>CAVSEA010000001.1:0-13242 GCA_963726915.1 uncultured beta proteobacterium
GGCCTATCGACGGCGGCGGCACCATCTGCGTCGCCGGTGCCGCCTGCCCCTGCCGCACCACCGCCACTTCGTCCTGCACGCTGTAGCCCATGCTGATCGCACGGCGCAGCGCGATCTGCTCGCGGTTGTAGCCGCCGAACACCGGGTCGTCGATGTTGAAATAGTAGAAGGTGATCGACGGCATGAACTGGCGGATGTGGCGAATGCCGCGCTTCGCAAGGTCGGGCTTGAGCTTGTTCTTGTCGTCGAGAACGTTGTAGATGAGTTCGGGCGGAACCGGGTTGGAGACGTCGAGCTCGCCCTTGACGAACGCCAGCAGGCGCGGATTCGACTCTTCGATGACGTTGAGCTCGATGCGGCCGATCATCGGAATGCGCTTGCCCTTCATCACCGCCATGATTGCCGCGTCGGCGGGATCGTCGCTGTCCGGAAAGTACGCCTCGCGGAAGGTCGGGCTCGCCTCGAGGGTGATCTTCTGCGCGCGCCGCCAGTCCTTGAGCAGGTACGGCCCGGTCCCGACCGGATTGGCCATCACCCGGTTCGCCGCATCGCGGTACTTTTCCACAACTTCGCGGGCGACCGCGGCGGTCGGATTGGTCGTTAGGTCGTCGAGCAGGTCGTAGTCGGGCTGCTTGAGCTTAAGCTGGATGGTGTAGCGATCGATCGCCTTCATTCCCTCAAGTTCGAGGTCGTAGACGTTGGCGCCGGCAGCGACCGCTTTTCCGAATTCGATGTCGCCGGCGAAGCGGTCGGTGACGAAGTCGATGTTGGGCGCGCGCACCTTGGGATCGAGGATGCGATGCCACGTGTAGATGTAGTCGGCGGCGGTCAGCTCGCGCTTTTTGCCGCCGAACGCCGGGTCGTCGGCAAAGTAGATGCCGGGTTTGACCTTGATCGTCCATGTCTTGCCATCGGCGGAGATCTGCGGAAGGTCGACCGCGGTGTTGGGGATGATCTTGAATGGCCGAGCAAGATAATCGTACTGGAAGAGCGGGTCGAATATCACCCGTGTCACGAACGCCGAATACAGATCGTTGATCGCCTGCGGGTCGAAGCCGGTCTCCGCGCTCTGCACCGCAACGCGCAGGGTCTTGCTCATATCGGCGGCAGGCGCCGCCGGCGCGAAAGCCAACGCGCACGCCAGGACCGCGGCGACCGAGTAGCGCTGCATTGCCGACACGCCTAGAGCAACTTCTCGATATCGCCGCGCAGCGATTCCGGTTCTGCGTTCGGTGCGTAGCGTTCGACCACGTTGCCCTTGCGATCGACCAGGAACTTGGTGAAATTCCACTTGATCGCTTCCGATCCCAACAGGCCGGGCTTGGCCTTCTTCAGGTACTGGTACAGCGGATTGGCCGAGTCTCCGTTGACGTCGATCTTGGCGAACAGCGGAAAGGTCACGCCGTAATTGATCTCGCAGAACGACTCGATCGCACTCGCATCGCCCGGCTCCTGCGCACCGAACTGGTTGCATGGGAATCCGAGGACTTCCAGGCCCTTGCCGTGCAGCTTCTTGTAGATTGCTTCGAGTCCCTTGTACTGCGGCGTGAATCCGCAGTTGCTGGCGGTATTGACGATCAGCAGCACCTTGTCCTTGTACTGGTCGAGTTTCTGCGCCTTGCCGTGAATGTCGTTGACGGTGAAATCGTAGACAGATGCCATGGGTGTTCCTTGAGCAACCGAATGGGCAGGATTTTATGCCTTTTCGCCGGCGGCCGCGCGCCGCGGAGCGATGCGCCGGGTCGCCCAACGACGATCGAATGTGGCATCCTGCGCGGGTCGCGGCGGCTTGCCGCCCCCTGGTCGCAGCCAGTCCAAGTCCAGCCCGTCATGGATCCGAACCTGATCGTTCTCGTCTTCTCCGCGGTCGTCATCGCCGCTTACGCTTTCGACGTCCTGTGCCGCAAGATCAAGCTACCGTCCGTCGTCGTACTGCTGCTGGCAGGCATCGCGATACGTCAATTGTTCGACCGATCAGGTTGGACGTTGCCGCTGCTCGATGACGTGCTGCCGGTGCTTGGCACCATCGGACTGGTGCTGATCGTTCTCGAAGGCGCGCTCGATCTCCAGCTCAATCGCGACACGAAGCCGCTGGTGATCCGCACTTTGCTGGCGTCGACAATCGGCTTCATCCTGGCGATGGGCGCGATCGCGGCGGCATTGCACATCGGGTTCGGCACCGACTGGACTCGGGCGTTCCTGACCGCGTGTCCATTCGCAGTCATCAGCAGCGCGGTCGCCATCCCGAGCGCCGCGGCACTGTCGCCGCAGCGCGCCGAATTCGTCGTCTATGAAAGCTCGCTTTCGGACATCATCGGGGTGCTCGTGTTCTATTCGCTGCTTTCTGCGCATGGCGACATCAGCGATTTCTGGCTCGGGCTCGGCGGGACCGCGATTGTCAGCCTTGCACTGGGAGCCGCCTTCACGGCCGCACTGTACGTGCTCCTGAACCGGCTGACCGGACACGTCAAATATCTGCCGATATTCTTTGCGTTGCTGCTGCTCTACTCGATCGGCAAGCAGCTCCACCTCTCTCCGCTATTGCTGGTACTTGCCTTCGGATTGCTGCTCAACAACACGTTCGTGCTCAACCGCATACGCTGGCTCAAGGAACACGAAAGCGCGACCTTTCCCGAGGACCTGGCGCACTTCAAGCAGATCGTCCTCGAAGGCGCGTTCTTCATTCGCACCTTCTTCTTCCTGCTGCTCGGCTTCTCCACCGAACTGTCCGACTTCGCCGGCACGACCGTCTGGGCCGTCAGCGGCGTGATGCTGTTGCTGATCTACGCAACGCGGTGGCCGCTGCTGCGCGCGCTCTGTCCTGCGGATGTGCTGCCGCTGCTGTGGGTCGCGCCGCGTGGACTCATCGCTGTGGTGTTGTTCCTGAGCCTGCCGGCGGCGCTTCGGGTGGAACACTTCCCGACTGGCGCGGTGATGCTCGTGGTGCTGGCCACCGCAGCGATCCTCAGCATAGGCGTGCGCACCGGTGAAACGGTAGCCAGTGCGCCCGCTCAAGGCGGCGCCGAGCCGTAACCACCGCCTCCGGGCGTCTGGACGACGAACACGTCGCCCGGATCCATGTCCACCTGAAAGGTTGCTCCGTACTCCTCGCGCGCGCCATCGACGCGCTCGACCCAGTTGCGCCCGGTCGCACCGGGCTCACCGCCGGCGACGCCGAATGGCGCGACCCGCCGGTGATTCGCCAGCATGACCGCGGTCATGCGCTCCAGGAAACGCACCCGACGCTCGCCGCCGTCGCCACCGCGATGCAGGCCGGCGCCGCCGCTACCGCGCATGATCCGATAGCCTTCCAGCCGCACCGGGAAACGCCATTCGAGGACCTCCGGGTCGGTGAGCCTCGAATTGGTCATGTGCGTCTGCACGACGCTTGCGCCGTCGAAATCGGGTCCGGCGCCGGCGCCTCCGGAGATCGTCTCGTAGTACTGGTAGCGCTCGTTGCCGAAGGTGAAATTGTTCATCGTGCCCTGCGACGCTGCCAGCACGCCTAGCGCGCCATAGAGCGTGTCGGTGATCGCCTGCGAGGTCTCGACGTTTCCGGCGACGACCGCTGCGGGATAGCGCGGCGCCAGCATCGATCCTTCCGGAATAACGATCCGCAGCGGCTTGAGGCAACCCGCGTTCATCGGAATCTCGGCGTCGACCAGCGTGCGGAAGACATAGAGAACCGCCGCCTTGCACACTGCCGACGGCGCGTTGAAGTTCGTCGCCTGCTGTGCGCTGGTGCCGGTGAAGTCGATCGTCGCCTCGCGGGCGGACTTGTCGATGCTGATGCGCACCGCGATCTTCGCGCCGCTGTCCATCTCGTACTCGAAGCGACCGTCCTTGAGCACGTCGAGCACGCGTCGCACCGCCTCCTCGGCATTGTCCTGCACGTGTCGCATGTAGGCGCGCACGACATCGAGCCCGAAATGGGCGACCATCTTCTGCATCTCGCCGATGCCGCGTGCGCACGACGCAACCTGTGCGCGCAGGTCGGCGAGATTCTGGTCTATGTTGCGCGACGGATACCTGCCCGCGCCGAGGATCGCGCGCATTTCCTCGGCCAGGAAACGGCCCTCGGCGACCAGTTGCACGTTGTCGAGCAGCACGCCCTCCTCGTCGACATGCGTGGAATCGGGCGGCATCGAACCGGGCGTGATGCCGCCGATGTCGGCGTGGTGTCCGCGCGAGGCGACGTAGAACTCGGGGCGTGCGGAATCGTCGAGGAAGACCGGCGCGATGACTGTCACATCGGGCAGGTGCGTGCCTCCGTTGTACGGCGCGTTGAGCACGAATGCGTCGCCGCGCTTCATGGTGCCGTCGCGATGCGAGATGATAGTCGCGACACTCTCGCCCATAGAACCCAGGTGCACCGGCATGTGCGGCGCATTGGCGATCAGGTTGCCCTTGACGTCGAACAATGCGCAGGAAAAATCGAGGCGTTCCTTGATGTTCACCGAGTAGGCCGTGTTGGCCAGCGTGACACCCATTTGTTCGGCGATCGCCATGAACAGGTTGTTGAACACTTCGAGCAGAACCGGATCGGCGGTGGTGCCGATGGCATGCGTGCGCGAGAGCGGGACGACGCGCTCGAGGACCAGGTGATCGCGGACGGTAAGCGTGGCCGCCCAGCCCGGTTCGACGACCGTGGTCGCATTCTGCTCGGCGATGACACCTGGCCCAGCGACACGGTCACCGGGCCGAAGGTCGGCCCGAACGTATACGGGCGCGTCGTGCCACGCGCCGCCCGTGTAGACGCGGTTGGTCTTGGCCGCAACAAGCGCACCGGCGCGCGGCGCAAACGCCGGCACGACTTCCTCGGGCCGCGCTGCGGTGCCGATCGCCTCGACAGCGACGGCCTCGATCACGAGGGCCTTGTCGGGCATCAGGAAGCCATATTGCGTGCGATAGCGGCGCTCGAATTCCGCGCTCAAGGTAACGAGCGTCGCCGCGCTGTCGGCGACGGCCGGCGTTTCGGCGAACGGAATTTCCAGCGTCGTGTCGGTGCCGTCGTATTTGAGGTGCAGCGTGCGCTCGAGCCGGATGTCCCGCGCCATGATGCCCTGCGCCGCAACCTCGGTGCGCGCGACCTCGGAGAGCCTCGCGAACAACGGCTCGGTAGCTGCAAGCGAGCCGGCATCCAGCACGGCCTCGACGGCGTGCTGGCGCAAGGCGCGCACGTCGGCGAGTCCCATGCCGTACGCCGAAAGCACGCCCGCCAGCGGGTGGATGAACACGCGCGTCATCCCCAGCGCGTCGGCCACTGCGCAGGCATGCTGGCCACCGGCGCCGCCGAAGCAGCAAAGCGTGTACCCGGTGACGTCGTAACCGCGCTCGACCGAAATATGCTTGATCGCGTGCGCCATGTTGTCGACGGCGATGTCGAGAAAGCCTTCGGCGATCGCTTCCGGCGTGCGCTGATGCCCCGTACTCCGCGCCAGCGTCGCCGCCAGTTCGGCGAAGGCGGTTCGAACGATGTCGACATCGAGCGGCTGATCCCCGGAGGCGCCGAACACGCGCGGGAAGAGCACCGGGTCGATCTTGCCGACCATGACGTTGCAATCGGTCACGGTCAGCGGCCCGCCGCGCCGGTACGACGCCGGGCCCGGATTGGCCCCCGCAGACTCGGGGCCGACGCGAAAGCGCGCGCCGTCGAAGACGCAAATCGAGCCGCCTCCCGCCGCCACCGTGTGGATGCGCATCATCGGCGCGCGCAGCCGCACTCCGGCGACCTCGGTCACGAAGGCGCGCTCGTACTCGCCCGCGTAATGCGTCACGTCGGTCGAGGTGCCGCCCATGTCGAAACCGATGATCTTGTCGAAGCCGGCCAGGCGCGACACCTGCACCGCGCCGACGATCCCGCCGGCCGGTCCTGACAGGATCGCGTCCTTGCCCTGGAAGCGATGCGCGTCGGTCAGGCCACCCGAGGATTGCATGAATTGCAGGCGCACGTTGGGTAGATCCGCTTCCACCTGCGCGACGTAGCGCCGCAGTATCGGCGACAGGTAGGCGTCGACGACCGTCGTGTCGCCCCGCGAAACGATTTTCATCAGCGGACTGACTTCGTGGCTCACCGACACCTGCGCAAAACCGATCGCACGTGCGATCGCGGCCACGCGGCGCTCGTGCTCCGGATAGCGGTATCCGTGCATGAACACGATGGCGCAAGCACGGGCGCCCTGCGCAAACGCCTCGCTCAAATCTCGTTCCGCCGCTCCCGCATCAAGGGCCAGCACGACATCGCCATGCGCACCCATGCGCTCGTCGATTTCGACCACGCGTTCGTAGAGCAGCGTCGGCAGCACGATGTTGCGCACGAACAGCTTGGGCCGGTTCTGATA
Source organism: uncultured beta proteobacterium (assembly GCA_963726915.1). GTDB lineage: Bacteria > Pseudomonadota > Gammaproteobacteria > Burkholderiales > Casimicrobiaceae > PALSA-1003. The sequence goes on from CAVSEA010000001.1 coordinate 6,342, forward strand.
GGCGATTCGCAGCGCATCGCCAAAGCCTCGGGTAATCACCAGAACGGTGCGCTCGCCCTCGCGCTCGAGCAGCGCATTGGTCGCCACGGTCGTCCCCATCTTCACGGCGTCGATGGCGTCACCCGGTATCGGTGCGCCGGTGGGCAGCTGCAGCAATTCGCGAATGCCGTGCACCGCGGCATCGCGGTAGCGCTCGGGATTTTCGGACAGCAGCTTGCGCGTGACCAGTTTGCCGTCCGGCTGAAGCGCAACGATGTCCGTGAACGTGCCGCCACGGTCGATCCAGAATTGCCAGCGGGTGCGGGGTGGCTGCGTCATGATGATGGTGCTCGCATTATATCGGCGCCGCCCGCACTCGCCGCGCGCCGGGCATTGTGGTACAAATGCGGCGTTCTAGCCTTGTCACAGCCTTGGCACGCGCAAGGCCAATCCACGACCCGACCCGCAGGAGATCTCTATGAATGCACTACGCGTCCTTGCCGCCGCGCTCGGCATTTCGCTCGCCCTCAGCGCGGGCGCACAGACGAAATGGGATCTGCCGACAGCCTACCCGGCAACCAATTTCCACACCGAGAACATCACCCAGTTCGTCGCCGACGTCGACAAAGCCAGCGGTGGCAAGCTCAAGATCACGGTGCATCCCAACGCGTCTCTGTTCAAGGCCAACGAGATCAAGCGCGCGGTGCAAGGCAACCAGGCCCAGGCCGGCGAAATCCTGCTGGTGAACTTCGAAAATGAGGATGCGTTCTACGGCCTCGACGGCGTGCCGTTTCTCGCGACGAGCTACGGCGACGCGATGAAACTTTACAAGGCCGAGAGGAAGACGCTCGAGGACAAGCTCTCCAAGCAGGGGATCAAGTTGCTCTACACGGTGGCGTGGCCGCCGCAGGGTATCTACGCCAACAAGGTTCTCAACAGCGCTGCCGACATGAAGGGGCTCAAGTGGCGCGCATACAGCCCGGCGACCTCGCGCATCGCCGAACTGGTCGGTGCCCAACCGGTCACGGTGCAGGCTTCCGAGCTGACTCAGGCACTGGCCACCGGTGTCGTCGACTCGTACATGTCGTCGGGTGCGACCGGCTTCGACACCAAGACCTATGAAAGCATCAAGACCTTCTACGATACGCAGGCCTGGCTGCCGAAGAACGCGGTCATCGTGAATCAGCAGGCGTTCGATGCGCTCGACAAGGCGACGCAGGATGCGGTGATCAAGGCTGCGGCCGACGCGGAAGTGCGCGGCTGGAAGATGTCGGAGGAGAAGAACGGCTGGTATCTCGATCAACTCCGGCAGAAAGGCATGACCATCGTCAAGCCGAGCCCGCAACTCACCGGCGATTTGAAGAAGGTCGGCGACACCATGCTGCAGGATTGGCAGAAGAAAGCCGGCCCCGACGGTCAGGCCGCGGTCGACGCATACAAGAAGATGTAGCACCGATGCGCCGGGCCCTCGATGCGCTCTACAACGCCGCCGCTATTGTGGCGGCGTTGTTTTTGATCGGTACACTGGTGATGGTGCTGCTGGGCATCTTCGGGCGCCTGCTCAATTTCCAGGTTCGCGGCACCGACGCCTATGCGGGCTATTTCATGGCGGGTGCCGGATTTCTCGCCCTCGCCAGCACGCTGGTGCGCGGCGAGCACATTCGCGTCACGCTGATCCTCGAACACGTGGGTGTGACGGGCAAGAAGTGGATGGAAAGCTGGGCGCTGGGCGTTGCCTTGCTGCTGTCGCTGGCCTTCGCCTACTACAGCGTGCGCCTGGCCTGGCAGTCGCATGCCTTCCACGACATCTCGACCGGCAACGACGCGACGCCGCTGTGGATTCCGCAACTGTCGATGGCGATCGGCAACATCGTACTCGCCATCGCGTTCCTGGATCAATTCGTCAGCGAGCTGCGCGGCACCCGGGTCGTCGCCAAGCCCGGCGCCGAACCCATACACATCGAATAATTCGTGGACCTGTTCATCACCGCTTTGCTGATCGTCGCGCTGTTCGTGCTGCTCGGCAGCGGCGTCTGGATCGGCATCGCGCTCGCGGGCGTCGCCTGGATCGGCATGGAGCTGTTCTCGTCGCGCCCGGCAGGAGACGCGATGGCCGTCACCATTTGGGGATCGGCGTCGTCGTGGACACTGACGGCACTACCTCTTTTTGTCTGGATGGGTGAGATCCTGTTCCGTACGCGGCTGTCCGAAGACATGTTCAAGGGGCTTGCGCCGTGGCTGGAACGTGTCCCGGGCCGGCTGCTGCACACCAACATCATCGGCTGCACGATCTTCGCCGCCGTGTCCGGCTCGTCTGCCGCGACCTGCGCGACCATCGGAAAGATGACGTTGCCTGAACTGGCGTCCCGAGGTTACCCCGAGGACATCACCATCGGCACGCTGGCCGGGGCAGGCACGCTGGGCCTGCTCATCCCGCCGTCGATCATCATGATCGTGTACGGCGTGTCCGCGAACGTCTCGATCGCACACCTGTTCATCGCCGGAGTGATCCCCGGGCTGCTGCTGGCGTCGCTGTTCTCGGGCTACATCGTTGTGTGGGCATTGCTGCATCCGGACAAGATCCCGGCGATTACGACCCGTACGACGATCGTGCAGAAGCTGCATGCGTCGCGACATCTCATCCCGGTGATCCTGCTGATCGCGCTGGTTCTGGGCTCGATCTACGCCGGCATTGCGACCGCCACCGAGGCGGCGGCGTTCGGCGTCGTCGGCGCGCTGCTCATTTCCGGCGTGCAACGATCGCTGACCTGGACGACGTTCCGCGACAGCCTGATGGGCGCGACGCGCATGTATTGCATGATTGCGCTGATCCTCGCCGGTGCTTCGTTCCTCACACTCGCAATGGGCTACATCGGCCTGCCCCGCCACCTCGCGGAGTGGATCGGCGGACTCGGCTTGTCGCAACTCGCGCTCATCGTCGCATTGATGATTTTCTACGTCATCCTTGGCTGCTTTCTCGACGGCATCTCGATGGTCGTGCTCACCATGGGCGTGATCCTGCCGACGGTGGAAAAAGCGGGGATCGATCTGGTCTGGTTCGGCATCTTCATCGTGCTGGTCGTCGAAATGGCGCAGATCACTCCGCCCGTCGGATTCAACCTGTTCATGCTGCAGGCGATGACCAATAAACAGATCACCTGGATCGGGCGACATGCGCTGCCCATGTTCTACCTGATGATCGTCGCGACGCTGCTGCTCTACTTCGTTCCGCAGCTGGTCACGTTCCTGCCGCACCAGATGAAATTCGCCTGAGCGCGCATCATGGCCGACGTGAGCACGTATTCCGCGAAGCTGAAGACGCCATTCGCCGTGCTTGGCATCCGTACCGCGGCCGGTGCCGTGACCGGTCTCGCGTACCTGCCGGCGGGCGAGCGTGCGATGGCACCCACGGACGCCATCGCCGAACGCGCCTGTCGCCAACTCGAACGATATCTGGCCGATCCGCAGTTCCGATTCACCGTGCCGCTGGCGCCAATCGGCACGCCGTTTCGCCGACGCGTATGGGATGCCTTGTCGGCGATTCCCGTCGGCGAATCGCGAACCTATGGCGAAATGGCGCGCAAGCTCGCCACCGCCGCGCGCGCGGTGGGCGGCGCCTGCGGCGCCAATCCCATCGCGCTGGTGATTCCCTGTCATCGCGTCGTGGGCAGCCAGGGCGCGCTGGGCGGCTTCATGGGCGTCACCGCGGGCGACCCGATCGCGATCAAGCGCTGGTTGCTCGCGCACGAGGGTTATCGCTTCGGCCGCTAGCGCAACGTCGATGCGCACCGCCACCGAGCTCATCGACGCCTTCTGCGACCAGGTCTGGCTGCAGGACGGCCTTGCGGCATCGAGCCTGGAGAGCTACCGACGCGATCTGGTGGCTTGGACCGCGTGGCTTGAGAAGCACGCCGGCAAAACGCTGCTAAAAGCGCAGCGCACCGACATCGAGGCCTTTCTCGCGGCGCAGTTCCGGGCCAAGGCAAAGGCGACCTCGATCAATCGCCGATTGTCGACACTGCGCCGCTTCTACCGGTTGCAAGTGCAACAGGGTACGGTCAAGACCGATCCGACACTGCGCGTGCAGGCGCCGAAATTGCCGCGTCGCCTGCCGAAGAATCTATCCGAAGCGCAGGTCGAGGCGTTGCTCGCCGCGCCCGACGTCGAGACGACGCTCGGCGTGCGCGATCGGGCGATGCTGGAAACGCTCTACGCCTGCGGCCTGCGTGTCTCCGAGCTCGTCGGCCTCAAGCTCTCGCAGGTGAGCCTGGACATGGGCGTCGTGCGTGTGCTCGGCAAGGGCAGCAAGGAGCGCATGGTGCCGCTGGGCGAAGAGGCGATTGGCTGGCTGTCGCGCTACCTGTCGACCGCGCGGGTGGAGCTTGCCCGCTCCGCCAAGTCCGACGCAGTGTTCCTCACCGCGCGGCGCACGCCGTTGACCCGCCAGGCATTCTGGCAGCTGGTGAAGCGCCACGGCGCCCGTGCGGGCATCGCTTCCGCCTCGCTGTCGCCACACGTGCTGCGTCATGCGTTCGCCACCCACCTGCTCAATCATGGCGCCGACCTGCGCGTCGTGCAGCTGCTGCTCGGCCACTCGGACATCACTACCACGACCATCTACACCCACGTCGCGCGCGAGCGGCTCAAGCAACTGCACGCGCAGCATCACCCGCGCGGCTGATCAGGTGCGCGCGCCGCGCTCGATGATCACTCCCAACTGCCGCACGCCGGCGATCGGCGCGAGCTTGGCGACCTTGACGCGCACCCACGGCACCGCGAATTCGCCGCGCAGGATGGCCGCGACCGCCTCGGCAAATCGTTCGAGCAGCTGGTGCGGATGATCGGCGGCGAGTGCCTGCAAGCGTTCGACCACGCGCGAGTAGTCGACCGCATCGTCGAGCTGGTCGCTTTCGAAGGGCTTGGCCGAGGGCAGCGCAAACTCGACGTCGAGCAGCAAGGGTTGCGTGCGGTGCTGCTCCCACGCATAGACGCCGATGCGCGTTTCAATGCGCAGATCGTGAATGAAGATGGTGTCCATCGGCCAGGGGTCGTTGCGGTGCTTTGTTACAATGCAGAACAGAGCAACGTCGCGGATTGTAGATGAATTCCACCCTCGCCACTCTCGCCGTCGTCGTTGCCGCGTATCTGATCGGGTCGATATCCTTCGCGGTGGTCATCAGCAAGCTCTTCGGCCTGCCCGATCCTCATAGCTACGGCTCGGGCAACCCTGGCGCCACCAATGTCCTGCGCACCGGCAACAGGACCGCGGCGGCATTGACGCTGCTCGGTGACGGCCTCAAGGGTTACGTAGCGGTTGGCGTCGCGAACGTGCTTGGCATCAGTTGGGGTGACGCCTCGCTCTGCACCGCAGGCGCCGCGCTGGCAGTATTTCTGGGCCATCTCTTCCCGATCTACCATCGCTTCGCCGGCGGCAAGGGCGTGGCCACCGCCGGCGGCATCGCGTTCGCATTGGCGTGGCAACTCGGACTGGCCGTCAGCATCATTTGGCTGCTCGCGGCGCTACTCTCGCGCATGGCGTCGGTGGCCTCGCTCGCGGCGGCGGTCACGGCGCCCATTCTCGGCTTGTACATCCTCGGCAACTGGCCGGAAGCATGGGCGCTGTTTCCGATCTCGGCGCTGCTCATCTGGCGGCATCGCGAGAACATCCGCAAGATACTCGCCGGCGAGGAACGCCGAATCGGACAGAAGAGCTGATCGTGCGCCGCGAATGGCCGCTGCTGGCCAGCGCCATCACCACTGCCCTGTTCTTTGCCTACGGCAAGAGCTGGCTGTCCGATCTGTCCGGTACACCGTGGTTCTCGTTCATGCTGGGCTGGCTGTTCTGCGCGATCCTGGTCTCCGCCTTCGCGGTCGTGCGCCACGCCGAAGCGCTCGCCGAACTGCTCGGCGAACCCTTCGGCACGCTGGTGCTCACGCTGTCGATGAGCGGCATGGAAATGCTCATGATCGCCGCGGTCATGTTCAACGGCAGCGGCGAATCCTCGCTGGCGCGCGACACCATGCTCGCGATACTGATGATCGTGCTCAACGGGTTGATCGGCATGTCGCTGCTGCTGGGCGGTCTGCGCTACCACGAGCAGACGTACAACCTCTACGGCGCCAACGCCTTCCTCGCGGTGATCGTGCCGCTCGCGGTGCTGGGGCTGATATTGCCGAGTTACACCGTGACCACGGCCGGACCGACGCTCTCACCTCTGCAGGCGACCTTCCTGATCGTCATGTCGCTCGGCCTCTATGGGGTGTTTCTCGCCATCCAGACGCGCCGGCATCGCGACTATTTCGTCATGCCGGAGGTCACGCAAGCGAGTGGCGACGCCACCGCGCACGGCGAGGTCCGCTCGGTCGCGTATCACGGACTGTACCTGCTCGCCTATGTGCTTCCCATCGTGTTGCTGGCCAAGCAGATCGCCATACCCATCGACTATGGCATCGGCGTACTCGGCGCGCCGGCTGCGATGGGCGGCCTTCTGGTGGCGGTGCTGATCCTGTCACCCGAATCATTGGCGGCGATACGCGCGGCGCGCGCCAACCAGATCCAGCGCTCGATCAACATCGCGCTGGGCACCGCGCTGTCGAGCATCAGCGTGACCATTCCAGTGGTGCCTCATCGGCATGCTGACCGATCGCACCATCGTCCTCGGCCTCGACCCGGTCAACACCATCCTGCTGTTGCTGACGGTGGTGGTGAGCATGCTCACGTTCGCGCTGGAGCGCACCAACGTCCTGGCTGGCGCGGTGCACCTGCTGCTCTTCCTCGCCTACCTGATGTTGATCTTCAACCGCTGACGGCCTTCTGGCTCTACGTTCCGTCGCCCGCAAGCTCAGCGAGCAAGGCCTTGAGCGCGTCCGGATTGAGGTCGGACACGCGACCCAGTCCATACCCGTGCCGCTGGCCCGTGTC
>CAVSEA010000002.1:0-40783 GCA_963726915.1 uncultured beta proteobacterium
GCCCCTGTTCCGGGGCATATGAGCCATGCAATACTAGACTAGCGCGCCCGCTTTACGTTGGCGTCCTGCTCATGCCTGCTTACACGAAACTCGTCCTTCTCGGGGGCACTTCTTACTCGTCGCCTGGGTTCACGACGCGCGCGCCGACAGGAGGACCGTATGCACGATCACCGTCAATTCGCCGGACGAGAAGGAGACATTCCGCCGGCTGCTGCCGCAGGACGAGTTTCAGTTCGTCGAGCTGGTGGAGCGTGGCCGTTCGAATTGGCTGGAATCGGCCTGCCGCCAGGGCGTGCAGTGCGATGTGCTTCTCATCTCCGGCCACTTCGACGGCGGCACCGAGTTCTATTCCGATCGCCTGGACGCGAAGGAGTTCCTCCCGGTCGACGAACTGGAGCGCGTCTCGTGCAGCGACTCCTGTCCCGGCTTGTTCTCGCACCTCAAAGAGGTGTATCTGTTTGGCTGTAATACGCTGAGCGCAGAGGCGATGACGAGCGCATCGGCCGAGATCGCGCGAAGTCTCGTTCGCTCAGGGCACTCTCAGGCAGATGCGGAGCGCGTGTCGCGTCTGTTGAACGAGCGCCATGCCGAAAGCAACCGTGATCGCATGCGCCACATCTTCAAGGATGTGCCGGTGATCTATGGGTTTTCCTCGAAGGCGCCGCTCGGCCGGACGGCGGCGCCGATGCTGGAACGTTACTTTCGATCGGCCTCAGGCGACGAGGTCGGCAGCGGCCGGACCAGCACGAAGCTGCTCGGTCTGTTCGCACCGAGTTCGATGACCGCTGCCACCGGATTGACCGGTTCGGATCCGGACGCGGACTTTCGACGCGACGTCTGCCGTTTCTCCGATGACCGATTGTCGTCCGCGGCAAAAGTCGGGTTCGTGCACGAGCTGCTGGATCGCGATGTCGCGGAAGTACGCATGTTTCTCGACCATATCGAACAGTATTCGGCATCGTTGACCGAGGCCGAGCGTCGAGCGCCCCAGGTGTCCCAGGCGCTCGACGAGATCGCGCACGATGCCGCTGCACGGGGACGGTACCTCGAATTCGCGCGCGATGCCGACGAGCCCGCGGTTCGCGCACGCATGATGGAGCTGGCGCGCAGCCTCGGTTGGCTTTCGCCCGCGCAGCAGCGCACGGAACTGATACAGATGATCGGCGATCGGTTGGCGGATCCCTCTGTCGGCTCGGCAGACGTCGACCTGGTATGCGCATTGAACAAGGACCACGAGTTGGACCAGGAGCTCCACCGGCTGGAGCTTTCGCCAGCACAGGCGAACAAGGTCCCTCATGCTGCGATCCTCGCCTGCCTGGGCAGCGCTGAAGGTCATGCACGGGTAGTTCGTGCATTGACGAGTTCCGACGACGAAGAAGTGCGGATCGCGCAGATTTATTTGCACCATCGGCCGATCACCGATGCGATCGAGCTGCGCAGCATCGCGGCAGGCATCGCGCGAATGGGCGGATCCGATGCGCAGGTTCGCGCGCTCGACACGTTGGCACGCTATCAGCTTTCGGATCGCGAAAGCCTGGAAGAGCTGACGCGTCTGTTCCCGCTCGCCAAGTCCCTGAATGTGCAGAGGGCCATCGCCGGGATCCTGATCCGCTCCGATTACCGCACGATCGCCGGGTCCCAGCTCGTGCGTGCACTGCGCCAGCATCGCCTGAAGTCGCCGGAAGGGGAAGACCTCATCGACGTTCTCATCCGCCGTCTTCAGGCCTCCTAGAGCGAAGACCGGCGGATGTCCTCGCGTACGCGGTCGGCGTTCGCGCGCGCGGGTCACGCGGACATGGTAGGGTTGAATGCCCCGGAACTCGTCAATGCCGCCGGCGTCAGGGTCGACCGAATGTATGTCGTGGAGCGTTTCGCTGTTTTTGCCGAGGGCTTTCGCGCGAAGCCGCTCCCAACTCTGGTGCTGCACCACGCAAAACGTGCGGTCATCGACTGGTATGCAGCGCTGCTCGCCGGCGCTGCGGTTGCTCCCGCGACGCTGCTCGAGCGCGCTCTCACGGAGGAACTCGACCGCGGTCGGTCGCGACTCGCGTTGGGCCGACACGCGACAGTACGAGCCGCGGCGCTCATCAACGGCTCGGCCGCGCATACCGTCGAGGTCGACGATATCTTCCGCGATGGCATTTACCATCCGGGTGCCCCGACCATCGCTGCCGCGCTGGCGCTGGCTCAAGCCCGGGGCGCATCCGGAGAAGCGTTCCTGCGTTCCGTTATCGCCGGCTACGAGATCTCGACCCGCATTGCTGCGGTGATGGGCCGCGCGCACTACAAGTACTGGCACAACACCGGCACCATCGGGTGCTTCGGCGCTTGCGCCGCGGCAGCGGAGCTTCTGTGCCTCGACCGAATACGGTTCGCGCACGCGCTTGCCACGGTCGCCACGTTCTCCGCCGGGTTGCAGCAGGCATTCCGCATGGACTCGATGTCAAAACCCCTGCATGCCGGACGCGCCGCGGAAGCAGGCGTGACTGCGGCGCTCGCTGCGAGCGAAGGCCTGACCGGCTCGCTCGACGTCTTGGAAGGCGAGTCAGGGTATGGGCGCGCGATGAGCGAGGGCAAGCTGCCCGACTGGGAACAGGCGCTCGTGACGCTCGGCGATGATTTTCATATTGCCCGGATGACTTTCAAGAACCACGCCTGTTGCGGCCACGTCTTCGCCGCAATCGATGGCGCACTGGCACTGCAGAAGAAAATGCAGGTGCCTGCGCCGGACATCGAGCGCGTGACCATCGGAACGTACAAGGCGGCGCTTGACGTCGCGCGCCATGAATCGCCGCAAACCGCGGCCGAGGCCCGGTTCTCGCTCAAGTACACGGTCGCGTCGGCGCTGGCGCATGGCAGTGTGCGGCTCGCTGCGTTCCAGCCGGCGCGGCTCGAAGATCCGGTCACGCGCGAGCTCATGCGACGGATCGACGTGGCCGTCGCCCCCGACCTGGATGCGGCGTTCCCGGCTCAGCGCGCAGCGCGTATCGCAATCGAAGCGCGCGATGGTCGTCGCGGCGAGCATTTCCAGCCAACGCGCAAGGGGGATCCTGAAGCGCCGCTCTCGGACGCCGAACTCGAGCACAAATACCTGGAGCTTGCTTCTCCGGTGCTTGGCGAGGCACGCGCGCGCGAGCTGCTCGTGCGGTTGTGGCGCCTGGAGCTTGAAGCGCAAGTCGACTGATCAAGCGTGAGTACGTCGCCTTCACATCGCTTGGATCTTGCGCAAGCGCTCTTTGCTCCTCGCTGCATCGCGCTGCTCGGTGCGTCCGGCGACGCGGCAAAGCACACCGCCCGCCCGCAGCGTTTTCTGCGCAAGCACGGTTATCCGGGTCGAATCGTGCCCATCAACGCCTCGCGGAGCGAGGTGCTCGGCGAGCGCGCCTGGCCGAGCGTGGCCGAAGTCCCCGTCGAAATCGACCACGCTTTTGTAATGACACCCAGCGAGTCCGTCGAGCAGGCCCTGGAGGAATGCGGTGCGCGCGGCATCCCGGTGGTCACGATCCTGAGCGGCGGTTTCGCCGACGCGGGTGCCGAAGGGGCCGCGAGGCAAGCCCGGCTCGTGGCGCGTGCGCGCGCGCTCGGCGTGCGCCTGCTCGGCCCGAACAGCATGGGCGTGATCGACATTCCAGGGCGTGTTCCGCTCACGGTCAATGCGGTGCTCGAAATCGATGCGCTTCCTGCGGGCTCCACGAGCGTGGTATCGCAAAGCGGCACCATGCTCGGATCGGTCCTCTCCCGCGGCGCTCCTCGCGGCCTGGGATTCGCGAAGCTCATTTCGGTCGGAAATGAAGCCGACCTGGGTGTCGGGGAGCTTGTGGACATGCTTGCCGACGATCCAGCAACGCAGGTCATCCTGTTGTTCCTCGAGACGGTGCGCGACAGCGCACGCCTTGCTGTCGCGGCGCGCAAAGCACACGCCGCGGGAAAGCCGGTGGTGGCTTACAAGCTGGGGCGCTCGCGTCTCGGTGAGGTGCTGGCGCATTCGCACACCGGTGCGCTCGCCGGAGTCGACGCCGCGGTGGATGCCTATTTTCGCGATTGCGGCATCGTCAGGGTGGATTTGCTCGAAACGCTGATCGAGATTGCGCCGCTCCTGTCCGGCAGGAGTCCCCCGGACTTGCCGCACGTTCCATGCGTCGCAGTGGTGACGACCACCGGCGGCGGCGCGGCGAGCGTGGTCGACCGGATGGGCATGCTCGGCCTGAAGACCTTGGTGCCCGATGCCACGTTGCGGGAACGGCTGGCCGCGCTCGGTGTGCAGGGCCTGGACTCGCCGATCATCGATCTGACCATGGCTGCGACGGGCAAGCGCTACGCGGACGTGCTCGCGGCGTTGCTCGAATCGCCGGCATGCGATGCGGTGCTCGCAGTCGTCGGATCGTCGGCGCAGTTTCATCCGCAACTCGCAATCGAACCTATCTTGCGCTCGTCTCGAACGGCGAAACCGCTGGCCGCGTTTCTCACGCCACACGCCGAGCGCTCGCTCGTACTGCTCGCGGAGAGCGGCATCGCTGCGTTCCGGACCCCCGAGTCCTGCGCTGACGCGCTCGCCGCATTGTTCGCCTGGCGCGCACCGCGCCGCGCGGCAGATCAGGCCGCGATCGCGCCGCGCCCCGAATGGCCCGGCGGACTACCATGCCGAGGCAGACTCGACGAAGCGCAGGCACTCGCGCTTTTCTCCCACCTGGGCATACCGACGGTCGAGTCCGCCATCGCGCGCGAGCCGTGCTACGAGCACGGGCTTGCGTACCCGGTCGCGGCAAAGATTCTCTCGCCGGATATCGCACACAAAAGCGACGTGGGCGTGGTCGCGCTGCATATCGCGAACCGCAGCGAGTTCGAGGCGCAAGTGCGCGCATTGCTCGAATCGTCTGCAGCTGCGCGACCGGCCGCGCGCGTCGAAGGGATTATGGTTCAGCGCATGGAAGTCGGGCTCGCCGAGGCCATCGTCGGCTATCGCCATGACGCCATGGTGGGGCCGCTGGTGCTGGTCGGTGCGGGAGGAACGCTCGCCGAACTCTACGCGGACTACGCGCTACGCCTGGCGCCGGTGAGTGAAGCAGAGGCGGCGACGATGATCGAGGAAGTAAAGGGACTGGCGACGCTCCGTGGCTATCGCAACCTGCCGCGTGGTGATGTCGCTGCGCTCGCCAGCGCCGTCGCGGCATTGTCCCGGCTCGCGCTCGTGACAGGCCAGCCCGTGGCCGAAGCCGAGATCAATCCCCTCATCGTGAAAGCGGAAGGGGTGGTCGCCGTCGATGGACTCGTGGCAGTGAAGGACCAGGATTGAAGAACAAGCGGGTGTCGTGACCCGGATCTGGCGGCCGGTGTCGTCATGGTTGAGGCGTTCCTGCACCTGCAGACGATTGGTACCCGTTTGGCATCTCGTCCGGAATGCCGTTGAGGTGCAGCCGCCTAACGCAAAGTCTCCCGCTTCACGGCAACATCGAAACGCAAGCTGCTTTGCGCTTCGCCGCGACCCGCCATCTTGCTGCGGCCGATCCAGAGCCAGCTGCGGCCATCGCTGCTGCGCGCGTACTGGAATTTGCGCCGCAGCGTTGCGCCGATGCGCGGGACCTCTTCCTCTTCGATATTGAGAATGTCGTCGTCGGGCATTTCGGACCTGGGGTCCCGGCGCAACATCCATCCGCGGGGATAGAAGATGTACGCAAGCGGGCTGCCCCCGATGGGGACGAGCGTGATGAAATTCTTCTGGGCATCGAGCGTCGCCAGGAAATGCTCATAGTCGTCATCGTTCACGCCGATGACGTCGACACCCGCCTCGGGGTAGAACCGCATCATGCCGGCGCGCGTGAGTTGAATGCTCAGCGGATCGAGCAGGTCCAAGGCCTTGGCGCGAACGGGAAGCAGCGGCGTCCAGTTCGCCGGAACCGGCGTCTGCAGACGGTAGACGAGCTGCGGGCTGTCGACGCCGTCGGGGAAGGCGATTTTCTGCTGGAACGCGAGCCCCTTCGCCTCGAGGTCGCGATCGAGCGGTTCGCCCGAAACGCCCTGCACCGTATGCTCGATGGCCCACGCGAGATTGGCCATTTCGTCGCGGGCCAGCATCGTCTCCTCCAGCACCGCACCTTCCTGCACGCCGTCCAGGCTGTCCGGCAGGAACATCATGTGCTCGAGCCGGGGCTGTTGCGGATCGTCCGTGGTGAGCGAGTACATCGTCCATTGCGAACCGTTGGGGTTCGCGATCGGATTCGCCGTGGCCTTGATGCCGAAGCTGTCGGTGATGAAGAACTCGTCGACGTGATGCACCCAGCCCACCGGCAGGCGGACCGGAACCAGGAACCAGTCGTTGCCGAAGGTCAGCGCGAATTCGGTCACGCTCATGCGCAGCAGGTCGGTCACGCCGGCCTCGGCGCCGGCGAAATTGACGTTGCCGTCCTCGAACTCCCAGTAACGCTCGGCCGGCATGCCGGGATAGCGGACCGGCGTCGGGTGGCGCGATGCGACGGCAAACGTCTGCACCACCGGATCGTCCTGCGGCGTCGCCGCGCTCGCCTGGAACTCTTCCCAGTCGACGTGGCCGTCGGTGTACTCGCCGGCAGAGAGCAGCGTGTCGTTGGCTTTCAGCGCGAATGCATACTCCATGCGGTTGCGCTGCCACGAAGGATTGGCCGCATCACCTTCATAGAGCAGGTCGTCGAGCCAGGCGAGCCACGCCGCGAGCGTGGTCTTCGCGTTGCCGGGGTCGGCGCCGCCCAGGCTCAAGCCGGCCGGCAGTCCGGTGAGATTCCCCGCAGCATCGACCAGCGGACGCAGGTCATCGGCGAGGGCCTGCGCGTCGATGGTCCGTCGGTCCAGCAGCGTCGACCAGAGCAGTCCGGCGCGGTCGGCATCCGGATCCGCGGGCGCCGACAGCTTCAGCGGATAGGCGGTACGCAGCCCGGCGCGTAGCGCCGGTTCCACCATGCGCAACGCGTGCTGGCCCGCCTCGCCACGCAGCCGCGGGTGCGTCTGCCACACGGGCTCGGCCTCGACGCGCGTTTCGATCGGGCACGTCGTGATCGCCGACTGGCTGCCACGGCGCGGCCACGTTGGTGCCCGCACGGAACGCATCCACCTTCGTACCCTGCACGGCGAATTGCAGGCGCAGCGGTGTGCCAGCATCCTCGCCCTGGAATTCGTTGAACTGCCATTGGCGCGACAGCATCCACAACGGGTCGGCCAGCGGCGCCGCAAGCCCCGCTTGCAGGTTGATGGCAGTGGGCTGCGTTTCAAGCCGCGTGATGCCGGTGATCGACGGCTTCTTGTCGCCGACGAAGGTCTGGCGCGCGAATTCCTTGGACACTATGCGGCGCACGCTATCTCCTCGCGGTCAGATCTTGCCCAGCGGCAGGCGGGCGACTTCTTCGTTCGCGTACTTGGCGATGCGCTGACGCGCTTCGCGCATCATTTCGAGCAGGCGAACGCTCGGCAGGTCGTCGGTGTAGGTGTGCGGCAGGTAGTTGCCGGGCAGGACGCGCCCAGCCCGCCGCCCAGGTCGCGCGGACGCACGCCGCGCAGCCTGGCCAGGTCGAACGCCTCGTGGATCACGTCGACCGCGTCGTCGAAGCTCCACGCGGCCTGCCCCAGCGCAGGCGGCAGCGCCAGCAGTATCGTCTGCGGCGGACGCGCGCCCGGCGCGTCGTAGTGGAACGCGATGCCCGCGGTCTGGTAGGGATCGGGGATGAACTCGGGCCACTCGTCGCAGACGAACGCCGCGATGAGGGCGTTGCCGTCGATCGCGTCCACGCCCGGCGCGTACAGCGCGATCGTCACGTCCGGCGCGATGCGGTTGATGTCGTGGTATTGCGCACCCGGCGCCGCCGCCAGGTAGGCGTGCAATTCCTCCGGCACCTGCTTCGGGTCGAACGGGACGCCATCGTCCTTGCGCCAGGCTTCGGGCAGTGCCGCCCACGTGTTTCCCGCCTGATGCGGAAACTGCACGACCTTGAAATCGCCGCTTGCCACCGGCGCGCACAAGCGCTTCGTGCGCCGAGATGGCCGCCGCAAAGCGATCCGCGCCTTCGCGCACGCGCGCGACCTGGCAGAGCCAGCCGTTGATGCGCCACGGGTCGTTCACGCTCAGCGCCGCTTGATCCGCAAGCGACGCATTGAACTCGGTGGCGTAGGGACCGATGGCGAAGCGCGGCAGCACCGGGAAGTCCTTGCCGAAGAGGCGCTTGAGGCGATCGATCGCATGCTGTGCGAATTGCGCGTCGGTCGGGCGCCTTGCCATCTTCGACGGGCGGCGGGGAATTCGCAGCCTCGTGCATGCTCTTGAGGATCGGATCCAGCGCCGCAATCGCCACGGCCGCGCGTTCGTTGCGTTCCGCGGGCGCGGGATCGGCGCCCGCCGCATCGATTGCGAAGACCTCCGCGGGCCACGCCGTCTCCGGCAGCATGTCCGCGTTGGCGGCCAATCGCGCCAGCAGTTCGTCGGCATCGGCACTGCCGAGCAATGCGGCCTCGCACGGCGTCGAATTCGAGCGGCGAACGCGTCGGCGCGGTTGACGATCTCGTCCTTGTCCACGCCGGTGTACTCGCCCATCGCCGGCAGCGCCGCTTCGAGCTTGTCGTCGACGCGCACCAGGTCCTTGCGTGTGGCGAAGCGCGCCTTGCCGATGACTGCCTTCAGCGTCATCGCAATCGCCTCGAATTGAGCGAGCCCGAGCGCGACGTGATCGTCGGCTCCCGCTTCGATGTCGAGACCGGTCGCCGTCGCCGGATCATCAACCTTGGCGATCAACGCAGAGGCGACGACGTTGCGAAAACCTGTCTCGCCGCGACGTGCCGTCTGCGGCATCGCGACGCCCTCGGACAAAAGGACCGCGGACAGCGGGGAGAGCCCGAGGTCGCCCAGGGACACGCTGACGGTGGCGGCATCAGGATCGGGAATCTCCTTGGTCTTGTCGGAGCTCAGGCGATAAGCGCGGGCCGTGAACGTGTATCGCGCCGGATCGCCCAGCATCATCGCGAGCCACGCATTGAGGGCGGGCTCAGCGCGCGCCGCGGCGATCGACGGGCCACCCCGCGGCCTGCTCGGGGCACACGACGACGATGCGCTGCGTGTAGCTGGCGCCGCCGCGCGGCGTACGCCCGACCTGTGTCTCGATCGGCAGCGATTGCTTGTCGGCTACGGCCATCGCCGCGGCGGCGCGCGCGGGATTGCCTTGCACGATTTGATGCGCGCCTTCCGCGAGGAGGAGGTCGCTCACGCTGTCGGCCAGGTCGAGCGCATCCCGCATCACGGCACCGAGCTTGTTCTGATCGCTCGGCGGGATGGTCGACGACGCCTGAGGAATCGTGTTCAGCGTGGTCTTGAGCTTGTTGACGACGTCGTTGGGATTGACTTCCCATGCGGCCAGCAGCGCGACGCCGTCGACGACATCGCGCGCGCCCACCGCTTCCGTCGAGTCGTTGGTCGGTTCAGCGCCCACGGGACGCCACGGGTAGGCGAGGCGCAGCGGCCAGATGAACTTGCCGAGCGCGTTGTCGCGTAGGCCGCGTTCGATGCGGTAGCCATACAGCGCCGCGAGCGGCTGGTCGCGCGTGAGGCCTTGCAGGATGCCGAGGGCGCGGCGGGTGCGCTTCGAGTCGAGCGCGATGTCGAACGCGCCTTGCTCGTGGTTGGCCATGAATCCGCTGCGCAGGATCGCGGCCGTCGCGGCCTGCGCCTGGGATGGCGCGAGCAGGTACCCCTCGCTGTCCGGGCGGATGTCCCGCTTCAACTTCTCGACCCACGCATAGCCGCCGATGTACAGGCCCGTCGGCCGGGCTGCGCGCATTTGCTCGAGGCGGCGGTTGGCGCGCGCCGCGATCCACGCGTCGAGGCGGTACGAGAATGCGTCGAGCGTCGAGCGCAACGCGATGTTCAGCTCGCCCACCGGGCGCTGCTTCAGGAAATCGAGGCTCAACTTGGTGGCCCCGAGATCGCGAGTCTGCTCGAGGAGTCCGCTCAAGGCGCCGAAGAGTTTTGCGGAGGCTTGCTGCGCCACGCTGTTCTCCAGCGGCTGCACATGTGTGCCGAACGCGTAGGCGACGTGCTCGCCGAGCGTCCGGTTCGCCTGTGATCTCCGGAACGGAAACGCGCATCAGTTCCTTCGGCGTCTGCACCGTGAATATCGCCTCGTTTTCCGGGACAGTCTCGACATAGGGCATCGTGGGGGTCGCGCGCGACAGGACCTGGTTCACTGCCTTGCTTGAATCGATGAAGCGTCCGGCGGCCTCGTGAATTTCCTTCTGCACGGAGTACGCGGCCAGCGCCTGCAAGAGTGCGGGCCCCTGCTGGTTCGCGACCAGGACGGAGTCGCCGTCCGTGCCCTGGAGGGTGGCCTTGGCGATGGTGTCCAGATAATTGGGATCCGGCAGCTGCGCGCTGTCGGCGGCTTCCTTGGTCGGGTCCTTGGCGTCGGACAAGACCCACGGCACGCCCGCGAGATAGCCCGCGGAATAGGGCGGGTCGGGCAGGAAGTCGTTGCAGGTGCCGATGTGCACGCTGCCGACCCCGTACGGCCCGAGCGCCGAAATCACGCCCTGGACGACCGCGAACCGGCCACTCGATTGCGCATCGCCGAAGGGGTTGGGCTTGTAGCAGGCATTGTTCTCCTTGTCGCGGTAGTACGCCGTCTGCGACCATGGCGCGGTCTGCAGGATGTCCTTGGCCTTGTCTACGTCGCCGTCGGCCAGCAGTGGAACCTTCTTGCGGGCCTGGTCCCACATCGGGCGCAGCACGCCCAGCACCTTGCCCACGGCGGTTTCGACCTTCGAATCGCGCGGATCGGCGAAGCGCTTGCCCACGAGCGGCAGCATGCCGTAGGGCTGCTTGTTCACCCGCAGTACCGGCAGCGGGCCGGAGGGCCGCACGTAGGAGGTTGCATATTGCCGCAGAGCGAACAGCTCGCCCGGACCGAGGACGCCGTTGTAGCCATCGGTGGACGGATTCCACATGTCCATGATGTAGTCGCCGAACGTGCCGCGCCAGAGCACGTTCATCATGTGCAGTCCCGTGCGCTGGTCGCACAGGTGCGGATTGTCGATGTTGTCGGAAGGAAGCTCCTTGGGATCGATGCCGAACGCCCACTGCATCAGCTGCAGCGCATCCTGGTCCTCGGGACTCTTGCCTGACGGAGGCGGCGGCAGGCGTTGGTCCGTCGGGCTGTATCCGGCCGGCGCGGCTTCCGTGTTGTTGGTTGGCGTGCCGAGTGCGGCGAAGCCCAGTCCGGTCGAATCGCGATGCGCGGCGAGCAGATCCGTGAAATCGGCGCCGCTTTCGGCGGCGGTCTTCGTCCAATCGAAACCCACGACGACCAGGCGCTCGAGCGTGCCGGTGGCCAGGTCGAACGGCGCGACGAAGTGAACGTTGGCGGGTCGCTTGATGTCCGCCTGCGTCACTTCGATGGCCATGCCTTTCTCGAGCGCCGCATCGAAGTCGACCATCCAGGCGCGGTCGCCGCCCAGCAGCGCCTCCGGATCGTCGGTGGCCAGCCAATCGGGCGACAGGACCAGCTCGTCGGGGATCGTGTTCTTGGCCCACACGCGGAAGACCTCGACGCGCTCCTCCCCGACGTAGCCGATCGCGCACCAGCGTTCCGGCAGCAGCACCGCGCGGGTGCGCTTGGCCAGGCTGTCGATCACGTCCACGAGCGGAAAATCGGGAGCTGCATCATTGCCTGCGGCAGGAACCGGATTGTTCGGCGTGAGAATGCGCACGAGCCAGAGCGCGCGGCCGCGGCCAAAATTTCGGATCAGGTCGCGCAGGATGCGCGCGGCTTCGTCTTCGTCGTGCGCGAAGCGCGCAATCCAGTACGCCTTGCCCGACTCCTGCTCGTTGGCGGTGGGCGCGGCTTCATGATCGATGGTGTTGAGGTCGTCGGGGTAGACGCGGATGCGCAATGTGGTTTGACCTTGCGCGCCGACGTAGCGCGTCTCGATGCGCATCGGCAGCAGCGCAATCGGCAGGTGTCCGTCGAGCACGTTGACCACTTCCGCGGGGTCGCGCTCGCGAATGACCCGATTGGCCAGGTCATCCAGCCGTCTTTGCAAAGCGCCGCGTTCTGCGACGAGGCCGTCGCGCGCTGCTTGCGCGGCGGCGACGCGTTGCCGCAGCAATTGGCTGCGGTCGCCGGAGACGCCGGCGCGGACCGCCTCGGCGAGCGCGTTCCTGGCCGCGGCCACGTCGGCCTCCGCGGCGCGCTGGCGCAGCGCCAGGCGCTCGAGGTCGGCGCGCGTGGCGCTGAAATCGCGAAGATCGAGATTGAGGCGGTCCATGAGCTCAGTTGTCCGGTGTCGCGAGCGCTTCGCCTTTCCAGTAGCCGCGGAAAGGGCGTTGCAGGATCGCATCGGCGACCGTGGCCGCATGCGGGTCGACCCAGCGCGGAATCGACCGCCGGAACTTTCGCAGGCGGCGCGTTTTTCAGCGACGCTCAACAGCAGGAACTCGCCTTCCAGCGACGCCGACGTCCTTCCAATTGATGCCTTGCCAGCTGCTCGGATCCTGTCCGTCGTCGGCGGGATCGTCGAAGCCGAAGCGCGGCTCGGTCATGTGCTCCTCGACGATGAAGAAATATTTGTCGATGTCATCCGGCAGAATGTCGAAGCCGACGTAGGTGATGTCGCGGCCCAGGTTGCCGCGCAACACCGTCTTCACCATCTTCGACGCATCGTCCGGATTCATTTCGCGGTTGTTGTCCGACTGCGCCGGGAAAGGGTCCCCCCGGTCGCGTTTGGTTCGGATCTTCGATTTTGTAGGCGTAGATATTCAGGTTGGGAAAGCGCTCGAGCAACTGGCCGCGGAACAGCAGGACGGTCATCGGGGCATTCCCCGGCTGCTTGCCCAGCGGCGCCGTGGCTTTCCATTGGTGGATGCACTCGATGTCGGTCTTGCCGTCCAGCCGTTGCCAGAAGTGCTGGAAGGGCGTCCCGCGCTGGTCGGTAGGCAGCCCCTGCCACAGCATCTCGCGGCCCATCTCGTGATTGGCGCCGACCATCAGCGCCTCGACAAACCGGGGATTGGTCTGCACCGCCATGACGAAATCGTCGGGCAGCACGCCCACGCCGGGAAGAAACACGTCCGGCGCAAGGATTTCCAGCTTGCGCGACAACGGAAACGGCAGGCGCGGGAACGCCATCACGCGATCGTAGGTCGGCGGCACGACGTAGCGCAGGACGTCGAGCAGCGCCACATCGAGGCTCGCGCTGATGAATGAATTCGAGAGCGCCCCGCCTTTGACGTTCACGGCCTGGCCGCCGAGACTCAAGCTGCTGGCCAGCCGCGCGGGGACGGTCCGGTTGGCATCGGTGCGCGCGCGCACCTGCGCCGCGCTGGCGGCGGTCGCGAAGTCGACGGCCGTGACGACGACCAGCGAATCGGCCGGCGGAAACACGACCCGCTGATACTCCTTGAATGCTGTCGAGTAGCGATGCAGCGTCGCCCGATCTTTGACCGCCGGCGGCAGCGTGATCGTCGGCACGGCATCGTGCGCTGCGGGCGGCACTTTGGTGAAATTGCCCGGTCCGCTCAGTCCAATCTGCAAAGCCGCTCCGCTGCGGCCCAGGGTCGATGGCGGCAGCGTGGTGAACACCGCGGCGTTGCCGTAGAGCTTGAGCGCCGCCAGCGGAACCGTCGCAACCGCGGTGCCCAGACCGTGCGCGGTCCGCAATGGACGCACCGGCCGGTTGCCGCGTCGCAACCAGCGGGCTGCCTACGGCCTTCACGGTGCCGCTGCGGCCGTCGATCCGCAATGCCTGGCCGCTTACCGATCCTTCGTGCACCGATAACAGCACGCCCTCGGTGCCGCGCTTGCTACTCTTCTGGATCAACTCGCCGACGCTGGCTGGCAGCGCCGTGCCCGTGAGAGACTGCAGTTGACCCAGGCGGATCGAATGCGTCTCCGTCAGCAGTCCTTGATGCCACACGTCGCCCATCAGCGGCGCTTGCTTCTTCGTGGCTACCGCCAACTTGCGTGCTGCGGCATTCGTGGCCTGGATGGCTTTGATCTCGTGGCCCGTCATGCTTTGCGCGAGACCCAGGTAGGGCATCAGGTCGACCGTTGCATCGAGATTGGCGGGCAACGGCACGCTGTCATAGGAGTGACTACCCAGGATCCCGTCCGGGACGAAGCGATTGGGATCGACAATGTTCAGCCGTGTCGACGCATGCGCGAAGTTGTCGACCAGCGCACGCATCTGCACGGTGACCGACGGCAATGCCAGGTTCCGTTCGCGCCAGCGCGCCATCTTGAAGGTGGCGCGCCGCGGACTCGTCAGGCGGCGCATCGAGCCGTCGAAGAGCTCCTGCGGCAGCGTGGCATTCGCTATGCGGCCGTACAGCGACTGGCCGGTCGCGATGGCGATGCGTGCCCGCGCGGGCGACATCACGGCCAGCATGCGGTCGGGCGAAAGCTTGGCGAGGTGGCGCATTTCGATGCGCTTGAGGACGTCGTGCGCCAGGCGTGCGAGAGAAAATGCGCGCTCGGCGGCGATCACGTCGCCCAGTTGCTCCCACGCCGCCTGCATGAACTCGTCCTGGTTCTGTCGCACCACTTCGGCGCCCCAGCCCGCCGCGAGGCGATAGCGCGGCTGCAGCGAGAGGCCGTCGAGCCAACGGCTGTTGACCACCTTCGCGTCGACGGTGTGCCGCTTGGCGGGAAATTCGCCGTAGATGGGCGGTGCCAGCGTCGGCACCTTGTCGCCGTCCTCGGGGATATTTCCCGTCGCCACGCGATCGGATCCGCTGTTCAGGATGCGCGCCAGTCCGGTCGTCATGGTGCTCGCAGGGTCGGCCAGCACAGGATTGAATTTCCGCGCCACCATCGCACCTTCGAACACGGTCTGGTCCGGCGTCGTACCGTTGAACAGAAGATGATCGCCGTCGACGAACGTATTGCGCAGTCCGATGTGGCGGAGTTTGTCGAGAAACGTCTGGTCGCCGGGGAATTGCTTCGGCGTGCGCAGGCGCCGCGCCAGCGTTTCGATGTCGCCCACCGGCCCGGTCGAGAAGGTCCACGAGTAATAGACAGGCAATTCGATGTCGCCCCCCTCGGGCAGCGGCCACGCGACGCCGAGCGTGGCGTCGGTCACCGGCTGGCCGAGTCCACGCTGGCGACCGCCTTTGGTTGCCGGAACCACGCAGGCCACATAGGCGGTTTCGGGCTTGAGCCGCCGCGGACAGACCAGGCGCGAAATATTCGACGCTGGCGCCCCCTGCATCTCGGAAGATAATGCTTTTGCGGCAGCCTTCTGGTCCTTCGTGTCGACATTCGACACCGCTTGCGAGTGCGCCCACAGATGCGACTCGGAGAGCTTGGGCAATTCGGACGCGACCAATGTCGCGGGGACCTTGATCGATGGCAGCGGCCTGCCCGGGACCAGCGTCGGCGGTGGGACCTTCGCGCGCTCGACGACGACCAGTACCAGCCAGGGCCGCAGATGTCCGGCGGCACCGGCATGTGCGGGCGTCATCAGCCACGGGAAATCAGGCGGATCGAAATCGACGACGGCCAGGTAGTTGGGCTCGAAGGTGGTCACGTTCGGGCGCGGGTCGGTGCGCACCACCAGGCGCTGGTCGATGCCGATCACGTCGGCAGGTCCGTACAGCGCGAGGTTGATGTTGCCGGAGACCACCTTGATATTGGCGCCGTCCTGCTTGGCCTGCAGTGTCAAGCCAGACGGTGACCTTGGGTCGTGTCGCCAACGCGCCGTTGACGGTGTCCTCGTTCGCATGCGCGCGCGCCAACCCGCGGCGCGACCAGGGCATGAAGCGGTAAGGAATTGTCATGATGAAATTAGGCGACCAGTTCGGCGAGTTCGGCGACGTGCACGCTGGCGACGGCGACACTGGTCACGGCGTCGCGCGCCTGCGTTGCCCGCCATACACTGGTGTAGCTGCGGCCGCCGCGCTGGACCGCGAGGGTGGACTTGTCCGTGACCGTGACCGGCGCCGGATTGACCTTGAGCGCCGCCGCCTGCGCGGGCTGCGCGAGCGCGCGGTCGCGCAGCGGCGAGCGGCCCGCCGCGCCTAAAGCCAGCATTGGCCCATGCGCCGCTTCGCTGAAGAGGTCACTTGCCTTGCGCCGTCCCGCTTTCTTCACCCGCGGCGCGCCCAGGTCTGCCTCCTCGTAGCCCATGAGTTCGGGAATGATCTCGCCCATGTCGAATTCCTTGCTCGCGAGCTTGTACCCGGCGGTGTACAGCTCGAACGAAGGCTTGGACAGCTTGTCGGCGTCCGACATCTCGATGAACTGCCCGGCGGCAAAGAAATCGCTGGTCGGCTGCACCACCGACGGTGAAATGGGCGGGGGATCGAGGCCTGGGACCAGCACCAGCGCGCCATCCCCGAACTCGTTCACATCCTTGATCTTGCTGCCGCTGGCCTGGTCCAAGCGCAGTTCGAACGGCAAGAGCTTCTGCTGGAAGTTCAGCGCTCCCAGCGGATGCGCGAGCAGATCCGCGCCGCCGTCGATCTTCGCCAGCGTCAGGAAGGCGTCACCGCCGACGGGAAGCTGCGCGCTCCAGTTCGCGATCTTCACGATTTCGTCATGCAGCAAACCCGCCAGGTCGACCGTGGCCGGCGGCGTCTCGACGTCGTTGCCGAAGTGCTCGTCGATGTGGAGCGAGAAGTCGGGCAGTGGCCACGGCGTGTGGACCTTGGCGTTGCCAGCGATGTGCCAGCGCCCCGGCCCGGACAACGTGCCGTCGAGATGGATCGACGCGAAGTCGATGCCGAAGACGTGCACGTCGAGGTAGGCGAAGACGTCGACCTCGAAGAAGAACTTGGGGCTCAAGTAGACGATGGCATCGAAACCCAGCCCGCCCTCGATGCTCGCGATGTCGATGTTGGCCCACGCGCGCAGTTCGGCGCCGGCCTGCACGGTGGCCGACGTGATCGCGAAGTAGCCCTTGAAGCTGATGCCGATGATGCCGATGTCGTAGCTCATTCCGACGCGGTCGAACGGCGCCGGAATGTCGGACGGAATATCCTTGAAGTGCGGATGGAAGCCGCCCGCGCTGATGATGAACGTGGGCTGGTCGCCGAAGGACGCGCGGAACGCGAATTGCCCGAAGATCGACGTGAACCCGACGCGCGAGTGGATCAGCTTGGCATCGAACGCGATCTTCAGCGGATCGAATACCACGGAGCCCACGAAATCGAGTTGCAGGTACAGGAGCGCGATGTCCGCGCTGACCAGCGGCGGCAGCGAGACGATGGCCTGGCCCAGCAGTGTGAACTGGCTCGCCTCGATGAGCAGTCCCAAGCGGACCGTGACGAGGCTGGGCGTCCCCCATCCCAATTCCAGCATCGGTCCGATGATGAAACCGCCGGCCTTGACCGGGAACATCGCGCGCAGCGTGTTGATGATCTGCGGCGCGTTCTGCACCGGGTTGTCCGGGAAGAGCACCGCATTCAAATTGCCCGCGCTCAGCGCCTGCGACAACGCCGGGGGGCTGGCCGTGTGCTGCACGCCGATCAAGCCACCCACGCCGGTCAGCGTGAATCCGAACGAGAGCTGGATCGCCGGGAACTGGCCGAAGATCAGCAGCAGCAGCGAAAAGCCGACGTCGGATTTGGTGTTGAGGAGCGCGATCGCCTTGACGTCGACCGCGAGCATCTTCAGTTCCAGCACGCCCGAGTAGCCGTTGGCGTCCACGCCGAGATAGCCGCCACCCTTGACGATGCCCGCGTCGAGCGACAGGCCGATGCCATTGGGCGGCTTGAATTCGAACGCAATCGGCTTTCCGCCGGCCAGGTCGAGCTTGAGGAATACGCCAAGGCGATCGACCGATGCGGCGAAAGGCCCGAGCGCCACGCCGAAAGACGCCGAGACTTCCACCGAGAGCTTGCTGAAACTCCCGTTGTCCGGATCGATACCGAGATTGATGAGTTGCAGCTGGAACGGTCCGGTCGGCAGGGTGGGCAGCGGCAGGCTCGCATGCAGCCCGGTGCCGTTGATGAGGCGGAGCTTGCCGGCGGCATCGGCCTGCGCGGCGATGTCGAGACTGATGGTGATGCCCTCGCCGAGGATCAGCTTCAGGAACCCATCGCTTGGCTTGATGACCGCCTTGATGTCGTGCGCGAAGAATTGCAGCGACGGCGTGCCGTTCGCGAGTTGCAGCGCGATGCCCAGTTCGCCGATTGAAAACGTGGCGCCGAGCTTGTCGCTGCCGACGGACAGCGCATTGCTCTTGCGCCGCAAGCCCAGCGTGACCGAGTAGCTGCTGTCGCTGACGGCGATCCCGCCAGGCGGGGCGACGGGAACGAGGACATTGACGTTTCCTCGGGCCCCCAAGATCATCTCGGTATCGATGCCGTTGATCGCACGCGACTGGTTGAAGGCGAGCGCGATGGCCGCCCTGATGGCGCTCGGCGGCCCGGGGTCGAACGCGAGCGTGCCGTTCACGCCGGGCACCGCCAGCGACAGCGAAGGCTTGCCGAGGAAATCGGGAATCGCCTGCTGCTTGAATGCGTTCGCGGTGCTGGCCGACGGTACGGTGAACGAACGATCGAGAAGGCTGCCGATGAGGAGGGTGACGACTCCGAGCGCGGCTTGCGCATTCGCGGGGTCCGCCGCACCGAGAAGCGCGGCGAGCTTGTCGGCCTCGTGATTGGCGGGCGGATTGGCTTGCGCATCACCGCTCAGCAGCAGCAGCATCTTGCCGAGCGAGAATGCACTCGGATAACGCCCGCTCGCGCCGGGGCCGGTCAGCCGCTCGATCTGGTCCATGACCGGCTTAACGACGGCGAGTGCGGCCGCGGTATTGCCGCCTGCGCCCAAAGCATCGACGGCGTCCTTGATGTAGCCGAGTGCGACCAGTGCTTCTGAAATGCCCTGGCAAGCAAACGCCAGCGATTCCGCGACAGCGCCGCTGTTGTTGAAAGCCGACAGATCGGGGTTGGCGGGCGGCGACGCCGCGTTGAGGACCCCCAGGGCTTGCCAAAGGAGGTCCTTGATCGGCTTCTGGCTCGGCCCGGGGACCGTCGCGACCAAATGGTCGATCGACGCCGAGTACCAGGCGTACGTCTGCTTGAAGATCTTGTCAGGCGCCGCCATTGCGTAGGGCTCCCCTCAATCGCCGAACAAATCGTACGCTACATGAGCCTCGCGGTGGCGTAAATCGACTTTGCCGCGATCGGAATCCCCGGCAGTCAGGATCTGGCCAACGACGTCACGGAACCGGGTCGGGCGAAAACCGCTTTGCTTCTTGGAAAATCGTCCGCGGTGACAGCATGCGCAACCGCGACCCGCTCCGGGGAGGTGCGCGTGGGGTGAGGGGACCCGAGTAGAATTTGGTGGTGAACTCGCGTGTAGCTCCCGAATTGCAGGCTGCGTTCAATCGCGAGCGCAGGGATGCTGCGCAAGAAAATCCGTCGATGCCGCGGCGGCGAGAACACAAACCGTGCAGATGTATGGGCGACTGGCGGCCCTGCAGGGCGATATCATCGCCCGGTCAAAGGTCGAGGTCGCCTGCCAGCGCGGCTGCAGTTATTGCTGCCACTTGCGCGTGGAAATCCGGCCGCACGACGCCTTCGTGCTTGCGCATCATGTTGAGACAAAGCTCAGTGTCGAGCAACGTGCGCGCGCAATCGAGCGCATCGAAGAGAACCTCAAACGCATTGAAGCGCTTACGCCGGAACAGCATATCCGCGCAGGCATACCCTGCGCGCTGCTCGAGGAAGGCATCTGCTCCGTTTACGAAGGTCGCCCGGCCACCTGTCGCAAATACTACTCGGTATCGGTCGAGACCTGCCGCAATGCATTCAATGACACGTCCGCGCCTTTGACTGGCGAAATCGAACATGAGCAGGTGCGTCTGGCCGGCAACGCGGTGGCACTCGGCTATGCAAAAGGACTGGAAGACGCCGGATACGATGCTACGCTATACGAATTGCATTACGCCTTGCACACTGCACTGACCAATCCCATGGCGGAAACACTCTACCGCAGCGGCAAGCGACCGTTTTAGCGCGACTCGTGCCAGCGACGCCGCCGTGAACTTCCACCTCACCTCCGAGCAGGAACAGTTTCGCGAATCGGTGCGGCGGATCGCGGAGAAACACTTTGCACAGGGTGCGCGTGAACGCGCGCACTCTCTCGACTACCCGTGGAACGTCGCGAAGCTCATGGCCACGCACGGTCTACTCGGCATCACGATCCCCCAGGGCGACGGCGGTCATGGGGGCACGCTGATGGACGCCGTGATTGCGATTGAAACCGTCGCCTCGGTGTGTCCGAAAAGCGCCGACGTGGTCCAGGTTGGCAACTTCGGGCCGATCCGCGTTCTTGCCGAGTACGGGACACCGCAACAGAAAACCCGCTACCTCGCACCGCTGCTGGCCGGCGAATCGGTGATCTCGGTCGGCATGACGGAGCCAGAGGCCGGATCGGCCGTGACCGATCTCACGACTACGGCGACTGCGGATGGCGCTGGCTATCGCGTCAACGGTTCCAAGATCTTCGCCACGCATTCGACCTACGCCGACGTGATGCTCACATACGTGCGCTTCGGGCCGGGTGTGAGCGGCATCGGCTCGGTGCTGATCGATCTGAAAGCGCCCGGAGTGCGCTTCGGCAAGCGCTCGAAGTTCATGTCCGACGAGGAGTGGGCACAAATCTACTTCGACCATGTCTTTGTCCCCGCCGAAGGCTTGCTGCTCACGGAAGGCGGATTCAAGAAACTGATCGCCGGATTCAACATTGAACGCATTGGCAACGCTGCGCGTTCGCTTGCACTCGGCCGCTACGCGTACGAGGCGGCACGCCAATGGGCGATGCAAAGAAAGCAGTTCGGGCGTCTGCTGTGCGAGTTCCAGGGCCTGCAATGGAAGTTCGCCGACATGAAAATGAAGCTCGATGCGGGGCAATTGCTGCTGTATCGCGCGGCGGCCAACGCCGACCACGGCTTTCCATCCGAAGAGGAGACCGCGGTCGCCAAAGCGTACTGCAACCAGGCGGGATTCGACGTCGCGAACGAGGCGTTGCAAGTGATGGGCGGCCTCGGCTACTCCCAGGAGCAACTCGTCGAGTACTGCGTGCGCCGCTGCCGCGGGTGGATGATTGCCGGCGGCTCGATCGAAATTCTCAAGAACCGCATCGCCGAGGCGGTCTTCGAGCGGAGCTTCTCACAGCGGTCGGCGAAGAGCTGACGCGCTCACTCGGGCCGGATACCGGAGACCCGGATCACCTCGGCCCATTTCGCGACTTCCCCGCGCAGGACCTTGTCGAACTCCGCAGACGTGCTGCCAACTGGCTCCGCGCCTTGATCCAGAAGCCGTTGCCTGATGTCCGGGGAGCGCGTTGCCTTCGTGATCGCTTCGGACAGCGTGTTGATGATCTCGCGTGGAGTCGCTGCGGGAGCAAGCACGCCGTACCACACCGTCACTTCGACGCCGCTCAATCCCGACTCCTGCATGGTGGGCACGTCCGGCATCAATTCCGAGCGCCGGGCCCCCGTCGAGGCAAGAGGACGGAGCCGTCCGGATTTGACATGCTGAATGATCGCCGGAACGTTGGCGAACGTGAGGTCGACGTCGCCGGCGATCAATGCGGTGAGCGACGGTGCGGTGCCTTTGTACGGCACGTGCACGATATTCGTTCCGGTGCGCAGCTTGAACAACTCGCCCGCGAGGTTCTGGGTCGTGCCGGTGCCCGCAGACGAATAGTTCAGCACCCCGGGCTTTGCGCGGGCGAGCGCAACCAGTTCGTTCACGTTTTTCGCTGACGACGACGCGTTCACCACGAGTATGTTCGGGCTCTCCGAGAATATCGAGACCGCCGCAAAATCGCGCAGAGTGTCGTACGGAAGATCCTTGTACAGCGCCATGTTGATCGCCACCGCGGGGCTGTTGACCAGCAGCGTGTAACCATCGGGCGCCGATTTCGCCACGAGCTCATTGGCGATGTTGGTCCCGGCTCCTGGACGATTGTCGACGATCACCTGCTGACCGAGCAGCTCGGAGAGCTTGGATGCGAGCAACCGCGCATTGATGTCCACCCCGCCGCCGGGGGTGAATCCGACCACAAGCCTTACGGGCCGGTTCGGATAGCCTTCCGCCTGCGCGAGCGCGCTGTCGATGACGACGCACACCGCAACCAGCCACAGAACACCACGTATCCCACGCATTGAATCCTCCTGCGCGAAAGTTAAAGACCCGGCACCGGCATCAGTGAATTCGAACGTGATCACCAGGGCAGTTCCTTCTTGTCCTGTTCCTCGAGCGTCAAATACACATCCTGCCTTTGCGTGTCTGCAGGGCCCTGCCGATTTGCAAGAATAGGGGACGGCGAACCGGGCCTCAAGCGATAAGCGCACCAGCGTGACAAGGAATCGATTGCGACCCCGCCGGCGGTCATAGACAATGAGGACGATGATCTTGACGATTCGGTACCCATGATGAAAATCGACGAAGTTGCGAAACCGGTATGGCTCATCACCGGCTGTTCGACCGGCTTGGGCAGGGCGCTGGCGGAGCGGGTATTGCGGCATGGTGATCGTTGCGTCGTGACGGCGCGCAGTGAAGGGCAGATTGCAGACATCGTTACGGCGCACCCGGAAGCGGCATTGGCACTTGAGTTGGACGTTACTGTTGACCGGCAGAGACGGGACGCCATCGCACGCGCGGAGGAGGCGTTCGGCCGCATCGACGTGCTCGTGAACAATGCCGGTCACGGCTATTCGGCGGCGATCGAGGAGGGCGACGAAGACGACATCCGCGCGATGTTCGAGACCAACTTTTTCGGCCTGGCCGCCATGACGCGCGCAGTGCTGCCGGGAATGCGGGCGCGTTCGCACGGACACATCGTCAACATCGCTTCGATTGGCGGGGTAGTGGCCAATCCTGCTTCCGGCTACTACTGCGCAACGAAATTTGCCGTCGAGGGATTATCGGAAGCTCTCGCCAAAGAAGTCGCACCGCTTGGCATCCGCGTTACCATCATCGAACCCGGGCCGTTTCGTACCGACTTTCAGGGCCGGTCCATGCACCCCGTAAAGTACACGATCGATGCCTACGCGGCGACCGCGGGCGCCCGTCGCGCACAACTGCGGCAAAGCAGCGGCAAGCAGGCCGGCGACCCCGTGCGGGCCGCCGCTGCGATCATCGAGGTTGTCGAGTCAACCGACCCGCCGCTGCATCTGGTTCTGGGCAGAGTTGGCGTTGAGCGAGTGCGCGAAAAGCTCCGCGAGTTTCTTCGTTCGATCGATGAGTCCGAGGCGACTTCGCTCGCCGCGGACTTTCCCCAGGACTGACGCGCCGACGCTAGCGGGACTTCGGCTCCCACAACCCGAGCGCCGCGCCCGTTGGATCCATGATGATGCTGAGCGAGCCCATCCCCATCACTTCGGTCACGTCCTTGATTACCGTCGCGCCGAGTGACTTGGCCTTCTTGGTCGCCGCGGCGATATCGTCGACGAAAACGTAAGCGAGCCAGGATGAGGGCGCACCCGGCATCGGGTGCTTCATCATTCCACCGCCCGTTCCATCCCCGACGCCGATCATGGTGTATGACCCGGTTTCCATCGGAACGTCTTCGAGCTTCCAGTTGAACAGGCTCCCGTAGAACGCCTTTGCTTTGGGCAAGTCCGTGGTATTGAGTTCGACATGTACGAATGGGTTTGCCATGATGGTTGCTCCTGTTGTTGGTTGTCTATCGCAGGGATATGAGCCTCTAGAATTCCTTGTTGGCTTTGACGTCCCATTTCAGGACGATCGGAGTATCGGGAGTGCCGTTCGGCTTCAGAGGAACATATTCGTAGATCACTTTGGTGAAAACAAACGCGACGTTCTCGGTCGGAAACGGTGCGCCGTCGCCGGCATCGTTCAGACTGGAAATGAGGACGTCCTGCAAGGCGATGGTGAGGAAATTGAGCTTTCCCGCGCCGTTTCTGCGTTGCGTCAATACGACTTCGCTGATGTGCTTCACAGTGAGGCAGGCTTTGAGCAGGTTGGGTGAAGCGCTGTCGACTCGTTTGCTAACGAGAAAATCACTTACCTTGGGCTTGCCCCCGACGATTCCGGTTCCGCCCGAGGAGATGAACGCCTCGGAAATCCCCCAGCTCCATGACGCGATTTCAATCTCGTGCTGGTGATTTACGTCGGTCGCTTCGCCTTTGATGCCGTCGACTTTCAGGAAAATATCGCCAGCCACGATCAGCCTCCTTCGTTTCGTGATCCTGACTCCGCCAAGCGGGCCGGAATGTCGCTGAGGTTGTCCTCACTGAATTCCTCCGCGCAATCAGCAGCGGCGCCATGCGCCACGACAGCCGCGAACTTCACTCGCCCAATGCCATGCCGAGCACCCGCCGGGAGGCGACGATCTCACCCCGGACGAACTTTTCATGGTTCCCCTCGATAGCGCGCGGCTCGTACAGGTAATTGACCATCATGCCGAACGATTCCCGCAGGCCCTTCTTGGAAATGTCCGCCAGCCAATTGATCCGTTCCAGCTTGGCGCCGTTGTTGAGGTGAAACTTCGCGACCTGGTCCTGTGCGGGTTCGCTGGCGTCGGCCCGTTGCAGCAGATACGTGGCGCACAACTGCATCAGTGGCTCCTTCAACGGCGCCAGGCGTTCTGCGGCATTGTCGGGATCGCTGGCGATCTTGGCGACATCGGCGCCGAGGGTTGTGGCGACCGCCTTCAAAGCTTGCGCCATCCCTTTTGGGCGCTCGGCATCGACTGTTTTAAGCAGTTGGCCAAGCCACGCGGCGAAGCCCGGGACGGGTGAGAGCGTGCAAAACACTTTGAGCCGCGGGAACTCGCGCGACAGGACGTCAACGACATTCTTGATGAGAAAATTTCCGAGCGAGACACCGCGCAGTCCTGGCTGGCAATTGCTGATCGAGTAGAAAACCGCGGTCGTCGCCCGGTCCGGATCGTTCGACGCGGATTGTGCATCGAGCAAAGGAGGCACCGCGTCGGCCATCCGATCCATCAAGGCCACCTCGACGAAAATCAGCGGCTCATCCGGCAGTGCTGGGTGAAAGAATGCGAAGCATCGGCCATCGACCTCGAGCCGGCGGCGCAAGTCATTCCACCCGCGAATCTCATGCACTGCCTCGTGGACGATGATCTGTTCGAGCAGGTAGGCCGGCGTGTGCCAATCGACGCGAACGATCTGCAGAAAGCCTGGGTTGAACCACGACGACAGCAGGTGACGCATATCCCAATCGACGGCGTCGAACTCGCGCTGTTCGTGTTTCAGTTCGAGCAGCCGCTCGCGCATGCGCAGGATTGTGGCCGTACCCCCCGGCGCCCGGTTAAGGCGCCGCATGAGTTCCTGCCGCGGCGGCTCGGCGGCAATACTGAGCTGCGACAAGTTGGCCGCCGACGGCTCCGCGGCATATCCGTGCGCCGCTGCGAGCACCTGCTTTGGATCGGGCGAGAACTGGGTGAGCAACGCAGCGAAGAATCGTTCCTGCTCTTTCTTGTCCAGGTCGCGATACAGATCCAAGGTGACCTTGGCGAGCGACACGCCAGCCGCCTCGCCGCGCTCGGACAGCAGTTTCCTGCAGCTGATGATAAGTTTTCGGACCTTGCGCCCATCGTGCGCCATTGCCGCGACGCGTCTTTGAACAGATTCGAACATAGGTACCCGATCGGAGAGACACTGCTCGCTACCTGCCGAGTATAGAGCGGCGCTGCCAGGCGGCCAATGGTCCGCCCGGTGGACACGGACTGCCGTTTGCCCGATTTTTTGCGACCCCCGTGCCGTCGCCAAAGTTCCCTCAGTCGAATCGATAGAGCAGTTGGAGCCGCACGCTCGTCAGCGAGTCGTTTTCAGTCGGGGCATCGAGGCCGCGCTGCACGCGCAGCGGGACGTACAGCACTTCCAGGCCGACGTTCCAGTGCGGGTTCAAGTCCCGGCTTGCGCCGATCGTGGCAAATGGCCACGACCCACGAGCCTCGAGAAGCGAGCGGTCGTGCACGTTGAAGGTGAAGGCGTCGACCTGCACCGCCAGCTCGGTGCGCGCGGCGCCGACGCTGGCATGCGCGTGCCAGGCGTCCGCATTCCAGGCGGACGTCAACTCGACACCGTAATAGTTCAGCTTGATATGGTCGTTGGACGGCGCCCGGCATCCAAACGGATTCTGCTCCGGGTCCGTGACGCCGGCGAGTCGCGCGGGACAGGTGATGTCGCCTTGCGCGCGCCCATGCTGGCCGAAGGCCTGCATCGACAGCGTGAAGCTATCGACTTCGACGATCCGGCGTGCGATGGAGAACGCGACGAGATCAAGTGGCTGCGTCCCGTAGATCGACAGTGGCGGCGTGTAACCGATTTCCGCGACGAATTCGCCCGGCAGACCAAGAATGAGGCGCAGCCGTCCAAATACCGGCGATCGGTTGAGGTCTTCCAGCTTGATCCCATTGAAACCGACGCGCTGCTGTGCCTCGCTCAGCCGGGGAATGTAGCCCAGGTCGAGAGCGGCACCCCACTGCCAGGCAGCCAGCGCCGGCGTCTCGCCGAACGCGGTCATCAGGGTCGAAGCGGCGATGTAGTTCATCGCCCACGCCTCCGGGCGAGTCGAGGCCAGATTTTCGTCATTGTGGATCACGGGCGGCGCCTGCGCACCGGAATTGCAGGACAGCGAGGCTGCCAGCACAAATGCGAGCAAGCCAGTGATCCGCGCGTATTGCGCTTTAGTTGTGATGCGAATCCATGGCTCCCGTCGGCGTTGATGTCGGCTGAAATGCCTCGTTGCGCTTCTGCACCGCCTCCGCCATCAGCCGCTGCCGACCGACGGCGATGTGCCAACAGATCCCGACGGAGTTCTATTCCTGCGCTCGTTGCCCAAGGGCACCAAGTATCGCTCGGCCGAGCGGCCACGAGCCCGAACGAGGTAAGCGGTGGCTACTGCGGAAAGTTGGCGGCTGCTCTAGCTTCGCCGGTCAGCTTGAGGATGTGCAGCCCGGTGTTGGCGCGATCGACGATGTAGATATAACCCCGATCGTCGACTTCGACATTGTTGGTCTGGATCGCGATCTTGCACTGGTCCTTGCCGTCCACCTTGACGCAGCGAGGCACGGTTTTGTCGCTGGTTGCCGGAATGTAGTAACCGATCTCTACCGGCCGGAAAGGGTTGCGGATGTCGACCGCGCGAACGCCGGCGTTGAAATGCGCGAGGAACACGACGCGCCGGTAGTAGATCGACGTCATGCTTTCGTTGGACGAATGGGTGCCGAAGCGTCCGCCGCGCGTACAGAAATCCCCGCTTGACTCGGGAACGGTGAAACTGGACACGATCTGTGGCTTGGCTTCGACGCTGACGTCGGCGATCCATGCCATCTGGCGCGCCTCTGCGCATTCGTTGACCAGGGATTCGTTCACGATCAATACGAAGTCGCGTTTGGCATCGCGATCCTTGAGGAACTCCGGAACCGCGACACCGAGGATAGGGAACGTCGTGTGCGCGCCGGTCTTGGGTGACAGTTCCAACTTTCCCACCTGCGGATAAAGCAGATTCTCATTGGTCGGCGCGGCCGGACCGGCGAGGAGCTTTTCGCGGTCGACGATCTGCAGCACGCCGTTCTTGTTCGTGCCATAGCCGAAATAGACCCGATTGCCGGCAGGACCGGTAGAAATCGCACCGTGCAGCTCTTCCGGAATCGGGCCGGTGGCATCCGGTTGTTGCCCGGGCTGGCCGAAGTTGCGGACGAATACCGGCCTGGTCGGATCGCTCAAGTCGTAGATCTGAGTCATGCGCCGGGTGCGCCACGCCGGCAGGCCCGACACGAGATAAGCGATGCCGGTATCGCATTCCCAGAAATTCTTGTGCGTGCCCTTGAGGCCGGCGATCTGGCTCAGGCGTTTGGGATCGCCCGGCTCGGTCACGTCCCACACCTCGTGCGCGGAATTGCCGAATGCCCGCAGCAGGTAGAACCTCTTCGGATCGGCCTTGGCCAAACCCTTGCCGGAGCAGACGCGTACCATCTGCGCGCCGCCGGCCTCGTCGAGGCCTTCCTCTCCGGGAATGTGGTGCAGATATTTCGGCGCGCTGGGGTCGGTGACGTCGATGATCGACGTCCCGTTGAATTCAGCCTGCCCTGTGAGCGGGTTCATCGGCTTGGGTGCAGTCGGCGTGCCGCCGTGATGGCCGACGTAGGCGATCCAGCGGCCGTTCTGGTTTTGTATCACGGGCTGATAGGCGCTCCTGGCCTGGAGGTCGTTGAAGCCGACGAGCGCCATGTTCTTCGCATCCGCGACTTGTTGCGCGAACGCTGCGGGCGCCATGCTTGCGAGCACGAATGCGCCGACCAGACCGACCAGTCCCCGCTTCGTGCGCGACCGCGGGAGCGGCCGCACGGCCCCGCCGCTAGCAGCAGCGCGGACCGCTCTTGCCATACTTGCGATCGATCGACTGCGCGAAAAAATCGCGCCGCGACAACACCGGCTCGCCCGGATGCTGCGCAGCCATGTGCGCGACATAGCGCTCGTAGTCAGGGATGCCGAACACCTGCCGGCATCCCTGCCGCAAGTGTGCGCGTAGGCGCGCAGCCCGGACCGCGGCGCGCCGCCGGCGTCATCCGCCGGCGGGGCTGCCACAGGAGCTTCCGCTGCGATCGCCTTCATGCCATCGCCGCTTCGCCGCCCGCCATCGGCGGAATTTCGTGCGCAGTCGGCTTCGCCTGCTTCAACGCCTGCAGGCAGATCTTGGCCGCAAAAATGCACATCGTCAACGACCAGCAGGACAAAGAAGCCGCAGACGACCGCGTCCAGATAGTTGTTGAACGCGACGCGCTGCATTTCCTCGATCGACTTGGCCGGCGCGAGCAACTTGCCCTCCGCGGCGGCTGCGCTGAACTTCCGCTGCGAGCGCCAGAAATCCGATGCGCGGATCGCTATGGAATATCTTCTCGACACCGGCGGTCAGCGTCGTGACTCAATAGCCACGCCGTTGGCACGAGTGTCACCCAGACATACCGCTCGCGTTTCATCTTTACGAGCACGCTGGTGCACAACAGTAGCGCGATGCCGGCGAGCATCTGGTTGCCCACGCCGAATAGCTGCCATAGTGTATTGATGCCGCCGAGCGGATCGATCACCCCCTGGTACAGAAAGTAGCCCCACAGCGCGACGCACAGTCCGGTTCCGACGAGGTTCGCCGGCAGGAACTCGGTGTTGCCCATCGGCTTGTATATGTGACCGAACATGTCCTGGATCATGAAACGGCCGACTCGCGTGCCCGCGTCCACTGCGGTCAGGATGAACAGCGCCTCGAACAGGATGGCAAAGTGATACCAGAATGCCTCCATCGATTTGCCGCCGATGGCCTGCGCGAGGATCTTCGCCATGCCCACAGCCAGCGTCGGCGCGCCGCCGGCGCGCGACAGGATCGAGTTTTCGCCGATGTCGACGGCCGTCTGGTTGATCATGTCCGGCGTGATCGTGAATCCCCAGCTGGAAATGACCTGGGCGGCGTTCGCCGCGGTCGTGCCGATGATCGCCGACGGAGAGTTCATCGCGAAGTAGATGCCCGGGTCGAGCACGCAGGCTGCGGTCAGCGCCATGATCGCCACGAACGACTCCATCAGCATGCCGCCGAATCCGATCAGCCGCATGTGCGATTCCTTTTCGACCATCTTGGGTGTCGTCCCGGAGGAGATCAGCGAATGGAAGCCCGACACCGAGCCGCAGGCAATGGTGATGAACAGGAACGGGAACAGCGCTCCGGAAAATACCGGTCCCGTGCCATCGATGAAGCGCGTCGTCGCGGGCATTGCCAGCGGCGGCGCGACGTAGTAGATGCCGATCGCCAACGCCACGATCGTGCCGATCTTGAGAAACGTGCTGAGGTAGTCGCGCGGCGCCAGCATCAGCCAGACGGGCAGACTCGATGCGACCGCGCCGTACAGGATGAGCGCCCACGCCAGCTGTGGCCCGTCCAGCGTGAACAATGGCCCCCAGGTGGGGTCGTTCGCTACCGCTCGCCCGTAGATCAGCGCGGTCATCAGCAGCACGACGCCGATCACGGACGCTTCCCCGACGCGTCCCGGACGGATGATGCGCATGTAGACACCCATGATCAGTGCGATCGGAATCGTCGCGGCGATGGTAAACAGTCCCCATGGACTGCCGGTAAGCGCCTTGACCACGATGAGGCTCAGAACGGCGAGAATGATGATCATGATGGCGAGAACGCCGACCAGCGCGATCGAGCCGGCGGTGGGTCCGAGCTCCATCTTGATCATTTCGCCGAGTGACTTGCCGTCGCGGCGGACTGACGCGAACAGCACGATGAAGTCCTGCACCGCGCCCGCGATCACGACCCCGACAAGAATCCAGAGCGTTCCGGGCAGGAAGCCCATCTGCGCTGCCAGCACCGGGCCGACCAGCGGGCCGGCTCCTGCGATCGCGGCGAAATGATGCCCAAACAGCACCCATCGATTCGTCGGAACATAGTCCATGCCGTCGTTGTGTCGCTCGGCGGGTGTCTGTCGCGTGTCGTCCAGCCGCAGGACTTTATCGGCGATGAATTTGCTGTAGAACCGATACGCAATGAAATAGACGCAGACCGCGGCGGTTACCAGCCAGACCGCGCTGACGTTTTCGCCACGCCCCAGTGCGAGCGCCGCAAAGGAAAATGCCCCGAGCGATGGCGATCACCGGCCAGAGCAGGACGGACATAGCTTTGTTCATGAACAATTCTCCTCAGACTCATTACTGGAAGGAAGAGTCGTCCAGCGCGCGCAGTGCAAGCCGTGATGCAAGCCTGTCGATCAGGACTCGAGCAAAGTCGGCGACTCATCCAATTGCGAATTCATGGTATGCCTGTGTTTTGGCGCCGCAAGGTGTCGGCTACAGCGAAATTGCTTTTGGCCATTCGGCGATCGGCCCGGCTGAGCGCCAGCTTGCGACTCCCCATCGACGAGTCCGTCGTGCGTCGCCCACTGACCGGCGGATCGCAGGTATGCCACAATGACGGCTGGTCGCGATTCGGTTCGAAGTTGACGCTACAAGTCGTTGATTCGCTGGTTCCGATGCCCAGGCGAACGCATCATGGATCCCGTCGTCGTCAGCTTCAATACGGTCCAATAAGCGTACCCGGGTGGTGCACCGGCGACGCACGCGACCCGCAGCCGGGAGAGATGTCATGTCCGAGTCATTCCGCCTTGAACTGAAATCCATGCGCGGAGAGTGTTCCGAGGCGGAGTGGCAGACGCGCGTCGATCTCGCGGCGTGCTATCGGTTGGTCGAGCATTACGGCATGTCCGACATGATCGCCAACCACATTTCGGCGCGCGTGCCGGATGATGAAGGCGCGTTTCTGATCAACGCCTATGGCATGTTGTACGAGGAGATCACGGCGTCGAGCCTGATCAAGGTCGACCACGACGGCAAGATTCTCTGCACTCCCGGTTTCGGCCCGCTGAACTACGGCGTGAACAAAGCCGGGTACGTGGTCCACAGCGCCGTACACGCAGCGCGGCCCGAGGTGGCGTGCGTGATCCACACGCACACGGCGGCGACGATGGCGGTGTCGGCGCTCGAATGCGGTCTGCTGCCGATGACGCAGACGGCGATGCGCTTTCTGAAGATTGGCTACCACGACTATTGCGGTGTGGTGCTGAAGCTCGACGAGCAGGAATCGCTCGTGCACGATCTCGGCAACGGTGAAGCGCTGATCCTGCGCAATCACGGCGCGCTCGTCGTAGGGCGAACGATCGGTGAGGCGTTCAACTGGACGCACCGTCTTGAGCTCGCTTGCCGGTCGCAACTCGCAGCGCTGGCTTGCAACACGAGGCTCGTCCCGGTGCAGAAGTCGGTGCTCGAGGAGACATGGAGCAACTATCAGCCGCAGACACGCAGGCCGTACGGAGTCATGGAGTGGCCGGCGCTGTTGCGCAAGCTCGACCGCATCGATCCGAGTTACCGGGATTGACCACAGGAGATACCCGGACATGATCGCGATCCCGAACGGCGCGCGCCTGTGAAGCCCTACGCGCGCGTGGTCTGCGCTCTCGCGGCG
Source organism: uncultured beta proteobacterium (assembly GCA_963726915.1). Taxonomy (GTDB): domain Bacteria; phylum Pseudomonadota; class Gammaproteobacteria; order Burkholderiales; family Casimicrobiaceae; genus PALSA-1003. Next base: position 31,961 of record CAVSEA010000002.1, read on the forward strand.
GCGTGGCTCGCGAGTCAGGCCGCTGACCTGTATGCCCAGCCGTATCCGACCAAGCCGGTACGCATCGTCGTGGCATTCACCGCGGGCGGCACAACCGACATCCTCGCCCGCAGCGTCGGGCAGCATCTCACCGAGCGATTGAAGCAGCCGTTCGTGATCGACAACAAACCGGGTGCCGGGGGCAACATCGGCACTGAACTGGTCGTACGGTCCGCGCCGGACGGTTACACGCTGATCATCGATTCGGTCGGGCCCATCGCCATCAATCCGACCCTGTACAAAGGGCTAAGTTACAACCCGCTGACCGACCTGGTACCGATCGTGCAGATTGCCGACGTGCCGAATGTTCTCGTCGTGCACCCCTCGCTCGGCATCAAGAATTTCGACGAATTCGTTGCCTATGCCAAAACGAATCCCGGCAAGTTGAACTACGGGTCGACCGGCATTGGCACGTCGTCCCACCTGTCGGGTTACATGCTGAGCAAGCGCTTGGGGATCGAGGTGACGCACATCCCGTACAAGGGCGCCGACGCGCTCAACGACCTGCTGGCAGGCCGCCTGCAATTCATGTTCGCGACGATTCCGTCGGTCATCCAGCAAATTCAGGGCGGCAAGTTGGTACCGATCGCCATGAGCAGTGCGAAACGGTCGCGCTCGTTACCGGAGGTCCCGACCGTTAGCGAAAGCGGTTTGCCCGGCTTCGAAGCCGGTGCGTGGTTTGGTTTCTTCGCGCCGAAGGGCACGCCGGAACCAGTCATCGCCCAGCTCAACAGAACGGTGAACGAGATTCTTGCCTTGTCCTCGATCGAAACGCAGATGATCAGTCAGGGTGCCGACCCCGTCGGCGGAACGCCGGCGGAGTTCGGCCAGTTCGTGCAGCGCGAATACGAGAAGTGGAAGCTGGTCGTGCGCGAGTCCGGCGCCACCGCCGAGTGACCACCTGTCGTCAGGCGTCGCAGGCATTGTGTAATTGAATCGAGGTTGCGGATGATTGCATTCAGTTGTGCCGACATTCTGGCGGGCAAGGCACCCAAGGACGTCCCCGTCACCGTCAAAGGCTGGGTGCGTACGCGCCGGGACTCGAAGGCCGGCATTTCCTTCGTGCACGTGTCCGATGGTTCCAGCTTCCATCCTGTGCAGGTGGTCGCGCCGAGCGCGCTGCCCAACTACGCGGACGAAGTACTGCATCTCACCGCCGGGTGCGCCGTGGAAGCGACCGGCTTCATCGTTCCGTCGCCCGCCAAAGGTCAGCCGTTCGAAATGCAGGCGAGCGCGGTCGGCGTCACCGGCTGGGTCGAAGATCCCGACTCCTATCCGATCCAGCCCAAACCGCACACGCTCGAATTCCTGCGCGAAGTTGCGCACCTGCGGCCACGCACCAACGTCATTGGCGCGGTGACGCGCGTTCGCCACACGATCGCACAGGCGATTCATCGTTACTTCCATGAGCACGGCTTCTACTGGGTCAATACGCCCATCATCACGGCGTCGGACGCGGAGGGCGCGGGGGAGCTGTTTCGCGTCTCGACACTGGACCTGATGAATCTGCCCCGCACCTCGGATGGCAAGATCGACTTTGCGCACGATTTCTTCGGACGCGAGGCTTTCCTCACCGTCTCCGGCCAGCTCAACGTCGAGGCGTATTGCCTGGCGCTGTCCAAGGTGTACACATTCGGCCCCACCTTTCGCGCCGAGAATTCGAACACCAGCCGGCATCTGGCGGAGTTCTGGATGATCGAGCCCGAGATCGCGTTCGCGAATCTGGCCGACAACGCCACATTGGCGGAGTCGCTGGTGAAGCATATCTTCAGGACCGTTCTCGCCGAGCGTCCTGAGGACATGGCTTTTTTCGAGGAGCGCATCGAGAAAGGCGTGATCGCCAAGCTGCAGGGTATTGTCGACTCCGAGTTCGTGCGCATGGATTACACCGAGGCGATCCGCATCCTGGAGCAATCGAAGCAGAAATTCGAATTCCCGGTGACATGGGGCGTCGACCTGCAATCCGAGCACGAGCGCTATCTTGCGGAGAAGCACACGAACAAACCGGTGATCCTGATGAACTATCCGAAACAGATCAAGGCGTTCTATATGCGGGTCAACGACGACGACAAGACTGTGGCCGCGATGGACGTGCTCGCGCCCGGGATCGGCGAGATCATCGGCGGCAGCCAGCGCGAGGAGCGGCTCGACGTGCTCGACGCGCGCATGACCGAGGCCGGAATGGACAAGGAACACTACGGCTGGTACCGGGATTTGCGTCGCTATGGCACAGTTCCACACGCAGGATTCGGCCTGGGTTTCGAACGGACGGTGGCCTATGTGACGGGCCTCAACAACGTGCGCGACGTGATTCCCTTTCCGCGGACGCCAGGCAGCGCGCGGTATTGAACACAAGGTCGTCGCCATGCATGATTGCCGGCGAGCCGGAGGCCCAATCCGGGTCGGAAGCGGGAGGAGATTGTGGAACCGTTGACCGTCAAACGTCGCCTGACGTGCATCCTCGCCGCGGATGCCGTCGGGTACAGCAGCCAGATGGCGGCGGACGAGGAAGGCACGGTGCGCGTGCTGTCGGCGCACCGCGCAGTCATCGACGGAATCATCGCGTTCCACGGCGGCCGCATCATGAGCACCGCTGGCGACTCGGTGCTCGCGGAATTCACCAGCGCGGTCGAGGCCGTGCGCTGCGCGGTCGAAATCCAGGAGGCGCTCAAGACGCGCAACGATTCGCTCCCCGATAGCAGCCGGATGCAGTTTCGTGTCGGCGTGAACCTCGGCGACGTAGTGGTCAAAGACAAGGACCTCCTCGGCGACGGTGTTAATGTCGCTGCGCGGCTGGAGGCCATTGCAGAGCCTGGCGGCATCTGCATTTCGTCGAGCGTTTACGACCAGATCACGGGCAAGCTCGACCTCGGTTTCCAGGACATAGGCGACCAAACGCTCAAGAACATCTCGCGGCCGATCCACGCATATCGTGTGTCCGGCACCACGGTACCGGGACGCCCTGCACCCGCCGTACGCTCGGCGACGCCGAAACGGGGACGCATTCCATGGGGGATCGGCGCGCTTGGGGCGGCTGCAATTGCGGCGATCGTTGCGTGGCAGACGGGATGGCTCCGATTCGGTTCGAATGACAGTGGCAGTCCGGCGAAGACCGTAGCACTTGCACAAGGCAACCCGGCGACAGGCACACCGACAGACGTCGGCGCGTCGCGCGCGCAGGGGGAAGCGGAGGCTCAGCGTCTTCGCGCCGAAGCCGAGGCGCTGAAACGGCAGGCCGAGACCGAGCTAGCGCAAGTCCGCGCTGACGCCGAGGCCAGTCGTGTCGCCAGGCAAAAAGCGGAGTCCGACGCAGCAGCGAGGCGTATTCGCGCGCAAGCCGAGGCCGATGCTGCGCGCATTCGCGGTGAAGCCGAGGCGGCAGCGGCGCAAGTGAAACGCGACGCCGAGGCGCAAATGGCCAAGGTCGCGCAGCCGGCGCGAAAAATGGAGGCAAAATCCGGCGAGGTGGCCACCGGAACGACTGCGCCAACGCGAGTGGCAGAGGCCGCAAAAATGACGCCGGCAGGCGCGACAGGTGGTGCCGCACGTTTCGACGGCGTATGGAACGTTACGATCCTGTGTGCGGCGACTCCGGACGGCGCGCTGGGCTACAAGCTTGAATTTCCCGCGCAGGTCAAGGACGGCGTCTTTCGCGGCGAGCAGGGCATCGAAGGTCATTCGGGCTGGCTTAGGCTCGAGGGGCCCATTCAAGCCGACGGCAGTGCGAGACTCGACGCGCATGGCCTCACAGGTGATCCCAAGTACAACATAAAAGGAGCGGCCAAAGGATCGCCGGTCGGTTATCACGTCGCGGCGCAATTCGAACGATCGAGTGGTACCGGTAAGCGTCTGGAACTGCGGTCTTGCGATCTGCAATTCGCGAGACGGTAGCTTGTTGTCCGTTCGGACTCACCTCTGACCCGCGGAATCAATACGTCATGTCATTACGTATCGTCGATGTCCGGGAAGTTACGAAACCCATCGCCTCGCCGATTCGGAACGCGTATATCGACTTCTCCAAGATGACGACGAGCCTTGTTGCCGTCATGACGAACGTCGTACGCGACGGCAAGCCGGTGGTCGGCTACGGCTTCAACTCCAACGGGCGCTACGGCCAGGGCGGATTGATACGCGAGCGCTTTGCGCCGCGCCTGCGCGAGGCCGATCCGGAGAGCCTGCTCGATGCGACCGGCGAAAATCTCGATCCGGATCGCGTCTGGTCGACTCTGATGATGAATGAAAAGCCCGGTGGTCACGGCGAGCGGTCGGTTGCCGTCGGCACTATCGACATGGCCGTGTGGGACGCCGTTGCAAAGATCGCCGGCAAGCCGTTGTTTCGCCTCCTCGCGGAACGCCATGGCGTGCGGGCCAACCCGCGCGTATTCGTCTATGCCGCGGGCGGCTACTACTATCCGGGCAAGGATCTCGGCGCGCTGCGCGCCGAGATGCGCGGCTACGTTGATCGCGGATACACAGTGGTCAAGATGAAAATCGGCGGTGCGTCGATCGACGAAGATCGCCAGCGGGTCGAGGCTGTGCTCGCGGAAATCGGCGCGGCTGCCCGTCTCGCGGTGGACGCGAACGGACGCTTCGACCTCGAGACAGGCATCGCCTACGCCAAGATGCTGCGCAACTATCCTTTGTTCTGGTACGAGGAAGTCGGCGACCCGCTGGACTTCCACCTGCAAGCCGCGCTGGCGGAGTTCTATCCCGGTCCGATGGCAACAGGGGAGAACCTGTTCAGTCACCAGGACGCGCGCAACCTGATTCGCTACGGCGGCATGCGCCCGGATCGCGACTGGCTGCAGTTCGACTGCGCACTGTCGTACGGCCTGTGTGAATACCAGCGAACACTGGCGATGCTGCAGACGCACGGCTGGTCGCCGAGCCGCTGCATTCCGCATGGCGGCCACCAGATGTCGCTCAATATCGCTGCGGGCCTCGGACTGGGCGGGAACGAAAGCTATCCCGATCTGTTTCAACCCTACGGCGGATTTCCCGACGGCGTGCGCGTAGAGGGCGGTCATATCACCATGCCGGATCTTCCGGGAATCGGTTTCGAAGGCAAGGCGGACCTGTACCGTGAAATGAGCGCGTTGAGCGCCTGACGAGGTGCGCCATAACCGGTGTGCAATCGTCGAAGATCGCCTATCATTGCGCCCTACATGATCATCGACTGCCACGGCCATTACACGACGGCCCCGGTTGCGCTCGAGCAATGGCGCAAGCGCCAGATCGACGCGCTCGGCAACGCCGCAGCCGCTCCCCGCACATCCGACTTGAAGATCGGCGACGATGAACTTCGGGAAAGCGTGCAGAACGCGCAGATCCGCATTCAGCGCGAGCGCGGCACCGACGTCACGGTGTTTTCGCCGCGTGCCAGTTTCATGGCACACCACATCGGTGATGCCCGGACGAGCGCGACGTGGGCGTCGATATGCAACGAGCTCGTGCATCGCGTCTGTACCTTGTTCCCGCGTAACTTCATCGGGGCGTGCATGCTTCCCCAATCGCCCGGCGCGCGCCCCGAAACGTGCATTCCCGAGTTGACGCGCTGCATCGAGGAATACGGTTTCGTTGGCTGCAACCTCAACCCGGATCCTTCGGGCGGCCACTGGAAAGAGCCGCCGCTCACCGATCGCTGGTGGTACCCGCTCTACGAAAAACTCGTTGAACTCGACGTGCCTGCCATGGTGCACGTAAGCACGAGCTGCAACGCCTGCTTTCACACCACCGGGGCGCATTACCTCAACGCCGACACCACCGCGTTCATGCAATTTGTCACGTCGGACTTGTTCAAGGACTTCCCGACGCTGAAATTCGTCATTCCGCATGGCGGCGGCGCCGCCCCCTACCACTGGGGGCGCTTTCGCGGACTGGCGCAGGACATGAAGAAGCCGCCGTTGACGGAATACGTGCTGAGCAACGTTTATTTCGACACCTGCGTCTACCACCAGCCCGGGATCGACCTGCTCCTGAAAGTCATTCCGGTCGACAATATTCTGTTTGCGTCGGAGATGGTGGGTGCCGTACGCGGTATCGATCCGGAAACCGGGCACTATTTCGACGACACGCGGCGCTACATCGAAGGCGTTGCGGGCTTGACCGACAGTCAGCGCCGCATGATTTTCGAAGGCAACGCGCGGCGCGTGTATGCTCGCCTGAACACAGCCCTGGAGAAGAGCGCATGAGCAACCTCGGCGTCGTCGTGACCAAGCCCCAACGGACTGACAGCGCGCTTGTCGAGCGTTTGTGTCACTACGGGGTCGCGACCGTCCACGAAGCGCTGGGCCGCAGCGGACTGTTGCGGCCGAATATGCGTCCCATCTACCCTGGCGCGACCGTATGCGGCACGGCGCTCACCGTGCTCGCGCATCCGGGGGACAACTGGATGCTCCACGTCGCCGCCGAGCAAATCCGTCCGGGCGACGTCGTGGTTGTCGCCGTGACGAGCGACAACGAGGACGGCATGTTCGGTGAACTGCTGGCAACCTCTTTCCGCGCGCGTGGCGGCAAGGGGCTGGTGATCGATGCGGGTTGCCGCGACACGAAGGAGTTGGGCGTCATGCACTTCCCCGTGTGGTCGCGTGCGGTCTCCGCCAAGGGCACGGTCAAGGCGACGTTGGGATCGGTCAACGTTCCAGTGGTGTGCGCCGGGGCGCTGGTGCATCCGGGCGATGTGATCGTCGCGGACGACGATGGTGTAGTCGTGGTGCCCCGGCCGCGTGCCGAACAGGTCGCGCAGGCCGCGGAGCAGCGCGAAGCCAAGGAGGCTGGCGTTCGCCAGCGACTGGCCGCCGGGGAGCTCGGGCTCGACCTGTACGGGATGCGCGATACCCTTGCGAAGGCGGGCCTTCGCTATGTAGACGGATCGTCGAAACCCTGACTGCAGGGGACATTCAATGGAGAACGACAATGCTTGACCCGGAACAGCTCAAACAGATCCAGCCGCCTAAGGGCTTGCCGTTCAAGGTGCAGAAAATCGGTCACGTCGTGTTGAACGTCGCCGATCTCGAGCGATCGCTCAACTTCTATGTGGGCGTGCTTGGCTTCAGGATCTCCGACATCTACCCGGATTCCATGGTGCCCGGAGGCATGGCGTTCATGCGTTGCAATCCGGACCATCATGGTGTTGCGCTGGTCGGCGCGGCGAACAAGCAAACGAAGAACAGTGGCATGCATCATATGGCTTTTGAGGTGGCGAGCCTCGACGAAGTGTTTCGATCGCGTGAGCATCTGCGCAGGCATGGCGTTGAAATCGTATACGAAGGCCGGCGCAGGGCAGGGTGCCAGATCGCAGTCGAGTTTCTCGATCCCGACGGCCACCACCTGGAGATCTACTGGGGTCTCGACGAGGTCGGCAGCGACGGCAAAGTGCGTCCGCCGGACGAGTGGCGCCAGACCCGAACGCTGGAGGAAGCCGTCGACAATGCGCCTCCCGGACAGGACACGTCGTTGCGACAGCCATCGCTCTATATCCGCAAATCGTGATGCGCAGGAACGTGTAGCATCGACGCTGGCGCATTGCAGCGATTCGCGGATCACCCAAAACAAAGCAGGGGCTGCAACGAAATCAATCCATTGTGAGGAGGCAAATCATGGAATCATGCATTCGATATCTGCGGGTCCTGGCCGGGGCGTGCGCATTCGCTGCCACGCCGATGGTATTCGCCCAGCAGGGCCCGGTCCCGATCGTCGGGCTGGTGGAGCTTTCCGGCACCGGGGCGACGTCGGGTACCAATTTCGACAACGGCGCCAAGCTGGCGGTCAAGGAAATCAACGCGGCCGGTGGAATTCTGGGGCGACAGATCAACTACACGTCCTCGGATACGCAGTCGCAGCCGCAAGTTGCCAAGGCGCTGGCGCAGAGGGCGATCGACCAGGAAGCCTACGTGGTGATGGGCCCGGTATTTTCGGGATCGATCATGGTCAGCATGGTCGAAACCAAGCGCGCCGGAATACCGAATTTCACGGGTGGCGAGGCGGCAGCGATCACGCAGCAGGGCAACCCCTACATTTTTCGCACGTCTTTCACGCAATCGACGGCGATGCCGAAAGTGGCGCGCTACATCAAGGATGTCATCAAAGCCAATTCGATCGCGATCGTCTGGGTCAACAATGATTTCGGCAAGGGTGGCCGTGATGTGATCATGAAGAACCTCGAGGAAAAGGGGATCAAGGTAGTCGCCGATGTCTCGACGGACCCTGGTCAACTCGATTTCTCCGGCGCCGTCCTCAAGGTAAAGCAGTCAGGAGCGGATGCGGTGTTCGTCTACACGAATGAAGAAGAATCCGCTCGCGCGCTGCGTGAGTTGAAGAAGCAGGGCTACGACAAGCCGATCGTCGGGGAAACGACGCTGACCAGCCAGAAAGTGATCGAACTGGCTGGCGACGCGGCCAACGGCGCCATCGCCCACGTCGGACTTACTGCGGACGCACCGCAGGCCACGATCAAGGCGTTCGACGAGAAGTTTCAGAAGGAATACAAGTACAAGTCGGATCACAACGGGTTGAAGGGCTACAGCGCGATCTACATGGTCAAGGCCGTAACCGAAAAGAACGGCAAATTCGACCAGAAAGCGTTTGCCGCGACCATGCACGGCGTGAAGCTTTCCGCCAAGGACTACCCCGGCGTGCTGCTCGATGTCAGCTTCGACCAGAACGGCGACCTCGATCGTGAAAGTTACATGACACAGGTCGTCAACGGAAAACAGCAGGTCATCGCCACGTTGCCTCCTGCTTCGGCAAAGTGATCTGTCCTGCTCGAAATCAGACCTGACGGAC
>CAVSEA010000003.1:0-8603 GCA_963726915.1 uncultured beta proteobacterium
CGCGGGACGGTTGCCGCGCTCGGCGGCATGCTGCAACAGCAATCGCGGAAATGTCGCGTCGGGTCCTGCGTTTGACGCGGGCATGGCCACGCTCCTCCATAGTCGGCAGCGGCATCGTCCGGCGCCGGGATTTCCTAGTTTGGGGTCCAATGATACCCGCAGACCGGCCCGGCGCAACCGTGCGCGAGGATAGCGCGCGAGGATAGTTGTGCAGCCACAGCATCCCGGTCCAAAGACAAGGCCCAATGCAGTAAACTGTGCCGCAATCAACCGCGATGCGGCGCCTGCGCCGGTTTCGCACTCAGTCGATGTGTTGCGCAAGGAGGGAGCGATGCCCCGAATTCTTTCCACCACGGTCAGGCGTACAGCCGTTGCTTTTGCCGCAACCATCGCAATCGTCACTGCATCAAGTGCGGGCGCGGCAGGCGAAAGCCTCGCTGCGTTCTACAAGAACCAGGTCGACCCGCATTTTGCGTTGGTGCGGGCAGGCGTCGAGGCCGCGGCGAAAGACCTCGGCGCGGGACCGATCACGCACTATGCGCCGACGCGCCCCAACAACCTTGCCGAACAGCTGTCGCAAATCGAGGACGTGACCGTCAAGCATCCCGACGCAATCCTGTTCATGGCGGTCGACCCGCGCGGCGTCGTGCCTGCTATCGAAAAGGTCAACGCGGCCGGCATCCCTATCGTCAATTACAACGATCGCGTGCAAGGCGGGAAGTTCGTGTCCTACGTCGCCGCCGATGATTTCAATCTGGGCCTCGATGCCGGCAGATACCTGCTCAAGGCGCTCGGAGGCAAGGGCAATGTGGTCATCATCGAGGGTGTCAAGGGCGCGACCACCAGCGACGATCGCGTGCGCGGCTTCAGGAAAGCGCTGGAGGAGTTTCCCGACGTCAAGTTGCTGGCGTCTCAACCCGCCAACTACCAGCGGCTCCAGGCGTTGCAGGTGACCGAGAATCTCATCCAGTCGAACCCGAAGATCGACGGGGTGATGGCCGCCGCCGATGTGATGGCCTTTGGCGCGATCGAAGCGCTCGAAGCGGCGGGCAAGAAGGACGCCAAAGTCGTCGGCATCGGCGGCGTGCCGGAATCGATTGCAGCGATCAAGGCCGGCCGTCTGCTCGCGACGGCCGAGTTCAACGGCTACAAGATGGGTTGCCTTGCCACGATGGCGGCGGTGCGTTATCTGCGCAAGCAACCGGTGCCGGAAAAAATCGTGCTCAAGGGAATCATGATCGACAACACGACGGCAGCGCCGTTCGAAGTGCCTGCCGACAAGCGGACCTGTCCGAAATGGGAAGAGTACGCGAACTAGAAGGAGCGATACCCTTGTCGCGCGCCATCGAACAAGTCGTCACGGCAGTGCATCCGCGTCCGGACCAGGAGCAGTACATGCCCTATGCGCCGGCGATCCGGGTCGAAGGTCCCGCCGACATCTTGTTCATCTCCGGCTCGACGTCGTCGCCGCTCTATCATCGGCACCCGCACGTGCCGGAGGAGCATCGCCATCCCGTCGACATCGAATCGCAGACGCGGCGGGCGATGGACGGGATCAAATCGGTACTTGATGATCAAGGACTTACTTGGCGGCACATTGTCAAGGTCACCAAATATCTTACCGACATGCGCGATATGGATGGGATGGTCACCGTGCTCGCGGAATACTTCGGTGACTGGAAGCCGGCAAGCACGACGATCTGCATCAACTCGCTTTCGACGCCGGGGGCGCGCGTTGAGCTCGACATGATCGCGGTCAAGCCGCGGGCCTGATCTCCCAGGCTCAGCCTCGCGTGGCCATCACCGGCGCAAGTTCGACGCCTGGCGCGAGCGTGTCGGAGGCGCCCGTGCTGCTGGCGCTCTCGCGCATCAGCAAGACCTTCCCGGGTGTGCGCGCGCTCGACGACGTGAGTGTCGAGGTGCACGCCGGTGAGGTGCACATGCTGCTCGGCGAGAACGGCGCCGGCAAATCGTCATTGATCAAGGTGCTCTACGGCGCGTACCGCGCCGACACCGGGCAGATTCTCTTCGCGGGCCGTCCTGTCGATATCCAATCGCCGGCGGACGCGCGGCGTCTGGGAATCGCCGTCATCTTTCAGGAATTCTCGCTGGTCCCCTACCTGACCCTTGCGCAGAATATCTATCTTGGCCGCGAGCCGCGCCACCGGCTCACGCGGCTGATCGATCATGCGCGCATGCATCGCGACGCGCGCACCGTTCTGCAATCGCTCGGGCTCGACTACGACACGCGCGCACTTGCCGCAGACCTCGGCGTCGCGCAACAGCAAATGGTGGAGATCGCCAAGGCGCTATCGCAGAATGCGCGCATTCTGATCATGGATGAGCCGACGGCGGCACTGTCGGATCGCGAGAGCGAGGCACTGTTCGCGGTGATCCGCCAGTTGCGTACAGCGGGTGTGGCGATCGTCTACGTCTCACACCGGATGCAAGAAGTGTTCGCGCTCGGCGATCGGATCACCGTCCTGCGCGACGGCAAGCACGTGGCATCGATGCGCGCTGCCGAAACGACCCCCGACGCCATGATCGCGCTTATGGTCGGACGCTCGTTGGGCGTCGTCTACAACCGGACGCACTTCGGCATGCCCGGCGCGGTCGCGCTCGAAGTGCGCAACTTGACAACCTCCACCGGCGTCCGGGGTGTCGGCCTCACGGTGCGGGCGGGCGAGATCGTCGGCCTGTCGGGGCTCGTCGGCGCCGGCCGCACGGAAGTCGCACGCGCAGTGTTTGGCGCCGACCCGATCGCGTCCGGCGATGTTGTGCTTCTGGGGGCGCCCGTTACCGGCGGTCCCGACACTGTCGTCGTTCGTGGCGCGGGCCTGATCCCTGAAAATCGCAAACGAGAAGGGCTCGCGCTGGTGCACTCAGCGCACGCAAACCTGCTGATGGCGAGCCTGTGGAAACTCTTCCCGCGCGGCTGGTACGACCGCGCGATCGCGCGGCGAAAGGTGCACGAACTGTTCGGCAGCCTGCGCATAGCACCCGCCGACCCGCACCGCGCGGCGCGCGTGTTCAGCGGAGGCAATCAGCAGAAGATCGTCATCGGCAAATGGCTTGCCGCCGGCTGCCGATTGTTTATTTTCGACGAGCCGACGCGTGGCATCGATATCGGTGCCAAGAGCGAGATCTTCGGGCTCATCGAAGACCTCGTAAAGCGCGGAGCCGCGGTCCTGCTGATCAGCTCGGAACTCACCGAGATCGTGCACGTCTGCGATCGTGCCTACGTGATGCGCGACGGGCGCATTTCAGGGGAATTGTCGCGCGGCGAACTCTCCGAGGAAAACATCCTGCGCCTGGCCATGCACGAGACCGCGCCGCAGTGAATGCTCCCGGCACGGCTGCGCGAAAACGCGGGCGCCCGGCGCCATCGATCATCCCGATCGCTGTCGTTCTTGCGCTCGCGGCCGCGCTTGGCGTCCATGGCTTTGTTTCGGCGCGCAACGTCGGCAACATCGGACTCCAGGCATCGATCCTGCTCATGATATCGATGCCGATGACGCTGGCGATCATGAGCGAGGGACTCGATCTTTCCGCCGGCGCGGTGTTAAGCCTGTGCAGTGTAGTGCTCGCGCAAGTGCTGGCCGCCGGCCATAACCTTCCGACCGCATTGTTGGCGTCGATCGGGGTGGGGCTGGTGTTCGGGCTCGGCAATGGCGCCATCATTGCGCTGCTCCGGCTGCCGCCATTCGTAGTCACTTTGGCGACGCTGGGCATCGCGCAGGGCATCGCGCTGGTACTCACTGACGGCAATGCGGTCTCCGGGATCGGGCGCTCGGCGGCGTCGCTGTACGCGTTGGCATGGTTCGGCATCCCGATGCCGGTGCTGATCGCCCTCGCCACCTGGCTGCTGACCCATGTGCTGCTCTATCACACACGCTTCGGCACGTACGTGTTCGCGATCGGCGGCAACCGCGACGCCCTCGTTCTCGCCGGCGCGCGCGCCTCGGCGTATCACATCGCGATCTACGCCTACATGGGCGTGGTACTAGGTGTCGCGGCACTGCTGCTTACCGGGCGTATGAACGCGGCGCACCCTACGGTCGCCATCGGCATGGAATTCGATGCCATCGCAGCAGTCGTGCTCGGCGGCACCTCATTCGAGCGCGGCGACGGCAGGCTGTTCGGGACCGTGCTCGGCGTGGCGGCCATCGCCATTCTGCGCAATGCGCTGGACTTGCTCGGCGTGGAGTCGTCGCTGCAGGTCGTGTCGATCGGAGTCCTGATCCTGGTAGTCATCGTGATCGACAGCGCGCGCAAAGCGAAACGAACGGCGTTCGCACCATGAGCGTGGGCGGAGCCAATGGCGCGAGCGCGCCGGCTGGAACGACCTCGACCTGGCGCCGGCTCGACGCGCACTCGACCGCGCTGATCTACAGGATCGTGCTCATCCTGGCGATGGCGGGTATCCTCGCCGCGACCACCGGCGCTTTCGCGTCGACCGCCAACGTGCTCAATGTTCTGCGCCAGGCGAGCCTGCTCTTTCTCCTCGCGTCCGGACTGACGCTGGCGATCCTGTGCGGCGGCATCGATCTGTCGGTCGCCGCCAATCTGACGCTGTCCGCGTGCTTGGCGGCAGGCGCAATCAAGTTGGGTGTGTCGCCGTGGCTCGGTGTCGCCGTTGCGTTGGCCTGCAGCATAATCATTGGCTTCCTGAACGGCGTCGCGATCACGCGCTTGCGGCTGCCGCCGTTCCTCGCCACCTACGCCATGCTGTGGATTGTGCAAGGCCTGGCCTTCCACTATATGGGCGGTCAGGAAATCTATGGATTTCCACCGGCATTCCGTGCGTTAGGCACGGGATTTTTTCTCGGTGTACCCATCCCGGTCTATCTCATGGCAGCCGTATTGTTGGTCGGCACGGTATTCACGTCGCGGCTCAACGTCGGTCGCGAGATTTTCGCCATCGGCGCCAATCCGGAGGCGGCGCGGCTTTCCGGCATTCCGGTCCGGAGGCGGCAGTTGCTCGTGTACATCATCAGCGGATTGATGTCGGGCATCGCGGCGCTGGTTTTTCTGGCGCGCGTGAATGCCGCCGATTCGGGCATGGGTGAGCCGTTGCTCCTGCCGGTGCTCGCGGCGGTACTCATCGGTGGGACATCGTTGTTCGGTGGCGTGGGCAGCCTGCTTGGAACCATGCTCGGTTCGATCATCCTCGCGTTGGTGATCAACGGCATGAATCTGCTCGACGTCAAGGCCCAGTGGCAGCCGCTGGTCGTCGGCGCGGTGCTGCTCGCTGCCGTTCTCATCGATCTTGTCGGGCGCGGCCGCGGCGAGCGTATCGGGTAGCCTGCTTCTACCGCTAGCTCAGGCCGTCACCGACCGGTACGTTCTCGGATTCGAGTTTCAGCCCCGATGCCTCGGCCTGCAGCACGAGCAGTTTGGCGAAATCTTCTTCGGTCACACCGTGGCCTATCAAGCTCTGCACCGTGTCCCGGGTGATCGACGCCAGTGGCATCGGCACACCGAACCGTCGGCCGGCATCGAGTCCGAGATCGAGGTCCTTGCGCAACAGGTACGGCGTGAACGTGACCTTGAAGTCGAGGTTCACGAACGCCGGCGTCTTGTAGCGCGTGAACGTCGAGCCCATCACGCTCTGATTCATGAACTCGAGGAACGCGTGCCGCGGCACGCCGGCCTTTTGCGCCAGCACGGTGATCTCGGCCAGCGACTGCGTCACCACGCCGAGGAAGACGTTGTGGCAGATCTTGACGATGCGCGCGAGCTCGCCCTCGCCGACGTAGCTCGCCGACGGCGCGATCGACTTCAACACCGGCAGCGCGGTGTCGAACGCGGCCTTCGGCCCCGAGCAGACAAACGACAACCGTCCCGCCTTGATCACCTTGGCGTTGCCGCTGACCGGCGCGGCCAGCAGGTCGATATCTCGCGTCGCGAGCAACGCTCGCAATTCGGCCGATCCTTCGAGCGATATAGACGAACACTCGACGACCATGCGTGGCTTCTTCGCGCCGGACAGCAGGCCCGCGGGGCCGGCGATGACTTCCTTCACGTCGTTCCAGGTCGACACCATGCAGAAGACGATGTCGCATTCGGCGAGGTCGACAAGCTTGTCGGCTATCTTCGCGCCATAGGCGGTAAGCGGCTCCGCCTTCGCCCGTGTGCGATTCCACACGGTCACGTCCGCGCCACCTTTGGCGAGCCTCGCCGCCATTTCGTAACCCATGCGGCCGATGCCGATCCAGCCGATTCGCTCTTTCACTCGGTCACTCCTTCACACTTTCGCTCACTGAATCACCTCGTCCGCTCGCCGCAACAGCGACGGCGGAAGCGTCAGTTCCAGCGCCTTCGCGGTCTTCAGGTTGATTATCAGCTCGAATTTGGTGGGCTGCTCGATCGGCAGATCGCCCGGCTTGGCTCCCTTGAGGATCTTGTATACATACACGGCGGCGCGCCGCCACATTTCGGCGAGGTTCGGCCCATAGGCCATGAGGCCGCCGGCGTCCACCCGGTCTCTTGAGCTAACCATGGATGGCAGTCGATGCTTCATTGCCAGGTTCGCGATCTGGCCAGCGTTCGCGGACGTGAGACCAGATCCGGCAACAATCAACGCCTCTGCGCCGCCTGTTTTCAACACTGAGAACGCGCGTTTGAAGTCGTCGACGGCGTCGACGCTGGTCACCTCGACGGATTGGAGCTGCAGCCGCATTGACCGAGCGGCATCCCCCGCTTCCTTGTACTCGAGCAAGTTTCCCGGGACGTTGGTATTCCACATGAAGGCTACTCGCGAGAGTCCGGGCACTACTTCCTTCAGAATTTCCAGTCTCTTGGCAGCGAGCTCCGGAGCCATGGTACTGAGGCCAGTGACATTCCCGCCAGGGCGCGCCAGGCTCGATACAAAGCCGGTCGCGACCGGATCGATGCTGATGGCCATCACGATGGGAATCGTCTGTGTCTGTCGCTTGACCTCCGCGGTCGCCACATCCAAAGACGTCACGATTACATCGACCCTGAGACGCACAAATTCGGCAGCTACCTCGGCCACCCGCTCGGCCCTGGTTTCGGTGTACCGGTGCTCGACGACGATGTTCTTGCCTTCCTCATACCCGTGCTCGCGCAGGCCCTGCCTGAACGCCTCGACGGATTGCGGAGCAGAACCCGGAGAGCCTGGATGGAGAACGCCGATCATGGGCACCTTATTCGCGGGTTGCGCGTGCGCCGGGAACACCCCTACGAGCAGCGTACACGCCGCGCCGCTGACGAATGCCCGCCGGTGCATCATTGAATCACAGCGTCTGCTCGCCGCAGCAGCGACGGCGGGAGCGTCAGGCTGAGCTCCTTCGCCGTCTTCGCGTTGATGACGAGTTCGAACTTGGTGGGCTGCTCGACTGGCAGCTCTCCCGGCTTGGCCCCCTTTAAAATCTTGTCCACGAATGTGGCGGCGCGCTGCCACCGGTCGGCGAGGCTCGAACCGTAGGCCATGAGCCCGCCGGCTTCCGGGAACGTTCTTGGGCCATTGATCGACGGCAGTCGATTCTTCAGTGCCAGGCTCGCGATCTGGGTCCGCTTGTCGAGAGTGAGCGTCGAGGAAACGACAATCAACGCCTCGGCGCGACCCGTCGTAAACGCCGAGAACGCGGGTTCGATGTCGCCAGGCAGCGTCACTTCGACGGACTGGAGTTCCAGGTGCAGCGAACGGGCCGCCTCCTCCGTTGCCTTGTACTCGAGCAGCGCGCCGCGGATGCCGGGATCCCACATGACTGCCACTCGCGTGAGACCGGGAACGACCTCTTTCAGCAATTCCAGCCTTTTGACATTGAGCTCCGGAGACAGGCCGGTCAGCCCGGTGATATTCCCGCCGGGGTGCGCCAAGCTCGCGACAAATCCCGTGGCTACGGGTTCCGACGCGGCGGTCATCACAATCGGAATCGTCTTCGTCTGGCGCTTGACCGCAGCAATCGCCTCGTCGACCGATGTCACGATCACGTCGACTTTCATGCGCACCAGTTCGCCGGCAAGGTCCGAGAGTCGCTCGGGCTTGGCGTCGCCGAAGCGGCGCTCGACGAGGATGTTCTTGCCCTCGACATAGCCGTGCTCACGCAAGCCCAGATTGAACGCCTCGGAGACTTGAGCCGCGGTAGCCGGCGTGCCTGTGAATAGAACGCCGATTCGCGGAACCTTGGCCGCGAGTTGCGCATGCGCGGTGAATGTCCCTGCGAGCAGGGCACCCGCCAGCGCGCCTACGAAAGTCCGCCGATCCATCATTGAATCACCGCGTCCGCGCGCCGCAGCAGCGACGGCGGGATGGTCAGCCCCAGCGCCTTCGCAGTCTTCAGAACGATGTTCTGTCCCTCCA
This sequence comes from uncultured beta proteobacterium, assembly GCA_963726915.1. Classification (GTDB taxonomy): domain Bacteria; phylum Pseudomonadota; class Gammaproteobacteria; order Burkholderiales; family Casimicrobiaceae; genus PALSA-1003. The sequence goes on from CAVSEA010000003.1 coordinate 8,330, forward strand.
CATCGCCGTGCTCCCGCAGGCCCAGCCTGAACGCCTCGTCGAATTGCGCTACCGCAGCCGGAGAACCTGCATTTAGGACGCCGATGTGGGGGACTTTTGCCGCAGGTCGCGCATCTGCCGTGAGCGGCGCGACGAGCGCGCCGAGGATCAGCAGAATGACGGGCGCGAGGTTCCAACGGGCCGGCTTGCCCAGTACCGCACGAACTCGCCCGGAACCATCCACACAAGCAACCTCGGGGCACGGTATCCGCATCATCATTGATGCTTTCTCCAC
>CAVSEA010000004.1:0-27169 GCA_963726915.1 uncultured beta proteobacterium
CCGGTCGCCGTCAGATTGATGGTTTGCGCGTTGGCGTTCTGCGTCACAAACAACGGATCGATCAGCGTGCCGTTGGTCGTGTACTGGATTGTGACGCTGCCAGAATTGATACCCACAACACCCGTACTGATCGACGCGGTCACCGCATTGCTTTGCGACGCACCGCCGGCGATGAAGCCGCTACCCAGGTTGTTGACGGCATTGAAATTGCCGGTGGTCGCCACCGAGCCAATGCCGAGCCGCTCGGCGCCGGCGCCGCTGGTGCCGTTCTGCACATTGAAGTTCTGCGCCGCCGGGGTACTGCCAAGATGGAAGTTGCCGAGGTTGACCGGGTCGGTGCTCGGCGTAGCAGTGCCTTGCGCCAGCCCGGTCGAGAAGCCGGTGACATTGATGGTCTGCGTTGCCACGTTGCCGAAGTTGCTCACCACGGCAAGGCTCTGTCCGGAAAGCGATCCGCCGCTGGTCCCGGTGAAGGTAACGCCCAAGTTGCCACTATTGGTGCCAGCCACCAGCGGATCGAAATTGAACGCCGTGACGCCGGCCCCTGTCAGCCGCCCATCACTGATATTGCCCAGTCCGGGCGCGCCCGTCTGGATCGCGCCGCGAATATCAGCACCGGTGCCGTTGTTGGCGATCTGGTAGTTGACGCTCTTCGACGTCCCGCCGCGAATATTGCCCAGATCCAGCGTCCAGGTATTGGCGCCGGCCGCGACTACATTGCCGGTGACCGTCTGCGCCGCATTGCTGCCGATGATCTGGCCGGCGCCGGTGACGTTGGTGCGGGCATTGAAGTCGTTGCCCGTGCCGAAATCGTTGTTGTAATCCTTGAGCACCGTGAGATTCTGGCCGCCGAGCGCCAGATTGCCGCTGGTCGCAAGCGTGCCGATGACATTGGGCGTCGCGGTGCTCGCGAGATTCAAGGTCGCGCCGGACAAAATATTGGCACTGCTCGTCGCGCCGCCATTCACGCCGCTCGAGAGTGTGAGCGTGCCCGTGTTGACGTTGATACTGCCGTTGCCGGTGACCTTCGATGCGGTGGTGAGCGTGCTGCTGCCGAAGCTGGTGATGATGCCGCTGTTGAGCAGGCTGCTGGACTGGAACGTACTGTCGGTCAACTCGAGCAGGCCCGTACCCGCGTTGGTGAAGTTGCCGCTGTTGCCCGTCGCATTGAAGCTGCGGCCCTGCTGCAGGCGCAGTGCACCGCTGTTGAGCGCGAGTGTGGTGTCGATCGCAGTCGCACCCACGTTGAAGTGCGAATTGGCACCGATCAGGTAGATGTCCGCCGCATTGGTCGTTATGTTCGCCCCGGCAAGCTGAATCGTGGCGCTCGGACCGCCACCTGCATTGGCTTCCCATACGCCGCCCGTCAGCGTGCTGCCGGAATGGTTCGTCACGGTCCCGGACAAAAGCAACGTTCCGCTATTGACATCAACGATGCCGGCATTGGTGAACGCGGTGGAGATGGTCGTCGTCGTCGTACCGTCCTTGATGTAGTTGCCGTTGTTGACGAAAGTGGGAAGGAGACCCCCCAGTCCGGTATTGATCGAGGTGTTGAACGACGTCTGGTCGAGGAAGTTGCCGCTGTTGGTCAACGTCGCCCCGCTGCCCGTCTGAAACACGCCAGCATTGCCGCCCGCGGTATTGGTCCAGGTCGTGGTGCCGGCAAAGTTGACGCTGCGCGCAGCAACACTGCGAATGCCATTCCCGGTCAGCGCCAAGGCCCCGTTGAAGGTCGTGCTGCCAGTGCCGTCCATACTGCCGCCGCTCCAGCTGCCATCACCGCTGATGGTGAGCGCCCCCGCCCCGCTCTGCGTACCCGAGGTCATGCCAAAGGCAACCGCGCCGAACGTGCCACCAACGCTGAGCGTGCCGCCGTTGATCACCAGCTGCCCACCAAAGGCGTTGCTGCCGCTGGTGTTGACCGTGCCACTGCTGACCTGCATCTGCCCGGTCCCGGTCCCGGAGACGAGGCCACTGAGGTTGTGCGTACCGCCATTGAAAGCCAGCACCGCCCCGGACGCCACGTCGAAGCTGCCGTTGCTGGTGCCGCCACCACTCAGGACTAGCGTGCCGGCGTTGACCGTGACCACCCCCGTGCCCGTATTGTTGAATGCAGTCGAGATGGTCGTCGTCGTGGCGCCGCTCTTGGTATAGGAGCCACTGTTGACGAAGGTGGAAATGGTGCCCCCCAGACCGGTGTTGATCGAGGTGTTGAACGAAGTCTGGTCGAGGAAGGTGCCACTGTTAGTCAGCGTCGCCGCGCTGCCCGTCTGAAACACGCCAGCATTGCCGCCCGCGGTATTGGTCCAGGTCGTGGTGCCGGCAAAGTTGACGCTGCGCGCAGCAACACTGCGAATGCCATTCCCGGTCAGCGCCAAGGCCCCGTTGAAGGTCGTGCTGCCAGTGCCGTCCATGCTGCCGCCGCTCCAGCTGCCATCACCGCTGATGGTGAGCGCCCCCGCCCCGCTCTGCGTACCCGAGGTCATGCCAAAGCCAACCGCGCCAAACGTGCCGCCGACGCTGAGCGTGCCGCCGTTGATCACCAGCTGCCCACCAAAGGCGTTGCTGCCGCTGGTGTTGACCGTGCCACTGCTGACCTGCATCTGCCCGGTCCCGGTCCCGGAGACGAGGCCACTGAGGTTGTGCGTACCGCCATTGAAAGCCAGCACCGCCCCGGACGCCACGTCGAAGCTGCCGTTGCTGGTGCCGCCACCACTCAGGACTAGCGTGCCGGCGTTGACCGTGACCACCCCCGTGCCCGTATTGTTGAATGCAGTCGAGATGGTCGTCGTCGTGGCGCCGCTCTTGGTATAGGAGCCACTGTTGACGAAGGTGGAAATGGTGCCCCCCAGACCGGTGTTGATCGAGGTGTTGAACGAAGTCTGGTCGAGGAAGGTGCCACTGTTGGTCAGCGTCGCCGCGCTGCCCGTCTGAAACACGCCAGCATTGCCGCCCGCGGTATTGGTCCAGGTCGTGGTGCCGGCAAAGTTGACGCTGCGCGCAGCAACACTGCGAATGCCATTCCCGGTCAGCGCCAAGGCCCCGTTGAAGGTCGTCCCTCCAGTGCCGTCATGCTGCCGCCGCTCCAGTTGCCGGCACCGCTGATGGTCAGCGCCCCCGCGCCGGACTGCGTGCCCGAGGTCATGTCAAAGCCAACCGCGCCAAACGTGCCACCAACGCTGAGCGTGCCGCCGTTGATCACCAGCTGCCCACCAAAGGCGTTGCTGCCGCTGGTGTTGACCGTGCCACTGCTGACCTGCATCTGCCCGGTCCCGGTCCCGGAGACGAGGCCACTGAGGTTGTGCGTACCGCCATTGAAAGCCAGCACCGCCCCGGACGCCACGTCGAAGCTGCCGTTGCTGGTGCCGCCACCACTCAGGACTAGCGTGCCGGCGTTGACCGTGACCACCCCCGTGCCCGTATTGTTGAATGCAGTCGAGATGGTCGTCGTCGTGGCGCCGCTCTTGGTATAGGAGCCACTGTTGACGAAGGTGGAAATGGTGCCCCCCAGACCGGTGTTGATCGAGGTGTTGAACGAAGTCTGGTCGAGGAAGGTGCCACTGTTAGTCAGCGTCGCCGCGCTGCCCGTCTGAAACACGCCAGCATTGCCGCCCGCGGTATTGGTCCAGGTCGTGGTGCCGGCAAAGTTGACGCTGCGCGCAGCAACACTGCGAATGCCATTCCCGGTCAGCGCCAAGGCCCCGTTGAAGGTCGCCCCTCCAGTGCCAGTCATGCTGCCGCCGCTCCAGTTGCCGGCACCGCTGATGGTCAGCGCCCCCGTGCCAGACAGCGTGCCCGAGGTCATGTCAAAGCCAACCGCGCCAAACGTGCCACCAACGCTGAGCGTGCCGCCGTTGATCACCAGCTGCCCACCAAAGGCATTGCTGCCGCTGGTGTTGACCGTGCCACTGCTGACCTGCATCTGCCCGGTGCCAACACCGGGTACCAAGCCACTGAGGTTGTGCGTGCCGCCATTGAAAGCCAGCACCGCCCCAGACGCGACGTCGAAGGTCCCACTGCTGGCGCCGCCGCCACTCAGGGCCAACGTGCCCGCACTGACAGTGACTGCACCTGTTGCTGTATTGTTGAACGCGGTGGAGATGGTAGTCGTCGATGCCCCGCTTTTGATGTAGCTGCCGCTGTTGACGAAGGTGCTCCCCCCACCACCCAGGCCGCTGTTGATCGAGGTGTTGAACGACGTCTGGTCGAGGAAGGTGCCGCTGTTGGTCAGCGTCGCCCCGGTGCCCGTCTGAAACTGGCCGCCACTGCCTCCCGCGATGTTGGTCCAGGTGGTGGTACCGGCAAAGTTGACGCTGCGCGCACTGACCTGGCGCAGGCCATTCCCGCTCAGCACCAGCGCCCCGTTGAAGGTGGTCGACCCGGTGCCGCTTATACCACCGGCGCTCCAGTCAGAAGCGCCGCTGATCGTTACCGCACCGGTGCCGGAAAGCGTTCCACCGGTCATGCTGAACGAACCCATGGACGACGTACCGTTCAGCGTCAGCGTGCCCGCGGAAATGCTGGTCAGTGCAGTGTTCGAAAACGTGGTGCTGACGGTCAATGACCCGCCAGTAATCGCCAGGCTATTGGTGCTCGTCAGCGAATTGATGACATCGGTGCCGGACCGATGCGTGATCGTGTGCAGGCCCGCGATGCTGATGGTGACATCGTCGCTGGCACCGGGAGGTGCTGGATTCCAGTTTCCAGCAACGTCCCAGAAACCGTCACCCGGGTTGATCCAGCTGACCGGAGCGGTCCATGCCGGCGCCGCAACGGCGATGACGACGCCAAAGAAGATGGCGCGCGCCACAAGGCGCACGCAATTCGTTTCGCGCATCGGACCCCCCACTTCTCCCCAATTCGTTCCCGCACCGTAGGCCGGGCACCAGACGCGCGATCAGGCACGCGTCAAAAATTGAAGCAGAGATGTCATGAGCAATTTATAGTCCACAACTGTAATCTATTGAATTTTAAAAGATAATTCCTCTGTCATATCGATGGAGTGTAAGATTTATCGACACAAGGCAACGGTTGGCGACTGGACTCGCACCGATGCCCGCGCAGACCGCTCCGAGCCGCACACGCCCGGGCCCGCCCCGCGCCGATCAGCAAAAGCGCAGGTTCATGAAGTCGATGATGAAGTCGGGCTGGCGATAGGCGCGGAAAAGGAGCCAGGTCACGGCCAGCGCGACAATGAGGCCGGCCGTGTGCCAGACAGCCCGATGCGCGAAAAAGCGCCGCAACAATGCCGTCGCGTCGTGCGCGTGAGGATCGGGAAAGTCGGGACTCGTTTCCACCCGGCTCAGATTACGCCCGTCGTGCCTTCGCCGGCAACATGCAAAGAAGGCTCCCCGAAGGGAGCCGCGGCAAGCATTTGCAGATTTTGGTAGGCCGTGCAGGGATCGAACCTGCGACCAACGGATTAAGAGTCCGCTGCTCTACCAGCTGAGCTAACGACCCGAAGACTGAGGAGTTGCCAAGGGATTCTCGTTTGCCTCTTTGGGGCGCAATCGAGAGGGTTGAATTATACGCGGGAGCGGCAGTTGCCGGCAACCGCGCAACGGTAAGCGATCGCCTGACGAGCGCGAGTTTGGTCGCAGCTCCGACACGAAAATCACTTCGCCTCGCCGAGATAAGTGAAAGCGACTGTGGTCATCCCCTGCAGCACAGGCTTGACTCGCGTGGAACCCGCGCGAATCGCAAATACAAACTCCTGCGGCGCGGGCGATTGCAGGCCAAGATACTGGTGCGTCTGGACCCGATAGATTCCAGGCATCTTCGACGCCGGGAAGTCCGCGTTAAGTTCGGTTGCCAGGTCGACGACGATCTGGCCGATGGTGGTCAGTTCCCACACGGTGAAATTCGACTTCTTCAGGCCCTGAACCGGCGTGCCGTCCTGATCGGTCACGAAGACGCCAAAGACAAACGTCCAGGCTGGCGGCTCGATGGTGCTGAACATCGCGCCGGTTGATTGAACGACCCAATGGTTTGCCATCGACTGTCTCCTTCGCGGGTGGGTCCAAGGGTCGAAGTGTAACGGCAGGTCGGCGCTCTTGCCGAGGTGATGTTATCTGAGAATTTCGCGCCTAGAATGGGGATCGTCGGGCGAACGCATACTCGCCAAGGGCCGAATGCAATCGTTAGAGGTGGAACATCATCATGACAGTCACAATGCGCAGAGGAATATTCGGCGTCATTCAGGTTTTAGCCTTGCTCGCACTTTGTGCACCCGGGGTCCGGGCTGCCGGCGAGACGAGCATCGTCATGGAAGAGTTCATGGTGCCGGCGAAAGATCCGGGCATCCAGCTGTATGTGCGCAACAAGCATCTGCAATCCGTGAACGGTTTCAGCCCCGACAAAATCGTGCTGTACGTCCATGGCGCAACCTATCCCGCCGAAACGGCGTTCGACCTGCAGCTCAATGGAATGTCCTGGATGGACTACATTGCGCGTCGCGGCTACGACGTCTACCTTGTCGACGTCCGCGGCTATGGAAAATCCACCAGGCCGCCGCAGATGGATCTACCTGCGGACCAAAACGCTCCAATCGTACGCACCGACACCGCGGTAAAAGACGTTGGCAGTGCCGTGGACTTCATCCTGAAGCGACGCGGCGTCGCCAGCATCAACCTGCTCGGTTGGTCCTGGGGAACCAGCATCATGGGCTGGTACACCGCGCAGAACAACGACAAGGTCAGCAAGTTGATTCTCTACGCGCCACAGTGGTTGCGCAACACGCCCTCGCTGACCGACAGTGGCGACAAGCTGGGGGCCTATCGCAATGTTTCGATGGCCTCCGCCAAGGCGCGATGGCTCACGGGCGTCCCTGACGCAAAACAGGCGTCGCTTATTCCCGCCGGATGGTTCGAAAAATGGGCAGACGCCACGCTCGCCACGGACCCGGTCGGTTCGAAGATGAATCCGCCTGTGCTCCGCGCGCCCAACGGCGTGGTGCAGGATGGCCGCGAATACTGGGGGGCAGGGCGGCCGCTCTACGATCCGGCAGCGATCCGCGTGCCGACCTTATTGGTCCACGCGGAATGGGACCAGGACTTGCCTAGCTACATGCTCTACGCCTATTTCGAGAAGCTCTCGAATGCCCCCTACAAGCGGTACGTCCAGATCGGCGAGGGCACGCACACAGTCATCATGGAAAAGAACCGCATGCAGTTGTTCGACGCAGTACAGCAGTTCCTGGATGAGAATTTGAAACCTGATATGTAGCCAGGGATTTCCGAGGCGACGGATTGACTGGCGATCCCTGGCGCAACCCGAACTCGCTCGAAGGGGTCAACATGAACGTGCGTCGCATTCCGGCGGTTTCGATCGCGCTGCTGGCGTTCACCCTGAACGTCGGTCCAGCTTGCGCGGTCGAACCAGATCCTGCGGTGCTGAGCTACAAGCTGCCCACTGACGTCAATTGGAGTGAAAGCGTCGCGTACCCTGGCCTCAAGAGCGCACTATCCACCACTGCGCCAGGCACCTGACAAATTGTCAGCAACAGTCGGGGGCGCAAATTCTTCCGTCAAAGTGTCGAGGTTTTTTACGCTATCGATTTTTGTGCGGCGGGCATTTCGTGTAAGTGGCTGAACATTCGCCATTTGATCGCATATGGAACAGCTCTTGCATCGTTTCCGGATGAAGCGCGTGGAAGCAGTGATGTGTTCACAATCCGAACATGGAGGTGAAATGAAGTCCATCCTTGATCCTTCGTTTCGCTACACGAAAAGTGTAGAAACTGACTTGCGAAAAACGTTTGCGAGAGTCCGGCGCGAACTGCGCAATCAACACCATGGTCAATCGACGGATAGCGTCGAGGCTATTAGAAAGGTTCTCCCCTTGCATTCTCGGAGGGCCATGATGTAAACGCACTCATTGCGTAGCAAGCGTCTTGCCGTTGGCGGTCCCAACTTGAACCGCGTGAGCGAGACCAAGCGCTCGCTGAGCTGACGCCAGGCCTATCGTAGTTGCCGTCAGCTGATCGAATTTCAATCGCAATGTTCTTGCCCTCGATATAGCCGTGCTCGCGCAGGCTGGCGCGCAATGCCTCGACCCGGCTGGCCTGAGCCGTAAGTGTTTCCGAAATGAGAAAGCCGATCCGAGGGACGGGTCGTTGCTGCTAAGCGAACAACGCGAGCGGCGCTGCGAGCGTACCCATACCCAGTGCAAGAACAAAATGTCGGCGAGCTGACATTCGATCACCGCGCCGTTCAGTTGTGCGCGATGGACGGATAGCCGGCATTGGTCGCGGCCCTCACCCGTGCCGCCACGTTGGTCCGCCCCGGGTCGACCCGTCTACTTCGCCGCCGTCGTGGCATCGTTCACGCACTTCTTCATAAAGCTCGACTTCGCAGCACCGGCCAACTTCTTCTCCGTCGCCTGGGTCGTACAAGCCGTCGTCGCCGCTTCTGTCGCGTCCTTGTCGCACTTCTTGATGAAACTCGACTTGGCCGCCCCGGCGAGCTTCTTCTCGGCAGCTTGCGCTTCGCAGGATGGGTTAGCCGCGAATGCGGCGGTGCTGGCGAACAGAGTGATCGCCACGGCAACGAGAAGACTCTTCATGGCACGTCCTTTCATGTTTTGGGGTGATCATCGGCTGCCATGGTCGCAGCGCGAATCTCGCGGCGCGGCCGTCCGATTCACATATGCTACACGGGTCGGGACGACGGTATCTCGATTGCCCGGCGGTCGGCTACGTACGATCTTCGTGCCGGCGCGAGCCGCATTATGCAAAGTTCTCCGTACTTCAAGGTTAGATCGGCGGGCATCGGTTCCGCGGTACTTGCCAGCGCCACGGCGCCAATTAACTATTTTGCTGCGGCAACGACGACGTTAGGGCTCGTCATGCGCGTGCATAGCTCCCGACTTCAGAACCCGAGCGCCGGGCTTCGCGTCGAGTATTGCCGCCAGTAGCGCGGATGCCACGGTGCGGGCCGAGATGGGCCGCACCGCCTTTGGCACTGCCCACGCGAGCGGACCGACCAAACGTGCCGCCCATAATTCGCCACTCCGCGTCGGTTGTCCTAGGGCGGTCCGATCACCCAATAGCAATGATGGCTGGGCGATCACCACCGTTTCGTAGCCGAGCTGCACGATAGCGGCCTGCATCTCACCCTTCACGCGGTTGTAGAAGACGCGCGACTTTGCATCGGCGCCCATCGCCGACACGACGGCCAGGCGCGTCGCTCCTGCCGCTCTGGCGGCCCGCGCGGTATTCACTACAAAGTCAAAGTCCACTTGGCGAAACGCCGCTTCCGACCCGGCAACCTTGATCGTGGTGCCGAGCGCGATGAACACATCATCCGCGGTTGGAAGCGCCGCGGGCAGGCTCGCGAAGTCGACGCGGTGAATCTTAAGCTTTGCACTGGACTTGATGTCGGGGGCGGCCCGGCGCAGCAGGACGCGCACGCTACGGTAATGCTTGCTGGCGAGCAGCATGGCCAATAACGCGCGACCCACGAGGCCGGTAGCGCCGGCGAGCAGGGCAGTTCGCGGAGGAGAAACGGCGTTCGTCATGCGACTACTTTACTCGCGCCGTTGGGGACCCGAGGCGTCGAACCGAGCACCACGCTCTAGGGGGCCGCATCCAGGTGCGCCGTGCGAGGGCTTTGTTCTCCGTACTGAGTCGAGCGCGTGACGCCTCAGTGCGGAGTTGCTCGCGCCTCGAGCGCGTTGTGCTTGCTGGCCCGCGCGGGATCCGGGTCGGAAACGGTAGCGACCAGCTCGAGGTGACTGCGGTAACTCGGTGGCAGACCATGCTCGCGTGCGCCAGCGATGACCAATGCTTTGTACCAATGGTAAGGACGAAGCGATGCGTCCTTGTCGGTCGCCAAGTACGTGACGGCGGTGATCAGTCCAGCCTCTGTCAATATATTCACCACCTTCTCCATGTAGCCGTTGCCGAGACCTTCGGCCTGATCGAGTGCCGGTTTGTCTTCCGGGTCGAGCTCGAAGACAACACCCCAAACGACATCGGACGGTTGCCCCGTAAATTCGGCGTCGCACTTGCCAGACCCATCCCGCCAACTGCGCTTGTCCCAACGCAGCGCATGGCCCTCGAGTCGGCCAATGCCGATCACCGTGGCGGAGGGCGCGCGCTCGCGCAGCCGAGTCGTCAGCATATTAGAGCCGTAGGCGAAATAGTGGACGCGAGGTCTGGTCATCGCTTGTCCGGGACGAAGTCTGACGATCGTGATCACTCGTGATCGTGCATGCAGTGAGTATAGAGATCGCCCGGCAGAGCAGTGGCACCATTCTTCGGGCTACTTAACCTTTCGTCGTGTTGGCAGCGGTACTCGGCCGAATCCAGGTGCGCCGTTCGCGCCCACAAGACGGGTGCTTTGGCTTGGTCCAGGTGCTTCGTTCTCGACACTTCGTACGCCGTACTTCGCTCGCAGACCTTCGTCGACAGCGCTCCTCGCCAGAGCATGTTCACACTCCGTTCACATTGACGGCGTACGCTTAGCGCACTACGTAACGCCAGCGAGGACAACATGGCCCCGGACATTCAGCACCAAATTATTGAGCAAGCCTACAAGGCCGCAATTGAGTCGCCGGGGGCCGGCGAGAGCTTCAAGCGCGAGTATCGTGCGAAGCACGGCGGACAACGCGGTGCCAGTGGTCCAAAAATGGTCCAGTCCACAGACACCAGAACTTGTGTGGCTGCAAAAACGCTTACAAGTTCCGGATTTTGGCAACGCGCCTGGCGTTGCCGCCGCTGAGCCCATGGAATCGCCCAAGCGCTACGCAGCGGTCGATGACTTGTAGGTCCGCTTCTGGTCCACGATTGCCAGTGGTCCAAGTGGTCCAAGATCCAGCAGACACCAGACGATGTCGGCGTCCTTGGGTTGGCGCGGCAAGCGGCTACCGCACGTAGCGCAGAAAGTATTGGTAAACCGCTTGGCCTCGGGCACCTTGAATGCGCGGATGTCCTGCTCACCGCTGAGCCACTTGAGCGCCCCCGGTTGCAGGAAAAGGTTTGAGGCGTGCCCCGCACCTGACGCCTTGCGACAGCGCGAGCAATGGCAATGGTAGAAGCGCTTCGGTTCGCCGGTCACTTCGTACTTCACGGCTCCGCAAAGGCAACTGCCCTTGAGGGTAGTCTGGGACATGCCTCGCTCCGGTCGATGATCAAGCGTTGCAGGATACGGGAGCATCGCCTGGCGGGGAATCCCTGAATACTGATGCACCGCGCGGAGTCGGCGGCCGAACCTGCCGGGACGAGCCCTGATGATTCCCTGTAGATCCAGGTGCCCGTGAACTTAGCTCGTCGGCCCCACTCAAGCCAGTCGGCTGACGGCAAGAATGCGCGTTACCGCAAGATGCTGACACGGTTGGTAGGCCGTGCCGGACTTGAACCGGCGACCAACGGATTAAAAGTCCGCTGCTCTACCAACTGAGCTAACGACCCAAAGGGCGCGGATTATAAGCCAATCCGCATGCCCCGCGCAAAGGCGGTCGCTCGGTACGCTACTGCAAATTGCGCGTCAGCAGGTTCGGCAGCGACATGAATTCGATGCCTTCCTCGCGCAGCGCTTCCGATTCCTCGCGCGACGCCTGGCCGCGAATCGCGCGCTGCGGCGCTTCTTCGTAGTGAATCTTGCGTGCCTCTTCCGGGAACGCCGCGCCGACATTTTCGGTCTGTTCGACAAGCCGCCGCAGCAGCTTCAGCGCTTCCGCTTCGCCGCCGATTACCGGGGCCGACTTGTCGCCACGCTCCGCCGCGGGAACCACGGCGCGTCCGACCTGAACGTTGGCCGAGGGTCGCCGCTCGATATCCGCGTCATCGCAGAGCGGGCAGCGCAGCAGCGAGGTCTCGCGCTGGCGCGCGTAGTCGTCGGCCGAGGCGAACCAGCCCTCGAACCGGTGTTCATTCGTGCATGCGAGTTCGTAAACGATCATCGTCTCTGCCGCTCTGTTGCCTCTTACTCTGCCACCTCTACATACGCCAATATTGGTACTTCAGCGCCGCAACGCAACCGGCGACGATCCCCGCCAGCGCCAGACATGACCCGAGCGCCAATGTGGATATGCCGGTCAGGCCCTGGCCAATGGTGCACCCGAGCGCAGTCACGCCGCCGAACCCCATTAACACGCCACCGGCCAAATGGTTGACCAGATCTTCGATCGACGCAAACCCTTCCCAGCGGAAGCTTCGCGTCGCCAGCGCCATGGCGGCGGACCCCGCCAGCATGCCCAGCACGCCCGCGACGCCGAAAGTGACGATGCGGGATTGATCGCTCCACAGCAGCAGCAGTTCGAGCAGGTAAGCCGTCGGCGCGACGAAGGAAAACGATTCGGCCTTGCCCGAATTGGTCGCGATGAACGCTTCCTCGAGCGTCTTCGGGTCCTCGGCGACGTAGCCCAGATGCCCCGACACGTACCAGCCGCCGACGATGATCGCGCCGATCGCGATGCCGCCGGCGATCATCGCACCCGACGCGCGGAAGTCGCGGTTCGCAAGCACGAACGCGGCGACCGCCGCGGCGAGCGCGAGCGCGACGCCGATGCGGAGCGCGCCGCCGCCGCCGGAGAGCGCCGCGATCACGCTCGGCAGGTCCGAGCGCGTGGCGCCGAAGGCGGCGGTGTCGAAGCGAAACGGGTCGAGCGCGTTGACGCGCAGGACCGCGAACAATCCCTTCAGCGTCATGTAGGCGGAGATCGCGAGCACGATCAGCACCACCAGCGACTTGAGGTTGCCGCCGCCGATGCGGATCAGCGTCTTGCTGCCGCAGCCCGACGCCAGCGTCATGCCGAATCCGAACAGGAAGCCGCCGACGAGGCACGACACCCACGCCACGCGCGAGGTGGTGTAGATGGTCTTGCCGAAATCGACCTGGCCCGCGGCTTCGAGCGCCGCGACGCCGACGATGGCGACGGCGATCGCGAGCAGCCACATGCGCATGCGCCGCCAATCGCCGACGTGCACGACGTCGGTCACCGCGCCCATGGTGCAGAAGTTCACGCGATTGGCGATCGCACCGAAGGCGAAGGCCAGCCCGAAGGCGAGCCAGGCGATCAGCGTGGGAGAAGCGGTGACGTTGTTCATTGGGAGTCGTCAATTATCGCATGGGCGTTAACCCCGACCCGCCGGGCGTCCCGTTTACAGCCTGCAAGACCAACGTTGCCGCGTCGCGGCGCAGGAGCCCACCATGCACATCATGCGAAAAGTCCTCGTAGCCATGCTGACCGCTATCGCCATCACCACCGTCGTCCCGGCGTCTGCGCATTGGCCCGCGGCGCGGGTCGACGTCGAAATCTACGACCGTACGGAGGGCCGCATCCTGCCGATCTATGTTCATGGCGGCCGTCGCTATGTCGTGGGCAAGCCCGGCAACGAGTACGCGATCCGTGTGCGCAACGCGGGCGGCGAGCGCGCGCTGGCGGTGATGAGCGTCGACGGCGTCAACGTCATCACCGGCGACACCGCCTCTCCTGCGCAATCGGGTTACGTCCTCGGGCCGTCGGAAAGCGCGGACATCGCCGGCTGGCGCAAGGACATGTCGCGCACGGCCGCGTTCTATTTCACCGCGTTGCCGGACTCCTACGCCGCGCGCACCGGCCGTCCGGACAACGTCGGCGTCATCGGCGTCGCCGTGTTTCGCGAACGCATGCGCGTCATGCCTTACGGCGGCTTGCGCCGGGACCGCAATTCACTCGACTCCGCGTCGCGCGCCGAAGGCGATGCGCAGGGGCCGGCCGCGGAAGCAATGCCGTCGGCGCCCGCGGCCAAGCAGCAACTCGGCACGGGACACGGCCGCAGCGAAGATTCGCGCGCGCAATACACAAGCTTCGAACGTGCGAGCGATACGCCTGCCGAGACCATCGCGATCTACTACGATTCCTACCAGAACCTGCTGGCGCAGGGCGTGCCGGTCGGTTCGCAGCCACTCGCGCGCGTGCGGCCGAATCCGTTTCCGGATGGCGGACGCTTCGTGCCCGATCCACGCTAGCACTGTACGCATCGTTCACAACGCTTGCCTCGGCATGGACCCGCTCGCATACTGGGCGGGTCATGCCCGCCTCCGCCGCGCCCGGCGACGAAGACCTGATGCTCGCGTATGCCGCCGGCGATGCGGCAGCCTTCGACACGCTGTACGCGCGGCACAAGGGCGGTGTGTACCGCTACCTGCTGCGCCAGTGCCGCCAGGGTGGTGTCGCCGACGAACTGTTCCAGGACGTGTGGATGAACCTGATCCGGGCCCGCGCGAGCTACGTACCGACCGCCAAGTTCTCCACATGGCTGTATCGGCTCGCGCATAACCGGTTGATCGATCATTACCGCGCCACCGGCATCGTGTCGCTGGTGTCGGTGGACGACGAGGCGCACGCCGGGATCGTCGACGCGTTGCCCGGCGCCGCGGGCGACCAGCCGGAAGTGCGCGCCGAAAATCGCGAGCTGGGAGCGCGGCTCAAGCTTGCGGTCGCTGCGCTTCCCGCGGCACAGCGCGAAGCATTCCTGCTACAGCAGGAAGCTGGAATGTCGCTGGCCGAAATCGCAGAACTGACCGGCGCCGGCATCGAAACGATCAAGAGCCGGCTGCGCTACGCCACCAGCAAATTGCGCAGCGACCTGGCCGACTTACAGAGACGCGCGAATGAGTGACGTCGACAACAAGCTCGACGCCGCGTGGCGCGCCGCAAGTCGCGAGGAACCCTCCGTCGCGATCGACGATGCGCTGCGCGCGGCCGCGCGGCGTGCGGTGCACGCGGGACCCTCGCGCGTGCGTCACCAGCGGTTGTGGCCGCTTGCGACCGCAGCGGTCGTCGCCGTGCTCGCCTTCAGCCTCGTCCAGCTCACGCCGCAGGAACAGTTCGCGCCCCCGACCATCCTCGCCGACAACGCCGCGAGGCAAACGGCGTCCAAGGAGCAGCCGACGACGGTGGCGCCCTCCGCGCCGGCGGCGGGCGATGAGGCACGGCGTCTCGACGCGCAGGTCGCCGCGGCGCCGGCACCGGTCGAGCGCACGAGCAGCGCACCGCGCAAGCAGCTGACGCAGCCGGCCGCGGGTGCTGCAGCAGTGCCCGCGTCGCCACCTCCGGCGGCTGCACCCCCTGCACCCCCGGCGCCATCCACGACGCAGGCCGACAAGACGCCGGTCACCGCGCAAAACAATGTGGGCGGATTCATCGCCGGCACGCCAGCGCCTGCGGCGGAACGCGATCTCGCCGCGCTCAAATTGAAACGAGACGAAGACAACGCAGTCGCGTTGGAGAAGAAGGAGCGCGCCGACCCGTTCCCTGCGGCGCCGACCGAAACCAAGAACGCCACCGACACCCTGGCGGCTGCACCGTCTCCGCCGACGGTCGCGGCGGCAAGCAAGCCCGCTCCGCTGGCGGCGGGCGCTCCTGCCCTCACGGCTCGTGCTGCGCGTAGCAACGAACCCGCGGCGGCCCCACCGCAAATGCTGGCCAAGGCGGCGCCGGAGCGCGAGCGCGCGAAAGACGCGGCGCCGCTAACGCCCGAGGAGTGGATCAAGCGCATCCGGAGGATGCAGGACGAAGGGCGAAAGGACGACGTCGCCAAGGAACTCGCGGCATTTCGCGCAACCTACAAGGAGCGCGCCGACGCGCTGCTTCCGCTCGATCTGCGCGAAATGAAATAAGCAACCGCGGTCCGAATGAATTCGGACCTACAAGAACGCGATATTTTGTAGGCGCGAATTCATTCGCGCGCTGTGGTCGCGCGCGTTCGCAACAGCGCCTTGATCGGCGCCGGCAGCGCGGCGCCTCCCACTTCGGACAGCGCCAGCCACAGCAATCCCGGTTCCTCCGCGCGCTTCGGCCAGCGCTGCACCGTGCACGGTTGCGGCGTGAGCGTCAGGCGAAAGTGCGTGAAGGCGTGCTCGAGTGTGGGTAGCGGGTCGCGCAATGCGACCTCGGCACCGAAGCGCGTACGGCATAGCTGCGCCGCATCGACGCCCGGGTCGAATTCGGGCAGGCTCCACAGCCCTGCCCAGATGCCGGCCGGCGGTCGGCGCTCGAGCAGCACCTCACCATGGCGCTCGATGAGCAGGACGCCGATCGCGCGGCGCGGCAACACTTTTCTGGGCCGCGGCGCGGGCAGTTCCGCGGTGCGATCCTCACTGCGCGCGACGCAATCGCTGGCCACTGGACACGCTGCGCAGCGCGGCTCACCGCGCAGGCAGACCGTGGCGCCGAGGTCCATCAAGGCCTGGGTATAGGTCTCGATGTCGCGCGCGGGCAGGAGTGCCTCGGCGCGCTGCCACAACAAGCGTTCGACCGGCGCATCGCCGGGAAAGCCTTCCACACCTTCGTGCCGCGCGAGCACGCGCTTGACGTTGCCATCGAGGATCGCGCCGCGTTCGCCGCTGGCAAACACGGCAATCGCCGCCGCGGTCGAACGGCCGATGCCCGGCAAGGTCGCGAGCGTCTGCGCATCCGCGGGAAACGCGCCGGCGTGATCGCCGACGACGCGTTGCGCGGCGCGATGCAGCAAGTGCGCGCGCCGGTAGTAGCCCAGTCCGCTCCACAGCTGCAGGATCTGCTCCAATGGTGCGGCCGCGAGGGCGCGCACGTCGGGCAGCATCTCGACAAAACGAAGGTAGTACGGAATCACCGTCGCCACCTGCGTCTGCTGCAGCATGATCTCGGACAGCCAGATGCAATACGGATCGCGGGTGTTCTGCCACGGCAGGTCGTGCCGACCGTGGTGCTTCTGCCAGGCGATGAGGCGTGCCGCGAACGACTTCATTGCGTGAAAAACAAATTCCTCGTCGCATTGCTCCTCGGAATGACAACGAGGAATTTCACCCGCCTAACTAGCGACCGGAGAGACGCTGCTTGGCCTTGCCTGCCGCTTCCGAGGTCGGATATTTGGCGACGATTTCCTCGAGCGTGCGCTTCGCTCCGGCGGCGTCGGCGAGTTCGATCTGGCCGCTGGCGATGTTGAGCAGCGCGTCGGGGACTTTCTGACTGTCCGGATACGTCGCCAGCAGCTGCCGCTGGGTGGTAATGGCCCCGCGGAAATCGCGTTGCGCGTACTGCGCGTTGCCGACCCAGTACAACGCTGACGCCGCGAGCGGACTCTTCGGGTAAGTCTTCACGAAACTTTGGAAACTGGCGATGGCGGCTGGATAGCTGCCGCCCTTGAACTGCTCGAGCGCGCTGTCGTAGGCGCGTTGTTCGGTGGCGGCGTCGCCGGGACGCGCCGCTGCAGCGGCGCCGGGGCCGGCGGTTGCTCCGGCCGCGGCAGCCCCCGCGACGGCGGGTGCAGCGTCCGCGGCGGCGGGCGCGGCACCGGGCCCGCCTTCGATCTTGCGCAGGCGACTGTCCAGATCGAGATACAGGTCGCGTTGCCGTTTCTGCGCCTGCTCGAGTTCGTAGGCAAGCACTTCGTATTGACCGCGCAGCCGGGCGATTTCCGCCTTGATCTGCTCGACGTCGCGAAACATGTCGACCAGCGCCGAGTCCTTCGCCTCGATCCGCTCGAGGCGCTGCGCCACCTGTCCCTCGAGCTGCTCGACGCGAACGCGCAGCGCGTCGATGCGCTTGCGCGCCTCCTCGTCATCGAACAGCGCGGCGCGCGCCGGGGTCCCGACGACTGCCACAGCAAGCAGGAGTGCCGCCGCCAGCGAAGCGCGACTCGATGCGACGCCAGTCCGCGCCATGCGGGTCCTTACTCGCCGACGAACAGGATTTCGTCGCGCCGGTTCTCTGCCCACGCCGTTTCATCGTGGCCGTCGCGCCGCGGCTTTTCCTTGCCGAAACTCACCGTCTCGATCTGGACTTCCGTGGCGCCGTAGAGAATGAGCAGCTTTTTCAGCGCATCGGCGCGACGCTGGCCGAGCGCGATGTTGTATTCGCGGCTGCCGCGCTCGTCGGTGCTGCCCTGGATGGTCATGCGCGCGTTGCGATTGGACTGCAGGTAGCGGCCGTGCGCTTCGACCATCGGCTTGTACTCGTCCTTCACCACATAGCTGTCGAACTCGAAGTACACGATGCGTTTCGACAGCGGACTCGACGGGTCCTTGAGCGGGTTCGTCCCGACGCCGGTCGCGGTGCCGGCCATACGCGTGGTGCTGGTCCCGCTTGTCGTCGCGCCGGTAGTGTCGGCGGCAGCCGCCGGATTGCGCTCTTCGACCGGGGCGCCGGCGTCCTTGGTCGTGGTGCTCTGGCACCCCGCGAGGAATATCGCGCACGTCGTTGCGCACAGGGCGCCGAACAGAATTCTTTTCATGTGTCCTCCTGATGGAGTCGGATGTGAAGAGCAGACGGGATGTGCAGGTAGGGTCCGCATCTATTTTGCCAGCGGGCCCCACGCAGGTTCGCGCACATCGCCTGCCGCCGCGGTCAATCGCTGCTTGACGCGTCCATCGCTGGAGACTGCGGCCAATATACCACGGCCCCCGATCTCCGAAGCGTAGATGATGAGCCTGCCGTTGGGTGCGACGCTCGGCGACTCGTCGAGCGCGCCTTGCGTCAGGACCTGCACCTGTCGCGTCGCGAAGTCCTGCAGCGCGATGTTGAATCGACTGCCGTCGCGCCGCACGAACACGAAACCCTTGTTGTCGGGAAGATGTCGCGGCGACACGTTGTAGCTGCCCTCGTAGGTCATGCGTTCGACCGCGCCGCCGCCAAGCGTCAGCCGATAGATCTGCGGGCTGCCGCCGCGGTCCGAGGTGAACAGGATCGACTTGCCGTCGGGCGCGAAATTCGGCTCGGTGTCGATGCCGGCCGAGGTCATGAGCCGCTGCACCCCGCTGCCATCCGCGTTGATCAGATACAGTTGCGAGGCGCCATCCTTGGACAGCGTGACCGCCAGCCGCGAGCTGTCGGGGGACCAGGCGGGCGCGCTGTTGCTGCCGCGAAAATTCGCGACGACCTGCCGTCCGCCCGTCGCCAGCGACTGCACGTAGATGACGGGCTTCTTGTTTTCGAGCGACACGTAGGCGATGCGCGTGCCGTCCGGCGACCACACCGGCGACAGCAGCGGCTCGTTCGAGGTCACGATCGACTGCGGGTTGAAGCCGTCCGCCTCGGCGACGAACAGCTCGTAGCGCGTGCCCTGCTTGGCGATGTAGGCGATGCGCGTGCTGAACACGCCGGCGACGCCGGTGAGTTTTTCGTAGATGACGTCGGCAATCCGATGCGCGGTCGCCCGCAGCTGCGTCGGCGCGACGGCGTAGGTGAATCCCGCCAGCAGCGATTGCTTGACCACGTCGAGCAGGAAAAAGCGCACCTCGACCCGGCCGTCCGCCAGCGGCGTCATGCTGCCGACGACGACCGCATCGGCGCCGCGCGCGGTCCAGTCGCCATAGCGGACGTCCTCGGCGCGCGCGGGCCGGGGCGTGACGCCACCCGCATCGACCAGCTTGAACAAGCCGCTGCGCGCGAGGTCGTTGGCCACGATCTGCGTGACGCTGAGCGGAAACGTGCCCTCGTTGGCGAACGGCACGATCGCGATCGGGATCATGGCGGCGCCGCCGCCCACGATCTCGATGGTGAGTTGCGCACGCGCCATGGTCGAGGCCAGCAGGCACAACAGCAAGACGATACAACGCAGGGAACGGGGCATGGGTCGGCGATCAGGTGCCTGCATGGGAACTGTCGTCATGCAACGACAGCATCGAAACTTCAGCTTCCGGCGAATTATAACGAACGGGTCGACGCATTCGGGTTAACACCGCACGATTCACTGCGATCGGACGGTGCCGGCCAGGCCCAGCGCATCGCGCAGGCGATCCGCGGCGCGCCTGGCGTCATCGCGCGTCGGATAGGGCCCAACCGAGACCCGGAACAGTCCATTGCTCTCGTGCACCTTCGCTTCGACGCCGAGTGGCGTCACTTGGTTCGCGACATTCGCGACAAAAGCCTGCGCATTCGCGTTGTTGGTGAAGGCGCCGAGCTGGACCACATACCCGCCGGGCGCCTGCTGCAACGGCATGGCGGGCGCGGACGCTGCCTCCGCGATCGCGAGCGGCGGCAACGGCGTCACCGCGACCTGTGGCGGCGCATCGCCCGGGAGAATGCTTTCGACTTCGACCTGCCCGCTGCCCTTTTGCGCGATGCCGATGCGATATGCCGCCGCGTAGGACAGGTCGATGACCCGCCCCGGGTGGAACGGCCCGCGGTCGTTGACGCGCACGATCACGCTCTTGCCGGTCGCCACATTGGTCACCCGGGCATACGAGGGCAGCGGCAGCGTGGGATGCGCGGCGGTCATCCCGTACATGTCGTAGGTTTCGCCGTTGGAGGTCTTCTGGTTGTGGAACTTGCGGCCGTACCACGACGCGATGCCGCGCTCCTTGTACGGGCGCAGTGTCGTCGCAGGAACGTAGTCGACGCCGAAAACCGTATACGGGCGGTTGGAAAAGCGGCTGAGCGGCTCTAACTTCGGTACAGCGTCGGGAATCGCGTCGAGATTCGACGGCGGATTGTCGCCGGGCCCATCGTCCTTGTAGTAGCCGCCCGCTTTCGGCGGCGTCGCGGATGGGCCCGGTGCCGGCGTGGTATCACGCTTCGCCGGCGACGTGCACGCGGTGAGAACCATCGCGACCACCGCCAGCGACACGATGCCGCGAGCACCGGGAAAGACAACGCGAGTCGCCACCATCAGCAAATCATTTCGCTCCCGTCGGCCCCGCGGCACTTTGTTCCCCCCGAACGGCGCTGCGCGCCGCTCCCCCCAGGGGGCTCATGCGGCCTCCTTCGCCAACGGCTCGTAATGAAGCAACTGCGTGTCGGCCGCCGCCAGCACTCGCGGACGCGCTCTTCGAGCCTTGGCTTCGCCCCGCTCGTGCAGGCGTCCTTGGGGCGGCCCTGCGGCACTCAAGTCTTCACCAGCTTGCGATTGGCCTGAACGCTCATGAGTATGCCCAGCCCGATGAACAGGCTGACCAGCGCCGTACCGCCGAACGACACCAGCGGCAACGGCACGCCGACGATGGGAAGCAGTCCACTGACCATCGCCATGTTGACGAAGGCGTAGGTGAAAAACATCAGCGTGATCGCGCCCGAGACCAGGCGCGTAAACAGTGTCGATGCGTTCATCGTGATCACCAGCGCGCGGCCGATCAGCAGGATGTACAGGATCAGCAGGACCAGGTTGCCGACCAGCCCGAACTCTTCGCCGAAGACCGCAAAGATGAAGTCGGTGTGCCGCTCGGGCAGGAAATCCAGGTGCGTCTGCGTGCCATTCAGCCAGCCCTTGCCGACCGCGCCGCCCGACCCCAGCGCGATCGACGCCTGCGTGCTGTGGTAGCCCGCACCGAGCGGATCGCGGCTCGGATCGATGAAGGTCAGGACGCGTTCCTTCTGGTATTCGCGCAGATGCGGCCAGATCAGCGGTGCGGCCGCGATGCCGCCCGCCGCGAGGCCGACGATGATTTTCCACGTCAAGCCCGCAAGGAACAGCACGTAAAAGCCCGAGGCGCCGATCATCAGCGCGGTGCCGAGATCGGGCTGCCGCTTGATCAGCCACACCGGCACCGCGATCAGCACGGCTGCCACGAGAAAGTCCCTGACTCCGATGCGCGCCTCGTGCCGCTGGAAGTACCACGCGAGCATCAGCGGCAAGGCGATTTTCATGAGCTCGGACGGCTGGAAGCGGCCGATACCGAGGTTGAGCCAGCGGCGCGAACCGTTGACGACGGTGCCGCTCAGCGCCACGGCGCAGAGCAGTAGCACCGACAGCACGTAGAGCGGGACGGCGGCGCGGGCGAGCTGTTGCGGCGAAATATTGGCGACGATCCACATCAGCACCAGGGCAAAGCCGAGCGAGCCGGCCTGACTGGTCACCCGCGCCACGCTCTGGTCCGACGCCGAGAACAGCGTGACCAGACCGATGCCGGCAATGGCCAGCGCGGCGGAGAGCAGGTAGCTGTCGACGCGGCGCGCGAGCAGTTCCCAGCCACGGGCGAGAAAGGCGAGTACGTCTGCCAACGTTAGGGCCTAATCGCTTTCGTCGTCCGCGTCGCGCGGGCCGGGGCTCGGCGTCACCAGCTGCGGGGCCTGTTCGCCGAGCAGGTAGTAGTCGAACACGGCGCGCGCGATCGGCGCCGCCGCCTGCGCCCCGAAGCCGCCGTTCTCGACCAGTACCGCCACCGCGATCCTGGGACGGTCCGCGGGCGCGTACGCGATGTACCAGGCGTGATCGCGCAGGCGTTCGTCGACGCGTCCCGCAACGTATTTTTCGCCTTTGAGCGAATACAGCTGCGCGGTACCCGTCTTGCCGCCGGAAACGTACTTGGCGCCGACAAACGCCTGCGCGCTGGTGCCTTCCTTGGGCACGCCGACCAGTGCGGCCTTGATCACCGCGAGCTGCTCGGGCATCACGTTCAACGTGTGCGTCGCCTCCGGCGCAATCGCGCGCACCTCGCCCGTGGCGATGTTCTCGACGCTCTTGACCACGTGCGGCCGCAGGCCGATGCCGTCGTTGGCGATGACCGAGATCGCCTGCGCCTGTTGCAACGGCGTAAAGGCGTTGTAGCCCTGGCCGATGCCGGCCGAGATCGAATCGCCCAGGTACCATTTGCGATGCTCGTCGCGAAAGTTCTTGCCCGCGAAGCGCTCGCGCTTCCATTCGCGCGACGGCAATACGCCCGCCAGCTCGCCGTCGATGTCGATGCCCGTTTCGCGGCCGAAGCCGAATTTCGACATGAACGCGTAGGTGTCGTCGATGTCGGTATCCGCGGCGAGCATGTAGTAATAGGTATCGCAGGACGCGACGATCGACTTGTACATGTCGACGTGGCCATGGCCGCCCGGTTTGTCGTCGCGGAAACGATGCGCACTGCCCGCGATCTGGTAGTAGCCCGGATCGAATATGGTCTGCGTGGGCGAACGCTTGCCCGAGGCCAGCGCGCCGAGCGCGAGAAACGGCTTGATGGTCGAGCCCGGCGGATAGGCGCCGCGCAATGGTCGATTGAGCATCGGCTTGTCCTGCGAATCGTTGAGCAGATCCCAGCTCGCCGGATCGATGCCATCGACGAACAGGTTGGGGTCGAAGCCCGGCTTCGAGACGAAGGCCAGCACCTCGCCGGTCGACGGATCCAGCGCGACCAGCGCGCCGCGGCGCTCGCCGAACGCGCGCTCCGCAACCTGTTGCAGCTTGATGTCGAGCGCGAGGCGCAAATTGTTGCCCGAGGTCGGCGGCGTGCGCGACAGCGTCCGCACCGCGCGGCCGCCGGCATCGACCTCGACCTCCTCCACGCCGGTCGTGCCGTGCAGTTCCCGCTCGTAGGAAATCTCGACACCGACCTTGCCGATGTAGTCGGAACCTTTGTAGTTCGCGGTGTCGCCCCATTCGTCGATGCGCTTGACGTCGCGTTCGTTGATGCGCCCGATGTAGCCGATGAGGTGCGACGCGGTTTCGCCGAACGGGTACTGCCGGAACAGGCGCGCCTTGATCTCCACCCCCGGGAACCGGTAGCGGTTCACGGCGAAGCGCGCGACCTCCTCGTCGGACAGGCGCGTGCGCAACGGCAGGCTTTCGAAATTCTTCGAGTCCTCGAGCAGGCGCTTGAAGCGCTTGCGGTCGCGCGGCTGGACGTCGACCACGCGGGACAGCTCGTCGATCATGGCGTCGAGATTTTTCACGCGCGAGGGCGTGACCTCGAGCGTGTACCCCGAGTAGCTCTGCGCCAGCACCACGCCGTTGCGGTCGGTGATGACGCCGCGGTTCGGGGCGATCGGCACGATGGCGATGCGATTGCTCTCCGCCAGCGTCTGATAGTGGCGATGCAGGAACACCTGCAGATAGATGAAGCGGCCGAACAAGCCGGAAAAGGCGACGATCATCACCGCGCCCGCGATCAGGAGCCGGCGCCGGAAATACGATTGCTCGCGCTCCGGGTTCCTGAGTTCCGGCGGCTGCAGGGACGCAGCGCGTTGGCGGCCTGTGGTGAAAAGTCGGCGCATTATGTTTTCCGTTCGCTACAGCTCTGCCTTCGACCGCTTGGGCCGCTGCGGCCACTGCAGGAGCACCGTGAGCACCGGCCACAGCAACGCGCCGGTCAGCGAGCCGACGACGTAACCCCAGCGAGGCGGGGGCGCGCCGCCGACGATGCGCACGAGCGCGACGAGCCCCGAGCACAGCAACAACAGCACCGCGACTTGCGCTGCCTGCTGCCACAGCGGAAAGCG
The DNA here is from genome assembly GCA_963726915.1 of uncultured beta proteobacterium. Taxonomy (GTDB): domain Bacteria; phylum Pseudomonadota; class Gammaproteobacteria; order Burkholderiales; family Casimicrobiaceae; genus PALSA-1003. The sequence goes on from CAVSEA010000004.1 coordinate 24,106, forward strand.
CAGCACGCGGCGGCGAAAATATTCCGCAGCATACGCCAACACCGCGTACGCCAGCGCGTGCTGCCCGAACACGGTTCCGTCGGCGACGTCCATCAGCAGTCCCAGGAACCAGGCGATGCCGACGCCGATGAGCCGTGGCTCGCGTATGCACCAGAACAGCAGCACCAGTGCGAGAAAGTCGGGCCGCAGCACCAGCGCCATGCCTGAGAGCGGGAGGATATTGGCGACCAGGCCGAACAGGAGCGTTGCCAGCACGAACCAGGAATTGACCGGACGGAGGATCTCCTCCGGGCTGGCGACGCTCAGCAGTGGCAGTTGCGGCATGTGCCCCTATCCCCGCCGCCGCCGGCCCTTGCGCGGAGCATCGGCCTCCGCCGGCTCTTCCGGCCGCGGCATTGCCGCGGCGGAGGTGCCCAGGATCAACACATGCAGACTCGCATCCACACCGGCCAGCGGCTTGCAGGTCACGCGCGCGAACATCTGTCCCGTCTCGCGCTCGACCGAAGCGACCTGCGCCACCGCGAGCCCTGCCGGATAGGTACCGTCGATGCCCGAGGTCACGAGGCGATCCCCCGCCTGAACCTCGGCGTTCGGCGACAGGAACCGCAGTTCCGGCATCCTGCCCGTCCCCGCGCCGTACATCACGCTGCGTACGCCGCTGCGCTCGACCTTGACCGGTACGGCGTGATCCTTGTCGGTGACCAGCGTCACTTCCGCCATGTACGGAAACACGCGGGTCACCTGGCCGACGACACCGATGTCGTCGATGACCGCCTGGCCCGGCTGCACGCCGGCGGCATCGCCCTTGTCGACGAAGATCTTCTGCGTGAACGGGTCGCGGCCCGAGTAGAGCACCTCCGCCGCCGTCGCCGCGCCGCGAAAGCGCGATTCCACGGCGAGCAGCCCGCGCAGCTTTGCGTTCTCCTGTTCGAGCTGCGGATAGCTCTGCACGACCGGCGCGTCGGCGAGCAATTGCTGCTTGAGCGACGCATTGTCTCCGGCCAGCGCGCGCTGCGAAGTGAAATAGGCGCCCACGAAAGCCAGCGCTTCGCCGGGCAGTTGCACCGCGCGTTGCAGCGGATATAGCGCCACCGCGACGACCTGGCGGATGTTCTCGAGATAACGGTAACGCGTATCGGTGAACAACAGCGCGAGCGAGAGCAGTCCGAAGAACGCAAGCCGCGCCAGCGGCGAGGGACCGCGATGGAAGAACGGTGGCGGGTCGACCGAAATGTGGCGCATTGGCTGACAGGCTGTCGAAATTCCGCGGCTACGGCCTATTCAGTTGCCATGCCGAGCGCAATTGTCGTTCCGAGCGCAGCGAGGAATCTGCTGTTGCATGAATCGAGAAGATTTCAGAAGCAGGTTCCTCGTCGCCCGTGCTCCTCGGAATGACAACGAAGTTTCTCAACAGTCTGCTTGTCAGTCGGACGTGAAGATCGTCGACAGCTTTTCCATGTTTTCGAGCGCTTTGCCGCAGCCGCGCACGACGCAGGTCAGCGGATCGTCGGCGACGATCACCGGCAGCCCGGTCTCCTCCATCAGCAGGCGGTCCACGTCGCGCAGCAACGCGCCGCCGCCCGTGAGCACCATGCCGCGTTCGGCGATGTCGGCGCCCAGTTCCGGCGGCGTGCGCTCGAGTGCGCTCTTGACCGCCGATACGATGCTGTTGAGCGGGTCGGTCAGCGCTTCGAGGATTTCGTTGCTCGACACGGTGAAGCTGCGCGGAATGCCTTCGGCGAGATTGCGGCCCTTGACCTCCATCTCCTTGACTTCGGAGCCCGGGAACGCGGAGCCGATGGTCTTCTTGATCATCTCGGCCGTTGTTTCGCCGATCAGCATGCCGTAGTTGCGACGGATGTAATTGACGATCGCTTCGTCGAACTTGTCGCCGCCGACGCGCACGCTGCCGGAATACACCATGCCGCCCAGCGATATCACGCCGACTTCGGTGGTGCCGCCGCCGATATCGACCACCATCGAGCCGGTCGCCTCCGCGATCGGCAGGTCGGCGCCGATCGCCGCGGCCATCGGTTCCTCGATCAGGTACACCTTCGACGCGCCCGCGCCGAGCGCCGATTCGCGGATCGCGCGGCGCTCGACCTGGGTCGATCCGCAGGGCACGCAGATGATGATGCGCGGGCTGGGCGAGAACAGCTTCGAGTCCGTGGACCTTCTTGATGAACTGCTTGAGCATCTGCTCGGTCACCGTGAAGTCGGCGATCACGCCGTCCTTCATCGGCCGGATCGCGGTGATGTTGCCCGGTGTCCGGCCCAGCATCTGCTTCGCGGCCAGGCCGACTTCCTGGATCACGCTTCTTGCCGTTGGGGCCGCCTTCCTGGCGGATCGCCACCACCGACGGTTCGTTGAGCACGATGCCCTTGCCGCGAACGTAGATCAGCGTGTTGGCGGTGCCGAGGTCGATCGCGAGGTCGTTGGAAAAATAGCCCTTGAATAGTTCGAACATGAAGACTTTCGGTGGCGAAGCTTTTGATTGCGAGGCGGCGCTTATGATGCGCCTGCCCCAGTGCTTATGACAAGTGATTATGATACCCTATTCAGCTTTGTTTCTGCAGCGTTTTGACCGTATTTCTCCTCTAAAATGGCACTATCCCCGGACGACATTCATCGCATCGCGCACCTCGCGCGCATCGAGATCACGCCCGCCGAGGCGACCGAACTCGGGGCCAAGCTCGACGGCATCTTCGAACTGATCGGCCGCATGCGTGCAGTCGACACGACCGGCATCGTCCCGATGTCGCACGCCCAGGAGGTGATGCTCCCGCTGCGCGAGGACCGCGTCAGCGAATCCGACCAGCGCGACCTGTATCAGCGCCAGGCGCCCAAGGGCGCGGTCGCGGCCGGGCTGTACCTGGTACCGAAAGTCATCGACTAGCTCATCGCGCCCGGCGCTCCAAGGCCGGCCGCATGACGCCGAATCATGGCAGCCTCATGATTACCGCACCCATCGCCGAGCTTGCGCAGACGCTGCGCGCCGGGCGCCTGTCCAGCGTCGAGTTGACGCAGGCGCTGCTCGACCGCATCGACGCGCACGGGGCCGCC
>CAVSEA010000005.1:0-21039 GCA_963726915.1 uncultured beta proteobacterium
ATTCTTCCCGAAGGCGTACGAGAACGCTTACTAGCGACGCCGGTTCGGAGCATGCGAAATCGTCAAGCGCACGCCGACTGACCTTTGCGCACGGCGTGCGCTTTTGCCGCGGCGCCTCCCGGCGAATTAGGGTTATTCCCTCATTCTTGTGGCCCCGCCTCATTGCTTTGACTAACCACGGTCGAACGAAAAGGACCGTCGTCATGGCGAAGCAACAAAACTTTCTGGCGATACAAGACGTCCTGGACCCAGCGCGGAAAACCGTCAGACGCATGTCTGCGAGCCGCAACTATCCAGCGGGCGTCACCGGCGTCGACGGCAAAAACACGGCTGAGGACCACGCAACTCGGGACGATGCGTTCCGCGCGACCAGGCTGCGCCCGCTCTCGCGGCCTTTTGCACTTTGGATATTGATCCTGGCGTTCTGGGTTTCGATCGGCATGATTGTGTCTGCAGCGGCCGTGACCGTGACGTTTCTGGCGTAACCGCGGACAGAGCAACGCAACCACGCTAGGCAACCTCGGATTCGACGCGGCGCACGCCGGGGGCGCTGCTGCTTGATGAACCCACCGCGAGCCTCGATCTCAAGCATCAGCTCGATCTGGCGCGTTCGATATGGCGCCGTGCCAAGCGCGGCGTTACCGCCGTCGTCATCCTGCATGATCTCAATTTGGCGACGCTGTTTTCTCGACGTATCGCCGTGCTTCACCACGGACGCATCGCGGGTGACTGCCAGCGGCCGAGATGATCACCGACAAAATGCTTCGCGACGTCTTCGGCTTCGCCGGTGGGGAAGGGACAATTCCACGGCCGGATGTCCCATTCGTCATGCCGCAGCTGATGCAACGCGTTACGGACGGCTATTTCGGACCGATCCGTAAAAAAGGCACCGTCAGTTACCGAACTTGATGCCTCTCTCGGCGATCAAGGTCTTCCATTGTTGCGCCTCAGCACGCAACGCCGCGGTCGCCTCTTCCAGACTGTCGGTCGAAACGGCTTGTCCGATCGCGTTCAGTTTTTGCTTCACATCCGGCGATTTCCGCGCTTGCTGAAATGCCGCGCTGATCTTCTCGACAATGTCCGCGGGCGTGTTTGCGGGTGCCAACAGCAGCGTCGTGGAATCCGTCGCATAGCCAGGCAATCCCTGCTCCGCGATGGTCGGAATATCAGGCGCCAGTTCGTAGCGCTTCGGCGACGTGAGACCCAGGGCGCGGAGCGTCTTGCCCTGGATGGCGGGACTTCCGCTTCCGAGGTCGACAAAGCAGAATTGCGTGCTCCCTCCCTGGGTCGAGATGATCGCCTGCGAGGCTCCGCGGTAGTTGACGTCGACATAGTCTACGCCGGCACGGGATTTGAGCAGTTCGGAATTGAGAATGGTGGTCGCACTGTTTGAGGCGTGGTTGAGTTTTCCCGGATTGGCCTTGAGATGCGCGATGAACTCCGGAAGGGTCCTGGCCGGCAGATCATTGTTGGCCAGCAACACAAATGGCGTATGCGTCGCCGTCGCCACCAGCGTCAGATCGCGCAACGGATCGATCGGCATATTGAAGACATACGGATTTATGGTCAGCCCCGAACTGGCCACGAACAGCAACGTGTAGCCGTCGGGCGCCGACTTGGCGACCGCGTCCATGCCGATGATCCAATTGGCGCCCGGTTTGTTCTCAACGTAAAGCTGCTGGTTCCAGATCTCTCCGACCTTGGCCGCAAGGACGCGCGCGATCACGTCAAGCGCCCCGCCGGCCGCGGCCGGCACGACAATCCGAACCGGCCGATTGGGATAGGTTTGTGCATCCGCCGTGCGCGCCGACATGACGGCCGCGACCAAAAGCGCCGCCGCGGCGGTCCGCATCAACCGCAGCACAGAAAAGTTATGCATCGATTAGCCCTTTCCGCGTTCTGCGCCTCAGGTCGTCAATAGCGGGAATACTTGAAGTTCTGTTTTGCCACACACTCGATGACCGCGGGGGTTCCGGACTGTGTCGCCTCGATCGCCTGCTTCAATGCCGGCAGAAAAGCATCCGGCTTCGAGATCCGTGTCGACCAGGCGCCCAGAGCACGGGCCACGTCGCTGTAGTTGCCGCCGAGATCGGCTGCGCGATATTTCTGAATCGCCGCCTGCAGACCGTTCTGCTCGCCTGCCATGACGCCATTGTTGAACACAATCGTCAGGATGCCGATGCGGTTTCGAGCCGCAGTCTCGATGTCCATGCCGACCATGCCGATCGAGGCATCACCCATCACATTGACGCAGAGTTTATCCGGATTGGCGAGCTTTGCTCCCATGATCAACCCAAGGCCGTGGCCCAGTTGCGTGGTCTTGCCCCAACCCAGGTAGCCGCCGGGGAACAGGCACTGCCAAAAAGCCACCATCTGCTCGCGCGGACTGCCCGAATCGTGGGTGACGATCGTGTTCTCCCGGTCGACCGCGTGCATGAGATCGTTGACGATCCGATATTGATTGATTGGCTCTTCTGACGACTTCAATTCCGGCGCCCATTCGTTCAGCCAATCCTGGCGGACGGCTTGAACTTCCTGGGCGACATCGTCGCTGGTCCGTTTCTTGTTGCCGATCTCGGCAATCAGGGCTTCGAGCATGAGCTTGGCGTCGCCGAGCATCGCCGCCTTGGTCGGGAATTCCTTGTTGATGTCGGCGGCGTCGTTCGTGCAGTGAATGATCGTCTTGCCGTTGGGAATTTGCGGCGCCCAGTGATTGCGCGTCAGGCTCGACCCCATGGCGACGACGCAATCGGCCTTCTTGAGAAAATGAAACATCATCTTCGGCGCCGAGACGACCGAGGCGCCGAGCGATAGCGGATGATTTTCCGGAAATGCTCCCTTGCCGGTGTTGGTCGTCAGAACCGGCGTCTGCAGGAGTTCCGCCAGCCGGACCAACTCCTTGGTAGCCCCGGAGTACAGCACGCCCTGGCCGGCGTGAATGACGGGGCTCTTCGCCTTGAGCAGCAGTTCGGCGACCGTGCGCACATCGGCCTGGTCGGGCGCCGTGCGTATCCCGCGAGGCGGCGCATAGTCGAACTCGCCGTCCATCTCGCTGCCGCCGGTCTTGGATGGCAGTTCGATCAATACGGGGCCGGGCTTGCCGGTGCGCAGATTGTGAAACGCCCGCCGCATCAGCTCCATGGTCCGGCCGGGTTCGCTGATTTCGGCCGCCCATTTCATCACCGGCCGGAAGTTCTGCACCGGGTCGAACGACGGCGGCGTAAAGCTGCGGCCGACGCGATCGCCCGGGATCAACAAGACCGGCACATTGTCGCCGAAAACCTGCGCGGCGCCGGGAAAAGTGTTCTCGACGCCCGGTCCGCCCTGCATCGAGAACACGCCAGTCCGTTTGCCGTAGGTCGAGCGGCTGATGCCGTCGGCGATGCCGACGCCCACACGTTCCTGTCGGCAAACAACCGGCCTGATTCCGATCTCGGCGCAGGAATCGATCAGCGCCTGGCGGGGATAGCAAATCAGATGCTCGACGCCCTCTTGTTTGAGGACGCGCGCAACGGCATCGGCGACTTTCACTTGATGATTCCCCTTTACTCGGCGGCCCGGACCGGCGGCGGAGCCGCGAGGTGCTCGGCATGCTCGACGCGCGACCAGTGTTTGGTCGGCCGGCCAAGACGGATCGATTCCAGTTCGCGCAGGAAAATCCGTCTCAGGAATGCAACCCCGGCGTCGGAGGTCGACAGGTTCTCCTGCGTGCGGTCGCAGATGACCCCCTGACCGCGCACCGCCACGTAGTCCTGCGCATTCTGCAGGCCGAATTCGTTCACGCCGGCGACGAGTCCCTGTTGGAAGAGCTCATCGTAGTGGTCCATCGGATTGTAGTCCAAATCGTACTGCGCCTTGATCCTTTCGAGCTGCGCGGGGTCGTCGGTCTCGAGCGAGATGATCACGAAGCGCATCGTGCTGGTATCGTCGATCGGCGTAGGCCACGCGCTCACATGAACCCATGGATCGCCCTTTCTTAGCCCAGGCGCCACGACGTGGTTGTTGTTTGGAAACGTCCAGTCGCTGACCCGGACGTTATTGTTCGGCCGCGTCGCGACTTGTCTTATGCCGGCGTTGGTTTCCGAATATGAAAGATCCGGAATCGACGCAGTTACCGACGATCCGAACTCTCCGACGCTGCCCCAGAGATGGGCGAAGCTGACGTGGACCGCATCAAGCGAGTTTTCGACGTGCTGGAACCAGTTACAGTCCCACACCGATTTGTGCACCAGAGTCGAACGGCCTTTCTCTTCCAGGATGTGCTTGCGCGGCAGGTCGAACGTCGGCACCGGCTGCTCGCCCAGATAGGCGAACACCACGCCGCAATATTCGTGCACCGGATAGCCGGCGATCTTGATCGGCCGGGTGCGCGGCTGTTTTTCAGCCGGGATGTCGGTGCATAGTCCGGTCCCGTCATATCGCCAGCCATGATACATGCACCGGATCTGCTCGCCCTGGATCACGCCGGTATGCAGAACCGTGCAGCGGTGCGCGCAGCGGCCGCCGATCAGGTACGGACGGCCGCCTTCGCCGCGATAGAGCGTCAGATCCTCGCCCAGGACGCGCAGTGCCTGGGCTTTTCCCTTCTGCAATTTTTCCGACACCGCAACCGGATGCCAGAACTTGCGCAGCAACGTCCCCATCGGCGTGCCGGGCCCGGTCTCAGTCAGAAGTTGGAACTGCTCGACCTTGCTGAGATTGTCGTGGTCGAGTCACTTGGTCCATGTCCGCTCCCATTCCGATGTCCTGGCGCAGAAACGCTCGACAGGGGCTTATTTGTCCGCTATACGGACATTAGTCCGATTTTAAAGCTAACACTTCTCCCCGGGGATGGTCAAACCACCTCGACAAGCGAACATTTGCCGGATCACCGATGCCGCTTGAGCCAGACGACCCTGATTTCGTGAATGCACTGGCGCGCGGGCTCGCCGTGATCACGAGCTTCGGTCAGCATGCCGAAGTCCAGACGCTCTCCGACGTCGCCGCCAAGACCGGCCTGACGCGAGGCACGGCAAGGCGTTTCCTGCTCACGCTCGAAGCCCTCGGTTACGTGCGATCCGACGGCAAGTCGTTCAGGCTTGCGCCGAAGACGCTCAATCTCGGCTACGCCTATCTATCGTCGTTGCCGCTCTGGAAAGCGGCGCAACCGATCATGAAGGACCTGGTCGAGACGTTGAACGAATCGTGCGCGTTGGGCGTGCTCGACGAGCACGATATCGTCTATATCGCCCGCCTCCCGCCCAAGCATCTGTCATTCATTCCGGTCAACCTCGGCACCCGCATGCCGGCTCACATCAATGCCATGGGCCAAGTGCTGTTGGCGCAGTTCAGTCCCAACGAGCTCGACGATTACTTCCGGAATGCGAAGCTCGAAAAGATCACGCACTATACCCCCACGAGCGAAGCCGCGATTCGAAAAGCGTTGGCGGGCGTCGCCAAAGACGGATACGCGCTATCGGATCAGCAGTTGCAGCTTGGGTTACTTTCCATCGCGGTGCCGGTACCGGTCAGGTCGGGACGACCTGAAGTCGCGATGAACGTCAGCGCGGGAGATCATCGCGTCACGAAGCGCGAGCTGGTTCGCCGTTTTCTTCCGATCCTGCGCCGCGCCGCCGACCAACTCGCGCACGCACTGTAAGTGGCGAGGCGAATAATTTAATCGGCGCGCGCGTGAAGGATGTCCCGCCAGGCATCGCTCCCGGCGAAAATCTCCGATGATCGCCGTTCGAGCTTATCGAGGGTGCGATAAAGCGTCGTTCGCTCGTCCGTCGTCAGCACGCTGAGAAGCTCCCGCTCGAGCGCCCGCGACACCTGCTCGATCTTGTCGTGGATACGCCGCCCCTTCGCCGACAACGACAGGATGGTACGCCGTCGGTCGGCAAGATCCTCGCGGCGGAGCACGAGGCCCTGCCCGGCCAGCGCGTCGATGCCGCGGGTGACCTTGGCGGGTTCGAGGCTGGTGTGCGCGCCTGCGTCACTTGCCGACAGCGGACCGAAATATTCGATCACGCTCAGGAGTTTCCATCCGTTGACCGACAACCCGAACGTCGCGGCGTGCATTTCCGCCAGGCAACGGGTCTGGCGCCGGGCGATGATGGAGAACCGATAGGACGTACGCTGGTCGAGGCTCAGTTGCCGGGCATCCGGCCGCGCTCCCCGCTGCTTTTTCATGCGTGCGGCACCGGCTACTTCTGCTTGATGCCGGTTGAATCGACCAGCCGTTGCCAACGCCCCGCCTCTGCGATGATGAAGCGCTCGAAGGCATCCGCCGGGCCGGTCGCGACGTCGAGACTTCTGCTGCGCAAACCGCGCCTTGACGTCCGGTTCGTTGATGACGGCGGCGAGTTCGGTATTGAGCTTGGCAATGATCGGCTTCGGCGTGCCGGCCGGCGCCAGAATGCCGAACCAGAACTCAACATCGACGCCTTTGATACCCTGCTCCTCGAAAGTCGGAACGCTCGAGAGTGGCACGCCCGGCAGATCGGCGAGCCGCTTCGATCCGGTGACCGCGAGTGCGCGCGCCTTGCCGGCCTGCAACGACGCGATGGGCCCGGGCATGCTGTCGCTGATCAAATCGACGATACCGGATTGCAGCGCGGTCCAGGATTGGGCTCCGCCCGGATAAGGAATATGGACCATGTCGATGCCCGCGGCCTGCTTGAACATTTCGGTCGAGAGATGGTGCAGGCTGCCGGGCCCAGACGTGCCGTAATTCAGCTTGCCGGGATTCTTCTTCGCGTAGTCGATCAATTCCGCAAGGCTATGGATCGGCAGGTCCGCGCGCACCGACAGAATGAAGGGTCCGCGCACCACCTGGATGATCGGCGCAAACGCCGTCGCCGGATCGAACGGAGCCTCCTTTGCGACCGCCGGCGAAATCAGCACCGCACCCGTACTGCCGAGCAGGAGCGTGTAACCGTCCGGATCGGCCTTGGCGACCGATCGGCTGCCGGTCGAGCCGCCGCCGCCCGGCCGATTTTCGACGATCACCGGCTGGCCCAGCCGGTGTGAGAGCTTTTCGCCGATGATGCGCGCGTAGACGTCGGGCCCGCTCCCGGCGGGAAACGGCACGATCAGCGATATACGCCGGTTGGGATAGTCCTGCGACCACGCAGCGCCGCTCAGCAGACCAGGCAGCAGGGCGGCAAGCAGCAGAGCAACTCTCAGAATCATGTCGATCGTCCTATTGCGGCAAACATGCCTCGTGCTTCGGATCCGGCATCACGTCACCCCGGCCTGGAACGTGACACCGGCCGCCCGCCGGGCATCGGTCGGCGAGTGCGTTTCCTTGCCCTGTGGCCCCAAGGCGCTGTGCCCACCATCAACCCGCAGGCAACTCCCGGTAATGAAGCCCGCGTGCTCCGAACACAGGAAGAGAACCGCGTCGGCAACCTCGTTGAGTGTTCCCATCCGCCCGAGCATATGCAGCCGATCGGCGAGATCGGCGTAGCGGTCTTTCACCTCCTGCGGCGCAACGTTGTGCCACGGCTTCTCGGTCCAACCCGGCATGACCGCGTTGACGCGGATGCGGCTTGCGGCGAGGTCGAGCGCCTGGCTGCGCGTGACCTGCTCGATCGCCGCCTTGGTGGCCGGATAGATCCAGCGCCCGGTCAATCCGACGTGCGCGCTTTCGCTGGTGAAATAGACCACCGAAGGCCACGACGATTTCTGCAAGAGCCCGAGCGCGCGACGCACGAGCATCACGTGCCCGAACAGGTTGGTATCGAATCCGTTCTGCCAGGCAGCACGGTCGGACTCGATCCCCTTATCCGCGTATGTCGCGGCCGCGTTCACGAGAAAATCGATGCCGCCGAACCGTTCCGCGGTAAAAATCACCAGGCGGTCGATATTTTCGTCGCGGCGGAGGTCGGCGTGCATGAAGGCGCAACGCGGACCAAGCTCTTTTTCCAGTGCCTGCGCCGCGTCATCCTGGATGTCGGCGAACACGACTTTCGCACCGGCGGCAACGAAAGCGCGTACGAGACCCGCTCCAATGCCGCTCGCTCCGCCGGTCACAATCGCCACGCGGTCGCTGATGCCCTTCATCGCGCGCTTCCTCTAGACGATGATTGAAAGCTTACCGTGCGGGCGCAGCGCACCCATTGCGAGGATGGTGCGCTTTTCCTTGATCAGCACCGCGCCATTCGGCCGCACCAGCAGATACTCGTGCCGGCCGAAATACGTATCGGTGATGCCTTGGCTGCTGCGAAAGGTAATGAAGCTGCAGAGCGCTTTGAGCACATCGTCTTCGATACCCACGAGACGCACGTTGCTGATCATCCGCTGCGTGATCGAGCGCGGGTATTCGGCGTGCGCGGTCTTCTTGCCGAGGCGCTTAACGCGCTCGGTCAGGTGATGCTCATCGTCCGCGATCAGGAACAGCGCCGAATCCGGCGACGCGTAGGGATCGCCCGTCATCGGCGGAACGAAATAGCGGCATCCCGACGCAAAGAGCTGCCGCCACTCGGTAAGCCGCCACTCGTCAAGCAGGGCCGCCTCGTTGATGAGAAAGTCCTCGATATCCGCGCGGCTGAGATCGCTGAGCGCGCCCATTCGTCGGTCACTCCGCCTGCGAAAGGAAGCCCTGCCAGCCGCGCCAGAACGCGCGCTGCGGCAATTCATCCTTGGTATCGCCGACCTTGTCGTCGCCGTTGACGTCAAAGCCCTTCGAGAGATCGTTCCATGGCGCCTCGCGCGCCGCTGCCGCGGCACGCTGACAGGATTCGAGCGCTTCGATGTCATCGGGCGTCGCAAAACCGCCTGGTCCGAGAAATTCGAGAAAATTGGTGAGCCTGCGCGACAACGCCGGCTTGCCCACCTCCTCGATCGGCGCCAGCGACCAGACGCTGATGTCCATATGATCGGGCGCGACCGGCTGGAACACACGCACCGTAATCGACATGATATCGTTGATGACGAGATTCGGAAAAATCAGCATGTTGCGCGCGCATTTCGCCATCCGGTCTGCCCGCTGCTGGCCGTATTGCCGCACGAGCCGCGCATAGATCGCGTCGATCTCCACCTTCGCCTCTTCGCCCCACAGCGAAATCCATTGCGCGATGGGACGGCCGTAGGTCGCCCGCCGCTCCACGACCGAGTGACCATTGCCCAGATCGATGGCTTGGCCCTCCATCTTGCCGCGGCGCATAGTGTTTCCGGAATTGGTCGCGACCAGATCGAGGTAGGTCGGGTGCAGCGTTTCGACATGCAGGATGTCGGTGCTGTTCTCAGCCAGCAACTTCCAGTTCGCGCGGGCACTGTATTCTTGCACCCCACCCACAATGTGCATGCCCAGTTCGGCTTGATCTACGATCACGTCGATGTAGTCGCAGGCCTTGCCGAGATAGTCCTTCAGGCCGACGGCGGCGCGATCGAAGTTGAGGAACCAGAAGCCACGATAGGTCTCGAATTGCGGCACCGGAACCATGTCGTTGCAACCCGGCGCGTTGAAGTCGCGCGGGTAGGTTTCCGGCTCGGCGATGCTCATCGCCCGCCCGGTATTCTCGAACGTCCAGCCGTGATAGATGCAGGTAAAATTCCGTGCCTGGCCGTCGCGATGCCGGCAGATCTGCGCGCCGCGATGCGGACAGATGTTAAGAAAGCAACGCACCTGTCCGTTGCGATCGCGCAAGAAAATGACGGCGCGGCCACCGACCGTACGCGTCACGAACTGATTAGGCTCGGTCACCTCGGTGTCGTGACCGACATAAAGCCAGCAGCGAGAAAAGACCCGCTCCATCTCGGCGCGAAATATCTCAGGATCGGTATAGTTCGCGCGCGCCACATTGAACCGGCCGCTCTTTACATCGGCGCGCACCGCCGCGCGGATGTCGGGCGCCTGCAACGATCGCATGACTCAATCCCCCGAAAACGGGCGGTGGCACCACTCGCGAGCCGCGGCACCGGCATCAACGAGACGGACCAGCATCCTCCAAAACTTATTTGCGAAAATCAATAGTATTAATTCGAAACTACCTTGAATCGGAATACACGCTGCCGTTGCCACGGCAACGCAAACCTCACCGCCGGTGCAAGTTGCTAAAGCTTAGGAGTTCGTCGCCCGCCTATCACGCGCTCGACCGCAGAACCGATCCGCAGGAGCTTCAAGTCGTCGCCGAGCGAGGCAAACAACGTCACGCCGAATGGCGTCCCCGAGGACGCAAGGCCTGCCGGCAGCGCGACCACCGGCGCGCCGGCCTTGCCGGTGCATTTCGCCGCCGACCCCATCGGGGCAATCAGGACGTCGGCACCGCTCGTCCGCAGGGCGGCGTCAATCCCGGTGGCTCGGCTCAATGCAATATCGCGCTCCCGGTCGGCGAGATAAACCGGATCGCGCAGGCCGTTGGTCCGATCGGCAGCAATGAGCAGCGACTGGCCGTAAGGAATGACGTCCGGCCGCTTCTCGTTCCAGGCAACGAGCGCCGTCGAGATTGGCGACGCCGCACGGCGAATCGTGCGCTTCCAGGAACTCGTTCAGAGCCGCCTTGAACTCGGTGCGGAACACGCACGAGCGAACGTCCTGCAACGCCTCGGCGCTCGGAAGATCGCATGGATCGACGATGCGGGCACCGGCACCGGCTAGCAGCGACAGAACGTCTTCAAACAACGGTAGCACGCCGCTCAGGTCGGCACGATCCGCGATCGTCCGGCGCGGAACGCCGATGCGCACACCGGCAAGTGTATCGCACCGCTCCAGCTTGCCGCGCCAGCCAGGTTGCGTCAGCGTGAGCGTATCCCTCATGTCGGCGCCCGCAATGGCGGCAGCAACCAGAGCAGCATCATCGATGGAGCGGGCGAGCGGTCCGGGCGTGTCCTGGCTGGGAACGAGTGGGATCACGCCGTCGCGGCTCACCACGCCAACGCTCGGCTTATAGCCGGCGACCGAGGAATAGCAGGCGGGCGTCTGGATGGAATTCTGCGTTTCGCTGCCGATCGCGACCGGCGCAAAGCTGGCCGCGACCGCCGCCGCGGAACCGACGCTCGATCCCTGCCCTCGGCCGTATTCGATACCGTGTGGATTGCGCACGATCCCGCCCGCCGAGCTGAAGCCCGAGGGCATCACGTCGGACACATAATCCGCGAACTCCGTCATATTGGTCTTGCCGAGCACGACCGCGCCCGCGTCGCGCAGGCGCCGCACCAGCGTGGCATCACGGCGGGGCATGAAATCCGCAAGCGCCGCGGCGCCCGCGGATGCCTTCATGCCGACCGCAAGGATATTGTCCTTGAGCAGGACCGGGATGCCGTGGAGCGGCCCGCGGTCGAGACCGCGTGCGAATTCGTCATCGCGCTCGCCCGCCTCTTCAAGCGCGCGGGGATTGAGCGCACGCACCGCATTGAGTGCAGGTCCCGCGCGATCGAAAGCTTCGATCCGCGCCATGTACCAGGCGACAGCTTCACGCACCGACAGCCGGCGCGAGCGGAATTCGCTGCCGATCGCGGGCAACGATCCGTCGAAGAGGCAATGTTCAACTCCGGTGTCTGTCATCGCCCGCCTGCCCCGCACGCGCTTGCATCTCGCAAGCCTATGACTTGCGGCACGCCACCGGATCGAATTTCTTCCACGCCTGCTTGCCGTCGAACATGAGGCTCGCGCGTTCCTGCAGCTTGTCCAACAGGCGATAGAGTGTCTCGCGCTCCCACGGGTCGAGGGCGCCAATGAATTCGGTCTCGATAGTGCGCCGCATGGTTTCCAGTTCGCGATGCACGCGCCGTCCTTTTGCGGTGAGGGTCAGCGACACGCGCCGCTTGTCGGAGTGCTTCTGGTTGCGGCGCATCAGACCGCGCGCCACCAGTTGGTCGACAATGCGCGTGATTTTGTCGCGCTCGAGTTTGGTTCGTCGCGCCACTTCGCTGGGAGAAATCTCGGTACGGTCGCCGATCACGCTGAAGATCCGCCACCCGTTTGCCGGCCGGCCGAACTTCGCGACGTAGAACGACGCCAGGCAACGTTGCACCTGCGTGACCAGAAGCCAGAAACGATAGATGCTGCGCTCTTCCAGCGCGAAACGAATGCCGGTGGATTGGGGCAATCTGCTTTCCATTGCTCGATACTCATAGCACGCGCGCTCATCGAATTCACGCCGCAACGACGCATCCAGAGGTAGTTGTATTTGTCAATTGACTTCGGATTGGCGGCCAATTTAGAGTGATTATCGGTTTGCCGGCGCTGTTATCCGCGCCGTGCGTACTTCAAATCGAAAGGGACGGCATGCTGATGCTTGGCACAGTGCGGATGTCGTCGGCCGATCAGACCGACAAAATGAGCCGGTTGAGCCGGCGCGCTCTCTGCGCGGGGGCTTTGGTCGCCGTCGTTGCGACCGGTTTGCCCGATTGCGCAACCGCAGATGTCACGCTCGGAGTCTTGTTGCCGGCAAGCGGGCGCGCCGCCTCCTACGGCCAGCAGCAGCAATCCGCGATCGAGATGTTCATGGAGCGCTACGCCGACCTCGGCAAGGCCGGCAAGCTCAAGCTCATCATCTACGACACCCGCGGTGACAACACTGAAGCCATCAACCTGACGCGCAAGCTGATCTCAACCGACAACGTGCTCGCGGTGGTCGGCCCGCAATTCAGCTCGGAAGCCGAGGTGAGCTTCCCGCTCGGTGTGCGCGGCGAGACCGTCATGCTGACGCCGATGGCAGCGAAGCCCGGGATTGCCGGCGCAAACCGTCCATGGGCGTTCCGGTTCGCGCTGACGACCGAGAACGACTACCGGCCACTGCTCGACGCCTGGCTCAAGCGTCAGGAAAAGCCGGTGAAGAAAGTCGTCGTGCTGCATGACGCCAAGGACGCGGTTTCGAGCTTCGACGGCAAGACCGTTTTCCCGACACTGCTCAAGGAGCACGGCGTCGAAGTGCTCGACACGATCTCGTTCCAGACCGGCGACATCGACTATTCGGCTCAGGTCACCAAGGCGAAGGGACACTCGCCTGACGGCATCGTGGTGTCGGCGCTCTATAACGAGGCCGGCAACGTCACCCGTGAACTGCGCAAGCAGGGAATGAATCAACCGATCGTCGCCGGTGTCGGCGTGAACGATCCGCGCTTCATTCAGATTGCCGGGCCCGCGGCCGAAGGCGTGATGGCGGCGTTCGATTTCTTCGCCGAAAACCCCAATCCGGCGGTCGCCGCATGGGTTTCGGAGTTCGAGCGGCGCTTCAAGGTCCAGCCCAGCAATGCCGCCGGACTTATGTACGACAGCCTCTTCCTGATGCGCGATTGCATCATGCAACTCGGGCTCACCGGCGCCGACATCAAGGCCGAGCGCGTCAAGATTTGCGATTGCTGGGCCACCATGAAGGATCGTGAGGCGCCGCTGACGGGCGCCACTTCGATCGACAAAAATGGCGATGCGGTCCGCACGCCGGTGATTCTGCAGGCCAAGGGCGACAGGTTCGTGGTCGCCAAATAGTCCGCAACGGCGCGTCGCTTATCAGGGCCCGCCACGGGCCCTTCGCAGGCGAGATCCTCGTGCTTCTGCAGCAACTCGCCAATGGCGTCATGTTGGGTAGCACCTATGCTCTCGTCGCCATTGGCTATGCGCTTGTCTTCGGCGTCCTGAGGGTTCTGCACCTTGCGCATGGCGAGGTGTATATGGTCGGTGCATTCGTCGGCGTGCAGGCCGTGCTTTTGCTCGGCGTCGGACCGTTCGCGGCGCTGATCGGCGGCCTCATCGGCGCGGCCGTACTCGGCATTGTGCTGGAACTGGTCGCGTTCCGTCCGATCCGCAAGCGCCAAGGCAGCTTCCTCGCGCCGATCGTCAGCAGCATTGGTGCCGGACTGGTGCTGCAGGAGGTCATGACCAAAATCTTCGGCTCCGAACAGATCGGATTCCCCGAGCAGTTCTCAAGCCGCGTCTACGATCTCGGCTTTGTCTCCGTGAGTGGTGCGCAACTTTTCATTCTGGCCGTGGCGTTCGGCGCCATGGCGGTCCTGCACCTGTTCGTCACCCGCACCCGTTACGGCATGGCGATGCGCGCGACCGCCGAGAACTTGCAGGTCGCGAGCGTTCTCGGCATCAACGTCGACAACGTGATCCTGGTGACGTTCGCCGTGGCGTCCGCGCTCGCCGGGATCGCGGGCGTTCTGGTCGGGCTCAACTACAACGCCATCTCGCCCCACATGGGCATCAGCATGACCACGAAAGGGCTCGCCGTCATGTTGATCGGCGGGCTCGGCAGCGTCTACGGCGCGATGGCGGGCGGCCTGCTGCTCGGGATCGTCGAGGTGATCAGCGTGGCCTACCTCGCCTCGTCCTACCGGGACGCGTTCGCGTTCTGCCTGATGATTATCGTGCTGCTGTGGCGTCCGCGCGGTTTGTTCTCCGCCGGTCTGGATGTCGAGCGCTGAACCATGCTGGGCGGATATTGGGAATCGGTCGCGATCTTTCTCTGCATCAACGTCCTGATGGCGATGAGCGTCTACGTCCCGCTGACTGCCGGGCTGATCTCGCTCGGCCAGGGCGGCTTCATGGCGATCGGCGCCTATGTGAGCGCGGTCATGACCAAGGCAGGCTATCCGTTCATCCTCGCCTTGCCGGCAGGCGCACTGCTCGCGGCATTCTTCGGACTGATCGTCGGCGCGCCCGCGTTGCGCGTGCGGGGTATGTACCTGATGATCCTGACGCTCGGGTTCGGCGAGATCGTGCGCGTGTTCTTCCTCAATTTCGAACCCACGGGCGGCCCGTCCGGGCTCGGGGGCATTCCGCCGCTCACCGAACTGTCGTGGACGATTACGGCTTGCGTTCTCACCTTGGCGGTGCTGTTCCGCATCCGCTGGGCGCGGCTCGGGCGCGCGATGATCGCCGTGCATGAGGACGATGTCGCGGCCGAGGCAATGGGCATCAATCTGCTGCGCATCAAGCTTATGGCCTTCTCGCTCGGCGCGCTGCTCGCCGGGTTGGCTGGCGGCTTTTACGCACATCAGGCGCTGTTTATCGACGCCAACCAGTTCGACTTTTCCCGCTCCGCCGTGGCATTCCTCTACGTCGTGCTTGGTGGACCCGCCACCCCGCTCGGCCCAGTGATCGGCGCGGGGATTCTCAGCTTGCTGCCCGAGGCGCTACGCTTCATCCAGGAGTGGCGCATGACCTTTGTGGGCGCGCTTCTCGTCGTCGTCGCGATCTGGCGGCCAAACGGACTGATCACCGGCCTGCGGTGGCGGAGATAACGCGTGCTAAAAGTCGCGGGCATCAGCAAGCGTTTCGGTGGCTACCTGGCGCTTGACGACGTATCGTGCGAGATCGTCGAAGGTCGCATTCACGCGCTCATCGGCCCCAACGGAGCCGGCAAGACAACGTTGCTCAACGTCATCTGCGGGATGCTTCCGCCGACTGCCGGGCAGGTCTATTTCGCGGGCGAAGATTATACCGGCCGCCGGCCCGACCTGGTGCTCGCCATGGGGATCGCCCGCAACTTCCAGCAGGTGCGGCTGTTTCCGGGCCTATCGGTTGTCGAGAACATTGCGATCGGCTGCCACTCACCGACCGGCGGCAATGCCTGGCTCACTTTGCTGCGGCTGGGATTCTTCGAGGGGCAGGCGCAGCGCACCGCCCGCGACAAGGCATCGGAGCTGCTTGCGCTTGTCGGGATCGAGATGCGCTCGGACGAGCAGCCGTCAGAGCTGACACTGGTGATGCAGCGCCGTCTGGAGATCGCGCGCGCGCTTGCGAGTGGACCGCGGCTTCTCTTGCTGGACGAGCCGGCCGCCGGCATGAACCCGTCCGAGATTGTGGAACTGGACGAACTCATCCGCCGCATTCGCGCCTCCGGCGTTACGGTGGTGCTGGTTGAGCACAACATGCGGCTGGTGATGTCAGTCGCCGAGCGCATCACAGTGCTCAGTGCCGGTCACGTCATCGCCGATGGGCCGCCCGCCGACATCCAGCGCGATGCGGCGGTGATCGACGCTTACCTTGGAAGCCCGCTATGAGCCTGCTGTCGGTCGGCAATCTACGCGTCGCCTACGGCAAGGTCGTAGCGCTCGACGGCATTTCGCTCACCGTGAACGAAGGCGAGGTGGTGACGCTGATCGGCGCCAATGGCGCCGGCAAAAGCACGCTGCTCAAGGCGTTGATGGGGCTCGTCCCCATCAGCCACGGGCAGATCGAATTCCGCGGTGCGCGCACGAATGGACGCCCTGCGCATGAAATGGCACGACTCGGCGTCGCCTATGTGCCGGAAGGACGAGGCACTCTGCGTACGCTGACGGTGCGCGAGAATCTCGTGCTTGGAGCTTCCGCCAAACCGAGCGGACGCGATATCGAGCGCGATCTACTCAGCGTCCTCGAACGATTTCCGGCCTTGGCCGAGCGTGTCGATCAGGTCGCCGGCACGCTTTCGGGCGGGCAGCAGCAGATGCTGGTCATCGCGCGCGCCCTGATGGCAAAGCCGCGCCTGATGCTGCTCGACGAACCTTCGCTCGGTCTTGCGCCGTTGATCGCGCGCACGATCTTCGAGATCATCGCCGATCTGCGCTCACAAGGTGTGACGGTGCTGTTGATCGAGCAGAATGCACATGCGGCGCTCAAGCTTGCAAGCCGCGCCTACGTGCTCGAAATGGGTCGCATCGTGCTGGAGGGCTCGGACTTGCTCGGCGACCCGCGGGTGCGACGCGCTTACCTGGGCGAGATCGAGGCGTCCTGAGATCCCCACCACGACGCGACGGCGCCCGTGGTGGCAGTCCATACATCCTTGCGCCCGGCGACGTACTTCAGCAGTTCCTCGAAGTACGTCACGCGGTACGGATGTCCCATCAGCCAGGGATGTACGTTGAGCACGAGCAGCCGTCCCGAACTGCGGCCGTCCTGCGCAAGTCGATCGATGGCGTCGGTCACGCACTGCACCCAGCGTCGCATGGTGATCCGGCGGTGAAAATGGCTGAAGACGTCGTCGCAATCGACGGCGACTGGTACCGACGTGATCGGACCGGTCGGCGTCGTCATCGTGTAGGGCTGCTCATCGTTCGGCCAGTCGAGCAGGTATTTCATGCCGAGTTCGGCAAGCAGCGTAGGCGTTCGCGCAGATTCGCCGTATTCCGGCCCATGCCAGCCGACAGGACGCCGACCCGTCGCTGCCTCGATCGTAGCGAGCGAATCACTTATGTAAGCCCGCTCTTCGGCGTCGCTCATATGGGCGGAGATGACCCTAGTCACCGCCTGCCCGTGTCCGGCAATCTCGTATCCGCGCTTAAGAGCCTCTTCGGCCACAGCCGGACAATGCTTCGCGGTCAACGCATCGAGCGCGACCGTCGCGCTCATGCCATACCGATCGAGCGCATCGAACAGACGGAAGACGCCGACGCGGTTGCCGTACGCGCGCGCCGTATAAACGCGGAAATCCGGATATGGACCGCGACCAAAGCCACCAGGCACATTCGGCGGGATGAACGCGTCCTCGGGCGGCTGCATCTCGTAATATTCGGCGCTCACCAGCACGGCAAAAGCCAGCGGCGCCTCATGCGGCCAGCGCAGTGTCGCGCGGCGCGGAAGCGGCGTGCGCCGATAGAATGCGTGATCGGTGTCACTGGCTGAGCCGGGTTGCATCACCGTGCCCCGTGTGCGGCTGCGGCACGGCGCACGGCTTCGTCGTAGTAGTGCTCGATGTAGTAGCTGGCAATTTCCGCGCCGTGCGCGTGCCAGACGTGCGGGAAGGAGTTGAAGTATTCAAGGGCCTGTTCGAGGTAGCGGATGCGCTGCGGCTGCCCTATCAGCGGCGGGTGCAGCGATACGCACATGACTTGCCCGCTTTCCGCGCCTTCGGCGTAGAGCTTGTCAAATTGGCGCTTGAGATTTTCGAGGAACTCGTCGGCCTCCGCAGTTGCGAGCGCGCTCACGTCGTTCATCTCGACCGAGTATGGCATCGCGATCAGCTTTCCCTGCCGCACGCTCAACGGAAATGGCTGGTCGTCCATGTACCAGTCGCCTGAGTAGATGAACCCTGCTTCGGCCATGAGGTCCGGCGTATTCTCGGTGCCGGCCTGCGGCCCCGGACCGCCCATGCCCTTCATGCGCACACCGGTCAGGTCCTCGACGGTGTCCAGCATCTCCCGATAATACGCGCGCTCGCGTTCCTCATCGTAGTCGTAGAGAAATTGCGTGTTGGACACACCGTGGCCGAGAATGTCCCAGCCGCGCTCGCGGACCGCTCTGGCGATATCGGGATAGAGTTTGAGTGCATTGACGTTGACGACTGCGGTCGGCCGGATCTTGTGCTTGTCGAACAGTTCCAGCACCCGCCAGAAGCCGACGCGGTTGCCGAACTCCTGCCGCGAATACCCGAGAACATCGGGTGCCGGCATCCGCGTCCACGGATTGAGCCATGGGTCGCGGGGCGGCACGAATTCGTAATCGAGCACCGCCGGACATATCCATAACGCGAGCCGCGCATTGTTCGGCCAGCGGATCGGCGGCCGGCCAACGATCGGATCGTAAGCGACCCAATCCTGGTCGGATGCGCGCCGCGTGCGACGCGTCGCGGGGGCGTTGGGCCGGTAGCCGTATTGCAGCAATCAACGCCTCCCCAGCGCCACGCGGTGGCATTCGAGCCGGATGTTGCATTTAACAACTATCTCGGTCAATATTTCTTTCCCTGCCGGAGACATCATCATGGCGATCGCGGACGACTACATGATCCTTACGCGCGTGGGTCAGGGCACGCCCATGGGCAATCTGCTGCGGCGCTACTGGATTCCGGCCGTGATGTCCGAGCAGCTTCCCGAACGCGGTGGCGCTCCGGTGCGCACGCGGCTCCTGGGTGAAAACTTGGTCGCGTTCCGCGACCCGCAGGGCAAACTCGGGCTGGTCGGCGAATTCTGTCCGCACCGCGGCGCTTCCCTCGCCTATGCGCTCAACGAGGACGGCGGATTGCGCTGCCTGTATCATGGCTGGAAGATCAGCGCGGCTGGCTCGATCCTCGAGACGCCGGCCGAGCCGCCCGAGAGCACGTTCGCCAAGAAGCTCTGTCACACCAATTACCCGGTGCGCGAAGCCGGCGGGATTGTTTGGACCTATATGGGACCGCGCGAGAAAGAGCCGGTGTTTCCGCGCTTTCCGTGGCTCGGTCTACCGAAGTCGCAACTCCTCGTCGTGAAGATGTACCAGGAGTGCAATTACCTGCAGGGCCTCGAAGGCGATCTCGACCCGGCGCATCCCAACTACCTGCACAAGGACCTTGCGACCGCCGACGACGAGAGTTGGAAAGGCGCCGGCTGGCAGTCGATCAACCACCTCATGTCCGACGGCACGCCAAAGATCCACGTCGAGGAGACGCCTTACCTCATGCGGGTCGGCGCGGTGCGTAAGACGCATGACCCGAAGACGAGTTACGTCCGGATCTTCGAAAGCTGCGCGCCGTTCTATTCGTACGTCGCCGTTGGACCCGGCGAATCGCGCCTGTTCAAGGCCTGGCAACCGATCGATGACACCAGTTGCTACACGTTCTACGTCCATTTCGATCCAGAACGACGGCTTGATCCGGAGGCGATCTACCGCAACTGGGGACACCGTACCGCGCCGCCCGACTACAAGACCCGATACAACAATTCCAACATGCATCAGCAGTCGCGGGCCAAGGACCGCGATAACGTCTCGGGCATCGACGGCGCGGCTATTCAGGACCTCGCCATGCAGGAGAGCATGACGCCGATCTACGATCGCCGGCAGGAGCATCTCGGCTTTAGCGATCGCGCCGTGATCTTTTATCGCCGCCTCATGCTGCGTCTCATCAAGGACAACGAGGACGGCAAGCCGCTTCCGGGGCACGCCCCTTCCCTCGACTTCAACCAACGCGGCGCGTCATTCACGATGCCGTCTGACCGCCCCTGGCAAGAGGTGCTGCGTTGGCAGGAAGAATACGAGGGCGCGCACCCGGTGGCCGTGCCGGCCTAAGCCGGCATGGCGTGCAGGCATCGGGGTCGGCGGTGACCGAACGCAACGACAGCGTCTTCTCTGGTAACCCGTTCAAGCTCGGGCTGTTCGGATCGAACTGCTCCGGCGGGCTCGCCTTCACCACGTTGCCCGAACGCTGGGATGCGAGTTGGGACAACAATCTCCAGCTTGCGAGAACTCGCGGAAGCAAGCGGCCTCGAGTGCCTGGTTCCGGTTGCACGCTGGAAAGGCTTTGGCGGCGCGAGCGACGTCAACGCCACGTCCCTTGAGACCATCACCTGGGCGTGCGGCTTGCTGGCGCATACCCACCGCATGACGGTGTTCGGCACCATCCACGTGCCGATGATTCATCCGATCGTCGCTGCCAAGCAGATCGCGACCGCCGATCACATCGGACGCGGCCGCTTCGGGCTCAACATCGTGTGCGGCTGGAACCAGGATGAATTCGAGATGTTCGGCATCACGCCCGACGATCACGACGACCGTTATGCCCGCGGCGAGGAATGGTGGACGGTCGTCAAGACGCTGTGGTCAGGAGGCGAACCCGCAAACTTCGACGGCGCGTACTATAAGCTGCAAGGGTTGCAGGGATCGCCCTCGCCTTTTGGAGGTCGCTTCCCCGTGGTCATGAACGCCGGCGCCTCGCCGGCGGGCCGTGCATTCGCGATCCGCAATTCCGATCTGCATTTCGATTACTGCCGTACACCGCAGGACAGCGCTCCGCGAGTGCGCGAAACCAAAGCGCTCGCACATGCGCAGGGACGCGCGATCCAGGTCTGGATCCCGACGTCGATCGTATGCCGGAAAACGCAGGCGGAGGCGGAAGACTACGCGCAACATTGCGTCGCCTGCGCCGACTGGGGCGCGCTCGATCACCAATACGCGCTCTATCAGGGGAACTTCGGCTCGCGCAGCCGGTCAGCCGAAGAGAACCGGCAGAATCGCGACCGCGATCCGGCACGTACCGTGCTGAGTTATGGCGGCAGCTACTCGATTCGAGGCGATGCCGACCATGTCGCACGTGAACTGAAGGCGCTCCACGATGCCGGCTTTGACGGCGTCGCGATGGGTTTTGTGAACTATCTAGACGAACTGCCGTTCTTCGCGCAGGAGGTCATTCCCCGCCTGCAAGCCATGGGACTGCGCCGGAC
>CAVSEA010000006.1:0-14850 GCA_963726915.1 uncultured beta proteobacterium
TTGCGAATATAGACGTTGCCGACGATATTTCCGTACTCGTCGAACGCTACCGGACCGCGGGCGGTGTCGATCTTGGTCGCCCGCAACGCTTTCATGAACGCCTGTTTGTCCTCGATCTTGCCGTTGACCGATACCAACGCCGCTTCGAGCACCGCACCCTCGACATACGTCGCGGCGGCGTAGAAGCCGGGGTCGTACTTCCATTCGGCACGGAAAGCGGCCGCGAATTTCTTGTTGATCGGATTGTCGAGCTCGGCCGAATACCAGCAGGCGGTGATGATGCCGAGCGCCTCGTCGCCCATGTTTCGCAGCACTGCCTCGTCGAATGCGGTCATGCCGCCGACGACGTTGATCTTGCCCTTGAGACCGTACTCGTTGAACTGCTTGAACCAGCGGAAGCCGTTCGAGCCGGCGAAGCCAAGGAAGATGGCGTCGATATTGGTCTTGAGCTGCGCGAGGTACGTCGCGTAGTCGGGAACGGTGAGCGGCGGAAACATTTTCTGCACGATCTTACCGCCCGCATCCTCGAACACGCGCTGGAAGCCGGCGCACATCTCGTGGCCATAGGCAATGTCGTCGGCGATCACCGCCATGCGCTTGTACTTGAGCGTTTTCGCGCAATAGTCGGCGAGCGCGTCAGCGGACTGTGACGAAGTCGACGTCCCGCGCACGAACCAGGGATTGGGGTTGCGCTGCGTCAGGTCTTCCGCGGCGGCGACCGACAATGTCGGCAGCTGCTGCGCGCGGATGTAATCGTCGGCGGCGAGTGCTTCGCCCGCTGCCAGCGGCCCGATCATGACCTGAATCTTGTCCCTTTCGACGAGCTCCTGCAGCTTGGTGCGCGCTTGCGCCGGCACGCCGGCGCTGTCGGCGACAAACAGCTCGACTTTCCTGCCCGCCAGCATGTTGTTGTGCTCGCGCAGGAACTGCACCAGCGCTCGCTCCATGTCGATACCACCCGATGCCAGCGGTCCCGTCTTGACGGTTACCAGTCCGACCCGAATGGGCTCGGCCTGCGCGCGCACGATTGCCGGGAAACCGAGCATCGCGGCGCCGACGCCGCTGCCCGCCGCCTGGATGAAACTTCTGCGAGTGAATGCCATGGTGGTCCTCCTCCGTAGTGAATAACGGTTTGTTCAATGAGCCGGGTTCTTTGGCGCGTCCGGCTGCTTCGCCGGTTGCGAGCGGTCGAAGGCGTCGATCTTCATGCACTCGTCGAAAATTCGCCGGACGGTGGGCACTCCGTTCGTTTTGGCGTCGAAATACCCGGCAGCGAAGACCTGCGACGCAAGGCAGATGTCGGCCATCGTCGGCGCATCGCCATGGCAGAACCTTCCCGTCTCGCGCTCCTTCGCGAGATGAGCTTCGAGCGCTTCAAGCGCCTTCAGCGTCCAGTGTTGCAGCCAGCGATTGCGCGCAGCTTCGTCTTGGTGCATCTCGCGCTCGAGATAATTGCGAATACGCGGCACGACCAGCGGGTGGCCGTCGCACGCGACGATCATCGACAGCCCGCGAACGCGGGCGCGGCCGCGCGGGTCCCGGGGCAACAGCGGCGGTTCCGGGCAGGTCTCTTCCAGATACTCGATGATGGCGAGCGATTGAAAGAGCGGCGGTCCGTCGTCGATGACGAGCGCCGGCACCACGCTCTGCGGATTGACGGACTTGTAGGCGTCGCCATGCTGCGCACCCTGCAACAGATTGATGGACACGTCCTCGGTCCCGAGGCCCTTAAGCGCCAGCGCGACGCGCACGCGATAGGACGCAAGCGAGCGCCAGAACCCGTAGAATTTCATCGTCATGACACCTGTCCTCCGCGAGTGCCGATCACGGCTTGGGGGGAATCACCGGAACCAGGACATACGACTGCTGCAATGGGCCGACATGTAGTGTAGTCCTGCCGCCGAAGATCGCAGCGGGACGGTCGCGCGGATCGTCGTGCAGAAACGGCCCGCAGCCGCGCAGTTCGTTCTTGAAGTTCGACAGGCGCGCTCCGGTCGATTTTCCCCATTCGTAGTCGCGGCCACGAATGGTCAGCGCAACGCGGTGACCATTCGGCACGACGATGGAGGTCGGCCAGAGCTCGATGTCGAGCGGCACGACTTCACCTGGATTGAGAGGTTGCGACTCGTCATGCGTGTGATATGGCCGGTATTCGGTGGAGAGCAGCGGATCGAGCTTGCGATGCGACGCGCGCAGCCAGCCTTGCGCAATGGGCGTATGCGGATCGATCGCGCCCGTGAACACGACCTCCCGCATGTCCGGCGTGAACACGCGGAACACCAGGAACATATCGGCATCGGCCGTCAACGACGACACGAACAACTTCGCCGCGAGCGGTCCCGTGATCTCGGTTTCGCGTTCGAGCGGTGCGCTGACGAAGGTCACGCCATCGCCTTGGGCGTCATAGGCGATGCTTCCGGCGGACTGCGCTGGTTCGCGGCCGAGGCTCTGGTCGGACGGGTCGAGGTAGAAGCGGGTCCATTGCGTCCGCGCGATAGGCCACTCATCTTCGTGTCGCTCAACGAAGCGGTCGACGTGGCGCACTTGCAGTTGCACTTGCGGCAGTCGAGTCCAACCGTTGTCTCGGCCTTTGAGAAAACAGTCGAAGAAGCGCTTCTGAAGTTTGACACCGTAGTCGGTGTAGAAATGGGTCCAATGCTCGAGGCCATGCGCCTCCAGCCACTTGTGCTTCGAAGCAGCGCGCACAAAACCCTCGAAATTGCCGCGAGGGTGCAAGCCCTGCCCGCCCCAGTTCGCGGCGGACAGCAACGGCACCGTGACCTTTTCCCAGATCGGCGAGCGCGCCCGGTGATAGTCATCGTCGAGCGGATGAGCGCGGATCTGTTCGCCGAAGTCGCAGCGGTTCTGGTAGAGCTCGCGATCGCTAAGCGTCTCGTCGCCGCACACGAGCTGGCCGGTGACGCGGCTCTTCGGGCCGCGTTCGCCGCGACCGTACTGCACCGTCGTCACCTGCATGTCGTACCAGTTGGCCCAGAAGGTGGACAGGATCCCACCGTGATGCGTCATGTCGCGATACCAGTCGGCGGCGCCCTCCCAGATGCACATGGCGGCAAGATGCGGCGGTTGCAGCGAGGCGACGTGCCACTGGTTGATGCCGTAGTAGGAAACGCCGGAGAGGCCCACCTTGCCGTTCGACCATCGTTGCACGCCCGCCCACTCGATGCAGTGGAAGAAGTCCAGGGTCTCGCGCGGAGCGAAGTGATCGATGAAGCCGGGTGAGCGGCCCGCGCCCCGCGAATCGACGCGCACGCACACGTAGCCGTCGGGCACCCACTTTTCCGGGTCGACGACTTCCCAACTCTGGTATTGGTTGGTCGAGCCGTACGCAACGTCCGGGTGCTCCGCAACCATGCGCTGCCACGCGCTCGGGTAGCCTTCCTGGAACGCCAGACCCTTCGCGTAGGGGCCGTAGCTGAGGATGACCGGGTAGCGTCCGGGCTCGGCCGGGCAGAAGACATCCGCGCGCAGCGCGAGCCCGTCATCCATCGGGATCGGGACATCCCAGTCGATGCGCATCCCGTCGCGGAGTTCACTCGCAGGCGACCCCATTCGTTCTCCCGTGGATATTGCCGCGGCGCGGTTGCGATGCAGTATGTTTATCGCGCGCCAATTTGACGCCACGGTGTAGCAAGTGTCAACTTAAGCGCATGCCATATCACAAACGATGGAGCTGCCATTGAAAATCGGTATCGCAGGCACGGGTCGAATGGGCGCAGCAGTGGCGGGCCGCTTGCTGAGCGTCGGTCACGAAGTGACGGTGTGGAACCGCACGCGCGAGAAAACCCAGGCGCTCGCACTGTCGGGCGCGAGCGTCGCAGCGACACCAGCCGAGCTGGCGACACGAGCGGAGATCATCATCACGTTTCTCACCGACGCGGCCGCGATCGACGCTACATATCACGGTAGCAACGGCTTGCTGGCCGGCGAAGTGCGCGGGAAGCTCTTCATCGACATGAGCACCGTTCGTCCCGAGACGGAGAAGGCGCTCGCGACGAAGGTCAGCGCTGAAAGGCGCCGTGCTCATCGAGTGCCCGGTCGGCGGCACCGTCGGACCGGCCAAAGAGGGGAAACTCTTCGGATTCGTCGGCGGGGCGGCCGGCGATCTGGCACGTGCCAAGCCGGTGCTCGATCAACTGTGTCGTCGGGTCGAGCACGTTGGCGCGATTGGAGCGGGAGCCAGCATGAAGCTCGCCATCAACTTGCCGTTGCTGGTGTACTACCAGGCGCTGGGCGAAGCGCTATCGCTGTGCCAGAACCTCGATCTCGATCCGGCGCGGCTGATGGATATCTTCGCGGATACTTCCGGCGGGCCGAACATGCTCAAGGTGCGGGGCCCCGCGATTGCGGCGACGCTGCAGGGCAAATCGACGACCCCTGTCACTTTCGACATTGATTTGATCCGCAAGGACCTGCGTACCATGATCGACGAGGCACGCGCTCGCGGGTTGACGATGCCGTTGACCTCGCGTGCGCTCGATTGTTACGACGAAGCGTCGCGGGATGGCTGGGGCGCCAAGGACGCCACCATGCTCCCGGCGCGTTGGCTGCAGTCCGGCGGCCGCTAGCGCAGCGCGCCTCATGCGCCTACTCCGCGTGAATGTTCGCTTCCTTGATCAGCTTGGAATATTTTGCGGTCTCGGACTTCATGTACGCGCTGAACTGCTCGGGCGTGCCACTCATCGCGTCCACGCCCAGCCCGGTGAACTTCTCCTTGACGTCCGGGTCCTGCATGACCCTGACCAGGTCCGCGCGAAACTTGTCCGCTATGACCTTGGGCGTTCCCGCAGGCAACAACACGCCCCACCAGTTGACCGCCACCAGACCCGGCAATCCGGATTCGACACAGGTCGGGATTTCCGGCGCCAGCGGACTGCGCTCTGGGCTGGTGACCGCGAGTGCGCGCAGCTTGCCCGCGCGGATGTGCTGCATCACGGGCAGCGCGTCGGAGAAGACGAGCTGGACGTTTCCGGCAAGCAGGTCGTTCACCGACAGAATCCCGCCTTTGTAGGGCACGTGCACGATATCGACGTGTGCCTGACTCTTGAACATCTCGCCGCTCAGGTGCGCCACGCTACCCGAGCCGCCCGAACCAAAATTGAGCTTGCCCGGATTCGCACGCGCATACGCGATGAGCTCGCCCAGCGTCGTGGCCGGCGTGTTCGGGTTGACGACGAGAATGTTGGGGCCGGTTGCAATCAACGACACCGGTATGAAGTCGCGCTCGACGTCGAATGGCACTTTCGAGAGAATTGGGTTCACCACGGCCGGGCCGAGGTTGGCGATGACGAAGCTGTAGCCGTCGGGCGTCTGGTGAGCCGCGTACTCCATGCCGATCGAGCCTGCGGCGCCCGCCTTGTTCTCGACAATGACCGGCTGACCCCAAAGCTCGGAGAGCTTCTGCCCGAGAATTCGTGCCATCAGGTCGGAGCTGCCGGCGGGAGGATAGGTTACGATGAGCCTCACCGGCTTCGATGGGTACGTCTGCGCGAGTACCGCGCTACCCAGCAGTGCGGCGACAAGTCCGAATACATAGACGAGTGGTCTGACGATACGCATGCATCCCTCCTTGGATTCCGGTCCAGTGCAGGGGCCGATGCCTGGCTGCGAAGGAATATTACTCGTAATTCTTCATCCCTATCACTGGACTAACCGCTGATGCCTCCAACACTACCAGGACCCGGTTCGCGCCCCGATCAAGCGCTCTCGTTCAACATGCGGCTCATCGCCCATCACGAGCTGCAGGGCTTCGGCGGGATGGGCGAAGGCATGGGCATGCAGCAGGCGCGCGACGGCCGCCGCATCCTGTGGCTGGCGCATGAATCCGCGCCCAAGAATTTCACGGGCGTGGATGTGACGGACCCGCGCGCGCCGCGGGTCGTAGTCCAGACCGAGCTACCGCACGCCAAGCTGCGCTCGAATTCGCTCGACGTCGTCGGCGATGTGATGACGGTCGCCTATCAGACACAAACCACCGGACTGACCCCCGCGGGTTTCGACCTGTTCGACATCAGCGTGCCGGAGCAGCCGAAGCTCATTTCGCACTTCGACGCGTCGGGGCCGCATTCACGCGGCGTGCACGCGCTCTGGTTCGTCGACGGCGAATTCGTGCACATGGCGAGCGGGGCCGCGGACTTCCAGCCACGGCATCCGAACGACGACCAGTTCTACCGCATCGTCGACGTGCGCAATCCCTCGCGGCCAACCGAGGTCGGCCGCTGGTGGCTGCCGGGTACGCGCGAAGGCGACAGTGCGCCGCCACCGCAGCGGCTCGACCCCAAGTTCGATACAGGATTTCGCGCGCACAACACCAACGTCTTCCCGCAACGGCCGGACCGCGCCTATGTCGGCTATATCGACGGCGGTGCGATGATCCTCGACATTGCCGACAAGGCGCATCCGAAGCTCGTCGGCCGCTGGCAGTATTCGCCGCCGTTCAACGGCTTCACGCACACCGTGCTGCCGCTGTTCGATCGCAATCTACTCATCGTCAGCGACGAATGCGTCAAGGACAACGGATTCGATTGGCCCAAACTTGTATGGGTCGTCGATGCGCGGGTAGAGAGCAATCCGGTCCCGATCAGCACCTTGCCGGCGCCGCCACACGGCGCGTTCGCGCAGCGAGGCGGCCGATTCGGAGCACACAACCTGCACGAGAATCTGCCGGTGCCGACTTCATGGTCTTCCGACCAGCTGGTGATCGGCACCTTCTTCAATGCCGGTGTACGCGCGTACGATATCAGCAACCCGTATCAGCCGCAGGAGGTGGCCTACTTCGTTCCGGGCGCGCCCGTGCTCTCGCGGGCCGGCGCAATCCAGCTCAACGATGTCTACGTCGACGACCGGCGCATCGTCTACACAGTGGATCGCTTTGCTGGCGGACTCTACATCCTTGAAATGACGCTGTGACGCTCGCAACGACCTTGCGCACGTCCGCCACCGCCGACCCGCTCGCGAGCCGACTGCCGGTCACCGTCATCACCGGATTTCTGGGCAGTGGCAAGACGACGCTGCTGCGCCGGCTGCTGCGCCATCCGGGGATGGAGCGAGCCGCCGTCATCATCAACGAGTTCGGAGACGTGGCGATCGATCACGAGCTGGTCGCTGCGTCGTCGGAGCAGATGACGCTGCTTTCGAACGGCTGCCTGTGTTGCACCCTGCGCACGGATCTTCAGGAAACGCTGAGGGAGTTGTTCATCAAGCGGCGCTCGGGCGAGGTCATCGACTTCGACCGCGTGTTTGTCGAAACGACCGGACTCGCCGATCCGATTCCAGTGCTGCATACGCTGCAGACCGATGGGTTGCTCGGCGCGCAGTACCGGCTGAACGGTGTGGTCACGTTGGTCGACGCAATCAACGGCATGGGGCAGCTCGACACGATGCCCGAAGCCACCAAGCAGGCGGCCGTCGCCGATCGCCTCATCATCACCAAGACCGACATCGCGGACGACGACACGGTCGATCGCCTGCAGCAGCGGCTCGAGGCGATAAATCCGTTCGCGCTCATCACGACGGCCGTCGATGGCGAACTCGATCCCGCGTTGCTGGCCAATATCGGTCCGCAAAGCGTTGCGGCACGCTCCGAGGAGCTGGGCCGCTGGCTGAATGCGATCGTGCCCGACTCGCACGGCGCAGAGGCGGGCAGCTTTGTTCGCCAGCGGAACTCGCCGCGGGTCGGTGCGCACGACGCCGCCATCCATTCGTTCTGCCTGTGGTTCGACCAGCCGTTCACCTGGGACGGGCTGAACGCGGTGCTCCAGGCGCTCACGTCTTTGCGGGGGCCGGATCTGCTGCGGGTGAAGGGAATCGTCCACGTGGCGGGCGAACCCGGTCCCGTCGTGTTGCAGGGAGCGCAACATGTGTTTCATCCGCCGGTGACGCTCGAGCGCGGGCACGATACCGATCCTCGCTCGCGCATCGTTTTCATCGTGCGCAACATTCCGCGAGAATCGATCGAGGCCTTGTTTGCGGCAGTGAGAGCGCTAGGCAGTGCAAAGGGGATGTGACCATGGCATCAAGTGATCGAGTCGGAGTCGTTGGTCTCGGCATCATGGGATCCGCGATGTCAGGAAATCTCGTCGACGCAGGATTCCCGGTGCTCGGCTACGACGTGCTGGCGCGGCGCCGCAGCGAGCTTGTCAAAGCCGGCGGTCGCACGTCGCGCAGTGTCCGCGACGTCGCCAAGCGGGCGCCCATCGTGATTACATCGCTGCCCTCATCGGCAGCATTGCTCGAAGTCGCCGCCGAACTCGCGGGAGCACGTCATCCCGATCAGGTCGTCGTCGAAACCAGCACGCTGCCGATCGCGATCAAGGAGCAGGCCCGGAAGCTCCTGGCGGCCCAGGGCGTCACGCTGCTCGATTGCCCGCTGAGTGGCACGGGAGCACAGGCCAGGGTGAGGGATCTCGCCGTCTATGCAAGCGGCCGGCGCAGTGCCTATCGCTGTTGCATCCCGATCTTCGACGGATTCGCGCGCACACACTATTTTCTCGGTCCGTTCGGCGCCGGCTCCAGGATGAAGTTTCTCGCGAATCTGCTCGTCGCGATCCACAACGTGTCCGCAGCCGAAGCGCTCGTGCTCGGGATGAAAGCCGGGCTCGACCCCGCCTTGATGGTCAAAGTGCTGGGCGACGGCGCTGGCTCGTCGCGCATGCTGCAGGTGCGCGGTCCGATGATGGTTCGCAATGACTATGCCGACGCGGCGATGAAGGTGGGTGTGTGGCAGAAAGATATGCAGATCATTGCGGAATTCGCGCGCCAGCTCGACTGCCCGACGCCATTGTTCGCTGCGACGACAGCCGTCTACAACGCCGCAATGGCGCAGGGCTTCGCCGAGGCCGATACCGCGTCCGTTTGCGCCGTGCTCGAGCGCTGGGCGACTGTACGCCGGCGTTCTTAGTGGGCAGCACAAGTTTGTGCAAGAAAAAAACGAAGGCGCGCACTCAGTCGCGAGCGCCTTCGTTGCCTGCAATCCGCGGGGTTGATAGCCTAGTGGATCGCGAGCCGGCGTACTTCGGTGCCTGGAGCCTTCGGCAACATAAGCGTCAGCACACCGCCATCGTATGAGGCCTCGGCTTTGGACGGATTGACGTCGAACGGCAACGTCAACATCCTTGAAACCATCCCATAGTAGCGCTCAGTGCACAGGGACTTTTCGGGTCCCTTCACTTCTTTTTCGCGCTTCACCTCGGCGGTGATAGACACTGTCTTGCCGTCGATGGAAACTGCGATGTCTTCCTTCTTCATCCCGGGAATTTCGGCCCTTACCGTGTAAACGGCCTCACTCTCAGTTACGTCCACCCGCATCATCGGCACGGGCTCATAACCCGCCGTTAGCGGCCGAAACGGAAATTCGCCAAAATAGTTTCCCACTTCGGGGAACGACACGAACGGCGCCAATTCGCGGAACGGATCCCAGCGCGCCAGGGTTCTCATGATGCCCTCCTATCGGAGTCTGCGAATCGGGTTGCCCCGGGTCGCCCGACCCGGGCGGAGCCGATTCAATATCAATATAGGACAATGTGCGCCTCGTGTATTGACGGCGGTCAACAAGTTTGTGTTTTTTGGCTTGCGGACGGGTAATTCAGTAGCGGACGCACCGAAGCAAGTCGTCAGAAATCCAAAACGATTGACTCGCGACGACGCTCCTCGCTTGGGCTAAGGCTTTCGCGCAACCAAGTCTATAAGCGCCGACCTGCCGTTGTGCGCGCGTCCTTCTTGGATCACGTCGTCGTAATCCTTGAGGACGAGAATCTCCCAGCCTGCGAACATGCTTTCCAGCCACGCCCGTGTATACATGTGTTCACGGCGCGGCGGGCCGCCAGTGCCGTAGTCGACCTGCTCAGGTCGATAACCTTCGAGGAGAAACAGTCCGCCGTCTTTTACCGCTGACTTCATGCCGGAAAATGCGCTGTCGCGAAAATCCGGCGGCAGGAACTGGATGAACACCGCCACAAGCGCGTCGTAGCGTTTGGCTGCCCATGGCCAGGTATAGGCATCTCCAAGTTCGTGGCGAACGCTCACATTACGGCGTTCGGCCAAGCCTTTTGCCTTGGCTACAGCATTGGGAGCAAAGTCGAAGGCGGTAACTGAGTAGCCCTGTTCAGCAAGCCAGACGCTGTTACGACCTTCACCATCGGCGACACAGAGGACGGAGTCACCGGGTCGCAGCCAGCGGGCTTGTGTCCGCAGGAACGCGTTCGGCTCCTCGCCGAAGAGGAAGCCCTCACCAGCGAAGCGCGCGTTCCACGTCTCGAGCGGTTTGTCGAAGCCGGCCATAGCATAGGCTCGCAGCTTTGCTCGCGTGAAGCAAGTCAGGACCGGGGGCTGGCAGCGCTCCTTCGCCTCAACGCTGCACCCTTGGATAGTTGATTGCGGGCGGTTGGGGCATCGGCTTGGCGGCGAGTTTCTCGTCCAGCAGCCGGATCGCCGCGTCGAGTTGCGCGTCCGCGCCGTAGAATGTGGCGTTGGGCGGATTGTCCACCTCGACATCAGGCGCCACGCCCACACCCTCGATCAGCCAGCTGCCCTCGAGTCCCATCTGTCCCCATTCCGCCGCGCGCGCGATGCCGTTGTCGGCCAGCAGGTTGCGGTCCGAAAGCCACACGCCTGCGCCCGACGTGCGCTTGCCGACGACGGTTGCGAGACCGAGGCGCTTCACGCCTTCGGCAAAGGTCTCGCCATCGGAATAGGTGCGCTCGTTCGCCAGCACGACGATCGGACCGCGGAAGGCGTTCTGCTGGTTCCAGTGGCGGTTCCCGTCTCGCCTTTGCCAGTACGCCCAGGCGCGGCGCATCAGCTTCTCGATGACGATGGAGTCGATGTTCCCGCCCGAGTTGTTGCGCACATCGAGGATTAATCCCTCGCGATCGGCCACCGGGTAGAACTCGCGCGCGAAGGTAGCGACGTCGTTCGGGCCCATCGCTCGGAGGTGCACGTAGCCGTAGCGGGACTTGGACACTTCGTCGACGCGCTTGCGGCGCTGCCATTGCCAGTCGGCCAGTCGCAGCGCGTACGTTGCGTCGGCCGACATCGGCTTGACTATGACTTGCCGCGACTTGCCCTCCGCGGACCGCAGCGTGAGCAAGGCCTGCTTGCCGGCCTTGTCGCGCAGCAGCTCGGAAATGTCCGGGGCGTCTTTGACCAGGCGCCCGTCCACAGAGACGACGGTGTCACCCTCCTTCGCGTTGACCTCGGCGCGCGCCAGCGGCGAGCGCTCGTGGACGAGTTCCGGATCGCCCTGCAGGATGCGTTCGATGCGCGCGCCTTCAGCCGTGCGAACCAGCATTGCACCGAGCGTAGCGGGCAGGATGTTCTCCTCAGCCTTGCGCACGTCGCCCGGGGCCACCCGCGAGTGCAGCGTCGAGAGCTCGGCGATCATCTGCGCCATCAGGTCGGCGAGTTCGGCGCGGTCGCTCACCCGCGGCAGCAGCGCCTCGTATTTCCAGCGCATTGCCGGCCAGTCGACGCCTTTCAGGTCCTTATCGTAGAAGTGGTCGCGCTGCAGGCGCCACACGTCGGCCAGCAACTGCTTCCATTCCTCGCGCGGGTCGACGGTGAACTGCCAGTCGCCGAGGCGCACCTGGAAGCGCGCCAATTCCATCGGCGGCTTGGGCGCCGCGTCGACAATGAAGATGTCGCCGGGATTGGGCATCGCCGCCCATTTGCGGAACATCAATTTCTTGCCGTCGGCGGAGAGCTCGAACTGGCGCACGTCGACCGCGAACAATTCGGGGGGCACGCCGGCATTGTCGATCGCGGCAGACTTCAGCGCGGTCTTGCCTTCGGTGGTCGAGTCCGCCTCCAGCCACCACAGGCGCTTGCCATCGATGTCGATTCGCGTGTAATTCGCGGGCGGCAGCGGCACTTCGAAGAGGCGCGCGGCGAGTCCTTCCCAGGCGATCGTCGGCAGCTTCGACTTCGCCGTTGCGGGTGTTGCCTTCGCCGCTTCGGGAGCCACCTCCCTGGCATCGCCAGGAGGTGCCGGGGTTGCTGCGGGCGCAACGGCAGGTGCGGTCTCTACGGGCGCTGGCGCCTCGAGCTCGTCGCGTGCCTGGAACGGAAAGCGGTTGTCTGGTTGCAGGGACACGGCGTAGAGGCGCGCGCGGTGGTCGAAGTAGGGTCCCATGTTGCGATCGCCCCACGGGCTGCCTTTGAGCGCTTCGAAATGGCGCCGCGAAATGAAGTAGAGCCACTTGCCGTCGGGTGAAAACACCGGCGAGTCGCTCGAGTAGCGCGACGAGGTTACCTCGACACGCGAGCGGTCCGACACCCGGAACAGGAAGACTTGGTTGCGGTCGAAGGTATCCGGCACCGGCGTGCTCAAGGCGAAGGCGCTTCCGTCCGGCGCCCACACGACATCGCCGACACGGTCGTCCGGGACCATGCGCTTGCCGTCGTCGAGCAAGGTGTCGCGGCCGGCAGCGATGTCGTGTAGCCAGAGCCGCTTGCGGATGTCGTGGTGGATGATCCATTTCCCGTCGGGGGAAGGCCAGGCCTCCCACCGTCGCGAGTTGCCGTCACGGGTCAACTGCTTGCCAGGGCCGCTGCCGTCGGCGGGGAATTGCCAGATTTCCTCTTCGCCGCTGGCATCGACGACGGCGATGATCGACTTGCCGTTGCCTGAGAAGACCGCATTGCGTCCTCGCGAACTCAGTGGAAGCGCGATGTCGATGCGCCGCAAGTCGCCGATGCCGGCCGTGGCGACGTGTCCACGCGCCGTGACCACGACGCGCGAGCCATCGCGCGAAAACCTCGCGCTGGTGAACTGGTCGAGTGGCTTGCGCACCCAGCGTTCGCGCGTCTGGTCGAAGTCGGACACCAGCGTGATCGGCACGACGCGGTCGACTCCGGTATCGAGATCGATCACACGCAAGTCGGCGCCGTGCTGGTAGGCGACCCGCGATCCTGCAATCGATGGCGAGCGGACTTCGAAGTCCTTGTGCTTCGTGTGCTGGAGCAAGTTGCGGCCGTCGCGGTCCATCGACCAGACGTTCATTACTCCGTCGCGATCGGAAAGAAACGCGATGCGACCTTTCCACGCCATCGGGGTTCCGGCATTCCCGTCGTCAATCGCGGTAAGTGCCACGGCTTCGGCATTGCCCTTGGCGGGCATCGTCCAGATCGTGGCGGTGGCGCCGCCGCGATAGGCCCTCACGTTGTCCCTGCCAATGCCGTAGCGCGTGAACACGAGCGTGTCGCGATCGAGATAGGCGCCGTCGCTTGCCTGGTCGAGCGGCACCGGGCGCTGTTTCGCATCGCTTGTGGATACCGCCGCGAGCCGCGTGTCGCGCAGGGGGTGCAGTTGCGTCGAAGTGAACAGTACTTCGCCGTCAGGACTCCAGCCGACGACCTTCGCGCCACCGCCCAGCCAGGTGAGCCGCTTCGGCAAACCGCCGTCGATCGGCATGACGTAAACCTCCTCCGGCCCTTCATAGGCGCCGACAAACGCGACGCGCTTGCCGTCCGGCGAGATGGCCGCGTCGATCTCCTGCCCCGGATGCGAGGTAAGGCGCTGGGCGGTGCCGCCATTGATGCCGACCTGCCAGAGGTCACCCTCGGCGGTAAAGACCAGCGTATCGCCGGCAATCGCCGGGGCGCGGAAGTAGCCGGGCGCAGCAACGAGGTCGAAAGAGATTGCGAACAATGCCGCGAAGAGGGCCAGGCGCATGACTAGCGTCCCATGGTGAAGGGGTCGTCGTTGGGCCGCGTCGCCGTGGGGTTGGCCATGCGGTTGGAAAGTGTAATTTGTGCGAGCTGACAACGCATGTTGGGATCTCGGCCGCGTCCCGATAGGGTACAAACTGTCGCCGACTAGAGCCCCGCCCGGTTTTTTCCTCTCACCGCCCGGTTCACTACGTTGACTGGCCATTCGCCCGACAGCACGCGGCGAACTTCATTGGGCGCTCCGGCCTGCAGGCCGACCAGGGCCTGTTCGCTGTACCAGGCGACGTGGGGAGTGATGATCACGTTCTCGCGCCCTCGCAGCGGGTGGGGGTCGGGCAGCGGCTCCGGGTCGGTCGTATCGAGTGCGCAGCCGGCGATCTTTTTTGCGTCGAGCGCGCGAACGAGCGCATCCGTATCCACGATGGGCCCGCGCGAGCAATTGATAAGGAATGCAGTGGACTTCATGCGCGACAAGGCGGCGTCGTTGATCATCTTTCGCGTCTCGGGCATCAGCGGAGGATGTAGCGACACGAAATCCGACTCGGCGAGGAGGTCGTGCAACGCCATTTTCTTCCCGGGAGTGTCGAGCGGTGCGTTCTCCACGAAGGGATCGGCAAACAGAATGCGCATGCCGAAGGCTGCCGCGCGCACCGCCACCTGCCGGGCGATATTGCCAAAACCGACGAGACCCAAGGTCCGGCCGGACAGACGGAACATCGG
This sequence comes from uncultured beta proteobacterium, assembly GCA_963726915.1. Classification (GTDB taxonomy): domain Bacteria; phylum Pseudomonadota; class Gammaproteobacteria; order Burkholderiales; family Casimicrobiaceae; genus PALSA-1003. Next base: position 14,404 of record CAVSEA010000006.1, read on the forward strand.
CTTGCCTGGAGGAAGCTCCCACCGGCCGCCGCGTACCAGCCGGTCATAGACGGTGACTTTGCGGGCACACGCAAGCACCAGCGCCATGGTGTGCTCGGCGACCTCCTCGATGCAGTAGGTCGGGTTGTTGGTGACGATGATGCCCGCGCGCGTGGCAGCGTCGAGGTCGATGGTGTCCACGCCGATGCCGTAGCGAGCGATGATCCTGCACTTCCCCATGCGCGCCATCACTTCCGCGGTAATCGGTCCGGCGTAGGTGTTGAGCAGCGCGTCGCAATCCTCCGCCTGCGCCAGAAATTCTTCCGGTTTCTTCGTCTGGAGTGGCACGAGATCAGCCAGCTCTTCCAAAGTCTTTCTCTCGACGTCCAAAGATTCCCAGACGTAGTCCGTCAAGACCACTTTTGCCTTTGCAGCCATATGGACTCCTGGTTGACTCGCTCAGCGTGA
>CAVSEA010000007.1:0-140387 GCA_963726915.1 uncultured beta proteobacterium
TCGGCACGGAAAGCGGCTGCGAATTTCTTGTTGATCGGATTGTCGAGCTCGGCCGAATACCAGCAGGCGGTGATGATACCGAGCGCCTCGTCGCCCATGTTTCGCAGTACCGCCTCGTCGAACGCAGTCATGCCGCCGACGACGTTGATCTTGCCCTTGAGCCCGTACTCGTTGAACTGCTTGAACCAACGGAAGCCGTTCGAGCCGGCGAAGCCGAGGAAGATGCCGTCGATATTGGTCTTGAGCTGCGCCAGGTACGTTGCGTAGTCGGGAACCGTGAGCGGCGGAAACATCTTCTGCACGATCTTGCCGCCCGCATCCTCGAACACGCGCTGGAAGCCGGCGCACATCTCGTGGCCGTAGGCGATGTCGTCGGCGATCACCGCCATGCGCTTGTACTTGAGCGTTTTCGCGCAATAATCGGCCAGCGCGTCGGCAGACTGCGACGACGTCGACGTCCCGCGAACAAACCAGGGATTCGGGTTGCGCTGCGTCAAGTCTTCCGCGGCGGCGACCGAGAGCGTCGGTAGCTGTTGCGCCCGGATGTAATCGTCGGCGGCGAGGGCTTCGCCTGCTGCCAGAGGCCCGATCATGACCTGAATCTTGTCTCTTTCGACGAGCTCCTGCAGCTTGGTGCGTGCTTGCGCCGGTACGCCGGCGGTGTCGGCAACGAACAGCTCGACTTTCCTGCCCGCCAGCATGTTGTTGTGCTCGCGCAGGAACTGGACCAGCGCTCGCTCCATGTCGATACCGCCAGATGCCAGAGGCCCTGTCTTGACGGTTACCAATCCGACCCGGATCGGCTCGGCCTGCGCGCGCACAATTGCGGGGAAGCCGAGCGCCGCGACGCCGAGGCCGCTGCCGGCCGCCTGGATGAAGCTTCTGCGGGTGAATGCCATGGTCTTTCTCCTCCTTGGTGAATCGGTCAGTGCGGCGGATTCTTTGGCGCGTCCGGCTGCCTGGTCGGTTGCGAGCGGTCGAAGGCGTCGATCTTCATGCACTCGTCGAAAATTCGCTGGACGGTGGGCACGCCGTTCGTTTTGGCATCGAAATAGCCGGCGGCGAAGACCTGCGAAGCAAGGCAGATATCGGCGATTGTCGGCGCGTCGCCATGGCAGAACCTTCCCGTCTCACGCTCGTTCGCGAGATGAGCTTCGAGTGCGTCAAGCGCCTTCAGCGTCCAGTGTTGCAGCCAGCGATTGCGCGCAGCTTCGTCCTGATTCATCTCGCGCTCGAGATAATTGCGAATACGCGGCACGACCAGCGGGTGGCCGTCGCACGCCACGATCAGCGAGAGGCCGCGAACGCGCGCGCGGCCACGCGGGTCTCTGGGCAGCAGCGGCGGTTCCGGGCAGGTCTCTTCCAGGTACTCGATGATGGCGAGCGATTGAAAGAGCGGTGGTGCCGTCGTCGATGACGAGCGCCGGCACCACGCTCTGCGGATTGACGGACTTGTAGGCGTCGCCATGCTGCGCACCCTGCAACAAATTGATGGACGTTTCCTCGGCCCTGAGGCCCTTCAGCGCGAGCGCCACGCGCACGCGGTAGGACGCGAGCGAGCGCCAGAATCCGTAGAATTTCATCGTCATGACACCTATCCTTCGCGATTGCCGGTCACGGTTTCGGGGGGAATCACGGGAACCAGGACATACGACTGCTGCAATGGGCCGACATGCAGTGTAGTCCTGCCGCCGAAGACCGCAGCGGGACGGTCGCGCGGATCGTCGTGCAGAAACGGCCCGCAGCCGCGCAGTTCGTTCTTGAAATTCGACAGGCGCGCTCCGGTCGATTTGCCCCATTCGTAATCGCGGCCGCGAACGGTCAGCGCAAGCCGGTGGCCACTCGGCACGACGATGGAGGTCGGCCAGAGCTCGATGTCGAGTGGCACGACTTCACCCGGATTGAGGGGCTGCGACTCGTCATGCGTGTGATACGGCCGGTATTCGGTGGAGAGCAGCGGATCGAGCTTGCGATGCGACGCGCGCAGCCAGCCTTGCGCGATCGGCGTGTGCGGATCGATCGCGCCCGTGAACACGACCTCCCGCATGTCCGGCGTGAACACGCGGAACACGAGGAACATGTCGGCGTCGGCCGTCGACGACGACACGAACAGCTTCGCCGCGAGCGGTCCCGTGATCTCGGTTTCGCGATCGAGCGGTGCGCTGACGAACGTCACGCCATCGCCTTGCGCGTCGTAGGCGATGCTTCCCGCGGACTGCACTGGTTCGCGGCCGAGGCTCTGGTCGGACGGGTCGAGGTAAAAGCGGGTCCACTGCGTCCGCGCGATGGGCCACTCATCTTCGTGCCGCTCGACGAAGCGGTCGACATGGCGCACTTGCAGTTGCACGCGCGGCTGTCGGGTCCACCCATTGTCGAGGCCCTTGAGAAAGCAGTCGAAGAAGCGCTTCTGAAGCTTGACGCCGTAGTCGGTGTAGAAATGGGTCCAATGCTCGAGACCATGCGCCTCCAGCCACTTGTCCTTCGAGACGGCGCGCACAAAGCCCTCGAAATTGCCGCGGGGGTGCAGGCCCTGCCCGCCCCAGTTCGCGGCGGACAGCAACGGCACCGTGACCTTGTCCCAGATCGGCGAGCGCGCCCGGTGGTAGTCATCGTCGAGTGGATGAGCGCGGATCTGTTCACCGAAGTCGCAGCGGTTCTGGTAGAGCTCGCGATCGGTAAGCGTCTCGTCGCCGCAGACGAGCTCGCCGGTGACGCGGCTCCTCGGGCCGCGTTCGCCGCGACCGTACTGCACCGTCGTCACCTGCATGTCGTACCAGTTGGCCCAGAACGTGGACAGGATGCCACCGTGATGCGTCATGTCGCGATACCAGTCGGCGGCGCCCTCCCAGATGCACATGGCGGCAAGATGCGGCGGCTGCAACGAGGCGACGTGCCACTGGTTGATACCGTAGTAGGAAACGCCGGAGAGGCCCACCTTGCCGTTCGACCATCGCTGCACGCCGGCCCACTCGATGCAGTTGTAGAAGTCCCGGGTCTCGCGCGGAGCGAAGTGATCGATGAAGCCAGGCGAGCGGCCCGCGCCGCGCGAGTCGACGCGCACGCAAACGTAGCCGTCGGGCACCCATTTTTCCGGGTCGACGACTTCCCAGCTCTGATATTTGTTGGTCGACCCATAGGCGACGTCCGGGTGCTCCGCCACCATGCGCTGCCACGCGCTCGGGTAGCCTTCCTGGAACGCCAGACCCTTCGCGTAAGGGCCGTAACTGAGGATGACCGGATAGCGTCCCGGCTCGGCGGGGCAGAACACGTCGGCGCGCAGCGTGAGCCCGTCATCCATCGGGATCGGGGCATCCCAGTCGATGCGCATCCCGTCGCGGAGTTCACTCGCAGGCGACCCCATTCGTTCTCCTGTGGATATTGCCGCGGCGTGGTTGCGATTCATTATGCTTATCGCGCGCCAATTTGACGCCACGGTGTAGCAAGTGTCAACTTAAGCGCATGCCATATCACAAACGATGGAGCTGCCATTGAAAATCGGTATCGCAGGTACGGGACGAATGGGCGCGGCGGTGGCGAGCCGCTTGCTGAGCGTCGGTCACGACGTGACGGTGTGGAACCGCACGCGCGAGAAGACCCAGGCGCTCGCACTGGCGGGCGCGAGCGTGGCAGCAGACGCCCGCCGAGCTGGCGACACGAACGGAGATCATCATCACGTTTCTCACCGACGCAGCAGCGATCGACGCTGCATATCACGGTAGCAACGGCTTGCTGGCCGGCGAAGTGCGCGGGAAGCTCTTCATCGACATGAGCACCGTTCGTCCCGAGACGGAGAAGGCGCTCGCGACGAAGGTCAGCGCGACAGGCGCCGCGCTCATCGAGTGCCCGGTCGGCGGCACCGTCGGACCGGCCAGAGAGGGGAAACTCTTCGGATTCGTCGGCGGGGCGGCCGGCGATCTGGCTCGTGCCAAGCCGGTGCTCGATCAACTGTGTCGTCGGGTCGAGCACGTCGGCGCGATTGGAGCAGGCGCCAGCATGAAGCTCGCCATCAACTTGCCGTTGCTGGTGTACTACCAGGCGCTGGGCGAAGCGCTATCGCTGTGCCAGAACCTCGATCTCGATCCGGCGCGGCTGATGGATATCTTTGCGGACACCTCCGGCGGGCCGAACATGCTCAAGGTGCGGGGCCCGGCGATCGCGGCGACGCTGCAGGGCAAATCGACGAGCCCCGTCACGTTCGACATTGATTTGATCCGCAAGGATCTGCGCACCATGATCGACGAGGCGAGCGCTCGCGGCTTGACGATGCCGTTGACCTCGCGTGCGCTCGATTGTTACGACGAAGCGTCGCGGGATGGCTGGGGTGCCAAGGACGCCACCATGCTCCCGGCGCGTTGGCTGCAGTGCGGCGGCCGCTAGCGCAGCGCGCCTCATGCGCTTACTCCGCGTGAATATTCGCTTCCTTGATCAGCTTGGAATACTTTGCGGTCTCGGACTTCATGTACGCGCCGAACTGTTCGGGCGTGCCGCTCATCGCGTCCACGCCCAGCGTCGGCGAACTTCTCCTTGACGTCCGGGTCCTGCATGACCTTGACCAGGTCTGCGTGAAACTTGTCCGCGATGACCTTGGGCGTTCCCGCGGGCAACAGCACGCCCCACCAGTTCACCGCCACCAGTCCTGGCAAACCGGATTCGACACAGGTCGGGATTTCCGGCGCCAGCGGACTGCGCTCGGGGCTGGTGACCGCGAGCGCGCGCAGCTTGCCCGCGCGGATATGCTGCATCACCGGCAGCGCGTCGGAGAACACGAGCTGGACGTTTCCGGCAAGCAGGTCATTCACCGACAGGATCCCGCCCTTGTAGGGCACGTGCACGATATCGACGTGCGCCTGACTCTTGAACATCTCGCCGCTCAGGTGCGCGACGCTACCCGAGCCGCCCGATCCAAAATTGAGCTTGCCGGGATTCGCACGCGCATAGGCGATGAGCTCGCCCAGCGTCGTGGCCGGCGTGTTCGGGTTGACGACGAGAATGTTGGGACCGGTTGCAATCAGCGACACCGGAACGAAGTCGCGCTCGACGTCGAATGGCACCTTCGAGAGAATCGGATTCACGACGGCCGGGCCGAGGTTGGCGATGACGAAGCTGTAGCCGTCGGGCGTCTGGTGAGCCGCGTACTCCATGCCGATCGAGCCTGCGGCGCCCGCCTTGTTCTCGACAATGACCGGCTGACCCCAAAGCTCGCTCAACTTCTGCCCGAGAATTCGCGCCATCAGGTCGGAGCTGCCGGCGGGAGGATAGGTTACGATCAGCCTCACCGGCTTCGACGGGTAGGTCTGGGCGAGTACCGCGCTACCCAGCAATGCGGCGACCAGCCCGAATACAAAGACAAGTGGTCTGACGATACGCATGCATCCCTCCTTGCATTCCGGCCGCGTGCAGGAGCCGATGCCTGGCTGCGAAGGAATATTACTCGAATTGCTGCCGGGCGCCGATGTCGCCACGAATGGGCGACAGACCACGTTTTTTTGCTGCCGAAAGCGCAAGCCGTGGTCTGTCCCCAGTTTTCGCGATCGTTGTTACCAAATTTGGCAAAGCACAGTAAATAATCCTTCATCCCTATCACTGGACTACCGCTGATGCCTCCAACACTGCCAGGACCCGGATCGCGCCCCGATCAAGCGCTCTCGTTCAACATGCGCCTCATCGCCCATCACGAACTGCAGGGCTTCGGCGGGATGGGTGAAGGCATGGCGATGCAGCAGGCACGCGACGGCCGCCGCATCCTGTGGCTGGCGCATGAATCCGCGCCCAAGAATTTCACCGGCGTGGACGTGACGGACCCGCGCGCGCCGCGGGTCGTGGTCCAGACCGAGTTGCCGCACGCCAAGGTGCGCTCGAACTCGCTCGACGTCGTCGGCGACGTAATGGCGGTCGCCTATCAGACACAAACCACCGGGTTGACGCCCGCGGGTTTCGACCTGTTCGACATCAGCGTGCCGGAACAACCAAAGCTCATTTCCCATTTCGATGCCTCCGGGCCGCATTCGCGCGGCGTGCACGCGCTGTGGTTCGTCGACGGCGAATTCGTGCACATGGCGAGCGGCGCCGCGGACTTCCAGCCGCGGCATCCGAACGACGACCAGTTCTACCGCATCGTCGACGTCCGCAACCCCTCGCGGCCGACCGAGGTCGGCCGCTGGTGGCTGCCGGGTACGCGCGAAGGCGACAGTGCGCCGTCACCACCGCGGCTCGACCCGAAGTTCGATGCCGGCTTTCGCGCGCACAACACCAACGTTTTCCCGCAGCGGCCGGATCGCGCTTATGTCGGCTATATCGACGGCGGTGCGGTGATCCTCGACATTGCCGACAAGGCGCATCCCAAGCTTGTCGGCCGCTGGCAGTATTCGCCGCCGTTCAACGGCTTCACGCACACCGTGCTGCCGCTGTTCGATCGCAATCTGCTCATCGTCAGCGACGAATGCGTCAAGGATGACGGGTTCGATTGGCCCAAGCTGGTGTGGGTAGTCGATGCGCGGGTGGAGAGCAATCCGGTGCCGATCAGCACCTTGCCGGCCGCACCGCACGCGGCATTCGCGCACCGCGGCGGCCGCTTCGGGGCGCACAATCTGCACGAGAATCTGCCGGTGCCGACTTCATGGTCTTCCGATCAACTGGTGATCGGCACATTCTTCAATGCCGGTGTGCGCGCCTACGACATCAGCAATCCGTACCAGCCGCAGGAGGTGGCCTACTTCGTCCCGGGCGCGCCGGTGCTCTCGCGCGCCGGCGCGATCCAGCTCAACGATGTCTACGTCGATGACCGGCGCATCGTCTATACCGTCGATCGTTTCGTCGGCGGACTCTACATCCTTGAAATGACGCTGTGACGATCGCAACAACCTTGCGCACGTCCGCCATCGCCGACCCGCTGGCGAGCCGCCTGCCGGTCACCGTCATCACCGGATTCCTTGGCAGCGGCAAGACGACGCTGCTGCGTCGGTTGCTGCGCCATCCGGGCATGGAGCGGGCCGCCGTCATCATCAACGAGTTCGGAGACGTCGGCGATCGATCACGAGCTGGTCGCTGCGTCGTCGGAGCAGATGACGCTGCTGTCGAACGGCTGCCTGTGCTGTACCCTGCGCACGGACCTTCAGGAGACGCTGAGGGAGTTGTTCATCAAGCGGCGCTCGGGAGAGGTGATCGACTTCGACCGCGTGTTTGTCGAAACGACCGGACTCGCCGATCCGATTCCGGTGCTGCATACACTGCAGACCGATGGGCTTGCTCGGCGCGCAATACCGGCTGAATGGTGTCGTCACATTGGTCGATGCGGTCAACGGCATCGGGCAGCTCGACACGATGCCCGAAGCCACCAAGCAGGCGGCCGTCGCCGATCGCCTCGTCATCACCAAGACCGACATCGCGGACGACGAACACCGTCGATCGCCTGCAGCAGCGGCTCGAGGCGATGAATCCGTTCGCGCTCATCACGAAAGCCATCAATGGCGAGCTCGATCCCGCGTTGCTGGCCAATATCGGTCCGCAAAGCGTTTCGGCACGCTCCGAGGAGCTGGGCCGCTGGCTGAATGTGATCTTGCCCGAATCGCGTGAGGCAGGCGGCAGGCGGTCTTCTTCGCCAGCGGATCGCGCCGGGGGCGGGAGCACACGACGCTGCCATTCATGCTTTCTGTCTGTGGTTCGACGAACCTTTTACCTGGGACGGACTGAACGCGGCGCTGCAGGCGCTCACGTCATTGCGCGGGCCGGATCTACTCCGGGTGAAGGGTATCGTCCACGTGGCGGGCGAACACGGTCCCGTCGTATTGCAGGGAGCGCAACATGTGTTTCATCCGCCGGTGACGCTCGAGCGCGGGCACGATACCGATCCTCGCTCGCGCATCGTATTCATCGTGCGCAACATCCCGCGTGAATCGATCGAGGCATTGTTCGCGGCAGTGGGAGCACTAGGCAGTGCAAAGGGGATGTGACCATGGCATCACGTGATCGAGTCGGAGTAGTGGGTCTAGGCATCATGGGATCCGCGATGTCAGGAAACCTCATCGGCGCCGGGTTTCACGGTGTTCGGCTATGACGTGCTGGCGCGGCGCCGCAGCGAGCTTGCCAAAGCCGGCGGTCGCACGTCGCGGAGTGTCCGCGACGTCGCCAAGCGGGCGCCCATCGTGATTACATCGCTGCCCTCGTCGGCAGCGTTGCTCGAGGTCGCCGCCGAACTCGCGGGAGCACGTCACCCCGAGCAGATCGTCGTCGAAACCAGCACGCTGCCGATCGCGATCAAGGAGCAGGCCAGGAAGCTCCTGGCGGCTCAGGGCGTCAGCGCTGCTCGATTGCCCGTTGAGCGGCACGGGAGCCCAGGCCAGGGTGAAGGATCTCGCCGTCTATGCGAGCGGCCGGCGCAGCGACTATCGCCGTTGCATCCCGATCTTCGACGGATTCGCGCGCACGCACTATTTCCTCGGTCCCTTCGGCGCCGGCTCCAGGATGAAGTTCCTCGCGAATCTGCTCGTCGCGATCCACAACGTGTCCACCGCAGAAGCGCTCGTGCTCGGGATGAAAGCCGGGCTCGATCCTGCCCTGATGGTCAAGGTGCTCGGCGATGGCGCTGGCTCGTCGCGCATGCTGCAGGTGCGCGGGCCGATGATGGTTCGCAATGACTATGCCGACGCGGCGATGAAGGTCGGCGTCTGGCAGAAGGACATGCAGATCATTTCGGAGTTCGCGCGCCAGCTCGACTGCCCGACGCCGTTGTTCGCGGCGACGACCGCCATCTACAACGCCGCCATGGCGCAGGGCTTTGCCGAGGCCGATACGGCGTCGGTCTGCGCCGTGCTCGAGAGCTGGGCGACGGTGCGCCGGCGTTCTTAGCCGTCGTGATCCCGACTCGACCGATCACACGAGATTGACAGCCGCTTGCGCATGAGGGGTACAGCCACTTGGACAAAATCAGCATTCAGTTCACTTTGTTTTCCGCGTTCTACTCGCCACTCATTTCGACGATGTCGGGTGGCTTCCTCAAAGCGGAAGGCCTGGATCGCGGAGTGGTCGATTTCGCCGCCGGACGGCTCGGCGCTTGCGGCGTTGCAAGATGGCTCCGCACACGTCGTTCAATCGGCCCTCAGCCAGGGCTTCACGACACTCAACAGAGGGGAGACGCCGGCCGCAGTTCATTTCGCCCAGGTCAATGAGATGGACGGGTTCTTCCTGACCGGGCGCGAGGCGGATCCGGCCTTCACGTGGGACAAGCTGGAAGGCGCCGAAGTCGTCATGTTCAAGGGCGGCCAGCCGATCGCCATGTTCAAGTACGCCTGTCACAGGGCAGGCATCGATTTCAACAAGATAAAACCGATCTGCCCCGGTGGCGCTGCCGACATCGACCAGGCTTTCCGTCACGGCGAGGGGCGGTATGTTCAGCAGCAGGGCCCGTTCCCGCAGCAATTGCAAGCCGATGGCATCGGACATATTGTGGCCCAGGTTGGCAAACAGATCGGGCCGTGCGGCTTTTCCAGCCTTGCGGCGACCCGTGAGTGGCTTGAAACCGATATGGCAAAGGCGTTCATGCGTGCCTACAAACGGACCCGGATCTACATGAACGAGACGCCGGCCGCCGAGATTGCCAAGGCGGAAAAACCATACTTTCCGAATATCGATGAAAACGTGCTCGCCGATTGCATCGCAACGTATCAGCAGCTTGGATGTTGGACGCCGCACGTGGAAATTACGCACGCAGCCTACGAAAAGACGCTGGATGTCTTCGAATATGTCGGCCTGTTGAAGGAACGCTATCGCTACGAGCAAGTCTGTGCTGCGCCGCCGGCCGGCGACTAGAGCCCCGCCCGGTTTTTCCCCTGCACCGCCCGGTTCACCACGTTCACCGGCCATTCGCCCGACAGCACGCGGCGAACCTCATTGGGCGCTCCCGCCTGCAGGCCGACCAAGGCCTGTTCGCTGTACCAGGCGACGTGGGGAGTGATGATCACGTTCTCGCGCCCTCGCAGCGGGTGCGGGTCGGGCAGCGGTTCCGGGTCCGTCGTGTCGAGCGCGCAGCCGGCGATCTTTTTTGCGTCGAGCGCGCGACAGAGCGCATCGGTATCGACAATCGGCCCACGCGAGCAATTGATCAGGAACGCGGTGACCTTCATGCGCGACAAGGCGTCGTCGTTGATCATCTTTCGCGTCTCGGGTGTCAGCGGAGGGTGAAGCGACACGAAATCCGACTCAGCGAGCAGGTCGTGCAACGCCATCTTCTTGCCGGGAGTGTCGAACTGTTGCGTCCTGCACGAACGGGATCGGCAAACAGAATGCGCATGCCGAAGGCCGCCGCGCGCACCGCCACCTGCCGGGCGATGTTGCCAAAACCGACGAGACCCAGCGTCCGGCCGGACAGACGGAACATCGGCTTGCCTGGAGGAAGCTCCCACCGGCCGCCGCGTACGAGCCGGTCATAGACGGCGACTTTGCGGGCACACGCAAGCACCAGCGCCATGGTGTGCTCGGCGACTTCCTCGATGCAGTAGGTCGGGTTGTTGGTGACGATGATGCCGGCACGCGTGGCAGCGTCGAGGTCGATGGTGTCGACGCCGATGCCGTAGCGAGCGATGATCCTGCACTTCCCCATGCGCGCCATCACTTCCGCGGTGATCGGCCCGGCGTACGTGTTGAGCAGAGCGTCGCAATCCTCCGCCTGCGCCAGAAATTCTTCCGGCTTCTTCGTCTGGAGTGGCACGAGATCAGCCAGCCCTTCCAAGGTCTTTCTCTCGACGTCCAAAGATTCCCAGACGTAGTCCGTCAAGACCACTTTTGCCTTTGCAGCCATATGGACTCCTGGTCGACTCGCTCAGCGTGACGTGGCGTAGATCTCGGGATTCCAGCAGTTGGGTGGCATTCGCCCTTCCAGCACTGCAACGATGTTGTCTACCACCACGTGGGCCATGGTTTCCCGCAACTCGGCGACTGCGCTCCCAAGGTGGGGCGTCAGAACGACGTTGGACATGGGCAGCAGCGCCGCCTCGACGCGAGGCTCGTGCTCGTAGACGTCGAGACCCGCGCCGGCGATGCGCCGGTCGGCCAGCGCGCGCGCAAGCGCCTGCTCGTCGACGATCGGGCCCCGCGCCGTGTTGACGAGGAACGCGGTTGGTTTCATCAGCGCCAGTTCGCGCGCACCGATCAGATGATGCGTCTCGGGCTTGAGCGGCGCGTGGATCGAGACGAAGTCGGACTCGGCCAGGAGCTGGTCCAGCGCGACGTAGGTGAGACCGAGTTCCCGCTCTTCGCTCTCCGCGATCCGCCGCGGGCCCCAGTAGAGGATCCGCATCGAGAACCCGCGCGCGCGCCGCGCCACCGCGCGGCCGATGCGTCCGCCGCCGCCGACGAGCCCGATGGTCTTGCCCCAGACGAACCCTCCCTCGAAGCGCATCGACTGCGCTCCCGGAAATACGCCGGCGCGCAGCAGGCGATCGCCTTCGACCACCCGCCGGGCGACCGCAAGCATGAGTCCGAAATGCAGGTCGGCCGTCGCCTCGGTCACCACGGGTGGAATGACGGTGACGGGTATGCGTCGCGCCGTCGCCGCGGCGACGTCGATGTCGGACGGCGTGATCTTCATCGAAGCAACAGCACGCAGGTTCGCGTTGGCGGCAATGACATCGCCATCGACGTGGTCCTGCAGCAGGCAGAACAGGATATCGTGCTCGCGCACGGCAGCGCGCAGCTCGTCCTTGGTCATCGTGTGCAACGCATCCGGGTTCCATTCCACCTCGGCCACGCTGCGCAGCCGTTCGATCGCGCTGCGCGCTACGGGCTGCGTGATGAAAACGCGTGGGCGCATGGCCATTCGCGACAGCGCATCAGCGCATCCAGCGCACGACTCCAGCGACACCGTCGACGGCGACCTGCACCCCGTCGGGGATGCGCTGTGTGGCATCGAGCACGCCCAGGACCATCGGAATGCCGCGCTCCCGCGCGAGCGACGCGAGGTGCGATGTGCTGCCGCCGAGCTCGGCCACCACGCCCGCCACGCGCGGGAGCACCTGGCTCAACGCGGGACCCGCGACCCTCGTTACCAGGATGTCACCTGGCGCGACGCGAGCCAGTTCGCATTCGCAGTTGATCACGCACGCGCGCCCGGAGCCCCAGCCAACGCCTGCGGGCTGCCCGTTGAGCCCCGGGTGGCGTAGCCAGATTTCGTCGGGGACCGGCGCCGGCTCCAGGTGCAGCGGCCGCGCCTGGAGCAGCTTGAATCCCGCATCGTCCAGTGCCCATTCGATTTCCACCGGCATGCCCATGATGTCCTCGACTTGCCGGAGCAACTGGCCAAGCTCCACTGCATGCGCGCGATCGAGGCACTGCTTGGACGCAAGCGCGCGCCGCACGGGACGCGTACCGTGAGCACAGCCGACACGATGGAATTTCCGGCCGAGTACTGTTTCGCGAAGTATCAATTCACCTTGGTCGTCGCGGCCGAAGACGATGCGATCCGGCACCACTTCGCCTTGGGCGATCGCCGAGCCGAGTCCCCAGGTCGCGTTCAGGACCATGTCGCCGTCCGCCGTGCGGCTCAATCCGCCGCCGGCGACCCTGGCCGACACCAGCGGCTGGACGAGGACCGCCATGGCGGTGTCCGCGGGGCTCGCGCCATGCGTTGCCATGTAACGCAGAACGCGCGTTGACCAGAGCGCCGCCCAGCATGAACGCACGGCGGTGACAAAGTCGGTTTCACCCTCCAGGCCGAGGTAGCTCTCGAACTGTCCGGCGAAGCTGGATCCAAATCGGTCCTCGACCAGCGCGGAGGAACGCACCACCGTGAGCGCGCCGGTCGTCTCGACGAGCGCACGCCACGCATCGAGCAGCGGACTCGAGCACTTCCGCCACAATCGGTTGGTCGAAGAGGCCGAGCTTCATCGCGAGCGCGGCGCGGCGCGCCGTCGCAAGATCCGCGGAGCTCACGCCGCTTGCGGAGTCCGCGAGTCCCAGTGCGGCCACCTGAACGCGATAGGCCTCGGCATCGACGCAAAAGCCGCCGGGAATGGGCAAGCCGGCGCGCCCGAGGCGCGCGAGATTTGCCGCCTTGGGGCCGAAGCGGTCGACGTCGGTCGCCTCAGGCGAAGTCAAAGGGACGATGAGCGGATGCATCTACATCCTAAGATTTTCCATACGTGGAATAGCCGGGCATCGGGTCGACAACGGTGATCTGCTCGACCGGGAAATTGGAGATGATCTCGATGCGGTCCTTGTGGACGATCAGCATCTCCTCGATGCGCACGCCCCACTGATGCGTCTTGCCGTGCTGCGTCTCGAGCGCGAACACCATCCCTTCCTGGATCTCGACCGGATGGTCGAGCGACCAGATGCGCGAGATCACCGGCGGGTCGTACTGCGCCAGGCCCAGTCCGTGGCCCCACAGGTTGGCGGCGGCCTGGTCTTCTTCCTCGTAACCCCAGGCTTCCTTGGCCGAGGGCCACTTCATCGCGATCTCGCGCGTGGTGGTGCCGACTTTGACCGCCTTGATGGAATCGTAGAGCCACTTGAGCGCCGTGGCGTAGTAGTCCTTCTGTTCCTGCGTCGGCTCCTTGCCCACGCAATAGGTGCGGTAGTAGCAGGACTTGTAGCCGTTCCAGGTGAGCGCCGCCAGGTCCATGAACACGATGTCGCCCGGCTTGATGATCCGGTCGGAGAAGTTGCGCCAATTGGGCCACGTGTTGAGACCCGAGGAGACGATGACGTCCTCGACGTCCTCCATGCCCGGGATCGAATAGAGAAACTCCATGATGTGCGCCGTCACCTTGTTTTCGGTGAGGCCGGGTTTGAGGAATTTCATGCATTCCCAGTGGGCGGCGTCGCCGATGGCGCCGACCATGCGCATGCACTCCTGTTCATCGACATTCTTGACGGCTCGTGCCTCCATCATCGGCGTCATGCCGTCGACCCATTCGATCTTCGCATCCTTGAAGACCTGGATGATGTTTATGTCGACGAAGTCCACGCCGAGCTTCGCTCCGGCGACGCCGCTCTTCTTCATTTCCTTCAGGATGGCATTCGTGAACTTCGTGACCTGCTGGAGCGAAGCGGCGCCCGCCGCGCCCTTGATCCATGCGTACGACCAGCGGATGTTCTCCTTGGGGATCCATGGCGAATGGCGCTCGATGTGCGCGCCGATGTCGCCCTGCTCGAACAGCACCGGCGGGTCGTCACCGCACAGCAGCGCGTAGCGCAGTCCGGGCTTCAACCGGTTCCAGCCAGGGGTGAGCGTGCTCGTCACGTAGCGGACGTTCTCGTCGTACATGAGCAGCATCGCGCCCAGCCCGTGCGCCTTCATGCGCTCCCGCGCGCGTTCCAGACGGTAATTGCGCAGCCGATCCCAGTTGACTCGTTGCTGCCAATCCAGTCCCACCATGCCGAAATTTGCCATCTTGCTGCCTCCAGTTCAGATCAAACCTAGTCTATCGTCGCCCCGGATTCCTTTGCGACCTTGCCCCAGCGAGCGGTTTCGGTGGCGACAAACGATGCGAAGTCTTCCGGGGTCTTGCTGGTCACGACGTATACGCCGCCACTGGCATAGCGTTGCTTTATCTCTGGCGCGTCCATCGTCGCGAGCAACGCCGCATGGAGCTTCTCGACGATCGGGCGCGGCGTCCCCGCAGGAACGAAGACGCCCTGCCACGAGCTGCTGACCATGTCGGGATATCCCGCTTCGACCATCGTCGGCACTTGCGGCAAGGCCTCGATCCGGTTGGTGGTCGAGATGCCGAGCGCCTTGAGCCGGCCGGCCTGGATGAAGCTGATCGCCGACGACAGCGTCACGAACATGATCTGCGTTTCGCCACCGAGCATCCCGGTGACAGCGGGGCCGGCACCGCCCTTGTACGGGATGTGCACGATATTCAGATCGGCGAGCTTCATGAACCGCTCCATTTCCAAACGGTTCAGCGTGCTCGATCCAGGGGAAGCGAAGTTGAGCTCCCCCGGCTTCGACTTCGCCAGTGCCACCAGTTCGGCGACGGTATTCGCCGGGACGCCTGGGTTGGCGATCAGGATGCTCGGTACGGCCGCGACCAGCGTGATCGCGATGAAGTCCTTCTGCGGGTTGATCGACAGACTCTGAAAGATCGCCGGATTGATCGCGATCGTGCCGATGTTGCCAAGGTAGATCGTATAGCCGTCGGGAGCGGCCTTCGCGGCTGCTTCCATGCCGATGTTGCCCGACGCGCCCGGCCGGTTATCGATGACGATCTGCTGCCCGAGCATCTCGCCGAGCTTCGGAGAAATGATGCGCGCCACGAAGTCCGACGCGCCGCCCGGGGCGAACGGGACGATCATCTTGACGGGCCGGTTCGGGTAGCTCGCCTGCCCGAATGCAAGCGCGGAAAACAACAGCAACACCAGCGCGACCAAAGCCGTCGGCGTCAGCTTGCTCATATGTCCTCCTTGCTCTCTCTATCCTGCCGCCAGCAGTTCCTGCCGCTGCTTTGCGTCGCTCGCGCTGATCGGTAGCGGTATCGCGCGCTTGAGCTTCGCCGACAGATCAAATGCCTTGGTCAGCATCAACCGATTGTGGGCTTCCGTGGCGGTGGCGTGCTGCGTCGGCAAGCCCATCGCAAGACGATTCAGCCATTGCTCCGTTTCCTCGCGCATCGGGCCACGCAGCTCGCCGAGAGCCATGTCGCCCGGCGGGTAGCTGCCGAGAAAATCGACACGCCGGTTGGCGTCGGGCGCGTACCCTTCGCCCTGCGAAATGTTGGTCGCAAGGACGATGTCGCGATGCGTGTCGTCGATGGTCAGCACGCCTTCGGTTCCGACGATGCCGACGTCGAGGCTGTACACGGCGCCTGGCCAGACCACGGGGAGCGCCCACGATATGGACGCGTGGTAAAGACTTCCGTCCTCGAATGTGATCATCCCTGCGGTGGCATCGATGCCATTGCAAATCGGCCCGAGCGCCTTGTCGATCGAGCGTGCATAGATCTCCACCGGACGTTTCGCCTCCATCATCCACATGACGATGTCCAGCGCATGCGTGCCCGAGATCACCATCGGCGAGATCTCGCCTGGATCGTTCGTGCGCTTGTAGTTGTCCAGCGCGACCAGCCGGTTCATGAACGCCCGCGACGTAACCATCGTCACGTCGCCGAGCTGTCCGGTGCGGACTTTCTCCTTCGCCGCAAGCCAGCGCCGGCGGAAGCGCTGCGTATACCCGACGACCGCATCGACGCCGGACTTCTGAATCGCCTTGAGGACGCGCTCCGACTCGGCAAGCTCGGTCGCAAGAGGTTTCTCGATAAGCAGCGACAGCCCGCGCTCGACCGCGGCAAGAACAGGAGCGACATGCAAATGCTCGTCGGTGGCAATGATCGCCGCCGTCACTTCGGGCCGCGCGAGCAGTTCCCGATAGTCGGAGGTCACGAAATCGGCGCCGACCTTTTCGGCGACGAATTTGGCCCGGTCCGGCTTGATCTCCGCGAGTCCGATGAAGTCGACCATGGGATGTCGCGCGGCGACTTCACCACGAAACAACCCAACCCGGCCGGCGCCGATGATGGCGAGACCGATGCGCTTGGGGGGTTTTTTCACGGACTTAGCGCCGCTAAGCAACTGCGCGTACTTCTTGGTGTCGGCGAGCGGCAGTAGCACCGGTTCGTTGCGTTCGGCCGACAGATCTGCCGCGATGTAAACCTCC
Organism: uncultured beta proteobacterium; assembly: GCA_963726915.1. GTDB lineage: Bacteria > Pseudomonadota > Gammaproteobacteria > Burkholderiales > Casimicrobiaceae > PALSA-1003. Next base: position 16,649 of record CAVSEA010000007.1, read on the forward strand.
ATCACCATTCGAGCATGTTCGGGTGTCACCAATACCGGCTTGTCCAACGCGACGGCTTCCAGGAAATGAATCGTTTCGGCGGCCATCGGGCCGGCGTAAGTGTGGTCCACCGCTTCTCCCGGCATCGTCGACATCGGCAGGACCATACCCTTGTCCATGGTGTTGAGGACCACATCGCGATGGCTGTCGTCGACCATGACCGCTCCGTCGGTGCCGACAAATTCGATCCAGGTCGTCGAGAAATTCGGATACCCCGGCGGCAGAGTCCAGCCCGCGCCGATCACGAACGACACGCCGCTGTCCATCGTCACCGTGATCCACTGCGTGTCCGGAATGGGCGCGCCGCTGGTCTCGCGCATGGTGCCGAAATTGGTCTGCGAGTAGACCCGAATGGGCTTGGCCGGCTCCAGACACCAGAGCACGAAGTCCAGGTCGTGGGTCGCTTCCATTGCAGCTGGCGACAATTTGATGCGGCCGCTGATTTTCTTGCCGAGATTGCGCGTGATATGACGACTCACCAGCGCACTCACCGGCCGGCCGATGGACCCATCTCGAATCGATTTCCTGACATAGGCGAACTTGGGATTGAACCGCTGCGAGTAGCCGATGGTGAACTTCAGCTTGCGCTCGCGGGCGTAGGCGATGAGCTCGTCGGCTTCGGAGAGTTCCAGGGCAATCGGCTTCTCAAGAAATACATGCTTGCCTGCGGCAAGACAATCCCGCGCCATCGGGTAGTGCGTGGTTTCCGGCGTCGCCGAAACATAGACTGCCTCGATCTCGGCGATGGCCAGCAGCTGGCGATAGTCGGTGACCGCGGTGCAGGCACCGGTCGCCTTGGCCACTTCGGCCAGGCGCTCGGGACGGATCTCCGCCAGGTGCAGGTTTTTCACCAATGGGTTCGCGGCACAGGTATGCGCGCGGATGCCGCCGCACCAGCCGGTGCCGATGATGCCAACATCAATTTGCTTCATTCCGCACGTCTCCTGTTGACCATCGACTGTCGCTGCCTGAAGGTCGCTGCGCAATGCCGCCCGCCGCGAGATGCCTGCTCGGAGACTCTCATTAGAACACCGACGATTGCCCGGCACCAATCGAGATTTGCTATGCTTGGCATACTATCTGGGCATGTGTCGCGCTTTGTTGGCGCGATTGTCTGGTGTCTCGCTTGGGGGAGAGGAGCGAGGCGCATTGGCCGCACATGCCGTTTTGTTATCGTTGCGTCAAACAGACCCGGAAAGGTTCGAGCCCGTGGAACTGCGCAGCATCCAGTACTTCGTGCAGGTCGCGGATGAAGGAAGCATCACCCGCACTGCGGACAAGATTGGAATTGCCCAGCCCGCGCTGACCAGACACATCAAGCAACTTGAGGCGGAGCTGGGCACGCAGTTGCTGATGCGCTTGCCGAGAGGCGTCCGGCTGACGAACTCGGGGCGGGATTTCCTCGAGCATGCGCGCACGATCATGCTCGAAGTGTCACGTGCCAGTAAACACGTCCGCGGCAACGCACAAGCGCCCAACGGAAAGGTGGTGATGGGCACATCGCCGACTCTTGCGCCGCTGCTGCTGCCGGGCTGTGTCGCGCAGGCGCGGCAGCAATGCCCTGCCGTAACGTTGAAAGTCGTGGAGGGCTTCAGCCCCCAGCTCCTGGACGCACTGCTCACGGGGCGACTCGACCTTGCAGTGATGACCAACCCGCCGCGTACCACAGCGCTCGCGCTAACTCCGCTGTGTTCCGAACCCTTGGTCGTGGTCTCTCCGCCCGGCGCGAGAGGCACGCGGCACGCGTTTTCGTTGGCGGAGCTTTGCGGTACGCCATTCATCATGACCGTCGGCATCCGGACGCTGGTCGAACAACAGCTCGCCGGCTTCGGTGGAGGACTGCGCGTCGAGGCGGTCGTAGATTCCGTGGAAGCGATCCGGAGGCTCCTTCTTTCCGGGGTCGGCATGACCATCATGCCTGTGTCTGCCTTCAATGATGCGATCCGCGCGGGGCAATTGGTCGCGTATCCGATCGAAGACGCCAATCTGCACCGCATTCTCATCCTCGCGCGTCCTGTCGCAGAAGCGAGTTCGGCGGCCATCGACGAAATAGAGCATATCGTCCGGGGCGAAATGGCGCGCCTGCTCCAGGCGGGCATTTTCAGGATGCCCGTAGGAGACCAGATAGCGCTTAGCCGTCCGCCCGGCGTAGCGCTGACGAGAACTCCCAAGCGCGGTGCGCAGCGCCGGGCGTCCTCCCCCGGAAGATAATCGACACGCGGTGGCCTCACGAGACGGACCGCCTGAGCAGGCAAATGAACAAGGAGGTGCACGACATGCATAGAAGAAGATTTGTGGCCTCCGGCCTGGGACTGATCGCGGTCGCGGCCGGCCAAGGGATCGTCGAGACTTTCAGTGGCGCAAGCCTTCGTGCCCAACCAGCGGCTGCGCCGGCTGCCATGCGCAACCCTCCGCAGGGGAAGTGGATCAGGCTCGCGCCGTTTCCGCAGGCAACCGGAGAGTTGCTGGCGGTGGCGATCAACGGAAAGCTCTATGCCGCCCAAGGACTTCTGCCAGGGTTCAAGCCGGCCGGCCTCGTCTATCGAATACGATCCTGCAAGCGACGCGTGGACGCAAAAGAAGCCGATGCCACATCCGGTTCACCACGCGGCGGTTACCGCGCTGAACGGAAAAATGTACCTGTTCGGCGGCTTCGACCTTCCGGCGTCGGGACCGCCGGGCTGGAACGCAGTCAACGATGCCTGGGAGTACGATCCGGCAACGGACGGCTGGCGTGCGCTGGCCGCGATGCCGACGACGCGCGGTGGCGGCGTGGCCGCCGTCGTCGGCGGGAAAATCTACGTGATTGGTGGCGCGGGACCGACGCCCGACGCCAGCGCGCCGGTGATCCGTCCGCGGCAACCGCAACGGTCCCTCGGCACCGTGGAGGAATACGATCCGACCACGGACAAGTGGCGCGCGCGTGCACCGATGCCCACGCCGTGCAACCACATGGGCGGCGAGGCGGTGAACGGCAAGATCTACGTCATCGGCGGGCGGCTGAGCGGCGCGTTCATCATCGGTTTTCCGGGGAACATCAACCTGGTGCAGGCCTACGATCCGGCGACGGACTCGTGGGTGACCAAGACGCCGATGCCGACGGCGCGCAGCGGTCTCAACACGGCCACCTTGAACGGCGTCATCTACGCGGCGGGCGGCGAAGTGCAGGACGACAAATACCTGGCCGCGTATCGCGCGTTCGAGGCCTACGATCCGGCAAGCGACACCTGGTGGCAGTTGCCCTCCATGCTCCTGCCCAGGCACGAGTGCATGATGGCGACCCTCGGCAACAGGATCCACGTTGCGGGCGGGTCCGTCCAATCGGCCATCGTGCCGCTGCCCAAAGGGCCTGAGCTTCGATACCGATTCGCACGAGGCATTCGAGGTAGCGGTCTAGCGCAAGTCGCGCGGTCGGGTACTGACTCGACGCCCGAGTTCCTGAGCGGGGTCTTGTCCACCCGGAAAGACGGAGGAAAGATGGCCGGAGCCGTCACCGCATTGCGCGGGCCCCTGGTGTATTTCATCGATGACCCGTTCCTGACGGATCCCGGCAAGGCCTTTGTCCACGAGTCCGACGGCCTGGTGCTCTGTCGCGACGGCAAGATCGAAGCCGTCGGTGCGGCCAGCCGTTTGCTGCCGACGTTGCCTGCCGGCATCGTGCCGACGCATTATCCCGCCTGCCTGATCTCCGCCGGCTTCATCGATACGCACGTCCACTATGTGCAGACCGGAATCATCGGTGCCTTCGGCGAGCAGTTGCTCGAATGGCTCGACAACTACGCGTACGCTGCCGAGCAGGCGTTTCGAAACGAAGCCTACGCAAAGCGCGTCGCCAAGCTGTTCTGCGACCAGCTCCTGCGCAACGGTACGACGTCCGCGCAGGTATTCTGCGCCGTGTTTCCGCAATCGGTCGACGCGCTGTTCGCGGAAGCGTCGGCGCGCAACATGCGCGTCATCGCCGGCAAGGTGCTGATGGATCGCAACGCGCCGGCCGCGCTCCTCGATACTGCGCAGGGCGGCTACGACGACTCCAAGGCGCTGATCGCCAAATGGCACGGTCGTGGGCGCAGCCTTTATGCGATCACGCCGAGGTTCGCCGCCACCAGCTCGCCTGAACAGCTCGAACTGGCGGGGGCGCTGTGGAATGAGCACCCGGGCGTATTCGTGCAGAGCCATATTGCGGAAAATGTGGCCGAGATCGCATGGGTCAAGAAGCTGTTCCCTGCGCGCAGCGGATACCTCGACGTCTATGCTCACTACGGACTGACCGGCCGCCGTTCCACGCTGGCGCACGGGATCCACTTGTCCGAAGCGGAGTTGTGCGCCTGCCACGAGGGCGGTACGGCCATTGCGCATTGCCCGACGTCGAACCTTTTCCTCGGCAGCGGCCTGTTCAGGATGAACGTGGCCAAGGATCCCTTGCGCCCGGTGCACGTGGGGCTGGGCACCGATATCGGCGCTGGCACCAGCTTCTCGATGCTGGCGACGATGGGCGAGGCGTACAAGGTCGCGCAATTGACTGGTTATCCGATGAACGCCATCAGGAATTTTTACCTGGCGACGCTCGGCGGCGCGCGCGCACTTGCGCTCGACCATCTGATCGGTACGCTACAACCGGGACGCGAGGCCGATCTGGTCGTGCTCGACCCCAACGCCACGGCGCTGCTGAAGTTCCGCAACGAGCGCTCGACGTCGGTGGAAGAGACGCTGTTCGTGTTGATGACGATGGGCGATGACCGCGCGGTGAAGGCGACCTACCTGGCGGGCGAGCTGAGCTACGCCCGGGATACAACGAACGAATGATGGGCGCGCGGTGCCCGCCCTCGACCGGATGTGAAGTCGCGCTCGCCAGCCGCGGGACCACGCCACCCTGATCCTGACCGCGGTCCCGAAAGGTTCGCTACGGGCATGGCTTTCCGCTAGACTTCTTCGGGTTCGGCGAATCGACGGGTGCCACCACGGATGCCTGTCGTCGCACGGGCACTGCGCCGGTCTTCGCGTCCTAATCGTGAGCGTCCTGTGATCGAAACTGAGCCGCGTCCACCCGTCCGCGCGATCGTGGCGAGTTTTCTGTTCACCGACCTGGTCGACTTCTCGAAGGGGGCCGCCAGCGAGCAGTACGTCGCCAAGGCCGCGCTGTCGGCAAGTCTCCGCAGCAATCTCGCAACGCTGCGCGAGACCGACTACTGGATCAAGGACACAGGCGATGGTGCCTTGATTGCGTTTGTCTCCAATCCCGAGCATGCGCTCTACATGGCGTTGGCCATCGCACAGGATTACGCGCAAGCGGCGGATGGTAGTGAAGTTCCCTCGCACAGACTGAGAACGGGACTCCACCTCGGCACCGTGAAGGAAACGGTCGATGTCGAGGCGCGGCGCAATTACATCGGCGACGGCATCAACGCCACGAAACGGATCATGGATTTTGCGGCCCCCGGTCAGATAGCCGCTTCGCGGAATTTCTTCGAGGCCGTCGCCAACCTGGATGCGGAGTACGCCGCGCTGTTCCGGCATGTGGGTGCGTCCGACGACAAGCATGGCCGGGCGCACGAGCTGTACGCTGTCGCCCCAAGCTCGGAGGTGCTCAAGAAACTAAGACTTGATCTGACGGCAGCGGCGCCGCGAACTGCCGCGCCAGGACCCGACATCGTTCCCGCGATCAACGTGAGGCGTGACGCGCCGGTTGCGGGATCCACGGAAACCCGGATGCCGTCGAAGCGGGAACCCCAGCCGGTTCGCAGGACGTTCATTCCCATCGTCACACTGGCTGGCGTCGCCATCCTGGTCGCGGCGATATTCTGGGTCATGAGGGAGCCGGAGCGAGCCGGCGTGACCGTCGAGGCGACTAAGAGCCAGCCGGATACTGCGCCTAAGTCGGCAATCAAGCCGGATGTCTCCACCACACCTGCAGACGAGCCCGCCGCCCGCACCGCTGCATCGCCAGCCATCGCGCCCAGGCTGGAAGAAGCCAAGGCGGTCGGGACCGTGCGCGCGACCAAGGATGTGGGCGTGGGCGGCACGGCGCCACCGGTTGTCGCACCGGCCAGCGCGCCGACGATGAATGTCGACAGCGCGCCGAAGATTTCGACATCGCCGGCTCAGCCTACTCGAGCGCCGGCCGCGACCGATCGCACCGGCAGTCGCTGCAGTCGCATCATGGAAAAGGCCACGCTCGGCGAACCGTTGTCGGAGGAAGAAAAGAAGGAGCTTGCAAACTCATGTCGCTAGATCGTCTCGCGCGGAGCGCCTCGGGCGTGCCGGGCGCTACATGTTTGATTGCATCGCTGCTGCTCGCCGCTTGCGCGGCTCCTCCGCCCGCAGCGCTCCCCGAGCGCCCATCTGCGCCTTCGTCTGAATTGACCTTCACTGCGGCCATCGACTACGCGGTCGACGACCTGCTGGTCCAGGCGCAACGGTTGCCGGCGTTCAACCCGCCGCCGAAGACGGGCCTCGCCGCCCTGGCCAAGAAGGATGACGCGGTCGTCCCGCGCAGCGTCATTGCGGTGGACCCGGCGATCGACGGCACGACCGGGCAGCAGACGGCGGCCTCCAAGACGCTGGACGCCCGGCTCCTGCAGCGTGCTTCCGAAAAATTCGTCCAGTTCGATGTGGTCCCTGTCAGCTCGAGCAATGTCGTCAAGGCACAATATCTCCTGGCCGGCACCCTGACGGCGATCGACGCTTCCAGCGCAACGCGCGGAATATTTCGCATCAATCTTTCGCTGACCGACATCAAGACCGGTTTCGTTGTGGCACAGGCAGTGGCGAGGGCCCGCGGCGACGGCGTCGATACCACGCCAACACCCTTTTATCGGGACAGTCCGTCGCTGACCAAGGACCGGCTGGTCGAAGGACAGATTCGCACTGCCCAGACACCGACCGGAGAATCGGCCGACGAATTCTACTTGTCGCGGCTTCCCATGAGCGCGTTGATCAGCGAAGGCTCGCGCCTCTACGAAGCGGGAAATTATGCGGAGGCGCTGCGCTACTACGAGTCTGCCGCGAGCCGGCCCGAGGGCCAGCAATTGCGCGTCCTCAACGGTCTCTACCTCACTTACACCCAACTTGGGCGCACCGACGAAGCGGAAAAGGCGTTCGCGAAGATCGTCGCCCTCGGCCTCGCGACCAACAGCCTCTCGGTCAAGTTTCTGTTCCGTCCGGGTTCCGTGGAGTTCCTCAGTGACCCGAAAGTCAGCGGACCCTACAATATGTGGCTGCGCGTTGTTGCCCGCGAAGTCGCGACGTCAGGAACTTGCCTTACGATCGTCGGCCACACGAGCAGGACCGGAACGGAGCAATACAACGACCGGCTGTCCACGCAAAGAGCGGTCACGCTCCAAACCCGGATCGAGGCCCAGGCTCCCGAGACCAGGGGACGCTTGTCGTCGGTGGGCGTAGGCTATCGTGAAAACCTGGTCGGGTCTGGCAGCGACGATCTACGCGACGCACTCGATCGCCGGGTCGAATTCAAGGTCCGCAGCTGCAAAGCGGGCTAACTACGTCAAATCAGGGAGGATTCGGTGCTGCGTTCACTTTCATTGCTATTGCTGCTTCCACTCGTCTTCGGCGTCTCGGAGACCTTCGCTCAGACCAAGAAGCCCTCGTCACCGGCCAAGGCGCCCACGGCGAAGGACAGCTCCATCAGCGTGAACGTCTTTCTCAGGGACGCGAACAAGAACGAGATATTGCTCGGCACGCGCATCTGGCCCGGCTACCCCGACTACGACGCGGTTGTTTTGCAGAGGTTCTTTGCGGCGATGAAGGCGCTCGAACCGACCTATAAGCAGGATGACGAGGTCGCCTATACCTGGGCCACGAAGGGGCGGGTGACCAAGTGCGCCATCTACCTCGAGTCGGCGGAAGCCGGCGTCAAGAATGGAACCGGGGCGATCGTCGGGTGCGAAGCGAATGGCGTGAGCAGTATCGCCGCGACATCCGTCGCCGATCCCAAGCACGCGGTCAGCTCATCCGACGATCCCAAGCACCTGAACGACGTGATGGACCTGCTGAAAAAGCAATCGGAGCGAGCCAGTCACAGTCTGCCCAAGCAATGAAAGTGGCAGTGAATGCGCGCAGAGGCATGATTTCGGGCAGCTGATGGCGAGTCCGCGGAAAAAGAAAGCGCCGCGGGGGACACGAACGGCGCGCCCTCGCGCGGCAAAGCCCGTCTCGACGGTGGCACGCGTCCGTGACCTCGCGTGCGCAGGTCAGCACGCGCAGGCCATCGAACTGGCCACGACGGCGCTGGCCGCGACCCGAATAAGCGCTTCAAGCAAACTCGACCTGCTGGATCTACGCGCGGAAAGCTACATCGCTCAGGGCGAACTCGACCGCGCTGCCAAGGACGCAGCGGCGATGCTCCGCCTTGCCAACAGTACCGAGAAGGCAGCATTCAAGGTGCGGGCGATGAAGCGAAGTGCCCTGGTCAAAACGCGCAAGACCCAATTGAAAGCCGCGGTCAGCGCCGCGACGGTCGCGTTGGAACGGAAGGCCGCACCGCGCACCGAAGATCTGCAAGCGGCAAATTCCCTGCTCGAACAGCGAGAGAACGAGCTTGCCATCATCAACAGCGTCCAGCAGGCGCTCGCCGCGCAGCTCGACATGCAGGGTATTTACGATGCTGTCGGCGACAAGATTCGCGAGATATTCGGCCGGGCAGACGTGGAAATTCGCACCGTCGACCGACAGGCCGGCGTCTGGCGCTTCCCTTACCTGACCGTGCGCGGGGAGCGTTTCAGCATCGCGCCGAATCCGATTGGCGATGCCGGAATCGGCGCCCACGTCCTGCGAACTCGCGAAACGGTGGTGATCGACGAGAACGTCGAAGAGGCACTCGCGAAATACCGCAGCCACCTGCTTGGGCCGGAATGCCCCAAATCGATGGTCTACGTGCCGATGGTCGCGGGCGACCAGGTCCGCGGAATGATCCAGCTGGTCGACATGGATCGCGAGCACGCCTTCGCGGATTCGGACGTGCGCCTGTTGCAGACGCTGGCGAGCAGCATGAGCGTCGCGCTCGAGAACGTACGCCTGTTCAAGGAAACCCAGGATGCCTTGAGCCACCAGATGGCCACCGCCGATATCCTGCGCGTGATCAGCAGCTCGCCGACCGACGTGCAGCCGGTGTTCGATGCGATTGTTCGGACCGCCCTGCGGCTGCTGAATTGCGTTCGCACGGCGTTCGTGCGGCGCGATGGCAACACGTTTTCGCCGGTTGCTGCGGCCAGCGAGGGCGGCTTCTCCAAGATCGTGGGGCCATCCGTCGCGCCCATCGATCCGGCCGCGAACTTCCCGTCGCAGGTGTTCGTGACCAAGACGCCGTTGCACATACCGGACTGGTCGGCGATCGACCTTCCCGAGCACGAGCGACGTATCCATGATGCGACCCAGTGCGAATCGTCGCTCATGTTGCCGCTGTTGCGCGAAGGTGAGTGTATCGGCGTGCTGATATTGCAGCGCGCTTCGGCGGGCGCGTTCAGCGAGAATGAAATCGCGCTGGCGAAGTCATTCGTGGATCAGGCCGTGATCGCGATCGAGAACGTGCGACTGTTCAACGAGACGCAGGAAGCGCTGAATCAGCAGCGCGCCTCGTCCGAGGTTCTCGCCGCGATAAGCAGCTCGATCGCGGACACGGCACCGGTCTTCGACAAGATTCTCGAAAGCTGCGAACACTTGTTCGCGGGCAAGGTTGCCGGGGTCAGCCTCGTGGGCGAAGACGGCCTTATTCACCTTCAGGCATACCACGGGCCGGGCCGGGAGGGCCTTGAGCGCGTCTTCCCGCTCCCGGTGGGCGCCGAGAGTGGCTCGGGGCTCGCAATACTGACGCGCAGCGTCGTCCACTACCCAGACGTCGAGAACGGCGACGTGCCCGAGCAGACGCGCCGGGCATGCCAGGCGGTCGGTTACAAGGGAGTGATTTTTGCGCCAATGCTTTGGGAAGGCAAAGGCACCGGCGTGATTTTCGTCGGCCGCGACTACGCCGGCCCCTTCTCCGACAAGGACATTGCTCTCCTGAAGACCTTCGCCGACCAGGCGGTGATCGCGATCCAAAACGTGCGGCTGTTCAACGAGACCAAGGAGGCGCTGGAGCAGCAGACGGCGACGGCGGAGGTACTACGTGTCATCAGCAGTTCGCCTAGCGATCTCGATCCCGTATATCGGACGATCCTCGAACGCATCACGCGCCTCTGCGAGTCGCAGATCGGGGCGCTATTCCTGTTCGACGGTGAGCGCCTCCACGCCGCCGCGATGCACGGCACGACGCCAGAATTCGCCAGCATCCTCCAACAAGGACGGCCCAAGCCCAGCCACGAAACGGCGACCCGATTGGCCGCGCTGGAACGGCGCACGGTTCACGTGGCCGACCTGCTCTCGGATTCAACGTTTTCACCGACGCCGCGCGACCTCTACGAACGCGAGAACGTCCGCACGGTCCTGTCCGTGCCAATGCTGAGGGAAAGCCAACTCATCGGTGTCATTACCACCTGGCGCCGGGAGGTGCGGCCGTTCGACGATCGCCAGATTGATCTGGTTCGCACCTTCGCCGACCAGGCCGTGATCGCCATTGAAAATGCGCGCCTGTTCAACGAGACCAAGGAAGCGCTCGAACGGCAGACCGCAACCGCCGAGGTGCTCGAAGTCATCAGTGCCTCGGTGTCCGACCCGCAGCCGGTGTTCGAGAAGATCCTCGCGAGTTGCCAACGGCTGTTCGCGGGCCACGAACTGGGGACGGTGCTGGTCGGGGACGACGGTCAGTTGCGCGAAGTGGCCTCACTGGGTCCCGGCGGGGAGAGCCGTAAAGGGGTGCTCTTGCGGCCGTATGCTGGCAGCGCCACCGAGCGTGCCATCCAGGAGCGGCGCGTGCTGCACTACCCTGATGTCGGAGCCGCTGCCGACATGCCCGAATCGCTTCGCGAAATGTGCCAACGTCTGGGCATCCGTTCCCTGCTGTTGGCGCCCATGCTCTGGGAGGCTCGCGGGGTCGGTGCGATCACCGTCGGCCGGTCTGATCCGATCGCCTTCACCGAAAAGGAAACGGCGCTGCTGAAAACCTTCGCCGATCAGGCGGTGATCGCGATCCAGAACGCGCGCCTGTTCAACGAGACCAAGGAGGCGCTCGAACAGCAGACGGCGACAGCCGAGGTGCTGCGTGTCATCAGCGAATCGCCGACCAACGTGCAACCTGTGTTCGACGCCATCGCCGAGCGGGCGAAGGCACTTTGCGGCGCGCAAACAAGCGCCGTGGCGCGCTTCGACGGCGAATGGGTGCACCTGGTGGCGTATCACGGCGTGTCGCTGGAGGCCAACGATGCGATGCGCAGCGTGTTTCCGGTGAGGATCGACAGCGGGACGGTCAGTGCACGTGCGATTCGGTTGCGCGCGCCGGTACAGATCGTCGACGTGCTCGCGGACACGGACTATGACGCGAAGGAAGCCGCGCGGGTCGCGGGATTTCGCAGCAATCTGGGGGTGCCGATGCTGCGCGAGGGCCACGTGGTCGGCGCGATCACCGTCACTCGCGCCGAAGTCGGACCGTTCCCGGAAAAGCAGGTGCAGTTGCTGCAGACCTTCGCCGACCAGGCGGTGATCGCGATCGAGAACGTGCGGCTGTTCAACGAAACCAGGGAGGCGCTGGAGCGGCAGACGGCGACGAGCGAGGTCCTGCGCGTCATCAGCGCTTCGGTCACCGATACGCAGCCGGTGTTCGACGCCATCGTCCAGAGCTGCCAGCGGCTGTTTGCCGGCAAGGCCGTCGCACTCGTGTTTCCCAATGGCGAAATGCTGGAAACCAGGGCCTTCGCGAGCGATACGGGCGCGCTGCGCGGGCCGGACGTCATGAAGCCCTGGCCGTTCGACCATGGCAGCGGTGCCGGAACCTGCATTCTCGATTCGAGCGTGGTCAACGTATCCGATGCCGTCGAAGGAGCGAAGAGGTATTTCCGCATGCATGACCTGACGCTCGCGATGGGCTACAAGTCGTGCCTGTTCGTGCCGTTGCTGCGGGAAGGCAAGGCCATCGGCTGCATCACCATCCTGCGCGCCACCATCGGCGAATTCGATGACAGGGAGGTGTCGCTGGCGCAGACCTTTGCCGACCAGGCCGTTATCGCGATCCAGAACGCGCGGTTGTTCAACGAGACCAAGGAGGCGCTGGAGCGGCAGACCGCGACGACGGAAGTGCTGAAGGTAATCAGCGAATCGCCGACGGACGTTCAGCCGGTGTTCGACATCATCGCCGAGCGTGCGGCCCGCCTCACCGACGCCGGCTACGGCTGGGTCTTCCGCTTCGATGGCGAGCAGATCCACGTCGCGAGTTCGTTCGGCGTCAACAGCGAGGGGCTGCAGGTTGCACAGGCATCTTTCCCGATGCGCGCCGACGGCCCTGGGCTCACGGCACGGGCCATTCGCACCGGCACCGTGGCCAATGCCGCCGATGTGATGAACCTGCCCGACGCGGACTACGCACCAAATCTCAAGCGGGCGGCTCAGCTGGGCGGATATCGCAGTTGCCTGAGCGTGCCGATGTTTCGAGACCAGCAGATCGTCGGCGCGATCACGGTCAATCGCGCGGAGCCAGGACTATTCGCCGACAAGGAGGTTGAACTGCTGCAGACGTTTGCCAGCCAGGCCGTCATCGCGATCCAGAACGTGCGATTGTTCAACGAGACGAAGGAAGCGCTCGAGCGGCAGACCGCGACGTCCGAGGTCCTTGAAGCTATTTCTGGCGCGCAGACCGACGCCTCGCCTGTGTTCGAAACAATCGCCCGCAACGCGCACCGCCTCAGTGGCGCCGTGATGTGTAACGTCCTGCGCTACGACGGGCGCCTGCTGCATACCGCCGCCTCCTACGGCTTGTCGCCAGAGGATGAGCAGCAGATGCGCAGGAAATACCCAGTGAAGCCGGGGGATGCCTCCGTCCTGTCGGGCAGAGTCATTCTGAGCGGTACGGTCGAGCAGATCGATGACGCGCTGCGCGATCCATTGTACGACCAGGCGCATGCGGCAACCCTTGGCTCACGACGAATGCTCGGCGTACCGATGCTTCGCGACGGTGCCGTGCTAGGGGTCATTGTCCTTGCATGGCGCGAGCCGGGGCAGACGCCGGCGGCCTTGATTGATCTGCTCAAGACCTTCGCCGACCAGGCGGTGATCGCGATCGAGAACGCGCGGCTGTTCAATGAGACGCAGGAAGCTCTCAGCCACCAGACGGCGACCGCCGAAATCCTGCGCGTGATCAGCAGCTCGCCGACGGACGTGCAGCCGGTGTTCGACGCCATCGTAGACACGTCTCGGCGGCTGCTTTCTTGCGATTTCACTGCACTGCTGCGCTGCGATGAAAATACGTTCTCGCCGGTTGCCACAGCCACGGCGGATGGCATCTCGAACAGTGTCGGGCCGCAAGTCGTGCCGATTGATCCGAGCGCCAATTTCCCGTCACGGGTGATCGTCGGCAAGACGATGCTCCACATACCGGACTGGTCGGCCATCGAGTTGCCCGAGCACGAGCAGCGCATTCGCGAACAGACGGGGGTCAACGCATCGCTTTTTCTGCCACTCCTGCGCGGCGGCGAGTGCATCGGCGTGCTGGCGTTGATACGCCATGCAGCAGGAGTCTTCACCGACAAGGAAATTGCATTGGCGAAGTCCTTCGTGGATCAGGCCGTGATCGCGATCGAGAACGTCGCGGCTGTTCAACGAAACCAAGGATGCTCTCGCCAAGGTCGAGGAGCGCACGCGCGAGCTGACCGAGTCGTTGGACTACCAGACCGCGATCAGCGACGTCCTGCGGTGCATCAGCGAATCGCCGACCGACGTCGCGCCGGTGTTCAAAGCGATCCTCGAGAGCGCGACGCGGCTGTTCGGCGCCCCGATCGCGGCCGCCTTCCGCTACGACGGCGAACTCGTGCACCTGGTCGCGAGCCAAGGCTGGTCGCGCGAGGCGCTCGAGGACGCCCGCCGGTTCTATCCGGCGCCGCCCAATCGGAAGATGATGAGCGGACGGGTCGTGATTTCCGGCAGCGTGCAGACCGAGGACGACACGCTGCTCGACCCAGATTACGACCAGACACAGGCCCGGCTCGGCCACTGGCGGCGCCTGCTCGGTGCGCCGCTGCTCAAGGACGGCCGTGCCGTCGGCGCGATCGTCGTCGCCTGGCCGGATCCCTGGAAAGACGCCGCAGCGGCAGATCGACCTGCTGAAGACCTTCGCGGGCCAGGCGGTGATCGCCATCGAGAACGTGCGCCTGATCAGCGAGACGAAGGAGGCGCTCGAGCGGCAGACCGCGACGGCCGACGTATTGAAGGTGATCAGCGAATCGCCGACCGACGTGCAGCCGGTGTTCGACGCCATCGCCGAGCGCGCCAGACGGCTCTGCGGCGCCGAGCTCAGCGGCGTAACCCGCTTCGACGGCGAGTGGGTCCATCTAGTGGCGTACGACGGCGGTTCGCGCCGAGGCCATCGCAGCGATGCGCAAGCGTATTCCCGATGAAGGTTGACCGGCCAGACGCTCACCGCCCGAGCGATTCGGGAGCGCGCGCCGGGCAGATCGTCGACGTGCTGGCCGATCCGGACTATGGCTCCAAGGAAGCCGCCCGACTCGCGGGTATCGCGGCGCTCTGGCGGTGCCGATGCTGCGGGAGGACCAGGTCGTCGGCGCCATCGCCGCGATGCGCGCCGAGGTCGGACCATTTCGCCGAAGAGCAGGTGCAACTGCTGCAGACCTTCGCCGACCAGGCCGTGATCGCGATCGAGAACGTGCGGCTGTTCAACGAGACTCAGGAGGCTCTCAGCCGCCAGACCGCTACCGCCGACATCCTGCGCGTGATAAGCAGCTCGCCGACGGACGTGCAGCCGGTGTTCGACGCGATCGTCGGCACCGCGCTGCGACTGCTTTCATGCGATTTCACTGCGCTGTTGCGCTGTGAGTCGACATACCTACTCGGCCGGTTGCGACTGCGACGGCGGATCGCATCTCAGGCGCCGTTGGGACCACCAGATCGTGCCGATCGATCCGGACGCCAACTTCCCGTCGCGGGTGATCGTGGGCAAGATCATGCTGCACATTCCGGACTGGTCGGCGATCGACCTGCCGGCGCACGAGCAGCGCATCCACGAAGCGCACAGGGCTCAACGCTTCGCTGATGCTGCCGCTGCTGCGCGAAGGCGAGTGCATCGGCGTGCTGGCGTCTGGCACGCCATGCAACGCGGCGCCGCGTACGCGACAACGAAATCGCGCTTGCCCAGTCGTTCGTCGACCAGGCGGTGATCGCGATCGAGAACGTGCGCCTGTTCAACGAGACGAAGGAGGCGCTCGAGCAGCAGACCGCCACGGCCGAGGTGCTGCAGGTGATCGGCAGCTCGGTGGCCGACGCCGCGCCGGTGTTCGACAAGATCCTCGACAGCTGCCAGCACCTGTTCGCGACCGAGCAGCTCGGCATCTTCCTCGTCGCCGACGACGGCCAGGTGCATGCCGGCGCGTGGCGCGGGTCGGCGCTCGAGGCCATCGCGCGCACGTTCCCCAAGCCGCTCGAACACACGATGACGGCGCGGGTGATCGACGAGCGGCGCACGGTGCACATTCCCGACACGGCGGCGATGAACCGGATGCGCCGGCCGCGGTGCGCGGCGTGATCGAGCTCAGCGGCAACGCTCGGTGGCCTGGGCGCCGATGCTGTGGGAGGACCGCGGCGTGGGCTCGATCGCGTGCTGCGCCAGCCGCCCAAGCCGTTCACCGACAAGGAGCTCGCGCTGCTCAAGACCTTCGGCGACCAGGCGGTGATCGCGATCCAGAACGCGCGGATGTTCAACGAGACGAAGGAGGCGCTCGAGCGGCAGACGGCGACGTCCGAGGTGCTGCGCGTGATCAGCGAATCGCCGACCGACGTCCAGCCGGTGCTCGACGTGATCGCCGAGCGTGCGGCGCGGCTTACCGGGGCGGACGGCAGCTGGGTGCTCGCTTCGACGGCGAACTGATTCACGTGGCGAGCGCGCTACGGCGCGATGCGCAAGGCCAGTCGAGGCGTCAGGCAAGCGCTGCCGCTGCGCCAGGCGACCTCGATCGCCGGGCGCGCGGTGCTGGAGCGCACGGCCCGTGCACGTCGAGGACGTGCTGCCGCTGCATCGACTCGCGAATACTCCGGACGTCGCGATCTGCCAAGGCAGTGCGGCTTCCGCAGCGGTGCTCAACGTGCCGCTGCTCCGCGAGGCGAAGCGTCGGCGTGATCGCCGCTGATCGCGCACCGAGGTCGCGCCCGTTCGCTGCCACGGAGATCGACCTGCTGCAGACGTTCGCCGACCAGGCGGTGATCGCGATCGAGAACGTGCGCCTGTTCAACGAGACCACGGAGGCGCTCGAGCGGCAGACTGCGACCGCCGAGATCCTGCGCGTCATCAGCGGCTCGGTCACCGACACGCAGCCGGTGTTCGACGCCATCGTGAAAGCTGCCAGCAGCTGTTCGCCGGCAAGGCCGTCGCGCTCGTGTTGCCGGAGGGCGACATGCTCGAATCGGTGGCGCCTATCTCGGCAAGCGGCATGACGCGAGCCGCGGCTTCCCGGCGCGCTGAAGCCCTGGCCGCTGCGATCGCGGCAGCGGCGCGGGCACCTGCATCCTCGATCGCGCGTCGTCAACGTGGCCGATACCGCCGAGGGCGCGGCAGTTTCCCGCATGCGCGACCTGGCGATCGCGCTGGGCTACAAGTCGTGCCTGTTCGTGCCGCTGCTGCGCGACGGACGGCCATCGGCTGCATCACGATCCTGCGCGCCACCACCGGCCGTTCGACGAGCAGGAGGTCGCGCTGGCGCAGACCTTCGCCGACCAGGCGGTGATCGCGATCCAGAACGCGCGCCTCTTCAAGCAGGCGCAGGAAGCGCGCGCCGCGGCCGAGGCCGCCAACGAGGCCAAGAGCTCGTTCCTCGCCACGATGAGCCACGAGATCCGCACGCCGATGAACGCCGTGATCGGCATGAGCGGCCTGCTGCTCGACACCAAGCTCGACACCGAGCAGCACGACTACGTCGCCACCATCCGCGAGTCGGGCGACACGCTGCTGACCATCATCAACGACATCCTCGACTTCTCGAAGATCGAGGCCGGGCGCATGGACATCGAGGCGCAGCCCTTCGACCTGCGCGAATGCGTCGAATCGGCGCTCGACCTCGTCACCGCGCGCGCCGTCGAGAAGCATCTCGACACCGCCTACGTGTTCGAAGGCGACGTCCCGGCGGCGATCGTCGGCGACGTCACGCGGCTGCGCCAGATCATGCTCAATCTGCTCGCCAACGCGGTGAAGTTCACCGAGCACGGCGAAGTGGTGCTGACGGTGACGTCGACGCCGATCGCGAAGGGCGAAGCGGAGCTGACGTTCGCCGTGCACGATACCGGCATCGGCCTGTCGGCCGAAGGCATGAGCCGGCTGTTCCAGTCGTTCTCGCAGGCCGATTCGTCGACGACGCGCAAGTACGGCGGCACGGGTCTGGGCCTCGCGATCAGCAAGCGCCTGGCCGAGCTGATGGGCGGGCGCATGTGGGCGCGAGAGCGACGGTCCGGGCAAGGGCTCGACGTTCCTGTTCACGATCAGCGTGCCGACCGCCGAGCTGCCGCCGACGCGACAGCGCGATTTCGTCGGCGTGCAGCCGGCGCTGGAGGGCAAGCGCCTGCTGGTCGTCGACGACAACGCGACCAACCGGCGGGTGCTCGCCCTGCAGACCGCCAAGTGGGGCATGCAGGCGCGGGCCACCGAGTCGCCGCACGAAGCGCTGCGCTGGGTCGAGCAGGGCGACCCCTTCGACCTGGCGATTCTCGACATGCACATGCCGGAGATGGACGGCCTGGCGCTAGCGCAGCGGATTCGAAAGGCTAACGCCGGCTTGCCGCTGGTCCTTTTCAGCTCGCTCGGCCGGCGCGAGGCCGGCGACAACGACAAGCTGTTCGACGCCTACCTGAGCAAACCGATCCACCAGTCAAATCTGTACGACACCCTGGTCAGCCTGCTGGCGCAGGAGCCAGCGACCAAGGCCGCGGCCGCGACTCCTGTCAAGGCGCGGCTCGACCCGGAAATGGCGACGCGCCATCCGCTGCGCATCCTGCTGGCCGAGGACAACGTGGTGAACCAGAAGCTCGCGCTTCGCCTGCTGCAGCAGATGGGCTACCGTGCCGACCTGGCGTCGAACGGCATCGAGGCGGTCGAATCGGTGCAGCGGCAGACCTACGACGTGGTGCTGATGGACGTGCAGATGCCGGAGATGGACGGACTCGACGCGTCGCGCCAGATCTGCGCGCAATGGGGACCGCAGGAGCGGCCGCGCATCGTCGCGATGACGGCCAACGCGATGCAGGGCGACCGCGACATGTGCCTGGCCGCTGGCATGGACGACTACGTGACCAAACCGATCCGCGTCGAGCAGCTCGTCGAGGCGCTGAACCAGGTGCCCGCCCGCAAGGAATCGATGATGAGCGCACCGACGATCGATCGCGCGACCTTCGACGCGCTCAAGGACACGACCGGCGCCGAGTTCGCGCTGGAGCTGGTGGATACGTTTCTCGAAGAGGCGCCGTCGATGCTGAATGATCTGCGCGATGCGCAGGCGGCGCAGGATGCCGACAAGTTCCGGCGCGCCGCGCATTCGCTGAAGTCCAACTGCAATACCTTTGGTGCCCTCACCATGGGGGCGATGGCCCGCGAACTTGAATTCATGCACGTAGCGCAAGTGGCGCAGGACCCGAAGCCGCTCGCCGCGCTGGCCGACGAGTACGCGCGCGTCGCCGCTGCGCTGACCGAGTTGCGCCATGGGTGAACTGCGCGTCGGCGCGGCACGCCTGCTGGTCGTCGACGACAACAAGGTCAACCGGCTGCTGCTCACGCGCAGCCTGGAGCTGCAGGGCCACAGCACCGCATCGGCGGAGAACGGCCGCATCGCGCTGGAGATGCTGCGCGGCGACGCCTTCGATCTGGTGTTGCTGGACATGGAAATGCCGGAGATGGACGGCTTCCAGGTGCTCGAGCAGATGGTCAACGATCGAAGGCTGCGCGACCTGCCGGTCATCGTGACCTCATCACTGGAAGGCATCGCCAACGTCGTGCGCTGCATCGAGCTCGGCGCTGAGGACTACCTTACCAAGCCGGTCAACCCGGTACTGCTGAAGGCGCGTATCGGGGCGAGCCTCGAAAAGAAGCGCTTGCGCGACCAGCAGAAGGAACTGATGCGCCGCTTTGCCACGCCGGAGGTGGCGCAGGATCTGCAGGATTCGGGATTCGCGCTGGGCGGCAAACTCGTGCACGCGTCGGTGATGTTCTCCGATATCCGCAGCTTCGCGTCGCTGGCGGAATCGCAACCGCCCGAGGAGACATTCGAACTGCTCAATACTTACTACGCGCTGATGTTCGACGCGATCAGCAGCCACGGCGGCGTAGTCACCCTGATGATGGGTGACGGGCTGATGTCGGTCTTCGGCGCGCCAGTCCTGCGTCCCGACCACTGCGAGTGCGCGGTGCGCGCGGCGCAGGAGATGATCGAATTGATCGATCTGTTTAACCTCGAGCGCCAGGCAGCGGCAAAGCCGCCGATCAGGATCGGCATCGGCATCGCGTCCGGCGAGATGGTGGCCGGATACAGCGGAACCAACGAGCGCGCGACCTACACCTGCATCGGCGACATCGTCAATCTCGCGTCGCGGCTGGAGACGCACACCAAGGTCGCGCAGCGCACGATCCTGGTCGACGCGGCCACCCGCTCTGCGTTGGGTGGACAGTTCACGGTCGAGCCGCTCGGCCCCGTGCCGATCAAGGGCAAAGCGGCCGCGGTAGATGTATTTTCGGTCGATCCTCGAAAGATTGGCTAGCCCGAGCATGCCGATCGAGTTTTCCGACACGCGGGCGCCCGTCGTACCAGGTGCGATGCGATTCTTCGTGAGGTGCATATGATGGCTGAAACGCGTGACGATCCGCCGGTCTGGTTCATCACAGGTTGCTCGTCCGGGTTCGGCCGTGCCCTGGCGCAGCGCGTGTTGGAACATGGGCATCGCTGCGTCGTGACAGCCCGAGATGTCGCGCGGGTCGCGGACATCTGCGGGCATCATCCGCAGACCTCGCTGGCCGTTGCGCTCGACGTCACCGATCCCGACCAGCGCGAGCGCGCCGTCGCCCAGGCGGAGCAGACTTTCGGCGCTATCGATGTGCTGGTCAACAATGCCGGCTACGGCTATTCCGCCGCGGTCGAGGAAGGCGACGAGCGGGTGGTCCGGGCAATGTTCGACACCAATTTCTTCGCGCTCGCGGCGATGACGCGACGCGTGCTGCCAGGCATGCGCGCGCGCGGTCACGGCCACGTGGTCAACTTGTCGTCGGTGGGCGGCCTGGTCGGCAACCCCGCGTCGGGCTACTACAATGCCACGAAGTTCGCCGTGGAAGGTTTGTCGGAGGCGCTGGCGAAGGAGGTCGGTCCGCTGGGCATCCGGGTCACCCTGATCGAACCCGGTCCATTCCGAACCGACTTCCAGGGGCGATCGATCAAGACCGTGGCCGAACCGATCGACGCCTATGCCGGCACGGCCGGCGCGCGCCGCGCGCAGCTCCGCGCCGGCAGCGGCAAGCAGGCGGGTGATCCCATTCGTGCCGCGGACACCATCATCAAGGTCGTCGAATCGCAGGATCCGCCGCTGCACCTGATTCTGGGTACGAACGGCCTCGAGCGCGTGCGCGAGAAACTGCACGGACTGCTGCGCAGCATCGACGCGTGGGAGGAGGTGACCCGCGCGGCGGACTTTCCGAGTCCTTGAAGTACGGTCTGCGCGACCGACCCCCGACCTCCAAGGAGATTGCGAATCGTGACAGCCAGCGACCAGCCCGTGCATTCCGCAGAGGAGGCACTCCGTCTGCTGAAGGAAGGCAATGCGCGCTTCGTCAGCGGCGACGCACGGTTTCCGACGGTGCAGAAGGAAGTCCTGGCGGAGCTCGCCAAGGGCCAGCAGCCCTACGCCACGATTCTCGGTTGCAGCGACAGCCGGGTGCCGCCGGAACTCGTGTTCGACGCCGGCTTTGGCGAGCTGTTCATCATTCGAGTCGCGGGGAACGTCCTTGACCCATCGATCGTGGGCACGCTGCAGTACGCCGCCACGCACCTGCACACATCGCTATTCGTCGTCCTGGGGCACGAGGGTTGCGGGGCCGTTGAGGCGGCGATCGCCGAGAAATTCCATGGCGCCAGTCACCGCAGCCGAATTGCGTTGCTGCTGCAGAACATCGCTCCCGCCTTGGACGATCTCGACCAGACCATGCCTCCTGCGGCGCTGCTTGGCGCCGCAGTCGAGGCCAACGTGCGCTGGACCATCCAGCAGCTGCTTGAATCGCCCGAAGGCAAGGCTCGCACGGCGCAGGGCGAAGTCAAGTTGGTTGGCGCCGTCTACGAGCTCGCCACGGGCCGCGTTCGTTTCCTGGAATAGCGCGACACGCAATATCGGGAAGCAAGGATCAGCGCCCGACCTCGAGCACTGGGCGAGGCCGCGCATTCACCGTGGCTAAGGATCGATGAACCCAAGCCCCTGGTTCGTCAATCGGGCAATGTCCGCGCGCGCGAATCCCCAATCCTCCAATGCCTCACGGCCCTGTGCGCCACGTTCGGGCGGCGCACCGCGCACTGCGCCCGGCGTTCGTGAGAACCGGGGTGCGGGAGCGGGTTGCATGAGCTTGCCAACCAGCTGGTGTCCGCGACGCGCAACCGAGTGCGGATGCCGCGCGGCCTCGCTGAAGTTCAACACCGGCGCAAAACACGCGTCCGACCCTTCGAACGCGCGGCACCATTCGTCGCGCGTCTTCGTTGCAAACGCAGTTCCGAAGCGCGCACGCAATGCAGGCCAGCCCGCGCGGTCGTGCTGCTCGGGCAGCGTTTCGCCCGCAATGCCCATGCGCTCCAGCAATTCCGCATAGAACTTGGGCTCGATGGCGCCGATCGCGACGTATTTGTGGTCGCTGGTCTCGTAGGTGTCGTACCACGGCGCGCCGGAATCCAGGATGTTGTCGCCGCGCGTATCGCTCCAGCGTCGCGCCGCCTGCAGACCCCAGAACATGGTCGACAGCAACGAGGCGCCCTCGACCATCGCCGCATCGACGACCTGCCCCTTTCCCGATCGCTGCGCCTCGAACAGCGCGCACGCGATGCCGAAGCCGAGCAGCATTCCGCCACCTCCGAAATCGCCGACGAGATTCAAGGGCGGCACCGGTGCACTGCCAGCACGGCCGATCGCATGCAACGCGCCCGACAGCGCGATATAATTGATGTCGTGACCCGCGCGCGCGGCCAGCGGCCCGCCCTGGCCCCAACCGGTCATGCGTCCGTAGACGAGTTTCGGATTGCGCGCGAGCAGCACATCGGGGCCGAGCCCCAGCCGTTCCATCACGCCGGGACGGAAGCCTTCGATGATCGCGTCGGCCTTCTCCACCAGCGACAGCACCGCGGTCACGGCATCAGGCCGTTTGAGATCCAGCGTGACCGAGCGTCGGCCGCGCAGCATCACGTTGGACCAGCGCTCGCGCTCCAGTCCGAGCCCCGGATCCTGCGGGCGATCGACGAGCAGCACGTCGGCGCCCATGTCGGCCAGCAGCATGCCGCAAAACGGTCCAGGGCCGATCGCCTCGAACTCCAGTACGCGCACACCCGTCAGCGGTCCCATGGGTGCAATCTTAACGGGTCGCGGGCGAGCGGCGGGTTGAACGCTGCTCACGGCGAGCCCATCGCGCGCATCAGGTCATTTCACTTCCGCGTCGAATACGTACAGCGTCGACTTCTCGTCCTCCGGCATGAAGTACGCGCGCAGCCCGTTGGCGGTCGCCTCGATCCAGAACGGGTTGTACGTCATCGGCAAGCCGCTGTCGGTCCAGAGCTCCACCGGCACCTGATAGATGGCCTGGTTGGAGGCGAGGTCGACGATCTCGAAACCGCCGAGGGCAAACCGCGGGCCGTCCTTCTTGGGCTGGTACATGTTGAGCCCCGAACACAGCGCCTCCTGGCGGCCGAGATACTTGCAGTCCTGGTAGTCGATGTAGTGCGAGCGATTCGCGACGCGCAGGTCCTCCGGTCGCGTGCCGCCGTTGCTTACCTTCCCATCGTTGTCGAACGTCCAGCGATAGAAGCGCCGCGAGCCCCAGCTGACGCCGTGAAGCGTCTTGTTATCGGCGTTGTAGACCAGTCCGCCGATGTGATCGCCGTAACGCAACACTTCGGTCGCTTTCATCGTGGCCGGATCGACCTTGTAGAGAATCGATTTGCTGTTCGGCCGGTATTCGGCGGCGGGCACCCATATCCACTTGCCGTCGTAATCCATGCCGCCGGGGTGATAGACCGAGCCCTCGCCCAGCGTCAGATCAGCGATCAGGTTGCCCTTCGCGTCGAACTTGATCAGATGCCCGGCGCCTTCGCCAGTGTCGCGGTCGTATCCGTCCTGCAGCTGCGCGTAGCGGGTCGTCGGCTTCTTGATGTCGACGGTCGACAGGAAAAACGTGTCGCCGATCTTCACCATGCCCTGCGGATGATAGGTGTTGAAGTTGATCGGGATTGCCGCCACAGGGGTCCACTTGATGGCGCGGGTGAGTTTCTTGACGCGCTCGCTGACGACGGCGCCCTGATCGACCGCCTGGGCGAGCGTGATGAAGGCCATCGTCCCTATGACGGATGACGCGAGCAGCAGGAGCTTGAAAGAAGTTCTGTTCATGTCGCCTCCCATTTAGCATTGCCACCGCGTTGTGCACGCACGCTTAACACGTGCCTCGCATCGCGAAGACCATACTACGCCGGTAGTGGCCGTGCGTGCTCGCCCAAACATGGTCGTCAGGCGAGCGTCGCGCGAAGCGCCGCGATCTTGCGGCCAAGTTCGGAGTCGGGGCCGGCGCCCATCGTCTGCGCCAACGTCTCGGCCGCGGCGAGCGCGGTGCGCGCGGCCCCGAGGTCGCCCCCCGCGACCTCGGCGTGTCCCCGGTCGCAGAGAAGTACGGCAAGCACCAGCTGGTCGTCGATCTCCCGAAGCAGCGCCTCACCCTGTGCGAGCAGTTCGCGGGCTTCGTCGAATCGTCCTTCTCTGGCCACCAGTTCTCCGAGGGTGCCGAGGAGTGAGCCCTCGGCGCGGCGGTTGCCCACGGCGCGATGGATGGCGAGCGCTTGGTCAAGGTGCGCCCGCGCCTCCGCAATCCGGCCCTGGTCGCGAAGAATATTGGCCAAGTCACCGAGCATGACGCCTTCGAAGACGCGATCGCCCACTTCACGGCAGATGGCGAGCGCGTCCTCGGAGAGAGAGTGCGCGTCGTCCAACCGGCCCTGGTCGCTGCACAGCAAGCCGAGGCTGCCGATGACAACCCCTTCGTCGCGGCGACTGCCCACTTCGCGGTGGATGGCGAGGGCCTGTTGAAAGTGGGCTCGGGCCTCCTCCAACTTTCCCTGTTCGCGGTACACGTGGCCCAGATTGCTGGTGTCGATGCCCTCGATGCGACGGTTGCCCACTTCGCGGTGGATCGCGAGAGCCTGTTCGAAGTGCACCCGCGCTTCCTCGAACCGTCCTTGCACGGCATGCAGGATGCCGAGATTGCCGATGAGATTGCCTTCGAGGCGGCGATTGCCGACGTCGCGTGCGATTGCGAGCGAAGCTTGTGCGTGCGCCCGAGCGTCATCCATCCGCCCCTGATCGCGCCGAAGGTTGCCAAGAATGACGAGAGTGCTAGCCTCGCGACGCCGATCGCCGATTTCGCGCGAAAGCGCGAGCGCTTGCTCGAATCCTGTCGCCGCCTCCTCGCTGCGACCGGCCCGGCGATACGCCGTGGCGCGCGCCTGCAGTGCTGCGGCACGCTGCGACGCATTGAGCGTGCCGACCGCAAGCACCTGCGAGCCGAGATCGATCCCCAGCGCGCACGGTCCCTGCAGCTCGAGTACTTCCCAGATCGCCAGATACGCCCTGACCGCGTGTTCGCTGTCGGCGCGTCGCACCGCCCTTCGGCACGCGGCGACGAGATTGTCGAGCTCGAGTGCAAGCTCCCGGCGCCGCTTGACGCCCCTGTGTCGCGACAATCCCTCGATCGCTTCGTCGGTGCCAAAGCCCGCGAAGTATCGACCGTGGCGCTCCTCTGTTTTGTGTTTCGCCTCGCGCCCGTCCGTCTCGAGCTTCTCCGCCGCGTACTCGTGGATGCTGAGGTACATCCCGAAGTGCGGCTCCTCGATATCGTAGCGACTCTGCTCGGCGGGGACCCAGGTGCGCAATAGGCTCTTGTCCGCGAGCGCCTGGACCACGTCCATCGCCGGGGGTGCCTGCGGCCATGGGGAAAGGTCGAGGACCGCCTCGGCTGCCTCGAGGGTAAATCCTCCCTCGAAAATCGAGCATTGCGCGAAGGCTGCCTGCTCCCAAGGGGTGAGCAGTTCCCACGACCAATCGATCGCCGCTCTCAGCGTTGCCTGACGCGCAGCCGTGCCGCGCGCACCCGCCAGGAGCTGGAAGCGGTCGCGCATCCGCTCGACGAGTTGCGCAGGCGAAAGTACCCGCACCCGCGCCGCCGCCAACTCGATGGCGAGCGGCAGGCCGTCGAGCAGCCGCACCACCTCGGCAACGGCAGCGCGGTTGCCCTCGCCAAGAACAAAGTCAGGGCGCTGGGCGCGGGCGCGGGTGGCGAAGAGTTCGATCGCGTCCTTTTCCAGGTGCAACGGCTCGATGGGGAAAATTTCCTCGCCCCGCAGGTGGAGACGCTCGCGGCTGGTGACGATGAATGCCGCTTCCGGGGCCCGGTCGAGCCACCAGCCGAGCGTAGCTTGCGCGTGCTGTACGACCTGCTCGAAGTTGTCGAGGATCACCAGGCACCGACCGCGGCCGGCAATGGCGTGGCCAAGCTGCTCGGCGGGGTCATCCTTGCCGAGCGGAACCTCGAGCGCGGAAGCGACGGCGAAGAAGATGGCGTCGAGCGAACGCGCCTCGGAAAGATCGCAGAAGTAGACCCCGCCCGGCCAATCGCCGAGCCAGATCCGGCCATAGCGCCGGACGACACGCGTCTTCCCGGTGCCGCCCGGACCAAGTACCGTGAGCAGCCGAGTCCCGGCGTCGAGTCGTGCCGCAAGGGCACGCAGTTCCGCGATCCTGCCGACGAAGGCATCGCGCTCCGCGGGAAGATTGTGCCGGACCTCGCGGACCGGACGCCAGAAATCGCCGGTGCGGACGACGCGGTAGGCCTTGTCGACATCCGTGGGGGGAGAAAAGGGCGAGTCGTCTGCACCCAACTCGAGGACCTCTACCGGCTCCTCGACCCCTTTGAGTCGGTAGTGGCCGTGGCTCTCGATTCTTATACCTTCAATGGCTGTCCCGACGAGAGCTTGCCGGGCCGCGGCCGTGAGCAGCGTCTGCCCGCCGCAGGCGAGGGCCATGACGCGAGCGGTGACCGGCGTGGAAAGGCCCTCGACCTCCGTACTTGTTGCTCCATGGGCGATATCCTCGGGAGGATTTTCGCGGAAGGTGACCGGACCTACATGGAGGCCGACGCGAGCGGTGAGCGCAAGGTCGGCAAGCGCGTGATGGTAGGCGAGCGCGTAGCGGGCCGCGTCCCCGGGGTCGTCAAACAACACGAAGAAACCATCCGCGCGTCCAATCTCGCGTCCGTGAAAGCGCGCGATGAGGTCGCGGCCCCGGCGATCGTGCGAAGCCCAGACCTCCGCGGCGCGGGCGTCGCCGAGACGCTCGACCAGACGCGTGCTGTCGACGACGTCGGTAAAAACAAGGGCCCTCTCGGTCATGCTGCGAGCGCTTATGACGCGAAGCGCATCAGCGTCTGCGCGTACGCCGGCGCGGTCGGTTCGTGCATGAAATAGACGTAGATATCGCGCCACGAGGTCGCCTCGAGCCTGCGTGCCCAGGTCCTGAGATCGTCGTCGGAGTACGTCTCGAGCCGCAGCCGGACATAACCCCATGGCGCGGTCTCAACCAGGGGCGGGGGCGCGTTGTCCTCGCGTTCTGAGAGGCATAGCGCCGCGCCGGCCTGCTTCAGCGCGGCGTAGACCTCATCGTCGAACCAGGTTTCATTGCGAAATTCAAAAGACGCGCCATGGCCATCGGGGAGCAGGTCCAGAAACGCCGTGAGACGGGGCAGGTCCTTTTTCAGGTTCGGCGGCAGCTGGAACAGCACCGGACCGAGCTTCGCACCGAGCGTCTTCAGGTTCCTGTAGAGGTACCCCAACGGCTCGGCCGCCGTTTCCACCTTGATCCGCGCCATGTGGGTGATCCGCTGTGACGCTTTGATCGCAAAGCGGAAGTCTGCGGGCGTCGCGGCCGCCCAGTTCTCGAGGACCGAGGTCTTGGGCATGCGGTAGAAGGTGTTGTTGATCTCGACCGTCGGCAAGCGCTCGGAATACCAGGGCAGCATGGCCTCCGGCTTGATGTCCTCCGGATAGAAAGGTCCCTTCCATTCCTTGAACGAGTATCCGCTCGCCCCCGCCCGCAGCCTCGAAGTTGTCATGTGTCTGGTCCTCTCATGGTCGGCGACCTCGTTCGGCCTGGCGCCCCTGCTCGTCGCTCGCGTCGCTAGAATCCCGGTATGGCCAAAGCCAGCCTCACGGAATATTCCGCCAAACGGACCTTCACCGCGACACCTGAGCCCGCTCCGGCGGCGCGCGCGACCGGCAGCGGTCCGCTGCTGTTCGTCGTCCAGCAGCATTCCGCCCGGCAATTGCACTACGACTTCCGGCTCGAATGCGACGGCGTCCTCAAGTCCTGGGCGGTGCCCAAGGGTCCCGCGCTCGATCCGACCGAGAAGCGGCTCGCCGTGCACGTCGAGGACCACCCTTACGACTATGCCTCGTTCGAAGGCGTGATTCCAGCCGGGCAGTACGGCGCAGGCGAAGTGATCGTCTGGGACTGTGGCGTCTACTCGCCCGACGAAGGCGGCGCGACATGGTTCCACGACCGCGCACAGGCGGAGCGCGAGGTGCGGGAAGGCATGGAGAAAGGGAAGCTCAGCATCCTGCTCCGCGGCGAGAAGTTGAAAGGATCCTTCGCCCTGGTGCGCACCAAGGACGCCAAGCAGTGGCTCATGCTCAAGCACAAGGACCGGTTCGCAGTGCCCACCGACGTCACGGCGCAAAACCACTCGGTGCTCTCGGGAAAGACGGTGGGGGAGATCAAGTTCCTCCCCGTCCAGCGCATTCCTGCGGCAAAGCTCGTCCCCTCGGGGAAGGTCGAGGCGATGCCCGCCAAGCTTGCGCCGATGCTCGCCGAAGCGGGCGATGCACCCTCCAACCGCTCGGACTGGATGTGGGAGCCCAAGCTCGACGGTTATCGAGTGCTCGCCTTCATCGATGAGCACGGCGTCAGACTGCGCTCGCGGCGCGGACTCGATCTCTCCACCACGTTCCCGCAGCTCGCGGCGGAGCTCGGCAAACAGGCCGCGCAGGGCATGATTCTGGACGGGGAACTCGTGGCGTTCGACGCGAGCGGCAAACCGTCCTTTGCGACGCTCCAGGATCGCGC
This sequence comes from uncultured beta proteobacterium, assembly GCA_963726915.1. Classification (GTDB taxonomy): domain Bacteria; phylum Pseudomonadota; class Gammaproteobacteria; order Burkholderiales; family Casimicrobiaceae; genus PALSA-1003. The sequence continues at coordinate 45,167 of CAVSEA010000007.1, forward strand.
CCAATTGAAGACCGAACGGGAAATCGCGGCTGCCGACCGGAATGTGCCGGTCGTGTTCTACTGCTTCGATCTGCTGTATTTCGCCGGGATCGATCTTCGCGGCGCGCCCTACAGCGATCGGCGGCGCTATCTCGCCCAGTGCCTGCTGCCCTCCCCGCGCGTGCAACTGGTACACGCGGTGGAAGACGGGGCCGCATTGCAAACCGCGGCGCTCGCCAGCGGTTTCGAGGGCGTTGTAGGCAAGCGCAAGGCAAGTCGGTATGAGTCGGGCCGGCGCTCTGCGTCCTGGGTGAAGGTCAAGCCGACTCACAGCGCGGATTTTGTCGTCGGCGGCTACACGCGTGGCAAGGGTTCGCGCGCCCCGCTCGGGGCGCTGCTGGTCGGCTACTGGGACAAAGGCAAGCTTCGATACGCATCGCATGTCGGTTCGGGATTCGACGAGCGCGCGTTGAAGCAGACCAAGGAGCGGCTGGAACGACTGCAGCGCAAAATCTGCCCGTTTGTCGAACAGCCGGAGCTCAATGGCCCGACCACCTGGGTCGAGCCCCAGGTCGTCGCCGAAGTCAGCTTCCAGAGCTGGACGGAGGATGATCACCTGCGGGCACCGATCTTCCTGCGACTGCGCGACGACGTGGATCCCAAGACCGTGCGGCGCCGGCCAGCCGAACCGGCCTCGCCCACCGCCTCATCTGGCTCCCCGGTCGCCGGCGGACCGATCGACGAAGTCGTGGCGCAGCTCGACAACGCGAAGACCGCGTTCACCCTGGCCGTGGGCCGGCATCGGATCCGCCTGACGCACCTCGATCGCGTCTACTGGCCCGAGAACCCGGCGCTCGAACAACCCGCGCTCACCAAGCGCGACCTGCTGCGCTACTTCGCGCAGGTATCGCCCTTCATCCTGCCGCATCTGGCCGACCGTCCGCTGACCATGATCCGCATGCCCGACGGCATCCGCGGGCAACGTTTTTTCCAGAAGCACTGGGAGCAGGAGCGGCCCGAGTTCGTCGAGAGCATCACCGTGTTCTCGGGGCACAAGGACGAACGCCACGAGTACCTCCTGTGCAACAACCTGCCGACGCTGCTGTGGCTCGCGCAATCCGGAACGCTCGAATTCCACGTCTGGCATTCGCGGGCGAAGCCCGGGCCCGACGCGGTCTCCAGGAGCACGGACTACGCCAGTTCGCTGGCGGCCCTGGAGGCCTCGGTCCTGAACTATCCCGACTACGTGCTGTTCGACATCGACCCCTACATCTATTCCGGCAAGGAGTTGGCCGGAGCCGAACCCGAACTCAACACGGTCGCCTTCGAAAAGGGCAAGGAGGTGGCGTTCTGGCTGCGCGAACTGCTCCTGAGCATGTCGCTTGAGTCCATCGTCAAGACGTCGGGCAAGACCGGCCTGCACGTGTTCGTGCCGATCCGGCGCACGCTCGATTTCGACGCCGCGCGCCACGTTTCGGAGCTGGTCGGCCGGCACCTGATGCGCCTGCACCCCAAGGACATCACCCTGGAGTGGAGCGTACCCAAGCGGACAGGTAAAATCTTCATGGATTACAATATGAACGTCCGGGGCAAGACGCTCAACGTGGCCTACTCGCCGCGCGGCGAACCCGGGGCGCCGGTGTCGATGCCGTTGACGTGGGAAGAGCTAGCGGGTGCGCATCCGCTGGATTTCAGGATCACGAACGCGGCGCAGCGCCTGAACCAGACCGGTGATCGCTGGCGCGATTCGCTGGAGCGCAAGCAAGACCTCGAAAAAGCGCTCTCGCGGGCCAAAGGCTAACGAAGGAGAGAGAAGATGGCTGCACGATCGATTGCATCGTTGACGGTTTCTTTCGGGCTGGTGTCGATCCCGGTGAAGCTTTATTCGGCCACCGAGGCGAGTCGCGCCATTTCCTTCAATCTGCTGCACAAGGCCTGCGGATCGCGCCTCAAGCAGCAGTACCTCTGCATCAAGGAGGAAGTGCCGGTCGCGCGCGAGGACATGGTGAAAGGTTACGAGTTCGCGAAGGACCAGTACGTGATCTTCACGCCCGAGGAGCTGAAGGCGATGGAGGAGGCCGGCACACACATGGCGGAGATCACCGAGTTCGTGCCGATCGAAGCCGTCGACCCGGTGTACTTCGACAAGGCGTACTACCTCGCTCCCGACAAGGGCGGCGCCAAGCCGTTCGCGCTGCTCGCCAGCGCATTGCGCGAGTCGAAGCGTTGCGCGCTCGGCCGCTGGGCCGCCCGCGGCAAGCAGTACATCGTGATGATCCGCCCGGTCGACGACGGCCTGATCATGCAGCAGCTGCTCTACGCGGGCGAGGTCAGGTCGATCAAGGACATCGATATTCCGAAGACTGAAGTCAAGGACGCCGAGCTCAAGCTGGCCAAGCAGCTGATCGAGGCGCAGGCTTCGGACACTTTCGATCCAAGCGCATACACCGACGAGGTGGCGACGCGTATCGAGGCCGCGGTGGAGAAGAAAGTCGCCGGCCAGGAAATCACCATGGCCGAGGCGCCCGAAGGCGGCGCACAGGTCATCGACCTCATGGAAGCATTGCGCGCCAGCCTCGAGAAAAAGGCGCCGGCGCGGGCCAAGGCCCCCGAGACGGAGGCCGCGGCGCGCAAGCCAGCCAAGCGGGCGCAGCAGGCCGAGCCCGCAGCGCCGGCTTTGCGTAAAGCAGCCAAGAAATAAGTCCCGGCACGCAAGGCAGCGAGGGCATGCACGAGTACGGCGTCCGCGACGTCGAGAAGTTGCTTCGCCTGCCCCGCAGCACGATTCGAGCCCTGATCGCCGCCGGCTTCGTGTCGCCCACGCGCGGTCCACGCAACGCGTGGCGCTTTTCCTTCCAGGACCTGATCGTTCTGCGCACCGCGCAGGCGCTCGCCAACGCGAAGGTGCCACAACGGCGGATCACCCGATCGGTGAAAGAGCTTCGCCGGCACCTTCCCGATGCCATGCCGCTCTCCGGCCTCACCATCTGCGCCGTGGCGGACCGGGTCGTGGTCAGGGAGCGCGGCAGCCGCTGGCAGGCGGAATCGGGCCAGTACCTGCTCGAATTCGACGGCGATCCCGCCGACGGCTCCTTGAGCGTGATCGAGCGCAGTAAGACGACCGCTGCACCGCGTGGCGCGCAGGAATGGTTCGACCGGGGGATCGCGCTGGAGAAGGAAGATGCCGGGGCCGCGCTGCAGGCGTACGCGCAATCCGTCGCCGCCGATCCTATGTTGCTCGACAGTCACATCAACCTGGGGCGCCTGTTGCACGAAGGCGGGCAGTTCGCGAAGGCCGAGCAGGTCTATCGCGAAGCGGCCCGAACCTGCGGCAATGATCCGCTGCTGCTCTACAACCTCGGCGTACTTCTCGACGACATGGATCGGAGCGCAGAAGCGATGCAGGCGTACGAGACGGCGCTGCGCGCCGATCCCGATCTGGCCGACTGCCACTACAACCTCGCGCTGCTCTACGAAAAACACGGCAAGGCAAAGGACGCCATCCGGCACATGGCGCGGTACCGGACGCTGGTTGGCAGTCGATCAAGCTGAGGAAGCGGTCGAGAGGCACGACCGGGGTTTGATCCAGCGGTGCGCTATTGGATCGTGCGACGGCGCGGCGGCTTGCTACTTCCCAAGCAAGAAGCGTCTGCGACGCGACCGACTCTTTGCACAGCCACAGTTCACAGTTGACGCTTTGACTTAGGTCAAGCCGGATGGTTTAGCGATCGTCTAGCCTTACTGATAGCGTCGATGAACAGGCATCAAGCGAAAGCACGGTGGCAGCGTTCGCTCTCCTACATTGCTGCATTGCTCGATCACATTCCATTGATTGGGAGACTCCATGAAGAACACGCTGGCAGTCACGGCTCTGGTCGCACTGGTAACCGTGAGTACACCTGCCCTTGTCTGGGGCACGGACACCGCGTCCGACGCCGAGCGAGCGAAGCGGCAAGCCACCGTATCTCCAACGTTGCAAGAGGCAGCGGCTGCCGCCACCGGATACAAAAAGACCAGCATCGAGGTGAAGTCCACGGCGCATCAAGTCACGATAGCAGTCGTCAACAGCAAACTGAATGATGGATCGACAATAGAGCGCACTGCCGAAGCGTCGACAATCGCATCTGCCTGCACGAAGGCCATGGCCGGGAAATCCGAGTTCGCCGCGGTTGTGATCATCCACGTGGACTACGTGAAGCGGCTGGGGAACAACTCAACGGTAATCGAGGGAATCGACTTCAACAAGGCTCCAGACGGTTCTTTCAAACTCCATCTCAGCTAAGCGGCGTGTACCCCGAACCAAAGTAACCGCCCGTCAAGATCGGCGATGGATACGCAATCTGACTCGACCTGTCCCTGGAGCCGGAGGCTTGCCTTTGCGCTCGAAATCGGCGATCCACGTAGCGGTGCACCATAGGATCGTGTCCCTATCGGCCGCATGCGGCCAGGACCGATCGTCCAGAACCGCCGCTGGAAGCAGGCCCTCGATCTACGACGCGCGATTGCTATGCGTAGCGTCGCCGGCCGCATCCGTGTCAGGCAGCGCGACTGACCACGACTCGTACACCGCATTCGAGGGAGTCTTCCAACGCAGCATCCAGATGTCCGGTCGCTGAAATACCAACTCCCCGTGTTCGCCATTCGCACCCTTTAGGGCAAAGCCCTGCTGCGCTTCATTGGGCACTCCGCAAAATTCAATGAAGGGGTTCCAATGCGCCAGATACGAGTGAGCGATCGCCAGAGACTCATCGAGACACCGGTGCAAGTGCTCGCGCACGGCGATGGGCCGTCGAGGCCGCTCCGGGAAAAGTAAGAGAAGCTGCGCCCACGCCGACTCGGCGGCAGCGGACCAGTCGGAAAAATGAGAGTCGCGCTGCTGGGTACAGTAGCGCGCCGCACGCTCGGTCCTCGAAAGAATGTGGCCATTCACGGCCACCAAATTCAAAGCGTTGGGGGCGCCGACGCCGTACAGAGTCTTGCGCACCACCGGCTCGCCCTGCGCATTGCAGCCAATGGTAACGTAGGTGTGCGTGTCGCGATCAGGCAGAAGCTCATAGCCAAACAGGCCATCGTCGACAATAGGCAATAGGTCCAGCGTCAAGCCAGCCGCCAGCGGGTAGCGGGAAGCAGCGGCGACGAGCTCGCTTCGAAGCAGCGGCAACAGATGCCGGGCTTCAGAGAGTCGCGGATAGAACGACTTCGAGATGGCAGACTCCCTATGGTCGGATTGGGCACCTCTCTTGAGGTGGGCCCGCGTGTTATTGGAAACCAGGATTGGCGCTGCGTACCACTTTCTTTGGAAGGCAGTCAAATCGCAATATAGCGCCATTCAGGGCAGCCCTACAATGTGGCTATTCACGCGGGGCATTCGCCTCGTAAGGTGATTCAGTAATCGCATGTTCCAATTTGTGCCGGGAACTGGTGCGCCTCTGCGTCGCCGCGTCTCGACTTTACCAGCGAATTACCGCTCCTGAACTGGGAACGTCGACGATAAGGCGGTTCGCGGTCAACCGGAGACATTCCGAGAGCGACGCGAAAAATATCCGGAAAGCAGTCACCCGCCGGCGGGCGCGAACCCCCGACGGAACGGGTAGTATCGTTGGACTTCCACTGCGGTTGCATTCCTGGAGGTAAAGCCATGAAACTTCCCCGCCGACGATTTCTGCATCTGGCCGCGGGCGCGGCCGCGCTGCCGGCCGTCTCGCGCATTGCGCGGGCGCAAGCCTATCCGACGCGACCGATCCGGCTCGTGATTCCTTTTCCCCCGGGTGGTGCATTCGACGCCGTCGGACGCCCCTGGGCGGAAAAGATGAAGCCTCTACTCGGCACGGTGGTGGTTGAAAACATCGGTGGCGGCGGCGCTTCGATAGGTGCTGCCGCCGTCGCACGCGCCCAGCCTGACGGCTACACGATCCTGCTCGGCGGGACGTTGCCGCACGTCAACGAGGCGCTGCTCAAGAGTCGGCCGCTCTATGATCCGACCAAAGACCTGGATCCGATCGCGGGTATCGCCGCCAATGTTCTCTGCATCGCAGTGCATCCCTCGGTGCCGGTTCGGACCCTGGAGGAGCTGATCGCTTACGCGAAAGCCAATCCCGGCAAGCTGTCCTACGGGCACGCGGGTGTCGGCTCGATCCAGCATCTGACTGGCGAGTTGTTCAAATCGCTCGCGGGAACTCCCGGCATCGTCGACGTGCCATATCGGGGCACCGGCCCATTGGTCACAGACCTGATCGGCGGACAAGTTCCGATGGGTACGCCAGGCGTGACCGGGCAGGTGCTCGAATTCCATCGGTCCGGAAAGCTGCGGATTCTGGCCGTGACGAGTCCCACGCGGCTCATCGCTGCGCCTGAGCTTCCGACGGCGGTCGAACTGGGCTTCTCCGGCATGATCGTGAGAGGCTCCATTGGGCTGCTCGCACCGGCCGGGACGCCCATCGGGATCATCGAACAGATTGCGCAGGCGACGCGCACGGCGGTCGCCGAACCGGCCTTCCAGCGGATGTTGATCGACGCGGGTATTGAACCCACTCTCGACTCAGATCCCGAAAAATTCCGTCGGTCGCTCGCAGCCGATGTTGCACTCTGGACGCCCGTCGTCAAAGCGCTCGCGATTAAGATCGACTGAGCACCTGATGGGATAATGCATGAATTCCAACAGCCGACCAATGCTTGGAATAAACCTCAACACCGCGAAACGCTCGACCCCACGACCCCGCAATCTTGCTGCTGGGTGCCGATGCGGTGATTCCGTGATGGATCGTTCCGGGCTGGTCGCGCCTAGCCGCAGTATCTGCGCCATTGCCGGCTAACTTGATTCATGAACGGCTGCTCTTCGGAAGTGCGCGCCGAGGACGCGGCGCGCATTGCCGGCTACGCGGAATCGATTCTCGTGCGCGAGGGTATCGAGCGCGGTGCCCAGCTTCTTGCCGTCGAGGAGATCACGGGCAGGATCGACGCCCGGATAACAGATGTTGCTCGCAAAAAGCTGATGGACGAGGGGGCTCTGTTGGCCGAAGCACAGGCAACGTCGCTGGCGTTGCGCATCGGCACATCAGATGAGCCAAGGGCGTGAAGGGCGGAGTTCGGCCTATATCGTTGAAAAACTCCCTTGAAAGCGAGCGCTTGGTGGCTATGCTGTAGGCAAGGTGTTCGAGTAGGAGAAGCGGGAATGATGGGACAAGGGTCTGGCGGTCAGAAGAAACTGTTCTATTCATTCAATCTCGACGATCACGTTCCTGGCGATCACCTGCTGCGCGGGATTGATCGTTGCCTCGATCTTGGCGATCTGCGCCGCCACCTGGCGTCGTTCTACAGCGACACAGGGCGGCCGTCGATTGATCCTGAGCTGATGGTACGGATGCTGATCGTCGGTTACAGCTTCGGCATTCGTTCGGAGCGCCGGCTGTGCGAGGAGGTTCACCTCAATTTGGCGTACCGCTGGTTCTGTCGACTGGGTCTCGAAGATGCGGTGCCGGACCATTCGACGTTCTCGAAGAACCGGCACGGCCGGTTCCGGGAGAGCGAGGCGTTTCGGCAGGTGTTCGAGAGTGTGGTCGAGCGCTGCATGAAGGAAGGACTGGTCGGCGGCGAAGGCTTTGCTGTGGACGCCAGCTTGGTCAAGGCCGATGCCAATCGCAGCCGCAGCACGGGGCGCGAGCAAGCCGAGGGCCTGCGCGATCCGCAGCACGCGACGCGGGCGGTGCGCGAGTATTTGGCCGCCCTGGACGCGCAGGGTGAGCCGGTGACCGCTCCCGCGTCGATCTCGCCGACGGATCCCGCGGCACGGTGGACGGCGGTGGGTGGTCCGGCGTTCTACGCCTATTCGACCAATTATCTGGTGGATGTGCAGGCCGGCATTATTGTCGATGTCGAGGCGACGCCTGCGTTGCGCACGGACGAAGTGAACTCCGCACGGATCATGCTCGAACGGGTCGAAGAACGGTTTGACCTGAAGCCCGCGCGGCTGATCGGCGATATGGCGTATGGCGCGGCTCCGATGCTCGGCTGGTTGGTCGAAGAGAAGCAAATCGCGCCGCACATTCCGGTGTGGGACCGGACCCAACGCGGCGACGAGACGCTATCGAGCAGCGACTTCCAGTGGGACGAACAGGCCGACAAATACCGCTGCCCGCAGGGCAAGGTACTGCGCAAGCAACGGCGCACCTTCAAGAACCTGCGGACCCACATCACCAAGGCTGGCACCATCATCTACCGAGCCAGCCAATCCGATTGCGCGAGTTGCCCGCTGAAGGCTCGCTGCTGTCCGAATACGCCGATGCGCAAGATCGCGCGCAGCGTCCATGAATCGGCACGAGAGGTCGCTCGCGATCTTGCCAAGACCGATGGTTACAAGCAATCGCGTAAGGACCGCAAGAAGGTCGAGATGCTCTTCGCTCACCTCAAGCGCATCCTGAAGCTGGATCGCTTGCGCCTGCGGGGACCGAGCGGAGCGCGCGATGAGTTCCTGCTCGCAGCCATCGCGCAAAACCTACGACGAATGGCGAAGCGATTGATGTTTGGAGCACCGGAAGCGGTCCCGATAGCTGCATAAAGCAGCATCGGGGACGAATCTACTTCATCGACAACCGGCCATCCGTTCCCGAGACCCGCGATCTGCGATGACAGGCAGCGGAACCTCGACCAAACATCGAGTATTTCAACGGTATAGGCCAGGAGCGGTCTTCCAGCGGTGCGCTCGAAAGCGGCCATCCACGGTGCGTGCCAGCCATCCTGATTAGGTCGACCTGAACGTCATCTAACCTTCGATAACGAAGGGCGTAAACTGACGAGCGACAATCCAACGCAATCGTCGCGCAGGTGGGCCCGATGGAATTGGCGAGCTACCAGGTCGAATCGATCTCTCCGCGTATGCTTATGCGCCCGACGGCAACCGCCGGCGACGGACGTGCGCCGGCATGAACGTCCCCGCGAGCGAGGCATGGCCCGCCCTGCCTTTGAACGAGTGGCGCGACACCTGCGCAACGCTGCACTTGTGGATGCAGATAGTAGGTAAGATTCGGCTCGCGCGGACGCCCTGGTTGAACCACAGCTGGCATGTCGCGCTGTACGTTAACGCGCGCGGCCTCACCAGTTCGCTCATCCCCGGCGATGGCCGCGGTTTCGAGATTCAGTTCGATTTCATCGAACACGTCCTCGACATTCGAACCACGAGCGGAACCGATGCTCGACTTCCGTTGTGCCGCCAGTCGGTCGCCGAATTCCACGATCGACTGATGGACTCGCTGCGCCACCTCGGCATCGGCGTCGCCATCAACGATTTGCCGTGCGAGATCGCTGATGCCATCCCATTCACCCGGGACCACGAGCACGCCTCGTATGACGCCGATTATGCAAACCGGTTCTGGCGCGTTCTACTTCAGGTCGACCGGGTGTTCAAAGAGTTTCGTACGAGCTTCCTGGGTAAGTGTAGCCCTGTGCATTTCTTCTGGGGCAGTTTCGATCTTGCCGTAACGCGATTCTCCGGGCGCCGCGCGCCGATCTTCAGCGGCCAGGTGCCGGGTGTCTCCGCGAAGGTCATGCAGGAAGCCTATTCGCACGAAGTAAGCAGCGCGGGTTTCTGGCCTGGCGGCAGTGGCGTGGACGCCTCGTTCTACTCGTACGCCTACCCGTTGCCGCCCGCATTCGCTAAGGCGAAGGCGCAACCCGAGAGTGCTTTCTACCACGATGGACTGGGAGAATTTCTGCTTCCGTACGAGGCGGTTCGTTCCGCCACGAATCCTGACGCCGCGCTGCTCAATTTCCTTGACAGCACCTACGCGGCCGCTGCCAACTCCTCCGGATGGGATCGGGCCGCACTCGAGTGTCCGCCGGGCGCCGCGAGCGTTTGCAGGGACCCTGAGGGGCCGAAAGTGTAGTCGTATCGATCGCCTAGCGCTGGCAGCTACGTTCACGCGACGCTCCGCAATGCTGGCGCAGATGGTCAGCAAGGCAATCGCAAACGTCACTCCCTGGGAGTGTCAAACAACCCTTGCGCCCGTTGCCCAGCCAGTCATAAGCGCACACCATGGCAACACTCAGTTCGTGCATCACTTTCACAGTCTCAGATCGGCCAGGTGCAGCCGGTCACCGTCAGCGCCCAAATAGCCCGGGAGCGGACATGTTCGCGGCTTCTGGGTTTCGCAATCTGGATTGGTTGGTTCGTCTCACTGTCGCTCTGATAACCCCGCGAACGCAGCGCTCTCCCGACCACTTTCGACGGCTTGAAACATCTCCAGGCCATTGTGGGCTACATGATTGATATGGATCAACACTCATGCTGCAAATTGCTCGTAAAGTGCTTTTGGCTATTGCGCGATTTGGGTAGGTAACACGGGAGATAGCCACCATGAAACGTAGACTCGCAGCTGGTCTTTCCTTTTGGTTCCTCCTGAGTTTGACATCGCTGTGCGCGGAGGCTGTGCCGATAATTTCCGTCGGCTCGGTCGGGCCGTTTAGCGTTGACACTGTCTTTACGGTTTCTATATCGATCACGAACGCGACTGAATTGACGTCTTGGCAATTTGACCTCGCTTTTGATCCGGCGATCGTGCACGCTGATGCTGTCACGGAAGGCCCTTTCCTCTCGACGTCCGGCGCCAATCTCACGCTGTTTAGTCCGGGGTTCATTCTCAGTGGCCTAGTCAGCGGGGTAAGCGACTTTTACTCCGACTTACCCCCGGGGCCATCGGGTAGCGGGATACTCGCACTGACCCGCTTCCACACGCTTGCGCCGGGCATTTCACAGCTGACGTTGTCGAATGTCTTCTTGGACCTATCTGATCAAGGCTTCAACATTTCGAACGGGCAAGTGTTGGTGATGCCGGAACCATCGTCGCTGGCGTTGCTTATTTGCGGGCTAGTACTCCTTAGAACCCGACGCATTGGAAGTCGCAACAATCAGTGAGAACACATTGGCAGCCCACCATTCTGATGGGCCAGGGCTCAGAGCCATTGACCCAGCAATCAAGATTGGAGAAGCGACTATGAAGAAGAAACGGATTACGACAATTCGGATGATCATAGTTGCGGCGGCGGGCGTCATAACACTTAGCGCTGAGGCGCAGACCGCAGCGCCTGGGCCGTACTATGCGAACCCATCGTGGGACCAGACGCTGCCTGCGAGCACGCGTTTCATCGTGCTGTCCAACATGAATAGCGCGGCGGTCCTCGACCGGGAGACAGGGCTTGTCTGGGAGCGGTCGCCCAGCACGGAAATCTTAGCTTGGGACCGTGCTCACTTTCATTGCAATAACCTAATTGTGGGTAATCGCAAGGGCTGGCGGCTTCCCACGCTTCAGGAGGTAATGAGCCTTATAGACCCAAGTGCGTCCCCTCCTGGCCCTCTGCTACCCGCTGGTCATCCTTTTATCAATGTGACGACGTCACTTGTCTGGTCGGCTACTACCAACTTCGGCGATCCTAGCCATGCGTGGGGAGTGATCTTACAAGATGGCAACGAATTTGTGACCAATAAGGGCGGGGGCGCCGCCGTCTGGTGCATCCGTGGTGGACAGGGGGTGGACCCTCAGTGATCAGATGTCCCAGGCGGACGCTTGGTGTGTGCGCGGCGGACAGGGGGTGGATACTCAGTGATTCGGTCACCTAGGGATTGGGTTATTTAAGGGGGGTAGGGTGCTTGCTGGAAGTCGTTGATTTGCTGCCGAAACGCCGCGCTTTAGGAGAGATCATGGGATTCGCGAAGATGGTGCGAGAGCTGCTGGCTGTTTTCATACTCCTGTCCGGCATGTCTCCGACGCTCGCGCACGCACAGTTTAGCCAGCAGGGCCCGAAACTTGTCGGCACGGGCCTAGTGTCAACCCGAGTGGGGGATCTGTCGGTCTCTATTTCGGGCGACGGAAATACCGCTGTTATCGGTCGGTATGCGGACAACGATCCGGTGGGTGGCGCTTGGGTGTTTGTCCGGTCGGGCGAAGCCTGGAGCCAGCAAGGCCCTAAACTAGTCGGCACAGATGCAGTAGATCCTCCATTGCAAGGATTTTCTGTAGCCATTTCGGCTGATGGGAATACCGCTATCGTCGGTGGGCCGCATGATAGCAGTGGTGTCGGTGCAACTTGGGTGTTCACGCGCTCGGGGGGCGTATGGACGCAGCAGGCAAAACTGATAGGCACCGGCGCTATCGGGGCCTCAGAACAAGGCTTCTCTGTTTCGCTCTCCGGTGACGGGAGCACCGCCATTGTCGGAGGTCCTATCGACGACAATTCTGCTGACGGGGCGATCGGCGCTGCGTGGGTCTTCACGCGCACCGGCGGGGTATGGAGCCAGCAGGCGAAACTGGTGGGCGCAGACGCGGTAGGCCGGGCAGCTCAAGGCTTGTGTGTCTCAATTTCCAGTGATGGCAACACTGCCCTCGTCGGTTCCATTAACGACAGCAACAATGTAGGTGCCGCCTGGGTATTTGTCCGCTCCGGTGGCGTATGGGCCCAGCAAGCCAAACTCATCGGAATCGATGCGCCGTACAGTCTCGGAGGCGGGTTTTCTTGTTCGGTATCGTCCGATGGGAACACGACAATTATCGGCCGAGGCAGCGACGAGAAGGGCGTAGGCGCGGCGTGGGTGTTTGCCCGTTCCGGCGAAGTATGGAATCAACAGGCGAAACTGGTCGGTACAGGCGCAGTAGGGTTCGCATACCAAGGCGTCTCTGTTTCACTTTCCGGTGACGGGAATACCGCGCTCGTTGGCTGGGCCTGGTCGACAGCAACTACGTGGGTGCCGCGTGGGTGTTCACGCGCTCAAAGGGGTTGTGGAGCCAGCTCCAGCCCAAACTCGTCGGTATGGATGCCTCCGGCGTCTATCCCCAGCAAGGCCGTTCTGTTGCCCTTTCCGCTGACGGACACACCGCCATCATGGGTGGAAACGGCGACAACGGTGATGTCGGCGCCGCATGGGTCTTCGCTCAAGTGCAAGCGGTGACTGCCGGCTGCCATCCGGCTGCATAATTTCCTCCGGAGACACCTTAGCGCTGATCCGCGCGATCAATGAGGCAAACGCAACGCCTGAGCCAGATACAATCACCCTGCAGCCAGGAATTTACACGCTTACCAGCATCAACTACAGCGATGCGGAGGGCGACAACGGCCTCCCTCGAATAGAAACACCCATTACGATCATAGGGGCTGGTAGTGAAGGGACGGTCATCGAGCGGTCTGATGCTGCTGGAGTACCTCCGTTTCGACTTCTCTTCGTTTCTGCGGAAGGGCAGCTCACGGTTGAGGGCGTGACACTGCGTGGTGGTAGCGCGACCGTTGAAGGAGGCGGCAGCCTTCGGAACCATGGAGGAACTGTGGTGCTCGATGCGGTGATAATTCGATCCAGTGTAGCGCCTGGTGGAGGCGCCATATGGAACGAGGCTGGAGAAATGACCCTGATTGATACCTCGGTGAGTGGCAACAAAGCGACTGGACAGGGCGGGGGGATAGGCAATTCAGGTCTGGCGATGTTGACTCTCAGGCAACACGACTGTCAGCGAAAACGAAGCCCAGGGACGGGGCGGCGGAATCATCAATTTTGGGCAATTGAACATCTCCAATACGACCATTAGCCTTAACAGAGCGTTAAGTGGTGCGGGTGGCGGCATCTACAACACTGGTGGGGTTACGCTCGACAGCACCACACTTAACTCGAACGCAGCAGCTGGTCTTGGTGGGAATATCTTCACACGTCCGACTAGCCTTTCCACGCTCGTGGTATTCCGTAACACGATCATTGCCAACAGCATAGGCGCAAGGATACTGTAGTGCCCTTATTACTTCGACTGAAGCCTTCGTATCGTTAGGGCATAACCTAGAGGACGATGGGACCTGTGGGCTGAATGACTCCACTGACCTTCCCTTTCGCGCGGCTGGGCTAGACCCAGTACTCCGGAACAACGGAGGATTGACAGATACCCATGCTCTTTTCCCCGGAAGTCCTGCTGTTGACGCAGGCGACGACGCAAGCTGTCCCAGGGCCGACCAGCGCGGCGCTCAACGCCCCCAGGACGGTAATGGCGACGGTGTTGCGCGTTGCGACATCGGGGCGTTCGAGCTTCGTCCCCCGATGCTGGTCGTGAAGGCCGCTGCGGACACCTATGTCCGGACGGACCTGGATATTCGGCGCAATGACAACTACGGTCTGCAGGATTTCATCGAGGTCGGCACGGGGCGCGGCGGGGACGGGAAACCTTTTGGCGCGCCGGACCAGATGCGCGGGCTCGTTCGGTTCGATCTGTCCATGTTGCCGCCGTTGAAGCTGACCGGCGCCGTGGCGGACCTCACGCTGCAAAGCTATGACGACGGGCTGCCGACCTCGGTCTACACGGTGGACGCGCATGCCGTCCTAGCGCCGTGGGTCGAGGGCAACGGCTTCGAAGGCGCGCGGCCACCAGCGGCACCTGCATCGCTGACCGACCCCGATTCGGCATTCGGCGTGGCGTGGGCCGGGGCCGACCTGAACCCGGACCCGGCCGCCGCGAACAACACTACGCAGCCGCCATTCGACGCCTCCGTGGCGGCCACACAATTCGTTCGCCAGGCCGTCAACGGCGTTGGCGACATCTTTCAATGGGACGTGACGCCGATCGCAAATATCTGGCTGCGGAGCAGTCTTACCAACAGCGGCATCATGTTCACCGACGTGACGAGCGACGGGTCCTTCCGGGGCGCGCGCTTCGGAAGCCGGGACGGCGAGGTGTATCACCTCGCGGTCGCAACGGCCGGACCACACCTGACCTTGAGCTGGACGGCGGGTACCGAGCCAGGGGACCTCACCGGGGACGGTTGTGTCGACACCGCCGACCTCGCGCTGCTGCTTGCGGTGGTTCGCGGTCAAGCGACGGCCGGGACGGCGCTGCAGTCAAAACTCGATCTCAACGGCGACGGAAGGATCGACATTGCCGACGCAAGAAAACTCGCGACGCTATTCACCAGTCCGTTGGGGGCGCCGTGCCGATAATCGCCACGCTGAGTGCAGATGATGTCCTGGCGCCCTTTTGGCCGCCGCCGTTGCAACCATTTCGCAGTGGAGGCAAAGATGAAGAAGCTGATCATGCTGTGGTTCGCTCTGTTCGCCATGACGACGGCGGGGCACTCTGAGGGGACGGTCATCCTGTCTCTCGAGCGAACCGGTCCCGCCGCAATCGGGGTGGGGGATACAGCAACGTTTGACTTGAGGATCTCGGGCCTTACTACGCTACTTGGCGCATTCAGTGTCGACAACAGCTTCGATCCTACGATTCTCAGCTTTATGCCGGTGGGCATGCTCGGGGCGCAATTCGGCTCTTTGTTGGGTGATCCCACATCCGAGGCGGTTGGGATAGCCGATGCGTCGGTTCCGGGTGTGCTCCACCTCGATGAGGTTTCGCTCCTCGGCACCGCGGAACTCGACGCACTACAACGGGACGCACTCGGAAACCTCCTCCCGAGCTTCGTGTTAGTGACAGTCGCGTTCCAGGGAGTGGGACCCGGTGTTGGATTACTGGATTTCGTGCCCGGCAGCGTCACGTTGAGCGACGATGCAGGGACAGCGCTCAGCACACCTGCACTGGGTCCGGCGGTAGTCCGCGTCATTTCATTGCCCGGCACACTCTGGCTCTTTGGCTTGGGCCTCTGCATCACGATGGCTTCCATGGCGCGCCGCAGGGTTTGATTGGCGTGCAGGTTGATCGACGTTGCGCCTGGCGGATTGCCGGGCCGACTAATGACCGTTCCCAGGGGTCGATGACACCGTTGAGACGGCCGTTTGAGTTCCCACGTTCGCGTGACTTATTATCCGCGCCATCACCGCCCACCGCGGATTTGAAGGTCCGCTTCCGCGCCGGCGAACGGCGGCTTTGCGCAGAATCGGTGGACTGCAACGGGTCGTTCTCGGTCGTTGCCCGCCCGATCCGCTTTACCCCGCCGCTCATTCTGGAAAATCTGCGTCGCAGCGACGTCGGGACGGTTCAGACGTTCTCTTGTCACTTGACCACAGGCGCAAGCGCCGTGTCGATCCAACCGGCCACGACATCCATCATTTCGGCCATGACTTCAGAATCCTTGCGTCCCGTGCGCGCTGGTACGTGAAACGAATGATCGGCATCTTCGAACAGCCTGACTGTGGCGCGCGCACCGAGCTTTCGAACAAGCGGTTGCAGGAACTGCAAATCCGCGAGTTGATCTCGGGTCCCTTCCAGGAACAGCATCGGAATCTCCACCGCGAAGAGGTGCTGTGCGCGCTCGTCGGACGGGCGCCCGGCCGGATGCAGCGGGAATCCGAGGAACACGAGGCCGCGGATTCCCGGCAGCGGTGACGCGGCCTGCGCTTGCGAAGTCATGCGACCACCGAAGGATTTGCCGCCCGCAGCAAGGGGCAGATCTGGCAGGAGACGCGACGCTTCCACGACCGCGGCGCGCACGGTGGCTTGCGCAAGTTTGGGTGCGTCGGGCCGTTTCGAGCCCCGCTCCATATAGGGAAACTGGTACCGCAGCGTAGCGATGCCGCGCTCGGCGAGTCCGTTCGCCACCGTTGCCATGAACGGGTGAGCCATGCCGGCGCCCGCACCGTGTGCGACGACGTATCCAGCCCGCGCTCCCGACGGTGCCTGAAGCAAACCGGAGACGCGCTGCAGCTCATCGACGGCTATCGTCACCTGCCGTGGACCCGTCATCGGACAATTCCTAGGTACCCGAGTAGCGAAGCAGCCGGTCGTCTCCGTCCGGCGAGCGGATCTGCGCGTTGAACGAGACGATGATCCGGTCGCGCTCGCCGCTGTACGGCATCGCCTTGTGCGGCAGGAACGAGGGAAACAGGACGAGGTCGCCCTCCTCGGGCATCACGTCCAGCGTTGCCTGCTGCATCCAGGCGTTGCCGCGGTCTACATACGCGCCGCCCTGCAGCATGAACATCGGACTGTAGAACCGGGTGGCGCCATTCAGCGCGCCGAACTGTGGGTGCCCGGTCCTGTGCTCGGGAGTGTCGATCTGCACGTAGTACACGCCCGACCACGAGCAGTTGCCATGCGTGTGCACGTCGTGGAACGAGCCGCCATTCTGAATCTGGAACCAGACGCCCATCAGCTCCAGCTCCAGTTTGTGCCGGCCTGGCGGCCACGCACCCGCATTCGCGTCCTGCGCAGTGGCGTTCAGCGAAGCGACGATGAACTTGATGAGCGCACCGAATTCGGGCAAGTCGATTCGGCGCAGCAGGTCGTCGGGGCTGGCATAGAGTACACCGGGAGGTGCCTTCTGATCGGCCGCGCGCATCGCACGGAACGCATTCGCCAGGAGCGGATTGACCTCGGCCGCCTGCGCGAAATGGTGCACGGCCATCGGCACCGGCCAGTGTCGCTGCAAGGTGCCGTCGGCAGCCATCGTGTGGATTCTTGAATACTCGACGAAGTCTTGTCAAGGAATGGCGCCGATCGTGGTGCAGTCTGCGAAGATACGCGCGGAGATCGACGACATCAGAACATTGGTGCAAGCTGGAAGTGTTCAACCTGCTTAGATGGAGGCAGCCGCATGCGTTCGATACCCGTTGGTGCCAAAGGTTCATTCACCCTCGTCGTCGCTCCCGACCATCTCGCCAACCGCTTCAAGGATGCGATGTTGCCGCCGGTGCTGGCGACGCCAGTCATGATCATGATGATGGAGAACGCGGCGCTCAACGCGATCAAGCCCTATCTCGACGCGAGCGAAAGCGCGGTCGGCACGCGCGTGGACGTGACGCACCTGGCGGCGACACCCGTCGGGCGGACGGTCAATGCCAACGCGGAAGTCACCAAGGTTGACGGCAAGCGTATCGAGTTCCGGATCGAGGCAGCGGACGGCGCGGAGAAGATCGGCACCGGCACGCACGAACGCATGGTGATCGACCTGCCCAAATTCGCCGAGCGGCTCAAGGCGAAGTCAGCCTAGAAGATGTCCCGGCATCGCATGCGCGCCCACACGCCCGCCCGCAGCTGTGACAGAATGTCCGCAGAGCGCGGTCCAACGAGCGCCTGACACAGGAAGACGCATGAGCGCGGCGGGCGTAAGCCAAGGCCCGAAGGTCGCGACGCCGCGCGATTGCGCTGGCTGACACCAGATCGGCAAATTCATTGCACTGGCACAAGGAGGCCAATCATGAGCATGCTTTCCCCGGACGAGCTGAAAAGGCTTTCCTCGGCTGAATCGCTGTTTGCCTCGCCGATTCCGGTGCAGTCGGTATCGAGCGATGAGTTCATGCCTGCGCTGCAGACGCCGCAGCAGCGGGAGTTCGAGGCGCGCGTCAAGCAGATGGGCGCGCAGATGGCCAAGCGCCTGGGCATGAGCCGGCGGCGCTTCTTCCAGACCGCGGCGGGCATGGCGACCGCGTTCGTGGCGATGAACGACACCTACGGGCCCATCTACGGTGTTTCCCGCGCCGAGGCGGCCGAGCCGGACCAGGCCAACGAGCGGGCCAAGGCGCTGTCCAATCAATTCATCATGGACATGCACACGCACTTCCTGCGCCCCGGCACGCGCATCCAGACCTTCGTGAACCAGCGCAACGCCGTCGGCAAGGCCGGCTGGAATCCCGCGCTCGCCGGCAAGGAACAGACGATCGACGACCTGATGTTCACGAACTACCTCAAGGAAATCTATCTCGACAGCGACACCAAGGTGGCCTGCATCAGCGGCGCGCCGTCGGAAGTTCCGGGCGACTGGTTCCTCACCAACGACATGAAGGCGCAGGCGCGCGCCGACGTGAACGGACTGGCCGGCACCAAGCGCATGTTCGCGCACGCGATCTTCACGCCCGGCTACGACGGCTGGATGGAGCAGATCGACTACGCCATCCGGGTGCTCAAGCCGGATTCGATGAAGGGCTACACCATCGGCGACAACACCAACAAGGACCTGTCCAAGCACCCGTGGCGCCTGGACGACGAGAAGCTCGTCTACCCGGCCTACGAGAAATTCGTCAAGGCCGGGCTGAAGAACGTCTGCGTGCACAAGGGCCTGTTCCCGCCGTCGATCGAAAAGCAGTTCCCGCACCTGCTCGCGTATTCGGATGTGCGCGACGTCGCCAAGGCGGCCAAGGATTGGCCGCAGCTCAACTTCATCATCTACCACGGCGGCTACCGCTGGGCAGGCGGCGGCAACGTGCAGGATGCCTGGGCGCAGTTCGAGCGTACGGGGCGGATCGAATGGATCACCGACCTGTCCGAAATCCCGGGCAAGCACGGCGTCAAGAACGTCTACGCCGACGTCGGTCAGCTGTTCGCGCAGTCGACCATCGCCGATCCGCGCGTGTCGGCAGTGATGATCGGCCAGCTCATCAAGGGCATGGGTGTGGATCACGTCTGCTGGGGCACGGATGCGATCTGGACCGGCTCCCCGCAGTGGCAGATCGAGGCGCTCCGGCGGCTGGAGATTCCCGAGGATCTGCAGAAGAAATACGGCCTGCAGCCGCTCGGGCCCGCCGACGGTCCGATCAAGACCGCGATTTTCGGTCGCAACAACGCGCGGCTCTACAACTACAAGCCGGAGCACCGTGCGGCGCTCGAGACCGACCGGCTCGCCAACTACAAGGACCTGTACGAAAAGCACGGCGCCGGACGCACCAACCTGGCGTATGGATACGCGTTGAAGAACGCGTGACAGCCGCCGACGCGTAGCAAAACATGTCGCGCCGTCGGCCTCCTTTGGGCGATGTCACAAAGCCGACGCAACCCGTGTCGGCCTCATGCGGCGACTCGCAATTCCCGGCGATCCCCGTGCCTCCCACGGGGCCCCTCGCCGGAGGCTCGCGCCGCCAGTTCATGGCGGCGAGCGCAGCAGCGTTTGTCGCATCAACTTTTTCGTCGCCGGACGCACGCTCGCAGCCGAGCACCGCGCTCGCCGAGGTCGTCGGAACCGAGCATTGGGCCGTGAAGCGCGTGGGCGCGGACAACGTCCGGCTGTTCATGTGGCGCAAACGGCTGAAGACGCCGTCCGCCGCGAATACGCGTCGCGGCACCATCCTGTTCGTGCACGGCTCCTCCGTCTCGGCGACGCCGGTGTTCGACCTGCGCATCCCGGGCAAGCCCGAGGCGTCGACGATGGACTGGTTCGCGCGCCTCGGCTACGACACCTGGTGCGTCGATTGCGAGGGCTACGGGCACTCCGACAAGTGGCGGCCGGTGAACGCGGATATTTCCTGCGGTGCCGACGACCTGGCCGTCGCGTCGGACCACATCATGAAGCAGAACGATGGTCAGCCGCTGCTGCTGTACGGCGCGTCCTCGGGCGGCCTGCGCGCGGGCCTGTTCGCGCAGCGCTATCCGGCGCGCGTGCATCGGTTGGCACTCGACGCGCTGGTCTGGACCGGTGAAGGCAGTCCGACGCTGGCCGAGCGCAAGAAGCGGCTGGCGCAATACCAGGCGAGCAACCGGCGCCCCATCGATCGCGCGTTCGTGCAGAGCATCTTCACGCGCGACCATCCCGGCACCAGCGACCTCACCGTCGTCGACGCGTTCGCCGACGCAGTGCTGGCCCTCGACACGTCGATGCCGAACGGAACCTACATCGACATGTCGGCCAACCTGCCGGTACTCGATCCCAAGAAGATCACCGTGCCGACGCTGATCATGCGCGGCGAGTACGATGGCATCGCCTCGTTCCAGGATCTCGCCAATTTCTTCGCGCTGCTCCCCAACGCCGACAAGCAGTTCATCGTCATGCCCGGCATCGCCCATACCAGCACCCGGTCGAAGAACTGGGCGCTGGTCTATCATTTGCTCGATGCATACTTCAGCCAGCCGGCACCGGTGTACGTCGGCTGAGCATGACGGCACCGGCAGCGGCCATCGCCACGAGCCGCGGGAAGTTGCCTTCCCCAAAGACTGGCCTCCCGCACTTCATGCGTTCATCTTGATCGGCGCACCGACGGCCTTCCAACCGGAGTGACCGACCGTCATGTACCGGGCGTCGAACCCCGCATCGCGCAATGCGATCGCGGTGCGGCAGCCGACATGAAAGCCGTAGGCGCAGTACACCACCACCGGCGTTCTCTTTGGAGAGCTCGCCCATCCACTCGCCGACGCGCTCGGGGTCGCGCCAGGTGACGCCGTCGGCGATGTCCTGCTGGCGCGAGACGACGTGCTTCGGCCGCGTGTCGATGAGTTGCAGCGGCTTGCCTTCCGCCAGCATCGCCCTCACCTCCTCGACGCCGACGCCCGGCACGTCGCGGAACTCGTCCTGCACCAGCGGCCGCGGTGGCGCCACCTTGCTCGCGTCATCAAAGCGGCCCTCGACCGCCGGCCAGTCGACATTGCGCAGGAACGTGTCGACGTAGGCCGTCGCATTCGCGCCGAAGTCGACGTGGTAGGCATGCTCGTACATGTCGAGCGCGAGCACCGGGATGCCACC
This sequence comes from uncultured beta proteobacterium, assembly GCA_963726915.1. Taxonomy (GTDB): domain Bacteria; phylum Pseudomonadota; class Gammaproteobacteria; order Burkholderiales; family Casimicrobiaceae; genus PALSA-1003. The sequence continues at coordinate 66,494 of CAVSEA010000007.1, forward strand.
CGCGATCGCCTGGCTGTGCTCGGTGGCGTACTGATTGATGAGCCGGCCGTCCCGTGGCATCCAGGACAGCAGCACCCAGCCCGAGCCGCCGCCGAGCGCGTAGCCCATGGCGGAAAACTCGGTACGCCAGCGCTGCACCGATCCGAAGTCGCGCGCGAGGACCTCGGACATGGCGTTTGTCACCCTTCCGTCGCCGCCCATGCTCGCAAAATAGAGCTCGTGCAGCAGCGTGGAATTGAGCGCGACCAGCTCCTCGCGTTTGAGGCCGTTGATGACATAGCCCGGCGTCTTCGCGAAATCGAGCGTTTCGAGCTGCTCGGTGATGGCGTTCAGGCGCCGCAGCGCGCCGCCATAGTTGTTCTCGTAGTGACTCTCCATGAGCTTGAGCGACAGGCCACTAAGCGTCCAGGGACGGCAGTAGATCTGCTTCAGTTGATAGCGCATGACGACACCTCCAAGCACAAAGTTGAATTGCGCCCGGACGGATTGCGAACATGGTCTGGTGCCCGCATCCGTCACGCGACGCTCACAGGATTGGACGGGGCACCGTCTTGGAGGGATAAAACCCGGGGGTCCTGTCAACCCCCAAGAAAAAGAGTACGCCATTGCCGCATCTTTTTCAACTCGCGCCATTGCGGATCGAAGCCCAACCGCACAAGCGGCATCCGAATGCACTCTTGGCAATGGTGCGCATATTGAAGCCGCCTTGGGAGTCGGCTATGATGCGAATGAACACTGCCTCGGGGATTGTAAGCAGACTCCCCGTACCTAGCCGCCCTCGGCGTCCAAGTTCTGCTCCTGGTTTGGGTCATCCACCCAAGTAGGAGTGAGTATTGGATGCTTCAGCAAGAATTCCAGCCCTCGACCTAAGCCTCGGCAATGCGAATCGCCGGTGGTTGGCGCCGGTCATCGCTCTGGTAGCCCTTGCCGCAATCGGTTTGATCTGGAAAGTGAAGAAGCTACCCGAACCCGTCATCGTTGCGGCCGCTGCCATCATAGGAATCGCGCTCTTTCCGGGTGGCAATAGCTAATGACCCAGCAACGCGCAGCGCATTGGATGCCCGTCCTTTGCAAACAGGAGACAGCGACATGAACGAATTTCCATCAGTTTCTCGCCGCGACTTGCTCAAGACCGCAGGTGCCGCGTCCGCCATGGCGTTAGTGGCACCAAAGGTCCTGGCCCAAAACACCACTTCCCCGGAGAAATCCATCATGACACCCCAAACTGCACCTGCATTCACTACTCAGGCCGCGCCTAAGGCGCTGGGATTCGATCCGTCCAAACTCAACGGGCTGTCGGAGAAGCTCATCCGCTCGCATTGGGAGAACAACTACGGCGGATCGGTCAGAGCCTTGGCCGTGGTCAAGAAGCAACTGGCCGACGCATTGTCGAACAAAGACACCCCACCATTTATCTACAACGATCTGAAGCGCGAGCACCTCATGCGCACGGGTTCGGTCGTGTTCCACGAGTACTACTTCGACAACCTCGGCGGCAACGGCAAGCCGGACGCGGCGATACGTACCGCATTGGGCGAGTCGTTCGGCGATTTCGATACATGGGAAACGGAGTTCCGCCGCATCGGCCTGGGACTTGGCGGGGGGTCCGGGTGGGTCGTTCTGGGCTACAACTTCCACACGCAACAGGTCGAGAACTACTGGATGTGGGATCACCTGCATGGTCCCGCAGCCACGTTGCCGCTCTTGGTTATGGACATGTATGAGCACTCATATCAGATGGATTTCGGCGCCGCCACCGCGAAGTACGTCGACGCCTTCTTCCAAAACGTCCGCTGGGAGGCGGTGCTGGCGCGTCTGGAGCAAGCGCGCAGGGCGACGAAAGCCTGACGCGCGATGAAAACAACCACCGTTGCAGTCGGTATTGCCTACACATGCCTCAACTTAGCAGGAGGAGCCGCCATGGCAGAGACAATCAATTTTGATGCCGCCACCGCCGGAACGGCGCCGTCGGGCTGGAACGCCGGCGTCACCGGCCGCGGCGCTCACCGATGGACCGTCGAAGCAGATGCAAGTGCCCCGTCGCCGCCGAATGTGCTGAAGCAGAGCGGGCAGGGCGACTTCCCTTGGTGCGTCAAGACCGGCACGTCATTCACCGACGGCTACGCCGAGGTCAAATTCAAACCTGTCTCGGGCAAGGAGGACCAGGCGGGGGGACTCGTCTGGCGTTGGAAAGACGGTGACAACTACTACGTCGCTCGCGCCAACGCGCTCGAGAACAACGTCTCCCTGTACTACACGCAGAACGGCCGTCGCATCACGATCAAGTACGTGGATGCGCCGGTGCCCAGGAATCAGTGGCACACGCTGCGGGTCGAGTTTACCGGCAGGCAGATCCGCGTGGCGCTCGACGGCAAGCTGTACATCGAGGTCGAGGATGGGCACATCGCGGGCGCGGGATCGATCGGCGTGTGGACCAAGGCGGATAGCGTCACACTGTTCGACGATTTCAGCTTCGGCGCGACGCCGGCGCGATGAATTCGCCGGACGTACTACGGCTGCTTTGGGTCCGCGCGCTGCGAGCGTTCGGCGACGGTTACGTCAGCCTGCTGCTGCCGCTGTATCTGATCACGCTGGGATTCAGTCCGTTCCAGATCGGCGTCATCGCCACCGGCACCCTGGTGGGTTCTGGCGTGCTTTCGCTGTTCGTCGGCCTGCATGCCTATCGTTTCCGCTATCGCACGCTGCTGCTGATGGCCACTGCGTTGATGACCGCCACGGGGCTCGGCTTCGCGGTGGTCTCGGATTTCTGGCCGCTGCTGATCGTCGCTGTCGTGGGCACGCTCAATCCGTCGAGCGGCGACGTCAGCGTCTTTCTCCCGCTCGAGCAGGCCGTGCTCGCCCGCATCGTTGCCGACCGACAGCGCACGGCAGTCTTTGCCCGCTACAGCCTGGTGGGCGCGCTGGTCGGCGCGGTCGGCGCGCTTTTCGCGGGGTTTCCCGAGTACCTGTCGCACGCAGCGCACATCGACGCAAAGCAGGCATTGCAGGCGATGTTCGTGCTCTATGGTCTGCTCGGCGTCGTGTCCGCAATGATTTATCGCCGCCTGCCGGCGACGCTCGCGACCGCTACCGAAACCGAGGCGGCACCACTGCGCCAGTCCAGGCGCATCGTGTACACGCTGGCGGCGCTGTTCAGCCTCGATGCGTTCGGTGGAGGCTTTATCGTGCAGTCGCTGCTCGCGTTATGGCTGTTCCAGAAATTTCACCTGTCGATCGCGGTCGCCGGAACCATTTTCTTCTGGACCGGCGTCATGTCGGCCTTTTCCTACCTGGTCGCGGTGCGCATCGCCAACCGGATCGGCCTGGTCAACACGATGGTTTTCACGCATCTGCCGGCCAACCTGCTGTTGCTGATCATTCCTTTCGTTCCCGACCTGCCTTGGGTCGTGGTGCTCCTGCTGGTTCGCGCGGCGTTGTCGCAGATGGACGTCCCCACACGCAGTTCCTATGTCATGGCCGTGGTCACACCGGGCGAGCGCGCGGCGGCGGCAAGCGTGACCTCGGTTCCCCGCAGTCTCGCGTCATCGGTCAGCCCGCTCATCGCGGGCTACCTGCTGGGTCTGTCGAGTTTCGGCTGGCCACTGCTGGTCGCAGGCGCGGTGAAGATCGTCTACGACCTGTTGTTGCTGGTGACCTTCAGAACTGTCCGCCCGCCGGAAGAGGCGGCACCGCGGAAGTAATGCCGAAACTCCGCTCTGCTCGAATCTACGCCTGCCGCACATAAGTTCCCGGGGCATCGCACAGCGGCGAGGCGCTGCCCAATGCCGGCGGCGACACGGCCTCACCTGAATGCGTTGCCAGCCAGGCAACCCATTCCGGCCACCACGATCCGTCCTTGAGTCGCGCGGAACCGGCCCAGACGTCGGGATCATGGTATTGCCCCTCCGCCGGCCTCGTCGCCACCCGATAGTGCCGATGTGGATGTCCCGGCTCAGACACGATGCCCGCGTTGTGCCCGCCATTAGTGAGCACGAACGTGATCTCGGTATCCGTGAGCAAGTGCAGCTTGTATACCGACCGCCACGGCGCGATGTGATCCTTCTCGGTACCCACCGCAAAACTGGGCGTCCGGATATCCGACAGCGCTACGGGCCGGTCGCCCACCTGGTATCGTCCCTCGGCAAGATCGTTGTTGAGGAACAGATGTCGCAGGTATTCGGAATGCATTCGGAACGGCATGCGCGTCGCATCCGCGTTCCACGCCATCAGGTCGGTGATCGGAGCGCGCTCGCCCATCAGATAGGCGTGCACGATGCGCGACCAGACGAGATCGTTCGACCGCAACATCTGGAACGCACCTACCATTTGACGAGAGTCGAGAAACCCCTGTTCCCACATCGTGTCTTCGAGAAACGCGAGCTGGCTGTCGTTGATGAACAGCATGAGCTCACCGGCTTCCGTGAAGTCGGTCTGCGCCGCAAGGAAAGTGGTCGTCGCAAAGCGTTCATCATGTTGGCGCGACATGGCCGCTGCGGCGATCGCCAGCAGCGTGCCGCCGAGGCAATAACCGACGCTATGCACTTTGCAATCGGGCACAATGTCCGTGACCGCCTGCAGCGCGGCCGCAACACCCAAGGTGCGGTAGTCGTCCAATGTCAGATCGCGATCTTCCGGGCCAGGATTCTTCCACGAGATCATGAACACGCAAAAACCCTGGTCGGTGAGGTACCTGACCAGTGAATTGTGCGGGCTCAGATCCAGAATGTAGTACTTCATGATCCACGCCGGCACGATGAGCACGGGCTCGGGCCTGACTTGATCGGTCGTCGATGCATACTGGATCAACTCGATCAGCCGATTTCTGTACACGACTTTGCCGGGAGTGATGGCGACATTGCGGCCTGCCTCGAACGCATCCACGCCGACGGCCTTCTTGCCACCGATCGCGCGTTCCAGGTCCTCGATGAAGTTCTGCGCGCCGCGCACCAGGTTCAAGCCCATTTCCTGCTGGGTCTGCTGGAGAACGACTGGATTGGTGAACGGTGAATTGGACGGCGAGAACGTATCGAGAAACTGACGCGATGCGAAGGCGACCATGTTCTCGTGCTGCCTGGTGACGCCACGCACGCCAGTCACGGCGTTATGCCACCATTGCTGGGTCAGCAGGAACGACTGATAGATCAGATCGAACGGGGCCTGCTGCCACGCCGGGTCCACAAAGCGCTGGTCCTGCGGCAAGGGCACGATGCATGGTTCGATGTCGCGTTGGCCTGCACGCCGGCTCGCGTAGTTCGCGAACCGGATCCACTTCCTCAGCGCTTTCTCGGAAAGCCGCATGCATTTGCCCGGCGAGAACGCAAGGTGAGAAGCCCAATCCATGCAGGCATCGCCAAGGGAAATCGGCGAGAGTCCGGCAGTGAAGCGCGCGGTCGCGGCATGCAGCGAGCGATCGATGACATCGGCGAACGCCGTAGCCGCATACGAGTCGCGAACGAACGATGCATCGCCTGAAGGGAACGCCGTCGCAGAGGCAACGTCTGGCCTTGCCCGCTCCAGGTACAGCTTCTTTGTCGATCGACGTGCCCGCAGGCGCTTGATCGTATTTCGGTGCGCAGCCATAGGTTGGCTCAATATTAACGCCGCTCACGCGTCGTTTCGTTGATCGGAATCAAGGCAGGCGTTGCTAGCGAAGGCCCCGGACCGTCGCGTGTCGAAACGCGTATTGCGCATCACTCGCAATCGCGGAAGGGGTCACAAACCGCCCGTTGACCCGAGTCAAGCGGCGCCGCGAAAAACGGCGTACGCTGGTCATGCGATTGGTCGACCTTGTCGCGACCGGAATACCGGGTCACCGCGCACCGTCCGGAGAGACTGGAATGTCCAGCGACATGCACCGCAGTGCCGGGAAGAGCACCCAAAGGCCGGCCGCGTGGTGGGCGCGGCTGCTGCGGATGTCGGAGATCTGGTGGACACGCAACGGCGGCCAGGCCGCGATCGACGCGGCGCGCTTGTCGCGCTGCGCGCAAATGATCGAGTTTGCGCGTACGCACTCGCGCTTTTATCGGGATGCATGGCGCAACTTGCCGCAGCGCGGTCTGACACTTACCGATCTGCCCGTCGTGACCAAACGCCAGCTCATGGCGAGGTTCGACGACTGGGTCACCGATCCCGGCGTCGATCGTGCGGGTGTCGAGGCGTTTCTCGCCGATCGCAGCCACATCGGAGAGAGCTACCGAGATCGCTATGTCATCTGGAAGAGTTCAGGTACCACGGGCGAGCCCGGAATCTACGTGCAGGACGAGGAAGCGCTCATGACCTACGACGCGCTTATCGGCGTTCAACTGCAGACGGCGCAGGTTGCAGGTCGCTACGCGTGGGGCATGCTCGCGCAGGGTGGCCGCGCCGCGCTCATCGCGGCGACCGGTGATCACTTCGCGAGCATCGCTTCGTGGCAGCACGTTCGCAGCGGCAGCCCCTGGTCGGATTCGCGCGCATTCTCGATCATGGAACCGCTGGCGCAACTGGTATCCGCCTTGAACGCGTACCAGCCGGCGTTCCTCGCCAGCTATCCCACGATGCTGTCGCAGCTTGCCGACGAACAGGCCGCAGGTCGGCTTCGTATTGCGCCGGTGTGCCTGTGGTCGGGCGGCGAGTGTCTCGCACCGCGAACACGCGCACAGATCGAGCAGGCGTTCGACTGTACCCTCATCAACGAGTATGGATCGTCGGAGTGCATGAGCATTGCCTTCGGATGCAGCGAGGGGTCCCTCCACGTCAACGCCGACTGGGTCGTGCTCGAACCCGTGGACCACGACTATCGACCGACGCCGCGCGGCGAAGCATCGCACACGGTGCTGCTCACCAATCTGGCGAACCGCGTGCAGCCGATCATCCGCTATGATCTGGGCGACAGCGTCGTCGCGCTGGCGGAGCGTTGCCCCTGCGGCAGTCCGCTACCGGCGATTCGGGCCGACGGTCGGCGCGACGACGTGCTGACGATGCGCGACAGAGACGGTCGTGCCGTGTCGCTGCTGCCGCTGGCATTGACGACGATCGTCGAAGCCGCCGCCGATGTGCGCCGGTTCCAGCTGGTTCAGCAAGGGCCAGACCGCCTGGCGTTGCGACTGGAGCACGGCGCTGCCCACGAGCGTCAGCGGGCGTGGCTGGCGGTGGCCGCCGCGTTGCGCGTTTACCTCGCCAGGCAATCGCTCGGCAACGTCCAGGTCGTGCTGGATTCGCATCCGCCGAAAGCGGATGCGCGAAGCGGCAAGTTGCGCGAGGTGATCGTGGAAGCGCAATGCAGGTCGGCGCACCCCACGCTATGAAGCCGACGCGCATCGACGGCAACTAGGCGCCGTCCTTCTCTCCCGGCGCCCCGAACGCCATTCCGGACATGGGCTCGATCCACACGAGATGGTCCTGCACACCTTTCACGCCAGAGATGTTTTCGACCAGAACACGCAACGCTTCACGTTCGCGCTCGTCAAAGATCGATCCGTAAAGCTCCACCCGGCCCTCGTGCACGACGACATTGATGGTGTGACTGGGTCCCCACGGCTCCTTGTCGACCGCGGCCATGATCCTGTCGTGTATCGCGCGATCGCCGGGGAGCGGCGATGCGGGGCTCCGCGTCAGCAGCAATAGCGCGCGTACCAGGTTCGCCCTGCTGACGATCCCGACGAGCTGACTGCCACGAAGCACCGGCAAGCGCTTGACCCGGTGCTTTTCCATGAGCGCGGCCACTTCGTCCAGCGACGCATTCTCGCCGATGCTGACGACGTCACGCGTCATCACCTCCTCGATTTTCCGGCCGTGAGTATGAACATATTCATCCGCGAGGCGACCCGGTCCCAGGCAAAATTCAATCCATCGGGGACGTCGCCTCAGGCTGCCGGTTTCGGCGCGCCGAAGGAAATCGCCTTCAGTGACGATGCCGACTAGTTTCCCTTCCGCATCGAGCACTGGCAGGCCGCTGATGCGATGGTCGAGCATCAGCTGCGCTGCGTCGGAAACCCGCGCGGTCGGCGCGACCGAAACGACGCCGCGCGACATCAGCTCCGAAACCCGCATGCCAAGGCTCCACATTCAAGCAGGATGAACCATTCTCGATCCGGGCAACGCCCGCAGAGTTGACCTACGTCAATACCATCGTGGACACCCCCACCTATGATCGATACGTCGGAGCGATTCGATTGAGGAGGCGTCGATGTACAAGCATCTTCTTGTTGCGACCGACGGCTCGAAACTGTCGGCGAAAGCGGTTACGCACGCAATCGGTCTGGCAAGTGCGCTCGGGGCGAAACTCACCGCGTTCTACGCGTCTCCGGACTACCCGTCGCCCATGTATGCAGAAGCGTCGGTCTACATTCCGATGAAGCGGACGGAATACGCGGCGCTGTGCAAGGAGGAAGCCACCCGCGTCTTGAAGCCTGTCGCCGCCAAGGCGAAGGCAGCGGGAGTTCAGATCGACATCGAGCATTCGATCGCGCCCGTGCCTTGGCGGGCGATCCTCATTGCAGCGAGGCGGAACAAATGCGATGCGATCGTGATGGCGTCTCACGGTCGGCGAGGCGTATCGGCATTGCTTCTCGGCAGCGAGACGCAAAAAGTGCTGACGCACACGAAACTGCCGGTGATCGTGATCCGGTAACTCGTTTTGCAACTATTCGAGGAGGGTCCGATGTTCAAGCATATTCTCGTGCCGACCGATGGGTCGCCATTGTCGGAAGCTGCGGCACGTAACGCAGTGCAGTTCGCGAAGTCGACCTCGGCCCGTGTGACCGCGGTCACCGTATCGGTGCCTTTTCACGTCTTCTCCACGGATGCCGTCATGATCACCGATACGGAGAGCACTTACGTGGACGATTGCAACAAACGGTCCGCCAAGTATCTCGATGCGGTCGGCACGCTGGCCAAAGCCGCGGGTGTCACCTTCGCCGGAGTGCACTTGTTTCACGAGCAGCCGTACGCGGCGATCATCGAAGTGGCGTCCAAGCACGGCTGCGATGTCATCTGCATGGCGTCGCACGGCAGGAAAGGCATATCGGCGCTGGTCCTGGGAAGCGAAACCGTCAAGGTCCTGACGCATTCCAAGATTCCGGTTCTCGTCTGGCGTTAAGGATCCTCTGCAGCGGAGTCAGTTTCTTCGGGACGTCGCGGACGGAACCATACGCCGCTGCCCACGGCGGTGGAGAGCGTGCCCCCGTACGTTACCAGGCCGCTGCGGGTACCGCGTACACAAACCGCCCGGGCTTGATTAGACTCCCGTATCCGTGACAGGAGAAAGTCGAGCCATGCGTGTACTCGTGGTCGGCGCCGGTGCAACCGGCGGCTATTTTGGTGGCCGGCTGCTGCAGGCGGGTCGAGACATCACCTTTCTGGTCCGCCCGCGCCGGGCGGCCGAACTGGCGAGCGCCGGGCTGGTCATCAAGAGTCCCGCGGGAGACGTCACCTTGCGCGCGCCGGCGACGGTGCTCGCCGAAGGCATTACGCGCCCCTTCGATCTCATCGTGCTGAGCTGCAAGGCCTACGACCTCGATGACGCGATCGCCTCCTTCGCGCCCGCGGTCGGCGCCGAAACGATGATCCTGCCGCTGCTCAATGGCATGAAGCATCTCGACCTGCTCGACGCGCGCTTCGGGCGGCCAAAAGTACTCGGCGGCCTGTGCGCCATCGCGGCGACGCTCGACGCGGAGCGCGCGGTCGTACATCTCAACACCTTCCATTCGCTTGCCTTCGGCGAGCGCGAGGGCGGACTCACCGACCGCATCGGCGGGGTCGCCAAGATCATGATCGGCGCCGGCTTCGACGCACGCTCGAGCGAGCACATCGTGCACGACATGTGGGAGAAGTGGGTGCTGCTCGCGTCCCTGGCCAGCGCCACCTGTCTCATGCGCGCACCTGTGGGCGACATCGTCGCGTCGCCCGGCGGCACCGAACTCATGCTGACACTGTTCGAGGAATGCCGCGAGACCGCGGAGGGCGCAGGATACCCGCCACGCGCCAAATTCATGGAGCAGACGCGGGCGATGCTGACGGCGCCCGGCTCGCTGTTCACCGCATCGATGCTCCGCGACATCGAAGGCGACGGCCCGATCGAGGCGGACCATGTCGTGGGTGATCTGCTCCTTCGTCGCACCGCCGAACGCGCGCGGCGCAAGGACGCGTCATTGCTGCAGATCGCCTATACGCATCTGAAGGCTTACGAAGCCCGGCGGGCGCGAACGCTCGCCGCGGCGGCGAAACCCGGAAGCTAGCGCTGCGCCTAGGTTCGCGCGAGCGGATTCGGCGTGGGCGCCGCGATCCTGGTCAAGGTATTGCGGTCGGTATGGTGGAAAGGCTCGGCCTGGCCGCGGATCATCAGCACCGTGTCCTCGTCGTAGGACCAGGTACCGTCCGGATTGATCGTCACCTTGATCCGGAATTCGACGGTCTTGAACGCGTGCTCGAGGAACGGGTTCGAGCAGATGCCGTAGGTTTCGAGGCCGCGCGTCGCGACCAATTCGAAACTCGTGGCATTTGCGCTGGCTTTGCCGACCGCCATCGCGGTCTGCCCGCGCGGGATGGCGAGCGAATGGATCACCGTGCCGGTTGCCGGCTCCCATTGCCAGTATCCGACCTGGTCGTGGTACAGCTTGGTCAATCCCGGCTTCACGATGTGGGTGTGATAGCGCAGGCAATAGAACAATTGCGGCCCGTTGGTCTGCGGGTCGATCGGCTGGAGCTCGATGCGTTCGACATAGGCCTGTTTTCGCGGCCCGTCGGCCTTGGGTTTGACGTCGAGGCCGCGGGTGCCTTCCCAGATGCCAGCCATGCCGGTAAGGGGCCCGAGATTCTTCAGCGTGTCACCGTCCTGATTCGAGGGCTCGGTGTAGATGTCTTCCGGGTAGCCGCTCATGGTTGCTCTTGTGAACAGATTTGCGAGGGTCAGGGCGTGCGCGCAGGCTGAACCGCGCTCGCCGTTCGTGAATCGCCATTGTATCCAAAATGAGCTGCGTCGCCACGGGCGCCGCGCCTTATTGACAAACCGTGCCAGGGGTCACGAAGACTTCGCGCGTGATCGCCTTGGTCTGCGACACGCCGTTGACCGTGTAGGCAAAGAGTCCCGTGTTTCCGTCGGTGAAAGTGAAGTTCGCGGTTCCCACCGCGGTCGCGGCGACGTTGCTGGAGTTGAACGGTACCGCGTTGAACGGCGGGCCTGTGGTCCGGTACAGCGTCCCGCCGTAGGTACCCGCCGCCGTCTTGGGCGCCGTGACAGACAACCACATCGGCGTTCGATCGAGGTCGTAGGTAAACCACGTCGCAAAGATCGTATCGCTCTGATGTGTCAGATTGACGCCCCAACCCGACTCCGATCCCGCCGGCGCTGCCCACCACAAGTCCTGATAGTTGTAAGCAAGCGTCAGGTCGGTCAGGATGCCGAAGGTGCAGGTCGGAAGCTGACCGAATACCTGGCGCGTGATCGTCTTGGTCTGCGTAATGCCGTTGACCACGTACGCGAAGGTACCTTCATTGGCATCGGTGAAAGTGAGCGTTCCCGTGCCGACCGCGGTGCCGCGCACCTGGCCCGGCGCGAACGGCACCGAATTGAACGGCGGTCCGGTTTCCTGGAACAGAGTACCGGTATAGGTACCGTTCGCGGTCAGCACCGCCGTCATGGTCAACCACCATCCCTTGCCGCTCAGGTCGTAGGTAAACCAGGTGGCGAAGATCGTGTCGCCCTGGTGCGCCAAGTTGATGCCCCATCCGGATTCCGAACCGGCGGGGCTGTTCCACCACAGACCCTCGTAGTTGACTGGACCCGGTGTAATTACCTGCACGGGCGTCGCAGGAGACGTCTCGCCAAAGGCGACGCCATCGGGCGAACGCATCTGCCACTGGAAATTGTAGATCGCCGCTGTCTTCGGCACGACGACAAAGAACGTATACGTCGTCGACGCACCGACCGCAACGGACGCTGGCAGCGCGATCGTCGTGATGCCCCAGGTCGTGTTTCCCGCGGGCCCTGCCGATTCGAGCGTGTACCCGTCGGACACACCCCACGCGGCATTCGTGGTGTTCTTGAACGTCACGGTAACCAGGACCGTCGCGCCCGCGGGCACCGTTGCCGGCACTTGCTGCGACACGAATTCCGCAGGCGTCGCAACGTCGATTTTGGGATCGGGCGTTTCCTCGCCGAAGGTGCCGTAGGTCTGCGACAACATGCGAAACCGGAACGGGGCCGGAGCCGCGAACCGGCAACCCAGCGGCTTGACGACAAAATCGAACGTGACCTGCTGCTGCGGGGCGACGTCACTCGGCAGCAGCACGCGGTTACCGCTGTGGCTGCCGTACACGTTGTCCTGAATGCACCAGTAGTAGTTATCCTGCGGCTCCTGGGTCGCCAGGAATATGTCGCCATCGGCCCGATACCACGTTGCCGTACCGGTGTTTCTCATCGTCACCGATACCGAGGTCGGAGTCTGGAGCGCGATGAAAGATGGAGTCGACTGGGAAACAAAAGCGGCCGAGTGCGCCGCCTGCGCCCGCAGCGTCGGGCTGAGCAGTCCGGCCCCCAGTGCGAACATCATGCACAGCAGTGGCGCCAAAATCGCTCGACGCTTTGCTCCAGCGGCGGGCTTTGTCTTCATGGCTTTCTCACGAGCGGGTTTGGCGTGGCACTTGGCCAATTGTAGCGAACCTGATCGCCGCATGCGCGCACGTGCCGCTTGTCACTGCGACGCCGTCCCGCTAGGCTCGCAGCCATGCTCACCGTGCGCGGTCTTCGGAAATCGTTCGCCGGCCCCCGGCCCCGCACCGTGTTCGCCGGTGTCGACCTCGACCTCGCACCGGGAGAATACGTCGCGGTCATGGGTGAATCGGGTATCGGCAAGTCGACGCTGCTCAATCTCGTCGCCGGCCTGGACCACGCCGACGGCGGATCGATCATCCTGGACGGCGCGGAACTGACGACGCTCGATGACGACACGTTGACGATCCTTCGCCGTGCTCAGCTTGGTTTCGTGTTTCAGGCGTTCCACGTCTTGCCCTATCTCACGGTGGGCCAGAATGTCGCGCTGCCGCTGGCTCTGCTCGGCGTCCGCGGACCCGACGCGGAGCGCCGTGTCGCCGCAATGCTCGCCGCAGTCGGCCTGGGCGAGCGCGATGCAAGCACACCGAGCGAGCTGTCCGGCGGTGAACTGCAACGCGTGGCGATCGCCCGCGCACTGGTGCACACGCCGCGATTGGTCCTCGCCGACGAGCCCACGGGCAATCTCGATCCCGACAGCGCGGACCAGGTGCTCGGGCTGTTGCGCCAACAGATCAAGGCGGGCAACGCCGCCGGCATACTCGTCACGCACTCGCAGGTCGCGGCGCGAACCTGCGATCGCATCCTGCAGCTTACCTCGACCGGCCTGCGCGACGTCGCGTCACACTGAGCGGAAGTCGGATGCCAGTCGCCACTGTCTCCGTCGGAAAGGCGGTCATCGCGGGTTCACTGGCGCAGAACAAGGCGCGATGCTTGCTCTCGGTCGTGGCGATCGCCCTCGGCGTCGCGCTCGGCTACGCCGTGCAGCTCATCAGCGCGGCTGCGGTCAACGAACTCGGGCTGGGCGTTCAATTTCTTTCGGGTGCCGCCGACCTCTCGGTGCGAGGCCCGCGTGAAGGCTTCGACGAAGCCGTCTATCCGCAGCTCTCACGCATGTCTGAAGTTGCAACGGCGAGTCCCGTCGTGGAAGTCGATGCCAAGCTCGCCGATCGTAGTGCGGTGCTGAAGATCATCGGCATCGACGCCTTTCGTGCCGCAGGCGTGCAGCCGGGCCTGATCGCCTCAACCGAGGATCCATTGGACGTCGTTCGTCCCGACGTATTGTTTCCGAGTCCGGCCGCGGCGCGTTGGCTCGGCGTCGATGCGGGAAAAAGCGTGAAACTGCAAAGTGCATTGCGCATCGTCGACCTGCGCGTGGCCGGTCTGGCGCCTGCCAACGCGGAGCAGCGCTTCGCCGTCATGGACATCGCCGGTGCGCAGGAGCATTTCGATCGCCTGGGGCGCATCACCCGCGTCGATCTTCGGCTCAGGCCCGGCGTGGACGTCGAGGACTTCGGCAATCGCCTGCAGGCGTTGCTGCCGCCTGGGCTTGCGGCGCAGCGTCCCGAGGCGAGCGTGGCCGCCAGCGCAAGCCTGTCGCGTTCCTACCGCGTCAACATGAATGTCCTGGCACTCGTCGCGCTGTTCACCGGCGGCCTGCTCGTTTTCTCGACGCAGGCGCTCGCCGTCGTACGGCGCCGCGCACAACTTGCGCTGTTGCGCGTTCTCGGCGTGACGCGCCGACGACTTCTTCTGCTGCTCGTAGCCGAAGGCGCTGTGATCGGCGTGGTCGGCAGCGTGCTCGGTCTGTTTGGCGGCTTCGTACTCGCGGAAATCGCCGTCCGCACCGTCGGCCTCGATTTCGGCGCCGGATATTTTCGCGGACTCGCCCCCGCGCTGACGCCCGACCCGTGGGCGCTGGTACTCTTCCTCTGCCTGGGTGTCGCGATGGCCACGCTCGGGAGCCTCGCACCGGCGGTGGAAGCGGCGCGGGCGGCACCGGCGCGGGCGCTGAAGGCCGGCGATCAGGAGCGCGCGTTTGCGCGCCTGCAGCCTGTCTGGCCGGCATTGCTCACCCTTGTCGCGGGAACGCTCGCCGCGTTGTTGCCTGCCCAGTCCGGTCTGCCGGTGTTCGGTTACGTCGCCATTGCGCTGCTGCTGATCGGGACGCTGATGCTGATCCCGAGGATGGCGTCGATCGTGCTCGCGAAGCTGCCCCTGCCACGCAACGCTGCCGCGCAGCTCGCGCTGCTTCAATTGCGCGGCGCACCCGGGCAGGCCGGAGTAAGCCTGGTCGCGATTGTCGCCAGCGTCAGCCTGATGGTGTCCATGGCGATCATGGTGGCGTCGTTCAGGACGTCGCTCGACGCCTGGCTCGACCGTGTGTTGCCGGCGGATGTGTACGTACGGGCGAACGCCGTCGGCGACAGTGCCTACCTGACCACCGACGACCAGGCACGCGTCGCCGCGCTACCCGGCGTGCGCCGTGCCGAATTCGTGCGCGAGCAGCAGCTCCTGCTCGATCCCTACCGACCCCGCATCGTGCTGTTGGCGCGGGAAGGAGACGCGGCCGCCCTGGCGCGGCAATTGCCGCTGGTCAGTGCTGCGACGACTACGCTCGCCGATGCGCCACCGCCGGTGTGGGTCAACGAGGCGATGGTGGACCTGTACGGCTTTCGTCTCGGCGACACGATCCGACTTCCGCTCGCCGGCACGTCGACCACGTTCACCGTGGCAGGCGTGTGGCGCGACTATGCGCGCTCGCAAGGCGCCGTGGTCATCGAGCGCACCCGTTATCTGGCGCTCACCGGCGACGCTACCGCGACCAACGGCGCGCTGCGGCTCGCGCCAGGAACGGATGTGGCCACCCTCAGCGCGGCGATCGCCCGCGACGTTCCCGGCGGCTCGCGACTGGACGTCGCGGCGCCCGGAGAAATCCGCGAACTGTCGCTCAAGGCCTTCGATCGAACCTTCGCGGTGACCTACGCGCTCGAACTCGCCGCGGTCGTCATCGGCCTGTTCGGGCTGTCGTCGTCGTTCGGTGCGCTGGTGCTGTCGCGACGGCGCGAATTCGGGTTGCTGCGACACGTCGGCATGACCCGCCGTCAGGTCGGTGCGATGCTCGCGGTCGAAGGGTTCATCGTCAGCGGCCTCGGGCTGGTCATCGGATTGGGCCTCGGCTGGTTGATCAGCTTGATCCTGATCCATGTGGTGAACCGGCAATCGTTCCACTGGAGCATGGACTTGTCGGTGCCGTGGGTCGCGCTGGCCGGAGCGGGCCTGCTGGTGCTTGGCCTGTCCACGCTGACGGCCGTCGCGATGGGCCGGCAGGCGATGGGTACCCGGGCGATCCTGGCGGTCAAGGAAGATTGGTGATGCCGTTGCGGCCAGCGCCGAAAACACCATGAGAAGGAGGAGATTTCTCGCGAGCCCGCTGCTGCTCGTTGCGAGCCGGGCCGCGACGGCGGCGACGTATCCAAGCGTCGTGCCCGAGTATCGTCTGCAGTTTCCCCGAGACCTGGGCAGTCATCCGGAGTTTCGCAACGAATGGTGGTACGTCACCGGATGGGTGCGAGATGCCGACGGTAACAATCTTGGCATTCAGGTGACTTTCTTCCGCAACCGTCCGCGCGTCGCCGAGACCAATCCCAGCCAATTCGCGGCGCGCCAGCTGCTGTTCGCGCACGCGGCCATCGCCGATCCGCGCAACGGCAGGCTGCGTCATGAGCAGCGATCCGCGCGTGCAGGATTTGGCCTGGCCGAGGCCGCCGAGCACACCACCGACGTGCGCATCGGCGATTGGTCGCTCGGCTTTGCCGGGGGCGTCTACCAGGCGCAGATCACGGCGGCGGATTTCAGGTTCAACCTCCGCTTCACGCCGACGCAGGCGATCCTGCTGCAAGGCGACCAGGGATTCTCGCGCAAGGGGCGCGACGCCGCCCAGGCCAGCTACTACTACAGCCAACCGCAGCTCGCCGTGACCGGCGGCATCACCGTCGGCGGCCGCACGACCGACGTCAGTGGCACCGCCTGGCTCGATCACGAATGGTCGAGCCAGGCGATGGCTGCCGAGGCAAGCGGCTGGGACTGGGTTGGCATCAACTTGACCGATGGTGGATCGCTCATGGCATTCCGCATGCGCGATCGTGCGGGCAACGCGGTCTGGGGCGGCGGCGTGTTGCGGGCTGCCGACGGCACGCTGACACGCTTCGAGCCGGATGACGTCAACTTCACCGCCACGCGGCGGTGGCGTTCTCCCCGCACCGCGGTCGAATACCCGGTCGGCGATGCGCGTGCGCGCCCGCGGCATCGACTACACGCTCGATCCGCTCATGGACGACCAGGAACTGGATTCCCGCGCCAGTACCGGGACGATCTATTGGGAAGGTGCGGTCCGCGTGCTCAAGGACGGCCGTGAAGTCGGTCGCGGCTATCTGGAACTGACAGGCTACGGGAAAGCGCTCAAGCTGTGACGATGCCCATCGCGCGATTCGCCGCGATCGTCGGCTGATCATGGCGGACGACAGCATCCCGAGAACAACCTGGACGGACACTCCGACCAGCGTCTCGCTCACGCTCGTACGCTATATCTTCAGCCACTATTTCTACAGCGGGCTGGGCGTCGCCGGCGGCGTTCTCGGCGTCGCCCTGACCACGTACACGCTCGCCGACCTGACGACCGCAGTCGCCGCATCCACCGGTGCGCTGGGCGTGAGCATCGCCGACGTACCTCGCGCTGCATATTTGAAGCGACAGCAGCTCCTCGCGGCGCTCGTCCTGACCACGATCACGACGCTGGTCATCCTCCTGAGCGATTCGTCTTACGTTTTGCAGGGCGTCGTGATCCTGGCGATCAGTTTCAGCGCAGCGATGCTGACCGCGTACGGCAAGGAATCGCTGCCGGTCAGCATGGCGGTACTGATCATGATGGCCATCGCGCTGGGAACACCCGCGCCCGATGTGTCGCAAATCCTGCAGCACACCGCGATTTTCGCACTTGGCGGCGTTGCGTACCTGGGATACGCATTGGCGCTCGCGGTCCTGCTGCAGTTCCGCACCAAACAGCAGGGGCTCGCCGAATGTCTTTACGAATTCGCTCGCTATCTGAAGTTCAAGGCCAATTTCTACGAGACCGACGCTGATCTCGACGCAACATATCGAACCGTGATCGGTCAACAGGCGGTCATGAACGAAAGGCTGCAATCCGCGCGCGATCTTGTGTTTCGCGACCTGACTTCGGCGCGGGACGGACAGCTGGCAAGCACGCTGATTGCGATGCTCGATGTCCACGAGCACATCCTTGCCGCGCAGACCGATTATGAATGCCTCAGGGAGCGCTTCGCGGGTTCCGACGTCCTGATGTTCCTGCGCGACCTCGCACTCAAGTCGGCGCAAGGGCTCGAGCAGATCTCATTCGCGATCCTGCGCAATCGGGAGCCGCGTTCCGCGGTCAACTATCGAGCCGAGCTACTCGCCATCCGCTATGAGCTGGACCGCCTTTCGAGCACGGAGATTCCGGCCGACCGTCGCGCGATTGCGGTGCTGGCCGAGATCTACGAAACCGTGGGGCAAAGCATCGCGCAAATCGAACGGTTGCACACCGTCGCGCGCACCCCCGTCGAGCCCAGCGATGTCCTCGGAGGCGCCGACCTGCAACGCTTCGTCAGCCAGATCAGCATCTCGCCCAGGCCCATGTTCGATCATCTGCGGCGAAGGTCGCCCGTATTTCGCTACGCCCTTCGCACCACGCTCGCCATGGGCTGCGGCTATCTCCTGTCCAACATACTTCCGTATGCGGCGCATAGCCAATGGATCCTGCTGACGCTGGCGGTGATCATGCGCCCGAATTTCAGCCTCACCAAACAACGCAGAACCGACCGCGTCGTCGGCAACGCCATCGGCTGCGCACTGACCGCTTGCCTCCTGCATTTCTCACCCGGACCGGGGCTCCTGTTTGCCGCATCCTTTGTCTCGCTGGCGGTGGCGCACACCTTCGCCCCGATCAAGTATCGCTATACCGCCGCGGCCGCATGCGTGATGGCTTTGCTTCAGCTCCACCTGCTCAATCCCGAAGACCATTTCGCGATCGGTGAACGACTCATCGACACCGCGGTTGGGGCGCTGCTGGCGTACGCCTTCAGCTTTGTGCTGCCGCATTGGGAGTATCGGGACTTGCCGAAACTGGCGGCCAGCCTGCTCGAGGCCGCCGTGCGCTACGCCAGCGCAACACTTGTCCTCCCGGCGGACGACATGGAATACCGGCTCGCGCGCAAGCGTTTCACCGACGCCATCGGCCTCCTCAGCATGGCATTCGGTCGCATGCTGGAAGAGCCCAAGAGTCGGCATTTCATCAAGGCCGAACTCACCGCCTTGATCACCGCGAACTACCTGCTGGCGGCGCACCTGGCGGCTGTGAAGGTCATGTTGCAGCGTCGGGCGACGGACATCGACGCGGTGCACGCGGGCCAATTGATGAATGCAACACGAGTAGCAGTGCGGACCGACCTGGCGGAGGCAATCGCCACTCTGACCAAACAGGCGAGGATCCCGATCGACGTCGCGCAGATGCATAGGCTGCCGGAAAGCACGAACCTACGGGCAACCGGCTGGGCCGCCGAAGTTTCGCTCGACCACCGCCTGCGCAGCATCACTGTGGACGCGCGCAAGATTCGCGAGCTGTCGATCGCGATCGTGGCGACGGCCTAAGCCACTCCAGACATAGCGAGTCGAATTCCCGCCTACGGCACGATGCAGAAGGGACCTTGCGTGAGCGCGCCTTCGGCCGTATAGACGCGCCAAAGACCGAGCACGCCGAATGCTATCAACATCGCTGCCGCAGCGACGCGAAACGCTTTCGCATGGAGCCATCCACGGCTGCGCTGCATGAGCGCGCCCAGTGTGAACAGATTGGGTAGGGTTCCGATGCCAAAAGCGAGCATCACCGCCGCACCTTGCAACGGACCGCCGGCGAACAGCGCAAGCGGCAGCACGCTGTAGACGAGCGCGCAGGGCACCAGACCCCAGACCAGGCCAAGCGCCACTCGCCCGGTCGTGCCGGGTCGATGCAGCAGTGGCTTGATCGCGGGCAGCACGGCCCCGAACATTCGCGCTCCCGCGCTTTGCAACACGAGCACGTGCGTCGATCGTCCGACGAGGTGCAGCCCGAGCAGTATCAGGAACGCGTTGGCCGCGAGGTAGAACACGCGCTGCAGGGGCGCGAGCGCCGCCGCATTCATTGCCGCCGCCCCCGCCGCTCCGAATGCCGCGCCAAGCATCATGTAGGTCGCGACACGACCGCCGTGATAGGCAGTTTGACGCCAAAAGATGGCTGCTGCCGGCAAAAGTGGCGCCTGGCTCGGGGCCCCCGCATCGCGGGTGCTGGTCGCGGCGAGGAACCCTCCACACATGGCAAGGCAATGCAGCCCGCCCAGTGCGCCCACCAGCCAGGCACTCAGCAGGACGCTCAGGCTCATTGGGGACTCGGCCAAGGGCGGTTCACGCTACGGTTACCGCCGGCATGGTTTCGGATTACACTGCGAGGCGCAGGTACGACTGTGCCCTGAAAACATGCCCCCTATGACGCCTCCTTCGAGCCAAGCCGCGCCGGCCGCGGCACCGCCGATGCGGATCGCCTCGATCCACGACCTGAAGGTCCATTGCGGCAGCTGCAGCATGCGCGAACTATGCCTGTCGGTCGGACTGGAGCCCGAGGCAATGAATCAACTCGATGCGCTCGTCACGAACCGGGGCCGATACAAGAAGGGTGCATCGCTCTACCGCGTCGGTGAGCCCTTTACTGCGCTGTACGCGATTCGCCTTGGATCGTGCAAGACCACCGTGCTCGCCGAGGACGGGCGCGAACAGATCGCCGGCTACCACATGCTCGGAGACATCATCGGGCTCGATGGCATCGCGAGTGACCGCCACGGTTGCGAAGCGGTCGCGCTCGAAGACACGGAAGTGTGCGTGCTGCCCTTCGATCGACTGGAGGAGCTGGCGAGGTCCGTCGCGCCGCTGCAGCACAACCTGCACCAGTTCCTGTCGCGCGAGATCGGACGCGATCAGAACGTCATGCTCCTTCTCGGCAGCATGCGCGCCGAGGAGCGGCTCGCGGTATTCCTCCTCAATCTGTCCGATCGATACCGGCGCCGTGGCTATTCCGCGACCGAATTCGTGCTGCGCATGACCCGCGAGGAGATCGGCAGCTACCTTGGCCTCAAGCTGGAGACCGTCAGCCGGCTGCTCTCGCGACTGCAGGAGGAAGGTTTGCTGCAAGTTCAAGGGAAGACCGTCAAGTTGCTCGACCTGCCGGCGCTGCAGCAGCTCGCCGGCCGCAACTGCTGAATCGCTCACGAGCCGGTGCATTGCGCGCTTCCGTTCTCGTCGCGGATCGGGCACCCCACGGGCCGCTCGCTGCCTGGCAACGGACAGCGATTGACCTCTTCGGGCGATCGCCCCAGCAGCACCGTCAGCGCCGATGACGCGATACCCACGATCCAGAAGCCGATGAATCCCAGCGTGTAGATTGCCTCGCGCGAGACTTCGTGCGGCGCAAGGAACAGGTGCAGTTCGAACGGATCGAACAGCGCGAAAAAGACCATCTCCGCGACGCCTGCGATGAGGAATGCCGGCCATATGATCCACATCAATTTCGTCAGCAAGCTCCGTTCCATGGTCGCCTCCGTCCTGGGTTGATGCCGAAGCCCGATCACCGCGCACGCGTCGCGCCCAGCCTGATCTCGCCTAGCGGACCCTGGACTGTCGTGACCGGAAGGCGCCACAGATTCGATTCCAGCGCGACGATCCACCGACCGGGTGTCCGCGCCTCGATCGTGCCGACCCAAATGCCGTTCGCGGATGGCGCCAGCACGATGGCCTCGGCGCGATCGTCCGGATGCCGCAGCGTGAGGCGGACGTCGTGCGGTGCCGGCCCCTCGTATTGCAGGCGGACCTGCACGCGTCCATCGTTGCCGACCGCGACGAGTGCGCTGGGCTCGGGTAACGCCAACGATGATCCGCTACCGAGCTTCCGGTTGATCAGCAGCCCTTGCTTGTAGTAGTCGCTAGCCACCAGGCCGTCATCGGTCGTGACTGCAAGCCAGGCGCTCACCAACGACGCGACTACGACGATCGCCGGGCCGGCGATAAGCAGCCAGGGCCAGCGTTCGCGGTACCAGCGCGGGACGGCGCGGTCAGCGTGGAATGATGAAGCTGGATTGTTCATGGCGAACCACCTTCTCGTCGTCCTGCGCCTGGATGATGAATTCGATCTTGTGCGTGCCTGGCTTGAGTGCCTCGCTCTCCGACGCGACGTCTACCGGCACCTGCAGTCGCAGCGGTACCAGGCGGGTGGAAGCGGCCTCGAGGGTGATCGGCTGGGTGATGCCCGCGACGCTGATGCCCGGCAGACCGGACGCAGTGATCGTGACCTGCCGCACCTGCTCGTCGGTGTTCATCAGCTGCATCCGGTAGACGTTCTCGATCAGACCCGGACCGACCTCGCGTGCGAGGGCGCCGCGGTCGCGGATGATGTCGACCTTGAGCGGATTGCGCACGGCCAATGCGCCCGCCGCGATCGCGACGATCGCCGCCAGCACCGCGCCGTAGATCAGCGTGCGCGCACGAAACACGCGTTTCCACATCGCGCGCACGTCGAGCCCATTCGCCAGCGCGTGGTCCGTCGTGTAGCGGATCAGCCCCTGCGGATACCCCATCTTGTCCATGACCTGGTTGCAGCCGTCGATGCATGCCGCGCAGCCGATGCATTCATACTGCAAGCCCTCGCGGATGTCGATACCCGTCGGACAGACCTGCACGCAGATGTTGCAATCGACGCAATCGCCAAGCCCTTTTTCCTGCCGGTTCGTGGACTTGGATCGCGGTCCGCGCGGCTCGCCGCGGTCGCGGTCGTAGGTAATCACCAGCGTGTCGTGGTCGAACATGACGCTCTGGAAGCGTGCGTACGGGCACATGTACTTGCACACCTGCTCGCGCATCCAGCCGGCATTGCCGTACGTGGCGAAGCCGTAGAACAGGATCCAGAACGTCTCCCACGCGCCGAGTTGCCAGGTGATCGCGCGAATGCCCAGGTCGCGAATTGGCGTGAAATAGCCGACGAAGGTGTATCCGGTCCAAAGCGCGACGGCAAACCACGCCGTGTGCTTGAGCGCCTTGATGACCAGTTTCTCGAGCGAGAATGGCGCAGCGTCGAGACGGATCCGCGCCAGCCGATCGCCCTCGATCTTGCGCTCGATCCACTGGAAAATTTCCGTGTATACGGTCTGCGGGCATGCATATCCACACCACAGCCGCCCGGCAATCGCCGTGAACAGGAACAGCGAAAGCGCCGACGTGATCAGCAGCGCGCTGAGGTAGATGACGTCCTGCGGCCAGAACAACCAGCCGAAGATGTAGAACTTGCGCGCGGCCAGGTCGAACAGCACCGCCTGCCGGCCGTTCCACGACAGCCAGGGCAAGCCGTAGAAAATCGCCTGCGTCAGGAAGACGAGCCCCCAGCGCCACCCGGCGAACCAGCCATGCACCGCGCGTGGATAAAGCTTCTTGCGGACCTCGTAGAGCGCGACCTCTTCGACCGCAGGCTCGATGGGAATGACCGCCCGCGGCAAAGGTCCATTCACGATATGCGGTCCCCGGATGCGCGCGCTGCAGCAGCTACTTCGCGCCGTCCTGTTTCAGGTTGGACAGCCCCCACACGTAGGCGGTCAATAGCTGGATCTTGCCGGGGTCCAGCAAATCCTTGTGGGCTGGCATGCGCGTGACGGCAGACGCCTGACCGCGGCCCTTGTTGATGGTCTCGGCGATGGTCGCCTCCGTTCCACCGTACAGCCAGATCTGGTCAGTCAGATTCGGCGCGCCAAGCTGCGCGTTGCCCTTGCCATCCGCGCCATGGCAGGCCGCGCAGGTTTGCATGAACATCGGCCTGCCAAGTTCCGCACGCAGCTTGTCGTGCTGCAATCCGGACAGCGAGCGCACATAGTTTGCGAGGTTTCTTACCCCGTCGTCACCGAGCACGGACCCAAGCGGCGGCATGATGCCGTTGCGTCCGTTGGTGATGCTGTCCCTGATCGCCTCGGGATCTCCCCCGTAGAGCCAGTCCTGGTCACGAAGATTGGGAAAGCCCTTGCTGCCTCCGGCGTCCGAACCATGACACTGCGCGCAATTGTTGAGGAACAGCCGCTCGCCCATGGCATGCGCCTGCGGATCGGCTGCAACCGCCTTCACGTCCATCGCCAGATACTTCTCATAGACGGGCTTCATCTTCGCGTCGAGATCGTCGCGCTCCCTGGCGTAGGCGGACGCAGAGGTCCAGCCGAGGATGCCGGGCAGCTGGCCAAGTCCCGGATAGAGCGCGAGGTAGGCGAACCCGAAGACGATGGTGATGTAGAACAGCCACATCCACCATCGGGGTAGCGGGTGGTTGTATTCCGCAAGGTCCTCGTCCCACACGTGCCCCGTCGTCCCGACGCCGTCGCCGCCCTGCGGCTTCTTGTCCGAAGGCTTGATCCGCATCCTGCCCATCGCGTAGAGCAGCACCGCGCAGGCCGCGATCGAGACGAGCGTCAGGATCGCTACATACGCACTCCAGAACCCGGAAGTGAAGTCGCTCATCCGTGTTCTCGTCAGCGGACCGAGCGTTCACCGCGCTCGAATGCGCTCGCGCCTGAACCGCCTTCGTCGGGCAATGCGAACGGTTCGTTGGCCGCTTCCGCGAACGCCACCTGCCGGCGGCGTCCATAGGCCCAGGCGACGATACCCAGGAACACAAGAAACGAAACGACGGTGAACAGGCTGGAGAGGGTCGAATAGAGTTCCATGGCTACCTCACATTCCGTAACGCGAGTCCAAGATCCTGCAGATAGGCGATCAACGCATCCTCCTCGGTCTTGCCCTTGAGTTCGTCGGGCGCCTTGGCGATCGCGTCGTCGGTATACGGCACACCGACCTGGCGCAGCGCGCGCATCTTCGGCTGGATGTCCTCGGCGACCAGCGTGGCACCGGCCAGCCAGGGATACGCGGGCATGTTCGATTCGGGCACGACATCGCGCGGATTGTTCAAATGCACCCGATGCCAGTCGTCGGAATAGCGTGCGCCGACACGCGCAAGATCGGGCCCGGTCCGTTTGCTGCCCCATTGGAAAGGATGGTCGTATACCGACTCGCCCGCCACGGAATAGTGTCCATACCGTTCCGTCTCCGCGCGCAGCGGGCGAATCATCTGCGAATGGCACCCGTAGCATCCTTCGCGCAGATAGACATCGCGGCCCGCGAGCTGCAGCGGTGGATAGGGCTTTACGCCATTGACTGCCTGCGTCGTGGAGTTCTGGAAATACAGCGGGACGATCTCGACCAGGCCGCCGACCGCTACCACCAGGACGATCAGCACGATCATGAGGCCGATGTTCTTCTCGATCATTTCTTGCACGGGTTTCATGGTCGTCTTCTATGCGTTCAATCGTAATCAGGCGGCGTAGGCTGCGGGAAGAGGAATCGGCGCCTCGACCGGCGCACCGGCCATGGCCGTGCGCAAGACGTTGAAAGCCATGATCAGCATGCCGCTGAAGAACATCGCGCCCCCAAGCAGGCGGATGGCGTAGAACGGATACGTTGCCTTTACCGACTCCACGAATGCGTAAGTCAGCGTGCCGTCGATATTGGTCGCGCGCCACATCAGGCCCTGCATCACACCGGCAATCCACATCGACGCGATGTAGAGCACGACGCCGATGGTGGCGACCCAGAAATGCACCGCGATGAGCCGCACCGACCACATCTGCACCTGGCCAAACATGCGCGGAATGAGGTAGTACATGCTGCCGATCGAAATGAAGGCGACCCACCCGAGCGAGCCCGAGTGCACGTGCGCAATGTTCCAATCGGTGTAGTGCGAGAGGGAGTTGACGGTCTTGATCGACATCATCGGTCCCTCGAACGTCGACATCCCGTAGAAGGAGAGCGAAACGACCAGGAACTTGAGTATCGGGTCGTCGCGCAATTTGTGCCACGCCCCTGACAACGTCATGATGCCGTTGATCATGCCGCCCCACGACGGCGCGAGCAGAATCAGCGAGAACACCATGCCCAATGATTGGGTCCAGTCGGGAAGCGCCGTGTAGTGCAGGTGATGCGGCCCTGCCCACATGTACGTGAAGATCAGGGCCCAGAAGTGCACGACCGAAAGGCGATACGAGTAGATCGGGCGCCCCGCCTGCTTCGGCACGAAGTAATACATGATCCCGAGAAAGCCCGCGGTCAGAAAGAAGCCCACCGCGTTGTGGCCATACCACCACTGCACCATCGCGTCCTGCACGCCGGCATACGCCGAGTACGACTTCATCGGCCAGAACGAGACGGGAATCTCCGCGCTGTTCACGATGTGCAGCAGTGCGACGGTCAGCACGTACGCACCGAAGAACCAGTTGGCGACGTAGATGTGCGGCGTCCTGCGCTTGACGATGGTGCCGAAAAAGACGATCGCGTAGGCGACCCAGACGAGCGTGATCAGGATATCGATCGGCCACTCGAGCTCCGCGTATTCCTTGCCGCTGGTGTATCCCAGCGGCAGCGTGACGGCGGCCAGAACGATTACCGCGGTCCAGCCCCAGAAGGTGAACGACGCCAGCGCATCGCAGAACAAGCGGACCTGGCACGTACGCTGGACGACGTAGTACGACGTGGCAAACAGCGCCGAGCCACCGAAGGCGAAAATGACCGCGTTGGTGTGCAAGGGGCGCAGGCGTCCGTAGGAAAGCCACGGTATGCCGGGCAACAGGTCGGGCCACAGCAACTCCGCGGCGATGATCACGCCGACGAGCATCCCGACGATGCCCCAGACGACGGTCATGATCGAGAACTGGCGGACCACCTTGTAGTTAAACGTCGCCGCCGTCGCAGTGCTCATGGGTCCCGCTCCCAAACGTCGATTGAATGGGTCCGGGCCAGTTTGGGTCCCGATCCGCACTGGAAAGGATGCTAACCGGGCCGGTTGCGGCCGCCTTTGACGCAGGTCAAACGGGCGAGTCGTCGTCCGAGAGGATGCGATGGGCCGGCCCTTCGAGATCGTCGAACTGCCCGTTCTCGACCGACCACCAGAACGCCCAGGCGATGAGCAATGCCAGGACCACCGAGAGCGGGATCAGTAGATAGAGAATGTCCACGTTGTGCTCTCAGGAAGCTACCTGCAGCTCGACGCGGCAGTCCGGCTCGGCTTGCGTGCGGTCATCAGGCCGCGCGAGTCGCATTGCGTTGCCGACGACGATGAGCGACGAGATCGACATGCCCAGGCTCGCCGCGAGCGGCGATACGTATCCGGCTACGGCGAGCGGAATCGCGATAGCGTTGTAGCCGAAGGCCCAGACGAGATTTTGCCGAATGACGCGAAACGTCCGCCGCGCGGTCTCGATCGCGGTACCGACGCGTCCGAGATCGCTGCCGAGCACGACGATGTCGGCGGTCCACTGCGTCAGCGCTGCAGCGCTCCCCAGCGTCAGGGAAACGTCGGCCAGCGCTAGGCTCGGTGCATCGTTGATCCCGTCACCCACCATCGCGACGACTGCGCCTTGCTCTTGCAGCGCCTGAATAAATGAGCATTTCGCCTCGGGCGTCGCTTCGCCGCGGTACGTTTCGATGCCGACCGCCTGCGCAACATGCCTTGCCGTCGCGCTGCGGTCCCCCGATACCAGCGAGACCTCGAGTCCGAGCCGGTGCAAAGCTTCCACCAATCCCCGCGCGCTCGGTCGCAGCGTATCGTCGAAGCTCATCCACGCCAGCCAGCCGTTCTCGTCGGCCAAGGCTACCGCGCTGCGCTCGGCTTCGATGTGTTCCGCGGCCGGCGGCAGCGCAGACGCATGGATTGCGCCGACCCATGCCGGGCGACCGCAGCGGTAGCGGCGACCCGCAATCGTTCCTTCGACACCGCAGCCGGGGACCGCGACGACGTCGCTCGCGACGGACGCGGTTGCGCCAACCTCACGCAGCGCGCTTGCCACCGGATGAACGGAGCCCTGTTCCAGCGCCGTGGCCAGCGACAGGCACTGCCCGGCATCGCGCGTGCCGAGGACGGTGACGTCGACGAGTCGGACGCGACCCGTGGTCAAGGTGCCCGTCTTGTCCAGCACGACGTGGGTCACTCGCGACAGTGCCTCGATCGCGTCTGCGCGCACGGCGAGTACCTGCCTGCGGCCGAGCGCCCCTGCGGCAATGGCAAGCGCGGTGGGTGTGGCCAGCGACAATGCGCATGGACACGAGACGACCAGCACGGCAAAGGTGACCATCAGCGCGCGGGAGGAATCGATGTGCCACCAGATCAGCGCGGTGCCGGCGGCAACCACCAGCAGCGCGCTCACGAACCAGCCTGCGACGTTGTCGGCGAGCCTGCCGATGCGCGGCCTTTGACTGGAAGCGCGGTCGACGAGACGGGAGAGCGCCGCCAGCGCGGTCGATCCGCCAGCAGCGGTGACGCGCACCAGCAAGGGGCTCTCGCGATTGATCGAACCTGCGAGCACCTTGTCGCCATGCGCCCTGAGCTGGGGCCAACTCTCGCCGGTGAGCAGCGCCTCCTCGACGCTGGAACGACCAGCCAGGACCACGCCATCTGCAGGAACGGCCGCCGCAGCGGCGATGCGAATCACGTCGCCGGCGACCAGTCGCGCGGCGGCAACGGTATCTGTCTCGGACGACGCGGGATACCCGCGCAATCGCTCTGCGGTCGGCGGCAAGTCGTGGGCGATGGCTTCGATGTCGTCGCCGGCCTTTTGCCGCGCCCGCAGCTCGAACCAGCGTGCGACCAGCAGCAGTGCCACGAACATCGTCACCGAGTCGAAATAGACGTCCCCCTGCCTCGTCAGCGTAGCCCACGCACTGACTGCAAACGCGGCGGCGACGCCCAGCGCAACCGGGACATCCATGCCGGGCCGGCGCGCCCGCATATCGCGCCAGGCACCCAGGAAGAATGGCGCCGCCGAATAGAACACGACGGGCAGCGTCAGCACCAGGCTCGCCCAGGCCAGCAGTGCCTGATGATCGCGCGCAACCTCGTCGGCACCGATGTACGCTGGAATCGCGAACATCATCACCTGCATCATCGCCAGCACCGCAATCGCCATGCGGCTGAGCAGCGCCCGCCCCTGGCGACGCGCCAACGCTTCACGTCGCCGGGGATCGTAGGGATATGCCCGATAGCCGATGGTGGCGATGGCCCGCAGCAAATCGGAAACCTGCGCCGTTCTGCTGTCCCAGCGCACGCGCGCGCGCCGCGTCGTGAAATTGACGCTGGCTTGCAGCACGCCGGGCACGCGCCGCAAGTAATTTTCGATGATCCACACGCAGGCGCCGCAATGAATGCCTTCGAGCAACAGCGATATTTCCCGCTGGTTGGCGTCGATGTGCGTGATCAGCCCGGCCGCGTCGGCGGCAAGCGCATGCGCCAGCCACTCGCCTTCTCCAACCGGGCGTTCCGCGAACTCCGTTCGCCGTGTATAGAACGACTCCAGGCCCGCGGCGCGAATGGCTTGCGCCACGGCACGACAGCCGGCGCAGCAGAATCCGCGTTCGCCGCCATCGAGCTGGAGCCGCCAGCGCGAAGGCGTCGGGTTGGGCTCGCCGCAGTGATGACAGCGAGCGTCCGTCCCGCCGCCAGTGGCATCGACAGACGGCGAAAGGTCGAGGGAAAGATCGGTCATGGCGAAGCCGCGCGTCCGACCGGCACGGCGGGACGCCAATCGTATCGGTATCAACAACCTACGCTGCTTCGGCGCCAGGCACGTTGATCTGCGTCAAGGCGCCTGTGCGCCCGGACGCATAGCATCGACCGCATGAATACCCTCGCCGAAAAACCCCGCCACGAATCGATCCGCGTCATCGAGGACGAGCACCGTTCTCTCGCCGCGGTCCTGCACGGCCTGCTCTACCTGGTCCGCCAGACCCGCGAGCATGGCGAGAAGCCGGACTTCAAGGTGCTCGGAGCGATGCTCTACTACATCGACGCCGTTCCCGAGCGTTTCCATCATCCAAAGGAAGATAAGTACCTGTTCGCGCTGCTGCGCGCACGCTGCCCCGAGGCGCGCCCGGTACTCGATCAACTCCAGGTCGAGCACAAGCTCGGGGCCGAGAAGATCCGGAACCTCGCTCACGCGCTGATGCGATACGAACACGGCGGTGCGGTCGAATTCGATGCATTTGCAGCGGAAGTGGAAGCTTATGCCAACTTCCACTGGCAACACATGCGATGTGAGGAGCGCGACATCCTGCCCCTAGCGCAGGAAAAACTGTCCGCAGGCGACTGGGAGGCCATCGACGCTGCATTCACCGGCCATACCGACCCGCTCTTCGGCGCGAAGGCGGGTGACAGCGTCCACCAGTTGTTCCTGCGGGTTCTCAACTTGGCGCCACCGCCGATTGGCGTCGGGCCTGTTTCCCAGACGCCTCGCGCCGATTCGCCCGATCGACGCAAACCACAGGGAAGGAACGAACCATGACTGCAAACGTCGGTACCCTTGACCGCTCGGTGCGCATCGTCATCGGCGTCGGACTTCTGAGCTTGATGTATTTCCTGAATGATCCGGTTCGCTGGTGGGGCCTCATCGGTCTGCTGCCCCTGGGCACCGCGTTTTTCCGGTGGTGTCCGGCCTATGCGCCTTTCGGCATCAGCACGGTAGAACCGGAACACCGCGACGGCTGAAGCCCGCGCATCGATCTGGCGACGATCAGCGCAGCGCGGACAGCAGCCACCCGGTCGCAGCGCAAGACAGTATCACCGGGATGACGCCGGCCTTGTAGCGTAACAGCGCGAACGCGGCGATTACGCCGATGCCTAGCGCCGCAACATCCATGCCGCCCGCGCGACCGACTGCCTGCCAGCCCCCCGGCCAGAACACGTGCCACGCGAAGAACGTGGCGAGATTGGCGATGACGCCGACGATGGCGGCGGTAATGCCAGTCAACGGCGCAGTAAATCGCAGCTGGCCATGCGTCGTTTCGATGATCGGGCCGCCGACTAGTATGAACAGAAACGACGGCAGGAAGGTGAAGAACGTCACGACGCACGCGGCGACGACACCGCCCAGCGTCGACATGTCGGGCCCGAGGATCTGCTTGGTCCAGCCGCCGACGAAGCCGACGAAGGAGACGACCATGATCAAGGGGCCGGGTGTGGTCTCGCCCAGCGCGAGCCCGTCGATCATCTGCGTGGCGCTAAGCCAACCGAAAGTCTCGACCGCGCCCTGGTAGACGTAGGGAAGCACGGCATACGCGCCGCCGAAGGTCAGCAGCGCGGCCTTGGTGAAAAACCAACCCATTTGCGCCAGCGGCGATCGCCAACCGAGCGTGGCGACGATGGTCCCGAGCGCCAGCGCCCACAACACGATGAAGACGCCCGCCACGACCGCCAGCCGCGGCCAAAGCAGGAGCGCGTGCCTGGGCGTTGGCGTGTCGTCGTCGATCACCGCGGGCGCGTGCTCGCCGCTCGACGCCGAATGTCCGCCGCCAACGCTGAATGCCGCGGGAGCGATGCGGCCGCCGACGTAGCCCGTCAGGGCGGCGCCAAGCACGATCAGCGGAAAGGGAACGGCAAAGGCAAAGATCGCGACGAAGGAAAGCGCGGCAATGATCCACAGCGCGGGATGCTTCAAGGTGCGCGACCCGATGCGCCACGCCGCCTGCAGCACGATCGCCACCACCGCCGGTTTGACGCCGTAAAGTACGCCGCTCACCGCCGGAACGTCGCCGTACGCCATGTACAGCCACGACAACGCGACGAGCAACACGAGCGAGGGCAGCACGAACAGGGCTCCCGCGACGATTCCCCCCCATGTCCGGTGCAACAGCCAGCCGATGTACGTCGCCAGCTGCTGCGCCTCGGGCCCGGGCAGGACCATGCAGAAGTTCAGCGCATGCAGGAAGCGCTTCTCGGAAATCCAGTGCTTTTCGTCGACCAGCTCGCGATGCATCAGCGCAATCTGCCCCGCGGGACCGCCAAAGCTGATGCAACCCAGCCGCAACCAGTAGCGAAACGCTTCACCACGTGATGGCGCGTGCAGCGTGGCACTCATGCAGACCTCACCATGCGCCGCGTTGCCGGCGCCGGATCACGTGGTGTACTGTACGCACTCTTCATTCGGAAACGCTGCACATGTCGTGGCTCGTCGTCACCTACCGCGTTCGCGCGGCGCCTGAGCAGCTGGCCGCCGTCGCGACCGCCATTGCGCTCGAGCAAAGCGTGGAAGTCCCGGCCGAAGTCATCCGCGATGCGTTCGTCGCGGAACACATCGCCGGACGCGTCGACCAGGTCCGTCGCGGCGACGATGGCTGGCACGAGGTGCGCATCCGCCTGGCGAGCGCGACCACCGGCTACGATGTCGCGCAGACCGTGAACATGCTGTTCGGCAACAGCTCGTTGCACGATCACATCGAGCTGGTGAACGTGGACTTCCCGGCGGAATTCCTGTCGCATTTCCCCGGCCCGCGCTTCGGCATCGGCGGCATTCGCGAACTGCTCGGTGCCTCCCAACGCCCGCTCACCTGTGCAGCACTCAAGCCGCAAGGCCTGCCACCGGAACGTCTCGCCGCGCTTTGCCACACGCTGGCGCTGGCCGGCATCGACGTCATCAAGGACGACCACGGGCTTGCCGACCAATCCTATGCTCCCTTCGCGGCGAGAGTCGCCGCCTGTCAGCGCGCGGTCGCGCGCGCCCAGCGCGAAACCGGGCAAGTGGCATTGTACGCACCGAGCCTGGTCGGCTCGCCACGGGCACTTTCAGCGCAAGCACAGATCGCTCGAGGTGAAGGCGCGCAGATGGTGCTGCTCGCGCCCGCGCTCGTCGGCATGCCCGCGTTCGCCGAACTCGTCAGCGACGAACTCGACGTGCCCGTCCTCGCGCATCCTTCATACGCCGGAGCCGCCAGGGTCGCGCCTCCGTTCCTGCTGGGCAAGTGGTTTCGCCTGCTCGGCGCCGACGCGGTGATATTTCCCAATTTCGGCGGTCGCTTTGCCTACGGCGAGCGCGCATGCGCCGACATCGCCCGCAACGCGCGCGCACCGTGGTCGAAACTGCGACCCGCGCTGCCGGTGCCGGGTGGCGGCCTGTCGGTCGAGCGCTCGCGCGAGGTCGTTCACTTCTATGGCCCTGATGTCATGCTGCTGATCG
The DNA here is from genome assembly GCA_963726915.1 of uncultured beta proteobacterium. GTDB lineage: Bacteria > Pseudomonadota > Gammaproteobacteria > Burkholderiales > Casimicrobiaceae > PALSA-1003. The sequence goes on from CAVSEA010000007.1 coordinate 99,182, forward strand.
GCGGCTCGCTGCTCGCCGCCGGTGAACAGTTGCTCGAGCGGGCGCGGGCGTTCGTCGCCGCAGTGCATACCTGTGCTGGCGAACGCGCGCCAGCGCCCGTCACCGCCCCCTGAACGCGATCGCGCGACCCGTTCATGGCCACGACCCCGTTTCGTCCGAAAATCGGTCCCGCGCGCTGGCGCGGAATCGACGTGCGCGAGTACAAGCCTGAAGGCAGCGCTCCGTTTCGCGACGTCACGCGCCAGGTGCTGTTCGATGACCCCGCGCTCGCGTCGCAGCTGCGCTACTTCGAAGTCGCACCGGGTGGGCATACCACGCTCGAGCGCCATGAACACGCGCACGCGGTGGTCGTGCAGCGCGGCGGCGGCCGGTGCCTGATCGGCGATCGTATCTACGAACTTGCCGAAGGCGACCTCGTGCACGTCCCGGCGCTGACCTGGCATCAGTTTCGCGCCGGTTCGGATCGTCCGCTCGGCTTCCTGTGCATGGTCAACGCCGTGCGCGACCGGCCGCAACTGCCAGCCGCGGCCGATCTCGCGCGCATGCGTCACGACCCCGACATTGCCGCGTTCATAGCGACCTGACTTGCCATGAGTGGTAGCGGTCCGCGTGGTCCGCGTCGCATCGTCTGTCTGACCGAAGAGACGACCGAGACCTTGTATCTGCTCGGCGAGCAGGACCGCATCGTCGGCATCTCCGGATTCACCGTCCGTCCGCCGCAGGCGCGACGCGAGAAGCCCAAGGTGTCGGCATTCACCAGCGCCAGGATCGACCGCATCGTTGCGCTCAAACCCGATCTCGTCCTCGGTTTCTCGGACCTGCAAGCCGACATTGCCGCGTCCCTGATACGCAGCGGAATCGAGGTCCATGTGTTCAACCAGCGCAGCATCGCGCAGATCCTCGACTTCATCCGCATGCTCGGCGGCATGATCGGCGTTCACGGCAAGGCGATCGCGCTCGCGTCCGCGCTCGAACGCAATGTCGAGGCCGTCCGCGCCGAAGCCGCGCAACTGCCGTTTCGACCGAAGGTCTACTTCGAGGAGTGGGACGAACCGATGATCTCGGCCATCCGCTGGGTGTCCGAGCTGATCGACGTCGCCGGTGGCGAGGATTGCTTTGTCGAGCTGTCCGCCAACGCCGGCGGCGCACAGCGTATCGTGGCCGACGCACAGGAGGTCGTGCGACGCGCACCGGACCTCATCATCGGCTCCTGGTGCGGCAAGAAATTCCGGCCCGAAAAGGTCGCTGCACGCGCTGGCTGGTCCGGAATACCGGCGGTGAGGACGGGTCGCGTACACGAAATCAAGTCGTCCGAAATCCTGCAACCCGGACCGGCGGCGCTGACCGACGGCTTGCGCGCGCTGCAGCGCCTGATAGGCGACGCGGGCCGCGCGCGCGTCTAACGCTCGACACACCTACAAGCGATGACTGCGATCACCTTCGCGAAATCCGAGCATGACATCGTCGATACCTCGCGTCAGCGCCACGACCTTGAACAATTCGCCCATCTCCGCCGGCGAAAGCAGTTTCTGCACCGCCGCCGCTTCGCGCAGATAGCGAGTCGACGACGGATCGCCCGTTTGCGCAAGCAGATCGAGGATGCCGCAGTTGATCAGGAAGTGGGCCTGTGAGGCGAATCCCGCGAGCGTCATTCCCCCTGCGACGCCGCTTCGCGCGATAGCGCTGAAGTCGACGTGTGCGGTCAGATCGGCGAGCCCGGGCAAGTACAGCACATCAGCGAATGCGCGATGGCGATAGTGCGCCATGACCGTACCCGCGCTGCGCTGCGGATGGTAGTACTCGCCCGCCGGAAAGCCGTAGTCGATGACCACCAATGCGCCGGCCTCGCAGCGTTGCGCAAGACTGCTCACCAACGCCTGCGCGGCAGGATTGATCTCGCTCGCGTAATCGCCGCCGGGCGGGAAGTGCGCGCGCGCGGCATCGAGCAAGTTTCCGGCAGCGAGCGGACGGTCGGCCAAGACGAGGTAACCGCCATCGATTGCGACGCCGCGCTCGCACCAGGCATCGCCGCGTCGCACCACCACGTGCGGCGGCACGGCGTCGAGCACTTCGTTGGCGACGAGCGCACCGTGCCAGCGTTCCGGCAACACGTCGATCCATTCCACCCGCGGCAACAACGCCGGCACCTCGCGTTGGAGATGCGCACGCTGGCGTGCACGCAAATCGGGGCTGACTTCGAGCAGTCGATAGCGCGCCGGCAAGGCGTCGCGCACAGCCAGCGCTGCGAGCATGTCGGCGGCAAGGCAGCCGGTGCCCGGCCCGAGTTCGATGACGTCGCCCGGTGTGCGTGCGAGGACCTCGGCAACCTGCAGCGCCAGCGCACCGGCGAACAGCGGCGTGAGCTCCGGTGCGGTGACAAAATCGCCGTCCGCGCCGAACTTGCGCGTACCGGCGACGTAGTAGCCCAGCGCCGGCGCGTACAGCGCCATACCCATGAAATCCGCGAACGGGATCCATCCACCCGCTGCGGCAATCGATGCCGCGATATGCGCCGCGACCTTGGCGCTGTGCGCAAGGGCATCGGGCGACGGCGCCGGCAATTCGGCAGTGCCCTGGCTGGGTGGAGAGCGTGGCATCGATGTGTTAGGCTTACGGAGCCTCTGGACAAGCCCCGCCGTTGCGCAGAGGTTCCTTATACCGAGTGTAGCCGGAGCACCGCGTGCAGGGCAAAGTCGTACTGATCACCGGAGGGGCCAAGCGCGTCGGCGCGGCAACCTGCCGGCGATTGCATGCCGCGGGCGCGAACCTGATGCTGCACTACCGCGAATCCGCCGGCGAAGCCCGACTTCTGCAGGCGGAACTCAACAACCAGCGCAAGGATTCAGTCGCCTTGATCCAGGCAGACCTGCTCGATCTGGGCAAGGTCCAATCCATCGTCGATCAGACACTGCAGACCTTCGGCAAGCTCGACGCGCTGGTCAACAATGCATCGTCGTTCTTCCAGACGCCGGTGGGCGAGATCACCGCGGCGCAGTGGGAAGACCTGATCGGGACGAATCTGCGCGCGCCGATGTTTCTCGCGCAAGCCGCCGCGCCCGCGCTCAAGAAGAGCCAGGGGGCGATCGTCAACATCACCGACATCCACGCCGAGCGACCGCTCAAGAATTACGTCGTGTACAGCGTCGCCAAGGCCGGACTGGTCGGTCTCACCCGTTCGCTGGCGCGCGAGCTCGCCCCCGAGGTGCGCGTCAATGCCGTCGCACCGGGACCGATCCTGTGGCCCGACGACGACGCCTTCGACGAGCTGTCGCGACAGCGCATCATTTCGCACACGCCGCTCAAGCGCGAGGGCACGCCGGAAGACATCGCCAAGGCCGTGCACTATCTGCTCGCGGACGCGACCTATGTCACGGGCGAGACCATCAACGTCGATGGTGGAAGGCACGTGGCGCTGTAAGCAGTCAGCAGGGGCCCCGCGCAGCGGGGATGCGAGCGTCCGCGAATCAGCGCCGGCCGCCGACACGAGACAAATAGCCAGCGATGACGGTACAAGGAGGCGGCACTGTGAGCAGCGAGAGGGGACCCGATGCGCGCAGCGCATTGGGGTATGACGCCGGAGGGTTGAGCAGGGGCCCCGCGCGCAGCGTGGGGAGGCAATCCCGGAGGCCGAGTAGCTGGCGACACGCATTACGTTCACACCGCGATGAATTTGCGGAGCCAGCAGCGTCCGCGAATCAGCGCCGGCCGCCGACACGAGACAAATAACCAGCGATGACGGTACAAGGAGGCGGCACTGTGAGCAGCGAGAGGGGGTCGAGCGTCGAGCCTTTACCGCCGATGCGCAGCGACCTTGACCGCGAGCAGCTCGAGGTACGGATCGACGATGCCGTGCGTGATCAAGGCAATTCGCGTGTGCTCGAGATAATCTGCCGACGACCCGAAGATGCCGGCGGCGCGCGCCAGCGCCTTGGCCTGCTGTTCGAGCGTAAGCCGACCCGTGTACTGGGAATGCGCGCGGTCGATGATGAACGCGAGCGCGCTAAGCGTGCGCGTCCCGGCGCGAACCGACACCCAGCGCGGGCGGTAGGCTCCGGTGACCATCTCCCGCCGCCATAGCAGCGCCAGTTCCGCTTTGACAGTCTTTGGCGGCAATCGGTACACGACGCCACGACACGCGCCACCCGGCTCGAGGCCGAGCACGAGCCCGGGCTCGTCGCAGGTTCCGCGCGATGCCTTTGACCACAGGCAGAAACGGCGATGCACGCCGCGCAGGGTGGCCGGCCTCGCCTCGTCGAACGGAAAGAGCGGGTTCCAGAGCAGCGAGCCGTAGGCAAATACCCACCAGCCCGCCCCCGGGGGGCGACGCGCCAGCGTCGTGGCGAGCGACGCCGCCAGCGCGTCATCCGAAAGCGTGCCCCTGGGATCGACGGCAGCCATGTACACCGTGCGCATGCGATGTTCTTCGAGGTCGCGTCGCGACAGCGTCATACGTCAGGATCTTTCTGCCGGATCAGTTTCTGCAATTCGACTGCCTCCTGCCGGCGCTTCGCCGCCGTAGTCTTGCCGTGCGCACCACCCTTGCGCAGCAGTGGCGAGCGGGCAACCGGATTGCGCGGTTTCGGTGGCGCGTGCTGCTTGGCGCGCTTCACGCGAGCCCTCTGAATCCAAACCGCGCCTCGCACCATTGCGCGACTGCAAGCAGCCGGTCGTCCCGGCCCGGGCCCGCGGCGAACTGCAGCCCCAACGGCAGGCCGTTCGGCGCAAGGGCCAGCGGAACGCTTATGGCCGGAAATCCCGCGAGCGACCACAGCGTGCAGCACGCCGGATCGCCGGTCTGCGTGAGTTCCGCTGGCGCGGTCCCGGGCGCGGGCGGCGTGATGATCGCGTCGTAAGCTGCCAGCCAGTTGCCGAGCGCTCCGATGACCGCGCTCCGCCGCGCCAACGCTTCCGCGTACGCCGCCGCGCCGATGGAGTGCCCTTCGTCGAGTCCCGTGTTGAGTTTAGCCGACATGCGTTGCCGCTCGCGCTGCTGCAGGGCCCCGAGTTCGTGCGCGCCTTCGCGCAACATGATGCAGCGGTGGACGAGATGCGCATCAACGCAAGCTTCGGGGAGGGCAACCGGCGTGACCGTGGCGCCGTCGCGACGAAGCAGGTCGACGGCGGCCGCGGCGGCGGCGCGCTGCTCCGTGCTGATACCGCACCACGGAAATTCGATGAGCCACGCCAGATGGGGCGCGTTCTCGAGCGGCGCCAACCTGCCGCGGGGAACGCCGCCTTCCGCCAGCGCACCGGCCACCAGCGCGCAATCGGCAACCGTGCGCGCGAATACACCGAGGGTGTCCAGCGTGGCGCTGAACAGCGCCACGCCGCCGAACGGCAGCGCATCCTTCGTCGGCTTGAATCCGACGACACCGCAATACGCGGCGGGCCGAATGACCGAGCCATTGGTCTGCGTGCCGAGCGCGGCAGGAACCTGACCGAGCGCGACCGCCGCCGCCGAACCCGAAGACGACCCGCCCGGAGTGTGCGCGGCCTGCCACGGGTTGCGCGTCTTGCCCGGCTGCATGTACGCGAATTCGGTCGTCACCGTCTTGCCAAGAACGAAACCGCCCACGCGCTTCAGCCGGATGATGCACTCGGCGTCGAACGCCGGTTGCGCGTCAGCGAAGATCGGCGAACCCAGCTGCGTCGGCTGATCGCAGGTCGAGATGATGTCCTTGACGCCGATTCCGATGCCCGCAAGCGGCCCGGTCTCGACGCCGGCGGCTCGTCGCGCGTCCGCGGCCCGCGCCAGGACCAATGCGTGCTCGCGATCCAGATAAGCCCATGACTGCACGTTGGCGTCGGTCGCAGCGATGCGATCGAGCATGCCACGTGTCAGCGACTCGCTGCTTTGCGTGCCCGTGCGCAGCGCGGCGATCGCGGCGTCGAGCGTCGGCGCAGGCGGCGCTTGCGTCACGGCTCGCGCTGCGCCATGACGATCGGCGTCACCGGGCGTGCGGCTTCGCCGGAGTCCGGCAGGAACAACGCCTGCAAGTCGTTCAGAAACCTGCGGCCGAGCAGCGTGGGCCGAAGAAGTACGTGGTCGCGCTCGATGAGACCGCGTTGCTCGGCCGCATCGAGCCCACGCTGCGCGAGCGTCAGCGGAAAACCGGTGCGTTCGACGAACAACCCGACAGGCACCCCCGCATTGAGCCGCAGCGCATTGAGCATGAATTCGAAACCCATGTCATTGCGCGTTACCTCGTGGCTCTCAAGCAGCGGCGCACCGGAAAGCGCGGCGTTCATGTACTGCTGCGGCTGCTTGTACCGCACCTGCCGGAGGACGCGATCGCGAAACGACAGCTTCGAATGCGCGCCTGCCCCGATGCCCAGGTAGTCGCCGAAGCGCCAATAATTCAGATTGTGGCGGCACTCGCTTCCTGGCTTCGCATGCGCCGAGGTCTCGTAGTGCACGTATCCAGCACGCGTCAGCGCGTCTTCGACCGCGTTCTCGATATCCGCCGCCGCGTCATCGTCCGGCAACGGCGGCGGCTGACGGTGAAACAGCGTGTTCGGCTCGATGGTCAGGTGGTAGAAAGACAGGTGCGGCGGCGAGAATTCGAGCGCCGCGGCAACGTCGGCGCACGCGTCGGCGAGCGTCTGGCCAGGCAATGCGTACATCAAGTCGAGGTTGACATTGCCGAAGATAGCGATCGCCGCTTGCGCCGCGGTGCGCGCTTCCCGCTCGTCGTGAACGCGTCCGAGTGCCGTGAGAAACCGCGCATCGAAGCTCTGCACACCCAACGAAAGCCGATTGACGCCGGCCGCCTTGAAGTCCACGAACTTGAGCTGTTCGAAGGTTCCCGGATTGGCTTCCAGCGTGACCTCGGCGTCCGGCGAAAGCGGCACGCGTGCACGAATTGCACCAAGGATGCGGTCGATTGCGCTCGCGGAAAAAAGGCTCGGCGTTCCACCGCCGAAAAAGACGGTGTCGACGCGCCGCCCCCAGATCGACGGAAGCGCGAATTCGAGGTCGGCGATCAATGCGTCGACGTACTGCGCCTCCGGTACTTCCTCGTGGCGTTCGTGCGAGTTGAAGTCGCAATATGGGCACTTCTTGATGCACCATGGAATATGGACATACAGGGAGAGCGGTGGCAGCGCCGCGAAATGCGGCGCGCGCAGTCCGGGATCGTTGCCGCCGTTCATCACTCCTCCTGAAGCCGCGCGATCAGCGCCCGCATCGCGTGCCCGCGGTGCGAGATCCGGTTCTTGTGTTCCAGCGGCAGCTCGGCGCCGGTGAGCCCGGTTTGCAGGTCCAGGAAGTGCGGATCGTAGCCGAAGCCGCCCGTTCCCCTCGGCGCCGCCACGATTTCGCCGAACCAGCGTCCCTCGGCGAGAATCGGCTCGGGATCGTCTGCGTGGCGCATCAGCGCGAGCATGCAGTAGTAGTGCGCGCGCCGATCGGCCACGCCGGCAAGTACAGCGATCAGCTTCTCGTTGTTCCTCGCGTCGGATCTGGGGTCGCCGGCATAGCGCGCGGAGTAGACACCTGGCGCACCGGCGAGCGCATTGACGCAGACACCGGAATCGTCGGCCAGCGCCGGCAGACGCGCAAGCCGGCTGGCGTGACGCGCCTTGGCCAAGGCGTTCTCGACGAACGTCGCATGCGGCTCTTCCGGATCGGGAATGTTCAGGTCGGCCTGCGCAACGACGTCGATGCCCAGGGGCGACAATAGCCGCTGGAACTCGCGCAACTTGCCGGCGTTGCTGGACGCGATGACCAGCCGGGAGAATCCGTTCACGGCCGAATCGTGACGACGGCCATGCTCACGTCGAGCCGAGCGCTTTCTTTTGCGCGAGGATCAGCTCGCGAATCCCGCTGTCGGCATACGCGAGCAGGCGCTCCATCTCGGCGCGGGAAAACGTCGCCCCCTCAGCGGTCCCCTGCACTTCGACGAAGCCTCCGGCGCCGGTCATGACGACGTTCATGTCGGTATCGCAACCCGAGTCCTCGGCGTAGTCGAGATCGAGCACCGCCTCCCCGCCGACAATCCCGACCGAGACCGCCGCAACGAAGCCCTTGAGCGGCTCGCCGTTCACGCTGCCGTGGTTCTTGCACCACACAACCGCATCGTGCAGCGCCACGCAGGCCCCGGTGATCGACGCGCAGCGCGTTCCGCCGTCGGCCTGGATGACGTCGCAGTCTAGGCGGATGGTGCGCTCGCCGAGCGCGGCGAGGTCGATCACCGAGCGCATGCTGCGGCCGATCAGGCGCTGGATCTCCTGCGTGCGTCCCGATTGCTTGCCCTCGGCCGCCTCGCGTCGCATGCGCGTGTTGGTCGCGCGCGGCAGCATGCCGTACTCGGCGGTCACCCACCCCTGACCCTTGCCCTTGAGGAAAGCCGGCACGCCCTCGTCCACCGAGGCGGTACAGATCACGCGCGTATCGCCCGCCTCGATCAGCACGGACCCCTCCGCGTGACGCGTGTAGTTGCGGGTGATCGACAACCGGCGCAGTTGATCGGCGCGCCGGCCGTCGCGACGGGTGCTCATGATGTGACCTTGGCGTGAAAGATGCAGATTATAGCGAATGCATGCGCCACCACGCCGCCGTGGCGGCGAGTCCGTCGTCGAGGGTGATCGGCGGCGTCCACGGCGCGAGTTCGCGAAAGCGCGTCGAATCGACCTCGAGCGAACCCAGCAGGCGCAACGAGGCACCGCGCCTGCCCATGAGCGCGGCACCGGCACGCAGCATCGACGTGGGAAGGCGCGACAGGCGCGGGGTCAGCCCAAGCGAACGCGCGATCTTCGTAATCAGCTCCGGCGTGGAAACCGCTTGCGCGTCGGCGACCGGCAAGGTTTCGCCGGCGCACCGCGGCGACTGCAACGCAGCTTGGATCGCGCTGACTGCATTGCCGACGTAGAGCACGCTGCGACGATTGGCGACACCGGCAAACGGCAGGCGGCGCCCGTTCGCGATCGCCTCGAGCAGCTTGAGGAAATTACCCTTGACCCCAGGGCCGTAGGTGAGTGGCAGGCGCAAGACGACGCCTTCGATCCCGTGCTCGCGGCAGGCTTGCCACAGCACATTCTCGGCCTCGGCCTTGCTCCGCGCGTAGATATCGTTCGGATGCGGAGGATCGCCGGCGCGAAACGGTTTGCCCGGCCGCGTGCTCTCACCATAGACCTTGACCGTGCTGGCGAGAACGACGCGGCGAACGCCAGCGCTGACTGCGGCAGCGAGCAGTCGTCGCGTCACATGCACGTTGGCGACGATGTGCGGTGTGGGGTCGGTGTGGCGCCCGGATATCACGTGCGCGCGGCCGGCGAGATGCACGATCGCATCGACGCCGGTCAGCGCCGCGTCCCATTCCGCCGCCGCGAAATCGCCCAGCGCCACGACTTCCTGCGACGGCCCGGACCGGTCCGACGTCGGCATCCGGACCGCCGCGACATGCGCGACGCCCTGCTTCGCCCAATGCGTGCAAAGTGCGTTGCCGATGAATCCTCCGGCGCCGGTGACGAGGATCTTGCGCGGCGCGCCGGTAGTCACGTCCATTTCCACCCGTGCTTGTTGAAAAAGCGCGTGCCGCTGCGCGTGAAATGCACAATGTGCCGCCATCCCTTACGCGCGGCGCCGCCGCCGTGATGCACGACGCGAACGGTAGGCACGTACGCCGACCGCGTAACCCGATTGAGCCTGACGCTCCAGTCGAAATCCTCGAAGTAGAGAAAGTAGTCAGGATCGAAGCCGCCGGTCGATTCGATCGCCTTGCGTCGCAGCAGCATGAACGAGCCGCTCATCACCGGTATCGGTGACACGACGACCGAGTCGATCGCGTCACGCATTTCGTAGCGATCGAGGCGCGACCCGAACAGCCGTCGCAACGGTCTCGGCGCAAACCCCCGCAGTGCCAGGTCGAGCACGCTCGGATAGCGCTTGCAGGAGTATTCGCGCGTGCCGTCGCGCCGGTACATGGCCGGAACGATGACGCCGACGTCTTCGTTCTCCTCGAAGTAATGCAGCGCGACCGACAGCGCCTCCTCGGCCAGTTCGACATCGGGATTGAGCACGAGGTGAAAGTGCGTGTTGCCACCGTGCATCACCAGATTGTGCGCGGCGCCGTAACCGATGTTCGCATGGCCATGAAGGTAGGTCATGGTCACTGCCGAGCTCTCGAAATGTCCGGCGCCGAGCGTGACCACCGCTTCCGCGACCGCCCGATCGCCGGTGTTGTCGATGAGCACCAGATTGACGGCACGCAGCAGTCCGGCCTCGCGCGCCATCGCCATCGACGCCGACAACTTGCGCAGCGTTGCGTCGAGCTGGGACAGGTCGGGGCGGTACGTGACGATGCTGACCGTCAGCGTCGGAGGAGGCACGTTGGAGAGTCGATCCCAGGCAGTCAGCTAGAATGCTCGGCTATTGCCCATCCTGCGTCAACCACAGCTCATGTCCACAACAACCTCGTCGATCGCCTCCACGCTTCGATACCGTGCGGAAGCGCTTCGACAATTTGCGCAGACGTTGTTCCAACGTGCCGGTGCACGCAGCGACATCGCTGCAGACGTCGCGACGATCCTGGTCGACGGCGATCTGCTCGGCCACACGACGCATGGGCTCGCGCTGCTCGCGCCGTACCTCGACGAGTTGGCGCATGATCGCATGGCCAAATCCGGCGAGCCCGAGGTTCTCAATCGCCGCGCGGCAACCGAGACCTGGGATGGCAAGCGCTTGCCCGGGCCGTGGCTTACTTTGCGTGCGCTCGAGCGGGCCATCGCGATGGCGGCCACATGCGGGACCGGCAGCGTGGTCATCCGGCGATCGCATCACATCGCCTGTCTCGCGGCGTACTTGAAGGGGGCAACCGACCAGGGGCTGATTGCCGTCGTCGAAAGCTCAGATCCCACGGTCAAGGCCGTGGTGCCGCACGGCGGTCTTGTGCCCTTCATCACGCCGAACCCGATCGCGGCCGGATTGCCGACGTCGGGCGACCCGCTGCTCATCGATGTATCGACATCGATCACGAGCATGGGCTATGCGTTTCAGCAGCACGCTGCCGGACGCAAGCTCCCGGGCGAGTGGCTGATCGACCACCTCGGCAACGCGACGCGCGATCCGGCCGCGCTCGCCGACGAACCGAAGGGTGCGCTGCTCCCTCTGGGCGGCATCGATGCCGGGCACAAGGGGTTCGCACTGGGTCTGCTGATCGAAGCGATGACCGCCGGCCTTGCCGGCCACGGCCGTGCCGACCCGCCCGGCGGCTGGGGCGCAACCGTATTCGTGCAAGTGCTGGATCCGGAGGCCTTTGGTGGGCTCGCCGCGTTCAAGCGACAAATGGATTTCCTGGTGACGACTGCGCACGATACGCCGGTGCGGCCCGGCACCGAGCCGGTGCGCCTGCCGGGAGAGCGTGGACTCCAGCGCTATCGCGAACAGATCGCCAATGGTGTCGCGCTCTACCCGTCGATCATGCCCAAGCTTGTGCCATGGGCACAGACACTGGGCGTCGCCCTGCCATCACCTCTGTAGTCGCTACGCCACGCGTCCAAGCGTGACGCGAAGGATACCCGCCAGGTCGCGGCGCGACTCCACGTCGTGGAACCCCGTCTCGTGCAGCAATGCCTGGACGCGCTCGGCCTGATCGTATCCATGCTCGAATACCAGCCAGCCTCCTGATGCAAGATGTTCCGGCGCGCGCGCTGCGATCGCGCGGATCGCCGTGAGGCCGTCGGGTCCGCCCTTGAGCGCCGCCGATGGCTCGAAGCGCAAGTCGCCTTCGCGCAGATGCGGATCGACTTCGCTGACGTACGGCGGATTGGAAACGATCAACGCAAACGCTTCGGACGGCACCTGCTCGAACCAGTCGCTTTGCAGGAACTGTGCATTCGCGACGCGCAGGCGTTGTGCGTTGTGCCGGGCGAGCGCCACCGCCTGCGGCGAGACATCGACGCCGAGCACCGCAGCGTGCTCGCGATGGTGCGCGATCGCCAGCGCAATCGCACCGGACCCGCTGCCGAGGTCGAGCACTCGCACGCTGGCGCGCTCGTCGATGCGCGCCAGCGCCAGTTCGACGGCCAGCTCGGTCTCCGGGCGCGGAATCAGCACATATGCGCTGATCTCCAGATCGAGGCCGAAGAACTCGCGGCGGCCAGTCAGGTAGGCGACCGGCTCGCCGCCATGCCGGCGCCGGGTCAGCGCATCGAAGCGGACGGCCTGCGCCGTCGACAATCTCGCATCGCCATGCGCGGCGAGCCACGCGCGGTCGCATTCGAGCACGTGCGCGAGCAGAATCCTGGCCTCGAAGGGCACCAGACCGCTTCCTGCGAGCGCGGCCGATACGCTTTTCGCGGCGCTCACTTCTCCTCGCCGAGCGCAGCGAGCTGCTCTGCCTGGAATTCCTGCGCGAGCGCCTGCGTCAGCTCGAACAGGTCGCCGTCCATGATGTAGTCGATCTTGTAGAGCGTCAGGTTGATGCGATGGTCGGTGACGCGCCCCTGCGGAAAGTTGTAGGTACGGATCCGTTCGCTGCGGTCGCCGCTACCGATCAGGCTCTTGCGCGTCGCGGCCTCCTTCTGCTGGCGCTCCTGCCGCTCGCGATCGAGCAGGCGCGACGCCAGCACCGACATGGCTTGCGCGCGATTGCGGTGCTGCGACCGGTCGTCCTGGCACTCGACGACCAGGCCCGTGGGGAGGTGGGTGATGCGCACCGCCGAGTCGGTCTTGTTGACGTGCTGGCCGCCGGCGCCCGACGCGCGAAACGTATCGATGCGGATATCCGCCGGATTGATGTTGATGTCGGCGATCGGATCGGCTTCCGGCAATACCGCCACCGTGCACGCCGACGTATGGATGCGTCCCTGCGATTCCGTCGCCGGCACGCGCTGCACGCGGTGTCCCCCCGATTCGAACTTGAGCTTCGAATACACGTCCTGCCCGGCGATGCGCGCGATCACCTCCTTGTAGCCGCCCATGTCGCCGGGGCTCTCCGAGATGAGCTCGACCTTCCACTTGTTCCGCTCGGCGAAGCGCACGTACATCCGGAGCAGATCGCCGGCAAACAGCGCGGACTCGTCGCCGCCGGTGCCGGCGCGAATTTCGACGAAGATGTTACGCTCGTCGTTCGGATCGCGCGGCAGCAATACGCTTTGCAGCTGCGCCTCGAGCGTCTCCATGCGGGCCTTCGCCGCCTTGGCTTCCTCGTCACCGAAAGCTTTCATTTCGGCGTCGGCGAGCATTTCCTGCGCCGCCGCGAGATCGGCATCCGCCTTCTGCCAGTCGCGGTAGAGCGTGACCACGGGCGTGATCTCGGAATGCTCGCGCGACAACGCGCGAAAGCGATCGAGATCGCGCGTGACGTCCTCGGCGGCGAGCAATCCGTCGAGTTCATGGAGCCGCGCGGTCAGCTGCGTCAGTTTGGTCGAAAGAGATGCCTTCATCGCGTCATGCCAATTGTCGCGCCATCATTCCCGCGAGCGCGGGAATCCATTCTGGCCTGGGTTTGCGGTGTTCTTGGAACATGGATCCCCGTTTGCACGGGGAAATGGATCCCCGCTTCCGCGGGCACCTGGATCCCCCCTTGCGCGGGGATGACGCTAATTGTCGTCGGGCAGCTGGTAGACGCGGTGGAGCAACGCCAGCAGTTCGGCGCGCTCGGCTTCGCCGGCCTGGTTGAGCGCCTGCGTCGGTGCGTGCAGGAACTTGTTGGTCAGCCCGCGGGCGAACTGATCGAGCACTTGCTCGGGTGGCATGCCGCCAGCCAGCAGGCGCTTGGCCCGCTCGAGCTCTGCCGCGCGCAATTGATCGTGATGTCCGTGCAGCGCGGCGATCATCGGCACGACCGACCGCCCGTCGAGCCAGTTGAGAAAACTGCGCGCCTGCTCGGAAATGATGGTCTCCGCCTCACGCACGGCATCCTCACGAACCTGCAGGTTGTCTTTCACGATGTTGGCGAGGTCGTCGACACTGTACAGAAAGACGTCGTCGAGCTTGCCAGCTTCCGGCTCGACGTCGCGCGGCACCGCGAGATCGACGATGAACATCGGCGCATGGCGGCGGGCCTTGATCGCGCGCTCGAGCAGGCCCTTGCCGAGAATCGGGAGCGAGCTGGCCGTGGACGTGATGATGATGTCGAATCCGGCGAGGCGATCGGGCAATTCGCTCAGCGTGATCGCGTCCGCACCAAAACGCGATGCCATTTGCGCGCCGCGCTCGAGCGTTCGGTTGGCGACGGTTATCGAGCGCGGTTTTTTCGCGGCAAAGTGCGTTGCGGCCAGATCGATCATTTCGCCGGCACCGATGAACAGCACGCGCTGCTCCGCGATCGACGGAAAGATGCGTTCCGCAAGCTTGACCGATGCCGCGGCCATCGATATCGAGGCGCTGCCGATGTCGGTCGTGCTGCGCACGTCCTTGGCCACCGCGAAGGTGCGCTGGAACAGGCGATTGAGCACCAGTCCGAGCGAACCCGCGGCTTCGGCGGTCTTCACCGCGTGTCTCATCTGCCCGAGGATCTGCGGTTCGCCGAGCACCATCGAGTCCAGCCCGCTGGCGACGCGAAAAGCATGAGCGACGGCGGCTTCCTGCGGCAGCGTATACAGGTGGGGCGAGAGCGAGGACTTGGGCACGTGATGGAAATCCGCGAGCCACTCGGTTACCGGGGCGGCGTCCGCGCCGTGGAAATACACCTCGGTGCGATTGCAGGTCGAAAGTATCGCCGCCTCCTTCACGCGCGGCCTGCCGATCAGGTCACGCAAAGCCTGGCCCAGCGTCTCCAACTGAAACGCGACCTGCTCCCTCACCTCGATCGGTGCGGTCGTGTGGTTGAGGCCCAGGGCGTACAGAGGCATGGCTGGCGGCAGCTAAGCTGCGGGCTGGCGAATGCAAGTGCCTGATAGTGTAGCGCAATACGGCCGTTACGGGGCTGCGGTCTAGGCCTTGATGAACTCTTGCCTGCCGCCGAGCCATCGCTCCAGATGCGCCTGCGCTGCCGTGGGCTCCCGGCCGAGCAATTGGTCGGCCGCATCGCGCGCCTGCTCGAGCAACTTGACGTCGCGCTCGAGGTCGGCGAAACGCAGCAGCGGGACACCTGATTGCCGTGCACCGAGAAATTCACCGGGACCGCGAATCTGCAGGTCCCGGCGCGCGATTTCGAAGCCGTCGGTGTGCTCGAAGACGACCTTGAGGCGTGCCTTCGCCAGCTCGGACATCGGTTCCTCGAATAACAGCACGCACAGACTCTCGTCGGCGCCGCGCCCCACCCGGCCGCGAAGCTGATGCAGTTGCGCAAGCCCGAAGCGCTCGGCATGTTCGATCACCATCATCGACGCGTTGGGGACGTCGACACCGACCTCGATCACCGTCGTTGCGACGAGCACATCGATGTCGCCGGCGACGAAGCCATCCATCACGGTCGCTTTCTCCTGCGGCTTCATGCGTCCGTGCAGCAGACCGACTTTCAACTCCGGCAGCGAGCTCGTCAACTCTGCGTGCAGGGCGACCGCGGTTTGCAATTCGAGCTTCTCGGACTCCTCGATCAACGGGCACACCCAGTACACTTGGCTGCCGCTGGCGGCGAGCTTGCGCACCCGCTCGACGATCTCGCCACGACGTCGCTGACTCACCAACTTGGTGACCACCGGCGTGCGTCCCGGCGGCATCTCGTCGATAACCGACACATCGAGATCGGCGTAGAAGCTCATCGCCAGCGTGCGTGGGATCGGCGTCGCGCTCATCATCAGCTGGTGCGCGTCACCGATGCCTTTCTGCCGCAATGCCAGGCGCTGCGCCACGCCGAAGCGATGCTGCTCGTCGATGATCGCCAGTCCGAGCTTGGGCAGCGTCACCGCGTCCTGGAACAACGCATGCGTGCCGATCGCGAGCTGCGCCTCGCCGCTTTGCACGGCAGCGAGCGCCTTCCTGCGTTCCTTCGCCGGCAGGCCGCCGGACAGCCACGCGATCGAAAGCGGCAGATCGTGGAGCCACGCCGCGAGCTTGCGGTAGTGCTGCTCGACCAGGATTTCCGTCGGCGCCATGAACGCAACCTGGTAGCCGGATTCGATCGCCTGCAATGCCGCCAGCGCCGCGACGACGGTCTTGCCGCTGCCCACGTCACCCTGCAGCAGCCGCTGCATCGGCTCGCCCCGGACCAGGTCGCGGCGAATTTCCGCGATCACGCGCGATTGCGCCTTGGTCAGCGTGAACGGCAACCGCTCGTGAAGGATGCGGGTCAGCGATCCATCGCCGGCCAATCGCGGCGCCTTGCGCCGCGCGCGCGCACGGCGATGCATCTTCAGCGAGAGTTGCTGCGCGATCAATTCATCGAACTTGAGCCGCGTCCACGCCGGATGCGTGCGCTGGTCGAGCGCAGCCTGCGACGCATCGGTCGGCGGCTCGTGCAGATAGCGAACGGCCTGCGCAAACCCCCACAGTCGCCTCGGTTCCCGCGTCCATGGCGGGAGCGTTTCGCCCAGCAACGCGGGATCACCGGTCAGCGCCCGGTGCACGAGCTTGCGCAGGGCTTCCTGCGCGAGTCCGGCCGTCGTCGGATACACCGGTGTCAGGCGCTCCGGCAGCGGCGTGCCCGGCGCGATGACGTGGAAGGAGGGGTGCACCATCTCCAGTCCGAAATGCCCTTCGCGCACTTCGCCGAACGCGCGCACACGCTTGCCGGCCGCCAGCGCTTTCTGCTGACTGGGGTAGAAGTGAAAGAAGCGCAGCACGAGCTGTGCGTCGCCGTCCTGCAGCAGGCAGACGAGTTGCCGGCGACCCCGATACTGAATCTCGGTGTTGGCGACGGTTCCCTCGACCTGCCACGCCTGCCCGGGCTTCAGCGCCGCCAACGGGCACAAATGCGTATGGTCCTCGTAGCGCAGCGGCAGGTGCAGAACGAGGTCCTGCTCGCGCACGATGCCGATGCGCGCGAGCTTGTCCTTGAGCGTGTTGCCGGCCTTGGGTTCCTTCGCGGCCGGCTTCTTCGACGCCACGCGCGTGCTACTGACCCTTGCTGTCGTCGAAGTGCGAGCGGCCGCCCGGCATCGCCTGCGCGGTCACGGGGCGCAGCAGCAGCACGCCTTCGATCTCGACCCGCGCGCCCTTGGGCAGCGCGGCGACTTGATACGTCGCCCGCGCCGGATACGGCGGCGTGAAGCTCTTCGCCAGGATGTCGTTCACCGTCGTGAAATCGGCCATGTCGGCGAGCAGCAGCGTCATCTTGACGATGTCGTCGAGCGCACCGCCAGCGGCTTCGGCGACCGCCTTGAGGTTTGCGACGACCTGGCGCGCCTGCGCATCGACGCCCTCGCGCAGATTTCCCGTGGCCGGATCGAGCCCGATCTGTCCGGAAAGGTACACGGTGTTGCCCGCGCGTACGGCCTGCGAATAAGGGCCGATCGCGGCCGGCGCGCCGCTGGTCTGGATGACGTCCTTGCTCATGCTGCCTCCCTTGGGAAGCGTAAATCTAGCACGAGCCCGCGCCGGACTAGCGCTCGACCGCCAGCCCCGCCTCGATCCAGGCGTCGATGCCGCCATGGAGCGGCCGGATGCGCTTGTACCCCAGCTTGCGCAGCGACTGCGCGACTTTCACCGCGGTCGCCTCGTTGGGGCAGGCGCAGTAGACGATCACCTCGCCGTCCACCGGCACGCCCTTGAAGCTCTCGGCGATCTTCTGCATGTCGATGGCGCGCGCGCCCGGGATCCGCCCGGTCGCCGCCTGCGTCAACGGCGAGCGCACGTCGACGATCGCATTCACCTGATTGGCCGTCATCAGCGAATGCAGCTCGTCGACCGACACGCGGTCCATGCGCAACTGCCGAGCGAAGAGGTAGCGGCGAAACCACTTGACCAGCACCCACGTGACGAAGCCGGCGATGACCAGCATCAGCCCGACCTCGCCGAGCGCCTTGAGCGTATTCATCGCCTCGTCGATGGCATTGCGGAACAGGTAGCCGATCGCGACGCCCACGCCCACCCACAACGTCGCGCCGAGCGCGTCGAACAGCAGAAAGGTCCAATACCTCATGCGAATGGCGCCCGCGAGCGCCGTGGCGACGGACGCGAACCCCGGAATGAACTTGGCGAAGGTCATCGACCAGGGTCCGAAGCGCTGGAACATCGACTCGGTCTGGCGCACGCAGGTATCCGGCGAGAGCGATATCCGGCACAAGGTCCGCAGGATCGACAGGCCGTAACGCCGGCCGGCGAGGTACCACCCGGTGTCGGCGATGAGTGCGGCGGCGACGCCGACCGCCACCAGCTGCCACAGCGGGCTCCCGCCCATGGCGGCATAGGCGCCCGCGACGATGAGCACTGGATACGCCGGAACCGGCAATCCAGACTGCAGCGCCAGCACGTTGACGAAGACCAGCCCCAGCCCGTATTGCTGGAGCAGCATGATCAGATGGTTCATTAGTACCTTTGCCCTTGGGGTTTTGTCGGCGGGGAAGGCGTGCGCCTTACACGCTACGTCCAGTTCATGTTGGGCTCGACGGCGCATTGCACAAGTGCGCGCCAAGGGCCCTGCACCATCGCGGGGTGCGGCAGTGTACGGCGTAAGCAGGTACAGCTATAATTCCGCCCCTCTGGGGACGTAGCTCAGCTGGGAGAGCGCCGCGTTCGCAATGCGGAGGTCGTGAGTTCGATCCTCATCGTCTCCACCAGATACGCAAGGCCGACGGATCGCCGTCGGCCTGTGACGGGCCATCCACCATGCAGTTTACGCCCCAGCGGGTCGATACCAGTATCGGCGCCCTACTGTTGTTTCCACAACGCTTCGAAGATATCGGATCGTTCTCGAAACTTGCCGCCGACGAACCGGCAGTGAATCGTCTGCGCGCGTATCTGCCGAGCATCGCGTCCCGCGACGGCGCAGCGATCGAGCACGGCACACCCGTCCGGATCGAGGCATCTTCCTGCGCGCAGCTTTCCGACGACGACATCGAGCGCATCGCCGAAGCCTATTTGTCGATGCCTGAAGTGCGACAAATGGAACAAAGCTCCGCGACGGCCGCCGACGCGTTGGTCCGGTCGGAGGGCGAGGCGGCAAGCGCGTATCTCGACCGCCTGCTGCAGGCGAATCACGAACGGCAGATGCAGGATCCCAAGGCGACTTTCGAATCGTTTCGCGACCCGCAGGGCGTGACGCCCGCGAGCGCGCTCGCCGATCTCGACCACCAGGCGGCCTCGCTGCGACATGCCGCCGACACTGTGATCAAGGATGACCGTGCTCGCCATGCCGCCAGCGCCGCGGACAGCATGCTGCTGTCGGGCGCGGGCGGACCGCGCGAGCGTGATGAGGAAATCGCCCTCGCACGCGGTAACGCGAGAATATCGACGCAGTCCGCGCTGCTACTGGCAAGTCTCAGCCAGACCGCGTCGCAGTACCTGAACGCATTTGCAGAGACGGCTCGACGTTCGGACGAAGCCACCCGCAAATCGCTGCGCATTGCCGTGGCCGCAGCATGCATTGCGGCGCTGTTCTCCGTCGCCGCGCTGGTCGTTGCGATCGTGAGCTATCGCGAGGGCCGCGAGCACATGCAACGCGCGGATCAGGCGCAGGAATCGGTGCTGCGCGCGGTACAGGAGGCCGCCGCGGCGGAGCAGGCGCGAAACCAGGCACTGGAAGCGAAGCTGCAGGGCATGGCGGAGCGCTTGGCTGCGCCTGTCGTCGCCCCGATGGCGGCTCCGGCGCCGTCGCAAGCGGCGACCGAGAGCGCGCCGCCTGCGCGTCACGATGCTCCGAAATCTCGCTCCACCGCAAAGACGAGCAAACCGAAGCCAACCCGATAGATCACAGGCCCCTGACATGTGGGCTATGCGCCCACGGTGATGATCCGGTAGGCGCAACCGGGTCCTTCCACGGCGTCCGAGCAAGCCAAGGATCGCGATAATGCGCGCTATGAGCCCCGCCACGTTGATCTGGCTCAAAGCCGGTGGCGACGCACGCTGGCAATATAGCGCAATGGCAAATTCGCCCACCATGGCGGCGGTTAGAACCGCTGGTGTCCGGGCGGCCTGTTCCGATTTCGCAGTCAGCATCATAGTCGCGATATTTGCGAGTTGCGTGATCATCGCTGTGGCAGGAACTCGATTCCTCGAAAGGGCGTTGGCGAGGCGGCGTCAGAAGTCCCTCGCTTGAGACCCGTGACTAATAAGGAGTGCCAGAATGGCCATCGCGAAGAGATCTTTCGTAGCGTCCTTTGCATTGGTGCTTAGCCTCCAGGCGCACGCGAACCCTGTTCTCTGGGTGAATGATGCCAATGGAAACATCGGTACCGTAGACGTTGGCACCGGGCTCGCCACCTTGATCGGCAATTCCGGCGTGGTCGACCTATCCGATATCGCATTCGATCCTTCCGGAAATCTTTACGGGGTGTCATTTTGGGATCTTTATCGCATCAACCAGACGACGGGCGCTGCCACACTCGTCGGCCCGCTCGGCGTCGGGTCTATGAACGCGTTGGTATTTGCTTCGGACGGGACGCTCTACGCGGCTGCGTATGCTTCGACTGGTCTTTACTCAGTCAATGTCGCGACTGGCGCGGCCACGCTGCTTGGCATCGACGGACACAATTCCGGGGGTGACCTGGCGTTTCACGACGAAAATCTCTACTTGACCTCGCAGGGGGACCAACTAGTGCGGATCAATTTGGACAATCTTGCACTGTCATACGGGGTCGGCAGTTTAGGCTTTGGCAATGCTTTCGGCCTCGCGTCGGCGGATAACAACACGCTATACGGACTATCGGGGAATGCCGTTTTCTCGATCAATACGGCAACAGGAGCGGGCACGCTTGCGGCGGTCTACGGCGCACCCCTGACGTATGCTTGGGGCGCGACATTTAAGACCGAGTCTGGTCAGGCACCTGAACCTTCGACGGCGGCGCTTGTTGCTCTCGGCATCGTCGGATTGGCCGCATCGCGGCGGCGCAAATTGCGCTTATACCGGGGACATAGGTCACACTTCCGCAGATATACTTGCGTGCCAGAAGGACAACACTGCTCATAGGCACTCTCGCACCGCCGGCGTCGGAGAGACCGAAGAAATCAGTGCAGGTTCTCGCTTTGCGCAGATCGACGACGACCGACAGGACTGCACGATGACAACGACATCGCTGACGAACTCCGATCTCGAAGCCTTGTCGGCCTTCGACACGCCGACGATCTGCAATGCGCTCGAACGACTGTCGGCCGCGACGCAGGCGCGCGGCTACACGACCAGTACGCTGCTATGCGGCTTTCCGGCGATGAAGCCGGTCGTGGGCTACGCGCGCACGGCGATGATCCGCTCCGTGCAGCCGCTCGCGTCGACGGCGGCCGAGCAGCGCGCGATGCAGAACGACTACTACCGCTATGTCGACGCGGGCCCGAAGCCGTCGATCGTGGTGATCCAGGATCTCGACGAGGATGCTGCCGGTACCGGCGCGTTCTGGGGCGAGGTGCAATCGGCGATCCACGTCGGCCTGGGCGCGCGAGGTCTCGTCACCAACGGCTCCGTGCGCGACCTCGACCAATGGGCGCCCGGATTCCAGTTTCTTGCCGCGCACATCGTTCCCTCGCACGCTTACGCCAAGCCCATCGCGTTCGGCACCGAGGTGCAGGTACACGGCATGCGGGTGCAGTCGGGAGACCTGGTCCACGCCGACCGGCACGGGGCGGTCGTGATTCCGCCGGACCTGGTGCGGGCGATTCCGGATGCAGCGCGCGCCGTCGCCGAGCGCGAAGCGAAGATCCTGGCCGTGGCGCGTGGAGCAGGCTGCACCGCCGAAAAACTGGTCGCTGTGTTCAAGGACCTCGACGCGATTCACTGATTCACGTCAGCGAAACACGACCGTCTTCAGCCCGTTCAGGAACACCCGCCGCTCGAGGTGATACTTCACCGCGCGCGCGAGTGCCTGGCACTCCACGTCGCGACCGAGCGCGATCAGATCGTCGGCGCGCATGTTGTACTCGACCCGGGCGACTTCCTGCTCGATGATCGGGCCCTCGTCCAGTTCCGGCGTGACGTAGTGCGCGGTCGCGCCGATCACCTTCACGCCGCGGGCGTAGGCCTGGTGATATGGCTTGGCGCCCTTGAAGCTCGGCAGGAACGAATGATGGATGTTGATCGCGCGTCCCTTGAGCCGCGTACACAGCTCGCTCGATAGCACCTGCATGTAGCGTGCGAGCACGACCAGCTCCGCGCCTTCGTCCTCGATCAGCGTCCACAGCTTGGCCTCCTGCTTCGACTTGGTCTCGGGCGTGACGGGCAGGTGGAAGAATGGCACGTCGTAGGACGCCGCGAGACCGTACGCATCGCGATGGTTGGACACGATCGCGACTGGCTGCATCGGTAGCCATCCGAGCTTGTAGCGATAGAGCAGATCGTTCAGGCAATGGTCGAACTTGGAGACCATGATCAGCACGCGCGGCTTGGCGGCAGCGTCGCGCATCTGCCAGTCCATGCCGAAGCGCGCGCCGATCGGCGCGAACTGCGCGACCAGGTCCGCTTCCGACACGGCGGGAGGCAATGCCTCGAACAGCACGCGCATCATGAAACGTCGGGTATCGAGATCGCCGAACTGCGCGCTGTCGATGATGTTGCACTGCCGGTCGGCGAGAAACATGCCCACCGCACCGACGATGCCCGGTGCGTCGTGGCACGACAGCGTGAGTACGTAGCGCGTCGCGGCGGTCAAGCCGCTGCCTGCGTCAGTTTGCCGCTCTGATAGTCGCTCACCGCCTGTTCGATTTCCTCGCGCGTATTCATCACGAAGGGTCCGTACTGGACGATCGGTTCGAGCAGGGGACGCCCGGCGAGCAGGATCACGCGCCCGCCCTGGGCGCCGCCCGTCAGCAGCACGCCGTCGCCGTCGGACAGCACACCGGCACTGTGGGTCTTCAAATGCCGCTGCGCATTCGCCGGACCGACCTCGACGCTGCCCTCGAACGGATAGATGAACGCGTGATAGCCGGGTGTCAACGCGTGCGAAAAGCTCGCCCCGGCCGGCAATTCGACGTCGAAATACAGCGGATCGGTGGTGACGCCCTGGATCGGACCCGGCGTCGCTGCACCATCAATGTTGAGCGTGCCCGCAATCACCTTCACCCTTACGCCTCCGGGCAGGTCCACCACCGGAATCTCGTCGGCCTGGATGTCGCGATACCCGGCTGGCTTCATCTTCTCCTTCGCCGGCAGGTTGATCCACAGCTGAAAGCCGCGCATGCGCCCGGCTTCCTGTTGCGGCATCTCCGAATGGATGATGCCGCGGCCGGCAGTCATCCACTGCACGCCGCCGCCCTTGAGGTCGCCGGTATGGCCGAGGTGGTCCTCGTGCCGCATGTGGCCGTCGAGCATGTACGTCACGGTCTCGAAGCCGCGATGCGGATGCGCCGGGAAGCCGGCGATATAGTCGTCGGCGTTGTCGGTCGAGAAATGGTCGAGCATCAGGAACGGGTCGACGCGCGCCCACGCGGACTGACCGATGCTACGGAGAAGTTTGACGCCCGCACCGTCCGAGGCGGGCATGGAGTTAATAACGCGTTGCAGGGTACGGATCGTCATCGCGGCCTCCGATAAAACAATCAGATGAGGCCGCTCGCCTCTGCCTTCAACCCCGGGCCAGCCGCCCGGAACGCTCAGGATACGGGCAGGGCGGAATGCAGGCGGCTGTTCTTGGAAACCGAGGCGAGCAGGTACTCCATCTGGTCGGCGAGTATGCGTCGGTTGCGCAGGATGAAGTGCTCGTGCCGGTCGGGCACGTACGGCACGTACAGCAGCGGCATGCCCGCCTGCTCGGGCGAACGGCTGCCCTTTCGGGTATTGCACCGGCGGCAGGCCGTCACCGTGTTGGTCCAGCTGTCGCGGCCGCCGCGCGCGACGGGCTGCACGTGGTCGCGCGACAGGTCGCGGGTCATGAACCGCTCGCCACAGTAGCCGCAGACGTGGCGGTCGCGCGCGAACAGCAGCGAGTTGGTCAGGCTCGGCGCGTGCGGGTATTTGGCCGCACCGCTGCCCTTGATGGCCAGGATCGACTTGGTCGCGATCCGGGAACGCTCCCCATTGCGCTGATAGCCGCCACGGAATTCACGCACCGTCTGGCCGACCGACCACGCCACGAGCTGCTTGGCGTGGTAAGTGATCGCTTCCTCCAGTTCCACCCAGGCTTGCGGCAAGCCGGCGAGATCGACGGTGAGGATCAACGGTTGCATCATCTGTCCAGGAAGTAAGCGCTTATCTTAGGGCGTCGCTGCGATTTTGGCAAAACCCCGTGGCGACGGTTCCGGCGGGATGCCCGCGGGGGCTGCTAGACTTTGTCGATGTGCCCCTTCATCGCGCCACGCCGCACCGTTGGCGCAACGGTCATCCTGCTGTGTGCCGCGGTCCTGACCGGATGCGGCGGTGGTGGCGGCGGGTCATCCGGCAACAACCCAACACCACCGCCAACGCCAGGCGACCCACAGTTTCGCGTCAGCGGCGTCTCGCCGTTCGCGAGCGGTTGTGATGGTGTGCCCGCCGCTGGAACGCTTTACGTCAATGCCGAAGTCGAACCGATGGTCGCGGTCAATCCGCGCAACAACCAGAATGTCGTCGGCGTCTGGCAACAGGACCGCTGGTCGACGGGCGGCGCCCGTGGTCTGCTGACGGGCGTATCGCAGGACGGTGGACAAACCTGGACCACCCGCATGGCGGCATTTTCGCGCTGCACCGGCGGCAACCCGGCCAACAACGGCGACTACCCGCGCGCGACCGACCCCTGGATCAGCTTCGGGCCGGATGACGCGGCTTACCAGAGTTCACTCTCGTATGCCGGCGTCGCGCTCGGGCCAGGATCGTCGAGCGCGATACTGGTCAGCCGGTCGGCCGATGGTGGACAGTCGTGGAGTACCCCCGCGGTGCTGATCCGCGACGGCCCGCAGGCGTTCAACGACAAGGACTCGATCACCGCCGATCCCACCGACCCGCGCTTCGTCTACGCCGTGTGGGACCGACTCGATTCGGACTCACATGCACCCTCCTACCTGAGCCGCACGACCGATGGCGGCGCAACGTGGGAACCCGGCCGTTCTATTTTCGATCCCGGCCCCAATCGGCAGACGCTCAACAATCAGGTGGTCGTCCTTCCCAACGGCACGCTCGTCAATTTTTTCACGCAACTCGACACGACGCCGAGCCTGCCGGCCAATGCGCAGCTCTTGCTCGTGCGTTCAAACGACAAGGGCGCCAGCTGGTCCGCGCCGATCCTGCTGTCGCCCAGCCTCGCGCTCGGCACGCGCGATCCGGACACGGGTCGGAACATTCGCGACGCGGCGCTACTGGGATCGTTCGCGGTGGGCCCGCACGGAGAACTCGTCGCCGTATGGCAGGACGCACGATTCTCCAATGGCCAACGTGATGGCATTGCGTTCTCCCGTTCGACCGATGGCGGCCTGACCTGGTCCGTCCCCGTGCAGGTCAACGCCATTGCCACCACGCAGGCGTTCCTGCCCACGGTGACGGTGCGCGGCGACGGCACCATCGGCGTAACGTATTACGATCTGCGCAACAATACCGCCGACGCCGCGGCGTTGCCGACGGACATCTGGCTGACCCGGTCCAGCGATGGCGTCACCTGGCGCGAAACGCACGTCAGCGGCCCCTTCGACCTGTCGATCGCGCCCACCGACGACGGCCTGTTCGTCGGCGACTATCAGGCGCTTGCCAGTATCGGTGCCACGTTCGTGCCTTTCTACGTGCAGACCAACACCGGCGATCTCGTCAATCGCACCGATGTGTTCGCCACGCTGGCGACCGCAAGCGCGACGCCCGCTGAGCCTGCGGTTGCCGTATCCCGCGGCGAAACCATCACGCGCGCGGAGCCGGCGCAGGCATTCAGCATGACTCCCGAATTCCAGCAGAAGCTGCACGACAACGTCATCCGGACGATCGACCGTCGTTTGGGACGCTCTCCGCGCACTCCGTGATCCGCCGTGCTGCCGGGGCCGTAACGGACGCCCTGCGGTAACATCGCGCCCATGACACCGTCGATCGTCTGGCGACTCGTGCCGGCGCTCGGCATCACACAGGTCATCTCCTGGGGCACGCTCTACTATTCGATCGCGGTGCTGGGTGCCAGCATGCGCTCCGAACTCGGCGTTTCATCGACCACGTTGTTCGGGGCGTATTCGTCGAGCCTGCTGCTCGGCGCCGTCGCCGCGCCCGCGGTGGGCCGTGCCATCGATCGACTGGGCGGGCGCCATGTGATGAGCATCGGTTCGATCGTCGCCGGCATTGCGCTGTTCGCGATCGCGCACGTGCACTCCGTCGTCGCGCTGTACGCCGCGTGGGCGCTTGCCGGCATCGCGATGGCGATGACCATGTACGACGCGGCATTCGCCACGCTCAGCCAGCATAGCGGCAGCTCCTACCGGACAGCGCTGACGGCGTTGACGCTGATGGGCGGTCTGGCCAGCACGGTGTTCTGGCCGGCGTCGCTCAAGGGACTGGAGTGGTTTGGCTGGCGCGATACGATGGTGTTCTTCGCGCTGCTGCAGCTCGTCGTCTGCCTGCCGCTGCACCTGGCGTTCGTGCCGCGCGGTGCGTCCGCGACGGCGCCCGCCAAGGCGGGCTCGACGAAGGTTGAAAGAACGCTGCCGAACCACTCGCGACGAATCGTGTTCGTGGCGCTTGCATGCGCGTTCGCACTGAACGGTTTCATCGTGTCGGTACTGACGGTACACCTGATCAGCGTACTGCAGCGCCAGGGCCTGACGCTGGAAACGGCGGTGTGGATCGGGTCGTTTTTCGGACCGATGCAGGTCGCGGGCCGGATTCTGGAATTCTCGGTAGGCCGCCGCTTTGCGTCGCGCACGATCGGCATGTTGGCGTTGAGTTTGCTGGTGATCGCGATCGGGGTGCTGCTCTTGCTCGATGGCCGCGTTGCCGTGGCGCTGCTGTTTGCCGTGCTGTTCGGTTTCAGCAACGGCGTAGTCACCATCGTGCGGGGAACCGTGCCCGCCGAGTTGTTCGGGCGCGCCGGATACGGGCGGACGTTGGGCAACCTCGCCGCGCCGGCGCTGGTGGCACGGGCGATTGCGCCGCTTGCGTTTGCGCCGCTCGCCTTGCCGCAGACGGAAGCGATCGCGTGGCTCGCCATGTTGCTGGCGATGGCGGTACTGTCGGTAGCGAGCTTCGCGCTCGCAGTCACGCGGGAGAAGCCATGGCACGCAGTCCGCTGATGCACGCACTGCAACGAATCGCCCGCCGTGCCCGCGCCGGCGCGGCTGCGGGGCAACGTTGAGGACCGACGACCGGATCAGATCGCAATCCCGTTTGGCGCTAAGCTGTGCAGATGCCGCCTGCTCCTGATCGCGAGGGTTCCGAGGACAACAACCAGACCTTTCTGTATTTCGGGTGGCTGACCCTGTTCGTTTATCTGTCTACGCCAGCCGGTTATCTGATAGACATTCAGACGTCGTACATACTCAAGAACGAGTTGCATGCGACGGCGACGCAGGTCTCGACATTCCGGCTGCTCACCGGAATCCCGATCTACTGTGCATTCGTCTTCGGCCTCGCGCGCGATCACTGGAACCCGCTGGGATTGCGCGATCGCGGCTTCTTCCTGATCTTCGCACCGGCCACCGCCCTGGCGTTCGTCTGGATGGCGGCTTCGGAGTTCACGTACACGGGGCTGGTCGTCGGGATGCTGCTGGCGATGCTGTCGTCCCGCTTCATTCTCGCCGCGTACCAGGGGTTGATCGCTCTGGTGGGCCAGGAGAAGCTCATGTCCGGGCGCCTGAGCGAGGGCCGAGCCGCCAACGGGGGTCAGGCCAACCCTTCTCGGGCGAGCCACTTACAGTGCTTTCAACTTGCAGGCAGACCCCCGTTTCCTCGAGTTCTCGGTGGAGGCCAAGCGGCCGGTCGACATCGTGGTGCGAACCCACGACTACGCGCCGGGAAGTTCGACTGGATGGCATACGCATCCGGGTCCGGTCTTCATCACCGTCCTCGAAGGCAAGGTGACGTTCTACGAGTACGACGATCCGACGTGTACGCCGAAGGTCGTCTCAAAGGGCGAGGGCTACGCCGACACCGGCCATGGGCATATCGGGCGCAACGAATCCGGAGCGCCGGCCAAGGACGTGACTGTCATCTTCGCTCCGGTGAGCCTGCCGTTCCGCGGGGAGATCGCGGCTCCCGCGCCACAGTGCAAGTTCTAGCTCAATCCGACGGGACTGCGAGACGGAGAGCGCGCATGACGCCCTGCAACAGGCTCGCGGCGAATGGGCACCTTGTCCCGTGCTTTCCTAGGTCGCCACCTCCGCCTGCTGCACCGCTGCTGTCTCCGCAGCTTCATCGTTCGCCGCGACGCGCACTTTCGGCTTGCGCGCGTCGATATACGCGCGCGCTATGTCGAGCGTCTCGCGCACGCCGACGTCGGCGCCGTGTCGTTCGATGAACTCCCTGCCTGCCGAACGTCCTTCGTCGTGCAGACGCAGCAGGGCGCCGTGCGAGCGTTCCATCGCCGATCCGGGCATGATCAATTCGCGCGCAGGCGGACCGATGCGATGCATGCGCAATTCGCGCATGATCTCCGGGCCGTCGCCGCGCGCCGCCAACGCGCGCATCGCGGCGATCGCCTGCATTTCCGCGACCAGGCTCGAATTGAAGACGATCTCCCCGACGCGCTGGCGAATGGCCGCTGCATCGCGCGGTGTCTCGACGACTTCGTCGGGCACCAGC
The DNA here is from genome assembly GCA_963726915.1 of uncultured beta proteobacterium. Classification (GTDB taxonomy): domain Bacteria; phylum Pseudomonadota; class Gammaproteobacteria; order Burkholderiales; family Casimicrobiaceae; genus PALSA-1003. Next base: position 127,828 of record CAVSEA010000007.1, read on the forward strand.
TGCACGACGACGATATCGCGTGCCGTACCCGTGTGGATCATCGGCCACAGCGTCGGATTGCCGCAGTAGCCGCCGTCCCAGTACGGCTCGCCGTCGATCTCTACCGCCTGGAACAGCGTCGGAAGGCACGCAGACGCGAGCAGCACGTCGAGCGTGATCCCGTCGTTGGCGATGACCCGGGGCAGACCGGTCTTGACGTTGGTAACCGTGACATACAGCGCCGGCGCGTCCTTGCTGCGGATCGCGTCGAAGTCGACGTGCGCCGCAATCACATCGCGCAGTGGATTGATGTTGAGCGGGTTGGCGCTGTACGGTGAGACCGATCCGCTCGATATGAGCCACGTCGCGAGCGAATCGCGCCATGCGCGTTCGAGCGGTCCCCAAACCTCGCGGCCGAGATCCGCCACCGCCGGGCGGGCGACGCCCAGCCAGAACGAACGCAAGGTCTTCCGTGCCAGCGCGGTCGATCCCTTGGCCATTGCACTGGCGACGATGGCGGCATTGATGGCGCCCGCGCTGGTGCCGCTCAGATGGGCGATGCCGATGCTGCGGCTCGCCAGCAGCGCATCGAGCACACCCCATGTGTACGCACCCCACGAACCGCCGCCCTGCAAGGCAAGGCCGATAGGTTTGCGCGGTGCCAACAACTGCACATTGTCTTCGATCATGATGATGGGTCCTGGGTCGGTGGACGACGCCGCTCGTGGCGGAGTCGATCAGTCCGCGTCGGTCGATTGACGTTGGAGTTCGGTACGGCGGTTTGGCCGTATCCGCTCCGGTGGGCCGGGCCCTGCGCCGCGCTAACTCCACCGCGGCCGGGTCGAGGCTCCTGGCGCCTTATGTCTAATATTGCTGCATTGCACCAATGCACAATGGGGCCGTGGGGTATCGGCGTCAATCGTCATTTTGAATCAACGAGATAGCCAACTCTTATGACATGACCTCCCGCGGCCGGTTTCGTGACAGGAAGTACTTACTAACGCCGCAGCTACAACTCGAGGGCGACGCGGGTCCCCTGGTCGATCGCCCGGCGCGCGTCGAGTTCGAGCGCGACATCGGCGCCTCCGATAAGCTGGACGGCGATGCCTGCGGCCTGGAGATCGGCGTACAGGTCACGGCGCGGCTCCTGGCCGGCGCAGACGACGATCGTGTCGACGTCCAACGTCTGCGGCTTGCCGTCGACCTTGAGGTGCAAGCCGGCGTCGTCGATGCGAACGTATTCGACGCCTCCGGTCATGGCGACACCGCGCTTCTTGAGCAGCGTCCGCCGAATCCAGCCGGTGGTCTTCGCGAGTCCGGCGCCGACCTTGTCCGCCTTGCGCTGCAATAGCCAAAGCTTGCGCGCAGGCGGATTGTGCGGGGGCATGAGCGCCGCCGGGCCGTCCCAAGGCGCGAATTGCGCCCCCTCTGGGGGCAGCGCAGCGGCCGATTTGGCCACTGAGGCCGCAAGCGTGGGGGCCGTCATGAGTCCCCCGCGGTGGCGATAGCCGGTATCGATGCCCCACTCGGCCATGAAGGCAGCGATCGCCGGATCGGCGACGCTGCCGTCGCTCGCATGCCCATCGGGCGGATCGCGGGCGCTGAGCAATTCGGCGACGTCGAAACCGATACCGCCCGCACCGATGAGGGCGACGCGTTGCCCGGCGATCCTGCGCCCATCGACGATTTCCGTGTAGCCCGCCACCTTGGCGTGCTCGATGCCCGGAATCTCCGGTATGCGCGGGACGATACCCGTGGCGAGGACGACCTCGTCGAAGCCGCGCAACGCAGCTGCGTCGGGGCGCTGGTTCAACTCCACCTTCACGCCGAGTTGCGCGAGGCGAACGCGAAAATAGCGTAGCGTCTCGGCGAATTCCTCCTTGCCGGGAATGCGTCGCGCCAGGTTGAACTGGCCGCCGATTTCGGCCGCCGCGTCGAACAGCGTGACCGCGTGGCTGCGCTCAGCCGCGGTCAGCGCGCAAGCCATGCCTGCCGGTCCGGCGCCGACCACGGCGACCTTGAGGCGGGTTTTCGCCGGCACGAGCTTGAGTTCGGTCTCCCGGCACGCATAGGGATTGACCAGGCAGGTGGCGGTCTTGCGCTGGAAGATCTGGTCCAGGCACGCCTGGTTGCAGCCGATGCAGGTGTTGATTTCGTCGGCGCGATCCTGCGCCGCCTTGTTGACGAACTCCGCGTCGGCCAGAAATGGCCGCGCCATCGACACCATGTCGGCATCGCCGCGCGCGAGCACCGCCTCCGCCGTCGCGGGGTCGTTGATGCGATTGGTGGTGATCAGCGGAATGCCGACCGCGGTCTTGAGCCTTCGCGTGACCCATGCAAATGCCGCCCGCGGAACCATGGTGGCGATGGTCGGGATGCGTGCTTCATGCCAGCCGATGCCGGTGTTGATCATCGTGGCGCCCGCCGCTTCCACCGCCTGCGCCAGGGCGACGACCTCGTCCCAGGTGCTGCCGCCCTCGACCAGATCGAGCATCGACAGCCGGTAGATGATGATGAACTTCGGTCCCACCGCCGCGCGCGTGCGCCGCACGATCTCCACGGGGAAGCGGATGCGATCGAGAAACGAGCCGCCCCATTCGTCGTCGCGATGGTTGGTCTGCAGCGCGATGAACTGGTTGATGAGGTAGCCTTCGGACCCCATGATCTCCACGCCGTCGTATCCCGCGCGCTGCGCCAGTTGCGCGCAGCGGGCAAAGTCGGCGATGTTCTTGCGAACGCCCCATCGGGTCAGCGCACGCGGACGAAACGGCGTGATCGGCGACTTCAGCGACGACGGCGCCACGGCCAGCGGGTGATACGCGTATCTGCCGGCGTGCAGGATCTGCAGTGCGATCTTGCCGCCCGCCGCGTGGACGGCGTCGGTGACGAGCCGGTGCTTGCTGACTTGCCACGAAAACGAGAGTTGCATGGCGCGCGGCTCGAGCCGCCCGCACAGGTTGGGGGCGATGCCGCCGGTCACCATCAGCCCGACACCGCCCTGCGCGCGCGCCGCGTAGAACGCCGCCAGTTTCTCGAAGCCTTGCGCAGATTCCTCGAGGCCCGTATGCATCGAGCCCATCAGCGCACGATTCTTCAGCGTGGTGAAGCCAAGGTCGAGCGGGGCCAGCAGGTGCGGATAGGTTGGCATGGAGTGCGGGCGGCCCGGTGCGGCAGGGATGCGCGCAGAAGGCCGCTAGTGTAGTGTGTTCCGAGTTCGCGCAACAACCTGGCAGGAGATTGATTATGCACGACGATGACCGGCTGATCGGCAGATTGCTCAGTCGCCGCGAGGCACTCGCGCTGATCGGCGTATCGGGCGCGGCGCTGCTCGGCAGCACACTGCCGACACGCGCAGCCGACGCCCGAACCGCTTGCGTGGTGCGTCCGGCTCAAACCGAAGGACCTTTCTTTGTCGACGGCGAGCTCGAGCGCTCGGATATCCGGACCGATGCGCGCGGCGGGAACGCGCGCCCGGGCACGCCGCTGCGACTCGGATTCAGCGTCGCCCGTGTCAGCGGTGCGACTTGCACGCCGCTGGCCGGCGCGCAGGTCCACGTCTGGCATTCGGATGCGGATGGCCAGTACTCGGATGCCAACGTGCGTCGCGCGTCCAGTGCAAACCTGCAATTCCTGCGCGGATACCAGATGACCGACGCCGCGGGGGCCGTTCAGTTCCTGACCATCTATCCGGGCTGGTATGGAGGAAGGACCGCGCACATCCACTTCAAGATCCGCCTGCCCGCTGCGCCCGGGTCGACAGCACGCAGCCAGGAGTTCACCTCCCAGCTGTATTTCGACGATGCCTTGTCCGACCGCGTATTCGCTGCCGCGCCGTACGCGAATCACGGCAGGCGCGACATGCGCAACACCGACGACTTCCTGTTTCGCAGCGGCGGCAAGCAGCTGATGCTCGAATTGCAGCCCGAGGGTGCGGGTTACGCCGGCACCTTCGACGTCGGCGTGCAGGTGTAGGCGCGAATTCATTCGCGCGGTGACGAACGAGCGCATGGTCCGAATGAATTCGACACACAACACCCACATCTCCAATTGGCGTGATCCCCACGCACGGGGAAATCCATTTGGACGTTGCCATAGTGAAAATGGGTCCCCGCATACGCGGAGGCAACAAGCCTGATTCGTCTGAATCGGACTTGATTTAGCAGCCAGTGTCAGATTACCGTGGCGCTCAACCGGCCGAGATCGGCCAGCTGCAGCCGTACGGCAACGCCGCCGATTGCAGCCATACGATGGCGCCATCGCTGCGAAGCAGACGCTCAACGAGTCCAAGGTAACCGGCGACTGCGGCCCGGGCGAAGCCCCGCCGGCCGGTGGGCGTCCGTGTTGATCGGGTTAGGCGGCATGTCGCGTGAAAGGCAGGCGAAATGCAACTGGCGAGAGAAACGCGAGCACAGCGGCAACGATAAATAGTGCCGGTACGTCGCCATACAAGTGATGCACATGCATCGGGTTGAGCATGGACTGGACCGCCATAACCGCGCCATGCATGATGCTTGACCAAATGGCGAAGGAAACGAGGCTCAGATGTTGATTTGGGTTGCGGGAAGCTACGAGCAGAGAAATTCCTAGTGTCGCGTAAATGGCGATGATCATCTCAAGATACTCCGACCTCCCGCTGGACCAGGACCATCCGGATGGCCAGAACACCGTAAGCGGATAAAAACCAAATATCATGGTGATGGCGACGATGCGAAGCGCGACCATTAGGTATTTGAGGCGTTCGAGGTCAGACATGGATTCTCCTCACGTTGCCGCACTGCAATGCTACGTCGTTCCCAAGACTGCGGCCTTGAGTTCAGCCGCCGCCGTAGGCGGTCGGCTGCAACGAATGGTTAGCCGGCGACCTGCCAAGCAGATAAGAGGAAGTGAAACTACTCACGCGTGATCACTTGAAGCGCGACTTCCTGATGGTGGCGAAATCCCATACGTTCATAGATGCGACGGGCATGGCTGTTGTCTTGCATAACGTGAAGGAATGGTATCTCGCTACGCTGCAGCTCTAGACGAATGAGTAGTTCGACCAGGCGACGCGCCAGGCCACGACCCCGAAAGTCCGGATGGGTACATACGCCGCTAATTTCGCGCAGGTTGCCGGCGGCCATGCGTTCTCCCGCAATTGCAACCAGTCGCTCGTCATCGAACACACCGTAGTACTCGCCGAGCTCGATGGTTCTTTCGGCAAAGGGCCCTGGTTGCGTGACTGCGACGAGCTGAAGGACTTGCGGCACGTGGCTCGGTCCCAGCTTGACGGCAGCTAGTGCGCCACCTTCCGTGGGTAGTGCGGCGTCCCAGAGCATTTGGTTCGCCGTTGTTTCGGCATCGATGCGCCAGCCACGCGGAACTGTCCCTGACAGCCCGCCGCAGTAGAAGTGCTCGCCGGGTGCGCAGAACTCGGCTAAGGCAGCAAAGTTGGGGTTCTGAACGTTCGCGAATCCGATGATTGGTGAAAACCCTGGAGCATATCGTCGGGCTTCGTTGGTGCCGGACGAATATTTCGCGTGTGGTCCCACTAGGCTGTGCCAAGGGATGTTGTCGAGAAGATGCATCGTCCTCGAATCCTCCGCATTTGCTCAGAGGGCTAGCGGCCAAGGTAACCGGCGCGCCGCGATCAGTTGCGCCAGGTTGAAGACATGAATCGGCGCGTCCGGTTGACCGCAAGGTTAGGCATCGTCATCGCTAAAACATCGTGTTCGAGTGCGCCGACTTGCTCGGCACTACCTGCAGCACGTCCCAGTGCTCGACGATCTTCCCGTTTGAATCCAATCGAAAGATGTCGATGCCGGCCCAATTGCCATCCGCAATAGTCGGCCACTGCTGATGGCAGTGGAGCACGACGTAGTCCGCCTCAGCGATCACCCTTTTGAAATGTACCCGCTTGCCCGGGTACTCTTCAGCCATGCGTTCAAAGTAGGAAATGAAGGCCTCCTTTCCGTCCGCTACCTCGGGGTTGTGCTGGATGTATGTATCGCCGGCGTACTTCTCGATTGCCTCGCGCGGCCGGTTTTGATTGAACATCAAGTCGTAGAAAGCGGTCACCGTTGCCTTGTTTCGTTCCAGTCGATCCATAAGCGACGCCTCTGAAGATGCCTAACGAAACAAGCTAACCGGCGGCCCGCTGCGGCGGCGAAGCCCCGCATGCGGGACGTCCGCGTTGAGCGAATGGAATGGCCCCCTGCTCGAACGGCATCGATTGTGCCAGATTGGATGTGGGTTCAAGTCCAATCGCTGAGAGGAGGAGGCATCATGAAGGTTACTACCGTCGGTCTGCGATTTGGCAAAGAGCGTGTTCACGGTGCACGGAGTGGACGAGCATGGCAAGGCGGTGCTGCGCAAGACGGTACGCCGCGCCAAGCTGCTGGAACTGTTCGCGCAACTGCCGTCTTGCGTGGTGGGTATGGAAGCGTGTTCGGGAGCACAGCATTGGGCGCGGGAATTGCGCCAGCTTGGACACGAGTCGCGCATCATGGCAGCGGAGTTCGTCGAGCCCTATCGCCAAGGCGGGAAGAACGATACCAACGACGCGGCGGCGATCTGCGAAGCGGTGAGCCGACCGAAGATGCGCTTCGTTGGCACGTGGGACAACGCGACGTGGAACGAAGCCGATGCAAGCCGTGGTCGCGGTAATGCGCAAATTGCTGCATGCCATTTGGGGCATGCTCAAGCACGACCAGGATTTCGATGGCAGCAAATCCTTCAAGATCGTCAACGGAAACACTTGACCGAAAAGAGAGTATCTAACGCTAGACGACCGTGGAGGCGGGCGAAGCCCGCCGTAGCGGGGCAAGTGGAACGACGGGGTGGGCGTCATCCCTGGACCACGTCAGGCCCGGGTGTTCTCCACGAGCGAGGCAATCTGCACGAACTCGACGCTAGGGCGCACACCGTAGAGACCGGTCACCCGCTCGAGTAACTGATCAGTGAAGAACGCTTTGGCCGCGTCCTCGGAATCCCAAACGTAGAAGTTCGCGGCCTCACGCTTTCCGGAATTGAGCGTGAAGGCCTTTGAGCGTAGCCCCGGCATTCCTTCAAACCTTACGCGTGCAGTCTCAGCGATCTTCCGCACGGCTTGCTCGTCGAAATTGTCTCCGTAGCGAAACGTCACGAATACACCGATCATGTCGCACTCCTTTCGATGTAGTTGCTAAGGTCACCGCGTCATTGTCGTGACGCCCAACGAGATGTGTGGGGCGAACGCACCGGGAAACTACGGGGCGTGACCGAAGCCGGGTCAAGGATTACCGCATCCGTACCAAGCAAACCGATTGCGACTGGATTAAACGCTTTGTCGTCTTCGGCGGCAAGCCCCGTCACTCCGACGTTGGGCGCGGCCGGGGTTGACGCCGTTCCCCCGCACCTAGGTCGGTGTTTGAGTGGCCGCACTTGGCGGTTCGGCAAGATTGCTGAATGCCTGCTTCCGAAGACGCGACCGGCAGCAACGTCTCAGCCATTGAGCAGAGCAAAGATCGAAGCCATCCGACGTTGTTTGCAAGGGGGAACCTCGGATGGGACATCTAATTTGCGGGCGCGAATTCATTTGCGCGCGGTGTTCCGCGTCAAACGTTGAGCCGTTCCGGCGCGAGGTACTGCTGCCGATAGGTCTCGAAGGGGATCGTGTCGGCAGCTTCGATCTGCCGTTGCTTCACCAGCGATCCCTCGGCCAGGCGGGTGAAGCGTTTCGCCACTTCGGCTGGATACGGAAGCATCCAGATCGCGTCGCGGTGCCGCTGTGATTGCGCCAGGACAAAGCGCACGTAGGATTTGTCGTGCTCGCGTTCCATGGCCTGCAGCACGCGCGCGGACGGCGTCGTGTCCGGATCGCGCAGGCGCGCCACCGCCGTCGCCAGCGCGTCGCGATGCAGCGTGGCCCTTGCCGACGCCGCGTGCGCAGCATCGAGCGCGGTGGCAATCGGCTCGCAATCGGCCAACACCTGCGTGCCCCAGTCGAAAAGCGGCACCTCCTCCGATCCGCGCGCCAGCCGCAAGCCTGGTTCACGCCCTCGCGCCGCAGCCAGCTGCTGGTTGCGCACGTTGTTGGCGATTTCCTGCGGCGTGTCGGGCGGGCTGTCCTGCAGCAGGCAATGCAGCAGGAATATGTCGAGGATGCGCATCACCTGTGCATCGATGCCCACCGCACAGAATGGATCGAGATCCATCAGCCGCACCTCGACGTATTCGACGCCGCGCTCGCGCAATGCGTGCAGCGGCCGCTCGCCCGGGCGGATGCGACGCTTGGGCCGGATCGTTCCATAGAACTCGTTCTCGATCTGCAGCATGCTGTCCGACAGCTGATGGTAGCGATCGCCATCGCGAATGCCCTGCGCCGCATACGCGGGATAGGGATGAGTCATGGCTTCGTGCAGCGACGCGGCGTAGCTCTCGAGGCTGTTGTAGCTCACGCTCAGCGTGGATTGCGCGTCGCTCTGGTAGCCCAGGTTGCCCATGCGCAGCGACGTCGCATGCGGCAGGTAGAGCGTGTCGTCGCTCCAGCGCTTGAGCTGGTGCACCCGACCGGCGACGAAGCTCGAGCAGACGCAGGGCGAGGCGCCGAAGAGGTACAGGAGCAGCCACGACTGCCGGCGAAAGTTGCGGATCAGGCCGAAGTACGCGCCGTTGGAAAGCGATTGCGGCAGGGAAAAATTGTAGTGAATGCCGGAGATGGTCTGCATGCGCCGCCCGTAGCGGTGCGACAGCCCCATGCGATACACGCTCTTGGTGCGACCCACGTTCGACGTACCGTAGTAGCCGATGGGTATGGCATCGTCCGCCGGCAGCCGGCAAGGCATGCTCGCGGCCCACAGCAGCTCGTCGCCGATCGCCCGGTAGACCGCCTGATGGATCTCGGTCAGCTCCTTGACGCAGGCGTCCGGACTCGGATGCACGCCGGTGATCAATTCGAGCTGCGATTCGCTGAAGTCGGTGGTGACCAGCGGATGCGTGAGCGCGGACCCGAGCCTGGCCGGATGCGGCGTGGTGGCCAGCGTCCCGTCCGGGCGCACGCGCAGGCTTTCCTTCTCGACGCCGCGGCGGAGCTGCGTCAGCGTGTCCTTCGGTAGATTGCTCAGGCGATCCTGAAGGACCACGTCAGGTTCGATCGACACCGGGTGACTCCCATCGAGGTTGCGACTGGGTTGGGCGGGCGCGCATCGTGCGGGTCGCGACGTGGATCCGTCAATGGCGGATCCGGCCCTGCATTCCGTGCCAGAGTTTACCCGGACACGCCGCCGCCGGCTTGATACGATGCGCGTTCCGGCCTTCTCGCGGAGCCTGCCCTGACGCACCCTCGGTCCATTGCAGCCTTGGCGGTACTCGTCCTTGCGTCCGGCGCGGCCCTTGTCACGCCGGTGTCCGCGTTCGATCTCGAAGGCCATCGCGGGACGCGCGGGCTCGCCCCGGAAAACACGCTGGCGGCGTTTCGCCGGGCGCTGCAGATCGGCGTGAACACCCTCGAGACCGACATGGCCGTCACCAGCGACGGCGTGATCGTCATTTCGCACGAACCGTTTCTCAATCCCGACCTGGTGCGCGGTCCCGACGGACGTTAGCTCGCCGCGCCGGGACCGCCGATCCACTCGCTGACGCTGGCGGAGCTGCAACGCTACGACATCGGCCGCATCAACCCGGCGAGCAAGTACGCGCAACAGTTTCCCGACCAGCAACCCGCCGATGGCGAGCGCTTCCCGCAGCTCACGGAGTTGTTCGATCTGGTCAAGGCGAGCGGCAAGCCGGTGCGCCTCAACATCGAGACCAAGATCACGCCGACCAGTGGCGCCGACACGCCGGACGCAGCCCAGTTCGCGGCACAGGTCGTCGCCGCGGTGCAGGCCGCGCACATGAGCGATCGCGTGACGGTGCAATCCTTCGACTGGCGCACGCTGGTCGAGGTCAAGCGCCTGGCTCCCGACATCGAAACATCCTGTCTCACCATACAGTCGTCAACGATGGACACGGTCAAGGCGGCGGAGGGTGGCGCCTCGCCGTGGCACGCCGGACTCGCGCTGCGCGACCATGGCGGATCGATGCCGGCGCTGGTGAAGGCGGCGGGCTGCGGGTCGTGGTCGATGTTCTGGCGCAACCTGAGCGCGCAGGAGCTCGCCGCGGCGCACGCGCTCGGGCTCAAAGTCCTCCCGTGGACCGTCAACGACCACGCCGACATGGGCCGCCTGATCGATCTCGGCGCCGACGGCATCATCACCGACTATCCCGATCGGCTGCGCAGCGTGATGGCGGAGAGGAAGATGGCGCTGCCCTGAGCGCGGGGGCTCGCGCGCCGGGGAGCGCGCTTGACATTTATCCAGCACTGGACTATAACTATAAAAACATCCTGCACCAGACTGCGTCCCGACACGCCCTCGACATCATGCCACGCCCCGCCCCCCGCCGTACTGCGCCCGCATCGCCATCCGCAGGGCGCCTGTCCGGTCCTGCGCTGCGCACCTTCTTTCGCATCTGCGATGCGTGGAAGCTGTCGAATGACGAAGCGCGCAAGCTGCTGGGCGACCCACCCCGCTCCACGTACTTCCTGTGGAAGAAGAATGCGGATGGCCAACTCGGCCGCGACACGCTCGAGCGAGTGTCGTACTTGCTCGGCATCTACAAGGCGCTGCAGATCCTGTTGCCCGATCCCGTCGCTGCCGACGCCTGGGTGCGCAAGCCCAACACCGCGCCGCTGTTCGGCGGCAAGCCGGCGATACAGCGCATGCTGTCCGGCAACGTCGCCGATCTGTACGTCGTCCGGCAATACCTCGACGCGTGGCGCGGCAGTTAGCGTTCAGCGGTGATTCACTCAGGGCGCGTCGCACGCAATGGCGCCCGAGTCATCGCCTGGTGCCGAGCCGCTTCCCGCCCGTCGGCCTGTTCGATCGGGTGGCGCGGGCCGAGGACCTCGAGGCGGTATTTGAACTCGAGGCGATGACCAACGATCGCGTCCGCGAGGAAGCCGGTCAGATCTCTCTCGTGCCTGCGGAAGATCGCGTGGTCGGACCGGGGACAACGCCGATCATGGCGGCATTCACGCACCTGAATCCGGAGGGCAGCAGGTTTTCCGACGGAAGCTTCGGCGTGTACTACTGTGCGCAGGAGCTCGATACCGCGCTGGCCGAGGTGCGCTATCACCAGGCGCGGTTCATGCGGCGAACGGCGGAGGGTCCGATGCAGTTGCAGATGAGGCTGTACCTGGCCGACATCGACGCCCGCCTGCTGGACGTGCGCAAGGTGCCGGATTGCCACCGTCCCGACGATTACGCGCCGAGCCAGAAGCTGGGTGTCGCGCTACGCGCGGCGGGGCGCGACGGCGTGCTGTATCGTAGCGTGCGTCATGCAGGCGGAACCTGCGCGGCGGTGTTTCGCCCGAGATTGATCAGCCATTGTCGACAATCGAAGCACTACGCACTGCACTTCGACGGCCAGGACATCGTCGCGATCGATGAGTTGAAGGCGGTGTGGCAAAAGTAGCGTCGTTCGCCGCGAATCATCGCTACACCGCCCGCGGCCTCGTTACAATGCGATCCATCGCAGGGCACTCGAGCACATATCATGCCGGCTTCTCCGACCCGTACTTACCCAACTCGCGCGACGCCGGTCCTCGCCGGACGGTCGGCGTGCGGCGACAGCGGGCACAGCGAAGCCGCGGGCGTGACCTGGCCGGTGACCCGGATCGGCTACCGCGTTCCGCGCGTCGAGTTCGACGGCATCGTGCATGCCGTATTCGCGCGCGCGTGCTATTTCGAGTGCGGCGATACGCTGCTGACGTTGGGGGCCACCACGCTTGCCGACGGCCCGACGATGATGCTGCTCGGCCGTGAGGCCGCGGTCGACCTGCGTCGCGCATTCCGCCGCGGTGACACGGTCCGCTGCCGCGACGGCCGAGTCCATTCGGGCGGCACGACGCTCGACCTGCGCCGCGCGTACACCTGGCGCGTTCCGGATCGACGCCCCGCGCTAGGCGCCGACGACATGACGTTGCGCATCGAGCTTGCCCGGACGCGGCTAGCACAGGTGCGATGCACGCGTTCGAGCGTGCTCGACCGCAGCGCTGAGGTCGCGATCGGCAAGCTCGGCGGCGCCTGCCGGGATCTCGACCTCGCCGAAGCGCTCGACCATGCCCAGCGCCTCGTCGGCTGGGGCGAAGGCTTGACGCCCGCCGGGGACGACTTCCTGGTCGGTCTTTGCGCCGCGCTCGCCGCGCTGGTGTACGGCGATGCCGGTCGACGCACGTTCGTCGATGGGTTCGGCGCAATTCTCGCCAAGCAAGGATCGCGAACGACCCCGATCGCCGCGCATTGCCTGACGCTGGCGGCGCACGGCCATTTCAACGCGGACGTCCTCAACGCGATCGACGCATTGCGCGCGGAATCCGACGCGCGTTCTGCGCAATGCATGCTCGACAAGTTCATGACGGTCGGCGCCACGTCGGGCGCCGATGCGCTTACCGGGATGCTGTGCGGATTCGCTGCGTGGTCCAGCCCATTTATCATGAAAGGCCCCGAACGTGGATAGAGAGTGCATGAAGCCATGAACAGCACATTGCTCGCCGTCAACGGCACGCTGATGCGTGGTTTGGAGCT
>CAVSEA010000008.1:0-326112 GCA_963726915.1 uncultured beta proteobacterium
CCAGGTGTCCTGGTTCCCGAGCATGACTGTCTCGTCGCTAACCAAGCGGTTTGTGTCGAACGGCCGGCCCTTGAACAGAACTTCTCGCGCAATGATCGCCGACTGTTCCGCGAAGAGCCGTGTGAGCTCCACGTCCGAAGCGCGCGAAGACGGCCGCAGATCCTCCAGGCCCGGAGCGAAGCGAAGTGCAAACGATCCGGGCGCCACCCAAACGCCGGGTTCCGCCTCCCACGACCGCTCGCTCGTATTGAGCAATAAGTAACCATGGCCAAAGTCTTTGCGGCCGATGCCGTCCCTGTCGATGGCGAGCGCCGTCCGGCCGATTGCGCGAACGGGCCCAGCGAACGATAAGCGCCGCAACTCGCCTGGCGCGAGTTGCCGAATCACGACGATGCCGCCCTGCGCGCGAACATCCTGTGATTGGGTGCAAAGCTCGGCGTCCACATCGATCTGGACGCCCTCCAGTACTTCGTCGTTTGTATTAACCAGGACTAACTCCTTGCCGCGCGATGCCATGAACACACCCTGCATCAGTCGAAGTCGGTCAAGCAGGCGCGTCACCGTGTCGGTCCACACGCGTTCGCGTGCGGCGAGCCGCTTGGCGCCGACCGCGAACGACGGCAGCACGTGGCCGGTGGAGTTGTCGACATGGCGGCACATATACTGGTAGAGCACGCACACACCCCAGTCGCGCTCGAGCTCATCGAGTGCCTCCACACTCGTCGCTTCGCGAAAGCTGCGTTTGGTGGCGCTGAACCAGCCGGGAACGAGCGGCTTTTCGCGCTCGAAGTAGGGCATGGAGGGATTCGCAGCAAGCGTGTTGATGCGGCGCGTGCGCAGCAGCCGGATGTAGCGTAAGCGCTGCCGGCAGAGATCTCCCCAGAAGTAGGGGCTCGCCGGATCTTCACCCGAGCAGCGGTGACCCCGGGCATACAGGCGTAGCGCTAGAGCGAGCGGGCCGCGCGCCACCACCTTCTCTTGCCAGTACGGATTGTCAGCATTCTTCGCATGGCAGATGTATGTGCTGGCCGGCGGGAAGTTCGCGTCCATCACCGCAAACGCACGCTGGATCAGTTCGCGGCGATTGTTGCCTCCTGTCGCCCCATGCAATGCGATCTCCACGCCGCGCGAGGCGAGCGTTCGGCAGTAGTTCAGGTACGCCGGGTCCGCGAGCGTTACGCCGCGCGTGATCGAGGTCGGCAAGGCAGGAATGCCGGACGGTTCCTCGGGTGGGAACGCCCACACCGTTTTCGTGGCGCGCAGGCCGAGCGAATCCATGAAATCGTACACAATCCTGACGGACTCGAGATCCGCGGCGTCGGTATCGTCGGTGATGCAGAAGCCACCTCGGTACGGATGCGGCGCCCAGCGTAGCTTAGCTCTCGGCACGGCGAGTCCCGTGCGCCATTAGCACGCCCGCGTACCCGCGCAGGCCGGGCGTGCGCTCGCCAACGGCGTCTAGTATGCGGAACGCCGGCAGCAGCGGGTCGGGAACCCGCTTGCTCGTGAACAGCATTGGACGCACGTCGACATTTGTGAAGCCCGTTTGCGCAAACAGCGCGCGCACCTCGTCGTCGTGAAAGAGCACGTCGTGAACGTGCGTTTCGACTCCCACCGCTTTCTTAATAGGCCCGTACCAGGGACAATTCGCGTTTGGGAAATCGATCGCCGCCGCTCCGCCGGGGCGAAGGACGCGGTACATCTCCCGCATCGCCACGTCGGGGCGCGGGCAAAACCGCACGGTGGAGAAGCTGAACACCGCGTCAAACGAGGTGTCGACGAACTTGGAAAGAGCTTCGGCATCCCCTACCTCGAAGTCGATATTTGTCACGTTCCACGCAGCCGCGCGGCGGCGCGCGAGATCGATGCTCTCTGGCGAGAGGTCGACCGCGGTGACGTGTGCAAAGTGGTTCGCCAGCAGGAAGGTCTGATGCCCCCAACTGCAGCCCACCTCGAGCACTCGGCCCGCGCGCGGAGCGTTGGTCAACTTGAGCGCCATCTCCACTTTGCGATCCAGAAAGTAGTGCGATGCGCGGCTTTCAGGCACACGCGGACTTCCTCCCGCGCGCAGCCAATGTTCGTCGTCCCGATCCGCCGCCTCCTGGGCGTAGAACGAACGCATCCGCAGCTTGTTTTCGTCCGAGCTCACCGTTTCTCCTTGCGTGGACTATTGGTGGGGCCCAATGGACGAATCAACCGATGCCGAGCGGAGGGCGTATCGCTGCCGCCGGCGAGGCGACTGATTCTGGTGCGAGGCGCTCGTAGTCGCGACCTCAAAGCCATTGGTCAATGGAACATGTTCGAGAAGCAGTTTTTCCGCTCATCCGAATGGGACATGTTACCTTCTTCAACAGAAAAACCAATGCGGACATTTTCCGGTCGGTCCGATGAACGATTGGAGTGATTCGTCATTCTAGCGCCATGCAATCACGACTGGCTTCGCTGCGCTACGGCCAAGTACTCCACGTTGAGATTCGAACTCGTGGCACCCGCCACTCGCGCCCTCGGGCGCGACATCGGAAAAGGACGTGTTCATCGACGCCGATTTCGGCGAGAATCCCCCAATCCATCGCGGCGCGCCCAGGTAGTATGCGGCGACAAGCCACGGGACAACGGTCGAAGGTCAGGCTACAAACCGCAATCGACGGAGGCGCGCCTTGAAGGTTCTTCACGTATTGCTGGGACTCGTGGCGCTGTGCGTTGCGCCGATCGGATGGGCCGAGGAGCCCGATCACGCGCGCGCGGCGCTCCACTGGATCACGCCGTTCGCGGCGTGGCAGGCGGCGCTGATGGCTCTCGCGATCACCTCGATGGGTTTCTTCGGCGGCCTGGTGATGTCGGCGATCAAGCGCGCCTACGGCGCCAAGGACTGGGGTCGCATGATCGAGGGGCACGGCGGCATGCTCCACCGCCTCGATTCGGTGGTCTTCGCGGCGCCGGTATTCTTTTGCCTGACGCGTTACGGCTGGACCTGAGCCGGGCGCGCGCGCCGCAGCCCACCGCGGGCGCTGCACAAATGGCGCACCGAGATCCTGGGCTATTGGCCCGCCGCGAGACCGATGATGCTCTCGAAGCCACCCCAGAACATGCGCTTGCCGTCGAAAGGCATTTTCGACGGATCCATCGACTCCTTGAGCTGCGGGTCGTCCATGACCGCCTTGCTGATGCGGTCGCGGTCGGCCTTGTTCCGATACACGACCCACGCCAACGCGATCACCTCGCCGTCCTTGAGTTGCACGGCTTGTGGAAATGACGTCAGTTTGCCGGGCTGGGCGTCGTCGCTGATCGAGTCGGAGTAGTACAGAGCGCCGTGGCGCAGGTGGGCCTTGCCCCATTCCGTCGACATGCGCTTGTAGGTGTCGAGGCTGGCACGGGGAACGGGGATGACGATGGCGTCGAAGTATTGTGACATGGTGCCTCCGCAAGGTGGGGTCCGTTCTGCCGGGCGCGTCCTCCGCCATTCCACTTCTCATGGGCGCGTTGGGTCAGCGATCGATTGTGCGGTAACCCGGTTCGGAAGCGACATCGTAATCGCAGAAAGGTTGACGATCAACAATGGCCAGGGGGACCGGCCCATACGACGAATAGTTCACGGCGCACGAATCCGGCGTCGATGGCCGCGGTGGCTGCGTGTTGGCGCTGCAAGCGCTCCTTGAATTCGTCCGAACCGAACACTAGGGTCAACGCATCGGCGCGGGCCTGCATGCCGTCAAGTTGGGCACGCATGAGTTGCAGGAACGCCACCGTCAGGTCAGTCCGTTCTTGCAAGCACCATCCTGACTGACCGAGCAAGACTGCATAGTCGTCCCCCATGTCGATGAACTTCGGGCCGGACATCGCAATCCGCCGCTCGGCGTCGGCCAATGCGGGGGTGAGGGCGATGGTGGTGAACGCCATCCTGGAACCGTCGCGCGCGACACGCCGGCACTCCCGCAGCACGCCAAGCTTGTCCGGCGTACAACACAGGACATCGGAATGGCTCAATGCGTCGATCGAGGTATCCCTGAAAGGCAGGGTTGCACCGTCCGCAGCAACAGCCGCGCATCGCTGGTCCAGGCCGTCGGCGGCGGCGCGCTCGCGCGCAATGCGAAGGGCCGCGAGCGGAAGGTCCACCAAGACAACGTCGCAGCCCGTGATCTGCGCAAGGTACAGCCCCGGCCACCCCGTCCCGGCACCAAGGAACGTCTGTGGCGCACACGAAACTCGCCGCTCCTTGAGCGCTCACAAACGCATCCGGCATGCGGGGGCGCTTTGATCGAATGCCGAATCGAGCGCGTTGCGCCCGGCGCTTGATCAGTCGGCCTTCGTCTTCTCCAGCATCGCGTCCTGCAGCTTCTTGATGTCGGCGGCCGACAGCTGCGGGCGGTCCACCTTGATCGTCAGCTTGTTGAGCTTGGCGGTCAGCGCGAATGGCGGCAGATAGTCGGCGTCGTTGACGCCGGTCAGCGTGTCCGAACCGATGTCGAAGCTCTCGTCCCACTGCAGGATCATCGGCAGCGTCTTCTCCATCCGCCTGGTCGCGACCTCCTTGCCGTCGACCTTGAGCGTGCCGGTGCCCGGCCGGCCGAGGCCGCTGAAGTTGTTGAAGGCGAGCGTGCCGGCACCGATCCCCTCGTACTTGAAGTCGAACTCGATCGTGTGCCGGCCCGGCGGCAGTGCGTCGGGTCCTTCCCACTTGATTCGCTCGAGATCGACCAGGTTCCACAGCCACACCGGTTTGCCCTTGAGCAAGTAGAAGCCATAGCCGGCAAAGCGTCCGCCTGAGGTCACGATCATGCCCTCGGCACCGCCAGTCGGCACCTCGATGTCGGCGATGAAAGTGTACGAGGCGTTCAGGATATTCGGCGAATCGCCCTGCGGCAGCCCGACCATCGACCTCGTGTAGACGAACTCGGTACGCCCGGCCGTGATGTTCGGGCGCGGCGCGACGATTCGGGCCGCTACCGACGCGTCCATCGGAAGAACCTGGTACTTATTCGCTTCCGCGAGGAACGCCTTGCGCATCTGCGCCACCTTCTGCGGGTACTTCGCAGCGATGTCGTCGGTCTGGCTGAAGTCCTTGTTCAGGTCGTAGAGCTGGAACACCTGTTTATTGAGCGGATCGGGGTTGGCCGGACCAAACGCCTCCCACGGCGCACGGTTCACCTTTGTGCTCAGCATCCAGCCGTCCTGGTACATCGCCCACTGGCCCATCATTTCGAAGTACTGCGTACTGTGGCGCGACGGCACCTTGGCGTTCTTCGCGTCGAAGGTGTACAGGAAACTCTGGCCCTCAATCGGTGCCTGCTTGATGCCATCCACCATCTCTGGCGCGCGAATGCCGGCCGCTTCGAGGATCGTCGGCAGGACATCGATGACGTGCA
Source organism: uncultured beta proteobacterium (assembly GCA_963726915.1). Classification (GTDB taxonomy): domain Bacteria; phylum Pseudomonadota; class Gammaproteobacteria; order Burkholderiales; family Casimicrobiaceae; genus PALSA-1003. Next base: position 5,364 of record CAVSEA010000008.1, read on the forward strand.
CGAACTGCTCGCGCAATGCTCCCTTGTCCTTGATGCGCGCCGGCCACGACACGACCATGTTCTGGTTGATGCCGCCCAACCTGGATGCGTTTTGCTTGAACCAGTCGAACGGCGTGTCGAACGCCCACGACCAGCCTGCAGACATGTGGTTGTAGGTCGCCTCCGTGCCCCACACGTCGTACCACTTCATCTGCACATCGACCGGCACGCTGACGCCGTTGAAGAACGCGACCTCGTTCGGCGTCCCGGTCGGCCCGCCCTCCGCGCTCGTGCCGTTGTCGCCATTGATGTAGATGATGAGCGTGTTGTCCAGCTGGCCCAGGTCCTCGAAGTGTTGGATCACGCGCCCGATCTCGTAGTCGCTGTAGGCTGAGTAGGCGGCGAAGACCTCGACCTGGCGGATGAAGAGTTTCTTCTCCTCCGCGCTGAGCTGATCCCAAGGTTTCAGCATGTCCTTGGGCCATGGGGACAGCTTCGAATCCTGGGGGATCACGCCGAGCCGCTTCTGGTTCTCGAAGATGCGCTGACGCAACTTCTCGTAGCCGTCGTCGAACAGGTGCATCGCGCTGATCTTGTCGACCCATTCCTTGGTCGGGTGATGCGGCGCGTGGGTAGCGCCGGGCGCATACTTGATGAAGATCGGCTTGGACGGGTCGGTCTGGTGGATGCGCGTCATGTAGTCGATGGCGTCGTCGGCCATCGCAGTGACGAGATTCCAGGTGCCGGGCGGCTTGCCCAGGAACGGATAGATCTGCGTGGTACCGCGGAAGAGATTGGGCTCCCACTGGTTGGCGTCGCCGCCGACAAAGCCGTAGAAGTATTCGAAGCCCATGCCGGTCGGCCATTGATCGAACGGTCCGACCTGGCTCGCCGCGAACGCCGGCGTGTTGTGGTCCTTGCCGAACCAAGCCGTGGCGTAGCCGTTATCAAGCAGCATGCGCCCGATGGTGGCCTTGTCCCTGGGAATGATGCTGTTGTAGCCGGGGAAGCCGGTGGACTGCTCCGAGATTACGCCGAAGCCGGCCGAGTGATGGTTGCGCCCGGTGATCAGCGCAGCGCGCGTCGGCGAGCAAAGCGCCGTGGAGAACATGCGGTTGTAACGCAGACCCTCTTTCGCGATGCGGTCCATCGCCGGCGTCGGGATCACGCCGCCGAAGGTGCTGGGTACGCCGAAGCCGGCATCGTCGGTGATGATTAGCAGCACGTTCGGCGCACCCTTCGGCGGTACGACGCGCGGTGCCCACCACGCCTTCGACTGCAGCGCATCGTTCTTGACCACGCCACCGAACTTCGGATCGGGCGGCGGGAGTTGCTTGCCGCTGATGCTTGTGGTCGCGCTGGGTGAACCCAGCGTGCCGGTGACCTGCTGTGCGGTGGCAGACGCCGCCGCCAGTACCATCAGCCCCAATGCGGCAACAATTGTCGTTCGTTTCACTTAGGCACTCCCGTCAAGAATCGAAGTTCGTACAAAAACGCCAAATATGCTTGCATCAGTCGCTGCGCGACTTGTTCCAGATCAAGCGCGCATCAGTATGCAGTGCGTACGCGAGGCGACTTGTTTAGCCTCAGCCCGCCGGCGATTGCCTTTGCGTGGATGGCGGTTCCCGCCACGGGCGCGTTGGCGGCAGGCGGTCCCAGCGGCTTTGCCAGTAGGGCTTTCGTCCAAACCAGATCTGGCGCTGGTAGTGCTCGTCCCAGTAGGGACCGAGCGAGAACTCGATCGGCTTCAGGCCAAGGTTCGGGCCGCCATTGACGATGGTCACTGCGCTCCCGTTGAACGGATACGAAAGGAAGCGCGTGTACACCCAGCCGCGATCACGGCCGGCGATGACATCGCACCAACGCCAATTGTCGATGCATCCCACCACGGTGACCGCAGTGCCGCTCAGGAGCGAGGTTACCGACGGGAACATGCGTTCCGGGCCGGCGCGGACGTTGACAGAGCTCGTAGTGGTCGCCGTTTGCGCCGCCGCAAGCGGAATGCACGAAGTTACAGCGAGCCCGAGCAGGGTTTGAAGGCATGACCGCATTGTCACTTCGAGTTTCATTGAACGCCTATTCATCCAATTGCAATTTCGCCAACGTGGCGCTCAGCGCGAATCAGATTCGCGCGAATTGAGTTTCTCGCAGGTGGTCGTTCTTGGTCAACTGGGATGGGTCATTTTATCAGCAGACAATCGCTCCCTATCGAAATACACATCCAACGACCCGCTTCACCGTCACCTACGCCAAGGTGGGGCTCTTAAATTACCTGCACACCACCTTACCGAAGAAAATCCGAACGATGACCGCGGGTCCACAGAGCCCGGTGCTCACATTCATAAACGTGCCCGCTACAAGCGCCCAGCCGAAGATTTGACCGACCATGGGCATGCCGGCCTGGAAACTCCATGCGGCCGCGACAAGTATGATCGTCGCGAAGACGCAGCCGAGTCGGCGGCGGAACCCGTAACGGGGCAGCGCTGGTGTGCCCGTCAGATGGCGGAGACCGTAATTGTAGAGAACGTCAAAAGGGTGGCCGGGCAGAATTGCGCCCAACGCCGCAAATGGCATCAAGGCCCAGAGGATCAATGGCGAGGCGAGCGCTGTTCCTACTGCCGTCCACAGCATGCATATTGCCGGCGCCAGTCGCAGCGGGTAATTGATCTGCGCATACGTCTCGTCATCCAGGCCGCAGAAGCCCTGAGCCTGGATGTTTTCGCGGACGGTTTCAAAAGCGGGAAACATGTCACACCTCCTTTGTTGTGGGCCCGCGCAACGCATTGCGGTCGCTGGCGAAGCGCACCGTGCATGCGTTGGGCAGGTCTGTTTGTTCATCGACGGGCCGGTCAGGCCATGATCAACGTGAGCGCGGCGCCGATTCGCTCCCCTTGCGCCGGCGTGATCATCCCGTTCAGCAATTCGCCGAACCTAGGAATCTGCAATCCCGACACGATGTACTGGTAACGATACGCGGCAAGAACGGTGGCCTTCACGGTTTCGACTTCGGCCGCCTGCATGCGCCGGCCGCAGATTTCGACGAAGTAGTGAGTATCGGCCGCGGACTGAACCTGCAGGATTCCGTCGACCGCGCCCACCAGCGCGATCAGATCGTCCACGGCCGCATCGCGCGCTTCGGGCGTGAGCTTGGCGTTCTCGCGCACCCATTCCAGCTCGTCCACGATCGCGTGCTGCGATTCCTCTTTCCAGTGGAACAGGAACACGTCTTTGAACAGCGGAGACAATTCGCTGTCCGGCTCGATGCTGGCCCGGTAGTGCGCCTGCGTGAATAGCTCGATGAGACTGGTCAGCGCCAGGACCGACCACGTCGACTTGCTCAGTACGACTGCCGCGACGTCGTTCGGCTGCGGCAGGAACGAATAACCTGCCGGCATCCCGGCGCCGATCAGGGTCTCGATCCGGCGAAACAACGCCTGGTGCTTGAGCTCTTCGTCGGTAAAGCGAACCAGCGCCTCGAGCGCGATCTGGTCGCCGAACCAGTACTCACGACTCAGCTCGAGCATCTTGACACTTATATAGCGCTCGACCAGACCGAAGATGTTGGCGTAAGAGCGACCCTGGATTTGCGACAGCAGGCGGCGCTCGTCGGCGCCGAGGAACGGCAGGCGGTCGACGAACGACAGCCCGTCCGGCAGGAATTTCTTCGTGAAGTCGAATTCGCGCTGGCGGATCACGTCGCGATCGATGTCCCACCGGATGCGCTTGGACACCTCGATGCTCTTGGCGTAACGCGCGGTATCGACGTGGGGTTGCGGAGTAGATTGCAGAGCAGGCATGGAAGTTCTCCTTGATGGTGAAGGAATGCGGTCGGGTTTAGGTCGGAATAGAACGCGATATCTGTAAAGCGCGCGCGGGTGCACTGTGCTTCCGGATCGCGCGCCGACGTTGCATGCCGACCCTACGTACCGCCGCCCAGCCGCGCCGCGCGCATGCGAGGAGTGTCCGCATGGAGATCAGCGCAGGGTCGTAGTCGATTCTGAGCAGGTTTGAAGCGCGCGAGCCGGGGGCGACGCGGGCGACGCCCGCGAGCGTCGCCACATCGCGTACAAGACGACGAACATCATTGCCAATGGCGGGGCTCGCTAGTTGGAGAAGTACGTTGTCGTAGAGCTTTTCCATGGTTCATCCTTTCCGGGATGGTTGTCCTTTGGGCACGGTGCTAGTATTCCCTCGGCAGCAGTGAAATTGAATGACCGGGCGTCCAGCTTTCTTGCGCGCGACGCCGCGATTGCACAACCGCCACGATGGATGCCCTCTCCGACGTATTGCGCGTCGTCCAGTTGACCGGCGCCGTCTTTCTCGATGGCGCGTTTTCGGTGCCCTGGTGCCTCATCGGCCACGCGGATTCGGGGCTTTGTTCGGCCTACCTGCCACCCTCCGAGCGCGTCGTGTCGTTCCACCTGGTGACGGAAGGAAGCTGCTGGGCAATGCTGCCGAATGATCGTGCCAGCGCCATCCAAGTGGACGCAGGCGACGTCATCGTGGTCCCGCAAGGCGAAAGCCACGTGCTCGCCAGTTCCCCCGGCCTGTCGCCTGTGCCCACTGCTTCGTTGCTGGGAGATCAGTTTGAAACGATGCCCGGCGAAGTCATGACGCTTGCTTACGGCGGCGGCGGCGCGGTCACGCGTATGGTCTGCGGCTTTCTCGCGGCACAGGACATCTTGAAGAACCCTTTGCTTTCTGCGCTGCCGCGTCTGTTCAAGGTCAGCATGCGCGCCCCCAGCGCGTCGTGGCTCGAATCGTCGCTGCGCTTCGCGACCGAGGAGGCCGCCTCGACGCACGCGGGCAGTGCCACGGTGCTGGCCAAACTGTCGGAGCTGGTGTTCGTCGAGGCGGTGCGGCGCTATGTCGATACCATGCCCGACGATTGCAAGGGCTGGCTCGCGGGATTGCGGGATCGCTTCGTCGCCCGCGCGCTCGCGCTGATGCACGCACGCCCGGCGCATCCGTGGACCGTGGAAGACCTTGCGCATCGGATCGGCATGTCGCGTTCCGCGCTGGCACAGCGCTTTACGGACCTGCTCGGCGTGCCGCCGATGCAATACCTGGCGCAGTGGCGCTTGCAGCTCGCCGCACAGCAACTTCGCCTTACCGATCGAACGCTGGCGTCGGTCGCGGAGGACGTCGGTTACGAATCCGAAGCCGCTTTCAATCGCGCGTTCAAGCGGGAGTTCGGCATGCCGCCGGCGACATGGCGGAGGAACACCATCGGTTCCACGGCCGCATAGTTCGTGCACTAGCGGCAACGCACGGACGCGCGAACAAGAATTCAGGGGCCTCGGTCATGGCCTCCCAATCGGGGCACAGGCACTATCGGAGCATCCAACTACGGACTCCGACGCTGCCATGGCCACACTGCCCGACTCCCTTGGACTGATCACGTCGACCGACGACCCAGTCTTACTCGAACACTTCGAACAAGCGCTCGCGAGTCTTTTCCGCAGCGACGGCAATGCGCTGTCCGCAGTCGAACGCGCCATCGACCGCGATCCGGGATTTGCGATGGGCCACTGCCTGCGCGCCGGAGCGCTCGTGCTGAGCGGCGCCGACACGCCCGCGGCGGCACTGGCCGCATCGGTCGCCGCGATCGAACGCAACTCCAACGCGAACGAGCGCGAACGCAGGCATGCCGCTGCCGCGCGCCGCTGGCTAGACGGCAATGTTGCGCGCGCGGCGCGCCTCTACGGCGCGCTGCTCCGCGACTATCCCCGCGATCGGCTGGCGCTGCTGGTGGCTCACGGCCTCGATTTTCGCCTCGGCTGGCGCAAAATGCTGCGCGACCGTATCGCCCGCGTCCTGCCGTATTGGGACACGAGGGACCGCGAGTACGGGTACGTACTCGGCATGCATGCGTTCGGGCTGGAGGAGACCGGCGACTACGATGGCGCGCTGGCGGCGGCCCAGAGGTCTCTCGAACTCGTCCCCGACAACGCGGCGGCGATTCACGTGATCGCCCACGTCCTCGAGATGAGGGGTCCTGCCGAAAAGGGTATCGCCTGGCTGCGGAGAACGCAGCCGATCTGGGTCGGCAATGCGGGCTTTCGCATCCATCTGGCCTGGCACCTTGCGCTCTTTCAGCTCGACGCCGACGCCGCCGGGGATGCGTTGTCTACCTACGACGACTTGATCGCGCCACAACTCGATGGCGGCAACAACGGTCTGGTCGATGCCTCCGCGCTGCTGTGGCGACTGCAACTCCGCGGAACCCGATCGAAGCGGCGCTGGCGCGAGGTCACGGGACTCTGGTTGCGCCGGAGCACCATCGGCAACCGCGCCTTCGACCTCGTGCATGCGGTGATGGCATTCGCGGCGTCGAAGCAACACTGGCGCGCCCGCCGATTGGCGGAGCGGCTAAAGACAGACGTGATGCTCCGTGCTCACAGCGGAGCCGAGGAACTGGCACTCGCGGGACCTCTTTCTGCGGCCATCATGTCGTTCTCTCGTGGCGATTATGACGGCGCCGTCGAGTCGATTTCCGCGATCCGCGCCGCGGCCGATCGATGCGGCGGCAGCGTGGCGCAGTGCGACCTGATTCACCTCACGCTGCTCGAGGCGGCGCTGCGCGGGCACCGGGAGCGTCTTGCCCGCACACTGGCGGCCGAACGCGCCGTGCGCAAGCCCGCGAGTCGCCTCAATCGCTGGCTCAAAGCACGCGCATGGGCCTTGCGAGCAGCTCGGCTGGCGGCTTAGGGGTTGCATGCTTAAAGCGGAGAAGTGCCGACCAAGCCGATTCACGGTCCCGCCGATGCGTTGGCGCGAATTCGACGCGAGAACGCTGGCGCCTCCCCTTGTTGACACGATGCTCAAAAGACTCGCACACTGACAAGCAGCTCCGGCATTTGCTTTCGATGTCGGCACTGCGCCGGCAAGCGTGCCCGCCGCGTCACGCCCGAAAGGTGACCTTCGATGGATGATCTCGATCTTGCAGCGACCTCCGTCATGTGGGACGTCATGTCCGAGGACGAGAAGCTTGCGGCGCTCGAGGAAGTCATCAATGACACGCTGACCGACCTCGGCTACGAGGAGGTCGACGTCGAGTCGGGCGAGCTCGAAGCCGCTTCGGGGCAGACATCGGACGGAACGATCACGCTCGATTCGGGCTCGACGCTGTCCGGCGATCCATTCTCCGAGGCGCTCGATACCGCCTTTCATGAGACGGCACACGCGATGGACCAACAGGACGGCATCTACGCCGGGATGACCGACGAGGAGCTGGACGATTTAAACGCGATCAATCCCGACGACGACGCCGGACACACAACGCAAGACCCGCTGCATCAGAACGTCGAGGACTACGCCGCCGCGATGGTCGAAGATGCCAAGGAGAGCCTTGCTCCGATCCTCGGTGGCGGTGGGAGCGGCGGCGGCCCGGCGGGCGCGGTTGGTGCCGGCGAATCCGATGCCGGTGACAGCGGCCAGGACTTCTCGTTCGATATCGACTATGCCGGCGTGACGGTCACGGATGCCGACTCCGATTCGAGCGCCGACTTCGATTTCGAAATCGATACCGCGAACGTGGAGGTTTCTCCGTGAGCCGTGTCTACCGCAAACTCACCGCCGCTGAGATGCGCGTGCTCGATCGCCTCGCACGCATGCGAGACCGCGGTGCGCGCGCCTTCGTCGACGCCGAATTCGGGCGTGCCGAGACCGGCGTTGCGAGCGTACTGCGGGCAGCCCTCGATCCGGCGTCGCCGCGATTCGCCGAGCGCGCGGCGGAACTCGCCACCATCGAAGCCGAGGGTCTTGCACGGGTAGCGCAGGCGCCCGCGGCGCGGAGATTTGCGAAGCATCAGTGGCAGCGTGCCGCATCGACGCTCTTCGGGCGGAACGATGGCGACGACTGAATCGACGTTGCCGCTGGCACTGTTCGCCGATGCCGGTGTGCGGCTCGTTGCCGACGCCGCGTACTTGGACGAACTGCTGGCACTGGTTCGCGCAGCGCAGCAGCGCGTGTGGTGCAGCGTTTTTCTGATCGACGTCACCAGTGCCTACGACGAGCCGCAGCGCGTAACGCTCGTGCTGCGGGAGCTGGTGGCAGCGCGCTGGCGAGGATGCGACGTCCGACTGGTGATCGGTGGCAGCCGCACCGACGTGTCGCTCGCGGTGCACGCGGCCGCGGCCTTGCGCGTCGCGCGTCGCCTTGGGGTACCCGCGCGCTGGAGTACCGAACACGATCGACGCGGCAGCCACGTGAAATGCGTTCTTGCCGACGATCGCGTGCTGATCGGCTCGCACAACTGGACCCCTGGCGCACTCACGACAGACGTTGAGGACAGTATCCTGATCCAGTCGCGCGACCTCGCGGCGCCAGTCGCGGAACTCCTGATTGCGCAATGGCTGCGGGCGAAGGAGCAGTCGTGAGCGCGTACCGATTTTCCTGGTCCAGCTACGTGACGTCGGAACTGATCGGCGATCTCGCCACCGCCGGCAGCGTCGCGGCGGATACGATCGCAGCCATCGCCAAGGTTCGCCTTGCGCGGCTCTTCGAGCTGACCGGAGGCTTGCCGATCGTCGACCGCCGGCTCACCGCCGACGAGCGCATCGCCGTGGCACGGCGGATCCTGCACGAATCGGTGATGGGCGCCCTCGGTGCGCGGACTGCGGTACCGGACGGCTATGCACAGGAAGACGCGCCCAACCGCCGGGCGAAACGCGCACGAGCCGTCCCGCGCGTCGCGGTGAACGTGGCCTCGCAGTCCGAGCTCGAGGCCTTGCCGACGGTCGGCCGCGTGATCGCGCGGCGCATCGTCGACGCCCGCGTACAACGACCGTTCCGCGACACCACGGATCTCACAGAGCGCATCGCCGGCCTTTCCCCCGAGAAAGCGCGTGGGCTTGCATCGCTGCTTCGCTTCGACGTTCCCGGCTCGGCTCCGGTGAATTCCGTAAGCGGGAATTTGCGCACTGACCTCGTGCTGCTGATTGGTTTGCGCAGCGAGGCGGACCCTGCGGCGCGCGTTCTGAGCACCCTCGAGGCGCTGGTCGCACGGGCAGGTGGAAATCGACACCCGATGTCGGGGCACGTGCGTGCGCTCCTGCCGGCGCCGGAGGTCGCGCTGATTCAAAGCGACGTCGAGTTGCTCTACGGACGGCGCTACTACGCCGAATTGCCTGGACTGCTGCGATCGGCGCGGCAGCGCATCGACGTCTGCATGTTCCACATCGCGCTCACATCCGCCGGCCATCCGACACGCCGCCTGCTGGAGGCGTTGCGCGATCGCAAGCGGGCAGGTACGAGCGTGCGCGTGCTGGTCGACCGAGATCGCAATTGGGATCCTTATGCTTCACGCGTGATCAATCAGCCGGCGCTCGACTATCTGCGTGACGCAGGGATACGCGTCCGCGTCGATCCCCCCGGCCTTTTGCTGCACTCGAAATTCGTTGTCATCGACGACTTGGTCGTCGTCGGCAGCCACAACTGGACAGCAGGCTCGTATTTCGGCTTCGACGACTTAAGCGTCGTGATTCGCTCGGCCGCCGTTCGCCGCGCCCAGAGCCAGCGGTTTGCGGCGCTATGGGCAACAGGATCGAACGCGTAGGAGCGAATGAACAGACGCGACGTGATGCGTGCGCTGGCTGCGCTAGGCACGTCACCGCTTCTCTGCAATGCACAGCAGCCGACCATGCCGGTGATTGGATTGCTGGGCAGCGAGTCGCCCGACCTCTGGGCAACTCGAATGCGTTCATTCCATCAGGGCCTGAGTGAAATGGGGTACGCCGAGGGCCGCAACGTGGCCATCGAATACCGCTGGGCAGAGGGCCACAATGATCGTTTGCCGGCACTGGCCGCAGAACTGGTTCGTCGTCGCGTGACCGTGATTGCCGTGCCCGGCAGTACGCCTGCGACCCTGGCGGCAAAGGCGGCAACCTCGACGATTCCGATCGTCTTCTGGATTGGAAGCGACCCGGTTGAGCTTGGAATTGTCGCCAACATGAGCCGGCCGGAAGGAAATCTCACCGGCGTTACCACCTTGAATCACAAATTGGTCGCAAAGCGGGTGGAACTGCTGCACGAAGTCGTACCCGGAGCGAAGTCGATTGCCCTGATGGTCAACCCGACCAGTCCAAATTTGACCACGATCGCGGTCGACGACGCGCGCGCAGCGGCTCGGAGCCTTTCGCTGGAACTCCATGTACTGAATGCCAGTACCGAACCCGACTTCGACGCAGTCTTCGCCAAGGTGAACCAATTGCGAGCGGGCGGGCTCGTGATCGGCACCGATGCATTCTTCACCAGCCGGCTGGAAAAACTCGCCGCATTGGCGATCCGTCACGGGGTACCCACGGTCTACCACTTTCGCGAGTTCACCGCTGCTGGCGGCCTGATCAGCTACGGCGGCAGCATCACCGATTCGTTCCGCGAGACCGGTGTCTACACCGGCCGTATTCTCAAGGGCGCGAAGCCCGCCGATATCCCGGTTCAGCAGGTAACAGTAGTCGATCTGTACATCAACCTGAAGACGGCAAAAGCGCTCGGCATCAACGTCTCCAGCATGCTGCTCGCGCGCGCAGACGAGGTCATCGAGTAGCCTACCGAATCACTTCGTCCGCACGCTGCAGCAGCGGTTGCGGGATGGTGATGCCGAGTATCTTCGCCGTCTTCAGGTTGATCACCAGTTCGAACTTGGTTGGCTGCTCGACCGGGATATCGGCGGGCTTCGCACCCTTGAGAATCTTGTCGACAATGCTGGCCGCGCTGCGCCAATGCCACGCATTGGACGAAAGATAGGACATCAATCCGCCAGCATCGACAAACTCGCGGCCGCCGAAAATGGACGGTACCTGGGAGCGCAGCGTCAGTTCGATGATGTGGACACGATTCCGAAAGAACATCGGGTCGTTCACGACGACGAGCCCGCCGCCTTTCGCACGTGCAATGGCCGCGTCCAGTTCGGTTTCCACCGCGACATCGATACGATCAAGGCGTACGCCAAGCGTTTTTGCGCGCGACGACATCGCGTCAAAGAAGAATCCGTTTATCGGGTTGACGCTGCTCATCAGCACGCTGATCCGCTTGAGTTGCGGCACGGCAGCCGATAGCAGTTCAACTTGTTTAGTAACCACCTCTTCGCCCGCCGCCGACGTGCCGGTGAGGTCGCCACCGGGCCGGGCCAGACTGGCAACCAACTTCGCGCCCACCGGGTCTCCGGCGTTGACCATGACGATGGGCAGACCGGGAGCACCGTCACGCGCCGCGCGGATGTTAGTCGTGCCGAACGCAAGAATCAGCGCCACCGGGAGCGCCTTGAGTTCGGCGGCGAGTTCGCGCTGGCGCTGCGGATTCTCGCCCGCCCAGCGGGTTTCGATCAGGAGGTTCTTTCCTTCGACCCAACCCAGATCGCGCAGGCTCGCACGCAGGGCTTCCACACCTTCCCGGAGTCGGGGTGTCGGTCCGGTAGCGGGAAGCAGCAGTCCAATCCTGAATACCTTGTCCGCCTGCTGCGCTCGAACCGCAAGCGGCTCGAGCAGGCAGGTGCCGGCCACGAGGGTGACGAATGTCCGCCGGTCCATCACAGGATCATCTCGTCGACGCAACATCCGGCCAGGGCCGCTATTCGCCCTTGATATCGGCGTCGCGAGCAATCTTCGCGAAGCGCTGGAGGTCGGCCTGTACGTTGCGCGTGAATTCTTCGGCAGTGGGCTTGACGCCCTCGACGCCGAGCGCCTCGAAGCGGGCAATGACGTCCTTTTGCGAGACGATGACCGTCACCTCTTCGCGCAGCTTCTGGATTATCGCCTCCGGCGTGCCCGCCGCAGACGAAAGCGCGACCCACGTGCCCAGATCGAAGCCCGGGTAACCTGATTCGGCCACCGTCGGCAACTGCGGGAAGAGGCTGGTACGGTCCTTGGTCAGGACCGCCAGCGCTTTCGCCTTGCCCGAGCGCATCTGCGGTGCAGCGACGACCAGTGTGTCGAAGGAGATGGGCACCTGGCCACCGATCAGGTCGTTCATCAGCGGCGCGCTGCCTTTGTAGGGCACGTGCAGCAGGCGAATCCCGGTGGCCGCCGTGAACGCCTCGCCGGCGAAGTGCGAGGTAGTCCCGGCGCCGAATGAGCCATAGGCGTACTTGCCCGGGCTCGCGCCCGCGAGCGCGACCAATTCCTTTACGCTGTTCGCAGGAAAGGATGGATTGACGAGAAGCACCATCGGCGTGCGCGTGACAATGCCGACGGTGACAAAGCTCTTCAACGGATCGTAGGGCAGATTGTGCAGCAGCACGGGGTTGACCGTGAACGTACTCGCGCCGGTCACGAGCAGCGTATAGCCATCGGGCTGCGCCCGCGCCACCATCTCCGCCCCGATGACCGTTCCTGCGCCAGGGCGGTTGTCGACGACGAATGGCTGTCCGAGACGCTCGGTGAGGCTCTGCGCGATGATTCGCGCGGTGACATCGGTATAGCCGCCCGCCGGGAACGGTACGATGATGCGCACCGGCTTCGATGGATACGGCTGTGCCGACGCGGCTGGTTGGGGAGACTGCGCCTCGGCCGTAGCCGCCACGATCGACAGGAACCCGAAGAGGCACAGCAGATATCGGCGCATTGTCTACTCCAGTCGTGACGTGCAATTGGAACGAGTGACTGTACTACAGTGCCGGTCCGGACGTCTGCGACAGGACGCACAGGACACACGTCCCAACTTGCGCAAAGCGTGCCGCAAGTCGATCATGCGGCAGCCGGCGTCCAGCCGCCTACTCACCACCGGCCACAGGACACTGCATGGACATTACCGACCTGACAGCACACGCCCTTTCCAACGCGATCTGCAACCGCCAGGTTTCGTGCCGCGAGGTGATGCGGGCGACGCTCGCTCGCATCGACGCCGTCAACCCGGCGCACAACGCGATCGTGAGTCTGCGCGATTGCGATGCGCTGCTGCGCGAGGCCGACGAGCGCGACGCGCAATTGAAGCGAGGTGCATCGCCCACAGGGCCGATCGGCTGGATGCATGGCATGCCGCAGGCGATCAAGGACATGGCCAATACGGCCGGCATCCGCACAACGCAAGGCTCGCTTGTGCTGCGCGACTTCGTGCCGACTCAGGACAGCCTGATGGTGCAGCGCATGAAGGCCGCGGGCTGCATCGTCATCGGCAAGACCAATACCCCCGAGTTCGGCTTGGGCTCGCACACCTTCAACGAGGTGTTCGGCGTGACGCGCAACGCCTACGATCCCACAAAGTCTGCCGGTGGCAGCAGTGGCGGCGCGGCCGTCGCGCTGGCCCTGCGTATGCTGCCAGTCGCCGACGGCAGCGACTTCATGGGCAGCCTGCGCAACCCGGCGGCGTGGAACAACGTGTTCGGATTCCGTCCAAGCCACGGCCGCGTGCCGGCGTGGCCGTCGCAGGATGTGTGGGTGTCGCCATTGAGCACCGCGGGACCGATGGGCCGGACCGTGCGGGATATGGCGATGCTGCTCGAGGTGCAAGCGGGCTACGACGCACGCGTGCCGCTGTCGCTGGATCGCAGCGAGCGATTCGCGCAGGCACTTGATGACTTCGATGCCGACAAGGTGCGCGTCGGCTGGCTGGGCGACCTGTCGAACTACCTGCCGATGGAGCCCGGCATTCTGGCATGTTGTGAACAAGGCTTGCGCAGACTGCGAGACCTCGGCTGCACGGTCGAAGCCATGGCGCACGGATTTGCGCCAGAAGACGTATGGAGACGCGTGGCTGATCTGGCGTCGTTGGCTGGTCGCGGCGCGTATCGCGCCCTACCTCGCGAATTCGCAGAACCGCGCGCTGATCAAACCCGAAGCACTTTGGGAGCATGACCAGGCGTCGAGTCTGAGCGGCGCACAAGTCTTGCGCGCGAGTGAGCAACGCAGCACGTTCTATCAGCAGATGCTGGCGCTCTTCGAGCACGCGGACGTTCTGGCGCTGCCGACGGCGCAGGTGTGGCCGTTCGATGCTGCGCTACGCTGGCCGCAACAGATCGCGGGCCGCGACATGGACACTTACCACCGCTGGATGGAGGTAGTGATCTACGCCACGCTCGCTGGGTTGCCGTGCATCAGCGTGCCCGTAGGTTTCGGACCCACCGGCCTGCCGATGGGCATGCAACTCATCGGTCGGCCTCGCGCTGACCTGGCGGTGCTGCAACTGGCGCATGCCTACGAGCAGGCGGCGCAGGATGTGCTGAGCATCAAGCCGCGAGCCTGATCGGGGGAGCCAGGCTACTGAATCACCTCGTTTGCGCGCAGCAACAGGGATTGCGGAATCGCGATGCCGAGCGCCTTGGCGGTCTTGAGGTTAGCGACAAGCTCAACAAGCGCCAGTTGCACTACTGGCAGGTCCGCCGGCTTGGCGCCCTTCAGGATTCGGCCGGCATACGCGCCGGCTTCGCGATACATCTCTCTGATGCTTGGGCCGTAGCTGAACAGGCCCCCGGCGGCGACGAACTCACGAACGAAAGAAATCGAAGGAATCTTTTGGCGCGCTGCGAACGCAGCGATTTGACCGCGCTGACTAAGAAGCATTGGATCGGTGGCAACGTACAGCGCGCCCACCCGCGAAGCAGTGAACGACTCGAATGCTCTTTCGAAATCGCGTTCGTTCCGAACGTTGAAGACCACGGTCCGGTGCCCCAGGACTTGAGCGGCCTCCTGCGTCTCTCTCTGCTCGGCCGCTGCATTTGGGTTGTCCGGGTTCATGAGCAGCGCAATCGTCGCGTTCGGAGCCAGTTCGTGCAGAAGCTCCACGCGCTTGCCGCCCATCGCGCTGGGACCGAAGCTGACGCCTGTGACGTTGCCGCCCGGTCGATTGTAGCTGCTGACGAGACCAAACTTGACGGGGTCGCCACCAATGGTGAAGACGATCGGGATCGTCGTCGTAACTGCTTTTGCCGCACGTGCCGAGCCAACGTCCCCGGTCGCGGCGATAACGCCTACCTTGGCGCCGGCGAGCTCTGCGGCCAACGCCGGCAATCGATCATAATCGCCGCGCGCCCAACGGTACTCAATCGCTACATTCTTGCCCTCGACATAGCCAAGTTCTTCAAGGCCTTTCCGAAATGCCGCCACGTTGAATTCGTACAACTCGGGAGTGGCGCTGTTGAGAAATCCTACGACCGGAATTGCCGCCGTCTGCGCGTGGACGGCCAGCGGGGCCACGGCAAGGCCTCCGGCAATGCCGCCGATGAAGGTTCGTCGATCCATGCTGAATTCTTTCGTTGATTTGTATCATCCGACGCGCGAAGCCGACTTCCACGCCGACAATAGCTCGCCCGCTCGCTCTGGTGACAAGCCCGCCTTCAACTTTGCCTGTCGATCCGCCGGCTGCTGCCTGAACCAGGCTAGAGTATCTACCGCAGTTGTCGCCAGCGGGCGGAAACTCAATCCAGCGGCAAGCGCCTTGCGAATGCTGCGCTTTGCAAAGCCTGCGTTTTCGCCCTGATCGGGGATCCAAACCGGCATGTCGCTCCACGGTTCTACCTTTTGCGCTTCCAGGAAGTCCGTGGGCACCCACGTGATTTTCGCGTCGGAACGAATCGCGTCGACAATTCCCGCCAGCATCCCGCGCATGTGCATGGGCTGTTCCGGTCCGGTCGCGTTGAAGACTCCGAATATGCGCGACTCGGCCATGCGGATTGTCCATTCCGCCAAGTCGCGGGCATCGATGATCTGCACCGGATCGGAACCATCACCGGGCGCCACGACTTCACCCCCGCGCGAGAGGCAGACCGGCCAGTAGCTGAACCGATCGCTCTGGTCGCCCGGTCCGACAATCAGGCCCGGGCGGATGATTGTGGTCATGCCCGGGAACTGCTTCTCGGCCTCCTGCTCACTCATCACCTTGAGCGGTCCGTAGAGTTCGCCAACGTTCGCACGAAATGTCTCCAGCGTCTCTGCCATCGCGTCCGCACCGGTATACGTCGCAAGAGATGCAGACTCGTCGTCTGACTTGTCATTCTCGGCGTATACCGAGATGGTGGAGATGAAGACATACTGCTGAACTTTGCCGCGCAAGATGCGGCCGACGTCGCGTACCCAGAAGGGGAGTGTCGTGGGATTGTCGATGCACACATCCCATTCGCGGCTCTCCAGCGCTTTCAGATCACCCGTGTTTCGGTCACCGATCAGTACTTCGACTTCACCGGGCCAACTCTTGGGTGCCCTGCCCCGGTTAAACAAAGTCACGGTGTGCCCGCGGGCAAGTGCGTACCGCACCTGGTGCGGTCCGGTAAGACCGGTGCCGCCAAGAATCAAGATGCGCAATTTGCCCTCACCCGCCGACCGCTTGCAGATTCAGTTGATGGCTTCGGCCGAGCCATAGCGCGCAATCCCGATGGTCGCGCAATTCATTGTCGGTATTGGGATGCACGAACACGTCGAGCGCCCCGTGATTGAGGGTGAGCCAAGCCACGACGTCGGAAAACTGGCTCGGCGCGATCGTGAGTTGGTAGCTCCATCGCGGATGAGGCCCGACTTCTCGCTCGTGAAAGCGGCCCATCTGGATGCGATCGCCAAGCTGCGCAGTCACCGCTTCGCGAAACTCCCAGGCGAGGTCGCGACTGCCCGCATCGAAATAGACATGCGCATGCCAACTCGTGATGCGCGATGCTTCCAGATACGCCATTACCGCTCCTTTATTGTCACTGGATCACCTCGTCCGCGCGAAGTGACAACGCTTGCGGAATCGTGATTCCAAGCGCCTTGGCTGTCTTGAGGTTGATGACCAGCTCGAATTTGATTGGCTGCTCTATGGGAATATCTCCTGGTTTCGTGCCTTTAAGGATTTTGTCGACGTGGGTGGCGGCGCGCCGGTAGAGGTCGGTGAAGCTCGTGCCGTAAGACAGGAGGCCGCCAGCCTCGACGAACGAGCGCTGCTCGTAGGCCGCCGGAAGGCGTGCCGCGCGGGCCGCCCGCACGACCTCGTCGCGCATCGACTCGATCACGAAGTCGCGCTCGACCAGCAGTGCGCCGGCGCCGTTGTCCCGGGCGGCTTGCAGCAGCGGTCCGACGCGCTCTGGCGTCGTGACATCGATGCGGCGAACGGTCAGGCCGAGAGCCCGGGCGGCACGTTCGAGATTCGCGCGATCGACCTGCCCAATCGTGGAAGTCGTCGGCCTCGCCAAAACCGCAACCGTCGAGAGGCCGGGTACGATCTCCCGCAACAACTCGAGTTGCTTGACCTGGAGATCATAACTAATCGCCGCAAATCCGGTCACAATGCCGCCGGGTCGTGCGAGGCTGGCGACAGCGCCGCCGAGTTGCGAGGACACATCTGCAAACGCGACGACCACGATCGGCACGCGCGTCGTCCGCTTGAGAACGGCTCGGGTAACGTTTGCGCCGCCGGTGACGAAGACGGCGACGTTGCGGCTCAACAAATCCTCGATCAGCTCGGGAAATCGGCCGGGGTCACCGCCGGCATAGCGCTCCTCGATCACGATGGTACGCCCTTCGACATAGCCGAGGTCGGCCAGCCCCTGCCGAAAGGCCCGCGTGAAGGCTTCGTTGCGGGAGGCCGCCGATACGTAGCCAACCACAGGCACTTTCCCGACGGGCTGAGCCAAAGCACCGGGGAGCGGCGCCACGACTAGTGCGGCCGCGCCCGCAATCAATAATTTCCGTCGATCCATCATTGGATTACTTCGTCCGCGCGCACCAGCAGTGATTGCGGGATCGTCAAGCCGAGCGCCTTGGCGGTCTTGAGATTGATGACGAAGTCGAACTTTGTCGGTTGCTCGATGGGGAGATCGGCAGGTTTCGCACCCTTGAGGATCTTGTCGATGTAGACGGGCACGCGCTTGTAGTACTCCGGCTGATTCGGCCCGTAGGACATTAGCCCACCCGCTTCCGCGAACCTCCTGAACAGCGAGATCGCCGGCAGGCGGTGCTTTATCGTGAATTCCGCGATCTGTTTGGTGTTGATGCGATCGTCGAAGAGCGGTGACGACAATGTGACGAGAGCGAGTGATCCACCCTTAACTGCGGCTCCGAGCGCTTGATCCATCTCCCCGGAGGTCCGGACTTCAAGGACTTGAAGCTCGATTTGGAGCTTCTCGGCCGCCCGCTTGATTGAGGCCAACTGCCACGGCCCCGTCGTTGTATCCACCAGCACGGCGATGCGGCGAGTTCCCGGGACCGCCTCTCTGATCAATTCGATCCATTTGCCGGCCAGACCAGGTTGATCGAGGAAGTACCCCGTAATGTTCCCACCCGGTTGTGCGAGGCTGCGAGCGAACCCTGCCTGAACGGGGTCGCTCTCCAGGTCGACCGCCACGATCGGGATCGCGCTCGTTGCATCTCTCGCGGCCCCGAGAGTGTCCGGGCCGATGGTAAGAAGCACGTCGACCTTTCGGCGGACCAGGTCTGCGGCGAGACCAGGCAAGGTCTCCGGTTTCCCACCCGCAAATCGGACCTCGAACGCTATGTTCTTGCCATCGATGTAGCCGCGGTCTCGCAAACCTTGTCGGGCATTATCGAGTATCGGCCCGGGGAAATTGCCGGGATACAGCACACCCACCACTTGCACCTTCACCGGCTGCTGTGCAGCGGCGGTGGGCGGCACAGCGAGGAGACTGCCTGTTAGCGCTCCGATGAAAGCGCGCCGATCCATGACTCAATCACCCCGTCGACGAACAGAAGTCCGCCCATGCTACGCCTAGACGCGGTATTTGGACGCCGCCCGCGAGTGACCGGTTGTGGTGGTCAGAGGTCAACGACCCTCCAGTTATCCCTCCGTTGCCCTGTGCCTGTCGTGCACGCACAATGCCGCGTTGAACCATATTCGACTGAGTTGATATGGCATCTCGCCCAAACGTCGTGATCGTCGGAGGCGGCATCGGCGGCTTGTTCGCCGCCAATGCGCTGATCCGACAGGGGCTGCGCGTGTCAGTTTATGAACAGGCGTCCGCACTGGGCGAGATCGGCGCTGGTGTTTTTGTCACACCGAACGCGGTGCGCCACCTGGAGCGTGTGGGTCTCGAGCCCGCCGTCGAAAAATGGGGCGCCCGAGTCGGTCCGGGCTCCTACTACTTTCGCCACGATGGTACGCCGATCGCCCCGGTGCAAGTGTCGGACGCCTCCGGCTGGAACGCGACCTTTGGCATGCACCGCGCCGACTTCGTCGCTTTCCTCGCTGCCAACCTTCCCGCCGGAATCGTCCACACCGGCCACCGTGCTGTCGGCTTCGAGCAGAACGGCGACGTAGCCCGCGTCAAATTCGCCAACGGCGCCACCGCTGAGGCCGAAGTCGTGGTTGCCGCCGACGGCATACATTCCGAACTGCGCTCCTACGTCTTTCCACCCTCGAAGTCCGTCTTTCACGGCACCATTTCTTATCGAGGTCTGGTCTTGCGCGAGCGTCTGCCGAACTGGCCGATGGACCGCTGGCAAATGTGGGCCGGTCCGTCCAAGCATTTCCTTGTCTTCCCTGTTCGTCACGGCACGATGGTCAACTACGTCGGTTTCGTGCCGACCGATGAGGAAATGAAGGAATCGTGGTCCGCGCCCGGGGATCCAGCGGTGCTGCGCCACGAGTTCGAAGGTTGGGACCCGCGTATCGGTAATGTACTGCAGCAAGTCGACAAGACATTTCGCTGGGCGCTCTACGACCGCGAGCCGTTACCGACCTGGACCAAAGGCCGGCTGACGCTCCTCGGCGACGCCGCACATCCGATGCTGCCGCATCTCGGTCAGGGGGCCAACCAGTCGATCGAGGACGGCATGGCGCTGGCGACGATCCTGGCACAGATGGACACATCGGCAGTCCCGGCGTCGCTGCTTGCCTACGAGCAATTGCGTCGCAAGCGTGTTGCGGAAGTTCAGCTTGGCGCCCGGCAGAATGGGCTGCGTCTCGATTCTGCCGACGTCGATCTCAGCGTTCGCGACGCAGAACTTGCCGCGCACGCCGAATTTCGCAAGCAGCTCTATTCCTACGACGTGGTGCCGCATGCGCGTGCCGCCGCGGCAGCCCTGCTGCAATAGATCTCTTTCGGCGCCTGCATGACCGACTTCACTTGACCAAACCGGTCTTCCTGGCCATCTCGCCTACCCGCTTGAACTCCGCGCGGATCTCGACCGCGGTCTGCTCGGGTGTGGCGTAGCTCTGCAAGATGCCAAGCGACGCCAGTCTCGCCGTGATAGCGGGCGCCTTGACCGCCTGTTCGATCGCGCCAACGAGGGCCTTCCTCGCATCTTCGGGGATTCCTGCAGGCGCGAGAAAGCTGAACCAGATCCCGAACAGTTCCTCTTGATAGGCTAGCTCGCGCATCGTGGGTATTTCGACAAACTCGGGAGACCGGTTCGAAGCGACGAGGCCCCGGAACACCCCTGACTTGAGGTGAGCGCTCAGCGCACCGAGCGACAGCACGACCCCTTCGATGTGACCTCCGCGCAACGCGGCGATGGCCGGGGCAGCGCCGGCATAGGGAACCGGCACGAGGGTCGCACCCGTGAGCACGTTGATCAATTGCACGCAGAAGTCACCGACTGAGCCGGAGCCAGGGTGACCAATGCGCACATGGCCCGGGTTCTTCTTCGAGTATTCGACCAACTCCGCGAAAGTCCTGTACGGTGCGTCGCTGCGCACGGCGAGTATGCTCGGCGTGCGTGAGGCGGTGCCGAGTGGCACCAGATCCCGAAGCGCGTCGTAAGTGACCGATTGTGGGTCGAGAACGGCACGAAAAGTCAGCGCGCTGTTCTGGGCAAACAGGATGGTGTGGCCGTCCTTCCTGGCCTGGACGACGCCGTTGGTGCCGACCGCTCCCCCGGCGCCCGGACGATTGATCACTACCACCGACGTGTTCAGCAGCCTCGAGATCTCTTCGCCCAGCGCGCGCGCGGCAATGTCCGCGGCGTCACCCGGGGCAAGCGGAACCACGACACTTATCGGGCCGGCAGGGAACGGCTGGGCCTGGGCGATGGCCGGCAGGCAAAGAAGCGCGAAGGCAAGAACGATGCACTGTGCGACCCCGTTCATGGCCAAGCTCTCCCTTGGGGAATCGTTGAATTGCCTGCCGATTTCGTCATCCTAACAGTGCCCGGGAACGTTAATGCGGAATGTCGAGGCGCACATGCGCTGCTGAACCGTGCGCGCACGACGTGCATCCGGCCGCCAGACGGTTTATCGTGGCGAATGTGGGATGTAGCCCGCGGCCTCGGCAGGTCCGTTGGGGTGTATCGTGAGAAATTTCTGCAACGACATGGATGTTGAGCGCTACGGCAACTGTTAGCGCAAAGCAAAGGAGACCATCATGAGAATCCACCCATGGTTTTCCATCGCCTGCGGGGTCGCGCTGATCGCGGGCACCGTGGGGGCTTTCGGCCAGACCGGAAGCGCGGCTGCTTCCAGCGACCCGGACGGATTGATCGCGGTCCAGTCGAGAGACTTCGATCGAGTCTATCTCCGGCCCGGCACCGATTTTCGCAGCTACAACAAGGTCATGGTGAACGCGACCGAGGTTACCTTCGCCAGCACCTGGCTCTCGGACATGAACTTTCACAAGATCGCGGTGTTGCAAGGAACCACCGCCGCAGATGCCGCTCGAATCGCCGAACAAACGCGCAGGGGGCTAGGCAGTGTCTTCGCCGATACGCTCCGACATGAAGGGTTCGAGATCGTCGCGGCGCCGGCCGAGGGCGTTATCGAGATCTCCCTCCGCGTGGTCGACCTGTACATCAACGCGCCATCCACTGTCACACAGGCGCTGCCCAGCCGCGTCCTGACGCGCGATGCGGGGCGGGCGACGCTCGTGCTCGAACTTCGTGATGCCACCAGCGGGACCTTGCTGGCGCGGGTGGTCGACCGTCGCACGGCCGGCCTTCGGGGCGCCAGCAGAACGGACCTCAGGATCACCACGATCGCTACGAACAATTTCGAGTTCGGTAGCCTGTTCGGTCTCTGGGCGTGGAGCTGCAGCGGCTTGCTGAAAGTGACGCCGCCGCTGGCGATGGGCGTGCCGGCGCAAGGAACGCCGCAGTAAAGGCGTGCGCCAGTTCAGCACGCCGTCGAGGCGGGGTCGAATCCTGTTTTCGTCCTGGGCGCAGCTTTCACTGGCGATCGGGCTCGCGGTGCGAAATTCCGTCCGGAAACAGAACCTCGAATAGCGCCTTGGCTTTGGGCGACAGGTTCTTCGGGTCCGGCCGCAACAGATCCTCGTCGGGCACCAGTACCTTGGCGTAGAACGCCTCGTACACCCGCTTTACGACGCCTGGCGCGACCATCTCCCGGTCGTAACCGGGCGCAAAACCGAGCAGCTGATACCCGGCTCGCTCGAGGGCGAGTTGCATATGCGATATTTTAAGGGTCGCGAGGCCGTAGATGAAGCCCGCTCCCATTGCCCGCGCCACGCCTTCGCCAAACTCCATCGCGCGCACTGCAAGTTTGGCTCCTCGATGCTGCGGAGCAATGGCCCCAAACCGGGCATAGATTGCCAGCGCGTCCTGTTCCCGCTCCCAGGAACCCATCCCTGCGAGTTCGTCACCCCGCTTGATGACGATCACGAGCAGGTCCTTTTCGGGTTCGCCATCGAGAAACGCCTTGTCGGCGTAGAAATCTTCGCGCAGGTAATAGCTGGCGGCGCCGACGGAAATGTCTGGATGCCATACCGAAATGCTGGCGATGAGCGCAGGAATTTCGGAACGCCTCAGGCGCGCGCCGCGGTAGCCTTCAGGCAACGCCAGCATTGCCGATATTTCGTCGTCGCTCGGCCAGTTCATCCCCTCCCTCCTATTTCCTGCGCTGGTACTCCGCCACCGCGCGCTCGAGGTCCGTCAACTCCTCGCAGGGTAGCAGGCATATCTGCTTGAGGGCGGCGAGGTGTTTCTGCGCGCCCGCCAGGTTCCCCGTCATGAGGTACGCCTCGCCGATGTATTCATGCGCGCCGCGATGGCGCGGATCGAGCTCGATCGCGCGCTCGTAGTGCTTGAACGCGAGGTCGAACTGCTTCTGGTTGCGATATGAATAGCCGAGATTATTCTGCAGGTCGGCATTCTCGGGATAGCGGACTTCCGCACGCTTGAACCGGCGCACGGCCTCCGCCCAGTCCTTTTTCTCGACCGCACGCTTGCCCGCTGCGTAGTCCTCGTCGCGGGTGGCGAGATCGGGATCCGCCTCGGCCGGATCGGCGGCGGCGAGCGGCACGAACGCCGCGAGCGCCGCCAGCAGCAAGCTCGCGCCGATGATGCCGGCGAAGCTCCTCACCCCAGCGCGAGTTTCTTCGCGCTCACCAACTCGGGCCGCGCCGTGTCCGCGTCCTTCGCCAGATCCACGAGCTTCCGATAGTACGACGTGGCCTTCGCACGATCGCCCGCCATTGCCGCGGCACGCGCGGAGCCCAGGTAATTGCGGAAGCGGTTGGGCTCGCGCTGCTGCGACAGCTCGAACTCCTTGAGCGCCGCCTCGGGTTGCTTCGCTTCGAGCAGCATCTCGCCCAGCATCTCGCGCGCGGGAACGATGCGGCCTGGCGTGACGATGTGCTTCTCATTGTGGTCCTCGAGGTCGGCGGCGGCGCGCATGAACTTGAGCGCCTCGTCGGACTTGCCTTCGCCCAGCGCGATCCACGCCGCCGCGGCCAGCCGCTGGACCTCGACTTCGGTGGCCCAGTAGGTGTTCTTCGCGTCGAGCAGCGCCTTGTGGAAGGTCTCGAGCTGCTGGGCATCCTTGCGGGCCGCGACGAGATCGCCGCTGCGCGCCGCACCGACGCTGCGCGCGAAATACGTGATCGATTCGACAAAGGCATAGGTGCTGCCGGCTGGCTGCAACTTCGCCGCCTCAGCCCAGGCGCCGCGCTCGAAGGCGTAGCGCGCCGGCATCGCGGCGATGGCGTAAGGCGCGACGAAACGCGCGCTGGCGCCGGATATTTTCATCGCTTCATCAATGGCTCGACGCGCGTCGGCATCGCGGGCGAGCTGCAGGTCTGCGTACACCATGTAGTCGCTCGCGTGATAGGCCTCGTCGGGCTCGTTGCCCGCCTTCGCCACTTCCCTCGAGCGCATGTTCGTGGCGGCTGACTCCTGCCAGGAGCCGACGCGTGTGAAAATGTGCGAGGGCATGTGCAGCGCATGCGGCGCATCGGGCGCAATGGTCGCGTAGAGGCGCGCGGCGGCGAGCCCCTTGTCGGCGATGGGTGGTGCGTCGTAGCTGTGGATGAGGTAGTGCGCCACGCCGGGATGGTTGGGATACTTCCTGAATTCACCTTCGAGGATGGCAGCGGCCTTCAGATACGCCGCGTAGGTCTGGTCGGCTTGCGTCTGCGTCCCGGCGAGATAGAGCGCATAGAAGATCTGCGCCTCGTCGTCGGTGGGGTAGCGCTGCGCCAGTGCCTCGTACGCCTTGGCGCGCGAGACTTGTCGCTCTTTCTCGGGGCGCGCCGCGAAGTCCTGGTAGTAGGCGGCGACGGCTTCTATGTACGCGCGCTCGCGCTCGGTCTTCGCGCCGATACGGCGTCCCTGATCGATGGCGGCCTGTGCCAGCTCTGCGCCCTTGGGCGACGCGCCCTGTCCGGCCAGTGCATTCGACATGAGGATCGATGCGATGCCCCACGTCGCAATTGCGCATTGGGGATCGTCCTTGAGCACGTCGCGGAACGCCTGCTCTCCGGCCGAAAACCAGAACGAATGCAACATGGCCACGGCGCGCTCGAACGCCGGCTGCACCTTCGGATCGCAACTGGTCGGGAAGGTCACCTTGCCCAGCGGGCCGCTCTTGGAATCCGTATCGTGGGCCGTGGCCGGGCCGGACGTGGCGACACCGACGAGGACTGAAACGCAAAACAGACGGAATTTCATGGCGCCCTCCTGGGTTGGAATGCGCGGGGGATGTCCTGCGTGGCCTACTGTGCACCGAGGAGCGCGGGGAGTCAATCGGGGGTCGAGGTGGCAGAATGCAAGTGCGGAGGAGACATGGCCGAAAGCGTCACCGCAGTGCGCGGCAGCCTGGTGTATTTCGTCGATGACCCGTTTCTGACGGATCCTCGGACCGCCTTTGTGCACGAGTCCGATGGCCTGATCCTTTGCCGCGACGGCAAGATCGAAGCCGTCGGCGCGGCTGACCGCTTGCTGCCGACATTGCCGGCCGGCGTCGTGCCGACGCGCTACCCCGACTGCCTTATCTCCGCCGGGTTCGTCGACACGCACATCCACTACGTGCAGACCGGAATCATCGGCGGATTCGGCAAACAGCTGCTCGAATGGCTGGACAACTACACCTACGTCGCGGAGAAGGCGTTCCGTGACGAAGCCTACGCGCGGCGCGTCGCCGAATTATTTTGCGACCAGCTTCTGCGCAACGGCACCACGTCGGCGCTGGTGTTCTGCGCGGTGTTTCCGCAATCGGTCGATGCCCTGTTCGAAGAAGCGTCTGCCCGCAACATGCGCCTCGTCGCCGGCAAGGTGCTGATGGATCGCAATGCTCCTGTCTCGCTCCAGGACACCGCGAAGAGCGGCTATGACGATTCCAAGGCGTTGATCTGCAAATGGCACGGCCGTGGGCGCAACCTGTATGCGATCACGCCGCGGTTCGCCGCCACCAGTTCGCCCGAGCAGCTCGAACTGGCCGGGATGCTTTGGAAAGAGCATCCCGGCGTGTCCGTGCAGAGCCATATTGCGGAGAATGTGGCTGAGATCGCGTGGGTCAGGAAGCTATTTCCCGAGCGCTCCGGATACCTCGACGTCTATTCCCACTATGGACTGACCGGCCGCCGCTCCACGCTCGCACACGGCGTGCATCTGACCGAGGCCGAGTTGTGCGCCTGTCACGACACGGGGACGGCCATCGCGCATTGCCCGACGTCGAACCTGTTCCTCGGCAGCGGCCTGTTCAAGGTCAACGTCGCCAAGGACGCGAAGCGTCCGGTGCACGTGGGCCTGGGCACCGATATCGGCGCGGGCACCAGCTTTTCCATGCTGGCGACGATGGGCGAGGCGTACAAGGTCGCGCAACTGAATGCCTATCCGATGGACGCCATCAAGAACTTCTACCTGGCGACGCTCGGCGGAGCGCGCGCGCTTGCGCTCGACCACCTGATCGGTACCCTACAGCCAGGGCGCGAGGCGGATCTGGTCGTGCTGGACCCGAACGCCACGGCGTTGCTCAAATTCCGCAACGAGCGATCGACGTCGGTGGAAGAGATTTTGTTCGTGCTGACGACGATGGGCGACGATCGCGCGGTCAAGGCGACGTACGTCGCGGGTAGGCTCGGATACGCTCGGGATTCGGCGAGCGCATGATGCGCGTGCGGTGCCCATCTAGTCCTGACGCTCCATCCGCCTCGGAGCCGCGCCACGCCGCTTCTGATTGCGGTCCCGAAAGGTTCGCTACGGACAGGGCTTTCCGCTAGACTTCTTCGGGTTCGGTGAGTCGACGGGCACCACCAAGAACGCGTCTTCCTATCGCTGCCAGGGAAAGGATACGCTTCGACGCCTGCCGTCACCCGGGCACTGCACTGGTCCCCGCGTCCTAATCGTGAGCGTCCTGTGATCGAAACCGAGCCGCGTCCACCTGTCCGCGCGATCGTGGCGAGCTTTTTGTTCACCGACCTGGTCGACTTCTCGAAAGGGGCGGCCAGCGAGCAGTACGTCGCCAAGGCCGCGCTGGCGGCATGTCTGCGCAGCAATCTCGCACCGCTGCGCGAGGCCGACTACTGGATCAAGGACACCGGCGATGGCGCCTTGATCGCGTTCGTATCGAATCCCGAGCATGCGCTCTACATGGCGCTGGCGATTGCGCAGGATTACGCGCAAGCCGCGGACGGCAGCGACGTCCCGTCGCACCTGCTGCGAACGGGCCTGCATCTAGGTACCGTGAAGGAAACGGTCGATGTCGAGGCGCGGCGCAACTACATCGGCGACGGCATCAACGCGACGAAACGGATCATGGACTTTGCGGCGCCCGGTCAGATCGCCGCTTCGCGGAGTTTCTTCGAGGCTGTCGCCAACCTGGACGACGAGTACGCCGCGCTGTTCCGGCATCTGGGCGCGTCCGACGACAAGCACGGACGCGCGCACGAACTGTACGCGGTCGCGCCGAGTCCGGAGCTGCTCAGGAAACTGCGGCTTGATCTGACGGCGGCGTCGCCGCGGCCTGCGCCTCCAGCGCCCCAGGTCGCTCCCGCAAGCAAGGCGAAGCGAGACGCACCGCTTGCGCCACCCGCGGAAATCACGATGCCGCCGAGTCGCGAAGCCCGGACGGCACCCAAAACGCTCATCCCCATCGTCGTGCTGGCCGGCGTCGCCATCCTGGCCGCGGCGATGTTCTGGATCACGAGGGGCCCGAGCGACCCGGCGCGACCGTCGATGCGAGTCAAGAGTCGGTCGAATGCCGTACCGACTTCGGTAAAGAAGTCGGATGCCGCGCCCGCGACTGCAGACGAGCCCGCCGCCCGCACTGCTGCTTCGCCAGCGGTCGCGCCAAGGTCGGAAGAGACCAAGACCGTCGGGGTCGTACGCGCCACCAAAGACTCCGTCACCAGCAGCATGGCGCCATCGGCTGTCGCGCCGCCAATCGCCCCGGCGATGACTGTCGACAGCGCGCCAAAATCATCGGTGGTGCCTGCTCAACCTTCCCGAGCGCCGGCCGCGATCGACCGCGCCGGCACGCGCTGCAGTCGCATCATGGAAAAGGCGACACTCGGCGAACCGTTGTCGGACGAAGAAAAGAAGGAGCTTGCAAACTCATGTCGCTAGATCATCTCGCGCGGTGCGTCCGGTGCACGCCAACCGCCGCATGTTTGGTTGCATCGCTGCTGCTTGCCGCGTGCGCGGCTCCTCCGCCCGCAGCGCTGCCCGAGCGCCCATCCGCGCCTTCGTCCGAATTGACCTTCACCGCCGCGATCGACTACGCGGTCGACGACTCTGCTGGTCCAGGCGCAGCGGTTGCCGGCGTTCAACCCGCCGCCGAAGACGGGCCTCGCCGCCCTGACCAAGAAAGACGAGGCGCCCGTCCCACGCAGCGTCATTGCGGTGGACCCTGCCATCGACGGCGTTACCGGGCAGCAGACGGCGGCCTCCAAGACGCTGGACGCGCGGCTGCTGCAACGCGCCTCCGAGAAATTCGTCCAGTTCGATGTGGTGCCCGTCAGCTCGAGCAGCGTGGGCACGGCACAATATCTGTTGGCCGGCACGCTGACGGCGATCGACGCTTCCAGTGCGGCGCGCGGAACATTCCGCATCAATCTTTCGCTGACCGATATCAAGACCGGCTTCGTCGTGGCGCAGGCGGTCGCCAGGGCTCGCGGCGACGCCGTCGACACCACGCCAACGCCGTTCTATCGGGATAGTCCGTCGCTGACCAAGGACCGGCTGGTCGAAGGACAGATTCGCACTGCGCAGACACCCACCGGACAATCGGCCGACGAGTTCTACTTGTCGCGACTCCCCGTCAGCGCGTTGATCAGCGAAGGCTCGCGCCTCTACGAATCCGGAAACTATGCGGAGGCGCTGCGCTATTACGAGTCCGCCGCGAGCCGCCCCGACGGCCAGCAATTGCGAGTGCTCAACGGCCTCTACCTGACGTACACGCAACTTGGACGCACCGACGAAGCGGAAAAGGCGTTCGCGAAAATCGTCGCCCTCGGTCTCGCGACCAACAGCCTGTCGGTCAAATTCCTGTTCCGCCCGGGTTCAGTGGAGTTCCTGAGTGACCCGAAAGTCAGCGGCCCCTACAATATGTGGCTGCGCGTCGTTGCCCGCGAAGTCGCGACGTCGGGAACCTGCCTTACGATCGTCGGCCACACGAGCAAGACCGGAACGGAGCAATTCAACGACCGACTGTCCACGCAAAGAGCCGTCACCCTCCAGACCAGGATCGAGGCGCAAGCTCCCGAAACCAAGGGACGCTTGACGTCCGTCGGCGTGGGCTATCGCGAAAATCTGGTTGGATCCGGCAGCGACGACCTGCGCGATGCGCTGGATCGCCGGGTGGAGTTCAAGGTCCGCAACTGCAGGGCGGGTTAAATACAACAATTCAGGAGGATTCGGTGCTGCGTACATTGACATTGCTATTGCTGCTCCCACTCGTCTTCGGCGTCTCGGAGACCTTCGCTCAGACCAAGAAGACCGCGGCACCGGGCAAGGCGCCGACAGCGAAGGACGCCGCCATCAGCGTGAACGTCTATCTCAGGGACGGGCAGAAGAATGAAATATTGCTTGCAACGCACATTTGGCCGAACTACCCCGACTACAACGCCGCAGCGTTGCAGAGATTCTTTGCAGCGATGAAGGCGCTCGAACCGGCCTACAAACAGGATGACGAGGTCGCCTATACCTGGGCCACAAAGGCACGGGTGACCAAGTGCGCCATTTACCTCGAATCGGCGGAAGCCGGCGTCAAGAATGGGACCGGCGCGATCGTGGGATGCGAAGCGAATGGTGTGAGCAGTACCGCTGCCACATCCGTCGCCGATCCCAAGCACGCGGTCAGTTCATCCGACGATCCCAGACACCTGACCGACGTGATGGACCTCCTGAAAAAGCAGTCGGAGCGAGCCAGTCACAGTCTGCCCAAGCAATGAACGTGGCAGTGAATGCACGCAGCAGGATGACTTCAGCCGAGTAATGGCGACGCCGCGGAAAAAAGGAAGCCCCCGGAGCGACACGCACCGGCGCGCTCCGGAGCGGCAAAGCCTGCGGAGACGGCGCAACGCATCGGCGACCTGGCATGGGCGGGCCAGCACGCGCAGGCGATCGAACTGGCCACGACGGCGCTTGCCACCGCCGGCCTGAGCGTGGCACACCAGCTCGATCTGCTGGATTTGCGCGCGGAGAGTTTCATCGCCCAAGGCGACCTCGACCGTGCGGGCGCCGATGCGGCAATGATGCTCGGCCTCGCCAAGACCGCCAGGACAGCGGCATCGAAAGCGCAGGCGCTAAACCGGCAAGCGCTGGTGCAAACGCGCAAGGGCGAATTCAAGGCTGCCATCGGCGCGGCGACGACTGCCTTGAAGGCCGCGCGGCAGAGCAAGCAAAAAGCGCTCGAAGCCGCGAGCCTGTTTCGACTCGCCGAAGCGCAGTTTCGCGGAGCGTCGGGCGCTGATGCAGTCAGAGAACGCAACCAAAGCTGCCGCGCTGTTTGGCGCGTTGGGCCAGCCCGCCGGGCAGGGTCGCGCACTTTGGGCCGTCTCGGGTGGGCAAAATCGCCTGGGCCATGCCGCGGAGACCAATCAGGCGGCAAGTGACGCGCTGACCCTGTGTCGAAGCTGCGGCGACCTGTACGGCGTGGGCAATGCACTCAACATGCTTTCGTTCAACGAGCCCGATCGCGGCGCCAATCTCAAGTCGCTGAATCAGGCCCTGGCCGCCTTCGAAGCAGCGGGATATGCCGAGCGTCAAGCCATGGTGACCCACAACCTGGGCAATGCTTATCGCGACCTTGGGCTGTATCGGCGAGCCCGCCGTCTGCATCTCAAGGCCGGCGATATCAACCGGCGTTCGGGCGGGCATGCCGCACTTGCCGGTATCGCATGGCAGTTGGCGTTCGACGAACTCGAAATGGGGCATCTGGACGCTGCCCGCGCCAACCTCGCCCAAATCGGCAACGCTGTTGAACAAATCCAACGAAGACAATCGCTGGGCATTTCTCTTGCCAGTACTGCAGGGCCGGCTCGCGCTGCTGGAGGGCAATGCGCGAGTCGCCTTGCGACACTACAAGGTTGCACTAGCGCAAAGCCGCAAGCACGGCGCCGCGAGTGCAGCAATGAACGCGTTGGCGCGCGTCGGGCAAGTCCATCTGGCCGTCGAAAACCCTCGCGCTGCGTTGACCGCCACGCGTCGGGCGACGGCGATGCATCGTGCCCATAAGCTGGAAGCACTCGAAGGCCTCGATGCGCCCCTGGTCTGGTGGCGCCACAGCCAGGCCCTGCAAGCCAACGGCAGACGCCAGTCGGCGCGCGAGGCACTCGAAATGGCGTATCAGTTCATGTTGAAAGGCATCGCCGGTCTGAGCGACGAAGGCCTGCGCCGCAATTATCTGAACAAGTCCGAAACGCATCGCGAAATCGTCGCGGCGTGGCTCAAGGATGCGCGCAAGCGCCGCCTGTCGCCGGAGCGACGCGCAGCGCATCTTGCGCGGCGAAGCGAATCTGCGCGAGCCCTTCGAGCGCCTGGTCGACACCGGGATTGCGCCTGAACGAGCTGCGCAGCGCCGCCGAACTGCACGAATTCCTGATCGACGAAGCCACCGAACTCTCCGGCGCCGAGCGCGTGCTGCTGGTGCTGGAGACGCCGCAGGGATTGCAACTGGCGGGCTCGCTCGTGCCGCGCGGCGAGGACGCGCAAGAAGCTGCTGCAGGCGATCACGCCCGCGCTGATCGATGGTTCGCCGCACGCGCGCCGCGAGCCTGACGCATAGCCCGGAAGGGGCAAACGAGCTGGAGCAACGCTCGCGCGTCATCGCGCCGCTGATCGCGCAGCGGCAACTGCTGGGTTACCTCTACGCCGATCTCGACGGCGCCTTCGGCCGGCTGCGCGAATCCGACCGCGACCTGCTGGGAATGCTCGCGAGCCAGGCCGCCGTGGCGCTCGACAACGCGCAGTGGTCGCAGGGCCTCGAGCAGAAAGTGGCGCAGCGGACTGAAGAGTTGCAGAGGTCCAACGCTCTGGCCGAGCAGCGCGTGAACGAACTGGCGATCATCAATAGCATCCAGCAGGGCATGGCGGCGGAGCTCGACTTCCACGCCATCGTCGACCTCGTGGGAGACAAGCTGCGCGAAGTCTTCGACACAGGCGACATCGCCATCGGGTGGCGGAGTCCGGACTACCCGGATCCGCCGCTGGTGAACGTATTGTACGAGTACCAGCATGGCGTGAGGATCAGCCTGCCGTCGGTTCGAGTAAACCCCGACGGCCCGATGTCCAAGGCCTTCGACGCCAGGCGTCCGGTGGTCGCAAATACGCGCGCCGAAATGAAGGCCTTGGACCTGCGCGACATCGCGGGCAAGCAGCCCTGCCTGTCGACGGCCATGGTGCCCATCTACTCCGGCGAGCGCACGCTGGGTGGCATCTCGTTGCAGAACCTCGAGCGCGAAAACGCTTTCGGCGAAGCCGAGGTGCGCCTGCTCACGACCGTGGCCGCGAGCATGGGCGTCGCGCTTGAAAACGCGCGCCTGTTCGACGAAACGCAGCGGCTGCTGAAGGAGACCGAACAGCGCGCCGCGGAACTGGCCATCATCAATAGCGTGCAGAAAGCGCTCGCCGCCGAGCTCGACATGCAGGGCATCTACGATGCGGTCGGCGAAACGATCCGCGAGATCTTCAATAAGTCGGACGTGGAGATCCGCATTCATGAGCCGACTCCCGGTCTGCTGCAGGTCCCGTACTACACCTCCCGCGGAAAGCGCATTTCGATCGCGCCGCAGATGCTTGGAGACACCGGATTCTCGGCGCACGTCCTGCGTACCGGCGAGACCGTGGTCGTCAACGAAAACCTCCTCGAAACAGCGAAGCGATACGGCAGCACTACTCTGCTGCATGGAACGGAACCTCCGAAATCGATTGTTTTCGTGCCGCTGGTGACCGGCGATGTGGCGCGCGGGCTCATCGTCCTTACCGACCCTGACCGTGAGCGCGCCTACTCGGATTCGGACGTGCGCCTGCTGCAGACGCTGGCGAACAGCATGAGCGTCGCGCTCGAAAATGCGCGCCTCTTCGACGAGACGCAGCGTCTGTTGAAGGAAACGGAACAACGCGCCGCCGAACTCGCGCTGATCAACAGCATCCAGCAAGGCATTGCCGCCGAGCTGAACTTCCAGGCCATCATCGAACTCGTCGGCGACAAGCTGGTCAAGCTGTTTGCGACCGAAAACTTGGTCATTGGCTGGCTGGACGAACCCGCCGGCCTGTTGCGCCTGCCGTATGGCGTCGAACGGGGCCGGCGGATACACGTGGCGCCGATGCAGATCGCTGATGTTCTGACGGGCAGGCGTTGGCACGACATGCTCCTGTCGCGCCTTCCACTGCACTGGAACACCCAGGCGGACTACCGGGCGCTGGAGATGATCGTGGCCGAGGGCACCGACATGAGCCGCTCGGGCGTAGCTGTTCCGATCTTTACCGGCGACCGGCTGCTCGGCTTCATGTCGGTGGAGAACATGGAGCGGGACGACGCGTTCGGCGAGGCCGAGGTGCGCTTGCTGTCCACCGTGGCGGCCAGCATGGGCGTCGCGCTGGAGAACGTGCGCCTGTTCAACGAGACCCAGGAAGCGCTGGCACGCCAGACCGCCACCACCGACATTCTGCGGGTGATCAGCAGTTCGCCGACGGACGTGCAGCCGGTGTTCGACGCGATCGTCGGCAGCGCCGTACGGCTGCTCTCCTGCGACTTCACCGCCGCCCTGCGTTGCGAGGGCAGTACATTTTCCACAGTCGCGGTAGCAACGTCGCTCGGGATTCCTGGAGCTCCGGGGCTGGTGGCCGTGCCCATCGATGCGGCCGCGAACTTCCCGTCGCGCGTGATCGTAGACAAGATGATGCTGCACATTCCGGACTGGTCGGCCATCGAAGTCCCCGAACAGGATCGGCGTGCCCAGGAGATGTTCGGCGTCAAGTCATCGCTCATGTTGCCGCTCTTGCGTGAAGACGAGTGCATCGGCGTGCTGGTGTTCACGCGCGGTACGGCGGGCGCATTCAGCGAAAATGAAATCGCGCTGGCGAAGTCCTTCGTCGACCAGGCGGTGATCGCGATCCAGAACGTGCGGCTGTTCAACGAGACCAAGGAGGCGCTGGAGCAGCAGACAGCGACGGCGGAGGTACTGCGCGTCATCAGCAGTTCCCCTAGCGATCTCGATCCCGTGTATCGGACGATCCTCGAACGCATCACGCGGCTCTGCGAGTCGCAGATCGGCGCGCTATTCCTGTTCGATGGGGAGCGCCTTCACGCCGCCGCGATGCACGGCATGACACCCGAATTCGCCAGTATTCTCCAGAAGGGACGACCCAAGCCCAGTCACGAAACGACGACCCGGTTGGCCGCGCTGGAACGGCGCACGGTTCACGTGCCTGACTTTCTCTCGGATTCGACGTTTTCACCGACGCCGCGCGACCTCTACGAACGCGAGAACGTCCGCACGGTCCTGTCCGTGCCGATGCTGAAAGAGAGCCAGCTTATCGGTGTCATTACGACCTGGCGCCGGGAGGTGCGGCCGTTCGACGATCGCCAGATCGATCTGGTTCGCACCTTCGCCGACCAGGCTGTGATCGCCATAGAAAATGCGCGACTGTTCAACGAGACCAAGGAAGCGCTCGAGCAGCAGACGGCGACGGCCGAGGTGCTCGAAGTCATCAGCAGTTCGGTGGCCGACGCGCAGCCGGTGTTCGAGAAGATTCTTGCGAGTTGCCAACGGCTGTTCGCGGGGCACGAACTGGGGACGGTGCTGGTCGGGGATGACGGTCAGTTGCGCGAAGTGGCCTCACTGGGTCCCGGCGGGGAGAGCCGCAAAGGGGTGCTCTTGCGGCCGTATGCTGGCAGCGCCACCGAGCGTGCCATCCAGGAGCGACGCGTGCTGCACTACCCTGATGTCGGAGCCGCTGTCGACATGCCCGGATCGCTTCGCGAAATGTGCCAGCGCCTGGGCATCCGTTCCCTGCTGTTGGCGCCCATGCTCTGGGAGGCTCGTGGGGTCGGTGCGATCACCGTCGGCCGGTCTGATCCGATCGCCTTCACCGAAAAGGAAACGGCGCTGCTGAAAACCTTCGCCGATCAGGCGATCATCGCGATCCAGAACGCGCGCCTGTTCAACGAGACGCAGGAAGCACTCGAGCGCCAGACGGCGACCGCCGACGTGTTGAAGGTGATCAGCGAATCGCCGACCGACGTGCAGCCTGTATTCGATGCCATCGCCGAGCGCGCCAAGGCGCTTTGCAACGCACAGGTCAGCGGCGTGGCGCGTTTTGACGGGGAGTGGGTGCATCTGGTCGCATACCGCGGCGTGTCGGGTGAGGCCGATGACGCCATGCGCGCCGTGTTCCCGGTGAGGATCGACGGCAAGACGGTCGCCGCGCGCGCAATCCGGGAACGCAAGCCCGTACAGATCGTCGACGTCCTGTCCGATCCGGAGTATGGCGCGAAGGAAGCCGCCCGGCTCGCCGGGTTTCGCGCCAACATGGCGGTGCCGATGCTGCGCGAAGGCCAGGTCATCGGCACCATCAACGTCTGCCGGGCCGAGGTGGGACCGTTCCCCGAAAAGCAGGTGCAGCTGCTGCAGACCTTCGCCGATCAGGCCGTGATCGCCATCGAGAACGTGCGGCTGTTCAACGAGACCAAGGAGGCGCTCGAACAGCAGACCGCGACGGCGGAGATCCTGCGCGTCATCAGCGGCTCGGTCACCGATACGCAACCGGTGTTCGACGCGATCGTGCGAAGCTGCCAGCGACTTTTTTCCGGGAAGGCCGTCGCACTGGTTTTTCCAAAAGGCGAAATGCTGGAAACGAGGGCCTTCGCCAGCGACACGGGCATGCTGCACGGGTCGGAGGTCATGAAGCCCTGGCCGTTCGACCGCGGCAGCGGGGCGGGAAGCTGCATACTCGATTCGAGTGTCATCAACGTGGCCGATGCCGTCGAAGGCGCGAAGAAATATTTCCGCATGACCACCTTGACGCTCGCATTGGGATACCGGTCATGCCTGTTCGTGCCTTTGCAGCACGACGGCGAGGCCATCGGCTGCATCACGATACTTCGCGCCACAACCGGCATATTCGACGAGCGCGAAGTAGCGCTGGCGCAGACCTTTGCCGACCAGGCGGTGATCGCGATCCAGAATGCGCGCTTGTTCAACGAGACCAAGGAGGCGCTCGACCGGCAAACGGCGACCACCGACATTCTCCGCGTGATTGCCAGTTCGCCCTCGGACGTACAGCCGGTTTTCGACACGATCGTGCGGCATGCGGCCGAATTGGTCGATGGTTTGTTCACGAACGCCTTTCGATACGATGGGGAGAAAGTGCACGCCGTCGCCACTACTTCGGACAGTGAGCAGATGCAGACGCTGTTGCGCGACCGCTTTCCGGCACGCCCGGATCCGTCGAGTGTGGCAGGCCGCGTTATTCTGGAAAAGGCGATCGTCCGGATGGAAGACGCGTTTGACGATCCAACGTACGACCAGCAATATTCCGTTGCCGGCGGGTGGCGCCGAATGCTCGGCGTGCCCATGCTGCGCGACGGACAACCGCTCGGCGTCTTCGTCGTTGGTTGGGCCGCACCCGGCCCGATCCTTCCCAGCCAAGTCGAACTGTTGCAGACCTTCGCCGCCCAGGCAGTGATCGCCATCGAGAACGTAAGGCTGTTCAACGAGACCAGGGAGGCGTTGGAGCGGCAGACCGCGACGGCCGACATATTGAAGGTGATCAGCGAATCGCCGACCGACGTGCAACCGGTATTCGAAGCCATTGCCGAGCGCGCCAAGACTCTTTGCGGGGGCAAGTTCAGCGGCGTGACGCAATTCGACGGCGAATGGGTGCAACTGGTTGCGTACGACGGTGGTTCGCCCGAGGCCAATGCCGCGATGCGCAGCAAATTCCCGATGAAAGTTTCCGGCCCGACGCTCTCCGCTCGAGCGATCCGGGAGCGCATGCCGGTACAGATCATCGACGTGCTTGCCGATCCGGAGTATGGCGCGAGGGATGCCGCCCAGCTCTCCGGCTGGCACGGCGCCATGGCGGTGCCGATGCTGCGGGAGGGCCAGGTTGTCGGAGCAATCGCCACGATGCGCTCGGAGGTCGGACCGTTCCCGGAAAGGCAGGTGCAGCTGCTGCAGACTTTCGCCGACCAGGCCGTGATCGCCATCGAGAACGTACGTCTGTTCAACGAGACCAAGGACGCGCTCGCCAAGGTCGAGGAGCGGACGCGCGAGCTAACCGAGTCGCTGGACTACCAGACCGCGATCAGCGACGTGCTGCAGTGCATCAGCGAATCGCCGACCGACGTGACGCCCGTGTTCGAAGCGATCCTCGAGAGCGCGACGCGACTGTTCAGCGCCCCGATTGCGGCCGCCTTCCGTTACGATGGCCAAGTCGTGGATCTCGTCGCGTCTCACGGCTGGTCGCACGAGGCGCGCGAGGACGCCCGCCGCTTTTATCCGGCGCCACCCAACCCGACGATGATGAACGGGCGAGTCGTGCTCTCGGGCACCGTGCAGACGGAGGAGGATGCGCTCCTCGACCCGAACTACGACAAGACCCAGGCCCGGCTCGGCAAGTGGCGCCGCCTGCTCGGTGCGCCGCTGCTGAAGGACGGCCAAGCCGTCGGCGCGATCGTCGTCGCCTGGCCGGACCCGGGCCGGACGCCGCAGCGGCAGATCGACTTGCTGAAGACTTTCGCCGGGCAAGCGGTGATCGCCATCGAAAACGTGCGCCTGATCAGCGAGACGAAGGAAGCGCTGGAGCGGCAGACTGCAACGGCGGAGATCCTGAGAGTCATCGCCAGTTCACCCTCGAACGTGCAACCGGTGTTTGACGCAATCGTTCAGAGCGCCGCCCGCCTTTTTGATCGCAAAGCCGGTCTGCGGCTCGTCGAGGGAAATGTTCTGCGCAGGGTCGCGCGCAGCGGCGCCGACTTGACCGGACTTCGCGGCGGGGCAGACGTCATTCCAATCGACCACGACAGCCAGGTTGGTGCCGTCGCTCTGGACGGCAAAGCGCGGCAGTTGACCGATACCCACGCGCCGGATGCTCCACCGTACGCGTTAGCCCATGCGCACGAGCTCGATTTCCGGTCAAATGCGACGGCGCCCTTAATTCATGACGGCGCAGTGATCGGGGTTATCTCGGTATCCTCCCCGAGCCCTGGATCGCTTTCGGCCAAGGAAATGGAGTTGCTCACCACGTTTGCCGACCAGGCGGTGATCGCGATCCATAACGCACGGCTGTTCAACGAGACACAGGAGGCGCTCGGCCAACAGACTGCAACAGCGGACATTCTGCGCGTGATCAGCAGTTCACCAACGGACGTGCACCCCGTTTTTGACGCAATCGTGGGCACCGCGATTCGGCTGCTTTCGTGCGATCTCGCGGTGATGCTGCGTCGCGACGATGAACATACGTTCACCGAAGTCGCATCGGCCAGGCCAGACGGACTTTCTTCGGGGCTGCGAAACGACGTCGTACTTATCGATCCGCGCGCAAACTTCCCGTCGCGGGTGATCGTGGGCAAAACGCTGCTCCACATTCCGGACTGGTCGACCGTCGATCTTCCTGAACACGAACGGAGTGTTCGCGAACTGGCGCGCATCAATGCTTCGCTCATGCTGCCGCTTCTGCGCCACGGTGAATGCATTGGAGTCCTGGCACTGGCCCGCAGCAAGGCAGGCGCGTTCAGCGAGAAGGAAATCGCGCTGGCGGAATCCTTCGTTGATCAGGCTGTCATCGCCATCGAAAACGTGCGCTTGTTCAACGAGACCAAGGAAGCGCTGGAGCAGCAGACCGCGACGGCCGAGGTGTTGCAGGTCATCGGCAGCTCGGTGGCAGATGCAGCGCCGGTGTTCGACAAGATCCTCGACAGTTGCCAGCACCTGTTCGCCACCGATCAGCTCGGCATCTTCCTCGCCGACGACGATGGCCAGGTGCGCGTCGGCGCGTGGCGCGGCTCCGCACTGGAGGCGATCGCAAGCACCTTCCCCAAGCCGCTCGAGCAGACGATGACCGCGCAGGTAATACGCGAGCGTCGCACACTGCACATTCCGGACACGTCGGCGTTGCCCGCCGATGCTCCGGCCGCGGTCCGCGGCGTGATCGCGTTGAGCGGCAACGCTGCGATCGCGTGGGCGCCGATGCTGTGGGAGAACCGGGGCGTAGGTTCGATCTGCGTGTTGCGCCAGCCACCCAAAGCCTTCACCGACAAGGAACTCGCGCTGCTCAAGACCTTCGGCGACCAAGCCGTGATCGCGATCCAGAACGCCCGGATGTTCAGCGAGACCCAGGAGGCGCTCGAGCGGCAGACTGCGACGGCAGACGTGCTGAAGGTGATCAGCGAATCGCCGACCGACGTTCAGCCCGTGTTCGACGTGATTGCCGAGCATTCGGCGCGGCTGACCAGGGCGGACTACGGCTGGGTGCTTCGTTTCGACGGCGAACTCATCCACGTGGCGAGCGCCCACGGCGTCAATGCCCAAGGCATCGAGGCGGCAAGGCAAGCGTTTCCCATGGGCCTGGACGGAGGCTCGGCTGCGTCCCGCGCGGTGAAAGAAGGCAGAGTCGTAAATATCGCCGACGTGATGGCCCAGGACGATGCGCATTACAGCGTCAAGGCGGTCGCCAAGGCGGCTGGCTATCGGAGCGTCCTCACCGTGCCGATGCGCCGCGACGACAAGATCGTCGGCGTCATCACTGCCACGCGCTCCACAGTCGGAAAGTTCGCCGACAAGGAGGTCGAACTGTTGCAAACGTTCGCGCGCCAGGCCGTGATCGCCATCGAAAACGTGCGGCTGTTCAACGAGACGACGGAGGCACTGGAGCAGCAAAAGGCCGCCGGCGAAATCTTGAGCGTCATCAGCAGTTCGGTGGCGGACACCAAGCCGGTGTTCGACAAGATCCTCGAGAGCGGCAAGCACCTGTTCGGCAGCGACGAGATGGACATCCTGCTGGTCGACGAGAGTGGGCATCTGCAAATCGCCGCCTACATCGGCAAAGCGCACGAAGCGGTAGCTGCCACCTTCCCTGCGCCGGTGGAATTGACGCCGGCCGGCCGCGCAATCCGGGAACGGCGTGTCGTGCATTACCCCGACGTTGTGCGCGGCAAAGACGTGCCCAATGTGGTGCGCCGGGTGTCCAAGATCGCGGGCTATCAGTCGATGGCGTTCGCACCGATGCTTTGGGAAGACCGTGGCATCGGCGCCGTCGGCGTGGCCCGCGCGCGCGGCGCATTCAACGAGAAAGAACTGGCGATGCTGCAGACGTTTGCCGACCAGGCGGTGATCGCCATCCAGAACGCGCGCCTGTTCAAACAAGCGCAGGAGGCCCGCGCCGCTGCCGAAGCGGCCAACGAGGCCAAGAGCTCGTTCCTGGCGACGATGAGCCACGAAATCCGCACGCCGATGAACGCCGTGATCGGCATGAGCGGACTGCTGCTCGACACCAGGCTCGACACCGAGCAACACGACTACGTCGCCACCATCCGCGAATCGGGCGACACGCTGCTGACGATCATCAACGACATACTCGACTTCTCGAAGATCGAAGCCGGGCGCATGGACATCGAGGCGCAGCCTTTCGATCTGCGCGAATGCGTCGAATCCGCCCTCGACCTGGTCACCGCGCGCGCGGTCGAGAAGCACCTCGACACCGCTTATGTGTTCGAAGGCGACGTCCCGGTCGCGATCGTCGGCGACGTCACGCGCCTGCGCCAGATCATGCTCAATCTGCTCGCCAATGCGGTGAAATTCACCGAGCACGGCGAAGTGGTGCTTACGGTAAGCTCGACGCCGATCGCGAATGGCGAGGCGGAACTCACGTTCGCGGTGCGCGATACCGGCATCGGCTTGTCGGCCGAAGGCATGAGCCGGTTGTTCCAGTCGTTCTCGCAGGCCGATTCGTCCACCACCCGCAAGTATGGAGGCACGGGTCTGGGCCTCGCGATCAGCAAGCGCCTGGCCGAGCTGATGAGCGGTCGCATGTGGGCCGAAAGCGAAGGGCCGGGCAAAGGCTCGACCTTCCTGTTCACGATCAGCGTACCGACCGCCGAACTGGCACCCACGCGGCAGCGCGATTTCATCGGCGTGCAGCCTGCGTTGGAAGGCAAGCGCCTGCTGGTCGTCGACGACAACGCGACCAACCGGCGCGTGCTCGCACTGCAGACTGCCAAGTGGGGCATGCAGGCGCGGGCCACCGAGTCGCCGCTTGAGGCGCTGCGCTGGGTCGAGCAGGGAGACCCCTTCGACCTCGCGATTCTCGACATGCACATGCCGGAGATGGACGGCCTGGCGCTGGCGCAGCGGATTCGAAAAGCGAACGCCAGTTTGCCGCTGGTCCTGTTCAGCTCGCTCGGCCGACGCGAGGCCGGCGACAACGACAAGCTGTTCGACGCCTACCTGAACAAACCGATCCACCAGTCGAACCTGTACGACACGCTGGTCAGCCTGCTGGCGCAGGAGCCCGCGACCAAGGCGGCCGCCGCGACGCCGGTCAAGGGGCGGCTGGACCCGGAGATGGCGACGCGGCACCCGCTGCGCATCCTGCTGGCCGAGGACAACGTGGTGAACCAGAAGCTCGCGCTTCGCCTCCTGCAGCAAATGGGATATCGTGCCGACCTGGCATCGAACGGCATCGAGGCGGTGGAGTCGGTGCAGCGACAGACCTACGACGTGGTACTGATGGATGTGCAGATGCCGGAGATGGACGGCCTGGACGCATCGCGGCGGATCTGCGCGCAATGGGGACCGCAGGAGCGACCGCGCATCGTGGCGATGACCGCCAACGCCATGCAGGGCGACCGCGACATGTGCCTGGCCGCGGGCATGGACGACTACGTGACCAAGCCGATTCGCGTCGAGCAGCTGGTCGAGGCGCTGCACCAGGTCTCGGCGCGCAAAGATCGATGATGAGCACACCGACGATCGATCGCGCAACCTTCGACGCGCTCAAGGACACGACCGGCGCCGAGTTCGCGCTGGAGCTGGTCGACACGTTTCTCGAGGAAGCGCCGTCGATGCTGAACGACCTGCGCGATGCGTTGGCGGCGCAGGACGCCGACAAGTTCCGCCGCGCCGCGCATTCGCTCAAGTCCAACTGCAACACCTTTGGCGCACTCGCCCTGGGCGCCATGGCGCGCGAACTTGAACTCACGCCCGTTTCAAAAGTAATGGAAAGCGGCGCGCAACCGCTGGCCGCGCTGACCGAAGAATATGCGCGCGTGGCGGCGGCGTTGACGGAATTGCGCCATGCGTGAGCTGCGCGGCGGAGCGGCGCGCCTGCTCGTCGTCGACGATAACAAGGTCAACCGGCTGTTGCTCACGCGCAGCCTGGAGTTGCAGGGCCACAGCATCGCCTCGGCGGAGAACGGCCGCATCGCGCTGGAGATGCTGCGATGCGAATCCTTCGACCTGCTGCTGCTCGACATGGAAATGCCCGAGATGGACGGCTTCCAGGTGCTCGAGCAGCTGGTCGACGATCGGCGCCTGCGCGACTTGCCGGTGATCGTCACGTCGTCGCTGGAAGGCATCGCCAACGTCGTGCGCTGCATCGAGCTCGGCGCCGAGGACTACCTCACCAAGCCGGTCAACCCGGTGCTGCTGAAGGCGCGCATCGGAGCGAGCCTCGAGAAAAAGCGCCTGCGCGACCAGCAGAAGGAGCTGATGCGCCGCTTCGCGACGCCGGAAGTGGCGCAGGACCTGCAGGATTCGGGGTTCGCACTCGGCGGCAAGCTCGTGCAGGCGTCGGTGATGTTCTCGGACATCCGCGGCTTCGCATCGCTGGCGGAGTCGCAACCGCCCGAGGAGACGTTCGAGCTGCTCAATACCTACTACGCGCTGATGTTCGAT
Organism: uncultured beta proteobacterium; assembly: GCA_963726915.1. Classification (GTDB taxonomy): domain Bacteria; phylum Pseudomonadota; class Gammaproteobacteria; order Burkholderiales; family Casimicrobiaceae; genus PALSA-1003. The sequence goes on from CAVSEA010000008.1 coordinate 47,768, forward strand.
GCGATCAGCAGCCACGGCGGCATCGTCACACTGATGATGGGCGACGGGCTGATGTCCGTATTCGGCGCGCCGGTCCTGCGCCCGGACCACTGCGAGAGCGCGGTGCGCGCGGCGCAGGAGATGGTCGAGTTGATCGGTCTGTTCAACCTGGAGCGGCAGGCTGCGGCCAAGCCGCCGATAAAGATCGGCATCGGCATCGCCTCCGGCGAGATGGTGGCCGGGTACAGCGGCACCAACGAGCGCGCGACCTACACCTGCATCGGCGACATCGTCAATCTCGCGTCGCGGCTCGAGTCCCACACCAAGGTTGCGCAACGCACGATCCTGATCGATCAGGCCACGCGCTCCGCCCTTGGCGAACATTTCAGCGTCGAGGCGCTCGGCCCGGTGCCGATCAAGGGCAAGGTGGCCATCGTGGATGTGTTTTCGGTCGATCCCGGCTGACACTCCCTAGTCGCAGCCCTCGTGCTTCGATGCGATGGGTCGATGCGATGTTTTGCCGCCCATTTGACTGTCACTTTGTTAAAATTCGGCGCTCATACACAGTGGAGAAACTAATGTCCCGCATGTTCACGACCGGGCTCGTCCTGGGTTTGCTCTTCAGCCCGGCAATCATCGCGCAAACACCATCGCCCGCGCCAGCGACCCCCGCCGCCGCGGCTCCAGCGCCCGCAACGCCGCCTCCTGCAGTGGCCGCCCCCGCAGCGGCAGCCCCCGCTGCCGCGCGCGGCGACTCGATGGAAGGTCTGGCCGCGTACTACTCGGACCGTCTCAACGGGCACAAGACCGCGAGCGGTCAGGTCCTCGATCAGAACGCGCTCACTGCGGCGCATCCGTCGCTACCCTTCGGCACCCAGGTCAAGGTGACCAACACCAAGAACGGCCGCAGCGTCGTCGTCCGCATCAATGATCGCGGGCCGACGCAAGCCGGCCGCGTGATCGACCTTACGCGTGCGGCGGCCAAGCAACTCGGGATCGCGAAAGCCGGTACCGTGCCGGTCAAGTTGGAGGTCGTCGGCGAGGCGCCGGCGAAGAAGACGAAGTAGCAGCACGACGCGATGGCCCGGCCCCTGGCCGGGCTGTCCGCTACGCCTGCCCGCGCAGGAACTTGGCGCCCTGGATGTGAAATTCCTTGACGGAGATCTTCTCGCGCAAGGTCTCCTGCCAATACGGCGGGATTTTGTCCTGGAAGTTGGCCCAGTACTTGTGCTCGTAAGGCGGCATCCACCAGGTATCCAGTTCCGCGAGCGACATCTTGATGAAGCGGTTGCTCTGGAAGACCTCGCGCGACGCGATCGACTTGCGCACCGGCGGCACCATGCGCTTGCCGGTGTAGAGCATCAGCGCGTCACCCGAGCAAATGAACTTGATGAATTCCCACGCCGCGTCCTTTTCCTTGCACGACGAAGTCATCAGCGGGCCTTCGGGATTGGCGATCATGTAGTTCTTCGGCCCGACCCGCGGGCTGGGCGCACCCTGAATGGCATCGCCGAGCGCCGCAATCAGGGCAGGGCTCGCGTGCGGCCCGTAGAACCACATGCCGCACTTGCCCTTCTCCATCAGCGCATAGAGCTCGCGATAGCCGTCGTTCACCGCCGTGGGTTGTGCGGCCTTGTCCTTGGTGTACAAACCGACCCACTTCTCGGTCACGGCGATCGCCGCGGGCGAATCGAAGTCGACATTGCCCTTGTCGTCGGCGAACTTGACGCCGGCGGTGGCCCAGATCGGAAAAATGACCTGGATCGCCGACGCAGTCTGTCCGCGCATCGCCAGGCCATAGCGATCCGGCGGCTTGCTGATGGCCCTCGCCGTGCTGATGAATTCGTCGTATGTCACCGGCACCTTCAGCTTCGCCTCGGCAAGCCAGTCGGCGCGATAGAACAGGAAATACGGAATGCTGGTCTGCGGGACGTAGAGGTACGGCTGACCCTTCTTCGAACGCACCTGCTCCATCACGTTCGGAAAGAAGTCCGGCGCCGCATCCCACTTCTTGAAGTAGTCCTCGATCGGATGCAGGATGCCGTTGTCGTAGTAGTCCTGCGCCCAGTACTGCACCATGTTCGCGACGTCGGGCGCGGCGCCCGCGGCAAACGATGTGACCAGTTTCTTGCGTGACTCCATCACCGCCATCGTGGCGTCCACTTCGACTTCGATGAAGTTCTGCGACTTGTTGAACATCTCGACCGAGTCCGTCGAGATCTTCTGGTGCACCGGATTGTCCGCCCAGTTCCAGTAGGTCAGCTTCACCTTCTTGCGCACGGCGGGTGCAGCGGGCGACTGGGCCGACGCGGTGGGCACGCCCAGCAACGTTCCGCCAGCGGCGGCGAGGCCCGCAGCGCCGATGGCCTTGAGCGCCTTGCGGCGCGAGACGCCGGCGCGTTTGCGCGGCGATCCGGATTTCGTGTCGTGCATGTTTGCTTCCTCCTTTGAGATCACTGCATGGCGTCGTCGGCTCTCGTGTGGGCCGATTTGTTCGCCGATTAACCCTTGACCGCTCCTGCGGCAAGTCCGCTCATGAGCATACGCTGGAACAACAGAAAGATCAGCGCCACCGGCAGCGTGGTCAAGAACGCGCCCGCCGCGCTGGTACCCCACACCGCGGGTTCGCCCGCCGCGAACAGGCGCATCATCACCGGCAATGTCTTGACGTCGTTGGTGGTCGTAAACAGAAAGGCGAACAGAAAATTGTTCCAGGTCATGATGAATGCCAGCAGTCCGCCCGCCACCAGACCAGGCACCGACAGCGGCAGGACGATCCGCCACAAGGCACCCAGCCGGCTGCAGCCGTCCACGCGTGCCGCATCGTCCAGATCGCGCGGCAGCGTCGAGAAATAGTTGATGAGCAGCAGTAGCACGAAGGGTGCGCTGTGCGTCGCTTCGGCGAGGATCATGCCGAGGTGCGTGTTGATGAGGCCGTAGGTGCGAAAGATCACCAGCAGCGGCACGAGCAGGACGACGCTGGGAATCGTGTACGCAATAAGCATCGCGACCAGCAGCGAGCTACGCCCCCGGAAGCGGAAGCGCACGAATGCGTAGGCGCCGAGGCTGGCGACCAACAGCGTCAACAGCATGTTCCCCGTCGCGATGATCGTACTGTTGCGGAAGTAGAGCACGAACGGATTGTTGGTGAACAGATCGACGAAGTTGCCGAGCGTCGGCTGGTCTGGAAAGTACTGGACCTGGCGGCCGCTCAAGGTTCCGTAGTCCTTGACCTCCGGCGTGATCGACGCGACGACGATCCACGCAAACGGCGCGAGCGAAAACACCAGGATCGCGGTCGCGCCCACGAATGTCCAGATGCGCCTCGTCGCGCTCGGCTTCCTGCCTTTGGTCGTCATGTCGTCAGCACCTTGCGCGCGAGATGCCGTACGTACAACGCCGATGCCGCCACGAGGATGACCGTAAGCACGACCGCGACGGCCGAGGCATAGCCGATCTCGAACTGGTTGGTCAGCTTGAAACTGTAGACGGCCGCCGTATAGTTGGAGAAGCCGGGTCCGCCCTGTGTCAGCACGAAGATCATGTCGATGTGATTGGACATCCAGATCAAACGCAGCAACACCAGGAACAGGATCGTCGGCACCAGGTGCGGCAGCGTGACGTAGCGGAAGCGCTGCCACGCACTGGCGCCGTCCACATTGGCCGCGTCGTAGAGCGCCTGCGGGATGGTCTGCAACGATGCCAGCAGGATCAACGCCATCAACGGCTGTCCATACCAGACCATCGCCGCGACCGTCACCGCGAAGCTTCCCGTCGGATCGCTCAGCCACGACACGTAGCGATCCAGAATCCCGAGCTTGACCAGGATGTCGTTGACCGCGCCGAAATTGCCGTCGAACATGTACGCGAACAGCAAGGCGACGACGGCCGGCGGGGTGATGTAGGGAATCATCATCGCCACGCGGACGAACCCTCGTCCGCGGAACGTGAGGTTCAGGAACAGCGCGATGGGCAGCGCGATGAGCAGCTCGATGCCGACGACCGCCACATCCCAGCGCAACGTCCGCCACAGGCTATCGAGAAAAACGGGATCGCCCGCCAATCGAATGAAGTTGTCGATGCCGGTGAACTTCGCGCGGGCAAGCCGTAGCAGCGAGGCATCGGTCATCGCCAGCCAGATGGCATACAGGCTTGGGTACACGCTGATCGCCAGCAGCAGGATGCCGATCGGTGCGATCAGCGCGTATGGCAGCAGGTCGACACGACTCCGGCGGCGTCGCGTCGGTTCCTGCATTGGAGGTAGGTCCACCATGTTATTCATGACTATCGCATACCCGTCGTCAACCCCGCCATAACACGTAAAGCTCCTGTACCGTCCGTGAACCCGCCGAGCCGATGAAAATGATGAATAATGATTGCCAGACGGAAGGCTCGAACTTCCGCCAATCCTTGGAGGAAAGTCAATGACCACCAACGACGAAAGGCCTGTTGAGCCGCGCCGGCGCGCGTTGCTGCAATCGACGCTCGCCGTGGCAGCTGCATCGGCGGCAGGCACCTTGTTTCGAGCGCCCGGCGCGTGGGCGCAAAGCGGCTTCGACTGGAAGCGATTCAAGGGCGAGAAGATCGAGATCATGTTGCAAAAGGGACCGTTCCACGACGTCCTGCAGAAATACGAACCGGAGTTCACCGCACTCACGGGGATCGACGTCGGGTCCGAACAAGTTCCTGAACAGCAATACCGGCAGAAGCTCGCGATCGAATTCGCGTCGGGCAAGCCGAGCTTCGATGCCTGCTACGTCGCACAGGCGACGCAGAAGCGGCTGTTCGGCAAGGGCAAGTGGCTCGCCGATCTGCGGCCGCTGATCGCCGATCCATCGCTCACGGCTCCCGATCTCGATTTCGCCGACTTCTCCAAGGCATCGATAGAGGCGGGGACGCAGGCCGACGGCCGCATCGACACGCTGCCGATGACGTTCCACTACAACATCCTCATGTACAACAAGGAGCTGTTCCAGAAGAAGGGCATCGCGGTGCCGACGTCATTCACCGCGTTGATGGACGCGGCGAGCAAGCTCAATGATCCGGCGAACGGAGTCAGCGGCTTCGTCGCGCGCGGTCTCAAGAACGCCAACACGCCGATCTGGACGAGCTTCATGCTCGGCTATGGTGTCGATTCGATCGGCAAGGACGGTCGACTCAACACTGACGGACCCGAAGCGATCGCCGCCGCCGAGATCTATCAGAAGCTGGTGCGGGACGCTGGCCCGGCGGGCGTCGCCGGCTTCAACTGGTATGAATGCCAGGGGCTGTACATGCAGGGAAAGGCGGCGATGTGGATCGACACCTCGTCCGTCGGTGCGGTGACTGCCGACCCGTCGAAGTCTCGCATGGCGAGCAGCGCCGGCTTCGCCGTCATGACGCCAGGACCGAAGGTGCACCGGGCGCCGGTGTTCGCGAGCGGCGTCGGCATCACCGCGGCGACCAAGAAGACCGGACCGGCGTGGTACTGGGTGCAGTGGGCAACCGGCAAGGCGATGCAGGCGCGACAGGTCGCCGGCGGCTACGGCGCCTCGGGACGCGCATCGGCGTTCGAAGCGGCCAAGAAGTCGACCGAGGCGAAGCTCAACGCCGAATGGCTCGACGCGGTGGTGAAGTCGACCGACATTGCGTACCCGGTCCTGCCGGATATCGTCGCCGGGAGCGAGTTCCGCGATGTCTACGGGATCGCGCTGACCAACATGCTGGCGCCAGGCTCCAACCCTGCCGCCGAACTGAAGAAGGCGACGGAAGCCTTCAAACCCATTCTCGAGAAGACCGAGAAGGCCTGATCGCAGCAGCCTCGGAAAGAGTTGTCTTGACCATCGATCTGCTCGTCGTCCTCGACATGCCGCAATACAGCCGCGATCACCTGGCCGAGGCTTACACGGTCCACTACTGGCCCGACCCGGCGGACCATCCGCGCCTGCTCCACGATCCGCTGGCAAAGAAAATTCGCGCCGTGCAGACCAACGGTTCGTACGGACTCAAGCGCGCGTACATCGAGGCGATGCCCGCGCTCGAGATTATCTGCGCCGTCGGCGCGGGCTTCGAGGGTATCGACGTGCAGGCCGCGCGCGAGCGCGGCATCGTCGTCACCAATGGCGCCGGGGCGAACGCCGCCTCCGTCGCCGAGCAGGCCTGGGCGCTCCTGCTGGCCGCCGTGCGCCGCGTACCCTGGTGCGATCGCGGCGTGCGCGAAGGTCGCTGGGCTGAAGTGCGCAAGATCATGCCTTCAGTCACCGGGAAGAAGCTCGGTATCTTCGGCCTCGGCCACGTCGGCAGGCAAATGGCCAAGCGCGGCGCACTCGGCTTCGACATGGAAGTCGGCTATTGCAGCCGCACGCGCCGGGCCGACGTGTCATACCGTTATTTCGATCGCCTGCACGATCTCGCCGCGTGGTGCGATGTGCTGATGATCGCCGCTCCAGGCGGACCCGAGACGCACCATGCGGTAAGCCACGAAATCCTCCGCGCTTTGGGACCTGAAGGGTTCCTGGTCAACGTGGCGCGTGGTTCGCTGGTGGACTCCGATGCGCTCATCGATGCGTTGCGTGAACAGCGCATCGCCGGTGCCGGACTCGATGTCATCGAAGGCGAGCCGGCGGTACCGAAAGGATTCGTCGACCTCCCGCGACTGGTGTTGTCGCCGCATGTCGCCGCGTATTCGCCCGAGGCGATCCAATCCATGATCCACAAGGTGCGCGCGAATCTCGACGCGCATTTCGCCGGCAAGCCGGTGCTGTCCCCCATTCCCGCCTAGACCGCCTGGACGAGACGGTCGCGCGCACGATCCAACGAGAGGAGAGACGATGTCCGTAATACAAGGCCAGGGCGAGTATCGCTACGAGATCAGCAACGACTGGGCCAAGGTGCCGGCCGGCATGGAATGGCGCGAGGTCGGCGCGATTGCGATCGACGACAAGGACAACGTCTACGTGTTCAACCGCGGTCCGAATCCGATGATGGTGTTCGACCGTGCGGGGAATTTCCTGCGGTCGTGGGGCGAGGGCCTGTACAAGCGGGCGCACGGCGCGCACTTCGCGCCCGACGGCACGCTGTACCTCACCGACGACGGCGACCACACCGTCCGCCAATGCACGACCGACGGCAAGGTGCTGATGACGATCGGCGTTCCCGGTCGGCCCACACCCTACATGAGCCAGGAACCGTTCAACCGCTGCACGCACACCGCGCTCTCGCCGCAGGGCGATCTCTACGTGTCCGACGGTTACGGCAATGCGCGCATCCACAAGTACGCGCCCGGCGGCAAGCTCATGTTCTCGTGGGGCGAGCCCGGAACGGAGCCGGGACAATTCAACCTGCCGCATAACATCTGCTGCGACGAGGACGGATGGGTGTACGTCGCCGACCGTGAAAGCCATCGCGTGCAGGTCTTCGACGGCAACGGCAAGTACGAGACGCAGTGGAACAACCTGCACCGGCCGAGCGGCATCTACATGCCCCCGGGCAAGTGCCCAATCTGCTACATCGGCGAATGCGGCCCGGTCATGGGGGTCAATCGCCTGTCGCCCAACCTGGGCCCGCGGGTCAGCATCGTCGACAACGCCGGCAAGCTGCTCGCGCGTTTCGGCGACAGCAACGGCGCCGGGAACGCGCCGGGACAATTCATCTCGCCGCACGGCATCGCCGTGGACTCGCACGGCGACGTCTATGTCGGCGAAGTGTCGGCCACTGCCTGGCCACAGCTCAAGCCCGACGTTCCCGTGCCCGTACCGCTGCATTCGCTGCGCAAGATGACCAAGATTTCCGACAAAAAGGGTGCACATCATGGCTGAAACGCAAAACAACCTTCCCGTCTGGTTCATCACCGGCTGCTCCACCGGCTTCGGGCGTGCGCTGGCGCAACGCGTGCTGGAGCGCGGCTGGCGCTGCGTGGTGACGGCGCGCGATGTCGCGCAGGTCGCGGACATCGTCAAGAGTCATCCGCAATCCGCGCTCGCCATTGCGCTCGACGTAAACGATGCCGGGCAGCGCGAGCGCGCGGTCGCGCAGGCGGAAAAAGGCTTCGGCGCGATCGACGTGCTGGTCAACAATGCCGGTTACGGCTATTCCGCCGCGGTCGAGGAAGGCGAAGAGGCCGTGGTCCGGGCCATGTTCGACACCAATTTCTTCGCGCTCGCCGCGATGACCAAATGCGTGCTGCCGGGCATGCGCGCGCGGGGCAAGGGCCACGTGATCAACATATCGTCGATCGGCGGCCTGGTCGGCAACCCGGCGTCGGGCTATTACAACGCGACCAAGTTCGCCGTGGAAGGATTGTCGGAGGCGCTGGCCAAAGAAGTCGGCCCGCTGGGCATCCGGGTCACGCTGATCGAACCCGGTCCGTTCCGAACCGATTTCCAGGGACGATCGATCAAGTCGGTAGCGAAACCGATCGACGCCTACGCCGCGACCGCCGGCGCGCGGCGCGCACAGTTGCGCGCGAGCAGCGGCAAGCAGGCGGGCGATCCTGTTCGAGCGGCGGACACCATCATCAAGGTCGTCGAATCGTCGAATCCGCCGTTGCACCTGATCCTGGGCGCGATCGGTCTCGAACGCGTGCGCGAGAAGCTGCAGGACCTGATCCGCGACATCGACGCCTGGGAGGTGGTCACGCGGTCGACCGACTTTCCGAATCCCTGATGCACGCTTTGCGCTACCCGCCGCGAATCCTCGCCATCGCCTGGCTGAAGCCGTGGTGCAGCATCTCTGCATCGCTCCAGTAGACGAGCAGCAGCGCGCCGGCTTCCTTCCACTGCCGCGCCTGCTCGGCGCTGGTGACCAGCATCGAGGAGGTCTTGCCGTACTTCCGGGCAGCCGCCAGGATGAGGTCGCGCTTTTCGTCGAGCGCGCGCGCCTGGTCCGGCGTTCCGAAGACACCCATGTCCTGCGCAAGATCCGCCGGCCCGAGTGTGAGAGCGTCGATGCCATCCATCGCCGCGATCTCGTCAAGATCGTTGAATGCGGCGGCAGTTTCGAACATCACCGTGACGAATACCTGCTCGTTGGCGAAGGCGCGACGCTCGGCGATGGAGCCCACGGTCTCGAAGTCGGTCGAGGGTCCGAGTCCACCGTTGCCGCGCAGGCCCTGCGGCGCGTAGCGCGATGCCGAGACGATCTCGCGCGCATGCGCGGCATTCTCGATTTGCGGGCAATGCAGATTCCACACCCCGGCGTCGAGCAGCCGCGTGATCCATTCGCGATCGGCCTTGGGCGGCCGCACCGCGATGGGGAAGTCGATCGCGCGCGCTACCAGCGCCATGTCGGCGATGGTCTCCATCGACGGCGGCGAGTGCTCCATGTCGACGCGCGCGAAATCGAGGCCCGCTGCTTTCAACAACGGCAGGATGGCAGGGTTGCGGATCATGTTGACCCACGTGCCGATCTGCAGTTCGCCCCGTTCAACACCTGCCCGCATCGCATTCGGTCGCATCAGCTGTCCGTCCTAGCATTGGTCTGCGTGACATCAGGCATCCGGCGTAACATCATGCCCTCACCCACAACATAGTGGGAACCACCAACCACAATGGAAGCAGGAGGAGCCCTTGAAAGTCAATGAAATCGTGTCGTCGATGCCGCGACGCCGCCGGATCGTGGCGACGCTGGCCGCGCTGGTCGCGGTGTTCGCCGGAATGCCCGGCGCCGTCGATGCACAATCCGCGTACCCGAGCCGCACCATCCGTATCATCGCGCCGTTCGCTCCCGGCGGTGCGTCGGATATCCTGTCGCGCCTCATCGCGAAAGAACTGTCCGAGCGCTGGAAGCAGCCGGTCATCGTGGAAAACAAGCCGGGCGCGGGAGGCACCATCGGCGCCGACTTTGTGGCGAAAGCGCCCCCTGATGGTTACACGCTGTTGCTGGCCGATACTTCGGTCGTAACGACCTTTCCGTCGCTCTACCCCAACCTCCCGTACGCAGCAAAGGACCTGACTCCAGTCGCCAATATCGCGACTTTCGGCCTGATGATGGTCGTGCCCGTCAACTCGAAGTTCAACTCGCTCGGCGAAATCGTCGCCGCAGACAAGGCAGCGCCGGGCAAACTCAACATGGCATCGCCGGGCAGCGGCTCGTCGAACCACCTGACGCTGGAGAAATTCAACGCAACGGCGGGCACGAAGCTGGTGCACATTCCCTACAAGGGCGCAGGACCCGCGATCAACGATGTCGTCGCCGGACAAGTCGACATGACCTTCGCCAGCGGCGCGGCGTCGAAGCCGCTGATCGACGGCGGCAAGGTCAAGGCCATCGCCGTCACCTCCGGCAAACGCAATCCGCTCTTGCCGCAGGTGCCCACCATCGCCGAATCCGGCTTCGTCGGCTTCGAATCGATTTCGGGCCAGGGGTTGTTCGCACCGGCGGGAACGCCGCGCGACATCGTGAACAAACTCAACGCCGAGGTCGTGGCCATCATCGCCATTCCCGAACTGAAGGAACGCTGGACGAGCATGGGTATCGATCGCTCGGACAACACGCCCGAGCAATTCGCGGCATGGCTTGCGCGCGAGTCCGATGGCTGGGCGACGCTGATCCGCACCTTGGGGATCAAGCCGGAATGACGACCAGATCGGACAGGGCGGCGCACAGTCGTTGCCCCGGCTCGAGGCCAAGTTCACGCGCGAGCGGATTGACGTGTGAAAGCACGCCGCTAGCCCAAGTGTCGCGGGAGTCGCCGATTCTCGCGGTCGTGTGCGCAACCGTACCCGCGGCGACACCTCTCGCCTGCAGCATATCGAGGGCGGTGATGCCGGCGTTGTCCTTGCCAACGCCGGCGTCGTTGAAGAACACTGCCATCAGCGGCACGTCGAGCGCGAATTCTCCCGAACTCGATCCACCATGCGACCCGCAAACGACGATCGCGCCCGCGTCCTCGGCGCTGACCATGGTAATCGAATCCATGACGATCACGCGACCACCTTTGCCTTGAATCACGACTGCCTTGAGCATGGGTCCTCGTGCTCTCGCCTATCGCCACTAGCGGTCGGTGAAGCCAAGTCCCTGGTCGGCCAGCCGGGCAATCTCGGCGTCCGCGAATCCCCAGTCGGCCAACGCCTCGCGCCCCTGTGCGCCGCGCTCGGGCGGGGCGCCGCGCACCTTGCCCGGCGTTCGTGAAAAACGCGGTGCGGGCGCGGGTTGCGTGACCTTGCCCACGGCCACATGCCCGCGTCGCGCGATGGCATGCGGATGCATTGCGGACTCCGCGAAGCTCAGCACCGGCGCAAAGCACGCATCCGAGCCGTCGAACACGCGGCACCACTCGTCGCGCGTCTTCGTTGCGAACACGGCCGCAAAGCGTGCACGCAACGCCGGCCAGCCGGCGCGGTCGTCCTGATCGGGAAGCTTTTCGCCCGCGAGGCCCATGCGATCGAGCAATTCCGCGTAGAACTTTGGTTCGATGGCGCCGATCGCGACGTACTTGCGGTCGCTGGTCTGGTAGGTGTCGTACCACGGCGCGCCGGAATCCAGTATGTTGTCGCCGCGCGTATCGTTCCAGCGTTGCGCCGCCTGCAGTCCCCAGAACATGGTCGACAGCAGCGAGGCGCCTTCGACCATTGCTGCATCGACGACCTGCCCCTTGCCGGATCGCTGCGCCTCGAGCAGCGCGCACACCATCCCGAATCCGAGCAGCATGCCGCCGCCGCCGAAGTCGCCGACCAGGTTCAAGGGTGGCACCGGTGCGTGGCCGGCATGCCCGATCGCATGCAGCGCACCCGACAGCGCGATGTAGTCGATGTCGTGACCGGCGCGCGCGGCCAGCGGCCCGTCCTGGCCCCAACCGGTCATGCGCCCGTAGACGAGTTTCGGATTGCGCGCGAGCAGCACGTCGGGTCCGAGTCCCAGTCGTTCCATCACACCGGGCCGGAAGCCTTCGATGACGGCGTCGGCCTTCCCAACCAGCGACAGCACCACGGCGACCGCTTCCGGACGCTTGAGATCGAGCGTGATCGAACGCCGGCCGCGCAGCATCACGTTGCACCAGCGTTCACGCTCGAGACCGAGTCCCGGATCCTGCGGCCGATCGACGAGCAGCACGTCGGCGCCCATGTCGGCCAGCAGCATGCCGCAAAACGGTCCGGGTCCGATCGCCTCGAACTCCAGCACGCGCAGTCCGGTCAGCGGCCCCACGGGCAAGGCCTCATTCAGACCCCTGCATAGCTGAGCAGCAGGTCGTCTCCGTCCGGCGACCGGATCTGCGCATTGAACGAGACGATGATCCTGTCCCGTTCGCCGCTGTACGGCATGGCCTTGTGCGGCAGGAACGAGGGAAACAGGACGAGATCGCCTTCCTCGGGCATCACGTCTAGCGTAGCCTGCTGCATCCACGCGTTGCCACGGTCGACATATGCGCCACCCTGCAACATGAACATCGGACTGTAAAAGCGGGTGGCCCCGTTGAGCGCGCGGAACTGCGGATGCCCGGTCCTGCGTTCGGGACTGTCGATCTGCACGTAGTACACGCCCGACCATGAGCAATTGCCGTGCGTGTGCACGTCATGGAACGAGCCGCCGTTCTGAATCTGGAACCAGACGCCCATCAGCTCCAGCTCCAGTTTGTGCCGGCCCGGTGGCCACGCGCTTGCGTTCGCGTCCTGCGCGGTGGCGTTCAACGACGCGACGATGAACTTGATGAGCGCGCTGAATTCGGGCAAGTCGATCCGGCGCAGCAGATCGTCGGGGCTGGCGTAGAGCACGCCGGAAGGCGCCTTCTTATCGGCCTCGCGCATCGCGCGGAACGCTTTGGCAAGGACAGGATTGACTTGCGCCGACTGCGCGTAATGGTGCACGGCCATCGGCACCGGCCAGTGTCGCTGCAAGCTGCCGTCGGCTGCCATCGTCTGGATTCTTGAATATTCAACAAAGTCTTGTCAAGGCAATACCGCGGATCGGAGTCCGGTTGGCAAAAAAATGCGCGCGGAGATCGACGACATCGCGACATTGGTGCAAGCTGGAAGTGTTGAACTGACCAGGTGGAGGCAGCCGCATGCGTTCGATTCCCGTTGGTGCCAAAGGCTCATTCACGCTCGCCGTCGCTCCCGACCACCTCGCCAACCGGTTCAAGGATGCGATGCTGCCCCCGGTACTGGCAACGCCGGTCATGATCATGATGATGGAGAACGCGGCGCTCAACGCGATCAAGCCTTACCTCGACGCGAGCGAAAGCGCGGTCGGCACGCGCGTGGACGTGACGCACCTGGCGGCGACACCTGTCGGGCGGACCGTCAATGCCAACGCGGAAGTCACCAAGGTTGACGGCAAGCGCATCGAATTCCGGATCGAAGCAGCGGACGGCGCGGAGAAGATCGGCAGCGGCACGCACGAACGCATGGTGATCGATCTGCCCAAATTCACCGAGCGGCTCAAGGCGAAGTTCGCCTAGAGATTTGCCCCGGTCAGACTAAAATCCGGGAAATGCGACGCAGCCCGGTTTGTCCGTGAGCCTGAATACTCCTCATTCCGAGTACCGCTTCGGCCGATTCGCCCTGCAACCGACCGAACGGCGCCTGCTCGCCGACGGCGAAGCGCAGAGTATCGGGCCACGTGCTTTCGACGTGCTCGTCGCGCTGGTGGAACGTGCCGGCCAACTGGTTGACAAGAACGCGCTGCTCGACCGCGTATGGCCGGGGCTGGTGGTCGAGGAGAACAACCTGCAGGTGCAGGTGTCTGCGTTGCGAAAGATTCTCGGTGCCACCGCCATTGCCACGGTCGCCGGTAGCGGCTATCGCTTTACGCTGCAGGTCGGGACCGGGGTTCTGCCGCAGCCGGCGCAGCCTCTCGACAAGCCGCCTGTCGCCGACGATGCGGTCAAGCCATCGATTGCCGTCCTGCCCTTTGTCAACACCAGCGACGACACCGCCAACGAATACTTTGCCGACGGCCTCGCCGAAGAGCTGCTCAACGTGTTGTCCAAGATTCGCGGCCTGCGTGTGGCATCGCGGACCTCGGCGTTCAGCTTCAAGGGCGCGAAAGTCGACGTCCCGACGATCGCACAAAAGCTGAATGTCGCGACGATCCTCGAAGGCAGCGTGCGCAAGTCGGGCAACCGCGTGCGGATCAGCGCGCAGCTCATTCACGTCGCCACCGACTCGCACTTGTGGTCGGCAACCTACGACCGCCAACTCGAAGATATCTTCGTAGTCCAAGACGACATCACGCAGTCAGTTGTGAAGGAGCTGCGCGCTGCGCTGATGGGAGAGAAGCCGGATACAACCGCGAGTGCGGCGGTCAAGGCTGAGATTGAAGCCGCAGCACGAGGACGCGGAGCAAACGCAGAGGCCTACCGGCTGTACCTGCAGGCCAACTTCCACCACGATCGCTTCACCCCGGAAGACTTTGCGATCGCTATCGAGGCGTACCGTGCAGCGTTGAAGCTCGACCCGAATTACGCGCTAGCGTGGGCGGGACTGTCGATCGCATACGCCAATCGCGCCGGGCAGGGCTGGACCGGGACTGCCCTCGAAGAAGGCTTCCGCCTCGCCCGCGAAGCGGCCGAGAAGGCGATGCAGCTGGCACCCGATCTTGCCGAGGCTCACAACGCCATGGGCGTGATTCGTCTCGTATTCGATTTGGACTGGAAAGGGGCGGAGGCGTCGTTCACCCGCGCGCTGGAACTCGCGCCGGGCGACGTTCGAGTCGTTCGCAATGCGGTGGACCTGCTGGACGCACGCGGCCGCTACGATGAGGCAATCGCCCTCCTGCGGCAGGCTGTGGAACTCGACCCGCTTTCCGGGGCGATCTATCGCGAACTCGCAAAAAGGTTTCTTGACGCAGGACGGCTCGACGAAGCGCAGACGGCAATCCGAAAATCGCTCGAGCTGAGTCCGCGCGCCGGGTTCGCGCATTACTTGCATAGCGGCATCTGCCTATGGCAAGGGCGACTCGACGAAGCGCTCGAGGCGGCGAAACGCGAGATTCACGACATATTCCGGTTGCTCATGCTCGCGAATGTCTATTACGCTCAGGGGCGGCACGCGGAGTCGGACGCCGCGCTCGAGGAACTCATCGAGACCGTCCCGAACACGGCCGCCTTTCAGATCGCGGAAGCGTTCGCGTACCGCGGCGACCGGGATCAGGCCTTTACCTGGCTCGAGCGTGCCTACGCGCAGCGAGATGCGGGCTTGCGCCTGCTGCGACCTTCGCTAAGCCTTCGCGGGTTGCACGGCGATCCGCGTTGGCTGCCCTTGCTGGAGAAGGTTGGACTTGCGGACTGATTGACGAAATGGCGACGAAATCCATGAGTCGAGTGATGGTGGTCACAGGCGCCAGTCGGGGATTGGGCGCCGCCGTCGCGGTGCTGGCCGCGAAACGCGGCTACGACGTCTGCGTCAACTATCTCACTGGCGAAGTGCGCGCTGAGCAGGTGGTCCAAGCCATTCGGAGCGCAGGGCGCCGCGCGCTCGCGGTTCGCGCCGACGTCGCCCGGGAAGCCGATGTCGAAGCGATGTTCAGGACGGTCGATGCCGAACTCGGCCCGCTCGACGTGCTGGTGAACAACGCCGGATGGGGCGGCAAGCACGGACGGGTCGATGCGCTCAGCAATGACGACATCAATGCGTTGTTCGAACTCAACGTGAACGGGACGATGCTTTGCGCGCGCGAAGCGATTCGCCGCATGTCCACCCAATACGGTGGCGCCGGCGGCTCGATCATCAATTTTTCCTCTGCTGCGGCGCGTCTGGGCGCGGCGGGACGCAACGTCTATTACGCCGCGAGCAAGGGCGCCGTCAATGCCCTGACCGTCGGACTGGCGCGCGAGGTCGCGGCAGAAGGCATTCGCGTCAACGCCGTCAGTCCCGGCGTGATCGACACCGAAAGCCAGTCGCCCGGACGCGTCGCCGAAATGGCACCGACGCTTCCGATGCGCCGCGCCGGCCACGCCGACGAGGTCGCCAACGCCGTCTTGTGGCTGGCCTCGGAAGAGGCGTCGTACGTGACCGGTGTGATTCTGGACGTTTCCGGCGCGCGTTGAGCCGTCGGCGGGCGCCCATCGAACGCCGTACACACGCGGCACGGTTGTGCCAGAATATCCGCAGAGCGCCGCCCCGACGCGCGCCTGACCCAGGAGGAATCATCATGAGCATGCTGTCCCCGGACGAGTTGGCAAGGCTATCCTCGGCTGAATCGTTGTTCCCGTCGCCGATCCCCGTGCAGTCGGTGTCGAGCGACGAATTCATGCCTGCGCTGCAATCGCCCCAGCAGCGGGAGTTCGAGGCGCGCATCAAGGAAATGGGCACGCACATGGCCAAGCGCCTGGGCATGAGCCGACGGCGCTTTTTCCAGACCGCGGCGGGCATGGCCACCGCGTTCCTGGCGATGAACGACACCTACGGACCTATCTACGGCGTCTCCCGCGCCGAGGCGGCCGAGCCGGATCAGGCCGACGCTCGCGCGAAGGCGCTGTCCAATCAATTCATCATGGACATGCATACGCACTACCTGCGGCCGGGCACGCGCATCCAGACCTTCGTGAACCAGCGCAATGCCGTCGGCAAGGCCGGCTGGAATCCAGGCGCTCGTCGGCAAAGAGCAGACCATCGACGACCTGATGTTCACGAACTACATCAAGGAAATCTATCTCGACAGCGACACCAAGGTCGCCTGCATCAGCGGCGCGCCGTCGGAAGTGCCCGGCGACTGGTTCCTCACCAACGACATGAAGGCGCAGACGCGCGCCGACGTGAACGGACTCGCGGGTACCAAGCGCATGTTCGCGCACGCGATCTTCACGCCCGGCTACGACGGCTGGATGGAGCAGATCGACTACGCCATCAGCGTGCTCAAGCCGGATTCGATGAAGGGCTACACCATCGGCGACAATACCAACAAGGACCTGTCCAAGCACCCGTGGCGCCTCGACGACGAGAAGCTCGTCTATCCGGCGTACGAGAAGTTCGTGAAGGCCGGGTTGAAGAACGTCTGCGTGCACAAGGGCCTGTTCCCGCCGTCGATCGAAAAGCAATTCCCGCACCTGCTCGCGTATTCGGATGTGCGCGACGTCGCCAAGGCGGCCAAGGATTGGCCGCAGCTCAACTTCATCATCTACCACGGCGGCTACCGCTGGGCCGGCGGCGGCAACGTGCAGGATGCGTGGGCGCAGTTCGAGCGTACGGGACGGATCGAATGGATCACCGATCTGTCCGAGATTCCCGGGCAAGCACGGCGTAAAGAACGTCTACGCCGACGTCGGCCAGCTGTTCGCGCAATCGACCATCGCCGACCCGCGCGTGTCGGCGGTGATGATGGGCCAGCTGATCAAGGGCATGGGCGTCGAGCACGTGTGCTGGGGCACGGATGCGATCTGGACCGGCTCTCCACAATGGCAGATCGAAGCGCTCCGGCGGCTGGAGATTCCCGAGGACCTGCAGAAGAAATACGGCCTGCAGCCGCTCGGGCCAGCCGACGGCCCGATCAAGACCGCTATTTTCGGTCGCAACAACGCGCGCCTGTACAACTACAAGCCCGAGCATCGCGCAGCGCTCGAAAACGACAGGCTCGCCGACTACAAGGCCCTGTACGAAAAGCACGGCGCCGGGCGTACCAACCTGGCGTACGGCTATGCGTTGAAGACCGCGTAATAGCGACGCGCACGATGTCCCGACGCGAATTTATTGTCGCAGGCACGGCAACGCTCGTCGCCACGGCGCTGCCGTCGCCGGATGCGCGCGCCCAGCCGAGTGCCGACGTCGTCGGGACCGAGCATTGGGCCGTGAAGCGCGTGGGCGCCGACAGCGTCAAGCTCTATATGTGGCGCAAGCGTCTGAAGAGTCCGACCGCGGCAAGTACCCGGGGCACCATCCTGTTCGTGCACGGCTCCTCCGTCTCCGCTACGCCAGTGTTCGACCTGCGCATCCCGGGCAAGCCCGAGGCGTCGACGATGGACTGGTTCGCGCGCCTCGGCTACGACACCTGGTGCGTCGATTGCGAGGGCTACGGGCACTCCGACAAATGGCGGCCGGTGAACGCGGATGTTTCGTGCGGTGCCGACGACCTGGCCGTCGCGTCGGAATACATCATGGCGCAGAACGGTGGCCAGCCGCTGTTGCTGTACGGTGCGTCGTCGGGCGGTTTGCGCGCGGGACTGTTCGCGCAGCGCTATCCGGCACGCGTGCAACGGTTAGCACTCGACGCGCTCGTCTGGACCGGCGAAGGCAGTCCGACGCTGGCCGAGCGCAAGAAGCGGTTGCCGCAATACCAGGCGAGCCTGCGGCGGCCGATCGATCGCGCGTTCGTGCAAAGCATTTTCACGCGCGACCATCCCGGTACCAGCGACCTCACCGTCGTCGACGCGTTCGCCGATGCGGTGCTGGCACTCGACACCTCGATGCCCAATGGCACATACATCGACATGTCGGCCAACCTGCCGGTACTCGATCCGCGAAAGATCATCGTGCCGACGCTGATCATGCGCGGCGAATACGATGGCATCGCCTCGTTCCAGGACCTCGCCAATTTCTTCGCCTTGCTGCCCAATGCCGACAAGCAGTTCATCGTCATGCCCGGCATCGCCCACACCAGCACACGGTCGAAGAACTGGGCGCTCGTCTATCACCTGCTGGACGCCAACTTCAGCCAACCGGCGCCGGCGTACGTCGGCTGAGCACCGCAACGGGTTTCCGGTTGGCGATCATGCCGGCGAAAGTGCCGCGCACACGCAACAAGCGCCCGACCGCGCCCCGCAAACGGCCAACTCCCCGCGCCGCGGCGTAACTGTCATTGCAGTACCTCGTCCGCTCGCCGCAGCAGCGACGGCGGAAGCGTCAGCGCCAGCGCCTTCGCGGTCTTCAAGTTGATGACGAGCTCGAACTTGGTGGGCTGCTCGACCGGCAGGTCACCCGGCTTGGCCCCCTTGAGGATCTTGTCCACATAGGCGGCGGCGCGCCGATAGAGATCAAGGAGGTTCGGCCCGTAGGCGATGAGGCCTCCTGCGTCCGCATTCTCTCTAGCCCAGTACATGGACGGCAGCCGGGTCTTCAGTGCCAAGCTCGCAATCTGGACCCGGTTCACGAACATGAAAATGGATGGGGCGACCACCAACGCCTCCGCGCGTCCGGTCGTCAACACCGAGAACGCGCGCTCGAAGTCGCCTGCGCGGCTCACTTCTGTGGATTGGAGCTGCAGCCCCAGCGCGCGGGCCGCACCCTGCGTTTCCTTATAGTCGAACACTGCGCCCCGGGCGTCGGGGTTCCAGATGATCGCCACGCGGGAAAGCCCGGGGACGACCTCCTTCAGCAGTTCCAGCCGCTTGGCCATGAGCTCCGGGGAGAGGTTGGTGAGTCCGGTGATATTCCCGCCGGGATGCGCCAGGCTCGCTACAAAGCCGGTCCCAACCGGATCGGTACTGCTGGACATCACGATCGGAATCGTCTGCGTCTGTTGCTTGACCGCCGCGATCGCCACATCGCCGGACGTCATGATGACGTCCACTTTCAGGCGCACCAGTTCGGCGGCAAGGTCGGACAACCGCTCGGCCTTGTTGTCACTGAACCGGCGTTCGACGACGATGTTCTGCCCTTCGACATACCCATGCTCGCGCAGGCCCAGCGTGTACGCGGCGACAAACGGCGAAGACGTAGCCGGATCGCCTGAATGGAGAATGCCTATTCTTGGGACTTTCTTCGCCGGTTGCGCGTTCGCGGGGAACGCCTTTACAAGCAGCGCACCCGCTGCCGTGCTGACGAAAGTCCGCCGGTCCATCATTGAACTACCCAATCGACGAATGTGAATCGGATCATAGTACGCCTTCGAGGACGCGTTGCCTGTGCCGGTGAATGCCGGGTTATTGCCTAGGATATGCACACACAACCGCGGCTGGTCTGCGACCCTGAGACATCAATCCTAGCTCGCAGAACCCTTGCAACGAGCCACGCCGATCCGCTATGATCGGCGCGTACCTGCAGTTCGGGGATTGTTGGCAGACTCCCCGCTCCTAGACGTCTTCGGCGTTCAAGTTCTGCTCCTGATTTGGGTCAACCACCCGGATGGGAGTGCACCCTGGATGCGGTCGCAAAGCTCCTTTCGGATGGTACCAACGACGACGATGACAGCGCGTAGCGCACGGTCTCGCCTGTCACTTACCGACCAGAGGAGTCACCATGTCTGAAACGATCAACTTCGATGCGGATACCGTCGCAATCGCGCCGGCTGGCTGGATTGCGGGCGTGACCGGCCGCGGCGGCCATCGCTGGACCGTCGAAGCCGACGCAAGCGCGCCGTCCAAACCCAACGTGCTGAAGCAGAGCGGACAAGGCGACTTCCCTTGGTGCGTCAAGACCGGCTCGTCACTCACCGACGGCTACACCGAGGTCAAATTCAAACCAATTTCAGGCAAGGAGGATCAGGCAGGCGGGGTCGTCTGGCGCTGGAAAGATGGCGACAACTATTACGTGGCGCGCGCCAACGCGCTGGAAGACAACGTCTCGCTGTATTACACGCAGAACGGTCGACGCATCACGATCAAGTACGTGGACGCGCCGGTGGCCAGGAATCAGTGGCACACGCTGCGAGTCGAGTTCACCGGCAGGCAGATCCGCGTGGCGCTCGACGGCAAGACCTACATCGAAATCGACGACGGACATATCGCGGGCACGGGGTCGGTCGGCGTGTGGACCAAGGCTGACAGCGTCACGCTGTTCGACGACTTCAGCTTCGGCGCCACGCCGGCCCGATGAATTCGCCGAACGTACTGCGTTTGCTGTGGGTCCGCGCGCTGCGCGCGTTCGGCGACGGTTACGTCAGCCTGCTGTTGCCGCTGTACCTGATCACGCTGGGGTTCAGCCCGTTCCAGATCGGCGTCATCGCCACCGGCACGCTGGTGGGGTCGGGCGTGCTTACGTTGCTGGTCGGCCTGCACGCCTATCGCTTCCGCTATCGCACGCTGCTGCTGATGGCCACCGCGTTGATGACGGCAACCGGACTCGGCTTCGCCACGGTCTCGGACTTCTGGCCACTGCTGCTCGTTGCGATCGTCGGCACGCTCAACCCGTCGAGCGGCGACGTCAGCGTGTTTCTTCCGCTCGAGCAGGCTGTGCTCGCACGCATCATCTCGGACCGGCAGCGCACGGCAGTCTTTGCCCGCTACAGCCTGGTGGGCGCGCTGGTCGGCGCGGTCGGAGCGCTGTTCGCCGGGTTTCCCGAGTACCTGTCGCAGGCAGCGAACATCGACACCAAGCTGGCATTGCAGGCGATGTTCGTCCTCTATGGCCTGCTCGGCGTGGCGTCCGCCATGATCTATCGCGGGCTGCCGAAGGCGCTGGCGACCGGCACCGAAGCCGAGGCGGCGCCGTTGCGCAAGTCGAGGCGCATCGTGTACACGCTGGCGGCGCTGTTCAGCCTCGATGCGTTCGGCGGTGGCTTTGTCGTGCAGTCGCTGCTCGCGCTATGGCTGTTCCAGAAATTCCACCTGTCGATCGCGGTCGCGGGAACGATCTTCTTCTGGACCGGCGTCCTGTCGGCTTTTTCCTACCTGGTCGCGGTGCGCATCGCCAACCGCATCGGGCTGGTCAATACGATGGTGTTCACGCATCTGCCGGCCAACCTGCTGTTGGTGATCATTCCTTTCGTTCCCGACCTGACGTGGGTCGTCGTGCTCCTGCTCGTGCGCGCGGCGCTGTCGCAGATGGACGTTCCCACGCGCAGCTCCTACGTCATGGCCGTGGTCACGCCGGGCGAGCGTGCCGCGGCGGCCAGCGTGACTTCGGTTCCGCGCAGCCTCGCGTCGTCGGTCAGCCCGCTCATCGCGGGCTACTTGCTGGGTGTGTCGAGTTTCGGCTGGCCGCTGCTGATCGCGGGCGCGGTGAAGATCGTCTATGACCTGTTGTTGCTGGTGACATTCCGGCGGGTCCGGCCGCCGGAAGAGGTCGCCATCAAAAAGTGAAGCCTGCGCTACTGGCAGACGGTCCCCGGAGTACGAAACACTTGCCGCGTGATCGGCTTGCTTTGAGTCGCCTTGTTCACGCCGTCGCCGAGGTCGACGTTGTAAGTGAAGGTTCCCGCATTGCCGTTGGTGAACGTGAACGTGGCGGTGCCCGCCGCGTGCGCGTGATCTTGGTCGGATCGAAAGGCACCGCGTTGAACGCCTGCCCGCCCGTGCGCAGCAGCGTCCCCGAATACGTTTTCGGCGCCGTCTGCGGCAGCGTCGCCGACAGCCACAGCGGGTTGCGATTCGCGTCGTAGGTGAACCAGGTCACGAAGATGGTCGTCCCCTGGTGCGTCAGGTTCACGCCCCATCCGGACTCGCTCCCGCTCGTCGTCCACCACAGGTCCTGGTAGTTCGTCGCCTGCGTCAGGTCCGGCTGCGCCCCCCATACGCAGGTCGGCACCGCCCGAAGGTCTGCAGCACGATCGCCTTGGTCTGCGTCGCCACGTTGGCGCCGTCGTTCACCGTGTAGTTGAACGATCCGGTGGTCGCGTTGGTGAAGGTCAAGGTCCCGTTGCCGACTATCGTAGCGGTGGCAGGCGGCACGTATGCGGAAAACGGCGCGCCGTTGGTCCGAATGAGTTGGCCGCTGTAGACCCCGTTGGAGGTCTTGGTCGCGGTCATGGTCAGCCACCATGCCTTGCCCGCCGCGTCGTAGGTGAACCAGGTCGCGAAGATCACGTCGCCCTGGTGCGCGAAGTTGATGCCCCAACCCGCTTCCGATTCCGCCGGTGCGTTGTACCACAGCCCCTGGTAATTGCTGACCGTTGGAGACGACGCGGCGCCAACGCGCGCCAACGAGAATGAGTCTGTACCTACGTGGGCGACAAGCGTGAGGCCATCGGCGGATACGTTCATCGTGCGGGGACCCGATGAGTGCGACAGCCCCCATTGACCGTTGGTATCGACGTACGGCGCCGGGGTTTGGCTCGACGTCAAAAGACCAGTGGTCGGGTTCCACGCATACGTGCCGATCTCGATGCCGTCATGGCCACTGGGGTCTCCCGTTACCGGGGACGAATCGCCATCCTCGGCCATGAAATAGACGCCGTTCGGGAGAAAGACGAGAACGCCCGAATCGTTGGCGAGAGCCGCGTTGCCGAAGGACCAGCCGCCCACGATCGGGCTGGCGCCGGTCACGCGGGTTGTTACGGCCGGTCCGTCGCCCCCAGGAATGGTGAACGTTCCCGTGTTACCCGAGATGCTGAACTTCAAGTCGGTACGCCCGTTTAAACCCCCGGCTCCAGTATCGCCGTTGAGGTCCTGGAGGACATTGATCGTCAATGCGCTGGTCGCCGCGTTCCACGTATAGGTGCCGCGCTCGTAGCCAGGGAAGCCGTGAGGCGCCTCGGATTTCGCGACATTCTCGATATAGTAAAAGGAACCGTTAGCAAGGAAGACGATCACCGCGGCGCCTTCCTTGGTGGTATCGATGCCGTCAAATGACCAGGCGCCGACGATGGCTTGGGCACTGGCCTGCGCAACGGCCAGCAGACTGAGCAGAGTACAGAGCAGAAAAGCCTTGGCAATTTTCATTATTGTTTGGTCCCTGAGTGAGGTAAGCCGGTTCGGGAATTCACTTCTCTGCGAGCAAATTGCTTAGTCGATGGCAATCCTTTCATCTGGTGATCGAGAACAGGATTCGCGCGCAACGCTAACACGCAGGCTGGTGCGACGGCCCCCACCCCATGGGAGGGTACGGGGGGGCTCGCAGAAACGCAACAGCGTTGAGCGTGCACTCAACCTGCGTGTAGGCCACAGTGCCGTGGCCATCCGAGGGACCGATCAACTCGCTCAGCGTCGCTGCTCGCGCTATGGCTGTTCCAGAAATTCCAGCTGTCGATCGCGGTCGCGGGAACGATCTTCTTCTGGACCGGCGTGCTGTCGGCGTTTTCCTACCTGGTCGCGGTGCGCATCGCCAACCGCATCGGCCTGGTCAATACGATGGTGTTCACGCATCTGCCGGCCAACCTGCTGTTGGTGATCATTCCTTTCGTTCCCGACCTGACGTGGGTCGTGGTGCTCCTGCTCGTGCGCGCAGCGCTGTCGCAGATGGACGTTCCCACGCGCAGCTCCTACGTCATGGCCGTGGTCACGCCGGGCGAGCGTGCCGCGGCGGCCAGCGTGACTTCGGTTCCGCGCAGCCTCGCGTCGTCGATCAGCCCGCTCATCGCGGGCTACTTGCTGGGTGTGTCGAGTTTCGGCTGGCCGCTGCTGATCGCGGGCGCGGTGAAGATCGTCTACGACCTGTTGTTGCTGATGACGTTCCGCACGATTCGGCCGCCGGAGGAAACCGCGCTTCGAAATTAGCAGTTGCTGACCCTGGTCAAGCAATACAGTAAAAAACGGCGTAGGCTGGACTTGGGGTCGCCGTATTGGTCGTGGCCCCGTTGCGTGGTCCCTTCGCAACGTCCGGAGAAACTGTAATGCCCAGCGACAAGCACGGCCGTCCGGGAGAGAGCGCCGGAGTGCCGGTTGCATGGTGGGCACGCGCGGTGCGGATGGCGGAAATCTGGTGGACACGCAACGCTGGACTGGCGGCGATCGACGCTGCGCGTTCGTCGCGCTGCTCCCAGATGATCGACTTCGCGCGTACGCACTCGCACTTCTATCGGAACGCGTGGCACAACTTGCCGCAGCGTGTTCTGACGCTTGCCGATTTGCCGGTCGTGACCAAGCGCGAGCTCATGGCGAGCTTCGACGACTGGGTTACCGATCCCGACGTCGATCGTGCCGGCGTAGCGGCGTTTCTCGCCGATCCCGCCGGTATCGGCGAGAGCTACCGAGGGCGCTACGTGATCTGGAAGAGTTCGGGTACCACGGGCGAACCCGGGATCTATGTCCAAGACGAAGAAGCACTCGCGACCTACGATGCACTGATCGCCGTACAGCTGCAGGCAGTGCAGGTCGCGGGTCGCTACGCGTGGGGCATGCTGGCGCAGGGTGGGCGTGCCGCCCTTGTCGCGGCGACTGGCGACCATTTCGCGAGCGTCGCTTCGTGGCAGCACGTGCGCAAGGGCAGCCCTTGGTCGAATTCGCGCGCGCTCTCGATCATGGATCCACTGCCGCAACTGGTATCCGACTTGAATGCGTACCAACCGGCGTTCCTGGCCAGTTATCCCACGATGCTTTCACAACTCGCCGGAGAACAAGCCGCAGGTCGACTCCACATCGAACCGGTTTGCCTGTGGTCGGGAGGCGAGTCTCTCGCATCGGCGGCCCGCACGTTGATCGAGCAGGCATTCGGCTGCACCCTGATCAACGAGTATGGATCGTCGGAGTGCATGAGCATCGCTTTCGGATGCAGCGAGGGCTCTCTCCACGTCAACGCCGACTGGGTCGTGCTCGAGCCCGTGGACCGCAACTATCGACCAACGCCGCCGGGCGAACCATCCCACACGGTGTTGCTCACCAATCTTGCGAACCGCGTGCAGCCGATCATCCGCTACGATCTCGGCGACAGCGTCGTCGCTCTTGCGGAGCCGTGCCCTTGCGGCAGTCCGCTACCGGCCATTCGGGTCGAGGGTCGGCACGACGATGTGCTGACCATGCGCGACGCCGACGGCCGTGCGGTATCGCTGTTGCCGTTGGCCCTGACGACGATCGTCGAAGCCGCCACTAAGGCGCGCAGGTTCCAGTTGCTTCAGCAAGGACCGCACCGCCTGGCATTGCGACTGGAGCCCGGCGTCGCCGATGAGCGCCATCGGATCTGGCTGGCGGCGGCTGCCGCGTTGCGCCACTACCTGGCGAGGCAATCGCTGGGCAATGTCCAGGTCGTGCTGGATCCCGACCCGCCGAAAGCCGATGCGCGAAGCGGCAAGTTGCGCGAGGTGATCGCGGAAGCGCAATGCAATCCTGCAGGTCCCACGCCATGAAGCCTAAGCGCATCGCCAGTCGCTATGCGTTGGCTTCGGGCCCAGGTGCCTCGAACGCCATTCCGGACACCGGCTCGATCCATACGAGATGGTCCTGGACGCCTTTCACGCCGGGAATGTTCTCGACCAAGACACGCAGTGCCTCACGTTCGCGTTCGTCGAAGATCGATCCGTAAAGGTCTACCCGCCCGTCGCGCACGACGACGTTGATGGTGCGGCTTGGTCCCCACGGTTCCTTGTCGACCGCGGCCAGGATCCTGTCTCGTATTGCACGGTCCCCGGGAAGCGGCGATGCGGAAGTCCGCGTCAGCATCAACAACGCGCGTACCAGATTCGCTCTGCTGACGATCCCGACGAGTTGACCACCTCGGAGCACGGGCAAGCGCTTGACCCGCCGCTTTTCCATGAGCGCGGCCACCTCGTCCAACGAGGCATTCTCGCCGACGCTGACGACCTCACGTGTCATCACCTCCTCGACCTTGCGCCCATGCGTGTGCACATATTCATCCGCGAGGCGGCCTGGGCCCAGGAGCAATTCGATCCACCGCGTACGCCGTCTCAGGTTCCCGGTCTCAGCGCGGCGCAGAAAATCGCCTTCGGTCACGATACCGACAAGCTTGCCTTCCGCATCGAGTACAGGCAGGCCGCTGATGCGATGGTCGAGCATCAGCCGCGCTGCATCGGCAACGCGTGCCGTCGGTGGGATCGAGATGACCCGGCGCGACATCACTTCCGAAACCCGCATTTCGGGCCCCGCATCGAAACACGATGGTTAATTTTCGACCCGGGCAACGCCCTCGGAGTTGACCTACGTCAATACCGCAGCGGACCCCTGCTCCTAAGATTGTTGTGTCGGAACGTCGATACAGGAGGCGAATATGTACAAGCATCTGCTGGTTGCGACCGACGGTTCGAAGCTGTCGGCGAAAGCGGTAGCGCACGCCCTCGGTCTGGCCACTGCCCTCGGCGCCAAGCTCACCGCGTTCTACGCGTCTCCGGACTATCCGTCGCCCATGTATGCCGAGGCGTCGCTCTACATCCCGATAAAGCGGAACGAATACGCGGCCATGTGCAAGGCGGACGCCGACCGCATCATGAAACCCGTCACCGCGAAGGCGAAAGCGGCGGGACTTCAGCTCAACATCCTGCACTCGATCGCCGCCGTACCCTGGCGGGCAATTCTCGTCGCGGCGAAGAGAAGCAGATGCGATGCGATCGTCATGGCATCCCATGGCCGGCGAGGCGTCTCGGCACTGTTGCTCGGCAGCGAGACGCAGAAGGTGTTGACGCACACGAAACTGCCGGTGATCGTGATCCGGTAGCGGTCCGCCCAGTATCTCGACGCGGTCGGAAAGCTGGCCAAGGCCGCGGGCGTCACTTTCGCGGGGGTGCACGTGTTCGACGCGCAGCCGCACGCTGCCATCATCGACGCGGCGTCCAAGCACGGTTGCGATGTCATCTGCATGGCGTCGCACGGAAGGAAAAGTCTGTCGGCGCTGGTGCTGGGGAGCGAAACGGTCAAGGTCCTGATGCATTCCACCATTCCGGTCCTCGTCTGGCGTTAGCAGCCTTCGACGGAAGCGGTCTCAACCGCTTCCGGATTGCCCCTGCCGGAACCACACGCCCGATGCCACGGCGGTGGCGATCGTAGCGCCGTACGCCACCAGGGCGATCGCAAGTGCGGCGAACAGCGCGGTCAACGACCCCGTCAAGCGCAACGCTATCCATCCGCCGCCGATCGCGATCAGAAGGCGCAGCAAGCCCGCGAGCAGCGGCCAGGCCAATCGTCCGGCGCCCTGCGACGCGAAATAGAGCGATAGACCCAGCCCGAAGAAGCCATACGTCGGGCCGACGATGCGCAGATACGCGCTGCCGGTCTCGATCATTGCCGGATCGTCGCCGAACAGGCCAAGCCACGCCTTCGGCCATATCGCGGCAGCGATTCCGATCGACTCGGTGAGCGCGAAGGCAAGCGCACCGCCAATGAGCGCGATGCGCAGAGCGCGCGCCGCCTGATTGGCGCCGATGTTGGTTCCCACGAGCGCGACCAGCGGCGCGCCCAAGCCGAAGACCAGCGGAATTAGCAGGTACTCCAATCGTGCCGCCGTGCCATAGCCGGCCACCGCGCCAACCCCGCCCGCCGCGCCTACCAAAGCGGTCGTGAGCACGACCGTCAGGCTGGTTTGCAACGTGCTGACCGTGCCGACCGCGCCGACCCTGAGGATATCGTTGAGCAGCGGCAGCCGCATGCGTACCAGTTTGAATCGCACCAGGCTTCGTCCGGAGGCGACGTACCACGCCAACACGGTCAGCGTGAGGGTCGTGGTGAGAACGACCGCGATGCCTGCACCGGCGATGCCCAGCGCGGGAATCGGTCCGAAGCCGAAGATCAGACCGGGAGAGAGGGGGATCAGCAATGCCACGCCAAGACAGACGGCAAGCGAAGGCACGAGCATGTTGCCGGTGCCGCGAATCACGCTCGCCACTGCGTTCATCAACCACAACAGTATCGTTCCGGCGAACACGATATTCGAGTAAATCAACGCCGCCTCGAGTGCCGCGCCGTCCACACCCATCGCGCGATACAACCTCTCGCCGAACGCCAGGAACAGCGCGGAGAACATCAGGCCGAGCACGCCGTTGATGACGATGCCATGGAGCACGAGCGCGTCCGCATCCGTACGGCGTCCGCCGCCGATCGCGCGCGCAACGGCGGAGGAAATGCCCCCGCCCATGGCGCCCGCCGAAAGCATCTGCATCATCATGAACCCTGGAAACACGACAGCCATGCCGGCCAGCGCGTGCGTGCCGAGCCGCGACACGAACCAGGTCTCGATCAGCCCGGTCGAAGCCTGCGCCAGCATGACCAGCACGTTCGGCCACGCCATGCGCAAGAGCGTCGGCACGACGGCGCCGTGCAGGAGCGCTCGCGTGCGCGGACTGAGTTCGATGGTTGCAGCGGTCGCCATGCTCGTATGCCCGCAATATGCGTGCATATGCACCTATTGTCAAGCGGTACTGACTTGCCGACGTGATGGCGCGCCGGTTGCAGTAAACTTACCAATCCGCAACAGGAGAGATTCTAGCCATGCGCGTACTCGTGGTTGGCGCCGGTGCGACCGGCGGCTATTTTGGCGGGAGGCTGCTGCAAGCGGGCCGCGACATCACCTTCCTGGTCCGGCCGCGTCGCGCCGCCGAGCTGGCGAGCGCCGGGCTGGTCATCAGGAGTCCCGCGGGCGACGTAACGCTGCCTGCGCCGCCAACGGTGCTCGCCGAAGGCATCACTCGCGCCTTCGATCTCGTGGTGCTCAGTTGCAAGGCCTACGACCTCGAAAACGCAGTCGCCTCCTTTGCGCCCGCGATCGGTCCCGAAACGATGATCCTGCCGCTGCTCAATGGCATGAAGCATCTCGACCTGCTCGACGCGCGCTTCGGGCGGACCAAAGTCCTCGGCGGACTCTGCGCGATCGCGGCCACGCTGGACACCGAGCGCGCCGTGGTGCACCTCGGCGCCTTCCATTCGCTTGCCTTCGGCGAGCGCGACGGCGAACTCACCGAGCGCATCGGCGCGGTCGCCAAGGTCATGATCGGCGCCGGCTTCGACGCCCGTTCGAGCAAGCACATCGTGCACGACATGTGGGAGAAGTGGGTGCTGCTCGCGACGCTGGCCAGCGGTACCTGCCTGATGCGCGCGCCGGTGGGCGACATCGTCGCGGCGCCGGGCGGCGCCGAACTCATGCTGGCGCTGTTCGAGGAATGCCGCGCTACCGCGGAGGGCGCAGGCTACCCGCCGCGCGAGAAGTTCATGGAGCAGACGCGAGCGATGTTGACGGCGCCGGGCTCGCCGTTCACCGCCTCGATGCTCCGCGACATCGAAGGCGACGGCCCGATCGAAGCGGACCACATCGTGGGCGATCTGCTGCTTCGTCGCACCGCGGAACGCGCGCAACGCAAGGACGCGTCGTTGCTGCAGGTCGCGTATACGCATCTGAAGGCGTACGAAGCGCGGCGCACGCGAACGCTCGCCGCGGCTGCCCATCCCGGCAACTAGCGTTGCGTCTACGTTCGCGCGAGCGGGTTCGGCGTCGGCGCCGCGATCCGGGTCAGCGTATTGCGGTCGGTATGATGGAATGGCTCGGTCTGGCCGCGGATCATCAGCACGGTGTCTTCGTCGTAGGACCAGGTGTCGTTCGCATTGATCGTCACCTTGATCCGGAATTCGACGGTCTTGAACGCGTACTCGAGGAACGGGTTCGAGCAGATGCCGTAGGTTTCGAGGCCGCGCGTCGCGACCAATTCGAAGCTCGTCGCGTCCGCGCTGGCCTTGCCGACCGCCATGGCGGTCTGTCCGCGCGGGATGGCGAGCGAATGGATCACCGTGCCGGTCTGCCGGCTCCCATTGCCAGTATCCGACCTGGTCGTGGTAGAGCTTGGTCAGCCCCGGTTTCACGATGTGGGTGTGGTAGCGCAGGCAGTAGAACATTTGCGGCCCATTGGTCTGCGGATCGATCGGCTGGAGTTCGATGCGTTCCACGTAGGCCTGTTTTTTGGGACCTTCGGCTTTCGGCTTGACGTCGAGACCGCGTGTACCTTCCCAGATGCCGGCCATGCCGGCGAGGGGCCCGAGATTCTTCAGAGTGTCGCCGTCCTGATTCTCAGGCTCGGTGTAGATGTCTTCCGGGTAGCCGCTCATGGTTGCTCAGGTGAACAGATTTGCGAGGGTCGGAGCGTGCGCGCAGACCGCGCCGCACTCGCCGCTCGAGAATCGTCATTGTATCCAAAATGTTCTGCGTCGCCACGCACGCTGCTCCTCATTGGCAGACCGTGCCAGGGGTTACGAAGACTTCGCGCGTGATCGCCTTGGTCTGCGTCACGCCGTTGACCGTATAGGCAAACAGTCCCGTATTGCCGTCGGCAAAAGTGAAGGTCGCGGTTCCTACCGCGGTTGCGACCACGTTGCTCGAGTTGAACGGTACCGCATTGAACGGCGGCCCCGTCGTCCGGTACAGCATCCCGCCGTAGGTACCCGCCGCAGTCTTGGGCGCCGTGACCGACAGCCACATCGGCGTTCGATCGAGGTCGTACGTAAACCACGTCGCGAAGATCGTATTGCCCTGGTGCGTCAGATTGACGCCCCAGCCCGACTCCGATCCCGCCGGCGCCGCCCACCACAAGTCCTGATAGTTGTAGGCAAGCGTCAGGTCGGTCAGGATGCCGAAGGTACAGGTCGGAAGCTGACCGAATACCTGCCGCGTTATCGTCTTGGTCTGCGCAATGCCGTTGACCGTGTACGCGAAGGTACCTGCATTGGCGTCGGTGAAAGTGAGCGTTCCCGTGCCGACCGCGGTGCCGCGCACCTGGCCCGGTGCGAACGGCGAAGCATTGAACGGCGGGCCGGTTTGCTGGAACAGGGTACCGGTATACGTACCCTGCGCTGTCAGCGTCGCCGTCATGGTCAACCACGACCCCTTGCCGCTCAAGTCGTAGCTGAACCAGGTGGCGAAGATCGTGTCGCCCTGGTGCGCGAAATTGATGCCCCAGCCGGACTCCGAGCCGGCGGGGCTGTTCCACCACAGACCCTCGTAGTTGACCGGGCCCGGCGCGATCACCTGCACGGGCGTCGCCGGAGAGGTCTCGCCAAAGGGGACGCCATCGGGCGAACTCATCTGCCACTGGAAATTGTAGATCGCGACTGTCCTCGGCACGACGACAAAGAACGAAAACGTCGTCGACGCATCGACCGCAACGGACGCCGGCATCGCGATCGTCGTGATGCCCCAGGTCGTGTTGCCCGCAGGCCCTGCCGACTGAAGCGTGTACCCGGCGGACGCATCCCACGCAGCATTCGTCGTGTTCTTGAACGTCACGGTAACCAGGACCGTGGCGCCCGCGGGCACCGTCGCGGGAACTTGCTGCGACACGAATTCCGCAGCCGTCGAAACGTCGATCTTGGGATCGGGCGTTTCAACGCCGAAGGTGCCGTAGTTCTGCGACAACATGCGAAACCGGAAAGGGGCCGGCGCCGCGAACCGGCAACCCAGCGGCTTGACGACAAAATCGAACGTGACCTGCTGCTGCGGCGCGACGTCGCTCGGCAGCAGCACGCGGTTGCCGCTATGACTGCCGTACACGTTGTCCTGAATGCACCAGTAGTAGTTGTCCTGGGGCTCCTGAGTCGCCAGGAAAACGTCGCCTTCGGCCCGATACCACGTTGCCGTACCGGTGTTTCTCATCGTCACCGATACCGAGGCCGGGGTCTGGAGCTCGATGAAGGATGGAACCGACTGGGAAACAAAAGCGGCCGAGTACGCCGCCTGCGCCCGCAGGGTCGAGCTGAGCATGCCAGCCGACACTGCGACCATCATGCACAGTAGCGGCGCCAAAATCGTTCGATGCTTTGCTTCAGCGGCGGGTTTCGTCATGGTCTGTTCGCGAGCGGATTCGGCATGGCACTTGGGCCGATTGTAGCGAACCTGACCGGCGCATGCGCGCACGTGTTGCTTGTCACTGCGGCGGTACGCCGTTAGGCTGCAATCATGCTCGTCGTGCGCGGTCTCAGAAAATCATTCGCCGGCCCCCGGCCTCGCACCGTGTTCGAGGGCGTCGATCTCGACCTTGCGCCGGGCGAGTACGTGGCCGTCATGGGCGAGTCGGGCATCGGCAAGTCGACACTGCTCAATCTCATTGCCGGCCTGGACCACGCCGACGGCGGATCGATCGTATTGGACGGCGCGGAACTGACGACGCTCGACGACGACGCGCTGACGATGTTTCGCCGTTCGCAGCTTGGTTTCGTGTTCCAGGCTTTCCACGTCCTGCCGTATCTCACTGTTGCGCAGAATGTCGCGCTGCCGCTGACCCTGCTCGGCGTCAGCGAAGCCGATGTGGAGCACCGAGTCGGCGCAATGCTTGCCGCGGTCGGCCTGGGCGAACGCGGCGCAAGCGCACCGAGCGAGCTGTCCGGCGGCGAATTGCAACGCGTGGCGATCGCCCGCGCGCTGGTGCACGCACCACGACTGGTCCTCGCCGACGAGCCAACCGGCAATCTCGATCCGGACAGCGCGGACCAGGTGCTCAGCCTGTTGCGCGAGCAGATCAAGGCCGGCAACGCTGCGGGCGTACTCGTTACCCATTCGCAGGTTGCGGCGCGAACCTGCGATCGCATACTGCAGCTCACGTCGGCAGGGCTGCGCGACGTCCCGTCACGCTGAGTCGAGCCAGCATGCCGGATGCCACCATCTCCGTCGGCAAGACTGTCATTGCGGGTTCGCTGGCGCAGAACAAGGCGCGCTGCCTGCTCTCGGTCCTGGCGATCGCGCTTGGCGTCGCGCTCGGCTACGCGGTGCAACTCATCAGCACGGCTGCGGTCAACGAACTCGGACAGGGCGTGCAGTTCCTTTCGGGCGCCGCCGACCTGCAAGTGCGTGGCCCGCGCGAAGGCTTCGACGAGGCAGTCTATGCACAACTCGCACGCATGCCCGAGGTTGCGACGGCGAGCCCCATGGTGGAGGTCGATGCGAGACTCGCCGATCGCAACGAAGTTCTGAAGATCATCGGCATCGACGCCTTTCGCGCCGCAGGAGTCCAGCCGGGCCTGATCGCCTCGCCCGACGATCCGCTGGAGATCCTTCGTCCCGACGCATTGTTTCCTAGCCCCGCTGCGGCGCGCTGGCTCGGCGTCGACGCGGGGCAGCGCCTGAAACTGCAGAGTGCGCTGCGCAGCGTGGAACTGCGCGTGGGCGGCCTCGCGCCCGCCAACGCTGAGCAGCGCTTCGCCGTCATGGATATCGCCGGCGCACAGGAATACTTCGATCGACTGGGCCGCATCACCCGCGTCGATCTTCGGCTCCGGCCCGGCGTCGACGTCGCGGACTTCCGCAACCGGCTGCAGCCGCTGCTGCCGGCGGGACTGGCGGCCGAGCGGCCCGAGGCGAGCGTCGCCGCCAGCGAGAGCTTGTCGCGCTCCTATCGTGTGAACATGAATGTCCTGGCACTCGTCGCGCTGTTCACCGGCGGCCTGCTGGTCTTCTCGACACAGGCGCTCGCCGTCGTGCGTCGCCGCGCGCAGCTTGCACTGTTGCGCGTGCTCGGAGTGACGCGCCGACGACTGCTGTGGCTGCTCGTCGCCGAAGGCGCGATGATCGGCGCGGTCGGCAGCGCGCTCGGAGTGATCGGCGGCTTCATCCTGGCGGAAGTCGCCGTTCACGCGGTCGGTCTCGATTTTGGCGCCGGATATTTTCGTGGGCTCGCACCGACCCTGACGCCCGATCTGCCGGCGGTGGCACTCTTCTTCTGCCTTGGCGTCGCGATGGCGACGCTCGGCAGTCTTGCTCCTGCGGTGGAAGCCGCGCGAGCGGCACCGGCACTGGCGCTCAAATCCGGCGACCAGGAACGTGCATTTGCGCGTCTGCGGCCGGTCTGGCCTGCCCTGTTCACCCTTGCAGCGGGGACGCTCGCCACCTTGGTGCCGGCTCAGCTCGGCCTGCCGCTGTTTGGCTATGCTGCCATCGCGCTGCTGCTGATCGGGACGCTGATGCTGATTCCGAAGATCGCCTCGATCGTGCTCGCGAAGCTGCCCCTACCGCACCGCGCTCCCGCTCAACTCGCACTGCTGCAATTGCGGGGTGCGCCCGGCCAGGCGGGAGTAAGCCTGGTCGCCATCGTCGCCAGCGTCAGCCTGATGGTGTCGATGGCGATCATGGTGGCGTCGTTCAGGACCTCGCTCGACGCCTGGCTCGAGCGCGTGCTGCCAGCCGACGTGTACGTACGCGCCAATGCCGTCGGCAACAGCGCCTATCTGACCGTCGACGACCAGGCACGCATCGCTGCACTTCCCGGGGTGCGCCGTGCCGAATTCGTGCGCGAACAGCAACTCCTGCTCGATCCGTACCGACCCCGCATCGTGCTCCTGGCGCGGGAGGGAGATGCTTCCACGCTGGCGCGCCAATTGCCGCTGGTCAGTGGCAGCGCGAACCTGGCTGCCGGCGCGCCGCCGCCGGCATGGGTGAACGAGGCGATGGTGGACCTGTACGGATATGCGCTCGGCGATACGATCCGACTTCCGCTCGCGGGCACGTCGTCCGCGTTCACTGTGGCGGGGGTGTGGCGCGACTATGCGCGCTCGCAAGGCGCCGTGGTCATCGAGCGCACGCAATATCAGGCGCTCACCGGCGACGCGACCGCGACCAACGGCGCGCTGCGGCTTGCGCCGGGAACCGATGTTGCGAATCTCAGCGAAGCGATCGTCCGCGACATCCCCGGCGGCTCGCGGCTGGACGTCGCGGCGCCGATGGAAATTCGCGAACTGTCGCTCAAGGCCTTCGATCGGACGTTTGCGGTGACCTACGCGCTCGAACTCGCCGCCGTCGTCATCGGCTTGTTCGGCCTGTCGTCGTCGTTCGGTGCGCTGGTGCTTTCGCGCCGGCGCGAATTCGGATTGCTGCGACATATCGGCATGACTCGTCGGCAGATCGCCGCGATGCTCGCCGCCGAAGGATTCATCGTCAGCGGCATCGGGCTGGTCATCGGACTGGGTCTCGGCTGGGTGATCAGCCTGATCCTGATCCACGTCGTCAATCGGCAATCGTTCCACTGGAGCATGGACCTGTCCGTCCCGTGGCTCGTACTTGGCGGGGCGGCGCTGCTCGTGCTCTCGCTGTCCACACTGACGGCCGTCGCGATGGGCCGGCAGGCGATGGGTACCCGGGCGATACTCGCGGTCAAGGAGGATTGGTGATCGCAGCGCGGAACGTCGCCATGGAGTCGTCGTGAGGAGGCGACGATTCCTGGCGAGTCCGTTGCTGCTGGTCGCGGCCGGCAGCGCCGCGGCGACAGACGACTATCCGAGCGTCGTCCCCGGTTATCGCCTGGAGTTTCCGCGCGACCTCGGCAGTCACCCCTCGTTTCGCAACGAGTGGTGGTACGTCACCGGCTGGCTGCGCGCCGCCGACGGCAACGATCTCGGCATTCAGGTGACGTTCTTTCGCAATCGTCCGCGCGTCGCCGAGGCCAGCCGCAGCCAATTCGCCGCGCGCCAATTGCTGTTCGCGCACGCGGCCATCGCCGACCCGCGACGCGGGCGGCTGCGTCACGAACAGCGGGCCGCGCGCGCGGGCTTTGGCCTGGCCGAAGCGGCCGGTAATGGCACCGACGTGCGCATCGGCGATTGGTCGCTGCGCTTCGCCGAGGGCGGCTATCGGGCGCAGATCGCAACGGCAGAATTCCAGCTCGATCTGCGCTTCACTCCGGTACAGCCGATCCTGCTGCAAGGCGACCAGGGGTATTCGCGCAAGGGGCGCGACGCGCGCCATGCCAGCTACTACTACAGCCAACCTCAGCTCGCCGTCGCCGGCAGCGTCTCCACCGACGGTCGCCGCACCGACGTCAGCGGCACCGCCTGGCTCGATCATGAATGGTCGAGCCAGGGAATGGCCGCAGAAGCAAGCGGCTGGGACTGGATCGGCGTCAATCTGCACGACGGCGGATCGCTCATGGCGTTTCGCATGCGCGATCGCGCGGGCAATGCGGTGTGGGGTGGCGGCATGTTGCGCGCTGCCGACGGCGCGCTGACACGCTTCGAACCGGGAGAGATCAGCTTCAATGCCACGCGGCGATGGCGTTCGCCCCGCACCGGGGTCGAATATCCGGTGGCGATGCGCGTGCGCGCCGGCGGCATCGACTACGCGCTCGAACCGCTCATGGACGATCAGGAATTGGACTCGCGCACCAGCACCGGCACCATCTACTGGGAAGGTGCGGTCCGCATGCTTCGGGACGGACACGAGGTAGGTCGCGGCTACCTCGAACTGACGGGCTACTGGAAGCCACTCAAACTGTGAATTCGCGTACGATGATGAAACGCGGCGCCTGCCGTCAATGCAGTAACCGATCGATCACAAAATTCGTTTGGATCCGGATGAAAACAAGATATCTGCTCGTGTGCGCTACGCTGTTGGCTGCTCCGCTGCTTGCAACGTTGTCGCAGGCGGCGATCGTCGGCCAATCGACTGCCACCAGCGGCCAGCTGCAGTACACCGGATTCGGGGACATTGGCAGCGGCGTCGGATCGGGTCGCTACACGCTGGGCAGTTGCCAATTTGCCTCCGGCACGACGACCTGCACCCTGAGCGGTACCTACGTCGAGACGGCGCAAAGCACGCGCGCACCGGGCGAGGGCGGCAGCTTTGCGATGCTCTTGACCTACCCCGGCAATGGGGCGTCGCCGGTAGTCGCCCAGTCGGTCGCGGCGGGCAGCGACGTGCTGCAATTCTCGACGCTCGGCAGCGCCGTGTTTACGTTGACGATTTTCCCCGCTTCGGGTGGCCAGATTTCGGGGACCTACCCTGCCGCGACCGGCGCGGACTCGATCAATTTTTCGGCATTTCTGGATCCCGCCAATTTTTCCTGCACCGGCTTGAACGCGGCGCAGCCCTGCAAAGTTGGCCAGGTCGGACTGGTGCCCGGCGCGACGATCACGGGTGGGGTCAAGCCGTTCCAGTTTACGGTCCCGCAGGCTTCGGGCCCGCCGTCGGGAGCCAACTATCAGGGACTTTGGTACAAGGCGCCCGCGGAATCGGAAGCAGGCTGGGGCATCAATTTCGCCCATCAGGGCGATGTCATTTTCGCGACCTGGTTCACCTACGACGCGGGCGGCAAGGCGTGGTGGCTGACGATGACCGCGAACAAGACCGCCGACGGGGTCTACACCGGCCAGCTCATCCGCACCAACGGCGCGCCGTTTTCCGCCTACGTGCCGCCGGCGACGGCGACCACGGTCGGCAACGGGACCCTGACCTTCACCAGCGCCACGACCGGGTCGTTCGCCTACACGGTGAACGACGGCGGGAACGTGGCGACGCAGACCAAGGCGATCGTGTTGCAGACCTTCGGTACGGTGCCGACCTGCGTGTGGGGGGCGCAGCCGGACCTGACGCAGGCGACCAACTACCAGGACCTGTGGTGGGCGACAGGCGGGAGCGAGTCGGGATGGGGCGTGAACCTGACGCAGCAGGGGACGACCATCTTCGCGACCTGGTTCACCTACGACGCGAACCGCAATCCACTGTGGTTGTCGGCGACGCTGCCGCAGACCGCGCCGAAGACGTACTCGGGGACGCTGCTGCGCACGGGCGGGCAGGCGTTCAACGCGGTACCTTTCGATCCGACCAAGATCACGCGCACGCCGGTGGGCACCGCCACGTTCACCTTCACCAACGGCAATGCGGGAAGCTTCACCTACAACGTCGATCTCGGCGACGGCATCAACAAGGCGACGCAGACCAAGGCAATTACCCGGCAGATCTTCCGCGCGCCAGGCACCGTTTGCTTTGCAGTGACGCCGGGCTAGCGATACAGCGAAAGCAACCACCCTGCCCGCAGCGCACGCCAGGATCACCGGAATGACGCCCGCGAGCGTTTCGCTGACGCTCGTGCGCTACCTGTTCAGCCACTATTTCTATAGCGGGCTGGGCGTCGCTTGCGGCGTGCTCGGCGTCGCGATGGGCACCTACGCTTTCTCCGATCTGACGAGTGCCGCCGCCGCATCGACCGGCGCATTGGCGGTGAGTATTGCCGACGTGCCTCGCGCCGCGTATCTGAAGAGGCAGCAGCTCCTGGCTGCCCTTGTCCTCACCACGATCACGACGCTGGTCATCCTGCTGGCAGACAGGTCCTACGTTCTGCAGGGCGTCGTGATCCTGGCGATCAGCTTCAGCGCAGCCATGCTGACCGCGTACGGCAAGGAGTCGCTGCCGGTGAGCATGGCGGTGCTGATCATGATGGCCATCGCGCTTGGAACGCCCGCGCCCGACGTGCCGCAAATCCTGCAGCACGTCGCGATCTTTGCACTCGGTGGCATCGCATACCTGTGCTACGCGCTGGCGCTCGCCGTCCTGCTCCGATTTCGCACCAAGCAGCAGGCGCTCGCCGAATGCCTTTACGAATTCGCCCGCTATCTGAAGTTCAAGGCAAATTTCTACGAGACCGACGCCGATCTCGATGCAACCTATCGAACGATGATCGGCCAGCAGGCGGTGATGAACGAAAGGCTGCAATCCGCGCGCGATCTGGTGTTTCGCGACCTCGTTTCCGCGCGCGACGGGCAGCTGGCCAACACGCTGATCGCCATGCTCGACGTCCACGAGCACATCCTCGCCACGCAGACGGACTTTGAATTCCTCAGAGAGCGCTTCGCGCGATCGGACGTTCTGATGTTCCTGCGCGACCTCGCCCTCAAGTCTGCACAGGGACTCGAGCAGATTTCCTTCGCGATCCTGCGCAACCGTGAACCGCGTTCCGCGGTCAGCTACAAGGCCGAACTGCTCGCCATCCGCTATGAACTGGATCGCCGAGCGAGCGCGATCAATCCTGAGGATCACCGCGCCGTCGCGGTGTTGACCGAGATCTACGAGACCGTCAGGCAGAGCATCGCCCACATCGAACGCTTGCACACCGTCGCGCGCACCCCGGTCGAGCCCGGCGACGTCCTCGGCGGCGCGGACCTGCAACGATTCGTCAGCCAGATCAGTCTCTCGCCCGGGCCCATGCTCGATCATTTGCGGCGCCGGTCGCCCGTATTCCGCTATGCGCTGCGCACCATGCTCGCCATGGGTTGCGGCTACCTGCTGTCCAACATCCTCCCGTACTCGGCGCACAGCCAGTGGATCCTGCTGACGCTGGCCGTGATCATGCGCCCGAACTTCAGCCTGACCAAGCAACGAAGAACCGACCGCGTCGTCGGCAACGCCATCGGCTGCGCGCTCACCGCTTGCCTGCTGCACTTCTCGCCCGGACCGAGCCTGGTATTTGCCGCGTCCTTCGTGTCGCTGGCGGTGGCGCACACGTTCGCACCGATCAAATATCGCTATACCGCCGCGGCCGCATGCGTGATGGCCTTGCTGCAGCTCCACCTCTTGAATCCCGAAGACCATTTCGCGATCGGCGAACGCCTCGTCGACACCGCGGTCGGGGCGCTGCTGGCCTACGTCTTCAGCTATGTACTGCCGCACTGGGAGTACAGGGACCTGCCGAAACTGGCGGCCGGCCTGCTCGAAGCCGCCGCGCGCTACGCAAGCGCGGCACTCGACGTTCCGGCGCAGGACATGGAATACCGGCTCGCGCGAAAGCGCTTCACCGACGCCATCGGCCTGCTCAGCATGGCCTTCGGTCGCATGCTGCAGGAGCCCAAGAGGCGGCATTTCATCAAGGCGGAACTGAGTGCCTTCATCACCGCGAACTATCTACTCGCGGCACACCTGGCGGCGGTGAAGGTTTTATGGCAACGCCGGGCGAAGGACATCGACGCGGCGCACGCGAGTCGATTGATGCATGAAACGCGAGAAACGGTAAATGCCGACTTCGCGCAGGCGATCGACGTCTTGACCAAACAGGCGACGACCGCAAAGGCCGGCACCTGGATTCAAAGCCACCCGGAAAGCCCGAGGGTTTTGACAACCGGCTGGAACGCCGTCGCATCGCTCGACCACCGACTACGGAGCATCGCCGCGGACGCGCACAGGATCCGCGAGCTGTCGACGGCGATCGCGGCGAGTTGACCCCGGGTCACCAGGGTCCGACGCAGATGGCACCTTGCGCGAGCACGCCGTCGACCGTGTAGACGCGCCAAAGTCCGAGCAGCCCGAATGCGATCAGTGTCGCCGCAGCAGCAGCGCGAAACGCCTTTGCATCGAGCCAGCCGCGTCCGCGCCGCATGAGCATGCCCAGGGCGAACAGATTCGGCGTCGTGCCGACACCGAACGCGAGCATGACGGCGGCACCCTGAACAGGGCCGCCGGCGAACAACGCCAGCGGCAGCACGCTGTAGACCAGGGCGCAAGGCACCAGCCCCCAGACGAGACCGAGCGTCACTCGCCCCATCGTGCCCGGTCGGTGCAGCAATGGCTTGATCGCCGGCAGCACCGCCGCAAACAGTCGCGCCCCGGCGCCTTGCAGCGCGCCCATCTTCGTAGAGCGACTGGCCAGGCGAATGCCAATGAGGATCAGCACCAGATTGGCCGCGAAGTAGAACACCCGCTGCAGGGGTGCGAGCGCCGCCGCATTCATCGCCAGCGCGCCGGCGCTGCCGAAGGCCGCACCGAGCAATCCATAGGTCGCGATACGACCCGCGTGATACGCAATCTCGCGCCGGAACACCGCCGCCGCCGGCAGGAGCGGCTGCGGGACCGCGCTACCTGCATCGCGCGTGCCGGCCGCGGCAAGGAAACCGCTGCACATGGCGACGCAATGCAGCCCGCCCAGCGCGCCCACCAGCCAGGCACTCAGCAGGAGGCTCACGCCCATCGGACCCTCCCCACGGGACTGGTCAAGAAATGGTTATCGGCAGGGATTCGGAATACACTCCACGCGCGAGTAGCATCGAGGCCCGACCCCATGCCCGACCCCATGCCCCCAGCGACGCCCCCTTCCAGCCATGAAATGGCGTCCGCGATGCCGCCGATGCGGATCGCCTCGATCCACGACCTCAAGATCCATTGCAGCGGATGCAGCATGCGCGAGCTATGCCTGCCCGTCGGCCTGGACCCGGTGGCGATGAACCAGCTCGATTCGGTGGTCGCGATCCGCAGCCGGTTCAAGAAGGGTGCATCGCTTTACCGCGTCGGTGAAGCATTCACTGCGCTGTACGCCATTCGCCTCGGATCGTGCAAGACCACCGTGCTCGCAGAGGACGGACGCGAACAGATCGCCGGCTACCACATGCTCGGCGACATCATCGGGCTCGACGGGATCGCCGGCGACCGTCATGGATGCGATGCGGTCGCGCTCGAAGAC
This sequence comes from uncultured beta proteobacterium, assembly GCA_963726915.1. GTDB lineage: Bacteria > Pseudomonadota > Gammaproteobacteria > Burkholderiales > Casimicrobiaceae > PALSA-1003. The sequence goes on from CAVSEA010000008.1 coordinate 89,318, forward strand.
ACCGAAGTGTGCGTGCTGCCCTTCGATCGGCTGGAGGAACTGGCGCGAAGTGTCGCGCCGCTGCAGCACAACCTCCACCAGTTCCTGTCGCGCGAGATCGGTCGCGACCAGAACGTCATGCTCCTGCTCGGCAGCATGCGCGCCGAGGAGCGGATCGCGGTGTTTCTGCTGAACCTTTCGGAGCGCTATCGGCGGCGCGGCTATTCGGAGACCGAATTCGTGCTGCGCATGACACGCGAGGAAATCGGCAGCTATCTCGGCCTGAAGCTCGAGACCGTGAGCCGGCTGCTGTCCCGCTTGCAGGAGGAAGGGCTGCTGCAGGTGCAGGGCAGGACGGTCAAGTTGCTCGACTTGCCGGCGTTGCGACAGCTCGCAGGGCGACATTGCTGAGGCGCTCAGGGACCGAAGCATCCCGTGGTGCCAGTGTCCTCGCGCTTCGGACATCCGACCGGCCGTTCGGCACCCGGTAGCGGACAGCGGTTCACTTCCTCGGGTGATCGTCCCAACAGGACGGTTAGCGCCGACGACGCGATGCCCACGGCCCAGAACCCGATGAAGCCCACGGTGTAGATCGCTTCGCGCGAAGCATCAGGCGCCGCGGCGAGTAGTTGCAGGTCGAACGGATCGATGAGCGCGAAAAATATCATCTCCGCGATCGCCGCGACCAGGAATGCGGGCCAGACGATCCACATCAAGCGCGTCAACAAGCTTCGTTCCATGATGACAGCTCCCGCCAGCTCGTCTTGGTTGCGGCTCACCACGCGGCGCTCGCCGCGCCCAGCCGAATTTCTCTCAATCGGCCCTGCACCGTCGTGACCGGCAGCCGCCACAAGTCCGACTCCAGCGCAACGATCCACCTGCCCGGCGACTGCGCGTCGATCGTGCCGACCCAGGCGCCATCTGCAGCCGGGGCCAGCGCGAGTACCTGTGCGGGATCGCCAGGATGATGCAGAGAGAGCCGAACGTGGTCCGGTGCCGGGCCTTCATAGCGCAGTCGCACCCGTACCGCGCCGTCGTCGGCGACCGCGACCAGCGCACTGGGCTCTGGCGCGGCCGCCGGAGACCCTCCGCCGAGCTTGAGGTTGATCAGCAGTCCCTGCTTGTAGTAGTCGCCGGCGACCAGGCCGTCATCGGTCTTGACGGCAAGCCAGGCGCTGGTCAGCGACGCCACGACGACGAGCGCCGGGCCGGCGATCAGCAGCCACGGCCACCTCTGCCGGTACCAGCGCAGACCTGCCGGATCAGTGCGGGATGATGAAGCTGGATTGCTCATGGCGAACCACCTTTTCCTCGTCGCGCGCCTGGATGATGAATTCGATCTTGTGCGTACCTGGCTTGAGCGCTTCGTTCGCGGACGCGGCGTCGACCGGAACCTGGACGCGCAGCGGCACGAGGCGCGTCGACGCGGCGTCAAGCGTGATGGGTTGCGCGATGCCCGCGACGCTGATGCCTGGCAAGCCAGAGGCAGTGATCGTGACTTGCCGGGGCTGCTCGTCGGTATTCATCAACTGCAGCCGGTAGACGTTCTCGATCAGTCCCGGGCCGACCTCGCGCGCCAGGGCGCCGCGGTCGCGGATGACATCGACCTTGAGCGGGTTGCGCACGGCCAGCGCACCCGCCGCGATCAACACGATCATGAGCAGCGCCGCGCCGTACACGAGCGTGCGCGAACGAAAGACGCGCTTCCACATCGCGCGCGCACCCAGCCCCCGCTCCAGCGCATGGTCCGTGGTGTACCGGATCAGTCCCGGCGCGTAGCCCATCTTCTGCATGACCTGGTCGCAGCCGTCGATGCAGGCAGCGCAGCCGATGCATTCGTACTGCAGCCCGTTGCGAATGTCGATGCCCGTCGGGCAGACCTGCACGCAGATGTTGCAGTCGACGCAATCGCCGATGCCCTTGTCGCGCGGGTTGACCGATCTGGAACGAGGTCCGCGCGGTTCGCCACGCGCGCGGTCGTAGGTAATCACCAGCGTGTCGTGGTCGAACATGACGCTCTGGAAGCGTGCGTAGGGGCACATGTACTTGCACACCTGTTCGCGCATCCAGCCGGCATTGCCGTAGGTCGCGAAGCCGTAGAACAGGATCCAGAAGGTCTCCCACGGCCCGAGCTGCCAGGTGATCGCGCGCACACCCAGGTCGCGAATCGGCGTGAAGAAGCCGACGAAGGTGTAGCCGGTCCACAACGCCACCGCGAACCACGCGGTGTGCTTGAGCGACTTGACGACGAGCTTCTCGAGCGAAAACGGCGCGGCATCGAGACGGATCCGCGCCAGCCTGTCGCCTTCGATCTTGCGCTCGATCCACAGGAAGATCTCCGTGTACACGGTCTGCGGGCACGCATAGCCGCACCACAGCCGTCCGGCGATCGCAGTGAAAAGGAACAAGGAAAGGGCTGAAACGATCAGCAGCGCGCTGAGATAGATGACATCCTGCGGCCAGAACAGTGCGCCGAAGATGTAGAACTTTCGCGCAGCCAGGTCGAACAGGACGGCTTGCCTGCCGTTCCAGGACAACCAGGGAAGTCCATAGAATATCGTCTGGGTCAGGAACACCAGCGCCCAACGCCACCCGGCGAACCAGCCGTGCACCGCCCGCGGGTAGAGCTTCTTGCGGATCTCGTAGAGCGCGACCTCTTCGACCGCGGGTTCGATGGGAATGACCGTGCGCGGCAGAGGTCCGTTCACGAAATGCGATCGCCGGATGCGCGCGCTGCGCGACTACTGCGCGCCGTCCTGCTTGAGGTTGGACAGTCCCCACACGTAGGCGGCCAACAGCTGGATCTTGCCAGCGTCCAGCAAGTCCTTGTGCGCCGGCATGCGCGTGACTGCCGACGCCTGGCCGCGGCCCTTGCCGATCGTCTCGGCGATGGTCGCCTCGGATCCACCGTACAGCCAGATCGAATCGGTCAGGTTCGGCGCGCCGAGTTGCGTATTGCCCTTGCCGTCCGCGCCGTGGCACGCCGCGCAGGTTTGCATGAACAGCGGCCTGCCGATTTCCGCGCGCAGCTTGTCGTGCGGCAGCCCAGACAGCGAGCGTACATAGTTCGCGAGACTCTTGACGCCATCCTCGCCGAGTACCGACCCAAGCGGTGGCATGATGCCGTTGCGGCCGTTGGTGATGCTGTCCTTGATCGCGTCCGGTTCGCCGCCATAGAGCCAGTCGCGATCGCGCAGGTTCGGAAAGCCCTTGCTGCCCCCGGCGTCCGAGCCGTGACACTGCGCGCAATGATTGAGAAACAGCCGCTCGCCCATGGCGCGCGCCTGCGGATCGGCCGCGACGGCCTTGAGGTCCATCGCCAGGTACTTCTGATACAGCGGCTGCATTTTCGCGTCGAGTTCGTCGCGCTCGCGCGCGTACGCCGATGCGGAGCTCCAGCCGAGCAGTCCGGGCACCTGACCCAGGCCCGGGTAGAGCGCCAGATACACAAATCCGAAGACGATCGTGATGTAGAACAGCCACATCCACCAGCGAGGCAGCGGATTGTTGTATTCGGCGAGGTCCTCGTCCCAAACGTGGCCCGTCGTGTCAACGCTGTCGCCACCTTGCGGCCCTTTTGCCGAAGGCTTCACGCGCGCTCTGCCCGTTGCGTACAGGAGTACGCCACAGGCGACAATCGAGACGAGAGTCAGGATCGCAACGTACGCGCTCCAGAACCCGGAGGTAAAGTCGCTCATCGGTGTGCGCGTCAGCGGGTCGCGTGCTCGCTGCGTTCGAATGCGCTCGCGCTCTCGTCGGGCAGCGCGAAGGGCTCGTTGGCGGCGACCGTGAATGCAGGTTGCCGGCGACGGCCGTATGCCCAGGCGACGATGCCGAGGAATACCAGAAACGATACGATGGTAAACAGGCTGGAAAGGGTCGAATAGAGTTCCATGGCTACCTCACATTTCGTAACGCGAGTCCGAGATCCTGCAGATATGCGATCAATGCATCCTCCTCGGTCCTGCCCTTGAGTTCGTCGGGCGCCTTGGCGATCGCATCGTCGGTGTACGGCACGCCAACGCTGCGCAGCGCGCGCATCTTCGGCTGGATGTCCTCGGCAACAAGCTGCGCACCTGCAAGCCACGGGTAGCCCGGCATGTTCGATTCCGGCACCACGTCGCGGGGGTTGTTCAGGTGGACGCGATGCCAGTCATCGGAATAGCGCGCGCCGACGCGCGCGAGATCGGGTCCGGTACGCTTGCTTCCCCATTGAAACGGATGGTCGAACACCGATTCGCCGGCGACCGAAAAGTGTCCGTAGCGCTCCGTCTCGGCCCGCAGCGGCCGGATCATCTGCGAGTGGCAGCCGTAGCAGCCTTCGCGCAGATAGATGTCGCGGCCGGCGAGTTGCAGCGGCGGATAAGGCTTGATCCCGTTGACCGGCTGCGTCGTGGAATGCTGGAAGTACAGCGGCACGATCTCGACCAGCCCGCCCACCGCGACCACCAGCACGATCAATACGATCATCAGCCCGATGTTTTTCTCGATAATTTCCTGCGCGGATTTCATGGTGGCTGTGTGTGCGTGAATTCGTTGTCAGACCGCGTGCGCCGCGGCAAACGGGATCGGCGCTTCGACCGCAGCGCCGGCCGCTGCGGTGCGGAAGACGTTGTAGGCCATGATCAGCATGCCGCTCAAGAACATCGCACCGCCCAGGAGCCGGATGGCGTAGAACGGGTACGTCGCTTTGACCGACTCGACAAACGCGTAGGTCAGCGTGCCGTCGGCGTTGGTCGCGCGCCACATCAGGCCCTGCATCACGCCGGCAATCCACATCGATGCGATGTAAAGCACGACGCCGATGGTGGCGATCCAGAAGTGCGCGGAGATGAGGCGGACCGACCACATCCGGGTCTGGCCGAACATCCGCGGGATCAGGTAATACATGCTGCCGATGGAAATGAAGGCAACCCAGCCCAGCGAGCCCGAGTGCACGTGCGCGATGCCCCAGTCGGTGTAGTGCGAAAGGGAGTTGACGGTCTTGATCGACATCATCGGGCCTTCGAAGGTCGACATCCCGTAGAAGGAAAGCGAGACGACCAGGAATTTGAGTATCGGGTCGTCGCGCAGCTTGTGCCACGCTCCCGACAGCGTCATGATGCCGTTGATCATGCCGCCCCACGACGGCGCAAGCAGTATCAGTGAAAACACCATGCCCAAGGACTGGGTCCAGTCGGGCAGCGCCGTGTAGTGCAGGTGATGCGGCCCCGCCCACATGTAGGTGAAGATCAGCGCCCAGAAGTGCACGACCGAAAGGCGATACGAGTAGATCGGGCGCCCGGCCTGCTTCGGCACGAAGTAGTACATGATCCCGAGAAAGCCCGCGGTCAGGAAGAAGCCGACCGCGTTGTGGCCATACCACCACTGCACCATCGCGTCTTGCACCCCGGCATACGCCGAGTAAGATTTCATCGGCAAGAAGGACACCGGCACTTCCGCGCTGTTGACGATATGCAGCAGCGCGACCGTCAGCACGAATGCGCCGAAGAACCAGTTGGCGACGTAGATGTGCGGCGTTCTGCGCTTGACGATCGTGCCGAAGAAAACGATCGCGTAAGCGACCCAGACCAGCGTGATCAGGATGTCGATCGGCCACTCGAGCTCGGCGTATTCCTTGCCGCTCGTGTAGCCGAGCGGCAGCGTGATCGCCGCCAGCACGATCACCGCGGTCCAGCCCCAGAACGTGAACGCGGCCAGCGCGTCGCAGAACAGTCGCACCTGGCACGTGCGCTGGACCACGTAGTACGACGTGGCAAACAGCGCCGAGCCGCCGAAGGCGAAGATGACCGCGTTGGTGTGCAGGGGCCGCAGTCGCCCGTAGGAGAGCCAGGGGATGCCGTACAGCAGATCAGGCCACAGCAATTCGGCCGCGATGATCACGCCGACGAGCATGCCGACGATGCCCCAGACGACGGTCATGATCGAAAATTGACGGACCACCTTGTAGTTGAAGCGCTCCGCCACTGCAGTGCTCATAGGTCCTGCTCCCGAACTTCAATTGAACAGGGCCGAGGCACGCAGCGCCCCGATCCAGGCAGGGTGATGCTAACCGGACCGGAATCGATCGACTTTGACGCAGGTCAAACGGGCGAGTCGTCGTCCGAAAGGATGCGATGGGCCGGCCCTTCGAGATCGTCGAACTGCCCGTTACCAACCGACCACCAGAACGCCCAGGCGATGAGCAGCGCCAGGACAACCGAGAGCGGAATCAGCAGATAGAGAATGTCCACGCTGCAGCCTCAGGACATTTGCGGCAGGAGCACGGTGCGTTCCCGCGGCGTGCGCTGCGCGTCGTTCGATCGCGAAAGCCGCAGCGCGTTGCCGACGACGATGAGCGAAGAAACCGACATGCCCAGACTCGCCGCGAGAGGCGACACGTATCCGGCCGCGGCGAGGGGAATCGCGATGGCGTTGTAGCCGAATGCCCATACGAGATTCTGTCGAATGACCCGAAACGCTCGCCGCGCGGAGTCGATCGCGACGGCGACACGCCCCAGATCGCTTCCGAGCACGACGACGTCGGCGGTCCACTGCGTCAACGTGGCAGCGCTGCCCAGCGTCAGCGAAACGTCGGCGCGGGCCAGGCTCGGCGCATCGTTGATCCCGTCGCCCACCATCGCGACGACCGCGCCTTGCGCCTGCAGTTCCTGGATAAACGCGCACTTTTCTTCGGGCGTCGCTTCGCCACGACAGCTTCCTATGCCGACGGCTTGCGCCACATGCCTCGTGGTGGCACTGCGGTCCCCGGATAACAGCGAGACTTCGAGCCCGAGCCGGTGCAATGTTTCCACCAATCCCCGTGCGCCCGGCCGCAGCGTATCGTCGAAGCTCATCCACGCCAGCCAGCCGTTCCCGTCGGCGAGCGCCACCGAGCTGCGCGCGGCGTCGATGTGTTCCGCGGCGGGTGGGAGCGCACTCGCATGGATCGCCCCTGCCCATGCTGGACGACCGCAGCGGTAGCGACGACCCTCAATCGTTCCTTCGACGCCGCAGCCCGGGACCGCGACGAGGTCGGCCGCAACGACCGTGCTCGCACTTGCCTCGCGCAACGCAATGGCCACCGGATGGACGGAGCCCTGCTCCAGTGTCGCCGCCAGCGACAGGCACTTCGCGGCATCGCACGCACCGAGGATGGCGACGTCGACAAGCTGCACGCGACCCGTGGTCAACGTGCCGGTCTTGTCCAGAACGACGTGCGTCACCCGCGACAGCGTTTCGATCGCGTTTGCGCGCACGGCAAGGATCTTGCTTCGGCCAAGCGCTCCCGCGGCAGCGGCCAGCGCGGCAGGTGTGGCCAGCGACAAGGCGCAGGGACACGAGACGACCAGGACGGCGAAGGTGATCATCAGCGCGCGCGAGGAATCGATGTGCCACCAGATCAGCGCGGTGGCGCAGGCGATCACCAGGAGCGCGCCCACGAACCAGCCGGCGACGTCGTCGGCGAGCCTGCCGATGCGCGGTCTTTGACTCGAAGCGCGATCGACCAGGCGGGACAGCGCCGCCAGCGCGGTCGATCCACCAGCGGCAGTGACACGAACGAGCAAAGGGCTTTCGCGATTGATCGAGCCCGCGAGCAAATTGTCGCCAACTGTCTTGACTTGCGGCCAGCTCTCGCCCGTAAGCAGCGCCTCCTCGACGCTGGAACGCCCTGCCAGCACAATGCCATCGGCCGGCACCGCCGCTGCCGCAGCGACGCGGATCACGTCGCCGACGACCAGTCGCGCTGCGGCAATCGTCTCCGATTTCGACGAGGCGGGATACCGACACAGCCGCTCCGCGGTCGAGGGCATGTCGTGGGCGATGGCCTCGATGTCGTCGCCGGCCTTCTGCCGCGCCCGAAGCTCGAACCAGCGCGCCACCAGCAGCAGTGCCACGAACATCGTCACCGAATCGAAATAGACGGCGCCCTGTCCCGTCAGCGTGGCCCACGCACTGGCCGCAAATGCGGCGGCGATGCCTAGCGCAACCGGCACGTCCATGCCGGCACGACGCGCCCGCAGATCGCGCCAGGCACCCAGGAAGAAGGGCGACGCAGAATAGAACACGACGGGCAGCGTCAGCACCAGGCTCGCCCAGGACAGCAACGTCTGGTGTCCGCGCTCCACATCGGAGGCGCCGATATATCCCGGCACCGCGAACATCATCACCTGCATCATCGCCAGCACCGCGATCGCCATGCGACTGAGCAGCGCCCGGCTCTGGCGACGCGCCAACGCCTCCCGCCGCTGCGGATCGTAAGGATAGGCGCGATAGCCGATGGCAGCGATGGCGCGCAGCAAATCGGAAAACTGCGCCTTTCGGTCATCCCAGCGCACGCGCGCGCGCCGTGTCGCGAAATTGACGCTGACATCCAGTACGCCGGGTACGCGTTGCAGGTACTTCTCGATGATCCACACGCAGGCGCCGCAGCGTACGCCCTCGAGCAGCAGCGAAACCTCCCGCTGATTGGCGTCGACGTGCGTGATCAACCCGACCGCGTCGGCGGCGAGCGCGTACGCCGTCGATTCGTCCTCCTCGGCAGGGCGTTCCGCGACCTCAGTCCGTCGCGTATAGAACGACTCCAGGCCCGCGGCGCGAATGGTCTGTGCCACGGCGCGACAGCCGGCGCAACAGAACCCGCGCTCGGCGCCGTCGAGATCGAGCCGCCAACGCGATGGCGCCGGATTGGCCTCGCCGCAGTGATAGCAACGAGCATCCGAAGTCGCGCCAGCGAGCGCGACAGGGGGCGAAAACTGGAGGGAGAGGTCGGTCATGGCGAGATCGCGCCGGACCCGCGCGAAGGAACGCGGACCGCGCCAGCATGAGCAACGTACGCCGTTTCGGCGCCAAGGACGTTGATCTGCGTCAATGCGCCATTGCGCCCGGGCGCATAGCATCGATCGAATGAGCACCGCTGCCGAAAAGAAACCGCGCCACGAATCGATCCGCGTCATCGAGGACGAACACCGCTCTCTCGCTGCGGTCCTGCATGGCCTGCTCTACCTGGTCCGGCAGACCCGAGAGCACGGCGACAAGCCGGACTTCAAGGTGCTGGGAGCGATGCTCTACTACATCGACGCCGTTCCCGAGCGCTTCCATCATCCGAAGGAAGACAAGTACCTGTTCGCGCTGCTGCGCGCGCGTTGTCCCGAGGCGCGACCCGTGCTCGATCAGCTGCAGGCCGAGCACAAGCTCGGCGCCGAAAAGATCCGGAACCTCGCGCACGCGCTGATACGATACGAGCACGGCGGCGCTGCGGAGTTCGATGCTTTCGCCACGGAAGTGGAAAGTTACGCCAACTTCCACTGGCAACACATGCGGTGCGAGGAACGCGACATCCTGCCTTTGGCGCAGGAAAAATTATCCGCCGGCGACTGGGAGGCCATCGACGCGGCGTTCACCGGCCACACCGATCCGCTCTTCGACGCGAAGGCTGGCGACGGGGTGCACAAGCTGTTTCAGCGCGTGCTCAACCTGGCACCGCCGCCGATTGGCATCGGGCCCACTGCCCGGGACGCCCGTCCGGATGCGGTAGATCAACGCAAACGATAGCGAAGGAGCGAACCATGACTGCAAACGTCGGTACGCTGGACCGCGCGGTACGCATCGTCGTCGGCGTGGGACTGCTGAGCTTGACCTATTTTCTGGACAATCCGGTTCGCTGGTGGGGCCTCATCGGTCTGCTGCCCCTGGCCACCGCGCTGTTCCGGTGGTGTCCGGCGTACGCTCCGTTTGGCATCAACACGGTGGAGCCGGAACCGCGCGACGGCTGAGCACCGGGGCAGGACGGAATATCGCTGCAGTCACAATCAGCGCAGCGCGGACAGCACCCACCCGGTCGCGGCGCAGGACAGGATCACCGGGATGACACCGGCCTTGTAGCGTAGCAGCGCGACCGCGGCCACCGTGCCGACGGCGAGCGCCGTGACATCCATGCCGCCTGCGCGCTCCGCCGCGTGCCAACCGCCCGGCCAGAACACGTGCCACGCGAAGAACGCGGCGAGATTCACGATCACGCCAACAATGGCCGCTGTGATACCGGTCAGCGGCGCGGTAAAGCGCAGCTGGCCATGCGTCGTTTCGATGATCGGGCCGCCGACAAGAATGAACAAAAACGATGGCAGGAAAGTGAAGAAGGTCACTACGCTCGCGGCGACGACACCGCCGAGCGCCACCATGTCGGGCCCGAGGATTTGCTTGGTCCAGCCGCCGACGAAGCCGACGAAGGCAACGACCATGATCAAGGGGCCGGGCGTGGTCTCTCCCAGCGCGAGCCCGTCGATCATCTGCGTCGCGCTAAGCCAGCCGAAGGTCTCGACCGCGCCCTGATACACGTAGGGAAGCACGGCGTACGCGCCGCCGAAGGTCAGCAGCGCCGCCTTGGTGAAAAACCAGCCCATCTGCGCCAGCGGCGATCGCCAACCGAGCGCGGCGACGATGGCCCCGAGCGCCAGCGCCCACAACACCAAGAAGACGACCGCGACCACCGCCAGCCGCGGCCAGTGCAGGCGAGCGTGTTCAGGGGTCGGCGTGTCGTCGTCGATCACCGCGGGCGCGTGTACTCCGCCAGACGCCGAATGTCTGCCGCCGATGCTGAATGCCGCGGGCGCGATGCGGCCGCCGACATAACCCGTCAGCGCGGCGCCGAGCACGATCAGAGGAAAGGGAACCGCAAAGACGAAAATCGCGGCGAAGGATAGCGCCGCGATGACCCACAGCGCGGGATGTTTCAAGGTGCGCGATCCGATGCGCCATGCCGCCTGCAGCACGATCGCCACGACGGCGGGCTTGACTCCGTAGAGCACGCCGCTCACCGCCGGCAGGTCGCCGTACGCCATGTACAGCCACGACAGCGCGATCAACAGCACGAGCGACGGCAGCACGAACAAGGCTCCCGCGACAATCCCTCCCCACGTCCGGTGCAGCAGCCAGCCGATGTATGTCGCGAGCTGCTGCGCCTCGGGTCCGGGCAGGACCATGCAGAAATTCAGCGCGTGCAGAAAGCGCTTCTCGGAAATCCAGCGCTTTTCATCGACCAGTTCCCGATGCATCAGCGCGATCTGCCCGGCTGGGCCGCCGAAGCTGATGCAACCCAGCCGCAACCAGTAGCGAAATGCTTCGCCACGCGATGGCGGTCGCGGCGCGGCACTCACGCAGAACCCGGAGAACTTGGCGTACGCCGCGTTGCCGGCTCAGGATCGCGTGGTGTACTGTACGCACTCTTCACTCGCAAACATTGCATATGTCGTGGCTCGTCGTCACCTACCGCGTTCGCGCGGCGCCGGAGCACCTGGCCGAAATCGCGACCGCCATCGCGCTCGAACAGAGCGTGGAAGTTCCAGCCGAAGTCATTCGCGATCCATTCGTCGCGGAGCAAATCGCCGGCCAGGTCGAACAGCTCAGTCGCGGCGACGATGGCTGGCACGAAGTGCGCATCCGGCTGGCCAGCGCGACCACCGGCTACGATGTCGCGCAGACCGTGAACATGTTGTTCGGCAATAGCTCGCTGCACGATCACGTCGAGCTGCTGGACGTGGAATTTCCACCGGATTTCATGGCGCAGTTTTCCGGCCCCCGCTTCGGCATCGGCGGCATACGCGAACTGCTCGGCGCCGGGCAGCGCCCGCTCACCTGCGCGGCGCTCAAGCCGCAAGGCCTGCCACCGGAGCGACTTGCTGCGCTGTGCTACACGCTGGCGTTGGCCGGCATCGACGTCATCAAGGACGACCACGGGCTTGCCGACCAATCCTATGCTCCTTTCGCGGCGAGGGTCGCCGCCTGTCAGCGCGCGGTTGCGCGCGCGCAGCGCGAAACCGGACGAGCGACATTGTACGCACCGAGCCTGGTCGGCTCGCCCCGGGCGCTTTCGGCGCAGGCGCAAATCGCGCGCGGTGAAGGCGCACAGATGGTGCTGCTCGCCCCCGCTCTGATCGGGATGCCGGCGTTCGCCGAACTGGTCAGCGAGGAACTCGACGTTCCCGTCCTCGCGCACCCATCGTATGCCGGAGCCACCAGGGTCGCGCCCTCGTTCCTGCTGGGCAAGTGGTTCCGCCTGCTCGGTGCCGACGCGGTGATTTTCCCGAATTTCGGCGGGCGCTTTGCCTACAGCGAGCGCGCCTGCGCCGACATCGCCCGCAATGCGCGCACACCGTGGTCGACATTGCGGCCGGCGTTGCCGGTGCCGGGCGGCGGCCTGTCGGTCGAGCGCTCGCGCGAAATCGTCGGCTTCTACGGCCCCGACGTCATGCTGCTGATCGGCGGCTCGCTGCTTGCCGCCGGCGAGCATCTGCTGGAGCGGGCGCGGGTCTTCGTCAGCACGGTGCATGGATGTGCCACCGAACCCGCAGCGCTGCCGGTCGGGGCATCCTGACCGACACGCTGCGCTGCGATCATGGCCACGACTCCGTTCCGCCCGAAACTCGGTCCCGCGCGCTGGCGCGAAATCGAAGTGCGCGAGTACAAGGCGGAGGGAAGTGCGCCGTTTCGCGACGTCACGCGCCAGGTGCTGTTCGACGACCCTGCGCTTGCCTCACAGCTTCGCTACTTCGAAGTCGCGCCGGATGGACACACCACGCTCGAGCGCCATGAGCACGCGCACGCGGTCGTCGTGCATCGCGGCCAGGGTCGGTGCCTGATCGGCGATCGCATCTACGAACTTGCCGAAGGCGATCTCGTGCACGTCCCGGCGCTTACCTGGCATCAATTTCGCGCTGGCTCGAATGTCCCGCTCGGCTTCCTGTGCATGGTCAACGCCGTGCGCGACCGGCCGCAACTGCCCGCCGCCGAAGATCTCGCGCGCATGCGCGGCGACCCCGCCATCGCCGCGTTCATTGTGGTCTGAGCGGCCATGAGCGGTGGCGGTCCGCGTGGTCCGCGCCGCATCGTCTGCCTGACGGAAGAGACGACCGAGACCCTCTATCTGCTCGGCGAGCAGGACCGCATCGTGGGCATTTCCGGGTTCACCGTCCGTCCGCCGCAGGCGCGCCGCGAGAAGCCGAAGGTCTCAGCCTTCACCAGCGCCAGGATCGACCGCATCATCGCGCTCAAACCCGATCTCGTCCTCGGCTTCTCGGACTTGCAGGCCGACATCGCCGCGTCGCTGATCCGAAGCGGGATCGAGGTGCACGTGTTCAACCAGCGCAGCGTCGCGCAGATCCTCGACTTCATCCGCATGCTCGGCGGCATGATCGGAGTCCACGACAAGGCGATCGCGCTCGCGTCCTCGCTCGAGCGCAATGTCGACGCCGTTCGCGCCGAGGCCGCGCGGCTACCGTTTCGACCCAGAGTCTACTTCGAGGAATGGGACGAACCGATGATCTCCGCCATCCGTTGGGTATCCGAACTGATCGGCGTCGCCGGTGGCGAGGATTGCTTTGTCGAACTGTCCGCCCATGCCGGCGGCGCGCAGCGCATCGTCGCCGACGCGCAGGAGGTCGTCCGACGCGCGCCGGAGCTCATCATCGGCTCCTGGTGCGGCAAGAAATTCCGGCCCGAGAAGGTCGCCGCCCGTCCCGGCTGGTCCGGCATACCGGCGGTGAAGGCGGGGCGCGTGCACGAAATCAAGTCGTCCGAAATCCTGCAACCCGGACCGGCGGCGCTGACCGACGGCTTGCGCTCGCTGCAGCGCTTGATCAGCGACGCGGCCCGCGAGGGCCGTGCCGGCGACTAAAGGCGATGACTGCGATCGCCTTCGCGAAATCCGCGCAGGACATCGTCGATGCCTCGCGTCAACGCCATGACCTTGAACAATTCGCCCATCTCCGCAGGCGAGAGCAGTTTCTGCACCGCCGCCGTTTCGCGCAGATAGCGCTTAGACGAAGGATCGCCCGTCTGCGCGAGCAGATCGAGGATGCCGCAGTTGATCAGGAAGTGGGCCTGAGAGACGAACCCTCCAAGCGTCATCCCCGCGGCGACACCGCTGCGCGCGATGGCACTGAAATCGACGTGCGCGGTCAGATCGGCAAGGCCTGGCAAGTACAGCACATCGGCGAGTGCGCGGTGACGATAGTGCGCCATGACCGTGCCCGCGCTGCGCTGCGGATGGTAGTACTCGCCAACCGGAAAACCATAGTCGACGACCAGCAGCGCACCGGCATCGCATCGCTGCGCGAGGCTGCTCACCAGCGCCTGCGCGGCAGGATTGATCTCGCTCGCATAATCGCCGTCGGGCGGGAAGCACGTACGGGCGGCATCGCGCAAGTTTCCGGCGGCGAGCGGGCGATCGACCAGCGCAAGGCTAGCGCCTTCGAACGCAACGCCGCGCTCGTGCCAGGCGTCGCCACGCCGCACCACCACATGCGGCGGCACCGCGTCGAGCACTTCGTTGGCGATGAGCGCACCGCGCCAGCGCTCCGGTAGCACGTCGATCCACTCCACGCGTGGCAGCAACGCCGGCGCCTCACGCAGGAGATGCGCGCGCTGCCGGGCGCGCAGGTCGGGGCTGACTTCGAGCAGCCGGTAACGCGCCGGCAAGGCGTCTCGCGCGGCCAGCGCGGCGAGCATGTCGGCGGCCAGTCGTCCAGTGCCCGGCCCGAGCTCGATGACGTCGCCCGGCACGCGCGCGAGCACCTCGGCAACCTGCGCGGCCAGCGCGCCGCCGAACAGCGGCGTCAACTCCGGTGCGGTGACGAAATCGCCGTCGGCGCCGAATTTGCGCGCGCCGGCGACGTAGTAGCCCAGCCCCGGCGCATACAGCGCCATGCCCATGAAATCCGCGAACGGGATCCATCCGCCCGCGGCGGCGATCGACGTCGCGATATGCGTCGCGACCTTGGCACTGTGCGCAAGGGCGTCGGGCGACGGCCCCGGCAATTCGGCAGCGGCGTGGCTGGGTGGAGAGCGTCGCATCGATGTGTTAGGCTTATGCAGCCTCTGAACAAGCCCCGCCGTTGCGCAGAGGCTCCTTAGACCGAGTGTAGCTGGAGCGCCGCGTGCAGGGCAAAGTCGTACTGATCACCGGAGGGGCCAAGCGCGTCGGTGCGGCAACCTGCCGGCGACTGCATGCGTCGGGCGCGAACCTGATGCTGCACTACCGCGAGTCCGCCGGCGAAGCCCGGCTGCTGCAGGCGGAACTCAACAATCAGCGCAAGGATTCAGTCGCCCTGATTCAGGCCGACCTGCTCGATCTGGGCAAGGTGCAATCGATCGTTGATCAGACGTTGCAGACCTTCGGCAAACTCGACGCGCTGGTCAACAACGCATCGTCGTTCTTCCAGACTCCCGTGGGAGAGATCACCGCGGCGCAGTGGGAAGACCTGATCGGGACGAATCTGCGCGCGCCGATGTTCCTGGCGCAAGCCGCCGCGCCCGCGCTCAAGAAAAGCCAGGGAGCGATCGTCAACATCACCGACATTCATGCCGAGCGCCCGCTCAAGAATTACGTCGTGTACAGCGTCGCCAAAGCCGGCCTGGTCGGTCTCACCCGGTCGCTCGCGCGAGAACTAGCGCCCGAAGTCCGCGTCAATGCCGTCGCACCGGGGCCGATCCTGTGGCCCGACGATGCCGCTTTCGACGAGCTGTCGCGACAACGCATCATTTCGCACACGCCGCTCAAGCGCGAAGGCACTCCGGAAGACATCGCCAAGGCAGTGCACTATCTGCTCGCCGATGCAACCTACGTCACGGGCGAGACCATCAATGTGGATGGCGGAAGGCATGTGGCGCTGTGAGCAGTAAGCAGGGGCCCCGCGCAGCGGGGATATGACGCCGGAGGGCTGAGCAGGGGCCCCGCGCGCAGCGTGGGGAGGCGACCCCGGAGGCGGAGTAGCTGGCGACATGCAACGCGCTCACACATCGATGACTCGCGGAGCCAGCAGCGTCCGCGAATCAGCGCCGGCAACCGACCCGGATCAGCTCGTCTACGAGGCTGGCTTGAGGAGGCTGCGCTGTAAATACGCGCACCCTAGCGTCGATGCGCAGCAACCTTGACCGCGAGCGCCTCCAGGTATGGATCCACGATGCCGTGCGTGATCAGCGCGATGCGCGTGTGCTCGAGATAATCCGCCGACGATCCGAAGACGCCGACGGCGCGCGCCAGGGACCTGGCCTGCTGCTCGTGCGTTAGCCGACCCGTGTAGTGCGCGTGTGAACGGTCGATGATGAATGCGAGCGCGGTGAGCGTGCGCGAGCCGGCGCGCACCGACACCCAGCGCGGATGGTACGCGCCGGTGACCATTTCGCGCCGCCATAGCAGCGCCAGTTCCGCCTTGACGCTCTTCGCCGGCAATCGGTAGACGACGCCGCGACATGCACCGCCCGGCTCGAGCCCAAGCACGAGCCCCGGTTGGTCGAGCGTGCCGCGCGATGCCTTGGACCACAGGCAGAAGCGGCGGTGCACGCCGCGCAGCGTGGCCGGCCTTGCGTCGTCGAACGGGAACAGCGGGTTCCAGAGCAGCGAGCCGTAGGCAAACACCCACCAGCCGGCACCCTGCGGGCGACGCGCAAGCGTCGCGGCAAGCGACGCTGCCAGCGATTCATCCGAAAGCGTGCCCTTGGGGTCGACGGCTTTCATGTACACCGCGCGCATGCGATGCTCCTCGAGGTCGCGGCGCGACAGCGTCATTCCTCGGCATCCTTCTTCCGGATCAGCTTCTGCAATTCGACCGTTTGCTGCCGACGCTTGGCCGCCGTGGTCTTGCCGTGCGCGCCACCCTTGCGCAGCAACGGGGAGCGGGCCACCGGATTGCGCGGTTTGGGCGGCGCGTGCTGCTTGGCGCGCTTCATTTCACAATGCCGCGCACCAGCGCGGCGCGAAACTTCCCCTCGCCCCTTGGGAGAGGGGGAAGGGGTGAGGGTTACTTATCATGCGAGCCCCCTGAATCCAATCCGCGCTTCGCACCACTGCGCGACCGCGAGCAGCCGGTCGTCCCGGCCCGGGCCCGCGGCAAGCTGCAGACCCAATGGCAAGCCGTTCGGCGCCAGCGCCAACGGAATGCTCATGGCCGGAAATCCCGCGAGCGACCACAGCGTGCAGCACGCCGGATCGCCCGTCTGCGTGAGCTCGCCTGGCGCACTCCCGGACGCGGGTGGCGTGATGATCGCGTCGTAAGCTGTGAGCAAAATGTCGAGCGCCTTGATGACCGCGTTCCGCTGCGCCAACGCCGCTGAATATGCCGTCGCGCCGATAGCGCGCCCCTCGTCGAGTCCGGCGTTGAGCTTCGCCGACATGCGTTGCCGCTCGCGCTGCTGCAACGCTCCGAGTTCATGCGCGCCTTCGTGCAGCATGATGCGGCGGTGGACCAGATGCGCTTCGCCACAAACTGCGGGGAGCTCGACCAGGGCGACCGTGGCGCCGTCGCGACGCAACAGGTCGACGGCCGCCGCGGCGGCGGCGCGCTGCTCGGTGCTGATGGCGCACCAAGGAAATTCCTCGAGCCAAGCCAGGCGCGGCGCGCGTGCCAGTGGCGCGAGCCTGCCGTGCGGAACGCCGCCCTCGGCCAGTACACCGGCCAACGCGGCGCAATCGGCGACCGTGCGCGCGAACACGCCAAGCGTGTCCAGCGTCGCGCTGAACAGCGTGACGCCGCCATACGGCAGCCAATCCTTCGTCGGCTTGAATCCGACGACTCCGCAAAATGCGGCGGGACGAATGACCGAGCCGTTGGTCTGCGTGCCGAGCGCGGCAGGAACCTGGCCGAGCGCCACCGCCGCCGCGGAACCCGAGGACGACCCGCCCGGCGTATGCGCGGCGTGCCACGGATTGCGCGTCTTGCCCGGTTGCATGTACGCGAATTCGGTCGTCACCGTCTTGCCGAGGACGAAGCCACCCGCGCGTTTCAGACGGACGACGCATTCGGCGTCGAATGCCGGCTGCGCACCGGCAAAAATCGGCGATCCCGCCTGCGTCGGCTGGTCGCTGGTCGAGATGATGTCCTTGACGCCGATGCCGATGCCCGCGAGCGCTCCGCTTTCGGTACCTGCAGATCGGCGCGCATCCGCAGCCCGTGCCTGGAGCAGCGCGTGCTCGCGGTCGAGATGGGCCCACGCCTGCACGTTGGCGTCGGTCGCGGCAATGCGGTCGAGCATGACGCGCGTCAACGACTCGCTGCTTTGCGCGCGCGCGCACAGCGCGGCGATCGCGGCGGCCAGCGTCGGCGCAGGGGGTGAATGCGTCACGGCTCGAGTCGCGCCAGGACGATCGGCGTAACCGGGCGCGCGGCATGGTCGGTGTTCGGCAGGAACAACGCCTGCAGGTCGTTCAGAAACCTGCGGCCGAGCAGCGTAGGCCGCAGATGCAGGTGATCGCGCTCGACCAGCCCGCGTTGTTCGGCCGCGTCGAGACCTCGTTGCGCCAGCGTCAGAGGAAAACCGGTGCGTTCGGCAAACAGCCCCACCGGCACGCCCGCGTTGAGCCGCAATGCGTTGAGCATGAACTCGAATCCCATGTCGCTGCGCGTCACCTCGTGACTCTCCAGCAGCGGCGTGCCATTTAGCGCATTGTCCATGTACTGCTGCGGCTGCTTGTAGCGCACCTCGCGGACGACGCGGTCGCGAAACGACAGCTTCGAATGCGCGCCGGCACCGATGCCGAGGTAATCGCCGAAGCGCCAATAGTTCAGGTTGTGGCGACATTCGCTGCCTGCCTTCGCATGCGCCGAGGTCTCGTAGTGCACGTATCCGGCCTGCGCAAGCGCGGCTTCGACTGCGGTCTCGATATCCGCCGCCGCGTCGTCGTCGGGCAGCGTCGGCGGCTGGCGGTGAAACAGCGTGTTCGGTTCGATCGTCAGGTGGTAGAACGACAAGTGGGGCGGAGAGAATTCGAGCGCAGCGGCGACGTCGGCGCAGGCATCGGCGAGCGTCTGGCCGGGCAGCGCGTACATCAAGTCGAGGTTGACGTTGCCGAAGATGTCGATCGCCGCGCGCGCCGCCGCGCGCGCTTCCCGCTCGTCGTGCACGCGCCCGAGCGCCGCGAGAAACCGCGCGTCGAAGCTCTGCACGCCCAACGAGAGCCGATTGACGCCGGCGCCCTTGAAGTCCGAGAACTTTTGCTGTTCGAAGGTCCCCGGATTGGCTTCCAGGGTGATCTCGGCGTCCGGTGCGAGCGGCACGCGCGCGCGCACGGCAGCGAGGATGCGGTCGATCGCGCTCGCGGAAAACAGGCTCGGCGTGCCGCCCCCGAAAAAAACGGTATCGATGCGCCGCCCCCAGATCGACGGCAGCGAAAATTCGAGGTCGGCGATCAATGCGTCGACGTACCGCGCCTCCGGAACTTCGTCGCGGCGCTCGTGCGAGTTGAAGTCGCAGTACGGACACTTCTTGATGCACCAGGGAATGTGGACATACAGCGACAGCGGTGGCAGCGCGGCGAAATGCGGCGAGCGCAGTCCGGGATCGTTGCCGCCGCTCACCGCTCCTCCTGCAGCCGCGCGATCAGCGCCCGCATTGCGAGGCCGCGGTGCGAGATCCGATTCTTGTGTTCCAGCGGGAGTTCCGCGCCGGTGAGCCCGGATTGCAGGTCCAGGAAGTGCGGATCGTAGCCGAAGCCCCCCGTTCCTCTCGGCGCCGCCACGATTTCGCCGTGCCAGCGGCCCTCCGCGAGGATCGGCTCGGGATCGTCCGCGTGGCGCGTCAGCGCGAGCATGCAGTAGTAGTGCGCGCGCCGATCGCTCGCACGAGCGAGTGCTTCGATCAGCTTGGCATTGTTCCTCGCGTCGGATCTGGGCTCGCCGGCATAGCGCGCGGAGTAGACGCCTGGCGCGCCGGCCAGCGCGTTGACGCAGACACCGGAATCGTCGGCCAATGCAGGTAGACGCGCCAGTTGGCTGGCGTGCCGCGCCTTGGCCAGCGCGTTCTCGACAAAGGTCGCATGCGGTTCTTCCGCATCGGGAATGTCCAGGTCGGCTTGCGCCACGACATCGATGCCCAGGGGCGACAACAGTCGCTGGAACTCGCGCAACTTGCCGGCGTTGCTTGACGCGAGGACCAGCCGGGAGATTCCGTTCACGGAATCGCGGCGACGCTCAGGCTCACGTCGAGCCGAGCGCTTTCTTTTGCGCCAGGACCAGTTCGCGAATCCCGCTGTCGGCATACGCGAGCAGGCGATCCATCTCGGCGCGGGAGAAGGTCGCGCCCTCCGCGGTTCCCTGCACTTCGACGAAGCCGCCGGCGCCGGTCATGACCACGTTCATGTCGGTATCGCAGCCCGAGTCCTCGGCATAGTCGAGATCGAGCACCGCTTCCCCGGCGACGATTCCGACCGAGACCGCCGCGACGAAGCCCTTGAGCGGCTCGCCGGTGACGCCGCCCCGGGCCTTGCACCACGCGATCGCATCGTGCAGCGCGACGCACGCGCCGGTGATCGACGCGCAGCGCGTTCCACCATCGGCCTGGATGACGTCGCAATCGAGCCGGATGGTGCGCTCGCCGAGCGCGGCCAGATCGATCACCGAGCGCATGCTGCGTCCGATCAGGCGCTGGATCTCCTGCGTGCGTCCCGATTGCTTGCCCTCGGCCGCCTCGCGCCGCATGCGCGTGTTGGTCGCGCGCGGCAGCATGCCGTACTCTGCCGTGACCCAGCCCTGACCCTTGCCCTTTAGAAAAGGCGGCACGCCCTCGTCCACGGAAGCGGTGCAGATCACGTGCGTGTCGCCCGCCTCGATCAACACGGAGCCCTCCGCGTGACGCGTGTAGTTGCGGGTAATCGACAGCCGGCGCAGTTGATCGGCGCGCCGGCCATCGCGACGGGTGCTCATGGCGTGGCCTAGCGTTGAAAGATGCCGATTATAGCGAATGCACGCGCCACCACGCGACAGTGGCGGCGAGCCCGTCGTCGAGCGTTGTCGGCGGCGTCCACGATGCGAGCTCGCCAAAGCGCGTCGCGTCGACTTCTAGCGAGCCGAGCAGCCGCAGCGACGCGCCACGCCTGCCCATGAGCGCCGCGCCGGCGCGCAGCATCGACGTCGGCAGGCGCGACAGGCGCGGAGTCAGCCCGAGCGAACGCGCGATCTTCGTGATCAGCTCCGGCGTGGAAACCGCTTGCGCGTCGGCGATCGGCAGCGTCTCGCCGGCGCACCGCGGCGACCGCAATGCGGCTTCGATCGCGCTGACCGCATTGCCGACGTAGAGGAGGCTGCGGCGATTGGCGACGCCGGCAAACGGCAGGCGGCGGCCATTGGCGATGCCCTCGAACAGCTTGAGGAAATTGCCCTTGACGCCAGGCCCGTAGGTGAGCGGCAGACGCAAGACAACACCTTCGATTCCGTGCTCGCGGCAGGCCTGCCACAACACGTTCTCGGCCGCGGCCTTGCTTTGCGCGTAGGCATCGCTCGGCAGCGGCGGATCGCCGGCGCGAAACGGTCGGCCCGGGCGCGTGCTGTCGCCGTAGACCTTGACGGTACTCGCGAAAACGACGCGGCGAACCCCGGCGCTTGCTGCGGCAGCGAGCAGTCGGCGCGTCACGTGCACGTTGGCGACGATGTGCGGCGTCGGGTCGGTGTCACGCCCGGATTCGACGTGAGCGCGACCGGCGAGATGCACGATCGCATCGACGCCGGAGAGCGCCGCGTCCCATTCCGCCGCCGCGAAATCGCCCAGCACCGCGACTTCCTGCGACGGCGCGGCCGGTTCCGACAGCGGCACCCGCACCGCCGCGACATGCTCGACGCCTTGCTCCGCCCAATGCGCGCACAGCGCGCGGCCGATGAATCCTCCGGCCCCGGTGACGAGGACCTTGCGCGGCGCATTGTCGGTCATGCCCACTTCCAGCCGTGCTTGTTGAAAAAGCGCGAGCCGCTGCGCGTGAAGTGCAGGATGTGACGCCAGCCCTTGCGTGCGGCGCCGCCACCGTGATGCACGACGCGAACCGTCGGCACGTACGCCGTCTGCGTCACCCGATTGAGCCGCACGCTCCAGTCGAAATCCTCGAAGTACAGAAAGTAGTCCGGATCGAAGCCTCCGGTCGATTCGATCGCCTTGCGGCGCAGCAGCATGAACGATCCGCTCATCACCGGTATGGGCGAAACGACGGCGGCATCGATCGCGTCGCGCATTTCGTAGTGCTCGAGCCGCGATGCGAACAGCCGTCGCAGCGATCGGGGCGCGAATCCCCGCAGTGCGAGATCGAGCACGGTCGGATAACGCTTGCAGGAATATTCGCGCGTGCCGTCTCGCCGGTACATGGCTGGAACGATGACGCCGACGTCGTCGTGCTCCTCGAAAAAATGCAATGCCACCGACAATGCCTCCTCCGCCAGTTCGACATCGGGATTGAGCACGAGGTGGAAGTGCGTGTTGCCGCCGTGCATGACCAGGTTGTGCGCGGTACCGTACCCGATGTTCGCATGGCCATGAAGGTAGGTCATGGTCACCGCCGAGCTCTCGAAGTGCCCGGAACCGAGCCTGACCACGGCCTCCGCGACCGCCCGATCGCCGGTGTTGTCGATGAGCACCAGGTTCACGGCACGCAGCAGTCCGGCCTCGCGCGCCATCGCCATCGACGCCGACAACTTGCGCAGCGTGGCGTCGAGCTGGGAAAGGTCGGGGCGGTACGTGACGATACTGACCGTCAGCGTCGGAGGAGGCACGGTGGCATCTTGGTTGCAGGCGGTGGGCTAGAATGCTCGGCTATTGCCCATTCTCCGTCAACCATAACTCATGTCCACAACAACCACTTCGACCGCCTCCGCGCTCCGGTATCGCGCGGAAGCGCTCCGAGAATTTGCGCAGACGTTGTTCGAGCGTGCCGGTGTGCGCACCGACATCGCGATTGACGTTGCAACGATTCTGGTCGATGGCGATTTACTCGGCCACACGACGCATGGGCTGGCGCTGCTTCCACTTTACCTCGACGCATTGACCAATGATCGCATGGCGAAGTCAGGCGAGCCCGAGGTACTCAATCGCCGCGCGGCGGCGGAGACCTGGGATGGCAAGCGCCTGCCCGGACCGTGGCTCACCTTGCGCGCGCTCGATCGCGCAATGTCGATGGCGGCGACCTGCGGAACCGGCAGCGTGGTCATCCGGCGATCGCATCACATCGCCTGCCTCGCGGCGTATCCCAGGCGCGTGACAGAAAAGGGAATGGTTGCCGTCATCGAAAGTTCCGATCCCGCGGTCAAGGCCGTGGTGCCGCACGGCGGGCTCAAGCCGTTCATCACGCCGAACCCGATTGCCGCCGGAATGCCGACTTCGGGCGACCCGTTGCTGATCGACGTATCGACGTCGATCACCAGCATGGGCTTTGCTTTTCAGGAGCATGCCGCCGGGCGCAAGCTCCCGGGCGAGTGGCTGATCGACCACCTCGGCAATGCGACGCGCGATGCCGCCGCACTTTCCGACGAACCGAAAGGCGCGTTGCTCCCCCTGGGCGGCATCGACGCCGGGCACAAGGGATTCGCACTGGGCCTGCTGATCGAAGCGATGACAGGGGGCCTTGCCGGATACGGTCGCGCCGATCCGCCCGAAGGCTGGGGTGCCACGGTGTTCGTGCAGGTGCTCGACCCAGAGGCCTTCGGCGGGCTCGACGCATTCAAGCGACAAATGGATGCTCTGGTGAAGGCTGCGCACGACACGCCGGTGCGGCCCGGCGCCGAGCCCGTCCGCCTGCCAGGGGAGCGTGGGTTGCAGCGCTATCGCGAACAGCTGGCCAAGGGGGTCAGTCTCTACCCGTCGATCATGCCCACGCTCGCACCGTTGGCGGAGAAACTGGGCGTCGCGCTGCCGATCCCCGTGTAGGCGCAGATTCATTCGCGCACGGTAGTTGGCGTCATTCCCGCGCACGCGGGAATCCATTTGGACGTTACCACCGTCAAGATGGGTCCCCGCTTCCGCGGGGACGACGAGCTGCTGGGCGGCCAACAGTCACTCGAAGAATTCCCGCCAGATCGCGGCGCGATTCCACGTCGCAATACCCCGCCTCGCGCAGCAAGGTCTGCACGCGTTCGGCCTGATCGTACCCATGCTCCAGCACCAGCCAGCCCTGCGACGCGAGATGCGCGGGTGCGCGCGCGACGATCGCGCGAATCGCGGTGAGGCCGTCGGTGCCGCCCTTGAGCGCCCCTGGCGGCTCGAAGCGCAGATCGCCTTCGCCCAGGTGCGGATCGAGTTCGCTGACATACGGCGGGTTGGAGGCGATCAAAGCAAAGTCTGCAGACGGCACCTGCTCGAACCAGTCGCTCTGCAGGAACCTGGCATTTTCGATCCGCAATCGTTCCGCGTTGCGCCGGGCGAGCGCCACCGCCTGCGGCGAAACATCGACGCCGAGCACGTCTGCGCGTTCGCATTGGTGCGCGATCGCCAGCGCAATCGCGCCCGAGCCGCTGCCGAGGTCGAGCACTTTCGCATCGGTGCGCTTGTCGATTCGCGCCAGCGCCAGCTCGACCGCCAACTCCGTCTCCGGGCGCGGTATCAGCACATCCGCGGTGATCTCCAGATCGAGGCCGTAGAACTCGCGGCGACCGGTCAGGTAGGCGACCGGCTCGCCGCCGTGACGGCGGCGGGTCAGCGCCTCGAATCGTGCGGCCTGCGCCGTCGTCACCTGCGCGTCGCCATGAGCGGCGAGCCACGCGCGGTCGCACGCGAGCACGTGCGCCAACAACACCCTGGCCTCGAAGGGCACCAGTCCGCTGCTCGCGAGCGCGGCCGACACGCTTTTCGCTGCGCTCACTTTTCTTCGCCGAGCGCCGCCAGCTGCTCCGCCTGGAATTCCTGCGCGAGCGCCTGCGTCAGTTCGAACAGGTCGCCGTCCATGATGTAGTCGATCTTGTAGAGCGTCAGATTGATGCGATGGTCGGTAATTCGTCCCTGCGGAAAATTGTAGGTACGAATTCGTTCGCTGCGGTCGCCGCTGCCGATCAGGCTCTTGCGCGTCGCGGCCTCCTTCTGCTGGCGCTCCTGCCGCTGGCGATCGAGCAGGCGCGATGCCAGCACCGACATCGCCTGCGAGCGGTTGCGGTGCTGCGAGCGGTCGTCCTGGCACTCGACGACCAAACCCGTGGGCAGGTGCGTGATGCGCACCGCCGAGTCGGTCTTGTTGACGTGCTGGCCGCCGGCGCCCGATGCGCGAAACGTGTCGATGCGGATGTCGGCCGGATTGATGGTGATGTCGGCAATCGGGTCGGCCTCGGGCAATACCGCGACCGTGCACGCCGAGGTATGGATGCGCCCCTGCGACTCCGTCGCCGGCACGCGCTGCACACGGTGTCCGCCCGACTCGAACTTGAGCTTCGAGTACACGTCCTGCCCGGCGATGCGCGCGATCACCTCCTTGTAGCCGCCCATGTCGCCGGGGCTCTCCGAGATGATCTCGACCTTCCACTTGTTACGCTCGGCGAAACGCACGTACATGCGAAGCAGGTCGCCGGCGAACAACGCGGACTCGTCGCCGCCGGTACCGGCGCGAATCTCGACGAAGATATTGCGCTCGTCGTTCGGATCGCGCGGCAGCAATACGCTCTGCAATTGCGCCTCGAGCGTCTCCATGCGGGTTTTCGCCGCCTTGGCTTCCTCGTCGCCGAAGGCTTTCATCTCCGCGTCGGCGAGCATTTCCTGCGCCGCCGCGAGATCGGCATCCGCTTTCTGCCAGTCGCGGTAGAGCGTGACCACCGGCGTGATCTCGGAGTGCTCGCGCGATAGCGCGCGAAAGCGATCGAGATCGCGCGTGACGTCTTCGGCGGCGAGCAAGCCGTCGAGTTCATGCAGCCGCGTCGCGAGCTGGGTGAGTTTGTGGGAGAGAGATGATTTCATTACGTCACATTGCTGGTTCTAGTGCCGTCATTCCCGCGAAAGCGGGAATCCATTTGGCTCGGGTTTGCGGAGTTTGTTGAAGATGGATCCCCGCTTGCGCGGGGATGACCAATCTGAACGTGGGACCCCGCTTCTGCGGGGATGACACTAATGCTCGTCGGGCAGCTGATAAACGCGATGAAGCATCGCCAGCAATTCGGCGCGCTCCGCTTCGCCGGCCTGGCTGAGTGCCTGCGTCGGTGCATGCAGGAACTTGTTGGTCAGCCCGCGGGCAAGCTGATCGAGCACCTGGTCGGCCGGCATGCCGCCCGACAGCAGTCGCCTTGCCCGTTCGAGTTCGGCCGCGCGCAACTGGTCGTGATGCCCGTGCAGCGCGGCGATCATCGGCACGACGGTGCGCCCGTCGAGCCAATTCAGGAAACTGCGCACCTGGTCGGCGATCATCGCCTCGGCTTCGCGTACGGCATCCTCACGGACCTGCAGATTGCCTTGCACGATGTTGGCGAGGTCGTCCACGCTGTACAGGAACACGTCGTCGAGCCTGGCCGCTTCCGGTTCGACGTCGCGCGGCACCGCCAGGTCGACGATGAACATGGGCGCATGACGCCGGGCCCTGATCGCCCGCTCGAGCAAGCCCTTGCCGAGGATCGGCAGCGAGCTCGCGGTGGAGGTAATAATAATGTCGAATCCGGCGAGGCGGTCGGGCAGTTCGGAGAGCGTGATGGCGTCGGCACCGAACCTCGCGGCCAGTTGCGCGCCGCGCTCCAGCGTGCGGTTGGCGACGGTGATCGAGCGCGGCTTCTTCGCCGCGAAGTGCGTCGCGGCGAGATCGATCATCTCGCCGGCGCCGATCAGCAGCACGCGCTGCCCGGCGATCGACGGAAAGATGCGCTCCGCGAGCTTGACCGCCGCGGCCGCCATCGAAATCGACGCGCTGCCGATGTCGGTACTGGTGCGCACGTCCTTCGCGACCGCAAACGTGCGCTGGAACAACCGGTTGAGCACCAGTCCGAGCGAACCTGCGGCTTCCGCGGTCTTTACCGCGTGCTTCATCTGTCCGAGGATCTGCGGTTCGCCGAGTACCATCGAGTCCAGACCGCTGGCGACGCGAAAGGCGTGGGCGACGGCTTCTTCCTGCGGCAGCGTGTATAGGTACGGCGACAGCGAGGACTTCGGTACGTGGTGAAAATCGGCGAGCCAATCGCTTACCGGGTCGGCTTCGGCGCCATGGAAATACACCTCGGTGCGATTGCAAGTCGACAGAATCGCGGCTTCCTTCACCCGCGGCCGGCCGATCAGCTCGCGCAAGGCCTGGCCCAGCGTATCCAGCTGGAACACGACCTGCTCCCTCACCTCGAGCGGTGCGGTCGTGTGGTTGAGGCCCAGGGCGTAGAGCGGCATGGCTGGCAGCAGGTAATCTGCGGGCTGGCGAACTGCAAGTGCCTGATAGTGTAGCGCAATATCGGTGTCGAGGGGCGATCCGGGCCACTGCATTGATCTGCCTTGGGCTTTGATGACGGGTCAGCCCAATTCGCTGGTGCGCCGCATTGCGGAAAGCAAGTGGCGATGGAACAAGTGGCAGACAATCGCCTCGATCGGCTTCCAGAGCCAGCCGGGACGCTTGCGGCTCACATATCGGGTTGTGACCGCGACCTCGGTGCGGCGGCCCGGAAGCTCACGCAGCGTGTAGCCGCCGCCAGACAACATCAACCCGCCGCCAATGACGAGGTTTTGCTCGACGATTTCGAACCCGTAGTGACGACGGGCGTCGACGTGCGTTACGCGTTTCCGCAGGTACCCGCCTTCATACAGACACGTCGCTTCGTCACCGACCGCCGCTTTCGAGCCGTCGATCCGGATCGGCAAAGGCAGGAAGAGGCGCAGGAGCAGCGATGGTGGCTCGTCGATCTGCTCGTAGAAGATCAACCCACGCCAAACTTTTTCGGGCGAAGCCGCGAAATCCATCCGGGTAACGATCGACGTCGAACTGTCAGCCTCTGTGACGGTGGGGTGTGGCAATTTGTTGCCTGCAGTGGGGGCAAGGGCCCCGGCAGCCGTGCGTTTCATCGGTGGCTACCTTGTGGACTCATCACAGGACGGCGGCGCGTCTTACATCGACGATGCCCCACAGCATCGCCCGATCATCGACGGCGCGGTTGGTCGACAAGGGGGCCTGCACCTCGCGGAAACTCCTGAGCACCACGGACGCACCCGGTGCGGCTGCCTGTTTCACTGCGGCAATGAGTCTCCGCTCATAGGCCGCGTCGGCACCGTCCAGGATGTTCGAGAGCGCAAACCCGTCGAAACTCCGTGCGGGCTCGCGCTCGAGGAACGCAGCCGCGTCAGCGTGGACCAGTCGAATCTGTTTCGTCTCCGGGGGCGGCCGCGTGTCGGACAACTCACCCAGCAGCAGCGCGCGCGCGTAGGGATTCGCGCGATTGGAGTGCCGGGCAAAGCAGCGCTCCATGCGCCCACGCATGACGGCGCCGAGGCGAGGTGGAAGGAAGTCGAGGAATGGCGTGGCATAGACCGCGCGGAGCGCTGTAAGCGAGAGCAGCCCGTCGAGCGCAACGCGGAATCTCACGGTGTCGAGATGCCGTCGCCAGTACACGGTTTGCTCGGCCGGATCCTCAAGGTCAAGGAACGCTCGTACCCGCGACGGCCACCAGCCCGCTAGCGGCGAAAGGGAGCGCCCAAAGGCCATGACGCGTTCGGCGGTGCCTCGCGTACTGCGGTCACCACCGAAGCGCCGCTCCGCGTACGCGAGCTGGACGGGATTGATGTCGACGGCGACGACCTCGTGGCGCGGCGCGAGCGCCATTGCCGTGCAGCCAGCGGAGGCGATGCAAAGTACGCGCCCCCCCGGACGGAACGCGTCGAGCTCGATCGAGGCATCTTCGTACATGCGACCGAAAAGAACCTTGCCCGGGCCGCCGTGCGCGTCGAAGCGCCCGCGCTCCCAGACAGTTTCCGCGGCGGTCGTGATCATGCGTATCCGGGCAGGCCGGCGCATACCCACACCAGCACGAGGAAGGCGAAGTTCTTTACCACCATGCCGGCCGGATCATGGATGATGTGGCTGGCCCACAGGAGGCCGTTGAAGTTGAGCGTAACGAGCAGCAGCGTTTGCGCGACCGCGCATACGATTGGCGAGATCGCGCTCAGCGTCCACGCCGCGATGGCGACTTCGACCACGCCGAGTGCCCTGAGAAAGAGCGCCCCGACGCGCGGTCCGAAATACGGCACAGCCTCGACGACTTCGAATTCGTGCGGCTGGCCACGAAGGAGCTTGCACCACAGCCCCTCGTAGAGCCATACGGCTGCCACCGCCACGCGAATCAACCAGAACGGCGGCAACAACGTAGACATGATCTCCACCGGGGTCACTTCTTTACGGACGCTTCTTCGATCAGGACCTGGTACGCATAGCCGGACCCAAAGTCCCGATCGAGGTGCACGACTCCATTCACCAGTACGACATCGCCGATACTGGCCTCGTCCTTGGTCGTCACAAGCACGTCATTGGTGCCGTCCGAGGCGGAACCCGACCCATCGCGCAGGTGAATCCAGTTCTTTCCTAGCACCCCGCCCGTGATTTTCACGACCTTGCCGCGAACCACGACAGCCTTGTCCTTGAGGTCGGCCTTCCTGGTGACGATCTCCGCGACCGTGCGCGCATCCGGTCCGGATGCCCTGGCGACCTTGATGTCTCCGACATCCGCCGCCTTGGCGACGCCTGCGTGCATCGCCGCCATGTCATCGCGTGCGGCAGCGCCTGTGCTCGACATGGCAATGGAACCGAAGGCGATCTGGTCGAATTTTCTCTTCAGCGTCTTGCTTTCGAAGTTCCCCACCATTGTCACATTGTCGATGGTGACCTCCGCGCCCTTCTTGACCGGTGCCTTTGCGACCACCGCCCACGTCTCGCCGTCTTTGGTCTGGAGGCGGAGGTAGACAAAGCTCTCGGCGTCCAACACTTCGAGGACCTTGCCTGTGATCGACGCAGTCGGCGCGGGTGCCGGCGCCGCAGTCCATGCACTATCGACACAACACATCATCACGAAAGCCAAAATCAATTTTCTCATTTGCCTCTCCATTTGCGCAGGAATCGACGGCCTCAGCTTCGAAGTCCGCCCACCTTAACTTGGTAAGGTGCAACGCTGTTGATGACCCGCTGACTCGGCGGACTTTGGGGCACCACTCTGCGATGAGTGTGAGTCACCCGGATTCCGAGCAGTACTGGCGGCGCCGGCGGTCGCTTCCCGATGGCGCGCGATGTACAACGGTGTTCGCGACCGCGGCACTTTGCGCACGAAGTGATCGCGCGCGACGTGATAGCTGGGATCGAAGCCGAAGAAGTTCTGCTTCATTCGCTCGAGTTCTTCGGTCCGATACGTTTCCAGCGGCTTGTGCGCCTCGTCGGCAAGGCGGCGAGCATGCTTCTCGCCCAGCAGACCATCGAATGCGGCGGAGGCGGCGATCGCATTCGCCCGCTTTTCGGTCTCGGCGCAGAAAGCAGTCGGTGTCGAGCCGAAATGGTCGTCGATCAGTCCTGTCGCGACGGCACGTCGCGCGCTGATCGGCAGGCGACCCTGCGTCATGTCGCGCGCGACGTCGGCGCTTACGCGTCGCGGCAACAGGTATGTCCAGTATTCGGAGCCGTACAGATTGCCCATGCCCTTGTAGTGCGGATTCAGGATCACGCCATCGCGGGCGAAAGCGCGGTCCGCCGCGAGCGCGAGAAAAGCTCCGCCGGCACCCGCATTACCCTGCAGCGCGGCGATCGTGATCTGGGCATCGGTGACGACGATCTCACGCACGAGATCGTCGATGGCGTTGATGTTGCGCCACGACTCCTCGGCCGGATGCGCTGCGGCCTCGATCAGGTTGAGGTGGATCCCGTTGGACCAGAAATCCGGTCCGCCCATCAGCACGATGACCCGTGTCGGCCTCGACCTCGCGTGGCGATACGCCGCAAGCAGCGCCTCGCATTGCGCCGTGCCCATTGCGCCGTTGTAGAAGGGGAAGTGCAGATAGCCTACGGCACCCTTTTCCTCGTAGCGAATCGGCCGCCAGGTCGGATAAGCGACAATGGCTTCCGGCGCAAGCGGCGCATCAGGCACGTTTGCCAGTCGACGGGCGAGCACCATCGCTGCGGGAAGCTTGAAGGAGGTTTCGCCTGCATCCGCCTTCAGATGAGTGATCCAGATCGCGCCTTCGAGCGTTGCGCGCAGGACGGCGCCGTTGCGGCACGCAATGACGTCGCCGGGCGCCGCGCGCGGAAAGTCTCCGCGCAGGCGACCTTCCGGATGCGCGTCGTACAGGAACACCCGTTGGCCGAGCACTTCATCGCGCACGCCGGGGGATCCGTCCGCCGCGCGTATCTTGCGCAGGACGGTCGCGGTATCGTCCGCGCGCCAGTCGATCGCGCGGTCGGATTGCTGCATCGCCGGCCGCTGCCGTCCGCGCACGCCGGATTTCGAATAGTCGAGCGGCTCCGGTGTCTCCCCGCGCGCCAGGCGCTGCAGCGTCAGATCCAGCACCTTCACCGCGGCCTCGGTGACCTCGTTGCGGTAGAGGCTGCTCTTCGTCGCCGCGCGCATCGGGAAACTCGCGCTCGCCCAGATGTCGCCGGCGTCCATTTCCGCGTTCGCCTCGATCGCAGTCACACCCCACTCGGTTTCGCCGTTCATGATCGCCCACTCGAGCGAGGACGGTCCGCGGTCGCCCACGACGCCGGGGTGAAGCACGATGCAACGGTGGTGGCGCCAGACGGCTTCCGGAATCCTCCGCTTCAGGAACGGCGCAACGATCAGCTCTGGTTGCCAAAGCGCAATGGCCTCCTGCGTCACGGTGTCGGTGATGTCGAACTCGACCGATATATCGTGCCCCGCCGCAGCCAGCTCGGCGTAGAGCCGCTGCGTCAGGCCGTTGAACGCGTGCGTTAGGAACAGGATGCGCATCAGCAGATCCGCGGCAACTGCTCGCCGGTAAGCCAGTCGACGACGCGCCGGCCGCCGAAGCGCGTATCCATCTGCACGAAGCGATGCGGATCGTCGATGGCTTCCCCGATGATCGCCGCGTCGCGGCCGTGCGGATGCTCTCGCATCGTGGCAAGCAGGCGCTCCGCGTCGTCCGCCGCGCAGATCGCGACCAGCTTGCCCTCGTTCGCCACGTAAAGCGGATCGAGACCGAGAAATTCGCACGCGGCATTGACTTCGGTGCGCACCGGAATCCGCTCCTCGGCGATCACGATGCCGCAGCCGGACTGGCGCGCGAGCTCGTTCAGCGTCGTCGCCAGCCCGCCGCGGGTCGGATCGCGCATGCAATGGATGCCGGGCACGTCCTCGATCATCGCCGCGACGAGGCGGTGCAGCGCTGCCGTGTCGGACTGGATAGTCGTCTCGAACGTGAGATTCTCGCGCAGCGACATGATCGCGACACCGTGGTCGCCGATCGTTCCGCTGACGAGAATCCGATCGCCCGGACGCGCACGATCGCCGGAAATGTTCACGCCGGCGGGGATGACGCCGACGCCTGTGGTCGTGATGAACACGCCATCGCCCTTGCCCCTCTCGACGACCTTGGTGTCGCCGGCGACTACCGGTACGCCGGCGTTGCGCGACGCTTCGGCCATCGATTCGACGATGCGCTTCAGGTTCGCGAGCGGGAAGCCTTCCTCGAGAACGAAGCCAGCAGCGAGATAGAGCGGCGCGGCGCCCGCCATCGCGATGTCGTTGATCGTGCCGTGAATCGACAGGCAGCCGATGTCGCCCCCCGGGAAGAACAGCGGCGACACGACGTGGCTGTCGGTGGCCATGACCATACGTCCCGCCGCCACCTCGAATGCGGCCTGGTCGTTGGCCTGACGCAGCCACACGTTGTCGAACGACCGCAGGAAGAGTTCGTCGATCAGCTGCGCCATCGCGCGGCCGCCGCCGCCATGGGTCATGTCGACGTACCCGTGCTTGAAATCCACGGGACGGACGTAGTCGCTGCGAACTGCCGTCATGCGATCGATGCAGCCGCTGCGGGTTGCGCCGCGACGACGGCGACGCCTCTGAATCGTCCGTACGTGTAGTGCGCCGCGCACGCTCCTTCCGATGAGACCATGCAGGAGCCGATCGGGTTGTCGGGCGTGCAGACGGTGCCGAACACCTTGCAGTCAGAGGGTTTCTTCACGCCCCGCAGAATCGCACCGCATTCGCATGCCTTGTTGTCCGGCACCGACTTGTAAGCGATCCCGTAGCGCGCCTCGGCGTCGAATTGCCGGTATTTCTCCTTGATCCGGAGCGCGCTGTAGGGCACTTCGCCCAGGCCTCGCCATTCGAAAGATCGCCGCAGCTCGAACACCTCGGCCACCAGCGCCTTGGCCTTCCGATTGCCATCGCGCGTGACGGCGCGCGTGAACTCGTTCTCCACCTCGGCGCGTCCCTCGTTCAATTGCCGAACGAGCATCAGGATGGCCTGCATCACATCGAGTGGCTCGAAGCCCGCGATCACGACAGGGCGCCGGTACTCCTCGGCGAAGTATTCGTACGGCTGGCTGCCGATGACGGTCGACACGTGCGCGGGCCCGATGAAGCCGTCCAGCGGCAGCGTGCCCAGCTCGCGCACGTCTTTCGATTCGAGGATGTTGCTGATGGCGGCGGGCGTCACCACGTGATTGCAGAACACGCTGAAATTGGTCAGCCCGCGGGCCTGCGCCTCGAGGATCACGACCGCCGTCGGCGGCGTTGTCGTCTCGAAGCCAATAGCGAAGAACACGACGTCGCGCTCAGGATGCTCCCGCGCAATGCGGATCGCGTCCGCACTCGAATAGACCATGCGGATATCCGCGCCCCGCGCCTTTGCCTTCAGCAGCGACGATCCTTGCGATGCCGGCACGCGCATCGTATCGGCGTAGGTGCACAGGATAAGGCCCGGCCGCGCAGCGAGCGCGATCGCGTTGTCGATGCGACCGATAGGCAGCACGCACACGGGGCAGCCGGGGCCGTGGATCATCTTGACGTGCGACGGCAGCAGGTCGTTCAACCCATACCGCGAGATCGCGTGCGTATGACCGCCGCAGAATTCCATCAGGTTGTAACTTCGGTCACGTCGGGCTTCATGCCCGATCGCGGCAGCGAGCTGGCGCGCGAGGCCGCCATCTCGGAATTCGTCGATGTACTTCACTCGACCTCCTGCCCCACCAGCCCGGCCTCGGAAAATATCCGAAGCGTTCGCTGCGCCTCGATCGGATCGAGCTTCGTCAGTGCGTAGCCGACATGGACGATCACATAGTCACCGCGCCCTACATCGTCGACCAGCGCCAGCGAAATCCGCTTCTGCACGCCACCGACATCGACCAGCGCCGCGCCGGGTTCGGGCAGGTCGACCACGCGGGCGGGAATGGCGAGACACATTTTCAGTGGACTCCGCGCAGGTCATTCTGCGCAACCCACGCCTGCCCGAGCGCCAGTCCGCCATCGTTCGGCGGCACCGTGTGCGCCTGGAGCAGCGTGACACCTCGCTGCCTGAGCGCGGTGTGCAGGCCACGCGAAAGGATGGCGTTGAGGAAGCAGCCACCACCCGCGGCGACGGTCGTCACGCCGAGTGTCGAGGCAGTCCGCTCAGCCCAGGTAGCGAGCGCGTCGACGAGCGTGGCGTGGAAGAGCGCGGCGCCGTGGCCGGCATCGCGCTCATCGGCAAGACGCATCAACAACGCCGTGAGATCGAGTTCGTTGTCGACGCCGATCGCGTACAGCGACGCGTCGGCACGGACTGGGCCATTGCACTCGGCCAGTCCTTCCAGCAACATTGCCGTCTGTCCTTCGAATGCCATCCGCCGCTTCAGATCCAGGAGGCCGGCCGCCGCGTCGAACCAGCGACCCATGCTGCTTGTCTCCGGCGCGTTGAATCGGCGCACGAGCATGTCCCTGACGACCGGCGCTGCGGGTTCGCTGGCGTAACGGCGCACGATTTCGCTGTTGCGGCCTGCGAGCGAAAGCGCGGCGGCGCCCATGCGCCACGGTTCCCGAGCGGCGCGATCCCCGCCAGGCAATCGCAATGGGCGCAACCGTCCGATGCGTTCGCAGTACGCGCCGTCGACGTGCAGCAACTCGCCACCCCAGGCGCCGCCGTCGCAGCCCAATCCCACGCCGTCGAGGGCCATCCCCAGCACTGCGCCCTGCAATTGGTGCTCCGCGACGACAGCGGCGATGTGCGCATGATGATGCTGCACCGGCCGCGTCGGCACGCCCCACCGCGTCGCGAGGCGCGCCGCGTGCCGCGTGCTGTAGAAATCCGGGTGCAGATCGTGCGCGACGATCTGCGGTTCCACGTCGAGAATCGAGACCAGATGCGCGACCGCATCGTCGAGCGCCCGGCACGTCGGCGCATTGTCGAGATTGCCGATATGCTGCGAGACGAAGGCCTCGTCGCCGCGCGTCACGCACACGGTATTCTTGAAGTACCCGCCCAATGCAACCACCGAGGGTCCCGCGGCAGCGAGCCTGATCGCGCGCGGCGTGTAACCACGAGCACGGCGAACAAACTGAAATTCCGGAGCACCATCGCCGGGGACCACGCGCAGCACGCTATCATCGCAGCCGATGACGATGTCGCGGTCGTGCACTAGAAACGCGTCGGCAATGCCCGCGAGACGCAAGATCGCCTCGCCGTTGCCGGTGACCAGCGGTTCCCCGCCCGGATTGGCGCTGGTCATGACCAGCACGAAGTCGTGCGCCTCGTGCAACCATTCCTTGCCGGCGGGGCGTCCGGCAGCCTCGTGAAACAGCAGGTAGTGCAGCGGTGCATATGGCAGCATCACGCCCAGCCACGCGAGGCCCGGAGCGACGCCGGCCAGCTGGCGCT
The DNA here is from genome assembly GCA_963726915.1 of uncultured beta proteobacterium. Lineage (GTDB taxonomy): Bacteria > Pseudomonadota > Gammaproteobacteria > Burkholderiales > Casimicrobiaceae > PALSA-1003. The sequence continues at coordinate 124,814 of CAVSEA010000008.1, forward strand.
CGCTCGCATTGCGCCTGCGCAGCAGGACAATGCCGCGTTCGACCGACTCCAGGAGCGTCTGCTCCGCCGGCTCGACCTCTGCCCACATCTGCGCCGATGCGACATTGGCCACCATCACCGCGAACGGCTTTTCCTCGCGCGCCTTGCGCTCGCGCAGGCGCGTCACGGCACCTTCATCGCGCGCGTCGCAGGCAAGATGAAAACCGCCAAGTCCCTTGACGGCGACAATCTCGCCACGCTGCAGCCTTGCAACTGATTCCGCGACCGGATCGATGTCCGCGATGGCTTGCCCGCGCGCGTCGAGAAACGCAAGCCGCGGGCCGCATTCCGGACACGCATTCGGTTCGGCGTGAAAGCGGCGATCGAGCGGAGACCGGTATTCTCCGAGGCACGACGCGCATTGCGCAAAGACTGCCATGCTGGTCGTCGCGCGGTCGTACGGCAGGGACTGCGTGATCGTGTAGCGCGGACCACAGTTCGTGCAGTTGATGAACGCGTACCGGTAGCGCCGATCGCCCGGTTCGAGCATTTCACGCAAACAATCGTCGCAGATCGCGCTATCGGGCCCGATCGAGGTAGCCGCGCGACCGCCGCCGCTCTCGAGAATCGCGAAGCCCGGCCCGACGTGCTCGGGGGCACATTCGCGCAGCGCCACGCTGTCGACGCGCGCAAGCGATGGCGCCTGGTCGCGCAAGCCGCGCGCGAGACATTCGATGCGCGCCGCTTCGCCCTCGACCTCGATGGTCACGCCGGCGGCATCGTTGCGAACCCAGCCGTCAAGCGCCAGATCCCGCGCCAATCGATAGACGAACGGTCGGAAACCCACACCCTGCACGACGCCGCGCACTTCGAGGCGCCGCCGGACGATGTCGCGTTCCGAGGTTTCCATGATGGACATTGGCAAGCGCAGGCGTCAGGCCGAGGCATCCATGGTCGCCAGCTTTGCTTCCAGTTCCGCCACGCGCCGGCGCAATCCCGCGACACTTCGATCGCGCGCGGCCTTCGTCGCCGCGACACCGCGCTCGAGCCACGCGAGCCAGACATCGATGCCTTCGCCGGTCGTCGCCGACAGGCAAATCACTTCGAGTTCCGGGCGCATCCGCCGCGCATAGGCAACCGCCGCATCGACATCGAATTGCACATGACGCAACAGATCGGTCTTGTTGATAAGCATCAGACTCGCGGCGCGAAACATGTCGGGATACTTGAGCGGTTTGTCGCTGCCTTCGGTCACCGACAGGATGACGACCTTGTGCGCCTCGCCCAGGTCGAATGCCGCCGGGCAAACCAGGTTGCCTACATTCTCGATCATGACCAGGCCGCCTTCGGGCGAGTCGAGTCGCGTAAGTGCCCGACCGATCATGTGCGCGTCGAGATGGCAACCCTTGCCCGTGTTGACCTGTACGGCGCCCGCACCCGTGGCCCGAATGCGATCGGCGTCCAGGGACGTCTGCTGGTCGCCCTCGATCACGCAAACCGGAATGCGCCCGCGCAACGCCTCGATCGTGCGCACCAGCAGCGTCGTCTTGCCCGAACCGGGACTCGAAACGAGATTCAGCGCAAAATTGCCGCGATCCGCAAAGACCCGCCGATTATCGTCGGCGAAGGCATTGTTCCGCGCGAGGATGTCCTCCTCGATCCGGACGATGCGCTCCGAAGGCAATCCCGCATCGTGCACGCCACCCAATACGCCGGCAGCCTCGTGCGCGTGCCCGGCCGTGCCGTCATGGACGTGACTGTGCCACGTGCCGTCGGCATGCCTATGCGCATGCGCCATCCCCAAAGGCGCGTTCTGATGACCGCCTTCGTGCAGGTGCCAGTGCGTGTGTACCGGCCCGTCCACGTGCCGATGTTCGAGTTCGTGTTCGCCGGCATTCGCAATGGCAATGCCATCGACCCTTGTGTCACCGTCGCCACAGCCGCAAGTTGTGCACATGTTCGTTCCTCTTCGTTCCGCCCGTCGCCCGCCACGGCGGCTCAGGCAATGCCGATCTCCTTGACCCGCATATCGTCGCCATCGATGACCTGCAACTGGTAGCTGCCGCAAAGAGGACACGCGTCGCCCAGTCGCGCGATCGGAACCCGTTCGCTGCACGGCATGCACCATGCCGCACCAGCGGTCCTGGCGATTTCAAGCTTCGCCCCATCCGCGACGCTGCCGCGCGTCACCGCGTCAAAGCAGAAGACCAGCGCGTCCGGCTCGACGTGCGCCAACGCACCGAGCTCGAGCCACACCGTGTGGACCCGCGCGGCCGCGCTGGCCCGCGCGGCATCCGTGACGATGCGCAGCACGCCTTCGGCGATTGCAACCTCATGCATGACCCACCTCGACCCGAAATCCGACGCACGGGTCCAGCGCGTGTACCGCCAGCCGTGCGGAGCGGAGCAGACTCAACTCACTTTCGGACTCGAGGCCTTCGAGTCCGCGCGCCAGCGCGCCCTCGGAGTGAAAATTCCATTCGGTCGGCGCCACGATCTGATAATCGACGACGCATTCATCGCGCAATTGCGCACGATGCAACAGCAATCCACGCGCGGTCTCCACGGCAGCGAGTCCTTCATTGGCGCCGAGCGGCAAGCTCTGGATCCGTGGCGGCCCGCCGTTCCGTCCGGCCGCGCTCTCCAGTTCCAGCGTTAATCGCGCGAACTCCGCGAGGCGCGCCACAATCCGTGTGACGACGGCATTGCCGAACTCTCCACGCACCGCCACGACCAGCGGCTCGTTGCGCATGCGCGCAAGTGCGCCGGTCTCGACCGGGGTGCCGTCCCATGTGGGCGCGCGCGCGAACGCCGGCTTTTCGCGCATCGCCGGCACGATGGCACGCAGCAGGGCATCGGGCTGCGGTGGCGGCATCAGCTGGACCGTGCTCCTGCAAAGCGTCGGGTTGTCGGCGAGCACGTGCCCAAGCAGGAGGGCGGGAACGCTCTTGCGCTTCTCGCACCAGGCACGCAGCGCTTCGACATCGGCCAGTCCGAGCCACTCGGCCGGCGGCATGCCGAAGATCGCCTGCGCCGCGATCCTGGCCAAACGCATTCCAAGCTCGCGCATCGTCCCCGCATCATTCAGCCTCGGCGTGCCGTCGGTCGCACGCGTCGACGACGCAATCTCGAAACGTGCAGCGGCCACGGGCGTCGCGCATGGCGCGCTGCCCATCGCGTTCGGCCAGTCGATCAGCAAGTGCCAGAATGCGTCCTGCAGCGATTCCAGCACCACTTCGCGGTCGCGGCCCGCGAGATCGGCCTCCTGACCGGTCGCGCCCGCGGCAGCAAGCGCCGCCACGGCGGCGGCACCCTGCGCACCGCCGCAGACGCTGAATAACTTCGGCACCATGGCGGCCGCGGCGGCGGCCGATTTGCTCGCCAGCAGGCGCGCGGCGACCATCGGCCGCGTCGAGCGCACCGTCACGTGTCGGACGCGCTGCTCGCGACAGTCGAGCTGCACGATCAGTTCACCCTCGATGACCACGGTCATCACCCGCCCATCGGCCATGCAGGAAGTCGCGCTTCGATTGCGGAGCGTCCAGGCTGTGCTTCAGCTTCTCCAGCGGCCCGGGATCCGTAGCGCGCGGGTTCGGCATCGGGGAGAGGTTCGCCACCGGCATGTCGCGCTTGTCCGCGTTCTTCAGGTCGAACAACGCGTCGCGCGCGAGCTGCGCCACCAGCCGCGCGGTGTCCTGGCCCTGGAATTGCAGTACGGGTGAAAACAGCGAGCAGAACTGATATTCACCCGCCGCCTCGTCGTGCGCGCCGATGAAATCGTAATCGCCGGCAGGGAACCGATAGCCGCGTCTTGCCCCCTGCTGCAGCGACAGCCAGGCGGCAACATCGCGCGGCGCCAGGGTAAGGTTCATGAACCATGGCGTCAGCATCACGCCGAGCCAGTGACCCTGCCATGGCGCGAACGCCACCGCCTCGACAGCAAGTACAGGATTGACGAACGAGAGACCCACCATCCGCACGGCGACCGCCTGAAACGCAGTCACGAGTCGCGAAGACGGGTCGGGCAGACAACCCGCCGCGGGCTCGACGCGCACGGCCGCATCGCTTGGCGCAGCGGCCACACCGTCGGCCTGCCACGAACGAAACAACGGTCGAGTATCGCTATTCATCGCGCAGGACGAGGAACTGGTCTTTCGTTGCCGAGCAGTTCGGGCAGGTCCAGTGCTCCGGCAGATCCGCGAACGACGTGCCGGGTGGAATCTGCCAGACGAGCGGGTCACCCTCGGCCGGGTCGTACACCTGCCAGCAGATCTTGCATTCGAGCCGTGGACCCATGGCTGGTAGCTGGCCCGGTGCGTGTCGCTCGGTCATGAGCATGCGGTCAGCTCGCGGTCTGCTCAACGCACGATTCACTCATCCAATCGACGAGTTCGGCGAGCCTGTCGCGGCTGTCGGCGAGGTCCTCGACGGCGGCGAGCACGACTTCCGGCACGTCGACGACTTCGATCGTGTTGAGGATCAGCGTGTTCATGTTGTTGAAGTACTGAACGCGCCAAACGTCGCGCAATCCCGTGGACGTGACGTGACAATTGCCGAATCCGCGAGAGATCATTGCAACAGGACCCACGGGCAGCGCCTGCGCGAGCACCGCATGGTCCTCGGGCGTCATCGGAAACAGCGTCAGGTTGATCACGTGGGCCGCAGCGCCCCGCGCCCGTGTCGCCATCTGGCTGCCTATTTCGGCCAGGAGTGCCGGCGAATTCATCGCGCCTGGCGGCAGGTCGATGGATGGCAGCGCGTCCGCCCCGAGTTCCTGCGCGATCTCGACTGCGGCCGCAGGCAGCATTCCGGCTTCGAGCCAGTCCTGGGCCAGGCGTCCGTCGCCATCCAGCGCGCACACCCGCCAGAGTCCGGTAAATATGCTCTCCTGGATCCGGAACTTGCGCGCACCACCGATCAGGATCGATACCTCGCCTTCGCCCAGCATCTGGTTCACGATCTCGAGCGCCGGTCTCGCGACTCCCCCAAGGTCGAGGCAAGGGCCGCCTCGGGTGGCCTTCGGGTCCCACGCGTCCAGCTGTGCGAGAAACGCCGCGAGCAGATCGCGCGCATCTGCAAGTGCGGCGGCATCCGCGCGTTCGGGCACAAGCGGCATCCGGAATGTATTCATGCCGCGCGGCATCTCGAGATATTGCAGTTCCTCGTCCTCGCCCGGCTGCGAGCCCGCACCGACCATGCGCACGGGAAGCGGAAAGTCTTTCATGACAAGAGCTCCCGATTACGCATGACAACTCCCGGCACCGTCGCCGCCACCTTTGACCGCGATGCCCAGCGTGGGCGGACGCGTGGGCACGGCGTCGAGCAGACGTGCCACTTCGATCAGGTACTCGTCCCAGTTGCGCAGACCATCGACGGCTCCCACATACTTTCCGTCCGCCAGCATCACGAATGCCGGCCAGCGGCGGAAGCCATAGCGAACGGAAAGTTGGCGCGCCGCCTCGGGCAGGAGGACGCCGACAGTGAACCGGCCCGGGAATGCGCGCACGAGCTCGGGTACGATGACCGCGAGATCGAGCGTTTCCTTGTACAGGCCGGGATCCTCGATGAAAAGCAACAGCGTGCGGCCGGCTCGCTGCGTCCACGTCGTAAAGGTTTCCGGCGTGACCTCCGCGAAGCCGTGCTTCGAGAAAAGCCGTTCGACCAGCGGGTACTCAATCGCGCCGGCACCTTTGGCGAGAGGCATCGGGATCGTCATCGGGAACTTCCTTTGAGGTGATCTGGAAGAGTGGGTTCGCGGTCGACGAGATCCGCGAAGTGGTCGTCGAGGTTGCCATCGGCAGCGAGGACGGCCTCGAGCGCGTCGAGCGCGCCATTCGTCTGTCTTGCTTCATCCGCGCTCAGCACGCGCAGCGCGGCGCCGCGAAACGCGAGCACCCACGTGCCGACCGGCTGCTCGCCCACGAGCATCAGGTCGAGCGTCTCGCGCTGGCCGCGGCCCTCGCAGAGCGCGCGACCGGTCCCGCGGGCAATGAGTTGCATGGGCACGCCAATGCACATGTCAGTCAGCGTCCCTGGACGTGCGGGCGAGCAATCGCGGATCGCCTTCGCGGCAAGCCTCCACCGCGGACGGTCGCCCCGATTCATAGGCATCGAGCGCAAGCGGACCGGCGTTCAGCGCCGCGAACGGAACGCCACGGGCACGTGGCGCCCCGGGGAAGCCCCACGCTTCGAGTTGAGCCGCCGCGAGTCGCACTGCCTCGGCCAGACGTTGTCTGACCACCGGGCGCAGGCTTCCTCCGAAGTCGTTGAGTTCGACCGGCTGCACGCCGATCACAACCACCACTTCGGGGGCGCGCCCGTTCATCTTTGAGAGAGCCAGTACGTCGTTGAATCCGGTCTGATGTGGGGACATCTTCGTTCGCCCCCAGGCCGGCACGTCGCCGTCGCGCAGCACCCGAAGCGTGCCAGGTGCGAGCCCGAAATCGATCGCGTCAAAGACCAGCACTCGACGCGCCGAAGCCATCGACTCATAGAGCAGGAGCCCGAGCGTGCCGCCGTCCTGCAACGTAACGCCGGCCGGAAAGCTGTACGCGGCGTGCAGCGCTTCCACGGCGCGCACGCCAAAGCCTTCATCGGCCCACAGCAGGTTGCCGATGCCGAGCACCAGGACCTCATGGCACGGTTCCACAGGCCACCTGTTACGACAATGGTTACAGCTGAAGGCTACTTGGGTTCGCCAAGCGCGTATTGCGCTAGGTCAAGACCATGTCGCGAAGGTCAGGGAAAGCGGCCAGCCGGTACGTCACCTGCGACCGGAAGAGCGCATCTGGCGCACAGCCGCGTGCATGTCCCACGCGACCTGCAGGTGCATCCAGAATGCCGCGTCGTTGCCGAAGAACATTGCCAGCCGGACGGCGGTGTCGGGCGTAATGGCCCGGCGGCCGTTGATGAGCTCGTTGACCCGGCGGCGGGAAACGCCCAGCGCCCGCGCCAGTTCCGTCTGGGTGATCGCCAGCGGTTTCAGGAACCGCGTGTCGAGAAACTCGCCAGGCGGCGGCGGGCGGCGAGACGACAGGGCGAGCGCCGCGGCGGGTCGTTTCGTTCCCGTGGTCGCGGGGCGCGGAGTGCGATTCACGGCCAACATCGGGCTGCCCAGGCGGTTCAGACTTTCGGCTCGCGTTTCCACATGCGGACGCCGCTGATCATCGTGCCGATCACCGATTCGCCGCTCATGATGTCCTCGCGGAACACCATGTACACGTGGATGATCGCGAACAGCACGAGATACCACATCGCGAGATGGTGCAGCGTGCGCACCATCTGCGGATCGCCGAACAGCACGAAGACCCATCCCATCAGCTTCATCGGCGTGGTTCCCCAGCCCCACTGCTCGGCGTACAGCGCCAGCCCCGTGATGATGATGAAGATCGTCCCGAGCGTGTACATCGCGAACATCGCGATCTGCGCGAGCGGATTGTGACCCACCCACAGCTCGGACTCCCTGCGGATGAACAGGTAGTAGCCCATTTGACTGAACAGACCCTTCCACCAGCTGGCGTTCCACACCGGCGGAAGGAAGATCGCCCGCGCCGAATGATTGCCGACGAACGCCCAGTAGATGCGCACGAGGAAGGCGACGGAAAAGACCATGGCCGCGATGAAATGAATCATGCGGATATAGCCGAACATGTAGTGGAACGCAGCCTCGCCGCCAATGGCCGGAGGCGGACTGCCGATCAGATATCCGGTCACGCCCAGGAAGAACATCGCGACCATCATCACCCAGTGCCAGATACGCACGGGGGCTTCGTACACGTAGACCGGCTCGAGCGGACCGTCGAGCACCTGCCCGGAGACGGGGTTGATTCTCATGGCACTCTCCTCCCGGGATCAGCGCACCGTCACGGCAACGAGCTCTTCACCCTCGGGCGACATGACGTGCGTCGCGCAGGCGAGGCAGGGATCGAAGCTGTGGATCGTGCGCAGGATCTCGAGGGGCTGCGCGGGATTGACCATCGGCGTGTTCAGCAGCGCCGCCTCGTAGGCGCCGATTTGCCCCTTCGCATCGCGCGGTCCTGCGTTCCATGTCGTCGGCACCACGCACTGGTAGCTGTCGATCTTCGTGTCCTTGATCTTCACCCAGTGCGCCAGCGAACCACGCGGTGCTTCGCAAGGCGCAACACCCTTCGCCTCGGTCGGCCACGTCGACGGCTCCCACTTTTCGACGTTGGCCGTCGCAAAGTCGCCGGCCTTGAGGTTGGTCATCAGCTGGTCGAAGAAGTAGCGCATCTTGTGCGCGGCCCAGGAACCCTCGAGCCCGCGGGCGGCCGTGCGGCCGAGCGTGCTGAACAGCGCAGTCACCGGGATGTCGAGCGTCTTCAGGACCATTGTGATCTGCTCGGTGATCTCCTTGTTGCCGCGGGCATACGCCACGACATAGCGGGCGAGCGGGCCCACTTCGACCGGGTTGCCCTTCCAGCGCGGAGATTTGACCCACGAATACTTGGCGCTCTCGTCGAGATTCTCGATGTTGGTGCGGGTGCCTTTGGTCTTGGGACCCAGCACGAAATTCGGGTCGGTCACGCCGTCGAACGGATGCAGGCCCTTGTTCTCGTCGCCCTGCTTGTACCACGAGTGGGTGACCCATTCCTGCACCTGGTCCGGGGCCTTCAGGTCGACGTCGTACACCTTCTTGAGGTCGCCGCCCAGGATCACGCCCGAGGGCATCAGCAGGCTCGCGCTCGAGTAATCGTTGGCGATGTCCGGCCATTCGCCGTAGGCCATCACGTTCTGGCTCGACAGCCCGCCGCCGATCTTCGCCCAGTCCTTGTAGAATCCGGCGATCGCCAGCAGGTCGGGAATGTAGACCTGATCGATGAACTCGATGGTGCGGTTGATGATGTCGCTGATCATGTTGAGCTGCGTCATGTTGATCGCGCCGACCGCCCCGGTGTTGTCGAGGTTGATCGAGCACGGCATGCCGCCGACCAGCCAGTTCGGGTGCGGGTTCTTGCCGCCGAAGATCGTTTGTATCTTCACGATCTCCTTCTGGAAGTCGAGCGCCTCGAGGTAATGGGTCACCGCCATCAAGTTCGCTTCCGCCGGCAGCCGGTACGCCTTGCTTCCCCAGTAGCCGTTGGCGAAGATGCCGAGCTGGCCGAACTCGACGAACCTCTTCAGCCGGTTCTGCACTTCGCGGAAGTAGCCGGGTGAACTGTTGGGCCACGACGAGATGCTCTGCGCGAGTTCCGCGGTCTTTTTCGGGTCGGCCGAGAGCGCCGAGACGACGTCGACCCAGTCGAGCGCGTGCAGATGATAGAAGTGCACGAGGTGGTCCTGCGCAAACAGCGTCGCGTGCATCAGGTTGCGGATGACGTTCGCCTGCTTCGGAATCTTGATGCCGAGCGCGTCCTCCACGGAGCGAACTGACGCGAGGGCGTGAACACCCGTGCACACGCCGCAGATCCGCTCGACGAACGCCCACGCGTCGCGCGGATCGCGACCCTTGAGGATCACCTCCAGGCCGCGCCACATGGTGCCGGTCGATACCGCGTTGCGGATCACGTTGTCCTTGTCGACGTTGACCTCGATGCGCAGATGGCCCTCGATCCGCGTGATTGGATCGACGACGATGCGCTTGCCGCTGTCGTCGAGCGTGAAGCCCTGGGTTTGCATGGTCGCCATGATCACTTCTCCGTTTCGGCGAGCTTGTCGTTGCGCGTCTTGCTCCGCGCCTGCTTGATTGCGCTGACCGCGGCGTGGGCGGCGATCGCCGCGCCTGCGGCGCCGACCGCCACGAGTCCGATCCGGTCGGCGGTGCCCTCGATGCCCAGACCACCGGGTGCCGTGATCGTCGTCAGGTGGTCGTAGAATGAGCCCTTGTCCCAGAACGCGTCTTCCGAGCAGCCGATACAACCGTGACCGGACTGGATCGGGAAGGACGTGCCTTCGTTCCAGCGCACCGTCGAACACGCGTTGTACGTCACGGGGCCCTTGCACCCGACCTTGTACAGGCAGTAACCCATGCGCGCGCCCGCGTCGTCGAACTGCTCGACGAACTGGCCGGCGTCGAAATGCGGTCGGCGATAGCACTTGTCGTGAATGCGCTGGCTGTAGAACATTTTCGGACGACCCTGCGCATCGAGATCGGGCAGGCGGTCGAACGTCAGGATGTACGTCACGACACCCGTCATCACCTCCGCGATCGGCGGGCAGCCGGGCACCTTGACGATCGGCTTGTCGGTGATGACCTTGTGCACCGGGGTGGCCCGCGTCGGATTCGGCTTCGCCGCCTGCACGCAACCCCAGGACGCGCAGCTGCCCCACGAGACGATGGCCTTGCAATCCTTGGCCACCCGCCGCAACTTCTCGACGAACGGCTTGCCGCCCGGAATGCAGTAGATGCCGTCATCGGCGAGCGGCGGATTGCCCTCGACCGCGAGGATGTAATTGCCCTTGTATTTTTCGATCGTCTTCTCGAGCTGTTCCTCGGCTTGGTAGCCCGCAGCGGCCATCAGCGTATCGTCGTAGTCGAGCGATACCATCGAGAGCACCACGTCCTTCGCGAGCGGGTGCGCCGAGCGGATGAACGACTCGCTGCAGCAGGTGCACTCGAGGCCATGCAGCCAGATCACCGGGGTGCGCGGCTTGGTCTGCATCGCCTGCGCAATCTGCTGGGCCCCCGCATCACCCAATCCCAGCGATGCGGCAGTCAGGCTGCAGAACTTGAGGAAGCTGCGGCGCGAGATTCCCTGCTTGCGCATCAACTCGTAATAGGTTTCCATCATGAGCCCCTCCCGGGAATGCGATCGTGCATCGATGCAATCGCGCTGCTTGTACGATCGATCCACCTTGCCAGCAGGTTCTATTTAGAACGCGTTGCCGATGCTCGTGCTTGACGAAGATCAAGATAAGGGCGCGAAACTTGTGAGAGAAGGCCGCAGCCGCGTCGTGTTACATGGGTAGTTACACGCGCACGTCACGACTCGCTGCGGCAGGTTGCCGCACCCACGAGGCGCCGGACCGCAACGTCGCCGCCTGACCTAGATCAACGTGGCGCTGCCCGCCCGAGCGCAGGATGCAAAAGACGGGTGACGCCCGCGCCGACGCAATTGGCGTGTCGCGTGCCTCGTCGTCGGTGCTCGCAGCGAGATGCGTCCCACCAACAAAAGAACTCGGACTCTTCCGGTGGTGCCAGATAACCCGAAGCTGCAATCGAACAATGCGGTCGAGGCCGCGATAACGCGCGTGCTGACGGCCGAAGTTGCGGCACGGGATGCCGTGGCCCATGCCCGCAGCGAAGCGGTAGAGATCGCCGAACAGGCACGAGAAACGGCGCGTCGCCTCGGAGTGCATACCGATCGGCGTATCCGCGCGGTGCGCGCCGCATTCGACGCCAAAGGCACCACCGAAGTGGCTGCCATGGAAGCGCAAGCCGTCGCACTGGGGGCGCCTCACCAGCTCACGCCCACGGAAGTTGCGAGAGTCGAGCAGGCCGTCGCCGCCCTTGCCGGCGCGCTGACCGGGGGCCGTTCGTGATCGAGGCCGGCAGCGTCGAATATGCACACGCGCGCCTGTGCGCGCGCTACGGCAGCCATCCCGACGAGCTCGCGTGGCGGCGCATCGAGATGATTCGCGATTTCGGCGCAATGCTCGATGCGGCGCGAGCGTCGCCTCTCGGCGAATGGGTCACTGAGATCGGACCGGATGCAGACGTGCACGCCGTCGAACTCGCGATGCGAGCCCATATGCGCGAACGGGTTGCGGCGATCGCGGCATGGATGCCGCCGGCCTGGCGCGCTGCGATCCAGTGGTGCGGTGTGCTGGTGGATCTGCCGGCGCTGCAGCATCTCGCGCGTGGCGGGGCCGCGCCGGCCTGGTTGCGCGACGACCCGCTTGGCGCGGCGCTGCGCGACGGCGCGCACGGCGGCAGCGAGGCGGGACCGGCCTCCCTGCTGGCGGCCGCCAGGGTGGATCCCGACCACCTCGCTGTGCTGTGGCGCGCGGAGTGGCAGCGGCGCCTGCCGGTTCGCGGCGCACGATCGGCGCTGCTCGCGGAGTTGATGCGGTTGGTCACGGAGCATGCCGCAACATTCCGCGAACCGTCGCTCGTCGACGGCTGGGCGCTGCGCCGTGCATTGCGCGCCCGCCTGTCCCAGCTGTTTCGGCGCGCAACGCTGGATCCGGCAGCTGCGTTCATCTTTCTGGCGATCTCGGCGCTCGATTTCGAACGTTTGCGCGGCGAGATCCTGCGCCGCGTAGCCTTTCCACGCCTGCCACTCGCCACATGATCCGTCCACGGCCCGCGCGCTGGTTCGAGCTGCTGGTCGCCCGCGACGATGCGACGCTTGCGCTAGAAGGACTCGCGGGCACCCGGGCGGTCGAGCTCGAAGCGCGGCCGACCGCAGTGCTGCCGGCCACCCTGGCCGACATTCGTCCCCTGCTGCAGCAATTTGCAGAATTCTCTCTGCGCTACCACGCCTATTGGCCGATGGGTGGTTGCCTGGCCTCGACGTTTCCGGAGCCTCCAGCTAAGACTCTCGAACGTTGTCTCACGCACATCCGCGCGTGGGCGCAGGATGCGGAGCCCGTCATCCAGCAGCTGCAACGTGGCGAAGCGGAGCGCGCGGAACTCGTGCGCTGGCGGCGCGTACTCGAAGCGATGGCAGCGAGCAGCGTCGACTTCGCACAGACGGTCAATGCCGGTCCGCTGGTGCAGGTGCGCCTGTTCGTCTTTCCGCCCGATAGCGAACCGGCGTTTCCGCAAGGGTTGCTGGTTCGACATTTCATGGCCGAGGGTTGGCTATACGCACTGGCGGCGGGGACCGTAGAAGAGTTGCAACCGCTGGCGCAGCAGGTTGCCGCGATGAAGGGACAGGTGCACGACATGCCGCCGTGGCTGCATACCGACATGGCACGCAACGAGGCGTACGTCGTGGCTAGACTAGACGTGCTCGGACGTGAGGACGCTTCGCTGCGCGCGCAACTGTCGGTGCTGGACGATCGCCATGAACTGCGCACGGCGCTCGGCGATGCCGCGCGACTGCAATGGGTACTGCAGAATGTGCGCGCGCTGGAATCGGGCGACCTGTTCTGCTGGATCACCGGGTGGACCAGCGAACTGGAAGGTCATCGCCTTGCAAGCGCTCTCGATCGGTCTGGCGCGCGCGCGATCCTGCACCATCCGCCGCCGCCGCCGGGCGCCAAAGCGCCGCTGCTGTTCGTCAATCCGTGGTGGGCGCGGCCATTCGAGATCTTCAGCCGCGCGCTGGGCATGCCATCGCGCAACGAGGCCGATCCGAGCGTACTGCTCGCGATCGCCGTGCCGCTGATGTTCGGCTACATGTTCGCCGACGTCGGCCAAGGACTCGTGATCGCCGTCGCCGGCTTCGTGGTCCGCAAGCGTTGGCCGCTCGCGCGGCTGTTCGTCGCCGGTGGGCTCGCCGCAGCCGCCTTCGGCGTGTTGTTCGGCAGCGTGTTCAGCCTGCACGCGTTCCACCCACTGTGGATCTCGCCCCTCGACGAGCCGCTCACGATACTGCTGCTTCCGTTGATCGGGGGCGGCGTACTGCTGACGATCGGCCTGCTGCTCTCCGCCGTCGAGGCGAATTGGCGTGGCGACCTCGTCGGCTGGTTGACGACCGACGCGGGACTCATCGCGGTCTACCTCGGATTGCTGTCCGGGTTCCTCTGGCCCACCGGATTCGCGATCGCGGCAGGAGGCGCCGCCATGTTCTGCCTTGGTCATGCGTGGCACGCTCGCCGATTCTCCGCCAGCTTTGGCGCACTGGCCGAGCTGGTGGAACGCACACTGCAAATCCTGATCAACACGCTGTCATTCGCGCGTGTCGGCGCGTTCGCGCTCGCCCATGCCGGGTTGTCGTCGGCGATCGTCGCGCTGATGAATGCCAGCGGTAGCACCGTCGTGCAGATGCTGGTACTCGTCCTCGGCAACGCGATCGTCATCGTCCTCGAAGGTCTGGTCGTGTCGATCCAGACGACGCGACTGGTGCTGTTCGAATTCTTCACCCGCTTTCTCGCGGCGGAAGGCCGCCCCTTTCATCCGCTGCCAGCTCCACCTTCGATAACACAGGAGATATAGATGAAACCGTCATTCAAGTTCACTGCGGCGCTGGTCGCAGTTGCGCTCGCCATGGGCATCGGCGCGACCGCGCTGCTCGTCGCGATGGCGCCGGCGCTCGCCGCGGCCCCGACGGCCGCCGCCGCTGGCGCCGGCGGCGATGTCTGGAGTTTCGGACTGCTCGCGGCCGCGCTGTCGACGGCGCTGGCAGCACTGGGCGCGGGCTTTGCGGTCGCACGGGTCGGGACGGCCGCCATAGGAGCGCTCGCCGAAAAGCCCGAGCTGTTCGGACGCCTTCTGATCTTCGTCGGGCTCGCGGAGGGCATCGCGATCTACGGCCTCATCGTGTCCATCCTGATTCTCAACCGCCTGACGTGATGCGGATCCCGATCTACCTCGGCGACGAAGTGACCGGGGCCGGCTACCGGTTGGCCGGGGCGCAGATGCGGGTGCCTGCGCCTCATGAAGCCAGCACGGCTTTCGAAGAAGCGTGCGCGACGGCTACACTGGTGCTCGTATCGGCGGCCGTCGCGGTGCACATCGATGCAGGACAGCTGCAGGCGTCGCTGGCGGCACTGGAGCCGCTGGTATTGATCGTGCCGGATGCGCAAGGCGAGGTTCCGCGACCCGATCTCGCCGCGCGCCTGCGCGGGCAACTGGGCATGGAAGCATGACCCTCGAACGACGCGCCCAGGCCTTGCTGGACATCGTCGAGATCGACCGGTGCGAGCAGTGCGAGACCATCCTGGCCGAAGCGCGGGGCCGTGCATCGGCGCTACTCGCACAAGTCCGCGCCGATGCGCGCGCACGCATGCGAGAAGCCTTTGTCGAGGAACGGCGGCGCTTGCACGAGCGCGCGGCCGCAGCAGGAGCCAAACTGCAGACTCGGCGGCGCCTGCACGAGCAGCAGCGCACCGCTGCCTTGCTTGCATTGGGCTGGCAGCACCTCCCCGACGCACTGCGAGCACGCTGGCGCGACGGCGACACGCGTCGGCTATGGGTCGATGCGGTCGTCGCCATGGCATGGCGCGTGCTGCCGCGCGCGCAGTGGCGCATCGCGCACGATCCCGCCTGGCCGGTCGCGGAGCAGCAGGTCCTCGGCGCGCGTGTCGCGCGGGAACTCGACGTCGCGCCCGCGTTCAACGCCGACACCGGCATCGACGCCGGACTGCGCATCGCCTCGGGCGGCAACGTCCTCGACGGGTCGCTCGCCGGTCTGCTCGCCGATCGCGTCGAGGTCGGCGCACAACTTCTGCGCTATCTGGAGCAACTGGCATGAGCCGCGCATCGATCCGCTCGATCGCCGGCCCGGTGCTGCATGCCACGGCGAGCGGGCCGTTCAAGCTGCGCGAAGCTGTCGCGGTCGGTCCGCAGGCGCTTCTGGGCGAAGTCGTGCGACTCAACGGTGACGAGATCGTCGTGCAGGTATACGAAGACACGACGGGTTTGCGCCCTGGCCTTAACGTCGTCGGTCAGGGATTGCCGCTCGCGATCCGGCTCGGCCCGGGCCTGCTCGGCAATATCTTCGACGGCCTCCTGCGACCGCTCTCGGGTGGGGATTCCGCATTCGTCGCGCCCGGCATGCGCCGCGCCGCGCCCGGCACGTTCGCGTTTGCGCCGCGCATCGCGCCGGGCGCCGTGTTGGCACCCGGCGCCGTCTACGGCGAGGCGACGGGCGCTTCGGGCCGCGACCAACGCTGCATCTGTCCGCCCGATGTCACCGGCGAGGTGGCGTCCATCGTAGCGGCCGGCGACTATCCGGAAAATGCGACGGTTTGCACGTTGCGCCTGGGCGACGGGCGCACGTGCGAGCTTGCCATGGGTCACGACTGGCCGGTGCGGACGCCGCGACCGGTCCTGCGGCGGCTGCCGACGACCGCGCCGTTGGTCACCGGTCAGCGCATCATCGATTGCCTGTTTCCGGTGGCGCAGGGCGGTAAGGCCGCGGTGCCGGGCGGTTTCGGCACCGGCAAGACCGTATTGCTGGAAGCGCTTGCGAAAGGCTGCAACGCGGACGTCATCGTTTATCTGGGCTGCGGCGAACGCGGCAACGAACTGGCCGGCGTACTCGAGGAATTCCCGCTGCTCATCGATCCGAAGACCGACCGTCCGTTGATGGAACGCACCGTCATTATCGCCAACACGTCGAACATGCCGGTCGCGGCACGCGAAGCGTCGATCTATTGTGCGGTCACCGTCGCAGAATACTTTCGCGATCAGGGCCTCGACGTGGCACTGATGGCCGACTCGACCAGTCGTTGGGCGGAAGCGCTGCGTGAAGTGTCGGGGCGCTTCGGGGAACTTCCCGGGGAAGGCGGTTACCCGGCGTATCTTTCATCGCGTCTCGCCGATTTCTACGAGCGCGCGGCGATCGTCGAGACGCTCGCCGGCGATCGCGGATCGGTAACCGTGATCGGCGCGATCAGTCCGCCGTCGGGAGATTTTTCCGAGCCGGTGACCAGCCACACCAAACGCTACGTCAAGGCGTTCTGGGCGCTCGACGTCAAGCGCGCACAGGCGCGCTTCTATCCGGCCATCCATCCGTTGCAGTCCTATGCGGAGAGCGCGCGCGACTTCGTGCCGTGGTGGGCCGCGAACGGCAATGGCGACTGGTGGAAGCTGCGTCGCCGCTTTCTCACGCTGCTCGACGAGCAGGCGCACCTCGAGCGCATGGCACGGATCATCGGCAAGGACGCGCTGCCGGCGCGCCAGCAGCTCACGCTGTTCTGCGCCGACCTCATCAACGATGCGTTCCTGCGGCAGTCGGCATTCTCGCCGATCGACCGCGTGTGCAGCCCCCGACGGCAAGCACTCATGATGCGGCTGATCGGCAAGTTCGTCGATCTCGCCGAGACTGCGATCGCCGCCGGCATCCATCCCGAGCGCCTCGGCCATTTGCCGTCGCTGCGCCCGCTGCAGCGGATGGGCGAGGATATCGACGACGCGGAACTGGCGCGCTTTGCGGCGCTGGAGGCGAACCTCGAGCGCGAGTTCGCCGAACTTCTCCATGCCAAGGAGGCCGGCAATGCGACTCACGGTTGAAGACGCGGCCACGCGGCTGGAAGGCCCGCTGCTGTTCCTTCGGCGCACGCTTGATGTCGGCCTGTACGACGCGGTCGAAGTACGTGGTGGCGACGGCCGCACGCGCCTCGGGCGCGTCGCGGCGATCGAAGAATCGTTCATGACGATCGAAGTGCTCGAATCGACATCGGGCCTGGCGCTGCCGGACACGGTCGTTCGCTTTTTTGGCGAGCCGCTGACCTTCGGTCTCTCGCCCTCGATCCTCGGCCGCGTGTTCAACGGTGTCGGGCAGGTGATCGACGGCGGCCCCCCGATTGCGGCACGTGTGACGCACCGTATCGAAGGCCTGCCGATCAATCCTGTCGCGCGCGCCGGTCCGCGCGACTTCATCGAAACCGGCGTCACGACGCTCGACCTCATGAACAGCCTCGTGCGCGGCCAGAAGCTGCCGATATTTTCTGGCGGCGGCTTGCCGCACGACCGGCTGGCCGTCGAAATCGCCCGCCATGCACGTCTGCGCCAGGGACCAGGCGCAGACGCAGGTGGGGACTTCGCCATCGTGTTCGCCGGCATCGGCGTGCCCTACGACAGCGCGGAATATTTTCGCAAAAGTCTAGAACAGAGCGGTGCGCTCGAACGAACGGCGCTGTTTCTGAACCTCGCCAGCGACTCGTCGACACAGCGGCTGCTGACGCCGCGCTTCGCGCTCACCGCCGCGGAATACCTCGCCTTCGTCGAGGGCAAGCATGTGCTGGCGATCCTGACCGACATGACGAACTACGCAGAAGCGCTGCGCGAAGTCTCGTCATCGAAAGGAGAACTTCCGAGCCGCAAGGGCTTTCCCGGCTACATGTACTCGGACCTGGCCAGCCTGTTCGAGCGCGCCGGCTGCGTCCGTGGCACAAAGGGCACGCTGACGCAATTGTCGATCCTGACGATGCCCGCCGATGACATCGGCCACCCTATTCCGGACTTGACCGGTTACATCACCGAGGGCCAGGTCGTGCTCTCGCGCGACCTCGACCGGCGAGCGGTCTATCCGCCGATCGATGTCCTGCCTTCGCTATCGCGATTGATGAAGGACGGCACGGGTACCCACTTCACGCACCCCGACCACCCTGCGCTTTCGAGCCAGCTGTACGCGGCCTACGCACGCGCTGTGCAGGCCCGCGTGCTGGCAAGCGTCGTCGGCGAGGAAGGGCTCGCGGCCACCGATCGGCAATATCTGACGTTCGGTACCGCATTCGAGGAAGATCTCGTCAGCCAGTCCGAGCCGCGTACGCTGGAGCAGAGCATGGAGGTCGGGTGGCAACTGCTCGCCGGGTTGCCCGTCACCGAGTTGACGCGTCTGTCCGACGCGCAGATCGCCGCCAATCTTGGCGCGATACCTCAAGCCGCCGAAATTCCAGCCGCGCCCGCTTCGATCGACGAAGCCCGTAAGGTGCCCGAATGAGCGAAGCAACCCCCACCCGCGCGGTCGTGCTAGAGCTGAAAGACGAGCAGCGGGCGATGCACGAGGGCTATGCGTTCCTCGACGAGAAATGCCTGTTGCTCGCGGGCGAGATTCTGCGCGAACTCGAACATCATGCGCAACTCGACGCCGCGATGCTCGCCGCGCACGAGGTCGCCATCCAGGTGCTGCGCGCCGCGGTCGCGCGGCATGGACTCGCGGACCTGCAGGTCTACCCGGCGCTCGACCAAACCGCCTCGACACTCGCGCTCGAAGCGCGCTCGATCATGGGTGTGCGCCTCCAGGACGCCACTTGGCGATCGTCGGACGCGGCGCCACTGCCGTCGGTTCAGCCATCGCCCGAGGCGGAAGCATGCCGGCGCGCATTCGTCGCACTGATTGCCGCTTCGACGAGCCTCGCCGCCGTCAGCGGCAATCTCGAGCGCCTCTCGTTCGAGTATCGGCGCTCGGTACGCCGGGCGCGCGCGCTGCAGGATGTACTTTTGCCTGAACTCGACCACGCGGTCTACCAGATCGAATCGCGACTGGAAGAACTCGAGCAGGAAGACGCCGTCTCGATGAGGCGTCGGGCGTGATCGGCGCGCGAGGACATGTTCAGCTAGGCCTTGATGAACTCCTGCCTGCCGCCGAGCCATCGCTCCAGATGCGCCTGCGCCGCCTCGGGCTCCCGGCCAAGCAGTTGATCTGCCGCGTCACGCGCCTGCTCCAGCAGCTTGACGTCGCGCTCGAGGTCGGCGAAACGCAGCAGCGGCACGCCTGACTGGCGCGCTCCGAGGAATTCGCCGGGGCCGCGAATTTGCAGGTCCCGCCGCGCGATTTCGAAGCCGTCGGTGTGCTCGAAGACGACCTTGAGCCGGGCCTTGGCCAGCTCGGACATCGGCTCCTCGAATAACAGCACGCACAGACTCTCGTCGGCGCCCCGCCCCACCCGGCCGCGAAGCTGATGCAATTGCGCGAGCCCGAAGCGCTCGGCGTGTTCGATCACCATCATCGACGCGTTGGGCACGTCGACACCGACCTCGATCACCGTCGTCGCCACGAGCACATCGATGTCGCCGGCGACGAAGCCGTCCATCACCGCCGCCTTGTCCTGCGGCTTCATGCGCCCGTGCAGCAGGCCGACCTGCAACTCGGGCAATGTGCTCGTCAACTCCGCGTGCAACGCGACCGCGGTCTGCAGTTCCAGCTTTTCGGACTCCTCGATCAGCGGGCACACCCAGTACACCTGCCTGCCGGCGCCCGCAAGCTTGCGCACGCGCTCGACGATCTCGCCACGGCGTCGCTGGCTCACCAGCTTGGTGACGACCGGAGTCCTCCCCGGCGGCATCTCGTCGATGACCGACACGTCGAGGTCGGCATAGAAGCTCATCGCCAGCGTACGCGGGATCGGTGTCGCGCTCATCATCAGCTGGTGCGCGTCGCCGATGCCCTTCTGGCGCAGCGCGAGGCGCTGCGCCACGCCGAAGCGATGTTGCTCGTCGATGATCGCCAGCCCGAGCTTCGGGAGCGTCACCGCGTCCTGGAACAACGCATGCGTGCCGATCGCGAGCTGCGCCTCGCCGCTTTGCACCGCGGCGAGCGCCTTCCTGCGTTCCTTCGCCGGTAGGCTGCCGGTAAGCCACGCAATCGACAGCGGCAACCCGTGCAGCCACGTCGCAAGCTTGCGGTAGTGCTGCTCGACCAGGATTTCCGTCGGCGCCATGAAGGCGACCTGGTATCCGGCTTCGATCGCCTGCAATGCCGCGAGCGCCGCGACCACGGTCTTGCCGCTGCCTACATCGCCCTGCAGCAGCCTCTGCATCGGCTCGCCCCGGATTAGATCGCGACGGATTTCCGCGATCACGCGCGATTGCGCACGGGTCAATGTGAACGGCAATCGCTCGAGCAGAATGCGCGTCAGCGAACCGTCGCCGCGCAATCGCGGCGCCTTGCGCCGGGCACGCGCACGGCGATGTATTTTCAGCGAGAGCTGCTGCGCCAGCAGTTCGTCGAACTTTAGCCGTGTCCACGCCGGATGCGTGCGCTCGTCGAGTGCGGCCTGCGACGCGTCGGTGGGAGGCTCGTGCAGGTAGCGTACGGCCTGCGCAAAGCCCCACAGTTGTCGCGGTTCGCGCGTCCACGGCGGGAGCGTTTCGCCGAGCAGCGCGGGGTCTCCGGCCAGCGCCCGGTGCACGAGCTTGCGCAATGCCTCCTGCGCGAGTCCCGCCGTCGTCGGATACACCGGCGTCAGGCGCTCCGGCAATGGCGTACCCGGCGCGATGACGTGAAAGCTGGGGTGCACCATCTCCAGCCCGAAGTGCCCGTCGCGCACTTCGCCGAACGCGCGGACGTGCTTGCCGGCGGCGAGCGCCTTCTGCTGGCTGGGATAGAAGTGAAAGAAACGCAGCACGAGCTGTGCGTCGCCATCCTGCAGCAGGCAGACGAGTTGCCGTCGGCCCCGATACTGAATCTCGGTGTTGGCGACCGTTCCCTCGACCTGCCATGCGTGCCCTGGCTTCAGCGCCGCCAGCGGACACAGGTGCGTATGGTCTTCGTAGCGCAGCGGCAAATGCAGCACGAGGTCCTGCTCGCGCACGACGCCGATGCGCGCGAGCTTGTCCTTGAGCGTGTTGCCGGCCTTGGGTTCAGTCGCCGCCGGCTTCTTCGACCCCACGCGCGATCTACTGGCCCTTGCTGTCGTCGAAGGGCGAGCGGCCACCCGGCATGGCCTGCGCGGTCGCGGGTCGCAACAACAGCACGCCTTCGATCTCGACGCGCGCGCCCTTGGGCAGTGCCACGACCTGATACGTCGCACGCGCCGGATACGGTGCCGTGAAACTTTTCGCCAGGATGTCGTTGACCGTCGTGAAATCGGCCATATCGGCGAGCAGCAGCGTCATCTTGACGATGTCGTCGAGCGAACCGCCCGCGGCTTCGGCGACCGCCTTCAGGTTTGCGATGACCTGGCGCGCCTGCGCATCGACGCCCTCGCGCAAGTTGCCCGTGGCCGGATCGAGCCCGATTTGCCCGGAAAGGTACACGGTGCTGCCAGCACGCACGGCCTGCGAATACGGCCCGATTGCGGCCGGCGCGCCGCTGGTCTGGATGACGTCCTTGCCCATGCTGCCTCCTTTGTTTCGGACGACAAATCTAGCACGAGCGCGACGTTAAAGCGTAAGGCAAGGTCCTAGTGCTCGACCGCCAGCCCTGCCTCGATCCAGGCGTCGATGCCGCCATGGAGCGGACGGATGCGCTTGTACCCCAGCTTGCGCAGCGACTGCGCGACCTTAACCGCGGTGGCTTCGTTGGGACAGGCGCAGTAGACGATCACCTCGCCGTCCACCGGAACGCCCTTGAAGCTCTCGGCGATCTTCTGCATGTCAATAGCGCGCGCGCCCGGGATCCTCCCCGTCGCCGCCTGGGTCAGCGGCGAGCGCACGTCGACGATCGCGTTCACTTGCTTGGCCGTCATCAGCGTATGCAATTCGTCGACGGACACGCGGTCCATGCGCAACTGCCGCGCGAAAAGGTAGCGGCGAAACCACTTGACGAGCACCCACGCGACGAACCCGCCGACGACCAGCATCAGTCCGACCTCGCCGAGCGCCTTGAGCGTGTTCATCGCGTCTTCGATGGCATTGCGGAACAGGAATCCGATCGCAACGCCCGCGCTCACCCACAACGTGGCGCCGATCGCGTCGAACAGCAGAAACGTCCAGTACTTCATGCGAATGGCGCCGGCAAGTGCGGTCGCGACGGACGCGAATCCTGGAATGAACTTGGCGAAGGTCATCGACCACGGCCCGAAGCGCTGGAACATCGACTCGGTCTGGCGCACGCAAGTGTCCGGCGACAGCGAGACGCGGCACAAGGTACGCAGAATCGACAGGCCGTAGCGCCGGCCGGCGAAGTACCACCCGGTGTCGGCGATGAGCGCTGCGGCGACGCCGACCGCCACCAGCTGCCACAGCGGGCTCCCGCCCATGGCGGCGTAGGCGCCCGCGACGATCAGCACCGGATACGCCGGCACCGGCAACCCGGCCTGCAGCGCCAGCACGTTGACGAAGACCAGCCCCAGCCCGTACTGCTGGAGCAGCATGATCAGATGATTCATGGATACCTTTTCCCTTGGGATTTCGTCGGCGGGGAAGGCGCGCGCCTTACACGCCATCTTCAGTCCACATTGGGTTCGACTGCGGATTGCGCAAGGGGGATCACGGGCGCCCTGCACCATGCCGGGGCGCCGCAGTGTACGGCGCGGGCCGGTACGGCTATAATTCCGCCCCTCTGGGGACGTAGCTCAGCTGGGAGAGCGCCGCGTTCGCAATGCGGAGGTCGTGAGTTCGATCCTCATCGTCTCCACCAGATACCCAAGGCCGACGGATTTCCGTCGGCCTTGTCGTTTGCGGGTAGCCGCAAACACGCGGGGCCGGCGCGGAACTAATCTGGACTATCTGGCGCGACCCATCTCCTCGGCCGACCGCGCAATTGGCCACCGCTTCAGCGTGACTTGCTCCGCCGCGCATTTTTTTCCCATTCTCGGGAATATCGGCGGCAACGCGCCGGTAAGACATGATGAGTAGTGTGGACGCGTCCTACTCTCAACCCGCCGCCCAAGGAGAAGCCATGCAACGACCGATCGATCGCCGGGAATTTCTCAAGCTCACAAGTTTTGGGGGGGCGGTATTTGCCTCTGGCCTTGGACTTGCGGGTTGCGCCGCGGGCACGGCGACTTCGAAGTCCGATGTCGACGAGTTCTATTTCGTTCAGCTGTCGGATACGCATTGGGGTTTCGAAGGGGCGCCCAATCCTGATGCCAAGGTAACGCTGAAAAAGACGGTCGCTACCGTAAATGCCCTTGCGGAACCGCCTGACTTCATCGTCTTCACGGGCGACCTTACGCATACGACAGATGACCCCAAGGTTCGTCGCCAACGCATGGCCGAGTTTCGCGACATCGTCGCCCCGCTCAAGGTCAAGACCGTGCGCTACATGCCAGGTGAGCATGACGCTTCGCTCGATCGTGGCGAGGCGTATCAGGAATTCTTCGGCAAGATGAATTACACGTTCGACCACAAAGGCGTGCACTTCATCGTACTCGACAACGTGTCCGATCCGGCCGCCCGCATTGGCGACGAACAGCTCAAATGGCTGGCTGCCGATTTGGCGAGGCTACCGCAGGACGCACGGATCGTCGTCTTTACGCATCGTCCGCTGTTCGACCTGTACCCGCAATGGGATTGGGCGACACGCGACGGCGCGCAGGCGGTCGCCTTACTCATGCCCTTCCCCAACGTGACGGTGTTCTACGGGCACATTCACCAGGAGAATCATCATATGACCGGGCACATTGCCCATCACGCCGCCAAGTCGCTGATCTTTCCATTGCCAGCGCCTGGATCGCAACCCAAGCGCACTCCGCTGGAATGGGATGCGGCGCAGCCCTATCGTGGTCTGGGTTTTCGCGATGTCGAGGCCAATGTCAAGCGCGCGACCTATCGCCTCGACGAAATGTCGGTCGTCAAGGGTTAGTCGATGCGTGCCAGAAGACGTATTGTCTTGGGCGCGGTCGGCTTGGGCGGACTTGGTGTGTTGGGTGTGCGCGCATTCGCGCAGCCAACGCCCCGAGTCATCAAGATCCATGCGAAGAAGTTCGAATACACGCCCAACGAGGTGAAGTTGCAGAAAGGCGTTCCGGTCATCTTCGAATTGACGGGGCAGGACACAGAAATGGGATTCAATATTGCCGACTTCAAAATTCGGGCCGACATCATTCCCGACAAAGCCACGCAGCTTGCCTTTCAACCCGACCGCGCCGGCAAATTCACCTTCTACTGCGACGTCTTTTGCGGCTCCGGTCACGAGGATATGGACGGTACGCTGATCGTCGAATGAGGTGAGTGACCCAGCAGGGGGACGCGGGCGTCCACAGAGTACTGACGATCAGCGTCGTTGTACTGGCGACAATCAATGCGGCTTGAGAAGCTTGCGAAACGCTGACGTTTGTCGCGAAACTTTACAGTCGAACGTCGTCCCTTTGGTAACGCTCTGATTCAAAGAGGTGGCCTTTCATTTGCTTGTTTCAACGCTGGGCTGCAATCCAGTGGTCACGACGACAAATGGGGACATGAACCAATTGGAGATTCCAAGATGATTCGCATCGACGCACGAATGATTGGCAGCTTCACACTTGCACTTGGGCTTGGCGTTTCAGGGTTACTTGCAGGAATCTCGCCTGCCGGTGCCACCCTATTGATCTCCTGTACGGGATGTACAGCATCGACGATCGGAGGTACGCCTGTCATCGTGTCGCCTTCGACGCTGCCCCCAGCGTTGACGTTCGCACGGAGTCCGAACGACAACACCGGACTGCCCGTGGGCGCCAACCTTACTCCCTTGGTTCTGATACCTGACAATACTCCGGGCGGCGCGTCCCTCCACTTCAATGAGATATTTACCTTGGGCGGTACCGTAACCGGAGCGGCTACTACGCTATGTGACCTCCCGTGCGAGATTCCTGCCGCTGGCTTTGCTACCGAATGGTCGACGGTGGGCTCCAATTTCATCACGAGCTATTTTGGAATCACGCAGCCATCCGGCCCGCCGATCCTGCTTGACGAACTGCTGGCGGCAACCAGGACGGTTGACCCAGGCGCGAACGGGTACTTCGCGTACGCCTCTCTACTGGGCCTACCAATGCAACTGGGCACGGGGATGGAAGCAAAGTTGAGCTTTGGTGGCATTGGAAGCTTTCCCGCGGGGACCATGTTTGCGGGATTCCTCGAGGACCCGGGCCCGATACCCGACTTTCTGGTGGGCGCCATCAGCCGTGACGCGACGGCCAGCGCCCTGTTTGTCGGCCGGGCCACCGTTCCTGAGCCGTCAACATGGCTTTTGCTATTACTGGGAACCTGCATCGCAGGGTGCATTCTGACATTCCGTCATAAGCGAACGCTCAATTTGGCGTCGCGCCCGGAGCCCGGCCCAGCCCCCTATGGGAACGTCGTAGAGTCGTAGTCATAAACGTCCCGGAATAGGTCCGCGCTCGAAGAGCGGACGACCGGCCTTGGACGTCGAGTTGATTGATCACGACTTCGACATCGTCGATCTTGAGCAGATTGTGGCCAAGATCAGGCGCCGCATCCTCAATCGTTCCGGATGTTGGCTTCCTTCATCACCCGCGCATATTTCGCCAACTGCGCCCGCGTCGCCGTTCCAAGTTCTTCCGGTGACGTGCCGCGCACGGTCAGGCCTTGCGCGTCCAGCCGTGCGCGCACCTCGGGGTCGGCGAGCGCTTTGCGCACCTCTTCGTTGAGGCGCGCGATGATCGGCTTCGGCGTGCGAGCCGGCGCCATCAGCGCAAACCAGGAATTGAATTCGAAGCCCGGCAGCCCGGACTCCGACATGGTCGGTACCTCCGGGAACTGCGGCAGGCGATTGCGGGTGGTCACTGCGATCAGCCGCAGTTTGCCGCTGCGAACGAGGGGCGCCACCGTGGACAGGCCCTGGAACGCGACGCTCACCTGTCCCGACGCGACGTCGAGCGCCGCCTGGGTCGCGCCCTTGTACGGCACGTGCGTCAATGAAACACCCGCCGCAGACGCAAACAATTCCATGGCGACGTGCTGCGGGCTGCCGTTGCCGCCGGATCCGTAGTTGAGCTTGCCCGGGTTCGCCTTGGCCGCGGCGATGAGCTCGGCCGCGGTCTTGAAGGGAGCATCGTTGTTCGCCACCAGCCCCCACTCGACCGTCGCAACCAGCGATATCGGCTCGAAATCCTTGAGGATGTCCCACGGCATGGCCGCGTGGAGATTCGGCAGCATGGTCATGATGCTGTCGTTGAAGCCGCCGATGACGTAGCCGTCCGGTGCCGCTTTCGCCACGCGCTCCGCGCCGATCAATCCCGCCGCGCCCGGCTGGTTCTCGACGACGATCGACTGGCCCATGTTCTGCGACATGCGCTGCGCGAGAATCCGTGCCGCATTGTCGACGGCGCTCGCCGCGGCAAGCGGGACGATCATCTCGATCGTCCGGCTCGGGTATGGCGATTGCGCAGTCGCCGGCAAGGCGCAGGCGAAGAGCGCGGCGGCGACCAACTTGCGACCGGCAATGCGAAATGCTGATGCCATGAGTTCTCCCGCCTTGGACCTTGGATTGATGGTCGCGCCTCAGGCGAGGCGCCCGATGCGAAGATCGTCCGCCAGCCGATCGAGATTCTGCCGCAAGCCGGCGGCGATCGGAATGCCGTCCCGCAGGTGGTCGGTACGCTTCGCGTTGCTTTGCTCGCCAGGCATCCAGATCCGGTCCACGTTCGGCATGCGGGCACTACCGTGCAGGTCGTCGATCACAGTGTCCATGCGCGCCTTGAATGCCGCGACATCGCCAAATGCCGCGATGTCGATGGCAAGGATCGCCTGGCCGGTATTGGTGGCGCTGGTGTCGTTGTGATTGAAGTCGATGACGTCCTTGCCCATCGCTGCGCCGTTCAAGGTTCCAGCGAGCAGGCCGACGATAAGAGCCAGGCCGTAGCCTTTGTAGCCTCCGATCGGCAACAGAAAGCCTTCCTCGGCGCGACGCGGATCGGTGAGCGGCTTGCCTTCGCGATCGATCATCCAGCCTTCCGGCATCGCTTCGCCGCGCGCCGCCTTGGCCTTCACCTTGCCATACGCGGCGACGGTCGTTGCCATGTCGAGTACGACTTGCGGCTCCCGGCCGGCAGGAACCGCGACGGCAATCGGATTCGTGGACAGCAGCATGTCGAGCCCGCCCCAAGGCGGCAGATGATTGGCGTTGCCGACCGCGAAGTACATGCCGATCATGTCATGCGCGACGGGCATGCGCGCATAGAGCGACGCCGGGCCCGCGTGATTGCTCATGCGCGCTCCGACCCAGGCGACGCCCGCGGTGCGCGCCTTGTCGATGGCGAGTTCGGCGGCTCGCGTCATGACCAGATGGCCCATGCCGTTGTCGCCATCCAGGAGCGCCATCGCGGGACGCTCCTGAACAACCCGGATGGCGGGATGCAGATTGAGGCCGCCCGCGCGAATGCGCCGCGCATAGTGCGGCAGTCGAATCACGCCGTGCCCGTCGGAGCCCTGCAGGTCGGCGTCCGCCATGAGCGCCGCGACGGTTTGTGCATCACGTTCCGGCATGCCGAGACGCAAGAACGCAGCGGCGATGAATTCGCGCAGCGCGATCACGTCGACCCGAATCGCCGAGTCCGACATCAGGCCTTCAATCGCGCAATCAACCGGATCGCATTGCCGCTTTCGATCGATTGCATCTCCTCGGCGCTGAAACTCATCTGCCGCAAGGTGGCGATCTGATTGAGCGGAAAATACGGATAGTCGGTGCCGTAGGTGATCTGCGACGTCGGTACGAACTTGAGCAGCGCCGCCATCGCCGGCGCGCTCGTCGCGTTCGCGGTGTCGTAGTGCAACCGCCTGAGTTCGCCGACTACACCCTCCGGCGCGAATTCCTTGAGGTTGGGCCGCGCTCCGTAAAACGAATCGATGCGTCCGGCCATCATCGGCATCGTGCCACCGGCGTGCGAGAACAGCCAGCGGATGTCGCGATAGCGTGCGAGCGAGCCCGAGAGCAAAAGACTGGTGATCGTGCGTGTCGTGTCGTGGGGCACCTCGATCACCGCGGGAAATGTGCCGACGCTGAGATTTCCGCAACAGGCTGCGACCAACGGATGGACGTAGACGACCGCCTTGCGTCGATTGAGTTCGTCCCAGATGGGTTTGTACGCCGCGTTGCCCAGCCACTTGTCGCCGTAGTTGGACTGCAGGCCGACGCCATCCGCTTTCAGCGTATCGAAGGCGTATTCGATTTCCTTAAGCGTCGCATCGGCATCGAGCATGGACAGCGTCGCGAACAAGCCGAAGCGACCAGGGTAGTCGCGCATCATTTCGGCGCCATAGTCGTTGCATATGCGCACCATGCGGCCCGCGCTTTCGGGCCCGGTATCGAACCACAGTCCAGGCGTCGATGCGACCGACAGGATGGCGACGCGGATGCCGTTCCTGTCCATTTCCTCCACGGCTTTCTCGCGCGTCCACGCCACCTGCTGCGGAAAATGCGGAATCTTGCGTTGATCTTCCCAATCGAGCCACGCCTTTTGATATGCGGGCGGAAAGAAGTGGTGATGCGTGTCGATCAATCTGCGGTTCTCGCCCTGTCCGAGCACCCGGCCGCCCGGAACGACGCTGGCGGCGACCAAAGCCCCGGCACCGGCGAGAAAACGACGGCGCGACAACGGGTCGTGACAAGTTGCATGGTCATGCCCGCAAGCGTGTCCCTCGGGACGATCGTGAATCATGGCAGCGCCCTCCTCCTGCTCGTCAACCCGGCTCCATGCCGTTTTTCCGTATGACCGCGGCGGCGGATGGCGACACCAGGAATCCCGCCAACGCCTTCGCCGCACCGGGCTTCGTTGCGCCCGTATGGACACCGCTCGAAAATATGGTGATTTGCTGAATGTCTGCCGGAAGCGGGCCAAGATAGTCGATACCGCTGAAGTGAATAAGCTCACTGACCTGTTGGAACCCGATTTCGACTTCCCCTCGAGCAAGCAATTCGCCCACTGCCGAACCGGATGGAGGTCGCTTCAATTTCGGCTTGAGTTGGTCGGTAATGCCCATGCGCTGAAACAGACCATCGAGATAGACGCCGCTCGGGCCGCTGGAATAGCCGATCGAAGTGGCGGAAAGCAGCGCCTGTTTCAACGCTCCGGCAGAACTGATGTCGGGCTTGCGCGCCCCTGCTCGCACCGCGACCCCCACGCCAGACTTGACGAAATCGACACGGGTGCCCGGTTCGATCTTGCCCAGCTTGACCAATTCATCGAGCGAGTCCGAACCGATGATGACAAGGTCGACAGTCTCGGCCGCCTTCAATCGCTTCATCATGTCGGCCGTGCCGGACCAGGTCGTCACGACCGTGTGACCGGTCGCCTTTTCGAATTGAGGGACGAGTTCGAGATAGGTTTCCTTGACCGCGCCGGACGCCAATACCTTGATCTCATCTGAATGTGCCGTCTGTGCAAGCGTGAATAGGCCTACGCCGAGCACGGCAACGAATCCACGGATCAACCCATTTTTCACGATGTTCTCCGATGCCGCGTTCCGATGATTTCTGGATGACTCGCCATTATCGCCCAAGATAAAGATGCACTTTTTTGTCCTCGCCGGCAATGGCAATCATATCGACAGGCGTCGTCGACCCTGCTTGGGGTAGTTACGATAGGTTGACAATACACATATCAATACACATACTTCGTTCGTGCGCTACAGCTTCGACCCTGCCAAGCAGGTGAGCAACCTCAGGAAGCACCGTTTCGATCTGGCCGACGCGCGAAATGTGATCGAGTGCGGCAAGACAGTGACATTCGAAGACCGCCGCTTCAACTATGGTGAGGAACGATTTGTAACGCTGGGGCCGCTTGGCGATTCGCTCGTAGCAATTGTCACAGCGGAAACTGAAGACCACATTCGCATCATCTCGATGTGCAAGGCGGACCGACATGAGCAAGCGATCTACCATGAAAACCTCAGCTGATACAAATGGGGACAAGCCCCTGCGTCGTTCCGACATCAAAACTGGTAAGTTGATATTGCGCAAGCGCAACTCGACCGGTGCTGTGTTGCCGAACAAGCAGCGTGTGAATATATTCCTAGACGGTGCCGTGATTGAGCATTTCAAGGCCAAGGCTGGCGACCGCGGCTACCAGACTCTGATCAACGAGGCGCTTAAGCACGCAATTCAGGCCGAGACCATCGAGGGCGTCGTTCGCAAAACGATCCGCGAAGAACTGCGGCGGGGATAGAGTCCGTTGAGAACCGCCATGCAGTCAACGCCGCAGCGGATCGATACGAGTATCGGCGCCCTGCTATTGTTTCCGCAGCGCTTCGAGGACATTGGGGCGCTCTCGAAACTTGCTGCCGACGAACCGCCAACGAATCGCCTCCGCGCCTATCTGCCGAGCATCGCTGCCCGCGACGGCGCAGCGATCGAACGCGGTTCACCGGTGCGTATCGATCCGATGTCCTGCGCGAAGCTGTCCGACGACGACATCGAGCGCGTCGCCGAGGCGTACCTGTCGCTGCCTGAAATGCGCCAGATGGCACAGCGCTTCGCGACGCTTCCCAATGCATGCGTCCGGTCCGAGGGCGAGGCCGCAAGCGCGTATCTCGACCGCCTGCTGCAGGCAAATCACGAGCGGCAGATGCAGGATCCCAGGGCGACCTTCGAATCGTTTCGCGACCCGCAGGCCGCGACGCCCGCCAGCGCGCTCGATGATCTCGATCGTCAGTCGGCATCGCTGCGGGACGCCGCCGACGCCGTGATCCGGGAAGACCGCGCCCGCCACGCCGGGCCCGCTGTGGACAGCACGCTGCCACCGGGCGAGGCCCGCCCGCGTGAGCGTGAAGAAGAAATCGCCCTGGCGCGCGGTAACGCGCGGATTTCGACGCAGTCCGCCTTGCTGCTGGCGAGTCTCAGCCACACCGCGTCGCAGTTCCTGAACGCATTTGCCGAGACCGCCAAACGCTCCGACGAAGCCACGCGCAAGTCGTTGCGCATCGCCGTGACCGCGGCATGCATCGCGGCGCTGGTCTCCGTCGCCGCGCTGATCGTTGCGGTCCTGAGTTATGTCGAGGGCCGCGAGCACATGCAACGCGTGGAACAGTTGCAGGAATCGGTGCTTCGAACGGTACAGGAGGCCGCGGCGGCGGAACAGGCGCGAAGCCAGGCGTTGGCGGCGAAGCTGCGTGACATGGCCGAGCGCCAGGCTGCGACCATCGTCGCCCCCGTGGCCATGCCGGCGCCGGTGGAAGCGGTACACGAGGCCGCGCCTCCGGTGCGGCACGATGCGCCTAAATCCCGCTCGACCGCAAAAACGAGCAAACCCAAGTCTACCCGATAGGTCACAGGATCCTGACATCTGGGCTGTGAGCGCACGGCGATGATCCGGTAAGCGCAACCGGGTCCTTCCACTGCGTCCGAGCAAGCCAAGGAACGCGACATCGCGCGCCATGAGCCCCGCGACATTGATCTGGCTCAAAACCGGTGGCGACGCACGCTGGCAAAATGGTGCAATCGCAAATCCGCCCACCATGGCGGCGGTTACGCGGTTTCCTGCTGCTGCCGTCAGCTCTTTCGCTAGCGTCGGTCATGGCGATCGGGATGATTTCGGGGCTCATGTTCTAGGATGCGTTCAACAGCGGTCATCGCTGTGGCAGGAACCCGATTCCTCGAAAGGGCGTTGGCGAGGCGGCGTCAAAGGTCCCTCGCTTGAGACCCGTGACTAATAAGGAGCGCCAGAATGGCCATCGCGAAGAGATTTTTCGTAGCGTCCTTTGCATTGGTGCTTGGCCTCCAGGCGCACGCGAACCCTGTTCTCTGGGTGAATGATGTCAATGGAAACATCGGTACCGTAGACGTTGGCACCGGGCTCGCCACCTTGATCGGCAATTCCGGCGTGGATTTATCCGATATCGCATTCGATCCTTCCGGAAATCTTTACGGGGTGTCATTTTGGGATCTTTATCGCATCAACCAGACGACGGGCGCTGCCACACTCGTCGGCCCGCTCGGCGTCGGGTCTATGAACGCGTTGGTATTTGCTTCGGACGGGACGCTATATGCGGCTGCGTACGCTTCGACTGGTCTTTACTCAGTCAATGTCGCGACTGGCGCGGCCACGCTGCTTGGCATCGACGGATACAATTCCGGGGGTGACCTGGCGTTTCAGGACGACAATCTCTACTTGACCTCGCAGTCGGACCAACTGGTGCGGATCGATTTGGACAATCTTGCATTGTCATACGGGGTAGGCAGTTTGGGCTTTGGCAATGCTTTTGGCCTCGCGTCGGCGGATAACAACACGCTATATGGACTATCGGGGAATGCCGTTTTCTCGATCAATACGACAACAGGAGCGGGTACGCTTGCGACGGTCTACGGCGGACCCCTGACGTATGCTTGGGGCGCGACATTCAAGACCGAGTCCGGTCGGGCAGCTGAACCTGCGACGGCGGCGCTTGTTGCTCTCGGCATCGTCGGATTGGCGGCATCGCGGCGGCGCAAATTACACTTATGTCGGGGACATAGGTAACACTTCCGCGTATATACTTGCGTGCCAGAAAGACAGCACTGCTCATAGGCACTCTCACACCACCGGCGTCGGAGAGGCCTGAGAAATCAGTGCAGGTTCTCGCTTTGCGCAGATCGACGACGACCGACAGGACTGCACGATGACAACGACATCGCTGACGAACTCCGATCTCGAAGCATTGTCGGCCTTCGACACGCCGACGATATGCAATGCGCTCGAGCTCTTGTCGAAGGCGACGCAGGCACGTGGCTTTACGACCAGCACTTTGCTGTGCGGCTTTCCTACGTTGAAGCCGATCGTGGGATACGCGCGCACCGCGATGATCCGGTCGGCACAACCGCTCGATTCAACAGCGGCTGAACAGCGTGCCTTGCAGAACGACTACTACCGGTACGTCGACGCGGGCCCAAAGCCGTCGATTATCGTGATCCAGGATCTCGACGAGGGCGCTGCCGGTACCGGCGCATTCTGGGGCGAGGTGCAGTCGGCGATCCACGTCGGCCTCGGCGCACGCGGCCTCGTCACCAACGGCTCGGTGCGCGACATCGATCAGTGGGCGCCCGGCTTCCAGTTTCTCGCCGCCCATATCTGCCCCTCGCATGCCTATGCCAAGCCCATTGCGTTCGGCACCGAGGTGCAGATACACGGCATGCGCGTGAAATCCGGGGATCTGATCCATGCCGACCGGCACGGCGCGGTCGTGGTGCCGCCGGCGCTGGTCCGCGGCATTCCCGCGGCTGCGCGTTCGGTTGCGGACCGCGAGGCGAAGATCCTGGCGGTGGCGCGAGGAGCTGGCTGCACCGCCGAAAAACTGGTCGCCGTGTTCAAGGACCTCGACGCAATCCACTGAAAGCTACTGCGGGCGCGATCGACACCCGCCGCTCGAGGTGATACTTCACCGCACGCGCGAGCGCCTGGCACTCCACATCGCCGTCGCCCCGCCATGCCTTCGCGGCTCATCTCACGCCGCTGACGATGCGCCGTTTGACCCACGTCAATGCCTGGCGACAGGAAACATGCCTTACTGGCCACTGTCGGCAGACGCGACTTGCTCTGGCGGTCGCGCCTGTGCTGCCAACGCGTGGAGGAGGCCTGTGCGAACCTTGAATGCAACAGCAACTGCACTCGACAGCATTGTCGTGGCGGGACTCGCTGTGCTTGCCAGCATCGGCGCTGCCAGTGCACAGCCGACGGAGCGAAGCGGCAAGCAAGTCGTCGACTCACTTTGCATCTCCTGCCACGGGAGTGGCGCCTCGGGCGCCCCGAAAATCGGCGACAACAAGGCCTGGGCCGATCGCGCAGCCAAAGGTCTTTCGGGCTTGAGCAAGAACGCGCTGGCCGGCATCCGGCAAATGCCAGCGCACGGCGGCAACATGAAGCTCACCGATATCGAAGTCGAGCGCGCGATCACCTATATGGTCAATCAGTCGGGCGGTCACTGGGTCGAGCCCGTCAGCCGGACTGCGACGACCGCACCGCGCAGCGGCAAACAGATTGTCGAGGCACAGTGCGTGAAGTGCCATGGCAAAGGCGTGGGGGGAGCGCCGAAGATCGGCGACCGTGCGGCTTGGACGCCACGCCTCAAGCTGGGCCTCGACACGGTGGTGGCATCGGCGATCCACGGCCACGGTGCGATGCCGCCACGGGGCGGAATGGCCGACCTCACAGATGTCGAAATCCGCAGCGCAATAATCTACATGTTCAACGTGGGAACGGGCGCGACCAACTGATCAGCGAAACACCACCGTCTTCAACCCGTTCAGGAATACCCGCCGCTCGAGGTGATACTTCACTGCGCGCGCGAGCGCTTGGCACTCGACGTCGCGGCCAAGCGCGATGAGATCGTCGGCACGCATGTTGTATTCGACGCGGGCGACTTCCTGCTCGATGATCGGGCCTTCGTCGAGTTCCGGCGTGACGTAATGCGCGGTCGCCCCGATCACCTTCACGCCGCGGGCGTGGGCCTGGTGATAAGGCTTGGCACCCTTGAAGCTCGGCAGGAACGAATGATGGATGTTGATCGCACGTCCCTTGAGTTGAGTGCATAGCTCGCTGGAAAGCACCTGCATGTAACGCGCGAGCACGACCAGCTCGACGCCTTCATCCTCGATCAGCGCCCACAGCTTGGCCTCCTGCTTCGACTTGGTTTCGGGCGTGACGGGCAGGTGGAAAAAAGGCACGTCGTACGACGCCGCAAGGCCGTAGGCGTCGCGATGATTTGACACGATCGCAACCGGCTGCATCGGCAGCCATCCGAGCTTGTAGCGGTAGAGCAGATCGTTCAGGCAATGGTCGAACTTGGAAACAAGGATCAGCACGCGCGGCTTGACGGCGACGTCGCGCATTTGCCAGTCCATGCCGAAGCGCGCGCCGATCGGCGCGAACTGCGCCACCAGGTCCGCCTCCGACACGGCCGGCGGCAACGCCTCGAACAGCACGCGCATCATGAAGCGACGGGTATCGAGGTCGCCGAACTGCGCGCTGTCGATGATGTTGCACTGCCGGTCGGCGAGGAACATGCCGACCGCGCCGACAATTCCCGGCGCGTCGTGGCACGAGAGGGTGAGTACGAAGCGCGCCGCGACGGTCAAGCCGCAGCCTGCGTCAGTTTGCCGCTCTGATAGTCGCTCACCGCCTGCTCGATTTCCTCGCGCGTATTCATGACGAAGGGGCCGTACTGGACAATCGGTTCGAGCAGCGGCCGCCCTGCCAGCAGGATCACGCGCCCGCCCGTAGCACCCCCCTTCAACAACACGCTGTCGCCGTCGGAGAGCACGCCGGCACGGTGCGTCTTGAGGTGCCGCTGCGCGTTCGCCGGGCCGACCTCGACGCTGCCCTCGAACGGGTAGACGAAGGCGTGGTACCCGGGGGGCAGCGCGTGTTCGAAGCTCGCTCCAGCCGGCAGTTCGACGTCGAAGTACAGCGGATCGGTCGTGACGCCCTGGATCGGACCCGGCGTCGCCGCACCACCAAGGTTCAGCGTGCCCGCAATCACTTTGACCCTGCCGCCTCCGGGCAAGTCCACCACCGGAATCTCGTCGGCCTGGATGTCGCGATAGCCGGCAGGCTTCATCTTTTCCTTCGCCGGCAGGTTGATCCACAGCTGAAAGCCGCGCATGCGCCCGGCTTCCTGTTGCGGCATCTCCGAATGGATGATGCCGCGGCCGGCGGTCATCCACTGCACGCCGCCGCCCTTGAGATCGCCGGTATGGCCGAGGTGATCCTCGTGCCGCATGTGGCCGTCGAGCATGTAAGTGACGGTCTCGAAGCCGCGGTGCGGATGCGCCGGAAAGCCGGCGATGTAGTCGTCGGCATCGTCGGTCGAGAAATGGTCGAGCATCAGGAACGGGTCCACGCGCGCCCACGCGGACTGGCCGATGCTGCGCAAAAGCTTGACGCCCGCGCCGTCCGAGGCGGGGATGGATTCGATAACGCGTTGCAGGGTACGGGTAGTCATCGCGGCCTCCGTTAAACAGAGCAAATGAGGCCGGGCGGTCCGCGCTTCAACCCCCTGCACCGGCCACGCGATGCCGCTCAGGATTCGGGCAGCGCGGAATGCAGGCGGCTGTTCTTGGAGACCGACGCGAGCAGGTACTCCATCTGGTCGGCGAGAATGCGTCGATTGCGCAGGATGAAGTGTTCGTGCCGGTCCGGAACGTACGGCACGTACAGCAGCGGCATCCCCGCCTGTTCGGGCGAACGGCTGCCCTTCCGGGTATTGCAGCGGCGGCAGGCCGTCACCGTGTTGGTCCAGCTGTCGCGGCCACCGCGCGCGACGGGCTGTACGTGGTCGCGCGACAGGTCGCGGGTCATATACCGCTCGCCGCAGTAGCCGCAGACATGGCGATCGCGCGCGAACAGCAGCGAGTTGGTCAGGCTCGGCGCATGCGGATACTTGGCCGCGCCGCTGCCCTTGATCGCCAGGATCGACTTGGTCGCGATGCGCGAGCGCTCGCCGTTACGTTGATAGCCGCCACGAAATTCGCGCACCGTCTGCCCGACCGACCACGCCACGAGCAGCTTGGCGTGGTAAGTGATCGCTTCCTCCAGCTCCACCCAGGCTTGCGGCAGGCCGGCAAGATCGACGGTGAGGATCAACGGTTGCATCGTTTTTCCACGAAGTAAGCGCTTATCTTAGGGGGTCGGTGTGGTTTTGGCAAAATCCCCTGGCGATGGTTCCAGCGGCATGCCTGCGAGGGCTGCTAGACTTTGTCCATGCGCTGCCCCTACATCGTGCCCCTCCGCAGCATTGGTGCAACGGTCCTGCTGCTGTCCGCCGCGCTCCTCGCCGGATGCGGCGGCGGCGGCGGGTCATCCGGCGACAACCAAACGCCACCGCCAATGCCAGGGGACGCACAGTTTCGCGTCAGCGGCGCCTCGCCGTTCGCGAGCGGCTGTGATGGTGTGCCCGCGGCCGGAACGCTGTACGTCAATGCCGAAGTCGAACCGATGGTCGCGGTCAATCCGCGCAACACCCAAAATCTCATTGGCGTCTGGCAACAGGATCGCTGGTCGACGGGCGGCGCCCGTGGGTTGCTGACGGGCGTATCGCAGGACGGAGGGCAAACCTGGACCACTCGCATGGCGGCATTTTCGCGCTGCACGGGCGGCAGCGCGGCCAACAACGGCGACTACCCTCGTGCCACCGACCCCTGGATCAGTTTCGGCCCCGATGGTGCGGCCTACCAGAGCTCTCTATCGTTTGCCGGCAACGCGCTCCAACCGGGATCGTCGAGTGCGATGCTGGTCAGCCGGTCGGCCGATGGCGGGCAGTCGTGGAGCACGCCGGCGGTGCTGATCCGCGACGGTCCGCAAGCGTTCAACGACAAGGACTCGATCACCGCCGATCCCACCGACCCGCGCTTCGTTTACGCGGTGTGGGACCGGCTCGACTCCGACTCTCACGGACCCTCCTATCTGAGCCGCACGACCGACGGCGGGGCAACGTGGGAACCCGCCCGCTCGATTTTCGATCCCGGCCTCAATCGGCAGACGATCAACAATCAGGTGGTCGTCCTTCCCAACGGCACGCTCGTCAACTTTTTCACGCAACTGGACGCGACGCCGGGTCTGCCGGCCAATGCCCAGCTCTTGCTCGTGCGTTCGAACGACAAGGGCGTCACATGGTCCGCGCCGATCCTGCTGTCGCCCGGCCTTGCGCTCGGCGCGCGCGATCCGGACACGGGTCGGAACATTCGCGACGCGGCGCTGCTGGGATCGTTCGCGGCGGGCTCGCACGGAGAGCTCGTGGCGGCGTGGCAGGACGCACGATTCTCGAATGGCCAGCGCGATGGCATTGCGTTTTCACGCTCGACCGATGGCGGCTTGACCTGGTCCGCACCCGTGCAGATCAACGCCACCGCCACGACGCAGGCGTTCCTGCCCACGGTAGCAGTGCGCGCCGACGGCACCATCGGCGTCACGTATTACGATCTGCGCAACAATACCGCCGACGCCGCTACGTTGCCGACGGACATCTGGCTGACCCGGTCCAGCGACGGCGTCACCTGGCGCGAAACGCATGTCAGCGGCCCGTTCGACCTGTCGATTGCACCCTTTGACGACGGCCTGTTCGTTGGCGATTATCAGGCGCTCACCAGCATCGGTAGCCTGTTCGTGCCGTTCTACGTCCAGACCAATACAGGCGATCTCGCCAATCGCACCGATGTGTTCGACACACGGGCGACATCCGCGACCGCAAGCGCAACGCCCGCTGCGCCCGCGGTTGCCGCATCCCGCGGCGAAACCGTAACGCGGGCCGAGCCGGCGCAGGCGTTCAGCATGACTCCCGAATTTCAGCAAAAGTTGCACGACAACGTCGTCCGGACGATCGACCGCCGATTGGGACGCTCTCCGCGCACGCCGTGATCCGCTGCGTCGCCGGGGCCGCGGCGGCGCGCCCTGCGGTAACATCGCGCCCATGACACGGTCGATCGTCTGGCGGCTCGTGCCGGCGCTCGGCATCACGCAGGTCATCTCCTGGGGCACGCTCTACTATTCGATCGCGGTGCTGGGTTCGAGCATGCGCGCCGAACTCGGTGTGTCGTCAACGGCGCTGTTCGGTGCGTATTCCTCGAGCCTGCTGCTCGGCGCCGTCGTCGCGCCTGCCGTGGGCCGTGCCATCGATCGACTCGGCGGGCGGCGCGTCATGAGCCTCGGGTCGATCGTCGCCGGCGTCGCGCTGTTCGCGATCGCGCACGTGCACTCCGTCGTCGCGCTGTATGCCGCGTGGGCGCTTGCCGGCATCGCGATGGCCATGACCATGTACGACGCCGCATTCGCCACGCTCAGCCAGCACAGCGGCAGCTCCTACCGGACGGCGCTGACTTCATTGACGCTGATGGGCGGCCTGGCCAGCACGGTGTTCTGGCCGGCATCGCTCAAGGGGCTGGAGTGGGTCGGCTGGCGCGACACGCTGGTGTTCTTCGCGCTGCTGCAGCTCGTCGTCTGCCTGCCGCTGCACCTGGCGTTCGTGCCGCGCGGCGCCACCGCCACGGCCCCGGCCAAGGCAGGCTCCACCATCGGCGAAAGCGCGCTGCCAAAGCGCTCGCGGCGCATCGCGTTCGTGGCGCTTGCGTGCGCGTTCGCGCTGAACGGTTTCATCGTCTCGGTACTGACGGTGCACCTGATCAACGTGCTGCAGCGGCAGGGCCTGACGCTGGATACTGCGGTGTGGATCGGTTCGTTTTTCGGACCAATGCAAGTGGCGGGACGGATCCTGGAATTCTCGGTCGGCCGCCGCTTTGCGTCGCGCACGATCGGCATGCTGGCCTTGAGTCTGCTGGTGATCGCGATCGGAGTCTTGCTTGCGCTCGACGGCCAGGTCGCGGTCGCGCTGCTGTTTGCCGTGCTGTTCGGCTTCAGCAACGGCGTCGTTACCATCGTACGGGGTACGGTGCCCGCCGAACTGTTCGGGCGCGCAGGTTACGGCCGAACGCTGGGCAACCTCGCCGCGCCGGCATTGGTCGCACGGGCGATTGCACCGCTGGCGTTCGCGCCGCTCGCGCTGCCGCAGACGGCGGCGATCGGCTGGCTGGTTGTGTTGCTGGCAATGGCGCTCTTGTCGGTGGCGAGTTTTGCCGTGGCCATCGGGCATCGCAAGCCCTCGTAGGCAGGCACGACAGGTGCGTGCCCCTGTCGCGCCGGGCAATTGCTACTATTCATGTCTCCTAAATCCGGCGCAGCTGCGAAGACACGCACGCACTCGAAACGGTCCACATTGCTGAATCCGATATGAGCCTCGACATACCGCCCCGTAGGTTGCGGCAACGGATTCTGCACTGGGCCTGGCCAGTCGCTGTACTGACGCTGCTGGCCGTTCTGGGCGCCTGGTTCCTGCAAAGCACCATCCCGCGTCACATCGTGCTCGCCACCGGACTCAAGGACGGGATGTACCACCAGTACGCGCAGCGCTACAAGGAAATTCTCGCGCGCGATGGAGTGACCGTCGAAGAGCGCTTGACCGGAGGCGCAGATGAAAACGAGCAACTGCTGCACGATCCCAATTCCGGCGTCGATGTGGCATTCATGCACGGAGGGGTCGTCCAGCCGGCGCAGCGCGGCGACATTGTCATGCTCATGGCCCTGTACTATGAGCCGCTGTGGATTTTCTACCGCGATCCGGCGACCCTGACGCAGATCGATGAACTGCGCTACAAGCGGGTGGCCGTTGGCTCGCCCGGAAGCGGGGCCCGCGCTTTTGCCGAGCCGCTGCTCGCGGCCAACGACATCACGAGCTTCAATTCCAAACTGGTTCCCCTGATCAACCTCGAAGCGCTGCGTGCGCTGCAGAACGGTGAGATCGACGCGGCATTTCTCATCGGGCCCGTGCAGCTGCCGGCGATCTGGCAGGCGTTGCACGATCAGTCGCTCAAGTTGATGAGCATCGAGCGGGCGGAAGCCTATCCGAGAAGGTTTCCCTACATCACGAAGCTGACGCTGCCCGCGGGAACCATCGACTTCGCACTCCGAATTCCGGCCGAGGAGGTCAAGCTGATCGGCACCCGAGCGATGCTCGTTGCGCGCGACGGATTGCCGCAGGCGATCGTCAACCTGTTGCTGGAAGCAGGTCGCGAATTGCACTCCGAACAGGGCTTCTTCGAAGCCAACGACGAATTCCCCAACACCGCATCGGTCGACCTGCCCGTCTCGACGGATGCGATCCGTCACCATCGCTTCGGTCCCAGCCTTCTGCACCGCTACCTGCCGTTCTTCGTCGCGACCTACGTCGAGCGCCTGATCATCCTGCTCATTCCACTTCTGTTCGTGCTTTTCCCGCTCATCAACTTCCTGCCCCAGATTCTTCGTTGGCGTGCCCGCTCGCGCATCTACCGATGGTATGGCGAGTTGACGCTGCTCGAACGCGATATACGCGTGCGAACCGGCACGCTGCCCGTCGAGCGCTGGCTCGCCGACCTCGACCGCATCGAGCAGGCAGCGGCGCGCGTCCGGACCCCCGCCAGTTATGCCAGCGAGGCATACACGTTGCGCGAGCACATCGGTCTGGTTCGCCGCATGGTGATGGCGAAGGCGAGCGGCACCTAGCGTGAACGTGCGAAGACGCGTGCAGCCGTGCCAGCGGCGATGGCGGTGCCGTCGGTGTCAACCTTCGCGCTAGCGGTTACACGGGAGAAGCCATGGCGCGCAGTCCGCTGATGCATGCGCTGCAACGCATCGCCCGCCGCGCGCGTGCGCGTTCCGGCGACGCGAAGGCAATCCGCGCCCAGCCACTGCTGCCTGCGACCGACGGCGCGCGGCGGCGCTTTCTGCACCAGGGGCTGGCGCTCGGCGCGGCCGCGGCCCTGCCCTCGGCGCTGTGGCCTATCCGTGCGCAAGCGGCCAACGCATCGCGCGTCGTCATCGTCGGCGCCGGCATCGCCGGCCTGATGGCGGCGTACGACTTGCGCCGCGCCGGCATCGTCGCCGACGTGTTCGAAGCCACACCTCGCGTCGGCGGCCGCTGCTGGTCCGAACGACGCGCGTTTGCCGACGGCCAGATCGCGGAGCGTGGCGGCGAATTGATCGACACCGAGCACGCAGAACTGCGCGCGCTGTGCGCCGCACTCGGGCTCGAACTCGACGATCTCACCGCCGCCGAGTTGCCCGGATCCGCGAGCATCGTTACCTTGGCTGACGGTCCTTACCGCATTAGCGACATCGACGCCGATTTCGTCAAGCTGCTGCCGGCGCTCGAACGCGACGCCAAGGCGCTGGGCGAGGATTTGCCGACCTGGCGCAAGTCCACGCCGGCGCAGCGCGCGCTCGACCACATGTCGGCAAGCGCGTGGATCGAGTCGCGCGTTCCGGGCGGCCTCGCATCGCGTCTCGGGCGACTGACCGCCAACGCCTACATCGAAGAACTCGGTGGCGATCTCTACGAAATCAGCGCGGTCAGCGTGGTCGACTTGCTCCGCGGCTCGCCGCGCGACCGCTTCTCGCCGTACCAGGAGTCCGACCAGCGCTACCACGTGCGCGGCGGCAACGATCAGGTCCCGCATCTGCTTGCGGCCAAGCTCGACGACCGGATCAAGACTTCGCACCGGCTGGTCGCGCTCGCACGCCGCACCGACGGCCGCTATCGCGTCACTTTCGCGCGCGACCAGGCGCTCCACGACGAGGTCGCCGACCGCGTGATCGTCGCCATTCCGTTCACGACCCTGCGGCAGGTCGATCTCGACGCAGCGGGCTTTCGTCCGCGCAAATTGCGCGCGATTCGGGAACTGGGCATGGGTCGCAACGCGAAGCTGCAACTGCAATTCAACGAGCGGCTGTGGCAGCGGCAGGATGCCAGCGGCGAGACGCGGGTCGAGGGCTCGTTCCAGACGAGCTGGGAGGTCACGCGCGCGCAGCCTGGGACGGCCGGAATACTCAATTTTTTTTCAGGCGGCAGCACGGCGACCCGCGCCGGCGAGGGCGAAGTGGACGAACGCGCACGGGAGGCGCTCGCCGATGTCGAACGCGCGCTGCCCGGCATTACCGCCGCCTGGAACGGGCGCGCGATTCGCAACGCCTGGGAGCGCAATCCTTGGTCG
Organism: uncultured beta proteobacterium; assembly: GCA_963726915.1. Lineage (GTDB taxonomy): Bacteria > Pseudomonadota > Gammaproteobacteria > Burkholderiales > Casimicrobiaceae > PALSA-1003. The sequence goes on from CAVSEA010000008.1 coordinate 167,455, forward strand.
CTCGGCTCCTACGCGCTGTTCAAGCCGGGTCAGTACGTGGCGTTCAACGGCATCATGCACGAGCCCGAGGGACACGTGCACTTCGCCGGCGAGCACACTTCGGAAGAATGGCAAGGCTACCTGAACGGTGCCGTGGAAAGCGGTCAACGGGCCGCGCGCGAAGTCGTGAAAGCGATGCAACTCGCGCCAAAGCGGGCGGCGGGACAGCGCTGAGGATCGACGACAGATTCGACGTCGCGACACTGCCTCCGGACCAGATTGCGATTCGCGATTCGAGTAAGCTGTGCAGATGTCGCCTGCTCCTGATCGCGAGGGTTCCAGAGACAACAATCAGACCTTTCTGTATTTCGGCTGGCTGACGCTGTTCGTCTATCTCGCCACGCCCGCCGGCTACCTGGTCGACGTCCAGACGTCGTACATACTAAAGAACGAGTTGCAAGCGACGGCCACGCAAGTCTCGACGTTCCGGCTGGTAACCGGCATACCTGTCTACTTTGCGTTCGTATTCGGCCTGGCGCGGGACCAGTGGAACCCGCTGGGATTGCGCGACCGCGGCTTCTTCCTGATCTTCGCGCCTGCCACCGCCCTGGCGTTCGTCTGGATGGCGGTTTCGGAATTCACCTACACGGGACTGGTCGTCGGGATGCTGCTGGCGATGCTGTCGTCTCGTTTCGTTCTCGCTGCGTACCAGGGGTTGATCGCCCTGGTGGGCCAGGAGAAGCTCATGTCCGGGCGCCTGAGCGCCCTGTGGAACGTGGTCAGGACACTCCCGGTCTTGGCGGGAGCGTTTGCCTCCGGATTTGTCTCCGATTATCTGACCCCGAAGGAGGCGCTGTACATCGCGGCGGCAGTCACCTTGCTGATCGCCGCGATCGGTCTCTGGAAGCCCGTTTCCGTCTTCGGCCACAACTACGAGAAGCCTCAAGCCAAGGCCACGGATTTCGTCGGGAACGTCCGCCGTCTGGTCAGACACCGCGCCATCTACCCGGCGATCCTCATCCTCTTCCTGTTCGGCTTCGCGCCCGGCGCCGCCACGCCGCTGCAGTTCTTCCTGACCAACGAGCTGCATGCGTCGGATAGCCGTCTTTTCGTACTACTACGGGATCGCCGCCGCCTCGTTCATCCCGACATTGCTGCTTTACGGCTATCTGTGCCGGAGAGTGCCGCTGAGAAAACTGCTGTGGTGGGGAACGATCATCGCGGTGCCGCAGTTGATTCCGCTGGCGTTCATCGATTCGGGCAATCTCGCGCTCGTGATGGCGGTACCGATCGGAATGATGGGAGGCATCGCCACGGGAGCGTACTTCGATCTCGCGATGCGCTCGTGTCCGCCGGGCCTGCAGGGAACCTTGATGATGCTCGTAGATGGCCTTGTCGAACTGTCGGGGCGCGCCGGCGATCTGTTGGGTTCGCAGATCTACAACAGCAGCCCGACGCACGGCTTCCTCTACTGCGTGATCGCGACAACCGTCGTGTACGCACTGATCCTGCCCGTGATCCTGCTGGTGCCGAAGGAACTGATCGCCACTGCGGACGGCGAGCCGAACCCGGTGGTCGAGGCTGAGGTCTTGATCGAGATTCAGGCAACGCGGCCTGGATAGGGCCAACTACCGGCAAGCGAGATTCGCCTCATTCCGTGAGTCCCATCTTGCGCAGGAAAGGATCCCATCGCGCATCGGCATGCAGGGAGCGAAGGAGCGGGTCGACCATCGCCCACCCGGTCCCGGGATCCCGCTGGGCGTACGCCCGCTCGAGCCACTCGAACGCGAGGTCTGTCGCGCCTCGCGCCGCGTACGCCTCCGCAATCTGATAGGCGGCGACATCGGCATACTTCTCGGTGAGTTCCTGAAGCGCCGCGTCCGCTTCGGCCCGGCGGCCCGCGGCGTGATGGATGATCGCCAGCGCGAGGAGGCGGAACGCCTCCGCTGCGGCTCCCGCAGCGCCTCCGCCAGTGCCTCCTCGGTGTAGCCTTGAAGGAGCAGGACGATCGACAGCCAGCCACGCGTGACGCTTCTGTGCGGCGCGAGCTCCAGCGCCATTCTCATCGCAGCCACCGCCTCCGCGAGACGGTCCGCTACCAAGAACGCACATCCGAGGCGGAAATAAGCTTCTGTCGCTCAACGGATTCTGCTCCACCGCGCGGCGCTGGAGCCTGATGGCCTCCTCGAAACGGCCCATGCATCTCTGCCAGCACGCCTGCGTGATGAAGCACCAAGGCATTTCCCGGCGCCAGTTCCAGCGCCCGGCGATAGGATGCCTCCGCGCCGCGCCAGTCCCAGTCATACTCCATCTGAAGATGCCCCATCCCCGCGTGGCCCTCGGCCAGATCCGGCTCCAGCGCGAGCGCACGTGCGACCGGCTCGCGCGCGCGCCCGTAACCCTCCGCCGGCGAGACCCAGCCCCAATCCGCTTCGGTCGCGTAGGCCCGTCCGAGCTCCGCCCAGGCGAGCGCGAACTCGGGCTCCAGTGCCAGGGCTTCCTTCAGATAACCGATGCCCTTCGTCGTGTCCTCCGGCGTGAGTCGATCGATGAAGTGCCGTCGCCTGCAGAAAGAGCCGGTGTGCCTCCGGATTGGTGCTGCGGCCTTTCACCGCGGCCGCCACCGCCGCGATCGCCTCCTTGTCCGCCTTCGCGTCCGCCGTCTCGCCCAGCAGCGTGGTGCGCAGCTCCTTCACCACCGACTGCGCAATGTCGTCCTGGATCGCGAAGATGTCCTCCAGCGTCCGGTCGTAGGTCTGCGACCAGAGGTGTGAATCGGTCGCGACGTGGACCAATTGCGCGGTGATTCGAACCCGATTGCCGGCCTTCCGAACACTCCCTTCGAGGATCGCGCCGACATTCAGCCTTCCTGCAATCGTCGGAATGTCGACCTGCATGCCTTTGAAGCTGAAGGCGGACGTCCTGCGACGCTACCCGCAGTCCCTTGATCTTCGACAGTACATTCAGCAACTCTTCGGCCACGCCGTCGGCGAAGTATTCGTTCTCCTCGTCGCTGCTTAGGTTGACGAAAGGCAGCACCGCAATCGACGGCGTTTCCTCATCGAATGGCACAGGTGGCTTGTTCGTGCGGATCGGGCGCCTCCGACAGACCCTCTGGTCGAGCGTGAGCGTGAAGCGGTAGCCCCTGCCGGCGATCGTTGCGATCGCGTCCGCTCCGAGCAGCTTGCGCAGCGCGGATATCTGCACCATCAGGTTGTTCTCTTCGACCACCACCCCCGGCCAGACCAGGTCCAGCAACTCGCTCTTGGTAACCAGCCGATCGCGCCGTTCGATCAGCGCTAGCAGCACATCGAACGCACGCGCGCCCAGCGGCGCCGGCTCGATTGTCGACCAGGACCTGCCGGGTGGCCGGGTTCAACTCGAAGCGACCGAATCGGTAGATAGCAGTCACGATGGCAGGTGGGGGTGAGTAAGGAGTGACCGCGCTAAATCTACCCTAATCAAGACAATTTCGAGTTGTCGTCGGGCCCGCGATCTGTCGGGTTCGCAGATCTACATCAGCAACGAGATTTCGCTTCATTCCGCGAGCCCCATCTTGCGCAGGAAAGGACCCCACCGCGAATCGGCATGCAGGGAACGAAAGAGCGTATCGACCATCGTCCACCCGGCCCCGGGATCTCGCTGGGCGTATGCGCGCTCGAGCCACTCGAACGCGAGGTCGGTCGCGCCTCGCGCCGCGTGGGCCTCCGCAATCTGATAGGCGCCGGTATCGGCATGCTTCTCCGTGAGTTCCTGCAGCGCCGCGTCCGCTTCGCCCCGGCGGCCCGCGGCGTCATGGATGATCGTCAGCGCAAGGAGGCGGATCCCCGGGTCCGACTCGCGCAGTGCCTCCGCCAGTGCCTCCTCGGCGCAGCCTTGAAAGTGCAGGACGATCGACAGCCAGGCACGCGTGAAACCTCTTTGCGGCGCGAGCTCCACCGCCATTCTCATTGCAGCCACCGCCTCCGCGAGACGGTCCGCTTCCAAGAACGCACATCCGAGGCGGAAATAGGCTTCTGCGCTCAACGGATTCTGCGTCACCGCGCAACGATGGAGCGTGATGGCCTCATCGAAGCGACCCATGCACTCTGCCAGCACGCCCGCGTGATGAAGCACCAGGGCATTTCCCGGAGCCAGTTCCAGCGCCCGGCGATAGGACGCCTGCGCACCGTGCCAGTCCCAGTCATGAAACATCTGAACATACCCCATCCCCGCGTGACCCTCGGCCAGATCCGGCTGCAGCGCGAGCGCACGTGCGACGGGCGCGCGCGCGCGCCCAAAGCCCTCCGCCGGCGAGGCCCAGCCCCATTCCGCCGACGCCCTGTACGCCCGTCCGAGCTCCGCCCAGGCAAGCGCGAACTCGGGCTCCAGTGCCAGGGCTTCCTTGAGATAGCCGATGGCTTTCGTCGTGTCCTCGCGCGTGAGTCGATCGATGAAATGCCGCGCCTGCAGAGAAGAGCCGGTGTGCCTCCGGGTTCGTGCTGCGGCCCCTCACCGCTACAGCGACCGCCGCGATCGCCTCCTCGTCCGCCTTAGCGTCCGCCACTTCGCCCAGCAACGTGGTGCGCAGCTCCTTCACCACCGATTGCGCAATGTCATCCTGGATGGCGAAGATGTCCTCCAGCGTTCGGTCGTACCTCTGCGACCAGAGGTGATAACCGTCGGCGACCTTCACCAGTTGCACCGTGATGCGTACGCGATTCCCAGCTTTGCGCACGCTGCCTTCGAGAATGGTTGCGACGTTGAGCTTGCGGCCGATCGCGGCGATATCCTCGCCCCTTCCCTTGAACTGGAATGACGAGGTGCGTGCCGCCACCGACAGCCCGCCGATCTTCGCCAGCACGTTCGCCAGCTCCTCGGCAAGACCATCGGCAAAATATTCGTTCTCCTCGTCGCCGCTCATGTTTACGAAAGGGAGCACCGCGATCGACGGCGTTGCCTCATCGAATGGCACAGGTGGCTTTTCATGCGGATCAAGCGCGCCCGACAGACCCTCCTGGTCGAGCGTGAGCGAGAACCGGTAGCCCCTGCCGGCGATCGTTGCGATCGCGTCCGCTCCGAGCAGCTTGCGCAGGGCGGAAATCTGCACCATCAGATTGTTCTCTTCGACCACCACCCCCGGCCAGACCAGGTCCAGCAACTCGCTCTTGGTAACTAATCGATCGCGCCGCTCCATCAAGGTCAGCAGCACGTCGAACGCACGCGCGCCCAGCGGCGCGGGTTGTTTGTCGACCAAGACCTGCCGGGTGGCCGGGTTCAACTCGAAGCGACCGAATCGGTAGGTAGCGGTCACGATGGCAGGGGCGAGTCGGGAGGAATGACAACGCTAAATCTACCCTACTCCAGATAATTTCAGAACGTCTACGCTGGCTAAAGGACTGCGATTGCAGTTCCGAAGGACACTCCTTCCCAGCTCAAAGTTCGACTCCATGGGCGCGGGACACGCCGACACCGGCCTTGGGCATATCGGCTAAGTCGCAACCTCCGCCTGCGGCACCGCTTCTGTCTCGGCAGCTTCATCGTTCGCCGCGACGCGCACTTTCGGCTTGCGCGAGTCGATGTAGACGCGCGCGATGTCCAGCGTCTCGCGCACGCCGATGTCGGCGCCGTGCTGCGCAATGAACTGCCTGCCCGCCTCGCGTCCGTCGTCGTGCAGGCGCAGCAGCGCGCCGTGCGAGCGTTCCATCGCCGAACCGGGCATGATCAATTCGCGCGCGGGCGGACCGATGCGGTGCATGCGCAATTCGCGCATGATGGCCGGACCGTCGCCGCGCGCCGCCATCGCGCGCATCGCGGCGATGGCCTGCATCTCCGCGACCAGGCTCGAATTGAAGACGATCTCGCCGACGCGCTGGCGGATGGCGGCGGCGTCGCGCGGTGTCTCCAGCACTTCGTCGGGAACCAGCTGCACGACGACGATATCGCGTGCCGTACCCGTATGGATCATCGGCCACAGCGTCGGATTGCCGCAGTAGCCACCATCCCAGTACGGCTCGCCGTCGATTTCGACCGCCTGGAACAGCGTCGGCAGGCACGCTGACGCCAGCAGCACGTCGAGGGTGATTCCGTCGTTACCGATGACCCGCGGCAGACCGGTCTTGACGTTGGTGACCGTGACATAGAGGGCAGGCGCGTCCTTGCTGCGGATCGCATCGAAGTCGACGTGCGCCGCAATCACATCGCGCAGCGGATTGATGTTCAGCGGGTTGGCGCTGTAGGGCGACACCGATCCGCTCGAGATGAGCCACGTCGCGAGCGAGTCGCGCCATGCGCGTTCGAGCGGTCCCCAGACTTGGCGGCCGAGATCCGCCACCGCCGGGCGGGCGACGCCCAGCCAGAACGAACGCAAGGTCTTCCGCGCCAGCGCGGCCGAGCCCTTGGCCAGCGCGCTGGCGACGATCGCGGCGTTGATGGCGCCGGCGCTGGTGCCGCTCAGATGCGCGATGCCGATGCTGCGGCTCGCCAGCAGCGCATCGAGCACACCCCACGTATACGCACCCCACGAACCACCGCCCTGCAAAGCAAGGCCGATAGGTTTGCGCGGTGCCAACAACTGCACGTTGTCTTCGCTCATGATGTTGAGTCCTTGGTCGGTGAACGATGCCGCTTGTGGCGGAATCGATCGGTCCGCGTCGGTCGATTGACGTTGGAGGCCGATACGGCGATCTGGCCGTATCCGCTCCGATGGTCCAGGTCCGGCGCCGCGCTAACTGCATTGCGGCCGGAATGGGATTCCTGGCACCTTGTGCCTAAGATTGCTGCATTGCACCAAACCACAATGGGGCCACTGGCGATCCGCGTCAATCGTCATTTTGAATCAGCAGGATAGCGCGCTCTTATGACAAATCTATGAGGTTCGGGCGACAGGCGGGTCCCGATAGGAAGTGCTTACTAACTCCCGCAGTTACAGCTCCAGCGCGACCCGGGTCCCCTGGTCGATCGCCCGTCGGGCGTCGAGTTCGAGCGCGACGTCGGCGCCGCCGACAAGCTGGACGGCGATGCCGGCGGCCTGCAGATCGGCGTACAGGTCGCGCCGTGGCTCCTGACCGGCGCAGATCACGATCGTGTCGACTTCCAGCGTCTGTGGCTTGCCGTCGACCCTGATGTGCAATCCAGCGTCGTCGATGCGCAGGTATTCGACGCCGCCGGTCATCGCCACACCCCGCTTTTTGAGCAACGTCCGTCGTATCCAGCCGGTGGTCTTGGCCAGGCCGGCGCCGACTTTCTCCGCCTTGCGTTGCAACAGCCACAATTTGCGCGAAGGCGGCGGAACGATGTGCGGTGATGCGGTAGGTCCGAATTCATTCGGACCATGGGCGGAACTCCCACCGCGCGCGAATGAATTCGCGCCTACAAGTCCCCCGCGGTGGTCATAACCGGGGTCGATGCCCCACTCGGCCATGAACGCAGCGATTGCCGGATCGCCAACGCCACCGTCGCTTGCATGCCCGTCGGGTGGATCGCTGGCGCTGAGCAGCTCGGCGACGTCGAAACCGATGCCGCCGGCGCCGATGAGCGCGACGCGTTGCCCGGCGATCCTGCGACCGTCGACTATTTCGGTGTAGCCGGCCACCTTCGGGTGATCGATGCCTGGAATCTCGGGCGTGCGCGGGACGATGCCGGTAGCGAGGACGACTGCGTCGAAGCCACGCAACGCCGCCGCGTCGGGGCGCTGGTTCAACTCCACCTTCACGCCGGTCTGCTCGAGGCGAACGCGAAAATAACGCAGCGTCTCGGCGAACTCCTCCTTGCCGGGAATGCGTCGCGCAAGGTTGAACTGGCCGCCGATTTCACCGGCGGCATCGAACAGCGTCACCGCGTGGCTGCGCTCGGCCGCGGTCAGCGCGCACGCCATGCCGGCAGGGCCGGCGCCGACCACGGCAATCTTGCGACGCGTTTCGGCCGGCACCAGCTTGAGCTCGGTCTCGCGGCACGCGTAGGGATTGACCAGGCAGGTGGCGGTCTTGCGCTGGAATATCTGGTCGAGACACGCCTGGTTGCAGCCGATGCAGGTGTTGATTTCGTCGGCACGATCCTCCGCCGCCTTGTTGACGAACTCCGCGTCGGCGAGAAACGGCCGCGCCATCGACACCATGTCGGCGTCGCCGCGCGCGAGCACGGCTTCGGCTGTCGCGGGGTCGTTGATGCGATTGGTGGTGATCAGCGGGATGCCGACTGCGGTCTTGAGCCGTCGCGTGACCCACGCAAACGCCGCGCGCGGGACCATGGTGGCGATGGTGGGGATGCGCGCCTCATGCCAACCGATGCCGGTGTTGATCATCGTCGCACCCGCGCCTTCAACCGCCTGCGCCAGCGCGACGACCTCGTCCCAGGTGCTGCCGCCTTCGACCAGATCCAGCATCGACAGGCGGTAGATGATGATGAACTTCGGTCCCACCGCGGCGCGCGTGCGGCGCACGATCTCCACGGCGAAGCGGATGCGATCGAGAAACGACCCGCCCCATTCGTCGTCGCGGTGGTTGGTCTGCAGCGCGATGAACTGGTTGATGAGGTAGCCTTCGGAACCCATGATCTCGACGCCGTCGTAACCGGCCCGCTGCGCCAGTTGCGCGCACCGCGCGAAGTCGGCGATGGTCTTGCGGACGCCCCATCGGGTCAGCGCGCGCGGACGAAACGGCGTGATCGGCGACTTCAGTGCCGAAGGCGCCACCGACAACGGGTGATACGCGTATCTGCCGGCGTGCAGGATCTGCATGGCGATCTTGCCGCCCGCCGCGTGGACGGCGTCGGTGACAAGGCAGATGCTTGCCGACTTGCCACGAAAACGAGAGTTGCATGGCGCGCGGCTCGAGCCGCCCGCACAGGTTGGGCGCGATGCCACCGGTCACCATAAGCCCGACGCCGCCCTGCGCACGCGCCGCGTAGAAGGCGGCCAGCTTCTCGAAGCCTTGCGGCGATTCCTCGAGCCCGGTGTGCATCGAGCCCATCAGCGCGCGATTCTTAAGCGTGGTGAAACCCAGGTCGAGCGGGGCCAGCAGGTGTGGATAGGTTGGCATGGAGTGCGGGCGGGCCGGTGCGGCACGGATGCGCGCTGGAGGCCGCTAGTGTAGTGTGTTCCGTCTTCGCGCAACAACCTGGCAGGAGAACGATCATGTACGACGATGACCGCCCGATGGGCAGGCTCCTTACACGCCGCGAAGCGCTCGCCCTGATCGGCGTGTCGGGCGCGGCGCTACTCGGCGGCGTGCGGCCGGCACGCGCAGCCGGCGCGCAGACCGGCTGCGTGGTGCGTCCGGCGCAGACAGAGGGGCCGTTCTTCGTCGATGGGGAACTTGAGCGCTCGGATATCCGGACCGACGCGCGCGGCGGAAACATGCGTCCCGGTACGCCGCTGAAACTCAAGTTCAACGTCGCTCGCGTCGGTAGCGCGAATTGCACGCCGTTGGCCGGCGCGCAGATCCACGTCTGGCATTCGGATGCGGATGGACAGTACTCGGATGCCAACGTGCGTCGCGCGTCCAGCGCAAGTCTGCAATTCCTGCGCGGATACCAGACGACCGATGCCGCGGGAGTGGCGCAGTTCCTGACCATCTACCCTGGATGGTACGGAGGTAGAACCCCGCACATCCACTTCAAGATCCGCCTGCCCGCCGCGCCTGGGTCGGCGGCACGCAGCCAGGAATTCACTTCACAACTGTATTTCGACGATGCCGTGTCCGATCGCGTGTACGCCGCAGCGCCGTACACGACCCGCGGCAAGCGCGACATGCGCAACGCCGACGACTTCCTGTTCCGCAGCGGGGGCAAGCAATTGATGCTCGAATTGCAGCCCGAGGGCGCGGGCTACGCCGGCGCCTTCGACGTCGGCGTGCAGGTGTAGGTGCGAATTCATTCCCCCTCAGTTCCTGCGCTGTCAGCTCTGGCCCGTTTGCGCATCATGTCGTCGCAGCACCTGCCCGTGCCAGGACCGTCCGGCGAACTAGCGCGATGTGCTCGCGCAGCGTGTACGCCTCGCTCGCGAAACTGGGCGGCGTGCGGATCTGCTCAGCCGCGTGTTCGATGCGGTCTAGGTCGTCGAGCCACTTCTGGATCGGAAGCTTACCGCTCCGCACCTCGACATCGCGTTCGAGCAGCTTGAGCTCGCCATACCAGCGATAAATGCGCGACCGCACGTGCCAACGCATGACGGCAGGCAGCAATCTCACGAGGGGCAATACAATGAGGAGGAGAGGCACCGCGATGATGACGAACCATTCGACCGTGGTCGCCACCCAGAAGGGCAGGTAGCGGTAGAGCAGGCTCGGCCCGAATCGCTTGTGGCGTATCGCATCGGGAGACACTGGAAGATCGACCTGATCGACATTGGGAAATTCGCCGGGTGCCTCGAAGTAGCCTTGATCGTCGTGGAGGTCGCGAATAGTCTCGAGCAGGAGGTTGACGATAGCGGGGTGTAGCCCTGCGCGCGCGGCAAGCATCGTCTCGGTCGCAACCAACGCTACGTCGTGCTGCGGCACGACGGGCGCGAACGACACGGCGCCCGCATGCAGCGTGCGACGTGTCAGGTACGGATAACGTTGCTGATACGCATCCGCCTCGGCGAGACTTATCAATTCCATCGATGTGTCGGCGAGCGCCGCTGCGATTGCCGGCGTGCGTGCGCCGCCGACCATGAGTGCCGCGTCGACTTCACCGGCCAGGAGTGCTGCGCCGGCCCGGTCCGTCGGAATGTTTACCAGGCGCGTATTGTCGGCTGTCACGCCGTTGGCCGCGAGCAACGGAACTGCCAGCACGTTCGTTCCGCTGCCTGGCATTCCGGTCGATACGACTTTGCCCTTGAGCGCCGCCAGCGAATCCATCTTCTGGCCACGGCGCGTTAGAACCCACAGGGGTTGATAGTAAAGGCTCGCGAGCATCTCGACGCCTGCTGCTTCGGGGCTGTTCGCCTGGCCACCCTGCACGAAGGCGATGTCGACTCCCGTCGCCGGGTCGGATAGCAACCGAAGATTCTCGCCGGCGCCCTCTGTCATCCGTTCGACGAGGCGGACGCCGTGGCTCTTCAGGGCCTCCTGATAGCGCTGCGCGTGCTCGTGATAGAGGCTCGACGCAGGCCCCGACGCAATCTGGATCACGCGTGGCGGGATCGGTTGCAGAAATTGGAACGAAACCCAGAGACACGTCGCGACGAGCATCGCAACCAGCGCGATGACGCGCCAGGCGCTTCGGCGATCCATCGGTAGCGATTCGTTCATCGCGCACGACCCCCCAGAATCATTCCAGCAACCCCGCCTTTCTCAGCGCCGGGATGACCTTTCCTTGGAGGTAGGTCGCATAGGCGGCCGACGGAGATGCGGCTAGCGCCTTCTCCACGTCAAACTTGAATTTTGGATTCAGCCGGCGGACTTCGGCCGCCTCGGCACGCGCCTTGGTCTCATTTCCATCGAGTGCGAAAGCCATTGCCAGGATAACGCGCGCAGGTTCGAAGTTCGGCTGTACCTGGAGCGCCTTGTCGCACCACTCGATGGCCGCCTTGTTGTTTCCAGCCATGAAATATGCACGGCCCAAGTTGTTGAGAAAGACCGGGTTTGCATTCTTTCGATTCAGACCGACCGACTTCGTCAGCAATTCGATGGCCTTCTGCGGCTCGCCTGCACGCACGAATGAGGTCGCCAGGACGTTGTGCGCAGACGGGTTCTTTGGGTTCAGACGCAGCATCGCTTCAGCCGCGCGGCGTTCACCATCGGCATCCCCGTGATACCGGGCATAGAACGCGACGACACGGTAATACTCCGGATTGTCGGGGTCGCTTGCGTTGGCAACCTTGGCCAGCTCCATGGCTTCGTTCCAAGTCTTGTCGCGAACGTCCGTGCTCATTTCGGAACCGAAATTGTTCGCTTGAAAACTCAATGCGCTTGCCAGCCCCATCATGGCCTTTACGTTTCCGCGGTCGATTGCCAATGCTTGGCGATACAGGTGTTCGACCTGTCGCCAGTTATCCAGCGACTGCGGCTTATCCCCCAGCGCCCGCGCCCGCAGCAGGAGATCAGCGGCGTTGGGATTGTCCCGGCGCTTCTCGCTTTCACGCGCAGCGACAACCACCATTTGATGGTCCATGGTGCTCGCGATGCGACCCGTCACCTGGTCCTGCAACGCGAACAGATCGGAGGTATCGCCTTCAAAACTGTCCGACCAAAGCTGGGCGTTGGACAGCGCGTCCGCCAGCTGGACGTTGATGCGGACGTGGTTGCCGCTGCGCTGCACGCTTCCTTGCAGCACAAAGCGCACGCCCAACGCCGCGCCGATCTGTTGCGCCGTTAACGCTTTACCTTTGTAGCTCTGCGCACTTGCGGAATCGATGACGAAGGCATCGTCTATGCGCGACAAGTCGGCCGTCAGACTGGCGGTCAGCCCGTCGGCAAAATTGGCTTGATCGGCATCTCCCGTGAGGTTGGCGAACGGCAGTACCACAATGGACAGCGGCCCCGCTTCGGCCTGTGCGGGGCCAGTCATCTTGACCGGTATCACACCGTCGCGAACGGTTCGGTAGGTGTTCCAGTAGCCGACCAAGCCGCTGAGCACCGCGCCCACGGCGGCGAGGGCGACGATCGGGCCTCGCAGGCGCTTGACCCGGCCGACCAGCCGAGACATCCGAGACTCGGCGAGGCTTGTCGGAGTCTGCGCCGGCGAGGAGGACGGTTCCTGCTGGCTGGCTTCGCTCATTGTTGGCCGATGATGGATAGGCGTCAGAATTGGAGGCAGGGCGAGTTTAGCAAATGCCTGTTTGCGTCGCCGATGAGGACCGAATCGCAAATTCTGCATTTGGCGTTGCCATATACTTCCGCAACGCTACGCCGACGTGGGGCGCGGCGTTTGTCGCCCGCCCCCCCGGGGCAAGGAGTACCGATGCGCATAGAGACCGAGGTTAGGCTGGACTTCAAGGACGTGCTGATTCGCCCCAAGCGGAGCACGCTCTCCACGCGCTCGAACGTCGACATCTCGCGCGACTTTCACTTCCGCCACACGCAAGTCAACTACCACGGTGTGCCAATCATTACCGCCAACATGGACACGACCGGCACGATCGAGATGGCACGCGCGTTGGACGCATTCGAGATGTCGACCGCGCTGCACAAGCACTATGCGCTCGAGGAGCTCGTTGCATTCTTTAAAGGGCTGGAGCGCAAGTCCGCCGCATATTACTCGATGGGTATCGGCCAGGCCGACGAGGAGAAGTTCGACCGGGTGATGGAGTCGGCAGGCACCGGCGCAGATGCAACAATCCGCTACGTTTGCATCGACGTCGCCAACGGCTACACCGAAGCCTTCGTGCGCTTTGTCGCGAAAATTCGCAAGCGGTACCCTCACCTTGTCATCATGGCCGGCAACGTCGTAACCGGCGAGATGACCGAGGAACTGCTCCTCTCGGGCGCTGACATCGTCAAGGTGGGTATCGGTCCGGGATCGGTGTGCACGACGCGCAAGATGACCGGCGTTGGCTACCCTCAGCTCTCGGCGATTATTGAATGTGCGGATGCCGCGCACGGGCTCGAGGGCCACATCTGCGCCGACGGCGGCTGCGCGACACCGGGCGACGTCGCCAAGGCGTTCGGCGGCGGCGCTGACTTCGTAATGCTTGGCGGCATGCTTGCCGGCCACGACGAATGTTCGGGCGACATCGTTGAAAGGGATGGTCAGAAGTACCAGCGTTTCTACGGGATGAGCAGCCGGACCGCGATGGAAAAATACGCGGGCGGCGTGGCACAGTACCGCGCGGCAGAAGGTAAAGAGGTGCTCGTGCCCTACCGCGGCCCGGTCGCGGGTACCGCACAGGAGATCCTGGGTGGCGTGCGCTCCGCGTGCACCTACGTCGGCGCGCGGCGGCTTCGCGAGTTCTCGAAGCGGACCACGTTCGTGCGCGTGTCGGAGCAGGCAAACGAGGTGTTCGGCCGCTAATGTCGTCCAGAGAGGATCGGAGATTGTCGTATCGTCTCAGAACGGCCAAGAGCGGACATCAGATTGCTTTGCGGGCTTAGACCCACCGTGATAGTTCTGCGGTGACCTGCCGTACGCCTCTTAGTACCGGGCCGTGGTTCAGGCTGGTCCTTGTTAGTGGAATCTGGGGTTCGGACCGACACGCCGGCAATAGACGCCCGAGCACACGAAGAGCGGTCGCTGGGTCGGGGAAACCAAACATTGCTTCGTCCCCAATCCACTTGATCGGCGGCCCGAGCGTACCAAGCGCCTCGCCCACCAATTCCTCGAACCGCTGAAGCACCGCTATTGCCGACGCATCTCCATAAACGTCGGTTAGCGCGCTGAATCCGGCGAGATCCACGAAGGCGACGGTCGCAACCGTGGACTCGAAGCCATCAACCGTAGCGGCGTCTGTACTCATGACCGATTTTCGTGCGCGCCGTCCTTGCCGGTCAAGCGTCGATTCCGCACGGCTGCTGTCATCGCATCGTATTGACGCCGGCGGCCAGCCGAGTGCACGCTAGGGGCGCACCCCGTCCCTTAAGGAGAGCACAATGAACAAGATCACCAAGTCGGGCTTCTTCTACGAGGAATCCGGACAGTTGATGTTGGCGACCCAGGGCCTGTTCGGGTACACGCTGGTCGCCCACAAGAAGATCCTGTTCCGGCTGTACATGGATCTTTCCGTGACGCGATGCGTGACGGTGCTGGCCACCGTCACGTACAAAATACTCGGCTTTACGATCAAGAAGAGCGTCGTGATTCCGACCGAGTCGCTTCTCATCGAGAGCCCAGGGCTGCTCGGCGACAGCGTCGGCATCCTGTTCACGGGCGACATGTTTCCCTTGCCCTCTCCGTTCATCTGCTCGGTGGAATTCGATGTCTTCGGCAATCCGTCGTCGGTGCCGCATTTCGAAATCAAGGAAATGGTCTTTCTGATGCCCGGACGCCTGCGGCTCATGATCCACAACCTGAGCGGCACCGCACCCTGGGGCACGACGATCGTGCCGAATTTTTCGTGGCTGGTCGATATGTTCCAGGCGTTGGAGCGACTGTCCGCGATGTTGCCGGTTCGCGACGGGCTCAAGCTTGGATTGACGCACACCGATGCCGGCCTCTGCTATGTGTTCGGGGAAAACCTCGATCCGTGGCCGGCGATATGCCCGTCGGGAAGTGCGCCTCCGTGCCCCCCAAGCGAAATGGTCGAGTTCGATCTGCGCGAGACCAACGAAATCAACGCCGCCGGGACGGCAGAGCGGGTCGACGCGACCGTGGTCTGGCGCCCGCGAGATCTCTTCTTTCCAGCCCCTGGCGGCGAGAACGTGGGCGGCAAGGCGATTTCCTACGACTCGCCGCCGGGCACGGGCCTGGCGGGCCTCGTGGGCGGAAACCTGAACGGCAAAGAGTTCACCGGCGCCATCATGGCGCAGGAGATCGGCCATCTCTTCGGCCTGGAGCCCAAGGACTCCCCACACTTCGAGGATCCACTCGATGGACTGCACTCCAAAGATCCTGCGCTCAACGATCCGTTCGCGTTCGACTTCTACCTGCTCAAGACGTATCAGCCACCAGCGAACGGCTTCCTGGGCGACGTCATGAACAACTTCGGTGGAGGCGTCGGACAGGGGCGCGACATGGTGTTGTATAACGCCTTCGATTGGGAGCACCTGCGCCAGAGGTTCGTGAAGTTGCCCGGAGTGGCGCGATCCGCGGCGAGCGCCAGGCAATCCTCCAAGGAGTCGCAGAAGGAAATGGCGGCGACGTTGGACGCCAGCTTTTCCAACGCAACCGCGATCAGGGTCGACAACCCCGGCAAGGCGTTGCCCACCCGGCAAGGCTATGGCTGGCATTGGACCGAGCGCGGATTCCAGCCTGCGGCAAGAGGCGCCAACAGCAAGAGCCGATCCGCCTTGGCGCCCAGCGTCGAAGGCATCCGAGCGTGGCTGCATGACCGGGGTGTCACCGAGTTCTACGCACCCGTCGGAGAGCGACCGCTGCCGATGGTCATCAATCCGAATGCCCACACGACGCTTGACCGGAAGGGCTTTAGCGAGCGCAACGGGCTCTAACGCGCCAGCGGTTGCGGTCGCGCCAAGGGCCGACGATACTTGGCGACGATGCAATAAGGGGAGGCACCGACCATGCTCGAAATTCGGGTGCGCGTAGCAGTAGAGATCGCGGCGCTGGCTGCGATCCTGTCCGCAACAACGGCGCTTGCGGCGTGGGAGAGCTTTCATGCCGACGGCGCCAACCGGGGGTTCGTGAATGTGACCACGAAGCCCGCTGGCAGCGGCTCGCGCAGCGTGCCCAACCTCGGAACTTTCGCGCCGGGCGCCGGCCCCGTAGTCGCGCCGGACGGGACGGTCTACCTCGGCACCATGGAGGGAAAGCTCATTGCCCTGCACGCCGACGGCAGTCCGTTCTGGAGCCGGGACATCCATCCAGGGGAAGGGATCATCGCCTCCCCTGCCGTCGGTGCCGACGGCTCGGTCTACGTCATCGGGACGAAGACCGTCCGCGACCACAGGGTCGACGCGGAGGAGAAGACAGTCAGCACATCGACGCTGCACAAGTTCACTTCCAGCGGCGGCTGGGTTGCTCAGATGCCGTTCCCCGTGCACCCGGGCAGTCGCGGCTCCTCAGCGCCGCCCAACATCCTCCGCATTGGCGGCGTTGAAATTGTGCTGGCGCCGGCCGTCTACTTTAACCGCTTCACCTCCGCTCTGGAGGTGCACCTTGTCGGCTTCCCAACCGCAGGCGGCGTGTTGATCGATCAGTTGGTCTCGCACGAGACCGGCACCATCACTGGCGGGGGTGACCTCGGTTGCCTCATCCCACTTGTGGGGCAGCTCAGTTGTCTGATATGCGGCGAACCTTTTGGCTGTGACTATGACCCACCAAGCGCCAAGCCACCCCCTGCGCCGATGCCTGGCGTCGCCATTTTTAGCTTCGCCGGTGGCGGCGCGCCATTCGTGATTGTGAGCGACCAGCGTCACGACGTCGTGGGCTACACCGTCTCGTCCCCGGCTGCGCCCAAGCTCACCGAGACATTCCGATTCCATGATCCGAAGCGCCAGCTGCTCTCCTCGCCCATGGTCCTGCCCGACGGTCACACGCTGGTCAGCACCGACGGAGGCGAGATCGTGTTCGCTGGCCCGAACGGAAATAAGCTGCCGCCCGTGCAGCTCGCCGCGGGTCCGGCCTACGGCGCGCCAACGCTCACTGCAAGTGGTCTTGCAGCGAGCGTCGCGGGGTCGAAGCTCGTCCTGCTGCGCGACGGTAAGGTCGTGTCGACTGCGTCGCTGCCAGCGACCTCCTTTGCGGCGGCGGCGTCTTCGCGCACGCACGTCTTTGTGTCGACGACCGATGCCCTCGTCACCTTCGACGCCGAGGCGAAGCGTAAGTTGCAGACCTTCGATTGGGTGGGCGGCGGGATCTCGCCTCCGGCGATCGGGCCCAAGGGCCAGGTCTACGCGATCGCATCGAACATCCTGTTCGTGTTCCCGGCGCCGTTACAGATCGCTGACCGGCCGACCGGAGGAACGATGGAGAAGACCCGATAGTGAACGGCGTGACGCACGCCGGTGAGCGAGCAGGATGTGCTCTATTGCTTCGATGACCAGGAGCTCGAGGACGTGGCGCGCAACATGGCCGACATCCAGCGTCGGCCCAAGGGTGTTTGCGTGTCAAAGGAGAGATGCTTCATGCGCGAAAACCATACTAGGACGTCTCGTCCCGACCGACCCGCGTTCGTGTTCCTTGCGGCTGGTCTGTCACTGCTGATCGGAGCGACGGACGCGGCCGCTGGGAGTACGCGGCGAAGTGCTCGTCCTGTCATGGTGCGCAATTGCAGGGCACGGGAGCGCCGCCATTGAAGGGCCCCGAGTTCAGCGCGCAATGGAACAACAAAAGCTTGAAGGCCTTCTACTCTTTTGTGCACAGCCAGATGCCGATGGGCTATCCGAATTCGCTGAAGAGCCAGGAATACGCCGACCTCGTCGCCTATGTGCTCGCGAGCAATGGACTGCCGGCCGGTATACAGGAGCTCACACCGCAATCGCAGATGGATCGCACTCTGGTGCTTGGCGGTGCCGGATCGTCGGGCACGGCTGTGGCAGCGGCTGCGAGCAGGGCGACGCGCATGAACCAACCCCTCACGCCCGTCAAACAGCCCAGCACTTCGAAACCGACACAAGAGGCGTCATCACCTGGCAGCAAGGCGGCAAGCAGCTAGTGGCAGCCACCCCGGGGAATGCGGGGCAGGGATGGAATCTTTCCGGCAGCCCGACGATCATCATCTTCGGTCTGTGACGGACCAGCATGCGGATCTAGTCCTGAGCGCTGGTCACTGAGTTACGGGCGCGCATTCATTTGCGCGCGGTGTCCGCGTCAAACATTGAGCCGCTCCGGCGCGAGGTATTGCTGCCGGTAAGTCTCGAAAGGGATCGTGTCGGCGGCTTCGATCTGCCGCTGCTTTACCAACGACCCCTCGGCCAGGCGCACGAAGCGTTGCGCGACTTCGGCTGGATACGGAAGCTTCCAGATCGCGTCGCGGTGCCGCTGCGATTGCGCCAGGACAAAGCGCACGAACGACTTGCCGTGCTCGCGCTCCATCGTCTGCAGCACGCGCGCGGACGGCGTCGTGTCCGGATCGCGCAAGCGCGCAACCGCCGTCGCCAAGGCGTCGCGATACGGCCTGGCATCTCCGGTTACCGCGTGCGCAGCGTCGAGCGCGACGGCAATCGGCTCGCATTCGGCCAGCACCTGCGCACCCCATTCGAACAAAGGCACCTCCTCCAAACCGCGCGCCAGTCGCAACCCCGGCTCGCGCCCTCGTGCCGCCGCCAGCTGCTGGTTGCGCACATTGTTGGCGATTTCCTGTGGCGTGTCGGGCGGGCTGTCCCGGAGCAGACAATGCAGCAGGAACAGATCGAGGATGCGCATGGCTTGTGCATCGATACCCACTGCGCAGAATGGATCGAGATCCATCAGCCGCACTTCGACGTATTCGACGCCTCGCTCGCGCAACGCGTGCAGCGGACGCTCTCCCGGACGAATGCGCCGCTTGGGTCTGATCGTTCCGTAGAACTCGTTCTCGATCTGCAGCATGCTGTCCGACAGCTGATGGTAGCGATCGCCCTCCCGAATGCCCTGCGCAGCATACGCAGGATAGGGATGAGTCATCGCTTCGTGCAGCGACGCGGCGTAGCTCTCGAGGTTGTTGTAGCTCACGCTCAGCGTGGATTGCGCGTCGCTCTGGTAACCCAGGTTGCCCATGCGCAGCGACGTCGCGTATGGCAGGTACAGCGTATCGCCGCTCCAGCGCTCCAGCTGATGCACCCGGCCCGCGACGAAACTCGAGCAGACGCAGGGCGAGGCGCCGAACAGGTACAGCAACAGCCACGACTGCCGGCGGAAATTGCGAATCAGGCCGAAGTACGCGTCGTTGGAAAGCGGCTGCGGCAAGGAAAAATTGTAGTGGATGCCGGAGATGGTCTGCATGCGCCGTCCGTAGCGGTGCGACAACCCCATGCGATACACGCTCTTGGTACGACCCACGTTCGACGTGCCGTAGTAGCCGATGGGAATCGCGTCGTCCGCAGGCAGCCGGCAGGGCATGCTCGCGGCCCACAGCAACTCGTCGCCGATCGCCCGGTAGACCGCCTGGTGGATCTCGGTCAGCTCCGCCACGCAGGCTTCCGGGCTAGGATGCACGCCGGTGATCAATTCGAGCTGCGACTCGCTGAAGTCGGTGGTCACCAGCGGATGCGTGAGCGCGGACCCGAGCCTCGCCGGATGCGGCGTCGTCGCCAGCGTTCCATCCGGGCGCACGCGCAGGCTCTCCTTCTCGACGCCGCGGCGAAGCTGCGTCAGCACGTCCATCGGCAGCGCACTCGAGCGGTCCTGCAGCAGCACGTCACGTTCAGTCGACACCAGGCGACTCCCATCGAGGTTAGAACAAGGGTGGGCGGGCGCGCATCGTGCGCGTTGCGACGACGACCCGTCAACGGCGGATCCGGCCCTGCGTTCCTGCCGGAGTTTACCCGGCCGCGGCGTCGCCGGCTTGATACGATGCGCTTTTTGAGGTCATTGCGAAGCCTGTCATGACGTATTCTCGATCCATCGCAGCGTTGCCGGTGATCGCCCTCGCGCTCGGCGCGGCCATTGCCGCGCCGCCTTCTACGTTCGATCTGGAAGGGCACCGCGGGACGCGCGGCCTCGCCCCGGAAAACACGCTGGCGGCATTCCGCAAGGCACTGCAGATCGGCGTGAGCACGCTCGAGACCGACATGGCGGTCACGCGGGACGGCGTTATCGTCTTGTCACACGAACCGTTTCTCAATCCCGATCTGGTGCGTGACACCGGCGGACGCTGGCTCGCAGCGCCGGGGCCGCCGATTCACGCGCTGACGCTGGCGGAGCTGCAACGCTACGACATCGGTCGCACCAACCCGTCGAGCAAGTACGCGCAACAGTTTCCCGACCAGCAGCCCGTCGATGGCGAGCGCTTCCCGCAGCTCACGGAGCTGTTCGACCTGGTCAAGTCGAGCGGCAAGCCGGTACGCCTCAACATCGAAACCAAGATCACGCCGACCAGCGGCGCCGAGACGCCGGATCCAGCGCAGTTCGCGGCATTGGTCGTCGCTGCGGTGAGGGCCGCGAACATGAGCGATCGCGTGACGGTGCAATCCTTCGACTGGCGTACGCTAATCGAGGTCAAGCGCCTGGCGCCCGACATCGACACGTCCTGCCTCACCATCCAATCGGCAACGATGGACACGGTCAAGGCGGCGGAGGGTGGTGCCTCGCCGTGGCACGCCGGGCTCGCGTCGCGCGACCACGGCGGATCGTTGCCTGCCCTGGTCAAGGCGGCGGGCTGCGGGACGTGGTCGATGTTCTGGCGCAACCTGAGTGCGCAGGATGTCGCGGCGGCGCACGCGCTCGGGCTCAAGGTCCTGCCGTGGACCGTCAACGATCGCGCCGACATGGGCCGCCTGATCGACCTTGGTGTCGACGGCATCATCACCGACTATCCCGATCGGCTGCGCGGCGTGATGGCGGAAAGGAAGATGGCGCTGCCCTGAGGTACCGGGATGCCGTAGGTCCGAATTCATTCGGACCGTGGGCTGAATTGCCACTGCGCGCGAATGAATTCGCGCCTACAAGCGCGGAGGCTGGGACGGGGCGGACCGCCATTGACAATTGTCCAGTATTGGACTATGGCTACTAATTGGTCCTTGCCTAGACAACGCGCTCGCGCCCCTCCTCCGAAGTCATGCCACGTCCCAGCCCCTCGCCGAAACGCACCCGCGCCAGCGGCCGCGGGGCGCCTGTCCGGCCCTGCGCTTCGCACCTTCTTTCGCATCTGCGATGCGTGGAAGCTGTCCAACGACGAAGCGCGCAAGCTGCTCGGCGACCCTCCCCGCTCCACCTACTTCCTCTGGAAGAAGAACGCGGACGGCCAGCTCGGCCGCGACGCGCTCGAGCGCGTGTCGTACCTGCTGGGCATCTACAAGGCGCTGCAAATACTGCTGCCCGATCCCGCCGCCGCGGACGCCTGGGTACGCAAACCCAATACCGCGCCGCTGTTCGGGGGCAAGCCCGCGTTGCAGCGCATGCTCTCCGGCAATGTCGCCGATCTCTACGTCGTCCGGCAGTATCTGGACGCCTGGCGCGGAGGCTGAGATTCACGATGGATTCGTTCCGGTCGCGCCGCACGCAGTGGCGCCCGAGCCACCGACTGGTGCCGAGCCGCTTTCCGCCGGTCGGTCTGTTCGATCGGGTCGCGCGGCCGGAGGACCTGGAGGCAGTATTCGAACTCGAAGCCATGACCAACGATCGCGTGCGCGAAGAAACGGGCCAGTTGACGCTGGTGCCGCAGGAAGAACGCATCAGCGGTCCGGGAACGACGCCGATCATGGCGGCATTCACGCACCTGAATCCGGAGGGCAGCAGGTTTTCCGACGGCAGTTTCGGCGTGTACTACTGCGCACAGGAACTCGACACCGCGCTGGCCGAAGTGCGCTATCACCAGGCACGGTTCATGCGACGAACGGCGGAAGGTCCCATGCAACTGCAAATGCGGCTGTATCTGGCCGACATCGACGCCCGGCTGGTGGACGTGCGCAAGGCGGCGGAATGCCATCGACCCGACGACTATGCGCCGAGCCAGAAGCTGGGTGTCGCGTTACGCGCCGCGAGTCGCGACGGCGTGCTGTATCGCAGCGTGCGCCACGCGGGCGGAACCTGCGCGGCGGTGTTTCGCCCGAGATTGATCAGCCATTGTCGTCAATCGAAGCACTACGCATTGCACTTCGACGGCAAGGACATCGTCGCGATCGACGAATTGAAGTCGGTGTGGCATAAATAGCCTCGTTCGTCGCGATTCATGTCTACTCCGCCCGCAGCCTCGTTACAATGCAATGCATCGCAGGGCACTCGAGCGTACGTCATGCTGGCTACTCCAAACTGTATTCACCCGACCTTGCGCCGCGCCGACCCTCCCAGGTTGCGGTTCTTCGGCGACAGCAACCCGGACGACGATGTGCGCGCGGCCTGGCCGGTGACCCGGCTCGGCTATCGCGTTCCTCGGGTCCAGTTCGACGCCGTTGTGCATGCCGTGTTTGCGCGTGCCTGCTACTTCGAATGCGGCGATACGCTGCTGACGCTGGGGGTCTCCGCGCTCGCCGATGGCCCGACAATGCTGCTGCTGGGCCCAGAGGTCGCGGTCGACTTGCGCCGCGCGTTCCGTCGCGGCGACGCGGTCCGCTGCCGCGACGGCCGAGTCCGTTCCAGCGGGACGACGCTCGACCTGCGCGGTGCCGACACCTGGCGTGTGCCGTACCCACGCCCCACGCTTGCATCCGGCGACACGGCGTTGCGCGTCGAGATGGCCCGGGCGAAGCTGACCTGCGTGCGCGGTACGCGCTCGAGCGTACTCGACCGGAAAGCCGAAGGCGCGATCGAAGCGCTCATCCGCGCCTGTCGTGACCTGGACGTCGCCGACGCGATCGAGCGTGCCGAGCGCTTCGTCGGTTGGGGCGAAGGCCTGACCCCCGCCGGTGACGACTTCCTGGTCGGCCTATGCGCCGCGCTCGACGCGCTGGTGGACGGCGATGCAGAGCGGGGCGCGTTTGTCGATGCGTTGCGGACATTTCTCGCCATGCAACGATCACGAACGACCCCGATCGCCGCGTATTGTCTCGCGCTGGTAGCACAAGGCCATTTCAATGCGGACATCCTCAACGCGATCGACGCGCTGCGCGCGGAGCCCGATGCTCATGCCGCGCAACGCGCGCTCGACGACGTCTTGGCCGTCGGCGCCACGTCGGGCGCCGATGCGCTCACCGGGATCCTGTCCGGATTCGCGGCCTGGTCGCGTCCTGGCGTCATCGAATGCATGCAGTGAGCGCTGCGATCCACCATCGAGTCTTCGCCGATCTGTACAAGGATTCATCGCGCGCGCACTGCGCCGAGAAACCGGCACCTGGATAGAAAGTGAATGACAACATGAACAGCACGTTGCTCGCCGTCAATGGCACCTTGATGCGCGGACTGGAGCTCAATCCGAATCTGCTGAAGGTCGGCGCAACCTTCGTCCGCGAAGACGTCACGCAGGCGTGCTATCGGCTGTGGTCGATCGACGACCGTCACCCCGCCATGCTGCGCACGCCCGGACAAGGGACCGGCGTCGCGCTCGAATTGTGGGACGTTCCGCTCGCGGGCCTCGCGCAAGTGCTGTTGAGCGAGCCGCCGGGACTCGCGATCGGAAAGGTCGTGTTGCACGATGGCACGATCGTGCTCGGCGTGCTCGGCGAGCCCTTCCTGTGCGAGGGCAAGCGCGAGATCACCGAGTTCGGTGGCTGGCGCGCCTACATGAAAGCGTGCTGAATCAGGTCAGGCACGGAGCGCGGCGATCGCCTTCGTCGAGTCGGAAACCCAGCCGAAAATTCCACCCTGCGCCTTGATCATGGCCAGCGCCGCGCGGTGGAACTCCGGAAAGTACGAGCCGACGCAATCGGCGAGGACCGCGCATTCGTAGCCGCGGTCGTTGGCCTCGCGCACGGTGGTATTCACGCACACTTCGGTCGTGACGCCGCAGACGAGCAGCGACTTGATGCCGTGGTTGTGCAGGATGTGGTCGAGGTCGGTGGCCCAGAACGCGCCCTTGCCGGGCTTGTCGACGACGACCTCGCCGGCCTGCGGCGCGAGCTCGGAGATGATGTCGTGGCCGTGCTCGCCGCGAATGAGGATGCGCCCCATCGGTCCCGCGTCGCCGATCCGCTTCGCGCCGCGGCCACGGACAAGCTTCGAGGGCGGGCAGTCGCCGAGGTGCGGGCTGTGCCCCTCGCGCGTGTGGATCACCAGCATGCCCGCCTTGCGCGCGGCGTCGAGCATGCGCCGGCACGGTGCAATGACCGCCTGCAATTGCGACACATCGTTGCCGAGCGCTTCGCCAAAGCCGCCTGGCTCGACGAAGTCGCGCTGCATGTCGATGATGACGAGCGCCGTCGTCGTCGGGTCGAACTCGAACTCGTATGGCTCGGCGTTCATTTTCCTGTGGTTCATCGCATCCTCATCACTGAATTACTTCAGTCGCGCGCACTAGCAACGATTGCGGAATCGCGATGGCGAGCGCCTTGGCGGTCTTGAGATTTATCACGAGGTCCAACTTGGTCACCTGCTCGATTGGCAGGTCACCGGGCTTGGCGCCTTTGAGTACCCTGTCAACAAAGTACGCTGCACGACGATACATCTCGGGAGTATTTGGTCCATAGCCAATCAGCCCACCCGCTACCGCAAACTCCTTAGACCCGGTTGATGGAAGCCTCTGTCTTACCGCACGATCGACAATCTCAACGAAGTTGGCCCGAAAGAGCGTGTCTGTCGCGACCACGATCGCCTCAATGCGCCCTTGCGCGATCGCCGAAAAGGTTGGCCCGATTTCCTTGGCGCTGCGTACCTCGAGTGCCTGCAGTTCCAATTTCAATGCGCTTGCCGTGACGCGTATCGCCTGAACTTGCCGCGGACTCGATTCATTTGCGGGATTGATGAGCACTGCGACCCGCGTGATGCGCGGGACGGCCTCCTTGAGAAACTCCAATCTTTTTGCGCCGCCTTCCACCGAAAACTGGACCATACCGGTGACGTTTCCTCCTGGTCGTGCGAGACTGCTACCAAGTCCGGCCGCGACGGGATCGCCCATAGCTGGGTCGACAATGGCAATCGTCGTCGTCGCATGCGTGGCGGCCGACACCGCTTTTGATCCAAAGGCAACGATCACGTCGACCTTGAGACTAACTAGCTCCGCCGCCAATTCGGCCAGCCGATCGTAATTCCCGTCGGCCGAACGAATTTCGATGGCGATGCTCTTGCCTTCCACATAGCCGTGGTCACGGAGGCCAGCACGCAATCCCTCGATTCGGCTGGCATCGACGGAAGGCGTCTCGGGAAGCAACAAACCTATCCGAGCGATCTTGGCCGATTGCTGAGCCAACGTGGCGAGCGGGGCTGTGAGTGCACTCGCTCCTACTGCAAGCACGAAGTTTCGGCGCGTGCTCATTTGATCGCGTCGTCGGCACGAACAAGCAGTGGCTGCGGGACCGCGAGGTCGAGTGCCTTTGCCGTCTTCAGGTTGATCACCAACTGGAACTTTGTCGGCTGTTCGATGGGTAGAACTCCAGGATTGGCACCCTTGAGTATCTTGTCCACATACGTTGCGGCCCGGCGATATCCTTCGAGCGAGTCCGCTCCGCTGCCAATCAAGGCGCCGGCTTCCGCGAACGCGACACTCCCGGCTGAGGGAAGGCGGTGCTTTAACGCGAGATCTGCGATTGCCTTGGCGTTCACGAGAAACAACGTGTCCAACTGCACAATGACTGCGTCGACGCGCCGCTGCACCATCGTCGCGAAGGCACGCTCGAACTCGCTTGGCGCTCGCGCCTCGAATTGTGGCAGCTCTACCTTCAATGCCTTGGCTACAGGCTCCATCGCTTGCAGCGCCGTCGGGGGATCGGCCGGGTTGACCAGGAATGCGACGCGATTGATGCTCGGCACAACCTCTTTGAGCAACTCCAGCCGTTTCGCCGTGAGTTCCGGGGCCAAGCCGGTCGATCCAGTTATGTTCCCGCCCGGCCGTGCAAGATTGGTTGCAAGTCCAAGTGCAATCGGATCGCCGGTTGACCCCATGACAATGGGAACGCTTCTGGTAGCACCCTTCATTGCAAGTGTAGCCTTGGTCCCGGAGGTGACGACTACGTTGACTTTGAGACCAACCCAATGCAGGCAGGCGATCGTAATTCCCCTCCGCCCAACGGACCTCGAAGGCGATGTTCTTGCCATCGACATAACCGAGATCACGCAGTCCTGTCCGCAGCGCCTCCAACCGATTCGCCTCGTTGGACGAGGACTCGGAACTTAGGAACCCGATGCGGCGCAGATTCGCCGGCTGCGGTTGCGCGAAAGAATCGAGCGTTGCGGAGAGCGCACTCGCGCTCAGCGCAATGACGAATTGTCGCCGAGCTATCAAGCGATCACCTCGTCCGCACGCAGCAGCAGCGACTGTGGGATCGTGAGGCCGAGTGCCTTCGCGGTTTTGAGGTTGATCACCAATTGAAACTTCGTCGCCCGCTCGATGGGCAAGTCTCCGGGATTCGCGCCCTTGAGTATCTTGTCGACATAACTCGCTGCCCGGCGATACCCTTCGAGCGCGTCCGCTCCGCTGCCGATCAAGCCGCCGGCTTCCGCGAACGCGATGCTCCCGGCCGAAGGAAGCCGGTGCTTCAGCGCGAGATCCGCGACCGCCTTGGCGTTGACGCGGAACAACGTGTCCGTCTGAACAACGACTGCGTCGATGCGCCGTTGCGCCATCGCCGCGAAGCTGCTTTCGAACTCGCTGGGGGCTCTGGTCTCGAATAGCGGCAGCTCCAGCTTCAATGCCTTGGCGACAGGTTCCATCGCCCACAGCGCCGTCGGGGGATCGGCTGGGTTGACGAGAAACGCCACCCGGGTGATGCTCGGCAGGGCCTCCTTGAGCAGCTCCAGTCTTTTCGCCGAGAGTTCCGAGCCAAAAGAGGTCGACCCGGTAATGTTTCCGCCCGGCCGCGCGAGATTGGTCACCAGACCAAGCGCAAGGGGATCGCCGACCTCGATGACGATGGGGATCGTCGTCGTCGCATTCTTCAATGCAAGCGACGCCTTGGTCCCGGACGCGACGATCGCACTGGGCTTGAGGCCAGCAAGCTCGGCAGCCAGCGCGGGCAGGCGATCGTAATTTCCCTCTGCCCAGCGGACCTCGATGACGATGTTCTTGCCTTCGACATAACCGAGATCACGAAGCCCGCCCGCAGCACCTCCAACCGATTCGCTTCGTTGGACGCGGATTCGGAACTTAGGAACCCGATGCGGCGTAGATTCGGAGGCTGCGGTTGCGCGAACGAATCGAGCGTTGCGGAGAGCGCACTCGCGCTCAGCGCGAGGACGAAATTTCGGCGAGCGATCATTCGATCACCTGGTCTGCGCGCAGCAGAAGGGGGTGTGGGATCGTGACCCCGATCGCCTTCGCGGTCTTGAGGTTGATCACCAATTGAAATTTCGTCGCCTGCTCGATGGGCAGATCTCCAGGGTTCGCGCCCTTGAGTATCTTGTCCACGTAGGTCGCGGCCCAACGATGCCCTTCGATCAGGTCCGCTCCGCTTCCGATCATTCCGCCAGCTTCCGCGTACTCGACGATTCCGGCCGAAGGGAGCCGGTGCTTGATGGCAAGGTCCGCAACCGCCTTCGCGTTGACGGCAAACATCGTGTCCCCCTGAACAACGATTGCGTCAACGCGTCTTTGCATCATGGCTGCGAATGTGCGGTCGAAGTCGGTGGGTCCTCGCACCTCGAATTGTGACAGTTCCAGCTTCAATACCTTGGTTGCAGCTTCCATCGCCTGGAGTGACGAAGGCGGGTCAGCTGGGTTGACGACGAACCCCACGCGGGTGACACGCGGCAAGGCCTCCTTCAGCAACTCCAGCCGTTTCGCAGTGAGTTCAGAGCCGAAGCCTGTCCATCCGGTAATGTTGCCCCCCGGCCGAGCGAGATTGTTAATGACCCCCTGCTGTCCCGTGGGTGGGCCCGCTCGCACGATGACAATGGGAATCGTCGTGGTCGCATGCACCATTGCAACTTGCGCCTTCGCGCCGGAGGTGACGACCACGCTGACCTTGAGACTAACGAGCTCCGCTGCCAACGCGGGGAGCCGATCGTAGTTGCCGTCCGCCCAGCGGACTTCGATCACAATGTTTTTGCCTTCGACATAGCCGAGTTCGCGCAGTCCCGCCCGAAGTGCCTCCAACCGCTTCGATTGATTGGAAGCGGACTCGGACCCGAGGAACCCGATTCGATGCGGGTTCGGCGATTGCGGCTACGCGAGGACCGAGCATGGCGCGGCAACGCAGGCAATCGCCAGCGTGCCGAGGAACGCGCGACGGTCCCTCATCGAGACAACGCTTTCGGATAGCGGCGATTTCGAACTCACGAATCAGTCGCCCGCTTTGATGTTGTTGTCCTTGATGACCTTGGCCCAACGCGGAATTTCCTTGCGCACAAAGGCATCGAGCTGTTCGGGCGGCGCGCCGCTCACTTCCATCCCCTGCGCCGACAGCTTCTCCATGACCGCCGGAGCCTTGACGGCCTTGGCGAGCTCTTCGTAGATGCGCTTCGTGAGCGCGGCTGGCATCTTGGCCGGGCCGAAAACTCCCCACCACGTGTATGCCTCGAAACCCGGCACACCCTGGCTCGCGATCGGCTCAACCTTCGGCAACTTGGGATCGGGTTTGGCGGAAGTCACGGCGATCGCGCGCAGCCGTCCGGACTCGATGTGTGGAAAGACCAGAAACACCGAGCCGATCGCGAGCGGCACCTGGTTGCCGATCGCGTCGTTCATCAGCGGCCCGCCTCCACGGTAGGGTATGTGATTGAATTCCACCCCGAGTTGATTGCCGAGTTGGGTCATGGCGAGCTGGCCAAGGCTGCCGGCGCCGATCGTGCCGTACGACACGCTACCCGGCTTGGCTTTCGCTGCGGCGACGACATCGCGAAACGACTTGTAGGGTTGATTGACGTTCGTGACCAGCGCCATCGCCCCGGTCCCGACCAGCATCAATGGCGTGAGGTCGCGCAGCGTGTCGAAGGGCATGCCTGCAATCAGCGACGGGTTCACCGCATGCGTGTCGAAAACGACGCCGAGGGTGTAGCCGTCCGGGTCGGCTTTCGCCAGCGCCGCGGTGCCGATCGAGCCCGACGCGCCGCCACGGTTGTCGACGATGACCGGCTGACCCGTTTGTTCCGAGAGTTGCTGGGCGAGAATGCGCGCCACCTGATCGACCGAGCCACCGGCCGGAAATACCGCAATCAGCTTGACCGGCTTGGTCGGCCAATTCTGCGCTCCGGCGACCGCAGCTGCGCCAAAGTTGAGCAGCAACGCGCACGCCATCAGAATCACGCGATTCGTCTTCATGCCTTCCCCCGATTCAACGTTAGGACATGGTACCGGCCCGCGCATCCAGCGCGGCCCACCGTTCGAATTTTTCGGCCAGCTCGTGCTCGATTGCCGCGGCGCGGGCTCGGTCGCGCCTGATCCCGTCGGCACCCAGCTTATGATAATCGTTGGCGCTCATGCGTGCGCTCAGTTCGTGCTGTTCACGCTCCAGCGTCTCGAGTTCGCCTGGGAGCGCGGCGAGTTCGCGTTGTTCCTTGAACGACAACTTTACCCGTGCCGCGGGCGCGCCGCGGACCCCGCCTTGCGTCGCCGCAACACCAGTACTCACGCCGCTCGGCGCCGGCGTGGTTGCGGCTTGCCGCTGCGCCACCCAGTCGCTGTAGCCGCCGACGTACTCCTTCCACACGCCTTCCCGCCCTGATGCACTCTCCGCCACCAGGGTCTGCGTGACGACGTTGTCGAGAAAGGTACGATCGTGGCTGACCAGCAGCAGCGTCCCCGCGTACGACTGCAACGTGTCTTCGAGCAGTTCGAGCGATTCTATGTCGAGATCGTTGGTCGGCTCGTCCAGGACCAGCAGATTGGCGGGCAGCGCAAACAAGCGCGCCAGCAGCAGCCGGTTGCGTTCACCGCCGGAGAGCATTTTCACCGGGGCATTGGCCCGCTGCGGCGGAAACAGGAAGTCGCCGAGATACGACAGCACGTGCTTGCGCCCGTTCGCGGTCTCGACCCACTCCGAACCCGGACTGATGGTTTCCGCCAGCGTGCGCTCCGGGTCGAGTTGCGCGCGCATCTGGTCGAAATACGCCACCTGCAACTTGGTGCCGAGCCTGATCGTCCCCTCATCCGGCGGCAGCTCGCCGAGGATGAGCTTGAGCAGCGTCGTCTTGCCGGCGCCGTTGGGCCCGATCAAGCCGAGGCGGTCGCCGCGCATCACACGCAAGGAAAGCTCGCGCACCACAGCCCGTCCGCCGTAGCGCTTGGTCACGTGCTCGAGTTCCGCGACCAGCTTCCCGGAACGCTCGCCCGCATCCAGCGCAAGCTTCACGTTGCCCAGCCTTTCGCGCCGCACTGCGCGCGCACTGCGCAGTGCCTCCAATCGTCGGACGCGGCCCTCGTTGCGCGTGCGGCGTGCCTCGATGCCCTTGCGTATCCAGACCTCCTCCTGCTTCCAGAAGGTGTCGAACTTGCGATTCGCCACACTCTCGGCGGCGAGTTCATTCGCCTTGCGCGTTTCGTACGCGGCGAAATTTCCCGGATACGAGCGCAGCATGCCGCGGTCGAGCTCGACGATGCGGGTCATGACCCGATCGAGAAAAGTGCGGTCATGCGTGATCACCATCGACGTCGGTTGCTTGCGCAAGAGATCTTCGACCAGCGTGATCCCGTCGACGTCGAGATGGTTGGTCGGCTCGTCGAGCAGCAGCAGATCGGGCGTCAGCGCAAACGCCAGCGCCAGCGCGGCGCGCTTTTTCTCGCCGCCAGAAGCGGAGGCAGGATCCGCGGCTTCGTCGAGGCCGAACCGATGCATGAATTCGACCAGGCGGGCTTCGACCCGCCAACGGTCGCGGTCGTGCGCGTGATCGTCGTCGGCGCCAAGATGGCCGCGCAGCGCCAGGCTCTCCCGCAGCGTCGAGGCCGCAGGCAGTTGCGGCTCCTGCTCGACCAGGACCACGCGCAATCCATCACGCAGCATGAGGATTGCCACCGTCGAGATCGGTACGGCTCGCGATCACATTGAGCAGCGACGATTTGCCGGTACCGTTGCGGCCGATGAGGCCGACGCGCTCTCCTTCGTCTATCGCAAGTTCGGCGCGGTCCAGCAGGGGATGCAGGCCGAAGGCGAGTTCGGCGGCTTGCAGCGTGACGATCGGCATGCGCGGAGCATAGCGCAAGCAGAGCCTAGGAGAGCCGATACGGGTCGAGTTGCAGCGACTCCACGTTCTCGCCCAGCACGACTACGCGTCCCGAACGGCGATTGATCCCGTCTTCGGAGAAATCGAACAGGAACGTGCGGCGCAGCCGCACCACCCCTTCGCGATCCCGAACGAATCCGAAGCGCACTCCGTGCACGGTGTCGTCGAGCAGTTGCAGGCCCTGCTGCTTGCACGCTTCCCGCGTTACACGGATCGCGGCCTCGCGGGCGCGCAGCGCCTCGTAGAACAGCCAACCACCGAGAATGATGCTGACGACCAGCAGTGTTTCCCAAACCGACATGATGCTAGACTCGCTTCGCCGGATGCCCGGTGTCAACTTCCCACATACTTTCAGGAGCTTCGATGCGAACCCTCCTTGCCCTGCTGGTTGCCGCACTGATGCTGTTCGCGCTGCCGGTCGCCGCCCAGAAAGCCGTCCAGACTCCGACGCAGTTCTACATGGAATATCGCGACGTTTGGCTAAAAGCCAAGTCCATCGACCCGATCATCCCGTACCTCGGCAAGGACAGTCGCGCGGAAATCGAGGCTACGCCGAAGGACAAGCGCCAGATGATGTTCGAAATGATGAAAATGATGGGCAACATGACCAACGTCAAGGTCGTCAAGGAAACCAAGCAAGGGGAAGGCTACATGCTCGACCTGACCGCGACCAGCCCCGAAAAGAAGCCGATGAAGGGCACCGCCGAAATCATGATGGAGGGCGGCGCGATGAAGCTGAAGAAGGAAAGCTGGTCGTCGTAAGGGCAACCCGTGAATACGCCAGTTCCAAAATGGATTCCCGCTTGCGCGGGAATGACGACCGCGAGCCGTATTCGCAGCGTCACTCCGCAGGCAGGAAGCCTTCGATCGAAAGGTAGCGCTCGCCGGTATCGTAGTTGAAGCCCAGCACGCGCGCGCCGGGCGCCAATTCGGGCAGTTTCTGCGCGATCGCGGCGAGCGTCGCGCCCGAGGATATGCCGACCAGCATGCCTTCCTCGCGCGCGGCGCGGCGCGCCATCTCCTTGGCTGCGTCCGCGTCCACCTGGATCGTGCCGTCGAGCAGCTTGGTGTCGAGTATCGCCGGGATGAATCCCGCGCCGATACCCTGAATCGGGTGCGGTGTGTGCTTGCCGCCCGAGATAACCGGTGACGCCGTCGGCTCGACCGCGAACACCTTGAGCTGCGGCCACTTCGGCTTCAGCACTTGCGCGCAACCGGTGATGTGCCCTCCGGTACCGACACCAGTGATCAGCGCGTCGAGCCCGTCGGGAAAGTCGCGCAGGATTTCCTGCGCAGTCGTTCGCATATGCACGTCGACGTTGGCTGCATTCTCGAATTGCTGCGGCATCCACGCCCCCGGCGTCGCCGCCACCAGTTCCATTGCCTTCGCGATCGAGCCCTTCATGCCTTCGGCGCGCGGCGTCAGCACGAATGTGGCACCGTAGGCCAGCATCAGGCGGCGCCGCTCGACCGACATGCTGTCGGGCATGACGAGCACGATCTTGTAGCCCTTGACCGCCGCCACCATGGCCAGCCCGATGCCGGTATTGCCCGAGGTCGGCTCGATGATCGTGCCGCCAGGCTTCAACGCGCCCGAGGCTTCAGCGGCTTCGACCATCGACAAGCCGATGCGGTCCTTGATCGATCCGCCCGGATTCGAGCGCTCGGACTTGATCCAGACGTTGGCGCCCGCGCCGTACAGCCTGTTGATGCGGATGTGCGGCGTATTGCCGATGGTGGCGAGAATGTTTGCTGCAGGCATGATCGCTCCGGGCTGGGCAAAAGGGAAGGCGTAGGGTGCGACTGTTCAGCACGGATTGCAAGACAGAATATTTGGGCTGGCGCCCCTATCCTACGTCGATGGGCACAGTGTAAAGTCGGCCCTGCAGCGACCCCGTCACCGGCCACGCCGACACCGATGAATTCCTCGACCGCCGCCGCGCCGATGCACGCGGACACGGACTTCTATGCGCTGCTCCCTATCTTCGAGGGCTTCGAACGCATCATGGAACCGGCGCGATACCAGCCGCTGCCGGAAGACTGGCTGATCGGCCTCACCGACGTCGTGCGTTCGACGCAGGCGATCGAAAGCGGTCGTTACAAGGCGGTCAATACGGCCGGCGCTTCGGTCATCGCCGCTGTCAGCAATGCGCTGCAGGGACGCAGTTTTCCCTACGTATTCGGCGGCGACGGCGCGAGCTTCGCGATCTCTGCTCAGGACAAAGCCCTGGCACGCGATGCGCTCGCGTCCACCGCAGCGTGGGTGCGCGATGAACTGGAACTCGAGTTGCGCACTGCGCTCGTTCCCGTCGCCGTAGTCAAGGAGCATGGGGTCAATGTCAGTGTGGCCCGTTTCGCGCCGTCGAAGAACGTGTCGTATGCGATGTTCTCCGGCGGCGGCCTGGCGTGGGCGGAGCGCGCCATGCGCGAGGGGCGCTTCCTGGTCGCCGCTGCGCCGCCTGGCGTGCGCCCCGACTTGAGCGGCCTGTCATGCCGCTGGAACGACATGCCGGCAACGCGTGGCGTGATCCTTTCGCTGCTTGTTGCACCGGTCACCAACGGCGACCCCGCATTCCGCAAACTGATCGAGGAACTCGTCGTCGAACTGGAGCACAGTCCCGAGGTAACGCGGCCGGTGCCCGACGAAGCGCCAGGTGTCGGCTGGCCGCCGCCCGGGCTCGACCTCGAGGCGCGCGCGTCGGGCAAGGCGGGCGACGGTCTGTTCCTGCGGCGCGTTCGCGTGGCGCTGGAGACACTCATCGCGTATGTCGTGATGAAGCTCGGCATTCGCGTCGGCGGCTTCGATCCCGCGGTGTATCGGCGCGATGTCGTCGAGAATTCGGACTTTCGCAAGTACGACGACAACCTGCGCATGACGCTCGACTGCACGCCCGCGATCGCCGATCGCATCGAGCAGCGCCTGCAGCAGGCGGAGGCGAACAACGTGGCGCGCTTCGGCCTTCATCGCCAGCCGGCGGCGATCATGACCTGCATCGTGCCGTCGATTGCGGAAAGCAATCACGTGCATTTCGTCGACGGCGCCGCGGGCGGCTACGCGCTTGCGGCACGGCGACTCAAACTCGGAGCGACGCGCGCGACATGAACGATCTTTCCTGGCTTGCATTGTCCGAACTCTCGCACCTGCTTGCGAGCGGCGAGGTTTCATCGCGCGAAATCGTTGCTGCCTGCGTCGATCGCATCGTCGCGCTGGACACGCGCCTGCACGCATTCGTCGATGTCTACCGCGAAGATGCATTGAGCGCCGCGAACCGGGCCGATCGCGAGCGCAGTGCGGGAAGAATGTGCGGACCGTTGCACGGCCTGCCGATCGCGGTCAAGGATCTGGTGCACATCCGCGGCCGCATGACGACCGCTGGTTCGAAGGACCGACCGTTCGGCATCGCCGACGAAACTTCCTCGGCGTGGGAACGCCTGCAGTCCGCCGGCATGATCGCGCTCGGCAAGACGCATCTGGTCGAGTTCGCCTTCGGCGGCTGGGGTCGCAATGTGCCCATGGGCGCGCCGTGGAACCCATGGGACACGACGATGCATCGCGTCGCGGGCGGATCGAGCAGCGGGTCTGCCGTCGCGGTCGCGGCGGGCTTGGCACCCGCGGCGCTCGGCTCCGACACGGGAGGCTCGATTCGCATACCTTCCGCGCTCTGCGGCTTGACCGGGCTCAAGCCCACCTACGGCCTAGTCAGCCTCGCCGGGGTATTCCCACTGGCGACGACGCTCGACTCGCTCGGTCCGATCGCGCACAACGTCGACGACGTGGCACTGCTCACCGCCGCGATGGCCGGTGCCGATCCACGCGATCCGGCCACGCTCACTGCACCGGCGATCGATTTCGCAGACGCACTCGGCCAACCGCCCGATATCCGCGGCCTGCGCATCACCGCGCTCGCGGTCGAGCAGTTTCCCTGGCCCGCGACTGCAGACGTGCTGCGCACGCGTCACGATGCCATCGCCGCGTTGCGTGCGCTTGGCGCGATCGTCGAGGATGCGCGCGTGCCCATCGACTTCCAGGACGTGATGGTGAAGAGCGGCCGCATCATCGCGGTCGAGGCCTATGCACTGCACGGCAAGTACATCGAAAACGAGGCGCTGTCCTTCGATCCGTGGGTACGCAGACGCACGCTCGGCGGCAAGTCGATCACTGCGGACGAACACGCCGACCTCATCGCCGGGCATGCACGCGCCGCCGCCGACTTCGCGCAGTGGATGCGCGGCCGCGACGCGCTGCTGACGCCGACCTTGCCGATCACGGCGGCGCCCCTGAACGACGTCGACGAGTCGACCACGCCGCTCGCGACGTTCACGCGCGCGGCGAACTACTTGCGGGCCTGCGCGCTGTCGCTGCCGGCAGGGTTCGATGCGAGCGGGTTGCCCATCGGCATGCAACTCATGGGAGCGCCCTTTGCCGATGCAACGCTGGTCAGGCTGGGCCGCGCCTTCCAGCAGGCGACCGAATGGCATCGACGGCGGCCCGATCTTTCGGCGTGGGGAGGCTGAGCCATGAACCGGCCATTGCGTGCGCCACAAC
This sequence comes from uncultured beta proteobacterium, assembly GCA_963726915.1. Classification (GTDB taxonomy): domain Bacteria; phylum Pseudomonadota; class Gammaproteobacteria; order Burkholderiales; family Casimicrobiaceae; genus PALSA-1003. The sequence goes on from CAVSEA010000008.1 coordinate 203,312, forward strand.
GGTCGTTGATCACACGATGGCACTCAACGCCGCACTGAAGCAACTCATCGCAACCAAGCTGGCGAATACGCAAAAGCCGCAATGGGCACTGCCGATCGCGGAGGTTCGTCAAGCGTTCCGCAACCTCTGGACGCCCGCCATGACCGGCGAGCCGGTCCCGCTCGGTCGAATCGAGGACTTGAGCATTCCCGGTGCGGACGCCCCCATTCCGACGCGCCTCTACGCGTCAGGCGGCCCGAAGCGCTATCCGCTCATGCTCTATTTCCATGGCGGCGGATACGTGAAAGGCGGCATCGAGGAGAGCGACGCATTCTGTCGCAACCTTGCCCGTGTCACGCGCCACATGGTGCTCTCGATCGATTACCGGTTGGCGCCGGAGCACTGCTTTCCAGCGGCGCTCGACGATGCCGTGGCGGCAACCATCTGGGCGGGAACTCAGGGCGAGGAACTCGGTGGTGCTCCGGGCCCGATTGTCGTGTGCGGCGAAAGTGCAGGCGGGAATCTGGCCGCGGTCACCTGCTTGAGCTTGCGGTCGGACCCGCGCGTCACGATTCGCTATCAGGTACTGCTGCAGCCGGTGGTCGATTTCACGCTGTCGTTTCCGTCGATCGCCATGCCACCCACCGAATGCCTCGTGCCGCGCGAAGACCTGGCGTGGTATTACCGGACCTATTGCAGCGACCGATGCGACCTGAAGGATTCGCGCGTCTCACCAATTTTCGCCCAGGATCTCTCCGGCCTGCCGCCAGCGCTGATCATCGCCGCCGAATACGACACGCTGCGCGACGAAGCGGAAGCGTATGCCAACCGGCTGAAGGCTGCGGGGGTTGCGACCCATTACATCTGCGCGGAAGCCATGGTGCACGGATTTCTGCAGATGCGTGGCATCGTTCCTAATGCGCAGAGTGCAGTCGAGGAAATCGCACGCGCATTGAATTGATGAAACGCGGCCACGGCGAGCCTGGCGATCATAGTCGGTCGGGCAGCGCGCGCGATGGACCACCTGCGTGACCGCAGGGAAATATGCTAGTGTCCAGTCCCCTCGAAGATATTCATCGGGCACGTTGGTGGAGCGCAACATTCTGAATCGTCGCGAGTTTGTCAGGCACCTCGCCGGTGCAGCGTTAGCGTGGCCGATCGCAGCGCGGGCGCAGCAGCTGACCGCGTGATCGGATTTCTCAATAGCGGCTCAGCTGGCCCACTTTCAGCCAATCTGCGCGGGTTCCTCCAAGGCCTGAGCGAAGCCGGCTACGTCGAGGGCCGCAACGTCGCGATCGAGCAGCGCTGGGCGGACGGTGATTACGATCTATTGCCGAAACTTGCGGCCGATCTGGTGGGTCGCAGTGTTTCCGCCATCGCCGCGACCGGCGGCCTCACTTCCGTGCTCGCGGCCAAGGCAGCGACCAGGACCATTCCGATCGTCTTCGTCATGGGCTCCGACCCGGTCAAAGCGGGTGTCGTCGCCAGCCTCAACCGACCGGGAGGCAACGTCACAGGCGTAAGCTTCCTGATCAACACGCTGAGCGCAAAGCGGATCGAGCTGCTGAGTCAATTGGCGCCGAAAGCTTCAACGATCGGAATGATCGTGAACCCGACCAATCCGGACGCCGAGATGGAAACACGAGACGCAGGCGCTGCTGTTCAGGCGCTGGGACGAAAACTGGTTGTCGCAAGGGCCAGCACCGAGACCAGCGTCGACGCTGCCTTCACAGCGCTCGTCGCGCAGGGTGTCGGTGGACTTGTCGTGGTCGGTGATCCATTTCTGGCGGGCAAAGCGCTTCCTCAGATCATTGCACTGGCGGCGCAGCACAAGTTGCCCGCAATTTACGTGCTCCGCCAATACCCGGCAGCCGGCGGCCTGTGCAGCTACGGCACCAGTATCACCGACGCATACCGACAGGCCGGCGTCTACGTCGGTTCGATCCTCAAGGGCGCCAAGCCGGAAGATATTCCGGTCATTCAGTCCGCCAAGTTCGAGTTCGTGCTCAACCTCAAGACCGCCCGGGCGCTCGGCCTCACGATTCCGCAGTCGCTGCTGCTTCGCGCGGATGAGGTGATTCAATAACGCCGCCAACGGTGTACGCTTTCGCGCATTTCATTCGTCAAACTCCGTAGGAGACGCCAAATGCTATTCGAACCCGATCGGCACGAACCCTTGCTAGCCACGACGTGGGATGCGGCGAAAGCGCACGCGGCGATCAATGCCATCGTCACGGACCTGGAGCAGACGCTCGGTGCCGGCATTGCATGGCCGGTGCACCCGCTCGAAGACGAAGACGACCCCAGCGCGGAACACAAGACGCTCTATCTGGGCGCGGCGGGGACGCTGTGGGCGCTGTGGTACCTGGAGCAGGCGGGCGCGGTCAAACTGCGCGTCAATCCCTCCGATCTGATCGGACCTGTCTACCAGTCCTATCTCGCCAAGCCGGATACCGGTGAAGTCGTGCCGTCGTACTACCTCGGCGAAGTGGGCATCCTGCTTGTCCTGTGGCGACTGACGCAGTCGAGCGACGCAGCAGATCGGCTCGCCGCAGCGATCGAAAGCAACATTCCGAACCCGACCAACGAAGCGCTCTGGGCCGCGCCCGGCACCATGGTCGCTGCGTGGCACATGCTCCAATGGACGGGCGAGCGTCGCTGGCACGACCTGTTCCTCGAGAACGTCGAACAACTCTGGCGCACCTGGCTGCCCAGCGAACATGCCCCCTGCCACCTGTGGACGCAGGATCTCTATGGCCGCATCGTGCAGCTTATCGGCGCAGGGCATGGATTCGCCGGCAACGTGTACCCCCTGCTTCGCGGCGCAGCGTTGCTTTCGGCCGAACGACGCGAATTGCTGTATGACCGCTGTGTCGAGACCTTGCGCGCCACCGCCGCATTCGAGGACGATGGCGTCAACTGGCCGCAAAGCGTCGGCACGCCGCGCCCCGGTCGCACGAAAGTGTTGGTGCAGTGGTGCCATGGGGCACCCGGCATGGTGACCGGGCTGGCGGACTTCCCGCGGGGAAAGTCGGCGGAGATGGACGACATGATGATCAAGGCCGGCACCACGGTATGGAAAGCCGGCCCGATGGAAAAGGGCTTCGGTCTGTGTCACGGCACTGCCGGCAACGGCTACGCATTGCTCAAGCTGTATCGGCGCACCGGCGATCCGCATGTGGCTGGAACGCGCACGGTCCTTCGCCATGCACGCAATCGTCCAGTCGGAGCGCATGCGACAGAAGTACGGGCGCGGACGCTACACGCTGTGGACAGGCGATCCGGGCCTTGCGGTGTACCTTTGGCACTGCACGACGGGTGCAGACGGAATGCCCGGACTCGACGTTCTCGACTGAGCGAGGCGAATCATGGCAACACCATCGTCCAATAACATCGCTCGCGCCATGTTCCTGCGCGCGATCGCAGCAATCGCGTGCGCATGGCTGCCGCTGGCGGCGGCGCATGACACCGCGGTCCAAACACAAGCGCAGCTCGCGCTCGATCCGGGCCTGGGCCCGTTGCACCATCCGGTATCGACCCGCAACGCCAAGGCGCAGGCGTATTTCGACCAGGGCATGAAGCTCGTCTTCGCGTTCAATCACGAAGCCGCGATCAAGTCCTTCGAGCGCGCCGCACAACTCGATCCCAACCTCGCGATGGCCTACTGGGGCATCGCGCTGGCGCTCGGACCCAACATCAATCGCCCGATGGACGCCGAGGCGCACAAGGCGGCGTACGCGGCGCTGCAAAAGGCGATTGCGCTTGCGCCCAAGGCGTCGGCGGCAGATCGCGCGTATATCGAAGCGCTGTCCAAACGCTACAGCGCGAGTACCGACGCCGACGTCATGGCGCTGCAGGTCGCGTACAAGGATGCGATGAAGGCGTTGGTGCAACGCTATCCGAGCGACACCGACGCCGCGGTGCTGTACGCCGAGAGCCTGATGGATCTGAATCCGTGGAAATTCTGGGCGCCCGACGGCACGCCCGCCGACGGAACGCTCGAGATCGTGGCGGTACTCGAGCGCGCGCTGGCGAGGCAGCCCACGCACATCGGCGCGAACCACTACTACATCCATGCCGTCGAGGCCTCGCCGCACCCGGAAAAGGCGCTCGCTTCTGCCAGGCGGCTGGAGACGCTGGCGCCTTCCGCCGGACACCTGGTGCACATGCCCGCACACACCTACATCCGCACCGGCAATTACCTCGAGGCCGCGCGCGCCAACGTCATCGCCGCGCGCGCCGACGAACGGCTCATCAAGGCAGGCGTCGAGTCTTTCTACCTCATCGGCTACTACGGCCACAACCTGCATTTCCTCGCCATCAGCAACGCCTTCGCGGGCAATTCAAGCGCGGCGATCGCTGCGGCGAACAAGCTCTACGACGTCGAGGCGCCGCGGATCAAGGAGGCGCCCTTTGTCGACCCGTTCCTGTTCACACCCGCGCTGATGCTGGTGCAGTTCGGACGCTGGGACGAGGTGCTTGCACTGCCCGAGCCGGCATTCGAGGCGCCGATCACGACCGCGATCTGGCACCTTGCGCGCACGCTCGCCTTCGCGGGCAAGGGGCGCGCCGATGACGCGACGACCGAACGCGCGAAGTTTCTCGACGCCGCGGGCACGCTGACGAAGACCATGGAATATGGCAACAACGATGCCGCCGCGCTCGCGGCCGTCGCGCGCCCATACCTCGACGGCCGCCTGGCGCTGATGGCAGGCGACAACGCGGCCGCGATCTCCTTTCTGCGGCAGGCGGTTGCCGCGGAGGACTTCACTCACTTACGACGAGCCGCCGGGCTGGTACCTGCCGTCGCGCATCGCGCTCGGCGTGGCGCTGGTGCGGTCCGGCGACTTCGTCGCGGCCGAGAAAGCATTCCGCGACGAACTGATCCTGCGTCCCGAGAGCGGTCGCGCGTTGTTCGGTTTGCACACCGCGCTCGCCGGACAGGGACGCGACAAGGAAGCCGCCGCGCTCAAGGCGCGAATTCGGCGTGCATGGCGCGGCGCGGACGTGGAGTTGAGCGTCGCGGCGATGTGAAGGGCGGCAATGGACCGGATCTTCAGTGGATCACACTGTCCGCGCGCAGAAGTAACGCCGGAGGGAGCGTCAGGTTCAATACTCTCGCCGTGTTCTCATTGACAACAAGTTCAAACCTGGTCGGTTGCTCGACGGGAATCTCGCTCGGCTTCGCGCCTTTGAGGATCTTGTCCACAAAATAGGCCGCATGGCGATACATGTCGCGAAAGTCCGCGCCATAGCCGATCAGCCCGCCTCCCTTCGCGAATTCCTCGAAACCGACCGACGGAAGCCGTTGCCTGGCCGCAAGTTCCGCAATCGGTTTGGGGTTGGCATTGAGCATGGCGTCCTGGATAACCACGAGTCCGTCAACGTGGCTCTTGCCCATCTCGCCAAAGGCAGCGTTGAGCGCATCGGGTCGGCGCGCCTCGAATAGTTGGAGTTCAATTTTCAATACCTTGGCAATGACAACGATTGGTTGTAGTTCGTCATGAAGGTCCGGCATGCGTGCAGGATTGTCCGGGTTCACCAGGACAGCAACCCGCGTAACGCGAGGCGCGGCTTCCTTGAGCAGCTCGAGCCGTTTGGCATTCAGGTCTCGGGTAATACTAGTCGATCCGGTAACGTTACCGCCTGGTCGCGCCAAGCTGGCGACGATTCCCGTGGCCACTGGGTCGCCTGCGGTGACCATGACGATGGGTATCGTCTGGGTTGCTCGCTTGGCCGCAAGTACGCCCGGTGTTCCATAGGTCACAATCAATGCGACGTTGAGACCGACCAGCTCGGCTGCCAGATTGGGAAGCCGAGCCACGTTCCCTTCCGCCCAGCGAAACTCGATGGCAATATTCTTTCCCTCCACGTATCCGAGCTCGTGCAGTCCCGTCCGCAATGCCTCGATGTGGCTCGCTTCGTTCAAGGCGAATTCGGTGCCTAAAAAGCCGATCAGAGGGATTTTGGCGGTCTGCTGTTGTGCGAAGGACGCAAGCGGGACTGCAGACACGATTGCTCCAATCGCGACGAGCAATCTTCGACGTTTCATCATTGGATCACCTCGTCCGCGCGGATCAGCAACGACTGCGAGATGGTAAGGCCGAGTGCCTTGGCGGCCTTCAGGTTGATTGCCAGCACGAACTTCGTGGGTTGCTCGACGGGGAGATCGGCAGGCTTTGCTCCCTTGAGGATGCGATCGACGTAACCGGCAGCGCGGCGATACAGATCGGCCACGTCGGCTCCATACGACATGAGGCCACCATCGACAACGCGCTCCTTGTCACTCCAGACAGCCGGCAACTGTTTCTTTGCCGCCAATCCGATGATCGCGGATCGGTGCTCGAGCGTGACCGGACCACCGAAGACAATCAGCCCATCCGCGCGTGCACGTTCAATATCGACGAAGGCTTGGTTGAGATCATCCAAGTTGCGGATCTCGAACGCCTGGACGGTTACGCCGATACCGCGCGCTGCGTCTTGGAGCGCCGCCACGAAATACGGGTTGTACGACATGCCAACTCCTGACAATGTGGCAGCCCGCTTCAGTTTTGGCACGACCTCCTTCAATAGTTGGAGACGCTTCGTGACTTCCGCGCCCGTTTCCTGCGCGAAGCCGGTCAGATTTCCGCCGGGTCGAGCAAGACTCGCCACGAGGCCGTCTTCCACTGGAAAGAAAGAGGCGGCCATCACGATAGGGATTGTCGCGGTCGCGCGCTTGGCGCCGAAGACACCAGGATTGAGGCCGGTGACAATTACATCGACACCGAGGCCGACGAGTTCGGTCGCCAGAGCGGAAAGCCGGTCGAAATGCCCGTCTGCGAAGCGATACTCGATGACAATGTTCGCGCCTGGCGCGTACCCCCGCTCGCGCAACCCGGCTTCGAACGCGTCGATCAAGTGTAGTTGGACGTCTCGCGATGCCCCGGCCAAGAAGCCTATACGATAGACCTTGCGCGCAGGCTGGGCGAGACTGGAACGGGGTCCCAACACGGTCGCGAGGGCGAAACTGCCGATGAACGTTCGCCGATCCATCACCGATTCAACTCGTCGACGAAAGGAAGGTCAGGACATACTACGCCTTCCAGCAGTGCTCAATCCCGCTGATCCAACGTCGGCGGCCGCCAGGGTTCCGGGGCCGGGTGCGGTAAACGCAGCATGCGCAGCATCCGGATCGCCGTCTCGCGTCCGCTGTAGTAGCCGGTCAGGCGCAGCGTCTCGGAAAATTCCAGCGCGCGATAGAACGCGAAAGCTGCCTTGTTTTGTGCCCGCATCTCGACGTGGATCGACGCGGAACCCGCCACCGCGGCCGATTCGAGCAGCCAGTCGACGATGCGCCGACCGATGCCGCTGCGCTGATGCGCCGGACGCACCGCCAGCAGCGTCAGATGCGCGTGGTCGTCGCCGAAGCGCATGATGCCGAAGCCGGCGAACTGCTCGTGTCGACGCGCGACGACCGACACGACTTCCGCGTCGTCGAGCAAGCGACGGATGCGATCCGGCTGATAGGTCCAGCCGAGCCCCGCCTCGATCAGGTCGCGCGACATGACCGCCATCACCCGCGCATCCTCGCGGCAAGCCAAACGCAAGCTAGCATCCACGGTCCTCATGGTGACGATTCTGCCATGTTCGTGGCGTTCGATGCCAGCCGCACGATCCAATCTACCCAGTTGCACCAGGCAATATCCCCATTGCGACCCGCTCCGCGAACCGTCATCATCTGGAACGGTTATCGCCTGTCCAGACGACTAATAGCCATGCCCGACCCCGCGTTCCCGGACGCGCTGCCCGCACTGTCGCGCCTGCATTGGTACGTGGTCGAGCGCGTGCTCGGGCAGGGCGGCTTCGGCATTACGTACCTCGCCCGGGACACCAACCTCGATCAACTGGTCGCGATCAAGGAGTATCTCCCGGTCGACGTCGCGACCCGCATGGGTGACGCCACCATCCGATCCCGGAGCGACGACCTCCGTGACCGCTACCGGTGGGGGCTCGAGCGATTTATCCAGGAGGCGCGCACGCTGGCGCGCTTCGACCATCCCAATATCGTCCGCGTACAGTCGGTGTTCGAGTTCAACAACACCGCATATATGGTCATGCGCTTCGAGCAGGGGCTCACGCTCTCGGCCCTGCTCGACCGTCGCGGCACGTTGCCCGAGCGTGAACTACAGCGGATCGTCCTGCCCATTCTCGATGGTCTCGAACTCGTGCATGGCGCCGGCTTCATCCACCGCGACATCAAGCCCGACAACATTCATATCAACGACGATGGCGACTCGGTGCTGCTCGACTTCGGCTCGGCGCGCCAGGCGCTGGGGAGCTCGCACACGCTCACGATCCTGATCGCGCCGGGCTACGCTCCGTTCGAGCAGTATTACAGCGACTCGTCGAGCCAGGGACCGTGGACCGACATCTACGGACTCGGCGCGACGTGCTACCGCGCCATTTCCGGGCGGCCTCCGCTCGACGCGGTGTCACGCAGCAAGGGGATTCTCGGCAGCACGCAGGAAGTGCTGGTTCCGGCCACCGTCATCGGGGCCGGCCGCTACTCCGGCAGCTTTCTCGCCGCGGTCGATCACGCACTCGCGTTTGCCGAAAAGGACCGTCCGCAAACCATCGCCGCGTGGCGTCAGGAGCTCGTTGCCGGGCAGACGCAGCCACCCACGGCGACCGAAGCCGCGACCAAAGCGCCCCCGCCGGCACGATCGGCACCGCCAACGCGCACCACGCCCGGCACCGGTGCGATAACCTCTGCGCCCATAGCGTCCACCGCCACCAATCCCGGGCAGCATGCCGCATCGACGCCTATGCCATCCTCCGATGCGAGTTCGTCAACACAGTCGGGGGGACGAAAATGGTTGATGTTTGGCGCTCTGGCGGCCGTCGCGGTTTTGATCACGGGTATTTTCATCTACAGGGAAATGATACAAGCCGGCGATGAGACGCGAAGCAAGATCGACGACCTTCAAAAGCAGCTCCAGTTCCAGAAAGCAGAGGCGGACCGCCGTCTGCAACAGGCGGAGGAGGTAGCGCGCAAGAGTCAGGCGACGCCGCGTCCCGACCTTGAAGCACGCGCACCGGAAGCCGCAACCAAGCGCGACGCAGAGCAGAAGCAAACAAAGGATTCGAAACCCCGTGAGCCAGCGGTTGCGAAACAGCTACCCAAGGACGACGCGAAGACCAAGCAGCTGCCAAGCGTCGCGGCGTCGGCGCCGCCTAAGGCATCTCCGACGACACCCCCCGAGCAAACCGCTCCCCAGCCAAAGGCGCCGGAGACAGTACAGCCTCCCGCCGTAGCGGCCGAACCGCCCAAGCCGGCCACACCACGAACACCCGCCGAGCAGGTTGCGGAGGCGGACCGATTGATCGCTGCCAAGCAGTACACGGAAGCGCTCGCCATCCTTCGACCGCTCGCCGAAGCCGGAAACGCCCAGGCCCAAAGTCGCCTCGGCAATGCGTACGTCGAGGGGCAGGGCGTTCAACGCGACTACGCCGCCGCGAGGGAGTGGTACGACAAGGCGGCACGCCAGGGCGACATCGGTGCTGCACTAAAGCTCGGGGCGATGTACGCAAACGCCACGGGTGTCGATGGAAACAGCTACCTCGCCTATGTCTACTATGGAATAGCGGCCCGCCTCGGATCCGCGGCGGCCAAGCCTGAAATGGAACGGGCCGCCGCATCGCTGCAACCCGCGGAACGCAAGCAGGCGGATCACCTGATCGATGCGAGGATGGCCAGGAAGCAGTAACGGGCTCGCGCGATCGTTACGCGGCGGCCTCACGCGCTACATGTCGACCGGCGCAAGCTGAAAATCACGCCACCCAACGTCGACCCATGGCCGGCGTCGGTAAATTCCCTTACTATGGCCTCAAGCGCGCTCCGAGGGCGATGGGCGCGGCCAGTCTGGGAGGGCGACCGTGGCCATCGCGGCATCGGGACGATTGGCAAGGCGCGTGCGCGCCTGGGTCGGGGTGGTGCTCGTGATTGCGCTTGCCGGTTGCGCCAGCGATGAGACCAAGCGCGACGCCATCAACGAAATCAACAGGATCTTCAAGTCCGAGTACGAGGCGATCCTCGTCAGGAATGGGACGCGTGTCGTCAGCGCCAGTCCCGACGAAGCATTCGACGCCACGATCGCAGCCTTGGTAAGCCAGGGCATCGTGATCAAGCAGCAGACGCGCGGTTTGGGCTACCTTCAGGCCGAAGCGCCTGCGCCACTTCCGCTTACCCGCAGCGAGTGGGATCGGACGTCGGCAGTGGATTTGCCCAAGGCGAGGGAAGTGCTGCGGAGGTATTTTGGACCCCTCGCCGACCTGTTCAAATTCGACCCTGAGGGCATCGACATCGTCATCACGGCAACCATTATCGAAGTCCGCGGCGGCGCGGAAGTGTCGCTGACGATGCGCATGCGCGAAGTCGCACCGTCGCATTCGGACCTGCCTCGTCGCGAGTACCCGCCGCCGACTTCGCTCCAGGCAGGCCTGGACAAGATCTGGAACGCATTCGACCGTCAGCTGAAAGCTGGCCAGCGCAGACCTTAGACGCGGCACGCAACTCCTACGCCGCGACGGGTCCACCGGACTTGAGGCGAGCGTACAGCGCCTGTGTCTCCGCCGATGGCATCGTCTTCAGGCGCGTTGAAAGAATCGTGCGCAGGCGTTCATACGTGGTCAATGCGTCGGTCGGTTCACCGCTGCGCTCGTAGCACAGCATCAATTGGCGGTAGAGCGGCTCGCAAAGTTCGTCGGCCTCGATGAAGCGCAGATAGATATCGGCCGCGGTCTCGGGCACGCCGGCGTCCTCCCAAGCACGCGCTGCATGCGACAGAGAGCGCAGCAACCTGGCGCGAATCTGTTCCCGGCAGGCGATGTACGATGGCTGATCCGATTCGTCTGGAAGAAACGGTCCGCGATAGATTGCCAGTGCATCCTCGACGAATTTTTTGCGCGGGCCCTCGCCCTCCTGGGCGCCAGCGCCGCGCCGGGCGATCTCGAAGTCGTCGAACAATTGCTCCAGCGCCCAGGTATCCACCCAGACCATCGTCTTGTTCAGCGTGAGCCGTCCGTCGCGCAGAACGAGGGCATCTTCTTCCTCCAGCGAACGACGGAGTCGATGCAACGTCGCCGTGAAGGACTTGTACGCATAGTCGGCTTCCATGTGAGGCCATAGCGCATCGGCGAGCTGTTCGGTGCGCACGTTATGCCTGCCCAGTGCAATGAGTACTTTCAGCAGTTCCATCGGCCGACCCGGGCCTTTGCCGGAAAGCTCGATCGATGCCTCGCCGCGCAGGCACTGGAACTCGCCAAGACAAGTGATCCGAATAGGCCACGGCCATCCGCGAACGAGCAGTGGCGGTGCGCGCGGCGCGAGATTCCCTTCGCGAATCAATGTCCGCGCAAACTCCGGCTCGACCTGTGCTTCTAGCGCCAGCGCGCAGAGTTCGGCCAACCCTTGTGGCTGCCATCCGGGAGGCGGCCTGATGCCGTGTTCATAGCCAAGAAGCAATCCCGCGCGAAGCCTGTCGAGCGCTTGCGCCTGGTCTCCCTGTTCGCGTGCCGCGGCGCTTGCGACGAGGTGGACGCCCAGGCGCAACCAAGGGCTTTGCATGCGCTCGGCAAGGGCTTCGGCGCCGCGCAATTGCGCCTCCATGCCGCGGCGTTCGATGCCACCGAGCTGCAGTTGCGCGAGTGCAATACGCGCCAGCGCCTCGAACCATGGAATGCCGGTCTCGACGGCTAGCGCGAGCGCAAGTTTCATCTCCCGCTGCGCGGCCACGATGTCACCTTCGAGCGCCGCGAGACAGGCGCGAACGAAGCAGACGCAGCCGCGGTCGCCGCGCCGCAACTTTGTGCTGTCGGCTTCAAATCGCTCGAGGCTGGCCCGCGCTCCGACGCGATCGCTGGTGCCCAGGCATGCGACGGCGGCCACGGCCCACAGCCACTCGTCGTAGGCACGAATACCCTCGGAAGCGGCGGCAGTCAACGCGTCCTGAGTCGCTTCGCAGGCGCGCGCGTATGACCCGCTTACGAGGTGGCTTAGGCCGACGGCGAGTGCCAGCGCAAGACGCCCGTTCGAAGGCAGATCCGCTACTTCCCCATGCAACGCATCGAACACGCTGTGGGCCGTCGCCATCTCGCCCTGAGACAACGCTGCCAGCGCACGTGCGATCACAACTTCTGCACGAACAGTGACGGGAAGCTTCATCGCTGTGGATTGAACCGCGCGTTCCGCACGGTCTAGCCAATCGGCAATGCGCGGACTCCCGGGCGCGCGCAGCAGCGTTGCCCGCACAAGCGTCGTCGCCGCGACGGCGGCGACACTTCCCGAAGATGCCTCGCCACTGTTGGCAAGCAGGCCGTCCAGCGTCTCCACCCAACGATCGAGCGGCGTAAGGTCATCGAATTCGGAAACGATCGCATCGATCACACCGCAACAGCATTGCATCATTCCTTCGGCATCCGCGCCCGCTCGATAGCCTTCGAACGCACGCTCGAATCGCTGGCGCGCGGCCCGCGGACTCGTATGCGCCAGCGACGCGGCCCACGCGCGCAGCAGATGCGGTTCGGCTTCGACCAGAGCCGGTGGCAGCAACTCAATCCAGCCGGCCAGTGTTTCGCTGCGGCCCTGCGCGAGCAGGGCGTCTGCTTCGTCCAATGCAATGCGCGCGACCTCATCCCAGTCGCCGCTGGCGACCAGCAGCGCTACGGCATCTTCGGTTTGGCCGGCGTCTTGCGCGAGTAAGGCGGCGCGACGAAGCCACGTGCCGGTCAGGACCTCCGGCATCGCTTGGGCGGCACGGTTGCGCAGGAACTCGCGCAGCAGTGGATGCAATTGAAATATCCGGCCACCTTCAAAAGCCGCTTCCCGCACGAAGTAGTCGTTGCGCACGAGGTTGATCAACAACCGCTCGGCATGAGCTTCGCCCGAAAGCGTCGCCGCGATCGCGGCGGTCATCCGCGGAAGACACGCGACCCGAAGCAGGAACTCGCGCGTGCGGGGCTCGAAGCGATCGAAGATTTCGCCTGCGAGGAAATCGAAGATTACCTGTGGGGTGGCGCCGCCAGGCAGGTCGACCATTCGACCGGAGAACTTCGAGTGCTCGAGCATGAGCACCAGGCCCGCCGCCCACCCTTGCGTCCGCTCGTGGAGCTCTGCAGCAGCCTCGGGTGAGACGATTTGTCCTCGCAATGCGGCGATGGCGACGATATCGTCCTGACCGACGCTCAATTCGGCGCCGCCGACATGGCACATCTGCCCGGCTGCCTGCAGTTTGGCAAGCGATGCCAGCGGGCCAACGCGACTGGTCACGATGACACAGCAGCCTTTTGGAACTTGCGAGAATCCCGTCTCGAACACCGCGTACAGTGCGCTGTCGGCCGCGACCGCGTGCAGATTGTCGAGCACGATCGTGAGCGGCGCGGTGCCGCTCGAGAACATCTGCCGGAAGAACTTGCGCGCGAAGGACGCGACGTCGTTCGCATGCTGCGGCGTGTACGACGGAAGTTCACGCGCGCGCGCGCCGCCAAGCTTGCCCATGGCGTGGCGAAGATAGTGAAAGAAGCTGGCGGGATCCGCGTCGTCCGCGTCGACCTGATACCACACCGACTGCATGCGGCGCGCTCGGACGTAACTTGCCGCAAGGGTGGTCTTGCCGGCGCCGGGCGGGCCTGAAATCCACGCCACCGTCCGGCCGGGCGGCGCATCGAGCCGGGCGAATAGCGCCTCGCGCTCTACCGCCGAGCCGATGGTTGGTCGCGTGGTCTTCGCGAACGCGATACCGGGCCGCTCTGCCTTTGGCACGTCGTCCCCTCCCTGCTCCGCCCATCTTCTCACGCCCGTGGTTTCCTTCGAAAGCCGATTGGATTGGTCGACCGAAAAGGCGACGCTCCCGGCATTCTTGCCCCAGCCAAGCTACAGAACGCATACAGATCGCGGGGATTGCGTCCTTTGACGACCGGAGACGGCCGGAGACCACGCAGACGCACCTGGCAGCGTTCTGTAAGCCTTCTGTAAGTCATCTGCAACTCCCTTCGCCCCAGCATGAGGCCGTCAGCACCCGGTATGCGGCCTTGAGGTAACTGGCAACTACGGCCGCAACACCGCGGTGCAGGCAATCGCGGGCATGTGCCCGCTAACTGGAGCAATACACATGTGCAACATTCCAAGACGTTTGCTGATAGTCAGTTCGATCGCCGCAGCGGGATTGAGCGGCTGCGTCATGGTCCCCGTAGCTTCGGACGGCACGCCGATCTATCCGGGAGCCGCGACGGTTTATCCCGCGGTAGCGATTCCCACGGTACAGGGGCCCGGGCCGAACTATCTCGCTCCGGTCCCCGGGCGCAGCACACGCACGCCGCCGGCAGTCGCAGCGCAGGCGCCCGCTTACACGTCGCCCAATGTCGAGTTGGCGGCGCCCGCTGGCCCCGCCTCCCCCGCCGCATTGCAGGCGCGTCTGTATCCGTCCAATGACGTCGCCTCGCAGACCGGACTTCTGTCGGGCTCGGTCACCAACATGATGACCGGCACCGGCGTATTTCAGCTCAACTTCAAGGGCGAAATTCTGTCCGGCGAAGCGACGCGCGTACCTGGCGACGATCGCCGCGGCGTTGCGCACGCGTATGGCCAGCGCGGCACGTACATGAGCTGCGACTACCGCATGACCACGCCGTACCAGGGAACCGGCACGTGCAGCCTGTCGAACGGTGCGCAATACCAGGTGCATATCGGCGGATAGCGAATCGCCTTGGGAACGGAGTCGACCAAGCCACGCAATGGAAGGTCACATAGGAGTAACCGACCATGTTCAAGAGAGTCTTCTTTGTGCTGCTCCTCGCCACCGTGATCTCGCCGGCCCGCGCGACCGATTACACCGACATCTGGTGGAACCCGGCCGAATCGGGTTGGGGTGTCAACCTGGCGCAGAACGGTTCGTTCATCTTTGCCACATTCTTCATCTACGGCTCCGATAGCAAACCGACGTGGTACACGGGGCAGCTCACACAGGATCCCAGCGGTAAATTCACGGGGCCGCTCTTCGCGACGACCGGGCCCTGGTTTGGCACGGTGCCATTCAATCCGGCCCAGGTAGGCATCAACCAGGTCGGCACCGCGACGTTCCAGCCCGACCGCCGCCGATGCGGGCGTGCTGACGTACAACGTTGCCGCCATTCAGGTCGTCAAGAACGTCAAGCGGCAGACGTTGGCGCCGATTCCAATCGCCGGGAGCTACATCGGCGGCATCACGGTCGTAGATTCAAATTGCAGCAATCCATCCGACAACGGTCCGTCGAGCGGTCCGGCGAACCTGCTCGTCGCGCAGACCGCCGGGCAGATCCAGATCACGTTCGACATCTTTGGCTCGTCTCCTGCACGTTTGCCGGCACCGCGACCCAGGTCGGGCAACTGTTGAATTTCCCGGCAACCTTCACCTGCAGCGACGGCTACCAAGACGCCGGCCACCGTCTACGAACTTCGCGCCACTTCGCTCGGCATGGAGGGCCGCTGGACGGCGCCGAACGTTGACGGTTGTCATGAAGAAGGGACGTTCGCCGGAGTTCGTAGTGTGAGTAGCGCAACCGCATTCTAGGGACACCAGGAGAAATCATGGTGCTGACAAACCCGATTCGCGCAGCGCTCAGGGCGCTGTTCCTTGCTGCCGCGTTCGTACTCGGATCGTTCGCGCACGCAGCTACCACCACCGACTATTCGGACCTGTGGTGGGTTCCTGCCGAGAGCGGGTGGGGCATCCAGCTCGTACAGGAAGAGCTTACGATCTTCGCCACGATGTTCGTCTACGACTCCAACGGCCAGTCGACGTGGTACACCGCAACGCTGTCCTACGTAGCGTCCTTGACCTGGAGCGGAGCCCTATACGCAACGACCGGTCCATGGTTTGGACATGACGCCGTTCGACCCGACCCAGGTCACGCGGACGCAGGTCGGAACGATGTCCCTGAGCGCGCCGCTGATCAATCAGGCGACGCTTACGTACACGGTGAACGGGGCTCAGGAAGTCAAGGTGGTCGAGCGCCAGAGCTTGGCGACCATGAGCTTCGGCGGTACCTACGTGGGAACGCTGAGTCAGCAGGGCAGCGGTCTTCCTCCGTGCAGTCCGTCGCGGGACACGCAAGGCGCAGCCGCAACGTTTCAAATCTCCCAGAACGGCGCAGCAATGACGATCACGGCCCAAACAGGCGCCGACGCGTGCACGCTGTCCGGGACATACACCCAAAGCGGCCACTTCGGTCACAACGATGGAACGTACACCTGCAGCTCCGGCGATAGCGGGACCTTCACAGACCTTCGAGATGGCTCCGAGTTGGTATGACTTCCGCGCGCGTATGTTTCTCAACAGTCAAACAGGCTGTACGCTTAAAGGGCTCATCGTAGGACTGAAGCAACCTCCGCCGGCGCAGTAGTTGCCGCGCCGTCGGCGGGCGATGTTCGCCGGTCCAGCGCACCGCATTCCACGTCGACTCTCGATCAATTCTCGTTTGCAGCGCATGATCGCCTCGCGTCTGGACGACCACGGCGACGACGCAGTTCAGATCAAGATTCCTGTCGACCAATTCGGTTGCTGCCGCCGGACCACCACCAGACTGCCGCGAGTTCGCTGCGTCATCGAGGCACTCCTCTTGGTCGCCACCGACGATGAATCGGCGGGGTTCGCCGACGCCTGCGGATACTCGAGCAAACTTGGTACCAGCCCCATGACGACGTCTTGTCTAGGCGTCGACGAGGGTTAGCGCTCGCTTCCAGTGTAATAGTTTCAAATTTTCCGCAAGTCTTACGACCAGCGTCCACCGTCGACCCCGCCCCGACGCGGGCGCATAATGAACTTCTACGGAAACCCAAAGTCGATCGTGGCCATGAACAGATTCGTCCCTTTGCTCCTGCCCTTTGCCCTCGGGGCGGCCGGGTACGCGCTGACCGCCCGACTCGGACGGGCCGACGCTCGGACTGTCGGCGTTGTCTCCCATCCCGGCAGCAGTCGCCGCGCCCGCCAAACCCGACGCCGGCCCCGCGGAGAGCGGCATCGCCTGGGAAAAGGGCGACATCGATGCCGCGTTCGCGGCCGCGAAGGCGGCCAACAAACCGGTGTTCCTGTACTGGGGTGCGGTGTGGTGCCCGCCGTGCAACCAGGTCAAGGCGACCATATTCAATCGCCAGGATTTCGTCGATCGCTCGCGCTTTTTCGTTCCGGTCTATCTCGACGGCGATACCAAGAGTGCGCAAAAGCTCGGCGCGCGCTTCAAGGTCAGCGGCTATCCGACCATGATCCTGTTCAAGCCCGACGGAACCGAAATCACCCGCTTGCCCGGCGAGGTCGATGCCGACCAGTACATGCGCGTTCTGGCGCTGGGGATGAGCGGTGCGCGACCGGTGAAGGACACGCTCGCCGCGGCGCTCGCTCCGGGCAAACCGAATCTCACACCCGAAGAATGGCGCCTTCTCGCGTACTACTCCTGGGACACCGACGAGCAGAAGGTGCTGCCAAAAGACAAGGTGCCCGCGACGCTGCAACGACTCGCGCAGGCGTGCCCGGCAGATCAGCGCGACACCGCTTCGCGACTCGAGCTCAAGGCGCTCGCCGCCGCCGCGACGGTCAACGGCGCGAAGCCAGCCGACGACAAGGCCGCGGTCGACAAGGTGCTGAGGCTGCTCGCGCTGCCGAGCTTCGCACGCGACAACTTCGATGTCATCGCGTACTACAGCAGCCGCATTTCCAAGGCCTACACGTTGCCCAGGTCCGCGGAACGCGCCCGGCTCAACGCTGCGTGGAACGCCGCGCTCGAGCGCCTGGTCACCGACGCATCGCTGTCCACTGCGGACCGCCTGAGCGCGGTGGACGCGCAGATCTCGCTGGCCAGGCTCGACGATCCCAAGGCCGCGCTCTCCCCCGCACTGCTCAAGTCCGTGCGCGAGCAGGCAGCGCGCGCCGACCGCGAGACCACCGATCCGTATGCGCGACAGGCGGTGATGAGCTCCGCGGCGGAGGTTCTCGCCGATGCGGGCTTGATCGAGGAATCGGACGCGCTGCTCAAGGCCGAGCTGCAGCGCTCGCACTCGCCGTACTACTACATGTCGGGACTCGCGGCCAACGCCAAGACGCGCGGCGACAAGGCGGCCGCGCTCGACTGGTACGAAAAGGCCTACGCCGCCGCCGATGGCCCGGCGACGCGGCTGCAATGGGGCGTAAGCTACGTCAACGCGCTGGTCGACCTGTCGCCGCAGGATGCCGCGCGCATCGACAAAGCCACCAAGAGCGTCATCGGCGAACTCGAGCCGGCGCCGGACACGTTTTACGGTCGCAATCAGCGCGCGCTGGAGCGCATGAGCAAGAAGCTCGCGGCGTGGGATCGGGACCAGAAGCACGAGGCATCGCTCAAGAACCTGCGTTCGCAGATGGCGAGCGTCTGCGGACAGCTTCCGCCGGTGACCCGGCGCGCGCGAGCTGCGAAGGCGTCTTCCGGCTCCCCGGCTGCGAAGGCCTGACACTCGCGAGATGAAGGACATGCGGTGAGCGAACCGGACCTGCATGTTTCACCCGATGACGGGCCGCCGTTCCGCACGCGCGCGCCGCGGCGATCCGTGTTGCCGTACCTGCTGGTATTCATGCTCGCAGTGGCTGCCGGCGGCGGCTACTACCTGTGGCGCATGCTTCAGCCGCCGATCCTGCCGCCCATGCCCGAGCCCACGGCGAAAACAACACCGGCGCCGCCCGCGGCCGCGCCGCCGATCGAGCATCCGATCGACACTGCCCCACCCGCCTGCACCGCTGCCGACGCTGGCGGAAAGCGACCCGGCGATCGGCGCTGCCCTTGCCGGGCGTTTTCGGCGCGCGCCTCGTTCGCACAGCTATTTCGTTCCCGAAAGCCTCGTGACGGCATATTGTGGCAACCGTCGACAACCTGCCGCGCAAGCAGGTCGCGTTGCGGTTGATCCCGGTGAAACCGGTGCCGGGCCCATTGCGCACTTCGGGCCAGGATTCGACGCTCGCCATCTCTGCCGACAATGCTGCACGGTACTCGCCTTACGTGCGCGTGCTCGACGCCGTCGATGCCAAGAAGCTGGTCGCGGTCTACACGCAGTTCTATCCGCTGTTCCAGCAGAGTTACGCGGAACTCGGTTATCCGTCGCGCTACTTCAACGACCGCGTATTCGAGGTCATCGACCATCTGCTGGCAACGCCCGACAACAAAGGACCGATCGCGCTCGCGCAACCCAAGGTGCTGTACGAGTTCGCGGATCCGGCTTTGGAGGACTTATCCGCAGGACAGAAAACACTGCTGCGGATGGGTCCGGACAATGAGGCGCGGGTAAAGACGAAGCTGCGCGAAATTCGCAAGGCGTTGCAGCACGAGTAGCTCAGCTGAAGCCTGCGCTCGCGCGCGCGGCGGCGGCGTCCGGACCTGCGAGCAACTGCACAAAGCGCTGCGCCAGCGCGGCTTCGTGCGCCCGCGCGCACACCGCGGCTGCATATACCGTTGCCAGCTCGAAGCCCGTCGGCAACAACGCCGAGAGCTCGACGCCAGGCGTGGCGATGATCTCGCTGACCTGCGTGATACCGATCGGCCTGGGCTCGGTCGCGCGCGATAGCTCGCCCATCGCCGTTGCACCGTTCGGGTAGACGCGCAGGCGCGTCGCGAGCTCCGCGTCGATGCCGAGCAAGCGCAGCACCTTCATGACGTGAATGCCGGCGGTCGATCGCTCGGTGTCGGGCACATAGATCCCGGAGGCTGCCAGCAGGCTTCGGCGCAACGCATCGCCATCGGAAACGTCCGGCCGGGCATCGCCCTTGCGCACCGCGACACCCGTCGGCACCGCTCCCAGCGACGCCACCGTCGCCGCAACGACGTACCCGTCGCGGGCCAGCGCGTCGATCAATCCGGCAGTCAGTATCACCACGTCGCATGGCTCGCCGGCTAACAGTTTCTCCTGCATGGCGCCGACTGCGCTGAACGTGGCATCGAGTTCGCAGCCCGTTTCCGCCGTGAACTCGGGAAGCATGGCGGCGACGAGCCCTTTCGCGGCGCCACCGCTGAGCAATTTCAATCGCATCGTGCGTTTACTGATCGGGCTTGGCGCCCGAGATCTTCACGATGCGCTCCCACTTGACGATATCGTCGTTCATGTACCGCGCGAATTCGTCCGGGCTCATGGTCATCGCGGCAGCGCCCTGCTTCGCCCATTCCTCGCGCACCTCGGGCCTGCTGACGATCTTCACGACTTCCGCATTGAGCCGCTTCACGATGTCGGGCGGCGTGCCCTTCGGCGCCATGAGACCGAGCCAGATGACCGCCTCATAGCCGGTCACGCCGGCTTCGGACAAGGTCGGTACATTCGGCAGCACCGACGAACGGACCTTGCCGGTCGTAGCGAGTGCCTTGACCTTGCCGCTGCGCGCGAACTCGCTCATCGTCGTCACGGCGTCGAACATCATGTCCACCTGCCCGCCGAGCACGTCGGTGCGCGCCTGTGAGCTGCCCTTGTACGGAACGTGCACGATGTCGACGTTCGCCATTGCCTTGAACAACTCGCCGGCCATGTGATACGGCGTGCCGGGCCCCGACGATGCGTAGTTGAGTTTCCCGGGTTTGGATTTCGCCAGGGCGAGCAGTTCCGCGACATTGGTGACCGGCACGGCAGGGTTGACCACCAGGACGAGATCGGAATAGTTGATCGCGGCGACGGGGACAAAGTCGCGCATCAGCGCGTATGGCTTGTTCTGCATCAGCGATTCGTTGACGGTGTGCGTATTCGACATCAGCAGCAGCGTGTATCCGTCGGGCGGGCTCTTGGCGACGACGTCGGTGCCGATGACCGAGCCGGCGCCCGGGCGATCGTCGATGATGAACGCCTGGCCGAGCGCCTCCTGCAGGCGCTGCCCGAGAAAACGCGCGTAGATATCGGCCGGCCCCCCGGCGGCGAAGGGAACGATGATCTTTACCGGCTTGCTGGGATAGTCCTGCGCCAATGCGGGAAGCGCGAGGAGCGCGGCGAGGGCGCAGGCTAGAAGTTTGGCGAAGGGTCGCAACATGGTGGTCTTCTCCGGGAGTGTGTCGTCGGGAACACGACAATCTACTACGAATGCGACTCGAACAGCGACGGGGTTGCCTCATCGCCTGGATGCTCGGCCTCGGCCGCATTCGCATGCGACAGGCCGCCGATGCGCACGCCAAGCAGGCGCAGACGACGCTCGAGCGGCACCCGTTTCAGGCATTCGCCGGCAATCCGGCGAATGACGCGCGCGTCCTGTGTCGGCAACTCGATGGTCTTGTCGCGCGTGACGATCCTGAAATCGTCGTAGCGCAGCTTGATGCCGATGGTCCTGCCAACGTAGCCCTTGCGCTGCAGGTCGCCGGCCAAGTCGGAGCAAAGTTCGGTGAATATTGCCGAGAGTTCGCTGCGATCGCGTCTCGCGTGCAGATCGCGCTCGAAAGTCGTTTCGCGGCTGATGCTGACGGGTTCGCTTTCCGTGACGACGGCCCGCTCGTCGCGGCCGTGCGACGCATCGTGCATCCACGCGCCCCGGCTCGCACCGAAGTGCTCGATCAGCCACGACAGGTCGGCGCGCGCGAGATCACCGATGGTGTGCACGCCCAGCGCGTCGAGGCGCTCGCTGGTCTTCGGCCCGATGCCGTTGACCTTGCGCGCCGCCAGCGGCCAGATGCGCAACGGAATATCGTCAGCGGCGAGCATGGTCAGGCCGTCGGGCTTGTCGAGTTCGGACGCGATCTTGGCCAGCAGCTTGTTGGGCGCGACGGCGATCGAGCACGACAGCCCGGTCGTCGCGCGCACGCTGTCCTTGATCGCCCGTGCGACGTCGCGCGCACGCCACCACGCTTCGGTCGGATCGTCGGCCGAGCCCTCGTGCTCGGGCAGCTTGACGCCGGTGAGGTCGATGTAGATCTCGTCGATGCCGCGATCTTCGACCTGGGGAGCGATCGCACGCACGGCGGCCTTGAAACTGCGCGAGCAGCGGCGGTACGCGTCGAAGTCGGTCGGCAGCAATATCGCATCCGGCGCCAGGCGTGCGGCCTTCATCAGGCCCATCGCCGAGTTGACGCCGAGCGCACGCGCGGCGTAGGTCGCGGTCGTCGCCACGCCCCGTCCGACGTACTCGCGCAGCCGGAGAAAACGCCGCGTGACCCGGCCCGTTGCGGGATCGATCGACTCTTCCGGCCGGGACTGACTGCCGCCACCGATGACCACCGGCATGCCCGCAAGCTCGGGGTAGCGCAGCAGTTCGACCGACGCATAGAACGCGTCCATGTCCAGATGCGCAATCAGGCGTGGTGGTGACCACATGGGCGGGGTGGCCGGCAGCTGCGAGGGTGCGCAGGTTAGTGCACGGACGCGCGTGACTAGAACCCGTACAGGCGCGCCGGATTGTCGACCAGTATCTTTCGGCGCGTCGCGTCGCTGTCGGTCCAGTCGAGCATCAGGTCCAGCATGCCTTCCGTCGACGGCTCGGGAGTGATCCCGGGATGCGGCCAGTTGCTCGCCCAGACGCAGCGGTCGGGATGCGCCGCGGCCAGCGCCCGCGCCAGTGCACTCACATCGGCGTACCCGGGCGGTCCGGACTTCGAGGTTTCGTACGGCGCCGACAGCTTGACCCAGCACTTGCCGCTGGCCAACAGCCTGAGCAGCGCACCGAATGCGGGATGCGTGGTCGGCACCGGCTCGAGGAATTTGCCGTTGTGGTCGATGACGACGTCGACCGGCAGGCGCATCAGCAGCGCTTCGTACTGCGGCAGCTCGCGCCCGTCGAGTTGCACCTGGACGTGCCAGCCGAACGGCTGCACACGTGTGGCGATTCGCTCGACGTCATCCCAGGACAGGTAGCCGCCCTTGAGCATGTGGCAGCGCGCTCCGCGAAAACCGGCGCGCGTGAGCCGCTCGATCTCGGCGTCGGGCATGTCCGCGGGAATGGTGGCGATTCCGCGCGCAGAGCTGCCGATCTGGCCCAGCGCCTCTTCGGTGCAGGCGTTGTCGAACTTGTATCCGTTCGGCTGCACGATCACCGCGCGCGACAGACGCAACGCGGCCTGGACTTCGCGGTAGGCGGCGACTGGCGCATTCGGCAGCGCAATTGGCCACGACGGCGTTGCCGCGAAGCGCGGATCGTAAATGTGCATGTGACAGTCGCAGGTGCCTGCGGGCGCTTCGAACCGTGGTTTGCCTGGCGCGATCATGGTCGTCTGCCGGCTAATCTTCGATCGGACCCGAGAGCACCCATGGCCCGCCCTGGAAACGGTGGACCGGGCTTTCGGGATCCGCAGGCGGCCCGGACGGCGGAAACAGGTGCGCGAATTTCACCGAGCTGTCCCGCGGCTTGAACCCAAGGTGACCGGCCTTGGTATTGTCCCACCACTTCACCGGATTGTCGGACACACCATAGATGATCGAGTGATCGACGCGGGCCGTGAACAGTGCGCGCGCGACCAGTTCCACCAGGTCGTCGTAACTCAGGTAGCTCACCAGCATGCGCGGATTCTTCGGCTCGGCAAACGAGGAGCCGATACGCAGGCAGACAGCTTCGATCCCGAAGCGATCGAAGTAGTAGCGCGTCAAGGCCTCGCCGAAGCACTTGCTCAGGCCGTACAGGCAGTCGGGCCGAAGCGGCACTTCGGTATCGATGTTTTGCGACTGCGGGTAGAAGCCGACGACGTGGCTCGAACTGGCGTAGACGACGCGGCGAACCTTGTGCTTGTGCACCGCCTCGTAGACGTTGTAGAGGCCGATGATATTGCCCTGGACGATCTGCTCGAAGGGCGACTCGAGGGAAATGCCGCCGAAATGCAGCACCACGTCCACGCCGGCGACAAGCGCGTTGACCGCCTTCTTGTCGGCGAGGTCCGCGAGCACCACTTCTTCGCCGGGTGCGGCCGGCCCGCAATCGACGCGATCGGAAACACGCAATACCTTCGCCCATTCGCGCAGATGCGGCCGCAATACGCGGCCCAAGCCACCGGCGGCTCCGGTCAACAACAGGCGTTCGAATGGCTTGGATTTGGTCATGCTGCTAGCGTGTTGTCTCGCAAGTTCGCCACATCACTTGCCGTCATTCCGGCCAAGCCCGCACAGCGGGCGCGAACCGGAATCCATTTGCGTTCAATGCCAATGGATTCCCGCGTCCGCGGGAATGACGGCTAGATGCGAATCGCGAACTCCCGATTCACCATTCTAGCGGAGAAGTCTAGCAGACCCCTGGTCGTGCCGCGCTTGCGGTGCCGGCGCGGTCTCACCGAGACCGAACATTTCCCGCAATGCATCACGATATTGCGCGGTGCCGGTGCGCATGCTGTTGTTGTGCGTGGCGCCGTCGACGAGCAGGAGCTTCTTCGGATCGTGCGCGGCGTCGTAGAGTTCCTGGGAAAAGCGCGGCGGCACCATGCGATCGTCGGCGCCATGGACAATCAGCACCGGCAGGCGGACCTGCGTGATCTTTTTCAGCGAATCGAATTTTTGCGTCAGCAGCGTCTCCGCGGGCAACCACGAAACCGTGAGCGAACGCGCGATGTCGCTGAGCGTGGTGAAGGTGGACTCGACGATCAGGCCGCGTGCAGGTACCTCACCACCGGGTGGCATCGCGTTGCTGAGTCTCGCCGCGAGGTCGATCGCGACGGCGCCTCCGAGCGAATGGCCGTAGATGAAGCGCTTGCCCGGGTCGGGCTCCAGCACCTTGAAGCGGTCCCAGGCGATCTGTGCGTCTTCGTACACGGTCGCCTCGGAGGGCAATTCGCCGCTGCTCTTGCCGAATCCACGATAGTCGATCGCGAGCACCGAGAAGCCGAAGGCGTGCAATTGCTCGATGCGGAACAGCTGCCCCTGCAGGTCCCAGCGCGATCCGTGCAGGTACAGCGCAGCCGGCGCGCCAGGCGCTCCGGCAGGCCACCACCACGCGTGGACCTGCTCGGGCTTGCCATCGGCGCTGACCGCGAGATCGAGTTCCTGCACGCCGTCGGGCATGCCCGTAAACCAGCTCGGCGTGCCGCGGACGACGCGGAAAGTGAGCTCGCGCTCCTTGACCTCGAGGCTCGCGCAACCCGCCACCCCCAGCGCAATCAGCGCGACGAAGGTAACGAGATATTTCCACGAGAACACGCGGGCGACGCGCGACGACTTCACTGTATTCATGTTTCCGGATGCAGTTTGGAGGTTTGCAACAGCAGCGGGCGCCGACATTGGCGCCCGCCGTTTGCATACAGACCACCATACTAGCGCATCGGTTCCCGCGCGATCCGTCGATCGCTTTCGGCGCCGGCCAGGAAGGTCAGGACAGCGGGGGCACGGTGGCCTTGAAACTGGGCCGCTCGGCCATCCAGGCATGCGCGCGGGTCACGTTCGGTACCCCGGCAAGCAGTGCCTTGCTCTCCGGGAACATCCCGAGATAGAAGACGATCGGCGCGAGCATCAGGTCGGCCATCGACACGGCATCGCCCACCAGCACGTTGCGCGAACCGTAGGCACGATCGAAGACGTCGAGGTGGGTCTTGATCTGCGGCACGGCAGCGTCGATGACCGCGCGATCGGGTGCGCCGTTCGCCCCCTTGGGAAACACATATTGCAGCACGTAGCGACGGACCATCGCATCGTAGGCATGACAGTTGATGAGGCTGACCCATTGTTCCATCGTGGCGCGCAATCGAGCGTTACCCGCAAGCAGCGACGGGCCCGGGAACGATTCCTCGATGTAGCGGACGATGGCGGATGTTTCGTATAGCGTGAACTCGCCGTCGCGGAACGCAGGCACGCGTCCGAATGGATTGAGCGCGAGGACTTCCACGCAGTGCGGTACCACCGGCTCTTGCGCGTACGCAATTCCCTTCTCCGCGAGCGCCATGCGCACGGTCCGCACGTAGGTACTGCGCGGAGTACCGAAGACGGTGACCGTCGCGGCGCTGCCACGTGGATCGACGAGGTCGACCAGGCAATTGAGTGAGGAACCCCAGCCGTCGTGGTGCGCGGCGCGGGCTTCGGGTGCGGGAAATCCGGAGTGCTGGAGCCGCACTTCGGTCTCGACGCCGTGCTCGCCGCGCCGCTCGTCCAAGGTCACGGTGACCAGGGTCTCCCCCATGGCGCCCATGTCCTCGCCTTCCCACTTCCAGGTGAACACCAGTCGCGAGGGTGCCGCGATCTCGCGATACACGCCGCCGACGGCAAAGGTCTTTCCCGCCATCGCCTGCATCTGGAGGCGGTAGCGCCCGCCGACCTTGGCGTCGACCGTCGCCTCGGCGACCGTGTGGCCGCGCGGACCGAACCATCGCCGCAGCTGGTCGGGGTTGACGAAGGCGTCGAACACCTTGGCGCGCGGCGCGCGAATGGTGCGAGTCAGGGTCAGGTCGAAAGTGTCGCGTGCAGTCATCGTTTTCTCCTTTTCGGTGTTGGTTGTTCAAGCAGGGCCGCGAGATCGTCGAGCCGCTCCTCCCAGAAATCACGATAGCGTTCGATCCATTTGGCGGCGGATTGCAGCGGTTGCGCGCGCAAGCGGCAAATGCGCCGTTGCGCATCGACGCGCCGTTCGATAAGGCGGGCGCGCTCGAGCACGTGCAGATGCCGCGAAACCGCGGGCAGCGACATGGCAAAGGGCCGCGCCAGATCGCCCACCGTGGTCTCGCCGCGCGCGAGCCTGGCGAGTATCGCGCGGCGGGTCGGGTCGGCGAGCGCCGCGAAGGTCTCGTTCAACTCGGCGGGCATCGCGCGGCGGACATTTGCACTCATCTGGCATCTCCCAATGTCGTTACTTTAGCTGTTTGTTATTTAACTGTCAAGTTAAATATGTGCAGTGCCGTTCTGCGTGCCGCCCCGCGTGCCGCGCGCAGCCCGTCGCGCTATCATGCGCGCATGGCCATGGCCCAACCTGACGAGCGCGAAGTCGCCGAGCGCTTCGATCTCGCGCACCTTACGCCGGATTTCTACGCCAATCCGTATCCGACCTACCTCGCCCTGCGTACGCACGCGCCCATCAAACGCATGCCCGACGGGTCCTGGTTCCTCACCCGCTTCGAAGACGTCGTGCCGGTGTACCGCGATCCGAAGCTGTTCAGTTCGGACAAGAAAAAGGAGTTCGGCCCGAAGTTCGGGCCGACGCCGCTGTTCGAGCATCACACCACCAGCCTCATCTTCAACGATCCTCCGCTGCATACGCGCGTGCGGCGCGCGATCGTCGGAGCGATCACGCAGCGGCATATCGCCGCGATGGAGCCCGGCCTGGTCAAGCTGGTCGATGCACTGCTCGACGACATGGCGGAGAAGCGCGAGGTCGACCTCGTCGCGGATTTCGCGGCGGCCATCCCCATCGGCATCATCGGCAACCTGCTCGGTATCGCTCACGACCAGCGCGGGCCGCTGCGCGCCTGGTCGCTCGCGATCCTGAGCGCGCTGGAGCCGGTGCTCACTCCGGAGCGCGCGACCAACGGCAATCGCGCGGTCACCGAGATGCTGGCGTATCTGAAGGAACTCGTCGATGAGCGCCGGGCCCACCTGCGCGACCCGGCGACCGACGTGCTGACGCGACTCATCCTCGGCGAGGGCGACGACGAGCCGCTGTCGGAATCCCAGCTGCTGCACCAGTGCATCTTCCTGCTCAATGCCGGGCACGAGACGACGACCAACCTCATCGGCAACACCCTGTACGCGCTCACGAATCTGCCGCAGCAGAAGGCCGCGCTGATCGCGCAGGCCGGCGATGTCGAGCGCATGAAGGTAGCGGTCGAGGAATTCCTGCGTTTCGAGAGCCCCGTGCAACTCGGGAATCGCATCACGACGCAGGCCGTCGAGGTGGGCGGCATGCAATTTCCGCCCGACTCGCGCATCACCATCTGCATCGGCGGCGCAAACCGCGACCCGGCGCAGTTCCCGGCGCCCGACACGATGGATATCGCGCGCGAACCCAACCGGCAGCTCGCGTTCGGCTTCGGCATCCACACCTGCGCCGGGATCAATCTGGCAAGGCTGGAAGGTCGCGTCGCCATCGCGCGATTTCTCGCTCGCTTCCCGGACTATGCATTGTCGGGCGAGGCGGTGCGCGACCTGCGCGCGCGGTTTCGCGGCTTCCAGCGGCTGCCAGCCCGCGTTTTCTGAGCTCGCTTCAACCCGGCTCTGGCTGCACGCAGTGGTTGCGGCGAATACGAGGCGGCGCGAAGGTGGATTCGCGCGAAGTATTCGGCGTCGATCAACGCGAAGCGGCGCGCTGCTTCTCGAGGTCGATGTCCAGGTACTTGTAATAGGTGTTGAACACTGGCGGGGCGAAACCCTTGAGCCACGGTTGCACCAGCTCGCTCTCGGTGCGGAATACGAGCGGTATCATCGGTACGTAATGCCGCAGGAGTGCTGTGATCGTCGCGATCGATGCAGCCTGCACTGCTGCGTCGCCGCTGCCGATATACGCCTCGAACGCCTGATCGAATTGCGGCATCGCGAAGCGTGTCACGTTCACGGTCGACGGCGACCGGCTGTAGAACTGCACGGTGACACCATAGGCGTTCGGCAGACCGCCCATGACGAACGCGGTAAGCTGAAAGGTCCCGGAAGCGGCCTCCTTCAGCAAGTCCTGGAATCGGGTGACCTTGAATTGGATGCGAATGCCGATCGCATCCAGATTCTTCTTGAGCAGCGTTTGCTCTTCGCGCGTGCTGGGAGCCGTCCGCAGCAACATCGTGATCGTCAACGGCTTGCCGTCAGGTGTCATCCTGAAGCCTTCGCCATCTCTTTTGTCGAAACCGGCCTTGTCGAGCAATGCGTTGGCCAGTCGAGGATCGTGATCGGCCTTCGGCAACCCGGCAATGTGGCCGGCAACCTTTGGCGGGACGAGTTGATTGGCATCACTGCCCTGCCCGGCATAGACCACATCGACCCAGGCATTGCGATCGATGGCCAGCGCGATCGCACGACGCAAGGCGATGTGCTGAAGCTCCATGCCGCCAATCGTCGGGTCCTTCATGTTGAAGAAAAGCGAGGCGACATATGGCTCCGGATACGCCCTCCGGGTCACTCCCCGCTTGACGTATTCCGGTTTCAACTTGCCGCCGCTCACCGCGCGCGCCCCGGCGACGCCGGTCAGGACCACGTAGTCGAGCTTGCCGCGATCAAATTGCAGGACGCGCGTAAGCTCTTCATCGATAACGTTGAGCTCAACCACACCGATTTGCGGGAGCGCGACACCTTGCATGCTGCGCACCAGCTCTGCATCGCGCGGATCGTTGCTGGTCGGGAAAGCGATGGTCCTGTAGTAGGGATTGGCGTCGAGCACGACCTTCGAGCCCGGCCGCCACTCGCGCAGCTTGAATGGTCCCGTCCCCACCGGCCGTGTACGTGCGTCACCGTTTGCCGCCGCTATCACTTCGCGCGCCACCGCTTGCGTAGTGACGAAGCTCTCGATGACCGGATAGTTGGCGCGGTGCAGTCGCAGTTGCACGGTGTATCGGTCCAAGGCGCGGATGCCCTCGATCGGGCGGTCGTAGTCGAAAGTGCCCGATTTCTCGGCGCCGTCGATCACCGCGCGCGCCCCGACCACGACATCAGTGACGGCTGCGTTGCCCCCGCGCTTGAGTGTCGGATCGAGCGCGCGCTTCATCGAGAACACGATATCTTCCGCCACCAACTCGCGCGGCTTTCCGCCGAACGCAGGATCGTCCGTAAAGCGAATGCCCGGCCGCAGATGCATGGTCCAGGTCCGCCCCTCGTCCGTGATCTCCGGCATCGCAGTTGCCGACACGGGCACCAGGTGCACCGGCGAATCGAGATAGCTCCAGTCGTAAAGACCTTCGAAGATCGCTGCCGCGACCTGCGACGAGGGATCGTCGTTGATACGATGTGGATCGAGCGTCTCGATGTCGAACACCGCGAGACGCAGAACCTTGGCAGGATCGGCAGCAGCCGCCGCGACGGGCGCCGCCAGCATGCACGCCAGCGCGAGCGCGAAGCTTATCGACAGCGGAGGATTGGGGCGTTGCATCGCAGGGGCTCGATCGGTAGTAGGCGCTTCGCCGGGGGATTATGCATCAACGAGCGAGGGCGCCAAATTCGGCTTCGACGCGGGCTTCCGTTATCATGCGCATGCAAAGCCAAGGAGGAAGCATGAACAGAATCGTCTCACGCGCGCTGTCGGGCGCGATGGTTTTTGCGCTGGCCGCTGCGGCCGGCGCGCAGGTCAAGGTCGGTGTCACCGTTTCGGCGACGGGCCCGGCGGCGTCGCTAGGCATTCCGGAAAAGAACACGATTGCACTTTGCCTGAAAACTGCCGGCGGCAAGACGATCGAGTACATCCTTCTCGACGACGCGACCGATACGACGACGGCGGTGCAGAACACCAAGAAGCTGATCGGCGAGAACAAGGTCGATGCCATCATCGGCTCGACCACGACGCCAAACTCGCTGGCGATGATCGACGTCTTCGCCGAGAGCGAAACGCCGGTGATTTCGCTGGCGTCGTCGATCCGCATCATCGACCCGGTCGACGCCAAGAAGGCGTGGTCCTTCAAGACGCCGCAAACCGATGTGATGATGGCGGGTGCGATCCTCGAGCACGCAGCCGCCAATGGCGTGCAAACGATTGGCTACATCGGCTTCAACGATGCGCTGGGCGAGGCGTTCTTCGCAGAGGTTGACAAGGCCGCCGCCGCGAAAAAGATTCCGCTGGTCGCGAACGAGCGCTTCGCACCCAAGGACACCAGTGTCACCGGGCAGGTGTTGAAGCTGATCGCTGCCAAGCCCGACGCGATCGTGATTGGCGCATCGGGCACGCCGGCGGCGATGCCCGCGTCGGCGCTGGCCGAGCGCGGCTACAAGGGCAAGGTCTATTTCAACCACGGCGTGGCCAACAACGACTTCCTGCGCGTCGGCGGCAAGGACGTCGAAGGCGCGTTCGTCCCGGCGAGCCCGGTCATCGTTGCGGCGCAATTGCCTGACTCGCACCCGGCCAAGAAACGCGCCGAGGAATACATCAAGGTTTATGAAGCGGCCAATGGCGCTGGAAGCGTCTCCGCATTCGGATCCTATACCTGGGACGCGTGCTTGGAACTTGCCAACGCGATCCCCGTCGCACTCAAGACCGCGCAGCCGGGCACCGTGGAATTCCGGCGCGCACTGCGCGACGCGCTGGAGGCGACGAAGAACCTGGAAGTCACCAATGGCGCGGTCAACATGAGCAAGACCGACCACCTCGGCCTCGACTCACGCGCCCGCGTCATGGTGCAGATCCAGAACGGCAAGTGGGTGCTGCAGAAGTAGCGACGCGAGCGCCGGCCACCTACCCGCCGGGTCCGTCAGTCATGATATGGCCCATAAGATCGCTGACATTGCGCTCCATGTCGTCCATGAGGTCGTAAAGCAGGTAGCGCAGGGCCAGCATGCCGACCAACTTTTCGTGCTCGTCCAGGACGACCAGATGGCGGATGTGATGCTTGCGCATCAGCGCTGCGGCTGTGTCCACCGTGGTGTTCACGCTAACCGATAGCGCCGGACTCGTCATGATGTCCCGCACGCGCGTGGTATTGGGGTCGCCGCCGGTGGCGACGACCTTTTCCATCACGTCACGCTCAGTCACCACGCCGACGACCCCAGTCCCCTCGAGGACTGCCGCGGCACCGACGTGGCGTTCAGTCATCGCGCGCGCCGCCGAAATGACCGTATCCTCCGGTGCTACCGTCAAGGGTGGTTTGTTGCCTAGCCGAATCAGTCCCATGCCAGCTCCCCCTCGTGCAAGTTGACGAGCTATTTTAATCCCGTGTTCAGCTTGCAGAACGTATGACTGGCTGCAATGGGGTCGATCGCGCAATCCGACCACGGTACTACACGCCCGTCAGCCTTGGGGCGGTGTTGGTAACGGCATGCTTAAACGGCTCATTGGTAGTAGGAGAGGAGCCGTCTGTTGACCGTGGATCAAGGGTGCTTGTCGACCCACTCCAGCCGTCGCATGCCCGAAAGCAGTCCTTCAGGAAGAGATTCAAGCAGCATCGAACGATCGGTGTGGCGCTATTCAATCACCCGATCGGCGCGCAGCAACAGTGATCGACTTGGAATCGTGAGGCCAAGCTCCTTGGCGGTCGTCGCGTTGATTACCAGTTCGAATCTGCTCGGATGCTGCACCGGGGAGATCGGCCGGTTTCGCCCCGCGCAGGATGCGGTCAACATAGGGCGCAGCGCGGCGAAACAGGTCGACAAAATCGATTCCGTAAGACATCAGGCCACCTTCGACTGCCTTCGAAGCATCAAAGTACATAGCCGGTACCTTGTGTCGTGCCGTCAGGTCGATGATCGACTTTCGGTGGACGGTCATGTAAATGTCCGTCATGACGATGAGGCCACTACCCGGTTCACGTCCAAGCCCGGCAATCACATTTTCAATGTCGATTTCGCTGCCAACAGCGGCCGTGACTGCCTTCACGCCAAGTCTCGTCGCAACGACATTCAATGGCTGCAGATAATATTCCGCGTAAGCCGCCGTTTTGGGATTGAACATTACGCCCACGTGCGTCAAGCGAGGCACGATTTCCTTGAGCAGTTGCAGCCATTTCTCGACCAGCGACGATTCGATGTTGACGAAGCCCGTGATGTTGCCGCCCGGTCGCGCCATCGACTTGACGAAGCCACTGCCGACCGGATCGGAGACGGCCGTGAATACGATGGGAATGGACGTGGTCGCTTGCTGTGCTGCACGAGTCAGCGGCGTGGTGGTGGTGAGAATCACGTCAGGGTTGAGTACGACCAGTTCCTTGGCGAATCCCGCAGCGCGATCGGCCTCACCCGCAAGCCATCGTACGTCGATCGTCAGGTTGTGCCCTTCGGCCCAACCCAATACAGCAAGCTTCTCCTTGAAGGCGGCGAGGCGCAGTTGCGCCTCCGCATCGGTCTCGGCGTACCCCATCAGCACGCCGATTCGCCGGGCGCGTTCAGGCTGCTGCGCGCGTACACCGAACGGGCTAGCAACGGTACCCATCCCGATCAATCCCAATATCGCGTCACGCCTGTTCATCAGAGTGATCGGAGGCTGAGACCAATTTTCATCATTCGATCAACCGGTCGGCGCGGAGCATGAAGCCGAGTTCGGCGACAGAAACTCGGCGCGCCAGACTTTGCCTTGCTGTTGACCGAAAGAGCAGCGCGGCGCCGCAAATGCTAGTGCGCCCCCTCCAAGCGCAACGAGAAGTTTTCGGCGATTATCCATTACCTCCTCTTGGTAGCCCATTATGCCCGTTTGCGTATAAGAGCAGCCCGATCGCGTGTTCTTGACGGCAGCGGGCTATCGATCCAATGGTCGACCGCCAAACTGGAAGGCGATGCTCAACTTCCGCTTCTGGCCTATTCTGTTGAAAAACTGCTCAAGACGTGAGCAGCGGGGATTTTCGGGGGGTCATAAACCATCACCTGAACGCGTAGCGTTCAATAGCGGCCGTTCTACGAGGTCGAATTTTTGCGCTCTGCCTGCGCTACCCCGCGAAACGAGTTTTTCACCACTATCGGCCGATAGCGCCAATTGGCAAACATCGGAAGAATGACCGCAGTCGCGGTATTGCTGCCGCTGGCAGCATGAAGCTCAACGGCAGCAAGGCGTCGATCCCGGCTTTTGCATCGAAGGCGTTGCAATCTAATCGAGCAATGTCCGTCAGGTCGAATCCCGGCTAGTACAAGTAAGAAGGGGCGCCGCAGCGCCCCATTTTTTTGTTACATCGCTCGCGGCGACTCAGCCGTTGCGCATGTTCGCGGACCGCACCGGGATCTGGTTGCCCTTGGCGTACATGCATTGCAGGAAGGCATTGTCGTAGCGGCGCTGGACGCTGAAGTTGTTGTAGGCTGCCGCATTGGCGCCTGAGGCACTGCCGAACAGCAATCCGGTGCCCGCGCCGATCGCGGCGCCCTGACCTGCCTGGCCGGTCACGGCACCGATCGCCGCGCCCGCAGCCGCGCCGATCAGCGTGCCCGCAACCGCCGCACCGCCCCCGGCTGGGTCGGGGACGAGTTGGCCGGGAGCCGCATTGAGACCCAGTGTCGCCTGCGCAAACTGCTGGCAGGCGAAATTGTCGGCCTGGAACGCTTCGAAACTCTTGCTCGTTCCGGGAAGCACCATCACGGTCGGGCCGCTGGGCACCGTCACACAGCCGGCAAGCGCTAGTGCGGACAGCAAACCGAGGTAGCGCGCAGTCGTAGCCATCACGAACTCCCTAGCCAAGTTACTGATACTGCGGCACTTGTGCTGGCCGCGGGTTGTTGTTTGGCACTACCTTGAGCCATTCCTTGTTGCATTGCTGCACCGTCGGGAAAAAGCCCGGAGGATCGATGCAGTAATGCCAGAATTCGTTCGCCGGAGCGCTACGCGCGGGGGGAGCCGACGTATAAGCGCCGTCGCTCAGCACCTGGTCGCGCTGGATGAATGTGACGGGTCCCTGATCGATGACCTGGACCGTATTACCCCAGCCACCATCCCAGCCCCATGCGGGCCAGACGCCAGGCCACCACCACGTTCCCGGGAAGCCGAACGCAACACCGACACCGGTAACGCCGACCCACCGGTTGCCCCACCATCCGCAATTCCAGCAACCGCGCCAGCCGCTATTCCAGCCATTGTTCCAGCCGCTGCCATGCCAGCCATTGTTCCAGCCGCCGCCGTGCCAGCCGCCGTTCCAGTTGCTGCCGCCACCATTCCAGCTGCCACCGCCACCGTGCCAGCCGCTGCTGCCGCCGTTCCAGCTACCGCCGCCGCCATGCCAGCGCCGCCGCCACCGCTCCAGCTGCCGCCACCGCCGCCGCGCATGCCAGCGCCGCCGCCGCCACCCTGCATGCCGCCGCCACCGCGCGATTGGGCGACCGCCATGCTGGCGCCGAACACCAACGCGGCCGCTGCGAGAATTGTAACTATTCGTTTCTTCATGAGAATCCTCCTGCCTACCTCAACTAAGACTAAACGTTTAGGCATTGGTTCGGATTACAACAATAGCTCAAATATTGCTCTGGCGCAGTACCGGTCGCCGCCACCGACGACCGTCGGGCCGCCACTTTGGTATCCTTATGGGCTGTACTGAATTCAGGGGAACGATCATGGCCAACGAGACCGCGGCACGCGGCATCGAAGCAAAGATGGACGCAGCCTCGCTGTACCGCGAGGAGATCTATACCGACCGCGCGGCGGGTACCATCCGCGTCCTGACTCCGGTCACCCGCGACGGCGGCCCGGACCAGACACGGCCTTCGGTCTACGTCGGCGAGGCGCAGATTCTGACCAACATGGGCCCCTTGCCCATCAGCTTCGAGATCGACGCGACAACGCTTGGCGACGCGGTGCGCAAATACGGCGATGCGGCAAAGGAAGGCATCGAGAACGCGGTGCGCGAACTGCAGGAAATGCGCAGGCAGCAATCGTCCTCGATCCTGGTCCCGGGGCAGTCGCCCGGGCTGCCGGGAGGACTGCCGCCCATGGCCGGCGGCAAGATCAAGATGCCCTGAGTTTGCGCCGCGAACGGCGCTCGTCCGTTCCGACCTGTGCGCACGTCGATTCCAGCCCCCAATCCGGCACCGAAAAGCGCGCGCTGAGAAAATCGGCGAACGCGCGCACCTTGGCGGAAAGATGGCGGCGGCTGGGATAGACCACATAGATATTCGCCGGTGACACCTCGAATCGCCGCAGGATCGGCACCAGTCGGCCGGCATCCACCTCGGGCCGGACCAGGAAGTCCGGCTCGATGACGATGGCGACGCCCGCGACCGCGAGTGCCGCCAGAAACCGACCGTTGTTCGCATGCACCGGGCCCGTCACCTTGACGCTGCGGTCGCGACCTTGCTCGTCGCGAAACGGCCAGACGTTCTTCAGCGACGAATATTCGTAGGTCAAGCACACATGGGCGGCAAGATCCTCAGGCGTCTTCGGTTCGCCATGCTTTGCCAGGTAGTCGGGCGACGCACAAGTGACCAGCCACGTCTCGCCGATCTTGCGACCGACCAGATTCTGGCTGCCGATCGGGCCGATGCGCACCGCGGCGTCGAAGCCTTCGTCGACGAGGTCGGTCGCACGGTCGGAGAGCTCGACATCGAAGTGCACTTCCGGAAAGCGCACGATGAAGTCGGCGATCGCCGGCGCGAGGTAGCGCGCGCCGAACGTAGTACCGCAGCTGATGCGCAGCGTCCCGCGCGGCTTGACCGCGCCGGCGCCGGCCGATTGTTCGGCCTCGTCGAGATCCGCCAGTAACTGGACGCTGCGCTCGTAGAACACGCGACCGCTCTCGGTCAGCGAGAGTCGGCGCGTCGTGCGATTGAGCAAACGCGCATCGAGGTGCGCCTCGAGCTCCGACACCTGTCGCGACACCGCCGACACCGACACGCCAAGCCGCTCCGCGGCGCGCACGAAGCTGCCGGTCTCGACGACTTTGGCAAACGCGTTGATGCCCTGAAAGCGGTCCACGATGGCAGTGACTATTATTGCGTTTCTAGCAACAGTATTTCGCATTATCGACTATTTATCCCGAATGCTTCAAGGGCCATCATTCGAGGCGTACGTGTAGATCACGTGCCATTCACTCACTCGACCGCAACTGCAAGGAGAACCGCATGAAACTCTATTACTCGCCCGGCGCCTGCTCGCTGTCACCGCACATCGCGTTCCGCGAGGCCGGCCTGCCGGTCACGCTGGTCAAAACCAGCACCAAGACGCACCAGCTCGACGACGGCACGGACTTCTACGCGATCAATCCGAAGGGCTACGTACCGTTGCTGGAACTCGACAACGGCGAGCGGCTTTCGGAAGGCCCCGCGATCGTGCAGTACCTCGCCGACCAGAATCCCGCATCCGGGCTCGCCCCCGCCGCCGGCACGATGGCGCGTTATCGCCTGCAGGAATGGCTCAACTTCGTCACCTCCGAAATCCACAAGCAGTTCGGCCCGATGTTCGCGCCGAACACACCGGTCGAATACAAGGAAATCCTGAAGGAGAAGCTCGGCAAGCGCTTCGATTGGCTCTCGGGCGAACTCAAGGGCAAGGACTACCTCATGGGCAAGCAGTTCACCGTGGCCGATGCGTATCTGTTCACCGTCCTGCGCTGGTCCGGATTTGTCGGTATCGATCTCGTCAAATGGCCGGTAATCGAAGCATACGTTGCGCGCGTGGGCGCACGGCCGAAAGTGCAGGAAGCGCTGGCCGCCGAAGGTCTGGTCAAACCGGCCGCCAAGGCAGCGTGACGCTCAAGCCGCGGATGTCATGAGTACGCTGCCCACGCTGTTCCTGTCGCACGGGTCG
This sequence comes from uncultured beta proteobacterium, assembly GCA_963726915.1. Taxonomy (GTDB): domain Bacteria; phylum Pseudomonadota; class Gammaproteobacteria; order Burkholderiales; family Casimicrobiaceae; genus PALSA-1003. The sequence goes on from CAVSEA010000008.1 coordinate 240,520, forward strand.
CCGATGTTCGCCATCGAGGCGGGCGTGGCGTCGCGTGCGTGGGCGGCGCTCGGGCGTTCGCTGCCGCGGCCGCGCGCCGTGTTGATCGCGTCGGCACACTGGGAAACCTCGGTGCCGATGCTGACCGGCAATCCGAAACCGGAGACCATCCACGACTTTGGCGGTTTTCCGGAAGCCCTGTATCGGGAACGCTACCCCGCGCCCGGCGCACCGGACGTGGCGACCGAAGCGGTTGCCTTGTTGAAGGAGGCCGAGATCACGGCGGGTATCGACGGCTGCCGCGGACTCGATCATGGCGCCTGGGTACCGCTCAAGTGGATGTATCCGGAGCACGATATTCCCGTGCTGCAGTTGTCGGTGCAGCCCGAGCTCGGCACCGCGCATCATCTGCGTCTGGGTCGCGCCCTGGCACCGCTCGCCAGCAAGGGCGTGCTGATCATCGGCTCCGGCCACACCACGCACAATCTGCGCGACTGGATGGCTAATCGCCGTCGTGAAGAACCGCTGCGCTACGTCGAAGCTTTTGCGAAGTGGCTGAAGCAGCAGCTCGACGCGCACGACGCGGACGAGTTGATCGCTTATCGCGACCGCGCACCCGAGGCTGCTCGCGCGCACCCGACCGAGGAGCACTTCCTTCCGCTATTCGTGGCGTGGGGCGCTGCGGGCACCGATGCGCACCCCGAGCGCTTGCTCAGCGCCATCGACGGCGGCGCGCTATCGCTCGATTCCTACCGATTCCAGCAGGCCGCGGCGATGGCGGCCTAACGGAGAATTAAAAAGCGTCGCGAGGAGGGCGAGATGCGCGGCGCGCTCATTTGCCAACAGAGTGCGAGCAACGCCAGCGTACGTAGACGTACGTCAGGATTGCGAGCGGCCGAGCAACAAAGCAGCGCCCCCGCAGCAGCTTTCAGTGCAGGCGCTGGCGACCCTTGCGCGACGCCTCGCGCCGCTGCGCGCGCCGTTCGGCGCGACCGGGCGAATCGGGCCGATTTTTTTCCTGCCAGAAGCGATAGACCAGCACCGCGGCGATCGGCAGCTCGTCGATCATGTCCAGGCGCTTGTCCTCGCTGTCGACCCAGTCCAGGTACTCGGGGTCGTGATCGCCGTAAGCGAGCGCCTCGACCGGCAGCATCCAGTCGCGCGTCGCGTCCTCGGAATAAAGCGGCTCCCAAGCCTCCTCACGCAACAGCACGCCGGTCATGTAACCCTCGCACCATGCGCTCGCCTCGGGCGGGCTGCGCTCTTCGCGCAGCGTCTGCTCGGCGTGATACAGCAGAGGCTTGAAGCGCGTCGGCGATTCGGCGAGGGTACGGCGGATGCTTTGCTGAAGCCGTAATACCAGCGACAGGATGCGCTCCGCCTGCTCGTTGTTCTGGAACACGGGCGTCACGGTGCGCTGGCTGTCGCTCCATACGACCGGCAGCCACTCGGACGGCTGGATCAGCTCGGGACCGCTGACGATCGCGGTGAGGAAGCCGTCGAGCATTTCCAGGTCCATGCAATCCTGCGGGACCGCGTTCGAACCGAGAAAGACCTCGAGTTCGTCGTAGTCGACGTCGGCCAGCGGTTCGTCGAGCTTGTTTGTTTCGGGCATGGCTTTTGGCGGCATAGGGTCGGCCATCATGACCCCAGATCGCTGCGAAAGCAACAGCAGGTCCCGCTCAGGTTTCCGCCTGCACGGCATGCGCCGCATTCAACGCCGCCGCGAACAGCAGGACCGCCCCGGCCTGATGCGCGGCGGCAAGCGGCAGCGGGACGACGAGCAGCAGCGTCGTCACACCCAGCGCGACCTGTATCGCGAGCATCGCAAGCAGCAGCGTCGCAGCGCGCCGCGCTCTGTGGTTCGCCGGATCCAGGCGACGCGTTCGCGACCAAAACAGGACGATCGCGACCGCAATCACCAGGGCGAGCACGCGGTGCACGAACTGCACGGTGGCCATGTTGTTGTAGAAGTTGCGATACCACGGATCGATCAACATGATTTCCGGCGGCATCCATTGCCCGTTCATGAGCGGGAAAGTGTTGTAGGCAAAGCCCGCGCGGATGCCGGCAACGATCCCGCCCGACAGAACCATCAGCAATACGAGCGCGACCAGGCCTCGTGCGAACCATGCGAGCGCGCGGGCGCCGGGAAGGATGCGTTCCGCTGGCGCCCGAAGCAACGACATCGCAGTCCAGAACATGGCTCCGAAAATCAGAATGGCGAGTCCCAGATGCGCCGTGAGCCGCAGTTGCGACACCCGCGGATCGTCGACCAGGCCGCTTTGCACCATGTACCAGCCCAGCGCACCCTGGAGCGCGCCGAGCGCGAAGATCCCGCACAGCCGCGGCAGGTAGCCCGGCGGAATCTTGTCGCGAAGCGCGAACCACACCAGCGGCAGCAGAAACACCACGCCGATCGCCCGCCCAAGCAGGCGATGGAAATACTCCCACCAGAAAATTCCCTTGAAGGCATCGAGCGCCATGCCCTTGTTGACCTGCGCGTACTCCGGTGTCGCCTGGTATTTCGCGAAGGCGTCGTTCCAGTCTGCCTCGGACAACGGCGGAATGGTTCCGACAATGGGTTGCCATTCGGTGATCGAGAGGCCTGAGTGCGTGAGCCGGGTCACGCCGCCGACGACCACCATCGCGAAAACGAGCGCGCAGCAGAGCAGCAACCATGCCGCGACCGCGCGCGGGTTGCCGCGCTGACTGCGCTGCATTGCCACGATGCCTGCCGACTGCGACACAAATTGCCCGTGTTCAGTGATTTCCACACGCGGATTTTGCCACATCGACCCGCTGCTAATCGCGCCGGCCGGCGACGCCTGCCCTCACGCTACGATCCATGCACATGCGAGCCCGGAGCCGAGTGGACGGCGGGCGGGAGCGTGCCGAGCGCGCCGACGATCACCAGGATCAGCAACGCCATCGCCGCTTCGATCAGGCTGTTGCGCTGGAGCAGGCGCTGCGCATCAGCTCGGGTGCGCAAGGACGCCAGCCGGGGCGTGAGGCGCAGCCGGTTGAAGGCGGCTATGCCGACCATCGCAGCAAAAAGTCCGATCTTTGCCATCAGCAGGCGACCGTATTCGGTCGTCGCCAACGCCGGAAAGCTACCCACCAACACGCAGGCGTTGAGCAGACCTGTCGCGAGAACGGTGCAGACCGCGATCACACCGAGCGTCGAGAATCGAGACGTGGTCTCGCGCTCGAAGGACGCTACGGCTGGATCGGTCGTGCGGCGCGCGGCCGCGAACAGCAGCGCGAGCGGCACCAGCCCGCCGACCCAGATCCCCGCTGCGATCAGATGCAACGTGTCGGCCGCGATGTGCGCGTCGCCTGTGGTCCCTGGCGTTCCGGACGCGTGTCCTGCCCACGCCAGGCTTCCGAGCAGCGACAAAGCCAGGATCGCCAGGATCGCGTTCAATGCGCGTGGCACGCCCTCTCGGTATCGAGCCCGTACGAACAGGCCGACCACCAGCAATAGCGCTGCGACGAAGCGCACGCACCAATCCACTCCGAATCGGGTGCGCGACAAGACGCGCCAGGCGATGTCGCCCGAGAAGACGTCGCCCAAAGGCCGGGCGCCGATCTCCGCGGCAAGCAGGAGCAGCCAGGCTGCGCCGGAGACGACCATGGTCACCAGGGCGATCCACGCCAGCCATCCCATCTGACGGCGCCATTCGTTCAGGGCCGGGTCCGCAGGTGCGGCATGCATAGGCGGCGCGACGATGCAGGCGGCAAAAACGACCGTGCCCGCAAGCAGCGCGGTCGAGGCGAAGTGAACGGCGCGTGCCGCGATTATCCAGTCGATCAACGCATCCCCATTCCGCTATCCACGGCCGCCAGGCGCGGCTTTGCTCAAGGCCTGCTCATGGCTTGTCCACGCCGAAAGTGAACGCGCCTTCGGTGGTATGCGTGTCGACCGACAATACGCGCCAGGTCACGCGGTAACTGCCAACGCCGACGGCGCGCAATGGCACGCGCATGACATTGCCGCTGACGACCGGGGCGCCCGCGTCGACCCGTTGTCCGGAAGCATCGGTGATCGTCGCGCTGCTGAAGGCTGGCTCGAGCTCTTGCGTGAATCTCAGCCTCACCTCGCTCGGCGCGGTTTGAACCGTGCTGCCCACTCGCGGATCGGCGTCTTCGAGAAACGCATGCGCATCGGCGGCGCCGGCAAACAGGGCCAACGCCGCCGTGATTCCAACGATTCGCATTGCGCGCATGTACATGGCCGAGCGGCTACTTCGCGGACGCCGACGTGCCGCCGAACAGCGGTTTGCCGATGCTGCTCGGAAACATATCGTCGAGGTAAAAGTGCAGCTGAGCGAGCACGCCAACGCCGGTTCCGCTGGCGCGATTGATCGGGATGATCGCTTCGAGGCCGACCTGGAAATATTTCCCGATCCAAATGACGCCCGGGGTCACCGTCCCCGTGGTCCCGATCCCGGAGCCGTGATAGTTGGACACCGGCGTCTGGAATTGAAATTCGACGATCGGGATCAGCTGATTGAAGAACTCCGGTAGTCCGAGGTCGACCACATTCGCCTTGAGGTACGGCATGCTGTACTGGAGCGACCCGCCATAGGTGAGGAACTGCGGGTTCAACTCCTTCGTCTGGTCCCCGCTGTCCGGATCGATCGATGTGCTCGACGACTTGCTCGGTATCGCATAGCCGATCTGCCCGGTCAGCGCGAACGGGCGCGCCATGCGCATGTCGTCCGCCAGACCACCAAAGCCCTGGCCGACGTAGAGCGTTGGCGTATACACGCTGAAGGACTCCGCGCCGACGGATCCGCTGCCCGAGTGGCCGAATTCGACGACGAGCGCGCCCGACATCACCAACTCGCGAGGCGGCTCGGTGAGGAACTGGTATTTGAAGCTCGCCTCGAGATTCTGGAACCCGTCGACGCGCGATGCGCCGGACGGGCTGAGCTGCGTCCATGCGGTCCCAAGTGAAATGCCAAACTTGTCGGTGATGCGCTTCGAGAACTCGGCCGCGATGTCGAGCTGTCGTGTCGACGGGTCGTCGCCATTCTTGAAGCTCGCGATGGTCGGAAACGACAGTTCGTCGGCCACGCAGGGGTCGTCGACACTCAATGTCGCCGGAAAGAACCGGGCACCGACCACGCAGTGGGCGTTTGTTTCCGTAACCGCAACTAGCGCGAGCATGGCCAGCAGTATTTTGTGGCAAGCATTCATGTCAATCCTCATTGTTTGTGCGGCGTCGAGCCCATGGCCTCGACGTCGGCGGAAACATCGATGGACCCGGCATTCTGGAACGTCAGCTTGAGCGGGACTTTGTCGCCGACCTTCAAAGGCTGCTTCAGGTCCAGCAGCATCACGTGGTAGCCGCCGGGCTTGAGTTCGAGCTTGCCGCCGGGCGGAACATCGAGCGCGTGCACCGCGCGCATTTTCATCACGCCGCCTTCGATCGCCATCTGGTGAATCTCCGCGCTGCCGGCCATCGGCGATGCCACGGCGACGAGTTTGTCGGCTGTCGCGCCCGCATTCTCGACGACGAAGAACGCGCCGCCTGACTTTGCGCCCGGCGGCGTGGCTCGCGTGAACGGGTGCTCGATGCCGAGCGACTTGAGCTGATAGTCGTGCGCAAGCGATGCCCAGGGGAGCAATCCGAGCGCAATGCCAAACACATGTACGAATTTCATCGCAACCTCCAACCACCGGAAATCAGAAGCCGTCCCTGCTACCGTCAATGGTCAGCTGGGCGGCGCTACGGTCGTGTCAGGCAGCGATGGGAGGGGCGCGAGAGGGTGGCAACAGCGAAGCGAGCGATGCAGGCGCGGCGGATGCGTCCCGGAGCACCATGCTCGCGCCGGCGCAGGTCGGAATCCAACAACGCCGGGGGCAACGCAGCGGCGGCCGAGCCGCCGCAACAGCAATCGGCGCAGTGGTCGGCGCCGTGGCGATCCGTTCCAGGCATGAGGGGGCTGGCGGTCGGCGCAGAGGGCGCCTGCGCCTTGCCTGTCACCGAGCACAGCTGCCCGACACCGTCGGCTGCGGTCGCCGACGCGTGCGCCGCCAATGGCGACAAGACGTGCGCGGCGAGCGCCATCAACGTCAGCCACCGGCAGAATTTTCGCTGCTTCATCGACGGCGATTGTACATGGTGCGGACGGTCGCTTCATGCCGGCACGCACCAACGAGGAGCGAAATCGGGGCGATGGTGCACAGCACAAAATGCGCGAACCGCGCTGCGACGTTGACACCGAACCGCTGCCGAGGTTGAATGGGCCAGAACGACCGAAGTGCCGGCGCGACGTCCGCAGAGATGGTACCGGCACTGCAATGCAATCTTTCCCGGAGGAATTCATGCACGTACTCGCAAACGTCTTTGCGCGCTGCGCCGCCATCGTCGGCCTGGCCTTTTCCACAGCCGCGCTCGCGCAGCAACCCATCACGTTGCACGGCGCGGTCCAGTTCAACGACGGCCACGCCTTCAACCGGGCGCTGGAGAAATTCCAGGAACTCACGGCCAAGTACTACGGCAAGCCGATCAATTTCGTGCTGCACAAGAACAGCGAACTCGGCCTCGAGAAGGACTACTTCGCGTTCATGAACCAGGGCATCTCGGTCGACTACGGCATCGTATCGCCCGCGCACATGTCGACGTTCTCGAAGGCCGCGCCGTTCATCGACGCGCCGTTCCTGTTCCGCGACCTCGACCACTGGAACAAGGTGCTCGACGCCGACACGCTGAAGCCGATCGCCGACGAAGTATCGGCCAAGGGCGAGGTGATGCTGATCGGCTTCGCCGGCGGCGGCACGCGCAACATCTTCGCCAACAAGCCGGTGCGCAACCTCGCCGAAATGAAGGGCCTGAAGGTGCGCGTGCAGGGTGCGCCGATCTGGAGCAAGACCTTCGCGGCCGTCGGCATGTCACCCACGGTCATCGCCTACGACGAGATCTACAACGCGATCCAGAACGGCGTCATCAACGCCGGCGAGAACGAGGCGGCGGGCGTCGAGGCGATGAAGTTCTACGAGGTCGGCCCCAATCTCAACATGACGCAGCACGCCATCACCATCCGGCCGATCTGCTTCTCGGGCAAGACGTTCAAGAAGCTGCCGCCCGACCTGCAAGCGGCGATCCTCAAGGCCGGCAAGGAAGCGGGCATCTACGGCCGCCAGATCGAGTCGAGCGAGGACCAGAAGAAGCTCGAAGCGTTCCAGGCGGCCGGGAAGCTCAAGATGATCCCGTTCACCGATCGCGCGCAGATGAAGAAGCTGGCGGACCCGGTCATGGCCGAGTACGCCAAGGAAATCGGTGCGACCGAAATCTACAACAAGATCAATTCCATGTAGTTGACGGAACAGGGGCCGGCGCCAGGCGACGCGCCTCGCGCCGGCCTTTTTTTGCCTGACGCCGCCTCGCCGTTTCCGGGGGAAGACCCATGCGACGCTTCATCAACGCCTACTACCACTTGCTCAGCGTGCTGCTCGGGCTGTCCGTCGGCATCCTGGTGTTTCCGGTCACGCTGCAGATCATCTCGCGGTTTACCGGCCTCATTCCACACTGGATCTGGACCGAGGAGATGGCGCGCTTCCTGTTCATCTGGATGGTGATGATCGGCGCGATGATCGGTGTGCGCGACGGCACGCATTTCGACGTCGACGTGTGGCCCGAGCTGAAGTCGCGGACCAACGCGATATTGCGCATCGTCTCCACTGTTTTTGTACTGGTCTTTGCGCTGGTCTTCGTCTGGTACGGCGTCAAGTTCGTCCAGTTCGGCTGGAATCAGGACTCGGAGCTCGCCGAAATGCCGATGATCTACATCTTCATCGCGTGGCCGCTGACGGGACTGACCTGGCTGCTGTTCGGAGGCGAACGAATCCTTCGCGACCTTCGCGTCATCCGCCACGGGCCGGGGCCGGGCGACGAGCCGCCGTCCCGCGAAATCGGCACGGGGAGCGTCGTATGAGTGCCGCAAACCAGGGGGTAGCGTCGTGACCGGCGCCGCGCTCACGCCGCAAATCGCGGCCATGTGGTTGTTCGGGACGTTTTTCCTGCTGATGGTGCTGCGCGTGCCGGTTGCTTTCGCGCTCGGTCTCGCCTGCCTGCCCGTTCTGTTCATCGAGCCGCGCCTGTCGCCGATGGTCGTCTTCAACACGACGTTCAAGGCGTACAACTCGTTCATCCTGCTTGCCGTGCCGTTCTTCCTGCTGTGCGCGAACCTGATGAATGTCGGGGGCATCACCGATCGACTGGTCACGCTGTCGCGAACGATGGTCGGCAACTTCCCGGGCGCACTGGCGCAGATCAACGTGCTGCTGTCGGTGTTCTTCGCCGGAATCTCCGGGTCGTCGACTGCCGACGCGGCGAGCCAGGGCAAGATCTTCATCGAGGCGCAGGTCAAGGAAGGCTACGACCTCTCGTTCTCGATCGCGATCACGGCCGTTTCGGCCGTACTGGCCGTGATCATCCCGCCGTCGATCCTGATGGTCGTGTGGGGTGGCGTGCTGTCGGTGTCGATCGGCGCGCTGTACCTTGCCGGCGTCATCCCGGGGCTGCTGATCGGCCTCGCGCAGATGGCCACGGTTCACGTCTACGCCAAGGTCCGCAACTACCCGACGTACCGGCGCGCGACGGCGAAGGAATTTTTCACCGCGGCCGCCATTTCGATTCCGGCGCTGATGACGCCATTCATCATCGTCGGCGGCATCCTGCTCGGCTGGTTCACCGCCACGGAGTCGGCCGCGGTCGCCGTGCTGTACGCGGCCCTCCTGTCGTTCTTCGTATACCGCGAAATGGACCTCACGAAACTGTGGGACGCGCTGCTCGAGACGGGCAAACTGTCGGCGATCGCGCTGTTCTGCGTCGGCACTGCCTCGGTGTTCGGCTGGCTGCTCGCGTATTTCCAGATCCCCAAGGCGCTGCTCGAGAACGTCACGTCGTGGGGACTGGGACTGATCGGCGTCGGCTTTTTCATCGCGTTCGTGTTCCTGGTCGTCGGCTGCTTCCTCGACGCGATCCCGGCGATCATCATCGTCGGCACGACGCTTCAGCCGCTGGCGGCATCGGTCCACATGCATCCGGTGTCGTTCGCGATCATCGGCATCGTCGCGCTCGCGTTCGGCCTGGTCACGCCGCCGTACGGGCTGTGCCTGATGATTTCCTGCGCCATCGCCAAGGTGCGCTTGCGCTACGCGCTCAAGGATACGATGATCATGCTGGTGCCGATGCTCGCGGTGCTCGCGATGCTGATCATCTGGCCCGAGATTCCGCTGTTCCTGCCGCGCTTGATTTCGCCGGAGTTCCTCAAGTAGGAGGCCGAAATGTTCGCCACACGATCGCTCACGCCGGCCTTCGGCGTGGAAATCGACGTCGACGTATCGCAACCGCTGGCGGACGCCGCGTTCGCCGAGATCGAGCGCGCGTTCTATGCCGGCCAGGTATTGGCGATCCGCGGCCAGGAACTCACCGCTCGGCAGTTCGCGTCGTTCGCGACGCGCTTCGGGCCGCCGCAGCCGCATGTGATCGACCAGTTCCATCATCCCGAAGACGCGAACATCCTGATCCTGTCCAATGTGAAGAAGGACGGTAAGCCGACCGGGCTGCAGGACGCAGGCTCGTATTTCCACACCGACTATTCATACCTGCAGGTGCCGGCGCGCGCGACGACGCTCTATTCGCGCGTCGTGCCGAAAGTGGGTGGCAATACGATGTTCGCGAACCAGCAGGCCGCGTATGACGACCTGCCCGATGCGATGAAGAAGCGCATCGAACCGCTGTTCGGCATCCACCACTACGGCAATCGCAACGACGTGGACGAGGCGAGCCGCACCGCGGCATCGACACTGACCGCCGAGCAGAAGGCGAAGATGCCGGTCATCACGCACAAGATCGCCCGGCCGCACCCGGTCACCGGCCGCAAGGCGCTATATGCAGTGTCGGGTAGCTCGTTCGGTATCGTCGGCATGCCCGAGGACGAGGCGCGGGATCTCCTCGATGAACTCGCCGCGCATTCGACGCAGCCGAAGTACGTGCTCGAGCTTCAAGTACGGTGTCGGCGACATCGTGGTCTGGGACAATGCATCGCTGCTGCACAAGGCAACCCTGATCGACCCGGATGATGCACGCACGCTCTGGCGGGTGACGATGCTGGAACTCGCGCAGGACGCGATCGCACCGGAAGTGCTGGCTCCGACATTCGCATCGAACGTGATGTAGCCCCTGTTTTGGGCCGCGGCAGGTTCCCTGTACACTGCTCGCATCAACGCCTTGCCCTTCAGACGTATCATGGCTAACCCGCGCCTGCGCATTCTGCTCTCGGTCGTTTTCGCGCTGCTGCTTCTCGGCACGCAGCGCGAAGTGCAGGTGCACGCGCTGCAGCATCTGGGTGGCGTCCTGCACCCGGCGCACGAGCAGGGCCTTCAGGCGCCTGCCGCAGATGTCACGTGCCTCGAGTGCTCGCTGCTTGCCGGCGGCACGTCGGTCGTCGCGGCCGGATTCCCGGCATTGCCGACAGCAGTGGTTGGCGCGCTGCGTGCGAACAACACGACTGCCTCGCGGCCGCTGGCCGCGCCTTCCTACTACTCCAGCCGCGCCCCGCCCACGCTCCTCTGAGTCGACGTGGCGTGCCGTCCGCAAGGACAGCACGAGTCATGAACTGACCCGAGGAGCATCATGGTGTCCAGATTCGTTTTGGCGTCCGGCGCGCTGGCGCTGACGCTGCTCGCACCCCCTGCCGCGAAGGCGGCGACCGACGCCGATCTCGCGGACATTCGCGAGCAGATCCGGCAAATGAAGGAAAGCTACGAGGCGCGCATCCAGGCACTCGAGCAGCGGCTCAAGGATGCGGAAGCGAAGAGTGTCGTCGCGCCCGCTGCACAGCCCGCCGTCGCGCCGCCGCCGGAGGCTGCCGCTCCACCTCCCGTTGCCGCCGCGCCTGCCGCGGCGCCGGCATCGGGCATCAGCGCCTTCAATCCGGCCATTTCCGCGGTGCTGCAGGGAACGTACGGCAATTTCTCGCAGGACCCGAACAAGTACGCGCTCAGCGGATTTGCACCCAGCGGAGATATTGCGCCGGGCAAACGCGGCCTCAGCCTGGGCGAGTCCGAACTCGCGCTTTCCGCCAACGTCGACGACAAGTTCTTCGGCAACCTGATCGTTTCGCTCACGCCCGAAAACACGCTGTCGGTCGAAGAGGCGTATGGGTTATACAACGGAGCAGGCTATGGCCTGGCACCGAAGTTCGGCCGCTTCTTCTCCGGCCTCGGCTACCTGAACGACCAGCATCAGCACGTCTGGGACTTCGTCGATGCGCCGCTCGTCTATCAGGCATTCCTGGGCGGCCAATACGACGTCGACGGATTGCAGTTGAAATGGCTCGCGCCGACCGACCAGTTTCTGGAGTTCGGCGGCGAAATCGGCAGCGGCGAGGGCTTCCCGGGAACGTCGCGCAACAAGAACGGCATCGGCTCGGGCGTCGTCTACGTGCACACCGGCGGCGACATCGACGCCAGCAACAGCTGGCGCGCCGGCCTGTCGTACCTGCAAACCCGCGCGCAGGACCGCAATTACGCGCAGACCGATCTCGCGGGCAACAACGCGCAGCTGGGATTCACCGGCAGCAGCCGCCTCGCCGTCGCCGACTTCGTGTGGAAGTACGCGCCCAACGGCAACTCGCAGCAGACCAATTTCAAGCTGCAGGGCGAATACTTCTGGCGGCGGGAGAGCGGCGATCTCACCTACGATCGCGACAGCGCACTGGGGCTGAACAGCACGTCGAACTACAGCGCGCGACAAAGCGGGTTCTACGTGCAGGGCGTATATCAGTTCCTGCCGACCTGGCGCATCGGCGCGCGCTACGACTGGCTCAACCCCGGCCAGGTCGACTACGGCGCCAATTCGATCTATCTCGTCAACCCGTCGTTCAAGCCCGAGCGCGCAACGGCGATGATCGACTGGACACCCTCGGAGTTCAGCCGCGTACGCCTCCAGTACGCGCAGGCCCGGCTGCGCCCGGGTATTACCGACAACGAATTCTTCGTCCAATACATCCTGACCCTCGGCGCGCATGGCGCGCACAAATACTAGGAGCGATGCGATGCGATCGTATCTGAAGTGCATTCTCGCTGCGGCGCTTGGCGCGTGGATCGCGCCTGCCGCTGCAGCACTCAGCGTCTTCGCCACGGTGCCCGAATGGGGCGCGCTGGTGGAGGAACTCGCCGGCGACAAGGCAAAGATCTACGTCGCGACCAACGCGCTGCAGGACCCGCACCACGTCGAAGCGAAACCCAGCCTGATCGCGCGCGCACGCGGCGCCGACCTGGTCGTCGCCACCGGCGCGGAACTCGAGATCGGCTGGCTGCCGCTGGTGCTGCAGCAGGCCGGCAACCCAAAGGTGCAACCGGGCAAGCCCGGCTATTTCGAGGCTGCGGCATTCGTCACGCTGCTCGACAAGCCGACGCGCCTCGACCGTGCCGACGGCGACATCCACGCCGCCGGCGACCCGCATATCCAGACCGACCCGCGCAACATCGCGCGTGTCGCCGCGCCGCTGTCTGCACGGCTGGCGGAACTCGATCCCGAGAATGCGGCGTGGTACCAATCGCGCTACAAGGCGTTCTCCGAAAAGTGGAGTACGGCGATCGCCAACTGGGAGAAACAGGCAGCGCCGTTGAAAGGCACGCCGATCGTCGTGCAGCACAAGGCCTTCACGTACCTGATCGCATGGATCGGATTGAAGGAAATCGCGACGCTCGAACCCAAGCCCGGCGTCGAACCGACGACGGCGCACCTGAGCGAAGTTCTTGCGACGCTGCAGCGAACGCCCGCGAAAATGGTGCTGCGCGCGGCCTACCAGAGCGATCGCGCCTCGCAATGGATCGCGGAGCGCACGAAGATCGCCGCGGTGACGCTGCCCTTCACGGTCGGCGGCAACGACAATGCCAAGGACCTCTACGGCCTATTCAACGACACCATCGAGCGGTTGCAGAAGGGGGCGCAATGACCCTGAACGCGCTGGAGATCTCGATCCTGCTGCCGGCGCTCGCGGCCGGCCTGCTGGTCACGGCGACGCACGTGCCGCTGGGCATGCAGGTGCTGGCGCGCGGTATCGTCTTCATCGACCTCGCCATCGCGCAGATCGCCGGATGCGGCGTGCTGCTCGCCGACCGCCTCGGCTTCGAAGCGGAAGGTATCGCGGTGCAGGTCGCAGCACTTGCGGCTGCGCTCGGCGGCGCGCTGCTGCTGACCTGGACCGAGCGCGTGTGGCCGGAGGTGCAGGAAGCGGTGATCGGCGTCGTATTCGTCCTCGGCGCGACGGGCAGCGTGCTGCTGCTGGCGAGCAACGCGCACGGCAGCGAACACCTGCGCGATCTGCTGGTGGGGCAGATCCTCTGGGCGCAGCCGACCCGGCTCGCGTGGGCCGCGGGGGTTTACGCGGCGATACTCGTGTTGTGGTTCGGTTGGCGCGAACGACTGGGCCGCACCGGCTTTTACGTGCTGTTCGCGCTCGCGGTGACGGTGTCGGTGCAGCTGGTCGGCCTGTACCTGGTGTTCGCGACGTTGATCGTGCCGCCGCTGGCGACGCGCGCGATGCAACGCGGACGTCTCGCCGCGGCATGGGGGCTCGGCGCGCTGGGGTACGCGCTCGGCCTGGTCGTCTCGACGGCGCTCGACCTGCCGACGGGGCCGGTCATCGTATGGATGCTCGTCGTGCTTGCCCTGTGCTGGCATGCGGCAATACCGGCGCCGCGACCTTCGGCATCGACGTAGAATCGATTGGTCATGCTCACCATCACGAATCTGGCGCATCGCTTCGCGACCGATACCGCGCTGCAGCTCGATGCGTGGAGTGCGGATCGCGGCGAGCGTTGGCTCATCGCCGGCCCGTCGGGTTCGGGCAAGACGACCCTGCTTTCCATTCTCGCAGGCTTGCTGCGCCCGACGCAGGGAACGGTGCGCGTCGGGGAGCACGAAATTTCCGCCATGAGCGAAGCGGCGCTGGATGCCTGGCGCGGTGGCAACGTCGGTTACGTGCCGCAACGGCTGCACCTGATCGACAGCCTGAACGTGCGGGACAACCTGCAGCTGGCGCAGTATCTCGGGTGCAAGCGCGTGACCTCCGCCGCCGCCCATTCGCTGCTGCGCGCGCTGGACATCGAGGCATTCGCCCTTCGGTTTCCGCACGAGCTGTCGCAGGGTCAGGCGCAGCGTGTCGCCGTCGCCCGCGCCGTCATCAACGGTCCCGGCCTGCTGCTCGCCGACGAACCGACCGCGGCGCTCGACGATGTGCAGGCCGAGCGCGCCATCGCGCTGCTGTTCGAGCGCGCAACCGCGGTCGGCGCGACGCTTGTGGTCGCCTCGCACGATGCCCGAATCGGTCCGGCGTTCGACCACCGGCTGGCCCTCACGATCGGTTCCGGTACATGAACCTCGGCACGATCGCTCTGGCGTATGCGCGGCGCAGCCCGGCGACGACGCTGCTCAACGTCGCGTTGCTGAGCCTCGGGGTCGCCGCCATCGTGCTGCTGCTCCTGCTGTCGCGCGAGCTGGACGGGCGCCTGCGCCGCGATGCGCAGGGCATCGATCTGGTCGTCGGCGCCAAGGGGAGCCCGCTGCAACTTGTCCTGGCCGGCGTCTATCATGCTGACATTCCGACCGGGAACATCGCGCTCGAGCAGGTCGACCTGTTGCGCGCCGAACCGTTGGTCGCGCAGGTCATTCCCATCAGCCTCGGCGATAGCTACCAGGGCTTCCGCATCGTCGGCACCGAACCGGACTTCGTCGCGCACTACGGCGCAACGCTGGCGGCGGGACAATTGTGGAACGGTCCACTGGAAGCGGTGCTGGGGGCCGATGTTGCACGGCAGACGGCACTGCAGGTCGGCGCAGTGTTCGCCGGTTCGCACGGACTGTCGGCGCAGGGATCGGCGCACGCAGAGCAGCCGTATCGCGTCGTCGGCGTTCTCAATGCGACCGGCACGGTGATCGATCAGCTCATCGTCACCGGCCTCGAGAGCGTATGGAAGATCCACGCGGGCCCGCATCGCGCCAACGCCGGCGCCACCGCGCCAGGCAATCACGACGAAGACGACGACAAGGCCACCGCCGCGCCGCGCCAGGTGACGATGGCGCTGGTTCGCTATGCGAGCCCCTTGGCAGCGGCATCGCTGCCCCGTCGGATCAATGCCGAGACCGCGCTGCAGGCAGCGTCGCCCGCGTACGAATCGGCCCGGCTCTTCACCGTATTCGGATTCGGGACCGACATCGTCAGGGGTTTCGCGCTGCTGCTCATGGTCGCATCGTGCCTGGGCATTTACATTGCGCTGTACCAGGCGATGAACGAGCGGCAATACGACATTGCGGTAATGCGCACCCTCGGCGCCGGCCGCCAGCGCGTGGTTCGGTTGCTGCTGCTGGAGAGCCTCCTGCTGGCCGGCGCCGGCGCCGCAATCGGCCTGTTACTAGGCCATGCGTTGCTCGCTACAATAGGCACTTGGCTACCCGCAGCAGCTTCGCTGGCGGAAGGCGCCCGCCACCCGGCGGCGGCGGAGGCGCTGGTAGTATTGATCGCGTTGGGCGGCGGCGTCCTGGCCGCGCTCGTACCGGCATGGCGCGCGTACCGCGTCGATGTTGCCGCCACCCTGTCGAAAGGATGATCGACATGCGCTACTCGATTGCACTGACCGTTGCCGCGATGCTCAACTGGGCGCCGCTGCCCGTCTTCGCGTACACGGCCGTGCCGGCGGACGGCTTGCCCAGCGCGGCCGAGTACTCGTCGTCGGTGCTGCCCGAGATCAGCGGCGTGGTTTCGTGGAAAACGCTGGCGCAGGTCGAACCAGTAAAGCGCGGCGGCAAAATGGTTCCCGAGTTCAGCAAGCAGATCCTCGCGCTCGACCAGCAGCCGGTGCGCATCATCGGCTTCATGATGCCTCTGGACATGACCGATCAGCAGCAACACTTCATGCTCTCCGCCGTGCCGGCATCGTGTCCTTTTTGCATACCCGCGGGGCCAGAATCGCTGGTCGAGGTCATGAGCCTGCGTCCGGTCAAATTCGGCTTCGACCCCATCGTCATGGGCGGCAAACTGTCACTGCTGAAAAGCGACGCGTCGGGAATGCTCTACCGCATGACCAACGCCGAACCAGTACCCATGCCGGCGAAGTAGACGCATCGGTTTACGACGGCCGAAAGCACCTGCCCGGTTTTCGCTTGGGCTACGTAATCAGCACAGGACCCTTGGAGCGTACTCATGGAAATCAAGAGAGTGACCTTCGGCGCATTCAACCAGGGCGACATTCCGACCATCGCGTGCTTCAACAAGGCGACCGTGCCGCTCGGCGTCGACTTCGACGCGCTCATCGCGGCCATGCAGAAATTCGTCGACGATCACGTCGTCCCGGTCTGGGGCACGCCGGCGAAGCTGGTCAAATCCGCCGGATTCAAGCCGGGCGCCTGGGCAATGGTCTTCCTCGACAACGCGGATCAGGCGGGCGCGCTCGCGTATCACGATCTGACACCCGACGGATTGCCCGAGGCCAAGGTCTTCGTCAAGACCACGCTCGACAACCACGACCTGGTCAGCGTTTCGGCGTCGCACGAACTCGTGGAAATGCTGGTCGATCCCGCCATCAACCTGCTGACCACGGGACCGGACCCGAAACTCGTCTACGCCTACGAAAGCGCGGACCCGGTCGAGGCGCTGAGCTTCCCGGTCAACGGCATTGCGATGACCGACTTCGTGTACCCGGCCTACTTCGAGGCCTTTCACAAGAAGGGGTCGGTGCAGTTCGATCGGCTGAAGAAGGTCACCAAGCCGTTCGAAATCCTCTCCGGCGGGTACCAGATCATCTTCAAGAACGGCAAGTGGACCCAGATCTACGGGTCCGCGGCGAAGAAGAAGCGCTTCGCCAAGGAAGACCGGAGAGACCACCGTAGCGAGCAGCGCAAGCAGCGAAAACTGCTCCGCGCCGACCCGAAGGCGATCAAGCGCGCCGAGCGCGAGGCCTAGTTCGAGGCGGCCGGCTTTGCAGCCGGGCGCTGCTCGACGATGGTCGCGCCCACATCCTTCAGCAGGCGCTTGAATTCAGGCGAGTCCATGATGATCGTCGATGCCGCCGCGCGCAGGCGATCGACGGCTTCCGCAGGCAGCACGAACGAAGTCGGCTGCTGGTTCAGATAGTCGAGCTCCGCCTTGTCCTTCAGCGCCGGGAACGACACGTCGATGGCATAGATCTCGGCGTTCGGAATGCGCAGCGCGGCTGCCACCGCCGGGTCCTTGTTGGCCGCCATCGCGGCCGAGTTGCGGATCAGCCGCGCGTTCTGCCACTGCGCCGCAGTGTCTTTCAGCAGTTCGACCGCCTCGAAGGAAAAGGCGTCGATCGGCGTACCGGCCGACTTGAGCAGAATGTCCACGGTCCCGGGTGGCTCCTCCGACTTGTCCCATTTCGTCGGCGGCGACGACAGCGAATTGACGACGAATACGATGATCCGCTTGACGCGGTTGAGCGGCGTTGGCACGCCAGCTTCGTTCAGCGCTTCGAGCACCTCGAGCGCATCGAGGACGGCACGCATGCCCACGTTGTCCGAAACGCCGCCGTCGACGAGATGAATGAACGGCCGATTGACACTGTCACCGAAGCTTTCCTCGGCCTTGAGCGAGCGTATCGCACGTGCGGCCGGGCGCGGTGGGTTGGCACTATCGACGAACATCTTCACCAAAGTCGGGGTGGTCCGCTTGCAGGTGCCGCCGTAGTTGTTGAGCGTGACCGGCGAGAGCACCACGGGCACCGCCGACGAGGATGCAGCGGCGCGCGACAAACGTACCGCATTGAGATCCGAGCAGATGATATCGAAGATGCGCTGGTTGTAGACGAAGCGTGAGCCGGTCGAGATGTCGGTGGCCGACGCTAGGATCAACGGGCCATTGCCGCGATCGAGATCCGCAAACGTCGCGCCGTTGAAAAGGATTTCGTCGTACAACTCGGCAGCCAGTTCGGAACGGCCCCAACCGGTCGACCCCAGTTTCGTCCAGTTCGCGGGACTCAGCGTCCGCGAGACGATCTCGCCCTGTACGTTGCGCTTCAGGAAGCGCTGCTCGTAGTCGTCGAACAGCTTGTCCCCGTACAGGCCGTAGGCCAGCGCCGTGAAACTGCCTCCCGATACGCCGGTGATGATGTCGACATAGTCGAGCAGGCGGACCTTGTTGCCCTGCGGCCCGGTAATCTCGGTCTTGCGCAGAAATTCCAGCACGCCGTAGGAAAAGGCGGCAGCGCGCGTCCCTCCACCCGAAAAGGCAAGGATGACCATGTTCTCCTTGTCTTGGGCCAGCGCCTGTCTTGTTTCGAATCGATAGCCCTTGTTGGGGTCGGCTTGTGCGAGCGGCGGATTGATCGGGCGGCTGGCACACGCGCCGAGCAGCAGCGACGCCAGTACCAGCAATGACAGCCTGCGCATGCAAATCATTGGTCTTCCAGTTTGGATCATCAAACCCCAACAGTACACTGGTCTAAAGGTTGCTGCCTGCCCGAATCACATTCAACGCCGCAACGAAGCGATGCCCCGCTGCAGACCGTCGAGCGTCAGCGGAAACATGCGCGGCCCGAGCGCGTCGAGCACCATCTGCGTCGAGCGTGTGTAGGCCCATGAACGCTCCGGCTCGGGGTTGAGCCAGATCGCATGGCGGTAGGTGTCGAACAATCGCTTCAGCCAGGTCAGGCCCGGCTCGTCGTTGATGTATTCGACGCTGCCGCCCTCCTGCATCAGTTCGTAGGGACTCATCGCGGCGTCGCCCACCAGGATCAACCTCCAGTCGGGTCCGTACTTGTGCAGCAAATCGAAGGTCGCGTGGCGCTCGTTGCGACGCCGGCGGTTATCGCGCCAGACGTGGTCGTAGACGCAGTTGTGAAAATAGAAGTACTCGAGGTGGCGGAACTCGGTCTTCGCGGCGGAGAACAACTCCTCGCACACCTGCACGTGCGGGTCCATCGAGCCGCCAACGTCGAGGAACAGCAGCACCTTGACGCGGTTGCGCCGCTCGGGTACGAGATGGAGGTCGAGCCAGCCAGCGTTCTTGGCCGTGCCCTCGATCGTTCCGGGCATGTCGAGTTCCTCGGGCACACCCTCGCGCGCGAACCGGCGCAGCCGCCGCAGCGCAATCTTGATGTTGCGCGTATTGAGCTCCACCGAGTCGTCGAGGTTGCGAAAGCTGCGCTCGTCCCAGACCTTGATAGCGCTGCGGCTGCCGCCGGCTTCCTGGCCGATGCGGATGCCCTCGGGATTGAAACCGTACGCGCCGAAAGGGCTGGTGCCCGCGGTGCCGATCCATTTCGACCCGCCCTGATGGCGCGCGCGCTGCTCTGCCAGACGCTGCTTGAGGGTTTCCATCAACTTGTCCCAACCGCCGAGCGCCTTGACTAGCGCCTTTTCCTCGTCGCTCAGCGTGCCCTCGATCATCTTCTTGATCCACGCTTCAGGAATGTCGGCGCGAATGTCGAAAATGCTCTCCACACCCTTGAAATAGCTTCCGAATGCGAGGTTGAAACGGTCGTACAACGCCTCGTCCTTGACCAGGCAGGTGCGCGCAAGCACGTAGAAGTCGTCGATGTCGTTGGCAACCACGCCGTGCCTGAGCGCGTCGAGCAGCGTCAAATACTCGCGCGTCGACACCGGCAGTTTCGCTGCTTTGAGATGCAGGAAAAAGTCGATCAGCATTGCGGGACGCTTATCGCGGCCTGTCGAGCTGAAAGCGCAGGTGCTGCCGGACCGCCGGCCATTCGCCTTCGATGATGCTGAACACCACCGTGTCGCGATAGCTGCCATCCGGCGAGATCTGGTGATTGCGCAGCACCGCATCCTGCTTCGCGCCAAGCCGGGCGATCGCGCTGCGCGACGCGTGGTTGAACCAGTGCGTCCGGAATTCGACCGCGATGCACTTGAGCTTCTCGAACGCGTGCGTCAGCAGCAACAGCTTGCATTCGGTATTGATCGCGCTGCGCTGAACGCGCTTCGAATACCAGGTGTGTCCGATTTCCAGCCGGCGATTCGCCACGTCGACGTTGAAGTAGCGCGTGCAGCCGACGATGTCGCCGCTGCTGTTCTCGCGGACCACGAAGGGCATACCCGCGAGTCGCTCGCGCATATCGAGCGCGGTCGCTATGTACCCGTCCATCTTGTCCGGCACCGCCACACCGGTGTACCAAAGGCGCCAGAGCTCGCCGTCCGCGGCGGCGCGCTTGAGCGCGTCCGCATGCCCGGTCGCCAAAGGCTCCAGCATTGCATGTGCGCCTGTCAGTGTTACTGGTTCGATGAACGCCACGCTTATTTTTCCCTAACCTATCTCAAAATCCCTGCGAACGGGCCGAGAGCGCGAAGGCCCGCAGCGAGCTCCGAGATAGTACATGGACGTACAGCGAGGAGCGAGCGAGGACACGACAATGCTATCGGGCCGTGCAGCGGATTTGGAGACAGGTTCTAGCGCCCCGAGCGCGCCATGAAAGCAACCTTCTCGAACAGATGCACATCCTGTTCGTTCTTCAGCAGCGCGCCGTGCAGCGGCGGGATGAGCACCTTCTTGTCGGTGCTGCGCAGCGCTTCCGGCGGAATGTCCTCGGCCAGCAGGAGCTTCAGCCAGTCGAGCAGTTCGGACGTCGACGGTTTCTTCTTGAGCCCGGGCACTTCGCGTAGCTCGAAGAAGATTTCCAGCGCTTCCTTGAGCAGCGCCTTTTTCAGTCCCGGGAAATGAACGTCGACGATTCGCGTCATCGTCTCTTTGTCGGGAAAGCGGATGTAGTGGAAAAAGCAGCGCCGGAGGAACGCGTCGGGCAGCTCCTTTTCGTTGTTGGAGGTGATGACGACCAGCGGCCGCTGCCGCGCCTGGATGGTCTGCTGCGTCTCGTAGACGTAGAACTCCATGCGGTCGAGTTCTCGCAGCAGATCGTTGGGAAACTCGATGTCGGCCTTGTCGATCTCGTCGATGAGCACCACCGCAGGCTCCGGCGACTCGAACGCTTCCCACAGCACGCCGCGCTTGATGTAATGCGCGATGTCGCCTACATGCTCGTCGCCAAGCTGCGAATCGCGCAGGCGCGACACCGCGTCGTACTCGTAAAGACCTTGCTGGGCCTTGGTCGTCGACTTGATGTGCCATTGCAGCAGCGGCCGTCCGAGGCTGCGAGCAACCTCTTCCGCCAATAGCGTCTTGCCGGTACCCGGCTCGCCCTTCACCAGCAGCGGTCGTTCCAGCGTAACCGCGGCGTTGACCGCCAGCATCAGGTCCGGGGTCGCGATGTAAGTGTCGGTGCCTTCGAAACGCATGTGGGAACCGTGAATAAGTGAAGACGTTAAGGAGTGAAATATTAACCCACAAAATACCGCATCAGCCACAGCGTCGTCATGCCGACGACGATGGTTTCGACCGTGTTCTTGCGCCACCAGGCGACCACACCCGCGACCACTGCCGCGACAAGCTTGGCATTCTCGGGGGTCAAGGCGAGCACGCCGGGCGCGGCGAACACCACCGCCGGCACCGCGATCGCGGTGATCATGGCTGCCGGCACGTGATGCAAGGCGCGTGTCAGCAGCGGCGGCATGTCGTTGCGCGCGAACCAGGCGATGAACGACACCCGCGACGCGAAGTTGAGGAGGCCGACGACAAGCGTGAGCATCCAGATCGTCAGCGTCTTATCCACGGCCCGACCGCAATCTTTCCGCCACGACGCCGCTGGCGATGCCGAGCAGGCCCGCGCAGATCAACGACAGACGCATCGGCAGTGCATCGAGCGCGACGACCGCGATGGCGGCGACCAGGAACACCACGATCGTGACGCGGTCGCGCAACAGCGGCGCGAGCAACGCGATGAAGACCAGCGGCACGACGAATTCGAGCTGCCACGAAGCCGGGATTACCGACCCCAGAAGCACGCCGGCCAGCGTGGACGCGCCCCAGGTGATCCACAGCAACACGCCGGCGCCCAGGAAATACGACGCGTTGGCGCGCACATCGTCCGACTCGCGAAAGCGCCGGATGGTCGACGCAAACGCCTGGTCGGTGAGCAGGAACGCGAGCAGATTGCGCCAGCGCGAGTCCAGCGAGCGAAAGTGCGGCGCCATCGCCGCGCTGTACATCAGAAAGCGCAGGCTGAGCACGAAGCAGGTGAGCACGATGACCGCGAACGGTGCGCCGTCGGCAAGCATCTGCGTCGCCGCGATCTGGGCGGCACCGCTGAAGATGATCAACGACATCGCCAGCGTGGCCAGCGGCGACAAGCCTGCGCTCAGCGCGCCCACACCGCAGACGACGCCGAACGGGACGATGCCTGTCAGCATCGGCAGCATGTCGCGGACGCCTTCGAAGAAGGCAGGGCGTGAGAAGTGGGCGCGCATTCGGGTCGAAAAACAAAAGGCCTGCCAAATTAGCCGCAGGCCCGGGCAAGGTTCCATACAGATTATAGGTCCGAATCGAGGATACTCACCGTACTCGACGGCCGCTCTATCAGCACCGGCGCACCGGAAACACGCGCGCCCGGCTGGTCCGGGGTTCTTCTTGAATCGGCTCCCGCCATCGTGCTAACTTGCGGGACAAGGTTCCATGACCCGGACAAAAACGTGCTTGGTTCGTGCGAATGCAGATTTCTTGCATGGCGCAGGAAAATCGTGCGCCGCAGGTACGTTTGCCGAGGTCACGGAAAATCAACCTCGCATTGAAACTCGACCGATCACCTGGCAATTGGCGTTCACGCATCGCAGCCGCAGCGCTGGCGTTCGCCGCCTTGCTGGTTCCCACGGTCACGCATGCGGTAACGTATACGTACACGCCAACTACGTTCGCGTGGATCGATCCCAGCACGCACACCGTAGTCAGTGCCGCAAGCGCGCCCATCGCGTTTCGCTCCCTCGCCGGCTGTGGCACCGGCACACCGGTCATCGATGACACGATCAGCGATCCGATTCCGCTGGGCTTCAATTTCCAGTTTGCGGGAATCGTCGTCGACAGTGTGCGCATCGTGTCGAACGGTCGGCTCCAGTTCCTCAACCAGAACCCGCTCAATGGCACTGTCTTTGACAACACCGCATGCGGGTTCGGCACACCCGACCAGTTTCCGTTGCCGAACGTCAACATTCCGTACACGATGAAGTTGTATGGCGCGGACATCGACCCGACCAATATCGAAGAGGCTTCCTCGTATGCGACGCGGTGCAGCCTGACGGGTGCCGGAACCGGGCCCTTCGGTACCCTCGCTTGCTTCGTCAGTTTTGCGACCACCGGCATCTCGCCAAATCAACAATTGGTCGTGACCTGGAACAACGTGCCCGAATGGACGAGCGGGAGTACGCCACAGGGCAACTTCCAGATACAGGCGGTCGTCCGGCAAGACGGGACCTTCATCTACCAGTACGGTTCGAACAATTCAGTGTCGGTTGCGCAGATTGGTTGGCAGGCCGACCCGAGCGTCAACGACTTCGACATCCCCAGTGTCGGGGCGCTTCCCCCGCAGAACACCGCGGTCGAGTTCTACCTCGCCGGACCCGCGAGTGTCACGGCAACCGGTGGCACGCCTCAGTCGGCCGTGATCAACACGGCGTTTGCGAGTCCGCTGCAAGTGACGGTGAAGGACCTGATCGGAAATCCGGTGTCCGGGGTGACAGTGAACTTTTTGGCGCCTGGAAGCGGAGCCAGTGCGACACTTTCGGCGGCCACCGCAGTTACCAACGCAAGCGGCGTCGCGAGCGTGACGGCAACTGCGAACGCAACGGTCGGCAGCTACAGCGTGACGGCAAGTGTCGCCGGAGTGGTCACGCCGGCGACTTTCAGTCTGACTAACACCGCCGGTGCGGCGACGACGATGACCGCCAATGCGGGGACGACACCGCAGTCGGCGACGATCAACACTGCATTCGCCAATGCGTTGGCAGTGACGGTACGCGATGCCGGCAGCAATCCGGTGGCCGGCGTTAATGTGACTTTCACTGCACCGGGCACGGTGCCTCGGGCTTGTTCGCCACCAGCACCACCATAATCACCGTGGCAACCAACGCCTCCGGTATTGCCGCGGCACCTTTCACCGCCAACAGCACGGCAGGCGGGCCGTACACGGTTACTGCCACCGCGTCTGGTCTGCCCACCGTCAACTTCAGTCTCACCAACACCACGGGTGCGGCGACGACGATGACCGCGAACGCCGGCACCACGCCACAATCGACGGTGATCAACACGGCATTCGCCAATGCGCTGGCGGTGACGGTACTCGATGCCGGCAGCAATCCGGTGGCCGGCGTCAACGTCACTTTCACCGCACCGGGGTCAGGAGCCTCGGGGCTGTTTGCCACCAGCACCACCACAATCACCGTGGCAACCAACGCCTCAGGTATGGCGGCCGCACCTTTCACCGCCAACAGCACGGCAGGCGGGCCGTACACGGTTACTGCCACCGCGTCTGGTCTGCCCACCGTCAACTTCAGTCTCACCAACACCGCCGGTGCGGCGACGACGATGAGCGCGAATGCGGGGACGACACCGCAGTCGGCAACGATCAATACCGCGTTTGCCAACCCACTGGCCGTGACCGTACGCGATGCCGGCAGCAACCCGGTGGCGGGCGTGAATGTGACCTTCACCGCGCCAGGTGCTGGAGCATCAGGCCTGTTTGCTACCAGCACCACGACGATCACGGTGGCGACCAACGCCTCCGGCATCGCCAGCGCCCCATTCACCGCCAACGCGACGGCTGGCGGACCGTACACAGTGACGGCAACGGCGACCGGATTGCCCACCGTCAACTTCAGCCTGACCAACACCGCCGGTGTGGCGACGACGATGACGGCCAATGCCGGCACCACGCCGCAGTCGGCGACGATCAACACCGCGTTCGCCAACGCGCTGGCCGTGACCGTACGCGATGCCGGCAGCAATCCAGTCGCCGGCGTCAACGTCACCTTTACCGCACCGGGGGCAGGAGCCTCCGGCTTGTTCTTGAACAGCACGACCACGATCACGGTGGCAACCAATGCCTCGGGCGTGGCTTCCGCACCGTTCACTGCCAACGGCACCGCCGGCGGTCCATACACAGTCACGGCAACGGCGACCGGATTGCCCACCGTCAACTTCAGCCTCACCAACACCGCCGGTGTGGCGACCACGATGACGGCCAATGCCGGCACCACGCCGCAGTCGGCGACGATCAACACCGCGTTCGCCAACGCGCTGGCCGTGACCGTACGCGATGCCGGCAGCAATCCAGTCGCCGGCGTCAACGTCACCTTCACCGCACCGGGGGCAGGAGCCTCCGGCTTGTTCTTGACCAGCACGACCACGATCACGGTAGCCACCAATGCATCCGGTATTGCCAGCGCACCCTTCACCGCCAACGGTACCGCCGGCGGACCGTACACGGTGACGGCAACCGCGACCGGATCTGCCCACCGTCAACTTCAGTCTCACCAACACCGCCGGTGTGGCGACGACGATGACGGCCAATGCCGGCACGACGCCGCAGTCGGCGACGATCAACACTGCATTCGCCAACGCACTGGCAGTGACCGTACGCGATGCCGGCAGCAATCCGGTGGCCGGCGTCAACGTCACCTTCACCGCACCGGGCAGCAGGTGCCTCGGGCTTGTTCGTTGACCAGCACGACCACGATCACGGTGGCGACCAATGCATCCGGTATTGCCAGCGCACCCTTCACCGCCAACGGTACCGCGGGCGGTCCATACACAGTGACGGCTGCAGCAACCGGACTCACGACAGTCAACTTCAGTCTCACCAACACCGCTGGCGTGGCGACGACGATGACGGCCAATGCCGGCACCACGCCGCAGTCGGCGACGATCAATACCGCATTCGCCAACGCACTGGCGGTCACCGTACGCGACGCCGGAAGCAATCCAGTCGCCGGCGTCAACGTCACCTTCACCGCACCTGGGGCAGGAGCCTCCGGCTTGTTCTTGAACAGCACGACCACGATCACGGTAGCCACCAATGCATCCGGTATTGCCAGCGCACCCTTCACCGCCAACGGTACCGCCGGCGGACCGTACACGGTGACGGCTGCAGCAACCGGACTCACGACGGTGAACTTCGCGTTGACCAACACCGCCGGTGTGGCGACCACGATGACGGCCAATGCCGGCACCACGCCGCAATCGGCGACGATCAATACCGCATTCGCCAACGCGCTGGCCGTGACCGTACGCGATGCCGGCAGCAATCCAGTCGCCGGCGTCAACGTCACCTTCACCGCGCCTGGGGCAGGTGCCTCCGGCTTGTTCTTGAACAGCACGACCACGATCACGGTAGCCACCAATGCATCCGGTATTGCCAGCGCACCCTTCACCGCCAACGGCACCGCCGGCGGCCCCTACACCGTCACCGCCGCCGCGACCGGCCTACCTACCGTGAATTTCGCGTTGACCAATACCGCGAGCAGCGCAACGACGATGACCGCGAACGCGGGGACGACACCGCAGTCGGCGACGATCAACACCGCGTTTGCCAACCCGCTGGCGGTGACGGTGCGCGATGCCGGCAGCAATCCAGTCGCAGGTGTCAGCATCACATTCACCGCGCCGGGATCGGGCGCGTCCGGGCTCTTCTCCACCAGCACGACGACGATCACGGTCGCGACCAACGCCTCCGGCGTCGCTGCCGCACCCTTCACCGCCAACGGCACCGCCGGCGGCCCCTACACCGTCACCGCCGCCGCGACCAGCCTGCCTACCGTGAATTTCGCGTTGACCAATACCGCGAGCAGCGCAACGACGATGACCGCGAACGCGGGGACGACCCCGCAATCGACGGCGATCAACACCGCGTTTGCCAACCCGCTGGCGGTGACCGTACGCGATGCCGGCAGCAATCCGGTAGCGGGCGTCAACGTCACCTTCACGTCACCGGGATCAGGTGCTTCGGGGCTCTTCGCCACCAGCACGACCACCATCACCGTAGCGACCAATGCCTCCGGCATCGCCGCAGTACCGTTCACCGCCAACGGCACGGCAGGCGGACCGTACAGCGTCACCGCCACTGCAGCCGGACTGCCGACGGTCAACTTCACATCTGACCAACACCGCCGGTGCGGCAGCGACGATGACCGCGAATGCGGGGACGACCCCGCAGTCGGCGACGATCAGTACCGCGTTTGCCAACCCGCTGGCGGTGACCGTACGCGATGCCGGCAGCAATCCGGTAGCGGGCGTCAACGTCACCTTCACGTCACCGGGATCAGGTGCTTCGGGGCTCTTCGCCACCAGCACGACCACCATCACCGTAGCGACCAATGCCTCCGGCATCGCCGCAGTACCGTTCACCGCCAACGGCACGGCAGGCGGACCGTACAGCGTCACCGCCACTGCAGCCGGACTGCCGACGGTCAACTTCAATCTCACCAACACCGCCGGTGCGGCAGCGACAATGACCGCGAATGCGGGGACGACACCGCAGTCGGCGACGATCAGTACCGCGTTCGCCAACGCGCTGGCGGTGACCGTGCGTGATGCCGGGGGCAACCCGGTCGCCGGAGTGACGGTGAACTTTGCAGCGCCCGGTAGTGGGGCGAGTGCGACCCTTTCGGCGTCCAGCGCGGTCACCGATGCGAACGGTGTGGCGAGCGTGACGGCAACCGCGAACGCGACTGCCGGCAGCTACTCCGTGACGGCAAGTGTCGCGGGAGTAATCACGCCGGCGGCCTTCAATCTGACCAACGCAGGGGCGGTGGCGGTCACAGGCGTGCCAACGCTCTCTGCCTGGGGATTGTTGGCGCTATCCCTGCTGTTGCTGCTGTTGGGTGGCAATTCTGGTCGTCGAAGGCGCAATCCGCCATAAAGCGGCGACGCGAAATGGATCGCGGTCGGCCGCAAGTGGATGTATCGTAGCGTTTCGCCAAGGTCGGCACTCGACGGCGCCCGCGGGTGATCGACCACCGCATTCGATCGCCGGCCCGGACGCCTTCAACAGTTGAAAGGATCCGTGATATGGCAACCTTGAACGTCAACGGCAAGACCCGCAGTGTCGATGTCGAGCCGGAAACACCTTTATTGTGGGTTTTGCGCGAGCAGTTCGGGCTGACCGGTACCAAGTACGGCTGCGGCGTGGCGCAATGTGGCGCATGCACAGTCCTGATCGGTGGCGTACCGACGCGCACCTGCATGCGGCCGGTCTCGACCGTGAAGGCCTCCGAGAAGATCGTGACCATCGAAGGGCTGTCGCCCCAAGGTTCGCACCCCCTGCAAAAAGCGTGGATCGCGCTCGATGTGCCGCAATGCGGTTTTTGCCAGAGCGGAATGATCATGGCGGCGGCGGCGCTGCTGGCGGCCAAGCCGAACCCCACCGATGCCGAGATCGATGCGGCGATGACCAACATCTGCCGATGCGGCACCTATAACCGGGTTCGCGCCGCGATCAAGGTGGCGGCGAAGGGCGGGGATACCAAGCGCGCCGGCCTGTCGATTCAACACACCGACGGGAGCACGACATGAGCGCGAAATTCTCTCGGCGCCGTTTTCTCGGGTCGTCGGCTGCTGCCGCCGGCGGACTCGTCGTCGGCTTCCACGTTCCCTTCGCCGGCACGGCGGAGGCACAAGGCACTGCGACACCCGAGATCAATGCCTGGGTCGTCGTGAAATCGGACGACACGGTGGTGATACGAATCGCGAGATCGGAGATGGGCCAGGGGTCGCTGACCGGACTCGCCCAGTTGGTCGCCGAGGAGCTCGATTGCAGCTGGGCCAAGGTGACGACCGAATTCCCGACGCCCGGCGAGAACTTTGCGCGGAATCGCATCTGGGGCAATTTTTCGACCGGCGGCAGCCGCGGGATACGCGACTCGCAGGCATACGTGCGCAAGGGCGGCGCAGCCGCGCGCATGGTGCTGATCCAGGCGGCCGCGGACGGCTGGAAGGTCCCGCCGTCCGAGTGCACCGCCAGCGACAGCGTCATCTCACACCAAGCATCGGGGCGCAGCACGTCCTACGGCAAGGTCGCGGCGGAGGCGGCCAAGCTGACGCCGCCGACCGAGGTGCCGCTGAAGGATCCAAAAGACTGGAAGATCGTCGGCAAGCGGCTGGCGCGGCTGGATACCGTCAACAAGGTCACCGGCGCGCAGATCTACGGAATGGATCTCAAGCTTCCGGGAATGCTCAACGCCGCGATCAAGGCTTGCCCGGTTTTCGGCGGGACGCTGAAGAGCGTGGATACTGCCACCGCGCTCAAGCGCAAGGGCGTCAAGAAGGTCGTACGCGTTGGCGATTCCGCGGTCGCCGTCGTCGCCGATACCTGGTGGCACGCGAAGACCGCGCTTGATGCATTGACGATCGTATGGGACGAGGGACCCAACGCGCGGGCGTCGAGCGAGAGCTTCGCGCAGTCGCTGAAGGCCGGGCTCGATGTCAAAGACGCGGTCGCGGGCAATTCCGTGGGTGACGCGCCGGCGACCATCGCCGCGGCGCCGCGCAAGATCGAAGCGGTCTACTCGTATCCGCATCAGAACCACGCGACGATGGAGGTGATGAACGCGACTGCACTCTGGACGGCGTCGCGCTGCGAGGTCTGGACGCCGACGCAAAACGGCGAGGCCGCCCTGGCCGCCACGTCCGAAGCCGCCGGGCTGCCGCTCGCGAAATGCGAGGTATACAAGCAGCTGCTGGGCGGAGGTTTTGGGCGTCGCGGCGCTACCGACTGGATTCGCCAGGCGGTGGCCATCGCCAAGGAAATGCCGGGCATTCCGGTCAAGCTCATCTGGTCGCGTGAAGAAGACATGACGCAGGGCCGCTATCACCCCGTCACGCAATGCAAGTTGATCGCGGGCCTTGACGCGCAGGGTAACGTGACTGCCCTGCACATGCGTATCTCGGGGCAGTCGATCCTTGCCAGCGTTTCGCCGGACACCATCAAGGGCGGCAAGGATCCGGTCGTGTTCCAGGGCCTCAATCCGCCTGGACCCGAAGCTTCCATCGGCTACACGATTCCGAACCTGCTGATCGACCACTCGATGCGCAACCCGCACGTCCCGCCGGGCTTCTGGCGTGGCGTCAACCTCAATCAGAACACGATCTATCTCGAGTGCTTCATCGACGAAGTGGCCCACGCGACCGGACAGGACCCTCTCGCGTTACGACGCAAGCTGATGACAGACAGTCCGAAGCATCTGGCGGTGCTTAACGCGGTGGCTGAGCGCGTGGGCTGGGACAAACCTGCCGCCAAGGGCGTGTACCGCGGCCTCGCGCAGACGATGGGGTTCGGCAGCTATGTCGCGGCCTGCGCCGAGGTCTCGGTCAGTGACGGCGGCGAACTCAAAATTCACCGCATCGTCGCCGCGACGGATTCTGGTTATGCGGTCAATCCGCAACAGATCGAGGCCCAGGTCGAAGGTTCGTTCGCCTATGGCCTCTCCGCCGCGCTGTACGGCGAATGCACGGTGAAGGACGGCCGCATCGAGCAGCAGAACTTCAACAGTTACCAGGTTTTGCGGATGAACGAAATGCCCGCCGTCGAGACGATCGTCATGCCGTCCGGCGGCTTCTGGGGCGGCGTCGGAGAGCCGACGATTGCAGTGGCCGCTCCGGCGGTGCTGAACGCCATCTTCGCCGCCACCGGCAAACGCATACGCGATCTTCCGCTGAAGAATCACAGCTTGAAGAAAGCGTAGGCATTTTTCGGAAGGCGGACCGGAGCGGCTCGCAGGCCGCTCCGGTCAAGGAACCTCTGAACAGATCCCGACTAGCCCTTCACGCCGCCCGCCGTCAGGCCACCGACGACGCGTTCCTGGAACACCGCGATGATGATGCAGATCGGCACCAGCGCGATGATCAGCGCCGCCGAGATCAGCGGCCATGGAAACGCGAACTCGCCCTGGTAGAGCGTGATCCCGACCGAAAGCGTGCGCATGTTGACCCGGTTCATCATGGTCAATGCCAGCAGGAATTCGTCCCATGCATTGACGAACGCGAGTATGCCTGCCGTGAACACGCCGGGCGCCGCCAGCGGCACGACAACCTTGAACAGCGCGCCGACCCGCGAGCATCCGTCGACCATCGCAGCCGCCTCGAGATCGGGCGGAATGTCCTGGAAGAAGCTTGCCATCACCAGCGTGCACACCGGTAGCGACAGCACCGCGTAGGGCAGGATCAGCGCGAGATAGGTATTGAGTAATCCCAGTTCGCGCATTACCTTGAACAGCGGCACCATCAGCGAGATCAGCGGGAACATGCTCACCGCCAGCAGCACCGACATGATCAGATTGCGGCGCGGCATGCGCAAGCGCGTCAGGGCATACGCGGCGAGTGCGCCGACCAGTACGCACAACGCGGTCGACAGCCCCGCGACGACGATGCTGTTCCACATGAACCGGCCGATGGGTTGCGCAGTGAATGCCATCTCGAAGTTGGCCAGCGTCGGCGCCCGCGGCAGATAGGTGATCGGCACCTGGATTAGCTCGGTCTCGGTCTTGAGCGAGGTGAGCAGGATCCACACCGCTGGGAAGAAGCCGTTGACCATGACGGTGATCGCGGCGAACCAGACTACGATGCGGCGACTGAAGATCATGTCGACCGCCCGTGCGGGGCCCTGATCGATCTCATTCGTCGCCCCCCCGCCCGGCGCTGCGGCGCGTGAAGCGCAGATAGCCCGAGGTCGCGACCATCGAGAACACGAACATGAGCGCGGCCAGCGCCGAGCCGTAGCCGAAGTCGAGGAAATCGAGCGTCGTCTTGTGGATGTACATCGCCAGCGTTTCGGTCGCGTCGCCCGGACCGCCGCCGGTCATCGCGAACGGAATGTCGAAGGTCTGGATGGCGGTGATCGTGCGGAAGATCAGCGCGACGAAGATTGCAGGCCGCAGCATGGGCAGCGTGATTTCGATGAATTGCTGCCACTTCGACGCGCCGTCGACTTCGGCCGCCTCGTACAGCGACTTGGGGATCGTCTGCAGTCCGGCGAGCAGCATCAGCGCCATGAACGACGACGCCTTCCAGACGATGGCGATGCAGATCGCGATCGTCGCCAGCGTCGGGTCCGACAGCCAGCTCAACGGTTCGATGCCGACGCGCACGAGCAGGTCGTTGACGATGCCCGTCTGGTACTCGAAGAACCAGCGAAAGATCAGTCCGGCGAAGACCAACGGCAGCGCCCACGGCAGCAGCAGCGAAAGGCGTACCGGCCACTGGATCTTGAACGGCTGATTGGCGAGCAGCGCGAGGCCCAGGCCCACGACCAGCGCCCCGGGCACGGTGACCACGATGTAGATCGCCGTCTGCAGCGTCGAGTGCCAGAACCGTTCGTCCTCGAACGCCCGCACGTAGTTGGCCAGGCCAACCCAATGCTCGCCTGCGGCGGGGTTCGCGTTGTCGACGCCGTGCAGGCTAGTCCAGAACAGCGTCGCGATCGGGTACACCACGATCAGCAGCAGCAGCAGCGCGGCAGGCAGCAGAAGGAGCGCGCCGAGCATCGGCTCGGACATGTCCTTCTGCGGCTTGCTGCCGATGCTGCTCACGCGGATTGGGCGCTCAGCGGAAGATCGGTGTCAGCTTGCTCTTCATGTCGGCCAGCGCCGCGTCGGTGGTCTTGGTTCCGGCGAGGTAGGCGTTCATGTTGCCGCGCACGGCGTCGGACACCTGCGGATACTGTGCCGAGACCGGCCGCGACCGCGCGCTCTCCACCACCGGCAGCGCTTCGGCGAACCATGGGTTTGCCTTGAGCACCTCGGGATCCTTGTAGACCGCGGGAAACACCGGCATGTGCGAGGCAAGGATCGCCTGCATCTTCGACACCTCAGGGCTCGACAGATAGCGCGCGAACTTCACGGCCTCCTGCTTGTTCTTCGAATACGCCGATACCGCGAGCTGCCAGCCGCCGATGCAGGTGGCGCTGTTTCCGCCCGAATCGTGCGGCAACTTGGCGACGCCGATCTTGCCCTTCACCTTGGAGTCGGCATCGTTCTCGAGGCGATTCCACACATAGCTCCAGGTCATCCCGAACACCACGTTGCCGGCCTGCATGTCGATGCGGATGCGATCGGTGGGAATCTCGGCGATGTTCTTCGGGAGCACTCCGGCCTGCTTCATGCGGCCATAGAGCTGGAACGGTTCGCGCGCCTGCGGCGTGTCGAGGTTGAGCTTGCCGTCCTTGGTCATGTCGCTGCCGGCGCCCCAGAGTGGCACGAGGTAGGTGCAGACCGTCCCTTCGATCGGCGATCCTGCGGTCGAAAATCCCTGCAGCTGCGGGTTCTTCTCACCGTCCATGATGAGCTTCGCCGTTTCCATCATCTCGTCCCAGGTCTTCGGCACCGGACGCTTGTACTTTTCCAGCAGGTCCTTGCGGTAGTAGAGAAACTGCGAGTCCGCGAAATACGGCAGTGCGACCAGCTTGCCGTTGACCTGATTCGCGTCGACGTAGGCCTTGAGGTACGACGAAAGCATTTTGGCCTTGTCGGCGCCGAGATAGCTGTCGAGCGGTTCCGCCCAGCCCTGCGCCGACCATTGCGCGGGCCGGATCACGTCGATGAGGATCAGGTCGAGCACCGAATCCTTCGACGACAGCACCGTCGACAGATATTGCTGTTGCGCGTCCGAAGTCGCACCGCCGACCTCGACGTCGACTTTCACGTTCGGATTCTTCTTCTGATATTCGTCGGCGATCTTGCGCATTACGTCGGGGCGCTGCTGGCCGCCGGTGAAGATGCGCAGCGTCGTCTGCTGTGCCCAGGCGCTGCCTGCGAATACTACGGCGAGCGTCGCGGTAATCAGCCATCGGGTGAGCTTCATGGTTTCCTCCATCGTTCCTGCAGTTGAAATCGGGGCGCGCGGCGCTACCAGCCTTGACCCCGGATCGCGAGCCCGGTCTTGCTGTCGAACAAGTGAAAGTGATTGAGATCCACCGCAACCGGCAGGTCCTGCCCGGCGCGCAGGCGCATATCGGGTTCGAAACGCCCGGTCATCTCGGCCGCATCGCTGCCACCGCCGAGCTTGATCAGGCCAAGCGTCTCGGCGCCGAGCGGCTCGACCAGCAGCACCTTGCCATCGATGCGCACCATGCCAGGCGCGCTCCCGGTCGGCACGCCAAGGTGTTCGGGACGCAGACCGAACTTCACTTCCTGCCCGATGTGGCGCGCGCACTCGTCGACTCGATGCGCGGGCACCGGAAGGTCGACTCCGCCGGCGAGATGCAAGGTGCGTCCGCCCTCGCCGATGCG
This sequence comes from uncultured beta proteobacterium, assembly GCA_963726915.1. GTDB lineage: Bacteria > Pseudomonadota > Gammaproteobacteria > Burkholderiales > Casimicrobiaceae > PALSA-1003. The sequence goes on from CAVSEA010000008.1 coordinate 274,655, forward strand.
GCAAGGCGCGAAGTTCATCGGCGGCGAACCGGTGAAGCCGGCGACGAATTGCGCCGCGGGGCGGTTGTAGATGCCATCCGGCGTATCGTACTGGATCAGATTGCCCGCCTGCAGGACGACGATGCGGTCGGCGAGCGTCATCGCCTCGACCTGGTCGTGCGTCACGTAGATGATCGTATTGCCAAGACGCTGGTGCAGTTTCTTGATCTCGACGCGCATCTCGCTGCGCAACAGCGCGTCCAGGTTGGACAAGGGCTCGTCGAACAGGAATGCCTTGGGCTGACGCACGATGGCTCGGCCCATCGCGACGCGCTGGCGTTGTCCGCCGGACAATTCGCGTGGCTTGCGTTCGAACAGATGCTCGATCTGCAGGATCGCGGCAGCGGCGCGCACGCGCTGTTGCACCTCATGGTCGGGCAGCTTGCGCAGGCGCAATCCGAAGGCCATGTTCTCGAACACGGACTTGTGCGGATACAGCGCGTAGTCCTGGAACACCATCGCGATGTCGCGCGAGCGCGGCGGCAGCTCGTTGACCACGTTGCCGGCGATCGAAATCTGGCCGCTGGAGATCGGCTCGAGGCCGGCGATCATGCGCAACAGCGTCGACTTGCCGCAGCCCGACGGACCGACGAAGACCACGAACTCGCCCGACTTGATCTCGAGGTCGATGCCCTTGATGACCTGAACCGGACCGTAGGACTTGGCCACGTTGTAAAGCGTCACATCGGCCATGATCGCTCGCGGTCGGTTGCCCGGTCAGCTGGCGCTGCTGTGCGCGAGACCGGCATCGACGATGACGTTGTGACCGGTCATGCCGCGTGCTTCGTCGGAGGCCAGGAACACCACCGGCCGCGCCACGTCGTCTTCCACCAGCCTGAACTTGAGGCACTGGCTGTCGATGATCGCCTTCTCGGCCTCCGGGTTGAACCAGAGTTTGCGCTGCCGTTCGGTCATCGTCGCGCCGGGAACGATGGAATTGACGCGGATGTTGTGCGGTCCCAGTTCTCGCGCGAGCGTTCGCGTCATGCCATTGATGGCCGCTTTCGACGCCGTGTACGCGACCATGCCGGGCGTCGCGCGCATCCACGAGACGGAACCCATGTTGATGACCGAACCGCCACCGAGCCCGCGCATGCCGGGGACGACGGCCTGAGTGGCAAAGAAGTGATGGCGAAGGTTGACCGCGAAGCGTTCGTCCCAGTATTCGGGCGTGACGTCTTCCATCTTGTGCCGGTCGTCGCGTGCCGCGTTGTTGACGAGCACTGCAACCGGCCCGAATTCGTCAGCGACGGCGGCGAGCGTCGCCCGGAGCGCGGCGATGTCGCGCAGGTCGCACCGGTGATAGCGGACGGGCGCCGGCGCCAGGCGCGCGACCAGCGCGTGCGAGGCTTGGTCGTCGATATCGCAGAACGCGACGCGGCAAGCCTGCTCGGCAAAGCGCGAAACAATCGCGGCGCCGATGCCCGATCCGCCGCCCGACACGAACACCGTCTTGCCGGCGAGGCTTGGGTACGACACCGTCTGGCGATCAGAGGCCATGCTCCTCCATCCTAGCAGTCGAAGTGCCGCCCGAAAGCGTCCCGCGCCAGTCTAGGTCATTCATATCATATATATCACATAGATGACCAACCCGCAAACCGCGGCTACAATGAGCGTTGCAGGGCCGCCCCCAAGCGCTCGCCCCCTTCGGGGGAAGCGGCGCGTGCGCCGCACGGGGCGCCGTGCAAATACCCAACTGCGGCCCGACTGCGCATTGCCATCACTTCGAGGACCCCCTGTCATGGACCTGCCCCTGAATTTGTTCAAGCGAGCGATCGTTTCCGGCAAGACGCCGCTCGGCGCCTGGCTGATGTGCGCCACGCCGACGACCGCCGAGGCGCTCGGCTGCGTCGGCTTCGATTTCCTGGTCGTCGATATGGAACATACCCCGATCGACACCGCGCAGATGATCGCGATTCTGCAGACCATCGCCGGCACGCCGGCGCAGGCGGTTGTGCGTCCGCCGTGGAACGACATGGTGATGGTCAAGCGTTGCCTGGACGCCGGAGCGCAGACATTGCTGCTCCCGTTCGTCCAGAACCCGGAGGAAGCGCGTCGTGCGGTCGCCTATACGCGCTATCCGACGCAAGGCGTGCGCGGCGTCGCCGGCACGCATCGCGGCAGCCGTTACGGCACGGTCCCCAACTACCTGCAGCGCGCGAACGACGAAATTTGCGTCATCGTGCAGATCGAGACCATTCCTGCATTCGACCAGCTCGAAGCCATCGCCTCGGTCCCTGGCGTCGATTCCATATTCATCGGTCCCGCCGACCTCTCGGCATCGATGGGTTTTCTCGGGGACATCGGCAATGCCGCGGTCCAGGACAAGCTCAAGGCCGGCGCGCAGCTGTGCAAGCGTCTCGGCAAACCCTGCGGCATCGTGGGTGCGAATCCCGAGATGGCGGGCAAATTCGTCGAGTACGGATTCTCGTGGGTTGCCGTCGGTTCCGACCTCGCCTACGTCGTGACCCGCGGCACCGAATACCTCGCGAAAATGCGCGGCAGCGCACCGGCCGCGCCCGCCAAGACGCAAAGCGCTTATTGATACGATCTGACACCATCGAGCTGCGCGCCGGCCCGGCGCGCGTCGCGATCGTGCCGGACTGCGGCGGCGCGATCGCGACCTTCGAGTGGAACGGCAACGCGGTCCTGCGTCCGACAAGCGCGCAAGCTCTGGCGACCAACACAGTGCGCGAGTTCGCGTGCTTTCCGCTGATTCCGTTTTCCAATCGCGTCGCCGATGCGACGCTGCACTGGGCCGGCGACGCGTTTGTCCTGCCTCGCTATCTGCCCGCGCATCCGCACGCGATTCACGGCAACGGCTGGCAACGCGCATGGACCAGGCTCGAGTCCGACACCAGTCGGGTGCGGCTCGAATTCAGCCACGAACCCTCGGGTGAACGCGCCCGCGAGTGGCCGTTTGCTTTCCGCGCAACGCAGGAATTCGCGCTGACCGACTCCACGCTGAGCGTGCGCCTGGGAATCGCCAATCGCGACGCCCGGACAATGCCCTTCGGCTTGGGCTGGCACCCGTATTTCCCGCGTTCATCGGAGATGGAGCTTGGATTCCGCGCCGAGGGCGTCTGGCTGACCGACGCCACCTGCCTGCCGACAGCGCACACCGCGGTGCCGCCGGCTTGGAATTTCAGCGCTCAGCGATCGATCGGGACGACGACACTAGACAACTGTTTCACGCAGTGGCAGTCGCCGGCAATCATCTGCTGGCCCGAGCGCGGATTCGCGGTCGAACTGAGCGCCGACGCCGCGTGCGACCATCTCGTCGTATTTATCCCCCCAGGACGCGACTTCATTGCCGTCGAGCCTGTCACACACATGACCGACGCGTTCAATCGCGCCGCCGCCGGCCGGCAGGATACCGGTACGCGGCTGCTCGCGCCCGGGGCGGAGTTTTCTTGTACGATGCGTTTTTCGATCGTGCCGATCCAGGGAAGCGCTCAATGAGTTCCGCGTTCGAGTGCGTGCTCGACGTCAAGGCGAGCCTTGGTGAATGCCCGGTCTGGTCGGTCGCGGATCAGGCGCTGTTCTGGGTCGATATCAACGCGCCGTCGCTGAACCGCTTCGATCCGGCGACCGGCGCCAACACGGCATGGCCGATGCCGGCGTCGATCGGATGCTTCGCATTGCGCCTGCGCGGGGGATTCATCGCGGCGCTGCGCGACGGAATCTGGTTCGTCGATCGCGAAGGCCGGCTCGAGCGCAAGATCGCCGACGCGCCATACGATCCCGCGCATCACCGTTTCAACGACGGCCGCGTCGACGCGCAGGGGCGATTCTGGGCCGGCAGCATGAACGAAAAGCGCGACGCCAGCACCGCAGCGCTCTATCGCCTCGAAGCCAATCTCGAACTCACGCCGATCGTGCCCGATATCATGATTTCGAACGGCCTCGCCTTCAGCCCCGACGGCAGGACGCTGTATCACGCGGACACGCCGGTGCGGACGATCTGCGCTTACGATTTCGATGCCGCCTCCGCGTCAATCTCGAATCGACGCGAATTCGCACGCTTTGAAGGCGAAGGCGAGCGTCCGGACGGCTGCGCCGTGGACAGCGAAGGCTGCTACTGGAGCGCCTTCTACGGCGGCGGCAAGATCGTGCGCATCTCGCCACAGGGCAAGTTGCTCGCTGAATTTCCTGTCCCAACGATGTGTCCGACCATGTGCGCTTTCGGTGGCCCGGACCTCCGCACGATCTACGTGACCAGCGCGCGCCAAAAGCGCGATGCCGGCGAACTCGTGCGTCTGCCGCAATCCGGCGGCGTCTTCGCGCTTCGCGTCGACACCCCGGGGCAAGTCGAACCGAAGTTCGCAAGCTGACACCAACCGGACCGCCCATGCAATTCGATACCACCGCCTACATTCGCGTCGACGCGTCGAGCAGCCTCGGGACGACGGTTTCCGGTGCGTCGTTTGCGACGTCCACCGGCGACATCATCGAAATCGGTTGTTTCGGTCCGGGCGTGTTGCGCGTGCGCGTCGGCCCCAACACCCGACCCGACTACGGGCTCGTCATCGGACGGGCGCAGCGCTGTGACGTGGCGCAGCCGGCTCCCGGCACCTGGCGTTTCACCGCGGGCGATACCAGCCTGGAACTGACCGGCGAGCCGCTGAAGCTGCGTCTGCTCTACGAGGGCCAGCCGGTACTCAACTCGATCACCGACGAGCATTTCCGCGGCTTCACCCGGTTGCCGGTCATCGGCCGCGCGCGCGGAGGCGGGCAATGGGTGAGCGCATTCGCGCTCGCCACCGGCGAGCCGGTCTACGGGCTGGGCGAAAAATTCGGCCCGCTGAACAAGCGCGGGCAGATCGTCCATTCGCATGTCGTCGACGCGCTGGGCGTCAATACCGGGCTGTCCTACAAGAACGCCCCGTTCTGCTGGAGCCCGGGCGCGGGCAAGGCGGCATGGGGCATCTTTGTCAACACGCCCGGTCGCGTCACCCACGGCGTCGGACATCCCGACTGGTCGCATCGCTCCTACGGCGTCGTGGTCGAGGACGAAGCGCTGGACCTTTTCCTCATCGGCGGTCGCGATCCGGCACAGATCATCGAGCGCTACACCCAGCTCACCGGTCGCGCGCCCGATGTTCCGCTGTGGGGCCTGGGGCTCTGGGTATCGAAGGCGTATTACCGCACCGCCGAAGAGGCCATCGCAGTGGCCGGCAAGCTGCGCCAGCGCAGGATTCCAAGCGATGTGCTGACCCTCGATGGCCGCGCGGCGTGGGACACGCAAACGCGCTTCGACTTCCAGTGGGACGCGCAGCGCTATCCGCATCCGGCGGCGGCGCTGGCGAAAATGAAGGCGCAGGGATTGCGCGTCTGCGTGTGGGAATATCCCTACGTGTCGATCCACTCGAGGTTGTTCCAGGAGCTGGCGTCGAAGCGCTACCTGTTGACCACCGAGCATGGCGATCCGTACGTGTTCGGCTGGGATACTTCGCCGGGAACCTCGCCCTTCGGCGACGTGCTGACGGCGTTGCCCGAGTCCGGAATGCTCGACTTCACCAATCCCGCCGCTTACGCCTGGTGGCGCGATGCGCACGAGGCGCTGTTCAAGGCGGGCGTCGACGTCATCAAGAGCGACTTCGCCGAACACGTTCCCGACGATGCAGTGGCCTTCAACGGCGATCGCGGCAAGCGCCTGCACAACGTCTATCCGCTGCTGTACAACCGCTGCATCTTTGAAGCGACCAGGAAATTCGGCGACCCGGCACACGGGCCGCCAATGGTATGGGGCCGCGCCGGCTGGACCGGCAGCCAGCGCTATCCGATCCAGTGGGGAGGCGACCCGCAGTCGGATTGGGAAGGCCTGGCGGCGAGCATCCGCGGCGGACTTTCGTGGGGCATGAGCGGCGTGCCGTATCACGCCACCGATATCGGCGGTTTCTACGGCTCGGCGCAACCTTCGGCCGAACTGTACCTTCGCTGGCTGCAGATGAGCGTATTCAGCTCGCACATGCGCGTGCACGGCATCGGCGCGCGCGAGCCGTGGGCGTTCGGCGATGAAGCTGAAGCCATCGCCCGGCAGTGGATCGAATTTCGCTATCGCCTGCTGCCGTATCTGCGCCAGGTCATCGCAGGTTCGGTCGCGACCGGACTGCCGGTGATGCGGGCGATGCCGCTGGCGTTTCCGGCCAACGCACTTACCCGCGGCTACGAAACGCAATTCATGTGCGGCGATGCACTGCTGGTCGCGCCGATCATCGCGCCAGGAGGCGAAGTCGATGTCGCGCTTCCACCGGGTGCGTGGTACGACATCTCGGCGCGACAGCGCCTCGCGGGCCGTCAGGTGATTCGCTATCGCGCAACGCTCGATCGCTTTCCGGTGTTCGGTCGCGAAGGTTACGCGCTGCCGCTCGGCCCGGTCGTGCAGCACACGGGCGAAATCGACGCGGCGCGACCGCTGAATGCGCTCTACGTGTTCGGCAAACCGACGCACGCGCTCGGCGGATTCGCGCAGGCAAGCATCGCACTAGGCGAGGACCATGCGACGGTCACGGCCGACCCCGGCGTCAAGGTGGAGGTATTCGGCGACGCCACCGGCGTTCGGATCGAGTCGCGCTCGGGCACATGAGCGCGACGGGCCGTCCCGAGCGCGAATTGCGCCCCCTTTGGGGGCAGCGCAGCGGCCGAATTGGCCACTGAGGCCGCAAGCGTGGGGGTCCAATGAGGGTTCCGGTTACCGTCGCGGTGACCAGCGGCGAACCCGCCGGCATCGGTCCGGATCTGTGTGTCCGCCTGGCCGAACGCCAGTGGCCGGCGCGCCTGGTACTCCTCGGCGACATCGAGCTTTTGCGCGACCGCGCGCGACGACTCGGCGCGGGAGTTCGGCTGCTGCCTTATGCCAGAGGCGCCGCGGCGCCCGCCGGTGCGACCGAAGTCGCGCACTATCCATCGGCCGCAGGCGTCGTCGCCGGCCGGCCGGATCCCGCCAACGCCCGCACGGTGCTGGCGCTGCTCGACGTCGCGCTGGCAGGCTGCGTGTCGGGCGAGTTCGCGGCCATGGTCACGGCACCAGTCCAGAAAAGCGTGATCAATGCGGCGGGAATCACGTTCACCGGCCACACCGAATACCTCGCCGCGCGCACCGGGGCCGCACACGTCGTGATGCTTCTCGTCGGTCGCGGCGACATGGCGTGGCTGCGCGTTGCACTGGCCACCACGCACCTGCCGCTGGCTGCGGTGCCGGCGGCGATCACGCGGCAAGGCCTGGTCGCAACAGTGCAGGTCATTGCGTCGGATCTGCGTACCAGGTTCGGCATTGCCGCGCCGCGCATCGCCGTCTGCGGCCTCAATCCGCACGCCGGCGAAGGCGGCTACCTGGGGCGCGAGGAAATCGACGTCATTGCGCCGGCCATCTTGGCACTTCGCGACGCCGGCATCGACGTCAACGGTCCGGTCCCCGCCGATACGGTATTCGTTCCGCACACGGCCCGCAGCTACGATTGCATTCTCGCCATGTACCACGACCAGGGCCTGCCCGCGCTCAAGCAGGCGAGTTTTGGTCACGGCGTCAATGTCACGCTGGGCTTGCCGGTCGTGCGCACGTCGGTCGATCACGGTACCGCGCTCGACCTGGCCGCCGATCAGGCGCGCGCACGATCCGCGGATCCCGGGAGCCTGGTCGCTGCGACCGAACTTGCGATCGAGATCGCGCGGCGGAGGGATTCCGCCGCGCCTCCCGTCCGCTAGCGGCACGGCGCGACACGGACAAGCGCAGTCGACTTCGATGGAGGGTCACACATCGCGCAAGCGTTTCGGCCAGAATTTCCTGGCCGACCCGCACTACATCGACAAGATCATCGCCGCTATCGCGCCACGGCCCGACGATCGCATCGTGGAGATCGGGCCGGGACTCGGCGCGCTGACGCGGCCGCTGATCGAAGCCTGCGGCAGCATCACCGCCATCGAGATCGATCGCGACCTCGCTGCGCGCCTGACCGCCGAATATGCTTCCGATCGCCTTGCGCTCCACGTCACCGACGCGCTGCGCTTCGACTTCGCGCAGCTTGGTCGCGACCTGCGCCTGATCGGCAACCTTCCCTACAACATCAGCACGCCTCTGCTGTTCCACGTCGCGCAATACGACGCGCACGTGCGCGACGTCACGGTGATGCTGCAAAGGGAAGTCGTGCAGCGCATGGCTGCGGCGCCCGGCACGGCGGATTACGGTCGCCTATCCGTGATGCTGCAAGCGCGCTTCGCGGTCGAGCGCCTGTTCGTGGTTCCGGCCGGCGCCTTCCGGCCCGCGCCGAAGGTGGAATCCGCAGTTGCGCGGCTCACCCCGCTGGGGGCTGCACGACCGCAGCTCGCCGATGCCACGCTGTTCGCTCAACTCGTCACCGCCGCCTTCGGTCAACGGCGCAAAACGCTGCGCAACGCGCTGAGTGCATTCGCGGCGGAGGTCGAACTGCAGCGCGAAGGTATCGCGCCCGGCGCGCGCGGCGAGACCTTGTCCGTCACCGACTACGTTCGATTGGCCAACGCGCTGGCCGCGAGGCGTTGAGCGACGACTACCTGAACAGCTGGGCCGCCGCCTGTTCCAGCCACGGAATTGGCAGCATGAGCACGAGCTGCCCGATAACGATTGCGATCAGCGGCGACAGGTCGAGTGCGCCGCCCAGCGGCGGCACGACGCGGCGGATGGGCGCCAGCACGCGAAAGGTCAACGCGTTCAGCACGCCGGCCAGCGGGCCGTCAGGCGCCACCCAGGACAGGATCGCCTGGACGAAGATCGCGCCGATCATGATCCAAAGCGCCGCCTTGACCAGCTCGATCAGCGCGATTGCCGCGACAAACCCGGCGAGCGACGCGGCAAATACCGCTGTCCCCATCGATGCCAGCGCGCCGAGCCAAAGCATCTGCCCGATCCAGGCCACGACCAGCGACGCCCAGTCGTAGCCGCCGCGCCCTGGCAGGACGCGCCGCAGTGGCTTGACCGCCCAGTCGGTAAGCGCCATCACAGCCTGTCCGAGCGGATTGCGAAACGGCGCGCGCAACCACTGCATGATGAAGCGCAGCAACGCGGTATACACGACCAGGCCGAACACCGTGTTGATCAGGAAACGCAGCGCATCGGTCCACATCATGGCTCGTTGCCAAAGCGGTCGCCGAGTTCGCGCGCGCGTTCGGCGGCAGCCTTCACCGCCGCGATGACCGCACTCATCACGGCAGCCTCGTCGAGCACGCCGATGGCACGCTCGGTCGTCCCGGCCTTCGACGTGACCTGTGCGCGCAACAGCGCCGGCTCGGAGTCGCTCTGTTCAGCCAGTCGCGACGCGCCGGCGAAGGTCGCCAGCGCCAGCCGGCGCGCCGCAGCCGGTTCGAAGCCCAGTTCGCGCGCCGCGGATTCGAGCGCCTCGATGAAATAGAACACGTACGCCGGACCGCTGCCGGATACCGCGGTGATTGCGTCGAGTTCTTCCTCGCGCTCGCACCACAGCGTGCTGCCGACCGCTTCGAGCACTGACGCGGCACGCGACCGGCCATCGCCATCGACGCCGGACATTGCGTACAGTCCGGCGATGCCGGCGCCGATCAGCGCCGGCGTATTCGGCATGGCGCGCACGAGACGCCGGTAGCCCAGCAGCCAGCGCGACAGGTCGCGCAGGCGAATTCCGGCAGCGATGGTCAGCACGACCTGGCGCTTGAGCATTGTCGCCAGCTCGCGCGCCACCGCCCGGACATTCTGGGGCTTGACCGCGATCACGATCACGTCGGCGTTCAATACCGCGGCGGGCTCGACCTGGGCAAAGGTCGCGATGCCGAAGCGCGCCGACACGGTCGCGCGCGCGTCGGCGTCGACCTCGACGACGGCAAGCGCATTCGACGCCACCCCGCGTGCTATCAACCCGCCGACCAGGGCACGCGCCATGTTCCCGCCGCCGATGAAAGTAATGTTCACGCGCTCTCCGACTCAGTTTTTCTTGGGCGTGCGCCGAACAGCGCGCTGCCGATGCGTAGCAGCGTGCTGCCTTCGGCGATCGCCGCTTCCAGGTCCGCCGACATGCCCATCGACAAGGTATCGACGGCCAGCCCTGCCGCGTGCGCGCGGTCGAACTCGTTGCGCAGCACGCGGAATTGCGCGCGCTGGAGCGCAGTATCGACGGTATCCTGGGCAATTCCCATGAATCCGCGGAGTACGAGCAGCGGCAGTCGCGCAACGGCCTGCGCCAGCGCTTGCGCCGCTTCGGGCGCGCAGCCGCTCTTGGCGCCCTCGCCGCTGATGTTGACCTGTACGCAGACGTTCAATGGCGGCAACGCGGCGGGTCGCGCGGCGGCGAGGCGTTCGGCGATCTGCAATCGGTCGACGGTCTGGACCCAGGCGAAGTTCGCGGCGGCCAGGCGCGCCTTGTTGCCCTGCAGCGGGCCGATCAGATGCCATTCGATCGTGTCCAGATCGGATAGTGTTGCAATTTTGGCGCAGGCTTCCTGCACATAGTTCTCTCCGAACGCCCGCTGGCCCAGCGCATGAGCCGCGCGTATGGCCTCGCCCGGTACGGTCTTGCTGACGGCCAGGACCCGAATCGAGCCAGGATCGCGTCCCGCAGCCCGAGCCGCAGCCGCCACTCGTGCCTCGACAGCTTGCCACGCCTTCTCGTATAGGGTCATAATCAGATGACGTCGGCATAGGCAGCCGATACTATGTAATCAACAACTTGCCTGTGTTGCCGCAGGGATTATAAATGGACATTGCCGAACTGCTTGCTTTCGCGGTCAAGAACAAGGCGTCGGACCTGCACCTGTCGGCAGGGCTGCCGCCCATGATTCGCGTCCACGGCGACATCCGCCGCATCAACCTGCCGCCGATGGAGCACGAGGACGTGCACGCCATGGTGTACGACATCATGAGCGACGCGCAGCGCAAGGTCTACGAAGAAATGCTCGAATGCGATTTTTCGTTCGGCATACCCAACCTGGCGCGTTTCCGCGTCAACGCCTTCAATCAGGAACGCGGTGCCGCGGTCGCGTTCCGGACGATTCCATCGAAGGTCTTGTCGCTGGAAGAGCTGGCGGCGCCGCGGATCTTCGCCGAGCTCACCAATCGCCCGCGCGGACTGATCCTGGTGACCGGGCCCACGGGCTCCGGCAAGTCGACGACGCTCGCGGCGATGGTGAACCACGTCAACGAAAACGAATACGGTCACATCCTTACCATCGAGGATCCGATCGAGTTCCTGCACGAATCGAAGAAATGCCTGATCAACCAGCGCGAGGTCGGGCCGCACACGCTGTCCTTCGCCAATGCGTTGCGCGCCGCCCTGCGCGAGGACCCCGACTACATCCTGGTGGGCGAAATGCGCGACCTGGAGACGATCCGGCTCGCGCTGACCGCCGCGGAGACGGGCCACCTCGTGTTCGGTACGCTGCATACGAGCTCCGCGGCGAAGACGATCGACCGCGTCATCGACGTGTTTCCCGCCGCCGAAAAGGACATGGTGCGCGCCATGCTGTCCGAGTCGCTGGTGGCAGCCATCTCCCAGACGCTGCTGAAAACCAAGGACCAGCAGGGACGCATCGCCGCGCACGAGATCATGATCGGCACGCCGGCGATCCGGAACCTGATTCGCGAAAACAAGGTCGCGCAGATGTATTCCTCGATCCAGACCAGCCAGGCGGCAGGGATGCAAACGCTCGACCAGTGCCTCGTCGAAATGGTCCGCCGCAACCAGGTCTCGATGGTTGAAGCGCGTCAGCGGGCCGTCAACAAGGACCTGTTCGGCGGTTGATCGCCAAGATTGGAGCGCTTGCCATGGAACGCGAAACCGCCACCAAATTCATCCACGAGCTGCTCGACCTCCTGGTCAAGCAGAACGGTTCCGATCTGTTCATCACCGCGGGTTTTCCACCCGCGCTGAAGATCGACGGCAAGATCGCGCCGGTGTCCAAGACTCCCCTGACGCCACAGCACACGATCGAAATCGTGCGCAGCGTGATGAACGACAAGCAGGCGGCGGAGTTCGAGTCGAGCAAGGAGTGCAATTTCGCCATCAGCCCGCCCGGCATCGGCCGCTTCCGCTGCAATGCCTTCGTCCAGATGGGGCGCGTCGGGATGGCGATGCGGACGATCAACACCAACATACCGACCTTCGACGAGCTCGCGCTGCCGCCGGTGCTCAAGGATGTCACGATGAGCAAGCGCGGCATCATGATGTTCATCGGTGCGACCGGCGCCGGCAAGTCGACGTCGATGGCCGCGCTGCTCGGCTATCGCAACGAGAACAGCTACGGCCACATCATCACGATCGAGGACCCGATCGAATTCGTGCACGAGCACAAGAATTGCATCATCACCCAGCGCGAAGTGGGGGTCGACACCGACAACTGGGGCATCGCGCTCAAGAACACCTTGCGGCAGGCGCCGGATGTCATCCTGATCGGCGAAGTCCGCGACCGCGACACGATGGACTACGCGATCGCGTTTGCCGAGACGGGCCACCTGTGCCTGGCGACACTGCACGCGAACAGCACCAACCAGGCGCTGGACCGGATCATCAACTTCTTCCCGGAAGAACGGCGCCAGCAACTGCTGATGGACCTTTCGCTCAACATCCGCGCCTTCGTCGCGCAGCGGCTGATCGCCCGTCGGGATGGCCGCGGCCGCGTACCCGCGGTCGAAGTGATGCTCAATTCGCCGCTGATCTCGGACCTGATCTTCAAGGGCGACGTGTCGGGCATCAAGGAAATCATGAAGAAGTCGCGCGAGCTCGGCATGCAGACTTTCGACCAGGCGCTGTTCGACCTGTTCGAGGCCGGCATGATCAGCTACGAGGACGCACTGCGCAATGCCGACTCGCTCAACGACCTGCGCCTCGAAATCAAGCTGCACGGCAAGGACGCGAAGAACCGCAACGTCATGGCGGGCATCGGCAACATGGATCTGGTGCCGGACTCCAACAATCCGCTGACCGCCAATCGCTTTTAACATTGCGCGTCGAGAGAATGCTGCACGACTAGCCGTCATTCCGGCCAAGCCCGCTCAGCGGGCGCGAGCCGGAATCCATTTGTTCCGATTGCAAATGGATTCCCGCTGGAGCCTGCCCTCGAATGAAGTAATCGGGGGCGGGAATGACAGATTTCATAGAGCGGAGCAACGCCATGGCCGGGCTCGATTCAACGACGCCGATTCCTACCGAAATCAAGCTGCATCAAGCCTCGCGCCTGATGGAGCTTTCGTTCGCCGACGGCACGAAGTTCCGGCTGCCCTACGAATTCCTGCGCGTGTATTCGCCCTCCGCGGAGGTGCGCGGACACGGCCCCGGCCAGGAAACTCTGCAGATCGGCAAGCGCGAGGTGACCATCGCCGAAATCGAACCGGTCGGGCACTACGCGATCCGGCCGAAGTTCTCCGACGGGCACGATACCGGCATCTATTCGTGGGACTACCTCTACGACCTGGGCGAGCGTCAGCCGGCGCTGTGGGAGCAGTACCTCGCGCGCATGGCGAGCGCGGGCGCCAGCCGCGACGCCGGTGCGGCGGAGCCGCCCGCGCCGGCAGCGCACGCCTGCGGGCATAAGCATTAGCCCGTGCACTGAGCCCCGCGCCGTGAACGAAAAGACACACTTCGGCTTCGAAGAAGTCCCGACCGGGGACAAGGCACGCCGCGTACGCGGTGTGTTCGAATCGGTCGCCGGAAACTACGATCTGATGAACGACCTGATGTCGGCCGGGCTGCATCGCGCCTGGAAGCGCTTCACGGTCGACACCAGCGGCGTGCGCGAAGGCGCGCGCGTGCTCGACGTCGCCGGCGGCACCGCGGACCTGGCGCGCCTGTTCGCGGACCGGGTTGGCGCCTCCGGGAGCGTGGTCCTTACTGACATCAACGGAGCGATGCTCAATGCCGGCCGCGACCGTTTGCTGAACGAAGGTCGCATCATGTCCACGGTCCAGTGCGACGCCGAAGCGCTGCCGTTCCCATCGATGCACTTCGACTGTGTGTGCATCGGCTTCGGGTTACGCAACGTCACGCACAAGGAAGCCGCCCTGGCGGAAATGCGCCGCGTGCTCAGGCCCGGCGGTGTCGCGCTGATCCTCGAATTCAGCCGGGTTTGGGCGCCCCTGCGACCGGCCTACGATTGGTACAGCTTCAACGTCCTGCCCCGACTGGGCAAGGCGATTGCCGGCGACGACGCCAGTTACCGCTATCTCGCGGAATCGATCCGGGTCCACCCCGACCAGCAAACGCTCAAGGCGATGATGGAACAGGCGGGATTCGAGCGCGTCGACTGGTTCAATCTCGCCGCCGGTGTCGTGGCACTGCATCGCGGGTTCGTGTTCTGACGGCACGCGTCGGGCCGACGATGAACTTCAGCGCTGACATCATCAATCGCGCGCTCGATCGCGAATCGTGGGCGCGCGAACGGCTCGCCGCGCATTCCGGTCGCGGCGTTCGCATCGTCGTCGGGCCGACCCACGCCGGTTTCGCGATCGACCCCGATGGCCGTCTGCGCGATGCCAGCGACGTCTCGGACCTGACGCTGAGCATTTCGCCACTGCGGTTGCCTGCGCTGCTCGCGCAACCGAGCCGTTGGCAGGAATTGGTCGTGGCGGAAGGCGATACCGCGCTGGCGGCGACGCTCGCCGAACTTGCGCTGACCTTTCCACTGTTCGTCGAGCAGGCATTCGCCAAGGCGCTGGGTCCGATCATCGGACAGCAACTGGCGAACACCGGACGGCAACTCCTGACGATGCCCGAATACGCCGCGCAGCGCGTCACCGACAGCGTTGCGCGCTACGTCGGCGAAGAGACCGATGCGGGGTTGCGTGCCAGCGAAGCGCGGGCCTTCGCGGCTGACGTGCGCGCGCTCGCGGACGCGGTCGACGCCCTGTCCGCACGCGTCGACGCGCTTGCGAGCGGAACCCCGCGCGACACATCGTCGACGCGCTGATCGCCGGTCGCGCATTTTCGTAGCCCGCGCAGGAGTCGCCGGCGCGCGGCACGCCTGTCCGATCCCGTACAATCGCGGCCATGCATCTGCTGCGGCTGATCAGGATCATGCACGTCGCGCTCAAGTACGGGCTCGACGAGCTATTGCTCGGCCACGAACGGTTTCGCTGGCTGCGGCCGACCGCGCGCGCGCTCACCTTCTGGCGCGATCTGTCGAAGCCGCGCGCCGAACGCCTGCGGCTGGCGCTGCAGGACCTGGGACCGATTTTCGTGAAGTTCGGCCAGATGCTCTCGACGCGGCGCGATCTGCTGCCCGCCGACATCGCCGACGAGCTCGCCAAGTTGCAGGATCGCGTGCCGCCCTTTCCCACCGAGCAGGTCCTGGCCACGCTGCAGCGTGCCTACGGCAAGCCGGTCGAGGACGTGTTCAAGTCATTCGAGCGCACGCCGGTCGCCAGCGCATCCGTCGCACAGGTGCACTGGGCGGAACTGCCCGACGGTACCCCGGCCGCCGTCAAGGTGTTGCGGCCGAATATTTCCGCGACCATCGAACACGACCTCGGCCTGATGCAAACGGGCGCGATGCTGGTAGAGAAGCTGTGGTCGGATGGCAAGCGCCTGCGACCGCGCGAAGTCGTCGCCGAATTCGACAAGACCATCCACGACGAACTCGACCTGGCGCGCGAAGCCGCCAACTGCTCGCAGTTGCGCCGTAATTTCCGCCATTCACCGCTGCTGCTGGTGCCCGAGGTGTACTGGGATTGGTGCACGAGCGAAGTGATGGTCATGGAACGCATGTCGGGGACGCCGATCGCGCAGATCGACCGGCTCCGGGAGCAAGGCATCGACATACCGCGGCTTGCGCGTTCCGGTGTCGAAATCTTCTTCACGCAGGTATTCCGCGACGGCTATTTCCACGCCGACATGCACCCGGGCAACATCTTCGTGGCCACCGATCCGACCGACAAGGGCAAGTACATCGCACTCGATTTCGGGATCATGGGCACGCTGTCCGAGCGCGACAAGAGCTACCTCGCACAGAATTTCCTCGCGTTTTTCCGCCGCGACTATCGCCGCGTCGCGACCGCGCACATCGAGTCTGGCTGGGTGCCGCCGGATGCGCGCGTCGACGAGCTCGAGACCGAAGTTCGCGTCGTGCTCGAGCCCATCTTCGACAAGCCGCTCAAGGAAATCTCGCTGGCAAAGGTCCTGGTGAGCCTGTTCAAGGCGTCCCGACGGTTCAATGTCGAGATCCAGCCCCAGCTCGTGCTGCTGCAAAAGACGTTGCTCAATGTCGAAGGCCTCGGCCGCGAACTCGATCCCGACCTCGATCTGTGGGTGACCGCGAAGCCTTTTCTCGAACGCTGGATGATGGATCAGATCGGGTGGCGCGCGCTGGAGCGCCGCTTCCGCGAAGAGGCGCCGTTTCTGGCGACGACGCTGCCGCTTCTCCCGCGGCTGATCTACCAGAAGCTGTCGGCGCCGCCATCGGCGTCGGATGCCGCGCTGATCGAACTCGCGGCAATGCATCGCGTCCGAAACCGCTGGCTGGCAGTGATCAGCGTATTGCTGGCAGCGTTGCTCGCAATCCTGCTGGCGCGCCTGCTGTAGCCCGGATCCGGCGCAAGCCGAACCATGACCGGATTGCCTGAGGCGCTCTTTCCCCGGGCGCGCTGCGCGCGGATCTGTCGCTGCACCTGTCGTCGGGTTTTCTGTAATAATGGTTCTCGGCCAGATTCCGCCGGATACTCCGCGTGAAGATGGTGTCGCTGCTCGGACTCGTTGTATGGACCGCGCTCGCATGCGGCGCGACCGGGGTGACGGCTGCGCCCGCGCCGGTCATCGTCCTGCCGGTCAGCGGCGCGATTGGGCCCGCCACCGCGGATTTCGTGACACGCGGTCTCGCCCACGCAGACAAGGAAGGCGCGCAGCTCGTCGTGCTGCAGATCGACACGCCGGGCGGACTCGATACGTCGATGCGCGACATCATCAAGGCGATCCTCGCGTCACGCATTCCCGTCGCCGCCTTCGTCGCGCCGAGCGGCGCGCGCGCCGCCAGCGCCGGCACCTACATTCTCTACGCCAGCCACATCGCGGCGATGGCGCCAGGCACCAATCTCGGCGCTGCGACGCCGGTGCAGATCGGCATGCCCGCGCCGCCGGCCGCGGGCAAGGACAAAGGCAAGACCGAGGATGACACGCACGGCGCACAGGATCCACTGACCAAGAAGCAGGTGCACGACGCGGCCGCCTACATACGCGGTTTCGCGCAGATGCGCGGACGCAACGTCGAGTGGGCGGAACGCGCGGTGCGCGAAGCGGTCAGCCTCTCGGCCGACGAGGCACTCGCGCAAAACGTGATCGACGTCATAGCACCCGACGTCTCCGAGTTGCTGGCGAAGCTCGATGGCCGCAAGGTCGCGATCGCCGGTGCCGAGCGCGTGCTGGCGACCGCCGGCGCGGTACCGCAGACGCTCGTTCCCGACTGGAAGAGCCGATTCCTCGCCGCCATCACCGAACCGAGCATCGCGCTGATCCTGATGATGCTCGGCGTCTACGGCCTGTTCTTCGAGTTTTCCAGCCCTGGACTCGTGCTGCCTGGCGTCGTCGGGGCCATCTGCCTCCTGGTCGGGCTCTTTGCGCTGCACATGCTGCCGGTCAACTACGCCGGGCTCGCGCTCATGCTCCTCGGTCTGACGTTCCTGATCGCAGAGGCTTTTCTGCCGGCGTACGGTTCGCTGGGTGTCGGTGGAATTATTGCCTTCGCCATCGGCGCGATCATGCTCATCGATAGCGATGTACCGGGCTTCGGCATTCCGCTGTCGCTGATCGTCGTGCTTTCGGTGCTGACGGGAGTGTTCATCTTCTTCATCTCCGGCGCCGCGCTCAGGGCCCGCCGGCGCCCGGTGGTCACTGGCAGCGAAGAACTGATCGGCAGCGTCGGCGAAATGCTCGACACCGCGGGCGCGGAAGGCTGGGCGCGCATACACAGCGAACAGTGGAGCGTTGCCAGCACGGCGCCGCTCGAGCGCGGTCAGCGCGTGCGAGTCACGGCGCGCAAAGATCTCGTGCTGACCGTCGTACCGGTCGACGACTGAGGAGACAGATCATGGTATTCGGGTTGGGCTTCGGTGGCTTGCTTCTGCTTTTTGGGCTTTTGGTCCTCACATCGGTTCGCGTCCTGCGCGAATACGAGCGTGGCGTCGTATTCATGCTCGGCCGGTTCTGGAAAGTCAAAGGCCCGGGGCTGATCCTGCTCATTCCGATCGCACAGCAAATGGTGCGCGTGGACCTGCGCACGGTCGTCCTGGACGTTCCGCCGCAGGACGTGATCACGCGGGACAACGTATCGGTCAAGGTCGACGCAGTCGTGTACTTTCGCATCGTCGATCCGGCCAAGTCGGTGATTCAGGTCGTGAAATACCTGGAGGCGACGAGCCAGCTGTCGCAGACAACGCTGCGCGCGGTGCTGGGCAAGCACGCGCTGGACGAGCTCTTGTCCGAACGCGAGAAGCTCAACCTCGATATGCAGCGGGTGCTCGACACGCAGACCGACGCGTGGGGCATCAAGGTCTCGATCGTCGAAATCAAGCAGGTCGACTTGAACGAGTCGATGGTGCGTGCGATCGCGCGCCAGGCCGAGGCCGAGCGCGAGCGGAGGGCGAAGATCATCCACGCCGAGGGCGAGCTGCAGGCGTCGGAGAAACTGCTGCAAGCCGCGCAGATACTCTCGCAACAGCCGCAGGCGATGCAACTGCGCTACTTGCAGACGCTTGGCAACATTGCGGGCGACAGGAGCTCGACGATCGTATTTCCGGTGCCGATCGAACTGCTCACGGCGCTTGGTGCGCTCAAGCCAGCCGCGGCGGCTGAGTAGCGCCGCGCTGCGGCGTGCTACCTCTTCACGCACGCATCCCCGCGCCGCGCGCGGGGCCCCTGCTCCGCGCTGCGGCGTGCTCGCGCTACTTCTTTACGACGGCCTCGTTCCAGACGATCGCCACGTCGGGTTGGCGCTGGACCAGTCGCTCCAGCGCACGCTTCTGCGCGGCGCTGCGCACGCAGCCCTGGAGCGTCACAAATTTGCGCGTCGTTGTCACCCAGACGCTGGTGTCGTTGAAGCGCGAGTCGGCGCGAATCTTGTTGGCGACCCGCTCGTTGATCTCCGGATCGCGCTTGTAGCTTCCGCCGCACTCGCAGGTTCCGGCGAGGCAGCACGATGTTCCGCGTTCGGCACGCCCGTGCGCCTGGATGCGCATCTCCTGCTCGCTGAGGACCGGCGGCCTGACCTCGGGGCAACCCGAGTAACCGGCGGTAGCCTTCGCGAATGGGTCGAGCTGATACGTTTGCGGCGTCTGGGCATTTCCGCAGAGCGCGAGCGTCGACATCCACGCGACGGCGGCCCAACGAAGACACATGGGTGGCACGAGCGCGTGCCTTGACTGTGAAGCGGCGATGCGCGGTTCCCGCGGCGCCGACATCATGGCTGGCATCGGTGACAAGAAGGCGAACACAAGGCGACCGCGATTCGTCATTTTGCTACAATCCGCCGATCTTCGGGGGATGCGTTCCAGCCACAATGGCTTTGCTCGAAATCAAGAACATAACGCGCCGCTTCGGAAGCTTCGAGGCGGTCAAGAACGTCAGCTTCGAGGTTGGCGCCGGCGAGTTCTTCACGCTGCTCGGCCCTTCCGGCTGCGGCAAGACGACGATCCTGCGCATGATCGCAGGGTTCGACTTGCCCGACGAAGGCAGCATCGTGCTCGACGGCGTCGATCTCAAGGAAACGCCACCGGAAAAGCGGCCGATCCACACCGTATTCCAGAGCTACGCGTTGTTCCCGCATATGACCGTGGTCGACAATGTGGCGTTTCCGCTCAAGATGGCCGGGGCGAGCGCCGATGACATCCGCAGCAAGGTCAAGGCAACGCTTGATCTCGTCCACCTGTCGGAAAAGGGCGATCAGTATCCGCACGAGCTTTCCGGCGGACAGAAGCAGCGTGTTGCGCTGGCGCGCTCGCTGGTCAACCGGCCGCGGCTGCTCCTGCTCGACGAACCGCTGGGGGCGCTCGATGCCAAGTTGCGCGAGCAGCTGCAGGTTGAATTGATGAGCCTGCAGCGCGACGTCGGCATCACCTTCGTCTTCGTCACTCATTCGCAAGCCGAGGCGCTCGCGCTGTCGCATCGCATCGCGGTGATGAACGCCGGCCGCATCGAGCAGCTCGACGAGCCCTCGAAGATCTATGGCTTCCCGAACAACCGCTTCGTCGCCGACTTCATCGGCAACTGCAACCTGATCGACGCGACCGTAGCCGAGGTCAATGGCGATGCGTTGCGCCTGGCCAGCACCGGGCTCGGCACCATCGATGCCCCATCGCGTCCGGGGATCCGGACGGGTGCCAAGGGCGTGCTCGCGCTGCGCCCGGAGATGGTGCGGATCGCTGCGCCAGGCGAGACGCTCGAGCTTGGCAACAGGTTCCACGGCAAGGTCCGCGAATACGTCTACGTCGGCGACGTGACGACCTACATCGTCATGCTCGACAACGGGCAGAAGATCGAGGCGCTGGCGCCCAATGCCGGATCCGGTCGCGCGCGCTTCTTCGAGACCGGCGACGAAGTGCAGGTGGCGTGGCGACACGACGCCGGTCACTTCGTGCCCGACTAGGGCCCGTTAACGCTATGGACACAACCGCGTTGCACCGCCGAAAGCGCTCAGCGCAAGGCGCGGACGCGAAGCCGGGTTGGGCACCCGGCGAGCCTTCGCAACGCCGCGATGGGCGTTTTCGGCAGCAACCCGAAGGGAACGGGTGGCGTGGGGCGCCACTCTTTGTTGCTCTCCTCGCCAAGACCGCTAGTCTTGGCTTCGTCGGCTGTCGCGATTGGCGCCCCATGCCACCCGTTCGCGATTGCGCCCATAGCGTTAACGGGCCCTAACCGGGCAGCACCATGAAGGCGGCGTCTCCCTGGGCCAAATGGATCGTTGGCGGGCCGCCGTTCCTGTTCCTCCTGATCTTCTTCGCGCTGCCGGCGCTCATCGTTGTCGTCGCATCGTTCATGTACCCGGGCGAGTTCGGCGGTCTCGCTCCGCTGTACCCGTTGCGGGGCAGCGAGGACACCGGGCTCACGCTGGAGAACTACCAGGTATTCTTCAGCGACTGGGTCTACGTCCAGATCTTCGCCAAGTCCTTCGGCGTAGCGGCGCTGACGACGCTGATCTGCCTGGTCGCCGGTTACCCGCTGGCGATGCTCATTGCGCGCATGCCCAAGAAGCGGCGCGACCTGATGGTGCTGCTGGTGATCCTCCCCTTCGCCAGCAACTTCCTGGTGCGCGTGTACGCGTGGATGATCATCCTCGGGCCGTTCGATCTGTTGTTCACACGCTTCGCGGTAATCGTCGGCATGGTCTTCGTGCACCTGCCCTTCATGATCCTGCCGCTGTACACGAACCTCGAAAAGCACGATCCGGTGCTGCTCGACGCGGCGCAGGACCTGGGTGCGAATCGCTGGGAACGGTTCTGGAAGGTCACGTTCCCGTTATCGCTGCCCGGAATCTTTTCCGGCGCGGCGCTGGTGTTCATTCCCGTTCTTGGCATGTTCGCGATCCCCGAGATTCTCGGCGGCGCCAACGACTGGCTGGTCGGCAACATGATCAAGGAATCGTTCCTCGGCACGCGCGACTGGCCGTTCGGGTCGATGCTGTCGCTGATGCTCACGCTGGCGGTGCTGCTGGTGGCGGCGATATCGACGTGGTTTGCGCGCGGAGGTCTCCGCCGTGCCTAGCGGTGGACTGCTGCTGATCCTGCTGCTCGGCGTGATTGCGATCGCGCTCGGCGCGCGTCTGCTGTCCGCGGCCACGCGACAAGGCTACGCGCTGTGCCTGATCTCGATCGCCGTTTACGCGTTTCTCTACGTGCCGCTGGCCATCGTCGTCGTATTCTCGTTCAACGACTCCAAGCTGAACGCGGAATGGGTGGGCTTCACGTTCGCCTGGTACAAGACGCTGTTCGCCAATCAGGACATGTTGAGGGCGGCCGGCAACTCGCTGTTCATCGCCGTCGTCGCCAGCCTTTGCGCGACTGTTCTCGGCACGATGGCCGGCATCGCGATGCACCGCTACCGGACGCGCGTGCTGCCGTTCATGGTGCTCACGCCGGTGGCCATGCCCGAGATTCTGCTCGGCGTGTCGCTGCTGATCTTTTTCATCCAGGTCATCGGCACCGAACTCAACCTGTTCACCGTCATCATCGCCCACGTCACTTTCTGCATCGGCTTTGTCGCGATCATCGTGCGCGCGCGTCTCGCCGGCATGGACGAGTCGATTTTCGAGGCAGCGCGCGATCTCGGCGCATCGCCATGGGCCACGTTTCGCCTGATCACGCTGCCGCTGATCATGCCCGGTGTCGTCGCCGGCGCGCTGATGGCGTTCACGCTGTCGATCGACGATTTCGTGATCACGTTTTTCACGGCAGGTGTTGGTGTGTCCACGCTGCCGCTGCAGATCTATTCGATGATAAAGATCGCCGTGACGCCGGAAGTCAACGCCATTTCGACGCTGCTTATGGCATTGACGCTGGTCATGATCGTCGTCGCCGGCAAGCTGGCTCCCGACGCGCTGCGAGGGAAGGCGGATTGAAGCGCGGGCACCTCAGCGCCGGCCGCTTGTGCGCCATGGTCCTGACGCTGGCGCTCGCGGCCTGCGGACCGAAGGACGCCGACGTCGCGAAGGAATCGGACGCCGAGCCGAAAGCGGTGTCGCAAGGTGCGAACGAACTGCATCTGTACAACTGGAACAACTACATCGCCGAAGAGACGGTCAAGCGCTTCGAGGCGTACTGCAAGTGCCGGCTGGTGCAGGACTACTACTCCGACAACGAGGAGCTGCTGGCAAAGCTCGCGGCGGGCGCCACCGGCTACGACGTCCTCGTACCGACCGGCAACGCGGTGGAAACGCTGGTCGCCAGCGGCGCATTGCGCGCGCTCGACATGACGCGGCTGCCGAATTTCAAGAACATCAAGCCCGAATTCACCAATCCCTGGTACGACCCCGGCAACAAATATTCGGTTCCGTACGCGTACTCGATCACGCTCATTGGCTACAACATCGAGAAGATGAAGGAGCTGGGGCTGCCGACGGATACCTGGGCCGTCATCTTCGACCCGAAGTACCTGGAGAAGGTCAAAGGCAAGGTCACCGTACTCGACAGCCAGCGCGAGCTGTTCGCGGCGGCGCTCATCTACCTGGGCTACCCCGTCAACGAGACCGACCCGACCAGGCTCAAGGAGGCTCGCGACACCATCCTGCGCGCCAAGCCGTACTGGGCCGCGTTCAACGCGTCGTCCTACATCAAGGAATTGACGATCGGCAACATCTGGCTCGCGCACGGCTATTCGAACGACATGTTCCAGGCCGCGCAGGACGCCAGAAAGGCGAAGCGCCCGTTTTCGATCGGGTTCTCGACACCGAAGCAGGGCGCGGTGCTGGCGGTGGACAACATGGTCATGCACAAGAGCGGACCGCGCGAGGACTTGGCCTACCTGTTCATCAATTTCATGCTCGACGGCAAGAACGCGGCGGAGCTCTCGAACATGCTGGGCTCCGGCAATCCCAACGCGGCGGCGATGCCGTTCATCGACCCTGAAGTCAAGGAGAACCCCGCGGTCTTCCCCGATGCCGACGCGATGAAGCGACTCGAGCAACTGCGTGATCTACCACGCAAGGAACGACGCTTGATGAACCGGATGTGGACCGAGATCAAGGTCCGCTGAGGGCATCCCATGAGCGCGATTACCGTCTCGCCACTGGCACCCGAACTGGCCGACGATTTCCTGCGTTTCTTCGACCATGAGCGGGGACCGGCGTTTGCCGACAACCCGGAGTGGGCGAAATGCTATTGCCACTACTACCAGGTTCCGCTCGCCCTCGACTGGCCTTCGTTCTCGGGCGATGCGAATCGAGTCGCAATGCGTTCGCGTATCGAGGTCGGCGAGATGGAAGGCTTCCTTGCCTACGAAGGCAATGAAGTCGTCGGCTGGATGAACGCGCAGCCGCGACACAAATTGCCGCACTGCTTCGACCGCATGCGCATCGCCCCGACCGAACTGCCGTGCCGCGACTTCGAGGCGGCGGCGGTCGTCTGCTTCGTCGTCAGCCCTGCGCGACGCCGGAGCGGCGTCGCCCGCGCGCTGCTGGCCGATGGGCTCGCCATGCTCGCGGCGCGCGGCATCAGGTTGGTCGATGCGTTTCCGTTCAAGTCCGGCGCCAGCGAAGCCTCCGCCGATCACTATCATGGCCCGCTGTCGATGTTTCTCGCGGCAGGGTTCTCGATTCTGCGCGAAGAACAGAACATGACCGTGGTGCGCAAGCTCCTGTAAGCGGGCGGCGAACCGGGGTCACCGCCACGCGTTCTCGACATGTCTCCCCGCCACCGTCCATCGCAGCTTCCGCAGTACTTCGCCGCGCTCTACGGCGCGATGGTCGTCTACGCGAGCCTCGAACCGTTCTCCGCGTGGATGGCGCCTCTGCCCGGAACGCCGTTTTTCCTGTTCGCGCAATGGCCGCCGCGCTTCACGCGTTTCGACATTGCGATCAACACCATCGCCTATACCCCGTTCGGACTGGCGCTTGCGCTCGTCGGCGAACGGCGCGCGCCTGCGCTGCGTTTCGCCGTCGCCTGCGCAGGCGGCGCGCTGCTGTCGCTGTGCATGGAAAGCGCGCAAATGTTGCTGCCGACACGCGACGCCAGCGTTGTCGATTTGCTCTCGAACATTGCCGGGGCTGCGCTCGGCGCACTGGTCGCCCTGCTGTTCAACGGCGTGCCCGGATTGCGAACCCGGATTCGGGAATGGCGCGAGCGCGCATTCCTCGAGGGACGCCGCGGCGACATGGGACTTGCGCTGCTCGGCATCTGGCTCCTGGCGCAGGTCAATCCTGGCATTCCCCTGTTCGCGGCGACCTTCGATCCGTCGCTGGAACTGACGAGCGACCTGCCAGGCGCGCTGTTGCAGGCTGCCCAAAGCGCATTCAACGTCGTCGGCGTGGGACTGTTTCTCGCATTGCTCGTCCGCCAGCGGCAATATCTCGGCTGGGCGGTGCTACTGCTGATCGGCTTCGCGCTCGTGCTCAAGGGCGGCGCCGCCAGCTTGCTGCTGCGACAGGCGGTGCTCGAGACATGGCTCAAGCCGGGTGTATCGATCGGCATCATCGTCGGCGCCGTGGCATTGCTGGCAGCGATCTGGTTGCCGCGACCCATGCGCACGACCCTGTGCGCTATCGCGCTGCTGTCCTCGCTGGTTGCGCCACTCCTGGCGCCGGACATGTGGCAGGCGCGCGCGCCGATCGCCTTGTTCGACTGGCCCTACGGACAGTTGCTGAACTTCAATCGGCTGACGCACGCCGTCCTGGTCGTCTGGCCGGTGCTGGCGAGCACCTACCTGCTGTGGCTCGCCGGACAACCTGGATGGGGTCACACCACGATCGATCCGGACGCTCGCGTATAATTCGCGGCTCGCTTCGGAGTTCCGCATGAGTTACTACAAGCACCACGTGTTTTTCTGCTGCAATAAGCGCGATCCGCCCGAGGCTTGCTGCGCTACGCATGACGCGTCCGAGATGCACGCGTACGCCAAGCAGAGAATCAAGGCGCTTGGCCTCAACGGCAAGGGTAGCGTGCGCATGAACAAGGCCGGATGCCTCGACCGCTGCGAGGAGGGCCCGGTCATCGTCGTGTATCCGGAAGAGACCTGGTACACCTACGTCGATCGCGACGACATCGACGAAATCATCGACTCGCATATCGTCAACGGTCGCGTCGTCGAGAGGCTGAAGATTTGACGCGAGGCGAAACGCGTTCGCGCATCGCTGGTCCCGCCGGGGCGCTCGAAGTCGCGCTCAATGTGCCCGACGTCGCGCCGCGCGGCATCGCTCTGGTCGCGCATCCGCATCCGCTGCAGGGCGGGACGCTGGACAACAAGGTCGCGCAGACGCTCGCCCGGACCTTCGTCGCGCTCGGCTACGCAAGCATACGTTTCAACTTCCGCGGTGCGGGTAACAGCGAAGGCAGCTTCGACGACGGCGTCGGCGAGACCGCTGACGCGCTTGCTGCGCTTGAGTTCGCCCAGCGCGAATTCCCGGCCGTCGCGGCGACGCCGCCGGTGCTTGCGGGATTCTCCTTCGGCAGCTATGTGCAGACCCGCGTCGCCCATCAGGTGACCGCGGAGCGCATGGTGCTGGTCGGCCCGGCCATCAAGCGATTTCCGGTCGAACACGTCCCCGCCGACACGATCGTCATTCACGGCGAGCAGGATGACGTCGTCGCGCTGGCCGACGTGCTCGACTGGGCGCGGCCGCAGCAACTTCCCATTGTCGTGTTTCCGGGCTGCGGGCACTTCTTCCACGGCCGTCTCGGGCAATTGCAGCGCGTCATCGTCGGCCAGTGGTCGCGGCCAGGACCATGAACCCCCTCGACAACGTCGTACTTTCCGTCGTCGGGCTGCGCAAATCCTACGGCGAGGCCGAGGTCGTGAAAGGCCTCGATTTCGCGATCCAGCGCGGCGAATGCTTCGGCCTGCTCGGCCCGAATGGCGCGGGCAAGACGACCACCTTGCGGTGCTGCCTCGGGCTTACCGCTCCCAACGCCGGCGCGATCTCGCTGGTCGGCGAGCCGGTGCCGAAGGCAGCACGGCAGGCGCGGGTGCGCGTAGGCGTGGTGCCGCAGATGGACAATCTCGATCCCGACTTCACCGTCACCGAAAATCTGCGCATCTACGGACGTTACTTTCGACTGCCCGACGACATCGTGCAGAGGCGGATTCCGCGCCTGCTCGACTTCGCGGGGCTCGCCGCGAAGGGTACGGCGAGCATTCGCACCCTGTCCGGCGGCATGAAGCGGAGGCTCACACTGGCGCGAGCGCTCATCAACGACCCCGAGCTGCTGATTCTCGACGAGCCGACCACCGGTCTCGATCCGCAGGCGCGGCACCTGATCTGGGATGGCCTGCGCCAATTGCTGACGCAGGGCAAGACGATCCTGCTGACGACACATTTCATGGACGAGGCCGAGCGGCTTTGCTCCCGGCTCGCGGTCATCGACCACGGCACGATGATCGCCTGCGACGCGCCGCGCGCGCTGATCGCCGCGCACGTCGAGCCCGAAGTCGTCGAAGTTTACGGCGACGAAGTCCGCGCCTGGGCGGATGCGCGAGGGCGTGCGCTTGCCGATCGGCTGGAACTCGCCGGCGAGACCGCGTTCTGCTACGCGCGCAACGCCGTGCCGCTGCTGACGGACCTCGCGAGCGCGCATGGCCTGCGCTACCTGCATCGACCGGCGAACGTCGAGGACCTGTTCATCAAGCTGACGGGACGAGAGCTTCGCGACTGACTGCGCGGCGCAAACCGAAACCCGACGATCGATCGAGAAAGCCTGAAACATGTACAGCGAAGACGACCTTTCCGCAGCCGTTCAAGCCGGCGTCCTCACCGAAGAAGCCGCGCAGGCATTTCGCTCGTTTGTAGCGCAGCAAAAGCGCGCCCCCGACGTCGACGAGGAACACTTCCGCCTGGTCACCGGATTCAACGACATCTTCGTGGTGATCGCTTGCGTGCTGATGCTGGCATCGGTAGCCTGGCTGGGCAGTGCGTTGGCGCCGTGGATCGGCGCGCTGTCAGTGTCGGCGGTGGCGTGGGGTCTGGCCGAATTCTTCGTTCGCAAGCGGCGCATGGCGCTGCCGGCGATCGTCCTGCTGCTCGCATTCACCGGGGGCATCGCCGCTGCCGGAGTGGTCACCGCGAACCAATCGAGTGCAAGCATCGCGATCGCATGCGCGCTCGCGGCCGGCGCGACCTGGCTGCATTGGCGGCGGTTTCGGGTTCCGATTACTGTCGCCGCGGGCGCGGCGGTCGCCGTGGGTTCGATACTCGCGTTCCTAATCGCGGTCGTCCCTGCGGCGCGCGAATGGGAGAATCTCCTCTCGTTTCTTGCCGGCATCGTCGTCTTCGCCCTGGCGATGCGATGGGATGCCGCCGACACGCGCCGCGAGACGGGCAAATCGGACGTCGCGTTCTGGCTGCATCTGCTCGCGGCGCCGCTGCTGGTGCGTCCCGTCTTCTCCGCGCTCAATGTCTTCGGCGGAGGAACCGATCTACTGCAGGCGGTAGTGGTTGTCGTGGTCTACGTCGCCATCGCCGTCGTATCGCTGGCGATCGACCGTCGCGCGCTGATGGTCTCCGCGCTGGTCTATGTCCTGTACACCTTCAGCGACCTGCTGCGACAATTCGGCATGGTGAGCCTCGGCTTCGCGATCGCGGCCTTCGTCATCGGTTCCGGCCTGCTGCTGCTCTCGGCGTTCTGGCATCCCGCTCGCGCGCACGTCGTCCGGCTGTTTCCGGCAAGCCTGCGACGACGGTTGCCGCCGCTGCGCTGACCCCTGTGCCCGCCTACAGGCGGAACAACCGCCGCGCATTCGCCCCGCGGACCTTGTCACGCGCGTGGTCGGATAGCGCGTTCACGCGCTCGAGGCAACCCGGCATGTCACCGATGGTGTGCGGATAGTCGGAACCGTAGAGCACGTTGTCCGCACCAAAGGTGTCGACGCATAGACCGAGCACGCCGGGGGCAAAGACCACCGCGTCGGCGCAGATTGCCTGCAGGTACTCGGTGGGACGTGCACTGATCTTCTCCCGGCATGCGGGAATGTTGTCGAAGCACTGGTCCATGCGTGAAATCAGGTACGGCAACGCGCCGCCGCCATGCGAGGCGATGATCCTGAGCCGCGGATAGCGGTCGAAAAACCCGTCGTAGATCATGCGCGCCACCGCGAGCGAAGTATCGAAAGTGAACCCGATCGATGCCGTGAGCTGAAAGCGCTGCATGTCCATCGCCGCCACGCCCGGAGGCGCGGTCGGATGCACGAGCACGGGCAAGGCTTTCGCGTCGATCGCGCGCCAGATGGCCTCGAACGCGGGATCCGTCAGGGGCAGGCCGTCGATGTTGGCGAGCACCATGACGCCGCGCGCGCCGGCAGCCACTGCGCGGTCGAGCTCGACCAGTGCAAGGTCCGGATATTGCCAAGGGAGCGACGCGAACCATTCGATGCGTCCGGGATACGCGGTGCGCGCGGATGCCATGTCATCGTTCATGATGCGCGCGGCCTCGAGGCTCACGTCGCGACCGCCCCAGTAGCAGTTGGGACACGTCAGCGACACGATGCAGACGTCGACGCCGTGTTCGTTCATCGACTCGAGCCGCAGCTCGTAATCGAACATCGCCGGGACCGGCGTCATGAACGGAGCACCATCGAGATGGATCGCGCGCAGACCGCCACGTACCGGTTGCACCGAATAGCGAGGCGCGCCGTGCTGTTGCAACAGCCGGAACCAGGCCTCGGTCAGGCAATGGGTGTGGACGTCGATGACCGGGCTAGCCATAATATTTCCCTCGTTATTGCTCAATGATTGTGCACCAGGCACAAAGCGTCGCGAGCAGCGGCGAGCGCGCGAAGGCCCGCAGCGAGGCGCGAGACAGTACAGAGAACGTACGGCGAGCGCCGAGCGAGGATACGACAAAGCGATCGCCGCGCGCAGCAGCTTTGCATCAGTCTACTTTTGCACCAGAGTCTTTGATCGCCTTGACCCACCGCGGCTGTTCGGCCGCGATGATCGCCGCGAACTGTTCGGGCGTGTGCGGAGCGACGGGCTCCATCCCGAACTTGAACAGCTGTTCCCTGAAATCGGGAGTAGCCTGGATCTTCTGCAATTCGCCTGACAACTTCGCCACGATGTCCCTGGGCGTTCCGGCCGGGGCCACGACGCCTTGCCACGCCTGCCAGTCGAATCCGGTGACGACGGTGGCGATCGGCGGCACGGAAGGCAGCAGCGTCGTCTGTTTCGCCACCGAGGTTCCGAGTGGGATCACCTTTCCTGCCTGGATATTCGGCACCGCGATGGTTGCATCTGCGAACATGACCTGGATCGATCCGGCCAGCAGGTCGGTCAACGCCGCAGGGGTCCCCTTGTACGGCACGTGCTGGATGTCCAAACCGTACTCGGCCTTGAGCGCCTCCATGAACAGCTGATGCGGGCTGCCGTTACCGACCGATGCATAGTTGTACTTGCCGGGATTTTTCCGGATGGCATCGATCATCTCGCGCACATTCCTCGCCGGGAAATTCAGGTTCGCAATGAGAAAAAAGTTCACGGTCCCGACCTGTGAGATCGGCACAAAGTCCTTCAGCGGATTGATCGGGGAGGGTTGATACAGCGCCGGGCTGATGCCCAGCGTCGTGCTGGTCGCCATCAACAGCGTGTACCCATCGGCCGGCTGCTTGGCGACGAACTCGGCGCCGACGAGCGTGCCTGCGCCGGGCTTGTTGTCGACGATCACCGGCTGCTTGAGAACAAGGGCGAGCCGATCGCCGATCGCGCGCGCCAGCAGGTCGGTGAGTGCGCCCGGAGGATACGGCACCACCAGTTTGATCGGATGATCGGGATAGGTCGATTGCGCGACCGCGCCCCACGCCGCCAACGCAAGGCCCGCGACCAACGCGAACCTGATCCATCGAACCCGCGGTACAGCACGACGCATATGCAATTTCCGGTTACGCGCGACCCGGATCAAGGTACGGGAGCACCGCGTGCGGTGTCAAGCATGAGTCACGCGCGCTATACTCCGCGGCGTACCGCATTGCCTGCGCATGTCGACGACCGCCACCCTGTTGCGATTCCCCGAGCTTTCCCCGCGCTGGATTCCGGTGTGGCGCCGGAATCTGCTCGTCTGGCGCAAGCTCGCCATAGCCTCGGTCCTCGGCAACATCGCCGATCCGCTGCTGTACATGCTGGCGCTGGGATACGGCATCGGCGCCTTCGTACCCGAGATCGGCGGCATGACCTACATCGCGTTCATCGGCACCGGCATGGTCTGCCAAAGCGCAATGTTCACCGCGTCGTTCGAAGGAATGTACTCGGCCTTTTCCCGCATGCACGTGCAGCGCACCTGGGACGCGATCATCAACGCACCCATTTCGCTCGACGACGTCGTGCTCGCGGAATGGATCTGGGCCGCGACCAAGAGCGTGATGTCGGTGGTAGCGATTCTCGTCGTCATCATGCTGATCGGCTTCGGACACTCCTGGCTCGCGGTGTGGGTGATACCGCTGGGATTCGTCATCGGACTGGTGTTCGGAGCATTCGGGCTGCTCATGACTTCGCTCGCGCAGAACTACGACTTCTTCACCTACTCGCTGACGCTGTTCCAGACGCCGATGCTGCTGCTCTCCGGCGTGTACTTCCCGGTCGACCAGTTGCCCGGGGCGTTGCGCGCGGTCGCCGCGTTTCTGCCGCTATCGCACGCGATCGACATCGCCCGCCCGCTGCTCGACGGTCGCGTCCCCGCCGATCTCGCGTTGCATGTCGGGGTACTGCTGGTTTACGCCGTCGTACCCTTCGGCGCGGCACTGTTTCTGATGCGGCGCCGCCTGCTGCGCTGACGACTATGCTCTGGGTCAAGTCGCTGCATATCGTGTTCATGGTGACCTGGTTTGCGGGTCTGTTCTACCTGCCGCGGTTGTTCGTCTACCACTCGCTGGCGACCGACGCGGTGAGCAACGAACGCTTCAAGCTGATGGAGCGCAAGCTCTACTACGGGATCATGGCGCCGGGCGCGCTGCTCACCATCGGCTCCGGCGTGTGGCTGTGGCTCGGCTACGGCATCACCGGCGGCTGGCTGTACGCCAAGCTCGCGCTGGTGGCCATCCTCGTAGCGCACCACCTCTGGCTGGGCAAGCTGATGCAGGACTTCAAGCACGATCGCAACCGTCACGGCGACGTCTACTACCGCTGGCTCAACGAGATCCCCGCGCTGCCGGTGTTGCTCGGCGCCGTGCTGCTCGTCGTGTTGAAGCCGTTCTGACGTGGAACACTTTTTCGCGCCCTGCCCGCGCGGGCTCGAGGCGGCGCTGGCCGGAGAACTCGAAGGGCTGCAGGCGGCCGACGTCGTTGTCGCCGCGGGCGGCGTCGCCTTTGCCGGCCCGATCGAACTCGCGTATCGCGCCAATCTCGAAAGCCGGCTCGCCAGCCGCATCCTGTGGCGCGTCGGTCACGGCACGTACCGCGATGAAAACGATGTCTACGCGCTGGCGCACGAGCTCGACTGGCCGCAGTGGTTCCGCGCCGATCGAAGCCTGCGCGTCGACGTGGCCGCGACGCGTTCGCCGCTAAACAGCCTCGAATTCGCAACCCTGCGCATCAAGGATGCGGTTTGCGATCGTCATCGTGCCGCGTCCGGCGTGCGTCCGAACGTGAGCAAGGAGCAACCCGACGTTCGCGTGCACGCCTATCTGACGGCGAGCGACGCGACTTTCTATCTCGACACCTCGGGCGAGCCGTTGTTCAAGCGTGGAATGCGGCGCGAAGCGGCCGAGGCGCCGCTGCGCGAAAATCTGGCGGCCGGGCTGTTGCGACTGGCCTCCTGGGCGCCCGGGACGCCGCTGCTCGACCCACTTTGCGGAGGAGGCACCATCGTCATCGAGGCGGCGCTGATGGCGCTCGACATGGCGCCGGGGCTCAAGCGTACGTTCGGTTTTCAAAAGCTCGCCTGGTACGACGGGCCGACCTGGCAACGGATCAAGCAAGCGGCACAGCGGCGCGCGCGCCCGGTCGCTCCCGCCGGAATTTTCGCCGGCGACAACGATGCCGTCGCCATCGCGCAGTGCCGCGCCAACCTGACCGCCGCCGGCCTGGCCGACGCGGTCAGCGTCGAACATGTCGATGTACTGGTTCGCGCCGCACCGGCGCCCGGCGGCATCATCGTCAGCAACCCGCCGTATGGCCACCGGCTCGCCGACTCGAGCGAACTCGCCGCGTTCTATCCGCGGCTGGGCGACGCCTTGAAGCGGAACTTTGCCGGCTGGACCGCCTATTTCCTCAGCGGCGATGCACGATTGGCGAAGCTGATCGGACTCAAGGCCACGCGCAGGACGCCATTGTTCAACGGCGCCCTGGAGTGCCGACTCTACGAGTATCGCGTCGTTGCAGGCTCGGCCCGCGGGAGCGCGGGGGCACGGTGATAGAATGAGCGATACGACCAACGACGATCGGGACCGAACGCCACCATGATGCTGCCAAGCCGCCACTACGAGTCGGATCACACCAGGTTCATGCGCGAACTGCTGGCCGAGCGTCCCGAGTTGATCGAGAAACAACGCGAAGGCCGGGCGATCTGGTGGGACAAGACACCTCGCGCACTCGCCGACGAAGCGACGATGGACAAAGGTCGCGTTGCGCAATCTGCCTACGTCTACGACGCCAAGGACTGACAGGGCGTTCAAAAGCTGCTCCGGAGGTGATCTGCTTTGTTGCTCGGCTGCTCTCAATCCTCACGTACGTCGATGTACGCTGCGGTTGCTCGCAGCCTCGCGCCTCGCGTCTCACCTTCCTCGCAACGCTTTTGAACACCCTGTCTATTGCTAATGCGTTTCCGCGGTCGCGGGGCGCGGTCGCACTTCGCCGTGAATGAAATAGCTCGGCGTCTGTGTCAGCGTTGCCGACCAGCGTAGTTGCTCCAACCTCGCCGCAAGTGACTGCGGCTCCCAGAATACCTTCACGATCCGGAATTCGCGGCCGTCATTGAGCTTGCGCGTCACGACACCGGCCTCGCGGCCGGGCACATCGTGATTCCTGGCAGTCGACGTCGGGTCGAAAGCCGAATCGATGAGATACGCGACACCGTCCGGGCCGAGGGCCGCGGCGACGCTTTCCCAGAATCGCGCGAAATGCCGCTCCGGCACGTGCGATAGCCAGAAACCGAAGAACACGGCGTCATGGCGCTCGTGCTGTCCCCACGCGAACAGGTCGGCCTGCACATAGTTAACGTTGGCCGCCCCGGTGCGGGCGCGATTGATCGCAAGCACTTCAGGGGACGCATCGATGGCAGTGACGCGCGAGACCCGCGGCGCGATCCGGCGCGTGAACAGCCCGGTCCCGCACGCGAGTTCGAGGATGCTGCGCGGCTTCGTGCGCACGAGCCAGGTGTCGAGCGCGTTCTCCACGGCGGCGGTCTCGGCAAGCCAGCGTGCATTGAACTCGGCGCCGCGGTCGTAACGACCCTGGCGGAACCACCATTCGTCGTATTCGCCCGCGCGAGCGCGGTAGTAGTCGATCTGATCCTGCAGGATGCCGTCAGGGGTCATTGTCGCAGCGCCGGTCGGCGGGCACGGCGGCCCGTACAACATCCTACTTGTCGTCGAGTCGAATCTCGACGTACGCGCGGTCCCGGACCTCGCGCACCCACGCCTGGAACTGTTCATCGGCCTTGCGCTGGCGAATCGCCAGTTGCGCTTCGGTGCGCTCGCGCTCCGCGGTCACGTCCTGCTTGCGGCGTTCGAGCACCTGAATGATGTGCCAGCCAAAGGGCGAGCGCACGGGCGCCGAGATCTGATTGATCGCCAGCTTGTTCATCGCATCCTGGAATTCACCGACGGTGTCCCCGGGATTGAGCCAGCCGAGGTCGCCGCCTTTGACCGCCGAGCCGTCCTCGGAGTTGAGTTTCGCGATTTCGTCGAACTTCGCACCCGAGTCAAGGCGGTCCTTCACGCGCTCAATCTTCACTTTCGCGTCCGCTTCCGAGACCAGTTCGTTGACACGAACCAGGATATGGCGGGTGTGCGTTTGATCGACGACGGTCGATTCGTTGCGACCGCGCCTGTCGATCAGCTTGACGATGTGAAACCCGCTAGCGCTGCGAAGAACCGGCGACACTTCGCCCGCCTTCATGGTGCGCACCTGGTCCGCAAATACCGTCGGCAGTCGCGCGCCGGGCCGCCACCCGAGGTTGCCGCCGCGCAAGGCATCGTTGGCATCGGAAAATCCAGCCGCGACCTGCCCGAATTCGGCACCGCCCTTGATCGCCTTGAGCGCCTCTTCCGCTCGGCGGCGTCTGCCTTCGATCTGGTCGGCACTGGCCTGTTCGGGTACAAGCACCAGTATGTGCGCGAGCTGATATTCGGCGTCTCCGGACTTCTGTGCCTTGAGCGTTGCCAGGTAGTGATCGACTTCCGCGTCGCTCACGGTAAGCCGACTCTCGATCTCGCGTTCGCGCAGGCGCTGTACTACAAGCTCGTTGCGAATGTCGTCGCGATATTTGGCGTAGACGATTTTCTCGTTCTCGAGCGCCTTGCGGAATTCTTCCGGCGATAGCTTGTTGTCCTGGGCTATGCGCTGGATCGCGCGCTCGATCTGCGTGTCGTCGACGCGCAGGCCGGTTTCCTTGGCGAACTGCAACAACGATCGCTCCGTGATCAGGCGCTCGAGCACTTGCTTTTCGAGCACGTCGGCTGCTGGGGGTTGCACTTTTTGTTGACTCATTTGCATCAGAACGACGCGCTTGGCGTCGTTGACCTCGTGTTGGGTGATCGCCTCGTCGTTCACGATCGCGACGACGCGATCGACGCTCAGCACTTTCGGCGGCGTGGCCTGCGCGCTGCGCGCGGGTGGTGTTTGCTGCGCCGTCGCGACGCAGGCGCCGGCAACCAGCGCGAGCGCAAACGACGTGTAAATGAGATGTCGCATAGCCATGATCTGCCGCATCAGCCGGTCAGAACTCCGGGAAGTAGTTGGCGGCCTTGCCGCCAATCGCTCGCAACGCCGGGTCGTTCGCCGTCGAGTAGCCGGGAACGCTGCGGCGCAGAACGTCGCCAGGATTCGTCCCGAGGCGCGCAAGGCCGTTGAGTTCAAGCTGGACGAATACCGCCGTCGTCACCTGCTGCGTATTGGTTTGCAGCCTCTGCGCGGCGATACGGAACACCCAGCAGTCTCCATTGTACTCGAACCCGAGTACACCCTCCAGCGTCTTGCCATCGACCAGCGAGTAGTTCCAGCGACCGATCGCCGACCAGCTGTCCCCGAGCGGCACCTGGCCCGACGCATCGATCTGTTTGAGCTGCGAGACCTGCCCGCTGGAGTTGAGGTATTCGCGGATAAATCGATAGCCGATGTTGACCACCCGCCCCGGACCCGGCTGGTACCGCGCACCCAGATCCAGACGCTGCGTCAGCTTGGGATCGACCTGATATTGCAGCGCGCCGGCGGCGGTCCAGACGTCGGACAGACGCGCCTCGGCGGATACCAGCAGGTCGGAGATGTTGGTCGTACGCGGCGGCTCGTTCAACGTCACCTGCTGGCTCTTGAAATAATATTGCTGGCCGATGGCGAAGCGCATTTTCTCGGCGCCGGTCTCCGGGTCGAGAAAGCGGGAGCCGATCGCGAAGGTCAGCTGGTTCGCGTCGCCGATACGGTCGCTGCCCAGATAGCGATTCGCGGTGAACAGGTGCGAGAAGTTGAAGTCGTCGGTCGCGGTGTCGAAGTTGGGATACGTGCTTTGGTTGCGGTATGGAATCTGCACGTAGTACAGCCGCGGCTCGAGGGTCTGGATGAACGATCGGCCGAACCACGAAGTATCGCGCTCGAAGACGAGTCCCGCGTCGACGGTGTTGATCGGCAGCACGCGAGTGAAATTCGTAGGCGTTGGAGGCGTCGTTGGCGTCACGTTGTCGAGATCGTAACTGGTCATGTGCAGGCCGGTTTGCGCGGTGAAGAACCACGCGTTGCCCTGCTGCGACCATGCCACCGTGGGATAGAGCACGCTGCGGTTGCCATTCGGCGACAGGGCCGGCTGGTGAAAACGGACGAACTCGCCGGCCGCGGCAAAGTCGAGCCCTTGCCATTCTGTCGGTTTGACCGTAAAGGCCAGCTGCGGTTCGCGAAAATACGGCGGCGTGATCGGAGCATTCGGATCCTGCAAGGTCTGGAAGCTCTGCATGCGCGCGAGCATCGAGAACGGCCCTTTGGTGTAGGTCAGGCCGTAGTCGTGCGGCAGGTTGGTCTGCGAGGTCAGCGCGAGCCGGTCGGAGAGGTCGGCGAAGTAGAGGTCGTCGGATACCTCCTCGACGTTCACGAATCCGGCCAATCCACTCCCGAAATTCTGGTTGTGTTTCCACGCCACCGCCCAGCGATTGGTGCCGCTTTGGCGGTCGTGCGGCAGGTACGCGCCATCGACCTCACCCGAAGCCTCGGAAAACAAGTAGCGACCTTGCGCACCCATCTGCAAGCCGCGACGGCTCATCGGTCGCGCGAGCAGCGTGGCGTCGTAGTTCGGCGCCAGGTTCAGGTAGTAGGGCAGCGCGATCTCGAATCCACGCTGGTTGCTGGATCCGTAGATCGGAGGCAGGAATCCCGACTTGCGCTCGTTGGACAGCGGGAACGTGAGGTACGGCGAATAAAGTACCGGGACGTCCTTGAAATAGACCGTCGCGTTGTGCGCGGTACCGACCGAGCGCGCCTTGTCGAGCTCGACGTTGGCCGACGACAGGAACCAGTCGTTGTTGTCGGCGACGCAGGTGGTGTAACGCGCGTCCTTGACCTCGAATTTATCCTCGCTCAGGAACGTCAGCAGCGACGCGTCGCCGCGGGAATTGTTTTCGCCGACGTGAAATTTCGGTTCGATGAAGAAGCCGGTGCTGTCGCTGCGCTTGAATTTGACTTCCGGCCCGGTGACCCAGTCGATGCCGCGCCTGACCGTGACGTCACCCTTGGCCCAGACTTCGTCGCCGGGAATGTCGAAGTGAAGCCAGTCTGCCAGAACGGTCAGTCGTCGCGAGCGCAGCTCGACCTTGCCCTCAGCCTGAACCCACTTCTCGCTCTCACCCTCGAGCCGATCGGCGCGCAGGAAAATCGCATCGCGATCGTCGTTGGCCAGCTTTGGCCCGGTCGTGGTCGTCTTTGGCGGTGTCAGCGCCGGCGGCACCAGGTACGGCGACGCCTTCATCCGCGGCACAGGATCGACTTGCGTGTCGGGCGCCTGTTGTGCCCGGCCGCTGGTCGCTACCGCGAACGAAAGCAAGCTGAGACCGGCAGTGATCGAGCGTCGGCGCATGCCAATCGATGAATTGTCCAAATGCTAAACTGCTGCATTCTACCTGCCTCCGAACTTCATCCTTTCGCATGCACTCCGACGCCCGCTTCGACGCGCTCTGCGCGTGGCTCGAACGGGCATTGCCGGTGCCGATGCAGAGCATCGCACCCGCGTCCGCCGATGCAAGTTTTCGACGTTACTTCCGCGTCACGCTGCAGACTTCGACGGCATTGCCCGGCGCGAATTCCCGCGTCTGCACGCTCATTGCCATGGACGCGCCGCCGGGGCAGGAGGATTGCCGGCCTTTCGTCGCCGTGGCTGCCCTGCTAAGCGCCGCGGGCGTACACGCCCCGACGGTGGTTGCCGAGAATCTTGCGCAAGGCTTTCTGCTGCTCTCCGACCTCGGCACCCGCACCTATCTCGCCGAGCTGTCGGACGTCACCGCGCCGGACCTGTATCGCGAAGCCAGCACCGCGCTGGTTCGCTGGCAACTGGCCAGCAAGGAAGGCATGCTTCCGCGCTACGACGAAGCACTGTTGCGACGCGAGCTGAGCCTGTTTCCCGAGTGGTACGTTGCCAAGCATCTGGGCATTGTGCTGAACGACGCACAAGCGGCCACTCTGGCGGGAGCGTTCCAGCGCATCCTCGCCAACAACCTGGCGCAGCCTCGCGTCTACGTGCATCGCGACTTCCACTCGCGCAACCTGATGATCGACGAGCCCAATCCCGGCGTTCTGGACTTTCAGGATGCGGTCTACGGCCCCATCACCTACGATCTGGTCTCGTTGCTGCGCGACGCCTACGTAGCGTGGAGCGAAGAGCAGCAACTCGATTGGGCGGTTCGGCACTGGGAGCGCGCTCGTGCCGCCGGCCTGCCCGTGGACGCCGACTTCGGCGCATTCTGGCGCGACTTCGAATGGATGGGCGTGCAACGCCAGCTCAAAGTCCTGGGGATCTTCGCGCGGCTGTTCCACCGCGACGGCAAGGATGCCTATCTCAAGGACATGCCCCGGGTCATGGGCTACCTGCTTGGCGCCTGCGCGCGTTACAACGAGTTGCGGCCGCTCTCGCGGTTGCTCGATGAGCTCGAGGCACGCCCGACCACCGTGGGCTACACCTTCTAGTGGCGCGGGCCATGATTCTCGCGGCCGGGCGCGGCCAGCGCATGCGTCCGCTGTCGGACACTCGCCCGAAGCCATTGCTCGAAGCGGGCGGCAAGGCGCTGATCGAATGGCAGATCGAACGCCTCGTCGCAGCGGGCTTCGCCGACATCGTCGTCAACGTCGCCCATCTAGGACATCAGATCGAAGCCGCGCTGGGCAACGGGTCGCGATTCGGCGCGACGCTGCATTATTCGCGCGAATCTGCGCCGCTGGAGGTGGCGGGCGGCATCGCCACTGCGCTGGCTTTGCTCGGCGAAGGTGTCGCGCTGGTCGTCAGCGCCGATGTCTACACCGAATACGATTACGCATCGCTGCGGGCGCGGCTGGCGACGATGGAGGCCACGGCCGCCGCGCCACACCTGCACATGGTGATGGTGCCGAATCCCGAGTATCATCGAAACGGCGATTTCGTGCTTCACGCCGGGTGCCTCGCGCTGGAGGGCGCTCCCCGGCTCACCTTCGGCAATATCGCGCTGTATCGAACCTCGCTGTTCCACCGGCTGCCGCGGGGCGAATCGCGCAAGATATTGCCGTTGTACCGCGAGTGGATCACGCAGGGCTGGGCGACCGGGGAACTGTACACCGGCTGCTGGTCGAACGTCGGCTCGCCCGACGATCTCGCGTGCCTCGATCGCATGTTGAGCACTGACCACCACCAGCGAGCCCGACCATGAACGCCCGCGAACGATCGACCGCCAACCCGCTGCTGGATTTCTCCGGCCTGCCGCGATTCGACCTGATCGCCCCGGAAGACGTCACCCCGGCCATCGACTCGCTGCTGGCGTCCGCGCGTACAGACATCGACGCCATCGCGACGCTGGACGAGAAGCCGGACTGGGACAACTTCGTGGTGCCGCTCGCCGATGCCGTCGACCCGCTCGGCCGGGCATGGGGACAGGTCGGACACCTCAACGCCGTCGTCAACACCCCGGCGCTGCGCGAGGCGCACAACGACAATCTCCCGAAGATCACCGAATTCCACACCGACTTCGGCCAGGACGAGCGCCTGTTCGCGCGCTATCGCGCGCTCGAATCGGGAAGCGCCTATGCGGCGCTCGACAAAGCGCAGCGCCAGCTCGTCGACAATACCTTGCGCGACTTCCGACTGTCCGGGGCCGAGTTACCGCCAGACAAGAAGGCGCGGCTCAAAGTCGTCGACGAGGAACTGGCGATGCTGTCGTCGCGCTATGAAGACAACGTGCTCGATGCAACCAACGCCTGGGAACTGTACATCGAGGACGCGGCGACGCTTGCGGGCGTGCCGGCGGATGTGCTTGCCGCGGCCCGCCAGGACGCCGCCGCCGACGGCAAGTCCGGCTGGAAGCTGTCGCTGCGCATGCCGTGCTATCTGCCGGTGATGCAGTACGCGGACGATCGCCCGTTGCGGGAGACCCTGTATCGCGCGTTTGCCACCCGCGCCAGCGAATTCGGCATGCCCGAATGGGATAACAGCAAGAACATCGGGCGCGTGCTCGAGTTGCGGCGGGAGGCGGCCGAACTGCTCGGCTACGAAAGCTATGCCGAGGTATCGCTCGTTCCGAAGATGGCGCGCTCGCCCAAGGAAGTCCTCGCCTTTCTGCGCGACCTGGCGGCCAAGGCCAAGCCGTTCGCCGAACGAGACATGGCCGAGCTTCGGCAGTTCGCGCGCGACGAGCTCGGGCTGCCCGAACTCGCGGCCTGGGATCTGCCGTACGCGTCGGAAAAATTGCGAGAGGCGCGCTACAGCTTCTCCGATCAGGAGGTGAAGCAATACTTTCCCGAGGACCGGGTGCTGGCCGGAATGTTTCGCGTGGTCGAGACCATCTTCGGGGTCGCCATCAGCGAATCGAAGACCGCAGTCTGGCACCCTGCCGTGCGTTTCTTCGACGTCGTCGACGGCTCCGGCGAAGTCGTCGGCCAGTTCTACCTCGATCTCTATGCGCGGACGGGCAAGCGGGGAGGCGCGTGGATGGACGAAGCGATCGGACGCCGCCGGCGCGGCACGATAGTCCAGCACCCCGTCGCGTACCTGACCTGCAATTTCTCGGCGCCGGTCGACGGCAAGCCCGCGCTGTTCACCCACGACGAAGTCACGACGCTGTTCCACGAGTTTGGCCACGGACTGCACCTCCTGCTCACGCAGGTCGATGTCCCCGGCGTATCCGGGCTCGACGGAGTGGAATGGGACGCTGTCGAGTTGCCCAGCCAGTTCATGGAGAACTTCTGCTGGGAATGGGACGTGCTCAAGCACATGACCTCGCACGTGGATACGCGCGCACCGCTGCCGCGTGCATTGTTCGACCGGATGCTCGCGGCAAAGAATTTCCAGAGCGGGATGCAGACCGTCCGCCAGATCGAGTTCGCGCTGTTCGACATGCATCTGCATCACGACTTCAGCGATACGGCGAGCACGCCGCAGGCACTGGCGGACGCGATCCGGCGGGAAGTCGCCGTGGTCGTGCGCCCACCGGACGATCGCAGCCTTACGCACTCCTTCAGCCACATCTTTGCCGGCGGCTACGCTGCTGGTTACTACAGCTACAAGTGGGCCGAGGTCCTTTCGGCGGACGCGTATAGCCTGTTCGAGGAGCGGGGCGTCCTGTCGCCGGCGGCCGGCGCGCGTTTCCGGGACGAGGTGCTCGCCCGGGGCGGCAGCCGGCCGGCGCTGGAGTCCTTCATCGCCTTCCGCGGCCGGGCCCCCCAAATCGACGCCCTCTTGAGGCATAATGGTATGTCCACGTCATAACGACGGCCCGGTCAAGGAGGGCGCCATGAGGCACGATTTCATCCGATCCCAGCCCGCGCTGCTGCTGGCGCTGCTTCTGGGCGTCGCCAGCAGCCTGGCTGGCGCACAAGTTCAGCAGGTCTATCGCTACGTCGACGTCGACGGCAAGGTTGTCTATTCGGACAAGCCCCCGCCCGCCAACGCGAAGGACGCGCAAGCCAAGCGGGTGACCGCCAACAGCATCGAAACCAGCGCGTTGTCGTACGCCACGCAACAAGCGCAGGAACGTTATCCGGTCACGCTGTACAGCTTTTCCTGCGGCGTGGTCTGCGATACCGCGCAGGCGATGCTGAACAAGCGCGGCGTGCCTCACACCGTGGTCGACATCAGCGTGGGCGACGGGGCGGACAAGCTGAAGAAGGTTTCGGGCGGGCTCGACGCTCCGGCGCTCCAGGTCGGCGATCAGCATTCCGTGGGGTTCAACGAAACCAAGTGGCAGGGGATGCTGACCGACGCCGGTTATCCCAAGACGCCGCCGCCGCGAACGGCGGCAATCGGCAAGCCGGTGGCCGTCCCGGACGTGGGCGCCGCCGCCGTCACGCAGACCGCTCAACCCGCGGCGGTCGCCCCCAAGGCCGGCGGCTACCCGCAGTAGGAGTTGTCGGCGCGTAGCTATCCGCGCCCCCACCGGACCGGGTAGCATGGAGGCTGGACTCAAGAACGGCCGTGCCAACGGCCGCGGTCCGAATCATGGCGTCGCCTGTCGGCACGCCGTCCCGAATTTGCTTGAGGAGGAATCCATGTTCGTTTCACGCCGCCGTTTTGTCGCAGGCGCGCTGGCCAGCGTTCCGCTCGCCCTCGGTGGAAACCGATCTTTCGCGCAGGCTGCAACGACGCTGAAGATCTCGCACCAGTTTCCCGGCGCGACCGGCAACGAAGGCGACTTCCGCGATCGGCTGTGCAAGCAATTCGCCGCCGGCGTCGAAAAGCGTACCAACGGTGCGCTCAAGTTCGAGGTCTATCCGAACTCGTCGCTGATGAAGGTCAATACCCAGTTCGCGTCGTTGCGCCGCGGCGCGCTCGACCTGTCGCTGGTTCCCCCTTCGTATTCCGGCGGTGAAGTCGCCGAGACCAACATCGGCCTGATGCCCGCGCTGGTGCCTTCATACGAAGTGGGCAGCGCCTGGAAGACCGCCGAAGTCGGCAAGCTGTTCAGCCAGATCATGCAGGAAAAAGGCATCGTGATCGTCAGCTGGGTGTGGCAGGCGGGCGGCGTCGCGTCGCGCACCAAGCCGCTGGTCAGCCCTGAGGACGCCAAGGGGATGAAGGTTCGTGGCGGCAGCCGCGAGATGGACCTGATGTTCAAGGACGCTGGCGCGTCGGTGCTGTCGTTGCCCTCGAACGAAATCTACGCGGCGATGCAGACCGGCGCGATGGACGCGGCGCTGACCTCGTCGACCAGCCTGATCTCGTTCCGGCTCGAGGAGGTATCGAAATTCCTGACCAGCGGGCGCGGCAAATCGTACTGGTTCATGCTCGAGCCGCTGATGATGTCGAAGATCGTGTTCGACAAGCTGCCCAAGCCGCAGCAGGACGCGATCATGGACGTCGGCGCGGAGATGGAGAAGTTCGCCGTGACCGCGGCCAAGGCCGACGACCAGGCGGTCGCCGGCGTCTACACCAAGGCCGGCGCGAAAGTGTCCGACCTCGACGACGCGAGTCTCAGGAAGTGGCAGGCGCTGGCCCAACCCGTGTGGAAGGACTACGCGGACAAG
This sequence comes from uncultured beta proteobacterium, assembly GCA_963726915.1. Taxonomy (GTDB): domain Bacteria; phylum Pseudomonadota; class Gammaproteobacteria; order Burkholderiales; family Casimicrobiaceae; genus PALSA-1003. The sequence continues at coordinate 318,134 of CAVSEA010000008.1, forward strand.
AACGAGAACTGCGCCAAGCTCCTGGCCCTGTCCCAGAAGCTGTTGTGAGACACGACGCCGGGCTGCCCGTCGCGGCGCCCGTCGAGCTCGGCGATCGGCCGCCTCCGCGCGCGCAGCGCGGTCCCCTCGCGCGCGCCGTCGACTGGGCGAACCGCGCTACGCTGGTCTTCGGCATGATCGCGCTGGTGGTGGCGTCGTTCATCCTCACCTTCAGCGTCGTGTCCCGCTACGTGTTCAAGATGGGCACCGACTGGCAGGACGAGGCAGCGGTGTTCTGCATCGTGGGGACGGTGTTTCTCTGCGGCGCGTACGTGCAGGCGGCACGTGGGCACGTCGGCATCGAAGCGATTTCCAGCCTGCTTTCACCGGCAGTGAACCGCATCCGGCAGATATTTGTCGATGTGCTTACGCTGCTGTTCTGCGCATTCTTCGCCTGGAAATCGTGGACGCTCTGGCACGAGGCGTGGGTCGACAAGATGACCACCTCGTCGACCTGGGCGCCGCCGTTGGCGATTCCCTATGGGCTGATGGCGGCAGGCATGACGCTGCTCGCGCTGCAGGTATTGCTGCAAGTGGTAGCGCACTTCAGCGCTTCGTCGAACCGCCGATGAGCATGCTGGCACTCGGCCTGCTGTTTGCAGGCGTCACGCTGGTGGTCATGTTTTCCGGCATGCCCATCGCCTTTTCGCTCGGGAGCGTGGCGGTAGGCTTCATGTATTTCTTCATGCCGGCCTCGTCGCTCGATACGGTCACCCAGAACGTCTACGAGGAAATGGCGAGCATCACGCTGCTGTCGATTCCGTTGTTCATCCTCAAGGGGGCGGCCATCGGTCGCTCGGACGCCGGCAAGGACCTGTACATGGCGATGCACGCCTGGATGCAGCGTATCCCGGGAGGTCTCGGCATCGCGAACGTTTTCACCTGCGCGCTGTTTGCGGCGATGGCGGGATCGAGCCCGGCGACGTGCTCGGCCATCGGCAGCGCCGGCATTCCGGAAATGCGCAAGCGCGGCTATTCGCCCGGCTTCGCCGCGGGCATCATCGCCGCCGGCGGCACGCTCGGCATTCTGCTGCCGCCGTCGATCACAATGATCCTCTATGCGGTTGCCGCCGAGCAATCGCTCGGGCGACTGTTCCTCGCCGGTATCGGTCCCGGTTTGCTGCTGGTCGCGCTGTTCGCCTTGTATGCAGCGTATCGTTTCCGCCAGGAAGTCAAGGCGGCGCAGGTGGCGTTCGACGCCCACGGCCATCGCTCCGCCTACCTCGAGGACGTGACTTATACGCTGCGGCAGAAAGTGGAAATGCTGCCGCGCGTGCTGCCCTTCGTGATCCTGCTCATCGGCGTCATGGTCGCGCTGTACGGCGGCTTCGCGACACCATCGGAAACCGCGGGCCTCGGCGCCGTGCTGGCACTGGCGCTGATCGCGATGGTCTATGGCATCTGGCGACCGGGCGATCTCAAGCCGATCCTCGCCGCGACCGTGCGCGAATCGACGATGCTCATGTTCATCATCGGCATGTCGCTGCTGTTCTCGTACGTGATGAGTTATCTGCACATCAGCCAATCGACGGCGGAGTGGATCGTGTCGCTACACCTGTCGCGGTGGATGCTGCTGGCGGTGATCCTGCTGTTCGTCGTGGTGCTCGGCTTCTTCCTGCCACCGGTCAGTATCATCCTGATGACCGTGCCGATCATTCTGCCGCCACTCAAGGCCTCCGGCTTCGATCTCGTATGGTTCGGCGTGCTGATGACCATCGTCATGGAAATGGGCCTCATTCATCCGCCGGTCGGGCTCAATATTTTCGTGATCAAGAACATCGCGCCGGACATTCCGTTGCGCGATGTCATCTGGGGCGTCATGCCCTTTGTCGTCCTGATGTTTCTCGCCATCATCCTGATCTGCCTCATCCCCGCGATCGCGGTCTGGCTGCCCAACCTGGTGATGGGCGCGGGCCGCTAGGCCGCGCGCGGGATCAGCGTCAGCCTCGCCTTGCCAGCCCGCCTGGCCACGGCATGCATGTGTGCTTGTGAACCACAAATCAGCTCGCCATCTCGCGCGCTTCGGTCAGAGTGAATCGTTCTGTTGACGCCAACGCCGCATTAGGAGTAGCGTCCATTGAAAATATTCCAATAGATAAGAACGCTACCTAGACGTCGATTCGAACCGACGGTAGCTCCGAGGCGGTCGTCTCGGACAAAGCCGACATGAGGGCCCCCGCCGGGAGATCGCTTCATCTAGGCGAATGACCGGCAAGGGGGGAATCCATGCGGCTCGCCAGCACTCAGACTCACGTTCCGGTCCGGCAGCATTCGAGTTTGCGAGGGCGCTTGCAGCAGCGCGCATCGCTGCTTGGTCGACTGACGTCGGCGTTTCTGGTTGCCGTTGCAGTATTGAGCGCCAATTCAGCGGCGGCGCTGGGGTTTCTCGCTGCCTCCCCGACGACGCTCAACTTTGGCACTCAGACGGTTGGAACGACCGGTGCTTACGTGTACGTCACTCTGACGAATACTGGCAACGCTGTGGTCCAGTCTATTAGCTTCGTTTATGGCGGTTCCACCGTGGACTATCTAACCGGGGCACCCGACACCAACTGCGGATCGTCGCTTGCGGCCGGATTTAGCTGCAGAGTCGGTTTAAAATTTTCGCCGGAATCGACTGGCACCAGGACTGCGAGCGTAACGATTAACAGCAACGCGAGCAACAGCTCGCTGGTCGTACCGATGACCGGTATCGGCGTACAGTCGTGCATCCCTGTCCTGAATCCGGCGAGTTTTTTGTTCGGCGCAACTGCCGACGCCAGCACCGTGGCGGTATCGGTGGCGTCGGGGTGCATCGTAACCGGCACGTTTTCCGCGACGAGCAACGTTCCGTGGATCCACGTCACCGGCAGCGGCAGTTACATCGGCCCGCCCGGGACCGTGTCCTACAGCGTCGACGCCAATGCCACCGGGCTCTCGCGCACCGGCACGATCACCATCGACTCCCAACCCTTCCCGGTAACTCAATTGCCGTCGTGCGTCCCCGTCCTGAGTATTTCGAGTGCATTCTTCGGTCCAGGCGCCGGCAGCGGCACCGTGGGGGTATCGGTGGCGTCGGGGTGCTTCACATCCGGCACGTTTTCCGCGACGAGCAACGCTTCGTGGATCCACGTCACCGGCAGCGGCAATTACATCGGCCCGCCCGGGACCGTGTCCTACACCATCGACGCCAATGCCACCGGGCTCTCGCGCACCGGCACGATCAGCATCGACTCCCAACCCTTCACGGTAGTCCAATCGCCGTCGTGCCCCCCCGTCTTTACTCCGACGACACTTCAATTCGGCCCTACCGGCGGCAGCGGCACCGTGGCGGTATCGGTGGCGTCAGGGTGCATCGTAACCGGCACCTTTAGCGCGACGAGCAACGCTTCGTGGATCCACGTCACCGGCAGCGGCATTTACATCGGCCCGCCTGGGACTGTGGCCTATACCGTCGACGCCAATGCGACTGGTTCCTCGCGCAGTGGCACGATCACCATCGATTCCCAACCCTTCACGGTGACCCAGCAGGCCGCGACGGTAGCGTGCACCTACACCCTGAATCCAACGAGCGCTTCCTTCGCTGCTGCCGGCGGCAGCGGCTCCGTGGGCGTATCGGCTTCCGCGTCGGCGTGCATAGCAGTCGATAGTCCCATTTTCGCGAAGAGCAATAATTCGTGGATCATTCTCACCAATGGAGTCGACGCGGTCGGCGGCCAAAAGGCGTACACCGGACCCGGGAGCGCGACCGTGACTTATGTCGTCCAGCCCAACCCGGATACGAGTGCGGACCAGGGCTCCATTACCATTGCCGGGAAAACCTTCACCGTGAATCAGGCGGGCGCCGCCGCCGCGAGCATCGAGCTCAATCAACACGGGCTTACCGGCTCCTGGTATGAGCCGGCGACCGGTGGCCAGGGATTCGAAGTCGAGATATTTCCCGATCGCTCGCCTGGCACCGGTCTCGCGTTCCTGAGCTGGTTTACATACGACACTCTTGCCGGCGGCGCGGAACGCCAGCGCTGGTACACGCTCAGCGGCAACGTCGTCAGCGGCCTGCCTAGCGCCACGCTGACGATCTACCAGAACATCGGTGGCAACTTCAATGCTCCGCCAGTTACCATGGCGCAGCCGGTAGGGAGCGCGACGCTGAGCTTCGACACCTGCACCAGCGGCAAACTGGATTACAGCTTCACCGACGGCACGGGCCGCGCGGGGAGCATTCCGTTGTCGCGACTGACGCAGAACGTGACCTGCTCCACGACCAGTGCGCGTCCCACCAACGGGGACTTCTCGTTTTCCGGGAATTGGTTCAGTCAGGCAACGTCTGGCCAAGGGTTCACGATCGAGGTCAACCCGACTTCCAGGGCACTTTTTGCCGCCTGGTACACGTCCGCGCCGAACGGTGCGAGCGCCGGGGCGGCCGGACAACGCTGGTACACCGCGCAAGCCACCTATGCCCCGGGTGCCCGCTCCATCCCCGTGCTGATCTACGAATCCAAGGGTGGCGTGTTCGACACGCCGACACCACCCGGGCAGGCAACCGTGGCGGTAGGCAGCGGATCGATCGTGTTTCAGAGTTGCTCGGCCGCGACGATGAGCTATGTCTTCACCGGCGGAAGCAGCAGTGGCATGTCTGGAACCATCGCGTTGACCCGCGTGGGCCCCGTGCCGTCAGGCTGCACACAATGAACCCGTCGCCGGAGCTTGCGCGCCGATAGCGTATTCACATTCTCGTGTGGATCGCCGCGCGTATGCGGCCGGTACCGTGATCGGTATGGTGTGCAATCCCGGCACCTATATACACACCTCGATCGCACTGGACGACGCGATCGAGGGCGCGGGCCGCTAGAATAGGCGACATGAAACTCGCCACCTGGAACGTCAACTCGCTCAACGTACGACTGCCGCGGCTGCTCGGCTGGCTCGCCGCGCATCAGCCCGACGTGATTGGGCTGCAGGAAACCAAGCTCGAAGATACGCGCTTCCCGGCGATGGAGCTCGAAGCCGCCGGCTACAAGGCGAGCTTCTGCGGCCAGAAGACGTACAACGGCGTCGCGATCCTCTCGCGTGCGTCGGTCACCGCCGTCGCGCCGGTAGACCGCGGTATGCACGATCCCGATCTCTGGGAAGGCCCAGGTCCTCGTTACCGATGTCGACCTTTCCGGACATTCACCACGCTGCCGGGTAGTAAATTGCAGGATTCCAATGCCTTTTCAATAGTAGTACGTTAGCACCTTCGACGCTCAGGGGGACGAGCGCTTGATCCGAGACCAGAGACGTCTAGCGGCGATCGTGTCGGCCGACGTGGTGGGCTATTCCCTTCTCATGGGTCGCGACGACAGTTCCACGTTGTCCGGATTGAAGGCCCACCGGAAGGAATTGATCGACCCCAAGATCGCGGAATACGGTGGCCGCATCGTCAAGACCACGGGTGACGGCCTCCTGCTTGAATTTCCCAGTGTAGTCGACGCGGTGCGCTGCAGTGTCGACGTGCAACGCGAAATGGCCGATCGCAATGCTTCCGTTGCACCTCAACAGCGGATCGAGTTTCGAATCGGCATCAATATCGGCGATATCATCATCGATGGCGACGATATCTTCGGCGACGGCGTCAACGTTGCCGCGCGACTGCAGACACTGGCCGACCCCGGCGGAATCTGCGTCAGCCGAGTAGTGCGCGACCAAGTGCTCGACAAGTTGAGCCTTGTCTTCGAAGACCTCGGGGAGAAGGACGTCAAGAACATCGTGCGGCCGGTTGGCGTCTATCGGATCGCGCTGGCCGTTGAATCACCCGCGCAGACCGGGAATACGTACATGCAGCGTCTGCGTCGAGTAGTGCGGCTCTCTTCGCGGGCCAGACCCGTGTTATTGACAGTCGCGGCAGCACTCGGCATCGGATTCGCCGTCTGGACTGCGTACCACCTGTTCGCGGGCCCGTCGGTCGTGGCGCCATATTCTGCCCAGGATCGGCGGATGACCTTTGCGGTACTGCCGTTTCAGGCACCTGCAGGCGACAAAACCGGAGAGCAGCTCGCCGCCGCCATCTACGACACCGCATACGCCTTCGAAGAGGGCAGGACGGTATGGGCGCAAGTTGTGCCGCGCCGGAGCGTCGATCAAGCTTTGATGCGGCATACGTCCGCGAAAGATCTGGCCTCGACACTGGATGTGCACTTCCTGATTCGGGGCAACGTAGCTCAAGTAGCCTCGGGCAACACCGTAGACTTGCTGGTGGCCGACGCGGGCACGGAGCGTGTGCTCGGCACCCGGTCGCTGCTCGTGCCCGCCGGCAAGCTTACGCCACGCACGCGAATGGAAATCGAATCTGCCGTCAATTGGCTCAACTATAAAGGCCTCGAGACGGAGGTCCAGCGCACCTCAGGGCAACCCATCGAGGCCCTCGACGTGCGTGATCTGTCTTTCAGGGCGTACGTTGACTGGACTTCGCGAAAGCAACGGCGAGACGAAAAGGGCGCATACACTTCTGCCACTGACTTGCTCACACGCGCTCTGGCGCTGGCGCCCGACGATCCGCTAGCGCTTTTCATCACGGCAATCGTCAACCTGTGCGACTGCGTCGACGGATGGTCGGAGAATGTCGAGGTACAGCAAGCCATTGGCGAAGCTGCGCTTGAGAAATATCTGCGCCACAATCCAACATCCCCGACGATGTTGCGCCTGAAGAGCGACCTGTTTGCGCTTCGCGGCCGGTACGAGGAATCAATGCTGATCGCGGAATCGGAACTGAAACGAAATCCGGACAATACGTTGTTCCTCACAACCAGAGCCTACGATCTGCTTAAGCTCGGAAGACCGCAGGAGGCCCTAAGCGCGGTGAACGCGGTTCTTGATCGCACGGCTGGCGAAGATCCAGCCGCATTGACCGCTGCCGTTCAGTATGAACTCGGACAATACGAGCTCGCAGCGCAGATGGCGCAAAAGGCTATCACGCAGATGGACCACGTATTACTGCGAAACCCCAGACATGGTGCGGTCCAGCTGACATTGGTGGCGGCCGAAGGCCGCTTGGGACACCAGGCTCGAGCGAATCGCGCGCTAGCCGAATTCAACGCCGATGTCCCTGGTATCCAGACAATATCCGCAATGAAAAAGTGGATGCATCCTGCCGCCGACCTCGCGGGTTACGAGCCCCTGTTCGACGGACTTCGCCTTGCTGGCGTCGCTGAATAGCAGTGAGCCTGGTGCAGTCGAGACCCGCGCCAGATGACCAAACGGACGATGGATCGGCATAGCCTGTAAGGTTGGCCTTCGATCGGGATCCTTCAGTCGGCTAAAGCTCTCGGCCTCGCCATCGTCCTGATCTGCCTCGTGCCCGGGATCGCGGTCTGGCTTCCCAACCTGGTGATGGGCGCGGGCCGCTAGAATAGGCGCCATGAAACTCGCCACCTGGAACGTCAATTCGCTCAACGTCCGCCTACCGCGGCTGCTCGGCTGGCTCGCCGCGCATCAGCCCGACGTGATTGGGCTGCAGGAAACCAAGCTCGACGACCCGCGGTTTCCGGTGATGGAGATCGAAGTCGCCGGCTACCAGGCGAACTTCTGCGGGCAGAAGACGTACAACGGCGTCGCGATTCTCTCGCGTGCGTCGGTGGCGGACGTCGTGCCGGGGATGCCGCAGTTTCCGGACGATCACAAGCGCGTGCTCGCGGCGACGGTTGGCGGCGTCCGCTTCGTCACGTTCTACGTTCCGAACGGTCAATCGGTCGATTCGGACAAGTACCAGTACAAGCTGCGCTGGCTTGCCGCGGCCACTGCGTATCTGCGCGACGAGCTCGCGCGGCACCCGCGCCTGGCCGTGGTCGGTGACATGAACATCGCGCCTGAGGACCGCGATGTGCACGACCCGGATCTCTGGCGCGGCCAGGTCCTCGTGACCGATGCCGAACGCGCCGCTTACCGCGATTGGCTCGGCCTCGGGCTAAAGGATGCCTTCCGGT
>CAVSEA010000009.1:0-989394 GCA_963726915.1 uncultured beta proteobacterium
GTGGCCGTTCCGATTTGACCTGACAAGCGTCTGAATGTCAGGTTACGGCAAATTCCTGCGCTCTGCTGGAACGATCGAAACTGGCTGCAGGCGGTGGGTCCAGGGTAACTGCGATCTGCGTTGGTGCTCGGAATTTGACTTGGTCTACAACTTGGGACAGGCGAATGCGTCCGGGGAGCGGCTCAAGACAGCCAACGCAGCCGACGGTCATTCCAACTTTTCCTCCAGTCTACCTTGGTGAAGACATAGACGAGGCCAAGCGAGGCAATTTGCGAAACGACAGAATACGCAAACGTGGCCCCGCCGCTCAGCTCAAGGTCGAATGTCCGCGTTAAAGCTGCGCCACCCACGAATGCAACGAGATAACTCACAAACCGCCCGGCAAAGAACGGAATGGCTAACAAGTGCAGCGGCGCACGAGTCAATCCGTACGCGAGGAATAGTGCGTTCGACGGCAAGGGACTGAATGCGAACAGCAGAAATGCCGTTGAGGTCGTCGCGCGGCGCCGTTTTATGGCCTCAGCAACCGCGTTCAAGTTGTCGCGCATGGAGTCCGGTAACCATCGGCTGCGAGTAAAGCGTTGGGCCATGGATGCCTACACGGAACGGCCGAGGGCCGCTCCTGAAGCCGCCATCAATGCCGCGAGCCAAGGATTGGAATCCGGAAACCTGAGACCGAAGAATCCCATCAACATCCACGTCGGAGGCGCGAACGCTGGCAACACATTCAAGAAGAACACGGCCAGGAACAGTGCCAACAGGGAGGCCATCGTTACATTCTACTGTGCCGATGTGTCTGGTGTCCAGACGGGATACACGCGCGCACACACCTTCCTCCACCACCTTCCTTCCTCCATCCTCCATTCATCTCGGTTCAACCTTGCCAGGACTTCAAGAACTGAAAAATCCAGACCAACGCCGCCCTGGGCCGGCGCACCACCTGCACCTTCAAGCCACTTCAGCTTCAGCAGCCACCACGCGCCACCACCACCCCCGACGATGCTCACCGCGCGTCATCTCGTTGAAGGTCTTCTGGTACGACGCGATTCGCCGTACCTCGTCGTCGGACAGCGGCGTTCCCTGGTAGCGCGCGGCTTTCTCCAGCGCATTGAGTCGATCCACTTCGCCTTGGAAGCGCAGAGCATCGCGGGCGGCGCTTTCATAGGCGTCGCGTTGGCCAGCGCCCAGAAACCGCGTCGGGCCGATGCCCGTTGCGGTTTCGACCAGTGCAAGAATCGGTTGATCCCCGGTAGGGACGATCATCAGCCAGGCGCTCGACGCGAGGAGGGAGATCAGAAGAGTCGTGGCAAGCGCATCGACGGCGATGCGCAGATTGCGGCGGCGCTCCGGGATGCCGACGAATAGCAAAGCCTTCGCCAGACCGGCCAGCAGCAGGCAACCTGCTTGGGCCGCCACCATGGCGGCGCCGGTCGGCAGATCGAGCGCATACGATGCTACTAGACCCACGGCGCAGGCCGCAATGCCTGCGCTCCATGCAATCAACAGCACGACGGGGAGTCGGTCGGAAAAGATCGAGCCGATGACCGCGGGCATGATCAGAAGGCTGAACACAAGTAGCACGCCCGCCGTGGTCACCGAGCTGGTCACGACGATGGCGAACGACAGGTAAAAAGCAAAGTCGCAGATCCACACTGCGGCCTGCGTACTGCCCGCGGGCGAGCTATCTGTGGATAGCGCGAGCAGCGGCCGGCGCGCGATCCAATGCAGCAAACCAATCACCGCATACAGCACGGCGAACTTCGCTACGTCGGCGGGCTCGACCGTCAGAATGCTGCCGATCAGGATTTTCTTGACGTGCTCCTGCGCCCGGCGCGCGGTCGACGACCAGGATCGTCGCCGCGGTCGCCACGACATACACGATGCCGACGAATGCTTCCTGGCTCACGTAACGCGCGAGCGTGCGAGTGAACGTGAGTAGCGCGGCGCCTATCGCGGTGAACAGCAGCGCATAGCCGAATCCCGTTGCGCTCGTCCTTGCGTATCCATTCGCGAACGCGACGGTGGCGCCCAGCGCCAAAAGTTGCGCGAGCGCCAGATCGGCGAACACGATCCGTCGGCGCAGCACATGGACGCCGAGATAGGCGTGCATGAGCACGAACACCGCCGACGCCGCGAAAGGAAGGGCAAGCAATGCGAGTGCGTCGCTCATTGCGCTCATGGGCTTCGGGCGCCCAGCGCCTTGGCCAGTGTCGCGACGTTGTAATCGAACAGCGCCAGGTAGTCGTTGGTCCCCTCGATGCTGCCGACCGTGATCGCGAGGCGAACCATCGGCACCGAGAGCTTTCGCGCCACGAGCCGGGACGCGTCGTCCGGCTCGTAGGGGCTCGTGTACGATGGCCCGCACGTTGGCCTTGGCACCGGCGGAGATCAGCTGCGCAAGATGCGCGGGGCTGGGCGCAATGCCGGCTTTGGGCTCGATGAACGCAATGACATCGAGCCGGAAGCGGCGCGCAAAATAAGGCCAGGAGTTGTGATACGCAATGAGGTTGGTCCCGGCGAAGGGCGCCAGGATTTCGCTCCAGCGCGCCCGCGCAGTCTCGAGCCGAGACAGAAATCCCGCGCGGTTGGCGAGTATCTGCTCACGTTGTGCGGGAGCGATGCGCACGAGAGCGTCGGCGATGTTCGCGGTGACGATGATCGCGTTGTCCGGATCGAGCCAGTAGTGCGGGTTGGCGACGCCGTGCGCATGGCCACCTTCGTTGACTAGGCTTCCTCCGCGAATTTCGAGCAAGGGGATGCCAGCCGAGGCGTCGACATTCGCTTCGCCCCCCGGCATCAGCCGCTTGTCGCCGATCTGCCTGACCAATGGATCGAGCCAGTAGTCATACCCCAGACCGACGCGTATGAGCAGGTCGGCGTGGCGCAGCTTGGAAAGGTCGCCGGGACGCGGCTCGAAAGCTTCCGGATCGACGCCGGCCGGGACGATCGATTCCACGGTGACGAGGTTGCCGCCAACCTCCCTGACGAGCGCCGCGAGATCGGTGGTCGTCGCCACCACATTCACGGCGGCCGACGCAGGCGCGGCCAGCAGGAAGACCAGCGGGGCGGCCAGCTGCGCGGCCGCCCCGATCACCAGGCCGAGGAGCCCGGCCCGCACGAAGCTACTTCGACGCTACCCAGGTGCTTTTCGGCAGCAGACAGTGCACCGTTTTTTGCGCTCCGCTCGGTGCGGCGAGACGACAGTCCATCACCATGCTGGCGAGACTGTACGCATCGAGCCGGCTCAGCTTCTTGTCGCTCTGCAGGAGTTCGATCATCGCCCACGAGGCGCCGTCCATCGCCTTGTTGAGGTCGGCGTCCTTGCCGACCGTCACGAGGTACGCCTTGTTTTCTTTCTCCGGCAACGCTTCGACCTTGCGCGCACCACTTTTCGCGGTGAAGCAGTGGATGCCCTTGTTGACGTCGACCACCTGGCTGATCCGGCAGTCCCACGTCGCCATCATCACCTTGTCTAGCTGGTCCGGGGGAACATTGCGCACGCCGCTCAGCACTTTGCCCGTCTCGGCCTTGACGAGATCCAGCGACTTGTTGAGATCGCGGTCGATGCCGAGCGTGACCCAGGCATCCTTGGTTTCGATGCGCGGCCATTCGAGCGGCGTGGCCTTGACCACGTCCACGGTCACGTTCATTTCCTTGTATGCGGTCTCGAGCGCGGTGAGATTGACTTCGCCGTTGCCCTGCGCCGCGTGCGAATCGCCGGTCCAGAGGAGCGCACCCTTGACGAAGACCGGAACGTACAACGTCGCGCCTTCGGTCAGCTCACGCACGTCGATGTTGCCGGCGTAACGTCCCGGCGGCACCGAGCTGTATTGCCCGGGTTCGGCGCGGGCCACCCCGATGGTGCCGGGGAACGGCGCCAAGGGAATCTCGATTCCCGGGGCAAACTCGGCGACCTTGCGCTCGAGGTCGAGATAGAAATATTTGACCTGCCCCTCGGGAAATTTCGACGGAAACTGGCCGAACATGCCGGGCACGTTGAAGTTGGTGCCGTACGCGCGCGGCACAATCTTGTTGATCCGTACTTTGAGTACGTCGCCAGGCTCGGCGCCTTCGATGTAGACCGGGCCGGTCAACGTGTGCGGGTCCGCGTCCGGGAAAGTCGGTGCGCAGCTTCTTGATCTGCTCGATCGTCGTTCCCGGCACGACCTGATTGTGCGAATGCATCATTGTCTCGAAGACGATCGAGTCGCCAGAGTTGACGTGCAGCACCGGCGGCTGTGCGTTGTTGAACCATCCCCATTGCGTCGTTTCCATGGTCGCCGGCAGCAGATGGGTCTTGCCGGGATAGCGCTTGGCGGGAACCGTTCGCAGCTGCTCCTGTTCCGGCGTCGAGGCCGGAGAGAAAGGTTGGATCACCGGCGCAGGCGGGGCGGGGGCCGCGGCAGGTGTGGCAGGGGCTGCGGCAGGTGGTGCAGTGGCAGCGGGAGGCGCGCCCGGCGATGCCGGTTGCTGCGCACCCGCGATCGAGACGGCGATTGCCGCAACCGAACCCGCGACGAATACAACGCGCGCGCGACGAAGCGCAACGCTCGATTGAATGAACATCGGTGATCTCCCTTGAGCGAGTGGTGGCCCGCGCGACGTCACGCCAGTCAGGCACGCGATTATCGTAGCAGATCAGACTTGCGTTGGCTGCTGCTAGTTGTCATGCTGTATTGAGCGAATCGCAACCAACAATTCAACAGCTTGCCTTCGGGCGAGCCGTTTGTTTTCGGCGGGGGTTACGCCAGGGTTACGGCAGTGCTGCTTCCGACCAACTTCCCCGCACGCGGCCAAGCTTAATCTGGGAGGTATTCTCGCTTATCACTAAGATCGCACTTGCATGGGCTTTGGCCAGTTCCCGCGGGAGCATCGTGGACTGTCACTCACTGTAACACCCAAGAATCGTGCCGCTCTTTTTGCCTACCTTGCAACACCATATCTTGCCAGTCTCGCTATCACATATTGCGTGGTGTTCGATCGGCCTGTTGTGAAGAAGGTCCGACTGACCTTGGTCATTGCATGCGCTACCGTAGGGAGTATTAAGTTGTGCCTCTGAGCAAGAATTAGCATACGCCTCGGTGTACTTCCCGTGCGGTTCGTCAGGTGGTGGACGGGGCACACGTGGTGGACGGGGCCGATGGGGCGGCGGTTTTGGGGGCGGCGTTCCCCCGCCGGTCGGCCCACCACCAGGGCCACCACCACCTGGACCGTCGCCACCATCGGAACCGGGGAACGGGTCTGACGGATCGATGCAGACCATATCGTCCCCCTCGCCAAGCTGGAGAAGCCCGGGCCTGCAACCATGGACCTCGATCACCTCGGCTGGGTAGATCGCACTGACCATTTGTGTGGGCAGATCAATCAAGTTTCTATTCGTTTGGTAGTGTCCGCTCGTTTTGTAGAGCGAGGCCTCTGCGTTGAATCGTGGAAAGTTCATTTGATCTACCTCCTTTTCTTTAGATTCTCAACAGTCAGCGGAGAGTCCTGCGCAGGCCCGCCCTCGAATTGGCTACTTCGTGACACTTAGCGCCTCAAAAGAGGCCAGAGCTCTTGGTGAGCTCAGGCCACGCAATTGGTCCGCCGGGCCCAGGTCCGATGCAGCACGGGCATGATACTGGAGAAATACAAACACAATTCGGATTGCACCCGGGCATTCCCGGCCACCATATGCGGAACTGTGGCGAGATCACTCCGTTTGTTTGATGGTGAGACACAGCCACAAGTGCGTGGTAGCGCGCACTCGTCTTATACATTGAGGCTTCTGCCGTAAATCCTGGGATCTTTGGGGTATTCATTCCATGTCTCCTTTAGATTGGTTAGAGTCAACGGTCATAATACGGCGACATCTTGGTCACCAGGAACGGAAACTCCTCGGTCACATCGCACGCGCACGCAAAACTTCTCCGTGAAATCGGTATTGCGATTGGTGTAGGAGAAGATGACATCGACGATGTTGCGAGTACTGCTCAATGGCGATGGTCGTACTTCCACCCCAGTCATTGAATAGTCCTGCGCAAACGCCTCGGCTGCCTTGGCATAGATGGCCGGATAGCGCATGGCCAGGTAATTCAAGGCGCGGTGCTCGTCGGTCGCGCCGGCATTGTCGGTCAGTTGCATGATCCTGTTGAACAATTCCTCGGCGGCCGGACCGAACTGCGCGGCTGTGGCTTTCTCCGGCTTCGGGATGGCCTTGATAAGCGCATCGCGGTCGAAGGAATAGATCTGGTCGAATGCGACGATGGGTACCATTAGTCCATTGCACATCGTCCGGCGGAGCGATGGGACCGCGCATACCGATGACGACATCGATGTCATTGGGGCTGGGGGCTGGCCGGATGGCTTCCACCAGCAGATCGATGTCGGCCGGATCACGCGGCTGCAGTAGATAGGTTTCCAGCCCCTGAATGCTCAGTACCCAGCACAGTTGGCGCACCAGGTAGCGGTTCTCGCGCTTAGACAGAACGGCGTGAAAGGTCTGTTGATCGGTTTTCCCGGCGGTGTCTGTCCGTCCGGTCGCCTGGGCAAATTCCTTTTCCGCGGCGAGGTTCGGGAAGCGCGCCTCGACCCGGCCGATGGCATAGACATACGAAGTCATGCCAGAACCATTGGGACTCAAGCCCGCAGCCCCTCCAGTACCGCCACATGTTGGGCATCCCGCCTGCGGAGTGATTGGCGTACTGGTACGGGCCTCGGGAGGGGGCGCGACAGGTCGCACGTCATTTGCCGTGGCCGGTTGCTCCGTCGGCTGTTCCATCGTTTCATTTTGTTCGCTTCATTTTTTCTCCTTTCGTAGCCTTGACCACGCTTAATAAACATGGGAATCCAAATTCAAGAGATTCCCCTGTTCGCAGCTGTCAACGGGTAAAAACCATCCAGCGGTTGAGCGTAGCCGCTCGACGTTCGCAGCCACCGCAGGGTTGTATCCCAAAATAGGAGGTCGCTCGTTTGATCGCATCGCCCAGCCCGATCTCCTCGTCGGTGATGAATCCGGGCAGGCGCACCCGGTGAGGCGGGTGTTCGCTCTGGTCTGGCGAGTCGTTGCTTGCGCTTGTCTTGGTCATAAGTGTTACCTCCTTGCATTTGTTATCAGCAGGGATTGATAGGCCGTCGCGGCATCCAGCAAAGGCGGAACTACCGAGGCACGCCGCGGTGCAGATGCCTGGCAAATGGCGAGTTTGATTTGCGCCGCGGTCGCGGCGGGAAATTCCGACCACAGCAGCGCAATCGCCCCGGTCACAAACGGCACGGCAACGCTCGTTCCTCCGAGCGTGAGCGATTGCCCTTCAGCGCCCAAGCTGGTTATGCCATCGCCGGGCGCGGTTAAGCCGCGCCTGCCGATCGAACTGCCCAGATTCGACTCGTTCATCGGTCGACCACGAAGGTCACAGGCCACGACCGGGATGACCCATGGATGGCGGGTGATGGCGGAACTTCCGAGGGTTCCCTGATTACCCGCCGCCGCCACCACGATGACACCGCGCCTGACGGCCAGATTGAGCGCTTCTTCCAACGCCTGCTCCCCTTTGGTGGAAGGTTGCGCAAGGGCGAGGCTCAAGTTGATGACTCGCGCGCCGGCGTCGATGCAGTCGATGATCGCCGCTGCAAGCTCCTGGGGCGTCGCGCTCGGCATTTGTTCGCGACCCGTGGTCTTTTCGGCGAAAATGGGGCGGATTAGAAGGGTACAGTGGGGGCAAATGGCAGGTGCGGGACAACCCCGCTTTGCGCATAGGATTCCAGCAATAAAAGTCCCGTGCAGGCACGCTGTGCTGTTGGCCCGAGTGCATGAGCGCCGTTATTTCCGGGAATCTCGCGGAGGTGTGCGCCCGCCAGATCGGGATGTTCCGTAACGACAGGCCCGTCGACGAGCCCGATCTTCACATCAGGACTACCGCTGCTGCGCTCCATCAACGCGGTGAGCTTGACTAAGTCCAACGGACCCATAAGGTGGTCGAAGCTTTCCACATGCGTTCTGCATTGGCTTCGGTCGCAAAGCGACCGAAAGTATTCGATCTGCTATTCGACGGTCAAATCGTCGATACAAGAAAATCCGATAAGTTCGTACGAGTAGGTTAGTCGACTCAATTTGCGCGTGGTGCGGAACACTATGGCTCCCCAGCGGGTCATTTCCGCAATGCCGGGCACGCACAGACTCGGAATGATCCAGGTCGGGTTTCCATCGCTGAAAAAGGACACCGCAAAACGCGCGGCGCAGTCAGCTTGGATCGTCGGGGGACTGAAATGTCAATAAGGCCACCAATAGCAATAGGTCGTGCAACCAGCACCCTGTGGGCCTTGATTTCTGTTGGGAATGCATTCGCAGTGCACTTCACCAACCCCAAGGTGTTGTTTAAGATAGTTGGCAGCATCCCAGCCTCGGCCAAAATCTTGGGCAAGAACTTCGTTCTGCCCACGAGGGCCAACTCGAGTCGTTCTAGACTGATGGTGCCCTTTCCTATTGTAAAGAGAAGCACCTGCGCTATATCCGGGCATGTTCATATCACATCTCCTTCTTGGTAACCCGTACGTTCAGATCATAGGCTGGAGCTAAACGAAGGCTGGCTACATCACTCTGGCAGCTACTCATGCAGCGAATCGAAGATCCAGCCGCGAGGACCACGACCCTGCATCGCGCAAACGTGCCAACATGCCGGGTAACGGTCTTGACCAGGAAATCCAATGGGTCCTTCCGGGCCGGTCGCTCGATTCATTTGTGGGTACCGTGTGGCGCCTGACTCTATTGCTTCAAGAGTTGCGGCTAGGCCGTGGACTTACTGGTGTTGTAGAGCGAAGCTTCCGCTGCAAATCCAGGCATGTCAATGACGCGATCGAGCGTCAAGATGGTTCTGAACCGAGCTGCGCCACGAGTGCCGGCAACCTACCCGCCCGGTCCGTCGGTCATGATATGGCCCATAAGATCGCTGACATTGCGCTCCATGTCGTCCAGGAGGTCGTAAAGTAGGTAGCGCAGGGCGAGCATGCCGACCAACTTTTCGTGCTCGTCCAGGACGACCAGATGGCGGATGTGATGCTTGCGCATCAGCGCTGCGGCTGTGTCCACCGTGGTGTTCACGCTAACCGATAGCGCCGGACTCGTCATGATGTCCCGCACGCGCGTGGTATTGGGGTCGCCGCCGGTGGCGACGACCTTTACCATCACGTCACGCTCAGTCACCACGCCGACGACCCCAGTCCCCTCGAGGACTGCCGCGGCACCGACGTGGCGTTCAGTCATCGCGCGCGCCGCCGAAATGACCGTATCCTCCGGAGTTACCGTCAAGGGTGGCTTGTTGCCTAGCCGAATCAGTCCCATGCTAGCTCCCCCTCGTGCAAATTGACGATCCATTTTACTCCCGTGGTCAGCTCTCAGAGCGTATGACTGGCTGCAAGGTCGACCGCCGGTGTTGAAGCAAATCGCAGCTTGTGGGCGCACCACTTCATAGCGCGACCAGATACCAAGTTAGTAAGCACGACACCGATGTCTCAAACAAAGTCCGGCCGAATCCAGACTGCGCCGGCGGCCGACGAATTCACTGCCGCTTCGATGAAGGCCATTCCAACGACCCCGTCGATGATTCCCGGAAAATCAACCTGGCTGGGAATCGTTTGGCCTGCATCGACTGCGCGGATCGCCGTTGCGACATCGGTGTAGATATTGGCGAAGCCTTCGAGATAACCCTCGGGGTGTCCGGGCGGAATGCGGGTCACCCTCGCCGCCGCTGGGCCTGCCGCCGACGAACCGCGGGTAACCCATTGGCGCGGTGCGCCCAGCGGCGAATGCAGCAAAGTGTTGGGCTCGGCCTGAACCCACTCGATTCCACCCTTCGTGCCATACACGCGCAGGCGCAATCCATTTTCATGCCCTGGCGCAACCTGGCTCGCCCACAACATGCCTCTTGCGCCACCCTGGTAACGCAGCAGGATCTGGACATTGTCGTCGAGCCGGCGCCCCGGCACGAAAGTGCTTAGATCGGCGCAAAGCTGATCGAGCTTCAAGCCGGTCACGTAGTGCGCCAGGTGGTAGGCATGGGTACCGATGTCGCCCAGGCAGCCGCCAGCGCCTGAGCGCGCTGGATCGGTTCGCCACTCGGCCTGCTTGTGGCCTTGCTGTTCCAGCGGTTCGGTGAGCCATTCCTGCGGATACTCGACCTGCACCAGCCGGATGCTGCCTAGCGCATCCGCGGCCACCATGGCACGCGCATGGCGGACCAAGGGGTAACCGGCGTAGTTGTGCGTGACGCAAAAGACTCGGCCTGAGCGCTCGGCCAGGTCGCGCAAGGCGAGTGCTCGAGCCAGCGTGGTGGTCAGCGGCTTGTCGCAAATCACATGAAAGCCGGCTCGCAGGAACACCTCGGCGACAGGTGCATGCAAGTGGTTGGGCGTGACAATGGCCACGACATCGATCGGGTCGGGACGCCGCCGCTCCGACCGCGCCATGTCCTCGTAGCTTGCGTAGACGCGCTGCGGATCCAGACCCAGGGCGGCGCCTGAACGGCGCGCCCGTTCGGGATCCGCGCTGGGCGCCGCGGCGACCAGTTGGTATTGATCGTCGATGCGCGCGGCGATGCGGTGTACCGCACCGATGAACGCGCCCTCGCCGCCGCCCACCATGCCAAGCCGCAGCCTGCGGCCGGCATTGCCCTCGGTCGCGTTGACGGACTCAATGCTCATGCTGCCTGCTCCTCATGGGACGGTACTCGTACGCCAAGGCGAGCGGCAGGTGCCATGCGCGCGCTAGCGCGATGCCCACAACGTTCCTCGCTCGAACAGCGTGCGCATTTCGGGCACTTCGAACTCCTTTGCCACGTGCCCGAGTGCGCTGTAGAAAACCCGGCCGGCGCCGTGCTTGCGCTTCCACACCACGGGCATGACGACCCCTTCGACCCAGGGCGCGTGCTCGCCGCTGAACGTGGTGGTGGCCAGCACTTCATTCGACGGGTCCACGTGCATGTAGTACTGCTCGGAGTGGTAGTCGAAATCGGACAGGCCGACCATCACCGGATCCTGTGGTTTGCTGATGTTGACCCTGAAATCGATCACGCCACCGGGGTGGGCAACCCACTGACCACCGGTCATGAACTGGTATTCGACAGAGTCACGGAAGGCATCGCACATGCCGCCGTGGAATCCTGCCAGGCCGACGCCTTCGCGCACTGCAGCCGAGAGGTTCGCGCATTCTTCCTTCTCGATCTTCGACATCGTGTAGATCGGGACGATCAAGTCGAGCCGTGCGAGTTCCGGATCGGCAAATGCGCTGGTGAGTGTCTCGATGCGCACGTCGTAAGCGTTTCGCAGCAGCATGTCGCGCACGATGTGCGCGCATTGTTCGGGCTCGTGGCCGTGCCAGCCGCCCCATACGATCAATGCATGTTTCATTTGTTTTTCGCGCCCGTTGAGATGTTGCAAGACGTCAGTCAGTCAAGGAGTCCCGGCGGCAGATCCGCTGGCAAGGGGGCCGGGCGCGGCGGGCGCGACGCAATCGCGACGTGACGCCCGGAATCCGACGAAACCTGGATCGCCTCCATCACCTCCAGGACGTGCAAAGCCAGCTCGCCCGAAGCGCGATGTGCGCGTCCCGTTCTCAGCGCATGCGCCATGTCGGCCACGCCGATGCTTCGGTAATTGCCATCGTGGTATCCGTGAGTGAGCGCGAGTTCGGCCCATTCCTGACCCAGGCCCGCCATCAGGACCGGACCGCCAAACCGGTTCGGGTCGGGTACCTGCAAGCTGGCCAGCGTGCCGTGCAACTCGATGGGCTTGCAGGTGTGCTTCGGGACGTCGAAGCTGGTGGCGATCGACACGACGGCACCGCTGGCAAACTCGAGCGTACCAGCCACGTGCGTATCGACCATGACATCGATCGACTGCCCTTTGAGCGGCTCACTGGTAATCGTGCGCCGCGAACGGCGGCGCGAAGCGATCCCCGACACGCGAGCCACCGGCCCGATCAGATTGACCAGTGCAGTGATGTAGTAAGGGCCCATGTCCAGCATCGGGCCGCCGCCTGCCTGGTAATAGAACCCAGGATTCGGATGCCAGCGCTCATGGCCTGGGCACATGAAAAAGGCGGTGCCTGCAATCACGTCGCCCATTGCACCAGCATCGATGAGAGCGCGGCAACTCTGGTGTCCACCGCCCAGGAACGTGTCGGGCGCGCAGCCGACACGCA
This sequence comes from uncultured beta proteobacterium, assembly GCA_963726915.1. Classification (GTDB taxonomy): domain Bacteria; phylum Pseudomonadota; class Gammaproteobacteria; order Burkholderiales; family Casimicrobiaceae; genus PALSA-1003. The sequence continues at coordinate 12,170 of CAVSEA010000009.1, forward strand.
GGTTGCGCTGTACCGCCAGATCGATCAGGCGGCTTGCTTCCGCCACGGTCAAACCCAGGGGCTTCTCGGAATGCACGTGCTTGCCGGCGGCCAGGGCCTGCATGCCCACCGCAACATGCGCGGCTGGAATCGTGAGGTTGACGACGATCTCCACGGTGTCGTCGCGCAGCAGGGCCTCGACTGATTGCGTTCGGAGCCCATGGCGCTGGGCAGCGGCAGCGGCGACCTCGGGTCGGATGTCGGCGAGACCGCGGATATCCAGGACTGGAAATCCGACGGTGGCTTTCAGATAGGCATCGCTGATGTTGCCGCAGCCAATGATGCCGACACCGACTTTGTGCATTGCTGACAGCCCTGTCCAACGAGGCTTCATTTCGAAACGAATGGACAGAGCGTACACTAATGCCAGGTCGGCTTAGACACTGGCAGCGAAGGTAGAAGCCAGGAATCTGTCCTGAAATCACCCGCGCAGCAAGATTCGATTCTTGTGGAGGCAAGTCATGAAAAGATTGGCCGTGTCGCTGCTCGCAACGTTGGTTGCCGGGCTTGGCCTTAGCTCTCCGGCACTGGCGCAAAAGGCCGAAGTGATCCACTGGTGGACGTCGGGCGGCGAGTCGGCTGCAGTCAAGCAACTGGCCGACGCCTACAACAAGGCCGGCGGTCAATGGGTGGACAACGCGATCGCGGGCGGCGACAACGCACGCGCTGCCGCGCTCAATCGCATTGCCGGTGGCAACCCGCCGACGGCGTCTCAGTTCAATACCTCCAAGCAGTATCACGAATTGGTCGATGCCGATCTGCTCAGCAGCGTTGACGAAGTCGCCGCCAGGGAGGGCTGGGACCAATGGATGCCGGGACCCATCAAGAACGTGATCAAGATCAAAGGGCACTACTACGCCGTGCCGGTCAACATCCACAGCGCCGCCTGGTTCTGGTACTCCAAGGCAGTGTTGGCGAAGGCCGGCGTCACGGAACCCAAGACAGAGGCTGAGTTCTGGAGCGCGCTGGACAAGATCAAGGCATCGGGCCAGATCGGCTTTGCCCAGTCCGGGACGCTCACCTATGAGCGCGCCACGTTCACCGCCGTGCTGCTGCACATGGGCGGGCGCGACCTGTACAACAAATTCTATGGCGACAAGGACATCAACGCGGTCAAGTCGCCGGCCTTCCGCACGGTTCTGGAAAAATTCAAGAAGCTGCGCAGCTACAGCGACCCAGGCGTGGCCGGGCGCACGTGGAACGATACGACGGCTCTGCTGGTGACCGACAAGGCCGGGTTCCAGACCGTGGGCGACTGGGCCAAAGGCGAGTTTCTCGCTGCGGGCAAGACTGCAGGCAAGGAATATGGCTGCTTCGCAGGCTGGGGTCCCTCGGCGCCCTACATGATCAGCGGCGACGTGTTCGTGCTTCCCAAGACCAGCAACAAGGAGGCCATTGCCGCGCAGCAGTTGATGGCCAAGGTCATCACCTCGCCGGCCACCCAGGTCGCCTTCAACATGAAGAAGGGATCGATCCCGATCCGTCCTGACGTGGACGCCAGCGGCATGGACATCTGTGCTCAGGCGGGGGTCATTGCACTCAAGGACCCGGCGCGCCAAACCCCGGACCCGAGCATGCTGATGGCGCCCGACATGTACGGCAAGGTGGCAGACGTGATCACCAAGTTCTGGAACACCGACATGAAGCCCGAAGAAGCGCAGAACCAGTTGGTGGCCGTGCTTAGCGCCAAGTAGGGAACCAAGGTGCAGCGCTGCTGAAGATTCCATGAAGCAGCCACGCAAGGGTCCGAGGACAGCCTGGGCAGCGCATTGGGCGTTGCTGCCCATGGGCGCCACGGTGCTCATCGCCTACGTCGCGTCCATCCTCTGGACCGTTCGCATCTCCCTTTCCAACTCCAAGATGCTGCCCCGTTCCGACTGGGCTGGCCTGACCCAGTACGTCAATCTCTTCAGCACCGACCGTTGGACCACCGCCCTGATCAATATTGGCCTGTTTGGTCTGTTTTTCATCGTGGGCGCGCTGGTGCTGGGATTCCTGCTGGCGGTTTTCATCGACCAGAAAGTGCGGCTCGAAGGCGTGTTTCGAACCATCTACCTGTACTCATTCGCCATGTCGTTTGTCGCCTGCGGCGTGGTCTGGCAATGGATGTTCAACCCCGCACTGGGTATCCAGCAGTCGTTACGCAACTGGGGTTGGGAAAGCGCCCGCTTCGACTGGATCGCGAGCCAGGACATGGCCATTTACTGCATCGTGATCTGCGTGCTCTGGCATTCGTCCGGCCTGGTCATGGCCATCCTGCTCGCCGGGCTGCGTGGCGTCGACGAAGAACTGTGGAAGGCGGCCCGCATCGAAGGCATTCCGCGCTGGCGTTACTACGTCAGCATCGTGATGCCGCAACTGGGGCCGGCCTTCGGAACTGCCACGGTGCTGCTCGCGGTCTCGGTGGTCAAGCTCTACGACGCGGTGGTCGCGATGACCAATGGCGGGCCGGGTGACGCCACCGACGTGCCCACGAAATTCATCATGGACAACCTGTTCGAGCGCCAGAACATCGGGTTGGCCTCGGCCGCGTCGGCAACCATGCTGGTAACCGTGGTCATCATCGTTGCGCCGCTGCTTTATGCGCGCTCGCGCGCGAACGCGGCGGCAGGCAGGACATGAGCCGCCTGGCGCAGAGGATACCCAATGGGTAACACCCTGTCTCCGCGTCCGCGACAGCCCTTGTTCACTCCGGCGCGTCTGGGCGTCTATTGCTTTCTGATCAGCGCGGCGCTGTTTTTCCTGCTGCCCCTGTATGTGATGGGCATCACCTCGATCAAGCCGATGACCGAAATCAGGCTGGGCAATATCTTTGCGTTTCCGCTGGAGGTGACGTTCGAGCCCTGGGCCCGTGCCTGGTCCTCGGCCTGCACCGGGTTGGAGTGCAGGGGCATCTCGGTCGGATTCTGGAATTCGGTCCGTATCCTCATCCCCTCGCTGCTGCTGTCGATCTTCCTGGGTTCGATCAACGGCTATGCGCTGACGTACTGGCGCGTGAAGTGGGCCGGCTGGTTTTTCGGCATCCTGATGCTGGGCGCCTTCATTCCTTACCCGGTGATGCTCTATCCGCTCGTGCGCATGTTCGCGGCGGTCAATCTGTTCCAGTCCATCTCGAACATCGTGCTGATCCACACCTTCTTCGGCATGCCGATCATGACGCTGGTGTTCCGCAACTACTACGCCAGCCTGCCGGTCGAGCTATTCAAGGCCGCACGCATCGACGGCGGTGGCTTCTGGCGCATCTACTTTCAGCTTATGGCGCCCATGTCGTTGCCGATTCTCGTGGTGGCCCTGATCCTGCAGACCACGGGCATCTGGAATGACTTCATCCTGGGCCTGATCTTCGCCGGCCGCGAGAACTATCCGATGACCGTGCAGCTCAACAACATCATCAATTCGACCCAGGGCGAAAAGGTCTACAACGTCAACATGGCGGCAACATTGCTGACCTCCATGGTGCCGCTGGCCGTGTATTTCATCTCGGGACGCTGGTTCGTCCGCGGGATCGCGGCCGGCGCCGTGAAAGGCTAAGCGGACATGTCCAGCCTGTCGATCCGGGGCCTTGAAATCGTGCTGGGCAAGACGCCCGTCATCGAGGGTCTCGACCTCGATATCGAAGAGGGCGAATTCGTGGTGCTGCTCGGCCCCTCGGGTTGCGGCAAATCCACGCTGCTGCACAGCATTGCCGGCCTGCTCGACGTCGACGACGGAAGAGTGGAGATCGCCGGCGTCGACGTGACCTGGGCCGATCCCAAGGACCGCGGTATCGGCATGGTGTTCCAAAGCTACGCCCTTTATCCGACGATGACGGTGGAACGCAACCTGTCGTTTGGCCTGCGCATCAGCGGCATGCCCAAGGAGGACATCAAGAAACGCGTCGACGGCGCGGCTCGCATGTTGCACTTGACGGAGCTGCTGCAGCGCAAGCCGGCGCAGCTTTCAGGTGGGCAGCGACAGCGCGTGGCGATCGGTCGTGCGCTGGTGCGCGAAGTCAAGGTGTTCCTTCTTGACGAGCCTCTTTCCAACCTCGACGCCAAGCTGCGGGCCGAGTTGCGACGCGAGCTCAAGCAGCTCCATCAGGAACTGGGCGCCACGATGGTGTATGTCACGCACGATCAGGTCGAGGCCATGACGCTGGCTACGCGCATGGCGGTCATGCGCGGCGGAAAGATTCAGCAGTTCGATCGGCCCGAGCAGGTCTATGCGCGTCCCGCCAATATCTTCGTGGCCGGATTCCTGGGGTCGCCGAGCATGAACTTCGTCGCGGGACAGCTTCGGCTGGCCAATGGCCGAGTTGAATTCGACTCCGCTGCGTTCAAGCTCGACCTGAGCAACTATGCATTTGCGGTGCCGCCAAACGATTCCCAATCCGTTGTGTTGGGTGTCCGCCCCGAGCACCTGCGCCTGGTACCGCCGGACGCTCCGCACAACTCGCGGGCGACGCTGGGCTTGATCGAGCCGATGGGAGCCAACAAGATTGCGTGGCTTGACGCGTCAGGTACACGGCTGGCCTTGCAGACTGAACCCTCCGTCGATCTGGTGAGTGGCGCGCAAGTCCATCTCGCGACGGACCCGGCGCATGCATCATTGTTTGACGCGACGACCGAACGACGTCTGTGACAATCAAACTATTCCATCAACCCCATGAAGACACCGCTTTCCATCCAGCTCTACAGCTTGCGTACCCTGCCCACGTTGCAAGACATCCTGGACACCGTCAAGTCAGCCGGCTACCGCCACGTGGAACTCATAGGCAGCCACCTCGACAATGCCGCCGGCGTCAAACAGGCGCTCGACGAGCGCGGCTTGTCGGTCTCCTCCGCGCATGTCGGTATCGCGGCGCTGCGCGAGCGCTTCGACGTCGTCATGCAGGCCTGCAAGACCCTTGGCTTCACCCAATTGTTCATGCCCTCCGTGCCACCGGAGGAGCGTCAGAGCCCCGAACCCTATTGGACGTTTCTCGGCCGGGAGTTGGGCCAGATGGCATGGCGCGCCAGGGACAAGGGCATCGACCTGGGATATCACAACCACCACTGGGAACTGCGCGCGCAGGCCGATGGCAGGACCGCGTTGGAATGCTTGTTCGCAGGCGCAGGAAACGCGCCGCTGAAATGGCAGGTCGACGTCGCTTGGCTGGTCCGCGGTGAAGCCGATCCCGTGCTTTGGCTTACGCGCTACCAGGACCGGATCGTGTCGGTGCATGCCAAGGACCTCGCGCCACCAGGCACCAAGATAGACGAGGATGGATGGGAGGACGTCGGACATGGGGTACTGGACTGGCGCAATACGCTGGCGCCCGCGAGCGTTGCGCACGGCGCCCGATGGCTGGTTGCAGAACATGACAAGCCGAGCGACCCGGCGCGCTTTGCGCGCAATAGCTTCGCCTTCCTGAATTCACTTTGAGAAAGAACCAGGGAACTCGACATGAGCAAGACAGTGATCGGCATCATCGGGTGCGGCAATATCTGCGATGCCTATTTTCTGGGAGCGGCGCGCTCGAACCTGGTCCGGGTCAAGGCTTGCGCCGATCTGCGGCTCGATGCGGCGCAGGCCAAGGCGGCGCAGCACGGCGTGTCGGCGCTGTCGGTGCAGCAGCTGCTCGCTGATCCCGAGATCTCCATCGTCGTGAACCTGACCGTACCGATGGCGCACGCTGCGGTATCGCAGCAGATATTGAACGCCGGCAAGCACGCGTATTCGGAGAAGCCACTGGCCGCCAATTTCGCGGACGGCACCGGCTTGATGGAACTCTCCCGGTCCCTGAGCCTGCGCGTCGGATGTGCTCCGGATACCTTTCTGGGCGCGTCGCATCAGGCCTGCCGCCGGCTGATCGATGCGGGCACTATCGGCACTCCGATCGGTGGCAGCGCGGTGGTGATGTCGCACGGCATGGAGAGCTGGCATCCCAATCCCGAGTTCTTCTTCAAGCCAGGTGGTGGGCCGATCCTGGACATCGGTCCTTACTACATCACCCAGTTGGTCAACCTGCTCGGCCCGGTCCGCCGCGCGATTGGTCTGGGCACCATTGGCAACGCCACCAGAACCGTCACCAGCGAGCCGCTAAAGGGAAGCACGATCAATGTCGAAGTGCCAACCACCGTCAATGGTGTCCTCGAATTCGAGAATGGCGCCAACATCTCCCTGTCGGCGTCTTGGGACGTGTGGAAACACAATCGAGGCTCACCCATCGAGATTTACGGAACTGAAGGGTCGCTGCTGGACGTCGACCCGAATTTCTTTGGGAACATCCCCAAGGTGTGCATGCCCAACGGTGATTGGCAGGACGTGGCCATTGCCGCCCATCCGTTTGGCATCGCCAATCGCGAATTGCGCAACGGCACGATGCAAGCTGACTACCGAATGGTTGGCTTGGTCGATATGGCGATGGCGATACGGCACAGCCGGCCACATCGGGCCGGTGGCGATCTGGCGTTGCATGTGCTGGAAGTGCTGGAGGCTCTGGAAGCCTCGTCCCGATCCGGGCAATTCGTCTCGATACGCAGCCGTTGCGAGCGACCCGAGCCGGTCCCGCTGGGGCGGGACGAGTCCGTGTTTGCTTGAAAGCCGCGGAACCCTCCCGCATGCACCTTGCCTTTCGAAAGGTAATTTCAAGATGAAAACAATTCGAGGTCCTGGAATCTTCCTGGCGCAATTCGCGGGCGACAAAGCGCCATTCGACTCACTGGCCAACATTGGCCGCTGGGCTGCCAATCTGGGCTACGTGGGCGTGCAGATTCCGACCTGGGACCAGCGTCTGTTCGATCTTGCGCGTGCAGCTGAAAGCCAGACCTACTGCGACGAGATCCAAGGACAATTGAAGGAACTCGGTATCTCCATCACCGAGTTGTCGACGCACCTGCAGGGTCAGCTGGTTGCCGTTCATCCCGCCTACGATCTGCCCATGGACGCCTTTGCTCCCGAGGCTGTGCACGGCAATCCGTCAGCGCGAACCGCGTGGGCGATCCAGCAATTGAAGCAGGCCGCCAAGGCGTCGCGCCGGCTGGGGTTGCAGGCCCATGCCACCTTCAGCGGCGCCCTGGCGTGGCCCTACCTTTACCCATGGCCCCAGCGGCCACCGGGGTTGATCGAAACTGCATTCGATGAATTGGCCGCGCGCTGGCGTCCGATTCTCGATACTTTCGATGAGTGCGGCGTTGACGTCTGCTATGAGGTCCACCCTGGCGAGGACCTCTGCGACGGCGCCAGCTTCGAGATGTTCCTCGACCGCGTTGGCCAACATGCGCGAGCGAACCTTTTGTACGACCCCAGCCATTTCGTGTTGCAGCAACTCGACTACCTGAGCTACATCGATATCTACCATGAACGGATCAAGGCCTTCCACGTCAAGGATGCCGAGTTCCGGCCGACCGGGCGGCAGGGGGTCTACGGCGGCTTTCAGGCATGGAAAGACCGCGCGGGCCGTTTCCGTTCGCTCGGTGACGGGCAGGTCGACTTCAGTGCCATATTCAGCAAGCTCACGCAATACGGCTACCAGGGATGGGCTGTACTCGAATGGGAATGCTGCCTGAAAGATTCGGAGCAGGGTGCCGCAGAGGGCGCCCCTTTCATTCGCGACCATCTGATTCAGGTCGCCGCGCGCGCGTTTGACGACTTCGCCGCCAGCGACACGGACGGCGCTGCCAATCGCCGCATGTTGGGTCTGGCGGTTGGCGGCTAGGAGTCACGGCGCGAGCACGGATTCCTGCCGCCTAACGAGATGACATCATGAGTTGACGACGAATGACAGTTATGTGGCGCCGTTGGATAAGGCCCGGCTGGAACGGGCGCCACGCCATGCGATCGACGACGTCCCCAACCACGATGACGCTTACCACTCGACCGTGAAGACCTACGGGTTTTGATTTAGCTAAGTGCCCTCGCCGTCGTGCAACTCAGGTAAATGGTAGGCGGGGAAAAAAATGCAGGCGTCCTGGGGGCGCCTGCAATTGCCTTGTCTATGGAGGAGGTAGCCAAGACACGTCTAGCCTAGATCTGAATGATGACAACCGCGTGAACTCCATTAAGCGGTGGGCAAATAGGGGAGAGCAACGTGATCGACTCCACTGAATCGTGCCTGGGCCAATTGCACCCTCTTGCATAATCCGAGGAATGAGACGTAATTTCATCTCGACGGGTCAATTGCTCACTTCGGACGCGTCGCGTCAGCTCCGGAGTTTCGCGCACGCAGCCACGATACACAACGAACAATCGCTTCGCGGCGCGTGGGTCCCAGCCGCGGGCCGGAAGCGCGATTAAATGATGATACTATTCCGGCGCTCCAAGCCGCAGCGAAGCAGCAAGCAGCGGAACGCGGCTGACGAATCAATGGATTGCAGAAAGCGGCACCAGCCTTCGATGAATATTGTGCAAACGTCCATTATGAAATTGCTGTTGTACTTCGTGACTGTGCTCGCTCTGGCGCTGCCAGCGCATGTGCTCGCCCAATCCGGCGAAAAGCCATTCTCGAACGAGCAGCTCGATCAGTTGACGGCGCAGATCGCGCTGTATCCCGATTCGCTGCTGGCCCAACTGTTGATGGCCACGACCTATCCGGAGGATTTTGCCGCGGCGGCCGCGTGGTCCAAGGCGCATCCGGACGCCAAGGGCGACGAGGCGGTCAAGATGGTCGAGAACGAGCCCTGGGATTCGTCGGTCGCATCGCTGGTCGCATTCCCGGAAGTGCTCATCACATTCGGCGGGCAGCCCGACTGGGTGCGCAATATTGGCGACGCGTTCCTCGCGCAACCCGACGACGTGATGGACTCGGTGCAGCGGCTCCGTCAGAAGGCGCAGGCGGCGGGCAATCTCAAGTCCAATGAACAGGTGAAAGTGTCCATGCAGGCGCCGGAGCCTGCTCCACCGTCGGCGACGCAAACGATCGTCGTCCAGCAATCGGCGCCGACGCAGGTCATCGTGATCGAGCCCGCGCAGCCGTCGGTGATCTTCGTGCCGTCGTTCAACCCGACGATCGTGTACGGACCGTGGCCGTGGGTGGCGTACCCGCCCTTCTTCTTTCCACCGCCGCCGGGATTCTGGTGGTCGCGTCCCATCGCGACAGGCATTGCCTGGGGTGTCGGCATCGGCGTCACCAACGCGCTATGGGGCGGCGTTCGCTGGGGTGGCGGCTGGGGCCACAGCAGCGTCAACATCAACGTCAACCGCTACAACAACATCAACGTCAACCGGCGGATCGACAGCAACAACCGGAACGCGAACTGGAATCACAATCCGGACCGGCGCGGCAACACCCCGTACCGTGGCGGCGACTCGACGCGCCGGGACTTGCAAAACCGGTACCAGTCCGGCAACCGCGAGCAGTACCGCGGCAGGGATGCCAGCCGTGACGTCAATCGCGATCGCGCGAACCAGGCGATGCAGAACCGCGGCATCGACGCCGGAAGTGGAACGGCGCGCGAACGCGCGCAGAGCATCGATCGCAGCGCGATGCCGGACAGAACGCAGAACGTCGACCGCAGTGCAGTGCAGAACAGGACCCAGAACGTGGACCGCGCCACGGCGCAGAACCGCGCGCAAAACGTCGATCGGAGCGCGGCACAGAACAGGGCCCAGAACGTCGACCGGAGCGCGGTGCAGGACCGGTCCCAGAACGTCGACCGTAGCGCCGCACAGAACAGGGCACAGAATGCGGACCGCGACGCTGCGCGTCAGCGTGCTCAGTCCGCCAATCGAGACAACGCGCTGCGGGGTGCCAACAGCTCGCAGGCAGGTGCCCAGATTGATCGCGGCAGGGCGAGCCACGCCGCCGCGCAGCCTTCGGGTGGTGGTGGCGGCGCTCGCCAAGCTGGTGGAGGCAGCGGCGCTCGCCAAGCTGGTGGTAGCGGCGGCGCTCGGCCGGCTGGTGGTGGTGGCGGGGCTCGTCCAGCCGGTGGTGGTGGCGGCGGTCGTGCTGCAGGTGGCGGACGGGGAGGTTGAGGTGGAGCGAAATATCAAGACGAATTTCCAGCACATTTTGAAGGTCACTGCCGTTGCGGCAACGCTTGCATTCGCGTCGTCCGTCTTCGCGCAGAAGGCTTATCCGTCGCCCGAGGCCGCCGCGGAGGCGCTAGTCGACGGCATCTCACGGCACGATACCGACGCGATCAAGTCGGTGACCGGGTCCGATTACCAGAAATACTTCCCCAGCAGCATGTCTGATCCGGACGACATCACCAACTTCCTCGCGGCATGGGCGCGCGGGCACGCGATCGTGCCGGTGGGCAACGACAAGGCGTTTCTCGGCGTGGGTAACAATGGGTGGACGTTGCCAGTCCCGATTGTGAAGACCGCCGCGGGCTGGCGATTCGACACAAAAAGCGCGCCGGAGGAAATGCGCGTCCGTCGCATCGGTCGCAACGAGCTGGCGGCCATTCAGGTCGCACTCGCGTACACCGACGCGCAAAAGGAATATCACCAGAAGGACTGGAACGGCGACGGCATCCTCGAGTACGCGACGCATGGTATTTCGACGCCGGGCAAACGCGACGGCCTGTACTGGGCGTCTCTGCCAGGCGAACCCGCAAGCCCGCTCGGCTTGGAGTTCGCGGACGCCAAGGTCGGCCAGCCGTATCACGGGTACCTATACAAAGTCCTCACCTCGCAAGGGGCAAACGCGCCCGGCGGCGCGAAGAGCTACGTCAGGAACGGCCGGATGACCGAAGGCTATGCATTCGTCGCGTGGCCAGCAAAGTTCGACGATACCGGCGTCATGACGTTCATCGTCAATCAGGACGGGATCGTCTACCAGAAGAGCCTTGGTCCGCATACCGATGCGGTGGCACGGGCCATGAAAAGTTACGACCCGGACGCGAGCTGGCAAAAGGCGTCGCCCGATGCGCGGTAGAAGCTGAGCGCAGGCCGCGGCGAATGCTGTCGAACGCTGCCTCCATATTTCACAGGAAATGAATGATGCGAGCAAGCCGTGCTTGCCGCGGAACCGTGATCGGCCTGATCGCCGCGGTCGCCTTGTCTACCACCCCTGCGCCGTTAGTGGCCTGCACTCGGGCGCTCTACGTTGCTGAGGATGGCACCGTCATCGTCGGCCGTTCGATGGACTGGGGCGAGGACATGATGTCCAACATGTGGGTGTTGCCGCGGGGCATGAAGCGTGATGGCAGAGGTGGCAAGAACACGATCTCGTGGGAGTCGAAGTACGGCAGCCTGATTGTGACGGCCTATGACATCGGCACTGCCGAAGGAATGAACGAGAAAGGGCTGGTCGTCAACGAACTCGCTCTGGTCGAGTCGAATTACGGCAAGCCTCCAGAGCGCGCCAAGGTAATCTCATTGAGCACTTGGCCGCAGTACGTTCCTCTCGGCCTTGACCCAAACAATTAGCGCGGTTGCGGGTTCGACCGTCGTGCGCTTGCTGGTAGGCCTGAAATACGACGTGAAGGTCTGGCGCGAACTGTGGCCCCCGATTGTGAGCAATCCGATCGAGGCATGCAAGCGAGCCAATGCGAAACTCATCTTCTTCGACAACGTCTACATGTACGGCAAGGTCGTCGGCCCCACGACCGAGGAAACCCCGTTCAATCCGTGCAGCAGGAAGGGAGAAATCATCGCACCGATGGGTCATGCCGCCACGCCAATCGAGCATTCGCCAGATTCGAACGGCAATCACTGAATCACATCGTCCGCGCGCAGTAGTAGCGACTGAGGAATCGTGATTCCGAGCGCTCTTGCGGTCTTGAGATTGACAATCAGCCGGAACTTGGTTGGTTGCTCGATAGGCATGTCTGCGGCTTTCGCCCCTCGGAGGATCTTGTCGACATACTCGGCGCCGCTTCGCAGCGCCGCGTTGAGGTCAGCGCCAAAACCAATCAGCGCCCCAGCCTCAACGTAGGGAAGGCCGCCTACCACCGGCACTCCTCGCTCAAGCCCCGCCTTCGCAATACGAACTCGCGCGCGGTATGTCACAGGGTCACCGACCGCCAGCACGGCATCCACGCGTTGCGCCTTCATCGAGGCAAACGCTGCCTCAATATCATAAGGAGGAGCGAGTTTCACTTTCTCCAGCCGCACACCTAGGCGTGACGCCACGGCGTCGAGCGGCGCAATCTGATCCACCGAGAAGTCAGTCCATAGAACACCGACCCGATTCGCACGCGGAACCGCCTGGCGCAGCAACTCCAGTTGCTTGGGACCGACTTCTGGATTGCGAACAAAAATTCCCGTGATGTTCCGGCCAGGTCGCGCAAGGCTGGACACGTATCCTTTTGCAACGGGGTCGTAGTTGAGCGCGATGCTCACGATGGGGATTGCATGCGTTGCTTCACTAGCCGCCTTCAACGACAGCTCGGGTCCCACAGCTACGATTACGTCCGCGCGCTGCTGGACCATGCGGGTAGCGATCGCGGAGAGTTGCGCGGGGCTTTCGCCTGTTTCGAAGTCTACCGACAGGTTCTTTCCATCAACCCAACCCAACTCGCGCAACCGCTCTTCAAAGGCCACAAAGAATGCTGCCGATCGCGGATTGCCGCCACCGGTAATGATGCCAACACGGGAGTTCTTGGCGGACTCTTGCGCCCAACTGGCGCCGGTTCCCAACAGATTCAGTGTCGCAACAATAACGAACGTGCGCCGTTCCACCGCTGGATTCCTTGATTCACGACGGGTAGCTTGACCATATCACGACTCCCGACCATGGCATTGACGCCGCTGTCCCGCACGCAACCGCGTGGCCTATTCAATTAGCGTAACCGGCGCCAAGGGGCCATGACTCCGCGTATCTCTCGAAAACAGGCTGCGTTGATGTATTGCAATCTCATGATTACACGAGAAATAGTGGCTCCGAGAGCGCCGTTCTGTTAGAATACCGGTCCCTGGTTCGAGCCCAGGTCGGGGAGCCAATTGTTTCAAGTACTTATCTGTGAGCGAATGCTCCGCTGCTTGACTCGATAGACCGCGCGCTTGGTCTGCTCCGGTGCGAGGCCTGACGAGTTTGTCATCGCCGCGCGGCGAGGGCTTCGATGTCTTCGACCGATAAACCGACACCTAGCTCTTTTGCCGCAACCGAGGACACCTGCCATGATCGAAACCTTGAAGTGCCTGAAGAAATACGGACAACGCCTCGATTTGGAGCTTGCCAAAGAGATGGGCATGCCACTTGCATCGGTGCGCAAGCAGCTCACTGGACTCGCAGCAACCGGCGCGGTCGTCACCTGCAGTCTGACCCGTTTCGAGAACGGCAAGCAGATCGACGCGTGGCAGTGTCGCGTGTCCGGATACGTTCCGCCCATTGCCCCCGGTAGAAAAGCTAAGGCAACGACGTAGCGCTCTTGAGTGCCGCTGCACTGCACTGCATTCGACATCAATTCACAGGTCCCTGGTTTGAGTCCAGGTCAGGAAGCTAAGTACTAACGTGCGGCCCGCAGCAATGCGGGCCGTTGCTTTTTGCTCCGCAATTCGAGTGTTGCTCCGCCAATTCATTCCAATTGTTATCCAGACAACTGATGGTCAACTTCCGTTGTCGCCCAAAAATCGACGATTGACCCGCCCCACCGATTTACCGACGCTCATAGGCTCGCGTGATTGAAATGACTATCCTTCTGCGCTTCCCTCGCTTGCTGCCCTCCGCCTTCGCGCTCCTGTTTGCCGTTCCCGCAACCGCGCCCGCCGCCGAGACCGAATCACCGGACGTCCGCTTCTTCCGCGATCTGGCGGAGACCCGGAGTTACACGCTAGGAATTCCCGTCTCGCCCAAGCTTACCCCCGACGCCAAGTCGGTCCTCTTCCTGCGCAGCGGTCCGCGCAATCCCGTCTTGCGGCTTTACGAGCTGAACGTCGAGACCGGCCAGGAGCGTGAACTGCTCACCCCAGAGCAAATCCTCAAGTCCGGCGAGGAGAAACTCACCGCCGAGGAAATGGCGCGGCGGGAGCGGCAGCGGCAGTCGCGGCGCGGCTTCACGACATTTCAGCTTACCCGCGACGGCGCGCGCGTGCTCGTCGTGCTCGGCGGCACGCTGTACGTGGTCACGCGCGCCGACGGCACGTTCGCCGAAATGCCCGGCGCTGGCTGGATTGCGCCGAAACTTTCGCCCGACGGAAAATTCATCGGCGCGGTGCGCGGTGACGAGTTGTACGTGATCGACATCGAGGCCCGCCGCGAGAAGCAACTCACGACGGGCGCGGGCGAGTTCATTGCACATGGCGTCGCCGAGTTCATCGCGCAGGAGGAAATGTACCGCTTCGATGGCTTCTGGTGGTCGCCCGACTCCAAATTGCTGGTCTACCAGGAGAACGACAACACCGGCGTGGAAGTCCGTTACATCGGCGACCCCCTCCATCCCGAGGTGCCTCCGGCGAAGAATTTCTATCCCCGGCCCGGGACGGCGAACACGAAGGTGCGTTTGGGACTCGTCGCGCGCGAAGGCGGCGAGACGCGCCGGATTGCGTGGGACCACGAGAAATTCCCGTACCTGGCGCGCGTTGAATGGGACGAGCCCAACGCGCCGCTCACGCTCTACGTACTCGATCGCGCGCAGCAGACGGGGCTCGTGCTGGCGGTCGATGCGGCGACTGGGGCGACCCGCGAATTGCTGCGAGAGACGGATGTGGCGTGGTTGACCGTCGGCCGCGACACCCGGCCGCGCTGGCTCGCGGACGGCAGCGGATTCCTCTGGCCAAGCGAGCGCGGCGGCCGCTGGCAGCTCGAGCTGCGGGATGCAGACGGGAAGTTCCAAAGGAATGTCACGAGCGATGGTGACGGCTTTGCCGAGATCGTCGGCCCAGCCAATCTTTCAGCCACGGGCGAGATCGTCTTCGCGGGCGGACCGGACCCGCGCGAACGGCAACTCTTCTCGCGTCGTGTAGATGGCACGGGCGAACGCCGGACGCTCACGACAGAACGGGGCGTGCACGATGCCGTGGTGCCGGCGAATGCCAATGTCTGGTTGCATCACTTCAACCTGCTCGATGGCCGCCTCGGCTGGGAGGTGTGCGACGCCTTCGGCAAGTCCGTGCGCGTCCTGCCGGGCGTAGCGGAAAGGCCGGCGATGGCGCCGCGCGGCGAGCTGACGCGCGTGAAGGGCGAGCGCGAGTACGATGCGTCGATTGTCCGGCCCGCCAATTTCCAACCCGGGAAAAGCTACCCGGTCATCCTCGACGTGTACGCCGGTCCGGGCGCCAAGGTGGTGACCGCGCAGACCCGGCGGTTTTTCGTCCCGCAATGGTACGCGGACCATGGTTACATCGTTGTTTCGTTCGACGGCCGGGGGACGCCCGGACACGGGCGCGACTGGGAGCGCGCGATTCGGGGAAATTTGATCGATGTCGCGCTCAATGATCAAGTCGACGCGCTGCGCGCGCTGGCCAGGCAGGTGCCGGAGATGGATCTTTCGCGGGTCGGCGTCATGGGCGGGTCGTTCGGCGGCTACTTCGCGGCCATGGCTGCCATCCGCCGGCCGGACGTTTTCAAGTGCGCCGTGGCGCGCGCGGCGGTGGTCGCGTGGGAAAACTACGACACCTTCTACACCGAGCGCTACCTGGGATTGCCGCAGGAGAATCCCGAGGCGTACCGCGTGAGCGGCGTTCTGACCTACGCGCCTGACTTGAAGCGCCCGTTGCTCCTCGTGCACGGCGCCACCGACGACAACGTGTACTTCCAGCATTCGGTACAACTCGCGGATGCGCTGTACCGCGAGGGCAAACCGTTTGAATTCCTGCCGCTGCTCGGCACCCACATGATCAGCGATCCCATGTCGCGCCTGCGCCTTGAAGTCCGCGTGGCGGAATTTTTCGACCGCCACCTCATGGCCGCGAAAACGCCGGCGAGCCCGTAATGATGGCGGATTCGGAAGTCCCAAGCTGACCATCCGCGGCCACCGATCCACCGGCGATAAAGAACACCCCAGCCACTACGGCGAAGATGCCGCCACGCCGAACGCCGTGATCTTTTCGCCGAGCACCAGTATCGCCATCAGCGACGACAGCAGCGGCCCGGAGCCGCGCGCCAGCGGATACACAACGGTCAGGTCGGCCTTGCGGTAGCCGCGCAGCAGCGCGATGTAATACAGGACGTGCAGAAGCGCGCGTCGCCGCCTGCCTTCTTGGCGGCGATGTTCCAGACGGCGTGGATCAGGCCGGCGAGGATGACGAGCGCGAGGGATGAGGCAGGCATGGAGCGAAACCGAAGCGGGTGAATCCCCGATGAGGCTTCGATTGTATGCGGGTGTGCCGCTTGCCCGCGGCGCGCCTACGGCCGCAGTCAAAAACTCTATACGACTTTCAGAATGGCAGCGGCGGTAGCGAATTCATCGCCGTTGACTGTCAGGCTGCCTTGCATGAAGACCAGCGAAGAAGCCTGGCGGACGATTCGTCCGCCAGCCGCGATGAGGTCACCTGGAGTGCGAGAGCGCGAGCACGACCATGTGATCGAGCCCGACAACTTCGACGCCCGATCGGGGGACAGGTGCCGCTTATTGTCGATACGGTGACGGCAGTGCGGCCGCACGTGGCTGCCGGCAAGCTCAAGGCGCTTGCGGTCACATCGCTCAAGGGCACGGAACTCTTGCCCCGAGCACGTCGAAGCAGCTTGCAGAGTTCGGCCGTTCTGAACGCCGGAAATGGGGACCGCTCATCACCAGTTCGGGTATCAAGGCGGAGTGAGGCTGCGGAGCGCCTTTGCGTGGCATGAGCGCCGGTACGAACCGACCGCCGGCGCGTGGGTGACCCACGCACGCCGACGTGCCTACCACAGGCGGGTTACGAGGTAATCGGTGCCGGCAAGCGTCAGGTGCGACGCATCCCATTGCAACATCGATTCCGGTCGGTCACCAATCCGCGTCATGCAGCCATCGGCATTGCACAGGATGGAATACGGCGAGAGATAGTGGGCGCCACGCTGCTCGACGAATACCTTCATCTCGCCATCGAGTCGCGCGACTCTCGGGTCCGTTCCGTGTATCGCTCGCAATGGTGTCTCGGCCATGGTTGCGCCACTGCGAGTCAGGACGATCGGCAGCGACGGGAGCCATTGCGGCATGGGCCCCACGACCTCAATTCGCCGGATACCAAGCTGCTGCAGGGCTTGAAGTGTAGGTCCAAGCAGCTGCCAATCGTGGTTTCCCCACACCGCAGCGAGGATCACTCGATCAGGTCGCTGCCGAGCTACCCGCGCCAGGATCGTCGCGTTGACGCTGCGGCAGCTCGGTCGTCCGTAGTCCAGCAACGGAGGGCAGGCGCCGGCGGTGAGCGTCGTCAATTGGCTATTGCCAGCCAGGTGACTATGCAGGGCGCTGTACAAATGTGCCGCATGCGAGTCACCCCACAACAGGACCGATTCGGTCGGAACCGCCGTCCCCTCCGTGCAGTCGCCGAACGCGCTGCCATATTGCTCGGGCTTCAGAAAACAGTCGCTTCCCGGAAATCCTGCGACGTGGTTCTTTGGGTCATCAGCGAACGCCATGATCGCCTGCTGTCCCGGCGTGAGCCGCCTGGGAAAGCCGTCGGCGAAGTCGCCGGCCAGGCCAACCGCAATGAAGAAAAGCGATGCCGCCAGCGCCGCGACAATCACCTTGCGCCGCGAAAATCGGTGTCGGTCGCGCGCGGCGCTTTCGACAAATCGCCAGGTGAGATAGCCCAGTACCACGGAAAGCAACGCCAATGCTCCAAGCAAAAGCGGCGTGGGCCGACTGGCGCTATGAATGCGGGCGAATGCGAACAGCGGCTGGTGCCATAGATAGACGGTGTACGAAATCAGGCCCATTGCAACGACCCACTTCGATGCCAGCAAGCGTGTGACCGGATCCTCATCATGGGCGAATGCGATGACCAATGCCGTGCCCAGCGTTGGCGCAAGCGCATGGAAGCCCGGATAGCGGGTCGTCGCGTCGTAGATGAAGATTGGTGCGACGATGAGGCAAATGCCAATACCGGACAGGATGGTGCGGACCGCGACACCGAGGCGTGGTCCCGGAGGCCCGTCCAAAGACGCAATTGCAATCAACGCACCAAGTGAGAGTTCCCAGGCACGGGGTGGTGCGAGAAGAAAGTTGCCCAAAGGGTGCGTATACGAGGCCCACTCACTCAGCAACAGCGAAGCCGAGGCCGCGACTATCAGTAGCAGCGTCAAGGTCTTTGTGCCCCAGCGCCAGCAGAGGAGCAAGAGCAATGGAAAAAGAATATAGAACTGCTCCTCGACGCCAAGGCTCCAGGTGTGCAGGAGCGGCGCATCCTCGGCGTCGGGTTCGAAATAGCCGCTCTTGCGCAAGAAGTACACGTTGGGTACGAACAGCGTGGCGGCGACCACGCTTTGTGCGAACCTTTTGAGATCGTGCGGAGTCATCAACAGCCAGGCGAACGGCAGGCACGCCAGCATGACCAGGAACAGGGCCGGCAGAATGCGGCGCGCGCGGCGTTCATAGAATCCGGTGATCGTGAATCGCCCGGCGTGCATTTCCTGCAGAATGATCGTGGTGATCAGGTAGCCGCTGATGACGAAAAATACGTCGACGCCGATGAATCCGCCGCTGAACGCGCCGAAACCAGTGTGAAACAGCACCACGGGTATGACCGCCAATGCCCGCATGCCATCGATTTCGGGTCGGTAGCGGATCGTGGCGCGATGCGCTGGCTCGCTGCGCGTCATGTCACCGCCTGCGAGTGGTATTCATGGACAATCTTGGCGGGGGTCGGTGCAATGCCGACCGCTATGCTACCGAGCGTCCTGTTGCAAATACTTATGGACGAACGCGATCGCCATGCTGCCCTCGCCGACCGCGGCGGCAACGCGTTTCACCGGGCTCAGTCGCACATCGCCACAGGCGAAGATTCCGGGCGCACTCGATTCGAGGAGGTAAGGATCGCGCTTTTGCGACCAGCGCCCGGCCTTCACCACGTCGTCACCGGTGAGGACGTAGCCTCGGCTGTCGCAGGCGATTTCCGCGGGCAGCCACGTGGTCTCGGCATCGGCGCCAATGAAAACGAACAGGCCGCCGCAATCGTGTCGATGTACCTCGGCCGTCGCGCCATCGCGAATGTCGATGGCCGTGAGGTGGGTGTCGCCGTGCGCGGCGACGACTTCCGAACGCAGTCGCACCGTCACGTTCGATTTGGCGCGGAGCTGCTCGATCAGGTAGAACGACATGCTCTTTTCCAGGGAATTACTGCGCACGACCAGCGTCACCGTCCGTGCATGACTGGCAAAGAACAACGCGGCCTGGCCGGCTGAATTGCCGGCGCCGATGAGGTGGACGTCGAGTCCATGCGTCGCACTCGCTTCGCTACGCGCTGCACCGTAGTAGATGCCCTTGCCGATGAGCCGGTCGAAGCCGTCGATCGCCAGTTGACGCCACGTTACACCGGTGGCGAGGATGATCGTCCGCGCCTTGACCATGTCGTCGCCGTCGAGGTACACGCGACCCATCGCCGTGTCGATGCGCGCGACCGAGCGCGTGACGAGTATCTCCGCCCCGAGCCGCCTTGCCTGCTGCAGTGCGCGGCTCGCAAGCTCATCGCCCGAAACGCCGCTGGGGAACCCGAGATAGTTTTCGATGCGCGAGGACGTCCCGGCCTGCCCGCCGGGCGCCTCGCGCTCTACCACCAGCGCGCGCAGGCCCTCGGACGCGCCGTACACGGCCGCAGCGAGTCCGGCCGGTCCGCCTCCGATGACGACGGTGTCGTACTCGGGAAAACTCGTACGCGTTTGGAGGCCAAGCTGCTCGGCGAGCTCGCGCGTCGATGGGCGGGTGAGCAGCGTCCCGTCAGCCAGCCTCAACACCGGACAGTCGTCGTCGACCGGGCGCGTTCCCGGCCAGCGCGTGGACATCTCGGGAGCATCGGGTGTCATCCAGTCATAGGTGATCTGGTTGCGCGCCAGAAACTGGCGCAACTTGCCGCACAAAGGGTCCCAGCGGTTGCCGACGATCGACACGCGCGCCTTGGGCACCTCGGCGGCGATACCCTGCAGGCCTCCAATGCGCTCGCGTGCCAGCGCGCCGACCTTCACCGCGACCTCGGGACTGGCCGCTGCAACGGCGTAATACTCCTTGGGATCCACGCGGACGACGCGCGAGGGCTCCGACGCGCGGTATCCGCCCACGAACGTCGTCCCGAAGGCGATTGGCACTTCGCCGAAAATAGTGCCCGGGATGCGCCAGCCCAGCCTTCGTTCGATGCCGTCGAACAACTTGACGACCTCGATCTTGCCGCTGAGAACCGCGTAAAGCGCGCGGTCGCCACCCTCATGAACCGCGAATTCCCCGGCGCTCAGACGCAAATCGGCAGAGGTCTGCGCGAGGCGCTCGAGTTCGCTAACGGCGAGCGTCGAAAAAAGCGGGATCGATCGAATGTCGTCAATCGTCAGCATGGTTCACGTCGGGAGGGCCGTCAGCGCGCGCCGGTAGGCTCGAGATCGGCGCGTTCGGGGGATGAGCGTCGCAACCGGCGAGCGCGATCGCGCAAAAAAACGGCCAACGAAGAAAGCCACTGCCGCCGGAATATCCCGCCAAGTTCGGAGAGCATGATGGCGAGTTGCTTATTCTGAAGCGATTGGCGAGTATACATCGCTGTCAACGACGCTGGACCTACCTACTGAGTTATGGAAGCTGACGGCAACGAGTCGCCCCTGGGCGCCAAGTCGGCCGAGCGCGTACGTGAGGTGGTTGATGCGATCTATCGCGTAGAATCGCGCCGCGTATTCGCCACATTGGTCCGGCTCCTTGGCGACTTCGACCTCGCCGAGGAGGCGCTTCACGACGCCTTCCGCGCGGCGCTCGAGCAGTGGCCTCGCGACGGCGTCCCCGCGAATCCGCGCGCATGGCTCGTGTCGGCCGGTCGGTTCAAGGCGATCGATGGCATGCGCCGGCGTTCGCGGTTCGACTCGATCGAGGATGTTGCCGACCAGGTTGATGCCGTCATCGACGAGACCGCTCCATGGGACAGCGAAGCCATCGAGGACGATCGGCTGCGGCTCATCTTCACCTGTTGCCATCCGACCCTCGCCCCGGACGCGCAAGTGGCGCTTACGCTGCGCGAAGTGTGCGGCCTCACGACCGAAGAGATCGCGCAGGCATTTCTCAGCGTGGCGCCGACGTTGGCGCAGCGCATCGTGCGCGCCAAGGCGAAGATCCGCGATGCCGGGATCCCCTACCAGGTTCCGGGACCCGACCAGCTCGCGGAACGGCTGGAAAGTGTGCTGCGCGTGATCTATCTCGTGTTCAACGAGGGTTACTCCGCGTCCTCCGGGCAGTCCTTGACTCGGGTCGATCTGTCGGGAGAGGCGATACGTCTCGGACGGCTGCTCGTGGAATTGCTGCCCGAACCCGAGGCGATCGGATTGCTGGCACTGATGCTGCTGCAGGAGTCGCGGCGGGCCGCACGCACCTCGCCGGCGGGCGAGTTGGTCCTGCTCGATGTCCAGGATCGTTCGCTCTGGAATCGGGAGCAAATCACGGAAGGGTCGGCGCTGGTGACAAGATCGCTCGCTTCAGGGCGCTTCGGTCCTTACACGCTCCAGGCGGCGATCGCGGCGGTGCACGCCGACGCAGTCAGCGCCGACGCCACGGACTGGGACGAGATCGCCGGTCTTTACGACGTGTTGCTCCGCCTCGAGCCGTCGCCCGTGGTCGAGCTGAACCGTGCCGTGGCGGTGGCGATGCGCGACGGCCCCGCCGCGGGCCTTGCCCTCATCGAAGGCATCCTTTCCCGGGGCGATTTGAAGGACTACCACCTGGCCCACGCGGCGCGCGCTGACCTGTACCGGCGGCTCGGCGATACCAGTCAGGCGCGCGCTTCGTACAAGCGTGCTATCGCCCTGGCCCGGCAGGAGCCCGAGCGCCGGTTCCTGGAGCGGCGCCTGGCCGAGCTGGCCGACTGAACCACCCGAGGCGCGGAAAGCAAAGGCATTGCGGGTCCTTTGCAGATTCAATTCGGCCGCATGTCGATTTCCGCCCTGCCCATTCGACTAGTTGATGAAGGCTCAGCGAATTCGGAGCCTGGTCAATGGCAAGCAGGAGCGACCCATGCAAATCGTCATGAGCTGGTTGGGCCAGTTGCGAAGAATCGGACAGAAGGCGGGTCCTTATCTCATATTGGAAATGCTGTTGCCGGGCGGTACGATGTTGGCGCTGCTGCTCTTCCTGTATCAACACAAGAAGCTCGATATCGGGAGGAGGGCGCAGCGGGGCGTCATTGACTTGACGCGTACGCTGACCGGCGCCTTCGGGCGGAGCACGAGATGGACCTAGAAATCGACACTGAATACGTTGCGCATCCGACGAGCGCGCGGACGATCACGTCCGCAGGCCACCGCCGCATCAACCAGCCTCCATCTGCGAATCCGCCGAACGGGCGAGAGCCTGAACTCGTCAATTTGCACCGACGCGCTACGATACGTGTCAGAAAGCGCTATGACGCTCCGCCGCAATGCATTTTCGGCGCCTGGCTCGATCCTGAAGTCGCGGGCCGTTGGTTGTTCGCGACGGCGTCGCAACCAATGACGCAAGTCGACATCGATGCGCGAGTCGGTGGCTCGTTTCGCTTCGTCGATCCGCAAGACGGGGAGACCGTCGAGTTCAGGGGCCAATACGTCGAGATTGTCCCGGACCGGCGCCTGGTGTTCACCCTCTCCATCGCGACGCTCCCGCGTGCCATAACTCGCGTGACGGTAGCGATTGCTGCGCTCAAGAAGGGTTGTGCGCTCGATCTGATCCACGAAAACGTGCCGCGGGATTATGCAAGCTACCTCGAAGGCCGCTGGACTGGCATCCTGTACGGGCTTGGCGTGACGATCGAACCGGCCTCCGAAACCTTCCCCCACGATCAGGAGTAAATGATGAAGTACTTATGTCTCGTGTATCTCGACGAGAAAAAACTGGATAGTGTTCCCGACAGCGAATGCAAGGCCTGCGGGGACGCACTCCGGCAGGGCGGCCATCACCTCGCTGCAGAAGCCCTGCAATCCGTTCATACCGCAACCACGGTGCGGGTCCGTAACGGGAAAATGTCGGTCACCGACGGACCCTTCGCGGAGACGAAGGAGCAACTCGCCGGGTTTTACCTGATCGATGCCAGGGACTTGAATGAAGCCATCCTGCTGGCCGCGAAAATACCACCGGCTCGGGTTGGCAGCGTCGAGGTTCGACCGGTAAGGGAATTGTCGGTGTGAAGGTCGGATCAATGCATTACCGTATATTGAAAAAAAAGACCGCGAACCTGTCGATCTTGCGGTTCTTCGATCGACTAGTTAGTAGAGCCGGGATCAGCCGTGTGAAACTGCGCGGATGTCCGCCTCCAACCCGAAACCTAACGGAGATCTAATGATGCGATTCATGATGATAGTCAAGCATGCGGAAAGACAAGGCCCCCCGCCTAAAGAGCTGATGGATGCCATTACCAAGCTCGCCGAAGCGGAGTCCAACGCCGGCACGATGCTCGGTAGCGGTGGACTCGGGCCAACGGCGCAAGGCGCCCGCGTCCGGCTGGCCGGAGGAAAGGTGACCGTGACCGACGGCCCCTTTACCGAAACCAAGGAAGTTGTCGGCGGGTATGCGCAATTTGAGTTGAAATCGAAGGAAGAGGCAGTCGAATCGGCGGTCCGTTTCATGGAACTTCACAAGAAATACTGGCCGGGCTGGGAAGGCGAGACCGAGGTTCGCCAGATGTTCGGGCCAGACGATTTCGGCCCGGAAAACTGCGCGCCAAAGGCGTAAAAGCAGCAACAGCCTTTAACCCGCAACCTTGACGGAGACATCGCGATGCGATTCATGGTTATTGTCAAAGCCACGAAGGATTCCGAGGCAGGAGTCCTTCCGGATGAAAAACTCCTTGCCGCCATGGGGAAGTACAACGAGGAGCTGGTGAAGGCTGGAATAATGCTTGCGGGCGAAGGGCTGCAGCCGAGTTCCAGCGGTGCGCGTGTCAGATTCTCGGGCGCGAAGCGGATCGTGATCGACGGTCCGTTCGCGGAGACGAAGGAGCTGATAGCCGGCTTCTGGTTGTGGCGGGTTAAATCAAAGACGGAGGCGATTGATTGGCTCAAACGCTGTCCCAACCCTTTCCCGGGTGAGTCTGAAATCGAGATTCGCCAGGTGTTCGAGGCGGAGGACTTTGGTGCCGAGTTCACGCCCGAGTTGCGGGAGCAGGAGCAGCGTTTGCGCGCGCAGATGGCCGCGACGAAGTAAGTGAGGCAAGAAAAGACGTACGCGCGTCATTTGTTAGTCCGACAGCGCCTTCATCTCGCGATACAGGTCGGCCTTGCCTTCGAAGCCTATGCCGGGCAGATCCGGCAGAGTCACGTGGCTGTCGACGACCTTGACCCCGTCGGGGAAGCCACCGAACGGCTGAAACAGGTCGGGATAGGATTCGTTGCCGCCAAGACCGAGACCCGCGGCGATGTTCAGCGACATCTGGTGGCCGCCGTGCGGAATGCAGCGGCTTGGCGACCAGCCGTGCTCCCTGAGCATGTCCAGCGTGCGCAGGTATTCGACCAGGCCGTAACTCAGGGCGCAGTCGAACTGAAGCCAGTCGCGATCCGGGCGCATGCCGCCGTAGCGAATCAGGTTGCGTGCATCCTGCATCGAGAACAGGTCCTCCCCGGTCGCCATCGGATGCTCGTAGTAGTTGCGCAGCGTCGCCTGCAATTCGAAGTCGAGCGGGTCGCCCGGCTCCTCGTACCAGAACAGGTCGTACTGCGACAACGCCTTCGCGTAGGCAATCGCGGTGTCCAGGTCGAAGCGTCCATTGGCATCGACGCAAAGCTTCTGACCGTCCTTCAGCACGCTCAGGATCGAGTCGATGCGGCGCAGGTCTTCGTCGAGCGATGCACCGCCGATTTTCTTCTTTACGACCGTGTAGCCGCGGTCGATGTAACTCTTCATCTCGTCCTTGAGCTTCTGGTGGTCCTGGCCCGGGTAGTAGTAGCCGCCGGCCGCGTAGACGAAGATCCTGCGGTTCGGCTGGCCGTTGCCGTAGCGGTCGGCAAGCAGCTGGAACAGCGGCTTTCCCTCGATTTTCGCGACGGCGTCCCAGACCGCCATGTCGATCGTGCCGATGGCGACGGAGCGCTCGCCGTGGCCGCCAGGTTTCTCGTTGGTGAACATCGTGCTCCAGATCTTGTGCGGATCGAGATTCTTGCCGCTGGCGTCGATCAGGGAGTCCGGCGTAGCCTCCAGCACGCGCGGAATGAAACGCTCGCGCATCAGCTTGCCTTGGCCGTAGCGGCCGTTCGAGTTGAAGCCGTAGCCGACCACCGGCCTGCCGTCCCGCATCACGTCGGTGACGACCGCGACAAGGCTCAAGGTCATTTTGCTAAAATCGATGTACGCATTGCGGATCGGGCTGGAGATGGGGATGGTCTTCTCACGGATTTCGACAATCTTCACTGAGTCCTCCTTCGGTTCAATGTGCCTGAACGATCGCCGGCGCCGCGGCCGCCGGCCAATGCTGAATATCTTGATGAACTGAGGAGACGCACCATGCCCAATCCCCATGGCAGCTTCATCTGGTACGAATTGATGTCCAAGGATCCCGACGCGTCCAAGAGATTCTACGACGACGTGGTGGGTTGGAACATCGGCCCGAAACCCCCCGGCGATATGGACTACCGCATGATCTCGGCGCCCGACGGTCACATTGGCGGCTTGATGCGCCTGACCGATGAAATGTCCGCGCACGGCGCCCACCCGACCTGGCTCGGCTACTTCGGCGTCGACAACGTCGATGACACCGTCGCCAAGATCGTCGCCTCGGGCGGCAAAGTCTTGATGCCCGCATGGGACATACCCGGCGTCGGTCGCATCGCGATGGTCACCGACCCGCAGGGCATCCCGTTCTACGTGATGCGCGGCGCGACCGGCGGCTCCAGCATCGCGTTCGGGCGGATGACAATGGGTCACGTCAGCTGGAACGAACTCAGAACGCCCGATCAGGTCGCGGCACTCTCCTTTTACGGCGCGATATTCGGCATCACGAAATCGGGCGCGATGCCGATGGGGGAGCTCGGCGACTACACCTTTCTCCAGCATGGCGACACCGGCATCGGCGCGATGATGACCAATCCGCCGGGCGGCAGACCGCCGGGATGGGGATTCTATTTCCGCGTTCCCGACATCGAATCTGCCAATGCAAGGATTTCCAAGGGCGGCGGGACCGTCACGCACGGGCCGATGGAGGTTCCCGGCGGCGAGATGGTGCTGAACGCAGTGGATCCCCATGGGGCTGCGTTCGGCCTCGTCGCGCCGGGAAAATAGAGCGTGCGCGTCACCTGGCACGGTGGCTAGGTGCGCGATAGCCTTGCGGGAGGTGTCGTGGCGCGACCGAACGTGGTATTGATTCTCGTCGACGATATGGGTTTCTCCGATATCGGCTGCTACGGCGGCGAGATCAGGACGCCGAACGTCGATCGCCTCGCCAATGGCGGCGTCAGGTTCTCGCAGTTCTACAACACTGCGCGCTGCAGTCCGTCTCGCGCGTCGCTCCTGACCGGCCTGCATCCGCATCAGACCGGCATCGGCATCCTCACCAACGATGATCGACCGCGCGGCTACTGCGGAACGATCAACGACCGCTGCGTCACGATGGCCGAGGTGCTCAAGGCCGCAGGCTACGCGACGTGTCTTTCGGGCAAGTGGCATCTCGCGAACGAAATGCGCGAGCCGAACGACGCCTGGCCGACACGCAGGGGCTTCGACCGCTTCTTCGGCACGCTGACCGGGTGCGGTTCCTTTTTTCAACCGGGCACGTTGACGCGAGGCGAGGTCAACGTGGAAGACGAGGCGCTCCGCTCCGATTTTTTCTACACCGATGCGATCTCCGCCGAAGCCGCTGGCTTCATTCGGGATCGCGAGTCGCGTAGCGCCGGACAGCCGTTTTTTCTCTACACCGCGTACACCGCGCCGCACTGGCCGCTGCACGCGCGCGAGGAGGACGTGGCGAAATACCGGGGCGTGTTCGACGAGGGCTGGGACGTCCTGCGCGAACGCAGGCTCGCGCGCCTGCGCGAGCTCGGGATCCTCGATGATTCAGCCTCCCTGAGCGATCGCGACCCGACGCAGCCCGCCTGGGACGAGGCCGAGCACAAGGAGTGGCAGGCGAGGCGCATGGAAGTCTACGCCGCGCAGATCGATCGCATGGATCAAGGCGTGGGCAAGATCCTTGCGGCCCTGGAAGAGACGCGCGAGCTCGATAACACGATGTTTATTTTTCTGTCCGACAACGGCGCGTCCGAAGAGGCCTTGCCGCTCGTGAAGCTCGAACAGTTCAAGCAGCGCTCGGACATCCTGCGCGTCAGGGCACGCGACGGACGGGAAGTCCGGGTTGGCAACGAGCCGTCGATCGTGCCCGGACCCGAGGACACGTACTCGAGCTACGGCCGCGCGTGGGCCAACTTGTCGAACACGCCGTTCCGCTTCTACAAGCAATGGACGCACGAAGGCGGAATCGCCACGCCGTTCATCGTTCATTGGCCGCAGGGAGATTTGCACAGCGGCAGCGTCGTGCGCGCGCCGGCGCAGCTGGTCGACGTGTTGCCGACCGTGCTGGAGGCCACGGCTGCGCCGTATCCCGGGCAATTCAAAGCGCGCGCGATCATCCCGTACGAGGGCCGGAGTCTCCTGCCTGCGTTGCGCGGCCAGTCCATATCCGACGCAACGCTGTACTGGGAGCACACGGGCAATGCGGCGGTGCGCCGCGGGTGCTGGAAGCTGGTACGGGCGCACCCCGAGGTCAAGCAGTACTGGGCACAGAACGCTCAACCAGCGGCGCGCCCTCCGCAGCGCCCGCCAGTCCAGGATCAGTCGTACACTTGGGAACTGTACGATCTGTCGTCAGACCGCTCCGAGATCGACGACGTGGCGGTTCAACATCCCGAGATCGTTGCGGAGTTGAGCCGAGCGTGGCAGGCCTGGGCCGACCGCGTCGGAGTGATTACGTTCGAGACCATACTCGGCGTCTACGCCGAGCGCGGGCAACCGTACAAGGACGCGATCGGCTAGGCGCAATAGCAAAAACAAGGAGGGCAAAATGCGGGCGATCAAAATTCTCAGGGCAGTCTCCCTTGCGGTTCTGGCTGCGGCAGCCGCGGTCGCCGCCGCTGCAGACAAGCCGTTCGCGGACGTCGGCAAGCAGGAGCCGATCACGATACTCACGCCATCGACACCGTGGTTGCCGGCATTTACCAAGATGGTCGAATTGTACGAAGCGCAGACCGGCAACAAGATCAAGCTCGACGTGAATCCGTTTGGGGGCGTGCTCGACAAGGCGCGCAACGACTTGCGTGGAGGTGGCGGGACCTACGACGTGGTCCTGCTCGACACGCAATGGACGATCGAGATGTACGAGGGCGGTTTCCTGAGCCCGTTCAAGGATATCGATTCGGGCTTCGACACGCCCAAGGAAGTCCTGACTTACGACGATTCCGGGTATTGGAACGAGCAGAAGCGCTGGCGCACGGCGAAAGGCGGCAAGCTCATGGCCTTCACCGTCCTGGGGAACGTACCCGTCTGGTACTACAACGTCGATGCGCTCAAGGAAGCGGGTGTGCAGCCGCCCAAGACGGTGCCCGACATTCTTGCCTCGTGTGCCAAGCTGAGTAAGCCCCCGGCCACTTACGGCGCAGTCGTGCGCGGCGAGCGCGGCAACGGTATTCGCTACGACTGGATGCAATGGATGGTCAGTCGCGGCGGCACGGTCGTCAAGGACCCCGAGAACGGCGACTACACCGTCACCTTCAACAGTCCCGAGAACAAGGCGACCCTCGATCAGTACATCGAGTTGACGCGCAAGTGCGGCGCACCGAATCCTGGCTCGATCGGGCAGGGTGACGTTATTCAGTTGCTCTCCACTGGCAAGGCGGTGCAAGGCCAGCTCGTCGTCGCCGCATGGGGCAATCTGCAGGATCCGAAGAAGTCGGCCGTCGTCGGCAAGATGGACGCCGTGCCGATTCCGCGTGCCGCCGAGGGCAAGTACGGCGGCGTGATCGGCAACTGGAACTACGCCGTTCCGAAGGGCATCAGCCCGGCGCGCAAGAAGGCCGCCCTTGCGTTCGCGAAGTGGTTCATGACCTACGACGCGCAGTACGCCTACGCCAAGGCGGGCGGAATACCCAATCGCAGCGACGTGCTTGCCTCCGATCTGGCGAAGGACCCTGCGCTGCGCTGGATGCCGGCCTACCTCGAAACCATGAAGACGGCTCGCCAGGAGTTGGGCTATCTGGAAGGGCCGCAGGTCGAGCAGGTCATTGGCCTCAGGCTGAACCAGGCGGTGATCGGCGAGCTGAGTTCCGCGAAGGCGCTGAACCAGGCTGCCAAGGATCTCAAGGACATCTTCGAGAAGAACGGCCGCAAGACGGGGTCGATCGCTGCACTGCCGGAGTGAATTGCCGGCGCGGCAAGGCAATCTCCCGTCCAGTCGTCCGCTCTTCGAGCGGATGACTGGCGCCGCCATCCCCTGAAATTTCCGGAGTCGCCATGGCCGCCGTCAGCGTCCGCAACGTAGAAAAGCGCTTCGGCGATGTCTCGGTGATGCGGGGCATCGACCTCGACATCGCCGACGGCGAGTTCGCGGTGCTCGTCGGGGCTTCCGGGTGCGGCAAATCCACGTTGCTGCGGATGATCGCGGGACTGGAAACCATCACCTCGGGCGACATCGTGATCGGCGACCAGCGCGTGAACGACCTCGAACCGCGCGAGCGCGACATCGCGATGGTGTTCCAAAGCTACGCGCTGTATCCGCATCTGAACGTCCGCGACAACATGAGTTTCAGCCTGAAGCTGCGCCGGAAGACCGCTGCCGAGATCGCGCCGCAGATCGACCAGACGGCGGGCACGCTCAATCTTGCGAATTTGCTCGAACGCTATCCGCGCCAGCTCTCGGGCGGGCAACGGCAGCGGGTGGCGATGGGGCGCGCGATCGTCCGGCATCCCAAGGTCTTCCTGTTCGACGAACCGTTGTCCAACCTCGATGCCCAGTTGCGCATCGCCATGCGCACGGAGATTCGGGCGCTGCATCAGCGCCTCGGCGCGACGTCCATCTACGTGACGCATGACCAGGTCGAAGCCATGACCATGGCCGATCGGATGGTCGTGATGAATGCCGGGCGCATCGAGCAGATCGGCGCGCCGCTCGACGTCTACGATTCGCCGCAAACGCTGTACGTAGCCCGATTCATCGGCGCGCCATCCATCAACGTCGTCGAGGGCGTGGTCGAAGCTACGGCTGCTGCGACCGGGGTGAGGACCAAGGGTGGCGCGCTGACACCGGTGAGCGGTCGCGGCGATCCGGGCCGGCGCGTGAGCGCGGCATTCAGGCCGGAGCACGTCGAGATCGGCGATGGCGGTGCGATCGCGGGAAGGGTCGACGTCATCGAGAACCTGGGTCACGAAACCTACCTGTTCATCGACACGACGGATGGACGCGTGTGCGCGATCGTCGATCGAGCGCGGCACCCGCGCATAGGCGAACCGGTGCAACTGTCGGTCCATCCTGAGCATCTGTACCTGTTCGACGCCGATACCGGCTTGCGCCTGGCGTCTTGACGGCGCGGCACGATGAATCGGCAGCGGCGCAATCTGGGGCTCGTCGGCTGGATCAATGCGAATTTCCGGCATTGGAGCCTGCTTCCCGCCGTCGTCGTGTTCGTCTTGTTGACCGCGTACCCCATCGTGAATCTCCTGCGCATGAGCGTGTCGACGATCGAGTTTCGGGGCGGCCGCGAGATCTGGTCGTTTACGCCGGGCCGCAATTGGGACGCGCTCTTTAGCGACCCCGGGCTCGGCCCCACGGTAGCCAACACGCTCGTCTTCGTCTGCGCGGCCGTGACCGCTGAGATGGTGCTGGGTCTCGGACTGGCCTTGCTCGTGGGTAGCATGACGCGGGGCAAGGGCGTCATGCGCACCATCATGATCATCCCGATCCTGGTGCCACCGGTCGCGATCGGGAGCATGTTCAAGCTCATGTTCAACTACGACTTCGGCCTGTTCAACCAGATCCTGGCCGCGATCGGCCTGGGTCCGGTCAGTTGGTTGGGCTCGACGTCGCTCGCGTTATGGTCGGTCGTGCTGGTCGACATCTGGCATTGGGTGCCCTTCGTGTTCCTGATCCTGTTCGCGGCGGTGGAGGGTTTGCCGCGCGAAGTGCTCGAGGCGGGGCGTGTGGACGGCGCCAATCGATGGCAGCTGCTTTCGAGGGTCACGCTGCCGTTGCTGATGCCGGCGATCACGGTCGCGTTCCTGTTTCGGGCAATCCTGGCGTTCAAGGCGTTCGACGAAGTCTTCCTGCTCACCGGTGGCGGACCAGGCACTTCCAGCGAGTTGTTGAGCCTGCACCTCTACAAGGTGTTCTTCGAGCAAAACCAGCTGGGCTACGGAGCAATGCTTTCGGTGTTTACGATCGTCGGGATCCTGATCCTGCTGTCGCTTGGGCGGACCATCGTCGTGGCGAGGACGCGATGAGCACGAATATGCCTGCGGACGCCTCGGTGGTATCGAGTCGACGGGAAGACTTCGCATGGTGGACGGCGGCTACGCGTGCGCGCATCTTCGGCTGGGTCCTGATAGCAATCGCGGTCGTGCTGGTGGTCGGACCGTTCATCTGGATTCTGATGAATTCGTTCAAGAGCCAGATCGCCATCCTGAGTGGGGCATGGATATTCACGCCCACGCTGGACAGCTACCAGGATGTGCTGATGAGCCGGCGCTCTGACTTCGTCAGCGGGTTGTATTCGAGCCTGCTTGTGGCCACCACGAGCACCGCGATCGTCCTGGTCGTCGGCACGCTGGCGGCGTACTCGCTGCATCGCTTTCGCTGGGCGTCGTGGGTCACGGCGGGATTGCTCGGATGGATGCTCGCGTTTCACGTGATCCCGGTGATCACCATGGTCGGCCCGTGGTACCTCGTATTCAAGGAATTGGGGTTGTACGACACGCGAACTGCGCTGATCCTGACGCACGTCGCCATCAATCTGCCCATGGCGGTATGGCTCATGATGTCGTTCTTCAAGGTGCTTCCACCGGAAATCGAGGAGGCCGCGCTCGTGGATGGTTGCCGGCCGCTGTCGGCATTCTGGCGCGTGACGCTGCCGCTGGTCGTGCCGGGTCTCATCGCGACCGGTGTGCTTAGTTTTATCTTCAGCTGGAACGAGTTCACGGTCGCGCTGAACCTGACCTCGCAGTCCAACGCGACGGTTCCGGTGGTGGTGGCGAAGTTTGCCAACGATTACGAGGTCCAGCACTCGCAGATGGCCGCTGCTTCCATTCTGGCGACCATCCCGGCATTGCTCCTGATGTTCTTCGGCCAGCGCTTCATCGTGCAAGGCCTGACCCAGGGCTCGGTGAAGTGAACGAACGCAGTCTGCAATCAGTCATGCGCTTGACACAGCGTTGCTACGCGACTAGCGTCTCCCCGGGGCCAACTCTCAGCGCGAAACGGAGAAACAGAATGATGTCCAAGATCTTCCTGGCGATTTGCCTGGCGACGTCCACGTTTGTCATGGGTGCTTCCAACGCTGCCTGGGCGCAATCGCCTTCCGGCAACATTACGGTAGTGACAATCATCGATGTCCTGTCGAACGCGAATGTTCCGCAGAATGTCGAGAATTCGAACGCGTTGCTCAACAAGCTGGCGGCGGATGCGTTACAGATGCCAGGTGTCGTGTCCTTCAAGATACTGCGCGAGGCGAGCCGCGCCAATCACTTCATCGTCTTTGGGGTCTGGAAGGACATGCAGGCTTTCGAAGCCTACAGCGGTGCCGAGACGACTCGCGCGTTTCGTCAGGCGTTCCAGCCGAAGCTGGGCGGCCCGTTCGACGAACGTATCTACATCGACCTCAAGTAAGGCGCGTCACCCGGGTGACGCGCCCGTCGCGTCCGACGATGGTGCGCGATTGCACTATTCCGCCAAGCTCTCGCCGGAGCCGCCCATTTCCTTCGGGAAATCCTTCATCTTGGGCAACCCGTCTTTGATGTGCAGCTTCGTCTCTCGATAGTTGACGTGGATGCCGGGTTGATAAGGGAAGTTCGCAATGACCGCCGCATAGACATCGGTGAGCCCCATGCCGGGATGCTCCGTGAAGACATGGCCGCCGCAGGACTTGCACCATTTGCGAAAACTGTTCGGCGTCTTGTTGTACGTGCCGATGTTGTCCGCGCCCCGCGTGATCTTCACCGCCTCGGGCTTCCACAGGGTGAAGGCGTTGACCGGCGCTGCCGACCAGCGTCGACACGAGTCACAATGGCAATAGCCCATCCCAACGGGTTCTCCGCTGACCGTGAATTTAACCGCCCCGCAAAAGCAGCTGCCTTGGTAAGTCTTTGCGCTGTCCATCGTGCAACTCCTTGTTGAATTGAACTCGTACTGCCGATACGTGGCTATCCGCCGAATCGGCTACTGGAGGAATCATCACTTCCGCTCGATCACGACTTCGAGGTACTCGCTCGGTAGCACCAGCGTGCCATCGTGCGCGCGGTTGCGATTGTCGATGAGCGTCAGCAGGTCCCGGCTAAAGGCAACTTGGTTCCCGGCGTCGAGCGCGCCGAAAGCCCTGGTCATGGGGCCGTAGTAGGTGCGGAACACCTCGACCCAATGCGCGGGCGAGCGGTAGCGAAAGTTGAACTGGCGATCGTCCGCGCGAATATGCCGTGCGGTAACACCGAAGAGCTCCTCCAATCTTGCCTTCGTGCCCCACAACGCCGGTGACTTGACGCCCGGGGCGGGTGGAATGTACTTGCCGATCATCTTGAACACTTGTCCGATGAAGCTGTCGGGTGTCCAGTTCGCCAGGCCGATCTTGCCTCCGGGCCTGCAGACGCGAGCCAGTTCGCTCGCTGCCCTTTCCTGATTCGGGGTGAACATCACGCCGAAGGTCGACATCACGACGTCGAACGACGCGTCCGGGAACGGAAGGTTCTCGGCGTCGGCTTCCTGGAACTGGACCGCGTGACCCTCGGCCAGCGCCCGCGTCCGACCGGATTCGAGCAGCGACGACACATAGTCGGTGGACATCACGTCGCACCATCGACGCGCGGCCGCAAGCGTGGCGTTGCCGTTGCCAGCGGCGACGTCGAGCACGCGCGAGCCGGAGCGAAGGTCGAGCGCTTCGCACAGGTTCTCACCGACGATCTGCAGCGTCGTGCCGACGACGGCGTAATTGCCGGTGGACCAGGCAACTTGCTGACGGGCCTTGACCGCGGCGAGTTCGATGACGGGCGAGGAAGGGACAGCGCTAAGGACTGAGGACATGGTTCTGCTCCTGATGATGAGGGTGGAACTACTCGAGTGCGGGAGGACCTCACTGTCGCTTTCGTTGAGGCACGCCGATCAGTGGAGTCGACATTGCCGCAGCCCATGCGGGTGCCGCAGGACTGTCTTCCATGGTGCCGAGCGCCTCCGACTGCGACAGAACGCGGACAGCGACCGCATCTACCAGGCTCAGCGCACTAAAGACAGCAAGCAGGATCGTCGCTGCCCGAACGGCATAGCGAATGTGGTGACGCCTCTTGTCGTGGCCGGTCGGATTGGTACGCATCGTGTCGAACGGCGCTGCGGTCGCGGATTGCAAGTTGAGATACGCATCCGCGTCGCTACCGCTTTCGACGATGTTCATTCTGAACTTCTGCGCCAGGCACCTGATCGCTATGTTTGCCGTCAGGAAGCGCATGAAGAGCCTGGCGACGCGGCGACTGCGAGCAAGCCCAATCGCACGCCTGAACAACGCACTGGCGATGCCGCGACGACGGTGCACTGGAAGCACCGACAGCGCGAGTTCGGCCTGATTGTCCAGGACGGCGACATGCGCGACGCCGACGAGCACATTGCGATCGTCGTGCACGCCAAGAACGGCGTCCCGCTCGAGATCAATCCGATCGACATAGGCGGCGATGAGGGACGGCGCGAGCGCCGCGCCAAACCGCAGGTTCCGGTCCCTCATCGGCAATGCGAGAAAATGCTGCGCCAGCGTTGGCCGCGCGCTTTCGCTCAAGCGATTGATGGCGATCTTCATCATCTATTAGGCCCAATCGCGGCGGAAGCGGTGCGAGCCTGGGCTGCACCCGTACGCTCGACGTCCGCGTAAGGGACGCGCGCGGTTGGAGCGCCCGATGTTTCGGCATCCTTGGTCCACGGCCCCTCGGCAAGCTCGAGAGCGGCGCGGCCGCGATACCAACTCGCAGCGGTCACTGCGCCACCGGCAAGTATCAGCGCGGCCCCGGCGAGCCCAGCCGGCTCGGAGTCGAGTAGATGAAGCAGGCCTACCGCCACTGCAGCGGCACCGGCGAAGCCGGCAAGCAGCCACATGCAGCATACGACTTGCGCGTTTTGGGCGTTGTTTTGCACTTTTGGCACTTTCGAGGGGCTTAGAAGTCGTCCTGATATCGACCGGATGCACCCCAGGCCACCCGATGGACGTCGGTTCTGGTAAGTCCGATGTCGAGCAGGTCGCGCTCGCTCATCGTCGAAAGGTCGACTAGCGCATCGGCAGCCACCCGCCGCCGCTCGAGCCACGCGTCGAGCCACTTCGCCAGAGTGCGTGCGCGCCGGGCCCCGCCCTGCATGATGGCTGCGACCCGAAGCAAGGCCGCGGCCGACCGGTATTGCGATTGGTTCATGGCTATCGATTGCGATTGCACTTGAATCTCCCGTCGTCCTCGATGAAGGGCAGTCTATTCAGCTGGTACGGCAGGAGGACTTCAGCCGAAAGCCTCTTTTGTTTCATTTGTTTCACGCACCTCCAGAACCGGCCGAATGGGTCGGCAATCGATTTATGCTTGGTGCTCGCCGACTCTCGTTGGGCGCCAGGACCAAGGAATGCGATTGACCTCCACAATGCAGCGCGATAGTTGTACGATTTACGATTTCGCCCGCCACGGGCTTGATCGATCGCCCGCCGACAAGGCGGGCAGGAGCGGAACGGATTCTGTGAGCCCCAAAGCCACCATCTTGGTCGTCGACGACGAGCCGGACGTGCGCGACGTGCTGGAGGAGTATTTCGTCACTCACGGGTACACAGTCATTGGCGCCGAAAACGCCAGCGTCGCGAAGGCGATAGCCGCGGAGCACTCCATCGACCTTGCGCTGGTCGACATCCACATGCCCGGGGAGGATGGACTGAGCCTCGCGCGGCATCTGCGCGAGCGCTACGCGACGACTGCGATCGTGATGCTCACTTCCGCAGGGACCGCAGTGGATCGGATTGTCGGTCTCGAAATGGGCGCCGACGACTACGTGCCCAAGCCTTTCGACCCGCGCGAGTTGCTGGCACGGGTGAAAAGCGTACTGCGGCGCACGTCGTCCGCGGTCCGTGCCGACATCGGCGCCGAGCGGGTACGCGTCGGGCGTTGCGTACTCGATCTCGCAGCGCATCGGCTGACAGACGAGCAAGGGGGAGAGGTGGCAATGTCGCCGCTCGAATTCGACCTGCTCAAGGCTTTGGCGGAGCATCCCAACCGTCCGCTCTCGCGTGAACGTATCCTGAATCTCAGCCAGAAACGGGATTGGGACCCCTATGACCGCAGCGTGGACCTGCGCGTCATGCGGTTGCGCAAGAAAGTCGAACCCGATCCCGAGCATCCGCGGTTCATCAGAACCGTACGCAACGAAGGTTACATTTTCGTGCCGGACGGCGAGTGAGCATCAAATGAACAGTCACCTGACCACAATGGGTCGCGTGAGTGTGCTGCTGCTGGTTGCGCTGTTGTTCTGCGTGGCCGGTTGCATGCGCCAACCGGAAACCGCACTGCGGATCGGCACCAATGTCTGGATCGGCAGTGAGCCGCTGTATCTGGCGCGCGAGCTCGGTTATCTGAAGCCGGTGGCCGTTCAGCTGGTGGAATATCCGTCGGCGAGCGAAGTTCTGCGGGCGTATCGCAACCAGGCCATCGACGGCATGGTCATCAGTCTGGACGAGCTGTTCGGACTTGCCGTGGACGGATTCCAGCCGAAAATCATCCTGGTAGTGGACGTGTCCCACGGCGCGGACGTGGTCGTGGGTCGGCGCGGCATGCGAACGATGCACGACCTCAAAGGCAAGTCGGTGGCCGTGGAAAGCAGTGCGCTTGGCGCCTACGTGCTGAGCCGGGCGCTCGCCCTCAACGGCATGCAGGCAAGCGATGTCAACGTCGTGCATCTCGAATCGAACGAGCAACCGAGTGCGTTTGAAAAAGGTCAGGTGGACGGCGCCGTCACGTTCGACCCGTACCGCGCGCAGTTCCTTCGCGCCGGCGCAAAGACGCTCTTCGACAGCACGCAGATTCCGGGCGAGATCGTCGATCTCCTGGCGGTGCGCGCCACCGCGTTCGACAAGCACCCGAAAGAAATACAGGCCTTACTCGCCGGCTGGTTCGGTGCGATCGATTACATGAACAAGGACCCCAAGGACGCGGCGCAACGCATGGGAGTTCGCCAGCAAACAAGTGGAGCGCAGTTCCAGGAAGCCCTCCAGGGTCTCCACATCCCCTCTCGCGAGGAGAATCTCAGGATGCTGGGTGGACCGACACCGGAGTTGGCGGTCACCGGGCGCCGACTCATGGCCCTGATGGTGGATGCGAAATTGCTGCGCGCCGAACTGAAGATTGAAGGCGTGCTGGCGCCAGGACCGCTCGAGGCGCTCTCGAAATGACGATGCGCGTTCCCGTGTCGCTTAACGTCACGGTACCGCTCATCCTGTTGGGATTTGCCGCGATTCTCAGTACGGTCAACCTTTTCTACCACGTGCCGCAGGCTGAACGTGAGGCGGAGGAGGACAACCGCAAGCGCCTGACGCAGGAGATGTCCCGCTTGCAAAGCACCTTGGAATACCTGTTGTTGAAGGGCGACGCGCCGGCGGCGCAACACGAGATTTCGGTGCTGGCGCACAACCATGATGTCGTTTTCGCTGCACTGACGGACGATCGAAACGTGGTCATCGCGGCGACCCAGCGCGCCTGGCTCGGGAAGCCTATTGCAGAGGTATTGCCGCAGTTCGACCGCAATCAGGCAGTTGCGGCGATGCAGGAGCATCGACCGGGATTGACCATCGTCTCGAACGGAAACGAATTGCTCGGGCATGCTGGAATCCTGATGGGCAGCGAGCGGGAGGAACTGCGTCCGTCCCGGACCGGCAGCGTGTTCCTGGCCTACGATCTGAAGCGGTACAAAGCGGAAGCTCGTGCCCAGGTGCTGCAACAATCGCTCTACTGGGCGGGGTGGGTGACTGCGCTTGCGCTGGCGATGTGGCTGGTGTTCTATTTTCTGCTGACCCGCCGCACCGCGCGACTCGTGGATGCGGCCGAGCAACTCGCGGCGGGGAATCTCGCCGTCCGCAGCGATCTTAAGGGAAGCGATGAACTCGCGCGGCTGAGTCGTGCCTTCGACGCGATGGCGCTCGCCATCTCTGCGGATATCACCGAGCGCAAACGGGCCGACGAGGCATTGCGGGTGTCGGAAGCAAGCTATCGGGCGATTTTCAACGCCGCCGAGGATGCGATTTTTGTGCACGACGTACAGACGGGCGCCATCGTCGACGTCAATCTCAAAGCCTGCGCCACGTTTGGCTATACCCGCGAAGAATTCCGCACGATCGATATCGGCGCGCTCGGAACCGGCGAATCTCCCTATAGGCAGGAAGACGCGATGGGGCTGCTCGCGCGCGCGTACGCCGGCGAACTGCTAAGCGTCGAATGGCACGGCAAGAGCAAGGATGGCAGCTTGCGTTGGCATGAAGTGTTCGTCAAGCGCGTGACGATCGGGGGACAGGAACGAATCCTGGCGCTTGCCCACGACATCACGGAGAAGAAGCGCGCTTCGGAAGAGCTGGCGCGGCAACGCGAATCGCTGTATCAACGCGAGAAACTCGCGGCGCTCGGTTCACTCCTGGCGGGTGTCGCGCATGAGCTGAACAACCCGCTTTCCGTCGTGGTCGCCCGAACGGTACTGCTCGAGGAGCAAGGCGACCCGACGACCCGGTCGGCGGCGCTCAAGATTCGCACCGCCGCCGAGCGCTGCGCGCGCATCGTGCGAACCTTCCTTGCCATGGCGCGCCAACAGCAACCCGAACGCGGGCCGGTGGCCGTGAACGACGTGGTGGTGGCCGCGCTGGACATCACCTCCTACGCCATTCGCACCAGCAGCATCGAAGTGACGCTAGATCTTGCGAAGGATATCCCGCACATCCTCGCCGACGCCGACCAACTGCATCAAGTGCTGCTCAACCTGATCATCAACGCACAGCAGTCGCTGCAGGATCGACCCGCTCCGCGCTGGATACGGGTGACCAGCGTGTACGACAAGACCGCAGACGTAATTCGCGTTGCGGTGGCCGACAGCGGTCCCGGCATCCCGCAGCATCTTCGCGCGCGCGTCTTCGAGCCGTATTTCACCACCAAGCCGGTGGGGGTCGGTTTGGGTGTTGGTTTGGCTGTCAGTCTGGGTATCGTCGAAGCCCATGGCGGTACGCTCACTGTCGATTGTCCGATCGACGGAGGGGCGGTGTTCACCATTACGCTTCCTGTTGGCGCTGTCGGCGTGGCCGCAGTCGAAGCAGCATCGGCACCAAGGGCAAGTGGCCGGCCGCGCACGATACTTGTCGTCGACGACGAGCCGGAGATTCGCGAAACCTTGGCCGCCATCCTGACCGGCGCGCACCATCGGGTGACCACCGCCGGGTCCGGGCGTGAAGCGTTGGAGCGCATGGCGGGGGGCCAATACGACGTGATCCTCACCGATATTCGCATGCCTGATATCGACGGGCAGGCCCTGTATCAGGAGATCGGACAGCGTTGGCCGACGCGGGCGGGGCGAGTCGTCTTCGTGACCGGGGATACGCTGACCTCGACATTGCGCGATTTTGTTGCCGAGAGCGGCCGGCCCGTGATCGAGAAGCCTTTTCTGCCAAGCGAAGTACGGCGCATCGTCGCTGAAGTGGCGGCGGAATTCGACCAGACGATCGCAAGGGCCAGAAAATACCCATGACCCGATCCGCAACGCAACAAACGAAACAATAGTGCCTTCTTGCTGAAGTTCGTCTGCCGCATCTGCCGACTAGACTGCAATGCATCTAGACGCGCACCGCAGTCTGGTGCCAATGGCTAAAGGAGCGGTACATGAACGACTATGAATCTTCGGCACCTCGTGCCGTATTGGCATTGGCTGCGCTCGCGATGACCACGATCACCATGGGCGCGTTGGTCGTGCTGCCGGCAAAATTCGATTCCGTTGGCGCCGACGCATCCACTCTGGCGGCCGCAAAGGCTGCCACTCAGGCGCCGATCGAGGTCGTCGCCAGCCGGGCGCTCGTCGACGCGCCGACGGAGGGTCGCGAAGTACTCGCCCGCCCTGGCCGTGCGACGATCGGGGTGCAGGTATTTCGTCGCGGCGGCCACGCATCTCGAGTCCAGGCCCGGACCAATTTCTGAGCGGGCCGACGAGTCTTGCTTTTCAAGGCACCCTGACGCATCGCGCGAACTAAGCGCCTGCAAGCGCGATAGTTCAATCATGAAAGAGCTCGCGCACCGTTTCTCGTAGCCAGATGTTGGCTGGGTCGCCGTGGACGCGTCGGTGCCAATGCTGCTTCACGTCGAATGCAGGTGGCTGCAACGGTGGTGCGAGCGTGCGGATGTTGGCAAGCCGGGCAAAGACATTGCCGATATCCAGCGGCACCGTGGCGATGAGATCCGATGTTGCGATCACGGTAAGCAAGCTGGTGAAGTGCGCGAGATCGGCTCGCACATGCCGGATGATTCGACGCTTCTCCATGAACTGCTCGAAGATATGCGTGCGGCCGGCAGGCCGCACGATCGCGTGGGCCTCCTGCAGGAATTGGTCCCGGCTGAGGCGCGCACCGATCCGTGGGTGATCCGAGCGTACGATGCAAACGAAGGAATTGCGGAACAGTCGCTGCTGGTAAAAACCGGGCCGGACCAGATCTGGAAAATAGCCGATCGCGAGGTCGGCGCCGCCTTCTTCCAGCGCTTCGCTCGCACCGGGCGAGGGTATGGTGATGGACCTGAACAAGACGTGTGGCGCGTGTTTCGCGGCGTGGGCTAATATCCTCGGAAGAAACACGACTTCGCCGATGTCGGGGGTGATGATGGTGAAGGTCCGTTGCGCGGTCGCCGGTTCGAACGCCGGCCTCTGTAAAATCTCCAGTGCCACCGCGCGAAGGACCCGCGCCACCGGGTCCGCGAGCTGCAGCGCTCGCGGTGTGGGTTTCATCCCGTGACCGGTGCGCACGAACAGCGGGTCGGCAAATTGAGCACGCAATTTGGCCAGCGCCGCGCTCATTGCGGGCTGGCTCAAGCCCAGGTCGATGCCGGCCCGCGTGACGCTTCCGCGCTCGATCAATGCCGCGAATACGACCAGCAGGTTCAGGTCGGCTTTCGCGATATCCAAATGATGGATGTTCATAATTCGAAAAATAGACTTTTCGGATTATCTTCCTCGCCATAGCATTCAACAACCCTGGGCGCCCGACGCGTACCGGCGCCAGGCGCACACCTGAACGGAGGACCCCGCACATGCAGTCACTCACGCTAGCTCAAGCGAACC
This sequence comes from uncultured beta proteobacterium, assembly GCA_963726915.1. Classification (GTDB taxonomy): domain Bacteria; phylum Pseudomonadota; class Gammaproteobacteria; order Burkholderiales; family Casimicrobiaceae; genus PALSA-1003. Next base: position 53,657 of record CAVSEA010000009.1, read on the forward strand.
AGATGATCGCCAGCGCACTCGCGCGTTCGCAGGAAGCGGGATACCGTCCGATGGGCGTGATCGTCCTGGACGAGGCCGGTCATATCAAGGCAGCGCAGCGGCAGGACGGCGCCAGCATGTTCCGGCTGGATATAGCGCGTGGCAAGGCCTGGGCAGCCGTTGGGATGGGCGCCAGCTCGCGCGAGTTGACGCAACGCGCGAAGGATCTGCCCCACTTTTTCAACGCGCTGGCGACGGCCGGCCAGGGCAAGTTCATCGCGCAAACCGGCGCCGTGCTCATCAAGGACGCACAAGGGCACGTCCTTGGCGCCATCGGCGCCAGCGGCGGGACCGGCGACGAAGACGAGGCTATCTGCGTCCATGGCGTTCAGGCGGCTGGCCTGGTCGCGGGCTGAGCTGCGATGAGCTCAAAGCTTGTCTCGGGCCTGCGCAGCGTTTCCCTCAACGTGCCCGATCTGGCCAAGGCGGAACAGTTCTATACGCGCATCTGGCATCTCGACGTCGTCGCGCGCTCCGACGATGCGATCTACTTGCGTGGTACGGGGTCGCCGCATCATCTGCTTGCGTTCCACAGAGGTGATCGCACCGAACTCCGAGACGTGACGTTCCGTGCGCGCACCGCTGACGCACTCGCAGCGATCGCGGATGCGGCGACGCGTGCCGGAGGCTCCGTGGTGCGAGCCCCTGGACCGATCAGCGAGCCGGGCGGGGGCACCGGCATCACGGTGCGCGATCCCGATGGCCGGGTATTGCGGGCGGTCCACGGCGACGCCGTTCACGCCGACGCACGCGACGTGCGCGACCGGCCGGTCCGGCTCGCCCATGTGGTGATGAACAGCCGGGACGTTGCTACGGCGCAGACGTTCTACGATGCCACGTTCGGATTCAAGCTGGTGGACAGGACGCGAATCATGGCGTTTCTGAACTGCGACCGCGACCACCACACCTTCGCCTTGGCCGATGCCGGCGAGGACAGCCTGAACCACATCGCCTTTGTCATGCCCGACCTGGAATCGGTAATGCGCGGTGGCGGGCGCATGAAGGATGCAGGGCATCCGATCGAGTGGGGACCCGGTCGGCATGGTCCCGGCGCCAATGCCTTCAATTATTTCATCGATCCCTTCGGCATCGTCATCGAATACACGTCGGAGATCGAGCAGATCGACGATACGTACAAGGTCGGCGGCCCCGATGACTGGAAGTGGCCGCCGGGACGTGTCGATCACTGGGGCATTTCCGCGCCGCCGTCGGCCCGCCTCAAGGAAGCGCAGAAGAAGATCGTTTTCGCGGCTCCATGACCGAAGGTTTCGACGTTGCCGTGATCGGATTCGGGCCGGCGGGTGCGACCTGCGCCAACTTGCTCGGCAAGCTGGGTGTGCGCACGCTGGTGGTGGATAAGTCGCGCGCCGTGTACGACATGCCTCGGGCGTTCGCCATCGATCACGAGATCATGCGCGTATTCCAGGATCTGGGCCTCGCCGACGCGATCTCGCCCTATACCCGGCCCTTCACGCCCTCGGAGTACTACGGTGTCGACGGCCAGCTCATCAAGCGATTGGGCAGCGTGCCCCCTCCGTATCCGTTGGGCTGGCCGCCGAACATGGTGTTCACCCAGCCGCCGGTGGAATCGGCGTTACGCGCGCACGTCGCCACTTGGCCGTCCGTTACCGTAGCCTTGGGCGACGAGCTCGTCGGGTTCGCGCAGAACAGCGATCACGCGACGCTGGAACTTCAGGATGACGACGGCAGGACGCGTACGGTCGAAGCACGCTATGTCGTCGGCTGCGATGGCGCGTGGAGCACGGTTCGTACGCTTTCGGGCCTGCAATACGTCGATCTCGAATTCGACGAGCCCTGGCTGGTGGTCGACTTGCGTGTCAACGAGCGGGGCCTCGCCAAGTTGCCGCAAGTCAGTGTCCAGTACTGCGATCCCGCGCGCCCCGCAACCTACCTGATCGGACCGGACGATCATCGCCGCTGGGAAATCATGTTGCTGCCGGGTGAAGACCGGCGCGAGCAGGAGCAAGAGCAAAACGTGTGGCGACTGCTTTCGCGTTGGATCGGCCCCGAGGACGCTGCGTTGTGGCGGCGAGCGAGCTACCAGTTTCACGCGCTCGTGGCCGGAGAATGGCGCAATGGGCGCGCCTTCATCGCCGGCGATGCAGCGCATCAGCAACCTCCCTTTACTGGCCAAGGTATGTGCCAAGGGGTGCGCGACGTAGTCAACCTGAGCTGGAAACTCGATCGTGTGCTGCGCGGCAAGTCCGGCGATGGCTTGCTGGACACCTACACGAACGAACGGCGCGAACACGTGAAGCGCCTGACCACGGTGATCAAAGGCATCGGACGCGTGATATGTGAGCGTGACCCACAGGCTGCCCGTGCGCGCGACGAGCGCATGCTCGCCGAAGCGGGCGGCAAGGTGGTCACGCAGGCGCGGCAAGAATTGATACCTCCTCTGTCTTGTGGCCTGCTGTCGCCGTCGCCTCATGCGGCGAACGGGACGATTTTTCCCCAGCCGCGGGTCTGGCAAGGCGCCGGGATCGTCTTGCTGGACGTGATTGCCGGGGCTGGGTTTCGCATCGTCGCCAATGACAAGTCGATCCTGGCCCGGCAGCGTGACGCCACACTTGCTCGCCTGGACATGCAGCTGATTCATGTTGCTGCGAACGAAGGCGCGGAAAATGTCGGCGGGCAAGCGCAGAACGGCGTCGTCTCGGTCACCGAAGTCGAAGGCGTCGTTGCCAGCTGGTTTCAGCGGCATCAGTGTGTCGCCGCAATCGTGCGGCCCGACCATTACGTGTTTGGAGTGGCTGCCGACGGCGATGAGCTCGAGCGACAAATCGAGGCGTTGAGCGCAGCGCTCGCCTGATCGACAATTGCGTTCACCGGCACGCGACCGAATATGAATATCAAACCCAAGGAGACCAGATGAAGCTTGCCACGTTCAAGATCGGCACGAAGGAGACCTATGGCGCCGTCGATGGCGATGGCGTCATGGACCTAGGCGGCCGATTGGGGGCGAAATTTCCAGACGTCAAGGCGCTGCTCGAAGGCAACGGCATCACCGAAGCGCAGTCCGCATCACGGGAAGGCCGCGTCGACGCGAAATTGACCGATATCACTTTCCTTCCGGTCATTCGCAATCCCGGCAAGATCATTTGCATCGGGCACAACTACGAGGAGCATCGCCTGGAAACGCAACGCGAGAAGTCGGAGCATCCCACCGTCTTCCTGCGCCTGGCCGAATCGCTGACCGGACACGATCGACCCCTGCTGTGCCCGCATGAATCGAAGGCTTTCGATTACGAGGGGGAAATCGCGATCGTCATCGGCAAGCCGGGACGCCGCATCCAGGAAGCCGATGCGTGGCAGCACATCGCGGGCTACGCCTGTTTCAACGATGGCTCGGTTCGCGATTGGCAGAGGCACACGACCCAGTTCACTCCCGGCAAGAATTTTGTCGAGACGGGCGCCTTCGGACCCTGGATGGTCACTGCGGACGAACTTCCGCCGGGCACCGTCATGTCGCTCACGACGCGGCTGAACGGTCAGGTCATGCAAAAGGCGAACTACCGACATGCTGATCTTCAGCTTTCCGCGGCTGATCGCCTATTGCTCGACCTTCGTTCCGCTCGCCGTGGGCGATGTCATCGTCACTGGAACACCCGGCGGCGTGGGCTCCCGACGAACGCCTCCTATCTTCATGAAGGCGGGGGACGTCGTCGAAGTGGACGTCGATCGCATCGGCGTGTTGCGCAACGTCGTCGCCGTCGATTGACGGCTGCTTGACTGCTGACAACCGGCGCTGGCGCATCATTGCGTAGTCTGTGCACCAAACGGAGATGAACACAATGAAAACGATCGGTCTATGCATCCTGTTGGCAAGCTTGATCTCGACGGGCGCGTCCGCGCAGACGTGGCCGGATAAACCGGTGCGGCTGGTGCTTTCGCAGCCGCCCGGATCGGGCCCGGACAACATCGGTCGCATCCTGAGCGACACGCTTAGCCGGCAACTCGGCCAGTCCGTCATCGTCGAAAACAAGCCGGGCGGACAAAACGCCATCGGCGCCCAGAGCGCCGCGCGTTCGCCGGCGGACGGCTACACGCTCTACCTGGGAACCACGGCGGCTCTGGTGACTAATGCTTATTTGTTCAAGACGTTGCCCTACGACCCGCGCAAGGACTTTGCGCCGATCGGATTCATCGGCAAGAGCCCGTTTGCGATTCTGGTCGAGGCGAGTTCGCCCATCACGTCGATCCAAGACCTCGTTGCGAGGGCGAAGGCCAAGCCCGGGGAGGTTTCGATTGCCAACGAGGGTCCGAAGACCTTCAGCGGCATGATTGCGCGTCTGCTGAATTCCCGCGCAAAAATCGATACGACCCTGGTCCCGTATGTCTCGGTGGGTGCGGCCGTGCAGGACACCTTGGGGGGCAGGGTGACGGCACTCGTGGCCGACGTTGCATCGACTGCCCAGTTCGTGAAGCAGGGGCGCTTGCGGATGCTCGCCGTGACCTCGCCCAAACGCATCGAAGGTTGGGAGCAGGTGCCGGCGCTCGCCGAGACGCTGCCAGGATTTGAAATGGTCGGTTGGATGGCTCTGGTGGCGCCGGCGGGAACACCTGATCCGGTCATCCAGCGCGCCAATCGCGAGCTCGACAAAGCGCTGCGGGATCCGGAAGTGGCGACCAAGATCCACAATATCGGTCCCATCAGCGAGGGAGCGGGCACGCCCTCACAGCTGGCGGAGTTCCTCGCCGCCGAGCATCAGCGCTGGGCGGAGATCACGAAAGAGATCGGCGTCCTGCCGGAGTGAATCGCCCGCAGCGTTGCGGGCGAGGAGCGTCACCGTCGCGCGTGCTGCACTGTAGATCCGCAGACCTCTGATTCCGGCCCAGCCGCGCCTAAGTGCGCTGGTGGGTCCTGAATTCTGCGAGGATCTTCTCCATCACATGCGCGGTCCTGGCGGCCGATTCGCCAGTACTCGGGCACTTTCCGCTGCCGTTGAGTTCGTCGACGATCGTCTGGACCAACGGCTGGTGCACGTGGTCCGGGTCACCAATGGCAAGTTCCTCCAGCGTATCGCCATGGAAGATCTGGATCGGGACCGGCTGCGACGTGGAAAAGCGAATGCGTCCGCCAGAGCCGATGATCTCGTTGTACTCCTCGTCGAAGTCTGCGGTGTAGCACCAGGTCCCGCTGCCGTACACCCCCGACGCAAACCGGTACGTCGCGGTCACGATGTCTTCCGGTCGGTACGCACCGGCCTGATTTCCCGCGAATGCGCGCACTTCCGCAATCGGCCCGAACAGAAAATCCAGGAAATCGAAAGTGTGGCAGACACCTTCGAAGAACAGCCCGCCACCAGACAGTTCGGGATTCACGCGCCATGGGACTGCGCCATCGGCAAATTGATCCGTGCCGAGTGGACGCTGAAACTGGCGTGACAAGACTGCTCGGACCTCGCCGACAGCACCCGCGGCGACAAGGTCGCGTACCGCGAGAAATCGAGGAAGCGCGCGGCGGTAGTAGCCGACCCAAAGCGGGACCCCTGCTGCGCGACAGGCGCCGATCATGTCGAGGCATTCGGCGTGACTCATGCCCATCGGCTTTTCTACGTAGACGGGCTTGCCCGCTGCCGCGCAGCGCAATGTGTAGTGGTGATGACTGTCGGTCAGCGTCGCGATGTAGATGGCGTCGATATCATCCGCGCGGATGATTGCATCGGCGTCGTCGTGCCAGCGCGCGACACCATGCCTTCGCGCATAGTCTGCCGCCAGCGTGCCGTTGCGCCGCATGACCGCCGCCAGTGTCGAGTGCGCAGCCTTGCCAAACGCCGGACCGCTTTTTCGTTCGGTCACGTCGCCGCAACCGATCATTCCCCAGCGCACCGTCTTCATTGCCACCTCGTCAACGGGAGGACGTCCGGATCGTACGCCAATATCGCGAATTGAAGGTCGCCAAAGGGTGACCGCTCGTCGCCAGCCCATGCACGCGCGCTGATCGGCCGAGCTCGCGCGGCGATCAGTTCCTACCGCGCGATCGGGAATGCCCGAGACTGACCGACGGCTTCGGGGTAACATCGGCACCAAAGGGCGCCAGGCAGCGCGCCTTGCACCTGGGAAACGTCAGTTGGAGTATCGTGGCATCCGTGTAGCGCCAAAAGTGTTTTCACGATTCGGGAGATATTCATGGTACGCAACATACTTGCGCTGAGCCTGCTGGCAATGTCGCTCGCGGCGCCTGGCCTGCATGCCCAAACTGCACCGGCCGCGCCGGCCCAACCCGCACCGGCTCCGTCGGCCCAACCCGCGGCGAATCCCGTCGACCCGGCGGCGATCCAGGCCCTGAAGGACATGGGCGCCCATCTGCAGACGCTGAAGCGCTTCCAGGTGTCGACCGATCTGACCGGCGAGCGGGTTCTCGCCGATGGCCAGAAGCTGCAGCACTCGGCGTCGGCGGCCATGGATGTCGAGCGTCCGAACAAGCTGCGCGCGCGGATGACCAGCGCGCGCGCCGTGCGCGAGCTCATCTACGACGGCAAGACCGTCACCCTGTGGACGCCGGCACAGAAATATTATTCGACGGTCCCGTTCGAAGGCTCGCTCGGTGAACTGGCCAAGCGGCTGGAGGAAAGGTATGGCGTGGAAATCCCGATGTCCGATCTGTTCATCTGGGGTACGCCCGCCGCGCCGCTCGACAAGATCGAGTCGGCGATGAATGCCGGCCAGGATTTCATCGACGAGGATCTCTGTGACCACTACGCGTTTCGCCAGGGCAAGATCGACTGGCAGATCTGGATCACCACCGGGAGCAAGCCGCTGCCGCGCAAGATCGTGATCACCAATCGTTCCGACGACGCGCGCCCGCAATCGGTCAGCCTGCTCGACTGGAATTTGAAACCGACCTTCAAGGACTCGGTGTTCAAGTTCACGCCGCCCAAGGGCGCCACCAAGGTCGAGATCATTCCGCGGAAAACCAAGTAAAGGAGCGATGACATGAAAAGCGCATTCAGCAAATTGTTTCTCGCTCCTCTGATCGTCCTCACCCTGGCCAGCTTCGCCCTGGACCCGGTGGCTGACGCTGCTGGCCGCGGCGGCGGTGGCGGCGGTGGCGGTGGTGGCGGCGCTCGCGCCGGTGGCGGTGGCGGTGGCGGTGGCGGCGGTGGTGGCGGTGCGCGTGCCGGCGGCGGTGGCGGTGGCGGTGGCAATGCCGGTGCCCGGAACGTGCAGGCCAATAACAGCAGGGCCGACGTGCGCACCAACGATGTCCGCAGCACCAGCGTCAACAACGTCAACAACGTCAACGTCAACGCGAACCGAAACGTCAACGTGAATGTCGATAACGGCGGCTGCTGCAACGGCGGATGGGACAACAACTACCACCCGGTAGCGACTGCGGCAGCGGTCACCGCTGCGGTTGGCGTGACGTCCGCCATCATCGGGTCGATGGTGCGCACCGTGCCGGCAGGCTGCGTTCCGGTCAACTACGGTGGCGTGATCTATCAGCAGTGCGGCGGCACCTGGTATCAGCCGCAGGGATCGCAGTTCGTGGTGATCAATCCGCCGTATTGACGGCTTCAGCGCACTGGCCCATCACCGCGCTGGCACAGCGCTAGCGCGGCCCGCGACCATTGCGGCGCAACATACCTGACCATCGGCCCCGACCACCGGCTCTATGCGGCCACGCACGGCCGGGGCATCTGGTCGATCCCCGCGCCTTGATGCCGACGGCAGGGTGGCAAGCGCGCGGTGAATGTGTGCCCGCCTGGGGCGGGCGCACGCGCTAGTCCGCGAAACCGGGTAGTTCGCGATCGAGCACCCGCATCATGGCTTCGAAGTACAGGCGCTCGCGTTCGGCGCGTGAGTGCCGATCGTTGTCCGACGGCGCCTGGACAAGGGTCACGACGTCTTCAGACAGTACTTCGATCGGCTTGCCTGCAGCCAGCGCCAGCATCTGCGTGCGACACACGCGCTCGAGTTTGTAGAGCCGTTTGTAGGCCTGTCCGATGTTGTTGCCGGTGACGATCACGCCATGGTTCTTCATGAACAGAACCTGCTTGTCGCCGATCACGCCGGCCAATCGTTCGCCTTCCTCCAGCGAGTCGGCAGTCCCGCAGTAGTCGTCATCGTAGGCGATGTGGCCGTGGAAAAATGCGGCGGTCTGGTTGGCGGGCAACAGGCGGTTGTCCTTCAGCATGTTGAGCGCGAGCGCCCATGGCTGGTGCGTGTGCAGCACGACGCGAACGCCGCAGATGCGGTGTATCGGCGCGTGGATGCATTGCGCCGACAGCTCGACCACGCCTTCGCCCTCGACGGTGTTGCCCGCTTCGTCGAAGACGATCATGTCGCTCGCCCGGGCCTCCGACCAATGCAGGCCGAAGGGCAGGATCAGGTACTGGTCGTCGCGGCCGGGCACGGTCACGGTGAAGTGGTTGTCGATGCCTTCTTCGAGTTCGTGCAGGACGGCCAGGCGGTGGGCGGCGGCCAGGTGGATCTTCGCTTGCGCAAGCGCATCGATTGCGCGCGAGGTAGTCAGCGAGTGGACGGACATGATGGGCCTCTCGAAAGGGCTTGGCAGTCGCAGTATACCGAGGATAGGCATCCCCCTGGTGCTTCCGTTTCCATCGTCGGGTACTTGACGAGGGATGATATGGACTGTAGAGTCCAGAACTATGGCGCGACCCAAGGAATTCGATCCTGGCATCGCCTTGTCGGCAGCGATGCAAGCCTTCTGGCGCAGCGGATATGAGGGGACTTCTCTGGACGATCTCATGGCCGCCATGCAAGTAGGCCGCCAGAGCCTCTATGACACCTTCGGCGACAAGCGCGAGCTGTATCTCAGCGCGCTCGAGGCGTACCGGGATTCGACTCAAGCCGCGATGCGGCGGCTCCTTGCCTCCGGCCGTCCATTGCGCGATTGCTTTGCCGCGATCCTGTTCGGCATCGTCAACGAGTCGCGCGCCGACCATGAGCGGGGGTGCCTGTTGCTGAGCGCAAACCTGGAGCGCAATCTCGAAGACAAGAAGATCGCGACGCTGGTCAAAACCAACCAGGCGCAGGTCGAGGCATTGTTCGAGCAGGCGCTGCGCAGAGCGCAACAATCGGGGGAGTTGGCGGCGGAGAAAGATGCCCACGCTCTCGCCAAGTTCTTTGTCGCGACCATTCAAGGCATGAGGGCGACAGCGCGGGCGAGATCCGATCGCGCCGGTCTTGAACAGGTGGCCCGTATCGCGTTGTCGACCCTGGGCTGATTTTTTTGACAGTTCTGGACTGAATAGTCCATTGTTAGAGGAGTTTGTCATGTTACGCACTCGTTCCAGTCGCCGTGCCTGGTCGTTGGTTGTGCCCTGCTGCCTCGCATTGATGATCGATGCAGTGTCCGCGCGCGCCGCCGATTTCGGTCCGGGATTCAAGACGCAGGCTGTGGCCATCGACGGGGGTACGCTAAGCGTCACCGTCGGCGGAAGCGGCCCGCCGGTGCTGCTGCTCCACGGCTACGCGGAAACCTCCCGCATGTGGCGGCCGCTGGCGAAAGTGCTCGCGCCGCGCTTTACGGTCATCGCGCCCGACCTTCCGGGCATCGGCGATTCGTCGATACCGGCATCGGGCATCGACATGAAGACCTCGGCCGAGCGCGTGCACGCAGCGGTGAAATCGCTGGGTTACACGAAGGTGCGCGTGGTCGGACACGACATCGGGCTGATGGTCGCGTATGCCTATGCCGCGATGTACCCGCAGGAAGTCGAGAAACTTGCGCTCATGGACGCGTTCCTGCCTGGCGTCGCCGGTTGGGAGGCGGTCTACAACAATCCCGGCATCTGGCACTTTCGCTTCTACGGCGCGACGCCGGAGGCGCTGGTGAAAGGTCGCGAACGCACTTTCTTCGAACATTTCTGGAACGATTTCGCGGCCGACAAGACCCGCTCTATTCCGGAGGCCGACCGCGTCGCGTATACGCAGGCGTACTCGCGCCCAGGCAGGATGGCCGCCGGATTCGCGTACTTTGCGTCATTCCCGAAAACGGCGGTCGATTTCGCCGAACTCTCGAAGACCAGACTGCCTTTTCAGGTGCTGTCGATCGGCGGCGAAAAAGCCAACGGTGTCGCACTGGGCGCGCAGGTGAAATTGATTGCCACCGATGTGCAGGTCATCGTGCTCAAGGACACCGGCCACTGGATTCTGGAAGAGCGTCAGGAAGAAACGATTGCCGCATTGACCCGCTTCCTGCAGTGAGTGGGTACTGTCGGCGGTGATATCGCGGTGTGTTTCCGGACGACGGAGATTACGTCGGCGACGCTGGCCGACCATGAAGGCCCGCGAGTGGCGCCCGGCGCAGGAATGCGGAGTCGCGGCCAAGGATCAAGCGCACGAGATCTTCGAGGACCGGCTCTTCGATCGCATTGCTGTGGAACTCGAGGGTGACGCGTTCGAGTCGGTCGACATTGGCCAGCGTCACGGTGACGACACCGGTTTCATAGTCCACACGGAACAAGACCGCCGCCGGTATCGCGGGTGGTACCGAAATCGCGCACTTGCGCACCGTGCCGCCGGCATCTTCGACCCTGCGGCTGGTGTACTGCAAACCCGCTTCGTCGAGGGCCTTCTCTGCGAGCGCGACGCCTCCGGGGGCAACATCGAGGGCGAGCGGTTTAGACGCCGCGATTTCGTAGTAAATGTTGATTTCGTCGAGCACCGGGAACCCAACGATCCGCCGCTCGTGTTGACCTACCGAGCCACGCCCGAACCGTGGTGACTCGAACACGAGGCCATGACCCAGATCGAAGCGATGATCGATCGGCGGCTTGAGTCCGTCCAGGTAGGTGATCGCCTTTTCCAGCCAGCGAAACGCCTTGCGAAGCCGCGCGTCGATCGCCTGGAAGCTCTCGACGTCGGCATGCTCATGCGTCGAATGGCGCGCCGCCTCGTATTGGGTGCGCAGTTCGTCGAGCAGCGAAACTGGATTCGGCATGGTGTTCGCTCCGATTTGGGCACTGGATTACAAGGAATCCAAGTCTACTAGGGCTTCCGCGACAACTCGATCCCCGCATCGTGCGGCAGGCGCATCATCCACGCCACTGCGATCGCCATCAGCGCCGCGGCGGCGAACAGGCTATGGTGGAAGTCGGCCAGCGCGAGCTGCGACTCGCCGCTCAGCGATTGCGAAATCCCAAGCGCAAACGCCGCTGCCGCGACACCGAACACGACCGCGCATTGCTGCGCCATGGCCGCCAGGGTCGATGCGCTTGGCCGGTCCTTGTCGGGGACGTCGGCAAACGCCAGTGTGGTGGTACACGTGAAATTCATCGATCGCGTCATGCCGGCGACGAACAGCACCGCATAGATGACGGCGATGGGCGTTCCCTGCGAGAGCATGCCGCAGGCGATCAAGCGACGCGACGCACAGGATGCCGTTGACGCGCAGCACGTCGCGAAACCCGAAGCGGCGAAGCATCGGGGTGGTCGCGCTTTTCATGGCCAGGTTGCCGCTCATGTAGACGAGTAGCATGACGCCGGCCTGCAGCGCGTTCTGGCCAAACCCGATCTGGAACATCAGCGGCAACAGGAACGGCGTCATGCTAATCGCGATCCGTGCCAAGAACCCCGCGGTGACGGTGCATAGCGCAAACGTCGGCACGCGGATGGCCGCGAGGTCGAGCATCGGCGAAGGATGCTTCCGCGCATGCCGGAGGGCGAGCGCACCGAGACCGAGGCCGATCAGGATGTAACTGCCGAAGTCGACAACACGCGCGTCGGGGTGTCCCGCCAGCAACAGTCCGTGGATGAGCGTAGCCAGCGCCGTGCCGTTCAAAATGAATCCGATCTTGTCCAGCGCGACGGGCGCTTCCTTGGCATCCGCGGGAACGAAGCGCAGGACCAGCAGCACGCCGAGAATGCCGACCGGGATATTGACCAGGAAAATCCATCGCCAAGATGCATAGGTGGTGATCAAGCCGCCAAGCGGAGGCCCGATCACGGGGGCGATCAGTCCTGGCCAGACGATCAAACCGATGGCATTGATGATGTAGTCCTTCGGCGTCTGGCGCAGGACCACCAGCCGTCCTACCGGCGACATGAACGCCGCTGCCGCGCCCTGCACCAGTCGCGCTACGAGCAGCACTTCGTAGGATGGGCTCGCTCCGCAGACGAGCGAGGCGAGCGTGAAGACGCCGATGGCGCCGGCGAACAAGTTGCGCGCGCCGACGCGCGAGCTGGCCCAGGCGGCGGTCGGCACGAACGCCACCATGGCCACCAGGTATACGGTGACGAGGGAGGTCAGGCGAAGCGTCGGTTGCCCGAAACTCAGGGCGATCGCCGGTAGCGACGTCGTCACGATCGTGCTGTCCAGCGATTCCATGAAGAACGCTGCCGCGACGATGAGCGCAATGCGCCGGGAGAACGCTGGCACCGCTGCGTTTTTCTGAATCAATGGCGATCGACGGCAACGACCATGCCGGTATGATGATCGTTTATTATGGCATACGGTCTCACGTCCATGATCCTCAGGAACGCAGACGATGTCACGACGGACGCGCTGTCGGTCATGCAGCGCACGGCCGACCCGCGCGTGCGCGAAATCATGGTCTCGCTGGTCAAGCACTTGCACGCATTCGTGCGCGACGTTCGATTGACGGAAGCCGAATTCCGCCAGGCGACTGCGATTCTCGGCGAGATCGGCAAGCTCACCACCGACACGCACAACGAGATGGTGCTCATGGCGGGTTCGCTGGGCGTGTCGTCGCTGGTCTGCCTGCTGAACAATGGCGACCACGGCAACACCGAGACCTCGCAGTCCCTGCTCGGGCCGTTCTGGCGATTGCATTCGCCGCGCGTCGTGAACGGTGGCACGATCGTGCGCTCGGCGACGCCCGGCGATCCGCTGTTCGTCACCGCGCGGGTGGTCGATGCCGCGCGCAGGCCGATCGCCGGCGCCGAGGTCGACATCTGGCATGCCTCACCGGGCGGCCTCTACGAGAACCAGGATGCCGACCAGGCGGACATGAACTTGCGCGGAAAATTCACGACCGACGACGCGGGCCGTTTCTGGTTTCGTTCGGTGAAAATGATCGGCTACCCCATCCCTACGGACGGCGTGGTAGGGCGCCTGCTGCGTGCGCAGGATCGTCATCCGTTTCGGCCGGCGCATCTGCACGCGCTGATCGTCAAGCCCGGATACAAGGTGCTCATATCGCAGGTCTACGACCCGCACGACCCCAACATCGAAACGGATACGCAGTTTGGCGTCACGCGCGCGCTCATGGGCGACTACGTGCGCCACGACGAGCCGTATGGCGGCGAGCCCGACGTCCGGGTGCCATGGTATTCGCTCGACTACACCTTCATCATGGAGCCTGGCGAAACGGTCCTTCCGGTTGCTCCGATCAAATGAAGCGTTGCCCATGCGCGTTTCGTCTGCACGGGTGCGTCCGTTCCGGCTGCGAATCCAATCTCTAGCAAGGAGATCTGCATCATGCTGTCAAACGAAGAACGCCGCGTCGCCGCGGACGCGCTGCTGCGCGCCGAGCAGGAGCGCAAGCCGATCGTGCAACTCAGCAAGACGTATCCGCACATGGAAATCGAGGACGCGTACCGCGTCCAGGATCTTTGGGCGCAGTCGCGCATTGCCAAAGGGGCAAGGATGGTCGGCCACAAGATCGGGCTGACGTCGCGCGCGATGCAGATGGCGTCGAAGATGACCGAGCCCGACTACGGACAGATCCTGGACGATGCGATGTTCAACGACGGCGCACAGATCCCCGTCAACCGCTTCATGAAGCCGCGGCTCGAAACCGAGCTCGCGTTCATCATGGGCGACGATCTCGAAGGACCTGGCGCCCGCATCTACGACGTCATGCGCGCCACCGAGATGGTTCTTCCCGCGCTCGAAATCATCGACTACCGGACCGAAGTTCCCCGCGCCATCACTGACACGATCGCCGACAACGCGGCATTTGCGGCGATCGTGGTCGGCGGACGCCCGGTGCGGCCGATGGACATCGATATCCGCTGGGTCGCTGCGACGCTGTCTAAGAACGGCATCATCGAGGAATCCGGCGTCTCCGCGGCGATCATGGGCCACCCCGCATCCGGCATCGCCTGGCTGGTCAACAAGCTGCACGCGGTGGGCGCCAAGCTCAAGAAGGGCCACATCGTGCTGGCCGGATCGTTCACGCGCCCCGTCGACATCGCGGCGGGAGATGTCATCCAGGCCGATTTCGGGACGCTCGGCGGCATCGGCGTCTCGTTCCGGTAATTGCTGCTTAACCAACCTGCGGGAAATTCGTATGACTTCGGAACGTGCGTTGAACATCGGCATCCTTGGCGCCGCCAACATCGCAAAGCTGTTCATCGATGCGGTGCGAACTTCGACCAAGGTGCGCATTGCCGCGGTTGCCAGTCGCGACGTGGAACGTGGCAAGGCTTTCGCCAAGGCGCTGAATGTTCCGGTGGTTCATGCCAGCTACGACGAGCTCCTGGCGGATCCGGTGATCGACGCAGTCTACAACCCGCTCCCGAACAATCTTCACGCCGAATGGTCCATTCGCGCCGTCCAGGCGCGCAAGCACGTGCTGTGCGAAAAGCCGCTGTGCCTCTCGTCGAAGGAGGCGACGGCGATGTTCGAGGCCGCCGAGGCCAATGGCGTGTACCTGGTGGAGGGCTATCCCTATCGTTGCCAGCCGCAGACGATTGCGCTGCGCAAGTTATTGCAGGACAGGGTGATCGGCAATCTGCAGACGCTGCAAGCCAGCTTCGGTTTCAAACTCGAAGACAAGAGCAACATCCGGTTCAATCCTGCACTTGGCGGCGGCGCGTTGATGGACGCCGGCAGCTATCCCGTCAGCCTGGTGCGGACGGTCGCCGGCGAACGAGCTTCGCGCGTGCAAGCCCTCGCGCGCCCAAGCGAGACCGGGGTCGAGAGTGCGCTGGTGGGTTCGCTGCAGCACCCGAGCGGATTGCTGGCTCAGATCTCCTGCAGTTTCTCGACGGCACGGCATCGCCGCGCCACGATCGTCGGGGACCAGGGCACGATCTCGACGACTTACTACAACGATACGTCCGTGGCGATGCCGCCGCTCATCCAGGTCACGCGAGGCGTCGGCTGGGATGCTCCACAGGAAACGATCGAGACGGCGGCGACGTCGGGTTTCCTGGCCGAGGCGGAGAGTTTCGCGGCGCTCGTTCGCGGTGGCTGGTCGGCGTGGCCCGGTGCGTCGCCCGAAGAATCGAGGGACATCGTGCGCACGATCGAAGCGCTGAAAGAAAGCGCCCAGACCGGACGTACGGTCAGCCTGTAGACGTTGAAGCCGCAGGGGCGAGCGTTACGCGCAGATGCAACTACCCCTGGTTGGGTCGCAAGCGGATCGCATTGCCATAGCACAGGATCCTGGGCTCCTGGCTCGACGACCATTTCGAGCGACCTTGATCGAGGCAGATGACGTTGATCAGCCCATCCGCGCCAGCTCGGCCCGCCTCCGTCTGCAAGGAGGCGATTCCCTCGGCTTCCGTCGGATAGGTCGGTAGCCAGAAGGCGGAGCGCCAGGATTCCACCCAGACACGGCGCACTACGTCGTAGCGACTCGACGCAAGATTGTTCGACTCGTAGATCCTGACGTCGGAGGCGGCGCGAACTTCGGCACCGCTCGGCGGCGCGCTGGCGCAGCCGGAGAGCACGCACGCCGCGACCGCGGCGAACATCGAGACCCGTAAGCCTGAAAGTTTCATCCTGATGTCCACTCGGCGCAGAGCGATGCGCGAAGCCGCAATTATAGCCGCGAGACCAACATGCGTCATTGCTCGGGCTTGACCCCCGCCGTCGATATGACCTTCGCCCACTTGGCGATTTCGTCGTCGAGGAACTTCCCCGCTTCCGCGGGCGTGCTGCCGACCGGTTCGATGCCCGCGGTCTCGAAGCGACCCTTGATGTCGGATGACGCCACGGCCTTCGCGGTTTCGGCCGCGAGCCGGTTGACGATCTCGCGCGGCGTTCCGGCCGGCGCGAGGAACAGCACCCAGGTCGAACCCTCGATCAGCGGACCACCCGCTTCGGCGATCGTCGGGACCTCGGCGGCGCCGGCGATCCGCTTGGCGGAGAAAACTCCGACCGCCTTGATCTTGCCGGCGCGCACCTGCGGCATCAACGCGCTGGGCACGTCGACCAGGATCTGGATGTTCCCGCCCATCAGGTCCTGCAATGCCGGCGCCGTGCCCTTGTACGGGACGTGGACCATGTCGACGCCGGTCGTTTGGGCGAACAGTTCCGTCGTGAGGTGCGCGGCGGCGCCCACACCGGAGGAGCCGTAGGACAGCTTGCCCGGATTCGCCTTGGCGTAGGCGACCAGTTCCTTCACGTCATTGGCCGGCAGGTTGTTGTTCGCGGTCATGAGCAGCGGTGCGATGCCGACCAGCGACACCGGTGTGAAGCTTTTCACGACATCGAAGGGCAGCTTCCCCGCATAGAGCGAGGCGTTGGCCGCGTGCGCGGCGATCACCGTGAGGAAGGTGTAGCCGTCGGGCGGAGCCTTTGCCGCCAAGTCGGCGCCGAGAATCGAATTCGCGCCGGGCTTATTGTCGACCACGATCGTCCAGCCGTTCTGCTCCGATATCTTCTGCACGACCATTCGCGTCGCGCTGTCGGTGATGCCGCCCGGCGGGTAGGGGACGATCCAGCGGATCGGCTTGGTCGGCCATGCCGGTCCCTGGGCGTGTAGGAGGGTCGCGCCGAGCAGCGCGAGTGCCGCGACAACCAGTCTCTGCAGTTGCATGTTCGTTTCCCCCGAGGGCGACATCCGGAACGAGGCGTGCGGTGAGCCAGCCGCTCATGGTGCACGCTGCGCGACGTTTTCGCAAAGGGTGCATATGCATATGCTTCCGTGCGACTCCCCGACGGATGACATTGCCTTCGCATTGTTTTAGGTCTAGCCTCGACTCCCCATCCCCAGAAAGGCGAACATCATGTCCCTCTGGAAAGACAATGCGGCCTCGCGGCCGATGCCCACGCCCGCTCCCGTAACGAACGAGCCGGTCCGCTACGAAGCGTTGCCGGTGCCGGAACGCGCAGCCCCTGCCGCCGCTCCGGTCGCGCGTGCCGATACCGGTAGAGCTGGCAAGGAATCGCTCATCGCCGCCGACATCACCATCGAAGGCAAGATCGAGGGTGGCGGCAGCGTACGCATCGCCGGCAAGTTCAAGGGCGATGTGACCGTCCAGGGCGATCTCACGATCGAGGTCGGCGCCAAGCTGACCGGCTCTGTGCGCGCCGACAAGGTCACGATCGCCGGCGAACTCGAAGGCAACGTCGAGCAGGCCACACGCGTCGACTTGCTGCAGACGGGCGTCGTGGTCGGCGAACTGAAGACCGGCTCGCTTAGTGTCGAGGCGGGCGCCCGCATGCGCGGTCAGGCGACCTTCGGCTGGGACGATGAAAAGGGCGCGAAAGCCGGCAGGCACAGCAATGGCCATAGCGCGGAGAGCGCCACTGGCTCGTGAGCAGCTTGCGCCCGGGCAGCCCCGGGGCGACCCGCGAATGTCCCCACTGCCGGGAGACAATCCTCGATAGCGCATCGGTGTGCCCGGCATGCCGGCACTACCTGCGCCTGGATGCCATCGCCGAGGACGCCGGCGATGCATCCCAGACGCCCGCGCTGGTGCCGTTGCGCATCGAAGGCAGCATCCGGCATCCCGCGGACGGCGAACCTTGGGAGTACACCGTCGTCGTGTCCATTCGCAACGATCGCGGGGAAGAGATCGCGCACAAGCTCATCGGTGTTGGCGCGCTGAACCCGAACGAGCAATGCACCTTCACCATGGCGGTCGAAGCCGTCGTGGCCAAGGCGAAAGGCCCCGGGAAAGGCGGCATGCGGCACTGATGGCGCCCCAGCGGCGACCTTGCTCAGCGCCAGATTCCGCCGATCACTCGCGCTTTGCCGTCTTCGCTTGCAAGCGGTGATACCTGCAGGATGGCCTCGATCGTGCGCAGGAGGTCGTAGTGATCGTAGGCGTTCTCGACCTGTCTGCGTGCGACGTGGTCACCCCATAGAACGGTGTAGACCTTGTTGACGTCATCCCTCGAGTAAGGCCACTTCGTTCCGTTTTCGTCGAAAGTCACGATGAGAATCGTGTCGCGCCTGAATTCGGGATTGTCGATCAGACCCGCCAGATTCTGTTCGAGCCAGGCGTCGGCCTCGGCGAGAGGGCGGTCGTGCGCGTCATGATCGAGATTCGGAATGACCAGAGAGAAGCTGGGTAGACGACGCTCCTTCGCCGCCGCAAGAAAAGCGTCGAAGTTCGCGATGTGGTCGCGACAGTACTCCGGATTGTCCTGAACATCGGCAAAGCTCAGAAACGGTACGTGCCTGCGGACATACCGGCCTCGCTGCAGGCTCAAGTCGCAGGTGCCGGTGGCGTAGTCTTCCGCATAAGCCATCCAGGAGGACAGCCGCTGGCCCAGATGCGGGCGATCGAGCCTTGCAGGCAAGTCACCGATAACGCCTGCGGTGCTGCCGGAGACGAGTGCGATGTAGTTGGGCTGCGACGGGTGCGCAACGCCGTAGTAGTCGGAAAGATAGGCGCCTTCGCTGGCCAGGCGCCAGAGAAATTTGAAGTTTGGACTGTGAGCCGTTTCCGCGTGCTCGTTTTCGAGGATGACGAGCACGACCTTGGCAGGCTTGGGTTGCTCGGACGCCGCCAGCGCGCCGCCTGGCGTGGGGGTCTTGGTCAGGACGGTTGTGCATCCGCTCAATACGATGTGCAGCGCACCGACCAGAAGCAGCTTCCGAAGCATGGTCACTCCCGCAACGCGCCCTACGGTCCGTCCGGAATACCGCAGGTCGCCGTGCCGGTGTCGGCGTCCAGCCTGCAAATATCGCCGTCCTTGGCACTGCAACATGTTTGAGACCCACCGGTCGTGCACGTCTGTCCGTGCGGCACGCACGCGCGGCACTGACCGTAGACACAAAGCAGCGGCCCTCCGCTTTGGCAACAATGGGTACCCGAAACGAAATCGGCGACGCAACTCTGGCCAAGCGCCGAACATGCCATCGGCGGTCCTGGGACAGGCGGCTGGCAGCGATTGTTGACGATGACCAGCCCCGAGTTGCATCCGGTGTCGCATGCGATCTGCCCCTGCGCGCCGCATTGCTGACAGACTCCGCCGGCGACGTGATAGGGATAGTTGCACCCGCTCGTGCACGGTGGCTGGTTCAGGCCGCCGCAGGCCTGGCAGACGCCGTTGATGAGTCGGGTTCCAGCCTTGCAGCCGCCGTCGCACGCCGGTTGGCCCGCGCCGCCACAGGCCGCGCACACGCCACCGCGTACACCCAATCCGCCGCGACAGCCGGAGTCGCATGGGACTTGGTTCAGCCCACCGCACGCAGCGCAAACCCCGTGCGCAACGCCCAGCCCGGCCTGGCAACCCGAGTCGCATGGCGGCTGGTTCGCGCCACCGCACACCGCACACAGGCCGCCGCGCACGCCCAGACTGCCTTCGCAACCCCAGGGGCAGGGCTCCCGGCCGGCGATCCCGCAGGCGCGGCATATTCCGCTTTGCGCGTAGGTGTTTGCGTTGAATTCACAGTGCAGGTTCTCGCCGATGCAGCGGGCGGTGGCCTGCGCGGCGTCGGGCGGGCAGCACGCGCCTCCGTCTGTCGTGCCGCATGCAAAGCAGCGATGCGAGGCCGGGTCGCACGCGCCCGCGCTGCACATCTCTTTCATGTTCCAGGTATTGGGCGAGTACAGTTTTCCGTCATCGGTCCATTTTGTCGCGCGCGTATCGGGTCCGTCGCAACAGACCTGGCCAGTGCCGCCGCAAGGCGATACGCAAGTGTTGGTAGAGACGTCGCAACCAAGGTTGTTGTCGCAGGAGACGACGGCGCCGGCACCGGGAACCGACGGGCTGCCTGGTGGTCGGCAGCATGCCTGGCCGAGCGCCCCGCAGAACGCATACAGATGCGCTCGCGCGACGTCGGCGGTGGTGATCAAGTGCGTAGGCCCGCACCCTGCCACCAAGACGGCGGCGATCAGGACTGCCGGGGACAGGATCAGGCGAACACGTTTCCGTGCAAGTGCAAACATTCCGGCCATGTGTCCCCCACTCAGCGGTCTGCTCGACAGGAGACTACGTTGCGCCTTCTCTGGCCAACATTCAAGTGTCAAAATGGTGCAAGTGCGCTACGTGTTCACGATCACGGCTTGCGTCAGCGCGGTCGACCTCCGGTGACGAACTCCAGCGACGCCAGAAACAGCGGCAGATCCTTCTCGTAATCAGCGGCATCGACGCGATCGATCTGTATCCACTCTCGCGTGCTTGCCATGCCACCGGGCTGAAACGGGACGACGTTGTCGCGCGAAAACTGCAGCTCGGTCGCCGTGGCGACGGGAAGGCGCAACCCAACACCTTTGCCGCTGATGCAAGCGAACATCTTGTCGGTGGCGAAGTAGGCGTCGAGGCCGTTGATCGTTCTCGCACTGACGCCTGGCAGCGCAAGGAGCAGAGCGTCGAGCCGTGCCTTGCAGCGCGACGCGGGAGTATCGATGGTCAAGGGGTATCCGCCTTCATGATAGTTACGGCCCGCGGTAGAATACACGGTTGCTGTCGTGCCTTCCGCAGTGCCTTCATTTCCACCTCAAGGATTTACAGTGAACATATCCATGTATCAGGCGAGCGTGCCTCGCTTCGTCAACATCCTCGGTAACCTGTCGAAGATCCTCGACAAGGCGCAAGCCCACGCCGATGCCAGGAAGCTCGACCCGGCCACGCTGCCGACCTTTCGGCTGTTTCCCGACATGCTGCCCATGACTACGCAGGTGCAGATCGCGTGCGACGCAGCCAAGGGCGTGGTCGCTCGTCTCGCCGGGGTCGACATCCCCGTGTTCGAGGACAACGAGAAAACCCTCGCCGACCTCAAGGCGCGCGTCGACAAGACGATCGCCTTCATCCAGAGCGTGCCTGCAGCGAAGATCGATGGCACCGAGGACAAGGAGATCGTGATCAAGCGCGGCGACAAGGAAACGCGCTACACCGGGATTCAATTCCTGCTCGGCCACGCCGTGCCGAACTTCTACTTCCACGTCACGACGACCTACAACATCCTGCGCCACAATGGCGTTGAGATCGGCAAGCGCGATTACCTGGGTAATCCTTGAAACACTCCGCTAACTGATCAAGCCTCCGCGAATCATCTGCGCGACGCAATCCTGGATGTGCGTCGTGAGCGCCCTCTGCGCGCCTCGCCAGTCGCGCGCAAGGGCGCTGGTCAGCAGCGCGTGGTGCTCGCCCGAGGCGGCCTCGCCTCGGTATACGGCGGCGACCATCTGATAACGCAGGTACCGGTCGTAGATCATCGCGTGGGTGTCGAGCAGAACCTGCGATCCGCAGGCGGAGATGAGCGCGTGGTGAAACTCCCAGTCATAGCGCTTCCACGTTTCAGCGTCCGAGCGGTCGCCCGCCGCCATCCGCTTCTCCATCTGCGCCAGCTTGTGGTGCGCAGCGACGACCCGGCCTTCCCATTCCATATCGCCAGCTTCGAACGACTCCTTCAGCGCGTGGGACTCGAGTAGCTGCCGCATCGACGCCACCTGGCGCAGGTTTTCGGGCGAGATCGGCATCACCTCGAAGCCCTTGGCGCCTTCCGCCTTGATCAGGCTTTCGGACGACAGGCGATTCAGGATCTCGCGCAACGTGCTGACGCTCGCGTGGTATGCCTGCTTCATCCGTTCCAGCGTCAGCTTTTGGCCAGGGGCAAGCCTGCCAAAGATGATGTCGCTGCGGATGCGCCGGTAGGTCGACTCGCCGACAGGATCGGTGTCGGGATCGCGCCTGTCGAGCATAACTGCGGTCGCCGGTGGCTGTTTGGCGAGAGAGTGTTTATTAGCCATTTCAATATGATACGTCAGAACAGGGCACGCGCGTTGCCGACGATTACAAATCTATAGGATATTTCTCGTAAAAGCATGTAGAGTTTAACTTACACGAGCATTCGATGCTGCTTCGGCCGTCCGCCAAGGTGGCGCGCTGGTGGCGTCTGGATTTGTCGGTCACCTTGGAGTCCGCATTGCACGCTGTCCACGTTCTGAACGGTCCCAACCTGAATCTGCTGGGCACGCGCGAACCGCACATCTACGGGCATACCACGCTCGCACAAATCGAGCAGCGCTGCCTCAAGGCGTGTTCGAGCCTTGGTCTGGGCCTGAGCTTCCGGCAGTCCAACCATGAGGGCCAATTGATCGACTGGGTACACGAGGCGCGCACCCACGCCTCCGGGATCGTCATCAATCCGGCGGGATTCTCGTTCACGTCGGTCGCGTTGCTCGACGCGCTCAAGGCATCCGAGCTTCCCGTGATCGAGGTTCACATCACCAACATCCATCGTCGGGAATCGATGTATCACAAATCGCTGGTGTCGCTCGCCGCATTGGGCGTGATTTGCGGGCTGGGTCCGATCGGCTACGACCTCGCAATCGCGGCGCTGGCCGAACACATCAAGGCTGCGGCCTGAAATCAAGCAAAGCGGTGCAGACGCGCTGTTTGTAGCATCGCGCAATGCTATCTAATCGCGAAGTCCACGCGCGTCGGCGCACCCTTGTCCGCGATGCCGTCGCTGCTCAGTTTCGCGGCAACGACGAACACCCGCTCCGAAGCGATGCCGCCCGGCCCGACGAACCACTCCTTGACGACGAGCGCGCGCCGGTTGGCGAGCGCGCGCAACTGCTCCTCGTCGGTGCGATAGCTCGCGAGCAGTAACGCTTCCATCTCCGCGGGCGGAATATCCTTCGCCATGCCGATCGCGTTGCGGGGCTTGTCGGGCAGGCTGGCATCGCGATAGGCGAGCGCGAGATATTTGTCGCGCTCGGGGCCGTCGATCTTCAATGCATCGACTGTCGGCGTCGACTCGCCCTGTCCGGCGAGCGCCTTTTGCTTCTGGATGCGCATTGCGCGGTCGAGCGCGACGCGCTTGAGCCCGTCGCCGTCGACTTCCGGCAAGGCGCGACCTGCCGCATCGAGCTTGAGCGCAGGCCGGTCGGCAAGCGCCTTCGCCAGCGTACGCAGCTTGGTTTCCGCGTCGGGGGTCAGCTCGGCAAGGCCAGGCGCGAACTCGATGTAGGCCAGCTGCTCGCTATGGGGGCCACCCACGATCGCGCCTAGCACCGCGAACGGCGCCGTGACGATCTTGGTGATCAGGTTGACGATGATCTGCACGATCACCGCTCCAACCGAGAATTGCGGATCGTCGAGCGAGCCCGAGATCGGCAGGTCGAGGTGGATGACGCCATTGCGGTCCTTGAGCAGCGCCACGGCAAGCAGGACAGGCAGTTTGGTCGCCGTCGGGCTCTCGACGCGCTCGCCGAAGGTCAGCTGGTCGAGGACGAGCTTGTTCGACGCCGCGAGCTTGCGATCGTCGATCTTGTAATGCACTTCAAGCGAGAGCTTGCCTTTCTGGATGCCGTAGCCGGCGTACTTCGCCGAATACGGCGTCAAGGGCGGCAAGTCGATATCGCGCGCAGTGGCGGTCAGGTCGAGCGTCAGCGCGCGCGCGAAGGGATTGAGCGACCCGCGGATCTCGACCGGCGCCGTGTTCTCCACGCGTGCCGCGAGTTCGACGTCGCCAGCCCGCGTTGCCGACAGGGCGGACACGCTTCCCGCAACCTCGGTGAGATGCGCCGAATAGTTCGGCTTGACGAAGAAATCGGAGAACTGGACCTCGCCGTGCGAGATTTCGATGCGTCCGATCGACACCGGCAGCTCCTTGTCCGCGGACGCCGACGCCGGGATCTCCTTCGACGTCACGCCAGCTGCCGCCGATGTGGCCACCTTGGCTTCGGGAGCCGCCGCGTCGGCGGCCGCCGACTCCGGCGCGAGCAGCCGCTGCAGGTTGAGCGTGGCGTCGGCATTGACGATGATCCGCGCGTAGAACTGATCGAGCGCGACCGCGCCGAGCGCGATCTTCGGCGGCTCCGACGCCACGTCGACGGCGGTGAGCGTGAGCGTTTTCCAGCGCACGAGCTCCTGCGATGTGGGACGGTCGAGCGAGCCGAAGTCGCTGATCGTGACGTCGCCGGCAAACGTTGCATGCGCCGCTGCGCTTCCCGCCGCGCCATAGGTGAGACGCCCCTTCGTGCCGACCGCGCCTCCGGTCACGATCACGTTGGTCCGCGCCTCGAAATACGGTCGCAGCGGGACGATATCGAGGCCGCTCGCATTGACGCGCCAGTCGGCGCTGAATGGGCTGGTCGCGAAACCACCCGCGAACTGTAGCTGCCCCCCGGCTCCGACACGGGTGGCGAAGGTGACGGTGCCTTTCGCGTCGTGCGCGTTGCTAAAGTTGTCGACCGCGATCCGCGCGTCGGCGAGCTTCAGCTTCACCGGCGGCTGTACCGCGCGATCCTCGAAGTCGGCGGCGATGTGCTCCAACTGCAGCTTGCGTATCAGCAGCGCCCACCCGGCATCGGCGCTTGCGACCGGTGCGCCGGCCGCCGGCGTGCCGGTCGCGGTGTTGGTGCGCATGAGGCGTTCAAAGTTGATGCCGCCATTCTCCTGCCGTACCAACCGGAACGCGGCGCGCTGGGATTCGACGCGGTCGATCGTGACGCTGCGCTTGGCGTAGTCGAAGGCGACGCCTGCGAGGTCCGCGCGCGGAATGCGCCACAGGGGATCGGCTTCGCCGCGTACCGTCATGTCGAGATCGGCCAGCGTCGCCGCGCCCTGCGCCAGCGTCAGCTGCAGCGGATTGGCCGCCGCGCTCACCGCAAAATCGGCAGCCAGGTCCAGCGTCCCGCGGCGAACATCGAGGTTGAGTGCGTTGGCGTAGTACGGGTAGAGCAGGTCCAGGTGAAACTTCGTGAGCGCGAAATGCCCGCGCGCCGATTGGCCCGCGACGTCGACGTCGCTATGCGCGGCGAAATGCGCGCCGGTATTCGAATCGAAGGTAATGTCGACGCTCCCTTCGCCGCTCGACGCAATCTTCTTGGCATCGACCGTGACCGCGGACAGCGTGGCGCGGAACGCTGGCGCCACGGCCTCGTCCGCAACGCGAAGGACGCTGTTGCCGACCTGCAGTTCTGCGATCGACCACTTCCATGACGGCGGCGCGGCGGTGGCTGCCCGGTCGCCGGCCCTGCCCGCGGTCGTCGGCGCGCCGAGCAGGCGGTCGAATTCGATGGCCCCGTCGGCAAAGCGGCGCAGGTCCGCTTCGGCGCCGTCGACCGCAACCCGATGCAACGCGATCGATCGACCCAGCGGGTCCACCTTGTCGAGCGCGACCTCGATCGCCTTCGCGCCGACAAGTGGGGAGCTGTCGCTGCGCGCGATTGCCAGCCGATCGAGCCGCGCGGTTCCGGTCAGCGTCAATGCGCGCGGCACACCGTTCTCCGTGACGAAGGCGAAAGTCAGGCGGGTCGTCAGTGCGCCGTCGGTAAGCTTCAGGCCCGATGGCAGCGGGGCGTACGCGGCATAGCGCGGCAGCGACAAGAGGTCGAGGTTGAGCTCGAGCGTCGCTTCCCTGGTGTCGGCGAAAGGTGTGGTCGAATTGCCGGCCAGCTTGAACTTCGCGCCGTCGATCGCGCCATCCAGTCTCGGCGTCACGCGAATCTGCGCGTCGTGGGGCAGGCTCGACAGGAATGGAATGCCGATGCCGAGTTGTGTCACCGCGACGGATCGCTTGAATTGCCGGTCGTCCAGCGCGAGCGTGCCGTCCTCGATCTCGATGTTGTTGATCGAGAATTCCGGCGTCGGTCCCTTCGGCTGTACGCGCACGCGCTCGACCAGGTCCTGGACGTTGTAGGTGTCGTCGGCGAGCCGCGAAAGTTCGAGCCTTGGCCGAACCAGTCGTATTGCATCGAACACCGGGGCCCATTTCCACAGCGTTGCCGCCGACAGATCGACGTCCAGGGTCTCGAACTGCAGCAGCGTATGGCCGGGTTCGCGATCGGCAAGCGTGAAGTCGGACAGGCGCGCGTGCAGCGTCAACGGATTGAACTCGACTTTGCCCACCGTCGCGGTCCGGCCGAGCTCGGTGGTGGCGAGCGCTTCGATTTTCGATTTGGCGTACCACGGAACCGCGAAGAATCCGAGCAGGAGATACACCGCGAACAGCGCGACCAGGATCAGGGCCGCGTTGCGAAGCCTTCGAAACCAGGGCGATCCGGAGAATGCGGAAGCGGCGCTCATACGGAGGAAGCGTCGACACCTGCGTGCGCGCGACTACCGGCAATGATACACCTACCGTCACCGTCATCCGAGAGAGCTCATCGGAATCGGACGCGTTGTGTCTGAACTGCAGTTTCGGCCGAGCGGGAGTTTGGTCTAATATCTAGGATCTTACTCGTCACTATTGTCGCGGAGATCCGAATGAGCATGACTCTAACCAGCGAAGAGATACTTGATAAAGTTCGAAAAGCGTTTGCGCCATTCCACGTCGTCGCCGAATTGCAGGACTATCATCGCAAACTCGGCTTTCGTGTCTACGGTGAGCATGACGAGATAATCGGCACGTATGAAGAGAACCTGGTCGAGGATCTGCGGAATCCTGCTAATTTGAAGCAGCTCATCATGGACACGCGTGCAGATATACAGAACAAGGGCAAGCAATTGCATGCCTGGTCTTTTGATTCATTGCCCCCCGCGCAGCGACGGCTGTCACGATAGGCGGGCCGGGATCGAAGCGACTCGCTTGCAATGCAGTGCTATAGGTCCAGCACCAGCAGTGGAGAATTCGAGCGCGAGCAGCAGGGGGTGAACTGGTCGTTGGCCGCTTGTTCCTCGGGCGTGAGGTACATGTCCTTGTGGTCGGGCTCACCTTCGAGCACGCGCGTCAGGCACGTGCCGCACACGCCTTGCTCGCAGGACGTGGCGATCTCCACGCCCGCTGCGGAGAGCGCCTGCACGACGGTCTTGTCCTTCGGCACGAGCACCACCTTGCCGGAACTGGCGAGCTTCACTTCGAAGCTCTCGTCGTCTTCCGACTTGGCCACGTCGGCACCGAAGAATTCGTAGTGCAGCCGCTGCGCGGGCCAGCCGGCCGCGCGCGCGGTATCCAGCACCCAGTCCATGAATCCCTTCGGCCCGCACACGTACAGATGCACGCCCGGACGCATCGGTGTCAGGAATTGCTGCGGGCGAAACTTCTGGCTCTCCGCGCCATCGTCGAAATGGAAATGTACCTGCGGTGCGAAAGCCGAAGCGGCGATGCGCGCTCGAAATGCGGTCCGCTCGGGCGAGCGTGTGCAGTAGTGCATCGCGAAAGACGCGCCGGTGACCGCCAGGCGCTCGGCCATGCACAGGATCGGCGTGACGCCGATGCCGCCGGCCACGAGTACGCTGTGCGTTGCTTCGTGCGCGAGCGGAAAGTGGTTCTTCGGCGCGCTGATGTGCAGCACGTCGCCGTCCTTGACCAGCTCGTGCATCGCCTGCGAGCCGCCGCGCGAAGCGGCGTCGCGCAGCACGCCTATCTGGTAGCGATGGCCCTCGCTCGGGTCGTTGCACAGCGAATACTGACGGGTCATGCCGTTGGGCAGGTGCACGTCGATGTGCGACCCGGCGGAGAAAGCCGGCAGGGGGCGGTCATCGACGTTGACGAGTTCGAAGGTCGCGATGTCGACGGCCTCTGTCGCCTTGCGGACGACGCGCACGCGCAGGTCGGAGGCATTCATTGTTCCTGCGCCAGGATGCGGTCGAGCACCCGCCGCGACTGTACGCCGCCGGAGTCGATGTTGAGCATCAGCAATTTGCGGTCGGGATGCGCCAGGTGATTGCGCTGCTGCGACTCGAGGATCTGCAGATCTTCGGCGAAGATCTTGGCCTGGCCGTCGCGGATGCTGGCGGTGAGGGCCTTGTCCTGCGGATTGAAGTTGCGCGCCATGCCCCAGAAGTACCAGATCGAAGTCTCGGTCTCGGGTGTGATGAAGTCGACCACGATGCTGGACGCCTTGAATTTCGCATCGGCGTGGTAGCCTCCGTTGCCCGCGTGCGCCACACCGACTTCGATCAGCACGTGGCTTGGCGGCGTGAAGCGGCAGATCTGCCAGCGGTCGACCGGCACATCGTCGGCGAGGTTGTTGCCGCGCAGCGCCATGCGCCAGAAAGGCGGCGCCATGATGCCTTCCATGTGCCGGCTGGTGATCACGGTGTCGCCTTCGGTCACGGTCTTGGTAGGCGTCTCGTCGATCTCCTTCTGGCCGATGCTCGTCGCGTGCACGTACGTCTCGTGCGTCAGGTCCATCAGGTTGTCGATCATCAGCCGGTAGTCGCAGGCGACGTGATAGAGACCGCCGCCATACGCCCACTCGGGGCTCTCGGCCCATTCGAGATGGTGCAGTTTCGACGCATCGGCCTGCGCAGCGATCGCCGGGCCACACCCAGACGAAGCCGTAGCGCTCGATCACGGGATACGCGCGTATGGGCGGAAAGCCGCGCACGCGCTGGCCGGGCATGGCGACGGTCTTGCCGTCGCAGCCCATCGTCAGCCCGTGGTAGCCGCAGACCAGGTTGCCCTCGACCACCGAGCCGAGCGACAGCGGTGCGCCGCGGTGCGGGCAGAAATCCTCGAGCGCAGCGACCTTGCCCTGCGGCCCGCGATAGAAGACGATCGATTCGCCGCATACCTTGCGGCCGAGGGGCTTGTCGTCGATCTCGTGCGGCATGCAGGCGACGTACCAGGCTTGCTTCGGATACATGGACGCGACTCCTTGCGGCTTACTTCAGCGTTTTGAGATAGGCAATCAAGTCTGCGCGTTCCTTGGGATCGGCGAGTCCCGAAAAGGGCATGACGTTGCCCGGAATGGCTTTTTGCGGGTCCGCAATGTAGGCGTCAAGTGACTTATCGTCCCACGTTACGCTAGAAGCCCTCATCGCGCGGCTGAATCGAAATCCCGGCACTTCAGCCGCCTTGCTGCCGACAATTCCCTTCAGTGTGGGTCCTACGCCGTTCGTGCCGTCGGTCGAGTGACACACGCTGCATTGCGCGAAGATGTTCTTGCCGGCGATGGCGTCCTGCGCGATCGCTGGGTCCTCGAGTAGGAGGCCCGTGATGCCGATCAGCGCAATGCAAGCTACGTTGGGACAGGTTCGCCGCATGTTCATGCTCCTGAGGATTCGGGCGGATGCAGGGTCCATTCCTGCGAGCCTGTTACAGCATTCGCGGTCGTTGCGTGTAGGAGACGAGGTCGTCGCCCAGGCGCAATGCGAGTGCGGACAGGGGACCGGTCGGATTGAAACCGGAGTTGTGCGGATACACCGAAGCGCCGACGACGAACAGATTCTGCGCATCCCAATGCTGCAAATGCGGCGATACGACGCTTTCCGAGGGGTCCACCCCCATAGGCGTGCCTCCAGTGACATGCGTGCTCTGGTATTGGCGTGTATCGAAGGGCGCCTTGCGGCCGGCAACCGGCCCCATGCTGTCCGGACTCATCGCCTTGGTGATGGCGCCGATCTTCTGGGTCACCCATTCGGACATCTTCGTTTCATTTTCGCGGAAGTCGAAGGTCATGCGCAGCAGCGGTTGCCCATACGCATCCGTATATTCGGGATCGAGGTCCAGGTAGTTGTCGACGTGCGGATAGCAACTGCCCTGCGCGCCGACCGAGAACGAGTGTGCATACCACGCGGCATTCGCCTCTTTCCATTTGGTACCCCACGCCGGCGTGCCTGGAGGCAAGCGTCGATTGGCGATCGGCCGCCCGTTGAACACGCTGGCGCTGATGCTGCCTCCGCCCAGGAATCCCAGGCCAGCGTGATCGAAGTTGTCGTTGTTGAAGTCGTCGATCACGGTACCGGTACTGCCGCTCGCCAGGAACGGGTTGATCCAGCGGTCCTTGAAGAAGACGGCGACGCCTGAATTGGTCTGATAGCAGAAGTTCTTGCCCACGACGCCGGTCCGCGCCTTGGGATCGTAGGGCTTGCCGATGCCGTCGAGCAGCAGGAACCGAGTATTCGACATCGTGAACGCGCCAAGTACCACGACATCGGCGGGCTGCTCGTATTCGGTGCCGGTCACGAGATCGACGTAGCGCACCCCGGTGACGCGCTTGCCCTGCTTGTCGTAGTTGACGCCAAGCACATGGCAGCGCAGGCGAATTTCGAAGCTCTTGCGTTGCAGCAGCATTGGATAGAGCAGGACCTCGGGGGACGCCTTGGCCTGGGCTTCGCAGATGAATCGCTCGCAATGGCCGCAATACTGGCACTGTCCGAGCTTTTGCCCGTCGGGATTCGTGTAGGCGCCCGATGAATTTCCGGCTGGGGTCGGGAAGGGCTTGTGGCCCATCGCTTCGACGGCAGCCTTGAAGATCAAGCCGGCTTCGGTGATCTCCAGCGGTTTCTGCGGATATTCGTTCTTGCGTGGCGCTTCGAACGGATTGCCGCCGGGTTGGATCTTGCCGTCGATGTTGCCCGCCTTGCCCGAGATTCCAAACAGCTTCTCGAACAGATCGTGGTACGGCTCCATCTCCGCATAGGTCACGCCCCAATCCTGCAGCGGCATGTTGGCGGGGATGATCCCTTTCCCGTAGCGCGTTTCGTAATGCGAGCGCAGCACGGGGTCGTACTCCGCCCAGCGCCACGTGTGGCCGTTCCAGTGATTGGCCGCGCCGCCCATGCCTTCGCCGGGAAGGAATGCCTCCATCCAACGCACCGGCAACGATTCTTCGCTGCTGCTGTGGCGCAGCGAGTACGTTTGCACCGCCCAGTTCTGTATCAAACCCTGACGGGTATCCCAGCGCAATTCGTCGCGCTGACTCGGCAGTTTCGCTTCGGCACCGCCACGATGATCGATGCCGCGCTCCAGCACCAGGACCTCGATGCCTTTGGCGGTGAGTTGGCGTGCGATCAGTCCTGCTGTCAATCCGCCGCCCACGATGACGACGGTGCGCTTTTCCAGTTTGATGGCCATGATGGGCGGCTTCAGCTGAAATCTACGATGGATTTCGGGTCCTTGGCGCCGGGATACGGTTTGCCACGGTACCTCACCATGTCGAGCGTGTGCGTTGCCGGCAGGCCCGGATACCCCACCATTTTCCAGAAGATCTTGTTGTTGTTGCCGCCATACATCGGATCGGCGAAGCACGCCTGGGTAAACAGCGGATAAATGAGATCGTTGAACCACGAAGCGAGCGGCACCCGCGGATCGGTGTATTTGTTGGCTTGCAGGTCCTGCAGGAAGGCGTTTGCGTCCGCAGGGGATAGCTGGTCGAAGGATTTGCCGTATTTGCGCGTGCAGGCTTCGCTGGTGGCGGCCAAGCCCGTCTTGAAGAATTGCGCAGGCGTGAGCGGTAGCTGATAGCCCAATTGCGGCTTGCCTCTCTTCCACGGCCCGCGCATGTAGCGCCCTTCGCCTTGGCCGAAGGCCCCCGACAACTGTCGGTCGATGTAGTTGGCGAGCCCGCAATCCACGCCGTTGGGCGTGTATTGGTCGGCGGGGCACATGACATTGACCATCGCCTCGACGAAGGTGGCTTCGTCGGGTGCCAGGAATTGATATCCCGTGAACGGCGCGGCGACCGGTGCGGGGTCCGCGGCGTGCGCGATGGCGGCGGGGGTTGCGGCCGAGACGGCCACGCTCGCCGTGCCGAACAGGCGAGCGCCGACGGGCGCCACGCTCGCGAGCGTTGCCACTTGTCTCAAGAATCCACGCCGGTTATTGCTGGAGTCGTTGTCGTTAGCCATCATTCCTCCGCAAGGGACGTGTCGGTTAATGGAGTTAGGGGCGAAGTACGATCTTCGCCGCCGCCGAACGCCCGTGGTCGAGATCTGAGAAGGCGGTCGCACCCTGGGCAAGGCGGCGCTCCTCGACCCAGGCGAGGTCGCCGAAGACGCCAGTGTACAGCGCACGCACCGTCGCGCGCAGATCGGCCGTCGTGTACGTGTACGTTCCGAGCAGCGTGATTTCGGCCAGCGTGAGCTTGCGCATGTCGATTTCGCTCGCCCAGTCCTGCAAGCCGACGTGCATGATGACGCCGCCCGGTTTGACCGCGGCGAACGCCGCGTTTCGCGTGGTCGTCGTGCCGACCGCGTCGATCACGAAGTCGACACTGGCATCGCGCGGCCCGCCGGTCTCGCGCGGATCGAAGGTCCGGCAGCCGACGGCGCGATCGATCGACGCGCGCCGCAGCGGGTTTGTCTCCGCGACGGTCAGATCGGTGCAGCCGTAGCTGCGGGCGAGCAGCGCCGCGAGCATGCCGATGGCGCCGCCGCCGAGGATCAGCGTCGAGCATTCCGGCAGCGGCCGCGCCAGCGCGCGCAGCGACAGATTGAGCGCATGCAGCGCCGTCGCTGCCGGTTCGGTCAGTGCGGCTTGCACCGGCGGCATATCCTGCGGGATGTCGATCAGGCTCGACAATGGAATCGACATCTTCTCGGCGAATGCGCCCGGCCGTGTCATGCCGACCATCGTGCGGTTCGAGCACAGGTTGTTGCGACCCTGCATGCAGTAGTCGCAGGTGCCGCAGGTGATCAGCGGGTTGCCGGTGACGCGCCGGCCCTTGCCGGGGCCTTCGAGGATCGTCGCCGCGAATTCGTGGCCGAGAATCATCGGCGGCACGCGTCGCGGATCGTGGCCGTGGTAGGCGTGCATGTCGGAGCCGCAGATGCCGACCGCGTCGATGCCCAGCACGACTTCGCCGCTCGCCAGGCTGGGTTCGGGCGCATCGGTGAACTGCATCGTATGGGTGCCGGTGTAGACGAGCGCCTTCATGGATCGACTCCGGGATTCTCTGCGGTGGGAACGAGCATCATTTTGCCGTGAAGCCGCCATCGACGAACAGCGTCTGGCCGGTGACATACGCCGACGCGTCGCTGGCGAGAAAAATGGTTGCACCGTGAAGATCGTCGAGCCGGCCGTTGCGGCCGATCGCGGTCTGCGCCGCAAATGCGTGCGGTGCGCGTCGCGTCGTCGAACACCGGCGCGGTCAGCGGTGTCGGAAAGAACCCCGGCCCGATGGCGTTGCAGGTGATGCCGTGCGCCGACCATTCCTGCGCGATCGCCCGTGTTAGTTGCACGATGCCGCCCTTGGCCGCGCCATACGGTGCGCCATCGGCGAAGGCCCGCTGCGATTGCAGCGACGCGAGGTTGATGATCCGGCCCCATCCCTTCGTCTTCATTGCCGGCGCGAGCTGCTGCGTCAACAGGAACGGCGCGCCGACGTGGATCGCCAGGTGCAGGTTGAAGGCCGCCGCGGTCACGGCCATGAATGGCTGGCGCAGGTTGATGCCGGCGGCGTTGACGAGAATATCGACGTGCCCGACGGCGCTGCGCGCCCGTGCCGCCGCCTGCACAATCGCGTCCGGATCGGTCAGGTCGCAAGTCACGTGCTGGACGTCGAGTCCGTCGGCGCGCAGCCTTGCCGCTGCAGCGGCGAGTTCCGCTTCGCGCCGCGCGACGAGCACCAGCCGCGCGCCGGCCAGGCCCAGCGCGCGAGCCATCGTTTCACCGATGCCTGAATTGCCTCCCGTCACCAGCGCGGCACGGCCGGTTAGGTCGAACAGCTTCGCGATCGCGTCGCGCATCGGGTTGCCTATACCGTCACCGCTTCGCCGCGATCGAATGGCTCCTGCGGGAAAATACTTCCGCAGGCGGTCGTCGGCCGTGCGCGCATGCGCTTCCATGCCCTCGAGCCGCGAGATGCGCGCGGTGACCTGTCCGATCTGCCGCGCGGCGTCTCGCGTCATCCGCTGCCACGTCAGCGTCTTCATGAATTTGTGCACCGACAAGCCGCCCGAGTAGCGCGCCGCACCCTTGGTAGGAAGGATGTGGTTCGGCCCGGAAGTCTTGTCGCCGAACGCCACCGTCGTTTCCTCGCCGAGGAACAGCGAACCGTAGCAGGTTAGATGCGCCAGCCACCAGTCGAGGTCCTTCGCGTGCACTTCCAGGTGCTCGCTCGCATACTGGTCCGAGATCGCGACGACTTCTTCGCGCGTGTCGCAGAGGATCACTTCGCCGTAGTCGCGCCACGCCGCGCCCGCGGCGTCGCGCGCGGTCGGCGGCAGGTCCGCGATCAGGCGCGGCACACGCGCCATGACGTCTTCCGCCAGTCGGCGCGAGGTCGTGAACAGCCACGCCGGCGACTCGTGGCCGTGCTCCGCCTGACCGACCAGATCCGAGGCGACGATCAGCCGGATCGGCGGTATCGTCGGCGATCACAGCGACTTCCGACGGGCCCGCGAACACGTCGATGCCCACCTGTCCGAACAGCATCCGCTTGGCTTCGGCGACGAACTTGTTGCCCGGACCGACGATGATGTCCGCCGGTTTGCCGGAAAACAATCCGTACGCCATCGCCGCGATCGCCTGCACGCCGCCGAGCGTCATCACGAAGTCGGCGCCGGCCACCTTCATCGCGTACAGCACGTACGGGTGGATGCCCTGGCCCCTGTACGGCGTCGAGCAGGCGATCACCGTCGGCACGCCGGCGGCTTTCGCTGTCGCCACGCTCATGTACGCCGATGCGATGTGCGCGTAGCGGCCGGTCGGCACGTAACATCCGGCGACGTTGACCGGGAGCAGGCGCTGGCCCGCGGTAACTCCAGGGTGCAGTTCGACCGAAAATTCGCGGATCGACTGCGCCTGCGCGAGCGCGAAGCTGCGGACCTGCGCCGTCGCGAATTCGATGTCGCGCTTGACGCCCTCCGGCACCTCGCGCGCGCGCCGTTCGATTTGTTCCGCCGTGACCACGATCTCGCCGGTCCAGTGGTCGAGTTTCTCGGCGTAGGCCCGCACCGCAGATTCGCCGTTGGCGCGAATCTCCGCCAGCATCTCGCCCGCCACCTTCTGCGCGGTCTGCGTCTGGGCTTCGGTGGTTCTGCCTGCTTTCTTCAGATAGTTGATCGTCACAGCGGTGGCTCCGTGCTTACTTGTCTTTGTTGGCAAACTCACGCAGTTTCGGGTCGCCGGCGACACGCTTCATGTACTCGTCGGTGATGAAGGTCTTGGCCGCAGGCGCTTCCTGGATCGAACCGCTGCCCTTCATGAACTCGGTGATCGCGGTGAACCAGCCGTCCACCTGCGATGTGCCGGCGGCGCGATCCATGATCTTGACCTGGCTTGCGAGGTCGAAGGTCGGCCGGGTGTCGAATTCGCGCGCCATCGCGGCTTCCGAGATCTGCACACCGCCCTGCTCGTAGAACTTGGTCATCATGGCGATCGCTTCCTTGCGATTCGCGTTTGCCCATTTCCACGCGCGCAGATACACCGCGAGGAATTTCGCGACGTTTTCCGGGTTCTCCTTGGCGTACTCGGCACGGACAATCAGGGCGCCTGGCACCATGACGCCGCCGTCCTTACCGGTGCAAAACAGCTTGGCGCCGGATTTTTCTTCGAGCGTGTAGATGTTCGGCGCCCACACGCCCACCAGTTCCGCGGCGTTCGACGATAGCGCGGAGATGATTTCGGCCTGCCCCATGTTCTTGAGCGTGACATCTGCCTTTTTCAGCCCGTATTTTGCAAGGCAGGACTGCACCGCGAAGTCGCCCGTGGAGTTGGCGGTCAGCAGGATCGTCTGGCCTTTCATCGACGCCGGGTTCTGCATGAGTTGGGCAGCCTTGTCACCGCGAACCATCAGGCCATTGCCCTGCGACTCGTCGTTGGTGATGCCGATGGTCTGGATGTTGAAGCGCACCGCTCCCAGCACCGCGGGTATCGAGCCGGTGCCGCCGACGTCCCAGGACTTGGAGGCTGATGCCGCGATCTGCGGTACGCCCGCCGGGAAGATGCTGAATTCCGGCTTGAGCCCGACTTCGGCCCACCAGCCCTTCTCGCTGGCAATGTAGAACGGCAGCGCCCAGTACAGCGCCGGCTGGTAGCTCACCTTGATCGTTTGCAGCGGTTGTGCGGTCGTTACAATGGAAACGACGGCAAGCATCGTTGCGGCAAGCATGGTCAACAGAGCACGGATCGTTTTCAGCATTGCAGTCTCCTTCGGTGGTCAGTGGTCGTTGGGCGCCTGCTGCTCGCGCAGCAGGCGCCAGATGTGGGTACGCAAATGGACAAACGATACCTGGTCCATCACCTCTTCGATACGCTCAAGGCGATCCCAATGCTCCGCCTGGCGCACGCTGCGCACGTCGATGATTTCCTTGATGCTGCCGGGACGCCGGGTCATCACGACGACGCGATCGGCGAGGTAGACCGCTTCCTCGACCGCGTGCGTGATGAACAGCACCGTACGTGGGTTCCTGCGCGCCAGGCGTACAAGCTCCTCCTGCATCACGGTGCGGGTCTGGGCGTCGAGCGCGCCGAAAGGCTCGTCCATCAGCAGCACGTCCGGGTCGAGCACATACGCGCGCGCGATCGCAACGCGCTGCTGCATGCCGCCGGAGAGTTGGTGCGGAAAGGCGCTTTCGTACCCCTGCAGGCTCATCACGCCAATGATGCGCTCGACCCGTTCGCGTCGCTCGGGCTCGGCCATGCCCTTGCACTTGAGTCCGAAGTCGACGTTGTCCCACACGCTCTTCCATGGAAACAGCGCGAATTGCTGGAACACGACCGCACGCTCGGGCCCTGGCGCCTTCACCGCGCGGCCGCCGACGGCGACCGTCCCCATCGTCGGAAACTCGAGTCCGGCGGCCATCCGCAGACAAGTGGTCTTGCCGCAGCCCGACGGCCCGACGATGGCGACGAACTCGCGGTCCTTCACTTCGAGGTCGATGCCAGTGAGCGTCGGAAATTCGCGTCCGTCGCGCTGGAACACCCGCGTTACGCCGGTGAAAGTAATATCGCTCACGTGCCGTCCCGTCCGCGCCGGGCGTTGATTCGGGCCTCGAATCGGCGCAACGCGACATCGATGAGGTAGCCGACCATGCCAATGGCGATCATGCCGCTCATCACCGTCGTCGTGCTGATGTTGCTTTGTCCCTTCACCATCAGGTAGCCGATTCCGCTCGATGCGACGATCAGTTCGGCGCCGACCAGCGACTGCCAGCCCAGACCCGCCGAAATCCGCAGCCCGGCGACGATCGACGGCACCGAGGCTGGCAGCAGGACTTGGGCGATCATGCGGAAGTTGGACGCGCCGAGCATCTGTCCGGCCTCGATCAGGCGACGCTCGACAAACTTCGCACCGCGATAGCTGTTGATCAGTACCGGCGGGAACGCGCCCATGAAAATGATGAGCACAGGGCCGCCGATGCCGGTGCCGAACCAGAGCGCGGCGAACGGCACCCAGGCGATCGGCGCGATGAATCGAATGCCTTCGAACAGCGGAGTGACGATATCGTCGAGCCACCGGAACCATCCCATCATCAGTCCAAGCGGCACACCGACAATTGCTGCGAGCCCAAATCCAAGCGCGTAGCGACCCAAGCTCGATGCGAGGTGCTGCTGGATCGTGTAACCGACGAAGGGTGTGTTGGTCAGCTCCCAGAAGCGTCCCGCGACCGCCCACGGCGTCGGCAGGAATTGACGGGGTACGAGCCCCGATACGGCGACGAGCGTCCATAGCGCGAAAAAGCCCGCAAAGCCTGCAGCCGAAAGCCACAGGAATTCCCGGCGCGGCAGCACGGTGCGGAAGTCGGTGCTTGGTTGACTCATGCACTGTGCCACGGCATCGCGCGGCGCTCGAACCACGCCAGCGCGGCCGTCATGAATCCACCGCACATGCCTACGAAGACCATGCCGACGAGAATCATGCCCGGGAAGATGTCCTGTGCCGCGTTGTTGAGCACCTGGCCCAGGCCGTACAGCGCACCGACCAGTTCGGCCGCCACCAGCGTCGTCCACGAGGCCTGCAGCGACAATCGCAAGCCGGTGAAGATGTGCGGCAACGCCGCGGGAACGAGGATCTCCCGCACGAACCGCCATCCTCGGGCACCGAGCATGGCCGATGCCTCGATGATCTGCGGCTCCATCGCCCGCACTCCCGTGTAGGTGTTGATCACCGCCGGCACGAACGCGGCCATGAATATCACCAGGACCTTGGCCGCATTGCCGAGACCGAGCCACACGATCGCCAGCGGGATCCAGGCGAGCGGCGGGATGGGCCGCAGCAGCAGGAACACCGGGTTGAGCACTGCCTCGGCGCGTCGGCTCCAGCCCATGACGAGCCCGAGCGTCACGCCGATCGACACCGCGGTGACGAAGCCCATCAACACCAGCGCGGAGCTTTGCAGCACATGGCGCCAGAGTTTCGCGTCGGCGTAGCCGTCCAGCGTGATCTGCTTCAACGCGCCCCACACATCGGTCGGCGTCGGAAACCGCGCCGCGCTCACCAGCTGGGTGGCGACGGTCAGCACGTACCAGAGCACGAACGCCGCGATGATCGTGGCGACGCCAATCAGCGTGCTGCGGTTGGGCTTCAGCGGATCCTCCGTCGCCAGGCGCAACCCTCTGCGAGGTAGTTGCGTCCGGGGGCACACGTATTCTCGAGAAGCGAATGCTACCATCGGCTCGAATGTCGCGATTGCTTGCACCGGGTGGAGCGGCAAGGTCGCCCGGGTCGAAATTCAGGCCATGCCGCGCGATGTAAGGGATCGCCCAGGTGTGCGACTAACAATCGACGCCACGATTCGGTGCGTCGGTGGCGTCGCCGACACGTACCAACCCGGAGGCTCTTCCGCCATGACATCACGTATACCGATTGCTTTGGCGCTCGCTGCGGCCATGACCACCGCCATCCCCGCGGCCGACGCCGCCACCTGTGACGTACGTAGCGGGTCGGCGACCGCGGCGCTGGTGGAGCTCTACACATCCGAAGGGTGTTCGAGCTGTCCGCCCGCGGACGCGCAGCTGCGCAAGTTGCGCGACGCCGCGGGTCCGAACGCGACGGTGGTCCCGCTTGCGCTTCATGTCGACTACTGGGACAACATCGGCTGGAAGGACCCGTTCGCCAAGCCCGCGTTCAGCGCGCGCCAGTCCTGGCTGGTTCGGCTCAACCAGCATGGCGTCGTGTACACGCCGCACTTCTTCGTCGGCGGAACCGAGCTGGGGAGGTGGCTGGGCAGCTTGGACGAGGCGGTAGTTCGCCAGAACGCGCGTCCGGCCCGCGCAGATATCCACCTCACGGTAAACGCCATGGCGCGCAACGGCTTGCTCGTCGACGCCGAGGCGAATGCGCAAGGTGGCGCCGGTACGAGCGTGCTGTACCTGGCGGTGACCGAAAGCGGTCTCGAATCGAAGGTCACGCGTGGCGAAAACGCCGGCGCGACGCTCGCGCACGACCATGTCGTGCGCGAATGGATCGGCCCGCTTCGCCTGACCGGAGGGGCGATTCGCACGCAGCGCGAAATCGCGCTGCCGGCGACGTGGAATCGCGCACGGCTCGGTATCGTCGCCTTTGTCGAGAACGAGAAGACCGGCGAGGTGCTGCAGGCCGTCAGCGCGGGCAGCTGCGTCGGGTCGTGACCTACCGGGTGGTGCTGATCACGACGATGCCGGCAAGGGTGAGCAGGATGCCGGCGATCTCGCGCTGGCTGACCTGCTCCTTGAAGAAACGGCGCGATAGCGCGTAACTGAAAAACACTTCGGCCAGGCCGACGACGCGCACGTCGACGGCACTGCGCATGGCGAATGCGGTGAGCCAGCCGAACGAAGCGAGCGCGCCCATGAATCCGGCGAGCGTGGAAACGCGCCACTGCACCAGCACCTTGCGCAGCCCGGGGCGGTCGCGAACCATGAGGTAACTGCCGAGCACGACACTCTGCATCGCCTGTGCCCAGACCAGCGAGTAGATGGCCGCGACCCAGGGCAGGGCGGGCTCGAGTGCCAATGCCGCGCCGCGATAGCCGACCGCGGACAGCGCGAACCCGGCGCCGGAAGCGAGCCCGAGCATCGCCGCGGGCGAGAACCACGATGCCCTGCCGCTCTCGCGTTCCACAGACGGCTTGACGGAGAGCAGCAGCACGCCAACGCTGGCGAGCGCGATGGCGATGATCGTCGGGATCGACAACTGCTCTCCGAGCAGCACGATCGAGTAAAGCGCGATCTGGATGAGCTCGGTTTTCGAATATGCGACGGCAACGACGAAGCTGCGCTGTTCCATCGCGGCAATGAGGAACGCCGTTGCGGCCAGCTGCGCGGCAGCACCGATGCTGACCCACGCCAGAAACGCAGCCGTGGGGACGGGCAACGGGCCGGCGTTCAGCGTCCCGATCGCGAGCAGTCCGGCAATGGCGAATGGCAGTCCGTAGAGGAATCGAACCAGCGTTGCGGGAAGCGTCCCGGCCGAGCTGACCAGGCTTCGTTGCGCGGCATTGCGGATCGTCTGCGCGGCGGCGGCCGCAACGACAATCGGAATCCAGATCCAACTGCTCATGAATACTTCATGCGTTACTCGAAAAGCTTGTTGGCCTCGGGATAGGGAATCGCGTCGCTGTGGAAGCGTGTGTAGGTGCCGCGCTGCAGGAGTTCTTCGGCGATGCGCCGCGTCAGCATCATCGTCGCCCGCATAGGCCCCGATCCTTCGCTGACGCGCCGAACGCCGAGTTGTTCGAGTTCTGCCACGGGCGGGCACCCGGGCGATGCGAGGATGTTCAGCGGCCCGTCGATTTCCGCGGCGAGGGTCCTGATCGTCTCACGATCGGTCGCGGCAGGGACGAACAGGCAATCGGCGCCGGCTTCACGGTAACGGTTGGCGCGCTCCACGCTAGACTTCAGTCGCGCCTTCTCGTCGCCGACCTTGAGCCAGAAACCGTCGGTACGCGCGTTCACGACGATGGGCACGCCGGAGGCCTTCACGGCAGCGCACACCGCGCGGATCTTCTCCGCCTGCGAGTCGAGGTCGAACAGGCGCGGGCCGTCGTCGGTGCCGTCCTCGATGTTTACGCCGACCGCGCCCATCGCGATGACTTCCTTCACCGTAGCGACCACGGCGTCCACCGTCGTCCCCAATCCGGTGAGAATGTCGGCGGTCACCGGGATGCCGACCGCGCCGACGATTTCGCGCGTCGCCGCCAGGATCACGTCGCGCGGAATGCGCTCGTTGTCGGGATAGCCGTGGCTGTAGGCAACGCCGGCGCTACCCGTGCCGACGGCGCGCATGCCTGCGTGCTCGAACACGCGCGCGCTGGCCGCGTCCCAGGCGTTGGCGATGACGAGGATCTGCGGTCCGCGATGGTATTGCTGAAATAACCTGGCTTTGGCGATCTGGTCCATCATGCCGCCCGGTCGGGGAGTGCCTTCGGGTCGTTGTAGCTCTTGACCGTCGTGCCGCGATACAGAATCTGGGCATTGCGTTCGGTGATCTGCCGGTGCAGCGCGACGAATGCCGGGTCCATGTCCGTCGTCGGTCGCGGCTCGTGCTCGAAGTGATGGTGCCGGTCCTCGCCGCGCACGAGCGTCGCGCTGTCGTCGCCGGCGATCTGCGCCACGGTCGTCGGGACATAACGAATGGCAAAACCGATGCGTCGATCGGCCGACGGATTCGGCGGCGAGCCGTGAACGAGGCGAACGTGGTGCAAGGACATCTCGCCCGGCTGCAACTCGATCGTCACCGCCCGGCTTTCGTCGACGTCGACCGCGACCTCCTGGCCGCGGGTGAGCAGGTTGTTCTGCGCGAAGGTGTCGCGATGCGGAATCTGGTCGCCGGTGTGCGTGCCGGGGATGAAGCCCATGGCCCCGTTGGCCCGGTTGCTCGGCGTGAGCGCGACCCAGGCGGTGACGACATCCGGCTTGTCGAGGCCCCAATAGGTCGAGTCCTGATGCCAGGAGACGAACGCCGGATTGCACGCTTCCTTGATGAAGAAATTCGTCGTCCAGCAAAGCAGGTCAGGACCGTAGAGATCCTCGATCGCGTCGACGATCTTCTCGTGGCGCACGAGGTCGCCCAGCCACGAAAAGAGCAGGTGCGACTTGTGGCGAAGATCGCCCTTGAGCGGCCCGCCGGATTTCGCCTCGAATGCTTCGAGACGTCGGCGAATCTCCAGGGCGTCGGCTTCCGACATCACG
The DNA here is from genome assembly GCA_963726915.1 of uncultured beta proteobacterium. Taxonomy (GTDB): domain Bacteria; phylum Pseudomonadota; class Gammaproteobacteria; order Burkholderiales; family Casimicrobiaceae; genus PALSA-1003. Next base: position 95,515 of record CAVSEA010000009.1, read on the forward strand.
CGGATGGGAAATATGCAGCCATCGCGCCAGAATTGATCGATCTGTTGCTGAGTGAGAATCTTGGGCATGACTCCTCCTTCTAGGCGCCGCCGGTGATCACTTTCATCACCTCGGGTGGATAAGTATCTCCCGGTTTGCCATGGTAGATGATCTCGCCGCGCTCGAGCACGTAGAGGCTGTCGGCGTAGTCGGGGATGTGGTGGACGTTGGATTCGGCCATGAGCACGCCGTGCCCAAGCCGGCGAATCGAGGCGATGCCTTCGCTGATGCTGGGGATGATCGCGGGCGACAATCCCTCGAAGGGCTCGTCGAGCAGCAGGAGCTGCGGGTCGAGCGCCACGGCACGCGCGATCGAGACCATCTTGCGCTCGCCGCCGCAGAGCTGGTTGCCGCCGCGTCGCTCGTACTGCCGCAGCTTGGGGAAGATCTCGTACGCGAGATCGATGCGCGACTTAGCGTTGCGTCCCCCGGGTCGCGTCCAGGTCGGCAGTTCGATGTTCTCGGCCACCGTCAGGTCGCCGAAGACCTGGCTCTCCTCCGGGGCATAGCCGATGCCCAGCTGCGCGATGCGGAACGTGGGCATGCCGTCGATCGAGCGCTCGCGGAACTGCATCGTGCCCGACACGGGCTTGAGATAGCCCATGATCGTACGGAAGGTCGTGGTCTTGCCCGCGCCGTTGCGGCCGACCAGGCAGACGAGCTGGCCCGCCGCGACCTCGAGCGAAATGCCGCGCAGGATGCGGCTGTTCTGGATGTCGACGATGAGCCGGTCGATCGCGAGCATCACGCCCCCTTCGCCAGCTTGCCGACCAGCTTGCCGACGACCGCGGCGATGATGTCCGGGTCGCTGAAGAACTGCGCGGGCGGCCTGTCGGCCAGCACCTTCCCGCCCTGCAGCGCCACGATGCGGCTGGAGTATTCGGCGACGAGGTCCATGTCGTGCTCGACGAGGATGATCGCCTTCACGCCGGCGCGCCTGGCGGCGTCGATGACGTTGCGCATGATGCCGTGCTTGTCGCCGCTCGACACGCCGCTGGTGGGCTCGTCGAGCAGGATCACTTCCGGCGACAGTGCGAAGGCGCTCGCGATGTCGAGGAGCTTCTTCTCGCCTTGCGACAAGCAGCCGCGATTCGCTGTCGAGCTTGGCCTCGAGGCCGAAGATCGCCGCGACTTCGCGCACGCGCTCGCGTACCGCGTGGTCCTTGCGCGCCGACGCGAACAGGCGAAGGCTGTGGCCCCGCTGCGAGATGACCGCCACGGCGATGGTTTCGGCCACGGTCATCGCCGGAAAGATGTGGACCAGCTGGAACGCGCGCGCCATGCCGCGCTGCGCGAGCAGCACCGGCCCGATGCCGGCGATGTCCTCGCCCTTGAAGCGCACGACGCCCGCGGTCGGCTTGAGCAGTCCGGTCAGCACGTTCACCAGCGTGGTCTTGCCGGCGCCGTTGGGGCCGACGATCGACACCAGTTCGCCCTCGGCGATGGCCAGCGATGACGTCGTCGAGGGCCACGAAGTCGCCGTAGGACTTGGACACGCCGGTGGTTTCGATGAGCGCGGTCAAGTTGTACCTTCGCGTTGTGCACCCCGATGCTTGCGCTCGCGGCGGCCCTCCGCGCTCAGGGTAGTGCATTCGCACTTCGGGCCGCCCGCTTCGCTCGTGCGCTTCGCACTTCCCGTGCGCTCATGCGCGGCGCACCCGGGTCCACAGCGTCTGGCCGAGCCCCACGAGTCCGCGCGGGAACAGCACCACGATCAGCACCAGGATCGCGCCCAGCCAGAAGCGCCAGTACTGCGTCATCCCCATGAGCTCGGACTTGAGGAAGACGAAGGTGAAGGCGCCGATGAGCGGGCCGAAGAAGCTTGGCGAAGCCCCCCAGCACCGTCATGAACACGAGTTCGCCCGAATGCGTCCAGTACGCGAGTTCGGGGTCGGCCTGGCCGGTGTTGATGGCGAGGATCACGCCGCCGATCGCGCAGTAGAACGCGGAGATGAGAAAGGCGATCAGGCGGAAGAGGCGCACGCGGACGCCGAGGTATTCGGCCTTGCGCGGGTTCTCGCGAATGGCCGTCAGGTGCAGGCCGAACGGCGAATGCACGATGCGCCACATCGCGATGCCCAGCACGACCAGCAGCGCCAGGCAGTAGTAGTAGAAGGGGCCGACCAGGAAGGCGGTCTTGTCGAGTTGATCGTAGCCGTTGCCGAATAGCGAGGGACGCAGCACGCGGATGCCGGTGTCGCCGCCGGTGAGGTCGTAGAACTTGAACAGGAACGAGTGGAACAGCATCCCGAACGCCAGCGTGAGGATGCCGAAGAAGATGCGCACGTAGCGCACCGACAGCAGCGCCACGGGCAGCGCCGCGACGACCGCCGCGAGGCCCGACAGCAGCAGGATCAGCTCGACGCTCCGGATGCCGAGCTTGCTCGACAGCACGGCCGCGCCATAGGCGCCGATCGCCACGAACAGCGCGTGGCCGAAGGAGAGCAGGCCGGTGTAGCCGAAGAGCAGGTTGAAGCCGAGCAGCGCGATGGCGTAGGCAAAGGCGGGCAGCACCAGCGTGACGTAGTAGGGTTGCGCGACGCTCGGCAAGGCGAGCAGCGCGAGCAGCGCCGCGCGATGACCGCGCACTTCACTCGACGACCTTGCCGAACAGGCCCGCGGGGCGCACGATGAGCACCACGATCACGACGATATAGATCGCCAGCATCTCCAGCTCGGCGTACCACGAGATGGCCGCCGCACGCATCAGGCCGACGATCAGCGCGCCGACGAGCGCGCCGCGCATGCTGCCCAGGCCGCCGATCACGACGACCGCAAAGGCCTCGACCACGAGTTCCACCGGCATGTCGAGCGAGGCCGCGGCCGTCGGCACGACCAGCGCGCCACCGACGGTCCCCAGCACGGTGCCGAGCGTGAACACGCTCGTGTACATCCAGCGCACGTTGACGCCGAGCGCCTCGCTCATCTCGCGGTTCTCCGCCGTGGCGCGCAGGATGCGGCCGAAGCGCGTGCGCTGGAGCAGGGCGCCGATGCCGGCGGCGATCGCAATGCTGGCGAGGATCACCAGCACGTTATAGGCGGGCACCTGGACCGTGCCGACCGTGACCTTGCCGTATTCCATGACCAGATTGCCGAGTTGCTGCGGATTGGCGCCCCAGAAAAAGCGCAGCACGTCCTGGAACATGAGCACGAGCGCGAAGGTGAGCAGGAGCTGGAACGCTTCGTCGCGATTCTGCACGGTGCGCAGCAGCGCCTCGATCGGCGGGCCGATCACGCCCAGCAGCAGGCCCGAGAGCAGCAGCACCGGCAGGAACAGCGCAGCCGGCATGCCCGCCGCGATCGCCCAGTTCACCGCGCTGATGCCGAAGTAGGCGCCGAGCGCGTAGAACGACCCGCAGGCGAGATTGACGATCTTCTGGACGCCGAACACGAGCTGCAGCCCGGCGGCCACGAGAAAAAGAACGGCGGCGTGAAAAACGCCGCCGATGAGGATGTCGAAAAATGCCGTCAACGCGCGGCTACAACTTGATCTGCGCGGTGTCGATCCACTGCCAGAAGTCCATGCCCGTCGGCTTCTGCAACTGGTCCGAGTACATCACGTCCAGCTTGCCCAGCGTCGGGAAGTCGTACGGGTTGTTGTGCGTGGTCAGGCCCTGGTAGAAGGTCTGCTCGGGGATGTGGTCCTTGCGCATCTGGCCGGGCCCGCCGAGCGACTCCACCTTCACGCCTTCCATCGCGCTGATGATGTCCTCCTTGCCGGGCCAGCCGCCCTTCGCCTTGTACGCGGCTTCGACACCCGCCTTGTAGACCTCCATCGCGAAATACGCGCGGTCGGCCTCCCAGTTCGGGTAGTCCTTGGTCTTTTCGAAATATTCCTTCACGAACTGCTTCTGCAGCGCGCTGCCGTCCTTGTAGTCGAAGTAGAGCGTGTTGTGGCCGAAGATCATGCCCTCGGGCGTGAAGGACTTCTTGAGCAGGGTGTGCTGGAAGCCCGCCGCCGGGAATACGAACTTGGTGCCGCCATCCATGAGCCCGGCGCCGTGCGCGGTGCGCATGAAGATCGGCAGGTCGGCGAAGAGCAGCGACGAGAAGATGAGATCGGGCTTGGCGGCCTTCAGCGCCGCCACGTGCGAGGTGAGGTCGGTGGTGCCCACCTTGGGCCACTGGTCCGCGACGACCTTGTGCTCGATCTTGAATTTCTTCAGCAGCGCCTTGAAGGCCTCGAAGTTGTTGCGGCCGTAGGAGTAGTCGGGATTGATGCCCGCGACCGTGGCGAAATTGCCCTTCCAGTACTTGATCGCGAGCAGCGAGCCCATCACCGCCTCGCACTCGTTGTCGGTGCTGCGGAAGACATAGCGCGGGTTCAGCATCGTCTCCTTGACGCCGTCCTGGGTGGTGCCGTCCCAGAAGATCACGTGCGCCTTCATCTCCTCGGCCACCGCGCCCATGGCGAGGCTCACGCCGGAGGACACGACTCCCTGCACGCAATCGACCTTGTCCTGCAGCACCAGTTTGCGCAGGCGCTCGATCGAATCCTTCGGGTTGGTCTCTTCCTCGACGATGAGCTCGACCTTGCGTCCGGCGATGCCGCCCGCGGCGTTGATGCGGTCCACCGCGAACTGCGTGCCGCGCAGGCCGCACTCGCCGATGGTGCCGACGATGCCCGACTTGGGCGCGATGATGCCGACGCGCAACGGCGTGTTCTGCGCAATCGCCGGGAAGCTCAAATACGGCGCGGTGACGGCGGCCACGCCGGTGCCGCCGATCGCCTGCAACACTTTTCTGCGCTTGTTGTCCATGATGCTTCTCCTCCTTGGTAGGTACTGCACGTCAGTCGTTACTATTACATGTCCGTGGTGTCGCGCGTGAATTTCTCGATGACGTCGAGCAGCCTGTCGCTTGCCTTGGCGGCGCGCGTCCTCGTCGCCTGCGGCGATGGCGCGCGCGATCTCCGCGTGCAGCTTTGCGGTGAGCGGCATGTCGGCCGCCTGCTTGTAGTGGATATACCAGAAACGGCGCGACAGCGAATGCATGAGCGCCATCGCGCCCGCGGCAAACTCGTTGTGCGAGGCGGCGCTGCATAGCGTGTTGAATTCGCGGTCGGTGCGCATGAAGGTCACGTCGTCGTTCACCTTGGCGGACTTCTCGAATCCGTCCGCCAGCTCGCCCAGGCGCGCGCGCTCTCCGTCCGTGGCGCGGCGCGCGGCGCTGCGGGCGATCAGGCGTTCCAGCTCCCGCCGGACTTCGAGCAGCCGCAATTGCTTGACCAGGTTGATCTCGGAGACGATGACGCCCCGCCGCGGCAGGATGGCGACCAGGCCTTCGCGCGCAAGGCGATGCAGCGCTTCCCGGATCGGCGTGCGACCGATGCCGAGCGCCTGCGCGAGTTCCGCCTCGGAGACCGAAGCGCCGGGCGCGAGCTTGAGAGTGACGATCATCTCCTCGAGGTCCGCGTAAGCCCGGTCGGCGAGGCTCGCCGCTACTGGTGCTTTCGCTTTTCCACCATTCCGAGGAATTTTTCGTACTCCTTCTCGTCGACGCCGTAGCTATGGTCGTCGTCGGGGAACGCGCCGGACTTCACTTCGGAGATGTACTGCGTGATGCCCTTGACCGCGACCTCGGTCAGGTTGGCGAAGCGCTTGGTGAACTTCGGCTTGAAGTCGGTGAACACGCCGAGCAGGTCGTGGCCGAGCAGGATCTGCCCGTCGCAACCGACGCCGGCGCCGATGCCGATGGTCGGGATCTCGAGCTGCTTGGAGATGACGGCGGCGATCTTGGCCGGCACCGCCTCGAATTCGAGCATGAAGCAGCCGGCGTCCTGGATGGCGAACGCGTCCTCGAGGATCTTCATCGCCGTCGTTGCCGTCTTGCCCTGGATCTTGAAGCCGCCGAACATGGCGACCGTGTGCGGTGTCATGCCGATGTGCGACGCCGTGGGGATGCCGGCATCGACCATGGCTCGCAGGATGTGCGCCTGGCTTTTGCCGCCCTGCGGCTTGACGGCATCGCTGGCCGCGTCCTGCATGAAGCGCGTCGCATTGGTGAGCGCGCGATCGACCGTGTTGTAGCTCTGGTAGGGCATGCAGCCCAGCACGAAGGTGTTCGGTGCGCCGCGACGGATCGCCTGCGCGTGCATCACCATCATGTCCATCGTGGCGGGAATGGTGGTGGGGTGACCGTGCGCGATCATCGCCAGGCTGTCGCCGACGACGGCAACGTCGACACCGGCCATCTCGGCCCATCGCGCCGACGTGTAGTCCGGCACCGACATGTAGACCATCTTCTCGCCGCTGCGCTTGGAGTCGGTGATGTCCTGAAGCGTCCGCTTCTTCTTCGGCGTGGGCTGGACGGGCTGCGACATGCGGGTTCCTTGACAAACGGGCTGATCGACAACTAATGTATCAGTGATATTCCTCCGAAACAACGGGTGCCCGCATGATGACCGAACGCCAGCGCAAGTTCCGCGAGCAATACGTGGCCGCGATCAGCCCCTGGTACAACGGACTGGTCCACGTCGGCGTGATGTACACGGCCGGCATCGGCGCCATCTGGTGGTGCGTGAGCCGGATGCAGGACGCGCGCTGGGAGTGGCTGCTGGTGATCCCGGTGGCGATCGCCGGCAACTTCATCGAATGGGGCATGCACAAGTACGTGATGCACCGCCTGCGCGACGTGTACGCCATACGCGCGATCTACGATCGCCACACGCGCCAGCACCACCAGTACTTCACGGACAACGATCCCACCATCAGCACGATCAAGGAATTTCGCATCGTGTTCTTTCCGTGGCGCGTGCTGATGGTGCTCGCGGTGGCCGGAACCGGCATCTCGCTGGTGATGGCGCAGGTCTTCAACGCCAATGCGGGCTACATCACCTTCGTGACCATGATCGGCCATTACATGGTGTACGAGACTTTCCACTTCTGCTGCCACGTCCCCGACAACCGGTTCGTGCGCAATGCGCCGTTCATCAACACGATTCGCCGCCACCACGCCGCGCACCACAACATGGGCATCATGATGCACGTGAACATGAATCTCACATTTCCGGTAGCCGACTGGTTCATGAACACGAGCGACCTCAACCGCGGTCTTGTCGGTCACCTCTTCAACGGTTACGACGATCGCTACGTCAAGGAAGAGTTGAAGCCCGTGATCGCCCGTTTTCGCAACGCGCAGACGCAGGACGAGCGTTGCACCCTGGACGGACCGGTGCTCACGGAAGACGAGGTGCAGTCGCTGGCCCATGCCGCTGGTCACGCCTGAAACTGCACGCAGCAACAGGCGCGCGTCGAAAAGCCGGGTTTCAGCATGCTGGGCTTAGCGGCGGCGATTATGCCAAGGCACGCCGCTGGGACGCGCGTGTTGAGTAGAAAACCGGTTCTAGAGCTTTTCCGCGTAATCCTTCTGGACTTTCTTGATTCGCTCGTGCGAGCCCAGAAAGGCGTGCTTCGACATGTCGGGTGAATACTTGCTGGCCGGTGGACGCTTGCCCACAGCCTCGGCCAAGGCGCGGATGTGGTGGGGACCGGCGCCGCAGCAAACGCCCAGGTAGCGTATGCCCATCGCGGCGGCCTGCAGGCCGAATTCCGCGATCTCGAAGCGGTTGCAGGTGAACGGATCGAGCGCCACCGGAAACGGCCGGTCGCCCCAGTCGCCGTGCCAATGTGCGTCGCGAAGCGATTGGAACGACGGGTGGCTGTCGTCGGTCCGGTACGGTACCGGAAGCGCGGCCATCGGCGTCCTGATCGCCGCGCGAATCTCCTTCAGCAGCGGCATCATGGTGGCGGGGCCGCGAATGCAATTCAGACCGACCACGTCGGCGCCCGCGTCGGCGAGGCGCTTGCACGCGTCGGCCACCGTCCATTGCTCCCGAGTGACGGTCGCCTGATGCATGGCGAGCGTGATCACTGCGACCTGCCTGGCCTGCTTGATCACGTCGAGTGCGATCAATGCCTCCTGCGCGTAGGAAAAAGTCTCGCCGACGATGAAGTCGATGCCCGCTTCCACCGCCCAGGCCACTTGCTCTTCGAACATCGTGCGCACGGCCCGGTGCGACGCCGGATCGACCGGGTCGTAGATATTGGTGTTGCAGATGCCGCCGGCGAACAGTGCGCCGCTTTCGAGCGCCACCGCTTTCGCCAATTCGAGCGCGCGGCGATTGATCGGCTCCAGGTCTTTTTCGCGCCCGATGACGCGCAGTTTTTCACGATGCGCGTAATAGGTGAGCGCCTCGACGACGTCGGACCCGGCGTGGACGAAGTCGCGGTGCAACTGGGTGACTGCCTCCGGGTGCTCGAGCACCACCTCGGGCACAAAAGCGCCGGCCTGCAGATATCCGCGCCGCTCCAGTTCGAACAGGTAGCCTTCGGCGCAGATGACCGGACCGGCGTCGAGACGTTGCAGGAGTGTGGGTCGAAGGTTTGTTCCGGGCCTCACTTGCGCACCTCGCTTTCGCGGTTGGACCGAGTTCGCAACTATCTCACCTCTTGTGCGCGACAGGCAATCGAGAGGCGATTCGATTTGGTAACATGCAGTCAGGAACAGGCTGGACCCTTGGAGTTAGCCAACTTCGGCGCCGCTATGCATTCGACACCGAATATCGCGGAGGCCGCAGGTGCATCGGCTGAAGCCGCGCGCTTCGCCGACGTGCCGCAGTTTGCGCGTGAGCTCAGCTTCGCGGATTTGCCGCGCGACGTCGTCGCTTGCGCTCAGCGCTGCCTGCTGGATCTGGTCGGTGTGGCCGCGGCCGGATCGCGGACACCGGCGGCGGCGATCGCCAACGGCTTTGCGGCGGCGCACATGTGCAGCCGCGATGCGGGCGCCCGAATGCTGTTCGACGGCCGCCCGGCGGGCATCGCCGGCGCAGCTTTTGCGGGGCGACCACGATCGATGCGTTCGATGCCCATGACGGCCACCTCTTGACCAAGGGACACGCCGGCGTCGCCGTCCTTCCGGCGTTGCTTGCCTATGTCGATGGCGCCGGCCTCGCGCGCGGTCGAGTCGATGGTGCGGAGTTCATCACCTGTCTTTGCCTCGGGTACGAAATCGCGACGCGCGCCGGCATCGCGCTGCATGCGACCGCGGAGGACTACCATTGTTCGGGCGCGTGGACGGCGATCGCCTGCGCCGCCATCGGCGGGCGCCTGTTCGCCTTCGACCGCGACCGGCTGCGCCATGCGCTCGGCATCGCCGAATATTTCGGACCGCGCGGCCAGATCTTGCGCGTATGCGCCACGCCGACCATGGTCAAGGATGGCTCGGGCTGGGGTGCGCTCGCGGGCGTCAGCGCGGCGCTGCTGGCGCGCGAGGACTTCACGGGGGCCCCGGCCATCACCGTCGAAGCCGACGACGCCCGGGCGCAATGGAACGATCTCGGCACCCGTTGGCGCATTCGCGAGCAGTATTTCAAGCCCTACCCGGTGTGTCACTGGGCGCAACAGGCAATCGCCGCGGCGTTGGCGCTGCAGCACGAGCATGGCTTCGTCGCGGAGCAGATCGCCAGCGTGACCATCGAGAGCTTCGCCGAAGCGGTTGCCCTGGGCTCGCGTTGCCCGTTGCCACAAACCACCGATGAGGCCCAATACAGCCTGCCGTTTCCGGTCGCGGCGGCGCTGGTATTCGGCCGCGTCGGCGGCGACGAAGTGAGTGTGGCAGGACTCACGGATCCGCGAGTACACCGGATACTCGCGGCGACGACGCTGATGGAGGATCCGGATTTTTCCCGTCGCTTCCCGGCGGAACGCTGGGCGCGTGTCAGCGTTGCGCTGAGCGACGGTCGAACCCTTGTCTCGGCACCCGCACAAGCGCGTGGCATTCCGACCAACCCGATGACCGACGACGAGCTGCGCGGCAAATATCGCGAATTGGCGGAACCGGTACTGCGTCCGCCGCGCACCGCGCGCATCGAAGCGGCAATCGCTGCGTTGCCCGCGGACCAAACGGCGCTGGCGGCCCTGATCGAGGAGCTGTTGCGTCCCGTGGAATGATCCGCGCCGCGTCTACAACTTGTTGCGGTAGGCGATGTTGAGCGTCTTGAGCTGCTTGTTCGACCCCAGGTAAGCGTGCTTCGAGATGTCCGGCGAATAGCGGCTCGCCGGTGGCGTGCGACCCAGCGCCTCGGCGAGCGCGCGGATGTGATGCGGGCCGGCACCGCAGCACACGCCCAGATAGCGGATATCCATGGCATACGCCGCCTTGCCGAAGGCGGCAATCTCGTAGCGATTGCAGAGGAAGGGATCGAGCGCGGTGGGGAACGGCCGGTCGCCGGGCAGGCAATCGCAGCCGGGATCGCGCAGCGATTGAAAGGTCGGTTGCGCCGGCGTCGTGCGGTACGGTACCGGAAGCGCGGCGACGTGACACTTGACTGCTTTCCGGATGTTCTTCAACAGCGGCAGCATAGTGTTCGGCCCACGCGTGCAGTTCATTCCCACCACGTCGGCGCCTGCGTCCTCGAGTCGTTTGCACGCATCGACGACCGATCGGCCGTCGCGCATCAACCCGTCCTGATAGACCGCGAGCGTGACGACCGCGGGTAGCCCGCTGCGCTTGATGGCTTCGGCCGCCAGGATGGCCTCGCCCGCGAAGCCGTAGGTTTCGCCGATGACGTAGTCGGCGCCGGCGTCGAGCGCCCAGCCGACCTGCTCGTCGAACATGCCGCGAATCGCCTTGATCGATTTCGGGTCCTGCGGGTCGTAGATGTGCGTATTGCAGATATTGCCGGCCATGAGCGTGCCGGTGGCGCGGGCGACCCGCCGCGCGATGGCGAGCGCCTGGCGGTTGAGCGAGGGCACGTCGGCCTGTCTGCCGATTATTTTCATCTTGGCGCGGTGCGCGTAGTAAGTCAGCGCCTCGACGACATCCGATCCGGCGTTCACGAACTCGCGATGCAGTGCCTCCACGGCGGCCGGCTGCTCGAGGACCACCTCGGGCACGTAGGCACCAGCCTGCAGGTAGCCGCGCCGCTCGAGCTCGAACACGTAGCCTTCCGCGCAGATCACCGGGCCTTTCGCGAGTCGTGCGAGCAGGCCGAGCCGCTTCGGTGCCGACTTGCGTGCATCGATTTTTCGCGTTGCTGTTGCCATTCCAGCCGTCCCGGTCGAGAACCGATCGAGTGCCGATCATAACCCCGAAGGGGCGGCCCAATCGACATTGGACAAGATGGACAGAAGGGTGCGGGAGATGCAATATTCGAAAACCCCGGCCGACTACGACGACCGAGATCGGTACAAGGAGGTCCCATGTCCGAACGGCGCGAACACCCCTACATTCCGCGATTGAAAGACGAGCTGGGCGAGGGCCGCATCGGCCGCCGAGAATTCTTGCGCATGGCAACATTGCTCGGTGTGTCGGCCCCCGCCGCCTACGGATTGCTCGGCCTGGTCGAGCCGGGTCGAGGCCTCGCCCAGACAGCCTTGCCCAAGGGCGGGCGGGTCCGCGTCGGCATGCGGGTACACGAGATCAAGGACCCGCACACGATCAGTTGGGTCGAGGCGAGCAACATCCTTCGCCAGAACTGTGACTACCTGACGCGCACCGGCAACGACAACGTGACGCGGCCGTGGCTGCTCGAGCGCTGGGAGGCGAGCCCCGACCTCAAGACCTGGACGCTGCGGCTGCGCAAGGACGTGAAGTGGAGCAACGGCAAGCCGTTCACTGCCGACGACGTTGTCTGGAACATCAAGCGCGTGGTCGAACCGGCCACGGGATCGTCGGTGCTCGGATTGATGAAAGGCTTCCTGCTCGAGGAGTACGAAACCGAGGAGCTGGACAAGGATGGCAAGAAGAAGAAATCGACGCGCTTGTGGGACTCGCACGCCATCGAAAAGGTCGACGCCTACACCGTCCGCCTGAATGGCAAGTCCGCGCAGCTGGCGGTGCCGGAGAATTTTTTCCACTACCCGTTCTACATGCTCTATCCGGAGGACAACGGGGCCTTCAAGGTGGGCATGATCGGCACCGGGGCCTTCACGCTGGAGAGTTACGAAGTAGGGCGCCGCGCGGTGTTGCGTGCCCGCAAGGACTACTGGGGAAGGGGCCCCAATCTCGAGACGCTCGAATTCATCGACCTTGGCAGCGATTCCTCGCCTTACATCGCGGCGCTTGCGTCGAAACAGGTCGACGGGCTGTTCGAGGTGGATTTCGGTCAACTCGATGCGATCAAGGCCCTGCCGCATGTCGAGATGTATTCGGTGACGACGGCGCAGACCGCGGTCGCCCGCGGCAAGTACAACGAAAAACCGTTCAACGACAAACGCGTTCGCACGGCTCTGAAGTTCGCCACCGATCCGCAACAGGTGCTCGACATCGTCATGCGCGGTGCCGGTTCCGTTGCCGAGCACCATCATGTCGCCCCGGTGCATCCGGAGTACGCCAAGATCCCGCCGCTGAAGCGCGACGTGGCGCGGGCGAAGCAACTGCTGGCGGAAGCCGGCTACAAGGATGGCATCGATGTCGAACTCATATGCCAGAATCAGCCGGCGTGGGAACAGGCCGCGGTGACGGTGATGGTCGAGCAATGGAAAGAGGCCGGGATTCGCGCCAAGATCAACGTCATGCCGTCGACCGAATTCTGGAAGACCTGGACCAAGGTCCCGTTCGGCTTCACGCGCTGGACGCACCGACCGTTGGGCGTCATGACGTACAGCCTGGCCTATCGCAGCGGCGTGCCCTGGAACGAGGCGAGCTTTTCCAATCCGGAGTTCGACCGGCTGCTGACCGAAGCGGAGGGCACCCTCGACGTCGACAAGCGGCGCGCGATCATGGCGAAGCTGGAAGGCATCATGCTGGAGGACGGTCCGATCGTACAGCCGATCTGGCGCGCGATCCAGACGGGCTATGACAAGCGCGTCAAAGGCTTCTCCGCGCATCCGACGCTGTACCTCTTCGGCGAGGAACTGGCGATTCAGGCTTGACATCGTCCCGCAAGGCGCGCCGGCGCGTTCGTCGCTCCTGCCGCGGGTTCACCGGGCAATCCGACCCCCGCTCGTGGGAGAGGGGGGTTGAAGCGCAATGACACGTTTCCTCGCGCGCCGGCTCGTCTATGTCGCCGCCACGATGCTGTTGGCATCGGTCATCCTGTTCCTGCTGTTCGAGCTGTCGCCGCGAGACGTGGCGGTTACCGTGCTCGGTCCGTATTCGACCACCGAACAGCGCGATCTCTGGCTCGCGAACAACGGCTACGACCGGCCTGCCGCCGAGCGCTACTTCGATTGGCTGGGCCGCTTTGTCGTCGGCGATTGGCGAACTTCGCGCGTCTATAACGAGCCGGTTGCCCGCGTCGTCGGCAAAGGTCTCGCCAACACGGCGATCCTGGCGTTCGGGTTTTTTGTGCTGCTGATTCCGTTGTCGCTTGGACTCGGGGTTCTGGCCGGCATGCGCGAGGGTTCACGCCTCGATCGGGTGGTGTCGACGGTATGCGTCGTGAGCGCCTCGATCCCTACTTTCGCGAGCACCGTGTTCCTGTCCGCGCTGTTCGTGTTCCAGCTGCATTGGCTGCCCGGCACGAGCTCGATGATCGATGGCTTCAGTTTCAAGGAATTGATCCTTCCGGTGCTGGTGCTGGTTCTCTACGACTTCGGCTACGTCGCGCGCATCACGCGCGCATCGATGGTCGAGGTGATGACAGCACCGTACGTACGCACCGCGGTGCTGAAGGGCCTGCCGTATCGGCGGGTGATTGTCCGTCACGCGTTGCGCAACGCGCTGATCACACCGGTGACGGTACTCCTGTTGCATGTCAACTGGTTGATCGCCGGCGTCATCGTCGTCGAGTTCTTCTTCGCCTACAAGGGCTTCGGCTCGCTGATTCTCACCGGTGCGCTGGCGCGCGATCTGTTCCTGCTCGAGGCGTGCACGATGGTCACGGTCATCATCGCGGTCGCGTCGCAGACCGTGGCCGACATTGCCTACACCTTCCTCAATCCTCGCATTCGCCTGCTATGAGCGCCTCAGGGCCGCCCCGAGGCGCGAGTGCTGCCCCCCCGCAGCGGCGTGAGCCGCAAGCGTGGGGGGATCAGACGAGCGACGCACGCGCCACCACGGGAGTCCTGCCGCCACCGGTCGCGCCGCAGACGCGCGCGTGGCGCCAGGTGCTGCGCGGAATCGCAAGCCTCAGGGAAAGTCGGGTTGGAATGATCGGCGCCGGCATTATCCTGGGATGGATTCTCGTGGCGATATTCGCACCGCTGCTCGCGCCCTATGCACCCAATCAGCCGATCAAGCCGATGCAACCGATCGGTGCGATCGCGCCGGGCGGCGGCACGTTCTGGCTGGGCACCGATCATCTCGGGCGCGACATCTTGTCGCGGCTCATCTACGGCACGCGGACGGTACTGATCTACGCGCCACTCGCGACCCTGACTGCCTACGCCATGGGCATCCTGATGGGCCTGCTCGCAGGCTACAAGCGAGGTTGGGCCGATGAGGTGCTGTCGCGCATGGGCGATCTCGTACTCGCCTTTCCCGCGCTGGTGCTCTACATCATCATCATTTCCCGCTACGGCGCATCCGGCGTCAACATCGTGCTGGCGGTGACCCTTGCCGCCAGTCCTGCGGTGATGCGCATCACGCGGGGCATCACGCTCGACCTGCGTACGCGCGCGTATGTGGCCGCGGCACAGCTTCGTGGCGAATCGACGTGGTACATCATGTTCGTGGAGATTCTGCCCAACGCCCGCGGTCCGCTGATCGTCGACTTCTGTCTGCGGCTCGGCTATGTGACGATCACCATCGGCACGTTGGGATTCCTGGGCCTCGGACTGCCGCCGCCGGACCCGGACTGGGGCGGAATGATCAACGACTCGCGCCAGTTCGCGCTGGTCTTTCCACACATGGTCATTTTCCCCTGCATCGCGATTTCCTCGCTGGTGCTCGGCTTTAACCTGCTCGCCGATGGCGTGCGCGAGATCTCGCTCAATGACTAGAAAACATCCCCCCACGCTCGCTGTGCCCTTCCCGACTGACATGGCGCCGCTGCTCGAACTGGACAACGTGTCCATCTCCTACTTCGGCCGCGGCGGCGAGATTCCGTCCGTCACCCAAGTTTCGCTGGTGCTGCGCGAAGGTGAGGCGCTGGGACTTGTCGGCGAATCCGGCTGTGGCAAGTCGACCGTGGCGTATTCGATTCTGCGCTATCTGGGTGGCCATGGCCGCGTGGTCGGCGGCAGCATACGGTTTCGTGGCCGTGACCTGGCCGGGCTCAGTCCGAGCGAGCTACGAAGCATTCGCGGCGGCGGTATCGGCATGATCTACCAGGAGGCGATGTCGGCGCTCAATCCGGCGATGATCGTCGGCGACCAACTGGCCGAGGTCGCAGTGTTCCATCGCGAAACGGGCTGGAAGGCCGCCCGCGCGGAGGCCGCAGCGGCACTGCGCGACGTACAGCTTGCGGATGTCGAGCGCATCATGACCGCCTATCCGCACCAGCTTTCCGGCGGGCAGCAGCAGCGTGTTGTCGTCGCCATGGCGCTGCTGGCGCAGCCCGCGCTGCTGCTGCTCGACGAACCGACGACCAGTCTCGATGTCACTGTCGAGGCGGGCATCGTCGAGCTGATCGCCTCGCTTCGCACCCGATATCGAACGGCGCTGCTGTTCATCTCGCACAATCTCGGCCTGGTAGCGCAAGTCTGTGACCGGGTCGCGGTCATGTATTCCGGAGAGATCGTGGAGGAAGGGCCGGTCGCCGAAATATTCGCCGAGCCGCGCCACCCCTATACTCAGGGCATGATCCGCTGCATCCCACTGCCCTACATCGATCAGCGGGCACAGCGTTTGGTGCCGATTCCGGGCCAGGTTTCGTTGCCGAATGAGCGTCCGCCCGGCTGCTATTTCGGGCCTCGCTGCCGCCATTTCCGGATGGACGAGTGTGGCCGTGAGCCGATCGAACTGGTGCGGCTCGACGCGCCGAATCGATCCGTCCGCTGCGTACGATGGCAGGCGGCCGCGGTGGCAGACGAGCCGCTGCAAACCCGCGAGAAGCGCGCGGCGACGATGCCATTGCCGTCTCGGTCCGCGATCTTTCCAAGGACTACGCCGTCGACGAACGCTCGCTGTGGGGTGTTCTAGGTGGCACCGGCAAGCGCCGCGTCATGGCCAATCGACATCTAAGCTTCGAGATCAGGCGGGGCCAAACGCTGGCCATCGTGGGGGAATCCGGCTGCGGCAAGTCGACCTTCGCCAAAGTACTCACCGGTCTCGAAACCGCGACTTCCGGGCGCGATCCGCATGGGCGATATCGATCTTGCCCAACTGCCGGTGCAACGGCGGCAGTCCGCGCTCAAGAGCGCGTTGCAGATGGTGTTTCAGAATCCCGACGAAACGCTCAATCCCAGTTACTCGATCGGCAAGCAGATCGGACGCGTGGTGCGCAAGCTTGGTAACGTCCGCGCCCGCCCGGCGGCCGTCGCACGCATGTACGAGCTTCTGGATTTGACGCGCCTGCCGGCTGCCTTCGCATCGCGGCTTCCGCGCCAGCTTTCGGGCGGGCAAAGACAGCGCGTCGGCATCGCGCGGGCCTTTGCCGGCAATCCGGCGCTGGTCGTTGCCGACGAGCCGGTTTCGGCGCTCGATGTGTCGGTCCGCGCGGCGATCACCGAACTGTTGTTGGACGTTCAACAAAAACATGGGACGACGATGGTGTTGATCAGCCACGATCTCGGGCTGGTGCGCTATGTCGCCGACCATGTTGTCGTCATGTATCTCGGGCGGACGATGGAAGTCGGTACCGTCGAGCAGATCTTCGCGCCGCCCTATCACCCGTACACCGAAGCGCTGCTGTCAGCCATACCGGTGGCCGACGTGCGCGTCGTGCGGCGGCGGCTCGTGTTGACCGGCGAGTTGCCCAGTCCGCTTGACCCTCCGCGCGGTTGCCCGTTTCATACCCGCTGCCACAAGAAGCTCGGCGCCATCTGCGAAGACACCATCCCAGCCGATCAGGAGTTGCCCGGAGGACATCGCATCGCCTGCCATATCCCCGCAGAAGAACTGGCCCGCGCCACCCCGGTGATGACCGCCGATGTCGTCACGGGCAGGACGTAGGCGAGAGAAGGGGCCAGTGCATCGTTCGCGTGGACGTTGCGATCGTCGTGACGGGTCATCGAAGTTGCCGCGCCAACAGATCGCTTGTCGGCCACGCGTCTTGCGCCAACGATGCGGCGAGCGCCTCGACGTCGAGACCGAGTGGCCGATCCTCGTCGAGGACCGGGGCGATGGTACGAACAGCGACGTAGGCGGCGCGCGTACCCGCGCCGAGTTCAGCGTGGGCTAGCGCGCGCAGATCGACAGCTTGCGCGGCGGTCAACAGTTCGATGGCAGCGAGATAGCGCAGCGCGGGGAGCATGGCTTCCGTTTTCGCGATGACGTTGGGCGCCATCGACGCATGATCCTCGATCGCTTCCGAGACCGGCAGGCAATCGAGCATGGCGGCTTGCGCGAGATGGCGGATTTCGTTGTAGAGCGCCGTCAGCGTCTTCGCGAGGGGTGCGAAGCCCGAGTGCTCCGGTCCGCGCCGGGTGAGCTGCAGCGGCAGGCCCGACATCGCCGGCGAGCACAGGCGTTGGCAGCGCTGTACGCAGAGCAATGCGGCTTGCGCGAGCCCGAGACCGAGTGTCTCGAAGGCAAGCGCAAGTTCGGCGGTGTGAAAGTTTCCGTTCGACAGCATCTCTTCGGTCGCGATCAGCACCAGTGGTGACTCGGCGGCGGCGTTGAGCTCTACTTCGGTGGCGTCCCGCGCGCGCCATAGCGCGCCGATCGCGGCGCCGTGGACCTGCGTCACGCAACGCAAGGAAATCGGGTCCTGCACGCGTCGTGCCGCGCCCGATTGATTGAGTGCGCTGCCGTCGAGCAGCGTGCGCAGCCGCTGCGCGACAAAAACCTGGCCGGGAGGGGGACGAGCCGCCTGCACCCGTGCATCCAGCGGACTCAGGCTCGCGCGAAAACCTTCGAAGCTGAGCGAGGCAGCGATGTTGATCTGGTCGAAGACGCGTGCGCAATCCACCAGGACCAATGCCGCATGGCCGACCGTCGCCGCGTTCGAGCTGATCAGCGCAAGCCCGTCCTTTGCGGCGAGCGTCGCGTGCCCCAGTCCGGCAAGGGCGAACGCCTCCGTGCCCGTTAAAATTTTGCCCTTGTATTCGGCAAGACCTTCGCCGAAGAGTGGCAACGCGAGATGCGATAGCGGTGCAAGATCGGCCGCGCCGATCGATCCCTTGCTCGGGACCACGGGATGGACCCCGGCATTGAGCATGGCCAAGAGCGCCTCCAGCACTGCAGGCGAGACGCCGGAACCACCGACAGCCATGCCGCAAACGCGGGCGAACAGCATCGCGCGCACGACATCTCTCGCGAACGGCGGGCCCAAGCCGACCGCCCGCGCCCGGACTGCGCGTTGCTGGTACGCGGCGAGATCGTCGACGGGGATCGCCGCGCCGGTATTGGCCCCCAGCGCCGTGGTGACGCCGTACACCGGTCCCCCCGACGTAACCAGACGGTCGACCACCGCGCGCGCCGCGACGACGCGCGCCCGGGCCTCGTCGCTCAGTACGACCTGGACGCCATCCCGGGCTACCGCCTCGACGTCCGCAACAGTGACGCCGTGGCCATGCAATGTCATCGGATTTGAACGCAATGTTCCCATGTCTTATGTGGCACCCTGGTGTCAATCCAGCTCGAAATAACCTTGTCGCTTCGCCTGGTCCTCCATCTGCGCGATGCAGGCGTAACTGCCCGTCGGCAGCACATCGACGCCGGTGATGAGCAATTCCGCGCGGACGGCGCGCAGCTCCGGGTCGTCGACGGCGCGGGCAAGGGCTGCTCGCAGTTTCCGCACCAGGTCGGGGCTGGCCTCGAAGCGGGTGGCGTAGGGAAGTCCGGGCACCTGCGGCGTGCGGCCGATGATTCGCGTCGCGGCAATCGCGTGTGGTCGGCAACGACCGAGCAGCGCATGCGTCACGCAATCGATGGCGGCGACGTCGACTTCCCCGCGCCCCAATTGAGCCAGGCTCTCCGCATGACTGCCGCTGTCGCTCACCGACCCGAAGAACCGCCCCTCGCGCGCCAGGGGCGCGATCAACGCCCGCAGCGCGTTGAAGCCGGAATGCGAATTGCGCTCGTTGATCGAGCAGCGTGCGCCGCGCAGATCCTCGAGTTCGTGCGCCGGAGAGTCCGCGGCGACCACGATCCAGCTGCAATAGCCGGAACCCTCGCAGCCCGCGGCCGCATGGCGTGGC
The DNA here is from genome assembly GCA_963726915.1 of uncultured beta proteobacterium. Taxonomy (GTDB): domain Bacteria; phylum Pseudomonadota; class Gammaproteobacteria; order Burkholderiales; family Casimicrobiaceae; genus PALSA-1003. Next base: position 114,741 of record CAVSEA010000009.1, read on the forward strand.
GTGGCGATGTACCGCAGGCGGCTCGCCCAGGCGCCGGTCAGCGTATAGCCACAGGTCTGCGTGAACAGAAGATTGGGCGCCCCCCACAATGCATCGAGCGACAGGCCGCGGTCGAGTTTGTCGGGCACGTCCGCCACACCTTCGGCGCGAATGGCGCGCGCGAGGCCGTGCCACCATGCATCGACCGTCGCGCGCAACTCGGGGGGATCGTACATCGGCAGGCCAACCGTCTGCGGACCGCTCGCGTGCATGCGCGTGTTCCGGATGAAGCCTGCTTGGAGGCTGGGCTCGCTACGTTAGCAGGAAATGACAGACGTCTAGCGCGAAAACAGCGCGTTCATGTTCGGCACACCCTCGCTGGCCGAGAAGATCGCGTCGTAGGTGCCGTCCTCCAGGAACTGTTTCATCGCCCGGTGCGCGGCGCCGAACGCCGCACGACCGGTGGCGGCGCCAGCACTGACGCGGCGCACACCTGCGGCTTTCAGCGCGGCGACAGGCGGCAAGGTGGCCATTACCATGGCGTTCAGCGGCAGCGCGACAGCACTGGCTACCGCCCGCAACTGATCCAGGTCGACCATCGCCGGTACGAAGAATCCATCCGCGCCGGCTTGCAAATAGCGATTGCCGCGCGCGATCGTTTCCGCGAGCGCCGCTTCCGCAGGTACAAGCTTGTGCAGGAACACGTCGCAGCGCGCGTTGACGAAGACGTCCCTCCCTTGTTTCGATAAGGCCGCCTTGATTGCGGCGACCTTGGCAGCCAGCAGTTCTGCCGGAGCTTTCGCGTCTTCGAGATTGATTCCGACCACGCCCAGATCGGCCAAGGCACATATATGGTCGGCAACCCGTGCCGGATCGTCCGAATAGCCCGCCTCACTGTCCACGCTCACCGGCACCCGCACGACGCGAATGATCTCGGCCACGGCGGCGAGGATCGTGGCGGCGGGCACGGCCTGCCCGTCGGGATAGCCGTGAGACCACGCCAGCGATGCGCTGGAAGTGGCGATCGCCTTCGCGCCCAGCTCCTCGGAGACGCGCGCGCTCGCCGCGTCCCAGGCATTGGGCAGCACGGCCAGGTTGCCGGGCGCGTGCAGCGCGCGAAACGCCGAGGCCTGCGTGCGTTGTGTTGCCGTGTTCATGGTCATGTCATCGCTTTCGTGTTTGGACTCGATAATACGTCGTATCCGTACTGCGCGGACGACAGGCAAAGCGACCGCCAGACATCGGACGCGAAACTGCGCGCAACCATCACGGTAAATGCTGGCGTCGAATCCGGCCGGAAAATGAGCACGTTGACGTGCCCCAGCAAGCTCTGCGCACAGTGTCCCGCAGCAAACGCGCGGACGTGGAAGTCGAGCGGGCATGCCTTGGCCAGAATGCTAGCGGCGTGCTTGCCGCCGATCTCGAAGGCGACGCGGCTCGCGGATACATCGAACAGCGCGCCGCCGACGGCGTTCAGGCAATCGCGTTGTGCCATGAACGCCGCGATTTGCGGTCCGATATTCGAATTCGTGCGCGCGGCCAGCAGCCACGATTTCGGTCCGAGCCATAGCGCTGTCCACGCCGCGCCGCGCGCGGTCGCGTTCGGCAACCGTGGCAGGTCCACGTCGAACAGACGCTGCGCCTCCGCCACCAGGGGTGCACGCGTCGGGTCGCCCTGCACGTTCCAGGCTGCGGCGATTGGCGTTTCGGCGAGCGTGACTTCGGTCGTGGCCGCTCCGTAGTGGCCGGGAGCGCGGGAGCCAATCGTTCTCGCGCCGAGGTCGATGTCAGACACGCAGCCGCTCCCCGTCCGGATCGATGAAGCACGGCGGACCGATTCGCACGCGCACCTTCGCATCCGCGAGCGGCGATACTGCCCACAGCGTCTCGCCGTGCCGTGCGCGCCCGTTCGCGACCAGCGCCAGCGCGATGCCTGCATCGAGATTGGGGCTCCAGCACCACGAGGTCACGTGACCCAGCATCGGGTTGGGTGCCGCGTGCCCGGGATCGGCAACGATCTTTGCCCCTCGCGGCATCGATGCTCCGTCGAGCGCGGTCAGTCCGACGAGCTGCCAGCGATCAGCTTCGGTCAATGCCGGACGCGTCAACAGCGGCTTGCCTATGCACCACTTGGCGGCGCCGACCAGTTTTCCCATCCCGAGGTCGTCGGCCGTCGTGCGGCCGTCGGCTTCGGGTCCGATCACGACGTGGCCTTTTTCGATGCGCAGCGTGCTCATCGCCTCGGTACCGTAGGGCATGATGCCGAACGGTGCGCCTGCATCGATCGCAGCCTCCCACATCGCGCGACCACGATCGGCGGGAACATGAATTTCGTAGGCGAGCTCGCCCGAGTAGCTCATGCGAAACACGCGCGCGGGGATCAGGCCGACTGCCGCGCGAACCTGACACGCGGCGACCGCGAGAAACGGAAGCGCTGCGTTGGAGACGTCGATGTCGACGACGTTGGCAAGCACCTCGCGCGCTCTGGGTCCCGACAGCGCGGCCGCCGCCCACTGTTCGGTTACCGACGTCGCGTACACGTCGAGTTCCGGCCACTCCGCCTGCAGCAGATACTCGAGATGTTGCATCACCTTCACGGCATTGACCGTCGTCGTGGTCATCAGGTAATGCGTGGCTGACAGCCGCGATGTCGTGCCATCGTCCAGCACCATGCCGTCGTCGCGCAGCATCACGCCGTAGCGGCAGCGACCGATGCCCAGCGTGTCCCATTTGTTGATGTAGACGCGGTTCAGCAATTCGGCGACATCGCGACCCTGCAACTCGATCTTGCCGAGGGTGGACACGTCGACAAAGCCGACATTGGTGCGCACGTTGCGCGCTTCGCGGTTAGCGGCGTCATCCTCGGTTTCGCCGGGACGGGGGTACGAGTGCGGCCGCTTCCACAGTCCCGTATTGACGAAGCGCGCGCCGTGTTCGACGTGCCATGAGTGCATCGCGGAGTAACGGGTCGCTTCGACGTGTGCGCCGCATTCGTGCCCCGGGAAGGCCCCCAGCGTCACTGGGCTGTACGGGGGCCGGAACGTGGTCGTGCCGACCTGCGGGATCGGCACGCCGAGTTGTTCTGGCCATGAGTGCAAGCCCCACGATGTTGCTGGTCTTGCCCTGGTCGGTGCCCATGCCGAGCGTCGTGTAGCGCTTCAGATGCTCGACCGCCTGATAGCCTTCTCGCGCTGCGAGCGCGATGTCGGCGACGGTGACGTCGTTCTGCAGATCGACGAAGCGCTTCGACGACTTGTGCCGAGCGGGCACCGCCCACAGCGGCTGCAGCGCACCGGACCACGATGCGTTTGCCCGCGGCGCCGCTACCGACTTCGCTCGAAGTCCGGCGCGCGCGGCGGCGGCCGAACCGGCAGCATGTCCTTCTGCCAGCGCAGCGGCAAGGTCGTCGCAGCCATTGGCACTGCCCGCGGGCAGGATCGGCATCGGCGAGGCGTCCGGTACAAAGGTGGCGAGTGCGTCGTCGTAGCGCAGTTTTCCGCGCGCCTGCGAAAACAGGTGGACGGCGGGATTCCAGCCGCCCGACACGGCGACCAGATCGCAGTCGATGCGCTGGCTGGCGCCGCCGGCCAGTGGCGACGCATCGACCGACGTAACGCGCAGGGAGCCGTGCGCCGCGGTGATCGCGGATCCCGACATGAGCTTCAGGCCCGCGGCACGAGCGCGTGCGGGGAGTGCCGAGTCTTGCCGCGATTCCGCACGGGCATCGACGATCGCGGCAACCTCACACCCGCGCCGTGCAGCGCAAGCGCAGTCGCGTACGCGTGTCGTTGTTGGTGAAGACGACCGCGCGCGTACCCGGCCGTACACCGTAGCGCTTGACGTAGGTGCGTGCGGCACCCGCGAGCATCGTGCCGGGCAAATCGTTATTGACGTAAGCGACGGCGCGTTCGATGGCGCCGCTCGCGAGCACCACGGCCTTGGCTCGAATCATCCACAGCCGCTGCCGCGGAACATGCAGCGGAGGATTGGCCAGGTGATCGCTGACGCGTTCGACGGCGCCGACCAGATTGCCGTCGTAGTAGCCGAACGCCGTCGTGCGCACGAGCAACGTGACGTCGGGCTGCGCCGCGAGGTCGCGCACCGTGAGCGCGATCCATTGTGCGGCAGGCATCCCGTCGATCGTCGCGTCGTCGTCCGGCACGCCGCCACCGCATGCGGGATTCTCGTCGCAGAGAATCACGCGCGCGCCGGAATGCGCCGCGGCGCGCGCAGCGGCCAGGCCTGTCGCGCCCCCACCGATCACGAGGACGTCGCAATGCGCGTACTGATGCTCGTACGCATCCGGATCCGGTTCGTCCGCCGCGCGGCCCATGCCGGCAGCGTGCCGTATCACGTGCTCGTACCTGAGCCACCACCGGGGCGTCGGCGGCCACATGAAAGTCTTGTAGTAGAAGCCCGCGGGAAGCAAACGCGACAGCGCATTGTTGATCGCGCCGATGTCGAAGCGTACGGAAGGCCAGCAGTTCTGGCTGGCCGCCGTAAGCCCTTCGTACAACTCCTGTGTCGTCGCGCGCACGTTAGGCTCGGTGCGTACCCCGCGCGCAAGCTGCACCAGCGCGTTCGGCTCCTCGGTGCCGGCGCTGTAGATGCCGCGTGGACGGTGATACTTGAAGCTGCGACCGACCAGATGCACGCCCTGCGCGAGCAGTGCCGAGGCGAGCGTATCGCCGGCGTAGCCCTGATAGGGCACTCCGTCGTACTCGAACCCGAGCGATTGCGTCCGATCGATGACGCCGCCGTCGGGCAGTCGAAACGGTTGGTTCACGGCGAACGGACCGGAAGTGGTTCGTCGAGGCGCGCCGCGGCGATGATGTCGTGCGTGCGAGTGTCGCGGCGAAGCTTGAACCAGGAGCGACACCCGGCGCTATGCAGCCACAACTCGTCGTGCGGGCCGCAGGGGTTGTCGCGCAGATACACGTAGTCGGCCCATGCCGACGCCGGCGCGTCGTTGGCGGGACGCCTCAACGTGGCGTCGCCGCCGTAGGTGAATTCGACTTGGTTACGCGGACCGCACCACGGGCAGGGGATCAGGAGCATGATGAGTCAATCAATCGCGATGCGGAAATCGGTGTTTGAGTCGTCATTCCCGCGCAAGCGGGAATCCATTTTTCATATCGCGAACGTCAAGATGGATCCCCGCTTGCGCGGGGATGACGTGCTTCTCAATGTGCCCAGGCATACGGTCCCGCACCTTTTTCATCGAGCATGCGGCCCTGCGCGAAGCGCTCCAGCGTGAAGGCGGCGTTGAGAGGGTGCGGCTCGTCGTGCGCGATGGTGTGCGCATGCACGAAGCCGGACGCCGGCGTGGCCTTGAATCCGCCGTAGCACCAGCCGCCCGTCATGTAGAGACCCTTGACGGGCAACTTGCCGATGATCGGGCTGCCATCCATGGTCATGTCCATGATGCCGCCCCAGGTGCGCATCAGCTTGAGCCGGCCAAAGCTGGGAAAAAGCGCAAGGCAGGCGGCGACGACGTGCTCGATCGCCGGCAGGTTGCCACGCTGCGCGTAGGAGTTGTAGAAGTCGAGATCGCCACCCATCACCAGTTCGCCCTTGTCCGACTGGCTGATGTAGAAGTGCACGGCACCGGAAGTCACGACGGTGTCGAGTACCGGCTTCACCGGTTCGGAGACCATCGCCTGCAGCACGTGCGACTCGATCGGCAGCCGCAATCCGGCCATCGCCGCGACCTGACCAGAACGACCGGCGACCGCGATGCCGATCTTTGGCGTGGCGATGAATCCCAGCCTCGTCTCCACGCCGGCAACCGCGCCACGTTCGATACGGATGCCGGTCACTTCGCATTGCTGGATGATGTCCACGCCGAGTGAATCCGCGGCACGGGCATAGCCCCAGGCGACCGCATCATGGCGCACCGTGCCGCCGCGCGGTTGCAGCAGCCCGCCCTGGATCGGGAAGCGAGCTTCCCGCGAGCAATCGAGGTTGGGAATCCACGCCGCAATCTCATCGCGGGTGAGAAAGCGCGCGTCGATGCCGTTCAGGTGCATGGCATTGCCACGGCGCATGGCGGCATCCATGTCGGCGGGCGAATGAACCAGATTGAGCACGCCGCGCGCGCTATACATCACGTTGAAATTGAGGTCGTGCGACAACCCTTCCCAGAGCTTCAGCGAGAACTCGTAGAAATGCGCATTCGCGTCGAGGTGGTAGTTCGAGCGGACGATGGTCGTGTTACGCCCCGTGTTGCCGCCGCCGAGCCAAGCTTTTTCGAGCACGGCGATGTTGTTCATGCCGTGCTCTCTGGCCAGGTAGTACGCCGTGGCGAGCCCGTGACCACCACCGCCGATGATGACCGCGTCGTAGCGCTTTTTCGGCGCCGGACTGCGCCATGCCAGCGGCCAACGCTCGTGATGGGAAAGCGCGTTGCGGGCGAGGGAGAAAAACGAGTACTTCAAGGGCGACGGACCAAAGGTGACTGCGCATTGTTGGGCATTGCGGGCCGCGTGTCACGCCCCGCGGGCAACGCCAAATGTGCCACAATCCGGCAGGCGTGGACAAACGGAGGCAGAAAATGCAATCGATGAAGATATGGCGGCAACTGGCGGCGTTCGCCGCGATGGCGATGTTGGTTACCGCGGCCAGCGCGCAGACGGATACGATCGCCAGCGTCAAGCAGAAGGGCAAGCTCGTCGTCGGCGTGAAGGCCGACTACAAGCCGTTCGGCTATACCGATCCATCCGGCAAGATCGTCGGCCTCGAGGTCGACCTGGCGAGCGACATCGCCAAGCGCCTCGGCGTCGGCATCGAGTTGGTGCCGGTGGTCGCCGCGAATCGCATGGAGTTCCTGAAGCAAGGCCGGATCGACCTGATGATCGCGACGATGGCCTACAAGCCCGATCGCGCCGAAGTCATCGGGATTCCGGAGCCGTTCTACTACGCGGGCGCCGCCAGCGTTTTCGCCAAGAAGAACTCCGGACTCAAGACCTGGGCCGATATCAAGGGCAAGCCGATCTGCGGCATCCAGGGTGCGTATTACAACCGCCGCACCGGCGAGGAGTTCGGTGCGCAACTCGTCGTGTTCAAGGGCGTGACCGAGGCGATGGCGGCGCTCGAGGGCGGCAATTGCGTCGGCGTCGTGTTCGATACGACCTTCTTCGCCGGCATCATGGGCGACGCCAAGTGGGCAGATTACGCGATGGTGCTGCCGGCGATCGACCCGGAACCCTGGGGCATTGGCGTACGCAAGGACGACCCCAAGTTTGCGGCCTACGTCAGCGACGTCACCAAGGATTGGCACAAGACCGGATATCTGCTCGGACTCGAGAAAAAGTGGGGCATTCCGCAATCGCCGTATCTGGTCGAGCAACAAGCGAAGTTCAAATAGCGGCGCGAGCTACCCGGCGAGGGGCCCCACGCGCTAGCGTGGGGATCGACGGGGAATTGCGAGTCGCCGCTCCGGCCGACCACCTGATTGCAAACCTCGCGACATAGACTCGGAGGCCGGGCGCGCGGATCGAGGCATGGATGATCTCGCCGCCTGGTTTCAATGGCTGCACAAGAGCAGCGGCATCCGGCTGACGGTCTTCTACGACGCGTATGACCGGGCACGTTTCGTCGAAGGCTTTTTCACGACGGTAAAGCTGTCGGCGTACTGCCTGGTGCTGAGCGTGGTGTTGGGCGCTGTCGCCGCTTGGCTGCAGGGCTCGCGCGTGGCGTTCACGCGGCGGGCGGTATCCGCGTATGTCCAGTTGTTCCGCAACACGCCACCGCTGGTGCAGCTGTATTTCTTCTACTTCGCGCTCGGTCCGTTGTTGCCGAAGGTCAACGGCCTGCCGCTTCTGGGCTCGTTCGGTTGGGCGGTCGTGTCGCTGACGCTGCTGGAGACGGCGTTCGCGGCCGAGATCTTCCGCGCCGGCATCGAAGCGGTGCCCAAGGCGATGATCGAAGCCGCCCAGTCGCTTGGTTATTCACGCTGGCAGGCCTACCAACGCGTCGTGTTGCCGCTGGCGTTGCGCGCGACCATGCCGGCGATGACCAACAACATGGTCAACCTGGTCAAGACGACGACGCTCGCCTACGCCATCGCGGTGCCGGAACTGGTCTACATGTCGGCGCAGATCTGGTCCGAGCAGGTCAACGTGCCGGAAATGATGGTGCTGCTGCTGATCACCTACGTCGCGATCGTCGGCCTCATCAACCAGGCGATGCAGTGGCTCGAAGCTCGCATGCGCGTGCCGGGATTCGGACAATGAGCGCTGCAACGCCGCACGGGGGGCACCATAACGACAGGCGCTCGCGTATCGCGGAGTTCTTTTCCGCGCGCACCGCGGTCGCACTGGGCTGCGCGTTCGTCTGCTCCGCCGTGCTGGCGCAACTGCAGGCATTGCCGGGCCGGCCCAGTGTCCCGGAACTGCTGATCAAATGGACGCCCCTGTTGGCGCAAGGCTTCCTGTTCAACCTGCTGATCAGCGTCTGCGCGATGGCGCTGGGTACTGCTGCCGGCGTGCTGCTCGGGCTCGCGCGCATTTCACCCCACGCACCGGCACGCGGTATCTCGTGGCTGGTGGTCCAGTTCTTCCGCAACGCGCCGTGGCTGGTGCTGCTGTTCTTCGTCATGTACCTGGTCCCCTTCGAATTTCACGTCGGCGGCAAGACACTCCCGTTTCCCGACTGGATCAAGGCATCGCTGGGGCTGGCGCTGCCGATCATGGCCAACATGGCCGAGATCGTGCGCGGCGCCGTGCAGTCGATCCCGACCGGACAGTGGGAAGCCGCGCGCTCGCTGGCTTTTTCGCGGAGGCAGACGCTGTGGAAGATCATCCTGCCGCAGTGCATCAAGCGCATGCTGCCGCCGTGGATGAACTGGTATGCGATTCTCACCATGGCGACAACGCTGGCGTCGATTGTCGGCGTCGCCGAGATGATGACGATCACCGGGCGCATCACCAACGCCGAGGGCCGCACCGATCTGCTGATCCCGATCTACAGCTACGTTCTGCTGTGGTTTTTCGCCTACTGCTATCCGATCGCCCGCTGGACCCGGCGCCTGGAAGCCCGCTACGCGGAGCGGTGATGGACCTCGACAACTTCCTGCGCGAGCATGGCATCGCCGCGCCACGCCACGAGCACGCCGCGGTGATGACGGTCGAGGAATCGGAACGGCTGGTGCCGAAGTTGCCGGGCGCGAAGACCAAGAACCTGTTCCTCCGCGACAAGAAGGGTGCGCGTCATTTCCTGGTGACGGTGTCGCACGATCGCGCCGTCGATCTCAACGCGCTGGGCGCCGCGCTCGACGCGGGCCGACTGGGCTTTGCATCGCCGGATCGATTGCACCGGCTCCTGGGCGTCTCGCCGGGCTCGGTCAGCCTGCTGGCGCTGATCAATGACCGCGCCGGCGCAGTCGAGTTCGTCATCGATCGCGCGCTTTGGGACGCCGACGCGGTGCAAGCGCATCCGCTGGTCAACACGGCGACCGTCGTGATTGCCCACAACGATCTCGAACGCTTTGTCGCCGCGACTGGACACATACCGCGCGTGATCGATATCCCTGCGGCGCAGGGAGTGGCGTCATGAATGTGGCTGCCAGCGACGCGCCGATCGTGCGCGTGGTCGACGTGCACAAGGCTTTCGGCGCGGTCGAAGTTCTGCGCGGCGTATCGTTCGCGGTCAAGCCGAACAAGGCGGTATGCGTCATCGGGCCATCAGGCTCGGGCAAGTCGACGCTCTTGCGCTGCATCAACGGATTGATCGCGGTCAATCGCGGCGAAATCTACGTCGGTCCGCATGCGGTGCATCGGCTTGCAACGGATCGGGAGATGGTCGCGCTGCGCAAGGACGTGTCGATGGTGTTCCAGCAATACAACCTGTTCCCTCACAAGACCGCGCTGCAGAACGTGATGATGGCGCCGGTCGAGGTGCTCAAGCAGCCCAAAGCCGAGGTCGAGGAGCGCGCGTATGCGTTGTTGAAGAAAGTGCGGCTCGCCGGCAAGGAGCACAGCTTTCCCGGCGAGCTCTCCGGTGGCCAGCAGCAGCGGGTCGCGATTGCGCGGGCGCTGGCGATGCGACCATCGGTGATGCTGTTCGATGAAGTGACGGCGGCGCTCGATCCGGAGACCGTCAAGGAAGTCCTGTTGACCATCCGCCAGCTCGTCGAAGAAGGAATGACCTCGATCCTGGTCACGCACGAAATGGCGTTCGCGCGCGAGATCGCGGATCACGTGTACTTCACCGATCACGGATTGATCGTCGAGGACGGTCCGCCGGCGCAGCTGTTTGGAGCTCCGCAAATGGAGCGGACCCGCGCATTTCTGGAGCAGATTCTTTGAAGACACATGTTCGAGTCGCGGTGATTGGGGGCGGTGTGGTCGGCGCCAGTGTTCTCTATCACCTGACGCGCGCCGGCTGGACCGACGTGGCGTTGATCGAGCGCGACGAACTCACCTCCGGGTCGACCTGGCACGCCGCCGGTGGCATGCACACCTTGAACGGCGATCCCAATGTCGCCAAGCTGCAGGAATACACGATCAAGCTGTACGAGGAGATCGAGAAGGCATCGGGTCAATCCTGCGGCATTCACATTACGGCCGGAGTCGATCTCGCCGGCACGCCGGAGCGCATGGATTTCCTGAAACTCGCCTGTGCACGGGCGCGGTACCTCGGGCTCGACATGGAAATGCTGACCATCGAGGAGGCGGCAAAGCTGTTTCCCTTGCTCGACAAGAAGCACTTCGTCGGCGCGCTCTACAACCCGCTCGAAGGCCACGTCGATCCCGCCGGCGTGACGCAGGCGTATGCCAAGGCAGCGCGCGATCGCGGTGCGGAGGTGTATCGCTTCACACGCGTCACCGCGCTTGAGCCGAGACCCGACGGCACGTGGAACGTCATCACCGACAAAGGCTCGCTGGTCGCCGAACATGTCGTCAATGCCGGCGGCTTGTGGGCGCGCGAAGTCGGACGCTTCGTCGGCCTGGAGCTGCCGATCCTGGCGATGGAGCATCAATACGTGATCACCGGCGAGATTCCCGAGGTCGTCGCGTCGCCGAAGGAAATGCTGCACGTGATCGACTTCGAAGGCGAGATCTACATGCGGCAGGAAGGTCGCGGCATGCTGATCGGCACCTACGAGAAAGCCGGCGTGCCGTGGGCCGTGCGCGAGACGCCGTGGGACTTCACCCACGCGCTCCTGCCGAACGACCTCGAGCGCATCGCGCCCAGCCTCGAGGTCGGATTCCGGCACTTCCCGGCGCTGGAGCGTGCCGGTATCAAGAAGATCATCAACGGACCGTTCACCTTCGCTCCGGACGGCAATCCGCTGATCGGGCCGATCCGCGGCTTGCGCAATTTCTGGGTCGCGTGCGGCGTGATGGCAGGGTTCAGCCAGGGCGGGGGCGTGGGTCTCGCGCTGTCCAACTGGATGGTCGACGGCGATCCGGGTTTCGACGTGTGGGCGATGGACGTGGCGCGTTTCGGAGACTGGGCGACCATGGCGTACACCAACGCGAAGGTGCGCGAGAACTATTCGCGCCGCTTTCGCATTCGCTTTCCCAACGAAGAGTTGCCGGCTGCGCGGCCGCTGCGCATCACTCCAGCCTACGATCGGCTGAAGGCGCGCGGCGCGGTGTTCGGGTCGAGTTACGGGCTCGAGCACGCGTTGTGGTACGCGCCGCCGGGAACCGAAGCGCTCGAGGACGTGACGTACCGGCGCTCGAACGCGCACAGACCCGTTGGCCACGAGTGCCACGCCGTGCGCAATGCCGTGGGGCTGCTCGAGATCGCGACCTTTGCCCGCTATGAGGTCAGCGGCGAAGGCGCTGCAGCCTGGCTCGACCGCATGCTTGCGAACACGCTTCCGCGCGAGGGCAGATTGACGTTGTCACCGATGCTTAACGACAACGGCAGGCTCATCGGCGATTTCACGCTGGCCAGGGTGGAGCACAACCGTTTCATCGTCTTTGGATCGGGCATCGCCGAGCAATACCATCTGCGCTGGTTCGAGGCACACCTCCCGCCGGCTGGCGTCACGATCCGTTCGCTGCGCAACGAATGGCTGGGCTTCGCCATTGCCGGGCCGCGCTCGCGCGAACTGCTGGCGCGCGTCTGTCGCGACAACGTGAGTCACGACGCGTGGCCGTTCCTTGCCTTCCGTGCGACCGAGGTGGCGATGCTGCCGGGGCGCGTCGGACGCATCTCGTTCACCGGCGAGCTCGGATACGAGATCTGGGTACCGGCTGACGGCGAACTCGTGCTCTACGACGCGCTCGTCGCGGCGGGCGTAGATCTCGGCCTCGCGCATTTCGGCGCTCGCGCGCTGCAGTCGTTGCGCCTCGAAAAGAGCTTCGGCACCTGGGCGCGCGAGTACCGGCCGATCTACACGCCGGCGGAGGCGGGCCTCGATCGTTTCATTGCCATCGACAAGGGCGACTTCATCGGTCGCGAGGCGGTGGTGCGCGATCGGCAGCAAGCGCCGAAGCGGCGCCTGGTGACGCTCGCGGTCGATGCGGCCGACGGCGATGCGATCGGCGACGAACCGGTGTGGCACGACGGCAAAGTCGTCGGCTGGATTACGTCGGGTGGTTACGGCCACTGCGTGCGCAAGTCGATCGCGATGGGCTACGTGCCTGCGGCGCTGGCTGTCGATGGCGCCGCATTCGAAATCGAGATTCTCGGCGAGCGCCGTAGCGCCAGCCTGAAGCAACAAGCGCTCTACGATCCGCACGGGGAGCGGATGCGGAAGACCTGAACGCGATTGCACGCGATAGTACCGGCTAGCCGCGCAGTGCGGACAGCGCCTGCGTGGCGCCGGCGCGGATCATCCGGTCAGCCGGCCCGACGAAGCAGCTATCGACGCCTCGACAACCTCGCGGCGCATTTCGCGGACAGACCCCTGGTGTCGCCGGTGCCGGTGTACGGGCTCCTGTCCGCTTTTGCCCGACAATCTGCTAGCATTCCGCGTTCGAGTCCGCAGTCACCCACATGTTGTCGAGGAGGAGAGAACCCATGAAGAGCATCATCAGGACCATGCTGGCGCTTTGCGCGCTGGCCTTGGCGCAGGTCACGCTGGGGCAACAGGGCCCGGTTCAGGTCGTCGGGCTGGTGGAACTGTCGGGCACCGGTGCGACGTCAGGCACGAATTTCGACAACGGCGTCAAGCTGGCGGTGAAGGAAATCAACGCCGCCGGCGGCATTCTCGGGCGCAAGATCGAATACTCCAGCAACGACACGCAATCGCAACCGCAGACCGCCAAGGCTCTGGCGCAGAAGGCCGTCGATCAGGGTGCGTATGTCGTCATGGGACCGGTGTTCTCGGGGTCGATCATCGTCAGCATGGCCGAGACCAAGCGCGCCGAGATTCCCAACTTCACCGGCGGCGAAGCAGCCAGCATCACGCAGCAGGGTAACCCCTACATCTTCCGCACTTCGTTCACGCAGACGACCGCCATGCCCAAGGTGGCGCGCTACCTCAAGGACTCGGTAAAGGCCAAGACGGTGTCGATCATCTGGGTCAACAACGACTTCGGCAAGGGCGGTCGCGACACTCTGGTGAAAGCGCTGGAAGCGCAGGGCATCAAAGTCGCCGCCGACATCTCGACCGATCCGGGCCAGGTCGACTTCTCCAGCGCCGTGCTCAAGGCCAAGCAGTCGAACGCCGACGCGCTGGTGGTCTACACCAACGAAGAGGAATCGGCGCGCGCGTTGCGCGAGTTGAAGAAGCAGGGCTACGACAAGCCGATCGTCGGCGAGACGGTGCTCACCAGCCAGAAGGTCATCGAGCTCGCGGGCGACGCCGCGAACGGTGCGGTGGCGCACGTCGGACTCACGGCCGATGCGCCCCAGCCGACGATCAAGGCCTTCGACGAGCGTTTCCAGAAGGAATTCAAGTACAAGTCCGACCACAACGGCCTGAAGGGCTACAGCGCGATGTACTTCGTCAAGGTGATGACCGAGCGGATCGGCAAGTTCGATCCGAAGGCGTTCGCCGCGGCGATGCATGGCGCGAAGCTCACGGTCAAGGACAACCCGGGCGTGCTGCTCGACGTGACCTTCGATCAGAACGGCGACCTCGACCGCGAGAGTTTCATGACCAAGGTCGTGAACGGCAAGCAGGTCGTCATCTCGACTTTGCCGCCCGCATCCGCAAAGTAATGGCGGATCCCAAGCCATTCGGCATCGCGGGCCTGCTCGGGTGGCCGGTCGCCCACTCGCGCTCGCCCGTGATCCATAACCACTGGCTTGCGCATCACGGCATCGCCGGCCGCTACGTGCTGTTCGCGGTGCCGCCGGAAAAGCTCGAAGCGGCAGTACGAGGCATGGCGGCGCTCCGCCTGCGCGGCTGCAATGTGACCACGCCGCACAAGCAGGCGATCTTTCCGCTGCTCGACCGCGTCGACGACCTCGCCCGCCTGATCGGTGCGGTCAATACCGTCGTGGTCGAGAAGGATGGAACGCTCACCGGTTTCAACAACGACGGCAACGGCTTCATCCAGAGCCTGCGTGACGCCGATCCGAAGTGGCGTCCCGACAGCGGACCCATCGTGCTGCTGGGCGCGGGCGGCGCAGCGCGGGCGGTGGCGGCAAGCCTGGCCGCACAGGGCGCGAAAGAGATCCGCATTACGAACCGTACGCTCGACAAGGCGCAGGAGATCGCCGACGCCGTGGGTCCGGTCGTGAAGGTGCTGCCGTGGGACCAGCGCGCGGACGCGCTCGACGGGGCCGCGCTGCTCGCCAACGCGACGAGCCTTGGCGCGGCCGGCAAGCCGGCGCTCGACATCGCGCTCGACCGCCTGCCCCGGCAGGCGCTGGTCGGTGACTTGATCTACGTTCCGCCCGAGACACCGCTGCTTGCTGCGGCACGCGCACGCGGCAATATCACCGTCAACGGTCTCGGACTCCTGCTCAATCAGGCGCGTCCGGCGTTCAATGCCTGGTTCGGCGTGATGCCGGAAATCACGCCGGAGTTGTGTCAGGCCATCCAGGCGACATTTTAGAACTCGGTTCTGGTGATGCGATGAGCATCTTCGACGAACCGAAGATCGACTGCCACACGCACATCCTCGATCCCGTCGGCTTTCCGTACGCACCGGATACGCACTACCGGCCCGCGGGGCAGGAGACGGGGACCGCCGCGCAACTGCTTCAGGTCATGGACGCGCACGGCTCGCGCTTTGCGTTGCTTGTCGGTCCGAATTCGGGCTACGGCCTCGACAACCGCTGCATGCTCGACGCCATCGCAAACAGCGCGGGACGCTTCAAGGGTGTCGCCGTCGTCACCAACCGGATTGCGCGGGCCGAACTCGAAGCGCTCAAATCCGCGGGCATCGTCGGCGTGGCATGGAACGTCACGCACTACGGTGTCGACTATTACGCGGGTGCCGAACCGCTGCTCGACCAACTGAAAGCGCTGGATCTGTTCGTTCAGGTCCAGGTCGAACACGACCAGCTCTCAGCGCTGCTACCGATGCTGCAGCGCTCGGGCGTGCGCATGCTCATCGACCACTGCGGACGGCCGACGCCCGAGGCCGGCATCGGCCAGCCGGGGTTCAAGGCATTGCTCGGGCTCGCAGCGACGCGGCGCGCCGCGGTGAAACTCTCCGGCTACGTGAAGTTCTCGGGCACGCCGTATCCGCATCCGGACGCACGGCCTTTCATCGACGCGCTGGTCGACGCGTATACGCCGGACGCGTGCATGTGGGCGTCGGACTGGCCGAATTTGCGTGCACCGGGGCACATGGACTACGGGCTGCAGTTGAAGTTTGTCGAGCGCCTGTTTCCCGATGCGCACGATCGGCGCAAGATCCTCTGGGAAACTCCGGACGCGTTGTTTCGATTCAGCACGTGACGCCCGTCTGCGGCCGGCAACGCGAGGTCGCCAGCATACGACGCTGATGCGGGCGACCTTCCATCGCGCGCTCCCGCGCGCGATGGCATGAGAACGGCAGCTTCATCTGCCGTGAACGCCCGGTGCAGTCTTGCCCATGGCGTGCCCCACTCCGACGCGTTCCAACGCGCGAATTAATATGCTATTGGCATGGTGGGCTTGCTATGCTATTGTCATAGCCAGGTCTCGCGCAACAAAGCGTTCGGATCCGTTGCGAAAGAGGCAATTCGTCCGCAAGGGCGTGGCGCAAAGGCGAGGGCCGGCAGCGCCAAACGGGGGCGGGTAACGGGTTGCCAAGAATAGGCCGCGCGCCTCTTGGCTGTCGTGTTGAGGGAGGCATTCTGGCAAACGTATCCGGTCGGACCGACTCGAGAATATTCGCAACCACCGCCAAGGCCTGCAGTCTTCTCGTGCTGCTGTACCTGGTAACCGTGCGCGCATTCGGGGGCGTCGTTGCACTGGCCTGGGATCCGGAGGCCGCTCCCGTCGTCGGCTACATGATCTACTACGGTTCCGCCGCCGGCAGCTATTCTGCCAAGATCGATGTCGGCAACAGGACTTCCTACACGGTTTCCGGGTTGGTGGACGGCGCGACGTACCATTTCGCGGCCACGGCGTACGACGCCGCACACACCGAGAGCGGGTTTTCCAATGACGTCGCGGCAGCGATTCCGTCTGGCATGCCGGTGGCCCAATTCACGGCGAGTACCACGTCGGGCCCCGCCCCTCTGGCGCTGAACTTCCTGAATACGTCCACCGGGGCGATCACCAACTACGCCTGGGGTTTCGGTGATGGCACCACCAGCACGGCTCAGGCGCCCATCCACGTCTATTCAGCGGCGGGCATCTACACGGTAACGCTGACCGCGACGGGGCCCGGTGGCAGCAACACGCAAACCCGCGGCAACTACCTGACGGTCACGACACCGTCGGTTCCGGTGGCACAGTTCACCGGCAGCCCCGTCTCCGGCGTCGCTCCACTGGCGGTGAGCTTCACCAACAGCTCGACGGGATCGATCACGAGCTATGGGTGGACTTTCGGTGACGGGACGACCAGCACTGCGGCGAACCCAAGCCATTCGTACGCGGCAGCCGGCGTCTACACAGTGACTCTCAACGTCAAGGGGCCCGACGGCAGTAGTGTCGAGACGCGCACCAGCTATGTTTCGGTTGCAGCGGTCAAGAGGGGCAAGTGTCCTAAGAACAAAGCCTGCTGACCCCGGGCCAACGACGCGAGGAACTTCACGTGGACGTCCTACTGACCTGACACGGTCGGCCGAGCCGTTCGGACCGACCGACATCGTCGATGGCAATCCGCGCGACCTTGCAGGTACGCGGCGGCCTCCCAGCAAATGATCGCCGGTATACTGCCACCGGCTATCGCGATCGATGCGACATCCCCCGGCGCTGGCACGGCATCGCAGGTCAGCACGCGATCGTAAAATGCCGTACTCGATCGGAGTGATTTGATGATCATCGACATCCACGGCCACTACACCACTGCACCGAAAGCGCTCGAGGCGTGGCGCAATCGGCAGGTCGCCGGCATCGCGAATCCCGCGGCGATGCCGAAGGCTTCCGAGCTCACTATCAGCGACGACGAACTGCACGAATCGATCGAGAGCAACCAGCTGCGGCTCATGCGCGAGCGCGGCCTCGACCTCACCATCTTCAGCCCGCGCGCGAGCTTCATGGCGCATCACATCGGCGACTTCCGGATCTCGAGCACATGGGCCGCGATCTGCAACGAGCTGTGCTACCGGGTGAGCCGGCTGTTCCCGGATCACTTCACGCCCGCGGCGATGCTGCCGCAGAGCCCCGGCGTGGATCCGGCGACGTGTATTCCGGAACTCGTCAGGTGCGTGGAAGAATACGGCAATGTGGCGATCAACCTGAACCCCGACCCGTCCGGAGGGCATTGGAGCTCGCCGCCGCTGTCCGATCGCCACTGGTACCCGATCTACGAGAAGATGGTCGAGTACGACATCCCGGCGATGATCCACGTCAGCACGAGCTGCAATCCATGCTTCCACACCACGGGGGCGCACTACCTGAACGCCGACACGACCGCCTTCATGCAATGCCTGACCGCCGACCTGTTCAAGGATTTTCCGACGCTGCGCTTCGTCATCCCGCACGGCGGCGGCGCGGTGCCCTACCACTGGGGCCGGTTTCGCGGCCTGGCGCAGGAGCTCAAGAAGCCGTTGCTCGAGGATCACCTGCTGCACAACATCTTCTTCGACACCTGCGTGTATCACCAGCCCGGCATCGACCTGCTCACTCGCGTGATTCCCGTGGACAACATCCTCTTCGCGAGCGAGATGATCGGCGCCGTACGGGGCATCGATCCGGAGACGGGCCATTCCTACGACGACACCAAGCGCTATATCGAGTCGGCACACATCGATCCGGCACAGCGGCGCAAGATCTATGAAGGCAACGCGCGGCGTGTCTACCCGCGGCTCGATGCGGCACTGAAGGCGAAAGGACGTTGACCATGCACGAACTCGGAGTCGTCTATCGAAACATCCGCCGCGCCGACCGCGACGTCGCGGCCAGGCTGGGCATGCTCGGAACGGCGACCGTCCACGAGGCGATGGGTCGTACGGGGTTGCTCAAGCCGTACATGCGCCCGATCTATGCCGGCGCGCAGGCATCAGGGACGGCCGTCACGGTGCTGCTGCATCCAGGCGACAACTGGATGCTGCACGTGGTGGCGGAGCAGATCCAGCCGGGCGATATCGTCGTCGCCGCGGTCACGGCCGATTGCAGCGACGGTTTTTTCGGCGATCTGCTCGCGACGAGTTTCAAGGCGCGCGGTGCGCATGCGCTCGTCATCGATGCCGGCGTGCGCGACGTGCGCGTGCTGACCGAAATGAGATTTCCGGTCTGGAGCAGGGCGATCTCAGCCAAGGGCACGGTGAAGGCGACGCTCGGTTCCGTGAATGTCCCCGTGGTGTGTGCGGGAGCGCTGGTGACACCGGGAGATGTCATCGTCGCCGACGACGACGGCGTGGTGGTCGTGCCCGCGTCGATCGCGCAGAATACGCTGCTGGTTGCGGCCGCGCGCGAAGCCAACGAAGGCGAGAAGCGCGCGAAGCTGGCCTCCGGCGTGCTGGGACTGGACATGTACAACATGCGCGAGCCGCTGGGGAAGGCCGGATTGAAATACATCGATTGACGGTACAGTCGAGGCAAGGACATTCGACAGAAGGTTATGGCACTGCGGAAGGAATCCCATGTTCGGAAAGCGCGTGTTGCAAACTAGAGATCTGTTTGTTGCGATGGTGCTGGGCGCGGCGCTGCTCGCGCCGTTTGCCGCACATGCACAGCCGTATCCCAACCGGCCGATCAAGATCGTCGTTCCGTATGCAGCCGGCGGCGCGGTGGACATCGTCGCGCGGACCATCGGACAGCCGTTGTCGGAAGCGCTGAAGCAGCCGGTGATCGTCGACAACCGTCCGGGCGCCAGTGCGAATATCGGGATGGAGCTGGTCGCGAAGGCGACGCCGGATGGCTACACCTTGCTGATGGCCTCCAACGGCATCGCGACCAACATGGCGCTGTTCCCGCAGCTCGCGTTCGACGGCCGGCGCGATTTCGTGCCGATCGCGAAGATCGGCTACGCGCCGCTGGTGATCGTCGTGCCTGCCGCGTCGCCGGCGAAATCGCTGAAGGACCTGCTCGCGATGGCCAAGGCCGAACCGGGCAAGCTGACCTACGCTTCGGCAGGCAACGGCAGCTCGGGTCATCTCGCCGGCGAGTTGCTCAAGTCGGCGGCGAAGATCGACGTCCTGCACATCCCCTACAAGGGCGGCGCGCCGGCGATTACCGATCTGCTCGGCGAGCGCATCTCGTTCATGCCGATCAATCCGGTGGAGGTGATCGCGCATATCCGCGCCGGCAAGCTGCGTGCGCTTGCCGTCGCGAGCGACAAGCGCTTCCCGCTTTTGCCCGACGTGCCGACGGTCGCCGAGGCCGGCCTCCCCGGCTACGAAGCGTCTGTCTGGTGGGGCCTGGCCGCGCCGGCGAAGACGCCTCCTGAAATCGTCCGGCAACTCAATGCCGAGACCAACGCGGCACTTGCGAACCCCGCGATCGCGAACAAGCTGGCCGAGCTTGGCGTCGTCGTCACGCCGGGTACCTCCGATCAGTTCGCCGCGTTCATCAAGGCGCAGACCGAACTCTGGTCGGGCGTGATCAAGTCCGCCGGGATCCAGCCCGACTGATCGCCGCAAAGCGATGAATCCTATACGTCGCTCTGACCTGCAAGTCGTAATCCTGGCGCTCGCCGCGCTGTCGAGCTGCGCGAGCGTGCCGACACCGCGCGACCCTGCGGCGACGCAGGCGCTCGCGCCGACGGGCAAACTGCGCGTCGGCCTCTATCCGGGCACGCCGACATCGATCCTCGGCGACCCTGCCTCCGGGAACGCGAAGGGGGTCGGATTCGATCTGGGCCGGGCATTGGCGCAGCGGGCCGGCGTCCCGTTCGAGCCCGTCGTCTTCACGAAGAACGCCGAAGTGTTCGCGGCGGCGAAGGCGGGAGCAGTGGATATGGTGTTCACCAATGCCACACCCGTGCGCAGGAACGACCTGGATTTCTCGCCGACGGTCCTGCAGGTCGAGTTGGGGTACCTCGTTCCAGGCGGATCGGCGATCCGCGCACTCGAGCAGGTCGACCGCGCCGGCGTACGAATCGGCGTGAGCGAGGGCAGCACCTCCGAAGCGACGTTGTCGCGCGAGTTGCGCAACGCGATCGTGGTTCGAACGTCATCGCTGAAGGCCGCGGTCGACCTGCTGGCGGCGGGCAAGCTGGACGCCTTCGCCACCAACAAGGCCACGCTGTTCGAGATGGCGCACGAACTGCCAGGCTCGCGTGTGGTGGACGGCCGCTGGGGACTGGAGAGCTTCGCCATCGGCGTGCCCAAGGGACGCGAGTCGGCACTTCCGCTCGTCAACAGCTTCGTCGGCGAGGCCAAGGCCAGCGGTGCGGTGGCGCGAGCCGTCGAGCGAGCGGGGCTGCGTGGAGCGGTCGTGCCGGATTAGCGCCCACAGCGTTGACAAGCCCTCGAATGGAGCGCATCACTGGCATTTCCTCGATGGCGATGCGCCAGGTATTGGCGGAGCTGACGGAAGCGTACGCGCGGCAGTCGGGACAAGCGGTTGCCATCGAGTCGGCGGGCGGCGTCGATGTACTCCGGCGCGTGCAGGAGGGTGAAGCCTTCGATTTCGTCGTGATGGCCTCCGACGCGATCGAGCGCTTGGTCACCACCGAACGGGTCGACCCGGCCAGTCGAATCGACCTCGTTCGCTCCGGCGTCGCAATAGCAGTGGCCGCCGGTGCGCCGCGGCCCGATATCGCCAGTGAATCCGCCGTTCGCGATGCCGTGCTGCGTGCGCGCACGATCGGCTATTCGACCGGTCCGAGCGGCGCGCATCTGGTCCGACTGTTTCAACGGTGGGGGATCGCCAACGAGATCGCACAACGCATCGTGCAAGCATCGCCCGGCATCCCGGTGGGCGCACTCGTGGCGCGCGGCGATGTCGAGCTGGGCTTCCAGCAATTGAGCGAATTGATGCACGTGCCGGGCATCGACGTCGTCGGCCCGCTGCCCGTCGCGATCCAGGTGGTCACCGTGTTCTCGGCAGCGATATGCACGGCATCCCACCGCGCGTCGGCCACAGGCAAGTTGTTGTCGTTCCTTGCTTCACCAATGGCCGATGCAGCGAAGCGGCGCCACGGCCTGGAGCCCGCATAAATTCATGCGTGTGCTTCCATTTCGGCTCCCGATTTCATGCACATCGCGCTTCTGTTAGCATTCCCGCTGATATCGCTGCGACTGGTGCGGACGCTGGTCTAGCACGCGGCCCTCGACTCGCTCGACCCATCACTTCCTGGACGCTCCATCATGGCCAGAATCGTAGGCGCCATCGCAAGC
The DNA here is from genome assembly GCA_963726915.1 of uncultured beta proteobacterium. Classification (GTDB taxonomy): domain Bacteria; phylum Pseudomonadota; class Gammaproteobacteria; order Burkholderiales; family Casimicrobiaceae; genus PALSA-1003. The sequence goes on from CAVSEA010000009.1 coordinate 136,515, forward strand.
TCGCATACGCCGACCATCGGCTTCGCGTACGACAAGAAGAAGCAGGACGACCCGGTGTGGGCGCCGATCTTCGAGGCCTACAAGCCGATCCAGGCATGGCTCGAGGCAAAGAAGCCCGACGTGCTTTTCTTCATCTACAACGATCACGTCACCTCGTTCTTCTTCGACCATTACTCGGCCTTCGCCCTGGGCATTGGCGCGTCGTACGACGTGGCCGACGAAGGTGGGGGCGCGCGCATGCTGCCGCCGGTGGCCGGCCATCCGGGTCTGTCCGCGCACATCGGATCGGCGCTGATGGCGGATGAATTCGACATGTCCTTCTTCCAGCAGCGCGCGCTCGACCACGGCTGCTTCTCGCCGCTGTCGATGATGCTGCCGCACGAGCCCGCGTGGCCGGCCGCGATCGTTCCGCTGCAGATCGGCGTGCTGCAGTTCCCGATCCCGACGGCGCGCCGCTGCTACCGGCTGGGCCAGGCGTTGCGCCGTGCAATCGAAAGCTATCCGGAGGACATCAAGGTCGCGATCGTCGCCACCGGTGGATTGTCGCACCAGGTGCACGGCGAGCGTGCAGGATTCAACAATCCGGAATGGGACGCCGAGTTCATGGACTTGTTCGAGGAGCATCCGGAACAATTGCTCGAGATGACCCATGCCGAATACGCCACCCGCGGCGGTTTCGAAGGCGCGGAGGTGATCATGTGGCTGGTCATGCGCGGTGCGATGACCAAGCGCATCAAGCGATTGCATCGCACTTACTACCTGCCGTCGATGACCGGCATCGCGACCGCGATCTACGAGGACATCGACGCGGTGTACGACCCGAAGGCGATCGCGCAGTCGCGCGAGGCCGCGACGCGGCAACTCGCCGGCGCGGAAAAGCTCAGCGGAACGTATCCTTTCGACTTCAAGCGCAGCACCAAGGCGTACCGGCTGAATGACTTCCTGCACCACATGATCGAGCCCGCGCATCGCGCGCGTTTCCTGAAGGACCCCGAGGGCACGTTCGAGTCCGCCGGGCTGAGCGAAGAGGAGCGGGACCTTTTGCGCCGGCGCGACTGGCGCGGCCTGATCCACTACGGCGCGATCTTTTTCATGCTGGAGAAACTCGGCGCGGTCGTCGGCGTGTCGAATCTTCACATCTACGCCGCCATGCGCGGACAATCGCTCGAGGACTTCCAGAAAACGCGCAATGCGCCTGGTGCGCTTTACTCGGTGGCGGGCAGGGACGCCAACAACGTCGATTGGGACCGCGACCGCGCCAAGGGCGCGACGTGAACGTCGGCCTTCGCCTCCTGGGAGGGCTGTTTGCGCTGACGCTGCTGCATGCGGGAACGCTACACGCCGCCGATTGGCCGAGCAGGCCGGTACGCCTCATCGTCCCATTCACACCAGGCGGCTCGACCGACATTCTGGCTCGCTCAATCGCCCAGAAACTGCAGGACGCGCTCGGCCAGCCGTTCATCATCGAGAACAAATCGGGGGCCGGGGGCTCGATCGGGGCCACCGAGGTCGCGCGCGCCGCGCCCGACGGCTATACGCTGCTGATGGGTCACATCGGCACGCTCGCCGTCAATCCTTCGCTGTATCCGAACCTCGGTTACGATCCGGTGACGAGCTTTGCGCCGGTGGCGCTGATCGCGCGCGTGCCGAACGTTCTGGTCGTCAACCCTGCGGTCCCCGTGCACGATGTGCAGCAACTCATCGCGCTTGCCAAGGCGAAACCGGGCAAGCTCAGATACGCATCGGGCGGCAACGGCAGTGCGGCGCACATCGCCATGGAATATTTCAAGCAGCGCACGCAGACAGACATCGAGCATATTCCGTATCGTGGCACGTCGCCGGCGGTGACCGATGTCATGGGCGGCCAGGTCGAAATGATCATGACCGGCGCGCCTGCCGTGCAGCAGCAGATCAAGGCCGGAAAACTTCGGGCGCTTGCTGTCTCCAGTCGTACGCCGCTCGCCAGCATGCCCGAGCTGCCGACGATAGCGGCGAGCGGCGTGCCTGAGTTCGAGGCAGTGCAGTGGTACGGCATCGTGGCGCCGGCCCAGACGCCGGCAGCGGTAATCGCGTTGCTGAACGCAGAGATCAATCGCGCGCTGTTGTCGCCGGCGCTGAAGCTGCGACTCGAAGCGGAGGGCGCCGAAGCGGCGCCGGGAACCCCCGCGGCATTCGGCGCGCTGATTGTTTCCGAGATCGCGCGCTGGAAGCCGGTGGTCGAGAAATCCAACATGAAGCCAGAGTGAAGCGATGACTCAGGTGCAAACGCAAATACCCACGGACGCACTCGCGCCTGGCCAGCTTCGCATCGCGCAGCTCGGCTACGGTGAGGTTGGGTCCATATTCGGCCGCGCCCTGCGCAAACTTGGTCCAGCGTCCATGCGCGCCTACGACCGATTGTTCGATGACGACAAACGGAGGACGGCGATTTGGCAGCGGTCCGTCGACGATGGGCTGGCACCTGCTTCGTCGCCCGCCGCCGCGGTAAGTAACGCTCATCTCGTCATCTGCGCGGTGACCGCGGATCAAACCCTGGCGGCGGCGAAGTCCGTCAGCGGCGCGCTGCAACCCGGCGCCTTCTACATCGACCTCAACTCCGCGTCGCCGCAGACGAAGCGAAACTGCGCGGCGCTGATCGATGGAGCTGGAGGCCGCTATGTCGAGATGGCCGTCATGGCTTCCGTGCCGCCGAGCGGCATCAAAGTGCCCATGCTGTCCGGCGGGCCGCACGCAGCTGCGGCGGCGCCGCTGCTCGCAGCGCTCGGCTTCCGGGTCGAACCGGCATCCGACAGTTACGGCGTCGCTTCGGCGATCAAGATGTGCAGGAGCGTCGTCGTCAAGGGCATGGAGGCGATCGTCATCGAGAGCTTCCTGGCCGCGCGTCGCTACGGCATCGAAAACGAGGTGTTGGCGACCTTGGCCCAGACGTTTCCGGGTATCGACTGGGAAAAGAGCGGGAGCTACTTTTTTCAGCGCGTCATTCAACACGGGAAACGCAGGGCGGAAGAAATGCGCGAAGCAGCGGTATCCGTCCGCGAAGTTGGGCTGGATCCGTTCATGACAAGCGCAATCGTCGCGCGCCAGGCGTGGGTCGCCGATCTTGCGCAACGCGGAACCTTTGGCGATGCGCCAGGAAACCTGGCGTGGCGCGATCTGGCCGACCGCATTCCGATCGACGACAAGGATCGAGCCTGACGCCGATGCACGCCGATCGATCGCCCTGCCGCATACCTCCCGCCGAGCTCCGCGAGTTCGTCGCCGCCGTCTTTGGCGCGATCGGCTCGGCGCACGGCGAGGCGACGATCGTTGCCGATCACCTGGTCGACGCCAACCTGGCGGGGCACGAATCGCACGGCGTGATTCGCGTGTCGAAATACGTCGACTGGCACGCGAAGGGTATGGTGCTCGCGAACCAGCACGCGCTTATCATCCGCGAATCGCCCTGCAACGCCGTCGTCGACGGGCAGTTCGGCTACGGGCAGGTGATCGGTCGCGAGGCCATGGACTTGGCGATCGACAAGACAAGGCGATCCGGCTTCTGTGCGGTGGCCATTCGCAATGCCGGTCATCTCGGCCGCATCGGCGCGTGGGCGGAACAGGTCGCACAGGCGGGGCTCGCCTCGATCCACTTCGTCAACACCTCCGGCTTCGGCATTCTCGTCGCGCCCCATGGCGGCACCGATCGCAGGCTCTCGGCCAACCCCATCGCCGCCAGCGCGCCGGGTCCCGACGGTGCGCCGCTGGTGCTCGACATCTCGACCTCGGCCATCGCCGAAGGCAAGATCCAGGTTGCGTTGAACCACGGCGAGCAACTTCCGCCCGGATGCACGATCGACAGCGAGGGGCGACCCAACCAGGACCCTGCGGTATTCTATGGGCCGCCGGTGGGTGCCTTGCTGCCGATCGGCGGGCACAAAGGTTACGGACTGTCGATGTTCTGCGAGATCTTCGCCGGCGCACTCTCCGGCGGGCAGACCACGAATCCCGACAACGCGACTGCGGGGCGACTCGTCAACAACATGCTTTCAATCGTCTTCGATGCCGATGCCTTTTGCGGCGCGGACGCGTTTCGCGCCGAGATCGCCCGCCTTGCGGCGTGGGTCAAGGCTTCGCCCCCCGTGACGCCGGGCGGAGAAGTCCTGCTGCCGGGCGAAATCGAGCGCCGGACTCGTGCCCGCCTGGAGCGCGAGGGCATCGCGCTCGACGCCGTCACGCGCCGTCAGATCGCCGATAGCGTGCGCGCACTCGGCGTGGCACTGCCTCGTGGCTTCGCGACATGAGCGGTGACATGCCCGCGATGCACACGAATCCGGTGCGCGATCGATTGCGCGCGGGCGGCGCTGCCTACGGCGTGATGGCCTTCGATTTCTTCACGCCCGGCCTGGCGCCGGTGCTGGCGGCCGCGGGCGCGGAGTTCGTGCTGCTCGACATGGAGCACAGCGGTGCCGGCATCGACACGATCAAGGCGCAGATCGCGTTCGCGCACGGCGCGGGCATCGTGCCGATGGTGCGCGTGCCCTCGTGCCTCTATCACCTCATCGCGCCGGTGCTCGATGCCGGCGCGCTCGGCGTCATGACGCCGATGGTCGAGACGCGCGAGCAGGCCGAGACACTGGTGGCGGCGTGCCGCTATCGGCCGGAAGGACGCCGCGGTCTGGCCTTCGGCGTCGCGCACGATCGCTACACGGCCGGCGCCGCCCGACCGAAAATCCAGGCGGCCAACGAAGCCGTCCTCACCATAGCGCTCATCGAGTCCGCGCGCGGCATCGAAAATGCCGAAGCGATCATGGCGACGCCCGGACTCGACCTCGGCTGGCTTGGGCATTTCGACCTTTCCGACAGCCTGGGCTGTGTGGAGGACTTCAGCGATCCGCGTTACGTCGCCGCCGAGCAGCGACTGCACGCGGCGGCCAAAGCGGCGAACAAGCCGCTGGGCTGGCTGGTGATGACGGGCGATGCAGCGCAAGGCGCGGTGCGCCGCGGTTTTCGCTGCATCTGCATCGGGCACGAGGTCGGAGTGCTGCGCAATGCGCTCACGCAGGAATTCGCCAACGCACGCAAGGGTGGCCCGGCCACGCCCTGAATACCTGGCCGGGAAGTGCAAACGACTTCAACACAATTCAAACAGTCACAGGAGGATTCACGATGAAACGCAGGGACATGTTGATCGGCGCCGCAGTCACGGGCGCCGCGGGAATCGCGACCGTCGCCGCCGTGACGCAATCGACGCAGGTGCTGGCGCAGACCAACCCGCCGCTCGCTGCCGGCGGCGTGCTGGACCGGATCATCAAGGAGAAGAAGATCCGCGTGACGGCGGAAGTCACCTCCCCGCCTTTCGGCATCCTCGACCGCAACAACCAGCCCGACGGCTCCGAGATCGACACCGCCCGGCAGCTGGCGAAGGATCTCGGCGTCGAACTGGAGCTGGTCCAGGTCACCAGTCCGCAACGCATTCCCGCACTGCTGGCCGGGCGCGCCGACGTCGCGATCTCGTCGCTGTCCATCACTGTGGATCGTGCGAAGACGGTGATGTTCGCGCCGCCGCACGGCGCGCTGTCGATCGTGATCGCCGGCCCGAAAAAGACGCAGATCCGCAACGCCGCCGACATGGCCGGCAAGAAAATCGGATTGACGCGGGCGACGCTCGAGGAGGCGACTGTACCCAAGATTGCCCCGCCCGGCGCCCAGATCGTCTTCTTCGACGACATCGCCGCGACGCTGCAGGCGATGGTTTCGGGCCAGGTCGATGGGGCAGGCATGTCGGCGTTCGCCGCGAACTCGGTAAGCGCTCGCAACCCCAAGGCGGAAATCGAGAACAAGTTCACCGTCACCACTGCCTTCTACGCGGCGGCGGTGCGCCCGGGCGATTTCGACCTGCTCCAGTTTCTCCGGACGTGGGTGTTCCTGAATCGGCAAAACGGCGTGCTGGCGGCGATCTACAAGAAACACACCGAGGTGGCGCTGGTCGACCTGCCGGCGTTTTGAGGCCCGGGTACGCTGCCCCAATGACCGTCATTCCGGCCAAGCCCGCACCGCGGGCGCGAGCCGGAATCCATTTTTCTGCGAAACCAATTGATTCCCGCTTTCGCGGGAATGACAGAATCCAGAAATTTCGCGGATCGCTGATTCAGCACCCTAGACGATGAAGTATGTGTTTCAGTTCGGCATCGTCTGGGACCACCTGCCGCGCCTGCTCGACGGTGCGTGGCTGACGATCCGCCTGTCGCTGGGCGCGTTCGCGCTCGGCTTCGCGATTGCGATGGTGCTCGCGTTTCTGCGCACTGCAGGGCCGCGTCCCGTGCGCGCGGCGATCGCGGCCTACGTCGAGCTCATCCGCAATACGCCCTTTCTGGTGCAACTGTTCATCATTTACTTCTCCTTGCCGGCGATCGGCATCCGCTTCGAGGCGATTACTGCGGCGCTGCTTGGGATGAGCCTCAACTTCTCGGGCTATGCGACCGAGATCATCCGCTCCGGCATCGAAGCCGTGCCGCGCAGCCAGATCGAGGCTGGCCATTCGCTGGGCTTCACGCGGCTGCAGATCTTTCGCAACATCGTCGTGTTCCCCGCATTGCGTACCGTGTATCCGGCGCTCGCCAGCCAGTTCGTGCTGCTGATGCTCGGTTCGTCGATCGTCGCCGCCATCTCCGCCGAGGAACTGACGGCAGTTACCAACACGCTGCAGTCGACGACTTTTCGCGCGTTCGAGTTCTACTTCGTCGCGACCGCGATGTACCTGGCGATGGCGCTCGGCGCGCGGCTGCTGCTGCACGCGATCTACTGGGCGGTGTTCGAACGCTCGCGTCCGATCCAGCAGGCGTGGTCGCGATGAGCCGCGACTTCGACTGGCCCGAGTTCGTCTTCCTGCTGGGCGCCCTGCGCTGGACGGTGGTGCTGTCGCTGATCGCCTTCGTCGGCGGCGGCATCGGTGGACTGATCCTCGCCATTGCGCGGACGTCCTCGCACGCAGTCCTGCGCTGGCTCGCCGCCGGCTACATCGGCCTGTTCCAGGGCACACCCGTGCTGATGCAGCTGTTCCTTTCGTACTACGGCCTCGCGGTGCTCACCGGCATTCGCATCGACCCGTGGCCGGCGGTCATCATGGCATTCACGATGTATGCGGCGGCCTTTCTCGGCGAGATCTGGCGCGGGGCGATCCAGGCGATTCCGCGGCAGCAATGGGAGGCGGCCGCGGCAATCCCGCTCGCGCCGGCGGCGCAGCTGCGCTACGTGATCCTGCCGCAGGCCTTCCGCATCGCAATTCCGCCGACGGTGGGTTTCCTGGTGCAGCTGATCAAGGGTACGTCGATCGCGTCGATCATCGGCTTCGTCGAGTTGACGCGCGCCGGGCAGCTGATCGTCAACGTCACCTTCCAGCCGATGGTGGTCTACCCTCTAATTGCCGTGCTGTACTTCGCCATGTGCTGGCCATTGTCTCTGGTGGCCCTGCGGCTCGAGAGGAGGATCGATGCCACTCTTGGCATTAAGCAACATTCGTAAGAACTTCGGCTCGAACGCGGTCCTCAACGATGTGTCGCTCGAGGTGGAGGCGGGCGAGGTCGTCGCGGTCATCGGCCGCTCGGGCTCCGGCAAGACGACGTTGCTAAGGTGCATCAACGGCTTGGAATCGATCGACGAAGGTTCGATCGTGTTCGACGGCAAGCCGCTGCCGCCCGGCGGCGCCGACCTGCGCGAATTGCGGCGGCACATCGGCATCGTGTTCCAGAGCCTCAACCTGTTTCCGCACCATTCGGTCGAGCGCAACATCACGCTGGGACCTACCATCACCAACAAGGTGCCGCTGGCCGAAGCGAAGGCCATTGCCTTGGACGTACTGCGCCAGGTCGACCTCGAGGACAAGCTGCACGCCTATCCGACGCAACTGTCCGGCGGCCAGCAGCAGCGGGTAGCAATCGCACGAGCGCTCGCGATGCGTCCGCGGTTGATGTTGTTCGACGAGATCACGTCTGCGCTGGACCCGGAACTGGTGGGCGAAGTGGTCAAGGTGCTCGAACGCCTGGCGACCTCGGGCATGACCATGGTGCTGGTGACGCACGAGATGGGATTCGCTCGCCGCACCGCAGACACGCTGGTGTTCATGCACAAGGGCCGCGTCTGGGAGAAAGGCCCGCCGCGTGAATTGTTCGCGGCGCCGAAGACGCCCGAGCTCGAGAGTTTCATACGGGCGGTGCTCGAGCCTAACGATTAGGCTCAGTCGCAAAACGACCACTCACCGGCTTTTGGAACCAGTTCACGTTAGTCACTACGCACCGGAGAAACGGAATCATGGCAAAGGAACGCATCGGCTACATCGGCGTCGGACTCATGGGCCACGGCGCCGCGAAGAACATCCTGCAGAAAGGATATTCGCTGACGATCATGGGCCACCGCAACCGGGTGCCGGTCGACGATCTGGTCGCGCTCGGCGCGCGGGAGGCGAAGTCTGCCGCGGACGTCGCTCGCGTGTCCGATGTCCTGTTTCTTTGCCTGCCGTCGACGGTCGAAGTGGAACACACGATCTACGGCGCGGGAGGCGTGCTGGAAGGAGCGGCCAAGGGCCTGATCGTCGTCGATTCGACCACGGCGGACCCGCGCAGCACGCAGCGCATCGGCGCGGACCTCGCGCGGCAGGGCATACGCATGGCCGACTCGCCGCTGGGGCGGACGCCCAAGGAATCCGAAGCGGGCAAGCTGAGCACCTTCGTCGGTGGCGACCCGGACACCGTGCGCCAGCTCAAACCGATCATCGAATGCTACGCCGACACGATCATCGACGCCGGGCCGCTCGGTTCGGGCCACACGCTCAAGCTCATCAACAACTTCATCGCCATCGGTACCAGCGGCGTGATCGCAGAAGCGCTGGCGACGGCGACGAAGCTCGGCGTCGATATGCGCAAGCTCTACGATGTCGTGTCGGCTGGCGGCGCCAACAGCAAGATGTTCCAGATGATCATGCCATGGGTGCTCGAGGGCGACGACAGTCACCTCAAGGGTCCTCTGCGCATCGCCGGCAAGGACATGCGCTACTACTCGAAGCTCGCCGAGAGCGCGCCGGCGACCGCGTTCATCGCGCAGGCGGTCAACCAGACCTACCAGCTCGCGAACATCCAGGGGCACGGTGACAGGTTCATCCCGGTGCTGCCGGGCATCCTCGCCGAACTCAACGGCTGCAAGATCCGCGACCTATAATAGGAATTCGAAGAGGAGGTCGCGATGGATACTATGCTGGTGTGGGTGGGTCGCCTGGCCGGAATCATCGGCCTCGTGCTGTGCGCGATCGCCATAGTCGCGCGCCTGTCCGGAAGCTGGATGATCGGCGGATTCCAGGTCGGCACCATGCTGCAGGCAGGCACCGCCGGCATGGTGCTGGGGTGCCTGGCCTACTGCGCCAGCCTCGCCGAGCGTCGGCGCAGCTAGCGCGCTGCGAAGTATCCGTCAGTCAGTGCCGTCGCACCGCATCAACAGCCGGCGACGCACTTCGCATTGCCGTCGAATTCCATCGTCTTGCCGCTGAGCGCCAGGTAGACCGGTCGGCCTTTGACCAGGTCGATGAAGGCCTTGGCGCGCGTGTTCGCCAGGAGCTTGCCCTCGGCGGTCACCGCTTCGTTCGGGTGCGTGATGATGACCGCCGTCGGTTGCACCAGGTCGTTGATCACGAACGCGCCCGCGTCCGGGGAAATCGCATTTGGACCCAGGTTCAGAACCGTAAGATTCGCCTTGTGAAAATCGTGGATGACGGTCCGCATGTCGGTGTGGATGCCGGTGTCCCCGGACAGGTAGACCGTGAGCCCATTGGTAAATCTGACGACATAACCGATGGGCGGTCCCAGCGCCAGGCTGACGTCATCGGCCTCGAGATTCTTCTTTTCCGGGTCGGTGAGCAGCGAGCGCGGGACATTACTCGCGTGCGAGGCGGGAACGGTGGTGATTTCCACCGCGCGCGCGGCGTTCGCGGTCTTGAACGTTCGCTTGCCGCCGAGTTGCACGTTGGTGAGACACGGATTCGCGTAAGGGACCACACTATCCGCGCAGGCAAGCGTCGGTGCGCCGCGGATGTTCTGGATCTTCCTGCCGATGAAGACGCCCATGTCGGCGATCATCATCGTCGCGGCGTTCTTCGCGGCGGCGATTTCCGCAGTCGTCGAATTGGGTGCCGCAGAAACCGTATCCGGCTTTTCGCAGGTACCGGCGTTCTGGGCGGACATCTTCCTGTCTCCGATGTGGTCGCCGTGCGCATGAGTCAGCAACACCACGTGCACCGCGCCCAAACGTGGATCGCTCGCGCCGGTCACCGACTGTCCTGCATCGTAGAGAATTCGTACGCCGGTCGGGTCCTCGAGGATCATCGCCCGGTCCAGCGCACAGAGTTCACCCGTGTGCGAACCGAGCGGGGTGATTTTTACGTTCTGCGACCAAGCCGGCAGGGACAGGGAGATCGTTGCGCACGCGATCAGCGCGGGGGCCCAACTCGGCAGGAATATGGATTTCATTTCATCCTCCGTTCAGAATTCCGCAAGATTTTCGAGCGTCTGCCGGCCGTGAATAGTACGCGCACGCGCATTGTCATGGATGCAGCACAAGTTTCTGCACACGCCAGTTGAGCAGTTCGGCCACGAAGACTACGTTCTCCGACGGACACGCGATTTCGTGGATCCAGCCGAACTGCTTGGGCTGCTTGCCCGATTCGCCGAGGACGCCGAGCACTTTGCCGTCGAGTGTCAGCTTGTATAGCCGACCTGGATAGGCATCCGACGCATAAAGTACTTGGTTCGGGCCCGGCGTGATGCACAGGGCCCAGGGTGCGCCCGGCGCGAATGTGCCGCTGGTCGCCTCAGGGTTTGGCTTGTTGCCAATGGCTGGACGCAGGTTGTGATCGAAGGGCACGTCGATGGTGATGGCCCGCAGGAAATTGCCTTCGGTGTCAAAAACCTGGATTCGCCGGTTGAAGCGATCCGCGACATAGATATTGCCTTTGGCGTCGGCTGCGATGCTGTGGGGCGTATTGAACTCACCCGGTTTGTCGCCACGTTCGCCCCACGACTTGAGCCAGTTGCCATTCTTGTCCGCCTTAGCCACGCGCGAATTGATGTATCCGTCACTGATGTAGATGTTACCCGCCGGATCCCATGTGACATCGGTCACCTGCCGGAATCGGCCGTCCTCGGCAGGCAATGGCGGCTTCGGATGCTTCAACGGCGCCGTGTCCTCGTCGGAAGCCTCCTGCTTGCGACCGAACACCATCACGACCTCGCCCTGGGGATTGAATTTGACGACCATGTCCGAGCCCTTGTCGACTGCCCAGATGTTGTCGTCCTTGTCGACGCGTACCGAATGGGCGAACGCCCACGCGTACAGGTTCTTTCCAATCTCGCGGACAAATTTCCCGTCGGGCGCGAATTCCAGCAGCTGTGCGGCCGCTGCGGCGTAGGCCGGACCGGTCGTGTTTCCGCGCGAGAAGACGAAGATGTGTCCCTTCGAGTTGACCGCGACGCCGGTGACTTCACCCAGGTGCATGTCCTTGGGCAACTTCAACAGATTCGGCACCGACTCATACGGAATCACGGGCACCGCCTGCTGCGCAAACGGCGTGGAACCCAGCACCATGGTCAGAGCAATGGTCAGCGCGAATAGCCGGTAATTCATGGTGGTCTCTCCTCCTCGGCACTTCATGCGGCGAAGTATGGTCGCGTCTCGAATACCTGACTCGGGAACGCCGCGCCATTGTGCGCCAGCGTGCGCTTGAGCACAAAATCGAACAACAGCACATTGTGCTCGCGCAATGCCGCCAGCGTCGCCACCGCACCGCCATCGAGTAGGCCGCGCTCGACCAGGCCATGCAGCGGGATCAGCGGGACCACGCCGGGCAGCGGGTAGTCGGAGCCATTGAGCAGGCGATCGTGCCAATCGCGGCGCGCGAGCAGCGTGGGGATCACGCTCATCCGGTTCCCCTGCGTGATGGCCGAGATATCGCCGACCAGGTTGGCGCGATAGCGCGGTTCGTCCATCAACCGCGCGAAGAGTTCGAAGTTCGGCGCCGTTGTCGTGCCGCCGCGATCGAGATCCTGGCCGTCCCCCAGCGACGCGCAATGCGCCACGACCACGCGCACGCCTGCGTCGAGTGGACGGCGCAGTCGGAGCGGATTGCCCAGATGCTCGCCGAAGCCGTGCACCGCCTTCTCGTCGCCGGCGTGGGTGATGAGCGGGATCCGCAACGTGGCAAGCTTGGCGTAGAAGCGATCGCAACGCGCGTCCGCGGGATCGATGCCCTGCGCGGAAGGGAGCCACTTGATCGCTTTCGCGCCACGCGCCGCCGCGGCATCCAGCCGGTCGAGCGCGCGTGGATCATAGGGATGAATCGATGCCGCCCACTGGAAGCGAGCGGGATAGCGTTGCGCGAGTCCGGCGACGTAATCGTCGGGAACGTGGAACGTCGAACGGTCCTGCAGCGGCGAACCCGCGTCGTCGCGCGCCCAGTCGAACGCGAACAGGAGCGTGTGAAATCCCGTCGCCATCTCGTCGGCCTGCGCGAGCAGGCGCGCCACGAAGCTCACGTCTGCCTTGCCCGGCTCGTCGACAGTGCAACTTGCGTTGACATAAAGCTGGCGCTGCAGGTACTGGACGGTCCGCCACATCTGCTCCATGCGCGGGTTGGCCCACAAACCGCTGCCGGAATCGCCGGTGCCGAAGACATGGCAATGCGTGTCCCAGACCTTGGTGGCGTCGATATTGCGCCACGCCGAGAGCACCAGCGGATGGTCGCGCAGCTCCGGCGGCAAGCTTCCGCCGCAGGCGTTGAACACGCCATGCCGCAACGAGAAGTCGCAGCCTGTCGCCAGCATGCCGGCGGCGCACGCGCCGAGGAAGCCTCGACGATTCATGGGACTGCGAAAGAAGAAAGGCCCATCATTCCGGCCGAGCCCGCGAAGCGGGCGCGAGCCGGAATCCATTTGCCTTCAACGCCAATGGATTCCCGCGTGCGCGGGAATGACGGCATGCGTAGGTCGCAAATGTCTAGGTCAGTGAGCTAGCGCAACAGCTGGATGCCCGTCGACGACACCTGCACGCGATCGCCGATGCGCAACGCAGGCGCCGAGGTCTGCTGCACAGTCGCCCACGTGCCGTCGTCGTAGCGAATCCCGATCTTCCAGACGAGCGTCTGACTTCGTTGCGCGACCTGGTTGCCACCCCACGCGCCGGCGCCCGCGCCGACGATGGTCGCGACGGTCTGCCCCGTGCCGCCGCCGATCAGGCTGCCAAGCCCGCCACCGATCAGCGCGCCGCCGATCATGCCTACGGTGTTGTTGATGTTCTGCACGCTGTCCTGGGTGATCGACTCGACGGTGCCGGTACGGATGGCAGGTTGCTCGCTTACCTGGAACGCCGGCGGCGTGTTGCAGCCGGCGAGCGCCATCGCTGCGCACGCGCACAATGCGGCCGCAACGCGCCGCCATTCAATCATTTTCGTCATCTTCGGTCTCCTGTTTGCAATCCGGGAATTCATTCGGGAATCGAGTTCAGCACGTACATGACCGCGAGCAGCCCGCTCGGGCGGCCGAGCTTGCCGAGCCACTGTGCGAAGATCGTCTCGATGTCGCCGCTCATGTAGACCTGCGTCAATGCCTTGTTGACTTCGAGGCGAAACGCCGAGTCGTTGCGCGGCAAGGCGAAGGCGTAGGGCTCGAACGACAGTTCCTCCACCAGCATCGCCAGCCGGGCCGGGTCCTTCGACTGCGCCAGCAGACCGATGAGCTTGATCTTATCGCCAGCGTACGCATCCACGCTGCCCGATTCCAGCATCGCGATGCCGTCGTTGGCGTTGGCAATCGGGACGACCGTCGCGTTGACGAGGCGGCGACGCAAGGTGTCGTTGAGCCGTGTTTCCGTCGTCGTGCCTTTCAATACGGCGACGCGCTTGCCGGCCAGATCGGGAATCGAGTTGATCGGCGATCCGGACTTCACGAGGAAGCCGCCGCCATCAATGAAAATGAGATTCGAGAAGTCCACGTTCGCAAGCCTGGACTGCGTCTGCGTCGTGTTCGCGCATTCGAGGTCCGCGGTTCCGGCGGCGACCATCTGCAGCCGTTCGGCCACCGATCCGGCAATCCAGTTGATCTTGAGGTTCGGGTCGCCGACCGCGCGGCCGATCTGCGCGATGGCGCGCTTGCACAGATCGATCGAATAACCGGCCGCCTCACTGCCGGGGCCGGTGAACGAGAACGGGAGCGAATCGGTGGAATAGGCGACGTTGATCGCCTTCGCTGCCTTGATCTTGGCGAGCGTATTCGGGGACGATTGCGCTGCGGCGGCGCCCGCCAGCAATGCGGTGGCGGCGAAAACTACGACGAGCAAAGGTTTGTGCATGGGTGCCTCGGGGAGGATGATTGAACGCTGGAGCGCGCGAAACGCGACTGTCCTGCATTCCGTTACACATTTTACATGATTGCTACGCGGCGACCTTGTCACGAATCGGCAATGGTTCCGAATATGCAGCGTGTTGCAGTTATGATGTCGGCAATGGGGTCATCCCTGCGCGGCTTGCACGCGTTATGGTGCTGCGACGTTTCGTATTCGATCCTGCCTTGGAGATGCCGGTGTTACCTTCGACGTTGAAACGATGTTTCGTTGTGCTGCTGTTGCTGTTGCCGATCCCGGCTCTTGCGCAGTCGGCCGTCACGTCGCAGGCAGTCAATGTGCGAGCCGGTCCTGACCGCGTGTTTCCGCTGGTCACCTGGCTGCCACGCGGCACGCCGGTGCAGGTCATCGGTTGCACCAGCGGCTGGCGCTGGTGCGACATCGTCTCGGGCCGCACGCGCGGCTGGGTGTACTCGAGGTACCTGACGAACTGGTTTCGGAACCGGTCGCCGATCATCACCTTTTCCGTCGGACCGTATTGGGATCTGCACTATCGCGGAAGTCCGTGGTATTCGAATCGATCGGGATGGTCCAGCTGGGGGTCGCCGTCGTTCCGGCCGCCACCGCCACCTCCGCCGCGCCGGCCGCCGCCGCGGCCATCGCGCCCACCGCAAGGCCCGCCGAATTTCGGACCGCCACCTGGGGGCTCGGGTGCCGGGAGGGGATGGCAGGCCGCAGAGGGTGAAGGCGGTAGGCTTGAGATTCGCACCCGGTCCTTTGCCACGTACGTAGCCGGGCAGCCGACGCGCCGGAACGATCATCAGCAGCGCGACGCCCGCCAGCAGCAGAAACGACAACTTGAGCGCGCGCAGACGCGCTTCGGCGTTGATTCGCACCGCCTCGTCGACCTGCGCCGGCGTGGCGGTGGTACTCGTCATGAAGTCTTTCAGCCGCTCGTTGCTGACGAAAGTCGCCCGGTCGAGATCGACCTGCCGGATCAGCGCCGGTGGAATGGTGGGATGATCGACCAGGCTGCGTTCGACGTTCAAGTGGAGAATGCCGACGGCGAGCGCGCCCGCCACCGCGGTACCCACGCCGGCTGCGAGGTTCTTGATCGTCCCGCGCAGCGAACCCACATCGCCGGCGAACTCCTTCGGCGCATAGGTCACCAGCACATTGAACAGCAGCGTCGCCA
Source organism: uncultured beta proteobacterium (assembly GCA_963726915.1). Lineage (GTDB taxonomy): Bacteria > Pseudomonadota > Gammaproteobacteria > Burkholderiales > Casimicrobiaceae > PALSA-1003. The sequence goes on from CAVSEA010000009.1 coordinate 152,062, forward strand.
GCGCTCCCTGTCCGAGACCGAACAGCACCAGGCCCAGGACGACGAGCAGATCGCTCCACGCGTTGTTCATCACCAGCGCAAGGATCACGAGCGCGGCGAACACCAGCACGAATGAGTAGCGCGTGACCTGTCGCGGCGTCAGCCGGTCGGAGAGGCTCAGCACCAGGATTGCCGCCGCGAACACCGCCAGCTGGTAAGGGATCATCGCTATTGCGGTGAAGAGGCTCGTCCTGCCTTGCACCATCTGGATGTACAGCGGAACCAGGAAGGTCAGCGCATTGGCGAGCATGAAGATCGTCATCATCGCGAGCGCCGCGGCGCGCTCTCGCGGCGACTCGATAACCCTCAGCGCGAGCAGCGGCGTCTGGTTGCGCGCCTGCCGCCGCTGCGCCCAGGCGATGAACAGCTGGACGCCGACGACGCCGCCGACCACCATGACCAGCGCCGGCGACAGCCCCAATACGGTGAATGGCGCGCCCGTGCTCGCCAGCACCGCGCCCCAGTCGTACAGACCGTTGACGCCCAGACTGATCAATATCGCTGCCGCGGCCGCAAGCATCACGCCGACGCCGTCGATCTTCACTTCCGTCATCCTGGGAACGGGCTTGAGCCGCAGGCTGAAGCACAGTGTGAGCGCTGAAAACGGCACCACGAGGCCGAAGGCGTAGCGCCAGCCGAGATAGGTGCCGACCACGCCGGCGACGAAGAACGCCGTGACGGCCGCCATGGCCTGGACCGCACCGAGGATGCCGAGCGCCCTGGCCTGTTGTGCGCCGCTGTAGTTGTCGACGATCAGCACGACCAGCGTGGGGACGATGGCGGATGCCGCCAGTCCGGCGATGACCTGCGCCGCGATCATGATCTCCACGCTGCCGCTGGAGGTCATCAGGATCATCGACGCCATAAGCAGCGCCGTCGCCCAGCGGAAGACCAAGAGCGAACCGAATTTCTGTCCCAGCTTCGCACCGAGCATGGTGAATCCGGCGACGGCGACCGAGTGCGCGACAATGGCGGTGCCGATCATCGTCGGTGCGGTGTTGAACTCGGCGACGATGCTGCCGATGGACACCGGCAATGCGTTGATGTTCAGCGACATCTGCGCCTGGCCCATCGCGATGACGACCATCGGCAGCCAGGGGCGCCGCGCTTCGGTGTGGGCAATCATGGCCGCTGCAATGGCAATATCCTCGCGCTTGTTGCCGACGCGTTCACGCGGCCGCTATTTGCTCGCGATGATGCCTCGGGCGGCCAACTGACCGATGATAAGACCCGCAAATGCAGGAGTCTCGCGCGCCACTGAGGTCGGGTTGAGCGTACTTGTCGTGGCAGCCCATATCAGCGACTTCGTCTGCACGTCGAACAGCTTGGTCTCCACGGTGGCGAGGTCGTATTGCCTGACCTGCTGCACCGGGACCATGGTCCGGTTTTGGACGCCCCATGGCCCTGGACCCCAATGCATGCCGGTCGCCACCATGGTCGTCGATACCTGCGTCCGGGTGTCCACTCCGAGCAGCCTGACGAAGAGCAGCCCTTGCGCCCCGCTGTTCACGACGGCGTTCACGAATGACGCGTCGGTGGCGCGCGCGCTGTCCATGATGACGGTGTAGCCGGGAACGCCGTCGACGCCCGCCGCGCGCAACTGCTCGGCGAATACGTCCTCGAATACGCGGCCATCCGTGGTGCTGTTGATGTCGCCCACGACGATGATCTTGCGCAACGGAGGGCCGGCGAAGTCCGTGTCAAACCACGCCGAGCGGATGGTCGTGCTCTGGCAACCGGTGATGAGCGCAACCATTGCGAGCAGAACACATGTTGAACGGAAATTCATGTTGAGTCCTCCAGTCATACCGGATCGATGGCACGGGCTGCCAGTTCGATTGGGGTGCAACGCAGTCTCCACCCGGTCCCGTATATTCCGCGGCAACGGCGCCTTGCGCGGGGCTATGCGTACGATTATGCTACATGCGCAGTGAAATTCGGGCCGGGAGGGTGCAATGCAGTTGACGCCGCGTGAATTCGACAAACTGGTCATCCACATGATGGCCGAGGTCGCGCAGAAGCGCAAAGCGAAGGGAATCAAGCTCAATTATCCCGAGGCGGTTGCGATCATCTCGGCCAGCGCGCTCGAGGGCGCGCGCGCGGGCAAGACCATCGAGGAAGTGATGCAGGAAGCACGCACTGCTCTCACCAAGAACGACGTGATGGACGGCGTTGCCGATTTGATCCCGATCGTGCAGGTCGAGGCGGTGTTCACCGACGGCAGCCGCCTGGTGACGGTGCACACGCCGATCCAGTAACAAACCAGGGGGCAATACATGGCTGCAGTAAAGGCGGGGCCCAGGATCGCCGCCGACGTCGATCCGGCGACGGCAAAAGTTTCGGTGGGTGGCTACGTTTGCCACGCGGATCCAATCGCATTTCACGATCGATTGAAAGTGACAACACTCACGGTGCGCAACACCGGCGACCGCCCGGTGCAGGTCGGGTCGCATTTCCACTTCTTCGAGGTCAACCGCGCGCTGGAGTTCGATCGGGCGGCGGCGTTCGGCCAGCACCTCAATATTCCAGCGTCGACCGCGTTGCGCTTCGAGCCCGGCGACGAGCGCAAGGTGAACCTCGTCCCTTACGGCGGCAAGCGCGCCGTGTACGGCTTCAACAATCTGGTCGACGGCCCCACGGCGGGCAAATCGGCAGAGGCGGCGAAGGCCCGCGCCGTGGCGCTCGCGGCGAAACGGGGATTCCGCTCGACGAAGTGAAGTGGACGCCCTAATTCAGGACCGTTCGGTGCTGACGCGCCGAAGTTAGCAAAGACTCCAGGATCCTTTCCATGGCAACCATCTCTCGCAACGAGTACGTAGGGCTGTTCGGCCCCACGACGGGCGACCGCATTCGCCTCGGTGACACCGGCCTGTTCGTCGAAATCGAGCGCGACCTGCGCGGCGCGTACGGCGACGAGATTGTCTTCGGCGGCGGCAAGAGCCTGCGCGAGGGCATGGGCATGGACAATCGCCTGAAGTACTCCGCCGGACCGCCCGATCTCGTGATCACCAACGTGACGATCATCGACGCCGTACTGGGCGTGGTGAAAGCCGACGTCGGCATTCGCGATGGACGCATCTGCGGCATCGGCAAGTCCGGCAATGCGCAGACCATGGATGGCATCACGCCGGGGCTCGAGTTGGGGCTCGCCACCGACGCCATCTCGGGCAACCATCTGATCATGACCGCCGCCGGCATCGACACGCACATCCACTTCATTTCGCCGCAGCAGGCGTATGCCGCGCTGTCCAATGGCACCACCACGCTCATCGGCGGGGGGACAGGTCCCACCGATGGCTCGAACGCCACCACGGTGACGCCCGGTCCGGGCAACATCAGGAACATGTTGCGCGCGTTCGAAGGCTGGCCGGTCAACGTCGGCATCCTCGGCAAAGGGCACGGCCACGGCAAGGACGCGCTGGTCGAGCAGATCGAAGCCGGAGCGTGTGGCTTCAAGTGCCACGAGGACTGGGGCACGACGCCCGCGGTGCTGCGTTCCGCACTCACCGTGGCCGACCAAATGGACGTGCAGGTATGCATGCACACCGACACGTTGAACGAGTCGGGCTTCGTCGAAGACACCATTGCCGCATTCGAAGGCCGCACCATCCACTCGTTCCACACCGAAGGTTCGGGCGGCGGCCACGCGCCGGACATCATCAAGGTCTCGGGGCTGCCCAACGTCCTGCCCGCATCGACCAACCCCACGCTCCCCTACGGCGTCAATTCGCAGGCGGAGCTCTACGACATGATCATGGTGTGCCACCACCTGAGTCCCGACATTCCGTCGGATGTCGCGTTCACCGAAAGCCGCATCCGGGCCGAGACCATCGCCGCGGAGAACGTGCTGCACGATCTCGGCGTGATCTCGATCTTCTCCAGCGATTCGCAGGCGATGGGACGCATCGGCGAATGCTGGCTGCGCTGCATCCAGACGGCCGACGCGATGAAGAACGGGCGCGGCAAATTGCCGGAGGATGCGCCGGGCAACGACAATTTTCGCGTGCTTCGCTACGTCGCCAAGATGACGATTAACCCGGCCATCGCGCACGGCATCTCGCATGTATTGGGTTCCGTCGAGGTCGGCAAGATGGCGGACCTCGTGCTGTGGGAGCCCGGGTTCTTCGGCGCCAAGCCCAAGCTCGTGCTCAAGGGCGGCGTCATCAACTGGGCGGTAATGGGCGACCCGAACGCGTCGTTGCCGACGCCGCAGCCGACCTACTACCGCCCCATGTTCGGGAGCTATGGTCGGCTGCAGGCCGACACCTGCGTGACCTTCGTATCGCAGGCAGCGCACCACGCGGGTATTGCCGAGCGCCTTGAGCTTTGCCGGCAAGTCATGCCCGTCAAGAACACGCGCAAAATCGGCAAGAAGGATATGGTTCGCAATTCCGGAACGCCGAAGATCGAAGTCTCGCCGGAGACTTTCGCGGTTACCGTCGACGGCGTGCACGCAACCGTTCCTCCGTTGAAGACGACCTCCCTCAACCAGAAATACTTCTTCAGCTGAGCGACGCGTCTTGATCATCATCGAAAGAGTCCTGGGCAACGTCAGCGACCCGGAATGGACGGCGCGCCTGGCCGCGGGCACCGTGGAGCCGCTGGCGCTCGATCACTGGGAAGCGCAGAAGAACCGCTTTCGCAAGAAGACCGCCGAAGGCACGGAAGTGGCGGTTTCGCTGGATCGCGGTGCGTTCCTGCGCGACGGCGACGTGCTGCTCTGGGACGAGGTGACGGCCCGCGCGGTCGTGGCGCAGATCAGCTTGCGCGACGTCATGGTCATTCACCTGGACGAACTGGCGTCGCTGCCGCCGGAGATCGCCGCGCGCACCTGCGTCGAACTCGGCCATGCACTCGGCAACCAGCACTGGCCGGCGCTGGTCAAGGGCACGCGAGTGTTCGTGCCGCTCACCGTCGACCACAAGGTCATGGCGTCGGTGATGAACACGCATCGCTTCGAGGCCATTCGCTACGAGTTCGTGCCGGGCGGCGACATCGTGCCGTATCTCGCCCCGCACGAGTCGCGCCGTCTTTTCGGTGGCGCCGAAGGCCCGGTGCACACGCATACGCAGGACCGGTACGTCGCGATCGATCCCGACACCGGGCGAGCGCATGGACGACCGCCGGTGCGCGCGTCCATCCTTTCGCCTTCGCACCCGCATACCGACGCCGAACAATGAAGGCCGGCGACGACGGTGCCGGGCCCAATGTCACCGCAAATGCGGTGCAGCTGGCGCGCATGCTGCAGTTCGGCGACTCGGTGTTCCCGATCGGCGGCTTCGCATTCTCCGGTGGGCTCGAGTCCGCCATCCAGAAGCGCGTGGTCACCGATGCTGCGACGCTGCTCGACTTCACAAGGACCGCGGTCGAGCAGGCCAATCGCGGCGACGGGATCGCGCTCGTTTGCGCGCATCGTGCTGCGTTGCTCGAAGACGTCGACGAACTTGTGCGCATCGACGAGCGGATTTACGCGCGAAAACTCTCGGGCGAAACGCGGACGATGTCCGTGCGCATGGGCAAGAAGTTCACGGAGATGGGCGTACAGATAACCGGTACGCGCTTGTTGCAGGTATGGCGCGAACGGGTCGAGGCCGGCCGCGACGCCCGGTTGCTATCCGGTCGCGCTGGCGGTGAATTTTGCCGCGCAAGGACTGTCGGCACGCGACGCCTTCGTCGTTCATCAGTATGGCGTCACGGCGACGATGCTGAGCGCGGCGCTGCGGCTGATGCGCATCGGTCACGTCGACACGCAGCAAATGCTGTACACGCTCAACGCGGATGTCGAGGCCTCGTACCAGCGCGCGGCAGCGGCCAGCCTGTCCGACATGGCGGGCTTCGCGCCGTTGGCGGAAATCCTCGCGGCCGTACACGTCAAGGCGCACGTACGTTTGTTCATGAACTGATTCGGAAAGGTCGATAACGTGAAGAAAAAGGTGACGCGCATCGGGGTTGGCGGCCCGGTCGGATCGGGCAAGACCGCGATCGTGGAGGCCATTACGCCGCGGTTGCTCGAAATGGGCATCAAGGTGCTCATCATCACCAACGACGTGGTGACGACCGAGGACGCGAAGCACGTGCAGCGCACGCTCAAGGGCATCCTGCTCGAGGAGCGCATCCTCGGCGTCGAGACCGGCGCCTGCCCGCACACCGCCGTGCGCGAGGACCCCAGCATGAACCTCGCGGCGGTCGAGGACATGGAGGCGCGCTTTCCGGATGGCGACGTGGTGCTGATCGAGAGCGGTGGCGACAACCTGACGCTGACCTTCTCGCCGGCGCTAGTCGATTTCTTCATCTACGTGATCGACGTCGCGGCAGGCGACAAGATTCCGCGCAAGAACGGACCCGGGATCACGCAGTCGGACATCCTGGTCATCAACAAGACCGACCTCGCGCCGCACGTGGGCGCGAGTCTCGAGGTGATGGCGCACGATTCGAAACTGATGCGCGGCGACAAGCCGTTCCTGTTCACCAACTGCCGCACCGGCGCGGGCATTCCCGAGCTGGTCGAGTTGATTCGCACCGACCTGCTGTTCGATATCAAGCTGCCGGCGGGGCAGCCCGCCTGATGGGCGCGGCCGAGCGGGCGCTCTCGCTTGGCATGCCGGCCGCGGGCGAGGCCCTGAACTTCGCGCCGGCGCAATTCTCGGCCTACCTGGGCGAGCCGCCGCAAATGAAAAGCGGTGCCGTCGGCAAATCAGGCTTCCTGCGCCTCGGATTCGAGCGCCGCGACGAGCGCACGATCCTGGCCGACCTGCAGTCGCGCACGCCGTATCTGGCGCAGCGCGCACTGCATTGCGACGAAGCCCTGCCGGAGATGGCTTGGTTGTTCACGATCACCACCGCGGGTTGCGTGCTGCAGGGTGATCGACTGGCGCTGGAGGTCGCGCTCGGGCCGTGCGCGATGGCGCACGTCACCACGCAATCGGCGACGAAAATCCACTCGATGGACACCAACTTCGCGCTGCAGACACAAGTCTTGTCGCTGGACGAGGGTGCCTATCTCGAATTTCTGCCCGACCCGTTGATCCCGCACCGCCAGGCACGGTTTGCAAGCGACACCCGGATCACGCTGCACCCCAGCGCGTCGCTGCTCTACTCGGAGATCGTGCAGCCGGGGCGCAAATACCATCATCCGGACGAGTGCTTCGGCGCCACCGTGCTGTCGCTCGCAACCGCGGCCGCGCGGCCCGGCGGACCGCCCCTGTTCATCGAGAAGCTACTGATCGAACCGGCGCGATATCCGATGCGGCAGACCGGAGTGATGGACGGCTTCGACGTCTTCGGCAACGTGATCCTGTGCACGCCGCCGGACACTGCAGATCGCATTCATGCACGCGTGGCGGCCGACGTCGACCTGGAGCAGGGCGTGGCTTTCGGCGCGTGTCGGCTGCCCAACGATGCCGGTCTCATCTACAAGGTACTCGGTCGTGAAACCACGCAGGTGAAGGCGAAGGTGCGCGAATTCTGGGAGGTGGCACGCAAGGAAATCACCGGCGCGGGCATTCCCCCTCCATCCCTGTGGCGCTAACAGGACGGCCAATGAAAAGGCTCCTTGCAAGCTGGGAATCGCGCTGCGCGGCATCGGGAGTGCTGCGCTTCGTCGATATCAACCTGCGTGGCATCGGGCAGGTGATGTTTCAGGACAATCCGTTGAGCGGGGCGCTGTTCCTTGCGGCCATTGCGTGGGGGGCCCATGCCGCGGGCGCGCCGGAGATCGCGATCGGTGGGGTAATCGCGGTCGTGGTTGCGACGCTGACGGCACAGTGGCTGCGCGTCGAAAAAGCCTCGCTGAACGCGGGCCTCTATGGCTACAACGGCGTGCTCGTAGGCCTCGCGCTCGCCACCTTCATCGCGCCGGGGCCGTTGCTCTGGGTCTACGTAATATTGGGTGCCGCGGTGTCGGTCGTCGTCATGCTGGGTACCGCGCGGGTGACAAAACCCTGGGGCGGCGCGCTGACCTTCCCCTTTGTCCTGACGACCTGGTTGCTGCTGCTGGCAACCTACGGTTTCGCGGGTCTTGCCGGCACGGCGCTGCCGGCCGCGGATGTGGTCGCGCCGTTCGAGTCGGTCGCGGCGACGCGGCTCGGCGTCGGCGATTTCGTGCAGGGTGTGTTGCTGAGCATTTCGCAGGTGTTCCTGAAAGGCAGCGCCGTCGCCGCGCTGCTCCTGCTCGCCGGACTTGCCGTGAATTCGCTCGCGGCCGCCGTGTTCGCGCTTGGTGGCGCGGTCCTCGCCGTCATCGTGGCGCATTTGTTCGGTGCCGAGAGCGATCTGATAACCGGCGGACTGCTTGGCTTCAGCCCGGTCCTGACGGCGATCGCGCTCGGCACGGTGTTCTACCTGCCGAGTGCGCGCGTCGTAGTCTATGCGGCGCTGGGAACGGTGTTCACGGTGATCGCGCAGGCGGCGCTTAACGTGGCGCTAACTCCGTTCGCCATTCCGACGCTGACCGCGCCGTTCGTGCTCGTATCCTGGCTGTTTCTACTGCCGCGCCAAAGTTTCGATCGCGCCGAGACCGATCAGCCTGATTCCTGACTTGGCAGGCTGTGCGGGCGCTTCATCGTTTCGGATCGTTTGACTCGGCGGTCCGCTCCTCCTCGCGCGCGCCCCTGATGGCGATGATTACGGGAACGAGAACTGCGGCGACGAGGCCCGCGGCGAAGCCGTTGTTGTACAGGTTGAGACCTGCGTGCAGAGTGCCGACGCTCGTCGCCGCTGACGAGTGCACGACTCCCGCGACGATCCCCCAGTGCCAGCCGAAACGGCCGGCGATCGGCGCGAGCGTCGTGCCGAACAGGGCAGCCAGCACGATCGACGGTTCGGCCGCGCTCCATGGCTTGGCCAGCGATGCGATGAACACACCGAGCATGATCGGGACGATGTTCCGCGGATGCTTGCCGAAGGCCGAAAAGCCGACGATGGTAAATATCGCGCCGATGACGGGTCCGTTGAGATCGCCGCCGACCAGCAACGCGTACACGGCGCCGATTGCTCCCGTCACGCCCATGTTGGCGAGCGTCGGCCCGAAGCCGGCGATGGCGATGAAGTCGGTCGGTGCCTGACCGGTCGTCGCCATGATTTGCTTCAGCCGTGACGGCAGCGAGCGATCGAGGTAGTAGCCGATCGCGACCATCGACGCGAACAGCACCGCGAGGAAGCTGCCGAGCAACCGGTTATTGCCCGTGGTCCAGATCATGACCGGGTCGGGCACGAATCCGTACGACTTGTACGTGGCAACCACCAGAGTGCCCACGATGCCGGCGGCGAAGCCCATGTTGTAAAGGCTGAAACCCATGTGCGCCTTGAACAGCTGCGCCGCGGCCGCGGGCAGGATGAAGCCGATGACGAGGCTCGTGGCCACTGCGAGTGGCACCCGGACCTCGAGCGCGAGCGTGGTGCTGAACAGAATTTCCGAAAAGACAGGGGCGAGCGCCGCGCCGAAGAATGCGGTGTTGATGTGCGTCGCAAACGGCTCGTTCTTGAATTTGGCATAGAGGAACACACCGAGGACGATCGACCAGATGTTGAGGAGGTTCTTGCCGAACAGTCCAAAACCGAGGACGAGGAACAGGCACGCTACCGCAGCGCCGGTGATTTTCGCCTCCGTGAGCCTATAGACCAGGCACGCGCACAGCGTCAGCAGACCGGCATTCACGCAGGCAGCGCCGATGCCGCCGACCCCGAAATAGTCGGTAAGCAGCGCGTCGCGCGTGGTGAGGATCTCGAACAAGCCGCGCAAGACTCGATCGGGACTATCGACGACGCATCCGAACACGACAAAGGCGGCGGCGTAGGCAGCCACCACGCGCAGGATGAGGCGGTCCGGCAGCGGCTCCATAAAGTTGTCGTGCGCGCCGATGGTGGTCATCGCGTCGCCTCCACTGCACTGCGCGTAGCTACGATGGACATCTCGGAGCCGGTTCGGCGGTTGACGACCGTGCATCGAGCCGCGATGAGAGCGATTGTAATGTAATGGGCCGGCGCAAAATTCTACCCACCAAACAGCATTTTATGGTTACACTGCCGACCAGCATATGCCGACCAGCAGGACTGCGTTCGCATATTCGGATTTACCTCGCAATGCCCTCGTGCGCATCATCTCGACTCGACCCATTCCTTATCCAAGGGCTGGCCCCGTTCGACAATCTGGTTCGCGCGCCAGGATGATATGCGACCAGCGATCGGACTCCGCCAGAGCGACCCACGAACACGCGCTCGCCGGAAATGGGTCATGAACTTCTAGCGTTTCCGAATCGCGAATAGCGGCGGGGCAGTACCTTTGGGGAGAAGAGACATGGCTGCGGAGCAAAAAGAGAGTTCTTCCACGACAGAGAAAATGCCACTGGCAACGCTCACCGCGATGGTGGTGGGAGGGATGGTCGGCGCGGGAGTGTTCTCGATACCGCGCAACTTTGCGATGGCGACCGGGGTCTACGGTGCGCTGATCGCATGGGCCATCGCCGGCGCGGGCATGCTGATGCTGGCCTTCGTGTTTCAGAAGCTGGCCAACCGCAAGCCCGACCTCGACGCCGGCGTGTATGCCTATGCTCGGGCCGGCTTCGGGCCGTACCTGGGTTTTGCCTCGGCGTTCGGCTACTGGGCCAGCGCCTGCGTCGGTAACGTCTCGTACTGGGTGCTGATCAAGTCGACGCTCGGCGCGGTGTTTCCTTTCTTCGGCGACGGCAATACGATCAGTGCGGTTGCAGCGTCGTCGATCGGCATCTGGGCCTTCCATTTCCTGGTGCTGCGCGGAACCAAGGAAGCAGCCGCGATCAACAAGATCGTCACTATCGCCAAGGTCATCCCGCTGCTGCTCTTCCTAGTGCTGGTGATCTTTTTCTTCAAGCCGGATGTGTTCGCTTCCAACCTCTGGGGCGGCAATGCCGTGCCCCAGGAGTACCTGCACGCGCACGGGGACCTCGTCGCTGCCGCCGCGCCTGGCGCGCAGCGGGATTACGGCAGCCTGTTCCAGCAGGTCATGGCGACGATGCTGATCACGGTGTTCGTGTTCCTGGGCATCGAGGGCGCGAGCAACTATTCGCGCTTCGCGCAGAAGCGTGAGGACGTGGGCAAGGCCACCGTCATGGGTTTCCTCGGCGTGTTGGCGCTGTTCGCGTCGGTGTCCATCCTGTCCTTCGGCATCTTGCCGCGCGCCGAGATCCAGCAGCTGAGCCAGCCCTCGGTGGGCGGCGTGCTCGCCGCGGCGGTCGGGCCCTGGGGCGCGGCGTTCATCGGTGTCGGCGTGATCGTGTCGGTGCTGGGTGCGTACCTGGCCTGGACGCTGATGGCGTCCGAGGTGCTTTCGATCGCCGCCAAGAAGGGCGACATGCCGACCTTTTTGGCCAAGGAGAATGCGAACCAGGTGCCGTCCAACGCGTTGTTGATGAGTACGTTGCTGGTACAGGCGGTTCTCATCGCAACGCTGTTCTCGGCCGATGCATTCACCTTTGCGCTGTCGCTGTGCAGCCATCTCTCGCTGCTGCCCTACCTGCTGTCGGCGGCGTACCTGCTGAAGCTGGTGCTGACGCGCGAGACCTACGCACCGACCGACGCCGAGCTGCGCAAGGACATGTTCGTGGCGATCTTCGCGACGGTTTACTCGGTCTTCCTCGTGTTTGCCGGCGGCATGAAATTCCTGGTGCTTTCGTTCCTGATCTATGCTCCGGGCACGCTGCTGTACCTGAAGACCCGTCGCGAACAGGGCAAGCAGATCTTCACTACGGCCGAGTGGGTGGTATTCGGCATCTTTGTGGCCGGCGCGATCTATGCGCTGCTCGGCCTGATCAGGGGCTACATAACCATCTGATGGAGCCTGCGGGCTCGCGACAGTTTTAATCGCAATCTACGTACCGGAGGGCAAGCAATGGCAAAGACGAAGGCGAAGGCGGCCAAGAAAGAGGTCAAGAAAGAGTCCAGGAAAGAGTCCAAGTTCGGCGTGTACTCGGAGGTCGGGCAACTGCGCAAGGTGATGGTCTGTGCGCCGGGGCTCGCGCACTCGCGCCTCACGCCGAGCAACTGCGACCAGCTGCTGTTCGACGACGTGTTATGGGTGGAAAACGCCAAGCGCGACCATTTCGACTTCGTCACCAAGATGCGCGATCGCGGCGTGGAAGTCGTGGAAATGCACAACCTGCTCGCTGAAACGGTAGCGGTTGCGGCGGGCAAGAAATGGATCCTCGACAACCAGGTCGTGCCCGACCAGGTGGGCCTTGGATTCATCGACGAGCTGCGCAGCTATCTCGAGGGCCTCGACAACCGCAAACTCGCCGAAACACTGATCGGCGGTCTGTCGACCCACGATTTTCCGGAGAAGCACGGCGGCGCGGCACTGAAAGTCGCCAAGGAAGCGGCTGGAGTTACAGAGTACCTGCTGCCGCCGTTGCCGAATACGCTCTACACGCGCGACACGACCTGCTGGATCTACGGCGGCGTGACGCTCAACCCGCTGTACTGGCCGGCGCGGCATGAGGAGACGATTCTCACGACTGCGATCTACAAGTTCCATCCGGACTTCGCGGGCAAGGTGAACGTGTGGTGGGGCGATCCGACCAAGGACCACGGCCTGGCGACGCTGGAAGGCGGCGACGTGATGCCCATCGGCAAGGGGAACGTCCTGATCGGCATGAGCGAGCGCACCTCGCGCCAGGCGATCAGCCAGCTTGCGGCCACGCTGTTCAAGAAAGGCGCGGCGGAGCGCGTGATCGTGGCCGCAATGCCGAAGATCCGCGCGGCGATGCACCTCGACACGGTGTTCACGTTTGCCGACCGGGACTGTGTCCTGCTCGCGCCCGATTTCCTGGCCAAGACCACGACGTTTTCGTACCGGCCCAGCAACCATCCGAGCGGCGTCGAGTTTCACAACGAAAAAAAGCCCTTTGTCGACGTCGTCGCGCAGGCGCTTGGATTCAAGAAGCTGCGCGTGGTCGAGGCCGGCGGCAGCGACTACCAGCGCGAGCGCACGCAATGGGACAGCGGCGCCAACCTGGTCTGCGCGTCGCCGGGCGTCGTCTATGCCTACGATCGCAACACCTACACGAACACACTGCTGCGCAAGCAAGGCATCGAAGTGATCACCATCGTCGGTGCGGAGCTAGGTCGTGGCCGTGGCGGCGGCCATTGCATGACTTGTCCGATCATCCGCGACGCGGTGGACTTCTAGGTCCGTTCGTCGTGCCAGCGTGAATAGGCCTACGACAGCGCAGCCGCTCACGCTGGTAGAGGCGATCATCCCGGTCGCGAGCCTGATCGTATTGGTCGGGCTGTCCTATTTTCTGTTCGGCGACGCAGGTGCAGGCGGACCGAACCAGGTAGCACTGGTCGTGGCCACGATGATCGCCGTGTTCATCGGTTGGCGACACGGACACTCGCTCGAATCGCTGGGCGAGGCTGCGAGCAAGAGCGTAAGCACCGGAATTGGTGCCATCTTCATCCTGTTCGCCGTCGGTGCGCTGATCGGAACATGGGCGATGAGCGGCACGCTGGTGGCGATGGTCTACTATGGACTGCAGTTGTTGAGTCCGAACTACTTTTACGTGACAGCCTGCGCCATCTGCGGGATCGTGTCGGCCAGCATCGGCAGCTCGTGGACCGTCGCCGGCACGATCGGCATCGGCTTCATGGGCATCGCGGCGAACATGGGGCTGAACCCGGCGATCGCGGCTGGTGCGATCATCTCGGGCGCATATTTTGGCGACAAGTCCTCGCCGCTGTCGGACTCCGCCAATCTCGCGGCCGCGGCGGCGGGCGTCCCGTTGTATACGCACTTGCGCGAAACGCTCATCACGTCATCGGTGGCCGTTGCCATTTCGCTCGGGATATTCTTCATGCTTGGTCGGCCGGGAGACTTCGATGCCTCCGCCAAGATCGCCGGCATCCAGGGCGCCTTCAATATTTCTCCGGTCTTGTTCCTGCCGCTGGTGGTTGTCGTGGCCCTCGCCGCATTCAGGATTCCGCCGTTCACGTCGATCTTTCTCGGAGCGCTGGCTGGCGGTGTGCTCGCCGTGTTCATCGAGCCCGCGCGCGTGATCGCCTTTGCCGACCCTGACGGCGGCTTGCCGCGGATAGTGGCCCTGCTGAAGGGCGTCTGGCTCGCGCTTGCCAGCGGTTACAAGTCGTCCACCGGTATCGCTACGCTGGATCTGCTGGCCTCGCGCGGCGGCATGGACAGCATGCTGAACACGATCTGGCTGATCATCACCGCCCTCGCGTTCGGCGGCGTAGTGGAGAAAGCGGGCGTGCTCGAGCGGCTGATCGCGCCGGTGATCGAGAAGGCAAAATCGGACGCTGCTCTGGTCCTGTCGCTGGTGTCTTCGATCATCGCGACCAATATCGTCACGGCCGACCAGTACATTGCGATCGTCCTGCCGGGCCGCATGTTCAAAGGTGCGTTCGAGCAACGCGGCCTAGCGCCGGCCGTGCTGTCGCGCACGGTGGGCGATACGGCGACCCCGACTTCGGCGCTGATTCCGTGGAACAGCTGCGGCGCGTATATGGCGGCAACGCTTGGCGTGGCAACCTGGAGCTATGCGCCCTTCGCGTTCTTCTGTTTTATCAGTCCGGCACTCACGGTGGTGATCGCGTATGCGGGCATCCGCATGCTGCGCATCGCGGCGGTGCCGGGGCAGGCGCCCGCAGAACCGGCCGCGCCTGCGACTGCGCGTCATGAATGAGACCGAAACTCGCCGTCACCCGCGCGTCCCTGTGATTCTGCGCATCGCTGGCCGGTGGTTACGGCCCCGTTGCGCTCCCGCGCTGCAACAAAGACAATAGGCGAAACATTGAAAAGGAATTGCACCGTGTTTGTGAACTTCGCCGTTGGGCGAAAGAGTTGTTCATTTAATGCGTTAGCCGTGCTCGCGCTGGTTTCGCTGGCATTGCTGTCCGCCTGCAGGCGCGCCGAGGAGGTCTCCGCGCCCGAAGTACGTCCGGTGCGCGTGGTGACCGTGGCGAAGGGTACCGTGGGCGACATGATCGCCATGACCGGCACCGTGCAAGCGCAGACCGAGATCAACCTGTCGTTCCGGATCGACGGACGACTGATCGAACGCAACGTGAGTGTTGGCGACGCGGTGCGGCCGGGCCAGCTCATCGCGCGGCTGGATTCGCAGAACGAGGAGAGCAGTCTGCAGTCGGCGCGCGCGCAGCTCGCCGCGGCCGTGGCGCAGCGGGTGGAAGCGCGCAACAATTACGCGCGCATGTCGAACCTGGTCGCGGAGAATGCGGTCTCGCGCGCCACCTTCGATCAGGCCGAGGCAATGCTCAGGTCGGCCGAGTCGCAGGTCGAGTCGGTGCAGTCGCAAGTCACGCTTGCCGAGAACCGGTTG
This sequence comes from uncultured beta proteobacterium, assembly GCA_963726915.1. GTDB lineage: Bacteria > Pseudomonadota > Gammaproteobacteria > Burkholderiales > Casimicrobiaceae > PALSA-1003. The sequence continues at coordinate 167,424 of CAVSEA010000009.1, forward strand.
AGTTACACGCGCCTGATCTCCGATGTTGCTGGCGTAGTCACGACGCAGGCCGCCGAGCCGGGAGAGGTGGTCGGGGCTGGTCGCATGATCGTCCAGGTGGCGCGGGAAGGCGCGCGCGACGCCGCCTTCGACATGCCGGCGCGCGTCAAGGACACCATGCCGCCGAATGCCGAGATCAGCGTCGTGCTGACCTCGGATCCTAAAATCACTGCCATGGGCGTCGTGCGCGAAATTTCGCCGCGCGCCGATCCGGTGACGGGCACTTTCCGCGTCAAATTCCGGATGATCAACCCCCCGGCCGCCATGCGTCTTGGCACGACGGTGACGGGACGCATGAAACTGGCTGCTGCCCCGGCCATCGAAGTTCCGCCTTCCGCGGTGTTCCGTTCAGATCGCCAGTCGGCTGTCTGGGTGGTTGATCCAAAGACCGGAATGGTCGCCACCCGGAAAATCGAAATCCGTTCCTCCGATCCGAACCGCGTTGAGGTCGCGTCGGGCCTGAATCCGGGCGACGTCGTGGTGACGGCAGGCATCCAGGCGCTGCGGCCAGGACAGAAAGTTCGGCTGCTCGAGACCAAGCAGTGATCGGCCCGAATCTCTCGGAGTGGGCGCTCGAGCGGCGCTCACTGATCGTCTTCCTGATGATCGTGGCGGTGGTGGCGGGAACGTTGTCATTCCTGCGCCTGGGCCGTGGCGAGGACCCGGCGATCACCATCCGAACGATGGTCGTCGGCGCGGCATGGCCAGGCGCAACCGTTGAGGAAACGCTGAAGCAGGTCACCGAACGCCTGGAGCGCACGCTGCAGGAAACCCGCCACCTCGATCGCGTGCGTAGTTACACCACGGCCGGGCAGACGACGATCTTCGTCGACCTCAAGCAGTCAGCGCCGCCGTCGGAGATCGCAGACGTCTGGTACCAGGTGCGCAAGAACATCGGCGATATGCGTGGGACGCTTCCCGCTGGCGTCGTCGGACCGTTCTTCAACGACGATTTCGGCGACACCTTCGGCATCATTTACGCGTTCACCGCCGACGGTTTCACCTTCCGCGAACTGCGCGACTACGTCGAGGCGGCGCGTTCGCGCCTGCTGCAGGTTCGGGATGTCTCGAAGATCGAGGTCATGGGCGCGCAGGACGAGCAGGTCTTCATCGAGTTCAACACCGAACGCCTTGCAGGCCTTCGGCTCGACTATTCGACGATCGTCGCGACGCTGCAGGCGCAGAACCTCGTACGGCCGGCAGGCGTCATCCAGACTCAGCAGGAGCGCGTGTTCCTGCGCGTGACCGGTGCGTTCGATTCGGAGCACGACATCGAAGCCGTCAACTTCGTGGCGGGTGACCGCATCATCCGGCTGGGCGACATCGCCACCGTGCACCGCGGGTTCGTCGATCCGCCGCAGCCGATGTTCCGCGTCAACGGCAAGCCGGCGATCGGCCTGGCGATCGCCATGCGCGATGCCGGCGACATCCTGGCGCTCGGCAGCAACATACGCAGGGAGATGGCCGACATCAAGGCCAACCTGCCGCTCGGCATCGAGCCGACGCTCGTTGCCGACCAGGCGGTCTCGGTCGACGTTGCGATCAACGATTTCATGACGTCGCTGTGGCAGGCGATCGTGATCATCCTCGTCTGCAGCTTCGTGAGCCTCGGCGTGCGACCCGGCGCCGTGGTCGCATTGGCGATCCCGCTCACGCTCGCGATCGTTTTCGCGGTCATGGATGTCACGCATACTGGCTTGCATCGCATCTCGCTGGGCGCCCTCATCATCGCGCTGACGCTGCTCGTCGACGACGCGATGACGACGGTGGACGCGATGATCCGCAGGCTGGGCGCAGGGGACACGATCGACGACGCGGCGACCTTCGCCTACCGGACGCTCGCCGCGCCGATGCTGATCGGCACATTGGTCACGATTTCGAGCTTCGTTCCGATCGGCTTTGCGCGCAGCTCCGCCGGCGAGTATACATTCTCGATCTTCTCCGTCGTCGCGATCTCGCTCATCGTATCGTGGCTCGTGGCCGTCGTGTTCGCGCCGCTGGTGGGCAAGGCGCTGCTGAAGCCGCCCAAGGCCGATGCCGAGACCAAGCCTAGCAAGCTGCTGAACGCGTACAGCGCGTTCCTGCGCGCGGCCATCGGCGCAAAGTGGGTGACGATCGGACTGACGATATGCGCGTTCGCGGGCGCGCTCTTCCTGCTCCGGCACGTGCCGCAGCAGTTCTTCCCGGCCTCTGATCGCCCCGAGCTCATCGTCAGCATGACGTTGCGGCAGAACGCGTCGATCTACGCGACCGAGGCACAGGCAAAGCGCTTCGAGGCGGTGCTCCTGGGCGACCCCGATATCGACCACTTCAGCACGTATGTCGGCCGCGGGGCGATCCGGTTCATCCTCACGCTGGATGTACAGCTCGCCAACCCGTTCTTTGCGCAATTCGTCATCGTCACGAAGAGCCTCGAGGCGCGCGAGCGCGTGCAGCAGAAACTCGAGGGGGTGCTGGCCGAGCAGTTTCCCGACGTCGTCGCAGGCGTGAGTCCGCTCGAATTGGGTCCGCCGGTCGGCTGGCCCTTGCAGTATCGGATTTCGGGCCCCGACATCGACGAGGTTCGCAAAATTGCGCTGGAATTCGCCAACGTGCTTGGCTCCGACCCGCGGACGCGTCACGTTCATTTCGACTGGATGGAGCCTGCCCGGCAGGTGCGGGTCCACGTCGACCAGGACGAGGCGCGCCGGCTCGGCGTCAGCTCGCGTGGATTGGCCGCGGCGCTAAACGCTGCAGTCGCCGGGACGACGGTCACGCAGTTGCGCGACGACATCTATCTCGTCAACGTCGTCGCGCGCGCCACCGACGACCAGCGCGCATCATTCGAAACGCTGAGTTCGCTGCAGGTGCCGACACCCAGTGGACGAATGGTCCCGCTAAGGCAGTTCGCGACATTCACGGAGGAGCAGGAGTTCCCGCTCGTGTGGCGACGCGACCGCGTGCCGACGCTCACGGTGCGCGCTGACGTGACCCACGGTGTGCTTCCGGATGTCGTCGTTGGCGCGCTCGCGCCGAAAGTCGCCGAGTTCGCCGCGAAGCTCCCGAGGCCCTACACGGTCGCCACGGGTGGTCTGTACGAAGAGAGCGCTGCCTCGAGCGCGTCGGTGTTCGCGGTCGTGCCGCTCATGCTCGTTCTGATGCTCGCGGTCATGATGCTGATGCTCGTGAGCTTCCGCAGGCTCGCGATGGTGGTTGCCCTGCTGCCGCTTGGGCTGATCGGCGTCGTCGTTGCCCTGCTCGTGTTCAACCGGCCGCTGGGCTTTGTCGCGATCCTTGGCATCCTCGCGCTGATCGGCATGATCGCGAAGAACGCGGTCATTCTCGTCGTGCAGATCGAGTCTGACCGCGCGGACGGCAAAGGCGTGCGGGACGCCGTGATGGCGTCGGCGACCTCGCGCCTGCGACCGATGATCCTGACGGCGATCTCGACCGTGCTCGGTTTGATCCCGATTGCGCCGACGGTGTTCTGGGGGCCGATGGCGTTCGCCATCATGGGCGGGCTGCTCGTCGCGACGTTGCTGACGCTGATCCTGCTTCCAGTGCTTTACGTCACTGTGTTCGGGAACGAGAAGGACCCTGCCGCAGCCGCGCCGGAAGCAGCGTAATCAGCGCCGCGCGTTGGAACGACCCTTCCCATGACCGACGACCGACCTGCACCGCCCGCCACCGAGTCAAAGATGCCGGTGGGCATAGTCCTGATCCGCGGCGCAATGCTGTTCGGCCTGTGGATCGTGCTCATGCAAAGTGCGAAGCCGGGCGATCTTGCGGTGGGCATGCTGGCCGTGGTCGCGGCAACGTGGGCAAGCTTGCGCCTGCTGCCGCCGGAAACCGGACGCGTGAGGTTTGCTTGGTTGCTTGCCCTCGTGCCACGCTTTCTCTGGCAGTCGCTCAAGGCGGGGATCGACGTGGCGCGCCGCGCGTTCGCGCCGAGCCTTCCACTGCACACCGGCTTCGTCGACTATCGGACGGGGTTCCCGCGCGGGCAGGCACGCAACAATTTCGCCACGATCACGAGCATGATGCCGGGCACTGTTCCGGCGGGCGACGGTCCGGATACGATCGAATTTCATTGCCTCGATAGCAGGCAGCCGATCGTGGCGCAGATGGCCGAGGAAGAGCGCCTGCTCGCGAAGGCGCTCGTGTCGGGAGAACGACATGGCTGAGTTCCTGCTCGCCGCGGCAGGTTTCGTCTTGGCGATGGTCGCGCTGGGCCTGATTCGGGTGCTGCGCGGACCGGGCGACGCCGATCGCATGATGGCTGGGCAACTGCTCGGCAGCGGCGGCATCGCTGCGTTGTTGCTCTGGGGCGCGGCGACTGGCGACGTATCGGTCGTCGACGTGTCGCTGACGCTCGCGCTGCTGGCGGCGTTCGCGTCGATCGCATTCGTGAAGTTCGCGCCGCCATCGTCTGGAGATGTCGACAAATCATGAGCGCAGTTGTCGACATATTTACGTATGTTTCGATAGGAGCGGGCCTGATCTTCTTCCTCGCCGGCACCGTCGGGTTGCTGCGCTTTCCCGATACGCTCACCCGTCTGCACGCGCTGACCAAGGCCGATAACCTGGGCCTGGGTTTGATCGTGCTCGGCCTGCTGCCACAGGTCGACGGCGTGCTGAACGGACTCAAGATGATCGCCATCTGGCTGCTCGTGCTGATATCGGGCGCCGACGCCGGGCAACTGATCGCGCGCATCGCGCGGCGCAGATGATTGTCGACATTCTCTACACCGCCCCGGCGCTGTTGATCCTGGCGCTGGCCGCGTACACGACGCTGGTGCGCGACACGTTTCCGGCGACGGTGGGCTACCTTGCATATGGCCTGCTGCTGACCTTGGCGTGGGTGCAATTGCACGGCGTCGACGTTGCACTGACCGAAGCAGCGATCGGCGGCGGCTTGACCGGAATGTTGCTCGTGCGCGCGTCGGCCAAGCTCCGCGGAACCGAAGCACAGGCGCTGCGCGAAACACCGGGATTGCCGGTGCGATTGCTGGCGGCGCTCATGTCGGCGGGCGTCGCGGGTTCGCTGGCGATCGCGCTGCTGACGCTGCCCGATCCGGCACCGACGCTCGCGCCGGAGGCCGCCGCCAACCTCGCATCGACCGGCGTTGGAAATCCGATTACCGCAGTGCTGATGGCGTACCGGGCGATGGACACGCTGCTCGAGTCGATCGTGTTGTTCCTCGCGCTGATCGGCATCTGGTCGCTCGCGCCCGACCGCGTGTGGGGCGGACGTCCCGGGCCGCGCTACAACGCCGATCCCGACGGCATCCTCGCCTTCATTGCGCGCGTGCTGCCGCCGATCGGCATCATCGTCGGCATGTACATCTTCTGGGTCGGCGCGGACCACCCGGGCGGCAAATTCCAGGGCGCCACGATCGTCGCGGCGATGTGGCTGCTGACGCTGATGGCGGGTCTCGCCGATGCGCCACCGGTCAGTCGCCGATGGTTGCGCGTCCTCCTCGTCGCGGGCCCCGCAGTCTTTATCGCGGTGGGCGTTGCGGGTGTGCTGCTGATCGATGTGTTTCTGGGCTATCCCGAAGGCTGGGCGAAACCGATGATCCTGATCATCGAGTTCGCGCTGATGCCTTCGCTCGCACTGACGCTCGCGCTGATCATGGCCGGAGCACCCGAACGGGCGGCTGAGCCGTGAGCGGAGCGACGCTGTTCGGGCTGGTGGCGTGCGCGTTGATCGGTGTCGGCCTCTACGGGCTCATCGTGAATCCGCAACCGCTGCGCAAGATCCTCGCATTCAACGTGGTCGGCAGCGGCGTATTCCTCTTGTTCGGCGTGATTGCGCGGCGGGGCGCCGCGGCCGGAATGGGCGGCGACCCGGTGCCGCAAGCACTGCTCATCACCGGCATCGTCGTCGCCTTTTCGGCGACCGCGCTCGCGATCACCGTGCTCCTGCGCCTTTTTGACGAGACCGGGTCCACCACGCTCGCTCCCGAAGCGCCGCCGCCGAGCCCGAACGCTGCCGCGAGCCAAGGGTAGGGGATCGCGCGTGCCGGCCGAGGCGACAACGACATCGGGCGGATTGCTGCTTCCGCTCGCCGTGCTGCTCCCGTTCGTTGGCGTCATGGCCGGACTGGTGCTCGGCGGACGCAATGCGCAGCGGGTCGCGATGCTCACGATCGTCGCGGGTCTCGCCATCGCCGTCGCGATTGCAACGACGATGCTGCGCTCCGGCACAACGCTCACCTACGTGCTCGGCGGCTGGACGCCGCCGCTCGGCATTGCGTTGCGCGCGGACGGCCTGTCGATGGTGATGATGGTCGCGGTCGCCGTGGTGATCGCCGGCATCGGCGTTTATGCGCGCGGTGATTTCAGCACGCCCGCCGACGTACGGGAGACGCGCGCGTCGATGCTGTACTGGTTGCTGCTGCTCGCTGTATGGGGTTCCTTGAATCTGGTGTTCGTGAGCGGCGACTTGTTCACGCTGTACGTGGCACTCGAATTGCTCACCTTTGCCGGTGTCCCGCTCGTCTGTCTCGACGGTAAGGGCGAAACGCTGCGCGCGGCGCTGCGCTACCTGGTGTACGCACTGGGTGGTTCCATCCTGTACCTGCTCGGCGTCGTGCTGCTGTACGGCGAGTGCGGCACGCTGGATATCGCGCTGCTGGCGCAGCGCTTGCGCGCTGCGCCCGTGCCGTGGGTTGCGGTGGCGCTGATGACGACCGGGTTGCTCGCGAAAACCGCGTTGTTCCCGCTGCACTTGTGGCTGCCGCCCGCGCATGCCGGCGCGCCGCCGGCCGCGAGTGCGGTGCTCTCGGCGCTGGTCGTCAAGGGATCGTTCTTCATCGTCATCCGACTGTGGTTCGATGCGGCGCCGTCGCTGCCCGGCCTCGCGGCGGCGCAGTTGCTCGCATCGCTCGGCGCCGCCGCGATACTTTTCGGCAGTGTCATCGCGCTTCGACAGGACCGCTTGAAGCTCCTGATCGCGTATTCGACGCTGGCGCAGATCGGCTACCTGTTCCTGATGTTTCCGCTTGCCTTCGACGCAGCGACAGGCGAGTTCGTACGTGGCGGCGCCCTGATGGGAGGAACATTGCAGGCGATTGCGCACGCAACGGCGAAGGCCGCGATGTTCATGGCCGCGGGCCTAATCTACAAGGCGTATGGCCACGATCGCATTGCCGATCTTGCCGGCGCCGCGCGCAGCGTGCCGTTGAGCGTAGCGGCATTTGCGGTGGGCGGCGTCGCGCTGATGGGCGTATTGCCGAGCGGCGCCTACCTCGCGAAAAAACTGCTGCTGCAGGCTGCCGATGGCAGCGGGCAATGGTGGTGGGAATGGGTGCTGCAGGCAGGCGGTTTTCTTACGACCAGCTATGTCGTGCTCGTCATCGCGCATGCCTTCCGGACGCCTGGCGAGCGGGCAGCGCCGATTGCTTCGGTGCCACGTGTCCAGGAAATTGCTGCACTGACGATGGCGCTGTGTTCGTTCGTGCTTGCCTTGGCCGCGGTCCTGGGTCCGGTGCCAGGCGAGCTGCTCGGCAATCCACTCGCGCCCAAAGAAATCGCCTGGACCCTGATAACGATCGCCGGCGGCAGTGTGCTTGCGCTCACGCTGGCGCGTCACCTTCCCGGAGTTCCGGCAGGCTTGCGCGCGGGCGCGAACCCTGCGCGTCGCGCGATGCTCGCGATCGGCGGAGGTCTCGAGCGCATCGATCACGTGTTGCGGCAATGGAGCGTGGCGGGGCTTTCGCTGCTGGTGCTGGCGCTGCTGTTCGGCGCCCTGATGAGGATGAGCCGATGACGACGACCTCCTGTGATACGCCGGTTGTCAACATTGCAGGTCGTTCTCTGCGGCCCACCGCCGCCACGCAGCGTGTGTGTTAACGTCCCGCTAGGATTGATCGGGCTTGCCGCCAGCTGAGCCCATTTCAAAGTCAGATCGCACCGGATTAGGGGATCCGATGAACAGGCGTGAAACAATCGTTGCGCTCGTCGCTCTTGGTGCGACGCCATTCGCCATCGAAGCCCAGCAAGCGACCAAAATCGCTCGAATAGGCTACCTCTCGCCCAACCTCGCTGCTAGCTCCCACCTGCGCGAGGCCTTCCGTCAAGGAATGCGTGACCTCGGTTACGTCGAAGGCCGCAACGTCGCATTCGAATACCGGGACGCCGATGGCAAGCTCGAGCGGCTCGCCACTCTCGCGGCCGAACTGGTGGCGCTCAAGGTTGATGTCATCGTGGCGCCAAACACAGTCGGCGTCCTCGCCGTCGAGCAAGCGACCAAGACTATTCCCATTGTCTTCGCTGTTGCTGCCGATCCAGTTGGGAGCGGGCTCGTCACCAGCCTCAGGCAGCCGGGCGGCAATGTCACGGGGTTGTCCATCCTCGCCCCGGAGCTAGTAGGCAAGTGTCTGGAACTGCTCACGCAGGCCGTTCCAGGGGTCAGTCGGGTTGCTGCAATCTGGCAGCCAGGTGGCCTCGGCGAACGCACGGAAAAGGACATGCTGAAGGGAGCAGAAGCCGCGGCGCGGACACTAGGGGTGCAACTTCAATTCGTTGAGGCGCGAGGTCCGGAGGACTTCGACCGGGCCTTTGCGGACATGACGAGCGCGCGCGCAGGCGCTCTGACTGTGCTGCCAAACAACATGTTCAACAACGAGCGAAGACACCTCGTGGCCCTGGCGGCAAAGAACCGACTGCCGACAGTGTTCCCATATCGGGAGGGTGCCGATGCCGGTGGCCTCATGGCTTATGGAGCGAACCTTGCTGATTTGCTTCGGCGCGCCGCGACCTACGTGGACAAGATTCTCAAAGGCGCCAAGCCCGCCGACCTGCCCGTCGAGCAGCCGACGAAGTTCGAGCTGATCATCAACCTGAAAACTGCCAAAGACCTCGGCCTCAGGATTCCACAATCGGTGCTGGCGCGGGCGGACGAGGTGATCCAGTAATGAACAGGCGCGAAACGATAAGTGCACTCGCAGTTCTTGGCGCTGTGCCATTCGCTGCAGAGGCGCAGCAGGCGGCCAAGGTCGCTCGAATAGGCTTCCTGGCGACCAACGGAGCCGTTGCCCCTCACATGCTCGACGCCTTCCGCCAAGAACTGCGTGACCTCGGCTACGTCGAGGGCCGCAACCTCGTGACCGAATTCCGGGATGCTGCTGGTAAGCTCGAGCGGCTGCCGGCTCTCGCGGCTGAACTGGTGGCGCTCAAGGTTGATGTCATCGTGACCGCGACCGGACCCGGCGCCCTGGCGGCCAAGCGAGCGACCAGGACCATTCCGATTGTCTTCGCGGTTGCTGCCGATCCGATTACGGACGGGCTCGTCATAAGCCTGGCGCGGCCGGGTGGCAATGTCACGGGCTTTGCCGTTCTTGCCTCGGAGCTCGTCGGCAAACGTCTGGAACTGCTGAAGCAGGCCGTTCCGGGGTTCGATCGGGTTGCTGTCCTCCGGCAGCCTGGTGCCGAACCCGAACAGACGGAAAATGACAGGCTGAAGGGAACAGAAAGCGCGGCGAGGGCGCTGGGGATGCGGCTTCAAATCGTTGTGGCGCGAGGTCCAGAGGATTTCGACAGCGCCTTCGCGGAAATGACCAAGGCGCGCGCGGGTGCATTGATCATGGGCGGAGGCAACATGTTCTTCAGTGAACGCCGACGCCTCGTGGACCTCGCGGCAAAGCATCGGCTGCCCGCAGTGTACGGACAAAGAGAATTTGTCGATGCCGGGGGTCTCATGTCCTATGGACCGAACCAGACTGATTTGTTTCGGCGCGCCGCGGCCTACGTGGACAAGATTTTGAAAGGGGCGAAGCCTGGCGACTTGCCCGTCGAGCAGCCGACAAAGTTCGAACTGGTCATCAACCTCAAGACCGCCAAGGCCCTCGGCCTGTCGATGCCGCAGTCGCTGTTACTGCGCGCCGAGTTAATCCAGTGATCGTATACTGCGCACTGATCGATGGGAGGGCCGATCGATGACGGGCAGTGCCCTGCGCGGGACAGTTTGGGTCGTCGTTTACCTGCTCTTCATCCTTGCACCGCTGTTCGCGCTTCTCTTTGGGTCGTTGCCGCCCGCGCGCGGCTTCTGGACGGAATTCGCGGTCGCGATCGGCTACTCCGGTTTGGCCATGATGGGTCTGCAGTTTGGGCTCACCGCCCGCTTCCGATACGTCACTGCCCCGTGGGGCGAGGACGTCATCTATCACTTTCACCGCCAAATCTCGCAGATCGCCGTCGGCCTGGTGGTGGCGCACGCGCTCATCATGTCCGCCGCCCACCCGGAAATGTTCGCGCTGCCCGGCGCCATTGCCGACATCCCGCTGGGTGCAGTTCTCGCCTTCGTGTCCGTTGGCTGCCTGATCTTGCTCGTGGTGACCGCGCTGTGGCGCGTCAAGCTGAAAATCAGTTACGAGACGTGGCACCTCTCGCATATCGTACTAGCCGTGATCGCGGTCGCGGCCGGGATGATGCACATGGTGGGCTGGGCGTTCTACCTGTCGGACCCCTGGAAGCGCGCGCTGTGGATCGGCCTGACGATTTTCTGGATCGGTTTGCTGCTATACGTGCGTGTCTTCAAGCCGTTGTTCACGCTGCGTCGCCCATACCGCGTTGCGGAAGTGCGCAAGGAGCGCGGCGACACCTCGACCTTGGTGATGTTGCCCGACGGTCATCCCGGGTTCCGCATCAACCCTGGCCAGTTCGGCTGGCTGACACTGTGGGGCAGCCCGTTCAAGATAACGGGCCACCCGTTCTCATTCTCGTCCAGCGCTGAGCTCGCGGACGGGCGCGTCGAGATGTCGATCAGGAACCTCGGCGATTTCACCAGCGCGATTCCCAAGGTGCCGGTGGGGCAGCGCGTCTACCTCGATGGACCCTACGGCGCGTTCACGATCGGCAATCCGGCAGACATGCATGTGTTGATCGCCGGCGGCGTCGGCGTCACGCCGATGATGAGCATGATCCGCACGCTCGCCGACCGCGGCGACAAGCGGCCCGTGACTCTGGTCTATGGCAGCAAGGACTGGGACTCGATCACCTTCCGCGAGGAAATGGAAGCGCTTAAAGCGCGGCTCAATTTGACGATTGTCCACGTGCTGGCGAATCCGCCGGAAGGTTGGACGGGCGAGCAGGGATTCATCAACGCAGAGCTGTTCAAACGCCACCTGCCGCAACCGTATGCCGAACACGAGTACTTCATCTGTGGTCCCGGCCCGATGATGGATGCGATCGAAAAGACGCTCGGCGAGCTGGGCGTGCCACTTACGAAATACCATTCCGAGCGTTATAGTTTCGTCTAGGAGGAGGAACAGCGATGCGTCGCTTGTTTGCCAACCGACTCGCCTTGATCACGGCGGCGGTAGTGATCCTGATGTCGATATTGTTCGCGCTGTCGCGCGTGGCCGGATAGGTGGGCACCGTGATCGCCTATTGTGGGCCCGCCGCGATCCCGGGGGACCTCTGGCTGCGCTGGAACGGCGATCCGCTGCTGCTTGCGGTGCTCGCCGCGCTGGCATTCGCGGTCGCTCGCGGCCGCGCGGCAAACACCCGGGCTGGTTGGGGCGCGATCGCGCTGATGTTCGTGGTCTTCGTCTCGCCGCTCTGCGCGCTGGCGTCGGCGCTGTTCTCGGCGCGCGTGTTCCACCATGTCCTGCTCGTCGCTGCCGTGGCACCACTTCTGGCGCTGGCCTTTCCATCGCGACGCCTGGGCTCGCCGCCGCTGGCAATGCTGGTCGCGGCAAACGCTATCATCCTGTGGCTCTGGCACGCTCCGGTGCCCTACGAATGGGGCCTCGCCAGCGTGCCGTCCTACTGGCTGATGCAGGTTTCGCTGCTGGCGAGCGCCTGGCTGATGTGGCGGGCGATCCTGGCGCCGACGACGCAACCCGGGCCTGCCCTCGTCGCGCTCGTCGCGACAATCGCGCAAATGGGACTGCTCGGCGCGCTCATCGTCTTCGCGCCGCGGCCGCTCTATCTGGTGCACCTCGCCAGCACGGCGCCGTGGGGGCTGAGCCCGCTCACCGACCAGCAGCTGGGAGGGCTGTTGATGTGGGTACCGGCGATGCTGCCTTATCTTGGCGTCGGACTATGGCGGGCGTGGTCGAGCCTGCGACCACTGGCACCGGCGCGGTGACGACGTTCCTCAAGTTCGTCCATCTTGCCGCGATCGCGATCTGGTCGGGTGGCTTGCTCGCGCTGCCATTCCTGTTCTGGCAGCGTCGTGCGCTCGCCGCGGGACCCGACCTCGACCGACTGCACCGGATCACCCGGCTGGTTTATGTCGAGCTGACCTCGCCCGCTGCATTCATCGCCATTGCCAGCGGAACGGCGCTGATTTTCCTGCAGGCTACGTTCACGGAATGGTTCACGCTCAAGATGATTCTGGTTGGGCTCATGGCGATGTTGCACGTCGTCGCCGGCCTGGTGATCCATCAGCTGTTCTCGCCGAATGGCCGCTTCGGCCGCGTCTCGTTCGTGACCCTGGCAAGTACCTATGCGATAGTGATCGTCGCCATCCTGTGGGTCGTGCTGGCCAAGCCGCACATCGATTCGAACCAGTTCATGGTGCATCTGTTCGAGCCCGGCGGACTCGCCAAGATGCTGCGTCAATCGCTCGGCGACACCAGGATTCCGATCCCATGATCGAACACCAGCTTGCCTCCGTGCCAGCCGGCGAAGCCGACCATGACCGAGCCAAGTACGGACAGCAACAGGCCATGCGGCAGGACCGACACGGGATCGGCCAGGCGCAGGCCCCAGCTGGCGCCCGCGATCGCGACCAGCGTCATCGCGGCAATAGCGTGCGACCAGCTTGCCTCGTGCATGCGGATGCCGCGCACGAGCAGCAGTTCCCCGGTGCCGACGATGCTCGCAGCGACGCCGGTCCAGAACGCGGCGCCGGCCGACCAGATGCCCACGCGCAGCCAGAACGCATCGCCCGACCACCAGAAGAAGACGTCGACGCCGAGGGTCGCGACCACGAATGCGACCGGGAAGTGCACCATCATCACATGCAGCGGATGACCGAAGGCCGCGACCGCAGAGCCGACGTCGAGTTGCTGCAACTCGAGCAGGACCTCGCTCTTGGCAGGGGTGCGGGACTTGCCTCTGTCCGCCATGTTCGTCGTCCTCCACATCGTTCGCAGTGTTCGCATCGGCATCTTAACGCCTTGCGCGCTGCGATCCAAACCGGTTGCGTCGCGCTGCTCTCGGGTTGCGCCGGGCCGCTGTCGACGCTCGATCCCCGCGGGCCGGCGACGAGTTCGATCGCGACGCTATGGTGGGTGATGCTGGCCGGCGCCGCCGTGCTGTTCGCGCTGGTCATGGTCCTGTTCGTGCTGGTGATCCGGCGCCCCGGCTGGGGTTCGGGCGTATCGCCCGCACGCTGGATCGTGCTCGGCGGGCTCGTGCTGCCTGCGGTCGTGCTGTTGCCGCTCATCGCCTATGCCCTGGTCGCCGGCGAGCGGCTGCTGCCGCTGCCGGGCAGCGTGCCGGCGCGAATCGAGGCCGAGGGCAAGCAGTGGGCCTGGACCTTTCGCTATCCCGATCATGGCGGCGTCGTGACGAAGAATGTCCTGCACCTGCCTGCGGGCGGGCCGGTCGACATGGTGGTGACCAGCGTGGACGTCATCCACGCGTTCTGGATACCACGGCTCGCCGGCAAGATCGACGCGGTCCCCGGGCGCGTGAACCGGCTGCGCATCCAGGCCGACCAGCCCGGCCGCTATGAAGCGCTCTGTAACGAATTCTGCGGCCTCGGTCACGCAGGAATGCGGTTCACCGTGATCGTTCATCGTCCGGCAGATTTCTCCGCCGCACTCGCGCAAGAGGCCGCAGCGGAGAAAGTAGAAAAAAAATGAGCGCATCGATCGAACCGCCGGCGCCAGCATCGACCGCTTTGCGACTGCACCGTAAGCTGGTCGCGATATGGGCGACCGGGCCGGGGTGGCAACGATTCGCGGCGGTCAACCATTCGGTGATCGGCATGCGCATGATGATCACGTCGTTCGCGTTCTTCGCGATCGCCGGCGTGCTCGGCATGCTGACCCGCGTGCAACTCGCGACGCCCAACGCGGCCTTCATGGATGCGGAGACCTACAACCAGGTCTTCACCATGCACGGTTCGATGATGCTGTTCCTGTTCGCGATCCCGATGGTGGAAAGCGTCGCGGTCTACCTGACCCCGAAGATGCTCGGCACGCGCGATTTCGCCTTTCCCCGGCTGACCGCCTATGGCTACTGGTGCTACCTGTTCGGTGCCACGATCCTGACCGTGTCCTTGCTCGCGGGCGTTGCGCCCAACAGCGGCTGGTTCATGTACACGCCGCTCTCGTCCAACGTCTATACCCCGGGCATCAACGCCGACGTCTGGCTGCTCGGTGTGACCTTCGTCGAGATCTCGGCGCTGTCGCTGGCGATGGAGATCGTCGTGTCCATCCTGAAGATGCGCGCACCGGGCATGTCGCTGGACAGGATGCCGATCTTCGGCTGGTACATCCTGGTGACGGCAATGATGATGATCGTGGCCTTTCCGCCGCTGATCCTCGGTTCGATCCTGCTCGAGTGCGAACGCGCCTTCGGCCTGGTTTTCTTCGACCCGACGCGAGGCGGCGATCCGCTGCTGTGGCAGCACCTGTTCTGGCTGTTCGGCCATCCGGACGTCTACATCATCTTCCTGCCGATGGCCGCCGTGTTGTCGACGATCATCCCGGTCTTCGCCAATCGGCCGCTGGTGGGCTATCGCGCGATCGTGGTTGCGATCATCGCGCTCGCCTTCCTTTCTTTCGGCATCTGGGTGCACCACATGTTCACCGTTGGCATCCCGCACCTGGCGCTGGCCTTTTTCTCGGCGGGCTCGGCGATCGTCGCGGTGCCGACGGCCGTGCAGATCTTCGCCTGGCTTGCGACGCTGGCGCACGGCAAGCCGCGCTGGGACCTGCCGATGCTGTACGTCTTCGGCTTCTTCTTCGTCTTCGTGCTTGGCGGCCTGACCGGCGTCATGCTGGCGATGGTGCCGTTCGACTGGCAGGCGCACGATACCTATTTCGTGGTCGCCCACATGCACTACGTGGTGGGCGGCGCGCTGGCCTTCCCGATGCTCGCGGCGCTGTACTACTGGCTGCCGCTGCTGACCGGGCGCACAACAGTCCAGCGCTTGTCGACGCTCGCCTTCTGGCTGGTGTTCATCGGCTTCAACCTGACCTTCTTCATGATGCATCTCACCGGCCTGCTCGGCATGCCCCGGCGCATCTATACCTACCGCGGCGACGAAGCCTGGAACTGGCTCAACCTGTTGTCCTCGGTGGGCAGCTTCATCATGACGATCGGCGTGGCGCTGGTCGTGATCGACCTCGTGGTGCAACTGCGCTACGGGCGCCGCGTGCGGCGCGACCCATGGCGCGCGACGACGCTCGAGTGGGCGATGGCGATTCCGCCACCACCGTATGCCTTCGCGTCGATCCCGCGCGTGGGCGCCGAGACCGAGGGCGTTGCTCCAGGGCAGATCGCTCTAACGCTGGCACGGGGCGAAGGCTATCTCGGATTCACGCGCAATGGCTGGCAGGAGACCCTCGGCGTGCACATGACCACCGGCGAGCCCGATCAGTTGATCGTGCTGCCGCAGCCGACGTACCTGCCGCTGTACACCGCGCTCGTCACTGCCGGCGCGGTCCTGGCGCTCCTGTTCAAGTTCTACCTGCTGTCGCTTGCGGCGACGCTGGTGATCGCCGGCCTGTTCGTGTTCGCCGCGCAGCGTTCAGGGCATGCGCGCGACTACGGTCCGTTGCCGGTCGGCCGCGGGGTCAGCGTGCCTCCCCATACCGAGGTGGCGGACGCGCCGCCGTGGCTGGCGCTGATCTGCACGCTGGTGGCGGATGGCACGCTGTTCACTTCGCTGCTGTTCGGCACGTTCTATCTCTGGATCGCCGCACCGAACTGGCCGGGGGCGGTGGCGCCGGATCCGAGCCGCATGCTGGCGCTAGTTGCGATCGCCGCGCTCGTGCTTGCCGCGGTGGCGGCGCACCGATCGTTGGGAGCGCTTGCTGGCGGCGGCAATGCGCAGGGCTGGGTCGGTCTGGCAATGCTGGCGCTGATCGCGGCCATTGCCGCGGTGGTAGCGCTGATCGGCGGCGTGACGCCGCATCCGCGCGAGCACGCGCTCGGCGCGACCGCCGCCGCGCTGCTCGCCTATATCGGCGTGCACGCCGGCATCGGTCTGCTGTTTCTCGTCAGCAACTTTTTGCGCCTGCGCGGCGGCTTCGTCTCGCCGCGGCGGCTGCTGGACCTGCGCCTGACGCGCCTGTGGCTCGACTACACGACAGTGACGGGCGCCATCGCACTGGCTCTCGTGCTGACGCTGCCTGCGCTGGTGACCTTGTTGGGGGCACGGCCATGAGCGCGAAGGTTCGCGCTGAGGCCGCCCATCGCGCTCAGGGAACTGCATTCGCGCTCAGGGCGGCCTGTCGCGCTTACCCGCGCACCTCCGAGATGCGCAGCGCAAAGGCGATCCAATGAGCGGGCGCGCAGTTCCGCCGCGGCTGCTTTGGTGGCTTGCGGCCGGTTTCGGCGTCTGGTGTAGTGCGCTCGTCTTTCTGTATGCGCTGCACGCCATCGGCTGCGCGTTCGCGTGGCCAGCCGCCACGTTGCGCATCAGCCTCATGGTCGTGTTCCTCGCGCATTTGATTATCGTCGGCTGGATGTGGCGCCATGCCGCCATGGCTTCACCCGACCCTGTCTTCGGCCAGACCGGCAGCTTCCTGCATACGGCGATCGTCTGGACGGCGATTGCCGCCTTCGTCTCTACCGTCCTGGTCTTGGGACCGCCGCTGTTCCTCGCCACGTGCATCTGATCGAACATCTGCGCCGCGATGCGCAAGTGTTCCGGTCGAATCACCTCCACACGGATTGCCAACCAAGACTTCGAGGTTTGTCATGAGTGGATACAGCCTGCAACTGTTCGGCATCCTGATCGCGCTGGGCCTGCTCATCTGGCTCGCGTTCCGCGGTTTCACGCTGCTGCTGGCCGCGCCGATAGCGGCACTGGTGGCGGCGGCATTCTCGGGCGAACCGCTGCTCGCCAAGTGGACGCTGACCTTCATGCAGGCCGCGGCGAACTTCGTCCGCAATCTCTTCCCGCTGTTCCTGCTCGGCGGCGTGTTCGGCAAGCTCATGGACGACAGCGGCGCGGCACTTTCCATCGCTCGCACCATCACGGATAAATTGGGCGAGACGCGCGCGGTCATGGCCGTAGTGCTGGCGTGTGCGGTGCTCACCTACGGCGGCGTCAGCCTCTTCGTCGTGGCGTTCGCCGTGTTCCCAGTCGCGGCCGCGCTGTTCCGGCAGGCGCAGGTTCCACATCGGTTGATCCCGCCGGCGATCGCGCTCGGCGCCTTCACCTTCACCATGACGGCGCTGCCGGGCACGCCGGCCGTCCAGAACGCGATCCCGATGCCGTATTTCGGCACCACGCTCTTTGCCGCGCCGGGCCTGGGGCTCATTGCGTCGGCCGTCATGGTGGGCTTCGGCCTGTGGTGGCTGCGGGGGGTCGAGGCACGCGCGCGTGCCGCGGGCGAGGGCTACGGCGCCGAGACTTCGACGCCTGCCGATGACCAGTTGGTGCGCTCGAAGGCGACGAACGCCGAAAACTTCGACCCTGCCGAACTGTCGCATGGCCATCAGAGCAAGCAGTTGCCGCCGTTTGCGCTCTCCATTTTGCCGATTCTCATCGTGCTTGCGGTCAACCTCGTCATGAGCTTCATGGTGCTGCCGCGCGTGGACACCGGGTTTCTCGCCGAGCCTCGATTCAATACCACGCTAGCCGCGGTGAGCGGTACGTGGTCGGTCGTCACCGCGCTGACGATTGCCTCGCTGGTTCTGTGGCTGGTGCACCGCAAGCGTTTGCCGGAGATGCGCAAGACACTCGATGCCGGCGCCAGCGCCTCGGTGCTGCCTGTGCTCAACACGGCCAGCCTGGTCGGATTCGGCGCGGTGGTGGCGGCACTGCCTGCTTTCGCCGTGGTGCGCGACGGTTTCCTCGCCGTTCCCGGCGGTCCGCTGGTGTCGATTGCGGTCGCCGCCAATGTGATGGGTGGCATCACCGGATCCGCGTCCGGCGGATTGATCATCGCAATGAACGCGCTGGGCGAGACCTATGCTGCGTTGGCAAAGACGGCTGGCATCGACCCGGCGCTGATGCACCGCGTCGCCTCGATCGGTTCCGGCGCGCTGGCCATGCTGCCGCACAACGGCGCGGTAGTGACCTTGCTGGCGATCTGCGGTGCGACCCAGCGCGGCAGCTACCGCGAGATCATGATGGTGGGGCTGGTCGGTCCGCTGATCGCGCTGACGGTGGTGATCGTGTTGGGGAAGCTGTTCGGGGCGTTTTGATCACCGTTCGCTGCGCGCCTCGCTAGTGTGCTGCGTCGTAGGTTCGCCGCACAAATCGCCGTCATTCCGGCCAAGCCCGCACAGCGGGCGCGAGCCGGAATCCATTTGTTTTCAAGGCCAATGGATTCCCGCTTACGCGGGAATGACGCTTAGATATATTCCGCGAATTTCTGAGTCGCCGCATTATCGCGCGGTCCAGCCGCCGTCGACAGGCAGAGCTACACCGTTAAGCTGTGCTGCGTTGTCCGAGCATAGGAACACGGCTAGTGCGCCGAGCTGCTCCGGCGTGGTGAACTCGAGCGAAGGCTGTTTCTCGCCGAGCAGCCTGATCTTCGCGTCCTCCGGCGACAGCTTCTCTTTCGCTGCGAGTGCGTCGATCTGCTTTTGCACCAGTGGCGTGAGCACCCAGCCCGGGCAAATCGCGTTGCAGGTGATACCGGTCGTAGCGGTCTCCAACGCGACCGCCTTGGTCAGGCCGACCACCCCATGCTTCGATGCCACGTACGGCGCCTTGTCCGCCGAGGCGACCAGGCCGTGCACCGACGCGATGTTGATGATCCGGCCCCAATTTCGCTTGAGCATTTGCGGCAGTGCTGCGCGCGTGGCCAGAAAGACGGCAGTGAGATTGATCGCGATGATCGCATCCCATTTTTCGACCGGGAATTCGTGTATCGGCGCGACATGCTGAATGCCCGCGTTGTTGACCAGCACGTCGACATGCCCGAGTTCCTTCGTTGCCTGCTCGATCAGTCCGGTAACCGCGGCCGCCTTGGATAGGTCGGCGCCGCTATAGGCCACTCGAATGCCGTAGGTTGCGGCAATATCCTTGCGCAGCTTCTCGATGTCGGCAGCTTCGCCGAAGCCGTTGATCATGAGATCGGCGCCGCCAGAACCAAGCGCGCGTGCGATCCCGAGCCCGATACCGCTGGTCGAGCCGGTAACAACGGCAACCTTGCCCTTCAACATGATGAACCTCCTTGGCGGGTGGCGAGTGCGGACGACGGCCTCACTTGAATGTGAGGCTTCTTCTCGATCTGCAAAGACGATACTGCTTGGTCGCTAAAGCGTCAACGACATTCGGGCGAGGTCACGTGGCAAAATACTGGCACGAATATGGATTTTCACGCTTGTGTCCGGGAGCGACATGACGACTGCGCAGGACCAGAAGCTTTCTCGCGGCGCGCTCATCGCGCTCGTGGTCGGATCCATGGTCGGTGCGGGTATCTTCGCGCTGCCATCCGCGTTCGGGCGCACGACCGGCGGTCTGGGCGCGCTGATCGCCTGGTGCATCGCCGGCACCGGCATGCTGATGTTGGCCTTCGTGTTCCAGACGCTGTCGCGGCGCAAACCCGAGCTCGATGCGGGCATCTATGCCTATGCCAAGGCGGGCTTTGGAAACTATCTCGGCTTCTCGTCGGCGGTCGGCTACTGGATCGCCTGCTGCCTCGCCGACACCGCGTGTCTCATCCTGATCAAGGCGACGCTTGGACAGTTCTTGCCGGTGTTCGGCGATGGCACGACCCTCGTCGCGATCGTCGCCGCGTCGATACTGCTGTGGGGCGTGCATTTCCTGGTCCTGCGTGGCGTGAAGCAGGCGGCCGCGTTGAATACGATCGCCACGATCGCCAAGATCGTTCCGATCTCGATCTTCATCGTCGTCGTCATCGCCGGCTTCAAGGGCGATATTTTCGCCTTGAATTTCTGGGGCGGCGAAGCACACACCTTGTCGAGCGTGGCCAGCCAGGTTCGAAACACGATGCTGGTCACCGTGTTCGTGTTCGTCGGCATCGAAGGCGCGAGCGTGTATTCCCGCTATGCGAAAAAGCGGGAGGACGTCGGCGTCGCCACCGTGCTTGGTTTCCTCGGTGTCCTCTGCCTGCTCATCCTGGTAACGATGTTTTCGTACGGCATCCTGCTGCGCAAGGACCTGGCGGCGCTTGCCACGCCGTCGATGGCGGGCGTGATGGAGGCGATCGTCGGGCCGTGGGGCGCGGTCTTCGTCAGTATCGGCCTGCTGATTTCGGTACTCGGCAATTACCTGTCGTGGTCGCTGCTCGCCGCCGAGGTCCTGAATTCCGCGGCGAAGGGCAATACCATGCCGGCTTTTCTTGGGCACGAGAATGCGAACAAGGTACCCTCCGCTGCGTTGTGGATGACCAACATCGTCATCCAGGTCTTCCTGGTCGTCGCCTGGTTTGCGGACTACGCGTTCACGCTCGCGCTCAAGATGACGAGTTCGATGACGCTGATTCCGTACCTGCTCGTCGCTGCGTACGCGCTGAAGCTCGCGTGGACGGGCGAGACCTACGCCGCCGGCGAGCGCGGCCGTACTGGCGACTGGGTGCGGGGTGCGATTGCGACGGTCTATGCGGCTGGAATGATCTACGCCGGAGGCTTGAAATTCGTGCTACTAGCCGCGCTGCTGTACGCGCCGGGAACGATTCTGTATTTTTTGGCAAGGCGGGAGCGGAACGAGCGGATCTTTACCTTCGTGGAGCTGCTCGTCTTCGGCGTCATCGTCATCGCGGCAATCGCGGCGCTGTACGCGCTCGTCTCCGGCGCGATGTCCGTCTAGCCCGGATGCCTCCTCCGTATCTGGCAGGCGCGGCTCGCTGATCACCGCCGCGTGCGGACCGTATCGCTACCCCGACTGCCCCATCGCAAGTGCAATGGGGCGAGCATGCGGTCGGTCCGAGTTCTGCGCGCGGCGACATGGTAAAATGCGCTTGGTTGGAGTCATATCAAGTCGCGCGGCAGCCGATCGTCGCGTGCCGGCTTCGTCCATCCCCGCCAAGACTCACTACGGCGAGATCAGCCGCCGTCTCCATTCGAACCCCATCAACGTCGACATGCTGTATCGGGAGAACGCAATGAGTACCGCACGAGTGTTTGGAGGATGGTTGGCTGCCGCGGGCGCAGCGATCACATTTAACGGGGCTCTGCTCTTCGATGAGGGTGCGGTCCGCGCCCAAGCGGTCGCCCCTGCGGCAGCGCACTTCGATCCGAAGGGCACCCTGCCTTCGACCTACACGCTCGAACTGCGCAAGGGTCTGTCCGCTACGCTGCCGCTCGCGGACAAGCGGGACTTCGATGAGGCCAAGAAAGGGTTCATCGCCGAGCCACCGTTCCTGAAGATCATGGCCGATGCGGGGAATGTGGCCTGGGACATGGGCAGCTACCAGTGGCTTCTGCAGGGCAAGGAATTCCAGAGCATCCACCCTTCGCTCCAGCGGCAGGCCGTGTTGAACATGGCCTACGGGCTCTACGAGGTCGTCCCTGGGAAGATCTATCAGGTGCGGGGTTTCGACCTGGCCAACATGAGCTTCATCAAGGGTGATACCGGCTGGATCGTCTTCGATCCGCTCACGGCCAAGGAAACCGCCCGGGCGGCGCTCAAGTTCATCAATGAAAAGCTGGGCCAGCGTCCGGTCCTGGGCGTCGTGTACTCGCACTCCCACGTGGATCACTTCGGCGGCGTGCGCGGCGTGGTAGACGAAGCCGACGTGGTAAGCGGCAAGGTCAAAGTGATCGCGCCGGAGGGCTTCATGCAGGCCGCGATCGAGGAGAACGTCTTCTCCGGAAACGCCATGTCGCGGCGCACGCAGTACTCCTACGCGGTGCTGCTGCCGCGCGACCCGTACGGGCACGTCGACCAGTCTATTGGCAAGAACGTGGCGAACGGCAATGTCGGGCTGATTCCGCCGAACGTCCTTATCAAGAAGGACTTCGAGGAAGTGACGGTCGACGGCGTGAAGATGGTGTTCCAGAACACGCCGGACACCGAGGCGCCGGTCGAGATGAACACCTGGTTTCCGCAATTCAAGGCCTTCTGGGCAGCGGAGAACATCACCGGTACCATCCACAACATCTACACGCCGCGCGGCGCGCCGGTGCGAAATGCGCTCAACTGGTCCAAGCAGATCAACGTCGCGCTGTACCGGTTTGGCCAGGAAGCCGAGGTGATGTTCGCCTCGCACAGCTGGCCGCGTTGGGGTAACGCGCGCATCCAGGAAGTGATGCGCACGCAACGCGACACCTATGCCAACCTCAACAACCAGTCGTTGCATTACGCCAACCTGGGCGTGACCATCAACGAGATACAGAACGTCTACCAGTTGCCGCCGAGCCTGTGGCAGCAATGGCCTGCGCACAGCTACCATGGGTCGGAACAGCACAACAGCCGCGGTGTCATCAACCGCTTCCTCGGCTACTGGGACGGCAACCCCGTGAACATCGCACCACTGTCACCCAAGGATTCGGCGCCACTGTATGTCGAGATGATGGGTGGCTCGGACCGAATCATGGCCAAGGGCAAGGAGCTGAACGGCCAGGGAAAGTACCTGGAGGCGTCAGAAATCCTGAACAAGCTGGTGTTCGCGCAGCCGAGGAACCAGCCGGCCAAGGACCTGCTGGCAGACGCATATGAGCAACTCGGTTATCAGAAGGAAAGCCCGACGCTGCGCAACATCTTCCTGCAGGGCGCGTACGAGCTGCGCAACGGTCTGCCCGGCGGCACGCCGCAAAGGTCAACCGGACCGGACATGATCCGCGCGATGTCGACAGAGAACTGGCTCGACTTCATCGCGATCAGCATGGACCCGCGCAAGGCCGATGGCTTGCGTTTCACCATCAACCTGATCACGCCCGACAACGGCGAGAAGTACCTGGTCGAGATGAGCAACGCGACGCTCACCAACATCAAGGGCGAGCAGGCGAAGAGCCCGGACCTCACGATCACCATCAATCGCGCCGACCTCAACCTCGTAATGATGGGCCAGAATTCCTTCGACGACCTGATCGCGTCTGGCAAGGCGAAGTTCAGCGGCGATCGCAAGGGCTTCGATCAGTTGCGGGGCATCCTGGTGTCGTTTGCTCCCAACTTCGAGATCCTGCCGGGAACGGCCGCCAAGACATCAGCGAAAGGCCTGAAGCCGTTCGAGATGCCTGACCTGGCGCCACCGGATGCAGCGGGCGACTGACCGCAAGTCGCTAGCCGGCGCCGATCACAGTCACGCAGTCGAAAGCCACGACACAATGAATGCACGCAATGGGGCGCGCGAGCTTGCGGCTGCAGTTTTCGGTTTTGGCGCGCTGGCCTGGATCCCTGTATGGGCCGGCGGCATCAGCCTCTACGAGGTCGGCACCGCGGATGTCGGCCTCGCATCTGCGGGATACTCGGCGCGGGCGCAGGACGCGTCGACGGTCTTTACGAATCCGGCCGGCATGACGAGGCTTGCCGGTGATCAACTCACGCTCGGCGCGCAGATGCTCTATGCCGACCTGGGCTTCTCGATCGGGCAGGGCACGTCGCCGGCGCTCGGCAGCAACGATGGCGGCAATCCGGTCAAATGGTTCCCCGGCGGTGGCATGTTCTATTCGCACAGCGCATCGCCGGACGTCAAGGTCGGCCTCGCGATCACCGGAAATTTTGGGTCGGCAGTGAAGTACGACCAAGGGTGGGTCGGCCGCTACCGTGCACAAGAGGGAACGTTGCTCGGCGTATCGATTCTTCCGTCGGCGGCGTGGCGCATCAACGAGAATCTGTCGGCAGGCGCCAGCCTGAACGTCATGTATGGCAAGCTCGAAAACAAGGTGGCCGTCAACAACATCATCGGGAGCGACGGCAGCCTTTCGCTCGACGACAACACGTGGGGCTTCGGCGCGAACGTGGGCTTGCTTTACGAAATGGATCCTGGCACGCGGTTCGGCATAACATACAACTCGCCGGTCAAACTCAGTTTCAACGCGCAACCGCAGTGGAACGGCTTGGCGCCCGGAATCCGGACACTGCTCGCTTCGCGTGGGCTGCTGGATGCCAACGTCGACCTCGGAGTCACGGTCCCGCAGGGCGTGAACGCGAGCTTCTACCACGAGATCGATCCGCGTTGGGCCGTCTTGGGCAGCGTCGGCTGGCAGCAATGGTCCAAGTTCGGCGAGGTAGATGTCGGGATCGACTCGAACAATCCCATCGGGCTGACCACCCGCCTCAATTTCAAGGATAC
This sequence comes from uncultured beta proteobacterium, assembly GCA_963726915.1. Taxonomy (GTDB): domain Bacteria; phylum Pseudomonadota; class Gammaproteobacteria; order Burkholderiales; family Casimicrobiaceae; genus PALSA-1003. Next base: position 191,792 of record CAVSEA010000009.1, read on the forward strand.
CTGGCACGTCGCCGCCGGAGCGCAATACAAATTGTCCGATGCGTGGCTGCTCAATGCCGGCATCGCCTACGATTCGGGATTCCAGGACAACAACAACGTTGCGCTGGCACTGCCGGCAAACGCCGCCTGGCGCTTCGGCGTCGGCGGCCAGAAGGAAGAATCGAAGACCTTCAATTGGGGATTGAGTTTTGAATACCTGTATGGGGGAAGCCTGCATACGAATATTTCTGGCAATGCGCCCGTCGCGCTGGGTGGCCGCGGCGACGTTGCAGGTTCGTTCAACAGCGTCGGGTTGTATTTCCTTGCCGCCAATCTCAACTGGAAGTTCTGACCCGAATGTATTCCCGTAAAGGCCGGCATTGAAAATCGAACGCGCAACAACGCAGATATTCGCTACTGCACTCACCTGCCTGCTTGCGGCATGGGCCCTCGTCGGCACAGGGCCTGCAGCCGCGCAACTCAAAGCCGCCTTCGAATCCCCGCCGGTGCTCGCGGGTTCGGAACTCGCTCCTGCCGCGTTGCTGAAGGGACCCTTGCACACCGTAGCCGAGCCGATCACGCTGGATGGTTTCTTCGGGCGCTTCGTGATCGAGTCGAAGTTCGGCAAGTTCAACGTCCTCGGCGTGAATTTGCTGGCGGTACGTGTGAACGAACTGCAGGCGATCGAGGCGCTGCAGGAGGTCCAGAAGAGCCAGGCGTTTCAGAGTGCGCTCGTACGGGCCGCATCTGCGCCTGTCCAACTCGTGCAGAGCGCAGTGACGAATCCGCTCGGTACTGTCGAAAATATCGGACAGGGTCTGGGCAACGTGCTGGGACGGGTCGGATTCCTGGCGAGATCTGGCGCCCAGGCGGTGGCGGACAGCAACAGCAGCGCCTCGCCTTCCATATCGGGGCTCCCGTCGGCACAGAGTGGAGAGACAATGCCGTCGGCGTTCACCGGCGATCCATTCGGATACAACAAGGCGCGCCGCGATTGGGCCCGGCAACTCAACATCGACCCGTACACGTCGAACCCGGTGCTGCGGCCGCTGCTGGACAACGCATCGGCGGCCAGTTTCGCTGGAAGCTTTGCGATCAATACGGCCATCAGTGCCGTCTCGATGGGAGCGAACCTCGTCGTTGGTTTCGACACCGACGTGCGCGACGCCGTTTGGAACCAGCCCCCGGTAGACCTCGCACGGCAAAACGAGTCGCGGATCCTGGCCATGGGTGTGAGCGGACGCAGCACACGCGATTTCCTGCGCAACCGGTGGTTCACGCCGTCGCTGCAAACGGCGCTGGTAATTGCATTGACGAGCCTGGGCAATGTCGCGGGCGTCGAGTCGGTGATCCGGGTCGCTGCCCAGGTTCAGGGGGAGACGAACGTCCGGTTCGTCGTGGAATCGGTGCGGATGCTTGGGCGGTATCAGCAGCAGGAGGCCCGGCTCGCCAAACTGAAGATGAGCAACATGGTTCCCGTAGGGATCAAGGAAGACGGGACACTCGTGATCGCGGCCGCGATCGACTACGCGTATTGGGACCAGGCCGCCGCCGCGTTCTCGCAACGCCAGGAGCTCAAGGGAAAACGGCCGCTCCTGCTGGTTGCCGGCACGGCGAGCGACCGGGCGAAACTGGAGTTCGAAAAGGCTGGCTGGACCCTGCGAAGTGGTTTACGGCCGTAATTGCGGTTTCAGGGTGCTGAAGGCGACCGGAATCCCGGCGGATCAGTAGACCATACCGGCCCGGCGAGCGCCTTCTGGTAGCCGATGTCGTACAGTTGGGTCATGACCGCCGGATCGAAAAACTCGTCCCCCGACAACTCGGCGCCGTCGGGAATCGTAATCCACTTGAAGTTTGCCGATTCCCGCATCGCAACAGAGTAGATACGGAAGAGTTGCCCGATCGTTGCCGACTTGGCCGCGGACTCGAAGGCGCGCGTGGCAATGCTGCGCAAAGACCGGGAAGTGATCGCCGGCACCGGCAGCAACTGACCGTTGTGAATGACGTAGATATCTTCGCGTCCCTGACCCCGGCCTGCGGCTGCGCGCGCGGCGGAGAAACTGAAGACCCCTGCCGTGTAGAACACGTTGGAACCCACTGCGCCATCGACGTGCATTTCGTCGTACCGCCTGCCACCGGCTTCGACTTCGAAAAACACCGGCGGAAACGCGATCGGCACCGACGCCGAGGCCAGCATCACGTTGCGGAAAAGTTCGAGCGCGCCTGGCTGAGTGCTCGTCGCGATGAGTCCCATGTTCCATACGACGAAACTCTGCGAATCCAGGTCCACGGTGCCGATATAGAGGCGTCGGCCGGACTCATGCGCCTGTGCAACCGCGCGCAGGAAGGCGGCGTCCACCGTCTGCTCGATGATCAATCGCAGCGGTCCCGTGTCTGCAAGGGATTCGCCGCCCAGCAGCTGGGGCACGATCGACAGCATCCGGAAGATATTGCGCGTTGCGGTCGTCGTGTAGAACTGCCGCAACACGTCGTCGTATTCCGGACCGAGATAGACATAGGGTGCCATCAGCGCGCCGGTCGACACGCCGGTAACGATCTTGAACAGAGGGCGGCCACCTACCTTCGTCCAGCCGTTCAGCAGCCCGGCACCGAACGCGCCGTTCGCACCGCCGCCGGACAGCGCGAGGTGGGCATAGTGGACAAATCCGTCGGGACCGACCGGGAAATCCTTGGGTGATTCCTGCTCGAAAGACTGCACCAGGTCTTTCGTCATCTCGGCGCTGACGCGGCCGGCAGGCGCACGTATGTTCGGCATTCCGGGAATCACGGACGCTCCCACGAGGTCCAACGGGACGGCGTTACGTGGCAGGATTCCGCAGCCAGCGAGCAGGAGGAGGGCGACGACAGCGACAACTTGCATCGTGCTGCGCTCAGTCATGCCCTCAGAAGGATCCGAACATGGTACCGAGCACGATCACCGCGACCAGACCGATGATTGCGCTGACGATGGCGACCATCACGATGTCCAAATAGCTTTCCTTGTGCGTCGATCCGCACACTGCCAGCAAGGTGACCACCGCGCCATTGTGCGGCAGGCTGTCGAGCGTCCCCGCGCCGATCACCGCGACGCGGTGCATCAACGCGGGATCGATATTGAGCTCCGCAGCCATCAGCATGAACGGACCGCCGAGCGCCTCGAGTGCGATCGTCAGTCCGCCCGACGCCGAACCCGTCAGCGCGGCGAGGATGTTGGTGGCCAGCGCGAGCGAGACGAGGGGCCCGCCGCCGATTGAGAGCACCCAGTCGCGCACCACCGCGAACGCGGGCATCGCCGCCACCACGGCGCCGAAGCCGACCAGGCTGGCGACGCTGATCACCGGCAGCACCGAAGCCGTCGCGCCCGCGTCGACGGTTTCGCGCAGGGCGGTCAGCCGCCGGCGATTGATCAGCACCAGCACCGCGATGCCCATCGCCAGCGCCACGAGCACCGACCACACGCCGCTTACCGAACCCACCGGTACGCCGCCCCAGCGCTCGCTTTCCAGGAAGCTCAGGTCGAGGCGGGGGAGGATCAGGAGCGACAACAACAGATTGACGACTACCACTACGATCAGCGGCAAGGCCGCCACGAGCGCGCTGGGGGATTCGGTACTCGCGTGGCCGCGATGGATTTCCGCCGGATCGAACGCGCTCGCGGTGGTTGCACGTTCGCGGTAAGCGGGCTCGTGCTCGCTCGTGTCGGCGGTGGCGGCGGCCATGCCGAAGCCTTCGCCTGCGCGGTGCGCCGCGGACTCTGAGCGTGCCAGCCACCACAGTCCGAAGGCGAGCATGATGGCCGTGGCGATCAGGCCCAGGCCGGGTGCGGCGAATGGCGTGGTGCCGAAGAACGGCATCGGAATGGCGTTCTGTATCGCCGGGGTGCCTGGCACTGCCGACATCGTGAACGTCATCGTGCCTAGCGCGATGGCCGCGGGCAACAGGCGGTTCGGGATGTTGGCCGCACGAAACAGCGCCTGCCCCATGGGTACGAGCACGAAGAACGCGACGAACAGGCTCACTCCGCCATAGGTGACGAACGCGCCGGCAAGCACCACCGCCAGGATGGCGCGCTGCGGACCGAGTCGTTCGGTCATGAAGCGTGCGATGGCGGTCACGGAGCCGCTGTCGTCCATCAGCTTGCCGAATACCGCACCGAGCAGGAACAGCGGAAAGAATTGCAGTATGAATCCCGCCGCCGCGCCCATGAAAATGATGGTCCAGCTCGCGAGCAGCGGTTCTCCCGCCGCGAGAGCGGCGATCAGCGCCGCTGCCGGAGCAAGCACCAGCACGCTCCAGCCGCGAAAGGATAACCAGACGAGCCCTGCGAGCCCCAGCAGGATGCCGAGCAGTCCGACGACCATCAGATCCCTTCGAGCATTTCGTCGAGATCGAGCGTGGAGCGAACGCCGAGATCCGCCCGGTGCGACTCAAGGAACGCCGACGCTGCCTTGCGACCTTCATCCCGCAGCATGGTGAAGAATGGCCACTCGGTCAGCAGCTTCGAGGAATAGCCGAGCTCGAGCATCATCTCGCTGGAGATACGATGAACGCGCATGTTGGCCCATGCTCTGCCTTCGCCAGTTCCGGTATCGGCGACTTGGCGCAACAGCGCACCCGCTTTCAATTCCTTGAGCAAGGTGGCGTTGAACGAGATTTCATTGAGCCGGTTCTGGATCTCACGCGCCGTGCGCGGCGTGCCCGGCCGCTCGATCGGATTGATCTGCACCAGGATCGTGTCGGAGGCGGCGCACTCGCGGATCAGCGGTGCCATCGAAGGATTGCCGGAATAGCCTCCGTCCCAGTATGGGTCTCCGTCAATCTCCACCGCCTGGAACATCGTCGGAAGGCACGCCGACGCCAGCAACACGTCCGGTGTGAGTTCGGCATTGCGGAAGATGCGACCGCGCCCGGTGTGCACGTTGGTGGCAGTGACGAACAGCTTGACCGGCGAATCCACGAGGTGCGCGAAGTCCACGCTCTCGGCCAGAATCTTGGTGAGCGGATTCGAACCGCCAAGGTTCGTGTCGTAAGGCGAGAACACCTGTGATGCGAATTCGACCGCCGCGAACACCGGCGAGTAATCGAGCGTCCAGTTGCCGGTAAGAATTTCGATGGGACCGCGGCGCAGAGGACTTAGGCGCGCCGCGTCCGAGACGCGTTTCCAGAAGGCTTCGAGCGCAAGGCGCGCACCTTCGGGCCCGCCTTGCGTCAGCCCGGAGGCCATGACCGCGGCGTTCATGGCGCCGGCGGAGGTGCCGGAGATGCCGTCGAATTGAAGCCATGGATCTTCGAGCAGCCGGTCGAGCACGCCCCAGGTGAAGGCGCCGTGCGAACCGCCACCCTGCAACGCCAGGTCGACCAGAATCCGGTCGGATTTCGCTTGCGTCTTGGTTCTTTTCCGCCGCGTAGTCGTCACGTGAAGGCCTTGGAGCTCAAGCGCGCCGCGTGGCGCCGTGGATCCACGAGCGGAGTGAAAGCCACGATCAGCGCGATGTACACGAATCTCATTGCACAGTCTCCAGGTGTCGTCGGCGCTCGAAGGCGGAGGCGCGGCTGCGCTCGCGTCAGGCCGGCCAGTAGCCAAAGTTTCCTTGGTCTGCCGGTGCAAATACTGCGAAAATGCAGATTACGACATCCGCGCGCACCGGTCAACGTGCGCAGACGATGCATCGCTTCACAAGTTGTCGACAAGTTGCGTCATTGAAGGAGATCGAGATGAGGACATGCGCGCTCGTCGTGCTCATCGCCATCGCACTCGGCGGTTGTACCGTCGGCCCCGACTACGTGCGTCCCGTCGTGGACTCGCCGACGGCGTGGCGCATCGACTATCCCAAGGCGGCGGAAGTCGCAAACACGAAGTGGTGGGAGCAGTTCGGCGATCCGGTGCTCAATGAACTGATCGAGACCGCGCTGCGCGAAAATCGCGACGTGCGCATCGCGGCGGCGCGTGTCGATCAGTTTGCCGGCGCGCTCGTCGCCACGCGCTCGCAACTTTATCCGCAGATCGGCTACAACGCCGATGCGAGCCGGTTCCGCTCGAGCCGTCTCGGCGTGCCGGCGATCCCGTCTCCCGCCGACCCGTATTTCACGCTTTACCAGGCGTCGTTGGGCGCGTCTTGGCAGCTCGACCTGTTCGGTCGCGTGCGGCGCCTGACCGAAGCTGCGCAGGCGCAGGTCTACGCCAGCGAGCAGGCGCAACGCGGCGTCGTGCTGTCGCTGGTGTCGAGTGTGGCGACCAGCTACATCGCGCTGCGCGCGCTCGATCGCCAGCTCGAGATCGCGCAGGGAACGGCGGCGAATTTCGGTGCCACGCAGAGGCTGTTCGACCTGCGGTTCCGCGAAGGTATCGTATCGCAGACCGAAGTGATGCAGATCCGCTCGCAATACCAGCTGGCGCTCGCCGCGATCCCGGCCTTCCAGCAGGCGATTGCGGCGCAGGAGAATCTCATCAGCATCCTGCTTGGACGCAACCCGGGGCCGATTCCGCGTGGGAAGACCATCTACCAGCTCGTCGCACCCCTCATCCCCGCAGACCTGCCAGCGGCGTTGCTCCAGCGTCGGCCGGATATCCTGCAGGCGGAGCAGAATCTGGTAGCCGCGAACGCCAACATCGGCGCGACGCGTGCGCTCTACTATCCGACCATCTCGCTCACCGGCGCGCTCGGCAGCGCGAGCCAGGCGTTCAGCAACTTCCTCAGTGGACCGGCGAGCCTGTGGTTGATCGCCGCCGGCCTGACGGGCCCGATCTTCACCTTCGGCGGGATCGAGGGCCAGGTGCAAACCGCCGAGGCTGCCGACCGCGCGGCGCTGAACTTCTACCAGCAGACGATCCTGAATGCGTTTCGCGAGACCAACGATGCCCTGACCGGCTCGCAGAAGAAGATCGAGGAGGCGGCGCTGCAAAGCGTGCGCGTGGATGCGCTGCGCGAGTTCGCGCGGCTGTCGCGGCTCAAGTTCGACAACGGTGTCTCGGGCTATCTGGAGGTGTTGATTGCCGAGAACGATCTGTTCGCCGCCGAACTCGCGTCGGTGGGCCTGCTGCTCGACCGCTATACGCAGCTCATCAACGTGTATCAGGCGATGGGCGGCGGCTGGGTCGATATCGCCACGTCGATTGCGCCAAAGCCCTTGAGCGTTTCAACGGCAAGGTTGCCATAGGCGACCGTTCAGCGACCGCGAATGACCTGCTCGATGCGTTCAAGTACGTAGGCAAAGAACGGGTTCGACGACATCCGATTCAGCGCATCCATGCTCACCGCCAGCGTGCCGCGCTCGCCGCGTGTCGCCATGGCGCCCAGGTTCACGCCGAAGCTCTCGTCGGACCTGGGTTGCAGTCCGTACAGCGCATCATCGATCGGAAACGGCAGCGCGATATGCGAGAGCGAAAATACGCCGAGCGGGTAGCTCAGGCCCAGTGGGCGAGTGCGCTCCGTCGTCGCGCCTGCATCCGTGACGCGCTCGACGACTTGGGCGTCGCGGGAAGCTTCGTTGGTGATGATCGTCGTCCGGTAGGTGCGCGGTGGGTCCGCCAGCAGCCGGGTCAGGACCGTGTCGGCCGAAGAGCGAAGCAGCGGGCCGAACGCCGCGTTCCGGTTGAGGTCGAACAACACCAGTTCGCTGCCGTTCGCCGGCAGATTGGCATAGAGCGCGTCGACGATGGCCCGTGTGCTTACCGTAAAATCGACCACGGACTGAAACGTGAGGATCGGCGCCAGTTGCGCCAGCCGGCCTTGCGCAGCGTTGGCGACGATCTGCTGCTGCAGCGCGCGTGCGACCTGCGACGATTGGCGCGCGGCGTTGACGGGGAACGAGTTGTACTTGAAGGGATTGAATTCCGGCGTGACGTCCAGCCACGCTGCCTTGGCAAAGACCGGAAATACGGCTGGCCAGCCGGCGATCCCCGCGAAGCGCGCGAAACTCGTGATGCCGATCATGGGCGAAATCAGCACGATGCGATCCGGCCGCGCCAGCGTCTTGTCTTCGAGCGCGTCGAGCGCGTACTTCATGGCCAGCGCACCGCCGTTGGAATAGCCGACCAAGTGCAGCGGGGCCGGTGCCGCTATGCGTCGTCGCGCCTCACGCACCGCGAGATGCGTCGCCTGGCTCCATTGTTCCCATTCGACGTGTGCCAGTCCGCTCGGGACGGTGCCGTGCCCAGGCAACCGGATCGCGATGGCAACATAGCCGTTGTCGCGATAGCGCTGCGCGATGGTGCGCACGCTATAGGGCGAGTCCGTCAGCCCATGCAGGAGTACCACCGCGCCGACCGGTGTGCCGGCGGGCTCCATGATGAAGGAGTGATTCCAGTCGTGCGCGAAGTTGCCGGGATAGATCGGGCTGCCGGCGAAAAACCGGTTCCCGGGATTCCGCGATTCCGGGCCGAGCTTGTCCGTTATCTGCGCGCGCACCTCGTCGAAGGTGGCGCGCTCGGCAGCCAGATACTGCTCCCAGCTCGACTCTGCGATTTCGCGGGCGCTCAGTTCGTGAGGAATGTACGTGTGCCACAGCTCGAGCGGCGGCCCGCGCTGCGAGTCCCATGCGCGCACCGCCAGGACCGTGGCCAGGATGACCGCGATCAATATGGCGCCCCACTTCAGGAGCTTGATCATCATCGACGTCATGACAGCGATTCTATATCGCGCCGCAAGGCGCACTACAATGGCGCCTGGAAAACGGTGTATCCGAACGCGGTACCCAGGGCGCACTGACACATGGAGAACCGATTGCAGGCAGTTGTATCAGGCGCCGTCCTCGCGGTCATCATCGGTTGGGTACTCTACGTCGGCAAGGACATCTTCGTCCCGATTGTCCTCGGCATCCTCGTAGCGTACGTGATCATCGGCCTGGCGCGCCTCCTGGGCAGGATTCCATGGCTGGGCCGCGCGTTGCCGGAGCAGGTCCGCTACACGCTGTCGGTGCTGTCCATCGCGCTCGGACTGGTGTTCGTCGTGTACCTGATCATCTCCAACCGGGACAGCGTGCTGGCGCTCGCGCCGAACTACCAGGAGTCGCTGCTCGCAGTGATCCAGAAAGTCGCGGCGTTCTTTCATGTCGAGAACGAGCCGACGTGGACGACGCTGCGCCGCGACCTGCTAGCGCAAGTCAACGTCCAATCGCTGATCGGATCGATGGTCGCTTCGGTGTCGTCCATCGCCGTGAGCCTCGTCGTCGTCGCGCTCTATGCGAGCTTCCTGCTGGTCGAGAAGCGATCGCTCGACGCCAAGATCGGCGAGCTTTCGAGCAACCCGCGCACCGTTGCCAGGATCCGTGAAATCACGACCGACATCAACGCGCGCATCGGGGCCTACCTCGCGCTGAAGACCTGCCTGAGCATCCTGCTCGGGGTCGTGAGCTGGGCCATCATGGCCTACATCGGACTGGAATTCGCCGCATTCTGGGCGGTGCTGATCGTGCTGCTGAACTACATTCCCTACATCGGCTCGGTTCTTGGCGTCCTGTTCCCGGTCGTCATGGCGATCGTGCAATTCGGAAACGTCAGCCAGGTGTTGTCCGCGCTGGTGCCGCTGTCCATCGTTCAGTTTCTCATCGGCAATATTCTCGACCCATACGTCATGGGCAATTCGCTTAACCTCAGTCCGTTCGCGATCCTGGTCAGCCTGGCGATCTGGTCCGCGCTCTGGGGCGTTACCGGTGCGTTCCTGGCGGTGCCGATCACGGCCATCATGGTCATCATCTTTTCCGGATTCGCCGGCACGCGACCGATTGCGGTCCTGCTATCCCGCAAGGGTGAGCTGTAGGACCGGCGTCCGGCTCCGTCAGACCAGGCTGCGACGAGCATGACTTACCGTGATGCCGCGGAACTGATCAAGGTCGCCGCCGTGAATTGGGTGGACGACTACGCGCAGAGCATGGGGGCTGCACTGGCCTTCTACACCATGTTCTCGATCGCGCCGCTGTTGCTGATCGTGATTTCCGTCGCGGGATTCTTTTTTGGTGAAGAAGCGGCGCGCGGGGAGATCTTCTACCAGCTGCAAGACCTGCTCGGCGCGCCCGGAGCGATGGCGGTGCAGGGCCTGCTCGAAAGCGCCGGAAAGCCTGCCGAGAACCTCGTCACGGCGTTTTTCGGGCTCCTGTTCCTGTACATCGGCGCCACATCGGTCTTCGCCGAACTGCAGGACGCCCTCAATCGAATCTGGAAAGTGCCGACGAAACCGCAAGGATCCGGTCTCTGGCGCATCATCCGGACCCGATTGTTGTCCTTCGGGATGATCCTCGGTATCGGCTTCCTGCTGATGGTGTCGCTGGCATTCAGCGCCGCGCTGGCCGCGCTGACCCACTGGTGGAATCCACGGTCGAGCGGCTGGATAGGCGTGGCGCAGACGACCGAAGTCGTGCTCAGCATCGTGCTGGTCACGCTGGTGTTCGCCATGATCTACAAGGCGATGCCGCGCGCGCGCATCGCCTGGAAGGATGTCTGGATCGGCGCGATCGTGACCTCGCTGCTGTTCATCGCCGGCAAATTCCTGATCGGCACCTACATCGGGAAGAGCGGGATTTCCACCGGGTTCGGCGCGGCCGCGTCGCTGGTCATCGTGCTGCTGTGGGTCTATTACTCGGCGCAGATCTTCCTGTTCGGCGCCGAGTTCACCTGGGCCTACGCGCACAAGTTCGGTTCGCGCAAAGCGATCTTCCCTGCCGAAACGGGTCAGAGGCGCGGAACGGACCGAGGCGCAGGCCCGTCGTAGGCCCAGATGTACTGGCGCGGGATGGGGCCCTTGTTGCGGCCTCCCTGCTGTGTCTGCTCCCACGCGTGCGCCAGGATGCCGACCGAGCGCGAAAGGCAGAACAGGCCGCGCGCGAGCGGCGCGGGAAATCCGAGCTCGGCGTAGATCACCGCGGTCGCGCCGTCGATGTTCATCGGGATGCGACGGCTGTTCTGGTGTTCGAGCAAGGCTTCGATCAGACGCGCAGCGCGGGCGAACTTGCCTGACACGGTGCCGTCGGCAACGGCGTTGTCGACCAGCTCGAGCAGGCGCGGCGCGCGCGGGTCGACCGGGTGAAAGCGATGGCCGAACCCCGGAATGATCTTGCCGTGCAGTTGTACGAAGTCGACGAGCGCGGCTGCCGTCGCGTCGTTGTCGTCTTCGCCGCGATCGATGCGCTGGACGATGGTTGCGTAGAGCTCCGCCGCCTGCTCGCCGGCGCCGCCGTGGATGTCGCCGAGGACATTCACCGCCGACGCCATCGCATTGTTGAGGCCCACGCCGCAGGTCGCCGCCATGCGCGCGATGGCGATCGACGGCGCCTGCGGGCCATGGTCGACCGCCGACATCAGCGCTGCGTCGAGCAACGCCGCTTGTCGTGGGGTCGGCAGTTCGCCGCGCGTCATCAGCCAGATCATCTGTGGAAATGTCACGTTCCCGATCAGCTCCTCGATCGCATAGCCACGGTAGCGGATCATGCCTGGCTTCATGTCGATGATGCCGGTGCGCCACCAGTCGCGCATGGCCTGCTCCGGATCGGGTCTTATGTTGGCGCTCATACGACACCTTCCTTTCGCATCGATTCGATCTCGGTCGCCGCGTAGCCAAGTTCTGCCAGCAGCACGTCGGTATGCTCGCCGAGCAGCGGTGGCGGCGCGTCGACCGCGGGCGCCTCGCCGTTCATCTTGATTCCCGTGCGCACAACGCGCACTTCGCGGCCGACGCCCGGCACGTTGGGAAAACTCGCGATCATGCCGCGATCTGCTATCTGTGGATGTTCGAGTACGCGCGGAACCGTGTAGACGGGCCCGGCCGGTACGCCCGCCGCGATGAGTCGTTGCCACCAGACGTCGGTGGTATCGGTGGCGAGGGCCAGATCGATGATCGATGCCAGGTCGGCGCGGTGCTCGAGGCGCGACTCGCGGTCGGCAAAGCGCGGATCGGCCACGAGTTCCGCGCGACCGAGGACCGAACAGAGCGCCTCGAATTGTTCCTGCTTGTTCGCGGCGATGTTGAGCAGCCCGTCGCGCGTTCGAAACGTGCCCGAGGGGCTGGCGGTGAAGTTGTCGTTGCCGACGGGGGCGGGTTCCTTGCCGGCGATGAGAAAGTTCGACACGACCCAGCCCATCGTCGCCATCGTTGCCTCCAGCATCGAGATGTCGATGAAATAACCGGATTCGCGCTTGGCATCGGCCAGCGCAGCTGCGATGGCGAGGGCGGCCGTGATGCCGCCGATGGTGTCGGCCAGGGGATAGCCCACGCGGAATGGCGCTGTCTGTGGACCGCCCGTGATGCTCATGACACCCGACATGCCCTGGATGATCTGATCGTAGGCGGGGAGGTCGCGCAGCGGGCCATCCTGGCCGAAGCCGGAAATGGCGCAGTAGATGAGCCGCGGATTTGCCTGGCGCAGGCTGTCGTATCCGAGCCCCAGTCGGTCCATGACCCCGGGGCGGAAATTCTCGACCACGACGTCGGCGTCGCGCACGAGCCGGCGCAGCACTTCCTTGCCGCGTGCGTGCTTTAGGTCGAGCGTGATCGAGCGCTTGCCGGCATTCTGGGCGAGGAACGACACGCCCATCAGGTCCCGGTTGAGGGCAGCGTCCGCGCCGAGCTGCCGCGCGAGGTCCCCGGCATTCGGAACCTCGACCTTGACCACGTCAGCGCCCAGGTGAGCGAGCTGATGACAGCAAAACGGTCCGGCGAGGACGTTGGTGAGATCGAGGACGCGGACGCCGCTCAGGGGATGGGTATTGGCGCGGTTCATATCTTGTCCGTGAGAGGTGGAGGTTTCGTCAGACGGAATACTATGCTTTTTGGCGATGGGGCCTCGCACAATCCTGGCCCAAGCTGCAACCGCTTGCTTCAGCGGTCGGGCTGGCGCAACGGCCGATTAGCAATTACAGTCGTGCAGGAGGGGCAGACGCATGGCGATGGTGGACGTGCTCGTGATCGGCGGCGGCAATGCCGCGCTGTGTGCCGCGCTGATGGCGCGCGAGGCGGGTGCCAGCGTCATGCTGCTCGAGGCCGCGCCGCGCGAATGGCGCGGCGGCAATTCGCAGCACACGCGCAACCTGCGCTGCATGCATGACGGCGCCGCAGGATGTCCTGGTCGATGCCTACCCGGAAGAAGAGTACTGGCAGGACCTGCTCAAGGTCACCGGCGGTATCACCGACGAGAAGCTCGCCCGCCTGGTCATCCGTGCCTCGTCCTCCTGTCGCGACTGGATGCGCAGGCATGGCGTGCACTTCCAGCCGCCGCTCTCCGGCGCATTGCACGTCGCTCGCACCAACGCCTTCTTCATGGGTGGCGGTAAGGCGCTGGTCAACGCGTATTTTCGCAGCGCCGAGGCGCTGGGTGTGCAGATCCGCTACGATGCGCCGGTCGATGCGATCGAACTCGCCGACGGCCGCTTCGTCGCCGCGCGCATCGGTTCCGAGCGCATCGAGGCGCGCGCGTGCGTGCTGGCCGCCGGCGGCTTCGAATCGAATCGCGCGTGGCTGCGCGAGGCCTGGGGCCAGAACGCCGACGGCGAATGGCCGGCCGACAACTTCCTGATCCGCGGCACGCGCTTCAACATGGGCGTGCTGCTGAAATTCATGATCGACGCGGGGGCCGACACCATCGGCGATCCGTCGCAATCGCACTGCGTGGCCATCGATGCGCGCGCACCGCTCTACGACGGCGGCATCTGCACGCGGGTGGATTGCGTGTCGCTGGGCGTGATGCTCAATCGCAATGCCGTGCGCTTCTACGACGAGGGCGAGGACTTCTGGCCCAAGCGCTACGCCATCTGGGGGCGGCTGGTGGCGCAGCAGCCCGGGCAGATCGGCTACTCCGTGATCGATGCGAAAGCCATCGGCCGCTTCATGCCGCCGGTGTTCCCTGGCGTGAAGGCCAATACGCTGCCGGAGCTGGCGCGCCAGCTCGGTCTCGACGAAGCGACATTCGTGCGCACCATCGAAACCTTCAACGCCGCGTGCCACGTCGGCAGCTTCGACCACGCGGTGCTCGACGACTGCCACACCGAAGGCCTCGCACCGGCGAAGACACACTGGGCACGGCCGATCGACACCGCGCCGTTCTATGCCTATGCGCTGCGACCGGGGATCACCTTCACCTACCTTGGCCTCAAGGTGAATGAGCAATCCGCCGTGCACTTCGGAGGGAAGCCCAGCCCCAACCTCTTTGTCGCCGGCGAAATGATGGCCGGCAACGTGCTCGGCAAGGGCTATACCGCCGGCGTCGGCATGTCCATCGGCACCGCCTTCGGACGCATTGCCGGCGCCGAGGCTGCGGCGGCGGTGAAACGGGGAGAGCAGCGTGCCGCCGCTTGAAGCGCTGATGCGCGAGGCGAGCGCGCTCGCGGCGGGATCGCTTCCGTTGAGCGAGAACGAAGCCGAAGTCAGCCGCGTCATGCAGATCTGCAATGCATGCCGCTACTGCGAAGGATTCTGTGCGGTGTTTCCGGCGATGACGCGGCGGCTCGAATTCGGCAAGGCCGACGTCAACTATCTCGCCAATCTGTGTCACAACTGCGGCGCCTGCCTGTATTCGTGCCAGTACGCGCCGCCGCATGAATTCGCGGTCGACGTGCCGCGTGCGATGTCCAAGGTTCGCGTCGACACCTACGCGGAGTACGCGTGGCCGCAGGCGCTTGGCGCGCTGTACCGGAAGAACGGCCTGACGCTCGCAATCGCGACGGCGGCAGGTCTGGCGCTTTTCCTGGTTCTTGCGGTGGCGATGAAGGGCTCGCTGCTCCATAAGCCGTTGGCAGGAGACTTCTTCGCGGTGTTTCCGCACAACTTCCTGGTGTCGATGTTCGCGCCGGTGTTCCTGTTCGCGGTGCTGGCGTTGGCGCTTGGAGCGAGGAAGTTCTGGAAGGATGTCGCGCCGGGTGCAGCCTCGGGTGCGGCGGTAACCGAGGCGACATCCAACGTATTGCGGCTGAAGTATCTCGACGGCGGTCACGGGCAAGGGTGCAACGAATCCGACGACGCGTTCACGTTGTGGCGCCGCCGCTATCACCACTTCACGTTCTACGGTTTCATGCTCTGCTTCGCGGCGACCTGCGTGGCGACGCTGTACCACTATGCGTTCAACTGGCACGCGCCCTACCCGCTGCTGAGCCTCCCGGTGATTCTGGGAACAGTGGGCGGCATCGGACTGCTGATCGGACCGACGGGGCTGCTCTGGCTCAACCTGCGCCGGAATCCGGAGCGAGGCGACCGGGCGCAGAACCCGATGGACCGTGGCTTCATTGCGCTGCTGCTGCTCACCAGCCTGAGCGGCCTCGCCTTGTTGGCGTGGCGCGACAGCGGCGCGATGGCGCTGCTGCTGGCACTGCACCTCGGAGTCGTGATGGCGTTGTTCCTGACGCTGCCCTACGGCAAGTTTGCGCACGGTGTGTTCCGCGCCGCGGCATTGCTGAAGTGGAGCATTGAAAAGAGGCAACCTGGCAATCTGCAACTGAGCGACGAATAGCACCCGGCGGGTACGCTCGGCCGGGTGTAGAGTAAGCGGAATCCGGAGGAGGATGGCATGCAAGTCACGGGGATGCTTTACGGCTCGAAACTGCTGCAATTCGTCGGGTTTCCGACGTCCGAGGTCCTGGGACCCTCGGCCAGCGAAGAAGAAATCAAGGCGCTGATCGACCGCCACGGCTCGGTATTCATCAAGCCGGTGTTCAAGGGCGGCGTGGGCAAGAAGGGCAAGGCCGGACTGCTCGGACGCGCCAAGGACCTGAAGACCGCGCTCAAGGAAAAGGAGCGCCTGTACTTCGTCGAGCACCGGCACGGCAACCAATTCGCGAAGGCCAACGGCGTCACCTTCGAAGGCGCGGTCCCGGCCGAGCACGAGGTCTACTTCTCGATTTCCGACTCGACGCACTTCCGCGCGCCGACGATGACGCTGACGCACCACGGCGGCATGGACATCGAGGAACTCGACAAGGAACTGGTCGCCAACGTTCCCTTCGATCCGCTGACCGGCCTCAAGGCTTTCGTCGTCGCGAACGCACTATCCGAACTGAACGCGCCGAAGGAACTCATTTCACCGTTGGTTCAACAGTTGCCCAAGCTGTGGGAGCTGTTCCACGACTTCGGCATGACGACGCTCGAGCTCAATCCGATCCGGATGCGGCCGGACCGGCAGGGGCGGCTAACGCCGGTCGCCTGCGATTTCAAATGCGGTTTCGATCGCGACGACCCGCGCTGGCAACGTCTGGACCTGCCGCCGCACCTTTTTGCGGTCGACTACTCCGACTTCGAGCAGGAGATCAACCAGCTGCGCACGTATCAGGGGCAGAGCGACGTCTACGTCATCAACGCGCAGGGCACGATCCTTGCGCCGACTTTCGGTGGCGGCGCCAACTCGCTGGTGACCGAGATGCTCGGCGACGACGCCATCATCTCGTCGGACTTTGGCGGCAATCCGCCCTACGAGAAGATGAAGCAGGTCGCCAGCATCTGCTTCAAGCACTGGCTCAAGCAAACCAACGTGCTGTTCATCATTGGTGGCAAGTCCAACAACACCGACATCTTCGAGACCTTTCGCGCCATGGCGGACGCACTGCGCGAACACTTTAGCCGGCACGGGCCGACGCCGCTCTACGTCGTTATCGGACGCGGTGGCCCGAATCTCGTGCGCGGCATGAGCGTGATGCGCGACACCATGGAGGCGCTCGGCCTGCCGTATCGCATCTTCGGCTTCGACTCGGACATGAGCGAAGTCGTCGACTACGCGCGCAAGGTCAACGACTGGATGAAGGCGGGCGGCCGCGAGCAGCTCGCGACCAAGCTCAGGATCGCGCAACCCGCGGCCACGGCGTAGGCGCGAATTCATTCGCGCGCGATGGTGACTGTGGGGTTCGCGGTCCGAATGAATTCGGACCTACAAGAACGGACACTTGTCGATTGGCGCGTGTGACGGGAGGCTGGCATGTACAGGCAAGGAGTAGGTGACTTCAAGTACTACGTCGGGATCAGCTCGCTCGCGCAGATCGCCACGCGCGAGGACCGCGTATGCGTGCTCAATATCCTCGGCGGCGAGTCGAGCGAAGTCACGCCGACGGGTCACGAGTACTCCGGCGGCAACGTCGTGTTCGGCACCTCGCCCGGGCGTCGCGGTCAGGTGCTGGAGACGAAGCTGGGCAATGTCCCGGTCTACAACAATGTGCGCGAGGGCCTGAACGACGGGCGCCGCTTCAATTGCGGCGTGATCTACCTGCCGCCGTCCGCGTCGCGCGACGGGGTGGCCGAGTTGATCCGTGTCAATCCGGAGCTGAAGAAGATATTCATGGTCACCGAGAAGATGTCGGTGCACGACGCGCGCGAGATACGTGCGATGGGGCAGGGCAACGGCATCGACATCTTCGGCGCCAATTGTCTCGGGGTCGCGGATTCCTGGAACAAGGTTCGGATCGGTGGCGCGCTGGGCGGCGACACGCCCGCGGAAGCGCTGAAAAAAGGCTCGATCGCCATCTTCTCCAACTCCGGCAACTTCACCACCACCATCGCCACCTACCTGCGCATGGCCGGATGGGGCACGACCACGCTGATCTCCAGCGGCAAGGATGTCTATATCCACTTTGCCGCGCCCGAATTCGCGTTTGCCCTGGCCAACGATGCGCGCACCAAGGCCGCGGTGCTCTACTCCGAGCCCGGAGGCTACTACGAACTGGACGCCGATTTCACGAAGCCTGTGGTCGCGTGCATCGTCGGTCGCTGGAAGTCCAAGCTCACGCGCGCCGTCGGCCACGCCGGTGCGATGGCGGGCGGCAGCGATGACGCGGCAGGCAAGGAACGCTGGTTCATGGACAAGTTCGGTGTCGACGGCATTTTCCGTCCGGACCAACCGGTCTTCTCCGCCAAGGGTGCGGTCGTGACCAACATCGCGCATATCCCCGCGGCGCTGACCGCGGTGATGCGCGAGAATGCGACGCGGCCGGACTTCGCTCCCGAGGGCAGCCTGGCGCTGAAGCCGTGGTTCGGTTCGAATCAGGGCCTTGATCTCCCGCCGGCGTTGGACATTCCGGTCGTGCCCGCCGTGGCGCCGTACAACGAGCAGATCGGAGCGCTGGGCAACCAGGTCGGCACCGTGTTCCCGCGACAAACGATGAAGGATTGCTCGGGCGCGTCGCAGATGGACGCGAAAACGCAGATCACGAGCCTTCATGGCGTGTCGATGCTCGACGCCGCGCAGAATTCGCTCGAGTCCAACGTCAACCTGGCGCTGTTGCATGAAGCGGGCGGCGAGAACGACCGCAAACTGATCAACGTCGCCATCGGCGCCGAGCTCAATCTGCATGGCTCGCCGGCGCTCGCCGCGGCGCAGGCAGCGCGCGAGGCGGGCAACGCGCCCAACAGCGTGCTCGCCGCGGCCGCGAGCATCGTCGGTCCGCGTCGTGCACAGCGCGCACGCGACGTCGCGAGGGCACTGATCGATGTCTTTTCCCACACCAGCCTCAACAGCGCACTCGACGGATCCTTCGACATCAACGCTGTCGTCACCGACCCGGCGCTGCGTGAATTGTTCGTGTCCGAAGCGCGCGACGCGCGGGCCGAGGCGATGCTCGCGGGCCTGAAAGCGCGCGGGGCGCGATCGGTTTTCGTCCGTTATCTCGAGAGCCTTGGAGGGCACCCATCCGCCGATGCGGTTCTGGCGGCGATCACCACGACCTTGGCGTGGGGCCCGCTACGGCGCAAACGCATCTCGCGCACGACGGCCGAAAGCCTGCCATGGTGGATGCGGCTGTTCGGCACGCTGATCGGCGCATCCGTCAACGCCGATCGCCATGAGGCCGATCGCTTTTGCGGCATCGCCAGCGCGGACCTGCTCGGCAAGCGTTCACTGACGGAGGTCGCGTACGTGGCGCTGCTCGGCCTGACGCCGCAGGCGGCAAACCTGTTCGCCTTCCAGACGCTGATGGGCCTGCTGCTGACCAATGGCCCGGGCGCGATTTCCGCGCAGGGTGCGAAAGGCGCCATCTCCTCCGACGGCCCGGAATCCCCGGAGCGCGTGCAACTCAACAAGGCGCTGGTCGGGTTCCTCACGCATTGCGGTTACGCGCACGGCGGGAACGGGTACGAGGGCATCGCCTTCCTGCTCGAACAGTTCCGCGACTCCGGGCTCAAGGATCCCACCGACTCCGGCCACGGCATCGACCTGAAGGCGCTGGCACTGCGCTACGTGGACGAGTACGCGCGCTACAAGTCGCAGAAGAAGACGGCGGGCAGCCTCGACATACAGAAGATTCCGGGCGTCAACCATCCCGTGTTCAAGGACCGCCCGGTGAATCACGATCCACGCGAGGTCTACGTGCGCGAACTGTTCGCGAAGCGCGGCGAGTACAACGTGTTCCACGAGTACTACCATGCGCTGGTGCAGGCGCTGTTCGACGCTGGTGTTTCGCGCAACGTCTATTGCGTCAACGTCGATGCGGTCATCGCGGCACTGCTGCTCAAGATGCTGTGGGAGCCTTATCGCAGCGGTGCGTTCGCGGAGCCGGCGCTCGAGACCGCGGCGTTCACGATTTTCCTGTATCCACGCATGCTGGGCTGCGCCGCGGAGGCCGACGACCACATGAATCGCGGCCGCAACATGGACACGCGGACCGCGGCATCGCAATGCAGATTCGTCGCCTGAGATCACCCGTTGGCCGGAGTCGAGGTGGCATGAGACATTGATAGCCTTTTCACATCAATCGATGTCAAAGATGCAATTCACAGAAGCTCAGGTTCGGGCAAGAATGCGCTGAAGCCTGTAAAAGCCTGCGTTCTGGAGGAACGATGTTGACCGGCATTCCATGCACGCTGATGCGGGGAGGCACCTCGAAGGGGCCGTTTTTCCTCGCCTCGGACCTGCCCGCGGATGCCCTGATCCGCGACCGGGTACTGCTGGCGGTGATGGGCTCACCCGACCTGCGGCAGATCGACGGCATCGGCGGTGGCGACACCCTCACCAGCAAGGTGGCGATCGTCGGCCCGTCCGAGCGTCCCGGTATCCACGTCGAGTATCTGTTTGCGCAGGTCGCGGTCGACCGCAGCGTGGTCGACACCGCCCCCAACTGCGGCAACATGCTGGCCGGCGTCGGGCCCTTCGCGATCGAGCGGGGGCTGGTGCGGGTGACGAGCGCGTCGACCACCGTTCGAATCTTCAACGTCAACAGCGGCAAGGTCATCGAGTCGGTCGTGCAGACGCCCGATGGCAAGGTCACCTACGAAGGTGCCGTGCGCATCGACGGCGTGCCGGGCAGCGGCGCTCCCATCGTCATGAACTTCCTCGATGCCGCGGGCGCGAAGACCGGCAAGCTCCTGCCGACCGGCAACGCCGTCGACGTGTTCGACGATGTGCCGGTGTCGTGCGTCGACTTCACCTCACCGCTGGTTTTCGTCGCCGCGTCGTCGCTGGGCAAGACCGGCTACGAATCCAAGCAGGAACTCGACCAGGACACTGAGCTGCTGGCCCGGCTCGAGCGGATTCGTGGTGTGGCGGCGCTGCGGATGGGAATGGGCGACGTCAGCGGCAAGGTGCTGCCCAAGATTGCGTTGCTGGCGACGCCGCGTCATGGCGGCAACATCAGTTCACGCTACTTCGTTCCCTGGAACTGTCACTCGGCGCATGCCATCACCGGTGCGCTGTGCGTCGCGGCGGCGTGCGTGATTCCGGACAGCGTCGCGTCGATGCTCGTGACCTTCGATACGGAGGATGTGAACCGGATCATCGTCGAACATCCGGCCGGGCGGCTCACGACACGCGTCGACGTCCGCCAGGATGCCGAGGCGCAGTTGCCGACGATCAAGCGTGCGGGGATCGTTGGCACCGCGAGGCCCCTGTTCTCCGGCGTCGTCTACATTCCCAGAACCTCCTGGCAGAAGGCGGCATGATGCGGATGCGAGCGAATTCGCCCTCAGCGGGTGCGTGCGGCTCTGGTTCTCCCTGCACGGGCAGGGCGGCGTGGCCACGCCTGCTGCAGCAACGCGTACAGCGATTGCGCGGCGGCGGGCAAGTCGCGCCCGCGGCGGCGGATGAGCCCGACCGTGCGCGTGACGGTGGGGTTCTTCAAGGCGATGCTGACGAGGGAAGGGTGATCCGCGGGCGGCATTGCCAGGCGCGGTACGACGGCGACGCCAAGCCCGGCGTCGACCAGGCCCACCAGCGTCAGCACGTGCCTCGCTTCGAAGGTCCAGCGCGGACGTATCGCCGTCTCGGCCAGCGCCAGGTCGAGCAGCAGGCGGTTGCCGCTGGTCTTGTCGACGGTCATGAAATCGTAGGCGCCGAGTTCCGCCCAGGTCACGCTGCGCTTGCGGGCCAGCGGATGATCGCGGCGGCACGCTGCGACGAAGGGCTCGCGCAGGATCGGCTGGAACTCGATGTCGGGTTCCTGCGTACCGATGAAATTCAGCCCGAAATCGGCCTCGCCTCGCGCCACGGCCGTCAGCGCCGCATTCGCGTCGTCGTCGATGATGCGCACGCGGATCCGCGGGAATTTCGCGTGGTATTGCCGCAGCACCTTGGGCAGGAAGTAGTAGACGGCCGATGGAAAGCAGGCGATCGTCACCTCGCCGAGCTGCGTCGCGGCGACTTCTCCGACGCTGAGCAACGAGTGGTCCAACTGGTCGAGCAGCGAACGCGCCTTGTGCGCGAAGTCGCGGCCGACGGCGGTGAGACTGACGCGGCGCGTGGTGCGTTCGAACAAGCGGATGCCGAGCGCGTCCTCCAGCTTAGCGACGCGCCGGCTCAGCGCGGGTTGCGACAGGTGAATCGAGTCGGCGGCGGCGCGGAAATTCATCAATTCGGCCACCGCGACAAATGCCTGCAGGTCGGCAAGATCAAAGCGCACGTCGGTACCCCGTGTTGGCGCAAGTTCGACGATCGCATACTAATACATGATGCGCATCTATCGATACGATTAATGCGCAAGACTAAAGACTAGGACTTTCGATGCTTCCCCTCGCCGGCACTACCGTCGTCACGCTCGAACATGCGATCGCCGCACCCTTCGCGACGCGGCAGCTGGCCGACCTCGGCGCGCGCGTCATCAAGATCGAGCGTCCTGGCGTCGGCGATTTCGCGCGCGGCTACGACGAGCGCGTGCGCGGCCTGGCCTCGCACTTCGTCTGGACCAACCGCTCGAAGGAAAGCCTGACGCTCGACGTCAAGCACCCGGAGGCGCAGGTCATCCTCAAGCGGCTGGTGCAGGAGCACGCCGACGTGGTGGTGCAAAATCTGGCACCCGGCGCGGCGTCGCGGCTGGGCTTGTCCTACGAGGCGCTTTCTCCCGGGAAACCCGACCTCATCGTCTGCGACATCTCGGGCTACGGCGCCGACGGACCGTACCGGGACAAGAAAGCCTATGACCTCTTGATCCAGAGCGAATCCGGTTTCCTGTCGGTGACCGGCACCGAAGAGGAGCCATCGAAGGCCGGATCGTCGATCGCCGACATCGCAGCCGGCATGTATGCGTACACCAGCATCCTCGCGGCATTGCTGCAGCGACAGAAAACGGGCCTCGGTCAGCGCATCGACATTTCGATGCTGGAGTCGCTGGTCGAATGGATGAGCTACCCGCTGTACTACGCCTTCGACGGCGCATCGCCGCCGCCGCGTACCGGCGCGAGCCACGCCACGATCTACCCGTACGGACCGTTTCCCGCAGGTGACGGCAAGACCGTCATGCTCGGCCTCCAGAATGAGCGCGAGTGGGGCGCGTTCTGCGAAAAGGTGTTGCTGCGCCCCGAGCTCGCCAAGGACCCGCGCTTTTCCAGCAACTCCAAACGCAGTGCCGCGCGCAACGACCTGCGTCGGCTGATCGTCGAAGCTTTCTCGGCCCTCACGGCGGAGGAAGTGGTGCGACGGCTCGATGACGCGCAGATCGCCAACGCGCAGGTCAACGCCATGCATGATGTCTGGGCGCATCCGCAGTTGCGCGCCCGCAAGCGCTGGCGCGATGTCGATTCGCCTGCGGGTCCGATCCCAGCGCTGCTGCCGCCGGGTTCCTGGGACACGCAAGCGCCCAGGATGGATGGCGTTCCGGCGCTCGGAGCGCATACCGACGCGATCCTGGCGGGCCTGGGCTATACGGCCGAGCAGATCGCGGCGTTGAGGAAGGCGCATGCGATCTGACGGCACCATCCAATTTGCGGGTACCGCGCCCGGCAGTGTAAGGTGGCGCACTGGCCGCCTGCTGCAGAAGACTCGCCGCAGCGACACTCCGATCCCATCCGGTTACAACAGCACAGCGCAAGGAGGAACACCATGAAACACGTACTCGTATTTGCCGCCGCGTTCGCACTGGGGCTGGCAGTCCCGGCGTTAGCGCAGCAACCGATCGTCATCAAGTTCAGTCACGTCGCCGCTGCGGACACGCCCAAGGGCCAGGCGGCAGAGCAATTCAAGAAGCTCGCCGAGGAGCGCACCAAGGGCAAGGTAAAAGTCGAAGTGTATCCCAACAGCATGCTCTACAAGGACAAGGAAGAGCTCGAGGCGCTGCAGCTCGGTTCGGTGCAGATGCTGGCGCCGGTTCCGGGAAAATTCGGACCTATCGGGCTGGCCGAATTCGAAGCCTTCGACCTGCCGTATCTGTTTCCGGACATCGAATCGCTGCACCGCGTGTATGCCGGCCCGGTCGGTCAGGGTTTGCTGAAGAAGCTCGAGACGCGAGGACTGGTCGGGCTTGCATTCTGGGACAACGGTTTCCGGGTCATGAGCGCGAACCGGCAGATCCACGTGCCGTCGGAAATGAAGGGCCTCAAGATGCGGATCAATTCGTCCAAGGTCAATGCCGCAATCATGAAGTCGGTCGGCGCGATTCCGCAGACCATGGCATTTTCCGAGGTGTATCAGGCGCTCGACACCGGCGTGGTCGACGGCACTGAAGGACCGCTCTCCAACCTGTACACGCAAAAGCAGTACGAGGTGCAGAAACACGTGACGCTCACCTTCCATACCATCAGCAACTACGTCGTGGTTGTGAACAAGAAATTCTGGGATGGGCTGCCACCGGACATTCGTACAGCACTCGATGGCGCGATGAAGGACGCGAGCAAGTTCAACGACCAGGTCTCGGCGAAGGACGAGGCTGCCGCCATCGCCGGCATCAAGGCGTCCGGAAAGACGACGATCTACACGCCCACTGCGGCCGAGAAGGACCAGTGGATGAAGGCGATGCGTCCGGTGCAGGACGAGATGGCGTCGCGCGTGGGCAAGGACACGCTCGCCGCGATTCGCGCGGCAGCGGGTGCGCCAAAATAAGACGACGGTGTGAGGTGCGGGCCGGGGCGCAGGCCCCGCACGCATCGCGGTGATCGCGATTTGCCTGGAGGGGCCCGTGAAATTCCTAGACCGATTCGAAGAGACCTTCATATCGTTCCTGATGGGAGGGGCGACGCTGCTGATATTCGTCGCCGTCGTCCATCGGTACGTCACCGGCTGGGCGATCCCGGGCGTGCAGGACATGATGTTGAAGATCGACCTGTCCTGGGCGCAGGAGCTGTGCATCATCATGTTCGTGTGGATGGCCAAGTTCGGCGCCGCGTACGGCGTGCGCACCGGCATTCACGTCGGTGTCGACGTGCTGATCAACCGACTCGACGATCGCAACCGCTTCAAATTCATCGTCTTCGGATTGCTCGCCGGTGCGCTGTTCACGGGCATCGTCGCCACGCTGGGCGCGAACTTCGTCTGGGAGAACGGCGCGCATTACGCGTTCTTCAAGCTGTTCGGCGCCAACGTTACCGACATGTTTCCGGGGCCGAACACGCCCGACCTCGAGATGCCGACGTGGATGGTCTATTCCGCGATACCGCTCGGCTCGTCGCTGATGTGCTTCCGCTTTCTGCAGGTGCTGGTGAACTTCGTCCGCACCGGCGAGTTGCCGCATCACGATCACAGCCACGTCGAAGGGCTCGAGGAAGAGATTGCGCTCGAACCGGGCAAGGAAGACCAGATCCTACGCCTCGATGATCAGATGCATCCGCGGGACATGACCGAACCGCCTCCGGGCGGCGGCACGGATGGGAGCAAACGCAAATGAATGCCGCCATCATCTTCGGGCTTCTGCTGGCGCTGATGCTCACCGGGATGCCGATTTCCATCTCGCTCGGTCTCACCGTCCTTTCCTTCCTGTTCTTCATGACCTCGGTGCCGATCGAGTCGGTCGCGCTCAAGCTGTTCACCGGCATCGAGAAGTTCGAGATCATGGCGATCCCGTTCTTCATCCTCGCCGGCAATTTCCTGACCCACGGCGGGGTGGCGCGACGGATGATCAATTTCGCCAGTTCGATGGTCGGCCATCTCTACGGCGGCCTGGGCCTGGCGGGCGTGCTCGCGTGCGCGCTGTTTGCGGCGGTGTCGGGTTCGTCGCCGGCGACGGTGGTCGCGATCGGCGCGATCCTGCTGCCGGCAATGGTCAAGGCGGGCTACCCCAACCGCTTCGGCGCCGGCATCATCACGACCTCGGGCGCACTGGGCATCCTGATTCCGCCGTCGATCGCGATGGTGATCTTTTCGGTATCGACGGGCACG
Organism: uncultured beta proteobacterium; assembly: GCA_963726915.1. GTDB lineage: Bacteria > Pseudomonadota > Gammaproteobacteria > Burkholderiales > Casimicrobiaceae > PALSA-1003. The sequence continues at coordinate 217,241 of CAVSEA010000009.1, forward strand.
TCGGTGGGCGCCTTGTTCATGGCGGGTGTGATCCCCGGCATCCTGCTCGCCTTCCTGCTCGGACTGACGGCGTGGTGGCGCGCGCGCAAGTTCGACTATCCACGCCAACCGAAAGCAACCTGGGGCGAGCGCTGGGGCACTTTCCGCAAGTCGATGTGGGGTCTGCTGCTGATCCTCATCGTCATGGGCGGGATCTATAGCGGGGTCTTCACGCCGACCGAGGCGGCCGCGATGGCTGCGGTATACGCGTTCATCATCGCGGTTTATGTCTACAAGGATCTCTCGCTCAAGGACATCCCGAAAGTGCTGTTGTCGTCGGCGAATATGAGCGCGATGCTGCTGTACATCATCACCAATGCGGTGCTGTTCTCTTTCCTGATGACCAACGAGAACATTCCGCAGGCGATGGCGGGCTGGATGCTCAACCAGGGCCTGGGCGTGATCACGTTCCTGCTGGTCGCCAACATACTGCTGCTGGCCGCGGGCAACTTCATGGAACCGTCGTCGATCATCCTGATCCTCGCGCCGATCCTGTTCCCGATCGCAATGAAGCTCGGCATCGATCCGATCCATTTTGGCATCATCATGGTCGTGAACATGGAGGTCGGCATGTGCCATCCTCCCGTCGGCCTGAACCTCTACGTCGCCTCGGGCATCGCCAAGATGGGCATCACCGAGTTGACCATCGCGGTTTGGCCATGGCTGATGACCATGCTCGGCTTCCTGGTGCTGGTGACGTATTGGCCGCCGCTGTCGACCTGGCTGCCGAAAACGCTCGGCATGGGCGGTTGACGGTGAGGAGAGAGCGAACTTGAATCTGAAGGAATGGATCGGAAAATCCGAAACGGCTCACGACGTTGCCACGGCGTTTCCGTATGCGGCGCTGTCGGCGACGCTCGATCGCTCCGTCGAACGCCCGCCGGTCGGCACGGTGCTGCCAGCGCTTTGGCACTGGCTGTATTTCCTGCCGCTGTATCTGCAGTCCGACGTGGGTCCGGACGGTCACGCCAAGCGGGGAGGATTCCTGCCGCCGGTGCCGCTGCCGCGGCGCATGTGGGCCGGCAGCCAGTTCGAATTCAACGCGCCGCTGCGTGTCGGCGACGCGCTCGAGCGGACATCGACGATCCACGACGTCACCGAGAAATCGGGGCGCACCGGGCCGCTGGTATTCGTCAAGGTGCGCCACGAGATCCGGCGCAACGGCGAAGCGAAGGTTGCCCTCACCGAATTCCACGATATCGTATATCGGGAAGCGGCAAAGCCCGACGACGTCGCGCCGCCGCCGAAGGCGGCACCCGGCAGCGCGGCGTGGGAGAAGGAGTGGGCGCCCGACGACGTGCTGCTGTTCCGCTACTCTGCGCTCACTTTCAACGGTCACCGCATCCACTACGACCGGCGCTATGTCACCGAGGTCGAGAAATACCCCGGCCTGATCGTGCACGGGCCGCTGATCGCAACCCTGCTGCTCGACCTCTTGCGCCATCGGCTACCGGATGCGGTGGTCGCGAGCTATGAGTTCCGCGCGGTGCGACCGACCTTCGACATCAATCATTTCTTCGTCTGCGGCGAACCGGACGCGGACGGAAAGAAATTTCATCTCTGGGCCAGGGACCATGAGGGCTGGCTCACGATGGATGCCACCGCGGTCATCGAGTAGGGAAGCCAAAAGCCATGCGCGCAACGGTCGTCGATTCAACCATTTTCGGGAACATTTTCAGCACCGACGCGATGCGCCGGGTGTGGTCCGACGAAAATCGCACTGCGAAGTACGTCGAGATCGAGAAGGCGCTGGCGATCGTGCAGGGCCGCCTTGGCATTATCCCGGCAGAGGCCGCACAGGAGATCGTGCGCAACTGCGATATCAGCAAGATCGACATGGAGAAGCTGCGCACGCAAACCGAACGCATCGGCTACCCCATCCTCGGCGTCGTGTCGCAGATCAACGCGCTGTGCCGCGACAAGCTCGGCGAGTACTGTCACTGGGGCGCCACCACGCAGGACATCACCGACACCGCGACCGTATTGCAGATCCGCGAGGGGCTCGACCTGATCGATGCCGACCTGAAGGCGATTTCGGCATCGCTCGCCGATCTCTCGCGGCGCTATCGCGATACGCCGGTGATCGGCCGCAGCAACCTGCAGCAGGCGATCCCTGTCACTTTCGGTTTCAAGATGGCCGCGATCCTGGCCGGGTTCGAGCGCCACCGCGAACGCCTGGAGCAGCTGCGGCCGCGCGTGCTCATGGGCGAATTCGGCGGAGCCTGCGGCACGCTCGCGTCCATCGAGAAAGGCGCGATGGAGACGCAGGCGGGGCTCATGGCCGAACTCGGGCTGGCCACGCCCGATATCGCCTGGCACACGGTGCGCGACACCATCGCGGAAGTCGGTTGCTTCCTCGGCCTGGTCGGCGGCTCGCTCGGCAAGATCTCGATGGACGTCAAGTTGATGATGCAGACCGAAGTGGCCGAAGTCTACGAACCCTTCGCGCCGGGGCGCGGTTCGAGCAGCACGATGCCGCAGAAGCGCAATCCGATCTCGAGCTGCTACATCCACTCGGCGGTGTCGGTGGTGCGCCAGCACGCGGCGTCGCTGATGGATGCGATGATCGCCGATCACGAGCGCTCCACCGGTCCGTGGGAAATCGAATGGATCGTGCTGCCGGAGGCGTTCTGCCTGCTCGCGGGAGCGCTCAAGCAGACGCGATTCGTCCTGGCCGGACTGGAAGTCGACGCCGCGAAAATGCGCGCCAACATCGACCTCACCCGTGGACTGGTCATGTCGGAGGCGGTGATGATGGGCCTCGGCCCGTACATCGGCCGCGAGTACGCGCACGATCTCGTGTACGACCTGTGCCGCGAAGCGATCAAGACCGACAGGCCGCTGCTCGACATCCTCGCCGAGCACAAGGAAATCAAGGCGCACCTCGATCGCAAGCAGCTCACCGCGCTGTGCGACCCCGCCAACTACCTGGGACAGGCGGGCGTGATGGTGGATAAGGTATTGAGCCACCTGCGGCCGTAACGAAGAGGCTCCCGACCTTGGGGCAGCGCGAACTTTCGCGTACCCGGCAGCCAGCGCCGTTGCGCAGAATGTGATTTGTTGTGCTGCGACAAGCGGTTGCGTCCTCATCGCGCAACCCGATGCACCGCATCCAAAATGGCTATTTGATCAAAGCGCCGCTCGCTCCTATGTTGATGTTGTGCACCGCACCAATCGTCGGTGTCAACGGCTTCAGCAGTGCCCACGAGGCAATGGGAGTCTCAGATGCGAGCCAATCAGTACATTCGGAACAAGGTCTTCGAACTGCGCAGCGAAACCGGACGCGCACTCACCACGTGCGGGATCTGGATGCTTGCCGCGTACGCCGGCGCCAGCACGCTGTTGATCGGACTGCTGCGCCTGATCCACGAAGAAAGCGCCCCGTCGTCCGCGCTGACATTGATGCTGGCGGGTGGCGCGCTGGCTGCCTTCGCCTGGCGTCGCGCGTATCGCGTGCTCGACCGGATCGAAACGGCGCGTGCTGCGACCTGCGGTCAGGCGCGCATGCCGGCGTCCCGCAACACGTCGGGATTGACGACGTTGGTCGGCGCGCCCGAGGCGTAAGCGACGATCTGGCCGAAGATGTCGGCGAACTGGAGTTCGTACTCGTCGCGCGTTACGTAGCCGATGTGGGGTGTACACACCACGTTCTCAAGCGTAAGCAGCGGGTCGTCGACGTCGCGCAGGGGTTCGTGTTCGTAAACGTCGACGGCAGCCATGCCCGGGCGTCCTGCACGCAACGCGTTCACCAGTGCGCCGGGCGCGATCAGCGGCGCGCGGCTGGTGTTGACGATGAGCGCGGTGGGCTTCATGCACGCCAGATCACTCGCGGTGACGATGCCGCGCGTGGCATCGACCAGCCGCATGTGCAATGACATGACGTCGCATTCCGAAAAAAACGATCGCTTGTCGGCCGCGATGGTGTGGCCATCGGCGCGCGCGCGAACCAGCGATGTCTCGCGCGCCAAGACCAGGACCTTCATGCCGAAGGCCTTGCCGTACCCCGCCACCACGGCGCCGATCCTGCCGTAGCCGAAGATCCCCAGCGTCTTGCCGCGCAGGCTGTTGCCGACACCGATCTGCCATTTGCCTGCCTGCAGCGCGCGCATCTGCTGCGGAACCTGGCGCATGGCGGCCAGCACCAGCGCCCAGGTCAGTTCCGCGGCAGCGTAGGACGGCGTATCGGCGTGCTGGCTCGACGACACGATCACGCCGCGCCGCGTGCACGCGTCGATGTCGATGTGCGGATAGACGCTGCGCTGACTGATGAGCCGCAGCCGATTGAGCCGGTCGATGAGCGGCGCGCGGATCTGCGTACGCTCGCGGATGAGCACCAGCGCCTCGGTGTCCTTCAGCCGTTCGGCCAGCGCGTCGACATCCTGCAGGTGGTCGTTCCAGATCGTGACCTTGTGCCCGTCGAGCTTGCGGAAACAGGCAAGCGTGCGCAGGGTGTCGTGGTAGTCATCGAGGATCGATATCTTCATGCGCTAGCGTTTCCTCGTGCGGGGAACCCCTATCCCCGCGGGAGAGGGGCAGGGGTGAGGGCCGAGCTTTGCCAATTGTCGTCACTTGTGCGAGCAGCGCCCGTCCCCTGGCACTGACCGACACCACGTGGCTGCCTGGCTCGCAGTCGATCAGTCCGGCGATGCACGCATCCTCCCAGATCGACAGGCGCGGGCAGCTCGTCCGCCATGCGTCGAGTGCCTCGGCATAGGTACGTCGATCATTCGAGATCCACTCGAGTAACTGTACAGTCAACGCATTCATTGGGTGCGACATGGTTCTGCCTCGCGAACAGGGCTGGAACAGGGGCCATATTGCGAGAATTGCGGGCTGTTGTAAAATGCATATATCACATGAATTAGTGCATTTAGATCATGAAAATCGACACCTTAGGCGTCCAGGCCTTCATCGCCATCGCGGAACACGGTGGCTTCCAGAAGGCTGCCGATGCGCTGCACATCTCGCAAACCGCGCTCACGCGGCGGTTGCAGCACCTGGAAGCATTTCTGGGCGTAAAGCTGGTCGAGCGCACTACGCGCTCGGTTGCGCTGACGACCATCGGGCGGGACTTCCTGCCGCAGGCGCAGCGGCTCCTGACGGATCTGCAGGCTGCGTTGGTGGACATCCAGGAAACCGGCAAGGCGCAACGCGGCGACGTCTGCATCGCCTGCGTTCCCACTGCGGGCGTGCATTATCTGCCGCGCATCATCCAGGAATACTCGACCCGCTACCCCGACAACCGGATCAAGATTCTCGATCACGCATCGTCGGGCGTCGCCGACGCCGTATTGCGCCGGGAGGCCGAGTTCGGCATCAACATCGCGGAGTCGCGGCACCCCGAGCTCAGGAGCATCGCACTGCTGCGCGATCAGTTCGTCCTGATTTGCCGTGACGACCATCCGCTTGCGCGCAAGACACGATTGCAATGGAAGCAGCTCGCGCCGTATCCATTGATATTCGCCGGGCAGGTCAGCGCCAATCGTGCCTTGCTCGATCAGGCACTGGATGCAACGGATCTCAAGCTGCAGGCATTCTACGAAGTGCAGCGCAGTTCCACCGCGCTCGGCCTGGTCGCCGAGGGCGTCGCCGCCGCTGTCGTGCCACGGCTGGCGATGCAGAAGGGCACTTATCCGCGCCTGCGGGTCGTCGCACTATGCGATCCGGTCGTCTCCAGGACGCTGGTGCTGGTATCGCGCAAGACGGCGCAGCTGTCGCCTGCAGCGCAGGCACTCTACGACATGATCAGCGCGGCGCGGCTCAGGGCCGACTGATCGCGAAGCTCGACCACGAGCAGGCTGCGCCGCGGTTTCATTCGGCAACGATGTTTGCGGATTTGGCGACGCTCTTCCACTGCTCGTAGTGCTTAAAGCACAGGCGTCGTGTTCTTGAACGACGGTCGTTGCATTTGCGCGGTGTACCAGGCCTTGAGTTTGGGCCACTTCGGCAAGCCCTCGAGGTCGAGCAGGCGCAGCGGGATGTAGCCGAGCGCGGCGCCGAGGCCGACCTGCGCCATGTCGAGTTCAGGTCCCAAGGTGTCGACCGCCTGTTCGAAATGGTCGAGCGCGAGGTTCACCTTACGCAGGTGCAACTCGGTCCATTCGGCCGACTGCAGCTCCGCTGGACGAGCACGCTCGTGGCGCACGAGCAGCGCTGCATCGAGCAACCCGTCGGCGAGCGCGGCCATGGTCAGGATCTGCCAGCGCCGCGGGCCACGCGCGGGAAGCAGGCGATGCCGGCCGAATTCCGCGTCGAGATACTCGCAAATGACCGGCGAGTCGTAGATCGCGTCGCCGGCGTCGGTGATGAGCACCGGGATTTTCCCCAATGGGTTCAGCGGGGCGAGTTTCTCCGGTTCGGTGCGCGTGTTGAGCGGAGTGAGTCGAAGACGCTGCGCGAGGCCATGCTCGTGCGCGACGATATTGACCTTGCGGACGTACGGCGAAAGGCCGCCAAACTTGAGTTCCACGAGCTTGTATCCTCCAGGGATCGTTCTTGGGGACCCCACCGCGAACGCTAGCATCTGCGCCACGGCCAAAGAACAACGTGGTATGACGAACGGGCGCCCTATACCTAGCCTAGGACCTAGCCCAGCTTGACGACCCGCCCCTCGTCGGATGATCGTTGAATGGCGTCGATCAGGCGATGGCGATTCACGGCGACATCGAAATCCGGCTCGACCGGGGAGCCCTCGCGTATTGCCTTCGCCAGGCGCAGGTAAAGATGGCCGACGTTGTTTGGCGGGCCCACCGGCGTCTCCGGCGGCACCTCGGTGTAACGAGCCGGCACCTCCAGCGCAGCCATCGGTGCGCGACCCTGCGATCCCAGCAAGGTGTTGGCGTCGCGCTGCAGCGAGCCCTTGGTCGACACGCGCAGCGTGCCCCCGCGGCCATAGATCTCCATGCGCCATCCGGTCGTGTGGTACGGCAGCGTGGCGACGTGAACCGAGACGAGCGCACCACCCTTGAGCACGCCGTTGACGAGCACGTTGTCCGCGGCATCGACGTCGATCATCGCGCCGGTTTCCGTGACCTTCCACTGTTTCACCTGCGTCGCGACCTTGGCCGAGACTTCGACGAAGTCGCCGAGGCAGTGGCACAGCGTATCCATCGAATGGATGCCGCGCACCGTCAGCGCCGAAACGCCCTTGGTCTTGTCGCGGTCCCACAGGCGGCTGGAGGGCCGCTCGAGCACGCCTGCGGTGAACAGCGTCATGTTCACGGCGACGACTTCGCCAACGTAGCCTTCGGCGATCAGATCGCGCAGATAGCGCAACGCGGGATCGCCCCGCGCCTGCAGGCCGACGATCGCGCGCACGCCTTGCTTGCGGGCGAGGGCGGCCATGGCCTCGGCTTCGGCGAGGCTGGCCCCCAGCGGCCATTCGCTGTAGACGTGCTTGCCCGCTTGCAGCGCCGCAGTGACGACTTCATGGTGATTCGGCACCTTGACGACGACCGAGACGATGTCGATGTCGGGTTCCCGGACCATGGCGCGGTAGTCGTGAAATGCGCGCTCCACGCCATACGCCTTCGCCGCGGCCGCGGCGGTGTCGGCATGCGCGGTGCAGAGCGCGGCGAGCTCGATTCCGGGCAGCGTGCGCAGCGCCGGAATATGCGAAATCGGCGCCCAGCCCTGTCCGTCCGCGCTTGCGCCGACGAGCCCTACACGCAATCGTTCGGTCATCCTTTGCTCCTGGGTTGACGCCGCTAGTTGGCCTTGAGGCCGAGCGACTTGATCATCGGTTCGTATTTGGCGCGGTCGGTCTTGTTCATCGCTTCCAATTCGGCGGGGGTTCCGCCGATCGGCTCCGATGCCACCGTCCCGAAGCGTTTCTTGAGTTCGGCATCCTTGAGCGCTTCGTTGGCGGCACGATTGAGCGCGGCGACAATCTCCGGCGGCGTGCCGCGCGGCACGTAGAACGCATTCCAGCCGAGCAGCGACAAGTCCAGCCCGCTTTCCTTGAAAGTCGCGACGTCGGGGAGGAACGGGGAGCGCGTCGGATTGGTGACGGCGATCGCCGTGACTTGCCCGTTGGCGATGGGCGCCATGGCCGACGGCATCGCCTCGATCACCAGGTCGAGGTCGCCGCGCATGAGGTCGGTATACATGTTCCGGTTGCCTGCCCCATAGGGCACCCGCACCAGGTCGACCTTGGTCGCATCGGCCAGCATTCCGTAGACGACGTGCGCGGTCGTGCTGGCGACGCCGAGTGTCCAGGGTTTGGGCGAAGCCTTGGCCAGCACGAGAATCTCCGCCAGCGACTTGCCTTTCAGGCTGTTGTTGGCAAGCAATACGTAGCCGGTGCCGGCGACGACGTTGACCGGCGCGATGTCCTTCATCGGGTCGAAGCCCATGCTCTCGTACAGGAACGGATTGCTGACCGTCGTCGCATTGCCCGTGCACAGCACGGTGTAACCATCCGGCGTCGCCTTCGCGGCCTCCGCGCCGCCGATATTGCCGCCCGCGCCAGGGCGGTTCTCGACGACGATGGGCTGGTTGAGCACGACGCGCATCTGCTCGAGGAATACCCTGCACATCACGTCGGTTGCCTGGCCTGCGCCGTAGGGGACGATCGCCTTGATCGGCTTGTTCGGGTACGGCTGCGCCTGCGCGACGGCGGCGAGCGCCATCAGTCCGGCGATTGCGATGCATGACAAGCTGTTGCTCATCGGTCCCCTCCAGTTTGCTGCAATGTCGTTATTGTTAAACGCAACGCTCAAATCATGACTACAGGGGGCGCGGCACGCTGGTGCCGAAATCGTCGGTCTGATACTGGGTCAACGGCAGGAAGTCGGGACGCAGCGGCGTGAATATGTCGAGATTGAGCGCGACGCCGTCTTCCGGACGCGGTGGATCGGAATAGTGCACCGCATTCGGTGGAATGCGCACCACGCTACCCGCTTCCATCTGGAAAACCTGGTCGTCGACGTGCAGTGTCACCCGTCCCTTGAGCAGGATGAAGATCTGTTCCCAGGGGTGGCTGTGCGGACCTGCCTTCATGGTCGGATGCAACTCGGCGTAGCTCACGCCAACCCCGGTGCCACGAAAGACCTTCTGCACGATGCCGGTTCGTGGATTGAGTTCAGGCAGATCCTTCAGGTTGTACTGGGGAATTTCGCCGACGTAGGGTTTGCTCATGATGGAATCTGCCTTGTCGATTGGATTAGACGATCTTGACCAGCTTCTGCAGGGTGCGAATGCGCTCGGGTTTGGCCTGGTCGGGAAATACCGTGCTCCAGGCAGTGTATGAAACTTCGCCGACGTAGATGTCGCCATGCGAGTCCACCGCGAGGCCGTGTGGCGCGATGAATTGCCCTGGCGCCACGCCGGCGCCGGCCGGTGAAACACGGCCGAGAATCTTGCCTTCGTTATTGGTGATCGAAAGCCGCGGTCCGAGATTGGGAAAGCGCCGGTTCGAGTCCAGCATCGGCCCGAGCTCGCCGATGTAATACAGCGGCGAGGCTTCGTTGCCCATGCACAATCCACACGGGCGATGCAGGTTGTTCCACTGCGCCTCGTACTTGCCGTCACCGTCGAATACCTGCACGCGGTGATTCTCGCGGTCCGCGACGTAGACCCAGCCCTCGGCGTCGGCCACGAGGTTGTGCACGAGATTAAATTGGCCCGGGTCGGTTCCCGGTTCGCCCCACGACAGCAGATGGCGTCCGTGCGCGTCGTATTTGTGCACCCGCGCGTTGCCGTAACCATCGGAAACGTAAATGTCGCCCGTCGGCGAAAGGGCGGTGTGGGTGCAACGGTGGAAGGGCTCGCCGCTGAAGTAAGGCGCGGGCTTGCCCGGGATGCCGATGGTCAGCAGCACCTTGCCTTCGGGCGTGCACTTGCGCACGGTATGGTCGCCGTCGTCGGTGCAGTAGAGATGGCCATCGGGCGCGATATGCAGACCGTGCGGACGCGCGAACGTGCCTTCGCCCCACGAGCGCAGGAAGTTGCCCGTGCGGTCGAACACGATCATCGGGTGCGCGCCGCGATTGAACACGTACACGCAGTCATCGCGGTCGACACCGACCGCGGCGACATCCATGAAATTCCAGCCGTCGGGCAGGCGACCCCAGCCTTCCGCGACGCGGTACGAGAACGCGCCCGAGCCGACGACAACGCCGGGTGCCGTGGCATTGGATGCCTGCGCCGCTGCGACTGCCATAGACTATCCTTTCGAGAGCGCGAAAAAGATGCGGTGTAGTCGCGAGCGCGAAAGGCCGCGCGCGACGCGGGGTGTCGCCAAGTGCGATCGCCATGCTTGCAAGTTCATGCCAGCGCGTCAAGCGCAACCGGTACAAGCGTGCTTTGCGTTTGCTGCAATGCTTGACAACGCCATTGTGCGCCCGATGATGTCGACTTGCACCGACGCTCCGGTCGAGTGCCAATGCGAGGGAACGCACCATGAGCGAACAAGCCGCGGCGACCATACCCGACTACAACTGGCAATCCATCCCCGTGCGCGAGTCGCGCAAGGGCATCATGCAGCGCGTGTTCCGCGGCAACGACGTACTGATCGGCCAATCGGAATTGCACCCGCACATGGACCCCAGCCCGCACAGCCACCCCTACGAACAGATCTTCATGATCCTCAAGGGCCGCGTGAAGCTGCACGTCGGCGACCAGGTCATCGTGTGCACGCCGGGAAGCGTGGTTCGAATCCCGCCGAATGTAGTTCACTGGTCCGAGCCGCCCGCGCCGGAGGACGGCGTGGCCATCAACATGGACATCTGGACACCTTACCGGCCCGACTTCGGGCAGTTCACTTCGTACCAGACCGACGACTTCGATCGCGGGGGCTAGGGGCGGAGCCGTTGTCCGCACGCGCGGCGCACTGCACCATCAGGCCATCGCCGCGCGTGTCGTCGCCGCCTCGGCCGCAGTCCATTCGCTGAACAACCGGAGCTTGCGCGACTGCGCGTGCTCTCGCGGGAACACGAGAAAATACGCGAGTTCGCTCTTCAGCCGTACGTCGACGGGCGCGACCAGGCGACCCCGCTCGATTTCGTCGACGACGAACGCCACTTGGGCGATCGCCACGCCCAGACCGTCGACGGCGCCCTGGTAGGTCAGGGTCGAGTTCTCGAAGGCCATGCTCCTGTCCAGCGGCGGATCGTCGACTCCTGCACTCGCGAACCAGTCCGGCCAGTCGTTGGGCCGACGGATCGAGTGCAGCAGCACGTGGCGAGTGACATCGCGCGGTCGGTGCAGGGCCGGCTCCTGCGCCGCGACCGCGGCGCTGCAGACCGGCAGCAGGACCTCGTCGAACAGGCGCTGTGAAGCGCACGCCGGGCCGACTTCCCGGCCATATTGAACCGCCGCGTCCACGTCGTCCCGGGCAAAGTCGACCGTGTCGTGCGAAGTCGTGAGCTGGATCGAAATCTCCGGATGATCGGCGTGAAAGTGCGCCAGCCGCGGCACCAGCCAGCGCGTGGCGCAGGTCGGCGGCACCTTGATCCGCAGTAGCCGCTCGTTGAGTCCTGCCGTGCGCGTCGTGGTCGTCGCCTGCGAGATGCGCGCGAAGGCATCGCGAATCTCGAGCAGGTACGTACTGCCTGCAGGCGTCAGTTCGACCTGCGCGTGGCCACGCGTGAACAGCTTGGTGCCCAGGTAGACCTCGAGCTTGAGGATGTGGCGGCTGACCGCGCCCGGCGTCACGCACAGTTCGTCGGCAGCGCGGGCAAAGCTCGAATGGCGCGCCGCGGCCTCGAACGCGCGAAGCGCGTTCAGCGGCGGCAGCCGCAGCATCGCGGAGTGTGTCGGTGAGTTTTTATCGCCCAAGGCTTACAAAATTTGGCTGGTCAAGCAGCGCGTCCGCGATTTACAAGATCGTCTGACGCGCTCGCGGACCAACGCCGCACGGGACGAAGAACCCGGTGAGCATAGCGCAGTCAAATGGAGGATCGCAAATTGGACGCGCAGCTCGACACGGGAGCGCCGGTTGCCATGCAGCAAGAGCTTTCGCCCGCGGTGCGCGCCGCGGTCGAGCATATCGGGCACCACCACGCGTTGCGCATCCGGCTCATCGACCTGGCGGTCGTCGCCGCCAAGACGCCATTCCAGCTGATACGCGCCTTTCGCCGCGAGATCGGCACCACGCCTCACGCCTACCTGGTTCGCGTAAGGGTGTTGGCGGGGACATTGCGGCTGGCTGCGGGCGAGCCGATCGCAAGCATCGCGACCGGCGTCGGCTTTGTCGACCAGGCGCACTTCACGCGACACTTCAAACGGATCCACGGCACGACGCCGCGCGAATACCGGATGGATGCTGCCGGCCGCGCCTAGGTTCGCCGGTGAAGGCGGTGGTCGATGTACAGCAGCAACGTGCTGACGCCGGCCGCGAATACGATGATCAGCAGCGTGACCGACATGATGAGCTCGACGTTGTGCAAGCCGATGCCGTTCATCAGCAGGTAGCCGAGACCGCGCTGCGACGCGAACATCTCGGCGAGCAGCGAACCGATCAGCGTGAGCGAGAAGCCCACGCGCAAGCCGGTGAAGATTTCCGGCACCGCCGCCGGAAACAGTATCCAGCGAACCATTTGGCCGGGCGACAGCTTGTGCACCTTGCCCGTCTTGATCAGGATGGGCTTGGTGTTTCGTACCGCCGTGAGCGTGAACAGGATAATCGGTATGACGCCGTGAAGCACGCCGAAGGCGACCTTGGCCGACAGGCCCAACCCGAAGACCAGCAGCAGGATCGGATACAGCGTCAGCTTCGGGATGGCGTAGAGCGCGACCACCATCGGCTCCAGGACGTCGCCAGCGAGCTTGGCGAAGCCCAGCCAGAACCCGACCGCGAGACCGATGACGACCGAAAGCGCGAAGGCGATGCCGAATGCGCGCAAGGTGTCGAAGGCGTGCATGCCGAAGGACTCGCCGGTCACCAGCTTCGCGGTGTAGCGGAAAGTGGCCCACGGCGATGCGAGCGCCACGTCGCCCACCCACCAGTACAACAACTGCCAGATCACGAGCAACGCCGCGATCAGCACGCCCGCGTTGCGCAATCCGCTCCAGCGCGACGCGTTCATCATCGCGTTCATCTCATTCCTCGCCGCGTCAGCAGGCGCTCTTCCCAACGCGACAGCCCGGCGTTGATGACGATGGACGCGAGCAGGATGAGCACGATCAGCGGATACATGGTCGCATTGTCGAAGTTCGTGTACGCGAAGCTGATCTCGTAGCCAATGCCGCCGCGCGACATGATGAACTCCGAGCCGATCACGCCGATGAACGCGTAGGCCACCGCGAGCTTGATGCCGGTGAGGATGTAGGGCGCGGCCGCGGGCAGGGTCATGCGCCAAGCGGTGTCCACTGGCGACATGCGCAGGATGCGCGCGGTCTTCATGAGCACCCGCGGTACGCGATCGAGGCCGTTGAGCGTATTCACGATCACCGCGACCACGCCGAGCATGAACGCGATCAGGATCTGCGGCACGTCGCCCAGTCCGAATACGACCAGGAAGAACGGATAGAAAGCGAAGATCGGCACGGCGTAGTAGGTGGCGAACAACGGGTCGAGCGTGTCCCGCAGCGCCCGGTGCCGATGCAACAGCGCGCCGAAGACGATACCGACGCCCAGGGCGAGACCGAGTGCCAGCAGCGTATTGGTCAGCGTCTTCACGATCGCGGCATTCATGCGGCCCGATACCAGCATGCGGTACAGGTCGCGCGCGATCAGGTGCGGGGCCTGCATGGTGATCTTGTCGATGACACCGACGAGGCACAGCACTTCGAGCACCGCGATGGCCGCGGCGACCACGAGCAGCCGGTACCAGGTCGCGCGTCTCATGGGGTGGTCGGTGCCGCTGCAGACGGACGGCCGATAGTCTTCAGCGATTCCTCGCGCAGGCTCTTCCAGAGGCGCGCTGTGATGACGCCGAAGTCGGCGTGCTCGATGATCCTGCTGTCGCGCTCGCGCGGCCAGCCGGTCTCGACGATGTCGATGAGGCGGCCCGGACGTGCCGACATCACCGCGATGCGATCGGCGAGCATCGTCGCCTCGTCGAGCGCATGCGTGATCAGAAACACCGTCGCACCGGTCTCTCGCCACATGCGCAACAGTTCGTCGCCCATGAGCAGGCGCGTTTGCTGGTCGAGTGCGCCGAAGGGTTCGTCGAGCAGGATCAGGCTCGGCTGGATGACCAGCGTGCGCGCGATGCAGACCCGCTGCCGCATGCCGCCCGAGAGCTGCGCCGGATAGCTGGTCGCGAAATCGGACAGGCCGACCAGTTGCAGCGCGTTGCGCACACGCTCGGCCTTCTCGGGCTCGGACAGTCTCGACCGCCGCAGCCCGAATGCGACGTTTGCCCGAACGTCGAGCCAGGGCAGCGATGCGTCTTCCTGGAACACGACGCCGATGCCGTCGGGCGCTTCGCCGGCGATGGGCCGGCCCTCGAATTCCACGGTCCCATCGCTCGGGGGGGTGAGCCCCGCGATGATCTCCAGCATCGTCGATTTGCCGCAGCCCGACGGCCCGACGACGGCAAAGAACTCGCCGCGCTTCAGTTCGAGGTCGATCGGCCCCAGCGCGTGCAGCGGCGCCGGGGGTTGGCCCGACATGAAGGTCTTGCCGACGTTGCGCAGGCTGACCTGCCCGGCCGTCACGGTTCGATCTCCGCGCGACGCGTCTATTTGACCGCTTTCAGGTCATCCGGGAGGAAGCGCGTGTCGATGATCTTGCTGTAATCGACCTCGCCGGTGATCGCGCCGACGGAACGCTGCGCATCGATCATGCGCTTGAGGCCTTCGAGGTGGATCTCGCCCTCGCCCCAGTACGGGACGCCCTTGGTGATGCTCGTCGTCAGGTTGCGCACCGCGCTGCGCGCCACCTCCGGCTCCAGGTTGTAGGCCTTGGCGACGATGTCGCCGGCCTCGTCGGGGTGCTCCTTCATGAACTTGACCGCCTTGCGTCGCGCGCGGATGACCGCTCGGATGAAGTCGCCTTTCTTCTCCAGCATCTCGACGGTCGCCACGCCGACGACGTTGTCCAGCGGCGGCAGCGTTTCGCTGGCGACGATGACCGCGCGGTACTTGCCCTTGTATTTGGACCACAGCGGCTCGGGAATCGGCGCGATGTCGATCAAGCCGGCATCGAGCGCGGCGACACCTTCGCCAAAGCCGCCGGTCTTGACCAGTTCCGCGTCCTCCGGCTTGTAACCTGCGATGCCGAGCAGCATGTTGGCGAGCGCCTGGCTGGTCGAGCGCGGGTTGGTGTAGCCGATCTTCTTGCCCTTGAGGTCCTTGATCGTCTTGATCGGCGAGTCCGGTTTCACCGCCCAGGTGAACTCGGCCACCGTCAGCACGTTGTCGCTGATGATCTTGAGGTCGGCGCCCTGGAGGATGGCCGAGATGATGACGCCGGGATTGACTTCGCCGTAGGGCACGCCGCCGCCGGCCAGCATGTTGCGCAGCGAGGTGCCGCCACCTGCCGACGAAATCAGTCCGGTGACATTGATGCCTTCGTCCTTGAAATAACCTTTGGCGAGGGCGACGCCGTAGGGCATGCCGTTGGCCGAGACACCGTAGTTGCCGATCGCGAGTTCTTCCGCGCCGACGCTGCCAGAGACGGCGAGCAGCGTACCGAGTGAACGAGCAAAACCAAGCGATGCATGATGTACTCCTCCTTAGTTGGTGCCGGCGGTCGCGATGCGCGCCGGCCGGTTCTGGTTGCGATTATCCCTGTTTCGTCACGACTTGCTGAGTGTCACGCTGACGTTCTTGATCTGCGTGCAGGCCAGCAACTCGTCGATCGATTCCTCGCGGCCCATGCCGGACTGCTTGTAGCCGCCAAAGGGGACGCCGACCCAGTGCTGGCTGGCATTGTTGATCCAGATGTAGCCGGCCTCGACCCGGGAGGCGAGGCGGTGCGCGCGATCCAGGTCGCGCGTCCAGATCGACGCGGTAAGTCCGTAGTCCAGCGCGTTCACGCGCTGTATCAGGTCGTTTTCATCCGACCAGCGCAGGATGCTGACGACGGGCCCGAAGATTTCTTCGCGCGCGATGCGCATGTCGTCGCGCACGTCGGCGAATACGGTGGGTTCGACGAAGTGGCCCTGCGCCAGCTTCGGATCCGCCGGGCGCTTGCCGCCATGAATCAGGCGCGCGCCTTCCTCCTGGCCGAGCTTGATGTAGCTCATCGTCTTGTCGAACTGCGGCTGGCTCGACAGGCAGCCCATCTCGGTTTCGGGGTCGACGGGCAGGCCCACCTTGATCTTGGCGACGCCGGCGACGATTTCCGGCAGCGTTGCTTCGTAGATCGCATCGTGCAGATAGACGCGGCTGGTCGAGTTGCAGGATTGTCCGGTCACGTAGCGGAAGTTCATGCCGCGCACGACACCATCGGCGACTTCCGCCGGCCTCGCATCGGCGCACGCGATCAGCGCGTTCTTGCCGCCGAGTTCGAGCGTGAGCGCCTTGACGGTAGCACCCGCGGCGGTCATCACGGCGCGGCCGCCGTTGACGCTGCCGATGAAGCCGATCTTGGCCACGCGCGGATGCGCGACCAGCGCGGCACCGGCATCGCGTCCGCCGGTGACGACGTTGAACACGCCCGGCGGAAACACCTCCGCCCAGAGTTCCGCGATGCGCAGCGACGACAGCGGTGTCTGGTCCGCAGGCTTGATGATCAGCGTATTGCCGGCAACCAGCGGCGCACCGCATTTCCCGGCAACGAAGAGCAACGGATGATTGAATGCGCCGATGCGCGCGATGACGCCCAGCGGCTCGCGCAGCGTGTAGTTGAGGACGCCGGCAGCAATCGGGATCGTGCTGCCCTTGATCTCGGTGACCAGGCCGGCGAAGTAGTCCATGTAGTCGGCGCTGATGGCGACGTCGTAGAGCATGGCCTGGTATGGATTGCCGCCGTCGGTGGCTTCGAGCAGCGCCAGCTCGTGCGCGTGCTCGCGCAGTATCGCCGCAGCCTTGCGTACCGCGCGTGCCCGGTCCTGCGCCGGCGCGTCGCGCCACGCGGGAAACGCGTCGCGGGCGGCGGCGACCGCCGCGGCGACGTCATTCGCATCGGCGTCGACGACCTTGCCCAGCGACGCACCGGTCGCGGGATTGCTGACGTCCAGGAAGCGACCGGACTTGCCCGCTGTGCCATTGCCCGCCGTAGAACAGATCGCGCTGCGTCGGAAACCTCACTGTGGTGCTGGATGCTGCGGAAACGGCCATGGTATTCGTCTCAGGCACTGGTTGAAATGTTCCGCAGCAGCGACGACGAGATCGCGCGCGCGTATTCCGGGGCAACGTGCACGTCGATCACGCACAGCGCTCCCTCTCGCACTCGCGCCACACCGGTCTTGATCGCCTCCTGCAGTTCGGCGACGGTGCGTACCGGGCCGAGCCCAACGGCTCCTTGACCCTGCGCCAGCGTGGCCAGATTCATGCGCGGTCCGTCCATGCGCAATCCGATCCACCGGTTTTCGATGGGGCGTCCGCGCGTGCGCGCGACGCGTTCCTGGTGCAGTTCGTCGTTGAAGAACGACTGATTGTTGGACGACGATCACCAGCAGCGGGACCCGATTATGCACGCCGGTCCACAAGGCCGTGAGGCCCATCAGGTAGTCGCCGTCACCGAGGATGGCGACCGGCAGCCGATCGCCACCGCGCAGCGCCAGCGCCGCGCCAACCGCCATCCCGGGGCCCGAGCCGATGCCACCGCCGCCGTCGAAACCGATGTAGTCCTGCGGGTGCTCGAAGCGGCAATATTCTCCCGGCCAGCCCAGCGGCAGGCGGATGTAGGAAGGATGGTGGACCGCGAGCGTATCGACGACCGTGCGCGCCAGTTCGTCGATGGAAACGTGTTCCGCCGCCGGCGCCGGGTCCGCCGCAGGCGGCGGGGAAGCTGGCGCCGCCGCGGCCGGTGCGACGATCGGGCGTGG
This sequence comes from uncultured beta proteobacterium, assembly GCA_963726915.1. Taxonomy (GTDB): domain Bacteria; phylum Pseudomonadota; class Gammaproteobacteria; order Burkholderiales; family Casimicrobiaceae; genus PALSA-1003. Next base: position 235,162 of record CAVSEA010000009.1, read on the forward strand.
CGCGCGCTCGTCGAATCGTTTCGAGCAGGCAGCCGACGAGACGGTCCGGTGCACTCAGAATCGATACGTCGGTCGGCGGCAACGATTGATAGTCCATGTTCCAGCCGTGGTGCGAATACTGGTCGACCGAACACTGCACGATCTTCGCCGTGGGCATTTCGCCGCCACAGGCCTGACGCAGCGACCCGGCGAGGTCGACCCAGTCGAGACTCACGATGACATCCGCCTCGCGGATCAGCACGCCCGCTTCGCCGCTGACGTACAGGCCCGGCGCGTGCGGATGCAGGCGATGCCTGGTCGGAAAGCTCGCGCCGGTCTTCAGGTCGGTCAGGACGCGCGCCTCGAGCCGCTCTGCCAGCTGCACGCGGCGCTGGAAGTCGGCCGGGTCGCTCGACACGCGCCCGATCATGAGCAGCGGACGTCGCGCCTTGGCCAGCATCGCGGCCACCGTGGCTACCGCGTCCGCCGGCGGATCGCCGGTCACCGCGGGCGGAAAGCGGTCGAGCGCAGGCTGCGGCACACCTTGCGACGGCTCTTCCTGGATCGTGGCGTCGAGGTTGACGAATACGGGACCGCACGGCGCCGTGGTCGCGATGCGATAGGCACGAACCATCGCTTCGAGCGCGGCGGCGACCGAGCCGGGCTGGTCGTCCCATTTGACGTAGCCGCGAATCAGGGCGCCCAGGTCGCGCGAGGTGTGGATCCAGTCGACCCACGGCCGGCGCTTGACCGCGTCCATCGGGCCGACGCCGCCCAGCATGAAAATCGGGATGCGATCGCACCAGGCGTTGAATATCGCCATGGTGGCGTGCATCAGGCCGACGTTGGCGTGCAGCGCCACCGCCATCGGTCGTCCCGTGACGCGGGCATAGCCATGCGCGATCGCCACCGCGTGCTCTTCGTGCACGCAGAGCAGGATCTTCGGCTTCGTGTTGCCGAGGTGGTTGACCAGGCTGTCGTGCAGGCCGCGGAAGCTGGCGCCCGGCGTGAGCGCGATGTAGTCGAAGTCGAGCGCGCGCAGCAGGTCGGCGATCGCGTCGCTGCCGAAGGTCGGACTGGCGGCGGGCGCAGGCTCGATGCGCGGTGTGGCGTTGCTCACGATGTTCTCCCAGCGGGCGCGGTGGCGGCACCGGTGAGCAAAGTCGCGTTCGATGCGCTGCCACTCGGCGAGATTGAGCGCCTGGTCGAGCAGCTGGCGCGCATCGCCGGCGCGTGGATCGGGGGTCATCGCGCGTCTTGCCGTCGGCGTGCGCGCGCAGTTGCGCGAGCGCGGCGCTCATCGTCTGCGTGATCCGGAAAATGAGCGATGCCGGGTAGGACACGTGGCTGAAACCCAGTTCGCCGAGTTCCTTCGGCGTCGGCCAGGGCATCCCGGGCGTCTCGAAGATCGCCGCCGACAGCGGCACGCCGCGCAGCTCGCGGCCCACGCGCTCGTAGTCCGGCATGGTCTTGATGCCCGCGACGAACACGGCGTCGACGCCGAGTTCGACGAAGCGCGAGGCGCGACGCAATGCCTCGTCCATCCCGAACACGCCGAGCGAATCGGTGCGGCCGACGATCATCGTCGCCGGGTTACTGCGCGCCGCCATCGCCGCGCGCAGTTTCTGCTCGATCACCGCGATGTCCGCGACGCCGCGCGCCTGGTCGGCGCGCTGCTGCTTGTGCTCGCGCTGCTGGTCCTCGATGAGAATGCCGCCCAACGCCGAGGCGCTCGTAGAGTTCGACCGTCCGCACGACGCTCTTCACGTCGCCGTAGCCGTCGTCGCCGTCGGCGAGAAAGGGCAGGGGTGTTGCCGCCGCGATTTCGCGGATGCCGTCGACCATGTCGGACACGCCGATCAGGCCGATGTCCGGAAGGCCGTAACGCGCGGCGAGCATGGCGGAGCCGCCGATCGCGAACGCGCGAAAGCCGGCGCGGGCGATCAGTCGAGCCGACAGTGCGTCGTGGGCGAGCGGTGTGACGAGCGGGTGCTCTGCTGCGAAAGTTTCGCGTAGCGTGATTCGAGACAATGGGCCTCCTGGCGACGTAACTGCGCAGACGATTCGATCTTATGTCGCGGCGATCGACGACCGGGCGCCGCTACACGTTTCGCCTGCGAAGACTACTCGGAGGCAGGAGGCGCAGATAGGACAAAATTGCAGATCGCGTTCCCGATCGAAACTTCACAGGTTCAAATCGGGTCCCCGCAACCCTCCAATCCAACGGCTCGCCAAACGGCGAGCCGTTTTTGTTCTGTTGAGGGTGCTCCCGGAAATTTGGCCAATCACTATTCGCGCCCGATGGCCCCCTCCGCGCTGGACCGCTCGACCCCTTCCAGCCGCTGAACTTCACGCTTCTAACGGCAGCAATGCCCGCGATTGCGGCCATTTGGCAGGGGCCCGTCAACTGGCGCTTTGGCCATGAGGGGTCCTCCGGGTCTCCCGCGTGAGCGTTCGCAACAGACGCGTTGCGGTCGCTGACCTCGGCGGCAATTTCTACGCGCTGGATTCTTCCACCGGCGAGAAACTCTGGGGTGCACCGCTAGGAACCGGCGCCGGGATCGGTGGCGGTGTGATCACATACACTGTGGATGGCGTGCAAAAAGCTGCCGTGGCTGACGGATTCACTTTGGTCGCGTGGCCGACGAAGCCGCGGCACGCAAGGGTCGTGATCCTGGGGCTGGAAGGCACCACCCCGAGCAAATGAGGAGTTGCCTCGTCGAGCCGGACACAAGATCGCGTTCTGATGTGTCCGTGGGGTCTGAAGGGAGGTTATCTCCTCCCGCCGCCGTCTCGTCGACCTTGTCGGCGTTCTCGAAGGGCTTTGGTCAGGGGGAAGCTAAAGAGCACCAACATTGCTACATTCACCCCGACATTGGAGAAGGCACCGTAATAGAGCGAGAACAAACTATCTACGATCAGCCAAGCGGCCAACCCCACCAGCAGAACTGTCAAGAGTTCCGCGTCATTTCTTCGAATGGCAAGCCGTCCGGCAAGGAGAAGGGTGGTGCCCCAACCAATCATGAGGGCGCCATAGATTGCGCTCGCGAATTGCGGAAGAACGTCCTTACTCACGCGCAGGGCGCCGAGACCAAAGAACGCAAAGAACACGCCTGCAAGTACCAGGAGAGCGCAAACAACAGTGAACCACGTCATCAACAACTTGCTGCTCATTCTCTCATCCCATTTATTGGCAGTCGTATCACAGCAACCGACATAAGTTGCTTGCCGCCCATGATTTGAAGCAGGATCGGCGGACTCGACACGTCCCAGTCGTGCCAGTCCTTCTTCACGACCTTGAAGTTGTTCTTGCTTGTGCCGCAACTGCGACCGCGTGAACTCGGTTTGGCCATTGGCAAGCGCCGCAAGCATTTGATTGATAGACCGCTACACTAGTACAAATTGCCTCGTAACGCGCAGTAACTCTGCACCACTCGAATCGCGCCTCGACTGGCCGCGCTTGGCTAGACGCAAGCGTCCGCGTTCGGGCCAAAGGTAGCCGTAGCGCATCGGCAGAAAAACGGGCAGCCCTTCCGGGCCGCCCGCTTGTCAGGATTGACGCGTTACCAGGCTCCCTGGCTCACCGCGTCCTAGTCTCCACGGGTGCGAGTCCTCGCCATTTGTTCCTTTACCTGCGTGAGGACCTGCGCCAGGCTGTAGGACGCTGGGGACTGCAGCGGGGGGTACGGCCCGTAGGACTCAAGTTCCTCGAGCCACAGCGCCTGGCCGATGGGAATGATGTTCCAGTCGTAGATATAGGCGGTATAGGGTCCGGCAAGTGCGCCGCTCTGGCCCATGAGGGAACTCGGTTGGAAGCCGACGGACCCTTCGAACGGATCCCGCTTGATGTTGTTGACCAAAGGCCAATGAAAGGTATGGACCCCCAACAAGCCGCCGGTCGCGGCTTCGGACGCCATTGCGAAATAGATCTTCCAGTTCTTGTAGCGCACTGCCGACGGAACAGGGCCGCCGTAGTAGAAGAACGTATCGCGTGCCGACGTCGCCGACTTGCCGGTCAGATAGTCAAGCTGGTTGACTCCTTGAAGCTTCGTCTTGACGATTCCGGGGTACTTGCCCGCCATGATCTGCTCGTTCAGTGCATTGCCCTTGGGACCACCGGCAATTTCAACAAAGGTCGGCAGCCAGTCGTACGACGCGAAGATGTCGTTGAGGACGGTGCCTGGCTTGATTTGGCCTGGCCAGCGGATTACCGCTGGGGCGCGCATCCCGCCTTCCCAGGTCGTCAGCTTGCCGCCCTTGAAGGGCGTGTTGCCGCCATCGGGGTAGGTGATGACTTCGGCGCCGTTGTCGGTGGTGAAGACGATGATGGTGTTGTCGAGCTGGCCCATGTCCTCCAGCTTCTTCATCACGTAGCCGATGTTGTCGTCCAGCTGCTTCATGCCGGCTTCATTGGCGCCCCAGTCCTTGCCCCCGGGCGTACCGACCATTGCGTTGTACTTGTCTGACAGCATGGTCGTGATGTGCATGCGCGCCGGGTTGTACCAGACGAAGAACGGCTTGTTGGTCTTTTTCGGATCGTTGCGATCGAGAAAGTCGATGACCTTGGCCGAGATTTCCTCATCCACGGTTTCAGAGCGCTTCACCGTCAGCGGCCCCTGGTCACTGCAGGTCTGGTTCTTCTGCGTGCCGTCGGAGGACTTGCAGGCAAGCACCGGCCGCGGCGGCGTCATGCAGAGAGTCGTCTTCGGATCCACCGCACCCGGGACCTCGGCAAGGCCGGGGACTGGCGTGTTCTTGCAGGGTCGAACGATGGCCTGCTCGGTCGGGGTCTTGTTGATATCGGGGAAGCTCACTTGTTGCATCGCGTCTAGGTGATAGAGGTAACCCCAGAATTCCTGGAACCCGTGTGCCGTCGGCAGCGCCGCCGCGTGGTCGCCCAAGTGGTTCTTGCCGAACTCGCCGGTGGTGTAGCCGAGGTCGAGAAGGAACTTGGCAAGCGAGGGCGTGCCGGGCTGCAGGAAGGACGGGCTGCCGGGCAGTTGCGGCGGGATCATGCCGGCGCGCAGCGGCGTCATTCCGGTGAAGAAGGCGGTGCGCCCGGACGTGCAACTTTGCTCGGCGTAATAGGTCATGAACTTTGCACCCTCTCGCCCGATGCGGTCGATGTTGGGTGTCTCGCCGACCATCAGTCCCTGATGGTAGATGCTCGGCTGCATCCAGCCGATGTCGTCGCCCATGATGAACAGGATGTTGGGCTTGCCTTGGGCCAGCGCTGGTGATGCTGCGAACAACGCAGTCGCGATGCCAGCGATAAGAACGGAAACGAAACTTCGCAGATTCATGTCGTGACTCCTTGTCGTCAAACTAGTCCCACGAAATGCTCACCGTTGCCCATATCCAACGCGCCGCCCTACGGCAAGACGCATACGTCCAGAAACCTCGTCATGCTGCCCCGGGCGCTCCCATGGCCCTTTGGACCGCGGCCACCAGTGAACTGCCGGGGAACGGCTTCGCGAGATAGGCCGCGACACCACTTTGTGCCGCCTCTTGCCGCACGCGGGGCGAATCGTGCGCTGTGATCAAAATTAGCGGTCCCAACCAGCCGCGCGCACGGAGCATGCCAAGAAGCTCGAGGCCCGATTGGCCCGGAAGCACTAGATCGGATACCACGCACGCGTCGTCTTCCGAAGGCCCGACCGCGAGCAGTTCGTTTGCGGACGCGTACACCGCAGTCGCAAAGCCTGCCGCGTTCAAAAGGCGTTCGATGGCCGCTCTCATGCTGTCGTCGTCCTCAACGACAAGCACTCTCTTGCCACGAATCATCGCAATGGGAGGCCTTCCTTCTCGTCGCCAAGCACCGGTTGAAATTCATCGTCATGAATCGTCCCGCCGGAACGATGGCGACACAATTGGACCTTCGGGAAGGGCGCTCTGCCCAAAAGGGCAGGAGGGCCAGGATTGCCTCGACGCCAACCGAACGCGGCGCGATCAGCCAGCTAAGTGACGCAGCTGCTCGGCCAAACCGCCCAGCTCGGCTGCCGAGTGGGCACCGAGTTTGGCCATCAGCTGCGCGCGGTAGACCTTGACCGTCCGTTCCGAAATCCCGAGTTCATCGGAAATGACCTTGTTGGCCTTCCCCGCAACGACCCGATCGAAGACATCACGCTCGCGCGGCGTAAGTAACGCAAAGCGCCCATGCAGTTCACTCGAGCGTTCGCGCCGCGTACGGTCTTGCAGGTCGCGCGTCAGTGCCCGTGCCAGTGCTCCCAGCAGCGTGTCGCGATCGACGGGCTTCTCCAGAAAATCCACGGCACCGGCTTTCATGGCGCGAACGCTCGACGATACATCGCCATGTCCGGTCAAAAATATGATCGGCAGGTCGATGGCATGATCGCGCATCGCCTCCTGCAACTCCAGACCAGAAGGTCCCGGCATTCGAACGTCGAGCAGCACGCAGCCCGGCCGGTCGGACGGGGGATGCAGCAGAAACTCGCCGGCCGATGAGTATCCGCGCGCCTCGAAGCCAGCGGCCGCCAGCAACCGTAGGAGTGCCGGGCGCAGCGATTCGTCGTCGTCGACGACGTGGATCAGCGGGGCTGTGCTCACGATGCGGCCTCCATGCGCGTCCCTTCTGCGGCACGATCGACTGATGGCAGTTCGACGAAGAAAGCGGCGCCATCACCTTCAAGGCTCTCCGCCCAGATGCGACCGCCGTGCGCTTCGACGATCGTACGCGCAATCGCCAGGCCGAGCCCCATGCCGGCGTGCTTCGTGCTGTAGAAGGAGTCGAACACACGGGGTAATTCCTCAGGCGCGATGCCGCGACCGCGATCGCGTACCGTGATCCCAACCTGATGTCCGGTTTCTTCGACTTGTATGGTGATTGTGCGTCGATCAGCACCTACATCACCAACGGCGTCCATTGCGTTGAGCAGGAGGTTGATCAGCACCTGTTGGATCTGCACTCGATCGCCGACCATGGTTGCGTGAGGTGCCAGCCGCATTTCAATGGTCACCCCGCGACGCTCCGCTTCGATGTGCAGCAGCGTGACGACCTCATCGACCGCGGCGCTAAGATCCAGCGGGCCTTGTTGGATCTCGTGCCTTCCGAGCAGTGCTCGCAGACGGCGTATCACTTCGCTGGCTCGAACGTCATCGCGACGAATGTCGGCCAGAATCTGGCGCAGTATCTCGTCGCTGCCGTTGCCCGACGCGATTAGAAGATCGGCGGCGTCGACGTTGCTTAAAATCGCGCCCAGGGGTTGATTGATTTCGTGCGCAATCGACGCCGTCAACTCTCCGGCAACAGCAAGGCGCGACGCGTGCGCGACCTCAAAGCGATGAGTTTGTACGGCTTTTTCGGCAGCGCGCCGGCGGCGGCGCTGGATGAGTAGTGCACCGATAAGCAAGGCCTGCGCGACGATAACCACCACCCCTGCGGCAATCTGCCAAAGATACTCTCGCAACAAGGAACGATCCATAAACCGAACATCGCAGCCCGCCGGTAACCGCTGCGCGTCCAACGACCAACGCTGCAGCACGCGCGCGTCAGCGACGCATCGGCTGGCGACAGCGAACAAATTGCTACCCGGCGCATAACGCGTGCCTGCTAGCGCCTCACGCACGAGTTGCCCGACAAGCCGTCCACGATCCTCATAGAATTCCATGCTGCCTGCCGCAACTCCATAGCCTACGTAGGTCTCATACATGCCATAGATTGGGGCGGCGGCCACGCTGCCTATCGCCTGCATTACGTCGCGAGGCGCATAGGCTCGACCATCGCGGTCACGGTATTGAGTTAGATAGATGATGATCGAATCCGCGGACTCCGCCGCGACCCGTGATTGCAATTCCTGCAGGGGCAGATCGGATACAAATTCCATTGCGGTTGTTCCTGCCACGGTCGGCGCTACCCGGCGCACGAGCGGCTCCACTTCCAAGTTCCCGATCGACGGGCCGCCAATGAAAAGGATACGGCGCGCCGTGGGCTGCAAGCGGCGGGCAATGTCGATCGTGCCGCCAAGATCATCTCGACCCACGACGCCAACAGCTCCGGGCGGAATTGGATTCGCTTCTACGGCGGGGTCTGGAACGCCGTGGAACACCAGGCGCGCGCCTGGCCAAAGTTGTTCGCCGTGCCGACTGAAGAAGGCGAGCGCGGGCTTCGCCACCGCCACGACCACGTCGACGTGGCGCGCGGTGTATTTCTTGGTCAGCAACGCAACAAGCTCAGCTTCCCAGGACTCGACCGGGAATCGATAGTCGAGCGTCTCGGAATACAGAACAATACGTCTCGCAGTTTCCTTCGCGAGCTCCGCACGCATCGCGCTGTCCGTCACCGCATAGGCGGGAAAATAGGGATCCAATCCGTGGAGAATCAGCACGTGCGCTTCTTCCTCGGCGGCGAGCGCGGGACTAGTGATGATACCCAGCATTACCATCGCGCCTAAAAGGCACACCGGATACCTTACCAATTTCATCGACAACCACCGTGCCGGCCACAATCCCCCGCGAAGTCCGTGCTTCCAAAGGGAGGACGATGACATTGCTTCCACAGTGAAACACCACGATGACGGGTTCATGACGACCCCCACCGCGTGCGCCCAAGCGCCGCACCGACCGCTGCGAGAAGCGCGGCGTTCGAAAACGGCTTGCGCAGCAGCGTCACGCCTCCGGCGTCGACGACGGCCCGGTCGACGTTGTCGCTGACCGTGATGAAGACTATCGGAACGTGCCATGCGTGGCCGCGAGTTGCGCCTTCGTTTCGAAGCCGGAGAGTCCCTGCATATGTATGTCGATGATAGCGCAGGCGGGACGGCGCGCCGCAAACGCGCAAGAAACGCCTCGCCGGACACGAAGGCGGCAACTTCCTGGACACTGGAACTGGAACGAGCACTTCGAACTATGACTTCGACAACGTCACTACCGCGGCGAGAGGCATCCCCGAGCCCGCCACGCTCGCACTTTTGGCCCTGGGCCTAACCGGACTCGGCTTCTCGCGCCGCAAGCAGTAGTCAGGTTCGACGCTATATCAGCCCCGCACCGGCGGGGACTTTGATTTGTGCAGATGGATGCATCAATCGTTGAATGGCGGGTAACGAGAAATCTTGCCGGCTCCCTCGATCACTAGACGAATTGCACGGCCGTGCGCTGGAATGCGAATACTCGCGGTAGTGACCTAACAGCCCAAAGCGGCAGGCGTCAGGGCGATTTGTTCTCGCGCTTTCGATAGCGAAGGATGCGGTTGACCACGCCACGAAACACGATATACGGCAATAGCGCGAGGATCGCTGCGACCATCACCACTTCGAACGGATAGATCCAGTGGGCGACGATGAGCTGGTAGATCGCGTCGATGATCATGGCCACGACGAACACCTTGCCGACGTGCTTCCAGGCTTCGAGCAGGCGGGCTCGCCGGTTTGCCGGATCCTTCACCAGTGCCCAGAAATAGAACGGACGGCCCTCGCGCGCATCGGCCCTCCCCGCACGGATTGCAAAGAAGGCCGCGACAAGCGGCTGGACGACGAGGCGGAATCCCAGCGGAGCGTGGACGCCGCTGGAAATATCGGACCACACGCGGGTGAACGGTTCGATCAGGTCATGCATCATGGTGTGCCCGCCCGGAATTCTTCGCTCGGCATGATCATGTCCCCGACAGGTCGAATACAACTTGGTCATGCCACCAGAGTCGTTCAAACAAGGCGCGCACCAGGTCGACGCGAGATGATTTTTCCGACAATGGGGGCGCTTGCTCGATGATGTCGCCAATGCTGCAGACGCCGTCGATCGCATCGAACAGCCGTGCCTCCGCTACATCGAGCGGCAAATAGATATCGTGATACGTATGTGACTGATTGATCAGGACCGCCGCCTTTCCGGGGGGAAGCTTCTCCTGCACACGCAGAGTATCAGGCATCCGCAGCGGTACATAGTTCAACCACGCATCGCCGGTGAAACTGATTCGTGGCAGAGTGTCGGGCGCATCGCTCCGATACGCGATCACGCTGTGGCGAAGCATCGTACCCCGAAATAGCTCGGCGGCGGCGTACTGATCCGCCATGGGCAGCTGCTGTATCCGCGCGGCCTGGCGGAGGTGCGCCATCGCACCGCAGTGAGGGCTGTACGCCGCCTGTCTGGCCCATCGACCGAAGCCCAGGCCGGCCCGGTCGAGAAAGTCGAGCAGCTGCGGAACCGAGTACGCACGATCGCATGGATGCAGGAGCGCGTCGGCGAGTGCTGCCTCGTTGCGGAAGTCGGGGGCCTCGCGCAGCAGGTTTTGCAGAGGATGTCCTGGCGGTAGCGCCTTGAGCGTTTCGATGAGGTCCCGAATCTCGACATCGGTGGCCCCGATACCGATCCGTTTGCAGAATTCCTGCAGCATGTAGATGCCGGTCCTTCCGTACGGCGCGTAGACCATGACGTGCATCGCTCCGTGCGACGCAAGCACGTCGCGCAACGCGCCAAGCCCCGCGTCGGGGTCCGGCAGATGATGAAGCACCCCGGTGCAGACGATGTGGTCAAACCTGGTCTCCAATTCACGCGCGCGCTCAATTGGAAGACGGTGAACCTGAAGATTGTCGAGCTTGTACTTTCGTTTGAGCTCCTCGGTGCAGCGCACGCTCGTGGCGCTGAAGTCGATGCCGGTCACTTTGGCTGCCGGCCAACGCAACGCGTGCTTGGCCGCCTGCGATGTTCCGCAACCGGCAATGAGGATCGATTGGTCTTGTCCGAAGGATCTCGAGGGCCAAAGCAAATGGTGCTCCGCGCGTTGCTTCTGCGGGTCTTGCCAGGCCTGATATTTCTCGAGGTTGTCGACCGGAGGCGGATAGGGATAGCTCTCGTAAAAAGCGCACACCTCTTCCGCGACACTGGTCGCATCCCGGCTACGCTCTTCGCGGTCACTCATGAGCCGTGTGTCGGAAGAAAAAGAACCCATGCATGGATTGAACCACGCATGGGTCGGTTACATCCGGCGGCGCAGTCGACAAACTGCCGGTTGCGCCCCGTTGCCGTTCAATCGAGACTCCGCTCCTTAGCCGTGGCCGTGAGTGGACACTTGCGCCAGCACGGCGTCGAGGTTGAACGACGCGGGCTTCTGCCTCGGCGGGAACTTGACGAAGTCAGCGAGCTGTTGCGCGACAAATGCCTGCATCATGTACAGCTGAGGCACGTGATCGACCATCCAGTCCAGATAGGTGTTCGAGTTGTATTCGGCGCGTTCGAACGGGTCGCGACGCATGCTCATGATGTAGGGCAGCCGCAGCTTGACGAACGGCTCGGCCCACTGCCGCATCGTGTTGGCGCGCTGCACGGCCAGATTGAATTTCCAGTCGCCGACCCGTACCGCGATGACCTCCCCATCGTCGCTGAAATAGATGATGCCGGGTCTCGGGCTTTCCTTCACCTTGCCGGTCAGGTACGGCCCCATGTCGAAGCCGTCGAGGTGAACATTGAACTTCTTCCCATCCACCGTGCAGCCGTCGAGCAGTTGCTTGGTCACGTCCGGATTGCCGGCAGCAGCAAGCAGGGTGGGAAACATGTCGATGTGGGAGACGATGCCGTTCAGTACCGAGTCCGGCTTGATCTTCCCCGGCCAGCGCATGAAGCACGGCACGCGCCATCCGCCCTCCCAATTCGAGTCCTTCTGACCGCGGAAGGGAGTGGTGGCGCCGTCGGGCCAGGTGTCGTTCTCCGGCCCGTTGTCGGTGGAGTACATGACGATGGTGTTGTCGGCGATGCCCAGCTCGTCGAGCTTGTCGAGCATCATGCCGATCTGCTCGTCGTGGACGACCATGCGATCGCTGTACGGGTCCTGGCCGCTCTTGCCGAGATTCTTTGCGGCGACGTGCGTACGGAAGTGCATGGCCGTCGCGTTGTACCAAAGGAAAAAGGGCTTGTCCGCCTTGGCCTGTGCCTCCATCCAGTCCATTGCCTTGTCGGTGATCTCCTCGTCGATGGTTTCCATGCGCTTCTTGGTCAGCGGACCGGTGTCGACAATGGTTTGACCGCCTTTGCCATCGGCCTTGCAGTGGAGCACGCCACGCGGGCCGAACTGCTTCTTGAACGCAGGATCCTTCGGATAGTCGGGCAGTTCCGGCTCTTCCTCCGCGTTCAGGTGATAGAGATTGCCGAAGAATTCGTCGAAGCCATGCACCGTCGGCAGGAATTCGTCGCGATCGCCGAGGTGGTTCTTGCCGAACTGGCCGGTGGCGTAGCCCTGAGGCTTGAGCAATTCGGCGATGGTCGGATCTTCTTTCTGCAATCCGACCGTCGCGCCGGGCATGCCTACCTTGGTCAGGCCGGTGCGGATGGGATTCTGCCCGCAGATGAAGCACGCGCGTCCTGCCGTACAGCTCTGTTGCGAATAGTAGTCGGTGAAGGTCACGCCCTCTTTTGCGATGCGGTCGATGTTCGGGGTTCGATAGCCCATCATTCCGCGGCTGAAATGACTGATGTTCCAGATCCCGATGTCGTCGCCCCAGAGAATCAGGATATTCGGCTTCTTTGCTGCCATGATTTCTTCCTTTCACTATGAATGGCCAAGTTCAGAAAGCAAACCCAGGCCGGACAACCACCAATAGCGACAGAGCGGCGACCCTTTTCCGCCTCTCTGCTTCGCGTACAACAATGTGCTGTGTGGACCGAGCGACTTTCGCTTGCACCTTACGAGACGACGCTGGTCGGTGAACTGAGTAAAACTTCAAGTTACGACTACATCGCTTCCATCACATCCGCCGGTGCCGTCACAACACCTTGGCCGTGATGCTGAAAAAAAGCACCATGCCCGTAAGCGACATGATCACGGCCATGACCAGAGGCATGCGCGGGCGTCCGAAAATCCGAGGCTGATGGAGTACCTTGAGAGTCTGCCAATACTCGATGGTTCCCAGCACCATTGCGAGCGTTCCCATGCCGGTCAGGAAAAGCCCCGCATCGCGCGGGACCTCGGGCCTGACGATGAACTTTTCGCCGGCATCGTGAAATGCTTGGAGAATTTTGTAGATGGTGAAACCGAAACTCAGCAAGGAAAGCGACGTCCGGATCCACGCCATCAGCGTGCGGTCCGCCGCCATCAAGGTGTTCATCATCTGCAGGCTGGGCGGGGCCTGGTCCGGCGCACCTTTCGCGTCGACCGACCAGTTGGGCGCCTGCAGTGGCGACGCGTGCCCGCGCGCGCCTGAGGTTTCGTCCGACATGGGCTTTAGCTGTAACCCTGGTGACGTTTGCCACGGAACACCCGATACACGCCCAAGGTGTAGATCAGGATCATCGGCAGCACAATGACGCCGCCGAAGAAGAAGAAGCCCAGCGACGCATCCGGCGCCGCGGCATTGGCCACGGTCACCGAATAGGGGACCATGTAGGGCCAGAACATTACGCCGAGGGTCAGATAGGCAGCGAGGAAAAACATCGCCGTAAGGTGGAACGGAAGGGCATCGCGCCGTGCCCGGGCGCTGACGATGACGCCGATCAGCGCGACGACACCAATGATCGGGAACGCGAGTCCCCAGCCGCGCGCCCGCAGGTTGCTTTGCGCGATGGCACCGGCGTCGAATGTCATGGCGGCCGCGAACGCGAGGCCCAAGACGACGAAGACCGCGATGACGAGCCACGGTATGCGCGCGTAGGCCCAATCCCGAAGGGCTCCTTCGCTCTTGTAGACGATCCAGCCGGCGCCCAGCAACGCGTAGCCGAGCACCAGGCCAACGCCGGTGAGGATCGGGAACGGATGGACCCAATCGAAGGTATGGCCCGCGAATTGGCCGTTGACGACGGGGATGCCTCGCATCATCGCGCCGATGGCGGCCCCCTGGACAAAGGCGACCACGGTGGACCCGATGGCAAACCCCAGGTCCCATAGCCAGCGCATGTGTTCGGTGCGCTGGCGGAACTCGAAGGCGATGCCGCGGAAGATCAGGCCGAACAGCATCAGCAGCACCGGAATGTAGAACGCGCCGAGGAACACCGCGTAGACCGCCGGGAACGCGGCAAAGAGACTGGCGCCGATGATCACCAGCCAGGTTTCGTTGCCGTCCCAGAACGGCGCGATGGTGTTGAGCATCTGCTGTCGATTGGTCTGGTCTGGCGTGAATCCGAACAGGACTCCGACGCCGAGATCGAAGCCGTCCAGGATGACGTAGATGAAGATCGACAGCGCGATGACGCTGGCCCAGAACACGGCGAGATTGGTCGCTTCCATGGCTCAGCGCCTGCCCGACAAATTGGTGCCCGTGGCGGTCGCCGCGTCATCGGCGAAGGCCATCGGCCGGTTGGGTGTGGCGCCCGGTATCGGTACCGCGGCACCGGTCGGGCCTTCGCGCAGCAGCTTGTAGATGTAGTAGGTCCCGAACGCGACGAATACGGCGTACACCAGCACATAGCCGGTCAGCGAAATGAGCACATCGCCGGTGGTGAGCGACGGAGTCACCGCATCCTTCGTGCGCAGCACGCCGTACACGACCCAGGGCTGTCGTCCGACTTCGGCCGTGTACCAGCCGGTGAGGATGGCGACGAAGCCGGTTGGAAATGCCAGGAACGTTCCCCACAGGAACCAGCGCGTCGTCTCCAGCCGGCCGCGGAAGCGCAGGAAGTTCCCGAGCCACGACACCGCCAGCATGATCAGTCCCATCCCGACCATGATGCGGAAACCGAAGAACGGGATCACCACCGGCGGCCGGTCGTCGGGCGGGAACGATTCCAGCCCGACCTCGGGCGCGGTCCAGTTGCCCGACGCGATCATGCTGCCGAGTTTCGGAATCGAAATCGCGAACAGGTTCTTCTCCGCCTTCGAATCGGGAATGCCGATCAATACCTCGGATGCCGGCTGCTCGTTCTTCCACCGCGCCTCGATCGCCGCAAACTTCGCCGGCTGATGCTTGAGCACGTACAGTCCCGTCAGGTGGCCAAAGAAGAGCTGCACCGGGATGACCACCGCGACGAACCCCAGGCCCCAATGCAGCATCACGCGCGCTTCGGCGCGATGAATGTTGCGCAACGTGTACCAGGCGCCGGTCGCGGCGACGCACATGCCGGTGGTCAGGAATGCGGCGAGCAGCATGTGCGGCCAGCGCACCATCATCACCGGCCCGGTGACGATGGCCCACCAGTCCGAGGGAATGATCTTGCCGTCGACGATCGTGTGCCCGACCGGCACTTGCATCCAGCTATTGTTGGCGAGAATCCAGAACGAAGAGAACATGGTCCCGAGCGAGACCATGCAGCACGCGAAGAAATAGAAGCGCGGCGATACGCGGTTGCGCCCGAGCAGCACGACACCGAAAAAACTCGCTTCGAGCATGAAGGCCGTGAACGATTCGTAGCCGAGCAGCGGCCCCTGGATCGAGCCCGTCTTCTCTGCCAGCACGCCCCAATTGGTGCCGAATTGGAACGCCATCACGACGCCGGTGACCACGCCCATGCCGAAGGACAGTGCGAAGATCTTGATCCAGAAGTCGAACACGCGCCGATAGATCGGATTGCCCGTGACCAGCCGCGCGCCCTCGATCGTCGCGAGCCACGCGGCCAGTCCGATCGTGAACGCCGGAAAGATGATGTGAAAGCTGATGACGAACGCAAACTGCAGCCGCGACAGGAAGACCGGATCGAGTTCCATGGGCCACCCGCGGTTATACGTTCGCGAATAGTGCGTATGCGTTCATGAACGGCTCGGATACGGCATCAGCACCGGCCGACTCCATTCGGCGTCATGTCATTTCTTCGCAGAGGCGTCGTCGAGCCCGAGGATCACGACCTTCGCGGTCACGGGCTTCGTCGGCCATGCGACCAGCGTGAACCCGTCGGCCACAGCAATTTTTTGCGAGCCGCCTGCCGTATAAGTGATGATGCCGCCTCCGATACCACCGCCGGTGCCGAGCACCTGGCCCCAAAGCTTCTGGCCGGTAGACGAATCCAGCGCGTAGAAGTTGCCGCCCAGGTCACCGAAGAACACGATGCCGCCGGCGGTCGGAGTGATTGCGGCGACGATGGGGAAGTTGGACTTCACGCGCCATTTCCAGATTCCGCTATCGGCGTCGGTGGCATAGACCCACCCAGCCCAGTCCTTGTCAATGGTTGCTTCCTTGCCGAACATATTGATCGGGTTCAGGTACGCTATTCCAGTGAATGGCTGGCCGACCGGCACCTCGGCCAGCTTTTTGTCATCCGCAATTCTCACCGTATCGCACCAGTCGACCGCACCGGTGATGATGAGATTCGTGCTCGGGTCGTAGCCTGGCGTGTTCCATTCATTGCCTCCCACCGGACCCGGGCAGAAATGTACGTTCTGACCGACCGCGAAATCCTGGCCGTCGTTCTCGATGGTCGTCACCGGCACCCGGTAGAGCAGGTTGTTGGTGGCGAGATCGTAACCACGCAGGTGCCCATCTTTCGGTGAAACCGACATGAGCTGCTTGCCGCCCATCGTTTGCAGAAGGATGGGGGGGTTGGACACGTCGTAGTCGTGCCAATCCTTCGCCACGACCTTGAAATTATTCTTGAAGTCTCCCGTCTTGGCGTCGAGTACTACGACCGAATCGCTGTAGAGATTGATTCCCTCGCGTGCTCCCGAGGCAAAGTCGGGCGCAGGATTGCCTCCGGGGACATACAACAGTCCGTTCTTGATGTCGAGCGTGAGGGACGTCCACATGCCCGCGCCGCTGATGGGTACGCCCGGCGCGTTCTTCCAGGTCGATCCGTCGAGCGGCGTCTTGCCCAAAGGTCCGCGCACCACGTCGCCCTCAACCTTCGGCGCCAGAAAAAATTCCCAGACGATTTTTCCGGTCTTTCCCTCGAGCGCGAACACATGCCCCTTGCCGCCCTTGAAGTCTCCGCCCGCATTGCCGACGTAGACCAGGCCGTCAAAGGCAATCGGCGCCGCCGGCACCGACTCGCCATGCTTCGGATCGGCGATGGTCGTGTCCCATAACTGCTTTCCGGTCTTGAAATCGAAAGCCAGCACGCGGCCGTCCTGCGTGCCGCGAAACAGCATGCCGTCCATGTAAGCGGCGCCGCGGTTGGCCGGCAAGAGCGCCGCGGCGGAATTCACGTGCGTGCGCCAGTTCTCGGCACAAGTCGCCGGATCGATCGAGAAGATTTCGAACTCGGTGGTGCCGATCAAGGCGTTGTTCACCACGAGCAGGCCGGATTCGAAGGCGGTGATCGTGTGGGTGTCGTACGTGCACAAGACTTTCAGGTTAGCGACGTTCTTGGTGTTAATCTGGTTGAGCGGGGAGTAACGCTGCGATGACGGCGTTCTGTTGTAACTTGGCCAGTCGCCTGCGGCAGCGCCCGGCCAAACCGGGTCGGTCGGGGGTGAACTCGACGCCACCGCCGCGGGCGCTTTGTACGCGGGATTCGCTTCCAGGGTCACGGTGCCCGCAGGCGTGTTCAGGGACTTGAAATAGTTCAGTCCCATGCCGCCGTAGGTGGTCATCTGCACCGGGAAAGTCTTGTACAGAACGCCCGCGATAACCAAGCCCGCTACAGCAAGGATGATCAGACGCTTCTTCCACATGCTTGTCTCCGGCGGAAATGAGTTTGCGTTCGCGACGTAAACGAAATTTGCAGCGCTAGAAAGCGGATCGGATGCTTCGCGATTGCTCAGTCGCGTGATCGATGCGCCGATAACGATCCAGCTGGGACGACGCGACTAGATGATACGCCGGATCACGACGACTGCAAAATTGGCAGACTGCCGCACGACACAATTACGTAATATTAGATAAACAGCTTGTGCTGCGCGACGAGTTCCCGAGTCAGATCGACCAGCGCCGCGAGTCCGGGCCCGAATTCGCTGATCTGGTAGCAGATCGACACGCGGTGAGCGGGAACTTCCGGCGACACCGGGATCAGCTTGACGCGACCTCGCTCGAGTTCGTCCTGCATCACCCGCACCGGGACGAGGCCGATGGCGGTGCCGTGCAGGATCGTCAGCACGGTGACAGACAGGCTGTTGCAGGTGCTGACCCGTTGCGGCAATGCCGCGGACTCGGCGAACCATTTGGTGACAGTCGCGTGCAGGCGTGCGGTGGGCGGACTCACGATCAGGTGAAACTGGCACAGGTCCAGCGGCGACAGCATGTCGCGCGCGAGTTCGAAATCCGCGCGAGCGAACCAGCCCAGCTTGTTCCTCCCGATCGGTTCCTGCCGGACGTGCGCCCCCACCGTGGGCTCCGAGACCACGGCGATATCGAGTTCCTGTTGATCGAGCATGCGACTGACGCTTCCCGTGTCGCCGACGAACACGGAAGTCTTGATCCCAGGGTAGCGCAGCTCCAGGCGGCGCAGCAGGTCGGGCAGGCAGATGAGCGCGAAGCTCTCGTTCAAGCCGAGGCGCAGCACTCCCTTGAGCGGATCGCGGGTCTGGAAACGCTCGGCCATCTCACCTGCGGCGCCAAGCAGGCGATCCGCGTATTCGATCAGCGCGTGACCCTCGGCGGTGAGGCTGACGCGCGGTCCGCGGCGGATGAACAGCGCCGTTTTCAGCACCGCCTCCAGCTCGCGGATACGTTGCGAAACACTGGGTTGCGTCAGCCGTAGTTCTTGCGCGGCGGCGCGGAAGCTGCCGAGGCGCACGATCCGCTCGAAGGCTCTGAGTTGGCTGAGTGTGACATTCATGATAGGTAATTACTATCATTTCGACCCATAAAAATCAATTTTTCATTATCATTCGACGCTGCTAGAGTCTCCCCGTATCCGGACAGGCGGCGAAGAACGACGAAGTCGCGAACGACTCGCACTGCCGGCATCCAGGAGGGGTCGCGTGCACGCGGACGTCGCACCAGCAACGCTCACGCCGCTCGGCGCGAGTACGCCCGCGTATCCGGAGGGCGTACCCGGCTGGCTCAAGGCCGTCGACACCGCGGTGCTGGCGCTGCTCAACGTCGCGCTGGTGATGCAGGTGATCCTCGTGTTCGTCAGCACGATGGTGCGCACCTTCTTCCACTCGTCGTCGATGATGGGTGTCGACGAGACATCGCCACTGTTCCTGATCACGCTGGCATTTCTCGGCGGCGCCGTCGCCTACAGCCGCGGGCAATTCATCGCGATCACCGTGCTCGCCGACCGCGCGCCGCGTGCGTGGAACGAATTCTTCAAGGCGTTCTCGGAGTGGGTGATCATCATCGTGTCGCTGCTGATCGGTGGCTACTCGATTCCGCTGCTGATCGCCAACGCCGAGGAGAAGACTATCCTCCTCGGCATCCCTTACATGTGGATGACGCTGCCGATCACGATCGGCTCCGTGCTGTTCGTGATACGCGCCGGCTTGTCGCTGCTGGGACGTTCATGGCGCACGATCGCGGCCTCAACTGCAGTCGTCGCGATCGGCCTGCTGCTGTTCCATTTCTTCAAGACGGACATCGGAGCGCAAGCGCACACGCTGTACGTCATGCTGGCGCTGCTCTTTTTCGCGATGGTCGCGATGGGCGTTCCGGTCGGCTTCGTCCTGGCCACCATCGGCATCACCTGCGTCCAGGCGATGGGATCGGCGGACATGATCGGCGGTGGTCACCAACGCGCAGCGCGGATCGGGTGGATTCATCTTCCTGGCGCTGCCGTTTTTCATCCTCGCCGGCTTCATCATGGATCGTGCCGACGTCGGCGGCAGGATCGTCGAATTCGTCGGCTCGCTGATCGGCCATGTGCGCGGCGGCTTGCTCCAGGTGATGATCGTCGGCGTCTACATCTCCTCGTGCATCTCCGGCTCCAAGGCCGCGGACATGGCGACGGTCGGCCTGCCAATGAATCGCAAGCTGGAGGAGCACGGCTACCTGCCCGAAGAGCGCGCCGCGATCCTGGCCGCGTCTGCCGCGATGGCGGAGTCGGTGCCGCCGAGCATCGCGCTGATCCTGCTCGGTTCGGCGACGGCCATTTCGACCGGGGCCTTGTTCATTGCGGGAGTGCTGCCCGCGGCCGTGATCGGCGTGATGCTGATGGTGACCGTGCGCGTCCGCGCCACGTTTGCGGACTGGAAGCCGACGCCCAAGGCGAGCCGCAGCGAAATCATCCGCACCGGCCGGCTCGCCTTCATGCCGATGATGATTCCAGTGATTCTCATCGGTGGCATCGTCGGCGGGGTCGGCACGCCGACCGAAGTCTCGACCTTTGCCGTTCTCTACAGCCTGGTGCTGGGGCTGGCATACAAAAAGATCACCTGGAAAAACTTCTGGTCGAGCCTGACCGGGGCCTCGCTGCTCAACGGCATGATTTTCTATACGGTCAGCGCGGCGACGATCTTTTCCTGGGCGCTGACGCTCGAGGGCGTCACCACCGCGATCGCGGCGACCGTCGCCGGGCTCGGCGCCGCGGCGTTCCTGCCGGCGGTCATCGTCATCACCATCCTCATGGGCACGATGCTCGAGAGTTTCGTCACCATCATCATCCTGGCGCCGCTGCTGCTGCCGGTGGCGCAGCAATTCGGCATCGATCAGCTGCAATACGGAATCATCATGACCGAGGCCTTCGGCATCGGCATCATCCTTCCGCCGATCGGCATTGCGCTGTACGTGGCATGCGCGATCAGCGGTGCGCAGATCGAAAAGGCGAGCAAGCCGCTGCTCTGGTACCTGCCGGTGTTGCTGGCGGGGCTGTTGCTGGTGACTTACGTACCGGCGATCACGACGGTCCTGCCCAATTTGCTCAAGTTCAAGTACTAGCGGTCAAACGACGGAGGAACGGCACCATGGATTCATCGCACAAGCTCGCATTCAACAGCAATCCCGAGAATCGTGTCACCGGAACGATTTCGCGCCGGGGGGTCCTTCGCGCTGCAGGCGCCTCGGCCGCGCTCGCCGCAATCTCGCCGCACCTGATCGGCCAGGCCGGCGCGCAGGCCGCGGTCAAGCGCATCCGCTTCGCGCATCCGGCGCCGACGGCGCACGGTTGGCACATCTGGGCCGAGCAGTTCAAGAAGACGATCGAGGAGAAAAGCGGCGGCAAGATCCAGGTGCAGATCTTCCCGAATGCGCAAATGGGCAACGAACGCGACACCGCGCAGGCCGTGCGCCTGGGCTCGATCGAAATGGGTGCAATCGGTGTCGGGCTGATGAACTGGGTGCCCGAGATGTCCATCACCGATGCGCCGTATCTGTGGAAGAGCCGCGCCCAGGCCTGGAACGCCATCGCTGGCCCGTTCGGCGACGACCTGCGCAAGCGCTCGCTCGACAAGGGATTCGTGCTGACGGGTTGGACGGATCTGGGCTTTCGCGCCATGACCAACAACAAGCTGCCGATCAACACGGTCAAGGATATGCAGAACCTGAAGATGCGGGTTCCGAACTCGAAGGCGTACATCGCGATGATGCAGGCGACGGGAGCCTCCACCGTGGCGGTCGATCTCTCGGAGCTCTACCTGGCCTTGCGTCAGGGCGTGGCGGACGGACAGGACACGCCGTCCCCGGTGGTCAAGTCCAACAAATACTATGAAGTGCAGAAGTACATATCCAAGACCGACCACATTCTCACCACGGCGTACACGGTCACCAATCCCAAGTTCTACGACGGATTGTCTCCGGACGAGCAGAAGATGTTCTGGGCCTCGTGCAAGGACGCGGACAATTATCTCCGCCAATACACGACGAAGGATGAGTTGGAAGTCTTCGATTTCCTCAAGGCCCAGGGCATGCAGGTCAACCTGAACCCCGACCTCGAATCGTTCCGGGCGGCGTGCGCGCCGGTCATCGAGAAGTTTCCGGACCTGTTCCTGCCGGAGCTGGTGAAGATCGCCCGCGCGACGCCGGCGTGACGGGCAGACAGCAACCATGAAAATTACCAACGCCGTCAAGGACGCCGCGGCCAGCGGCCAGCGCATCCGGGGCATTCACCAGACTTTCGCCGCGCCTGCGGTGATCGAGGTCCTGGCGACCGTCGAGCTTCAGTTCGTCTACATCGACGGCGAGCACGGGTGCTTCGACTGGCGCGACGTCGAGGCGGCTTGCCTGGCGGCCGAACGGCACCGGCTCACGCCGATCGCGCGCATACCCGACAGGTCGCAGGGCACCATCACCAAATTCCTCGACCGCGGCGTGCGCGGCATCGTGGCGCCGCACATCGAATCCATCGACGACGCGCAGCGCGTGATCGATGGCACCTACTTCGCTCCCCTGGGCCAGCGGTCGTACGGTGCGGGTCGCCCCGAGTATGGCCAGCGCATCGACAGCAAGCCGGAATACCTGCAGGCGTGCAATGCGGGGACTTCACTTTGCCTGATGATCGAAAGCGGGGCAGGTCTGGCGATCGCCGGCGAGCTCGCGGCGTTGCCGGGGGTTGACTACCTGAGCTTCGGCATGATGGACCTGGCGCAGTCGCTGGGTCACACCGGCAATCCCGAGCATGTGGAAGTCAAGGCGGCGGTTGCCGATGCGAGCGGGCGCATTCGTGCGGCAGGCAAACGGATCAGGGAGGATTTCATGAACTACGTCTGGATCAACGACGTCCTGCTGGCCGGCGCACGCAAGTTGCTGGGCGCGCCGTGAGCGTGGAGTTCGAATACCTTCGCCGGCATGCGTGCCGTGCGCTTCCAACGAGGTCGATGCGATGATTGAAAAAGACGTTCTCGTGGTTACCAAGTACGGGCGCCAGCCCGCCTTCGCGGTATGTCCGGACGAGCCCGGCACTTTTCCCGGGATCATCCTGTACATGGATGCGCCGGGATTCCGGGAGGAGCTGCGCGACCAGGCGCGGAAAATCGCGAAGCACGGCTACTTTTGCCTGCTGCCCGACCTGTATTACCGGCTGGGTACGATTCGCTTCGACATTCCGCGGCGGAACGACGCGATGTCGGTGGTCATCCGTGGTGCGATGCAAAGCCTCACCAATGCGGCCATCTACGACGATACCGCGGGCATGCTGGCGTTTTTCGACGCGCAGGACAAGGTGTCGCCGGGCCCGGTCGGTTGCGTCGGGCATTGCATGAGCGGACCGTTCGCAGTGACCGTCGCGGCGCGATTCCCGCGCATCAAGGCTGCGGCGTCGCTGTACGGCGTGAACATGGTCACCGACCAGCCCGATTCGCCGCATCTGCTGCTCGGCGAGGTCAAGGGCGAACTGTACCTAGCGTTCGCGGAAGTCGATCCTTCCGTACCGGCCAATGTCATTCCCGACCTGAAGGCCGCGCTCGCCAAGACCAAGGTCAAGCACGCGCTCGAGACGATTGCGGGGACGCATCACGGCTACTGCTTCGCGGCGCGCAACGACTACAACCCGGTCGCCGCGGACGACGCATGGACAAAATTGTTCGCCTTATGGGATCGCAACCTGAAATGACGCCATGCCCGATCTGAACATCAGCGGCGGCCACATCCACTACGAGGTCCACGGTCGTGGCTATCCGGTGCTGCTGTTCGCCCCCGGATTCCTGAGTTCGCGCATCGAACGCTGGAGTACGAATCCCGCGCGTCCGGGCGTGGCGCAGGATTGGCTCGACCCGATCGCGGAATTGTCCGACGAGTTCCAGTTGATCGCACTGGACGTACGCAATGCCGGGCGATCGCGCGCCACCATAGGTGCGGCGGACGACTGGAGCACCTACACCGGCGATCACCTGGCGCTGCTCGATCACCTGCGGGTGCAGCAGTGCCACGTCATGGGTGCGTGCATCGGCGTTTCCTTTGCGCTGGACCTCGCCAGGGCACGGCCGGGGCTGGTCACGGCGCAGGTCCTGCAGAATCCGATCGGCCTGTCCGCCACCAACCGTGCGGCGCTCGACCACGAGTTCGACCTGTGGGCCGAAGCGGTATGCGCCTGGCCGAACATCGACGCGCGAATGCTTCCCGGATTCCGGCAGCGGATGTTCGGCGGCGAGTTCATATTCAGCGTGACCCGCGAGTTCGTGCGCCAGTGCACGATCCCGATGCTGCTGATGCCGGGCGACGACGTGGTGCACCCGGCCGAGGTCTCGGCCGATCTCGCGCGTGCGCCGAAAGTTGAGGTGCTCGCGCCATGGAAAGGTGCGCAATACCGCGATGCGGCCATGCGCAGTGTGCGCGAGTTTTTCGCTGCACACGTGCCGCATCGAAGTGATCGCAGATGAGGATACGCCGATGATAAAAATAGCCCTGCTGGACGATTGGCAGCGCGTCGCGCGCGCCAGCGCCGATTGGGCGCCGCTGATCGCGCGTGCCGACGTCCAATTCTTCGAAGCGCCTTTCGCGAGCGAAGACGACGCCGCCAGGCAGCTGGCGGAATTCGAGATCATCCTGGTGACGCGCGAACGAACGCCGTTCCCGGCGTCGCTCGTGGCGCGCCTGCCGAAGCTGCGGATGTTCGGCTTGACGGGCGCGCGCGCAGGACTGATCGACATCGCGGGCATGATTTCGCGCGGCATCACGGTGTGTCATACCGGCGGTGGCCCGTCCGTGAGTTCCACGGCGGAAATCGCGCTCGGCCTCATGCTGGCGGCCGCGCGCGGCATTCCCGCCGGGGATGTCGCGGTGCGCGATGGCCGCTTCCAGCTCGGGACGCAGGCGGGACCGGTGCTCGATGGCAAGACACTCGGGCTGTTGGGGCTGGGCCGGATCGGCGGACGCATGGCGACGTACGGCCGTGCGCTCGGCATGAACGTCCTGGCGTGGAGCCAGAACCTGACGGCGGAGACGGCTTCGGCAGCGGGTGCCATTCGCGTAACGAAAGACGAGCTGTTTGCTGCCGCCGATGTCGTGAGCCTGCATGTGGTGCTGTCGGATCGTACGCGCGGCATCGTGGGCGCGGCGGATCTCGCCCGGATGAAGCCTGGCTCGATCCTGGTCAATACGGCGCGAGCGCCGCTGGTCGACGAGAGCGCGCTGGTTGCGGCCGTCGAATCGAAACGGATCATCGCCGCGCTCGATGTGTTCTATCGGGAGCCCTTGTCGCCCGACCATCCGCTCGCGCGAGCGTCGAATGTCGTGCTGACGCCGCATCTCGGGTACAGCGTCGTCGAGGTCTACCAGGAATACTACCAGCACACGGTCGAGAACGCACTGGCGTTCCTGGATGGCAAACCGATTCGTGTCCTGCAGTCGGCCGGGCACTAGCGTGAGCCTGGTTCACCGCGGGACCACAAGCGTACGGAGCAAGTCATGGCGTCAGCGTCGATGGCAGACTGGTTCGATATCAACAGCGTATTCATACGCTACGCGACGGCGCTCGATCACGGCGATGTCGAGGCGGTGGTGGCTTGCTTCACCGAGAACGCAAGCATCGTCAGTCCCGTGCTCGGCGAATTTTCCGGCCACGCCGGTGTTCGTGATTTCGCCGAGCGGACGGCGCGGCTCAAGCGCGACGAAGGCGTGCAGTTCCGCCACGTGGTGTCGAATCTCGTTGCTGACGTCGAGGGCGATTCCGCGCAAGCGACCTGTTACCTGCTCGACTTTCGTACTCGCGACGGCAAGACCGAATTGCTCTCGCCCGGCGAATACGAGTGCGTGCTGCGAAGGGCAGACGGACGTTGGCGGTTCGAACGTCGCGTCGTGGTGATGGACCAGCCGTTTCACGCGAACGAAATCTGAGGCGTACCCGTGGCCGCTGCGCAAGCTCCGAAACAGTCACCTGAGATGTCGATGCACGACCTCCCGGACGCCGGCGATGCCGGGAAGCTGCGGGTCGCGACGCAGATGGCGTCGCTGCCCGTGCCATGGCGCCAGCTGGACCGTGGCATCGTCAGGAGCACGGAAGTCACCTTGTGCGCCATCGGTGTGCTGTTCACGGCGATGGTGACGCTGGAAGTGATCTCGCGTTACGCGTTCAGCTTCTCGATCTTTTCCGTCAATGCTGCGGCGCGATTGCTCCTGGTGTGGTTCTTCCTGCTCGGCGCCGGCATCGCGTTGCGGCACGGGGCACACGTCGGATTCGAATTGCTGCTGTCCGCGTTGCGGCCGCGAGCGCGACGAGCGGTCGTGCTGTTCGGCTTGCTTCTGGTGGCGGTGTTCTGCCTGGAGATGGTGTGGGCTGGGCTCAATGCGCTGGGGCCCGCGTGGAGCCAGAACGAGCCCGGTCTCGACATCAGCCTGGCGTGGCCGGTACTGGCGATACCGGTGGGTTTCGCGCTGCTGCTGTATCACGACCTGGTCATCATTTGGGCCGAGATCCACCAGCGCTCGGCGGAAGGAGGCCGCGCGTGATGCTGCTGGTCATCGGTGGCATCTTTTTCGCGACGATACTCATCGGCGTGCCGATCGCCTTCGGCATGGGACTCGCAGGTTCGACCTGGATTCTGTTCTTCCAGGGCATGGAGTCGACGATTCTCGCGCGACGCTTCTATTACGCGCTGAATTCGTTTCCGCTGCTGGCGATTCCGCTGTTCATCATGCTGGGGATGCTCGCCGATCGCGCGCGCATGCTGCCGCGCCTGGTGATCTGGCTGCAGATGATCCTCGGCCGCCTGCGCGGCGGCATGGCCTACATCAACGTCGTCGCCGCGATGCTGTTCGCGGGCATCAGCGGGACGGCGGTATCGGATATCGCCAGCCTGGGCCGCACGCTGATCCAGCTGATGACGCGTGCAGGCTATCCCGTGACCTACAGCGCCGCGCTGACTTCGGCCACCTCGATCATCGGGCCGATCATTCCACCCAGCGTCGCCATGATCATCTACGCGCTTGCGGTCGGCAACGTATCGGTCGGCGCCATGTTCGCCGGCGGCGCCGTTCCCGGTTTCCTGTTCGGTGGCGGGTTCCTGGTCATGGCGTGGTACAAGACGCGGCGCGGCAACTACGGCGTCGTCCAGGATTGGCCGAGCGCCGGCGATTTTTTCCGGCAAACCCTTCGCGTCCTGCCGCTGCTCGTGCTGCCGCTCATCATCGTCGGCGGCATCTTCAGCGGCGTATTCACGGTCACCGAGTCGGCCGCCATCGGCGTCGCGTACACGGTGTTGATCGGATTCCTGTCCAAGCCCAGGCTCAAGCTCAAGGACATCTACGACGCCACGCTCTACAGCGCGCTGATCAGCTCGGTCGCCGGCATGCTGCTTGGGGCAGGCGCCATCGTCTCCTACATCCTGACCTACAACCGCGTGACGCAGAGTCTCGCCGATCTGCTGGTCTCGCTGTCGGTCGGTCCCACTGTGTTCATGCTGATCGTCGTGGCGATCCTGCTCGTGCTGGGGATGCTGATGGATGCCGTGCCGATCATGATCGCGCTCGCGCCGCTGCTGGCGCCGATCGCCAAGCAATTCGGCATCAGCGACATCCAGTTCGGACTGGTGTTCGTCGTGACCTGCCTGATCGGGCTGGTGACGCCGCCAGTGGGCATCATCCTGTTCATGACCTCGAGCATTGCCGGCGTGAAGCTCGAACCATTGTCCGCCGCCGTTTTTCCATTCGTCGTATGGATGATCATCGTCGTCATCCTGATGGTGTTTTTTCCACCGCTGACGCTTTGGCTGCCGAAACTTGTCGGGCTCTAGCCATGGATCCGCGGTACCTGTCCGGGGGAACAATACGCGCGCAGATCGCCCCCGGACGCTCGTCAATCTGCCGCAGCGTGTACCCAGGAGGATAGCCATGAAACAGGCAAAGCGAAGTGTTCCGACCAAGCGCCGGGAATTTCTGAAAATGTCTCTTGCCGCCGGCGGCGCCGCGGCGCTGGGCGTGGGACTGAGCGCGCCGGCGATCGGCCAGCAGGTACGGACGATCCGGTTCGGTCACATGCTGCCGACCGACCAGATCCATCACAAGGCGGTCGCCATGTTCGCCGACGAGATCGCCAAGCTCTCCTCGAACAAGATCAAGGTGGAGATCTTTCCGAGTTCGCAACTTGGCAGCATTCCCGAGATGCTGCAATCCGTCCAGGCGGGCTCGTTGACGATGACCATGGCGGTACCAGCGTGGTATTCCAGCTTCATGAAGCCGGTTGACGCGTTCACGCTGCCGTACATGGTCGCGTCGCAGGAGCGGTTGCACGCTGCGCTCGACGGCCAGATCGGGAAGGAAATATCCAGGATGGCGGACGGCGCGGGTTTCAAGGTGCTCGGCTATTTCCTGCTCGGCGGGCGGCATATCGTCAACAAGATTCGCCCGGTGCAGAAACCGGCCGATTGCCAAGGGCTGAAGCTGCGCGTCATCAACAACCCGGTGTACCTGCAGACTTTCCGCCTGCTGGGCGCCAATCCGGTCGCCATGGACCCGTCCGAACTCTATCTCGCGGTCCAGCAGGGCGTGGTCGACGGCTTCGAATATCCGCTGCCCGACCTCGTCGCGCAGAAGATGTACGAAGTGATCAAATTCGTCTCGCTCGACCAGCATACGACGGATTTTTTCATCATCTCGACCAACAAGAAACTCTGGGAGAGCATGTCCGCGGAGGAGCAGGGCATGATCACCGCGGCCTGGAAGACCGCGACCGACTGGCAGTGGAAAGAGCAGCCCGCGGCCATCGCCAGCGCGTTGGCGAGGCTCAAGACGCTGGTGGCGGTCAACGACATCACGCCGGAGAACAAGAAACTGTTCATCGAGGTGACGCGGCCGGTCTACAAGCAGTTCGAACCGACCATCGGCAAGGAATTTCTCGATCTGGCAATTCGCGATCTTGGTTGATGGTTTCCGCCGCACCGACGGCAGTCGGAGCGGCCGGCTCGATGAAACCTGGCGATGAGGAGCACTGCCATGGCCGACGATGCAACCGTGCAACAGGTCCTGCAGTCCGAGCGCGAGCTGTACCGCGCGATGATCGCGAAGGACTACGCCGCGCTCGAACGAGTCCTGTCGCCGGACCTGGTCTACGTGCATTCCACGGCGGTCGCCGAGAGCCGTGAGGAGTATCTCGCCGGCGTGGCCAAGGGACTGTACGAGTACGAAAGCATCAGCACGCGCGATGCGCAGGTGCGCGTCCATGGGACCGTGGCGCTCATCGACGGCATCTGCGACATGCGGGTCGGTGCGGGGGGCAAGCCAGGGAAGCTCGTTCACCTGCTGACTGTTCTCGTATGGGTTCACGTCGGCGACACCTGGCGTCTGGAACACCGGCACGCGACGCGGATGCCGGACGCATGATTCACGACGTACGACCGAAAAGGAGACGCAGTGACACCTGAAGCGATCGTCGGCGCGGCGCGAGTGCTGAGCGAATCCCGACGCAGCCGGAAACTGCTCGACGCACTACCCGAGGAATATCGCCCGGCGACGCTGGACGATGCACACGCGATCCAGGAGGCAACGGCCGCGCAGTTGACCGAGGCGATCGGCGGCTGGAAAGTCAGCGCGACGCCAGACGGACGGGTCGCCCGTGGTGCGCTGTTGCGGTCGCGATTGCATGCCAGCGGAAAACATCTTGCGGCGGCGTCGATGCCCTTGCTTGGCGTGGAAGCCGAGATCGCCTTCCGCTTCGATCGCGATCTGCCACCTCGGACGCGCCAATACGACTACGACGAAGTCGCCGCGGCCGTGACCGCGTTGCCGGCCATCGAGATCGTCGATTCGCGCTTTCGCGGCTATCCGAATGCGCCGCTGCTGGATCGCATCGCCGACTGCATGTCTAATGGCGCATTCGTTTATGGGAAGGAACGCGCTGACTGGCGGGATTTCAATCTCGAGACGATCGATGTGGAACTGCTTATCGACGGTCGTAGCATCGTGCATCACGCCGGCGGGCATCCGACCAAGGATCCACTGCTGCCAGCGGTGGCGCTGGTCAACGATCTTCGCGTAGGTATGGGCCTGCGCGCCGGACAGATCGTGACGACGGGCACCTACACGGGTCTGAATTTCGCGAAGTCTGGCCAAGGTGTCGTGGCGACATTTCGCGACTTCGGTGCGGTCGCGGTTCACTTCGACGGAGCGCAATGATGACGAGGATAACAGGCGCGGTGGCCCCAACCGAATGCTCAGCATGAGTACCGTCTACGGCAGCGGCGACTACAGCTATAGGATCGTCGACGACTGGGCGAAGCTGCCTGACGGCTGGCGGCTTGGCGATGTCGCCGGCGTCGGCGTCGATCGCAGCGACCGCGTCTATCTGTTTCACCGCGGCGAGCACCCGTTGATCGTGCTCGATCGCGCTGGGAACTATGTCCGATCCTGGGGTGACGGCGTGTTTCGGCGCGCGCATGGTGTCCACATGGGGCCGGACGAGACCATCTATTTGACCGACGACGGCGACCACACGGTGCGCAAATGCTCGCTCGACGGAAAAATCCTGCTGACGATCGGCATTCCCGACGCACCTGCGGCCTTCATGAGCGGCAAGCCGTTTCGCCGATGCACGCATACCGCATTGTCTCCCGACAATGAGATCTACGTGTCGGACGGGTACGGCAACGCGCGAGTGCACAAATACTCGCAGAATGGCAAGCTCATCAAGTCGTGGGGTGAGCCGGGCGCCGGTCCGGGGCAGTTCAATCTTCCGCACAATATTTCCTGCGATGTCGACGGGTGGGTTTATGTTGCCGACCGCGAAAACCATCGCATTCAGGTTTTCGACGGCGACGGCCGTTTCGAAACGCAGTGGCACGACCTGCATCGGCCGAGCGGCCTGTACATGCCGCCGGGGAAGTGCCCGATCTGCTACGTCGGCGAGATCGGGCCGTACTATGAGTTCAATCTGGGTACGCCGAACCTGGGCCCGCGCCTGAGCATCCTCAGCAATCAGGGGAAACTGCTTGCGCGCATCGCGACGGAACCTTCCGGCGGCACGGGGCCCGGGCAGTTCATTTCACCACACAGCATCGCCGTGGACTCGCGCGGAGATATTTACGTGGGAGAGGTTTCTTACACTGCATGGCCGAACCTGTTTCCGGGCCAGCCGGTGCCGGAGACAGTGCGCAGTCTGCAGAAATTCGAAAAGGTGTCGCCGCCGCCTTCATAGCTTCCTGCTCAGGTCGCGCCCATGCCTGCCCAACGACCGAGGGTCGCAGACTTCTCGGAGCCCTTGGACTCCGCTAGAAACCGGGGGCCCTCCGGTGGCGTACCCGGGCTGTTCAGCGCAGTCGCGGCGATCGCCGCGATACCGGCGCGGGTATCGGCGCCAGCCATTGCAGCGTGCAGCGCCTCGGTGTCCGCCCAAACCGGCGCCCCCCCTTCGATGCGCAAATAGATCCGTCCGGTCGCCCGATCGGCGAAGTTGACCTCGTGGAACAGCTCGACGCATTGTTTCAGGAACCCGGTGTTCTTCTCCGGCGCCAGTGCGGCGGGATCGGCAAAGAGCATCGCGGGCGACGTTGCATCGACGTTGACCTTGCGGAAGCGCTCGATGTCCAGCATGCAGCCGACGTCCAGCACATTCAATACTTCATTCGATCCGAACGCCACCGTGCGCGGCCGCTCTCCCTGCGGCACGCTGTTGTCGAGGAATTCGAAGTGCAGGCGCTTGTCGCCGCGCCTGATCCAGGTGAAGAACAGCTGCGGTATGCCGGCATAGGCGTCGACGCTGTGGGCCAGCGTATCGTCCACCGCCTTGTAGCGACCGACGTCGAGCCCCCGGTTCCAGGCGCGTTCCACCAGCGACGCGGGCGGCGTGATCATGAAAAACAGGTAGACAACATGGCCGAAGCGCGTCAGCAGGTTGCTGCCGGCCTCGTCCGAGTCCGGGGCGAAGCTGTCGAAGCGAAAGCGATCGATCAGCAGGTGCGACATGTTGCCGCTGGCCGCCTTGCGCGCCATGTAGCGGTCGAGTTTCTGGTCGATGATGCGAACTTCGTCGCCGGTGAACGCGCCTCCGTATTTGTAGATGGAGCCGAGTTCCGCGTAGTCGAGCAGCTGCTTGCGCCAGATGTCGGGACTGATCAGGGCGAATTCATCCCAGCGGACGCCGATCTGCCCGGCGAGCGCTTTTTGCAGCGGGCGCAGCGTGCTCTTGCCCGACGCGGACGCGCCCTTGGTGTTCATGACCACGGGCCGGTCCTGGCGCGGCAGCAGGATGTAACCTTCGTTCCTGCTCGCTTCGAGCAGCATGGGATCCAGCATCTGCCCGATCGCTTCGCTACCGACGTCGTTGCACGCGAGATTGATCGCGAGCGAAGCGATGAGCTCGCAGCCGCCCCAGGCATGGCCATGGCGCACGAGCAGCGCGGACAGCACGCGAGCCAGTGCCCGGTACGTCGATTTGTCCATGGGATAGGCGCTCGCTTCGGCCTGGCGCGTCCACTCCGCCACGAGGCGTGCCTCGATGCCGGTATCGGGTCCAGTCTCCGTGGTGGCAGGCTCCGGACGGCGAAAGCGTGCGAACCAGCCGCGCTGCGCGCGCGGCGCCACGGCCGATGGTGCGGGTGCGAACAGTGCGGCAAGCTCGCGCTCGACCAACGCGGCGATGCGCTGTCGCAGCGCACCGTACGCCGCCACGATATCCTGCATTCCCGGCTCGACGTAGCCGTCGAGGATGCTGCGGGTGATCCGGCGGAAATTGATTCCCAGATCCTCGATTTTCGTACCATCAGGTACCGACAGGTCGGCGGTCACGCGCACCAGCAATTCGTGCAAGGCAAGCCGCTGTGGTCTGAAGGTAACGAGATCGCTCAGCGCAAATCCGGTAAGATCGCGCAGCTCTTCGGCATCCGCTACACTGGTAAACACGTTCTCGGGCCGAAAGTACGTCGCGCGGTGCAGGAGGTCGCGCGGAACCTGCGAACGGATGCCCGGATTCCAGGGACCGAATTCTTCTTGCATGGCGGAACCACCGGGTGGCATGGTCGATGACCGAAATGACTGACGAGCGCAGGTGCTGGCGCGTAGGTCCATTGTATCGTTTTGCGCGCAGCCAGCGTCCGCGTCGCCCGCGCCCCGAGTCGACCGGCGGCGCACTATGACTTCCCGTCCGTCAACGCGTGAAGACGGCTCGCCGTACGCGTGGGCGCGCCTTGTCGTTGCGTTGCTGATCGGCACGATCGGCGGAGCCAGCCTCTACATCGTCACCGTGATTCTGCCAACGCTGCAGAAGGAGTTCGGCGTTTCGCGCGGTGATGCTTCGCTGCCGTACATGTTCACGCTGGTCGGCTTTGGTTTGGGCGGGCTGTTGATGGGGCGCCTGGCGGATCGCTTCGGCGTCATGGTGCCGGTGCTGATCGGTGCGCTGAGCCTCGGCATCGGATTCCCGCTGGCCGCGATGGCGTCGAACATCTGGACCCTGGCACTGGTACACGGCGTGCTGATCGGATTGCTTGGCAGTTCGGCGATGTTCGGGCCGCTGATCGCGGATACGTCGTTGTGGTTCACGCGCCGTCGTGGCATTGCGGTCGCGATCTGCGCCAGCGGCAACTATCTTGCCGGTACGGTTTGGCCGCCGGTGGTGCAGCACTTCGTGGCGGACTACGGCTGGCGCGCCACCTACCAGGGCATCGGACTGTTCGCGTTCGTCTCGGTGACTGCGCTTGCGGTGCTGATGCGTCGGCGCCCTCCGGTCGTCGCCGTCGATACCGGCGCGGCGCACGCGACTGCGGCTTCGTCGCGCCCATTCGGCCTCGCTCCTGGCGCGGCCCAGACGCTGCTGTGCGTGGCCGGCGTCGCCTGCTGCGTCGCGATGTCGATGCCGCAGGTGCACATCGTCGCCTACTGTGCGGATCTCGGCTTCGGCGTTGCGCGAGGCGCGCAGATGCTGTCGATCATGCTCGGCTTCGGCATCGTCAGCCGCCTGGTATCCGGCGTAATTTGCGATCGCATCGGCGGGCTGCGCACGCTGCTGCTCGGCTCGGCGCTGCAGGGTATCGCCTTGTTGCTGTTCCTGCCCTTCGACGGGCTGACCTCATTGTTCGTGATCTCGGCGCTGTTCGGCTTGTTTCAAGGCGGTATCGTGCCGTCGTACGCCATCATCGTCCGCGAATATTTCCCCGCGAAGGAGGCGGGTGGCCGCGTCGGGACCGTGCTCATGTTCACGCTATTCGGCATGGCGCTGGGCGGCTGGATGTCGGGCAAGGTGTTCGACCTGACCGGATCCTACAATGCGGCATTCCTCAACGGCATCGCGTGGAACCTGCTCAATTTGACCATCGCGGTCACGCTGCTGCGCCGCGCGAATAGCATCCATCGCGGCGCGACCGGCGTCGTCGCGCGCGCTGCGCCATGATCACCGCTGCGACGACCGACGGCGGGCTCGACGACGCTCAAGTATTCGCGCTCACCGCTGCGTTGCGCCGGATGCAATTGATTGCAGCGGAAGAAGCGCCGACGTTTACGGCGTTGACAGGCGGCGTGTCATCGGTCATCGCACTCGCGCACACGGCGCGCGGGCCGGTGTGCGTCAAGCGGGCATTGCCCAGACTCAAGGTCAGCGCCGAGTGGTTCGCGCCGGTCGAGCGCAATCGCGCTGAAGTGGCGTGGATGAAGATCGCGGCGAAGGTGGTGCCGCACGCGGTGCCGCGCATCCTCGGCGAAGATGCGCAGGCGATGGCCTTCGCCATGGCGTGGCTGGATCCGCAGCGTTACCCGGTGTGGAAGGCGCAGCTACGCGATGGCGTGGTCGACGTGGCCACGGCACGTGCTGTCGGCGACGTGGTCGGTGCCGTGCACCGCGCGACCGCCGGCGACGCCGGCATCGCGCGCGAGTTCGCGTACGACGACGCGTTCCACGCCATTCGCCTGGAACCTTATCTCGAAGCGAGCGCACGAGCCCACCCGGATCACGCCTCGGCGCTGCGCAAGCTCATTGCCGTGACGGCAGCAACCAAACGCGTGCTGGTCCACGGCGACGTCAGCCCCAAGAATGTCCTGGTGGGCAGCGAGGGACCGGTGTTGCTCGACGCAGAGTGCGCCTGGTATGGCGACCCGGCATTCGATCTCGCGTTCTGCCTCAATCACCTGCTGCTCAAGTGCCGCTGGCGGCCCGTGTCGGCCAACGCATTCCTGGCATGCTTCGACGCGCTGGCGGAGTCCTATCTCGAACACGTCGACTGGGAGCCACGGGTGGAACTCGAGCGCAGGACCGCGCACCTGCTCGCGGGATTGATGCTCGGCCGCATCGACGGCAAGTCGCCGGTGGAATACCTGACGACAGCCCCCGACCGCGATCGCGTGCGGCAGTTCGCACTTCGCCATCTTGCTGCGCCCGTGGCGCGGCTCGCCATCCTGCGCGCGCACTGGGCCGAGGACCTCGCGGCGTGAAGTCCGCCATCGTCGCGGTGCACGCGCACCGCATCTGGGATTCGCGCGGCAGACCGACGGTCGAAGTCGTCGTGCGCCTGGCCGAGGGCACGTCAGGGCGCGGAATCGCACCGGCCGGCGCATCGCGCGGCAGCTTCGAGGCGATCGATCTGCGCGACGGCGGCGTAGAGCTCGGCGGTTTCGGGGTCGGACGCGCGCTCGCCAGCGTTAACGCAGAGATCGCCCCGGCGTTGGCGGGCCTGGATGCGACCGATCAGCTCGCCGTCGACTCGACACTCGTCGCGCTCGACGGTACGCCGAACAAATCGCGGCTCGGCGGCAACGCAACGATTGCGACCTCGCTGGCCGTGCTCGACGCCGCGGCGCGGCACGCGGGAATGCCGCTGTGGCGCTATGCAAGCGGTGGCCGCGCGGTGCGCATGCCGCTGCCCGAGGTCCAAATCTTCGGCGGCGGCGCGCATGCCGGGCGGCGCATCGACCTGCAGGACCTGATGGTGATGCCGGTCGGGGCGCAAAGCTTCGACGAGGCGCTGGTGATGGTGGCCGAGGTCTATCGCAGCGCGGGCGAGTTGATGGCGCAGACAGGACGCCGCGGCGGTGTCGCCGACGAAGGCGGCTGGTGGCCCGACTTCGACGACAACGAAGCCGCGGTCGCGATGCTCGCGCGCGCGATCGACGCCGCCGGATTCCGCCACGGCGAAGTGATGATTTCGCTCGACATCGCGGCGTCTGAGTTCCGCGTCGAAGGTCGCTACGCGCCGGGCCCCACGCACCGCGCCTACGAGAAGGCGGAATGGATCGAGGTCTTGGCCGGCTGGGTTGCGCGCTATCCGATCGTATCGCTGGAAGACCCGGTGGCCGAGGACGACGATGCGGGGATGGTTGCGATCACCGCGGCGCTCGGCGGGCGCGTGCAGATCATCGGCGACGACTATCTGGTCACCAATGCGACACGCGTGGCCCGCGCGGCAGCGCGCAAAGCCTGCAATGCCGTGCTGATCAAGCCGAACCAGGCGGGCACCGTCACCGAGACGATCGCGGCACTGGCTGCCGGACGCGAGGCACGCTGGGGCACCATCGTCTCGGCGCGCTCGGGCGAGACCGAGGACACGACGATCGCGCACCTCGCCGTCGGTTGGGATGCGGGCCAGCTCAAGGTAGGATCCTTCGCCCGCTCGGAACGCATGGCGAAATGGAACGAATGCCTGCGCATCGAGCGCGAACTTGGAGCCGATGCGGTGTTTGCCGGCGCCGCGGCGTTGCCGATAGAGGTCGGTGGCACCTAGCCTGCGATCAACTGCAGGTTGAGCGCGCGCTGGGCCAGCCAAAGGAATGCGATCAGCGCGATGGATGCGGAGCCATAGACGAACAGCACGCGCTGGTAGACCCAGGTCCGGCGCAACGCGTAGGCGATCGGCAGGAACACGCTGACGATCGCGAGCTGGCCCAATTCGACGCCGAGGTTGAAGGCAACCAGCGCGATCAGCAGCGATTCCTGCGGCAGCCCGAGGTCGGCCAGCACCGACGCAAAGCCGAAGCCGTGAATCAACCCGAAGCAGAAGGCGATCAGCCAGCGCCGCTCGTACACCATCGGACGGATGTTGTTCAGCGCGGCCAATACCACCGAGAGCGCGATCGCCGACTCGACCAGCCGCGACGGCAGGCTGACTACATCGAGCGCCGCCAGCGACAGCGTGATCGAATGCGCCACCGTGAATGCCGTCACCACCTTGACCACGTCGAGCAGCGCGGCGCGAAAGCTCGGTGCCGCTTGCCACCGCTGCCCGGGAATTCGGGAGCGGACCAAAACCGCGGGCAGCAGCAGCGAGAGCAGGAACAGGATGTGATCGAAGCCCGTCCAGATGTGCCAGACGCCTTCCTTGCCGTAGTCGAGGAACTGTTCCCAGAGCGACAGCTCGGACAGCGTGAATCGTTGCTCGGCCTGGTCGGCGCCGAGGACGCCGGCGCGCGTCGCGCCCTGATACTCGAGTCGGATCAAGCCGCGATGCTGCGGGTCGAGATCGAAGAACAAGTGATACGCGACTGCGAGCGTCTTGGGCGCCGCGGCGCATATCGCCGTGAAGCGCAGCACGTCGTAGGCGCCGTCGCTGTGGTTGTCGATCAGCTGCCCGGTGGCCGTGATGGGGCAGGGCGCGTTCGCCGGGCCCAGGCGCAGCCGCGACAGCGCGTACGCCGCGATGTCGGCGTGCCTGGCCTTGACTTCGCCCCAGGTGATCGCGTCGTCCTGGTTGGCGTCGAGACCCAGCGCGAAGTCGAGATCGCGCAGCGCGATGTCCCATTGCCCGGTGATGCGCTCGCCCTCGACCTGCAGCGTCAGGTAGCTGTCCGAGGGTTTGTGCGCCTGCACGAGCGGAACCGTCAGTGCACCCACGAGCGCGATGCAGAGCGTGAGCCAGCGTCTCACTTGCCGCATCACTTGCCTGCCGCCTTGCCGTTTGCGAGCGCGGCGACCGCGGGAAACTCGATTCCGGTCTCAGCCAGCCAGCGCTGGACGATGGCGAGCGCAGCGGCATCGTTGGCCGCGGCCGCCGACTCGGCGAGGATGCGCAGGTCGGCGGGTTCGCGCTGCACGCTCCAATTGTCGAGCGCATAGTTCAGCGCGCTCTTCGCGTCGCCGCGCAGGGCGAGTTCAAAGCGCGCGTTCTCGCGTGCGTGCACGGTGTCGCCGCGCTGGTGGCTTGCGTCGAAGCGGGCGCGCAAGGACTCGATCGACGCGGCGGCCTCCGGGCGGCGCAGCGCCTGTTGCGCCAGCGCCAGGCGCAACAACAGCGTGTCGTTGCGATTCTCGTTCTGAAGCAGGACGATCGCGTCGCCGGGCCGGCCCTGATCGAGCAGCCAGTCGCCGTAGGCGCCGAGCAGGTAGGCATCCCTGTCGCCGACAGCGAGCGCGGCGCGGAAGTGCGCTTCGGCGGCGGGGTCGCCGCGCCGGTGCGCGATTTCGCCCAGCAGCGTTTCGCCCCAGAGGCGTCCTGCCTGGTCGCTGCGCGGGGTAGCGTCCAGCGCGCGTTGCAGCGATTGGTAGGCCTCGAGCGCCTTGCCGGTGACGCTGTCGATCGCCGCAGTGCAGATGGCACCGTAGACCGGTGGCGCGACGCCGGACAGCCGCGCGCAGTCGCTGCGCGCGTCGGCGTGCCTGCCTTGCACGCCGAGTATCGTCGCCCGGGTCAGGATCGCCTGGACGTTTCTCGGTTCGCGCTGAAGGACGTGGTCGAGGTCCGCCAGCGCCGCTGCGAACTGGTGGCTGCTCTGGAGTATGGTCGCGCGCAGTACCAGTACCTTGGTCGGTGCCTCCGGATCCTTCCACCAGGGTGCGAGTGCGGCCTGCGCATAGCCCAGAAAGCGCGGATCGCCGTCGAGCCGCGACGCGCGTATGTACGCAGTGGCCAGCGGCAAGGCACGCGCAAGGTTGTCGGGCGCTTGCGCTGCGTTCGCCTGCAACGCCTTGAGCTCGCCGAACTGCGGCAGGCTGCGGCTGGGGAGGCGCTCCAGCACCTGCGCGTCGTCGGTCGGCAGGAACGGGGCTGCCGACGCGTTTGCAGCGAGGACAAGCGCAGCAACGGCACGGGTCGCACTTCTAGCCGTCGTTCCCGCCCCCGATGACTTCATTCGAGGGCAGGCTTCCGCGGGAAACCATTTGCGGCGAAAACAAATGGATTCCGGCTCGCGCCCGCTATGCGGGCTTGGCCGGAATGACGACCAGACCCGCAGCGAGTGCACTAATAAACACACTTGAACAGATCAGGGCACCAGCGGACCACACGGGTTGGCTCCGGGGCCGGTTCCTCCACAGTCTACGTGGCGACGATTCTTTCCGTCGTATGGCGTCGGCAGGAACGGGAAATTCTTCGCGATGCCGTTGGCGGTGATGTCGACGCCGACCGTGCCGGGCGCGCCCGCCAGGAAATTGACACCATCACCCGCCTTGGCCGCGATGTAGTTGTTGCCGCCGACGACACGGATGGCGATATCGGTCACGTCGTCGTTCGGGCGACGTCCGTTCGGCCAGCCCGCGGGATCGCCGGACAGCGCCGCGCCGAGGCGATTCTGCGACTCCGGGGCGGTCGGTGGAACGCGCAGGTCCAGCCGCAGCAATTCCGAGCACGGGCTGCCGCAGCCCAGGCCATTCAACGGTTGTCCCGGATACTTGAGCAATATCGACATCAGATCGGTACGCGCGGACGCAGGTGACCCGTTGATCGGCACGATCGGCACGCCGTACACGAGGTTCAACGCGGTGGCGATCACAGGGTTCAGGTACGACGCCTCGAACTGGCCCTCGAAGTTTGGCGCGGACGCATTCCACTTGTCCTTGTACGGAGTGTCGATGATCAACTCGTTCACCAACGGATTGCCCATGCGCGACACCTGCACCCAGCCGCCCAGGCTTTGTGACGGATTGTTCGGCCCGCCGAGGACGCGCACATACGGGCGCGACGTGCTCGCGTACATGCCGATGAGGGCATTGGCGGCGGTTGTTGCGGCGTTGCCGTCGCGGGTCACGCGCGTGATCGGCACCTCGATGGCGATGGTGCTGACATTGGCGCCGCTGAAGCGGTTCACGCCGGAGGGATTGACGTTGTCGGCGTCCTCGCCCGGTCCGTTGAGCAGCGGCAGGTAGCGACGCAGGTTGAGCGTGTCGAAGACCGCACCTAGATCGATGTAGAAGGTCTCGGCGCGCTGGCCGGCGAATACGCGCACACCGTTGGTCGCGTCGGCATAGATGCCCTGCGCCGCCAGCGCCGGATAGTTGGGCATGGTGGCCGGCCCGACGTTGGAGGGAACCGCCACCAGCGTCTTGCCTCCGAACAGCGGCGTGCGCACGCCGTTGCGGACTTCGGTCACGGTGTATGTCTGGCGCCGGGTCAGTCCTTCCGAACCCGGTCCGTCCAGCGCCGTGATGCCTTTCAGAATGCCGCTCAGCGCGGTGATGTGCGAGTTGCCAAGCAGTGGCACCGGCGAGGTCAGTCCGCCGGTGCCGCCCACCGGGCGGTTCTCGGTCTTGAAGCGAAATTCGTAGACGAGATCCTGCGCGACGCCGTTCTGGTCGTTGTCGATGTTGATGGCGTAGAGCACCTCATCGTCGAAATTGAAGTAGTTGGGTCCGTCCGACGGATCCTGGCCCGGATTGACGTTCATGATGAAGGTGACGCGGCGATCCGCTGGGGCGCGCGCCAGGTTGGCGGCGTCGTAGCTGACGAAGGCGTAGACGTCGGTGTTGTCGGCGGCGGGGTCCATCGCGATCAGCGGCGCTTCGCGGTGGCTCGCCGCCTGTGCGGCGGTCCCGCAGGCGAGCGCGAACGCCATCAATGCCGGTGCGATTGCTTTCGAAAAGTGGTTCATGTCCAGGCTCCTCTAGCGTATGCACGGGTTGGTTGGTGCCGCGGCGGCCAAAGTTGCCGGCGCGGCGGCGCCATGCGCCCAGGGTCCGCAAGCGACGCACGGGTCCGCGAACAGTGATACGCAGAACGGGATGGACTGGATGCAGCAGGACTGCAGACGCGGGCGGTGCCGCTACCTGGCGCCGCAGCGAGCACCCGCCGGCGCTGGCGCTACGCGACTACGTACGAGGTTTGCCGGGTGGCATGCCCGAGGTCGGAGCCTGGGTGTGCTGGCCTGCGCGATCGGCGGCGCGGGGCGGCGCGCTGATGCCACCGCCGGACTGGCCGGTGGTGGTGGGCGTGGCGCCGAATGTGGTGATGTCGCCGGCGAGCGTGCTCGGATCGTCGTAAGCGCGCATTTCCGCACGACTGGACATCGAGCGCGGCTTGTACTTCGGCCTCTTGCGCCGCTGCCGCTCGCGCTCCGCCAGTAGTTTCTTGCGGCGAACCTTCACCGCGTAACGCACCAGCGCGAACGCGGCGACGAGGACAAGCAATAACGATAATGCGACGGTGAGATCCACGGATTCGGAAGTCGCGCGCCTGAGCGCTTGGCCGGTAACAGTTGGTCGCTAGGCTACTCCTGCAATGCGGCCGCGCCAAGCCGCCGGCCGATCAGCGGTAGCCTTGCAGTCAATTTGTGGTGCGCAGGGCGGCTTGTCATACCCGGCGCGGGCCGGTAGCATCGGCCGTGGACCAGCCCGGGCCCGCAGCGCAGGCGGAGAGCCCGGCGACGATGTCCCAGGAGGAATCATGCAAAAGCATTCGCGTCGACTCGCGTGGTTGGCGCTGGCCGGGATGACGTTCGCCCTGCCGGCCGTGGCCCAGATCAAGATCGCGTTCATCGATCCGCTTTCGGGTGGCGCGGCGAGCGCCGGGATCAACGCGCAGAAGCACTTCACCTATCTCATCGACCGCGCCAACGCGGCGGGTGGATTCAACGGTGAAAAGCTCGAGCTGCTTTCGTTCGACAACAAGGTCGATCCGCAGGAGTCGCTGATCGCGCTGAAAAAAGCGCTCGACGACGGTGCGCGTTACGTGTTCCAGGGCAACGGCAGCAGCGTCGCCCTGGCAATCACCGATGCGGTCCTCAAGTACAACGAGCGCAACCCGGGCAAGGAAGTGCTGTACTTCAACTACGCCGCGGTCGACCCTGCCCTGACCAATGAGAAATGCAACTTCTGGCACTTTCGCTTCGACGCCGACGCCGACATGAAAATGGGCGCGCTCACCGATGCCATCGCCAAGTTGCCGCAGATCAAGAACGTCTACCTGATCAACCAGGACTACTCCTTCGGGCGCGCTGTCGCTGCGGCGGCCAAGAAAATGCTGGCGGAGAAGCGTCCCGACATCAAGATCGTGGGCGATGAATTGCATCCGCTGCAGAAGGTGCAGGACTTCTCGCCGTACGTCGCCAAGATCAAGGCGTCGGGCGCCGACACCGTGATCACCGGCAACTGGAGCAACGACATGCTGCTGCTGATCAAGGCCGGCAAGGACGCCGGACTCAAGGTGAGCTGGTATACCTACTACGGCGGCGCACTCGGCTCGCCGAGCGCCATCGGCAAGGACGGGATCGGCACGGTGAAGCAGATCAGCGAATACCACAACAACGCGCTGCCAGACCTCGACCCCGATGCGGCGGCGTTCAAGAAACGCTTCACCGGCAAGGACGACGAATTCGGCTACTATCGGCTGAAGACGGCGTTCGACATGTTCGCGGCCGCGGCGGCCAAGGCCAAGTCCAATGATCCGGTCAAGGTGGCCAAAGCACTCGAGGGAATCAAAGTGACGACCACGGTCGGCGACGCGGAAATGCGCGCCGACAATCATCAGATCCTGATGCCGATGTTCGTCTCGACGCTTTCCGAGAACATGAAATACGACGTGGAAAAGACCGGACTGGGCTTCAAGACCGACGTCAAGATCAACGGCAAGGACATGGCGTTGCCGACCGTCTGCAAGATGCAGCGTCCTTCCTGACGCGCGCCGCGCCCGTAGCAGCGCCTCGTCGCCGCAGCGGAGCGGCGAGGCGTCGATCGACATTCTGAACGCGCGACGCCCAACGCCAACCCGGCCGTGCTCGAACTCGTCACCTTTTCGCTGCTCAACGGCGTCGTCTACGGCCTGCTGCTGTTCATGCTTTCCAGCGGCCTGACGCTGATCTGGAGCATGATGGGCGTGCTCAATTTCGCGCACGCGAGCATGTTCATGCTCGGGGCATATTTTTCCTATCAGATCGGGCGCTACATCGGATTCTGGCCGGCGCTGGTCATCGCGCCGCTGGTGGTGGGACTGCTCGGCGCGCTGATCGAACGCTACGGACTGCGCCGCG
Organism: uncultured beta proteobacterium; assembly: GCA_963726915.1. GTDB lineage: Bacteria > Pseudomonadota > Gammaproteobacteria > Burkholderiales > Casimicrobiaceae > PALSA-1003. The sequence goes on from CAVSEA010000009.1 coordinate 277,836, forward strand.
TGCACAAGCACGGTGCGGTTGCGGAAATACTGTTCACCTTCGGCCTCGCCTATCTCATCGCCGAATTCGTGGTCATGCTCTGGGGCCGCAACCCGATCGAGAACAAGGTACCCGGGGTCATCGATTTCCCCGCGTTCATCCTGTTCGGCACCAGTTACCCGTTCTACAAGGCGCTGATGATGGCGATCTCGGTCGGCATGTTCGCCTTCCTCTACCTGGCGTTCAAGCGCACGCGCATCGGTCTGGTCATCCAGGCGTCGCTGACGCATCCGCACATGGTCGGCGCACTGGGACACGACGTGCCGCGCATCTTCGTCCTGGTCTTTGCCGTCGGCAGCGCGCTGGCGGGGCTCGCCGGCGTCATCGGCGGCTTCGCGCTTCTGACCGAACCGAATATGGCCGCCGCGCTTGGTCCGATCGTGTTCGTCGTGGTCGTGGTGGGCGGACTCGGCTCGATACCGGGCGCGTTGATCGCGTCGATGCTCATCGGGATCGTGCAGACCTTTGCCGTCGCGCTCGACTACTCGCTGCTCGATCTGTTCCGCGTACTGCACGTAGACGTGGCACCGGCGTCACCGCTGTACGAGGTGTATCGCATCAAGATCGCCCAGGCCGCGCCGCTCATTCCCTACCTGCTGCTGGTGCTCATGCTCATCCTGCGACCGCGCGGGATCCTGGGCACGCGCGAGACATGAGCGACGATCAGCGCGCTGCCCTGCCTTCGCCGAAGGAGATGACCGCGCAGACGCGCGGCTGGGTCCGTATGGGTGGAATCTGGCTGGTGGTGCTCGTGTTGCTGCTGGTGTTGCCGCACCTGCCAGGACTCACCAGCAACTTCGGTCGCTCGTTGTTGAGCCAGATGGGTATCGCGATCGTCTTCGCGCTGTCGTACAACCTGCTGCTCGGCCAGACGGGATTGCTGTCCTTCGGCCATGCGGTCTATTTCGGGCTCGGCGGTTTCGCGGCGATCCACTTCATGCGCGCGATCAATGCTGGCTTGGCCGTTCCGATGCCGCTGGTGCCGCTGGTCGGCGCAGCGACCGGCCTGGCGTTCGGGTTGCTGTTCGGCGCGGTCACCACGCGTCGTGCCGGCGTGGTCTTTGCGCTGATTTCGCTGGGCATCGGCGAGCTGGTGTTTGCCGCATCGCGCATGCTGCAGGGCTTCTCCGGTGGCGAAGAAGGCATCACCGCGAATCGCGCGCGCGGCCCGCACGTGCTCGGGCTGGATTTCGCGTCGCAGCTGCAGGTCTACTACATCATTGCCTTCTGGGTGCTGGTCGCCGCTGCGCTCATGTATGCGTTCACGCGCACGCCCGTCGGCCGCATGTGCAATGCCGTAAGGGACAATCCCGAGCGCGCGCAGTTCGTCGGCTACAGTACCCAGGGCGTTCGTTTCATCGTCTTTTCCGTCGCGGCCATGTTTGCAGGACTCGCGGGCGGACTGCACGCGATCAACTACGAAATCGTCGCGGCCGATGCCGTGGGTGCGGCGCGCTCGGGCAGCGTCCTGCTCATGGTCTACATCGGCGGCGAAGCGCACTACCTCGGAGCTGTCCTCGGCGCCATCACCCTCACTTGGCTGCAGGTGAGCCTCAGCGACTACACGACCGCGTGGCAGCTCTATCTTGGGTTGTTCTTCATGGCGATCGTGCTGTATGCGCCGGGAGGGCTCGCCGGCCTGATCATGATGCATGCGCCGATCCTGCGCAGCACCGCGTTCTACGGCGTGCTGCGCAGCTACTGCGTCGCTTTTCTCCCCGCGCTGGCGATGCTGGCCGGGGCGGTGGCGCTGCTGGAGATCAACTATCGATTGTCGACGCAGCCCGAGGCGGGCTCGCGCATGAAGCTGTTCGGCATGGCAATCGACACGGCGACACCCTGGCCGTGGTTCGTGGCAGTGTCGTTGCTTGTCGGTGGATTCCTCGCGTTCCGCCGGACCTGGCCCGTGGTCACCGCAGCGTGGGGGCGCGCCGGCGCGCAAACATCGAAGGAAACTGGATGAACAGGCGTGACGCAGGACGTGTACTGCTTCGTGGGCTCCTTGCCTTCGGCGCCGCACCGGTTATCGTCAACGCGCAGCAGGCGGGCAGGGTATATCGCATCGGCTACTTGAGCGCCCCCAGCCGCGCGTCGGTTGAACAGGTGCTCCAGTCATTCCTGCGCGCGTTGAAAGGTCTCGGCTTGGTCGAGGGCCAGAATCTCATCATCGAATACCGCTGGGCCGACGGGAAGGTGGAGCGACTGCCCGAACTCGCGGCCGAACGAAGATGAATACCTTCAGGGAGCAGGCCGAGGCCGGTGGTTTGATGGCCTATGGGGTGAACATGACCGACTTCATCGGGCGCTCGGCTGTGTACGTCGACAAGACCCTCAAGGGCGCGAAACCCGCCGACCTCGCCGTCGAGCAGCCGACCAAGTTCGAATTGGTGATCAACGTGAAAACCGCGAAAGCATTGGGAATGACGATCCCGCCGTCGGTGTTGGCGCGCGCGGACGAGGTGATTCAATGACACCTTGGCGAACGAGCCGGCGTCGGACCGATCATGACTGAAGCAGGCGGCCACTACGCGCTCGAACTGCGCGACCTGCACAAGAGCTTCGGCGTCACGCCGATCATCCGTGGCGTGACGCTCGACGTTCGCCAGGGAGAACGCCACGCGATCATCGGACCCAACGGTGCCGGCAAGTCGACGCTGTTCAATCTGATCAGCGGACGCTTCGCGCCCACGAGCGGGTCGATCCGGCTCGACGGCGCCGACATCTCCGGCGACATTCCAGCGGCGATCTACCGGCGCGGACTGGCGCGCAGTTTCCAGGTCACCAACATTTTCCCGCGCCTGTCCGTGTACGAGAACATCCGTTGCAGCGTGTTCTGGTCGCTTGGCTACAAATACAATTTCTGGCGCAGTGCCTACAAGTTGCGCGACGCCAACGAACGCACCGATCGCACGCTGGAGCGGATCCGGCTGACCGCCCGCCGCGACACGCTGGCGGGCGTGCTGACCTACGCCGAGCAGCGCGCGCTGGAAATTGGCATCACCATCGCCGGCGACGCCGACGTGATCCTGCTCGACGAGCCCACGGCGGGCATGAGCCGCAGCGAGACCGGCAGCGCGGTCGAACTGATCCGCTCGGTCACCACCGGCAAGACGCTGGTCATGGTCGAACACGACATGAGCGTGGTCTTCGATCTCGCCGACCGGATCTCCGTGCTGGTGTACGGCGAGATCATCGCCACCGACGTACCTTCACGCATTCGCGAGAACGAAGCGGTGCAGAACGCGTACCTGGGTACTGCGACCCATGCTTGAGATCGAGAACCTGCACGCCTACTACGGCAAGAGTCACATCCTGCAGGGCATATCGCTGCGGGTGGGCGAGGGTGAGATCGTCAGCCTGCTCGGTCGCAACGGCGCGGGACGCTCGACGACGATCAAGACGATCATGGGCGAAGTCGTGCCCGTCGGCACCATACGCTTCAAGAACGAGCGGATCGACGGCCTCAAGCCGCATCAGATCGCGCGGCGTGGCCTGGGCTACGTGCCGGAGGACCGGGCGATCTTTCCTTCGCTCACGGTGCGCGAGAATCTGCTGCTGGGCATGAAGTCCGCGCAACCGACGCAGACTTCTGCTCGCTGGACCATCGACGCGATGTTCGACATGTTCCCGGTGCTGCGCGCGCGAGCGGATGCGCCCGGCGGTGTCCTTTCTGGCGGCGAGCAGCAGATGCTTACGATCTGTCGAACGCTCATGGGCGATCCGGACCTCATCATGGTCGACGAGCCTACCGAAGGTCTTGCGCCCAAGCTGGTCGAGCTGGTACGGGAACTGCTCGAGAATATCGCGGCAAAGGGTGTCTCGATCCTGCTCATCGAACAGAAATTGACGATCGCGTTGAACATTTCCCGGCGCCTGTACGTGATGGGTCAAGGACAAATCGTGTTCGAAGGCACCCCGCAGGATTTGCGCGAGAACCAGTCGGTGCGCAAGGACTGGCTTGAAGTATGATGTATTAGAATTGTCATTCCGAGGAGCAATAGCGACGAGGAATCTGCTTTCGTCGCGTGATTGAATCCTGCTGCAGCAGATTCCTCGCGTTGCTCGGAATGACAGGTTAGAGGAGACTGCCATCGGCGCTGAATTTCGCTTGCACGGTTCCGTTGCCGTGATCACGCTGGACAATCCGCCCGTCAACGGGCTGGGCTATGAGCTTCGCTCGGAACTCGTGGCGGGGATCGATCGGGCGCTGGCCGATCCTGCCGTGAACGCGATCGTCCTGATCGGCGCCGGCAAGGTCTTCTCCGGTGGCGCGGACATCCGCGAGTTCAACACGCCGAAGGCCATGGCCGAGCCGACGCTGCGCACGGTCATTCGCGTGGTCGAGGGCGCAGGTAAGCCGGTGATCGCGGCCATCGGCGGCGTCTGCATGGGCGGAGGACTGGAACTGTCGCTCGGCTGCCACTTTCGCGTGGTGACTCCAGGCTCGCAAATCGCGCTGCCCGAGGTCAAGCTCGGGATCCTGCCGGGGGCCGGCGGAACGCAACGGCTGCCGCGGGCGATCGGTGTCGAGACCGCGCTGAACATGATCGTCTCGGGTGCGCCGGTCGCATCCGAGAAGCTCGCCGGAACCGCGCTGTTCGACGCCGTCATCGAAGGCGACCTGCTGGACGGCGCGCTGGCCTTCGCGCAACGGGTGGTTGCGGAGCAAATACCGCTCAAACGCGTGCGCGACATCAAGATCCTGCTCCCCGATGCCGAAGCATTCTTCCAGTTTGCCCGCAACTCGGTGGGCGCGCTGGCGAAGAATTTTCCGGCGCCGCTCAAGTGTGTGGACGCGGTCGCCGCGGCGGTGTCCAAGCCCTTCGATGAGGGCCTGCGTTTCGAGCGCGAGCTGTTCATGCAGCTGGTGCAGACGCCGGAGTCACGGGCGCTGCGCCATGCTTTTTTCGCCGAGCGCGCCGCAACCAAGATCCCCGGCATCGATCCGGCAACGGTTCCCCGCAAGATTGAGCGTGTGGCTGTCATCGGCGCCGGGACCATGGGCGGCGGCATCGCGATGAATTTCCTGAATGCCGGCGTGCCGGTGACGATCCTCGAGACGAAGCAGGAGGCGCTGGACAAGGGCATTGCCACGATCCGCAAGAACTACGAAGGCTCGCTCAAGAAGGGCAAGCTGACGCCGGAAAAACTGCAGCAGACGATGGCGCTATTGACGCCGACGCTCTCCTACGACGATGTTGCAAACGCCGACCTGGTGATCGAGGCGGTGTTCGAGGACCTTGCGGTAAAGCAGGACGTGTTCGAACTGCTCGATGTGTGCATGAAGCCGGGCGCCATTCTTGCCACCAATACTTCGACGCTGGACGTCAACCGCATCGCCGCCTTTACGACCCGGCCGCAGGACGTGGTCGGACTACACTTCTTCAGTCCGGCCAACGTGATGAAGTTACTCGAAGTCGTACGTGGTGAAAAAACGGCTCCCGAGGTGATAGTCACGGCGATGCAGGTCGCCAAGAGAATCCGCAAGACCGCGGTCGTCTCCGGCGTCTGCGACGGCTTCATCGGCAACCGCATGGTCGAACAGTACTTGCGGCAGGCGTTTTTCCTGGTCGAGGAGGGCGCTGCGCCGCAACAGGTCGATCGCGCACTCGAGAAGTTCGGCATGGCGATGGGGCCGTTCCGCATGAGCGATCTTGCCGGCAACGACATCGGCTGGGCTATCCGCAAGCGGCGCTACGTCGAGAAGCCGCACGTGGTGTACTCGAAGATCGCGGACCGATTGTGCGAGCTTGGTCGCTTCGGACAGAAGACCGGCATGGGCTGGTATCGGTACGTGCCCGGACGGCGTGACGCACTGCCCGACACCGAGGTCGATGCGGCGATCGCGGCGTATCGCACCGAGCGCGGGATCGTACCGCGCAAGATTGCCGACGACGAGATTGTCGAGCGCTGCATCTACGCACTGGTCAACGAAGGCGCGCGCATCCTCGACGAAGGCATCGCGCTGCGCGCGTCCGACATCGACATGGTCTACCTCGCCGGATACGGCTTTCCCCTGTATCGCGGCGGGCCGATGCTCTACGCGGACATGGTCGGACCGTACAACGTCGTACGCAGTATCGGGCGCTTTGCGGGCCAACCCGGCGGCGATGCTGCCTTCTGGCAGCCCGCGGCGCTGCTGACGCGCCTTGCCGCCGAAGGCAAGACCTTCAATGCAGCGGCCGCGTAATGACGCCAATTCAACGAATCTGAAAGCCATCGATCATGACCGACGCCGTCATCGTTTCCACCGCGCGAACCGGGCTGGCCAAATCCTGGCGCGGCGCGTTCAACATGACCCACGGCGCGACCATGGGTGCGCACGCGGTCAAGAACGCCATCGACCGTGCGCGACTCGATTCGGCCGAAGTCGACGACGTGCTCATGGGCTGCGCATTCCCGGAAGGCGCGACCGGTTCCAACATCGCGCGCCAGATCGCCCTGCGGGCGGGCTGCCCGGTGACAGTGGCGGGGATGACGCTCAACCGCTTCTGCTCCTCGGGTTTGCAAACCATCGCGCTGGCCGCGCAACGCGTCATCGCCGGCGAAGGCGAGATCTTCGTCGCCGGCGGCGTCGAGTCGATTTCCTGCGTGCAGAACGAGTCGAACAAGCACATGCTGCGCGAATCCTGGCTCGCCGAGCACAAGCCGGAGCTGTACTGGACGATGCTGCAGACCGCGGAGACCGTCGCCTCGCGCTACGGTATCTCGCGCGAGCGGCAGGATGCCTACGGGGTGCAGAGTCAGCTGCGAGCGGCAGCGGCAGCAGCGGCAGGAAAGTTCAACGACGAGATCGTGCCGATGACGGTGACCATGGGCGTCGCCGACGCGGCGTCGTCGCGGCTGCTGACGAAGGAGGTCACGATCGCGGCTGACGAGGGCATTCGCGCCGACACGACGATCGAGGGCGTGACGAAAATCAAGCCGGCGCTTCCCGGCGGCGTCATCGCCGCCGGCAACGCCAGCCAGTTCTCTGACGGCGCGTCGGCGTGCGTGGTGATGGACGCCACGGTCGCATCGCGCAAAGGCCTGCAACCGCTGGGCATTTTTCGCGGTTTTGCAGTGGCCGGTTGCGAGCCCGACGAGATGGGCATCGGACCGGTCTTCGCCGTGAGCAAGCTGCTCGCGCGCACCGGCAGGAAGCTGGAGGACATCGACCTGTGGGAGCTCAACGAGGCATTCGCGGTGCAGGTGATCTTCTGCCGCGACAAACTGGCCATTCCCGACGATCGCCTGAATGTCGACGGCGGTGCGATCGCCGTGGGGCATCCCTACGGCGTGTCGGGCGCGCGCCTGACCGGGCACGCGCTGATCGAAGGCAAGCGGCGCGGAGCGAAATACGTCGTCGTCACCATGTGCATCGGCGGCGGGATGGGCGCGGCGGGGCTGTTCGAAGTCGCCTAGCATTCAGGGGAGAAATGCAGTGTCGAATTTCGCGTGCTACTTTTGGTGGCTGGTGGCCGGCGTTGTGCTGGGCTGGATTCTCTCCTGGTTGTTCGACAGGTTCTTCCGCCGCGATGGCGAGGCTGCGGGCGTGCGTTTGCGCAGCGAAATCGACGGCCTGAACCGGCGCATCGCTGAACTGACCGCGAGCGTCAATGCCGCGGAAACTCGTGCAAAGAGTGCCGGGATCGCCGCGGGCGGCCTAGCGGCGGCGGGTGCCTTCGGCTTCGCGCCACAGAAAAACAGCCTCGACGACCTCGAGATCATCGAGGGCGTCGGCCCGAAGATCGGCGAGTTGCTGCACAAGGCGGGCATCACGACCTTTGGTCAACTCGCGGCCGCGCCGCAGGCGAAGCTGGAGGAAATCCTGCGCCAGGCGGGGCCGAACTTCCGCCTCGCCAATCCAGGGAGCTGGCCGCAACAGGCTGCCCTGTGCGTGCGGGGCGATTGGGCGGCGCTGCGCAAGTTGCAGGACGAACTGATCGCAGGGGTGGACCCGAGCAAGAAAAAGGAAGAGTGAGGTCCGGCCATGACGCGATCGGAGGCAAGAACTCCAGACGCGTGGCGCGGTTTCGACCGTGCCGCGCTGTACGTGACACTCGCGGGCATTCTGGCGTTGTTGCTGATGTGGTGGTCGGGTTACGGGCCGTCGCAGGCGGGCTGCTGTGCTGCGCCGGTAGTCGCCGCGCCTGTCGTCGCGACACCGATAACGCCAGCGGCGCCGGTGGTGGCACCGGCTCCCGCTCCGGTCGCCGCGTCCGAGCCGGCGAAAGTCGAACCGGAAAAAGTTGCGGCGCCGCCGATCGTCGCTGCGGTAGCTCCACCTGCGCCGGCCAAGGCCGAACCGCCCGCGGCAGCGGCAGCACGCGATTGCGCCAAGATCGTCGAAGGCGTCGCGGTGCGCTTTGACTTCGGCAGCGCCACGCTGAGCACCGAGGCCAGTGTCGCACTCGATCGGGCGCTCCTGTGCGTTGGCGGCGGGCGTTACGAAGTCGTCGGGCACGCTGACAGCGTCGGCGACAAGGCGCTGAACCAAAGACTGTCGGAGGCCCGGGCCGATGCGGTCGTCGCGTACTTGCGCAGCAAGGGTGTCGATGCGGCGCGGCTGGCGGCGCGAGGCTACGGCGAGACCAAGCCTATCGCCGATAACAATACCGAGGAAGGCCGCGCGCAGAACCGGCGCGTCACGATCACGCGGCTGCCGTAGCTAGGCCCTAGATACGCGCGCGAAACGACCGCAGTGCATGCAGCAGGTTTGCCATCAGCGCTTCCTGGTAGCGATAGGCCATCTCCTGTCCCATCGGCACCAGCATCGACAGCGATTGCTTGCGACTGCGCTCGGAAAGGGCGCCTAAGCGCTCCATCGTCGCATCGAGCATTGCACGCGCTTCCGGCGTGCGTTGCGCGTCGGTAGGCTGCATCGCCTCGATGTCGCCGACTGTCGCACCGAGGCCGAACATCCTGGGGATTTCGCTTTCGATATGGACGCGAGCGACGTCGATGCGCCACAGCCTGAACCGATGCATGAGGCCCATCGCGTTGAACAGTATGGAGATCGCGAAGAAGAACTGAATCCAGCTCGACGTCAACATGATGTCCACGGCCCACGGCGCGTAGACGCCGAGTAGGTCCGGGCCATCGTTGTCGTAGTAGCTGCGCGCCGCCGGCGCCGTCGGCAGCCCGGTCAGGTTCGGTGTGTCGCGGTTGTGCCGGACGAAGCTGGGGTACACGCCGGCGACCGCGGTGATGAAGCCCTGCGTTACCGACCGCGAAGCGCAGCCGTTGCCTACGATCAGCGTGTCCACGCGCAGTACGTCCTTGTCCGTGGGCGGAAGCTGATGCACGAGGTCGTAGTGACCGGCCTCGATGTGGCCGATTCGGGTGAATGGAAGGCGACGGGCGAGGCTCTCGGTCCCGGGCGCGCTGAGGATCTGCAGCTTGCGCTGCAGCACCGCCTCGCTGATCAGGCGCGCGTCCTCGTCGATGACCATGGCCCCAAGGTCGAGCTCGCCGCGCTGCAGTTGCGCGAATTGCTCGTCCGTCGTCGGCGTCGAGAGCTTCAAGTCGAGCTCGGCGAATGGCGCGATCATGCGCCGCACCAGTTGCTCGGTGCCACTGCCCACCGGACCGATGCCGATCCTTGCGCCGCGCAGGTCTTCGGGCTTAGTCACCTTATCCGCAGCTGGCCCCAGGAAGAACAGCGTTTCGGGTCGGACCATGCGCCCGACAAGCTCGAGCTTGTTGTCTTTCGGCCAGTCCATACCATCCTGGACGAGCGCGAAATGGATGTCGCATGTGGCTTTCGCGGCCGTGAGCCGGGCCAGGTTCTCGACGGAACCAGCCGACGGCAGGTTCCGGATCTGGCCTTTTTGTCGTTGCGCTTCCGCCGCCAGCTTGTCGACGACCGCGTAATAGTTGCCGCGCTCGTTGCCCGAAAGGAATCCCACGCGTACGTGGCGCAGGTTCGGTGTAGGCTCGACCAGCGCGACGAGCAGGCCGAGAAGGGCAAGGCCGCACAGCAGCAGGGCGAGCTTCATGCCAGGCGACAAGCCGCCGCCGGTGGGCGGGGCGCCGAGTATGCGCTGCAGGCTTTGTTTGGGATCGAGCGATGCCATCGGTATGGTCGGGGGCGGTGGTTGGGCCGGCGAGCCGAATCTTACAGGCATCGCGGGCGTTGGTTCAGGGTGTAAGCTGATCGCACTAGCAAGTTGGGATCAAACACCGATTACCGCGATGAACAGACGTGACACGGTACTTGGATTGCTTGTGCTCGGCGCCCTTGCCGGCCCATCCGGTGTGCGCGCGCAGCAGACGGGAAGATCCCGGCGAGTCGGCGTGCTGATGGGCTACGCCCAGACCGATCCGGAAGCTCAATTGCGCTTCGTCGCCTTCAAGGAGGGTCTTGCGCTGTCGGGTTGGGCCGAGGGGCGTGACCTGACGCTCGATGTGCGCTGGATTGCGGCCGAGGTCGAACAGGCTGCGGGCTATGCCCGGGAATTGGTGGCACTCAAGCCCGATGTAATCCTCGCCAACACGACGCCGGTGACTGCTGCGTTGCAGCGAGAGACCAAGACCATTCCCATCGTATTCACGGCCGTCTCCGATCCGATCGGCAGCGGATTCGTCGAGTCGCTGGCACGTCCGGGCCGCAACATCACGGGCTTCGTCAATCTGGAATCGTCGCTGGTCGAGAAATGGCTGCAACTGCTCAAGGAAATCGCTCCTCGCGTGACGCGCGTGGGTGTGATGTTCAATCCGAAAACGGCGCCATACGTGGAATATTATCTCCAGCCATTGAATGCTGCCGCTGCAAGATTTTCCGTGAAGATAGTCACGACCACCGTTGGCAGCGAAAGCGACATCGAAAACGCCATCATCGCGCTTGGCCGTGAGTCGGGCGGCGGACTCATCGTCATGACGGACTCGTACATGACCGTACATCGGAAGTCGATCATCGCGCTGACGGCGCGCCACAAGGTACCGGCGATCTACTACGTCGGCTCAATGGCCGTCGAGGGCGGTCTGATGTCGTACGGCATCGATTACGTCGACTTGTTTCGCCGCGCGGCGCCCTACGTCGACAAGATCCTGCGCGGCGCAAAACCGGCCGATCTGCCGGTGCAGCATCCAAGCAGGTTCGAGCTGGTGATCAACGCGTCGACCGCAAAAGCACTTGGTCTCACGATTCCACAGTCGGTCCTGGCGCGCGCCGACCGGGTGATCGAGTAAATAGGGGTTAGACCGTTTTCGTCCGAGGTGAATACAATGCGAGGCTTGGCGGCAACCGCTCCGATCACGTTACTCACCATGCTTATCCTGACCCCTGCGAGTGCGCAGACATTTTCGCCTCGTCCGCTTCGTCCCGTGCACACCTATTCGATCGTCGCACGGGACGCAGCGACGGGCGAGCTCGGTGTCGCCGTGCAGTCGCACTGGTTTTCGGTCGGAGCCCTCGTCCCGTGGGCCGAGGCGGGTGTCGGCGTGGTCGCGACCCAATCGTTCGTCGATCCCAGCTACGGCAAGCTCGGACTCGACCTGATGCGCGCGGGCAAGAGCGCACCCGACGCGCTGAAGTCATTGCTCGCGGGCGATGACGAGCGTGACGTTCGCCAGGTCGCGATGATCGATGCGCAGGGGCGGGTCGAGGCGTACACCGGCGCCCGGGACATCGCGGCGGCGGGGCATATCGTGGGCAAGGACTATTCGGTGCAGGCCAACATGATGCTCAGCGACAAGATATGGCCGGCAATGTCGCGCGCTTTCGAAAGTACCCGGGGCGACCTCGCGGATCGAATGCTGGCCGCGCTCGATGCGGCGCAGGCGGCGGGCGGCGATGCCAGGGGCAAGCAGTCCGCGGCTCTCGTCGTGGTTTCCGGCAAGCCGACCGGCAAACCCTGGGCCGATAAGGTCTTCGACTTGCGCGTCGACGACAGCGCCGAGCCGTTGAAGGAGCTGCGGCGACTGGTCGGCCTGCAGCGCGCCTACAACCACATGAACGCGGGCGACCTCGCGGTGGAGCAGAAGGACAACGACCGTGCGTTGGCCGAGTACCACGCCGCGGCGGAACTCGCACCCGACAACGCCGAGATGGTCTTCTGGCACGCGGTCGCGCTCGTGAACATGGGACGCGTGGACGATTCGCTGCCGCTGTTCAAGCGGGTCTTCGCCATGGATCCCAATTGGGCCGTACTGACCCCGCGCTTGCTCAAGTCGGGGCTGCTGCCCGACGATCCGAAAGTGCTCGAACGGATTCTTTCCGTGGCGAAGCGGTAGCTGTCGTCGTAGCTAGCGCGCGAATCCCTGGCCGCCGTTCACGCCGATGACCTGCGCGGTCACCCAGCTGGCGAGCGGCGAGGCCAGGAACAGCACGACGCTGGCGACTTCCTCCGGACGGCCGAGGCGCTTCGCCGGCATCGATGCCAGGATGCTGTTGTAGAGCGCGGGGTTGTCGCGCTTGCTCCGGTCCCAGAGGCCGCCGGGGAATTCGATCGATCCGGGCGCCACGCAATTGACGCGGATGCCCTGCATCGCCAGCGCCGCCGCCTGCGTGCGCGTGTAGTGGATCACGGCGGCCTTGGCCGCACCGTAGGCGGGAGTGCGCACCGAGGGGTTGAGGCCCGAGCCCGAGGCGATGTTGATGATCGTGCCGTCGCGCCCTTTCGCGATGAACGGCAGCGCTTCGCGCGACGCGCGCACCATTGCCATGAGGTCGACGGTCAGGCTCGCTTCCCAGCTCGCCTCGTCGTCGGACAGGCCGTAGCCGGTGGCATTGTTCACCAGCACGTCGATGCCGCCGAGCGCGGCGGCCGCTTCCGGAATGTAGCGCGCGATCGCGGCTTCGCTCGACAGGTCACAGTACGCAGCGTGCACGGTGCCGCCGAGCGCCGCGATCTCGGCGCGCGTCTGCTCCAGCGACTCCGCACCGCGCGCGCAGATCGAAACCTGCGCGCCCGCCGCGGCGAAGGTCAGCGCGATCGAGCGGCCGATGCCGCGGCTCCCGCCGGCGACGACGACGCGTTTGTCCTTGACATCGACGTTCATTGTCGCATTCTACGTCCAAGAACATGGGAGAGGCGATCATGCGCTTGCAATCCAGAGTGGCCTTGATCACGGGCGCAGCGCAGGGCATCGGCGCCGCCTGTGCCAGGCGTTTCGCGCAGGAGGGAGCGTCGGTCATGCTGGTCGACGTCGACGTCGCGCAAGGGTCGGCGCTGGCGCGGAAGCTGGGCGACGAAGGCCACCACGCCGCGTTTGTGCGGGCGGACGTGTCCAGCAAGGCCGAGGTCGACGCAGCGGTCGCGGCGACGGTCGCGCGATTCGGGCGCATCGACATCCTGGTCAACAATGCGGGTGTCACGCATACCGCGGAATTTCTCGATCTCGAGGAGCAGGATTTCGATCGCGTGCTCGCAGTCAACCTCAAGTCCATGTTCCTGATGAGCCAGGCGGTGGCGCGGCTGATGGTCAAGCAATCATGGCATGGCAAACAGGGTGGCGCGATCGTCAACATGTCGTCGGTCAATGCCGTGCTGGCGATCCCGAATCAGGTTCCGTATGTGATTTCCAAGGGCGGGGTCAACCAGCTGACCAAGGTTTCTGCGCTTGCGCTCGCGCCGTACGGTATTCGCGTCAATGCCATCGGCCCGGGAACGATCCTGACCGAAATGGCCAAGACCGCGGTGCTGACCAACGACGAAGCCCGTCGCAAGATCCTGTCGCGATCGCCGCTGGGACGTTGCGGCGAGCCCGAGGAAATCGCCGCGGTCGCCGCGTTTCTTGCCAGCGACGATGCGTCATACCTGACCGGGCAGACGATTTATCCGGACGGAGGGCGGCTGGCGCTGAACTACACGGTGCCCGTTGCCGACTGAGCAAGGCAGCATTGCCGGGCCAAAAGTACGCGCGCTGCAACCGCAGTCGACTTGGTTGATACAATCGCCCGTAGAACGCAGGTCGACACGACGCTGCGCAAGACCAGACGGGAGTCCAATTGGAAATTGCAGGTAAAGTTGCCGTCATCACCGGCGCCGCCAGCGGAATCGGTCGCGCGGTCGCAAGCACGCTGGCGCGCCGTGATGTTCGCGCGATGGCGTTGGTGGACATGGGCGCGGCGATCGAGGGCGTCGCCGAGGAAATCAATGCGGCAGCGGGCAGGCAAGTCGCCCACGCCTACCAGGGCGACGCGACCGACGACGCGTTTCGCAGCCTCGTGTTCGATTCGATCAGTGGAAAATTCGACACCGTCAGCATGTGTGTGCCCGCGGCCGGCATCACGCGCGACGATCTCGCGGTTCGCGTCGACAAGATCACCGGCAAGGCACGGATCTATCCGGTGGAACGTTTCAGGCAGGTCGTCGACGTCAACCTGATCGCGCCGGTCTATTGGGCGCTCGAGATGATCGGTCGCATTGCCGAAGGTCGCGCCGCACGCGGCCTCGGACGCTGGCAGCCATTCGAGGGCATGCAAGGCGCCATCGTTTTCATCGGCTCGGTGTCCTCGCAGGGCAACCGCGGCCAGATCTCCTACGCCGCCACCAAGGCCGGCCTCGAAGGCGCCGCTGCGACCATCATGAAGGAAGCGGTCTTCTACGGCGTGCGATGCGGGCTGATTCACCCGGGATTCACGGACACACCGATGGTGCGGGCGATGGGCGACGACTATATCAGCAAGCACATCCTGCCGTTCACGCAACTTGGCCGACTGATTCGCCCCGACGAGATCGCCGACGCGATCTGTTTCATGCTCGTCAACTCGGCGGTGAGCGGCGAACTCTGGGCCGACGCCGGCTGGCATCCCCCCGCTTAGCGCTCACCAGCCGAGGTCGGACCAGGTTGCCGTGTTCGTCCAGTAGTAGGGGTCCGACAGGTCGCGCGCGGTCGCGCTCTTCATCGCCGCATCCTGTTTCGCGCGATACTCGCTCGCCAGTTTCGCGCCATCCTGACCGGCGAGCTTGCTGTCCGGATGGAGTTCGCGATACGACGCATATTCCTTCGGGCCGCCGACAAAGACCTGGTTCCTGGCCGCGTCGGGGTAGATGAAATAGTGCTTGCCGGTGCGCTGCATCGCTCGAATCTGGCCGGGCGCCATGCGCCGTATCCAATCCTGCTGCACCGTCGTCGTCGCAACGAGTACTTTGAAGCCGAGGCCGAGGAGTTCGCTCTCGTCGACGGGTGGCAGGGGCTTGGCGGCGCCGGCCGCGCCTGCAACCATCAGGGACACCGCAAAGGCAGCCGGGAGCGTGCGCATGATCACACGGCGAATTCTCAGGAATTGAATCATCAGCGTCGGTCCTGCCGTCATTGAGTTGACCGGCATCGTATCAGTGATCGGCGCAGGCGTGCGAGGCGCGGGTTAAGGCTGTCCGAATTTTCCCGCGATGAGATCGCGCAGAAACTCGGCGACCCATGCTCGGCCCGGGCCACCGTTGTAGGTTGCGCGGTACAGACGATGAATGTTCCTGACGGTCACGGTGAACGTTGGCGCCGACGACGTCTGCGATCGCCTGCCGGGTATCCGCTCGATGTCGAGCGTGAAATCGGTCGGAGAAAAGCCGAATCGAACGACCTCGGCCGTAAAGGCCAGTTCGTCTCCACGGGCCATCAGGTAGCGATGGGCATTCCCTTGCAGCAGCGGTCGCCTCTGCTCGATGAAGCTCAAATGGACCGGATCCGCTGCGTCCCCTGCATTGCGGGCCTCAGTCATCTTGTCGGTTTCCTCTCAAGGGTCAAATCACTGCGATTCCGTGCACCAGAGGATTGCCAGCAACCTTCGCGCCAGTAACATTTTTTCGTTATTTTCCGGCGGGTTAGCTGATTGTTCTGCGCGACGTGCGGGGGTCGATGTAAGAAACACCGTCACTGACCAGGTTGTAGCAGGCAGCGGGTCGACCATCGCCCCCGCTTGCGCAAGCCAACGATGCCCACTCAAGCTTCACGCAAGGAAGTCGGGCTCTGACCCTCTTGCTCAGGCAAGTTTCACGACTTGCTTGCCGAAGTTCTCGCCCTTGAGCAATGCGATGAGGCCCTTCGGCGCGTTGGCGAGACCGTGGACCACCGACTCGCGATACTTCAGCTTGCCCTCCGCGAAATATCCGCCCAGCCCTTTGAGCGCTTCGCCGTAGCGGTCCTTCCAGTCGAAGACGATCATGCCCTGCATCCTGATGCGATTGACCAGCACCGACCGCATCATCTTGTAGCCGTAAGGTTCGACGGCGTTGTACTCCGCGATCAGGCCGCAGATGATGATGCGTGAACGCAGATTCATGATGCGCAACATCGTATCGAGGATGGCGCCGCCGACATTCTCGAAGTGGACGTCTACGCCATTGGGGCAGTGCGTGCGCAGGTCCTGCAGCAGGTTGCCTGCCTTGTAGTCGACGCAGGCGTCGAAGCCGAGTTCCTGCACCACGTAGTCGCACTTCGCCTTGCCGCCGGCGATCCCGACCGCGCGGCATCCTGTGTTCTTCGCGAGCTGGCCAACTACGCTTCCTACCGCACCCGAAGCCGCCGAGACGACCACCGTTTCGCCGGCCTTGGGCTGGCCGATGTCGAACAGCCCGAACCACGCGGTCATGCCCGGCATGCCGAGCAGGCCGAGGTAGTACGAGGCCGGCGCGCGCTTGACGTCGATCCGGGTCAACTCTTTGGCCTTCGCGACGCCATAGAGTTGCCAGCCCAGCGGCGCGAGCACCTTGTCGCCTGGGGCGAAGTCGGCGTCTTTGGACTCGACGACTTCGCCAGCGGCTTGGCCGACCATCACTTCCCCGATCTGCACCGGCGGCACGTAGGATTTCACGTCGTTCATGCGACCGCGCATGTAGGGATCGAGCGACAGCCATTCACCCCTGACCAGAACTTCACCGGCGGCCGGCACGCCAATGGGTGCCTCGACGACACGGAAATTGTCTTCGGTGACGGCGCCCTGCGGACGGCTCGCCAGAAGGACTTGCTGGTTCATGGTCGGCACGGAAAACCTCCTTCGAACTCTCAGGCGCGCGCGAAACGTTCGAGATGATGATCGGCGTCGCCGAACTGCTGCGCAATCATCGTCAGGCGACGAAACGTGTGGCTGACTTTCATCTCGTCGGTCATGCCCATGCCACCGTGCAGCTGCACCGATTCCTGCGCCACGTGCCGGCACGCGTCGGCGATCCTGATTTTTGCGGCCGAGATGATGCGCCTGCGTTCGGCGGGATCGTGTTCGGAGTCGACTTTGGCGCAGGCCAGACTGGCCATCGATCGCGCCTGTTCGCCGCTGATCACCATGTCGACCATGCGATGCTGAAGTGCCTGGAAGGTTCCGATCGGAACACCGAACTGCTTGCGCGTCTTGAGGTACTCGAGTGTGGCGTCGTTGGCGTATTTGATCGCGCCGACCGCTTCCGCGCACAGCAGTGCGATGGCGAAGTCGGTCGTCGCCTCGATCAATGGCAACGCATCGCCCGCGCGGCCGAGCAAGGCGTCGGCTTCGACCCGCACATCCCGCAGCGCGATATCTGCCGCAGGCATGCTGTCAATAGTGCGATAGGCGTTCTGGGTGAGCCCGGGCGCATGCGCGTCGATCAGAAACAGGCTGATGCCATCGGCGTCGGTGTCGTTGCCGGCGGTGCGCGCCGAAACGACCAGGTGGTCGGCGCAAGGCGCGTGCAACACGACGCACTTGTCGCCCAAGAGTGTGAAACCGCCGCCGGCTTTGCGCGCGCGCGTCGAGACATGCGCCAGGTTGTAGCGCGCGGCCGGCTCGCTATGCGCGAAGCTCATCTTGAGCTCGCCGGCGACGATGCGCGGCAACAGCGCCTGACGCTGCGTTGCGCTGCCGGCGTGCGCGACCAGATGCGCTGCAAGCAGCGTGGACAGGTACGGCTCGACGACCAGCGCTTCGCCGAAGGCCTCCATCACGCCCAACAGGTCGACTGCGCCGCCGCCAAACCCACCGAAGTCCGCCGGCAGCGGCAATCCGAGCAACCCGATGTCGGCGATGGCCGACCAGACGCTGCCGCTGCAGCCATCGGCCGACGCGGTGATCTGCTTGCGGGCGTCGAAGCCGTATTCCTTCTCGACGAAGCGCCGGACCGTCGCGGCCAGCAGTTGCTGCTCTTCGCTGTAGTCGAAATTCATGCGTGGTTCCTACAGTCCCAGCGCCATCTTGGCAATGATGTTGCGCTGGATCTCGTTCGAGCCGGCGTAGATCGAGGTCTTGCGGTAGTTGCAGTAGCGCGGCGCAAGCGCAGCGGTGAAGTCGTCGAAGTCGGTCGAGCGATCTCTCGGTGCGAAAGGTTGCGCCAAGGGTCCGACGGCCTGCATCATCAGTTCGGTCAACGCCTGCTGGATTTCGGTGCCCTTGATCTTCAGCATCGACACTTCCGCGCCAGGGGCATTGCCGGAACGCAGCTGATCGAGGAAGCGCAGGTTGGTGATCGACAGCGCCATCAACTCGACCTCGACCCGCGAGACCCGGTCCCGAAAGCGCGGGTCGTCGAGCAGCGGCTTGCCGTCCTTCTGCTGCTTTGCCGCGAAGGCCTTGAGGCTTTCGAGTTCGCGCTGCGAAGCGCCGATGCGCGCGGTGTTCATGCGCTCGTGGCCGAGAAGATATTTGGCAACCGTCCAGCCCTTGCCCTCGTCGTGGACGCGGTTCTCGAGCGGGACCCTGACGTCGTCGAAGAACACTTCGTTGACTTCGTGCCCGCCGTCCATCAACTGCAGCGGGCGCACCGTGATACCCGGCGTCTTCATGTCGATGAGCAGGAAGGAAATGCCGTCCTGCTTGCGTTCGAGCCCCGGCTCGGTGCGCACCAGGCAGAAGATCCAGTCGGCCATGTGCGCGAGCGTGGTCCAGGTCTTCTGGCCGGTGACGACGTAGTGCTCGCCGTTGCGCACGGCGCGGGTGCTGAGCGAGGCGAGGTCGGAGCCCGATCCTGGTTCCGAATAGCCCTGGCACCAGAAGTCCTCGCCATGATAAATACGCGGCAGGAACTTCTGCTTTTGCGCTTCGGTGCCGAATTTCAGCAGCACCGGCGCACACATCAACAGTCCGAACGGGATCAGCGGTGGCGTGCCGGCATAGCCGCACGCCTCCTCGAAAATGTACCGCTTGACCATATTCCAGCCGGTGCCGCCCCATTCCGCCGGCCACGCCGGGGCGATCCAGCCCTTGGCGGCGAGGATCCGGTGCCAGCGCAGCAGATCATCCCGCGACAGCGAGCGATAGCGGGTCACCTTCTCGCGTAGCTGTGGCGGCAGATGCTCGCGCAACCAAGAGCTCACTTCGTCGCGAAAGGTCAGTTCTTCAGCGGAGTAGTTGAGGTCCATGCACCGGCTCGGGAAGACGCGCCTGCGGTTGTTCCGTCTTGCAGCGGGCGCACGAAACCCGTTGCCCGTTGCTTGGAATCTTAACCTAGAATGCTCGCCAGGGGCGCGGCGGTGAGGGCTGCCGCCGGCGATCGCGGCGAGGGAAATTCGATGAGCGTGCAACAGCTGTTCGACCTCCAAGGCAGGACCGCTCTGGTCACGGGCGGATCGCGTGGCTTGGGCCTGCAGATCGCGGAGGCGCTCGGCGAACAGGGGGCCAGGGTTGCGCTGACGGCGCGCAAGCGCGACGAACTCGATGCGGCAGTCGAGCACCTGCGCGCACGGGGCATCGATGCGATTGCCGTGCCCTGCGACATGTCCGATCCGGTGGCGATCGCACCGGCAATCGCGCGGGCGATCGAGGCGCTCGGCCCGATCGACATACTGGTCAATAACGCGGGAACGACCTGGGGCGCGGCGACGATCGACCATCCGCTCGACGCGTGGCAGAAAGTCATCAACCTGAACCTGACGGCGATGTTCGTCGCGAGCCAGGAAGTCGGCAAGCGCTGCATGGTGCCGCGGCGCAAGGGCAAGGTCATCAACATCGCCTCGATCCTCGGCCTGGTCGGCGGCGGCGATCCCGGGCGTCCGGCGACGATCGCGTACAACACCAGCAAGGGCGGTGTCGTCAATTTCACGCGCTCGCTCGCCGCGGAATGGGCGCAATACAACATCAATGTCAACGCGATCGCACCGGGATTCTTCCCGACCAAGATGACCAAGGGCATCATGGAAATGCTCGGTGACGAGGTCGCAAAAAAGGCGCCGCTCAAGCGCATCGGCGGACCCGAGGACCTCAAGGGGCTCGTCGCGCTGTTCGCGTCGGACGCCTGCGCCTTTATCACCGGCCAGATCGTCGCCGTCGACGGCGGCGTGACCATCATCTGAATGGACATCGAAGCCGCACTCGGTCGCAAGCTGCCGTTCGCGCAGCATCTGGGCATCCGCCTGGTCAGCAAGGGAGGCGGCAAGTCGCGCCTGGAGGTCGACGTGCGTCCGGAACTGATGAACAGCTGGGACGCGGTCCACGGCGGGGTCACCATGACGCTGCTCGACATCGCGCTGGCGGTCGCGTTGCGCTCGACCGATCCGGACGAGAAGGGGGCGATCACCGTCGAGTTGAAGGTCAATTTCGTCGGGCCCGGGCTGGGCACGCTGGTGGCCGACGGCCGTTGCGTGCATCGCGGCAAGACCGTCGCGTTCTGCGAAGGCGAAGTACACGACGCCGGCGGGAAGCTCGTCGCGACGGCGAGCGGCACGTTCATGCTGCGACGCGTGCGTGCCGCAGCAGATGCGACCGGCAAGCCAGCCTGAGCCGATGGGCGAGTACGACGCCTTCGTCGGGACGCGGCCGGTGGCCCCCGCGCATGCCTTCGACGTCGACGCGGTCGAGTGTTATCTGCGCGATCACATCGAAGGCTTCGACGGGCCGATCGACGTCGCTCAATTCAAAGGTGGGCAGTCCAACCCGACCTTCGTGCTCGCGACTCGTGGAAAATCCTATGTGCTCCGACGCAAGCCGCCGGGCGCGTTGCTGCCTTCCGCACACGCCGTCGACCGCGAATACCGGGTGATCTCGGCGCTGGCGGGCAGCGGCATTCCCGTGCCCCGTACCTACGTCCTCTGCACCGACCTGGCGGTGATCGGATCCATGTTCTATGTGATGGAAATGGTTCACGGTCGCGTGCTGTGGGATCCGTTGCTGCCGGGCATGACGCGCGATGAGCGCGGCGCGATCTTCGACGAGATGAATCGCGTCATCGCCGCGTTGCACCGCGTCGACTACGCGGCGATTGGCCTTGCCGACTACGGCAAGCCCGGCAACTACTTCGCGCGCCAGATCGATCGCTGGACGCGGCAGTACAAAGCTTCGGCGACCGAACGGTGCGAGGAGATGGAACGTCTGATCGACTGGTTGCCCAAGAATATCCCCGTCGGCGACGAGACGGCAATCGTCCATGGCGACTACCGCCTGGACAACATGATCTTTCATCCGACGGAGCCGCGCATACTGGCGGTGCTCGACTGGGAGCTGTCGACGCTTGGCCATCCCATGGCGGATTTTTCCTACCACATGATGACGTGGCGGCTGGCGCCGCACGAGTTTCGCGGCATGCGAGGTGTCGACTTTGCGACGCTCGGCATCCCGACTGAGCGCGACTATCTCGAGCGCTACCTGCAACGCATCGTGGCACCTCGGACGCCCAGCGAGACCGAGTGGGGTTTCTACATGGCCTACAACATGTTCCGCATGGCCGGCATCCTGCAGGGCGTGAAAGCGCGCGCATTGGCGGGCAACGCGGCAAGCGCGCAGGCGCTGGAAGCCGGTAATCGCGCGCGACCGATGGCGGAACTCGGCTGGCAGCAGGTCGAACGGATGCGCGCAGGAAACTGAATCAGGACCGAAGGACCGATATGAATTTCGATTACTCGCCGAAGGTGCAGTCACTGCGGACACGGCTGCAGCAGTTCATGGACGATCACGTCTATCCGAACGAGGCGCGCTTCTACGCGGAGGTAGCACAGGGCGATCGCTGGCAGCCGACGCAGGTGGTCGAAGAGCTCAAGGCCAAGGCGAAAGCGGCCGACCTGTGGAACCTGTTCCTGCCCGAGTCGGGACGCGGCGCCGGGCTGACCAACACCGAGTACGCGCCGTTGTGCGAGATCATGGGGCGCGTGCCGTGGTCGGCCGAGGTGTTCAACTGCTCGGCGCCGGACACCGGCAACATGGAGGTGCTGGAACGCTACGGTACGCCGGAGCAGAAGAAACAATGGCTCGAGCCTCTGCTCGACGGCCGCATTCGTTCGGCGTTCACCATGACCGAGCCGGCCGTGGCTTCGTCGGACGCCACCAACATCCAGAGTTCGATCGTGCGCGACGGCGACGAGTACGTCGTCAACGGCCGCAAGTGGTGGTCGTCGGGGGCCGGCGACCCACGCTGCCGGATTTTCATCTTCATGGGCAAGACCGACCCGAATGCGCGCGAAGCACGCGCAGCAGTCGATGCTGCTGGTGCCGCGCGATACGCCGGGCGTGAACGTTCTGCGCCACCTGCCGGTGTTCGGCTACGACGACGCGCCGCACGGCCACATGGAAATCGTGTTCGACCAAGTGCGGGTGCCCGTAGCGAACATCCTGCTCGGCGAGGGCAGGGGCTTCGAGATCGCGCAGGGACGGCTCGGGCCGGGGCGGATCCACCACTGCATGCGGGCGATCGGCTTGGCCGAACGCGCGCTGGAGAAAATGTGCAGGCGCGCCCGATCGCGCGTCGCGTTCGGCAAGGCCATCGCCGAGCAGACGGTGACCCTGGAGCGGATCGCCGAGGCGCGCATCATGATCGACCAGGCGCGCCTGCTCACGCTCAACGCCGCCTACAAGATGGACACCGTCGGCAACAAGGCGGCGCGCGCCGAGATCGCGATGATCAAGGTCGCCGCGCCGGCGATGGTGTGCCAGGTCATCGACTGGGCGATCCAGGCGCACGGGGCGGCGGGAGTCTGCGATGACTTCGGGCTGGCGCGCGATTACGCGCACGCCCGCACCCTGCGGCTGGTCGACGGTCCCGACGAAGTGCACCGGAACCAGATCGGTCGGCTGGAACTTGCGAAGTACGCGTAGCGTAGCGATTCACCCAGGACGGAAAAAATGGCAGACCTATCGAACCCCGATCCCGCGCTGATCGACAAGCTCGTCCTCGCCAACCGCATCCTGTACGACCAGGGTGTCGTCGACGGCTTCGGTCACGTCAGCGTGCGGCACGACCAGTCCCCGGTGCATTTCCTGCTCTCGCGCAACATGGCGCCGGCGCTGGTGTGTCGCGACGATATCGTCACCTTCGACCTCGACGGCACGGCGCTCGACGCCAACGGGCGCCGCGTCTATCTCGAGCGTTTCATCCACGGCGAGATCTATCGCGCGCGGGCCGACGTGCATGCCGTCGTGCACAGCCACTCGCCGAGCGTCATTCCGTTTGGCGTGACCAGGACCTCGTTGCGTCCGGTGTTCCACATGAGCGGCTTCCTGGGGCAGGGCACTGCGCTGTTCGATATTCGCGAAACCGCAGGAGACACCGACATGCTGATCAGCAGCGGGACGCTGGGCAAGGCGCTGGCGGCGACGCTGGGCCCGCGCTCGACGGTGCTGATGCGCGGGCATGGCTCGACCGTCGTCGGTACTTCGATCGAGCAGGTCGTCTATCGCGCGATCTACGCCGAAGTGAACGCCAGGCTGCAGATGCAGGCGATCGGGCTGGGCGAGGTGACCTACCTCAGCGAGCAGGAGGCCGCGAAGGCGATGGCGACCAACGATACGCAGCTTGCGCGCGTCTGGGAGTTGTGGAGCAAGCGGGTTGGACCCTTGTAGTGCGCGAGTGAAATGCTGATGCAATGTTACCGTCGTACTACGAAACGTAGCATTGCAAAACCGAAATTGAGCCGGCAGCCGGTACCAGAAGCTACTCAGTGCGCGTCCGAATTCGAGCCATGAGTGGTCATAGCGTACCTGACCCAAATTGCCACTATCGGCTCTAGCCAGCTCGTTCATCAGGCATTTATCGCCGGCCAAGACGACTTCGTGCCCCAGCGTCACGTGCGATCCCATGGCCTAGGTTGCGAAACCCCGTAGCGAACGCCAAAATGAATCAACGTAGGGAGGCGCCCACCCGTTCCGGCTTGCACTAAAGAGATTCCTCACAATGTCTCCGCTTTCAGACAACACCGTGGTCTTCCTGTTTACTGACATCGAGGGCAGTACACGTCTGTGGGAGCAGGATCCTGATCGGATGCGGCCTGCACTGGCACGCCACGATGCGATCATCCGATCAGCCGTAGAGAGTCACGGCGGTGCCATCGTAAAGATGCTGGGCGACGGCGCCTATGCGACGTTCGACGAACCGGTCGCCGCAATCCGCGCCACCCTCGCGCTGCAACAGGCGTTCGCAGACTCGGAAGCGACCTGCGGAATCCTCTTTCGAATCCGTTGTGGTCTGCACATGGGCGCGGTTGAGCGTCGGGACAGCGATTTCTTTGGCAACGCGGTCAACCGTGCCGCGCGGATCGTGAGAACCGCGCATGGAGGCCAAGTGCTTCTGTCCGAAGCGGTGGCCGCACGGGTATTGGCGTTCCTGCCAGACGCCGTTTCGCTACGTGATCTGGGAAGCGTGCGGCTACGCGATCTGGCTAGCCCTGAGCGGCTCTTTCAGCTCGCGCACCCGCAGTTGCGACAGACGTTTCCGGCGCTCCGATCGCTGGAATCAACGCCGAACAATCTCCCGCAGCAGGTAACATCATTTATTGGCCACGAGCGCGTCTTGACCGATATCAAGACGCTACTCGAGAATTCCCGGCTAGTGACGCTTATTGGCGCGGGCGGTCTTGGGAAGACACGTCTCTCGCTGCAAGTCGCGGCGGACGCGCTGGACGACTATACGGACGGCGCGTGGTTCGTGGATCTCGCGCCGATCGTCAGTCCTAAGATGGTTCCGAACGCCGTTGCGACCGTACTGGGTGCGCGGGAAGAAGCACAGCGTCCGATCATCGAAATCCTGTGCGATCTTGCCAGGAACCGCAAGCTCCTGTTGATTCTTGATAACTGCGAGCATCTGGTGCAGGCCTGCGCGGAACTGGCTGGACAACTCATGCAAGCGGGTGCCGGTATCAAGATCCTTGCAACGAGTCGCGAGCCGCTGCATATCGCGGGCGAAGCCGCCTATCAGGTGCCGGCGCTGGCAATTCCGGAATCGAGCTCGCCGAGGTCCTGTTCGGAGTTGATGGAGATTGACGCGATCCGTCTGTTCTTTGATCGCGCGGTCGCAGCACGGGCTGACTTCCGAATCACTGAAGGCAACGCGTCGTACGTGGCCTCGATCTGCCGTCACCTCGATGGCATCCCCTTGGCGATTGAGCTCGCAGCTGCGCGCGTGCGGGCGCTGCCGGTTGATACGATTGCCGACCGTCTGAGGGACCGTTTTCGCCTGTTGACGGACGGCAACCGAACGTACTTGCCACGGCAGCAGACGTTGCGCGCGTCTATCGACTGGAGTCATGAGCTGCTGACGGTGCCCGAACGTGTCTTGTTCCGGCGGCTCGCAGTTTTCGCCGGCGGTTGGACGCTGGAAGCGGCGGAGGATATCGCGGCAGGCAGCGAGCTCCCGCAGCACAGTGTGCTAGTAACGCTGACTCACCTCGTGGACAAGTCGCTGGTGGCGACCGAAGCCGAGGGCGTCCGCTTCCGGATGCTGGAGACGGTGCGGGAGTATGCGCACGAGCGCCTGAACGAATCCGACGAAAGAGACGCGATCTGCGGGCGGCACCTCGCCTTTTACCTGAAATTCGCGGAAGACGCGGACATTGCACTCATCAGCGGTACCGAAGGAGCCCAGTGGCTCTCTCGACTCGACGCCGACCACGACAACCTCCGCGCGGCGCTCACGCATGCCACCGGAGCGCAATCGGATGCGGACAGCGCCCAGCGTCTATGTGGTTCGCTGTCCCGCTTTTGGGGCCTTCGGGTCCACTTGCGCGAAGGCTACGCCTGGTGCCAGCGAGCCCTGGGCATCGGCAACCCGGTCGTCAGTGCAGCGCGCGCGAGGGCACTCTTGAGCGGCGGCGCCCTAGCGTTCCGGATCGGTACGCTAACGGAAGCGAACCACCTGCTCAAGGAAGCTGTGGTCGCCAGCGAAGCGACGAACGAGAGTGTCGTACAGGTGCGCGCTCTCAACAATCTCGGCGTAATTGCCAAAGAACAGGGCGACACGCCGCATGCACTGGAATTCCTCGAGCGGGCCGCAAAGATCGTACATTTGGCCGCGCCAAAGGCACTTGAGGCACTGGTTCTCAGCAACCTCGGCCTACTCCTCGTCGAGGAGGGCGACATCCTTGCGGGCAAACCGTTCTTGACACGCGCATTGGCAGTTTGCCGAGAGGTGAACGATGGGCCGTCGACCGTCTCCAGCCTCTGCTTCGTAGGTCGAGCCGCGCAATATGAGGGCGATTTTGACATGGCCCTATCGATTACCGACGAGGCACTGTCGATGGCGCGGGCAATCGGACTTCCGGAGCGAATTGCCGAACTGATCTTCACTAAGGCGGACATACTGATTGCGACCGCCGGTGACCTAGCGGCCGCCCGGTTGCTTCTCGTAGATTCGCTTGGGCGTTGGAAGAAGCTGGGACTTGCCTACGGATACGCCCAAGCACTGGTCGTGGTTAGAAACCTTGCAATCGCGTTGCACGAATACGCTCGTGCAGCGTGGTTGATCGCGGTGGCGGACGCAGTATTGGAATCGATTGGCAGCCGCAATCCAAAAATCGAAGAAATGTCTAAGGAAGAATGCCTTGCGATCTGTCGGACTGAATTGGGCGATGACGCGTATGAGGTCGAGTACAGGCGCGGACGTTCCACAACGATCGACGAGGCGTTCTCCGCGACGCTCGCGTGGCTTGGAGAATCATCCAGGGCAAACGCGTCCTGAATCAAAGCACTTGGTACCGAAATGGTCTTAGTCGCTAGGTCCGCTTAAACCATTGTCAATGACGTGTCGATCTGAGCCTGTCGTAGTCCGCACTCGGTCCGTTAGCCAGCGTCAGAACCTCGATGGTCGCAGTTCGGCCAGCTCCTATAAACTGCACGGCTGGGGCCGGCGAGTTACATCTGCTTGAACAGATGGTGGAAGGTACGACTCACCTCGAGTTTTTCCTCGCTGCCCTTCACGTGCACGACCTGTTGGCCCTGGAAGTTGCGGCTGACGTGCGCGATGGCATCGACGCGAACGAGTGTGGCACGATGAATTTGCCAGAACTCCGACGGATCCAGTTCATCGATCAGTTCCTTGATCGGCGTGCGGATCAGGGCTTCGAATCCTTCAGTCTGCACTCGCGTGTATTTGTCCGCGGCACGGAAGAACAAGATGTCGCTGGTCGGGATCATCCGCAAATTGGCGCCCACGCTCGCTTGTATCCAGCGCATGTATTCGCGCGGTTTCAGGCCGGTGCCGAGTTGTTGCGATAGCTGTGCCAGCAAGTCATTCATCGGTTTCGGCTCTTGCTTGAGTCGCGTGCGCAGACGCTGGCAGGTCAGCGCTACCCGCTCCTGCTCCGCCGGCTTCAGCACATAGTCGATCGCACCGTGCTCGAAGGCGCGGATGGCGTATTCGTCATGCGCAGTGACGAAGACTACATGGACCTGGCCTGACAACGCTTGCGCCGCCTGGATCCCGTCCATCCCGGGCATGCGGATGTCGAGAAAGACGATGTCGGGTTCGAGGTTCCGTACCAAGGCCACTGCTTCGCGACCGTTGCTGGCCTCGCCCACAATGGACAGTTCGGGCCAAGCTTCTTTCACGCGGGCAATGATCTGTTCGCGCATCAGTCGTTCATCGTCGGCAACGACGGCGGTGGGGGCGGGCTTGTCGTGCATTCAAATACTCGTTCCGGCCGTAGCGCGGACGATCTCGTAGGGCACTTTGATCGTCGCCCGGGTGCCACCCGCGGGCGGCAGGCTGATAATCAGCTCGGCCCTGCCGCTGTACAAGGCCTTCAATCGCTCGCGTACGTTGGCCAGTCCCACGCCGCCTTCGCCTTTCGGCGTGAAGCCTACGCCGGTGTCGGTCACACTGAACGGCCAGCTGCCCGTCGACCACCTCCGCGCCGATCTCGATCGTGCCCCCTTCGGGCTTCGGTTCCAGGCCATGCTTGATGGCGTTTTCGACCAGCGTCTGCAACATCATCGATGGGAACACCGCCGATTTCAGGCCCTCCGGGACACTTATCACAGGTTGCAGGCGTTCTTCCATGCGCACCGCCATGATTTCCAGGAGCGCGCTGCAAAGATCGACCTGCTGGCCAAGAGAAGGCCGACTGCCTTCGCGCATCTGCGGCATGGCCGAGCGAAGGTATCGAATGAGGCTCTGTTGCATCTTGGACGCGCGCGGCGGGTCGGTCTGGATGAGCTGGTCGATGCTGCCCAGTGTATTGAAGAGAAAATGCGGTTCGATCTGGGCTTGCAGCGCCGCCATGCGCGCTTCCAGCACGGTGCGCTGGAGCTGCTCCGTCTCGGCCCTCTTTGTGGCGTCCTTCGCGGTAAGTTCCGCTCTGCGCTTGCCGCCCGCCACGACCTTGATGATGAACGAGGCGATGATGAACAGGAAAGCAGGGATCGGATGCTTAAGTATGCCGACCAGTATGAATACCAACAGTGAAACGAGCAGCAGCGTCTTCCACGAGACGTCGGCCAGCCAGTTGAAGAAGGCCCACCACATCACGACGATGCCATCGCGGATCTGTCGCAGCGATTGTCTGGTGGTTGGGCGCGCGGTGGGACTGCTTTTGCCGGGTTCGGCAGCGTTGTCGGAGCCCGGACTGCCTGGATCGCTGCTCATGCGGTTGCCCTCTGGTTGGGTACTTCGTGCAGGGCAAGATTACGGAAGGGGGCCACTCTGCTCCAGCATGGCGAGACACAATGCGCCACCGTGGGGATGAAATGCAGGAAACGCGTCACATTCGGTATCGTGGCGTCGCCGGTGACGGCCACGCCAGGTCGAACTCAGTTCCGAAAAACAGGATCTGGGTGTCGCGAATCGTCTCGTTGCCGATCGCGAAGCTTCCAAACGGGCCGATTTAGTGCGTTGCGGCCAAAGCGCGACCTACGCCGTAGCGCGCTAGTTCAAAAGTTGCGCCTTTTCCTGCCGAGACCGAGCATTCCAAGCGCTACCGCGACCAGTGCGAGCGAAGCAGGTTCGGGCACTCGCGCCAGTGCGAAGCTGACCGGAGTGCCCAAATGGCTCGGGTCACCGCAAGTCAGCCCTCCGCAATCCACACCGGCCAGGTCGTAGTATGAACCGCTGGTGAAGTAGACGTTGTATCGATCGTCTCCCGCGTGAAACGTGAAGCCACCGGTCTGCAAGAACGGAGCGGTCGGAAACAGCAAGTTGTCGCTGATGAGTGCGCCGCCCCCGCTGGCGGCGTAGGTGCCCGCGGGGAACAGCGCGTTCATGGCCACGCCGTTTCGCGTGCCTTCCAGACCGACGATCTGGTAGTGGCCAGCGACTGCCGTTGCCAGGGTTATCAATTCCCCGCTTGCGGCAACCCCGGCCCCTGTGTAGGAGAACGCCCATTCGATCGACGGAATCAGGGTCGCGCTAAAGGTGACGGGCGTGCCCAAATGGCTCGGATCACCGCAAGTCGCCGCTGGGCAGTCCGCACCCGCAAGGTCGTAGTAGGTTCCTCCGGTGTTGTAAACGTTGTACAAGTCGCTTCCGGAGCTCACGGTGAAGCCGCCAAGCCCGAGAGACGGCGATCCGGGATAGAGCAGATTGTCACTTATGAGCGCGCCTCCACCGCTGGCGGCATAGGTGCCAGGCGGCAGGAGGAATTCGACCGGGAGCGCGCCGCGCATTCCGCTGATGCCCGTCATCGGGTAGGCGCCGCCGACGAGGTTGTTCGAGGTCGTGATGTATCCGTTCCCGGAGACACCGCCGCCGGAATAGGAATAACTCCACAGGAGGACCGCGTCAGCACACGGAATCCAGGCGAGCAGAACAGCGAAGATTGCGCCGAGCTTCATGGACATCCACTCCTTTCAGATTCGGTTGTCGCAAGACCTGCACAAGCGATTTGACTGCCAGACGGTCCTTGGAACCGCAGCACGAACCATTCCAGCGACTAATCGATATGTAAATCAGAGTCTTAGTCGGAGTTGAGTGCGGGTGCTGTAAATTTTTTCGACGCTTGCACATCGTGCCACGCGCATATATCCAAACAACTCGTTACAACTTGTCGATCTTCGCGTCGATCGGCGGCACTGGCGTCGAGTAAGTGAGTCGGTCGTTGTGCGACGTTGTCAGAACTATGCGTTGGTCATCGTGTCGATGGCGACCGAATCGTTGTCCGGGAAGATCGCTGGTGTTGACGATGCTATTTTTGCGATCGCGCGCATGCGCGCGGCAGGCACCGTCGTAACTTGGACGGTGATCGCCAAGACGTCTACTGCACCAACGTGAAGCGTTCCGATTTTCCGGATGATCGTTCCGGTCGTGCCAATCGGTGGGCTGATGCAGGGCTTGTCGGCGGAGACAAAGGTCGCGTTACGAGGCAAGCGCAACGACACGCAGGTTCCGATCGCTGAGCTCGGTCCGCCGTTGCGAGCAGTCACCGTGTAGACGATTGAGCCGCCTGCATTGACACGCCATCGATCCGCCGCGAGATACACGGCAAGGTCCGCCGACGACACGCCGATTCCGTGCAAGGCGATCGAAAATGGAGGACTGACTTCGTTATCGACGAGCGCGACGATTGCATCCTGGGTGCCTGGCGCGAGGGGCGTGAACGAAAGTGTCAGGTACGCCTTCGCGCCTGGAGCGATTGCGGCGCCGAGACAGTTGTTGTCGCCGACCGCGAAGTTCGCCGCTCCGGCGCCCGCCAGCGAGAAGGAGGTGACGCGCAGCGGCGCGTCACCGGCGTTGACGATCTCGACGAGACGTTCAGGTGAGGACGTCCCCATCGGGATACCGCCAAAATCGAGCGAATGCGTCGAGGACGTCACGACCGGTGCGATACCGTTCGCGGTGAGCGTTACGCTCAGCGGACTAAGCGGCGCATCGTGCGCAACCTGGAGCACGGCGTTCATTGCGCCGCGCCGCGCTGGACGCGCAGCCACCATCGCGCTCAGCGATGCGCCCGGCGCCAGCGTCTGTCCCGACAGACCGTCCGTCGTGATCACGAAATCCGTGATGTCTACGCCACCGATGCGGGCAGCGAGGAGCTTGATCGGCACGGTTGTCGCTGAGGTGACGGTAACCTTCACCGGCGTGGCCGTGTTGCCCTTCTCGATCGTGCCGAATGCGATCGTTGCGGGTGCGATGGTCGCGGGAACCGTCCCCGTTCCCGTGACTGCGAATGCGACTTGGGCGGAGATGTTGTCCTTGAGGAGGCCAGCGAGTGCAGTCGCGAGGCTCGTTGCGAATCCGCCCCCCGTCAAGACGACGTTGTGGATCAGCGGCGTCACGGTCGCCTGCCTTGCTCCGAGCAGCGTGGGGCTGAATCTAGCGCTGGCGTTACAGGACGTTCCTGTGTTTCCGATGCAATTACCCGGGCTCGCCGCAAAATCAGCGGCGGCCGGACCCGACACCGAGACCCCGGCGATCTGGTAAGTCAGCGTGAGCGCCGGATACTGATGCGCCAACTGTCCTGCGGTAAGTGGGACAGGCAATCCCGCGAGCCCCAAGCCCACATCCATCTCTACACTCCCGCCTGCGTAGATGACCGTGCCGGACGGGAGATCGGCGATCGAAATTGAGAGCGGGAGCGTCGCGGACTTGGTGACCGAAGTACCGAGGCTTAACGACCCAAAATCGACGTTCATGAGGCCTTCTCAAAGCGACCGCTGGAACGGCCGACTCGTATAGTAGCCTGACCGCGCGCGGATATTGCCCTGGACGACTTCAGTTCCTGCCGGGGTCCGGCTCGGCGCTGCCGGCAGGCCGCGGCTCGCTGCTCGGCGTGCGACGCTGATTGAGCTCGAACACGGGTCCGCCCGAACAGGTGAAGTAGATCTTCCGCTGGCTGTGGGCTACCAGTACCCGATGCGAGCGCAGGAAATCGGCACCCAGCAGCACGGAATGCGACACCCGTATCCTGTGAGCAATGTTGCTGCCGGTGGCGCGGTAAGTCGCGTCCTTGAGCAGATCGCTGAACAGAATGTAGGCATCGCGGATCGTCTCGTTGCCGATCGCGAAACTTCCAAACGGGCCGATCCAGGTATCGACGGTATTCTTGCCCAGCCCAGTGGTGTGGCCGGCGATGACGCCTGGTGTTTGCGGTGTCACGCCGAGGCGTTCGGCATCGACCTTGTCGATGACCGAGAGTGACGCGCCCGAATCCAGCATCGCTTGCAACGGCTGATCGTTGATCTGGACGGTCAGCAGGATCTGCGGGCGGTTCACGTCGAGTCGCTCGAACCGCGTTTCGCTGGCACCGTCGCGCGCCCAGTACGCCAGCGATACACCGTCGCAGTCCTTCGGCTGGAACAGCCGGACAACATTGTGGGCCAGATCGAATTCGACATCGAACGCCTGGAAGAAATCCTCGCCGAGAATCACGCCGACGTCGTCGCCGGGATTCTGCTCACCGGCGACAAGCATACGCAACTGCTTTTGTGCGGCCTGTCCGACCCTGAACTCTTCGACCAGGGCGACGTCCACCTTGGTCTCGCCTCCGACACCGAATAGTCGCTCATTGGTCGCGCCTGATATTGGCAGACCCAGGCGCACCGCTGCCGTGCGGAAGATCAGCGTGCGCATCGAACCGGTGTCCAACATGACGCTGACCTTCTGCCCGTTGATGGCGCCCTCGACGAGCAGGCGATTGCGTTCCACTCGAATCGGCCAGGACGCGAGCTCTGCGAGTTTGCAATTAGCCGCCTCGACGCTGCCGCATGTCACGGCCATGCCGAGCATGGCCCACGCCACGAGCATCGTGCGCGACGCGATCATAGATGACGCTCCCGGTCTTCGCTAGCCCATCAGCACATTCACGATCGCGTTCCCGATTCCCATCAACGCCGACCCCGAGATCAGCCCGGCGCAAATGGGCTCCATCCCTTCGACCCAGAAGCGGTTGCCCTTGGAGCCTGGAGTCGCATAGCGCAGCCGCATCACCCAGAAGATCATCGCACCGACCCACATCGCGAAGGTGGACTCGGGTGGCAGCACGACGCCCAGGCCGATCGATACGGCGGAAAGCGGAAAGCGGCCTTTGGTGACGATGCGCGCGATCTCGATCGCCGCCGCGGCGACCGCCGCCACGATCATCGACACGACGGCCGAATGCTGAAGCCCGCTGATGCCCTTGGCGATCAGTTCGGCGACACCCTTCCATTGCAGCGCCGCCGGAAACGCGAAATTGTCGGAGACCATCGTCGACACCGAGCGCACGCCATTCGCGTCGGGCGGCAGGAACAGCAGGAAGAACAGCGGCACGCAGGAGACCGCGCCCGCGAAAATGCCGATCACGTGACCGATGGCCTGCTGGCGCGGCTTGCCGCCGAGCATGTAGCCGGGTTTGATGTCGGAGAGGAGGTTGGCGGCGTTGCCGGCGATCTCGCCCGTCATCCCCGCCGGGATCAGGTTGCTGGCAGGATTGGTGCGGTCGATCGCGCCCATCGAGAACTGCGTGATCTTGGACAGTGCCCCGGTGGGCGTCCACGAAGTGAGCGCCATCGAGTTGGTGGCGATGACCGAGAGCACGAAAATGAGCGGCAGCGAAATGAACGCGAGCAGCCACGGCACGCCGAAGAACGTGTGCGTGACCCACGCTCCCAGCACGCCGAAGATCGGAATGCCGACGGCGGAGATCCACAAGGGGAACTCGATATGCGCGAGCACATCGGGACCGTCGCCCTTCGCGCTGCGTTTGAAGAGTCCCTTGAAGATCTCGGGCTTGCCGAGCAGGCTCACCAGCGAGCCCACGACCATCATGGTCACGCCCCACCACAGCGACCACTGGTTCACGATTTCCGGGCGCGATATCGGCACGACGACGCCGTTGGGGCCGACACGGGCGACGATGTCGCCCGCCTGGATCATGATCGGCGCCAGGATGACGAAATTGATGAACGCGCCCAGCAGGCAGCTGGTCGCGACCGCGATGCCCATGAGGCCGCCGACGCCGAGCATTGCCGCATCGAGGGTGAGGCGCAGTCCGAGCACGCGGATGTCGGTGCCGAGGATGGTCGGGATGTACTGGCTCGCCTTGCCGACCGCGGCGTAGTAGTACGAATCGAGGCGCTCGTGGAATGTCCACGGCTCCTTCATCCCCGCCCACTGGTCCATGCGCAGGATCTTGAATTGCAGCAGATTCATCCAGCCGTCGCTGATGATGGCCTGGTAGATGCCGGTGAAGAGGGCGGTAAGACCGAGCAGTCGCGCCTTGAACATGCCTTCGTGGGCGGCGCCGGTGTAGAGCGCGTCGAGCACCACGCCGCTGGCGCGGCCTTCAGGGAAAGGCAGCTGTTCCTCGTTGATGAATCGCCGCTTCATCGGGAACGCGAGGAGCACGCCGATGATCGACACCACGCACATCCACGTCATCATGTGCCACCACGGGATGATCCTGTCGGTCACCATCATGTACGCGGCAAGGCTCGCGATCAGCGGCGAGACCATGTAGCCGGCTGCAGTGGCGATCGACTGCGTGCAGTTGTTCTCGAGGATGGTGAAGTCCGTGGCGATGCCCGCGCCGTGCATGATGCGATACATCGCGAAGGCGAGGATCACGGAGGTGAGTCCGACGCCGATGCTGATGCCGGTCTTCGCGGCGATGTAGAGCGCGGTCGCGGCCAGCACGCCGCCCAGGAGGAACCCGGTGAGCGCAGAGCGAATCGTCAGTTGCGGCATGTCGCCGCGAAAGACGTTCTTGAACCACCATTCGTCTTTCTGGGACCGCGTCCAGGTCCGGACCTGCTCTTCGTTCAGCTGTTGTAGCGCCATGGATCTCGTTCAGAACGTTGCGTAAACGAGTGCGTCGGATCTACTTCGTACCGCGCGTGTAGTACTTGAACAACTCGTCGATCTGCGCCTTGGTCAGCGGCGCCGGCAGGAACTTGAGGCTGACCGCGTCCGCCATCGCCTCGTCGAGCCCCGAAAGCCGGTCGAGGCGAAGATTCTCCTTGGGATAGAACTGGTCGCGAACCTCCTTCGCCAGCGTCTCGGAGATGCCGACCCATTCCGCGTAGGCCTTCAGCGCCGCCGGGTCGGAGTACATCCAGTCCAGCGTTTCCCGGTACGCCTGCAGGTAGCGCTCGACCGCATCGCGACGCTGCTCCACGGCGGCGGTGCTGGCGATCATCAGGCGCACGGTCTGGTTGCGAAACGCGGGTACGTCGCTCAAGCGGGCGATGATTCGAATCTTGCCCTGCTGCAGGTCCGCGATCCCGAAAGGCGGCGCCGACCAGCCGATATCGACCTGGCCGGTCATCGTCTGGGTGAAGGTTCCGGCCGGGCTGCCGGTCGCCACCGGCTTGGCCTGCACGCCGAATTCGCGGTTGAATGCCAGCACCGCGAGGTTGGTCGACGAACCGTTGGTCGAAAATGCGATCGTCTTGCCGGTTGCGTCCTTGATGCTCTTGATCGGAGACGCTGCGGGCACGTACCAGAACAGGTCGTCGGCGCCGGTCATCGAATTGGCGATGGCGCGTACCGGAGCGCCCTTGGCGAAGGCGCCAAGCACGCCGGCGGTGCCCACGCCGACGCCGATGTCGACGCTGTTCGAGATCACCGCCTGCAGCGTCTCGCCGGCACCTTGCGTGTACAGCAGTTCGAGGTTGAGGCCTCGCTTCTTGAAGAATCCTGCCTTTTGACCCAGTTCCGGCGCGGCGTTCTCCCAATTGCCACGCTGCCCGATCGCAAGTTTCAGCGTGTCCTCGGCCAACGCACTTTGCCACGCGCAAAGCGCCCACATCGCCACGAGCAAACGCCTGAATGTTTTGCCGATCATGATTCCCCCAATGTGCACGCACCCTACCCGCTCCTTCTGGGAGCGAGCCTGCCCTGAACTTGTCGAAGGGGGCAGGGTTGCGGGCATTATGCCGCTGCCGGAACCGTCTGTGGGGCCGACGTCGCGCGATGGGACGGCGCAGTGCGGCGCCATCGCGTAAAATGCGCAGCCTGCACGTTGTCCGATCGTCCACTACAACCAGGATTTATTGCATGCGTGTCTACAATTTCAGCGCCGGTCCCGCGGTGCTGCCGGAGTCTGTTCTGCAACAGGCAGCCGCCGAGATGCTCGACTGGCACGGCAGTGGCATGTCGGTCATGGAGATGAGCCATCGCGGCAAGGAGTTCATCGCCATCGCCGACAAGGCGGAAGCCGACCTGCGCACAGCTGCTGGCGATTCCGTCCAGCTACAAAGTGCTGTTCCTGCAGGGCGGCGCCATCGCCGAGAACGCGATCGTGCCGATGAATCTCCTGCGCGGCCGCACGGTGGCCGACTACGTCCACACCGGCGAGTGGTCGAAGAAGTCGATCAAGGAAGCGGGCAAGTACTGCACCGTGAACATCGCCGCCTCTGCCGAGGATCAGCAGTTCACCTACGTCCCGGCGCGCGAAACCTGGAAGCTGACGCGCGACGCGGCATACGTCCATGTCTGCACCAACGAGACCATCGGCGGCGTCGAGTACCAGTGGACGCCCGACGTCGGCGACGTGCCGCTGGTGGCGGACGTCTCGTCGCACATCCTCTCGCGCGTGATCGACGTGTCGAAGTATGGCGTGATGTACGGCGGCGCGCAGAAGAACATGGGCCCGGCGGGGCTGACGCTGGTGATCGTGCGCGAGGATCTGCTCGACCGCGCGCTGCCGATCACTCCGTCTGCGTTTCACTGGCAGGAGCAGGCGGCCAGCGACTCGATGCTCAATACTCCGCCGACCTACGCGATCTACATCGCGGGCCTGGTCTTCGAGTGGTTGCTGGCGCAGGGCGGGTTGGCCGCGATCGAGCGAATAAACATTGCCAAGGCGAAGTTGCTTTACGACTGCCTCGACGCGAGCGGCTTCTACGTGCATCGCGTGCGTAAGCAGGACCGATCGCGCATGAACGTCGTGTTCCGGCTCCCTACCGAGGCCCTCGACAAGACCTTCCTGCAGGGCGCCGAGGCACGGGGGATGGTGCAGCTGAAGGGCCACCGCGTGGTTGGCGGCATCCGCGCGTCTATCTACAACGCCATGCCGATCGAGGGCGTGCAGGCGCTGGTCGACTACATGAACGAATTCGAACAGCAGCACGGATAAGAATGTCATGACGAAGTACAACATCCTCACGCTCAACCAGATCGCAAGCCAGGGCTTGCACCGGTTTCCCGGCGCGCGCTACGCGGTGGGCAAGGCGGTCGAGCATCCCGATGCGATCCTCGTGCGTTCGCACAACATGCTCGAGATGACGATACCGGGCAGCGTCAAGGCCATCGGTCGCGCGGGCGCCGGCACCAACAACATTCCGGTGGCTGAGATGTCGCGGCGCGGCGTGCCGGTGTTCAATGCGCCGGGCGCCAACGCCAACGCAGTCAAGGAGCTCGTGCTCGCGGCGTTGCTGATGGCTGCGCGCAACGTCGTTCCCGCAGTGCGCTACGTCGGCGCCCTCAACCCCGACGCGCCCGACCTCGAGCGCGAAGTCGAGGATGGCAAGAAGCAATTCGCCGGCGTGGAGTTGCCAGGGCGCACGCTCGGCATCATCGGCCTCGGTGCCGTCGGCGGGCTGGTCGCCGACACGGCGATCAAGCTGGGGATGAAGGTCACCGGCTTCGACCCGGAAATCACCGTCGAAGGCGCCTGGCGGCTGCCGTCCAGCGTGCGCAAGGCCAACTCGGTCGACGACCTGCTCAAGCACGCCGATTTCGTGACCCTGCACCTGCCGTTGATCCCGGCGACGCGGCATCTCATCGACGCCAAGCGCCTGGCGCTTATGAAGCCGGGCGCGGTGCTGCTCAATTTCGCGCGCGACGCGATCGTCGACGACGCCGCGGTCGTCGCCGCACTGCGCGGAAATCGCCTCAAGTACTACTTGTGCGACTTTCCGAGCGCGGTACTGCTGGGCGAGCCCGGCGTCGCAGCGCTGCCGCACCTGGGCGCGTCGACCGAAGAGGCCGAGCAGAACTGCGCGATCATGGTCGTCGATCAGGTCCGCGAGTTCCTGGAGAACGGTACGATCGCGAATTCCGTCAATTTCCCGGACGTCGAAATGCAGCGCGAGTCGCCGTATCGCGTCGCGATCGCCAACGCCAACGTACCAAACATGCTCGGACAGATCTCGACCGCCATGGCCGACGCCGGCCTGAACATTCACACGATGGTGAACAAGTCGCGCGGCGAGGTGGCGTACACCCTGGTCGACATCGACAGCCCGATCAGCCCTGCGGCCGTCAGCGCCATCGCGGCCATCGCCGGCGTGCTGGCGGTGCGGACGATTCCGGCGGAACCCGAGGCATAGCGAACGCGCATCCGCTAGAATGGGCGCTGCAGGGCAGCCCCAAAGCGCTCGCGCCCTTTGGGGGAAGGGCGCGCAGCATCGCACGGGGGACACCATACAGTTGCCTGTCGCCTCGGGCGAGGGGCCGGGGCAAGGGCAGTTAGGTACAGGAGGAAGCAACGATGACGGCGTCGACCACAGTTTCCCGGCGCAAAGGTGTCACCGCGGTCCATTCGCTGCAGCGCTTCGTGTTCAGCGTGCCGGACTTGGACGTCGCCGAGCGTTTCTATACCGAGTTCGGCCTGGACGTGCGGCGTGCACCGGCGCACATCGACCTGCACACTTTCGGCCATCCGCACTGCTGGGGAACGGTGCTTGCCGTCCCCGGACCGAAGAAGCTGCAGTACCTGAGCTTTGGCGTGTTCGAGCACGACCTGGCGCCGCTGCTGCAGCATCTCGACCGCATCGGCGTCGCGCAGACTGCGCCGCACCCGCATTCGGACGGCACCGGGGTCTGGATCCGGGACCCGGACGGCAACGCTGTGCAACTGGTCGTCGCCGACAAGGTATCGCCCGACGCACCGGCGCTGCAGGCGCCGCCCGCAACCCATCCGGCGGATCGCGGCGCCGCGCCGGCGCGCTCCCGGGCGGGACGGGTGCGTCCGCGCCGCCTGTCGCACGTGCTGTTGTTCAGCACCGACGTGCCGCGTTCGGTGAAGTTCTACAGCGACGCATTGGGATTGCGCCTGTCGGACCGCTCCGGCGACATCATCGCCTTCATGCACGGTGCCCACGCGAGCGACCACCACATGCTGGCGTTCGCGAAGTCGGGTCACCCCGGATATCACCATTCGAGCTGGGACGTGGCGAGCATCGACGACATCGGTCTCGGCATGCAGCACATGGTGTCTTGCGGCCATGAACGCGGCTGGGGCATCGGCCGCCACGTGATCGGTTCCAACTATTTCTACTACGTGCAGGATCCTTGGGGCAGCTTCGCCGAGTATTCCTACGACATCGACTTCATTCCTGCCACCATCGACTGGCCGGCGGCCGACCATCCGCCCGAGGATTCGTTCTACGTCTGGGGGCCGGCGCCACCCGACTATTTCATCCAGAATCACGAGGTTTCGTAGACGCGAGCCCACAATCGCGCGGTAGTCAAATTCGGTCATCGAAGGAGGAGAACATCATGCGTCAGTTTTATCGCTTCATCGCAGCGCTTTGCGCCGTCGGCCTGGTCCTGGCCGGCGCACCCGCCGGCGCGGCGACCTCGGGACCGCCGGTCCGTATCGGCAGCACGCTGTCGCTGACCGGGCCGCTGTCGGCCACCGCGATGGTGCACAAGCTGGTCGGGGAGATCTACGTCGAACAACTGAACCAGCGCAACGGCTTGCTTGGCCGGCCGGTCGAGTGGATCGTGAAGGATGACCAGTCCAAGCCCGACCTCGCGCGCACGCTCTACGAGCAACTGATTACCGTCGACAAGGTGGACCTGCTGCTCGGACCCTACGCGACCGGCAACATCCTGTCGGCGATGGGCGTCGCGCAGCGCTACAACAAGATGCTCATCCATCACACCTTCGGCATTCCGAGCCTGGCCAAGTACGACATGCAGTTTCCGACGTGGTCGCTGGGGCCCGATCCGGGGACGACGTTTCCCAACACGCTCCTGAATGCACTCGCTGCGTCGCCCAAGCCGCCGAAGACGATCGCCGTCGTCACCAGCAAGTTCCCTTCGGTGCATTTCATGTCCTTGGGTGCCCGCGAGGTGGCCAAGAAGCGCGGCCTCAATGAAGTCCTGTTCCTCGAGTGGGAATTCGGCAATCGCGAATTCGGACCGATCGCCGCGCGCATCAAGGACGCCAATCCCGATTTCCTCTGGGTCGGCGCGATCGGCCTCGAGGGCAATCAGCTGCTCGAAGCGATGAAAAAGATCGACTATCTCCCGGTCGAGCAGTTCTACATGTACCCCGCGCCGGGCCCGATGGTGAAGGCGCCCGAGGCGAAGAACGCGCTCGCGGCGACGATCTTCGAAGAAAACGCTCCGTTCCTCAACAATCCGGGCGCCGCCGAGTTCGTGAAGATTTTCAATGAACGCGCGGCGAAGGCCGGACTGCCCGACACGTCGGTCGAGACCCAGGCGGCCGCGTCGTTTACGGCGTGGCAGATTCTCGAGGCGGCCGTTACCGCGACCAAGAGCCTCGACGACAAGGTGCTCGCCGAATGGTTGAGGACGCACAAGGTCGACACCATCCAGGGCAAGTTGCGCTTCGACGGGCCGAGCAATTACGGCGACGATCTGATGCGGGTCAAGCAAGTGCAGAACGGCCGCTGGGTGACAGTGTGGCCGGCGGAGGCCGCGGCGCCCGGCGCCAAGCTGCTGGTCCAGTAGTCGCGGCACCGGATGACGCTGCCAAGCCTGGCGCTACTGACCCAGGCCGTACTCTCGGGCATCTTCGTCGGCGCGTTGTACGGGCTCCTTGGCCTCGGACTGAGCCTGTCGTGGGGCCTGTTGCGGCAGATCAACCTGTCGCATTTCGCGCTCGCCTTCCTCGGAGCGTACCTGACGTACCAACTGGTCACGGTCGTCGGCATGGACCCGCTGCTGACGCTGCTGGTCATCGTGCCCTGTTTTTTCGCGGCAGGCGCGGCGATACACCGCCTGCTGGACCGGTTTGCGGTCTCGCCGCTGAATTCGATGCTGGTGACCTTCGGCGTGACCGTCATCGTCGAGAGCGTCATCCAGTGGTACTGGACGGCGGACTTTCGTCGGATGGCGTCGCGCTATGCCGACATCACCTTCCGCGTGGGGCCGGCGTATTTGCCGCTGCCGGAAGTCCTGACCCTGGGGCTGGCGCTGATGCTCTGCGTTGCGGTGTGGGCGACGCTGCGCTACACCGATCTCGGCCGTGCGCTGCGCGCCGCGGCTGAAGACGGCGAGATTGCCACCGCGTTCGGGGTGAACCAGCGCGTGCTCGCCGCGCTGCTCTCGGGCGCGTGCGCGGCGCTGGCGGCCGTTGCCGGACTGTGCCTTGCGCTGAGCTACACGCTGACGCCGTCGCAGATGTACGCGTGGATCGGCGTCGTGTTCGCCGTAGTGATGATCGGCGGACTGGGCAGTGCCATCGGTCCACTCGTCGCGGGCATCGTCATCGGCGTGGCGGAAGCACTGACGATGGCGATCACTGCGCCATCGTGGGCGCCGCTGGTGTCGTTCTCACTCCTCATCCTGGTGCTGCTTGTCCGCCGCGGTCGCGCGTAGCTCGACGCGCTGGATCGCAGCACTCGTCGTGGCCGGCGGATTGCTGCTCGCGCTGCCGTTCTTCCGGCTGCCCGCGTTCTATGAGTCGTTCCTGTATCTCGTGTTTCACTGGATCGTGCTCGCCACCTCGTGGAACATTCTGTCTGGCTATTCCGGCTATATCTCGTTCGGGCACGGCGCGTTCTTCGGACTGGGCATCTACACGACGGCGGTGCTCGCCACCCGCTTTCAGTGGCCCTTCCTCGCGACGCTGCCGGTGGCGGGAGCCATCGCGGCGACGGTGGCGGTGGCGCTGGGCAGCGTCGTCTTTCGCGTGAAGCGCGTCCGCGGTGAGTTGTTCGCCTTGCTCACGCTCGCCGTCACTTTCGTGCTGGCGACCATCATTTTGAACACGCCGATCGATGGCGGCCCCGGTGTATCGCTGGGTGGCGTGACGGTGCCTGCCATCGGCCCGACTGCGTCGTCGTCCTTCTACTACCTGGAACTTGCAGCCGCGACCGCGACGCTGGTCATTGCCTACGCCATCTGGCGCTCCAAGCTCGGCGCCGGACTGTTCGCGATCCACGACGACGAGGATGTGGCGGAGGTGCTGGGCGTGCCGACCTTCCGCTGCAAGCTCGTCGCCTTTGCGCTGTCTTCGGCGCTTGCGGGCGTGGTCGGCGGCATCCAGGCGCTGTTCATTTCCTACGTCACCGCGGCGGAAACCTTTTCGATCATCGTGCCGCTCACCGTCGTGCTGATGAGCGTGCTCGGCGGCACGCGGCATTGGGCCGGACCCGCGATCGGGGCAACGATCATCACGGTGATCAGCTATACGTCGGCGGCGGGGAACTACCCGCTGGCCGGCAAGGCTGCCGTAGGCGCAATCCTGATCGTGGTCATCCTGTTCATGCCCGAGGGCGTCCTGGGCACGCTGCTTGGCCGGCGCGTGCGTCGCATCGTGGTACCTCCGGACATTGCGGTGGCAGCCGCGGCGGCCCGGACGGCGGACAGCGCTGCAGCACGTCCCGCGATCGGCGGCCCGCTGCTGACCTTGCATGGCGTGAGCCGGTCCTTCTCGGGTATCCAGGCGTTGCGGCAGGTCGGATTGTCGGTTCGCGCCGGGGAAATCGTCGGGCTGCTCGGCCCCAACGGCTCGGGCAAGTCCACGCTCATCAATGTCGTCAGCGGACACTATCCTGCCGATCGGGGCAGCATCGATTTCGACCGCCACGAGTTGACCCATCTGCATCCGCATGAGATCGCGCGCCTCGGCGTGGCGCGCACGTACCAGATCCCGCGCCCGTTCGCGCACCTAAGCGTGCTGGAAAACGTGGTGCTCACCGCCATGTTCGGCGGCGCCGCGCTCGACCGCCGCCGCGCGTTGCAGGAGGCATGGCGCTGGCTCGAGTTCACGGGTCTGGCCGACAGGGCCCAGGCGCTGCCCGAGGACATCAACCTGCACCAGAGGAAGTTTCTCGAATTCGCGCGCTCGCTCGCGTCGCGTCCCAAGCTGCTGCTGCTCGACGAGGTGCTGTCCGGACTGACGCCGACCGAGATCGACAGCGCCGTCGATCTGATCCTTCGCATCCGCGCGCACGGCACCACCATCGTGCTGGTGGAACACGTGATGCGCGCGGTGATGGCACTGGCCGATCGCATCGTCGTGCTGGATCAGGGGCAGGTCATCGCCGACGGGCGCCCGCTCGAGGTCATGGCGCAGCCGGCGGTCGTCACCGCCTATCTTGGAGCGAAGCACGATGCTAAGGGTTGAGCGCATCTGCGTGCACTATGGGGCGGCGCCCGCGCTCTGGGACGTGTCATTGCGCGTGGACGCCGGCGAGCTGGTGTGCATCGTCGGTCCGAATGGCGCCGGCAAGAGCACGCTGATCAATACCGTCGCCGGACTGAATCGTGTGACCTCAGGTGCGCTCACGCTCGACGACCACGATCTGACCCGGTTGCCCGCGCAC
Source organism: uncultured beta proteobacterium (assembly GCA_963726915.1). GTDB lineage: Bacteria > Pseudomonadota > Gammaproteobacteria > Burkholderiales > Casimicrobiaceae > PALSA-1003. The sequence continues at coordinate 321,340 of CAVSEA010000009.1, forward strand.
CGCTTTTGCGGCGAGGGCATCGCCATCGTTCCCGAAGGCCGGCGGCTGTTCACCGGCATGACGGTCAGGGAGAACCTCGAGTTGGGCAGCTTGCTGCCGGGCGCGAAGGCGGCGCGGCGCCGCTCGCTCGACCGCGTATGCGCGCTGTATCCGGTCCTCGGCAACAGCCTGGAACGTCCTGCGGGCACGCTCTCCGGCGGCCAGCAGCAGATGGTGGCCATCGCCAGGGCGTTGATGGCGCAGCCGCGGCTACTGCTGCTCGACGAGCCTTCGCTTGGACTGGCGCCGCTGATCGTAAGCGAACTGTTCGGCACCATCCGGCGCGTCAACGCCGAGGGCACCGCGGTCCTGCTCGTTGAGCAGAACGTAACGCTGGCGCTCGAGTTGTCGGTGCGCGCCTACGTGCTGGAGGAGGGCAGGGTCGTCGCCGAAGGCGCGCCAGAAGCGCTGTTTGCGCAGCCGGAAATTCGACGCGCGTATCTCGGTGCCGGGATTGCGGGTGACGCTACGTAGGGGCTACAAACCCAGCCAGGCGATCGACTTGAGTTCTTCGTCGTGGCTCGTCGCGACGAAGCCCTTGTAACCGAGGGTGCCCAGCGCCTGCTTGCCGCTGTCGTTTTGCGCGGCGCCCAGAAGCACGGCGCGAATCTTTTCGACTTCGTCGGCCGGAACCTTCGACGAGACGATCCACTGCTTGATCGGCACCGGCCGGGACGACAACACGATCTTGCCGCCCTTGTCGGTCCAATCCTTCGCGACCGCCTTGGCCGCGGTGGCGCCTACCTGCGCAAAGCCGTACTGCACGTAGAAGGGGACCGCGTCCTGATAGCGCGTGGTGATGATCTTGAGGTCGTCGCCGGGTTTGAGCTTCTGGTCGCGCAGCATCGCGCGCAGCATCCATGCCGTGATCGAATCGGGATCAGGGCTGACGATCGTGCGGCCGCGCAGGTCCTCGAGCTTCGTGAACGGCTGGTCCTTGTTGGCCAGCAGCATGACCGAGTAGTCGGTGTAACCGGTGGTCCAGGCGATGGACTTGTACTTTCCTGACTTGATCGCGGCGAGCGCAATCTGCGCGGGATGGATGAAGGCGAGGTCGAATTCCTGCTTGTCGAGACCGGCGCGCGCTTCGTCGTAGGCGCTGGCAATCTGCAGGCGCACCGGACGCTTGATCGCCTTGGAGATCAGGTCCGCCAGGGGCGCGAAGCGCGCCTGGATCTCCTTGTTGGTCTGGTAGTAGGTGATGCCTTCGGTGATCGACAGCACGAAATCGGCCGCCCTCGCGGTGGGCGCGGCGAGTGCCAGCGCCAGAAGGGCTGGAAACAGCAGGCGATTCAGGTGAGCCATCGTGACATGTCGCAACCGAGAGTCGAAGGAGCTGTTTTTGTTGCGAACAGCATAGCACAGCCGACGGTTCGGGCGTCGTTCGGGACGGTCATTGTGCACTGCACGGTCCCCCACCTGTGGCTCTGCGGTCACAACCGCGTCATACTCGACAGCTAGCGTACGTCCTGCGCGTCCAAGAGCCCGATGCCCGCCTACCTGTCGATCGAAGCGATCACCGTTTCCTATGGTGGCACGCGGGTGCTCGATCGCGTCAGCCTCGACGTCGAGCGCGGCGAGATGATCGCCCTTCTCGGCAGCAGCGGCTGCGGCAAGACGACGCTGCTGCGCTCGATCGCCGGCTTCGTGTTGCCGGAGTCAGGCACGATCAGCATCGACGGCAAGGACATCACGCGACTGCCGCCGGAAGCGCGCGAAACGGCGATGATGTTCCAGTCGTATGCGCTGTGGCCGCACATGAGCGTGGCCGACAACATCGCCTACGGGCTGCGCATGCGCGGATGGAAAAAGGACGCCATGGCTGCGCGCGTCGACGACATGCTGAAGCTCCTGCAGCTCGAAGGCTTCGGACCGCGTCCGGTGACGCAGCTCTCCGGCGGGCAACGCCAACGGGTGGCGCTGGGCCGCGCGCTGGCGGTCGATCCGCGATTGCTGCTCCTCGACGAGCCGATGTCGAACCTCGATTACAAGGTGCGGCTGGAATTGCGCCACGAACTGCGCGCGCTGCAGAAACGCATCGGCATCACCGCCGTGTATGTCACCCACGACCGCGAGGAAGCGCTGACGCTCGCCGACCGGATCGCAGTCATCGACGCCGGGCGCGTCGTCCAGGTCGGCGCGCCGGAAGACATCTTTCATCACCCAAGCTCGGCCTTTGTCGCCGGCTTCATGGGCGCGGACAACGTCATCGGGCTGGTGCGCAGCGCGTCGGGCACGCTGACGGCGCCTGGCAAGGGAGGAGGGGACGCGCAGCGCGTTCGCGCCCACTTCCGCAGCGACGCTGCCCGCCTGACGGGCACCGATGGCGCGACGCCGGACGACAACGTAGTCCTCGAAGGAACCGTCGCGCAGACCGTGTATGTGGGCGTTGGCTATCGCTACCGCGTACGCACGGACGATGCCGACATCTGGGTGCACTCGCCGGACCGAGTCGCCGAAGGCACGGCGACGCGGGTCCTGATCCCCCGCGATGCACTGCTGGTGTTTCCTGCCTTACAATCGACGATGCAGTAGAGAAGCAAAGACAACCAAGCCACACCGAGGAGCCAACCATGAAGCTGCGCCACCTGATTCCCATTGCGCTGTTCGCATTCGCCGGGACGGCCTTCGCCCAGACGACGCTGAACGTCATCACCGCGGGCGACCAGAACATGGTCGACTACGTCAACAACTATCTCGCGCCGAAGTTCGAGGCCATGAATCCCGGGGTGAAGGTGCGCGCGGTGGGAACCGGTCCGGGCGACTCCGGGTCGCAGAAGATCTACGAAAAGCTCTCGGCGCAACAGAAGGCCGGCAGCGCCGAGTGGGACGTCGACGTCGCCGTCATCCACCAGCTCGCGTCGGCCACCATGGTCAACGAAAAGTTGCTCATGCCGTACCGCGCCGACATCGGCGCGGGCAAGCTTGTGTCGCGCGACACCGCCAAGAACGCGCTTGGCGCCAACGTTGACGGCTACGTGCTGCCGATGTTCCACAGCCAGATCGCGTTCGCCTACAACCCGGACCTGGTCAAGGCGCCGCCGAAGTCCTTCGTCGAGCTCAACGAGTGGGTCAGGAAGAATCCGAAACAGTTCGGCTACAACGGCGTCAAGGGCGGCATGTCGGGTGTAGGTTTCGTCACGGGCTGGGTCTCGGCGTACAGCGGCCTGGCTGACAAGCTGGAGAAGGGTCCTTACGACAAAACTTCGCAGGCGGCGATCGACAAGGCGCTGGGCGGCCTTAAGGAGTTCAACCAGTACGTGGTGATGACGCCGGGCAACGCCGGCACGCTGGACATGCTCAATCGTGGCGAGATCTCGATGGGGCCGGTATGGGTCGACATGTTCTACACCTGGCAAGCCGACGGCCGCCTCAATCCCAAGGTGAAACTGTCGCTGCCGTCGCCGGGCCTGCCGGGACAGCCGATGTACTACGTGATCCCGGCGAAGGCCGCGCATGCTGCGCTGGCGAAGAAATTCATCGACCTCGCCGAGAGTCCGGACGTGCAAGCCGAAGGCATCGTCAAGCAGTTCAACTGGTATCCGGGGATCGACCCGCAGTTCGTGCAGCCCAAGCTCGATACAGCAGCATGGAACAAGCTGTTCACCGACATCTCGCCCGCCGACTTGTCCAAGTACGGTCGCCCGTTCCCGCTGTCGCCGTATTTCAAGGACATTACCGAGGGCTACGAGCGAGTCGTCACCAAGTGACGCGGATGTCCGAGAGCAAGAGGCGAAGCCTCGCAGTGATCGGTAACAGTCGCGTCATCCCCGCGCAGGCGGGGATCCATTGTCGTTGCGCAAGGACGCTGGGTTGCTGCCTCCGCGGGAACGCCGGGTAGTGCGGAATGGACGGTGAATAGGCGCGGCGTCGCGCTGGCGCTGATCGCGCCAGCGCTGGCGGTCGTCGCGCTGTTCTTCGTCGCGCCACTCGCGATGTCCGCGGTCGTGGCATTCCGCGGCAAGAATGGCGGTTTCACGCTTGAGCATTTCGCCAAGGCCTTCGATTTCTACACGACGGACCTGCTGTTCACGCTGGCGATCGTCGTGCTGTCGACCCTGCTCATCGGCCTGGTCGCCATTGCCATCGCCGGTTATCTCACGCTGGGCGGGCATCCGCGGTCGGTCGCGATTCTCCGCTGGCTCTATCGCTGGCCGCTGTTCATCCCCTTCGTGGTGGCCGGACAGTTGATGCGCACCTTCCTCGCCAAGAACGGCATGCTCAACCACGTGCTCGTCGGCACCGGGCTCATCGACCCGCTGTCGGCGCAAAGCATGCTCGACTGGCGCGGCATCGTCATTGCCTTCGTCTGGAAGCAGGCGCCGTTCGTGACTTTGCTGCTGGCCGGCGCCATGGCGTCGCTCGAAACCCAGCACATCGAGGCGGCGCGCAACCTGGGTGCGCGGCGCCTGCGCGTGCTCGTCGACATCGTGCTGCCGCAGGTGCGCGGTACGCTGCTGGTCGGACTGGTGCTGTCCTTCGTCACCATGCTGTCGGTGCTCTCGGTGCCGCTAATGATCAATCCGAACTCACCGACCATGATCACGGTCGACGTAGCGTACCGAATCAGCACCCATGGCGACTATGCGGTCGCCAATGCGCTGTGCCTGCTCACGCTCGGCCTGTCGGCGATCGGGGCTGCCTTCTATCTGCGCCACGCTGCGCGCAGCTCGGCAGTGGCGAATTAGCGATGCGCGGGCTCACGCTTCCGGTTCCGCTTGCCGCGATCTTTCGCGCGACGATCCTCGCATTGATCGCCTTCGCGATCTTCGGGCCGTTGCTGAACCTGCTGCTGTGGGCGTTCGCCGAGCGCTGGTATTTCCCCAACAAACTGCCGCTGGAGTTCGGGCTGACCTACTGGTTTCGCGTGTTCCAGCCGCGCGGGAACGCGCTGGCGTCGCTCGGCACCAGCGTGTGGATCGCGCTGCTGACGGTTGCGTTCAGCCTGGCAGTGGCGATTCCCGCGGGCTACGCACTGGCCCGATTGAAACTGCCGTGGCGCGGCGCGATCCTGCTCATGTTCCTGCTGCCGCAGGCAGTCCCGAACCTGCCCGTGTACGTGAACATCGCGCAGGTCTTCTACCAGATCGGGCTCAATGGCACGATCCTCGGTGTGGTGCTGGTCCACGCCTCGCACGGTCTGGTGCTCGCCGTGTGGATTGCCTCGGCCGCGTTCGCCTCGGTCGACGTGTCGCTGGAGGAGGCCTCGCGCAATCTCGGCGCGTCGCCCTGGACGTGTTTTCGCACCGTGACGCTGCCGCTGGCGACGCCGGGGCTGATCGCCAGCGCCATTTTCGTTTTTCTCGAATCGCTCGACGAATTCACCGGCACTTTCTTTGTCGGCGTTCCCGACGTGACGACGCTGCCGCTGCTGATGTTCAACGCGACCATGGGCGGCAACTACCAGATCTCGTCGATCACCGCGCTCCTGCTGCTGATTCCGTCGATCGGATTCATGCTCGTCGTCGAGCGCTTCCTCAAGGCGGATGTGCTGGCGATGGTAGGGCGGTAGCGGGGCGCTCCGGCGAATCGCACGCTGGCCGAGGAAGGCGAAAGCCCTCAGGGCAGCGTATACGCCGTCTTCACGACGGTGAAGAATTCCTGCGCATAACGCCCCTGCTCGCGCGGTCCGTAGCTCGAGCCTTTGCGCCCGCCGAACGGAACGTGATAGTCGACGCCGGCGGTGGGCAGGTTGACCATGATCATCCCGGCCTGGCTCGCGCGCTTGAAATGCGACGCGTGCTTGAGCGATGTCGTGACGATGCCGGCGGAAAGCCCGAAATCGGTGTCGTTGGCCATCGCTAGCGCTTCTTCGTAATCCTTGACCCGGATCACGCTTGCCACCGGCCCGAAGATCTCTTCGCGGGAACTGCGCATGCTGTTGGTGGCGCCGGTCAGCAAGGCAGGGGAGAGGTAGTAGCCCTTTTTCGGCCGTTCCAGCACTTCGCCGCCAAACGCGAGCTTTGCACCCTCGCTCTTGCCGATGCCGATATATTCGAGATCCTGCTTGAGCTGCGTCTCGTCGACGACGGGTCCGATGTCGGTGCCGGCGGCCAGCGCGTCGTCGACTTTGAGTTTAGCCAGCCGTTCGCCCAGCGCAGCGACGAAGCGGTCGTGGATGCCTGCGCCGACGATCAGGCGCGAAGATGCGGTGCAGCGTTGACCCGTCGAAAAGAAGGCGCCATTGACGGCGCAATTCAACGCCGTCGGCAGGTCCGCGTCGTCGAGCACGACCAGCGGGTTCTTGCCACCCATTTCCAGCTGGACCTTTGCCATGCGCGCGATGGCCTTCGCGGCAATCGAACGTCCGGTCGACACCGATCCGGTGAAGCTGATCGCATCGATCCGCTTGTCGCCGATCATGGCTTCGCCCACGACGCTGCCGCGGCCCATGACCAGGTTGAAGACTCCCGCCGGCACACCGGCCTTGACGATGATGTCCGCCAGCGCCCATGCCGATCCCGGCACGAGGTCCGCCGGCTTGAACACCACGCAATTGCCGTAACACAGCGCCGGAGCGATCTTCCACGCGGGAATCGCAATCGGAAAATTCCACGGCGTGATGATGCCGATCACGCCCAATGGCTCGCGCGTCACCTCGACGTCGACGCCGGGACGGACCGAGGCGATCTTCTCGCCGGCGAGGCGCAGCGCTTCGCCACCGAAGAACTTGAAGATCTGTCCGGCGCGCGCGACTTCACCCACGCCCTCCGGCAGCGTCTTGCCTTCTTCGCGCGCGAGCAGGCGACCCAGTTCGTCCTTGCGCGCAAGGATCGCGTTGCCGACCGCGTCGAGCAGGTTGGCGCGGTCCTGCACCGACGACATCGACCACGCGGGAAATGCCGCGCGCGCCGCGGCGATCGCAGCATCTGCCTGCGCGCGATCGGCACGGGCGTATTCGCCGACGACGTCGCTCAGGTCGGATGGGTTGATGTTGCGGGAGACATCGGTCCCGGCGAGCCATTCGCCGGCGATGAAATTTCGATGCAGTTCGGCCATGATATTTGTCCTAAGCTTTGGGCGCGAGCAAACCCCGCGATGCAAGATTCCGCAACAACTCGCCGACGCCGAAGGTCCACGGCGGCGCCTTGTCGCTGGTGGTCACTTTGTTTTCCAGCGCTCCGAGACGGTCGGTCGCGATGACCACGCGATCGCCCATGTGGTGGGTGAAGCCGGCGCCTGGCGCGCCACGGTCCTTGACCGGCGCGAACATCGTGCCCTGGAACAGCACGAAGCCATCCGGATACTGATGATTTTCGTTCAGCGCCTGTGCGACGAGATCGGCTGGATCGCGGCTGATCTTTTTCATCGAGCTGCGGCCTGCCAGATGAAAGCCATCTTCGCCGTAAACGTCGAGCGCGAGTTCGCAGGCGCGCACGTCGTCCAGCGTGAATCCCGCATCGAACACGCGAATGAAGGGCCCGATCGAGCACGACGCATTGTTGTCCTTTGCCTTGGACAGCAACAGCGCGCTGCGTCCCTCGAAGTCGCGCAGGTTGACATCGTTGCCCAGCGTCGCGCCCTGGATGCATCCTCGCGAATTCACCGCAAGCACGATTTCCGGTTCCGGGTTGTTCCACGCCGACTTGGGGTGCAGGCCGATCAGCGCGCCATGGCCGACGCTGGCCATCGGCTGCGTCTTGGTGAAGATCTCCGCGTCGGGTCCGATGCCGACTTCGAGGTACTGCGACCATGCGCCTTGCTCGACCAGCACCTGCTTGATGCGAGCCGCGTCCTCCGATCCGGGTCGAATCGACGACAGGCTGCCGCCGAGGATCCCGGCGATACGTTCGCGGATCGCGTCGGCCTTGCTGGCGTCGCCGCGCGCCTGTTCCTCGATCACGCGCTCGAGCATGCTCTCGACAAAGGTCACACCCGCAGCCTTGATCGCCTGCAGATCGCAGGGCGCGAGCAGGTGCGGTTTCGCGGGGTCGAAATCCGGACGGCTGTTCGCCAGCAACGCGTCGATCGTACCGACGGAGGCTCCAGAAGCGGCACGAAGCGCGGCCGCAACGTCGCTGCGCTCCAGCCACGCGCTGACCGTCGGTGCAGTGGCGGCGAGATCGATGACGCTGCCGTCGGATCGAACGGTGACCGGCGAGGGACCGGCATGCTTGCCGGGAATCCATGCGCGACCGAGCAGCGTCGCGGAGGGCCAGTCGGAAGGCAAGGCGGACGAAACGACGGCGTCGGTCATGGTGCAATGGCTGCTGGAAGGGGAGGTCGAAGCCGGCGTGACGTCCTGGCGCCGCCGGTCATTTTCAGGCGCAATCATACCTTGTCCGCAGCGCGTGCGAACGGGTGTAGCCTTCGCCTCTATGAGTGCGCTGCTGGACCGTCAGGTGCGTGCACTGCTCGACGCCATCGCCTTTGCGTGGCCCGCGGCGGCGCTTGGTATGCGGCTGCATACGCCGCAGCCTACTCCACCTGTCGATGACGATGACGACGACGATGACGACAACCGCAGTGGCGGTTCAGGCGGCAACATCGATCCGGACGACGACGAGGGCGCCGACGACGAAGACGACGAGGACGACGACGATACGCTGTGGACGCGGCGCGGTGCCGCTATCGATCCTCGAAGCGTCTGAGCTGTTCTACTCGCGGCGAGGCGGAGCCTTTGGCGCGCCTCGCCGCGTCACATGGTCGGCGCGACCGGCCTACTGCACACGCCTGCGGCGCCACCCCATCGCGAGAAGACCGGCGGCGACGAGCAATACCGTGCCCGGTTCGGGGATGGTGACGCCGGTGACAGAAAATACGGCGTTGAACGGCCCCTGATGCGTGATGTCGGTGCCGATGCGCAACCAATCGGGATCGAGGGCCGCATCACGCGTCCAGCTCTGGAGGTCCGTGAAGCCCGGAGGGAAGGGTGTTCCTGGCGGGACGATCGGCCTGGGCGCGGACAGCCACAAGAACTCGCCGCCGTTCACCTGGACTTGCGGCACGAAGAAATAGTGATCGGCCGGCAGGAGGAGGGGGTCGGTGAAGTTGATCGTGAACGCGAATTCGGTACCCGTGACGGGACCATTGCCTCCTGTAAAGATGCCAGGAAGGGGGTGGATGCCACCAGGCGTTATCGAATTCGCTGCGGTGAACGTGCCCATAGCCGTCGTGCTGAAAGTGAGGTCACCGGAAACGGTCGAATCCCGGCTGTCGAACGCGACATCCGACGGCGAATTCACGCGGGTCGGGACCTGCGGCGTGGAGAATGTCGGTGCACCCGAGGTGCGCCCGATGTCCGAATCCTTGGGAAATACGCGGTAGATTTCCACGACGATCTGCCCGATCGTTGGCACACCCACGGTGGATGTAAGCAGCCCGGTAAAAGTCGCTTGCGTCAGCTTGGTGTCCTTGGTCAGGACGAAATCGTCGGCGGATTCGATCTCGAACTTTCCGCCAGCGTCCGGCCGCGAGGCGGTCGCCATGAGGCCGTCAGGGTTACCCGTGCTGAAGAAGAACGGGTCGGCGTAGCCGACTCCCGTGATCAGCATCGACGCTGCCGTCGACGCAATCAGCAATGAATTCAGACAAATATGTCCGCGTGCGCATGGCGTGCCCCCAGAGCGTGCTCAGCTGTCCAACACAGCTTGGTAACTCACAAGCAACGTGCGTGCCCACTCGTAACTTTCCAAGACCAAACAGCGAGTTGTCGTATGGCGGCGCATGCCAGGCTCGTTCGTCTGTAAAGCGCATCGACAGTGGGCGAGCGGCGCCCGCCAGGGCTGTTCAGGCGACGAGGTCATCGGCCCAATCGCAAAACGTGCCGATCCGACACAAACAATGACAAAATGTGCTATGATCATGACCTTGCGGTGAACTGCGTGTATGCGCAGCGGTTGCCAGCCGCAAGTGTATTGATTCATTCTAGGCAACCTGATCATCGGCTTCTAATCCCCCGCTCGGGGCAGTGCCCGGGCAGCATACCGGTTAGCGACGATGGCAATGGACACCCTGGCAGTGGTGTCCGATAGTCGACCCGGTTGTGGCTGTCTTGCGCGCCCGGGCGCCTGACGTTGGCGTATTCGGCCGACAGTCATGCGCCGCGCCCGAATCGTCCCCACAGGTCCGGAATTCTTGGTGGAGTCCGTTGCCCAGCGACGGCTGCTGCCTCTCGCACTACATGCGCCGCGTTTGCGCGGCTGCTGCTTTAATGGAACCGAGCATGACCTTCGAATCCCTGCAACTCGCGCCGGAACTGCTGCGCGCCCTCGCCACCTGCGGCTATGCTGCACCGACGCCGATCCAACAACAAACCATTCCGGCGCTGCTTGCCGGCCGCGACGTCATCGGTTCGGCGCAAACCGGTACTGGAAAGACCGCGGCATTCGTGCTGCCCGCGCTACAGCGCCTCGCCGCAACAACACGGGCGGCAAAGCCGAACGGCCACCACGCCGTCAGCACGCCCCGCGTGCTGGTGCTCGCACCCACGCGCGAACTCGCGCAACAGGTGGCGACGCAGGCTGTCCAGTACGGCCAGCATTTGCGCCTGCGTGTCGTCTGCATCTACGGTGGCGCGCCCTATCCGGTGCAGAACCGCGAGCTCGCGCGCGGCGCCGACCTGCTCGTCGCCACCCCCGGCCGCTTGATCGACCATCTCGAGCGCGGTCGCATCGACCTGTCGCAACTCGAAATGCTGGTCCTCGACGAAGCCGACCGCATGCTCGACATGGGTTTCATCGACGACGTCGAGCGCATCGCCGCGCGTACCCCGAAGACCCGGCAGACAGTGCTGTTCTCGGCAACCTTCGAAGCCGCGATCGCACGGCTGGCCGCGCGCTTGCTGCGCGACCCCGTGCGCATTGAAATCGAAGCCGACAAGAAGCCGCCGATGGCGATCGACCAGCGCGTGCACTTCACCGACGATCATGCGCACAAGCATCGGATTCTCGATCACCTCCTGGCCGACATCGACATGACCCAGAGCATCGTGTTCATCGCCACCAAGCGCGATGCCGAGTCGCTCGCCCTGCGCCTGCGCGGCGAGGGCCACGCCGCGGCGGCGTTGCACGGCGATATGGATCAGCGCGAACGGACACGTACGCTGTCCGACATGCGCCGCGGCAGCGTGCGCACGCTGGTGGCGACCGACGTCGCGGCGCGCGGACTCGACGTCGCCGGCATCAGCCACGTCATCAATTTCGACCTGCCGCGTCAGGCGGGCGACTACGTGCACCGCATCGGCCGGACAGGGCGTGCCGGCGCAAGCGGCATCGCGGTATCGCTGGCGGCGCACAGTGAACGCGCGCAAGTACGCCAGATCGAGCGCTATACCGGCGCGACAATCGCGGCGCACGAGATCCCCGGGCTGGAGCCGCGCCGTCGTCCGAGTCACGGCGAGCGCGTGCAACCTGGCGCGCGGCCCGCGCAACGGCGGCCCGCCAATGCCTGGACCGGCCAGCGGCGCGATGGCGGCGCGGATGCACGCAAGACAGGATGGCCGGAACGGAAATTCGCTCGCTCGCGTTGATGCGGCGGGCGCCCGGCAAAGGTGCGGCGCCTCGCGAAAAAGTGTATCGTTTTCGTGAGTCACAGACCCGAGGCCGCGAGGAGAGCACGCGATGTATGCGCAGATGGTCGATACCGGCGCGAAGCGGTTGCGCGCGGTGGAGGAAATGGCGCCCGATGAGCGCGCCTTTCAGGAACGGATCGACGCCGACATCAGGATCGAGCCGAAGGACTGGATGCCCGAGCCGTATCGCAAGACGCTGATCCGGCAGATTTCGCAGCACGCGCACTCCGAGGTCGTCGGCATGCTGCCCGAGGGCAACTGGATCACGCGCGCACCGACGCTGCAGCGCAAGGCGATCCTGATGGCCAAAGTGCAGGACGAGGCGGGCCACGGACTCTACCTCTACGCCGCTGCAGAGACGCTCGGCGTGTCGCGCGACCAGCTCGTCGCTGACCTGCACGCCGGCAAGGCAAAGTACTCGAGCATCTTCAACTACCCGACGTTGACCTGGGCGGACATCGGCGCGATCGGCTGGCTGGTCGACGGCGCGGCGATCATGAACCAGATTCCCCTGTGCCGCTGCTCGTATGGTCCTTACGCGCGAGCGATGGTTCGCGTATGCAAGGAAGAGAGCTTCCACCAGCGGCAGGGCTACGACATCCTGATCAAGCTGTGCCAGGGGACGGCGGAACAGAAGGCGATGGCGCAGGATGCGCTCAACCGCTGGTGGTGGCCGTCGCTGATGATGTTCGGCCCGCCGGACGCGGACTCGGTGCACAGCGCGCAATCGGCCGCGTGGAAGATCAAGATCCTGTCCAACGACGAGTTGCGGCAGCGCTTCGTCGACCAGACGGTGCCGCAGGCTGACTTCCTCGGCATTTCGATGCCCGATCCGCTGTTGAAGTGGAACGAAGCGCGCGGCCACTACGACTTCGGTCCCGTCGACTTCGAGGAACTCTACAACGTCGTCAAGGGCAACGGGCCCTGCAACCGCGACCGCTTGCGCGCCCGCGTCAAGGCGTGGGAGGACGGCGCCTGGGTACGCGATGCGGCGACGGCTCACGCGCGAAAGCAGGCCGCGCGAGCGGCAACGCAGCCAGCGCGCGGTGCGCGCGCATAGTCGGAGGTCGACATGTCGGAATGGCCGTTGTGGGAGATCTTCATTCGCAGCCAGCATGGCCTGGCGCACAAGCACGTCGGCAGCCTGCATGCGGCCGATGCGGAAATGGCGATCCGGAACGCGCGCGATGTCTACACCCGGCGCAACGAAGGTGTAAGCATATGGGCCGTCGCTTCCGCTGATGTCACCGCGAGCGCGCCCGGCGAAAAGGAAGCGTTGTTCGAGCCTGCGAACAGCAAGGTCTACCGGCATCCCACATTCTTCCCGATGCCGGATGAAGTAAAGCACATCTGAATTGACCTCCGACCGACACCTTTTCGAATACCTGCTCCGCCTCGCGGACAGCGACCTGATCCTGGCGCAGCATCTGGGCGAGTGGATCGGGCACGGTCCGGTGCTCGAGGAAGACATCGCGCTCACCAACGTCGGTCTCGACTTGCTGGGGCAGTCGCGACTGTGGTTCGCGTATGCCAGCGAGGCCGAAGCCCGCTTCAGCGATCGTGGCCGCAGCGAGGATGAACTCGCGTTCCTGCGCGATGCCTCCGCCTACCGCAACCTGCTGCTGGTCGAACAACCCAACGGCGACTACGCGCAGACCATCGCCCGGCAATGCTATTTCGACCTGTGGCACCAGCTGTTGCTGGCGCAACTGATGCACTCGCGCGACACGCGCATTGCCGCGATCGCCGCGAAGGGATGGAAGGAAGTGCGCTACCACGTCGAGCGCAGTGTCGGTTGGGTGATCCGCCTCGGCGACGGTACCGATGAGAGCCACGCCAGGATGCAGGCAGCCATTGACGATCTGTGGATGTATACCGGCGAGATGTTCGAGGCCGACGCGACGGAGCGCACGCTCATCGCCGAAGGGATCGCCTGCGACGCGCCGGCGTTGGCGGATGCCTGGAACGAGCAGGTCGCCGCCGTGCTGGAACAGGCTACGCTGGCGGTACCGTCGCCGGCGTGGATGCAAAGCGGCGGCAGGCGCGGCCTGCACACCGAACACCTCGGGCATCTGCTCGCCGAGATGCAATCGCTGCCGCGCGCGCATCCGGGCGCGCAGTGGTGAGTTCCGTCCGCGATCCGGCGCTGGAGCCCGCGCTCGATGCGATCTGGCAGATGCTCGCCGTCATTCCCGATCCCGAGATACCGGTGATATCGATCGTCGAGCTCGGCATCGTGCGCAACGTGGCGCGCGACGGTGGCGAGATCGTCGTCACGGTGACGCCGACCTATTCGGGCTGCCCCGCGACCGCGATGATCGCGTCCGACATTCAGCGCGCGCTGGCCGACGCGGGTGTACGCCGTTGCCGCATCGAGACGCAACTTTCGCCGGCGTGGACCACCGACTGGATCGTGCCCGCGGCACGCGAGCGGTTGCGCGCATACGGCATTGTTCCGCCGGCGGCAGGTGCCACCACGCGCGCGATCGACATCAGTGGCCTGCGCCGAAGGGAGGCAGCACCAGTTGCCTGCCCCCGCTGCGGTTCGAGCCGAACGCAGGAGCTGTCGCGCTTCGGCTCGACGCCATGCAAGGCACAGTATCGCTGCGAAGACTGCCGCGAACCGTTCGACTACTTCAAGCCGCACTAGGGCCCGCGATCGAGTTCCGGATCGATGAGCAAGTTCCATCCGCTGACGGTCGCCACGCTCACCCGCGAAACGCGCGATGCGATCGCGCTGACTTTCGAGGTGCCGCCGGCGCTGCGCGAGGCATTCCGGTTTGTCCAGGGCCAGCATCTGACCTTGCGCGCAGACATCGACGGCGAGGACGTGCGGCGCTCGTACTCGATCTGCTCGGCAGTGCAGGATGACCTGTTGCGGATCGCGGTCAAGAAGGCGCCGGGGGGAGTATTTTCGAACTGGGCGAACGACGGCCTGAAGGCAGGCCAGACCATCGACGTGATGCCGCCGATGGGGCACTTCAACGTCCCGCTCGATGCCGGCAACAGCAAGCATTACGTCGGCTTCGCCGCCGGCAGCGGGATCACGCCGCTGCTATCGATCGTCAAGACCACGCTGCTGGCCGAGCCGCGCAGCCGCTTCACGCTGTTCTTCGGCAACCGGTCGTCGAGCGCGGTGATGTTCAAGGAGGAGCTCGCCGATCTGAAGGATCTCTATCTCGACCGCCTGAACCTGGTCTACGTGATGAGCCGCGAGTCGCAGGACATCGACGATTCTCAACGGCCGGATCGATCGCGCGAAGGCCGACGCGCTGCTCGAGCACTGGGTCGACGTTACCGACATCGACGTCGCGTTCGTGTGCGGGCCCGACGGCATGATGCAGGCGGTCGCCGCGTCGCTCGAGGCTCACGGCGTACCGAAGTCGCGCATCAAGGTCGAGCTGTTCGCGGCGAGCATCCCGAAGCACGAACGCAAGCCGCAGGCGGCGCTTCCGCCGGGACACACCGAATGCGCGGTCACCGTGATCATGGACGGTGCAGCGCGGCAGTACACGCTGGAAAAGTCCAAGGAGAACATCCTCGATGCGGCGCTGAAGCAGGGCATCGAGCTGCCCTACTCGTGCAAAGGCGGCGTGTGCTCCACCTGCCGCGCCAAGCTGATCGAGGGCGAGGTCGACATGGACGTCAACTTCGCGCTCGAGGACTACGAGATTGCGCGCGGATTCATCCTGTGTTGCCAGAGCTATCCGGTCACCGACAAGGTGGTGGTCGACTTCGATCAGGGTGCGTAACCCGACGATGGCGACCTGCTAAGCTTGCGCCGTCTGGACGAGGAGGAATGTCGTGTCACATCCCCTGTTTGAGCGCCACCAGGCGCTGCTCGATCGTGCGCTGCAGGCCGCTGCGGAACGCGGCTACTGGAGCGCATTTCCCGAGTCACCGAGTCCGAAGGTGTACGGCGAAGGTGCAGCGGAGAGCGGCAAGGCCGCGTTCGATGCCTTGCTGAACAAGGCGTTCCCGCTGACACTGCCCGGCACGACCGGATCCGTCGGGGCCGAAACCTCGCCCTTCGGCATGCCGCTCGGCGTCAGCTATCCCAAAGTCGACATCGATGCGCTGTTCGCGGCCATCGCCAAGGCCGAGCCCGCGTGGCGCAAGGGCGGGCCCGAGGTTTGGGTCGGTGTCTGCCTCGAAATTCTGAGTCGCATCAACAAGCGCAGCTTCGAGATCGCGCATGCCGTGATGCACACCACCGGCCAGGCGTTCGTCATGTCCTTCCAGGCGGGTTGTCCGCACGCGCAGGACCGCGCGCTCGAAGCGATCGCGTATGCGTGGGACGAGATGCGCCGCATTCCGGCCAAGGCCTACTGGGAAAAGCCGCAGGGCAAGAACGAGCCGATCAAGATGGAGAAGCATTTCCGCATCGTGCCGCGCGGCATCGGACTGGTGATCGGCTGCAATACATTTCCGACGTGGAATGGATACCCCGGGCTGTTCGCGAGCCTGGCGACGGGCAACGCGGTCGTGGTCAAGCCGCACCCCAATGCAATCCTGCCGCTGGCGATCACCGTGCAGATCGCGCGCGAAGTCCTGGCTGAGGCGGGTTTCGATCCGAACGTGGTGACCATGGTCGCGCACGCGGCGGGCGACGAGACGGCGCAGAAGCTCGCGCTGCGGCCCGAGGTGAAACTCATCGATTTCACCGGCAGCACGGCCAACGGCGACTGGCTGGAACAGCACGCGCGGCAGGCGCAGGTCTACACCGAGAAGGCGGGCGTCAATCAGATCGTGCTCGATTCGACCGACGACTTCAAGGCCGTGGCACGCAATGTCGCGTTCTCGCTGGCGCTGTACACCGGTCAGATGTGTACCGCGCCGCAGAACGTGTACATCCCGAAAGACGGCATCGACACTGCGGACGGGCATCTGAGCTTCGACCAGGTCGCGCAGGGTCTGGGCGAGGCGGTGCAGAAACTCGTCGGCGACCCTGCCCGTGCGGTGGAGATCCTCGGCGCGGTCGTCAACGATGGTGTGGCCGCGCGCATCGAGGCCGCCCGCGCGCTGGGGCCGATCGTAGTCGACAGCCAGGCGATCACGCACCCGCAGTTTCCCGCTGCGCGCATCCGTACGCCGCTCATCGTCAAATTGGACGCGCGCGATGAAGCCAAGTACCTCAAGGAGTGGTTCGGTCCGATCGCGTTCGTCATCGCTACCGACAGCACCGCGCAAAGCCTCGACATCGCGCGGCGTGCGGTCAAACAGCACGGCGCGCTGACGCTATCGCTGTACTCGAAGAACGCGCAGGTGATCGACGCGGGCATCGCCGTGGCGGTGGACGCCGGCGTCGCGCTGTCGATCAATCTGAACGGTGGCGTGTTCGTGAACCAGTCGGCGGCGTTTTCGGACTATCACGGCACGGGGGCCAACCCTGCGGCCAATTCTGCGCTGACCGACTCCGCGTTCGTCGCCAGCCGTTTCCGCGTAGTGCAACACCGGATGCACGTATGATAGTCATCCTGGTTGTCATCCCCGCGAAAGCGGGGATCTAAGTGAAAGTGTCCACGAAAGATGGATTCCCGCTTTCGCGGGAATGACGGATTCCGGACGATCCGACAATGACTTACCAAAGCATTCTATTCAGCAGCGCAGGAGGCATCGCGCGCCTGACGCTCAACCGTCCCGATCGGCTCAACAGCTTCAACGATGCGATGCACGCGGAGGTGCGCGATGCACTGGCCAAGGTGAGGGCGGACGCCACGGTGCGCGTGCTGCTGCTCACCGGGGCGGGCCGCGGCTTCTGCGCCGGACAAGATCTCGCGGATCGCGCTGTCGCACCAGGCGCTGAGCCGGTCGATATCGGCGCATCGATCGAACGCAACTACAAGCCCTTGGTCCTTTCGCTGCGTTCGCTGCCGCTGCCGGTGGTGTGCGCGGTCAACGGTGTTGCGGCAGGTGCGGGCGCCAATATCGCCCTTGCCTGCGACATCGTCATCGCCGCCAAGTCGGCGAGCTTTATTCAGGCATTTGCGAAAATCGGTCTGCTTCCCGATGCAGGAGGCACGTTCTTCCTGCCACGACTGGTCGGCAGCGCGCGCGCGATGGGGCTGGCTATGCTCGGCGACAAGCTTTCCGCGGAGCAGGCCGCCGAATGGGGGCTCATCTGGCGATGCGTCGGCGACGCTGAATTTTCAGCTACCGTGGACGCGTTGCTGCAACATCTGGCAACTGCGCCGACCCGCGGCCTCGCGGCGACCAAGCGCGCCTTGCAGGTCGCCGCCGGCAATCCGCTCGAAGCGCAACTCGACGTCGAACGCGACGCTCAACGCGAACTCGGGCGTAGTGACGACTATCGTGAAGGCGTGAGTGCGTTCGCCGCCAAGCGCGCGCCGAAATTCACGGGCAAGTAGGCGTATGTCTCATGACTTGCCGGCATTGTCCCCGGCTGATGCGCAAGACCTCGCCGAGCGCGTCGCCAAGCAGATGTACGCCCGCGACCGCGCGTCGCAGATGATGGGCATGCAAGTGGCGACTGTCGGGCCAGGACACGCCAGGCTGGTCATGACGGTGCGCGCGGACATGCTCAATGGCCATGCCACCTGCCACGGCGGTTTTATCTTCACGCTGGCCGACAGCGCGTTCGCGTTCGCCTGCAACAGCAACAATCAGACGACGGTCGCCTCCGGCTGCACCATCGATTTCATCGCGCCGGCGCGTGAAGGTGACGTACTCACCGCCGAAGCGCGGGAGCGCAGCGCCAGCGGGCGAACCGGAGTCTACGATATCGACGTCCGCAATCAGCGTGGCGATGACATCGCGTTCTTTCGCGGCAAATCGTACCGCATCAAAGGTCACGTGATCGTCGAACCGAAGTCGCAGGAGGAATGACGATGGCTCCAAGGAAGGCTGCGCCGGAAGGGCTGGAGACCATCGAGACCGCCAGCCGCGCAACGCTCGCCGCGTTGCAGCTGGAGCGGCTGCAATGGACGCTGCAGCACGCGTACGACAATGTCGCGCACTATCGCCAGGCCTTCGACCGTGCGGGCGTCGCCCCTTCGGATTGCAAAGCACTCGACGATCTCGCGAAATTTCCCTTCACCGTCAAGTCCGACCTGCGCGACAACTATCCCTTCGGCATGTTCGCCGTGCCACGCGAGCAGGTCGTTCGCATTCATGCGTCCTCCGGCACCACCGGCAAGCCGACCGTGGTCGGTTACACGAAGAACGACATCGAGACGTGGGCCACGGTGATGGCGCGTTCGATCCGCGCGGCGGGCGGTCGCCCGGGCGACCTCGTCCACGTCGCCTACGGCTACGGGCTGTTCACGGGAGGCCTCGGCGCGCACTACGGCGCGGAGAAGCTCGGCTGCACCGTGATCCCGATGTCCGGCGGGCAGACCGAGAAGCAGGTACAACTGATCCAGGACTTCAAGCCGCGCGTGATCATGGTGACGCCGTCGTACATGCTGGCGATCGCCGAAGAGATGGAAAAGCAGGGCATCGACCCGCGCGAAACATCGCTGGAGATCGGCATCTTCGGCGCCGAGCCGTGGACGCCGACGATGCGCATGGCGATCGAGGCGCGCCTCGACATCGACGCCATCGACATCTTCGGCTTGTCCGAGGTCATGGGACCGGGTGTGGCGCAGGAATGCATCGAGACCAAGGACGGGCTGACGATCTGGGAGGACCATTTCTATCCCGAGATCATCGATCCGGAATCGGGCAAGGTGCTGCCGGAAGGCGAGAAGGGCGAGCTGGTGTTCACCTCGCTGACCAAGGAAGCGCTGCCGATCATCCGCTATCGCACGCGCGATCTCACCCGATTGTTGCCGCCCACCGCACGCACCATGCGCAGGATGGAAAAGATCACCGGCCGTTCCGACGACATGCTGATCATTCGCGGCGTGAACGTATTCCCGACGCAGGTGGAGGAATTGATCCTCAAGCAGCCGGCGCTGGCGCCGCACTATCAGCTGGAGGTCACGCGGCCCAGGATCCTCGATGAATTGACGGTAGTTGTGGAGCGCGCACCCAGTGCGGGCGGGCAGGATGGCGAGACGGCGGGTGAAAAGCTTGCGCACCAGATCAAGAGTTTGATCGGGGTGAGCGCGCTCGTACGCGTCGTCCAGGTCGGCGGAATCGAACGCTCGCTGGGCAAGGCCAAACGCGTCATCGACAAGCGGCCGAAGACGTAGGTGTCATGATGGCCGCGGAGGATTTTCACGGAGTATTCCCGTACCTGGTTTCCCCGCTCGATGAGACGGGTGAAGTCAAGGCAGAGGTCCTGTCCCGATTGTGCAACGACCTCATCGCCGCCGGCGTGCACGGTCTGGCACCGCTCGGTTCGACCGGAGAATTCGCGTACCTGTCATGGCCACAAAGACACCGCGTCGTCGAAGTCGTACTCGCAGCGACCAGATCGTCGCGTCCCGGTCGTTGCCGGTGTGGCATCGACCACGATCGCCGACGCAGTGACGCAGGCGCGCGAATACGAGCGCATGGGCTGCGACGGCATCCTGGCCATTCTCGAAGCCTATTTTCCGGTGACCGACGAGGGCGTGTACGGCTACTTCAAGGCCATCGCCGAAGCGGTGTCGCTGCCGCTCGTGCTCTATACCAATCCGAACTTCCAGCGCTCGGATCTGAGCCTGCCGGTCATCGACCGGCTCAGCCGCATTCCCAACATTCGCTACATCAAGGACGCGTCGAACAACACCGGCCGCCTGCTGTCGATCATCAACCGGGTCGAAGGGCGCATGCAGGTGTTCGCGGCATCGGCGCACATTCCCGCCTGTGTCATGCTGATCGGCGGCGTCGGTTGGATGGCGGGCCCGGCATGCGTTGCACCGCGGCAGAGCGTCGAACTCTACGACTTGTGCCGCCGAGCCGACTGGTCGGGCGCCATGGCGTCCCAGCGAAGCTTGTGGGATCTGAACCAGGCGTTCGCCAAATACAATCTCGCCGCATGCATCAAGGGCGGATTGGAGCTCCAGGGCTACGCCGTCGGCGCGCCGCTGCCGCCGCAGGCACCGCTTTCGCCTGAGGGCGTCGATGAAGTCCGGCGGGCGCTGATTGCGATCGGTGCGCTGCAGTCTCCCGCGTGAGCCTGCTTTTCATCGGCATGATCGTGAGCACGATCGGCGTCGGGTACATGATGTACGGGCGGCGCCAGGCGAAATTGGTCCCGATTGTCGCGGGCGTCGTGCTGTGCATCTACCCATACTTCGTCGATGACTTGCTGTGGATGGCCATGATCGGGGTGCCGTTGCTGGTTGCCCCGTTCGTGGTGGACTTTTAGCGCCTTCTCGCGCAGAGGGCGCCATGGTTTGACATGCAGGTATCGGAATGACTATAGTTAACATATAAACTATTCGTGGCGGCTAAGGTGGAGCGAGAGGGGAAGCTTTCGTGGCGGTAGCGTGGGCGAGATTGGGCGGCACGTCGCGATCCGATCGCGTCGATGTCGACCCCGCGGCCGGGACCATACGCCTGCCCGGCAAGGTGTCCGGCATCGCCGCGGTCGAGTGGGGCGTTCCCACTTGCGGCACGGTAATCGGCGTGCTGCTCAACCATCGCGATGCGCTCGCCGCGCTCGGCGAGGCGATGCATGCTGCCCCTTATACGGCGCCACCTAATGCGGTCGTGCTCTACATCAAACCCTGCAATACCTGGACCGCTTGCGGCGTCGATGTCGTGGTGCCGGCCGCGCTCGAAGAAGTCGAAATCGGTGCGACGCTGGGCATCGTCATCGGCGCCACCGCGTCGCGGGTGAACGAAGCGCAAGCGCTCGACGTCGTCGCGGGCTATACCATCGTCAACGACATCAGCGAGCCGCATGCAAACGTATACCGGCCGGCGATCCGCCAGCGTTGTCGCGACGGCTTCTGTCCGATCGGACCGTGGGTCATTTCGCGGCAGGAAATCGCCAACCCCGACGCGCTCGACATGCGCGTCTTCGTCAACGGCGAACTGCGCGCGAACCCATCGACCCGCAACCTCGTGCGTCCCGTGGCGCAAGCTCATCGCCGAGGTCAGCGCATTCATGACGCTCAACCCGGGCGACGTGCTGCTGACCGGCGTCGCCGGCAATGCGCCGCGGGCCGGGGCCGGCGATCGCGTCCGCATCGAGATCGACGGTATCGGCGCGCTGGAGAACCTGTTCGTCGCGGAGGAGCGGTCGTGAAGCGCGCCCGCGTGGCGTGCATGGGCGCGGTGCACGACGCGACCGAGGCGGACGGGCGCGTGCAGCTCGCCGACGGACGCATCGTCGACGAGACGGACGTCGTCTGGCTGCCGCCGCTGCAACCGACGGAGCGTCCGCGAACGATTTTCGCGCTCGGCCTCAACTATGCGGACCACGCGAAGGAGCTCGCCTTCAAGGCGCCGGCCGAGCCGCTGATCTTCCTGAAGGGTACGAACTCGCTGGTCGGCCACCGTGGACTGACGCAACGACCGTCGGACGCGACGTACATGCACTACGAATGCGAACTCGCGGTGGTGATCGGCCGGACCGCACGCCGCGTGACCCGCGCCGATGCCTACGACTACGTCGGCGGGTATACGGTCGCCAACGACTACGCGATTCGCGACTATCTCGAGAACTACTATCGTCCGAATTTCCGCGTGAAAAGCCGAGACGCGTGCACGCCGATCGGACCCTGGCTGGTCGACGCTGCCGACGTAAAGCATCCGATGAACCTGCGCATGACCACGACGGTCAATGGAACGGTGACGCAACGAGGCAACACCGGCGACATGGTGTTCGACATCGCTTTCCTCATCGCCTACCTTTCCAGTTTCATGACGCTGCGCGCCGGGCGACGTCATCCTCACCGGCACGCCCGAGGGCCTGACCGGGGTGCATCCAGGCGATGAAGTCGTCACCGAGATCGGCGGCATCGGCCGCCTGGTCAACACCATCGCCGGCGACGACACGTCGTCGAGGACGACGCAAGGCACAGCGCCATGATCACGCACCTGATCGACGGCAAGTCCGTCGCGAGCAAGTCGGTGTTCGAGGATCTCAATCCGGCCACCGGCGAGGTCCTGGCCGAAGTCGCGGCGGGGGGCGAACGAGAAATCGACGCGGCGGTACAGGCGGCGAAGGCGGCGTTTCCGAAGTGGGCCGCGCGGCCGGCGCGGGAGCGCGCGGCCATCATGCGGCGCCTCGGCGAGTTGATCGAGCGCGACGTGCCCGCGCTCGCATCGCTCGAGACCGACGACACCGGGCTGCCGATCCACCAGACCTCGCAGCAGCTGATTCCGCGCGCCGCCGAGAATTTCTATTACTTTTCGGAGGTGGCGACGCGCATGGACGGACGTTGCTATCCGGTCGATCGCACCATGCTCAACTACACGCTGGTGCAGCCGGTCGGCGTGTGCGCGCTGATTTCGCCGTGGAACGTGCCGTTCATGACCGCGACGTGGAAAGTCGCGCCGTGTCTCGCGCTGGGCAACACCGCGGTGCTGAAGATGTCCGAGCTCTCGCCGTTGAGCGCGGACCGGCTGGGCGCGCTGGCGCTCGACGCCGGCGTGCCGCCGGGCGTGCTCAACGTCGTGCACGGCTACGGCCGCGACGCCGGCGAGGCGCTGGTCCGGCATCCCGACGTCCGCACGATTTCCTTCACTGGCGGCACGGTGACCGGCAAGCGGATCATGGCCATGGCGGGGCTCAAGAAGCTGTCGATGGAGCTCGGCGGCAAGTCGCCGGTGCTGATCTTCGACGACGCCGACCTCGACCGCGCGCTCGACGCGGCGCTGTTCACGATCTTTTCGCTCAATGGCGAGCGCTGCACCGCGGGTTCACGCATCTTCGTGCAACGTACCGTCTACGACGATTTCTCGCGCAAGTTCGCCGAGCGCGCCGATCGGCTGAAGGTCGGCGATCCGCGCGACGACGATACCAAGGTCGGTTCGATGATCACGCGCGCGCACTGGGAAAAGGTTACCGGTTACATCGACATCGGTCGCAAGGAAGGCGCGACGGTCGCCGCAGGCGGCGGAACGCCCGCCGCGCTGCCGCCGCGCGTCAAGGGCGGCAACTTCGTGCGCCCGACGGTGCTGACCAACGTCGACAACCGGATGCGCGTCGCGCAGGAGGAGATCTTCGGGCCCGTCGCGTGCCTCATCCCCTTCGCCGACGAGGACGAGGGCCTGCGCCTGGCCAACGACGTGAAGTACGGGCTGTCGTCCTACGTCTGGACGCAGGACATCGGCAAGGCGCACCGCCTGGCGGCCGGGATCGAGGCCGGCATGGTGTTCGTCAACAGCCAGAACGTGCGCGACCTGCGCCAGCCGTTCGGCGGCGTCAAGGAATCGGGCATCGGCCGCGAGGGCGGCGAGGCGAGCTTCGAGACCTTCTGCGAGATCAAGAACGTCTGCGTGTCGCTCGGATCGCATCCGATCCCGCGCTGGGGCGTGTGAGAGGCATCATGGGCACAGCTTGCGCTCGCGGCCAAGATCACGCACGTGCCGTCGATGTACCTGTCGGAGCTGCCCGGCAAGCATCACGGCTGCCGCGACGCCGCAATCGAGGGCCACCGCGTCATCGGCCGTCGCTGCCGCGAACTGGGTGTGGACACGATCGTCGTGCTCGACGTGCACTGGCTGGTCAACGCGGGCTACCACGTCATGTGCAATCCGCGGTTCAAGGGCATGTACACCAGCAACGAGTTGCCGCATTTCATCAAGAACCTCGACTACGAGTATCCCGGCAATCCTGCGCTCGGCCACCTCATCGCCGACACCGCGACCGCGCATGGCGTCTTCACGCGTGCGCACGACGCGACGTCGCTCGAGCTCGAATACGGCACGCTGGTGCCGATGCGCTACATGAACGCCGACCAGCATTTCAAGGTCGTCTCGGTCGCCGCGTGGTGCAACTGGCACAAGCTCGACGACAGCCGGCGTTTCGGCGAAGCGTTGAAGCTGGCGATCGACGCGAGCGACTGTCACCGTCGCGGTACTCGCGAGCGGCTCGCTGTCGCATCGCTTCAACGACAACGGCAGCCCGGAGGAATCGATGCACGACATCAGCCGTGAATTCTTCCGGCAGGTCGATCTGCGGGTGGTCGAGCTGTGGCGGCAGGGCGACTGGAAGACCTTCATCGCCATGCTGCCCGACTACGCGCAGCTGTGCCAGGGCGAAGGCCATATGCACGACACCGCGATGCTGCTGGGCATGCTCGGTTGGGACTGCTACGACCAGCCGGTCGAGATCATCACCGACTATTTCGCGAGTTCCGGCACCGGGCAGATCAACGCCGTCTTCCCGCTCCCGGCACGCGCCGCCTGACCGGAGCCACATGGTCGCATTGAGCAGAAATACGAAACCCGCCGCAAAGGCCAAGCGGACACCTGTCCGGCGCCGCGCGCGCCCGCAGAAAATCGGCGCCGAGGAATGGCGTGCGCGCGTGCAACTCGCCGCCAGCTATCGTATTTTCGCGCAGCTTGGCTGGACCGAGCTGATCTACAACCACATCACATTGCGCCTGCCCGGTCCCGACCGGCACTTCCTGATCAATCCCTTCGGGCTGCTGTATTCGGAGGTGCGCGCATCGAACCTGGTCAAGATCGACCTCGACGGCAACATCATCGGCGAATCGGCGTGGCCCGTGAATCCCGCCGGATTCACCATTCATGCCGCGATCCACGACGGGATCCCGGATGCGCATTGCGTGATGCACACGCATACCACCGCGGGCATGGCGGTGGCCTGCGCCCGCGACGGCCTGTCGATGAGCAATTTCTACTCGGCGCAGTTGCACGGCAAGCTCGCGTATCACGACTTCGAGGGCATAACCGTGCACGCCGGCGAAGGGCCGCGGCTGGTACGCGCAATCGGCGATCGGCCGGCCGTCATCCTGCGCAATCATGGCCTGCTGGCCTGGGGCGACACGATCGCGCGTACCTTCGCCATCCTCTGGTTGTTGAATCGAGCCTGCGAAATCCAGCTTGCGTCGACGGCGATGGGGCCGGTGATCGAGCTGTCCGAGGACATCCAGCGCAAGTGCACGCGCGACTCGTTGCAGTTCAGCGCGCGCTTCGGCGCGGGCCAGGACGTGTTCGATGCGCTCACGCGGATCGTCGACCGTGTCGACCCTTCGTATAAAACTTGAGACCTCCAGGTGAAGAAGTGAAGAGGTGAAGAGGTGAAGGGGTGAAGGGGTGAAGATCTGCATCTACGGCGCGGGCGCGATCGGTGGCTTTCTCGGCACGCGGCTTGCCGCGGCCGGCGGCGAGGTCGTGGCGATCGCGCGCGGGGCGACGGGAGAGGCGCTGCGCACGCATGGCTGGCGCCTGCAGGCGGGCGATGCATTGGTAAGCGCACCGGCACGGGTCGCCGAGGCCCCGTCCGAACTGGGCGTGCAGGACCTGGTCGTGATCGCGGTCAAGGGACCCGCGCTGGCCAGCGTCGCGGCGTCGATCGCGCCGTTGCTGGGGCCTGCGACCACCGTCCTGACTGCGATGAACGGCGTGCCCTGGTGGTTCTTCCAAGGCTTCGGCGGCGGCTGCGCGGGCATGCAGCTCAAGTCCATCGATCCGGAAGGACGGATCGCGAAGGCGATTCCTGCGGGGCAAGTCATCGGCTGCGTCGTCCATGCCAGTTGCACGACGCCTGAGCCAGGCTTTACGCGCAACGCCGCCGGCAAGCGACTTATCTTCGGCGAACCGCGTGGCGGTCCTTCGCAGCGATTGAACGAACTGGGCCATCTCTTCGAGCACGCCGGCTTCGACGTCGAACTCTCGGACTGCATCCAGCGCGACATCTGGTACAAGTTGTGGGGCAACATGACCATGAACCCGGTCACGGCGCTGACCGGCGCCACCGCGGACCGCGTGCTCGACGACGTGTTGGTGGACCGCTTCTGCCTGACGGTGATGGGCGAGGCTCAGTCGATCGGCGCGCGCATCGGCTGCACGATCGCCGAGACCCCGGAGCAGCGCCACCTCGTGACGCGCAAGCTCGGTGCGTTCAAGACCTCGATGCTGCAGGATGTCGAGGCGGGCAGGCCGGTGGAAATCGACGTGCTGCTCGCCGCACCCCGCGAGATCGGCGCCGCGCTCGGCGTTCCCGACGCCTTACATGGACGCCTTGCTCGGGCTCGCCCGATTGCAGGCGCAAATGCGTGGCCTGTACCCGCGTTGAGCGAGCCCGGACCAACGTGAATCCATCGCATCGCAACCTGCCGTTGCTGCTGTTGCACACGCGCGAAGCGGCGATGAGTCACTTCCGACCGATACTCAAGCACTTCGGGTTGACCGACCAGCAGTGGCGCATCCTCCGTGCGCTCAGCGAATCCGAAGACGAACTGGAACCGGGGCAGCTCGCCGAGGAATGCAAGATCCAGAAGCCGAGCCTCACCGGCATCCTCTCCCGCATGGTCGACCTGAAATGGATCGATCGCCACGTCTCGACCCTCGATCAGCGGCGGCAGCTGATCTCGCTCACGGGCAAGGGAAGGGCGCTGGTCGACCGCATGGCGCCGTTCGTCGATCGTCAGTATCGACTGATCGAGGACGGCGTCGGCAGCGATGCGTTGAACGCGATCTACCGCTCGCTGGACGTCGCGCTCGCGCTGCTGAATCGGGAGATCGTCTCGGTGATGACCGAAGGCGCGCCGCGGCGCGCAGGTTCCGCTCGCGACCGCGACAGGCAAGCGCGTCCGCGTCGATGCGCGAAAGGCCTGACTGGCGGTCAGCTTTCGCCGAACAGCGACGCGATCAGCTCGCGCAGCCAGCGGTTCGCCGGGTCGCCTTCGAAGCGCCAGACCCAGTGCACCGATACGTCGAATGCCGGGAGTCCCACGTTGGGACGCCACACCACGATCCTGCCCATCTGCGCGAAGGCGTCCGACAGGCGCGCCGGCATGATCACCGCGAGGTCGGTCTCGGCCAGGATGCGCGGCAGCACCATGAAGTGGGGGATCGCCAGCCGGATGTTGCCCTCGAGGCCCAGGTCCTGCAGCGCGCGCGTCGTTGCGGAGTGGGAGCGCACCAGCACGTAGCCGAGTCGCTTCAGGGTTGCCGCAGTCGGCCTGCCGCGGGCAAGCGGGTGGCCGGCGCGCGTGACCACGACGTACTTTTCGTGCAGCAGGAACTGCCGCTGCACGGCGTTGCCGAGCACCGGCAGATAGCCCAGCGCGAGATCGATGCGCCCGGTTTCCAGCGCGGGCTGGATGTCCTTGTCGTCGAGCTGGAACACGTCGAGGCGCACGCCGGGCGCGCGGCGCGCGAGCGCGTCCATCAGCGGCGGCAGGAATACCGTCTCGCCGATGTCGCTCATGTGCAGGCGAAAGCTGCGCCCCGATTTCGCAGGATCGAAATGCCCGGCCTCGTCGTTGGCGACGTCGAGGATGTGCAGCGCGTGCTCCACCGCCTTGGCCAGCCGGTCGGCCTTGGCGGTGGGAATCATGCCTGCCTGGGTGCGCACGAACAGCGGATCGTCGTACAGCAGGCGCAGCCGCCGCAAGCCGTGGCTGACCGTCGGCTGCGACACCCCGAGGCGCTCGGCGGCCCGACTCACGTTGCGTGCGCCGTGCACGGCGTGGAAGGTCTGCAGCAGGTTCAAGTCGGTGCGCTCTATATTCTTCATATGAATAAATGATATGCACTTTATGACATGGACAGATAGTAGGCCAACCGCTAGATTCGCGCCATAAGAAGCAATCCGGAGGAGCAAGTGGAAGTCTCGTTCAGCAAGGAAGCGCGTATGCTGCGCCGCGGGCAGGGCGAGGTCTTTCACGGCGAAGGCATTCTCGCGATCACCAAGGCGCTGCTGCAATCGGGTGTGGCCTATGTCGGCGGCTACCAGGGCGCGCCGGTGTCGCACCTGCTCGATGTGCTGGTGCAGTCGAAGGACTACCTGGCAGAACTCGGGGTGCACGTGGAAGCGTGCGCTAATGAGGCTTCCGCGGCGGCGATGCTCGGCGCGTCGATCCACTACCCGCTGCGCGGCGCGGTGACCTGGAAGTCGATCGTCGGCACCAACGTCGCCGCCGATGCGCTGTCCAACCTGGCCTCGCCGGGCGTGGTCGGCGGCGCGCTGATCATCATCGGCGAGGACTACGGCGAAGGCGCCAGCGTGATCCAGGAACGGACCTACGCCTACGCGCTGAAGTCGTCCTTGATCATGCTCGACCCACGCCCTGAACTCGGGCACATGGTGCGTCTGGTCGAGCAGGGTTTCGCGCTGTCGGAAGCCGCGAATACGCCGGTCATGGTGCAGCTGCGCATCCGTGCCTGCCACGTGCGCGGCAGTTTCGACTGCAGCGACAACGTCGCACCAAGGGTCTCCGCAAATCACCTCATGGATGGTCCCGCCGCGTTCGACTACGCCAAGCTCTCGCATCCACCCGTCACCTTTCGGCAGGAGAAGCTCAAAGGTGAGGAGCGCATGCCGGCGGCTCGCCGCTTCATCGTCGAGCGTGGGCTCAACGAGCTGATCCCGGGCCGGCGCGACGACCTGGGCGTGATCGTGCAAGGCGGGCTCCATAATTCGCTGATTCGCGCGCTGCAGCAGCTCGGTCTGGCCGACGGCTTCGGCGAGAGCGATCTGTCGGTGCTGGTGCTCAACGTCACCTGCCCGCTGGTACCCGAGCAGCTGCGCGACTTCTGCCTCGGCAAGCGTGCGGTGCTCGTGGTCGAGGAGGGACAGCCCGAGTTCATCGAACAGCACATTCTCGCCACGCTGCGCCGGCAGGACGTCAACACGGCGATTCACGGCAAGGATGTGCTGCCGATGGCGGGCGAATACACGGTCGAAGTCATCGCCGAGGGCGTGGCCGCGTTCGTCGCGCAGCGCGAGCCGGAACGTTCACTGGCCGAAGGGTGCGCCTGGCTGGCGCAAAACGCGGCGCGCCGGGCCGCGATTGCCGCTACGCTGGCGCAACCGTTGCCGGCGCGGCCGCCGCAATTCTGCATCGGCTGTCCCGAGCGGCCGGTGTTTTCGGCGCTCAAGCTGGCACAGCAGGACATCGGGCCGGTGCACGTCGCCGGCGACATCGGCTGTCACGCGTTCGCGACCTTCGAGCCATTTTCCATGGGCCACTCGATCCTCGGCTACGGCATGAGCCTCGCCAGTCGAGCCGGGGTGTCCCCGATGATGCAGCGGCGGACACTCGCGGTGATGGGAGATGGGGGCTTCTGGCACAACGGCTTGCTGACCGGGGTGCAGTCGGCGCTGTTCAACGGTGGCGACTCTGTGCTGGTGATCCTCAAGAACGGCTATACGTCGGCGACCGGAACGCAGGACATCATATCGTCACCCACGGACGAGCTGAAAGACAGGGTAGTGGACAAGCGGGAGAGCGTCGTCGACCAGAATCAAACCATCGAGCGCACGCTCAAAGGCATCGGCGTGCGGTGGCTGCGCACGGTGAACAGTTATCGCGTGGCAGAGTTGCGCCGCACCTTCGACGAAGCGTTCACGACCGACTTCGCCGGACTGAAGGTCATCATCGCCGAGGGCGAATGCCAGCTCGAGCGGCAACGCCGGGTCAGACCCTGGCGCGCGAACCTGCTGGCAAAGGGCAAGCGCCTGGTGCGCGTCAAGTACGGCGTCGACGAGGATACGTGCTCCGGCGACCATTCGTGCATCCGCCTTTCAGGTTGCCCGACGCTGACCTTGAAGCAGAGCAGCGACCCGCTCAAGGTCGACCCGGTGGCGACGGTCACCGAAGGCTGCGTCGGTTGCGGCCTGTGCGGCGAGAATGCGCACGCGGCGACGTTGTGTCCCTCGTTCTACCGCGGCGAGGTGATCCAGAACCCGCACCTGTGGGATCGCGTCGGCGCCGCGCTGCGCCACGCGCTGATCCGTATGATGCAGCCGGCATGAGCGCGAAGGGCCGCTTGGAGCGCGAGTGCATCACCCCGAGCGCGACGGGCGGCCCGAACGCGAATACCGAGCGCGAAGCATGAAGGCAACCCGATGACAACCAAGCAACCCATCACCATCCTGATTGCTGCCCTGGGTGGCGAAGGCGGCGGCGTGCTCGCCGAATGGCTGGTCGAGACGGCCTTGCAGGCGGGCTATCCCGCGCAGAGCACGTCGATCCCCGGCGTCGCACAACGCACTGGCGCCACGACCTACTACGTCGAGATCTATCCGGAACCGGTCGCTGCGCTCGGCGGCCGGCGCCCGGTGTTGAGCCTGCTGCCGGTCCCGGGCTGCGTCGATCTGGTCGTCGCATCGGAATTGCTCGAGGCGGTGCGCACGCTGCAGTCCGGCATGGTCAGCGCGGAGCGTACGGTACTGGTGACCTCGATCGGTCGCACGCTGACGACGGCCGAGAAGATGGCGCCGGGCGACGGGCGCTTCGATTCGCAGCGCTTGCTCGACGTGGCGCGCGCCAACAGCCGGACGATGGTCGCGCTCGACATGGACGCGCTGGCGCGTGCCGCCGCGTCCGTGGTCAGCGCGGTGATGTTCGGCGCGATCGCCGCGACCGGCGTCGTGCCGTTCCGGCGCGAGGCGTGCGAAGCGGTGATCAGGAGTGCCGGCGTGGGCGTAGAGGCGAGCTTGCGCGGCTTTGCCCTCGCGTGGGAAGCCGTCGTTGCAAATACCCGGGGAGCAATCGCTGCATCCGGAATTACGTCCGCAGTATCGCCCGCGGCGCCGCCGCCCGGGAAGCTCGTGACCGACGCTGCTGTTGCGGCATTTCCACCATCGGTGCACGACATTATTGACATCGGCTGCGCGCGCCTGCGCGAATACCAGGATGAAGCCTATGTTGAGTTGTACCTGGCGCGACTGCACCGCGTGCTCGCGGCCGAACAGACGGGCGCGACGGGACCGCAACATGTTTTCGCCGTCACCCGCGAGACGGCGCGGTTCCTTGCGCTGTGGATGGCGTTCGACGATATCGTGCGCGTCGCTATGCTGAAGTGCCGCGCGAGTCGCTTTGCGCGCGTGCGCCGCGAAGTCGCCGCGCGCGACGGCGACATCGTCCGCATCGTCGATCACTTCAAACCGGGCATGGCCGAATTTGCCGGCATGCTGCCGGCGCCGCTGGCGCAGCGGCTGGTGGCGTGGGATCGCAACCGGCAGGCGCGCGGCCGCGCACCGTTCGGCATGGCCTTGCATCTGCACACCGACAGCATGCTGGGCTTCGGCGTGTTGCGCCTGCTGGCGAGCCTGCGACGGCTGCGGCGGATTGGCGCACGCTATGGCCAGGAACAGGCGCTGATCGAACGCTGGCTTGCCGCCGTGGAGAATGCCGCGCGCGGCGACGCGGCGCTGGCATACGAAATCGCGCAATGCGGGCGCCTGATCAAA
Source organism: uncultured beta proteobacterium (assembly GCA_963726915.1). Taxonomy (GTDB): domain Bacteria; phylum Pseudomonadota; class Gammaproteobacteria; order Burkholderiales; family Casimicrobiaceae; genus PALSA-1003. The sequence goes on from CAVSEA010000009.1 coordinate 353,127, forward strand.
GGCTACGGTGCGACCAACGAGCGCGGCAAGGCCAATCTGCAGCACATCCTCGATCACCTGGTGAGCGGCGGGTCGTTCACGACCACGGCCGTTCGCGCCGTTGCGATCGCGCAGGCGCGTGAAGCGGCACTTGCCGACGAGGGCGGCAAGGCACTGGATCTGGCCCTGGTTCATCACGGCGCGCCGCCACGACCCGTCGTTGCGCAGCCGATTCGGTGGACGCGCAAGCCCGCCTCCGCACCTCGCGGTGAACATCGTGCCGCGTAAGGCTGCGACCCCCAAGGTCAAGGCCGCGGCGAGCGCGCCGCCGCTGACGCTGCGTGCCGAGGTGCTGGCCCGGTTCATCGAGCGGCTGTTCATCGCCGCGGGCTGCACGGCGCGCGAAGCGACGCAGATTGCGAACTGCCTGGTGCGGGCCAACCTCTACGGGCACGATTCGCACGGCGTGCAGATGGCGCCGATCTACGTCGACAATCTCGCACGCGGCCTCGTGCGTGCCGGGCAAACGCCACGGGTGGTCGCCGATCACGGCGTGATCCTGGGGCTCGACGGCCAGAAAGGCTTCGGCCAGGCGATCGGCGAGGACGCCATGCGCATGGCGATCGAGCGCGCGTCGGCGTTGGGCTGTTGCGTACTCGGTCTGTCCAACACGCATCACCTGGGACGCATCGGCCAGTGGGCGGAGCAATGCGCCCACGCAGGTTTCGCCTCGGTGCATTTCGTCAACGCGCTGTCCACGCCGCTGGTGGCACCGTGGGGCGGCAGCGATGCGCGACTCTCGACCGATCCGTTCTGCGTCGGCGTGCCGCGCGAGCCGGAACCCTTGATCCTCGACTATGCGACGAGCAAGGTGGCGCTGGGCAAGGTGCGCGTGGCGCAGGATGCGGGGAAGCGCATGGCGCCGGACGTACTGCTCGACGCGGCCGGCCGATCGACCGACGATCCGGCGACGATGTTCGCCGATCCGGCGGGTGCGCTGTTGCCATTCGGCGAGCACAAGGGTTTCGCGCTCGCCGTCATGTGCGAGGTGCTTGGCGGCGCGTTGTCGGGCGGCAGCGTGCAACATGAGCGGCCGGAGGTGAGCCCCATGATCAACAACATGCTGTCGCTGGTGTTCGCACCCGACAAGCTGGTCAGCCGTGCCGATCTGGCGCGGCAGGTCGATGCCCTCGCGGCGTGGCTGAAGGCGTCGCCGCCGCGCGCCGGCACCACCGGCATTCACTTGCCGGGCGAGCCTGAACGCCTCACCGCGCGTGAGCGCGAACGAGGCGGCATCCCGCTGCCAAGGCGTACCTGCAACGCGCTCGTCGCGGCAGCGCGTGGCCTGGGCATGGCTCAACAGGATTTCGCGGCCCTCGAATCGAGCGCGTCATGAGCTTTCGTCACGTCACGCATTTCACCGTCGAGTTCGGCGATTGCGATCCGGCGCAGATCGTGTTCTACCCCAACTTCTTTCGTTGGTTCGACGCCGCGTCCAGGCACTACTTCATCGCCGCCGGCGTACCGCTCTGGAGCGAGCTGGAGCGCACGACCGGCATCATCGGGACGCCGCTGGTCGACGCCAGTGCGCGCTTTCTGGGTCCTGCGACCTACGGCGATGCGATCGAGGTCGAGACCACCATCGCGGAATGGCGCGGCAAGAGCTTCGTGATGAAGCACACGCTGCGCCGCGGCGACGAAGTTCTGGCGGAAGGGCAGGAAGTGCGGATCTTCGCGCGCCGGCACCCGGAGGATGCGAAGCGCATCCAGGCGGTCACGGTGCCTGATAGCATTCGCACGCTGTGCGGTTGATGCCCAGACAGAGCCGCGCGCCGATGGTGGAGTGGACGGCGCAGCGGACGGCGCGATTGAACCGGGGAGGAACGCTTGCAGGAACCGCAGCCTGACCTTACTGCCGCCGCGAGCCAAACATTCGGTCCGTTCGGGCAATGGCTGCTCGCCGTGGCCAAATACCTGGCGATCGCCGGTGGACTCGTGTTCGTGGGACTGGTCGCGATGTCGCTGGTGTCGATCACCGGGCGCAAGCTGTTCTCCTGGACCGTGCCGGGGGACGTCGAGCTGCTGCAGATGTGCGCGGCGTTTGCAGCGTCGGCGTTCTTTGGCTACTGCCACCTGATCAATGGCGACGTCAAGGTCGATTTCTTCACACGTAACGCTGCGCCGTGGAAAGTCGCGGCGATGGACGCCTTCGGCTCGTTTCTCGTGGGCGTATTCGGCGCGCTGATCGCCTGGCGCACCTCGGTCGGCGCGCTGGCGGTCAAGGAAGTCGGCGAGACCTCGGCGATCATCGGTTTTCCGGTGTGGATCGCTCAGGCACTGATGGTGCCGGGGTTTGTCCTACTGGCGGTCGCCGGGTTCTATCTGTGTCTTCGCCACGTCCGGGCCGCCGTGCTCGCGCGCGAGCGATGAGCGGTATCGAAGTCGGCTTCGTCATGTTCGGCGTGATGCTGGCGCTGATGGTCATCCGCGTGCCGATTGGCGTCGCCATGTTCGCAGTCGGTTTCTTCGGCTACGCATATCTGACCGGCGGCAACTTCAACGCGCTCCTGAACTCGCTCAAGAATCTCGCCTATGCCCGCCTCTCGAACTACGACCTGGTGGTGATTCCATTGTTTCTCCTGATGGGTCAATTCGCGACGCACGGCGGGCTGAGCAAGTCGCTGTTCCGCTTCGTCAGCTCGTTCATGGGGCATCGCAAAGGCGGCGTTGCGATCGCCGCCATCGGCGCCTGCGCGGGCTTTGGCGCGATCTGCGGCAGCTCGCTGGCGACGGCCGCCACCATGGGACAGGTCGCGCTGCCGGAGTTGCGCCGCTTCGGATATTCGGGGTCGCTCGCGACCGGCGCGCTCGCCGCGGGCGGCACGCTCGGCATCATGATCCCGCCGTCGGTTCCGCTGGTCATCTACGCCATCCTTACGCAGGAGTCGATCGGCAAGCTGTTCATGGCAGCGATCCTGCCGGGGATCATCGCGATGCTCGGCTACATGATCGTGGTGCGCATCGTGGTGACCATCAATCCGAAAGCCGGGCCCGCCGGTCCGTTCGTGCCGTGGGGAGAGAAATTTCGCAGCTTGCTGACGGTGATACCGGTGCTGTTGGTGTTCGTGGTCGTCACCGTCGGCATCTATGGCGGCTGGGCCAATCCGACCGAGGCGGCAGCCATCGGCGCGGCGGCATGCGGCATTCTCGCGGTGGCCTCCGGCGGGATGCGCGCCAAGGGTCTGGTCGACAGCGCGCTCGGTACCGCGCAGGCGACGGCGATGATCTTTCTGGTGCTGCTCGGTGCCGACATGATGAACAGCACGCTGGCGCTATCGCAGATGCCAGCCGAATTGGCAAACTGGGTCAAGGCCAGCGGCCTGTCGTCGCTGCTGGTGATGGTCATGGTCTTGCTGATCTACATTTTTCTGGGCTGCGTGATGGATTCGCTGGCGATGATCCTGCTGACGATCCCCATCTTCTACCCCATGATCATGGGTCTCGACTTCTGGGGCATGAGTCAGACCGACAAGTCGATCTGGTTCGGTATCCTCGCGCTGATGGTGGTGGAGATCGGACTCGTCCATCCACCGGTAGGCATGAATGTCTACATCATCAACCGCCTGGCAAAGGACGTCCCGTTGACCGAGACCTTCAAGGGTGTCGTTCCCTTCCTGGTGTCGGATTTCCTGCGCATTACCCTGTTGCTGTTTTTTCCCATCATCTCGCTTTACCTGGTTCACACTTTCCGCTAGCGGTCCACGTCCCACAGGAGGAGTAAGCATGAAAGCAAAACGTATCGCACAACTTACCGCAGCGCTCGCGCTCGCGGCCGGCATCGGCGCAGTACAGGCGCAAGACGTCGTGCTCAAGATCCATCATTTCCTGCCGCCGCAGGCAACCGTACAGGCACTGATTTTCAATCCGTGGTGTGAAAAGGTCGGCAAGGAATCTGGCGGCAAGATCAAATGCCAGATCTACCCGTCGATGCAGCTCGGCGGCACGCCACCGCAACTGTTCGACCAGGCCAAGGATGGCGTCGTGGACATCGTCTGGACCGTGCCCACGTATCAGGCGGGTCGCTTCATCAAATCGGAGGTATTCGAGTTGCCTTTCATGGCGAAAAACTCCGAAGCGGGCAGCCCGGCGCTGTGGGAGTATATCCAGAAGAATTCGCTCGATGAGTTCAAGGGGACCAAGCTGCTCGCGGCGCATCTGCACGATGGGTCGCTGCTGCACTTCTCGAACAAGCAGGTACGCAACCTCGAGGAACTCAAGGGTCAGAAGGTGCGCGGACCGACGCGCATTGGCGCCAAGTTTCTGACAGCGCTGGGTGCCACGCCCGTGCAGATGCCGCTGCCGCAGGTTCCGGAATCGATCTCCAAGGGTGTGATCGACGGCGCGATGGTGCCATGGGAAGGAGTCCCCCCCATCAAGCTGCAGGAGATTGCCAAGTACCATACCGACACCGCGGCCGGACAACCGCGGATGTCGAACACGATCTTCGTGATCGCTATGAATCAGGCCAAGTACGACAGCCTGCCACCCGACGTCAAGAAGGTGATCGACGCCAACAGCGGGCTCGATTGGTCGAAGCAGATCGGCAAGACCTTCGATAGCACCTCGGAACCAGCTAAGAAACTGGCTGCCGCGGCGGGTGGCGTATTCGACACGTTGTCACCAGCCGAATACGACCGTTGGCAAAAAGCGACCGATGGTGTCAGCACGGACTGGTTCAAGGACGTCGCGGAGAAGGGTGGGAACGGGCCCACGCTGCTCGATGACGCAAAGGCGCTGATCAAGAAGAACGGCGGGTAATTCGGCCGTCGCGTATTCGGCGTGTCGGCATCCTGTTGCGACGGGTTGGCGCGGGAGTGCCGACACGCGGATGCGTCAAATCCCCTTGGCGGGCGGATTCGTCGCGACCTGCCGCTCCTGCTGCATCGTGCGCAGTTCCCGCGCCCGCTCCTGCTCCGCGGCCAGGAACTGTGCGCGGACCGCCATGGTTCCGGCATCTGGGAATGCCATCGCGCCCGCGACGATCTCGATGGCCGCAGCGCCAATCAGGATAGCAACGATGGCCACGACGGTCTTCTGCTTCCAGGTGCTGGTTTGGAACGTCTTCATTGTCTGCCTCCGATTCGGGAGCGCTTGGTGATGGGTGCGGTGTGGTGTCCGAATGGTTCACACTCTAGGCAGCTGCCCGCGGCAGCTCAACGGCTATGCGACGAACGCCTAGAATCGCGGGATGAAACCACCCCATTCGGTGTGGTCAGCGACGAAGCGGTGCGCGCTGCGGGTGGCATTTCTTTCGCCTGAGGCGTGGCGGGCGTAGAATTTCGGTCCCGGGCCGTAAATTCCCCATTCCTGCGATCAATCCATGAGCGAAAAGCGATTTGCGTCGCATGCCGACGTCGAAGAGAAGAAGATCAGCTTCGACCGGTTGTCGGAGCGGGCCTATGCCTACACGGCCGAAGGCGATCCGAACACAGGCATCGTCATCGGCGACGACGCGGTGATGGTCATCGATACGCAGGCGACCCCGGTCATGGCGCAAGACGTGATTCGCCGCATCCGGGAAGTCACGGACAAGCCGATCAGGTATGTCGTGCTGTCGCACTATCACGCGGTGCGCGTGCTTGGCGCTTCGGGGTACAAGCCCGAGCACATCATCGCCAGCCGCGACACCTTCGACCTGATCGTCGAGCGCGGCGAAGCGGACATGAAAAGCGAGATCGAGCGTTTCCCGCGGCTGTTTCGCGCCGTCGAATCGGTGCCAGGACTGACCTGGCCGACGATCGTGTTCGAGAAGCACCTGACGCTGTGGCTTGGCAAATTGCAGGTCGAGATCATGCAACTCGGCCGTGGGCATACCAAGGGCGATACGGTGGTGTGGCTGCCGCAGGAGAAGATCCTGTTTTCGGGCGATCTGGTCGAATACGGAGCGACGCCCTATACCGGCGATGCGTATCTGTCCGACTGGCCGGCAACGCTGGACGCCGTCGCCGCGCTCAAGCCCGAGAAGCTGGTGCCGGGCCGCGGCGCGTCGTTGATGACGCCGACGGACGTCAAGGCGGGCCTCGACGGCACGCGCGCGTTCATCACCGAGATGTTCGGTGCGGTGAAGCGCGGCGCCGCGGCGGGCAAGGACCTGCGCACGGTCTACAAGGACACCTACGCTGCGCTCAAGCCGAAATTTGGCGCCTGGGTGATCTTCGACCATTGCCTGCCCTTCGACGTGACGCGCGCCTACGACGAAGCGACCAAGTACCGCGATCCGCGGATCTGGACGGCGCAGCGCGACAAGGAGATGTGGGAGGCGTTGGAAGGGTGAAGGAGTGAGAAAGACCGTGAAGAAGTGAAAGAAAACAGTGAAGAAGTGAAAGAGTGAATACGTGAAAGTGCCTCCACGGTCGCTTACGCCTTCACGCTTTCACTCTTTCATGACCTAGCACCAGAATCCGACGTACCCTACGCCAAGCCCGCCGATCTCGACGGCACGACCCGCCACTGGCCGGTGATCGTCGCCGGCGCCGGGCCGGTCGGACTCGCCGCCGCGATCGATCTCGCGCAGCGCGGCATTGACGTGCTGCTGCTCGACGAGGACAACACCGTCAGCGTCGGGTCGCGCGCGATCTGCTGGTCCAAGCGCACGCTGGAAATCCTGGATCGTCTCGGCTGCGTCGAAAAGCTGGTGCAGAAGGGCGTGCGCTGGAGCGTCGGGCGCGTATTCTTCCGCGACGAGCAGCTGTACGAGTTCGACCTGCTTCCCGAGTCGGGACATCGCCGCCCGGCATTCATCAATCTGCAGCAGTACTGGGTCGAACAATTCCTGGTCGAACGCCTCGCGGAATTGCCGCAGGCCGAGTTGCGCTGGCAGAACAAGGTGGTCGGCGTCGAACAGCAGCCGGACCGCGTATCCGTGCGCGTCGAGACGCCCGATGGCGAATACCGGGTGCACGCCGACTGGTTGATCGTCGCCGACGGTGCGCGCAGCCCGATACGCGGCATGCTGGGATTGGACAGCGAAGGCCAGGTCTTTCGCGATCGCTTTCTGATCGCGGACATCCACATGACCTCGGATTTTCCATCCGAGCGCTGGTTCTGGTTCGATCCGCCGTTCCACCGCAATCAGTCCGCGCTGCTGCATCGCCAGGCCGACAACGTCTGGCGGATCGATTTCCAGCTCGGCTGGGACGCGGATCCGGAGCAAGAGAAGAAACCGGAAAACATACTGCCGCGGCTGCGGACGATGCTGGGTGAGAGTGCGCAATTCGAGATCGAATGGGCGAGCGTGTACACATTTCAGTGCCGGCGCATGCGCAGCTTCCGAAGCGCTCGCACGCTGTTTGTCGGCGACGCGGCGCACCTGGTCTCGCCATTTGGTGCGCGCGGCGCAAACAGCGGCGTGCAGGACGTCGACAACCTGGTGTGGAAGCTCGAACTGGTGCTCGAGGACCTCGCTCCGCAGTCCCTGCTCGACAGTTACGATGTCGAGCGCACCTTCGCTGCCGACGAAAACATCAAGGCGACATCGCGCAGCACGGACTTCATCACGCCCAAGGGCGGCGCCAGCCTGACCTTCCGCAATGCCGTGCTCGCGCTCGCCAAATATCATCCCTTCGCGCGCCAGCTCATCAACAGCGGGCGGCTGTCGGTGCCCGCCGTGCTCGCGCAGTCGCCGCTCAATACGGCTGAGTTGCCGGGAGACTCGTTTATCGGCGCGATGGTCCCGGGCGCGTGCGCCGCCGACGCACCGGTGACAGGTCCGCGGGGTGACTGGCTGCTCGCGCATCTGGAGGACGGATTCAGTCTTCTGATCTTCGCTACGGCGGTGCCGCCAGCCGCGCTGGCGACGCTCGCCGGCGATGGAATCGCCTGCGCCGTGGTCCAGGTGGGGGGCGAGCACACGCGCGGGGTCTGCCATATCGAAGACAAGGACGGATTGGTGGCCCGGCGCTATGACGCACGGCCGGGCACCTGCTACCTGCTGCGGCCCGATCAGCACGTCTGCGCACGGTGGCGCGCGTTCGACCTGGCGCGCGTGCGCGCGGCCATTGCCCGCGCGAGCGGCGCCGTCGACGCAGTCGTGAACGCCGCAGCGCGGAGCGCGGAGGTAGTCCATTGAGCCTTGATACGAAGCCCAACATCGAGGCGCCCGACGACTTCTACGAGGCGCTGATCGAGCTGCATCGTGGGCTCAGCGACGAACAGAGCGCGCTCGTGAACGCGAAGCTCGTCCTGTTGCTGGCCAACCATGTCGGCGACGCCGGAATCCTGCGCGAAGCGATGGCCGCGGCGGTGCAGGACATCGTTCGCGCAGCGTAGTGGCCTCATTCCGGATCGACAGGCTCATGACCATACCGACCAAGACGCGCGCCGTACCACCGCTGCCGGAGCAGCAGGCGGATCTCACGCTGAGTTATCAATCCGGGTTCGGCAACGAATTCGCCACCGAGGCGCTGGCCGGCGCATTGCCGGTCGGGCAGAACTCGCCGCAACGCGCGCCCTACGGCCTGTACGCCGAGCAAATCTCCGGCACGGCCTTCACCGCGCCGCGCGCCGCCAACCGCCGGTCCTGGCTGTATCGCATCCGGCCGGCGGCCATGCATCAGCCATTCCGCATGCTCGCCAATGGCCGCATCGAAAGCCGCTTCGACGCAACGCCGACACCGCCCAACCAGCTGCGCTGGGATCCGTTGCCGCTGCCGACGACGCCGACGGACTTCATCGACGGTCTCGCGACCATGGCCGGCAACGGCGATCCCGCGGCGATGAGCGGGTGCGGCATTCACGTTTACGCCGCCAACCGGTCGATGACGGATCGTTACTTCTACGACGCCGACGGCGAATTGCTGATCGTCCCGCAGCAGGGGCGCCTGCGGCTGGCGACCGAGTTCGGCCGTATCGACGTGGAACCGCAGGAGATTGTCGTCATCCCGCGCGGGGTGCGCTTCCAGGTCGAGCTCGTCGACGGCGTGGCCAGGGGCTACGTCTGCGAGAACTACGGCGCCTTCCTGCGCCTGCCGGATCTGGGGCCCATCGGCTCGAATGGGCTGGCCAATCCGCGCGACTTCCTGACGCCGCACGCTTGGTACGAGGCGCGCGAAGGCAAATTCGAACTGGTGGCGAAATTCATGGGTAATCTATGGTCGGCAGAGATCGACCACTCGCCGCTCGACGTCGTCGCCTGGCACGGCAACAACGCGCCGTGTAAATACGACCTTCGGCGCTTCAACGCCATCGGCTCGATCAGCTACGACCATCCCGATCCGTCGATTTTCCTCGTCCTGCTTTCGCCGACCGACACTGCCGGCGTCGACGCCATCGACTTTGTGGTGTTTCCGCCGCGCATCCTGGCCATGGAGCACACTTTTCGCCCGCCGTGGTTCCACCGCAACGTCGCCAGCGAATTCATGGGATTGGTGCACGGCGTCTACGATGCGAAAGCCGAGGGCTTCATGCCGGGCGGCGCGAGCCTGCACAACTGCATGTCCGGGCACGGTCCCGACGCCGACACCTTCGCCCGTGCCAGCGTGGCCGACGTTTCAAAACCTACGCACATCACCGACACGATGGCATTCATGTTCGAAACGCGCACCGTGATCCGCCCGACCCGCTTCGCGCTCGAATCGGCGCAGCTGCAACACGAGTACTACCGCTGCTGGGAGGGTTTGCCGGTGCAGTTCGATCCCCGGAAGCGCTAGCGGCGCGATTCACATCTGCTTGAACAGGTACGCGTAGGTTTCGCTCACCGCCAGCGTTTCCTCGCGTTCCTTGAGTCGTACATGCAAGTGCCCCTTGAAGTCCCGGTTCACGCCGGCGATCGCATTGGCGTTGACCAGGGTCGAGCGATGAATCTGCCAGAACGTGTTCGGGTCGAGTTCGTCGATCAATTCCCGGATCGGCCTGCGGATCATCGACTCCGTGTCGGCAGTCACCACCACCGTGTACTTGTTGTCGGCCCGGAAATAGCAGATCTCCTCGACGGTGATCAACCGTACGTCGTTGCCTTGCGATGCGGTGATCCAGCGCAGATATTCCTTGCCGCCGTCACGCTTGGCCGCGAGCGCCTTCAGGATGCCGTCGAGATTGGCTGGCGCGCTGCCGATTTTCGCCTTGAGCCTGGAGACGGTCGTGGCGAGTCGCGCCGGCGAGAACGGCTTCATCACGTAGTCGACCGCACCCTGCTCGAAAGCGGCGACCGCATGCTTGTCGTAGGCGGTGACGAACACGACGTGGCACCTGCCACCCGCCTGCTGCGCGACTTCGAGCCCGTTCAGGCCGGGCATCTGGATGTCGAGGAAGACGATGTCGGGTGTCAGGCGCTCGACCGCATGCAATGCCTCGATGCCATCGCCGGTCTCGGCAGCGATGATGAGGTCCGGCCATAGCGCCGACAAGGTCTCCTTGAGCTCGGCGCGCAACACCGGCTCGTCTTCAGCGATGACCGCGGTCGTCGACATGTTCATCGGGAATCTTCACCACGGCGCGAAAGCCCGCATTGCCGTCGGCATCGAGCGAGAGACCGGCCGCGCCGCCATAGAGCGCGGTCAGGCGCTCGCGGATACCTCGAAGGGGGTTACCGGCCCTGCTGGCCGTTGCTCGACGACTCGTGTCGGTCACGACCAACTCGAGTTTGCCAGCTGCGACGCGCGCGACAACGCGAATCCATCCGTCCGGTTGCAGCGGTTCCAGGCGATGCACGAGCGCGTATTCGATCAGCGGCAGGATCACCATGGGCGGAAACCTGACATAGGGGCCGTCGCCGAGCGCGGAGGTATCCACGGACATGCGGTCGCCCATTCCCGCGGCGACGACGTTGAGGTATGCCCTTGCCAGCTCGACCTCCCTGGCCAGGGTCGAGGTCGTCTCGCGCAGTTGTGGCAGCGCAGCGCGCAGGTACACGATCAGGTCGTCGAGCATTCGGTCGGCACGGCTCGCATCGACCTCGTACAGGCGCTCGACCTGCGCCAGCGTATTGAACAGGAACTGCGGCTCGACGCGTGCCTGCATCGCCTGCAAGCGCGCTTCGAAGGCGCGTCGGGCCAATCGTCCTCGCGCGAGCTGCGCAGTCCGCAGTGCCTGGACGCGCAGCAACGCACGTCGGCGCTGGTAATAGCCGATGGTGGCAAGCGTGCAAATCACCAGGTTGGCGCCGAATTGAACGACCATGAAAACGTAGTCCGGCGGACGCGGTTCGTTCCAGCAGCAGTGCAGGCCGATCAGCGGCTCTGTGTATACAAGCAGTACCGTTCCAATCAGGTTGGCGACGAGTGCCGCCACCGCGTAGGGTAGCCAGCGCGGTGCGCGCGAGGGTGGATAGGCGTCCGCCAACGCGATACCGAGCAGCAGCAGCGAGGCCACGACAAAGGCGTCGTAGAGGCACGTTGCGATAGGTTCCCAGGCTTCGTAACGCGGAAACGCCGCCATCTGATTCACGCCCATCGACAAGCCCCAGGCGAGCCAGAACAATACCGTGTAGCCGACCTGTGCGCCGGTGATGCCACGCCATGCGTTCCAGACGAAAGCGGCGAGCGGCGGTCGCTGGCGCTGCGCAGGTCGGGTATTGACGGTGATGTCCACGGTCATGCGGCTTTCGCTTCAGCAGCGATGGCCACCGGTAATTCGAGCGTGGCGGTCACTCCCAGTTCCGGGTTCTGCGCCAGCAACAACCGCGCGTCGGCATCGTAGAGCGTCTTTAGGCGGGAGCGAATGTTGGCAAGTCCGATGCCTGCGCCGCCGGAGCTTTCGTGCAAACCGCGACCGGTATCGGCGACCTGCAGCCGCAGCGTCCCGTCATCCGCGCGCGCGCTCACCTGCACCCTGCCTCCCTTCGGTAGCGGTACGAGGCCGTGTCGGATGGCATTTTCCACCAGCGTCAGCAGCATCATCGGTGGCACCGTGCAAGGCTGCAAAGCCTCCGGGACGTCGACCTCGAAGTTCAGGCGCTCGCCCATACGAATCTTCTGCACGTTCAGGTAGGCAATCGTGAGCGCCAGTTCGCGGCCCAGTGTGGACTGCGACTCGCGCATCTGGGGCAAGGCGGCGCTCAGGTAGCGCGACAGATGCCGCAGCATCGCGCGGCCCGTCGGCGGGTCGGTTTGATAGAGCCGACGGACATTGGCCAGGGTGTTGAACAGGAAATGCGGCTCGATTTGCGCCTGCATCACCTGGAGCCGGGCTTCGGTCATCTCGCGCTCGAGGCCGAGCCGATCCATTGTCTCCTGGTGCAGCGTCGCGTGCGCCTCGTTTTCGCGTGCGGCGAAATAGTAGGCCGTCGTCGCCATGGCAGCCAGAAAGCAGTTGTTGAGCCACCACCCGAAGGTGTCGGCGAGAGTTTGCTTGCGCCAGGGGGCCAGGAAAGGTTCGGCGTCGATGATGCTGGCGAACGCGAAGCTGAGCTCCGATGCCGACCAGGGCGCTCAGCGCGATGCCCAACGCCAGCGCCAGCGTACGGAGATCCTTGGGCACCAAGTTGTCGATCGCTATCACGGTCAACAGAACGGGCAGGAACGGAACAACGAAGCCGCGAAACTTCGAAAGCACATTCGGCGCGAAATCCGACATGTTTTTTCCGCTGACCAGCAGATGCGGGACGGTGTAGCCCGCCGCCATCACGGCAATGAATAGGCAAAAGATGCCGAAGCGGCGCCAGGTCAGGCCCTTGAAGGTGCGGACAATTGCGCGGCGCCCATCCGGGACCGAGGGTGAGGATGCTGCCGCGGCGCATGAAATGCTCGACATGACGACTCCGTCGGGAGCGCGGGGAAGTGCCAAGTTTACCGCTGCCAGACCCGCTCGACAGGGTATGTGACGAAACCGGGATCCGGCGGCGTGAAGCCGGCCGGCGCGGGAGTGAAACGCGTGACGGCGGTCCAGGCAGCCTTTACTATGCGTCGTTCGAAGTCCGCAGCATCCGCCGCACCCGTGCCATGGAGTCAACATGACGTATCAGACCATTCTCGTCGAGACGCAGGGACGCGTCGGCATCGTCCGACTGAATCGTCCGCAGCGCCTGAATGCGCTGAACGAGGCGCTGGCGCTCGAGCTCGGCGCCGCGCTGGCCGCATTCGACGCGGATGCCGGCATCAGCGTCGTCATCATCACCGGAAGCGAAAAGGCATTCGCGGCTGGGGCCGACATCGGCGCCATGGCCGAGTGGAGCTACCAGAAGGTCTACGCCGACAACTACATCATGAGCTGGGAGTCGGTGAAGCACACGCGCAAACCGGTCATCGCTGCGGTCGCGGGATACGCACTCGGCGGTGGCTGCGAACTGGCGATGATGTGCGACATGATCATCGCGGCCGACACGGCGAAGTTCGGTCAACCGGAGATCACCATCGGCACCATACCGGGAATGGGCGGCACGCAGCGCCTGCCACGCGCGGTCGGCAAGTCCAAGGCGATGGACTGGTGCCTCACAGGACGCATGATCGACGCGGCGGAGGCCGAGCGCTCGGGATTGGTGTCGCGCGTGGTGCCTGCCGACAAGCTGTTCGAGGAGGCGCTCGCGGTCGCGACGAAAATCGCGAGCTACTCGCTGCCGACCGTGCTCAAGGTCAAGGAAGCGATCAACCGCGCCTACGAGTCATCGCTCGCCGATGGCCTGCTGTTCGAGCGCCGCGAATTTCACGCGACCTTCGCGCTCGACGATCAGAAGGAGGGGATGCGCGCCTTTGTCGAGAAGCGCAAACCCGAGTTCAAGCACAAATAGGCATTGAAGGGAGGGGCGGCCTGCACCCGGGCTTTTCTCGGGATGAGCTGGATCGCCTGCGCTCGCTGGCAGGCGTTCAATGAGGTGCGGCGGCGGAGGCCGCCGCACCTCCGCCGCCGCACCTGCAGTACTACTTGCTGGCGGTTTCTACTGGAAGGATCTCGTTGCCTATGAATCGTGTCCAGACGTAATCGCTGGCACTGATCGCGTCGTGGTTGTCGGGCGTGAACGGCTTGTTGTAAGTCTTGATCAAGCCGTCGTACTTGTCGATTTTGTAGAAGCCTTGCCGAATGGCATCGCCGTTCGTACTGCCGGCCTTCTCGATCGCCAACGCGACGAGCTGCATCGCGTCGTAGGCGTTGGCGATGCCGACGGCGGGCGTCGCGTCACCCGGCCCTTTGATGTCGGGGTATTTCTTCTTCAGCGCCGACAGCACGCGCTCGCCCACTGGCGTCTGCTTGCCGAAGAAGCTGTACGTCTGCACGAAGATCACGTCCTTGGCATTTGGCCCGGCAAGCTCGGTGAAGCGCCCGCCGGCAGGCCCCCAGTGCGACACGATCGGTACTTTCCACCCCATGCGGTCGAGCGACTTGACGACCTGCGCCGAGGGACCGACGTTACCCACCATCAGCAGCACGTCCGTTCCCGCCGATTTCAGCCGGGATAGTTGTGGCGTGACATCGACGTCGTTCGGCTCGAATTTTTCCATACCCGCCGGCTTCATGCCCAAGGCCTGGAGCGCCGCCTGGAGGCCCTTCTGATTGGATTCGCCCCACGGGTTGTTGACGACGATAATGCCGGGGTTCTTCGCGGCGAAATTCTTTTGCGCGTACTGCAGCATCGCGTTGTCGACGATCTCGTCGACGGCGGAGACGCGGAAAACGAAGTTGGGATTCGCGCCGTTGCGCGTGATCGGCGTACCTGCCGCCCAAGGATCCATGAACGGCACTTTTTCCGCGTTCACGATCGGCACGATCGCGAGCGCCACCGGCGTGTCGAGCCCGCCGAACAGCACGGCGACTTTCTCCTTGAAAATAAGCTCGCGCGCGGCGACCTGTCCCTTCGCGGGATTCGCCTCGTCGTCGCGCCGGATCAGTTCGAGCTGACGACCCCCGAGCACGCCGCCCTTGGCATTGATCTCGTCGATCGCGATCTCGAGACCGCGAGTGATTGCCTCGCCGGCCTTCGCCGATTGCCCCGACAATGCGGTCACCAACCCGATCTTGACGGGCTCGGCGGCGACGAGCGGACCCGCGGCAGCCAAGCCGACGGCGACTGCGGCGAGGCGCAGAATGGAGCGGCGTGAAACGCCACGGCGCGTGCTGAACATGTGGATCTCCTATGCTGATGATGGGGAAGCGTCAAAGTGCTGCCTACCGGAAGCGAAGTCGCCGTTGCTCTGCGCCGACGCCGCTTCCGGCGGGATCGCGGAGAGATATAGCCGCATCCCTGCCGTTTGTCCATCATCGCGTCGTCGATTTGCATGATTCACTGCGTGAATAACCGGACATGGCGTCGTCTTGGTACGATTCCATACCGAAAGGAGGTCACACCATGCCAATGGAGAGCGTTGTGCGGTCCGCGCCCACTACCGGGGCCGGCCGCGTCGTCGAGGAATTCCTCGAGGCTTCGATGGTCCCCGATCCTGCTCGAGCGCGCACCTATATGGTGCCGGACGTGAAGATCACGTTCACGGGCGGCCGTCCGTTCGATGACCCGGCAGGCACCGCGGCGTTCAACGCCGCGCGCTACCGGTGGGTCAAGAAGAAATTCGATCGCACCGACGTCGTCGCCGGTGGCACGGAAGAAGAAACCGTCGTGTACAACACGGGGACCTTGTACGGCGAGTGGCCGGATGGGCAGCCGTTTTCCGGCAACCGCTATGTCGATCGGTTCGTCGTGCGCGCCGGCAAGATCGTCCGGATGGATGTCTGGAACGACAGCGCCGAGCTTCTCCTCGTGCGCGCCGGACTTGCGGCGATGTAGCGCTTCCGGAACCGCGCGCGCCGTGCGCGGACGTTACTCGAGGAACAGCTCCGCGGTCAGGCTGCGGATCCACTTGTTCGCCGGGTCCTGGTGGTAGCGCTCGTGCCAGTGCTGCTTGATCTCGAACGCCGGAATCCGGATGGGCGGCTCGATCATCGTCATGCCGGGCAAGTCAGAGAAGGCGAGCGCGAGGCGCCGCGGTACGGTGACAACATAGTCGGTCTGCCGGACGATGATCGGCACCGCCATGAAGTGCGGAATGCTCAGCGCGATGCGCGGGCGATGGCGCTGCTGCGCGAACGCGCGCTCGACCGCCGCCTCGTGGCCCGTGCCCGCGGATGCGATGACTGCGTGCCGCATCTCGGAAAACTGCTTGACGCTGAGCGGACTTCGGGCGCGCGGATGGCCTTCGCGCAGCAGGCAGACGAACTGGTCGTGGTACAACCGCTGCTGAAAGAACCCTGCCTTGAGGTCGGGGAAGAGACCGACGGCGAGGTCGACGCTGCCCGCCGCCATCGCCGCCTGCTCGCCGTGCTCCGGAATCTGCAATACCTTTACCTTTACCCGCGGCGCGCGAACTTCCAGGGCGCGGAGCAACTTGGGCAGGAAGACGCCCTCGCCGATGTCGGTCATGTAGAACGTGAACGTGCGCGTGGCGACGAGCGGGTCGAAGGTCGTGCCGATTTCGAGCGAGCTCGCGACCAGCTCGCAGGCGCGCTGGATCGGCGGTCCGAGCAGTTGCGCGTACGGCGTCGGCTGCATGCCGCGCCCGGTGCGCACGAACAACGGGTCGTTGAAAGTCGTCCGCAGGCGGGCGAGCGCGCTGCTCATCGCCGGTTGCGACAGTCCCACGCGTCGCGCAGCGAGCGTGACGCTGCGATCCTTCAGGAGAGCGTCGAACACGACCAGAAGGTTTAGGTCGAGCGACGCGAGGCTGATCCTCTTATTCATGGGGTGAATGTTACCCATTTCCGACGACGGTATGGACAGGTCTTCTGCCGCTGCCTACATTGGCACCGATCCCGACGCCGTCCCGAGCGCCGGAAAGGAATGTCGTGCCGATAGCCGCGAGCATCAGAGCAAACCTGTACAAGGATTCGGTCGCGCTGATGCGCATCGCGCAGGAGGCCCGGGCTGTTCCAGACGTGCGCCAGGCGACGTTGCTGATGGGTACGCCCGCCAACAAGGCCATCCTTGCACAAGCGGATCTGCTCCGCGCGCCGCTTGATTCGGCGCGACCGGGCGACTTGATGATCGTCGTCGAGGCCGAAACGCCGGAGGCGCTCGAAGCGGCGAATACCGAACTCATCCGCCTGCTCGAGGGTGAGCGCAGCAGCACGGGTTCCGCCCGGCCGGAGGTTCTGTTGCCGCGTTCGATTGCCATGGCGCGTGAAAGCGTTCCGGAGGCGACGCTGGCGCAGATCTCGGCGCCCGGATTGTATGCCGCAGCCGAGGCAATGAAGGCGTTGCGCCAGGGCCTCCATGTCTTCCTGTTCAGCGACAACGTCCCGCTCGCGCAGGAGCGCGCGCTGAAGACCCTCGCTCGCGACAAGGGGCTGCTGGTCATGGGCCCCGATTGCGGCACGGCGATCCTTAGCGGCACGCCGGTCGGTTTCGCGAACGTGTTGCGGAAAGGCGCCATCAGCCTGGTTGGGGCGTCGGGGACCGGCCTGCAGGAAGTGACGTGCCAGATCCACGCGCTCGGCCGCGGCGTACGCCACGCGATCGGAACGGGTGGGCGCGACGTCTGCGCGGAAATCGGCGGCGCCACCATGCGCCAGGCGATCGACCTGCTCGCGGCCGACCCGGCGACCCGTGTCATCGTCATCGTATCCAAGCCGCCAGCGCCCGCTGTGGCAAGGCAAGTCCTCGAGTGCGCGGCCGCCAGCGGCAAGCCGCTCGTGGTGCTGTTTCTCGGCACCGATCTTTCGGCGCAGCGGTTGCCGGAGCACATCGTGACCGTGGGAACGCTCTACGATGCGGCGGCCGCGGCCGTCGCGCTGCTGGACGGGCGTCGCGACGATGGCGGATCGCGCAGCGCGGATTGGCAGCTCGCCGCGGACGCTGAAACGCCGCTCTTTGCCGCGGGTCAGCGTCATCTGTGCGGCCTATATTCCGGGGGCACGTTCTGCACCGAGGCGAGGCTCATATGGCGCGGTCTCGGGCTCGATGTGCACTCCAACGCCCTGGATAGCGAGAACGCGGCTCCCGTTGGGCGTGGGCGCGGCGTTGGGCACGCCGCGTTCGACCTGGGCAGCGCCGAATTCACGATCGGCCGGCCGCATCCGATGATCGACCCGGGTCCGCGCATCGAGCGCATCGCGGAGGCTGCGCGCGACGCGTCGACCGCAGCGATCGTGCTCGACGTGGTCCTGGGCTACGCCAGCCACCCCGACCCCGCCGGGGCGCTGGCGCCCGCCATCGCGCAAGCGAAGGCCGCCTGCGCGAGCGAAGGACGCCATCTTGCAGTGATCACGTTCGTGTGCGGCACCGAAGACGATCCCCAACGGCTGTCCGCACAGCAGGCGCGGCTGCGCGGCGCCGGCGCGCTGGTGCTGCCGAGCAGTACGGCGGCGGCGCGCGCGGCCGGCGCGATTGCGGTCCGCACGTCTATGCTGGCGGGTCAGTCCGTCGCGGCGCACGGGTACGGCCGGCGAGCGCTATGAGCGCGACCTTGCACGACACGAGCCTGCGCAGCGAACGTCCCGGGGCAGGCGCCGCTCGGCGCAAGCGTTCCGCCCCGCCGCAACGCCGGATCGTCGTCGCCTTCGGCGGCAATGCCAGCTATCCGCCGACCATCAAGGGCCTGGCCTCGGAACAGCTCGCGCTCATGGCTGAGGCGTGTCGTCACTTCGTGCGAATCGTCCAATCCGGCCACCAGCTCGTGCTCACGCATGGCAATGGTCCGGTCGTGGGAAACATCCTGTTCCGCATGGCGAAGACGGCACACGAACTTCCGCCGATGCCGATGGACGTGTGTGTCGCCCATTCCCAGGGGGGCATGGGCTACATGCTGCAGCAGACGCTGATCAACGTGCTGCACGACATCGGCGTCACGCGTTCGGTGAGCGCGATCATCACGCAGGTCGAAGTGCATGCGGATGACCCGGCCTTTGCTGCGCCGACCAAGCCGGTCGGGCGCTTTTTCGCTCGCGACGAGGCCGATCGCCTCGCTCGCGAGCACGGCTGGCGCTTCGTCGAGGACGCGGGACGCGGCTACCGGCGCGTCGTCTCGTCGCCGCGACCGCTGCGCATCCTGGACCTTCCGGCGATCGAGGCGCTGCTGGCTGCGAATATCATCCCGATCACGGCTGGCGGCGGCGGCATTCCGGTTGCGCGGGACACGAACGGCGACTATCACGGCGTTTCGGCCGTGATCGACAAGGACCTCACCAGCGCATTGCTGGCGGTCGACCTCGGTGCCGAGGCGCTGGTGATGCTGACCGGTGTCGACCGTGTCGCGCTCGACTTCGGCAAGCCCACACAACGCGCGCTCGACTGCCTCACCGTCGCCGAGGCCCAACGCCACCTGGCCGACGGCCAGTTTCCGCCGGGCAGTATGGGACCGAAAATCGCGGCCGCGCTGCACTACCTCGACCGCGGCGGCAGGCAAGTCCTCATCACCTCGCCCGATCGCGCATGCGACGCGTTGCAAGGGAACGCCGGCACGAGGATCGTCCCATGACGGCGTCTGTTGGCACGATCGGCTGGAAGGCCCACGCCGCGATTGCGCGCAGCGCAGGGCGGTGTTCGGCGCTGCCCGGCTTCGCAAATTCGGCCTATCGTATCGCCAGCGGTGAGCCGATCTGGATCGGCTTCGGTGACGTCGCCATGCACCCGCGTGTGGTCGTGCTTGCCGCGCCTGCGGATCGCGTGGACCGAATGTGCATGGAGACGATCGTCCCGTGGCGCCTTGCGCCGCTTGCGCTCGATCGCGGCGCCGCGCGCGCGCTGCGCGATGGCAGCATGGCGCTCGCGGCGCAGCTGCTACACATCGGCGCTCCGCAAGGCTTCGCCGCGTTCCTCGCCGGATTGCGGCCCGCGTTCACGATCGGCTCCGGGGCGGCGAAAGTGTCGGCACTCGCGCAGGCGATCGACGACGACGACGCCGACGCCGCGTATGCGGCCGCGCTGCCGTTGCTTGGCCTCGGGCCGGGCCTCACGCCGTCGGGCGACGACTTCGTGGGAACGGTGCTTTACGCGCGGCGACTATTCGGCCTGACTCCCGGATGGACGACTGCCGCGCTGCGGTTGATCGATGCCGCGCAGTGGCGCACGCACGCGATCAGCGCCGCGTTGTTTCGCGACTTGACCGAAGGACAGAGCTTCGCGTCGCTGCACCGCCTGGCCGCTGCACTCGCCGCGGGCGCGCCGGCGCTCGCCGCGGCGCGCAACGTGGCCGCGATCGGCCATTCGTCCGGCTGGGACATGCTGGCCGGTTTCATCGTCGGTGCGACGGGCAGCGCGGCGTTGCGGATCCGTACCAACGAGGCTGAAGGATGAGTGCCGCAAACACGGCCCTGCTAGGCACGGGCGAGCTATCAGTCATCAATGTCGGGGTCGAGACCTTCACGCGGAGCGTGCGCGACGCGGGCGGGCGGGCGCTGCAACTGGATTGGCAACCTCCGGGCGATGGCGATCCGCAGCTCGCCTGGACGTTGGCGCTGCTCGCTGGGGACGCCGACGACGCCGCTTGCATCGGATCGCGCATCGACCGCGCGAATGCGCTCGCCGTCGAGCGGATCATCGCCGCCCAGCCGGTGTTGATCGACGTTGCCCTGCATGCACGCGACGTGTGGCCTGACATGGGGCGGACGCTGCTGCACGCCGGCGCACCGGTGGCGTGGCACCGCATGTGTGGGCCGATGCAGGGCGCGATGGTCGGCGCGCTGTTGTACGAAGGCTGGGCGGACACGAGCGAGGGCGCGGTGGCAATGCTCGCGCGCGGCGATATCCGTTTCGCCCAATGCCACGACTTCGACGCCGTCGGCCCGATGTCAGGCGTCATTTCGCCATCGATGCCGTTGTTCGTCGTGCGCAATCAGGCGCACGGCAACGTCGCGTACACGAACATGAGCGAAGGCATCGGGCGCGTGCTGCGTTTCGGTGCCAATGGTCCCGACGTGATCGAGCGGCTGCGCTGGATCGAAAAGGCGCTAGCGCCGACGCTCAAGCTGGCCGTGTCCCGCGCGGGCGGCATCGATCTGAAGGCGATCCAGGCGCAGTCGCTGTTGATGGGCGACGAGGTGCACAGCCGGAACGCGGCCGCAACGCTCCAGTTTCTCGCGGCGATCGCTGTGCCGCTCGTCGATGCCGGTGGCGATCGCACAGCGGTGCGCGAGACGCTCGAGTTCGTCGCCGGTAACTCACAGTTCTTCCTCAATCTGTCGATGGCGTCGGCGAAGGCGACAATGATCGCCGCGCACGGCATCGACGCGTGCAGCGTCGTCACCGCGATCGCGCGCAACGGCGTGACAACGGCGATTCGCGTCAGCGGCCTCGGCAGCGAATGGTTCGAGGCCCCGTCGGATCAACCCGTCGGGCTGTTCTTTCCCGGCTTCGGGGCAGCCGATGCCAACGCGGATCTCGGCGACAGCGCGATCTGCGAGACAGCGGGCTTCGGCGGCTTCGCACTGGCTGCATCGCCAGCGCTGGTGCAGCTCGTTGGCGGCACCGTGGATCAGGCAATCGCCTATTCGCGCGAGATGTATGCGATCACCGTCGCGCGCAATCCGGGGCTTTCTCTTCCCAACCTGGACTTTGCCGGTGCGCCGTGCGGTATCGACATTCGCAAGGTGGTGGACAATGGCATCAGGCCGGTGCTCACCACGGGTATCGCGCACAAGGGAGCGGGGATTGGCCAGATCGGCGCGGGCATCGTGCGCACGCCCATGGCGTGCTACACGGGCGCCGTTCTTGCGCTGGCGCAGCGCCTCCACGTGCAATAGCGATGCTTCGGACGCTTACTTCCCCGCGCGGCATGGTGACCGCGCCGCACCACCTTGCCGCGCAGACCGGTGCTGCAGTTTTGCGCGACGGCGGCAACGCGGTCGAAGCGGTGGTCGCCGCCGCCGCGACCATTGCCGTCGTCTATCCGCACATGAACAGCATCGGGGGCGACGGCTTCTGGCTGATCAGCCAGCCGGGCAAGTCACCGATCGGTATCGACGCTTGCGGGCGCGCCGCCGGTCTCGCGTCACCGGATTGGTACCGCAAGCGAGGTCATGCGGCGATTCCCACTCGGGGGCCGCTGGCGGCGAATACGGTGGCCGGCGCGGTGTCAGGCTGGAAGGCCGCGCTCGGTGTGAGTGGCGGACGACTCCCGCTTGCCCGCCTGCTCGAGGATGGGATCTGGTACGCACGCGAAGGGACACCGGTCACGCATAGCCAGGTCAATTACACCGCGAAGTTCATGGACGAACTCGCGCCGCAGCCTGGTTTCGCCGGCGCGTTCCTGCACGACATGCGGTCGCCGCGCGCATTGACGTTGCAACGCTTCCCGGCGCTCGCCACGACCTTCGAACGGCTGGCGCGCCATGGCCTCGACGATTTTTACCGTGGCCAACTCGCGCACGCACTTGCAGCGGAGTTGGAACGTCTCGGCAGCCCGCTTCGCCGCGACGACCTCGATCGGCATCGCGCAGGCATCGTCGCGCCGCTCGCGGTGAATCTCTCGGTGGGCACTGCGTACAACCTGCCGCCGCCGACGCAAGGGCTGGCGTCGTTGATGATCCTCGCGCTCTTCGACCGCATCCGCGGCGATGTCGAGGCCGAAACCTTCGCGCATGTGCACGGCATCGTCGAAGCGACGAAGCAGGCGTTCCTGGTGCGCAACCGGTATGTGTGTGATCCGGATGCGATGCGCGTCGTTGCGGGCGATTTCCTGCAAGACGACGCAATCGCCCAACGCGCCCGCGCCATCGATCCGCGGCGCGCGCGGCCCTGGCCGGAACCGGCAAACCGTGGCGACACCGTATGGATGGGAGCGGCGGACCGACACGGGTGCATGGTGAGCTACATCCAGAGTGTGTACTGGGAGTTCGGATCCGGCGTCGTGCTGGAGGACACCGGTGTCAACTGGCAGAATCGCGGCGCGAGCTTCGCGCTCGATGCGGCGTCGCACATCGCCCTCGCGCCCGGAAGCAAGCCGTTTCACACCCTCAATCCCGCGCTGGCGCGACTTGCGGACGGCCGCGAGATCGTCTATGGCAACATGGGAGGCGACGGCCAGCCGCAGAGCCAGGCCGCGGTCTTCAGCCGCTATGCGATGTTCGGACGTGATTTGCAGGAGGCAGTCAGCGCACCGCGCTGGCTGTTGGGACGCACGTGGGGACAGATGAGCGTGAGCCTGAAGCTCGAAAGCCGATTCGATCCGTCGCTCGTCGCGGCGTTGGCCGAGGCCGGCCACGACGTCGAAATCGTCGAGCCCTACTCGGACCTGGTCGGTCACGCGGGAGCGCTGGTGCGCCATCTCGACGGTGTGATCGCCGGCGCCGCCGATCCGCGCTCTGACGGCGCCGTGGCGGCACTGTAGGCAGAAAAGGGGGAGACCTTGCTCGCGCTCGCGATCGTCTCGGGGTTGTGCATGGGAGGCATGTATGGCCTGCTCGCGCTCGGCTTCCACATCACCTATGCGGTGTCCAGCACGGTCAACTTCGCGCAGGGCACCTCGCTCATGCTCGGAGCAGTGCTGTGTTATCTGTTCTCGGCCACGTTGGGCTGGCCGATCGCACCCGCCATCGTGGCCGCGCTCGCGCTGTGCGCACTGTGGGGCCTGCTGATCGAACGCGTGGCCGTGCGGCCGTTCGTTCGCGCCGGCTCGAACGCCTGGCTCATGGCGACCGTCGCGGCTGGAATCATCCTCGAGCAGGCGGTGATGTTCACCTTCGGCAAGGAACCACGCTCGCTGGTACTGCCCGTTTCCGGTGAGGCCCTTTCGCTCGGCGGTCTCGCCATTTCGCCGTTGCAGATCGCGATCTTCGTCGTCGCCATCGTCGTCGCACTGGGATTGCATGCATTTGCGAGGCGCACGAAATACGGCAAGGCCCTGCTCGCCGTCGTGCAGAATCGCAACGCGGCGAGCTTGATGGGCATCGATGTGACCCGCGCCATCGCGGGTTGCTACGCGGCCTCGACGGTGCTCGCCGGCATCGCCGGCATTCTGATCGCGCCGTTGTTCTCGGTCTCCGCCGACATGGGCACGCTGTTCGGCATCAAGGCGTTCGCCGTCGCCATCCTCGGGGGCCTAGCGAACGCGCGCGGTGTCGTGCTTGCAGGCTTCGTGTTCGGCGTCGTCGAGGCCTTGATCACGTCGGTGCTCGGCTCGGCCTACACGAACATCCTGGCGTTCGTCCTGGTGATCGTCGCGCTCGCGATCAAGCCGCAAGGGCTGCTCGGCACAGCGGGTGTGAAGAAGGTATGAAAACGCTGCGCGATCCCGTCCTGATCACGCTTGCCGTGCTCGCGCTCGCCTACGCCGCGGTCGCCAACCCGTATTATTTGTTCCTGCTCACCGTCGCTGCGCTGACCGTCATCGTCGGCGTCGGCCTCAACGTGCTGATCGGCCTGACCGGACAGGTCTCGTTCGGCCACGTCGGGTTTTACGCGCTCGGCGCCTACGTCACTGCGGCGCTCACGACCAAGCTCGGCTGGAGCTTCTGGTGGACGCTGCCGATGGCGGCGGTGCTCGCCGGCGCGGTCGGCGCGCTGCTCGGCCTCGTCGCCCTGCGAGTCAGCGGCCCGTATCTGGCGATGGTCACGATTGCGTTCGGGTTCGTCGTCGAATTCACCGCGGTCGAGTGGGAAAGCGTGACCGGCGGCCAGAATGGCTTGATGAACATTCCTCATCCGTCTATCGCCAACTGGTCGATCGGCGAGCGCGGTATCGCGATCGTCGCGATCCTGCTGATGACGATCGTGCTGGCGCTATACCAGCGGCTCGCCCAAAGCGGATGGGGGCTGGCAATGCGCGCGGTGCGCGACTCCGAGACCGCCGCCGGCTCCATGGGCGTCAATCCGCTCGCGATCCGCACGCTCGCGTTCACGCTGTCCGCGGTGCTGGCCGGCGTGGCCGGCTCGTTCTTCGCCACCGCGACCACGTTCGTCGCGCCGAGCACGTTCACGTTCTTCCAGTCGATCCTGTTCGTGCTGGTCGTCGTCATCGGCGGCGCCGGGCGCACGTATGGCCCGGTGATCGGCGCGGCGATCGTCGTCGGCCTGCCCGAAGCGCTTTCGTGGCTTGCCGAGTATCGCGTGCTGCTGTTCGGGGTTCTGCTCCTTGCCGTGCTCCTGTTCGCCCCAAGCGGTGTCGCCGGCGCGCTGTCAGCGCGGTTCACCCGCGCGAAGCGCGAGGTAGGCGCCACGACCCCCGCGTCGGTGCAGGTCCTGTTCGCCGCAGGCGCCGCGAAGCAGTCGCTCGAAATCAGCGATGTCAGCCTCTCATTCGGCGGGCTGCGCGCGGTGGCGGACGTTTCAGCGCGGGTCGAGGCTGGCAAGGTCACCAGCATCATCGGCCCGAACGGTGCTGGCAAGACGACCGTGCTGAACGTGATTTGCGGCTTCTATCGGCCGGCGACCGGCTCCGTCCGGCTCGGGCAGACCGAGCTCGCGGGCCAGCCGGCGTTCCGCGTCGCACGCACCGGGATCGGCCGCACGTTCCAGACGCCGCAGCTGTTCGAGCGGATGACCGTGCTGGAAAACCTCCTGGTCGCGATGCAGCGCGGCGAGCTCGGATCGCCGTTGTCGGCGGTCACCGGTGCCCAGGCGCAAAAGGCGCGCGCGCTGTTGAGCTATGTCGGCTACTCGGGCAGCGTAGAGCGGGCCGCAGGCGACCTCGCGCACATCGACAAGCGGTTGGTGGAGATCGCGCGTGCATTGGCGTTGCGACCCGGCATCCTGATGCTCGACGAGCCGGCGGCGGGGTTGAATCACGCGGACAAGGTAGTGCTCGCCAAGCTCCTGCGGCGGATCGCCGATGCCGGCCTCGGCGTTGTGCTGATCGAACACGACATGAGCCTCGTCATGGGGATATCCGACCAGATCGTCGTGCTCGATGCCGGCAAGCGTCTTGCGCACGGGAGCCCCGAGGACGTGCGCAACGATCGGGCGGTCATCGACGCTTATCTAGGCGGCACGAAGTTCGACGCGCGTCCGCGTCGGTCCGGCTGGCAGCCTGCGGGCGATGCGATCCTTTCGGTGGAGGGGCTCAGCGCGGGTTATGGCGCAGCGAGTGTCCTCGCGGGCGTCGACCTCGCGCTCGACAGCGGCGAGCTGGTCGCGGTGCTGGGCGCGAACGGCGCCGGCAAGTCGACGCTCATGCGCGCGCTTTCCGGATTGCTGCGTCCGGTGGGTGGCACTGTCCTGTTCGCCGGACGCGACGTCGCCGCGCTCGCGTCGCATCGCATCGTCGGCGCCGGGCTCGTACTCGTGCCCGAGGGTCGGCAGGTGTTTCCGGAACTCTCCGTGATCGACAACATCCGCCTGGGAGCCTATGCCCGAACCGACGTCGAATCGGGCGAGGTGGAGGCGATGCTGCGACGCTTCCCATCAATCGAGCGGCGAAAATACAACCGAGCAGGGCTGCTTTCCGGCGGCGAGCAGCAAATGCTCGCGCTCGCACGCGGGCTGATCGCCAAGCCGAAGGTCCTGCTGCTCGATGAACCGTCGCTGGGCCTCGCGCCGGCCTTGATCAACCAGTTGTTCCACGTCCTCGCCGAGCTGCGTGACCAGGGCATGACAATCCTGCTCGTCGACCAGATGAGTGCGCTGGCGCTGTCGGTTGCGGACCGCGGCTACGTGCTCGAGTCGGGCGCGATCGTTCACGCCGGAACGGCGAACGAGTTGCGCAACGACCCCGCGCTGGAGCGCGCGTACCTCGGCCAGGCTTGAAGTCTCCGTGGATCTGATCCTGCGCAATGCGGTGACCGGCGATGGCGCCACGCGCGTCGATATCGGCATTGCCGGCGGAAGGTTCGCGGCGATCGCATCCCGACTCGAAGCAACGGGCCCCGAGATCGATCTTGCGGGACGCCTTGTCGTGCCAGGTTTCATCGAGACGCACCTTCACCTCGATAAGTCGTGCATCCTCGATCGGTGCGTGTCCGAGCGTGGCACGCTCGAGGAAGCGATTGCGCAGGTGTCGCAGGCGAAGCGCCAGTTCACTGCCGACGACGTGTTCACGCGAGCGAGCCGCACGCTCGAGAAGTCGATCGCGCATGGCACCACGCATGTCCGCACGCACGTGGAAGTCGATCCCGGCATCGGTCTCACCGGCTTCGAGGGCATCAAGCGCCTCGGCGAGGCTTACCGTTGGGCGGTGGACATCGAAATCTGTGTGTTCCCGCAGGAAGGCCTGACCAACTATCCAGGCACCGAAGAACTGATGCGCGCGGCACTCGCGCAAGGCGCCAGAGTGGTCGGCGCGGCGCCATACACCGACCCCGATCCACGCGCGCAGATCGAGCGCGTGTTCCGCATGGCGCGCGACTTCGATGTCGATATCGACATGCACCTCGACCTCGGCGACTCGCCCGATCACATGGATGTCGACTACGTGTGCGCAATGACCGAGCGTCATCGCTACGGCGGTCGTGTGGCGATCGGCCACGTCACCAAAATGTCACTGTTGCCGCCCGAGCGTTTCGAGGCGCAGGCACGGCGACTGGCCGACGTCGGCGTGGCGGTCACGGTGCTGCCTTCGACCGACCTGTTCCTGATGGGCCGCGGGGAGCGCCGCAGCAGCGTCCGCGGGGTGCTCGCGGCGCACGAGCTCCTGCGCCATGGGGTGAACTGCTCGCTCTCCACCAACAACGTGCTGAATCCGTTCACGCCGTTTGGTGACTGCTCGCTCATACGCATGGCCAACCTGTACGCCAACATCTGCCACGTCGGCACGCGCGACGGCACGCGCGAATTGCTCGACATGGTCACGCACCGCTCGGCGTCGCTGATGCGCCTGCGAGGTTATGGCGTCGCAGAGGGCAATGCTGCCGATTTTGTCGTGCTCGACTGCGCGACGCCCGAGCAGGCTGTAGCGGAGCTCGCGGTCCCGCTGTATGGGTTCAAGCGGGGACGCCGGGCCTTCACCCGCAATCCCGTAGAGCTTCATCGGCCCTGACGCGTTTCCGGTCCGCCATGCGCGTTCGTCAAGAAGCGCAAGCCGGCGTTCAAGCACAAATAGGAGGCGCCGGCTTGGCCGGGTCGGTGCGCGTATAATCCTCGCAAAATACGGGAGCCGGGACGGCGCCAGGATGCGCTGAAACTCTTGACCTGTTCGAAGACGCCGACCCGGATTCGGCGCATTTGCGACTAATGGAGGATTCAAATGCGTAAAGTTGTGTATGCATCGCTGTTGGCATGCGGCGCCGCACTGATGGGCGCCCAGGTCCTGGCTCAGGCGCCGGCGGCACCCCCGGCAGCGGGTGGCACGGCGGACGGCATCCCGTTCGACATTCCGTACGGCACGCACGTCAATCTGGAGACGGCAAGGAAACTTATCGCCGCGGTCGAGGCCGAGGCGGTCAAGCATCGCTGGAAATTCGCGATCACCGTGGTCGACACCAACGGCGACCTCGTCCACTTTGCGCGCATGGACGGCGCACAGCTCGGATCGGTCGGCGTCTCCCAGGGCAAGGCTCGCACCGCGGCGCGCTTCCGCCGTGAGACGCGCGTCTTCTACAACGCCTTCGAGACCGGCCATCCTTACATCGGGACCCTCGATCCGACGATAGTCGCTTCGCCCGGCGGTTTTCCGCTTGTCGAGAGCGGCAAGCTGATCGGCGCGATCGGCTGCAGCGGTGGCACCGGCGACCAGGACGCCGCCGCGTGCAAGGTCGGCGCCGACCTGGTGAAATGACGCTCAGCTCGTGACGTTAGGCCTTGCCGTGCGAGCGCACGGCAGGGCCGCAAAGCGCGGACCTTCGAACGATGGTGCAATGACCATGCAGTTTTCGCTGCGCCGCTTCGCGCTGGTTTGGCTGGTCGCGATGCTGCTCGCCGGCTGCGCCTCGACGTCGACCTCGTTGCAGTCGGCGTGGTTCGACAGCACCTTCAGCGGGCCCCCGTTCAAGCGCATCCTCGTCGTCGGCGTCACCGGCAACTTCACCGATCGGCGGGTCTTCGACGACATCTTCGCCCAGGCGCTGAACGGCGTGGGCGTGCAGGGCATTCCCGGTTTTCAGTTCATCGATGACGCACCGACGGCGAGCGCCGAGCTGTTCAACGACGGCGTGACCAAGTCGGGCGCCGACGGTTTGCTGGTGGTGCGGCTGCTCGGCGTCGACAACCGCACCAGCGTATCGACGACCATGGTGCCGGCGATGTGGGCCGCGCCGATGGGCGGGCCCTTCGGCAATCCCATGGGTACGCCCTTCGGACCGTGGAGCTCCATCCTTCTACATGGTTCCCGACATCAGGCAGTATCAGGTTGCGAACGTCGAGGCGACGTTGTTCGAGGTCAAGACGCGCCGGCCGATCTGGTCCGCCAACACCCAGACCCTCAACCCGACCACCGTCGCGGCAGAAACGCCAGGCTACGCCAAGCTGGTCATCGCGCAACTCAGCGCGCGTGGACTGCTGCAGCCGAAGTAGCGTTACAGAAGCGGGCTGAGCAATCGGGCCAGGTTCTCGGCGACCTTCCTGCGCAGCGGCCGCTGCCGCCACGTCGCCGGGTCGAGCATTTCGCCTTCGCGCTGGTAGCGCGCCTGTTCCTCCGCCAGTCGCGCGCATACGCCGCGATCGTAGAACAGCACGACGATTTCCGCATTCAGCGCAAACGAGCGGATGTCGAGGTTCGACGAACCGATCCATGCGACCCCGTCGTCGATGGTGACGTGCTTGGCGTGCAGGAAGCGCTTGCCGTAACAGCAGACGCGCATGCCGCTGTCGAGCATGTCCTCGTAGTACGAGCGCTGCGCCAGGCACACGAGCAGCTGGTCCATTTGCGCCGGAACGACCAGCATCACGTCGACGCCGCGCAGGACCGCCGTCTGCAGCGCCTGCATCAGCGCATCGTCGGGAATCAGATACGGCATGGTGATCGCGATGCGCTTGTTCGCCGCATGCACCAGCGACACGATCAGCCGCTGATTGTTTTCGCGCGGGTAGCCCGGGCCGCTCGGCAGCGCCTGCGCCGGGATGTGGCCCGCGATGCGCGGATCCGGAAAATAGCGGCGCTCACCGAGAAACTCGCCCGTCTCCAGATACCAGTCCTCCGCGAACACTGCCTGCAGTTCCAGCGCGATCGGTCCCTCCATGCGAACGTTGAGTTCTTCGTAGTCGAGGCCGGGCTTGAAAGTCGAATCGACGAGGTTTTGCGAGCCCGTGTAGGCGATCGCGCCGTCGATCACCGCGATCTTGCGGTGATTGCGCAGGTCGATGCGTCCGGTCTTGCGCCGGAACAGTCCGACGCGCATCGTCTCTTCGGCCAGGATGCCGTGTTTGTGCAGGCGCGGCAGCAGCTGGTCGAAGGCGGGCCGCGAGCCGAGCGAATCTGCCAGCACGCGGCAGACGAGCCCGCGATCCACAGCGCGCGCCAGAGCGTCGACGACGCGTTCTGTCGTGTCGTCGTTGCCGATGATGTAGTACAGGAGGTGGACGTGGTCGCGCGCGGCGTCGATGTCCGCGATCAGGCGATCGATGGTGCCATCGTAGTCGGCGAGGACGTCGGCGGCGTTACCGCCGAGGATGGGCAGTTCGCCCAGGTTCTCGGCCAGGCGCACGCAGTGGTCGAGGCCGGCTCCGAGCTCGGGATGGAAAATGTTGGGGTCCTGCGCGAAGCGTTCGTACGTCGGCTTGGACAGCTGATCGAACTCGGCGCTGCGTTGCGTGCGCCACTCGGGCAGCGACGGCCGGCCGATGAGCAGATACAGCAACAAGCCCGCGGTCGGCTCGAAGAATATCAGCAGCAGCCAGCCCTTCGCGGCCTCCGGCGAGCGCCGGAACGGAACGATGACGATCATGGCCAGCCGCACCGCCCACTCGGCGGCGATGAACACATGCAACCAGAACGCGGAGTCGGTCAAAATGGATGGCACCGGCGCATTCTACTGAATTTGCTCGAAGCCGGTCCGGCGCTGAATTCCGTTATCATTGTGTCTCCGATGTCCACTACCGCATTCCCTTCCGGCGACCGCATCCTCGAGCGCTGCGACGCTTTGGCCCGTTGCTCGGAACAGGCCGACGGACTGACGCGCGTATATCTCTCCGCGGAACAGCGCGCAGCGAATGCGCTGGCCCTGGAGTGGATGCGCGAGGCGGGCATGACCGCGCGCCTCGACGCCGTCGGTAACGTGGTCGGTCGCTACGAAGGCGAGCGTCCGGACTTGCCATGCCTGATGCTGGGTTCGCATCTGGACACGGTGCGCGATGCGGGCAAGTACGACGGCATGCTCGGCGTCGTCAGCGGCATCGAATGCGTTGCCTGCCTCAATGCCGGCGGCCGCAGGCTGCCCTTTGCGGTCGAGGTGGTCGGGTTCGCCGATGAGGAAGGCGTGCGCTTCAACGCCACCCTGCTCGGCAGCCGCGCCGTGGCCGGGACCTTCGATGTCGCGACGCTCGATCGCGTCGACGCCTCCGACAAGACGATGCGCGAGGCGATGCGCGATTTCGGCCTCGATCCGACCGCGATCGCGAGCGCAGCGCGACGGCGCGATGACGTCCTGGCCTACGCCGAACTGCATATCGAGCAGGGCCCGGTGCTCGAGGACGAGGGACTCGCGCTCGGCGTGGTGACGGCCATCAACGGCGGCAACCGTTTTGCCATCGAGCTGACCGGCATGGCCGGCCACGCCGGAACCGTGCCGATGCGCCTGCGCCGCGACTCGCTCGCGGCGGCCGCCGAGTTCGTGCTCGCGGTGGAACGAATTTGCGGTGCCGAGCCCGAACTCGTCGGCACCGTTGGCAAGATCGAGGCGCTACCGGGCGCGATCAACGTCATCCCGGGACGCACGCGGATGTCGCTGGACGTGCGCGCGCCCACCAACGAGCAGCGCGAACGCGCGGTCGCGGCGATACGCGCCGCGTTTGCGGAGATCGCGCGCCGGCGCCGCGTCGAGTCAGACATGAAACTGATGTGGGAAGCGAGCACTTCGGCCTGCGCGCCGTGGCTGCAGCGTCAATTCGCGGCCGCGATCGAGGGTGAAGGCTTGCCGGTGCGCCATCTTCCTTCCGGCGCGGGACACGACGGCATGGCGATGATTGCCATCGCCGATATCGGCATGCTGTTCGTGCGCTGCAAAGGGGGCATCAGCCACAATCCGGCCGAAGCGATCAGCCGCGAGGATGCCGAGGTCGGCGCGCGCGCGTTGCTGCGCTTCATCCAGGACTTTCAACCAAGGCGATGACGATGGCCGATCCGCGCGCGACGATCCACGACTACCTCGAGGCGCACCGCGCCGAGCAGGCGCGGCTGCTCGCCGAACTGGTCAAGGTGCCGTCCGACAATCCTCCGGGCGATTGCGCGCCGCACGCGGCGCGCGCCGCGGCGCTGCTCGAGGCGATCGGGTTCGACGTTGCGCGCCACGCCGTACCCGACGCGCTGGTGCGTGCGAACGGGATGATCAGCTGTGTGAACCTGGTGGTCCGCAAATCGTTCGGGCCGGGGCCGACCATCGCCTGCAACGCCCACGGCGACGTCGTACCGCCCGGGACAGGCTGGACCAAGGATCCGTACGGCGGCGAAGTGCGCGACGGCCGCATGTACGGTCGCGGTGTAGCGGTGTCGAAATCCGACTTCGCGACTTATGCCTACGCACTGCTCGCGCTCGAAGCTGCGGTCGCGAACGGTGCCAGGCTCGGCGGCACAGTCGAGCTGCATTTCACCTATGACGAAGAGGTCGGCGGCGCGATCGGCCCGGAGTGGCTCATTGCACAGGGCCTGTCCAAGCCCGACTACGCGTTCTCCGCCGGTTTCGCCTACGGCATTACCACCGCGCACAACGGCTGCCTGCATCTCGAGGTCGAGGTGCTCGGCAAGTCGGGCCACGCCGCGGAGCCGGAGAAGGGCGTCGACGCCATGGAAGCTGCGAACGGCATGCTGTCGGATCTGTATGCGCTGCGCCGGACTTATACGGCGATTCGTTCCGCGACCGCGGGCATCGACTCGCCGACACTGGTCGTCGGCCTGATCGAAGGCGGCGTCAACACCAACGTCGTGCCGGATCGCGTCGTGTTTCGCCTCGACCGGCGCATCATCCCGGAGGAGCAGCCTGCGGCGGTCGAGTCTGCATTGACGCGAGCATTGCAAGCGTCGGCGGCGAAGTGGCCTGGAGTGACGGTGCACATCCGGCGCATCCTGCTGGCGCTGCCCTTCGTGCCGATTCCGGGGCAGGAAGTGCTGGTCGCGGTGCTGCGCAAGAACGCACGCGCGGTACTCGGCGAAGACATCCAGGCGCACGGCGTGCCGCTGTATACCGATGCGCGTCACTACAGCGCTGCCGGCATCCCGACGGTGCTTTACGGCGCTGGTCCGCGCACGCTGGTCGAGGCCAACGGTCACCGCGCCGACGAGAACCTGAAACTCGACGATTTGTACAAGGCGACCGAGGTCGTCGCGCTGTCGCTCTACGACCTGCTCGCCGCAGCGCCAGCGTAGTCTCAGCTGCCGTGGCGCGCGCCGCGACGCGGGAACGCTGCGTGGCGGCTCCGGCGGCCAAGCGCGATGTGTGCGATCAACAGCGGCACGAACGCGAGACCGAGTCCCCAGTGCAGCACCGAGATCGCGGCACGACTGTCGTCGGTCACCAGGTAGTAGAGCGCGTAGCCGGTGACGACCAGAAGCGAACATGACGCAACCACGACGGAACCGCTGGCACGGTTGCGGCCGAGACCCCAACCGCGGCGCACGTGATACGCCGCCATCGCTCCCAGCGCCAGCAGGATGCCGAAGGCCGTGGCGCCGTGCACTTTCAGCGCCATCGCTTCCCGCGCCAGGCGCTGCAAGTCATCTTCGTTCGCGTCGAACAGGGTGTTGGCGAAGTGAACGCCGAGCCACCAGAGGCCGCTGAGCACCAGCGCGGCGATGACCGCGTACAGCGCACGCCGCGCGGACGTGCCGACCCGGACGCGCTCGGCGAGCAGGTGGTAGGCGCGTTCATGACTACGAGACATGTCGAATGAAGCCTGCGGGCTAGGCAGCTGCCGGCAGTTGCGTGCAGCGCCATCGGCCCGCCGCCGGCGACAGCACGGTCGCGCAGGCATCATACTCGCGCAGCACGCGGCTGGCCGCGCGGCCGCGCAATGCGACAACCTTGGTCAACGCGTCGGCGAGCATGCACGTCGACGCGACGACCGATACGGTGCGCGTACTCATCACCGGCAGCCCCGCGCGCGGGTCGATCAACGGTGTCGCCCAGCGCCGAGTCGTATCGCGGCGGCGATCGCCTCCGTAAGCGCTGGTCGCGACCGCGCCGTCGCCGATGGCGACCAGCGGCACAAGGATTCCCTTCGGTCCGCCGGTGCGTACGTGAACCGGCTCGTGACCGGGCCCGAAGACGCGCAGGTCGCCGCCGGCATTGACGCGCCCCGACGTGGCGCCTTGATTGCGCAGCGCGGCGATCGCGCAATCGACCGCGTAACCCTTGGCGATGCCGCCAAGGTCGAGGACGAGCGGTCGCCGGAAGCGGACGCCGTCGGGTCCAAGCTCCACGTCGCGCCAGCTCGCATCGCCCCGGGTGTCGGCGTGCCGCGGCAGAAAGCCCAGGTCGGTGACGCGACCACCGACCGTCGGGTCGAAACTGCCGCGGGAGCGTGTCGCGAGATCCAATGCGCACGCAAGCACCGTGCGCAGGTCGGGACAGACCGGTTGCAGCGCAGCCGCCGCCCCGCGATTGATCCGCGACAGTTCGCTCGAAGGATCGTGGCCCGACAACGCGTGATGGACGCGGGCAATGGCGTCGAAGGCGGCGGCGATTGCGGCGTCGAGCATGGCGGGCGAGGGCGCGTGCGCAGCGATTTCGACCAGCGTGCCGAGCCAAAGCTGCGCGCGCTGCGCGCTGCACCCGCGCTCTTGCCCGGATCGTGGTTCAGGCGTGCGCAAGCGCCTTCTCGTAGATCTGCAGCAGCCGGTGCACGCCTTCGGTGACGTGTCGGCACGACAGCGTGGCGCCGGATATGTTGCGTATGTCGGCGTCGAGATTCACCGGATCGGCGGCGCGCTTGCCGGTGAACTGCGCGCGCCAGGCAGCGAGCTTGATCGCATCGCCATGCGACTCACGGTACGCCAGCACGTCGATCGATTTGACCGTGCCGGAGGCGTCGAGCGCCAAGCCGTAGGTGATCAGTTCCACTTTGCCGATCACTTCGTCGATGATGAACCAGCCGAGGTTGCGGTCGTTGCCGCGCACGCGCCAGATCTGCGGCGACACGACGAAGCGGCCCCCATCGCGGGCGATCGCGGCCTTGACGTCGGCGCCGACGATGAACGGTTCGAAGGCGGTGGCGTCCGGAAACGCCGCGCGCTGCGCCGCCTCGACGCCGACGTATTCGGCGGCATAAGCCAACTGCGCCAGCTGCGCGGAGGGCGCGAGCGCGCTGGCGACCGCTGCCGTGATCAACCACCGATGGCGCATCGAGTGCACGCGGCTCAGAAGTTCAAGCCGAATCCCAGCTGGAAGGCGTTGCGGGACGAATCGATCCTGAACTGCTGGTAGTCGGCCTTGAATACGATGCTCGGCGTGACGAAGAAGTTGGCGCCGATGGTCCATATCTGCTCGGTCGGCGTGGGCGCCACTCCCAATCCCTGCGGTACCGACGCGTAGGCGGCGGCGGTGTTGACCCATTCGTAGCGCGTGAACGGCGTCAGTGCGTAATCCTTGTACTGCCAGATGCTGCGCCACGCACCCTGCACGTAACCTCCGTAGAACAACTGTGGTACAGGCGTCGGCTGGCCGATGAAGGTCAGGTTGAGCGCCTCGGTGTCGCTGATGGTACCGCGCGAATACAACGCGGAAAAATCGAAAGGCCCCGGTTGCCAGCGCACGTGCGCTTCCCACAGCGTCACGCGGGCGTTCTGCGCAGGAAAGTCCTGCACGCCCTGGCCGGCCTTGCCGGTGAAGTAGGTGCCGCCGAAGGTCCATCCCGGAATGCCGACGTAGTTCAGCGATACGTAGCCGGAAATGTCCTTCGCCGCGGCCAGCGACAATTCCTGATGGATGCTTCCCAGCGGCGAGTCGCGACCATCGTTGGACGACGGGTCCCAGTTGGCGAGATTGAAGCCCGTGGTGAGGCCCACGTTCCACTTGATGCCCGATTCGGTGCCGCCGTAGACTGCCAGCCCGCCCTCGCGCCAGGTCGTCGGAATGATCGACGTCTCGACGAAATTGCGGAACACGCCGTAATACTGAGTCGGCTCGTGGTGCTCGTTCAGGAATCCGATCGGAATGAGGAACAGCCCGGCGCGGCCGCCGACGCGATCGGTGAAGTCCCGCTCCGCGTAGAACTGTTCGATTTCCACTTCGCCCTTGTCCGTGGACGATGCGACCGCGTGCTCGACCTCCAGTTCCGCAGCCATGCGCGTGCGATCGTCGAAGCGATGCGCCCAGCCGAGGACTGCGCGCGCGAGGTCGGCCTGCGTCTGGCTCGAATCGTGAATGGGTCGCGAGTACGCGATCTCGCCATAGCCATAGAGCGTCGTCGCGCTTTGCTGCTCCGCCTGCGTCGTCACTTGCTGCTCGAGTTTCTCGACCCGCGCGGCAAGTTCCACCTGCGCGCCCTGCGCGGTCTCCGCGGCCTGCGGTTGCATCTTTGATGCAGCGGCTGCCGTCGGCGTGGTTCCGGCAGGGGCGGGTGCTGCCGCAGTCGGTGCTGCGGCCGGTCTGGATTGCGCCGCCAGCTCTTTCATCTGCACCTTCATCGCGTCGATCTGCGCGCGCAGTTCCGCAATCTCCGCCTTCAGCGACGCTTCATCGGCCCACGCCGAAGGCGACGCGAACGCGGCCGCAATCGCAAGCGCCAGCGCCAGCGGCAGCTGACGAAAACGGCCGTGCATTCGGCCACCGGACTTCGACATCGACGTGCGTTGCATGACTGCGACTCCTACGAGCATTGGCAATAAACCCTCCCGTGGGAGGGGGTAGGGGTGAGGAAACTGTCTTGGCGTGACCTACGGCCGGCTCAAGGCCGCTGGTTCAAATCCATCGGTAAGTGTGTTCAGGAATGCTTCGAGGTCATCGAGCTCCGCTTCCGTAAGGCGGGGCGGCTCGCCGGGATTGCGGTCGTACGGCACTTCCTGCGTATTGACGTTGCCGCGTAGCTGGGGCGGCAGGTCGTCGAACTTCTGCATGGATCCGTCGGCGCCGATCGGATAAAACTCCTCGGGATTGGTGTCTCGCCGCACGTAGAAGCGCAGCGCGATGCGCAGGGACTTGAACTGGCCGTTATGGAAGAACACCTTGCGTGTGGCGACGTTGCGCAGCGTCGGGACTTTGAATGCGCCGCAAAGGTCGGTGCGATCGGCAAGATCGGTGCGGTCCGGACCGCACAGGCCCATGTCGCGATATTCCGGGTCGGCAGTGGCCGGTATCTGCGCATTTCGCGGCACGCCAAGGTTGTCGTAGGTGAAGTCGGTGAACATGGGCGGCGCATTGCCAGGACCGCGTCCGCTGGGGTGGCAGCCTGCGCAATTGCCCTTGTCGGCGCGGTTGAACAACGCGAGTCCACGCAACTCGGCCGGTGCCAGCCGCAACCTGCCGGCAAGGAAGAAGTCGTATTTGGAATCGAAGGGCCGAAAGTCGGGGTCGAATCGCTGGTACTGCGCCAGCGCAAACGTGACCGCGAGCACCGTCCCTTGCTCGTCGTCGAAGATGTCGCGTCCGAAGACTTGCCTGAATTCGTTCGCGTACGGTGTCGCCGCCAGGCGATTGACGAGGTCGGCCGGTGTCGCGTTGGCCATCTCGTGCGGCGCGAACAGGGGGCGCAGCGCCTGGACGATCAGATCGCGTGCCCGGCCGTCGCGGTTGAAGCCGCCGGAGGGCGTGCCGTCCGCGGAGAAGCTGAAAGCGGGCATCAGGCTGATGTACTGCAGCGACGGCACCGCCCGAAATCCTGGGACATCGAGTTTCTCGCCGCCCGATTGCACCGCAAGGTCATTGCTTTGCGCGTGCGCGAACTTTGGATCGTGGCAAGTCGCGCAGGACATGGCGCCGGAGGCCGACAAGCTCGGGTCGCCGAAGATCTTCTCGCCCAGGCTGACCGGATCGGGGCCGGCCGGGTCGCTCGGCGCGGCATGAACGCCGGTTCGCGCGAGCAACGCGACGACGAGCGCCGCCACGGCGATCGATGTGGCACCCGTCCATAGCCACGCGATGTGCCGCACTTGGCGCGGCTTGTTCATGATTCGTTGCATTGCAGGTGGCAGGCCATGCCGGTGCGGTTGATCGACGCCGCTGCAAGGCTGCGGCGCAAGGCACTCAGGGCTGGCTGACGGGTGACGATGCATCGTCCCCGATGGCTGGCGTAGCGGGTGTTGCGACTACTTGGTGAGGATCAGCTTTCCGAAGCGGGTCTGACGCAGGAAGTACACCGTTTCGTTGTGCAGGATCGCCAGTTGCGATCGACCTTCGAGCAGCGACGTGCTGTCGACCACGCGCGGCGACGCGGTGTCCTGATCACGATGGCAGCGTTGACCTGCGGATTTGTCGCCGGCAGTGGTCCGATCGTGATCGTCACTGCTACTCACTGGCTTCCAGCTGCGACTGCTGGTAATTGGCGATGCCGATCTTGCCGATCAGCTCGATCTGCGTCTCCAGCCAGTCGATGTGCTCTTCCTCCGACGCGAGGATGCTGCGAAACAGATCGCGGCTGACGTAATCGCCGGCGGTCTCGCAGTCCGCGATCGCCGTCTTCAGGTCCGGGTGCGCGGCGAGCTCGAGCTTGAGATCGCAGGCGAGCGCTTCCTCGACGTTCTCGCCGATCAGGAGCTTGTGCAGATTCTGCAGGTTCGGCAGCCCCTCGAGAAACAGGATGCGCGCGATCAGGCTGTCGGCGTGTTTCATCTCGTCGATCGACGCCTTGCGCTCGTGGGCGCCGAGCCTGGCCAGACCCCAGTGTTCGAACATTCGCGCGTGCAGGAAATACTGGTCGATCGCCGTCAGTTCGTTGGTCAACACCGCATTCAGGTGCCGGATGACCTTGGGATTGCCCTTCATGTTGCGCCGCCCTGCGCGGTCGCCGCGCATGCGGCGGGCGCACAGGTGATGCGTGCGACGGTTTCCACAAGCAGCGTCTTGGCGCAGGACGTGCATCGACCGCAGCCGAGTCCGACGCCGAGGCCGCTGGCGAGGTCCTCGGGCGAGCGCGCGCCGAGTTCGGCGGCCTGGATGATCTGGCGTTCGGTGATGGCGTTGCAAAGACAGATGTACATGTTGGCCGTGTCGGTGAGCTTAGTGTGCCGCGGACAGCTGCGTGTTCCGGTCCTTGAACCAGACCCACGCGAGCCAGCAGGCGGGGACCAGAACCATGAGATAGGTGAGCCATTCACCGTACACGCCTTCCGGGCCGTATGGCTCGGTCGCGACGTGCCAGAATTCATTGTCGAGCAGCGGCACGACGCCGGCTTCGAAGAACTCGTGCATCGTGTAGATCACGAGCTGCAAGGTGAACACCAGCAGGAAGATCGCGGTGACCTGGAAGAAGCGCGCGAGGTTGATGCGCCGTCCATAGCGCATCCATGCCCAAGCCAGCATCGCCGCGCCGGCGACGCCAAGCAAGCCGCCGATCAGCAGATTGCGATCACCTTCCTGCAGGAACAGCGTCGACAGGAGCAGCGCCGTCTCCATCCCTTCGCGGACAATCATCAGCAGCACGAAGAAGAACACCGCCCACCAGGCGGTGCGCGTGGGCTTGCCGATCGTCGCGACGTCGATCTTCGCCCCGATGGAGGCGCGCATGGTCCGCGCGCGTTTCCACATGTACACGGTCATGGTCGCAACCATCACCGTTGCTGCCGCAGCGAGAATGCCTTCCCAGAGCGGCTTGTTCTCGGCCTGCGCGAAGAACAGGCTGGCAATGAAGCTCACGAAGATGGCGATGCCGGTGCCCCAGTACAGTGCTGGGAGCAGCGCGGCGCGTCCGGTCTGGCGCAGGATTCCAGCGGTGATCGCGACGATCAGGAACGCCTCGATCCCTTCGCGCATGGTGATGATCAGAATCTGCAGCATCGGGGTCCTTATGCCTTCAGCGACGGGAATAGAAATGAGAATGGTTCGCATTATACCGATGGTTTCGGCAATATGCAATAAACGCGATCCGCGGACCGTCCCGGCAAATGGGCACGCTTGCAATTATTAATGCGAATCATTACTATTCATGTTCCAAACAAGCAACCAGGGTACTTTTCCCCATGAGCTACCGATCCGCAGGCAAGGGCCTGTTTGTCTGCTTACTGTTCGTCGCCGCGGGTTCGCTCTATGCCGACGACACGGACGTCAGCCTGGTCATCCGCGACCACAAATTCGAACCTGCCGAGATCAATGTTCCTGCGGGCAAGAAGATCAAGCTGGTCATCGAGAACCAGGATGCCACTGCAGAGGAGTTTGAAAGCCACGAACTGAATCGGGAAAAAGTAGTCCCCGCCAAAGGCAAGGCGACCGTTTTCGTGGGGCCGCTCAAGCCAGGGCGCTATGCATTCTTCGGGGATTTTCACAAAGACAGCGCCAAGGGCTTATTGATCGCAAAATAGAGGCACCATCATGCTCGGCATAGCGGTTCTCGTTTTTCGAGAAGTCCTCGAGGCTGCGCTGATCGTCAGCGTCGTTTTCGCGGCTACGCGCGGCGTTCCCGGGCGGGCGCGCTGGATCGGCACCGGAATCGCCGCCGGTGTTCTCGGTGCCATTTGCCTTGCTTTGTCTGCGGGTGTGGTCGCCGACGCGATCGAAGGCATGGGCCAGGAGCTACTCTACGCGTCCGTGCTTTTCGCCGCTGTCGCGATGATCGCCTGGCACGCGATCTGGATGGCAAATCACGGCAAGGCACTGACGGCGCAAATGCGTGCGCTGGGCTCTGAAATTTCCGTCGGACACCGACCGATGACGGCGCTGCTGATCGTCGTTGCGCTCGCCGTCTTGCGCGAAGGCTCCGAAGTCGTCCTGTTCCTATTCGCGCAGGCCGCCAGCGGGTCCGAATGGATGGACGTTGCCGGTGGAATTGCCCTCGGCATAGCCGGTGGCAGTGCCGTCGGCTTCGCCCTTTACCTTGGCCTGCTCCGAATCCCGATCCGACATTTCTTCACGGCAACGAACTGGCTGCTGCTGCTCCTGGCGGCTGGCATGGCTTCGCAGGGTGCTCGATTTCTTGTCCAGGCGGATATCCTGCCGGCGCTTGCACCGCGACTCTGGGACACCTCTGCGATGCTTTCGGACCGCTCGTTGTTGGGGCAGACGCTCCACGTACTGATCGGCTATGACGCGCGCCCGGCCGGGATCCAGGTGCTTTTCTACATCGTTACCGGTACCTTGATCGGCGTTGGAATGAAGCTCGTTGGAAATTCCAACCATGGCGCGCGCAGCGTGGCCTGATCGGGCGGAATCACCGACGCAGGCGCCACCAGCGCCACAGGAGCCACGGGATGCCGATCACGCTCAGAATCGCCCACAGGGTCACCGCGATCTCGCCGCGCCGCCGTGGCGGTGGCAGCAGGTCCGGGTCGCGCAAATTCGAAGGAAACGGGCGCGGTGGCACGGGGACGATCTGGCGGGCGTCCGGGTCGGTGGGCATGCGCGCGGTGTACTCCCATGCCGTTGCGATCGGGTAATCGCCCCAGGCGCGCGACGAGGGGATCTGTGGCACGCGCAGAAATACCAGGGCCTCGAGGTCGCTGGCGAGCATGCGCCCGAATGGCTTGCGGCCACGCCGCTGACCGAGCGCCATGCGCAGCAGATCGGCACCGATGTCCTCGAACGCTGCCGCGGGAAACAGGCGCGTCCGATCCTCGGTGAGGTAGTCAAAACTTTGCAAGGCCTTTTCGATGCTGCGCTCCCGCAGCGCGAACCAGGGCAGGCCAATGGCGGCCAGCAGGCGACTGGTCGCACCGCGTGTCGGAAACTTCCAGCCAAGTGCACGCAGTGTGTCCACGCTGATGCTCGCGCAGTTCATCGTCGTGTGCTGATAGACGAGTTGATGGCGGTAGAACTGGTTGTATACGCGTGCGAGCGCGCTCTGCACCATTTTCGCGGCGCGGTCATCGGCCAATACCGCAACCAGCAGGTACGACGGGCGATACCACGCCTGCCCGCTGTTCAGGTCGGTCAGGTAGTCGTCGAGCGGCGTTGGCGCCGCGATGATGGCTTTTTCGCTGTAGCTGTCGAGGGTGTAGAAGTTGTTGGCCAGCCAGTTGCCCATTGCGCCGTCGGCACCGACGCGTCCGGTCACGAGCGCGAAGTGTCCGCCATGCGCTTCGTCGTCGTCGCCCTGGGCGCCGTTGAGCAGAATCGCGAGTACCGGCTTGTCGCGCCACGCGCGCGCGTCCGGCGCGCGCTCCCAGAGCACCGTCGCCGCAAAAGCGCTCTGTGCGCCTCCACGCGGCGCCTCCCGCACCAGCTGGCGAATACCGTTCGATGTTGCCGCGACATGACGCGTCGGCGCTGCGGGGTCGAGGCGGAAGTCCTCCGGCCACAGGGTTCGGGCGACGACGCGCCCGGCCTGCGCTGCTCCCCGCACGGTGATCGTCCGCGCAGCGAGAAATGTTGCCGACGACGCGTCGAACCAGGACCGGTTGAGCGCGTCTTTCGGCACGAGCTCGAACGACCACTTGTCGGCGCCGGCGGTCAGCGTCGTCGCGTCGCTGCTCAAGTGCGCGCCGCGGATCACGTCGCTCGCGGCGACCCAGATCAGCGGTGGATAGTCGATCGCCGACGCCGGCGAACGTGTGGCAGCCCACGCGGCGATATCGGCCTGCGCGGTCACGCCGCGCGCAAAACCCGCGATTGATCGTCCGGCTGCGGCGACGGCGATGGTCTCGTGTTCGAAATACCAGCGAGCCTGCGGCAGGATGCCGTGCGGGCCATCGCGTCCTGTCGTGATGACCAGATCCTCGGCCGGGTAGAGCCCGATCGGGCCATCGGCGGGAACGCGGTGCAGCGGCGGGGGCTTGGTCACGAAGGGTCGGAGGGCGGGAGCGCGCAGGCATCGATCTTGCCCGATCGCGTCGTGGCCGCGTTGCGCTGCGGACCGTGCCAGCATGAGATGATTCGGCATTGTGCGGTCGCCGACGCAGCTTGGCCAGTGCATTGCAATCATCGTGCGACCTGGGTGTAAGCTTCCGCGTCGATTTTCGACAACAAGAATCACCGATCCCGGAAATTCCCATGCGCATCCCTCCCCTCAGTCCGTTTCCGATCGGCGAACGGTCGGCGCGCCACGGCGTCACGCTGCTCGACCGCCTGGATTTCGATCGCCCCGAGGAACGCGCGGCGCTGCTCGACGGCCTGTTCGCGAGCCCGGCGACGATCTCACCCAAGTATTTCTATGACGCGCAGGGCAGTGCGTTGTTCGAGACGATTTGTGCGCTGCCCGAGTACTATCCGACCCGGACCGAACGCGCGATCCTGACCATGCGGCGCGACGAGATCGCGCGCGTTGCCGGTCGGCGCAAGCAGTTCGTCGACCTCGGCGCAGGCGACTGCGCGAAGGCCGCCATGTTGCTGCCGGCATTGGCGCCGCGACGCTACGTCGCCGTCGATATCGCTGCTGCCGCCATCGGGCCCGCACTCGTGCGACTCAGGCCCAGCTTTCCCGAGATCGAGCTGCTCGGTGTGGTCACCGACTTTTCTCGTCGATTGGACCTGGACGACGCGATCGACAGGGGCCCGGTTACGTTTTTCTATCCGGGATCGAGCATCGGCAATTTCTCGCCGGAACAGGCGCTCGAATTCCTGCAGCGCATTCGTGCGCACTGCAACCTGGGCAGCGGCCTGCTGATCGGCGTGGACACGAAGAAGGACGTCGCACGGCTCGAGGCCGCCTACGACGACGCGCGCGGTGTCACCGCGGCCTTCAACCGCAACATTCTGTCGCACGTGAACGCGGTTGCGGGT
Source organism: uncultured beta proteobacterium (assembly GCA_963726915.1). GTDB lineage: Bacteria > Pseudomonadota > Gammaproteobacteria > Burkholderiales > Casimicrobiaceae > PALSA-1003. The sequence goes on from CAVSEA010000009.1 coordinate 396,837, forward strand.
TGCGATTTCGACCCGTCGGCGTTCGAGCACGTGGCGTTCTACAACGCCGGCGAGGGACGCATCGAGATGCATCTCGAGGCAAGCGTCGAGCAACGCGTGCGCACCGAGGCCGGCCTGCGCGTATTTGCCGGCGGTGAGCGCATCCACACCGAAAGCTCGTACAAATATGCGCCGGCGGAATTCGAGGCGTTGCTTTCCCGCGCCGGTTTTCTCGAGGTCACGCTGTGGCAGGACGCGCGCGGCGATTTCGCCGTTTTCTACGCGCAATGAACGCGCGCCCGCAACCTACGCGACAATCTCCGCCAGGATCTCCGCCGCGCGCGTGCACTGCTCGGCGCTGACGTCCAGGTGCGTCACGGCGCGGATCGTTCGCGGCCCGAAGGCAAAAATCAGCACACCGCGTTCGCGCGCCCGGCCGACGACAGTGGCGCCATCCGGCGCGCTGGGGCGCAGCTTGAACACCAGGATGTTGGTCTGCAGCGCAGGCAAGTCGATGTCGACCTGCGGGCACTGGGCGAGGCGCTCGCCGATGCGCCGGGCGTTCGCATGGTCCTCCGCAAGGCGCTCGATATTGTGATCGAGTGCGTACAGTCCCGCCGCGGCCAGGATGCCGGCCTGGCGCAGTGCGCCGCCGAGCATGCGCCGATGCCGGATCGCACCGCCGATGAGTTCGCGCGACGCGGCGAGGACCGATCCCGCTGGAGCGCCCAGGCCCTTCGACAGCGCGACCGACACGAGATCGAACGGCCCTGCGAGGTCGGCCAGCGTTCGTCGGCTCGCCACGGCGACATTCCACAAGCGCGCGCCGTCGAGAAAGGTCGCGATGCCGCGCTCGCGCGCAGCGGCGCAGATGCGCTCGACCTCCGCCTGCGGAAAGATGATCCCGCCGCTGCGGTTGTGTGTGTTCTCGATCTCGACCAGGGTCGTTGGCGGGTAGAGCGCGTGGCCGCGCGGATTGAGCGCGGCCACGAACTCGTCGACGGTGAAGGTCCCGCGCGCTCCGATATCGGTGAATTGCACGCCGGCATTGGCGGCGCCTGCACCTGTTTCGTGCCACACCGCGTGCGATTCCCGGCTGACGATCACGTCGTCGCCGGGACGCGTGAGGGCGCGTAGCGCGACCTGGTTCGCCATCGTCCCCGTCGGCACGAACAGCGCCGCTTCCTTGCCGAGCAACGCAGCAACGCGTTCCTGCAGTTGGTTTACGGTCGGATCTTCGCCGTATTGGTCGTCGCCGACCGGCGCGGCGGCGATGGCCTTGCGCATGTCCGGCGACGGCCGAGTCACTGTATCCGAGCGCAGGTCGATCGGGGCAGTTGATTGCTGCATAGGTGTCGGTTGGCGCATTGCTACTCGACCACCGGCGTGCTCTTCTGCGATGACACGAAGATCATCGCATCCGAAATCGCCACGACGTCGTGCTCTTCGCCGGGACTGGTGAACAGGTAGTCGCCGACGCTCAATTCGGTACCGCCGATGGTCACGGTGCCGGAGAGCACGACGACTTCCTCGGTGCCGTGGTGCGCGTGGCGCGGGAAGCGTGCGCCGCGGACCAGGCGAACGACCGAAGAGCGACCGCCGGTTTCATTGTTGCGGAACAGGCTGCGCTCGATGCCTGGATAGTCGGTGCCTTTCCAATCGCGTGCAGCGGCCTTGTTGACCAGCATCGGTGACTCCTTTCAGCCTGTAGCTTGCGTCGATTTCGCGGCCGGGACATCCCGTCACGCCCGCTTCACTGCCGCGGCGCCAGCCGCACTCTGTGGAAATGTGGCGACGTCCGGCGGGATCGCGACCCAAGGCCGCGCGGATCGAGTCCAGATGTGACGTTCGATCCGGAACCAGTCGGGATCGTCGAAGGTGCCTGCGGCGATCGCTCTCATTCCTGGCCGCAATTCCGTCGTATGCGTGATCGTCGTCCCGCATTGCGGACAAAACTCCATGCGCAGCCAGCGCCCGGATTCGTCGGAGCGATGCTCGCATGGTGTAAGTCTCCCTTGCGTGATTTCCACATCCTGCCCATCGAAGTAGGCGATGACGGCAAATGCGCTGCCGAGCCGGCGCTGGCAGAAGCGGCAGTGGCAGACCACGCCGAAGGCAGGTTTCGCGCGCACCCGATAGCGCACCGCACCGCAGACACAACCGCCTTCGTGCACCTCGTCCACCGTCTCTGCATCTTTCATCACGTTCTCCGCTACTGGAGGCTGGGCCATCGCCGCCCTTGCGCGTCAGGCACGCGCAGCTTTTGCTTCGCTACGATGCATGGTTCCGTCGACCAGCCGATCTTCTACTGGTTGGGGCAGGCTGAACCGACGTCGAAACGCTCTCTCGCCCGCGACGGAGAAGTTTACGACACGCGAACCCTTGGCGCGACGCGCCCAGCCGAGGTGGAGACATCGGTGCAGGACCGCCGCGCCGACTGCGCCTGCGAGGTGCGGCCGGCGCATGCTCCAGTCCAGGCATGCACGGCAAAGCGTACGCCGCTGGCGGGCAAGGGTGTCGATGTCGATCCCAAGCTCCTCCAGGAACCGGCACCCCTGCGCGCTGAGCTCCGACCCGGCGCCGCCGGTCCGCAGGTAACGCCGCTGTTCGAGGCTGTCGAATACGAGTACGCCAAGCTCGCCGGCCAGGTGATCGTAGCAGACGCGCGCCTTGCGCAGCGCGGGCTCGCGCGGGCTGGAGCGGATCCGCACAGCCCCGACACGGTAGGCCACGCCCATCAGGCTCTCGAGCAGATGCGCCACGTCGCGATCGGCGAGGCGAAAATAGCGGTGGCGTCCCTGTTGCTCCACCGCCAGCAGCTGTGATTCGACCAGTTTCGCGAGGTGGGTGCTGACCGTCTGCTTGGTGACGCCGGCCACCTCCGCGAGCTCCGTCGCCGTGAGCGCCTGGCCTGTCATCAGAGCGGTAAGCACCTCCGCCCGGGCATGGTCGCCGACGAGCGCGGCGATGCCGACGATGTTCGGACCGTCTTTCATGGTTCGATCCTAGTCGAACCATTACGGAGGCGCAAGGGGGTATTGTGGCGACGTCCACATCCAGGGAGGCACGCATGGCCGTCACCTGTTTCATCCGGTACGAGATCGACCCGTTCCAGCGCGAGGCGTTCGATGAATACGCCAGGAACTGGGGCCGCATCATCCCGCGCTGCGGCGGCGAACTGCTTGGCTATTTCCTGCCGCATGAAGGTACCAACAACGTGGCGTGGGGTCTGATCGCGTTCGACAGCCTAGCCGCCTACGAGGCGTATCGCGCGCGGTTGAAAGCCGATCCCGAGGGCCGCGCAAACTTTGCCTTCGCGCAGGAGCGCCGCCTTATCCTGCGCGAGGAACGAAGCTTCCTCGAGCCGGTCGCGGCGACTTTTCGCATCGCAGCCCACGCGGCCGGGCAGCGATGAAGCCTTGTAGCGGTTGCATGCTTGCGCCAAAGCAATGCAGTATTCCCGCATGTCGGACGATTGCGGGCGTGCCCTTGCCCGAATATTCAAGTCAGGCAACTTCAGGGTCGATTTCGACAGTTGACGGTGCACACCCTACTTTTCACCGACGTGGTGGACAGCACGCGCATGGTCGAACGGCTCGGCGACGTGCGCGCGGCCGCGATGTGGGCGGAGCATGACCGGCGCGCACGCGATCTGCTCGCCGAACATCATGGCCGCGAGATCGGACGCGCCGACGGCTTTTTCCTGCTGTTCGACGACCCGGCCGATGCCGCACGCTATGCCCACGCCTATCACCACGCCATCGCGGACCTGCAACTGACCGCCCGCGCCGGCATTCACGTCGGTGCGGTCACGCTGCGGACGAATAATCCCGCCGACGTCGCGCGGGGTGCGATCAATACCGAGGTCGAAGGCCTGGCCATGCCGCTTACGGCTCGCGTCATGGGCCTCGCCCGTGGCGGGCAGACGCTGCTCTCGCGCGCAGCGCGGGACGCGCTCATCGACAGGGTCTCCGAGAACACACAACTCGAGAGCCACGGTCATTACCGGCTCAAGGGCATCGAAGAGCCCGTCGAAATCTTTGAATTGGGACTGCGTGGCACGTCGTCTTTCGTGCCGCCGGCGGATGTCGAGAAGGCTTACCGCGTGGTTCGCGTGGAGGACCAGTGGCGCCCCGTGCGCGAAGTTCGGCACAACCTTCCTGCCGAGCGCGACGCATTCGTCGGCAGGATTGGTGATCTCCGCGCCCTGGCGGCGCGCCTCGACGCCGGGGCGCGACTGCTGACCGTCATCGGCCCGGGGGGCACGGGCAAGACGCGCTTGATCCGTCGTTACGGCTGGAGCTGGCTCGGAGACTGGCCGGGCGGGGTCTACTTCGCGGATCTGTCCGAGGCGCGCACGCTCGACGGCATCCACTTCGCCGTCGCCTCGGCGCTCGGCGTTCCGCTCGGCAAGGATGACCCCGGCGCGCGCATCGGGCACGCCATCGCGGGCCGCGGCCGTTGCCTGGTGATACTCGACAACTTCGAGCAGATCACGGAACACGCCCAGGCCACCGTCGGGAGCTGGCTCGACCAGGCTCCCGACGCCGCCTTCGTCGTGACCAGCCGCGAACGGCTGCACATCAGGGGCGAGGAAAGTTTCCCGATCGAGCCGCTGCCGCTGGAAATCGACGCGATCGAACTGTTCGCGGAGCGCGCTCGCGCGCAACGACCGGAGTTTGTCATCAGCGATGGCAACCGAGTCGCGGTGGCCGAGCTGGTGCGCCTGCTCGACGGGATGCCGCTTGCAATCGAACTCGCTGCGGCGCGAGTGCGCGTGCTGTCGCCCGCACAGCTCGTGGAGCGCATGCGTGACCGCTTCAGCCTGCTCGCCGGCGCCCGCGGCGCAGCCGCGCGTCAGGCCACGTTGCGAGCGGCGATCGACTGGTCCTGGGACCTGCTCACGCCGTGGGAGCAGGCGGCCTTTGCCCAGTGCGCGATGTTCGAGGGCGGCTTCACGCTCGAAGCGGCCGAGGCGGTGCTCGACCTCTCGCGCTGGCCCGATGCGCCCTCGGCGATGGACGCGGTGCAGGAGCTCGTGGACAAGAGCCTGCTGCGTACCTGGACGCGCGAGCAGAACCGCTACGACCTCGAGGAACCGTATTTCGGCATGTACATCAGCATCCACGAGTACGCAGCGGAAAAACTGAAGACCAGCGACGCAGGGACCGAGCGGGCCGTCGAGGAACGCCATGGACGGTACTTTGCGTCGTTCGGAACCGAGAAGGCCATCGAGGCGCTATCGCTTCATGGCGGCGTGAAATTGCGCCGTATCCTCGTGCTCGAACTCGACAACCTGGCTGCCGCCTGCCGCGCCGCGGTCGTTCGCGGCGACGCAAACGTGGCAGTGGCGACGTACCGCGCGATCTGGGAAGTGATCGAATTGCACGGCCCGCTGTCGATCGCCGTCGAGTTGGGGGCGAAGGTAATCGCACTCGAAGGCCTCAGTCCGTCATTGCGCGCCGAGGCATTCGTGACCCGCGGGTTGGTCTGGAAACGTGCCGGACGCATGGAAGAAGCGCGCAGTGACTTCGAGCACTCGCTCGCCCTCGCCCGCGAGATCGGCGAGCGCCGTCGCGAAGGCTCCGTCATTGGCCACCTTGCCTCGCTGTACCGCGAGCATGGCCACCCGGAAGAAGCGCTGGCGCACTACCCGCAGGCCCTCGCGATCGACCGCGAAGTGGGCAACCGTGTCGCCGAGGGCCACGTGCTCGGCAACCTCGCCAATTTCCACGCCGAGCAGGGCCGCATGGACGTGGCGCGGACGTACTTCGAGCAGGCGGTCGCGATTCACCGCGAGGTGGGTAACGACGCCGCCGTGGGATTGACCCTCGGCAACATGGGACTCATGCACAGCGAGCAGGGCCGAATCGAGGCCGCGCAGGCGCACTTTGAGCAGTCGATCGCGATTCACCGCGAGGTGGGCGCTCGACGCGAGGAGGGCATCGTCCTGAGCAACCTGGCCGCGCTGTACTACGCCAACGGCCGAATTGCGCAGGCGCAGGAGCAGTACGAGGCGGCGCTCGCTATTGCCCGCGAGGTCGGCGATCGCCGCAACGAAGGGCACGTGCTGGGTGCCCTTGGCAATTTGCACTTCGACCAAGGCCGTATCGGCGAAGCACGATCGAATTTCGATCAAGCGCTCGCCATCCTGAGCGCAGTGGGGTTTCGGCGCTCCGAGGGTTCGGTTCTCGCCAGCCTTGGCGACCTGCTTGCGAGCCAGCAACGGTTCGACGAGGCGCGCAAGGCACTCGCTAGCGGAGAGGCGATCCTTCGGGACATGGGCGCCAGGCTCGAGCTGGGCATCCTCCTTTGCGTCCGGGGGCGCGCTGAGGTCGCCGCGGGTGATCTCGGCAGCGCCCGCTCGCAACTGGAGGAGGCCGAGCAACTCGCCGACGCCATCGGGGCCGGCCCGGACTCGGTATTCGGTCGCGAAATCGCCTCGCTGCGCAAGGCGCTCGCCTGATCGGTCGGGAAGTACCCGGCATTGTTCAGTGTTTCCAGAATTCGCGCGAGGCGAGGCGCGCACCCTCGGCCATCGCGGCCATCTTCGCCCACACAACTTCGGGATCGACCGCGGCCTGGCCTACCCACGTGCCGAAGCCGCAGTCGCTGCCGGCCATCACGTTCTCCCGGCCGACCAGGTTCGCGTATCTGCCGATGCGTTGTGCAATGAGCTCGGGATGCTCGATGAAGTTCGACTTCGATTCGATCACGCCTGGTATGAGCAACTTGCCCTCGGGTAGCTTGAGTTTTTCGAACAGCTTCCACTCGTGCGCATGGCGCGGGTTCGCGGCCTCGAGCGCGATCGCGCTCGGCCGTGCGCGGAACACGATGTCGATCACGTCGGCCAGGGGGACATCGCAGTGATGCGGCCCCTCGTAGTTGCCCCAGCACAGGTGCATGCGCAGTTGCTCCGGGGCGATGTTCGCCACCGCATGATCGAGGACTTCGACGTGGAGTTGCGCCTTCTTGCGCCATTCCGCAAGGCTGAGGTCGGCATGCTGGATATGGCGGCCCATGCCGAGATCGGGGCAGTCGATCTGCAGGATGAGCCCGGCCCGCGCGATCGTCTCGTATTCGTGCCGCATCGCCTCCGCGATCGCGTACAGGTACGCCTCTTCGGTCGGGTAGTGCTCGTTGCGGAAGAACAGCGACACCACGCCCGGCGACGCCGCGGTCAGGAAGCCTTCTTGCGCGTCGACGGCCGCCAGCGCCGCCTGCAGATGGTCGACGTCGGTCTGCGCCGCCTGCGGGTCGCGCACGCCGATCGCGGCATTGCACGCGGGCGTCTTTCGGCGCGAACGCCCCGGATCGCCGAAGACGCGCTTGGCGAGGCTGGGGAATTCCGCGAGGTCCTGGTAGACGAAGGTATTGCCGGTGCCGCCGAATCCGCTCAGGCGGTCCTTGATGTACGTGGCATAGCTCGGCTTGCTCATTTCGCCGTCGTTGATCACGTCGACGCCCGCCGCCGCCTGCTTGCCCACCACCTCGGCGACGGCGGAGGCCACGCGCTGCGAGAGCGCCTCGGCGTCGACCGGAACGCCTTCCTCCTTGGCGTACATCATCCGGATCAGGTCTTCCGGCCGCGGCAGGCTTCCGGTGTGCGTCGTCAGGAATCGGTCGATGCTTCGTTTCATGATGGATCCTCTGTCCCCGGTTTGTCGGACGCGTGTCGGCCGCGAAGGTAGCCGAGAATGAATGCAAGCACGGCACCCAGCGGGCCTAGCGCGAAGACGCTGGTCATTGCGGCTTCAACGGATCGGTCGTGCGCATTGGATGAAAGCGACCCGATCAGAAAATATCCGGCGACCGCAAGAAGCAGGTAGCCGCCGACGGCCCACAGCAATGCCGTGCCGAATCGTTTCATTGCGGCCTACAGTTGTTTGTTTTCAATTTCAGCGAGGAAGGTCGTCGACCAACTTCTGCATCACGTGCCACGTCGGTGCATTCCAACCGTTATGGGTCCAGAAGGCAACAGCCTCCGGATGCTCGCGGAATACGAAGATATTGCACTTGGGGATATTCGCGCCGGTCAGCCCGGAGAAGCAATGGCCGACCAGGCGCCGGGCAATCCCTTGCCTCCGATGTGCGCTGGCAACCGCGAGATGATGCAGGTAGCCCCGTCGGCCATCGTGGCCGCACAGGACGGCGCCGACGACTTCGCCGGCGGACGTCTCGGCGACGGCACTGAACCCGGGGTTGCGCAGCAGAAAAGCAGCGACGCCTTCCAGGGTATCGGATTCACTGAGACCGACACCTTCGCTGCTCCGCCAAAGCGCGACGACCTGCGGGTAGTCCACGACCCGCATCGCGCGCACCGTGCAATCGCCATTCAGCATTCGATCGTGACAACGTGCGCCTGAATCTTGCCGTCGACCGCTCCCGACCCGAACCGGCGGGCGATGGCGCTTGCTGCGACGTCCGTGGCGTCGTCAAGCCTCGATGCGTCGCGCGCCTCGATTTCGCTGCGTAGCGGCGTCCCCTGGCAGTACGCGATGGCAGGGTCCCGCGGCGACGCCGCCCGACTGCGCGCCGCAACGGTTTCGAAGCGCGGGGAGGTGCCGAACCCGCCGGATTTCAAGTCGCGCGCAATGACTGCGCGGTCGTGGTAGCCGTGCGGCGTGCGCGCCATGAAGCGCGGAGGGTCCTGCGGAAAGACCGCTTCGAGTGCCGTCGTGACAGCGTCGGCGAATTCGTTTTCCGCGATTTGATCCCACGCATTGAAAACGAACACCCCGCCTGCGCGGAGAACACGACGCGCCTCGGCATACGCTTTCGACTTGTCGGGAAAGAACATGACGCCGAACTGGCACACGACGGCGTCGAAGCTCGAGTCTTCGAAGGGCAACTGCATCGCATCGGCTTGGCGCCATTGCACCGGGCGCGCGGTCCCGACGTCGCTGGCGAGGTCCAGCATCGGCTGATTCAGGTCCGTCGCGACGATGGATGCGCTTGCCGGCAGCGCGGACGCCAGCTTGCGCGTCACCACGCCAGTGCCGGCGGCGATTTCGAGCACGCGAGCCACCGGCTGGGGTGCCAGACGCGTCGCCAGCCGCTTCGCCAGATCGGCAGCGTACGGCTCGAAGATCAGCGGAACGAGGTACGTCTCATAAAGCTTTGGGATGGAACCGCCGAAGACTTTGTCGGTATCGGGACGATTCAAGGGGCGTCCCTGGCCAGCCTGAAGCCGGTGAATTGCCAGCGGGCAGCCGCCGGAAAGAAATTGCGATAAGTCACGCGGATGTGCGACCGAGGTGTCGCGAAGGATCCACCGCGCAGGACGTACTGATTGGCCATGAACTTCCCGTTGTACTCCCCGATCGCGCCGGCAGCGGGCCGGTAGCCTGGATACGGCGCGTAGGCGCTTTGCGTCCACTCCCATACGTCGCCGAACAATTGCATCAGTGGCGTGCCACGATCGATCGCCGGCAGCGTCCGCAACGCGCGGTCCTCGATGAAATGGCCTTCGACCGGGTGCAGGCCTGCCGCGGCCTCCCATTCCGCCTCGGTCGGCAAGCGCGCGCGCGCCCAGCGGGCGTAGGCATCCGCTTCGAACAGGCTCGCATGGCATACGGGCGCCGCCAGATCGATGGCGCGCAGTCCGTGCAGCGTGAACTGGCGCCAGCCGCCATCGTCGCGTCGCCAATAGAGCGGGGCCTCGATTTGATGCGCATTGATCCAGTCCCAACCTTCGGACAACCAGAGCTCGGGTCTCTGATAGCCGCCGTCGGCAATGAATGCAAGATACTCGCCGTTGGTCACCGGCCGGTTGGCGAGCGCGTAGCGGTGCAGGTACTGGCGGTGGCGCGGTCCCTCGTTGTCGAATGCGAAGCCAGTGCCGTCGTGACCGATCTCGACCAGCGCTGCGTCGTACTCGACCCACGCTGGCGGTGGCGCCGCCTTTTCCTGACCCGCTTCCAGAGTTACATACGTCGGTTCGAGCGGATTGAGCGAGAGCAGGTGCAGCACGTCGGTCAGGATCAGTTCCTGATGTTGCTGCTCGTGATTGAGTCCGAGCGTGATCAATGCTGCGACGGCTGGTGCGGCGGATTCGGGCCGCGCGAGCAACGCTTGCATGGCCGCGTCGACGTGCGCGCGGTACGCGAGCACATCGCCGCGCGCGGGCCGCGAGAGCATGCCGCGCTGTGGTCGCGGGTGCTTGTCGCCGATCGCGTTGTAATACGAGTTGAACAGCATCCGGAACGCGGGATCGAAGGCGCGGTATCCGGGTGCGTGCGGTTCCAGCACGAAGGTCTCGAAGAACCAGCTCGTATGCGCCAGATGCCACTTGACGGGGCTGGCATCGGGCATCGACTGGAGCGCGCAATCCTCGTCGGACAGCGGCGCGGCAAGTGACTGTGTCGCGGCACGAACGGATGTGTATCGATCCTGAAGCGAAGGCGCTTGCTCCGCGTCGCGGCCGGCGGACATGACGTGAAGATGGCGATGATCGTGTGTCATGGCAGATTGTTCTCCCAGCGGACCGTAACCCGCGGTGGCCCGGCGACGATCTCGCCGATCACCGCCGCGTGCGCGAATCCCTCGGCCCGAAAGATGTCCAGCACGTTGCCGACGGCATCGTGCGCGCATGAGACGAGCAGACCACCAGACGTCTGCGGGTCGGACAGCAACGCGCGTTGTGCGTCATCGATGCCCTCCGCAAAGTTCACTTCCGTCACGTAGCTCGCAAGATTGCGGGCGGACGCGCCGGTCACCGTGCCGGCGCGCGCGAGGTCGAGAACGCCGGGGAGCAGCGGCAGGCGGTCGAAGTCGATGCGCGCACCGACCCCGGAGCCCCGGCACACTTCGAGCAGGTGTCCCAGCAGGCCGAACCCGGTGACGTCGGTCAGCGCGTGCACCGCTTCGAGCCGTCCGAGCGCGATGCCAGGCGTGTTGAGCTGTGTCGTGGTTGCGATCATCGCGTCGTACGCATTGCCATCGAGTCGCTGCTTTTTCAACGCGGCGCTGTAGATCCCCACGCCCAGCGCCTTGCCGAGAATCAGCGCGTCGCCGGCGCGCGCACCGACGTTGCGCTTGAGGTGGTGCGGATCGACCTGGCCGATGGCCACCAGCCCGTAGATCGGCTCGACCGAATCGATGGTGTGGCCGCCAGCGACGGGGATGCCGGCCCTGGCGCAGGTCGCTTCTCCGCCTTCGAGAATCCTGCGAATGGTGTCGACCGGAAGGCGGTCGACCGGCATGCCCACCAGCGCCAGCGCGAACAGTGGCGTGCCGCCCATGGCATAGACATCGGACAGCGCGTTGGTCGCGGCGATGGCGCCGAAGTCGTAGGCATCGTCGACGATGGGCATGAAGAAATCCGTCGTCGCGACGATGGCTTGCCGTTCGTTGAGCTGGTAGACCGCGGCGTCGTCGGCGGTTTCGATCCCGACCAGCAGCGCCTCGGGCACGATGCCGGGCGCCGATTTGGCCAGGATGCCACGCAACGCTGCCGGCGCGATCTTGCAGCCGCACCCACCCCCATGACTGAACTGGGTCAGGCGCAGCAAGGTGGCATCAGGCGCATTCATTGGAGAGGCAAGTCGATAGTTCGCAAGCAACGCATTCTAGCGCCAAAGCCAGCCCCGGGCTGCGCATGCCCCCGGCGTCGCGATCGCGCTATCATGGCGACCGCCGCAACGAACGGCGCCCGACATCGGACCGTCATGCCCCTGCCCAACGAGACCCTGCAGCAACTCAAGCGCGTCAGCACCGCCACGTTGACGACGCAACTGTTCAAGCGCGGCCTGCGCAACGTCTATCTGCAAGGCGTGCAGCGGATGAGCAAGGCGGCCGACAATCTGGTCGGCGAGGCATTCACGCTGCGCTACATACCGGCGCGCGAAGACCTCGACCACATCGGCGTGTTCGAGAATCCGGAGCATCCGCAGCGCAAGGCGATCGAAGTGGTGCCTCCCGGTCAAGTGCTGGTAATGGACTGCAGGCGCGAAACGAGCGCGGCGTCCGCCGGCAGCATCCTGCTCACGCGGCTCCAGGTCCGCGGCGTGGCTGGCGTGGTCACCGACGGCGGGCTGCGTGACAGCGATACGATCGCCACCAAGGATTTTCCGGTATTCGGCGCCGGCCCGAGCGCGCCGCTGAATCTGGTCATTCATCACGCCGTCGACCTCAACGTGCCGATCGGTTGCGGTGGCGTCGCGGTGTTCCCCGGCGACATCGTCGTCGGCGATGCCGAAGGCGTCGTGATCGTGCCCGCGCACCTGGCGATCGAAGTTGCACGCGATGCAGCCGAACAGGAACGGCTCGAAGTATTCGTGATGCAGGAAGTCGCCGGTGGGCGCCCGTTGCGAGGCACGTACCCGCCGAACGCCGATACGGTCGCGCGCTACCGCGCATGGCGCGAGCAACAGGACAAGAAATGAGTACCCCAAGGGAGGATTCGATGGACAACACGTACAACGGCGGCAGGCATTCCCGGCGCGGCGGGTTCGCGGGTCTGGTCGCGGGCATCGCAGCGTTGCTGGCATTCAGCGCACCCGCAGCTGCGGAGACCTCCGAACTGCGGATCACGAAGCAACCTTCGATCATCTATCTGCCGCTGGTGGTGATGGAGCAGAACAAGCTGGTCGAGAAGCACGCCAAGGCGCAGGGGCTGGGAGACCTCAAGGTGCAGTGGGTCACGTTCAACAGTGGCGGCGCGGCTACCGACGCGTTGCTGTCGAACAGCGTCGACCTGGTCACCAGTGGCGTATCGAACCTGTTGCTGCTTTGGGAGCGCACCAAGGGCGAAGTGAACGGCGTGACCAGCGTCGGCGGACTGCCGATGTTGCTCGTGACGCGCGACCCCAACGTGAAAACGCTGAAGGATTTCACCGACAAGGACAAGATCGCGGTGCCGACGATCAAGGTCTCGAGCCAGGCGATGGTACTCAAGATGGCGCTGGAAAAGATGTATGGTGCGCAAGCGCGCGACTCACTCGACGCGGTGACGGTCCAGCTCGGTCATCCGGACGCGATGCTGGCGGTGGTCGGCGGCAAGAGCGAGGTCAACAGTCATTTCTCGGCGCCGCCGTATCAGGCGCAGGAACTCAAGACGCCGGGCGTGCACCTGGTGCTCGATTCGAGCGACGTGTTCGGCGGCCCGGCCAGCAACGCGGTGGTGTTCGGTACCAGGAAATTCTACGACGCCAACCCGAAGACGATCGCCGCGTTCATGGCGGCGCTGGAGGAGGCCAACGCGCTCATCGCCAAGGATCCGGCGGCGGCGGCGAAGATCTACCTCGACGCCACCAAGGAGAAGTTCACGGTCGAGGAGATCGTGGCGATGGTCAAGGCGCCGAACGTCGTCTATTCCACGACCCCCAACGCGACGATGGTCTTCGCCGATTTCATGGTGAAGACGGGGCTGATCAAGACCAAGCCGGCGTCGTGGAAGGAATTCTTTTTCCCTGTCGTCCACAAATTGCCCGGGACTTGAGCGTTTTGCGCCAGATGTGTTGTTTGCAAGGCACATTCAAAACCACGTCGCTAGTAGTTGAATGCAAAAGGCTTTTCAGCACCGTGCGGGAGGCGTAGACTCGGCGCACTTGCGTGGCTTCACACGGGTCGCAAGCTCGGACGGAACGTGCAGGGAACCGGGCTCTCTAAAGCGATAAATATGCGTCCCGGTGTGCCCGACACGGAGGAGTGTATTGAAACCGACGGATATTGCTGCACCCGATTACTTCCACAAGGTCGTCGATTGCCAATGGGCGTGTCCTGCCCATACGCCCGTACCTGAATACATCCGTCTGATCGCTGCCGGGCGTTTCAACGACGCCTACATGATCAACTGGCAGTCGAACGTATTCCCCGGCATCCTCGGCCGGACCTGCGATCGCCCCTGCGAGCCCGCTTGCAGGCGCGGGCGGGTAGAGGACGGCGAGAACAAGACCGGCAACATCAAGCCCGAGCCGGTAGCGATCTGCCGGCTCAAGCGCGTTGCGGCCGACCACAAGGACGATATCCGCGGCTTCCTGCCCAAGCGACCGCGACCCAACGGCAAGCGCATTGCGCTGGTCGGCGCCGGACCGGCGTCGCTCACCGTCGCGCGCGACCTCGCGCCGCTCGGCTACGAGTGCGTGGTTTACGACAGCGATGAGCGCGCCGGCGGCATGATCCGCAGCCAGATCCCGAAATTCCGCTTGCCCGAATCGGTCATCGACGAGGAAGTCGGCTACGTGCTCGACATCGGCGTCGAATTTCGCGGTGGCACGCGCATCGACAGCCTCAAGGCCTTGCTCGCCGGCAACGGTAGCAAGTACGACGCGGTGTTCATCGGCAGCGGCGCGCCGCGCGGACGCGACCTCGATCTTCCCGGCCGCAAGGAAGCGGCGAAGAACATCCACATCGGCATCGACTGGCTGTCCAGCGTGTCCTTCGGGCACATCGACAGCATCGGCAAGCGCGTCATCGTGCTCGGTGGCGGCAACACGGCGATGGACTGCTGCCGCAGTTCGCGGCGGCTCGGTGGCAATGACGTCAAGGTCATCGTGCGTTCCGGCTTCGACGAGATGAAAGCGTCGCCGTGGGAGAAGGAGGACGCGATGCACGAAGGCATCCCGATCATCAATTTTCATGTCCCGAAAGCGTTCACGCACGAGTTCGGCAAGCTCACCGGCGTCATCTTCGAAAAGGTCGCCGCGCAGTACGACGACAAGGGGCGCCGCCAGCTCCTGCCGACGGGCGAACCCGACGTCTACTTCGCCTGCGACGACGTGCTGATCGCGGTCGGTCAGGAGAACGCGTTTCCGTGGATCGAACGCGACACCGGCGTCGACTTCAACCAGCATGGCCTGCCCGTACTCGATCCGAAGACCTTCCAGTCGACGCTGAAGAACGTCTTCTTCGGCGGTGACGCCGCGTTCGGTCCGAAGAACATCATCTGGTCGGTCGCGCATGGGCACGAGGCGGCCATCTCGATCGACCGTTTCTGCCAGGGCGGTGATCTCCAGCAGCGTCCGCCGCCGATCTACAACCTCGTGTCCCAGAAAATGGGCATCCACGAGTGGAGTTACGACAACGCCGTATCGAATGACGCGCGCTTCAAGGTCCCGTTGAAGGACGTGTCCATCGCCCTCAAGAACATCAAGGTCGAGGTCGAACTGGGCTTCGACGCAGCGCAGGCTTTCGCGGAGTCGCAGCGCTGTCTCAACTGCGACGTGGAAACCGTGTTCGCCTCGAAGCTGTGCATCGAATGCGACGCCTGCGTCGACATCTGTCCGATGGACTGCATCACGTTCACGCAGGACGGTGACGAGACGGAGCTGCGCGCGCGACTGAACGCGCCCGCTCGAAACCTGACCCAGGACCTGTACGTTGCGGGCGGGCTCAAGACCGGACGCATCATGGCCAAGGACGAGGATGTCTGCCTGCACTGCGGCCTGTGTGCCGAACGCTGTCCGACGGGAGCGTGGGACATGCAGAAGTTCTTCCTCGAGCCGGCGCAGGCTTGCGATCGCGGCAAGCGCGATCGATACGTCCCAAGCGCGGCAGCGGGGACGACGAAGCGGGTGGCGAAATGAAAGCACCTGTCGTGCCGATCCAGCGCGTCAACGATTTTGTCGTCAAGTTCGCCAACGTCAACGGCTCCGGCTCGGCGTCGGCGAACCTGCTGTTCGCGAAGTCGATCCTGCGCATGGGCATTCCGGTCGCCCCGCGCAACATCTTTCCCTCGAACATCCAGGGCCTGCCGACGTGGTTCGAAGTGCGCATCAACGAGGCTGGCTGGCGCGGGCGCCGAGGCGGCGTCGACCTGATGGTCGCGATGAACCCGCAGACCTGGGACCAGGACCTGAAGGAAATCGAGCCGGGCGGCTACCTGTTCTACGATTCGACCAAGGCGTTGCCGCCGGGGAAATTTCGCGACGACATCACCGTCATCGGCATGCCGCTGACCGAGATCTGCAATCGCCAGTATTCGGATCCGCGCCAGCGCCAGCTGTTCAAGAACATCGTCTATGTTGGCGCACTGTCGGCACTGCTCGAGATCGAACCGGAAGTGATCGCCGAACTGATCGGCGAGCAATACAAGGGCAAGGAGGCGCTGCTCAAGCCGAATGTGCAGGCAATGCACATGGGCCGTTCGTACGCGCAGAACAGCCTCGACTACCCGCTGGGCATCAAGGTCAGGCGCGCGAACGCGGTCGGTAACCGGATATTCATCGAGGGCAACAGCGCCGCCGCGCTCGGCTGCGTCTATGGCGGCGCCACGGTGGCAGCGTGGTATCCGATCACGCCGTCGTCGTCGCTGGCGGAGGCCTTCACGCGACACTGCAAGAAGTTCCGCACCGATCCGGCGACCGGCAAGGGGCGTTATGCGATCGTGCAGGCCGAGGATGAGCTGGCGTCGATCGGCATGGTGATCGGTGCCTCGTGGAACGGCGCGCGCGCCTTCACCTGCACGTCCGGCCCTGGCATCTCGCTGATGCAGGAGTTCATTGGTCTCGCGTATTTCGCGGAGATACCGGCGGTGCTGTTCGACGTCCAGCGCGGCAGCCCGTCGACCGGCATGCCGACGCGCACCCAGCAGGCTGACCTGATGGCTTGCGCCTACGCATCGCATGGCGATACCAAGCACGTGCTGCTCATGCCGGAAGATCCGAAGGAGGCCTTCGAATTCGCAGCGCAGTCCTTCGATCTCGCTGATCGCCTCCAGACGCCGATCTTCGTGATGCTCGATCTCGACATCGGCATGCAGGATTGGCTGTGCGAACCGCTGACCTGGAACGACCAGCGGCATCACGACCGCGGCAAGGTCATGACCTTTGATCAGCTCGAGGCCGGCAAGGACTTCGGCCGCTATCTCGACGTCGACGGCGATGGCATTCCGTACCGTACCTATCCGGGAACACACCCCAGGCGCGGTTCGTACTTCACGCGCGGCACGACCAAGGATCGCTACGCCAGGTACACCGAAGAAGGCCCTGCGTACGTCGACAACATGCAGCGGCTGCTGCGCAAGTTCGAGACGGCCAAGCAGTTCCTGCCCGAGCCGGTGCGCCGCAACGCATCGGCGCCCACGCGTCATGGCGCGATCTATTTCGGTTCGACCGGGCCGGTAATGGACGAAACGCTGGCGGCGCTGACCGCGCAGAACATCCATCTCGACGCGCTGCGCGTCCGCGCATTTCCGTTCCACGATGCGGTCGAGGAATTCATCGCCGATCACGACCGCGTATTCGTCGTCGAGCAGAACCGCGACGCCCAGTTGCGCATGATGCTCACCAACGAGCTGGCCGTCGATCCGGCCAAGCTCATTTCGGTGCTGCACTACGACGGCACGCCGATCACCGCGCGCTTCATCCTGCAGGAGATCGGCGAAAAGTTGGCGATGTTCAACGTGACCCCGCTGCGGAAGGTGGCCCAGTGACCTACCTCGCCAAACCGAAGCTGCATCACCCGGAGCTGCCGCGGAACGCGCTCGGCTTCACGCACCGCGACTACGAAGGCACCGTGTCGACGCTTTGCGCGGGCTGCGGCCACGACTCGATCTCGAGCGCGATCATCCAGGCCTTCTTCGAACTCGACGTCGCGCCGCACCGCGTCGCCAAGCTCTCCGGCATCGGCTGCTCGTCCAAGACGCCGACCTATTTCCTCGGCAACTCGCACGGATTCAACAGCGTGCACGGCCGCATGCCGTCGGTGCTGACCGGCGCCAACCTCGCGAACCGCAATCTCATCTACCTCGGCGTTTCCGGCGACGGCGACTCGGCGTCGATCGGCCTCGGCCAGTTCGCGCATTCGATGCGCCGCGGCGTCAATATGGTCTACATCGTCGAGAACAACGGCGTGTACGGGCTGACCAAGGGGCAGTTCTCGGCGACGGCGGACCGCGGCTCGAAGAGCAAGCGCGGCGTGGTGAACAGCGACGAGCCGATCGACATGGTCATGCTTGCGCTGCAGCTCGGCGCAAGCTTCGTGGCTCGCAGTTTCTCCGGCGACAAGGAACAGCTGGTGCCGCTGATCAAGGCCGCCGTGCGCCACCAGGGCGCCGCGTTCATCGACGTCATCAGCCCGTGCGTCGCCTTCAACAACCACGCCGGCTCGACCAAGAGCTACGACTTCGTGCGCGAGCACAACGAAGCGGTCAACAGTCTCGACTTCATGCCCATGCACACCGAGATCACGGCGGACTATGCGCCAGGAAGCCTGAGGGAAGTCCGCCAGCACGACGGGTCGATACTGCGCCTGCGCAAGCTGCACGAGGACTACGATCCGGGAGATCGCATTGCGGCGATGGACTACCTGTTGCAGCGTCATGCCGCGGGCGAAATCGTCACCGGGCTGCTGTACCTGCATGCGGATGCGACCGATTTGCACGCGGCGCTGAATACGGTCGACACGCCGCTGACCGAACTCGGCGAACGGGACCTGATCCCCGGTTCGGCCGCGCTGGAAAAGTTTAACGCTACTCTCCGCTAGCGCTACAATTTCAGGATGCGCCTGTTCTGGCGAATCCTCGCGGGTATCGGCGGCCTGGTGCTGCTGCTGCTGGTTGCGATCTCGATCGCCATCAGCACCGTCGACGTCAAGACGATCGTCGGCCCATTCCAGAAGCGGATCAAGGATGCGACGGGACGCGACCTGTCCGTCGGCGCGATCGATCTCAAGCTTTCGCTCGAGCCCAGGCTCGTCATCCAGGACGTCACCCTGAGCAACCCTTCCTGGGCAAAGTCTCCGCAGCTGCTGACCGCGAAGCGCGTCGAGGTCGAATTCGCGTTGCTGCCGCTGCTGCATCGCGACTTTCAGGTGCGCAGCCTGGCGCTGATCGAGCCGCGGATCGCGCTCGAGACGGACGCCAAGGGGGCAGGCAGTTGGGATGTCGGCGGGGCAATAGCGAACACGCCCGCAGCGGCAACGCCGAAGGGCGCGGCCGCGATGGGCGGCCTGTTCGTGGGCGACGTATCGATCAGCAACGGTGTGTTGACCTACCGCGACGGAGAGAGCGGCAAGGTGACGACCGTTACCATCGCCGATCTCGCGCTGAACGCGCGCGACCCCCAATCGGCCGTGAGTGCGCGCTTCCGCGGAAGCGTGGACGACATCGCCGTCGCCCTCGAAGGCGACATCGGACCGCTGACATCGCTCGTGCAACGTCGCTGGCCCTATCCGGTGACCCTCAAGGGCCAGGTCAATGCGCAGCAAGTCACGGTCGACACCAAGCTGCGTGCGCAGGACGCGTCGACCACGCTCGATCCGCTGGAATTCGGCGTGGGCAAAAGCAAGCTCACCGGGCAGCTGACCGTGACCACGGGCAAGCCGCGGCCGAAGCTCGTGTTCAAGCTCGCATCACCGTTGCTCGCGCTCGCCGAGCTCGCGGTGCCGGTCAAGGCGACGGCGCCGGGCGGGGTGCCCAAGCCAGCGCCCAAGTCGAAGTTCGTTTTTAGCGAAGATCCCATCGATCTGTCGGGACTCAAGGCGGTCGACGCCAGCGGCGATCTGGCGGTCGACGCACTGGTGCTGCCGGACGGCCGCAAGCTCGATCACGTACACCTGCAATTCAACCTGCAGAACGGAGCACTGGATGCACCGGTCGTGCAGGCGGGAATCTTTGGCGGCAAAGTCTCCGCGCGCATGAAAATCGATGCGGGTCACGACAAGGACGCCGCGCTCAACCTTCATGTGGATGCCAGCGGCCTTGAGTTACCCGCGATCCTGGCCGAGGCCGGGATCAAGCGCGACGTGCGCGGCGGCAAGACGTCGGTCAATGCCGACATCACGGCGCGCGGCGCATCGTTGCATCAGTGGGCGAGCACCGCAAGCGGCATGGCCACGGCAATCGTCGGACCGGCGACTCTGGGTCAACCCTCGGACAATGCCGACCCCACGTTCAACAATCTCGCCGAAGCAGTCAACCCATTTCGCAAGTCGGATCCAACGACCGAGCTGCAGTGCGCCGTCATCCGGCTTCCGCTCGCCGGCGGCATCGCCAAGGTCGATCGCAGCATCGGCATCGAAACCAACAAGATCGGTGCGACGGCCAGCGGGACGCTGGATTTTCGCAACGAGACGCTGGACCTGTCGATCAAACCGCAGCTGCGCAAGGGCATCACGCTGAACATCGATCAATTCGCTTCGCTGGTGCACTTTCGCGGATCGTTCAGCGCGCCCACCGTCGGTGTCGACGCGCAGGCGACGGCAGCGACCGTGGCAACGCTCGGAGCGGCGGTCGCCACGGGTGGCACGTCGCTGCTCGGCCAAGTCCTGTTCAAGGGCGCCACTGCCGACACCGGTGCGCCGTGCCAGGTCGCGCTGGGAAATGTAACGCAGGCTGCGGCAACAGCCAACGCTGCCGCGCCCGGCGGGGACAAGCCCGCACCCGCGAACCAGGATCTGGGCAAGGCCTTGGGCAAGCTGTTCGGCCGCTAGACAAATCTTGGTTATTTTCCGGTGGAGGCTATCGCAGCAAGCTAGTGCTCGCTGGCCGAACTCGCCGCGGCCGCAAGCTCCCTTTTCACATCGACGTTAGAACCGCCCCCGTTGAACAGCGCGTTGAGGACGACCGCGCAAATCGCGGTCAGGGTGATCCCGCTGTGGACAATCGCATCGAGCCACTTCGGCGTCTGGTTGAAGAATGTCGGCGCGACCAGAGGAATCATGCCGACGGCGATGCTGACCGCGACGATCAGCAGATTGTGGCGCTGGTCGAAGTCGGCACGCGCCAGGATCTTGATACCGGTGGCGGCAACCATGCCGAACATGCACAGTCCCGCGCCGCCGAGCACCGGCAGCGGTATCGACGCGACTACGGTGGCCATTTTTGGGAACAGTCCGAGCGCGAGCAGGATGACGCCGGATACGGCAACTACCCAGCGGCTGCGCACACCCGTGATGCCGACGAGGCCGACGTTCTGCGAGAAGGAGGTGTAGGGAAAGGTGTTGAAGATGCCGCCGATGATCGTGCCGAGCCCGTCCGTCGCGAGGCCGCGGCCGAGGTCGCCGGGACCGACCTTGCGCCCGCAGATTTCCCCAAGCGCGAGGAACATCCCGGTGGATTCGACCATGACCACGATCATGACCAGGCACAGCGAGACCACCGCGCCGAAATCGAAGGTCGGCACGCCGAAGCGGAACGGATAGACCACGGCAAACCAGTCCGCGTCGCCGACGCCGGAGAAATTGACGATGCCGATGGCCATCGCCGCGACGAAGCCGACGACGAGCCCGAGCAACACTGCGATATTGGCAACGAAGCCCTTGCCCCATCGATTCAGGACGAGGATCGTTGCCAGCACGATGCCGACGATGGCCATCGACTGCGGCGAGGCGCCGTCCTTCATTGCCGGAAAGCCGCCGATCGCCCAGGTGATGCCGACGCGAAGCAGCGTGATGCCGATGACGGCGATGATGGTCCCCGTGACCAGTGGCGGGAAATAACGTACGAGTTTGCCGAAGTAGGGCGCGATCAGCACCGCGAACACACCAGCCGCGATGACTGCTCCGAAAATCGACGTGATCGGGAGGCTGGCATTGGCCATCGCCACCATCGGCCCGACGCCGGCAAAGGTGACACCCATGACCACCGGCAACCGAATGCCGAATTTCCAGAAGCCGATGCACTGGATCAGGGTCGCGATGCCGCAGGCGAACAGATCGGCATTGATCAGGAACGCGATCTGGTCCTTGGGAAGCTTGAGCGCGCCGCCGAGGATCAGCGGCACTGCAATCGCGCCGGCGTACATCACCAGCACGTGCTGCAGTCCGACCGCGAACATCTGTCCGGCCGGCAGGACCTGGTCCACCGGATGGACGGCGTTGCTGGCTGTGCTCATGCGTACTCCCCGTTTGTCGGATTTGCCGCCACGCGCCTGGACACTCAGGCTTCCAGCATCGTCGCCAGCCGCAGCCTGGAAATGCGCGCGATCTGCGCCAGCGCCGTGTCGAATTCGGTGATGCGATCGTGCTCGAGCCGCGCCTCGAATTGCGCGATGATCGCCGCGCGATCGAGCCCCTTGACTGCAATGATGAACGGGAACCCGAATTTCGCCTTGTAGGCGCGATTGAGCGCGGATAGGCGTGCGAACTCCTGCGGCGAGCACTGGGTCAGGCCGGCTCCCCCTTGCTCCTGCTTCGAATCCGCGGTCATTTCACCGCGAATCGCGGCCTTGCCGGCGAGTTCCGGATGTCCGCGGATCACCAACAGTTGCGTCTCGATGGGCGCCGCCATCAACGCCGCAACCATCGCCGCGTGCAGCGCGTCGACGCTGGCGAATGGGCGGTGTGGCCACGCAGCTTCCGCAATCCAGGGAGTGTGTTCGACGATGCCGCCTAGCCGGGCGACGAAGGCGTCACGGTCGAGCGCATTGATTTCGGCGAGGGTCATTCCGCGGCGCTCATATGTTCCCCTTGGGGCGGCCCTGCGGCACTCATTCGTCCTCGGGGTAGGGATGGGTCGCGATCCAGTGGCGGGCGATGTCGATGCGCCGC
Source organism: uncultured beta proteobacterium (assembly GCA_963726915.1). Taxonomy (GTDB): domain Bacteria; phylum Pseudomonadota; class Gammaproteobacteria; order Burkholderiales; family Casimicrobiaceae; genus PALSA-1003. The sequence continues at coordinate 419,247 of CAVSEA010000009.1, forward strand.
GCGATCCAGACCTTGTCGTGCTGTTGCACGTAGTCGATGAAGCGGGCTAGCGCGGCGATTCGCGCAGGACGGCCGATCAGGCGGCAATGCAGGCCGATCGACAGCAGCTTCGGCGCGTCCAGTCCCTGCGGGTCGCCTTCGGCATACAGCGTGTCGAAGGCGTCCTTGAGATAGGCATGGAATTGCTCGCCGCTGTTGAACCCCTGAGCGGACACGAAACGCATGTCGTTGGTATCCAGTGCATACGGGACCATCAGCAGCGGCGTCGTTCCCAGGCGCGTGCGCACCGGTACCCAGTAGGGGAGGTCGTCCGCGTAGCCGTCGGCGCAATAGACGAAGCCGCCGTGCTCGACCAGCAGCCGCCGCGTGTTGGGGCTGTCGCGGCCGGTGTACCAGCCTTCCGGCGGCTTCCCCGTCAGGCGGGTGATCGATTCGACCGCCTTGGCCATGTCTTCGCGCTCGATGTACTCGTCGATCTGCTGATACGAGATCCAGCGCCAGCCGTGACTCGCGATCTCGTGCCCGTCCTTGAGCAAGGCATCGACGACCCGTGGATTGCGCTCGAGCGCCATGCCGACGCCGAACACGGTCGCCGCCACCTGCCGCTCGCGCAGACAGCGCAGGAGACGCCACACGCCGGCACGCGAGCCGTACTCATACAGCGACTCCATGCTCATGTGGCGTTGCGCGAACGGCTGCGCCCCGACGATTTCCGACAGGAAGGTCTCGGACGCGGGGTCGCCGTGCAGTACCGAGTTCTCCCCACCCTCCTCGTAGTTCACCACGAACTGGACGGCGATGCGCGCGGTCCCCGGCCAGCGCGCGTGCGGCACCCGCTCGCCATAGCCGACGAGGTCGCGGGGGTAGGAAGAAGATATGAGCGCGGTCATCCTGGGACCGGTGCCGGCGTGGCTGCCGGTACCGTGCAATATTGTCTACAATCGTGCCAAGAATTGTTCACACCGTCAACGTATCTTTGTCTACAATGGACATCGTTGACGACGCTAGCCGATGCTTTGCCGCACGCCATGCTCACCGTACCTGTCGCTTCCCGCCGCCGCCGCCGTCGCGGCGCAGTCCGCGCCAACGACCGCCGGGGCAAGGCGATGGCGACCAAACCCGAGGCGGCGCTGCGCATCTACGAGCAGATCGTTCGTGCCGTCGAGGAGCATCGCCTGCCGCCCGGGACCAAGCTCGGCGAGGAAACGCTCGCGGAACTGTTTGGCGTGAGCCGGGCGCGCGTGCGACAGGCGCTGCATCACCTGTCGCTGACGCATATCGTAACCCTGCACCCCAATCGTGGCGCCTACGTTGCCGAACCGAGCATCAAGGAGGCGCGCGCCGTCTTCGCCGCACGCCGACTCGTGGAGCCGCCGCTGGCCGGATCGCTGGTCGGGCGGCTCGGAAGTGTTCATCTGTCGCGACTCAAGCGTCACGTCGCGGCAGAAGAAGCCGCACGCACCGCTCGCGATCGCCATGAGGGCATCAAGCTCTCAGGCGAGTTCCATCTGCTGCTCGCCGAGCTGGCGGGAAACGGAGTCGTCACCGATATCGTGCGCGGGCTTGTGGCGCGATCGTCGTTGATCGTCGCGCTCTATCAACGCGCGGCGGCGGTCGATTGCGCGCCCGATGAACACGACGAATTGGTCGACGCACTCGGCGGAAGGCCGGCACGGGTCGTGGCGCGGCTGATGGATCATCATCTGCGGCACGTGGAGGCCGGCCTGTTGCTGAGCGCGCCGACGCGCGAAGCGGTCGACCTGCGCATGGTCCTTGCGGCCGGCATTGCCCGCGTAGGCTGACCGGAGGCTCCGATGGGACGGCTGACCACACATGTACTCGACACCGCGCACGGCACGCCGGGGGCAGGCGTCGAGGTGCGACTTTATCGCGCCGGGCCTCGCGGGTACGAAATCGTCAAGAGTGCGCTCACCAACGCCGACGGTCGCTGCGACGCGCCGCTGCTCGACGGAGCGGCGATGGTCGCCGGGCGCTATCGCCTGGTGTTCGGCGCCGGCGCGTACTTCCGGCGCATCGGCACGCCACTCGCCGAGCCGCCGTTCGTGGACGAGGTCACGCTCGACTTCGGGATAGCGGACACCGACGCGCACTACCACGTCCCGCTGCTCGTGTCGCCGTGGAGCTATTCCACATATCGCGGTAGTTGAGGCGCCATGGAAGCTTACGCGAGCGACTGGCTGCAGCTGCTGATCCGCTGGATCCACCTGATCACGGGTATTGCGTGGATCGGTTCGTCGTTCTACTTCGTCTGGCTCGACAACAGCCTGCTGGCGCCCAAGGCGCAGGAAGATGCCGACAAGGGCATCGGCGGCGAGTTATGGGCGGTGCACGGCGGCGGATTCTATGTGGTGCGCAAATTCAAGGGCGCGCCGCAGGTCTTGCCGGAGCCGCTGCACTGGTTCAAGTGGGAAGCCTACACGACGTGGATGAGCGGTCTCGCCCTGCTGGTCGTCATGTATTACTTGCACGCGAACGTGTACATGATCGACAAGGGTGTCGCCGACATCAGCCCGCTCCAGGCGGTGGGCTTGAGTGTCGTATTGCTGGTTGTCGGCTGGTTCGTGTACGACCAGCTGTGCAAGCGCCTTGGCCTCGAGCGCGAAGCGTGGATCGCCGCCGTCATGATCGTGTTCATCGCGATCGTTGCGTGGGGTTTGTCGCACTTACTGAGCGGTCGCGCGGTCTACATCCAGATCGGCGCGATGCTGGGGACGATCATGGCCGGCAACGTGGCGCACGTGATCATCCCGTCGCAACGCAAGCTGGTCGAGGCGAAGGAGCGGGGCATCGCGCCTGATCCGGTCTACGGGCAGCGCGGGAAGCAACGCTCGGTCCACAACAACTACTTCACGCTGCCGGTGCTGTTCATCATGATCAGCAACCACTATCCGATGACGTACGGCGCGAAGTATGGCTGGGTCGTGCTGGTCGCGATCATGCTGCTCGCCGCGTACGTCAGGCACTTCTTCAACCTGCGCCATCGCGGACGCACGGTTTGGGCGATACCGGTGACCGCACTGCTCGGAACGCTCGTGCTCGCGGTCTTGATTGCACCGGACAAGCCGCAGGCCACGTCGGGCGGACCGCCGTCGATCGCCAGGGTGCAGTCGATCGTCACCCAACGTTGCGTCGGGTGCCACGCCGACAAGCCGACGCAGGAGGGATTTGCGATCGCGCCGAAGAACGTGATGTTGCATACACCAGACCTGATTGCCGCCAATGCACAGAAGATCTACGAGCAGGTCGTCGTGACCAAGGTCATGCCGATCGGCAACCTGACCGGGATGACCGACGACGAGCGCGCGACGATCGCGGCATGGATCGCAGCGGGCGCCCCCGTGAAGTGAAAATCCGACGCGACACGATGGCCTCGAACTTGCGGGAGACGGAACATGGCAACAGGCAGCAGTGATTTGCAGGCGGCAGGCGGTGCCCGCGGTGGCCGACGCGGACACACGCTCACGCTGAGCGGAATCACGCAACAGTTCGGGACGATGCTTGCCGCCAACAACATTTCTCTCGATGTCGCCGCAGGCGAACTGGTCGCGCTGCTCGGGCCGAGCGGTTGCGGCAAGACTACGCTGCTGCGGATCATCGCCGGGTTCCAGGCGCAGACCGCCGGCAGCGTGTTGTTCGACGGCGCGTCGGTCGACCACTTGTCGACGGCACAGCGCGGCGTCGGCATCGTGTTCCAGAACTACGCGCTGTTTCCGCATATGACCGTGGCGCAAAACGTCGCCTATGGTCTCGACGCGCGGCACGTGCCGCGCGGCGAAGCCAACGCCAAGGTGCTCGAGATGCTCGCCCTGGTACGCATGCAGGACTTCGCCGGCCGGTTGCCGCGCCAGCTTTCCGGGGGGCAGCAGCAGCGCATCGCTTTGGCGCGTGCGCTGGCGGTCGATCCGAAGATCCTGTTGCTCGACGAACCCTTCGGCGCGCTGGACAAAAACCTCCGCCTGGATATGCAGATTGAAGTGAAGCGACTGCAGCGGGAATACGGCATCACGACGATCCTGGTGACGCACGACCAGGAGGAGGCGATGAGCATGGCCGATCGCATTGCGGTGCTCAATCGCGGCAATGTCGAGCAATGCGCACCACCGACCGACATCTACGATCGGCCGGCGTCGCTGTTCGTGAATCAGTTCGTCGGTACGACCAACCTGCTGCCGGTGCGACTGACTGCGCTTGCGGCAGGTCGGGCGACGGTGCGATTTGGCGATGTCGAGGTCGTCTGCGGCGGCACTTCGGCCGTCGCCTCGAAGCTGGCGCCGGGAATGGACGCGATCTGGTCGATCCGGCCGGAGCGGCTGCGCATCGCCGCCGAGGGCGGCAACGGGCGCATACCCGCCACGGTTCGCGTCGTGTTGCCCATGGGGCCGATCACCGTGTACGAGGCGGAGACCGGCAGCACCGCTTTCAAGATCAACCAGCCGCGCGACGAAAGCTCGGTACCACTGCGCGCAGGCGATCGCATCTTTGTGGAACCGGCCGACGCGGAGGCCGGACAGGTTTTTCCCCGATTGCAGTAAACCCAACGACGGAGATTTCGAATCATGAGCGCATGGACACGCAGGGACGTATTGAGCGCGGGACTGGGACTTGGCGCAGCGGCGGCGTTGCCGCGCGCCGCATGGGCGGCCGATACGCTGGTTGCCGCCACCTTTCCCGGCACGTGGAACGACGCGCAGAGCAAGATTCTCGTGCCGTGGTTCAGGAACGCGACCAAGGCCGACGCGACGCTGACCATTCAGCTGGCCACCGATCAGGTCGCCAAGCTCGCCGCGTCCGGCGGCAAGCCGCCATTCGACGTTTCGATCATGGACGAGGGACCGCTGCTCGATGCGCTGAAGCAGGACCTGCTGGTCAAGTATCCGGTGGACAAATCGGCGAACTACAAGCTGCTGCATCCGATGTTCCAGAACGAGTGGGGCCCGTCGATCTCGATCCAGGTCATCGGCATCGGTTACAACCCGAAGAAGATCAAGACGCCACCGAAGTCGTGGAAGGATCTCTGGAACCCGATCTACAAGGGGCGGGTCGGTCTGACCTCGCTCAACAGCACGCTGGGCATGGCATTCATGGCGGAAATCGCCCGCCTGAACGGCGGCAGCGAGTCCAATCTCGAGCCCGCGTTCAAGGCGCTCAAGGACCTGCTGCCCAACGTCGGCGCGATTTCCGCGAATCTCGGTGCGCACGCAACCTTGTTCCAGCAGGAACAGATCGACATCGCTCCCTATAACTTCAATTTTGTCGAGACGCTGAAGGGCAAGGGAGTCGACGTCGAGTTCGTGGTCCCGGATACTGGACCGGTGGCGTGGCGTACCAGCCTGCACATCGTGAAAGGCGCCGCCAAGCCCGACTTGGCGTTCCAATACATCGAAGGAGCGATCACTCCCGAAGTGCAGGCCGACCAGGCCAAGCCTCCGTACGACATCATCCCGACCAACTCCAAGGTGGCGATGACGCCCATCATGTCCGCCAAGATCGCCAAGACGCCCGCCGATCTGTCGAAGCTGATTTTCCTCGACTGGAAGAAGCTCAACGAAATACGTGGCGCGGCGATCGACCGCTTCAACCGCGAAATCAAGGTCTGAGCTGCCGTGAGCAATGCGGCGTCAGTGCGCGCAACCACCGGCACCGTGGTTGCGGCGGCCGCCAGGTCGACGTCCGAGTGGAAGCTCGCGCTGCCGCTCGCGGCGTTCATGGTCGCGTTCTTCGTCGCGCCGCTGGTGGTCCTGATCGCCATGAGCCTGCACGCCGACGCCGATCGCTCGGCGTGGTCGCTGGCGCAATACCTAAAATTTCTCGGCGACACCTTCAACCTGCGCATTCTGGTCGAGACGCTATGGCTCGGCGTCAAGGCGACGCTGGTCTGCCTGCTGTTCGGCTACCCGCTCGCGTGGCTGGCGGCGCGCGCGTCGCCGCGCGTTCGCTCGCTGCTGCTGTTCCTGATCGTGCTGCCGATCCTGACCAGCGTCGTTGTGCGCACCTTTTCGTGGATCGTGATCCTGGGCAAGCAGGGGATTCTGAACAAGGCGCTGCTCGCCATCGGCCTGATCGACGAACCGCTGAAGTTGCTGTTCAGCGAGACCGGCGTGGTCATGGTGCTGGCACAGGTGCAGTTGCCGTTGATCGTGTTGCCGTTGCTGACGACGCTGTCGAGGATCGACCCGAACCTGTCGAATGCATCGGCGGCCCTCGGCGCAGGCGAATGGCGGACCTTTCTCAAGGTGACATTGCCGTTGTCGGTGCCCGGGATGATTGCCGGCTGCATCCTTGCGTTTGCCGCATGCGTCACCGCCTTCGTGACGCAGACGCTGATCGGCGGCGCGCGCCTCGTATACATGCCGCTGTTCATCTACCAGCAAGCGGTCGGCGCCAACAACTGGCCGTTTGCGGCCGCGATCTCGGTCATATTCATGGTCGCGGTGTTGCTGGTCGTCTATTTGCTCAATCTGCTGGCGAAGACCAGTCGTGGACAGATCTATGGCTGAGCTTGCGCCGCGCCGCGTGGACTTCGATTCGTGGTCGCTGAAGCTGGTGTTCGGCGCGATCGCCGCCGTCGCCATCTTCTTCCTACTGGCGCCGACCATCATCGTCCTGTTGACCTCATTTACCAGCTCGGCATCGCTCAAGTTTCCGCCGGAGGGCTTCTCGCTGCGCTGGTACGCGGCGCTGGCCGACGCGACGCAGATTCAGACTGCAGCCTGGAACAGCCTCGTCATCGCCGTCGCGACCACCGTGTTGTCGGTGGCGATAGGCACCGCCGGTGCGCTGGTCGTATCGCGCAGTCGGGCCGGGTGGGCGCGTGCGCTCGACGCCTTGCTGCTGTCGCCGCTGGTGTTGCCCGCGCTGGCGTTCGGGTTTGCGTCGCTGATGTATTTCAGCATGATCGGCCTCACGCCTTCGGTGCCGCTGCTGATCATCGGGCACACCATCGTCTGCTTTCCCTTCGTCATGCGCACGACGGTCGCCAGCCTCGCGCAACTCGACCCCGGCCTGATGGAAGCATCGGAAAGCCTCGGCGGTGGAGCGTGGATGACCTTTCGCCGCGTGATCCTGCCGCTGATCGGCAAGGGCATCGCGGCCGGCGCGTTCATCGCTTTCATGTCGTCGTTCGACAACGTGCCGGTGTCGCTGTTTCTCGCCGATGCCCGTACCGAGGTGCTGCCGATCCACATGTGGCAGATCATCGACAACGATCTCGATGTGCGCACCGCCGCGGTTTCCGGCGTCCTGATCGCGTTCACCATCGTGCTTATGCTTCTCGCCGAACGATTCGCGGGACTGACGCGCCAGCTCGGCCGATAGCAGGGACGCCGATGCCCGGGCTTTCCATCCACGTCATCGATGTGTCACGCGGCGTTCCAGCATCGGGCATGCGCGTCGAGCTGTGGCAGCTCGGCCGTCGCCGCACGGTCGCCGCTGGGCGATGCATTGGTCAATGCCGCCGGCATGGTGCCGCTACCCGAACTGTTGACGCGGCCGATGGCCGCTGCAATGTACGAAGCGGTCTTTCATGTCGGGGACTGGTACCGTGCGCAAGGCGTCGAACTTCCCGAACTCGCCTTTCTCGACGTGGTGCCGTTTCGCTTTGGCATCGCCGACCCGGCGCAGCATTACCACTTGCCGCTGAAAATTACTCCGTGGGGATTTTCACTGTTTCGCGGCGGCGCGTGAGCGGCCGCCGTTGCCCGCCTGCGAGGCCTCAGTCCGGTTCGACCATCGCGGGCGACTCGAGCAGCCCGACCGCCGTCTTGGCGACTTGCAAGGTGTCGTAATAGGCGTAGCCCGCGACCGCGGCTGCCCCTACCACGGGCACCCAGCGGCTGGCGGTGGTGCCGGCGACGCGCTGCGTCACCGTCATGCCGATGCTGGTCAGCACGCTTTTTAGCGCGCCGCCGGAGAGCTGGCGCACCAGCAGGCGCTGGCCGGTGCGAACGACGACATCGCGCGTGAATTGCGTCGCCGCATGCCGGAACAGGCAATACACCATATGTGAACGGGTGAGCTGCAGTTCCTTGCCGTAGAGCCCGGCAATGTCGGACACCAGCTGTGCCTGAATGCGCCAGATGGCGATCAGGTCGGGCAGCACCGTCAACATGCCCAGCACGCCGGGCGGGAGCGCCAGTGCGCCGGACAGGCCGGCCGCGCGTGCGGCGGCCTTGCGCGCGATCGTGCGTGCAGCTTCCGCCGGCGCTTCGACTGCGCGCTCGCGCGACCTGGGAACGCCGGAGACGACGTTCTCCAGCGCATCGACAATCGTGCTGGCGATCGGACCGGAAAATACGGTGATGGCAGACATGGCAAGCCTCTGGCATGCGAGTGGCTGAAGTATACGGGTTACAATCGTCGTCAGAACAGGCTTGCAGGGGGAAAGCGACGTTGGCGAAGTCGCCCATTTTGACGTACCAGGTATTGCCGCCGGCGTATGTCGAATACGATCCCAAGGTCGTCGACGTCGCGCAGCGCGTCGTCGAGTTGATCGATGCGGCGGCGCCCTGGGTGCGGGCGGAGCACATCGGCAGCACCGCGGTTCCGAACTGTTCGGGCAAGGGTATCGTCGACCTGGCTGCGTTCTACGAGGACGGTACGCTGGCGGCCACGCGCGACGCGCTAGACGCGCTCGGTTTCCAGCACCAGGTCTCGGGACACAAGTTCCCCGAGGAGCGACCCATGCGGGTTGGCGCCATCGAACTTGCCGGAGAGGTTTTCCGCCTGCATGTACACGTCGTGGCGCGGGACGACGCTGAGGCGACCGACCTGCGTCGCTTTCGCGACGTCCTGCGCAAGGACGACGCGCTCAGCGCGGCGTATCAGGCAAAAAAGCGCGCTATCTTGCAGTCCGGCTTGAGCGAACCGGTCGGATACACCCGGGAAAAGGGCGAATTCATCACGGCGGTGCTCGGCAGCGCGGCGAGCTGACCGACCGGGACCGATGCACATCGGCGTTCCGCGTGAGCGCAAGGACGGCGAGCGGCGCGTAGGCATGTTGCCGGAAGGCGTCGCCGCGCTGGTTGCCGCGGGACATGTCGTGCACGTCGATCAAGGCGCCGGCGAGCAGGTCGGCTTCGACGACGCGGCGTATTCGCGCGCGGGTGCCGTCGTCGTGTCGGATGCAGCCGAGATCTTTGGCTGCGAGCTGATCGTCAAGGTCAAGGAACTTCAGCGCAGCGAGTGGCCGCTGTTGCAACCCGGAACCACGGTCATGGGATTCGCGCAGCTGGGGCGCGATCCTGCACTGCTCGAAGCCGTGCTGGCGGCACGCATCGGCAGCATTGCGTACGAAACAGTCGCCGCGGCCGACGGCAGCTTGCCGCTGCTGGCGCCGATGTCGCGTATCGCGGGGCGCCTTGCGCCGCTCATCGCTGCCTCGCTGCTGACCAACGATCGCGGTGGCAGCGGCGTACTGTTGCCGGGGTTGGACGGTGTTGCCGCCGGGCGCGTGGTCGTTCTCGGCGCCGGCAACGCCGGTGGCGAAGCCGCGCGCCTAGCGGCCGACCTTGGTTGCGCCGTGCGCGTATTCGGACGATCCGAACGCCGCCTGGCCTTGTTGCGCGAGCGCTGCCGGGGCGACGTGGAAATCAGCGACAACGATCCTGTCGCGCTGGCGCACGCCGTCGCTGCGGCCGATGTCGTCATCGGGGCGGTTCTCGAGCCCGGAACCCTGTCGCCAAAGCTGCTCTCGCGTGCGATGTTGCGTACGATGCGGAAGGGCTCGGTGCTCATCGATATCGGTATCGACCAGGGTGGCATCGCGGAGACCTCGCGTATCACCACGCTGTCCGATCCGAGCTATGTCGAGGAAGGCGTGGTGCACTACTGCGTACCGAACATGCCTGCGCTGGTGGCGCGCACGGCGACGTTGGCATTGACGCGCGCAAGCTTGCCTTATGTGCGGGCGCTGGCTGATAACGGCATCGACGCCGCGCTTGCCGCCGACGCCGGATTGCGCGCAGGACTGCAGATTCGTGCCGGAGCCGTCATGCACGCGGGGCTGGCGGCGGATTCCGGCCGTCCGTACTCGCCGGCGTAGCGTCCCGCCTTGCCGGCGCGCGGGAACTCCAGTAAAAGACGTCGCGGGCAGCTATGGGGACAATAAGAGGGGACAACAGGTGCAGGTGTTCGGATTCGCCGGCTGGTCCGGCAGCGGCAAGACAACGCTCATCGAGCGGCTGATTCCATGCCTGGTGGCGCAGGGCTTGTCGGTCGCGCTGGTCAAGCACGCGCACCACGAATTCGACATCGACCACCCTGGCAAGGACTCGCACCGGCATCGGATGGCCGGCTGTCAGGAAGTATTGATCACGTCGGCGGTGCGCTGGGCGCTCATCCGCGAGTTGCGTGGCGCTGCCGAGATGTCTCTGGAATCCGCGCTCGCGCGGCTGTCGCCCGTCGATGTCGCGCTGGTCGAAGGATTCAAGGCCGCGGCCATTCCCAAGCTTGAAGTTTATCGGGCGAGCGTCGGCAAGGCATTGCTCCACCCCGGCGACCCGAACATCCTTGCCGTCGCGAGCGACGTTGCCGTGGCCACCGCGCTCCCTGCATTCGCGCTCGACGATATCGAGGCGATCGCGGCGTTCGTACGGGCCAACGGCCGGCAGATCGAGGCCGGGGCCGCGACCCTGCGCCCTGCCTGACGCCAGGCAGCACCGGAACTCGCCTTGAGTCGCGCGCTCCAATTCTGTGGGGGATCTTTGCCCGTAGACTGTCGCCGTTTTGCGACAGTCGGTGGGTCTCCGGGTCGGCCGCCTATCCGGTCAAATTGACTTGCACCCGCGCGCGGCGTAAGTTGAAGCTGTGGAAATCCCTGTGCGTGAAGCGTGGACAGGTGCGGGGGGCGGGTGGATTTAATGATGAAAAAACAACAACTTATCGGCGTTGCCGTCGCGACCTTGGCGATCGTGACGAGCCTTTCCGCGCGCGCCGACACGGGCTTCTACGGAGGCGTGTCATTGCGCGACCCGTCAGTTGACGCGTCAGGGCTGCGCGGAGACCTGCCGCTGTCCTGGGCGCGCTTCGCGGCGCCGGTCACCGATGACACGGTTCAGCGTACGCTGGTGTTCGGCGGATATCGCTGGAAAAGCGATCTCGCGGTCGAAGCCGCCTTCAACACCGGCGACAAGTATTCTCTTCAGCCGCGCCTGGCAGGTCCGAGCGGCATCGGCCTCAGTACGCCTGATCCATTGGCGCACACCTGGAATGCCGACGTCTATACCAGTTGGGAGTTCGTGCGCAGCGTCTCGCTCTATGGACGGCTCGGTTACGCGCAGACCGAATCTCGTCCGCTGTTCTCGGGCGCGTCACTCCTACCGGGCGACGTTCGCCGCACGCGCGACGGCGTCAATTACGGTCTTGGACTGCGCTACGACATGACGCAGTCGCTTGGCCTGCGGGTCGAATACGCGCGCTTCGGCCGCTTCATCGGCGAAGGTGCCAGCGGTGGTCCGCTTCCCGAATCCGATCAAGTGCTGATCGGCGTGCAATTCAAGTTCTGATTCGCTTTTCCCGCGATGGAAGCCGGCCTGCGCTGCTCGCCGGCTTTTCTTTCGCCGCAGCGCCGGGTTGCGCGTTGCGCTAACATTCGCACATGGTTCGTTTGATCTACCTTGCGCGATTGCGCGACGCGCTGGGCACCACCGGCGAGAATGTCGAACTCCCGCACGAGGTGTCAACGGTACGCGCGCTGCTCGCCTGGCTGGCGCAACGCGGAGGCGCGTGGACGCTGGAACTGGCGCCGGGACGCGGCGTGCGCATCGCGGTCAATCACGACGTCGCGCAGGCCGATACGCCGGTCCGCACTGGCGACGAGATCGCATTGTTCCCGCCGGTGACTGGAGGATAGACATGAGCGCCGCCGGGCCGTCCCAAGGACGCCTGCACGAGCGGGGCGAAGCCAAGGCGCGAAGCGCGCGTCCGCGAGTGCTGGCGGCGGCCGACACTTGGCTGCTTCACCTCGTTTGCCCGTACAAGGAGGCCGCACGGAATTGCGCAGCGGTCACTGCGGCCGCAAGCGTGGGGGTCCACTACAGATGAGTGTCCGCGTCCAGGTCGAGGACTTCGACGTCGCGCGCGAGATCGCGGAGTTGCGCGCCGGCAACGCCAAGGTGGGCGCGGTGGCCGCCTTCATCGGTATCGTGCGCGACCTCAACGACGCGACCGAGGTACGGACGCTGACTCTGGAACACTATCCTGGCATGACCGAGAAAGCGCTCGCCGGCATTGTCGCGGAAGCTGCCAGCCGCTGGGACCTTTACGACGCGCGCGTGGTACACCGGATCGGCACGCTGGCGCCGACCGACCAGATCGTCCTGGTCGCGGTCAGTAGCGCGCATCGCGGCGACGCGTTCGCAGCTTGCGAATTCATCATGGATTACCTGAAGACCAGAGCGCCATTCTGGAAGAAGGAAGCGACGCCTGCCGGCGAACGCTGGGTCGAGGCGCGGGCCAGCGACGACGACGCAGCGGCTCGCTGGTAGCAGCGAAAATTTTCCGGGGGAGCATTCGGCGCCGAGAATCATCGCGGCGGTGGATGGGAAGACATCGCCGGCGAAGGCATGGCCGGCACGACCTGCATGAACAAGAACATCCGCCTGATCGCCATCGACTGGGGTACGACATCGGCACGCGCGTACGCGCTTGACGCGCACGGTGTCGTCGTCGAAGAGCGTGGCGCGCCGCTGGGTGTCCAGCGGATAACGGACGGCAATTTTGCGGCGGCGATGACGACGCTCTGCGGCGGCGAGCTTCCCGCGGGTGTTCCGTTGCTGGCGAGCGGAATGATCGGCAGCAGGCAGGGCTGGATAGAAGCACCTTATCGCGAATGTCCCGCCGGGTTCGACGCCATCGCTGCTGGCCTGTCGCGGGTCCCCGGCGCGCCCCTATTGATCGTGCCGGGCCTGCTGTGTCGCGACGCGGACGGCGTGCCGGACGTGATGCGCGGCGAGGAAACCCAGATCTTCGGTACGCTGGCCGAGGACGCGTCCGGTCGGCACGTGGTCGTGCTCCCGGGCACGCACAGCAAATGGGCCATTGTCGGTGACAACACGATCGAGCGTTTTGCGACCTATATGACCGGCGAGATGTACGCGGTGCTGCGCGAGCACAGCATCCTCGGCCGGCTTGCCGCCAACGGCTCGGATCCCGATGCGCTGGCGCGCGGGGTGCGGGCGAGCTTGCGCGTGGGCGCCGCACTGAGCCACGACCTGTTCTCGGCGCGAACGCTGGCGCTCACGGGCGAGCTTGCGTCGTCGGGCGTCGCCGATTACCTTTCGGGTTTGCTGCTCGGTGCCGAGATCGCCGGGGCACGCAGTTGGCTGGCGCAGCACCGTCTCGATGTCGGCGCGGTGACGCTCGTCGGCGACGCGCAGTTGTGCGCGCGCTACCAGCGTGCGCTGCAGGTGGCGGGTATCGACGCGGTGCTCGGTCCGTCCGACGCGGCGGCTCGCGGCCTGTGGCGCATTGCAACGCATTCCGGGCTGCTGAACTCATGACCATTCCCTCGCTTCGTTCCTACCTCACGCCGCTACCGCTGATTGCCGTGCTGCGCGGGATCTCGCCACCCGAGATTCCTTCGATCGCAGGCGCGCTGACCGACCACGGCTTCCGCATGCTCGAAGTACCGCTCAACTCACCCGATCCCTTCGAGAGCATCCGCGTGCTTGCCGACGCCTTCGGCGAACGCTGCCTGACCGGTGCCGGCACCGTGCTCAAAGTGGCCGACGTGGAACGCGTCGCGGCGGCCGGTGGACGCCTGATCGTCATGCCGCATGCCGACGTTGCGATCATTCGCGAGGCCAAGCGCCTGGGCCTCGTCTGCGCGCCCGGCGTGGCGACGCTGACCGAAGCCTTCGCCGCGCTCGATGCCGGTGCCGACGGGCTGAAGATGTTTCCGGCCGAACTGCTGTCACCCGCGGTGCTGAAGGCATGGCGCGCGGTCCTGCCCAAGGAGGTGCTCGTGTTTCCGGTCGGCGGCATTCGGCCCGACAACATGGCGGCGCACTGGGCAGCCGGCGCGAACGGCTTTGGCACCGGATCCAATCTGTACCGACCGGGTGCATCCGCGGACGAAGTTCGCGTCGTGGCTGCAGCGTACGCAGCCGGATTTGCCGCGCTGAAAGCGCAGTGATGACCGAGCCGCGTCTCGATCTGGTGGCGCTGGGCGAGCCGCTGCTCGAATTCAACCAGGTCAAGCCGGAAGACACGACCGGCTATCGGCAGGGGTTCGGCGGCGACACCTCGAATTGCGCGATCGCCGCCGCACGACTCGGCGCGCGCGTCGGCTACGTTACCCGGCTCGGTGATGACAACTTCGGCCGGATGTTCGTCGACCTGTGGCGGCGCGAAGGCGTCGATGTCAGCGGTGTCGGTATCGATGCCGATGCCCACACCGGAATCTACTTCGTGACGCATGGCGCGCAAGGACACGAATTCAGTTATCTGCGCAAGGGCTCGGCGGCGGCGCGCATGCGGCCGGTCGATCTGCCGCTCGAGGTGATTCGCGCATCGAAGGTGCTGCATGTGTCGGGCATCAGCCAGGCGATCAGCGACTGTGCCTGCGATACTGTATTCGAGGCGATCGCCGCGGCACGCGCGGCCGGCGCCAGCATCTCCTACGATTCCAACCTTCGGCTCAAGCTGTGGCCGCTGGCGCGCGCGCGGTCGGTGATCGTGCAGACGATCGCCATGTGCGATTGGTTCCTGCCGAGCCTCGACGAGGCGGCCGGCCTTTCCGGCGTGAACGATCCGCAGGCGATTCTCGACTGGTGCCACGCGCGTGGTGCACCGATGGTCGCGCTGAAGTTGGGCGCGGAGGGATGCTGGATCTCGACTGATGCGAGCAGGCAGCACGTCGCCGGCAACCGCGTCGAGGCGGTGGACGCGACCGGCGCCGGAGATTGTTTCGACGGCGCATTTATCGCCCGCATGGTCGCCGGCGACACGCCGTTGGCCGCGGCGCGCTACGCCAACGCCGCGGCGGCCCTTGCGACGCGCGGCTACGGCGCCGTGGCGCCGCTGCCGCGCCATGACGATGTCACGACATTCCTCGCGGTGACCAAATGAATGACGCAACGTTTCACAAGGATCTGTTTGCTGGAAAGGTGGCGCTGGTATCGGGTGGCACGAGCGGCATCGGTGCCGCAGTCGGCAATCAGCTGGCTCGACTCGGCGCGCATGTCATCGTGACCGGTGCGACGGTGCAGGAAGCCGTCGCCGCGCGCGCGACGTCCGGCTTTGGCGCCGCCAGCGCGATCGTGCTGGACGTGCGCGATACGACGGCCATCGCGCAATGTGCTGCCTCGTTGCCGCGGCTGGATATCCTGGTCAATTGCGCCGGCGTCATTCGTCGCGGCGCGGAACACGATCCGGAGATCTTCGCCGAAGTGGTCGACGTCAATCTCAACGGCACGATGCGCTGGTGCGCCGCGGCGCGTCCCCGCTTGCGCGAAACTTGCGGCTGCATCGTCAACACCGGATCGATCTATTCGTTTTTCGGCGGGCCGCATGCGCCGGGCTATACTGCGAGCAAAGGCGGTGTCGCGCAGCTCACCAAGGCACTCGCGGTCGCATTCGCGGCCGACCGCATTCGCGTCAACGCGATCGTGCCTGGTTGGATCGCGACACCGCTCACTGAAACGGTACGCGGCGACGCGCAGAAAAGCGCGACCATACTGGCGCGCACGCCGCTGGGACGCTGGGGCGAGCCTGAGGATGTCGCCAATGTCGTGGCGTTTCTGTGTTCACCGGCGGCGGCATTCATGACCGGCGCGATCGTGCCGGTCGACGGAGGTTATCTCGTCGCATGAGGGTGGTGGCAGGAGGGGGAACCATGCCGATTGGAACCGCGATACGACACCTGAAAAAAGGTGACTGGGCGCGCGCGCACGAAATCGTCCAGCAGGACGATTCCAAGCTTGGTTGCTGGGCGCACGGGATCGTGCACCTGGTCGAAGGCGACCTTGGCAACGCGCGCTACTGGTATCGGCGCGCGAGTCGGCCGTTTCCAAAGGATCGCGATGTCGATCGCGAGGTGACCGAACTGGTTCAGGCGATCAAGGCGTTGCAGTGAATGCGCCGCTGATCCTGCCGTCGGCAGGCATCGTTCCCGAGCTCGCCCTGCGCGCGATTCCCGATGACGAGCGCGTGTGGGTGCCCCAGGCAAAGGACGTCTGGTTCCGTCCGCTGCTGCTCAATACCGTTACCGGCGGCTGGTGCAACCTGCTGCGCGTGCGCAAGTCGGGCGTGCTGAGCCGTCACCGGCACCCGATGGTGGTGGTCGGCTACGTAATCAAGGGCAAATGGCGCTACCTGGAGCACGATTGGATCGCGGACGAAGGCAGCTTCGTCTACGAGCCGCCGGGCGAGATCCATACCCTGGTCGTGCCCGACGATTGCGCGGAAATGATCACCTTCTTCAACATCAGCGGCGCGATGATCTATCTCGACGACGCGGGGCGGCAGATCGGCTATGAGGACGTCTTCACGAAGATCGAGATGTGCCGCTCGCACTATTCGGTGGTCGGGCTGGGCGCCGCCTACGTCGATCAATTCGTTCGCTAGCCCGCCAGTTTCAGCCTGCTAGAATTCCCGAATGTTACTGCAATTCACGGCTGTCGGTGTCGGCGCCACTCTCGGCGCGTGGCTGCGCTGGGGCTTTTCGTTCTGGCTCGGCCCGCGTTCGGGCGCATGGCCGCTCGGCACGATTGCGGCCAACCTCATCGGCGGCTACCTCGTGGGGATCGCAGTCGCGTATTTTGCAATGCGCCCGGATTTGCCCCCGGAGTGGCGGCTGTTTGCGATCACCGGATTCCTCGGCGGCCTGACCACGTTCTCGACCTTTTCCGCCGAAGTCACGGGACTGTTGGCGCGCGGCGACCTGGTCGCGGGAACCGGGCTCGCCGCGATACATCTGTTTGGTTCACTGCTGTTGACCGCCGCCGGGTTTGCCACCGTGCGTGCACTTGCGGCGTGAGCCCCGATCGTTTCTTGCACAAGGAGTCTTGAATGCCCAACGCGATTCGTTTTCACCAGGTCGGCGGTCCCGAAGTTCTGCAGTTCGAAAGCGTCAATGTCGGTGATCCCGGCCAAGGCGAGGCGCGCATTAAACACACCGCGATCGGCTTGAACTACATCGACACCTATCAGCGCTCGGGACTCTACAAGTTGCCGTTGCCGTCGGGTCTCGGCGGCGAGGCCGCCGGTGTCGTCGAGGCCGTCGGTGCGGGAGTAAGCGACCTGAAGACGGGCGATCGCGTCGCCTACTCCGGTGGCGCGCCGGGCGCGTATGCGGAAGTGCGCGTGATGCCGGTCGACCGCCTGGTCAAGTTGCCGGACGGCGTCAGCGATCGCATGGCCGCGACGCTGATGCTGAAGGGGCTGACGGTGCAGTACCTGTTGCGCCAGACGTACCCGGTCAAGGCCGGCGAAACGATCCTGCTGCACGCGGCCGCAGGCGGCATCGGACTCATCGCCTGTCAATGGGCGCGCGCGCTCGGCGCCACGGTGATCGGCACGGTGGGCTCGGATGCCAAGGCCGAACTGGCCAAGGCCAACGGCTGCACGCATACCATCGTCTACACGCGCGAGAACTTCGTCGAGAAGGTCAAGGAAATCACGGGCGGGAAGGGCGTGCCGGTGGTCTACGACGCGGTCGGCAAGGACACGTTTCCAGGTTCGCTCGATTGCCTTTCGCCGCGAGGATTGTTCGTGAGCTTCGGCAACTCCTCAGGTCCGGTGCCCCCGTTCGAACTCCTGCTCCTGTCGCAGAAGGGTTCGCTCTATGCCACGCGACCGACGCTTGCCACGTACACGGCGAAGCGTGCCGACTTGCTGAAGATGGCGGAGGAGATGTTCGCGCTCGTGCAGTCGGGCAAGCTCAAGAATGATGCGCGACAGACGTACGCCCTGAAGGACGCCGCGCAGGCGCATCGCGACCTCGAGGCGCGCAAGACGACGGGGTCGACCGTGCTTCTGCCCTAAAGTTGGTTAAGAAGCTTGCGCGCCGCCGGAGCGAGTTCCGATGCGGTCAAGCCCAGTGGACCCGTGCCGCCCGCGACCAGCGCGTCCGCCGCCGCGCCGTGCAGGCAAACGGCGAGCTTGACCGAGTCGTTGAGTGCCACCCCCTGAGCGAGCAGCGCGCCCAGCATTCCCGCAAGTACGTCACCGGTGCCGCCGCTGGCCAACCCGGCGTTGCCGCTGGCGTTGATCGCCCACGTGCCGTCGACGAAGGCGAGTACGCTACCGGCGCCCTTGAGCACCGTCACGGCATTGAATGTTGCGGCGAGCGCAAGTGCGGCGCCGAGCCGATCTGACTGAATCGCAGCTGTGCTCGTGCCCGCCAGTCGCGCCGCTTCCGCAGGATGCGGCGTGATCACGGTCGGCGCATTGCGCGCTGCGACGTCGGCCGCCAGTAATTCGTCGCCCGCGAGCAGGTTGAGCGCATCGGCGTCCAGCACCAGAGGTACCGGCTGCGCGATTGCGCGGACCAGCAAGTCGCGTGCGCGCGCACTGCTGCCGAGCCCCGGACCGGCGATCAGTGCGTCCGGCGCATCCTTGAGCACGCGCTTGGCCGTGCGCAGCATGAGTTCGGGATGAATCCAGTCGACCGCCGGCGGGGCTTTCGACGCCAGACCGACCCACACCTTGCCCGCGCCGACGTGGAGCGCCGCGCGACCGGCGAGGATCGCGGCACCGACCATGCCGTCGTCGCCGCCCACGATGGCCAGCGTGCCGAAGCTGCCCTTGTGCACGTTGGATCGTGCGCGCAACAGCGGTGCGGGCAGGGCGTCGCCGATCGATTGCCACGTCAGTCTCTCGCCCTTCGGGCGCAGCAGCGACTGCAGGTCCAGGTCGAGCGCGTGCACGCTGATCGCGCCGCAGTAGTCGGGTCCGTCGGCGGTCAGCAGCCCGGGCTTGAGCGCGATGAAAGTCGCGGTCGCGCTCGCCCGTATCGCAACTCCGTGCACGGCGCCGGTACCGGCGTCGAGGCCGCTTGGCACATCGAGCGCGAGGATCGGCACGCCGGTCCCATTGGCGCGCGCTATCCAGTCCGCATATTCGCTGTCCGGAGGGCGCGCCAAGCCGATGCCGAACAGGCCGTCGACGATCAGTCCCCATGGCTCGTCGTCGCGCCAGGCGCTGACCGAGGTTCCACCTGCGGCAAGCCATTGGCGGTACGCGGCAGCCGCGTCCCGACTGAGCTTGGCAACATCTCCGCGAAAGGCGACGACGACGTCGAAAAACCATGCCTTGAGCCAGCGGGCGGCGACGAAGGCATCGCCGCCATTGTTGCCGGGTCCGGCCAGCACCAGAACACGCGACTGCCGCCCGGCCAATTGCTGGCGCGCGACCTCTGCCGCTGCCAGTCCGGCGCGCTCCATCAGCGGCTGCGCATCCGCACCGGCTTCGAGCGCTCGCACCTCGGCGAGGCAATAAATGGGGTCGCGCGACATGCGGCGATTATAGGGCTCGAGCCAGCGGCTGGGCTCGAGTCATGCGTTGGACTTTCCACGGGTCAGTCGATACACTGGGGGCACTGGCCGGTGCCTCGGCGCCGGCATGCTGATGCCCGGCCCGGACACGGGCTGCTCAGGCCCATTCAGGGCGGCGCGGTCGTTCTCCAATTCTCAATTTGCAGGGAGGTTTGCATGAAGTTGTTTCCCAGGGTTTTGCTGGCTGTGGTGGCGATGTGTTTCGCCGTCGGCGCGTCCGCGCAGACAGGCACGCTGAAGAAGATCAAGGACTCGGGCACGATCACCATCGGCCATCGCGATTCCTCGATTCCATTCTCGTACTACGATGACAAGCAGCAAGTCATCGGCTACGCGATGGACATCTGCATGGTTGTGGTCGATGCGGTCAAGGCCGAACTCAAGATGCCCAACCTCAAGGTCGTGCTGAACCCGGTCACCTCTGCAACGCGCATTCCGCTGATCGCCAACGGCACCATCGATCTCGAGTGCGGATCGACAACCAATAATATCGATCGCCAGAAGCAGGTTGCGTTCACCAATACCTACTTCGTGACGGCCAATCGCTACGTCGCCAAGAAGTCGTCGAACATCAAGACGCTTGCGGACTTGAAGGGCAAGACGGTGGTCTCGACGTCGGGCACGACGAACATCAAGTGGCTGACCGAAGAAAACGGGAAGCAGAACCTCGGCATGAACATCCTTGCCGCCAAGGATCACGCCGAAGCTTTCCTGATGGTCGAAACCGATCGCGCAACGGCGTTCTTCATGGACGATATCCTGCTCTACAGCCTCGTCGCCAGTTCGAAGTCGCCGGCCGACTATACGGTGGGCACCGAAGCCTACAGCGTCGAGCCGTATGGCGCGATGATGCCAAGGGACGATCCGGAGTTCGCCAAGGTGGTCAACACGGCAACCGCGAACCTGTACAAGAGTGGCAAGATCATCCCGATCTACGACAAGTGGTTCCTGAAAGCCGTTCCGCCAAAGGGCATCAACCTGAATGTGCCGGTCAGCCCGCAGTTGAAAGCCGCGTTCGCCAATCCGTCGAACAGTGGCGATCCGGCCAACTACAAGTAAGACCGTCACGGTCGTGAAACCCAAAACGGGGGGCTGCGGCTCCCCGTTGTCGTTCGCGATTTCAAAACTGCGCAGTCACGTCGCCGCGAAAGCGGGGGGATCGGCGATCTAGTCATGAACTACCACTGGAACTGGGGCATCTTCTGGGAGATGTCAGCCGACGGCCGCCACACCTGGGCCATGACGCTGGTCATGGGCTTGGGGTGGACATTGGCCACCGCGTTCTGCGCGGGAATCATCGCGTTGCTGCTCGGGTCGTTCATCGGCGTCATGCGCACTACGCCGAACAAATGGGCGGCCCGATTTGGCAACGCGTATGTCGAGTTGTTCCGCAACATTCCGCTCCTGGTCCAGTTGTTCCTCTGGTTCTTCGTCATTCCCGAGTTGTTGCCGAAGGCGATGGGAACGTCAATCAAGCAGATGACTCCGCCTTGGGCGTCGTTCGTCCCGGCAGTCATCGGCCTTGGATTGTTCACCGCGGCCCGCGTTGCCGAGCAGGTTCGCGCGGGCATCCAGGCCATGTCTCGCGGGCAGCGCATGGCCGCCACCGCGATGGGGCTGACGCAAGCGCAGACCTATCGCTACATCCTGCTGCCGATCGCATTTCGCATCATCATGCCGCCGCTCACCTCGGAGACGATGAACCTCATCAAGAACACGTCGGTGGCGTTGACCATCGGCTTGGTCGAGACCACCGCAGCGGCGCGTTCGATGCAGGAATTCACCTTCCAGGTGTTCGAAGCCTTCACCGCGGCAACGCTGATCTACATCCTGGTCAATCTAACAGTCGTGAACCTCATGCGCTGGCTGGAAAAGAGCGTTGCGATTCCGGGATTCATCGGACCGCACGTCGAAGGCGGTCACTGATGGGCGACTTCGACTTCGGCGTCATCGAGCGTTCGCTCGGATATCTGTTCAGGGAGGGAATGACCTTCACGCTGACGCTGACCGCGCTGGCGGCGGTCGGTGGCATCTTCTTCGGTACGCTGCTGGCGATGATGCGCCTGTCGTCGCACAAGTGGTTGTCGTTGCCCGCGACCGGCTATGTCAACCTGATGCGGTCGATCCCGCTGCTGCTGGTCATCTTCTGGTTCTACTTCCTGGTTCCCTTCATCGGCGCGTGGATCGTCGGCTCGCCGCGGCCGATCAAGGTCGGCGCGTTCGCGTCGTCGGTGATCACCTTCATGATGTTCGAGGCGGCGTACTACTCGGAGATCATGCGTGCGGGCATCCAGTCGATTCCGCGCGGGCAGGTGTGGGCGGGCTACGCACTGGGACTCAACTACTGGCAATCGATGAAGGAGATCGTCCTGCCGCAGGCGTTCCGCAACATGCTGCCCATCCTGCTGACGCAGACGATCATCCTGTTCCAGGACACTTCGTTGGTCTACGTGCTCTCGATCACGGATTTCCTGGGTGCCGCATCGAAGATCGCGCAGCGCGACGGGCGGCTGGTCGAGATGTACATTTTCGCCGCCATCGTCTATTTCGTCATGAGCTTCGGCCTGTCCGTTCTGGTCAAGAGGCTGCAGCAAAAAATTGCCATTATTCGCTAGGAGCGGCACGCCATGCCGATGATCGAAATGAAGGCCGTATCGAAGTGGTACGGCAGTTTCCAGGTGCTCACCGACTGCACCACCAACGTCGAGAAGGGCGAAGTGATCGTCGTCTGCGGGCCCTCCGGCTCAGGCAAGTCGACGCTGATCAAGGTGGTCAATGCCCTCGAGCCGTTTCAGAAAGGCGATATCATGGTCGACGGGATCAAGGTCAACGATCCGAAGACCGACCTGCCAAAGCTTCGAGCGCGGGTCGGCATGGTGTTCCAGAACTTCGAGCTGTTCCCGCATTTGTCGATCACCCAGAATCTGGCGCTGGCGCAGATCAAGGTCTTGGGCCGCGGCAAGGATGAAGCCGTCCAACGGGGTTTGAAGCTGCTCGACCGCGTCGGATTGATCGCGCAGAAGGACAAGTTCCCGGGCCAGCTCTCCGGCGGCCAGCAGCAGCGGGTCGCCATCGCTCGGGCGCTGTCGATGGATCCGATCTGCATGCTCTTCGACGAACCGACCTCGGCGCTGGATCCGGAGATGGTGAACGAGGTGCTCGATGTGATGGTTGCGCTGGCCAAGGAAGGCATGACCATGATGTGCGTCACGCACGAGATGGGCTTCGCCCGCAAGGTAGCGCATCGCGTGATCTTCATGGACCAGGGTCTCATCGTGGAAGATGCGACCAAGGAAGACTTCTTCGGCAAGCCGCGCTCGGAGCGCGCACAGCAATTCCTGTCGAAGATCCTGCAGCACTAGAGACGGCGGGACCTGCACGCGGGCTGCCCGTCGCGATGGATGGCGGGGCGGCGTATAATTCGCATTTACGCCCCTCCCGTATCGATGTCCGAGTACCTCACGCTGCGCGGGCGCAATGCCCTGTCGCCGTTTCGTCTCAAAAACCTGCTTGCTGACCTCGCGGGAAATGGCATCACCGGGGTCGCCGCCGAGTTCTGGCACTTCGTCGAAATTGCTCGGCCTCTGTCCGGGGCTGAACGTGCGACGCTCGATCGGCTGCTGACCTACGGCCCGCTCGGTGCAGCGCCATCCGACGCCGGCGAATTCCTGCTGGTCATTCCTCGACCCGGAACGATTTCGCCCTGGGCGTCGAAGGCGACAGACATCGCGCACAGCTGCGGTCTTGACGCGATTTCGCGGATTGAGCGCGGGATCGGGTATCGGGTATCGACGGTCGACGTGGTGCCCATGGATGCCGGCCAGCGAGCCACGCTGCTGCCGAGGATCCACGACCGGATGACCGAGGCGGTCTATCCAGCGCTCGATGATGCGAAGCGACTGTTCGGCCACATCGAGCCGCAACCGATATCGGTGATCGATTTGCTCGGACTGGGTCGGAGTGCACTGGTGAGCGCCAATGCCGCACTCGGGCTTGCCTTGTCCGAGGACGAGATCGACTATCTCGCCGAAAATTTCCAGCGTGTCGGCCGCAATCCGACCGACGTCGAACTGATGATGTTCGCGCAGGCGAACTCCGAGCATTGCCGGCATAAGATCTTCAACGCGGACTGGATCATCGACGGCGTGCGTCAGCCGCAGTCGATGTTCGGCATGATCCGACACACCCACGCTGCGAATCCGCAGCGGACCATCGTCGCCTACGCCGACAACGCCGCCATCATGGAAGGCGGTAACGCGCGTCGTTTTTATCCCGGCGTCGATGGCCTCTACTCGGCCCGCAACGAAACGACGCATATCCTGATGAAGGTCGAGACGCACAATCATCCGACGGCCATTGCGCCGTTTCCCGGGGCGGCCACCGGCTCGGGCGGTGAAATTCGCGACGAAGGCGCCACCGGCATCGGCGCCAAGCCCAAGGCCGGGCTGAACGGCTTCACGGTGTCGCACCTGCGTATTCCGGGTTTGCCGCAACCGTGGGAAATCGACTACGGCAAGCCGGAGCGCATCGCGTCGGCATTGTCCATCATGCTGGAAGGCCCGATCGGCGCAGCATCGTTCAACAACGAATTCGGTCGCCCGAACCTGCTCGGCTACTTCCGCACTTTCGAACAGCGGGTCGACGGCGAGGTGCGCGGATACCACAAGCCGATCATGATTGCCGGCGGCGTCGGCAATGTCGCCGCGAGAGACACACACAAGCGCGCGCTGCCGGACGGCGCACTGGTTGTGCAGATAGGAGGCCCCGGAATGCTTATCGGCCTTGGCGGCGGCGCCGCATCGTCGATGACTACGGGCGCGAACACCGCCGACCTCGATTTCGACTCGGTGCAGCGGGGCAATGCCGAAATACAGCGCCGGGCACAGGAGGTCATCGACCGCTGCTGGCAATTGGGCGCGGCCAATCCGATCCTGTCGATTCACGACGTCGGTGCGGGCGGACTGTCCAATGCGCTGCCGGAGATCGTGCACGGTGGCGAGCGGGGTGCGCGCTTCGACCTGCGTGCAATCCCGAGCGAAGAGCCGGGCATGTCGCCGCGGGAGGTCTGGTGCAACGAGGCGCAGGAGCGCTACGTCCTGGCCATCGCTGCCGACGCGCTTGAGTGCTTTCGCAAGATCTGCGAGCGCGAGCGCTGTCCTTTCGCTGTCGTTGGCCGCACGACAACGCTGGAGCAACTGGTGGTCGAGGACCCGGCGTTCGGCAATACGCCGGTCGACATGCCGCTCTCGACGCTGCTCGGCAAGCCGCCAAAAATGGTGCGCGACGTCGTTCACGTTGCGCGCGCGTCGCCCGCATTTGCGCTCGAAGGCATCGACCTGGCCGATGCCGCGAAGCGCGTGCTCCAGTTTCCCGCGGTCGCCGACAAGACCTTCCTGATCTCGATCGGCGATCGCACGGTTGGCGGACTGTGCGCGCGCGACCCCATGGTGGGACCGTGGCAAGTGCCGGTCGCCGACGTCGCGGTGACTCTGGCGGACTTCGACGGCTACACCGGCGAAGCGATGGCAATGGGCGAGCGTTCGCCGCTGGCGCTGCTGGACGGACCCGCATCCGGCCGCATGGCGGTGGGCGAGGCGCTGACCAACCTGGCGGCGGCCGCCGTCGGCGAGTTGCGCGATGTGAAGCTCTCCGCCAACTGGATGGCCGCGGCCGGACACCCGGGCGAAGACGCCGCGCTGTTCGACACCGTGCGTGCCGTCGCGCTGGATCTGTGTCCGGCGCTGGGCATCGGCATTCCGGTCGGCAAGGATTCGCTGTCGATGCGTACGACGTGGCGCGAGGGCGACACCGCCAAGGCGGTTACGGCACCGGTCTCGCTGATCGTCACCGCCTTCGCCCGGGTCGATGATGCGCGGCACGTAGCCACACCGCAGCTGCAACTCGATCGCGGCGATACGATGCTGCTGCTCGTCGATCTGGGCAACGGCCAGAATCGCATGGGAGCGTCGGTGCTGGCGCAAGTCTACGGACAACTCGGCAATGCCGCGCCGGACCTCGACGACGCACCTGGATTTTCCGCGTTCTTTGCCACCGTGCAGGCGTTGCACGCGCAACGCAAGCTGCTTGCGTATCACGATCGGTCCGACGGAGGATTGTTCGTCGCGCTGGCGGAAATGGCCTTTGCCTCGCGCTGCGGGCTTGCGATCGACCTCGAGGAACTTCCGGGCGACCCGCTGGCGGCGCTGTTCAACGAAGAACTTGGGGTGGTGCTGCAGGTAGCGACGACCGATCGCCACGATGTCGTCGCGATGTTCGAAGCCGCGGGCGTGCGCTGCGTGGCGATCGGCCAAGCCGGTGTCGGGTCATCGCCTTCGGATCGTGCGCGAGGGTGCGATCCTGCTCGACGTCGGTCGCGTCGAGTTGCATCGGGCGTGGTCGGCGACGACGCATGCGCTGCAACGCATGCGCGACCATCCCGATGCCGCGGACCAGGAATACGATCGCATTCTCGACACCGATGAGCCCGGGCTGTCGCCGCATCTGGGTTTCGATCCAGGCGAGGATGTCGCGGCGCCATTCATCGCCACCGGAGCGCGACCCAAGGTGGCGATCCTGCGCGAGCAGGGCGTCAATGGGCACGTGGAAATGGCGGCCGCGTTCGATCGTGCCGGATTCGCTGCCTACGATGTGCACATGACCGACATCATCGCCGGGCGCACTGCGTTGTCGACGTTCGCCGGAATCGTCGCGGGCGGCGGCTTCTCCTACGGCGACGTGCTTGGCGCCGGCGAGGGCTGGGCCAAGTCGATCCTGTTCAATGCGCGTGCGCGCGACGAATTCGCGGCTGTTCTTCGCGCGCAGCGACACCTTTGCGCTGGGCGTGTGCAACGGTTGCCAGATGATGAGCAACCTGCACGAAATCATTCCCGGTACTGCGCATTGGCCGCACTTCGTGCGCAATCGCAGCGAGCAGTTCGAGGCGCGGCTGGTGTTGCTCGAGGTGCAGGCTTCGCCGTCGCTGTTCTTCGCCGGCATGGAAGGCAGTCGCATCCCGGTGGCGCTGGCGCACGGCGAGGGATTCGCCGAGTTCCAGGAACGAGGCGCAATTGAGCCGCCGCTGCGCCGTTGGCGAACCTGCGTTTCGTCGATCATCGCGGCGAGGTCACGGAGAGGCTATCCCTACAACCCGAACGGTTCGCCGCGCGGTATCGCCGGACTGACGACCGCCGACGGGCGCTTTTCCATCCTGATGCCGCATCCCGAACGCGTGTTCCGCAGCGTGCAGATGTCATGGCGCCCGGCGCACTGGGGCGAAGATTCACCGTGGATGCGCATGTTCCGCAACGCGCGGGCGTGGTTGGGCTGACCACGGATTCCGGCGTGAGCGACGAAGCCGAGGCGTTTCTACGTCGCTTTCACGCCAAGAACCCAGGCGGGTCGGCGCGCGTGTTTGCCTGCGGCAGGGACGAACACGGCGTGTCGAGCTACCAGCGGCTCGCGCATTCGATTCCAACCGCTCATCCTGATGTTTCGGTGCTCGATCTCGCCTGCGGTGACGGATATCTGCTCGCATTGCTGCGGGAACGGCTGGGGCCAGGGGCAAGGCTGATCGGTATCGACATGAGCCCGGACGAACTCGGCGCCGCGCGCGGCAGGCTCGATGCTTCGTTCGACCTGCGCTGCGAACGGGCCCAGGCAACCACGCTTGCGACCGCGTCCGTCGACGTGATCGTGTCGCACATGGCGCTGATGCTGATGGCGCCGCTCGACGAGGTGATTCGCGAGATGCATCGGGTACTGCGGCCGGGAGGTATGCTCGCGGCCGTCGTCGGCAGCGACATTCGGCCGCCGGGCGCGTGGGCGGAGTTCATCGCCATTGCCCGCGAACTGGGCGCGTTGCCGACGATTGACCTCGGCGACCCGCGCGCGCGCACCGTCGCGGGCATTCGCGGCGTCTTCGGCACGCCGTCCGAATGGACCGAGATCGCGATCGATGATTTCGAAGTCAAATCGACGGCCCTGGCCGCAAGTCGAGAGCGCATTTGTTCGGAACCTACGTGCCCGATGCGCTCGCGCCGGAATTTCGCGAGCCATTGCGACGCGAGACGGCAGCGCGCATTCCGGCGCTCGCCGACGCTCGTGGCATCATTCCGTGTCGGGTCGGCATGCGGTTGCTGCAGTTTCGCCGTGCCGGTGTGTCTGCCTTGGCAGTGCAGGCGGCGGGTAACTAAGGGGCGCGCAAATGGTCGTCAAAGTCTGGTCCATCAACGGCATCACGCCGGTCGTCGATCCGAGTGCGTTCGTGCATCCGTCCGCGGTGCTCATCGGCGACGTCGTCGTCGGTGCGGGCTGCTACATCGGACCGCTGGCGTCGCTGCGCGGTGACTTCGGCCGGCTGGAGGTGCGCGCGGGCGCAAACATCCAGGACAGCTGCGTCATGCATGGTTTCCCCGGTACCGATACGATCGTCGAGGAAGACGGTCACATCGGGCACGGCGCGATCCTCCACGGCTGCATCGTGAAGCGCAATGCGCTGGTCGGCATGAACGCAGTGGTGAACGACAATGCGGTCGTCGGCGACTCGGCGATCGTCGCCGCGATGGCATTCGTCAAGGCGGGCATGGAGGTACCGCCTCGAACGCTGGTGGCAGGCGTTCCGGCGAAGATCATGCGCGAGCTGTCGGAACAGGAACTCGCCTGGAAAATCGAAGGTACGCAGAGCTATCAGGAACTCACGCGTCGCAGCCTCGCCACCATGGTCGAGACCACGCCGTTGGCAGCGGTTGAGCCCGGCCGCAAGCGCATCGACCTGCCGGATCTGCTTCCGCTATCGACGCTGAAGGAACGCGGATAACCAACTGGCGTCATTCCCGCGTACGCGGGAATCCATTTGGAGCTGCCAACGTTAGTATGGATCCCCGCTTTCGCGGGGATGACAATCCTGGGTTGCCGGCGAGGATTTGCTCGCGCGCCGAGACTGCCTGCGCGCGAATTCGTCAGAACCCCGCGGCCTGCCCGTCGCGCCGTGGGTCGGATCCGGCGATATAGCCATCTTCGCCGCGCACAATGAACTGACCCGCGCCGAAATCCATGTACGAGTCGGGGATCGACGCGAACCGATGGCCGAGCGCGGCAAGACCGGCACGCAGCTGCGGTGACGCCTCCGCCTCGAGGTCGATCGACAAGCCGCCGTTGACTTTCCAGCGTGGCGCGTCGAGCGCGGCCTGAGGATTCATCCGGTAGTCGATCAGTCGCACGACAGTCTGCAAATGCGCCTGCGGCTGGATCGGGCCGCCCATCACGCCGAATGAAGCGTAGGGTGCGCCGTTGTTCGTGATGAATCCGGGAATGATCGTATGGTACGGACGTTTGCCGCCACCGACCAGGTTGGGGTGGCCCGGCACGAGCGAAAATCCGGTGCCGCGATTCTGCATGCTGATGCCAGTGCCTGGTACGACGATGCCGGACCCGAAGCCCATGTAGTTCGACTGGATCAACGACACCATCATTCCGCTCGCGTCAGCCGCCGTCAGATAGACGGTGCCCGCGGTGGGTGGCGTTCCATGCTGAAAATCCTGCGCGCGCTGGCGGTCGATGCGGTGGGCGCGCGCCGCCAAGTAGCCGCGATCGAGCATTGCTGCAGGCGTGACCGTCATCGTGCGCGGATCGCTCACGTAGCGATAGGCGTCGGCGAAGGCGAGTTTCATCGCTTCGATCTGCAGGTGCTGCACTTCGACTGAATCGACAGCGTATTGCCGGTAGTCGAAGTTCTCGACAATGCCCAGCGCCATCAGCGCTGCGATGCCCTGACCGCTGGGCGGGATTTCGTGCACGGTGTAGCCGCGGTAGTCGTGTGCCAGCGGCGTCACCCAGTCGCACGCATGGCTGGCGAAATCCTCGACCGAGTGCGCGCCTCCCAACGACTGCGAGTGGGCAACCATCTTCGCGGCGAGTTCCCCGCGATAGAACGCCTCGCCCTTCGTGCCTGCGATGCTCGCCAGCGTGTCCGCCATCGCCGGCGAGGCAAAAATTTCGCCCGGCGCCAGGGCATGGCCGTGTGGAAGAAAGTGCTCGGCGAAGCCTGGAACGCTGCCAAGTACCGGGGCGGCGTTGCTCCACTTTTCGGCGACGATCGAGCTGACCGCGTAGCCGTCGCGTGCGTAGCGAATCGCGGGGCCGAACAGGTCGGCAAACGGCAGCTTGCCGAAGCGGCGCGACAACTCCACCCAGCCCGATACCGCGCCGGGGATGGTCACGGAATCCCAGCCGGAGCGCGGCATCGCATCGAGCCCGGCAAAGCGGGCTGGCGTCCACGCCGCAGGTGCGCGGCCGGAGGCATTGAGCCCGGTCAGTTCGCGACCGTCCCAGACCAGCGCGAACAAGTCGCTGCCGATACCGTTGCTGCAAGGTTCGAGGACAGTGAGCGCCATCGCGGTGGCGAGCGCCGCATCGAGGGCATTGCCACCGCGTTGAAGCATGGCGATTCCGGCCTGCGTCGCCAGCGGTTGCGACGTCGCGACGATGTTCCGGGCCAGGATCGGCGAACGGCGCGATCGGTAGGGGAGACTCCAGTCGAAGGCCATCTTCGCGATCAGCTTTCGCCTTCTTCAAAAACTTCTTCGCGCTTCTTGCGCAGGTTCGGAAGCACGATGATGATCAGCAGCAGCGCGGCAGCCGCCAGCATCGCCGCCGAGAGTGGCCGAGTGAGAAACGTTGTGGGATCTCCGCGCGACAGCAACATGGCGCGGCGCAGGTTCTCTTCCATCATCGGGCCGAGAACGAAACCGAGCAGCAGCGGAGCCGGCTCGCATCCCAGCTTGAAAAACAGCACGCCCAGCCCGCCGAACACTGCGGTCTGCGCCACGTCGAAGCTGGTGTTGTTGATCGAATACACGCCGATCGCACAAAACAACAGGATGGCGGGGTAGAGGACGCGGTAGGGAACCTTGAGCAACTTGACCCACATCCCGATCAGCGGCAGGTTCAAAACGACCAGCATCAGGTTGCCGATCCACATCGACGCGATCAGGCCCCAGAACAGTCCCGGATTGGACGTCATGACCTGCGGACCCGGCTGGATGTTGTGAATAGTCATCGCGCCGACCATCAGCGCCATGACGGCGTTTTCGGGAATGCCCAGGGTCAACAGTGGAATGAACGACGTCTGCGCACCGGCATTGTTGGCCGACTCCGGGCCGGCGACACCCTGGATCGCGCCCTTGCCGAATTCACCAGGATTCTTCGAGACCTTTTTTTCCAGTGCATACGACGCGAATGACGCGAGCATGGCGCCCCCGCCAGGAAGCAAGCCGAGAATCGAGCCGATGCCCGTGCCGCGCAATACCGCGGGCCACGCTTTCTTGAACTGTGCCATGCTGATCCACAGGCCGCCGACCTTGCTGGTGACGACCTCGCGCTTTTCGGTACTTTCGAGATTGGTGATGATCTCGGCGAAGCCGAACAGACCCATCGCGACACTGACGACGCCGAGGCCGTCGATCAGCTCCGGGACCCCGAAGGCAAATCGCGCCGTGCCCGAGTTCACGTCGGTGCCGACGATGCCGAGCAGGAGGCCCAGTACGATCATGGCGATGGCCTTGAGCAACGACCCGTGCGCCAGCACAACGGCGCCGATCAGCCCCAGCACCATCAGCGAGAAGTATTCCGCAGGACCGAACTTGAGCGCCAGTTCCGACAGCGGAATGGCGACCGTGGCGATGAAAACGGTGGCGACGCATCCGGCGAAGAATGACCCAAGCGCCGCAGTCGCGAGCGCAGCACCGGCCTGGCCCTTGAGCGCCATCTGGTGCCCGTCCAGACACGTCACCGCGGACGAAGTCTCGCCGGGCATATTGAGCAGGATCGACGTCGTCGAGCCGCCATACTGTGCGCCATAGTAAATTCCTGCCAGCATGATCAGCGCAGACACCGGCTGCAATGCGTAGGTGGTCGGCAACAACATGGCGATGGTGGCGACCGGGCCGATGCCGGGTAGCACGCCGATGAGCGTTCCCACCATGGACCCGATGAATGCGTACAACAGATTGACCGGCGTCATGGCGACGCCAAAGCCGAGCGCGAGATGGTTGAACAGTTCCATGGCGCGCTCAGTTCGACCCGGGCCAGATCGGCAACTGCAGCTTGAGGCCGATCACGAACACACCCACGCAGAGTGCCGCCAGAAGCACGCCGCTAATCAGCGCTTCCTTGGGCCGAAACTCCATACTGGCGGCGCTGGACAATACGATCAGGACGACGGTCGACAGCACGAGCCCCGCGGTATTGACCATCAGGCCAAAGAGAACGACGCTGCCGAGCACGATAATTGTAGGTCGCCATTTCCAACCCGGCAACGGTTCGCCCCGACTGCGCAGAGCGCGCAGCGAAAGTGCGGCGCCGAGCACGATCAGCAGGATGCCGAGCAGGCGCGGAAAGTAGCCGGGTCCCATTCGTGCCGCGGTGCCGAGTGCGTAGTTACTGCCGATGACGATCGCCGCGACGCCGAAGGCGATGAAGATCAGGCCTGAATAGAAATCCTTGGGATTGCGAATGAACGGCATACGGGACCTCCAGCTCCAGCTCGCTGCGCGAGACGTTTTTGGCCGCGTAAGAATAACATCGAAGCGTGGGCGCCGGGTCACACCGTATGCGCCACGGGGCGGAAAAAAAGCAGGCGGTGTTGCTCCGCCTGCTTCCTGCCAGCTTGCCGCAAGTTCGGTGGTGGTTCAGATCCCGTTCTTGGCCCGCAGGTCCTTGAGGTACGCATCGACGACCTGACCCTGCATCCGCTGCGCAAGCTGCGGCTTCACTTCATCGAAGGGCGGAACCTTCGCGTCGCGGATGTCGTCGACTTCGATGATGTGCCAGCCGAACTGGGTTTGCACCGGAACCGTCGTGAACTTGCCTTTCGGCAGCGCTACCATCGCATCGCTGAATGGCTTGACGAAGTTCGCTGGCGCGTTCCAGTCGAGGTCGCCACCATTGATTTTGGATCCGGTGTCCTTGGAGCGCTCCGCGAGCTTCTCGAATTTGTCGCCCTTTTGCAGCAGGACGATGATCTCCTTGGCCTCGTCTTCCTTTTCGACCAGGATGTGGCGCACCTTGTATTCCTTGTCGCCGATCTGGCCCTTGATCGTGTCATATTCCTTGCGTAGTGCCGCGTCCGAAACCGGATGCGCCTTCAGGTAGTCGGCCATGAACGTGCGGACCATGACGGTCTGCGCGGCCAGGTCCATTTCCGTCTTGACGGTGGGGTTCTTGTCGACACCCTGCTTCTTGGCTTCCCGGACCAGGAGTTCGCGGGTGTTGAGTTCGTCGCGCACGGCCGCGCGCAGTTCAGGCGAATCCGCTTGACCCTGCGCCAGGCGTTGCTTGAGCATGAAATCGTAGAACGCTTGCGGGTAGAGGTCTTTGCCGCTCTTGGGGGCGGCAGCGGCGGCATCGGCTTTCGGCGCTGCTGCCTTGGCCTTGGCGGCATCCTGGGCGATCGCGGCGGGCGCCGCGACTACCGCGGTCGACACGAGCAACGCGGCCAGAAGTCTTGGAATCTTGTACATGAATGACAGTCCTTTTCTAGATGAAGTGAAGCATGGAGCAGGGCGAGTCGATGACTCAGGAAATTTCGTCGGGCGCGAGCGCCTTGATCTGCAGGGCGTGGATGGGGAAGGGCAGCAGGTCGTCCACGCGCGCCAGTACCTGCTGATGGCGCTGGAGCCTCGGAATCCCGGAAAACGCTTTCGACACGATCAACAGCGAAAAGTGCCCGGCGCCGCCGGCGGCGCCCGCGTGGCCGGCGTGATCGGCGCTGTCGTCCTGGATTTCCAGGGACGTCGGCGCCAGGTCCGCGAGCCGGGTACGCAAGGTTGCCGGAACGTCGGTCACGACTTCTCGGGCAGGTAGCGCGCGACCGATGCGACCGTGGCGACGGCGGCGAGCATGAACAGGCCTATGCCGCCCCAGAACTTGAAGTTCACCCACACGTCGGTCGGGAAGCGGGAGGCAATATACAGGTTGGCGGCGCCCATCGCGCCCAGGAAGACGACCCAGGCCCAGGTGATCCGCGCCCAGACCGGCTCCGGCAATACCAGGTCAGGCAACAAGGCGGCAATCAGGTTGCGGCGGAAGCCGAGGCGCCCGACCAGAAGCACGAGCCCGAACAGCCAGTAGAGCACGGTCGGTTTCCACTTGATGAAGGTCTCGTCGTGCAGCAACAGCGTCGCACCGCCAAACACCACGATGATCGCCAGGCTCAACCAGTGCATCGTCGCGACCTTGCCGCGGCGCCACTTGAAGTACGCGATCTGCGCGATCGAGGCGACGATCGCCACCGCGGTCGCGGTGTAGATGTCAGACAGCTTGAACGCCGCGAAGAACAGAATCAGCGGAAAATATTCGGCTAGAAAGTGCATAACCCGTTATTTTACTTCGAAATACGGCCGGAGTTCAAGTTGCGTGCCAAGACCCGGGCGGGCGCGCCGGCCCGGGCCGTCCGGGGATCCGGAGCCTACTCGGGGTTGCGAGGACGCCGGGTACGCGGCAAGGTCAGTTGCCGAAAGCGCTTCCAGTCGAAAGCCGGTCCGGGGTCGGTGCGGCGCTCCGGCGCGATTTCGTTATGGCCGACAACGTCGCGGATGGGATAGCGGCGACGGAGCGCGCGCGTCAGTGCGGCGAGCATCGCGTACTGGGCGTCCGCGTACGGCACGTCGTCGGTGCCTTCAAGTTCGACGCCGATCGAAAAGTCATTGCAGCCCTCGCGTCCGCGCCAGGTCGAGATGCCGGCGTGCCAGGCCCGCAATGCGCAAGGAACGAACTGCGCCAACGAGCCGTCGCGGCGAATCAGAAAGTGTGCCGAGACCTTGAGGTCGGCCAGCTTGGCGAAGTAGGGATGCGCAGCGATCTTGAGCTTGTTGGTGAACAGTTCCACGATCCAGGGGCCCCCAAACTCGCCGGGGGGCAGCGAGATGCCGTGGATCACGAGCAGCGATATCCTGGCGCCGGCTGGACGCTCGTCGCAATTGGGCGATGCGATCTGCGCCGCCGCGCGGATGACACCGCTGCGGTCGACATGGAGCTTGAGGGTCGAGATGCTCACCGCTGCATGCGGCTACTTGATGCCCAGCCGCTCCATCCGGTAGCGCATCGCGCGAAAGGTGATCCCGAGCAGCTTCGCCGCCGCCGTCCGGTTGTAACGGGTCTTTTCGAGCGCCTCATTGATGGCGGTCCGTTCCACGCGGTCCAGGTAATCCTGCAAGGGCCACTTGTCGCCGGTGGGCATCGTCGCATCCGATTCCTCGGGCGGCGGTGTCAGGTGCAGGTCCGCCGCCGTGATCTTCTGCGGATCGGCGGCGAGCGAGAGCCCACGCTCGAGAATGTTTTCGAGTTCGCGCACGTTGCCCGGGAACGGGTACGACTCGAGCGCGGTGACCGCCTCGTCGTCGAGCCGCGCCACCGGGCCGCGCGTGAGCTTCTTGAGGATTGCGTCGGCGATCGTCGGAATATCCTCGCGCATTTCGCGCAGGCTCGGCATCGCCAGCTCGATCACGTGCAGGCGGTAAAACAGATCCTGGCGGAATTCTCCGGCATCGACCAGCGCCGGCAACCGCTTGTGCGTCGCACTGATGATGCGTACGTCGACCGGCTCCTCGGTCGTGGCGCCGACCTTGCGCACCTTCTTCTCCTGTATGGCGCGCAGAAGTTTTACCTGCATCGGCAACGGCAGGTCGGCAACTTCGTCCAGAAACAGCGTACCGCCGTTGGCGGCCTGGAAAAAGCCGTCGCGGTCGCCTTCCGCCCCGGTGAAAGCACCCTTCTTGTAGCCGAAGAATTCCGACTCCATCAGGTTCTCGGGAATGGCACCGCAATTGACCGGCACGAACGGAAGTTCGGCTCGCGATCCGCCGGAATGGATCATTCGCGCGGCGAGTTCCTTGCCGCTGCCGGACTCGCCGGTAATGAACACGGGCGCCTGGCTCTTGGACAGCCGCTCGATCATCGTCCGCACCTGCATGACCGCTGGCGACTCGCCGAGCAGCTGATACGACGACGGCGCAGCCGGCTTTTCCGGCACCTTCAGCGCCTGCTTGACCAGCGCCCGGAGTTGCTCGAGGGCGACGGGCTTGGCGAGGTAGTCGAAGGCCCCGGCCTTGAGCGCGGCCACCGCATTTTCGGCGCTGCCGAAGGCGGTGATCACCGCCACCGGAACGTCGAGGCCTTTTTCGGTGATGTGTTCGACCACGGCAAGCCCTTCGCCGTCGGGCAGCCGCATGTCGGTGAGGCAAAGGTCGAAGCCTTGCGTGTCGAGCAGCTTGATCGCCTCGCTCACGGTCTGCGCGCGCGTGGTATCGAGGCCCATCCGCGACAGCGTGAGCTCGAGCAATTCCAGAAGGTCGGGTTCGTCGTCGACAACGAGAACCTTCGGCTGGCCGCGATCGCGGATTCTGCGAGTCATAGTGGCTACTCCCCTCTTTCTTTATCTGCCGAGCGACTGACCTGTTGCACGCTTCAGGGTGAGGCGAAAATGCGCCCCCGGCCCTTTCGGCAACAGCTCGAGCGCGGCGCCGTTGGCATCGGCAAGCTCGCGCGCGATGTACAAACCCAGGCCTGTTCCCCCAGGGCGGGTAGTGAAAAACGGTTCGAAGATCTGTGGCCTCAATTCCGCCGGAATGCCGGGGCCGTCGTCGTTGAGTTCGCATATTACGGCATCGCCCATGTAGCCGGGACGCGCGACGATACGAATGCTGCCGTCTTTCTTCTGGCAGTGCTGCCATGCGTTGCGAACCAGGTTCCACAGGATCTGGTTCAAATGGCCGCGGTCGAAGATCACCTGCAGGTCGGTTGGGCAGTGAACGAGGACCCCTCCGCCCGGGATGCGCTCGGCCTGCACGATCTCCTCGACCAGCAAGCCGATGAACTCGTGCAGGGTAACGACCTCGGGCTGCTGGCGGTCGCGACGATTGAGCTGCAGGACCTCGCCGACGATGCGGTCGATGCGCTTGGCGTTGTTGCGAATCATCGACAGCAGGCGCTGGCCGTCCGGCGCCACCGAGCCGTCTTCCTCGAGCAGCTGCGCGGCCTGGTTGATCGCGGACAGCGGGTTGCGCACCTCGTGCGCAATGCTCGCGGTGAGGCGCCCCATCGCGGCGAGCTTGATCTGCTGCGCCTCGCCCTGCGCCCGGCCCAGATCCTCGAGATAGATGAGCGTGCCGCCGTTGAGTCCCGAACCGATGCGCACCAGGCGCACCCGCAGCAGGCGCTGGGTGGACTCCACCTTGAACGGGGGCAGCGGTTCCGCGAAGTCCTCCTGCCAGCGTCGCCAATAGTCGTGAAGAATGGAACTGAACTCCGACAGCCGCATGCCGCCGCGCATGCGCCCGAACCCGCCGAGCAGGCGCGTCACCTGCGCGTTGTGACCGCGCACGACGCCATTGAGGTCGACCACCAGGACGCCGTCCTGCATGTCCTGGATGATCAGGCGGTTCACCTGTTCGAGGTTGGCGACGTCGATGCCGCGTTGCGCGGCAAGTTCCTCGCTCGCGCGGGTATAGCGTCCCAGGGCGAGCGCGACGCCAACCGTGGCGAAGTAGCCGAAGCCGATCAGCCCGGTCTGCAGGATCTGCGGATTGGGGATCAATCCGTCGATCAGCCGCCAGCTGTCGACGGCGATGAGTACCGAACTCGCCAGCGCCGCATGGAACAGGGCGATGCGCGAACGCAGCAGCCAACCGCTGGCCGCAAGCTGCGGGAACAGCAGGATCGGCAACGGGCCGCTCGCGCTACCACCGGAATACATCATCAGGGCGATGAATAGGATGTCGCCGATGAGCAGGGTGAGCAGCAGCGCAGGCAGTGGAATGAGCAGGGACTCGCGCTGAACCCACAGGAAGGACAGCAGTCCGAAAACGAAATACAGGCCGGTGGCGGTCAGGAACGCATTCGGCAATCCCACCCCAGCCACATGCAGGTCGAGAAACAGCGCAATGCCGACGAGCAGCGTGCCGCAGATGGCCCGGTAAACCCCAATGATCCACAGGATGCGCCGTCCCGACTCGCTGATCGTCGCCGGCAGCGTGGCCTGCTCGAACGGCGGAAGCGCGGGCTGGGTCTGGGTATCCATGGTCAGCGTTTGGCGCATTGGCCGTCGGCACAGGAAAACCCGCCGTCGACGGCGCGCGCGTCCGCGCGCGGCAGGAACACGCCGCAGTTCGCGCAGCGGACCATCGGCGCGGCGGCACCGCCGGGTTGGATGGGCTCCGCGGCCCGTCGCCGCGACCGCTGGTTGCGCGCGTTGATCAGTCGCAGCGCGAACAGCACCACGAAAATCAGCACCAGCCAGGCAACGATCTTGGACATCAGACAACCTTGCCGGGGTTGAGCAGGCCCGCGGGATCGAGCGCATGCTTGACCCGGCGCATGAGCTCGACCTCGATCGCCGGCTTGTACCGGATCATTTCCTCGCGCTTCATCTGTCCGACGCCGTGCTCGGCGCTGAAGCTGCCGCCGTGCTTGGCGGCCAGATCATAGACGATGCGATTGGCCCGCGGCGTCCCCTCGATGAACGCGGCGGCATCCATGTCCCGCGGTGCGGACAGGTTGTAGTGAAGGTTGCCGTCGCCGAGGTGGCCGAACACCACGTAACGCACGCCGGGAAACGCCGCGTCGAGGCCCGCGCGAGCCTGTTCGAGAAACGGGGGGATGCGCGACACCGGCACACTGATGTCGTGCTTCATGTTCGGTCCTTCCAGCCGCTGCGCTTCCGGAATGTGTTCGCGCAGCGACCATAACGCGGCAGCCTGCGCCTCGGACTGCGCAATCGTCGCATCGCGCGCGACGTCGTCATTGATGGCGCCGGCAAGCGCGGTTTCGATCGTCGCCGTGAGCGGCGAATCGGCGGCAGCGTCGTCGGCCTGCAAGAGCACGAACCACGCATGCCCGGGCAGCGGGTCGGGCAGCGCGGGAAACTGCGCGCGCGTCAGCGCGACGCAATCGGCGGAGACCAGTTCGAAGCCGGTCAAGCGGTCGCCCAATGCCGAGCGCATCGCACGCAGCAACTTCACTGCCGCCGCCACATCTGCCACCGCGACCCACGCAGTCACTGCCGTGCGCGGCCGGGGAAACAACTTCAGCACGGCAGCGGTGATGATGCCAAGCGTGCCTTCGCTACCCAGGAACAGCTGTTTCAGGTCGTATCCGGTGTTGTCCTTGCGCAAGCCTTTCAGGCCGTCCCACACCCGGCCATCCGCGAGCACGACTTCGAGGCCGAGTACGAGGTCGCGCGCGTTGCCATAGCGCAGGACGGCAGTGCCGCCGGCGTTGGTCGACAGGTTGCCGCCGATGAGGCAACTGCCTTCCGCCGCGAGTGAAAGCGGGAATAGTTGCCCGGCCTGCGCCGCGGCATCCTGCACGCCGGCGAGCGGGACCCCGGCTTCGACGGTCATCGTCGCGTTGTCGACGTCGATCGCGCGCACCCGGTTGAGCCGCGCCAGCGACACGAGCAACTCCTCACCTTCGCTATGCGGGGTGGCGCCTCCGCATAGTCCCGTGTTTCCGCCTTGAGGTACCACGGCGACGCCGTGTTCGGCACAGGAGCGGACGACGGCGGCAACCTCGTCGGTCGAACCCGGGCGTACGACCGCGCGCGCTTGCCCGTGGTAACGGCCGCGCCAGTCGGTGAGGTAGGGCGCAACATCGGCGGCGGCGGTGAGCACGTGGTTATCGCCGACGATGGCTTTCAGTGCAGGCAGTAGGGAACTGACGGAATCCGTCATCAACGTGGTCTCGGAAGATCCGTAGCATAATAGCGGAAAAGACAGGTATCCCGTAGCCTGCCTCGCGAGGAGGAGAACGTCCCATGTCAGACGCACCGTCGCTGCCCTTTACACCGCAGCAGGCACTCGAATTCATGCAGCGAATGTGGAATCCCTTCGGCATGCCGATGCCGGGTTTCACTCCGCCCGCCAGCGCCGGCTCAGCTCCTGCGGGCATGCCTTTTCCAAATCCAGCGGCAATGTTCGCCACGCTCGATCCCGCGGAAATCGACAAGAAGATCGCCGAGCTCACGATCATCGAAAACTGGCTCGGCATGAGCCAGAATTTCATACAGATGAGCATCAAGACGCTGGAATTGCAGAAGGCGTCGCTCGAAGCCATGCGTGGCAGTGCAACGGCCGCCGGCATGGTGGACCCGTCGCGCAAGCGCCCGCGGGCGAAGTCGGGGGACATGTAAATGGCGCTCACGCTTTATTATGGTTCCGGTTCGCCGTATGCCTGGCGCGCGCAGCTCGCGCTCGAACACAAGGCGCTGCCGTACGAGCTGAAGGTTCTCTCGTTCTCCGCGGGCGACACGCGCAAGCCCGAGTTCATTGCGCTGAATCCGCGGCATCAAGTGCCGACGCTGGTCGACGCGGACTTCGTGCTCTATGAATCCAGCGCGATCGTCGAATACCTCGACGAAGCGTATCCCGGCCGCGGTGCGCCGCTGTTCCCCGGGGATGCGCGCACGCGCGCCATCGCCCGCCGGCTGGTGCTCGAAGTCGACAGTTACTTCGGCAAGGCCACCGATCCGTTGCTCGACCAGGCGTTCTGGAAAAAGCCAGAGGAGCGCGACCCGCAAAAGATCGCCGAGGCGCGCAAAGGCGTCGTCGACGAGCTGGTGATGTTTACCAACGCCATGCGCGGAGACTATCTTGCAGGCCCGCTCTCGGCGGCCGATTTCGCCTTCTACCCGCTGGTTGCCTTCCTGTATCGGGCGCAGAAGATGAAGCTTCCGGATCTCGACGCCGACGGGATGCTCACGCCGAAGTTGCGGACGTGGAGGGCGCGCATCGAAGCGCTGCCGTTCTTCGACAAGACCGTTCCGCCGCATTGGAAGGCGGCGCAGGCATAGCGGGAGGACACCTTGCGGCTGATGACCACGGCCTTTGCGGACGGACTGCGAATTCCAGCGGAGTTCGCGTTCTGCGCCATCGATCCGCAGACGCACGTGCGGATGTCCGACAACCTGAATCCGGATTTCGCCTGGAGCGACCTTCCGGCGGCGACGAAATCGCTGGCCTTGATCTGCAGCGATCCCGACGTCCCCTCGCGTGGCGACGACGTGAACAAGGAGGGGCGCAGTGTGGCGGCAACGTTGCCGCGCGTCGATTTTTATCACTGGGTGCTCATCGACTTGCCGCCGGATACGCCGCCGATTCGGCGTGGCGAGTTCTCCCGGGGAATCACCGCCCGCGGCAAACCGGGTCCTGCGGCACCCCGTGCCGCGCGGCAGGGGCTCAATGACTACACCGGCTGGTTCGCGAGCGACAAGGACATGGCGGGCAATTACTTCGGCTACGACGGACCCTGTCCACCGTGGAACGACGCGCTGCGACATCGCTACGTGTTCACGCTCCATGCGCTCGATGTCGCGCAACTGGATGTCCATGGAAACTTCGGTGGCAGCGACGCCGTCGCCGCGCTGCGCGGCCACGTACTCGCGCAGGATTCGGTGACCGGCATCTACAGCCTCAATCCGGCGGTGCGAATCTAGCCGGTCGCCGCCAGCCAGGCAGCGCGGCGCAGTCGCGCCTCAGCCGAAGCGCCTTCGTCGAGCGCGAGCCAGCAGGTATCCTCCGGCGCCGCCTCGAGCGTTACTTGGAAAACCATCAACTCGTCGCGCCGAAACACGTGCACGACGGCGACATCGCCAGCCTTGCGTGTTGAAAGCAGCTGGGCGATCGCTTCCGGCGAGGCGCGCAGGCCGTCGAGCGCCACGATGGTGTCGCCCGCCGACATGCCCGCGCGCTCGGCTGGGCTCTCGTTCGCAACGTAACTGACGCGAAGATCTCCGCCCCCGGCGAAGCGTGCGCCGAGCCAGGTTGCGGGTAATCCAACTCTTGCCGGCTTGCCACCCTTGTCCTTGTCGCCGAGCGATCGTCGGGTCTGTACACGAATGCCGACCGTGTGCAGCAAATCGCCGAGCGGCAAATCTTTCGTGCCGTACACGAAGTCGCGGAAGAACGGCGCAAGGTCAACGCCCGACAGCTCGCTAGCGAGCGCCTCGACGCCACCTTCAGGAACGCCGATGACTGGCTGACCGTAGCGCACCCACAATGCACGCATCACGTCGTCGAGCGTGATCCGACTGTCGCGCCGCAGCGTCAAGATCGAGTGCCAACGCGACCAGTGCGCCCTTGATGTAGTAACTGACGATCGCATTCGGCGCATTTTCGTCGCGTCGATAGTATTTGATCCAGGCGTCGAAACTCGAATCGGCGATGCTTTGCCGGGTCCGTCCCGGCGTGCGCATCAGCGCGGTCAGGTTTTGTCCGAGCAGTTCCAGATAGCTGTCGGTGCCAATCAAGCCGGAGCGAACGAGGATCAGGTCGTCGTAGTACGAAGTGATTCCCTCGAACGCCCACAACTGCGTCGTGTAGGCCTCTCGCGTCAGGTCGTAGGGCAGGAATGCCTCAGGCTTGATGCGCTTGACGTTCCAGGTGTGGAAATACTCGTGGCTCACCAGCCCGAGCAGCTTGCGATAGTCGTCGCTGACGTGCTGCGCGCCGGTCTGTGGTAGACCGCTGCGTCCGGAAACGAGGCTGGTGCTCGCGCGATGCTCGAGCCCGCCGTAGCCCTCGTCGAGTGCCAGGAGCTGGAAGACGTAGTGGTCGATCGGCGCACGGCTGGACGGCGTGCCGCCGAACAGATCGATCTGCGCCTGGCAGATGCGCTGCGTGTCCAGGCGGAAGCGTTCGAGGTCGGCGCGATGACGTCCAGTGATTGCAATGTCGTGGCGCGCGCCGCCTGCGTCGAAATGCAGGAGATCGAAAACCCCCATCTCGACCGGATGGTCGATCAGTTCGTCGTAGTTCGACGCGCGATAGCTGCCGAAGCCGAAGGGGGCGGCATCCGCGCGCGGCATGCTCGTCGCCACGCGCCAGTGAGCGCCGGCTATCGCCGGCGGGACTCGCGATTTCCAGCAGGCAAGGCCGCAGCTCGTGTCCGACCGGCCAGACGAATACCGCGGGCCCGTTGAAGAATCCGCGCGCGGCATCGAGATAGGCGGCGCGCACCGAAAGGTCGAATGCATAGACTTGTGCGACCAGCGTCAGCGGTCCTGCGCACGGTGCCGTCTGCCATGCGTCCTTCGACAACTTCGTCACCGCGACCGACGTGCCTCCGGACAATGCGCGCACGGTGACGAAGTGCCGCGCAAACTCGCGGATGAGGTAACTGCCGGGCACCCACGTCGGCAGCCGAAAAACCTGTCCCTCGGCGGCGGGGTCGTCGACGGTGCAGGCCACCTCGAACAGATGCGCATGCGGGTCGGCGCAGGCAATTCGATATCGGGTGGGAGTCATGCGGCGCGAATGGATGACAAGGGAAGGGGAGGGGTGGCGCCCTCGACACGAATCGAACGTGTGACCTGTCCCTTAGGAGGGGACCGCTCTATCCACTGAGCTACGAGGGCGGCGAGCGAATTCTACCCGATCGGGCAGCGCAGACGCGAAGGCCGGCGAGCGGAGCGTCTACAATGCCGGTACCTGCTCGTCACTGCCCCGATGGACGTCAAGCCGACCGCACCTGCCCGCATACCCGTTCGCCGCACGCTGGCGCGTCTGGGGAGTTTCCTTTCGCCGTACCGCGCGCGCTTCGTGGTTGCCGGCGTCGCCCTGCTGATTGCCGCCGGATGCGCGCTGGCGATGGGGCAGGGACTGAAAATCGTCGTCGATCGCGGCTTTGCGGCGGGCGACGGCGCCGAACTGGACCGCGCGCTGTTCGGCGTCCTGGCGATCATCGCCGTGATGTCGATCGCCACCTACGTGCGCTTCTACAGCGTTTCGTGGATCGGCGAGCGCGTCACCGCGGACCTGCGCAAGCGTGTATTCGATCACCTGCTGACTTTGTCGCCGGGCTTTTTCGAAGTCACCCGCACGGGAGAAGTGATCTCGCGGCTGACCAACGATACGACGATGCTGGAATCGGCGATCGGCTCCAGCCTGTCGATGGCGCTGCGCAATGTCGTGCTCGGCGTCGGGGCGCTGATCCTGCTGATGTTGACCAGCCTCAAGCTGACCTTGCTGGTGCTCGCCGGACTGCCGGTGGTGCTGCTGCCGATCATCCTGTTCGGTCGGCGCGTGCGGCGCCTGGCGCGCACCAGCCAGGATCGCGTGGCGGACACCGGCGCCTATGTCGACGAGGCGATCCACGAGATTCGCACGGTGCAAGCCTACGCGCACGAGCCGGTCGATCGTCAGGCCTATGCGGGACGGGTGGAGCAGGCGTTCGCCGCAGGCGTGCAACGCATTCGCCAGCGCGCGCTATTGATCGCCGCGGTCATCTTCCTGGTGTTCGTTGCGGTCGGCATCATTCTCTGGATCGGCGGCCACGACGTGCTCGCGGGCCGACTGTCGGCAGGCCAGCTCTCGGCATTCGTGTTCTATGCCGTGGTCGTGGCGACGTCTGTGGGCGCGGTGAGCGAAGTCGCCGGCGAACTCCAGCGCGCTGCTGGCGCCACCGAACGGCTGTTCGAGATCCTCGATACGCCGCCGGAAATCGCCGCGCCGGCGCAGC
This sequence comes from uncultured beta proteobacterium, assembly GCA_963726915.1. Classification (GTDB taxonomy): domain Bacteria; phylum Pseudomonadota; class Gammaproteobacteria; order Burkholderiales; family Casimicrobiaceae; genus PALSA-1003. The sequence goes on from CAVSEA010000009.1 coordinate 463,268, forward strand.
CGGTGCCCTTGCCGCAACCACCGCTCGGCACCGTTGCCCTCGACGCGGTGAACTTCGCCTATCCGTCGCGGCTTGCCGCTCCGGCGTTACGCTCGCTGTCATTCTCCGTTGCGGCCGGCGAGCGCGTGGCACTGGTGGGTCCGTCGGGCGCGGGCAAGACGACCGTGTTCCAGTTGCTGCTGCGCTTCTACGATCCGCAGTCCGGCCGCGTGCTTGTCGACGGCGTCGATGTGCGCACTGCCGATCCACGGGCGGTTCGCGGCAGGATCGCCGTCGTGCCGCAGGAACCGGTGATATTCGCGGCGAGCGTCTGGGACAACGTGCGCTACGGTCGACCGGACGCGAGCGACAGCGACGTACGCGATGCGTGCGAGGCCGCGTATGCCAGCGAATTCCTGGCGCGACTGCCGCAAGGCTTCGATACTCAGCTGGGCGAGCGCGGCGTCAAGTTGTCCGGGGGGCAGCGCCAGCGTTTGGCGATCGCACGCGCGGTCCTGGCGCGACGTCCCATCCTGCTGCTCGACGAGGCAACCAGCGCGCTCGATGCGGAAAGCGAGCGCATGGTCCAGTTGGCGCTGGACCGGCTGATGGCGGGTCGTACGACGCTGATCATCGCGCATCGGCTGGCGACCGTGGTTGGCGCAGATCGCATCATCGTGCTCGACGATGGCGCGGCGATCGCGCAGGGTACGCATGCAACACTGGTGCGCGACGACCCACTGTATCGGCGGCTGGCCTCGCTGCAGTTCGGTCTGCAAAGTGCGCCGGGCGCAGGAGAGGGCCGCACGCTGGCGGCGGCAGGCTGAACTTCCGCGTTAGCGTCAGCGGCTCGCGTGCGGGTGGCGAAAGCACGACACGAGATGATCGTTGACCATGCCCGTCGCCTGCATGAATGCGTAGCAGATGGTAGTGCCCACGAAGCGGAAGCCGCGCTGCTTGAGTGCCTTGGACAGCGCATCCGATAGCCGGGGTGCTTGCCGGAACGGAGCCCGCTCGCCGCCGCAGGTTGGTGGTTGGCTTGCCACCGACGAAGCTCCAGAGGTAACGGTCGAGGCTGCCGAATTCGCGCTGAACCTCGAGCACGGCCAGGGCATTGCTCACCGTGCTTTCGACCTTGAGCCGGTTGCGTACGATGCCCGGATTGGCGAGCAGCGATTCGATGCGCCGCTGGTCGAATCGCGCCACGCGCGCCGGGTCGAATCCCGCGAAGGCTTCTCGATACGCGTCGCGCTTGTTGAGAATGGTCTGCCACGAGAGGCCGGCTTGCGCGCCCTCAAGCGTCAGAAACTCGAACAGGGCACGATCGTCGTGCACCGGCACGCCCCATTCAAGATCGTGATACGCAATCATGCGCGGGTCGGTACCGGCCCAGGGGCAGCGCGGGGGTTGGGTCATTGGGTGTCCGGCAAGCTCGAGGATTCGAAGTGGAGAAGCTGTTCCCTGTCGGGCAGCAGGATACGCTTGACGACGAAGAGTAGGCGGTAATACCATAGTATTACTACACTTCCAATCATCACGTCAAAAGCAGGTAACCATGCCGGTCACTTCACTCAAGTTGCCGACCCAACTGAAAGACCGGGTCGTCACTGCCGCAGCAGAAAGTGGCAAATCAGTCCACGCTTTCATGCTCGAGGCCATCGAGCGGCAGACCGGCCTTGCCGAGCAGCGCCGGCATTTTGTCGCCGAAGCGTTAGCTGCTTATGAAACAACTCGCAGCACGGGGCGCGCGTATCCGGCTAATGCTGTGCACCGTTACATGCAAGCCAAGGCCGATGGCCGTCCGGCACGGCGACCCAAAACCAAAAATTGGCCCTAGTCAGCTACTCGGAGCAGGCGCTGCGTGACCTGGAGCGACTGTTTGAGTTTCATTCGACGAGTGACTCCGCGCATGCCTCCGCCGTACTGTCGGAAATTGTGGAGGCAGTCATGGTATTGGCACATCACCCGGAAATCGGCAGATTGGTTGAGCAGGGACTTCGCGAATTGATAATCTCACGTGGCAAGTCTGGCTATGTCGCGCTGTATTGGTACAACAGCGTCACGGATGCCGTACTGCTTCTTGCGATTCGCCATCAGAAGGAAGCGGGCTATCAATCCACGTAAGTGGTATGATCTAGCTTATTGTCTAGCTTACTGATGGGGCAAGTATGCGCGAAATCGGAGCCTTCGAGGCAAAGAACAAGTTGGGCACCTTGCTCGACTGGGTCGAGAAGGGCGAGGAAGTGGTCATTACCCGCCGCGGCAAGCCCATTGCACGGCTTGTGCCCAACCTGGGTGGCTTCGATCGAGATAAGGCGGCAAAGGCTGTCGCCGGCATTCTCGCCCGCCGCACCGGCGTCACGCTCGGCGAACTGAAGATCAAGGAGCTGGTGAATGAAGGCCGCGCGTGAGCATGGTCATCGACAGTTCGATCACGCTTGCCTGGTTCTTCGAGGACGAGCGGAACGAACGCGCTGACACTGTACTGCGTCAAGTTGCGAAAACAGGGGCCGTGGTCCCGTCGCTGTGGCGGCTGGAGATCGCTAACGCATTGCAAGCGGCAGTCAGACGCAAACGAATCGATCCGGCGTTCCGCGACTCGTCCATAGCAGACCTGCTTTCGTTCCCCATCGCTGTTGACTCCGAAACCGACCACCACGCATGGGGCAAGTACTTTGGCCTTGGCCGATCGTTGTGGGCTCACGCTCTACGATGCCGCGTATCTCGAACTTGCTCAACGCCTGCGATTGCCGCTTGCCTCCCTCGATCAGGAATTGCGTCGTGCATGTCGGGTGCTTGGCGTTGCTCTGAAGCCTGCTTGAATGATCCCCTGGTTGCGGGATGACGATGCATTTCCGCCGATCGAGCGGGCGCTCGACGATCCCAACGGATTGCTCGCGGCAGGTGGCGACCTGTCGGTCGCGCGCATCCTGAGTGCCTATCGCCAGTGCATTTTCCCTTGGTACAGCGACGGACAGCCGATCCTCTGGTGGTCGCCCGACCCGCGGATGGTGCTGTTCGTCGATGAGTTGAAAGTGTCCCGCTCGTTGAGGCGTGCAGTCGACAAGCAGCATTTCGACATTCGGGTCGATACGGCGTTCGAATCGGTGATTGAAGCCTGCGCTGCGCCACGGCCCGGGCACCTGGGGACCTGGATCACGGCGCCGATGGTTGAAGCGTATATCCGGCTTCATCGAGCAGGCCACGCCCACTCGGTGGAGGCGTGGGCCGGCGACACGTTGGTCGGGGGGCTGTACGGCCTGGCGATTGGCCGAATGTTTTTCGGAGAGTCGATGTTTTCGCGGCAAACCGATGCGTCCAAGGTTGCGCTCGTGCACCTCGTCGCCATGCTCAAGCAGCGGGACATGCCCCTGATCGACTGCCAGCAGGAGACGGCGCATCTCGCACGCATGGGGGCACGCCCAATCCCGCGAAAGGCGTTTGCCGATCAAGTCGGGCGGTTGGTACACTCGACAGCACCTAGCGGTACCTGGAAGCTGCCTGCCCCCGCCCGCGAGACGCGATGACCAAGCTCAACGACCTTCCGCTAGCGGCGCTGCAGTTCTACGCGACTGCCCCTTACCCATGCAGCTATCTGCCTGATCGGCTCGCCCGGTCGCAGGTCGCAACGCCCAGCCACCTCATCGACAGCCGCGTGTACGGGGAACTTGTTCGGCTTGGCTTTAGGCGGAGCGGGGCGTTCACCTACCGTCCCTATTGCGATCATTGTCGTGAATGCGTGCCGGTGCGCGTACCTGTTTCCGAGTTCACGATGGGCCGCACGCAACGACGGTCCATGCGACGCCACTCGAAGTTAACGACAATTAAGCGCATTTTATCGTTTGATAGCGAACATTACGCGCTGTACCTGCAATATCAAAGGCACCGCCACCCGGGCGGAGGAATGGACCAGGACAGCCGCGAGCAGTACCAACATTTCTTGCTGCACAGCAATGTGGGCACTGACTTATACGAGTTTCGCGACGACGGCGAGCTGCGGATGGTAAGCCTGGTGGACCGTCTGCACGATGGGTTGTCGTCCGTCTATACGTTCTATGACGTCGAGCCATCGAGCGCAAGCTACGGAACCTACAGTGTCCTGTGGCAAATCCAGCGGTGCCGGGAGCTCGGACTGCCGTATCTGTACCTCGGCTACTGGATCGCAGGAAGCAAAAAAATGGCCTACAAGGCGGCCTTTCGGCCGATCGAAGGGTTGGTGCAGGGGGGGTGGAAGAGGTTATAGGCAGGGACCGCGCGGGACTTCGACCCAGGTTCGGTTCGGAGTTGATGCGGACGAATTTCTTGGAGGGCGCATGATCAAGAATGTGGCCGTCGGGAAAGTTGCGCTCAGGCGCACGCCGCTATTGCCGCCTGTGCTCTTGCCCCTGATTGCCGCCGCGGAAATGGGTGCGCCGCTGGAGCCGGCTATCGAGCGAGATAGCTGCTTTAGTACCAATTCTGTGACGAGGAGAGGCCTTTGCTCAGCAAGCTTGGCGCGGCAAATCGGCAGGAGGCGGTTGCGAAGGCTATCGCGGATAAACTGATTCTGCAGTGAGAGGCGCCATTCCGTTCTTGGCGACTAAATTTCAGTCGTCACGATCCCCGCTTGGACCGCTTTCGCGACGGCTTCCTGTCTGCTTGATGCGCCTAGTTTCGACCGTATTGAGTCGAAGTGGAACTGGACGGTCCTAGCTGTTATCCCCAACTTTGCTGCAATGTCCTCTCCAGTGAGTCCGCGAGCGGCCATCTTTAGACATGCGCGCTCGCGTGGACTGATAGGAGCTCCTTGAGATCGAGGACGTATGCTTCGCTCAACAATTCCGGCAATGAAGATTTGATAAAAGAATTGGCCAAATAGGGTGATGTCGCCCAGACAATCTAGGATTGCGGCCTTTCTTTCCGGCGAGACAATTGCCGCTTTGGAGTTAAGAGCGATCATGACTGGGTGACCCTTTAAATCGACGAAGCCAATTGCAATGCCACTGCCAAGGCCGTACTTCATGCCGGTTTTCAAAAACTCATCCACTTCCGCGCTGGTTCCGCGCCAGGAATCTTGATCCCAAACCACCGGCAGCAACGCGCCCAAGAGCGATTGGACGCGAGGATCGATTTCAATGTACGAGCGCTGATCGTAAATCGCCACCCATTCATCCGGCATTGTCGTGAATACGTATTGGAGCGTCTCGGAATCCGGACGCAATGTCATGCTCAATCCGCAATTGAATGCGTCGAATCCAAAATTCCTAGTGATGGCCTCGACGGCTGGAATCAAATCTTCACCACGACGAGCCGCATCAATCAGCGGACGCACAAGCGGCGGTACGTACCCACGGAGGTCGAGCAGAATCGGCGAGAGTCTTAGCGCTTGAAGCATTTTTCCCCCTCCATCTGTCACTTTGTGTGGGATCTCGGCGAGGCAAATTGCATACACCCGATAACTGAGTAGCGATCCTAGCTTATGCCATTGCGTCGGTGGGCAATAGCCTTGGGTTTCAGAGGCGATTGCCTAGAAAAGGTAGGGAACTTGAACTTGAAAGATTGGCCGGTCAATCCATGCGTTCTGTTGGGGTATGGAACCCTCATGGAGTTAGAGAGTTCTAAGTCCTGCCATTGACCCAACTTATCACTCGACAACAATGGATCTCCACAGCAGACGTCGCCTAGATCGCCTAAAGTGACGCAAAATGACAACTTGCGCCCTTGGCAGCCCGGCAGCATGATATGAGAGTTCGCGTTTCTTACGCTCGGCGGGCGTTGTGCTCGGCGGCACGAAAATTGCTTATCTCCATAAAATGGATGTAATCGAGACCCGGGTCAATCAAACTGAAGGCGGAAGTTTGCGAATATTCCGACCCTTTGTAGCGTTGCACGCTCGGCTCAAGGCGCGGTCCGACTCCGAACATGAGCAGGCAATACTTCGGATAGTGATCGTCGCTGTGGTGCTCGCCTATATGGGGTTCACCTACGCGCCCGGCAACGCAGCTGCAGCGCGAGGGCACGAAGCACAGCTTCTTCTTGAGGGCCTAGCGGCGGCGCTCGCGCTTGCCCTAGGGCTCTTCATTTCAATTTGTACGTCACCGGCGCCGAATCGAGTGCGCCGCGCAATTGGCATGTTGGCGGACGCCGGCGCGGCCACTTTCTGTATGTTCCTGGCGGGTGAGCCCGGTGTTTCAATGATTGGGGTCTACCTATTCATTACGTTTGGTAACGGCTTTCGGTATGGCATCCCTTCCTTGTTTGCGTGCCAAGCCTTGTGCCTCGTGGGGTTCATCTCGGTATTGCTGTTTGCGCCGTACTGGAAGGGACATCAGGTAGCAGGCTGGTGCCTGATGGTAGCGTTGGTGGTCTTGCCGATCTATGTGTCAGGTTTGCTTAAACGCATCAAGGATGCGCAAGCGCGCGCCGAAGAGGCAAACCTTGCAAAGACTTCGTTCCTCGCGAACATGAGCCACGAGATGCGTACTCCGCTAAATGGCATCGTGGGCGTGACTGATCTCTTGAACGCGACGATTCTTAATCCTCAACAAGCTGAATTGACGCGATTGCTGCGACATTCAGTAATGCTCCTGCGGTCTCTAGTAGATGACGTACTCGACATCTCCAAGATTGAAGCTGGGCGTCTCACTATTGAGATGGCGGACTTTGATCTGCATTCAAGCCTGAACGGTCTTACCCGTCTTTTGCGTCCACACGCGCAAGCGAAGGGCTTGTCATTGCATGCAATGATTGACCCTGCGATCGATTACCGAGTGAGTGGCGATTCGCATCATTTGCGACAAGTCTTGATAAATCTGTTGTCAAATGCAATCAAGTTTACTGACCGAGGTCAGATTGTTCTTGAAGTAAAGCTGCTTGGTGAAACTGAGGAGGGATTACGTCTGCGTTTCGAAGTGAGTGACACCGGAATAGGCATGAGTGAAAGTGTCCAAGCCAAGATATTTGAGCGGTTTGTCCAGGCGGACGAGTCAACCACGCGTCGCTACGGGGGCACAGGATTAGGGACCACCATTGCAAAGCAGCTTGTTGAGCTAATGGGTGGAGTAATTGGAGTTAAGAGTGCCCTTGGTTCAGGGAGCACGTTTTGGTTCGAGATTCAGCTCCTTAAGTCCGTTCAAAGCAGTGGGGTGGCCGCCGCGAGCATTGGAAATGATGCTTCTGAGCCATCGGCTAGTGCTGCAATATTCTTATCTGCAATTCCGTTGGCCGCAGAGTTGCGCCGCCTTGTAGATACAACATGTGGCCGCGTTGAGTTGGTTGCCACGGTGGGAGCGGCCCTGGCCAAAGTACAAGCATTTCAAGAACAGGGTATTGGGGTCAGCGCTGTAATGGCCTTTGGCGACGTCGATACCGCGTTCGAAATGTTTCAACAATTGTCGCATGAATGGGGTGACAGTCCGACCGCAATGATTTATTTTTCGACCCCCGGTGCCGGCAAGGCTGAGCAAGCGCGGCTACTTCAAATTGATGGAGTCAGTTGCGTTGTGCCTGACATTCCACCTCGGGCACTCCGCAACGCAATACATGCGTCGGCCTCTCGCGTGTCAAACGAGAGTGCCCAAATTATTGACCTTGGACAGGTGCTAAAGGAACAGCGCCAGCCACTCCGTGTCTTAGTTGCAGAGGATAATCCTACGAATCAAGCAATAATCAGGAAGTTGCTTGAGAGCGCTGGGCATACTGTCTTGCTAGCCTCGGACGGTGAAGAAGCGCTGGACATTTATGAGCGTGACCAACCTGAACTTGCACTCTTGGATTTCAACATGCCAGAGCGCAATGGCCTTGAGGTGGTTAGCGCTATACGCACAATGGAACCTACGGGGACCCGGCTTCCTGTGATTATCCTGTCGGCGTCCGTTACGGTCGAGGCACGTGAAAGATCTCGAATCGCTGGTGCTGACGAATTTGTGGGCAAGCCGTTTGAGGCCGCTGGGCTATTGCAAGTAATGGATCGGCTTGCACGAAGGGCAAGCCGCGCGCAGCAGGGTCGCGTACGAATAAACACGCAGACCGCTGCTACGACGGTCGCATTAATCGACTATGTCAGAATGCAAGAGGTCGAACGGATCGCACAAGACGCCGCCTTCATTACACGGCTCTTACGAGGGTTCCGCGGTGATGTCGAGCAACTGCTAACTCGTCTCGACTCTGCAATCGCCAACGAGCAATGCACTGCTGTCACCGACGTTACTCACGCGATAAGAGGAGCGGCATTAGGCATCGGCGCAGAGCGGCTCGCGTCATGCTGTGCTGCAATTGACGCCGCCGCGACAAACCGTCAGTTTGGTCAATTGCGCATGCTAGCCACTGAGATGCGTCGATGCTTCGACGCAACCTCAGAGCAGCTAAACAACTACACAAACAAAAAAGGCGTATCGCTCTAGGACAATCCGAATTCGGATACCTATCCGTTACTAACTGCCGCAAGGGGCAAGTCACCATACAAGGCGTCGACCGCGAGGTCTTCTGCGCCGGCAAACATCATCTTGTCTTGTGCCTTTACCAGTCGCGTCATCATTCGCAAATCGCGTGACTCCAGCTTGAGCGCTGCATCAACCCATACATCGACAATCGCCTTGAGCTCAGCGAGTTGGATTGGTTGGTAAAATTGCGTAGCGCGCCGCATTGCACGGTAGGTGTTTTGGTGGCGACGTCGATTTTGGATATATCGCCGCGTCGTCTCAAGGCCCAAGCCATCTTCAACCACTTCATCGACTACACCTAGATCTTGCATTTCCTTGGCAGTAAATACTTGCCCGCTCGTAATGATCGCATCTGCTTTCTTAAGTCCAATGCGTCGCGCAAGAAAGCTGAGTGCGCCCATGCCCGGGAAGAGATTGAATAGAATTTCTGGAAACGAGAGTGTTGAGCTCCGCTCAGCAATGATTACGTCACACGCCAATGCCGCTTCAAATCCGCCGCCGAGAGCTTTACCTTGCAGCAGTGCAATCGTTGTGATGTCTGCACCAAACCCGGTTGCTCGCCGATATTGGTTGTCGGTACAAAGATGTGCGTAGTAGGAGAGCAAATCGCGGTTACGGCTGGTGATTGCTTGAATTAGCATGTTGAGGTCGCCACCCAGATTAAACACGCCGGGCGTGCGGCTGCCGAAAACAACATAGTTGACGCGCTGAGGTTGGCCGCAATCGTTGAAGTAACCTTGATGTGATTCGAGGAGTTGCTCAGAACGCTGGATCTCTTCCAGCAAGGTTGCGTTAAAGCATGGCCTGGGCGCTGGCTTCATCCACGAAGTTATGGTGCTGAGTTCACGATCGAACTCAATTTCCAGCTGCGTGTAGTTATTCAGGGTTGTAAGTGTTGGGAATTCAACGATAGCGTTCATAGCGATCCTCGAAGGTGTTGTCATGGCGGCCGGGTACACATTGGAAAGACCCGTGGGCGTATTGTGGGGCACATAGTGACCGATTGCCAAATGGGCTGAGCGAGTTGTGGTTGATCTAAAGCACAAAAAGGCTTTTCAGCCTTAAATATTGTGCCCTACAACATGAACAACTCAAATGCAATCCAGCTAGTTATTTGAACCAAATCTCGCACTAAATCCGCGATATGGCAGTGTCGCCGACTTGCACGAAATCGATTTAATATCAATATCTTATAGGTTGTCGACAAAGCGCGCCTCGGGTTTTATGGAATTCGTTCCAACGAGTGACTACGCCCTGCAGGGAATTGAGCGCCCAGGCGATGGGCAATCCAATGAATGTGCCGCGGACTTTTTTGGGCGTTACGAAATTTGAACCACGGCGGCCGGTGGCCGATAGTTGAACGCTTGCAGCCCGCTACGACTAGGTCAATTTTCAGATGCTCTGATCGAAGTGCGACGGGCGCATCTCTTGCGCGAGTGCGGGTGTCGCAGGACCGTATAGCGATGAGCGTGCAGTGGCGCTTCGCGACACTAAGCGATACTGATACTCCTGTTCATTGCGCGAAGCTGTTTTGAATTGGAATTCGACCGCGACAATTTCTTCGTTTCGAAATCTACCCGGTGCTAGTCGAATCGATTCGACAATGCGCTGTCCCTTTAGCGTACCGTCCGAATCTATAAATCCGCATACTGCTGCCGTATCTCCCTCACCTTCGCCTCCCCGCTCACGAAAGCCTCGACGCAGTGCGGGTCGAAGTGCTTTCCCTTCTGCCCCTGCAGGTAAGCAAAGCCATCCTCGATCGTCCAGGCGTGCTTGTAGGGTCGCTCGCTGACCAATGCATCGAACACGTCGGCAACGGCAACAACGCGGCCGACGATCGGAATGTCTTCGCCGTGTAGCCCGTTGGGGTAGCCCGAGCCGTCGAATTTCTCGTGGTGACCCAAGCGCAATGATGGCGCCCATGCTCAGGTATTTCGAGGGGCTGCCCTTCAGGATGTCGTACCCGATGCGCGGGTGCGTCTTCATGATGCCATCCTCTTCCGGGGTCAGCGGTCCCGGCTTGAGCAGGATTGAATCCGGAATGCCGATCTTGCCGATATCGTGCATCGGCGCGGCCACTTCCAGCACGTGCACGGTTTCCGGCGCAAGGCCAAGGTTGTGCCCGATCAGCGCCGAGTACCTGGCCATGCGCGTGAGGTGGTTGCCGGTCGTACGGTCCCGGAATTCCCCGGCCTTGGCCAGCTTGGACAGTGTCTCGAGTTCACGTTCGTGGATCTCTGCCACCGACTTGTCGACCTGGTACTGGAGTACCCGCGCCTGGTCGGACAGGACGATCTTGTGCCGGCGCAGGTCGAGCAGGTTGGCGCAGCGCGCCCGGGTTTCATGCTCGTCCAGCGGCTTGATCAGGAAATCCGTAGCACCGGCCTCGAGCGCCTCATAGCGCACGCGGCGGTCGTCGACGACCGTGATCACGACGATCGGTACGTCGATGCAATGGGGGAGGGCCCTGATCTGGCGAACCAGCTGCACCCCGTCGAATTCGGGCAGCTTGTAGTCGGTCAGGACCATGTCCACGCGATTGTTTCGGGCGTATTCCAGTGCGCGGCTGGGCGTGTCGAACAGCTCCAGGTTCAGTTTGCCGTCGATCTGGCGAACGATTTCGGCCAACAGCAATCGGCTGCTGAAGAGGTCATCGATGATCAGGACGGTGTTGCGCTGAGCGCGAGCCAGCGCGAGCTCCGAGATAACGGCGTTCTTGCTTGGCATGCGCGTTTGGACTGCGCTCATCACATCCACCTGGTTGCTGAATTTCGGCTTGGGTACCGAAAGCAAATCCTGTGCCGGACATTGAAATTTGTGGCGTACAAGCGAAGACGAGCCTGCGCCGATTCCTGCGACTTGGCAATGATCATCGTATTTCTTTCAGAGAATGAGGACGTACGAACGCCGGCTACCTGGGGCCGTGCGTTCGTTCGATCAAAGGGGAAATGGTCGGGGCGAGAGGATTTGAACCTCCGACCCCCTGCACCCCATGCAGGTGCGCTACCAGGCTGCGCTACGCCCCGACGCGAGACCATGAATTATACCGGCTTCATGGACTCGGGCCGAGTAGCGCCCGTATTTCTTCGATTACCTGCCGCAATTCGGCAGACGAAAGTGACGTCGCCCGGCGGTCATCGGGCTTGGCTGCTGGCGCGGGAGCTGCGGGGTTGGCCAAGGCGTCGGACTCGAGCCTGTGGCGTGCGCCATTGATGGTGAAGCCCTGTTCGTAGAGCAGGTCGCGGATGCGCCGGATCAGCAGGACCTCGTGATGCTGGTAATAGCGCCGGTTGCCTCGACGCTTGACCGGCTTGAGCTGCGTGAATTCCTGCTCCCAATAACGCAGCACGTGCGGCTTGACCGCGCAGAGATCGCTTACCTCGCCGATGGTGAAGTAGCGCTTGGCGGGGATCGGCGGAAGCGCGGAGTTAGTCTGCCTGTGCTCGGCCATGGTTCGCGGCTTCGACCATTGCCTTCAGTTTCTGGCTGGCGTGGAATGTAACGACGCGCCGCGCGGTGATCGGGATTTCTTCACCTGTTTTCGGGTTGCGGCCAGGGCGCTGCGGCTTTTCGCGCAATTGAAAGTTGCCGAAACCCGAGAGTTTGACGCTGTCTCCGGATTCGAGCGCGATGCGTATTTCTTCGAAAAACCGCTCGACCATGTCCTTGGCCTCGCGTTTGTTGAGGCCGAGTTGCTCGAACAGCAGATCGGCAAGTTCGGCTTTGGTGAGCGTCATCGGAAGTCCCCGGAAGTGCCTATTGGCGTAACGTGCCGCCGAATCGATCTTGGAGTACCCGCACCAGCACCGCCACGGTTGCGTCGATTTCAGCGTCGGTCAAAGTACGTGCAGTATCTTGTATAAGCACTAGAATTGCAAGGCTTTTTTTGCCTTGTTCGACGCCTTGACCCTTGTAGACGTCAAACAGCGAAATCTGCTCGACTTGAGGCGGTTTCGTCGCGTTCAGCGCGGCGAGCACCTTGTCGGCGGGAAGCGCTTCGTCGACGACGACAGCGATGTCGCGTCGCACAACGGGCAACTTGGACACGGTCCTAGCGACGGGGATCGGCCGTTGCGTCAGCGCGTCGGCGTCGAGTTCGAAGATGATTGGAGCGCGCGGCAGATCGAACTCGCGCGTCAGTCGGGGATGCAATTCGCCCAGCCACCCGGCGACGCGGCCACCCACCAGGACGCGAGCCGAGCGCCCTGGATGCAACGCAGGGTGCTGCTCGGCGATGGTGGTGAGGACCAGCGGTTCGGCCAGGGCCTGGAGGTCGCCCTTGACGTCGAAGAAGTCACTGGCGCGCTTGTCGCCGTCCCATTGCGGCGGTTCGACCGGCCCGAACGCCAGCCCGCCGATGCGCAGGGGCTGCACGTAGCGTTCGCCGTCGCGCTGGAAGCAGCGTCCGGCTTCGAAGATCCGCACGCGCTCCGCCTTGCGGTTGACGTTGGTTCGAAGCGTATCCAGCAAGCCGCCGAACAGGCCCGTGCGCATGACATCGAGATGACTCGCGATCGGATTGAGCACCTTGATCGGCGGCGGGTCGGAGCGCAGCGCGTGCTCCCACGCCGAACTGACGAAACTGAAGGTGATGACTTCCTGGTAGTCGCGATCGACCATGCGCTGGCGCAATTGCGCGATCGGACGGGTCGCCTCGACCGCGGGGAGCATGCCCTGCGGGTGTACGGCGGAGGTTGCCTGGATCCGGTCGAACCCGTAGAGGCGCGCCGCTTCCTCGATCACGTCTTCTTCCAACGCAAGGTCGAAGCGATACGACGGCGGCGTGACGACGAAGTCGGCACCCTCGAGTTGTGGATTCAGCCCAAGGTTTCTGAAGATCGTCGTTAGCTCCGGCGCAGGAATGGCAACGCCGAGGATGCGCTCGACACGCGCGCTTCGAACGCGAATCGGCTCGCGCGCTGGCAGGTCGCCGCGGACGTCGATGAGCGGGCCCGCCTTGCCGCCGCACAGTTCGAGTATCAGCGCGGTGGCCCGATCGACCGCTTCCGGCGATGCCTGGAAGTCCACCCCGCGTTCGAAGCGGTAGCCCGCGTCGGTGACGAATCCGAGTTGGCGCGCCTTGCCCTGGATCACTGCCGGATTCCAGAACGCACCCTCGAGTAACACGGTGGTCGTTTGGTCGCTTATTCCGCTGTGCTCGCCGCCCATGATGCCGGCAAGTCCGAGCGGCTTCTTCTCGTCGGCGACCAGCAGCAGCGATGGGTCCAGATCGATGACCTGACCATTGAGCAGCGTGAGTTGTTCACCGTCGAGCGGAAAGCGCACGACGATGTCGCCTTCGAGCCGCGCATTGTCGTAGGCGTGCAGCGGTTGGCCCTGCTCCAGCATGACGTAGTTCGTGACGTCGACGACCGCGGAGATCGGACGAATGCCGCTGCGCTCGAGCCGTTGCTTCATCCATGGCGGCGTCGGGGCGCGTGGGTCGATGCCCGCGATCACGCGAGCGCAGAAGCGTGGGCACGCCAGCGGCGCCTCGACGCGAACGCCGCGCGTGGTCGAGCCAGTCTCCGTGATCTGCACACGCGGCGGCGGCGTGACCGGACATCCGGTGATCGCGCCGACTTCGCGCGCGATGCCGACAATCGACAGGCAATCGGCGCGATTGGGCGTCAGCTTCAGCGTCAGGAGCGAGTCGTCGAGATCGAGCGCCTGCCGCAGGTCCGTCCCGGCCTTCAACGTGCGGTCGAGCAACAGGAGCCCCGAGGCGTCGTCGGAAATACCGAGCTCGGCGGCCGAGCAGAGCATGCCTTGCGACTCGACGCCGCGCATCGCAGCCTTCCGGATGACCAGGCCACCGGGCAATTCCGCACCCGCCAGCGCACACGGCACAACGACACCCGGCGCCACATTCGGCGCGCCGCAGACGACCGAAAGCGGCGTGCCGCGTCCAACGTCCACGCTGCAAACGGTCAGGCGTTCGGCGTTCGGATGCCGGTCGACGGCGAGCACCTTGGCCACAACCACCTGCGTGAATGGCGGGGCGGCCGGCACATGCGCTTCGACTTCGAGCCCGGCCATGGTCAGCGCCTGGGCGAGTGCCGCGCTGTCCAGCGGCGGATCGACCAGCGTGCGCAGCCAGTGCTCGGAGAATTTCATTGTTCGCGCAGGGCGTCAGGCGAACTGGCGCAGGAAGCGCAGATCGTTCTCGTAGAACACCCGCAGATCGTCGATGCCGTAGCGCAGCATCGCCAGCCGGTCGGGACCCATGCCGAAGGCGAAACCCTGATAGTGCTCGGGATCGATGCCGACCGCGCGCAACACGTTGGGGTGAACCTGGCCCGCGCCGGATATCTCCAGCCAGCCGTCGCCGAAACTCATGTCGATCTCGGCGGAAGGCTCGGTAAACGGGAAGTACGATGGCCGGAACCGCACCTTCAGATCGTCGCGTTCGAAAAAGCGGTGCAGGAACTCCGTGAACACACTCTTCAAATCGGCGAAGCTAACGTGCTCGTCGATCCAGAGCCCCTCGACCTGATGGAACATCGGAGAGTGCGTCGCGTCGCTGTCCACGCGGTATACGCGCCCCGGCGCGATGATCTTGATCGGGGGCTGATGCGACTCCATGTAGCGCACCTGCACCGGCGATGTATGCGTGCGCAGTACCATGCCGCCGTCGACGTAGAACGTGTCGTGCATCGACCGGGACGGGTGGTCCTCGGGCATGTTGAGCGCGGTGAAATTGTGGAAGTCGTCCTCGATTTCCGGTCCGTCGGCAACGGCGAAGCCAAGCGAATGAAACAGCGCTTCGATGCGATCGATGGTGCGCGTGATCGGATGCAACCCGCCGACTGCCCGTCCGCGACCCGGCAGCGAAACGTCCAGCGCCTCGCTGGCGAGCTGCAGCGCAAGCTTGTGGTCGGAGAGCGCCTCCCGCCGGCGGACGAGCGCCGCCTCGAGTTGTTCCTTCGCCGCATTGATGCGAGCACCGGCCGCGGGGCGGTCGGCCGCGCTAAGCTTGCCGAGAGACTTGAGCAGTTCGGTCAGCCGTCCGGACTTGCCGACATAACGTGCCTTGACGTTCTCGAGCGCCACCGGATCGCTGCATGCGGCGAAATCGGCGAGGGCGCCTGCGACGATGGTCTCGAGCTCGTCCATTCTTCAGGGAAAAAAAAGGAGGCGCTCAGTTGTCTGTAGCGCCTCCCTTATTGGGCCAGGAAGTTCAGGCCAGAGAGGCTTTGGCCTGCTCCGCGATCTTGCTAAACGCCGCTTTGTCGTGAATCGCCAGGTCGGCAAGTACCTTGCGGTCGATGTCGATCGACGCCTTCTTTAATCCGTTCATGAACGAGCTGTAGGACAGGCCCAGCTCGCGCACCGCGGCGTTGATACGCGCGATCCACAGTCCGCGGAATTCGCGCTTCTTGTTGCGGCGGTCGCGATACTGGTACTGGCCCGCCTTCATCACCGCTTCCTTGGCAACGCGATACACGTTGCCGCGGCGACCGCGATAGCCCTTGGAAAGATCCAGGACCTTCTTGTGCCGCGCCTTGGCGGTCACCCCACGCTTGACTCTTGGCATGGCTGGGCTCCCTTAGGCGTACGGCAGCATGGCCTTCACCGAGTCCACGTTGGTGCTGTGGATTTCGGCGGCCCCGCGCAGGTGGCGCTTGCTCTTGGTGGTCTTCTTGGTAAGGATGTGGCGCTTGAACGCCTGCGAGCGCTTGATGCTGCCGCTTCCGCGTACGCGGAAGCGCTTCTTCGCGCCGCTCTTGGTCTTCATCTTAGGCATGACTACGTTTCCTTCGTCTTATTTGCTGCCCACCGCGGTGCTCTCCGAGGGAGAGGCTTGTTTGCTCGCTGGCTTACCGGCTTCGGGCTTATTTGGATGATGCTTGGTTACAGCGGTCTTCTTCGGGGCCAGCAGCATCACCATTTGCCGGCCTTCGAGCCTTGGAAATTGTTCCACTACGCAATACGGTTCCAGGTCGCCACGGATGCGCTCGAGCAGGCGGATACCGAATTCCTGGTGCGCCATTTCCCGGCCGCGATACCGCAGCGTGACCTTGGCCTTGTCGCCTTCGCCCAGGAACCGGATCAGGTTGCGCAGCTTGATCTTGTAGTCGCCCTCATCGGTACTCGGGCGAAACTTCACTTCCTTGACCTGGATCTGCTTGAGCTTGAGCTTGGCTTCGTGCGCGCGCTTAGCCTCCCGGTACTTGAACTTGCCGAAATCCATGATCCGGCACACCGGGGGCTCGGCCAGCGGTGCGATCTCGACCAGATCGAGTTCCGCTGCTTCCGCTCGTGCAATTGCATCCGCAATGGGCACGATGCCGAGTTGCTCACTATCTGCACCTACCAGCCGGACTTCGGGAGCGTTAATTTCTCCGTTGACCCGCTGTGCTTTGTCCTGGGCTATCGCGTTACTCCTTGTCCGTGAAAAATAGGCCGTGCCGCCCGCTGCCCATCGTTTGCACGTCGATTCACTGACGTGACGCCGTCTCCCGCTGGAGACGTTCGATGAAGGAGTCCAGAGGCATTGCCCCCAGATCCTCGCCGGTGCGGGTTCGCACGGCCACCTGACCAGCTTGCAGTTCCTTGTCGCCCACAATCACCTGGTACGGCAGCTTCTGCAAGCTATGTTCTCGAATTTTATAGGTTATTTTCTCATTACGCAAATCGGAAAAGACCCGGATTCCAGCCTTCCTGAGGTCTGCCGTAACCCGCTGGGCGTACTCGGCCTGGCGGTCGGTAATGGTCAGGACGACGGCTTGGACGGGCGCCAGCCATACCGGCAGGGCGCCGGCATAGTGTTCGATGAGAATACCGATGAATCGCTCGAGCGAACCGACGATTGCCCGGTGCAGCATGACCGGGACCTGCCGGGAGTTGTCCTCGGCCACAAATTCGGCGCCGAGCCTTGCGGGCATCGAAAAGTCGACTTGCATGGTGCCGCACTGCCAGGGGCGCCCCAGCGAATCTATGAGGTCGTAATCGATCTTCGGACCGTAGAACGCACCATCACCCGGTAATTCGGTCCACGCCGCGCCGGAATCGCCGAGCGCAGCGCGCAGCGCTCCCTCCGCGCGATCCCAGACTTCGTCTGAACCGATCCGCTTGGGCGGGCGTAACGACAACCTTATCGCGATGTCCTTGAAGCCGAAGTCCTTGTAGACCGAGAGCGCCAGCCGATTGAAGGCAGTGACCTCGGGCTTGATTTGCTCCGGCGTGCAGAAGATATGGCCGTCATCCTGCGTAAAGCCGCGCACGCGCATGAGACCGTGCAATGCACCGGATGCCTCGTTGCGATGGCACAAGCCGAACTCTCCATAGCGCAGCGGCAGGTCGCGGTAACTGCGCAGGTCTGAGTTGAAGATCTGCACGTGCCCTGGACAGTTCATCGGCTTGATGGCGAAGTCGCGCTTCTCCGATTCGGTCGTGAACATGTTCTCCTTGTAATTCTCCCAGTGGCCGGAGCGCTCCCAGAGCGTGCGATCGAGGATCATCGGGCCACGCACTTCCCGGTAGCCATTGTCCTGATAGACCCGACGCATGTACTGCTCCACTTGCTGCCAAACGGCCCAGCCTTTCGGGTGCCAGAACACCATCCCCGGTGCTTCATCCTGCAAATGAAAAAGATCAAGAACGCGGCCGAGCTTGCGATGGTCGCGTTTCTCGGCTTCCTCGATGCGGTACAAATAGGCGTCGAGATCCTCCTTCTTTGCCCACGCCGTACCGTAGATGCGCTGCAGCATCTCGTTCTTGGAGTCCCCGCGCCAGTACGCGCCTGCGAGCTTGGTCAGCTTGAACACGCGCAGCTTGCCGGTGGAGGGCACGTGCGGGCCGCGGCAGAGGTCGGTGAACTTGCCTTCCGAGTAGAGCGAAATGTCTTCGTTGGACGGGATCGAGGCAATGATTTCCGCCTTGTAATGCTCGCCGAGCGATTCGAAATACTTGACCGCGTCGTCGCGCGACATGAGCTTGCGCGAGACCGGTTCGTCCTTCTTTGCGAGCTCCACCATCTTCTGCTCGATGGCAGCGAGATCCTCCGGCGTGAACGGGCGCTTGTACGAAAAATCGTAGTAGAAGCCGTCCTCGATCACCGGACCGATCGTCACTTGCGCATCGGGAAACAACTCCTTCACCGCGTACGCCAGCAGGTGCGCAGTCGAGTGGCGCAACAGCTCGAGCCCGTCGGCATCGCGGTCGGTGACGATCGCGAGGTTTGCATCGCGATCGATGGCGAATGAAGTGTCGACGAGCTTGCCGTCGACCTTGCCGGCAAGGGCGGCCTTGGCGAGGCCAGGCCCGATCGCGGCTGCGACCTGGGCCACGGTGACGGGCGCGTCGAAGTGCTTGACGGCGCCGTCGGGTAATCGGATGTCAGGCATGGTGGTTTCCCTTTCCAAAAACGAAAAAAGTGCGGACGAGCCGCACTTTTTCGCTGGACAGCCGCGTGCGAACTCGTTCCCGGGTCAATCGGTCTCCGTACGCGTTCGCGGTGTCATAACCATGCCTTTCCGTCCTGCAGTCCAAGTTACTACGAATGGGTGGTAGGCGCGATTGGACTCGAACCAACGACCCCCACCATGTCAAGGTGGTGCTCTAACCAGCTGAGCTACGCGCCTGCAAAGATGGCAATTATACGGGACTCCGCCGGGCGCCGCCATGCGGCGGCCTTCCCGACGGAGGTCTCATCGCTTGCGCTAGCGGCCGTAGGTCGCGGTGAAGCTGGTCTTGGCAATCAGCGCAGTGCCGATGCCCTTGTTCAGCACGAAGCTGTACAAGCCCGCCGTTCCGGTCCTGGGCACGCCGCCCGCGACCTGCACGTCGTCGATGCTCAGCGCGTACAGCGTGAAGATGTAGCGGTGGGGCGGGTCGCCCGCCGGCGGGCAGGGCCCGCCGTAGTTGCCATTGCCGCCGGTGGTGCCGGTGTCCAGAAAGTCAGTGTTGCCGCCGAACGCTGGCGCGGGGAGGGTGGCGGGAGAGTTGCCGGCGCCGCGTGGCAGGCCGTTCGCCGTGACCGGGATGTTGTAGACCGCCCAATGCCAGAAACCGCTTCCCGTCGGCGCGTCCGGATCGAATACCTGGAGCGCGAACGACTTGGTGCCGGCGGGAGGATTGATCCATGAGATTTGCGGCGAGATATTGCCGCCGGTGCAGCCGAAGCCGTTGAGGATGTACTGGTTGGCGAAGGTTCCGCCAGCAAGGTCCGCGCTGGACACCGCGAAGACCAAAGGCGCGGCATTGCCTCCGCCGCAACTGGCAACGACGGCGCAACCTGCAATAACGACCAAAGTAACCACCAGCGAGAGAAACGGATTGCGATTCATGAGCTGGCCTTTCTGGGTGGGTGATAGGGACTACCTCCATGAACGGCAGGACAAGGCGCGAGCGCACCCGCATTGCTCATGCAAATGAGTCCTCCGGTCGTGGTCCTCACCATCGCGGGCACGCGCAAAGGCATCTGGCCTGGCGTCCGGCGTGGCGTTGTTTTCGAGTATTGCCTGAATACTCCTCCGGGCTCCGACCTGTCAAATGGGTCTCGCAGGAGGCGGGCACCTACTCTTGTGCGGGGGAAAAGACGAACCTGGCGTAGAGATACGCGATCAACTCATCGACAACGGTCCGGAAGCCCGCGCTGGACCGCCACCAGTGATCCGGGTCAAAACGCCGATCCTCGATGGAAATCACACCGACCTGGACCCCGTCGCCAAGGGCTTTTTCGTATAGCAGGCGGGATCTGCGGGCGTGGGGTCCGATCGCAATGACGTCAATCGAAGCCGTCGCGCAAGCCTTGCGCATTTAGCCATTGCTTGACCGCCGTCGCAGAGTGAAACGTTCGATCTCGATATACCGCTCTCAGAGGATGCCGTCGATATCCTGTCGCTAGGGACACCTAAGCCAATGAGCCTTTCCCCTCCGGAGTACTCGGGTAGGTCGCTCGCTCCGTCCGCATCCTGCGATGTCGTCGCAACAGTAATGATTTTTCGGTAGCTCCCCTGGCGAAACTGCGCCGCCGCCTCGCGAAGACGTACGTCGGCATCCAGCCTTCGACGACCAGGAATTGACCACCCACCGGGCTGCTGACCGCCAGGAAGCCGGAGAGTCCGCGCGCCAGGATCAGAGTGAGCGCGGCCGCAACCGTCAGGGTCAGCAGTCTCGCCGGGCCAGGTCAGGGTCCAATGCTGCCGGCGCACAAAAAATCGTTCCAGCACGGCGGACGTCCAGGATTTCCGGCGCGTTGCGGGTCGGGCTGGTTACTTCGCGAATGCTGGAGCCCTGGTGGTCAGGCTCTTGGACGCAAGGCTGCGCACAGCATGGCTGACGACCTCACCTTGCTCTGCTGTCAACTCGGCGAAACATCGGCAGCGACAGCACCTCGTTTGCCGCTTGTTCGGAGTGGGGAAACTGACCGGCTTTGTAACCCAGATCGGCAAACGCGGGAAGCAGATGAATGGGGATCGGATAATGAATCCCGGTCTGAATCCCTTGCGCATGCAATGCTTCTTGCCATTGCTGTCGGTGGCTGCTTCGTATCGCGTACACGTGATAGACGTGTCGAGCGTATGCCATGGCTTCCGGGGTGGCCACGCCGCTCCCGGCCAAAAGGCCGTCGTAGCGCGCCGCAGCGGCGCGGCGCGCCTCGGTCCATGCCTCCAGATGCCGTAACTTGACTCTCAGCACAGCGCCCTGAATGCCTTCCATCCGGTAGTTGTAGCCCTTGAGGACGTGCTGATATTTCTTCTCGGCACCCCAGTCGCGGAGCATGCGGATCGTGCGCGTGTAGTCGGCATTGCTAGTCACCACCATGCCGCCTTCGCCATAGGCGCCCAGGTTCTTGCCTGGGTAGAAGCTGAAGCAGCCCATGTCGCCCAGGCTGCCAGCACGTCGCCCCTTGTACTCCGCGCCATGCGCCTGCGCTGCATCTTCGATCACAAGTAATCCCTGCCGCCGTGCAATTTCCAGGATCGGGTCCATGTCGGCTGGCTGACCGTACAGGTGCACCGGAAGTATCGCTTTGGTCCTCTCGGTAATCGCCGCCTCGATCGCACCCACATCCATGGTGAAAGTTCGCGGATCAATGTCCACAAAGACCGGTGTTGCTCCCGTGTAGTAGATCGCGGACACCGTCGCGACAAACGTGAATGGCACGGTGATGACTTCGTCGCCGGGGCCGATGTCGGCAGCCAGAAGTGCGAGATGGAGGGCGCTGGTCCCATTGTTTACGCCAATCCCGTGCGCTGTCTGACAGTAGGCCGCGAACTCGTTTTCGAATGCGGCTACTTCAGTGCCGAGCGTGAATTGGCAGCTGTCGAGAACGCCCTGGATCGCGGCGTTCACTTCAGTCTTGATCGACGCGTATTGCGCCTTGAGATCTACGAATGGAATCACGGCGCCTTCCCATGACGCTGAATGTATACGGTTTCCCCTTTGCCCCGCATCGAGCTCGTGGCCGCCTCAATCAACTCGATGACTCGCAGGCCGAGATGCCCATCGGTCTCCGGCACCTTCGCGTGCTCGATGCAATCGACAAAATGCGCGCCCCCCACACTCAGCGCCTCGGCTCCGTCGAGTTTTGGCGCCCACATGTCTCCGGTCCGCTGGGTCACACGAAGTTCATGAATCTGCTTTGGATCGTCGGTGAAGGTGACCCCCTTGTCGTACACCTTGATCTTCTCGCTCGGCTCGAGGTCGTCGTAAATGATCATCTTCTTGCTCCCGCCGACGAGGATCTGTCGTACCTTGACCGGGGCAAGCCAGCTTACGTTGGTATGGGCGATGGTCCCCGAATCGTAAAACAGGGTGATGTATGCCAGGTTCTCAGGCGTGCCCGGAAAATGATTGGTGCCGCTTGCCGACGCCGCGACCGGGTGTTCGCCCAGCAAATAGTCGAGGATCGAGAAGTCGTGCACGGCAAGGTCGGCGATCACGTTGACGTCGCGCTGGAACAAGCCAAGATTCACACGGGTGGAATCGTAGTAGTACACGCGGCCGAGATCGCCGCCCTTGATGATCTCGGCCATCTTGCGAACTGCACCGGTATAGACAAAGGTATGATCGACGAACAATACCCGCTGACGCCGCGCGGCTTCGTCGATCAGCTTGCGTGCTTGTCCCGACGTCTCGACCATCGGCTTTTCAAGCCATAGGTGCTTGCCGGCTCTAAGCGTAGCCATGCCAAGCTCGAAGTGGGTCCTGACAGGCGTAGCGATTGCGATGGCGTCGATCGACGAATCCGCAAGCAGATCTTGGAAATCAGTGGTCACCTTCACGGTGGGAAAGCGTCGCTGAACGATTGCAAGCTTCTCGGTGTCGAGGTCCGCGACCGCGGCGACTGCTGCCCCGGGCGTCTCGGAGAAGTTTCTGACGAGATTCGGCCCCCAGTAACCGTAACCGACGATGCCGATGTTGATCATCGGGCTGCACCTCTAAGATTGAAAATCCGTTGAGCCATTGGTATCGACGCTTCAGGTAATCGTACTGGCGTGCGCGTTAGATATTGAAGATCCATACACATGATCAGGTTTCCTTACGGGTACTCCCAATGACCCGTGCGGGTATGCCTGCGACGATCGCGTAGTCGGGAACATCTTTGGTGACGACTGCGCCCGCACCGACCAGTGCTCCTTCACCGATTGTTACCCCAGGAATAATCGTTGCGTTGGATCCGATTGATGCCATTCGCTTTACCCGCGTCGCAACCACCTTCCAGTCCGCTTCGGTCTGAAGGCTCCCGGCAGCATTTGCAGCGCGGGGATAACGATCGTTGGTGAACATTACACCGTGCCCGATAAAGACCTCCTCATCGATGACAACCCCCTCGCAAATGAAGGTATGTGAAGATATCTTGCACCGAGCGCCGACTATTGCGTTTTTCTGAATCTCGACAAACGCACCGATCTTGGTTTCGTCACCGATCGTGCAGCCGTATAGATTGACCAGCGACGGTTGGAAGATGTTTACGTTCTCTCCGAGGCGAACCGTGTCGGAGATGGGCATCGTGAAACCTTTCTACTCTGCTACTGTTATGAATTTGACTATTTGCTATCTAATTCGTTGACCGCTGGATGTGTCATGTCGCGAACATGCAAGGAATTGCTTCGCCGTAAGGAGCTCCAGTTTTTTCTGGGAACATTGGCGATAACTCCGCCGACCAGAATGGCAAAGCCGCATTGGAAAACCTTGGTTCCCCGAGGCTTGCGCACCGTCGCAGCAGAGTGTACAAGATAATGGCAATAATCTCTCCAGCCA
The DNA here is from genome assembly GCA_963726915.1 of uncultured beta proteobacterium. Taxonomy (GTDB): domain Bacteria; phylum Pseudomonadota; class Gammaproteobacteria; order Burkholderiales; family Casimicrobiaceae; genus PALSA-1003. The sequence continues at coordinate 486,880 of CAVSEA010000009.1, forward strand.
AACTAGCTGTGCATAACAAGTCATTGCACGCAGGCCCCGCGCTATGCGCACCACGCCCGCACTGCCAGGAGCGACGGCCTTTGAAGGTTTTTGCTCCCCTGCACGCTCTTGGAACGATTCTAGCGGCTGCCGAGTCGCCGCCGGAGGATTGTATTAAAGTTGCGCCCTGCTGGCGATAGGTTTCACGCGCCTCATTTCGCTGGACGGATTGAATCTGATGTACGCAGGTGCTATGGATCACGTTGCTGCGCTAAAGTGCGTGAAGCCGTTAGGTGTGCGACCCCTTTCGTGGGGCCTCCTTGCCGCTCTAATGATCGTGGCAGTGCGCGCCCTTGCGGGGACGGTAAGCCTGGCTTGGGACCCGGTATCCGGTCCTTTGGCGGTCGACTATTCCGTGTACTACGGGTCGGCCCCTGGACCCTACACACAGCGCTTAGACGTTGGCGCCGCGACCAAAATGACGGTGTCGCAACTTGTCGAAGGAACAACTTACCACTTTGCCGTGACTGCGGATGACGGAGTGCACTTCCCAAGCGGTTTCTCCAACGAAGTTAGCGCGACCGTGCCGTATTCCAAACCAGTTGCGGATTTCGGCGCAAGTACGACGTCGGGTATCGCACCGCTGGCGATGAACTTCATGAGTACGTCGACTGGCTTCATCGACACCTACACGTGGAATTTCGGGGATGGCACGAGCAGTACCGGCGGTACTCCGAACCCAGCCCATGTTTATTCCGTCGTGGGCAACTTCACGGTCACTCTCACTGTCATCGGCCCTGGTGGCAGCAGCAGCCAAACGCATAGTAACTACATTGCGGTCTCTGCCTGGGCACCGGAGCACCCTCGTACTGGGGCGCCAATGACACCGGACCTGCGTACGCGAACGCCATTTTGAGAGCGCGGGGGTAACGGGTGCACAAATACCATTGATTTGCGATGGGCTCGTAGTAGTGTCCCAACTTTTGGGTTTGAGTCTGTCGCTGATCAAATAAGCAGTTGATCTTCTTCTATTGACATTGGGACACTTCTGACTGGAATCGTGAAATGAAGATCACAGTGGTCGGCGGGGGGCGCATGGGACTTCCTCTCGCATGTACCTTAGGCAAGCACGGCGCCCACATCACCGTGAGCGACCTCAACCCCGCGATCGCGCAGGCGATCGACGCAGGTGCATGTCCCTATGAGGAACCCGGCTTGGCTGAAGTCATGAGCGACTTGCACCGCGATGGTCGCTTGCACGGAACGACGGATACCACGAACGCGGCATCTGAAGCCGACGTAATCGTTGTTATCGTGCCCGCTCACCTGACGCCGGATCGTTACATCGACTTCACCATTCTGCAAGCGGCCTCTGCCGACGTCGGCAAAGGACTGAAGCAAGGCGCACTGGTGATCTACGAAACCACCGTAACGGTGGGTGGTACTCGAGGTCGCTTGATACCCATCCTGGAGAAGCACAGTGGGCTCAAGGCTGGTCCGGACTTTCACGTTGCCTATAGTCCTGAGCGTGTGAAGGCGAACTTGGTGCTGTCGCGCCTAGAAACGACGCCCAAGGTCGTTGGTGGGCTCGACCCCACTTCGCTTCAAAGGGCGGTCGCGGTCTATCGAGAGTTCCTCGGCGCCCCGATTGATGAGGTCGGAACGATCGAAGCCGCTGAGATGACCAAACTCCTCGGGATGCTCTATCGCGATGTCAATATTGCGTTGGTGAACGAGCTGTCTGCTTTCTGTGAAATGGCCGGAGTGGATTTCGACCGCGTGCGTTCAGCCGCGAATAGCGATGGAGAAGCCAACCTGCTCATTCCTGGGATAGGTGTCGGTGGCCATTGCACGCCGGTCTACCCATACTTCCTGACTCGCGAGTCACGTCGATTGGGTGTAACGCAGATAATCTCGGAAGCGGCCCGCCAGATCAATGACTACCAACCTACGCGGCAGCTGGACCGAGTAGCCGCCGGATGGAGGTCTTTCAATGGACAGAAGGTACATATACTCGGGCTCGGGTTTCGACCTGGCGTGAAGGTCGACACTTTCAGTCCTGCATACGCCTTACGTGATCACCTTTTACGCATGGGCGCACTTGTGACGATCGAGGACCCGCACTACTCTGCGGATGAATTGCGTCAAGCGGGCTTTGATGGTGGAAGCACCGATGCTTCCAACGTGCTGGTCCTGAATACAGCGCATCAGGAATTCGCGCGGCCCGACTTCGCTGCGTGGCGCAAGGCGGGCGTGGAGGTAGTCCTCGATGGACGCAATCTTTGGAATCAGGCCGAGGCCGAGCAGGCTGGCATGCTTTACTTCGGCATCGGCCGCTCTTCACGCAGCGAGCGACACTGAATTCGCCATAGTTCTGGTGAATCCGGCGACGCGACCGCGTCGACGCACCACCAGGTCGATGATCCGCGCGCCACGCCCATGAATCGAGTCCTGCATCCACACGCGTCAACGACTAAGCGAAAGGCGCTCATCGTCGTCGAGAATCTATCGGTTCCATTCGACCGGCGGGTCTGGAGAGAGTGCCATGCCCTGTATGAGGCGGGTTACCAGGTGTCCACCATCTCGCCAATGGGTGCCGGAACAGATACGAAAAGGTACGAGGTGATTGACGGGATCTCAATCTACAGATATCCAATTTACCACGCCAGCGGAAGCTTCCGGTCCTACGTCCTTGAATACAGTGTCGCGCTGATCATGTCGTTCTGGCTCATGTGGGTCGTGCTGGTACGCGAGGGCTTCGACGTGGTCCAAATCTGCAATCCGCCGGACCTTCTAATCTTTCCGACACTGCCATTTAAGGTGCTGGGCAAGAAAGTGATCTTCGACCAACACGACATCTGTCCGGAGATCTACGAGACGCAGAAGGGGATACAGGGAGTACCGAACTTTGTCGTGCGCGTGCTGGTCCGCCTTGAGAAGCTGACGTATTCGTTCGCTGATGTTGTGATGGTCGTCAATGAATCGTGCCAGCGTATAGCATTGGACCGCGGCGGCAAGAAGGAACCGGACGTTTTCATCGTGCGCAATGGCCCGTCGTCGCAGAACATCCGGAATGCCGTGCCGAATGCCGCATTGAAACAGGGCAAACGGCACTTGCTGTCCTATGTCGGAATGATGGGTCCGCAGGAGGGAATCGACGTGCTCTTGCGCGCGGTTCGCAACCTTGTGACGGTCCATCGACGCGGCGACTTCCACGTTCGCATCATGGGAGGAGGGACCGTTCTCGATCAGATGAAGGCTTATGCTGTGGAGCTCGGCATCGGTGAGCTCGTGACCTTCACCGGCAGCGTGGACTACACGCAGGTCATGGAGGGGATCGCGAGCGCGGACCTTTGCCTGTGCCCGGACCCCAAGACACCCTTGAGCGACAAGTGCTCCCTGGTCAAGGTAATTGAATATATGAGCCTCGGGCGGGCGTTCGTCGCCTTCGATCTCGAAGAGGTTCGGCTGTCGGCCGCCGACGCGGGAGCCTACGCTAAACCGGGCGACGAGGCGGACTTTGCGGATAACGTCGATCGGCTTCTGGACGACGAAAATCTGCGCGTATCGATGGGTGAACTCGGTCGGAAGAGGGTGATGCAACGACTGACCTGGGAGCACTCCAAGGACGCCTTGTATGCCGCGTACGACCAGGCATTCCAAAAGAAGTCTGGGGTGGTCGGAGGGTCGGCAAAATGAGAATCGTGTTCCTGGCAGTCGACGACGAGTTCGCCGGCCGCATGCAGCGCGACGTCTACGAGTGGTACCCGCACTGGGTCGTCGGTTCGGTTATCTCGACCTGTGCGATCTATAAAAAGTCGAAGCTTGGCGCGACGCTGTTTGTCCTCAGGCGCTCGGGATTCCGCTATGGCGCGGAGATGTTCAGGATGAAGGTCATGCGCAAGCTGACGCGCGACGATGTGCAGACCCGACCGTCGCAGCTCGCGCGAGACCACGGTGTCGAGACCTTTAGCAGCAGGAACATCAATGATGAAGAGAGCATTGCGCGGCTCGAGGCTTGGTCCCCCGATCTTGTCATCTCCACGAATTTCAGCCACTACATCGGTGGGCGCGCGCGCAAGGTCGCGCGCTTCGGGACCTGGAATCTTCACAAGTCCTACCTCCCTTACTATCGGGGCATGGCACCGAGCTTCTATGCGCTGCTTGAAGGGGCAACCCACGTCGGGGCGTCGCTGCACGAGATCGCGGACGGCTTCGACACCGGCGGCATCGTCCGGCAGGTGCGTGTTCCGGTACATGCAAGCGACACGGTCTACTCGCTGAACAAGAAGACGTCCGACGCCGGTGGTCGCATGATGGCGGAATTGCTTGGCCAGACGGATCCGGCCCATCTCGCCGCAACGCCACAGCCGAGCGGGCCGTGGGTGAACCACAGCTACCCGACGCGGACTCACATCCGAGCCTTCCTGGACAAGGGCCTCCGATTTTGAGTTTGCGGACGCTCTTCCCCAGAGGGCCTAGCGCGCCAAACACCCTGACCACACTTCCACCAGATTGGGATTTGCACAGGTGTTGAAAAACTTTCTCGAGCACACGCGCTGCCACGAAAGTGCAGTGGACGCACTTCTGTCGGCGGAGGCCGACAAATCGCGGGCCGATGTCGACGCCCGCGAAAGTGATCCCCAGCGCATTCCGCAGGTGGCGTTTCGCACACCTGCACTCGCTCATGAGAACTTCACTGCGATCTTGGAGCGCGTCCGCACGGGCGGCGGGATGCCCGATGCGCTCTTCGGGGTCGACCTTGCCATCGATATGCTCCGCATGGAACGCTACATCGAGAACTCGGTGTCAAGCGAGAAGCAGCGTGGAGTGAAGTCCCTCGTCCGAAAGATGTACTACCTGATGCGTCCCTTGTTCCCGGTCTCGTTCCGCAAGTACCTGCAGCGCGCCGCCCTTCGGGACTGGGACTCCATACCCTTCCCTACATGGCCGGTGGACGTGACGACCGAGAACCTCATGGAAGCGACTTGGGGACTGGTGCTGAAGTCAGCAGATGTCGACGAGTTACCGTTCATCTGGTTTTGGCCGGATGGGCACTTGAGCGCCTGCATCATGACCCACGACGTCGAGACGAAGGCAGGGCGCGATTTCTGCTCCACAATGATGCGGATGGAGCGCTGCGTCGGAATCAGTTCAGCCTTCGAAGTTGTACCCGAGGAACGGTACGCCGTGCCGGGCTCCTTTCTGCAGGACATCCGTGACCAAGGATGCGAAGTTTGCATTCACGGGTTGAATCACGACGGCCGTCTGTTTAGCTCTTCAGGGATCTTCTTCGAGCGTGCCAAGAAGATAAACGCCTATGCCGAGCAATGGCACGCCCTAGGTTTCCGGTCGCCGGTCATGTATCGAAACCTCGAGTGGCTCTACGCGCTCAATTTCGCGTACGACATGTCGGTACCGAATGTCGGTCATCTCGACCCGCAGCGTGGCGGGTGTTGTACGGTCATGCCGTACTTCATCGGGGACATGGTGGAGTTACCGCTGACCACTGTTCAGGACTACTCACTCTTCAACATCCTTCAGGAGCGCTCACTGGACCTTTGGATCGAGCAGACCGAAGCAATCCGTGCGAAGCATGGACTCATGAGCTTCATCATCCATCCGGACTACGTCAACGAAGACTGGTCAAGCGGCGTGTACGATGCCCTGCTAGACCACTTGGCGCGTTTGCGGTCGGATCACGACGTCTGGATCGCCTTGCCGAGAGAAGTGAACGCGTGGTGGAGAGCTCGGCGCGAGATGCGCTTGGTCAATGGCGCCGGAGGTTGGAAGGTCATGGGTCCCAATGCCGAACATGCCCGGGTCGCCTATGCCAGGCTGAGCGATGACAGAATCTCTTACCGGCTGGCGTGATCGCACGTTTCGTCCAGCAGTGAGCAAAGGCAACTGCGACCAGAGTGTAGGCGGTTCACCAAACTTGACCGCTGGCATTGCGGGTACTCGCGGCGAGCGGTTGGGCGGCACCGCACACGGCGGCTTTGGCGAAGTGGGCGCTCGTCAGATGCGCCCGTCGCGGTCCGCCAGGACAATGCATCATGAAAAGCTCGAGTAACTGCGCGCCCTTTCTCGCCAGAAGGCGTTGATCGTGCGGCCGTCGGTCGCCACGCCGCCCATCGCTTGGACCCGCTCCACGAGGTGCCAATACAACCGGTCGTAGCCTGGGTCGCGTGCGCCTCCGAATACGATCGGATGCCACACCACTGAAACGGCGCCCCGTTTTTGCTGGAGGTCTTTCAGTCCAGACTCGATTGCATCGCGTGCAGCCGCGGGCCGCAGTCCCATGTAGCCGCGCAGCGTGACATCCATGAAAAACAAGCTGATCTCCACAACATCATAAGGACGGTTCTTGGCGAGGCAGAAGGGAAAATAAGGGTACGAAAAGCCGGCGCGCGGACCCGTTCGATCCGGGAATCCCATCGACATGTCGTATTCGATCCCGGCCTCCTGCTGGGCGGCGAACAGTGTGTCATAGTCGAACGAAAGATAGTGCTGACGCGATCCCATTGGCCGCTCGAGTCGTTTCTCGAGTAGCGCCGCTTCCTCGACGTACCACGAGTGTTGCTCCGTGGATCGATAGCTCCCGTGGAGGCAGAGGTCAAATCCCGCGTGGGTGATTGCGCGGAGGTAATCACGGGTGCGGTCGTCACGGATGTCGTAGTTGACGTCGGCGGGATGGCGGCGAGCGACCGCGACCTGAAAGGACGACCGAACGCCGCGTCGTGTCTCCTCCGCAATGATTTCCGGCACGCAACCATACGGATCGCGCCCCGCCACTAGCGACTTCAATAGTCCCGCCCCCGCGCGAAGCGCGTCTGCCGGGTCACGTTGTCGCAGGAGATGCCGAAGCATGCTCTTGCCGCCTTGAAGCACGTTTTCGAAGAGGCCCGATGGCAGGAAATCGACGTCGTGTGACAGCACAACCGCGAAACTCGATTCAGACGGCCAGTCGAATCGGTTCTCGTAATGGCCACCCCGGCCGTCGCGCAGCGAAACCAGGGCTGCCCTGAGTCGCTCTTGATAGCGATCGACGATGTCCTGCGGGATGCCAAACTGCGCGAATACCGAGGTCGCCCAGAGTTGGCGGGAGCCCGATCGGATCGCGCGTTTGCGGTCCGACCAGGACGAGAGAAAGTAGAACGCGTTGGCCACGAGGTCAAATGGAATGTCGGACGGCCCCGAGAACGCGGGATCGGTCTCGGAAAAAATCGTGGCGAGCCCGTTCACGCTTCCAGTCGATTCGACGTCCGAATCGCCATCGAATAGGGCCCACGCATCCGGGCGACTTGCGATGGCGACGCATCGGTGCAGGGGCAGGGATGAGTCCTTCGACGGGGCGTAGAGAATCCACGCCCCATCCGGCGGCGGAAGGGCTGCGTATTCAACCGGAATGCCGGAGGCCATGAACAAAGTATCGAACACATAGCGCGCGCGCGCTTGGACCGATTCCGAGCAACGAATGACGATTCGCACAGGAGGATGAGAGTGGAAGTTACGCAATTGGCGACCGACGGATCCGGCAGTGACTGGCGAAAATTTCACCGGTCGCGGACAAAGCGACTTGTCGATAGCCGGCGCGATGCCGGCAGGACGCCAAGGTACCGTGGTAGCGCAGATTGGAGCACTATCGACCGGATCGGGAGCAAGGAGTGTAGTCGATGCCGGTGAGCGTGAATATCCCATAGCTATAACGGAAATCGCACTCATAGCACTCTCGCAGAGCTACGCCGTAGCTCCTTCGGAGGGTGCCCCGCGCGATGAGTGACCAACGCCCAGCCCCGGCGCCGGGCTCATTTGGCATGGGGGTACAAGTCGTACGCTACACGTTGCCGAGATCAGCCCCGATCTTGGGCTATGGAAACTTCGATGCTTTTCCCTCGAAGCGTCTTGACTAGGAATTATGACAGCGGTATAAAGTGTTGGTGAAAGGTCTTGTTGTGAGCACGAATGTTTGATGCATGACTCGCTCCGTCGGTACGACCCGAAAGATCAAGGGCGATGATCCGAAGGACGCTGAGTTTCACGACAGTCTTGTGTACACGCAATCACCAAGTGCCGGATTTCCGATTTATTCGGAGCCCGGCAGTCCCAACAATCTGCTTGTCTGCAAATTACCTGCTCGGTTGTCAGTTAACAGTGGGCGATATTCCCGACGTTCCAATTCAGGAATAACATCATCCATACAGGTCTACTCGCGCTGCCGGACGCTGCCACGGCTGCCGTACCCCAATCGAAGAGCATCCAGTCACTTCTCTGAATGGAAACCATGAAACTTGCGAAAGCCTGGATTGGGATACAAATGTTCCTGTCGCTTGGAGTTGTCGGAATTTCGAGTCCAGCCTCGGGCACCATCATTAATGCCTCTAGCTGCTCCAGCTCTGCTGTTCAGGCAGCCGTCAATTCGGCCGGTGCCGGCGATACCGTCCTCATTCCGGCGGGTACCTGCACCTGGACGACTCAGGTCTCGTGGACGGCTCCGGCAAATGTGATCCTTCAAGGTGCGGGAAACACGTCCGTGGGCGGAGGAGATCAGACGGTCATTGTTGACAGCTATGCAAGTGGTCGCCCCATCCTACTGATAGCGACCAATGCATCCGGGACGTTTCGGATGACTGGAATCACATTTCAAGGTGGGTCCACCGGAAGTGGGAACGAAAAATGGGATGGAATGGTGCAGTTGACCGGATTGTCAGGCAGGGTCCGAGTGGACCACATTCACATGCTATCCACGACGTACAGCCCGCCTGTCGGTGGAGCGCTGCTCGAATTTACTGGTTGTGTGTACGGAGTGGTAGACCACTCGAAATTCGACAATTCAGCGAACAGCGTTAACAACTCTATCCGGGTATTCAATCAGGGCACTTGCTTTTCAGACGCACTGGGCGTTGGAGACCAAGCATTCGCTGCGCCGACCGGCTTGGGTTCTTCGAAATTCATATTCGCTGAAGACAACGTATTCAACGGTGGTGCGTCGAATGATTGCTTCGATGGCGGTGGATTTGTGTGGCGCCACAATACCCTGAATATGACTGCCCCGGCTCCCAGCACCCAGACCCACGCCACGGCTGGAACTCGCCACCGCGGATGCAGGGCTTGGGAGATATATGGCAACTCTTTCAATGCAGTCTCTGGAAATTACATAGCTGCTGCATTCTGGGTAAGTTCCGGAACTGGTGTGATTTGGGGCAACACGTTGCCCAGCAGTTCAGCAGGTGGAGGCACCGGCTACGCGAACGTGGTCACTGGCCACGTCATGAGGTATGACAACAGCACTTATCCTGAGGCTGCCACCCCGAATGGGTGGGGTTACTGTGGTACTCATCAGACAGGGTCATTGAGCGCGTGGGACCAGAACACAAGCTCAAGTGGGTATGCCTGTCTAGACCAGATTGGAAGGGGCCAGGGGCAATTGATCGTCCTTGATTTCCCCAACGCCAAAAACAACGTCACCGGCACGATCGCCTGGCCCAATCAAGCTCTTGAGCCAATCTATGAGTGGCTGAATGCATATAGTCCGGTCCCCAGCAATCCCAGCCACATCTGGTCGCAGGCTGACCCACTTGCACAGCAAAACCGGGACTACTATCTTGGGACCGCCGATTCGGGAAGCCCAATTTCGTTCAACGGAACAGTTGGGGTCGGACAAGGCCTGCTCTCCGCTCGCCCTTCGACGTGCTCGCTAAAGGTGGCCTACTGGGCCACCGACACCAGCACTCTGTATCAGTGTTCGTCTACCAATACGTGGACCACCTATTACGCGCCGTATACCTACCCACATCCGCTCGTTGGCGGACCTCCACTAAGCGCACCCACGAACCTTAGGGTGCAATAGGTGCCCCAACCCACTGAAATGGCCCCCTGATTCACCGGACACGATTTCTCACTTATCCTAAGGGATAGGCAAGGAGCTGTGTCTATGACTAGTCGCAACAGCAGTGAACCTGAGGTACTGGGCAGTGAACGCCGGCGGCGCTGGTCGGCGAGCGAGAAGCTGGCGATGGTTCGCGAGACGTATGAGCCAGGCATGACGGTGTCGCTGGTTGCCCGCAAGCACGGCGTCAACCCGAACCAGGTGTTCCACTGGCGCAAGCTGGAGCGCATCGGTGCGCTGACGGCGGTCGGTGCTGGGGAGACGGTGGTGCCGGCGGCCGAGCTGGAGGCAGCGCGACGCCAGATTCGAGAGCTGCAGCGGCTGCTCGGCAAGAAGACGTTGGAGGCCGAGATCCTGAAGGAAGCGGTGGAGGTCGCCCGTGACCGAAAATGGATTGCGCGCTCACCCTTGCTGCCCGGGGACGACCGATGAAGATGGTGAGTGAAGTCCTGGGTGTGGCGCGCTCCAATCTGCAGGTACGGGCACGGCGTAGTGGGGACTGGACCGACGGCCGTCGGTACCGCCAACCGCGTGGCGACGCTGAACTGGTCGAGGAGATCACGACCGAGATCGCGGCGTTGCCTTCCTACGGTTATCGGCGAGCGCAGACACTGGTCAATCGGCGCCGTGACCATGACGGGCGACGACGGGTCAATCACAAGCGTGTCTACCGCGTCATGCGCGACCACCAGTTGCTGCTGCGCCGGCACACCGGTCGACCCCTCGATACCCGCAGTCACGACGGTCGGATCGCGGTCAGCCAGAGCGATCGGCGCTGGTGCTCGGATGGCTTCGAGATCGCCTGCGACAATCGCGAGCGGGTGCGCATTGCCTTTGCCCTGGACTGCTGCGACCGGGAGGCGATGAGCTGGGTGGCCACGACCGGTGGCATCACTGGCGACATGGTGCGCGACTTGATGGTCGAAGCGGTAGAAGCGCGCTTCGGCATCGTGCCGCCGGCGCAACCGATCGAATGGCTGACCGACAACGGTTCTCCGTACATCGCGCGCGACACACGGTCGTTTGCCCGCGAGATCGGACTGGAACCACTGACGACGGCGATTGCGAGTCCACAGTCCAACGGCATGGCGGAAGCCTTCGTCAAGACCTTCAAACGCGACTACGCTGACCGCATGGACCGCTGCGACGCGGTCACCGTGTTGCGCCAACTGGAGGCCGCCTTCGAGCATTACAATGAGGTTCATCCGCACCAGGCGCTGAAGATGCTATCGCCGCGCATGTTCAGGCGGCGAACCGCTGAATTAAGCATTACGGTGTGTCCGGAGATATAGGGGCAACTCCACCCACCGTGCCGTCGAAAGTTCTAGCAAGATTGTCACTTGAAGGAAGCTTTCAGGCTACTGCCGACAAACGGGCAAGAACTTGCTGACACGACACACCTGCACCGCCAAGTACCTATTCAATGCGAGGGGAACTAAGTCGGTATACTTAAGCGTTCTGTGCATGCAGAGACGTAGCTATGAACAAGACCGTAAAGCAGCGGGTGAAAGAGTTTCTTACGCGAGTCGGATGCTATCAGCGGCTAAAGGTTTCAAAGCTTTATGACGTCTATTGCCGAGTTGCAAATCGACAGGAGATCGCAATTAGAGATCGGGATCTGGCCTTCTACCGTGAGGTACTGAAAGGATTTCGAAAGGGAGATCTCATCTTTGATGTTGGCGCGAATCTAGGTCATAAGACTCAGATCTTTCTCAGTCTCGGCGGACGCGTTATTGCAATGGAACCCGACAAGTCGAATCAGGTGATTCTAACGAAGAGTTTCCACTCTCTCCGTCTCCGCAAAAAACCAGTTACCATTGTGGGAAAGGCAGTGAGCGACAAAGCGGGATCCGAAGTCATGTGGATTGAGAAACCGGGTTCGGCGCTAAACACACTAAATCCCAAGTGGGTAAGCGCTCTGCAAAGCGACGTCCATCGTTTTGGCAAATGCATAGAATTCCAGGAAAATAAAGTTGTGGAAACAACTACACTGGACGACCTTTTCGATTCCCATGGGCGCCCGTTCTTTATCAAGATCGATGTAGAAGGGCATGAAGCGAAGGTGCTAAGCGGAATGCATCGGGCCGTTCCTTTCGTCTCATTCGAAGTCAATCTTCCAGAGTTTCGACCTGAGGGGTTACAGTGCATCGATTGCCTTGAGCGTATTTCCTCCCGAGGATCCTTTAACTATATGGCGGATTCAATTCGGGGGCTGGCTTTCAAAGAGTGGCTTCCGTGCGAAGAGTTCATAGACGCATTCAACAATTGTAAGGAATCTTGTATCGAAATATTTTGGCGCTCCAACGCCACCGGATTCTAGCTCGCTAGTCGTGGGCCGCCCGCGTCGTTCGACCAGATCTCAACTGGGGACGATGGTTCTGTCAGCGAGGACTCTATGAATAGCAGATCACCGCTGAACAGATGATTGTCGTGATCCGGGCGACCGATTGAACGTGCTATTCGCGCTCTCTTGCTTCGCGTTCGGGCTCGGCTTGTGTGGCGAAAGGCTTAGGCTAGAGGCCCGCGACGATCCGCGCGGCTGCCTCGCTCGCGACTTCGGATAGTCGATCGCGATGATGTAGAACATGGTCCATGCCGGGTGAACGGCCTTGAAGGCCGCCTCTGTGTAGTTGAAGGCGATAATGGCAAAGAGAAAAGCGAGCCGAAACCGAGCGAAATCGAAATCGACCGTGGCCTGTCTGGTTATCTTCCAGAACGTCGAGACAAGCACGCAGGCCAGCAGGAGAACACCGATGCCGCCAAGGTTCAAGTATGTCTCGATATAGCCATTGTGTGCCTGGTTAGGGTGCCACCACCATTTCGCCCAAAGTTGCTCGATTCGCGAGCCTAGCCAGAAACTCTCAAATCCTGTTCCCAAAATCGGACTGTCCTGTATGGCGAGAACATCCGCCCATACCTTCGTGCGGTCCGTTAGGGTCGCGTCTCTCCCAACGAGGTCCAGCAGGGAAGCATACAGGTCGAGGGCTAGGTTCGCCGCGGCGACCAGGGCAAGCGCAGCGACAACATAAGCTCCGATTAGTCGCTTATTCACGGCGCCTACGGCAAGCATTATGGCAACACCGAGTGCGAATGACGTAATGGACGTCGCGCTGTGCGCCTGCCACAGCAGCCATACGGCCAGGCCCAGGAATATGGCGCTGAGACTAAGTTCCCACCGACGCTCGCGCCGGTCCCCGGACTGACCCGCTGTCAGCAGGTTCCAGAAGAAGAACAGCCCGAAGATCAAACTTTGGCAGCCGAGATCGTTCTTGGCGAGTCCCACGCCAATGTTAGTTGGCTGACCGGACCATTGGTCGAAGCTTCGGCCGTATTGCGGGAAATATTTGATCAGCAACACCGAGAACGGAATCAGTAAGTAAGCGCATCGCTTCATGACGATTCGCATCGCGCCGACAGGGTTTGGATCAGTAAGAATGATCAGCGCCATGACCGGGTGGCCGAGCGTCTTGACCCAGCGCTTGAATCCGATGAACGGAAAGTCCGACCACAGGATTGAGAGAAAACTGTAGACGACGAGTGCAATCAGCCACCGGTTGTTTCTAACGATCACACCGATAGCGATGCGCCGCCGAATCAGTACCCACAAGCCTGCCAGAATCAGCGAGAGAAAATAGAGTGCATCGATCGGGCTTCCGTCAGGCCCATCGGCCACAATGGAATGCGATGCGCCAAGGTTGATCCATTGGGAGACGAACTTCGACGCCGCGATCGCGATCCACATTACGGGCAACCACAGGGCAGGACTAACCTTTGCCTCGTTCAACCGGTCACGGCGGAAGAGTAGAAGTACAAATCCGACGGTAAGGAGCAAGGCAAGGTAAGGTGGCATGGGGTCGTGCTATCGCGTTGCGGATCCGCCAGGGCCGTGCTCGTCGTGCTCCTTGATCGCCTTGAAGCACGTCAGTCGATGTTGCATGCTCACTGGTCGGCGAGCAGCCGTCGATAGACTGCTTCTGTGATATTGGCGACGGTCGACCAGGAGTGCCGCTCGTCCGCGAATTTTCGAATGTCGGATCGAGTCGAGTCCAATTCCCGCCACATAGCGCTGGAGAAGTACGCTCGAATTGCTCGCGCCAGATCGTTGGAGTCCTGCGATTTGCAAATGAAGCCAGTCTTTCCTTCGATGACGTCCTCGCTCAACGAGCCGACGTTCGTGGCAATTACTGGTAACCCGAAGCTGTAGGCAAGAAAGGGCACGCCGCTTTGATAGATGCGCGTATAGGGAATTACTAACACGTCCGCGCCCTTGAAATACTGCTCGACCTCCTCATCGGGTATGTGCTCGACCCGCATTGTGACGCGCTCTCGAATAACCTCGACAGACAGCTTGCGCTCGATCGCTCGCCAGTAGTCTTCGCTGCCCTTCTTGACCTTGCCCGCGATGATGAGTCGGAATCGGCCGTCTTCACTGATCAACTGCGCAAGCGCATCGACCAAATAATCGAGTCCCTTGTAGGGGGCGATCTGGCCAAAAAAGAGCACGGAGACTTCGCCTGGCCGTACACCTAACCGCAGCTTCGCCTCGTCATTTGTCATTTCGGTCGCTGGAATCGTATTGTTGATTCCGAACGGGATCACGCTGACCTTTGCTTCCGGCACCGCGAACTCCGCCTGCAGATCGTACCTCATCCTCTCTGTGTGCACGAAGATATGATGGGAGAGCCGATACTGAATTCGGAGCGAGAGGCGGTTGAGCGCACTGTCTTTACCGTCCCGCCGCGCAGCATTAACGTTGTGCGCCGTAAGCGCAACTTTCCGGCCTAAGAGACGATAGTACGCCATCAGCATTGTTCGGTCGAACATCTCGAACTTGTTGTTCCACAGGATATGAAAGATCCGTGGCTTGGACAGCATCGCGTACTTCAGCAAACGAACGTAGTAGTTCGACAGCCTGACGGCTTTCCTGGCAAAGCTAACGTTTTCCCGTTGATCTCCTCGCAGATTTAGGAAGTTAATCTGCGGCGAGTCGTGCAGTGCGGGAGCATCCACCTTGTCACTGCCGATGAAATCCAGGTAAACGCCGCGCGCCGTCAACGACAAGGTTAAGCCCAAGGCGTACGATAGGTCATCTCCGCCGGTCAGCAGTGCAACATGGATGGGCTTGGATGCGGGCGCGACCTTGCCATTGCCATTTATCAGGGCAAATCCGACCAGCACCACACCCTTCAGGACGGCCATCACTTAGCCGGCAACTCGGAAGCACTCATTTGTCCGGACAGTGTCTGCATGACTGCCCTGGAGACTTCGTCAAGGGCGACAGCGGTCGTGGCACGAGTATCCGGCTCGCGCTTGTAGAAGAACTCCGCAAGGAGCGGAGACACAATCTTCGTCTGCATTCCGTAGTCGTGGATCTCCCATGGACTTGTGCAGTTGAAAATCGTGACGCACGGGGTGCGTACCCCAAGTGCTAGATGCATCGGCAGGCTGTCCCCGCTGACGAGGCAGCGGTGGTTGTTGACATCGCCCAGATGCGAGAGCAGCGAATCCCTGTGCGGCAGCACGTTGACACGTAGCCCTGCTGCTTCGAGTTCGCGTTTGAGCAGATCGTAGTAGGCCCAGCTCTTCATTGGCCATACGGGGCCCGCCGCCGGCGCGATCGCGACATCCCCGAATAGATCAGTCTCCGTAGGTGGTGGAAGCACATATCTATCGCCATCAAAGTGAAACCCCAGTCCTTCAAATATCAATTCCTGATATGAGCTACGGTTTAGAAGCTTCAACTCGTCTGCTCTCTGCCTGCCGTAGACGCTGATGAGACTCATGTCGAACCATCGACGCGAATCATCCGTATACTTCAGCCTACCTGCCCCGTTCAAATACGCGCCGACAATCTGTTTGTGTCGCACACTCTTGACGAACGCAGCAACCTCGATTTCATCCTCAAGGTTGATTAGCAGGTCATACTCGGAATCCAGAGTACGGAAGCGATCTTCCCAGGACACGCATCGAAGTTGTCCGCCCAACGCCTCAAGTAATACCAGGTTATTTTTTGCTGTCACCCAAGTAATATCGCCTGACAGTCGCCGCAACAACGGGGTCGTGCGCACGACGTCACCTGTCGCGCCAAGTTTGACGATCAAGATATTCATCGCTTGTCTGCTAACAAAACGTCAGGTGTTACGTCGCTGCTCCGCACACCACGTATCAAAAGGCGATCTGTCGCCTCAAGAGTTAGGATCGCATTGATCTCCCGCAAGTAGTTTCTACGACCCCGCACATGATCAGGGGAAATAGATGCTAGAAAACGAGGATCCCAGTATGGCATCCGTTGGGTCTGTGCATCGGTGATCACTTCGGCGACGTACGGCGCAAGCTCTTGTCGGAACCAAGTCCTGTAGGGCAGGAACTTGTGCAACCCGAGCAGCCCAATTTTTGAGAGCGAGGTAATGGAGGGATCGAGTGGCGACAGCCAATGTGGCAGTCCCTCCGTGTGGAGATAGTCAAGCTTAAATGTGGTTTCGGCGAGGATCCGTTTCATCCGAATCAAGAGACCGCGATCGTGCAGTACCGCCCGATCCGTGGGAATTTTCGCAAGCTCAGGGTTCGTGTTAGCAACAAACTGCAATGCCGAGCGTGGCGAATTGCGCGAGCTCGCGGGTGCTTGATAAGAAAGGCTGACGATTTCGTTGTCAAGATAAGGCGTGCGAAACGTCAGTTGAGACCTGCCAGCAAGGAGAGTTCCGCAGAGGTGCCAAGGAATCTCCTTGAAAGCGGCGTATGTGACGGGGTGACAGTCCACTTCAGTGGCGCGACGCGTACAGGCATCTAGCACCGTGCTGAAGGCTGTATCGATTAGGGAGCGTGAGAGACCAAGTGGTTTAAGTGTCGACACGCCGCGAAGAACCTCGCTTCCGAAATTGCCTGTCAAGCGAATGGGTGATAACTGTTTGGCTAGTGCGGTAAAATATATTTCGTGAGCACCCAGCGCACCAGCAGCGCCATCCGTAACGAACACTGTGCGATCGACGTAACGACCGTAGTTCGAGAGGAAATCTGAGTCAATACACAACGCATGATGCTCGAGCCCACACTGGCGAGCGACTAGGGCTGCCAAGCGGCAATCCTCTGTTTCACCTGTTAGTCCCCCAAAAGTGTAGCAGACAGGCATGACGTCGGCGTCTTGGAGGCAGGCCATTATCATTCGAGTGTCGAGCCCGCCTGTGAGCGATATACCGACATTTGCGTCCGATTGAAAGTAGCGAGGAAGCACTCTCCTAAACGTCTCCTGCAATTTCGAGTCGAAGTCCCGCGGCGTTAGAGTGGGCAGGGATTCCCAACCTGCTGGCGTGAAGTACAGATTTCTGACACCTAAGGCCGTTCTGTCAAATGTCCAGAGCGTGCCACCAGGTAAAACTCGAACATTGCGAAACAAGGTTCGCCCATCCAACGTGCATCCATAGTGGAGAAATTCCGCCACACCTTGGTCATCGAATGCCCTAAGATCGGGAAGGACACTCAACAAAGCCTTGGCCTCGCTGGCGAAGAACGTGGACCCACGCGCTTCACAGTAGTAAATGCGTTCGCTACCATAGCGATCATTGAACAGCAACGCGCGTTTCCGGTTGGGATCGATCAAGAGGCCGCTGAATAGGCCATTCAGGACTGTGACGAACGACTCGCCTTTCGCTTCATAAAGGCTTAGCAACGCTTCTTCATCCCGAATGTCGGCCCCGCGTCCGGGTTGGGGGATTGGGGCAGATTGTTGCGGTGGCGGAAAGCACTCGCCTGAAAATAGTAGTACGGCCCCCTGGCCCCGGTTGAACGCGCATTGGCGTGCCGCAAATGAATGGCCGTGAGCGACCCAACCGCCGTACACGCCAATCTCGGGAACACAGTGTGTCCCGCAAACGTAGGAACGCTGGTGCTTCATGGTGTTCATCATCGTTTGAAGGAGGCTTTTGCACTCTTCAGGAGGAAGACGACCAATTATTCCCACCAGTCCTGGCATCTTAATTCCAGCGGCAATTTAATTCAGTAGCGCAATCAGCCGTGCCGAAAGTGTCGGAGACAAAATTGGAACTTCAGACACTTGCGATCGCTGATGCCGTAGATGGCTCAAAGACGGGATGCGCGAACGTTCTTGCTTACTCCCATGGGGCCGTTTCTGCCAGCAGAGCGGCAGGCTACCCCGTTCATCGCGGCGCACAAGACGCGCACCCGTGACTGCACTCTTGTGGAGCCGGCGGAAGGATTTGAACGCTTCATCTGCTGAATACAATTCAGCTGCTCTGCCATTGAGCTACACCGGCGATTTCTTCTGAACAATGCTACAGGAAAGTCTGCGGACCGGCGACGGAGGCGCACGTCAGTCCAACTTATGGGGAGTGTAGGCCACACGCTTACTTCCTCGCTTTCAGCAATTTCGATCTAGTCTTGTGAAGTAGAGTGGTGATCGGCACAGGAATTAGGTTCCGGATTCCGAGATGCAGCCCTGTAGCCACGGCTAATTGCCCCTTCAGCGTCAAAGGTGCGAAATAACGAGGGAATCGCACTTCGGTAAAGCCATTGCGGCGCTTGAATTCCGTTAGCGAACTGTCCTGGTTGACCCCGTAATTGAACTTACCGTACGTGAGAAACGAAAGACCCTGTTGTTGACAGCATTCCATTGTGTACTTCAAGAGCGCATAGATCGGTCGCTTGTCGCGATGCGCATCCATCGCGATGATTTGGATTAGCACGGCTATGCGATCGACGCGGATGTATTTGATGAATCCGACCAGCTCATTGTCGAAGAAAGCGCCAATGAAGTGGGATCGCGCCAGATAGGTTGCATTCATGACCCGTACGCTTTCGAGGTCCTTACCGTAATGCCAAAAGTGCCTCCCCTGGCGTATGGGAGTTTCATCATAGATTTTCTTGATTCCGCTGACGAGCGATTCGTCGAATGCCACTGCTTTCACGACGACCCCGCGCTTCGTTGCGAGCCTTGCGTTCTTTCTTGATTCCTGGGGGAGGCCGTTCCACCAGCTGTCGAACGATGTCGTGGAAGCGACCGCCAAGTTATCCCATTCACAAGGGAAGTCGTACTTTAAGGTAGATGTCTCTACGCGTCTGGCAAACGTGAAGACATCGGCTGGCAGCTGGCTTTCCCGCAGACAAGAGATAAGTCTGCGGACGTCCGGAAAATCTGCCTCTTCGATGAGCTCCTCGTCGAAGAGTTGTGCTGTATTCAACCACTTTCCAGTAGTAACGATCGTGCAACCGTCGATCCGTGTCGAAGGTACACTGGTGTTCCGACCACGAATCCTAATTTCCAAAGACTCGATCTGCATTCTGATGATGCTCGGTCGCTTTAGCGGACGAAACAATGTTGTCCCTGTGAAGCAACAGTCGAGACGGCGCGAACTCGGACTGCGCGGGAACGTGTTGTAGTGTTAGACCGCGTTCCAAGATGTGCCGTATCAAGGGTAATGGAATTCTAACGGCGCAAACCCAGGCGGTCCGGTAGCAATTTTTTGAGCCTGACGAGTTGCTCTTTTCTGTGAAACTTCATTAGTTCCGATGACACGGGGCGCTCGTGGCGTGTAAGCCAGCACCACAAGTAACCTGAGAACAGGCACAAGCCACCCAGAACGTACGGTTTTTTCGCCAGCTGGAACGTGCTTCGGAACAGCTGCCAAAGCGGATGGCCACCCAGGAAGTAGTCCTTCTTGCCGTAGTGAAAACGTGATTTGAGCTCGTTGCTTTCGGCGGTTCCCATCTTGCGGTGGTGGTGGAAAACCCGCTCCGAAAACGAGTACGTGAGCCAGCCTTTCATTCGCGCTGTCGTGACGGCCACCCAGTCGATACCTCCACCCTTGATTGGCATGTAGCCACCGATCTCCTCGAAGCATTCCCTGCGGAATAGCTGAATCTGACCATTGACATGATGCACGTTGATGTAGCTGTCCTTGTAGGAGTGAAAGTCACCCTCAATATAGTGCGTCCCGGCGACGCCAAGCTTCGGCATCGTCTCGAACTTTTCAAGAAGGTACTCCATGTAGTCCTCGCCGAACGAGACGTCGGCGTCGATATTGCCGATGACATCGAACGGCAGCTGTTTCACCCGTTGATATCCAGTGTTGAATGCAATTACCTTTGCAGCAAAGTTGCGCTCCTCGTGTACGGGAAGGCGCACAAGCTCGAGCCATTCTCGCCCAGGCTGGTACTTGCGCACGATCTCGTCGGTGCCGTCGGTCGAGCCGTCGCTAACGATGACCCAGCGCTTCGGCAAGACCGTTTGAGTGACCACCGATTGCAGGGTCTTCTCGATGAAAGCCGCCTCGTTGCGCGCAGGCGTGATGAGAACGTAGTCGAGAGGCATGGCGGGGTGTCAAGTGCGGCGGGACGCTCTAGGCTAGCTCCACGTGCGCCTCGGTCGGTCCTGGCGTCGAGGCGTTACGTGCTGCGGAGTCGTCTGCGCGGAGCCACTCCTCGAACACGATCAGACTGAATAATATCTTGTGGTTGTCGTTCCGACCCGAGCGGTGTTCATCGACCAGACATCGCACACGCTCGGCGCTCAGGAACCGGAACATGAGCGAATCCTCCCCGAGTAGGTAGCCGCCAATCCTGCTATCGAGCGACTGGTGAAACCATGCGTCGACAACGTTGACCGCGAATCCTCGCTTTTTCCGCGCAAGGATCGGTGGCGGAAGGAAACCTTCGCACACCTTCCGGTGCAGCCACTTGCGGCGACCAGCACGGACCTTGAATCGGGCCGGTAGCCGTTCAGCGAACTCGACTACCTCTTTGTCAAGGTACGGTACGCGGACCTCGAGACCATGCGCCATCGAGAGCTTATCGGCGTACATGAGTAGTTCATCGGGAAGCGAGGAGCGGATCTCTAGCACCTGGAACGCGCCGAGTTCATCGCAGCCCTCCATCTCCCGCGCGAGATCGGCCCACGATTCACGAATGCTGTCCCCGGCGCCCTGCGGGAGAAGACCGGGCCTGAATAGGCCGTCAACCACGTCACCCGGCAGGATCGAGAAGACGTTCTGATACCGCTGCAGACGGTCCTCCACGTCGAGCGAATAGACGCCGCGTTTCAACGTTTCCTGGCGGGGAAGACGGCGGATGCCATTATGGACGCCGGCGCGGAGCCATCCCGGCAGCCGCCGCCAGTAGCTTCCGTATTGCACGCCGAGGTGCCGGTTGTAGCCCCCGAAAAGTTCGTCCGGGCCTTGTCCCACGAGCGCGACTTTGACATCCTGTCGCGCACGCTCGCAGACGTGAAACATTGGCACGATCGACGACGACGCGATTGGTTCCTCGAGCAGAGCAACGATTCGCGGCAGCGACACCTCGAAGGTCTCGCGACTAAGCATTACCGGCACGTTCCGGGAGGAGAAGAGCGCCGCGGTCTCCGCCGCGTCGATCAGTTCGTCGTCCTTGTAGGCGGCTTTACCATAGCCGACCGTGTAGGTGGGCCATGCATCGCCGTAAATGCGCATCAAGCCGAGCAGCAGTCCCGAGTCGACTCCGCCGCTCAACAGCAAGCCGACCGGGACGTCGCTGATCAGGTGTCGCTTGAGGGCGCGCTTGTAGATCTCCAGGAGCTGTTCGACGGCGTCCTTGTCCGTCAACGCCGGCGAAAACGGCGTTGGGCGGAAGCGGTACCAGCGGTCCACACGCCAGTTGCCGTTTTCGAAGATCGCCATGGTTCCGGGAGCGAGTTTGCGTACCCCCTGGTGAATCGTGAGCGGCGAGGGCGTGTAACGATATCGAAGGAAAAGATTCAGGGCGGTCATGTCGACATCCGGCCTCGCCGGAAGCGCCGCGAGCACCGCGCGTAGCTCGGATCCGAACACGACCGAACCGCCTTCCACTTTGTAATAAACAATCTTAACGCCCGCAGCATCGCGCGCGATGATTAGTCGCTTGTGGCGATCATCCCAGATCGCCATCCCGAACATCCCGTTGAGGTGATTCAGAACCTCGGTTCCCCACTGCTTGTATCCATGGATGATGACTTCGGTGTCGGATCGCGTGCGAAAGACATGCCCGAACGACTCGAGCTCGCGACGCAATTCCGAGAAGTTGTAGATCTCACCGTTGAACACGACCCAGACAGTCTCGTCCCGGTCCGACATAGGCTGATGGCCACCCTCGAGATCGATGATCGAAAGTCGGCGGAAGCCAAGACCCAGCGGTCCCGAGAAGTGGTAACCCTCGTCGTCCGGCCCCCTATGCTCGATGGAGCGCGCCATCGCTTTGATCGTCGCCGGTTCGACTGGCTTGGGATCGCGAAAATTATACTGGCCGCAAATGCCGCACATGGCAACGGTCCCCTGGATCAGCGTCCCAATGCGGGCGAGACCACTGCGGCGTCGCCCTCCATCATAGACCGGCGATGAGAATTTTCGCCAAGCCGCGTTTCTGTCGGTTCGGTTGTGGACGCAAGGAGGAAGCAGAGGGATCTGAATATCTGGGACTGCGCCCAACGATGCATCGGGACGTTGTCCCATCCAGCGAACAGTCGCCTCGAGCGGAAAGATCCGTCATTCTTCCGCCAATGGTTCATCAGGTCTGTCACCGCGGACTCCAGACTTCTGTCGAGTGCCTTGAATCTACCGAGCAGCAACGTACACAGATTGATGCATTCGGCGTAGTCGTAGAGTTCGTGCCGGTAGACAGTCAGCCGCGGTGCGCTCGAGAACGGCTTCGGCAGGCCGTTCTCGTCGAAAAGGTGACGCACGTAGTAGTCCACGCCAGCGGCTATCGCCTTCCGGCAACCCTCGTGGTCGATGAGCTTATCAATTTTGCTGAGCGCCTTGAGGACGAAGCAGGTGTGAAAATGATCGACGAAACCCCTGACTCCGTCGGCTGCGTAATGCCACGATCCATTGGGTTGCTGGGATTGCAGCACGAAATTGAGATTGCGCTCAGCGGTACGACGGTAATCAGGGCGGGAGAACTGAACCGAAGCGCTCATCAGCAAAAACGCCCGGTACGCGCTCGCATTAATTACGCCGCCTTGAGTGTCGAGCGGGTTGTATCCGGCAGTCGCCACATCGGCCGAAAGCTCCCGGTCTTTGATGTCACTAAATGCATGCTCGGACATCGACTCCATGATCTCCAGCCACCGTGGAAGGCCGTCGATCTGTTGCACATATGAAAATGCCTCGTAGACATAAGGCGTGGTAGTAATGAGTGGTGTCCCGGCGGCCATCACCCCCGTTCGGGTGACCCAGTCAAACGGATAGCCCCAGCAGTAGTGCTGATATCCAGGACACCGTGTCGCTTCCAGCACTTCCAGGAAGTGGACCGCCTTTGCGTAGTACTTCTGATCTCCAGTGAGCCGTGAAAGCAGTGCAAATCCCATTGCGTAGTGAGCGTCCGCAATCGGAAATCGTTGCTTGTGCCAGAAAAATTGCCGAACTGAGGGAAGCAGTGCCTCGGAAAGTACCATCGGGGCAACCGCGAGTAACCCGAGTCGTGGCTGCCGATAATAAAGCGCCTTGGCCGGGCCGCCGATTGGACCCGCGTAGTAGCTTTGGTGATCGTAAGACGTCTCGCCGAACATTTCCAACCACTTGACGAAGCTGCGCACCGCAGCGCCGGTCTCGTCGAGTAATTGCTCATTCAAGTGTGCGTTCACTGAAATGGGGCTACCGATTCGGCGATTAACACGGAGATCGTCAGGCAAGGGGGCTGGCACCATCAGAGCGAACAACACGATCGCAGTAGCTGACTGATCTCGGAAGGCCCGGCGTCAAGTGACACCTTGGGCCACCAGTTGAGCCGCGCTTAACATCTGAGTGCTTGGGCCAACTTGATCCGCCTAGTTTTGGAGCCATAGAACAATACACGTAGCAGCATATCATTGTCGACGGCGATTTCAGGGCTTCCGTCAGCTCGACATTAATTCGCCCGCCACGAGGTGTGCCAGGAACGGATCCGGTTACGTGCCTCGAACGATATCTGGAGGCTGGACTTTGTATTCGAGTCGGTCGCTGCCGGCGCCCGATTCCGAGCGCTTACTGTGGTGAACATCTTAAGTCGCAAAGCGTTGGCGATTGTAGTCGGCAAGCACCTGAGCGGCGACCATATGGTGTTGGTACTGAATCGGCTCGCCGCGCAACGTCAGGCGTTGAAGCATCTGCTCTTTGATAGTCGATAGCTAGCAAAGAACGCTTTTCTTGCTCGTGTTGATGGTTACCGCGTCCGGACCATGATTCGGCGATCGCTCATCGAGGCGGGTTGATGCGCGCCTAAGTATTGCGCGACGACGGGTTATCGACGCGATGACCGTGCTACCGTATCATCCGACCGATAAGGTCGCCAATCGACCGCATCAGCGGCGGTCTCCGCTTGACGCACAAGGAGGTGCATGCGGGATGAACTCCAAGCCCCTCGTATCAATCCTCATTCCCGCCTACAACGCGCAGGAATGGATCGGCGAGACCATTCAGTCCGCCCTTGCTCAGACTTGGCCGCGCAAGGAGATCATTGTCGTGGACGATGGGTCGAAGGATGAAACGCTTGTCGTTGTACGCAGGTTCGAGTCCGCCAACGTCAAGGTGGTGACCAAACCCAACGCCGGTGCCGCCGCAGCGCGTAACACGGCGCTTTCGCTCAGCCAGGGCGACTATATCCAATGGCTGGACGCGGACGATCTCCTTTCGCCGAACAAGATTGAACGCCAGATGTTGGCTGCCGAGCAGGCGGAATCCAGGCGGGTACTTCTCTCATCAGGATGGGTCTATTTCCACTATCGCACGAAGAACAGTTCGATTGTACCAACTGCGCTTTGGCACGACCTATCGGCGGCCGAATGGCTCGTGCGAAAGATGTCCCAAAACCTCCACATGCAGACTGCCACGTGGCTCGTCAGCCGTGAACTTACCGTGGACGCAGGCCCCTGGGACACTCGACTCCTCTCGGACGACGACGGCGAGTACTTCTGCAGGGTGATACTCGCCAGTGACTGGATTAAGTTCGTTCCGGTCGCAATGACCTACTATCGAATGGCGGGGTTTTCGTCCCTCAGCTACGTGGGGGGGTCGAGGGCCAAGCTAGGAGCCATGCTGCTCTCAATGCGCCTCCACATTCAGTACCTTTTGTCACTAGAGGACTCGCCACGCGCGCGTGCCGCATGCCTTACCTACCTCAATAACTGGCACGTGCAGTTCCTTCCAGACCGCTATGACTTGGTTAAGCAACTCGAGCAGTTGGCGGCGGAACTTGGAAGCGCACTCAAAGAACCTAAGTTATCGTGGAAGTACGACTGGTTGCGGCAAATTGGTGGATGGCCAGCAGCACGCGGGGCGCAGATGCTGCTTCCGCGCATCCGGTGGGCGGGTGTGATCAAATGGGACAAGTTGCTTCATCGACTCGAAAAAGGGGGCCTTCCCTGGCAGCGCGTCTGAGTCACGAGTTGCGGCCGGCGGTGCGACTCCAATGTGGCTCGATCGTCGTGCGCCATGCGGTCAGTATCGAGGACCTGTAATCGATAACTACTAACCTCGCCACGCCCGCCAAGTATCCGATGGACTGTCTGAGCTACCTCCGCCCGGCCCCTGAAGTGGGGAGGGCGAGCAATCGTCGGGTGGGCGAGCATCAGCCGCTATGGGTGTTGGCGGTTCCAATAGGGCTTCGATGACCAACACCGAGCGTTTCAAGAGGCTCCTGGGAACCCAGGCTACAGCACCAGACCTGAAGTCCCGTACCGTCCATAGTGGGGCATTCGCCATGGGCGCGGAAGGATTTGAGTTCGTCCTCCGCCTCGGGTCCATAGTCGTTCTTGCCCAACTGCTCGGTCCGGAGCAATTCGGACTGATAGCCATGGTGACGGCAATCACCGCGGTCGCCGAACGATTCAAGGACCTTGGGCTTTCCGTTGCGACCATCCAGCGCAAGGAGATTACACACGATCAGCTTAGTACTCTATTTTGGGTCAATACCGGTACGGGTTTCGGTATCGCACTGCTGATCGCAGCGCTCGCTGTCCCGATTGCACGGTTCTATGATGAACCAAGGCTAGTGGCCATATGCATGGTCCTTGGCTCGACGTTCATATTTGGCGGTATCACGATACAGCATCAGGCACTACAACGCCGTCTGATGAGGTTTGGCCAACTGGCACTCGTTCAGATTGGCGCCAGCGCCGCAAGCGTGGCCATCGCCGTTGCTGTTGCGCTAATGGATTATGGATACTGGGCGCTCGTCGCACGTGAAGTCTCCCGTAGTGCTCTCGTGCTGCTTGGAACGTGGATCTGCATTCCCTGGGTTCCCGGACGACCATCGCGAAACGCTGACGTGAAGTCGATGCTGATTTTTGGCGGCGATGTCACTGCGTTCAACCTGATCTGGTCATTTGTTACATTCAACCTCGATCAGATCTTGATCGGAAAGCTATTCGGTGCGACGCCACTTGGACTATACCGGCAAGGCATCAATCTGGTGCTTGCGCCGATCAGCCACCTGAGTTTCCCCGTTAACGCCGTCGCAGAGTCAACGCTGAGTCGCCTGCATGATTCGGCCGACCGCTACCGTCGCTACTATCTTCGCTTTCTCGGCGCCCTCGCCTCGGTCACGATGCCGCTAGCGCTATTCCTCGCCGTATTTGCCGAAGAGGTCGTGCTAGTCGCACTGGGAGCAAGATGGATCGCCGCAACCGACTACCTCAGGATTCTAGCTATTGCTGCTGTGGTGCGCCCGGTAGCGTTTACGGTCGGCTTCGTGATGGTCACCTGCGGTAAGTCGCGTCGCTATTTGTGGTGGGGACTCTTGCAGTCGGCAGGCCTTGCGGCATTCCTGACAGTCGGAACTCATTGGGGCCCGAAAGGTGTCGCCTACGCGCATGTGGCCTCTGGTTATCTCCTGCTTGTCCCGCTTCTCTGTTGGGGATTCATGGGCACGCCGATCACGATCCGGCACTTCGCTTCGACTATCCAGAGGCCGCTCGTCGCGACACTCGTGATGGCTACGGTACTTTACGTCGTCAAGCGCGCCGGCGTCGTCGAGGGGCCGTTGCACTCACTTGCACTTGGAAGCGCGCTTGCGCTCCCCTTATACCTTGGCGCATGGTTCCTGTTGCCGGGCGGGAGAGATGCGCTCTCGCAAACGTACTCGTACGTGCTCATGCTGGGGCGCGAGCCTAAAGCCGGAGCAGTGGACGGCAATAACCTGACTCCTTGAGAGGCCGCGCATGTCACCGTCGAATGGGCGACGCCACGCAGAAGAAATCAGGTCGCATTACGCACGGAAAATCTACCGCCAACGCGGAACTGAGCACTTGCCTACTGAGTTCTAAGCTCCCGGGTTAAAGATGAGGGGCAGGTGGGTTGAAGGTGTGAAGTAGCCGAGTTGAGCATACATTTGCCAGTGGCGGTATCGTACTCTTAGGTACTATCGATCATGTCGAGCGCAACCTCGATCTCGTGGCTGTAACAGGAAGCTCGCCGTACGTAGTTCGTGCCAACGCTTACGGCCTCATGTTGTTCTCGCAAGGAGCAGCGCTTGCACATAGAAAGTCCGATAGGTACGTGCTTAATGAAGGTCCTCTTTGTAGGAGACCACAGGGATGCGATGAATTGGGGGGGGCGCGGCCAATCCATCGCGCTTCACCAGCTTCTTGAACGCAAGTTTGAAGTCGCAGACGTCATCACCGGCGACACCGTGTGTGATTACGGCGGTACGCGCGGTCTGGTCGGTACGATTCTACCGCTGAAGCATGCTCGATTTCTGCGCCGCATGCGATACGCGGCGAAGCCCATTGGCTGGTATATCAGGATTGAAGAACGCTTCGGGGCTCGCGATTTTGTTACCGAGGACCCGTCGAAAAGCGCGGACAATCTCATTCGCTACAAGGAAGATAGCACGGAGCTCGAGCAAATCTACGACCAGTTGGCGGCAGTCGACCTGGTCGTGATCAATGGCGAAGGGAGCGGCGTTTTCAGCACTCCGTTCCGGCGCGATTTTTTCTTTTACCTCGCGATGATCGAACTTGCAGCGAGGCTGAACAAGAAAGTCTTCTATTTAAACGGGATCGTGTCAGATTGTCCGTTCACGGGGCGGAATAGCAGGGATCTCGATTCAGCCCGGAAGACTCTGGCCAAGTGCGACGCTGTCCTGGTGCGCGATCCCGAGTCGCTGAAGTATGTACAGAGGGAAATGCCTGAAGTAAAGTCCGATTACATACCCGATGCGCTGTTCACGTGGTTCCCGGTGTACGAGCGATTCGGTGCTTGCGTCCCACCGAACGGCGATTTCATTATTCCTCCGCCGGAGAAGAATGAATATTTCGGTAAGCTGGATTTCTCGAAACCCTACATTTGCATTGGCGGAAGTTCCTGGGCAGCGGGATTTCAGGAACAAGCCGTCGAACACTACCTGCGACTGCTGGAAGGAGTTCGACGACTTGGATATCCGGTATACCTGACCCAGAATTGCGCAGGAGACCAGTTTCTTCAGGAAGTAGCGCGGCTAAGCGGATGCGGCATCGTTCCCTGGAATACTCCGATCATGATGGCCGGCGCGATCCTAGCTAACGCGCGTGTATTTATCTCCGGCAGGTTTCATGCCGCCATTTTCGCGTCCTTGGGGGGAACGCCTTGCGTCTTTCTCGATGCCCACTCGCACAAGATGGCGAGCCTGCAGAGAACATTGGAATACGATACGCAGCGACAATTCTCGGCGATGCCGGTCAAGCGTGATATTGACGAGATAGCCGCAATGTCGGAACAGTATATTGGCGAAGGTAGTCCGTTGCGGGAGAAGATCAAGATCGTTGTGGCAAAGCGATGTGCAGAGGCTGGGCAGTTGCCGCAGCGCGTATTTGATTGCATTTGACGAAACGCCATGATCGGATTGTCGCCAGGGACCATGAATATGCAGTTCAGCGGGGCCCGACCTGGGCGCAGGGCGCTCTTGACCTCCAGATGATGCGCCGATGACACCCATAGTCCTGATTGGTGGCGGTGGCCACGCCAAGGTCGTGGCAGCCATCGTTTCGAAGCTCCGGCAATATGAAGTTGTTGGCTACACTGCCTTGGAGGCTGGATCGGTACCCCCCAACTTCCCAGGGTATCTTGGGGGCGACCATGTATTGCCGGATCTGGTTGCCAGTGGCCGCGTCGTTGGTGCGGTGCTCGGAATCGGTATTATCGACGTCGGGGCCAGCCGAGAGGCGCTGCGCGACAGGCTTCTCGCGTTTGGTCTTGTGCTTCCAGCCATCGTTTCGCCAATGGCCGTGATCAATTCCGACGTGGTCATCGGCGACGGCACTGTCGTCATGGATGGCGTCGTGGTCAATCCAGGCGCGAAGATTGGAGAATGCAGCATCATCAATACCAATGCTACGGTGGAACATGACTGCACCATTGGCGCCTGCAGCCACATCGCGCCAGGCGTCGTTCTATGCGGCGGGGTGTCGGTGGGTGCGCAGTCCATCATCGGGGCGGGCGCTTGCGTGCTTCCGGGCGTCCGCATTGGAGAGCGCTGTCTTGTGGGAGCTGGCGCAACGGTTACGCGCGATTTGATGGAGCCGGGCGTGTACATTGGCAGTCCCGCTGCAAGAGCCGCAAAATGAGCACGGACAGGGTCTTTGTCATCGCGGAGGCCGGGGTGAACCACAACGGTTCCTTGGACCTTGCCCGGCAGCTGGTCACGGCAGCGAAGGGGGCAGGCGCCGACGCAGTCAAGTTCCAGACCTTTCGGGCGGAGGCTTTGGTCGTCCGTGGGGCGCGAAAGGCTGATTATCAACTTCGGACGACCGACGCTGAAGAGTCACAGTTCGATATGCTGCGGCGCTTGGAACTCGATGCGAACGCGCATGCCGACCTGATGGCGTATTGCCAGCAAATCGGCATTGCCTTTCTCTCCAGCCCGTTCGACGAGTCCAGTGCGGACATGCTCGATGCGATGGGGGTGCAGTGCTTCAAGCTCGGTTCGGGCGAGTTGACCAATCTACCGCTGCTCGCGCATGTCGCCCGAAAAGGCAAGCCGATCATCCTGTCCACGGGCATGGCAACTCTGGGTGAGGTGGAAACCGCTCTCGCGGCCGTTCGCGAGCATGGGGGCACCGACGTTACGCTGCTTCACTGCGTTACGGAGTATCCGTGCCCGGCCGGACAGGTGAACTTGCGCGCCATGCTCACACTTCGTGCTGCCTTTGACGTTCCCGTCGGCTACTCGGATCACACAGATGGCATCAACATATCGATTGCCGCCGTGGCGATCGGTGCCCAGGTCATCGAGAAACACTTCACGCTCGACCGTCAGATGGAGGGCCCGGACCACAAGGCCTCGCTGGAGCCCGGCGAGCTCGCGCGCATGGTACGCGCGATACGGGAAGTCACTTTGGCGCTTGGAGACGGTGTCAAGCGGCCGGCGCCGTGCGAGATGGCGAACATCCGCATCGCGCGAAAAAGTGTCGTTGCAGCGCGAGCGATCCCTGCGGGCGCGCTCATATCCAGAGAGGACTTGACCATCAAGCGACCCGGCTACGGGGTCGCACCAGGCGACCTGGACAAGGTCATCGGGCGGCACATCGCCGGCGACCTCGCCTCGGACGAGGTCATCACTTGGGAGATGCTCCGCTGATGGCACGCCGAATTGCCGTCGTGACGACTTCGCGGGCCGACTATGGCTGTCTGTACCACCTGCTTCGGGAAATGCGTGACGATCCGGAAGTTGAGTTGCTGGTCGTCGTGACGGGTATGCATCTGTCCAATCTTCACGGTCATACCGTCGACGCCATAAAGGCGGACGGATTTGAAATTGCTCGGCGAGTACCGATGCTTCTTGCGACCGACGACGAGGCCTCGATCGCGAAGTCGGTTGGCATCGGCCTGCTCGCGTTCGCCGATGCTTGGGCACAGTTGCGTCCCGAATTGATGGTGTGCCTCGGTGACCGTTACGAACTTATGGCGCCTGCGCTAGCGGCGCTCCTCCAGCGCGTGCCTATTGCCCATATCCACGGTGGCGAGACCAGCCAGGGTGCGGTCGACGAGGCAATTCGGCACAGTATCTCCAAGATGGCTTGCATTCATTTTCCCGCCACTGCGTCCTATGCGCGGCGTTTGATTCAAATGGGCGAGCAACCCGAGCGCGTATTCACGTACGGCGCTCCCGCTCTTGACGGCTTGTATCAACGTCAGCTCATGACACGCAGCGAGCTCGCCAGCCGGCTGCATTTTGACCTGAATAGTCCTGTAGCCCTTGTAACCTACCATCCGGTGACTCTTGAACTTGGCGACTGTGAATACCAGATTCAGAACCTGTTGGATGCAATCAGGCGGAGTGGCGTCTCGGCCGTATTCACGCGGGCGAATGCCGATGCCATGGGTAGTCGAATCGACGCGGCGATTGTGAATTTTACGTGCGATGCACCACGGCAATATCGGGTCTGCGATCACCTCGGCTCGTTAGTCTATTTCAGTTGCCTCAAGCAGTTCGATCTGATGATCGGCAATTCGTCCAGTGGACTCGTGGAGGCACCGTCATTTCGACTGCCAGTTGTGAACGTCGGCAATCGGCAACTGGGGCGGATTCATGCCAGGAACGTCATCGACACGGACTACGATGCCGCTGCGATCTTGGCTGGGATCGAACGAGCGCGCTCTTCTGAATTTCGGCACTCTTTGGTAGACATGGAGAACCCCTATGATGTGTTTCGAGATGGCAAGACATCGCTAAGGATCAAGGAAAGACTGAAAGAGATCCAAGTGTCCGCAGAGCTACTCAAAAAGAGATTCCACGACCTGGCGCCGGAGGCGTGCCAGTGAACACTTCCATAGGCCGTTTTCTTGTAAATAAGGACGTGTCGCTGAAGACCGCGATGCGGCAGCTGGAGGAGACCGAGGAGAGAATCCTATTCGTCGTCGACGACGATGGCAGGCTTTTCGGGGCAATTACGGATGGTGATATCCGGCGGTGGATCCTGGCAGACAAATCCCTTGACGCGTGCATCGAGGCAGTTTGCAATAAGGCGCCATATACGCTGTCCGCTCAGTTTCGCCTCGACGATGCGCGTCAGATTATGCTCGAGCGCAATTTCGCGTGCATTCCAGTCGTCGATGATGATCAACGCATCATTGAATTGCTCTTTTGGGGGCAAGTATTCCAGGATCGACCTCAGACCAACGCCAGACTCCAGCCAATCACGGTGCCGGTAGTCATTATGGCCGGCGGCAAGGGATCGCGCCTGGACCCCTTTACGCGAGTGTTGCCCAAACCACTTATTCCGATTGGAGACAAAGCCGTCATCGAAATAATCATCGAATCCTTCATCGGATACGGAATCAAAGACTTTCTCATATCGATCAACCACAAGGCCAAGCTAATCAAGTCGTTCTTCGAGGAGTTGCACCCCGCCTACGGCGTCAGATACATCGAGGAGGACCGGCCGTTGGGGACGGTGGGAGGGTTACGGGCGCTGGTAGGGCAGGTCAATGGTTCGCTGATCGTTACCAACTGCGACATCATCGTGCGCGCGGACTACGCAGATCTAGTACACACGCACGAGAGTGAGGGCAACGACATTACGGTGGTGGCGTCGCTGAGGGACTACCACATTCCGTACGGCGTTTGTGAATTGGAGGCTGGGGGGGGCCTGAAGCGGATTCTGGAAAAGCCTCACTACGATCTGCTGGTCAATACTGGAATGTACGTCATGCGCTCCGAAGTACTCGAACTCATTCCGGATAACAAGATGTGCCACGCGACCGAGTTGATCGAAACCGTGATTGGTCGCGGTGGGAGAATCGGCGTCTACCCCATAAGCGAAAAGGCATGGCTCGACACAGGAGAATGGGCGGAATACCGGCGTACCGTGCAGGCGCTCAGCCAATGAACACGGCTGCAACGAGAATTGTCAGCGCCCGACTCGACGAACCAGTGCACGCCAAACTGAACGAGGCAATGCCTTCAGGACTGCCCTCAAAGGCCAATTATTGGGGTCGGCCCTCGACACAAAGTGCGAGTACAACCCAGGGTGAACTAGAGACAGCTGACGGTCGATGGGTTCCGCATAGCACTTTGCAAGCATTGGGTAATCAGATAAGCGACTTGCCTTTACAAATGCAAACATGTTCTGTGCATACCACCATTCCACCTTTTCGTTGTTCCAAAGTCGTCGCCGAATGAAGTCGACGGCAACATATTCGTGCAGTCGAAAGTGTTCCGCCCAGTAGGAAGGCCATTGTTCGTTCTTTTGGTTCTGCCCACCTTGAGATGGAATCGCCGCCGAAAAAATAATCACGGGTCCCAGGCCCACGAGCGATTTCACAAATGTTGCCGCTATCTCGGGCGCCAAGTCGTCGGCTACCTCAAGACATAGCACCAAGTCGAATGTTCTTGCTACTGGAAGTGGTCTTTCCAAATTTGCCGCAAGGAAATTCTCGCTGGGAATTCTCAGCAGACCGCGGTCAACGTAGTCTCCATCAATGCCCAAAACATCTCGGACACCGCGCGCGGAAAAGACCTCCAGAAAGCTTGCCAAACCACAGCCGACATCGACGACGCTCCTCGGATGGGCAGCGTCAATCAAAAGGGGAACGATTTCCTCTGCCGATCGGAGGGCTCCGGCAACATATGTTTCAAAAAACGTTTTCGAAAAAGGCTGCAAGTAGCGGGACTGGATCAAATTGGATTTTTCGACATCACGAAACAGTAGGGGCGCTGGAATTCAATGAGTCCAACTTAACGACTTCTAGGCCGTCGCCGGATCGGGTGTAGAAGTAGTCATAGACTTCCCGTACAAAATCGCGCTCGACCAACATGAGTTCCGGGTCAATATAAAAGGCCTTAATGCTAAGGACTCCCTGATAGATGATTGAACAATTGATCAGCGCCGAGCAGAAAAACGACGCAAGAATTCTTGGCCAGTCACCGCCGACGCAAAGCCAATATTCAATCGGACCATCGAACTGTCTGATTTTGAATCCTAACGCATCTTTGACAAAATCAATGGTATCGGAGGATTCGCGTGGATGCGGAACGTAGACAACTTCGCGTCGGCCGAAATATTTCTGAATCTTTGATAGATTGTCGAAATACAGTTGCTTATCTATCCAATTGTCTTCTATCAAACACTGGCCAAGAAAAAAAACGTCGTCGGTCTGCACACCTCCAACAATATTCCGTCGCAAGTGCGCATATTCGTTTTTTACTATCTCATCACCAGTCCTGACATCGATATTATATGCAGTGAAGAACAGCACCTTCTCCGCCGCTGAGTCATCTAGTCTGAGAAAGTATTCACGAACTTTGCGCTTCGCAGATTTCCATCGCGAGAGCCCAACGACATCTTTGATCGACACATCGTCATGTGGTGGTGGCCTTTTTCGCCACGCGTTGACCTTGATGACATCTGTTCCGTCATCGATCAATACAAGACGATTGTGCTTGACGCTATTGGCAAAGTGACGAAGGTACTGACTTCCATCTTCTGGGTAGTTACCTAGGACAATGTTGTCGACTCCATGTATCGAGTTTGCCATTCGATCTATAACGGTCTTGTTTGAGTAGAGTCTAAGTATTGCTGCAACATCCCTTATTCTCCGAGATAAGTACTTTCCAAGAAGAGCAGACTGAAAATCACTGTTGGCGTTCTCAATGTTTATGTATTCAACGCTGTTCCAGTCGTCACCGCTAATCAGCTGTTGGAATCCGGTGCGCGAATACCCGTACCCCAGGATGACTACGAGTTTGTTGTCTCTAAAGTCTAGACGATGCTTCGCTTCGATCGCATTTATTAGCTGGAACGGCGATTCAACGAGAAATAGATTCACTGCTGAGTACCTCAAGTTTACTGCTGTAGCGAAAAGTCATAGACACAACTCCTTGCCTATGCCGTAGGATAAGGGAGAATTCGTGTTCGGTGAATTGGAGGGGCCATTTCAGCTAGCAAGTAGAAGCGCATATGTCCGTTGACATCAAGCGGACTAAGGGGACCCACATCGCTGGATACGTTGGTAGGGTTGTGTATTACAAAAAGTGAGCTGGGGACTCCTGCCCGAGTGGGCGGCGCACACGTGGGCATTGGGGTGGTGATGGTGAAGGCGCTGCAAGTGCGTT
The DNA here is from genome assembly GCA_963726915.1 of uncultured beta proteobacterium. GTDB lineage: Bacteria > Pseudomonadota > Gammaproteobacteria > Burkholderiales > Casimicrobiaceae > PALSA-1003. The sequence continues at coordinate 521,774 of CAVSEA010000009.1, forward strand.
GGTGGCGCTCAAGGATGAATTCGCGAATTCGACCCTTTGTGCAAAAGTTGCTGCTCGATCAGAATTGTCTAACGACTGCTTAGTCCTGGATTTTCGAGAAGCTGCTGCCAGTCGGATGCCTAAAATTCTTTGCCTCACGCATCATGATCTTGACGCGCCCGCGTACGGCGCGGCGTTGCGTGTGAGGCATCTATGCCAGCTACTTCGGCGGTATGGCGACGTGGAAGTAGTACGGGCTGGCTCGCAAAAATTTTGGGATGACCGCCCGCAGGCGTCATTTGGTGGTTTTCGTCTCCTGCGTTCCGTGGAATTTCTACCGACTCCAAAATTAACGCTGTCAGAAAAGTGGCGGCACGATCTCGACCCCCGCTGGGTAAATACCAACGGCTTTCAAGCCAGCGCCACCGATCGCGCTTGGTTGAACAATGTGATGTCCGCGCACGAATTCGTCTGGGTATTTGACCTGGTGGTGGCCAATGGTTTCGGTTGTTGGCGCTGGCCAAAGGCGATTCTGGACATTGGCGATATTCCGAGTCAGGTCTACCGCACGAAACTGGCGCGGGCCGAGAATCCGTGGCAGAAACTGCGCATCCTGCGGCAAGTTCTATTGTGGAGTCGCCATGAGCGAAGGTTGCACGAACGCTTTGCTGCGCTTTGTGTTTGCAGTGAGGCAGACAAGGACATCATGGGCGGTTCGGCGAAATTCCACGTGTTGCCTAATGGTTTTGAGGCGCCACAGGGCAATCCGATTCGGCAGCCGGTCACACCACCGCGCTTGGGCTTCATTGGTACGTTTGGTTATGCGCCCAATCGTGACGGGGTACGTTGGTTTGTGGAAAACGCCTGGCCGCTGGTACTGGAACGATTTCCTGCAGCACGATTGCGCTTGGTCGGTAGCGGAAGTGAAAGTGAGAACTTTGTTGGCGTGCCGAATATTGATGCACTCGGCTTTGTGAAAGACGTCGCAACAGAGATGGCGACGTGGTCGTTGTCCATTGTGCCTGTGCTGGTCGGCGGCGGCACGCGCATCAAGATTGCGGAATCTTTTAGCCGAAAGTGCCCGGTAGTGTCGACGAGGTTAGGTGCGTATGGTTACGATGTACTGAATGGCCGCGAGTTGTGGCTGGCGGATACGGCTTCGACCTTCGCCGAGCAGTGTGTGCGAGTCCTTGCCGATCCCGTGGCGGCGGCGACGCTTGCTGAATGTGCCTGGCAACGATTTACGGCGCAATGGACCTGGGATGCTCAGGCGGAGAAGATTCAGCGGTTGGTGGCGGCGGTGCGTGCGGATTCATGATGACACATAACGGACATTCACCCTATGACGAGTCGAAGCCTTTGACGCTCAACACGCGCATCCGCGAGATGTCAATTCAAAGTGAGCGCGTCGGATTGATTCGCCACTTGCGGGAACTATATCGGTACCGTGAGCTTTTGGTGCTGATCGCATGGCGCGACATACGTGTGAAATACAAGCAGTCCGTAATGGGCTTTATGTGGGCTATCTTGATGCCCATGCTGATAGTTTGCGCGGGACTCCTGGTTAAGTACGCAATATCATTACTGTCCGGTAAACCAATGGCGGGCTCACAACTCTTGACTATTTCTGTCAAAGCGGTTGCGTGGGCCTTCGTTGTTGGTTCGCTACGGTTTGGAACAAATAGCCTGTTGGCAAACCAGAACCTGGTAACGAAAGTGTATTTTCCAAAGGAGATATTTCCAATTGCTGCAGTGATGTCGTCACTCTTTGACTTTATTGTTGCGGCGGCTCTACTCGTAGTACTCCTTTTGATTGCGCAGGTGGGCACTAGCGTTTACCTTCTCTGGGTCCCAATACTCATAGGAATTCTTGTCGCGCTAACTATGGGCGCGAGCATATTGCTGTCTGCTCTAAATCTGTTTTTTAGAGATGTGAAGTATCTCGTGGAAGTCATACTGACATTCGCGATTTTTTTTACCCCCGTCCTCTATGAAGTAGAAATGTTTGGCGGGCGCGGCGACTTCTTGCTACTAAATCCGGTGGCGCCAGTATTGGAAGGCCTCAACAACTGCATTGTGCTTCACACAGCGCCGCCCATTGGGTGGACTATCTACAGCGCCGGCTTGTCATTGGCGGTATTGCTTGTGGCTTACGCGTCGTTCAAGAACCTAGAACCACAATTCGCTGAAAACATTTAGAGGGCGCGATGCCTGATATTGCGTTAGAGGCAATCAGTGTTTCGAAGAAGTTCAGAAAAGGCGAGTCGTTCGGCTCGCTCAGGGATTTCATACCGGCCATTGTTGGCAAGTCGTTCGGTAGAGGGCGAGACGACAGCCTTGGAGAGAAGGAGTTCTGGGCGCTACGAGACCTCAGTTTTCAGGTAAAGCGTGGTCAGGCGCTGGGGATAATCGGTCATAACGGCGCAGGTAAGAGTACGTTGCTGAAATTGTTGTCGAGGATCATGAAGCCGACCAGCGGATCGATAGTGGTCAACGGCAAGCTATCGGCCCTGATCGAGGTGGGCGCCGGCTTCCACTCGGACCTTACAGGAAGGGAGAACATTTTTCTCAATGGAGTAATTCTCGGGATGTCACGGGCGGAGATAGCGCGAAAATTTGACGAGATCGTTGAGTTCTCCGGACTTCGTGAGTTTATTGATACGCCAGTAAAGCGCTATTCATCAGGCATGTACGCGAGGCTGGGGTTCTCGGTCGCGGCTCATGTGAATCCAGACATTTTTTTAGTCGACGAGGTCCTAAGTGTCGGTGACTGGACGTTCCAGAGCAAAGGTGCCGAGAAGATGGAAGAGCTGATGAATGGTGGAGTCACGGTAGTGTTTGTATCGCACAATTTGCGAGCCATTGCGCGGCTGTGCGATGAATGCGTTCTATTGAAGCAAGGGACGGTGCTAAAGACTGGCCCGTCAGAAGAAGTGATCAGATTTTATCTGGACTCCGAATCTCAAGTGTTGGGCGAATCACCGAAGGGAAAGCTGTATATATCAAAGATGTCCGTCACCAAAGATGGGGAGAAGCAAGAGCGCTTTCGAACTGGAGAAAAGGTCTTGGTTAGTGTCACCATAAAGGCAGAAAGACCTTGCAACGATCTGGCCCTTCACGTCTATATATATGATGAAAATTTCTACAATGTCTTCCAGACTTCCACAGAGCTGCTCGGTTACGGAGACATTTTGCTAAGAGAGGGAGATGAGCGAGAGGTCTGCGTAGAGTTGTGCATGCATTTGGGGATGGGTGTGTACCATTTTGGAGCCGTTGCTAGAAGCAAGTTTCACGGAGGGTTGGAGCAGTATGATCGCAAGTTCCCAGGGGCAACGATTTTCATCGATGCTCCAGGTAGTATGAATGGACCGGCCAATCTCTATCCCAAGCTTGTCTGCGTAAAGTAGGCACACTCTATCGATGTCGCACTGGAACGGACAGCGCAAGCCAAAGGAATATGGAATATCTAATTGCGATCGACAGGTCCAGCAAGAAAATAACTTCGGACCTGCGATTCAACGAGTCCGATGGCATAGCCCATTGCCATGAAGGATATTTCTATAGCGACCTAAACGCCATGGTGTCCGATAGGCGTTGCCAACTCTCGGACGCGGTCGGAGTATTCAATCTATTCGTTCACCAGCAAACAAACTCTTTCAGAGTTATCAACGATAAGTTCGCAATACTTACTCTCTTTTACCTAATCGATAGTAGCAGAATACTATTTTCAAACAATTTTTGGCGCATTGTGAAATGCTTGCGCATAACGCGAGAAAGCATCGATTATCGTGAGCTGAGGAGGTTTATCTTCTTCACAGGCGCAAACCCACGCCACAACACATTCATTGGTGGCATCAACATATTTCCGCCAGCCACGAAATTTGAATATGAATTTGCATCCGACACCGTTTCCTTCGACACGTATTGGCAATACTCCCGGACGGGGCAGGTCAAGAATGTAGATGAAGCTGTTGAGCAGAGCTATAACGCAATCGATCATAACTTCGAAAGCATGCGCGAGCATTTCAAGGGGAGGAAATTTATCTTCGGGAATAGCGGGGGACTCGACTCCAGGCTAATACCGCATTTCGCAGCGAAGCATGGTCTTGATCTATCGGGGTTCACAGTACTAAGAAAAAGAAATGGCATTGGGCTTAGAACAGCGACCTATATCTCGTCAAAGCGAATTCACAAGCACTACGGCTTTGAACAGCATTACTTTCCGAGGATCCCGACGAGCCTCCAAAGCAGACTAACACTGGACGTAAGAAACGCTCCGATTACATCATGCAACATGTTCGACAACCCTTACGAGCACCTATCCGCACTCAGAGACCACATTCTAATTTATGGAAATCCAGCTTATCTAATTGGGCACAATACCTGGGACATTTCACGCTCGCACGGAAATACCACTTCCTGGCAATATTTCATCTTCTATATTCTGAGGATGTGGGACCTGAATCAAGTCAAGTTGCGCCAACTGTCCGAGTGCATCGACGTTGACGACTACTTGAGTACTGGAGAGATGTACCGTCCGATATTTGATTTGTTCAAGGGGACGGGATACATCAAGCTATTTCAGGGTGTGCATCATGCCGCTATGGATTTGACCGCGCATTCCGGTGGATTCGAGTCGGTAAGCAGAACAATGTTTTCTCTGCCGCTTTACTTCCCGTACTTGGACGTGGCTAGCACTTATTGGCATGATGACTTGCTTAGAAGCAGACTAATTCTTAAGCAATTGAATAGACGGATTGATCAAGGACTGAATAGCATTCACGATCAAGACTTCAATTATTTAGGGAAGACAAGTGTCGCCAGAGCTAAATTTGTCAAGGTGCAACAACGACTTGGCCTCTTATCTTCTGGAATGGACCTGGATCAGGTGCGCAGAGGCGAGCACTTCTCGACTTTTATCAAGGAGATTATGTGCCGAGATAACCCCTATTACGAACCGCTAGGAGACGCGAGGGTCATCGCCGATCGCATCATAAACAATCCGTCGTTCGCTCCTCAGTTTTCGCTAAATTTTCTGAAGGTAAAGAAAATGCTCGATATTATATATTTCGATGAATACGATCTCCTGGAACGGGCCGAATTCAAGATCGCGTAGTGCATGCCTGTGCGATATGCCTTTGTTGTTTGACGGCCGTTGACTTGAGCTTTTCGCTCGTCTGCGATGGCGGATGTCAGGGGAGCGAAGTGCGAAAAGCATCGCCTGAAGAGGATGATGAATGATGGCTAAGTTGGCGATTGACGGCGGTAAGCCAGTGCGCCCAAAGGGGAAGTTCCTCGTCTACGGCGCTCCTTTGATCGAGGAAGCCGAGATCGAGGAAGTTGTTGCATGCATGCGACGTCGCTGGATCGGCACTGGGCCGAAAGTCCACGAGTTCGAGGAAGACTTCGCGGCATACAAAGGAGCGAAGCACGCTGTCGCGTTGAATTCGTGCACAGCCGCTCTGCAGCTGTCGTTGGTCGCCGCAGGAATTAGTCCCGGCGATGAGGTGATCACTACGCCGATGACGTTTTGTGCGACAGTCAATGCCATTATTCACTGCGGCGCCGTTCCTGTCTTGGCCGATTGCGGGCGGGACACGATGAACATTCTTCCCGAGGAGATTGAAAGGAAGATCACGCCGAAGACAAAAGCTATATTGCCGGTGCACTTTGGTGGGCGGTGCTGCGACATGGATTCGATTCTGGACCTTGCACGGATCTACGATCTTCTGGTAATTGAAGACTGTGCCCACGCCATCGAATCGGAATACCGCGGTCGAAAGGCCGGTACATTTGGGGATATTGGTTGTTTCAGCTTTTATGTGACCAAGAACATAATCACGGGCGAAGGGGGGATGGCAGTAACAAGCGACTCTCGCTATTCCGACAAGATAAAGATTCTTGCCTTGCATGGAATGAGTAAGGATGCCTGGAAACGATTCTCCGACGACGGATATAAGCACTATCAAGTAATTCACGCCGGCTACAAGCACAACATGATGGACATTCAGGCAGCTATGGGAATTCATCAGTTGAAGAGAATTGACAGGTACTGGGACAGACGAAAAGCAATCTGGGAACTTTATGGGAAGTCTTTTTCAGACCTACCGTGCGTGATTCCTGCTGAGCCAGAAAGCGACACCCGGCACGCATACCATCTTTATCCGATTCTTGCGGACACCGAGCGGATCGGAAAAGATAGGGATTGGGTTCTAAATGCGATGACGGCAGAAAATATTGGCGTTGGAGTTCACTACTTACCCGTCCATCTGCATCCGTACTATCGCAAGATGTACGGCTGGAAGAGGGGAGATTTTCCCAATGCGGAATGGATTGGCGACAGGACGATTTCGTTGCCCCTATCTGCGGCACTCGAAGCGGACGACGTCAGAGATGTTGTGGACGCGGTTCGCAAGGTGCTGCGAGCATAGTTATGCAACACGACGTTTTGGAAGGCAAGGTGTAGCTCCACGTCGTGCGATCTATGCGAATGCGGTATGTTGAGTCAGGTCACGCCAAAAGTATCAGTAGTCATACCAGCATATAACGGCGCTGACTATATCTGGGCGGCAGTGGAGTCTGCTCTGAATCAGACCTACCAAAACCTAGAGATAATTGTAGTCGATGACGGTTCAAGCGATAACACGCGACAAGTGCTTGAACCTCACATCAACAGTTCAACCATACGGTACCAATGGCAAGCGAATGCCGGGCACGGAGCTGCTAGAAACACTGGGATTCGGTTGGCCGAAGGGAAGTACATTTGCTTTCTCGATCAGGATGACTGGTTCGAGAAGGAGAGTGTGTCCAAGAAGGTGGCGGCCTACAGCAGACACCCTGAGCTTGGATTTATCTTCTCAGATTTTGAGATCGCGAGTCCGGGGAGGGGAATCAACGAGTACGTTCTAGAGCAGAGTACGCTGAAGAAGTATGGATCTATTGAGGCAATTCCGGCAAATTGCCTGATTGAAAAGGACGGCAACCTTAATATTTATAACGAGGATATATACCCGGAGTTGATACTAGAGTGTTTTGTCTGGATTGGGACAGTGATGATCGAGCGAGCGGTATTTGAGGCCATAGGATTGTTTCCAGAGAATTTGAAATGGTCGCCGGATTACGATCTGCTGATAAGAATTGCTCGTCGCTACAAAGTAGCCTTTCTTGACGAGAGCACTGCCGTATACAGACACCATTCGAGCAACATGTCGTTGAATGAAGCTCGTCTTTACGATGAGGCAATCAAGATCCGCGTTAAGTATCTTGGCGTAGATCAAGGACTGGACAAGCGCTATAGAAAGGGTGTCAGGAAGAGAATAGGCGACTACTACTACCGCAAGGGACACTTGCTTATTGGAACAGACGGACATTTCGCGTCTGTCAGGGAATTTTGGAATGGAATTGTGTATGACCCGCTGCGCGTTAGATACTACATGTACTTGCTGCTTGGGGTCTTACCTAATTCGGTGTTCCGTCTTCTCAGGAAGTATAGAAATTCGCGACGTAAGCAGTGATGCCTATCTCGTGATCGGTGGCCATGATTCGGATATGGGTCATCGATCCGTAAACGAACGCTTGCGAAGCAATCTATGGGCCGAGGATGTCTTACTATAGAAACCTGTTCGAGCTCAAGGACCGTACTGCCATCGTTACTGGCGGGCTTGGCATCCTTGGCCGCCGCTTTTGCCGTGGCCTTGCAGACTTCGGCGCTAACGTCGTCGTGGCGGACCTCGACGAGGTAGAGGCCAAGACATTCGCCGACGAGATCACGCGCGAAACGGGCAAACCGGCGCTTGGCATCGGCTGCAACGTCGCCGATGAGACGAGCGTAGCCGATCTCGTTACACGTGTGGTGGAGAGATTCGGCGGAATCGACATTCTCCACAACAATGCCGCATCAAAATCCAACGATCTGGCGAGATTCTTCGCGCCATTCGAGGAATACTCCCTGGACGAGTGGCGCAAGATCATGTCGGTCAATCTGGACGGGATGTACCTGGTCGTTAAACACGTTGGGGAGCAGATGGTGCGGCAAGGCCGCGGCGGCAGCATCATTCAGACCGCTTCGATCTACGGCATCATGGGGTCGGACAAGAGGATTTACGAGGGATCGGACTATCTCGGCATGCAGATCAGCAATCCGGCCGTGTACTCCGCTTCGAAGGCCGGGGTCGTAGGCCTTACGCGCTGGCTTGCCACGTATTGGGCCGACAAGAAGATCCGCGTGAACTGCCTCGTGCCTGGCGGCGTGGAGAGCGGCCAGAACGAGACCTTCAAGCAGCGCTACTCAGCGCGGGTACCCATGGGCCGCATGGCGATCGGCGAGGAAATGGTCGGGGCGCTTGTCTATCTGGCGTCGGATGCGTCGAGCTACGTTACCGGACACGTGCTGGTCGTGGACGGTGGCCTGAACGCCTGGTAGGTCAAGTCGGCATGTCCGCTGGCGTGACGATCCTGATGTACCACTTCGTCCGAGACCTCGCGCGGTCGCGCTTCCCCGCGATCAAGGGTCTTACGGTCGACGCTTTCCGCGGTCAACTCGCCTATTTGATGCGGCACTATCAGATTGTGACGATGGAGTCGGTGCTCGATGCGTTGGCCATCGGCGGAATCGGGCTTCCGCCGCGAGCCGCTCTGCTGACGTTTGATGACGGCTATGCGGATCACTTCGACCACGTATTTCCGATCCTCGACGAGCTCGGCGTGCAGGGCAGCTTCTTTCCACCGGCTCGCCCTGTGCTCGAGGATCGCGTGCTCGATGTCAACAAGATCCATTTCATCCTGGCCTGTGCGTCGCGGCCCGATGCACTGCTCGGGGACGTCATTGCGGCCATCGATGCGCGCCAGGATCGATTCCAGCTGCGCCGGGGCGTCGAGTACTGGAGTGGATTTGACGAGTCCAGCCGCTTTGACACCAGGGAAGTCACCTTCGTGAAGCGTGTGCTGCAGAAGACGCTGCCTGAAGCACCGCGAGCAGAAATTGTCGACGAGCTCTTTCGCCGGTATGTGACAGAGGACGAGACCGCCTTTGCGCGCGAGCTCTACATGAGCCTGGACCAGTTGCGCTGCATGCGGCGCCATGGAATGTTCATTGGCAGCCACGGGTATTCCCACGTTTGGCTAAACGCGGTGGACCGGCAGACGCAAGAGTCCGAAGTCAACCGCAGCCTGGACTTCCTCCGCAAGGTGGACCCCGAAATGAAGCGCTGGGTCATGTGCTACCCATACGGCGGGTATGACGTCACCACACTTGAAGTCCTCCGCGCACACGGCTGCAGCGCCGGCCTAAGCGTAGAGGTCGGGATCGCCGACCTCAAGGTGAACGATCGTCTTGTGCTGCCGCGGCTGGATACCAATGACTTGCCGCACGGAGCCATGGCGCCCCCATCGGAATGGACGCGCGCCGCCATGGGGCATGCGGCATGAGCTTCATGATCGAGATGCTTCGGGACTTGACTCCGCTCAATCGGCTTCCTTGCGCAACTGGCTATGAAGCTGCTATCGAGCGTGCGCGCCAAGCGCTTCCGTTCCAGGTTCTCGAGTACCCGCCGGACGAGATCCACAACGGCTGGGTTATCCCACCCAAGTCGGATGTGACGCGGGCTACGATCGAGAAGGATGGACGACTAGTTTGGGACGGACTGTCTCACCCCTTGGCGGTCATTGCTTACAGTGCGCCATTTTGCGGGCGGGTCAGCTTGGAGGAACTAGAGCGTCACCTGCATTTCGATGTGCGCTTTGACGAAGCCTTGCCGTTCCACTTCCGGCAAACCTACCGGCCCTGGGCCCGAGACTGGGGCTTTTGCGTGCCAAAGCGGCTCTACGACGCTCTCGACAGTGGGTTCTACGACGTTGTTGTGGAGACGCGGGAGTCGCCGTCGCCGTTGCGAGTGCTCGAGTACACTCACCCGGGAAGGCTGGACACTACAATTGCCATCGGCGGCAATTTCGACCACCCTGGTGTCTCAAATGACGGAGCAGCCGGATGCGTCGTTGGCATGGAGCTCTTTCGCAGGCTGCAAGGACGGAAAACTAGATTCACTTATGTCCTCGCGCTGGTGCCCGGGATTATCGGTTCGGAGTACTACCTGGGGCGGATGTCCGCGACACGCCGGGCCGATTTTCTCGAGGGTGTCTTCCTCGAGATGCTCGGGTCCTCGACGGAGCTCGCATTTCAACGCTCGAAGGGTGGGACTTCCGGGCTCGACGTTCTCATCACTTCAGCGCTGGCCGCCGCCGGCGTCCCGCATCACGTCGCCGCGTACCCCGAAATCATCCTCAACGACGAGTACATCTGGGAGGCGTACGACATCCCGATGTCGTCGTTGTCACGATTTCCGTACCCGGAGTACCACAGTTCCGGGGACGACATGTCGATCATCAGGGAACACTCGCTGGAGGAGGCGGTGACCGTGCTCGAAAGCGCGATAGACGACCTCGAGTCGACGCCGTTGGTCCGCAAAACGTTCGAAGGTACCGTCTGCCTGTCAAATCCTCGGTACGATCTATACGTCGATCCCGGGCAGCCTGCGTTCGGGGACGTGCCCGATGAGAAGCGTCGGAGCCTGCGACGGCTCATGGACCTGTTGCCCACTCTACACCGACCGACCAGCGCGGCCAGTCTGGCCGCGTCGGTCGGGCTGGACACGGACTCGGCAGTTTCTTATCTGGAGAAATTGGCAGCCAAAGGGCTCATCAACTTAGCGTGAGACTTGCAAATTGCCGCTGGCGTAAGCGCGACTGAAGGCTGACGAGGTCAATGGCAGAAACGATGGGATCCCAGACACATGTGACTGAGGCAACGGCGCCGCGCGTGAGACTCAATCCGACCATGATCGGAGGCGCGATCCTCGTCGCCGGTCTTCTCGTCACATTCGTCCTAACGCCGTTCACCGGTGACATCGCAGTTTTTTTTGCTGCGGCAGCTCAGGCCGATTATCACGGATCATTTCCGGATAACGTCTACCGTGCCTGGGAACTCAAGCTAATCGGCAATCGCATGCTGTACTACGGATTGTACGAATTTTTCTCAAAGTTGGTGCTGTTCCAAGAGAAGCCAGTGTTCGAGCCCACCGTAAAGCTGGGCTTTGCTCTCGTCACGTTGTTAGTAGCCTTCGCTTCGACTCGAAGCATTCGACGAATCCTCGCAGCACAAGGCGCCCGACTATCCGCCGCAGTGATTCTTCTTTCACTCGCCGGAATGATGCTTTCGGCGTCGTACAACCCATCGCTGCAGATCGAGTGGATATCGACGCTTCTCGTGCTGCTGGCACTCCCATTTGCGGTTTCGGAGCGATCAGCACTGAATTGGCTTGCAGGACTCCTGCTGGCGTTGCTATTTCCGTTGAAAGGAATCTCGATCCTGATGGCAGGCTACGTGTTCGTCTTGCTCCTTGCGCTCGGAAAGCCTTATCGACGAAGGCTTGCATACGTGGTTGCCGGCACTGGTGTTGGTGTGGCTGTCATCGCAGTCGGGGTCGCTGTCTTCTTTCCCAACGAAATCACGGACCTTCGATTCGCAACGCAGATCCAGCGCTCCTTTGACACAGTGGCCTTGTCAGATGGCTCGAAGCGAATGGCGCTATACAGTTTTCTCCGGGACACACTCCGCCTGCCGGAGCTGCTGGCGCGCGTGCCTGTAGCCATCACCGGGGAGGTGCTCGATCGAACGCGGGCGCTATCTGTCGGACTTGTTCTGAATGCAATCCCAAACATACCGTTTCTAGCCGCTGGCACACTCTCGCTTGCAATGCTCACAACGGTTGCAGCGTGGACCCGAAGGCCTGCGTTAGTCGTTTCGTCGTTTGCAATGTGGGTGATCGGACTCGCAATCGTCGTCGTGCAGGCACAGTATTTTCCATATCATTACTTCGTTCTTGCTTTCCCTGCGGCATGGTCATTCTTGACCCTCATCGGGCGTGGAGACGAGATTTTCCAAGCGGTGCGCAACGCTCCTGGGCTCAGAGTCGTGCTCATACTCGTCTTTGCACTGGTGGCTGGGGTGATTGGCTACCCGCTGTGGAGTGCAGGGATCGCCTTCGTCGTTCTGTGGACAATTGCCCTGATCACTACCGTACTTGCCATGTTATCGCTGTCCGGATCGGTTGCCGGGCCCGGCCGCATTGCCGGTGCGGGCGCTGTCGTTCTGTCAGTGCTGGCCTGGACTTTCTTCGTGTCCCCGGTATCCGATCACTACAGGACGTGGCGCGAGTTTCGGGCTCTCGAATACCGTCTGTTTAGCGAGTTGGACGAGAAGTACTCATTGTCCACGCAATCATCCATTGTGTTCCTTGACGATGGCCGGGCCGCGTACTACCTTCCGGCCAAGAGCTATGAGCGCTATTTCTACGGCGTACCGCTTGCTGCAGGGAACCGGAATGACGAAATCCGTGCATCACCGATCTATCGGGGGATATTCTCAAGACTCCTTGCCTACCGCGGAACATACATCCTAATTAAGGCGGATGTCCGCGATCTTGAGTCGTTGGACGAGATTCGATCGAAGATACAGCACGAATATTCTCTGGTAGATACGCAAGTGTGGTTTCAGCAGCACAATTATCCCATAGGTAGTCCATGGACCAATCGTCAAGTGCTATTGCTTTATCGAAAAGCGGCGAATTGAACGTGTACGCATGAGTCGATCCACGCCGAATGAAGATGCGCAGGAGAAGCTTCTGGCTGGATGAATGCTTGAACGAATGGAGGGACTGCCTACTTTCGATGCACGGTCGCGTAGCGTAATGTCGGCTCAACGGCCGAATTCCCGAACGCCATATCGGCTGCCTTCGACGAGCCCTTCCCGATACTGCAACGCTTCATTGGCCGGAACAGGAAAGATGAAGACATCTCCTTCCTTCAGGTCACTGTATTCACCGAGCACGACAAGGATCTTTCGTTGTGGATCAGGCAGCACAGAGTCGAAGAAAAGCATGTCGATATAAGGCTGATTGCCGGATCTGCTGATGACAATCTTCCCGGTCGAGAGTGTGCGCGAGAGAAGTAAAGCTTCTCGGAAGCCGTGGTTCTCAAACGCGACTGCCGCAATGGGCGGATAGTCTCGAAAGTAATTGAACGCATAGAGGCCGGCATTCGCTGCGGTAAGTACCAGGATGGCGCCCGCGAGCCGCCATCTCGCCACATAACGCACACCGTAGGTGGATAACAGCACAACGAAAATCATCATCGAGAACGACCGTAGACTGTGATGGGTCTCGATTGTCAGAGTTGCTGCCAGCGGTGCCAGAAACATCCCAGCCAGTAGCAGGCGTGCGAATCCCGACTTCCTCACCTCGCCGTTCGTAAACAGCGTGAGCACGCCTACTCCAAGCATCGCCACCGTTGGCAGTAGCAATTCACCCCCATAGCCGGTGTGATGTCGTCGCTGGGGGTCGCCATAAGCGGCAAGGAACTTCGGATTGAAGTATCCGAGATAGCGGCGACAGAACGCCCAAACCTTCTCCCACACTGTCATGTCATCACGGTTGAGGTACGTAAGCCCACTAAATCGCTGAGTCAGATTCTGGAAATTATCGAGCGCGTAGACGAAGTATGGTAGCGCCGCAAGCACCGCACCCGCGGCAAAGAAGAGATGTAGGCGCCAATATCGGCGTTGTGGAAAACACGCGAATACCGCCATTGCATGCAGTGGTGCAAGCAGACGAAACGTCGAGTACGCATAGATGGAGATGCCGATCGCAACGCCCGCTGCAAGGGCCCAGCGCGCGGATTGTTCTTCATACGCGCGGTACGTGGCCAGAAGGAACAGCGCCAGCACCGGAAAGAGCGCGATAAGCTCGAAAGAGACTCTCGACAGACTGAATAGCCACGGAGTAAAGCCCAGGCACAAGAGCAGGTAGAGCCGTGGCGCCGGCTCGGGAAACAAACGCCGTCCAAGAAGGTACGTGAATCCGCAACCCAACGCCCAGCAGAATGCGCTTAGCAAGCGGGTGGTCAGTTCGGAGTAACCGAAGCACTTGAAGGCCAGCGCCAGCAGGTAGATGTAGAGGGGATTCTTGTACTCGCCGAAAGCCTTGAAGTACAGCGGCCAGGCGACGCCGTGTTCATCATGTCCTGTCTGCGCAATGAGGTATGCGTTGTAGGCAATCGACGACTCGTCGACGTAGAAGCCGCTCGGCAAAACGTCGATGTGGTATGTGTGTCCGACGATGCTTGCCGACGCGATCGAAATTGCGAGCACGACGAAGCCGAGATGCATTGCGCGCGCTCTGGCGACTTCTGCGATGGGTCCGGAGGACTGCATTCTTGTGCGCGTTCCGGTCTTTGTCAGGGCACGTAATAGAGGCGAATGGAGCGGCCTACGCGCTCAAATGGTTCGTAGGCGTCAAGCCATCGGTATTGACTGTTTGGCGGCGGGCGCGGCACAAGAAATGAGTCACCCATGACGTACCTGAATTCGCTCACCGCGACCCAGCCATGCACCGGTTCGCCAGGTCGAAGCGGTGTCGTGTCCGGGAGGCCATGGCGCGATATCTGGGCGGACCCGAAGTACGCTAAGTGAATATGTTCGACTCCCTTGCGCTTGAGCGTGGCGGCAAGGCGGTCGAGATCCTGGCCCCAATCCAAATCGCTGTCCACCAACCACGCTTGTGGTTCCCGATCGCAGCATTCGTTGAAGTAGGCCAGGTAGTCTGGATGCGCGCGCACTGAAGAAACTGTCAGCCATGCAAGGAGCAGGAACCCAGCCGCAAGGCTGACTGGGGAGGTTTGTCGGCGCTTCCATAGGACGGCAACGCCCGCTCCGATGGCAATCGCGAGAAGTGGGAATATCGGCAATATGTACCGTACTCCAGCATTGACAGTGCTAGGAAGGCAAACGGCGAGCATGCCCATTACCCCTAACACCGGCAGGCACACCGCAGGGCCAGATTCCCGTTTGCAGCGCAGTCCGAGAATTGCGATTCCGAATACCGCCAGCAGCAAGAACGCGATGGGCGTCTTCACCATGACGCCGATCGGGAAGAACGACCAGCGTCCGTGGTTGTATGCTTCGCCCATGAGGTAGGCAGGGTTGCCGGCGTGTACCCTGGTTCCCAATTCGCGTAAGCCCAGACTGAATTCCGGTGCTGGGACAGGCAACTCGACCAGGCGATAAGCTAGGTCGTGGACCCAGCCGTGGATACCAAATAGCCTGTCTATCGTGACGTGCGGCTTATTGAGTTCGACAATTGGCTCAAGGGAGAATCGATAGCCGGCCCATAGGACGAAAGCCCCGATGAGGAATGCCAGGATCGCGCTCTCAGTCAAAGTCCGTAAGCGTGCTCGCCGTTCAACCGGTTCAGCGCGTGCCACCCAAATCGGAGCCGACACAAGTACAACGATACCGAGGAACGGGATCGCAGAGAACTTGGATAGCACGGCCAACGCTGCCGCTGCACCGAACGCAAGCGCACGTTCCCGACTAGGCTTCTCGAGCCACAACGCCCACAGAAAGAACGCCAAGCTAAGCGTTCCCGTAACGAGCGTATCGTTCGTCGCCAGCCCCGCATGCGCGAGCGCGAGTGGCAACATGGAGTACGCAAGAAGTGCCGTGAGCGCCGCCGCCGGACCAGCGATTCTTGCCGCCCAAATACCCACTACGGCCATGGTAAGCAGAAAGAACGGTAGTGCCCCGATTCGGGCGGCAGTGAGGGTACGCTTGTAGTCACCCCTCTCATACAAAATTCTGAGGCTGTCATTTCTAACGTTCGCCTCGCCAAATGTATGGATTCCTAGCAGCCGCGGGCCTACCGCAAAGACAGCCCGCATCGGAGGATGCGTAAGATCCTGGTTGTATTGACCGTCCCACCATTCCATACCGGTCCCGATATGGGCGATCTCGTCATTTGTGTGGTTAAAGGTGCGATAGGTATCCGCGATTCTGGCCAGCGCGAAGGCCAATACGATGAGTACGGCGATCGCATAGGCCAGTCCGATCCGCTTGTTCATCGAACGTCCTCGATAGTAGCCATGACGGACCGGGTTACTGTTGCCTCAAGGGCGCCGCACATTTCGCATGGGATAG
Source organism: uncultured beta proteobacterium (assembly GCA_963726915.1). Taxonomy (GTDB): domain Bacteria; phylum Pseudomonadota; class Gammaproteobacteria; order Burkholderiales; family Casimicrobiaceae; genus PALSA-1003. The sequence continues at coordinate 537,777 of CAVSEA010000009.1, forward strand.
TGATTCCCAAAACTTTCTTCATTCCCCGGGGCGCGGCTCGCGCTCGTGGCGCGCATTTCCGCGTAGCGGTGATTCGCCAGGCGGTTGCTCGGCCTCGAGGGCGGCTGTACTCGCTGCAACGCTTCGGATCGAATAGCCGTTCAACCACCAAAACAAGCTGCCGGGAAGACTCGCTATCGCGATCGTCACGCCAAACAGTACTGACACTGCAAACGCCGCGCTTGGCGGCACGTTGATGAAACCGAACGCCACCACCATCGCGCCTTCGCGCACGCCCCAGCCAGCGATTGAGATCGGTATCACCGTCACCAAGATGACCGGTGGCAACAGCAACATGCAATCCCACAGCGTAACGTCGAGTTGCATGGTGCGTGCGAGCAAATACACGATGATGGCAAATCCAATAAAGCTCAGGACCGACAGCAGAATCACTGGCAGTGCATATCGCGCACTGGCCATGATCTTGCGCGCAAGTGCGGAGAGCGCAAGCAGCGCACGTACCAGACGCCAACGGGCAAGGACCCGGGCCATTCGATTGAGCGCGAGAAATGTGCCGAACCCCGCTAGGCCTGCGCAGATCACGGTCGACAGCGCCCAACGTGCAGCGGGATCGGTGACGAGATCGACCAACCATGGCAATCCGGCCGCGATGAGTAGCAGAAGCGACAACAGCGTTAGCGCATGATCGATGATCACCGTGTTGGCGGCTGCGGAGAAACTCAAACCGGCGCGGTATGCGCACCAGATACGTACCGCGTCGCCGCCCACCGACGATGGCAATGTTTGATTGAAAAAATGTCCGATCAGTATCACTTGCAGCGCGACATTGAAGCGAAGCCGGGTTCCGTTTGCTTTGATTACGGCGAGCCAGCGCATCGTGTGCAACACCGCGATCGATAGTGCGATTGCGACTACCAACGCCATTGTCATGGCATCAACCTTGGCGAATTGCGAAACCACGCCTCGTACGTCAAACGCGCGAAGTACGATCGCTATGAGCACCAACGAGATCGCTAACTTCAGTAGTGGCCGCAAGATTCTCATGCTGGAATGCTGCCAGGATATGCGCACACGACATTGCGAATTCGCCCGGCGGCGCGGCCGTCGCCATAAGGATTTCCCCCTCGCGCCATACGGGCGTATGTTGCGCCATCGCGCAATAGTTCGCTTGTGGCGGCCACGATTTGATCGCGCTGAGTACCGACTATCTTGGCGACGCCCAGCTCGACAGCCTCCGGACGCTCCGTCACCTCGCGCAGGACCAACACCGGCTTGAACAGCGCCGGCGCCTCTTCCTGGATGCCTCCGGAGTCTGTCAGTATCAGGCGCGCCTTCTGCATCGCGGCCACGAGGTCGGGGTATACCAACGGTTCACAAAGCACGACCTGAGCGTGTTCGGCAAGCATCTTCTCGACGGTCGTGCGTACGTTAGGATTAGGATGCACGGGGTACAGGACTTTCAGTTTGGGGAAGTCGCGGCACAAGTCGAGTACTGCGTTGCATATATTAACCAGCGGTGCGCCGAAATTCTCTCGCCTGTGCGCGGTCAACAGAATGTCATGGTCAAAGCGCCGCGACGGTTCGCGCTCCAGCTTTTCAGTGGTGAACTGCAGCGCGTCGATTCCCGTATTGCCGGTTAGATATGCGCTGGGCGGGAACACATGCTCGGCAAGCACATTGCCGAGCGCGCGTTCCGTCGGGCAAAAATGCAGGTTCGCCAGCCGCGTGACTGCGACGCGGTTGAATTCTTCCGGAAACGGATTGCCCGCATCGAAGGTGCGCAGACCGGCCTCGACGTGGGCAAATGGGATACGTCGGTAGTAGCAGCTTAGTGCCGCGCACATAACTGTGGTCGTGTCACCCTGCGCGAGCACGAGGCCAGGCCGGACTGCGGAAAAATATTGATCGAACGACTGCATGAGCCGCGCGGTCAATTCACCCAGCGACTGGTTGTCGCTCATTACCTTAAGATCCTGGTCGACGGTGATGTCGAACCACGCCATGAGCGGCGCGAGGAGGTCTCGATGCTGTCCCGAGCACAGCACTTCAACGAGAAGTCCGGGTGCGGTGCGCAGCGCGCGTATCACAGGGGCCATCTTGATGACCTCGGGACGCGTACCAACGATGCAGGTGACCGTCTTGTTCATGGAGTGCGTCGCGCGGATCGCGGTCTGGTGACTATTCCAAACCACGCACGCGCCATGCTACCAATTTCCTGAGCAAACGCACTGTATTGGCCCCGACGTCCATCTTGCTCGCGCCTTGCTTCAAGTCGTAGCGCAGATCGATCGGGACTTCACAGATGCGCGCGCCCATGCGGTTCAGCTTGAGCAGCAGCTCGATCATGCAAGCGAATCCCTTCTCGTCGACCAGACGTTCGCCATAACGCATACGCGCGCGTTGCAGCAGGGCGACTCGATAGCCGCGAAAGCCACAGGTATAGTCGAGCACACCATGGCAGTTGTGCAGGGCCTTGAATAGGGCGGTGGCGCCCAGGCTTAACAACTGGCGGTGCGGCGCGACGCCGGCGATACGGCTGCCGCGGCGGTAGCGCGACGCGATCACGACATCGTGGCCACGGTCGAGCGCCGCCAGCATTGCCGCGAACTGGCGAGGATGATGCGTGTCGTCGCAGTCCATGATGAACAACACGTCGTGCGCCGCTGCGTGATCGCTGACATGCGCGATCAAACAGCGCAGGCCTTCGCCCAGCCCCATGTTGATCGGTTTGCCAATGACCTCGACGTTAAGCTCGCTTTTCCATTCGTTGACACGCTCCACCGTGCGATCGGTGCATCCGTCGTTGTAGAGCACGATGCGATAATTGTCTTCGTGGCCTGCCAGAGATTCCTTAAAACGCGGAAACAGTGCCGGAATCGTGGCTTCCTCGTTATAGGCGGGAAGCCCTACCCAGAGCTTCGGCGCGGTCATATTGAGTGGCATGGAATAAACGTGCCGCCGTGCGGAGCGCCTAGTTCACCACAGCTGCTTTGAAATGCCGAAAGCAGTGCATGGGCGCGCACCGCGCACGAAATCCGGGGAACTCCGTGCCCAAATTGAGGTGTCCATCAAACGTAGGCACCTTCGCTACGGCGTAACGAGGATACGAATATAGTACGGCGTGCGATTGACGTGAATCCAACGACTGGCGTCCTGACCAGGCGGGATAGCGTCTGTGACCACAGCCTTTGAACCCGCCTTTAGGAAGGTCGCCATGACTTCCTCCTGAAGCGAGTCCCCAGACTTCCAAAATGAATCGACGTGGCGAAACTCGCTACTGCGCAACCTAGCGATGGCAGAATCCGATGCGTAAGAAGTAGGTGGGTAGTCGGTTTGGAATTGCCGCAACTCAGTGTTGATTTGCACCCCTGCAAGTCTAGCCCAGTAGAACATGTAAGAGTCTCCTATATACGCAACCTTGCTGCCCTTCTGGATGCCATTTTCTTTCAGAGTCCTTGCAACTTCGTAAGGTACGTTGAGCTCCGCGGAATCTGCACCTCTGATTACATTGACGACTGATGCGCCAGCTTTAAGCACCATCCCGAAGCCGATGTGCGCCAAAGCAAAAGTGATACACCAGAACAGAATGATCAGCAGCGTGACACGATGGAGCAACGTTTGCATCGAATCGGAGGCTGGCAACCGTACAGCTGCAAACAACCCAGCCCCAATCGCGACAAGGAAGGCTCCAACGTACCGCCCCTCAACCAAGATCACAGAGTACATTGCCAACGCAGCAACCGCGGGAGTCAATATGAACCACTGGGATGCCAGTCGTTTCAGTACCAGAGCCCTACTACCGCTCATGACCAGCATCACGCATAGGCCGAACAGCAGAGCAGTAATTTGAGCAGATAGGAGGACGTTCAGCATCGCTCGTGCGTTCTTATTGATCACTCGAAACTGACCCGTGATCTCAAAATGTGGCTGGATGCCCTTGTACCAGTAGTAAATGTCCTGCCAAGGGGGATACGTTCCTGGTACGGGCTTAGCAAATTCAAAGATCGCTGGCTTTTGAAGAAGCTTTCTCGTCGGGTGCTCAGGCGTACCGGCTTCCGGTGGCCACCCTTCCCAATGCACGGGAATCGCGACATCGTTCACTACCCGCGCATAGAGGTACGCACCGCTCTTACCAAATGTTAGGCTGCCTATCCGAGTCGATATACCCGCAATCCATGGTGCTGTGATTGCCGCGAAAATGGCAAGGGCGAGCAACCCACGGGGCAATCCTCGCTTAAGATCTCCGATCAGCAAAACGGCCACGCCGAGGAAAACAAAGGCGAGCAAAAACAGCGGAGCCTTTGCGAGGTAGCCTATCCCGAGCACCACACCAAGCAAAGCGAATGTTCCATATCCAGAAGATCCTAGCCGAATACTCACGAGCAACCCAAAGGCAAGATATACGAAGGCCGAGAGAAGCATGTCTGGCGTAGTCATGGAGACGCTTATTAGCGCGACAGCCGACCATAGAAAGAGAATATATCCGATCGTCGTAAAGGCCCATTCTGGGACTACCAGCGAAGCTACGGCTTCAGTACCCGTATCTTGATGAAGCCGGTAGAGTTGGCGAAGAAAGAATTCAAAACTCGCCATCGAGCCTGCGAAAATGGCGACATTTAGTAGTTGAATCGTGGAAGATTCCAGGTACGGCTGCGGCTGTGCGATCTTGAAAACAAGTCCCAAAAGAAAGGGATAACCGGGACTCCAGATTGCATTGAGCGCACTCTGGAAATCGCCGCGCCACAACATATCTCCCATGTCTGCGTACGCCAGCCCATCGTCCGTGACGGTGAACCGGTTCGACCACGCTTGAATGAAGCCGATGGCTAGCGCGATGACCCAGAAAAGGATTCTGGTGCGACGCACTTCATTCTTTGACTGAGTGTTGTCGCCTGCACTCGGTGCAGTTACGCTTCGAGAGCCGAGCTTCTCGGTGGTCATTTCAACTCCCTTTGAAACGAAAGCCAAACGCCCATCTTGGTCAGCCTGTTTAGTGGAGCGCAGGCCATCGGTATGACGCCAATGCGCGTTGTTCGCTGACTTTCTGGATCGTCCCTGCGTTGTTAATCGAATCACAGACGACGAAAGAAGCTGAGTTCGTGGCCATACCAGAACTGCCGTGTGCGCACATGTCGCTCTTCACGAAATCCGTAATCTGATATCCAGGAACGAACATTCTCAATCGGAAGGTAATGAATCCACTGATGAGAGAGGACCAAATCATGAAGGCGATTGCCCCACGCCTGCGACCAGGGCCTCCTCACCATAACCTTATAGAGGAGTACGCCGCCCTTTCGCACGTGCGCACAGGCGAGCCGGCTTACTTCCTGGTGATGCTCCGGTGACACGTGGTGCATGACGTCAATTAAGGCTACCGAGTCGTAGTCGACTTTCGGCCAAGGGTCGGTGACGTTGCGGTGTTCGAATGTTAGCGACGCGCTTGCCTCACCGAGTCGCCCTCTCATCGCCGTTGCCAGTTGGATAGCCTCTACGCTTGCATCGAATCCGTGACCACTTCGAAGTCGGCCACTTGTCGCCAACAATCCGAGCAGCAGACCAGACCCGCAGCCAACATCCAGCACGGTGGCGTCTGGCGGCACCTCGGCGATTAGCAGGTGATGGGGACAGATATAGGGACGCCAGACTTGGAACTGGCGCCTTAGCCAAGGGCCATCTCTGTATAATCTTTTGGCCTCCGCGGACAACTCCCCTGGCGGCTGTTCAAATGCCACTTTCATGCCTTACGTGAGGTTTGCGAGAATTGCAAACACGATTGCCACCACGGGGCCGATATGTTCATGCCGAAGCAATGACGAGCGTGAGCCCAGCAAACGCAGCCACAAGGAGACTGGTTGGATCGCGTGCCGCGAAAACGACGGGATCATCGTGCATCATACCGCGGTGCGTGATCATCCACATTCTGCTGATCCAGAATAGAAGGAGCGGACACAGTGCCCAAAGAACTTCCGGCCGAATGTACAGCGCGTACACATCCGGGCTATTGATGTACAACGCCAATACAAGAACTGATAGATAGCCGCTCGTGGTTCCGAGAGACTGGAGGACCGACAGGTCATCGACCGTGTACCCACGCCCGGTTGTCTTCGAAGTGTCCGCGTTCCGCATTACGATTAGTTCGGAATAGCGCTTTACCAGTGCGAGGCTCAGAAACAAGAACATGGAAAACGCGAGAAGCCAAAAAGAAGGGGTCACCAATACCGCGGCCGCGCCAGCGAGAATGCGCAACGTATAGAGGCTGGCGAGAAACATCACATCTAGAATGGCTTTGGTCCTGGCCCAAAGCGAATACGAAATGCTCAATCCGTAGTAACCGAATAGCGCCAATAGAAATGGTATGGGAAGGAGGGCTAACGAAATCGCGGCACCAAAAACAAGCAGTAGGGGGGCTAGCGCAAGACCGTATGCAACGGGCAGGTTTCCCGATGCGAACACCCTGCAACGTTTTCTCGGGTGATGTCTATCCGATTCCAGATCGAGCAGGTCGTTCAGCACATAGACGCTTGATGCAGCGAGGCAAAATGCGACAAATGCAAATCCAGCCTGCATCCGTAACTGAGCATCCCCAACCTGGTGCGCGGCCACCAAAGGCACAAACACAAGAAGATTCTTGAGCCACTGGTGTAGCCGTAGCGCCTTTGCCAAAGAGAGCGTTGCTGCACTGCGATCCTCGAAGTAGCGAGTCGGTATGCCAAGTTTCGCAACTCGCGCCCGGACCCCACGTTCCGGATTTACCACGATCGCTTCCGCTGCGTCAGACCAAATTGCAATGTCTCGGCGAGCATTGCCCGCGTAGTCAAAACCACGCTTGCCGAATCGTTTGACCAGTGCGCTGCGCTTGGCTTCGCCGGAAAGATTGTGACCATCCGAAGTCGCCAATGTGTCGTCGAAAATCCGAAGATGCGCCGCAACTCCATTTGCGTACTTGGCATGAGTAGCCGTCGCGAGTACTAGAACGCGGCCGGAGGCGTGGAGATCCCTGAGATGCGCAAGTAGCGCATCGTTGTACGGCAACATGGCGACATCTACATCCACATCGCGCGCAATTCGGTGCTTTAGATAAGCTTTGCCACGCAGCGACCATAGCGGCAGGAGAAACACGGCCCATGGTTTGATTCGCAGCAAGCCAAAGAGGCTTTCGACAAGCAAGTCGCTCCGAGTCAAGGTGCCATCCAAGTCAACGCAAAGTGGACGGTTTGGTGTGATGCTCATGGCGCAGACAATACTACGCGATCAAATTTGATCGAGCTGCACTGCCGTCTTTTCCTGCATTGCCGCGTGGCCGGCAATTAGCAGGCGGAGAACCTCTAATGACTCATTCACCGGAATTGTAGGACGACCTGTGCGAATCATTTCCGCAAACTGCCAGAGCATGCGGCGAAACATGCCAAAGTTATCGGAGATTTCGTGGGAACTCACCCGCTTGGTCCCGAAGATGTCGACACGGAAGGTCTTAGGGACGTCTCTGAGGGCGTCAATCAGTACAAGCGTTCCGCCTTCCGTCGTGATGGCAATGGAGTCGTGCGCAGCGGTATGTGGCATCACTGCGACAGGCCTGCTGCGTAGGAGTGGCTGGATGGCCTCTAGCATGTGAATACCGTATCGGGCCCAGTCGTTGAGCACCGCACCGCGAATGAGTTTGAGTTGGCCGTAACTGTCGATCTCGGCGCGGACTGCGTCCAGTTCTGTTGCAAACCGCATGGCGGAGCCCGACATGAGCTGGCCACTTTCAAGATAGGGTCGAAAGTAGTCCAGATCGGACTGATCCAACGTAAGAGGCTTGTCGACGAACATCGGCAAACCCGCCTCAAGAAATGGTGCGGCCAATTCACGATGGCACTCGTGATCGTCCCGCGCCAGGATTACCGCGTCTACGGTCCCAACCATGTCGCTTGCGTGCTTCACCGCATGGTCGATGAGGGAAGCCCTGCAAAGGCGCCGGGTGATGTCCGGATCCTGGGTCCACGCATGCGTCACGCGAAGTTCACCGATCCCGAACTCGGAGGGGTGCCTGCGTTTGACGTATTCGTGAATGACTGGCCAGCCCGACTCCGCGAACCCCGTGTCCGAGTAACCATTGATGATGGCCGACATGGAGAACGGGTGCCCATTGCCTTCGCTCAACCCGATAATGCCAACGCGTATCACCATGCCGCCCAGCCCCCGTCGACACAAATATTCTGCCCGGTCATGTAGCTTCCCGCATCGCTGCATAGCAACGCAACAGCACCTTTGAGGTCGCTCGGCTCGCCGAGGCGGTTCATCGGGTTCTTTGCCGACAGTCTTTCCACGAATACCTTGTGCTCCCGAGTCGGCGGATGCGGAAAGGCTCCAGGGCTAAGCGCGTTGACGCGTATTCCGTGCGGCGAAAGAAAACTCGCCAGGTACTTGGTGAACTGAATCACTCCAGCCTTCGCTGCTCCGTAACTGGGTGGATTTGCAAACGTTGTGCCATCGTAGATGCGGTAGTCGGGTGCGACATGTCCATACATCGACGCGATATTCAATATCACACCCCGGCGAGCCTTGAGCATCGGGAACGCAAGCTTGATCATGCGGAAGGGGGAGTTCAGGCTCATGTCGATATCGTATTTCCAGTCGTCTTCGGTAATGCTCTCCCAGCTGTTTTTCTTTCCAGACCACGCGTTGTTGACAAGGATATCCAGCCCGCCGAACTCGCGTTCCACCGCCTGGATGCAATCGTTCACAGACCTGGGATCCAGAAGATCCAACTCCAACCCGATCACCCGCGCGCCCTCAGGGGCCGTGCGTTGAATGGAGCTCGCAGCCGAGCTGCATTTTTCGTGGTCACGACTGGCGATCACCACGCTTGCCCCGAGTTCGGCAAGCACTTCACACATGGCGGTGCCTAGATATCCGGCACCGCCGGTGACCAAGGCAGTCCGGTTCTTGAGGGAAAACAAATCCTTTAACGTCGTGCTCACCGAATCACTCCCACACGTCAATCAACAATTTCGTAGTTCCCATAGAACGAGCGGCGCTCGTCCGCATCGAGAAATAGCCCTTGGCGAATTGCGCGCGAAAGTTGGGCCACACCATCCTCAACGGAATATGCCGCGCGGAAATCCAATGTCTTCTGAATCTTGTCGAAGGCGACCCTGTAATTGCGTGGATCCTGACCGCCCTTCTTGTAAGTAACCAACGCTGGAGAAACGCCGAGTTGGTTGACAATGACGTCGACTAGCATCTGCTTTGTGAAATTGTTTCGGCTGCTGCCAACATTGAAAACTTCCTTGTCAACGCTTGCCCGGGGAGCGTTCAAGACAGCAATGATTGCCGAGCAGAGGTCCTGGACATGGCAGTAGGGTCGCCACGTCGATTCATCGTAGACCAGAAGGCTCCGACCCAATGCCAATTCGCGTGAGAATTCAGACACCGTAAGATCGAAGCGCATGCGTTCGGAGGTGCCAAACGCCGTTGCCACGCGCAGGATCGTTGTTGCGCATAGACCTTTCGGCTTGTTCAAGAGATGACTCTCGACTGCAATTTTTGTCTCGGCATACAGCGATTGCGGATTGAGCGGGGCGTCTTCGCTTGCCTCGTCATCGGTGGGCAGAATGCCGTAGTTGCTGCATGTGGATGTAAATACAAATCGCTGCACACCAGCGCATTCGGCTTCGTCGATTACGTTAATCGCGCCAATTTGGTTCACCTGGCGAGCCATATCGGAATACTTCTTGCAAATGGGATCACCTACCAACGCGGCAAGCAATACGACATCGCTGATGTTCCGCATCGATTCTTTGAGTTTTGCCCTGTCACACAAATCGCCACGCACGAATTCGAAATTCGGATTGTCGGCAATCCCGGAGAGCGAAGACACATGCCCGTACAGCAAGTTATCCAGTACGCGTACGCGGTAGCCGTCGCTCAATAGGCGCCGCGACAGCATTGAGCCGATGTATCCCGCGCCGCCGATGACCAGAACTCGTCGACCGTCGCGCTGCGTATCCTGTTTCATGTGACGCGTCGTCATTGCTGATTCCTGCAAAGTACCACCTAGGTTCAATCTACGTGCCGACCGGGCATTGGGACACTAGCCCATCGTACGTTGACTCTCACAAATCACCGCACAGATGTCGGCAATGACATTGTCGACTAGCTGCGGGCTCGAGGGCACCGACAGGCAGCGTTCCCAAATGTCGATAGCGTTCGGGAAAGCCATGATGGGCTGGGGAAAGTTTGCATAAGCTTGCTGCAAATGATTCGGGGTCCACAGTGGCCTTGCTTGAACGTCATGTTCAAGCAAAGCCTTCAGTGCCTTCTCTCGACGTGCTTCACTTGGGAAGACAATATTGGCAAGCCAATTGTTCGAGCGTCCTTGGCCTTCCGAATAGAGGTGCAAGTCTGCGACGCTCGCGATATTGGTGCGATATTGCTCCACAATTGCGCGTTTGCGTGCAAGCCTTTCGGACAGTTTTTTCATCTGGGCGCAGCCTAGGGCAGCGAGGACGTTTACAAGACGGTAGTTGTAGCCAACTTCGTCGTGTGCGAAGCGTATGCCGTCGGTCTTCGCCGTAGTGCTCAAGTGCTTGGCGCGCCTCGCGAAGGAATCGTCATTCGTCACGATCATTCCGCCTCCGCCCGTCGTCAAGATCTTGTTTCCATTGAAGCTGTAGACGGCAGCCAGACCATGATGCCCTACGTGCGTTCCTTCGCGTTCATAGCACCCCAGCGCTTCGGCGGCATCCTCGAGGAGGGGGACATGGAGCTCATCGCACGTCGACCGCATAGCGTCCATGTCACACGTCCACCCCATGAGATGAGCGGGCATGACCGCAAGCAAGCGGTGCCCCGTTGTCTTCGAGTGCCAGGCCCGCGCCTCGCTGTTGAAATCGTAGTGTCGCCGCACCAGGGCGAGCGTGCCGTGCGGGCACATGTTCATCGTTCCGGGAGCCGTGTCGGCAAAGATAGGGTAACCACCCGCATGCACAACGGCATTCGCCGTAGCGATAAATGTAAGAGTGGGAACGATTACGTCAAAGGGTCCTGTCACAGCCCGGGAGCGTCGCAGCACTTCGACTGCCAACTGCAGGCCTAGCGTTCCGTTACAGACGGAAATCGCGTGTCGCATTCCAACGAATTCCGCAAATTCGTGTTCGAATCGATCTACAAAGGGTCCGGCCGTTGACACCCACGCCGTGCGCAACGTCTCGAGAACAAATGATTCGTCGGTCTCGTCAAAAACAGGCTCGTGGAGCGAAATCATCGTTGCGCTGATTGAAATACGCCCCGAGCCAACAGCGCCTCGGCGACGGTCAAGTCGGACTCGGTGTCGATGTCGACTGACGGGGACTTGAATACCTGGCCCAGGAAAAGCAGATCGACGATGCGGTCTTGGTCGTCGACGACCGGGATGCAGGCGATGTTGCGCTCGAGCATCGCGCGCCTTACATCGTCCATGCGGTAGGTGGTTGGTACGGTATATGGGTGCTTGTTGCACACCGCCTCGGCAAATCCCTCCAGCGAGTCGTTGGCCAGTATCCAGCGTCGAATGTCGCCGTCGGTGACCGAGCCAAACAGCCGCCCGTCCCCGTCGATGACAAACAGAATGCGCTCCTCGGTTTCCTCGAGTTGCTGCATCGCGGCTCGAAGGGTGACGTCCTTGTTTGCAAAGAAAAGCCGGATGGAGGAGGTCGTAGGGGGGGGCACTTCCTGGGGCCGTGGAACGGCTCCTTGCTCCAGGGGCGTAATGACCGCACCGGCCTGGCCATAAAGCAATGCCGTAGTGCCCTCGGGCAATCGGTCGGCACGGAAGGCATAGACCGCGCCGCTGAGGCGGAATGCGGGTGGCAGCTTCTGCCGAGGCTGCCACGCGTCGATGCCGACAATGAATGGCGACGGCGCGCCGTCAACTATGCGCCATGTGCGATGCGGGTGCTGATCCGCTGCCTCGAAGGTCGCGACCGAGTCGAAGTCATCAGCCGCGAGTCGTCGCAAGCACTCCCTGACTTCGTCCGGTGACCGCAATGGACAGGTAGGCTCAAGCAGCACCATGACCTTGGGCGCTTCTCCTTCCGTGCGCAATGCGCCGATGAGGTGTCGGATGGCATCGATGACCAGCGACTCGTCGGTGGCCAATTCAGGTGGCCGCCTATATACCTCGGCACCGTGTCCTCGCGCGATACTCGCAATTTCTTCATCGTCGGTGGAGACGATAACCCGGTCGATCTCCTCCACGGCGCGCGCGGTCTCGATGGACCAGGCTATCAGTGGCTTGCCGCCCAACGATCGGATGTTCTTCCGCTTTATCGATTTGCTGCCGCCACGCGCAGGGATAACCGCGATGACGCGAAGCCCTCCAATCATCGCGGTGCCTGGTCGATTGATTCGCCTTCGTTCACGTCGTCGCCCCCTCGTGCAGGATGTTGATCAACACACCGGATTAGGCATTATCGGTTGGCCCCTCGGTATTGTGAAGTCTGAGTCGATTCAGTAGTTCCTGCGAGAAGAGAGCAATCGATCGCGAATGCAATATCGATGTAACAATCGATAGGTAGTCATGTGCAATAGGTGCAGTACAGCGTCGATGCCCTGAGATTTGCGCCGACAACTGAACCAGCGCCACGCTCATCCCGCGTGCAAGTGAAGCGGAGCGGTTACACCTGACCTTGCATCCTTGTTCGAAACCACACCATGTTGCCTGGCTGACTACATTTTCCGATTCATTCCGATGTGCTGAAATACTTCATTCCTGACGATATGCGTTGCATGCCCCAAACTCTGATCCTGACTTGTAATTTTGAGTTGGTCTGCGCGCGTTCGACGTTGCTATTGACAGCTTGAATATGCCAATGGTATAGAAGCTGTTGGCGGCAATGCAGTGTGAACGAAAGAGGTACCGAAGTAGATTCAGGGCGATGCGGGCTTCATTGGGTTGAAAGGGATATTGGGTCCTCCCGTATCGTTTTTGATCCCCGTGGACCGGCCGATCGTAGAGGAAGCCGGGTATTTAGTGAGATCGGTAGCACACAAGCGTTGACCTCGATTCATTGCGAGTGAGGGAAGTACCGATTCGAGGAACCTAACTCGCGCATCCGGCAGTTTCAGGCAATCAATTGTTTTGGTGGAGGTTTTGTGGCCGATACTGGCCCGCGTCCCTTGTTGAGACTTTCGAATGGGCTAATGCTCCGAGGCTTGCTCTTCGCGTTGCTGCTGCTGACGGCGGTGCGCGCCTTTGCAGGTACGGTGGCGTTGGCATGGGACCCAGTCGCAAGTCCACTGCTCGTCGGCTATATGGTCTATTACGGACCTGCGGCCGGCACCTATACGTCCAGCCTCGACGTCGGCAACACCACTACCTACGCGGTCACCGGCTTGACCGAAGGTGCGACGTACCACTTCGTAGTGACCGCGTACGACGCATCGCACACGCAAAGTGGGCCTTCCAACGATGTGGGTGCGACGGTAGCGTACAGCGCTCCGGTTGCGCAGTTCAGCGCCAGCACGACGTCAGGAACCGCCCCGCTGGCCCTGAATTTCTCGAATTCGTCGACCGGGACCATCAGCACCTACGCCTGGACGTTCGGCGATTCCACGACGAGCATCGCCCAGAGTCCGTCACACGTGTATTCGACCGCAGGCGTCTACACCGTCAGTCTCACTGTCACGGGGCCCGGAGGCAGCAATACAAAGACCAACACAAATTACATAACTGTTACCGCGGCGGCACAACCTACGACCACGGTGATTTCGAGCAATCTGAATCCCTCGACGCTTGGTGCTGCAGTAACGTTCACGGCCACCGTTGCCGGCGCAGCCCCGACGGGCAGCGTTGCGTTTACCGATGGCGGCGTTGCGATCAGTGGTTGCAGCGCGGTGGCATTGCCTGCTGGCGCGGCGAGCAGCAAGACCGCGATCTGCAGTACGAGCGGCATGAGCGTGGGCGCCCATAGCATTGTTGCGACCTACGGCGGCGATGCGGGCAATACAGGCTCCACCAGCAGCGCGCTCACGCAAACGGTGAACAAGGTGTCGAGCAGTACATCCGTGACAACCTCCGGCACTCCGTCGCTGGTTGGTGCCGCCGTAACTTTCACGGCAACGGTCTCCGGTTCGGCGCCGACGGGCAGTGTCGCGTTTACCGATGGCGGCAGCGCGATCAGTGGTTGCAGTGCGGTGGCATTGCCTGCTGGCGCGGCGAGCAGTAAGACCGCGATCTGCAGCACCAGCAGCCTGAGCGTGGGCGCCCACAGCATTGTTGCGACGTACGGTGGTGACGGCGGTAACGCCGGTTCCACCAGTAGCACGCTCACGCAAACGGTGAACAAGGCGGCGAGTAGTACGTCGCTGACAACCTCCGGTAGCCCATCGCTGGTTGGAGCGGCGGTGACGTTTACGGCAACCGTCGCAGGCACGGCGCCGACGGGCAGTGTTACGTTTGCCGACGGCGGCGTTGCGATCAGTGGTTGCAGCGCGGTGGCGTTGCCGGCAGGCGCGGTAAACAGCAAGAACGTGACCTGCAGCACCAGCAGCCTGAGCGTGGGCGCGCACAACATTGTCGCGACCTACGGTGGTGATGCGGGAAACAATGGATCGACCAGTGCGACCGTGTCGCAAGTGGTGAACACGTCGGGGACCGGCACGACGCTCTCGAGTTCCGGGACTCCGTCGCTGATTGGCGCCATCGTGACATTTACTGCAACCGTCACCGGCACGGCGCCGACGGGTAGCGTTGCCTTCACCGACGGTGGCAGCGCGATCGGTGGCTGCAGCGCGGTGGCGTTGCCCGCAGGTGCGGCGAGCAGCAAGACCGCGACCTGCAGCACCAGCAGCCTGAGCGTGGGCGCGCATAGCATTGTTGCGACCTATGGTGGTGATGGGGCCAACGCCGGTTCCGCCAGTAGCATCTTGGCGCAAACGGTGAACAAGGTGCCGAGCAGTACGTCGTTGACAACCTCGGGTAGCCCCGTCGCTGGTTGGAGCGGCCGTGACCTTCACGGCAACGATCACCGGCACGGCCCCGACCGGCAGTGTTGTCGTTCACCGATAACGGCGGTGCGATCGGTGGCTGCGGCGCGGTGGCGTTGCCTGCGGGCGCGGCGGGCAGCAAGACCACGATCTGCAGCACCAGCAGCCTGGGCGCGGGCGCCCACAGCATTGTCGCGACCTATGGTGGTGACGCAGGGAACAACGGCTCGACCAGTGCGACCGTGTCGCAAGTGGTGAACACGTCTGGAACCGGTACATCGCTCTCGAGTTCCGGCACTCCGTCGCTGATCGGCGCCATCGTGACATTTACGGCAACGGTCTCGGGCACGGCGCCGACGGGAAACGTTGCGTTCACCGATGGCGGCAGCACGATCGGTGGCTGCAGCGCAGTGGCGTTGCCGGCGGGTGCGGCGAGCAGCAAGACCGCGACCTGCAGTACCAGCAGCCTGGGCGTGGGTGCACACAGCATCGTCGCGACCTATAGTGGCGATGGGGCCAACGCCGGCTCCACCAGCGGCACGTTCACGCAAACGGTGAACAAAGTGTCGAGTGGTACATCGCTGACAACCTCGGGTAGCCCGTCGCTGGTGGGCGCGAGCGTGACCTTTACCGCGACTGTCGCCGGCACGGCCCCGACAGGCAGCGTTGCCTTCACCGATGGCGGTAGTGCGATCGGTGGCTGCGGCGCGGTGGCATTGCCCGCTGGCGCGGCGAGCAGCAAGGTGGTGACCTGCAGCACCAGCAGCCTGGGCGCGGGTGGCCACAGCATTGTCGCGACCTATGGTGGTGATGCGGGGAATAATGGCTCGACCAGTGCGACCGTGTTGCAAGTGGTAAACACGTCTGGAACCGGTACGTCGCTCTCGAGTTCCGGCACCCCATCGGTGGTTGGCGCGGCAGTGACCTTTACCGCGACGGTAATCGGTACGGCGCCGACGGGCAGCGTTGCGTTTGCCGACGGGGGCAGCGCGATTTCGGGCTGCAGCGCGGTGGCGTTGCCGGCGGGCGCGGCGAGCAGCAAGACCGCGACCTGCAGCACCAGCAGCCTGAGTGTGGGCGTGCACAGCATCGTCGCGACCTATAGTGGCGATGGGGCCAACGGCGGCTCCGCCAGCGGTACCTTCACGCAGACGGTGAACAAAGTCTCGAGTGGCACATCGCTCACGACCTCGGGTAGCCCGTCGCTGGCAGGTGCCGTCGTGACCTTTACGGCAACGGTCACCGGCACGGCCCCGACGGGCAGCGTTGCCTTCACCGATGGCGGCAATGCGATCGGTGGTTGCAGCGCGGTGGCGTTGCCCGCTGGGTGCGGCGAACAGCAAGACCGCGACCTGCAACACCAGCAGCCTGAGCGTGGGTACCCATAGCATTGTTGCGACCTATGGTGGCGATGCGGGCAACGCGGGCTCGACCAGCGCGACGCTGTCGCAGGTGGTCAATGGCGGCGGCGGCGGAAACGGCGGCACGGAGGTGATTTGGATTGAAGACAACGTTCCGGCGGGGGCGGCCTATTCGGCGACGGAGGCGAAAGCTGGAACTGGGTCAGCAGCAACCCGACGCCGTTCTCCGGTGCGCTCGCCCACCAGTCGACATTGGCGCTGGCTTCCATCAACATTACTTCACGCTGGCCAACAGCACCTTGGCCGTGGGCGTCGGCGATACCTTGATCACGTACGTCTATCTCGATCCTGCGAATCCACCGAGCGAGTTGATGCTGCAGTGGAACGACGGCAGTTGGGAGCATCGCGCCTATTGGGGCGCGAACATCATCGATCTGGGCATCGACGGCACGGCGAGCCGCCGTTACATGGGAACGCTGCCTCCGACCGGGCAGTGGGTGCGCCTGGCGGTGCCAGCGGCGCAGGTCGGCCTGGAAGGCCGCACGCTGAACGGCATGGCCTTCACCCTCTATGGCGGCCGTGCGACTTGGGACTATGTGGCGAAATCCTCGCCGTGGGTGCAAGACGCGGTGCCGGCAGGGGCGACGCAGGTCAGCGATGGCGTAGACACGTGGAACTGGGTCAGTAGCAACCCGGCGCCGTATTCGGGCGCACTTGCCCACCAGTCGGCTTTGGCCGCGGGCTTCCACCAACACTACTTCTATGGCGCGTCCACGACGCAGGTCGTGAACGTCGGCGATACCTTGTTTACCTACGTCTACCTCGATCCGGCGAATCCGCCGAGCGAGGTCATGTTGCAGTGGAGCGACGGCACTTGGGAGCATCGCGCCTACTGGGGTGCGAACATCATACCCTTCGGCACCGACGGCACAGCGAGTCGCCGTACATGGGTCCGCTGACCCGCGGCTGGACAGTGGGTGCGCCTGGCCGTACCGGCGGCGGACAGGTCGGCCTGGAGGGGAGAACTCTCAATGGCATGGCCTTCAGCCTCTACGACGGCCGAGCGACCTGGGACTTTGCGTCGAAATCCTCGCCCTGGGTGGGGGATGCGCTACCGGCAGCAGCAACGGCATGGAGCGATGGTGGCGATACGTGGAACTGGGTCAGCAGCAACCCGACGCCGTTCTCCGGAACGCGCTCGCACCAATCCGCCTTGGCCGCCGGCTATCATCAACACTACTTTGCCCTGCAGGCGGACCCGTTCGCGGTGGACGTCGGCGATACCCTGTTCACCTATGTCTACCTGGATCCGGCGAATCCGCCGAGCGAGGTCATGCTGCAGTGGTCCGACGGCACCTGGGAGCATCGCGCCTATTGGGGTGCGAACCTGATCGCCTTGGGCACCGACGCCACGGTGAGCCGGCGCTACATGGGCGCGCTGCCGCCGACCGGAGCGTGGGCACGCCTCGCCGTGCCGGCGGCGCAGGTGGGCCTGGAAGGCCGCACTGTCAGCGGGATGGCCTATACCCTCTTTAACGGCCGCGCGACCTGGGACTATTCGGGCAGATAAGTCTGCTCGAGCTTGTCCGCAGCATGGTGGCGGAAAACGGCAACTACTGGCATCCGGCGATCATGTCGCACCTTCGCGCTTGAGGACTACGGCAAAGGTCTTTAGCAGGATCTTGACGTCCAGTACCAGCGAGCAATTGCGCACATACCGAAGATCCAATCGCACCATGTCGTCAAAGGACGTCTTGCTTCTCCCCTCCACCTGCCACAGACCAGTGATCCCGGGCTTGATTTCCAATATTCGCCTGAGGTGCCACGGCTCATACTTCTCGACTTCATAGGGAATCGGCGGCCGTGGTCCGACGAGGCTCATATCCCCTTTGAGCACATTGAAAAGCTGCGGAAGCTCATCCATGCTCGTCTTGCGCAAGATGCTGCCAATGCGGGTAACCCTCGGATCCGCTTTGATCTTGTAGACCGGCTTCGCGCTATCCCCTTGATTGACTGCAGCATTGTCCCCCTCGATCAGGCTCGCGACATATTCCCGATGGATTCGATCGTCGGAATTCACGGACATGGACCGAAACTTGTAGAAAACGAAAGGGACCCCTCTGCAACCAAGCCGGGTTTGCCTGAAAACGATCGGCCCAGGAGATGTCTTGTTTATCGCCAAAGCAATGATCAGCATCAATGGCGAAAAGATAACGATCGCTGCGCATGCGCCAACGATGTCCAGGCATCGCTTGAGAAAATCTCGAAATTGGCGAGGCTCTGGGTCAGCTAGAAACAACGGATAGTGGGTACTCAACAGATCGTGCTGCCCTGTGCGTGCGTACTCGACCAGCTGATCAGGATAGGTCATCGAGGTCGTCGTGAAATTCAGAGCGCGCACCCGGTTATTGATCGATTGAACGAAAGCCTTTGCCCCTTGCTCGTTCGTGTCGGGAAGAATCAGGGCGATCAGATCGTCATCCAGAAAGCCAAGACGATCGGTTTCCCGCTTGCTGCTGTGGACGACGTCCAGCAGCCCTTTGACATCGCCAAATTCATCGCCGTACTTGCGATCCAGGCGAAAATGCACGATCGATAATGGCGCTTGGGAACGTTCTGCCCGCCGCCTCTCGAGCCGCAGGAGCTTCAAAAATTGACGTATCGGGAGAATGTCGTTTATGTGCAGAGACCCGATACGCGCGCGCAAGTTGCCTTCCATCCGCAGATGGATGTCGACTTTCGATTGCGTCGCTGAAGTCGCTCGCCGCGCGCTCTCGACGGATGCCGGACCGGGCATCGACTTCAGATTCGGAGCCGTGCGCGAAGATCCTGGCGAACACGGGTTTTGCCGCTCGAACGTACCTGCCGGGTGACCTGACAGATACATAGAGTCCGTCACCACGGCGTCGTCCGTGAAGCCCAAACCACCGTACCAGTGGACCCGGGAGTGGCCTTGATCCGGCAAATCGATCGGTGACTCGGGTGAATTCATCACCACTTGATCGGGAGTGCGATCGCGCCGTTCTTTATGGCCGCGACGAGGGGAGGGCCACCTCTCCAGCTTTGTTGTTGCCATCGCGTCAGGGCGGCATCAGGAAGTGCAGAGTCTTCCGGTTAAGGCGTGGGAACCCACTTGCCAAAGTGATGCAGTAGCAATATTCATGCAAGTGACTTGCTTATAATTGAAACAGCTACTTAAGATGCAAAATGAGTATAAGCCGACCGTCGTTGTAAAGTTTACCGACAGTACCACTAGCGTCAGGAGAACGGCTATGCGCAGGAATCTTAATGAAACCGCGAAATCATGGCCAATCGAAGCTTACTCGATCGCAAGGTTTCTGGAGCTGGATTTGCTAGCCGGCTGCCGTTGGCGCCTGGCGTGACCGGCGCCGAGGTGGCCGATTGAAGAGCCAGCCTCCTGCGCGCGCCTTGTCCCGCAACATCTCGCTGACGGTGCTCGCATCAATGACTGGTTTCTGGTCGGCGTAGCCATAGACCAGCGCAGTGTCGCTGAGCAGATTGATGATGCGCGGAATACCCCGACTCGATTCGAAGATGGCATCGCAGGCATCCGGTGTGAACAGATTCTCTTGCCCCGGTCCTGCAAGCCCTAGTCGATGACGGATGTACGCCTGGGTCTGGTCCTTGTCGAACGGCGTCAGCAGGTAGTCGACCCCCACGCGCTGTGCGAACTGGCGCATCTCGGGACGGCGCAAGGTATCTCGCAACGAGAGCTGCCCAACCAGCACAATCTGCAGTATCGGCGCATACCCCGCGGACACATTCGAGAATAGTCGCAGCTCCTCGAGCACGTCGAGCGCCAGCGCCTGCGCTTCGTCGACGATGAGTACCAGCCGCTTGAGGCGCGCCTCCTCGCGCTTGGCGAATTCCACCAGTAGTTGCTGCATTCCGATCTTGTCCAGTCCCTGGTAGCCAAGACCAAACTCGGCAAGTATCCATTGCAGCAGTTCGACGAATGTGCCGCTCATGCCGGTGACCATGCCTACCGAGATCTGCGGCCCGCGCTTTTTCAGCAAATAGCGCAGTAGCGTCGTCTTGCCAGTGCCGATGTCGCCGGTCACGACGCAGAATAAGGCTCGGTTACTCAGGCCATAGACAAGCAGATCGAGCGCCATGCGGTGCTGGGGCGAGAGATACATGAACTCTTCCTGCGGCAGCAGCGCAAACGGCCTGACATTGAACCCGTAGAAAGACTCGTACATGGGACTAGATCTCGGCTCCGAAAAAACGGCGGAAGAACCCGGGCTCCGGACGCGTAATGGGCTCGGGCTCTGGCAACTCCCGCGATTTGTTGAGTACAATACCCAGCAGGTTCGAGCCGCTGAGCAGCTCGCACGAGCGCTGGATGTCGTCGCGGCGGGTTTTGCACTCCTCGACCAAAAGAATGGTCGCATCCATGTAAGCCGAGAGTGCCAACGTGTCCGCGCCGGCGAGGACCGGCGGCACGTCGAAGACGATCAGGCGATCGCTGTATCGGCCACGCATCTCCCGGATCATGTCTGCCATCATCGGCGAGCGCATCAGCTCGGACGTATTCGCGACCGGTGCACCGCCGGGAAGCACGACGAGATTGCCGACGTTCGGGTGGATCAGCAGGTCTTCGAGTGCCGCGTCGCCCAGCAGATAGTCCACCAGACCCGGCCCCGGCTCGAGCTCCAGCATGTGGCGTACATCGGGATCGCGGAGGTCGGCGTCGATGAGCAGAGCCGTGTAATCCGCCTCCATCGCGAAGCTCATGGCGAGATTGAGCGCGACGGTGGACTTGCCGGCGCCCTTGTTGGGGCTCGTTATCGCCAGCGTCTGCCAGCCGTTCTGGCGCATCTGCATGAGGATCTGCGTGCGCAGCAGGCGGAACGGGTCGGCGCTCGTATCGTTCCTCACCGAGGCCAGACGGTGTCGCTCCAGCACTTGGGGGGTAACCTCGAGCACTCGCGTACGGGTGTAGGCGATTCGGTTTGGCCGAGGTCCGAGGGTGAGGCCGGTCGCTAGCGGCGCATCCTGTACGGAACCGAACAGGCTCTCCCCTGGCGTTTGCGTGCTCTGCAATCGCTTCAGGGCAACGGAGATCTTTTCCAATTCTGGCCTACAAGAGCGCGATACTGCGCATGAGCGAGTCCAGGAGCGCGGACAGCGGTTTTAGGAAGAAATTGACACCCAGCAGGGAAACGATCGTCAGCAATGCCACCAGGCAGCCAATCGTCCAGGTCCGGCGCCGCTGGCCAACCTGTTCCCACTTGGTCTCGATGTAAGGGATGGAATTCAGGATAGGGGCAGGCGCAATACGGGCAAGTTCGAGGGGCCCCTTCACCGATCGCATCGAATGCCTCGCGCAACCAGGCGAGGCCAAACCCCCCACCCAATGAGGCTATGAGGCCAATCAGTACGATTGCAGGACGGTTGGGGCTCACCGGCCTCTCCGGCAAATGGGCGGGCTCACCCAGGCTGAAGCGTTCCGCCTTGCGGTCCTTCTCCAGCTCTTGCGAGACCTCGGCTTGCATCTGTTTCGCCTTGACTTCACGGTAGCGCGTCTGGGCGTTGTCGGTAGTCGCGTGTCAAGTCGTGGTATTCGCGTTCGATCTCCGGGATCTGCAACAGTCGCGCGTCATATGTTCGCTGCTGCGCACGAAGATCGTCGCGAAGCAGTGCGAGTTGATTGAGTTCACGCTTGACTCCAGCGATCTGTGAGGTGAGCGCGATGTATGCCGGGTTGTCGGGTCTTTGCATCGAGTCCGCTGCTGCTTGCTTGCCGGGCGTGTCCGCTGCCACCGATGTTTCCGCACTAAGTGTGGCGATCTCCCGCTTCAAGCGTCGGATGTCAGGGTGTTCGGGGCCGTACACCGTGGAGGCGCTCGCATATTGCGCTTGTAGCGCTCGCAGGCGCTCCGCCGGTGTCAGGCCGCGTTCCCCGGCGGTAGTGCCTTTCGCTGGCGGGGCGCTGTTGGGCGGTACGACCGCCAACTGCGCTTCCAGGGCGAGCTGTCGCTCCTGAAGCATACTCATGTCACGTTGGATTCGCAGCAACTCCGACCCAGAGCGCTCGGCAAGCTGCATGTTGGCCCCCGACGAATCAGGCAGGCGTCCCGCGTTACGGCGTTTGAACTGTGCAAGGTTTGCTTCGATTTCCTGGATCTGCGTACCCAGCCGATCCGCCTCCTGGGCGAGGAAGGCCGTCGTCTCGGCGACACTCTGTTGGCGCACCTTCAGGTTCTCGTCCAGGTAAAGCGATGCCAGCTCGCTCGCGACCTTTTGCGCACGATCCGGTATGGGCGAGTCGTACGAAATGGTGAATGCAATGGTGGCGTTGACGCGCCGCCCGCTGCTCCGGTCCGAGATATCGGCGTTAACCGTCGTCAGCTTGATGTCCTTGCGCATCCGGTCGAGGATTTCCTCGTTGGTCGCGCGCAGTCGATACTTCTCGTACAGGCCGTATTTCTCGACGAGCTGCAGAAGTACTGTCCGCGTCATCACCTGCTGGCTGATGACCTGGATGCGTTCGTCGGCGAAACTGGTGATGGTGGAGCGCACCAGATCGGGAGGTATTTCCTGCTCCTGTACCAGGATTGTCGCCGTTGAGCGGTAGACGGCCGGCAAGGCAGATCGCAACCAGCGCGGCGATGGCTGCCAGACACCACGCTGACCACGAGGATCTGGCCTTTGTGCCGTCGCAACGCGGCGAGGTATTCGCCGAAGGTTTTTTCGTTTTCGCTGTCTTCCATGGTCGGGATGTTCTGTTGACCTGCGGTGATGCGCAGCGCTCTCTTGCCCATCAAATTCGCACATTGCGAATGAACTTACAAGTATGTCATACGCGCCCAGCCTCGCGCCGCAATCCTAAGGGATCGTGAACGGGTCGAACGGCGAAGCCCGGCGCGCCAGAAGACGAACCAGCCGCGGATCCGGGCAAACGTTCGGACAGCAGGACCGCGCCGGCACCGGGCAGTCCCTGCACATCTGGACGCAGGCCTACCCAATCTGTGAACGAGGCACCGGGCCAGTTGTAACCGATGCTTACGAAGACGACGTTCGATCTGGGCTCGCCCGAGGTTTGACCATAGCTCGCGCGCGAATACCGATAGCCGGCGTCGAGCTTCCAGCGCTCCGCCAACGCGTAGGAGAGGCCGAATTCGCCCACGTAATAGCTGTCCGTGGACGAACTCGATATGGTTACGGGAATGGTGGTGCGGTTGTAGCTCGCCCCTAGCCTGCCCGTGAGCCCCTCGGAAAAGCGATGCGTCAACGTCGCACTCGCAACGTCGGTCTTGTTGAGGGTACCGGAGCCGCTCGGCGTCAGGTTTTCCGAGACATTGACCCCGAACTGCGTGCGCTCGGAAAACGTGTAGCTGATGCTCCCACCGTACAGTTCGCCGGTCGTGCGCTGCTCGCTGCCGGCGGCGGGGAGATCGCTCTGCACAACCTTGGTCTTGTCCCAGAAGCCGCCCGCCGATGCGGATAGCGTTAGCTGCGGCGAAAATTGATGCACGACCCCGATTGTCGCGATTACATTGTTGCTGCGTGTGACGTCGCTATTGAAATTGGAGTACCCGGCCGTGAAATTGAATCTTGTGCGGTCGGAATAGGTATAGCTCGACGTTGCCGCCGGCGTTGTAGCCGTGATTGTTGGACAGCGTCGAGCCGGTCTGAACACCGTCGTAAGTGTTACTGTATGCGCCGACCGTCGCACCGAGCGACCAGCGTTCGGTGAGCGCGTAAGTGTAGTTGCCGGTAACGGTAGCCGCATTGGTATAGGCGAGTACCAGCGTGGTACCGGTCACGCTGGTATCATTCTGCAGGCTGGCGGATCGGACAAACGACGCGTTCCCCGACCAGGTCGAACGCGCGTCGCGGAGCGATCCTGCGAGTCCAAAGTTGCCGGTCACGTAGTCGACATTCGGAGACAGGCCCCACACCTTGATTCGCGCCGACCGCGAGCAGGGCGGTCACGTCGCTCGTTTCCGTTCGGCGAGCGGCGGTAATGAATGGTGTGATGGTTCCGGTGAACGCCGACTCCTTGCCGACGGGCATCGGCGACCCGGAGATCGTCGACTGCGTGGCGGATGAAGTGAAGAAATAATTGTCGTTGTACTCGACGCGCGCCGTCGCGCCGCTTTGCACCGACCAGTCCTGCGCACTGGCGAGCGACGCTACGGCTGTCGCGGCAGTCGCAACGAACGCGATACCAAGGCGTATCGCCATGATCCTGAACGTAGCAGGCACTGACGGCTAGGGGACGACTACAACGTCGCCGGCGCGAAGCTGGATGTTTTGTTCGAGCTTGTCCCCGCGCACGACCCGGTTATACTCAAACGGGAGTACGGCTTGACGTGCGCCATCGCGCCGCATGATACGAATGTCGTTGCTGTCAGCGAAGGGCGTGAGACCGCCCGCCATGCTGAGCGCCTGCAGCACGTCCACATACCGCCCAACCGGGAACTCGCCGGGCTTGTTGACCTTGCCGACGACGTAAACGCGCTGGCTTCCCACCTTGACGATTGTCACCGAGACAGCCGCATCGGGGATGAACTTTTCAAGGCGCTGCGCAATCTCCTCGCGAATCTCCAGCACGGTCTTGCCCGCGGCTTGCACCTCGCCTATCAATGGATACGAAATCCCACCGTCTGGTCGGACCAGCGCCTCTTTCTTGAGGGCGTCCTCATGCCAGACGGAGATCTCTAGCACGTCTTCGGGGCCCACCCTATAGTTCGAGGGATCGACATTCGCGACGCGCGATGCCACCGCCGCTGGCTTCCCATCGGCTTGAGCTTGCGCGGACACAAGCGCGGGGCCCAACACCCACAGGGCGAGGACCAGACAGGCGGGGAGGAATCGCTGCAATAGTGGGGTCATGATCTGTGGGCTTCCTGTGACAAGGGCCTGGCGCAAGACTACCGCTAGTTTCGGGTCCGGGAAAGGCCAGATTTCGCTGGCGACTAGCTTGCTTGTCAGCTGTGTACTACCGCGTCGCTATAACACTCAACGGTCGTATGTGTTCAATGCGGTACAACGACACGCAGGACGCCTAGCAGGATCGGCTGATGCACCATATAGACCAGAAGGCTATGCCGGCCAAGCCAGGTCAGCCACGTGGGTGCCCCGCGTGCGAGCGGTTTCAACGGTTCGAAGCCCCGGCTGGCGAGCCAGCACCCCACGCTGATCCCGAGCAGCACCACGCCCAGCCAGGGGAACAGCGGCACGTAGTCCTCGGTCGCCGGTTTGTGCGTCATCAGGCCAACCCAGTTGAGCCACGGTTGGTCGAACAGCGGCAGCCGGACCTGCAAGCCGAGCGCAATGATCACCATGCCGGTGACGAGCGCCGTCAGTGGATAGCGGGTGAACGGCCAGGCCAGAAGCGATGCGACGGCGATGCAATGCAGGATGCCGAAGGTGATGAAGGTCCTGGGGAACGCGACGTAACTCGTCGCCGTGACCAGCAGTGCGCAGGCTGCGATCAGGGCGATGCGCCGCCAGTAGCGCGCACGGCTGATCCCGCCCGCTGCGCGAGGACGAGGCTGATGCCGACCAGCAGCATGAACGAGCTGACGATGATCGCGCGCAGCGACAGCCACAGCGTGTCGCGATTGAAATCGGCGTGCAGCACGCCGAACCAGTTCAGGTCGAAAGCGAAGTGATAGGCGATCATCGCGCAGACGGCGGCCCCGCGCAGCGCGTCGATGGCGATCCACCGCGTTGGCGGCGCGGCGGGCGTGCCAACGCTTCGGGCGGCGCGGGGAGGGCGTCGACTCATCGCGCCCAGGAAATGCGGTAGGCTCCGTTGCCGTCGGACCGCCCGACCGCAGCGAGTGCGTTGCCGATCGAGTTCGCGCGCTCGGCATCGATGCCGGCGCGTGGCCGGATCAGCACATCGACGCGAGCGGCGCCGGTGAGCGTCGCGCTCGCGTTGCCGCTGATTTCCACGTCGCCGCCCGCGTTTGCCAGCGTACCGGTGACGGCGTTGCCCTTGTCCCGTGCCGTCAAAGCGCACATCGCCCAACGCCATCTGCAGGGCCGGACGTGTCGCGAAGCTTGCCGCGCGAAGCGTCGCCTGATCCCAGCGCAGCGCGAGTTGCCCGTCGATACGGTCGCCGCGCCTGGCCAGTTGGTCGATGCGCACGCCGGCACTACCACCCGCGGCAATCAAGGCCGACGGTACACCAGCGATCGCGAGCACTGCGCTCATCGGCACGCTGAGTGCGACATTGTGCAATTCCGCGTCACGCGCGCTGACCGCGAAGGATGCTGGCGGCGAATCACCGGCGCCGGCGCCGGTCGACAACGTGCCGCGCAACTCGCCCCGCACTAGCGGCCATGCGTCGATCTGCCAGGACACCGGCAAGCCAATGCCGCTTGGCAGCACGCGCAATTCGCCGGCACCGGTCCAGATCGTGCCTGTGGTATTGGTCAGCCGGAACCTTCCCGCCGACGCAGCGTCGATCCTGCCGTCGATCAGCGAGGCGGGCGCCGTGAACAGCAATGCCAGCAACAGCAGCGCCGTGCCGACCGCGAACGCGATCGTGCCGCGCATGGCTACGGCGCCAAGGTCATTTCGACGCGGACCTGACCGGTTTCGACCCGGGCAGTCGCCGCGAATTCCACCGCGCGCAGTTTCGCGTCGCGCTGCAGCGCCTCGAGCAACGGCGGTAACGCGTCGAAAGTCACACCATCGAAGGTCACCCGCAGTCGGTCGTTGTCGAGGCGGTCGATGGCGCTCGGCTTGACGCCCTGGCGAGCGAGCGCGGCGTCCAGTTCCGCACGGACATCGCGCGGACCTGGTGCCGCGGCAGTGCGCGATAGCGCGGCGATGTCATCGGCCCTGCGCCGGGCTTCGACGAGTACCGTGCGTTGCGCTTCGAGTTGCGTCGTCAGACGTTCGGTGTCGCGCTGCATCGGCTGCAACAGCGCGACCCATGCCA
Source organism: uncultured beta proteobacterium (assembly GCA_963726915.1). GTDB lineage: Bacteria > Pseudomonadota > Gammaproteobacteria > Burkholderiales > Casimicrobiaceae > PALSA-1003. Next base: position 565,015 of record CAVSEA010000009.1, read on the forward strand.
GTCCCGCAAGCACGGCGCCGCCCGCGAAGCTGAGCAGCGTGCGTTCGGTGGGCGAGCGCAATCGCCACCATTGGCCGCAGCGCTCGCGCAACGACGGTTGCAGGGTCGTCGCCATTGGGCCCTAGTCCAGCCCGACGCGCAGGCGCGCGCCGGTCGCGGTCGGTGCCGCAATCGCTACCAGGCCTGCCCGTTGCAATTCGCGTTGCACGCGTGCCGGTTGCGAGGCATCGAGCTTTTGCAACTCGAATACGACATGGCCATCGGCAAAGCGCAGCGAGCGGATCGCTCCGGCGGGCAGCGTCGCCAATGCCGGCGCAGCGCGCGCCAGCAGCGGCAGTGCATCGTCGTCAGCAGGCAGGCCCGCCCGATGGCGGAGCGCTCCATCGCGACGTACGATCGCGGTCGCAGGTGCAACGTTTGCGGCCTCCTCGGGCGCCACGCTCTGTGCCAGTGCGACGAGTTCGCGGCGCGCCGCGGTGGTCTGCCACTCGAGCCGGAGCCACTGTCCGAAACTCGCGAGAAGATGAATTCCCAGCGCGCACGCGGCGATCCACAACGCGGGACGCAGCAGCCGCGCCACGTCGATCGACGGTGTGGCCGCATCACCGGCATGCACGTTTGCCCGCAGATCGATCGCGGCCTTGAACGCGGCAGGCGTCGCCGCCGACCAGCGCCACGGTTCCCCGGCGACGAATGCCACACCGGTGGCTTTGCTCGCCTGCGCCAACAATGCGGGCGTGACGCCGGCGACATCGGCACGTACCAGGGCGGGGCGTTGTGCGACGCTGCCGCCGACGGCGAGTACGAGCTCATCGGGCGGCGCATTGCCAAGCGCAGGCCCGACGGCGAGCGTCGCACCTTCGACGGTGCGCACGAAACCCGCGGCGTCGAGCGCAGTCGCGCACCAGCACCAGCCACCGGCAGGCGGTTGCGCGAGGTCGCTTTCCAACATCACCCGGCGCCAACGGATGCCGGCGCGGGTCGATGCAGCCGCGAATGCGCGCATCCATGTTTCGGCAACAATCGCCACGCGCACCGTGCCGTCCGCGCCTTGCGCTCCGAGCGCGATGTGGCTGTCCTCAGGGGCGCCGGCAAGCTGATCCTCGAGAGCGAAACCTGCCGCTGCCCGCACCCGCGCCGCAGGCAGTGGCGGCAGCTTCAGCGTCACCAGTCGACCTTGCGCAGCGGCGATCACGGCATCGACAGACTCCGCGGCGGGCCAGTCCGCGCGGTGGCCTCGTCCCGAACGCACGAGGCGGTCGGCCGCGTCGAACAGGCCCCATTCGGCCTCTCCGCCGGTGTCGGGTGGAGCGTCGATATATACGCGCAGCGTAGACATGGTGGCCGGATTCTACTCGACGCCGCCGCTCATTCGACCGTCTGCCAGATGATCACCGGCCACTCACCGGCCGCCGTCGACCGTTTGAGCATCGCGCGGGCGCGCGCCAGCGTGTCGCCCTGCCGCGCCTCGATCGAGACCTCGAACCAGTTGCTCCTGACGTCGATCAACGTGTCGTCGACGACGACATCGGTGCCGGGCAGGCGCGCGCGGAAATCGGCGACGCTCGCGAACGGTTTTTGCTCGCGCGCGCTCACCAAGGCCATCACGGCGGTGCGGTCGAGACCGCTGGCGAGCGCGCTCAGCACTTCGGCGGGAGCGGTATTCACGTTGACCGGTGTCGGCGCATCGACCGCGGTTACGAAGGGACGCAGGCGGGCAAGCAGCTCGCTGCTGCTGGACCGCACCGCGAGCAGCTCGCTGGTGCGCCAGATCGGAGCATTGGCGGCCAGGCCCGGCCTGACCTGTGCCATGTACCACGCATCTTCGGCGCCTCCCGGGTCGGTGACGCGATCGTCGGCGTCCACCCAATCGGTGGCCGCACTGAGCAACGGTGTCGGCAGCGACAGTGCCGCAAACAGCCTCGCCAGCGCGGCGCGCGTAGGACCCTGGCTGGCCGAGTTGCCGAGGTTGTTGATGTTGAAGCGGCTCTGCGCGTCGACGATGTAACCTGCAATCGAGCCATTTTCCAGCGGAATCGCGGGCAGCCTCAATGCCCACGGCTGCGCCAGATGTACCGGTGCGCTGGCCGGGGCGTTGTCGAACACGATCTGCCGCGCCCATTGCACGCCCGCCATCGCGAGCGCTTGTGCCTGCACCTGGTTGCGGCGATGTTCATGGTCGTTGATCCAGCCCTGCTGCTGCCAGAGCAGCGTCGCGGCGATGGTGGCCGCGAGTGCGGCGAGCAGCATTGCCAGGATGATGGCGGCGCCACGCGCTCGTCGAGGCCTGTGGCGCGACACCCGCCGCGTCGGCTTCCGCATCATCGCAGCGCCAGCCAGCGCTCGATCGATTCGCCGTTGTCGAGCACGAGTTCGACGCGGGCGGCGCGGGGGAGGTCGGCATCGCCGGCGACGGGCCATTGACCCAGCCAGGAGCCATTCTTGCTCAGGTACGTCAGCCGGAAGCGCGCGACGTCGGCGAGCAATGGATAGACCTGAGGTTCGGTTGCCCGTGCGCGATCGTAACTCGACCAGTACAGCACTTCGATCACGCCTTCGCGAAAGCGGTAGGCCAGGCGTTGCCCGGCGCTTCCGGGTTCGACGTTGAATTCGGGGCCGGCGCGGGAGATCGCCAGCACGGCATTGCCATCGCCATCGACGGTCGCGAGCCAGGCGGGCTGGCGCGCATCGCCGAGGCGCGCGCCGCGCGGGACAGCTTCGCGCAGATCGCTTTCGAGCCTTGCGAAAAACCGGTCCAGCGTGCGCCAGCGCGTCGCTTCCGCCGCCAGGCGCGACTCGCTCTGCGTCATCGCTTGCAGCGCGCGATAGCCAAGTACCGACAGCGTGGCCATGATCGCCAGCGCGATCAGCATTTCCAGCAGCGTGAAGCCCTCGCGGTGCGTGCGCATCAGCGTCGACCCAGATAGCCGACCAGGCGCGCCAGCACGTAGTCGGGCGTGGCGGGATCGGCGACCGTGATCTCGATCTTGCGAAACGCGGGATTGGGCGTGCCGCCGATCGATTCGTGCCACGAGAACGTGGTTCCGGCTTCCGCGGCGCTGCCGGAGCGTTCGCCGGCGGCGGGTGCCGGTGTCTCGAGTTGCGCGAGCGCCAGCCGATTCTGCGCGACCCAGAGCGCAAGCGTGCGCGCCTTCAGCGCAGTGGCACCGTCGGCGCTCTGGGCGATGCTGCGAAAGCCTGCGGCAAGCGCGATGGCGAGTATGGCCAGCGCGACGAGCACTTCGACCAGCGTGAATCCCGCTAGCGTGAAGAAACGGCGGACAGGGAGACGCGGTTGAGCGGGTCGGCAACGAGCTGGGCGTGCCATGGGGGGAACGCGATTTCCATCGCGTAGGGTTCGTTGAGTCCGCTCGCGGCGAGCGGCAGAATCGCGTCCGGGGGAACACTCTGGCCGGCGTACTGCACGGCCGCCGCCGTCACGCCGTCGGGGAGCGTACGCGACGCCAGCACCTCGTCGTCGGTCAACGGCAGCCAGCGGTCGCCGTCGGCGCCCTGATCGCGGCGCCAAAAACGATAACTCGCGCCGCCCGCGGACACGCCGAGCGGCTGATTACGCCACTGCGCGAGCGAGGCTGCATGCTCGATGGCGGCCGCGAAGCGGCGCCCCTCGCGTTCGATGGATTGGCGCGGGTCGGTGTCGAAGCGCGCGTAGACGATGCCCGCAGCGATTCCGACGACGATGAGCACGACCAGTATTTCGACCAGAGTGAATCCACCGGTCCGCACAACGCGCCGACGGCAGCCGAAACTCATAGATCCCATGACCCGATATCGGTATCGAAACCGGTGCCTCCGGGCTGCCCATCCGCGCCGTAGCTGAATACGTCGATCTCGCCGCGCAGCCCTGGATTCAGATACTGATACGGATTGCCCCAAGGGTCCTTCGGCAGTCGCTCGAGGTACCCGTTCGGTTTCCAGTTCGACGGGACCGGCGGCTGCGTCGGGCGCGCCACCAAGGCGGAAATGCCCTGGTCGGTGGTCGGATAGCGGCCGTTGTCGAGGCGATACAGCTTGAGTGCCTGCATGATTGCTGCGATGTCGTTCTTGGCGGCGATGACGCGCGCTTCGTCGGGGCGCTCCAGGACGCGTGGCACGACCAGCGCCGCAAGTATCCCGAGAATAACGATCACGACGAGGACTTCGACCAGCGTAAAGCCGTGCTGTCGCCTTGCATTGCGGGCGGATGGATGCATGCAGCCATTATAATCGCGCGCAATCGATTGTGATTCCGCCGCCACCTTGATTCGTCGCCTGTTCTGGTTACTTGCATTCCTGCTGCTGCTCGCCGCAGCCGCGTATGGCTGGGCCGCATGGCGCCCGCTGCCATTGCCGCAATCGACCTTCGCCTTCACCGTGAAGTCGGGCGCAACCCTGCGATCGGTGGCACGCGATCTCGCCGCGGACGGCATCATTCCCGCGGACTGGGTGCTGGTGGGTGTGGCGCGCGCCGCCGGCGTCGACCGGGCGATCAAGGCGGGCAACTACGAGATCGTGACCGGTACAACGCTGATGATGCTTCTCGCCAAGTTGACGCAGGGCGACATGACGCAGAGCGCGTTCACCATCGTCGAAGGCTGGAACATGCGCGACCTGCGCGCGGCGTTGAAAGGCAACCCGGCAATCAAGGCGACGGTCGTCGATCTTCCCGACGCCGAGCTGATGCAGAAAATCGATGCATCGGAGAAACTGCCGGAAGGCTGGTTCTTCCCGGAGACGTATTTCTTTGCGGGCGGGACGACGGACGCCGCGTTGCTAACTCGCGTCCAATCGACTCATGCGGGAGCGCCTCGCAACGGCATGGGCGGCGCGCGCACCCGGGTTGCCGCTGGCTACGCCGAACGAAGCACTGATCCTCGCATCGATCGTCGAAAAGGAAACTGGACGCGCGGCGGATCGGCCGCTGATCGCCGCGGTGTTCATCAATCGGCTGCGGCAGGGAATGCGCCTGCAGACCGACCCGACCGTGATCTACGGACTGGGCGAGCGCTTCGACGGCAGCCTGCATCGGAGCGAGCTCGACACCGATCATCCGTTCAATACTTATACGCGCGACGGTCTCCCCCCGACTCCGATCGCGATGCCGAGCCAGGCATCGCTCGACGCGGTCCTCCATCCACCATCCACGCCATTTCTGTATTTCGTCGCGCGTGGGGATGGCTCGAGCGAGTTCTCGACGAATCTCGGGGATCACAACCGCGCCGTGGCAAAATACCAGAAGCGGGGGCGTTAGGATCCTCCCGTACGCAGCGCGAGTCTTTCCGAATCGCGTACGCTGAAATCTTCCACGTTTGCCCAATGATCGACGCTACGCGCAACGGCCGCCTGATCACCGTCGAAGGCATCGATGGTGCGGGCAAGAGCACGCACCTGCCCTGGCTCAAGGAGCTGCTGGAACGACAGGGGCACCGCGTATGGCTTACGCGGGAGCCCGGCGGTACGGCGCTCGGCGAGCGCTTGCGAGCACTGCTGTTGCACGAACCCATGGCGCCGGTCACCGAATTGCTGCTCATGTTCGCGGCGCGGCGCGAGCATTGCGAACGCGAAATCTGGCCGCGCCTGCAAGCTGGCGAGTGGGTTGTGTGCGACCGCTTCACCGATGCCACCTACGCGTACCAGGGAGGTGGGCACGGACTCGCACCTGCGCAAATTGCCGAACTCGAGCAGTTCTCGCTGGCAAGCTTTCAACCCGACCTGACCGTGATCTTCGATGTGCCGGTCGCCGTCGGCCGTGAACGGCTTGCCGCTGGTCGCACCCTCGACAAGTTCGAGCGCCAGCAAGTTGAATTTTTCGAACGGGTGCGCGGCGTATACCTCGCGCGAGCTGCGGCCGATCCGCAGCGCTGCCGTGTCATCGACGGGACCCAGGCTCCGGCCGCAGTCCGTGCCGCACTCGCGGCGGTGGTTGGCGCGTGATGAGCGACACCACCGAAAACCTGCCGCCGCCCTGGGAAGCGTTGCCGCCGTGGCTGGAGCCGGCCGCCGCGGGCGTTCTGGAGCAACGCGCGCGCTGGCCGCACGCCTTGCTCATCGCGGGGCCGCAGGGGCTCGGCAAGCGCTTGCTGGGGTTGCATCTGGCGCGCGCCATGCTGTGCGAGTCGCCACGCTCCGGCGGCGCGGCGTGCGGCGCATGCATCGGGTGCGGATTGGTCGAACGGCGCAGCCACCCGGATCTCAGGCTGCTCGAACCGGTGACTTACGACGACGACGGCAATGCGACGCCGGTCGATGCGATCACCGTCGAGCCGATCCGCGACTTGATCGACTTCGCGCTGCTGTCGAGCCATCGCGGCGGCGCCAAGGTCGCGGTCATCGCGCCGGCCGATGCGCTTAACGCGGCAGCCGCGAACGCACTGCTGAAGACACTCGAGGAGCCGCCACCGCGGACCTACCTGCTGCTGGTAAGCCATCGGCCCGGCCGCTTGCCGGCGACCATTGTCAGTCGTTGCCGCCGCGTGCCCATCGCCGCGCCCGATGCCGGCATTGCGTCGGGTTGGCTGTCGCGCCTGGGCGTTGCCCACCCGGAACTCGTGCTGGCGCAAGCTGGCGGAGCGCCCTTGCTGGCGCAGGCGCTGGCCGTGGACGAGGTGCAACGGGGACGCGACTGGCTGCTGGGCGAACTCGCGCGCCCGGAGCGCCTGTCGCCGGTCGCAGCGGGCGCCCGTATCGAGGCGGCGCCGAAGGACGAGCGCAAGCGCATGCTGGCCGATGCCACCTACTGGCTCCTCACCTGGACCGCGGACCTCGCGACGGTGGCCGGCGGAGGGACGCCCCGATTCCACCCCGATCGTGGCGACGCGCTGGCGGCGCTGGTTCCCCGGGTGGCGCGGGTGCCCCTGTTCCGCTATTATCGAATGCTGCTTCGGCAGCGGGCGCTGCTTGGCCATCCGTTGCAGCCGCGCCTGGTTGCCGAAGCGCTGCTGTTCGAATACCGGATGCTGTTCGCCCGGTCCAGGGCGGTTTGAGGCGGACGAGACGGCATCCGTAAATAACAAGGCAAGAGTCGACGAACCAAAATGGCGACAGACCGCTCCAACGGCAGTTCCGGACCCGCGACGGTCTCGCGGCCGGGCGTCCTGTCGCTCAACATCCGTGAAAAAGCAGCACTCTATGCCGCCTATATGCCATTCCTTGCCGGCGGAGGAATCTTCATCCCGACCAACCGGCAATATCAGCTGGGCGAAGAAGTGTTCATGCTGCTCTCGCTCATGGACGATCCGCAGCGCATCGCGGTGCAAGGCAAGGTCGTCTGGGTTACCCCGGAGGGCGTCCAGGGCAATCGCACGCAGGGCATCGGCGTACAGTTCACGCGGGACGACACCGGCGCTGCCGCGCGCGCGACCATCGAGAAAATCCTCGGCGAGACGCTCGCCTCGAGCCGCCCGACCCATACGATGTAGTTTTCGAGTGTCGGTCGGGGCGGCCCTTCCCGCCTGACATGTTTGTCGATTCCCACTGTCACATCGATTTTCCGGAACTGGCAGGCCAACTCCCGTCCGTACTGGACGCGATGGCAGCGGAACGGGTGACGCACGCGTTGTGCATCGGCGTGAACTTGCCGGACCTTCCCGGCGTGCTGCGGATCGCCGCGGAAAACGCGAACATCTATGCCAGCGTCGGCGTCCACCCCGACTACGAAGCCACGGCGGAGCCGACGGTTGCCGGCCTGTGCGAGCTCGCCGGTCGGCCGAAGGTCGTCGCCATCGGCGAGACCGGACTCGACTACTATCGCCTGACCGGCGACCTGGAATGGCAACGGTCGCGATTTCGCACCCATATTCGCGCCGCCCGCGACTGCGGCAAGCCGCTGGTCATTCACACCCGGTCCGCCGCCGTCGACACGCTGGCGATCATGCGCGAGGAACGGGCGGCGGAAGTGGGTGGCGTCATGCATTGTTTCACCGAGAGCTGGGAAGTCGCGCAGGCGGCGCTCGACCTTGGCTTCCACATTTCGTTTTCGGGTATCGTCACCTTCAAGAACGCGAAAGACCTGAAGGACATTGCGACGCGCGTGCCGCTGGAGCGCATGCTCATCGAGACCGATTCACCGTATCTGGCACCGACACCGTTCCGCGGCAAACTCAATCAACCCGCCTACGTGCGCCATGTCGCGGTCGAGATTGCGCGCCTGCGCGACACTGGCATCGACGACATCGCGCGCGCGACGTCGACGAATTTTTTCAATCTTTTTGGAGTGTCTCCCGATGATGAATGATGCCGTCCGGCGCCTCGCAGGCGTGCTTCTTTGCGCAACTGTCGGTCTGACGCCGGTCGCGGCACTGGCCCAGGCGCAGAAGCAATCGCTTTACGATCGCTTCGTGGAAGCGGTCACCGTCGACCGTTCCGACGAAGTTGCCGCGATGCTCGCGCGCGGCATGGATCCGAATACCGTCAGCCCCAATGGCGAGCCGATGCTGGTCGTCGCTTCGCGCGCGGGATGGGTGCCGACGGTCGACGCGCTGCTGCGCGCCGGCGCGAAGGTGGATGCCAAGAACGGCGTCGGGGATACCGCGGTCATGGTTGCTGCACTGGGCGGTCATCTGGCGCTGGTGAAGACGCTGAACGCGCGCGGTGCCGACATCAATCCTCCCGGCTGGACGCCGCTGGCCTACGCGGCGACGGGGGGCAAGACGGACGTCGCTCGCTATCTGCTCGAGGTCGGCGCCAATCCCAACGCGCTGTCGCCTAACGGAACGACCGCGCTGATGATGGCGGTGCGCGGCGGCCATGCCGAGATGGTTGAGCTGCTGCTGGCCAAAGGGGCCGACGTCAACGTTCGCAATCAGACGGGAGCGACCGCGCTGGCGTGGGCTTCGCGCGGCGGCTTCGATACCATCGAAAAGGCATTGCTCAAACGTGGCGCCAAGCCCTAAAAGCTGCTGCGGGGGCGATCTGCTTTGTTGCTTGGCCGCTCGCAATCCTCACGTACGTCTATGTACGCTCCGGTTGCTCGCAACCTCGCGCCGCGCATCTCGCCCTCCTCGCGACGCTTTTCATGCTTTGTTAGCGCGCTGGCGGCGGGACGACTTGGGGTCGGCGATCAGCGGTCGATAGAGTTCGATTCGATCGCCATCGGCAACGAGCGTCTGGCGATCGACGTGCTTGCCAAAAATGCCTACCGGGCAGTGGGCGAGATCCGCGTCCGGATGCCGCGAGGCGATGCCCGAGCCCGCGAGCGCGTCGCCCACCGTCGCGCCAGCGGGCAGGCTGACTTCGATCTCGGTCGCGCGCGCGGGAAGTGCGTAGACCACGGTGACTGCTATCGATGTCATCCTGTGTACACCACTTCCGCCCGCTTCACGAATGCGTCGATGAAACTGTCGGCGATGTGATTGAACACCGGACCGATCACGGTCTCCAGCGGACGCGTCGCGAATTCGTAGTTGAGCGCCAGTTCGACCTTGCTGGCGTCCTCGGCCAGCGTGCGGAAGGACCACGTCCCGTCGAGCCGGCGAAACGGTCCGTCGTGCAGCGCGAGCACGATGCGGTCGGGTTCATGATATTCGTTGGCCGTCGTGAAGTGCGCGCGCACGCCGTGGAAGTCGATGTCGATGCGCACGATGGCACTTTGCGCGCCTCGCTCGATCACGCTCACGCCACCGCACCAGGGCAGGAATGCCGGGTAAGCGTCGACGTCCTGTACCAGCACGAAGAGCTGCTGCGCGCTGAACGGGACGAGCACGGATTTGCGGACGCTGGCCATTGCTACAATGGGAAGACGATGAGTATAGGGACGAGCGTGGGTTGCCAATGAGCATTGTCGCGAACAGAAAAGCCTATCACGACTATTTCGTCGAGGAGAAATTCGAGGCGGGGCTCGCGCTGGAAGGTTGGGAAGTCAAGGCCATCCGCGCCGGACGCGCCCAGCTGAAGGAAGCGTACGTCATGGTCAAGAACAACGAGATTGTGTTGATCGGGGCGCATGTGATGCCGCTGCCGACGGCGTCCACGCACATCCGTCCCGATCCGACGCGCACGCGCAAGCTGCTGCTGCATCGCGCGGAAATCAGCCGCCTGATCGGCAAGGTCGAACGCGCCGGCTATACGCTGATGCCCCTCGATCTCCACTTCAAGCAAGGGCGTATCAAGCTCGAGATCGGCCTGGCCAAGGGCAAGAAGCAATACGACAAGCGCGAGACCGAAAAGCTGCGTGACTGGAACCGCGAGAAGCAACGGCTGTTGCGTGACCGGACCGGCAGCGGGCGCGGCAGGTGAACCAGGTGGGCGGTCAAGCTGCGGCGCACTGGATTGCTAAGCAGCGTCGGTTGGAAATTCGGACGCTGGCTCGACGTCGTGTTGATGCAGCGCGCGCTCGGCCCGGGCGACACCCGGCCTGGTGCGTGACGAAGTTCAGGCGTTCGCCGCGAGCAGCGAGTGCGCCGCGGCGACGCCGCTGCGCATGGCGGCTTCCAGCGTCGCCGGGAGCGCGGCCTCGGTGTAGTCTCCGGCCAGGAAGAGACGCGGGGTGAGGCCGCCGGGCGATGGACGCCGCAATGCCGGCGTGCAGGCGTAGGTCGCGCGACGTTCGGCGATCACCTGCGTCCAGTCCGGGGCGGGCAGCTTTGGCAGCAGGCGGCGCAACTGTGCATCGATCTCCGTGGCGAGAGTCTCGTGTGCGATCTTCGCGCCTGTCGCTTCGGTGCTGATGACGACCGACGCCAGCCCCGCAGGGCCATCCAGCAGTTCGCGGCTGAACAACCACTGTCCAGGCGCCCCATCGAGCTTGAGCATCGGTGAAGCGAGCCCCAGCGTTGCCGGATACTTGAGATAAGCGGTGGTGATGGGCTCGAAGGTGAATGCCGCCACCTGCGCCAATGCCTGCGCTACCGCGCTGGCTTCCGCATTGGCCGTCAGCAACCGTTCGAGTTGGTGCGGCCCGACCGCCACAACGGCGGCCGCAAATCGTTCGTCCGTATAGCCCGCGTTGACGACAACCTCGTCCTTCGTGTCGAATACGCCGCCGACCGTGGTGCCGGAACGAATCCGCCCACCGCGATCGGTAACATACGCCGCCGCGGCGTCCGGAAACAGCGTCGACAGGTCGACACGCGGCAGCAGCAGGTCGGAATCGCGCGCATTCGTTGCGAATGTCAGGCGTATGACGTTGAGAAATATTTGCGCGGACGCCGTCGCGATCGGTGTGTTGAGCGCGGCAATGCACAACGGTTCCCAGAGCCAGTCGATGGCCGCTTGCGGCTGTTCGGCGAGCAGCGCGGCGACAGTCAGTTGCGGTGCGCAGCAAAATCGGTCGCGGGCGAGTTCGCGCGCGAAGCCAACGGTGCGCAGGCGATCGCGCCACGACACACCGCGCATGGTCAACAGCGCCGCAGCAAGGTGCAAGGGCGCCGGCAATCCGGGCGTGCGCAGACGGAACACGCCGGGTTGTTCGAGGACGAGGCGGCGGCGGTCGAGCAATTCGCGCTCGGCGCCCTTGCCGTGGACCTTGCGCAGCAGCCTTAGCGTCTGGCTGTAGGCGCCGAGCAGGATATGCGCGCCGTTGTCGACCGGAGTGCCGTAGGCGTCGACGCGGCGTGACCGGCCACCCAGCGTGCGCGCCGCTTCGAACACGGTCACCTCATGCCCGGCCGTGGCAAGCGTGACCGCTGCCGCAAAGCCTGCGTATCCCCCGCCAATGACTGCGATACGCGATTTCAAGTCAGTACCGCCACGACGTTTTCCACGCGAGCCACGCCTTGTAAAGCGGCGCCAGCGAGATGCGCCGGTCGAGCACGCGATAGCCGTCGCGTTCGATTTCGGCCAGCAGCGCGCGATAGACCGCGGCCATCATCAATCCGGGGCGCTGCGCGCGTCGGTCGACGGCAGGCAGCGCGGCGAACGCCGCGGCGTAGAACGAGCGCGCGCGCTCGACCTGGAATGCCATCAGCGACTGGAACGACGGCGTCAGCTTGCGGCCGAGAATATCCGCATTGCTGACGGAAAATCGCCGCAATTCATCCTGCGGCAGGTAAATGCGACCGCGCTGGGCGTCCTCGCCGACGTCGCGAATGATGTTGGTGAGCTGGAACGCAATGCCGAGTTCGCGGGCATAGACGCGGGTGCTGTCGTCTTCGTAGCCAAAAATCCTTGCCGACAGCAATCCAACCACGCCGGCCACGCGGTGGCAATAGCGCTCGAGCGTCGCGAAGTCCTGGTAGCGATTCTGGTCCAGGTCCATCGCCATGCCGTCGAGGATGGCGTCGAAATGCTCCTGCGGTAGCGAATATTCCACGACGATTTCCGCGAGCGCCAGCGCGACGGGGTGCTGCGGTTTGCCGGCGAACACGGCTGCGATTTCGCGGCGCCACCAGGCCAACTTCATGCGGGCGACGGCCGGATCCGTAACCTCGTCCACGACATCATCGACTTCGCGGCAGTACGCGTACAAGGCGGTGATCGCCTTGCGCCGCGGCTCCGGCAGGAAGCGAAAGCTGTAGGCGAAGCTCGATCCGCTTTGCGCGAGCTTGGCTGCGCAATAGGCGTGTGGGTCCATGTCAGTCGGCCTAGCGTCGCAGCGCCGCAATCGACATCGCGGCCCAATCGCGGGACCTTAGCACTGGCCGATGGCGGAACACGTCGCCGCGAACCGCGTCGATGCGGTGCAGGATGCGCAGGCCACCGGCGACGACCATGTTCAATTCGAGCTTCAGGCGCAGCGGCATCATGCGCGTCAGCGCGCGTCCGGATTCGAGCAGACCGCGGGTGCGCTCGACTTCGAAGCCGACGAGCTTCGCCCAGCGCTCGTCGCAGCGTCCTTCGCCGATTTGGGCTTCGGCGACGCCGAAGCGCCGCAGGTCGTCCTGCGGGAGGTAGACGCGCCGCTTGTTCCAGTCGATCGCGATGTCCTGCCAGAAATTGGCGAGCTGCAAACCGGTGCAGATCGAATCGGACTGCGTCCGTGCCGTGTCGTCGTCGATGCCGTAGAGATGCAGCAGCAGGCGCCCGACCGGGTTTGCCGACCGCGCGCAATAGTCAATGAGGTCGGGAAAGTCGGTGTAACGGGTCTTGACCACGTCCTGCCCGAATGCCGACAGCAGTGCGCGCAGTGGAGCGATCGGCAGCGAATGGGCCCTGACTGCTCGCGACAGCGCGGCGAACGGCGCGGCGGTAGGTTCCTCGCCGCGCTCGATGGCGTCGAGCATGGCGCCGTAGTGATCGAGCGCGGCGAGCCGGGCCTCCGGTGGCGCATCGCCTTCATCGGCGATGTCGTCGGCGCTGCGCGCGAACGCGTAGATCGCGACGATCGCACCGCGCAGCTTCGGCGGGGCCAGCCACGATGCAACGGGAAAATTTTCGTAGTGATCGACGGGCACCGATGTTGCGCCTGACAGAGCGAGGGCGCGCCGCCTCGCCGTGGCGCGGAAGTCGCATTTCCGCTATAATGGTGTGTTTCGCGACACGACTGCGAAAGTGGCGGAATTGGTAGACGCACCGGCCTTAGGAGCCGGAGCCGAAAGGCGTGAGAGTTCGAGTCTCTCCTTTCGCACCACGAGAAAACTTGACAGGCAATCTAGCAAGGAATCAGCGGGTATGCAAATGACACTGGAGACACTCGGGCAACTCGAGCGTCGGCTTAATGTCGCGGTGCCGATCGAGCAGATCGAAGGCGAGGTACAGAAGCGGCTGGCGCGACTGGCCAAGACGGCGAAGGTGGCAGGCTTCCGTCCGGGCAAGGTTCCACTGAAGATGATCGCGCAGCAGTATGGCCCGCAGGTACGGTCGGACGTCATCACCGACACCGTGCAGACCAGTTTCAATGACGCGATCCGCGAACAGAACCTGCGCGTGGCCGGAAGCCCGCGGATCGAGCCCAGGGAAGCCGCGAGCAAGGATCAGTTCGAATACTCGGCTGTATTCGAGGTCTATCCCGAAGTCGTGCTCGGTGACATTTCCGCGATGAGGATCGAGCGCCCGGTTGCTTCGGTCCAGCCCTCCGACGTCGATCACACGCTCGACATCCTGCGCAGGCAGCGCGTTCGCTATGAAGTCGTCGCGCGTGCCGCGCAGCCCGGAGATCGGGCGGTGGTCGATTTCACCGGCCGAATCGACGGAGTCGAATTTCCCGGTGGGCAAGCGAAGGACTATGCGATCGTGCTCGGGGCAAGCGGCATGCTTCCCGAATTCGACGCGGCGTTGCCCGGCATGGCGGCGGGAGAGCACAAGACCTTTGCCCTGACCTTTCCCATGGACTATCACGGCAAAGACGTCGCGGGAAAGACAGCACAGTTCGAGCTTAGCGTGCGCACGGTCAGCGAGCCGATCCTGCCGCCGATCGATGCCGAGTTCGCCAAGGCGTTCGGCATCGCCAGCGGCAGCCTCGACGAACTGCGGGCCGAGGTGACGGCCAACCTCAGCGCGGAGCTCAACCGCAAGATCGCGTCGGTAGTGCGGGAGCAGGTGATGCAAGGGCTGCGTGCCGGCGTGCAGGTTGCGGTTCCAAGATCGCTGGTGGACGGCGAGGCGCAAGTCCTCGCCGCGCGCGCGGCAACCGAATTGAAAAACCGTGGCCTCCATGAGGAGATCCCCAGCTTGACCGCCGAGGGATTGCGGCCGCAGGCGGAGGAGCGCGTCACGCTCGGTCTGATCCTGAACGAACTGGTACGCACGCACCAGTTGCAGGCGCGCCCGGAGCAGGTGCGGGCGATGGTGGTCGACGCCGCCCAGAGCTACGAACAGCCCGACGCGGTGATCCGCTGGCACTACGAGCAGCCGGAGCGATTGAACGACTTCGAACTGGCGGCGGTCGAACGCAACGTCGTCGAGTGGGCGCTGCAGCGAGCCAAGGTCGAGGATCGTCCGACGAGTTTTTCGGCGCTGATGGAACCGGCCGCAGGTTGACCCCATATAGCAGGACAATGCGCGCGCGCACTGGAGACGGTCTCACATGAGCAACGGCAAGATGCAGGAACCGACAGGTCTCGGCTTGATCCCGATGGTGATCGAGCAGAGCGGGCGTGGCGAACGCGCCTACGATATCTATTCCCGACTGCTCAAGGAACGGGTCATATTCCTGGTCGGCCCGGTCGATGACGGAACCGCGAACCTCGTGGTCGCGCAGATGCTCTATCTGGAGTCCGAGAATCCGGACAAGGACATCAACTTCTACATCAACTCGCCGGGCGGGTCGGTTTCGGCCGGGATGGCGATTTTCGACACGATGCAGTTCATCAAGCCCGACGTCTCGACGCTGTGCGTCGGCATGGCAGCGAGCATGGGCGCGTTTCTGCTGGCGGCAGGCACCAAGGGCAAGCGCTTCGCGCTGCCGAATTCGACGGTCATGATCCACCAGCCGTCCGGGGGGTTCCAGGGGCAGGTTTCCGACATCGAGCGGCACGCGCAGTTTGCCATCGACCTCAAGCGCCGCTTCATCGCGCTGATGGTGCAGCTGACCGGCCGCACGACCGAGCAAGTGGAACAAGATCACGATCGGGACCGATTTTTGACCGCCGATCAGGCCGTTTCCTATGGAATCGTCGATAAAGTCTTGCAGAGCCGGGCTCAAGGCCTGTAGAGTGTGATCAAGGGTTTGGCCGGCTGTGCTGGACAACCGCCCGGCAGCGACACTACGGGACACGCAGGCAAACGACAGGAAACGCGGGGAAAATAGGGAACCATGGCGGATAAGGCCTCCGGCGACAAGCTTCTCTACTGTTCCTTCTGCGGCAAGAGCCAGCACGAGGTCAGGAAGCTCATCGCCGGTCCGTCGGTGTTCATCTGCGACGAGTGCATCGAGCTGTGCAACGACATCATCCGCGAGGAAGGTGCCACGGCCGACGCGAGTCGCGCCGACAAGAACAAGCTCCCGACGCCGCACGAGATCCGGCAGATCCTCGACCAGTATGTGATCGGCCAGGATCTGGCCAAGAAAATCCTCTCGGTCGCGGTCTACAACCACTACAAGCGGCTCGACACCAGCGTCAAGGAAGACGACGTCGAGCTCGCCAAGAGCAATATCCTGCTGATCGGCCCGACCGGTTCCGGCAAGACGCTGCTGGCGCAGACGCTGGCGCGGCTGCTCGACGTGCCCTTCGTCATCGCCGACGCGACGACGCTCACCGAAGCCGGGTACGTCGGCGAAGACGTCGAGAACATCATCCAGAAACTGCTGCAGAAGTGCGACTACGACATCGAGAAGGCGCAGCGCGGCATCGTCTACATCGACGAGATCGACAAGATCTCGCGCAAGAGCGACAACCCGTCGATTACGCGCGACGTCTCGGGCGAAGGCGTGCAGCAGGCGCTGCTCAAACTGATCGAGGGCACTATCGCCTCGGTGCCGCCGCAGGGTGGACGCAAGCATCCGAATCAGGAATTCGTGCAGGTCGACACGACCAACATCCTGTTCGTCTGTGGCGGAGCCTTCGACGGCCTGGAAAAGATCATCCGCCAGCGCACGGCCACCACCGGCATCGGCTTTGGCGCCGACGTCGCGAGCCCGGACGATCGCAAGAACATCAGCGTTATCCTGCGCGACACCGAGCCCGAGGACCTGATCAAGTTCGGATTGATCCCGGAATTCGTCGGGCGCCTGCCGGTTGCGGCGACGCTCGAGGAACTCGATGAAGCGGCGCTGATCCAGATCCTGGTCGAGCCGAAGAACGCGCTGATCAAGCAATACCAGAAGATGTTCCGCATGGAAGGTGTCGAGCTCGAAGTGCGCGAACTCGCACTGCGGGCCATCGCCAGTCGTGCGCTTGCGCGCAAGACCGGCGCGCGGGGACTGCGCTCGATCCTCGAGCAGGTCCTGCTCGACGTCATGTACGATTTGCCGTCGCAGACGAATCTTTCCCGCGTCGTCGTCGACGAGGCGACCATCGCCAACGACGGGAAGCCTCTGCTGATGTTCGCCGAATCGCCGAAGGTGGCGGCGGCACATTCCTAGATCGCGCTCCAAACACGCCGCCTGGCGCAGGGCCGCGAATGCCGGCGTGGGCCGCACCTCTGCGGTGCGGCCAGCCCGTAGTGCCTTGAACCTGTGTCTGCCAACCCCATCTAAGCTCTGATCAATCCACCCTTCAGGATACGCTGCCGTTATGGCCACCGAGCTCACCAAGCAACCCGCTGAATTGACAACGTTCCCGCTGCTTCCCTTGCGCGACGTCGTCGTGTTTCCCCACATGGTCATCCCGCTGTTCGTGGGGCGTCCGAAGTCGATCAAGGCGCTGGACGTCGCCATGGAGGCGGGCAAGCACATCCTGCTCGTCGCCCAGAAGTCCGCAGCCAAGGACGAGCCGGGTCCCGAGGACCTTTACGACATCGGCAGCGTCGCGACCATCCTGCAAATGCTGAAGCTCCCGGATGGCACGGTGAAGGTGCTGGTCGAGGGCACGCAGCGCGCGCAGATCGTGCGCGTGGAGGACGGTGGCGAATACATGTCGGCGGAAGCCACCACGATCGGCGGCACCGAAGGCGGCACGCACGAGATCGAAGCCATGCGCCGCGCGTTGCTGGGCCAGTTCGACCAGTACGTGAAGCTCAACAAGAAGATCCCGCCGGAGATCCTGACGTCCATGTCCGGCATCGATGACGGCGGCCGCCTGGCCGATGCCATCGCCGCGCACCTGCCGCTGAAGCTCGAGCAGAAGCAGGAAATCCTCGAAATGCAACAGGTCGGCAAGCGGCTCGAGCACCTGCTCGGACTGCTCGAGGGCGAAGTCGACATCCTGCAGGTCGAAAAGCGCATCCGCGGCCGCGTCAAGCGGCAGATGGAAAAGAGCCAGCGCGAGTACTACCTGAACGAACAGGTCAAGGCGATCCAGAAGGAACTCGGCGAAGGCGACGAGAATGCCGACCTCGACGACATGGAAAAGAAGGTCAAGGCCGCCAAGATGTCGAAGGAGGCCGAAGGCAAGGCGATGACCGAGCTCAAGAAGCTCAAGATGATGTCGCCGATGTCCGCGGAAGCGACGGTCGTGCGCAACTACATCGACACGCTGCTCGGCTTGCCATGGAGGAAGAAGAGCAAGATCAACAAGGACCTCGCCAATGCGGTGAAGGTGCTCGACGCCGACCACTACGGCCTCGAGAAGGTCAAGGAACGCATCGTCGAGTACCTCGCGGTGCAGCAGCGCGTCGACAAGCTGAAGGCGCCGATCCTGTGCCTGGTCGGGGCGCCTGGCGTCGGCAAGACTTCGCTCGGCCAGTCGATCGCTCGCGCCACCAACCGCAAGTTCGTGCGCATGAGCCTGGGTGGCGTGCGCGACGAAGCGGAGATACGCGGCCATCGTCGAACCTACATCGGGTCGATGCCCGGCAAGATTCTGCAGAACATGACCAAGGTCGGCGTCAGGAACCCGCTGTTCCTGCTCGACGAGGTCGACAAGATGGGCATGGATTTCCGCGGCGACCCGTCGTCGGCGCTGCTCGAAGTGCTCGATCCGGAGCAGAACAACACTTTCGTCGATCACTACGTCGAGGTCGAATACGACCTGTCCGACGTGATGTTTGTCGCTACCGCGAACACTTTGAACATTCCGGCGCCGCTGCTCGACCGGATGGAAGTGATCCGGCTGTCTGGTTACACCGAAGACGAGAAGATCGCGATCGCCAAGCAGTACCTGGTCCCGAAGCAGATGAAGAACAACGGGCTGAAGGAAAACGAGCTGCACATTGCGGACTCGGGGCTGCGCGACATCATGCGCTACTACACGCGCGAGGCGGGCGTGCGCGCGCTCGAGCGCGACATCTCGAAGATCTGCCGCAAGGTGGTCAAGGGACTGTTGCTGAAGGCGAGCGAGGGCAAGCCCCGCGCGGCGAAGAAGCCGGTCGAGGTCAATGCCAAGAATCTCGACAAATACCTTGGTGTGCGCAGGTACACCTACGGTATTGCCGAGAAAAAGAACCAGGTGGGGCAGGTCACGGGATTGGCGTGGACCGAGGTCGGTGGCGACCTGTTGACGATCGAGGCCGTTGCGCTGCCAGGCAAGGGCAAGACGACAACGACGGGCAAGCTCGGCGACGTGATGAACGAATCGATCGCGGCTGCGCTTTCCGTCGTGCGGCACCGCTCGAAGCAGCTGGGTATCGCATCGGACTTCTATCAGAAGACCGATCTGCACATTCACCTGCCCGAAGGCGCAACACCGAAGGATGGACCGAGTGCGGGCACGGCGATCTCCACGGCGATAGTCTCGATCCTGACCAATATCCCGGTGCGCGCCGACGTCGCGATGACTGGTGAGATCACGCTCCGTGGAGAAGTGCTGCCGATCGGCGGGCTGAAGGAGAAGTTGCTTGCGGCTGGGCGCGGCGGCATCCGCCAAGTGCTGATACCCGAAGAAAATGTGAAGGACCTGGTCGAAATTCCCGACGAGATCAAGAACCGGCTCGAAATCCACCCGGTGCGCTGGATCGAGGAAGTGCTCGCGTTTGCACTCGAACGCCAGCCCACGCCGATCGTCGATGCACCGACGGCGGAGACACCGGCCGTGCCGACAGCGCCGGTAGAAGAGCCCGCGGCCGTCATCAAGCACTGACAGGCATCGAAGTCCCCGGTTGTCATTCCGGGGAGCATGTCGAGAGGAGTCTGCTTTGCACAACGTGCTGATTTCATGCAACAGCAGATTCCTCGCTCCGCTCGGAATGACAAAAAGAAAGTCTCACGGCGCTTGACACCTTGATTTCGCGATTGCTATAAAGATCGTCCGGCGGTCCACGCCGGCTGCGCCCGCCCAAGAAATCCACCAAGCTTCGAAAGGGGATACTCGTGAACAAGTCGGAGTTGATCGACGCGATCGCCAAGCACGCGGACATCTCCAAGGCCGCAGCGGGACGCGCGCTGGACGCGACCGTGAATTCCATCAAGGGGTCCCTGAAAAAAGGCGACGTCGTTACGCTCGTCGGATTCGGCTCTTTCTATGTGGGCAAGAGGACCGCGCGCCAGGGACGCAATCCGCGCACCGGCGCGACGATCAAGATCAAGGCCGCGAAGGTTCCGAAATTCCGCGCTGGCAAAGAGCTCAAGGATTCGGTAAACTAGACGGTTTTGCAGCCGTCGGTATCTGATCGTTGTTCCGCGCGCCACGCGCGAAAGTGAAAGACAAGGCGCCGGTTGCGACGCGGGTGCTTAGCTCAGTTGGTAGAGCGTCGCCCTTACAAGGCGAATGTCGGGAGTTCGAGCCTCTCAGCACCCACCAACGAAGCGACGCTGCAGTCGGGCGCTGCAGTCGAATTTCCGCGTAGTCGAAATGCTGGAGTGGTAGTTCAGTTGGTTAGAATACCGGCCTGTCACGCCGGGGGTCGCGGGTTCGAGTCCCGTCCACTCCGCCAAAAAAGCAACAAAAGCATGCACTTCGATGGCCCAGTGCGGTCCCAGTCATCGGCGCACCTCGCTGGTGTCTGCAGCAGCCCCTGCAAGAGTTTCCCGACTTTTGCTGCGAAATTTCAGGCGCTGTATCGCCTCGCTCATGCTCCCAAAGGCGCAACAGGCGAATCTTGTCAGGCGCAAAAGCAATGAGTGGACGAATCTTGATTACGGGATCGGCTGGCCTCATCGGGTCGTCATTGCGAAATGTCCTCGGACGCACATGGGTACCGCACCTATAGGCCTCGATATCCGGGCGAATGGAATGGAATTCGGAGACATCTGTGATGCGGATCGAATTGCCGATGCCGTTGACGGCTGTGACGGCATTGTCCACTTGGCAGCCGTTTCGAGGGTGAGTTGGGGAGAGGCGGATCCTGGCAGGTGCAGGCTGGCGAATGTTGATGCGGTTGCCAATCTGCTTGCCGCCGTCGAGCGACGAGCGCAAGTCGCCGTGGCTGATCTTTGCAAGCAGTAGAGAAGTCTATGGCGAAACAGACGGACAGCCCAGTACGTGAGGATTCGCTGCTTCGTCCGATCAACGTGTACGGTCGATCCAAGGTTGGCGGGTGAAGAATTGGTTTGCGAGGCGCGCGCGCGCGGCGTGCGCACGGCTATCGTCCGGTTTTCCAATGTCTATGGGCGGACACTTGACCATTCCGATCGGGTCATACCCGCATTCGCGCGTGCCGCAGCGATCGGAGGACGAATAAGAGTCGATGGAAGCTGACAATACTTTCGATTTCACGCATGTCGACGATGTCGTGTCGGGTAGTTCTAAAGGTAATCGATCTCCTTCAGGAGAGTGATCATTTGTCCTTTGATCCGATCCATTTCGCATCTGGGCAGTCCACGTCGTTGCGTGAACTCGCTCACTTGGCGAATGAACTCGGTGGGCGCAAGGCGACAATTGTAGAGGCTGCTTCTCGAACATTATGACGTTTCGCGATTTCGAGGCTGCACGCAGCGCGCAAGCGCCGTTCTCGGGTGGTCCGCGCAGACCACTCTTGCCAACGGGCTAAGTCACCTGATTCAGGAGTTTCGGGTACTGCCAAGACCTTGATTGCCGGACGATTTGTCCATGCGTGCTCAACGTGGTGCTTCGTTCGGTCTTGGAATTCATGGCAACTACGAAATTGTCGAGGAATCGAAAGAGATCCCCCGCTGAGCGGACCCGGACCCCGCGGCCTAGATGGTCAACCTTGATCGAGTGGCCGCAGGCGCCGCTGCTCGATGTAATGGTTGGCAGCATCCATCCCGGCCAAGGCGGCCCGTTTGAATCGCATGGAGAAAAGACCCCTCCTGATGCCATGCAGCGATCAGGCGCACCCATCTTTCTACACGGCCATGGCTGTCTCCGGGCAAAATCCCTGCTCGTAAATAGTGCAGGACCCCGGAGCCGTAATTGCTATCGTAGGCAAGGCGAAGAAAATATCGCTGCGTCAATCGGTCGGCCGAAAGCATATGGGTAATGTGCAGTGCGAGAAACACGCCGAAGCCCTGACCTTCCGCAATGGAGGCCCATGAAAAGGCGACGTCACCGTCACCGAAAAGACGGTCGCCTCGCCGATCGAGCAGTTCGGTCACATTGAGCCGCTTGACGAGTTGCTGATAGCGATCAGTCACCTGCCGTCTTACACACAGTCCGGCCCCCCAGGGCACGCAAGTAAGATCGTTTGTGTTAGTACTCCATAGATCCCTGGACACACGCCTCAACGCGAGGTATCCGAGGTGGGGAACCAATTCCGGCGGTGGCTGCACCGCGAACTCCGGCTCCAGAATGCCGGCGCCGATGACGCCCAGATGGGGGTGTTCCATCAATAGGGCGCGTGCCGTTTGCAGATAATCCGGAGCAAGTACGTTGTCATCGTCAACGTAAACCAAGAGATCGCCACATGATTCCCTGATGCCGCGCAGGCGCGCCGGCGTCAATCCGAGCTCGTCTTCACGGATATGTCTGGCTCGGGGGTGCCAGGACAGCCCCCATGTATCCGCCAACGGCGTCTCGCTCGCATTGTCGATGAGAAGCAGTTCCCACTCGTTCTTAGGGAGTGTTTGCGCATCGAGCGCATCCAGCACGCGACGCAGATAGTCCGGGCGGGGGTTGTGCGTGCAAATGATTACGGAGATGCCTACCATGCGACCTCGCAGTTATCGCGTTCTCCCGATCCCTCGACCTCACCAATAACATCGTCACCGCGTTGCAATTGGAGGGAGTCATCATGCGCGATGGTCATCTTCTCGCTTCCATGCCTGCGCCACCCCAGTCCAGCCACCATGCCATCCTCGATGTGGATGACATGGTCTGCGTTGAGCACGCGTTTCAACCCGATGGGTGATGATCAGGATCGTCCGCCCGGCGAAGCGATCATCGATCGCTCCTCTGATCCGTTGCTCCAGTCCGCGATCAAGCGCGCTCATCGCCTCGTCGAGCATCAGGAAGTTCAGGATTGCGCAGAACGGCACGCGCCAATTCTATCCGTTGCCGCTGACCGCACGGAGAAGCGCAGGCCCTGCTGGCCAATCCATGTTTCATAACCTTCGGGGAGCGACTCGATGAATTCGGAAACGCCCGCGATCCGCGATGCCGCGACGACATCGGACTCTGTCGCGTCGAGGTCGGCCATTCGGATGTTGTCGATAACGGTTCCTTCGATCAGATCTACATCCTGCCCGGCAACCGCTAGCAGACTTGAGCCAATCGGTTCGGCGCACCTCTTCCATTGGCAGGTCATCGATCCAGATCGTGCCCGAAGACGGCTGGTAGAGGCGCAGCAGCAAGTTGATAATCGTCGTCTTGCCGGCGCCGCTGGGGCCTACGAGCGCCGTGGTCAGGCCTGCTGGAATCTCGAACGAGACATCCTTCAAGGCCGGCTTGGATCCAGTCTGATACTGGAAGGTCACACGATCGAAGCGAATGCTTCCGCGCGGCGACCGCATAGGCAGATGCCCGGGCGCGGGATACTCCTTGTCGTCTTTTTGCAGCATCATGCGGATCGAGCGCAATTGTGGTTCGATTTGCGCCATATAGAGAAGGTTGCCTTCTATCTCCCGGCAGGTGTGGCTGCAACCGGTAGAGCAATGCGACGGCCGCGAGGGTAGTCGCGAAGTTCGCGTTCCAAAGGCTCGAACCAGCGATGATCAAGCACAAGATGGCGAGATAGCCAACCTCGGTCAGCGGACTGAGCAACGACGACAGTCGTGTGAGCGCCATCGATGCCTGTCGTGCCTCGGCGGAGGAACGAATGAAACGGCGCTGATGCGCTTCCTCGAGTCCGTAGGCGCGAATCGTCCGCAACCCCTCCAACGTCATCAGCATGTGTTCGCCTAGCTGTTGGTGAACGCGCTTGACCCGCTTGCCGAGTTGTCGCGCCGGCTCGGACAGGCAGCGCAGAGCCCGCGGAGATCAGCAAGCGATCCCACCAGGGCGACCAGCGCAATCTGCCAGGACAGGGCAAGAAGAAACGTGCAAAGACGACGATGGAGCAACCGCTGATGATGATCCGAGTAAGGCTTCCATAGGCGCCAGCGATCAGCCAGGATTCGGTGCCGAGCACTTGCATGAGCTGGGCCTGATCGTGCCGCTGAATGAAACTGTAGGCGGCGGTAAGGTACTGCTCATGAATTAGATTCCTCGCTTTTTCGCTGATTTGCTCGCTCACATGCGCGCTGATGATGTTGTTGGCGAAGGCCAGGCCTCCGCGCACGATGATCAGCAACAGAATCACGGCGGCCATCTGGGTGGAGGAACCGAGCCAGTCACTCGCGAAGTGCAGCGCCTGACCCAGGACGCCACCCGTGGACGCTGCTGAATCCAGCTGGCCCATCGCTGAATAGAAAAAGAGAATGATGAGCGTAATGCCCAGCGTCTCCGCGAAAGACGAACCGAGTCCGAGTACGATCAGCGCAGGCGTCGCCCAACGCGGCTTCGGCGCGATCTTGAGCAGACAGGAAAGGTGATCGAACGCGGCGCGCCGAGCTTGCCCGCGGAGCGACCGCACGCTGTTCAGAGCCTTCGTGGTCGCTTAGCGGCACGAGTCTGGGTCCCCGATCGGGAAGCGCCGACCGCGCCACTCGTTCATGGATTTCGCCGTCTCACGGTCCGACATGCCCAGCCGGGCGCGAACCTTGGCGATCAGTGCAAAAGGAATGTCCTTCAGCAACACTTTTAGCGCGACGGACGGGTAGCGGCGGAGCAGCAACAGGAGGAGCGGCGGCAAATGCCTGAGTCCGCCGACGGACAGCGCGTCCTGAACGAGCCAGCCACCATAGTTGCGAACCCCCGTTTTCAGCGCGTCGCTATGGCCCGGCTGACGGGCAAGCATCTGATCGTGAGCAAGCATCCAAGACCGCAGCATGCGCGGTCGATTGCTGGACATGTTTTGAGGAAGATGGCGATATCCGATCAGATACTCGGGCACGACCGCGTAACGATATTTTTCGGCGACCCGGCAAAGCACAAGCCAATCCTCGCATCCCTCGGCGCCGGCGGCTCGCAGCCCGCTATCGAACCCGTTCGCATCGATGAGTGCTTGTCTTCGAACCAGCGCCGAACTGCCGTTTCCGACGAAGTTGCCGGCCAGGATCAGTTCCAATACGTGGCCTCCAACCCGGGCTCCCTCCCAAACGCCCGTGATGGTGCTCTGGCGGTCGATCCGCACATACCAGCAATAGACCAGTCCGACGTGCTGCCCGCCTGATTCCAAGGCCTCGAGCTGTCGCTCGATCTTGGTCGGCGCCCATAGGTCGTCGGCATCCAGAAATGCGATCAAGTCCGATCCCGCACGGCGCCAACCGGCGTTGCGGGCCGCGGCCAGGCCTGCATTCTCCTGAGTGACAATCCGGATCCGGTCGTCGATCGCGGCGTGTCGCTTCGCAATGGCGCCGGTATCGTCGGTCGATCCATCATCGACGACGATGATCTCGAGCGCACGATGCGTCTGCGATCGCACGCTGCGCAACGTCTCGTCGATGGTCGCGGACGCGTTGTAGGCGGGGATGACGACGCTCACGAGCTGCTGCTCTGTCATCGGCACGCCTCCAGGCAAGCGATGAAGTCTTCGAGCGTCGAGTCGCCTTGGATTTCGATGCGCGGCAGGTTCAGCGGATCACTTGTCAGACGAGCGACACCTCGTTCCGTGCTGAATCCGGCACGGTAGCCGCACTCCGCCGCCAAAAGGCGCAGTCGCTCGTCCGTCAGGCCGAACGGCGCTGCGAAGGAACTTGTCGGGCGGTCCAGCCACTGCCGCAGCGTTGCCCGGGATCGGAGCAATTCATGGGCCAACTCTCGGGTGGACAGGCCGTCGGCGCCGCGATGACTGGCCAGGTGGCTCCCGAACGAAACCCCTTCCGCGGCAAGCCTGACGATTGTCTGCGCGTCCATCAAAGGCGCCGGTTCGCCCAGGTGCGCATCCCACTGCGCTGTCTGGCCGACAGCATCGGTCACGACGAACACCTCGGCCCGGAAATCGTGCAGGCGCAGGATCGGCCACGCTTGGTCGGCGAAGTCCTGGAAGCCATCGTCGAAGGAGATCATTACAGGCCGGCCGGCGAACGGATGGTTGTTTGCCAAAAACCACGCGAGTTGCTCGGATACGATCGTGTGATAGCCGTTGCGGCGGAGCCATGTCATCTGCGCCCGGAACGATTTGGTAGGCAGGCGGTAGCGCGCGAGCCCCAAGGGCCCATCGTCGGCAATCCGATGGTACAAAAGCACCGGAACCTGCGGGCGCTGCTCGGTCACGGCCAAGTCGGCGCGCCGCGCAACGGCTCCGCCCCACAGGATCTGGCGGGCCACGTCGATCTCGATCTCGGCGGTGATCGGCAGGGTCTCGATCGTCGGTTCGCGGCTCGGCTGACGCTCCGCGACGCGCACGAACCGGTCGATCCGGTAGAGCTCCGTGCAAAGTGAGCGATCGAGGGCAAGCCCAGGCACCGCGCTGAGCACTCGCGCGATTGTCTTGGCGCCCCAGGGATGCTCCCAGTCGAAGCCGGTCCGGGAGAGATCGTCCTTGAGCACGAAGGCGTGCGCGATCAGGAGGTGACCACCTGGCCTCAAGGCGGCAGCGAGTCGCTGCGCGACCCGCTTCAGATCGTCTTCGTCGACGAGATAGTAGAGCACCTCCGAACAGACAATGAGGTCCAGCTCCCCTGGAAGAGGATCGACCGCGAGGTCGAGCTGGCGGAACTCGATGTTATTCTGCACGCGGCAGCGGTCGCGCGCGCGTTGCAGCGCCGTCGACGAGATGTCCGCTGCGATCAGCCGGCCCACTCGGGGACCGAGCTTCTCGGTGAAGCGACCTTCCGCGCAGGCCAATTCCAGAGCGCTGGCGATCGGACCGTCCGGAATCAGCAACAGCTGGCGCGCATATTTTTCCTGCTCGTAGGGCGATCCATAGTTCCAGGGATCGGGTTCCTGGAACAGAGCTTCCCAATAGTCACGCCGATTGTCGCGTCGACCATTCTTCGCCTCCCTCGGCTTGATAACCGGAGGTTTGTCCGGAGCGAAATGCAGTTGCTTGACAGACTGAGCGGCCTCCACCTGCAGGCGATGGAGTTGGTCGCGATGACTAAGCGCGGGCCGGGAGGGACCCGAAGCGTTGAACAGCGCGCCCTGGGCGACCGCTGCCACTGATGCGACGCCAGCCTGAACGCCGGATGACGCCAAAGTGCGGGGCCGCAAGCTCGAGCCAATGCCGAGTTGTGACCGTCCCAAGCGCCCCCAAGTCGATCAGCGCACGCACCTCGCTGCCGTCACAGAGGTAGACATAGAGGCGGTCAATACCTTGTGGGGGCGTAATCGGTTCTGGATCGCGCAGATTCACCCGAAGGCCGAGGGTCAGCGAGAGATGACGGGGTGCGGCAAGGTCGTCGTAATCCAGTAGTAGGCGCTCGAATCGGTACTGGATTCGGCGCGCGGCAACCGGGTCGTTCCAGAGCCTGCCGAGATCGGCAACCAATGCCGTCAGCGAAGGGCCGAATTCCGGCCAGCGGGCAGCGAGCTGCGCTGGGATGGCGCGCATGCCTACCATCACGCCATCCAGCAGCACTTCGACTATCGAGGTCGCAAGATCCGGCGAGGGCGGAAGATTGCCGAGTCTCTCGATCGCGGCGCAACCGGTTCCCCCACGCCCGCAGTCGAAAGCGTCACACCACAGCGCGAAATAGGCGTAGGCGAGGTCGGCTGTCTTGCCGTCCGCGGTGGATGCACCATGCGGATGCACAGGACTTGCGGCAGACATCCGTTCATCCGCTGAGAAGCCACGCCTGATCACGACCGCGGCATCGGCCAGCATCTGGTCGACGTCCTGTGTCAGCGAATGCTCGCTCGTGCGGTAATAACTGAGCGGGGCGTCGACGTGTGCCCACCGCCCGCCCACTGCGAGCCGCGCGCTGCCAGAGATCCCAATCCTCGCAAGTCCGCAAGGACGTGTCGAAGCCGCCGATGCGGTTGATCATGTCACGTTCGATAAGGACGGCGTGGATCGCTGCGGCGCAAGAGCGCGCGAACATCTCGAACGGCGTCTGCGCGATTCGGGGATCGCTCCGTATTGGCGACTGTGCACCATCCGGCATGACGCGTAGATAGCCGCAATAGGCTGCAACGGCGTTCGGCGCGGCGTCCAGCGCTCCGTTCATCACTTCAAGAAAGCGACTGTCGATCCAATCGTCACTATCCAGAAACAGCACACGTCGGCCGCTTGCCCGGGCGATGCCGATGTTACGCGCGGCCGAAGCACCGGCGCCTTGCCCCAGCAGGCCCAGAAACCGACCATCCCGCCGCGTGTATTGCCGGACGATGCCTGCGGTGTTATCCGTAGAGGCATCATCGACGATCAACGCTTCCCAGTCGGGATCGGTCTGGGCGAGAACACTATCTAGCGTTTCCGCGAGAGTCTTATCGGCGTTCCGGGCCGGAATGACAATCGATGTCCGGGGATTATGGGAGGAGCTCACGGTCCCTCCGCTTGTTCCGATGATAAAAAAGGAGCCCAGAAATATAGCCCGAGATTTCGTGCTTCAGGAACCGGTCCTGTGGTGTTCTGATGCCGCGTAGCCGACCCCACAACCGACGGCCATACCAGCGCGGCATTCGGTAGTACGCCTGGGTACGGTTGGAGCCGATGCCGGTGCGTTCATGTTGGACCAGCAGCGCCGCGGCGTGGCCCCGCATGTAGTGGAAGATCTGGCTGGACAGGCTCTCCATGGTTCGGCGGTGAAAGTGAAAGGCCACCGAAGCGGGCTCGTATCGGCAGGAATAGCCGTTGGCGAGCAGCCGATACCAAAACTCCGAATCACCCGAACAGCCTGCCTGGCCAACGTCCAGCCGCTCGTCGAAAAAACCGACCCGATCGAATATCTCTCGTCGGAAGGCCATGCTGGCGCCGGCGCCAATTTTCCATGCAGGAAAGACGCCAATTGAGTGAGCGGCGAAACGCGCCGCGTCGAAATCCTGTCGATGATATCCCTGGCCAAAGCTCCAATAGATTTCGAAATGATGTTGCGCCTCGGTTGCCAGTTCGGCGGGTAACACAAGTCCCGTCACAGCCGCGATTTGCTGATGATCAAATGCCGAGACGAGCCGCTCCAACCACCGTCGATGGAGCAGCACGTCGTCGTCGGTATAGGCCACGATCTCGGAGGTGGCGCCGCGAGCACCGGTGTTGCGGGCAATATCCAGTCCCGCGCGGTCTTCCCGGACGTAGCTGACTCCCGCGGCCATGGTGACCTCGCGGGTACGCGCATCGCGGGACGCGTTATCCACGACGATGATTTCACGGGGCGGATACGTCTGGTGAGGCAGCGATGCCAAACAGCGTTCCAGTTCCTCGGGACGGTCCCGCGTGCAGATCACGACGCTCGCCGAGAGGGTAGGCATTCGCCTAACGTGCTCGTCGGCTGCGACTTGGGCAAGAGAGTTCGCATCGATACGTACATGCGATTCAGGCGGGGTTCCGGATCCGACCACGAAATGACCTACTGGAAGATCCTTCAACCAAAACACACTCATCCCGTGCGGAAGATCGGCCGCCAGGCAGTCCAGCGGGCCCGAGATCGTGACGTGATTTACCCCCACGCAGCCACGCCAACTCTCGGTCGGATAGCATTCATCCATGTTCTTCATAGCCTAGACGTCTGCTTCGCCCGCGCCGGCACCAGGGCGGGGCTCGCGCACGCGCGCGAGCGACTTGATCGCGAGGTGACGGGCGAGCTGGTGCGGCGGCATGCGCAGCCAATGCGCGCGCAGGTAGCAGGCACCGCGGGCGAGCGCGGCTCCAGGGCGATGATCGTCCAGCGGTTCCGGTCTGAAGCGTGAATCGAAAATTCCGTCCATCAGTTTGTTGAGCGGTGCCGTTGGCGCCTCGCTCGCCGCCGCCTGCTCGACATCGGGCGGGATCTCCGTGCCTAGCGTTCGCTGCGTGTGGCGCAGCGCGTAGTAGAGCGGACGCCCGAGTCCGTGCAACCTGGCGCGGGCGATCAGCTCATCCCAGAAACCCGCGCGCGCGGAGAAGTGGCCGAACAGGTCGTGCAGGTCGAACAGATCCCGCAACGGCTTCCCAACCTCGTCGTTGAACAGGTGATACGCGCTGTGCAGCACCATGTCGGCGGGAGCGAGCACGCGCAGGTGCGTTCCAGCGACGGGCAGGCTGGCGGCGAACAGTGCATCGGCGTCGATGCGCGCGCGCGCGGTCGGAGGCGCGATCGTGTGATGGATGTCGACCGGCGTGTCGCGCTGCGGGTGCTGGAGCGGTGGAATCTCATGCATCGAATCGCGGTAATAACGCTGGTCGTAGGCACTGATATCGGGTGCCGTCCAGCCTCCAGCAAGGAGCGCCTGCTCAACCTCGTCGATGCGGGATCGCGGCACCATGAGATCCAGATCCCCGACCAGGCGGCCACGCGCCGGCGGCAGGCCGGCCATCATGTAGGCCGCGCCTTTGAGCAGGATGACCGGAACGTCGAGATCGCCCAGCGCGCGCATGACGCGATTGATTTCGAAGCGCACCGCGGTCTGGCTCGACTCGGCGGCAATGCTGGCGGCGCGAAAGTGCGTCAGCGCCTTGGGCGGCATCTGCTGGCCCAGACCTTGCGCGGACAACGCCGCATGCAGGCGCGCGCGAAGACCGTACCTGTGAGCCTGCCAGAGCAGTTCGTTCCATTGCCGCGCGTCGAGCCCGCGCGTTGCCGCTGGATCGAGCAGCGCGGTTACGAGACTGCCACCGCGACCGCAGGCGCTCGCGCTCGAATTCATGCGGCACGCGCTTCGCGATGCAGCGCGTCGATCAGCGCGATTGCCTCGTCGAAGTTCGAATAGGTCAGTTCAACCATGGGGCATCGTTCAACCACGCGAGTCAGAAACTCGAATCCGATATTCAGCATCGACGCATAGTTGACCGAATTGTCCATGAGCATGCGGAAGCCCTCCGCCTTGTCGAGCCTGCGCGTGCTGGTCCTGGCACCTGCGATGTACGCGGGCGTGACGACCAAACCGGGCACCGCCGGCTCGCCGGCGCGTGCAACCGACTCCTCCGGTGCGCGCATGTAGGCGACATCGCCCTTCGGCGTGCCGTGATAAACGGCGCTCAATTGCGCACTGGGCTCGAACGCCTGGATGACGGCGATCGAAGTGTTTTTCAGCGATACCGGCCGGGGGTTCGGGTAGAGGAGCCCGTCGCTGAAACCGAACACCGTGGCTTCGTCGGAAAACAGGCGCCACCCGCGCAACACGAGCGCAGCGCACAAGGTGCTCTTGCCCGACCCCGATGGCGCCGGCATGATCAGCGCGCGACCGTCGCGCTCCATGACCGCCGCGTGAAGGATCAGCGGCGCGCTGCCGCCGACGAGGATGCTCCAGTTGAGACTCGTTTCGAACGCCGTGAACGCGCGGTGCGACGGCACCAATCCAACCAGCGGCTCCCCATTGACCCAGGTCCGGACATGCGGACTCAGCCAGCGGCGAAGCGGGCGCCGCTCGGCGATTCGCAGCCTCGCGTCGTCGACGCCGGGAGGGTCCTCGAACGGGTAGCGCGCGTACATG
This sequence comes from uncultured beta proteobacterium, assembly GCA_963726915.1. Classification (GTDB taxonomy): domain Bacteria; phylum Pseudomonadota; class Gammaproteobacteria; order Burkholderiales; family Casimicrobiaceae; genus PALSA-1003. Next base: position 596,370 of record CAVSEA010000009.1, read on the forward strand.
TCGGCAAATTCATCGACCAGGTGCGGTACCGTGATCGACAGCTGCGTCGTGAACGCGCCGGTGACGAGATGAATCCCTTCCGAGCGCAGGCGCCGCGCGAGATCCTCGCGGGCAAGATCACCGATCAGCACCCGGGGACGGGCTCGATCAGTCCCAATTCGTCGAGCTCCGCCAAAATCCGGCTCACGTGCTCCGCCATGCGTCGATCATTGGGCACTTCGAGGTATTGGGCGATGCGCGCACGCAGCGTCTCCGCGCTATGGTGACCGTCGACGATCGAGCACAGCAGTTTGCCGGAAACGACGTCGAGAATGTGGGTGTTGCCCGAGAGTGGATTGTACACCGCGCACTCGCCGTCCCATTCGCGCAGGGACAAGTTCGCCTCGCCGCTGATGCGCCAGTGCTCGCTTTGATGCATGATTTTGCGGATCAGACCGAGTCGAATCGACCCACGTTCGCTTGTTGGCTTGATGCACGCGCCGGGTCAGCGCGCTCAAGCTACATCAAACCGCGCTACGCGTCACTGTCTGAAGCCCCTGCCCGGAGTACAGACGTAAACCGTTTTGGTCCGCCCCATCGACGAAATTTCGGTGGTCGTTGTGGAATGGTTGCCGGTCAAGGAAAAACATGCCTCGGGCGACGATGCGAGGATCGTACCCACCTGAGCGGACGCGCGCTGATGGTACATCGTCGCGATGACCATGCCGGAGCCCGCAACCGTACCCCGCAGAAACAGCCGGCGCGCTTCGCGCCGCTTCCGTTCGGCCGGTGAAGGCCCTGGTACCTGCGGTTCTGCCGCGGGTACCACGGCGTCATGCCTGTCGTCGTTCATCGCTGCCATTTTACCCTTGATCTTGTCGGGCCCTTGAAGCCGCCGCCTGTCGAACGAGCACGTGCAAGAAACATACCGCGCAGTGTGTGTGCCCTACAAATCAAACACTTAAATATTAACGCCGAGCCAAAATCCATGAACCCGAGCCGAAATGTAAACTTTTCCGACAATGTGCCGCACATGTCCATTGCTCCGCCGAGTCCGCCACCGGCGCGCTTGTGGGTACTCCGGAGTGGCGAATAGCCGGTGTGCTAAAATTTACCTTCCACCATGGTGTTGGGCACGGATCGATTCTTGGCAGTTTGCGCTGCCGACATCGACCAGGGGGCGAACGCGAGTTCGCCCTTTTTGCAGCGCGACCGTGGATTTCTTCGCGCCTCGCCGCGATCCTTGGATAAAGCGGCCGGACAAGTCCGGTCCTGGAAGGTAACGACGCTTCATGTTCGATCTCGTCTATCGCCGGAAACGGCTGGTCCAGTTCATCCTGGCGCTGATCATGCTGCCTTTCGCATTTTTCGGTGTCGACTACTACTTTCGGAGCGGCAACAGCCTGAGCGAGATCGCGCGCGTCGGCAACGAGCAGATCTCGCAGGCCGAGTTCAACGATGCGCTGCGCACGCAACAGGATCGGATGCGCCAGCAGCTCGGGAAGAACTACGACCCGGTGGTCTTCGAGAATCCCGAAGTGCGGTATTCGATGCTCGAGCAGATCATCGGGCAGCGCCTGCTCGACGAGCAGGCGCGCAAGAACCGGTTTCGCGTCTCGGACGATCAGCTGCGACAATACATCAGCGAAATTCCTGCGTTCCAGGTGGACGGCAAATTCTCGCAGCAGCGATACGAGCAGCTCCTCGCTACGCAGAGCCCGCCGAAGACGCCGCAGGCCTTCGTGAACGACGTGCGGCAGGCGCTGACGCTGGCGCCGCTGCAGGAACCGATCTCGGCAGGCAACATCGTTGCCAAGAGCAACGTCGAGCGCTACCTGAATCTGCTCGACCAGCAACGCGAAGTCTCGACCTTTACGATCGCTCCGGACGCATACTTGAAGGACGTCAAGGTCGACGATGCCGCAGTCACCGCCTTCTACGACGCGAACAAGGCCGCGTTTCAGGTGCCCGAGCAGGCCAAGATCGAATACGTCGTGCTCACTCCGGATGCGCTCGCCACTCAGGTCAGCATCGACGCGGCCGACGTCCGGAAGCAATACGACGACAACCTGAAGCTATACGGGAAGGCGGAAGAGCGCCAGGCGAGCCATATCCTGATCACCGTCAAGCCGGACGCCAGCGACGCGGAAAAAGCCGCGGCAAAGGAAAAAGCCGACGCGCTGGCGGCGCAGGCGCGAAAGAATCCGGCGCAGTTCGCGGCGCTGGCCAAGCAGAGCTCGCAGGATCCGGGGTCCGCGGCGCAGGGTGGCGAACTGGGCTTTTTCGCGCGCGACGGTTCGATGGTCAAGCCGTTCGAGGACGCGGTCTTCATGGCGAAGGCGGGCGACATCATCGGTCCGGTACAGACCGATTTCGGCTGGCACATCATCAAGCTCACGGCGGTCAAACCCGGAAAAGTGCAAAGCTTCGACGAGGTCAAGGCCGCGATCGAGAAGGATATGAAACAGCAGAAGTCACTGCGGAAGTTCGCGGAGGCGGCTGACCAGTTCCAGAATCTCGTCTACGAGCAGGCGGATTCGTTGCAACCCGTGGCGAAGGCGCTCAATCTGCAGGTGCAGACGACGCCGGGCCTGACCCGCGCGCAGGTGCAGGCGCTGGGTCAAGGCAACCCGAAGTTTGCGCAGGCGGTTTTCAGCCCGGAGTCACTGCAGTCCAAACGCAATACCGAAGCCATCGAAGTCGGCGCCAATGCGATCATTGCGGCGCGCGTGGTTGACTACAAGGCGGCGACGCCGAGGCCACTGGACGAGGTCAAGGCGCAAATTCGCAAACAGCTCGAGCAGAAGGCTGCGAGCGACCTCGCGCAGGCGGCAGGCAAGGAAAAGCTCGCGCTGCTGCAGCAGGGCAAGGATGCCGGGGTCGCGTTCGGCAAGCCGGTCCCGCTGACGCGCAACCAGGCGCAGCCCGGCTTCCCGCCGGACGCGCTGCTTGGAATCTTTCATGCCGATCCGGCCAAACTGCCGGCGTACCTTGGAATGCCTGGCGAGGGCGGCGGTTACTCGCTGTACAAGGTGTCCCAAGTCACGACACCGCAGGCGCCCGATGCAGCTCGCGTCGCCGCGTTCAGCACGCGTATCGGCGAGCAGTTGGGTCGAGAGATGTTCAACGCCTACGTGGCGAGCCTGAAGGCGAAGGCTGACGTGAAGATCAACCAGACCAACCTGGAGCGAAAGTAAGCTTCGGAGCTGCTGCGCGCCCCGATTGCTTTGTCGTTTCCTCGCTCACGCCTCGCCGTACTTCTTGTGTACTGTCTCGGCGTTCGCTGCGGGCCTTCATTGGGACGAGCCCTCGGGGCTGCTCGCATCGCTCCGGCGGCTGGCGCTCCGATTGCGTTGCAGCGCAACCGATCAGGGCTGGATCGCCGGCGTGCAACCGATTTCGCGCATCAGCTTCTGATTTTCCGCGATGGCATTCTCGCGCGCGGCGGCATCCAGGTATTCCCTGTCGCCCTTTTCGTTGTAGCGAAACACGTTCGCGTCCTGGCGCAGCGAACGGACCCGGCCAACCGCCTGCTGGCACTGCGTACGCCGCAAATTCTCGGCGACGCGATCGTTCTGTACCTTCGCATCGTCGTCGGTGCGCTGCTGCATACGCTTGCGGATCTCCGCGTCCTTGGTCGCCAGATCGCGCACCGCGGCGGGATCCGCCGGTGCCGGTCCAGAACTCATGCGCTCTGCCTTGACGCCTACCGGCGGCGTGTCGCCATAGCTCACACGGCCGTTTTCATCGACCCATTTATACATGACCGCAATCGATGTCGACGCCGCGAACGCGGCGACGACGCCGAATCCCGCGGCAGCCATCCACGATTTTGGTAACTTCATTCGGAGTCCCTGGAAGAGACGAATTATGACAAGGTAATACCAACACAGGGCCAACGTCAACTCGGGACTGCCGGCCGGGGCGCCGGTTCCGTTTACCGGGGTGGGGCATGCGCGTATAATCCCGTTTTGCGCATAGGAGAAATGCACCATGCGTGTCGTCCAGAAGGCTTTCACCTTTGACGACGTCCTGCTGCTCCCCGCCCATTCGTCCGTCGTTCCCCGCGACGTCAGCCTGCAAACCCGCCTCACCTCGACCATCACCCTGAACATCCCGCTATTGTCAGCGGCGATGGATACGGTTACCGAAGCGCGGCTGGCGATTGCAATCGCGCAGGAAGGTGGCATGGGTGTCGTGCACAAAAACATGACACCCAAGGCGCAGGCGGCCGAAGTGGCCAAGGTCAAGCGCTTCGAAAGTGGTGTGGTCAAGGACCCGATCACAATTCCGCCCACCATGTCGGTGCGCGAGGTTCTCGCGCTGACGCGCCTGCATCGCATCTCCGGTCTGCCCGTCGTCGACGGCAAGAAGGTGGTCGGCATCGTGACCAACCGCGACCTGCGCTTCGAGACCAGCCTCGATCAGCCGGTGGCGAACATCATGACCAAGCGCGACAAGCTGGTGACCGTGCCGGAAGGCACCGAGCTCGAAATCGCCAAGGAACTGATGCACCGGCACCGGCTCGAGCGGGTGCTCGTCGTCAATGCAGTCTTCGAGCTGAAGGGACTGATCACCGTCAAGGACATCCTCAAGTCGACCGAGCATCCTTTCGCGTGCAAGGACGAACGAGGGCAGCTGCGCGTCGGCGCTGCAGTCGGCACCGGCGGCGAGACCGTCGAACGTGTCGAAGGCCTGGTCGCTGCGGGCGTCGATGTCGTAGTGGTCGATACCTCGCACGGACATTCGCAAGGCGTGCTCGACCGCGTGCGCTGGATCAAACGTACCTTCCCCAAGTTGCAGGTGATCGGCGGCAACATCGCGACCGCGGACGGCGCGCGGGCGCTCGCCGACCACGGTGCCGACGGTGTCAAGGTGGGAATCGGGCCCGGATCGATCTGCACCACCCGCGTCGTTGCCGGCGTCGGCGTGCCGCAGATCACGGCGATTCTCAACGCGCTGGAAGGGGTCGCCGGCCTCGACGTGCCACTGATCGCCGACGGCGGCATTCGCTATTCGGGCGATATCGCAAAGGCCATTGCGGCTGGCGCGTCGTCGGTCATGCTGGGCAGCGTGTTCGCGGGCACCGAGGAGTCGCCCGGGGATACCGAGCTCTACCAGGGGCGGTCGTACAAGAGTTACCGCGGGATGGGGTCGCTTGGCGCCATGCAGCAAGGCTCGGCCGACCGCTATTTCCAGGATACCGAAGGCGAGGGCGAGGCGGAAAAACTGGTGCCCGAGGGCATCGAGGGGCGCGTCCCGTACAAGGGCACGCTGGCCGCGGTCATCCACCAATTGACGGGCGGCATGCGCGCAGCGATGGGGTATTGCGGTTGCTCGACCATCGACGCGATGCGCAAGGACGCGGAGTTCGTCGAGATCACCACCGCGGGCATTCGCGAATCGCACGTGCACGACGTGCAGATCACCAAGGAAGCGCCGAATTATCGCGTCGAATAACCGGAGCCCGCTGCGGTCGCGGCATGGCCGGGAATCGCGTCGACCGCACACGACACCGGACAGCATTTCGTGCACAGCAAGATCCTGATCCTAGACTTCGGCGCGCAGTACACGCAGCTCATCGCACGGCGCGTACGCGAACTCAACGTCTACTGCGAAGTCCACGCGTTCGACGTGAGCGATGCGTTCGTCCGCGAGTTCGCGCCGGCCGGGATCGTACTGTCCGGTGGGCCGAACAGCGTCACCGAAGGCGACACGCCGCGCGCGCCCGCCGCGGTCTGGACGGCGGGTGTGCCCGTGCTGGGCATCTGCTACGGCATGCAGACGATGGCAGCACAGCTCGGCGGCACGGTCGAGGCGGGAAGCGTGCGCGAGTTCGGTTACGCCGAGGTGCGCGCCCGCGGCCACGGTAAATTGCTCCTGGGCATTGCGGACAGCATCGCGCCACAGGGGCAGGGATTGCTCGATGTCTGGATGAGCCACGGCGACAAGGTGACCACGATGCCGCCGGGCTTCTCGCTCATGGCGAGCAACGAAGCAACGCCGATCGCGGGGATGATGGATGAGTCCCGCCGCTTCTACGCGGTGCAATTTCACCCGGAAGTCACGCACACCAAGCAGGGCAAGGCGATCCTGTCGCGCTTCGTGCGCGAGATCTGCGGGTGCGCCGGCGACTGGACCATGCCCGGGTTCGCCGAAGAGGCGGTGGCGAAAATCCGCGCGCAGGTCGGGAGCGAGGAAGTCATCCTCGGGCTGTCGGGCGGCGTCGACTCATCGGTGGCCGCCGCGCTCATCCACCGCGCGATCGGCGACCAGTTGACGTGCATCTTCGTCGATACCGGCCTGCTGCGGCAGGACGAGGCCGCGCAGGTGATGGAGACTTTCGGCAGGCACCTCGGCGTCCGGGTCGAACGCGTCGACGCCGCGCAGACGTTTCTGCAGGAGCTGTCCGGCGTCAGCGATCCCGAGGCCAAGCGCAAGATCATCGGCCGCGAGTTCGTCAACGTGTTCCAGGCGGAGGCGGCGCGGCGAACGAATGCAAAGTGGCTCGCGCAGGGCACCATCTACCCGGACGTCATCGAATCCGCTGCGGCGAAGACCAAGAAAGCGCACACGATCAAATCGCACCACAACGTAGGTGGCCTGCCCGATACGCTGCACCTCAAGCTGCTCGAACCCTTGCGCGATCTGTTCAAGGACGAGGTGCGCGACCTGGGCCTGGTGCTCGGGCTGCCGCGGGAAATGGTCTACCGGCACCCCTTTCCTGGTCCCGGCCTGGGCGTGCGCATTCTCGGCGAGGTCACGCGCGAGCGCGCGGACATGCTGCGTCTCGCCGACGCGATCTTCATCTCCGAGCTGCGGGCCGCAGGGTGGTACGATCGGGTGGCACAAGCTTTCGTCGTGTTTCTTCCGCTGCGTTCGGTCGGCGTAATGGGCGACGGGCGCACCTACGAGCACGCTGTGGCGTTGCGCGCCGTACAGACGACCGACTTCATGACCGCGCACTGGGCGCCGTTGCCGCACGAGCTGCTGGCGACGGTATCGAACCGCATCACCAACGAGGTCAAGGGAGTCAATCGCGTGGTCTACGACATCTCTGGCAAGCCACCGGCGACGATCGAATGGGAATGAAGCGGGAACTCTATTCGTCGGGCGCCCCATGGGAACCGATCGTGGGCTATTCACGCGCGGTGAAGATCGGCAACCAGATCTGGGTGTCCGGAACGACGGCGACCGACGCCAACGGCAACATCGTCGGCAAGGGGGACGCGGCGGCACAGACCCGCCAGATCATCGTCAACATTGCCAGCGCCCTCGCAGCGGCCGGGGCGCAGCTTTCCGACGTGGTGCGCACGCGGATATACGTCACCGACATGACGCAGTGGGAGGCAGTCGGGCGCGCGCACGGCGAAGCGTTCCGCGACATCCGGCCGGCCGCGACCATGGTCGAGGTACGGCGACTGATCGATCCCGAGCTGCTGGTCGAAATCGAAGTCGAAGCCATACTCGGCAGCGGCGATGTTCGCTGAGCAGGCGCAACCCAAGCGTCCAGGACAAGCGGAAGTTGCAGACGACGCGCACTGGATGCGCGAGGCGCTGCTACTGGCGCGCGCGGCGCAGACGCGCGGCGAGGTCCCGGTCGGTGCCGTCGTTGTCCGTGCCGGCGTTATCGTGGGGCGTGGCGGCAATGCACCGGTCGCCGCCAGCGATCCGACGGCGCACGCCGAGATCGCGGCATTGCGCGATGCCGCGCGTGCACTGGACAACTACCGGTTGCCGGACTGCGATCTGTACGTGACGCTGGAGCCGTGCGCCATGTGCGCAGGCGCGATCATGCACGCGCGAATTCGTCGTCTGGTCTTCGGCGCGAGCGATCCGAAGACGGGTGCGTGCGGCAGTGTGGTCGACCTGTTCGCCGACGCGCGTCTGAATCATCACGCCACGGTGCTGGGTGGGGTCGCGCAGGAGGAGTGCGGCGCGCTGCTGACCCGATTTTTCGCGGCGCGCCGCTGAGCGATTGCGCATGGCTGAGCGAAGCTACGGCATCGGCATCTACGCGCCCGCCGGCTTCACGAGCGATCAGGCAGCCATTGCGCGAGCGGTGTCGCGCCTGGAGGCTGTCGGCCACCGCGTCGTCGTCGACCCGAGCGCATCGACGCTTTGGCAGCGTTTCTCGGCCCCCGACGACGAGCGACTCGCTGCCGTCATGCGCATGGTGCAGGATCCTCGCGTCGAACTGGCGATCGCGACACGCGGCGGTTATGGCTGGTCGCGTCTGCTCGAACGGCTGGATTTCGGTGTCATCGCTGCGGCAAACAAGCGCTGGCTCGGCTACAGCGACTTCACCGCGTTTCAGTTGGCGGCGCTCGCGGCGGCGAACATGGTCACCTTTGCCGGGCCGATGGCGGCCTACGATTTCGGCGCCGAGACGCCGTCGGCCTTCACGCTCGACCACTGCTGGAAACTGCTGGGCTCGTCGCATGTCGAGATCGAATGCAAGCTGGAGGGCCAGCCGGACTTCGACGCAACGGGCACGCTGTGGGGCGGCAACCTGGCGCTGCTGGCGCACCTTATCGGCACACCGTATATGCCGCGGGTGGACGGCGGCATCCTGTTCGTCGAGGATATCGGCGAGCAACCCTATCGCGTCGAACGCATGCTCTACCAGCTGCACCACGCCGGGATTCTCGGACGACAGCGAGCGCTGCTGCTGGGTACCTTCAACGGATTCGAGCTGGCGGCCAACGATAACGGCTACGACCTCGAAGCGATGATCGGGCACGTGCGCGGCGCGTTCGGCATTCCCGTGTTCGCGGGCCTGCCTTTCGGCCACTGCCGCGACAAACTCACGCTGCCGGTGGGTGGGCACTGCCAGCTCACGGTGCGCGGCGGCGACGCGCGGCTCGCGCTGTCGGCGTACACGGTCGCATGAGCGCGAATACCGGAGCGCGCAGCGCGAAGGTAAATCAATGAGCAGCACCTGTCGCGTCCGGCTGGCCGACTGGGCCAGCGACCAGGCGATACTGCGGGAAATCCGGCGCGCGGTCTTCGTCGTCGAGCAGAACGTGCCGGAAGCGCTGGAATGGGACGGCATCGACGGCGAATGTCGGCACGCGATCGCCGAGAACGCCGCGGGCGACCCGCTCGGTTGCGCGCGCCTGCTGCCCGACGGGCACATCGGGCGCGTGGCAGTTCTCGCGGCGGCGCGGGGGCAGGGCGTGGGCGACGCGTTGCTGCGGCGCATGATCGCACTCGCGTCCGAGCTCGGGCACGAGCGCGTGATCGTCAGCGCGCAGACGCATGCGCTGGCCTTCTACGAGCGGCATGGGTTCGTCGCCTACGGGACGGAATACGACGACGCGGGCATTCCACACCGCGCCATGGAGCGGCATTTGTAGGTCCGAATTCATTCGGACCGCGACGACGAAATGTGAGTGCGCGAACAAGTTCGCGCCTACATTGCCACGGACTCGACGCGAAACGCCTGCGCGACCTCGCCGGTGACTGAACCGGATGGGTCGAAGCTGCGCTCGACGAAGCGCGCGACGCCCTGCGCATCGATGGTCATCACGGTCGAGCAGCGCGTGCCGTATTCCGGGCTGACGATGAATGTCGGCGACAGGATGCGCTCCCATTGCGCCGAGACGCCGGTGGCCGGCAGCGCGGCGGGGGGCGCCGGCTCACGGTTTGCCAGCAGTTCGAAGGCCGCGTCCAGCGGATCGCCTTCGCGCGCGAGTGCCGCGGCCAGTGCCGATTTGCTGCGGAGCACTTTCGGCCACGGCGTGTCGAGCAGGTGATTCGACAGGCCGGCGATCCCGGGGCCGAGCACGCGGGCGCCGCTCGCGCGGTTCGAGGCGTAGACGCCGGAGGCACCTTCACCGGCAAGCAGGTTGAAGCCGTGGAAGCGCTGCCCGTCGACCGATGCACGGGCGGCGAAGCCGAGCGTCGACTCGTTTGCGTCGAGCGCTCCCGTCACCAGGCCGCCGCGTGACGGTGCGTGAGCATCGCGCGCGATGCCCTCGCGAAAATTGGTGATCAGCGCCCAGCGGCCAGTACGCGTCACGCCGAACCAGGTGCCGCCGCCGGCGCGGTCGCGGCCGGCGAGCATCGTGGCTGTCCACCAATGCGCGGGATCGGCGGCGCGCGCGTGAAACTCGTCGCGATTGGCCGCGATGACCAGCGGGTAGTGCGGATGCGCGTGCAGCGCGATCAGGGCGAGGCACACGCGTTCATCCCGCGAGCAGTTGTCGTGCCAATGCGTTGTGCTTCTCGATCAGCACCGGAACGTCCACATCGACGATCCGACCGTCGCTCACCCGCAGCTTGCCGTCGATGACCGAGAAGTCGACGCCGGCCGGTGCGCAAAACAACAGTGCGGCAAGCGGATCGTGCTGCGCTCCGGCAAAGGCCGGCGTGTCGATGCGAAATCCAATGAAGTCCGCGGCCATGCCGGGCGCAATCGCACCAATGTCTTCGCGGTTGAGCACTGCCGCGCCGCCCACCGTCGCCACTTCGAGCACGTCGCGCGCCGTGAGCGCCGCGACGTCGCCGGCCGCGCGCGACAGCAGCAACGCGAGCCGCGCCTCGGCAAGCAGGTTGCCGCCATCGTTCGACGCGGAGCCATCGACGCCGATGCCGACGCGCAATCCGGCGGAGCGCATGCGCGAAAGCTGCGCGCGGCCCGACCCCAGACGCAGATTCGAACTCGGGCAGTGGCAGGCGCCGGTTCCGGCCCGGGCGAAACGCGCGATTTCCGCATCGTCGAGCTTGACGCAGTGCGCGTGCCAGACGTCGGGGCCGGTCCAGCCCACGCTCTCGGCGTATTCGCCGGGACGACAGCCGAAGCGTTCGAGGCTGTACGCGACGTCGTGATCGTTCTCGGCGAGGTGGGTGTGCAGGCCGACGCCGTAGCTCCGCGCGAGTGCCGCGGCATCGCGCATCAGCTCGCGCGATACCGAGAATGGCGAACAGGGTGCGACCGCGATGCGCGTCATCGCGCAGCGGCCTGGGTCGTGGAACGATTCGATCACGCGGCGGGTGTCGCGGAGGATCGCGTCTTCCGTTTCGACCAGCGCGTCGGGCGGCAATCCCCCGTTGCTGATGCCCACGCTCATGGCGCCACGCGTCGCGTGAAAGCGCATCCCCATCTCGCGTCCGGCCCGGATCGTGTCGTCGAGGCGTACGTCGTTGGGATACAGGTACAGGTGATCGCTGGTCGTCGTGCACCCGGACAGCATCAATTCCACCATGCCCATTTTCGCGGATACATATGCTGCTTCCGCCGTCAGCCGTGCCCAGATCGGATAGAGCGTCTGCAGCCAGGCGAACAAGTCGGCTTCCTGCGCGAGCGCGCGCGTCAGCGTCTGGAACAGGTGATGATGCGTGTTGACGAGGCCAGGCAGGAGCACGTGCCGGCTGGCGTCGATCACCCGGTCCGCCGAGGTCGAGGGCATATCGTCGATGCTGCCAACCGCGACAATGGTATTGCCGCGCACGTAGATCGCCGCATCGCGCAATTCCCGCCGCGTTGCGTCCATCGTCGCCAGCGTGCTGATATTGCGAACGAGCAGCGTGCTCACTGTGCGGCGACAAAGCGCTCGGTCTTGCGCGCCGCGCCGGGCGCGAGCAGCGCTGCAAGCTTGCTGGCGTCGAGCAGCTCGGCGAGGATGGCGTCGAAGGCTTCCGTGTCGCGCACGCCCTCGTAGACTTCCATCCACAGCAACGGTTCGTCCTGACGCTGCAGCAGGCGACCGCTGATGGCGGTGCGCTGTTCAAGGCGCCCCAGCATCGTGGCGACCGCGCCCCGCGCGGCGTCCACGTGAATGGCCGCGACACGGTAGTAGACGTAATACGAAACCGGCGCGGTGCTCACCCGATACGGCCCCTGCGGGGCGATGCTTCGGGAAGCGCATAAGGCAGCGGCACCAGCGCGAGCCTGCGTCCGTCCGGGGCGTCCGCGTAGACCTCTCCGCTGTCCCGCGCCGCCAGTTGCAGCACGGCCAGCAGGTCCGCGCCGCCGCCAGGCGCCGGTGCAGCGTTGACGATGGTGCCGCAGGCTTGCGCATCGAACGCAGGGCTGTAGAGTCGAGCCCCCGGTGCTGGCGGCGAGCCGTCGACGTGGGCGAGTATGAGCCGCTCCTTCAGCCGCCCGAGGTATTGCGTCCGCGCAACGATCTCCTGGCCGGTGTAGCAGCCCTTCTGGAAACTCACCCCGTCGAGCGCATCGAGATTGGCGGTCTGCGGCACGAACAGGTCGCTGGTGGCGGCCGTAATCACTGGGACGCCAGCCCGAATCGTGAGCCACTGCCACGCTGGAATGCCTGCCGGGCGCGCGCTGGCGGTCAGGCGTGCCCACAGCGACGGTGCCGCTTCCGGCGACGTCTGAGCGACGAAACGCCCTCCAGGCATCGCCATCGCCGACGCATCCGGTGTCACGACCTGGCGATGCGGCGCGGGAAGAGCGCCGAACACGTCGCGCACGACCGTGGCGGCGCTTGGCCCCCCGACGCCAAGGCGCACCGTCGCAGCACTGACATCCTCAATCCCTACCTTGGAACGCAACACGAACATCCCGAGCCGCTTGTGTATGCCTGCGGCCAAGCCAGCGGGGAGCATCAGCTCGAAACTGTTGGTCGTCGACTCGGCACACCATCATGTTGGCGAGCATGCGTCCCTTGGGAGTGCACCAAGCCGCATAGTGCGATGCGCCGGGCGCAAGCAGGCTGACATCGTTGGTCAGTTGCCCTTGCAGGAACGTCGTCGCGTCCGCGCCCGATACTCGCAGCACGGCGAACGTCTCGAGGTCGCTTACGACCGCGTGATCGCGGGCGGCGACGAGTTCCGCGCCGGCATCGCCGAACGAAACGACGCCGTCGGCGTCTCCAGACGAAGCGCCTCTTTCAGCGTCGAAGCGGGCGCCGCGCGCAGTCAAGAATTCGATCCAGGAAGTCATGGGTATCCGCTCTCGCGCCAGGCGGTCCAAGGCGCCGGTCGGCGCTCTGGCTGCAAGGGTAAAAACTGTGCTAAAATCGAACGTTAGCTTGGATTGGCACAAAAGTGGGGTTGTAGGCAGGGGTTCGCCGCCTCACGATCGCACCGAATCCAGGCAATTCGCAGATCCGCCCATTCAGGGTGCCTGACCTAGCGGTCGGGCCCAGTTGCGGATCGAGGCTCAACCCTGAAAAGGAGTGTAGTGATGTCCGTTACGATGCGTCAAATGCTGGAGGCCGGAGTGCATTTCGGCCACCAGACCCGGTACTGGAACCCGAAGATGGCTGACTTCATCTTTGGTTCCCGCAACAAGATCCACATCGTCAATCTTGAAAAGACGATGGAGATGTACCAGGAGGCGATGAAGTATATCCGCCAACTGGCATCCAACCGCGGCACCATCCTGTTCGTCGGTACCAAGCGCCAGGCGCGCGAGATCATCGCGGAAGAAGCACAGCGCGCCGGGATGCCCTTCGTCGACCACCGGTGGCTCGGCGGCATGCTGACGAACTTCAAGACAGTGAAAGTGTCGATCAAGCGCCTCAAGGATCTCGAAACGATGTCGCAGGACGGCACCTTCGAGAAGATGAGCAAGCGCGAAGCGCTGACTTTGCAGCGCGAGATGGAGAAACTGACGCGCAGCCTGGGTGGCATCAAGGAAATGAACGCGTTGCCGGATGCGTTGTTCGTGATCGACGTGGGCTATCAGAAGATCGCGGTCACCGAGGCCAGCAAACTCGGCATTCCGATCGTCGGCGTGGTCGATACCAACCATTCCCCGGACGGCATCGCTTATGTCATCCCGGGCAATGATGATTCGAGCCGCGCGATCCGGTTGTACGCGCGGGGCGTGGCCGACGCGATCCTCGAGGGACGGAGCCAAGTGATACAGGAGATCGTCCAGACCGAGGAATTCGTCGAAGTGTCGGCGGACGAAGCCGCCGCCTGACGATCAGGGCAAACGGGGCTGTGGCCCCGCATTGACGACGCGGACGCTGCAGGCATGTTCGCAGCGGCGCGGCGTTGGCAACAATCTGGAGCAAGCATGGCGGAAATTGCCGCAAGCATGGTGATGGAACTGCGCGGCCGAACGGGGCTGGGCATGATGGAGTGCAAGAAGGCGCTGACCGAGACCGCCGGCGACATCGCGAAGGCGGAAGAGCTCCTGCGCATCAAGAGCGGCGCCAAGGCGTCCAAGGCCGCCGACCGCATTGCCGCCGAAGGCGTAATCGGGCTCGATGTATCGCCCGACGGCAAGGTCGGTGCGATCGTCGAAGTCAATTGCGAAACCGATTTCGTGGCCAAGAATGAGGAATTTCGGGCCTTCGCGACCGAAGTGGCGGCACTTGTCGCTCGCGACAATCCTGCGGACGTCGCGGCCCTGGGTGCGCGCGTGCTCGCCTCCGGCCAGACCGTCGAGGCGCGCCGCGTCGCGCTGGTGCAGAAGATCGGCGAGAACCTGTCGATTCGCCGCTTCGCGCGTCGCGTGGCGACCGGAAAGATCCATGCGTACGTGCACGGGGTGCGTATCGGCGTGCTGGTCGATGTGACTGGCGGCGATGCAACGATCGGCAAGGATCTGGCGATGCACATCGCGGCGAGCAAGCCGCTTGCGCTCGACAAGAGCCAGGTCGCCGCGGACATCGTCGAGCGTGAGCGGACGATTGCCGCCGCGCGCGCGGCCGAGTCCGGCAAGCCGGCGAACATTGTGGAGAAGATGGTCGACGGTGCAGTTGCCAAGTTCCTGGCCGAGGTGACGTTGCTGGCGCAGCCCTTCGTCAAGGGCGACGGCAAGCAGAGCGTCGAACACCTGGTGAAGGCGCAAGGCGCGACGATCAACGGCTTCACGCTCTACGTGGTTGGCGAAGGCATCGAGAAAAAGAAGGACGACTTCGCCGCCGAGGTCGCGGCGATGGCGAAGGCCTGAACACACATCCTGCACCGGAACGAGGCTCCCGATGACCATCCCGACGATTGCGCCGCTGGCCAGCGTGGCTCCGGTAGTGACCAAGGAGCCGGCCTATCGACGCATTCTGCTCAAGCTTTCGGGCGAGGCGCTGATGGGCGACGACCCCTACGGCATCAATCGCGAGGTGATCGACCGCATCGTCGCCGAGATCGGCGACGTGGCGCGGCTCGGTGTCCAGATCGCGGTAGTCATCGGCGGCGGCAACATCTTCCGCGGGGTGGCGCCCGGCGCCGCGGGCATGGATCGCGCCACGGCGGACTACATGGGCATGCTGGCGACGCTGATGAACGCGCTCGCGTTGCAGGATGCGTTCCGGCGTGCCGGTATGGTCTCGCGCGTACAGTCGGCGCTGTCGATTGAGCAGGTGGCCGAACCGTATATCCGCGGCAAGGCCTTGCGCTACCTCGAGGAAAACAAGGTAGTGATTTTCGCGGCGGGAACCGGCAACCCGTTCTTCACCACCGACACCGCCGCCGCACTGCGCGGGCGCGAAATGGGCGTCGACATCGTCCTCAAGGCGACCAAGGTCGACGGCGTGTATACCTCCGACCCGAATCGTGACCCCGGTGCGAAGCGCTACGCGAACCTCACCTTCGACGAGGCGATCGTCAAGAATCTGAGGGTGATGGACGCCACGGCGCTGGCGCTGTGCCGCGACCAGAACATGTTGCTCAAGGTATTCAGCATCTTCGCGCCGGGTGCGCTCAAGCGGGTGGTCATGGGCGAGGACGAGGGCACGCTGGTCCACTGCTGACACCGGGCAAGGGAGACAACGATGATCGCGGACGTCAAAAAAACTGCCGAGCAGAAAATGCAGAAGTCGGTCGAGACACTGAAGAACGACCTCGGCAAGGTGCGCACGGGTCGCGCCCACACCGGACTGCTCGACCACCTCCGCGTCGATTATTACGGATCGATGATGCCGCTCAACCAGGTCGCCAATGTGACGCTGGCCGACGCGCACACCATCGCCGTGCAGCCCTGGGAAAAGAAGATGGTTCAGGTCGTGGAGAAAGCGATTCGCGACTCCGACCTCGGCGTCAACCCGGCGACGTCCGGCGACGTCATCCGGGTACCGATGCCGGCGCTTACCGAAGAGCGCCGCAAGGAGCTGGTGAAGGTCGTGCACAAGGAGGCGGAGAACACCCGGGTCGCGGTGCGCAACATTCGCCGCGACGCCATCACCCACCTCAAGGATCTGCTCAAGGCAAAATCGGTGTCCGAAGACGAGGAGCGACGCGCGCAGGACGAGGTGCAGAAGCTCACCGACCGCTATATCGGCGAGGTCGACAAGGTCCTGCATGTGAAGGAAGCAGACCTGATGGCAGTCTGAGCAGCCATCTTGTTTACGAGTTCAACGCGGGACATTCCCGATGTGCGCGCCGTTCCAAGGCACATCGCGATCATCATGGACGGCAACGGGCGCTGGGCCAAGCAGCGCATGCTGCCGCGCGTAGCCGGCCACCGCAAGGGTGTCGAGGCGGTGCGTGCCACGGTCCGCAGCTGCGTGGAGCTGGGCGTCGAATACCTGACGCTGTTCGCCTTCTCGAGCGAGAACTGGCGTCGTCCGGCGGATGAAGTGTCGATCCTGATGCAGCTGTTCATCCGCGCGTTGGAGCAGGAAGTGGCCAAGCTCGACAGCAACGGCATCCGCTTTCGCGTCGTCGGCGACACAGCCAGGTTCGAGAAGCGCATCCGGGAGTTGATCGCCGAGGGCGAATCACGCACCGCAGGCAACGATGGCCTCACGCTGACCGTGGCGGCGAACTATGGCGGCAGATGGGATATCGCGCAGGCCGTGCAGAAGCTCATCGCCGCGCATCCATCCGCCGCCGGCGGTTTCGCACCTGAGGCGCTGGACCCGTTCCTGGCGATGGCCTATGCGCCGGAGCCCGACTTGTTCATTCGCACCGGAGGCGAGCAGCGCATCTCGAATTTCCTGTTGTGGCAGCTTGCGTACACCGAACTCTACTTCACCGACGTACTGTGGCCGGATTTCAATGCGGAGGCATTTCGAAACGCGATCGAGTCGTACCAGCAACGCGAGCGTCGCTTCGGACGGACAAGCGAGCAACTGCAGGAAGCGGCTGGCGACTGATGCTTAAGACCCGCGTCCTCACCGCTGTCATCCTGGTTCCGCTGGTTCTCGCCGCGTTGTTCGGCCTCGACGCGCGCGCGTGGGGCGTCCTGACGCTGGTCGTCGTCGGCATTGCCGCCGGCGAATGGGCGCGGCTCGCCGCGTTTCCCGCACCGGCTTCGGTGCTGTTTGTCGTCGCCATGGTGGCGACTGGCCTGTGGTTGCTCTTCATGCCCGCCAGTGGTTTCGTCACCGGCGCCGGCTGGCCGGAGTCGGTCGTGCTTTCGGTCTGCGGGCTGGCGACGCTGTTCTGGCTGCTCGTGATCCCGCCCTGGCTCTACTTTGGCTGGCGCGTGAGCTCGCGTATGGCACTGGCCGCGATCGGCTGGCTGGTGCTTATCGCGACATGGGTCGCCATCGTGCAGATCCAGGCACGTTCACCGGGTATGCTGCTCGCGCTGATGGCGATCGTCTGGATTGCCGACACCGCGGCCTATTTCGCCGGGCGGCGGTTTGGACGCCGCAAGCTCGCGCCCTCGATCAGCCCTGGCAAGACGTGGGAGGGCGTCTACGGCGCGCTGTTCGCGGTCGGCGCGTATGCGCTCGCGCTGCTTCCGTTGGCGGCGCGTGGCGGCTATGCGCAGGCGTTGACCGTCGGCGCAGTCGTCGCCTGGGTCGCGCTGGTGCTTCTGATTGCGGCGATGTCGGTGACCGGCGACCTGTTCGAGTCGCTGTTGAAGCGGCAGCGTGGCGTCAAGGACAGCGGCCGCGTGCTGCCAGGTCACGGTGGCGTGCTCGATCGCATCGACGCGCTCACCGCCGCCATGCCCGTGGCCGCACTCGTGGCCAACTACGTCATTCGCTGATGTCCGGTCACGCCCACCGCAGCATCGCGATCTTCGGCGCGACCGGATCCATCGGTGCGTCCGCCCTGGACGTCATCGCGCGGCATCCCGATCGATTCACGGTGACGGCGCTGTGCGCCAATCGGCGCTGGGAAGCATTGCTGGAGCTGGTCCGCCGTTTCCGACCGTCCTACGCCGCGCTGCTCGACCCGGTCGCCGCTCGCGATCTGACCGCCGCCGTGCAGCGCGAGGGCTTGCCCACGCGCGTGTTCGAGGGTGAGTCCGGACTTTGCGCGTTGGCCGCAATGCCCGAGGCCGACACGGTCATTGCCGCAATCGTCGGCGCCGCAGGTCTCGCGCCGACGCTGGCCGCGGCACGCGCCGGCAAGCGCATCCTGCTTGCGAACAAGGAGACCCTCGTCTTGGCGGGCGCGTTGTTCATCGACGCGGTGCGCGAGGGCGGGGCGACGCTGCTGCCGATCGACAGCGAGCACAACGCCATTTTTCAGTGCCTGCCGCCCACGCGTGCGCAGGACGTCGGCGCGATCGGGGTTCGCCGCGTGCTGTTGACTGCCTCCGGAGGGCCCTTTCGGACGACACCGGTCAGCGAGCTCGCCGCCGTGACTCCCGACGCCGCATGTGCGCATCCGAACTGGCGCATGGGCCGCAAGATCTCCGTCGATTCGGCGACGATGATGAACAAGGGACTTGAGGTGATCGAGGCGCATTGGCTGTTCGGCGCGGCGATCGAGGCGATCGATGTGGTCATTCACCCACAGAGCGTGATCCACTCGATGGTCGAATATGTCGATGGCTCGGTGCTCGCCCAGCTGGGCAACCCGGACATGCGGACACCGATCGCGCAGGCGCTCGCCTGGCCGGACCGGATTGAAGCCGGCGTCGCATCGCTCGACCTCGCGCGCATTGGCGTCCTGGATTTCGCGCGTCCGGATGCCGAGCGTTTTCCCTGCCTTGGACTGGCCTACGCGGCCTTGCGCGAAGGCGGTAGCGCGCCGGCGGTGCTTAACGCGGCGAACGAAGTCGCGGTAGCGGCGTTTCTCGAAGGCCGCGTCGGCTTTCTCGACATTGCCGCGATCTGCGAACAGACCCTCGAACGCGTCGCGGCGCAGCCCGTCGGTTCTCTCGCCGATGCCCTGGCGGCGGACGGCGACGCGCGCCGCAGCGCGCAGGCATCGATCACCCCCGCCCGCGCAATCGCATGATCGATTTGGCACAGAAGATACTGGCGTTTGCAGTCACCCTGGGCGTGCTGGTCGTCTTCCACGAACTCGGCCACTACGTAGTCGCGCGGTTGGCAGGCGTGAAGGTTCTGCGCTTCTCGGTGGGTTTTGGCCGCGTCGTCTGGTCGCGACGCGTCGGCAAGGATCGCACCGAATGGGCGCTCTCGGCGATTCCGCTCGGGGGATACGTGAAGATGGTCGACGAGCGCGAGAGCGAGGTCTCGAGCGTCGACCTGCCGCGCGCGTTCAACCGCCAGAACGTCTGGCGGCGCATTGCGATCGTCGCGGCGGGACCGATCGCCAATCTTCTGCTGGCGGTCCTGCTGTTTGCCGCCACGTACATGGTCGGCATTCCGGGGCAGCGTGCATTGCTCGCCCCACCGCCCCAGGGTACGCCCGCTGCGATGGCGGGCTTTGCGGACGGCGACCTGGTCACCGCGATCGACGGCGAGAACGTGCGGTCGTGGCAGGATCTGCGCTGGCGCCTGCTCAAAGCGTCCGGCAGCGCGGAAGTATCCGTCGCGGTTGAACGGCCTGACGGGCGTCAAGCCATGCGCGTCCTTTCGTTGTCGACGTTGAGCACTGAAGACTGGGAAGGAAACTTTCTGTCCAGCCTCGGGCTCAAGTCCGATCTCGGTGCGCCCGTCGTGCGCGAAGTCGTGACCGACAAGCCTGCCGTGCGGGCGGGCATTCGCGCCGGCGACGCGATCGTGGCGATCGGCAACGAAGCCATGCATTCGCCGGCAGACGTTGCGGCGATCACCAACGCCCACCCGGGCGCGACGCTCGATTTCACGCTGCGGCGTGACGGCGCCGAGGTGCGCGCGAGTCTGGTGCCGGAAGCGAGCGATCAGAATGGCAAGCGCGTCGGCATGGCAGGTATGCGTCTTGGCATCGATCCGGCGCAAGGTGAGCGTTCCGCGGTCGTCGTCCGCTATGGCGTGGTCGAGGCGCTTGCCCAGGGCGCGCGCAGGACGTGGGAGCTGTCCATCTTCACGCTGAAGATGCTTGGTCGCATATTTACCGGAGACGCCTCGCTCAAGAACATCAGCGGGCCGCTGACGATGGCCGACTTCGCGGGACAGTCGGCGCAGGCAGGCATGCTCACTTTCGTCGGCTATCTCGCTCTCATCAGCATCAGCCTCGGTGTGTTGAACCTGCTGCCTGTTCCCTTACTCGATGGGGGACACTTGATGTATTATCTCGCGGAGATTATCAAAGGCAGCCCCGTATCCGACCGCGTTCTCGAGGTCGGCCAGCGTATCGGCATGACCATGCTGGCAATGCTGATGGCTTTGGCGCTTTTCAATGACCTTTCCCGACTTTTCTGAGCCGCAGATCGCGCGGCGCGCCCGCTTGCGCGCCGCGAGGTGGCTCAGGCCGATGTTGCTCCTGCCGGCAGTGTTCCTGGCGCACGCGGCGTTCGCCTTCGATCCCTTCACGGTCAAGGACATTCGCGTCGAAGGTGTGCAGCGGACCGACGCCGGCACCGTCTTCAACTATCTGCCGATCAAGGTTGGCGAGCGCATCGACGAGGAAAAGGCGTCCGCGGCGGTGAAGGCACTCTATGCGACCGGATTCTTTCGCGACGTACGCCTGGAGGCCGAGAACGACGTGCTGGTCGTCATTGTCCAGGAACGCCCAACCATCAGCCAGATCGATATCGTCGGCACCAAGGAATTCGAGAAGGACGTCCTGAAAAAGGCGCTCAAGGACATCGGAGTCGCGGAGTCGCGCATATTCGACCGGTCGGCACTGGATCGTGCAGAGCAGGAACTCAAGCGGCAGTACATCAACCGCGGGTTCTACGGCGTGAAGATCGTGACCACCGTCACGCCACAGGAGCGCAATCGCGTCGCGATCAACTTCACTGTCGAAGAAGGCGATGTGGCCAAGATTGCCCGCATCAACATCGTCGGCGCGCAGGCATTTTCAGAGGCGCAGTTGATCAAGGAAATGCAATTGTCAACGCCCGGCTGGTTGACGTGGTACACCAAGAACGACCAGTATTCCAAGCAGAAGCTGCAGGCAGACCTCGAGACTCTGCGCAGCTACTACACCAATCGCGGTTACCTGGAATTTGTCGTCGACTCGACGCAGGTCTCGATCACGCCCGACAAGGAAGACATCTACCTGACCATCAACATTACCGAAGGCCCCAGGTTCACGGTCAAGGATGTTCGCCTCGCTGGCGACCTGCTGCTGCCCGAAGAAGAGTTGATGCGGCTCGTGCAGATTCGGCCGGGCGATGTCTATTCGCGGGACAAGCTCACGCAGTCGGCCAAGGCGATCTCGGACCGGATGGGCAGCGACGGCTATGCATTCGCCAATGTCAATGCCGTACCCGAGATAGACCGCGAGAACCGCACCGCCGGGTTCACGTTCTATATCGATCCTGGTCGTCGCGTCTATGTCCGCAAGGTCAATATCAGCGGCAATGCACGCACGCGCGACGAGGTGATCCGGCGCGAGATCCGCCAGCTCGAGGGCGGGTGGTACGACGCGACCCGCATCGAGCGCTCCAAGGTTCGCATCACGCGCCTGCAGTACTTCGAGGACGTCAATCTCGAGACACCGTCGGTGGCGGGGAGCCCCGACCAGGTCGATCTCAATATCACGGTGACTGAAAAGGCGACCGGGAACCTGCTCGTCGGCGTCGGCTATTCGAGTGCGGACGGAGTAGTCGTCTCGGGAACCGTGGCGCAGAACAACGTGTTCGGCACCGGCAATTCGCTCAGTGCAAACATCAATACCAGCAAGGTGAACACGCAAATTGCCCTGACCTATGTTGAACCGTACTGGACTGCTGACGGCGTCACACGCTCGCTCGAGCTCTATTTCCGCAACGTCAATCCTTCTTCGCTGGCGGTCGCGGCGTATCAGTCGCAGACCGCCGGCGCTGCGATTGGGTTCGGGATACCGATCACCGAAACGGACTCGATCAGCCTCGGCGCTCGTTACGAGCACACGAACCTGACGCTATACAGCGACAGCCCGCTGCTATATCGCGAGTTCGTCCGGGAGTTTGGCAACCCTACCAGCAGCGTCGTATTCACTGCGGGCTGGGCGCGCGACACGCGGGACAGCATCCTGTTCCCGAACAATGGCATGTTGCAGAGTGCGGTCGCGGAAATCGGCGTGGGCGACCTTCTATACTACAAGCTCAACTACCTCATCCAATGGTTCACGCCCTTGCCGCTGAGCAGTGTGTTGATGTTGCGGGCGGATCTCGGCTACGGCGGTGGCCTCGGCGACAAACCGCTACCCTTCTTCAAGGCGTATTATGCGGGCGGGGTCGGATCGGTCCGTGGCTACCAGACGGCGTCGCTGGGACCGCAGGACATATCCGGCAATACGATCGGCGGACGGCAGAAGATTGTCGGGAATGCCGAGTGGTTTTTTCCGATGCCCGGAACCAAGGCGGGGGATCAATCGGTTCGTCTTTCCGTGTTCGCCGACGCCGGGCAGATTTACGATAGCGGTTATGAGCCGAACCTCGAGTCGTTCCGTTATTCGACTGGACTTGGGCTGGCGTGGAACTCGCCGATCGGCCCGCTCAAGTTCAGCTATGGTTACCCGTTGAACGCGGGGCCGCGCGACCGGATTCAGCGCTTTCAATTCCAGGTCGGCACTGTCTTCTAGGCGTGGCCGAGCCAATGTTGCAGGAGAGAATTTTGAATCACCGCATTCAGCACTTGTTGATCCAGGTCGCAGGCGCGCTGTTCGTCGCGTCGCTGGCGGGACCGGGATTGGCGCAGGGCGCCGACTACAAGATCGGGTTCGTCAACAGCGAGCGACTGTTCAGGGATGCCGCGCCTGCGAAGCGCGCACAGCAAAAGCTCGAAAAGGAGTTTGCCGGGCGCGACGCAGAAATACAGAAGCTGGCCAAGCAGGTGCGTGACCTGCAGGCGTCCCTCGAAAAGGACGGCGTGACGCTGGCGGAAACCGAGCGCCGGAACAAGGAGCGCGACTTGGCGAACATGAGTCGTGATCTGCAGCGCGGTCAGCGGGAGTTCCGGGAGGATCTCAATCTTCGCCGGAACGAGGAGCTGTCGGCAGTGCAGGAGCGCGCGAACAAGGTGATCCAGCAAATCGCGATCGACGAGAAATTCGACCTGATCATCCAGGACCCGGTTATCTACGCCAGTCAGCGCATCGATATCACGGATCGAGTGATCAAGGCGCTCGCGGACAAGTAGTCCACAGGCATCGCGGCGTCAGTGCGCATGGGTCCACGTCACACAGATGCCGGGATTTCACTGCGGGAACTTGCCACGTACTGCGACGCCGACCTGGTTGGCGACGGGGATGTCCTTATCCGCGGTGTCGCTACGCTCAACTCCGCGCGCGAAGGCGCGATAGCGTTTCTCGCCAATCCGAAATACCGGGGCCAGCTCGCGGCGACCCGCGCCAGCGCGGTCATCGTGTCACCCCGCGATGCCGGCGCGACCGCGCTGCCGAAGCTGGTCACCGCCAATCCCTATGCGACCTACGCCCGCGTCGCGACGTTGTTTCACCCGGCGCCTTCGATCGTTCCTGGTACGCATCCGACCGCAATCGTCGCGTCGAGCGCGCGCATTGCTGCGTCGGTGTCGCTGGCGGCCTATGTGGTCATCGGAGAGCGCACGGTGGTCGGCGAGCGCGCTCAGATACATGCCGGAGCCGTCATCGGCGACGACTGCGCCATCGGCGATGACGTCACGATCCACCCACGGGTGGTTGCCTACGCCAGAACGAGAATCGGACCCCGTACCGTCGTCCATGCCGGCGCGGTGCTTGGCGCGGATGGCTTTGGCATGGCCGAGCAGGAGGGACGTTGGATCAAGGTGCCACAGGTCGGTGGCGTGGTCCTTGGCGCCGATGTCGAGATCGGCGCCAACACGACCATCGATCGCGGAGCGCTTGACGACACGGTGCTCGAAGACGACGTCAAGCTCGATAATCAGATTCAGATCGGCCACAATTGTCGCATCGGGTCGCATACCGCCATCGCGGGCTGCGTGGGGATCGCCGGCAGCACCATCATCGGAAAAAATTGCAAGATTGGCGGCGCTGCCATGATCGACGGCCATCTCGATATCGTCGAAGGGACGGTGATCTCCGGCGCAACCGGCGTGTTCGACTCGATCTCCGAGGCGGGGACCTATACTGCGACGTTTCCGGCATTGCCGCACGCGCAATGGCGGCGCGTTGCTGCAGTCGTTCGCCGGTTGAGGCTGCTAAGCGATCGCGTACGACTGATCGAGCGAAGGACCCGCGGACAGGGGAGCGACCATGGGTGAAATGGACATCGGCGAAGTCATGCGGCATCTGCCGCACCGCTATCCGTTCCTGCTGGTCGATCGCGTGCTCGAGTGCATTCCCGGCGAGCGGATCAAGGCGATCAAGAACGTGACGGTGAACGAACCTTTTTTCCAGGGGCATTTCCCGGACTACCCGGTCATGCCTGGCGTATTGATCATCGAGGCGCTGGCGCAGGTCTCCGTGATCCTGGTGTACAAGTCGCTCAATCGCATGCCCGACGGCAAATCGCATATTTTCTTCGCCGGCATTGACGACGCGCGCTTCCGCCGCCAGGTGTTGCCGGGCGACCAGCTCCTGCTCGAATCGACCAAGAAACGGCTGGTCCGCGGGGTCGGCAAGTTCGCCGTACGCGCAAGCATCGATGGCGCGCTCGTTGCCGAGGCGGAACTTTTGGCCGCGTTGCGCGACGCCTGAACACCGATGGCCGGCGTCCACCCTACGGCCATCGTCGCCAGCGATGCGCAACTCGCGTCCGGCATCGAGATCGGGCCGTTCTCGATCATCGGGCCCGAAGTCGTGATCGGCGAGGGAACTGTGATCGGCGCGCATGTCGTCATCGCGGCTCGAACGGCGCTGGGGCGCCGGAACCGGGTGTTCCCGTTCGCATCCGTCGGCGAGATTCCGCAGGACCGCAAGTACGACGGGAAGCCGACGCGCACCGTCATCGGCGACGACAACGTTATCCGTGAATACGTTTCGATCCATGCCGGGACGGCACAGGATCGCGGCGTGACGACCATCGGCAATGGTAACTGGTTGCTTGCCTACACACATATTGCGCACGACTGCGTCGTCGGCAACGACACGACATTCTCGAACAACGCACAGCTCGCGGGGCACGTGGTCGTCGACGACTATGCGGTACTCGGCGGATTCGTCGGCGTGCACCAGTTCTGTCGCGTCGGCGCGCACGCGTTCATCGCTGCCGGCTCGATCGTGCTGCAGGACGTACCGCCGTATGTCACCGCGGCCGGCTATCCGGCCAAGCCGCATGGGACCAACAGCGAGGGACTCCGCCGCCGGGGATACTCGCCGGACGACCTCATCGCGATCAAGCGCGCGTACAAGACCCTGTATCGCTCATCGCTCCAGTTTGAAGACGCACGGAAGCAGATCGCCGCGGACGCCAAGACCGCCGCCGTACTCGCACCGCTCGCCGCGTTCCTCGAGACTGCCGGTCGCGGGATCGTCCGCTGAGAACATTGGATAACGTTGTCACGATCGGCATCGTTGCCGGCGAGCCCTCCGGCGACGCGCTTGGCGCGCAGCTCATTCGCGCGGTGCGCGCCAGAATGCCGAGCGTCCGTTTCGTCGGCGTTGGCGGCGCACGCATGGCGAGCGCCGGATGCGAGCTCTGGTATCCATTGGAGAAGCTGGCGGTGCGCGGCCTGGTCGAGGTGCTCCCCCGGGTGCCCGAACTCGTTCGCATCCGGCGCGATCTTTATCGTCGTTTGCGCGAGGCGAGCGCACCGCTATTCATCGGCATCGACGCGCCCGATTTCAATCTCGGGCTTGAACGCCGCCTCAAGCGTCAGGGTGTGCGCACGATGCATTACGTCAGCCCGTCGGTGTGGGCATGGCGCAGCGAGCGCATCGACGCGATCGCCAGGGCCGCGGATCGCCTGTTGGCGCTGTTCCCGTTCGAGCCAGCTCTGTACGAAAACACAAAACTCGCGGTCACTTTTGTTGGGCACCCACTGGCTGCGGCCGCGGCGACTGCGTCGAGCCGTCGCGAGACGCGGGAGCTGCTCAAGCTCGAATCTAGCCGCCCGGTCTTTGCGCTGCTGCCGGGAAGCCGGATGGGCGAACTCGCGATGCACGCCGAACTGTTGCTCAGGACCGCAGCGGAAATTTTCGAAGCGCAGCCTGAGGCGCGCTTCGTGGTGCCGCTAGTCAGCCGTGAGGCGCGCGAATTCTTCGAGCGCACCCAATACCGCCTGCAGCTGGAAATGCTGCCGATGACATTGCTATATGGGCATGCCGATCATGCGCTGAAAGCCGCCGATGTCGGCATCATTGCCTCCGGGACGGCCACGCTCGAGGCGGCGATGTCGGGTTGCCCGCATGTCGTCTACTACCGGATGAATCCAATTACCGCCGGCATCGTCAGGCGGAAACTGTTGCTGCCGTATGTCGGGCTCCCGAACATACTTGCGGGACGATACGTCGTCGCCGAATTCCTTCAGGAAGAAGCCACGGCACCGAATCTGACTCGCGCCGTGCTGAATCTATATGACGACACGATCACCCGCCGCCGGCTGGAGACGCTGTTTGCGGGCATGGCGCGGACGCTTGCTGCGGACACCGCCACCCTGGCCGCGGACGCCGTCACTAGCGAACTGCACACGGCGGGGATCGCGTGCTGATCGCCGGCGTCGACGAGGCGGGTCGGGGCCCCCTGGCCGGTCCGGTGGTCGCCGCGGCGGTGATCCTGGATCCCATGCACCGCATTCGCGGGCTGCGCGATTCGAAGGAGCTCACGGCACGGGCGCGCGAACGACTGGCGGTCGAAATCCGCAGGCACGCCATCGCCTGGGCTGTGGCGCAAAGCGAGGTCGGCGAGATCGACTGCATCAACATCCTGCAGGCGACGCTTCTGGCGATGCGACGAGCCGTCGAGCGGCTCGGGCAGCGCCCCGACGTCGCGTGGATCGATGGCCCGCACTGTCCGCCGCTCGAATGCGCGGCGCGAGCGATCATCGGAGGAGATCGCGATATCGCTGCGATCTCGGCGGCGTCGATTCTGGCCAAGACCGACCGCGACGCCATGCTGGTCGAACTCGACCGCGAATATCCGGTGTATGGTTTCTGTCGGCACAAGGGCTATTCGACGCCCGAGCACCTTGCGGCGCTGGCGGTACATGGACCGTGTCCGGCGCATCGGCGCAGCTTTGCGCCTGTCGCGCAGTTGGTGATCAACTTCGAGAGAACATGAAGACTGCACCCAAGGCACTGTTGTTCGACGTATTCGGGACCGTTGTCGACTGGCGCGGCAGCATCATCCGCGAGTTGCGAAGTCTTGGACGACGCAAGCAACTTCGCGCCGACTGGAGCGCCTTCGTCGATGCCTGGCGGGGTGGCTACGCTCCCGCCATGCAGCGCGTGCGCCGCGGCGAATTGCCGTGGCAATCCATCGATGCGCTGCACCGAATGATTCTGGACGGGTTACTGCGCGATTTTTCCCTGCGGCTCAACGAACGCGAGAAGCGCGACCTCAACCTTGCGTGGCATCGCCTCAGGCCATGGCCGGACAGCGTCAAGGGCCTCACCCGGCTCAAGCGACGCTACGTGATCGGCACGCTGTCGAACGGCAACGTGGCGCTGCTGGTGGACATGGCGAAGCATGGCGGCCTGCCTTGGGACTGCGTGCTGTCGGCGGAATTGTTCGGGCACTTCAAGCCCGATCCGGAGGTCTATCTGGGCGCCGCTGCGATGTTGGGGCTGGCGCCCCGCGAGGTTATGCTGGTGGCCGCCCACAAGCACGATCTCGCCGCGGCGCGCAGCTGCGGATTCGGCACCGCGTTCGTGCGCAGGCCGCTCGAACGTGGTCCGAAAGCGGCCGCGGAT
This sequence comes from uncultured beta proteobacterium, assembly GCA_963726915.1. Classification (GTDB taxonomy): domain Bacteria; phylum Pseudomonadota; class Gammaproteobacteria; order Burkholderiales; family Casimicrobiaceae; genus PALSA-1003. The sequence goes on from CAVSEA010000009.1 coordinate 624,303, forward strand.
CTCAGCGATGACCGACGGTGCACCTTCAACGCCGACGACTTCGTCGACCTGGCCCGGCAAATGGGCGCATAAGCCGGCTGCGTCACAGCTGCTTCAGTTCGCTCCAGTATTCGTGCCGCGCGGTATTCACGTGCGAAATGCGCAACTCCACCGGCACGTCGCTGTAGCTGAGCGCTACGCGGCGGATCTGCAGCAGCGGCGCACCCGGAGCGACCCGAAGCAAGGGTGCGATCTGATCGTCGACGCTGGTCGCGCGCAGCCGCTCCACGGTGCGCACGACCGAAATGCCGTAGGTGTCCTGGTAGAGGTGGTAGACGGTGCTTGGCCGATCGCGGACCGCCCGCTCGGTCATTCCGGCAAAGCGCGCGGCCGACACGGTGATGTCGTCGACGATCACCGGTTCTGCCGAAAGCGAAAGCAGGTTGCGAAAGCGGAACACCGGGTCGCCAAGGCCGATGCCCAGCGCTTCGCTGGCCTGCGCATCGGCCTTCGCCCTGGCGAATCCGAGCAGGCGAACGACCGGATATTCCTTGGCGCCGTTTTGCGGCACGACGTGGAAGAAGTAGAACAGCAGGCGATCGCGATTGTGGCTGGCCACGTAGGTGCCGCGTCCCTGCTGGCGAATCAGGATGTTTTCGGCAACCAGTTCGTCGATTGCCCTGCGGACGGTGCCGATGCTGATGCCGTAGCGTTCGGCCAGGCGCCGCTCGGCAGGTATGGCGGCGCCCGGCTTCCATTCGCCGCCCGTCAGCGCCTCCATCAGTTGCCGCTTCACCTCGCGATAGAGCGGCGTGGCGAGGGGGACGCCGGGAAACGGTGCGTCGATCGTCGATGGATCGCTGGCCATGGCGAAAGTCTAGCAAATCCTCTAGGTGATTCAACTCATCTAGATGATATAGTTGACTAGCCCGGAGTCGACCGCTATGCTTCGAGCAGTCGGGTGCGCCCCGGAGGAACCGTCGTCATGATCCATTGCGTATTGCACGACCCGAAGGACTCGGTCGCCGTTGTCGTCGTCGAAGGCGTCAAAGCCGGCCAGACGCTCACCGGCTTGATCCTCGACGAGAATCGCACCATCACGTTGCCGTGCGCGCAGGACATCCCGCTCGGGCACAAGGTCGCGCTGAAGGACATGAAAGTCGGCGACACGGTTATCAAGTACGGCGTCGACATCGGCAAGGTCGTCGCGCCGATCACGACGGGGCAGCACGCGCACGTCCATAACATCAAGACCAAGCGGTGGTGAGCATGCAAACCAAATTCTGGGGATACCGTCGTGAAAACGGCCGCGTCGGCGTGCGCAACCACGTCATCATCCTGCCGGTGGACGACCTGTCGAACGCTGCCGCCGAAGCCGTCGCCAACAACATCAAGGGCACGCTCGCCATCCCGCACCCGTACGGTCGGTTGCAGTTCGGTGCTGACCTCGACCTGCATTTCCGCACGCTCATCGGTGCCGGCAGCAATCCGAATGTGGCAGCGGTCGTCGTCATCGGCATCGAAGACGGCTGGACCAAGAAAGTCGTCGACGGTATCGCGGCGACCGGCAAGCCGGTCACCGGTTTCGGCATCGAGCTGCATGGCGACCACGACACGATCATGCGCGCATCGAAAGCTGCGCGTGCGTTCCTGCAGGCGGCAAGCGAACTGCATCGGGTCGAGTGCCCGTTGAAGGACCTGTGGGTATCGACCAAGTGCGGCGAGTCGGACACCACCTCCGGCTGTGGCGCCAATCCCACGGTCGGCGACGCGTTCGACAAGCTCTATGCTGCCGGATGCACGTTGGTCTTCGGCGAAACGACCGAACTGACCGGCGGCGAGCAAATCGTCGCCGCGCGCTGCCGCGACGAAAAGGTGCGCAAGGATTTCATGCGCGTATTCGACCGCTATCAGGAAGTGATCAGCCGGCACAAGACGACCGACCTCTCCGATTCGCAACCGACCAAGGGCAATATCGCGGGTGGCCTGACCACGATCGAGGAAAAGGCGCTGGGCAACATCCAGAAAATCGGCAAGAAGTGCGTGGTCGACGGCGTCCTCGACAAGGCCGAGATGCCGACTTCGCCGGGACTCTGGTTCATGGATAGTTCGTCGGCAGCGGCGGAGATGGTCACGCTCTGCGCCGCGTCGGGCTATGTCGTGCACTTCTTCCCCACCGGGCAGGGCAATGTCATCGGCAATCCCATCCTGCCGTGCATCAAGATCTGCGCCAATCCGCGCACGGTGCGCACCATGAGCGAGCACGTCGATGTCGATACCTCGGGACTGCTGCAGCGCGAGATCACGATGGACCAGGCTGGAGACAAGCTGATCGACATGATGTTTCGCACCGCGAATGGCAGGCTGACCGCGGCGGAAGCGCTCGGGCATCGTGAATTCGTCATGACACGGCTCTACGAGAGCGCCTGAAAACTCTTCCTGCGGCCGCGACAGTGGCCGCAGTCGATGCCCTATAATCGCGGCATTGTTGATCCCACGGGAGTAGACCCATGCGTTTTGCCGCGCTGGCGCATCGCGCCTGCACGCTGCTGATAGCGTCGCTCGGCATGGCGGCGGTTGGCGCCTCGGCCGAGCTGTCCGAGATCAAGGTCGCGCAGCAGTACGGCATCAGCTATCTGCCCCTGATGATCATGGAAGAGCAGAAGCTGATCGAAAAGCACGCCAAGGCGCTGGGCATCGACGTCAGCGTCGGCTGGGCAAAGTTCGCCGGCGGCAACGTGATGAACGACGCGCTGCTGTCCAACAGCCTGCAATTCGCGTCGGGCGGCGTCGCGCCGATGATCACGCTCTGGTCGCGCACGCGCGGCAACCTCGACGTCAAGGCGGTGGCGGCGATCAACTCGATGCCGATCTACCTCAACTCGCGCAACCCTGCCGTGAAAACGGTCAAGGATTTCACCGAGAAAGACAGGATTGCCTTGCCCGCGGTGAAAGTCTCCGTCCAGGCGCTGACGCTGCAGATGGCGGCGGACAAGGCCTTTGGTGAAGGCCAGTACGCGCGGTTGGATCCGCTGACCGTTTCGATGGCGCACCCCGACGGGCAGATTGCGCTGATGTCAGGACAGTCGGAAATCAACGCCCATTTTAGTGCTCCGCCGTTCCAGTACCAGCAGCTGCGCAACCCCGCGATCCACACGGTGCTGAATTCCTTCGACGTGCTCGGCGGCCCGTCGACGTTCAACCTGGTCTGGACCACCACCAAGTTTCGCACCGAAAACCCGAAACTCTATGACGCATTTGTCCGGGCGCTGGACGAGGCGACCGACCTGATCAACAAGGACCGCAAGGCCGCGGCCGAAGCATATCTGCGCATCTCCAAGGACAAGGACTCGGTGCAGGACATTCTCGCCATGCTCAACGATCCGCTGATCGTGTACACCACCACGCCTCAGAATGTCATGAAGTACGTCGACTTCATGGCCCGGACCGGGGCGATCAAGGTCAAGCCCGATTCGTGGAAGGACCTGTTCTTTCCAAACGTGCACGGCTTGCCGGGAGGCTGAGGCGCAATGAATGCCCCTGCCGCTGCGGTTGCACCGACGATCGAGGTCGACGTCGCCACGATTCGCGCGGCGCACGCGCGCATCGGGACGCATATTCAACGCACGCCGGTCATGACCAGCCGATCGCTCGACGAGGCGGTCGGCGCTAAGCTTTACTTCAAGTGCGAAAACCTGCAGAAGGTCGCCGCGTTCAAGGCGCGCGGCGCGTGCAATGCCGTGCTTTCGCTGTCAGACGCGGAGGCGATGCGTGGCGTGGTCACGCATTCCTCCGGCAACCACGGTGCCGCGCTGGCATGGGCGGCCACGCAGCGCGGCATTCCATCGTGGATCGTGATGCCGGCGAATGGGGCCATGGTGAAGCAGAATGCCGTGCGCGGATTCGGTGGTACCGTGCGCCTGACCGACGGCACGCTCATCGCGCGTGAGGCGATGTGCGAACGCGTGCTCGCCGAGACCGGCGCGACGCTGGTGCATCCGTACAACGACTGGCGGGTCATCGCCGGGCAGGGCACCGCAGCGCTCGAGCTGCTCGAGGACGTTCCCGAACTCGACGTCGTAGTGACACCGGTCGGTGGCGGCGGCTTGCTCTCTGGAACGGCGATTGCTGCCAAGGGCGTCAAGCCATCGATCAAGGTCTACGGCGCCGAGCCCGCCGGCGCCGACGACGCCGCACAATCGCTGCGCCTTGGACGGATCGTGCCGCAAGTGGATCCACACACAATCGCCGACGGATTGCGTTCGTCGCTGGGCGACAAGACTTTTGCGATTATCCGATCGAGGGTCGACGGCATCGGCACCACGTCGGAGGACGCGATCGTTCGCGCGATGCGGTTGACGTGGGAAAAGCTGAAGCTGGTCATCGAACCGTCGGCGGCGGTGCCGCTCGGCGCGCTGCTGGAAAACAAACTAGCCATCGCAGGACTGCGCGTAGGCGTGATCCTCAGCGGTGGCAACGTCGACCTGGATAGACTGCCCTGGCAGCCGTAGTTAGTCGAAGGGGGAGCGCATGAACACAGCGGAGCCGCTGCTCGATGTGAAAGGTGTCACGCTGCAATACAAGACCAAGGATCATCTGGTCACGGCGACCTATCGCGTCGATTTCGAGGTGTTCCAGTCGGATCGATTTGTCCTGCTCGGACCGTCCGGATGCGGCAAGTCGACGCTGCTGAAGGCCGTGGGCGGCTACATGCGTCCGGTCGAGGGCGCGATTCGTCTGAAAGGGCAGGAGGTCAGCAGGCCGGGACCCGATCGCATGATGGTGTTTCAGGAATTCGACCAGTTGCTGCCGTGGAAGACCGTGAAGCAGAACGTGATGTTCGCGCTCACCGCCAGCGGCAGGCTCGCCGGCAAGGCCGCCGAAGACAAGGCGCTCGAATACATCGCCAAGGTGAACCTCGCCAAGTTCGCCGACAGCTACCCGCACACGCTTTCGGGCGGGATGAAGCAGCGCGTCGCGATCGCCCGGGGCATGGCCATGGAGCCCGACGTGTTGCTTATGGACGAGCCTTTTGCCGCGCTCGACGCGCTGACGCGGCGCAAGATGCAGGACGAACTGCTGCAGCTGTGGGACGACACGCACTTCACGGTGCTGTTCGTGACGCATTCGATCCCCGAGGCGATCAAGATCGGTAGCCGGATCCTGCTCTTGTCGCCGCACCCCGGCCAGGTCAAGGCCGAAATCAACAGCCTGCCGCGCGATGCCGCCGAAAGCGAGCAGGCGAAGGCACTCGAGGAAAAAATCCACACGATGCTGTTCGCCGACGAAGTCGAGGAGGAGGCAGTTCATGTCTGATACCGCGGTCGTGCGCGCGGATGTCTTTCGCGACACCGTCGACGCTTCGCGATTCGGCGTCATCCAGAAGCCGCTGTCGACGTGGGAGCGGATCTACAACATCACTGCGGTCCGCAAGCTGGCGATCCTGATGGTCCTCGCAGTCATCTGGGAGCTCTACGCCCGCTGGCTCAACAACCCGCTGCTGTTTCCAACCTTTACCTCGACGCTCGAGGCGTTCTACCAGGGCATCTTCGGGGGCGGTTTGCTGGGCAAGGCGTGGACGTCGATCAAGGTGCTGCTGATCGGCTACAGCGCCGGCATCGCCCTGGCGGCGCTGCTCACGGTCGTCGCCATCACTTCGCGCATCGGCACCGACTTCCTCGAAACGCTGACCTCGATGTTCAACCCGCTGCCCGCCATCGCGTTGTTGCCGCTCGCGCTGATCTGGTTCGGTCTCGGCAACGGCAGCCTGGTCTTCGTGCTGATCCACTCCGTGTTGTGGGCGGTCGCGCTGAACACGCATTCGGGTTTCCTCTCGGTGTCCAACACGATGCGCATGGTCGGCCGCAACTACGGACTGCGCGGACTCGGCTATGTCGCCCGCATCCTGATCCCTGCGGCGTTCCCGAGCATCCTGACCGGTCTGAAAATCGGTTGGGCGTTCGCGTGGCGGACGCTGATCGCCGCGGAACTCGTGTTCGGGGTATCGTCGGGATCGGGCGGCCTGGGTTGGTTCATCTACGAGAACAAGAACCAGCTCGAGATCCCCAACGTGTTCGCCGGACTATTCACAGTGATCGTGATCGGCCTGCTGGTGGAGAATGTGATCTTCCGCACGATCGAGAGCCGGACCGTGCGCAAGTGGGGCATGCAGAATTAGCATGAAACATCCTCCCACGCTCGCTCCGTTCGCTGCCCGCGCCGCGCGATGAGTGCACCGTCGCCCGCGGCGTGGCTGTGAGCGAATCTCGCATGCGAGTCGTCATCACCGAATTCATGGACGAAGCGGCGGTCGCATCGCTCGTGTCGGCCTTCGACGTGACCTACGACGCGGCGCTGGTCGATCGTCAGGCGGACTTGCTTGCGGCGCTGGTCGACGCCGACGCCGTCATCGTGCGCAACAAGACGCAGGTCAATGCCGAACTGCTGGCGGCGGCGTCACGGCTCAAGGTCGTCGGCCGCTTGGGCGTCGGGTTGGACAACATCGATCTTTCGGCCTGCAAGGCACGCAACGTAGAAGTCATACCCGCGTTCGGCGCCAACGCCCTGGCGGTCGCCGAGTACGTGATCGCTACCGCGATGTTGCTCCTGCGCGGCGCGTATGGATCCAGCGCATCGGTCGCCGAGGGTAGGTGGCCGCGCACGGCACTGTCCAACGGTCGTGAGATCGCAGGCAAGACGCTGGGCGTAGTCGGATTCGGCGGCATCGGCAGACTGGCCGGAGGCATCGCCCGGTCGCTCGGCATGAACGTCGTAGGCTTCGACGCGCAGATCCACGCCGATGCAGCGGTCTGGCGCGAAGAGCACACCGCGCCGCTCGCGTTGGACGAGCTTCTGCGCACCGCGGATGTCGTCACGCTGCATGTCCCGCTGACGCCGGCGACGCGCGGACTGCTGGACGCCCGTCGCCTCGCGCAGATGAAGCCCGACGCCATACTCATCAATACCGCGCGTGGCGGCGTGGTCGACGAGGCGGCGCTTGCCGTCGCGCTCACCATCGGAAAGCTGGGCGGCGCCGCGATCGACGTATTCGAGCACGAACCGCTCGCGGCGGGGTCCCCGCTCGCTGGCTGTCCGAACTTGATCCTCACGCCGCACATTGCCGGTGTGACCAGCGAATCCAACGTGCGGGTGTCGACCATGATCGCAGAAAAGGTCGCAGTGGCGCTTCGGCGCTAACGGGTCCGGCGATGCCAAGTTTCACGCTGATGCAGCTGACCGACATCGCGACTCGCGCGTTGGCGGGTGCCGGTGCCAGCCCAACCATGGCCGCCGCCACGGCCAAAGCTCTGGTCGGCGCCGAGGCGCAAGGGCTCGTGTCGCACGGCATGTCGCGCGTACCGCAGTACGCCGCCCATTTGCGCAACGGACGTGCCGACGGCAGCGCGGTCCCGGTCGTCGCCAGGTCGCGAGGTGGCGCGGCGCTGGTCGACGCGAAGAATGGCCTCGCCTTTCCGGCGTGCGCGTTGGCGGTCGAGGAGGGCATCCGTCGGGCGCGTGAATCCGGTGTGAGCTTCATCGGTGTCACCAACAGCCATCACTTTGGCGTCGCCGCCGACCACCTTGTCCCTGTCACCGCGGCGGGCATGGTAGGGCTCGCCTTCGGCAACTCGCCGTCGGCGATGCCGGCAGCCGGCGGCAAGCATCCGATTTTCGGTACCAATCCGATTGCCGCAGCGTTTCCGAGAAGGCAAGGCGAGCCGCTGCTGATCGACCTGTCGCTGTCCGAAGCCGCGCGCGGCAAGGTCGTGATCGCGGCCAGGGAAGGCCGGCCGATCCCTGCGGGTTGGGCCCTCGACGGCGAGGGCAACCCCACCACCGACGCCAAGGCGGCGCTGGCTGGATCGATGCTGGCGATGGGCGGCACCAAGGGCGCCATGCTGGCGCTGATCGTGGAGCTGCTCGCCTGCGCGCTGACCGGCGCGGCGATGGGCTTCGAGGCGGACAGCTTCTTCGTCGACGAGGGGAATCGGCCGCGCATCGGGCAGGCGTTCCTGGTGATCGACCCGGATGCGCTGGCAGGGCGATCGGTCTACTTCGAGCGCATCGATACGCTGATCGCGGAAATGGCGAAGGATGAAGGTGTGCGCCTGCCGGGCGCGCGTCGACGCGCGCTCGCCCTCAAGGCAGCGAGCGATGGCGTCGAGATTCCGACGGCGCTCGCCGAGCAGCTCGACCGGCTGGCAGGGGTCCGCGCATGAGCGCGATGGGCCGCCCCGAGCGCGAATACCGGAGCGCGCAGCGCGAAGGTACTCCAGTGAACGCGATGGGCCGCCCCGAGCGCCTCAGTGCCCAATGCGCCGGAGCGCGCAGCGCGAAGGTACTCCAGTGACCGCGCCACCGTCCCGTGTCACGTCGCTGCTGTTGAATGTCGCGCACGCGCTGGATCACATGTTCCTGTTGATCTTCGCCACGGCGGTGGCCGCGATAGCCAGCGATTTCGGCTTTGCCGACTGGGAGTCGCTGATGCCTTACGGCGTGGGCGCATTCTTCCTGTTCGGACTTGGTTCATTGCCGGCGGGACGACTCGGCGACCTGTGGGGCAGGCGCCGGATGATGCTGATCTTCTTTTTCGGCATGGGCGTGTCGTCGCTGCTCGTCGCGCTCACCCGCGATGCGTGGCAGCTCGCCGCGGCGCTTACGCTGCTCGGCGCATTCTCATCGATCTATCATCCGGTCGGCATACCGATGCTCGTGCGCGGGGCCGAGCGGCCGGGGTTGACCATCGGCATCAACGGCCTGGCCGGCAATCTTGGCGTCGCGCTGGCGGCGGTGACCACGGGCCTGCTGGTCAAGTACGCAGGCTGGCGAGCGGCGTTCGTCGCCCCGGCGCTGCTGGCGTTCGCCTGCGGCGTTGCCTTCGCCCGCGTGGCACCGCCCGAGGTGGCGGCGCCCGCGCGTGCGCCAAAGACGGCGTCGACGCACGCCGCATCGACGCTGGCGCGCGTCTTTGCCGTCATGACGGTGGCCGCGATCTCCTCGAGCCTGCTGTTCAATTTCACGACCAACGGCAATGGCCAGCTTCTGCGCGAGCGGTTGACGGGCATCGTCGAGGATCCCGCGCTGCTCGGTTTGCTGCTGGCGCTGGTGTACGTCGTCGCGTCGTTTGCCCAGGTCGCGGTCGGGTTGTTGATCGACCGCTTTCCGCTCAAGTACCTGTACCTCGCCATCGTCGCGCTGCAGGCGCCGCTGTTCCTGCTGGCGGCGTCGGCAACGGGCTGGACGTTGTTCGCGCTGCAGATCGCGTTCATGATCGTGGTGTTCGGTGCAATTCCATTCACCGACGCGATCATCGTGCGCTACGTCGACGATCGCATGCGATCGCGCGTCAGCGGCATGCGCCTGGCCGTTTCGTTCAGCGTCAGTTCCGCCGCGGTCTGGCTGCTCGGACCGCTGGTCAAGGCGGCGGGGTTCGGCAGCTTGCTGCTGTTGATGGCCGGCATCGCCGTTGTGACGCTGCTGGCGATCGCCTGGTTGCCATCGGTCGCGCGCGGCAGGCCGGCGATGTCGAAGCTTGCGGTCGGTACGACGCCGCAGCCGACGCACGGCGAAGACTGATTTCAGCCGGTTCGATCCGGCGCGCGATCAGCGCTTCGCGCCCTTCAGTTCCTCTTCCTCGAGCAGCAGGTAGGTGCCATACGCGTTGCTGCGGTTGGCCTGCTCGAACGCCGGCAACGACTTGAAGCGGCTCCAGTCGGTCGCGGCGTAGGCCGCGTCGAAGGGTTCCAGCTCGCGCACCGCGCGCCCCATGGCTTCGCGCAGGAACACGAGGTAGTCGCGGGTCAGCGCGAGGTCGCGTTCGACGTCGCGCGACAACGCGCCGTGCCCGGGGATGACGACCACGGGGCGAGGCGAGAGCGAGAGCATCTTGCCCATCGCTGCCAGCCACCCGCGACTGTCGGCGTTGCCGACGAACGGGATGCGGCCGGCAAAGATCAGGTCGCCGGCGTACAGCACGCGATCCTCGACGACGTACATGAGCATGTCTTCGGGCGAATGCGCGCCGCCCGAGTAGAGCAGGCGAAAGGTCAGCGCACCGAGGCGGAAATCGGTGTCCCCGTCGAGCCACACGTCGGGCGGGACCACCTGCGTTTTTGCATCGACCCACGGCGCCAGATCGGCGCGGCGCTGCGCCAGCCGCTCGACGGCTTGCCCCGACGTCAGGTATTGCCGTGCTTTCGCGTGCGCCCAGATTTCGGCGCCCTGCGACTTGAATTCCTGCAGGCCGTAGATGTGGTCCGCGTGATAGTGGCTGACGATGACGCGCTTGATCGGCTGGGGCGTGACCTTGCGGATGGCCGCGATCATCGCGCGGCCGAGCGCAGGCGTGCCGAGGGCGTCGAACACGACGACGCCGTCGCCGGTGACGACGAAGCCGGCGTTGGACATGAAGCCCCGGTTCGCCACCGACGCCATGCCTGCGTCGCCCTGGAAGAACCAGCAGTGCTCCGACACGCGTTGCGGTTCGAGCACGATCTCCTGCGCGAACGCGACGCTTGCGATTCCCGCCGCGACCAGCAGCGCGAGCTTCTGCAACAACAACGTAGGGCGCGACCGGCTAGTAGGCGCGAATTCATTCGCGCGCCGTGGCAAATCGGCGCACGGTCCGAATGAATTCGGACCTACGGCATCGGGGCATTTCATGAGACCTTGACGCCGAGCATCATGCCGCCGTCCTCGTGCTCGAGGTTGTGGCAATGGACCATGTAGGTCTGCGCGCCGGCGAAAGGCATGGTGAAGTCGATGGCGACGCGCACGGTTTCGCCGGGCCAGACCAGCACGGTGTCCTTCCAGCCCAGGTCCGTCGCGAGCCGACCCTCACTGTCGACCTTCAACGCGGCAAGCTGGTCCGGACTGGTCTGGCGCTCGAGCACCTGGAAGTGAAAGCCGTGCAAGTGCATCGCATGCGGCATGCTGTTGAAGTAATTGCGGATCAGCCAGGTTTCCACCGTGTCGCGCTTCACTTCGATCGGCGTCTCGCCCATCGCGAATACGCGGTCGTTGATGCGCCAGCGGCCTTTGGCGAATCCCAGTCGCAGCGGGCGTTCGGTACTGTCGTCGATCTTGATCGGCGCGATGGACGACAGTTGTGACGGGATGCGTGCGCCGTAGGCGAGGCGCTCGCGTACTCGCAGCTGTAGGAGCGCACGCTGCGCACCTTCGGGAAAACTGCCGCCATGCCCCATGGCGGCGTGATCGACGACCGCCGCCGTCGCGCTCGCAGCCGACGGTGCGGCGTGTCCCATCGCCGCATGATCGACCGCGCCGGGCAACGCAATGGCTGTCGTACCCATCTCCATGTGCATCGGATCGAAGGCACGCGTCTCGAGGATGAGCGTGTCGCCGACGCTCGCACTGGACAAGTCGACCAGGATGTCGAGGCGTTCGGCCGACGCGATGAAGACTTCGTTGCAGGCAATCGGCGACGGCAGCAGGCCGCCATCGGTGCCGATGAGCGTGAACGGCACGCTGGCGCCGTCCGCGGTGCGCAGCCCGAGGCGGTAGGTGCGGGCATTCGACGCGTTGAGCACGCGAAAGCGGTAAATGCGCGTCGCGACGTCGAGATAGGGGCAGGCGGTGCCGTTGATGTAGACGGCATCGCCGAGGAAACCGTGCATGCGATCGGCATCGGTGGCAGCGTAGTTGTTCCCGCGCCTGTCTTGCAGCACCAGAGGAATTTCGGTCTTGCCTGGGGTCAGGTCGAGCGCGCTGCGCAAGCGCCGCTCATCGTCGTCCTCGACTTCGATCATGCCAAACAGTCCGCGATACGCCTGCGCGGCGGTCATACCGTGCGGATGCGGGTGGTACCAGTACAGCGCGCTGCGGTTGCGCACCTCGAAGTCGTACGAGTAGCGTTTGCCAGGCGCAGCCAGCAGCATGCCGGCGCCGTCGTTGTGCGTGTCCACGGTCAGGCCGTGCCAATGCACGATGGTGGGGTCGGCGAGGGCGTTGTCGAAGTCGATGCGGACGCGCTCGCCTCGTTGCAGCACCAGGGTCGGGTTGGTGAATTGCCGGCCACGATGCTCGACCTGGTAGGCCAATGCACCTGCGCGGTTGGCAACCGTGACTGCGCGCAGGCGCAATCGCGCACCGGCCGGCGCCAAGCGCCCGAACATCCCCTGTGTTCGCGGCACCCACAGCGGTTTTCCACTCGGACCACCACCGCAAAAGTCGGCCGGCGCAAGGCCGCTGGCGGTGACTGCATCGTCGGGTAGGGCCATACGCGGCAATGAGCAAAGGCCGAGCGCGCCCAGGGTCTTGAGGAAATTTCGGCGTCGGGTCGACAAAGGGTTCACGTAAAAACGAATGGGCCGGTGCTCAGACCGGTCTCGTGGATTATCGTTCAGGAGGACGTGCGCGCGCCACCAAAGGTCCAGCGCAGCCCGATCCAGAATCCGCGCGGCGCGCCGATGCCGCGGAACTGTTCGGATGCGGCATCGATTCCGACCGCGGGACCGAAGCTGCGATCGGGTCCGGTGAAGGCGTTGGCGCCGAGCAGGCCAAAATTCTGATATTGGCGATTGAATAGATTCGTGATGTTGGCGAACAGCTGCCAATTCGGCGCCAGCTGGAACTGCGTATCGAGATTGGTCACCGCGTAGCCGGGTATCTGGCCATGGACGTCCTGGTTGTTCTCATCGCCGTGCGCGTATTGGCTGGACGCGTACACGACGGTCGCGCCGATCGCCCAACGCTCGCTGGCGTTGAATTCGGCGCGCAGTTTGGCCGAATCCGCAGGTATGCCGGGTATGCGATCGCCGGGACGGACGACGATGGCGCCGGAGGCGTCCGCGGTCGAATTGTTGGGGCTTGCGGCGAGGAATGTCGACTGGAACGTCGCGTCGATGTGGTTGTAGCGAAGTGTCAACGTCAATTCGCCCCAGCGTGCGGCGCCCATGAGTTCGACGCCCTGTCGGCGGGTCTGGCCGACATTCTGGAAGTACCCCACGTTGGCGCCGCCAGTACCGCTGGCGATGAACTGGATGTCGTTGTCCAGGTCGGTCCGATACAGCGCGCCGGCCCATTGGAATCCCGCAGCGAGGGCGCCCCGCGCGCCGATCTCGGCGGTCTTTGCGACCACCTTCTGCAGCGGAGGATCGGCGAGGAACACGTTGGGCAGCTTGCACGGCGCCGCGGCATTGGCGCAAGTGAGCTCGATCGGCGTCGGCGCGCGCATGCCCTGGTTGTAGGCGGCGTACGCGGTGAGCAAAGCCGACGGATTGAAGTTGATACCCACCGCAGGATTGAATCGGGCAAACGAGTAACTGCCGTCAAGGCCGGGGTCCTCGCCGCTGCGGTCCTTGATGATGATGCGAGCGTAGTTGTAGCGACCGGAAACATTGAGCGTCCACGCGTCGGCGAGGGCAAGGGTGTCGGCGAAAAAGACGCCGAGATAGCGGTTGGTGCTGCCTACATCGGTCTCGGGCACATAGGGCCCGGTTCCGATGGTGTTGCGGTCGGGGGTGAAATTGGCGGTCTGCGACTGCTGCGTGAACCCGGTGTCGCCGAAGTCGCCGCTCGCGCCCGCCACGAACTGATTCCTGCGGCCACCCAGCTCGCCGCTCAGCGTCAGCTGCAATCCCAGGCCCCAGCTGTCCTGATCGATGACGGACCGGTCGTTGGTCGCCTCGTTGGACTGCGGCGGTCCTCCATCAGGGTCGACGGTGCCGTAGGCGTTGTTGACGTTGCTGCTCACGTTCTTGTTGCGGTAGTGCCGGTAATACGCATTGCCCCCGAGCAACGCGGTGTCATTGAGGAACCGGCTGCCTTTCGCTGTAACGAACGCAAGCTGGTTTTCGTTGGTGTCCGGGAACGTGTATGCCTGCCGCGGCGTGTCGAGCCACGGTTGCGGCAGCGTCTGCGTGCCTTGCAGCGTGTTGTCGGCCAGCGTAAGACTAATGTCGAGGTCGGTGCGGTCGTCCTGGTAGCCGAGTTTGCCGAAGAACTGCTTGATGCGGCTTGGATTGTGCTCCGCCCACCCCTTCTCTTCCGAGAAATTGGCGGTCGCGAAATAGTCGAGCCGGTCGTGCGTGCCGCCGTATTCGACCTGGACTGCCTTTCGGCCAAATGAACCTCCGTACAGCTGGATCGCACCGCCAGGGTACTGCGCGCCGCTCTTGGTGAAGATCGCCAGCGCGCCGCCGAGCGTATTGAGTCCGAACACCGGGTTCGAGCCGGGAATCAGTTGAATGCTCGAAATCGCCGATTGCGGCAACAGGTCCCAGTTGACGACGTCGCCAAATGCTTCGTTGATCCTCACACCGTCCTGAAACACCGACAGGCCCTGCGGCGCGCCGAGCAGAGGTGAGGCGGTCAGGCCGCGAAAGTTGATGTCCTGCTGATAGGCGTTGCCCTGCGCTGCGCCCACGCCGACGCTGTTTGCGTTGGCGCCGAGAAAATCTGTCAGTTCGAGCGGACGCTGCCGGTCGAAGTCACGGCGACCGAAAGTCTGGACGTTGGCTGGCACATCCTTGAGCGGAGTGCCGAGCCCGGGCAGGGGCGTGGTGCCGATGACCGACACGGCAGGCAGCTCGAACACTTCTGCCGGATTGTCTGCATGCGCGACCGGCGCAGACACGACCAGCGTGCAGGCGACCACGCGCCAAGCTACGCCGACGCGGGCCCTCGGTGCGGCGCGAGAACCCAATCGTCAGCGGATCGCCACGCCCCAGGGCAATTCGCCGACGGGGATTTCCGCGATTTTGGTGTTGGTCTCGGTGTCGATCACCGCGACCGCATTCGAGCGCCCGCTGGCGACGTAGAGTTTCTTGCCGTCTGCAGTAATCGCCATGTTCCATGGACGTTTGCCCACCGGCACTTTGGCGATGATCGCGTTGGTCGCGGTATCGATGACTTGCACCGTGCCCTCGCCGCCGGAACTCACGTACACCCGCTTGCCGTTGGGGTGCACCGTGACACCGTTGGAGCGGCTGCCGGCCTTGATGCGCGCGATCACCTCGCCTCGCGCTACATCGAATACATTGACGGTGTCGGCGTTTTCCGCCGCCACGTACGCACGGCTGCCGTCGGGGAGGAAGCCGATGCCGCGCGGACGGTCGCCGACCTTGACCGACTTCTGCACTTCGCCCTTGGCCAGATCGACGATGTCGATACTGTCGGCTTCCTCGCTGCTGACGTAGAGCCACTTGCCGTCCGGACTGAACACCGCGTGTTCGGGATTCTTGCCACGCATTTTAAGCCGCCGTTCGACCTTGCCGGTTGCCGTATCGACGAGCAGCACCAGGTCGTTTTCCTCGACCGCAGCGGAGAGCCACTTGCCATCGGCCGAAAGATAGATCGCCTCCGGCGAATCACCCAGGGGAGTGCGGCGCGTCACTGAACCCGTCGCCGTGTCGATGGTCAGCAGCGAGTTGCTGCTCTGGTCGCTGATATAAAGCAGCTTGCCATCCGCGGCGAGCGCAATGCCGCGGGGTTTGGTGCCGACCTTGAACGTGTTCGTCACCTTGTCGGTGGCGATGTCGATGACTGAGACCGAGGCCGAGCCTTCGTTCGACACATACGCGAAGGGCGCTGCGATCACGGCTACGCACAAGCATGCAGCGGGAATTGGGACAATCCAGAAATACCCGCGTGTAGCCATGACTTCTCCTTTGACCGCTTTGCTTTGCTCAAGTGGCTGCGAAAGCAGCCGCTAGATAACCGCATTAAATCACATCCCTCCGTTGGTGCCGAAGCCCGACTACGACGCAACGATCCTCATCGATCATTTGAACTGTGACCGCTCGAGTCGAAGGTAAGTGCGGTTTGCGTTCTGCGGATGCAGCGTTTCATATTGGTCCCACCGCGCAAATTGCGGCAGGTCGCAGCGATTCCGCAACTCCGCGAGGCTGACGCCCTCTCCAATCAGCGCCTCGACGCGACTTTCGAGCGCCGCGAAGTATTGACCGAAGGCGGCAACGTCGGTGCAGGTGCCGACAGGCCCGTAGCCGGGAACAAGGTGCCGACATCGCGTCGCCTCGATGTCTACCAGCGCATCGCGCCAGGCCTTCGGGTCTGCATCGCGCATATCGGGAATGCGGTTGATCGAAACCAGACTCCCGGCTATCAGCGTCGAAGTCGCCTCGTCGAAGACCGCGATCGCGCCAGGAGCGCTGGACCAGGGCGGTGCGATCAACTGCAGCGGGCGTCCGATCAGTTCGAGCGTCACGTTGCCGGTGATCAGTCGGTCCGGCTCGAGCACCCGGGTTCCAGCCATGCGTTCTTCACCGAGCGTCGACCGCAGATTGCGCAGGCATGACTCGCATCGGGCTGCAATCAACTCGGCGCTGCTGCGATGCGCCAGCACCGATATGCCGCGGGCCTGGAACGCCGCGGCGCCGAAGATCGCTTCTTGTCCTGGATGGGTGAGGATGGCGAGAAGGATGGGACGATCCGAGATACTCTTGACTGCTGCAATAATCTGTTCGCCTTCGCGATAGGAGGCGCCGGTATTCACTACGACGATGCCACGCGATCCGACAACGAAGGCGACGTTGGCGGTGCGTCCGCCGTTATCCGGCGTGATCTCGCCGCCGCTCCCCAATAGAGCGTACACGCCCGCGGCGACCCGCACGGGCACCGGCTGAGCGACGGGGACGTCGAGTGCGACGCACCCCGATGCCAGCAAGGCAGCGAACGTCACATAAAGGAGGCGGGCAGTCGTCATCGGTTTCGAACGCAACTAGGGCCAGAAAGCTTCTGCGAACGTTCGCGAAAAAGATGCTTGGCCAGGGCCAACAACGACGCGCCCGCTTAGTCCCGGAATCCGGCAAGGATAGTATGTCGTCGGCGAGAAGCGATCCGGGATGCTGGAAAAGTGTCGAGAACCGCGCCAACGCTCGCGTCCGGCATGCTCGGGCTTGGGGCACATGCCTGCAGCATCAAGGGCCGTTTGCTGCGCTGCGGGATAACAATCGATCGCTTCGCTGGGTGGCTGGCTGCTGATACGAGGCGCATGACGCGCGGAGGATTCGATATCCGTCCCATGTTGCTGCGTCGCACCAATTTTCTGTGCGCGTTAAGCAGAAGAGGTCGAGCAAAGTTGTGGTGTGCAAAATTGACTTCGGTCAGTTATAGCGGGACACTCTTCGGCGTCGGCGACCGAGCCGCAAGATCAAGATATTTTCACAAGCCGCGGCCGCCTTCCAACCTGGTACACGATAACCATTGGAGGAATATATGCACTGCGTTCTTAAGCGGTTCGCTATCGCAGGTCTGACATGTGCGCTGGTTCTCCCTGGTGTCGTGGCGGCGAATCCAGATCTCGAGAAATTGATCGCCGATCCGAACAACTGGGCGATGCAGGCCGGCGACATGTACAACCAGCGCTATAGCAAGCTGGCGCAGATCAACGCGCAGAACGTCGGCAAGATGCAGGTCGCGTGGCTGTTTTCGACCGGCGTCTTGCGTGGCCACGAGGGGTCGCCGCTGGTGGTGGGCGGCATGATGTACATCCATACCCCGTTCCCCAACAAGGTATTTGCCGTCGACCTCGATACCCAAAAGATCAAGTGGCGTTACGAACCTAAGCAGGATGCGGCGGTGATTCCGCAGATGTGTTGCGACACCGTATATCGCGGCCTTGCGTATGCCGAAAAAAAGATCTTCCTGCAGCAGGCCGACAGCACGCTGGTCGCACTCGACGCCGCAACCGGAAAAGTCATTTGGTCCGTGAAAAACGGGGACCCGAAGGTTGGCGCGGTCAATACCAATGCCCCGCATGTCTTCAAGGACAAGGTGATCACCGGCATATCCGGCGGCGAGTGGGGCGTACGCGGTTTTATCAACGCCTACGACATCAATACGGGCAAACAGGTCTGGAAGGCCTACAGCGTCGGACCGGATGCCGAGATGCTGATCGATCCCGACAAGACGATGACGTGGACGGACGGCGCGCTCAAGCCGGTCGGCAAAGACTCTTCGTTGTCGACGTGGCGGGGAAATCAATGGATGACCGGTGGCGGCACCACCTGGGGCTGGTATAGCTACGACAAGGCCTTGAACTTGATGTATTACGGCACGGGCAATCCGTCGACCTGGAATCCGGCGCAACGGCCTGGCGACAACCGGTGGTCGATGACCATCATGGCTCGCGACGTCGATACCGGCATCGCCAAATGGGTCTTCCAGATGACGCCGTACGACGAGTGGGATTTCGACGGCATCAACGAGATGATCCTGGCCGACATCAATGTCAAGGGCAAGCCGACCAAGGCGCTGGTGCACTTTGACCGCAACGGGTTCGGTTATACGCTCGATCGCGCAACGGGTGCGCTGCTGGTGGCCGAGAAATTCGACCCGGCGGTGAACTGGGCGACAAATGTCGATATGAAGACCGGCCGCCCGCAAGTGGTCAAAAAATATTCCACGGCGCAGGGTGGACCGGATGTGAATACCAAGGGTGTCTGTCCGGCCGCGCTGGGATCCAAGGACCAGCAGCCCGCGGCATTCAATCCCAAGAACGGACTGTTCTACGTGCCGACGAATCATGTCTGCATGGACTACGAACCGTTCAAGGTCGACTACGTCGCCGGGCAGCCGTACGTCGGAGCGACCTTGTCGATGTTTCCGGCACCCGGTGGCACCAACATGGGCAACTTCATCGTTTGGGACGCTGGAAGCGGCAAGATCGTCCAGTCCAAGGACGAGAAGTTCTCGGTCTGGAGCGGCGCACTCGTGACCGCCGGTGGAATCGCGTGCTTCGGGACGCTGGAAGGCTATCTCAAGTGCGTCGATGCCAACAACATCAATAAGGAACTGTTCAAGTTCAAGACGCCGTCGGGCATCATCGGCAACGTGTTCACCTATGTGCACAAGGGCAAGCAGTACCTCGGTGTCTTCTCGGGCATCGGTGGGTGGGCCGGCATCGGCATGGCTGCGGGTCTGGAAAAGGACCAGGATGGCCTGGGTGCGGTCGGCGGTTACAAAGAACTGCGCGATTACACGGAATTGGGTGGCACGCTCACTGTCTTCGCGATTCCCAACTGATTGTCGCATCCTCCGGGGTGCCGGCGCGCGAACCGTGCCGGCACCTTTTTTGTCCAGTGTGAAACTCGCACACGGGAACTGACGCTCTCGAACGAAGGTCCCAGGGGCAGATACATTTCGGCCGAAACAGAATGACGGACACTTTCCAATTAACTCGCGCGCTGGCGCTGCTATTCGCATTCTGCAGCCTCGGTGTTGCGCCGCAGCTCTGCGCGCAGGCCAAGGACGGCGGGGACGGCGGCGCTAATCTGTACAAGGTGGTCGATGGCATCAAGGTCGATTCGAACACCATGAATGGATTCCGTGCCTGGCGGGCGGCGGCATGTGATCGATGCCACGGCGCCAACCAGCAGGGATTGGTCGGTCCTTCGCTGCTCGAGACCTTCAAGACGCTCAGCAAGGAAGAGTTCGTCAAGACCGTCACCGAGGGGCGACTCGAAAAGGGGATGCCAAGCTTCAAGACCAGCCAGACGGTCGTCGACAACATGGACGGCCTCTATGCCTATCTCAAAGGACGGTCGAACGGCGACATCACGCAGGCGCGTGTGCAGGAGCTGAAACAATGACTCGGGCACGTCGGTCGGACCACCGGCTGACATTTCGCGTGTGCTTGCAATGATCCGATCGATGGAATGGTTGCGGTGTGCGCTCTTCACCGCGTTCGCCGGTGCTGTCGTTGCCGCCAGTCCCGTGGTGCGTGCGGATGACCTGCCCAAGGCATTCCGCCCGTGCATCGACCCGAGCAACCTGCCGTTCGCTAACACGCGGGGCGAAGGCTTCGAAAACCACATTGCCGACCTGTTCGCGCAAAAGCTTGGCGTTCCCGTCCAGAACTACGCGTTTCCACAGCGCATGAATTTCATCCGCAATACGCTCCGCTACAGACTGCCTGAACAGGACTTCCGTTGCGACATCGTGATGAGCGTTCCCGCGGGCTACGATCAAGCGTCGGCGACCGCCCCGTACTACCGATCGACCTACATGCTGGTATACCCGAAGGGGAAGGGGCTCGATCAGGTCAGGACGGGAGACGACTTGTTCGCATTGCCGCCAGAAACGCTGCGTAAGCTTCGTATCGGAGCCTACGACCGCTCGCCGGGTTCGACTTGGCTGGCCAAGCACGGTCTGGAAGATCAGGTCACAATCTATCCCATCATGTCTCCCAATCCAGAGCAGTATCCGGGCGAGATCATCGAGAAAGACCTCGCGCAGGGGAAGATCGATGCAGCGATCGTCTGGGGTCCGATTGCCGGCTATTACTCCAAACGCGTTCGCAATGTCGAGCTAGTGCTCGTACCGCTCAAGTCCGAGCCTGGGATCAAGTTCGATTACGAGATCGCGATGGGGGTCCGTTACGGCGAGCGCGAGTGGAAAGATACTGTGGAGAAGCTGATTGCCGACAATCGACCGGCGATCACGCAAATCCTGCGCGAGTACAACGTTCCTATCGTCAACGAGCGCGGCGACCTCGTGCAGTAGGTCCAACTTCAATAAACCGACCAGCCTCCGCTCCGTTCCATGTGCCCCTATCTGCAACGCGCCCGCAACCTGTCGGAATGGTAAGACGAGGGCAGTTTCGGGCGCGCGCAACCGCCTTCTTCGGCGGTCTGACAGCAGCACTTTGCGTCGCGGCGGCGCCAAGCCAGTCACCAAACCCGGCGGCGTTCCTCGCATTGTCGAGCAGCGTCGTAAGGGTCGAAGTCGATCGACAGGAGGGCGGGTTATCGCTGGGTACTGGCGTTACGATCGCGCCATCAATCGTTGTCACCAATTGCCACGTCACACGCAATGGGACCTTCGCCCGCATTTCCGGCTCGGGGCGACTCTGGGACGTCACCGCCCAGTACGCCGATGTTCTGCACGATCTGTGCTTCCTGCGAGTACCGGCTTGGCGCGGCAAACCCGTTGCTCTCGGTACCAGCGCTGGTTTGCGTTCGGGCCAGCAGGTGGCAGCATTGGGCTTTACCGGCGGATTGGGCATCTCACTCAGGTTCGGTCATGTACTCGCGCTGCACTCGCTAGGCACGGGACATGTGATCGAAACCGATACCGCCTTCACGTCCGGAGCCAGCGGCGGCGGCCTTTTCGACGTCGCCGGCGCGCTGGTGGGACTGCTGACCTTTCGTTTGGCGGGGTCCAACGGTAGCTACTACTCGTTGCCGGCGGAGTGGATTGGCGCGCATTTGCCTACCGAAGATCAGTGGGCTGACCTCGTGCCCCTCGGCGGGCCACGCTCGTTCTGGCAGGGCAACGTCGAGTCGCTTCCATATTTCCTGCGCGTCGCCGCCCTCGATGCAGAGGGACGCTGGGCCGCGGTGCTCGATCTCGCCGACCGTTGGTCAACAGCATCTCCACGCGATGCCGAACCACTCCTTGTCCGTGGCAAAACACTGCAGAAACTGAATCGTCCAGGTGCGGCCGTCGTCGCGTTTAACGCCGCGCTTCGGCTGGCGCCCGACGACCCGTCGGCGTGGTACGGCCTGGCGTTCGCGTATGCGGCTTTGGGCGACGAAGCCGCATCGCGGGGCGCCCAGGCGAAACTGGAGGTCCTGGATGGGGGCCTGGCCGCAGACCTCGAAGCCCGGCTCGGACGATCGCAAGGCACCGAGTGATGCGAGCGGGAGTGAATAATGCTTAGAGCCTGTTACGGAGTACTACTCATACTAGCGACGACGCAGTTCGCGCAGGCCAACGACTTCCCGACCCGCGCACGAGTTGAGTTTGTCCTCGATTGCATGCGCTCCAGCAAGGCCGCGCCGCAGGAGTCGATGTACAAGTGCTCGTGTGCGATCGACGACATCGCAAACAAGGTCGACTATGCAACATGGGTTGACCTGTCGACCGTCGCCAATGCAACGACGATCGCCGGCGAACGCGGGGGGGTGATGCGCGACCTCAAGGATGGGCGCAAGACAATCACCTCTTTTCGCGAGCTTCAAGCTGAAGCCAAGAGGCGCTGCTTTCTCAATGAGTGAAGGCCGCAGGGCGACGGTGGTGCAGCGGTGGCTCGCCTTCTAGCCTCTCGTGCTTGCGGTTGCGCGAGTCTGGGCGCCTGCGCGGCGCTCGCCTGGTCGTTGAGCGCCTGGGCAGAGCCGCCCGACTTGCACGATTTCCAGATCGATAATCCTGCGCCTGGCGTGTATGTTCATTATGGTGCCCAAGCCGAGATGTCTGTTGCAAACGCGGGGGACGTTGCCAATCTCGGCTTCGTCGTCGGTGCAACATGTGTTGCAGTCATCGATACAGGGGGGACGTACTCCGTCGGGCGCGCATTGCGGCTGGCAATCCGTCGCGTCACGACGCTACCCGTCTGCTATGTCATCAACACCCACGTCCATCCCGATCACGTGTTCGGCAATCAAGCATTTGTCGAAGATAGGCCGGAATTCGTCGGCCACGCACGACTCGCAGTAAGCATGCGGCGTCGCGGGCCCAACTATCTGCGCGCGCTGCTGAGGGATCTCGGCACTGCGGCGGAGGGCAGTGCGCTCGTCTTGCCGACGTTGACAGTGGCAAGCGTCGAAAGATTGGAATTGGGGGGTCGAAGCTTGAGGTTGCGTGCATGGCCGACTGCCCATACAGACACCGATCTTACGGTCTTCGACGAGACGAGCGGAACCCTTTGGCTCGGCGATCTCCTGTTCGTCGGGCACCTTCCCGTCGTCGATGGCAGTCTTCGAGGCTTCATGACGGCGGTCGACGAACTCAAGGGCATCCCCGCGCAGCGGGCAATTCCCGGGCATGGACGCGCCGATGCGTGGCCGGCCGCGCTGTTGCGAGAGGAGCGCTATCTCAAGCGGCTTTTCCGCGACGTACGCGTCGCGATTGCGGCGAAGATACCGATCGGCGAGGCCATGGAAACTGTTGGCTGCGATGACGCCGATCAGTGGCTGCTGGTCGATCAATTCCACAAGCGCAATGTCAGCGCTGCCTACGCGGAGCTCGAGTGGGACCAATAGCGATATGGCTGGCACGATATGGCTGGCGAGGCGCATCACTCAGGAATACAATGTTTCGAAGCAATGGCCGCGACCGACAGAACCATCTGACATGACTACCCGGACCCTAGTTGCAAGCGCAGCGATTTGGCTCGCATTATCGGGCGTGGCCTCGGCTCAGGACGTCGATCCTGAATCCAGCGCGATCTGGAAAAAGGTGCGTGCCGACCTTTTCTCCGAGATGGCGATCGGCACCGGCGGTGACGTCGTCGTGCTGGAGACTCCAAAGAGGGCAGAGGATGCGGCGGTCGTCCCGATCGCGATCCGTGCTCAATTTCCCCAGACGAAGAATCGATACATCGAGAAACTCTGGCTGATCATCGATAACAATCCGTCTCCAATCGCAGCGGTCTTCCAATTCACACCGGAGAGTGGACGCGTCGACATCGAAACCCGCATTCGGGTGGAGCAGTACAGCCACATACGCGCGATCGCACTCACCAATGACGGCAAGCTGCAGATGGTGACCAATTACATCAAGGCATCGGGCGGCTGCTCCGCACCTGGCAGCAAGGACGCGCTGGCCGCAAAAGCGACGCTCGGCAAGATGCGACTGCGCGTCGACGATGTACTCGCGGCGGGACGACCTGCGCTCGCTCAGTTGATGATCAGTCATCCCAACGATTCAGGCCTGGCGATGGATCAGCTGACGCGTACCTACGCGGCCCCGCATTTCGTGCGCAATATCGAGGTCCGCTACGGTGGCAAGCTCGTGCTTGGCGCCGACGTGGATTTTTCGATCAGCGAGAACCCCAACTTTCGCTTCTACTTCATCCCAGGCAGCGGTGGCGAGCTCGATGTCAAGGTCGTCGATAATCAGGATCTTGAATTTTCCGAGAGCTTGAGGCTAGGCCCGGAACGCATGGGAGCGAATTCGACGGCGCGCTGAAGCGCACCTGGGCGAGGATTGTTGCTGTGCACGCTGTCATCGTTGTCGATCAAAGGAGGATGCCGTGGACGTTCGTGCTGCTGTAGCTCATAGCGCGGGGGCTCCGTTGGTCGTGGAGACCGTGCAGCTGGAGGGACCCCGGGCAGGCGAGGTATTGGTCGAGATCAAAGCCACCGGCATCTGCCATACCGACGAATTCACGCGCTCGGGCGCGGATCCGGAGGGCCTGTTTCCGGCGATCCTGGGTCACGAGGGTGCTGGCATCGTCGTCGACGTCGGTCCGGGCGTCACCAGCGTCAAGAAGGGCGATCACGTCATTCCGCTCTATACGCCCGAATGCCGGCAGTGCAAATCCTGTTTGTCACGCAAGACCAATCTCTGTACCGCGATTCGCGCTACCCAGGGCAAAGGCCTGATGCCTGACGGCACCAGCCGCTTTTCGTTGAACGGCAAACCCGTGCATCACTACATGGGATGCTCGACCTTCGCCAACTTCACCGTTCTGCCCGAGATCGCCGTCGCGAAGATCCGTGAGGACGCGCCGTTCGACAAAGTCTGTTACATCGGGTGCGGTGTGACAACGGGCATCGGGGCGGTGATCAACACCGCCAAAGTCGAGCCCGGCGCGAACGTCGTGGTGTTCGGCCTGGGTGGCATCGGGCTGAACGTGGTGCAGGGTGCGCGCATGGCCGGCGCCAACATGATCGTCGGCGTCGACCTCAATCCCACGCGCGAGGCACTCGCGCGCAAGTTCGGCCTGACGCACTTCGTCAATCCGAAGACGGTAAAGGGTGATTTGGTTCCCTACCTGGTCGATCTGACCGGTGGAGGCGCGGATTACAGCTTTGAATGCATCGGCAACGTCGAGGTCATGCGACAGGCTCTGGAATGCTGCCATCGGGGCTGGGGCGTGTCCGTGATCATTGGCGTGGCGGGCTCCGGACAGGAAATCAAGACGCGGCCGTTTCAACTCGTAACTGGGCGCGTGTGGAAGGGCACGGCATTCGGAGGCGCGCGCGGCCGAACCGACGTGCCGAAGATCGTCGATTGGTATATGGACGGCAGGATAAACATCGACGATTTGATTACACATGTCCTGCCGCTCGACCGGATCAACGAAGGTTTCGATCTTATGCACGAGGGCAAATCGATCCGGGCGGTGGTCACCTACTGACGCCGAAGTGTTCGTAGTGAAATGGCCAAGCAAGAAGATTTGGTCGTATTGTTGTTCAGTCCGCGAGCCGGGAAGTAGGGCGCGTGATAGCTGTTATCCAGACAAAGGAGGAAACTGACAATGGCAACTTCCATTCATCCAGGCGTGGACCAAGGCCTCAAGGCCGGCGCCGCAAACTTCGCAGGGGGTACGCTGTCCTGCAAGTGCTCCGACAAGAAAGTTACCGTGTCGATCAAGGGTCAGGCTGCCCACAATCACGTGTGCGGTTGCACGAAATGCTGGAAGCCGAGCGGTGCGTTGTTTTCCCAGATCGCCGTCACCTCGCGCGAAAACCTCAAGGTCACTGCCAACGAGGACAAGCTGAAAGTTGTCGATCCGACTGCGGCCATTAAGCGCTACGCATGTACGGGCTGCGGCGTGCACATGTACGGGCGCATCGACAACACGGCCCATCCACTCTACGGCGTCGATTTCTTCCATACCGAGCTGTCTTCGGAGCCGGGATGGGCACCACCCGAGTTTGCCGCGTTCGTCTCGTCGATCATCGAGGCTGGGGCTGACCCCGCGAAGATGGGCGCAGTCAGGGCGAGGTTGAAGGAGCTCCGCCTCGAGCCCTACGATTGCCTCTCGCCACCGCTGATGGACATGATCGCCACGCATGCCGCGAAAACCAAGGGCACGCTTTATCATGCCTAGCATTCCGGCGAGGTAGCGCGCCGACTGACACGGAATCGCACGTCCGATCGTCACGCGGAGGGCCAGCGCAGCTGCAGCGCCCGACCCTCCGTATTTGTTTCGATGCGACCGCCATCGGTGGTTGCGCTGCCTAGTCCTCGATATGACGGTCATAACACTTTCCGAGAACAAGTGCTTCGGCGGCGTGCAGGGCATTTACGCGCACGATTCGGCCGAAACGCGGTGCCGCATGCGGTTCGGAGTATTCCTGCCACCACTGGCATCGAAGGATCGGGTGCCGCTGCTCTATTGGCTCTCGGGTCTCACATGCACCGAGGAAAACTTCATCGTCAAGGCCTGCGGCCAACGCGTTGCCGCCGAGCTTGGCATGGCGATCGTGGTTCCAGATACGAGCCCCCGCGGACTCAACCTACCCGGCGACGCAGAGAGCTACGACTTTGGTATTGGTGCCGGATTCTATGTCGACGCCACCGAGGCGCCTTGGTCCGGCGAATATCGCATGTATTCGTATGTCGCCAAGGAGCTGCCAGAGGTCATCGCCGCAAGCTTTCCAGTCGACGCGTCGCGTGCCGGAATCTTCGGACATTCGATGGGAGGGCACGGGGCATTGACCATCGCCCTCAAGAACCCCGATTCGTATCGGTCTGTGTCGGCGTTTGCGCCGATATGTTCACCAATGCGTTGTCCATGGGGCGAAAAGGCACTCGCGGGTTATCTCGGCCACGACCGTACGCAATGGCGCAAATACGATACGACAGCGCTGCTCGAAGAGCGGGGGTGGAACGGACCGCCTCTGCTCGTCGACCAAGGGACCAAGGATCCATTCTTGAATAGCCAGCTCAAGCCTGAACTGCTTCGCGAGACTTGCCTGGCGCGCGATATCCCGCTTGACTTGCGGATGCAGGAAGGCTACGACCACAGCTATTTCTTCATCGCCACCTTCATCGAAGACCACCTCCGATACCATGCGCGGTACCTCTGAGCAACGATGAATCCGTCCGATACTCCGATCTGCCGCTGCGCATGACCCGTAAATCGCGGCGCCACTGGAAACGGCCTTGCGCCGCATGCGCCGCGGGGCTGATATCGGTTTCCGCGGTTGTGCAGGCACAGGAGCGCCTGGACCCGATCGTCGTCACTGCAACGCGGACCGAGGAGCGCGCGTTCAACCTGCCGGTAGCGATTGACAGTATCGACGCCGCGCAGATCCAGCAGAACCAGCTGCAGATGAGCCTGTCCGAATCGTTGGCGCGTGTCCCTGGCATCGTCGCGCAAAGCCGCTGGAACTTTGCCCAAGACCTGATGTTGTCGATCCGCGGCTTCGGCGCGCGCGCCAACTTCGGCGTACGCGGTATCCGTCTCTACCAGGATGGCATTCCCGCGACGATGCCCGACGGCCAGGGTCAGACCAGCGCTTTCAGCCTCGTTTCGGCCAAACGCATCGAGGTCATGCGCGGTCCATTCTCGACGCTGTACGGCAACGCGTCCGGCGGCGTGATCGCGGTGTTCACCGAGGACGGTCCCGATCCGCCGATGGCGCAGGCGCAAGTCGTCGGCGGCAGCTATGGAACATGGAACTCGATCATCAAGTTCGGAGGCGCAACGCCGACGGCGAGCTACCTCGTCGCCGGCAATGCGTTTCAGACTGACGGCTACCGCGAACACAGCGTCGCTACTCGAGATCTCGGAAACGTCAAGCTTCGATTCGACATAGGCGATAGCACCAAGCTGACAGTGATCGGCAACTCGTTCTATCAGCCTGATGCGCAGGACCCGCTCGGACTCACCCAGGCGCAATGGGACGCGAACCCGCGTCAAGCCGATCCGGCGGCCACCCTGTTCAACACTCGCAAGACCGTCAATCAGCAGCAGGGCGGCGCGACGATTGAGCAACGCCTGTCTGAGGACTCCGTGATGCGCGTCACCGGTTACGGTGGCTCGCGCCTCGTGCGGCAGTATCTCGCGCTGTCGGGCGTCGGGGCGACATCGTCCGGAGGCGTTACCGACCTCAGCGGGGATTTCTATGGCATCGATGCGAGAGTGACGACCCGCTTTTCGATTCCTGGCGGTCCACTGCTGTTGACTGCCGGCGTGGCATACGATGACCAGCATCAGCGACGCAAAGGATTCGTCAACAACAATGGCGCGCTTGGCGACTTGCGACGCGATGAGGACGATTACGTCAGCGACACTGACG
The DNA here is from genome assembly GCA_963726915.1 of uncultured beta proteobacterium. Classification (GTDB taxonomy): domain Bacteria; phylum Pseudomonadota; class Gammaproteobacteria; order Burkholderiales; family Casimicrobiaceae; genus PALSA-1003. The sequence goes on from CAVSEA010000009.1 coordinate 652,241, forward strand.
GTTACTTGCAGGCCGAATGGGCGCTGGACTCGATTTCACTGTTCGCAGGCATTCGCTACAGCGACGTACGGTTCAAGTCGAACGATCACTACATCAATCCCTTGAACCCCGACGACAGCGGGAGCGTCAGCTACAGCCATCCAAGCCCCGTCGCCGGCGTGGTCTGGCACGTCACCGACAACTTCAACGTGTACGGCAACTACGGCGTCGGCTTCGAGACGCCAAGCTTCATCGAACTTGCCTACCGCAACGTAGGGTCGGGTCTGAATTTCGCATTGCAGCCGGCAATCAGCAAATCGGCCGAAGTCGGGTTCAAGGCCCTGTTGCCAAACCAGCAGCGACTGAATGCGGCAATGTTCTGGATCAACACGACCGATGAACTCGTCATCGACACCGCGACGGGCGGACGAACGACGTATACCAATGCGGCCAAGACGCGTCGCCGCGGCTTCGAGGCAGAGTGGGACGCCGTCCTTGGCAATGGCTTCACGGCTTATGCGTCCTACACATACTTGTTGGCGGAATTTGCTGCCGCGGCGACGACGGGCAGTCCGCCGCAACTCATTCCGGCGGGCGCGCGTCTACCGGGAATCCCCGCGTCCAGCGCCTACGCCGAACTGACGTGGGCTCGTCCGGAATGGTACGGTTTCTCGGCCGCGATCGAAGGCCAATACGCGAACAAGGTGTATGTCAACGATCGCAATGTCGCCTACGCGCCCGCCTATGCGGTCGCCAATATTCGCGCCGGCTTCCAGCAGGTTGCTGGACAGTGGACCTTCACGGAATTCGCCCGCATCAATAACCTGACCGCGCGCAACTACTCGGGCACCGTCATCGTAGGCGACACCAATGGACGCTTCTTCGAGCCGTCGGCGGAGCGCAATTTTCTCGTGGGATTGACGGCCAATGTCAGATTCTGATCGCCCCGAGCGCTACACGACAACCGCGATCGCCTTGCATTGGCTCATTGCGGTGGCGGTCGTTGCCCAAATTGCCTTCGGCTGGTGGATGTTGCAGGTGCCCAAGGATCCCGTCGGACCGCGGGTCAACGCGTTCAACTTGCACAAATCAATCGGCTTGACGCTGCTCCTGCTCGTAGCGATTCGAATTGCGTGGCGCGCAACTCACCGCCCGCCCACGCTGCCGCCGATGCCGGCGTGGCAGGCGAATGCCGCGCGACTCAATCATTGGATTCTCTACGCGTGCCTCGTGGTGCAGCCGCTGTCCGGCTACGTCGGTTCTGCCGTCAGCGGCTACCCGGTCAGATACTTCGGCCTGCTGTTGCCCGGCTGGGCGCCGAAGAACATTCCGCTGAAGGAGCTGCTCAGCGTGGTTCATTTCGTCAGCAGCTGGATACTCGTGGCGGCGATCACCTTGCACATCGCCGCAGCGCTGAAGCACCAGTTCGTCGATCGGGACCAACTGTTGCGACGAATGTGGCCGTAGCAAGCCGACGCGGTTGTTCCTCAGGTTTCGCCGGCACTCTCCAGCAACTTTGCCGTCTCGAGGTAGTTGCCTTCGCGGGCGATGTCCAGCGCCGTCTTGCCGCGATCGTCCTTGAGCCCCGTCTTCGCACCGGCAGCCAGCAGCAGTTTGACCGTCTCCGTCTTGCCGTAACCGGCGGCCCACATCAGCGCGCTCAAATCGTGCGCATAGACGGCGTTGGGATCTACTCCTGCCTTGAGCAGAAGTGCGACGATCTCGGCATGGCCCTGGCCCGCGGCGTAGGTCATCGCATTCTTCTTGAGCTGGTCGACCGCGTTGGGATCGGCCCCCTTGGCCAGCAGCATCCTGGCGATGTCGGTCTGCCCCGCGTTGGCCGCCGCCATCAACGGCGTGGCGCCATTCACCGCCGCCTGGTTCACGTTGGTCCCGGCGTCGATCATCTGCCGTGCCAGCGCGGGGCGGTCGGTCTTGAGCGCGATGAGCAGCACCGTTTCCCCAAGCCGGTTGCGCGTGTTGGGGGACGCACCTTCCGCCAGGGCACGATCGATGCCGGCCTGATCGTTGTTGCGGGCAAACGCGAGCAGGCGCGCGTTGACGCTCAGGTCCTGCGACTGCGCATGGAGCGCGGGCGCCGACGCAGTCAGCAACGCCGCGAGCAGGCATCGGGCGAACAATTGTCGATGGCGCATCGGTGTTCCTTCCGGCAACATTCCCTTGGGTCCCACGTGCATGCGGTGCGGGCGCGAGTGCGTTGGTGGGCTACAGGTTTGCATTCGTTTTGAATTTGGAATATAACGTTTTTGTGGGAAATCGGCTGCGACAACGGGCCGGGCGAAGCTCAACAACAAGAATTCTGCAGGAGGAACCGTCATGTCAACTCACGCCTATCGGGTAGTCGGTGCAGGGGCGCTCGCGCTCGCCTGCGCATTTGTCGTTACCGCCAACGCGCAGGAAATCTCGGGAGGCGCAACCACGACCGGCAGCCCTATGTCGCCGGCGCTGGTTCCTGTTACTCAGGCGATGCTCGACGGGGCTGCCGCGGACACCAAGAACTGGATCCACTCCAACGGCAGCTACGACAATGCGCGCTTCTACGCCGGCAGCCAAATCAACACCACGAATGTCGGCAAGCTCAAGCCCGCCTTCGTGTTCCAGACGGCGGTGCTGGAGTCGATGGAAACGGCGCCGATCGTCGTCAACGGCGTCATGTTCCTGACGACATCGTTCAATCACGTCTACGCGATCGACGCCGCGACCGGACAGGAGTTCTGGCACTACAAGCACAAGCTTGGACCGATCGTCACCGTCTGCTGCGGCAACAACAACCGCGGCGTGGCGGCGTCGGAAGGCAAGCTGTTCATGGGCACGATCGACGCCAAGCTGGTGGCGCTCGACGCGAAGACCGGCAAGCTGCTGTGGGAAACGCAGATCGCCGATCCGGAGAAGGGCTATTCGGAAACGATGGCACCTGCCGTGGTCGACGGCAAGGTCCTCATCGGTACCAACGGCGGCGAGTACGGCATCCGCGGGTTCATGAAGGCTTTCGACGCCAACGACGGCAAATTGCTCTGGACGTTCTACACGATTCCCGAGACTGGCCAGGAAGGCGTTTGGGCGACGAAGGATGCAACCGGTCGTGACATGCATCGCGACATCGCGGCAGAGAAGGCTGCCTTGGCGAAGGGCGGCGGTTTCTTTCAGCAGCTCGGCGGCGGCGTGTGGATGACGCCGGCGGTCGACAAGAAGACGCGCACCGTGTTCTTCGTTGTCGGCAATCCCTCGCCTGACCTGTACGGCGCGATCCGTCCGGGCGACAACCTGTATACCGACTCGATCGTCGCCATCGACCTCGACAAGGGCACGTACAAGTGGCACTCGCAGTACATTGCGCACGACGTGTGGGACCTCGATGCGGTGAGCCCGCCGATTCTCACGCAGGCAATGGAAAAGGGGAAAATGGTCGATGTCGTCATTCACGGCGGCAAGACGGGACACGTCTATGTTCACGAGCGCAGCACCGGCAGGCTGATCCGCTTTTCGGATGCGATGGTGCCGCAGGAGAACATGTGGGTGCTGCCGACCAAGGACGGTGCGCGCATGCTTCCCGGCGCGAACGGCGGCGTCGAATGGTCGCCGATGGCGGTCAATTCGAAATTGCGACTCGCGTATGCGGCAAACCTGCATCAGCCGATGACCTATCACGTCGAGGAATCGCCATATCCGGGCGGCAAGTTGTGGCTCGGTGGCGCATTCAAGACCATTCCGGGCGAGGAACAGTCGGGTAGATTGGTCGCCGTCAACCTCGACACCGGCAAGATTGGCTGGAGTGTGAAGACACCGCAACCGTTGATCGGTGGCACGCTGGCGACCGCCGGCAATCTCGTGTTCAACGGCGAAGCCAACGGCTGGTTCAAGGCCTTCGATGCGGCCACGGGCAAGGAGCTGTGGAAATACAACTGCGGTGCCGGCGTCAACGCGCCCGCCGTGTCATACATGGTCGGCGGCAAGCAATACGTTGCGGTCGGCGCCGGCGGCAACAATCAGATCGACTCCAAGCGAGGCAACAGCGTCTTCGTCTTTGCGATGCCGTAGCCAGCCCTGACCATCCAACGCGGCCATCCCGAATGCGGGGTGGCCGCATTTATTTGCGCCCCATGATCAACATTCCGCTGTTATCGCTGGTCACGCTGATCGCGGCCGGCTCCGCGCAGGCCCAGCAGGTTACCGCTACCACGGCCGCCGCTCGCGAAAAGGCGCAGGTCTGCTTCGCCTGCCACGGGCCGGACGGCAACTCGCAGAACCCCGACTATCCGATACTCGCTGGCCAGAACTGGCGCTACATCTACATCGAGCTCAAGGACTTCAAGGAGGGGCGCCGCACCGATCCGCATGTGGCGCCGATGGTCGCCAACCTCTCGCGCGAGGACATGATCGAACTGGGCAATTTTTTCGCGGCCCAGAAGCAGGCGCGCATCAAGTTCACAGCCGATGCGGCCAAGGTCGACGCTGGAAGGAAGACGTCGGACGCGGTGCTGTGCCCGATGTGTCACCTCGGCGGGTTCGTCGGGTCGAACGAAGTTCCGCGTGTCGCCGGTCAGTACCCGCAGTACATCAGGAAGCAGCTCGAGGATTTCAAGGCCAAGCGTCGCACCAACGACGCCGGCAACATGACCAGCATCGCCCACACGCTGTCCGAGGCCGACATCGAGAACCTCTCGCAGTACATCGCCAATCTGTATTGAGGAAAGCGTAAATTGGGCCCCGGCTTGCGCCGGGGCGACGACATTGTGTTGTCCCGACGACGGCCGGGACCCATTAAGTCCGGAAGATCGAAACCGTTCGCCTGAAGTGCGCTCGCAGTGTGCGTCATTGCCGACGCGATCGGTGCAGAGTATCCTTCGATTGCCGTCCCTCCGAAACGCCGGCTCCGCGCCGGTAGAAATTCGCGACGGCATTCAATCGATGGAGGATGCCCGTGTCAGTCTCACTGTCTCTTACCGTCAACGGCAAGTCCGTTTCCGCTGACGTCGATTCCCGCACGCTGCTCGTCGAGTTCATCCGCAACAACCTGACGCTTACCGGCACGCACGTCGGCTGCGACACCGGGCAATGCGGTGCGTGCACGGTGCTGATCGACGGCAACGCGGTCAAGGCATGCACGATCCTCGCGGCGCAGGCGAACGGCTCCAAGATCACGACGATCGAAGGCGTTGCGGCCGCCAACGGCGAACTCCATCCGATGCAGGCGGCGTTCAAGGACTGCCACGGACTGCAGTGCGGCTTCTGCACGCCGGGCATGGTGATGAGCGCGATCGACCTCGTGCAACGCCATCCGAATGCCGACGAAGCCACGATCCGCGCGCAGCTCGAGGGCAATCTGTGTCGCTGCACGGGCTACCAGAACATCGTCAAGGCGGTCGCGCAAGGCGCGGCTGCGATGAGGAAGTGACCATGGGCGCGACTGATCTGTCCAGCATCGGTCAACCGGTCCGGCGCCGCGAAGACTACCGCTTCCTCACCGGGTCCGGTCAGTTCACCGACGACGTCAATCCAGCGCATCACACGCACGCCTACTTTCTGCGCTCGCCGCACGCGCACGCGAAAATCCGCAAGATCGACTTGGCCAAGGCGAAGGCTGCGCCCGGTGTGGTCGCCATCTACACCGGCGAGGACCTGACCGGCGTCAATGGCTTGCCCTGCGGGTGGCTGATCACCGGCACCGATGGTCAGCCGATGAAGGAACCGCCGCACTGGGTGCTGGCGAAGGGCAAGGTCTGCTACGTCGGCGACGGCGTCGCAATGGTCGTCGCGGAAACGCCCGAGCAGGCGAAGGACGCGGCGGAGCTGATTAACGTCGACTATGAAGTTCTGCCCGCCGTCGTCGACCCGGCCGATGCGCTCAAGGCCGGCGCGCCGCAGATCCACGAAGGCGCGCCCGGCAACAAGTGCTACCTCTGGGCGCTTGGCGACAAAGCCGCCACCGACGCTGCGTTCGCCAAGGCGGCGCACGTCACCAAGCTCGACATCGTCAACAACCGGCTGATCCCGAACGCAATCGAGCCGCGCGCGGCCGTGGCGAGCTTCAGCCGCGCCGACGATGGCTACACGCTCTACGTCACGAGCCAGAACCCGCACGTCGAGCGGCTGCTGATGACCGCGTTCGTGCTGGGCTTGCCCGAGACGAAAGTACGCGTCATCGCACCCGATGTCGGCGGCGGCTTCGGCTCGAAGATCTACCTGTATCCGGAAGAAACGGCGATGGTCTGGGCGTCGAAGCACGTCAATCGCCCGATCAAGTGGACCGCGGAGCGCAGCGAATCCTTCCTGTCCGATGCGCACGGTCGCGACCACGTGACCCACGCCGAGCTCGCGCTGGACAAGGACGGCAAATTCCTCGGCATGCGCGTGCAGACGACCGCTGCGATGGGCGCATACCTGTCGACCTTCGCCTCCTGCATTCCGACGATCCTCTACGCGACGCTGCTGGCGGGGCAATACACGACGCCAGCGATTTACTGCGAAGTCACCGCGGTGTTCACCAACACCGCGCCGGTCGACGCGTATCGTGGAGCAGGGCGACCCGAAGCGACGTATGTGGTCGAGCGGCTCGTGCACGCGGCGGCGGTCGAAATGGGCATTGCGCAGGACGAGATCCGCCGGCGCAACTTCATCCGCAACTTTCCGTACCAGACTCCCGTTGCATTGCTGTACGACACGGGCGGCTACGACGCCTGCCTCGACGAGGCGATGAAGATCGCCGACGTCAAGGGTTTTCCGGCGCGCAAGGCCGAAGCGGCCAAGCGCGGCAAGCTGCGCGGCATCGGCTACTCATCGTATATCGAAGCCTGCGGCATCGCGCCGTCGAACATCGCCGGTGCGCTCGGCGCGCGCGCCGGCCTGTACGAGGCCGGTGAAGTGCGCGTCAATCCCACCGGTGGCGTAACCGTATTCACCGGATCGCACAGCCACGGGCAGGGGCACGAGACGACGTTCGCGCAGGTCGTTTCCAGCCGGCTCGGCATTCCGATCGAGAACGTCGAGATCGTGCACGGCGATACCGGGCGCATCCCCTTCGGCATGGGTACGTACGGGTCGCGCTCGCTGTCGGTCGGCGGCACGGCGATCATCAAGGCGATCGACAAGATCGTCGCCAAGGGCAAGAAGATCGCGGCGCACTTGCTCGAAGCGGCCGAAACGGACATCGAATTCAAGGACGGCAAGTTCACCGTTGCCGGCACCGACCGCAGCAAGGCCTTCGCCGAGATCGCGCTGACCGCGTACGTGCCGCACAACTATCCGCTCGACAAGCTCGAGCCCGGGCTCGACGAGACCGCGTTCTACGATCCGACCAACTTCACCTTTCCGGCGGGCACGCACATCTGCGAAGTTGAAATCGATGCCGACACCGGTGTCGTGCAGATCGTCAACTTCTCGGCCTGCGACGACTTCGGCAACATCATCAACCCGATGATCGTCGAAGGCCAGGTGCACGGCGGCCTCGCGCAGGGAATCGGCCAGGCGCTGCTCGAGCGTTGCGTCTACGACCGGGACAGCGGTCAACTGCTGACCGGCAGCTACATGGACTACGCGATGCCGCGCGCCGACGACCTGCCGTCGTTCAAGGTTGCGACCAAGGTGACGCCGTGCACGCACAATCCGCTCGGTGCCAAGGGCTGCGGTGAGGCGGGCGCGATCGGTTCACCGCCCGCGCTGATGAACGCCGTGCACGATGCGCTGGCAACGGTCGGTGTGAAGTACCTCGACATGCCGGCGACGCCGCATCGGGTATGGCAGGCCATCCAATCCGCGAAGCATTGATCCGAAGAGGACGACAGACTATGTACGCATTCGAATATCAACGCGCCAAATCGGTCGCCGACGCATCGGCGGCGCTCGCCAAGAGCGGTGGCAAGGCTCTTGCGGGCGGACAGAGCCTGGTCGGGGCGATGAAGCTGCGGCTCGCCAATCCCGGCACGGTAGTCGACCTCGGCGGCATCACCGAACTGAAGGGCATCAAGAAGGATGGCGACGCCATCGTCATCGGCGCCATGACCACGCACGCCGAGGTTGCGGCATCGGCCGTGGTGAAGCAGGCGATTCCCGCGCTTGCCGCGATGGCCGAAGGCATCGGCGATCGCCAGGTGCGCAATCGCGGCACGCTCGGCGGCGCGCTCGCCAACAACGATCCGGCCGCGGACTATCCCGCTGCCGTGCTGGGACTGGGCGCGACGGTGCACACCAACAAGCGCAAGATCGCCGCCGACGATTTTTTCAAGGGCATGTACGAGACCGCGCTTGCCGCCGATGAACTCATCACCGCGGTGAGTTTCCCGATCCCGAAGAAGGCGGCGTACATGAAGTTTCCGCAGCCCGCTTCGCGTTTCGCGCTGGTAGGCGTGCTCGTCGCGCAAACGGCGGGTGGCGTACGCGTGGCCGTCACCGGTGCCGCGTCGCACGTGCATCGCGCGGCGGCGATCGAATCCGCGCTGACGAAGAGCTTCACGGCGGACGCGGCCAAGGCGGTAAAGATTCCGGCAGATCACCTGAACAGCGATCTGCACGGCTCGGCCGAATACCGGGCGCACCTCGTCGCGGTGATGGCGGCCCGCGCGGTGACGGCCGCCGGCTGAGCCGGCACACATCCGCGGTCGCGCGGCGGCGATGGGCGCGTGTCAGGCCCTTCCGCCATGACCGCGTGCGAGTGACGGAACCGGAATCCGCGGCGGTCATTCGTCGCCACGCATCATCGTGTTCCATTCCAAGCTCGCATCGGTCGCGCTGATCGCCGTCTGCCAGGTGGCGGCCATGGCGCTGTGGTTCTCCGCGTCGGCGGTCGTTCCCGCGCTGGTCGCGGAATATCGATTGTCGAGCACCGCGCAGGCGCTTCTGACCAGCAGCGTTCAGGCTGGCTTTGTCGTCGGCTGCCTGGCGAGCGCGCTGCTGGGACTCGCGGACCGGATCGACCCACGCCGCTTCTTCGCGGTGTCCGCGCTCGGCGGCGCGATCGCCAACGTCATCCTGCTGGTCGCCGTCCCCGATGCGCTGGCGGTGCCGCTGTTGCGCTTCCTGACGGGAGTGTGCCTGGCGGGCGTCTACCCGGTCGGCATGAAGCTGGCGACGACGTGGGCGAACCGGGATATGGGTTTCATGGTGGGCCTGCTCGTCGGCGCGCTCACCCTGGGCTCGGCAGCTCCGCACCTGTTCAGCGCGTTCGGCGGCGTCGACTGGCGCACGACCTTGGTTGCCGCGTCGGTGAGCGCGGTGGCCGGCGCACTGCTGATACTGGCCGTCGCTGTCGGTCCCAATCGGCGGCCGACGCCACCGTTCGACCCTCGCCTCGTGCTCGCTGCCTGGCGGGATCCGCCATTGCGACTCGCCAATCTCGGCTATCTCGGACACATGTGGGAGCTCTATGCGATGTGGGCCTGGATCGGCGTCTTTCTTGCCGCCAGTTTTCGCTTGACGCTGCCCGCGAGCGACGCCCTGGTCGCCGCGAAGCTGGTGGCGTTCGCCACCATCGGCGCCGGCGCGGCCGGCTGTGTCGTTGCGGGGCTGCTTGCCGATCGCGTCGGGCGAACGACCATCACCATCATCGCCATGGCTGTCAGCGGAACCTGCGCGGCAACGGTTGGCTTGTTCTACGGCGGCGGGACCTGGGCGCTTACCGCGCTGTGTATCGTCTGGGGCATCAGCATCGTCGCCGACTCCGCGCAGTTCTCGGCCTCGATCGCCGAGCTGTCGCCGCCGGCATGGGTGGGGACGATGCTCAGCCTGCAGACCGCGCTCGGCTTCACGCTGACCCTGATCACAATCCACCTTATGCCGTATTTCGTCGAGACGCTGGGCTGGCGCTATGCCTTCGTCCCGCTTGCGATCGGACCGGCGTTCGGCATCTGCGCCATGGTGCTGCTGCGCCGGAACCCGCGGTCGATTCAGCTCGCCGGCGGACGCCGTTGAGCGCGATCGGCGTGCATGGTGCGACCTGCCAAACAGGAGTAGCCTAAGGTGCGGATGCGGTGGTCGCCCCGCGACCCCGCGCTGCCTGCGCACTCAACTGTCGGGAGGAGATCATGGCCTACCATCTCGAAGGACGCCTGCTGGAAGTCTGCAACTGCCGCGTGCTGTGCCCGTGCTGGATCGGCGAGGATCCGGACTTCGGAACCTGCGATACCATCGTCGCGTGGCATTTCGACAAGGGCAAGATCGGCGACGTCGATGTGGCGGGGCGGACCATTGCGCTCCTGGCGCATGTTCCGGGAAACATTCTCAAGGGCAACTGGAAGGCCGCCGTCTACGTCGACGACAAGGCTTCGTCGCAACAGAAAGACGCCATCCTCAGCGTGTATACCGGCAAGTTGGGCGGTCCCGTTGGCGAGCTGGTGAAGCTCGTCGGTGAAGTGGTCTCGGTCGAGAGCGTTCCCATCACCTTCGACGTGCAGGGCGGCAAGGGCACGATCAAGGTGGGCAGCGCCGGCTACGCCGAGCTCGAGCCGTACAAGAGCGCCGCCGGCAATACCACGACGCTCACGGAAACGGTATTTTCAACGGTGCCCGGCGCGCCGGTGTTCGTCGGCAAGGCGCCGCACTATCGCGCGAAGAACGACAAGCTGGGTATCAACCTGGACCTGCAGAACCACAACGCGTTGCAGAGCACCTTCGTCTTCGACGCCTGACGGTCGCTCACGCATCCGCGCGTCCGCCGTTCGCGGTCGCGCGGACGCATCCGTACCATGACCCCGCCTTCCGCAGGTGCGACAACGCGTCCGGAGATCTCCGAGGACGGCGGACAGCGTATCGCGTTTCGGTGGCTTTTCGCGGGCCTGACCGCAGCAGCGTGGCTGACGCTGTGGCTGTGGTCGGCGAGTCCTTACGGCCGATTGCTCGAGCACGGTGGCTGGAGCGAGGGCGGCATCCTCGGGTCGCTTTGCCGGTCAATTCCCCAAGGCAATCTGCTCGTCCCGGCGATGCTCTATGGGGCAGGCTGGGTGCTCATGATCGCGGCCATGATGTTGCCGACCACGTTGCCGATCGTCGAGATGTTTCGCCGCATCGTCGCCGGGCGAACGGATCGGAACCGGCTCGTGGCATTGCTCATCATCGGATATCTGGCGGCGTGGCTGGGCTTCGGTCTGATCGCGCACGCGCTCGATGCACTGCTGCATGCGGTCGCCGACAGCCTGCCCTGGCTGGCGACGCACGGATGGGTGATTGGCGCAGGCGTTCTGGGTATCGCCGGCATCTTCCAGTTCAGCGCGCTCAAGTACCGCTGTCTCGACAAGTGCCACACGCCGTTCGGCTTCATCATCCAACGCTGGCACGGTCGTGCACCAGCACGTGAAGCGCTGCGTCTCGGTGTCGATCACGGAATGTTCTGCATCGGTTGTTGCTGGGCGCTGATGCTGATCATGTTCGTCGTGGGTGCCGGCAGCATCGGGTGGATGCTGGCGCTGGCCGCGGTGATGGCGGCGGAGAAGAATCTCCCGGGCGGCAAACGCCTGCGCACGCCGCTCGGCGCGGCGCTGATCGCGTCGGCGGGCGTGCTCGTGGCGGTCAATCTGGGCGCGATGGGCGGGTAGCCAGGCGGTGTTGACCTATCGAACGATCGTTCGATAGAATGTACGTTCCTGTCTGACCGGGTCTCGTCCGGGCGTTGTTGCCCGGGCGAGACCGGTCTGCGGGCTCGCCCATGAATGCCGCGCTCACCGCACTGCTGCACAACCCGCTGGTCTGGCGCGGCGATCAGCTGGCGCCGGCGGTGGACGCGGTACCCAGCGGTTTTGCCGACCTCGACCGGGAGTTGCCGGGGGGAGGCTGGCCGCGGGGCAGCCTGACCGAATTGCTCGCCGACGACGAAGGCATCGGCGAATTGGGCCTGCTGCTGCCCGCGCTCGCGCACCTCGTGCAAGGCGGTGCGTGGATCGCGCTGGTGGCGCCGCCGCACCTTCCCTATGCTCCGGCGTTCGCCGGCTGCGGCATCGATCCGGCACGGGTGGTCGTCATCGCCACGACCCAGGACCAGCATCGCTGGTGGGCGGCAGAGCAGGTGCTGCGCGCCAACAGCGCGGGCGCGCTGTTGTTCTGGCCGCGTACGTTCAACGAGCAGCGCCTGCGCCGGCTGCAACTCGCGGCGCAGGAGGGCGTGGCTCCAGCCTTCGTGTTTGGCGGTACCGCGCGGGCGGCGCATTCTTCACCGGCACCTTTGCGCATCCGGCTTTCCGCGGACGCAGCGCAGCTGCAGCTCGACCTGTTCAAGCGTCGTGGCGGCGTCCTGGCCCGGCCCTTGCTGCTCGAGGTCAAGGCGACGACGCCGCATGCGGGCAGCGTGGCCGCATCGGTGGTGGCCATGGGTGGCAAGGCGACCGCCGGCATCGAGCGGCTGCCGGCGCATCGTCCGCCGAGCTTCCGCCGCCACTATCCGGTCGGCGCACCGCAGGCGCGCATCTGGAATCGCGCGCTGGCACGCACCGATGAAGTCAGACGCGTACCGGGGCCGGATCCGCGGGGAGCGACGCGCCCGTTGGCGGGGACGATGGCCTGAGCCTGTTTCCCCCTTGACGTGCTTTGGACCTGCCTGCATTTTCCCGATCTGTCGCTCGATGTTTTCGCGCGCGGGCAGGCGCGGGAGCGGGCGACGATCGTCAGCAGCGTCAGCCATCGTCCCGACGTCGTCGCCGCCAACGGGGCGGCCAGGCGGCGTGGCATCGTTCCGGGCCTCTCCGTTGCCGCTGCGTTGGCGCTGGACGCCGGGTTGTCGATTCATTTGCGCGACGAGCGCGTGGAGGCGGCCGCGCTCGGGAGCATCGCGCTGTGGGCCGGGCAGTGGACGCCGACGATCAGCATTGATCCGCCGGCCTGCGTGCTGGCGGAAATCTCCGGCTGTCTGAATTATTTCGGCGGCTTCGAGCGCTTGCGCGATCAGGTCGATCGCGGTCTGGCCGAGCTCGGTTTTTCCGCGGTGGTCGCTACCGCGCCGACCGCGCTGGCGGCGAGCCTGTTCGCACGCGCGGGCCAGGCGGTTGCGATCGAGCGCAGCGACGATCTGGCGCAGCGGCTCGCGGCGTTGCCGGTCGCGCTGCTCGATCACGCACAAGCGTCGCTCGATACGCTCTCCGGTATCGGCGCTCACACGCTAGGCGATGTGCTGGCGTTGCCCCGCGACGGTGTCGCCCGCCGCTTCGGCCAGGGGCTGCTCGACGAGATCGATCGCGCGCGCGGGACGCTGCCCGATGCACGGCCGTTGTTCGTCGCGCCGGAGCGCTATCAGGGCCAGATCGAACTGCCATCGCCGGTCGCTGAAACCGAGGCGCTGCTGTTTGCCCTCAAGCGCCTGGTCACCGAGCTCGGCGGGTTCCTGCTGGGACGCGGCGCCGGCGTCACGCGCCTGCGCTGCGACCTCGTGCACGAGGACGAGCGGCCAACCTCGATCGTGCTCGGACTCGCCGCGACCCGCCGCATCGAGCACATCATGCACGTGCTGCGCGAACGGCTGGCGCGCGAGCCGCTGCCCGACCGGGTCGAGGCGATCCGGCTGGTGTCGGAAGAGATCGCGCCGCTCGCGGCGAAGGAGGGCGATTTTTTCGCGGCCGCGAACAAGGACAGCGAAGCCGGCGCGCAGCTCATCGAGCGGTTGCGTGCACGGCTGGGCGAGGATGCGGTGAGCGCGCTGGCGCTCGTCGCCGATCATCGGCCCGAGCTGGCTACGCGGTCCAGTGCGGTGACCACGTCGATGCGAAGCGCCACCATGGGCGATCGCTCATCGTTGCCATTGCGCCCGCTGTGGCTCATGGCCGCGCCGCGCCCGCTCGGCGCCGACCCGGCGGCGACGCAACTGCAATTGCTCTCCGGCCCCGAGCGCATCGAGACGGGCTGGTGGGACGGTGGCGACATCGGCCGCGACTATTTCGTCGGCCGCGGCGCGCGGGGAGAGCAACTCTGGTTGTACCGCGACCGCGGTGGGCAGTGGTTCGTACACGGTGTGTTCGCCTGATGCGCTACGCCGAGCTGCACTGCATCTCCAACTTCACTTTCCTGCGTGGCGCTTCGCATCCCGAGGAACTCGTCGCGCGGGCATGCGAACTGGGCTACGCGGCGCTCGCCATCACCGATGAATGTTCGCTCGCCGGCATCGTGCGGGCGCATGTCGAGGCGAAGAAGCGCAAGCTGCCATTGATCGTCGGCAGCGAGTTCCGTCTCGAGGATGGCACGCGCTTCGTGCTGCTCGCTACCGATCGCGACAGCTACGGCCGGCTCGCGGCATTGATCACCGCCGGCCGTCGCAGCGCCGCGAAGGGCAGCTACCGGCTGACGCGGGCCGATCTCGCCGACGGCATCGATGGCTGTCTGGCCGTGTGGCTGCCGGCACGCGTGCCCGATCCCGAGCAGGCGCGCTGGCTGGCGACGCGCTTTCCCGGCGCATTGTGGATCGCGGCCGAGCGCTTGCTCGATGCCGACGACGCCATGCGCTGCCAGCAGCTGACGACCATCGCCGAAACCGTCGGCTTGCCGATCGTCGCCGCCGGCGACGTGCACATGCACCTCCGCGGGCGCCGCGCGCTGCAGGACACGCTCACCGCGATCCGGCTCAAGACGACCGTGGCGCGGGCCGGTCACGCGTTGTATCCCAACGGCGAGCGCCACCTGCGTCCGCTGACGACGCTGGAGCGCCTCTATCCTGCCGCATGGCTGGCCGAGACGATCGAGCTCGCCCGGCGCTGTGCGTTTTCGCTCGATACCCTGCGCTACGAATATCCCGAAGAGATCGTCCCCACGGGGCAAACGCCGACGAGTCATCTGCGGCGGCTGACCGAGGACGGCTTCGCGCGGCATTTTTCATCCGCGGCCACGCCCGACGACAAGCGCGCCAAGGTACGCCGGCAGATCGAGCACGAACTCGCCTTGATCGCCGAGAAACGCTACGAACCGTTTTTCCTGACGGTGTACGACGTCGTCGACTTCGCGCGCAAGCAGGGCATTCTTTGCCAGGGCCGGGGCTCGGCCGCGAATTCCGCCGTGTGCTATTGCCTCGGCATCACCGCGGTCGATCCGTCGCGCATGGAAATGCTGTTCGAGCGCTTCATTTCGCGCGAACGCGACGAGCCCCCGGACATCGATGTCGATTTCGAGCACCAGCGGCGCGAAGAGGTGATCCAGTACATCTACGCAAAATACGGCCGCGAGCGCGCGGCGCTGACCGCGACCGTGATCTGCTATCGACCGCGTTCTGCGTTGCGCGATGTCGGCAAGGCGCTCGGCCTCGATCTGAACCAGGTCGACCGGCTCGCCAAGTCGATGGCGTGGTGGGACGATCGCGAAGAATTGCCGGCGCGCCTGGCTGAAGCCGGTTTCGACGGCAAGAGTCCGGTGCTGCGGCATCTGCTCGAACTGGTCACGGCGCTGCAAGGCTTTCCGCGCCACCTGTCGCAGCACACCGGCGGCTTCGTGATTTCGCGCGGGCCCCTGTCGCAGCTGGTGCCGGTGGAAAACGCGGCGATGCCCGAGCGTACGGTCATCGAATGGGACAAGGACGACCTCGATGCGCTGGGGCTGCTCAAGGTCGACGTGCTGGCGCTGGGCATGCTGTCGGCGATTCGCCGCGCGTTGCAGATGCTCTCGGCGCGCCGCGGGCAGGCGTTCGCCATGATCGACATCCCGCCTGAAGACGATGCCGTCTACGACATGATCTGCCATAGCGATACCGTGGGCGTCTTCCAGATCGAATCGCGCGCGCAGATGTCGATGTTGCCGCGGTTGAAGCCGAGGAATTACTACGACCTGGTCATCGAAGTCGCGATCGTGCGGCCCGGCCCGATCCAGGGCGGCATGGTGCATCCGTACCTGCGCCGGCGGCAGGGCCTCGAGCCGGTCAGTTATCCCAGCGAAAAAGTGCGGGCGGTCCTGGAACGCACCAAGGGCGTGCCGATCTTCCAGGAGCAGGTGATGCAACTCGCGGTGATCGCTGCCGGTTTCACGCCAGGCGAATCCGACCAGCTGCGCCGTTCGATGGCGGCGTGGAAGCGCAAGGGCGGGCTGGAGCCTTTCGAACAACGCCTGCTCGACGGCATGCGCAAGAACGGTTACGACGACACCTTCGCGCGGCAGATCTACCAGCAGATTCTCGGCTTCGGCGAGTACGGTTTTCCGGAGTCGCATTCGGCGAGCTTCGCGTTGCTGGTGTACGTCTCGGCGTGGCTCAAGCACTACGAACCGGCGGCGTTCACCTGCGCCTTGCTGAACTCGCAACCGATGGGCTTCTATTCTCCGTCGCAGCTCACCCAGGATCTGCGCAAGCACGGCGGCGTCATCCTGCCAGCCGATGTCGTTGCCAGCGACTACGAATGCACGCTCGAGGATGTGGACCCCTATCCCTCAGGGAGAGGGGCGGGGGTGAGGGATAAGCTGCAACTACGCAATCCCCAGCCCGCTCTCCGCCTCGGACTGTGCCTGGTCAAGGGCCTGGCGCAGGCGGCTGCGGAGCGGCTGGTCGCGGCGCGCGGGCAGGGCGCTTTTATCAGCGTGGACGATCTCGCGCGTCGTGCCCGCCTGAATGCGCACGACATGCACGCGCTCGCCGCTGCCGGCGCGTTGGCCGGGTTGAGCGGCCATCGCCGCGATGCGCTGTGGGACGTCAGCGGCATCGAACGATCGCCGCGGTTGCTGGCCGAGGCGCCCATCGTCGAGGTGCAACCGGTGCTTGCCGCGCCCACCGAAGGCGAAGACCTCGTCGCCGACTACGCGAGCCTGGGGTTGACGCTCGGACGCCATCCGCTGGCGCTGCTGCGCGAACGCCTGCGCCGCCAGCGCATGCACACCGCGGCGGAGCTGAAGACGCTGCCGCATGGACGCCTGGCACGAGTGACGGGCCTGGTCACGGGCAGGCAGCGTCCGGGGACCGCCAGCGGCGTCACTTTCGTCACGCTCGAGGACGAGACCGGCATGGTCAACGTGATCGTGTGGCGTGATCTCGCCGACCGGCAGCGCAAGGAACTGCTGCGCTCGAGCCTCATGAGCGTCTACGGTACGCTGGAGCGCGAAGGCGAAGTCGTGCATCTGATCGCCGGCCATCTGCGCGATCAGACGGCGTTACTGGGGCAGTTGGTCACGCGGTCCAGAGACTTTCACTAGAACCTGCCTCAAAATTGGCTGCGCGGCCCGATAGCTTTGTCGTATCCTCGCTCGCCCCTCGATGTACGTCCATGTACTATCTCGGGGCTCGCTGCGGGCCCGCATTTGGCAATTGCGGCTCTCGAGCCGCTCGCCGGAATTTTGAGACAGGTTCCAATCTGCTAGCCAAGAGCACGCTGCTTGAATAGAGTCGCATTCGTGCCCAATAACCGGACCCGCGCTGTTGTCGTGCTGCTCCTGGTCGTGAGCCTGTGCGGCTGCGGGAAATCTGCGGACGAGGCCGAAAAGGAACGACTGGCACGGGAAGCCGCGGTCCAGAAGGCCATCGCCGACTCCGTTGCGGAGGAGCGCGCCAAGGATCAGCGCATGCTCGACGCGGCGGCGGCCGAGGCGCGCGAACGCATCGCGCGCGAGGACCGGCAGCGCGATCAGGGGCTCGACAAGGCCGCCGCGAGCGACGCCGACGCGCAGCGTGCGCAGGCGCTCTTCGAACAGCAGCGCGCCGCGGACGAAGGCGCGGTGCGCATCTATAGCGACAAGCTGCGGTATTCGATGCGCGATCCGGACTCGGTCGTGGTGCACAATCCGCAGCTCAGTCCCAAGCGAAACGGCATGTGCGCCCAATTCAACGCCAAGGACCGGAACGGCCGCTTCGCCGGCTACAAACGCGTGGTCGTCACGGACCGGGGTGTCGCGGTGGAGGAGCCGCCCAATCGCGAGACGCTCACGCAATTCCTGGTGTTCCAGATCGCCGCCCGGGATACCGGTTGCTTTCCCGACGTTGCGCAGCTCAAGGTCGTGCAATAGCCGCATCGATCGCGGGCCGCTGGCAGCCGTCCCCGAGGCCACGCGTTATAATCCACGCTCGAACATGCCCACTTCGCCGCTTCCCGCCAATGTCGATGCCGTCGTTGCGCTGCTCGAACAGCACGACTACTTCACCGACCGCCGTCTCGCCACCAGCGTCTTTCTGGCGCTGAAACTTCGCCGGCCGTTGTTCCTTGAAGGCGAGGCCGGGGTCGGCAAGACGGAGATCGCCAAGGTGCTCTCGCGCTCGCTCGGGCGCTCTCTGATACGCCTGCAATGCTACGAGGGTCTCGACACCGCGTCGGCAGTCTACGAGTGGAACTATCCGCGGCAAATGATCGAGATCCGGCTCGCCGAGGCGCAGGGCAAGGTCGATCGCGATGCGCTCGCGTCGGATATTTTCGCCGAGCGTTTCCTGATCCGCCGCCCACTGCTCCAGGCGCTGAAGCCGGACGACGGCATCGCGCCGGTGCTGCTGATCGACGAGCTCGACCGGACCGACGAGCCCTTCGAGGCGTATCTGCTCGAAGTGCTCGCCGAATACCAGGTCACGATTCCGGAACTGGGAGCGATCAAGGGCGCCGAGCCTCCCATCGTGATCATCACTTCCAATCGTACGCGCGAAATCCACGATGCGATCAAGCGCCGCTGCCTCTATCACTGGGTCGACTATCCGGACGCCCGGCGCGAGCTCGCCATCGTGCGGCGCAAGGTTCCCGGCGCGGACGTGCGATTGGCGCAGGAGGTCGTCGCCTTCACGCAGCGCTTGCGCGCCATGGATCTGTTCAAATCGCCCGGGGTCGCGGAGACGCTCGACTGGGCCGAGGCGCTGGTTGCGCTCGACCGGATGTCGCTCGATCCGGAGGCGGTGTCCAACACGCTGGGCGCCCTGCTCAAGTACCAGGACGATATCGGGGCGATCACGCCGGAAGTCGCCATGCGCCTGGTCGACGAGGCCCGACAGGAAGCTGCCGCGATGAAGGTATGACGAGCGCGCCGACGCCAGTGTTCGGCCGGGCGCGGCTCGCGGAAAACATCATGCACTTCGCGCGCGTGCTGCGCGCCGCCGGGTTGCCGGTCGGACCGGCCAAGGTCATCGCTGCGCTCGATGCGGTCGACGCGGTCGGCATCGAGAACCGCGAGGATTTTCGCGCTGCGTTGCAATCGGTCCTGATCGAGCGCCACGAGCAGCAGACGTTGTTCGATCAGGCCTTCGAACTGTTCTGGCGCAACCCACGCATGCTCGAGCGCATGTTGCAGCTGCTGTTGCCGCGTGTCTACGGTCGCGTGCCGCGCGACGAAGCCGAGGCGCCGCTGCCGGCGCGGCTGGCCGAGGCGATGTCGCCGCAGGAGCGAAAGGCGACCGACGATGCCGCCGAGCAAGAAGTCGAACTCGATGCCGCATTGACCTTTTCGCCGCGCGAGGTGCTGCAGGGCCGGGACTTCGAGTCGATGAGCATCGACGAACTGGCGCAGGTCAAGTCGATGATCGCGCGCCTGCGCCTGCCGTTGCCGGAGATCCCGACGCGGCGGACCAAAGTCGCCGATCGCGGCACGAAAGTCGATCTGCGGGCCAGCTTGCGCGCGATGGCATCCGCGCGTGGGGCCGTCGTCCCGCTGGCGTGGCGCCAGCGCCGCCGGCGGCGCCCACCGCTGGTCGTGTTGTGCGACATCTCCGGGTCGATGGATCGCTACTCGCGCATGCTGCTTTTTTTCCTGCACGCAATCACCAACGACCGGGATCGCGTGCACGTGTTGCTGTTCGGCACTCGCTTGACCAACATTACGCGGCACTTGCGCCAGCGCGACGTCGACGTCGCCGTCGCGCGCGTCAGTGCGTCGGTCACGGACTGGGCCGGAGGCACGCGCATCGGGGCCTGCCTGGCCGAGTTCAATCGTCGCTGGTCGCGGCGGTTGCTGGGTCAGGGCGCCATCGTTCTGCTCATAAGCGACGGACTCGACAGCGATGTCGGCGATGGCCTCGCAATGGAAATGGATCGATTGCACAAGTCCTGTCGCCGGCTGATCTGGCTGAACCCTCTCCTGCGTTACGAGGGATTCGAAGCGCGACCCGCCGGCATACGAGCGATGTTGCCGTACGTAGACGAGTTCCTGCCGGTGCATAATCTCGAAAGCCTGATGCAACTGGCGAGCGTGTTTGCGCGGCGCTCGTTCATTCGAGGTCGCGTGCCGCTGTTGCCCCGGGCTGCATGAGCGCGAAGGGCGGCACCGAGCGCGAATGCGTTACCCTGAGCGCGTGGGGCCGCTCAAGCTCGATCGTGAGGGCGCTCCGCGCGAAGGTATTGCAGTAAGCGTTGCGGTGCGTAGAGGGAAAGCGACATCATGGAAATGAACGGCAGCCGGGAAGTGCCGGCCAGCGTGGAAGCGACGTGGAACGCACTCAACGATCCCGAAGTGCTCAAGGCGTGCATCGCCGGGTGCGAATCGATCGACAAGGTCTCCGACAACGAGTACCAGGTCGCGATGACAGCGCGGGTTGGCCCCGTGTCGGCGAAATTCAGCGGGCGCATCGTGCTATCCGACATTGTCGCGCCGAAATCGTACACGATCAGGTTCGACGGACAAGGCGGTGCTGCCGGGTTTGCCGGTGGCGAAGCGCAGGTCGAATTATCGCCTGCGGGCACCGGAACCCGCATCGACTACAAGGCGAAAGCGCAGGTGGGCGGCAAGCTGGCCCAGATCGGGTCGCGGCTGGTCGACGGCGCCGCAGCCAAGGTTGCGGACGATTTCTTCGGCCGGCTGGTCGAGCGGCTGGGTGGCGCCAAGGACGTCGACGCCGTTGCGACGACCGCCGGGATACCGCCCGCGGCGGCCGCGTCCGCATTGAGGAACATGTGGATTCGGCTCGCCATCGCCGCCGCCATCATCGTCGCGATGGCGATCTACTGGATGACCAAGCCGACATGAACGTGAACGTCAACAAGGATCGGACCCATGGACAGCGTTGACCTGGAAGTCCTGCGCAAGAGCGCGCAATGGCTCGATGAAGGCAAGCGTGTGCTGCTGGTGACGGTGGTGAGGACGTGGGGTTCGTCGCCACGGCCGCCCGGTGCGATGCTTGCCGTACGCGAAGACGGGCAGGTCGTCGGCTCGGTCTCGGGCGGCTGCATCGAGGACGACATCGTCGAGCGCTCGCGCCGCGAAGGCGCGTACGTCACGCAGCCGCAGGCGGTGACCTATGGCGTGTCGGCGGAGGATGCGCGCAAGTTCGGCTTGCCCTGCGGCGGGACCATTCAGCTCGTGCTGGAGCCGGCAGGCCCGCATAGCAAGCTCGCCGAATTGCTCGGCATGGTCGAACAAGGCCGGCTGGTCGCGCGGAAACTGGACCTGGAAAGTGCAAAGGTGACGCTGGCAGCTGCGCATGCGACCGACGGCTTGCTGTTCGACGGCCGCACGCTGACGACGATCCACGGGCCACGCTATCGCATGCTGGTGATTGGCGCGGGGCAATTGTCCAAGTACCTCGCGCAGATCGCGGTGGGACTCGACTATCAGGTCACGGTATGCGATCCGCGCGAGGAATACACCGAGACCTGGGACGTTCCCGGCGTCAGCCTGGTCAGGACCATGCCCGACGACACCGTTGTCGACATGAAACTCGACGAGCGCTGCGCGGTCGTGGCGCTGACGCACGATCCCAAGCTCGACGACATGGCTCTGCTCGAAGCGCTCAAGTCGCGCGCGTTCTACGTCGGCGCGCTGGGCTCGCGCGCCAACAACCTGAAGCGCCGCAAGCGCCTCGAGGAATTCGATCTCAGCGCCGAGCAGATCGCCCGGCTGCATGGGCCGATCGGCCTGTACATCGGCAGCCGTACGCCGCCGGAAATTGCCATTTCCATCCTGGCCGAGATCACAGCGGTCAAGAACGACGTGGCGTTGCCCGACGTGGCCCAGGTCGCGATTGCCAAGGAGAAGCTCGGGCCTTCGATCGCCTGCGAGACCAGCGATTCGTAGGGCGCGCTGTACTCAGTTCCGATCCCGCGCGCTGTAGCGCAGCGCCACGGGTATCAGCGCCAGCACCGCAAGCAGTGCCAGCGCGGTCAGCGCCTCTGGCGAGAGCAGGTCGTGCAGGGAATCGATCCGCCCCAGCGTCTGCCCGAGATTGGTGAACACGAACGTCACCGGGATGATGCCGATCATGGTCGCCAATGCGTAGGTCCGCAGGCGTATCCCGGTAATCGTCGGGATCAGGTTGACCAGGAAATACGGGACCATCGGCGTCAGGCGCAGGAAAAGCATCCAGCAGAATGCATTGCGCGTGAAACCGGCTTCGATCCGCGCCGCCATGGGACCCAGCCGGTGTCGTACCGCGTCGGCGAACAGATAGCGCACGGCGAGAAAAAGCAGCGATGTGCCTATCGTGGCGCCGACCACTATCACCGCAGTCGCCACCCAGCGACCGAACAGAAAACCGAGCAGCAACGAGAACAGGGTGCTCGACGGGATGCTGAGCGAAGTTGCGATGACAAAGGCCGCAAACGCGATCAGCAGCGACCTGGCGTAGTGTTCCTGCGTGAACGCCAGCAGCGCGTCGCGATGCTGCTTGATCGCATCGAGCGACAAGTAGTGGGGCCCGTCGAAAGCGACAAACGCTATCAATGCGGCGACGAACACCGCCGCCAGCGCGAACTTCGGGACCCCTTGCTGCGGGCTTGCGCCGCTACCTCTGGTCGATTTTCGGATCAAGCGCGTCGCGCAGTCCGTCGCCCAGCAGATTGAACGCCAGGACGGTGAAAAAAATCGCCATGCTCGGAAAGGTCGCGACGTGGGGTGCGGTCATCATGTCCGAACGTGCCTCGTTGAGCATCGCGCCCCATTCGGGCGTGGGCGGCTGCGCGCCCATGCCGATGAATGACAGGCTCGCCGCGGTGATGATCGATGTGCCGATGCGTAGCGAGAAGTACACGACCACCGCCGCGATCGTTCCCGGAAAGATGTGGCGCAGGACGATTGTCCAGTCGGACGCGCCGACGCTGCGCGCGGCCTCGACGTAGGTCAGGTGCTTCAGCGATAGCGTGTTGCCGCGCACCAGACGCGCGAAGGTCGGGATGCTGAAGATCGACACCGCGACGATGACATTGGCCATTCCACCACCGAGTATCGCGACGATGCCGATCGCCAGAAGGATGCCGGGAAAGGCGAACAGGACGTCGCACAGCCGCATGATGATGCGGTCCCACCATCCCTCGCGATAGCCCGCGATCAGGCCCAGCGCAGTGCCGACCAGCGCGCCGATAGCCACCGACAGGAAGCCGGCGGTGAGCGATATGCGTGCACCCATCAGGATGCGGCTGAAGATGTCGCGACCGATCGGATCGACGCCGAAAATGTGCTTCAGCGACGGCCGCGCGTTGATCGAGTCGTAGTCGAAGAAGTTCTCGGCGTCGTAGGGAACGATGTACGGAGCTAGGATCGCTAGAGCGATCAGCAGCAGCACAAACACGCCGGCCACCACGGCGACGTGCTGACGCCTGAACTTGCGCCAGAACTCGGTCCACGGCGTGCGCACCGCGGTTTGCGGCACGGCGGCTTCGGTGACGACGGTGCTCATTGGTAGTGGATGGTCGGATTGATCACGGCGTAGAGCAAGTCGACGATCAGATTGATGAGGATGAACTCCAGCGAGAACAGCAGCACCAGCGCCTGGATCACGGGATAGTCGCGCTGGTCGACCGCGTCGACCAGGAGGCGACCGAGTCCAGGCCAGTTGAACACCACCTCGACGACGATCGAACCGCCGAGCAGAAAGCCGAACTGCAGGCCCATCATGGTGACCACAGGGATCAGCGCATTGCGCAGACCGTGCTTGAGAACGACGATCGTTTCCGTCAGCCCTTTGGCACGAGCGGTGCGCACGTAGTCCTCGCCAAGAATGTCGACGAACGACGAACGCGTGAAGCGCGCCATGATCGCCGCGACCGCGGCGCCCAGCGTCAACGAGGGCAGGATGTAGTGCCGCCAGCTGTCCGCGCCGACGGTGGGCAGCCAGCGCAACTGCACCGAGAAAATCTGCATGAGAACCATGCCGAGCGCAAACGCGGGGAATGAAATGCCCGACACTGCCAGCGTCATGCCGAGTCGATCCGGCCAGCGATTGCGCCAGACCGCGGACAACGTGCCGATGATCATCCCGAAAGTAACCGACCAGGCCATCGCCGCCACCGTGAGCCAGAGCGTGGGCATGAAACGCTCGGCGATTTCGGTGCGCACCGGCCGCTTGGTGCGCAGCGATCTGCCGAAGTCCCAGCGCAGGACGCCGCCGGCAAAGCGCAGAAACTGCTCGGGCAACGACTTGTCGAGCCCGAGGTCCTCGCGCACCAGCTTGACGGTTTCCGGGGTGGCGTCCTGCCCGGCAGCGAGGCGCGCCGGGTCGCCGGGCAGCAAATGCACGAACATGAACACCAGAAGTCCGACGATGAGCAGCGTCGGAATCAGCCCCAACAGGCGCCGCAGCAGATATTGGAGCATCGGTCGCTACGCCAGGCGCCGGGGCGCAGTAGCTGCGCGGCGCAGGCATCGCCGACGTGACGCAGGGTCACGCACGCGACGCCCGTTCGATCCGCGAGTGAGAGCGAACGGGGCCGCATCGATCACAGTAGCGCTTACGGCTTCAGGTCGATTTCGGTGAAGTTGAATGAACCGTCGGGCATGGTATACACGCCGCTCAGTTTCTTGTTATTGGCGGAGAGGAGCTTCTCGGTCACCAGCGGCACCCAAGGCGTATCCTTGTAGATCGTCTCCTGCGCGTCCTTGTAGAACTTGGCTTTCTCGGTCTTGTCGGTGGTGGCCAGCGCGCTCTTGATGTCGCTGTCGACGCGATCGCTCTTGTAGTAGGCGGTGTTGAACAGCTTCGGCGGCCACGATTCCGAGCCGAGCAGCGGACGGATCGCCCAGTCGGCTTCGCCGGTCGACGACGACCAGCCGATGTAGTACATGCGCAGGGGCGCGGTGGCGGCATCGGGCCAGCTCTCCACCTTTTCGACGCGCTGACCGGCTTCGAGCAGAGTGATCTTCGACTTGATGCCGACCTGTTGCAGTTGCTGTTGCAGCACCTGGGTGAGCTTCTGCGCGATGCTGTGGTTGTAACCCGACCACAACTCGGTCTCGAAACCATTCGGGTAACCCGCTTCGGTGAGCAGCTGCTTGGCCTTGGCCACGTCGTAGGGCATGACGCCGAGCTTCACCGAGTACTCGACGCCCTCGGGAACGACGCCGTCGGCCGGCGTCGCGTAGCCGTTGAACGCGACCTTGGCGATCGCATCCTTGTTGATGGCGTAGGCAATGGCCTGGCGCACCTTCGGGTTGTCGAAGGGCTTCTGCTGCGTGTTCAGCGACAAGTAACGCAGGATGATCGACGGAGCGGCGACGACCTCGAGTTCCGGCTTGGCCTTGAGCGCGTCGGCCTGTTCGTAGGGCAGCGGATAGGTGAAATGTGCTTCACCGGTTTGCATGACCGCGGCGCGGGCATTGCTGTCGATGACCGGCTTCCAGGTGATGGAGTCGACTTTAGGCAGGCCCTTCTGCCAGTAGTTCTCGTTCTTCGCGACCTTGAGGTAATCGGTCTGTTTCCATTCGACGAACTTGAACGGGCCGGTGCCGACCGGATTGGTGGCGATGTCCTTGCCGTACTTCGCCAGCGCCGTCGGGCTGATCATCACCGTCGCCGGGTGCGCCAGCTGGTTGACGAACGCGGAGAACGGCGTCTTGAGCGTGATGCGCGCGGTGTAGTCGTCGACCACTTCGGTCTTGGCGATGTTGTTGTTGTACAGGCCGTAGCGCTTGAGCTTGTTATCCGGGTTGGTGACGCGGTCGAGGTTGGCCTTCACCGCGCCGGCCTTGAAGTCGGTGCCGTCGTGGAACTTGATGCCTTTCTTGAGTTTGATGGTGTAGACCAGGCCGTCCTTGCTCGGTGTGATGCTCTCGGCGAGCACCGGCACCATCTTCATGTCCTTGTCGAAACTGAACAGGCCTTCGTAGAACGACTTGGCCATCGCCTGCGACAGGGTGTCGTTGGCGTCGTAGGGGTCGGTGGTCGTGAACTGCGACGCGACGGCGAAGACGACGTCCTTGGCGGCTTGGGCGGGCGTGGCGGCGACGGCCAGCAGCGCGAGGGCGCCGACGAACAGCGAATTGGGAAATCTCTTCATGAATCCTCTCCAGTGCAAGAAACCGACAATGCGGTGTGGTCGAATCGCCGATCAGTAGGCATTCGCGATCCGGTGCGTCGCCACGAAGTGCCCGGGTCCCATCTCTTCGAGCGGGGCGACGACAGGCTCGTCCCCGAGCGCGCGGATCGGGCTCGGGACTTCGTCGGATGATAGCTCCCTTTTGCGCCGCCGTCGCGCGGGATCGGCGACCGGAACGGCGGCCAGCAGCTTGCGAGTGTACGGGTGCAGCGGATTCTCGAAAATCGCTCGCCGCGGGCCGATCTCGACGATCTGGCCCAGGTACATCACCGCCACGCGGTGGCTGATGCGCTCGACCACCGCCATATCGTGCGAAATGAACAAGAAAGCGAGCCCGAATTCGGCCTGCAGGTCGAGCAGCAGGTTCACGATCTGGGCGCGGATTGAAACATCGAGCGCCGAGACGGCTTCGTCGGCGACGATCAGCTTGGGTTGCAGGGCGAGGGCGCGCGCGATAGCGATGCGTTGCCGCTGTCCGCCCGAGAACTCGTGCGGATAGCGCAGCGCCGCGTCGGGCGACAGGCCGACATGCTGCAGCAGCCACGCGACCCGGTCGGAGGCAGCGCGGCCGGTGGCGACGCCGTGGACGTACAGCGGCTCCGCCACCGAAAAGCCGACGGTCAGCCGCGGATCGAGCGACGCGAACGGATCCTGGAACACCATCTGGATCTCGCGCCGCAGAGGTCGCATCGCATCGGCAGGTATGTTGGCGATGTCGCGGCCGCCAAACTCGATGCTGCCGCTGTCGATGTCGACCAGGCGCAACAGCGAACGTCCGGTGGTCGATTTGCCGCAGCCCGATTCCCCAACGAGTGCCAGCGTCTCGCCCGCAGCCAGGTCGAAGCTGATGTGCTCGACCGCATGCACGCGGCGGCGCACGCGACTGAAAAATCCCGATCGCACCGCGAAGCGGGTGGTCAATCCGCGCACCTTCAGCAGCGGTGCACCGGTCGCGGGCGCGCGCAGGGGCAGCTGATCCGGCGCGGGTGTCGTGGCGCCCGTTGTCGTCTCGGGCAGCGGAAATCGCGCGGGAGCGTCGCTGCCGCGCATCGATCCCAGCCGCGGCACGGCGGCCAGCAACGCGCGCGTGTAGGGATGACGCGGCGCGCCGAAGATCTGGACGGCAGTACCGTCCTCGACGATCTCGCCGCGATACATGACGAGGACCCGCTCCGCGACTTCGGCGACCACACCCATGTCGTGCGTGATGAACACGACCGACATGTGCATTTCCCCCTGCAGCAGGCGGATGAGTTCCAGGATCTGCGCCTGGATGGTCACATCGAGCGCGGTCGTCGGCTCGTCGGCGATCAGCAGGCGCGGCTTGCACGACAGCGCCATGGCGATCATGACCCGCTGCCGCATGCCGCCCGACAACTGGTGCGGATGTCGCGTGAGTACTTGCGCGGCCTCCGGGATGCGGACCTGCTCGAGCATGCGCAGCGCCTCGCGGGTCGCCGCCGCATGGTCCTTGCCTTGATGCAACCGAATCGATTCTGCGATCTGCTCGCCGACGGTGAACACCGGGTTGAGCGAGGTCATCGGCTCCTGGAAAATCATGGCGATCTCGGCGCCGCGAATGGCGCGCATGGTCGCCGGTGCAGCGCGGGCGAGGTCGATGCGATCGCCACCCGGTCGCTCGAACATCAGCATCCCCGAAGTGATGTGGCCGCCGCCATGCTCGATCAGGCGCATCAGCGACAACGCCGTCACCGATTTGCCCGAACCGGACTCGCCGACGATGGCGATGGTCTCGCCGCCGGCGACGGTGAACGACACCCCGCGCACTGCCTGCACCACGCGCTCGGTCGTCCGGAATTCGACCGCGAGGTCGCTGACTGCGAGCAACGGTTCTGCAGCGCTCAAATGTGATCCCCCCACGCTTGCGGCCTCATTGGCCAACGAGGCCGCTGCGCTACCCCCGGGGGGCGGATTCACGCCTTGGGGCGGCCCTGCAGCGCTCACCGCCGCGCCTGCTTTCGAATGTCGTCGATGGTGGCATTCATGGTGATCGCCTGGGGATCCATGCGCAGGTGCAGCAGCGCAGGCCGACCGGCGCCGAGGGCGCGGTCCAGCGCAGGCGCGAATTCGCTGGTCAGCGTGACGGTCTCGCCGTGTGCGCCGTAGGCGCGAGCCAGCGCAGCGAAGTCCGGATTGATGAGGTCGGTGCCCGACACGCGCTCCGGGTGCTGCCGCTCCTGGTGCATGCGGATCGTCCCGTACATGCCGTTGTCGACGACGATGAACACGACATTTGCGCCGTATTGCACGGCCGTGCCGAGCTCCTGGCCATTCATCTGGAAACAACCGTCGCCGTTCCATGACACGACTACGCGTTCCGGATGCACGATCTTGGCGGCGACGGCGGCCGGAACGCCGTAGCCCATGGCGCCGCTGTACGGCCCGAGCTGGGTGCGAAAGCGACGATAGCGGTACAGGCGGTGCAGCCAAACGGTGTAGTTTCCGGCGCCGTTAGTGAGGATGGCGTCCTCGGGCAGGCGCGCCCGCATGGCAGCGACGACTTCCCACAGGTCGAGTGCGCCGACCATCGGACGCGGTATCTGCCATGCGAGGTAGTCGGCGTGCGCTTCGGCAGGACTCTGCCGCCAAGCAGGAGACGCGAACGGCGGCAGGGCGGCAAGTGCGACCGCAGCCGCTGGCATCGAAGACTGGATCGCCAGGGTCGGATGATAGACGCGGCCGAGTTCGGTCGCGTCCGGGTGAATGTGGATCAGCGTGTGTGCCGGCTCGGGGGCGCTAAGCAGCGTGTACCCGGTCGTGACCATTTCGCCCAGGCGCTCGCCGATGACGAGCAGGACGTCGGCGGCACGCACGCGCGCTGCCAGCTTCGGGTTCATCGCGATACCGACTTCACCGGCGTAGTTCGGATGCGTGTTGTCGACGACGTCCTGGTTGCGAAACGCGCTGGCGACCGGCAATGCGTTGGCCTCGACGAAGCGCCGGAGGTCCGCGCAGGCGCCGGCGCTCCATCCACCGCCGCCGGCAACGACCAGCGGTGCGGTCGCGCCGGCCAGCAGCTTGCGCAGCGACGCGAGCTGATCCACCGATGGCGCCACTTCGGCAATGGCAACGCGCGGCGCGTCGACCGCATCCGCTGCCGTCGTCAACATGTCCTCGGGCAGCGCCAGCACCACCGGTCCCGGCCGGCCCGACAGCGCAACGCGATAGGCCTGCGCAACGTATTCCGGCACGCGATCCGCGCGATCGATCTGCGCGACCCATTTGGCGATACCGCCATACATACGGGCGTAGTCGACCTCCTGAAAGGCCTCACGATCCTTGAAGTCGCCGCCGACCTGGCCGATGAATGCGATCAGCGGCGTCGAGTCCTGCTGCGCGGTGTGGATACCGATGGCGGCGTTCGACGCGCCGGGCCCGCGGGTGACGAATACGATGCCCGGACGTCCGGTGAGCTTGCCGCAGGCCTCGGCCATGTACGCGGCACCGCCTTCCTGGCGGCAAACCACGAGCTTGAGCCGGTCGCGCACGTCGTACAGTGCGTCGAGCACCTCGAGATAGCTTTCGCCGGGAACGCAGAACGCGACATCCGCACCCTGCAGCAACAGGTTGTCGACGAGTATCTTGCCGCCGGTACGCATGAGCAGGAGTCGGTGGGAGTGGGTTGGCGCGGGCCATTCTACACGCGCGCCTGCGAGCCCGCGCGACGGTGCCGGCTGAAAACCGCGCAGGCGCCGGGCAGCACCATTCCGCGGCGATGACTGCGGGCCGTATAATCGGCCGGGACCGCGGCATGCCCGCCGGGACCAGGGAGCCAGGACCGTACATGGTCGAGTTGATCACGTTGGAGGAATCGCTGGCGTTCAGCGGCGGTGCGCTGCTGTTCGGCCTGATCACGATGCGCGTGCGCCCCGAATTGCGGCGCTCGATCCTGGTCACCCTGCTGCTGATCACCCTCGGCCTCGGCGGGCTCGCGCTGCTGTCGCGCTACCAGATCATTCCCGCGCACCTCGCGATCTCGGTGGTGCCGCGCGAAATCTGCCTGCTGATCATCGCGCTGGGCATCATCCGCATCTACATCACGTTCGTCGTCAACGTGCTGCTGGCGCGGCGCGCAGTGCCGCGCATCGTCGGCGAGGTCACGATCGCCTTGTCGGTGGTCGTGTTCACACTGGTCAGGCTGGATGCGGTCGGCGTGAACCTGACCAGCATTATCGCGACCACCGCCGTGGGTGGCGCCGCGATCGCGTTTGCGATGCAGTCCACCCTGGGCAACCTGCTGGGCGGAATCTCGCTGCAGCTCGACAATACCTGCCGCATCGGGGACTGGATCGAAATCGAGGGCGTTACCGGCGAGGTCGTCGGGATCCGTTGGCGCTACACCGCGCTGGCGACGGTGAACAACGTGACCATCATCATCCCGAACGCCTCGCTGATGAACAACCGCGTCACGCTGCTCGGGCGCCGCGGCGACCAGCGCATTCCGTGGCGCCGGCCGGTCGAGTTCACCGTTGGCTACGAGTGGACGCCCGGCCAGGTCATGACGGTCGTCAACGCTGCGCTGGAGCGCGTCGACGTTCCCTGCGTCGCGGCCGAACCTGCGGCCAATTGCATCTGCGCCGGCTTCGACGCAAATGCCATCAAGTACACCGTCTTCTACTGGTTGACCGACATCAAGCAGTACATGGTGACGGACTCGCGCGTCCGGGTCCACGTCTACGCCGCACTGGGACGCGCCGGCATGGACATTCCCATCTCCCGGTCCGACGTCTATTTCCACTCCGCGCGCAATCGCCAGGTACTCCGATCGGGCGAGGAACAGGCGTTCAGGGTAGCGCTGCTGCAGTCGCTCAATTTGTTCACCTCGCTCACCGATGATGAAACGCAGGCGCTCGCCGTGCAGCTGATACCGACGCCCATGGCAGTCGGCGACGTCGCCACCAAGCAGGGCGAACCCTCGGATTCGCTGTACATCATCGCACGGGGCAATGTCGGCATATTTCGCGACGCCAACGACGCCAAGCCGCCGACTCGACAGCGGCTCGCAACGCTTTCCGCGCCGCAATACTTCGGCGAGATGGGTTTGCTCACGGGCGAAGCGCGAAGCGCGACCATACTGGCCGAATCCGATGTGCTTTGCTACCGGCTGGACAAGCGCGGATTCGAGGCGATCATCCGTGCGCGTCCCGAGATCGCCGTCGGGATGTCCACGACGGTGGCGGCGCGGCATGCGGCGAACGACGCAACGCTGGCGTCGCTTTCGGCGGATGCTCGCGCTCGCGAGACAGGCTCTCGCGCGAGCGAACTGGTCCGACGCATCCGCGACTTTTTCCACCTCTAGGCTGGCTGCGCCGCACTCGCCGGAGTGCTACCGTATTGCGCCGAGATCCTCGCGCTGCAGCAAGAACACGCTGTCGTCGTCCTGACCGGTGGATAGCCAGGTGAACGGCAATCGAGGGAACGCGGCTTCGGTGGCGGCTCGATTGTGCCCGACTTCGACCAGCAGCAATCCGTGCGGATTGAGAAAGGGCGCCGCCTTGTCGATGATCGTGCGCACCGCGTCGAGACCGTCATCGCCGCCGGCCAGCGCCAGCGCGGGTTCGTGGCGGTATTCCGCGGGCAGCTCCGCCATCGACATCGCGGTGACATACGGCGGATTGCTGATGATCAGGTCGTAGGTCTTTTCGTTCAGGTTCGCCCACAGGTCGGAACGAATGAGGTTGATTCGTTCCTGCAGACCGTAGTCGGAGACGTTGCGCAGTGCGACGGCCAGCGCGTCGGAAGAGATATCTGCTGCATCGACGTCCGCGTTGGGAAAGTGATGCGCGAGCAGGATCGCGAGGCAACCCGACCCCGTGCAAAGATCGAGCGCGCTCTGCGCAGTGGCAGGATCCGGCAGCCACGGCGCGAGCGCGTCGGGGAGGAGTTGCGCTATGTACGAGCGCGGAATGAGCACACGCTCATCGACGTAGAACCGGAATTCGCCCAGCCATGCCTCGTGCGTCAGATACGCCGCCGGAATGCGTTCGTTGACGCGCCGTTCGATCAGCGCGGCGAGTTCGACGCGCTCGGCATGAGTGAGCCTTGCCTCGAGAAATGGGTCCGCCCGGTCGAGCGGGAGGTGCAGCGTGTGCAGCACGAGATAGATCGCTTCGTCGAACGCGCTGGCCGTTCCGTGCCCGAAGTACACCTGTCCGGCATTGAATCGTGACACCGCATAGCGCACCCAGTCGCGGACCGTCTCGAGTTCCTGCGTCACTGCGCTCATGAACGCACCGTCGTGCTCATGTCGTGAGCAACCGCTCCACGACGCGTTGGTAGATCTCGGCCAGGGGCTCGAGATCCGCGACGGCGACGCGTTCGTTGAGTTTGTGGATCGAGGCGTTGACCGGCCCGAGCTCCACCACCTCGCGGCAGATGTCGGCGATGAAGCGGCCGTCGGAAGTGCCTCCGGTGCATGAAAGTTCCGGCGTGATCCCGCAGACCTGGCGCACGGCTTCGCTGGCGACTTCGACCAGTTTGCCACGCCCCGTCAGAAAGGGGCGACCCCAGCCCGTCCAGCGCAGTTCGTAGTCGATGCGGTGCTTGCGCAGGACGGCCTCGAATCGCTGTTCGAGCGAGTCACGACTGCTCACCGTCGCGTAGCGGAAATTGAAGGACAACTCGAGCGTTCCCGGAATCACGTTGGTCGCGCCAGTGCCGGACTGGATGTTGGATACCTGCCAGGTCGTTGGTGGAAAGTACTCGTTGCCCTCGTCCCAGCGCACCGCTGCCAACTCGGCGATGGCCGGCGCCGCGATGTGAATCGGATTCTTGGCCAGATGCGGATACGCGATGTGGCCTTGCACCCCACGCACGGTCAGCGTGCCCGAAAGCGTGCCGCGGCGACCGTTCTTGATCATGTCGCCGAGCCGGTCCACCGACGACGGTTCGCCGATCAGGCAGTAGTCGAGCGTCTCGCCCGCAGCGCGGAGCCGGTCGACAACCTTGACCGTGCCGTCGGTGGCCGGACCTTCCTCATCGGAAGTGATCAGCAGCGCGATCGACCCGCGGACCTGCGGGTTGGCCGCGAGCAACCGTTCGACCGCGACCACGAATGCCGCGACCGAAGACTTCATGTCGGCGGCGCCGCGCCCATACAAGTAGCCGTCGCGCTCCGTCGGTGCGAAAGGGTCGGAGTGCCACGCGTCGAGCGGGCCCGTCGGCACGACATCGGTGTGGCCCGCGAAGCAAACGACAGGGTGCGCGGTGCCGCGGCGCGCCCACAGGTTGGTGACGCCGTTCGATGCGATCGTCTCGCAGCGGAAGCCGAGCGGCTCCAGCCGTGCCCGAAGGATTTCCTGACAGCCCCCGTCGTCGGGCGTGGGCGATCTGCGCGCGATCAACTCGCGGGCGAGGGCAAGCGTCGGCGCCGGGGAGAGGGTCGCCTGCGCCATGCTGCGCGGGTTCACTGCGGGCGATTCAGGAAGTCGGGATCGATCTCGAGCTTGACGAAGTCGCCGGACAGCCGATGCGCGGCTTCCGTGCTGTTTTCGCCGGAAGCGGCTGACTTCGTCGTGGGCGTGTTCTGGTTGACCAGCCACGCCAGGTTGGTCGGCGAGTCGGACGCGATGAGCGCTTCGTCGTAGGAGACCACACCGTCCATATACAGGCGGCAGAGGGCTTGCTCGAAGGTCTGCGATCCGGGATAGAGGCTTTGCTCCATCGCTTCCTTCATCTGCGTGATCTCGCCGTTCTTGATCAGTTCCGCGATGAGCGAGGTATTGAGCAGGATCTCGACCGCCGGGACGAGCTCGCCTTCCTTGTTGCGCACCAGCCGCTGCGAGATGATCGCGCGCAAGCCGATCGACAAGTCGGAAAGCAGCCCGGACCGCGCGTCGTAGGGGAACATGTTGATGATCCGCGACAGCGCGTGATAACTGTTGTTGGCGTGCAAGGTCGACAGGCACAGGTGGCCGGTCAAGGTATGCAGCAGCGCATGCTGCATCGTCTCGCGGTCGCGGATTTCGCCGATCATGATGAGGTCCGGCGCCTCGCGCAGCGCGTTGGGCAGCGCCTTGCCGTAGGTCTGCGTGTCGACGCCGATCTCGCGCTGATTGACGATCGACTGCTTGTGTTCGAACAGGTACTCGATCGGATCTTCGAGGGTCAGGATGTGCCCGGATCGATTGGCGTTGCGGTAGTCGATCATCGCGGCCAGCGTCGTCGACTTGCCCGAGCCGGTGGCGCCGGCAATGAGTACCAGGCCGCGCTTTTCCATCACCAGGTTGAGCAGCACCTGCGGCAGCTTGAGGTCCTCGAATGGCGGTACCCGGCTGCGAACATAGCGGATGACCATCGATATCGTGCCGCGCTGCCGGAAGATGTTGATCCGGAAATTGCCGACGGCGCGATCGAGATACGAGAGATTCATTTCCATCTCGTTCTCGAACTCCCGCGCCTGATCCTTGGTCATGAGCTCGTAGGCGACGCGGCGTACCGACTCGACGTCCATCGGCTGGGTGGAGATGGGCGACACGACGCCGTTGATCTTGATGTTGATCGGGGCGCCGCAGGATATGAACAGGTCCGATGCCTGCTTTTCGGCCATCAACTTGAACAATCGATCGAGATACATGGTGTGGTCCCGAAGGTTGGTCTCGAGGCGGACCGGCGGCTCTCGCCGCGCGGTCGGCGCCCTTGACAATGTCATGAATTGACAAGAATAACCAAGGTCGAGCAAAGTAACAACTGGGCCGCGTCCCAGGCCGGATTTTCCGGCGTGGAGTGGCACGCAAATGCCGCAAGCTTGCGGAAACCGTACATTCCATGCTCGCCATCATCGGTGGCAGCGGGCTCACCCGCCTGTCCACGCTCGCCATTGCCCACCGCGAGGTCGTCCGGACACCCTACGGGGAGCCGTCGTCGGCGTTGATCTTCGGCCAGATCGCCCAGCGCGACGTCGTATTCCTGGCGCGCCATGGCCACGGGCATACCATTCCGCCGCACCGCGTCAACTACCGCGCCAACCTGTGGGCATTGAAGCAGCGGGGCGTCGATTCGATTCTCGCCGTAGCCTCGGTCGGCGCGATCGCGCCGAAGCACGGACCCGGGGACCTCGTGTTGCCGCATCAACTCGTCGACTACAGCACCGGGCGCGAAGCGAGTTTTTTCGACGGCGGCGATCGCAGGGTCGTGCACGTCGACTTCACGCACCCCTACACGCCGGCGTTGCGGCTGCGCTGCCTTGCCGCTGCCCGCGTCGCCGGGATCGCGCTTCACGACGGCGGCGTGTATGCGGCGGTGTCCGGCCCGCGACTGGAGACCGCCGCCGAGATCGATCGCCTGGAGCGCGACGGCGCAACCCTCGTCGGCATGACGGGTATGCCCGAGGCGGTGCTCGCGCGCGAGCTGGGCCTCGCCTATGTCTCGATTGCGGTGGTGGTGAACCATGCGGCGGGCCGGGGCGACAGCGAGCAGGCGATCGCGCTGGGCCGGATCGCAGGCGTGCTGGAGGCTGCCATGGAGAAGGTGCGGCGCCTGATCGACCGCGTCGTGCCGCACGACCAAGCATGACCTTGGCTCGGCGCACCCGGATTCTGCGACAGGCTTTGACATGATTCGACCGATCCTGCGCATGGGAGATCCGCGCCTGTTGCAGCGTTCGCTGCCGGTCGCACGCTTCGGCACGCCTGAGCTGAAGGAATTGCTCGCGGACATGCGCGAAACCATGATCGCGGCGCACGGCGCCGGGCTCGCGGCACCGCAGATCGGCGTGCTGCAGCGTGTCGTGATCTTTGGCTTCGAGCACAACGATCGCTATCCCGATGCCGATCCCGTGCCGTACACCGAAATCGTGAACCCGGTGCTGACGCCGCTGGGCGCGGCCATGGAAGAAGACTGGGAAGGCTGCCTGTCGGTGCCCGGTCTGCGCGGGAGGGTACCGCGCTATACGGCGCTGCGCTACACCGGATTCGACCCGTCGGGCCGTCCGATCGATCGTGAAGTGTCGGGATTTCACGCGCGCGTGGTGCAGCACGAATGCGATCACCTCGACGGCATTCTTTACCCGATGCGCATGCGGGACCTGCGCCTGCTTGGATACACCGACGTGCTGTTTCCCGACGAGGAACTCATAGACGAGTAGCCGTGCGAGCTATCCGGCGAGGGGCCCCACGCCACGCGTGGGGATCGACGGCAAAGCGAGTCGCGGCTGCGGCCGACCTGCGGCTCGTCGTACTATCGGAGATCGTCGAGGAGGCCGCTGCGCGAGGCCGCAGCACGGCGGTTGCTATGTCGCTGGCTTTTGCGCGGTGATCGTCCAGGACGCCGACTGCATCACGACGCCCTCGGGCTTCAGGTGCCGCGCCAGTTCGCCACGTAGTGCGCTTTCGATCTCCGGCCCGGCGACGCTCGGCTTCGGCGCCAGCCTCGCGCACGATCTCTCCCGCCGGGCCCAGCGCAAGCTGGAAGGCCATCGCCTGTTCCACGGTCGACCCGACCATGACCGGTCCCTCGGTCGCTTCGAAGTGGATCTTTTCGAATCCCGCCGCCTTGAGTTGTGCCGTGACGACCTCGGTGCTCGCCATCGAGAACGGACCCGGGCCGCAGGTCTGAGCGTCGTCACCTGGCGGGGGCAGGAAGCCGAGGACGAGATGCTTGGGAATGCTGGCCCACGGATTGTCCTGCAGCGATCGCCAGGTGATGAACATCAGCCGGCCGCCGGGCTTGAGTGCGCTGCGGACATTGCGCATTGCCACGACCGGGCTGCTGAAAAACATCATGCCGAAGCGCGAGAAGCAGAAGTCGTACTCGGGCTCGAAGCGGTGGGTTTGCACGTCCGCGTCGATGAAGCGGACGTTGCCGACACCGGCGTCGGCTGCATCCTTTCTGGCCTGCGCGAGGAAACTGGCGCAACAGTCCAGACCCACCACCGATCCCGAGGGGCCGACCATGCGCGCCAGTTCGATCGCGGTGTCGCCCCAGCCACAGCCGACATCGAGGACCTTGCTGCCGGGCGCGAGGCGAAGTTTGCTCATCGGAACCCGGCTGTGATGGCTCAGGCCGCCAAGCAGTATGTTGCGAAAGCGATCGAATTTCGCGGCGAGGACGTTGTTCCAGAATGCGGTGAACTCGTCGTTGGTCACTGCAGCTTCGGCCATGACACGCTCCCATCGTCCCGATCCGGGAGACAGTTTCCTGCGCAGGGGGCGTCAGGTCAACCGCAACTGTTCGTAGAGTGCGGTCTCCAATTTGAGCAGCGCTGCCTCGTCGTGCAGCCTTGCGCCCTCGAGCAGGAAGACATCCTCGACGCGCTCGCCCAGCGTCGTGATCTTCGCCGTTGCCACGTTGACGTTGGCCTTGGCGAGCAGGTAGGCGATCCTCGCGAGCAGGCCTGGTCGGTCGCCAGCCACGATCTCGAGGATGTAGTGCGTGCCCTTGTCGTCCGGAAACAGCCCGACGGTCGGCGACAGCGGGAAATGCTTCAGGTGGCGACTGACGCGGCCGACAGGCGGTGCGTCGAGCGGCATGCGTTCGGTCAGCGCGCGCTTGAGTTCGAATTCGATGTAGCTGATCACCTCACGGTATCCCGCGTCTGGATTCATCGGGTCGTGTACGACGAAAGTGTCGAGCGCATAACCATGGCGCGTCGTATGGATCTTGGCCTCGAGGATAGACAACCGCGCACTTCCGAAGAAGCCGCAGATGCGCGCGAACAATTCCTTCTGATCAGGCAGGTAGACCATCACCTGCAGGCCGACGCCGTCGCGGGCGAAGCGAGCCTTGACGATCGGCTCCGGGTGGTCGACGCGAAAATACAGGTGCCGCGCATGCCAGGCTATTTCGTCGGCCGAGTGGCGCTGGAAGTAGACCGCATCGAGCCTCTGCCACAGTGCATCCTCGGCACCGTCGGGCACCGCGTACAGCCGCAGTTGGCGAATGGCCTCGGTACGACGGGCATCGACGCTGTCGTGCAGCCGACGGTCTTCGCTGCCACCGCCTATGCGCGCCTTGGTCGCGTGGAACAGGTCCTCGAGCAGCTTGGCCTTCCAGGCGTTCCACACGCGCGGGCTCGTCCCGCGAATATCGGCGACGGTCAGCAGGTACAGCGCAGCCAGGCGGCGTTCGGTCTTGACCTTCTTCGCGAATGCGTCGACGACCGCCTGGTCGCTGATGTCCTGTTTCTGCGCCGTCATCGACATGGTCAGATGCTGCTCCACCAGCCAAACGACCAGTGCGATGTCTTCGGTGGCCAGTCCGTGCTCGCGGCAAAAGCGCCGGGCGTCGCGGCTGCCGAGCACGGAATGGTCGCCGCCACGCCCCTTGGCGATATCGTGGAACAACGCGGCGACGATCAGTATCTCGGGTCGCGCGAAGTCGGTGATCAGTCGCGAGCACAGCGGGTACTCGTGCGCATGCTGCGGTTCCATGAAGCGGCGCAGGTTGCGGATCACCATGAGGATGTGTTCGTCGACCGTATACACGTGGAACAGGTCGTGCTGCATCTGACCCACGATGCGGCCGAACACTGGCAGGTAGCGACCGAGGATCCCGTACTGGTTCATCCGGCGCAACTCGTGCGTCACGCCGCCCGGCTGGCGCAGGATGGTCATGAAGCGCGCGCGATTGCCGGGGTCGCGCCGGAACGCGGCGTCGACGCGGTCGCGTTCGCGCCACAGCGCGCGCAACAGCGGCGCCGACATGCCCTTGAGTTCCGGATGCTGCTGCAACGTCAGGAAGCTGTCGAAGATCGCACCCGGACGCTTGGCGAACAGATCGTCGTCCTTGAGGTCGAGCAATTCATCGACCGCCTGGAAGTCGGCGTCGATGGTGCGCACTTTCACTTCGGAAGGAAACAGGCGCGCGTGCAGGTTCTGCAGCAGGATCACGTTGATCTGGCGAATCGATTTCGCGGCGCG
The DNA here is from genome assembly GCA_963726915.1 of uncultured beta proteobacterium. Classification (GTDB taxonomy): domain Bacteria; phylum Pseudomonadota; class Gammaproteobacteria; order Burkholderiales; family Casimicrobiaceae; genus PALSA-1003. The sequence goes on from CAVSEA010000009.1 coordinate 691,200, forward strand.
ATAGTAGCGCTGCATGAGTTGCTCGGATGCGCGCCGATTCGGCGTGTCCACAAGTCCCATTTCATGCGCCAGCGCAGTCTGCACGTCGAACACGAGGCGGTCTTCGCAGCGTCCCGAGAGGTAGTGGAGGCGGATGCGCAGCTCGTCGATGAGCCGCTCGTGGCGCACCACTTCGCGTGCCTCCGCGGGCGTCATCAATTCACGCTGCGCGAGCTCGCGCCAGGTCCGGCCGAGGCCCGCGGCCCGCGCGATCCAGACGATGGTCTGCAGGTCGCGCAACCCCCCTGGACTCTCCTTGACGTTGGGCTCGAGGTTGTACGCGGTGTCCTGGTGGCGCAGGTGCCGCTGCTGCTGCTCCAGCACTTTCGCTTCGTAGAACCCCCGGACGTCCAGCGTGGCGTCGAAACGTCGGCGAAAGCGGTCGTACAGCGGGCGCGATCCGTGGAGTAGGCGATGCTCGAGCAGGCTGGTGCGGATGGTGACGTCGTTCGCCATCTCGGCTTCGCATTCGTCGACCGTGCGCACCGAGTGCGCTACCTCGAGCCCGACGTCCCAAAGGCGCCCGATGAAGTGTTCGATCGCAGCCTGTGTCGTGTGGTCGGCGAGCGGCCGCGGCAGCAATACCAGCACGTCCACGTCGGAGTGAGGAAACAGCGCCGCGCGGCCGTAGCCGCCGAGCGCGACGAGCGCGGTGCCGGCGGGCGCGCCGATCTCGGCCCAGATGCCGCGGACGATGCGATCGGCAAGCTGAGACTGTCGCAGCAGCAGGCGTTGCGGCTTGGGGTCGGCGGCAAAGGCCGCGCGCAAGGCTTCGCGACCGGCGGCCAGTTCCCGTTTCCAGCGCAGCGTCGTCGAGGCAGCTGGCGCCAGCGGCGAAATGGCGTGCGTCGCGGCCACTTAGGCTGAGCCTGCTACGCCGCCGACGCGGGTGGCGGCGGCGCGCCTGCGGACAGCGTGAGCACTTCAAAGCCCTCGGCGGTGACCAGCACCGTATGCTCCCACTGCGCCGACAGGCTGTGGTCGGCAGTGACGATCGTCCAACCGTCGGCGAGGCAGCGGATACCGGGTCGGCCGGCATTGATCATCGGCTCGATCGTGAAGATCATCCCAGGCTGCAGCTTGATACCGGTTCCCGGCCGCCCATAGTGCAGTACCTGCGGTTCCTCGTGAAACTGGCGGCCGATGCCGTGGCCGCAGAACTCGCGCACGATGGAAAAGCCGTGGCCCTCCGCAAAGCGCTGGATGGTGGCGCCGATGTCGCCAAGATGCGCGCCGGGCCTGATCGCACGAATACCGCGCCACATCGCTTCGTAGGTCGCCTCGACCAGCCGCCGCGCCTGGATCGTCGGCGCGCCCACGTAGAACATGCGGCTGGTGTCGCCGTGAAATCCATCCTTGATCACAGTGACGTCGACATTCACGATGTCGCCGTGCTTGAGCTTCTTGTCGCCGGGGATGCCGTGGCAGACGACGTGATTGACCGACGCGCAGAGCGAGGCCGGGTAAGGACGGTGACCGGGCGGCGCGTAGTTGAGCGTCGCGGGAATCACCTTCTGCACGTTGACCTGATAGTCGTGCGCGAGCCGGTCGATCTCTCCCGTCGACACGCCTGGCAGCACGTGCGGCGTGAGATAGTCGAGCAGCTCCGACGCGACCCGACCGGCAACGCGCATGCCGGCGATTTCCTCGTCAGTCTTGATCGAGACCGACATCGAATCCATGCCTCGCATTAACCTTCGCCTTCAGCTTCGCAACAGGTCGTTGATGCTGGTCTTCGCGCGCGTGCCTGCGTCGACGCGCTTGACGATCACCGCGCAGTACAAATGGCACTTGCCTTCGCCGGACGGCAGGCTCCCCGCGACGACGACCGAGCCGGAGGGCACGCGCCCGTAGCTGACCTCGTCGGTCATGCGATTGTAGATCTTGGTACTCTGACCCAGGAACACACCCATCCCCAGCACCGAATTCTCCTCGACGATCACGCCCTCGACCACTTCGGAGCGCGCGCCGATGAAGCAGTTGTCTTCGATGATGGTGGGGTTCGCCTGCAGCGGTTCCAAGACCCCGCCGATGCCGACGCCGCCGGACAGATGCACATTCTTGCCGATCTGCGCACAGGACCCGACGGTCGCCCAGGTGTCGACCATCGTGCCGGAGTCGACGTATGCGCCGATGTTGACGTAGGACGGCATCAGCACGACGTTGGGCGCGATGTACGCGCCACGCCGCGCGACGGCCGGCGGCACGACGCGCACGCCGGCCTGGGCGAACGCGGCGTCGTCGAACAGGGCGAACTTGGTCGCCACCTTGTCGTAGAAGCGAAACGGTGCGCTGGGCGACGCCAGGCCGATGGGCGCGTTGTCCGACAGCCGGAACGACAGCAGCACCGCTTTTTTCAGCCACTGGTGCGTGATCCACTCGCCGCCGACCTTCTCGGCAACACGCCGCCGACCGGCGTCGAGATCGGCGATGACGGTAGCGACTGCGTCGCGCACGGCAGCGTCGGCGGTGCCCGGCGACAATTCGGTGCGCCGCTCCCACGCGGTATCGATGATCTGTTGCGGATTTGACATGAGCGGTGCGACGGACGCGGGCAAAGCGTCCATTTTACCGTACCCGTGGCACTCCCGACGCGTGGCTACTGCGCTGAGCGAACGCGACGAGTCGGCCGATGCCTTCGGCGCACTCGGCGTATTCGGCGACCAGGGCGATACGGATATAGCCTGCCCCCGGGTTGACGCCGTGTGCGTTGCGTCCAAGAAAACTGCCGGGGAGTACGCTGACCGCTTCCTCCGCGTACAGTTGCCGGGCAAATTCGGCGTCATCGCCCGGCACCCGGGCCCAGAGGTAGAACGAGGCGTCGGGTTGCGCCGCCGGCAACACCGCGTTCACGGCAGGTTGCAGACGCGCGAATTTTTCCGCGTACAGCGCGCGATTGACGCGCACGTGCGCTTCGTCCTTCCAGGCAGCAATGCTGGCTGCGGCGACTGCCGGCGACATGGCCGAGCCGTGGTACGTCCGGTACAGCAGGAACGCCTTCACGAGCGCGGCGTCGCCTGCGACGTAACCGGAACGCAACCCCGGCACGTTGGAACGCTTCGAGAGGCTGCCGAACGAAAGCAGTCGCGGGTACCCTTTACGTCCAAACGCATTGGCGGCAGCCAGAGCGCCAAGCGGCGGCCTGGCCTCGTCGACATATATTTCGGAATAGCATTCGTCGGCGGCGATCACGAAGCCATGACGATCCGACAATTCGAACAATTGCCGCCATTCCTCCAGCGACAGTACACGACCCGTCGGGTTGTCCGGGGAGCACACGAAAAGCAGTTGGGTCCGTCCCCAGACTGAGTCCGGGACTTGCTCCCACTGCGGCGCGTAGCGATGCGTCGCGAGACTGTCGATGCAGTAGGGCGCGGCGCCGGCGAGGAGCGCTGCACCCTCGTAGATCTGGTAGAAGGGGTTGGGAACGACGACGGTGGCGCCGTCGCGGCCCGCGTCGATGATCGTTTGCGCGAACGCGAACAGTGCCTCGCGGCTGCCCAGTACCGGCAATACCTGCGTCGCAGCGTCGAGCGCTGTAAGCCCGTGACGGCGCACGAGCCATTCACCGATGGCTTCGCGCAGCGCGGGCGAACCTGCCGTTGTGGGATAATTCGCGAGCCCTCCGCTGCCTGCGCAAAGCGCATCGCGGATGAATTGCGGCGTCGGGTGCTTGGGTTCGCCGATCGACAGGCTGATGGGCGTCCGCTGAGGATTCGGCGTGACGCTCGAGTACAGGGCACGCAGCCGCTCGAATGGATACGGCTGCAATAGCGCGAGATGGGAATTCAACGGCAGGGGCGCGAACGCGCGAAATGTGGTGAGCGAACCGGAATTATACGGGACACGCGAGGCCGGGCCGAGGTCGTTGCCGACGCGCTGGAAGCTGGTCGCGGCGGGCGCACTGTTGGTGGCGCTCGGGCTGCTCGCGCTGACGCTGGCGCACTGGGGCTGGCGATGGTTCGGCCCTGCGCCGGCGACGATCGCCACTCCCGCACCCGACACCGACCACGCGCGGCGCCTTGTCGACGCGCATTTGTTCGGAACACCCGCGGCGCCGGGCGTGCCCGGCGCCTTGGCGCCATCTGCGAATCCTGGCGACCTCCGGCTGCTCGGCATCATCGTCCAGCGCGACGGTCGCGGCTACGCGCTGTTCCGTGCCCCTTCACGCGGGCCGCTGCTGGTCGCGGTCGGGCAGGAGGTAATCGGTGGGCTGAAGCTCGAGGCGATTCGGCCGAACGGCGTCACGCTTCTCGACGGGGGCGTGCGGCGCGAAATGACATTGCGTGCCGCCATCGCCGGTGAGAAGCCGCGCGCGGCCGCGGTGGCGGCCGCGACAACTTCGGCATGTGCGGCGCCGCCTGGATTCTCAGGCCCGGTGGTGCGTCTGAATGCCGAGCTCCTGGGCGGCATGATGAACACGACGGATGCGTGGAAAGCGCTGGTGGAACCCGGCGCCGGCGCTCTCGTCGTGCGCGATCAAAGTGGCTTCGCGTCCAACCTGGGACTGCGTAACGGCGATCGCGTCGAGAGTGCCAATGGCGTCGCGCTGGCGATCCCCGCTGATATTCCACAGCAGGTATTGCAGCCCCTCATACGCAGCCAGGCCGTGTGGCTGGCGGGAAGCCGCGACGGCAAGCCGCAGCATTGGCTTTACCTGAATGCGGGTGCGTGCCCGGGATAGAAATACCGCGCCGCTCGCCAGGCATTCACTTGCTCATGGTCTCGCTTTGCGTCGGGAGCGGGGTGCCTGGCCGCCACGATTTTGCGAGTTCGTTCGCTTTCTCGATCTGCATTGGCGACAGGTTCCGCGCAATATTGGCCCGATCGCTTGCTGCAGTCGCGTCCCCGGCCGCGGCGGCAAGATTGAATAGCATGTACGCCAGAGTGTCGTCCCGCGGCACGCCTCGACCCGCGAGATAGAGATTGCCGAGATTCACTTGCGCTTCGGCAACGCCTTGCTCCGCCGCCTTGCGGTACCACTCCGCGGCCTGCTTGTCGTCCTTTGGCAAGCCACCGCGGCCGCTTTGGTACATCACCCCCATATTGTTTTGACTGGTGGCAAAGCCTTGCGCAGCCGCCTTGCGATACCACGCCACTGCTTGCGCATCGTCCTGCGGCACGCCGCGGCCGTTGAAGTAACTGAAACCGAGGTTGTGCTGGGCAGGTTCGTAGCCTTGCACGGCTGCCTTGCGATACCACGCAACCGCCTCGCGATCGTCTCGCGGCACGCCTAGGCCGTTGAGGTACATATTGGCGAGATTGTGCTGGGCAGGTGCGTGGCCTTGCTCGGCTGCCTTGCGAAACCACTCTACCGCTTGCCCCTCGTTCCGCGACACGCCGCGGCCGTCGAGAAGCAAGTTGGCGAGGTTGTTTTGCGCGGGTGCGAAGCCTTGGTCGGCCGCCTTCCGATACCACGCAGCCGCTTGCCCATCGTCCTGCGGCAGGCCGCCGCGCCCACCCTGGTACATGACGCCGACGTTGTTTTCGGCGATGGCTTCCCCTTGCGCGGCTGCTTTGCGAAACCACTGCAGCGCCCGCTGATCGTCCTGCGGCGTACCGCGGCCGGTCAGGTACATTTCGCCAAGCAGAACTTGAGCCCCGGGGTGACCCTGGTCCGCGAGCGGCTGCAATTCGATCAATGCAGTGGCGTAGTCCCCGTTTTCCAGCGCGACGCGACCCTCGTTGAAGGCGGCGTATGCCGTCCCGGTCAGGATGCAGGAAACCAGCAGCGCGACAAATGCAGTTCGCTTCACCCGGCGCTTCCTCTGAACTCGGCAGGACCGTTTACCGCGTTACGGTCAGCGGCAGCCACTCCAGCAACATGGGCAACGAATCGATCGAGCCGTCGGCGGGCCAGCGCTCCGGCGTGTCCTCCGGCGCAAAGTACCCGTAACTGGCGATCAGCGTCTTCATTCCGGCCGCGATGCCCGCAGTGATGTCGCGCTCGGCGTCGCCGACGTAGACGCATTCGCTCGATGCGCAACCGATTTCCGTTGCCGCTGCATGCAATGGCGCAGGATGCGGCTTGGCGTGCGGCGTCGTGTCGCCGCAGATCACGGTGCCGGCGCCCGGGACGAGTGCCAGATGCCGGACCAGCGGCATGGTGAAGCGCTGGGCCTTGTTGGTAACGATGCCCCAGCGCAGGCCGCGACGGTCGATTTCGTCGAGCACGGCGGCGGCGCCGTCGAACAGGCGCGATTGCCCGAGCAAAGCGTGCTCGTAATAGTTCAGGAAGGCTTCGCGCAGCGGCTCGTAGTCGGCGTCGCCCCGGCTCACGCCCATGCCGGCGGCAAGCAGCCCGCGTGCCCCGTGCGAAGCATAGCCGCGCAGCGCAGCAATCGGCAGCGGCGCCAGCCCGCGGTCGGCGCGCACGCGGTTGAGTGCGGCCGCGAGGTCATCGGCGGTATCGGCGAGCGTGCCGTCGAGATCGAACAGCACCGCGCGTACCGGCAGCCGTTCAGGTTCCGGCATCACGACGGAAAGTGGCGATGTAGTTGACCGCCGTGTCGGGCTCGAGCCGGTAGACGCGGATCAGCGGGTTGTAGGTCATGCCGATGATGGCGTCGGATTCGAGTCCGGCGCGGCGCGCATGGGCGGCGATTTCCGCCGGCTTCAGGAAGCGCGCATAGTCGTGCGTTCCGCGTGGAAGCAGCCGCAGCATGTATTCCGCTCCGATGATTGCGAACAGGTAGGACTTCGGATTGCGATTGATCGTGGCAAACACGACGATGCCGCCGGGACGTGTCAGTTGGGCGCACGCGGCGATGGTCGATGCGGGGTCCGGCACATGCTCGAGCAATTCCATGCAGGTCACGACGTCATAGGCGCCGGCGGCTTCGAGGGCGAGCGCCTCGGCGGCGAGCAACCGGTATTCGACGTTGGTACCGGATTCGAGCTGGTGCAGCTGCGCGACGCCAAGCGCCTTCTCGGACAGGTCGATGCCGGTGACGCGGGCGCCTTGTACGGCCATCGCCTCGGCGAGAATGCCGCCGCCGCAGCCGACGTCGAGCACGGCCTTGCCACGCAGTCCGCCGCAACGCTCGGAAATGTAGTCGAGGCGCAACGGATTGATGTCGTGCAGCGGCTTGAAGTCGCTGGTCGGATCCCACCAGCGGTGTGCGAGCGCGCTGAACTTGGCGAGCTCGGTCGGATCGGCGTTGGTCGTATTCATTGCATGCGCTCTTGCCAGAATCGTACTCGCGCCGCGAGATCGCGCGCGTCGATGCGGGTCAGGAAGCGTTCGGCGAGCAGCCGCTCTCCTGCAACCCACACGTCGGAAACCTGATCGCGTCCGGTGACATGGACGAGGTGCGACAACGGATCGTAACAGGGCGTGTGCTCGAGCCCACCCACATCCACCGCGATGACATCGGCGTGTTTGCCCGCCTCGAGCGTCCCGAGCTCCTTGTCCATGCCGAGCGCGGCGGCGCCACCTATGGTCGCCATGTGCAGCACCGTCGGCGCCGACATCGCCGTGGCGTCGCCGCTCGCTGCCTTGCCGATCAGCGCGGCAAGGCGCGCCTCGCTGAAGATATCGAGGCGGTTGTTGCTCGCGGCGCTGTCTGTCCCGAGGGCAACGTTGACGCCTTGGCGAAGCAACGCGCCGATGGGTGCGACGCCATTGGCAAGCTTCAGATTCGAGGTCGGGCAGTGCACGACGTGGCAGTGCTGCGCGGCGAGCAACTCGATGTCCGCGGCGTCGAGCTGCACGCCGTGAATGGCGATGAAGCCCGGGCCCGTCGCGCCCAGGCGATCGAGCCGCTGCAGTGGTGCCAGTCCGAACCGGGCCAGGCTTTGCGCACGTTCATCCCCCGCTTCCAGCACGTGCGTCTGGATGGCGAGGTCGAGTTGCCTTGCGTACATCACGATCTTGCCCCAGCTTTCGTCACCGACGGTATAGGGCGCGTGCGGCGCGAGCGAGAACCCCAGCCGCGGTTCACTTTTCCAAGTGTCCCGGGCAGCGAGACCAGCCTGCAGGCATGCGTCCGCATCGGCAGCATACGCCGTAGGAAAATCGAGCACGGGAAGGCCCAGGACTGCCCGCATGCCGCTGGCTTGGTACGCGCGCGCGGCAGCATCGGGAAAGAAATACATGTCGTTGCAACAGGTGATGCCGGCACGCAGCATCTCGGCCGCCGCCAGCAGCGTACCGTCGTGGACGAAATCTGTGCCGACAAAGCGCCCTTCGAGCGGCCAGATGTGTTGCTCGAGCCATGGCTTGAGCGCGAGGTCGTCGGCGATGCCGCGTAACAGCGACATCCCGCCATGCACGTGGGCATTGACCAACCCCGGCAGGAGCACGTGCGACGGCAGCGCGACGGTCTCGCGCGGGAGGTAGTCGCGCTCTGCTATCGCCTGCGGGCAGACGGCAACGATGCGGCCACCGTCGACCAGGACCGCGTGCTCTTGCAACACGCCGGAGGGAACGACGGGAACGACCCAGCGGGCGTCGAGGCGCAAGTCTATCGGCGTCGGCATGATCTGTTCATGGTCGATTGTTGGCTCGGGCGCATCAAGCGGATGGTACCGCGCGAACCGCGCGCCGCCATGCTCGCTGCGGGCGACCTATGGCGCGTCGTATCGAAAGCGCAATGAAAAAGCCCCGCACGAAGCGGGGCTTTTCCGACCGACTGGCGTTGTCTTAGCGCTTGACGACTTCGCCTTTGACTTCAATTTCGACGCGACGGAGCGGCGCATAGCAGGCAACCTGTTCCTTGAAGTTCTTCTGGTTGCAGACTACGCCCGGAATCGGCTGCGTCTTGCCCATGCCAAGGGTCTCGATCTTGTCCTTGGGCACACCCTTCGAAACCAGGTAGTCGCGAACTGCATTGGCGCGACGTTCCGACAGTTTCTGGTTGTATGCCTGACTACCGATCGGATCCGTGTGGCCGGTGACCAGGACCAGCTCGAGCTTGGTCACGCCGCTGAGCTTGCTGATGACGTCGCGGTCGATTGCGGCCATGCCTTCGGGCTTCAGCACGTACTTGTCGAAGTCGAACAACGCCTTGCTCGCCAGCGTGATCTTCTGCACTTGCGCGCCAGGAGCCGGCGGAGGCGGGGGTGCCGGCGGCCGGGGTGCCGGCGGCGCGGCGGCCGGGGCGGGCGGCGGCGCCGGCTTCGGCACCAGGTCGGGGTCGCATTCGATAATGGCCATCGCCGGCGTCCAATACCCGGTACGCCAGCACAACGTGTCGTTCACGCCGGGCTTGCCGCCATAGGATCCGCTTCTCCAGAGGTTGGCATCCGGCTTGCCGTACCCGAACAGGGCGTATCCGCTATTTTGCGGATTGGCCTGGCCGAACGCTGCGGAACCAAGCACGGCCGCGGCTGTGCCGGTCATGATGGTCGCAATCAGACGAAGTTTGTTCACTTTCACCCCTTTGGCTGAGTTGTTGAGGTTTACCCGTATAATTTTTCGACGCGTAACGGCAACTTTTGTGGGTCGTCCGGAAACAGCGACTTACGTTTGACTATAGCATAGTGATTTTGACGCTGCAAAGCGCAATTTGGATTCTTGCAACAGGAAGTCCAAGGGTGTCGCAGCAATACAACGGTCGTGTTAAGATTCGTCGTTTTCCGCTATGCCGGCCGTCAACGGTCGATACGGCCGCTGTAGAGCGATTCTGCGGCCTCGGCCCCGGGTGACCAGCCGAGTTCCGCTTTGGACCCTTTCAACCCCTAAAGAGCCCTCTTGACGATGGAGCAGTTCGCAAAAGAAACCGTTCCGGTAAGCCTGGAAGCGGAAATGCGGCATTCCTACCTTGATTACGCGATGAGCGTGATCGTGGGACGCGCCCTTCCGGACGCCCGGGACGGGTTGAAACCGGTACATCGCCGGGTACTGTACGCGATGCACGAAGCCAACATCGTTTTTAACCGGCCGTACGTCAAGTGCGCCCGCGTCGTTGGCGACGTTATGGGCAAGTATCACCCCCACGGCGACATGTCGATTTATGACGCGCTGGTGCGAATGGCGCAGGAATTCTCGCTGCGTTACCCCCTCATCGATGGCCAGGGCAACTTCGGATCGGTCGACGGCGACAACCCGGCGGCGATGCGCTACACCGAGTGCCGCCTGCAGAAGATCGCCAACGAGTTGCTGGCCGACATCGACAAGGAAACCGTCGATTTCATCCCGAACTACGATGGCAAGGAGCAGGAACCGTCGGTCCTGCCCTCGCGCCTGCCGAATCTGCTGGTCAACGGCTCGTCCGGCATCGCGGTCGGGATGGCGACCAACATTCCGCCGCACAACGTTACCGAGACCATTGCCGGTTGCCTGAAGGTGCTCGCCCAGCCGGACATCACCGTCGATGAGTTGATGGAGATCATCCCGGCTCCGGATTTCCCGACGGCCGGGATCATTTACGGTCTCGAAGGCGTGCGCGAGGGCTATCGAACCGGGCGTGGCCGCGTCGTCATCCGCGCCCGCACTCACATCGAGGATATCGGCAAGGGCGAGCGCCAGGCCATCATCGTCGACGAGATCCCGTACCAGGTGAACAAGGCGAACCTGCTGATCCGCATCGGCGAACTGGTTCGCGAAAAGAAGCTCGACGGCATTTCCGACCTGCGCGACGAGTCGGACAAATCCGGCATGCGCGTGGTCATCGAGCTCAAGCGCGGCGAAGTCGCCGACATCATCCTCAACAACCTGTACAAGCTGACGCAACTGCAGGACAGCTTCGGGATGAACATGGTGGCGCTGGTCGACAATCAGCCCCGCCTGCTCAACCTCAAGCAGTTTCTCGAGTACTTCCTGCAGCACCGGCGCGAGATCGTCGTGCGCCGCACGCGTTTCGAGTTGCGGAAGGCGCGGGATCGCGGGCACATCCTCGAAGGGCTTGCGGTTGCGCTGTCGAACGTCGACGAGATCATCGCGCTGATCAAGGCGGCGGCGACGCCGCCCGAGGCGAAGGCCGGATTGATGGCGAAGGTCTGGCGCTCGGCAATCGTCGAGGACATGCTGCAGCGGGCCGCAGCGGACGCGGCGCGGCCGGAGGGCCTGGCGTCCGACTTCGGCTGGCAGCCCGGCGCGCGGCCGCCCGGCTACAAGTTGTCCGACGTGCAGGCGCAGGCGATCCTCGAACTCCGCCTGCAGCGCCTTACCGGACTCGAGCAGGAAAAGATCACTTCGGAGTACCGCGAGGTCATGGCGCAGATCGTCGACCTCCTCGACATCCTGTCGCAGCCCGGACGTGTCACGTCGATCATCTCCGACGAACTGGTGTCGATCCGCGATCAGTTCGGCGACAAGCGCAGGTCCGAGATCGTCGCGCAGGGCGTCGACCTGTCGATGGAGGATCTGATCACGCCGGAGGATATGGTCGTCACTCTTTCGCACGGCGGCTACATGAAAGCGCAGCCGGTCGCCGAGTATCGCGCGCAAGGGCGCGGAGGGCGCGGCAAGCAGGCGACGGGAACCAAGGAAGACGACTTCATCGACAGCCTTTTCATCGCCAACACGCACGATTTCATCCTGTGCTTCTCGAACCGCGGCCGCGTGTACTGGCTCAAGGTGTACAACGTCCCGCAGGGCGGGCGCGCATCGCGCGGCAAACCGATCGTCAATCTGGTGCCGCTGCTCGAGCACGAGAAGATCACCGCGATCCTCCCGGTCAAGGAATTCGCGCAGGATCGCTTCGTGTTCATGGCCACCGCACAGGGTACGGTCAAGAAGACGCCACTGTCGGAGTTTTCGCGCCCGCGTCCCTCGGGGATCATCGCGGTCGATCTCGACGACGGCGACTTCCTGGTCGGTGCGGCGCTGACCGACGGCAAGCACGACGTGATGCTGTTCTCCTCGGGTGGCAAGGCCGTGCGCTTCGAGGAAACCGACGTCCGGCCGATGGGGCGCAACGCGCACGGGGTGCGCGGCATGCAGCTCGATCGCGGGCAGCGGGTGATTTCGATGCTGGTCGCCGAGGACGAGCAGCAGTCGGTGCTGACGGCGACCGAGAACGGTTACGGCAAGCGAACGCCGATCGTCGAACATACCCGCCATGGTCGCGGCACCAAGGGCATGATCGCGATTCAGCAGACTGCGCGCAACGGCAAGGTCGTCGCCGCCGCGCTGGTGCATCCGGACGACGAAGTCATGCTCATTTCGACCGGGGGCGTGCTGATCCGCACCAAGGTTTCGTCGATCCGGGAGATGAGCCGCTCGACGCAGGGCGTTACGCTGATCAATCTCGGCGAGGGCGAGAAACTCGCGGGATTGGAGCGAGTCGTCGAGACCGAGGACGACGTCGACGCTTAGGGAACCTCAGAGGAGGCCGCAAACGCGGACCCGCAGCGCGGGTGCCGCGACCGGCGATTGCCATGGCTGACTCAAACAGCACTTCCGGCGTCGACGCGCAGCAGGAGCTCAAACGCTGCCGCGATGCCATCGACGCGATCGATCGCGAGCTGCTCGGATTGCTCAACGAACGCGCCCGGCAGGCGCAGGTAATCGGTTCGCTCAAGGGTGGAGGTGCCGCCTATCGCCCCGAGCGCGAAGCCCAGGTGCTGCGTGCGCTGCAGGAGGCCAACAAGGGTCCTTTGCCCAACGAGTCTGTGGCGGGCGTGTTCAGGCAAGTCATCTCGGCGTGCCTGGCGCTGGAGCAGAAGCTTCGCATCGCCTACCTCGGTCCGGCAGGCACGTTCAGCCACGGCGCGGTGGCACGCCACTTCGGCGACTTCATCGAGGCGGAGCCGTATGCGTCCATCGACGAAGTCTTTCGCGCGGCCGAATCGGGACAGACCGATCATGCGGTTGTGCCGGTCGAGAACTCGACCGAGGGTGCGGTCGGCCGCACGCTGGATCTCATGTGTCAGACCGAGCTCAACATCGTCGGCGAGATCAAGCTGCGCATCGCGCAGCACCTGTTGTCGAAGGCGGGAGCGCTGGACGGCGTCACGCGGATCTATTCGCACGCGCAGTCGCTCGCGCAATGCGCGCAGTGGCTGGCCCGCCACGTGCCCGCCGTTCCGCGCATCCCCGTGGCGAGCAATGCCGAAGCCGCGCGGCTGGCGGCGGCCGAACCCGGCGCGGCGGCCATCGCCGGCGAAGCGGCGGCGACGATCTACGGCCTGTCCGTGCTCGCGCCGCACATCGAGGACGAGCCCAACAACACCACCCGCTTCTGGGTACTGGGCCGACAGTCCGTCGCACGGTCGGGCCGCGACGAGACCTCGTTGGTGATGTCTGCGCACAATCGACCCGGTGCGGTGCACGCGCTGCTCGAACCGATCGCCAAGCACGGCGTGAGCATGACTCGCCTGGAGTCGCGGCCGGCCAGGACCGGACTTTGGGAATACCTGTTCTTCGTCGATCTCGAAGGTCACTGCGATGACCCGCCGATCGCCGCGGCATTGACCGAACTGCGGGCGCGCGCGCCGTTTCTCAAGTTGCTCGGATCGTATCCGGCGGCGCCGGTCTTGAAATAGCGGAGGAGTTGCGACGATGACGTCAACCAAGATCGCGGAACGGGCGCCTGGTCATGTCCAGCGCCTGTCGCCGTATGTGCCGGGCAAGCCGATCGACGAACTGGCGCGCGAATACGGGCTCGCCGAAGACGGGATCGTCAAGCTCGCGTCGAACGAAAATCCGCGCGGCCCCAGCGCCCGCGTGCGGCAGGCGATCGTCGATGCCGCCGCGGGCGTGACACGGTACCCGGACGGTAACGGCTTCGCACTCAAGAAGGCGCTGGCCGCCAGGTTCGGCGTGACGATCGAGCAGGTGGTGCTCGGCAACGGTTCCAACGACATCCTCGAGCTGGCGACGCAGGCCTTCCTGCGTCCCGGCGACGAAGCGGTGTATTCGCAGCACGCGTTCGCCGTCTATCCGCTGGCGACGCAGGCACGCGGCGCCAAGGGTATTGCGATCCCGGCGCGCGAACTCGGCCACGACCTGCCCACCATGCGCGCTGCGCTGACTTGGCGCACGCGTATCGTTTTCGTCGCCAATCCGAACAATCCAACCGGAACCTGGCTCACGCCCGATGCGGTGCGCGCATTCATCGCGTCCGTTCCAGCCGATGTGCTTGTCGTGCTCGATGAGGCCTACAACGAATACCTCGAGCCATCGCAGCAAGCCGACAGCGCGTCCTGGCTGGGTACGCATCCGAACCTGCTCATTTCGCGAACGTTCTCGAAAGCATATGGTCTCGCCGGCCTGCGCGTCGGATACGCCCTTGCCGACGCTTCTGTCGCGGCAATGCTCAATCGCGTGCGCCAGCCATTCAATGTGAATTCCGTGGCGCAGGCGGCGGCGATCGCGGCGCTCGCCGACGCCGACTACGTCGTGGAGAGCGCGCGGCTGAATCGCGCCGGTCTCGCGCAATTGAGCGCGGGACTCGACGCGCTGGGCATCGCCTATGTCCCGTCGCACGCCAACTTTCTGCTGGTGCAGGTCGGCGAGTCCGCCGCGGTGTACGAATCGCTGCTGCGGCAGGGGGTGATCGTGCGGCCGGTGGGCAACTATGGCTTGCCCGGGCATCTGCGCGTGTCGGTAGGTCTGACCGGCGAGAACGAGCGCTTTCTCGCGGCGTTGCGAGTGGCGCTGGGGCGTTAACAAGCCCCGATGCAATCGCTCGGCAAGCTGATCGTCGTCGGCGTCGGACTGATCGGAGGTTCGTTCGCCCTTGCGCTGAGGAACGCCGGCGCGGTTCGCAGCGTGGTCGGCGTCGGCAGGGGTGGCGCCAATCTCGACGTTGCGCAACGACTGGGCATCATCGATCGCGCCTATACGACGGCGCAAGACTGGCATGCTGAGTTGCGCGATGCGGACCTGGTGCTGCTGGCGGCGCCGGTCGGTCAGCTACCGGACTTGTTCAGTGCGATCGCGCCGCACCTGGGCGCGGCGACGATCGTTACCGACGCCGGCAGCACCAAGCAGGACGTCATCGCGGCAGCGCGTACGGGGCTCGGCGCGGTCTTTCCGCGCTTTGTGCCGGGGCATCCGATCGCCGGGACCGAACACTCGGGCGCGGCGGCGGCGTTTGCCGCGCTGTTCCAGGACAGGAACGTGGTGCTGACTCCGCTCCCGGAGACGAATCCCGAAGCCGTTGCGCGGGTCACCGATTGCTGGACGCGATGCGGAGGGGTAGTGAGTCGACTCGCCGCCGCGCGCCACGACGCGCTGTTTGCCGCGGTGAGCCATTTGCCGCACGTGCTGGCCTTTGCACTGGTCGGCGAGCTCGCGCAGCGGGCCGATGCCGACGATTACTTTCGCCATGCGGCGGGGGGCTTTCGCGATTTCACGCGGTTGGCGAGCAGCCATCCCGAGATGTGGCGCGACATCAGCATCGCCAATCGCGTGGCACTGCGCGCCGAACTTGCGTCGTACCGGTTGGCGCTGGACCGGATCGACCGGATGCTCGCTGAAGCAGACGGCGCCGCGCTGGCAACCGTGTATGCCGACGCGCGCGACGCGCGCAGCGCGTGGCTCGCGGGGCACAGCGAAAGCAAGGACCTGTAGCGATCTGTCCAACGATGGAATTCCTCGACCTGCCACCGATCGCAAACGTCTCCGGCACGGTGCGCATGCCCGGGTCCAAGAGCCTTTCCAACCGCATGCTGTTGCTGGCGGCGCTGGCCGCCGGCACCACCGAGCTCGACGGATTGCTCGAGTCCGACGACACCAGTGTCATGCTCGACGCCTTGAAGGCGCTTGGCGTCGCGTGGCACAAGCACAGCGCGCAAGGCGCGTCGGGCCGCTACGTCGTTCCCGGCGCAGGCGGTCCGTTCCCGATCAAGGCGGCAGACCTGTTCATGGGGCTGTCGGGACTGTCGATGCGCACGCTGACGGCGGCGCTCGCATTCTCGTCTGGGCGCTACCGGCTCGACGGCGTTGCGCGCATGCGCGAGCGCCCCATCGGCGATCTGGTCGACGCCTTGCGGCCCCTGGGCGCGGACATTCGCTACGAACAAGTAGCGGGCTTCCCGCCGCTACGGGTCGAGGTGGCGACGCCCAGTGCGAATTCGCAGGTGCGCATTCGCGGCGACGTGTCGAGCCAGTTCCTGACCGGTCTGCTGCAGGCATTGCCCTTGCGGCCCACCGGTGCGACGGTTGATGTGGACGGCGAGCTCATTTCGAAGCCTTACGTCGAGATCACGCTCAATCTGATGCGCCGCTTCGGGGTGGAGGTCGAGCGCGACGGCTGGCAACGGTTTCGCGTGCCGCCCGCCTCCAGGTACCAAAGCCCGGGGCGCATCGACGTGGAAGGCGATGCGTCTTCGGCGTCCTATTTCCTCGCCGCGGGTGCGATCGGCGGTGGACCGGTGCGGGTCGAAGGCGTCGGGCGCGGCAGCGTGCAGGGCGACGTCGCCTTCGCCGATACGCTGGCCGCGATGGGCGCGACGATTCGCACTGGCGACGACTGGATCGAAGCGCAGCGCGACGGACGCCTGCGCGGCATCGATTTCGATTGCAACATGATTCCCGATGCGGCGATGACCGCCGCGGTGGTGGCGCTATTCGCGGACGGGCCGACCACGCTGCGCAATATCGGCAGCTGGCGCGTCAAGGAGACCGATCGCATCGCCGCGATGGCCGCCGAGTTGCGCAAGCTTGGGGCAACGGTCGACGAAGGCCCCGACTGGTTGCGCATCACGCCACCGGCGACGCTCGTCAGCGCCACCATCGACACCTACGACGATCACCGCATGGCCATGTGTTTCTCGCTGGTAGCGCTCGGCGGGGTCGGTGTTCGCATCAACGACCCCCAGTGCGTGCGCAAGACCTTCCCCGAATACTTCGCGGAACTGCGCCGGTTGACGTCATGAGCGCCGCGGACGCCGTAGAGACCCGAAGGGCCGGCGCGGCGCGATTGCGCGCGGCCGACGTGGCGCTCGTCGTCCTCTATTGCGGGCACAAGGAGGCCGCTTCATGAGCGCCGCGGACGCCGCAGTGCCGGTGATCGCTATCGACGGCCCGGCGGCGACCGGCAAAGGCACGGTCGCCAAGGCCGTCGCGGGGTGCCTGGGCTTCCACTACCTCGAAAGCGGATCGCTGTACCGGCTGGTCGGATACGTCGCGTTGCGCAAGTCGCTGTCGCTGGCCGATGAAGCCGCGCTGGCCGCTGCGGCGGCCGGCCTCGATCCGAGCTTCGATGGCGACGCCATTCGGCTGGACGGGCAGGACGTGACCGAGGCGCTGCGGGAAGAAGCAGTGGGGACCGCCGCGTCGCGCGTGGCCGTCTACCCGCGGGTGCGCCTGGCGCTGCTGTCCCGCCAGCGGGCGTTCCGGAAGCCGCCCGGCCTGGTGGCCGAGGGCCGGGACATGGGAACGGTCATCTTCCCCGACGCGAGCCTTAAGGTCTTCGTGACGGCCACGCCCGAGGAACGGGCAAGGCGCCGGTATAACCAGTTGATCGAAAAAGGAATCTCGGTTACACTTGACAGTCTTTTGCGTGACATTCGGGAACGGGACGTGCGCGACAGCACGCGAGCGGCGGCGCCGCTGCGGCGCGCCGCAGACGCCATCGAACTCGATACGACCAGTATGACCATCGACGCGGCCATCGGCTTCGTGCTGGCGCAGTACCGGGCCAGGGCCGCGAGCGAACAGCGGTAGTCCGAGGGAAAGGCGCCACCGCCATCCTCGGTTGCAATGGACGACCCAGGGACCGCCCGGCGGACGCATCGCATCCAGTCCGAAGGGTGGATTGATCAACGAACCCGCAGCCGCGCCAGTGGCCGCGGAAGAATTTGGGATACAGATACTCATGTCAACCGCTACCACTACTCAGTCCAGCCCGATGCAGGAAAACTTTGCGGCGCTGTTCGAGGAATCCCTTGCGCGGCAGGAGATGCGCCAAGGTGAACTGATCACCGCCGAGGTCACGCGCGTCGATTTCAATATCGTCGTGGTCAACGCCGGCCTGAAGTCAGAGAGTTTCATCCCCATCGAAGAATTCAAGAACGACAAGGGCGAAGTCGAGGTCAAGGCCGGCGACTTTGTCACGGTCGCGATCGAAAGCCTGGAAGACGGCTACGGCGAGACGCGTCTGTCGCGCGACAAGGCCAAGCGCCTGAAGGCATGGCACGATCTGGAAGCGGCGATGGAGCAGGGCGCCATCGTGTCCGGTCTCGTGACCGGCAAGGTCAAGGGCGGCCTGACCGTCATGGTCAACGGCATTCGCGCCTTCCTGCCGGGATCGCTGGTCGACATCCGGCCGGTAAAGGACACCACGCCTTTCGAAGGCAAGGCGCTCGAATTCAAGGTCATCAAGCTCGATCGCAAGCGCAACAACGTCGTCGTCTCGCGGCGTGCCGTGCTCGAGGCGAGCCTCGGCGCGGAGCGCGAGGAGTTGCTCAAGACGCTGCAGGAAGGCGCGATCGTCAAGGGCATCGTCAAGAACATCACCGACTACGGCGCGTTCGTCGATCTCGGTGGCATCGACGGCCTGCTGCACATCACCGATCTCGCGTGGCGCCGCGTCAAGCATCCGTCGGAAGTACTCGCGGTCGGCGACGAAGTGACCGCCAAGGTGCTGAAGTTCGATCAGGAGAAGAACCGCGTTTCGCTGGGCATGAAGCAACTCGGCGAAGACCCGTGGGTCGGCCTGTCGCGGCGCTACCCGACGGGCACCCGCCTGTTCGGCAAGGTGACCAATCTCACCGACTACGGTGCGTTCGTCGAGATCGAGCAGGGCATCGAAGGCCTGGTGCACGTTTCGGAGATGGACTGGACCAACAAGAACATCCATCCGACCAAGGTCGTGCAGCTCGGCGACGAGGTCGAGGTGATGATCCTCGAGATCGACGAGGAACGCCGGCGCATCTCGCTGGGCATGAAGCAATGCATGCCGAATCCGTGGGACGAGTTCGCGATCAATCACAAGAAGGGCGACAAGGTGAAGGGCCTGATCAAGTCGATCACCGATTTCGGCGTCTTCATCGGGTTGCCGGGCGGCATCGACGGCCTGGTGCATTTGTCCGACCTGTCGTGGTCTCTCGCCGGCGAAGCTGCCGTGCGCGACTACCGCAAGGGTCAGGAGGTCGAGGCGGTGGTTCTGGCCATCGATGTCGAACGCGAGCGCATTTCGCTAGGCATCAAGCAGCTCGACGGCGATCCGTTCTCCAACTACGTGGCCGTGCACGATAAGGGCACCGTGGTGACCGGGACCGTCAAGTCGCTCGACGGCAAGGGCGCGGTCATCGCGCTTGACGGAGACGTCGAAGGCTACCTGCGCGCGTCCGAAGTCGCGCGCGACCGGGTCGAGGACATTCGCTCGCACCTGAAGGAAGGCGATTCGGTATCGACCATGATCATCAACATCGACCGCAAGAATCGCTCGATCAACCTGTCGATCAAGGCCAAAGACAACGCCGACGAGTCGGAAGCGATGCAGCGCATTAGTACCGAGAATTCGGGCACCAGCGCCGGCACGACCAACCTGGGGGCATTGCTTAAGGCGAAGCTCGACAACAAAAGCCAAGGGTAAGCGAGCCCGTGATGACCAAATCGGAGCTGATCGACCGCTTGGCGGCGCAGTTCCCGCAGTTGGTGGCCAAGGATGCCGAACTTGCGGTCAAGATGATCCTCGATGCCATGGCCGAGAGCCTGGCGAAGGGTGAGCGCATCGAGATCCGCGGGTTCGGCAGCTTCGGGCTCAATTACCGGCCGCCACGAACGGGGCGCAATCCGAAGTCCGGAGAACGCGTGCAGGTGCCCGAAAAGCACGTGCCGCACTTCAAGGCCGGCAAGGAATTGCGTGAGCGAGTCGATTTCAAGGAACTGAAGAAGAGCTGATGGCGACCTTAACCGGGCGGCATCGAATGTGGCGCGTGTGCCCTCGGCGAGTGCCGGCCAAGGCGTTCGGCCCATGACGATCGTCCGGTGGATTGTCGGCGTTGCGATTTTCCTGTTCCTGCTATTGGTGTCGCTGCAAAATGCGGAACAGGTCAAGCTACGGTTCTACACGTGGGTTTCCTGGGAAGTCCCGCTCATACTCCTGCTGCTCGTCGTATTCGCGGTCGGCGTCACGGCCGGACTGCTGGTCGGCGCCGTTCGCAGCGCTCGCCTGAAACGACAGCTGAATCGCGTGCGGCGTGACCACGCGAAGCATGTCGGCGTCCCGCCAGCGCTGCCGCTGGACGGTCGGTAGGCGGAGCTCGCCGCGCCTCATGGATTTCGAACTCTGGTGGCTCTTGCCGATCCCGGCGTTGTTCTTCGGTCTCGGCTGGATTGCGGCGCGCATCGATATCAAGCATCTGTTACGTGAATCGCGGGCGCTGCCGCTATCGTATTTTCGCGGCCTGAATTTCCTGCTCAACGAGCAGCCCGACAAGGCCATCGAATCGTTCATTGAAGTGGTGAAGGTCGATCCGCAGACGATCGACCTGCACTTCGCGCTCGGCAACCTGTTTCGCCGGCAGGGCGAGATCGATCGCGCGATCCGGATGCACCAGAACCTGCTCGATCGGGCCGACTTGCCCGCCGAGAAACGCCAGGTCGCGTCCTTCGAACTTGCCCAGGACTTTCACCGTGCGGGTCTGCTCGATCGCGCCGAGGAACTGTTCACGAAGCTCGACGGCAGCCCCTTCGAACTGCAGGCGCTGGGTTTTCTGCTGCAGATCTACGAACAGGAAAAGGACTGGCCAAAGGCGATTGCCGTGACGCGGCGCATGGAGGCGCTGGCCAAGCGGCCATACTTCAAGGAGATCGCGCACTATTTCTGCGAGCAGGCGCAGAACTCGCTGTTGCGTTCGCAGTACGGCGAAGCACGTGGATTCATCGAACAGGCGCTGGCGGAATACAAGCTATGCACGCGCGCAACGATTCTGCTGGGCGACGTGGAGGCGCAGGAAGGTAATTATCCTGGCGCGATCGCGTCATGGCAGCGTATCGAGTCGCAGAATCCTGCCTTCCTTGGACTGGTCGCCGACCGGCTGGCCGACGCCTACCGCAGGACCGGCGACGCCGCGCAGGGCATTCGGGTCCTGCGCAACTACGAGGACCAGTATCCGTCGCTGGATCTGCTCACGACGCTGTTCAACCAGATCCTCGCGCACGAAGGCGCCGAGGCTGCGACGCAGCTGATCAAGGAAGAGCTCACGCGGAATCCGACCCTGCTCGGACTCGACAAGCTGCTCGAGGCGCAACTGACGGCGGCGCCCGCCGAGCGGCGCAACGATCTCGAACTGGTGAAGAACCTGGTGAGCCAGCACATCAAGCGCCTCGGGATGTATCGCTGCGAGCAATGCGGATTCCGCGCCAAGCAGTATTACTGGCGCTGTCCGGGTTGCGGCAAGTGGGAGACGTATTCCCCCCGCAGAACCGAAACTCCGGACGGCTTCGCGTGATGGCTGGCACGACTCGGCTTCCTGTGACGGAGACGGCATGCCTGAACTGAACGCTTCCGCACCGCGCGTCATTGTCGCGCTCGACTTTCCGGACATGATGAGCGCCTTCGGCCTCGCGGCACGGCTCGATCCGGCGGCGTGCGCGGTCAAGGTCGGCAAGGAATTGTTCACGGTCGCCGAGGCGGGGCTGGTCCGCGAGCTCGTGCGCCGCGGTTTCCGCGTATTCCTCGATCTCAAGTTCCACGACATTCCGAACACGGTGGCCCAGGCATGCGCCGCGGCGACGCGGTTGGGCGTCTGGATGATCGACGTGCACGCGGCAGGAGGCGGCGCCATGCTCGCCGCCGCGCGCGACGCGGTCGCGAAGACGGCGGCGGCGGAAGGGCGCGCCCGCCCATTGCTGATAGCGATCACCGTCCTGACCAGCCTCGATGCGGACGATCTCGCGGCCATCGGTGTTGCGGGCACCGCGGAAGCTCAGGTATTGCGGCTCGCGCGCCTGGCGCAGGGCAACGGTCTCGACGGTGTCGTCTGCTCCGCGCAGGAGGCGGCGATGCTGCGTGCTGCATGCGGCAAGGACTTCAAGCTGGTCACCCCGGGCATACGCCCCGCGGGCACGGCGGCGCACGACCAGGCGCGGGTGATGACGCCGGAAGCGGCGATCGCGGCCGGCGCCGACTATCTCGTCATCGGCCGTGCCATCACCGGCGCTGCGGACCCGCTGCGCGCGCTGCACGATATCAACGCCACACTTGGGCCGGCGACATGAAAATCACGATGATAGGCGCCGGCTACGTCGGGCTGGTGACCGGCGCCTGCTTTGCCGAGGTCGGCAATGAGGTGCTGTGCGTCGACGTCGATGCGGGCAAGATCGCGATACTCGATGGCGGCGGCGTGCCGATCCACGAGCCGGGGCTGTCCGAGATGATCGCGCGCAACGTCCAGGCGGGCCGGCTCCGGTTCACGACCGATCTCGACGCCGCAGTCGCGCACGGCATGCTGCAGTTCATTGCCGTCGGTACGCCACCCGACGAAGATGGCTCCGCCGACATGCGCCATGTCATCGCCGCCGCCGAAAACATCGCGGCGCGGATGATCGAATTCAAGGTCATCGTCGACAAGTCGACGGTCCCCGTCGGCACCGCCGACCGCATCCGCGAGACCATCGCCGGCGTACTCGAGCGACGCAAGTTGAGCGTTCCTTTCGCGGTGGCCTCCAATCCGGAATTTCTCAAGGAAGGCGCCGCGGTCCAGGATTTCATGCGCCCGGACCGCGTCGTGATCGGCGCTGACGATGAACGCGCAATCGCCTACTTGCGGGCCGTGTATGCGCCGTTCCAGCGCAATCACGAACGGCTGCTGGTCATGGACGTGCGCTCGGCGGAGCTGACCAAATACGCGGCCAATGCGATGCTGGCGACGCGTATCTCGTTCATGAACGAGCTGGCCAATCTCGCCGATTCCCTGGGTGCCGACATCGAACAGGTCCGTCAGGGTATCGGGTCGGACCCGCGCATCGGTTACGGCTTTCTGTATCCCGGCGTCGGCTACGGCGGGTCGTGCTTTCCCAAGGACGTCAAGGCGCTGCAGGCGACGGCACGACAACACGGGCATCCGTTGCGGATTCTCGCCGCGGTCGAGTCCGCCAACGAAGCACAGAAACTGCGCCTGGTCACGAAGATCACCGACCGCATGGGCGAGAACCTGCAAGGGAAGGTATTTGCCATGTGGGGCCTGGCGTTCAAGCCCAACACCGACGACATGCGCGAGGCGCCGTCACGGGAAATCGTTGCGGCGCTGGTGCAACGCGGGGCCCACGTGGTGGCCTACGATCCGATTGCGATGGACGAAGCCAAGCGCGCTTTCGGCGCGATGCCGGCACTGAGTTATGCGCAGTCGCCGCTCGACGCCTTGACCGATGCCGATGCGCTGGTCGTCGTGACCGAATGGCAGGAATTCCGCAGTCCCGATTTCGGTGAACTCAAGCGAGTGCTGCGCCAGCCGCTGTTGTTCGACGGCCGCAACCTGTTCGATCCCGCGTTGGTGCGGGGTGCCGGTCTGGAATACTTCGGCATCGGACGGCGATGACAATGGCAACCTCTACCGCGAGACAGTTCGCAGGCTATCTGGAGGCGATCCGGAAGGCTCGCGTCCTCGTCGTCGGGGACGTGATGCTCGACCGCTACTGGTTCGGCGACGTCGAGCGGATTTCGCCGGAGGCTCCCGTGCCCGTGGTGAAGATCGCGCGCACGGACGAGCGCCCGGGCGGCGCCGCCAACGTCGCCCGCAACGCCGCGGCGCTCGGCGCGCAAGCGACACTGATCGGTGTCATCGGCGACGACGAGCCCGGACGCTCGCTGGAACGTCTGCTCGCCGGTGAGCACGTTCGCACCTCGCTGCGCCGCGACGCGAGCCTGCCCACTACCGTCAAGCTGCGCGTGATCGGGCGCCAGCAGCAGCTGTTGCGCGTCGACTTCGAAACCATTCCGTCGGCGGAGGCGCTTGCCGCCAAGCTCGCGGACTACGAGCGTGCGCTGCCCGAGACCGACGTCGTCGTCGTATCCGACTACGGCAAGGGCGGGCTCGCCGACATCACGCGCATGATCGAGCTGGCACGCGCGCGTGGCATGCCCGTGCTGGTCGATCCAAAGGGGGAAGACTACCTTCGCTATCGCGGCGCGACGCTGCTGACGCCGAATCGCGCCGAGTTCCGCGAAGTCGCCGGACGCTGGCGCAACGAAGCTGAACTGGCGACCAAGGCGCAGTCGCTGCGCGCGGAGCTGGCGCTCGAGGCGCTGCTCATCACCCGGTCGGAGGAGGGCATGTCGCTGTACACCGACGCGGGGGCGCAGCACATTCCGGCGCAGGCGCGCGAGGTGTACGACGTCTCCGGCGCCGGCGACACCGTCATCGCGACCATCGGCGCGCTCGTCGGCGCGGGAGCCGATCTGGCCACCGCGGTTCGCATCGCAAACCTGGCGGCGGGAATCGTCGTCGGCAAGCTCGGTACCGCCGTGGTCCACCCGGAGGAACTCACGCAGTGACTGCCAGCCTCGCAAAGGCTTGCCCTCGGCGCGAGGGGTAATCGTGGCCAAAGCCAGAACCGCGTACGCGTGCACCGAATGCGGTGGCCAGACCAGCAAGTGGCAGGGGCAATGTCCGCACTGCGCCGCCTGGAACACCCTCGTGGAAACGATCGCGGCCAAGCCCGCGTCGCGCTTCCAGGTCCTCGCAGGCGCCGGGAGCGTCGTGCGCAGCCTCGCGAGCGTGGAAGCCGTCACCAATCCGCGTTCACCGACGGGGATCGAAGAGTTCGACCGAGTGCTTGGCGGGGGCCTGGTCGCCGGAGGCGTGATCCTCCTCGGCGGCGATCCGGGAATCGGCAAGTCGACCCTGCTGCTGCAAGCGACCGCTGCCATCGGCGCGACCCGACGCTGCCTCTACGTGACCGGCGAGGAATCGGCGGAGCAGATCGCATTGCGGGCACAGCGTCTGGGTCTGGTGAACGCGCCGGTCGAATTGCTGGCCGAGGTGCAACTGGAGGCGATCGTCGGCGCGATTCGCACGCTGCAACCCGAAGTCGTCGTCATCGACTCGATCCAGACGGTCTACACCGAGGCGCTGGAATCCGCGCCAGGCAGCGTCGCCCAGGTACGCGAGTGCGCGGCGCAGTTGACGCGGCTCGCGAAGCAGAGCGCGATCACCGTGATTCTCGTGGGACACGTGACCAAGGAAGGCGCCATCGCCGGTCCACGCGTGCTCGAGCACATCGTCGATACCGTGCTCTATTTCGAAGGCGACGCGCATTCGAGCTTCCGACTCGTGCGCGCGATCAAGAATCGCTTCGGCGCCGCCAACGAGCTCGGCGTCTTTGCCATGACCGAGCGCGGCCTCAAAGGCGTGGCCAACCCGTCCGCGCTGTTTCTTTCGCAGCACGCGCAGGCCGTGCCCGGCAGCTGCATCTTGGCCACCGTCGAGGGGTCGCGCCCAATGCTCGTCGAGATCCAGGCGCTGGTCGATCCCGCGCCGGGGGGCATCGCGCGGCGGCTGGCGGTCGGTCTCGATCCGCAACGACTCGCGCTGCTGCTGGCGGTGTTGCATCGCCACGGCGGCGTCGAGATCGGCAATCTAGACGTGTATGTCAATGCGGTCGGCGGCATGCGCATCGGCGAGCCTGCAGCCGATTTGGCCATATTGATGGCGGTATATTCTTCATTGAAAAACAAACCGATAGAAGCTAAATCTATTGTGTTTGGCGAGGTAGGGCTTGCGGGCGAAATCCGGCCTGTCCAGCGCGGCCAGGAGCGGCTGCGGGAGGCGGCGAAACTCGGCTTCAGGCGCGCGTTGATTCCTTCAGCCAACAAGACCCGGCAGTCGATCGACGGCATTGAGATCGTGACCGCCGATCGCGTCGATGAGGCGCTGCGCGTGCTCGCGAAGTGATCTCGTATTGACGTCGGAGCGATGTGAGGGTCGAATAGCAGCACGGCGTGTGACGCGGCGACAGCCGGTGTCAACGTTCCGCACCACCTCTCAAGGAGTCTGAATCCCCATGGCCACGAAATCGTCAGCAAAGCCGACTGCGCGCGCACGCGCCGGTACCGGAAAATCGAGCGCCAAGAAAGCGGCACCCAAGTCCGCGCCAAAAGCAGCAACCTTCGCCATGCCCAATCAACCCGATTTTCGTGATCTCGCGAAAATGGCCAAGGTACTCACGCCGGAGCAGGCGTTCGAACTGTACAAGACGAACGCTAAGATGGCGCTCGACGTGATCAACGCGGCGATCGAAAACACAACCAAGCTGCGCAAGCTGCAGTTCGCCGGCGAAGAAGAAGCGCGCTCGATGCAACGAAAGGCGCTACGGCATGCCGCGGAAGCAAGCGATCCGCAATCTCTGATGGCCGCCGGCCAGAGCGTGACTCAGGAATCGGTCGACAAAGCGATGCGCTACTGGGGCGAAATGTTCGACATGATCGTCGAAATGCAAAAACGCCTGTTCTCGTTGATGGAAGACCAGATGGCCGGCGTGCCGGGCGCGAAAGAAGCCAAGGCCGCGCTGGCGATGATGCCGGACATGCGGCAGGCTCAAAATCTGGTCAAGGCGATGCAGGGCGTGATGTCGTCCGGCGGCAATGCGTTCGAGTCGATGCAGAAGGTCATGGGCGACTTCACGCGGATGGCGCAACAGTCGATGCCCGGCATAAAGCGCTGAACGCGCCTCGGGGGACTTGCGTGAAGGGCGCTTGACTGCAGGCGCCTGGCGGGTACGTTCAGGCGAGGTGATGCGAGGTCGTCGCGCCGGCATAAGGCAGCGACGACCCGCGGATGCCGATGGGCAGGCAGCCCGTCAGGAGCGCGGCGACAACTAGCAGGTAGCACAAGATTTTCAACGCCGTCTCTCCATTGCGGGCAGTAGCGATTGCAGGTTTGTTTGTTCCGCCCATTGTATGCGGTTTCACCGACGGACCGCTATGGGTTGACCGTCCCGTAGCCGCCATTGTCGTTCTGGCAGGCTGACCCCGCTCACCCTTATCATGGCAACACGCCCATGGTGTGCGCATGATGGCGCATTAGCCAACCGCCATGCTGTTTAACTCATACGAATTCCTACTATTATTCCTGCCAGTCTGTCTGGCCGGCTACTTTCTGCTCGGACGCCTCGGCAAGACCTGGGGCGCAGGGTGGTTGGCGGTGTGTTCCATCTTCTTTTACGCGTGGTGGGATTATCGCTACGTCCTGCTTCTCGCCGTATCTATCATAAGCAATTATCAATTGGGGCG
The DNA here is from genome assembly GCA_963726915.1 of uncultured beta proteobacterium. GTDB lineage: Bacteria > Pseudomonadota > Gammaproteobacteria > Burkholderiales > Casimicrobiaceae > PALSA-1003. Next base: position 718,313 of record CAVSEA010000009.1, read on the forward strand.
ATGGATCGCTGCACATCAAGGCACGGCCGCTGCCAAATGTCTTCTGGCGGCGGCGATCACTGCCAACCTTGTGTTGCTCGCCCACTATAAGTACGCCGACTTCTTCATCCTCAGCACCAACTACTTGCTAGGTTCAGCGGTCCCGCTGCTGAACATGGTCCTGCCCATCGGTATTTCGTTCTTCACCTTCACCCAGATTGCCTTCCTCGTCGACGCGTACCAAGGCAAGGCTAACGAATTTCGCTTCACTTATTACACGCTGTTCGTCACCTATTTCCCGCACCTGATCGCCGGCCCGGTGTTGCATCACAAGGAAATGATGCCGCAGTTCGATGCCGACCGGAACTACCGCCCACGCGCCGCCAATTTTCAAATTGGCTTCACCATCTTCATCATCGGTCTGTGCAAGAAGGTGCTGATCGCCGACCCTCTTGCCGGCTACGCCGCTCCCGTATTCGTCCCCGGCGCCAATCCCAGTTTGTTCGTCGCCTGGGGCGGGTTGCTTGCCTACAGTTTTCAACTCTACTTCGACTTCTCCGGCTATTCAGATATGGCCATCGGCCTGTCGCGGTTATTTGGGATCAAATTGCCGCTCAATTTCAATTCCCCATACAAAGCCGCGAACATCACAGACTTCTGGCGCCGGTGGCACATGACGCTATCTCGCTTCCTGCGTGATTATCTCTACATTCCGCTTGGTGGCAACCGGCACGGCCCCATGCGCCGCCAAATCAACCTGCTCATCACCATGCTACTGGGTGGCCTCTGGCATGGAGCGGGTTGGACATTTGTCATCTGGGGTGGAATGCACGGCGTCTTCTTGATGATCAACCATGCCTGGCAAGAAGCTAAGGTGCGCTTCGGTTGGAGCAATCAGAAACGGGCAAGCACACTCGCGGGCGTTTTGCTAACTTTCTTCTGTGTCAATATTGCTTGGGCATTCTTCCGCGCCCCTGATATCGACACCGCCTTCTCTGTGCTCCAAGGACTCTTCGGCGTGAACGGTGCGGCAATCCCGTCAGCCATCTTGGCCCGACTTGACGCATTGCAACCTATTACTACGGCACTGCATATAGGCACCTTTTCAGGCGGTGGGGAAAATTTTGTCGCCACCTTCCTTTGGGTAACTGCTGCCGCATTCATTACTTTCTGTTTCCCCAACACGCAGGAACTGCTGCGTCGCTACGTCCCGGCTCTGCCTGATCCCCGTCAAGACAGCCAGCCAGCCTTTGCACTGTTTCCGCTGCGGTGGAAGCCAAATACGCGTTGGGCGGTGGCCATGGGCTTAGCCGGCACGGCAGGCATCCTGTCATTGACCCGGCACAGCGTATTCCTCTACTTCCAGTTCTAGCCGCATGTTGATTGCACGAATTCGCAAGCGCTATCTCTGGACGCTCTTAGCGACCTTCATTGCCGCAATCTTTGCCGCAGGATTGATCAACCTCATCATCGATCCATACGGAACGTTTCACTTGGTCACAATCAGGGGTCTCAACCTCATCAAGCCTAATCCCGATCACGACATCGAAACCATCAAGGCATATGCCCTGCGCCAGGTATCCCCGGATGCTTTGATTCTTGGCAACTCACGCGCTGAGGTCGGACTCGATCCCACACATCCTGTTTGGCAAGAAGCGGGGTACAGCTCGGTCTATAACGCCGCTATACGAGGTTCGTCCCTGCACACAGCATGGCGTCTGCTGGAAAGAGCGACCCATCGCTACCCGCCAAAGTTTGTCTTGCTGGGCATCGACTTCTTCGACTTTCCGATCGCACCGGATGAGCAGACCGCCCCAGCGAAAGTCACAAATGAAACTTGGCTCGACGATGCGCGGTGGATACTGCGCGCCACCTTAACGATGCAAGCACTACTCGATTCGGCGACGACTGTTCGTCGACAGTTACAAACCAACCCCGAGCAGCTTACCGATCATGGGCAGACTCCTCTTCGCAACTACCTCGACATGGCCAGAATTGAAGGCTACTGGACTTTGTTTAACCAACGTGCCTTGGAAAACGCGAAGAGCCACAGCCGCAAGCCCAACAATCTGTTTGTCCGAGGCACACGATCATCACCCGATTTCGACGACGTTCGCCAGATCGTGCGTTGGGCCGTGCAGAACAACGCTGAACTCCGACTCGTAATTTATCCCTACCACGCTCAGCTTCTAGTCATGATCGACGAACTGGGGCTGTGGCCTCTCTTCGAAGAATGGAAGAGGCAGATTCTGCGCATCATCGAGGAGGAAGCGACACAGGGCAATGCCCGAGAGCGAATAACCCTAATTGATTTCAGCGAGTTCTCTAGTTACGCTCAAGAGCCAATTCCAGCCAAAGGCGACAAGAGATCCACGACTCACTGGTATTGGGAAGCCGGCCATTTCAAGACGGAACTAGGCGACATCATGCTGAGACGGATTTTTTCCGCAAATCCACCACATAATTCCACCGCGTTCGGGGTAGATCTTAATCGCCCGAACCTGGAGCAGCACATTCATATGCTCAGTGTTTCCAAGGATGAATATCGAGCAGGCCATGTCGATCTAGTTGTCGACGTACGTGGCATCGTAGCAAACGCGAAGGCAGCCAATGCCAGTCAGATTCCTCTGCCATAGGGAGCCAGATAGCTTCGCCATCTACCATGAGCTTTCCCCTGCCAGCACTTTGCGGCAGCGTCCTTCTGGCTGCTTTACCTCAGCTGGACGAGCCAATTTTTCTATCTTGCATTGATCGCGCGGTTCGCGGCGGCAATTGTAAAACTGGTCATGTCGAATGCACGCACTCGCGCCTTTTATGGCGTCGCGATCGTCGCGATCGTGAGTCTAATCAGCATGGTATTCTCTGGCCAATCCCGATATCACTTTCCGGCAATGCCGTTCGTAATCGCCTATGCGGCGTGGCTGCTCGCTGCACGTGCGGAACGGGTGCGAACGGGCTCTTTTTGATATTAGCGGCTTAGGCGTCGAGCGGTATTGGCTGTTTCGGGCATTTCTCTGCCGCGTTGTCCCAGATTTGTCCATTGAGTTAAAGGGAGTGGCCCACCACGAGGGGAGGTCGCATGAGCAAGGTAATTATCTTGGTTATTGTCGCATTAGCGGTCAGCTGGTTGGCTTTCACATACCGGGATCGACTCTTTCCTGACAGGCCGATAGCGCGCGTTAGTCCCGACCCGGCCGTTCCATGCCGAATCCCCAATACGCCGGGGCACGCCTTGTCTTGCAGTGCGGGTTGCTCGCCATCGGCTTCCTATGGCACCAATGAAATACTCGCTAACTGCGCTGCAAACTCGGACTTTTGTTGCTGTCAGAAAGAGTGGGGTTTGGTTCACCCAGGGGGCAGGGACGTGTGCGAAAAGCAGTGATGAGCGTACCGCTCGGGGCCGCGCGCAAACTCGGCAAGATTCTGAGTCGCTACGAAGGCGTGGACATCGATTCTATGCGTGTCGTCGCCATCGGCAACGATTCGACAGTGAGAGTATTGCGGATCGAACTCCTATCCGACCCTGCATCACCGTAACGATTCGCCGTTGCCTCGGAGATCGCCGCCGCGGGCGTCTCGGTACCCGCCTGGGGGCTGCGGCGGCCCGTTCGTCGGGCAAGTAGCTCCGATCGGAATCCGGCGATCGCTTGGGGCGTTACCTTATCAAGAGTGAGGTATCCGGCATACTCCCGAATGTCCCGCAGATGCGGCGAGAAGTCTTGCGGAGTCTAAGAATGTCGCATAGCTTTTTGATATTGTGCCCAGGGCCGGACTCGAACCGGCATGGCTGCTTCCGCCGCCGAGGGATTTTAAGTCCCTTGTGTCTACCAGTTTCACCACCCGGGCTGGCCGACATTCTAGCGTCGCACGGCGGGTGCGGGTCGAAATCGCTTCGATGAAAGAACTCTCGGCCGGACTGAATGTATTCGACCTGCCGCGGCGCCAGGCGCTGGCGCTGAGTTTTGCGATGCTGGTCGGCGCTGCCGCGCTCGACTACGTCACGTCCTACGAGGTCTCGCTCGCCGCGCTGTACCTGTTCGCGATCCTGACCGTGAGTTGGAACCGCGGCATCGTCTGGGGCCTGGTGTTCGCCGCCCTGTCGCTGGCGTGCCAGGTCGCCATGGGCCTGATCCAAGGCCACGCGTACTCGAACGTATCGTATTTCTATCAGTCGCAGGCCAACCTGTTCTTCGAGTACTGCGTCGCGGTGTTCCTTACCTCGCAACTGCGCAGCCTGTTCGAGCGGGAACGCCAGACCGCGAGAATCGATCTGCTCTCAGGCGTCAAGAACCGGCAGGGGTTCCATGAGGTGCTCGAAAGCGAAATATCCAGGCACCTGCGCAATGGCGCGAGCTTCTGTCTGGCCTACGTCGACTGCGACAATTTCAAGGGCGTCAACGATCGGTTCGGGCATGCAGAAGGGGACCGTCTGCTCGAAGCGGTGGGTCACGTGGCCGCGGCCAGCGTTCGGCGCAGCGACTCGGTGGGAAGGCTCGGCGGCGACGAGTTCGCGATCCTGTTTCCCGAGACCAACCAGGCGGAAGCGCTGGCCATCGAGGCCAAGCTGCGGGAAGCGCTCGAGCGCATTACCCGCCCACGCCCCTGGTGGGCGGTGACTTTCAGCATTGGCATTGCGACCTTCAAGACCATGCCCGCGTCGGCCGACGAGGCGATGAGCTTTGTCGATCAGCTCATGTATCGCGCCAAGCGGACCGGAAAGGCGCATACGATCTCGGCGGTGTTCGGGGATTCCGCGATGAGCGCGGACGGGGCGGCAGTGGTCGCTTTGCGGCGACTCCCCGAATCGAAGAGCAAGTCTTGAGGCCGCCTAGCGTGGCCTAGGCGCGGACCCGGTCGCGTTCGCGCCGCATGGCATCCTGCAGCGACTGCTTCTCTCCGAGCACCCGGTTCGCGTAGGCAAAGCTCGCGTCATCGGGCGCTCCGTTGTAGAGCTGTAGCCCGGCCAGTTCGTTGCCGCCGCGACCGATGTATTCCTTCAGGATGCGTACGCCGACCTGAATGTTGGTGCGCGGATCGAGCACCGAGGATCGGTCCGCCGCGTCGAACTTCTCGGCGTGGAACCGCGGAATCACCTGCATCAGCCCCATCGCACCGCCTTCGCTCTGGGCAACCGGGTTGAATCGCGATTCGACCGCCATGACCGACACGATCAACAGTGGGTCGATGCCGTGGCGCGCGCCTTCGCGATACGCGGTGCGAACGAATTCGCGGGTCGCTTCTTCGGAGACGCGATACTTCCTGGCGACGATTGCGGCCAGCGCATCGATGCGCGGATCGGTCGGTGTCGCGCGATGGACGGGCTGGGTCACTACCGCCTGCCGGTCGGCGGAAATCGACGGCAGTGTGGACGCGAGCTGCGTTGGGCGCGCGTCGAGTGGGGCAGTAGCGCCCGACACCAGCAATACCGCCACGAGGACTGCGGCAAGTGCACCGGCGGTGACACGCAGATTGGCTGTCGTGTCGGGTCGGGGATGGGATCGTATTCGTGCGACTAAGTGAATCGAGGACTTCGTCATCGGTACGCTCCTGACGTTGGGTCGTGCCGGGCCTCGCTCCCCGCAAGGAGCGCCGCCACGGTCGCCAGGGGTTACCTTGCTCCGGTAACGGGCCTCCCTGGCTCAAGCATGTTCAAGTTCAAAGTCACAATTAAACAAAGAGATGGATCCAGGCCCCGAAACTGCCGGGGCCACCGTGGCCCGATTTGCTGCAATGCAGCAAGGGGCAAGTATACAGACGGATGCGGGCATGTCAAGGCAACCCGACCGGCGCCAAAGCCGTATCTAAAGCATTGATTATAAAGCCTTGAAATCGTCGCCTCGGTGCCGGGATCCGGCCGACCGGCGGCGTCGCCCGCGCCGGTGCAAGGCATGCTTGTATCGGAGCGGCGGCGGTCAACTCTTGCGGGCGGGCCTCAACTTCACGTGAATGTTCTTTTCCTGCGTGAAGCGCAGCATCTCTTCCAGGCATTCCTCGCGTCCGATGCCGGATTGCTTGACCCCGCCGAAGGGCGCGCCCAGGAAGTGCTTGCCGACCTCGTTGATCCAGACATAGCCAGCCTGGACTGCCATGGCGGTGCGGTGGGCGGTCGAAAGTTCGTTGGTCCAGATCGAGCAAGTGAGACCATAGTCGACCGCGTTGACGTCCGCGAGCATGCGGGCTTCGTCGGACCACTTCAGGATGGCCAGGACCGGGCCGAAGACTTCCTCGCGCGCCAGGCGCATGGAAGGCGTAACGTCGGCGAACACGGTCGGGGCGACAAAAAACCCTTTGCCGAGCACCGGATCGGTGAGGCGGCTGCCGCCGCACAGCAGCCGCGCGCCTTCGTTCCGGGCCGAATCGATGTGACTCAACACCCGATCGAGCTGCGCCTGGCTGACGATGGCCCCCATCGTCGTCGCGGGATCGGTGGCGATGCCGGGCTGGAAGTTGCGCACCCGCTCCTTGACCCGGTCCAGCACGGCATCGTGGATGGCGGCATGCACAAAGGCACGGCTGGTCGAACCGCAAGACTGGCCGCACCAAGTGAAGTTCATCCCGCCCACCACCGCGCCGGCAACCTCGTCCGGATCGGCGTCCGGGTACGCGATCAGGGCATTCTTGCCGCCGAGTTCGAGCAGCACGGGTTTGACCGTTTCGCTGGCTGCGCGCATGACGGCGCGGCCGGCGGCGACGCTGCCGATCAGCGCCACCATGGCGACATCCCGGTGCGAAGCGAGCGCGGCGCCGGTGTCGCGATCGCCGGGCAATACGTTGAAAACGCCTGCGGGAAGCAGTCCGTCGACGAGTTCCGCGAGGCGCAACGCCGACAACGGTGACTGGTCCGGCGGCTTGATGATTACGACGTTGCCCGCAGCGAGCGGCGCCGCCGACTTGCCCGCGGCGAACATGAATGGATGGTTGAACGGAATGATGCGCGCGACGACACCGACCGGCTCGCGCACCGAGAAATTGACCACGTCCGGGCCCATCGGGATCGATGCTCCCTTCATCTCGGTGACCAGTCCCGCGAAGAAATCGATTTGCGCTGCGGCGATCATGGCATCGCTCACCATCTCGCGCACCGGATTGCCGCAGTTCGCCGCGTCGATCGTGGCCAGTTCCTGCGCGTTATCGCGCAGCAGTTGGGCCACTCGCCGCAGGATGCGCGCCCGCTCGAGCGGAACGACGGCGCGCCACTCCAGGAAGCCGCGCCGGGCGGCAGCGACCGCAGCGTCGACGTCGGCGCCGGAACAGGTTGCTACCCGCGCCAGCGTCTCGCCGGTGCTCGGATTGAGGGTGTCGTGCCAGCGTCCCGACAACGCATCGTGCCAGGCGCCTCCGTAGTAGGCGGTGTGGTGGGTGGGAGTCGCAAGCATCGGTTTGAGGTATGTAGGATCAGGCTCGAAAGTCATGGATGTCGCGGACGGCCGAGACGGCCGATGAGCGCATTGGCCGCGATGGCGATGATGAACAATACGATGAGCAGCGCATACATGCGCGGCATGTCGAATCGCGCGTACGCCTGGATGATGAGATAACCGATGCCACGGTTCGACAACTTGGTTTCCGCGAGCAAGGTCCCGATCACCGCCACGCCCAGTCCGAGCCGGACACCGTTCATGATCGGCTGGCGCATCGCAGGCAGGTAGATCGCGGTGACCATTTTCCATGTCGTCGCGCGAAAACTGCGACCGACGCGGATCAACACCCGGTCTATCTGGCGCATGCCGGCGGCGACGCTGATCGCGATGGGAAAGAAGCAGGAGACCGCGGCCATCGCGATCTTGGAGCCGGGGCCGACGCCGAACCACATGATCATCACCGGAAAGAAGATGATTTTCGGTGTCGGACCGAGGTACAGAACCAGCGACTCGTAGGCATGCGAGAGAAAGCGATTGGCGCCGAGTGCAATGCCGACCGCCAGGCCGCTGACGCCGCCGATCAGCAGCCCCGCACCGATCTCGGCCGCCGTCGTGCCCAGGTTTGCGTAGAACTCGGCGCTGCTTAGCAACCCGACCATCGATTTGCCGATGGTGGACAGGGAAGGAACGACGTCGCGGAAAAGCAGTCCGGATGCCGATACGGCCTCCCACGCTGCGAGAATGATCGCGATGATGACGATCCGCAACACCGTCACGTCGCGTCTGCTCGGCGACGCAGTACCGGCGATGCCCATAGCACTCATTGGAGTGCCTTCGCGCTCATGGAGTACCTTCGCGCTGCGCGCTTCGGTGTTCGCGCTCGGGGCGGCCCTTCGCGCTCACGCCGCGGACGTCAGCCATCGCTCGAGACGTTCGGTGACATCGAAAAAGACGACGCTGGTGAGGATCACGAAGCAGATCGCGGCATACGTGCCCGGCAGGTCGTAGCGCTCGGCGAGTTCGTTGATGAGCTGCCCGAGGCCGCCGAAGTTGATCAGAAACTCCACGCCGACGATGTTGATCATCGCGAATATGAGTCCGAGCCGCAGGCCGACGAAGATCGACGGCAGCGCGGCGGGAAGCAGGATTTTCCAGAACTGCTGCGACGTCGTCAGTCGAAAGCTGCGGCCGACGTTGATGAGCACCTGCCGCGTCGCGGACAGGCCTTCGACGGTCTTGAGGATCACCGGCGCGAGACCGGCGGCGAAGCCGATCGCGACGATGGTCGTCGCGCTGCGCCCGAACAGCACCAGGAACAACGGATAGGCGAGCACGATCGGCGCGGCAGCGAGCGCACCCACCCACGTCTCGCAGGCCAGGCGCACGATACGGAAACGGTACAGCAGTGCGCCGAAGCCGACACCGAACACGCCAAGCAGCAGACTCGCCCACAGCACTTCCTGCGTCGTCTGCCAGAAGCGCTGCACGACGTTCTCCTCGCTGATGATGCGCGGCAGCGCGGCGAGGATTTGCGACGGCAGCGGCACGATGAAGCGATTGATCAGGCCTGCGCGGATGAGCACTTCGATCAACCCGATCAAGGCAACCAGCGACAGGGCACCGAACACCCGTGCGCCATTGCGTGTGCGCAGCGCGGCAATCGTCGTCACCGCTTCGCTCCCGCGTGCAGCGCGCGTGCCTCGGCGTCCTGGATGCCTCGGCTTGCCTCTTCGCGCAGATCCTGCCAGATCTGCGCCACGCAGTGGCCGAAGGCGTCGCTGCTGACCACTTCGGAGTCGCGCGGATGCGGCAGGTCCACCTTCACGACCCGCTTGAGCTGTCCCGGCCGATAGGTCATCACCAGCACGCGATCGGAAAGCTGCACGGCTTCGGTGAGGTTGTGCGTGATCAGCAGGGTCGTCTGCTTGAGGTCCTGCTGGATCTGCAGCACTTTGTCGCCCAGCAGAAGCCGTGTCTGTTCGTCGAGCGCGGCAAAGGGTTCGTCCATCAACAGCAGCTTCGGCTTCGACGCCAGCGTGCGGGCGAGCGCGACGCGCTGCCGCATCCCGCCCGACAGCTCGGCGGGAAAATGCCGTTCGAAGCCATGCAGGCCGACCATCGACACGAAATGCGCCGCCTGCTCCAATCGCTCCGGTCTCGCGACGCCGGTGAGTTCGAGCGGGAAGGCAACGTTGTCGAGCACGTTGCGCCACGGGAAGGTCGACTCTTCCTGGAACACCATGCCGATCGCCGGATGCGTTCCCGACACCACTTCGCTGCCGATGCGGACCTGTCCTTCGTAGTCGCCGACCAGGCCGCCGATGATGTTGAACACGGTCGACTTGCCGCAGCCCGACGGGCCGATGATCGATACGAATTCGCCGGCGGCAACGCTGAAGGACATGCCATCGACGGCTGTGGTGACGCCATCCGCGGTTTGAAAGCGCTTGGTGATGCGTTCGACGTCGAGGAGCGATGCGTCCTGCGGTGTGGGCGGGAGCGCGCTCATTTGCGTGCGCCGGTCGTGAGCGCCGCGGTCATCGACGGCGTATAGCCCGGCTGCACGCGCACGTCGACCACCGCTACGCTGCCGGCGGCGACCGCGAGCATGGCCGCCTCCAGCGCAGAAGCGAGGTCGGCCAGGTGCTCGACGGGACCGAAGCCAACGGCCCCCTGCGCGCGACCGATCGCCGCAAGATCGATGTCTGGATCGGCAATGCGCTGCCCGATCCACTTGTTCTCCACCGGCCGATCGCGCATGCGCGCGACGCGTTCCTGGTGCACCTCGTCGTTGTAGAACGAACGGTTGTTGGCGACGATGAGCAACAGCGGAATGCGGTAATGCGCCGCGGTCCAGAGCGAAGTCGCGCCCATGAGAAAGTCGCCGTCACCGCAAATGGCAATGGGCAGGATTCCGGTCCCTCTCAACGCGAGGGCGGCGCCCACCGAGATGCCTGGACCGCCGCCGATGCCGCCGCCGCCATCCGAGCCGAGAAAATCCAGCGGTTGCCGGAACGGCCAGCTCTCGCCGTTCCACGACAGCGGCAGGTGTGTGAGCGAGACCGGACGCGAGCCGACAACCTGCCGCAGTGTCACCGCCAGGTCGTCGGTCGCGATCAGTCCGTCGGGCGTGGGAGAGGGTACAAACGCCGCCGGGCGCGGGGTGTAGGTGGCGGTCGCGTCGCGTGCGCCGAGCGCGGCGAGCAAGGCCGGGACGACGGCATCCGGCTCGGCCGGGATCATGCAATCGACCGGCGGAAGTCCTTGATAGTCCATGCTCCAACCGCCGTGCAGCACGTGGTCCATCGATACCTGGATGACGCTTGCGCGCGTCTCGCCACCGCATGCGGCATTGAGTGTCCCGGCGAGGTCCACCCAGTCAAGGCTGATGATGACGTCGGCCTGCACGATCGCCGCTGCGAGCCCCGGTCGCAGCATGACGCCGGGCGCGTCGACGTGAAGCGGGTGCTCGGTGGGAAACGACGCGCCGACTTTGAGATCGGTGCCTACGCGCGCCGCCAGGCGTTCGGCCAGCGCGACGCGCGCAGTCCCATGCGGCGAGGTCGCGCGACACCCGTCCGATCAACAGCAGCGGATGCTTCGCCGTGCGCAAAAGATCCGCCGCACGAGCAATGCTTTCCGCGGCCGCCGCGCTCGGCGTCGCCGGCGTATAGCGTCCCGCTGCAATTGGCGGAAGTGGCGCGGGCAGCGGCGCCTCCTGCATCTCGGCGTCGAAGTTCACGTACACGGGTCCCTGCGGCGCCGATTGCGCCTGCCACATCGCGCGCAGCAGCGATTCCCGCGCGGCGGCGGGCGAGGCCGGCTGATCGTCCCACTTCACGTAGGGCCGGACGATCGCGCCCTGGTCGCGCGCGGTGTGAATCCAGTCGATCCACGGCCTGCGCTTGGCGGCGTCGACCGGTCCCGTTGCGCCGACGATCAGCACGGGCATCCGGTCGCACCAGGCGTTGAAGATTGCCATCGTCGCGTGAAACAGGCCGACATTGGAATGCACCGCGACGGCCATCGGCCGGCCCGTCACCTTGGCGTAGCCGTGCGCGATCGCTACCGCGTGCTCCTCGTGCAGGCAAAGCAGCATCTGCGGATCGCGGTTGCCGAGAAAATTGACCAGGCTGTCGTGCAGGCCGCGAAAACTCGCGCCCGGGTTGAGCGCGATGTACGGGATCGCCATCGCGCGCAGCGTTTCCGCAATGACGTCGCTACCGAATTGCGCGGTCGGTGCGGGCGCGCCTGCCGGCCGTTCGAGCTCGGCTTCCTCGGAGACTCACGCGGGCGCAGCCTATTGCCGCGGCGGGATCTGGATCAGCTCCGCCAGCTGTTCCTTGCTCAGCGGTGCGGCGGTGTACTTCAGTACCACGGCGTCGGGAACGATCGTGTCGAGCCCGACGATCTGGTCCGGGTCCACCGACGCCTGGGGAAAGAAGTCGTTGCGCGTGCGCTTGGCCATGTCGACCGAGATGCCGACGAACTCGGCATAGGCCTGGAGTGCCGCGGGGTCGTTCCGGTACTTCCCGTACATCAGGTCGATCGTTTCGCGGTACGCTTTCATGAAACGCTCGATGACGGGCTTGCGATTCTGCAGCGTCTGCACGTTGGTGATGAGCAACCGCACGGTCTGGCCCTTGAACACGGTGGCATCGTTGCCGCTGGCGATGATGCGGATCTTGCCTTCGTCGAGTTGTTGGAGACCAAACGGCGGGGCGGACCAACCGACATCGATCTGGTTGGTCATCACCTGCGTCAACGTGGGTGCAGGTCCGCCGGTCGCGGTCGGCTTGGCCTTCAGGTCGTACTGCTTCATGAACGCGGTGACGATGCCGTCGGTCGACGAGCCCTTGGTCGAATAGGCGATGGTCTTGCCTTCGGTATCCTTGAGCGACTTGATGGGCGACGTCGCCGGCACGTACCAGTACAGGTCGGCGGCGCCGGTCGTTTCCGCACCGATGATGCGTACCGGCGCGCCCTTCGAGTACGCGCTCAGCACGCCCATGATGCCCGTCGCCACGCCGATCTCGACGCTGCCCGAAATCACCGCCTGCTGGGTCTCGCCGCCTCCCTGCGTCCACAGGATCTCGAGTTCCAGGCCGTGTTTCTTGAAGATGCCGAGGCGCTGGCCGACCTCGGAAATCGAGGTATCCCAATTGCCGCGCTGGCCGGCAGCGATCTTGAGCATGTCGAGTGCTTGCGCCGGTAGCGCAATGGCAGTGCACGCGAAGGCGACGACGGCGCTACGCAATAGCCCAAAACAACTCATTCCTGCATCCTCCTGGGAAAGCACGCCGCGCACGACGGGTGCGGAAATGGAAATCTGCTGACTCGGTCGCCTTAGGCGATCCGCAGCGCACGAAGTGTGGCGCGTCGGTCGCGTGGCGTCAATCGCGCGAGAGGCAGTCCCGCCGTAGTGCAGCGGTCCGCAGCAGCCGGTTACATGGTCGAGGACTCCTGGCGCAGCGCGAGTTCCTCCGCATCGACGCCGAGCGTGGTCCAGCGTGTCGACTTCGGTACGATGCCCTCGAACGACCGCAGCTTCACCTGCGCGACGCGCTGCGGCGACGTACCGATGGCCGGGCCTCCGTCGCGAAGCTTGCGCGCGGCGTCGACCATGATGCGCCGGAACTGGACGATCGCGACGTCGCTTGCGCCGAGCCGTTCATGCGAGCGGTCCGCGATCGGCCCCATCGTCTCCCACATTGCGATGTCCTGATTGGGAATGCCGACGATCCCGGTGTGGCTGCCGGACTTCATCGCGTCGCGGTCCTGCAGATAGTTGTTCGAAAGCGTGCGAATGCGCCGGAAGTCGTGGTCGAGATCGACCCCGACTTGCGCACCACAGAACTTGCGCCACTCGTCCTGGTCGATGCCTTCGTTCTCGCTCCAGGCGATGAAATAGAACATCGTATTGGTGTCGTCCTGCGGAATATTGAGGATCGACAGGTTATAGCGATCGTTCGGGGGAATGAGCACGGTGAACGGTGCGACAAACAGCGTGATGCGCAGGTAGTCGTGCGTCTGTTCGTCGACGATGGGCCGGCGTATCGCCACGTAGCGGAAACCGAAGTCGGTGCGCTGCAACTGCAGGCGCGGCGCCTTGTCGGTGGACGGACGCAGCCATTCGTTCGCAGTTGCGCCGGCGGCGGCAACTTTCGCCGGCACCATGTCGGTCGAATGCAGGCTCGAACTGTGCGCAGAATCGATGGCGCCCTCGAGTACCTGCGCCCAGTTGCAGCCGACGTGGATCTTCACGATGCTGGTCCGGATGTCCGGTGTCGGCGCCCATGCCGGCGCCTCGAACTCAGGCATCGCTTCGGGCGGCCCCATCCAGACCCAGACAAAGCCTCCCGCCTCGCGGCAGGGATAGGCCCGGGTACGGTTCGCCGGGCCCGGTGCGCACGCATTCGGCTCGGATGGCTTGTCGACGATGTTGCCTTCGACATCGATCTTCCAGCCGTGATACAGGCAGCGCAGCCCGCATTCCTCGTTGCGGCCCAGCGCCAGCGATGCGCGCCGATGCGGACAGTGTTCGTCGACGACGCCGAGTCGACCCTTCGTGTCGCGAAACGCCACCAGCTTTTCGCCGAGCAGTTGTACGCGCACGGGCGCGCCGTCGGGCGCCGCGACTTCCTCGGACGTGCAGGCGGGAATCCAGTGCCGACGCATCAACTGACCCATCGGCGCATCGCCTTCGACGCGGCACAGCAGATCGTTGTCGGCGTGGCTGAGCATCCGTCCTCCGTTTCGGGTTTTGCGCATCGGTTCGCCATTGCCCGATGTACCGCGCAAGCATAGTATGGATCGTGCCGATGAATGGTAGACACTTCAAACTTCCGTGTCGAGCGCCGGTAGCGCATGGCAAGCGATCGGCCGTTGCACGTCCCCGCAATTCGCCGTGAGTGAACGTCGATTGCGTATGGGCGTCGCCGGACTCGGCCGCGCGTTCACCCTGATGCTGCCGACGCTTGCCGCCGACCCGCGAATCGAGCTGGTCGCCGCGGCCGACCCGCGCCCGGAGGCGACCAAGCGCTTCGCCGCGGACTTCGGCGCGCGAACGTATGGCCAGGTCGAGGAACTGTGCGCCGATCCCGGCGTCGAGGTCGTCTACATCGCAACACCGCATCAACATCATGCCGCGCACGTCGCCCTGGCCGCGCGTCACGGCAAGCATGTGCTGGTCGAGAAGCCGATGGCGATCTCGCTGGCGGAATGTCGCGGCATGATCGAGGCGACCGAGCGTGCCAAGGTCGCGCTGATCGTCGGGCACAGTCACAGTTTCGACCGGCCGATTGCGCGCACGAAACAGATCGTCGACAGCGGCGCGCTCGGTGCGGTGCGCATGATTCAAGCCCACTACCACACGGATTTTCTCTATCGTCCACGGCGTCCGGAGGAACTGCAAACCGAACGCGGCGGCGGGGTCGTCTTCAGTCAGGGTGCGCACCAGGTCGACATCGTGCGACTGCTCGGTGGCGGCCGCGTGCGGAGTGTTCGTGCGCTGACCGGCGCATGGGATCCGGCGCGGCCGACCGAAGGCGCGTACGCGGCGTTGCTGAGTTTCGAGGACGGGGCGATCGCGACCTTGAGTTACAACGGCTACGGGCATTTCGACAGTGACGAGTTCTGCGGCGGCATCGGCGAGTTGGGGTGGCCCAAGAGCGCCGGCGCGTACGGCGCAGCTCGCCGTGGTCTGGCGCGAGCGCCCGACGGCGCCGACGAAGCCGCGCTCAAGCAAAGCCGCAACTATGGCGGCGCAGAGTACGCGCCGCCGCCCGCGCGTCCGGCCGCCGCGGACGACGATCCCGGCGCGCCCTGGCACGAACACTTCGGCCTGCTCATCGTGTCGTGCGAGCGCGGCGACCTGCGTCCGCTGCCGACCGGCGTGATGATTTACGGGGACGCCGACGTGCGGGTCGAGCCATTGTCCAAGCCGCGCATTCCTCGGGTCGAGGTCGTCGATGAGCTCCACGCCGCGATCGTCGAGGGCAAGGCACCGCTGCACGACGGGCGCTGGGCGATGGCTACGCTCGAGGTGTGCCTGGCGATGCTGCAATCGGCGCGAGAGAAGCGCGACATTTCGCTCGAGCATCAGGTCGGAGTGCGCGCCTAGCGCCGGTCCGGTCGAACCCGGTATCATGCCGCTTCCGGGTCGTGCGCCTTTCGTCGGGGCACGCCCGCTCAACTCGAGACGTGCGTGGCAAAACTGCGGTTGACCTTGGCATGCTGGGACTACGACCGAATCCGTGCGCTCGCCGACGGCAGCGTGCAGCCCGACGGCATCGAACTCAACACGCTCAACCTGCACGTCGAGGAAACGTTTTTCCGCATGTTGCGGCATCGCGAGTTCGACGTCGCCGAGATGTCGTTGTCGTCGTACACCGTGTCGCTGGGACGAGACGATCCGGCGTTCATAGCGATTCCGGTATTTCCGTCGCGCTTTTTCCGTCAATCGTGCATCTTCGTATCGACCAATAGCGGCATCAAGGAACCGAAGGACCTCATCGGCAAGCGCATCGCGACCCCCGAATACCAGATGACAGCTCCGGTCTGGATACGTGGCATCCTGCAAGACGATTATGGTGTCGATCCGGCCAGCGTCGAATATTTCACCGGTGGCGAGGAGGAGCCTGGCCGCGACGAGAAGCTCAAGCTCGATCTGCCGCCGCGGTTCAAGGTCCGGCGCATCGGCCCGACGCAGACGCTGGCGCAGATGCTCGCCGATGGCGAGGTCGACGCCATGCATACCGCGCGAATTCCGTCGACGTTCCAGACGCGGCCCGACGCGGTCCGGCGGCTGTTCCAGGATCCGGTCGAGGTCGAGCGCGCCTACTATCGCCGCACGAAGATCTTTCCGATCATGCACACCATTGTCATTCGGCGCGATGTCTACCGCGCGCATCCATGGATCGCGCAGTCGCTGGCCAAGGCCTTTGGCGAAGCGAAGCGCCGGGTCTACGCGAACCTGTATACGACCTCGGCGTTGACGACGATGCTGCCGTGGCAGGTGGCGCAGGTCGAGGACGTGCGCCGCGAGATGGGCGACGACTGGTGGCCCTACGGATTGGAACCGAACCGCCACGTGCTCGACACATTTTTGCGTTATCACCACGAGCAGGGGCTTTCGAAGCGACGCTTGCAGGTTGAAGAGTTGTTCGCACCGGAGACCCTGGAGTCTTTCAAGATTTAATCATCGCAAGGACCACCGTGAACGACAGTACTCAACCAGGACGTTTTGGCAGCGGACACGCCGTCCGCAGGCTCGAAGACCAGAGTTTGCTTACGGGAGCGGGTTGCTTCGCCGACGATGTCGCGCCGCCCGATTGCGCGCACGTCGCGTTCCTGCGCTCGCCGCATCCGCATGCGCGTATCGTCTCCATAGACGCCGCGACGGCCAAGAAGATGCCCGGCGTCGTCGCTGTGTTCACGGGCGACGATCTCGTCCGCGCCGGCGTCAAGCCGATCCCGAACTCGGCGGACTTCAAGCGCGGCGACGGTTCGCCGACAGCATCGCCGCCACGCCGGGCGCTGGCGGCGGAGGCGGTACGATTCGTCGGCGAGGCCGTTGCCGTGGTCATCGCACAGACGCGGGCGCAGGCGCGCGACGCGGTCGAGGCGATCGACGTGCGCTACGAACCGATGCCGTCGGTGTCGGACGCCGTTGCGGCCGTGGCGGCCGGCGCGCCATTGGTCTGGCCGCAGGCGACGGGCAACATCGCGGCCGAAGCGCATCACGGTGACATCGCCGCGGCGACGGCGGCGTTTCGCAAGGCCGCGCACGTGGTGACGCTGGACCTGGTCAATCAGCGCGTGGTGGCGTGTCCGATCGAGCCGCGTGCGATCGTGTCGACCTATGAGGCGGCCGGTGATCGCATTGTCCTGCGCCTGAGCAGCCAGACGCCGACGGGCGTGCGCGATGCGCTGTGCGCGGAAATTCTGGGCATTCCCACCGAAAAGGTGCGCATCCTGGTCGGCGACGTCGGCGGCGGCTTCGGCATGAAGACCGGCATCTATCCCGAGGATGTCGCTATGGCGTACTGCACGCGCCAGCTTAAACGGCCGCTCAAGTGGACTGCCGACCGGCTCGAGGAATTTCTCGCCGCGACGCACGGGCGCGACGTGAACAGCAAGGCCGAACTCGCGCTCGACGCCGACGGCAAGGTGCTGGCGCTGCGCGTGGCGTCGCTGGCCAACGTGGGCGCATGTGCGACGCCGGCGGGCGTCGTCATCCAGCTGCTCATCGGTCCCTGGGTGTCGACGAGCATCTACAACGTGCCGGCGATCGACATCCACATCAAGGCTGTCCTCACCAATACCGCGCCGACGGGTCCGTATCGCGGCGCCGGCAGGCCGGAGGCGATTTACATCATCGAGCGCTTGATGGACGCCGCGGCGCGGCAAATCGATCTCGATCCCGCCGAACTGCGCCGCCGCAATATGCTGCAGCCGCAGCAGATGCCTTACACGAACCCGATGGGTAAGACCTACGACAGCGGCAATTTCGAACGGGTCCTGGACCAGGCGCTGGTACTCGCAGACTGGAAAGGCTTCGACGCGCGCCGCGCCGACGCCAGCGGAAGGGGCAGGCTGCGCGGCCGCGGTATGGCGGCGTTCCTCGAATGGACCGGTGCGGACGTGTTCGACGAGCACGTGACGGTCACCGTCTCGGGCGACGGCTACATCGAGATTTTCTCGGCGACGCAGGCGATGGGGCAGGGGCTGGTCACGACCTATGCGCAACTCGCCGTCGACGTGTTCGGCGTCGGCATCGATCGCATCCGCGTCCTGCAGGGCGACACCGACCGCGGCACCGGCTTCGGCAGCGCGGGCTCGCGTTCGCTGTTCGTCGGCGGCACTGCCATCAAGATCGCGTCCGAGCGAACCGTCGTCAAGGGGCAGGAACTCGCCGCGCAGGCACTCGAAGCGGCGGCGAGCGACATCGAATACGTGCAGGGCGTCTTCGCGGTCGCCGGAACCGATCGACGCATCGGGCTGTTCGATCTCGCGCGACGGCAGCCGGGCGCGCAGATCCTGGTCGAATCGAAGCATACGGTCGCGGGCCCGACCTGGCCCAATGGTTGCCACATCTGCGAAGTCGAAATCGATGCGGACACCGGCACCGTGGATATCGCATCGTACGCGTCGGTGAACGACGTCGGCCGGGTCGTCAACCCGCTGATCGTACGTGGCCAGCTCGACGGGGGCGCGACGCAGGGCATCGGCCAGGCGCTGTGCGAGCGCTTCAGCTACGACCCGGAATCCGGGCAGGCGATGACCGGCAGCCTGATGGACTATGCGCTGCCGCGCGCCGCGACGGTCGGCACTTTCACCACGACCATGGACGAGTCCACGCCGTGCCTGAACAATGCGATGGGCGTGAAAGGCGTCGGTGAACTGGGCACGATCGGCGCGACGCCGGCCGTCGTCAACGCGGTGATCGATGCGCTCACGCGCGCCGGCCATGGCGCCAAGGCGTCGGCGATGCAGATGCCGCTGACCGCTGAGAAAATCTGGCGGGCAGCGCGATGAGCCGGAGGCGTCGCGTATGAAGCAACTCGTGCTGCTACGGCACGGCGAAAGCGCGTGGAACAAGGAGAACCGCTTCACCGGCTGGACCGACGTCGATTTGACGCAGCAGGGCATCGCCGAGGCGAAGGAAGCGGGCCGCGTCCTGCGGGAAAAGGGTTTCGTGTTCGACGTTGCCTATACGTCGGTATTGAAGCGCGCCATCCGCACGCTGTGGTTGGCGCTCGACGAACTCGACCTGATGTGGATCCCGGTGATTCGCAGCTGGCGGCTCAACGAGCGGCACTATGGCGCGCTGCAGGGATTGAACAAGGCGGAAACGGCCGCCAAGTTCGGCGACGATCAGGTGTTGATCTGGCGGCGCAGCTACGACATTCCGCCGCCGGCGCTGGAAGTCGGCGACGAACGCTATCCCGGTCGCGACCCGCGCTATCGCAAGCTGTCGGCCAAGGAGCTGCCGCTGACCGAATGCCTGAAAGACACCGTAGAGCGCTTTCTTCCGTATTGGCGCGACGTCATCGCGCCCAGCGTGACCGCGGGCGAGCGCGTGCTCATCGCCGCGCATGGCAACTCGCTTCGGGCACTGGTCAAATACCTGGATCACGTCGGCGACAGCGAAATCGTCGGGCTCAACATTCCCACCGGAATCCCACTCGTCTACGAACTGACCGACGATCTGGTACCGATCCGGAACTACTATCTTGGCGATGCCAACAAGGTGGCGGCGGCGACGCAGGCCGTCGCG
Source organism: uncultured beta proteobacterium (assembly GCA_963726915.1). Classification (GTDB taxonomy): domain Bacteria; phylum Pseudomonadota; class Gammaproteobacteria; order Burkholderiales; family Casimicrobiaceae; genus PALSA-1003. Next base: position 737,933 of record CAVSEA010000009.1, read on the forward strand.
AATCAGGGGAAGGCCGCGCGACCATCCGCTTGAGGCTGCCTCAAGTGCCGGTTTTGTCCGCTGAACGCAGGAAGATTTTCGCTCCAGCCCGCATCGCATGGAGCCACAGACGCGGACGTGCCGGGTCGCGGGCAAGCGCGCCGCGAAACGCGCTGTAAGCGACGCGCGGGTCTCCACGCAGCAAGTGCACGTAGCCGTGCGCAAGTTCCAATGCCTCCAGCCGCCGCTGCAGATCGGCCGGAGCGGTAATGGTGCCGTCGGGGCCGACGAGGCCAAAGCGGCTTGCCGCACGACTCACCACCTCATACTCGAAATTGATGTCGCGCGGTTTTCGTGAGACCGAGTTGGAAAGGATGCGGTACAGCGCCCCCACCGAGGCCAGCTTGCTGATCTTGCCTGCACGCGAGGCGCGCAGCCAGTAGTCGTAGTCGTCGCCGTTGAACAGGCTGAGATCGAAGCCGCCAAGCTGCCTCACCATCGACCCGCGCAGCATGACGGTAGTGGTCAGCATTTCGCAGTCGAACAGCAGCCGGTTGTAAAGCCAGCCGGAGTTCGCGACATCGATCTCGTCGCCGACTCGGCATGACTCGATGTCGGGGAGCCGCGCAAAACTCCCATCGGCCTCAGGGTTCCATACGTGCCAGTTCGTGAATACCGTGCCGACGTCGACGTGCTGGTCGAGGTGTCGAGCCTGCGCCGCGAGCTTGCCCTTGATCCAGACGTCGTCGGCGTCGAGAAAGGCGATGTAGTCGCCACGTGCGGCGGCCAAGGCGGCGTTGCGTGCCGCCGGCGGTCCGGCGTTCTTCTGGTCGATGACGCGGATGCGATCCCCGAAGCCGGCGAGGATACCGAGCGTGTTGTCGGTCGAGCCATCGTTCACTACGATAATCTCCGTCGCGACACCTTCCTGCGCCAGTGCGCTGTCTACCGCCTCCGCGATGTAAGCGGCGCAGTTGTAGACCGGAATGATGACGGTGACGAGCGAATTCATGCTCATTGAGCCAAGGGCAGATCCGACTGGCGGCGCCGCGGACGACGGCCTAGGCGCGCCCGACCACTGCTTCGAAATAGGCGATCGTCTTCTTCAAACCATCGTCCAGCTGGGTCGTCGGTTCCCAGCCCAGCTTCGAACGCGCCAAGGTCAGATCGGGCTGGCGCTGCATCGGATCATCGCTTGGCAAGGGCTTCTTGACAATCTTCGATTTCGATCCGGTTAGTGCGATCACTCTTTGGGCCAATTGAAGAATCGTGAATTCGCCTGGGTTGCCCACGTTCACCGGCCCGGTAAAGTCGTCACCGGTCGCCATCAGGCGCATCAGTGCGTCGACCAGATCGTCCACATAGCAGAAAGATCGCGTCTGCGCGCCCTCGCCGTACACAGTGATCGGTTCGCCGCGCAGCGCCTGGACGATGAAATTTGAGACTACGCGCCCATCATTGGGATGCATGCGTGGGCCATAGGTATTGAATATGCGGGCGACTTTGATGCGCAGCTTGTGCTGCCGGTAGTAGTCGAAGAAAAGCGTTTCGGCGCAACGCTTGCCCTCGTCGTAACAGGAGCGGATACCGATCGGGTTGACATGGCCCCAATAGTCTTCGGTTTGCGGGTGGATCTTCGGGTCACCGTAGACCTCGCTGGTGCTGGCCTGCAGGATCTTGGCTTTCACCCGCTTGGCCAGACCAAGCACATTAATCGCGCCGTGCACACTGGTCTTGGTGGTCTGCACCGGATCGAATTGGTAGTGCACCGGCGAGGCCGGGCATGCCAGGTTGTAGATTTCGTCAACTTCCACGTACAAGGGGAAGGTGATGTCATGGCGCATCAGCTCGAAGCGGTGATCGGCTCGCAAATGGGCGACGTTATCCTTGGTGCCGGTATAGAAGTTGTCGACGCACAGTACGTCGTTTCCGGTCTCCAGCAGCCGTTCGCAAAGATGCGAGCCCAAGAATCCGGCCCCGCCCGTTACCATCACGCGCTTTGTCATAGCGTTTCCCGTCATCGTGAATTCCCTGTAGCCCCGCCTAATGCTGCCTGAATCTTCGCCGGCCATGTTTCAGCATACAAGGGGCTTCGAATTTGAGCCAGCACGATTGTGCCTAACATGTTCAATGATTCGACGTCGGTCATCCTGCCGTCAGTGTTCAGCATGTAGCATATACGTTGATCATCTGCATTCGTGGTGAGTCGCCGGGCCCCGCGTGAAGGTCTGCAGCGAGGTCAGGCTCGCCAGCGCTGAATCACATAGCCATACACGAGCGTCTGCAGCAACGCCACGGTGCTGCCGGTCATCACCTCGAGCACGCGGTACATCGCGAGCCGCATTTCGTCGGAGAGCCCGGTTCCGGCGAGTGCAGCGCCCATCAACACGACCGAAGTATTCGGTGCCAGTCGCCAGTTCTGCGGATAGTGCTGGAACGACATGGCGATGAGCACCGAGACCGTCATCGCCGCAAGCATGGAAAGGAAGCTCGCGCCGAACAGTACCAAGGCGATGCAGGCGACGACCGCGCCATTGATGGTGTTGATGAGGCGGGCCCAGAAGTTCTTCTTGGCGATCTGGACATCCGGCTCGGTCACGACGATCAGCGAGATCATCGCCCAGTACGGCTCCGCGATGCCGACGGCGCGCAGCCCGAACCAGACGATGGTCGAACCCGTGATCAGCTTGGCCACGTAGAGGAACGCGTTTGCGCGCAGCGTGAGGGCGGGCAGGTGCATTCACGCTCGCATCGGATCGGGTGATTCCGTTCTCAGCCGGAACAGCAGGCTCGGGCTCAGCTCGTCGATGCGCGTCACGCCGAGCATCGCCATGTCGCGACGGATCTCGCTCGACAGCAAATCGATGGCATGATTGACGCCCGCAGCCCCGCCAATTGCCGCGGCGTAAGTGAACGGCCGACCCACGAATACGAACTTCGCTCCGAGCGCCAGCGCCTTCAGCACGTCGGTGCCGCGACGCACGCCGCCGTCCAGCATCACCGGGATGTCCGGGCAGGCCGCGACAATTTCCGGTAGAACGCGCAGCGCGGACACCGCGCCGTCCAGCTGCCGCCCGCCGTGATTCGACACGATGATGCCTTCGGCGCCGGCATCGCGCGCCATGCGTGCATCGTCGACATGGAGGATGCCCTTGATCACCAGCCGCTTTTTCCACAGCCGGCGGATCAATTTGAAATGCTCCCAGTTCAGATTCCCACGGTCGGAATAGTCGCGCACGACGCTCGGCGAGACGATCGGCGGCCCGCGTTCGGCGTCGTTGTTCTCGAAGTGCGGCATGCCGTGCCTGAGCAAGGTGCGCGCAAAGGTGCCGAGCAGCCAGCGTGGACGCGTGATGCCGTCCCAGGCCAGGCGCAGTGTCGGTCGCAACGGCGTGGAAAATCCGGTCCGGACGTTGTTCTCGCGATTCCCGGCGACTTGGGAATCGACCGTGACCACGAGGGTATCGAACGCGGATCGCGCCACACGCTCGATGAGCGCGGTGATGCGCGGTACGTCGCCCGGGACGTAGGCCTGGAACCAGACCGCCGGGTTCTCCTGCACGACATCCTCGAGCCGGATGAGCGAGGAACCGCTCATCACCATCAGGACATTTGCGCCGCCTGCGGCCTGCGCCAGGACCAGGTCGCCGCGATACGCGGACAGCGCGGTGATGCCCATCGGTGCAATGCCGAATGGCGTCGCATAGGTGCGCCCGAACAGCGTAGTCTGTTGCGAGCGTTTGGAGACATCGACGAGCATGCGCGGCAGGAACCCGTAATCGCGGAAGGCGTCGCGGTTGTCGTCGAGCGACATGTTGGTCTCGACCGCGCCGGCGATGTAGCCGAAGATCGGTCGCGGCAGGTGCTTGCGCGCTGCGCTTTCGAAATCGTCCAGACAGAGCAGATTGCGTTTCATGCGACGCTTCCTGCTGCGGCACTTGCCCGCGGGCGATAGAGCGCGACGGCATTGTCGAACAGTGCGCGCTGCGCGAGAGCGTCGCCGAGCGCGTCGCGAAGCAGGTCGATGTCCGCGGCTGCGAACGGGCGCGGCGCCCGCGTCGACGGCAGGTCGGTACCGAACATCAGCGCATGCGGATCGACCGCAGCAATCGACTTGAGCGCCGCCGCGACATCCACCGAAACGCGTCCGAATCCGGTTGCTTTGACCTTGGCGCCGCCTTCGACCAGCTTCAACAGCGTCGGCAATCCGGCCTGCGACATGCCCAGATGGTCGATGACCACCTGCGGCAGGCGGGCAAGGGTCGGCACGAGCACGCCAAGCTCGGCGGCGTCCGCATAGAGTTCGACGTGCCAGCGGCAAAGCTCGAAGATGCGGTGCGCCACTACTTCGATCGCGTCGATCGTTTCGGATCCGCCCCGGTACAGGTTGAAGCGGACCGCGCGCACGCCCGCAGCATCCAATTCGAGGATCAGCTTGTCGCTGGCATCGCGCGGCAACTGGGTCACGCCGACGAATCCGGGGCCGAGCTCGCCGAGCGCGGCGAGGAGGTAGCCCTGGTCGAAGGCCTGGAACGAACCCGAGACGATCGCGCCGGACTCGATGTTCAGTGCGCGCGCACTTGCCCGATAGTCGCCTGCGGTGAACGCCGGTGGCAGATATCCGTTATTCGGCACCAGCGGGAAGCGTGGGTCGATGATGTGGAAATGCGCGTCGAAGATGCCGGACAGTGTGGTCATTTACGACGCTTGCGCTGGAATGCCGATCTGCGAAAGCAACGCCTTGACGCCGTTCCAGGCGATCTGCACGCCGATGCTGAGCACGATGAAGGCGGACAGGCGCAGCACCACCATCATGCCGCGATGACCGATCCACTTCGCGACGCGCTCGGCGTAACGATAGGTGAACAGGACGGACAGCGCGACGATGGCGGCGCCGATGATCGCGGCGAGGAACTGGATGAACACCCGTTCGAGCGTATGCGCATGATTGGCGCCGAGCGTGACGGCGACCGACATGACGCCCGGGTCGACGGTAAGCGGCATCGTCAACGGATAGAACGATTGCGCCAGTGCGGTACGCGTTGCCTGGCTGGGGTCGATGGCGGTTTTGTCCGGCTGGGCCTCGTCGTTCAAAAGTTTCCAGCCGAGTGCGCAGACGACAGCGCCACCGGCGATCTGCACGACCGGTATGGACAGGTCGAACATGCGCAGGACAAAGGAGCCGAACAGCATCGAACCGAGCAGCAGCGCGAAGGAATACAGCGCGATGTGCCGCGCCAGCGTGCCGCGCGTTGCCTCGTCGCAGCCATGCGTCATCCGCAGGAAAAGCGGCGCATCGCCGGGCGGGTTGACGACGGGAAGAATGGCCCCGGCGATGAGCAGGATCGCACCGGTGAGTTGAGTGAAGTCGGTCCAAAGCATGGTGGCGCCGCGAATTGTAACCGAGGCCTTCGATCAGTCCGCGCGATGGCCTTTTTGCCAGCGCCATGCGTCGGCGCACATCTGGCGCAAGTCTCGCGTCGACTTCCACCCGAGCAGCTCCGCGGCAAGCGACACGTCGGCATAGCAGCTGGCGACGTCTCCCGGTCGGCGATCGACAATGCGGTAGGGTATCGACTTGCCCGAGACCGATTCGAACGCCGCAACGATCTCGAGGACGCTGTAGCCATTGCCAGTGCCGAGATTCACGGTAATGAGTTCCTCCCGTGTCCGCAGTCTGGTCAAGGCGGCCAGGTGTCCCGCGGCGAGGTCCGCGACGTGGATATAGTCGCGCACGCCCGTGCCGTCCGGTGTGGCGTAATCGCCACCGAATATGTTCAGCACCGGATAGGTGCCGACCGCAACGCGTGCCACGTAGGGCATCAGGTTGTTTGGCGTACCGACGGGATCTTCACCGATGAGGCCGCTATCGTGTGCGCCGACCGGATTGAAGTAGCGGAGCAGCGCGATGCGCCACGCAGAGTCGCTGTGCGCCTGGTCGCGCAGGATTTCCTCGACCATCAGCTTGGTGCGCCCGTACGGGCTGGCTGGGTGCAACGGGTGGTCCTCGGTCAGTGGCAGGCGTTGCGGGTCGCCGTAGACGGTCGCCGAGCTGCTGAAGACCAACGTTCGCACCTTGGCGATGCGCATGGCGTCGAGCAGGTTGAGCGTTCCCTGTACGTTGTTCTGATAGTAGAGCAGTGGCTTCTCGGCCGACTCGCCCACCGCCTTGAGCCCGGCAAAGTGGATGACCGCGTCGATCGGGTGAAGGGCAAAGGCTTGTCGCACGAGCGCAGGGTCGCGCAGGTCACCGACGATCGTTGTCAGTGCCTTGCCCGCGATGCGCTCGACGCGCTTGGGTACTTCGGGCCGTGCATTGGACAGGTTGTCGAGAACGACGACGTCTTCGCCGTGGCGCAGCAGCTCAACGCAAGTGTGCGAGCCGATGTAGCCCGCCCCGCCGGTGACGAGTATTGCCATGCCAAACGTGCTCCAGAAAGGTGCGGATCATCGCCGGGGTTGCAAGTGCCGCTGGAAGGCGTTGCGGTGCCGGTGAGGCTGGGGAGTGTAGAACATTCGGCTTCCCTGGCGTGAATTGTGCGTTGGCAGCAAATCGTCATAGCGGTAGAGTATCCTCTGAGCATCTGCCAGCCTTGGAGGGCTACGTGCAAGGTTCGTCCGGCGCAACCACCCTTTTATTCACGGACATCGAAGGAAGTACCCGGCTCTGGGAAGATGACGGGGAGGGGATGTCGCGCGCGCTGGCGGCCCACGATGCGGCGTCGAGGACGGCGGTCGAGGGCAACCACGGGGTCGTCGTGAAGATGACCGGGGATGGCATGTACGCCGCCTTCGATCAGGTTGCAGATGCGCTCAGCGCTACGGTCGGCCTCCAGCAGGCTCTCGAAGCACTGGAGGCGGCCAGCGGATTCCAGCTCCGTATCCGCGCCGGCCTGCACCTTGGCATGGTCGAGCGCCGCGACGACGATCTTTTCGGCAGCGCGGTGAATCGGGCGGCGCGCATCATGAAGGCGGCGCATGGCGGCCAGATTCTGGTGTCCCAGGCTGTCGTCGACAAAGCCGGCGACTGCTTGCCGTCGCAGGTGTCCGTGCGCGATCTTGGCGCCGTTCGCCTGCGCGATCTGGCCACGTCCGAGCGCGTCTACCAGCTCCTGCACCCCAAGCTCCGCGACGATTTCCCCGCGCTGCGTTCGCTCGAAGCGACCCCCAACAACCTCCCGCAGCAGGTCACGTCGTTCATCGGCCGCGAGCGCGAGCTGTCCGAAGCCAAGACTCTGCTTGGAAATACCCGACTACTCACCCTCCTGGGCATGGGCGGGCTCGGCAAGACGCGTCTGTCGCTGCAGATCGGCGCCGACGTCCTCGAAAAATATCCGGACGGCGTCTGGTTCATCGACCTGGCCCCGATCAAGGATCCAACGCTGGTCCCGAACGTCGCGGCGCAGGTCCTTGGCGTGCGCGAGGAATCCGGCAAGCCGATGCTGCAGACGCTGTGCGCCTACATTAAAGAGCACAAACTTCTGCTGATCATCGACAACTGCGAGCACCTGATCGGCGCATGCGCAAGCCTGGCCGACGCGTTGTTGCAGGCGGCCCCCGAAGTCCGGATCCTCACCACCAGCCGCGAGGCACTGCACATCCGTGGGGAGCAGACTTATCCCGTGCTGCCGTTGCGGGTCCCCGATCGCAAGGCCGGTGCGGAAAGCCTGATGCGCTCGGAAGCCGTACAGTTATTCGTGGAGCGGGCGAGGCTGCACAAGCCCGACTATTCGGTCACCGAGCGCGACGCCCCGGCCGTCGCCGATCTTTGCGCGCGACTCGACGGCATTCCGCTGGCGCTGGAACTGGCTGCCGCGCGCATGCGCTCGCTGTCGGTGGAAGATATCAACGACCGCCTGCACGACCGCTTCAAGTTGCTCACCGGCGGCAGCAGGGTTGCGCTGGAGCGCCAGCAGACCCTGCGGGCGCTGGTGAATTGGTCCTACGATCTATTGCAGGAGAACGAGCAGATCGTCCTCGATCGACTGAGCGTTTTCGTCGGCGGGTTCGACCTCGCCGCGGCGGAAGCGGTGTGCGGTGCCGAACCGGTGGATTCCTACGATGTTCTCGACCTGGTCACGTCGCTGGTCGACAAGTCGCTGGTCATGTTCGAACGGGACGGTGGCGGTGCGCGTTACGGCTTGCTGGAGACAATTCGCGAATTCGCACACGAGCATCTGACCAAGCAACGCTATGGAATGTTGGCGACGATTCGCGAGTTTGCGCAGGAGCGGCTCGAGCAGCGCGACGACGTCGTGGCGACCGCACAGCGGCACTGCGAGTACTACCTCGGCATCGCCAAGACCGGGCGTGGAAAGATGCGAGGACCCGAGCAGGCCGAGTGGACACGGCGATTCGAAGCCGAACTCGATAACCTGCGCGCGGCGATCGCGCTGTCGCTGGCCCAAAAGGCGGACCCGGTCATCGCGGTCAAGTTCGAAGTGGCATTGATGAATTTCCGGATCCTGCGCGGCCACGCCAGCGAAGCCCGCAAGAACGTGCGTGCTGCGCTGGCGCTGCCTGGCGTGCTGGAACCGAACGTCGCCCGTGGCCACGCGCTGTACGTGGGTGGCGTGCTGGCCACCAGTCAGGGCGACTATGCCGAGGCCACGAAGATGCTGAACGAGTGCCTCGGACTGCGCCGGGGATTGGCTGATCCGCGCGAAATTGCGGCGACGCTGTCCACCCTCTCGGTGCTTCACCTGCGCGAGGGCAATGCGGCGAAGGCGCGCGAGTGCGAAGAGGAAGGCATCGGCATCTTTCGCCAACTCGGCGACAAGGTCGGTGAAGGGATCGGCTTGCAGCATCTCGGCGAGATCTGCCTGGAGTTGGCCGAAGACGGCAAGGCGCAGGAGTATTTCGAGCAATGCCTGGAGCTTGCGCGCAGCATCAAGCATTCGGAGTTGGAAGGCGAATGCGAGCGTAACCTGGGAGAGTTGGCGCTGACGAAGGGCGATGTGCCCGCAGCGCAGGCGCGTTTCGCGCGATCGCTGAAGGTTTGCCGCGACGCCGAAAACAAGCGTGACGAGGCGGCCGCGCTGTGGTGCCTGGGCAAGACCGACGTCGCCACGGGTGACTTTGCCTCGGCGCGCGCGCGGCTCGCCGACGCGCTGCGTGCATTCGAGGTCTTTGAAATGAATTCGGAGGCGCTCGACTGCCTCGAGGACTACGCGATATTCCTGCTGGCGTTGGGCAACGCCGGCGGCGCGGTGCGCCTGCAGTCTGCGACGACGGCGATGCGGCAGGCGCTCATGCTGCCGCGATCGCCGCGTGATGAACCCAAGCGGAAAGCGAACCTCGATGCAGCGCGCGCCGCGCTTGGCGCGACTGCCTTCGACGCAGCATGGGCGGAAGCGCAGAAATGGGCGTTCGACGATGCCAGCGAGTACGCGCTGGAGGCGGCAACCGAGTCAACCGTACGAAGCGCTTCCGCCGTGTCTGCCTGACGCCTGCAGTCGTCAGCACAAAAGCAAAGCCCCCGGCGGCGGGGGCTTTTCGTTGCTGCGAATAAGTGCGCTCAGGCGACGCTCTTGCGCCGGCGAGTCCACCAGCCGGCGCCGAGTCCGCCAAGGATCAGCGCCAGGGTACCGGGTTCCGGTATCCGCTCGAAGGTCGATGTTCTCGACGTATCCACGATCGTGCACCGCTCGGCAAGCGGATTGTCGATTGGGCAGTTGATGAGTTGCACGAAATTCTTGACCGACACGAGTGTGCCGTCGGTGCTGGACAGGTGCAGCGATTCGATGCCGAGGTCGTCGCCCGAGAACGTCGCGATATAGTCGAACTTCAGGAAGAAATAACCTGGGAAGAAAGACGCTTGCGCACCTGCCGCCAGAAAGCCGCCGATTGTATCCGTGCGGATGCCGGCAAATTTGTTGCCGATGACCGCGACCGTTTCCATGTCGTCAAAATCGGTCGTGAATCCGGCGAAATTGAGGGTGGCCGTGTGCCCTAAGCTGTCGTCGAGGTTCACGAAGGGCGAAGGCGACGCTTGCATGCTGACGGGTGAGCAACCGCCGGAATTCGCACTTTGTTCGCCGTTGGAAGCCAGGCAACTGTCGTCGATTTCGAACACGGCTCCGCCGAGGAAGTAGGGCGGGTCGAAGCTCGAATCGTAGAAGCTCGCGCTGGCCGCGCCAGAGAGGGCCATCGCCGCTGCCGCCGCCAGTGTGCTGCAAGTTTTTCGAAGTGTTCTGGATGACATGGTTGGAGGTCCGTCGGTTGTTTGCAGGAGCTTTCAGGTCGGCGCCGCTGGACACAAGCTATCCAACGCCATCACACCGGTTTGCTTGCTATGCAGCAAGAAATGCACCAGCTGACCGGATTTGTATTAAGACGTTGAAATACAAAAAGTATTTTTTACTTTCCTAGACTTTGGAGTAGGTTGAATTGACGAACTGTAAAATCCGTCGACACATTCGTTGGGCCGCCAACACCCTTCGGTGCCGCCAAAACCCGATTTATGTCCAGCCTAAGGCGCGGCGCTAAAGGCTTGATATGGCACACCAGACCATGAGACTGCCGGCCCGGCCTTGGGAATTGCCAAGTTCGCTGCGAGAGCTGTGGGACTTGCTCGGGCTCTCGTACCGGGATTTCCGCTATACAGCTTGTCATCCACAGTGTCGATTTTCTTTACATTCGCCGGCCGCCGAGCCGGGGTGACAGCGCCCTCGGTTCCGTAGGTAATTGTATTTCTGAGGGTGTATCTAATGTGGCGTACATATTGCTTATGTTTGCGCAGCAGGGCCTGATTCACCAGCCCAGAAGCTTTGAACACACCCATTAAGGGGATGGAATCATGAAGAGCAAAATCCTTGCAGTAATTCTAGCGACGAGCGCGTTGCTGATGGCGGTGCCCAGCGGCGCCGCGGTGTTTTACACGGATACGGTCAGGAATTGGGCACTCCTGGGGGCGGCGGGGGTAGTCGATGGTGATGCCGACAGCAGGTGGGCCTTCGCCAGCAGTTCCCTGACCCTTGCCGAGCAGCTTCTCGTGAAGGTCTCGATCGCGGAACTTGAGGTGGGTGGCGTCGACGCCTACGGCGTGAGCTTCGATTTCTCGGGCCTGACTGGTGGGGGATTGACCAACGAGAGCCCGACTCTGGAGTACAACGCAAACATCCTGGCGGGCTCCACAGAGTGGTTTAACAACGTGCGGCTGGATACCAGCGGGCAACTCTTCACGGGCGCAGCGACTTACGGTACGACAAAGCATATCACTCCGAACGTCGGGAGCCTCATAGACCTGGTTTCGGTCAACGGTACTCCGGACGGTCCGAAACTTTTCTCCAACCAGCCGAACAATCCCAAGGCTTTGAACGTGCTCGAAACGTTCAATGCCTCGACGGGCGGGTTTCTCCAGAGTTCGGCGAACACTTACCTGGTCAGCAACCGGGTTCTTACGACGCCCGAGCCAGGCACGCTGCTTCTCCTCGGTGCCGGTTTGGCGGGCCTGGGGTTCTTCCGCAGCCGCAAGTCCAGCTAGACGACCGAATCCGCAGGGACAAGAACCCCGCCCGCGTGGCGGGGTTTTTCTTGGTTGTCGCAGTCGTTGTGGGTGGGCGCTGGAGGCGGGGGTCGGAATCGAACCGGCGTAGACGGCTTTGCAGGCCGCTGCATGACCACTCTGCCACCCCGCCGGGTGGTCGGGCATTCACGTCACCTGCGCGGTGACGCCAAGCGCAAACACAAAGGGAGAGCGGGCGCTCTCCCTGGGGAAAAACTGGAGCGGGAAAGGAGTCTCGAACTCCCGACCTCAACCTTGGCAAGGTTGCGCTCTACCAACTGAGCTATTCCCGCGTGGAATAACCAATAATTATAGCTTAAGTGCCTTGTCTGTCAAAACCGGGACGACGCCATCATTTGAGCACAGCAGCGATCGCGTCCGCGACGTAGCCAATGTTGCGGGAGTTCAACGCGGCGACGCAGATCCTGCCGGTGCTGATCGCGTACACCGAATATTCGCTCCGCAACCGCGCGATCTGTTCCGCGGTCAGCCCGGAATACGAGAACATGCCGCGCTGCTTGAGGACGAAACTGAAATCCCGGTCTGGAATTCGCTGCTCGAGCGCCTCCACCAGCGCGCGCCGGTTCGCTAATATGCGTACGCGCATGCCTTCGAGTTCGCGTTCCCATGTCGCGCGCAGTTCAGGCGAAGTCAGTACCGTCGACACGATCTGCGCACCTGAGGTCGGCGGGCTCGAATAGTTGGCGCGCACGACACGCTTGATCTGCGACAGCAGGCGTGCCGCTTCATCGCGGCTCGACGCGACGACGGACAGCGCACCGATGCGCTCGCCGTAGAGCGAGAACGATTTGGAAAAGGAGTTCGCGACGAACAGCGGTCCCGGTGTCGAGGCGAACCGCCCGACGATCGCGCCGTCGGCGGCGATCCCGTCGGCAAAGCCCTGATAGGCAAGGTCCAGGAATGGAACCTGTCCGCGCGCACGGACGATCTCGATGACGCGCGACCATTGCTCCTGGCTCAGATCGGCGCCGGTCGGGTTGTGGCAGCACGCGTGGAGGACGATGACGGAGCCTTCGGGTGCGGACTCGAGCGCTGCGGTCATGCTGGCGAAATCGATGCCGTGCGTGCGCTCGTCGTAATAGGGATAGACGTTGACCTTGAAGCCCGCGCCCTCGAACAGCGCACGATGGTTTTCCCAGGACGGGTCGCTGATCCAGACCTGCGCGTTGGGAAGGAACCGGCGCAGGAAATCGGCGCCCGCCCGCAGCGATCCGGTCCCGCCGAGCGATTGCACGGTCACCGCCCGGCCCTCCTGCACGACGGCGCTGTTGGCGCCGAAGACGAGTTGCTGCACCGCCTTGTCGTAGGCCGCGATGCCGTCGATGGGCAGGTACGGCAACGGCGCGCCCTTGGCCAGCAACGCTCGCTGCGCATCGCGCACGCATTCGAGCAACGGAACCTTGCCGTCGTCGCCGTAGTAGATGCCTACGCCGAGGTTGATCTTGCGCGGATTGGTGTCGGCGACGAAGGCTTCGGTAACACCCAGGATCGGGTCCTTCGGGGCCATTTCGACGGCGGCGAGCAGCGACGGGGGAACGGAAGCATTCATGGCGTGGCCGTGGACGATTGAGCGAACATTTTAACATGGCCGCCGCGGCTCCGAATTCGCGCCGAGGACCGTCTCGCGCGGCACGATGCGCATCCGCTACAATGTTCGATTGCCCGGGACGCATTCATGATCGCCAATTTCCCCAACAGCACTTACGAACTGCATCAACCGTTCCAGCCGGCGGGCGATCAGCCCGAAGCGATCGAAAAACTGCTCGAGGGCATCGGCGACGGACTGGCGTATCAGACGCTGCTCGGGGTGACGGGCTCGGGCAAGACCTACACGATGGCCAACGTCATCGCGCGCACCGGGCGCCCGGCGCTGGTGCTGGCGCCGAACAAGACGCTCGCGGCGCAGCTGTATTCCGAATTCCGCGAGTTCTTCCCGAACAACTCGGTCGAATACTTCGTTTCCTACTACGACTACTACCAGCCCGAGGCTTACGTGCCTTCGCGCGACCTGTACATCGAGAAGGATTCCTCGATCAACGAACACATCGAGCAGATGCGGCTGTCGGCGACCAAGTCGATCCTGCAGCGGCCGGACTGCGTCGTGGTCGCGACCGTGTCCGCCATCTACGGCATCGGCGACCCGTCCGAGTATCACAGCATGATCCTGCATCTGCGCCAGGGCGACAGCCTGTCGCAGCGCGATGCGATCAAGCGACTTACCGAAATGCAATACCAGCGCAACGACACGGATTTCCGGCGCGGTACGTTTCGGGTGCACGGCGACGTGCTGGACATCTTTCCGGCGGAACACGCCGACAATGCGGTGCGGCTTTCGCTGTTCGACGACGAGGTCGAATCGCTGCAGCTGTTCGACCCGTTGACCGGGCACATCCGGCAGAAGCTGCCGCGATTCACGGTGTTCCCGTCGAGCCATTACGTCACTGGGCGCCAGAAAGTGCTCGACGCGGTCGAGAAGATCAAGCTCGAACTCGCACTGCAGAAGGAGTTCTTCGCATCGCAGATGAAACTGATCGAAGCGCAGCGCATCGAGCAGCGCACGCGCTTCGACCTCGAGATGATGATCGAGATCGGCTTCTGCAAAGGCATCGAGAACTATTCGCGTCACCTGTCCGGCCGGGCGCCGGGCGAGCCGCCGCCGACGCTGGTCGACTACCTCCCGTCGAACGCGATGGTGTTCATCGACGAATCGCATGTGACGATCCCGCAGGTCGGCGGCATGTACAAGGGCGACCGCGCGCGCAAGGAGAACCTGGTCAATTACGGTTTCCGGCTCCCGTCGGCACTCGACAACCGGCCGTTGCGCTTCGACGAGTTCGAGAAACTGCTGCCGCAGACGATCTTCGTGTCGGCGACACCGGCGGACTACGAGAAGCAGCACGCAGGGCAGGTGGTCGAGCAGGTCGTGCGTCCGACCGGGCTGGTCGACCCGATCCTTGAAGTGCGCCCCGCGCAGACGCAAGTCGACGACCTGCTCTCCGAGATCGGGCTGCGCGTGGCGCGTGGCGAACGGGTGCTGGTGACGGTGTTGACCAAGCGCATGGCCGAGGACTTGACCGATTACCTGAACGAGCACGGCGTCAAGGTGCGGTATCTGCATTCGGACATCGATACGGTCGAACGGGTCGAGATCATCCGCGACTTGCGCCTGGGCGAGTTCGACGTGGTCGTCGGGATCAACCTGCTGCGCGAAGGCCTCGACATTCCGGAGGTGTCGCTGGTCGCTGTGCTCGACGCGGACAAGGAGGGCTTCTTGCGCGCCGAGCGCTCGCTGATCCAGACCATCGGTCGCGCCGCGCGCCACATCAACGGCACCGCGATCCTTTACGCGGACAAGATGACCGAGTCGATGAAGGGGGCGATCAGCGAGACCGAACGGCGCCGCGGCAAGCAGATCGCGCACAACGAACGCATGGGAATCACGCCGATCGGCGTCACCAAGCGCATCAAAGACATCATCGACGGTGTCTACGACGTCGACGAGGAGCGCAAGCAGCTCAAGGCCGCGCAAGCGCATTCCAAGTACGAGGCGATGCCCGAGAAGGATCTGGAGCGCGAACTCAAGCGCATCGAGCGCGAGATGATGGATGCCGCGAAGAATCTCGAGTTCGAGAAGGCGGCTGAACTGCGCGATCACCTGTACCGGTTGAAGGAAAAGCTGTTCGGGGTGGCGCTGCCTTCCTGAAAGCCCCACTGGCGGTGCCGTGCTAATATTGCAGCGCACCAATCACCGCGGAATGGACGATGGCGACACGGCGCAAGCCGGTGCAACCGGCACCGGGCATTCCCAAGCACGACCACAGCATCCTGGTGCTGCAAGGTGGCGGCGCGCTCGGCGCCTATCAGGCAGGCGTGTACGAGGGCATGGTCGAAAAGGGCTTCGCGCCGGACTGGGTGACCGGCGTGTCGATCGGCGCGGTCAACGCCGCGCTGATCGCGGGCAACCCGCCCGGACGACGCATCGAGCGCCTGCGCGAGTTCTGGGATCAGGTTTCGTCGCACCTCCCGCTGATCGCTCCGTCGTACCTCGACCCGATGCGCGTCGCGTTCAATCGCGCCAGCGCGACGACGACGATGGCCTTCGGCGTGCCGGGCTTTTTCGTCCCGCGCGTACCGCCGCCGTACCTGCAGCCCGAAGGGAGTGCTGGCGCGCTCAGCGTCTACGACACGGCGCCGCTGCGCGACACGCTGCTTCGCCTCATCGACTTCAAGCTCATCAACCGCAAGGAAGTGCGGCTCTCGGTCGGCGCCGCCAACGTGCATTCCGGCAACTCGAAGTATTTCGACAATCGCGACGACGCCATCACGCCGGAACACATCATGGCCAGTGGCGCGCTGCCCCCGGGCTTTCCCGCGGTGACCATCGACGGCGACCACTACTGGGACGGCGGCATGGTGTCCAATTCGCCGCTTTGGTACGTGCTCGACGATTCGCCGCAGATCAGCGCCATGATCGTGCAGGTGGACCTGTTCAGCGCAAGCGGCGAGCTGCCTCTCAACCTGGACCAGGTCATGGAGCGGGCCAAGGACATCCAGTATTCCAGCAAGACGCGCTTCAATACCAATCGCGTCAAGGAACTCGAAGGCATGCGCGTCGCGCTGGGCCGCCTGTTGGAAAAGCTGCCGCCGAAGCTCCGCGTCGATGCCGACTACAAGGCCCTTGCGTCCATCGCGGAATGCAAGCGCCGCATCACGATCATGCACCTGATCAATCGCCGTCTGGATTCCGCGTCGAGCGCCAAGGACTACGAATTTTCGCGCGCGACGATTCGCCAGCACTGGGAGGCGGGACTCGAAGACGTACGGCGCACCTGCGCCCACCCCGATTGGGCGGACGCGATGGAGATCTACGACGGCGTTCGCGCCTTCGACCTTGCCGTCTGAATGACAGGACCAACCGGAGCCTGAATCTTGACCGAAGACGAAGTCAAAGCGCGTGCCTACGCCATGCCGCTGACCAGCCCGGCGTTCCCGCCAGGCCCGTACCGGTTCGTCAACCGCGAATTCTTCATCGTCACCTACCGCACCGACCCCGACGCGCTGCGCGCGGTGATCCCCGCGCCGCTGGAATTCACGCAGCCGCTGGTCAAATTCGAGTTCATCCGCATGCCCGATTCGACCGGATTCGGCGACTACACCGAATCGGGCCAGGTCATCCCGGTCAGCTTCCAGGGCAAGGCGGGGGGATATGTCCACGCCATGTTCCTCGACGACGAGTCGCCGATCGCCGGCGGTCGCGAACTCTGGGGCTTTCCCAAGAAACTCGCGTCGCCGAAATTGAGCGTCGAAAAGGACACGCTGCTCGGTGTGCTGCGCTACGGCCCCGTGCCGATTGCCGTCGCGACGATGGGCTACAAGCATCGTGCGCTGGCCAACGACAAGATCCTCGCTTCGCTATCGGCCCCGAATTATCTGATCAAGATCATCCCGCACGTCGACGGCAAGCCGCGCATCTGCGAACTCGTGCGCTACTTCTGCGAGGACATCACGGTCAAGGGTGCGTGGGAGGGCCCGGCGGCGATCGAATTGTTTCAACACGCACTCGCGCCCGTCGCGCAGCTGCCCGTGCTCGAAGTGATCTCCGGCGTGCACATCCAGACCGACCTCACGCTCGGACTCGGCACCGTCATTCACGACTATCTTGCCTGACAGGAGAAACAGATGAAGCTCAAGGACAAGTCCGCGATCATCACCGGCGCAGCCAGCGGGATCGGCAAGGAAATCGCCATCATTTTCGCGCGTGAAGGCGCCAGGATCGCCATCGCCGACATGAACAAGGCAGCGGCCGACGCCGCCGCCACCGAGATCAACGCGAGCGGCGGCAAGGCGATCGGCGTGATGATGGATGTCACCGACGAAAGGGCGGTGAACGACGGCGTCGAGGCGGTCGTGTCGGCCTTTGGCGGCGTCGACATCCTGGTCAGCAACGCCGGCATCCAGATCGTGCATCCGCTCGAGGAATTCACTTACGCCGACTGGAAGAAGATGCTCGCAATCCACGTCGACGGCGCGTTCCTGACCACGCGCGCGTGCCTGCCGCACATGTACAAGTCGGGCCGCGGCGGCAGCGTGATCTACATGGGCTCGGTGCATTCCAAGGAAGCGTCGATGCTCAAGGCGCCGTACGTGACGGCGAAGCATGGCTTGATCGGGCTGGCGAAGGTCGTGGCGAAGGAGGGCGCCGCGCATGGCGTGCGCGCCAACGTGATCTGTCCCGGTTTCGTGCGCACGCCGCTGGTCGAGAAGCAGATCCCCGAGCAGGCAAAGGAACTCGGCATGTCGGAGGCGGACGTGGTGAAGAAGGTCATGCTCAAGGAAACGGTCGACGGCGAGTTCACGACCGTCGAAGACGTTGCCGAAGTCGCCTTGCTGTTCGCGTCGTTCCCGTCCAACGCGCTGACCGGTCAGTCGCTTGTCGTCAGCCACGGCTGGTTCATGCAGTAGATGAGTCAGATCGGTGCAGCGGCGGGGCGCGAGGAATCCACAACCGGCAAGTTGTCGCGAACCTCGGTGCTGTTCGTTTGCATGGGCAACATTTGCCGGTCGCCGCTGGCCGAAGGGGTGTTCAGTAGGTATGCCGCCAACGCGGGCCTGCGCGATCGCATCGCGGTCGATTCGGCGGGGACGCATGACTCCCAGGTCGGGCAGCCGCCGGATGCGCGCGCCGTCGCTGTCGCGCGGCGCTACGGGTACGAGTTGTCGCAGCATCACGCGCGCCAGGTCGGCGTCGACGATTTTTCGCGCTTCGACTGGATCCTGGCCATGGATCGCCATAACCTGGACACACTGCGAACACTGAAGCCCGCAGGCTATCGCGGGCATCTCGGGTTGCTCCTTGCGCTGGGACGCGAACGCGGCGCACACGACGTCCCGGACCCGTATTACGGCAGCCTGCGCGAATTCGAGCAGGTGATCGAACTGGTCGAGCGCGGCGCAGAGGCGCTACTCGAGGCGATACGGGCGCGGCTTTAGCAGGTGCCCTCGTGCTTGGCAGCAAACGATGCAAAAAAAGAAGGCTGCGAAACCAACCCGCAGCCTTCCACGTTCAACCTGTAGTGCGGACGCTTTGTGCGGCCGCGTCGATCTTGATCCCGGCTAGCTCCTGTTGCCGCTCCGGCGGCGCAACGCGAAGGTCATGATCGCCAGCGCGGCACCCAGCAGCGGCAGCGACGACGGTTCGGGTGTTACGCGTGGCGGCCTCGGCGTCGGCGTAACGAAATCCTGCGCGGTCTCACTGTGCAGCAACGTGACGTCGTAGGTCGGATTGATGACCGACGAAAGTCCGGTCAGCAGCGTCTGTGCCTGCGCGATCGTTGTTGCAGAGCCGCCGGTGACCGCGAAATTGCCGGTATAGATATCGTAGGATCCACTCGTGTCGTATCTGATTTCCCATACGGCGAGCTGAACCGCAGCCGACGTTGCTGTATTTGCGGTTCCGCCAGGCGATCCACCCACTTCCGTGAACAGTTGCTGTAAGGCCAAGCTGGCGCCTGCCGGGACCGTCACGGGCAATGCGGAGTAGTCGTAGGTATTGCCGAAACTGAAAAATTGATCGAGCTCGAAGCACCAGAAATCGATCAGTGCAGGACCAGGAATGAGCCCGACCTGAGTGCCGACGAAGCCTCCGGCGTTGACGTCCTCGTTGAGCGCAGGCGTGCCGACGACGATGTGGAAGCCCTCGGAACCAACGGCGTATCCCGTTGGCGTCAGCGTCGGCCCGGCCATCGCTGTCGTAGCGAGCCCGAACGCTGCCGAGGCGGCTGCGGCCGAGGCGAGTCTGCGAAATGTCGATTTGCTTTGCACTGTTGCTCCCGAACGTTGTGCCACGAGGGCATTCTTTTCCAATTCGCCTGACCCGTTTGTCATATTGCTGCACCGGCCAGGCCTTCTAGGGCGATCCTAAGCAAGCGGCGTGCCCGTCTTGCAGTACAATTAAAGATCATATAATTCAACGTATTACCTTGATATCCTGTCCGACACCCTGTGTTCTGTACAAGACATGTAAAGTTTCTCGACAGCACCGAGGCGTTTGGATCGGGTGTTTGCACGGGCACAGGCCGCAATTCGGTCGGTATCGGGCACGACTGGCTCAGCTTTTGTCCAGTTCAACTTAGTCTTTGGGCCACGCGCAAGTGTCGACGAATTTTACAAGTCGTCTTGTCGCCGAGCCGTTTGAACTCGTTGACATTTTTTATTAATTACATAAAAACAAAATGTTATAGAGATATCTTCGTACTCGGCATGGTTCGTGCGTTGATGCAGCCAGCAACATGGGGGTGGCATTCAAGCCCGACTGTTCGAACACAGGAGATACTGATCATGGCAAGACAAAAACTGTTGGCAGCAATCGTTGGAGGGGGTCTGGCGGCTGCGATGGCGACATTTGCAGGTTCCGCCTTGGCGGCGACGCAGCAGCCCTGCGTGACCGCCGCGTCCAGTACGGCGGGCACCGGAATCACATGTGGCGCCCATTATCGGCGCCACGCAAATCTATTGCCAGAGCGCGTACGGCTGGTCGGACACCTGGTTTGCCACCAGCAAGCCGGCAACCTACGACCAGCACCTGGACGTGCTGTCCGGCGACAACGCGCCCGACCTGTACTGGATCGACAAGGCTGGCGTCAAGCATTCGGGCAATACGGGGACGAACACGCAGAACCTGCTTTCGCCCTGGATCGACGGCGGCAACCTGAATTCGCACTTCATCGGCAGCCTGTGGACGGTCTTGAACGACATCGTCGTGACGGGCAATACGGCGAAGCTCGAAGATTCAACTCGGTGGCGTCCTGGAAGTCGATATCGTCACCACGGTGCTGTGCCAGCGGCATCGCCGAAGCAGTTCACCTTCATCAATCACGACGCGGACATCGCGCAGCTGTTCTTTTCCGACTACTACAACTTTCACCCGAACGGCAGCCTGGGTACTGACGTAGGCTGCGCCACGACGAGTTTTGACGGCACGACGGTGACGACAATCGGCGGCACCAGCGGAACCTGCAGCCCGATCGTGTCGAACGGCACGATGACGCGGTTCGGGCACGGTTGACGGCTGGAACCTCGGCACGCCCGCTGCGGTCCTCGCCGCCATGACGGCCGGCACGTACAACAACCTTGAGTGGTCCCGGTCACGGGCGACATCGCGGTCGACGTGACGTGGGCGCTTGGCGCACTCGCGGTCGGCACAACGAAGACGTTCACGATCATCAAGAACTTCGAGCCGCCCCGCACGACGCCTGAGCCGATGACGCTGGCGCTGTTGGGTCTTGGCCTTGCCGGCATCGGGATGAGCCGCCGCCGGCGCAGCTAAGCTGTTGCGCAGTCCCAACCCCGACTCTTCCTCGATGGAGGGGGACAGGGGAGCAGGGAGACGAGATCCTCGGCCGCTGTGGAAATCACAGCGGCCGAGTTGTTTTGATGCCCCGAATCTTTAAAGCTCGGTAGTGCCGAGTACCCGCAGTCGACTGTGCTCGTCGACGCTGCATGCTGCGATGCGCCCAGTATCAATGCGATCGGTGCAAGGGCTGCGGTCGACGCGCCAATTTCCCCAATTGTAACATTGGCGCATATTCGAGCAGACTGTCTGCCACACGCTGTTAACGACCAAGTATCTAGTCGCGGCGATCGCCTTCGTTCGGTATGATTGTTGTTCTGCCGTGCCAAGCCGGATACCCGTTTCCGCCGGCTTTCACCGTGCCGAGCACGGTAAATGAAAATTGCATGAAATGTCCGCAAACTGCCAAGCGGGGCTTTCTCGCCGGCAGCGGGGTGCTACAATTTATTGGTTCGCTGACGAATAGGAGAGAACATGAAGCCGATCTTGGAACGCTGCGAAACTTCGGATTCGACGATGCTCCGTCGTACGGCGTACTTTGCCGGCGCGATGCTGGCATTGCTGGTTGCCGGGTGTGCAACGCAATATCCGGCTGCACCGGTCCAGTCGACGGTCACCGATTTCAACTACCACATCGGCACTCATGACGTTGTCAACGTCATCGTCTGGCGCAACCCCGAACTCTCGATGGCGGTCCCGGTCCGGCCCGACGGCAAGATCACGACGCCGCTGATCGACGACCTTCCTGCGCTCGGCAAGACGCCCACTGAACTCGGCCGCGACATGGAGAAGGCACTCGCGAAGTATGTCCGCGACCCGGTGGTGACGGTGATCGTTACCAGCTTCGCCGGACCTCCGAGCGAACAGGTGCGCGTGATCGGCGAAGCGGCCAAGCCGCAGATCCTGTCCTACAGCTCGCAGATGACCTTGCTCGACGTGATGATCGCCGTCGGCGGCCTCACGGATTTCGCCGACGGCAACGGTGCGCGCATTTTCCGCCCGTCCGAGAGCGGCAAGCTCTACAGCGTACGGTTGCGCGATCTGTTCAGGCGCGGCGACATCACGGCCAACGTCGACATGCGACCGGGCGACATCCTGATCATTCCGCAGAGCTGGTTCTAGGACGGCGTTTGCGTTTCCCTCATCATCTTCCGACAGGCTGAATGACAAATGGATGAGCTGTTTCAGACTGCGCTAGTCTACTTGCGCGGCATGTGGCACCGGCGGTGGATCGGGCTCGCGGCGGCGTGGCTTGCCGGAATCATTGCGGTCACGATCGTGTATCGCATTCCCGAAAAATACGAGGCGAGCGCGCGCGTCTACGTCGACACGGAATCGCTGCTCAAGCCGCTGCTCGCGGGACTCGCGATCCAGCCGAACATCGACCAGCAGGTGTCGCTGATCAGCCGGACGCTGATCAGCCGTCCCAATGTCGAGAAGCTGGTGCGCATGGCCGACCTCGATCTCGGGGCCAGGAACGATGTTGCGCGTGACGGTTTGATCGATCAGGTCATGAATACGATCCGCATGTCCGGTGGTTCAACGACGAACCTGTATGTCATCAGCTACCGCGATACCAGTCCCGAACGCGCAACGAAAGTCGTACAGTCGTTGCTTGCGATTTTTGTCGAGTCGAGCCTGGGCGACAAGCGTCAGGACTCGCGCACGGCGGTCAAGTTTATCGACGAACAGATCAAGCGCTACGTCGACACGCTGCAGGCGTCCGAGAATCGCCTCAAGGAATTCAAACTCAAGTATCTGGGGGTTGCGGAGCGCGATGGACAGGACTATTTCGGCCGGTTGGCGAAACTGAGCGGGGACATCGAGTCCGCCAAGCTCGAACTGGAAGCTGCCGAGCAGTCACGCGACGCGTACCGTAAGGAACTTCAAGGCGAGACGGCGACGTTTCTTCCCGATCCGTCGACGCCTGCGCAGGGCAACGAATCGGCTTTGGAAATCGATGGTCGCATTTCCGCGCTCAAGAAGAATATGGACGCACTATTGCTGAAGTACACCGAAGAGCATCCGGATGTGCTGGCCACCAAAAAACTGATCGAGCAGCTGGAGCTGCAGCGCAAGGTAGAACTGGAGGCGCAGGCACAAAGCGACCACCGGTAAGCCAAGCGCCGCGGGCACCGAGCGCAATCCAGTCTTCCAACAGCTTCGGGTTTCACTGGCGGATGCCGAGGCGACCGTGGCGTCGGCTCGCTCCAAGCTGGCCGGTTACCGGGGTCAGTATGCCCAGCTCAAGGCGCAGGCGCAGCTGGTGCCGCAGATCGAGCAGGAATATGCGCAACTCAACCGCGACTACGACATCCAGAAGAAGACCTACGAGAGTCTGCTGGGGCGGCGCGAGGCCGCCGGCATGGGCATGGACGTACAGGACTCGGGTGGCGCGCAGTTTCGGGTGATCGACCCGCCGCGCGTCTCGCCGGAGCCGGTCGCGCCGAATCGCATCGCGCTGCTCGGGTACGCGTTTGCTTGCGTCGATATTGGCGGGCGTGGTCGCAAGTTTCGTGGCCAGCCAGGTCATGCCCATCTTCCACGATGCGCGCGCGTTGCGCGAGCTTTCCAAGCGGCCGATCCTCGGCATGATCTCGATGCTGCCGAGCGAAGCGCTGGTGCGGGCTCGTCGTCGCAATGCCTATCTGTTTGCCGGCGCCGTCGGTAGCTTGCTGGTCTCTTTCACTGCCGTCTTCGCGCTGACGCAGTTCATCGGGCGCGCCATATGAGGGTTGATCGATGAGCCTGATCGAGCAGGCGGCGAAGCGCCTCGAAGAGCTGCGGCGCGCGGGAGCGACCCTGCACGAGGCTGCTCCCGGCGAGGCCGCCGAGACGGGCGAGGCGGATCGCGTGCCGACACCGGAAGCTGTCGTTCGCGCGCTGGAAGCGCAGGCGCATTCCGCCGAGTCCAACGCACAGCCCGAAGAAGCTAATGCATCGCCTGCTTCGACGCGGAAGCGCGCTGCAGTTGCCGCGCAATCGACGACGTCTCAGGGCGCAATGCTGCGCGCCCCGCACCGCAGCGTCGAAATCGATCTTGCCCAGCTCAGGGCACGCGGTTATGTGACGCCGGATATGCCAACGTCGCAGACCGCGGACGAATTCCGTGTGGTCAAGCGCCCGATCATCCGCAACGCGCTCGGCAAGGCCGGCGCCAAGGGACGGAATCAGAATCTCGTCATGGTGACCAGCGCGCTACCCGGAGAGGGAAAGACCTTCACCGCGCTGAACCTGGCGATGAGCGTGACCATGGAACTCGACCACACGGTGCTGCTCGTCGACGGCGACGTTGCGCACCCGTCGTTGCCGGGCCTCCTGGGCATCCCGAATGAGCCCGGGCTGCTCGATCTGCTGACGCGCGACGACGTCGACGTCGCCGACGCGCTCATCCGGACCAATGTCGAGAAACTCACCGTGCTGCCCGCGGGGTCGCGCCAGCGCCGCTCCACCGAACTTCTTGCAAGCGAGCAGATGGCGGGCTTGCTGCGCGAACTCGCGTCGCGGTATTCGGACCGCATCATCATTTTCGACTCGCCGCCCCTACTCGCGACGACCGAGGCGCGCGTGCTAGCGACGCATATGGGACAGATAATCATGGTGGTTGCCGCCGACGCCACGTCGCAGCACGCGGTCAATCAGGCGCTCGCGACCATCGAGAGCTGCGAGGTCGTCCTGATGATGCTCAACAAGGCGAGCCGGACCGAAGTCGGCAGCTACTATGGCTACTACGCGGACGACGTCCAGACCTGATCCATCTTGCGCGCGGCCGCTAGCGATGCCACCGCGACCGCGGGCGGCGGCGGTAGTCCTATCCGCGCTGGGGGCGATCTCATGCGGCGCCGTCCATGCCGACAGCTTTCGCATCGTGCCGACGTTCGGCATCCAGGAAACGTTGACCAACAACGTGAACCTTGCGCCGTCGGGAAGTGCTCGCGGCGACTTGGTCACGCAGATATCGCCGGGCTTCACGGTCAACGAAACGGGAGGGCGCGTGAGTCTGACCGGGTCCGTTTCGGCGCCGATACTTCTGTATGTCAACACCGGCGCCGAGAACAATCAGGTCTTCGTTCAGGCCAATCTGACCGGCAGCGTCGAGGCGGTCGAGAAATTCTTTTTCATCGAGGGCGCGGTGTACGCGTCGCCGCAGTACTTCACACCTTTCGGCGCGCAGCCGCAAGGTCTTGCCAACGCGACGAATAACCGCTACCAGAGCGCACTGTATCGCGTCAGCCCATACATCAGGGGGGGCGTGCCCGGCGATGTCGAATACCTGCTGCGCAACGACAGCATCTGGTCCACGCTGAGTGGCGCACCGCTTTCGACCGATAATTCCTACACCAATCAGACGCTCGCCCACGTCGGACGCCAAACGGCCCTGCTCGGCTGGTCGCTCGAATACAATCGTTCGTCGGTGACATTCAGTTCGCAGCCGGCGCTCGTCACGCAACTTGGCAGGTTGCGCCTCGATCATTCGCCGGATCCGCAGCTCAAGCTCTCGGTGAGTGCGGGCTATGAGGACGAGGACTATACGCTTTCGCATTCGAACGGACCGATCTATGGCCTCGGGGCGACATGGCACCCTACCGATCGGACATCGATCGAGGCCTTCTGGGAGCACCGCTTCTTCGGGGGTTCGTATCTGTTCAACTTCAACCACCGCACACCGCTATCGGTATGGACGGTCAATGCGTCGCGCAACATCACGAGCTATCCGCAACAGGTCGGAACGCTGCCGACGGGCGTTGACATCCCGTCCTATCTCAATCAACTCTTCCTGTCGACCCTGCCCGATCCGGCGCAACGCCAGGCGGCCGTCGATCAGCTCATCAACAATCGAGGCTTGCCAACGACGCTTTCGAGCCCGGTCAATCTCTATACCCAGCAGATCACGCTGCAGGAGCAAGCCAACGCGACTGTTGGATTGCTGGGAGCGCGCAACACTATCTTCCTAAGTGCCTATTACCTGAAGCAGCAACCCATCACTGCTGCGGGCAACGATGTGCCGGGGATTGCGGCCGCATTGAACAACAATACGCAGATCGGCGCGAACATCAGCTGGCAGCATACCCTGACATCATCGTTGTCGCTGGTGACGCAAGTCTCGGTTTCGCGTACCGAAAGCAACTTGCCGGAATCAGCAGTGGGCTTCAGCGCGACCACCCGGCAGGGTTTTGCGACCGTCGGCTTGTCGATGCCGCTAGGGCCGAACACGTCGATCAGCGGGGGCGTCCGCTACCAGGTGCAGCACGTCGATTTCGGCAGCGGTTACAACGAGGCCGCCATCTTCGCGGGCTTCAATCACACCTTCCACTGACCGCCCATGTACGAAACCTTCTACAAGCTGACCGGCAAACCGTTCCAGCTCAACCCCGATCCGGCGTTCTTTTTCGGTAGCCGTGGCCACACCCGAGCGTTCGCGTATCTGCAATACGGCCTGTATCAGAGCGAAGGCTTCATCGTCATTACCGGCGAGATCGGCGCCGGCAAGACGACGATCGTGCGCAGCCTGCTGGAGCAGCTCGACAGCACCAAGGTCGCCGCCGCGCAGCTGGTAAGCACACGACTCGACGCCGACGATATCCTGCGCGCGGTCGGCATCGCCTACGGCCTTCCCGTCAGGACCGTCGGCAAGGCCGTGCTCCTCGGTTCGCTGGAAGCGTTCTTCTGCAAGCTGGCGCTGGAGAACAAGCGCGCGCTGCTCGTCGTCGACGAAGCGCAGAACCTCACGCCGCAGGCAATCGAGGAGCTGCGCATGCTGTCAAACTTCCAGCTCGAGGACAAGGCGCTGCTGCAGAGCTTCCTGATCGGCCAGCCCGAGCTGCGGACGATGGTGCACGGACCGCACATGCAGCAACTGCGGCAACGCATCATCGCTTCGTACCACCTCGGCCCGCTCGACAAGGACGAAACGCAGGCGTACATCGAGCACCGGCTTAAACACGTCGGCTGGACGGGAGACCCGCGCTTCGAGCAAGGCTGCCTCGAACAGATCCACATGCTCACGGGCGGGGTCCCAAGGCGAATCAACACGCTCTGCAACCGGCTGCTGCTCGCGGGATTCCTGGCTGAAAAGCACGTGCTGGACACGTCGGACGCGCAGGCGATCGCGCACGAGATGCGCGAGGAACTGGGGCCGGACGCGACGGTAGGTCCGGTGCTTGTCGCCAGCGAGTCCGTGTACGCCGACAAGGATGCGGCCAGAGCCTCGGCGGACGACAGCAACTGGCAGGAGCATTTTCGCAAGATCGAGGAACGCATCGACCGGCTCGACAAGACGGTCAGTGCGGCGGTCGACCTGCTGCACAGGGCGCTCCATCCCGACAAGGTCAACACTCCGGGCACTCCGGCGGGGCGATGATGGGCGACATGATGCCGGCGCGTGGGCCGCTGCTCTGTGTCGTCGGTGCGCGACCCAACTACATGAAGATGGCGCCGCTGGTCCGCGCGTTCGCCGCACGGACCGACTTGCCCACCGCGATGCTCGTGCATACGGGTCAACACTACGACACCGTGATGAACGAGAAGCTGTTCGCAGATCTCGAATTGCCGCCGCCCGACATCAACCTGGAAGTCGGATCGGGCACGCATGCGGTGCAGACCGCAGAAATCATGCGGCGCTTCGAACCCGTGCTCGACGAGCTCGCGCCGAGTTGCATCGTCGTCGTCGGCGACGTCAATTCGACGCTGGCGTGCAGCCTGGTTGCGAGCAAGAAGCGCATTGGTGTTGTCCACGTGGAGGCGGGTTTGCGCAGTTTCGACCGCGACATGCCCGAGGAAATCAACCGTGTGCTGACCGACCAGATCGCCGATGTTCTCTACACCACGGAACGCGCCGCTGCCGACAACCTCGCCCGCGAGGGCATCTCGCCCGAGCGCATCCGCTTCGTCGGTAACGTCATGATCGATTCGCTGCTGCAGCATCGCAAGCGCGCGGTATCGCCGATCGATAC
The DNA here is from genome assembly GCA_963726915.1 of uncultured beta proteobacterium. Classification (GTDB taxonomy): domain Bacteria; phylum Pseudomonadota; class Gammaproteobacteria; order Burkholderiales; family Casimicrobiaceae; genus PALSA-1003. The sequence goes on from CAVSEA010000009.1 coordinate 765,741, forward strand.
GCTGAAGCGCGCGGGCGCCAACGTCGATGTCCTTGCCGATCCTGCTGGGTTCGGCGTGGTCACGCTGCACCGGCCGTCCAATGTCGACCGGCCGGAGGCGTTGCGCGAAGCGCTCGACATCTTGCGCGAAGTCGGAGCACGGTTGCCGCTGGTCTGGCCGATCCACCCGCGCACCAAGGGCAACATCGAACGTCTGGGGCTGTCGGGGCTGCTGAAGGACGCTCGCGTCGCGCTGCTGCCGCCGCAGGGATATCTGGAGATGGTAGGCCTGCTGGGCGAGGCCAGGCTGGTACTGACCGATTCCGGCGGCATCCAGGAAGAGGCGACGGCGCTGGCCGTGCCGTGCCTGACGATGCGCGACAACACCGAGCGCCCGATCACGGTGGAGCAGGGCACCAACACGTTGGTCGGCCGCGACCGGCGCCGCATTCTCGATTGCGTGGACGACATCCTTGCGACCGGTGGCAAGCGTGGGCAGGTGCCCGAGCTATGGGACGGCCATGCTGCGGAGCGCATCGCGGAGCACCTGTCGTCCTGGCTGGCGCAGCGCGACGTACAACAGACCGTGGTGAGCGCATGAACGACCTCGCGTCCCTGCCACCGTCCTTGGCAACCCCACCCGCACCTGAGCCCGCACCCGCGATCGTCAACGCGTTGACCATCGACGTCGAAGACTATTTCCAGGTTTCGGCATTTGCCAAGTGCATTCCTCGCCGGGACTGGGACACATTGCCTTGCCGTGTCGAGCAGAACATCGAGCGCATCCTCGCGCTGCTTGCCGAATCCGACGTGAAGGCGACGTTCTTCACGTTGGGCTGGATCGCCGAGCGCTACCCTGCTCTGATCCGCCGCATCGCGGACGAGGGCCATGAGCTGGCCAGCCACGGCTTCGCGCACCACCGGGCGACTGAGCAGACGCGCTCGGAATTCCTGGTCGACATCCGCCTGGCCAAGGCGGTGCTCGAAGACATCGCCGGTCATGAGGTGCAAGGCTACCGCGCACCGAGCTTTTCCATCGGCCCGCAGAACTACTGGGCCTGTGAATGCATCGTCGAAGCGGGCTACCGTTACAGCTCGAGCATTTATCCCATCCGCCACGACCACTACGGCATGCCCGATGCACCGCGCTTCGCGCACGAAATGAAAGCAGGCCTGCTCGAACTTCCGGTCGCGACGGTGCGCATGTTCAACGCCAACTGGCCGGCAGGTGGCGGAGGCTACTTCCGGCTGCTGCCCTATAGGGTGTCGCGTTGGTCGATCCGCCGCATCAATGCGGTCGACCGCAAACCGGCCATGTTCTATTTTCATCCGTGGGAGCTCGATCCCGAACAACCGCGCGTCACGAACGCGCGGGCGAAGGCGCGGTTCCGCCACTACCTCAATCTCAGGCAAACGGAACCCAGGCTTCGACGCCTGTTTGCGGATTTTCGATGGGATCGCGTCGACCGGGTGTTTCTCAACGGCGGCGATGCAGGCTGAGGCGAATCCAGACGATCGCAGCGAACTCGCGCCGGACGACATCGCCGTGCGGTCGTTCGTCGCCGCGGATGCGCAGCGCTGGGACGAGTTCGTCCACCGCTGTCCTGAGGCAAGCTTCTTTCATCTTATCGGCTGGCGCGAGATCATCGAAGAGGTCTTCCGCCATCGCTGCCACTATCGCCTCGCCGAGCGCCGCGGCAGGATCGTCGGCATCCTGCCACTGGCCGAGGTCAAGAGTCGCCTGTTCGGCCACGCCCTCGTCTCGCTGCCATTCTGCGTCTACGGTGGGCCGGCCGCGGACGACGCCGGTGCCGAGCGCTGCCTGATCGAGGCAGCAAGCGAACTTGCGCGCTCGCTCGGCGTCGAACACCTCGAGCTGCGCAACCGTTCCGCCAAGTGCCCGGAGTGGCCGCGGCAGGATCTCTATGCGATGTTCCGCAAGAACCTGGAGCCCGCCGTCGATGCCAACCTGCAGGCGATCCCGCGCAAGCAGCGCGCGATGGTCCGCAAGGGCATCAAGCACGGACTGCGCAGCGAAATCGACGACAGCGTCGACCGCTTTTTCGCGCTCTACGCCGACAACGTGCATCGACACGGGACGCCGCCCTTTGCGAAGCGCTATTTCACCGAGCTGCGCCGCGTGTTCGGGAACAGCTGCGAGGTGCTCACCGTCGTCGATGCCGGAGGGCGGCCGGTGAGTGGCGTCCTGAGTTTCTACTTCAAGGACGAGGTGCTGCCGTATTACGCGGGCGATACCGCCGATGCGCGAGAATTGGCGGCCAACGACTTCAAGTACTGGGAATTGATGCGTCGCGCCTGCGAGCGAGGTGTTCGCGTATTCGACTATGGGCGCAGCAAACGCGGCACCGGCCCGTACGACTTCAAGAAGAACTGGGGCTTCGAACCGGCCCCGCTGGCCTACGAGTACCAGCTGCTGGCGCGAGCAGACGTTCCACAGAACAATCCGCTCAATCCAAAATACCGCGCGTTCATCGCGTTGTGGCGGCACCTGCCGCGGCCAGCCGTCAACGCGCTGGGTCCGCACATCGTGCGCAACCTTGGCTGATCCTGACAACATGGAGCCGCTGCTTTTCCTGGCGCATCGCATTCCGTATCCGCCGATCAAGGGCGACAAGGTGCGGTCATTCCACCTGCTCAAATACCTGTCATCGCGTTACAAAGTTCATCTCGGCACCTTCGTCGACAACCCCGCCGACCTCGAGTACGTCGCCCGCCTGCCCGAGTACTGCGCATCGTCGAAGGTAGTGGAGCTGCGACCGTCGATGGCGCGCATTCGAAGCCTGAGCGCGTTGTGGAGCGGCGAGCCGCTGACGCTCCGTTATTACCACAATCAGGAACTCGCGGAATGGGTGCAGACAACCGTGCGCGAACAGCAGATCCGGAAAGCCGTCGTGTTTTCATCGGCGATGGCGCAATACGTAACTGGCAACCGTGAGTTGCGGGTCGTGGTCGATTTCGTCGACGTGGACTCGGCGAAATGGCGGCAGTACGCGCAATCGCGTCCCTGGCCGCTGTCGCAGGTGTTCAATCGGGAAGGGACCCGGTTGCTCGCGTTCGAGCGCTCCATTGCACGCACCGCCGATGCCAGCGTGTTCGTGACGCCTGCGGAGGCCGCTCTGTTCCGTTCGCTGGCACCAGAATGCATGTTCCGCGTACATCATGCGCAGAATGGCGTCGACAGTGAAATATTTTCCTCGCAACTGGAGCTGACCAACCCCTACGGACCCGGCGAAGAAGCGATCGTGTTCACGGGGGCGATGGACTACTGGCCGAACATCGATGCGGTATGCTGGTTCGTCCAGGATGCGCTGCCGGCGATCGTCGCCGAGCGCCCCAACGCGCGTTTCTACATTGTCGGCATGCAACCTTCCCCCGGCGTGATGGCGCTGGCACGGGCCGGGCAGATCGTGGTCACCGGGCGAGTGCCGGATGTGCGGCCGTATCTCAAACACGCGAGCGTCGTCGTCGCGCCGCTGCGCGTAGCGCGCGGCATCCAGAACAAAGTCCTCGAGGCAATGGCCATGGGTCGCCCCGTCGTCGCCTCAAGCGCTGCCGTAACTGCATTGTCCGCCGTGCCGTCGGTCGACGTCGAAGTTGCCGACGGGGCGGCAGAGTTCGCGTGCAAGACGCTCGACCTGATGGGAACCGAGAAGGGCAGGAAGATGGGAGCCGCAGGACGGCTTCGCGTGCTTGCGGATTACGATTGGATGACCAATCTCGCTCCGTTCGATGACCTCCTCGCGGCAGCCGAGGTATTGCGAGCGGAGGCACAGCAGTGACCGAAGAGCAGGGAATTGTTGCGGTTGCGGCAGAGGCCAAAGCTGCAGCCACCGATTTTCCGTCACCGCCTGGAGCCGAGCCGAAAGAGACGCTGCAGCAGCGGAGCACCTTCGGCGTTCCACTGACAGTCGCGCTACTCGCGGTCGGCGTGCTCGCGTTGTACTGGAAGACGACGCTGTCGATGATTTCGATCTGGTCGCGATCCGAAACCTTCGTGCACGGCTTTATCGTCGTGCCGATATTTTTCTACTTGCTCTGGCGCGAGCGAAGGACACTTGAAGCGATCGAGACGCGGCCATGCTTCGGTGCGCTGTTTGGGGTCGCTGCGGCCGGCATGGTGTGGCTGCTCGGTGAACTCGTCAGCGCCGCCAGCGTATCGCAATTCGCGATGATCGCCATGATCCCATTTGCGGTATGGACGGTGCTTGGCACGCGCGTGGCAATGGCGCTGGGCATTCCGCTCGGCTTTCTGTTCTTCGCGGTGCCTTTCGGGGAATTCCTGATTCCGACGCTCATCGACCATACCGCCGATTTCACCGTAGCAGCGTTGCGCGCGAGCGGTGTTCCGGTCTACCGCGAAGGCAACTACTTCACGATTCCTTCCGGCAACTGGTCCGTCGTCGAAGCCTGCAGCGGGCTGCGCTACCTGATCGCCTCGTTCATGGTTGGGTGCCTGTACGCGTATCTGTCGTATCGCTCGCCGCTGCGCCGGGCGGCATTCATCGCCGCATCGATCGTCGTGCCGATCGTCGCCAACTGGATGCGCGCATACATGATCGTCATGCTCGGCCACCTGAGCAACAACGAGCTTGCTGTCGGTGTCGACCATCTGGTCTACGGTTGGATCTTTTTCGGTGTAGTGATGACGCTGCTGTTCTGGGTCGGCGGACGATGGCGCGAGGATTACGCTGGCGCCGACCCCGCATTGACGTTGCATGCCGCAAGTGCGGGGGCCGACGCCGTCACGGCCCGGGTTCGAAGCAGGCGAGCCTGGGTGGCCGCAACGACGGTGTTGCTGCTAATGGCGCCATGGCAACCGATGTCCTCGCAGCTCAGCGTGACGGGCAATACCGCACCGGTGGCGATCGTTCCGATTGCCGGGCAGCATGGATGGGTCGCCAGCTCCGAGCCGATCTCCGCATGGACGCCCGACATTTCCGGGGCGCGCGCCGAGTACCGGCAAACCTTTGTCAAGGAAGGAAAGCGCGTCGGACTTCACATCGCTTTCTTTCGCGGCCAGACGCAGGACGTGAAGGCGATCACGTCGACCAACAATCTGGTGAGCGAGGCCAACAAATTCTGGCGGCAGGCCGAGACCGCCGTGGTGCGCGTGGAGCTGGGTGCACGACCGCAGGACATTCGCACCGCGGTAGTCGTCAATCCTGCAGTACGGCTGGCCTTGTGGCAGTGGTACTGGGTCGACGGCCACGACACGTCGAGCAGCTATGCTGCCAAGCTTTACCAGTCGTTGTCGGTGCTCCTGCGCCATGGGGATCCGGCCGCCTGGGTCATCGTCTACACCCCCACCGAGACCGACGAAGCGCAGGTCCGGGCAACGTTGCAGTCGTTCACGACCGACATGCGCGACGCCATCGACGCTGCATTGACACAGGCGGCGGCACAATGAGCGCTGCAGGGCCGCCCCAAAGCGCTCGCCCCCTTCGGGGGAAGCGGCGCGCAGCGCCGCACGGGGGTACCTTGTGAATTCGCCTGCAGACGATGCCGACGTGCACGACCCGCGCCCGCTGATTGCGCACGTGGTGTTTCGCTTCGACGTGGGCGGGCTCGAGAACGGGCTGGTAAATCTGATCAACCGGCTGCCCGCGGATGCCTACCGCCACGCCATCATCGCGCTGACCGAGATTACCGATTTCCGTAGCCGGATTCTCCGGGACGACGTGAGTTTTTTCGCGCTGGGAAAGCGCCCCGGACACAGCTTTCACCTCTATCCGCGGCTGATACGCCTGTTCCGCCAGTTGTCCCCGGCAATCGTGCACACGCGCAACCTGGCCGCATTGGAAACGACGCTCCCGGCCTGGTTCGCGGGCGTGCCGGCGCGCCTGCACGGCGAACACGGCTGGGACGTCGGCGATCTCGATGGCACCAACCGCAAATATCAACGCATGCGGCGCCTATACCGGCCATTCGTGACCAAGTACGTCGCGTTGTCGAGCGACCTCGCGCAGTATCTGTGCCTAGACATCCACGTCGACCCTGCGCGCGTCGTGCGCATCTGCAACGGGGTCGACACGCTCCGGTTTGTTCCTGCGATGGGCGGACCCGGGGTTGCGGAAGATTGCCCGTTCACCGAGCCCGATTGCTGGCGGGTCGGCACGGTCGGTCGCATGCAGACAGTGAAGGACCAGGTCACGCTGGCCAAGGCTTTCGTGCGCGCGGTGCAAAGCGATGCCAACGCGGCACGCCGCATGCGGCTGATCATGGTCGGCGACGGTCCGTTACGGGTGGAGGTCGTGCGCGTACTGGATGCGGCGGGACTGCGAAGGCTTGCCTGGCTCCCGGGTGAGCGCTCCGACGTCGCCGAGATCATGCGCGGGCTGAATTGCTTTGTGCTGCCGTCGCTGGCCGAGGGCATCTCGAATACGATTCTCGAAGCCATGGCGACCGGACTGCCGGTGATTGCAACGCGGGTCGGCGGCAACTCGGAACTGGTGATCGATGGATCGACCGGCCGGCTCGTGCCGGCTGCGGATCCCGCCGCGATGGCCGATGCGTTGCTCGACTATTTCAACGGACCGGAACTGGCGCGGCGCCATGCACTGGCCGCGAGGCGGGAAGCGCTCGAGCGATTCAGCCTCGATCGGATGGTGCGCGACTACCGTACTCTCTATGACGGACTGCTCGCTCGGCATAGCGCTGCGCCTGCGCAGGCCGGTGCGAACGGATAAGGCGAGGCGGAGTCTCAATACCATGTGCGGCATTACGGGCATCTTCGAAACACGGGAACGCAAGCCGATTTCGCGCGATGTACTCGCGCGCATGAATGAAGCCCAATACCATCGCGGTCCGGACGATGGGCGCAGTCACGTAGAACCGGGCGTCGGGATCGCCTTTCGCCGGCTGGCGATCATCGACGTGGCGACCGGTCAGCAGCCGCTGTTCAACGAGGATGGCAGCGTCGCGGTCGTCTACAACGGAGAGATCTACAACTATCAGGAACTGGTACCCGAGCTCAGTGCGCTGGGCCACGTGTTTCGCACTCGCAGCGATACCGAGGTCGTCGTTCACGCCTGGGAGCAATGGGGCGCGTCGTGCGTGACGAGGTTCAGGGGCATGTTTGCGTTCGCAATCTGGGACCGCAACCAGGAGACGCTGTTCCTTGCCCGCGACCGGCTCGGCGTCAAGCCTCTGCACTACGCGCTGCTCCCCGACGGCAAACTCATTTTCGCGTCAGAACTGAAGGCCCTGCTCGCGCACGGCGGTTTCTCGCTGGATCTCGATCCGCACGCGGTGGAGGAGTATTTTGCACTTGGCTACGTGCCGGACCCGAGGACCATCTTTTCCAGCGTGTCCAAGCTTCCGCCGGGCCACACGCTGCTTGTCCGGCGAGGCATTCCGCCGGCGGCACCAAAGGAGTACTGGGACGTGCGCTTCACGCTTGACAGTCGGCTGTCGGAAGCGGATGCGAGCGCGGAACTGGTCGAACGCCTGCGCGAATCGGTTCGTCTACGGCTGATGTCGGAAGTTCCGCTCGGTGCGTTCCTGTCCGGTGGCGTCGATTCGAGCGCCGTGGTCGCCATGATGGCCGGTGTGTCCGCCGATCCGGTCAACACCCTTTCGATTTCATTCTCGGAACCGGCCTTCGACGAATCGGCGTGGGCCGACGCGGTTGCGCGGCGCTACGGGACGCGACATTTCGTCGATCGGGTCGACAGCGACGATTTCGACCTCATCGACCGCCTGGCAGGCGTCTACGACGAGCCCTTTGCCGACAGCTCGGCCATGCCGACGTACCGCGTATGCGAGCTCGCGCGCCGACACGTCACCGTTGCACTGTCGGGAGACGGCGGCGACGAGAATTTCGGCGGCTACCGGCGCTATCGCCTGCACCTGGCCGAGGAACGCTTCCGCTCTGCGCTGGCCTTGTCGGTGCGCGCGCCGGTATTCGGACTCCTCGGCCGGGCTTATCCCAAGGCAGACTGGGCACCGCGCGTGTTTCGCGCCAAGTCGACGTTCCAGGCGCTCGCCCGCGATTCGGTCGACGCCTACTTCCACAGCGTGTCGATCATGCGCGACGACATGCGCAGCGCCCTGTTCAGCGACGCGTTCAAGGCCAAGTTGCGCGGGTATAACGCGGTCGACGTGTTCCGGAAGCATGCGCGCAATGCCGGAACCGACGATCCGCTCGCGCTGGTGCAGTATCTCGACCTGAAAACCTACCTGGTCGGCGACATCAACACCAAGGTCGATCGCGCGAGCATGGCGCATTCGCTGGAGGTGCGCGAGCCGCTCATGGACCATTCCCTGGTCGAGTGGCTGGCGACGCTCCCTGGGTCGCTTAAGATCCGCGGCAACGAGGGCAAATACCTGCTGAAGAAGGCGATGGAGCCGATGCTCCCGCACGACCTCCTCTACCGACCGAAAATGGGCTTTTCCGTACCGCTGGCCAAGTGGTTCCGCGGACCCCTCCGGCAGCGTGTTCGCGACGCGCTGCTGGGCGAACGACTCACTGCGACCGGTTGGTTCAATCGCACTTATCTGGAGCAACTGATCGAGCGACACAGCACAGGCGCACGAGACTACAGCGCATCGCTGTGGACGTTGCTCATGTTCGACGCATTTCTCAAGAATGCCTCGAGGGACTACGCTTCCGGCGTTCGCGAGAAGGCCGTCGGGTGAGCTTGCGCGTTCTTCACGTGCTCGATCATTCGATCCCGATGCAGAGCGGATATGCGTTTCGGACGCGGGCGATTCTGCGCGAGCAGCGCCGCATGGGATGGGAAACGTTCCACCTCACAGGTCCCAAGCACACGGCGCCGAGCGGACCTATCGAGCAAGTCGATGGACTCGAGTTCCATCGTACCCGCTGGGCGCCCGGACGATGGAGCCGCGCGCCGATAATCCGCGAAATCGCGCTCATGGGTGCGATCAAACGGCGTCTGTCTGAAGTTGCGAGGCTCGTGAAGCCCGACATCTTGCATGTTCATTCACCGGTGCTAAATGCGTTGCCCGCGATTTCGATCGGCCGGAGCCTGAAGATTCCGGTCGTCTACGAAGTACGGGCGTTCTGGGAGGACGCTGCTGTCGATCACGGAACGAGTAGGGAGCGGGGTCTGCGCTACTCCTCGACACGCGCACTCGAAACTCTTGCCTTGCGGCGGGCGAGCCACGTGACCACGATATGCGAAGGCTTGCGCAAAGACATCGTCGCGAGGGGCATCTCGGCGCGCAAGGTAACGGTCATTCCGAATGCGGTCGACGTCGATGCCTTCCAGTTTGGCGTTGCCCCGGATCTCGCACTCAAGTCCGCACTTGGTGTCGCGGACTGCACGATCGTTGGTTTTGTCGGCTCCTTCTACGCGTACGAAGGCCTTGACCTGCTGCTCGCGGCGTTTCCAGCAGCGTTGCGACGCATACCGACGCTGCGTGCGCTTTTCGTCGGGGGAGGCCCAGATGAAGCGGCACTCAAGGAGCAGGCGCGGAGCCTAGGAATCGCGGACAAGGTCATCTTTACAGGACGCGTGCCGCATCGAGAAGTGCACCGTTACTACAGCATTGTCGACGTGTTCGCGTTTCCTCGGCATTCGATGCGCCTTACCGAACTTGTGACCCCGCTAAAACCACTGGAAGCGATGGCGCAAGGGCGGCTTTTGGTCGCTTCCGACGTCGGTGGACACAAGGAGCTGATCGAAGACGGCGTCACCGGCGTTTTGTTCCGTGCCGATGATGCAGGATCGCTTTCCGACGCGATTGTGCGGCTGCTAAGTGAGGCAGAGCGCTGGCCGGAATTGCTGCGCCACGCCCGGGCGTTTGTAGAGCGCGAACGCACCTGGGCGGCGAGTGTCGCCCGGTATCGGCCTATTTTCGCTGCGCTGGCGCCTGGTGTGCGATGACGCTGCATGGGCTCAAGATCGGATTGGTTGGTCCACTGCCGCCGCCCGCGGGAGGGATGGCCAATCAGACGCGGCAGCTCTCGGAGCTATTGCAGCGTGAAGGCGCCATCGTCACCATCGTCCAGGTGAACATGCGCTGCTGGCCGCATTTTGTGGAACACGTACGAGGCGTCCGCGCAGTTGTCCGCCTGGTTCCGTATATTGCCCGCCTCTGGCAGGTCGCCGGCCGCACCGAAGTGGTCCATGTCATGTCCAACTCCGGGTGGTCGTGGTACCTCTACGCCGCGCCCGCACTCTGCATTGCGCGGCTTCGGCGAACTCCGTCGGTGGTGAATTATCGGGGTGGAGAAGCAGAGGCTTTTCTTGCGCGCTCGCATCGCCGCGTCGCGAAGAGCATGCAGCGCGCCAGCGTGCTGGTGGTGCCATCGGGCTTCCTGCAGAAAATTTTCGCGCGCTACGGGATGCGAAGCGAAGTCGTGCCCAACATTGTCGACGTCGACCGATTCAGGCCGGCACCAGCGCGCAATACCGAAGGAGTGCGACTTGTTGTCGCCAGGAATCTCGAGGCTATCTACGATATTCCGACAGCACTTCGGGCGTTTGCGTTGATCAGATCCGTGGTACGCGACGCGACGCTCGTCGTCGCCGGTACCGGGCCGGCACTGCGAGCGTTGGAGTCGCTTGCCGCCGAGCTCGACGTCGCGGGCAGCGTTGAATTTTGTGGAAGAATGGACCGCGACCAGATGGCGGACCTGTATCGTTCCGCAGCGATAGTCCTCAATCCAAGCCGCGTCGACAACATGCCTAACTCGGTGCTGGAGGCGATGGCTAGTGGCGTACCCGTCGTCAGTACCAACGTCGGCGGTGTGCCATTCATCCTGAGCGACGGCGTCACCGGGCTGTTGGTGGCAGCCGGTGATCACGAGGCAATGGCCGCCGCGGCCCATCGCGTGATCCTCGATCCGGAATTGGCAGCTCGCCTGCGCCGCGCGGCACTGGCCGAGGTTGCGCAATACACTTGGCCTCGCGTCAGGCAGCAATGGAGCGCCGTATATGCAACGGCGTTGGCCGGTTCGCGAGCAGCGGTCATGACGGCATGAGCGTGCTCGCGAATGTGCCGGGGGTCGTGCATCGCGGTTTGTATGCCCGCATGGCGTCCAGCGTGCTGTTCCCGCTGCACGAAAGGTTGAAGCGCCACGATACCGTCGCCGTGCGCAGGGCGCTGGAGGAGTCGCAATGGTGGTCGGGGAAAGCTCTGGAGGCGCTGCGGCTCGCGCGTCTGCAAGCGCTGCTGCTACACGCGAAGCGGCATGTGCCCTACTATCGCGCGATGTACGATCGCATGCAGTTCGATCCGCGCGACGTGGCCGACCTGAGCGATCTGCGGGGGCTGCCCCTCCTGACGAAAGCCGAAGTTCGCGCCAGCACGAGCGCCCTCAAGTCCGATCGCGCGGTTGGACTATCGCGGTTCAACACTGGCGGCTCGAGCGGCGAACCGCTCGTCTTTTTCATTGGCAAAGAACGGATCAGCCACGACGTCGCCGCGAAGTGGCGCGCAACGCGGTGGTGGGGCGTCGACATTGGCGATCCTGAGATCGTGGTATGGGGTTCACCGATCGAACTGGGTGCGCAGGACCGGGCCCGGCTCCTGCGCGATCGCATCATGCGCACCGAATTGCTGCCTGCGTTTGAAATGTCCGAAGCAAAATTGAACGACTTCATCGTCCGCATTCGCCGGCGCCGGCCCGCAATGCTGTTCGGCTATCCGTCGTCGCTTTCGCTGATCGCTCGTCACGCGCAGAAACACGGCATCGCGGTGGACGACCTGGGGATCAAGGTCGCCTTCGTCACCTCTGAACGGCTCTACGATGATCAGCGCGAGACGATCGGGCGGATTTTCGGTTGCGGTGTCGCCAACGGTTACGGCGGGCGCGATTCCGGTTTTGTTGCGCACGAATGCCCGGCCGGAGGGATGCACATAACGGCCGAGGACATCGTCGTCGAAATTGTTGACCCGAAGGGCAATGTGCTGCCGGCGGGGACCGCCGGGGAGATCGTTACCACGCATCTCGCCACGCGCGATTTTCCGTTCGTGCGCTATCGCACCGGCGATGTGGGCGTGCTCGACGACAAGGCGTGCGCATGCGGTCGCGGATTGCCGCTGCTGCGTGAAATCGAGGGACGCACGACCGACTTCGTGGTCGCCGCCGACGGCACGATCATGCACGGACTGGCCGTCGTCTATCCTATCCGTGATCTTTCCGGCATCGAGGCGTTCAAGGTCATCCAGGAAACGCTGACCCGCGTGCGCGTCCAGGTTGTACGCAACAGCGATTTTGGCGAGGACGTGGAGTGGAGCATCATATCGGGGCTGAAGGCGCGCCTTGGTGGGGCGGTCGAAGTGATCGTCGAGCACGTCGCCGAAATTCCGCGCGATCGGTCAGGCAAGTTCCGATACGTGCAAAGCCAGGTGGCAGGAGAATTGCGTGGTTAGCGGCTTCACCAGGGTATGACGCGACCTCGGTCCTTTTAGAGCATTGACGCATGCGTGACATTCTAATCACCATCATCGTGACTGTGGCCACCTTCATGGCGCTGAAGCGGCCATGGATCGGCGTGATGCTGTGGACCTGGCTAAGCCTGATGAGTCCGCATCGGCTGGCCTGGGGCTTTGCATACGACGCGCCGCTGGCTGCCGTCGCCGCCGGGGTGACGCTGATTGGCCTGTTATTGACCAAGGAGCGGCAGTCTCCGTTTCAGGGCACCCCGGTATTCATCTTCGCACTGTTTGCAGTGTGGGTGACCGTTTCCTGGTTGCACGGGTTGGACGTGGGGGGCGACTACCTACAGTGGAGCAAGGTCATGAAGATTTATCTGATGACCTTTGTCGCGCTCATGCTGCTGCAGAACAAGCACCACATCATGGCGTTTGCGTGGGTAACTGCGGGCTCGCTCGCGTTCTTTGGCCTCAAGGGAGGTGTGTTCACGATCTTGAATGGTGGTGGCTATCGCGTCTGGGGGCCTGCGGGATCGTTCATCGAGGATAACAATGAATTGGCCCTTGCGCTGATCATGACCATACCGTTGCTGCACTTTCTCCAGTTGCAGGCGACAAATCTCAAAGTGCGACATGGTCTGAGCGCAGTCATGCTTCTCTGTGCCGCAGCGTCGCTGGGATCGTATTCGCGCGGTGGGCTGCTGGCGATTACGGCCATGGGCGTGATGTTCTGGCTGCGCAGTCGACGCAAGGCGCCGATGGCTGTGCTGATCGGCATTGTGCTGCTGGCAGTATTGCCGATGATGCCGGCCGAGTGGTGGGAGAGGATGGGGTCTATTGGCGAATACGAGACGGATAACTCTTCGCAAGGACGCCTGTATTCCTGGGGGGTGGCGTGGGCGGTCGCATTGCACTACTGGACTGGGGCAGGCATGTCGTACCAGATTCCGGCGCTGTTCGTAATCTACGGGACTGGCGCCGACACCGTCATCGCCGCCCACAGTATCTACTTCCAGGTCCTCGGCAATCACGGTTTTATAGGATTGTTCTTGTACATCGCGATGTGGATATCCACCTACCTGTGCGCAGGGTGGCTGCGCACGCACGCGCGTTCGATCCCCGAGGCCAAGTGGGCCGCCGATCTCGGTACCATGGTTCAGGTTAGCCTTGTCGGCTATGCGGTGGGAGGGGCGTTCCTCAGCATGTCCTATTTCGACTTGCCGTACGACATGATGGTGCTCGTCGTGCTGGCACGCAAATGGGTCGTCACCCGCGGTTGGGAACGGGAACCGCAAATGCCGTTTCTGGAGTATGCCGGCCTGCGCAAGCCGAAGCGCGACACGGTCCCGACCGTCGCGGGTACCGGCGCTCGTGCGGAGCAGTGAAAGCGTGCTGTTTCGGACCGCATTCACTCTTGCGTCGCCGAACGGACAGCGGGGACGACTGTCGATACTGATCTTCCATCGGGTGCTCCCCGAGAGAGATCCGCTATTTCCCCACGAGCCTGACGTTACGCGCTTCGATGAGGCGATGCGCTGGATCAAGGAATGGCTCAATGTCTTGCCGCTGGACGAGGCGGTCACACGCTTGAAAAGCGGCACCTTGCCTGCGCGTGCCGCGGCAATTACTTTCGACGATGGCTATGCCGACAATCTGTTGCATGCAGTGCCGATCCTGCGCCGGCACGGGCTGCCGGCTACGTTCTTCATCAGCACAGGGTTCGTCGACGGTGGACGGATGTGGAACGACACGGTTATCGAAGCCGTGCGCGCAGCGACCGTTCCGGACCTCGATACCGAATTTCTCGGGCTGGGGTGCCTTGAGGTCGCAACCAACGAGCAAAAGCGCGCCGCCCTCGGCCGGCTGATCCCAGCCATAAAGCATCTTGCGGGAGAGCGTCGATCCGATGCAGTCACACGAATAGCGGACGCTTGCCAGGCAACGCTTCCCGAGGACCTGATGCTCACCACTGTGCAACTCCGGGCGCTGCGCAGCGTCGGGATGGGGATCGGGGCGCATACCGTTTCCCATCCGATCCTGGCCACGATGGACAACGACGATGCCCGCCGGGAGATCGCCGAAAGCCGTGACTTTCTCGCCGGAATGCTCGGTGAACGCATCGGACTCTTCGCTTACCCAAATGGAAGAATCGACAGCGACTATACCGATGTCCATACGCGAATCGTCAAGTCGCTCGGATTCGACGCGGCGGTCACCACGAACTGGGGTGCCTGCAGTGCGCGCTCAGACCTGTATCAATTGCCGCGGTTTACGCCTTGGGACGCTCGCCGCTGGCGCTTCGGGCTGCGCCTCCTGATGAACACCAGCCGGCATGATTCCGTGCGCTCGTCAGCTGCGATCTACCGCGACGGCGTGAGCGCGCCGCGGTCATGACCAGTGTACGGCGCGCACTGGCGCTTTCGTTCGCCGAACGCTATGCCCTGATCGCCCTTTCGCTTGCAAGCAATATACTGCTTGCGCGGCTGCTGACGCCGGAGCAGATCGGGATCTACTCGGTCAGCCTGGCGGTGATCGGCATTGCGCAGGTGCTGCGCGACTTCGGCGTAGGTAATTTCCTTATTCAGGAGAAGAACCTCAGCGACGCGCACATTCGCACCGCATTCGGCATTTCGCTCGTCATCGGCGTCGTCCTGTTCCTGGCGGCATTCATCGCTGCGCCCTGGGCCGGACGTTTCTACGGCGAAGCGCAGATGGTCGACACGCTGCGGATCAGCGCACTCAATTTCCTGGTATTGCCATTTTGCAGTATCTCCCTCTCCTTGCTGCGCCGGAGCATGCAGTTTCGGCGTCTGCTGATCGTTGCTCTCGTCGCCGCGGTGGTCGCCTTCGGGGTCACCATCTGGCTCGCCTATGCGGGCTTTGGACCCAACAGCATGGCCATTGGCGCCCTGGTCGGCAATGTCGTTACCGGCGTGGGCTCGCGGCTCGCGCGTACAGATCGCCGGATCTTGCTGCCGGCGTTCTCCGAGTGGCGTGCAGTGATGAACTTCGGGGCGCGGAGCTCGGCGGCGAGTGTCGTTACGACCATATCGATGGACATCAACGACCTGGCGTTCGGCAAGGTTCTGGGCTTTGCGCCGGTCGCGCTGCTCAGCCGTGCGCAGGGAATCACGAACCTGTTCAATCGGGACTTGATGGGTGCGATCCGCGCGGTTGCTTTCCCGGCATTCGCTCGCATCCATCGCGAAGGGACCGACCTGGAATCCCGGCACACGGCGTCCATCGGTGCGATTACGGTGTTCGCATGGCCGTTCTATGCATTCGCATCGCTGTACGCGCTGGAACTGCTTCGCCTGCTGTTCGGTGCGCAATGGGACGCAGCGGCGCCCCTGGTTCCCTGGTTCTGCCTCGCCGGCGCGATAGCGGCGCCTTCCAGCCTGATCATTCCCTTGATGACTGCAATCGGAAGAATCGATATCGCAACCGCGATAGACCTCGTTGCGCAGCCATTGCGTGCCGCAGTGATCGTGATCGGCGTCCTGCTCTATCCTTCCATTCAATTGCCGCCAGTGCTGCTTGTATTGGTTGCGGTCTGTGCGACGCCGTTTTTCTTCTGGATGAAGGGAAAGGCGCAGCCCAACGACCTGCGGGCGCTCGGTCGAATTCTGCTGCGGAGCCTGGCGGTCACCGTAATTTCCCTCGCGGCCCCGACTGGAATCCTCCTGGCTATTCCTGAAGCGCGACCCGTCAGCATTGGAAGTTTCTTCGCCGCCGCAATTCTGTGCGGGCTTTCATGGTTAGTTGCGCTCTTCCTCGTGCGCCATCCGCTGATTCGGGACCCACTTTCGATCGATCTAATGCGGCGCGTGCGCTTGATATTGCGCGGTCCGGCGGCGCCATAGGTTGCCTACAGTCGTGCACGATCTGGCTGCTGCTGATCTACAGGAGCCCAACCGATGAGCTCGATGTTTAGCTTGTTCGGCCCGTCTCCAACGAGATTCAACCGATGGGGCCAGTTTGGAGTCAGCAGGCGTAACCGTGCCTGCAGGTGTGTCTCAGTCGCCGCCGTGGTGATTTTCGCCACGATTTGGCATGTGCGGGTAACCGGCCACCTGTCGTGGACGGCGTTCGCTACCTTTGTGCTATTCGTGTTTCTCTGTCTGGCATTCGGACGTGCTTTCATCAGCGCTACCGCGGGACTTGTCACGAACAGGGCCGGGCTGTCGTTCCAGTTTTTGTGCGGGTTTTTTGTGTTCAACACCCTGCTCTTCCTGCTGGCGCTGGTGTCGCCGTTGGGCATGCTGACAAATGTCTCGATGCTGTCATTGTGCGCCCTGGTCTTAACAGCCGTTGGCCCCGGGCGCCGCGTGCGCGCCGAAGACGATGAAGTGGATGAGCTACCAAGCCTGCTGTGCATCATGGTCGGCGGAGCGGCAGCGACCTTTTGGTGCTCGGATGCACAGCCGCCTATGCTGATAGAGGGACAGCGAGTCGTCATCCGGTTGTGGAAGGATGTCTTTATTCATGCTCGAGAGATAAGCGCATTCGCGCAGGCCCACGGCGTTGGCACGATCCATGACATAAAGCTGGCAGGGGCGCCAGCGCAGCTCTACCACTTCGCGAGCTATCTTTCTGCGGCGAGTATTGCGGTTCTGACCGGCGCTTCCGCACTCGAGGTTTACGCGAGTTTCCAGTTGCCTTTAGGTATTTTTCTTACCGGTCTTGCTGCTTTTTCGTTGATTGCCGCGATATGGGGTGGGTGGCCAGCGCTAGCGGCCACCGTTGCTGTCGTCCTCCTTCCGGATGCCTATCAGCAGGGGTTTGCGAATAGATACCTGAGTTACAACTTTCTGGCACAGGTGAGCCCCGGAATGCTCTATGGCGTTGCCTGCGCCGCGATTGCCTGGATGTTCATTCTCGAGGCATGTTCCAACGGCAAGTACTGCTCAATACTGGTCGGCTATTTCTTTTTGGCGCTTTGCCTGGTCTACAAGGCCCACATATTCGTTGCGAATGCGCTGCTGGTCTTGATTTATCCTTGCCTCTTCTTTCCGGGCCTTAGGGCACGCTGGCGGTTAGTCATAGGAACCGCTCTCGTCGGACTCTTTGCTGCCGTAGTCTACTTGTCCCAGCAATTTGATCGCGTTCCGATCTTGCGCCTGGACGGCAGTGGGATCGTCGGGTATTTACTTCTATTGCTGGATGACTTTGACCCGGGAATGCTCAAGACTTTCTTCACTAGGTTCTTTACCCAAGAGGAACACTCCAGACTGCTTCAGGGGATAGTTGCAGTAGCCATGATTGCGCTCTCAACGTTTGGCATGTGGATCGCAGCGACTCCGTTAGTTGTTGCGCTGGTCGGAAGGATGTCAACCCCGGCAGTAGTCAGTTTTCCGTTGCTCATCATCGCGAATTACCTTGTAATGTCGGTAGGTTTGGCGGCCGATACGCACGGCATTGGCACCACCGACGAATTGATGAACCGCCCACTCGTCTGGGCTTACTTCGTCGTCGCTGCTTGGACGGCTGGCGGCGCCTACGTCCTGGCAATCGGCGAAGGCCCGCCGCGCAGCTGGTTGGCGCGGATCAGTGTGCTCGCTTTGGTGTGCTTGGGGTTGGCCGGCCCGCTGTTTCTCTCACGAAATCTTCAGACTTTCCCGGCGCGGCAAGGATATGCGAAATACGAAGAATTCAACTCCATTCCGCTCTGCCTTGTAAGAGCCTCTAAGTACATAAGGGACCATGCCCGGCCCGACGACATCATTCAGGACGCCGAGAACGACCCGAGGTTCGTGGTTTCAGCTCTGTCAGAGAGGCAGCTATTTGCCGGCAAGAGCCTTTTCGGAGGGAGTGCGCAAGAACATCAGGAAAGACTTGACGGGTTAGCCGCGTTCAGGGGTATGCGCAACGCCGAAGCACTCAAGGCTTACGCCACCTCACAGGATATCTCCTGGTATGTGTTGCATCCGGGGTCTGCGGTTTCGTGGCCGGCGTCCTTCCTTGAACAGCCGATATTCGATTGCGATGGTTACCGGGTTTTCCATTTTGCAGAATAGGCGGGCGACTGCCTGAGTATCAGGGCATCGCCAGTCAACAGGCTTGCGCCATTTCGTGATCCGGGTCGGAGCTGCAGTGAAATCTCGTTCAAGTTGCAAGGAACGCCTTCGTGTTCCATTCTTTGGCGTTGCTGGGTTGCCCCTGGCGATTCCCAGGTTTCTCAAGGACGGCTTGAACATGCAAGGTCAACGCAAGTGACGAAGGTGACAGTTGTAGTTGTGACCTACAACGGCGAGCCGTGGATAAGGCGGAATCTACGGTCGCTAAGTGAGAGCACGGTGCCCACGCACGTGGTCATAGTTGACAACGCCTCAACAGACAATACCGTTGAAATCGTTCAACGCGAGTTTCCGCAATGCGAGATTGTCGCGCGCAAATCAAATGCTGGCTTCGGTATCGGCAACAACGTTGGAATTGCGCGCGCCATGACACTTGCGAGCCAGTACACATTGCTCCTGAACCAAGACGCTTATGTAACGCCGACGACGATCGCCGAACTTGTGGACTTTCTGGACACTCATGCTAGCTTTGGAGTGGCCTCGCCTGTGCACTGCAGCCCGGACCTCGACCATATTGATCGCAAGACTTACCGCGGGTACTTGCAAAGCTACGCCGCCGACTTCCTATGCGATGCAGCGCTGAACAAAATGGCACCTTACTATCGTATCCGAGGCATCAACGCTGCTGCCTGGTTGGTACGGACGTCGATTTTCGGGAAGACGGGAGGCTTCGACCCCATATTCTTCATGTATGGGGAAGACGACGACTTGATGTCACGCTTTGTCCATCATGATGTGCCGTTCGCCATAGTCACCGGGTCACGTGTGGTTCACTTGCGCGCACCTCCTGCACCATCGACAACTCACAGTGTTTGGGTTGAATTGACTATTGCTGCACGAAGGGCAAGGTCGACATTGATAGCGCTTATTAAGCGCGCGAACTATAGCGCCTTCCATATGGCACTCCAATTAACGGTTCACGGAATGTTGAAACCGTTTTCCGAGTTTCTGGTGGAGAGAAATGCGATTGAATTCTTCTCAACGGTTTTAGCCGCTCTTAGGGTAATGAGTGAAATACCTCGGATAAGACGCCATGCTCGCCGGTGCGCGACCGCGGGCGCACACTTTCTTACAAGCGAAGACTTGCGAGAATATGGCTAGCGAACTGGCGATTGCGCCGTTGGAGCAACAGGCGAAAATTGCCTTGCTTTGCTCCGGTCTTGGCCGCGTGCACCGTGGCCACGAGGTGTTTGCGCGCGAGCTGTTCACCCTGCTCCGCGGCGATCTCGACATGACCCTGCTGAAGGGTGGCGGCCCGGTAGCACAGGGTGAACTCGTCATCGATCACATCCCACGCGACGCCCTTTGTCTGGACCAGATGCACCTGGTGGTGGCCCCCAAGTGGCAAGCTGCCGCACAAGAGGTGGAGCGCATGCGCGTGGAGGGAGAGACCTTTGGCTATGCGGCGCTCAAGCCGCTGCTCGAGGGTGATTTCGACGTGATCCACTGCCTCGAGCAGGAAGTATGCAACGTGGTTTACGCGCATCGACATTTGTTTCGTCGCACGCCCAAAGTGCTTTTCTCCAACGGCGGGGCGATCGCGGCGCCGGACCTGCCGCACTGCGATTTCGTACAGGAGCACACCGAGTACAACCTGGTGCGCAGCGCCCGGCACAAGGCGTTCATGATTCCGCACGGCGTGGACTTGCGCCGCTTTCATCCCGGCGTCGAGAGCGACTTTCGCGCGCGGCACGGCATTCCGCCGGAGGCCCTGGTGGTGATAAGCGTGGGAACAGTCTGCTACTGGCACAAGCGCATGGACTACGTGATCAGGGAAGTAGCGGCCGTTCCCGGTGCGTGGCTTGTCATTGTCGGTCAGGAAAGCGCGGATTCACCTGCGATCAAGGCGCTGGGTCGGGAATTGATGGGCACGCGCATCGTGTTCGCGACCATGCCACACGACCAGCTGCCGCAGGCATACGCAGCCGCCGACGTGTTCGCGCTCGGTTCGCTGTTCGAGACCTTCGGCATCGCATATATCGAGGCTATGGCGATGGGGCTTCCCGTGATCTGCACCGATCATCCCAACCAGCGCGCGATCGTCAAGGAAGGCAAGTTCATCGACATGCAGCGCGCGGGCGCACTGACCGAAGCGCTTCGCGGCACCGACCGTCCCCAATGGGCAAGCCTCGGCGAGCAAGGCCGCCGCGTCGCGATTGCGCATTACGACCTCGATGTACTCAAGGCGCGGTACATCGAGCGCTATCGCGCCATGGCGGCCGCGACGGTGGAGTTGCCGCGCTATTCGATGAAGCACAAGGTCACTGCCAACCTGAGGAACGCGGTTCGTTCAGCCGCACGCCTGCTGGACCGGCATGGCGGCTAGGATCCAGGCCAAGGAGCAAGGCGTGTCCAGGCGATGCTGACAGTACTGTTCGCGACACACAACGGCGCAGGTACGTTGCCGCGCGTCCTCGAAGCCTATCAACGGCTCGTGCCGCCGGCAGGCGGCTGGCGCATTGTTCTGGTCGACAACGCGAGCACTGACGATACCCCGGCCATCCTCCAGGACTTCTCGCGCCACCTTCCGCTGCTTGCAATGCGTACGGAGCGACGCGGCAAGAACGTCGCGCTCAACCATGGACTGGAGCATGTCGATGGGGATCTCGTCGTGCTGACGGACGACGATGCGATACCCCACACTGATTGGCTTGTTGCATTATCGCGAGCTGCTGCACTTCATCAGGATCGCGACATTTTCGGCGGACAGATCGACCCGCTTTGGCCAGGCGAGGCGCCGCCGTGGATACTGCGGCTCGTGAATCTCGGCGCGACGTTCGCGATCACGGGACAGGGCGTCCGTGAGGGCCCGATCCCGGCGGCGCAGGTCTGGGGGCCGAACATGGCGGTACGCACGGGTCTCTTCCGGGCAGGGCACCGCTTCGATGAGCGCATTGGTCCGCAGGCGGGACAATACGTGATGGGGAGCGAAGTCGAGTTCACGTGCCGGTTGGAACGCCTCGGTCACTCGGCATGGTTTGCCGCGGACGCGCGGGTCGGCCACATCATCCGTCCACACCAGGTGGAACGCGCCTGGATCATCGAGCGCGCCTACCGCCTCGGTCGCCACATGTTCCACCAGGAGTGCGATTCCTTTGCCGGAGCGTCGGACCTGTTCCGGGGTGCCCCCCGCTGGAAGTACCGGCGTCTCCTGGTCGAACGCTGGAAGGCGCTTGGAGCCAGGGTCACGCGCGAGTTCGACCGGCAATTCCTTGCGGATTGGGAAGTATCGTTCCTGCGCGGCTATCTCGACGAAGCTCGGCAACATGTGGATGGGCACACTCGGTGAAGTTCTCCGTCATCATTCCCACGTACAACCGTCGTCACATCATCGGCGCGGCAATCGACTCGGCACTGGCGCAGGGCGAAGACGACCTCGAAGTGCTCGTGGTTGACGACGGCTCGACCGACGACACAGCGCAATGGCTGGCTGCTACCTATGCGGGTCGGCCCGTGCGCCTGCTGCGCAACAGCCGCGACAAAGGTCCGGCGGGGGCGCGCAACTCGGGCATCCTCGCGTCACACGGCGAGCTCATCGCGCTGCTCGATTCGGACGACTGCTTCTTGCCTGGGCATCTGACCGAATGTGCCGCCGCATTTGCCGCGCACGCGCAGCTCGACGTCGTATTCGGGCGCGCACGATACGAGCGCAACGGCGTCCCAGTTAACTACATGGGGCCGAATTTCGAGCACAAGCTCGCATTGGCCCCTGCGCTGGACGCGAACGACGCGATGACGATCTTCGCGCCAGAATTCTTTACCCACCTGCTGCGATACGGGTGCTGGTTCAATCTTTCGAGCGTGGTCCTGCGTGCCGCCGCGGCGCGCGAGCTGATGGACGAGCAGCTGCGCATTTCGGAGGACTACGAGTTCTGGGTGCGCCTATCGCGCAGGTACCGTTTCGCATGTCTGCACACGCCGCAGATTCGCTACACGCTCCACGACGAGAATATCTCGTTCGAGGCAAGCGACTCGGCGGAGGGCAATGCGCCGCGCTTGCTGCAGGCGCTAGGCATCATGCTCGCCTATCCGGACCTGACCAGAGTCCAGCAAGGCCTGTTGCGAGGGCAGATGGCCGATATCTTGTTCGACTGGGCCTATCGCAGCCGCCAGCACCGGCAATTTCTTGCTGCAGCGCGCCTGCACTTCGAGTCGCTAGCTTACGGCCGGCCTGCCGACAATCTCCTTGGGCTGCTGAAGTTGCCATTGCTGGCGGTGTCGGCGGGTACCCGAACGCGATAGAAGTTCATTCCGCGGGTGCGCTACCCGCTGTCGCTGGGTCTGTCGCCGGAGTGGGCGCGGACGGTTCCGCCGCAGGCTCCGCGGGCGGGGGCGGGTCCCGCCACTTGCCGGCGCGTTTCAGCTTGTCGCGCAGGCCCGGCAACGGAAAGCCCAGGGCGTAAGCCTTGTGCGCGCTCTGCAGGGATTTCTCATATTGCTTCATGTCGAAGAAGGCAAGGCCGAGGTTGTAGTTGATATTTGCACTGTCGCCAGCCTGGTCGAGCGCGGCTTGCAACATCATCGCCCCCTCCTTGGGGTGTCCCGCTCGTGTCAGATAGATCCCGTGGAGTGCCTTTACCATTGCGTCGTCGGGGCGGAACCGTTCGGCGCGATCGAACCAGCACGAAACTGTGAATTCCATTTCGCGCGGCTTTTCCCGTTTTTCCTTCTCCGACAATCGGATCAGCGACATCAGCGCGCGATGATGATTCGGAAAGACTCTAAGGGTGTAGTTCAGGTCGCCGCCGGGCGTGATGGAGGTGGCGCCTCCGACAAGATTTTCGACTTTTGGCGTGAAATGATAATCCTCAACCACCTTCCGATTCGCGCCCGTGCGGTAGTCGTACGGCCCGAAGCCGTTTTCGAGGCTGCCGCAGTCGATATACGCGTCCTGGGCATGCGTCATCGAACAGAACGCCAGGGCGGCCAAGAGTATGGCGTCTGTGAACCGCCAACGCAAAATAGTCATCGTCCTTCCTTCCAGCACCCAGTCGAAACACAAATCATAACGCGGACCCATTTCCACTGCTCGCAGCGCGCCGCAGCCATTGTTCGAACATGATCAGTATCCACACCATTTCACCATAATAGCCCGGGTATTGCGGCAGATGATCCGTCATCAGAATGCGCAGAAATTCGGTGCGCACGAAGCCCCGCTCGCCCAGGGAGCGGATGGAATCGATGGCAAGCGCCTTGAGTGGCGCATGCTCGTTCACCCACACGCCAAACGGCAATCCGAAGCCGTGCTTTTTCTTCTCGATGATCGCCGCGGGTAGGAAATCACGCAGCGCCTCCTTGAAGAACCACCGCAACCTGAGGCCTTTGAGCTTGAGGGAGGGCTCGAGTTTGAGCGAAAAGTCGACGAGGTCGTCGTCCAGAAATGGGAAGCCGACGGGAATGCCCGCAAGCGCGGTGGCGCCGACCACCTTGGGCAGGTCGCTGTCGGCCAGCGTATAGCGCCAGTCGAACGCCAGCATTCGATTGATGAGTGATCTCGCATCGCCAGCCGCGTAGACACCACGCTGCTGCCGCAGCGGGGCGCCGGGGTCCACCGAGGCGAGGAAATCCGGCGTCAGTACTTCCGTCAATCCCAACCGGGTCAGCAGGTTGTACATCTGCAGCCGCTCGGGCATCGGCACGCGCGCCTGCTCGACGTAACTCGCGACTTTTCGCATCAGCGGAAGCCGGGCAGCGATCCCGTTCCCGCCCAGCAGCGGGTCGAGCATGCCGCTACGCATTCCCCGTGGTATCCGATCGTATAAGCCGAACAGCCGCTGCTTGGCGTACCGCGTATTGCCGCCGAAGAGTTCGTCGCCGCCGTCGCCGCCAAGAATACGAGTCGCTCCCGCTTCGACTGCAAGCTTCGCGCAGTAGTACGCCGGGACGACGGACGAATTGCCGAAAGGCTGGTCGTAGGACGCGGCGACCTGTGGAATGCTGGCGACCAGATCGTCGGGCGTGACGTAGTACTCATGATGGTCGGTGTGGAAGTGCCGCGCGGCGATGCGCGCGTACTCCATCTCGTCGTAACCCGTGGCATCGAAACCGATGGAGAACGTCTGCGGTGGTCTGCCCGTCACTTCGGCTGCGATGCCCGCGATCGTCGAGCTGTCTGTGCCGCCGCTCAGGAAGCAGGCCGCGGTGTCGCCGACGACCTGGCGCTTGACGGCATCGCGGAGCAACGCGCGAAACTCGTCGCGCAATGCGTCAAACCGCTGCGGCCGATCTTCGACGAATACCGGCTTCCACCAGCGCTCGACCGAAAGTTCGCCCTTGGCGAACGTCGCGCAATGGCCGGCCGGCAGCCGCTGCACGCCCTTGAAAATCGTGCGCGGCGCCGGTATCGAATGAAAATACAGGTAGTCGAATATCGCCTGTGGATCGAGTTCGGCGCCCGCACCGGCAACGACGTCCGCGCGGACACCGACCTCGATCGCATTCCCGGTGATGCGATAGCACAACGTGCGTGTCGAAAAGCGGTCCACTGCCATGAAGACCCGACCCTCTTGATCCCGAATCGCAACCGCGAAATCGCCGTGCACATGGGCAGGTGCCTGGACATCGTAGCGAGCGAACGCGGCGACCCAAGCGGCGGCAGTGCCCTCACGGGCTACGATCGCAACAAGCTCGGGTTCCCGAAACCGGGGAGAGCCCACCTCGAGCAACGCACCAACTGTCATGGCATGCAGCGAAGCTGATTTTGAAGTCGCCATGGCGTTCGATAAATACTTTCTAGTCTCGGCAAGATAATTCCGAATCGATGCGCCGGCAGCGAGCCAGGCGACCGCGCAGCACGCGAAGGGGAGATCGATGGAGGAAGGTCAATCGTCAATTCTTGCATCGAACTTTGCGAATGAAGCGAACTGGTCGACCAACAACGTGAATGTCAATTGCGTACGCTACATCGCGCCAACCCGCCTTGCGAGTGGCATTCAAGGACGACGTGTTGGAGTGCCAAATTCGTGCGTACAGCGTTTCGAATCCGATGTTGAATTGTGCCTTGAATTCGCTGGAGAAAATTGGCAAGCGCTGCAAGTCTTTGAATAGCAAGAGCATGAAAGCGACCAAAAACCGACTACGAACCAGGGGGTCGGGGGTTCGAATCCTGCCGGCCGCCAACAAATCAGTTAGTTACGCTCAGATCTTGTGACGGCCCATAGAAGCTTGCTACCTATGTGCTACTCTCGCCACCCTTGCCAAACACCAATTAGCGCGGTGCGCGAAGCTTCATAACACACGGTTGCGGCCTCAGCGGTGAAGGTTTCTTCAGGCAAGAGTTGCTCTGCATGACGCAACGCTACCCAGACTCCTCGCGGGCTGCATTTTCGGGTACGGCAATTCACTCGCACACGTCTACGTATCGGCCAGATATTGACGGGCTCCGGGCGATCGCGGTGCTGGCCGTCGTCGCCTATCATGCATTTCCACGGTGGGTCCCCGGCGGGTTCATCGGCGTCGATGTCTTCTTCGTTATCTCCGGCTTCCTGATATCGAGCATCATCTTCGGTCGCCTCGAAAAGGGCGCGTTCAGCTTCACGGACTTCTATGTCCGCCGTATTCGACGCATCTTTCCTGCGCTGATCGTGGTGTTCGTAAGCGTCTTCGTCTACGGCTGGTTTTTTCAATATGTCGGCGATTTCAGACTGCTGGGCAAGCACATTGCGGCAGGAGCCGGCTTCGTCTCGAACGTCGCCCTATGGAAAGAGTCCGGGTATTTCGATGGGATCGCTGAAGCGAAGCCGTTGCTCCATCTGTGGTCGCTGGGCGTCGAAGAGCAATTCTACATCGTCTGGCCGGTCACGCTCTACCTCGCTTGGAAGCGTAAATGGGCGCTATTGTGGCTACTTCTGTTAATCGTTGGGGTTTCTTTCATCCTGAACACGGCACTGACAGACCGCAACCCAGTCACCGCGTTCTATATGCCGTTCACCCGCTTTTGGGAATTGGGTATAGGTGCCATTCTGGCGTATGTGAGCCGTCCGACGCGGTTGCTCAGCGAGCAGAACGTCATAGACGCGGGCCGCCAAAGCGAAAGGTCCTCCACTTGGCGTCGGCTCGCGATGTCCGCGTTGCCGAGCGTGCAGTCGTTCGCCGGGCTCTTTCTGATTGCAGTCGCCCTTGTTCTAATCAACCAGGAGCGGGAATTTCCCGGCTGGTGGGCGCTACTTCCTGCAGGCGGCACTTACCTTGTGGCCGCAGCTGGGTCGATGGCGTGGCCGAACCGAGCATTGCTGTCGAACCGCGTCCTAGTATGGTTCGGCTTAATCAGTTATCCCTTGTATCTGTGGCATTGGCCGGTACTGTCCTTCAGCGCCGGGCTGATGCATCGGACGCGCGAGACGGCCATCGCTGCAGTATTGATCAGCATAGCTCTTGCATTCGTCACATATACGTTGATCGAGAAGCCGCTGCGATTTGGTGCGCACGCCAGAATCAAGGCACTCGTACTGTTTCTCGTGATGCTACCGATCGGGTACGCTGGCTATTACACCTATGAAAGCCACGGCGTGATCGAGCGATTCAATCCACTCGTGCAGCGCATTGCAACGCTCGATTACGAGTATGCGCGCGATTACCGGGAAGGCACGTGCTTCCTGCGACCGGAACAAGATCAATCAGAGTTTGGGGATTGCTCAGAGCCAGCGACTATCCTAGGTTCACCCTCTCTGCTGTTGTGGGGCGATTCGCACGCGGCGCACCTGTATCCCGGCTTACGGCAGCAACTTGAGGGTGAAGCAACGCTCACGCAGCTTACGGCGAGTCTGTGTCCGCCGATCGTACAAGCCGACATGTCGAGTCGTCCACATTGCCAAGGCATCAATCGCTATGTACTTAGTCGCATAGCACGCGAGAAGCCGGATATTGTATTGCTGGCCGCAACTTGGAATGCCTATAACTGGAAAGCGGTGCAAAGCACGATTCAGAAGCTCCATGAAATCGGCATAAGAAGAATTGTCTTAGTCGGACCGGTGCCCGTTTGGATCGGAGGACTACCGCGTAATTTGATCGAGTACGCACTAAAGAATCCCGAAGTCAATGTTATACCCGAACGAATGCAACTTGATGATTCAGAGCTAAAACTGTTGATGCAGGTCGATCAAGGCATGGGCCAACTTGCCTTGGACAATTCGGCTCGATATGTTTCGCCGATGCGACTCCTGTGCAATGAGGAGGGCTGTCTCACAAGGGTAGGAAAGAACGTTGATGCTCTGATTGCATGGGATGAAGCGCATTTAACTGAGCTCGGGTCTCGGTTTTTAGTATCGACATTTCGCAGTGTTCTAGAGTAGAGCTGCCTGATACCTTGTACGATACTACCCGGTGCGGCTCCAATATGAGCATGGCATCCGAGCCGCCTTCGCCATCGGTGAACACGTGTGCTTGATGCCCCCGGGCCGCTCGGCAACCGTGGCGAGCATGCTCTGCTGGCACGCCTCTGCTGGCAAGGTGACCGGATCGCCCTCGGATCGGTCGCGTGCAGTTGCTCCTCCTTGCAATGCGCGCTCCCGTGGCGGAATTGAGCCGTCGCGGACCCCGGCCCGACTCAGTAGTGAACGACCACGCGATCCTTTCTCGGTGTCGGCCCTCCACCAGGGAGCGCGCGCTGGAGCACGTAGGCGAGGGCCACGGGCAACGTTCTGTCGGCTCCCCTGTAGTTATGGCTCTCGCCGGCTTGCGGGGTGCCTGGCGGACTCTTGCCCTCTGCCGCCACGAACTTCAGGAAGTCGACTGTCGCCGCAGAAATCAGGCGAATCGCGCCCTCGGTGGCGTCGAGGTCCGTGGACCAGCGGGACAGTGCCGGAAGTGCTTCGGCGAGGATGTTTCCGGTATCCACGCCGGGAGCGACGTGATGCAGACAAGCGCCGACGTGGGCGAAGTCGCGCTGCTTCAGGGCCCAGAAGATCGTGTGGTTACCGCGGTATTTCGGTGGGATGCCCAGATGGACGTTGACCGTGGCGTGCGTGCCGAGCGAGAGAACGCCAGCCTTCAAGATCGGCGCGCCGAAGACGACGACCACGGCGGGCTCCAGCGCACGCATCTGCTCCTCGGCTTCGGGGCTATTCGGATCGGGAACTCGGAGCGAGATGGCGATCGAAGAGTCCTCTCCGGGCGGGAACAGCCTTCGCTCCAGCGAACGTCGGCGCATGGTTCCGATCCAATCGACGATGGCCTCTTTGACCCGGCGAGCGAGCGACGAACGATCGCGTTCAGGTCGTCGCTCCGCTGGCGCCCCGCCCGGGTCCGGGCCACCTATCTTGACCACCGCCGTGTCCGGGAACGCGTCGCGGATCTTCCGGATGAGGTAGGCATGTTCCTTGGTACAGACACTAAGAATGAGGACCTTCACCGGTGTCCCTCTTCCGGCACGTATCTGAGCAATGGCGTCATGACCCTCACGCTGCTCTCCGGATCAGCCGTCGGATTGTCGCTTTCAGGCCCACTTTCTCCAACAGACGTCCGACACACTCGACGCCTCTGTTCAGGTGATAGTGCAAATAGACGAGAAACAGGACTTTCAGGCCGCGTCGAAAGAAGTACGTCTTCGCACACCGTTGTTCGTCGGTCTTGAAGAGAGATTTGTGCTGCCCTTCGCCTTCGGTAAAGTCGAATATCGCGACACGATTTCCATTGAACATTGACTGCAAGATTGCGTATTGCAGCACGGTTCCCGAGGACAGCGACGCGAATGCAGGATCGTAGCCGACGTAGTCATAGGTCGCGATGCCGTTGGTGCAGAAGCAGAAGACATATGACACTGGCTGGTTCTTCAGAAACAGGATGTAGGCGTACACGCCCGCGGACGCCGCACGGGCCTTCGCCTCCGCTATGAATTCCGGTGTAGTCGGCAAACCTTCGTCGAGCAACCGCTCCTGGTAACTCTTGGCGGATACTGTTCTTGCGAGAGAGATGAATTCGTCGATCTCATCCGGACGAGTGAATTCACGCCAATTGAGCGTCCCGCCGTCCGCGTCCACAAATTTCCTTACTTTACGTTGAAGAGTAGAGCGAGATTTGGATGAAAAGCTTCGAAGGTAGGCATCGAAGGTCTCCAACCGCTTCAAGTCGACATAGCAGTTATTGAAGGTATACGGGGTGTACAGGATCCAGCCACCGGATGAAATGACCGGAGGTGGGTCGAAGTTCACGGGATACGCGGGATAGAACAAGAAGTCCGGGCAGTCAGGGGGAACTTGGAGTGGCTGTGGCAGTGACGAGTACGGGACAACACTGGTGAAATGCTCGCAATTGGAGCAGCCGGAGAAACGCTTGGCAAACAGGCTGATTTCGCCAATTCTGTATTTCAGCGTGACGGATGCCGGTCGCCATGCTTCGGGCCTTGCCGACTGCGAAGTCACAGGATCCGCCGTATTGCTTGCTCGCCATAGCGTCGAAGGGTCGCACGGCGCCCGACTGTCGGCAGCTGCAAGCTCTCGTCGCTCTTGTCCGGACACAAGCCGTCGAAGCCGGACGTGGGAAATTGACTTGCCTGGCGTCCAAGAAAATCGCAGAGGCGCCGAAATCGATCCACAACCACCCGGTCCGGGCGCGTCGAGTCGACCTTCAGCAATTCGAAGTTGTGCGAGAGTACTACGAACTGGCGCCAGCCAAGGTCGCAAGCGTGCTGAACGGCGTCCTCGAGTTCGCGGGTCGAGCAAGCTCCGACCTGGGCGTGTCTCAACCGACCGATTCCGTCTCGGAATACGGATATCGGGCACGAAATGACGCCGTCAATAGCGCTGACGCGATAGACGTCGAACTGATCGCGAAGATCCGGCACGGAGTCGGCGCAGGTTGCGTTGACACTACTGTCGTAGCTAAAACCACTTGCGGCAAGTGCCTTGTATGTGTCTCTGTTAGCCGCGAAATTTCCTGCTCGGAAGACGCTGGGCTTCGGTGCGCCGGCATCCTGAAGCATCTGCGCGCCGAGGGCGAGCAGCACCGTCTGTTCCTCGATCGTATAGTGACGTATACATTGCCTTTTGCGCGATGCGTCAGGAATCGGCGCCGGCGTTATCTCGTCGACCCACTCCGGGTGCAAGTGCAGTTGGACTTCTTGGCCCGCATCCAGTATCAACGCAACGATTTCGCGGAGGTATTTGGCGCCAAAGCGGGCTGCAAACAGCGGCTCCACAAAAAATACTGCGCGAAGCCGGTTTTGGTGAAGAACGCGCAACGTCTCCGGCAGCGCGAACGATCCGGCAGGCGACCGGCCATAGACATACCGTTCGAATGCCGAAGGAAACTCTTGATCGAGGTTTTCCCAGCCGTTGCACCACACTTCGACATCGAACGTCAGCAATATGCGCATGATTTTGGACCTGTCGCGAGTACGACTACACCGCACATGCGCTGCGCATGGCGGTGGTGACGATGTCACGTTCGAAAAACCGCGGCGAGCCATGAGAAAGCGGAGCGCCTGGCTTCATGACAGTCAGTATGATTTTCGCTGTCGACGGATCGCTTTAGCTATACCGAACTGCGAAGTGCTTCAATTATCGCCGACTCGCTCTTCGCTACGGCAAGGTAATTTGGCCCCGAATCAAAGTTGTTCATCGGGTATCGAAATGGTGAGAACCGGACGCCGGCGGTCCAGATTTTTCCCACTTGAAAGTCGAAGCGCGTAAGCAGATTGTAGAAATCCTTCATCAAGTGCCCGGCGTCGCCATTCGCGTATCCGTACTCAAACTGGATGACTCGAACACGATGATTCAGCAACGCCTGTGTGAAGCCTTCGAGCACGAGATATTCAGCGCCTTCGACGTCGACTTTCAAGAAGTCAACGGTCGGGATGCCATTCTGTTCCATGTAGGTATCACCGGTGACGACTTGCGCCCGGCGCATGGTGAACGGGATGCTCTTGTCGTGATAGGTAGTATCGACGATCGTATTTACAGCAGAGTGCCGGTCGCCATAATCCTTGTATTCAAACTCTCCCTGCGCTGCGCCGAGCGCCGCGTCGCAAATTACGAATTGCGGTCCGACTAGGTTCTTTGCGAGCGTCGCCCTTGTACTCGAGGAAAGCTCGAAAGCGTGAACCGTGGATCCAAGAAATGCCGATGCCGCCAGTTTCGACCAGTCGCCGACATTGGCGCCCACGTCAAATACCGTTTTGATTCGATGAGGAGCCAGCGCTTCGATTACATTCTTTTCCCCATTGGTGGAAAAGTCGTAGCCGAAATCGTTGTAGTAGTCGAGGAACGTACTTGCGCCGTACCGGAGCCGCTTGGAAAGGCCGGTCTTGCTTCTCGAGAGTCTCCACAGCAGTGAATTCAGCATGCTATGACCGGCCAATGTGATCGGAATCGGCCTTCATCACACCAACACTTCCGCGGCGGGCGGATGACTCAGGAAGCCCTGCGGGCTTGCGCTCGTGCCGTAGGCTCCCGACTGGAACACGACGACGAGGTCGCCCGGGTGCGCCTCCGCCAGGTCCATGCGGTCCGCCAGTAGGTCCAGCGGCGTGCACAGCGGGCCGACGACCGAAGCGTTCTCGCGGCGCGATCCGTGCACCTTGTTGCCGATGACGACCGGATAGTTCTTGCGAATCACCTGACCGAAATTGCCCGACGCCGCCAGGTGATGATGCAGGCCGCCATCGGTCACCAGGAACACCTGTCCCCGCGACAGCTTCCGATCGACGACGCGACAGACATAGATGCCCGCCTCGCCGACGAGATAGCGGCCCAGCTCGAGCACCAGGCGCGCTTCGGGCAGCGCCTTTCCGGAGCGCGCCACCAGCTCACGCAGGTTCGCGCCGATCGGTGCCAGATCCAGCGCGACATCCCCTGGAAAATACGGGATGCCGAACCCACCGCCGATGTTCAGGAAGGTGACGGGTGCGGGCGCCGCTGGCGCCAGCTCGATGGCCAGCTCGACCGACTTTTGCTGCGCTTCGCAGATGGCTTCGGCCTTGAGGTTCTGCGATCCGCTGTAGATGTGAAAGCCCTCGAAACCGAGCCGTGCGCGGCCGATCTCCGCCAGCAACGCGGGAACCAGCTCGGCGTCGACACCGAACTGCTTCGGACCGCCACCCATCTTCATGCCCGAGGATTTGAGCTCGAAGCCGGGATTGATTCGGACAGCCACCCGCGCGGGCAGACCCATGTCGCGCGACAATCGCGTCAGGACTTCGATCTCGCGCGGCGATTCGACGCTGACCAGGATGCCGGCGGCCACCGCCTGCGCGAGTTCGCCGTCGCCCTTGCCGGGCCCGGCGAAGCTGATTTCGGCAGGGTTCATCCCGGCATCGAGCGCGACGCGCAATTCGCCGGCCGATGCGACATCGAGCCCGTCCACGCGCTGTGCCATGTGGCAGACCAGGGCAGGCATCGGATTGGCTTTCATCGCGTAGTGCAGCTTTACCTCGGGCGGCAACTGCGCGCGCAGCAGCTCGACGCGCCGGTCGAGTTCGCGTCGGTCGTAGGCATAGAACGGCGTGCGCCCGACGCGCTGCGCCAGTTGCGTCAGCGCCATGCCGCCGACGAGCAGGCAATCGTCGGCCACGGGCCACTGATCCATGCGGGCGTGAATCGGCGCGTTCAATGCGGGTCCCCGGACCTGCTGTCGGTGGCTGGTCTAGTAGGCTGCATGCGCCATTCTACAAAGGTTCTGCACAAGCATCGTCATTGCGGCGTGCTGCGAAGTAGTCCAGGAAAGCCCCGCTGATGGTCTTGCGGTCGATCTTGCCGTTGGGATTGCGCGGCAGCGGGCCCGGCTCGGATGTCGATCTTGGCCGGGACCATGAATGCGGGAAGGCGCGCGCGACAAACGGCGAGCAGGGCGGCTTCGTCGAGCGATCCCGTGGCCGACGGCGTGGCGACGACAACCACACCCTGGCCGAGGCTCGGGTGCGGCACGCCGAAGGCCGCGACTTCGCCGACGAGTTGCGTCGCATACAGGACTTCCTCGATCTCGGTCGGGCTCACGCGGTAGCCGGAGGTCTTGATCATTTCGTCGCGCCGGCCGATGAAATACAGAAAGCCTTCCTCGTCCATGCGCACGGTGTCGCCGGAGAACACCGCCAGCTCGGGCAGCACCAACCCGGGTTCGCGGCCGGGCAGCGGCTTGTAGCGCTCGGCGGTCTTTTCCGGATCGTTCCAGTACCCCATGCCCACCAGCGCCCCACGGTGCACGAGTTCGCCCGGCTCGTTGGCCGCACACGGCGTTCCGTCCTCGCGCAGCACCAGGATCTCGGCGTTGGGGATCGCCTTGCCGATGGAGTCCGGACGCGTATCGACCTCGCTCGGCGGCAGGTAAGTCGAACGGAAGGCCTCGGTCAGGCCATACATCAGGAACGGCTTCGCCGCAGGTACCTTCGCCCGCAAGGCCTTGAGCGTCTCCAGCGGCATGCGCCCGCCGGTATTCGCGAAATAGCGCAGCTGCGCCTGGATCGGCGCGGGCCATTCGAGCTGGGACAGCTGGATGTACAGCGGCGGCACCGCCGTGAGACCGGTGATGCGTTCCTTCGCCAGCGCCTTGATCACGTCAATCGGCAACAGGTGGTTCAGGAGCACGACGCGGGCATGCGCGTGGAATGCGGTCGTCAGCTGGCTCAAGCCCGCATCGAACGACAGCGGAAGCACCGCGAGCAACGTGTCGTCCGCGCAATTCTCGAGATAGGAGACGACGCTCTTGGCGCCGGTCACCATGTTGCGATGGGACAGCACCACGCCCTTCGGTTTGCCGGTGCTGCCGGACGTATAGAGGATCGCTGCCATGTCGTCGTCGATCACCCGGTGCCCCGTGCGTGGCGGCAGGCCCAGCCAGTCGGCCCATCGATGCACGGGTAGGGCGCCCGCAGGCGGCGCGCCCTGCGAGGCCGTGACGACGATATGCCGCAGGTCGGGACACTCCAGCAGCGTCGCGTCGAGTTGCGACAACCGTTCCGGGGACGTGACCAGCACGCGGACGTTGCAGTCGCGCAGGATGTAGCCGACCTGATCCGCCTTGAGCAACGGGTTGATCGGCACGAATACGCCGCCGGCGGCGGCGGTGCCGAACATCGCAACGACTGTCTCGACCCGCTTCTCGAGATAGATGCCGACGCGCTCGGATCGATTCAGATCGATGGTCATCAGGCCGGCGGCGAAGGCGCCGACCTTTTCCGCCAGCGTGCGGTAGTCCAGCGTTTCGCCACTATAAGTGAGCGAGGGCCGGTCCGGTGATCGCATCGACGCCGCTTCCACGAGTTCGTGCAGAAGCGTCGTGTCGGCGCTAGCGCGGTTTGAGTTTTGCATCGTTATTGTGCGGGCGCGGCATCGGTGCATGGAATTCCAGACGAGGCGCACCGGAGCGGCTGAATGCGACATGCAGATAGGGCGTACAGGAGAACGCGGCAAGCTGTATCGGTCCCAGCGCCACAAATACGCCTGACGCCAGGTGCACGATGCCAAGCCGTTCGTGCGATACCAGCGAATTCGCGTTGAATGCGGAAATCCGGCTGATCGACCACTGACAACCGCGGTCGCGCAGAAAGCGGTGTCCCGCGGACCAGAGTTGGGAAAAGGCGCGGCTGATCCTGAATTCCGGCGCGATATAGACGTCGAAATCCCACGCGAGCGCGTCGGGTGGGACCAGCACGTACGTACATCGCACTTCGTCCTCTTGATAGGAATGTCGCTTTACCCAGAGGTAGCCGACGAGTTTGCCCGCTCGTTCGGCCACCATGCAGTCGGCTCCATCGGCGAAGCGCCTCGCAATGACCTCCGGCGGACGCGGAAACTGCTCGACGATCGGCATGCCGGCAGTGGCAAAGTAAATTTGTGTGCTCGATTTTCTGAACTCGGTCGTGGTGATTTCGGGTGGTACCGGCTGCGCGACGAAATAATACTTGAAGATCCTGCAGCGGCTGCGCGTGGCCCAGTCGAGTACCCGACTCAGGCTGTAGAGCAAGGTATTCGCCGGGCCGAGCGAAGCGAGGTTCTCCCGAATTGACGCGATGACGCCGGACATGATGCGCTGCAGGGATGTCACGATGACAATCGCGTAGAATATCGCATTTGCGATTGATCGCCGGCCGCATGCACGATTTGCCTGGCGGACTGTAGCCGACAAGGGAGGCCGTAGCCTTGGATGTACAAGCAGACGTCATCAACATACTTGAAACATGTGCTCAACCTCGGTGGACGTTCGGCGACGTTCGGGCCCGACACCGGGTTGCTTGGAAGCGTTCCGGAACTCGACTCCATGGCGGTGGCAACCGTCATCACCTCGCTGGAAGAGCACTTCGGTTTCGTGATCGACGACGACGAAATCGACGGCTCGACATTCGCGACCGTGAAATCACTTGCCGATTTCGTCCAAGGGAAGTTGGCCGCCTGAGAAAGCGGCATCGGTGCCATCCATCAACGCGCTGTACCTGCCGCTCCCGCAAGGCCGGCTATTCTGCGTCCTGCATCGCCCGGAAGCACGTGCGGATATCGCGCGCAGCATCGTCTACGTGCATCCATTCGCGGAGGAGATGAACAAGTCGCGGCGCATGGCCGCGGTGCAGGCGCGCGCGCTGGCGAGTGCAGGATGGACCGTGCTGCAGCCCGACCTGTTTGGCTGCGGCGATAGCGACGGGGACTTCGGCGACGCAAGCTGGGATCGCTGGCTCGAGGACGTTCACGCGATGGTGGCGTGGCTTCGTGCAGGGACCGGGGCGGCTCCCGCGCTATGGGGGCTGCGCGGCGGCGCGCTGTTGGCGGTGCAGGCGATGCACTCCATGGACCCCGCGCCCGACTTGCTGCTGTGGCAACCGGTCACGTCGGGGCTGCGGCACCTGCAGCAGTTCCTGCGCATGAACGTGGCGGGACAGCTCACCGACGCGGATGCGAAGGCGCGCATCGGAACCAAGCAATTGCGCGAGCGACTCGTGCGCGGTGAGCACGTGGAAGTCGGCGGCTACGCGACCGCCCCGGCGTTGGCCCTGGGAATGGAAGCGACGGAACTCGTGCCGCCGCCTTTGCGTACGCGCGTCGCGTGGCTGGAAGTTGCGACAGGGGTCGCCACGGACGGCGCGGCAGGTGCACGCGCAGAGCTGTCGCCGGCATCGAGCCAGCAGGTCGATGCGTGGCGGGCGGCTGGACATCAGGTCGCTGCACAGGTCGTCATGGGCATGCCGTTCTGGCAAACGCAGGAAATCGCAGAGTGCCCGGCGCTGATCGAGGCGACGCTGCGGGTCATGAGCGCATGGCGGCGTTGATGCAGCCGGAGCAGGCGTTGACATTCGCGTGCAAGGGTTCCGTGCTTGTCGGCGTGCTCGCCAAATCCGCGGTCCCGAGCCGGGTCGGCGTGCTCGTCATCGTCGGTGGTCCCCAGTACCGTGTTGGCAGCCATCGCCAGTTCGTCATGCTTGCCCGCGCCTTGGCCGCTGCAGGCGTGCCGACGCTTCGCTTCGATTGCCGCGGCATGGGCGACGCCGAGGGTCCGATGCAGTCGTTCGAGGACGCCACGCCCGACATTGCCGCCGCCATTGCGACGTTCCAGGCCGAATGTCCGGACGTCGACCGCATCGTGCTGTGGGGCCTGTGCGACGCCGCATCAGCGGCTCTCACCTACTGGCATGAAACGCACGATGCGCGCCTCGCCGGCATGGTGCTGCTCAACCCCTGGGTCCGCACCGACGCGGGCATGGCCAAGGCGCGGATCAAGCACTACTACGGGCAGCGCCTCCTCGAGAAGGATTTCTGGCGCAAGCTCGCTCGCGGCAACGTCGACGTCGTCCACTCGATGCGCGCGTTCGCCGCCAACCTACGCCTGGCCGGCGCGAATCGACCGAAAGATTCGGTCGTTGATGCGGCCAGCTTTCAGGATCGGATGGCGGAGGGCTTGCGATCGTTCCGCGGCCCGGTACTCTTGCTGCTGAGCGGCCGCGACCTGACCGCCAGCGAATTTCTGGAGTATTGCCAGGCGACCCCACGCTGGGCGGGGTTGCTGGAGCGAGCCGAGTTCGTGCGCCACGATCTGCCCGAAGCCGACCACACCTTTTCCGCGCCGTCGGCGTCGCGCGAAGTCGAAACGCGGACACTGGATTGGTTGCGGCGATCGTTCTCATGATGGCGCGCCTGTGGGTCGCCGCCGCATCGACGATGCTCGCCTGCGGCGTGGTGGGGCAGGTGGCGGCCGACGTGCTTCGCGTCGGGCCAGAGCGCGCCATGACGCGAGTGGCCGCTGCGGCGCGGATAGCCAAGACCGGGGACGTGGTCGAAGTCGACGCCGGCGACTACGAGGGTGACGTGGCGACATGGGGGCAGGACAACTTGACTATCCGTGCCGTGGGCGGGCGGGCGCGCATCACGCAACGGGGAGCGAGTGCCGAAGGCAAGGCTATCTGGGTGATCAAGGGCGACGAAGTGGTCGTCGAAAATTTCGAATTTGCCGGGGCAAATGTCGCCACTCGCAACGGCGCCGGCATCCGCCACGAAGGCGGCAAACTGACCGTACGCAACTGCCTGTTCGAGAAAAACCAGATGGGCCTGCTCGCATGGAACGACGAGCGCGCCGAGGTGGTCATCGAGCGCTCGGAGTTTCGGGACAATGCGGCTGCGCCCACCCATCGCAACGGCGATCCGATCGGTCACCAGATCTACATCGGGGCGATCGCCCGCTTCACGCTGCGCGACAGCTACGTCCATCGCGGGGCCTACGGACATCTGGTCAAGTCGCGCGCGCGGGAAAGTCGCATCGTCAACAACCGGCTCACCGACGAAGGCGAAGGCCGCTCGAGCTATGAACTGGAGTTCCCGAACGGCGGCATCGCGTACGTCATCGGCAACATCATCGAACAGGGCGCGGGCACAGAAAACACGGACATGGTCGCATTCGGCGCCGAAGGCGCGCGCTGGCCCGCGAACGAGCTGTACCTGATCAACAACACGCTCGAAGACCGGCTGCCCGCGGGTGGACGTTTCCTGCGCGTATGGCCGGGCGCCGGTCGCGTCGAAGTCATCAATAATCTCATGCTCGGACGTGGCAGCTTCGAGGCGAGCCCGGACTGGAAGGCCGTGGGCAATGTTCTCGCCACAGAGGGCGACGTTCCGTTTGCCGCGAATTTCGACTACCGCCTCAAGGCCGACTCGCGGCTGGTCGGCACTGCCGCCAACCCCGGCGCAGTCCATGGCGTCAAATTGATGCCCGATCGAGAGTACGTCGGCCCGCTGCGAAGTCGGTCGGTGCCGACGCACGCTGCGTTGAGCCCGGGCGCATTGCAAAGTTTTCTGCCGTGACGCGGCGGGTCACGCCGTTGGTCGCGCTGTCCGTGTGCGTGGCGCTGGTGTGCGCGATCGCCGGCGGTGTCCTGGCACTGCACTACCCCATTACGCCGATCGTTGCCTTGGCCGTGTTTGCGCTTTGGATCGCGATCAACGTTCGTTGGCCGCGCGCCTGGCTGGTCACGATCCCGGCGCTGCTGCCGATCTGCGGCTTCGCGACCTGGACCGGCTGGTTCACCTTCGAGGAGCTCGACCTGCTGGTGCTCGGCACCGCGGCGGGAGGATACGCGCGGCGGGCATGGCTGGAGGAGCCGGATGCTGCGCGTGCCGACGCGCCGTCGGGTCGAACGCCGCTGATCGCGATCATCCTCGCACTGCTGTTCGCCCTCTCGTACGGGGTTTCCCTCCAGCGCGGCATCGTCGACGCAGGCGCATTTCGATTCGACTGGATCGGCCATTACGAAAGCGCGATGAATAGCCTGCGCGTAGCCAAGAGCTTCGCCGGCGCCTTGCTGCTCTGGCCGCTGCTGCATGCCGCGCTGCGCAACGATAGGGAGCGCTCAGTCGACCTCCTGGCGGCGGGGCTGTCGCTAGGACTGGGCGCCGCCTCGCTCGCGGCGCTGTGGGAGCGCGCAGTGTTCACCGACCTGCTCAATTTTTCCACCGACTACCGGACTACCGCGATGTTCTGGGAAATGCACGTGGGCGGGGCGGCATTCGACGGCTTCCTGGCGCTGACGGTACCGTTCGCAGTGTGGGAACTGACCCGGAAGTCGGATCCGGCGCGCCTCGGCGCGGCGCTGGCGATCGTTGCGCTGGCGGCCTATGCCTGCCTCACGACCTTTTCGCGCGGAGTCTACCTGGCGATACCGATCGGATTGGCGGTGTTCGGTGTGCTGCTCATGGCGCAGCGTGGGGTTCGCCTCCGCGCCCTGGCA
This sequence comes from uncultured beta proteobacterium, assembly GCA_963726915.1. Taxonomy (GTDB): domain Bacteria; phylum Pseudomonadota; class Gammaproteobacteria; order Burkholderiales; family Casimicrobiaceae; genus PALSA-1003. The sequence goes on from CAVSEA010000009.1 coordinate 805,299, forward strand.
CTGGCGCATGGCTGGAAGCTCCTCCTGCTCGTCGTGCTTGCGGCCGTCGCCGTCTACTTCGTGTTTCGGGCGGGCGGCTACCGCTCCCTCCTGGCGTTCTGCGTAACGGTGGCCGTGGCGCTGCAGGTCACGCACGAGGGCCGCAAGGTCGGATTCTGGTCACTGGTGGCTGCGTGGTTTGTCGGTTTGACGCTGGGGGCCCTCGACGGCTTGTTCGCGCCCGCGATCAACAAGGGTCCCTACATCGTATTCGCCATCGTGTTCGCGGCCAATGTCGGTTTCACGTTTTGGCGATCGCACGCGAACCATCCACTGTTCGACTCGGCACGCTGGGCGTTGTTGATCTGGCTTGGCGCTGCTGCCGCGGTGGTGGCATTCCACTGGGGCGGCATCGGCGCATTCTGGGACAGCGTCGTCGTCTTGGTCGGTGCGCTCGCGCTGGCCATGCACAACAGTGGCGCAGCCAAGACGTGGATCCCGGTCGCCGCGCAAACGCGCGTGGTCTGGCTGGGCGTGCTCGTGTTGATCGCAGGTTCCGTTGCGGTGTTCTCCGGTGGGGCCTACATGGGCGACCGCTTCGCGACCACTTCCAGCGACCTCGATCTACGAACGCGCCACTGGAGCGAGGGTGTCGGCATGCTGCACGGGAGCGCCGACTGGACGTTCGGCAAGGGACTGGGGCGTTTTCCGAGCAGCTACTTCTTCAACGTTCCGGATGGCGTATTCCCCGGGAGCTTCTCCCTGCAAAGCGACGGGCAACGACAGTTTCTCTCGCTGGCGGGGCCCAGCTATTCCACGAGCTGGGGCGACCTGTTCAGGGTCGCGCAGCGCGTCCCCGCCGAACCCGGCGTCTACACGGCGCTGCTCGACGTGCGAACCCCGCGTAAGATCGAGTTGCACCTCGAGGTTTGTGAGCAACACCTGCTCTACAACGGCGAATGCGCCGCCGGATCCGTCGCCGTCCCTGAGGCGCCGGGCTGGCAACGCGTGTCGGTCGTGCTCGACGGGCGCCGCATGTACCGTGGGCCATGGTACGCACCGCACCTGGCGTTCTTTTCTATGAGCGTTGAGAGCAGCAAGCAGTCGCTGGACATTGACGATGTCGTGCTGATCGGGCCCGACGGTAGCAATATCCTGCGCAACGGCACTTTCGCCGACGGGATGGCGCGCTGGATTCCGATCAGCGAGAAATTCCACCTCCCGTGGCATATCAAGAACCTCGCGCTGAACCTCCTGTTCGACCAGGGGATGGTCGGGCTCGTGCTATTCGCCTGCCTCCTGGTCGCTGCGCTGTGGCGGGTCGCTTTCGGCACCGCGCGACACCATCGGTTGGCGCCGGCGCTGGCCGCCGCGTTGGCAGGTTTTGTCGTCGTCGGCGCCTTCGACAGCCTGCTTGACGTGCCGCGCGTGGCATTCCTGTTCTACCTGCTGCTGTTGGCCAGTTTCAGCGTACTCCCGGCGAGGTTATCGAAACTGCCACACGCCTGACATTTGGCTGACATTTGGCTCCGATACAGTCATCGGATCGAAACAGTAGGTTTTCACGCAAGAAGGCGATGCAACGCCAAACATGGTGTATTACACAACGTCGTTCACATCATGACCGTACGGCGGTTGATACGCGCAGTTACCGGAAAAAAGTAGAATATTCACGTGACGCGCAGCTGCGCAAACGGCACAATAAGCACGTGTCTTCAATCCCGGGATCAACTTGATGCAGTCGCGGGAGGTCTTGACGGCATCGGCAGGCGATTCTAGCCTGTTGCGCGCTGGCTGCACGCAAGTGGGTTGCCACCGCGTCGCCAGCAGGCGGGGGGTTCTCGCGATGCGCGTCGTTGGCTTTCAGTCGTCGACAATTTATATGCATAGCATCGACAGGTATATCGAAACTTCCGCAAAAGGCGCATTTTTGATCCCAGCCATTCTTACTCCCAGCGCATTTTCACGGAGCCAACTTGTTTAGCGTGTTGCGACGGCAGGTTTCGGCGGCGACGCTGGTTCAACTCTTCATTGAGCTCTGCTGGCTTTTCGTTGCCGGAATTGTGGCAATCGTATTTCTCGAAAGGCTGTCGGTCCCGGGGCTCCGCGCCGTTGCACCGCAATTCGTGTTTGCCATTCTGATCGTCGCGCTGAATGTCGGCTTCGGTCTCTACCAGAGGAACCGCGAACTGACGACGGGCGCCTATTTAGTGCGGCTCATTCTCACGTTCGCGATCGCGGCACCATTGTCGTACGTTATTGCGGAAGCGCTGCCTGGTGGCAAGGTGTTCCAGGCCACGATCGGCGCGGCGCTGTTTCTCGCCATCGTCGGCCTGCTCCCGCTGCGGCACCTGATCGTCATGCCTCTGGTGGGTTCGCTGCTGCCCTACAAGGTGCTGGTGCTCGGAACCGGTCCGGAGGCGAGGCTGGTCGAGGCCTCGCTCGCTGCGACGCATCCTTCTGGAATGCGCATCGTCGGTTTCCACGCATTGGAAAAAGCGCAACGGACACTGGTGTCCAGACGCCGCATCATCGCCAACACCGGCCCGCTGGAAGAAACGGTCAAGCGGCTCGGCGTCAACGAAATCATCGTGGCGGTGCGCGAGCAGCGCGGTGGCGTGTTGCCGCTGCGGGCTTTGCTCGATTGCCGGCTCAATGGCGTGCGCGTCACCGACCTCGCGCGCTTCTTCGAACGCGTGCATGGCAAGGTGCCCATCGAATTGCTGAAGGTGAGCTGGCTCATCTATGGCGATGGCTATCGGCAAGGCTGGATGCGCACGACCGTGAAGCGCGGCTTCGACATCGTGGTTTCGGTCCTGCTGCTGCTGGTGACCTTGCCGCTCATGGCGGTCACCGCGGTCCTGATTTCGCTCGAGAGCCACGGTCCGATCATTTATCGGCAGACGCGCGCCGGCCACCGTGGCAAGAATTTCACGGTGCTCAAGTTCCGCAGCATGGCGTCGGATGCGGAGAAGGAGGGGAGCCCTTCCTGGGCCACCGCCAACGACGATCGCGTGACTCGGGTCGGCCGCTTCATGCGCCGTTCCCGCATCGACGAGTTGCCGCAACTGATCAATGTGTTGAAGGGTGAGATGAGTTTTGTCGGTCCGCGCCCGGAGCGCCCCGAATTCGTCGAGATGCTCACCCAGCAGATCCCCTTCTATGCGGTCCGCCACAGCGTCAAGCCCGGGATCACGGGCTGGGCGCAGGTGCGCTATTCCTACGGCGCGACGGTCGAGCAAGCAGTGCGCAAACTCGAGTACGACCTCTACTACGTCAAGAACCACACGCTCGTGCTGGACCTCCTCATCCTGCTCGAGACGGTCCGGGTGGTCATGCTCGGAGAGGGCGCCCGGTAGCGACCCGCCACGGGCGCGCTGCGGCTCGTTTTCATGTTCGTCGCTGCCTGCCGCAAAGCGGGCATCATGGCTGTACCGGCAAGCGTGCCTCGAACGCGACTTCCTGCGGTCGCGGGGCCACGCTAGAATTCCCATCTATCTGTCTTTGAACGGACTTTCGACCCCGTGACCCCAAGCGCGTTCGCCACGTTCGCCATCTGGAGCTACGGTCTCGCGGCGGTCGGCTACCTTGCGTTTGCGCTGCGCATGGCGCTCGGTTGGCGCCGAAGCCTGCGCGCCATGCTGCTGCTCGGCACCGCGCTGGCCACGGTCGTCTGGGCGCTGGCCGGGGTGGCTCTCGGGGTATGGATGTCGCCGGCGGCGCTGGTAGCGTCCAATGCTGCCGATGCCGCGCGCTACGCGTTCTGGTTCCTTTTCATCGGCAACCTCCTCCAGGGTGGACGGTCTGCCGATGGCAAGCCTGAGGAACCGCAGCCGTTGCCTCGATGGGTCGTCGCGCTGGTCGCGATCGCACTGCTTGCAGGATTGCTGCTCTCGGAAGAGCTTCCGTACGCACAAATGCTCGGCCTTCCGGGCCAGACGGCAGCTTTTGGCGTTCGCCTCGGCCTCGCCGTCTTCGGTTTGGTGCTGGTCGAACAGTTGATGCGGCGCACGCATCCACAGCAGCGCTGGGGCATCAAGCCGCTGTGTGTGGCGCTCGCCGGCGTCTTCTTCTTCGACCTGTTTCTCTACGCGGAGGCCATGCTCTACGCCCGGCTCGATACCGACATCTGGGCGGCGCGCGGTCTTGCCAACGCCTTGGTGATCCCGCTGCTCGTCGTCGCGACAGCCCGCAATACCGGTTGGACCATCGACATGCACATTTCGCGCGAGGCGGTGTTGCACTCCACCGCATTGCTGCTTTCGGGCGCATTCCTGCTGTTCGTGGCCGTCGCTGGCTACTTCGTGCGCTTTGTCGGCGGCGACTGGGGTCGTGCGCTGCAGATCGAACTGACGTTCGGCGCGCTGCTGTTCCTCGTGCTGCTGGTGTCGTCCGGACGCATCCGGTCGAAGCTCAGGGTGTTCGTCAGCAAGCACTTCTTTTCCTACCGCTACGATTACCGCAAGGAATGGCTTCGCTTTACTGATACGCTCGCGACCACCGCCGGTTCGGGCCAGGGTTTCGAGCTGCGGGCGATCATCGCGGTGGCCAATCTGGCCGAGAGCCCGGCCGGCATGCTTTGGCTCAGGGTTGAAGGACGCGGTTTCCAGCCTGCCGCGCGTTGGAACCTGCCGGCGACGACCGCGGTCGAACCGGCCGGCGGCTCGCTTCCGCTGTTTCTCGAGCGCACTGGCTGGGTCGTCAGCCTCAACGAAGTTGCATCGGCGCCGGAGCAGTATCCGGGACTGACGCTGCCTGCATGGCTTGGATCGATCGCCAACGCGTGGCTGATCGTCCCGCTCGGCACAGGTACCAACATGCTGGGCTTCATCGTGCTGACCACGCCCCGGGCCGCGATCGAGGTCAACTGGGAGGTGCGCGACCTGCTGAAGACGGCCAGCCACCAGGCCGCAAGCTATCTTGGCCAGCTGCGAGCGACCGAAGCGTTGCTCGAAGCGCGCAAATTCGATGCGTTCAATCGCATGTCGGCATTTGTGGTGCACGATTTGAAGAATCTGGTTGCACAGCTTTCGCTGATGATTCGCAACGCCGAGCGGCATCGCGACAATCCCGAATTCCAGCGCGACATGCTCGCAACCGTCGAACATGTCGTCGAGCGAATGAACAAGTTGATGTTACAGTTGCGAACGGGTGCGACTCCGGTGGAGAACCCGCGGCTGGTCGACCTCGCGGTTGTGGTGCAGCGCGTGTGTTCCGCGAAGTCGACGCAATCCGCGCGGATCGAACTCGATCTCGCGCCGGGCGTGTTGGCGCTCGGCGACGAGGAGCGGCTCGAACACGTCATCGGACACCTCGTGCAGAACGCCCTCGATGCCACGGCGATGCGCGGGACCGTGACGGTGAATCTTGATCGCGACGGTGCCTTCGCCGTGATCGCGGTGGCGGACACTGGCGTCGGCATGAGCCCGGAATTTGTGCGCGACCGGCTGTTCAAGCCGTTCGAAACGACCAAGCAGACTGGCATGGGAATCGGTGTCTACGAAAGCACGCAATATGTTGAAGGGCTCGGCGGGCAACTGCTCATCGACAGCACACCGGACGTCGGCACGACGGTCCGTGTGTTGTTGCCGCTCGTCGACAACGCGGCAGCGCCGCCCGAGACGCTGAGGGAAGTGGCATGACCGAAGCGCGCAAACCGCTGCTCATCGTCGAGGACGACCCCGCGCTGCAAAAACAAATGCAGTGGGCCTTCGATCAATACGAGACCATCGTCGCGACCGACCGTGAATCCGCGATTGCGCAGGTGCGCCGCTTCGAGCCTGCGGTCGTTACGATGGATCTCGGCTTGCCGCCCAATCCGGACGATCCGACGCAGGGCCTCCAGCTGCTGGAGGAGATCCACGCCCTGGCGCCGGACACCAAGGTGATCGTGCTCACCGGCCAGAACGATCGCGCGAACGCGGTGCGCACCATCGCGCTGGGCGCGCACGATTTCTGCACCAAGCCCTTCGAGCCGGAAATTCTGACATGGACGATCGACCGCGCGTTCCGCGTCTACGAATTGCAGGCGGAGAACCGGCGGCTCCTCGCCTTGAACGGGTCGCCGGGCATGTCGGGAACCATCACCCGCGATCCGGAGATGCAACGCGTCTGCCGCACGATCGAAAAGGTCGCGCCGACTTCGGCGACGGTACTCATACACGGCGAATCCGGCACCGGCAAGGAGCTGCTGGCGCGTGCGTTGCACGATCTGTCGCCGCGCCGGGAAGCACGATTCGTTGCGATCAATTGCGCCGCGATACCTGAAACGCTGCTGGAGAGCGAGCTCTTCGGGTACGAAAAAGGCGCGTACACCGGAGCCGCCAAGCAGACGCTGGGCAAGATCGAGACCGCCAATGGCGGCACCTTGTTCCTGGACGAGATCGGCGACCTGCCGATGTCCCTTCAGGCAAAGCTGTTGCGTTTCCTGCAGGAGCGCGTGATCGAGCGGATCGGCGGTCGCCAGGAAATCCCGGTCGATGTCCGCATCGTGTGCGCGACGCATGAAAGCCTCAAGGAACAGATCAGCGAGGGCAAGTTCCGCGAGGACCTCTACTATCGCCTCGCCGAGATCACCGTTGAAATTCCACCGCTGCGCCAGCGGACCGGTGATGCGTCGCTGCTTGCGCACGGTTTTGTGCTGAGGTATGCGACGCAGCAAGGGCGCCCGGCGATGACGCTGCTTCCGGACGCGATCGCCGCGATCGAATCGTACGCCTGGCCCGGCAACGTGCGGGAACTGGAGAACGTCGTCAAGCGCGCGGTCATCATGGCCGACGGACCAACGATCAGTGCGGCCGATGTCAACCTCGGGCCCGCCGACGGCGAGATCGCGATGCTGAACCTGCGCCAGGTTCGCGACGAAGCGGAAAAAAGCGCCGTGCTGCGGGTGCTCGGACGTGTCAACGGCAACCTGAGCAAGGCGGCCGATCTGCTGGGTGTCAGCCGTCCGACACTCTATGACCTCATGGAACGATTTGGCCTGCGTTAACGCCGGCTAACGAGCGCAAGGACAGCGATGACTACATTCAATTGTCGAAACGTATCCCACGCCGTCGCGGCGGTGTTCGTCGTGCTGGCCATGGCCGGGTGCGGGCAGAGCGATCCGGCGGCGCTGATTGCCTCGGCCAAGTCCTACCTCGCGAAGTCCGACGACAAGGCCGCCATCATCGAACTCAAGACCGCCTTGCAGCAGGCGCCGAAAAATTCCGAGGCAAGGTTCCTGCTCGCCCAGACACTGCTGGCAACCGGTGACGTGCAGGCAGCCGAGACCGAAGTACGCAAGGCGATCGAACTCGGTCATTCGCCCGACGAGGCCTATCCGCTGCTCGCCAAGACGATGCTCCTGCAGGGCTTGTCCAAGAAGCTGGTTGCTGAACTGGGTACCCGCCAGCTCACCAGCGCGAAAGCCCGTACCGATCTCGGCACCACGATGGCGATCGCCCAACTCTCGCTCGGCGACTCGAAGGGCGCACGGTCGGCGATCGATGCGGTGCTCGCGGCGAGCCCGAACGACGTCCGGGCGCTGATCGTGTCGGCGCAACTGGATGCAACGGCCGGCGACATTCCCTCGGCACTGAAGCGGGTCGCGGTTGCGCTCGCGGTGGCGCCCACCGACCTCGATGCGTTGATGCTCCAGTCGCAACTCGAAACGGCGCAGGGCCAACGCGACGAAGCGTTGGCGTCGCTCGGGCGTGCGGTGGAAGCGCATCCGAAGGCGATCAACGTGCGCGCCGCGATCGTGCCGCTGCAGATCACCTCCGGCAAGCTCGACCAGGCCACGGCCACCGTCGAGGCGATGCGAGCAATGGCTCCTCAGGATACGCGCACTGTCTACTCCGACGCGTTGGTGTCGTACGTACGCGGTGACGCACCCCATGCGCGCGATGCGATCCAGCAGGTGCTGGCCGTCAGGCCGGATCAGCTGTCGGCCCTGTATCTGTCAGGTTTGATCAATTTCCAGCTGGGATCGATGGTTGCGGCCGAGGAATCGCTGCGCAAGGTCGTCGCCCAGGCTCCCACCGACGTCGGCGCGCGTCGCGCGCTGGCGCTGACCTACCTGCGCATGGGCCGGCCCGCGCTGGCCGTCGAGACGCTGGGTCCGGCGCTGCAGACCCGGCCCGACGATCCCGTCCTGTTGCGGGTCGCGGGCGAGGCCTACCTCGCGTCCGGCAATCCCGGCAACGCAGCGCGCGCCTATGAGCGCGCCAATTCGCTGGACAAGGGCAACGTGTCGAGCAAGGTCAGACTGGCCCAGGCTCGCTATGCCGCGGGTGACACGGCGCGCGCGTTCACCGATCTCGAATCGCTGTCGAAGGCGGACAACACGCAATTCCAGGCCGATCTTGCGCTTATCGCCGGGCACATTCGCCGGCGCGAGTTCGATCAGGCGCTCGCCGCGGTAAAGCAGCTGGAAGCGAAACAGCCCGAGAATCCGCTGACCTACAACGTCAAGGGTACCGTGTACCTGGGCATGCGCGATTTCACCAGCGCGCGCACCGCGTACGAAAAGGCACTGCAGCTGCAACCGACCGATTTCGTCGCGGCCCATGCGTTGGGGCTGCTCGACTTGCAGCAACGCAAGCCGGATGACGCGCGCAAGCGCTACGAGCAGATGCTGGTCAAGGATCCGAACAACGAACAGCTCCTGCTCGCGCTGGCCGAGCTCCTCGCCAACATCAAGCGCCCGCCGGAAGAAGTGAAGGCGGCGATCGAAAAGGCAATTGTCGCGGCGCCGGCGTCAGCGCGTCCGCGCCTGGCGCTCATCACCTACAACCTCAGGTTGCCCGATGCGAAGGCGGCGCTTGCCGCAGCGCAGGCGGCGCAGTCGGCGCTGCCGAACAACCCGCAGATTCTCGACGCGCTTGCCGCAGCGCAGCTCGCGACCGGCGCGACCAACCAGGCACTTGAGACGTATCGCCGGGTGGCGCAACTGCAGCCGGAGAGTCCGGCGCCTCTCATGCGGATCGCCGACGTGCAGGCCGGTCTCAAGGACTACAACGCAGCGATCGAGACGTTGCAGAAAGTGCTCAAGCTGCAGCCCGATCTGGGGCAGGCACAGGTCCGCCTGGCGCAACTCTACGTCATCTCCGGGCGTCCGGAACTCGCGTTCGCCGAGGCGCGTGCGCTGCAAAAGCAGCAGCCGGATCGTGCGATCGGATACACCATCGAAGCCGAAGTGCTCGCCTACCAGAAAAAGTGGCCGGAGGCCGTCGCCGCTTATCGCAATGCCATCGCCAAAGAGCCGTTGCCGATTCTCGCGATACGCAGCTATATCGCGATGGAGAGTGCGGGGAAGCAAGCCGACGCGACAGCGATGGCGACCAAGTGGATCAAGGATCATCCAAAGGATATCCAGATGCAGATGTTTCTGGGCCAGCAGACCCTGGTCAAGAAGGACTACCGCACCGCGGCCGGCTACTACCGGAGCGCGCTGGAGATCGAGCCGACCAACGTTGCCGTGTTAAACAACCTGGCGTGGGTGCTGACCCAGCTGGGCGACCCCAAGGCGACGGAAGTCGCGGAAAGGGCCTACCTCGAAGCACCCAACGACGCGAACGTCATGGATACGTTTGGCTGGGCGCTGGTGCAGAAGGGCGACACGACCAAGGGGCAGGAGCTCCTGCGCGCGGCCTCGAATATCGCGCCCGCCAACGACGAGATCCGTCTTCATCTGGCGGCGGCGCTGATCAAGGGCGGCGACAAGGCGGCGGCGAGGCTGGAACTCGAGACGCTGATCAAGCGCGAGAAGGCAACGCCTATTCGCGACGAAGCGTCAAAAATGCTGCAAGGGCTCTGAGATGCCGGACAGCATGGTGGTCGCCGTCATCGGGCTGGGCTACGTCGGCCTCCCGCTCGCGGTCGAGTTCGGCAAGAAGCACAGCACGATCGGGTTCGACCTGTCCGAGACCAAGGTGGCGTCGTACCGCAACGGCGTCGACCCGACCGGTGAAGTTCATGGCGATCAATTACGAGCCGCAACCGGCCTGCGTTTCACGACCGACGCCGCGGAGTTGCGCAAGGCGGATTTCGTCGTCGTCGCCGTGCCCACGCCGGTCGACGAGGCGCATCAGCCCGATTTCGGGCCGCTGCTCGGCGCCAGCGCGTCGGTCGGCGCCAATCTCAAGCGTGGCGCGATCATCGTGTTCGAGTCGACTGTCTACCCGGGTGCAACCGAGGAGATCTGCGTCCCCGTCATCGAGCAGCGCTCGGGGAAGCGCTGGAAAGAGGATTTTTTCGTCGGCTATTCGCCCGAGCGCATCAATCCGGGCGACAAGGAACACACCTTGCCGCGCATCATCAAGGTGGTCTCGGGCGACACGCCGGAGACACTTGAGCACGTTGCTGCGCTGTACGGCAGCATCATCACTGCCGGCGTGTACCGCGCCAGCAGCATTCGCGTCGCGGAAGCTGCCAAGGTGATCGAGAATACGCAGCGCGATCTCAATATCGCGCTGATGAACGAACTCGCGCTGCTGTTTCACAAGATCGGCATCGACACGACCGAAGTGCTCGAGGCGGCAGGGACCAAGTGGAACTTCCTGCCGTTTCGTCCGGGATTGGTCGGCGGACATTGCATCGGCGTCGATCCGTACTACCTGACGCACAAGGCGGACAAGCTCGGCTATCACCCGCAGGTCATTCTCGCCGGTCGCCGCATCAACGACGGCATGGGCAAGTATGTCGCCGAGCAGACGGTGAAGCACATGATCCAGGGTGGCTCTCAAGTGAAGGGAGCGCACGTCACCGTGCTGGGTCTCACCTTCAAGGAGAATTGCCCGGACATCCGTAACTCGCGCGTGATCGATGTCGTGCACGAGTTGGCGTCGTACGGACTCACCGTGCACGTGCACGATCCGGTCGCCGATCCGGAGGAGGCGCAACGGGAGTACGGCGTCGAACTCGAGTCATGGGAAGCGCTGCCGCGCGCCAGCGCCATCGTCGCCGCGGTGGCGCATCGAGAATTTCGCAATCGACCGGTAGACGACTTTGTCGCCAAGCTTACGAAGGGTGGACTCTACGTAGACGTGAAATGCCAGGCCGACGCGACAGCGTTGCGCGCGCACGGCATGAGCGTCTGGAGGTTGTAGTGCCGGGACACGGGCCCGTCAGCCACGAGTTCGAGGCGGCGCGCAACCGCATGCGCGCCGACCCACGACGCTGGCTTGTCACTGGCAGCGCTGGCTTCATCGGTTCGCACCTGCTCGAAGCGCTGCTGCGCCTTGGCCAGCACGTGGTAAGCGTCGACAACTTCGCGACCGGCCACCGCCGCAATCTCGACGACGTGCGCGGTGCCGTCGGCGAGCAGGCGTGGTCGCGCCACAGCTTCATCGAGGCGGACATTATCGACCCGGCGGCGTGTCGCCGTTGCTGCGAGCGTGTCGACGTCGTACTGCACCAGGCGGCGCTGGGATCGGTTCCTCGTTCGATCAAAGACCCGCTGGCGACGCATGCGGCCAACGCCACGGGCTTTCTGAACATTCTTGTCGCCGCGCGCGACGCGGGGGTTGAACGTTTTGTCTATGCAGGTTCGAGCTCGACCTATGGCGACTCGCCCGACCTGCCCAAGCGGGAGGACACGATCGGCCGTCCGCTGTCGCCATACGCCGTCACCAAATTCGTCGACGAACTCTATGCGCAGGCCTTCGCCAGGTGCTACGGCCTGGAGACCATCGGCTTGCGCTATTTCAACGTGTTCGGCCCCCGCCAGGATCCGAACGGCGCGTACGCCGCGGTCATCCCGCGATGGGTGGCCGCGATGCTGGCGGGCGCGCCGGTCGTTATTCACGGCGATGGCGAGACCACGCGCGACTTTTGTTACGTCGATAATGTCGTGCAGGCCAATCTGCTGGCTGCGACAACCGAAAATGCGGATGCCGTCGGCCAGGTATTCAATGTCGCGGTAGGCGGGCGAATGTCGCTCAACGAGCTCTACGCCAAGCTGCGCGACCTGGTTGACGAACGGCACCCACAGTTGCGCGTTGCAGCGCCGGCGTATGACGACTTCCGGCCCGGCGATGTCCGCCACTCGCTGGCCGACATCGAAAAGGCGCAGCGCCTGCTTGGGTATCAGCCCACGCACGACGCGGGTCTCGGGCTGCGCAATGCACTGCCCTGGTACGAAGAATCCTTCTCCGCGCGGCAAGCCACGCATGCACCGGACACGACCGATGTGCGCGGCGTCGCGTGAGCGGCGACAGCGTCTGCGGCAGGTTACGCTTATCGCGTGCCTGCTGGCAGTCTCGCTGCGCGGGCAACCAGGCGCACTGGCGGCGGATGAACCGCCGCCGGGACTGACGCCTGGGGCGAGCTCGACGCTGGTCGCGCAGGCGCTCGCCTACGAGCACGGCGAAGGTGTTCCCAAGGATCTGCGCAAGGCCGCGCTGCTGTATTGCGAAGGGGCGCGCAATGGGGACGCCGAAGCGATGTTCGGCCTGGGCTGGATGTACGCCAACGGTCGTGGCGTCGTGCGCAGCGACGCGATGGCCGCATTTCTGTTTGCGCGCGCCGCAGCGGCGGGCCACGAATATGCGCGCCAGATGCAGCGCTACGTCGGGGAAGCGCGCGCCGTCATGCCGGATTGCATGCGGCCGGCCGACCCCGATCCGCCCGCGGCGCTGGTCGACAACGAGCCGAACCCGTTCGCGGACATGTCGCCGGAGAAGCAAAAAATCGCCGCGCTGGTCGAGAAGGCGGCGCCGGACTACGCGATCGAGCCGCGCCTGGCGCTGGCGGTCATCGCGACCGAATCCAACTTTCAACCCGATGCGCAGTCGCCCAAGGATGCACTTGGCCTGATGCAGCTGGTGCCGAAGACGGCGGCGCGGTTCAAGGTCAGGAATCGGCTGGACATGAAGGACAACGTCAAGGGGGGGCTCGCCTACCTGCGCTGGCTCATGGCTTATTACGAAGGCCGGGTCACACTCGTGGTTGCGGCTTACAATGCGGGAGAGGCTGCCGTCGACCGATACGGTGGCGTGCCGCCGTATCCGGAGACCCGGGACTACGTGCGGCGAGTACGCAGGCTATATACGAACGAACGGCATTCATTCGATTCGCGCGTTGCCGAACCCTCGCCGATCCTCGCCCGCTCCGATGGGGTGACAAAGTAGGAGACCATCGTGAACATCATCGCGCATGCATCCGGATCACTCACGCGTTTTGCGGTGGCGGCGCTGGTGCCCGTGCTGCTTTCGAGCTCGGCGCTCGCCGATCGATTGAGCACCATCGAGCGCGTCAAACCGTCGATCGTGGCGATCGGTACCTTTGAGCGGACGCGCACGCCGCAGTTTCAGTTTCGCGGCACGGGCTTCGTGGTGGGCGATGGCACGTTGATCGTCACCAATGCGCATGTCCTGCCGGGCGTGGTCGATCCTGCGAAGATGGAAGTGCTGGCGATCCTCGTTCCCGGGCCGCCGAAGGATGGCAAGGACACCGCGCAGGTTCGCGAAGCCAAGCAGTTGGCGGTCGACCCGGGGTCCGACCTGGCAGTGCTCAAGTTGTCCGGCGCGCCGCTGCCGGCGTTGAAGGTGCTCGATGGCGCCAGCGCGAGGGAGGGTCAGGAAGTCTTTTTCACCGGCTATCCTATCGGCGCCGTGCTCGGTCCCTATCCGGCGACGCATCGGGGCATCATTTCCGCCATCACGCCGATCGCCATCCCGCAATCGCGAGCCGGCGATCTCGACGCGCGCACGGTCCGTCGCCTGTCGAGTGGCTCGTTTCCGGTGTTTCAGCTCGATGCCACCGCGTACCCGGGCAACAGTGGTAGTCCGGTCTACGATCCCGATACCGGGGACGTGCTCGGGATCGTGAACATGGTGTTCGTCAAGGGAACCAAAGAGGCCGTGCTTACCGACCCGAGCGGGATAACCTATGCCGTCCCTGCCAGCTATTTGCAAAGCCTGCTCAAGAACATTCGTTGACCTCCTGCTCCAGTGAATTGCAGGCCATTGCGCGCAGGCGATGCCGGGCCGCAAGTTTGAACTGCACGGCTGAACGAAGGAAGCATCGATCGACCCGATCTGGCTGAAGGCGCTGCTCAAGACGCTCGTGTTGCCGCCGACCGGGCCGCTCGTCCTTTCCTTGATCGGCCTCGGGATCCGCAGGCGCTTCCCCCAAGGCGGCATCGCGCTGGCATGGACCGGCGTGCTGTTGCTGCTTCTGCTGTCGATTCCCGCGGTTGCCGCGTTCCTCTCCGGCGGGCTCGACTCGTCGCCACCATTCGACAGTGCGCGCGCATCGGAGGCGCAGGCCATCGTGATCCTCGGTGGCGGTACGCGCCGCAACGCCCCCGAGTACGGCGGCGACACGCTGAACGGGCTGACCCTCGAACGCGTCCGCTACGGCGCGCGCGTTGCGCGACTGACCAAATTGCCCGTTCTGGTCACGGGTGGGGTCGTCCTCGCCGGTGAACCGGAGGCGAAGCTGATGCGTTCGGCGCTGGAGGCAGAGTTCGGCGTCAGCGTGCGCTGGGCCGAGGATCGTTCTCGCACCACGCATGAAAACGCGCAAAACTCCGCGGTGATCCTGCGCGCGGCCGGCATCCGTACCGTCGTGCTGGTAGCGCATAGTGTGGATATGTTGCGCGCGCGAGCGGAGTTCGCGGCGGCGGGTATCGAGACGATTCCCGCGGCGACCGAGATTCCTTCCACGGGGCCCGCAACGCTATTCGATTACCTGCCGAGCATCGGTGGCTTGCGCAACAGCTACTACGCAATCTACGAGCTACTCGGCAACCTCGTGCGCTGGGCCGGACTTCAGACTCAGTAGTACGAAACCCCTCCCCGACGGAAGAGGGCACGGCACGAACCCCTCTCCCGCAGGAGAGGGGTTCGGGTGAGGGCAGGTTTTTACGCCGAAGGCGGCGTATTCTTCTGCGTTTCCACCAGTTGCAGCGGCTCTTCGGCGACCTGTACTCGCGGCGGGCGGGCGCGACGTGGACGCGGAGCTTCAGCGACTTCGTCCGCAACTTTCGTCGCGATATGCTCGTTACGGGTCTCGATCAGAACCAGGCCGGAATCGGCGGGAAGTTCCAGCGAAACGCGCGGCAGCTCAGGCGCGGCACGCGCAACGACCTGTTCCACCGGCGCAATCGGAGCATGAATTGCCGGCGCGACAGCTTCGGGAACATAAGTCTGCGGAGCCGGTGTTGCCTGCGGGATGAATTCCGCGGCCTCTTGGTGAGAGGGCGGCTGCGACGTCGCTGCGTGATCACTCGACGAGTCTACGGCCGTTGACGCTACGGCGACCGGCGTCCACGCATTCGGAATGGTGTCGTCGATCGTCATTGGCAGTGCGCTGGCGACCGGCTCCATGGACGCGGCACTCGGTTCTGCACGTTCGGTGCGCGGTTCGGTACGCTCACCCCGCGGCTCGCGCGGTTCGCGTGGCTCACGCGGCGGACGTGCTTCGTTGCCGCCTTGTTCGCCACGTTCACCACGGCCGCGACCTCCGCGACGCCGCTCGCGACGGCGGCCGCCTTCGCCATTTTCTCCGTTGCGTGACGCGATGGGTTGACCCTGATTGATGGCCGGGATCGCCTGATCCACCGCCGCCGCTGCCTCGGGTGCCGGTTTGGCTTCGCGCGGTGGACGCGGTTTCTGTCCATCACGTCTGCCCTCGCGTGATTCGGGACGCTGACCATCGCGCGCCGGATCGCGGTCACGACGCGGCTGCTGCGCTTGCCCGCGCGGCGGTTGCGCCGGCTTCTGGCCTTCGCGCTGGCCCTCGCGCGGCTGCCCGCGCTGTTCGTCACGCTGACCGCGGCGATGATCGCGCTCGTTGCGGCCGCGGTTACTGCCGCCGCGTGCATCGCGCGGCGTTTCCGCGCGTGCCGGTGAGGCCGCTGGCGCGGTAGCGGCGGGTTTCGAGCGGAACCAGCCTAGGACCTTGTCGAGCCAGTTGTCCTGTTTCGGCGCTGCCACGACGCGCTCGACCGGCATTGGCGCGGGTTGCGCGGGCGTAATGCCCTTGACGACGGCTTCCTGGCGCGGTTCCTTCGCTTCTTCCTTCATCTGCCGGACGGGATCTTCTTCCACCGGTCGCTCCACCATCTCGAAACTGGCAGGCTGCGGTTCCGCCTGGTTGAGATCGTCGTGACGCAGGCGCTGAACCTTGTAATTCGGCGTCTCGAGATGCGTGTTGGGTACGAGCAGCAGGTTGACCTTGAAGCGCGCCTCGATGGTGTGCACCTCGGCGCGCTTTTCATTGAGCAGGAAGGTCGCGACGTCCACCGGGACCTGGGCGACCACTTGCGCGGTATTTTCCTTCATCGCTTCTTCCTGCAGGATGCGCAGGATGTGCAGCGCGGTCGACTCGGCACCGCGGATGTGGCCGATGCCGTGGCAGCGCGGGCACGGGATGTGCGCCGACTCTGCCAGCGCGGGACGAAGCCGCTGGCGCGACAGCTCCATGAGCCCGAAGCGCGAGATCTTGCCGAGCTGCACGCGGGCACGGTCGTAACGCAGCGCATCCTTGAGCCGGTTCTCGACTTCGCGCTGGTTCTTCGCGCTTTCCATGTCGATGAAGTCGATGACGATGAGGCCGCCCAGATCGCGCAGGCGAAGCTGGCGCGCGATTTCATCGGCGGCTTCGAGATTGGTGTTGAACGCCGTCGTCTCGATGTCGCCGGCCTTGGTGGCGCGCGCCGAGTTGACGTCGACCGACACCAGCGCTTCGGTATGGTCGATGACGATCGCGCCCCCGGCCGGCAACGCGACCTGGCGGGCGTACGCGGTCTCGATCTGGTGCTCGATCTGGAAGCGCGAAAACAGCGGGACGTCGTCCTTGTACAGCTTCACGCGGTTCACGGTCGCCGGCATGACATGGCTCATGAACTGCTGCGCCTGCTCGAAAATCGATTCCGTGTCGATCAGCAGTTCGCCGATGTCCGGATGAAAATAGTCGCGGATGGCGCGAATGACCAGGCTCGATTCCTGGTAGATCAGGAACGCCCCGGATTGGCCCTTGGCCGCGCCGTCGATGGCCTGCCAGAGTTGCAGCAGGTAGTTGAGGTCCCATTGCAGCTCTTCCAGCGAGCGTCCGATTCCGGCGGTGCGTGCGATGACGCTCATGCCGTTGGGCACTTCCAGCTGGCCGATCGTGTCGCGCAGCTCGTTGCGGTCCTCGCCCTCGATCCGGCGCGAGACGCCGCCTCCGCGTGGGTTATTCGGCATCAGGACCAGGTAGCGCCCAGCCAGCGAGATGTAGGTGGTGAGTGCAGCGCCCTTGTTGCCGCGTTCGTCCTTGTCGACCTGGACGATCAGTTCCTGACCTTCCTTGAGCTGATCCTGGATGCGGCCGCGACCGCCGTCGCCGTCGCGCACGTTCTCGCGCGAAATTTCCTTGATGGGCAGGAAGCCATGGCGGTCGGCGCCGTAATCGACGAAACACGCCTCGAGGCTGGGCTCCACGCGGGTGATGACTGCCTTGTAGATGTTGCTCTTGCGTTGTTCCTTACTTGCAGATTCGATATCGAGGTCGATCAGCTTCTGGCCGTCGACGATTGCCACCCGAAGCTCTTCCGCCTGGGTGGCGTTGAACAGCATGCGTTTCATTGAAATTTCCCCGGCGCCAGACTGGGCAGGGGCTTGCTGCGGGTGAAGCTACGGCGACCCTTGCGGGGAGCCGGGCTAGCGGGCGGCGGGCAGGGACGACGAAGGACAATGAAGCCACGCGGGCAGCAGGGGCTGCCGTTCTACGAGAAGTAAGATGCGGTGATGGGGCATCGTTGAAGGCGGCAGATCGTGCCTGCCTGTCTCGGGAGCGTGGTGGATTTTCTTCGCTTTTTCGCTCAAACGAACTGATGACTGCCTGGCGCGGTCCGCGGTCGCGGACCGGATCGGTGCAGTCAAGTGCAGAATTCGTTGCGTTGTCTGTGCTTTGCGCCGCGCATCGCTGCCGCTTCATCCCGGCTGCAAGCCGGTGCGGAGACTGCGCTCTTCCATTAACATCGTTACTTTTCCGGTTGCAGCGTCCGGACGGTGAAGCGATTTAACCTAATTGCCCCGAATGCGGGGCCAGCGGGTGGGTGCCGCGCCGCCATTTTCGGGGGCGCTGCAGGGCGGGAAAGCCGGGGACCAACAGTCCTCCGCTCCGGGCCTGCCACTCGATGCTGCTGTGGACAATTATAAGGAAATGAACGATTTAAGCAAGGATTCTGTCAACCACCTTGCAGTCGGCGAGCAAGGCGCAGGGCAGCGCGTCGACAATTTCCTGCTCAGGGTCCTCAAGGGCGTCCCCAAAAGCCACATCTATCGCATCCTGCGCAGTGGGGAAGTCAGGCTCAACCGCAAGCGGGTTAAACCCGACGCCAGGCTGGCGCTGGGAGACGAATTGCGGATTCCGCCCATCCGCACCGCCGCCGAGGACCCGGCAAGGCGGCCTACGGCACGTCCCATCGTGCTGTCGATCCTGTACGAGGACGACGCGCTGATTGCCATCGATAAGCCCCCGGGACTGGCGGTTCACGGCGGCAGCGGGATCGCCTTCGGCCTGATCGAGCAATTGCGGGCAACGCGACCGAAAGAGAAGTTCCTCGAACTCGTCCATCGCCTCGATCGCGATACTTCCGGCGTGCTGCTGGTCGCAAAAAAGCGTGCGGCGCTGGTCGGATTGCACGCCGCACTGCGCGATGGAGCGATCGACAAGCGCTATGCAGTGCTGGTCAAGGGCAAGTGGCGCGACGCGAAGCGCACCGTCGACCTGCCGCTGACGAAATTCCTGACCGGCGAGGGCGAGCGGCGCGTGCGCGTCGAGCGTGCGACCGGCAAGAACGCGCGCACCGTGTTCCTGCGCCAGAAGGTGTGGCCAGCCGCGGTCGATCCGGTGAGCCTGCTCGAGGCGGAATTGCACACCGGGCGCACGCACCAGATCCGCGTGCATCTCACGCACCTCGGATTTCCGCTCGCCGGCGACGACAAGTACGGCGATTTCGCGTGGAACAAGCTGCTCGCCCGTCAGGGACTGAAACGCATGTTCCTGCACGCGTCGCGACTGGCGTTGCTGCATCCCATCGATGCACGGCCGCTGGAATTTCACGCGCCGCTTCCGTCCGATCTCGCCGCGTTCGTGCGACGGCTCGACGCACCGCGGCCCAGCGATGCCTGACGCCCCGCGTCGCTATCGCCTGCTTGCCTTCGACTGGGATGGCACGCTCGCGGATTCGACCGCGCTCATCGCCAGCGCGTTGCAACAGACTTGCCGCGAGATGGGGCTGACGGTTCCCGATGACACGTCGGCGAAACACGTCATCGGCCTGGGCCACCAGGATTCGATCCGTTACCTGGCGCCTGCGCTCGAGCCGAGGCACCACGCGCACTTTACCGAGCGCTTCGGCGCGCACTACATGGGCGGCGACGCAACCATCCCGTTGTTCGCCGGGGTGCGCGAGATGCTGGGCGAACTCGAGACACGGGGATTTCTGCTTGGCATCGCGACCGGCAAGTCACGGCGTGGACTGACGCGCGTCCTCGCGCAGCACGGCATTGCGCATTACTTCGGCGTGTCGCGCTGCGCCGACGAAGGCTTTTCCAAGCCGCACCCGGACATGCTCCTTGCGCTGATGGATCAGGCCGGTGTCGAGCCCGATGCAACGCTGATGATCGGCGACACGACGCACGATCTGCAACTCGCGCGCAACGCCGGCGTGGCGTCGCTCGCCGTCGCCTACGGCGCGCATCCGCCGGACGGATTGGCGCAAATGCAGCCGTTGGCGACGGTGCACTCGATCGCCGAGCTGCGCACATGGCTGGCGGCGCACGCGTAGTGGCAACGGTGTGCGACAGCGCCATGCTCGTCGATGGCGGCCCCGGTGTCCGGTTTTCCGCGACGCGCGACGGCAAGTCGCAACCATGCTTCGCCATCCGCTTTCAGGGACGGGTTTACGGCTATTTCAACGAATGCCGCCATCAGCGTAGCGAACTCGACTGGAACCCCGGTGAATTCTTCGACCACGCCAAGCTATACTTGATCTGCGCCACGCACGGTGCGCTCTATGCGCCGGACAGCGGTAAATGCGTGTCGGGACCATGCCGTGGCGCGCACCTGCTGCCGCTGCAGCTACATGAGCGAAACGGACTGATCATTTGCGACGAGGCATGAATGGCTGACGACAATTGGGAACGCGGTGTGATCGAGCGACTGGCGACCGAAGGCCTGCTCGAACAGCAGCGCGCGCGGCGGTGGGGGATTTTTTTCAAACTGCTGGGCTTTGTCTGCGTGTTTCTCGTGCTGTTCCTGATCCTCGCGTCGATCGGCGCGGGCGACCGCGGCTGCCAGGACAAGTGCACTGCGCTGGTGGAACTACATGGCGAGCTCGACAGCGACGGCCGGGCCAGCGCCGACAACGTCATCGCCGGACTCCAGGCGGCGTTCAAGGACAAGGGCACCAAGGGCGTCGTATTGAAGATCGATAGCCCCGGCGGCAGCCCGGTGCAGGCCGGCGCGATCAACGACGAGATCTGGCGGCTGCGCAAGAAATATCCGGACACGCCGATCTACGCCGTGGTCGAGGAAATCTGCGCGTCGGGCGCGTACTACGTCGCCGTGGCGACCGACAAGATCTTCGTCGACAAGGCGAGCCTGGTCGGATCGATCGGCGTCATCATGGAAGGCTTCGGATTCGTCGGCGCGATGGACAAGATCGGTGTCGAACGCCGCGCGCTGACCGCGGGAGAGAACAAGGACTTTCTCGATCCGTTTGCGCCGGTCGTGCCCAGGCAGAAGGAATACGCGCAGAAGATGCTCGACGAGATCCACCAGCAATTCATCGACGCGGTGAAGCAGGGCCGCGGGACGCGGCTCAAGGACACGCCCGAGGTATTTTCTGGATTGGTGTGGAGCGGTCAGAAGAGCATCGAGCTGGGCCTGACCGACGCGCTGGGCAGCGTCAACTCGGTCGCGCGCGATGTGATCAAGGCCGACGACGTCATCGACTTCACGCAACAGGAATCGATCACCGACCGCGTGGCTCGCAGATTCGGCGCGACGATGGGGCGCACGCTAGCATCCAGTGTCGGCAAGGCGATGCACTTGCGCTGACCCTTGGGCGCCTCAAAGCTTGCCCTTTGGCGCCTTCGCCAGCCCCTCCACCTTGTCGCCAGCGCGAATGCCGCGTTCCGCAAACCAGCCTTTTTTCATTTCCAGCGCGTACAGCGCGAGACCCTTCGATGGATGCAGGTCTTCGGTCCTCGGCGCCATGTCGTCGATATTGAGGATGCGCCCATCGGCGTCGATGAACGCGATGGACAGCGGCACATAGGTGTTGTGCATCCAGAATCCGAGCGGCTGCGGTGCATCGAAAACGAATAGCATGCCGTGATCGGGCTTGAGGCTGAAACGACGCATCAGGCCGGTCGTGCGCGTCTCGGCGTCGGCGGCGATTTCCGCGACCAGTCGATTGCTGCCGATCTTGAGTTCCATGGTGGGCAGTTCCGCGGCGTGCAGCATCCCGCAGGTGCCGAGCGCGAACAGCAACAGCACGGCATGGCGTCTGTTCATTGGCAGGTCAGGCCTTGGCGCGCCGCGGCGCCCGCTGCAGGTACACGATCCACAGGCACAGGCTCGCCAGCGTAAAGCCGGCCATGCCCAGTGCGAGCCCCTTGATGGAGTGCGCCAACAGCGGCGCGATCGATCCGGCGTTGACCGCGGCCAACGCGAAGTGGACAAAGCCCTGCAGTGAGGAAGCCAGGCCGCGCATGGTCGGGAACAAATCGAGCAGCAGCAGCATGACACTTGGCGCAGCGACTGCGCTTCCCGTCGTGAAGACCATCATCGGCAGCACGTGCCAGGGAACACTCGGGGTGACAAACCACGCGACCGCAAGGTCGAACGCGACTCCGGCAAACATCAGCATGTAGCCCAGCCGCACCGTGCGCATCGGCGACATGCGCCCGGCTGCGCGGCCGGAGATGGCGGCACCGAGCATGACGCCGGCGATCATCGGCAGGAACAGCCACGCGAAGCCGTAGGTCGACACGCCGAGCAGGTCGATGAGGAAGATCGGCGCCACCGCGACATAGACGAAGAATGCCGCGAAATTCAGCGCCGGGATCGACGCGAGAAGCAGAAAATCCGGGTGACGCAGCACGGTCGTGTAGTTGCGCCACATTTTCGATGGCGCCAGCGACTGCCGCGCGGGCACCGGCAAGGTCTCCGGCAGGCTGCGCCAGGTCCAGACCAGCAGTGCGACGACTGCCGCCAGCATGACCCAGAAGATCGACCGCCAGCCCAGCGTGTTGAGCAGAATGCCGCCGAGGACCGGCGCGACCGCGGGCGCGATCCCGAATACCAGGGTGACCTGCGCCATCAGGCGCTGCGCCTCGGCGCCATGAAAGCGGTCGCGAATGACGGCGCGGCCAACCACCACGCCCGCACCCGCGCACAGGCCCTGCAGCGCACGGAACAGCCACAAGGTCTCGATGTTGCCGGCGATGGCGCAGCCGAGCGTCGCAACCGCGTAGACGGCGAGGCTGGCGACGATCACCGGCCGCCGGCCGAGCGCATCGGCCAGCGCTCCGTGCCAAAGCATCATGAAGGCGTAGGTAATCAGGTACACCGACAGCGTCTGTTGCACCGCGAGCTGCGGTGCGTTGAGCTCCTGGCCGATGGCGTGGAACGCCGGCAGATAAGCGTCGACCGACAGTGGACCGAGCATCGACAACGCGGCGAGGAGCATCGCCAGCGACCAGGTGCGAACCGGTGCCGCGCTCGTAGGTTCCCCCCGAACGGCGCTGCGCGCCGCCCCCTCCGCTGGAGGGCGCGTGCCTTGGGGCGGCCCTGCGGCACTCATCGCGCACGACGGTGCTCAGAGTTCATAGTCGTCGGCTTCTCCGCGCAACGCCGCCTCGATCGCCGCCCGGTCAAACTGCGGTGCGAACTGGGTGATGAATTCGTAGACGTAGCCGCGCAGGTATACCCCGCGGCGCAGCGCCAGCCGCGTCGTGCTGGCCGCAAACAGGTGCCCCGCGTCGATTTTCTCGAACTGCGTGTCGCGCGCCGGGTCCCACGCCATCTGCGCGACGATGCCGACACCGAATCCGGCTGCGACATAGGTCTTGATCACGTCGGCATCGAGCGCGGTCAGCACCACGTTCGGCGTGAGGCCTTTCGCTGTGAACGCGGCGTTGATCGCCGAGCGCCCGGTGAAGCTGAAGTCGTAGGTGACGATCGGATAGCGCGCCAGCGCCTCGAGCGTCAGCGTTCCAGCCTTGAGCAGCGGGTGGCCCTTCGGCACGAGCACGCAGCGGTTCCAGGTGTAGCAGGGGAGAGTCACCAGTTCGCTAAAGTCGGCCAGCGCTTCGGTGGCGATGCCGATATCGACTTCGGCGCGCGAGACCTGCTGCGCCACCTGCAGCGGGTTGCCCTGCTGCAGCAGCAGGCGCACCTTCGGATAGCGTTCCGAAAAACGTGTGAGCACCTTCGGCAGGATGTAGCGCGCCTGCGTATGCGTCGTCGCGATCGACAGCGTGCCGGTGTCCTCGGCCTTGAACTCCGCCCCGACGCGCTTCAGGTTGGTGAGTTCCTGCATGGCGCGCCGCGCGGTGGCAACGATGACTTCCCCGCCGGCGGTCAGGGCCGCGAGGCGCTTCCCCTGGCGGACGAAGATCGGTACGCCGAGTTCGTCCTCGAGTTGACGGATCTGCTTGCTGATGCCCGGCTGCGACGTGAAAAGCGCCTCCGCGGCCACGGAAACGTTCATGCCGTGGTCGACGACGGCGCAAAGATAGCGAAGTTGCTGTAGGTTCACGGGGCAGCCGTCGGCACAGACGATATAACCGTGCGTTAGAATATTGGCGAATTATATAGCGAAACACCGATTCCGGCCTGGCCTGCATGGTTGGCCGTGGGTGCAACTGTCGAATCATGGCCCAGTTCTTCACCATTCATCCGGTCAACCCGCAGCTTCGCCTGATTCGTCAGGCCGCGGCGATCGTTCGCGCAGGCGGCGTGATCGCATATCCCACCGATTCGAGCTATGCCTTCGGCTGCCACGTCGGCGATACTGAGGCGATGCAGCGCGTGCGTGAGCTGCGTGGCGTCGACGCAAACCACCAGTTGACGCTGATGTGTCGCGACCTGGCTGAAATCGGCCGCTACGCTCAGCTCGACAACTGGCACTTTCGCATCGTCAAGCAGGGCATACCCGGCAGCTATACGTTTCTCCTGCCGGCGACGCGGGAAGTGCCGCGCCGCCTCAAACATCCGAAGCGAAGCACGATCGGCGTGCGGGTGGCCGACCACGCGGTCGTGCAGGCGCTGCTCGCCGAGTTGAACGAACCGCTGTTGTCGTCGACGCTCATTCCGCAAGGCGCGAGCGAACCGTTGAACGATCCCGAGGACATCCGCCTGCGCTACAACAGCAAGCTGGACCTGATCATCGATAGCGGTGCCTGCCATCTGGAACCCACGACCGTCGTGGACCTGGCCGTATCGCCACCGGTCATCGCGCGCCTTGGGCGAGGCGATCCGGCCCAGCTGGGGCTCTCGACCGGTGACGGTTGAACGCTCCGCCGAGCCGCGCGCAGCGCGGAAAGTCGGCAACTGGTAGAATAAGGGGTTAATGGATTTAGTTCAGACCATCGTGCTCTGGGCGGTGCCGGTGGTCTTTGCGATCACCCTGCACGAGGCGGCGCACGGTTACGTCGCCAGGATGTTCGGCGATCAGACGGCTTGGATGCTGGGCCGCGTGACCCTCAATCCGATCAAGCACATCGATCCGATCGGCACGATCGCGGTTCCCGGGCTTCTTATCGCGCTCTCGGTGCTGACGAAGGCTCCGCTGTTCCTGTTTGGCTGGGCCAAGCCGGTCCCGGTCAATTTCGCGAATCTGCGAAATCCGAAGCGCGACATGTTCTGGGTGGCTGGCGCCGGGCCGGCGGTCAATTTTGTGATGGCGGTGGGCTGGGCATTTCTGCTGCGCGCGTCGATGCCCAGCGGGTTCATTGCCAGCGACGGCCTGTTCGAAATGGCCGATGCAGGGGTACAGATCAATCTGATGTTGATGGCGTTGAACTTGTTGCCGATTCTTCCGCTCGATGGGGGCCGCATCGCGGTGAGCCTGCTGCCGCAGCCGATGGCTGCGAGTTATGCGCGCACCGAACGCTACGGTTTCATGCTGGTGATTGTGCTGCTTGCCACCGGCTTTCTCGGAACCCTGATGCGGCCGCTGCTGCGCGTGGGCGAGTACGCCATTCGCGCCATTGTCGGCATTTGAAACACCGTTGCGTTCCACTGAAACCTACTAAGCATGTTTGCTGATCGCGTGTTGTCGGGCATGCGGCCGACCGGCCGTATGCATATCGGCCATTATCACGGCGCGTTGAAGAACTGGGTGCGCCTGCAGGAGGAATACGAGTGCCTGTATTTCGCCGCGGACTGGCACGCGCTGACCACGCACTACGAGACGCCTGAACGCATCGAGGACAGCGTGTGGGAGATGTTCGTCGACTGGCTTGCGGTCGGCATCAATCCGTCGCGCGCGACCATGTTCATCCAGTCGCGCGTCATCGAGCACGCCGAGCTGACGCTGCTGCTCGGCATGATCGCCCCGGTGGGCTGGCTGGAACGCGTGCCGACGTACAAGGACCAGCAGGAAAAATTGTCCGATCGCGACCTGACGACCTACGGCTTCCTGGGTTAT
Organism: uncultured beta proteobacterium; assembly: GCA_963726915.1. Taxonomy (GTDB): domain Bacteria; phylum Pseudomonadota; class Gammaproteobacteria; order Burkholderiales; family Casimicrobiaceae; genus PALSA-1003. Next base: position 830,917 of record CAVSEA010000009.1, read on the forward strand.
CCGGTCATGCAGGCGGCGGACATCCTGATCTACCGCGCCAACATGGTGCCGGTAGGCGAGGATCAGGTCTCGCATCTCGAGCTGGTGCGCGAACTCGCGCGCCGCTTCAATCACATCTATGGCCGCGAGCCGGGATTCGAGGACAAGGCCAAGGCCGCGATCAAGAAACTGGGTACCCGGCGCGCCAAGCGTTACGATCAGTTGCGCACGGCGTTCCAGGAGCAGGGCGACGACGCGGCGCTGCACGCGGCGCGCGACATGCTCGACGAGGCGCAGAATCTTGCCCTGGGAGACCGCGAACGGCTGTTCGGCTACCTCGAGGGCTCGCGCCGCGTCATCCTGCCGGAACCGCAGCCGCTGCTGACCGAGACGCCCAAGGTGCCCGGCCTCGATGGCGCGAAAATGTCCAAGTCCTACGGCAACGCGATCCTGCTGCGCGAGGATCCCGCGGTCGTGACCAAGCAGATCCGCACGATGCAGACCGATCCCGCCCGGGTGCGACGCTCCGATCCTGGCAACCCCGCGAACTGCCCGGTGTGGCCGCTGCATCAGATCTACTCCGATCAGACGACGCGCGACTGGGTGCAGAAGGGATGCACGACCGCCGGCATCGGCTGTCTCGAATGCAAGCAGCCGGTGATCGATGCGATCATCGCGGAGCAGCAGCCGATTCACGAGCGGGCGCAGAAATACCTCGACGATCCGTCGCTGGTGCGGGCGATCGTTGCCGACGGATGCGAACGCGCGCGCAAGCTCGCTGACGAGACGATGCGCGACGTGCGCGAAGCGATGGGATTGGCTTACTCATGAGCGCCGCGTCATGAGCGCGGAGGCCAAGTTGATCGACCTGGCGCAGGCGGCAGGCGCGCCGGTGGCGAAGGTCTACGGCGAGCCGATGCTTGAGATGCCGCTGGATCTCTACATTCCGCCCGAAGCGCTCGAGATCTTCCTGGAGACCTTCGAGGGGCCGCTCGACCTGCTGCTCTACCTGATCCGCAAGCAGAACGTCAACGTGCTCGACATCCCGATGGCCGAGCTTACGCGGCAGTACCTGGGTTATGTCGAAATGATGCGGCGCACCCAGCTCGAACTCGCGGCCGAGTACCTGTTGATGGCTGCGGTGCTGATCGAGATCAAGTCGCGCCTGCTGCTGCCGAAGCCGCCCGCGCTGCCGGGCACCGAAATCGAGGATCCCCGCGCCGAACTGGTGCGCCGCCTGCTCGAGTACGAGCGGATGAAAGCGGCGGCGCGGGACATCGAGACCATGCCCCTGGCCGAGCGGGATTTCGCGCTGGTCCGGGTGTGGATCGATCGCATCGCGTCCGCCCGGCTGCCCGACGTCCGGCCGGACGACCTGAAGGCGGCATGGGCGGGACTGGTTGCGCGGGCGCGCGCGAACCGCCATCATCTGGTTACGCGCGAGCAATTGTCGGTGCGGAGCCAGATGATACGGCTCCTCAAGCTGCTCGAGCCGGGACGCTTTGTCGAATTCACCGCCCTGTTCGAGGCGGACATCGACGTGCCACGACTGGTCGTGACGTTCCTGGCCATACTCGAACTCGCGCGTGAACAATTACTCGATGTGGCGCAGGCGGAACCGTATGCGCCGATTTACGTGCAGCGCAAGGGCGATCCAGCCTTCGTGTTGCAGGCCGACGCATGAGATTTGCACCATGGAAGACTTGAGCAGGATCACCAACATCCTCGAGGCGGCGCTGTTGACCGCCGGTGAGCCGGTGTCGCTGACGCAGCTTTCCAAGCTGTTCGATCCGCCGCTGGAAGCCGAGGTCATTCGCAAGCTTCTGGACGATCTGCGCACGGCGTGGGCCGGGCGCAGCGTCGAACTCGCGCAGGTCGCGAGCGGATGGCGCTTCCAGGCGAGGTCGGAAGTCCAGCCCTTCCTCGATCGCCTGTCTCCGGAAAAGCCGCCGCGCTATTCCCGCGCGGTCATGGAGACGCTCGCGATCGTCGCTTATCAACAGCCGGTCACCCGCGGCGACATCGAATCGATCCGCGGCGTGGCAGTGTCGACCCATATCGTCAAGACACTGGAAGACCGGCAATGGATCGAGATCGTCGGGCATCGCGAGACGCCCGGACACCCCGCGTTGTATGCCACCACCAAGCAGTTTCTCGATGACCTGGGCCTGCGTTCGCTGGCCGAACTTCCGCCGCTGGCGGAACTAGATACTTCCCACCTCCTGGAGTTACCCGATGCCCCTGCAAAGGCCGCCGAGGTCGAACTCGCGCTCGCGAGCCCACTCGTCGACACACCGGCACGCGAATCCGACGACGGCGTCACAGCCGCGCCGGACGGACGAGCGCAGCCGCCAGAATCCATCCAGACGCTCCACTGAGCCCGTCTTCACGGAGCCGCAACGCCTGCACAAGGTGCTGGCGCAGTGCGGCTACGGGTCGTTGCGCGGGCTGGAGGAGTTGATCATTGCCGGACGCATCACCATCAACCGGCAGCCGGCGGAGGTCGGCCAGAAGGTGGGTCCGGAGGATCAGGTTCGCATCAACGGCGAGCTGGTCCGCTTGCGGTTTGCGCCGGTCCGCGTCCGCGTGCTGCTCTACCACAAGCCGGCCGGAGAAATCGTCAGCCGCAGCGACCCCGAGGGACGGCCGACCGTGTTCGACAAGTTGCCGAAACTCGGTCACGCCAAATGGATCGCCGTCGGCAGGCTCGATTTCAACACCGAAGGCCTGCTGCTGTTCACGACCTCGGGCGAACTCGCCAACCGGCTGATGCATCCACGCTACGAAGTCGAACGCGAATACGCGGTGCGCACGGTAGGTACGCTAACGCCGGACCAGGAACGCACCCTGCTGGAAGGCGTCCCGCTCGACGATGGTCCGGCCAAGGTTCTCACGCTGGCCGACGGTGGCGGCGAGGGCACCAATCACTGGTACAAGCTCACGCTGCCGGAAGGCCGCAATCGCGAAGTGCGACGACTGTTCGAAGCACTGGGCGTCATGGTCAGCCGGCTGACCCGCACGCGCTACGGTGTTGTCTCGCTGCCACCGCAGCTCAAGCGCGGACAGTCCATCGAGCTCGATCGCTCGGCGCTCGAAGCGCTGCTCAAATCCGCAGGCCTCAATGCCGATGGCCGCAGCAACGAGCCTCCGGTGCGCGGGGATGCGACGGGAACAGCCGACGGCGACGAGGGCCAGCCGATACACGCTGTCGACGACGACGCGCATGAACTTGCGCATGAGGAAGTCGATGGCAATCGCGGTACCTACGGTATTCAGGAGCCGGCCGATGTCCTCGACGAGGTCGACGGCAACCGCGCGCCGCCGCCGCAAGCGGTGCGCGAAGCGCGCCAACCCGGCGCGGGAGGCGGTCGCCACAAGCAGGCGAAAGGCCAGCATCACCGGCAGCCTGGCGCGCCGCAATCGGCACAAGCCAACCAGCGTCACCGGCAGCCCGGAGCGCCACAAGCCGCGCCGCCCAACCAGCATCACCGGCAGCCCGGCGCGCCCCAGGCCGCGCAGCCCAATCAGCCACGCGGGCGGCGTGGACGGCGTGGCGGGCGTGGCGGTCGTGGTGGACAGAACGGCCCCGGTCCGGGGGCCGGTCAGCAGGTGTAGCCGCGGGCCTTAATCGAAGCGCGGCGCGCGCTTGTCGAGAAAGGCACGAATGCCTTCCGCGAAATCCGGACGCGCGGCGCATGCCGCGAAACTCGCGGCCTCGGCGGCAAGTTGCGCCGAGAGCGACTTCGAGAGCGATTGGTTGATCAGCCGCTTGCCGTTGGTGATCGCCAGCGCCGGACCCGTCGCCAAGGCGTTGGCAAGCACGATGGTCGCGTCGGCTAGCGCCGGCTCGGGAACGACGCGGTTGACCAGCCCGAGCCGCAGCGCCTCCTGCGCATCGAAGCGGTCGCCGAGCAGCACGATTTCCATCGCCTTCTTGACGCCGACCACGCGTGGCAGGGTCCACGTCGAGCCGCCATCGGGCGTTACGCCGATGTGCCGATAGGCCGAGGTGAAGTAGGCGTTGTCGGCGGCAATGGCGAGATCGCAGGCACTCATCAGCGACAAGCCGAAGCCGGCGACCGCGCCTTGAACGCAAGCAACGACCGGCTGCGGCATGCGCTGCAGCTGTTCGATCGCCACATGCACGCGTCCGATGATGCGGGTGAACTCACGCTGTCGTTCAGCCGGAGGAATCACCAAACGTTCGGCGAACATGCGAATGTCGCCGCCGGCCATGAAGTGCTTGCCGGCGCCTTTGATCACGACGCAGCGCACCGTGGCGTCGCCGGCCAATGCCGCGGTATGCGCGACGAGCGCATCGATCATGTCGAGATCGAGCACGTTGAGCGATTGCGGCCGGTTCAGCGTCAGCGTCGCCACGGGGCCGTCACGCGCGAGAAGCAGGGTCTCGTTCATGAGCTTTCAGAGTGTCGCGAGGAGTCTAGCATGGGCTCCTGGCGGAACGGGCTCGCGCGCTCGAGCTCATCGACGGTCTGGACGACGTCGCCACGCTCGTGCTCGACGAATTTCGCGATGGCAGCGGCAAAATCGGGATCGGCGATGGCATGCGCCGACTGCGGCATGACCGGGAGAAAACCGCGCGCGAGTTTGTGCACGCCCTGCGCGCCGCCTTCGAACAGCGGTATTTTTCGCTCGATGCAGAATTCGATGGCCTGATAGTAGCTGGCTTCGAAGTGCAGGCCCGGCACATACTCGGTCGCGCCCCAGTAGCGTCCCCACAAGGCGTGTTCGCAGAAAACGTCGAGCGCCGCGCAGATGGGCTTGCCGGCCTTCATGCCCAGCACCAGCAGCAGGCTGTCCGGCATCTCCCGCCCGATGCGCTCGAAGAACTCGAGCGACAGATACGGCGTCGAATGGTGCTGGCGATAGGTTCCGGTGTAGCAGCGGAAGAAAAACCGCCACTGCGCGGCATCGATGTCGGCACCGGTGAGGCGCACGAAGTCGATCCCGGCGGCGGTGAGCTTGCGCCGCTCCTGCCTGATGTTCGCCCGCTTGCTGTGACTAAGCGTGGACAGGAAGTCGGCGAAGTCGCGGTAACCCGGGTTCGCCCAGTGGAACTGCACGCTGTTGCGCAACAGCATTCCTGCCGCGGAGCATGCTTCCGCCTCGTGCGGTTCGGGAAACAGTATGTGCAGCGACGACAAGCCCTCTTCGGCGACGAACGCGAGCGCGCCTTCGAGCAGGCGTGAGCGCACGGCCGGTTCGTCGGCGATCAGGCGCGGCCCCATCACCGGCGTGAACGGGATCGCCGACACCAGCTTCGGATAGTAACGACGGCCGTGTCGCCGATAGGCATCGGCCCACGACCAGTCGAACACGTACTCGCCGTACGAGTGCGCCTTGAGATACAACGGCATCGCGCCGACCAGCGCACCGTCGCGAAATGCAGTGAGGTAGCGCGGAGCCCAACCGCTCTCCGGCGCTGCGCAGCCGGTTTCATGCAGTGCATGGAGAAATGCGTGCGACTGGAGAGGACGCGGACCGGCGAGCCGATCCCAGCTTGCAGCGGGAATCGAGCGCAGCGTGTCGGTGATCGATAGCGAGACGGAGGGCATGCGGTACTTTGCGGTCGATTGTCGCGTGATGGTTGGTGGACCGCAAGCTGTCCCTTCGCAGCGTGATAAAATTCACGCATGCGCATCGCGATCGCTCAACTCAATCAGGTGGTCGGTGATCTCGAGGGCAACGCGGCGCGCATCGTCGACGCCATTGCCGCCGCAAGGCGTGCCGGAGCCGACCTGGTCGTCACGCCCGAGCTGTCGCTCTGCGGCTACCCCCCCGAGGATCTGCTGCTGCGACCGGCATTCCTCGACGCGTGCCGGCGCGAACTCGTGGCGCTGGCCGCCGCAACCGCGGACGGCCCCGCGGTCCTGGTGGGATACCCCGAGACAACTGCGGGCAAGCGTCACAATGCGGTCGGCGTGCTTCGCGGAGGCAAGGTCGCCGCGGTTTGTCGCAAGCAGATGCTGCCCAACTACACGGTATTCGACGAGCAGCGCTACTTCGCGCCGGGCGATGCACCGTGCGTGATCGAGGTCGCAGGGGTGCGGGTCGGCATCATCATCTGCGAGGATGTCTGGTTCCCGGGTCCGGCGCGCGGCGCACGCGACGCCGGCGCGCAGTTGCTGGTGGTGCCCAACGGGTCGCCCTACCACACGCAGCAACAAGCCTTGCGTCGCGAAGTCGTTACCGCCCGGACGCAAGAGTCCGGGCTGCCTATCGTCTACGTGAACCGAGTTGGCGGGCAGGATGAGCTGGTGTTCGACGGCGCCTCGTTCGTGGTCGATCGCACGGGCGCGCTGGCGCAGCAGCTGCCGGCGTGGCGCGAGACGATCGCGATGGCCGAATTCGACGGGGCGACGCCGAGGGTTGTGCGCGGCGAACTCGGCACCGAGCTCGAGCCGCACGTGTACGAGGCGTTGACCATGGGCGTTCGCGATTACGTCGAGAAGAACCGGTTTCCGGGTGTCTTGCTGGGGCTCTCCGGCGGCGTCGACTCGGCGCTGACCCTGGCGGTGGCGGTCGATGCTCTGGGACGCGACCGCGTGCGCGCGCTCATGCTGCCATCGATCTACAACGCCGCGATCAGCCTCGAAGATGCTCGCGCGATGGCCGGCATCCTCGGCGTGCGCTACGACGAGATCCCGATCGACGACGTGTTCAAGGCATTCAAAACTTCGCTCGCCGACGAATTTCGTGGCCGCGCCGAGGACTCGACCGAAGAGAACATCCAGGCGCGCATTCGCGGGACGCTGTTGATGGCACTTTCGAACAAGTTCGGTTCGATCGTGCTTACCACCGGCAACAAGTCGGAAATGGCGGTTGGATACGCCACGCTGTACGGCGACATGGCGGGAGGCTTCGCCGTGCTCAAGGACATCAGCAAGACGCTGGTCTACCGGCTCTGTCACTACCGGAACAGCCTCGGACGCGTGATCCCCGAGCGGATCATCACCCGGCCGCCGTCGGCGGAGCTCAGGCCCGACCAGACCGACCAGGACAGCCTTCCACCCTATGCTGTCCTCGACGCCATACTCGAGGCCTACGTCGAGGAGGACCTGAGTCCCGCCGACATCGTCGCGCTCGGTTACGCGCCGGAAGACGTGGCCAAGGTCGTCAGGCTGATCAAGATCAACGAGTACAAACGTCGGCAGGCGGCGGTCGGCATCCGCATTACCCCGCGCGGCTTCGGCAAGGATTGGCGCTATCCGATCACGTCGTCGTGGGCCGAGTGGAAGAGCGTGGGCGGCTAGTGTAATCTCCAAGGAACCCCTCGCCCCATGGGAGAGGGGCGGGGGTGAAGGTGGAGTGTTGCAGATTGAAGATTATTTCTGCAAGGCCGAGCAAGTGGTGCCAGGAGATCAGCGATGAAAAAAGTGGAAGCGATTGTCAAGCCGTTCAAGCTCGACGAAGTGCGAGAAGCGCTGTCGGAACTCGGCGTCACCGGGCTCACGGTCACCGAGGTGAAGGGATTCGGCCGGCAGAAGGGTCATACCGAGTTGTACCGCGGTGCCGAGTACGTCGTCGACTTCCTGCCGAAGGTCAAGGTCGAGGTCATCGTCGCCGATGCGCTGGTGGACCGCGCCATCGAGGCCGTGGTCAAAGCGGCGCGCACGGGCAAGATCGGCGACGGCAAGATCTTCGTCACCAACGTCGAGCAAGCCGTGCGCATCCGCACCGGCGAGTCGGGTGAAGCTGCGGTCTGAGCCACAAGTCGCACTGAGGAGAGTCACGTGTCGTTCATGAGCGAGTTTCGCGAGTTCGCCGTCAAGGGCAGCGTCGTCGACCTCGCCGTCGGTGTCATCATCGGCGGCGCCTTCGGCAAGATCGTCGATTCGCTGGTCAAGGACCTGATCATGCCGATCGTCGGCCGGATCTTCGGCGGCCTCGATTTCTCGAACTGGTTCTTCATGCTGGGGACGCCGCCGGCAGGTTACAACGGCGCGATGTCCTACGAGGCGCTCACCAGGGCCGGGGTGCCATTGCTGGCCTACGGCAACTTCTTCACGGTTGCATTGAACTTCCTGATCCTGGCGTTCATCATATTTTTGATGGTGCGGCAGATCAATCGCCTGCGCAACGCAACGCCCCCGAAACCGCCCGCGACGCCGGAAGACGTGCTGCTGCTGCGCGAGATACGCGACGCTCTAAAACGCTAGGAGGATCTGGATGAAGTTTTCGAAACGCTGCCTGGCGGCAGCCGTTCTCTCATATTGCGCCGTTGCGGGCGCGGACATCAACGTAGGTGTGACGCTGTCGGCGACGGGGCCCGCGGCTTCGCTCGGCATCCCGGAAAAGAACACGATCGAGATGCTGGGATCGCCAACGATAGCCGGGCAGAAGATCAACTTCGTGGTTCTCGACGACAAGTCCGACACGACCGAGGCGGTAAAGAACACGCGCAAGCTGATCTCGGAGGACAAGGTGGATGTAATTGTCGGCTCGACCGTGACGCCGAACTCGCTGGCGATGCGCGATGTCGTCGTCGAGAACGAGGTGCCGATGATCTCGCTGGCGGCGTCGGCATCGATCATCAATCCGGTCGATCCCAAGACCAAGTGGATATTCAAGACGCCGCAGAACGATTCGCTGATGGCCGATGCGGTTGCCGTCAGCATGAAGGCGAATGGCGTCAACACGCTCGGCTACATCGGCTTCGCGGACGCCTATGGCGACAGCTGGCTGGGCGAGATCAAGCGTTCGGCGCAGACCGCCGGCATCAAGGTCGTCGCCGAGGAAAAATTCAATCGCAACGACCCGAGCGTCACCGGGCAGGTGTTGAAGTTGCTTGCGGCGAAACCGGACGCGATTCTCATTGGCGGGTCCGGCACGCCGGCGGCGACGCCGCACAAGGAACTGGTCGCGCGCGGATACCAGGGCAAGATCTACCAGACGCACGGCGTGGCCAACTCCGATTTTCTGCGCGTGGTCGGCACGGACGGCAATGGCGCGATCCTGCCAGCGGGTCCGATGCTGGTGTACGAGCAATTGCCTGACGGCAACCCGATCAAGAAGTCCGCTGCCGAATATGTGGTCAAGTACGAAGGCAAGTATGGCCCGGGCAGTCGCACGACCTTCGGCGGCCATGCCTGGGACGCGTACCTGCTCCTGCAGCGCGCGATTCCGGAGGCGCTCAAGAAGGGCCAGCCGGGCACCAAAGCGTTCCGCGCCGCGCTGCGCGATGCACTGGAAAATGTGAAGGAAGCTCCCGGGGCCAATGGCGTGTTCAACGTCAACGCGGGCGACCACAACGGATTCGACAACCGGGCCCGGGTCATGGTCAAGATCGACAACGGCAAGTGGGTCCTGGTCAAATGACGCGCTCTTAGAGTGGCCGGCTGCGGTGTCGCAGCCGGCTTTGTCTTGCCCGAGCGCGCCGCTACAACAACCGGAATCCGGACCGGCATCCACCGATGGATTTCTCGATCGCGCTGCTGCTCGCGCAGGATGGCGTGACCAACGGTGCGATCTATGCGCTGCTTGCGCTGGCGCTGGTGCTCGTGTTCACCGTCACCCGGGTCATTTTCGTGCCCTCGGGAGAATTCGTCACCTATGGCACGTTGACGCTCGCGGCGCTGCAACTTGGCAAAACTCCAGGCACGGTGGGTCTCCTGCTGGGACTCGCGGCCGTTGCCGGGCTCATGGAAATCTACACTGCCGTGCAGGAGCAGGCGTGGCACCGGTTACCGCGCCGGCTTGGGCTGTTTGTCGGCGTGCCGGCTGCCATCGCCGGTACCGTCTACGCCGCGGCCCCGCTGTCGCTCGCGTTCCCGTTGCAGATCGTGTTGACCATCGCCATCGTCACCGCGCTCGGGCCGCTGCTGTACCGCGTCGCATATCAGCCACTGGCGGAGGCTTCGGTGCTGGTGCTGCTGATCGTGTCGGTTGCCGCGCACTTCACGATGATGGGGCTGGGATTGTGGTTCTTCGGTGCCGAAGGCTCGCGCACGCCGCCGTTCACGACGGCATCGTTCGTCCTGGGAGACGTCAGGTTCAGCGGCCAGAGCCTGCTGGTGCTCCTCTTCTCGATCATGCTCATCGGTGCGCTCTACCTGTTTTTCGACCGCACGCTCTACGGCAAGGCACTGCGCGCGACGGCACTCAATCGCGTCGGGGCGCGACTGGTCGGCGTGAGCCCGAATCTTGCGGGAAGCCTTACGTTCATCCTTGCGGCGATGCTGTGCGCGTTCTCGGGCGTGTTGATCGGCCCGATCACCACGATCTACTACGACTCGGGCTTTCTCATCAGCCTCAAGGGTTTTGTCGGCGCGATCATCGGCGGACTGTCGAGCTATCCCTTGGCCGCGGCGGGTTCGGTACTGGTCGGCTTGCTCGAGTCGTTCTCCTCGTTCTGGGCGAGTGCCTTCAAGGAAGTCATCGTGTTCACCCTGATCATCCCGGTCCTGCTGTGGCGCTCGCTGACCACGCATCACCACGAGGAGGACGAATGAGCGGAATGAACGCCGCGCGCTGGCTGCTGGCAACGATCGCCGCCGGCCTGCTCGTCGCGCCGGTGGTGGCGCCGCCGTTCTGGATCACGCTGCTCAACTACATCGGCCTGTACAGCATCGTCGCACTCGGATTGGTGCTGCTGACAGGAGTCGCGGGCCAGACTTCATTCGGCCAAGCGGCATTCGTCGGCATCGGCGCTTACGCGACGGCTTACCTGTCGCTGAATTTTCCGGCGGTGTCGCCATGGCTGAATCTGTTGGCGGGCTTGGCGCTGACGACGGTGATCGCGTTGTTTCTCGGCTTTATCACGTTGCGGATGAAAGGCCATTACCTGCCGCTGGCGACGATCGCCTGGGGCATCAGCCTGTTCTACGTATTCGGCAATCTGCAATTCCTCGGTGGGCACACCGGGCTTACCGGCATTCCGGCGCTGAATTTCCTGGGCCTGGAATTGCGCAACGAACGCTACTTTTACTACCTGATCTGGGCGATTGCGCTCGGCACCTTATGGATGACGCGCAACCTGCTCGACTCGCGTCCCGGCCGCGCGGTGCGCGCGCTCAAGGGCGGCCTCGAAATGGCGGAGGCCTTCGGCGTCAACGCGGTGCGGCTCAAGATCGTCGTATTCGTGTATGCGGCGGCGCTGGCATGCGTCTCGGGCTGGCTTTACGCGCACTTGCAGCGGTTCATCAACCCGACGCCCTTCGGCATCAACCAGGGCATCGAATACCTGTTCATGGCGGTCGTCGGCGGCGCCGGCAGCGTCTGGGGCGCAGTCGTCGGCGCAACGGTGATCACGTTGCTGAAGCAGCTGCTGCAGGACTGGCTGCCGCATATCCTCGGGCGCGAAGGCAATTTCGAGGTCGCCGTGTTCGGCATCCTGATGATCCTGCTGTTGCAGCGAACGCGCGACGGCGTGTGGCCATGGCTCGCGCGCCTGTTGCCGCAGCCGAAGCCGCCGGCGTTTCCCCAGCGGCCCCGTTGCCCAAACGCGAACGCGTGGCGTCGTCGGCTGCGCTCCTGGTGGTCGAACGTGCGCGCAAGCAGTTCGGCGGTCTGGTCGCGGTCAACGATCTGTCGTTCGAATTGCGCGCGGGCGAGATTCTCGGGCTGATCGGCCCCAACGGCGCGGGCAAGAGCACGATGTTCAATCTGATCAGCGGCGCGCTGCCGTTGACGCGGGGCACGATCACCCTCGACGGCATGCCGATCGGCAGCCGCCAGCCGTTCGAGATCGCGCGGCGCGGCATCGGCCGCACGTTCCAGCACGTGCGTCTGATACCGACGATGACGGTGCTCGACAACGTCGCGCTCGGCGCGTATCTGCGCGGCCATGCCGGCGTGCTGCGCGCATCGCTGCGGCTCGATCGCGACGAGGAGGCGCGAGTCCGTGCCGAGGCTGCGACGCAGGTCGCGCGGGTCGGCCTGAGCGAACATCTTCATGCGCCGGTGGGTTCGCTCGCGCTGGGCAAGCAGCGCATCGTCGAGATTGCGCGCGCACTCGCCGCCGATCCGCTGCTGCTGCTGCTGGACGAACCCGCGGCCGGGTTGCGCTTCATGGAAAAGCAGGAGCTCGCTGCGTTGCTGCGCGGCCTCAAGCAGGAAGGCATGACCATCCTGCTGGTCGAGCACGACATGGATTTCGTCATGGGACTGACGGACCGGCTGGTGGTCATGGACTTCGGCGAGAAGCTGGCCGAGGGCCTGCCGGCGGATATCCAGACGAATCCGATCGTGCTCGAAGCCTATCTGGGTGGTGTGATGAGCGCGCTGCTGGAAGTTCGCGATCTGCGCGTCGCCTATGGCAAGGTGGAGGCCGTCCACGGCGTGTCGCTCAAGGTCGACGAGGGCCGCATCGTCACCGTGATCGGCCCCAACGGCGCGGGCAAGACGACGCTGCTCGGCGCGATCATGGGGCTGTTGCCTTCGCGCGGCGCCATCTCGCTCTACGGCGCGGATGCGACGCGAATGCCGGTCGAGGAGCGTGTCGGCGAGGGCTTGTGCCTGGTTCCCGAGCGGCGCGAATTGTTCGCCGCGATGACCGTGGCCGACAACCTGGAACTGGGCGCGTTCCAGCGCTACCGCTCCGGCGACAAGACCATCGCCGCGACCCGAGACGAGGTCTATCACCGGTTTCCGCGGCTCGCGGAGCGACGCGGGCAGCTGGCGGGCACGCTGTCGGGGGGCGAGCGGCAGATGCTCGCCCTGGGTCGGGCGCTGATGGCCAAGCCCAGATTGCTGATGCTCGACGAGCCCAGCCTTGGCCTCGCGCCGCTGATCGTGAAGGAGATTTTCAGCATCATCAGCGCCCTCAAGGCAACGGGCGTCTCGATCCTGCTGGTCGAGCAGAACGCGCGTGCCGCGCTGCAGGTCGCGGACCACGGCTACGTGTTGGAAACGGGGGAGGTCGTCATCGAGGGCGACAGCGAAGATCTGGCCGGCAATCCGCGCGTCGCCGCGACCTACCTGGGACAGAAGGTCGCCTGAGTCACGTCCTGGGGCCCAGACTTGTGCCGATGGGCTCCCGGCCCGACAATGGTGATATCCCGACTGCTTCCAGGCCACCCGTGACCGACCTCGCGCTCCCTACCGTCAATCCTCAATTGCTCGACCAGGCGACAAAGCTGCTGCTCGCGCCGGCGGCGCTTGAATTCCGGCAACTCTCAAAGGTGCTGGCCGATATCCATATCCGCAACGTCGACTACGCCGACCTGTACTTCCAATACTCGCGGGTTGAAAGCTGGAGCCTCGAAGAAGGCATCGTCAAGTCCGGCGCGTATTCGATCGATCGCGGCGTCGGAGTGCGTGCAGTGTCGGGCGAAAAGACCGCCTTCGCGTATTCGGACGACATCAGCATGGACGCGCTGACGGCGGCCGCGACCGCAACGCGCGCGATCGGGCGCCAGGGGCAATCGGCGGTGGCCACGCTCGGCAAGTTCGGCGGCGCGCGCTCGTTGTACGCGCCGGCCGATCCGGTCGCCGCCATCTCCGACGCGGAAAAAGTTGCGCTGCTCGAGCGACTGGAGCGGATGGCGCGGGCGCGCGATCCGCGGGTCACGCAGGTCATGGCTTCGCTCGCTGGCGAATACGAAGCGATCCTGGTGGCGCGCAGCGACGGGCTGATGGCTGCCGACGTCCGGCCGCTGGTGCGGCTGTCGCTCTCGGTCATCGTGGAGGAAAACGGCCGTCGCGAGCAGGGCATGGGCGGCGGTGGCGGGCGGGTTGATTACCGCTACTTTACCGACGCGATCCTGCACGAGTACGCGGGCCAGGCAGTCGACCAGGCGCTGCTGAATCTGGGCGCGCGCGACGCACCGGCCGGGACCATGACCGTCGTGCTCGGTCCGGGATGGCCGGGCATCCTCCTGCACGAGGCGATCGGCCACGGACTCGAAGGCGACTTCAACCGCAAAGGCACCTCCGCGTTCGCGGGACGGGTTGGCGAACGCGTTGCCGCGAGGGGTGTCACGGTAGTCGACGACGGCACCATCGCCAATCGGCGCGGCTCGCTCAATGTCGACGACGAAGGAAATCCGACGCAACGGACGGTACTCATCGAAGACGGCATCCTGAAAGGCTACATGCAGGACGCGTTGAATGCGCGGCTGATGGGTGTGGCGACTACCGGCAACGGCCGGCGCGAATCCTTCGCGCACATTCCGATGCCGCGCATGACCAATACCATCATGCTGAACGGCGATCGGGATCCGGCCGAGATCATCGCCTCCGTCAAGGACGGGCTGTATGCGGTGAATTTCGGCGGCGGCCAGGTGGACATCACCAACGGTAAATTTGTATTTTCCGCCGCGGAAGCATGGAGAATCGAGAACGGCAAGCTGGGGCACGCGGTCAAAGGAGCGACGCTGATCGGCAACGGCCCCGATGCGCTGACCCGCGTGTCGATGATCGGCAACGACATGGCGCTCGATTCCGGAGTCGGAAATTGCGGCAAGGACGGTCAGACCGTACCGGTGGGCGTCGGCCAGCCCACGCTGCGCATCGATGGCCTGACCGTCGGCGGTACGGCGTGACGGGCAGGCATGTGACCAAAGGATCGACCAGCAACCGATGAAAAAGGTCGCGCTCTACAGCAGTTCTCCATGGTCTCGCCAGCCCCAGCGGTCGGCGCGAGGCCGCGGTGCAGCCGGCGGAACGGGCGACCCGGCGTCGGAACATGCCGCCGCTCCGGTCGCGTCGGTGCCGCGCATGTCGTGGCTGCGCAATTTCGGCGGACGCCACGAGCGCGCGCTATTCCTGTTGGCCGGCGCGCTCATGGCGTTCGCGATCGCCGCGACTTACCTGGCGATGCGGACGCCCCCGCGCACCTTGACGCAGAAAGACATCGACGCGGCGGTCCTGCATACGCTCGAGACCGCACAGCTGCCGTCGGTCGCGAGCAAGGCTTTCGAGGCAATCCGGCCGTCGGTCGTGCGCGTGATCGGCCTGGGCGCCGAACCGGACCCCGGAGAAGGCAATAGCCCTTCGTCACGCGGCGGCTTTGGCATCGGCACCGGCGTGGTGGTGGTCGACAAGGGGATCATCCTTACCAATCTTCACGTCGTCGCTGGCGCGGACAGGGTGAAGGTTGAATTTTTCGACGGTCTGGTATCCGAGGTGACCGTCATCGGGACGCGGCCCGAGCACGATCTCGCCGTGCTGCAGGCGAAGACCATCCCCGACGACCTCGTTGCGGCGACGCTGCGGTCGACCGCGGATCTGGCGGTGGGCGACGAGGTCGTGGCGGTGGGCTATCCGTTCGGCATCGGTCCGTCCGCGTCTTCCGGCATCGTGTCCGGCCTGCGCCGGGAGTACCAGTCGCCCGAAGGCAAGCGTCTGCTCACGAATCTCATCCAGTTCGACGCCGCGGCCAATCCGGGGAATTCCGGCGGCCCGCTCGTCACCGCGGGCGGTGAGGTGGTGGGCATCGTCACGGCGATACTCAATCCATCGGAGCAGCGCGTATTCATCGGCATCGGCTTTGCGGTCCCGATCGAGAACGCCGCCGCGGCGGTCGGCATCTCCCCGTTCTGATCTGCAAGCGCATTTGACACCTTATTCGACCCCCATCGACAGGAACGCATGAACGATACCGAAGTCACCCACGGCGATGTCGCTTCGCTCATGGAGCGGATTCTCTACGAGGTCAAGAAAGTTGTCGTCGGGCAGGATCATTTTCTCGAGCGCGTTCTCGTCGCCATGCTGGCGCAAGGTCATTTGCTGGTCGAGGGCGTCCCCGGATTGGCGAAGACGCTGACGGTGAAGACCATCGCGAAGACCGTTCGCGGCACGTTCAAGCGCATCCAGTTCACGCCCGATCTGGTCCCGGCGGACCTGGTGGGGACGCGCATCTACAACCAGAAGACCGGCGAATTCGCCACTTCGCTCGGCCCGGTATTCACGCACCTGCTGCTGGCGGATGAAATCAACCGGGCGCCGGCCAAGGTGCAGAGCGCGTTGCTCGAAGTAATGCAGGAGTACCAGGTCACCATCGCCGGCAATACTCATCGCGTGCCGGAGCCGTTCCTGGTCATGGCGACGCAGAACCCGATCGAGACCGAGGGCACGTATCCGCTTCCAGAAGCTCAGGTCGACCGCTTCATGATGAAGGTGCTCGTCGGCTATCCGAGCGAAGAGGAGGAGTTCGTCATCGTGCAACGCGTCACCGGCGTTGCGCAGGACGTGGCGCCGGTCGCGACGACCGAACAGCTGGCGGCCCTGCAACGCGAGTGTCGCGCGGGCTACGTCGATCCCAACCTGATGCAGTACGCGGTGCGCCTGGTCTCGGCGACACGGCAGCCTGCGCGCTACGGCCTGGCGGACTTGCAGAAGTACCTATCGTACGGCGCCAGCCCGCGGGCGACCATTCACCTTATCGAAGGCGCGCGCGCACTGGCCTATCTGCGCGGCCGCAGCTACGTACTGCCGGAGGACGTCAGCGATCTGGTGCCGGATGTGCTGCGTCATCGGCTGGTGCTGACCTACGAGGCGTTGGCGGAAGGCTTGACGCCCGACCAGCTGATCCTGCGCGTCATGCAGCGCATCCCCCGTCCCGAGAAGCCGCTCGACACTCATGTCCGAGTCAGCGCGGACGCCTGAAAACGTCCTGCGACGGCTGGAGTGGACGGTCATCCGCCGTCTTGATGGCCTGCTGCATGGCGACTACCGGACGCTGTTCCGCGGCGCCGGCCTCGACCTGGCCGATCTGCGCGAGTACCAGTATCACGACGACGTTCGCCACATCGACTGGAACGTCACTGCGCGACTGCAGGTCCCCTACGTTCGCGAGTACAACGAGGAGCGCGAAGTAGCGGGCTGGTTTCTGGTCGACCTCAGTCCCTCGGTGGATTTCGGATCGACGCTGGTGCGCAAGAAGGCCGTCGCCACCGAATTCGTCGCCGTGTTGGCGCGCCTGCTGACGCGCCACGGCAACCGGGTCGGCGCGCTGCTCTACGGCGGTCAGGTCGACACGGTGATACCGATCGGCAGCGGTCGCCGCCACGTCATGCACATCATGCACCGCATGGAGTCGCGGCCCGACGCTGCGGGCACGGCAGAGACAGACCTCGGCGAATTGCTACGGACGGCGTTTCAGATGATGCGGCGGCGTTCGGTGGTATTTGTCATTTCCGATTTCATCAGCGTGCCTGGATGGGCGGAATCTCTCGCCCATCTCGCGCAACGGCACGAGGTCGTCGCCATCCGACTGTACGACCCGCTGGAGATGGAGCTTCCCGACATCGGGCTGCTGGTCATGCAGGATGCCGAAACCGGCGAGCAGATCTTCGTCGACACGCACGATCGCGGCTTCCGGAAGCGTTTTGCCGCGGCGGCGGCGCGCCGGGAAGAACAACTGCGCACCTCGCTGCGTCATGCCGGCGTCGACGCGCTCGAGCTGTCGACCGAGGACGACCTGGTCGACGCCATCCTGCGCTTTGCGGACCTGCGCAAGAGGCGGAGCCAGCTCGCCGCCGGCGCCACGCTGCCGCAGCACCTGGTCGCGGGCGCATGACCTTTCTCTGGCCCGAAATGTTGTGGCTGCTGCTGGTGCTGCCGGTATTGATCGCGATATACGTGCTGCTGCTTCGGCGCAAGCAGCGCGCGGCGCTGCGCTACGCCAGCCTCAGCTCGATCCGGGATGCCCTCGGCGCGGGACAGCGCATCCGGCGGCATATTCCGCCGGTCCTGTTCCTGCTGGCGTTGACGCTGATGATCGTCGCCATCGCACGTCCGGCCGCGGTCGTCATGCTGCCATCCGCACATCAGACCGTGATTCTCGCCATGGACGTTTCGGGCAGCATGCGGGCGACCGATGTGGATCCGAGCCGCATCGGCGCGGCCCAAGTGGCGGCGCGCGCTTTCGTGGAAGACCTGCCGTCGCGCACGCGCATCGGCATCGTTTCCTTCGCCGCGACGGCGTCGGTGGTGCAGCCTCCCACCAGCAATCGCGAGGACATCATCGCGGCGATCGATCGCTTCCAGCTGCAACGCGGCACGGCCGTCGGCAGTGGAATCCTGGTCTCGCTGAAAATAGTGTTTCCGGAGGTCGAGTTCGATCTGCGCGCGGCCAATCCGCGCGCCGAGGCCACGCGCAGTGCTTCGCTCGACAAGAGCCAGAAGTCGGACAAGCCAGCGTTCAAGCCCGTGCCGCCAGGCTCCTACGGGGCCGCGGTCATCATCCTGTTGAGCGATGGGCAGACGACGACCGGGCCGGATCCGATCGAGGCGGCACGGATGGCCGCGGACCGTGGGGTCAAGGTGTACACGGTGGGCATCGGCACCACCGGCGGTGAGCTCATCGGGGCCGAAGGCTGGTCGATGCGCGTGCGCCTCGACGAAGCGTCGCTGAAGCAGATCGCGAACCTGACGCAAGGCGAATACTTCTACGCCGGTACCGCGACCGACTTGAAAAAAGTCTACGAGTCGCTGAACTCCAAACTGGTGCTGGAGAAGCGCGAGACCGAGATCACCGCGCTGTTCGCGGCCGCCGCCGCGGCGATCGCGGTGGTCGCGGCGTTTCTTTCGCTGCTCTGGTTCAACCGGATCCTGTAGCGAGAATCCGGCTGACCCATTCACGATTTCGTTACAAGCCCAGCAATCTGGGCAGCCACAGCGAAATTGCCGGTATGTAAGTCACCAGTATCAGCACCGCGAACATGACGCCGTAGAATGGCCAGATGCTTTTCATCACTTCCTGCATCGTCACCTTGCCGACCGCGCAACCGACGAACAGCGTTGCCCCCACCGGCGGTGTCAGCAGACCGATGCCAAGGTTCAGCAGCATGATCATCCCGAAGTGGACCGGGTCGACGCCGAACGTCGTAACGACCGGCAGCAGTATCGGCGTGCAGATCAGCAGCAGCGGCGCGAGATCCATCAGGCAGCCCAGCACGAGCAGCATGATGTTGATCAGCATCAGGATGACTTCCCGGTTGTTGGAAAGCGTCAGGAAGAACGCCGTGATCTTCGCCGGCAGTTGCATCAGCGCCATGACGTAGCCGAAGGCCGAAGCGCAGGCGATCAGCGTCATTACCATCGCGACGGTCTTCAATGTCCGGTGCACGAGCGCCGGCAACTCGCGCCAGCGATAGTCGCGATAGATGAACATCGTGACGAAGAAGGCCCAGAGGCAAGCGACTGCGCCGGCTTCGATCGCCGTGAATATGCCCCCGAGGATGCCGCCGAGGATGATCACGATCGTGATCAGCCCCCACGTGGCGTCGATCGAGATTTTCAAGGCTGCGCCGAGCGGTACCGATTCGCCCCTGGGATGACCGTCGCGATAGCCGATGTAGATGACGAGCGCGATCAGCGCGGCACCGAGCAGCAGGCCTGGCATGATGCCCGCCATGAACAGGCTGGTGATCGAGATCAAGCCCCCGGTTGCGAGCGAATAGATCACCGCATTGTGGCTCGGGGGAACGAGGATCGCCTGCACCGATGCGCAAATGGTGACGTTGGTCGAGAAGGCGCGCGGGTAGCCGACTTTCTCCATCTGCGGGATCATGACCGAGCCGATCGCCGACGTATCCGCAACCGACGATCCGGAGATTCCGCTCAGAAAGGTGGTCGCGACGATGTTCACCGCGGACAACCCTCCGCGCACGCGGACGACGCCGACCAGGACGTTGGCGAAGGCTACCAGCCGTTTCGCCATGCCGCCTTCGGCCATGATAGCGCCGGCGAGCACGAAGAACGGGATGGTCAGCATGGCGACCTTGCTGACGCCGTCCGAAATCTTGAGCATCACGGCTTCGAGCGGCACGCCGATCCACATCGCACCGGCGATCGCAGCCAATCCCAGCGAATAGGCAATCGGCACGCCTAGCGCGAACAGCGTGAACAGGCAACCGAGAAGTACGAGGATATCCATCAGTCGCGACTCCGCCGCACGTTCAGTCGAATGCCGCGACCGAGTGGGCGTCGCCCACGGTGTCCACCGGTCGCCCGATGGTGAGGTGTTCGATGACGAACATGAACAGGATTGCGCCGCCGATCGGGATCGGCAGGTACGTCACGCCGACCGAGAGTGACGGAAAATCGGAGATCGTATTCGACCACGTCGCCTGGCACAGCGCCGCACCCTTGAACGTCATGAACAGCGCCATCAGCGCCATCAGGAGTTCGACGATCACGTCGGTGACGCGACGCAAGTTCTTCGGCAGCTTGTCGACGGCAAGCGTGACGTTCATGTGCAGGCCCAGCCGGTAGCAGGCCGCCGCGCCGAAGAACGTGAGTACGATGGTGAGCAGCACCGCCGTCGGTTCAGGCCACGACGAAGCGCTGTTCATTACGTAACGCGTCCATACCGCCCACGGAATCACTGCCGAGATCAGCACCAGTGCGCTGCCCGCGATGACGACGCAAAGCAAGTACAAGGCGTCCATTGCCTTGCGATAGAGAACTGCCATGATGTCCCCCAAGACCGTCACGACGGCGACGGCCCATCATGCGATGAGCGCGTCACCGACCGTTGTGTTGCGGACGGGCCGTCAGGCCCGGTTGTGCAGCAGGATTACTGAACTGCCTGGACGCGCTTGATCATGTCGGCGTACTTGGGACCGTACTTGTCCCACACCGGCTTGACCGCATCCTGAAACGCCTTCTTGTCGGCGATCTCGTTGATCGTGATGCCTGCCGCCTTGGCCTTGTCCAGCGCTTCCTTCTCGTATTTTTCCCACAACACGCGTTCCTCGGCTTGAGCTTCCTTGCCGAACTTGATCAGCAGTGCCTGGTCTTCCTTCGACAACGTGTCCCAGGTCTTCTTCGAAAATACGACCATCTCCGGAATGATCAGGTGCTCGTCGAACGTGTAGAACTTGGCCACCTGATAGTGGTTGTCGAACACGAAGCTCGGCATGTTGTTTTCCGCACCGTCGACCACGCCGGTCTGCAGCGCGTTGAACACCTGGTCGTATCCCATCGATACGCCATTGCCGCCCAGGGAAGTCATCATGTCCACGAACATGGGGTTGCCCATGACGCGGAATTTCATGCCCTTCAGGTCGGCGAGGCTCTTGATCGGCTTCTTGGTGTCGTAGAGGCTGCGGGCACCCGCATCCATCCAGGCCAGCGCGACGATACCGGCCTTGGGGTTGTTGGTCACCTTGTCCATCAATTCCTGCCCGATGGGGCCGTCGATCACCTTTTGCATGTGCTTGGTGTCGCGGAACAGGTAGGGCATGCTGAACACGTTAAGCTCGTCGACGACCGGGCCGAGGGCGCCGACGCTGACGCGGGCGAACTGGATCGCGCCAACCTGCGCCTGTTCGATCGCTTCCTTTTCGCCGCCGAGCTGCATCGATGGGTACATCTGAATGCTGAGCCGGCCGTTGGTGGCCTTCTCGAGCTTCTTGCCCATGTTCTCAACGGCCACGACGGTCGGATATCCCGCCGGGTGCACGTCGGACGCCTTCATGACCATCTTCTGCTGCGCTAGCGCGGAGCCGGTCGTGATCACCGCGACGAATGCCAGCGCTCCCGTCACGCCGCCGAGTCTCAATATGCTGCTCATTGCTTGCATGGAATCCTCCTTGAACCGCCTATTAGGTTTGGGTGGTGGTCAGGCCACCTGACAATCTTAGAGCAGCGCGACAGTAACATCGGCTCCCGTGCGTTGACAAGCCGTCTGGCGCGATCCGACCAAGGTAGGTCAGTGCAAGGGCCCCGAGGGGGGGCCGGAGACGATGGCGGGTGCAGGCGACGCGTGATGGACCGCCAGGCGCCAACCCGAGGGCGTACGCAGGAATACGTTGGTCGCGACGGCGGCGCCGCGAGGTTTGGGATCGTCGCCTACGGTCACATGCTCGATCGCACTTTGCAGCGCCATGCCGACCGTTTCGAGCATGACGATCTCATCGAGCCGAAACGAGAGCCGCGTATCGCCGGAGAACAACTGCTCCCAGCTGGCGCGGACCGCATCGTATCCGACAAGGCGCGGGCCGCCGGGGTGCACGCACACGATGTCCTCGTCCTCGGCCCATGCCGCCATCATCGCTTCGACGTCCTTGGCCTCGAAGGCCTGATAGAAGGCAATCGCGGCATCCTGCGGCGAGGTGAAAATGGTCGGCGTGCGGACTTTGGCCATCGAGGGCATCACTTGGGTAACCGCGCCAGATCATACACAACATTGGGAGAGAGTTCGCGCATGCACTTGAAGTGCCCCAGCGGACACTCTCGCTTGAAGCAGGGGCTGCAGTCGATGTCGATGCGGGCGATGCTCGCCAGCGCTGAAAGAGGCGGGGTGTAGTCGGGACTCGACGAACCGAACAACGCAACCAGTGGCCGGCCGACGGCGGCAGCGGCGTGCATGAGTCCGGAATCGTTGCTGACGACCACGCTCGCCTGAGCAAGCAGGTCGATCGCGGTGCCCAGGTCGGTGCGTCCGCATGCATTGCGCACGTCGGGGACGGCTGCCGCGATCGGATCCCCCGCGGGTCGATCGTTGGGCGAACCAATCAGCCAAACCGCGTAGCCCGACTCCAGGAACCTTCGCGCTAGCGTGACGAAGTGCTCCGTGGGCCAGCGCTTGGCAGGCCCGAACTCGGCGCCGGGGCACAGGATCGCGATCGGTCGGCGGGTGGCCAGCCCAAGCGTTCGCATCGCCTCCGCGGCGTTGGCCACGTTGGGCACCAGCACCGGAGACGGCGCGACCGGCGGAAGCTCGCCGCGCCTGGCTGCCAGCGCCACAAATCGGTCGACCAGGCGCGGGTACGCGCGCGAAGCGAGCCTGCGGGCGTCGGTCAGCAACATTTGGCGCGCCTCGCCGATATAGCCGATGCGCCGCGGAATCTTCGCGAACCATGGTATCAGCGCGGACTTGAACGAGTTCGGCAGAATGAATGCGCGGGTATATGCCTGCTCACGCAAGTTCCGCGCGAGCGCTCGCCGCGCGCTGAGTCGAAGCTGTCGATGATCGAACGGACTTTCGATGATGCTGCTCACGCCGCGCATGCGAGCGTAGACCGGCGCGCACCAGGCCGGCGCCAGGACATCGACCACCGCGGGCTCGAGCGGCTCGCGCAACAACGCGACCAGGGGTTCCGAAAGAATCGCATCGCCGACCCAGGACGGGGCAACGATCAGGATGCGCTCAGCCATCGCTTGCCGGAGTGGAATTCAGGCGCGCTGGCGCCCGCGGGGTCAGTGTCCGCCCCGTGCTGTCTCACCGATAAATCGATAACGGGTACCGCAGTACGGGCACATCGCCTCGCCGCTCGCCGCAACGTCGAGAAAGACCCGCGGGTGGCTGGACCAGAGTGGCATCGCCGGATTCGGACAATGCAGCGGCAGGTCCGTTGCCGTCACGTCAACGAGTGGCGGCGATTTGGCTTCGGCTGGCGACATGGTCGAGCGAACCTTTGGGCGCAACGGGCGTAAGCCAAGCCATGTGCTTGGGATCATGGCCGTTGACGACATTGAAGAACATTGTCTGCAGTTTTTCGGTGATCGGGCCGCGCTGGCCGGCGCCGATCGTGCGGTTGTCGAGCTCGCGGATGGGCGTCACCTCCGCCGCGGTGCCGGTGAAGAATGCCTCGTCGGCGATGTAGAACTCGTCGCGAGTGATTCTTCGCTCGATCACCGGAATGCCCAGTTCTGACGCAAAGGTGAGGATCGTGTCCCGCGTGATGCCGTTCAGCGCGCCGCCGGAAAGGTCGGGCGTGTGCAGCTTGCCATCGCGCACGAGGAACACATTCTCACCGGAACCTTGGCAGACGAAGCCTTGCGGGTCGAGCAACATCGCTTCCTCGTAGCCATCGTGCGTCGCCTCCTGGTTGGCGAGAATCGACACCGCGTAGTTGCAGACCGCCTTGGCGTTGCACATCGTGATATTCGGGTGATGGTGCGTGAACGACGACGTCTTGACCCGGATGCCTTTTTCGAGCCCGTCGGCCCCCAGGTATGCGCCCCAGGGCCAGGCCGCGACCGTCACATGCACCGTATTGGATTTGGCAGCCACGCCCATTGCCTCGGAGCCGTAGAAAACGAGGGGCCGCAGGTAGCATGAATCGAGGCCGTTCTTCACCACGCATTCCTTCTGCGCCGCGTTGAGTTCGTCCTTGGTGTACGGGATTTTCATGCCGAAGATCTGCGCCGACCGGAACAGGCGGTCGGTGTGGTCGCGCAGTCGGAAGATCGCGGGGCCTGCGGAGGTGTGGTAGCAGCGTACGCCCTCGAATACGCCGAGCCCGTAGTGCAATGTGTGGGTCAGCACGTGCGTCGTGGCGTCGCGCCACGGCACGAGCTTGCCGTCATACCAGATGAACCCGTCGCGATCCGCCATCGACATGGTGCCACTCCCCAACATCGCCCAAACCGGTATTTTAGCCGATTTCGGTACTTACTCGTCCCAGTCGCCGCCGAAGATCTCGCGCCAGAGCGTGCCGACGACCTCGCGCCTGGCCGCCTGCGGTTCCGGCGGAACGCGCGCTTCGCGTGCTCCCTGCAGGCGCACCTGATGCTGGAGGCGTCGATACTCGCGGTATGCCTCGGCCGCGCTGTCGGCGATCGCGCCGGGTACGAGGCCCAGGTCCGCGGCGAGCTTGAGCAGCGCGATGTTGCCGGCGTTGCGAGTGAGCGGCGCGTGCGCGTGCGCATGGGCGAGCACCAGGTATTGCACGCTGAACTCGATGTCCACCATGCCGCCGCGGTCGTGCTTGAGATCGAACAACCCGCTTCGATTGGGGTGCGCAGCATGCATCTTGCGCCGCATCTCGATCACGTCGGCGCGGAGTTTCGACGCGTCGCGCGGCAGGCGCAGGATGGCCTCGCGTTCGGCCTCGAACGCGGACCCGATCCTCGTGTCGCCGGCGACAAATCTCGCGCGCGTAAGCGCCTGATGCTCCCAAGGCCATGCCTGATTGCGCTGATAGTTACGGAAGGCGGCGAAGCTCGACACGAGAAGCCCGCTGACGCCATCCGGGCGCAGGCGCAGGTCAGTCTCGTAGAGCCGTCCGGCGGCGGTGGCGCTGGTCAGCCACGCATTGAGCCGCTGCGCGAGGCGGGCGTAGCTCTCGGCGGCGGCATCGTCCTCGTCGTCGTAGAGAAACACGATGTCGAGATCCGATGCGTAACCAAGTTCGAGCCCTCCGAGCTTGCCATAGCCGATGATCGCGAATTTTGGTGGCGGCGCGTCGCTACCGCGCATCTGCGTCCAGCATGCGGCAAGCGTTGCATCGAGCACGATGTCGGCGAGCTTGGACAGGTGATCGGCAAGGCGCTCGATCGACAGCACACCGTTGAGATCCTGCACCAGAAGGCGAAAAGTCTGCGCGTGCTGGAAATGCCGGAGCGCATCGATCTGGCGCTCATGGTCGCCGGCGTGCGCGGCCAATTCAGACGCGAGTTCGTGCTTCCACGCCTTCCAGTCCGGTTCGGCGAACAACGCCTGGCTGTCGAGCAGCTCGTCGAGAAGGATGGGATGCCGGGTCAGATACTCGGCCGCCCACGCGCTCGCCCCCACCAACTGGGCGATGCGCGGCAGCACCGGAGGATGCTCGACGAGCAGCGCAAGGTATGCACTGCGTCCACTGATCGTCTCGAGCAGGGCAAGCAGTCGCTCGAATACGAGGGCCGGCTGGGCGGTGTCGGCGGCCACGCGCAGCAGTTGCGGTACCAATGCATCGAATCGTTCGCGCGACAGTGCCGGCAACTGAAGGTAGCGCGCGCTGGACTTGACCCGCCCTAGCCCTGCGATGAGCGCCTCCGGTTCCGCATAGCCGGCCGCCGCGAACGCCGCGACGTGCTCGGCGTCGGGCTTCGGGTCCAGCCACAGGCTCGACAAGGGATCGACCGGATCGGCGGCAGCGCTGCCGAACATGGCGTCGAAGTGCCGCACGACCGCGCCGCGATGCAGGCGCAGCGCGTGGTCGAACGCGGTCGTATCGACGAATCCGGCAGCGCGTGCGAGCGCGTCGCGCTCCCGGGGGTCGGATGGCAGGTCCTGCGTCTGCGTATCGTCGCGGTACTGCAACCGGTGCTCGAGGTTGCGCAGGAACACGTAGGCGGCACGGAGTTCGTCGATGGCAGGCGCGGGAAACAAGCCAAGCGAATCGAGTGCGGTCAGGGCCGGTAGCGTGCCGCGTTCGCGCAGTGCGCTCTCGCGACCACCGCGCACCAGCTGCAACGCCTGCACGATGAACTCGATCTCGCGTATGCCGCCCGGCCCTAGCTTGATGTTTTGCGCATGGTCCTTGCGCCGACCTTGCTCGCGGATCTGGCGGTGCACGTCGCGCAGGCCCGCGTAGGCATCGAAGTCGAGGTACTTGCGATAGACGAACGGCGTGACCAGCTGCATCAGCTCCGAGCCGCGGTCGCCGGTCAACGGTCGGGCTTTTTGCCAGGCGTAGCGCTCCCACGTCCGGCCTTGCGTAATCAGGTATTGCTCGAGCATCGCGAACGAGCAGGACAGGGCGCCGGAGTCTCCGTACGGCCGCAGGCGCATGTCGACGCGGAACACGAAGCCATCGGCGGTGATCTCGTCCAGCGCAGCGATCAAGCCTTTGCCGAGCCGATCGAAATAGTCTTGGTTGGCAAGCGGCTTGCGACCGGTGGTCGCTCCTTCTTCGGGATACGCGAATACAAGGTCGACGTCGGACGACACATTGAGTTCGCCGCCGCCCAGCTTGCCCATGGCGATGACGAGCAGCTGCTGGGCCTTGCCGCTCTCCGCGCCGACGGGTTCACCGTGCGCCGCCGACAGCCAGCGTGAGTGCGCCGACACGGCGTGCGAGATCGAGATCTCGGCCAGGCGTGTCGTCGCACTGCATACCTCCGAGAGATCGGCGCGACCGGTGAGATCGCGCAACAGGGTGGTCAGGAACGCCCGCTGCCTCAGCTGCCGCAGTGAAATTGCGAGCGACGACGCGTCGGGTGCATTCGCGAGTGCCGCGAGTTCCGAATGGTCAGGTTGCCAGGGAGCATCCAGCGTCGCGCAGATCGCGTCGAAGCGCTCGGGCTGCGCAGCCAGGTATCGAGTCGCGTAGCGGCTGAATGCGAGCGCTGCATCTTGATCCATCGTGGCACCGTTGCCATCCACCGCGGCGATCCTCCGTTCCGGGTTAACATCGCCATTATGCCCTCGGCCACTACCCGTTCCGGCCCGGATGCCATGCGCCGCTCATGGCTGCGTTCGACCTGGCGCGCGGTATGGCTGCTGCTGCAGATCGGTGTCGTGGTTTTCGCGCTGGTACTGCTCGGGCTGCGCTACGTCGCATTGCCGCGACTCGAACACAACGTGGACATGGTGAGTCGAGTGTTGACGCAGCAGATCGGTCAACCCGTCGAAATCGGTACGCTCGACACCGGTTGGGATGGCTGGAATCCGCGCATCGACATCCATGGTTTCCGCCTGCTCGATCCGGAGAACGGCAGCGCAGCGGTAACCTTGCCGCACGTGCACCTCGTTATCGCCTGGACTTCGCTGGTCGTCCTCGACCTGCGCCTGAAGATTCTGTCGATCGACGGTCCGCAGATTTCGTTGCGGCGCGACCCCAGCGGCATGTTGCACCTCGCGGGAATCACCATCGATCCCCTGGCCGGCCGCGAGGATCGGCGTCTTTCCAACTGGCTCATCAATCAGCCGCACATCGCCGTCCACGATGCTGAACTCGCATGGCGCGATGAGCGCGGAGGAGGCTCCGTACTGACGCTGAACCAGGTCGAACTGCGCCTGGAAAACCGCTTCGGGCATCACCGCTTCGGGCTGACCGGGACGCCTCCGTCCGACCTCGCTGCGCCGCTTGATTTGCGCGGTGACTTCGTTGGCACGACCTTCGCCGATGCGCGCGCCTTGACCGGGCGCCTCTATGCGCGCCTCGACTACGCCAACATCGCGGCCTGGCGCGAGTGGCTGCCGATGTCGATCCCGATGCGTAGCGGCAAGGGTGCAGTCCGCGTCTGGCTCGAGG
Organism: uncultured beta proteobacterium; assembly: GCA_963726915.1. Taxonomy (GTDB): domain Bacteria; phylum Pseudomonadota; class Gammaproteobacteria; order Burkholderiales; family Casimicrobiaceae; genus PALSA-1003. The sequence goes on from CAVSEA010000009.1 coordinate 858,774, forward strand.
TCGAGCAGGGTGAACTGCGCGACCTCGTCGCTGATGTCGTGCTCGCCGACGTCGACGCGCAGCTTGCTGCGGACCTGCCGCAACTGGACCTCTCCGGACTGCAGGGGCGAATCGGCTGGAGCAACGACGGCAAGCAGCGCGTCTTTTTCACGAAGCAACTGACGTTCGCCGAGCGCGGAGGCGTGCGATTCGAGCCCACCGATTTGAAGGCGACGATGCGTTCCGGTGCGGATGGCGTCGGCACCGGCGAGATCGAGTTCGCCCGGTTGGACCTGGCCCCCTTGCGGCAGATCGGCGCTTTCCTCCCGCTGCCGGCGAAGTGGCGTGAAGGCCTTGCCCGCGTTGCGCCCAGTGGCACGCTGGAGCACGGCGCGTTGCAGTGGCGCGGTGATCCGGACACGCTGCAGGCCTTCAGCGGCTCGGGGCGGTTTGCCGACCTCGGCTTCGCCGCACAGGGAACGCTGCCAGGCGTCACCGGCCTGACGGGTAGCTTCGATACGAGCGCGCAAGGCGGAACGCTTAAGCTCGACAGCCGCGGCGTCACCGTCGATCTGCCACGTGGGCCGGGCGAAAGGCTGGCCTTCGACAGCGTCACCGCGCAGGTGCGGTGGCAATACGAAAGCGGCGGATTGAGGGTGGACGTCGATCAGCTTGCGGTCGCCAACAAGGACCTGGCCGCGACGACGAAGGGGATCTATACGTCGGCGCAGGACGGCCGCGGCCGCGTGGACCTGACTGCCCAGGTCGCGCGCGCGGAGGCCACGCAGATTCATCGCTATCTGCCGCTTGCCGTCGATGATGGATTGCGCCGCTGGCTGCAGCATGCGGTGCTCGCGGGGACGGCGAACGACGTTCGCATCAAGTTGGTGGGGCCGCTCGCCGACTTCCCGTTCGCCGACGGCCGCGGCGGGCAGTTTCAGATGCAAGGCCGGCTGCAGGGCGTGACGCTCGACTACGTCGCCGGCTGGCCGGTTGCGCACGATCTGGATGGGACCATGCGTGCGGACGGTGCGCACCTGGGCTTCGACTTCAGCAAAGGGCGCATCTTTGCCGCCGAGATCGGCGCGACCCGGATCGAAATCGTGGATCTGCGGGCGGTCAATCCGGTGCTGCGCATCGATGGATCGGTCTCCGGTCAGAGCAGCGACTTCAGCCGCTATATCGTCGACAGTCCGCTCGATGCTCTGCTCGAGCATCCGCTCGCCGGCATCCGGGTCGACGGTCCAGGCAGGTTGGGTCTGAAGCTCGAGTGGCCCCTCGGCAAGACGGCGGCGATCAAGGTCGCCGGCGACTTTGCCATCGACGGCGGGCGGATTCAATTCAGCGACGGCACGCCACCGCTCGAGCGCCTGTCCGGGACGATACTGTTCACGGGACGGGAGGTCAGCGCATCGGGACTTACCGGCGAGATGTTGGGTGGTCCCGCGCGCTTTTCGGTCGCGACCCCGGAGGGCCGACTGCGGGTCGAAGGCGAGGGCAACGTGAATCTTGCGCTGCTGCGCGCAGCGTTCCCGAAGCTGCCCGTGTTGAACCGGATTTCCGGAAGCACTGACTGGAAGGCCGTGGTGAACGCGGTGCCTGGCGGCATGGCATGGGTAGTCAACTCGAGCCTGAAGGGCGCAGTCATCGATTTGCCTGCGCCGGCGGGAAAGTCCGCAGGCGAAACTGTGGAATTAAAGGTCGAACGCCGTCTCCGGGAACATATTCATGACACCTTGATGGGCTCTTACGGTCGGCTTGCCAGCTTTGCCGTCGAGCGCAATCTCGCACCCGGCGGCGCTACCGCAGAGCGCGCATTGCTGGTGCTCGGTGGTGCCGTCGCGGAGCCAGATCGCCGCGGCTTCTGGATTCGCGGCGCCGTCGACGCTCTCGATGCGGATGCATGGCTCTTGCAGAGGGAGTCGCTGAGCTCGGGCGCCACCAACGACGACCTGCCGCTGTCCGGCGTCGACGTCTCGATCGGCGCGCTGAGCGTGTCCGGCCGCGTGTTCAAGGACCTGCACATCGGCGCCACCCGTGCTGCTACCGAATGGCAGTTCGACCTTCGGGGTCGCGAGTTGACGGGCACCGCGCGCTGGCAAGCTGCCGCCGGCGGAAGACCCAACGGCCGCCTGCTTGCAAGGTTGCAGCACGTCGTCGCGCCGGCGGCGGCAGCGCGCGTTCCTTCGGGCGCCGCGCCGCGAATCGAGGCACCTCCCGCTGCCAACCCGTGGCCCGCTCTGGACATCGTGGCCGACTCGTTCACCATCAGGAATCATGAACTGGGAAAGCTGGAACTGCTCGCGCAGCCGCATGAGGCGGACTGGCAGATCGAAAGCCTCAAGGTTTCCAACGACGAGGGCACGGCGTCGGCGACCGGGTGGTGGCGCAATACGCGCGCCATGCAGCAGACCGAGCTCGACGTCGACTTGAACGTGCGCGATGCCAGTGGATTCCTTGCGCGCTTCGGCGTGCCCGGCGCCGTCCGCGGCGCGCCGACCGTGCTGCGCGGGCAACTGGCGTGGGCCGGAAGTCCACTGGACTTCAATCCCCCGACGCTCAACGGGTCCTTCACGCTCGAGACGGGCCGGGGGCAGTTCACGCAGGTCGATCCCGGCGTCGGCAAGCTGCTCGGCATCCTGTCGCTGCAGGCGATCAGGCGGCGGCTCGAAGGCGATTACCAGGACCTGTTCGGGCAAGGCTTCGCCTTCGACGAAATCACCGGCAAGATGCGCATCAAGGACGGCGTGATTCATACCGACGACCTGAAGATCACGGGGCCTTCCGCAAAGGTGACGATTGCGGGAGAAGCCGACATGGCGCACGAGACGCAGGACTTGAACGTCCGCGTGCAGCCGACGCTTTCCGGCAGCGTATCGCTCGGCGCCGCGGCCCTGATGATCGCCAATCCGCTCATCGGCGCCGCGATCGGCGCGGGCACCTATCTCGCGCAGGCGATCATGCAGGACCCGATCGAAAAGATCTTCTCGCAGCGCTACGTTGTCTCCGGGAGTTGGTCGGATCCGCAGGTTGTACGAGGCGCCGCGACCGCGCCGACTCCAGGCGTCATGGGGGGCGGCAAGTGACGGGTGCCGGCGGCTACCGCGTTGCGGCGGTCCAGACCGTGTCGGGTTCCGATGTGGCGGCAAATCTCACCGCTATCGAGCCGCTCGTCGCCGACGCGGCGGGGCAGGGCGCGCAACTGATCCTGCTGCCCGAGTACTTCGGCATTTTCGGCGCACGCGCGACCGACAAGGTGAGCGTGCGCGAGCCCGATGGCGACGGACCGCAACAGGCATGGCTGGCGAAGCTCGCGCGCGAGCATGGCGTATGCATCGTCGGCGGCAGCGTGCCGATTGCCACGACCGATCCGGCACGGGTGCGCAGCGCCTGCCTGGTCTACGGTGCTGATGGCGAACGGCTGGCGCGCTACGACAAGATGCATCTGTTCGCGTTCAGCCGGGGCGAGGAGCGCTACGACGAGGCGCGCACGATCGAACCCGGCACCGAGCCCGTGGCATTCGATGCGCCGTGCGGTCGGGTGGGTTTGTCGGTGTGCTACGACCTGCGTTTTCCCGAGTTGTATCGCCATTTCGGCGATGTCGCCCTGCTGTTGGTGCCGTCGGCGTTCACTGCGGTCACCGGCGCCGCCCACTGGCACTTGCTGCTGCGCACACGCGCCGTCGAAAATCAATGCTACGTGCTTGCCGCGGCGCAGGGTGGATTGCACGCCAATGGACGCCGAACCTACGGCCACAGCATGCTGATCGATCCGTGGGGAGACGTCGTCGCCGAATTTGACGAAGGTCCGGGCGTGGTGGTGGGAGACGTCGTTGCGGAGCGAATCGCCGGCGTGCGCCGCGAACTTCCTGCGCTCGCGCACCGGCGACTCTGAGGCGAGGCGCGATGCCGTTCAGGCAGTCCGGGCCTTGAGCAGCACCAGCACTGCGCCGCTGCCGCCTGCGTGCCGCTGGGCCTCGCAGTACGCCAGCACGTCGTCCCAGTGCGCCAGCCACCGCCGCACCTTGCCCTTGAGCACCGGCTCGCGGTTCGGGGACGACAGGCCCTTGCCGTGGATCACCCGGACACAGCGCCAGCCCTGAGTGCGCGCATCGTCGAGAAAGTCCGCGAGCGCGTCGTGGGCTTCGGTCGTGGTCATCCCGTGCAAGTCGATTTCACTCTGCACGACCCAGTGGCCGCGACGAAGCTTCGTCAGCACGTCGCTACCGAGACCATTGCGTACAAAGCTCTGATGCGCGTCCTGTTCCTGTCCGATGTCCCAGCTTGCAGGCGATGGCTCGTGGCCGAACTTGCTTGCATCAAGCGCGGCCGCCTCGTCGGCGAGACGCTGCGCCGGCTGCGGCGAGGGTTTGGCATTCGTACGCCGTGCGCGATTGGCCGGTGGCAGTGGCTTGACGTCGGCGAATGCGCGTTCAAGCGCAGCAGCCGGCGCTTCGGGGCCATTGTCGACGTTGCCGCGCGGGGACAGGACCTCGATTCGAGCGGGGGCGGCCTTGCGCTTCGGCGCGGTTGCGAGCAGGGCCCTGAGGTCCGAAAGTTTGGCCAACGCGTTTCTCCATTGAGCCGCAAGTGGCAAAGCCACCCGCGCGGCCATGCGAAGCCTTGCAACGACCGGCTAGGCGCTCGCTTCCAGGTACGCCTCCGCGTCGAGCGCGGCCATGCAGCCCGTCCCTGCACTGGTGACTGCCTGGCGGTAGACGTGGTCAGCGACATCGCCCGCGGCGAACACGCCGGCGGCGCTGGTCGCCGTGGCATTGCCTTCGCTCCCGCCCTTGACCTGAATGTAGCCGCCTTTCATCGCGAGCATGCCTTCAAACAGCTGCGTGTTCGGCGTGTGCCCGATCGCGACGAATACACCCTGAACGGGAAGGTCTTTCGTCGCACCGGTCGTCACGTCCTTGATGCGCGCGCCGGTGACGCCCGTAGCGTCTCCGAGGACTTCGTCGAGCGTATGGTTCCACTCGATGTGCACGTTGCCGCCGTCGCGGGTCTTGGCCTTGAGGCGGTCGATCAGGATCGCCTCGGCGCGAAACTTGTCGCGGCGGTGGACCACCGTGATGCGGCGGGCGATGTTGGACAGGTAGAGCGCTTCCTCGACCGCCGTATTGCCGCCGCCGATGACCACCACGTCCTGCCCCTTGTAGAAGAATCCGTCGCAGGTGGCGCACGCAGACACTCCCTTGCCCATGTACGTCGCTTCCGAGGGTAGGCCGAGGTAGCGCGCCGACGCGCCGGTGGCGATGATCAGCGCATCGCAGGTGTACTCCGCCTCGTCGCCGTGCAAGCGCAGCGGCCGTTCGTCGAGACTGACGGCGTTGACGTGATCGAAGACGATCTCGGTCTCGAAGCGTTCCGCGTGCTTCTGGAATCTCGCCATCAAGTCCGGACCCTGCACGCCGGCGTCGTCGGCCGGCCAGTTGTCGACGTCGGTCGTGGTCATGAGCTGGCCGCCCTGCGCCAAACCGGTGATCAGCACCGGTTTGAGGTTCGCCCGTGCGGCGTATACTGCGGCGGTGAATCCGGCGGGGCCGGACCCCAGAATCAACAGGCGGGCGTGCTTGATGGGCATGGGCTAGTCGCGCGAGATGGGTGTTGCGGAAGTAACGCGTTCAGCGATCGATTCTAACCGATGTGGGGTCCCTTCCCTGGAGCGCAAGGCGAGCGACTTCCGGCATCCGGCCAGTGTATAATGTGCAGCGTGAGCTTCGCTCCACAAGGCAATGATTTTAAATAGCAAAAAACAGACAGCAAATCGTCCCCTTGGGCGCGAGGAGGGCGGGCTCTCGCCGCGCCTTGCAGCGTTGGTGCGAGAGTCCTGGTGGCTGTTGGTCGTTGCCGGCTTTGCCTACCTTGCGCTCATCCTCGCGAGCTATCGGAAGACCGATCCCGGCTGGTCATTTTCCGGCGCAGGCGATCCGGTGCACAACCGCGGCGGCGTCGTCGGGGCATGGGTTGCCGACCTGCTGCTGTACGTATTCGGCGCGTCGGCGTGGTGGTGGGTGTTCGCGGGTGTCGTCGTGATCGTCGCCGGCTATCGGCACCTGACGCGCAACGACGTCGAAGGCCACCATCCATGGCTGGCCGTCCCCGGGTTTCTTCTGCTGCTCGTGTCGAGTTCGGCGCTCGAGTCGCTGCGCCTGTATCGCCTGCCGATTGCACTGCCCGCCACGCCGGGAGGCGCGCTCGGCGAGTTGATCGGACAGTCGCTCGCGCACGCCCTCGGATTCAACGGCGCGACGCTGTTGCTGATCGCGCTGTTCGCGGTCGGCTGGTCGCTGTTCACCGGCATGTCCTGGCTGCGATTGATGGAGCGGCTCGGGGCGGCCCTCGAGACCGCATTGGCGTGGTTCCGACGGCGGCGGGATGCGCGTCGCGATCGGCAGCTCGGCGCGGTGGCGACCGAAGAGCGCGAGATGTACGTCGAGGCGGCGCGCGAATCGAGCGAAGAGCGGGAACCGGTGATCGTGATCCCGCCGACGGTCGACGTGCCGCGCTCCGAGCGCGTGGTCAAGGAAAAGCAGAAACCGCTGTTCCAGGACCTTCCCGATTCGCCGCTGCCGCCGCTGGCGTTGCTCGAAGACGCGCCGTCGGCGCTGGAGCAGGTCAGCGCAGACACGCTGGAATTCACCTCGCGCCTGATCGAACGCAAGCTGGCCGATTTCGGCGTGTCGGTGAAGGTCCTCGCTGCCTACCCGGGACCGGTGATCACGCGCTTCGAAATCGAACCTGCGGTCGGTGTGAAGGGCGCCCAGATCGTCAACCTGATGAAGGACCTGGCGCGGGCGCTGTCGGTTGTCAGCATCCGCGTGGTCGAGACCATTCCCGGCAAGTCCTGCATGGGCTTGGAGTTGCCGAATCCGCGCCGGCAGATCGTGCGCCTGGTCGAGTTGCTGTCGTCCTCGACCTACAACGATACGGCGAGCCCCCTGTCGCTGGCGCTGGGCAAGGATATCGCCGGCAAGCCGGTGATCGTCGATCTCGGTCGCATGCCGCACTTGCTGGTGGCGGGAACGACGGGTTCGGGCAAATCGGTCGCGGTCAACGCGATGATCCTGTCGCTGCTGTACAAGGCTGAACCGCGGCAGGTGCGGCTGATTCTCATCGATCCCAAGATGTTGGAACTGTCGGTGTACGAGGGTATCCCACACCTGCTGGCGCCGGTCGTCACCGACATGAAGCTCGCGGCCAACGCCCTCAACTGGGGAGTGGCGGAGATGGAGCGTCGCTACCGGCTGATGTCAACCTTGGGCGTGCGCAATCTCGCGGGCTACAACGCGCGCGTGGTCGAGGCCAAACGCGCCAACAAGCCACTGACCAATCCATTCTCGCTTACCCCCGACGCGCCCGAGCCGATCGAGGAGATGCCGCTGATCGTCATCGTCATCGACGAGCTGGCCGATCTCATGATGGTCACCGGCAAGAAGATCGAGGAGCTGATCGCGCGGATCGCGCAAAAGGCGCGCGCATCCGGAATCCACCTGATCCTGGCGACACAGCGCCCTTCGGTCGACGTGATCACCGGATTGATCAAGGCCAATATTCCGTCGCGCATCGCGTTCCAGGTCGCGAGCAAAGTCGATTCGCGCACGATTCTCGACCAGATGGGGGCGGAAGCGCTGCTGGGGCAGGGCGACATGCTCTACCTGCCCCCAGGGTCGGGCCTGCCGCAGCGCGTGCACGGCGCGTTCGTGTCGGACGCCGAAGTGCACCGGGTGGTCGAGCACCTGAAGGCGCAGGGTGGACCGCAATATCTTGACGGCATCCTCGAAGGCGGTGGCAGCGACAACGGCGACGACGGCCTCGGCCTCGACGGCGGCGATGCCGAAGCCGATCCGATGTACGACCAGGCGGTCGCCCTGGTGCTGAAGACGCGTCGACCGTCGATCTCGCTGGTTCAGCGCCACCTGCGCATCGGCTACAACCGGGCCGCGCGGTTGATCGAGCAGATGGAGCGTGCCGGGTTGGTGTCGACCATGCAGACGAATGGCAATCGGGAAGTGCTGGTCCCTGCAGGCAAAGAATGAAAGCCGTCTCAATAGCTGCTGCGCGCCCCGATTGCTTTGTCGTGTCCTCGCTCGCCCCTCGCCGTACCTTCCATGTACTGTCTCGGGGCTTGCTGCGGGACTTCGCGCACTCGGGGCTGCTCGCTACGCTCTTGAAACGGCTTTCGACCATTTTCTTATTGTGGATATGCCTCGGCGCAACGCTGGCCGACGCCGCCACGCTGGCGCGGCTGCGCGCGTTCGTGCGCGAGACGCAGACGATGCATGCGAACTTCACGCAGGCCGTGTACGACGGCAACGGGCGGCAGGTCGCGCAGGCCAGCGGCGAGTTTTCCATCGCGCGACCTGGGCGCTTTCGCTGGGTCGTCGAGAAGCCGTACAAGCAACTCCTGGTCGGCGATGGCGATCGCGTCTGGATCTACGACCAGGATCTGAATCAGGTCATCAGCCGCAAGAGCGATCGCGCGCTCGGCAACACGCCAGCCGCGCTGTTGTCCGGCCGGGAGGAAGTGGAAGCGGCGTTCGAGTGGCGCGATCTGCCGGCTGCAGACGGTCTCGAGTGGCTCGGCGCGACGCCGAAGGACAAGGAGTCCGCGTTCAAGGAAGTGCGTCTTGGATTCGACGCGTCCGGACTTGTCGCCTTGGACGTGTTCGACAATTTTGGCCAACGGACGATGATCCGGCTGTCCAGGCTCGAGCGCAATCCCAAGCTCGGCCCCGACCTGTTCCGCTTCACGCCGCCTGCCGGCGCCGATGTCGTCACCGACTAGGCCCTGTCCATGGCCTTGACCGGCCCTGACCTGTTCGCGGTCGCCAATCCGGCGACACCACTCGCGGAGCGCCTGCGCCCGAAGTCGATCGACGATGTTATCGGCCAGCGCCACCTGCTCGATTCAGGCAAGCCGCTCGCGGTCGCATTTGCGTCGAAGAAGCCGCATTCGATGATCCTGTGGGGTCCGCCCGGCGTCGGCAAGACGACGCTGGCGAGGCTGATGGCCGATGCATTCAACGCCGACTTCATCGCCATCTCCGCGGTGCTCGCAGGGGTCAAGGACATCCGCGACGCGGTCGCCCAGGCCGAGGCGGCGCTGGCGCAATCGGGGCGGCACACCATCCTCTTCGTCGACGAAGTGCACCGCTTCAACAAGGCGCAGCAGGATGCCTTCCTGCCTTTTGTCGAGCGCGGCCTCATTACGTTCATCGGCGCGACCACGGAGAACCCGTCGTTCGAGGTCAACAACGCACTGCTGTCGCGCGCGACGGTGTACGTGCTGGAGGCGCTCAAGCCCGACGAACTCGGACAACTTCTCGAGCGGGCGCTGCACGCGGCCATGCCCGGTGTTGCACTCGCCGTGCCCGCGCGCGAGGCGTTGATCGGATACGCCGACGGAGACGGGCGGCGGCTGATCAATCTGGCCGAACAGCTGGCGATTGCGGCGGGCGAAGCGAGCAAGCATGAACTCGACCTCGCATTCGTCGAAACGACCATCGCGCGTTCGTTGCGGCTGTTCGACAAGGGCGGCGAAGCGTTTTATGACCAGATCTCCGCCCTGCACAAATCCGTGCGCGGCAGCGACCCTGACGCCGCGCTGTACTGGATGTGTCGAATGCTCGATGGCGGCGCCGATCCGCTCTACGTCGGTCGGCGCATGATCCGGATGGCGACCGAGGATATCGGGCTCGCCGACCCGCGCGCACTGCAGCTCGTGCTCGATGCCGTCGCGACCTACGAGCGGCTGGGCACGCCGGAAGGTGAGCTCGCGTTGGCCGAGGCGGTGATCTATCTCGCCTGCGCGGCGAAGAGCAATGCGGTCTACGTCGCCTACAACGCGGCACGAGCGCTGATTGCCGAGGAAGGATCGCGCCCGGTGCCGATGCGCCTGCGCAACGCGCCGACCAAGCTGATGAAGGGTCTTGGCTACGGCAAGGGCTACCGCTACGCGCATGACGAACCCGATGCGTACGCAGCCGGCGAGCACTACCTCCCCGACGGGATGCCCGCGACCCGGTTCTACGAACCCACCGAGCGCGGGCTCGAGGCAAGAATCCGGGAGAAGCTCGAGGCGTTGCGCACGCGCGATCACGGTTCCGAGGATTCATGACGCATTGAACCGAGCGGCGTCATTCCCGCGCAAGCGGGAATCCATTTTGTTGAGGCACAAGAGAGTCAACATGGATCCCCGCTTGCGCGGGGATGACGATCCGTTTGCTGCGCGGCGCCACACGCCGCGGAAGGCGCCTCTGCTAAAATTCGCGCCATGCTCGACATCCAGCTCCTGCGTAACGATCTGTCCGGTGTCGTCGCGCGCCTGAACAGCCGCGGCTATGCGTTCGACAGCGGAGCCTTCGAGCGCCTCGAGGCCGAACGCAAGGACATCCAGACACGGACCCAGGATCTGCAGGCGAAGCGCAACGCCGCGTCGAAGCAGATCGGCGCCGCCAAAGGACGCGGCGAGGACACCTCGGCACTCATGGCCGACGTCGGCAGTCTCGGCGCGGAGCTCGCAACGCTCGAGCAACGGCTCGACACCGTGCAGCAGCGCCAGCGCGACCTGATGCTGGCGATGCCGAACCTTCCCCATGCGAGCGTGCCGGTTGGCCGCTCGGAGGTCGACAACGTCGAAGTGCGGCGCTGGGGCACGCCGCGAACCTTCGGTTTTGCGCCGCGCGATCACGTCGACGTCGGCGCGGCGGTCGGCGGCGTCGATTTCGAGGCCGCGGCCAAACTCTCCGGCGCGCGCTTCTATACGCTGCGTGGCGCCGTCGCACGGCTGCATCGTGCGCTGGCGCAACTCATGCTCGACACGCACACGACCGAACACGGCTATACCGAGTGCTACGTGCCCTACATCGTCAACGCGGCGACGATGACCGGGACGGGACAGTTGCCCAAGTTCGAGGACGACCTGTTTTGGGTGACGCGCGGCGGGGCGCCGGAGGACGCCAGGATGTACCTGATTCCGACGGCCGAGGTTCCGCTGACCAACCTGGTGCGCGACCAGATCTTGCCGGCGGACAAGCTGCCGTTGCGAATGACGGCGCACACGCCGAGCTTTCGCTCGGAAGCCGGCAGCTACGGCAAGGACACCCGCGGCATGATCCGCGTGCATCAGTTCGACAAGGTCGAGCTGGTGCAGATCGTGCACCCGGAAAAATCGTACGACGCGCTCGAGGAGTTGGTCGGCCACGCCGAGGCGATTCTGAAGAAACTCGAATTGCCCTATCGCGTGCTGCAGCTCTGCACCGGCGACACCGGGCCGGCGTCGGCCAAGACCTACGATCTCGAAGTGTGGCTGCCCGGCCAGCAGAACTATCGCGAGATCTCGTCGTGCTCGAACTGCGAGGCGTACCAGGCGCGGCGCTTGCAGGCGCGCTTTCGCAATGCGCAGGGCAAGCCGGAACTGGTGCACACACTCAACGGTTCCGGTCTCGCCGTGGGCCGGACGCTGGTGGCGGTGCTGGAGAACTACCAGCGCGCCGACGGTGGCGTCGACGTGCCGAGCGCGCTGCAGCCGTACATGGGGGGCGTGACGGTCATTGCCCCGGTCAAATGACGCGAGAGTAGCGAGCGCTTTCGAGCTGCTCGCGCAGGTGACGGTCGAACACCATGGCCACGGTGCGAACCAGCAGGCGCCCGCGCGCAGTGACGACGATCGCGTCCGGACCCAGTTCGATGAGGCCGTCGTTCGCCAGCGGTTTAAGGGCCTCGAGTTCGGCCGCAAAGTAATCGCGAAACGCGATGTCGTGTCGTTCTTCGATGCGCGGGAACGACGCCGTGAATGCGCACATCAACTCCTGGATCACGTCGCGTCGCAGCAGGTCGTCCGCAGAGAGGTGCCAGCCGCGAAAGCAGGGCAGCGCGTCGTCGTCGAGCCGCGCGTAGTATTCATCGAGGGTACGCACGTTCTGGCTGTAGGTACGCCCCACCTTGCTGATCGCCGAGATCCCCAGCGCCAGGAGGTCGCAGTCAGCATGGGTTGAATAGCCCTGGAAGTTCCTGTGCAGCTTGCCCTCGCGTTGCGCGATGGCAAGTTCGTCGTCGGGACGGGCGAAGTGGTCCATGCCCACGTAGACATAGCCGGCGTCCGTCAGCTTCGCGATCGCAAGTTCGAGGATCGCGAGCTTGGTTTCCGGCGACGGCAACTCGGCCTCGCTGATGCGCCGCTGTGGCTTGAACAGGTGCGGTACGTGCGCGTAGCTGTAGAGCGCGATCCGGTCCGGCGCGCCGCGCAGCACCTTGTCCAGCGTGACGTCGAAGCCATTCAATGTCTGCCTGGGAAGGCCATAGATCAGATCGACGTTGAGCGAGCGGAACCCGTTGGCGCGCGCTGCATCCAGCACTGCCAGCGTTTCGGCCTCGCTTTGGACCCGGTTCACCGCCAATTGCACGGCGGGGTCGAAGTCCTGCACGCCGACGCTCATGCGATTGAAGCCGAGCTCGGCCAGCAGCTCGATGGTCGCGGCACCGACGTGACGAGGATCGATTTCGATCGAGCATTCGGCGTCGGCCGAAAAGACAAAGTGATCACGCAGGATGTGCATCAACGACGTCAATTCGCCGGCCGAGAGAAACGTCGGCGTGCCGCCGCCCCAATGCAATTGCGTGACCGGAGCGGCCACATCGAGCACACCGGCGACGATACCGATCTCCTTGGCGAGATAGCGGATGTATTTCGCGGAGCGCCCATGGTCTCCCGTCGTGACCTTGTTGCAGGCGCAGTAGTAGCAGATGGTGTTGCAAAAGGGCAGGTGCACGTAGAGCGACAGTGGCTGCGTCGCGGCACCGATGCTGCGTGCCAGCAACGCATCGACCAACTGCCTCTGACCGAAAGCATTGGAAAAGCGATCGGCCGTCGGATACGACGTGTACCTTGGCCCGAAGCCGTCGTACTTGCGAATCAGCGTCGGGTCGAAGGATACTGGCGCGGCGGCCAGGTTTGCGGTGGGCTGGATTGCCATTGCGCCAGTTTGCCAGCCCGTGTCGCCGCCGATTTTGAGCAAGGTCAATATATCGGCGCGTCGCGGCGAACCACGGCCTCACTCGGCCACCACGCAGCGGGCTCGCGTCGCCCGCGCGCGATCCTCGCACTACGCGCAGCGCAGCTCGCTAGCGCAAATTCCCCGTATGCCCGAGCGAGTAACGTCCGGGCTGCGGCCACACCGTGAGTCCGTGGGGTTCCTTGCCCACGGGTATTATTTTCACTTCGCCGTTGGTCGTGTCGATCGCATAGACGACGTTGTCGTAACGTCCCGACAGCCACAGGTATTTGCCGTCGGCGCTAACGTTGCCCATGTCGGGGCTGCCGCCGCCGGGAATGGGCCACGTTGCGTCGATCTTGCGCGTCGCGAAGTCGAGGACCGAGACGCTCCCCTTGCCACGCGGCGGGCCGTGGATCTTGTTGGAACCGCGATTCGCGATGTACAGCTTCCTGCCGTCGCGACTCGGATACAGGCCGTGCGTACCCACGCCAGTCGGAATGAACTCGAGCTGCCGCAACGTCGCACCATCGACCACGTACACCCCGTTGGACATCATGTCGGCGACGAAGAACAGCGTGCCGTCGGGTGAGGCACGAATATCTTGCGGCATGCCTTTCCAGGTCGTGCAGACCACTTCGTCGCGCCCGTCGAAGCCTTTGACGATCTTGGTCGGCAGGCCAGGCTTGATGAGCTGCAGGTATTGCAGGACCTTGCGCTCGGCCAGGTCGATCTTGACGACGCTACCGGTGAATTCGCAGGTGAAAATGGCGTAGCGGCCGTCGATCGAGAAATCGGCGTGATTGATGCCCGCGCAGCGGGGAGTGGCGATCGAATACTGCAACTGCATCGTGTGCGGGTCGCGAAAATCGAGGCGTTTCAGCGCCTCGGCGACGACGATCGCGGACTTGCCGTCGGGAGAGAAATACATGTTGTACGGATCGTCGACCGGCAACGGCGTTCCTGGTTTCCCGGTCTTCGGATCGACGGGCGTGAGGCTGCCGTCGGTGCGACCCTCGGCATTGTTGGCGACGAACAGCGTCTTCAGGTCCCACGAGGGCACGACGTGCTGCGGGTTGATGCCAACCTTGAACTTGTCCACGACCTTGAACGTCGCCGGGTCGATCACGTAGACCTCGTTCGATTGCAAGTTCGGCACGTACACGCGGACGAGATCGCCGCTGACCGTCGGACTGAAACGACCCGCTACGGTCTCGCTGTAGAGGTTTTTCGCGTCGACTACGGGCGGCATGCCGGGTACGGTGCTGATTGCCGACGGAGAGGGCGCACCCTGTGCGTGACACGGCGCCGTCGCCAGCGTTGCTGCAATCATGGCGAGTATGCGAATACTGGATGGAGACAGAAGCATCAGTGGCGTTCCTGGATGTGCGGCAATTGAGGGAATTCCGTGGGCGTGCGCGGTGGATCCGTCGCTGTGTCTCAGCGACGAGCGGTCGCGAGGTTGATGGCTGCCACCGTTTGCGCAACGATGACATCGACTCCGAGCTGTCCCAGTTCGGCCGTCGCGCGGCGCGGATCGCCGTTCACGCCAGTTGTCACGTCGGGCTTGGACGCAAGCTGATCCGCACGAACGAGGCTGGGATCGATGGCCAGCGTGAGCGAGGTATCGGCCAGGCCGGCGTGCGTGCCGATCTCCCCGGCGGCATAGCCTCGCTCGGCGAGCTTGCGGGAAAAGTCCTTCTCTGCGGCGACGTAGTACTCGGTTACCGCGTGCACCCGGACCGGCGTGCTGCTCCACTCACGATCGAGTCGGTCCGCCACCACCTTTTCGCTGCGCTGGTAGCCGCCGTGGTCGCCGAGAAACACGATGTCCCGGAAGCCGTGCACCTTGAAACTGCGCGCGGCGGACTCGAGCACCTGCTCGAACGTCGACGCGGACACCGAAATCGTCCCGGGAAAGCGCATGTGCGCGGTTGCGGGTGCGATGGAACCTTCGGGGACGTAGGCGATCACCGGTGCGACCAGCGCATTGCCGAGCGAGCGTGCGATCTTTTCCGAAAGTGCCTTGACGCGCGCATTGTGCTTGCCGAGAACCATGTGCGGCCCGTTCTGCTCGGTACCGCCGATGGGGACGATGATCGTTGTCTTGCCGTCGGCGATCTGCTTGCGCAACTCGGTCCAGGTCAGCTCGTCCAGAAACACCGAGCGGGGCGCCTGGGCGGACGTACCGAACGCCACGAGTAGCAGGAGATATCCGATGCATGGCCATGCCGCGCGCCTCATGCCGCAATTCTAGCAGGCGGATGCAATACTCCACGCAGTTGTCACGCGCAACTCACTTTCGGCCGAGCGTCGGCTCGTCGCTACGCGTGGGCGGTGGTTCGCCGGAGGCGGAGAACATGCGCAACCGTGGTCGCAGCGATGGCTGGTGGGCCAGCAGGATGTCGTAATACGCACGGACCCGCTCGACAAACGCCACCGGCATGCCGCCACGCGCGTAGCCGTACTTTGCGTCCTCGTAGAATTCGGGCAGCGTGAGCAACGGCAGTGCCTTGCTGACCGCAACCCACGAATCGGGACTCGACTTCTGCTTCTGCGCGAGCACTCGCGCGTCCTCAAGGTGCGCGATGCCGATGTTGTATGCCGCGAGCGCCAGCCAGGTGCGATCGGGCTCGGGGATGCGTGCCGGAAGCTTGTCCTTGAGCCCGCGCAGGTACTGCGCGGCCGCGAGGACCCCCGCCTGTGGATCCATGCGATCGACCACGCCAAGATGCCGCGCGGTGTCTTCGGTCAGCTGCATCAGTCCGCGCACGCCGGTTTCGCTCGTCGCTTGCGTATCCCACTGCGACTCCTGATAGGCGATCGCCGCCAGCAGGCGCCATTCGATGCCTGTGGCCTCCTGCGCATGCTGGAACATGGCGCGATATTGCGGCAGCACCGACCTCATTCGCTGCTGGAACACGCCGGCGTCGAGCCGTGGCATCTGCGCATAGCTGAAATAGCGCTCGACCAGCCGCAGCAGCGTGCCGTCGCGTTTCAATTCTGCGAAAAAGACATTGACCCGATCGCGCAACAGCGACTGTGCGGGCGGGAACGCCCAAACCAGCTCCTGTTTGTTCGCGACGGCGAATGCGCGCTCGAAGTTCAGGTAGACGTTGCGCGCGGCTTCCGCGTCGTTGGAGGCGACGATCGCGTACTCGACGGCGCCGTCGGAAACTTGCCTGATCAGCGCCTCGGTCGAGCGCACCGCGAGCGGGCGCCATACAACTTCCGGATGCGCAACGCGCAGCGCGCCCAATGCGACGGCCAGGCCGGTGCCTTCGACGATCGCGACGGTCGAGCCGCCGAGATCGGCCCACGATGCAGGCCGGAAGCTGTCGGCATGGCAGATCACGACCGGTTCTACCGCGTAGTAGCCGGTCGAGTAGAGCAAGCCCGCATCGGCCGCGGTGCCGTTTGCGTCGGGGGGCTTGTACAAGCCACCTGCGGCAAGGATGGCGCCGGTATCGCCGGCACCGAGTTTCGCGCCGGGATTGCCGGCGGCGACCACTTTCAGTACGAGGTTATGCCGTTGCGCGAACAGGCGCAGGAGATCGTAGTCGAAGCCGGTGCTTTGCCCGTCGGGACCGACGAACCAGGTGGCCGGTCCCTGACGCAGGAGCACGATCAGTTCGTTCGTCGGCGGCGAGGGCGGTGTCGGCGACGGGCCGCATGCGGCCACGGCAAGCACGCCGGTGATGCAACATTGCTGGATGCGTCGTATCAACACTCCGGCACTCGGCTCGCCTCCGCGCGAAGTATAACCGGCGCGACAAGTGTCGATAGCCAGCGCATGACGGCGCTCGCTTGCTGCTCGCGCGCGCTTCACCGATAATGACGCCATCCCGCGTAGGAACGCGGCAACGTTCAACGGCGGGCCGCCCCGCATTGCTTGGTGGCAAACCTGGTCAGGTCCGGAAGGAAGCAGCCATAGCTAATCTCCGCAAGTGCCGGGATCACGGCTCGCCTCCCTTCTCTGTTCGCTATTTCGACCGCATGCATTGTTGCTCGCCCGCCGCAGACGCTTGTGTACATTCAATGTACGCGGCGCCCCTGCGTCGGTCTCGCGCCTCGCCTGCGGCCGAAAGTAGCGACAGATAAGCAGTGAATCTGATCGACTACGCCAGCTCGCGCCTCGTCTCAGGCCGATCTGACGGCAAACGGCGCGTACGACTAGCGCTTCTGTAGAGCACTCTGGCAGTCACCTATGAGTTACCAGGTTCTCGCCCGCAAGTGGCGGCCGAAGACATTTGCCGAGCTGTATGGCCAGGACCACGTGGTCAAGGCGCTGGGCAGCGCGCTCGGCACCGGGCGCCTGCATCACGCCTACCTGCTGACCGGTACGCGCGGCGTCGGCAAGACGACCATTGCGCGCATTCTCGCCAAGAGCCTGAACTGCGTGCTTGGCGTCACCGCCACGCCTTGCGGCGTATGCCCGGCGTGCACCGACATCGACGCAGGTCGCTTCGTCGATCTGCTTGAACTCGATGCGGCGTCGAATACCGGCATCGACAACATGCGGGAAATTCTCGACAACGCCCGCTACGCGCCGACCGTCGGGCGGTACAAGGTCTACCTGATCGACGAAGTGCACATGCTGTCGAAGGCGGCGTTCAATTCGATGCTGAAGACACTCGAGGAGCCGCCCGAGCACGTCAAGTTTGTCCTGGCCACGACCGACCCGCAAAAAATTCCGGTGACGGTGTTGTCGCGTTGCCTCCAGTTCAATCTCAAGGCCTTGACGCCGGCGGTCATCGTTGCGCGCCTTGCGGAAATCCTCGCCGCCGAGGCCATCGCCTTCGACGACGCGGCGCTGATGCAAATCGCCCGCGCCGCGCGCGGCTCGATGCGCGACGCGCTGTCGATACTGGACCAGGCGATTGCACATGGCGCCGGCGAAGTGCGTGCCGACGGCGTGAGGACCATGCTCGGCTCGGTCGAAACCGAGCACATCTACCACATCGCCGATGCGCTGATCGCCGGCAACGGCGCGGCGATGATGGCGGAAGCGGATGCCTTGTCGGCTCGGAGCCTGTCGCTGTCCTCCGCGCTGGAGGAGCTCGCGTCGTTGTTTCACCGGATCGCGGTCGCGCAGACCGTCCCGGAAACCGCCGATGCCTTGCCCGATGCCGCGCGGGTGAGCGGCTATGCCGCGGCGCTGTCGCCGGAAGCCGTACAGCTCGCGTACCAGATTTGCGTACAGGGACGCGCCGACCTTGCCCTCGCGCCGGATGAGGCGACCGGCTTCACGATGACGCTGCTAAGATTGCTCGCGTTCGAGCCCGCTGCAGGACCGGCCGCCAAGGCGGTCGGCACCTCGGCGCCACCGCGCGCCGACTCAAGCGCCGCGCCGATCAAGCGCGCCGCGACGCTGCCAGTGGCCTCGGCGCCTGCCGCGGCTGCCGCACCGACGACTGCGGCGCCCGTCATCGTGTCGACGCCGCCAACGGATGCTGCGGCGCCGCCTACTGAGATTCGCGACTGGCCGGCGTTCGTCTCCGGCATGAACCTTTCGGGTATCGCGCTGCAACTCGCGGCGCAGACCGAACTGAAGACGCTGGTTGGCAACGAGATCGTGCTCTCGGTGCCCGAGGCTTCGCGTCATCTCACCGACAAGGCCTACGCCGAAAAGCTCAAGGCGGCGATCGAGGCCTCACTGGGGAAGAGGGTGCGCATGCGCTTCGAGTTCGGCGCGGAATCGACGGCGACGCTCGCCGCCCAGGAAAAACGTCGGCGTTCCGAGACCCAGGCCAGCACCGAGGCGGCGTTTCGCGACGATCCGTTTGTGCAGGATGTGCTCGAGCGCTTCAGCGCCAAGGTCAAGCCGGATTCGATCAAACCCAACGATTAGTGGACTGTTGCAACCCAGTAGCCAGGAAGGAACCACTGCATGATGAAGAATCAACTTGCCGGCTTGATGAAGCAGGCGCAGGCGATGCAGGACAACATGAAGAAAGCGCAGGATGAGATCGCCGCGATGGAAGTCGAAGGTGCGGCAGGTGGCGGCATAGTCAAGGTCGTCATGACCGGACGCCACGACGTCAAGCGCGTGCACATCGACCCTTCGCTGCTCACCGAGGACAAGGACGTACTGGAGGATCTGGTCGCCGCCGCGGTCAACGATGCGGTACGCAAGGTCGAGGCGGCCTCGCAGGCGAAGATGGCCGGCATGACCGCGGGACTGCCGCTGCCGCCGGGCTTCAAGCTCCCATTCTGATCGCTGTGGAAACGCTGTCCAGCCTGGACGAGTTGACGCAGGCGTTGCGTTGCCTCCCGGGGGTCGGCCCGAAGGCTGCGCAGCGCATGGCATTGCATCTGCTGCAGCACGATCGCGACGGCGCACAGCGCCTCGGCCGCGCGCTCGAAGGCGCGACCCGCACAATCCGTCACTGTGAACGCTGCAACACCTTCACCGAAGACGAGCTCTGCCTGCTGTGTCGCTCCGGGAAACGGGACGCGACGCTGCTTTGCGTCGTGGAAACGCCCGCCGACCTGTTGATGATCGAGCATACGCAAGCCTATGCTGGGCTCTATTTTGTGTTGATGGGCCGCTTGTCTCCACTCGACGGGATCGGCCCCAAGGAAATTCGGCTCGACCGCCTGATCAAGCGTGCCGTCGACGGCGAAGTGCGCGAGGTCGTCCTGGCGACCAATTTCACCAACGAAGGCGAGGCAACGGCGCATTACATCGGCGAGTTGCTCGGGGCACGGGGCCTCAAGGTGAGCCGACTCGCCCGTGGCGTTCCGGTCGGCGGCGAACTGGAGTACGTCGACAGTGGGACGCTGGCACAGGCGGTGCGCGAACGGCGAACGCTCGCCGGCTGAGTATTTTCGCTGTTGCATGCGGCTCGCTACCGGGAGTAACCTTCACGGACAAGCCACGCCGGCGACGCCGATGCGCGACATCCAGGAGGTGACATGCTCGTCAGCGAAATTCTGCGGATCAAGGGCAACGCGCTGTTCACCGCATCGCCCAACAGTACCGTGCTCGATGCAGTCAAGGTGATGGCGCAGCATGACATCGGGTCGCTGGTGGTGATGGACCACGGCAAGATGGTCGGCTTGCTTACGTTTGCCGAGGTGCTCGAGGCGCTGTCCGAGCGGCAGGGCACGCTGGGCGATCTCAAGGTCGGCGAAATCCATGTCCACGATCCGCTGACTGCCACGACCGGGCTGGACGTCATGGAATTGCGGCGGATGATGCTCGAGCGCCACTCGCGCTACGTGCCGGTGGCAGAAGGCGCCATGCTCCTCGGTGTCATCTCGTTTCACGACGTCGCCAAGGCCGTGTACGACGAGCAGAGCTTCGAGAACCGGATGCTGAAGAGCTACATCAAGAGCGGCGTGGAAGAGTAGTAGCTCGCGCCAACCCGTTGGCGTGCAGCTCAGGCGCGACCGAGCAGAAACACTGCCGGTCGCTTGGCGAGTGTCGGGCGACTCCCTTTGTTCCACGCGGCGACCGTTGCGCACAACACCTGTTCGGACGGCAGCGTCAGGTCGACCGCCACGCAGAGTTGCGTCGTGCCGCGACAGGTCGCAAGCAACGCGTCGAGCATGGCCTCGTTGCGGTACGGTGTCTCGATGAATATCTGGGAAGCGCCGGTTCGCGCGACCGCGTCGTCGAGGCTTCGGATCGCGTTCGCGCGCGCTTCGGGTTTCACGGGAAGATAGCCCTGGAATGCGAACGCCTGGCCGTTGAGGCCCGAGGCCATCAGGGCGAGCAGGATGGCCGACGGACCGGGTAGCGCCGTGACGCGCACGCCTGCGCGGTGCGCGGCGGCGACCAGCAGCGCGCCGGGATCGGCGATGCCGGGACAACCGGCGTCGGAAACGAGTCCGAGGTCATGGCCGGCGAGGGCAGGACCAAGCAACGCCGCGATGTCCGCAGGCAGGGTGTGCTCGGACAGTTCGGCGATGGCGATCGACTGCAGCGGCAGCGATGGCTCGATCGACTTGAGAAACTGGCGTGCCGCCTTGGGGGTCTCGGCCACGAAATGACCCAGGCGCCGAGCGACCTCGATCGTTGCCCGCGGCAATACGCATCGACGGCGGAACCACGCCGAGCGTATTCGGAATGACGTAGAGCACGCCCGACGGCGACTTGCTCATCGTTCGTCGCATGCATGTTCCCCCCGAACGGCGCTACGCGCCGTTCTCCCCAGAGGGCGAATGCTTTGAGGCGGCCCTGCGGCACTATGGTCCCCCCGAACGGCGCTACGCGCCGCTCCCCCCAGGGGGCGAGTGCCTTGGGGCGGCCCTGCGGCACTATGGTCCCCCCGAACGGCGCTACGCGCCGCTCCCCCCAGGGGGCGAGTGCCTTGGGGCGGCCCTGCGGCACTCACAGGACAGCCACGCCTTCGGCGAGCAACATGTCCGTTAACTTGATCAACGGCAGGCCGATGAGTGCCGTCGGATCGTCGCTCGCGACCCGCGTGAACAGCGCGATGCCGAGCGTCTCGATGCGAACTGCACCGGCACAGTCGAGCGGATCGTCGCGTTCCAGATAGGATTGAAATGCCGCGTCGTCGAGCGTCCGGAAGGTGCTGACGACGTCGACCAGCGCCGCCTGGAGGTGTCCGGTGCGGGTGTTGAGCAGCGCGACCGCCGTGTGAAAAACGATGGTCCGCCCGCTCATTTCGCGCAGCATCTCGATGGCATGGCTGCGATCGCGCGGCTTGCCGATGGTCTGGCCCGCGCATTCCGCGACCTGGTCGGAACCGATGATCAGACTGTCAGGATGCGCGCTTGCGACGGCTCGTGCCTTCGCTTCGGCAAGACGCATGGCCACGGCGACCGCCGTTTCGTCCGGGAGTGGAGTCTCGTCGACCCTTGGCGGATCAACCGTAAACGGCAGGCCCAGCCGCGCCAGGAGCTCCTTGCGATAGCGCGAGCTCGATGCGAGCACTAGCGGCGAAGTTGTTGTTTTCATGGTTATCTTTGACAAAGCGGGTGTCGGACGTTATTATGCTACGTTAATTTCCCCGCGGCGGTTGCAGGCTGCGGCGGGCGGCCGACGGGGAGCGAGCGTTGAAGCGTGACGTGGGCAAGCAGGCACCGACGCGTTTTGACGCGCTGAAGCTGGCGGGCCACGGCGAACGCATCGGTGGCGACGTCGATGCAGCCCGGTTGCCTCGACTTGCGGACCTGGTCATCCAGTCTACCGACACCGGCAAGGCTCGCATTCAATGGAGCATTGCCGGCGATCGAGACGCGCAGGGCCGGCCACGATTGACCTTGGACCTCGACGGCGCGCTGCATGTCGTTTGCCAGCGCTGTCTGCGGCCGATGGCGGTGCCGGTCGTGCAGCAGACCGAATTGTTGCTGGCGCGAGACGAGGCGGAACTGGCGCGATTGGACGTCGACGAGCAGGAAGTCGTCCTCGCGGCAGCGCCGTTGGATGCGCTGACGCTGGTCGAAGACGAATTGTTGCTGTCGCTGCCGTTTGCGCCGTGTCATGCCAAAGGTGAATGCGTGGCGACGGCACCCGTGGTACGGGCGACGCAGGCGTCAGAATTGCCGTTTGCCGGGCTCGCGGCCCTGAAGTCGGGATCGCGCTCGCGGAATTAGAGTTTCGAGAATCGAATTTCAACACAGGAGTTTTTGAACATGGCCGTCCAGCAGAACAAGAAATCGGCATCCAAGCGCGGCATGCACCGCGCCCACAGTTCCCTGCCCAATCCGCCGCTTGCGGTGGAGCCGGTCAGTGGTGAAGCGCATTTGCGTCACCACGTCAGTCCGAGCGGGTTCTATCGCGGCAAGAAAGTCCTCAAGACCAAGTCGGACGAATAATTGCGGTAGGCGCCGGGCGAACGCGATGCCGCATCCGCCAATCGACGCGCCGGTCCAGCCAACGGCCGCTGGTGTAGTCCCTGGCGCGCCCAGGCTGCATTTCCCGACGTTCACCCTTCGATTCCGATGTCGGTAACAATCGCCGTCGATGCGATGGGGGGAGATCACGGGCCGCGGGTCACGATCGCGGCATCGCTGCGATTTCTCGAGGAAACTCCTGACGCGGCCATCATCCTGGTCGGCCTCGAGCACGAGGTGCGCGCGGCACTGACCGCCGCCCGCTCGACCGCCAAGGAACGCTTAACCGTGCGGTCCGCGACCGAAGTCGTCGAAATGCACGAGCCGCCGGCGGACGCGCTCCGCCGCAAGAAAGACTCGTCGATGCGCGTCGCCATCAATCTGGTCAAGGATGGCAGCGCGCAGGCTTGCATCTCCGCCGGCAACACCGGCGCGTTGATGGCGATCTCGCGCTTCGTCCTCAAGACTTTGCCGGGCATCGACCGGCCCGCGATCGCATCGCAGCTGCCGACGCGCACCGGTTCGACGACGGCGCTCGATTTGGGCGCCAACGTCAACTGCACGCCCGAACAACTGGTCCAGTTCGCCGTGATGGGCAGTGCGCTGGTCTCGGCCATCGATGGCATCGAGCGGCCCAGCGTCGGCTTGCTCAATATCGGCCAGGAAGACATCAAGGGCAACGACGTCGTCAAGCAGGCTGGCGAACTGTTGAAGACCTCCGGGCTCAATTTCTACGGCAACGTCGAAGGCGACGACCTCTACAAGGGAACCACGCACGTCGTCGTGTGCGACGGTTTCGTCGGCAATGTCGCGCTGAAGACCTCGGAGGGCCTGGCGAAGATGCTGGCGGATTTCCTGCGCGAGGAGTTCACGCGCAACGCCTTTCGCAAGACGCTCGCGGTATTTGCCTTGCCGATCCTGAATTCATTCCGGCGGCGTGTCGATCCGCGCCGCTACAACGGCGCGACGCTGATCGGCCTCAAGGGCATCGTCGTGAAAAGCCACGGTGGGGCCGATGCATTGGCGTTCCGCTATGCGCTGAAGAAGGCCTATGCCGAAGCGGCACAAGGCGTACTCGAGCGCATCACCAGGCGCCTCGCCGACATGCCGGTTCCGGTGCCGGCGGCGGTCACTGGCAACGGGACCGTCGATGCATAGCCGTATTGCGGGTACCGGTGGTTACCTGCCGGCGATGGTGCTGACCAACGCCGAACTGGCGACGCGCATCGACACCAGCGACGAATGGGTGCGCGCACGCACCGGAATCTGCGAGCGGCGCATCGCCGCTGCCGGCGAACAGACCAGCGATCTCGCGCTGGCCGCGGCGCGACAGGCCCTGGCGGCCGCGGGCGTTGCGCCGGAAGACGTCGACCTGATCATCGTGGCGACGACCACGCCGGACATGATCTTTCCGTCGACGGCGTGCATCCTGCAGGCGAAGCTCGGCGCGCGCAACGGCCCAGCCTTCGACGTGCAGGCCGTATGCAGCGGATTCGTGTACGCGCTGTCCGTCGCCGATCTGATGGTGAAAAGCGGCGCCGTGCGCAATGCGCTGGTCGTCGGCGCCGAAATCTACTCGCGTATCCTCGACTGGAACGACCGCGGCACCTGCGTGCTGTTCGGTGACGGCGCCGGTGCGGTCGTGCTTGTGCCCAGCCCGACACCCGGGATCCTGTCCTCGCACATCCACGCTGACGGGCACTATCGCGATATTCTGAGCGTACCGGGCACGGTCGCCAACGGCGTGGTCAGCGGCCGGCCGTTCCTGCACATGGACGGAACCGCGGTGTTCAAGTTCGCGGTGAAGGTCCTGGCCGAAGTCGCGCAGGAAGCGCTCGACGCCAACAAGTTGACGGCCAGCGCCATCGACTGGCTGATCCCGCATCAGGCCAACGTGCGCATCATGGATGCCACGATGAAGAAGCTGGGACTGCCGCCGGAGCGCATGGTCTCGACCGTGGCAAGGCATGCCAACACCTCGGCCGCCTCGATCCCGCTGGCGCTCGATGTCGCCGTGCGCGATGGCCGCATTCGCGCTGGGCAGATTGTCATGCTGGTTGGCGTCGGCGGCGGATTCACCTGGGGTTCGGTCCTGCTACGATGGTGATCCCGCCAGTGCTTCCCTGGAATCGATTGCCATGAAACTCGCGATGGTGTTCCCCGGACAGGGTTCGCAGTCGGTCGGCATGCTGGCTGCGTACGATGCTTATCCTGCCGTACGACAGACCCTCGCCGAGGCCGGCACGGCGCTCGGGCAGGACTTGTGGACGCTGGCCGCCGACGGCCCGGTCGAGCAGTTGAACCAGACGGTGAACACGCAACCGTTGATGCTGGCGGCGGATGTCGCGGTCTATCGCGCCTGGCTTGGCGCGGGTGGCGCGGTGCCGGCGATCGTTGCCGGTCACAGTCTTGGCGAATACGCCGCGTTGGTCGCTGCCGGCGCGTTGCAGCTGGCGGATGCCTTGCCGCTGGTCCGCTTCCGTGCGCAGGCGATGCAGGAGGCGGTACCCGCAGGCGTCGGTGCGATGGCGGCGATCATGGGCATCGACGATGCAGGCATCGGCGCGGCCTGCGCCGAAGCAGCGCAGGGTCAGGTGGTCGAAGCGGTCAATTTCAATGCGCCGGGGCAGATCGTGATCGCGGGACATCGCGAGGCGGTCGAACGTGCGATCGTCGCGGCCAAGTCGCACGGCGCCAAGCGTGGGGTGTTGCTGCCGGTCAGCGCGCCATTCCACAGTTCGTTGCTGCGACCCGCGGCAGAGCGATTGGAAAAATATCTCGCCGACGTGCCGGTGCAAATGCCGACGATTCCCGTCGTGCACAACGTCGACGCGGGCATCCGCAGTGACGCACATGCGATCCGGGTGGCGCTGGCGCGACAAGCCGCGAGTCCGGTGCGCTGGGTGGAGACGGTGCAGGCATTCGTCGCTGCAGGCGTGACCCATGTACTCGAATGTGGGCCGGGTCAGGTCCTGACCGGGTTGTGCCGGCGCGTCGCCCCCGATCTTGCAGTACTGCCGATGAACGACGGCGCGGCGATCGACGCCGCGTTGAGCGCAACCAAGGTCTAGGTGACGGCGATGTCGGATGCTCGAGTGGCACTCGTGACAGGCGCGACGCGAGGCATCGGCCGCGCGATCGCGGAAGCGTTGGCGGGTGGTGGCATGACAGTCGTCGGTACCGCGACCACCGAAGCTGGCGCCGCGTCGATCGATACGCACCTCAAACAGCTTGGCAACGGCGGCGCAGGCATTCGCCTGGACGTCAACGACGGTCCGGCGATCGATGCCGTGATCGCGGACATTCAGAAACGATTCGGCGACGTGAGCGTGCTGGTCAACAACGCCGGCATCACCCGCGACAACCTGCTCGTGCGCATGAAGGAAGACGAGTGGGACGCCATCATGGATACCAACCTCAAGTCCGCGTATCGGCTGTCGAAGGCGGTATTACGCGGGATGATGAAGGCGCGGCACGGCCGGATCATCAACGTGGGCTCGGTCGTCGGCGCCAGCGGCAATGCGGGGCAGACCAATTACTCGGCCGCAAAGGCGGCGCTGGTCGGATTCACCAAGTCGCTGGCGCAGGAAGTCGGCAGTCGCGCCATCACCGTGAATTGCGTCGCGCCCGGCTTCATCGATACCGAGATGACGCGCGCGCTGCCCGACGCGCAGCGCGACAAGCTGCTCGAGCGCATCCCGCTCGGCCGCCTCGGTGCGCCGAGCGATATTGCCCATGCGGTGGCCTTCCTGGCGTCGGATGCGGCCGGCTATGTCACCGGTGCCACGCTGCACGTCAATGGTGGGATGTACATGGCGTAGCCAAACGGCGGTGGCGCCTTTGGGCAATTCCCGGGTATCTGGTAAAATCCGACGGTTTGAGAGAAGTGCAAATCCCGCTGGGAGGATGGTTATGGAAAACGTAGAGCAGCGAGTCAAGAAAATCGTCGCCGAGCAACTCGGCGTGAACGAAGCCGAGATCAAGAACGAGTCGTCGTTCGTAGACGACCTGGGCGCGGACTCGCTAGACACGGTTGAATTGGTCATGGCGCTGGAAGAGGAATTCGAAACCGAGATTCCCGACGAGGACGCCGAGAAGATCACCACGGTTCAGCAAGCGGTCGACTACGTCGGATCGCATCTGAAAAAGTAGCGCTGCGCGCCGGCTCGCGCGATCCGCCGGCACCCCTATCCGAGCGGCCGCGCGCCGTTCGCCTTCGATAGCAGCCTCGACTCCATGTCAAAACGCCGCGTCGTCGTTACCGGTATGGGCATCGTGTCGCCGGTCGGCATCGGGCTCGCCGCGGCCTGGGCCGATATCCTCGCGGCGCGTTCCGGCATCACCGCGATCACGCGCTTCGACGCGAGTGCGTTTCCTTCGCGCATCGCGGGCGAGGTCAAGAACTTCGACGTCACGCAATTCCTCTCGGGCAAGGAAGCGCGACGCTACGACACCTTCATCCACTATGGGCTGGTGGCGACGATGGAGGCGGTGAAGGATGCCGGCCTCGATGGTTACACCGGCGATCTCGATCGCGTCGGCGTCTGCATCGGCTCGGGCATCGGAGGCCTGCCGATGATCGAGGACACCAGCAACGCTTATCGCGAAGGCGGGCCGCGCAAGATCTCGCCGTTCTTCGTGCCGGGTTCGATCATCAACATGATCTCCGGGCTGGTGTCGATTCACTACGGCTATCGCGGACCGAATCTTGCGCTGGTGACAGCGTGTTCGACCGCGAATCACAGCCTGGGGGAGGCGTCCCGCCTGATCGAATACGGCGACGCCGACATCATGTTTGCCGGTGGTGCCGAATCGACCGTAAGTCCGCTCGGCGTCGGCGGATTTTGCGCCGCGCGGGCGCTTTCGCATCGCAATGACGACCCTGCCACCGCCAGCCGGCCCTGGGACGTCGACCGCGACGGCTTCGTGCTCGGCGAGGGTGCCGGCGTGCTCGTACTCGAGGAGCTGGAGCACGCCAAGGCCCGCGGCGCGCGCATCTATTGCGAACTGGCCGGGTATGGCATGTCGGCCGACGCGCACCACATCACGGCACCGCCCGAAGATGGATCCGGCGCGGCGCGCAGCATGGCCAACGCGATGAAGAACGGCGGTCTCGTGCCGACCGATATCGACTACATCAACGCGCACGGCACCTCGACGCCGGTGGGCGACATCGCCGAGTGCATCGCGGTCAAGCGCTGCTTCGGCGAACATGCGGCGCGGCTCGCGGTGTCGTCGACCAAGTCCATGACCGGTCACCTGCTCGGTGCGGCGGGCGGGATCGAGGCGGTGTTCACCGTGCTGGCGTTGCGTGACCAGGTCGCGCCACCGACGGCCAACTTGGTCAACCAGGATCCGAAGTGCGATCTCGATTTCGTGCCGAACACCGCACGGAAGATGAAGATCCGCGCAGCGCTGTCCAATTCCTTCGGCTTTGGCGGGACCAACGCGACCCTGGCCTTCCGTACGCTGTGAGGGACGCGCGCGCATGGCACTGATCGTCCAGAAGTACGGCGGAACGTCGGTCGGCAGCACCGAGCGCATACGCAACGTGGCACGCCGCGTGGCGCGCTTCCATCGCGAAGGGCATCAGCTGGTTGTCGTTCCGTCGGCGATCAGCGGAGAGACCAACCGGCTGCTGGCGCTCGCACGCGAGATCTCGCCGAATCCCGATCCGCGCGAACTCGACGTCGTCGCTTCGACCGGCGAACAGGTGACAATCGGCTTGCTCGCGATCGCGTTGCACGAACTCGGCGTCAAGGCGAGAAGTTACACCGGAGGCCAGGTCAGGGTCCTGACCGACAGCGCGTACACCAAGGCGCGCATACTGAAGATCGACGAGGAGCCCATTCGCCGCGACCTCGCCGCCGGCAGGGTAGTCATCGTCGCGGGTTTCCAGGGTGTCGACGCGGAAGGGAACATCACGACGTTGGGACGCGGTGGATCCGATACCTCCGGCGTCGCTCTCGCCGCGGCGCTGGCGGCCGACGAATGCCAGATCTACACCGACGTCGATGGCGTGTATACGACCGATCCCCGCATCGTGCCAGAAGCGCGGAGGCTGGACCGCATTACCTTCGAGGAAATGCTGGAGATGGCGAGCCTCGGATCCAAGGTGCTGCAAATACGGTCGGTCGAATTCGCCGGCAAGTACAAGGTCAAGCTGCGCGTGCTGTCGTCGTTCGAGGATCCCGAAACATCCTCGACCGGCACACTCATTACTTTCGAGGAAGACGAAGCCATGGAACAGGCGATCATTTCCGGCATAGCTTTCAATCGCGACGAAGCCAAGATCTCGCTAATGGGTGTGGAGGACCGGCCAGGCATTGCCTACGCAATACTCGGACCGGTTGCCGCAGCCAACGTCGACGTCGACATGATCGTGCAGAACATCGGCGCATCGGGCCGTACCGATTTCTCGTTCACGGTGAACCGCGGCGAGTACCAGAAGGCGCTCGATGTTCTTGAAGGGCAAAAGGGCAAAGGATTTTCGGCGCGCGAGATCATCGGCGACAACCGGATCTGCAAGGTGTCGCTGGTCGGCATCGGGATGCGTTCGCACGTCGGCATCGCCGCGAAGATGTTCAAGACCCTCGCGGACGAGCAGATCAACATCCAGATGATCTCGACTTCCGAGATCAAGACCTCGGTGGTGATCGACGAAAAGTACCTCGAACTCGCGGTGCGTGTCCTGCACCGGGCCTTCGAACTGGATCAGGCGCCGTCGCCCGCCTGAATCCGCTGTTCGCGCAGGGGCGGCGGAACGGGTAAAATCGAGAGCTTCATCGGAGAGATGGCCGAGTGGTACCAGGCCCTCCCTGTACGAAGGGAGCATACGCCCACAGGCGTATGCGTTGAAGCAATACGGAGAGATGGCCGAGTGGTCGAAGGCACTCCCCTGCTAAGGGAGCATACGCCCAAAAGTGTATCGAGGGTTCGAATCCCTCTCTCTCCGCCAAATCCCATGGGTCTATTCCGGTTACATAGGTAACGTTTCATACCGGAGACATTGGTGACGACCGCCTACCGAGTGTTGCTAGAGTCTCCAGCATGCAACGCACGCACCAGTTCCGGTAGTCTGCTCATGCTGTCGAGAAACGCGATGCACGGCAAGGTCGACACCGGATTGCCCTCGTTGTAGCCGTAGGTCATGCACACCATCGGCATGTACGCCGCCTGCGCGGCCTCGGCATCGTTGCGGGAGTCGCCGACGAATAGCGTTCGGGTCGGTGCAATCGAGAGCGCCTTGCACGCATGCAGCAACGGTGCCGGATGGGGTTTGCGCTCGGGCATGGTATCCGCGCTGACGACGACATCGAACAAGCGCGAAAGCCTGGTCTGTTGCAAGATCGCGTGCACGAAGCGATCAAAGGTATTGGTGACTACGCCCAGTTTCAGACCGTCGCCATGCAGCGCGGTGAGCGCGTCTTCAACGCCTGGAAATGGAATGGGCGCCGGGCCTGAGCGCGCCAGATAGACCTCGCGGTATCGTGTCAGCAAGGCAGCGAGCAATTCGGGCTGCGGTGCGGCACCGAGCCTGGTCAGCGCGCGCCGGATGAGCGTCGGCACGCCACCTCCGACCATCGTGGTCACCACCGATGGCTCGAGCGTGGCTAGACCATTGTCCGCCAGCGCCTGATTCAGGGCCGACGAGATGCACGGCGCCGTATGAACAAGCGTGCCGTCCAGGTCGAAGAGTACGGCATCGATGCTCATGGCCGAGGCAATGTGGTTGCAGGATGCAAGCAGGCCGTTGTCTTCATGCGATCGATGCTGACGTGTTGCCCACATGTCGAGTAATTTTACAGCCAGCGACAAGCTGCTCAAAAAATAGAAATTAAAACAAATGGTTGCAGTTGTGGCCGACTAATTGCTTGCTACGGCACGCTTCTCATTCGAACAAAAAGTGGCCGCTGAAGTGACTACCGCCGCAACGACATCCGCTGTCGTCTCGGCCAAGGGGGATGGCAATGGGAAAACGATGGCTTCGCCGTGCTGGCGGGATTATCTTGTGCTCCCCCGACAAGGACCATTGCTCGCGTCGCCAGACTAGCCAGCTACGCCGGATCCTGAGCGCAGTTGCAATAGCCGCAGGGCTAAGCATTGCGGTAATCCCGGTTGCACCAGCTGTCGCATCGGACTTCTCCTGCTTCTGGACGAGCGGCACGAGCGGCTTCTTCAACGTCGCAGGCAACTGGTCGACCTGCAACGGCACGATTCCCAACAACGGCGGCTCGACCTTCGACGCGACGATCGCGGCGGCAGGTACCTATACCGTCACGCTGAACACGGCGATCTCGCTCAACAAGCTGACGCTCAATGCGGCGGGCGCTACCGTCGACCACACCAGCGGCACTCTCACAATGGCGCCGGGTGGGGTCATCACCATCCAGGCCGGCGCGTATCGGCTCAACGGCGGCACGATATCGGGCGGAACGATCCAGCAGACCGGCAGCAACGGGCTGCACTTCACCAGCAGCACCACCAATGCGCTCGACGGGGTGACCGTACTGGGCGATCTGAACCTGACCGAGGGCAGTTTCAGCCGGTTGCAGATCCGTAACGGGTTGACGTTGCGCAACGAGGCGAACACCGGCAATGGTGTGGCGAACGTCGCGAACAACAGCTTTCTGATGTTTGTGGGGACGCAGACGTTCAACAACGCGACGGTGAACCTGTCCGGGGGCAGCGCGCTGACGGTGGAGCAGTCGGGGGCGACGACGCTGACGCTGGGCTCGAACGTGCTGGTGCAGGGGACGGGAGGCATTGGCGGTCAGGTGCTCACGCCGGGTCCGGTGGCGCTGATCAACCAGGGGATCCTGCGCGGCAACGTGTCGGGGCAGAACCTGAACATTGGCGACGCCAACCTGACGCTGACCAACGCCGCCGGTGCGACGATCGAGGCGGTCGGTGGCGGGAGCGTGACCATTGGTGCGGCGGCGCTGACCAACGCCGGGACGATGAATGCCGGGGCCGGGTCGTTGCTGCGCCTGAATGCCACCAACCTGATCAACACGGGCACGATCAACGTGCTGACCGGCACCAGCACGCTGACCCTGGACGGCACGACCACGACGGCGGCGCTGGCCAACTTCAACAATACGGCGGGCGGCACCTTCAACCTGACCGGGACGCTGACCAATACCGGAGACACGCTCACGCTGGGCGGTCATCTGGGTGCGATCACGCTGGCGGGCGGCACGATCAAAGGCGGCATCGTGCAGGAGGCGGCACCTACCTTCCTGCATTTCACCAGCAACCCTAGCAACGCGCTCGACGGGGTGACCGTACTGGGCGATCTGAACCTGACCGAGGGCAGTTTCAGCCGGTTGCAGATCCGTAACGGGTTGACGTTGCGCAACGAGGCGAACACCGGCAATGGTGTGGCGAACGTCGCGAACAACAGCTTTCTGATGTTTGTGGGGACGCAGACGTTCAACAACGCGACGGTGAACCTGTCCGGGGGCAGCGCGCTGACGGTGGAGCAGTCGGGGGCGACGACGCTGACGCTGGGCTCGAACGTGCTGGTGCAGGGGACGGGAGGCATTGGCGGTCAGGTGCTCACGCCGGGTCCGGTGGCGCTGATCAACCAGGGGATCCTGCGCGGCAACGTGTCGGGGCAGAACCTGAACATTGGCGACGCCAACCTGACGCTGACCAACGCCGCCGGTGCGACGATCGAGGCGGTCGGTGGCGGGAGCGTGACCATTGGTGCGGCGGCGCTGACCAACGCCGGGACGATGAATGCCGGGGCCGGGTCGTTGCTGCGCCTGAATGCCACCAACCTGATCAACACGGGCACGATCAACGTGCTGACCGGCACCAGCACGCTGACCCTGGACGGCGCGACCACGACGGCGGCGCTGGCCAACTTCAACAATACGGCGGGCGGCACCTTCAACCTGACCGGGACGCTGACCAATACCGGAGACACGCTCACGCTGGGCGGTCATCTGGGTGCGATCACGCTGGCGGGCGGCACGATCAAGGGCGGCATCGTGCAGGAGGCGGCACCTACCTTCCTGCGTTTCACCAGCAACCCTAGCAACGCGCTCGACGGGGTGACCGTACTGGGCGA
This sequence comes from uncultured beta proteobacterium, assembly GCA_963726915.1. Classification (GTDB taxonomy): domain Bacteria; phylum Pseudomonadota; class Gammaproteobacteria; order Burkholderiales; family Casimicrobiaceae; genus PALSA-1003. The sequence continues at coordinate 891,639 of CAVSEA010000009.1, forward strand.
TCTGAACCTGACCGAGGGCAGTTTCAGCCGGTTGCAGATCCGTAACGGGTTGACGTTGCGCAACGAGGCGAACACCGGCAATGGTGTGGCGAACGTCGCGAACAACAGCTTTCTGATGTTTGTGGGGACGCAGACGTTCAACAACGCGACGGTGAACCTGTCCGGGGGCAGCGCGCTGACGGTGGAGCAGTCGGGGGCGACGACGCTGACGCTGGGCTCGAACGTGCTGGTGCAGGGGACGGGAGGCATTGGCGGTCAGGTGCTCACGCCGGGTCCGGTGGCGCTGATCAACCAGGGGATCCTGCGCGGCAACGTGTCGGGGCAGAACCTGAACATTGGCGACGCCAACCTGACGCTGACCAACGCCGCCGGGGCGACGATCGAGGCGGTCGGTGGCGGGAGCGTGACCATTGGTGCGGCGGCGCTGACCAACGCCGGGACGATGAATGCCGGGGCCGGGTCGTTGCTGCGCCTGAATGCCACCAACCTGATCAACACGGGCACGATCAACGTGCTGACCGGCACCAGCACGCTGACCCTGGACGGCACGACCACGACGGCGGCGCTGGCCAACTTCAACAATACGGCGGGCGGCACCTTCAACCTGACCGGGACGCTGACCAATACCGGAGACACGCTCACGCTGGGCGGTCATCTGGGTGCGATCACGCTGGCGGGCGGCACGATCAAGGGCGGCATCGTGCAGGAGGCGGCACCTACCTTCCTGCGTTTCACCAGCAACCCTAGCAACGCGCTCGACGGGGTGACCGTACTGGGCGATCTGAACCTGACCGAGGGCAGTTTCAGCCGGTTGCAGATCCGTAACGGGTTGACGTTGCGCAACGAGGCGAACACCGGCAATGGTGTGGCGAACGTCGCGAACAACAGCTTTCTGATGTTTGTGGGGACGCAGACGTTCAACAACGCGACGGTGAACCTGTCCGGGGGCAGCGCGCTGACGGTGGAGCAGTCGGGGGCGACGACGCTGACGCTGGGCTCGAACGTGCTGGTGCAGGGGACGGGAGGCATTGGCGGTCAGGTGCTCACGCCGGGTCCGGTGGCGCTGATCAACCAGGGGATCCTGCGCGGCAACGTGTCGGGGCAGAACCTGAACATTGGCGACGCCAACCTGACGCTGACCAACGCCGCCGGTGCGACGATCGAGGCGGTCGGTGGCGGGAGCGTGACCATTGGTGCGGCGGCGTTGACCAACGCCGGGACGATCGCCGCGCGGAGCGGTGGGAATACCAACGTGGCCCCCACCACGCTGACCAACTCCAGCAGCAGCACGCTGACCGGCGGGACTTGGGCGTCGATCGGCAGCGGCTCGACGCTGACCGTGCGCGCACAGCCGCTGACGACCAATGCGGCGGAGATCATCGTCGATGGCGCGGGCTCGGTGTGGCGCACGCAGAACCCATCGACCAGCGTGGTGACGACGCTCGAATCTTCGCTGACCACCAACGCAGCGGCCGGTGCGCTGCGCGTGTTGGGCAACCGCAATTACACGACGGCCAATGCGTTGAGCAACGCCGGCACGCTGCAACTTGGTGGCGGCACGCTGACGGCGGCGAGCCTCACTAACAGCGGCGAGATTTTCGGCTTCGGCACATTGTCCAACAACGTGGCCAACAGCGGCACCGTGCGCGCGGCCGGCGGACTCTTGGCGGCAACCAGCGGCATCAGCGGCAACACCGGGACGGTGCAGATCGACGCCGATGCGAGCCTCACATTTGGCACAGCTTCGACGGCGGGAACGCTCGCGCACAACGGCACGGCGCTCACGCTCGGCGCCAACAACATCACGGTGAGCGCGGCCTACACCAATGCCAATTTCGGTTCGGGAAATGCATTCAACAATCGCGCCAACGTCGTTGGTGGCGGTCAGATTCTTGCCGCGGGGGCCACGCCGGGCACGGCGCAGTTCCTGACCGGCGACATCGTTGGTGGTGGTAGCACGACGGGCAATGCCGTGATCAACTTCGGTAACGTGCACGTCGGCAACGCGGTCACGCGCAATTACCAGATCGGGAACACTAACGCTGGTGGCCCGAGCCTGTCCGGCGCGATCCAGACCTCAGTCAACGGCGGCCATCTGACCGACTCACAGTTGTCCGGCAACGGCGTGACCGCCGGCAACTGGGGGCCGGTGGCCGGCGGCGCCACAACCGGACCGTTGGCGGTGACGCTCACCGCCACATCGACTGGCGCATTGGTCGGCCAGACGATCCATATCCGCAACAATTTCGACAACACCAACAGCCAGGACCTGGCGATTCAGGGCGTGGGTTACAACCTGGCGGTGGGGAGTACGACGCCGACGCCGGTGACGCTGGCGAACCAGCGGGTGGGTGGCAGCGTGAGCCAGGCGTTGACGGTGGCCAACGTGGCGCCGGGTGGATCGTTTACCGAAGTGCTCAATGCGAGCTTCGGTAGCAACACTGGGGCGGTAACTAACAACGGTGGTTCGATCAGCGGTGGTTTGGGTGGCGGCGGTGTGGCGGTGGGTACGCCGAACAGCAGCGCGATGGCGGTGGGGGTCAACACCGGCAGCGCCGGCGCCAAGACCGGGACGGTGACGCTCAACTACGTGTCCAACGGCACGGGTACCAGTGGACTCGGTAACACCGCGGCGACGATACCGACGCAGACGATCAATGTCAGCGGCAGCGTGTTCCTGACCGCACAGCCGAGCCTGCCGGCGAGCGTGAGCCTGGGCAATGCGCACGTGGGCGGCAGCCTGAGCCAGGCGATCAGCATTGGCAATACGAACCTCGCTCCGGGCTTCCAGGAAGGGCTCAACGCCAGTGTCGGCACGACTTCGAACGCCAGCGGCAGTGGCGGTCCCATCGTCAACCTGGCGGCGGGGAGCAGCAGCAGCGCGATCAGTGTCGGGATGACGGCGGCGAGTGCGGGAGTGCAGAACGGAAGCGTGACGCTGAACCTGGCGTCCAACGGGACGGGCACGAGTGGGCTCGCCAATTTCGACCTGGCGCCGCAGGTGGTCAATACCTCGATCACCGGCTACAACCTGGCGCAGGCGACGATCAACAATGCGGGTGATTTCAATTTGGGCAGCGTGCTGGTGGGTGGCGGGCCGATCACCAAGACGATCTCGCTCACCAACTCGCAGCTGGCGGGGGCGTTCTCGGAGGCGCTGAACGCGAACTTCGGCACGGTGACCAACAGTGGCGTCGGCACCATCGGCACCAGCGGTTCGATCTCGGGTCTGCTGGCCGGGCAGACCAACAACGTGTCGATGGTGGTGACGTATACGCCGACGACGGCGGGGGCGATCAACGCCAGCGTGCAACTGCTGCTGGCGTCGAACGGCACCGCGATTGGCAACGGACTGGGCATCACGGCGCTGCCGGATCAGTTGCTGGCGCTGCTGGGCACGGTCACCGGCACCGCCGGCAATCTGGCGCAGGCGAGTGCGGCGACGCCGAACCCGGTGGTGTTTGGCAATGTGCGGGTGGGGGCGGTGGTGGCGCCGGTGGCGCTGTCGATCGGCAACGTGGCGGTGGGACCGGCGGAAGGCTTGAACGGCAGCATCGCCACGGCGACGCCGGGACTGACGGCGAGCGGATCGTTCACGAGTGTGGCGCCGGGGGCCAACAGCACGGCGCTGAGCGTGGGCATGACCACCGGCACGGCGGGCAGCCGCAACGGCACGGCGACGATCACGCTGGCCTCGGACGGCAGCTTCAACAGTGGCGTGACCACGCCGCTGACGCCGCAGACGATCAACGTCACCGGTGGGGTGTATCAGGTGGCGCAGCCGTCGCTGGCGACATCGACGATCAATCTGGCCAACCAGCGCGTGGGTGGCAGTGCGACGCAGGCGCTGAACCTGACCAACACCAACATCTCGGCGGCGGGCTTCCAGGAAGGACTCAACGCCAACCTGAGCGGGGCCAGCGCTGGCATCACGGCGAACGGGACGGTCACTAACCTGGCGGCGGGGGCGAACAACAACAGCAGCCTGCTGCTGGGGGTGAACACGACGAGCGCGGGGGCGAAGAGCGGCACGGCCAGCTTGAACCTGGCCTCGACCGGTGTGGGCACCAGTGGTCTCACCGATCTGCCGCTGACGGCGCAGACGATCAATGTCAGCGGCAGCGTGTTCCTGACGGCACAGCCGAGCTTGCCGGCGAGTGTGAGCCTGGGCAATGCGCACGTGGGCGGCAGCCTGAGCCAGGCGATCAGCATTGGCAATACGAACCTCGCGCCGGGCTTCCAGGAAGGGCTCAATGCGGCGGTCGCGGGGACGACGGGGGCGGCGACGGCAGCGGGGACGGTAACGAACCTGGCGGCGGGGGCGAGCAACAACAGCGGCATCGTGGTGGGGCTGAACACGAGTGCGGCCGGCGCGCAGAGCGGGACGGTGACGCTCGGGCTGCAGTCGAACGGAACGGGGACGAGCGGACTGTCGACGCTGGACCTGCCGAACTCGGCGCCGATCACCATCAGTGGCGGGGTGTACAACCTGGCGCAGGCGACGATCAACAATGCGGGGGATTTCAACTTCGGTGCCGTGCTGGTGGGCAGCGGTCCGATCACCAAGACGATCTCGCTCACCAACTCGCAGGTGGCGGGCGCGTTCTCGGAAGCGCTGAACGTGGCCTTCGGGGGGCTGACCAACACCGGGGCGGGGAGCTTCAGCAACAACGGCGGGACGATCACGGGGTTGCTGGCGGGGCTGACCGATGCGACGTCGATGCAGGTGACGCTGACGCCGACGACGGCGGGGGCGATCACGGCGTCATACCAGTTGCTGCTGACCTCGAACGGGACGGCGATCGGTAACGGTCTGGGCTTGACGCCGCTGGCCGATCTGAACCTGGCGTTGAGCGGGACCATCAGCGGGATTGCGGGCAATCTGGCGCAGGCGAGTGCGGCGACGCCGAACCCGGTGGTGTTTGGCAATGTGCGGGTGGGGGCGGTGGTGGCGCCGGTGGCGCTGAACATTAGCAACATCGCGAGCGGACCGGCGGAAGGGTTGAACGGCAGCATCGCGACGGGAACGAGCGGACTGACGGCGAGCGGATCGTTCAGCAGCCTGGCGGCAGGATCGAGCAGCACGGCGCTGAGCGTGGGCATGAACACCGGCACGGCGGGCAGCCGCAACGGCACGGCGACGATCACGCTGGCCTCGGATGGGACCTTCAACGGTGGCGTGACCACGCCGCTGCCGAGTCAGACCATCGACGTCACCGGTGGCGTGTACCGGCTGGCCAATCCGACGGTGGATACCACGCCGATCGTGCTGGCGGCGCGGATCGGTGGCGCGGCGAGCCAGACGATCGGGGTGACCAACACCTCGCCGGACAGCTTCACCGAAGGGCTCAACGTGACCCGCAATGCAGCACCGGCCGGATTCAGCGGCAGCGGCGCGATCAACAACCTGGCACCCGGGGCGAGCAGCACTGCGATTCAGGTGAGCCTGAACACGGCGAGCGCAGGCAGCTTCACCGGTAACTCGCAGGTGCTGAACCTGGCCTCCAACGGCAGCATCACCGGCAATGCCGATGCCAGCCTGGGGACGGCGAGCGTGAGCTTGACCGGGCACGTGTACACGCCGGCGGTGGCGCTGCTGAACACGGCCACGCCGGTGGCGTTTGGCATCGTGCACGTGGGCGATACGGTGAGCCAGGCGCTATCGGTGAAGAACGATGCACCGGTGAGTGGCTTGAACGACACGCTGCTGGCGGCCTTCGGCAGTGCGAGCGCGGGGGTGAACGGCAGCGGCAACCTGGGCGCGGCAGGATTGGCGGCGCAGGCGACCGACAGCACCAGCCTGAAGGTGGGGCTCAACACCGGGGCGGCGGGAGCGGTCAGTGGCACGGTGAGCTTCACCACGGCCAGTCACGATGCGGAGCTGGTGGACCTGGCGCTGGCGGATCTGGTGGTGGCGGTGAGCGGGACGGTGAACAACTATGCGCTGTCAGCGTATGTGTTCGGCAGCGGGGCGGGCAGCTTCAGCCAGAGCGGGGATGTGTATACGCTGGACCTGGGGTCGGTGCTGGTGGGGTCGGGGCCGTTGAGCACGACCTTGTTCGCGCGCAATGCGGTGGCGGGGCCGGCGGATCTGCTCGATGGAGTGTTCCAGTTCCTGGATACGCCGGACTTTGCAGAAGTCTTCAATCCGTTCAACAATCTGGCGGCGAGCACCAATTCGGCGGCGTTGCTGCTGAGCCTGAACACGACGACGGTGGGCAGCTTCAGCGACAGCATCGTGCTGCACGGGACGGGGCACAACGACAGCGGCTACAGCGCACCGGTGCACGACATCACGCTGATCGTGACGGCGCAGGTGCGCGACAGCGGCACGGTGCCGGAACCGGGGACGCTACTGCTGCTGACGCTGGCACTGCTGCTGTTCATCGCCCACACCCGCCGGGCAATGCGCAACACGCGGCACTGATCGGCAAACGCAGGACTACGATGCGTGAGCGCAAGCCGCTGCGCAGCGGTAAGTCGGGCGTTTTGGTATAATTCGAGCCATGCGCCCGTAGCTCAGTTGGATTAGAGTACCTGGCTACGAACCAGGGGGTCGTGGGTTCGAATCCTGCCGGGCGCGCCAAATTACTGCCTTACATCAAGCGCTTGCCAGTGCCCTGGCAGGCGCTTGTTGTTTCAGAGTCATGCTGCCGACTCGCGCATCGTCCTGCGCCGCGCAAATCCCGCAGCAATCAGCCCCAGCGTCGCCAACACGAGGGTCATCGGTTCAGGAATGCCCCTTGCAACTGTCGGCTCGCCGAAAATGAAGTCGTCCATCACGACGAGGTCAAGCGCAGTATTCCCCGCTGCGAGGACCTGGTTGCCGCTGACTACGCGCACGCGGCTGACGATGGAACTACCAAAATCCACGCCAAGGAACGAGAAGGTTTCGTTGCCTGCGATGTTCGGCGCAAAGAACGCGCCAAGCGAGACGTTGGCGCTGTCGAAGAACTCCAGCATCGTAGTGACCGCGAGGTCGACATCGCTGAACACGACACCAAATCCCCGCGACAGTGCGCCCGTCGTAGAACCTGGAACGAAGAAGTTGACGTCTGTGACGTTCGAGCCGAGCGCGGTAAAGAGCCGCTGCGCACTGAAGGGCGCGAAAAACGTCGTATAGCTTGGATCGATGTTGCCGAAATCGGCGGCCGCCGGTTGGCCGGCACCTGCATCGGTGGTGGCGCCGCTGACTTCAAATCCGGTCCCCGGCGTTGCAAGGACGATGCCGCGCGGCGAATTCACGTTGAAGAAATTGGCCGGCAGATTGTTGGGCGCCGCAAACGCAGCCGGCACACCGTCCCAATTGATTTCACGCCGCCCGGTGCCGAACGAGCCCGCGACATTTGGGTTCAGCGGACCGAGCGCAATGCGAAATGCGTTCACGCTGGGCGTAACGTCCGCCGCGGTGAGGCCCGCCGACGAAAAGACGACGGCGGCGCCGCTGACATTGGCGGCTGAGCCCATCGCCAGCGCAAACGCAAACGAAAGGGAAATCCGGCGCATGAAACACTGAGGCAAAGCTAAATGTTTTGGCGAGAACATATCGGTTCCTTTCGATTCCTGAGCCGTTGTGAAGGCAAGCAACTCTTGTGCCCCAGAAACAAACAATGCGGAAACATGGGCATAGACGAATCGAGCGGGCTCGACACGAATCAACTGTAAAGTTCATCGACGCGTTTAGAACAATCTCAACCGCATTACCGTGGCCACGACGGCAGCGACTACTCGCCCGAATTTCAGCGCTTGCTGAAGGGAGGCAGTGCGATTATCGTTACCGAGACTTGCAGGCAGCAGCGCAATGAAGGCTGCGCCCCGAATCCTTACCATCAACGTCGGAGGGGAGATGAAATTGCAGCTAAAGCGAATTCTGTTGCCGGCCCTGGTGGCCGCAACGCTCGGTGCCGGTATCGCGCAGGGCAAGGAGTGCAAAGGCGTCACCTTTCCCGACCAGGTGCAGGTCGATGGAAGCAACTTGTCGCTGAATGGCCTGGGCCTGCGCCAGGCGACGGCATTCAAGATCAACGTCTATGTCGCTGCGCTGTATGTCGCCAAGACATCGGGCGATGCGAGTGCCCTGCTGGGATCGAACACACCGTTCCAGCTTGTCCTCCAGTTCGTGCGCAACGTCGGCGCGGACGACGTCCGCAAGGGATGGAGCGAAGGATTCGAAAAGAACGCAAAGGATCAGTTGCCCGCGCTGAAGGATCGCATCGCGATGGTCAACAGCTGGATGGCCGACATCAAAACCGGCGAACGCTTGACCTTCACCAACAAACCGGGCACCGGGCTGCTGGTCGACGTCAACGGCGCGGCGAAAGGGACGGTCAAGGGCGACGATTTCGCCAAGGCTTTTCTGTCGATCTGGCTGGGCGCCGAACCGCCGAACCCGGAGATCAAGGCCGGTATGCTCGGCGGCGCATGCGGCTAAGCGTTAAGCGTCGAGCGCGCTGGCAAGCGCGGCGATATTCACTATGGTGAGACGGTCCTGCGCATCAAGGACGGCCTCCCAAAGATGAAGGACATGCCCAAGGAGATGGGTGGATCGGGCGAAGTTCTGGCCGAGTAAGTAGCCGATTGAACAAAGAGGTCGGACGATGTCGTATCGCGGACTCCTCCTGGTCGCATTCGCAGCGCCGTTGCTGTTCGCGGTGGCGCCCGCCCGCTCGGCCGAGCCCGGTGCGCCCGAATTCGCGGATACCCTCGAGCAGCGCCTGCTCGCATGCTCTGCCTGCCACGGCAAGCAAGGCGAGGGCAGCCGGCGCAACGAATACTATCCGCGCATCGCAGGAAAGCCCGCCCAGTATCTGTATCGTCAGCTGGTGAGCTTTCGCGACGGCAAGCGCACTTATCCGCAGATGGTGTATTTCTCGCGTCACCTGTCGGATGAGTACCTCATGGAGATCGCGACGTACTACTCCAAATTGCAGCCACCGTTTCCAACGCCGATCCAGCCCTCGGCGACCAAGGAAGCGCTCGCGCGCGGCGAGGCGCTGGTGCGCAACGGCGATCCCGCCAAAGGCATTCCTGCGTGCGCTGCGTGCCATGGCAAGGCACTTACGGGCATGCAGCCGGGCATTCCCGGACTGATCGGCCTTTATCCCGACTACATCAATGCGCAGATGGGCGCGTGGCAGGGCGGCGTTCGGCACGCGACCGAGCCGGATTGCATGGCGAAGATCGCTGCCAAGCTGAGCGGCACCGACAGTTCGGCGGTGGCAGCGTATCTCGCGTATCAGCCGGGCACGCCGGCGACGCTTCCCGCTCCGGAGTCGAAGCAGAAGCTACCGATGGCCTGCGGCAGCCAGACGCAGTAGGGGAGAGTCCGTGATGTCGATGAATTTCAAACGCGCGACGCTCATCGGTGCCATGCTGTTCGGTGGCACGCTCGCGGCGCTGGGCGAATTCGGCGTGCCCACGGTGCACGCCCAACCTACGCCACCCGCGAAAGCGGCGAAGGCACCGCGCGCACCGAGTGCGACACGCGTGCCCGCACAGACCGACGGCGAGTATCTTGCACGCGCGGGCGACTGCATCGCCTGCCACACCGCGCGCGGCGGCGAGCCCTTCGCCGGCGGACTGGAGATGCCGACACCGTTCGGCACGATCTACACGCCGAACATCACGCCCGATCCGGAGACAGGCATCGGCAAGTGGAGCGCGGACGATTTCTGGCGGGCGCTGCACGACGGCAAGGCGCGCGACGGGTCGCTGCTCTATCCGGCCTTTCCCTACCCCAGCTACACCAAGATCACGCGCGCCGACGCCGACGCGATCTACGGCTACCTCTGGTCGATCAAGCCGGTGACGCAAGCGCAACACGCCGCACAAGATGCAGTTTCCGTACAACCAGCGCAACCTGCTGGTTGGCTGGCGCGCGCTGTACTTCGAGCCGGGCGTATTCAAGCCGAACGCCGAACCAGACGGCGGAGTGGAATCGCGGCGCGTATCTGGTGCAGGGCCTCGGTCACTGCGACGCGTGCCACACCAGCCGCAACATGCTCGGCGCCACGGTCAAGGAAAAGCAGTTCACCGGCGGGCTGATCCCGCTGCAGGACTGGTACGCGCCGTCGCTCACGTCTAATCGCGAAGCAGGTCTGGGCCAGTGGGACATCGCCGACGTGGTGGCGCTGCTGCGCACCGGCATCTCCAATCGTGGCGTCGTTTTCGGACCGATGGCGCAGGTCGTGCACGATAGCCTGCAATATCTCACCGAGGCCGACACTCAGGCCATGGCCGTGTATCTCAAGTCGCTCGCGCAGAGCGGTGCGCCTGACGATCCGCTGCAAATCAGGCCGACCGAAGGACAGAGCAAGGCGGCATTCGAGGCCGGCGCCAAGATCTACGACACGCACTGCAAGTCGTGCCACGGCGCGAGCGGGCAAGGAGTTCCACCGATGTATCCGCCGCTCGCCAACAATCAGGCGATCAACATGGAATTCTCGGTCAACCCGATCCGCATGGTGCTGTTCGGCGGGTTTCCGCCGGCGACGCGCGGCAATCCGCGGCCGTTCGGCATGCCACCGTTTGCCTATACGCTGACCGACCAGGAGGTGGCGGAGGTCGTAACCTACATGCGCCAGTCGTGGGGCAATCGCGGAACCGCGGTCAACGCGGCGGAGGTCGCCAAGTACCGGACAGTTCCGGTGGATTGACGCTTACTGGAATCCCACCCGCGCCTTGCGGCCGCAAAGTTTTTTCGCGTCGATGTCTTCGGGGACCAGGTAGTCGCGATTGGCGAGTCCTGCCGTGCCGAACGCGTCGAGCAGCAGCCTGCGCATGTCGCGCGGGGGAACGGCGGCCAAGCGATCGATGACGCCCTCCGCGGGCTCGCTCGGAAACGGCCAGTGGTGCGCGTCGAGGATCTCGCGGTAAACCGCAAGTGCGATCCGGTGCGATCCGTCTGCATCGGGCCGGTCGATCGTGTAGACGTTCATCCGATTCAGGATGGGTTCCGGGATGGTGGTTTCGTCGTTGGCGGTGGCGACCCAAAGGATGTGCGATGCGTCCATGTCGACGTCGATGAACTCGTCCTTGAAGTGGCGCGCCGTATCGGGCTCGAGCAGCGTGTAGAGCGCACCCATCGGGTCGTACCGCGCGTCGCCGCCGGCCTTGTCGACTTCGTCGAGAACCACCACCGGATTGGCGTAGTCGCCCTCGATCAGCGTGTGCGCAACCTTGCCGGGCCGCGCGTTGTGCCACTGCGCCGACGCGCCCGTCAGCACCCAGCCGGCAGTGAGCGAACTCATCGACACGAATTCGAAGCCCGTACCGAGGACTGCCGCGAGCTTCTTGGCGAAATAAGTCTTGCCCAGGCCCGGCTCGCCCAGCAGGAGGATCGGGGTGAACTGGACGGCTTCGTTGCCAGAGACTGCGAGTGCCAGAAATTTGCGCAAATCGTCGACGACCGCCCCAAAATTGGGCGACGCCTCGTAGAGTTCGTCGACGGCTGCGGCGGTGGAAGGCTTGATGATGTAACGGGAGCCGCCAAGCTTGCACATGCGGTCGTACCAGCTCTTGAGCCCCTCGTTGCTCTGGGCTGAGCCGTCGTCGCGGGCTTTGCCGACGTCGGCGACTGAATAGATCGGCTGGAGATCGGCGAGAGGAATGACGGGATTCATGGTCATGAGTACCTCCACTTCCATCCTATGCACTATTCATGCCCGATTCCACGTTTCGAACGTGAAAACCCCGCCGTGCGGCGGGGTTTGTTGCTTTCTGGATTCACCCGGCGGGCACTTAGCCAATCCCACGTCTGCGCAGCACGCCCAAGCAACCGAGGCTCAAAGCGAAAAGCGCAAGCGTGGCGGGTTCTGGCACCGCCCTCTCTACAATTCCTCGTATTTCCCCGCCCGGGAACGCCGCATTGTGGATGTTCACGTAGGCATTCTCGGTCTTCATGCCTGCGATAAGTGCCGCCTCGGCACCGGCGGCGGTTCCACCGCTGGCAGTGAGAAACGCTGCGGTGTAGATCGTCGTGTCAAGCAGGTTGAAAAAGTGGGTATAGGATCCCGAGGTTGCCGCAGGAAAACCAGGAAACCCAACTGCGACGCCAGTGTTCGTGCCGACCGGCGTGCAGCAATGGATGTGGGCGGCCGCTGCGGGTCCACCAACCAGTCCGGTGAACGTCTCGATGACCTCCAGTGTGTCCCCGTCCAGAATCAGGCTCGCAGAACCGGTGGCGGTCGTAGCCACCGGCGGCACTTCGGTTGAGCCCTTCAATTCGGCCGTGAATAGGAGTATCGGGCCAGAGTTCGCCGCGGTAGCGGCGGTCAATGCTACTAACACCAGAAGACTTCGCAACTTGTTCATATGGGCCTCGCTTCGCAAATGCAAGGGGGAAGCAAGCTTGATGCCTACAAGGAGAAATCTACAGTAATCAATGATGTGATCTGCAGCATCCGCATAGTTGCGTTGCAACATGTAAGGCAGCCCGACAGTTTCGCTGCAGCCATGCGCGCTATGACTGCAAGGCTTGCGAACACCCGGCGCGTCAATTCACGCTACCCGGCTTAGCCGAGACTGCGCGTCGGTCGACCGGATCCTGCTCGAGCGGGTTGGCGACGAGTGACGCCAAGGCATCGGCGCACGACGCGCCGACCTTGAGCACGAACAGGTGATCTGCGCGGGTGCGACCGCGATTGATCGCCGCGATCGGTTTTCCCATTCGGTCCGCCCATTCGCAGAAGCGGTAGCCGGAGTAGACCATCAGCGACGAACCGATGACGAGCATGGCATCGGCTTGCTCGAGCGCTTGCGCTGCGGCATCGACCCGTTCGCGTGGGACGGATTCGCCGAAGAACACGACCGTCGGCTTCAGGATGCCGCCGCAACGCGTGCAGTTCGGCACGCGGAACGCGTCGAGATCGCAGGATTCCACATCCGCGTCGCCATCGGGAGCCGCCGCCGAATCGGCGGCGCGGAAACCTGGATTGCGTTGCTCGAGCTGAAGTTGGATCGAGGCCCGCGAATATTGCGTGCCGCACTCCAGGCAAACGACCTGCCCGATGTTGCCATGAAGTTCGATCAGTCCCGTGCTTCCCGCGCGCTGGTGCAACCCATCCACATTCTGGGTCACGAGCTGCTGCACGCGGCCCTGCGATTCGAGTCGGTGCAATGCGCGGTGCGCAGCATTCGGCAGGGCACGGTCCACCAGCGGCCACCCGATCATGCTGCGGGCCCAGTAGCGCTGTCGGGTAGCGTCGCTGCGCAGGAAATCCTGGTATTGGACTGGAGCCGACCGTTTCCACAGACCGTCGTCGTCGCGGTATCCGGGGATACCGGAGTCGGTACTGATGCCAGCACCGGACAGGATGAACAGCCGACGATGACGGCTTACGAAGTCCTCGAGCCCATCCGTGTGCTGGTGAGGCGCCGGCTGCGATCCCGCTTCAGGCACGCGCGCTGACCGCTTGCGACGAGGTCACTGCTTGCCCGGGTCCTTCTGGTCCGGAAACTTGTCGAATTCCACGTTGTAAAGCTGGCCGTTGACCTTCTCCACACGACGGATATAAACCGTCTGCACGATGTCGCGCGTTTCCGGGTCGATCATGATCGGACCGCGCGGGCTCATCAGTTTCATGCCCTTCAGCGCAGCCAGCATCTTGTCCGGATCGGTCGAACCCTGCGTCTTCTTGAGCGCTTCGGCGATCGCCGCCATCCCGTCGTAACCCGCGGCCGCCATGAAATTCGGTCGCAGGCGCGTGCCGTTGGTTTCCGCGTAGGCCTTGATGAACGCCTTGTTCTCGGGCGAATCGTGCGCCGCCGAGTAGTGAAAGCTGGTGATCAGGCCGAGCGTCGGTTCACCCATGGCTTCCAGCACGCCGTCGTCGGTAAGGTCGCCGGTGGCGATGATCTTGATGCCCGCCTGCTTGAGGCCGCGCTCCTCGTAGCCCTTGATGAACGCGATCGTCTGGCTGCCCGGCGGCAGGAAGACGAACACGGCTTCGGGCTTGGTGTCCTTGATGCGTTGCAGGAATGGCGCGAAATCCGGATTCGCCAGCGGCGTGCGCACGCTGTCGATAATTTCGCCGCCCGCCGCTTTGAATGCCTTGATGAACGCGCCCTCGGCGTCGATGCCCGGGCCGTAGTCGGACACCAGCGTGAACACGCGCTTGATGCCGTTCTTCGCCGCCCACTGCGCGATCGGCTGCGCATCCTGCGGCAGCGTGTGCGATACACGGACGATGTACGGCGAGCGCGTCGTGATCACCGAGGTCGCGGCATTCATGATCACCATTGGCTTCTTGGCCTCGGTCGCAACCGGCGCCACGGCCATCGCGTTGGGCGTCAGGCCGAATCCGGCGAGGATGTCGACGTTGTCGCGCGTCACCACTTCCTGCGCGAGGCGCTTGGCGACGTCCGGCGCGGCCCCCGTCGTGTCCTTCACGATGAGTTCGATCTTCTTGCCGCCGAAGACATCGCCGTTCTGTTTCAGATAGGTCTTCATGCCGGCGAGAATCTGTCCGCCGTAGTCGGCGAACGGTCCGGAGAATTCCGCGATGACGCCGATCTTCACGGTACCCTGCGCCAGCGCCGTGCCCGCGACGAGCAGCAGCAATGCTCCGCTGCCGCAACGTGTCGCCCAGTGCTTGAACATCCTCATTGTCTTGCCTCCTTGTGACTGCTTGTTATCGTCAGTGCGCGCGTTGCGCCTGGGTCAACCGGCACCCGCTCCAGCCGGAGCTTCTTCGCGCCAAAGGTCCAGCGCCTTTTGCACGGGACGATCGGAAAAGCTGAACAGTACCGCATCGTCGGTCGCGTGGTGCGCAACCTTGCACCAGGACGGCACGACGAAGATGTCGTGCGGTCCCCACTTGAAATCCTGGTCGCCCACGACACTCCTGCCGTGACCTTCGACCACACAGTACACCGTGCCATCCGTTGCGCGGTAGGGCGCGCCGGCGAATCCCGCCGGCAGTAACTGGATGAAGGCGCCAATGGTGGGCATCGCAAAGCCCCCGGTGGCAGGGTTGGTGTACTGCATCTTCAGTCCGTGGCACGGATCCGGCGGCCCGCCGCGTCGCAACTGCTCCAGCGCTTCACGGCTGCGCGCGTAGGGATAGTTGAAGATCGGCGTGGTCAGGGAACTCGACGCATGACCCAGCGGCAACATGTTGGCGCCGTAGCGCGCGAGCGCCTGGCCCTCGGGCCGGGTCACGGGTTGTACTTCCTGCGGATGCCGTTCGGCGAAGCCCGCGTCGAAGAACGCCACCAGCGGAATGTCGAGGCCGTCGAGCCAGATGACCGGATCGTCGCCGGGATTACCGTGATCGTGGAAGGTCCACGACGGCGTGATGATGAAGTCGCCGGGATGCATCGTAGTGCGCTCGCCGTCGACCGCGGTATAAGCGCCTTCGCCTTCGACGACAAAGCGCAGCGCCGACTGCGAGTGGCGATGGCTCGGTGCGATCTCGCCGGGCAGGATGAGCTGCAGCCCGGCGTAGAGGCTGTGCGTGATCGACGATGCGCCACGCAGGCCCGGATTCTCGAGAATGAGCACGCGCCGTTCCGCCTCGCGCGCAGTGATCAGGCGTCCGGCCTCGAGCAGATATGGACGCAGCTGCGCGTAGCTCCAGTAGGCGGGGACACACGGCGTCGCCGGGCGCGGCGGAACCAGATTGCCCAGCACTTCCCACAGCGGCGCGAGGCTGTCGTGGTCGATGCGCTCGTAGAACGCCTTGCGTTCGTCGGTGACTTCAGGTGTCGCAAATAGCATGGCTCGATGCTCCAGCGTGTGGCGACAGTCGAAGCTCTGCGCTCGACCGCCCGCGGACCCAGGCGACCCCATTATCGTGGCCGCACCGACTGCGCGCAACGTCAGCACGCTGCTTCCGATGGCGATTTGCTATGATCGAGACCTTCGCGGCCTTGACGCGAACCAGAACCCGCAGGGTCCCGCGTGCCCGACGCGCCACTCTCGATCCGGCGCCTGCGCCGATCCGAACTTCCCACCGACACCGACGCGCTCGCCCGTTACCTGATCGGCAAGTCGCTCGTGCACGATCACCGCGCCGGAAGACTGGCGGGGCGCATCGTCGAAACGGAAGCCTACGTCGTCGGCGACGCCGCCGGCCACGCCTTTCGTGGCGAGACGCCGCGCAATCGATCGCTGTTCCTTGCGCGCGGTCACGCCTACGTGTATTTCGTCTATGGGTGCTGGTTCGCGCTCAACGTCAGCGGCGAGACCGCCGGCATCGGCGCGGGGGTGCTGTTGCGCGCGCTCGAACCGACCGAGGGCATCGCGCAGATGCGGGCGCGTCGCGGCACCGAGAAACTGGCCGATCTGGCCCGTGGCCCCGGTCGGCTGGCCACCGCCATGGACATCGACCGGCGCTTCGATGGCGTCGATTTATGCGGCAGGGGCCCCCTGTGGCTTGGCACGGCGCAGCGCCCGGTGCGCGCCATCGGCCAAAGTGTCAGGATCGGCCTGTCGCGCGAGATCGAGCGTAAGTTGCGGTACTTCGAATGCGACAGTGCATTCGTCAGCGGCCCGAAACGTCTGCAGAGCGGGGCGGGCTGCATCCGGCCCACGGCACGGTCCGTAGGGAACGATAGGCGGGCCGGAGCGGACTAAGACGCAGCTTCGATCGGAGCAGCGCGTGATTCTTGAGCGGGGTACTTGATGGCAGTCGGCGGCACACGAGAACGAGGCGCTACGGGGACCCTGTACTACCGGCACACGATCCCGGTGCGCATCATGCACTGGATCAACGTCGTCGCACTGACGGTGCTGCTGATGAGCGGGCTCAACATCTTCAACGCCCACTCGACGCTCAACTGGGGCAAGTCTTCCTACGATGGCACGCCGGCGGTGCTCGAGATCACCGCGATCGACGGCCCGGGCGGCGCGCCGATCGGCGTGACGCGCGTCCTTGGGCATCAATTCGTCACGACAGGCGTTCTGGGCGTATCCAGGGACCGGGGCGGAGAACTCAGCGTTCGCGCCTTTCCGTGGTGGCTGACCATTCCGGACAATCAATGGCTCGCGATGGCCCGTCGCTGGCATCTGTTCTTCGCGTGGATCTTCGTGCTTAACGGCCTGTGTTACGTGGCGTACTCAGCGGTCAGCCGTCACCTCGCGCAGGACCTCGCGCCGACCTCGGCGGAGCTCGGCACGATCGGCCAGTCGATCGTCGATCACGTCAAGTTCAAGCACCCGACCGGCGAAGCCGCCAAGCGCTACAACGTCCTGCAGAAGCTTACCTACCTGATCGTGATTTTCGTTTTGCTGCCAATAATCATCCTGGCGGGAATGGCGATGTCGCCGTGGCTCGATTCCCTGTGGCCGGGCTGGATCGATGTGTTCGGCGGTCGCCAGTCGGCGCGCACGATCCACTTCGTGATCGCGTGGCTGCTGGTCGCATTCGTCCTGATTCACGTTTTCGAAGTCATCATCAGCGGTTTCTGGAATCACCTGCGCTCGATGATCACCGGCCGCTATCGGATCGTCACGGAGGAAGCTCATGAAGCCAGTCGTTGAAGCACCGCGACGGAAGTTCTTTCGTATCGCGCTCGGCAGTGCCGCAACCGTCCTGCTGGCAGGCTGCGAGAAGTTGTCGCAGACCGAATGGTTCCCCAAGGTGCTGGGAGGAGGCGAAGACCTGAACCAGAAGGTGCATGGCGTCCTCGGCGGGCGCAGGGCGATGGCGCAGGAATTCACCCCGGCCGACATGTCGCCATCTTTTCGCAGCAACGGCACCTCCGAGCCGGACAATCCGCTGTACGACGCCATGGTCGCCAACGGCTTTGCCGACTATCAGCTCAAGGTCGAAGGCCTGGTCGAAAAGCCGGCCAGCTTCACGCTGGCGCAACTGCGCGAGTTGCCCAGCCGCACCCAAATCACCCGTCACGATTGCGTCGAAGGGTGGAGCGCCATCGCCAAGTGGAAAGGCGCCAAGCTCGCCGCGGTGCTGGATGCCGTCCGCCCGACCGCTGCCGCGCGTTACGTGGTCCTGCATTGCGCCGATCCGATGGAAGCCAACGGCAAAAGCCCGTACTACGAGAGCATCGACATGGACGATGCGTATCACGCGCAGACGATTCTCGCCTACGAGCTGAACGATAAGACACTGCCCGTGCAGAACGGCGCACCGATACGATTGCGCGTCGAGCGCCAGCTCGGCTACAAGCACGCGAAATACGTCATGCGCATCGAGCTGGTCTCGAGCTTCGACAAGATCGCGGGCGGCAAGGGTGGCTACTGGGAGGACAACGGCTACGAGTGGTACGCCGGGATTTGACCCGGCGTTGACGCAAACCGGTCGCGCCCGCCACACTCCGCGCTTTGCCCGCGCCGAGCCCCCATGCCTGCCGTTCGTTTCGACCGCTTCTACCGCTATGCCGAGCTGACCGAAATCCTCAAGGCATTCGCCGCCGAATATCCTGCGCTGGTCGCGCTGGAATCGATCGGCAAGAGTCACGAAGGCCGGGATATCTGGCTGCTGGCGGTCACCAATCAGGCGACAGGCCCGGCGGCGGACAAGCCCGCGTTCTGGGTCGAGGGCAACGTACACGCGACCGAAATCGCCGCTTCCGTCGCTTGCACGTATTTTCTGAACCACCTCGTCACGCAGTACGGCAAGGACGCGGAGGTCACGCGGGCGCTGGATACGCGCGCCTTCTACCTGTGCCCTCGCGTCAACCCGGACGGCCCCGAATGGGCGCTGGCTGATAAGCCGCGCTTCGTTCGCTCGAGCACCCGGCCGTACCCCTACGACGAGGATGCGATCGAGGGCTTGACGATCGAGGACGTCGACGGCGACGGCCGCATCCTGCAGATGCGCATCGCGGATCCGAACGGCCTGTGGAAACCACACCCGCAGGAACCGCGGATGATGGTGCGACGCGACCCTGCGGAAGTCGGGGGCACGTATTTCCGGCTGCTGCCCGAGGGCACGATCAAGGACTACGACGGTTTCACATTAAAGGTGAGAAAACCGCAACAAGGACTTGATTTGAATCGTAACTATCCTGCGCATTGGCGACAGGAGTTCGAACAACTCGGCGCCGGTCCGTACCCGACTTCGGAACCGGAAGTCCGCGCGCAGGTGGCGTTCCTGACCTCGCATCTGAATATCTGCGGGGGCGTGAGTTTCCATACCTGGAGCGGCGTGCTGCTGCGCCCCTTCGACCACTCGCCCGACACCGACATGGACGCCGAAGATCTGTGGACCTACCAGAAGATCGGCCAGAAGGGCACGGAGACTACCGGCTATCCGGCCATCTCGGTGTACCACGAGTTCCGCTATCACCCGAAGCAGGTGATCGGCGGCACCTCGGACTGGCTCTACGACCACCTCGGCGCCTACGCGTGGGTCGTCGAGATCTGGAGTCCGATGCGCGAGGCGGGCATCGAAAAGTACCAATACATCGAATGGTTTCGCGACCACCCGATCGACGACGACCTCAAGCTCTTCCGCTGGAGCGAACAAAAGGCGGGCGGCATTGCACACGTCGACTGGAAGCCCTTCGACCATCCGCAACTGGGGCGGGTCGATATCGGCGGCTGGAATCGTCTGCACGCATTCAGCAATCCGCCACCGCAATTCCTCGAACGCGAAGTCGCAAAGTTTCCACGGTGGATCCTTTGGCAGGCGCTGATTTCACCCAGGCTCGAGCTGGTCGCGGCGGAATCCGAAGCCCTGGGCAGCGATCACTGGCGGGTACGCCTGGTCGTGCAGAACTCGGGGTGGCTGCCCAGCTACGTCAGCAAGCGCAGCCTCGGACGCAAGGTGGTCCGCGGCGTCATGGTCGACATTGCGTTGCCCGAAGGCGCCGAGTTGATAGCCGGCAAAGCGCGCGATGACATCGGCCAGCTCGAGGGCAAAGCCTACAAGCACACCGGAATTTCGTTCTGGCCGGACTACCATGTAACCGACGACCGTGCGAAGATTGAATGGGTGGTGCGGGGCAGGGCGGGGGACCGCATCGCACTGTGCGCCAAGCACGAGCGCGCCGGTACGGTGCGCGCGGAAGTCATACTCGGTTGAGGTCAGGTGATGGCGAAAGTCCTAGGTCTTGGAGGGTTGTTTTTCCGGTCGGCCGATCCCGAGAAGTTGCTGGCGTGGTACGCGCAGTGGCTGGGCATTGGCGACGGCAAGAGCTCGATCGAGTTCCAGCCTGCCAACATGCCGCCCAACGGGTTCGCGGTGTTCAGCCCGTTCCCGGCCAACACCGACTACTTCGCGCCATCTGAGCGCGAATTCATGTTCAACCTGATCGTCGACGATCTCGACGGTGCACTGGGGCAGGTCCATCTCGGCGGGGGACAAGTCGTCGGCGAAATCGAGGAGCACGAATACGGCCGCTTCGGCTGGTTCATCGACCCCGACGGCAACAAGGTGGAATTGTGGCAGCCGCCGCAGCCCGGGCGCGTAGGGCGACCGTGATCGTTAGCAGGGTCTGGCCCGCGTGCGTTGCCGCGCTGGTGATTCTGCTTGGGGCGTGCGGCCAACAGCCGTCGCAGCCGGCGAAGTCCGGTCTCGATCGGATCGACCACATCATCGTCATCTACGCCGAGAATCGCAGTTTCGACAATTTGTACGGACTCTTCCCCGGCGCCGATGGCATCGCCAACGCCACGCCTGCGCAGTACACGCAGGTCGACAACGACGGCAAGCCGCTCCCGCACCTGCCGCCGGTGTGGAAGGGCAAGGATGCCGACCCGGCGTTTCCGAAGGACCTGCCGAACAAGCCGTTTCGCATCGATACGCCGCCGATCAACATGCCGCTGTCGGTGGCGACGCGGGACCTGGTGCACAGGTTCTACCAAAACCAGGAACAGATCGGCGGCGGAACGCTAGATCGCTACGTGGCAGCTTCCGATGCCGGCGGCCTGGTCATGGGCTACTACGACGGCACGCAGCTGCCCTTGTGGAAATGGGCGCAGGACTACACGCTCACCGACAACTTCTTCATGGGCGCCTTCGGCGGGTCTTATCTCAACCATTTCTATCTCATTTGCGCCTGCACGCCTGAAGACAAAAACGCACCAGCCAACCTGCGCGCGGTGATCGATGAGCGCGGTTTCCTCAAGCGTGCACCGAATTCTCCGCCTTCGGCGCTCAAGGGGGCGCCAATCTTCGTGCTCGATGGCGACGTGACCCCCGACGGATGGTCGGTCAATACCGCGCAGCCCGCGTACCAGCCGTCGCGCGTTCCTCCCGCCAAGGACGGCAATCCGGCGCTCGCCGACCCGTCGAAATACACGCTACCGCCGCAGCGGACCAAGACTGTCGGCGACACGCTTTCCGCGAAGGGCGTGTCGTGGGTCTGGTATGCGGGCGCGTGGGATGCGGCGGTCGCGGACGGGATGCAGCCGGCCGAGGTCAAGCGCAAGGCCATCGCGACGACCGAAAACGGCGGTCCATATTTCGTTACCCACCATCACCCGTTCAATTATTTCGCGCGCTTCGCGCCGGGTACGGCCGATCGCGCCGAGCACCTCAAGGACTATCGCGAGATGGTCGCGGGAATTGCCACAGGACAACTACCGCAAGTGGTTTTCTACAAGCCCCAGGGCGTATTGAACGAACATCCGGGCTACACCGACGTGATGTCCGGCGACATTCACATCAGCGAGCTGGTGGCGAAAATCAAGGCGAGCCCGCTCTGGTCATCGACCGCGATCATCATCACCTATGACGAAAATGGCGGCTTCTGGGACCACGTTCCGCCGCCGAAGGGGGATCGCTGGGGCCCCGGCACGCGTATTCCGACGCTGATCATTTCGCCCTATGCCAAGCGCGGTTACGTCGACCACACGCCCTACGATACGACGTCGATCATCAAGTTCATTACGCGTCGCTTCAACCTGGAGCCGTTGCCGGGGGTACGCGCGCAGATGGGCGACCTGACCGCAGCCTTCGACTTTGCCCGCTGATTCCGCGCCCGAGCCCGCGGGCACGCCGAATCGATCCGGTTGGCGGTCGATTCCCGCGAGTGTATGGGTGCTCGGCTTCGTGTCGATGTTGATGGATATCTCGTCCGAGCTGATCCACAGCCTGCTGCCGCTGTTCATGGTGACAGTACTCGGGACCAGCGTGTTCGCCGTCGGCGTTATCGAAGGCGTTGCCGAGGCGACCGCGCTCATCACCAAGGTCTTCTCGGGTTATCTGTCCGACTATTTTCGGAAGCGCAAGCTGCTTACGGTGATCGGGTATGGCCTCGCCGCGCTTACCAAGCCGATTTTTCCGTTGGCGAGCTCGCTCGGAGCGATCGTATTCGCGCGCTTTGTCGATCGCGTGGGCAAAGGGATTCGCGGCGCCCCGCGCGATGCGCTGATCGCCGACATTACGCCGCCGGAGGTACGTGGTGCGGCGTTCGGGTTGCGACAGTCGCTCGATACGGTGGGCGCGGTCGCCGGACCGTTGCTGGCCATCGGCGCCATGCTGTGGTTCGCCGGCAATTTCCGTGCTGTGTTCTGGCTCGCGGTGATCCCCGCATTTGCCGCACTCGCACTGCTGCTCTTCGGCGTGCGCGAACCCGACGCCGTAGCCGGCGCAATGCCGGGCGGACCCGGCATTGCCGTGACCGACATACAGCGCCTCTCGTCGCGTTACTGGTGGGTCGTCGCGATCGCTGCCGTCATGACACTGGCGCGTTTTTCCGAGGCGTTCCTCGTGCTGCGTGCGCAGAACGTCGGCATGACGATCGCCTGGATTCCGCTGGTGATGGTGTTGATGAGCATCGTCTACGCGATGGTTGCCTATCCCGCCGGTGTGCTCGCCGATCGCGGACGACAACGCACCCTGCTCTCGAGCGGTTTGCTCGCGTTGATTGTCGCTGACGTCATCCTGGCCAACGCTGCGTCAGCGGCGCATGTTCTCATCGGTACGACAGTGTGGGGCGTCCACATGGGACTCACGCAAGGCGTCCTGGCCGCACTGGTCGCCGAGACCGCACCCGCCGACATGTATGGCACGGCCTTTGGATTGTTCAATCTGGTCTCCGGCCTCGCGCTCCTGATTGCCAGCGCGCTCGCTGGTTGGCTGTGGAGCGCGTTCGGTCCGACGGCGACGTTCTATGCCGGCGCGACTTTCACTACGCTAGCACTGTTTGGTCTGGTCCTGCATGGGCGAGGCGGCGCCCGAGCGACCACGCGCTAAGAGCCAACCGCAATGCAATCCTAGGCCGTATCGATGCGTATTGGCTCGCGCACTCCACGCCGAGTCTGATCCGCCATCTGGCCGTACGCCGCCTCGATGGCACGGGTTGTCGCAACGGTGTCGAACAGCGCACTTTCGCGCCCGCGACCTAGAAGATATACGCGCATGGCCTCAAGTGCCTCGCGCCGAGCCGTGAGCTCGATTGCCAACCTCACGTAGCCTTCAACATCGGCAGCAATCAATTCTGGCAACCCGACCGCCGTCAGCAGACTCGCAGCGACCCTGCCGGCAAAGGTATCGCCTAGCCAGGTCAGCACCGGGCAACCCGCCCAGAGCGCATCGCTCGCG
This sequence comes from uncultured beta proteobacterium, assembly GCA_963726915.1. Taxonomy (GTDB): domain Bacteria; phylum Pseudomonadota; class Gammaproteobacteria; order Burkholderiales; family Casimicrobiaceae; genus PALSA-1003. Next base: position 915,095 of record CAVSEA010000009.1, read on the forward strand.
GTGGTGTGCGCGTTGTACGGCCACGTGTCGAGAAAAAGATCGGCGTGCCGGTACAACCCGACATATTCTGCGTTCGGTCGGCGCGATGCAAAGACGCAGTCGCGACGCATCGATCCCGCGGCTGGCAATTTCGCGATGCAGATTGGCCTCGAGCAACCGACCGGCCGATGGCACATGACCTCCGAGCAGCCACAGCACGCTGTCGGGGACTGCGGCAAGGATGCGTGCCCACGCGTCGAGTGTCTCGGGGTTGAGCTTGTACACCTGATTGAAGGAACAGAAGACGAAGGCAGCGTCCGGCACTCCCAGCTCGTGCCTCGATGGCGCGCCTGCCACCGATCGTTGCCGGTCATTGACCTGGTACGAGTGCGGCAACTGCACCAGCGTCTCCGTGTAGTCCGCCGCGTGCGCAAACGGCGTCACGACGGGGTCGCCGATCAGGTAGTCGATGAACGGCGCGCCCGTCGTGCCCGGATACCCGAGATAGTTGACCTGGATGGGCGCGGGTCGAAGCGCGACCGCGCCGGTCGGCGCGCCATACGTATGCCCGTTGAGATCGACCAGGATGTCGATGCCGTCGCCGGCAATCTGCGCGGCGACGCGGCTCGATGACCAGCCATGCGCGTCGATGAAACGGTCGAAGCCCGCCACCAGCCGTTGCCGCATTGCGCTTCCGTCGTCCGCGCCGGTCGAATATCCAATAACGTTGAAACGCTGGCGATCGTGAGTTTCGAACAGGCCGGCAGTCAGGGCCGCCGTCGCGTGCTGGCGAAAATCCGCGGACAGATAGCCGATGCGAAGAATGCGCTCGGAGGGCATGCGACGCGGCTGCGGAAGGGCAGGGAACGCCGCGCTCCACTGCTCGGCGCATCGTCTCTGCTCGGCGCGTGTCGACGGATCGCTGAGCAGACAGAACGGCGACAGCTGCCGTTGCCCTGCCACCACGCCGGCGAGAAAACGCGCCCTGAGCGCTGTAAGGTCGCGCCAATCGCCAACCTGCTTGCGCAGGAACAGCAACTCCGACACCGCTCCCGAAGCGCCCGGATCCAATTTCAGTACCTGCTCGAGCGATACCATGGCCTCGGCAAGCTTGCCTTGGCGCTGTTCGATGCTGGCGCGCTGCGTGTAGAGCGGTGCGGCAGCAGTTTGGTCGCCATTTCGCGTCAATGCCTGCGCCAGTGTCGCGTTGGCGCTATCCAACTTGCCCTGCGCTTCTTCGATCTGTGCCTTGAGGCCCGCCGGAGGAATGGCGTCCGGAAGTGTCTGCAGGATCTCGCCACACTGCCGAAGGGCCTCGTCGAGCCGACCCTGCGCTTCGAAACACAGCGCAAGCGTGAACTGGCACGAGGCGTCGGCGCCATCGAGTGCGAGCGCTCTACGGACCGAGGTCTCGGCCTCTTTCGCTCGTCCGACCGTCAGCAGCACACCGGCGAGGTTGTTCCAGAACTGCGGCTGTTGCGGGTCGCGCTGTACGGCTTGCCGCAGTGCCGACTCGGCCCGGTCCATGTGGCCTTGCGCCTGGAGGACGAGGGCGAAATTGCACCAGGCGTCTGCCACCTGCGGCGCAATTTTCAGGGAACGCTCGATCGCAGCTGCGGCCTGCTCGAGCCGTCCGGTCTGATATAGCAGGACCCCCGAGTAATGCAATGCATCGGCGTGGGCCGGCCGGCGCCTGAGAAGGCGTTCGTAAGCTGCGAGTGCCTGCACAAGCCTTCCGTCCCGGTGCAGCTGGAATGCTTGCTCGAATGCGGCGGAAGGGTCGGTCGACACGGTGTCCGGGGATTGTAGCGATCGGCGGCAAGGAACGGAAATCTAGCGTGCGCTGATTGCAACGTTGACAACTTTCGACGGGCCCTTGAATCTGTCGGACCCGTCCAAGGGGGAGATGATGACAGTCGGACCACATGCGGATCATGCAGTCGTCGTCGGTGCCGGAATCGGCGGCCTCGCGGCGGCAGCTGCCTTGGCTTCGCACTTCGCACGGGTGACCGTGCTTGAACGCGATCGTCTGCCCGACCTTCCCGAACCGCGCGTCGGTGTTCCGCAATGCCGACACGTGCACGGCCTCCTCGGTGGTGGCCTGGCCGCCCTCGAGGCCTTATTCCCTGGCCTTGCAGACCGGCTGGCGGCAGCGGGCGCGGTTCCGGTTCGCGTCGGCGTCGACGTCCGGCTTGAGCAACCGGGATACGATCCGTTTCCGCAGCGCGACCTGGGCAGGACGGGCTATTCGATGTCGCGGCCGCTCCTCGAGCACGTCGTGCGTGGCTTTGTTGCAGATGACGACCGGATCGAGATTCGCTCGCGCTGCCGCGTCCGCGAGATCGTTGCGTCTCCCGATGGTCGGCACGCGAGCGCGGTTCGATGCGACGTCGATGGCCACGCCAGCGAGACGCTTGCGGCCGATCTCATCGTCGATGCCTCCGGTCGTGGCGCCTTGACGCTCGATTTTCTCAGTCTCGCAGGCTACCCAGCACCTGAGCAATCCTCCGTTCCTGTAGACATTCGCTACAGCTGTGCGGTCTTCGCATTACCCAAGGATGAGACGCGCGATTGGAAAGTACTCCTGACGAGGCCCGACCCCGCCATCAACAGCCGGCGAGCCATCATGTTTCCACTCGAGGGCGGCGAACACTGGATCCTTGGACTCGGCGGCGTCAACGGCGACGCTGCCCCAGCCGATCTCGACGGTTTCCTGGAGTACGCATGCAGTTTGCGCACGCCGACCGCGTACAACGCCATTCATAACGCCGCGATACAAGGCGACATCCAACGTTTCGCGTTCCCGCGGAGCTTTCGTCGCCATTTCGAGCGCATGCCGGCGTTTCCTCGGGGACTGCTGCCGATCGCGGATACCATCTGCCGAATCAATCCGTCTTACGGCCAAGGCATGAGCGTCGCTGCGAAGGAGGCGGTGCTACTCGGCCAAGTGCTCGAGAACGTGTCCAGCGACCGACGCGATGATCTGGCGCCGATGTACTTTGCAGCGCTGGGGGGCGTGCTGAACGATCCCTGGGCCGTAGCGTCCCAGGATTACATCTATCCGCATCTACAGGATGCGCGACCTGAGGGATTCGACGATCGGATGAAATATCAGGCGGCGCTGAATCGAGTCGCCGCGGCGGACCCTTCGATCCATGCGTTGATGTCGGACGTGTCCCACCTGATCCAGCCGGCGAGCGTACTCCGTGGCCCGGAGATCGCCGAACGTGTCGCCGCGGAAATTCGTGAAATGTCGAATCATGGATGAACGGCAACGAAAAGCGATGTTGAAGGACACCTTCGATACCGTCTCCAGCGGCTACGACGTCGACGCGCTCCGGTTCTTTGCGAAGAGCGCGCAGAGCATGGTCTCTCTACATACCGTCGGGACGAAGCCGACCTAGTCGACGTCGCGGGGACACTTGGGAAGATGCGCCTAAACAATAATTGCAGACTATGATTACTCGCCGGTCGTGAAGGCGTCCGGCATCGGTGTCGGTCAAACCGTGAGCCCATCCAAGTCGTCGGCTCAGGCCGTCACCGCGAAACTCGTGAGCGAGGTCCGCGCCTGCAGGCTTTGCGAGGCACACCTTCCGCTCGGGCCGCGCCCGGTGCTGCAAGTGCAATCGGGCGCGCGGATCTTGATCGCCGGGCAGGCACCGGGCAGCAAGGTGCATCAAAGCGGCGTACCCTTCGACGACGTAAGCGGTGATCGGCTTCGTGACTGGATGGGCATCGACAAGGCAGTGTTCTACGACGCTGCTTGCGTGGCCATCCTGCCGATGGGTTTCTGTTATCCGGGGACCGGGGACTCCGGGGATCTGCCGCCGAGGCCAGAATGCGCGCCCGCCTGGCGAGCGAAGCTTCTCGCGCGCATGCCCGGCATCGATCTGACGCTCGTCATCGGCCAATACGCGCAGGCGTGGCACTTGAAGGACACGTGCAACGCAAATCTCACGGAGACGGTCATGGCTTGGCGCGATCATTGGCCGGCGGTGCTCCCACTTCCACATCCCAGTCCCCGCAACAATATCTGGCTCAGGCGCAATGGGTGGTTTGAAAACGAGGTCGTACCAGCACTGAAGAAGCGGGTGCAGGAGGTCCTACGGTAACGACAAAAGATTTCCAGATTCCACGGATACCCCGCACGATTGACCATCCAATTGCGCATAATGTATATTATGTAAAGTATTATTCCAGGAGTATCGGGCGACCCTCGCCCAACTCGAGCGGCGCGCCCGGACCAGTTTCTCTGCATTGCCCGGTCAGCAAGGCTACTGCCGTTACGGGTGAACACACACCCGTTCTGTCGTGGTGCCCGCGAAAAACTTCACCGGCTTGAAGATGCCGCCTTTAGCGATCTCCGGGCGGTCCTTCAGCAGAGCCAGCGCCGCCAACGCGGTCCGCGAGACGTGCACCAGCCCAGCATCGGGGACACGTCCCGTCCGCCCGGCGAGCATCTCGCTCAACCACGCCAGCAGCTCGAGCATCACGATGCCGGGGTCGTGCTTGTTGTGATCGCTCCAACTGGGATGGTCGCCTAAGTCACGTTGCCACTTCTCGACTAGATCCCTCCCAAGGAACGACGTTACCGACGTCGGGACACCTTCGATGGGTCGCACGCTCGCGGGACTTTCTACGACATAGACGCCAGGCGCTAGATACTCGGGCATACGAATCCTTTAGGTGGGACGCGTGGAGAACGCTTGCATTGGCGCTTGCCGCCGCAAGAACTGTTTCGTCTAACATGGTGGTTCATAGTTCCAACAGCCTAACGCGGAACCGGGCGGCTTTCTTGCCCAACGCAAGTCGGGCACCTATCATTCCCCGGATGCCCGGAATCGGTCGGGTATTCGGCAAGGGTCGGCGAGGCACAACGCAATGCATCTTGATGCCCGGGGTCTCCGGCTCTCGACCACCAGCGCCGAGGTTGCTGCTGCCTACGATCATCTCGTTACCGGGTATCTGACCTATCGGGCCGATATCCCAGCGCGCCTCGGCATCCTGCTGGAAGCCGATCCGGATTTCGCGCTCGCGCATTGTATGAAGGGCTATTTCGCCATGCTCGCCTTCAAGCAGAGCGCCGTTCTGGTCGCTGCTGAGGAGGCGCGCAACGCGCAGTCTCTTGCGGCCAGCGCCACGGCGCGCGAGCGCAGCCACATCTGTGCGCTGACCGCCTGGGCGGACGGCGAGCTCGATCGTGCCGTTGGCGTGTGGGAGTCGATCCTTCGCACCTATCCGCACGACGTGGTCGCCTTCCGCCTCGCCCATTTCGTCAACTTCTGGCTAGGGCGCCCTCAGGACATGGTTTCCTCGGTCGAGCGAGTGATCCCGGCGTGGTCGGAGGACATCCCAGGCTATGCAACGATGCTCGCCTGCCGCTGCTTTGCCCTGGAGGAGGCCGGCAATTATCTTGCCGCCGAGCCATGCGGACGCCGCGCCATCGAGCTCGACCCCGGCGATCTCTGGGCCGCGCATGCCGTCGCCCATGTGATGGAGATGCAGGGTCGCCGCGGTGAAGGTATCCAGTGGCTCACCACGCTCGCGCCCAACTGGGAAGGCGCCCACAACCTGCAGCATCATCTGTGGTGGCACTGTGCGCTGTTCAAGCTCGAGTACGGCGACATCGCCGCCGTGCTCGATCTCTACGATGCGCGCTTCCGCAACCTCACGGCGCCGCTCACAGTTGCTTCGCCAGATGTGTACATCGACGTGCAGAACGCGGCGTCGATACTTTTTCGCCTTCAGCGCCTCGGCGTCGACATCGGCAATCGCTGGGAGGAACTCGCCGACAAGGCGGAAGCGCGGATCGGTGACTGCCAATCCGCGTTTACGCTGCCGCACTGGCTGATGGCGCTGACCGCCACTGGCCGCACCGCCGCTGCGCAGCGCATGATCGAAGCAATGCGCAGCTTCGCCAATGGTCGCGGCACCGTCCCTCCCCTCGTGCGCGACTATGTGTTGCCGATCGCCGAGGCCCAGGTCGCTCATGCTGCTGGACGCTACGCCGAGGCCGTGGCGCTGATGCGCCCGGCCATCGGCGGAATGTACCGACTCGGCGGCAGTCACGCCCAGCAGGACGTGCTCGAACAGCTTTTCGTCGACGCTGCGCTCAAGGCCGGCAGTAACGCGGATATCCGTCTTGCCCTTGAGCGTGTTGCTGGTCGCCGAGCGATTCCACCCGAGCGCTTCATCGGTTGGCGCGAAGCCGCTAACCGGGCGGCGGTAGCTGCGTCATAGGCACGATTCGGACGAGGCGCAGCGAGTCGGCCGCATGAAGGGTGCGCTCAGGCTTGACTTGATTGCTACGAAATGCACCGGGGTACACTACTTTCATGATCGACGTCGACGCGGCCTGGGAACAAAGGATCGCAGCACTCTGGCAGGCGATCGATAGCTGCGCCCCGGACGAATTCCTGAAGAATGTCGATGCGCTTACTGCGGAGTTGTCGCCCGGTAATGCGATCGGAATGTTCGAGCGCGGTGCCGCGCAAGATTCCACCGGCCATCCGGATCGGGCGGTCGCGTTTTACCGCGCGGCGCTGAACGCAGGCTTAACCGGACCGCGACGCCGGCGGGCAACCATCCAGATGGCCAGTTCATTGCGGAACCTCGGCAACGCCGCGGAGGCTGCCGAGCTGCTGACGACCGAGCTCGATGCCGCCAGCGACGAACTCGATGGTGCCGTGGGTGCGTTCCTGGCCCTGGCGCTGGTCGATCTGGGGCGCGAACGCGAAGCGGTTGCCGTCAGCCTCACTGCCTTGTCGCGCTACCTACCGCGATACAACCGATCGCTGGCCCGATACGCGCAGCAGCTCGCCGCTGATGCGACTTAAGGATGCGCGACCCGCGCCGGGAGTTTACTATTGGCCTTCAGGCAAATGTAGGTGCCATAACCACCGGCCGCGGGCGCATCGCCTGATCACAGGGCAACGATGAGCATTTCGATCAAGCTCAATGGCCAGCTGCGCACGGCCCCCGGCGCCTCGCCGGACACGCCGCTGTTGTACGTGTTGCGCAACGACTTCGCGCTCAACGCCGCGAAGTACGGCTGCGGCGCCGCGCAGTGCGGCGCCTGCACGGTGCTGGTCGATGGCAAGCCGGTGCGCTCCTGCGTCACCCCTGTGTCCGCCGTCGTCGGGCGCGCCGTGACGACCGTCGAAGGGCTGGGCACAACGAACAAGCTCAGCGCATTGCAGAAGGCATTCATCGAGGAGCAGGCGGCGCAGTGCGGATATTGCGTTGCCGGCATGATCATGTCGGCAACGGCGCTGCTGGAAACCAACAAACATCCCTCCGAGTCCGAGATCCGCGCCGCTTTGTCGGGAAATCTTTGCCGCTGCGGCACCCACGGCCGCATCATCCGTGCGATTCAGCGCGCAGCCGGGGACATGTCGTGATCGCAGATCCCGTGCTGAATAACTCGCGCCGGAGATTCCTGCAGCATGGCGCGGTGATCGTGGCGGGATTCACGCTGATCCGCTCAACCACGCTCACGGCGCAGCAACCGGCGGCGTCCGCCCCCCTCCCCGGCAGCCTGCAGAACAATCGCATGCTCGATGGCTGGCTTGCCATCAGTCCGAACGGCAGGGTGACGGTGTTTACCGGCAAGGTCGAGCTGGGACAGGGCATCGTCACGGCGCTCGCGCAAATCGTCGCCGACGAACTCGACGTCGACTACGCGCGCATCGACATGGTTTCGGGCGATACCGCGCGCACGCCGAACGAAGGTGTGACCTCGGGCAGCCTGTCCATCCAGGACAGCGGGACCGCGCTTCGCTTCGCCTCCGCCGAGGCGCGCGACCTCCTGCTGCAGGCGGCGGCCGCGAAGTTGAATGTGCTCGCGACCGAACTCAAGGTCGACGACGGCACCGTGAGCAGTGCATCCGGCGCCCGTGCAACATACTGGGAACTCGCCGGCGACGACCTGTTGAAACGGGAAGCGACGGCGAAGGCACGCCCCAAGCCGGCGACACAGCACCGGGTGATCGGACGCGACATCCAGCGTCGAGACATCCCGGACAAGGTGACCGGAGGCGAGTCCTACTTGCAAGACATTCGTATGCCGGACATGGTGTTCGGCCGTGTGGTGCGTCCGCCCTCGCCCGGCGCGCGCCTGCTCTCGGTGGGCGCTGCCACCGCACGCAGGATGCCCGGCGTGGTTGCCGTCGTGCGCGATGGCGACTTCCTCGCGGTCGCCGCGCTGCGCGAAGAGCAGGCGATCGCCGCCATGCTGGCCCTGCGCAAGTCGGCGAAATGGAAGGAGTCCGCGCAACTTCCGCCCAGCGGGGCGGCGCTGTTCGAGCACATGAAGGCGCAGCGCTCGCAGGATTCCGTGGTCGGCGAGAAGACCGACAGCACACTTGCCGCGACCGGCGTTCGCAAGCTCGACGCGCAGTACACGCGGCCATTTCAGGCGCACGGGTCAATCGGCCCGTCGTGCGCCGTGGCGCAGTGGCAGGATGGGCGCCTGCACGTCTGGAGCCACACGCAAGGCGTGTTTCCGCTGCGCGCCGATCTTGCGAAAGCACTGCGCGTCCCGGCCAAGGACATCGTGGTAACGCATCGCGAAGGCTCCGGCTGCTATGGCCACAATGGCGCCGACGACGTGGCGCTCGACGCCGCGCTGCTTGCGCGCGCGCTGCCCGGCCGCCCGGTAAAACTGCAATGGATGCGCGAGGACGAATTCGCATGGGAACCCTACGGCTCCGCCATGGCGATCAACCTGCGTGCCGCGCTCGACGCGAACGGCAGGATCGTCGACTGGCAGCACGAACTCTGGAGCCATACGCACAGCACGAGGCCGGGCGATCCCGATGGCTGCAATCTGCTCGCCGCCTGGTATGTGCAGGATCCGCTCAAGCCAGGACCCGGGCGCAACATTCCGCAACCCTCCGGCGGCAGCGATCGCAATGCCATCCCGCTCTATGTTTTCCCGCAGCAGAAGACGATCAATCACCTGCTGCCCGACATGCCCGTGCGCGTTTCGGCGTTGCGCACGCTTGGCGCCTACGCGAATGTTTTCGCGCTCGAATCGTTCATGGACGAAGCCGCGGCGCTGGCCGGCACGGACCCGGTCGATTTCCGGCTGAAGCACCTCGACGACGCGCGCGCCAAAGCCGTGATCGAAGCGGTCGCCAGCCAAGGCAGGATGGATTCCCGGTGCCAGAGGCGACGGCCGGCGGGGCCGCGGGATCGGCTTCGCCAAGTACAAGAATCTCGCGGTCTATTGCGCGGTGATCGTCGACGTCAGCGTCGACCCCGCAAGTGGCGCGGTGCGTGTCGAGCGCGCGGTCGCGGCGGCCGACGCGGGCCTCATCATCAATCCGAACGGATTCCGTAACCAGATCGAAGGCGGGATCATCCAGTCCTCCAGCTGGACCCTGCGCGAGGCAGTCCAGTTCGACCGCACCCGGATGCTCACGCGCTCGTGGGCCGACTATCCGATCCTGCGCTTCCCCGATGTTCCCTCGGTCGAGGTCACGCTCATCAATCGCCCGGACGAGCGTCCGCTGGGCGTCGGCGAAGGTGCGCAGGGGCCCGCCGCCGCCGCGATCGGCAATGCGTTCTACAACGCGACGGGGCGGCGGATTCGCGATCTGCCCCTGACGCCGGATCGGGTCAAAACCGCGCTGGCCTAGAAATCAGCCGGCCGGCGCGAAGACGCGCAGCCGATGGCCGTCCGGGTCGAGTGCGACAAAGGTGTGGCCAAAATCCATCCCCGTCGGCTTCTGGGCGATGCGCAGTCCCCGCCCTGCCCACTCTCGATACCTGGCATCGACCTCAGCACGGTCCGCGAGCGCAAAGGCGACTTCGCAAGCACCCGGCGATGTATCCGCCACCGGTTCCACGGTCTGCCGCGACCACAGGCCCAACATCACGCCCGATTCGAGCGCGAACATGGCAAAGGTCGGCGATGCCTCTACGGGTGACTTGCCAAGAATAGTTGTATAAAAATCAGTGCTTACCGGTGGGTTATTGACGTAAAGGATGATGAAATTGGGGTCGGACATGGCATCGCTCCAGTTGGGCGCTTGAGTGCGCACAAGCAGAATACCCAGAGGTCGTGTCAATTTCTGTCAGTAGTCTTTGCGTCAGACTCGAGGTGATGCCTTCGGCTTCGCGCCATTGCCGTAGCATCGCCTCACGCCGTCGCGGATAACGCTCTTCGGTCAGCGTCAGCGCCCCGATGCGATCCGCTCTGAAATGTCTGAACGCCTCGCGCGTTTCGCACCAGGCGACGACTACCCGTGCCCGATCGAAAAATGCCAGCGCGATGGGCCAGATCGTGCGTTTGCTCGCGGCGTTCTTCAGGTCTACGTAATCGACGACGAGCTTCCGCTCCATCCGGATCGCCTGGCGGATGATCGGAAGCCCGGATTCCCCTGCTGCGATCGGCTGGCCAGGACCCACCAGCAGCGAACTCACGTCCAGGTCATGGCGCAGGTCCGGCGGCAATACGGCGGCGATCTTGGCCAGCGCGTTATGCGCCGCCCGTTGCAGGGGTTCGTCGGTGCGGTCGGCGACCCAGCGTGAGCCGAGGACCAGCGCCGCGATTTCGTCTTCCGAAAACATCAGCGGCGGCAGCATGAAACCGGGGCGCAGGATGTAGCCGATCCCGGCTTCGCCCTCGATCCCCGCGCCTTGTGCTTGCAGGCTCGCGATATCGCGGTACAGCGTGCGCAGGCTGATGCCGAGTTCCGCGGCCAGGACCGCGCCACTCACCGGCCGCCGGTGACGACGCAGGATTTGCACCAGTTGCAGCAATCGTTCTGCTCGGGACATCGCGACTGACTCAACGCAAATGCACTGCACGCACTCTAGAGTATCTTGCCGTATTTTGGCAGTAGCAAGGTCAAGAAACGCAAGCCTTCGAACGTTAATAATGACATTTATATCAATGCAATAGCCGCTTATTCTTAGAATATTGTCTTGGACGTTTACATGAACAAAACTGCCAACTCGCGACTCAATTTGGCAAGGAAAACCCGTCTTGCGGAATCTCGGACTTTTTACCAGCGAGCGCATCGGTGACGAACTTGGCGCTCGCCAGCGCCAGGGTCCAGCCCAATGCCCCCTGCCCGCAATTGAGAAACAGGTTCGCAATTGGAGTGGTTCCCAAAATCGGGGTCCCCTTCGGCGTCGCGGGGCGCAGTCCGCACCAGGGTTGCATTTCGGAAATGGGCACGCCGTAGTCGGTCGCCCGCGGAAAGCTATGTCTCACTTCGGCGACCAGTTGCGCCAGCCGCACCGGATCGGCTCGCGTCGAGTGGCCTGCAATATCGGCCATGCCCGCGACGCGCAATTCTGGTCCTTGGGGTCCTTGCAGCGGCGCGTAGACCACCTTGCGCTTGAAATCGGTAATGCTGGCCTGCGGCGCGGAACCGCTTACCGCCAGCGTAAGGCTGTAGCCTTTGAGCGGATACACCGGCACGCGAATGCCGAGCGGACGCGTCAGCCACGGCGCCTGCGCACCGAGCGCCACGATAAACGCGTCGCCGTCGATGTCGCCCGCACTCGTCGTCACCCGGGTGATCCGTCGAGCGTCGACTTGCAGCGCCCGAATCTCGGTGCCCAGCGCGAAGCCGACGCCGAGCTGCTGCAGGCGCCGTTCGAGGCCGACGCAGAAACGATAGCAATCGCCGACCTCTTCGCTGCGCGTGTGAATGCCCCCGACCAGTCGCGCGCCGAGGCGCGATCCCCAATCGGCGAGCGCCGGCTCGAGTTCGAGACACGCGCTTCGGTCCAGCGCGTCCTGCTCGCAGCCGAGCGATCGCTGGTAGTCGACCAGCCTTCGAGCGGCGTCGAAGCCGGCCGCATCCGAAAAGACGACCAGCTTGCCGTTGGTGGCATGGCCGAATTCAATGTTCTCCGCCGCAATAAATGCATGCATCAGCCGGCGGCTGTAGAACGACAGGGCGAGCAGCCTTCTCGTCGTCAGGTCGCTCTGCGTTGCGTTGCATGCGAGCACGAATTCGAGCAGCCAGCGCCACTGGTCGGGATCGAGCTTCGGATAAAAGCGAAGGGGGGAATCCCGCCGTAGCAGCCAAGGCGGGATCTTTGGCAACACACCGGGACCGGCGAGCGGCGCCACGTAACTGTAGGACAGCTGCGCGCCGTTGGCGAAGCTGGTCTCCAGCGCGACGCCGTCATTGCGATCGACGACCGTGACGCGGTGTCCATCCAGCGTCAGGTAATAGGCGGTCGTGAGGCCGACCACGCCGGCGCCAAGCACGACGACGTGCATCGTTCCCGGCTACCCCGAAAGGCCGTCGACGCAGACGGCAGCCATCTGCTCGAGCACGGCGTCACTCTCGCCAAGCGGAAGCGCGAGTTCGATCGCCAATCCGGTATGGCGCTGCGCGGCCCGCTCGACCAATTCGGGCAAATCGCGCCGGACATGCCCGCCCTGACCCAGAAATACCGGCACGACCCGCAACTTGCGGCAACCCGCGGCAACCATCTCGTCGATCGCGGTCTGCAGGTCCGGAGTCATCAACTCGAGGTAGGCGAGCGCCACCTGCAGCTCGGGCCTGGCTCTGCGAATCTTGGCACGCAGGCGCTCGAAAGGCTCGGCCCACCGGGGGTCGCGGGCGCCATGGGCAAACAGGATCAATCCTGGATTCATCGGAATCCTTGATCGATATAGCGCATGGCTATCAGTTCATCGCCAGACATTCCTTCTCCGACTATAGGCCCGCCGGTAACCTTGCGGCATGTACCGCTACGACCACTACGACCAACGCTTCGTCGACGAGCGCGTCGCCCAGTTTCGGGACCAGACCCGGCGCTTCCTTGCCGGCGAGCTGACCGAGGACGAGTTCCGGCCCTTGCGCCTGCAAAACGGGCTGTACATCCAGCGTTATGCGCCGATGCTGCGCATCGCGGTCCCGTACGGGCTGCTGTCGTCGACCCAATTGCGCACGCTCGCGCACATTGGCAGGAAGTATGACAGAGGCTACGGACACTTCACCACGCGACAGAATATCCAGTTCAACTGGCCGCGGCTCGAAGACGTTCCAGATATCCTGGCCGAGCTGGCGCGGGTGGAGATGCATGCCATCCAGACCAGCGGCAATTGCATCCGCAACATCACCAGCGACCACTTCGCCGGTGTTGCCGGCGACGAACTGCTCGATCCGCGCCCGTACTGCGAGCTGTTCCGGCAGTGGTCGACATTCCATCCCGAGTTCGCTTATCTGCCGCGCAAGTTCAAGATCGCGGTGTCGGGGTCGACCATCGATCGCGCGGCGACGCTGGTGCACGACATCGGCGTCCACGCCGTGCGCAACGATGCGGGCGAGGTCGGCTTTCGGGTCCTGGTCGGTGGAGGACTCGGCCGCACGCCGATCGTCGGCCACGTGATCCGCGAATTCGTGCCTCGCGCCGAAGTGCTCAACTACTTCGACGCGATCATGCGCGTCTACAATCGCTTCGGCCGCCGCGACAACAAGTACAAGGCACGGATCAAGATACTGGTCAAGGAAATGAAACTCGACGTGTTTCGCGAGCATGTCGAGGCCGACTGGGAGCGGCTCAAGGGCGGCCCCGGGACAGTCACGGACGCGGAGATTGCACGGCTCACTTCGTTCTTCGACGCGCCGGCATACGAGAGCCTTCCCGGTGACGATGCCGGATTCCGCTCTGCCGTTGCGGACAATCGCGCGTTCGCCAACTGGGTCAAGCGCAACGTGTTCCCGCACAAGGTCCCGGGCTATGCGGCGGTGACCTTGTCGCTGAAGAAGACCGGCGTGCCGCCCGGCGACGCGACGTCCGACCAGATGGACACCGTCGCCGATCTGGCCGATGCCTACAGCTTCGGCGAATTGCGCGTATCGCACGAGCAGAACCTGATCTTCTCGGATGTCAGGCAGGAGGCGTTGCTCGCCCTTTGGGGTGAATTGAAGGAACTCGGCTTCGCCACGCCGAATATCGGCCTGCTGACCGACATCATCTGCTGCCCGGGCGGCGATTTCTGCTCGCTGGCCAACGCCAAGTCGATTCCGATCGCGGAAGCGATCCAGCGCCGCTTCGACGATCTCGACTATCTGTACGACCTCGGCGACATCGCGCTCAACATTTCAGGGTGCATGAACGCCTGCGGGCATCACCATGTCGGCAACATCGGCGTGCTCGGCGTCGACAAGAACGGCGAGGAGTGGTACCAGGTCTCGATTGGCGGCGACCAGGGCATGCAGGCGTCGTTGGGCAAGGTCATCGGCCCCTCCTTCGCCGCCAAGGAAATGCCCGATGTCGTGGAACGGCTGGTCGACGTGTACGTCGAACGTCGCCACGACGAAGAACGCTTCATCGACACGGTGCGCCGGCTCGGCATCGATCCGTTCAAGGAGCGCGTTTATGCCACAGCTCATTAAGGATGGCGCGATCGTCGACGATCGCTGGACACTCATCCGCGACGTCGAATTGTTTGCGACCGTTGCGGAAGACGAGCCGGTGATCGTGCCGCTCGCCTACTGGACGCAGCTGCGGGACCTGCTGTCTGCCCGAAGCAATGTCGGTGTGTGGCTGGCACCGAGCGACGACCCTGCGAAGCTCGGCGACGACGTCGGCCGCCTGCCGTTGATCGCAGTCGATTTTCCGCAGTTCACTGACGGTCGCGGTTATTCGACGGGCCGGCTGCTGCGGGAGAAATTCGGCTTCAAGGGCGAATTGCGCGCGATCGGCGACGTCCTGCGCGACCAGCTCTACTACCTGCAGGCGTGCGGGTTCAATGCCTTTGCCTTGCGCGCGGACCGGAGTCTCGCCGACGCGCTCAAGGGCCTTGCCGACTTCAGCGACAACTATCAGGCGACGGCCGATCGTCCGCTGCCGCTGTTCCGGCGGCGCGAATCGCGCGTCGGCGGCAATGTCGCCCCCTTCGACCAGAGCGACCCGCGATGACGCACGAACACCAGACTGAAGCACTGCTCGCCACGCTGCATCGGATCGCCGTGCGTCACGTGTCGCCGGTGCTCGCCAGCAGTTTCGGCGCCGAGGACATGGTGTTGACCGACCTGATCGCGCGGCACGCGCTGCCGATCCGCGTCATCACACTGGATACCGGACGGCTTCCGGCCGAGACCTATGCACTGATCGATCGCGTGCGTGAGCACTATCAACTGTCCGTCGACGTGTTCTATCCCGACCATCACGCGATCGAGTCGTTCGTGCGCGAGCACGGCGTGGACGCTTTCTACCACGGCGTCGAACTGCGCAAGCAATGCTGCGCGATCCGCAAGAGCGCGCCGCTGAAGCGCGCGCTTGCCGGAAGCGGCGCCTGGGTCTCCGGCCTGCGCCGCGCGCAGTCGCCGACGCGGACCGAGTTGCTGCTCGAGGAGTTCGATCAGGTACGTGGAATGTGGAAGTTCAATCCGCTCGCCGAATGGAGCGACGCCGACGTCTGGCAGTACGTACGTGCGCACAGCGTTCCCTACAACCCGCTGCACGACCGCGGCTATCCCAGCATCGGTTGCGCACCCTGCACCCGCGCCATCGAGCCCGGCGAAGATATTCGTGCCGGTCGCTGGTGGTGGGAGCAATCGGAGCACAAGGAATGCGGAATTCATCCCCGGCCGCCGACCGTCGCGGTGCGCGTAAGGTTGCAGGAGCTCAGGCATGAGTGACATCGCATTGCTCGAGCCCGAACTCTACGTCGGAAGCCCGGACGCGGACGCGGCGGATCGCGCTGCCAGCGCGAGGCGTGAGGTCGCCGATGCCGACCACCTGAGCTGGCTGGAATCCGAGGCAATCCACATCCTGCGCGAGGTCGCGGGCCAAAGTCGCGCGCCGGCCCTGCTGTTTTCGGGCGGCAAGGATTCGCTGGTACTGCTGCGGCTTGCCGAGAAGGCCTTTCGGCCGTGGGCCTTTCCCTTTCCCCTGCTGCACATCGACACCGGTCACAATTTCCCCGAGGTCATCGCCTTCCGCGACTACCGTGCGGCGCAGCTCGGCGAACGCCTGATCGTGCGCTCGGTCGAGGATTCGATCGCCCAAGGCCGCGTGACCCTGCGTGATCCAGCCGAAAGCCGGAATCGGCATCAATCGGTCACCCTGCTCGATGCCATCGCCGAGTTCGGCTTCGACGCCTGCATCGGCGGGGCGCGTCGCGACGAAGAGAAGGCGCGTGCGAAAGAACGCGTCTTTTCGTTCCGCGACAGTTTCGGACAGTGGGATCCGCGCAACCAGCGGCCGGAACTCTGGAACCTGTATAACGCGCGAGTTCATCCCGGCGAGAACGTCCGCGTCTTCCCGATCAGCAACTGGACCGAGCTCGACATCTGGCAATACATCGCGCGCGAACGGCTCGAAGTGCCATCGATCTACCTCGCGCATCGGCGTCCCGTCGTGCGCCGTGGAGCGTCGCTGGTCCCGGTCACCGCGCTGACGCCGCCGCGGCAGGGCGAAGCCGTGCTCGAAGTCTCGGTTCGTTTCCGCACCGTGGGCGACATCACCTGCACCGCGCCGGTTGCCTCGGACGCGGAGACGATCGAGCAGATCATCGCCGAGACTTCGGGCGCGACCATCACCGAGCGCGGCGCCACGCGGCTGGACGACCAGACCAACGACGCTTCGATGGAATTGCGCAAGAAGGAAGGCTACTTCTGATGTCGGCGAGGGAGAAGATTGAGGTGCTCGACCACGGCGTGCTGCGGTTCCTGACTGCGGGCAGCGTCGACGACGGCAAGAGCACGCTGATCGGGCGCCTGCTGTATGACACGCAGGCGATCCTCGCCGACCAGCTCGCGGCGATAGCGCGTACGTCGCAGCGCCGGGGCCAGTCGCTCGACCTGTCGCTGCTCACCGACGGCCTCACCGCGGAGCGCGAGCAGGGCATCACCATCGACGTCGCGTATCGCTACTTTGCCACAGCACTGCGCAAGTTCATTATCGCCGACGCGCCAGGGCACGAACAGTACACGCGCAACATGGTCACCGCGGCCAGCACCGCGCACCTCGCGATCCTGCTGGTCGATGCGCGCCACGGCGTCGTCACGCAGACGCGCAGGCACGCGACGCTGGCGCACATGCTCGGTATCCAGCATCTCGTGGTCGCGGTCAACAAGATGGACCTCGTCGACTACTCGCAAGACGTGTTCGACCGCATCGTGCGCGACTTCGGCGATTTCGCGCAGCGCTCGGGGATCGTCGGTGCCCGCTTCGTGCCACTGTCAGCGTTGGCCGGCGACATGATCGTCGATCGCGGCTACAACCTTGCCTGGTACCACGGACCGACCTTGCTCCAAATCCTGGAGACCGTCGAGGTCGCGCAGACCCTTGCCGATGCGCCATTCCGGTTTCCCGTGCAATACGTGGCGCGTCCGACCGCGGGTGCCCGTCGCGGCTACATGGGGCGCATCGAGTCGGGATCGATCGCCGTCGGCGACCGCGTCACCGCCCTGCCCTCTGGCGGCACGACGCGCGTACGCGAAATCCGCGGCGTCGACGGCAGCCAGGAGAGCGCGGCCCTGCACGCGGGAATCACGCTGGCACTCGACGACGAACTCGATATCGGCCGTGGCGACATGCTGGTCCGCGAATACTCCACACCGAGGACTGCCACTGCGGTCGACGCGACAGTGTGCTGGCTTTCGGATGCGGCCTTCGACCCTCGACGCAAATACCTGCTGCGCCACACGACGCGCGAAGTGCGCGCGAGAATAGATCGCATCGATCATCGCTGGAACGTCTCGACGCAACAAAAGGAACCCGCAGCCGAAACGCTGGCCATGAACGACATCGGCAAGGTCGGGTTGGCGCTTTCGCAGCCGGTGTTTGTCGACAGCTACGCAGACAACCGGGCGACCGGCAGCTTCATCCTTATCGACGAGGCGAGCAACAATACCGTCGCCGCGGGGCTCATTGCATGAGCGCGACGGGCCGCTCCGAGCGCGAAGGTGCCCCTGTGACCGGCATCGTCTATCTGGTCGGTGCCGGGCCGGGTGCGCCGGATTTGCTGACGCTGCGTGCCGCGCGGCTGCTCGAGCGCGCCGATATCGTATTTCACGACGCGCTGGTGCATCCCGGCACGATTGCGCTGGCCAGGCACGCGGAGAAAATCGCCGTGGGCAAGCGTTGCGGCAAGCATACGACGGCGCAGCGATTCATCAACAAGCGCCTCGTCGACGCGGCAGGCAGGCACAGCGTCGTGGTCAGACTCAAGGGTGGCGACCCGATGCTCTTCGGTCGCGCACAGGAGGAAATCGCGGCGCTGGAAGCGGCGGGCATCGCCTACGAAATCGTTCCCGGCGTCACTGCGGCACTGGCTGCCAGCGCGGAACTCGGAATTTCGCTGACGCAGCGCGGCGTTGCGCGCAGCGTGACCTTCGTCACCCCGCGCGTGGGTGAAGGCGAGCAAGCAAGCGACTGGGCCAGGAGCGTCGCCAGCGCGGACAGCGCAGCGATCTATATGGGCGTCGGCCAGGCACAAGCCATCGCGGACGCATTGATTGCTGCCGGCAAGGCGCCGTCGACGCCGCTGGCCATCGTCGAGAACGCCTCCCTTGCGCAATGCCGCACGATCTTCGCAACGATCGCCACCTTGCCCACGATCGTACAGACCGATTTCAGTGGTCCCGCGGTCATCCTGATTGGCGCGCAGTACCGGTCGACACTCAGCACTGCAACGGAAGACACACCCTCCGACGATCAGGGATTGCAGCAGCTTCCGCTTCTGCACGCGCGCACCCGCTGACCCATGGGTGACTTCGGGCTGCTCGCTGCCACCGGCCTTGGCGTAGGCATGATCGTGGGACTGACCGGCGTCGGTGGCGGGTCGATCATGACGCCACTGCTGATCATGGCGTTCGGCGTGCCGCCTGCCGTTGCAGTGGGTACGGACCTGGCATGCGCCGCCGTGACCAAGACTGCCGGGACGGTCGCCCACGGCGTCGCCCACAACGTCGTCGTGCGGTTGGTTCTACTTCTGGCCTGTGGCAGCGTACCCGCGGCAATCGCGACCTTGGCATTCGTCGCGGCGTCCCACCCGGCGCCGGAGCAATTGAATCACCTGATCCGCGAGAGTGTCGGCGTGGTGTTGCTGCTCAGCATCGCCATGCTTGTGTTGCGTGCGCCGCTAAGGCGCTGGACCCACGGCAGCCGTCGTCTGCTCGAACTGCGCCGGCACCGCCCGCTGTTCACCGTAATCGTCGGTATGGTGATTGGCATCGCCGTTGCCTTGACCTCGCTTGGTGCGGGCGCCATCGGCGCCGCCTGCATCACGCTGCTGTATCCCGAACTCGAACCCACCGAGATCGCGGGGAGCGATATCGCGCACGCAGTGCCACTGACTGCGGTAGCCGCCGCGGGCCACTGGTGGCTCGGTACGATCGACGTAGGACTATTGCTTGCGCTAGTCGCGGGCGGCCTGCCGGGCATCGTACTGGGCAGCATGATATCGCCACGCGTGCCACTTCGCGTTTTGCGCCTGATGCTGGTGGCGACGCTCGCGCTAGCCGGGATGAAGCTTCTCGCCTGATTGAATGCGGGTGACGCCGGGAACGATCGGCCGGCACCAGCGTCTGGGTTATCATCGGTTCGGCCGCAAATGCGCGAGCCGTGCCCGGACTTCCCCGATGTCGCTTCCGTTGTTCGATCTTTCTGTCTCCGCACAGCAGGCGTGGTTGCGCGAGCGCCTCGCACGCCCAGCGCCGGCCTCGGCGCAGAACATGTCGGACGGCTTCCGACTGCCGGGGCGCGAAGGCGAACCGACCCTTGCCGCGGTGCTGGTTCCGTTGGTCAATCGCGCCGACGGCCTCACGGTGCTGCTCACCCAGCGCAGCGCGGATTTGCCCGACCACCCGGGCCAGATCAGTTTTCCCGGCGGCCGGGTAGAGACCACCGATCCTGATCTCGGATCCGCTGCCCTGCGTGAAACCGAAGAGGAGGTCGGCGTGCCGCGCGAGCGCATCACGCTGCTCGGCACGCTGGCACCGTACGAGACGGTAACCGGTTACCGCGTGACACCGGTTGTCGGTTGGGTCGAGCCGCCGTTTGCGGTGCGGCCGGATCCGATCGAAGTTGCCGACGTGTTCGAAGTACCACTGGCGTTTTTGCTGGAACCTTCCAATCAGCAGCGGCACTTCCGGATGCTGGATAATCGGCGCCGCGACTACTACGCCATTCCCTACGGCGATCGCTACATCTGGGGAGCGACCGCTGCGATGCTGCTGATCCTCGACCGCACGCTGAGGGACGGTTGATTCCGCTCGGCGCATGACATCACCGCACTCGGAGACCGCGGTCGTATTGTCCGGCGGCGGTGCGCGGGCGGCCTATCAGATCGGGGCACTGCGCGGCGTCGCGCGCATCCTTGGCCGGCACGCGCGGTCGCCCTTCGGCATCATCACCGGGACCTCCGCTGGTGCGATCAACGCGGCGGCGCTGGCGGCAAACGCCGACCATTGGCGCCGTGGCATCGCACGGGCCTCGCGCCTGTGGCGCAACATCACAGTGGACGCCGTCTACGAAGCCGAGTTGAGCGCGGTGTCGCTGTACGGCATGCGCTGGCTAGCCTCGGTGCTGGTCGGCGGCCGCGGCCCGTCCGAGGCAGCATCGATGCTCGACAACACGCCACTGCGCGGCCTGCTGGCACGCGCACTCGATTTGTCGGTTGTCGCGTCGCGGATCCAGGCGGGACAATTGCACGCCCTGGCGATCAATGCGACCAGCTATACGACGGGGCACGCCGTCACCTTCTACGATGGCGCGCCGTCCATCCTGCCCTGGCGACGTACTCGACGTCGGGGCGATCGTGCAAGTATCACGATCGATCACCTGCTCGCTTCGACCGCAATACCGTTCATCTTCCCGGCGGTTCGCATCGCGCAGGACTACTACGCCGACGGTTCGATGCGTCAGATCGCGCCACTGTCGCCTGCGCTGCATCTGGGCGCGCGCCGCATCCTGGTCGTCGCCGTCGGCCAGTTCGCGGGCCAGCGCCCCTCGGGCGAGCCATCGCCGACGCTGGTGCCCTATCCCTCTTTCGCGCAGGTCGCGGGACATGCGCTGACCAGCATCTTCCTGGACAATCTCGGCGCGGATCTCGAGCGCATGCTCCGGCTCAATCAGGTATTGAACCTGGTACCGTCGTCGATACAGCTGCAGCACCCGGAGGTGGCGCACGTCGACGCATTGCTGCTCGCGCCCAGCCGCGATCTCGGACAGATGGCGATCGCACACGCCGACCGCCTGCCGAAAGGCGTCCGTTACCTGCTCCACGGCCTTGGCGGCACCGAAGGCACGGGCGCGAATCTGTTGTCCTATTTGCTGTTCGACCGCAATTATTGTCGCGAACTTCTCGCGCTGGGATTCGCCGACGCGATGGCGCGACACGACGAGATCCTTTCCTTTCTGACCGGTGACAGCGCGGGTTTCCTGCCGCTCATGCCACCCGAACTGCTGAGTTGAGGCTGCCGTTTGACGCTGGCCATGTTTTCATCGACCATGCGGTGCGTTCCATGCGCCCACAACGCGCATTGAGTCCGATACATGCCTACTCCCCGCGAATTGAACTTCAATAGTCTCAGCCTGCACGGCTTCCATCGCGTTGCCTATCGCGAGTGGGGCGCGCATGACAATCCGCGAATCGTCGTGTGCGTCCACGGATTGACGCGAAACGCGCGGGATTTCGACGACCTGGCGGGCGTGCTCGCGTCGTCATTCCGCGTGCTTTGTCCCGATATGCCGGGTCGCGGAGACAGCGAGTGGCTGCGCGATCCTGCCGATTACAACACCGCCACCTATCTGACCACGCTTGCAGCGATGCTTGCGCATGCCCATGCCGAGCGCGTGGACTGGGTCGGCACGTCGATGGGTGGCCTCCTTGGCATGGTGATGGCGGCGCAACCCGGAACGCCGATCCAGCGCCTGGTCGTCAACGATATCGGACCGGTCATCGAACCCGCGGCGCTCACGCGCATCGCGTCCTACGTCGGGCTCGATCCGCTGTTCGAGTCCTTCGCTGCGCTGGAGGCTCACATCCGGCAGGTATCTGCGACTTTCGGTCCGTTGTCCGATGCACAATGGGAGCGACTGTCACGCAGCACCGCACGCCAGATGCCCGATGGCCGCTGGCGGCTCAAGTACGACCCTGGCATCGCCCTGCCCTTTCGCGCTACTTCGACGCCGCCGACCGATCTTTGGTCGCTGTGGGACGCGATCACCTGCCCCACGCTGGTATTGCGTGGGGTCGAGTCCGATCTGCTCTCAAGTGCGACGGCCAAGGCCATGCAGGAGCGCGGACCGCGGGCGAAACTCGTCGAATTCGCAGGTATCGGTCACGCGCCGATGATGTTGACCGACGACCAGATCGAGCCGGTGGTCCGCTTTTTGCAAGCTTGATCGGGTCGGGCGGCCCAAATCGGGGCGCATCGTCTACAATCGAATCGCGAATCTGAATCCTTCGAACCCCATGGCTCTCGCCCTCAGTCTGCCGCAGCTCGACGAACGACCGACAAACCCGCCGGAAACCCGGCTGGCACGTGTCGGCCCGTGGCTCGACGACCTGCTCAAACGCGACCCGACCGAGGCCGCTCGCGTCAGCGGCGACGCGCTGGCTGCAACCAATCGCGTGCCGCTGTCCGAATCGCGGCGCCTGGAACTGTCGGAGAAGTACTACGTCACCGCGCAGACGTTGTGGCCCACGCTCGAGCGACAGTTTGCGCGCGCGCCGCACCCGCTCTCGGGCAAGGCGCTGGAGACCGCCAAGGCCGCGTTGACGCTGTCCGCCGAATTGTCGACCACATACAAGCACCTGCTCGCGCACGAAGCCGGCCGCCGTATCCTGCTGACCGGCAACCGGCTGCTCGTCGCGCTGATTCATCGCTGTCTGCAATGCACGACCCGCGTGCTGATCAACAGCTACCTTTCGTATTCGCCGGTTCCCGCGCGCACTTGGCACGACGCACACCTCATCTACAAATTCGCCTTCGATCGCGGCCTGCACCAGACGCCGATCGCGAGCGACAATCCGGAGGCCACCCCGGAGCGGCTCTATGTGCAGTCGCTGCTGCTGGCACTTGCGAATCCCTACGGCTTCCTGCCCGGACAGCTTGGCCAGGTCGCGCAATACCTGCAGGAATATTCGCACTGGGCCAAGATTACCGACGTCGCACCCGTGCACCGCCTGGCGAAAGCCGTGGCGATCGTTCCGCTCGGGCATGATTTTCCGCCGTTCTCCGCGAACAAGGGCGGCAACATCGAAGGCAGCAAGCTATTCCTGCTGACCTTCGATCTGGCGTTTCAGATTCAGGAGCAGCTGCGCGCGCTCGATGCCGGTGGCGGCGCGCCACCGGGCATCGGTACGGACCCGGCTGCGGTGCTGCAATACACTGCGCTGCTCCGCCGCCTCTTGCGGCAGTGGGCGATTCCGCCGGCGCGCCAGTTCAACCGGCTGCCTTCGCGTGCTCGCGTCGTGATGTGCGCCGGCCTCCCCGCGGTATGGCAATACAGCCGCGGCACGCACGCCAACGTCGCCAATCCGCCTACCGGTCTGCCGCCGATGCACGCCTGCCAGGTCATCAACCACACGCCTGCCGGCTACGCGCTGCGCCAGATCGATACCGCGCATGCGCCGCTGCGCATCGGCGACCTGATCGCGCTGCGCGTCGAGGGTCGCAACACCTTGCAGGTGGCTCAGGTGCGCTGGTTTCGCAACACGCTGCGCGGCAGCGGGCTCGAATTCGGTTGCGAACTGCTGACCGACAGCCCTGAGGCCGCGGCGGCGCACGCCGAAGGCGCGGACAGCACTTCGTTCCAACCCGTCGTGCTGTTGCCCGACGAAGGTCAGGAAGGATCGCCACCGATGGTGCTGTCGCCCGCCGGCGCGTTCCAGATCGAACAGGCGATCGCACTGCGCCGTGGTCCGGCGCTCAGCACGGTGGTGCTGACCAAGCTGGTGGATCAAGGCCCGGGATTCGAGCTCTTCGAGTACATCGCGGTCGCTTGATGGCAGCCAAGGATCGCTGGCAGCGCGCATTCGTCGCGGCGCTGGCCGCGCTGGCGCTGCTCGAAATCATGTGGGAGCTCTGGCTCGCGCCGCTGCGGCCCGGAGCATTCTGGCTTGCGCTCAAAGCGCTTCCGCTGGCATTGCTGTGGCCGGGCGTGCTGCAAGGGCGGCCGCGCGCGGCGCAGTGGACGCTCTTGCTGCTGCCGTTTTATTTTGCCGAAGCCATCGTGCGCGCCTGGAGCGATTCCGGGCGGCAGGCGCTGTGCGCCAGCGGCGCAGCGGTACTGGCGCTCATTGCGCTGGCGACGGGTCTGGGCTGGATGCGTTCGCGCCGCTGACCCGCGTCAGACCGCGTCGACAGCAGGCTTGCCCGAGAGGCCTTTCGGCAGCGGGAACACGATCCGTTCGATCACCCCGTCGAGTTCCTGCACTTTGAGCGCACCCAGTGCCTTCAGTCTCTCGATGACTTCGCGCACCAGAACTTCGGGTGCCGAAGCGCCCGCGGTCACTCCGACGCGCCGCTTTCCCGCCAGCCATTCCTGCTGCAGTTCGTCCGCGTTGTCGATCATGTAGGCGTCGATGCCAAGGTTCGACGCCACTTCGCGCAGGCGATTGGAATTCGAGCTGTTCGGGCTGCCGACGACGATGACGATGTCGCAGCGCGGCGCCATGATCTTCACCGCGTCCTGCCGGTTCTGCGTCGCATAGCAAATGTCGTCCTTCTTCGGACCGATGATCGCTGGGAAACGCCGCTTGAGTGCGTCGACCACCTCCGCCGCATCGTCGACCGAAAGCGTCGTTTGCGTGACGTACGCCAGGTTGTCGGGGTCGCGAACAGCGAGGCGCTCGACGTCCGCGACCGACTCGACCAGGTGAATTCCGCCGTCGGACTGGCCCATCGTGCCTTCGACCTCGGGATGACCGGCGTGGCCGATCATGACCAGCTCGCGTCCCTGCTCCCGCATCTTTGCCACTTCAACATGAACTTTCGTGACCAGGGGGCAGGTCGCATCGAACACGGTCAGCCCGCGCGTCTGAGCCTCCGTGCGCACGGCCCGGGAGACACCATGCGCGCTGAATACCACCGTGCTCCCCGCCGGGATAGCGCCGAGGTCATCGACGAACACCGCACCCTTCGCACGCAGTCCGTCGACCACGAATTTGTTGTGCACGACTTCATGTCGCACGTATATCGGCGCGCCATATTGCGTCAATGCCTGTTCCACGATGGTGATCGCGCGTTCGACGCCGGCACAAAAGCCGCGCGGGTTGGCGAGCAGGACTTCAGTCATGAGGGTGTGCTCGCGAGGTGACGTCAGGCGCCGGTTGCTGCCGCAGGCTGTCGATGATCAACAGCAACGCGCCGACGGTGATGGCGCTGTCGGCGACATTGAATGCCGGAAACGGATCCAACCATGCGGCACCTGGCAACCCTCGCGGCAGGAAGTCGTGAAACAGCAGAAAATCGACGACCCGTCCGAGGGTCGCCCGATCCCATAGATTACCCAGCGCGCCGCCGAGTATCAAGCTCAGTGCGGCGCAGTACGTGACATTTCCGCCGCGCCGCAACAGTACGACGATGAGCGCCGATGCCGCGATGGCGAAGCCGCTGAACAGGTAGCGCTGCCAACCGGCCGCGTCGCCAAGAAAGCTGAACGCTGCGCCGGCGTTGAACGCGAGCACGATGCTGAAGAACGACGTGACGGCGCGTTCCTCGCCCGGCCGCAGCGTCGCCAATATCGCAGCCTTGGTGAGTTGGTCAATCACGATTATCGCCACGGACAGTGCCAGCCATTGCCACCATCGTCGCGCATCGCTCGCCGCCGGAGCCGTGGGCGCTCACGCGTACGCGCGGTGCTCGCCCGACCCGAACAGGTTGGCGACGCAGCGCCCGCAGATTGTAGGATGCGCGGAATCGTTGCCGACGTCGTCGCGCAAGTGCCAGCAGCGCTCGCATTTATCGTACGCACTTGGGTTGACCGCGACGGCGAGCGCTTCGCCCTGTTCGACCCTTGCTGCGGACGTGATCAGCACGAAGCGAAGGTCATCGCCAAGCGACGCCAGCGCGCCGTGGTCGGCATCCGGCGCCACGATCGTCACCTCGGCCGCGAGCGACGAGCCGATCTTGCCATCCTGTCGAAGGCCCTCGAGTTCCTTTTGCACAGCCGTGCGTACCGCGAGGATGCGTTGCCATTTGTCGAGCAACGCCTGGGCGTCGGGGACGGCCGGCAGCGATCCTTGCCAGACCCGCACGAAAATCGACGCGTCCTCGGGATGCACGATGCGCCACGCCTCCTCGGCGGTGAACGAAAGCACGGGCGCCATCAACTTCAGCACGGCATCGCGTATCAATGCGAGCGCGGTCTGCGCCGAGCGCCGGGCGTGGCTCGCAGCACCCGCCGTGTAGAGGCGGTCCTTGAGCACGTCCAGGTAAAACCCGCCAAGGTCTTCCGAGCAGTAGGTCTGCAGGCGCTGTATCACCAGGTGAAACTCGTAGCGTCCGTAATCCGCCTCGACTTCGTGCATCAACGCCTGCACTCGGGCAAGCGCGTAGCGATCGATCTCGAGCATATCGTCGACCGCTACTGCGTGCGTGGCCGGATCGAAGTCGGCGGTGTTGGCGAGCAGGAACCGCAGCGTGTTACGGATGCGCCGATAACTCTCGACGACGCGTTTCAGGATCTCGTCGGAGATCGACAGGTCGCCGGAGTAGTCGGTGGCGCCGACCCAAAGTCGCAGGATCTCGGCGCCGAAGACGCTCCAGATCTTTTGCGGTGCGACGACATTGCCTTTCGACTTCGACATTTTCTTGCCGTCGCCGTCGACCGCGAACCCGTGCGTCAGCAGTGCCTTGTAAGGGGGCCGACCGTTGAGCATCGACGATGTGAGCAGCGAGGAATGGAACCAGCCCCGATGCTGGTCCGAGCCTTCCAGGTACAGGTCGGCCGGGAATTGCAGCGCGGGATCGTGTCTGAGCACGGTCTGGTGGGTCGACCCCGAGTCGAACCACACGTCGAGCGTGTCGGTCAGCTTTCGATACCGGGCCGGATCGACGCCGAAATCCTCGTGTGTCGCCTCGAACCACGATTCGATTCCGCCGCGTTCCACCTTCAGCGCGGCGAGTTCCAGCAGTGCCGGCGTATCCGGATGCAGCGCCTCAGACTCCTTGTCGACGAAGAACGGAAGCGGCGTGCCCCATTGTCGTTGCCGAGACAGCGTCCAGTCGGGCCGATTGGCGATCATTCCATACAGCCGGGACTTGCCCCAGGCTGGAAAGAATTGCGTCGCCTCGATGCCCGCGAGTGCGGTTGCGCGCAACGATCCGGCGGGTTTGACGCCACGGTAGCCGGGGACGTCGTCCATCCCGGCGAACCATTGCGTCGTCGCCCGGTAGATGATCGGCGTGCGGTGCCGCCAGCAATGCATGTAGCTGTGCGTGATCTTCTCGGCGTGGACAAGCGCGCCGACTTCGCGCAGCTTGTCGACGATCTTCGGGTTCGCGTCCCAGATCCTTAGCCCGCCAAAGAACTGCAGGCTTTCCACGTACCGGCCGTCGCCCTGCACCGGGTTCAGCATGTCGTCGTCGGCCATGCCGTAGCGGCGGCACGAGAGGAAGTCGTCGATGCCGTACGCGGGCGAACTGTGGACGATGCCCGTGCCCTGCTCGAGCGTCACGTAGCTGCCAAGGTATACCGGTGCCGCGCGGTCGTAGAACGGATGGCGAAAGCGAATCTGCTCGAGCGCGCTGCCCGGCGCGGTCGCCATGACCGTGCCGTCGAGTTTGAAGCGCGCCAACGAAGCCGACACCAGGTCCTCGGCCAGGATGAGCGCGCCGCGCGCGGTCCGCACCAGCGCGTAGGTGAATTCCGGGTGCACATTCAGCGCCTGATTGGCGGGAATGGTCCACGGCGTCGTCGTCCAGATCACTGCCTGGACCTCGCCTTCGGGCAGGGAGGACAAACCGAATGCTCGCGCCAGCTTATCCCGATCACCTGCTTCCAGCGTGAAGGCGGCGTCGATCGCGATATCCTGGCGATCCTCGTATTCGACTTCGGCTTCGGCCAACGCACTGTGGCAGTCGAAACACCAGTTGACCGGCTTCAGGCCGCGATACAGGTAACCCTTCTCCAATAGCGCGCCGAGGGTCCGTATTTCATTCGCCTCGTTGGCGTAGTCCATCGTCGTGTATGGATGTTCCCAGTCGCCGAGCACGCCCAGGCGCTGAAAGTCCGACTTTTGCAGCGCGATCTGCTCCTTCGCGTAAGCGCGGCACAATCGCTGCGTGTCGGCGGTCGATAGATTCTTGCCGTGAGTCTTTTCGATCTGGACCTCGATGGGCATGCCGTGGCAATCCCACCCCGGTACGTAAGGAGCGTCGAATCCCGCAAGCTGACGGCTCTTGACCACGATGTCCTTGAGCGTCTTGTTGACGGCGTGCCCAATGTGAATGATTGCGTTTGCGTATGGAGGGCCATCGTGCAGCACGAATTTTGGTCGCCCGCGGCTCGCCGTGCGAATCGTTTCGTAGACCTTTCGCTGCTTCCAGTCTTCGACCCACGCCGGCTCGCGCCGGGCAAGATCGCCGCGCATCGGAAACGGCGTGTCCGGCAGATTGAGTGTCGCTTTGTAGTCGATTTTTTGCGGTTCGGGCATGTCGCGGCAATCTGTCGGTTATGTACGGCCTGCAAAGTATTCTCGTGCATGGGCGACGTCGGCGTGTATTTGCCGCGTCAAGGATTCCAGATCGGGATAGCGTTCCTCGTCCCGGAGCTTGTGCAGGAATTCGACATTCACCCGGCGACCATAGATCGGCTCGTTAAAATCGAAGATGAAGACCTCCAGCAACGGCCTGGCGTTGGCCTTCACCGTCGGTCGCACGCCAAGACTCGCGACCCCGGCGCGCGGCGCGGCGCCGAGGCCGTGCACGCGCACCGCATAAATGCCGCTGAGCGCAGGCTTGTGCCTGAGCACAATATTGGCGGTGGGAAATCCCAGGCTCGCGCCAAGTTTGTCGCCGTGCGCCACCCTGCCCGCCATCGCGTAAGGGCGTCCGAGCAGGCTCGCCGCATGCGCAAGGTCTCCCGCGGCGAGGGCCTGCCTGACGGCGGTACTCGACGCTCGTTCGCCATCGACGGCGACCGTGCGCATCGCTTCGACGCTGAAACTTCGTGCTGCCATGCGCAGCACCGCCAGATCACCGGTGCGGCCGCGTCCGAAGCGAAAGTCCTCGCCTACCAGCACCCAGCGCACCCCGAGCCGACCGACGAGCACGCGTTCGATGAAGTCGTCGGCGGTCATCGCGGCCAATTGCGCGTCAAAGCGCGCTACGTAGACCTGGCGCACACCCGCCGCACGAAACTCCTCGAGCTTTCCCCGGATCGACGAGAGTCGGGGCGGCGCGCTGTCGCGTGCAAAGAACTCACGCGGGTGCGGATCGAAGGTGAGTACCGCCGAGGGCAGATCCAGGTCTTCGCCCGCCTCGGTCAGGCGCGCGAGCATCGCCTGATGCCCGCGATGGACGCCGTCGAAGTTGCCGATGGTCAATGCAACGTGGCGGTGAGCAGTGCCCGGAAACCCTTTGAAGACTTGCACGCGATGGTCCGAGCCGATGAGTCCCTCCACGCACCGAAGTCATCCAAGCCCGTGCACGGAAGGTATTGAAAAACTTGAATTTTAGCTTGACGTGGGGGTTCGGGTCCAGTGCCGTGCCGGTGCCGGTCAATCGCCCCAGCCCGCGGCGGGTTCGCCCCATTCGCGCCAGCCGCGCAGGAGCGGAAAATACAGCCCCACGCGTAGCGGTCGCCGGTCGATGCCGCGCATCACCTGCGCGTAGGTCTCGAGCTGCTGGCAATAACGCGCCTGCTCCCGATCCAGAAATTGGTCGCGATCGCCGCCTTCGTGCCGCGATAGCTTGAAGTCGACGATCCAGCGTGTGCCGTCGATGTCGACAAAGGTGCGGTCGAGCACGACGCGCGCCAGCCCGCCATCGCGTTCGCCGGTCAGCGCGTATTCGCTCTTCGCCTCGACGTGCTGCGGGTCGAACAACCAGCGCCCCTTGGGATCGGCGAGCGTATTCGCGATGCCTTCGATGACCAGTGCAGCCGAGGATTGCGCCTCCGCCGCGGTGAATCCGAGCGCGAGGAAATGTCGTTCCACTCGCGGTTGCAAGTCGGCAACGCGCGTAGCACTCCAGTGGTCGATCCCCTCTTCGGCGATCATTCGCAACGCACGGTGCGCACAGATGCCTGCCTGCCGCGCACCTTCGCGGGCCCAATCGAAGGCGATGTCCTCGCGCTCGCTTATGCCTTCCACGGCTTCCGCGTGCGAGCGCCGTTCCCACCGCAGGCGGCGGTGACGGCAGACGCCACGCAAGCGCCAGGCGCTGCAGCCTGATGCCCGTCGTCGATGACGGCGTTGGAGCCGCAGATGGGAGTGTCGTGGGTGCCGGAACCGCGACCTCGCCGCCAAGCGCGGACCACAGCGCGGCGAGGGACGTGCCTTTGGCCGGTGGCTGCCAGCGTCGACCCACCTTCGGTTTGTCGTCGATCCCGACCTCTGCGGTGAGATGCAGCCGTTCCCTCGCCCGGGTGCAGCCGACGTAGAGCAGGCGGCCCAGTTCAGCCGCGCTGGCGTCAATCGCCAGCGCACGCAGATAGGCGTAGACCGCGCTGTCGCCGGCGCCAGGCGTCCGCGCCTTGAGCGGCGCCAGCAGCAGGCCCCAGTCGCGTTCGCGCCACTGCAGCAGCTGCTCCTCGATGCCACGGGCGCGCCGCGCGAGGCCGGGCAG
Organism: uncultured beta proteobacterium; assembly: GCA_963726915.1. GTDB lineage: Bacteria > Pseudomonadota > Gammaproteobacteria > Burkholderiales > Casimicrobiaceae > PALSA-1003. The sequence goes on from CAVSEA010000009.1 coordinate 945,805, forward strand.
GACGACGACGTCGAATTCGAGGCCCTTGGCGCGGTGCAGCGTCATGATCTGGACGCGCGCGTCCTGTCCTGCATCGGGTTCGACGTAATGCGCAGCCAGCGCTTCGGAGAATGCGCGCCAGTCGGGAACATCGCCGCCCTTGGCGTGGGCGGCGAGCAGCGCGAAATACTTGTCGGAAGCGGCCAGATCGACCGTGCCCGCCATGCATGCTGGACCCCCGAGCGCCGCCCATGTGTCGCGAATCAGGCCCGGAAGCGGCACGCGACCGCGCCGCTCCATCGCGGGCAGGATCGCCGCCATGAAGCGGCGCAGTCGCAATCGGCCGTCGACGCTGATGCCTTCGACCGCGTCGATCGCTTCGCTGCTGGTGATCCGCTCGGTCAGCGTGTCGCCGCTCGCGGTCAGGGCGAACAGATCGGGTAGCGTCAGCCCGCACCACGGCGCACGCAGCGTCGACAGCCACGCCAAGTGGTCGGCCGGCTGCAGCAACGCATGCGTCAGCGCCTTGAGGTCGGACAGTGCGGGCTGCTCGGTCAGGCGATCGAGTCCAACTGCCGTGAACGCGATTTGGGATGCCCGAAGTGCCGGCAGAATGTCCTCGAGATCCGTTCTTTTGCGCACGAGCACAGCAACCGATCGCATGCTGTCCCGCAGCGCCGACTCGACATGCGCAACCACGGCGCCGGCTTCGCTGCCGGCATCCGACAGTAGATCCAGTGTCACTGCCGCAAGCGTTCCGCTCATTCGCGCCGGAACCGCCGCCTTGAACGCGACGGCGCCGCGCGCCGCATCGTCCAGCGCCGGCAAGACCTGGGGAAACACCCGATTGACCCATTCGACCAGTTGCGGCCGCGAGCGGAAATTGCGCGACAGCGTCAGCGCTTCGAGCGCCACCGAGCCGAGGCGGCGTTCCTGCTGCGCCATGATGAACAGTTCCACACCCGCTTCGCGGAAGCCGTAAATCGACTGCATTGGATCGCCAACCACGAACAGCGTGCGTCCGTCGCCGTCTGCCCATCCCGCGGTCAGCCGCCGCACGAGGTCGCACTGCGCGAACGAGGTGTCCTGGAACTCGTCGACGAGCAGATGCGCGATGCGCATGTCCATCGCCAGCAGCAAGTCGCTCGGCTCGTCGGTACCCAGCGCACGCAGCGCCATGAGCGTCGTTTCCACGAAATCGATCGCACCGTAGCGGGAGAACACCACCCGCAACTGCGCCGCGACCACCGGCAAGACCTGCAGCAGCGCTTCGACAAACGCCCAACTTGCGTCGTCATAGTTCGCGGGCGGAAGTAATCGCGTCCGATGCAGCGCGGTAGACAAGCCAGGCACCGCTTCCAATTCGCGCAGCACCGACAGCATCGACTGCTTGCGCGCGAAACGTCCGGCGGAATCCGGATCGGACGCCTTGCCCTTCGCCGGGAAGCCTTTGGTCACAGTCAGCTGTCGGCGAAATTCACCCTCTTTATTGAGCAGCCAATCGGCAAGCGCTTGCCAGTGTCCAAGAGCGGCCACGGTCGACGGCGGAAGAGATGGCAATGCGGCAAGCGTGCGCAATGGATGTGCAGGGTTCAGTGCCGCGAGCTGTGCGGCGGCATGCCGCAGGAGGCCATGCAGCTCCGCGACGAGAGAGCGTGGGAACAATGCCTCGAGCGCCTTCAATTCGCTTTCGATTTCGGTCGCGAGGGCTCGCTCCAGCCAGGCACGCAGCGCCTTCGCGTCGCGGTCGACCAGATGCCGAAGCCACTGATCGCGCTTCCCGAGCATGTCCGCGAGCAGTTTGACGACCCGGTCCGCGTCGTTGTCCAGATAGTCGAGCAGTGTCCGCCATGAGGCGCTTGCCATCGTGGCCGAATCGAGTTGCTCCTGTGCCGCCTCGGCGTAGAGGGGCGCCGCATTTTCCACGAATCCCGGCAATGCACCCAGCTTCACGGCCAGCGGCGCCTGGCGCGCGATCGCATTGCACAGCGCGTCGATGGTGAGAATGCGTAATCGCGCAGGGTGATCCAGCAGTTGCCACTCGAGCGCCGCGTCGCGCTCGAGCACGCTGCGTGCAAGGCGCCACGTCAGCGCGTCGTGCGCTTCCACCGGTTCCGCCGTGTTGCTCGCGGCTCGCAGCGCGCCGATCGTTCGCTCGAGAATTTCTCCTGCGGCCTTTTTCGTGAACGTCATTGCGACGATCGCTTCGGGCTGGTCCACTGTAGCGAGCAAGGCCAGAAAGCGCTGGATCAGCAAGCCGGTCTTGCCCGAGCCTGCCGGCGCCTGCACGATGAACGAGCGCGCGACATCGAGCGCCGCGCGTCGCGCGTCGCCGTCCTGCTCGACCGGCTCAGTCATCGACGGGCTCCTCGTCGTCGACAAGCTGGACCGAATCGATTCGGCACAACGACTGCAACTCGCATTGACGGCATGGCGACGGGTATTTGCGCGGCGCAACCGCCGCCCAACCGGTCCCGATCTCCCGTGCCAGCGCGCCAAGCTGAGTGCGCCACCACGATTCGACCGCGGGCCAGTCGCGAAAACGATCGAGCGCGGGCAGCGCCGTCAGTTCCGGCCAGACGCCATCGTCGGCGGCAAGACCGATTGCCGCAATCGCGTCGGGCCTGAGTCGCGCCAGGGCGACCGCGCGCACAGGCGTGTCGGGATGCGCGGCGTGCTGCGCCAGCGCATAGAGCCCGAGCTGCGAGGTGCGCGGACGCTCGTCGAACCATTGCGATGGGGAATCGCTCTTGCCTGACTTGTAGTCGATGATGGCCGCGCCGCCCCCTGCCAGCGCGTCGACCCGATCGATACGCAGCCGGAAAGTCAGGCGCTCCAGTTCGAGCGTCGTCTTGACTTCGGTGCCGACCACGGCAAACTCCGGACGGGTCAGCTCCAAGGGCAGCCAGGCATCGAGCAAGGCCGCGATGCGGCGCGACTCGGCGGCATGAATGATTGCCGGCAGCATGCGCCAACGCGTGGCAGCGAGCCCCGCGAGACCGCGTTCGACGGAAGCCGCGATGCGCGCGCGCAATTCCGCCGCATCGAGCGATACGAGCGTTGCATGATCGCGCACCGAATTCCAGAACGCCGCCATGGTGGCGTGAAGCAGGATGCCGCGTTCCTTGCGGGACAGCCCTGCCGATGCCTCCGGCCAAGGTTCGGTGCACAGGCGGTGACGCGCGACGGCCTGGAATGGGCAATCGCTTTGCGCGGCGACGATGCTGGACCCGCCGGGCACGACCGTTCCCGCGGCCAGCGCCGGCGCACGATCGTCTGCGATGGCTTCGAGCCGCGCGCTTTCGGCAATCGCCTGCATCCAGGTGCGCGCAGCGTGAACCGGCGCCACGCGCTCCGGGTACGCGAGCAGCAGCGACGACGGCGCCATCGGCACATCGTCCCGCTTTTCCGCGTAGCTGAAAACGACCTCCGGTGCTGCGGTCGCAAAGCGCGAGGTCAATGCGCGGGCGTGGGCCAACTCGCTCTCCGCGCTGGAACGCGGCACTTTGCGCTCGCGCTGCCAGGCAAGCGGCAGCAGCGGATTCGGCGCTGGCGCCGCAGGCCATCGGTCGGCGGAAAGGCCGGCGACCCAAAGCGCATCGAACTCCAGCCCCGAGCCTTCCAGGACGCCCAGCAGCTGGATGGGTGCGTCGGTTCCTTCGGGCTGGAACACGCGCTCCTGCGCCATGGCGCGCAGGCTGCGCAGCGCGTCGCCACGCCTGAGCCGCGGCGTGACCGCCCCAAGGCGCGCGAATTCGGCGAGCAGCGCATCCCATTTCACACGCGCCTGATGCTCGGCGCTGTCGAGCGTCGACCCTCCTGGCCAACCACAAGCCGCCAGCCAGCCCCGCCACGTATCCGCCCACTCTCTGGGCGTGGCCGAAGCCTGGGATGGCGACCCGCCACGCGCAGCCTGCCACCGCGCGGCGAGCTCCGGCGCTCGACGCGTGACCGCAGCGACGACGTCATCGAGTGTCACTTCGCGTTGACCGAGGTCGAGCCAGTCGCGCTCGATCGTTGCTCGCCGCATCCAGGCGCCGTCCGCCCCCGGCAAATAGGGGGAACGCAGCAAGGCGGCGGCTTCGCCCGCCGGCAGCGTCGCTTCGCGCAACGAAATCAGGCCCACTGCCGCCATGACCAAGGGCACTTCGCCGAGCGCGGTACCCAGCGACAACTCGTAGGGTCGGCCTCTCGACGCCCGCGCGGTGACTGCGAATTGTGGGCAAAGCAATTCGTCCGCCAGCAGCACCAATTCATCGCGGCGTTGCGCCAGATCCTCGACGACGATGCCAATGCGCAGCTCGGGTTGTTTGAGCGACAGTTCGCGCGCCCAGGTCAACGCGGCGACGAGTTCGTCTCGCAAGTTCGCTGCAGCGGTACGACTCGCTGCCGAAGCTCGCTCTGGCATTGGGTCGAACGAGCGGATGTCGGCGCCGGAAGCACCCAATGCAGCGTGCAGTCGATGTTGCTGCGGCGTGTACTCGACAAAACCGAAAAGCGCCACGCGCAGGTTTCGCGAGTCGACGCGCTGCGCATCGAGCGTCAGCAGGTCGGGCAGCCGCGCGGCGTCGATCGCGCCTGCCCCCTGCAACTCCCGCGCGTAGGACTCTGCCCAGGATGCGAAGGTCGCCGGATCGTCCGCGTTGTCGTCGTCGCGTCGCCATGCGCGCCAGCTTTCGCCGCCGGCACCCCACGCGTGCACCAGCGCCCACGCCTCGGCGCTCAGCCGGGCGGCGCCTGCCGGGTCGAGCAGTTCCGTCTGGCCCTTGTCGACCAAGCTGCGCCACAGCTGCGAACTCTGCGCGGGCGTGAGCAGCGTTGCGATGTTGCCCTCGCTCCCCCGGTCGCTGCGCAGTTCCCATAGCGACTCCAGCCATGTCGCATACGACAGGACGGACGGCGTGGGCCAGCTTCGCTTCCCGAGTGCTTGCTGCATGCGATCGAAATCGCGCGCCAGCTGGCGCGCCAGCCTGCGGTTCGGCGTGATCGCCGTAACGCCGTCGGCAAGGGCATCGAGGATCGCTGGTGTCACGACCGTCATGGTAGCCGATCGTCAATGTGCACCGTCGCTGCCGACGACGCGCTTGCGGTCATCAAGTCAGCCCGGCACACTGCTCGGCGCGTGGCGCAGGTGCGCGCCCAAGATTAACCGTGGAGGCAAAAAGATGGCAGCTTACATTCTGGTCGATTGCAAGGTGACCGACCCGGTCCGATACGAGCCGTACAAGAAGCTGGCTGAGACTGCGGTCGTCCGCCATGGCGGGCGCTACCTCGTCCGCGGTGGCGAGCACGCGCCGCTCGAAGGGACGTGGCGTCCCAATCGCATCGTGGTCCTGGAATTTCCTACGCTCGAACGCGCGAAGGCGTTCTACGACTCGGCCGAGTACCTCGCCGCGCGTGCCGCGCGGGCGGGCGCGGCTGAGATGAACATCGTCGCCGTCGCCGGCGTGTAGTCAGTCCCCGGCGACAGCCACCGCCATTTCGCTGGACGCGGACGCCGTTGCCGCGTCCGGCGTGGTGCCGGCGTCGACTACGCGCGAAGCAAAGCGAACGCGCGTCACCGTTGAACGCGCAGGTGCCTGCCATTCGCCGCACCAGTCGTCGTCGCGAACCAGCGGCCAGACGCCTTCGACCAGATACGTCTTTTGCGCACCTGCCGGGCTCAGGTGCGGCGAATGCCGCCGGCACTGACCCCACATGACAGGCGTCCGTCCTTCGTTCGGTCGCGCGTTGCGCCGGTCATAGTATTGGCAGTTGACGCATTTCTCCACGGCTTCCGTTCCCCCGATTCAATCGGCCGTTGCCGGCGTGATCAATACGACGCAAACAAGCTTTGGTAACGACTCGAATCCTGCCATGACGCACAGGGTTCGCGCGTCATCCTGTTGGCCGATGCGAATGAATGAGGCGTGCGCATCGGGCCAAAGATGTCTTGTTCAGCCGAGACGGATCGCCGGCGGCGCGCGGCGCGACGTCACCAGCGGCACCAGTCGCGCTCGACACAGCGGCTTGCGCACCGGCGGCGACCGCCGCCTGGCGCTGGCGACGCGCGCGGAGTGCGGACGCAGGCGTGCCCGCGAAGGCGCGCGATGAAACGGCTCGCATCGATAACCGATGCTGCCGGCGATGTTGGGATCGCGCGAAATATTCATGCTGCCCAGGCGCTCAGGACGGCAATCAGTGGCGCCGGAACTTCTTGCACGCGTCGTGGCAAGCGAGTTGCATTCTGGTCGAGCACGACCTTCAATTCCAGATCGGCTTCGTCGGCAATGCGCTGCAGGTGATCGTCATAGGCGTCGCGCAATGCGACATCCGACAGGACGATGTACGCTTGCTGTACCTTGCTGAGCAGGGTCGGATCTGAATCACCGTTCATGCGTTGACGCAGCGTCTGATAAGCAGCCTCGACTCGCGCCTGCGATGCGCCCGGCGGGAGCTCGAGGTAGTCATAGTGGGTATAGTCCATGACGATTCCTTCGGTTGCGTTGTCAGTTGGAAGCTAACGACTGCTTCGGGCAGTACCGACGCAACATCCATGCCATGGCGCGGCGGACGGCGAAAGGCCCCTCAAGTCATTGATTTTTAATTCTGGAACGCCCGGCTGTAGTATCCAGCCATGATGCGCTGCGACGTCCGTCGGGCGATGCCTCGCCGCGGGTTGCCGTGGCGCGGCAAGCTCCCGTATTGCTACAGCATTGCCAGGGGACTGGGCCCGGTCGGCGCGGGAAAGATGCGCTCGAGTTCCGCGCGCGTCGCCTCGGTCAGCGGGAAGTCCGTAGTCGCGCGGATCTCCCTCACGTGGGCGGGATCCGCGGCCTTGGGGATGGTAACCACGCCGGCTTGCGCGAGCAGCCACGCGATCGCAAGCGTCGCCGCCGACGTACCGAGACGCGCCGCAAGCGCATTCAGCTCCTTGTGGCGCGGCAGGCGACCTTGTGCCACGGGCGAGTACGCCATGACCGCGATGCCTTCTGCCCGGCATCGCGGCAACAGGTCATGCTCGATGCCTCGACACCCAAGGTGATACAGCACCTGGTTGACTGCGCAGTGCTCTCCTCCCGGAAGCGCCAACAGTTCTTCCATGTCCGAGGCGTCGAAGTTGGAGACGCCCCACGCACGGATCCTGCCCTCGGCACGCAATTCCTCGAACGCTGCAACGGTTTGTGCGAGTGGCACGTCGCCACGCCAGTGCAACAGATAGACGTCGAGATGGTCGGTACGCAATCGTTTCAGGCTGCGCGCGCAGGCCGCGATCGCCGCACGCCGACCCGCGTTGTGCGGGTAGACCTTGCTGACCAGGAAAGTCCGCCCGCGTTCGGCGCCGGCGGCCTCGGCAACGACCTCTTCGGCCGCGCCATCGCCGTACATTTCCGCGGTGTCGATGAGCGTCAACCCGAGCGACAGGCCCAACTGCAAGGCGGCAACTTCGCGTGCTCGTTCCGCTCGTCGCTCACCCATGCGCCACGTACCCAGACCAAGCGCAGGCATCCGCACGCCATCGGGCAGGGCAATGCTCGGCACGATTGCAGTCATGAGCTTGAAAGCGGCATGATCGACAACCCACGATACCGCAAAGCCGTCGTTCCTGGGAATACAATGAGGGTCGGCCTTCATAACGATGCCCCTCGACCGCCCTGACCTCCCACCTTCGACGCGCACGATCGTGCGCGCTGCGTGCCCGCACGATTGTCCAGACACCTGCGCCATGCACGTTACGGTCGAGGCCGGACGTGCGGTGGCGATTGCCGGCGATCCGCTGCACCCGACGACCCGCGGCACGCTGTGCACCAAGGTCGCGCGCTATCTCGACCGGACCTATTCGGACCAGCGCGTGTTGCATCCGTTGCGGCGGGTCGGGCGCAAGGGCGAAGGAAAGTTCGAGCGCATCGAATGGGATGAGGCGCTCGCCACCATCGCAACTCGCTTTTCCGACATCGCCACATCGGCCGACGGTCCGCAGGCCATCCTTCCCTACAGCTACGCCGGCACCATGGGCCTGTTGCAGTACGGTTCCATGGATCGGCGCTTTTTCAACAAGCTCGGCGCATCGCTGCTCGATCGCACGATCTGCTCATCCGCCGGAAAGGCGGGGTACATCGCAACGATCGGAGCCGCCATCGGCACCGATCTCGAGCAATTCGAGAACGCGCGTCTGATCCTGATCTGGGGTTCCAATCCGATCGTCTCCAACCTGCATTTGTGGAGTCGGGTGCAGGAAGCCAAGCGACGCGGCGCAAAGCTGGTGGCTATCGATCCGTACCGCAGCCAAACCGCCGAAAAGTGTCATGTGCACGTGGCCTTGCTCCCGGGTACCGATGCGGCGCTGGCGCTCGGCATGATGCACGTGCTGATCGAGGAAGACCTGCTCGATCACGACTACATCGAGCATTACACGCTCGGCTTCGACCAGTTGCGCTCGCGCGTCAAGGAGTATCCCCCGTCGCGCGTCGCGGCTATCACCGGGCTGCCCGAGGACGCGATCGTGGGCCTGGCCCGCGACTACGGTACGATTCGGCCCGCCGCGATCCGACTGAACTACGGCATGCAGCGACACGCCGGCGGTGGCATGGCCATGCGTACGGCAGCGTGCCTGCCGGCGCTGGTCGGCGCCTGGCGCGATCCGGCCGGCGGCGCATTGCTGTCATCGAGCGGCACCTATCCGGTGAACTTCAAGGCGCTCGAGCGGCCGGAGCTATCCTGGAACAGTCCGCGCACGATCAACATGTCGACCATTGGCGATGCGTTGCTCGATGTCGATGACCCGCCGGTGCGTGCGATCTACGTGTACAACTCGAATCCGGTCGCCGTTGCGCCCGAATCCGCGAAGGTCGCGCGCGGATTTGCCCGCGAGGACCTGTTTTGTGTCGTCCACGACGTCTTCCTGACCGACACCGCGGATTTCGCGGACATCGTATTGCCCGCGACCACGCAGCTCGAGCACATCGACGTGCACTCCTCGTACGGCCACCTGTACGTGGTGGCGAACAACCGCGCGATCGCACCCGTGGGCGAGGCCAAGCCCAACACCGAAGTCTTTCGCCTGCTCGCTGCGCACATGGGTTACACCGAGCCGTGCTTTGCGGAGACCGACGAAGCCATCGCCCGCAATGCCTTTCGCACCGACGACGAACGAGGCCAGAATCTCGACTGGGAAACGCTGAAAACCAAGGGCTGGCAACGCCTCAACGTGCCCTCGCCCTTCGCCCCCTTCGCGCATGGAGGATTCCCGACTCCCTCCGGGAAATGCGAATTCTATTCCGCGTCGCTGGCGCGACAGGGTCTCGACCCACTCCCGACATTCACGCCGCCACGCGAATCCGTCGCCAGCAATCCCGAGCTCGCGCGACGCTATCCGCTGGCGCTGCTCTCGCCGCCGGCGCGCAACGCGCTCAATTCGACTTTCGCCAACCTGCCGCTGTTCCTAGACACCGAGAAAACGCCCTGGCTCGACATGCATCCGGACGACGCGCACGCGCGCGGGATCACGACTGGCGATCAGGTGCGGGCGTTCAACGCCCGTGGCGCACTGGTGCTGACTGCGCGCGTGAACGACCGACCGCGATCAGGCGTCGTCGTCGCCCTGTCGATCTGGTGGCGCAAACTCTCGCCCGACGGCAACAACGCCAACGCGCTCACCGGGCAGGCACTCACGGACATGGGCCGCGCAGCGACTTTCTACGATACGCTGGTTGAAGTCGAGCGCGTGGCTCCAGCTTCGGGCGCCGTGAGTGGCGCGGTGATTCAGTCGAGCAGTTCGTAGGTCCTCGCAAACACCGACGCGCTCACCACGGTCTGGTCGCCCGGCGCGAACTGCAGCAACCAGTCTCCGGCATTGCCCTGCAACGTCCCTCGGCTTTCACCGAGCTCGACCGTAAACGGTTCGCGCATCGGTTTCGCCCAGACCATCAGTGGACGCTTGCGATATGCGCCCGGCTTGCCGGGGCGCAACGGCGCAATCGGTTCGTAGGTTTCGTCGAAGCGTCGACGCGGCAACGGCCAGCGTTCGCCTTCTGCTCCGGTGAGGATGGCGTCACCCTGTGCGTACGCAACGGGCCCCTCGCGCGTCGGCAGCGTGCCGTCGGCCTGCGCGAACTCGACCGTCAATGCGATCGCGAGCTTGCGCGCCCGGCGCGCCGCTGAATCGTTGCGGAGGTCGATGTGGCTCATCGGGGCGGCACGTTCTTGTCGCGCAGCATGGCGCGCGCAGACAGGCGAGACAACAGCCGTGCGCGATCAGGCGGTCTTCCGCACCAGCCCGACCATGACCCCGAATATTTCAAGCGTGCCTTCGGGACGGATAACCGGGTAGGCCTTGTTCTCCGGGCGCAGGATGAACTGGCCGCGCTCGAGGTCGAGCCGCTTCAGCGTAAACTGACTGTCGACGATCGCGATGACGATGTCGCCGCGGCGGGCGGCGCTGCGCTTCTCGACCACCGCAAGGTCGCCGTCGAAGATTCCGGCGTCGATCATCGAGTCGCCTTTTACGCGCACCAGGACAGTTTGCGATGGGCGCTCGATCAGGTAGTCGTCGATGGTCAGCGCATCGGCGGGCGCATCGTCGATGGGGCTGGGCAACCCGGCGTGTACGGCAGCGTCTGCCAGCGGGCGCTCGAAAAAGCGGCGCGTCGGCGCGAGCCTGCGGTCGGGCGTGGACTCGACGAATCCTGCCAGCTTCAGGCGCGCCACCAGCGCCGCGACCGAAGATTTGGAACGCAGTCCGAGCAACCCGCCGATCGAGGCGTACGACGGCAACGCCCGGTGCCGGGCATAGTAGTCCTGGAGCGAAGCAAGATAGGAACGATCGTTCGACATTCGCGCTACACTACCGAACGATCGTTCTTACGTCAAGCCACCCATGTTTGCCCCATCCATCGCCTTTGTCGACCTGGAGACGACCGGCGTCACCGCATCCGGCGATCGGATCACCGAGGTCGGCATCGTCCGCGTCGACAGTGCATCCCGCGTCAGCGAGTGGAGCTGCCTGGTCAATCCCGAATGCAGCATTCCACCGGCCATCCAGGCGCTCACCGGCATCACCAACGCCATGGTCGCAAACGCGCCCACTTTCGCCCAGATCGCCGACGAGGTCGAGGAGCGTATCGCGGACTCCGTATTCGTCGCGCACAACGCGCGTTTCGACTACGGTTTTCTGAAGCACGAGTTCGGACGCCTTCGCCGTCCGTTCACGGCCAAGGTACTGTGCACGGTCAAGCTCTCCCGCCGGCTCTATCCCGAGATGCATCGCCACAACCTCGACTCGATCATCGAGCGCCACAATCTGCACGTTGAGGATCGCCATCGGGCGCTCGGCGACGCCCGCGTTCTCTGGCAATTCGTGCAGGCGCTGTATCGCGACAAGCCGAAGGCCGATATCGAGGCAGCGATCGCGCGCATGCTGAAGACGCCCAGCCTGCCCCCACACTTGCCGGCCGATATGCTCAATAGCCTGCCCGAAGGGCCAGGTGTCTATCGCTTCTACGGTCAGAATCCATTGCCGCTCTACATCGGCAAGAGCATCAATCTGCGCGAGCGCATCGCGGCGCACTTCTCATCGGACTACCGCAGTGAGAACGACTTGCGCCTTTCGGCCGAGATTGCACGCATCGAGTTCGAACAGACCGCGGGTGAGCTGGGCGCGCTGCTGAGAGAATCGCAGCTGATCAAGACCCTGTTGCCGGCGTACAACCACCGCCTGCGCCGGCGCCGCGACATGGTTGCGATTGCCTTGGCGGCCGAACCGTCACCGCCGGAGTACGTAAATTCCGCCGCAATCGATCCCGGCGCACTCGCTGGTCTGTTCGGCCCCTTCCCATCGCGCTCGAAAGCGCGCGCCAAGCTGCGCGACATCGCGGCCGATGCGAGGCTCTGCTGGAGCACGTTGGGGCTCGAACGCCGCATCGGTCCGTGCTTCGCGCGACAGGTGCAGCGCTGCAACGGTGCGTGCGTCGGTGCCGAAACACAGGAAGCGCACGCGGCGCGCCTTCGCGATGCGTTGTCGGCGTACGAGCTTCAGCCATGGCCTTACGCAGGGATGGTCGCGGTGCGCGAGACCGACATCATGAACGAACGTACCGACGTACACGTATTGCGCGACTGGTGCTGGCTGGGTACTGCCAGCGATGATGCGACGCTGGGAGCGCTGATCGAGAATCCACCGCGCGGTGAATTCGATCTCGACATCTATCGCCTGCTGGTCAAAAAGCTTCCCCGCTTGCAGGTCGTTCCCATCCCTCGCTCGCACTCCGATTGACGCGGACACGCGCGCCGGAAAATCGGCTAAGCTTCGACCCGATGCAGCGCCGAACGCCAGTGCGCGTGATTGCACGCGGTTGCGCGCGGTTGCGTCAACTTTCGCCGAAACCAACGTGTCGACATCCAGACCGCCACTGCCGTGGATTGTTCGCCTCAGCGCCTCGCGACGGCTGGCGATCGTGCTCATCGTCGCCATCGTCGGGTTCTTCGTGCTCGAACCCTGGGTCGGCACGCGCACCCGCCTGCTCATCGGATGGAATCTCGGAGCACTGGCGTATCTGGTCCTGGCGTGGACCACGGTGGCGTGCACCGATGCCACGATGACGCGCGTGCGTGCGCAGACCCACGACCAGAGCGGTTACGTCATCTTCCTGCTCGTTGTCACCGCCGCCTGCGCGAGTTTCGTTGCCATCGGCTTCCTGGTGGGCGAGTTCAAGAACCTGTCGTTCTGGCCACGCGCCGGCCACCTGACATTGTCGATTGCCGCCCTCCTGTTGTCGTGGCTGCTCATCCAGACGTTGTTCGCATTTCACTACGCACGGTGGTACTACTCGCTGGAAAAAGAGAGCAAGACGCATCGTGGCGGCCTCAAGTTTCCGGGAGACAAAGAGCCTGACTACCTGGACTTTGCGTACTACTCATTCGTCGTCGGCATGACATCGCAGGTGTCCGACGTGTGCGTCATGGCGCGACACATGCGGCGCCTCACGCTCGTGCACGGAGTGCTCGCGTTCGTCTTCAACATCGCCATTCTTGCGATGAGCATCAACATTATCGGTGGTGTTATCTGACGTGCGCTGACGCGCGTTTTTGGAAATATTGCAATCGTCGCAGCGTACGCTCGCGCCGGAAGAGATCGTGTCCCTCCTGTGCGCGTCGGGCTTTGCGATCGGACAAAAATGGTGGGACTACGCCGAGCACAGCCGCCCGGGCGAAGCGCAGTACTTCACGGTCAGCGCGTGCAGCGTATCCTGAACGCCGCGCCGGCGGCCTGATCGTACTACCGCTTGGATTTCTGGGTCGGCAGCAGGATACCCTTGGCCCGCATCAGCGCGCGCGCCATTTCGTGGCGCTCCTCGGTCGACAGGTGCGGTGCGCGCTTGCGCAACTTGGCGTCGGTGTCCGCGAAGACCTCGACCGCCCGTTCCACCTGCACCGTACGATCGGTGGTTCCCATCCGACGCGGCGATTCGAGCGCCGTGCGAACACGGCGATGGCGCAAGTGCGCGCGGTACACCATGGCAACGTTGAACAGGACAAAGGTCGCAAAAGCGACGGCGATAAGCATGGGGGTGGCGGTCATTGGAGCCTCCGTACGGGATTGGCTGGAATCTACCTACCACTTAGCAATCCGCATGCCACCTGCACCTGCCTGCGCGGTCACCGTGTCGATGCTGCGAAACGACGCCCGCCCGGGCAGGATATGCCCTCGGGCGGCAACCGAGACCTGCCGCGCCGCCCGAAGGACCGACTACTTCTTGACGTAAAGCTCGGGCAGGTCGGACTTCAACGCCGCCAGCTTGGGCTGGTCGTTGATGACGATGTACGGCTCGTTGGGGTGCAACGCCAGATAGTTCTGGTGATAGTCCTCGGCGGCATAGAAAGCCTTGAGCGGAGTTACCTCGGTCACGATCGGCTTGGGAAAGGTCTTGGCCGCGTCCAGCTGGGCGATATAGGCCTTGGCCACACGTTCCTGCTCAGGCGATGTGAAGAAGATCGCAGAGCGATATTGCGAACCCCAATCCGGCCCCTGGCGATTGAGCTGAGTCGGATCATGGGCGACCGCGAAAAAGACCCGCAGCAACTGTCCGTAGGTTACCTGCGACGGGTCGTACTTGACCTCGACGGCTTCTGCATGGCCGGTCATTCCACTGCCGACGAGCGGATACTTTGCGGTCGATGCCGCGCCACCGGAATATCCCGAGGTCGACGAGCTGACGCCCTTGACGTGCTTGAACACCGCCTCGACCCCCCAGAAGCAACCACCGGCAAAGACTGCCGTTGCCTGGCTTGACGTGGCAGCCTTTGCCGCATCTACCGCGGGCTCCGGGAGCGCGCCCACCGTCGTCGTGCTGCAAGCCATGGCCAGCAGCGTCAGTCCCGCGGCCAGGCTTCGGTTCAAGATTGCGTTCATTCGTATCTCCATGATGTTCATGCAAAGCGCCGGGAACCGATCTCAGCCGAAACCAGCTGTCCCGTCGTAGGACGCACTTGAGTCGTTGGGACGGTACCCTTCATTACAGCGCGCCCGCGAACTTCTCTTTTCCCTCGATTTGGCGCAGATAACCTGAAGTATATTGGTGGTGGATTCTCTTTTGGAGGTTCCATGCTTCGACGCCAATTTCTCGCTGCCACATGCGGTTTGGGGCTTGCCGCTGTGCTGCAGCGGCACGCATGGGCACAAGCCTGGCCTTCGAAGCCGATCCGGCTGATCGTGCCCTTCCCTCCGGGCGGCGGTACCGACGTCGTGTCGCGGATGATCGCCGATAAGCTCGGTCCCGCGCTGAATACCGCTGTCGTCGCGGACAACCGGCCGGGCGCAGGCGGCAACATCGGTCTCGACGCCGCGGCGAAGGCACCGCCGGACGGCTACACGCTGGCAATGGGACAAACCTCGAACCTCGCCGTCAATCCGACTCTGTACGGCAAACTGAGCTTCGATCCGCTCCGGGATTTCACGCCGGTCGTGCTCGTTGCGTCGCAGCCGATGGTGCTCATCGTGGTCAACGAGTCGCCGTGGAAAACGCTCGCGGAGCTCGTCGCAGCCGCCAAGGCCAAGCCCGGGACGCTGACCATGGCCTCCGCCGGCAATGGCACCGTTGGCCATCTCGCCGGAGAGATGTTTGCCCGGCAGGCCGGTGTTGAATTCGTGCACATCCCCTACAAAGGCGCCTCACCGGCATTGACGGACTTGATGGGCGGACAGGTCGCGCTGTTCTTCGCCTCCGCCGGCGCGATCGTTCCGCAGCTAACCGCGGGCGGCAAGCTGCGCGCGCTCGCCGTCACGTCCGCGAAACGGCTCGACAAGCTGCCTGCCGTGCCCACGATCGCCGAATCGGGTTATGCGGGATTCGAGGCGACCGACTGGAAGGGCTTGGTCGCGCCGGCCGGCACGCCGGCGGCAGTAGTCAATCGAGTGAACGCCGAAGTTGGCAAGATCCTGCAAAGCCGCGAGGCGATCGACCGGCTCGCGACCGAAGGCAGCGAGCCGATCGGCGGCACACCCGAGTACTTCGCTGGCTTCCTCAAGGCGCAGACTGCCAAGTGGAGCAAAATTGTGAAGGAGAGCGGCGCGAAGGTCGATTGAGTGCTGATGGTCTGGTCACCCATCCCTCGCCGTCACTTGGTCAAGGGTACCTTGCTCCAGCCAGAATCGGGATTGAACACGGTCGTCGCGCGAGCCGCGGCGTCGGTGCCGGGACCGAGGTTTTTTTCGTACACGACCCCGTCCTGATTGACCATGAAGGTCATTACTCCGGTGTCGTTGTATTTCGCCGGCCATGCGATCAGGGCGTAACCCTCGGTCAGGTGCCCGTTCTTCACATAGTTTCGCACGCCGCCGGGGGCGTCCTTGCCCTGTGCCGTGAGGATCTTGTACAGGTAGCCGTGATACGGCTCGCCGCGCTTGGCCTCGGCGAATTCGGCGCCGAGCGGACTCTCGAGCTCGCCGGGCAGCGATGCCCAATACAGCCCGTCGCGCTTACCCGGCGACGACAAGGCGCGCGTCGCATATTGGCGCACGCCATCGCCGTTCCAGTCGCGAGCCTGATACTCCTTCTGCGCGTCGGTGTACGCAAGCGCGACCTGGATCGCCGCCAGCTCGTTGCGGCCGATGCGGCGGATGCGCATCTCTTCAGACGCGGCGCGAGTGTCGAAGCGCCATCCCGCCGCGGTCTTCACGATCGGAATGGCCATCGTCCAGCCGCGGGTCCCGGCGCCGAGAAACGCCTTGTCGGCACCCGCCGGCACGATCTTGTGAGCTCGCGCCCAGGCTTCAAGGAAGTTGGTCACGTCGACAGGATCGACGCTCGCCGCGGGAATGTACTGGCGGTAATCGGGCCCCACGACGAGCTTGAGCGCGTCGCCGTCGTGGCGCGCGATGGCGTCGACGAACGCGTCCGCGGCGGCGTCGGGCGTGGGATACGCGGCCTGACCGAAGGCCATCGATGCCATCGCGAACGAAACCGCCACCGTCGCGAATTTCAGAGTTTGCTTGATCTTTGTCATGTTCATCCGCTCCAACTCAGCGACGTCCGCCGCCGCCACGGCTACCGCCGCCACTACGGCCGCCGCCACCGCCACCACCCGAGGGCCGACTACCGCCACCGGCGCTCGCTCGCGCTCCGCCGCCTCCCGCGCTGGCACGGGCGCCGCCACCGCCACCGCCAAAGCCTTGTGCCGATGCGTGGCTTGCCGCTCCGCGGTCGGCCTGCGCGCGCGCCTGTCCACTGTTGGCGCCTCGCAGCGCGTTGTCGTGGCTGGCGGATTGCGCACGCTGGTGTGCCGCACTCCGATCCGCGTTTTGTACATTCTGCCGCGCGGCGCTGTTGTCGAAACCCTGGCCTCGCTGCTGGCCCATATCGCGATTGGCGCTTTGCGCGCGGTCGCGCGCGGAACCGCTGCCTGCTTCCACGCCACGGCTCTGCATGGCCTGCGACGCGCGATCACGACTGGCGTCGCGGCTGGCATCCTTGCCACGATACTGCTCGCGATTTCCCGCCTGGTATTTGTTATCGAGATTTTGCCGCGTCGCGTTGCCGCCCCGGTACGCCGTGTTGCCACGATTCGCGGTATTGTGATTCCAGTTGGACCGGTTGCCGTTGGCGTTGATTTGCCGGTTCGAATTGATGTTGTTATAGCGGTTGACGTTGATGTTCACGTCGCCCCGGCCCCAGTTGCAGCCGCCCCACAACGCATTGCTGATCCCGATTCCGACGCCCCAGGCAATGCCGGTGGCAACGACCCCCGACCAAAAGTAGCCGACCGGCGGCGGGTAGTAGTACGGCGGATACGCCGGGTAAGGCCACGCCCCGTAGACGACCGCAGGATTGTACGAAGGCACGTAGACGACCGACGGTTGCGCCGGCTCGATCACGATCACCTGCGGCGGCGGCGCCGATTGCTGCACCACCGTTGTCTGTCCTTCCGGTGCCGGGCGCGGCTCCGGCGCCTCGGTCGAAACCTTGATCTGCTCGTTCGACTTCAGATTCCCTGCCTTCTGCGCCTGCGCACGCAGCCGTTGCACCGAGTCCATGACGTCCTCGGGTTGCGCCAGGAACGCATCGCCGATGTTCCTCACCCAATCCGGTTTTTCACCGAGGGTAATGAGCACCTGCGGAAACGCGACCAGCGACGCGACCGACGGGTCCCATGGTTCGTTCTCGACCATCTTGACCGCGTCGTCGCCCTGCGCGTCGGGGTGTGCCTTCGACCAGGCGGTGGCCAGGGCGAACTGGTCGGGATAGGTCGTCGCCATGAACAATTGCGCCAGCAGCGAATCCGGATACAGCGCAACCTGCGCCGTCATCTGGTCGAGCTGCTCCTTGGTGAACGGCTTCGCGTCCTGTGCGTGCAGTGCTCCGGACAAGGCAAACAGGAGCGGCAGCAGCACCAACCCCCGAGCGAGTCTCGACACCGCAGAAATCAATACCATCGTGCCACCCCTCTCATGTTACCCGGCGCGTATATTACTATGAACAAAGCGGAATCACTCCGTATTCTCGCGCTTCCTGTGCTGCCGCTCGCGCGTGTCTTCGACTTCGCGGTCCAGGAAAAAACTCAGGAAGGTGCGGATCGCGGCAACGGCTGCAAGGTGCCCGATCTCATCCCAGGTCGGCGCGAACGACGTGTTGACGACGTCCGCGGCGAGCTGGAATGTGAGGCCGGCGACCAGCCAGCGAGCGAACGTCAACCAGACCGCGCGTCGATCATCGTTCGTCGTGGCAGACCGCAGGCCAACGCGTACGATCCCGATCACCGCTTCGAGTGCGCCAAAGGCAATAATACCGATCGCAATCGCCTCGATCGCGAGCGCGACATTGTGCGCGATCTCGTGAAGCAGAGCTTCCATTCGTCACCTTCGCAGTGATTCGCAGGTCTGCAACCCTGTCCTATTTCGTGGCTTTCGCAACATCCGACAGCAAGGCGGCGGCCTTAGGGCTGAACACGGTCCTGCGGATCAGGATGTCCGGCGGAAGCACATTGTTCCCACCAAAAAAGGCGTCATTCCAGGGGACGTTGGTACTCACGACCGTGCCATCGAGATTGAGGCCTCCGTATACGCCCTTCGCACGGGTGAACGAGATCAGGTCGGCCGTGACCGTGGACCTCGCACCGGCACCCACCGGACCCGCCGCAATGCTGGCGTCGCCGCCGATCTTGAACGTAGTCGCCAGCAGGGAATTGAAGCCTTTATCCGTCATCACGACAATGATGACTTCCGACACGTCGATGCCTGCCTGGAAGCCGACGCTTGCCGTCGCCAGATTGTAGAACGCCGGTCCTGCCCAAGTGCGTCCATCGCGGGCCACGAGAACTCCTCGCCCGCCCGAACCGCCAAAGATGAACCCGGCCCTGACGACCTGGGGCGCAATCAACAGCGCCCGGGCCCGGCTCAGATTGTCCTGGATCCACGTCTGGTCCGGGTCGCGGATGAAATTGTTGAGCGTCGTCTGCGCGTCCGCAACAAGCCGTTCTGGCTCAGCCGAGGAAACCGGTTGCGACGCGCATCCGGCCAGCGTGGTCGCGGCTAGCACGCCCAGCGCGGTACGGCGGGAAGGATTTTCTAACATGTTGAATTTCGTCATTTCAGCTCCAGTGAAGTACCTATGTTGGTCGGGTGCACCGATTTGCGTAGACCGCTCAATGCAGAACGGTAGGCGCAAGATTGTAGACTAGTCCGTGCTTCCACCCGGCGCGAATCAGAAATTGCTTGCCCAATAAACGTCCGCCCAAACTAGCCGAACGGCCCAGCGTTGAACGTCATGCTGGCGATCGCCATGAAGCCGATGGCCAGCAATACCAGCGCCACGAGCAAAGTCAGCGAGACCGGAAACTGGCTCTCGGCGTGAATCAATCCATCGGCTTTCAATTGCTGCCTCTCCTTGCGCAGGCCGACCATGAAAACAAGGTGATAGCCAATGCCGACGACGAGCATCGTGATGCCGAGCCATACGAGTGCCTCGCCGAAGTGGCGCGGCGCCTCGGCGTTTTTCAATAATTGCGCGTCGTACGCCTTCTGGAACACCTGGAAAATCGTGAAGCCGAAACCGATCAGCGACAGCGAGGTACGAATAACGGACATCAGCGTGCGGTCGGCGCTCATGCGCGTGCGCTGGAACGACATGCCGGTGCGGCGCGACGAGAGTTCGACCGACACTTCGTCTGAGCCCCAGCCGGCAGGGATGCCGCGTTTCGGCGAACTATTCTGCGACGCGTCGCTCATGCTTATCTCTCTCCCTCGTCGTTGGTGCGATTGATGCGCGCGCTGCGGTCGATTTGCGCCGGCGCCAGAATACGTACGGGATGCAGACGAGCGTCGCGACGATCAGGTACAGCAGGATTGCCGCGAGTACGGGCTTGGCTTCCGCACCGGCAGCGACCGCGGCAGTAAGCGCAATCGCCGGGTGCCGCGAGGTGGTCGACAACGCGAGGACGGTCCGGTCCTCGGCGAGGGGGCCGCCTAGCAGGTGCCCGACGACGAGTCCAATCACGGCCATCACGGCGACGATCAACGCCGTGCCATTGCCGACAAGACGCTGGATCGCGGGCCACGACGCGTAAGCCAGCGGCAATGCACTCGCGACCAGCAATACGGCGCCGAGCAGCGCGACCGGTCGCGCGATCCTTTCCGCAAACGCGGGAACCCACCTGCGGAGCGCGATACCCGCCGCAAGCGGCGCCAGCACGCTCATCAGCACGATCTTGGCGACCGCAAATGGCTCGATGTTGGCGGTGCGATCGAAGGCATTGGCGAACCACGTTATGGTCATCGGCACAGTAACGATGGCGAGTAACGCAATGGCGACCAGCAGGCCGACCGCGTACGACCGCTGGCCGCCGGCTTTCATTTCCTTCGTCGGCAGGATCGGCGGCACCGGCGATATCGCCAGCGCGACCAGCGCGATTTTCACCATTGTTGGCATGTCGAACACGACGACAAGGCCCGCCGCGACGAGGGGCATGATCACGTTCATCGATAGCACCGAACGCAACAGCAGCCACGGCTGGCGAAAAAGAGAAATCGCGTCCTGCCAGCTTGCGTTCAGCCCGATGCCAATCACCGTGATCACGATGCTGACCTTGATGGCGATGAGGAGGATCGAGGCGATGTCCATGTTCATGTCGGCGCAAGTGATGTCGAGTGTCGAGTAGCCGCCCGCGACACAGCATGCGCCGCGCGAGCGCGCCTTGAAGATTGGGGCCCTGGCCCGCGAGCAGCGAAGACGGCGATCCCGCGTTGAACCCGTTCTCGCCGATCAGCTTTCTTCGATGCCAATGATACCCGCGCCTTCGTGCGAGTGCTTTCTTTGACGAAACAAGCCAAGCACCAAGAAAAAAAAAGCCCCGCCGGAGCGGGGCCTGCGCTAGCGTGGAATCGGCTATCGCTTGCGACGTGAGAAGCCAAGGCCGGCGAGCCCGACACTAAGCAGCGCGAATGTTGCCGGCTCGGGCACGGCGGCGATGCCGGCAAACAGACCATTCCGTTCGCCGTTGATGCCGGAATTGAAATAGAGCGTGTTCCGATCCCCGGTAACGCCGTTGCCAAACGCGAGGGCCCAAAGGCCGCCCGGAGTGTTGCCTGCGCCATCGTCGATCGGAATCGTGCCGCGCAAGGCTCCGGATATCGGGTCGAACGCGTTGATCTCGCTGGCGACGAAACTGAAGTTGCCGACCAACAGGTCGCCCGCGAACTCACCAAAACCTGCAGGCGCCAGGGCGATGCCCCAGGGCGCAGCGAGCATGCTTCCGCTGATCAGTCTTTGGATCAAGTTGCCGCTCGAATCGAATTTATCGACAAACCCCTGCCCAGGTGTAGCCGCAATCTGGGCCGGACGCCCCGCCGGCGCATAGGTGACGTAGAGATCGCCGCCGAGGTTCTGCACGTTGAAGGGCACGAACCCGGCAGGCAAGGTCGGGTCTGCGAATTTGCCGGCGAAGGTGGTGGAAGTCACGTCCGTGAACGCGCCGTCAAACACTTCGATGCGATTCTGCGCGCCGTTCGCGGCGAACAGAAATGGCGTCGAGCCGCCGCTCGCAAGCGCCAGGCCGGTATACACCGCACCTGGCGTGGCGGCCTTGATTTGGGCTGTTGTGCCTGCGCTGTTATTCCACGCGGAGATGGTCCCGTTGAGGTTGGCAAAGATGAAGTTGGCCGCAGTGCCGTTGACTAGGAAAGATGTGGTTCCGTTGTTGACCTGTCCCGTGGGGCCCTGAGGCCCGCCTGCAGTCGTCGGGATGGAGACGGTAAGTCCGACCTTGGTGATGACCCCCGCGTTGATACGATAGAGCGTGGCTAGACCGGTCCCCTGATCCGATATCCAGAACGGGCTCGTAGCGCTGAACGACATTCCCCATGGATTCGCCAGGGCGGGGTCGGTGAGGGCTGCTAGACCGGGGAGGTCGGAGACAAGATTCGTTTGCTGCAAGAACGCGGCCGTTGCAGTGCCAGCCGCCAACCCCGAGAGTCCGATTCCGAATAGAGCGATCAAGCTTGCGCTGCGCAGTCGTTTGAGCATTGCCGTCTCCTGTCGTGAGATAACATCGCGGCCAGCAAGACAGGCCGCGGGTCTGGTCAGAGTAGGTTTATGTCACAGGCATTTCCCCTCGGGCTCAGCCGCGAGCGTTGCGCCGCTTTGACATGCCCGTCGCCCCGAGGTAAACAGCCGATCCAGGTCTATCATTCCGTGATGAAGGGAAGAGTTGGCGCGCACGTGTCCGTACAGCACCCCGGAGCCCGCGATCCGCATCGCGCCTGGTGGCGGTCGATGGCGTGGCAACGTCGGAATGTGTAGGCTCGCCACTGCCTACGAATGTGAGCGACGAGTATCACCAACGTAACGCGCGCGATGGAACTCTTCGACAATCTGGTACAAGAATTCAACGGCGCACTTGATCGCGCGCTCGCAGCTCACAAGAGCAAGTCGGCAAAAATCGCTGCCGACGAAATTCACTACGCCGACGACATTTACGAAACGATCGCCGAGGAGATTCGACTTCAAGGATTGCGAGAGCCGATCGCCGGTCTTCCCCGTCTCGCGGAGATGTACGCGCGACTGAAAGCGGTTGAAAGCGTCGTGATACCCAGTACAGAGTAGTAACACTGCACCGCCCTGGACGGCTGCTTCGCCTTGGGTTGGCCCTCAAGCAAGGCGCTGCGAGCCAACGCCTGCCGGCGTTTCGTTCAGTTCCCGGCGGTTGATCTGCGAGTCAAATTTGGCGCTCGACCCACTCGCGGCGTTGCTGGCGCAGCTCGTCCACTCTGAGCCACATCCTTGTTTCGGCGTCCAGTTCCGCCGGCGTGGGATGCCCGATGAATTTCCCCCTCTTCCACTTAAATTTGTGGCGAATTTCGTCGGACACCTCCAACGCTGCGTGTTCGGCTTCATGTTCAGCCAAGACGATCGCCATATATATCTCTCGCAGTTCGGCCATGATTACCTCCTCGCGAACTGGAATGATAGCCTTGTCGGATGCTGCCCGACTACTACAAGCCCCCGCCGCCGATCGTTGGCGGTTGCTTCACGTGCCGCGCGGCCCAGGGCTACGCAGTTGAACAGGTCACACAACGGGGAGAATGAAATGGTTGCCGAATTTGTTGCGCTGAAAATCGGCTACGACGGATTCAATAAATTGCTGGATTACTTCGGTAGGCGCAAGAGCTCCGCGAAACTCCAGCAACAAATTGACGCGGCGTGGCAGGAGTTATCGAAGGGAGACGCTTTGGATGATTCGGTTATCGAGGCAGCCCTGGCGGCGGCTCAGAAAGCGGGCGACACGTCCGTCGACCATCTGCGCCTCAACGAGCTATTCACAAAGGCGAACGCGACAAAGGCTAAGGCGACAACGAAGAAGGCGGCTGGCAAGACCGGGAAAAAAGCTCCTACGACCACGCACGGGAAAAAGGCACCAAAGACGAAAGTGGCGACGAAGAAAGCCGCCAAGCGCCGCAAATAATGCGAGCGACATAGAATCCCCCTGGACTGCGTTACAGGGCCTGTTCCCTCCTTTACGGAATCGTCGCGAACAGCGGCCATTCTCCCGGCACACCCTTGAGCGTATGTGTACCACGCGATTCGAAACGGATTCCCGACCCCGCTACGAGATCCTTCACCGTGTGCGAAACGAGAACTTCTCCCGGCCGAGCTAGCGCCGCGATGCGAGAGGTTGTGTGCACCGCGATTCCTCCGACGTTGTCGTCGATGAGTTCGCATTCACCAGTGTGCAGCCCTGTTCGGACTTCCAGACCGAGCTCTGCCGCCCGATCGGTCGAACCGACGATGTCGGTGAAGAGGATGCTAGCGAGAATTCGATCCGGCTCCGGCCCGTGGCGCGAACCGGTGAGGAACTCTTCGATTTCGTCGAGGATGGCGTCGGCGTCGGCTCCCCAGGGAAGATGGTCCCGGCCGGGAAACTCCACGTATTTTGCGCCCTCAATCGATTCGGCCAGATGGCGGGAGCAATGCACGTCGACTGCCATGTCGCCGACGGAATGTAGCACCAGCGTTGGAACATGAATCGCACCCAGGATGTGGCGCACGTCGATGTCGTAATTCATGCGCGTTAGCGCAAGGGCAGTCGTCGGGCTCGCACTCATTCGCAGGTAGCGTGCCCACCACTGGCGCACGCGGTCGTCGTGGGCGAAACTTGGGGCGCGCAGATCGAGCCCGACCGGTCCGCCCCAGTCCTTTTGGATGGCGTCCAGCAATTTTTCTTGTTGTTCCTGCGTGCGCCCCCAGGGATAGCCGGGACCCGGCTTTTGCCGTGCGTAGCTGCCGATGGTGATCAATGCAGTCGTTCGGGCGGGGTAGGTGGCGGCGAACAGCGCGCACATCACCCCGCCTTCCGAGTACCCGCAGAGCGCCGCCCGCTCGGATCCGACGGCATCCATGACCGCACGCACGTCGTCCATGCGTGTCTCGAGGTCCGACAATGTGTCTAGGCAGTCCGACAGCCCCGTCCCGCGTTTGTCGAACAGAATCAGCCGTGAGAAGGAGGCCAGGCGCCGCAGAAATCGTGCGACCGCAGGTTCGTCCCAGAAGACCTCGATGTTCGACATCCAGCCCGGGACGAGAATCAGATCGCGCGGCCCATCGCCCACGATCTGGTAGGCAATGCTGACTTCTCCGCTCTTGGCATAGCGTGTCTCGGGGGTCACGACAACGATGGTCGCTTGCCGCGCCAACCTTTGCAAGCGACGTGGGCGAATACGCCGGCCAGTCGCCGCACGCAGGTGGTTAACGAGCTTGCGGTGCAGTCGCGAGGCCGCCCCAAGGCGCTTGTTGGCCGCTCGCGATTGATGTAAAAGTAAGTCTCCTGCCTTCCAACTTGCGCGATGGAGCGGTGGCCATTCCCAAACATCCGGAATCGGGGCAGACCTGTGTCCCGATAGGGATGCAGGACATGAACGTCGAACATTCCTCGAACGTCCCGACCGCATTCTCGGCAGCGATCGCGTCTGTAGCCTCTCGGCGTTATCCGAGCGACCGGCAGTGCCCTGCCTTGCCACAACGATGCCCTGGCCGCTGGCGCCTCGCTGGAGTCATCGTGGCCGCGCTGCTCGGTCTGGCGACTCCGACGGCGTCGATGGCGCAATACACTGCGCCCGGACCAGCGAGCGTGCCGGGACCTATGCCCCCTGCGACGGGCCCGGAGGCCGCGCCCGCCTCCTCGCGCTCGTTCCTGGATCGTCTGGAGATCGATCTCGGCTACACCTACGACGATAACGTCACCCGGTCCCGCGCCGACGATGCCGTACTGTCGGACCAGTCGCTCGCGCTCAATCTGAGCGCGGGGGGTACCTGGCGCATCAACGACAATACCCGGCTCTTGGTGACCGGGTTGCTCAACGGCGAGAAGTTCAACCGCTACAACGGGCTGTCGAACCTGGCCGGCGGCCTGCAGGCGGAACTCCAATACCGCCAGTCCGCGGCTTTCGACGCAGTGACCTTCGGGGTATACGCCCGCGGATGGCTGGACAACTACGATTCCCATCTGCGCGACGGCAGCCGTGTCGCTGTCGGCGTCAGTGCGCAGGGCGCGCTGACCGATCGCATCGGCATTTACGGAGAAGTCTCGTGGAACCAGCGCCGCGCCAACAGCGCGGTGTGGGACCTGAACTATTGGTCCGCGCGACTCAACCTCGACTATTCGCTGGGCCGCAGCGGCTCGCTGTATCTCAACGGCGAATACCGGCAAGGTAATACCGTGTCCGACGGGCACCCCTCGCTGGTGAGCGTGAGCCTGGCGCAAGTCTTCGTGCTCGACGACGCGTTTCCCAACAAGCAGCTCTACGCCTATCGCTACGACGCCCATACGTGGATCGGCACCGTCGGCTACAACCTCCCGCTGGGTTCGCGCGCATCGCTCGACTTCTCGTGGCGGCGTGCGCAGGGCACGCCGACCGAGCGTCCGGACTTCGACTTTCAGGGTTCGTTGCGCTACGTTGATAATCAGTACTCCGTGTTTTTCCTCAAAGCCTTCTAGGCGATTCAAACCATGGCATTCACCCGTCTTCTTGCCTGGCTCGCCGCAACCGCCGCGGTGCTGCTGCTGGCCTCGTGCGGTGGCGGCGGCAGCCCGGGCGACATCCACCCCGGAAGCGAATCCGGCCCGGCGCCGGGCGAGCCCAATGCCTTCCTGCTGTTTCCCAATCCACAGGTGCAGCCGGACGGCTCCTTCCAAACCAATACGCCTGCCTACGCGCAGGCCTACTACGCCGCCATCGATCCCAACAACCTGAAGGACACGTTGGCCAAGTGGAAGGCGGCAAACGGCTTCGACTCGGGGGCCGGCGCCCAGGTCACCGCCGTATTCGGCGACGCGCGCGACCTGGGCTTCGGGCGGCGCATGACCGCGCGGCAGAACAACGACGGAACACTGGCTTTCTACGTCGAGAACTATTTGGTCAAGACCGGCGGAGCGTACAAATATTCCCCGATCAATCTCGAGGCCGCGATCGTGCGCGATCCGAACTCGCTGGTGTACCTCGCCGGGATCGAGTTCAGTCCCGGTCCTGCCGGCGGGCGCAGCTTCGCGAAATTCTTCAGCTTCAACGTCGCGACCGGCGAGCGGGAAGTCATGGTGGACATCGATGGCCGCGGCGACAAGGCGATGCCCGGACCGTGCCTCACTTGCCACGGCGGCCGGGCCGATGCGTTGACACCACCCGATGCGTCGGGCAAGCCGCGCTTCAGCCTGCTGCAGAACGCGGTATCGCGGACCCGTGGCGACACGATGGGGCAGCTGCCGCCGTTCGAGGTCGACAGCTTCCAGTTCTCCACGACGCCCGGCTACACCCGAGTCGAGCAAGAGGCCGCGCTCAAAACGATGAACAGGTGGGTCCTGTGCTCGTACCCGCTGCCCGCCGCGTCGGCGGCTCCGGAAGACGCCTGCCGACGCCCTGCCAGCTCAGGCGAGTGGCAGGGCACTGCCGCGGCGCTGGTCAAGGCGTCCTACGGCGGCGATGGGCTGCCGAACCCCGTTTATGCGGACGTCGACGTGCCGGCGTCGTGGACGGCGGCTGGACAGGCGACGCTCTACAAGACCGCGATTGCTCCCGCGTGCCGCCAGTGTCACATCATGCGCGGCACGGGGATGCAGTCGGACATCGATTTCACGACCTACGAGAAATTCCGGCCGTATGCGGATCGGACTTTTGCGACCGTCGTTAATCACGGCAACATGCCGTTGGCGAAGCTCGTCTACGATTTGTTCCACGCGTCCTCGGGAGAAGGGGCGCTGGCGGATTTCCTCGGCAGTCAGGGTATTCGCGGCGCGCGACGCGAGTGGAATGCCGCTGCGACCCGGCCGTCCAATCGCCGATCCCGGGCCGGATCGCGTGCTGCGGCAGGGCACCACCCGCCTATCCGGCACCGGCAGCCTGTTCGCGAGCACCTACGCCTGGTCGATCGTGTCGGTGCCGAACGGCGCGATTCCCGCCACGCTGACCGACGCCAACACCGCGCAACCCACGTTCAATGCGGCGAGCGACGGGACGTACGTGCTCAGTCTCGTCGTCGGCAACGACTCGGCGCAGAGCGCGTCGAAATCGCTGACGCTGGTGGTGAACAACGCGTTGACCCCGGCGCCGAACGCCATTCGCTTCTCCAACATCAAGGCGGCCCTGCAGGACGGGACCACTTGCACGGGCTGCCACAGTCCCGCCAGCCCGCTGCCCGCGCCGATCTATTTCACCAATGAGGACCGCGACGGCGACGGCATCGCCGGGACCGCGACGGACGACGCCTGGTTCTACGCGGAGGTAAGGAGTCGCATCAATTTCGCCGAGATTGCCGCCAGCGATCTGTTGCGCAAGCCCGCAGGTTTTCATCACCGCGGCGGCGGCGGTAGCGTTGGGGGTGGCGGTGGGGGTGGTGGTGGTGGAGGGGGAGGTGGCGGCGGCGGTGGCTTCGACACGAGCCTCGCGCCGGGGAAACCGGCGCGCGCGAAATACGATCTGTTCCTCAACTGGGCGCTCAACGGCGCGCCGCAGTAGGCCCAATGTCGCGCAGTAGCCCTTAGGCGTTCAGTACGGGCGCCGCGGTCGCATGTAGTTGTTTCTCGGGAACACGAACGGCGGCGTGCGGCCCACCAGCGCCTCGATCAGCATCAGCTCCTGGTCGGTGTGATTGATGAACGGCGCGGCGCGGATGTTCTGCCCGGACAGCTGCCCTTCCAGAATGTAGAGCGGCCGATCGTGTTGGCGCGACACCACGGTCTCGCGGCTCGCCGGATCGCTGACCGCGGCGATGTCGGCGGTCCCGTAACAAGTGCAGAAATACGTCTGCTCCGGATCCGACTCCATGTAAATACCCGTGCCGCGAATGCCGATCGATGCGTTCTTCGTCGTCATGCGTACGGGCTTGCCGCTTGGGAACACCGACAGGATTTTCCCCGTCAGCAACTGCACACCCGACACGATGGTCGAATCGGCTTGCGTTGGTTCCAGCGTTACCTGGCTCTCGCTGCGCTGGAGCAACGCGGTCTCTCCCACGACGTAGACGACCTCGCTGTTCTTCCCGGTCTCGATGGTCGCGCTGGCAGCGATCTGCGTGTCGGCCGTGGCCGGCTGACCGTTGACCAGCACCTCACCTTCGATCCTGTAGATCGACTTCCCCGGCGGCAGCCGGGCCGGCCGGGCGCCCAGCATCTGCGCGCCCGCCAGGCGGGTGCCGATCGCGGTCGAGAATAACCCGGCGGCGAGCGCCTTGATCAGCAGGCGCCGCCGCGGATCTTCATCATATTTGTACCAACGCATCGGTGCTCTCGTCAGGGTCAGGTGTCATTCTGGCTGGTTGGCCGGTGCGGGTCAAAATGGCTTGGCGTGGCCGCCACGAGCACGGACACCACCGCTGCAACCGTTCTGCCATTCCTGCACATTCGCCATTAGGCGCTCCTGCCGGCGCCCCAGTTCCATGAATATTCCACAAGCGGCGCGGCATCTTTTATGCTTGGACCTCCGACAGCATAGCGTGCGCCCCGTAGTGTCGATCGCCCGCTGGATCCCGAAGTTCTCGCTGAGTGCCCTCGTTCGCGTCGGAATCGGACTGGCGTTCGTCGCCTGCCTGCTCGTCGACGCCGCGGGCTGGGTGGAATTCCGTGCGCTGACGCAGCTCGAGCGCTGGGCCTACGATGAGAGAGTGCGCCTGTTCCTGCCCGGGACGGTCGACCCGCGCATCGTGATCGTCGACATCGACGAGCGAAGTCTCAACGCCGAGGGACACTGGCCCTGGGGTCGCGACAAGCTCGCGCTGATGCTGCACCAGCTTTTCGCTCGATACCAGGTCCGCGTGGTGGGCTTCGACGTTGCCTTTCCCGAGGCCGACCCGAGTTCCGGCATTTCGGTTCTCGAAGCGATCGCCCGGCAGGAATTGCGCGACGACGCGCCGTTTCAGGGCTTCCTGCAGCGGGCGCGCGTCTCGCTCGACTACGACCGCCGCTTCGCTCAAGAGATCGCGAAGGGCCCGGTGGTCCTCGGGTTTCTGGTAAGCCCCCAGGGGGATCGATCGGGTGTCTTGCCGCGCCCGGCGTTCGCGGCGAGTGCTCTCGCGAACGCGGAGTACCGCCATTTCAGCGCCTCGGGCTACAGCGGCAACATCGCGCCGCTGCAGGCGGCCGCGATCGCCGCGGGACATCTGCAACCTGCCCTCGACCCGGACGGTGTGACACGCAGCGTGCCGATGTTCATGCAGGTTGGGGACGGCTATTTCGAGGCGATGTCGCTGGCCGTCCTTCGCATCTACCTCGGCAACGCGCCGATTAACCTCGAGACGACCGTTGTCGATTCCGGCGGGCGAGCGCAGGGATGGATCCGCTTCGTGCGCGTCGGCGACGCGGTGCGCATTCCGCTCGACGA
This sequence comes from uncultured beta proteobacterium, assembly GCA_963726915.1. GTDB lineage: Bacteria > Pseudomonadota > Gammaproteobacteria > Burkholderiales > Casimicrobiaceae > PALSA-1003. The sequence goes on from CAVSEA010000009.1 coordinate 975,611, forward strand.
GAGGATGGCCGCGCTGGTTCCCTATCGCAGCCAGGGAGGCTTTCGCTACGTCTCGGCCACCGACGTGATGCGGGGCACGCTCGGCGCCGATGAACTGAAGGACCGGATCGTCATCGTCGGCACCTCGGCGCGGGGACTCGTCGACGTGCGCGCCACGCCCACGCGAGAGGACCTCCCGGGTGTGGAGATCCACGCCAGCCTCATCTCCGGCGCGCTGGACAACGCCATGAAGTCGCGGCCGGCCGAGATGCTTGCCATCGCCGTGCTGACGATCCTGCTCGTCGGCATTCCGCTGGCGGTGCTGCTGCCGCGGCTGTCCGCCCTGACGGCAACGCTCGTCGTAGGCGCGATGTCCGCGATGGTGATCGGCGTAAATGCGTGGGCTTGGCAAGCGCATAACCTGGTGCTCCCGCTGGCCGGCCCGCTGGTCATGCTGGCTGGGCTCTACTTCCTCGACGTGGCATGGGGCTTTTTCGCCGAAACGCGCCACCGGAAGCTGATGACGAACCTGTTCGGCACCTACGTCCCCAAGGAGATCGTCGCCGAAATGGCGAAGCAGCCCGAGGGCTATTCGATGCGCGGCCAGAGCCTCGAGATGACGGTGCTGTTCGCCGACATCCGCGACTTCACGTCGATCTCGGAGAACCGCAAGCCACGAGACCTGAAGGACCTGATCAACACCTACTTCACGAAGATGACGGTCTGCATCCAGGACAAGCGCGGCACCGTCGACAAGTACATCGGCGACGCGATCATGGCCTTCTGGGGAGCGCCGGTGCGCGATGTAAACCACGCACGACGTGCGCTCGAATGCGGCCTCGCCATGCAGAAGGCGCTGCGCGAGCTGGACCCGGTGTTCGCGAAGAAGCGCTGGCCCGCGCTACGCATCGGGGTAGGCATCAATTGCGGCACGATGAGCGTCGGCGACATGGGCTCCGAATTCCGCCGCGCGTACACGGTGATGGGCGACGCGGTGAATCTCGCCTCGCGCCTCGAGGGCCTCACCAAGGAATACGGGGTAGGCATCCTCGTCTCCGAAAATGTCGTGCGAGCCGTACAGGGCTTTGTCTACCGGGAAGTCGACAAGGTGCGCGTGAAGGGCAAGCAGGAGGGTGTCGCAATTTTCGAGCCGATCGGCGCGCAAGGCGAGGTCGACAGCGACATGCTCGCGGAGATCGCCCGCTTCCATCAGGCCTTGGCGCACTTCCGCGCACAGCGCTGGGACGAGGCCGCGGCGCTACTGCAGGAGCTCACTTCCGTCGCGCCGGCAGCGAAGCTGTACCGGCTCTACCACGAGCGAATCGCCGACTTCCGCGCGAGCCCCCCTGGCGCCCACTGGGATGGCGTTTTTGACTTCAGTACTAAGTGATCTTGGCGGCTAACTCACGCTGGCTGGGACATGCAGAGCACTTGGATGCCGTAGTTAGCCTCAACGGCGCATGTCGCGCGCGGGAGGCGCGGCGTCGGGCTCGAGCAACAAAAACCCGATGCCGACCACCGCGATCACAGCTGCAATCAGCAATTCCAGGAAGTCCGCCGCTCCGTCGATCGTTGCGTACACCACGATAAAGGCGAACGCGCCGATCAACATGTCTATCGCGTCGGAAATGTATTGCCGCCAATTTGAAGACCACGCGTGGTCACCATTCTTCATTGGACGCTCCGCCATTGCTATGGACTCAATATGGGCCATGCAAGATGCGGCGGGAATCAGTGTCGCGCCGATTTGCTTGTAGGACAGATACGCGCGCATAAGCGCAGGGCGATACAAGAGCACAACGAAAGCGACGGCAGCGGTGGAGCCGCAACGCGTGGCGGTAAACGAACGGGAAAGGTGCCCGAAAGGCACCTTCCATTCGACCTAACTATGTGATTTAAATGGCGTCCCCATGGGGATTCTGAAGGGGGAACCTCAAGTCCGTTGAAAGTCAGTGACTTACGCGCCTCGCTGACTTGCGACTTGTACCAGTAAATCGTAGCACTTCAAATAGTTATGCAAGTCCGAGGCGTCTTCGGATGATCACTAATGGCTAGATTCCACGGACCTGTTGGGTGGCATAGTCGTGGAGAATTTTTTGTATCGATTTGCGCGTCGCTTCATCCCCAAGAGTCCCTGCCAATTCTCGCAACGCAAGTGCCTTCATCGCTTCCAGGCCGGATTCCCTGTACGGCGTTGGTGCAGGCACTGGGTGCGGCCAACCCAAAAACGGCGCTACCCATCCCGGTCCATCGCCCGCGACAGTACCCGAGACTCGCTGGATGGTAGCCATATGCGCAAAGCCCAGTAACGACTCCAGAAAATTGACGTAGGCGTACCAACACACGAATGGCATGAACGTTGTGCCGGTGAAGACCGTCCCGATCATCAACCCATTGTTGTCAATGTGGTCCAAGCGCGTGGCAGTAGTTGTGGGTCCGGGGTAATCGACCTGGACATGCGATCCGATAGGCATCCCGGTTGCGTCAACCGACCAGATGAACCCGTGCTGCTGCGTACCGACGACGAAATAACCTACGATCTGCCTCAAGTCGTTAACCCCACCCACGACAGTTTGATCCGCCCCGGGCACCATGACCTGCTGACACATTGCGTACCCTCCCGCGGCATCAGTACTTGCAAGTCCCAACGCCTTGTTATTCCCAAGGTCGTAACGCCCTACCACATCCCCCCACCCATTGATGCCGCGAAGCACCACGTTGGTAGCCCCCAACAAATGCGCGTCGACCTCCGCGAAAGCTGCCGCAGCGGGCGGCGCGTTTGCGATGAATCCGGCGTGATGAAAGCCTGTGGCTGACGTATCAGGCTTTGCGTACTGTCCGACTACGATGCCAGCATTGTTGATATCGAGCGCGGCATTGTGAATCGTGTTGTCATTCGGAAAGACCGCGGTTGGAACGTCAAAGCTTGCCGGAGCGGCAGCTCCATTGAGCCAAACATAGGGATGAATTGCCCCAGTGGGGGTTCTCCACCACCCGACCAGGTCTCCCTTGTCGTTAATGCCGCGGCCGCTAGTGCCGCCCGCTTTGGGTACGTTCCGGGGCGGAGCAAACGTCCAAGCGGGAGGGACCGCACCCGTGGGCGATCCGATGAACGCATGGAAGGTTCCTGAGTCATTCAGGGGCAGAGCTGTAAAGGACGATCCAACGATCGTTCCCGAGCTTGCACTGATTGAAAATCCCGTTGCAGAAATCGCGGCTAGCGACGCCAGCTCGATCGGGCGGAACTCCAGGTGCCGCCACAAAAGAGCGTCTGTATACGTATACAAATATTTGGTCATGTGTTCCCCCTTTTCAACAAGGTGCCAATGAGCGCATAGCGTGAGGCGACTAGCGGCATCGAGTAGGCGGCTTTGCGACGTGAACTCAATGAGCGCACATCCAAGCATTGTGCGCAGTCGTTGCCAATCGCCAACTGACGAAATCAAGAAAAGGGCGACGAAACCGAGAAAATCGCGACGATACGGGGCGCGTGCTTGCGGCCGGCAATCGCTGCACCGGTTGACCCAAATAGCGGCCGCCGGCCCGAAGGGCTGGGACGGACGGTGCTTTCCTGACGCCCGTATTGGGAAAGCGACTCTGCTGCGTCAGAGACGCCCAGCCGCCTTGCAATGTGATGCGTTACAGTGTAATGTGTCGCATATCAGCCGATGATACGCAATTTCAAGCACAAGGGTTTGAGCCGATTCTTTCGGCGAGGTGATCACCGGGGCATTCCGGCGCAGAGCGGCCCCCGTATTGAGCGGATGCTCGACACCTTGGATGTTGCCACCAAGCCTGAGGAAATGAACGTACCCGGTTACAGGTTCCACCGTCTTCAGGGGGGCCGCGCCGGTTCTTACAGCGTATCTGTCACCGGAAATTGGCGAATTACCTTTGCCTTCGACGGCGAGCACGCAATTAATGTCAACTTAGAGGATTATCACTGATGAGAAGCCTACGCGACCCTAACCGCGCACCCACGCATCCCGGCGCGGTGCTCCGCGAGGACGTGCTGCCCGCGCTGGGCATGACCCAGATCGACCTTGCCGATCGGCTGGGCGTCTCGCGCGTGACCGTGTCTGCGTTGCTGCACGAGCGGCGCACCCTTACGCCTGAAATGGCTGTGCGACTCGCGCGCGTGCTGCACGGCAGGCCAGAGATTTGGCTGCGAATGCAGGCCGCCCGGGACCTCTGGGAACTCGAACGCAACCCTGAGTGGCTCGCCGCGGTCAAGCCGATAGACAAGAAGGCGTTGCTTCGCGCCGCGTAGACCAAGCCGTCCTGGCGGGCCAGCGCGTCGGTATCAAGGAGGTCGACGACGGGATTTGGATCGTCAGCTTCACGCAGCACGATCTCGGCTACATCGACTTGGAGCAGAAGACCTTGCAACCTCTGGACAACCCGTTCGGCACACGGGTGTCACCCATGTCTTAGGGGGTAGGTACGACATGTCACCCATGTCTCAGGATCGGACAAGGTAAAGCGTGGCGTCCCCACGGGGATCAGTCGCTATTCCCACCATCGTTGCCCGAACCTTGGCCAGGGTAGCCTAGCAAGCCAACCGCCGCCGTTCCGGCTACACGCGCGCTTCGGCTGGCTCATTCCTGTTGCGGGGACGCGCCTACGGAATTGGACGCAAATCCCATTCGGTTCTGGCCAAGGCTTCGTTAGGGTTTCGGTTTGGATTTGTGAGCCCCGGGGCTAAGGCAAAAGTATGACTTCTGTGCCAGCGTCGCCTTTGGTGCCTGCAACTCTAGGGTTTGACTGCCATCGCGTCGGCGACGCGACGACCCGACATCGCGGGTAGAACGGCCCTCGCCTCGTAAATGAAGAGTGCCTTAACCTTGTCCCAGAATTCGCCGCCCAACACGAAGAAACTTGTCAGGAACAGCGTGTCGTCGACCGCGCCATATACCCAGTGCGGCAAACGTTCCTGGACGAACAGCAGCGTGACATAGGGCTCGAGAAGCGATACGGCGAGTGGAAGAAACAGCATAACGAGTCCGATCCGATAACGGAGTCGGCTCACGTGCATCGGCGGACCGAGCTTCTTCGCGGCGCCGAACAGCCGTTCCATGAGGTAATGAAATCCTGACTTTCCGACGATCGCGATCGCGATAACGGTCAGTAGTTGTGGTAGGCCGAATACCAGCAGTCCGGATAGCGCCGTCTTGGTCGCCACCGGCAGCGGCAGCGCGATTACGCGTGGAATGGCAAGTGGCAGGAAGAATCCACCGACCCACAGAGCCAGCGCAAGACCCATTCGCCAGCGCTTATTGCGTTCGGGGACAATCATGGCGTCGGCGCTCATATGCCTCTCGATTCGGGGGTACGCGTAAGTTCTCCTAGGCGACTGCGAAAGACACGCACATCGATCAAGGGCACTGTCGACATTGGAGTTTTTCCGTCAACTATCGCCACCAGCGTGGCACAAATGATAGTTCAGTGTGAGCGCGGGATCTCCTTGCCATCGCCGGAGCCCGTTTCGACCCAAGCGCGAATTCTTCGCGAGAAGTCCGCTGCTCGATCGGCCGCCTGGGCGCGCGCGTTGACGTGGGACCGCTCTTGCAATTCCGGGAACGACAAGCCCATCGTCTCCAGCCGCCCCAGTTCGTACAGATACTCCGGCACATAGCCGCTCGCCAGGATCTTCCAGCTCAACGGCACGCGTCCGGAATTAACGTGGGTGTTCATCCAGATGTTGGTCGTGCAGTTGGTCGTCAGCGTGTTGTAGAACTCGGGCTGCGTCCTGAGCGCATTCATCCTGTACATGTACTCCAGGAACAGCCGCCGCTCGGCCTCGATCGAACTCTTGACGCGGTAAACGTACACATCCTCGGGCGGATCATGGCGATAGTTGGTGCGCAGCCGGATGATGTCGCGCTCGTCGGCCGCGACGTAGATGAGCTCGTACTGCCGGAAGAAGCCCTTGAGCGTCGAGTAGCCCTCGCCTTTCGGCTTGCGTACCTCGATGGAAATGGCGAGATAGTCATCCCCCGTGAAACCGAAGCTCACGAAGACGTGGGCAATCGCCGGGCCCGTCCAGTAGGAGGTCACGATGTCCACCGATCGCAGTTCCCGCAGATCGAAGGACTTGTCGTAATAGGCGGGGGTGAAGTCGGTCTCGCTGCGATAATCGAAATTGCGGATGTTGTGGACGGTGACGCGATCGCCCTCAATCGTGGCGTACGGCAGCACTGCCACCTCCGGCTGCCAGTCGCGTTCGTTGGTCGGCTCGATGCTCGACCATAGGATCGCAAGGCCCGCGCACAAGACCCCATAAGTGCCGATCGCGCGCCAGCGCCAGCGGCGCACGAATAGCGCGACCAGGGTCCCCGCGGCCGCCAGGGAGAAACCGACCACCAACACTCGTCGGGCCAGGACGTTGCTCGGCCCCGCATACTCGAGCAGCAGCGCGCCCCAGACCCCGATCCCCGCAATCAGCAGAGCCAGGCAAGCGAGGCCCGTAACCTTGGCAATTCGAACAGGCAAGCGTCGCAGGGACATTGGGCGGTCGCTCGAGTCCTAGCGCTGCCGCGCGGCTCAGTCAGACCCGCCGGCACCACCCTTCGCCCCGGGGTCCGGCAGGACCCGCCAGAACGGCTGCTTGACTTCCTCCAGCGGGCCGCCCCGGTTCGTTGGGTTTCAGCCCGTATCGAATCATCGCGATGAGGTCGGCGCTGGCCCTCGGGTTCGAGACGAAGTAGCCGTGTCCGAACAGGTCGGTCGTCCCGCGAATCTGAATCACGTCGAGGAAGCCCAACCGGGCCGCTAGCTCGACCTGCTCCGGGGTCAGTATCGAAGTATCGACGCGTCCCAGACGGGCAAGGCTACCGAATAACCAGCCCGACGTGGCGAGGGCCTTGTCGTCGGGCGAAACGTAAATGGTGAGGTGGAACGGACGCAAGGCCCGAAACACCGCATGCGGGTCTGGCGTCGCGCCGTATGGCACGTCGGGATCGGAGATTATCGCCAAGATCTTTTCCGGAGCCACCTCGACGTCCAGATCCGGTGCCAGCAGCACGACGTTGCCGAGCTTGACGCGCCGGGGCAGCGTGGTCTGCTGCATGTACGACTCGAAGGAAAGCTCGGACAGCGCGGTGGCGAGCACGTCGGTCCCGCGACTGTGGGCCAGGATATGAATTCTCTCGAGCCCCGGCGTGTCCGCGATGGTGCGGATCGCCTTCCGCAAGTGCTCGACCGCGAATGTGCTCGATTCGTAGTCTTCTTCGTAGCCGAACAGGATGCCGTGCTTTCCGCCCGCGGGCCAGGTGAAGATCGCGCACACGAACTCGCGACCCAGGAAGTGGCACATCTCACCCATCGTGAAGGCCGCTTCGCTGAAGGTATTCTTGACGCCGTGGATGTACAGCACCATCTCCTTGCGCGGGCTCAGGGCCAGGCGACGCGCGATCTCGGCCTGCAGCGCCCGGTTGGCCGCTTCGTGCGCATCGACGGCAGCGGGAGCGCGCGTCAACCCCTCGGGCGTCACGGCAACCGCGTAGGGAATGCGCGGGTAGCGCCCGAGTTCCTTCGTCGGACCGAGCTTGAGGTCAGTCGGAGTCGGCCGCTCGATGAGCAGGCTCTGCTTCACCAGCGCGTCCCACGTCATGCCTTCGCCGAACAGGATCGTCGTTGATCCGAAGGCCATCGAGCGCGACCTGTCCGCGGTGTACGGCTCAGGCTCGTCGTGGCTCGTGGCCGGCGCGCGGTCGGTGATGAACAGCAGATCCAGCGGCGGTGTCCGAACGTCGGCGGGCGTCTCAGTAAACAGCAGCTTCGCCAGCGGCCCTGTGTACAACGCCGGCGTCGGCATCATCGGATACGTGGTCGCGCATCCGGCCAGGCCGAGCAGTGCGGCCAGCGCGATCGACACCAGCAAGCGTACTTCAGTCATTGTGCAACTCCCTGACGGGTATCGGGCGGTCTATCCCAAGTCAGAGGATGCCGCGGAACAAAACCGCTCTGCTTGATCGTCTAGCATTCGGCCTCGTCCTTCTCTTGTTGCTGCGCGCTCCGACCCTTAGCGGGACACACCAACTACTGGCGAGTGCCGCAGGCAAGGCTATCACGACCACAACGACGGTTGCGCTCCAATGAAGATAGCCACGTTTCAGTTGCGTACCTTTGTCTGCGGGCGCCGAATCCAAACATAGTCAGGCCCATCGTCCTTGCAATACGCACCGCCCCCGCTCGCCGGATCGGTGCGCCTTCTCCACTGAAAAAGACTGATCGCGCATCGACGAGGTGCTGTCTGCCTCTGATATCCTGCCGAACCCAAAAGCGAATTGACAGAACCCACAATTGCCTGCTCCTAAGCTACGCCGCCCCACAGGTTCTTCATTGACACAAATCAAATCCCCTGGCTCTCATAGCCATAAGCTGTGGACCTGATTTCGGGTACCTCACCAATCTGCCGCATAGGGTTGCTCCATGAATTCCACACTCATCGCCGTCCTCGTATTCGTTTTCGTCTTCGGCGGAGCGCTGGCCGGCGTCGCCATCCGCGTACCCGCGCATCATCAGGATGCCGAAACGAAGGACGTGGTCAAGCTGGTGATGGGGCTGGTTGCAACCATCTCCGCCCTGGTCCTGAGCCTGCTGATAGCGTCCGCGCACAGTTCGTACGACATTCAGGAGAGCGAAGTGCAGCAACTTGGCGCGCAACTCGTTCTGCTCGATGGAGTGTTCGCCCACTACGGCCCGGAGACGAACGACGCCCGCGCGCAGCTGCGCCGCATGGTGAAGGCAGAAGTCGCGCGGCTGTGGCCCGATGCAGTCGCCGCACAAGCAGCCAAGCACACGCCGCAAAATTATGTCCCCACGGAAGACCTGTTCGACACCGTCGCGCGCCTGACACCCAATTCCGACGCCCAGCGATCTGCACAGGCGCGTGCTCTGCAGCTCATGACGACCATGGGTACTACCATCCGCCTGCTGCACCAACAGGCCGGAGGCTCCCTGTCCTGGCCCTTCTTCGTTGTGCTGGTGTTCTGGCTCGTTGTGCTCTTCGCTGGCTTCGGTCTCTATGCGCGCCGCGAACGCCACCGTCATCGCGGCGCTGTTCGTCGGCGCGTTGACTGTCGCGGGCGCGATCTTCCTGATCCTGGAGATGAATCGGCCATACAGCGGACTGATGGAAATCTCCAGCGCGCCGATCAGGGACGCGCTGCCGTAGATTGACCAGTACGAGGCCTCGTCCGTCGGACGTGCCTTCGGTTGACAGTGCCCAGCCTAGCCCGAGTCGACAGTGCACATATCCGAACCTGCGACGCAGCGATGGATGACTGTGCTTCGCAAGTAACAACCGGCGGAGTCGCGTTCTTGCTGATCAAGGCACGCTGAGCAACGTATGGCAGCTAAGCGAGTGTCCCTTCCAGTACATGCCGTGCAAGCGCACCGCAAGATTTCCGAGTTGTGCCGTTGTGCCGGAAAATTGCAGTATCGCACCGGGGCGCGTGCCACTGTCGTCCACGCGTTGGATTTCGGTGCATTCGAGCTCAGGGGCGTACTTCTTCACAAACGCCTTGAGCTCGTCGTCGGTCGTGCCCGGTGCCATGTTGCCAATCCAGATTCTCATGTTAGTGCTCCCATCGTTGCTCGCGCGGCGGCCGCAGGTAGGTTTCCGGCAGCGCAACGCGCTCATGTCATGATGTTGACGCCGCCGTCGACATAGACCGTCCAACCGACGCGCAGCGCGTGGATGATTGTTTGACCAGGTCAATGATCACACCTACAACGGGATGGCATTGACTTCCATCAAAGTGGCGGTCCCCGCTGGGCGGAACTCGCTTCGCCCGCCTGCACCTGCCGCGCCTGATACCGTTCGATCGCCGTGTGCGCGTCGAACAGCATGCGCTCGCGCCCGAATCTCTGGTCCAGCCCCGCCTTGCGCACGACCTCGAGCACGCCGGGATTGAGGCCCACCAGCCACACCACGACGCCGCGTTCGGTCGCGCGCTTTTCGCCTTCCATTACCGCCTGCAATGCCGAGTATTCGATGTCGGGCACCCCGCTCATGTCCAACGCGAGCACATGTGGCTTCTGCTGCGAGATCAGCGCGTCAATCCGCTCCGTTACATCTTGCGCATTGGCGAAGAACAGGCGCCCCTCCGGCCGGACGATCAGCAGGCCATCGAAGGTCTCGTCATCGGGGTGTTCAGGAGACAGCGGTCGCAGCACGTCGGTCCCGCGCTTGCGACCGATGACGGATACGCGCGGATGCGCGGTCTGGCTCGCGAGCCCGACCATCGACACGATGATCGCCACCACGATCCCGTTAAGGGTGCCGAACACCAGGACGCCGACACAAGCGATGAGCGCCCAGTGAAACTCCATACGACGCACCTTGCGGATGGCCAGGAACTCCGCAGGCTTGATCAGCCTGAGCGAGTAGACGATGACGACCGCCGCAAGCGTCGCGTGCGGCATCAGACCCAGAACGGTTGGCAGCAACAGCATGGTCCCCAGCGCAGCGGCCGCCGTGACCAGCGACGCCCTCTGCGTCTGCCCGCCCGCAGCGCGAATGACCGCGGTCTGCGAGGTGCCACCGCCGGCCGGCATCGCGCCAAACAGCGCACCGCCCACGTTGGCCACGCCGGTCGCGATCAGTTCGCGGTTGGCATTGATGGGAGGATCGCCAGGGCGCGCAAAGGCGCGTCCCGCCGCGATCGTTTCGGTGAAGCTCATCAGAGCAATTCCGAGCGCCCCCGGCGCCAAGTGCTCGACCAACGCAAGGTCCGGCAAGGTGAGCGACGGGAATCCTGGCGGGATCAAGCCAACGGTCGACACTCCCGCTGCGTGCAGATCAAAGAACCACGACGCGGCGATGCTGCCGGCGACGGCAACCAAGGGCGCCGGAGAATGCGGCCATAGCCGTTCCATCCCGATCAGCACTGATGAACGTCGCTGCGGCCACTGCCAGCGTAAGCAGCGAGGTCTCTGGAATGTGCTGCCCGACGCTGAGGAGATCGAGGAAGAAGCCGTGCTTTGAGATTTGGATACCAAGAAGCTTCGGCACCTGGCTGAGCACGATCACGAGGCCGATGCCGGCCTTGAAGCCGGTCAGCACCGGCGTGGAAATGAGTTTGGCAACAAACCCCAGATGCAGCAGCCGCGCCAGCAGCAGCATCGCGCCAACCAGTACGGCCAGCGTGGCCGTCCCGGTGACGAGCTTTGCCGGATCGCCGTCTGGCACCATAAGACCGAGCTGCGTGCCGGCCAGGATCGCGAGCGTGCTCGTGGAGCTGACGCTGAGCACGCGTGAGGAACCGAGCAGCGCGTAGGCCACCATCGGGATGAAGGCGGTATGGAGACCGACCGCAACCGGCAATCCGGCTACGGTGGCGTGGGCCATAGCCATGGGCAGAACGACCGCCGCAGCCGTGAGCCCGGCGACTACATCGAAGCGAAGTGTGGAGGTACCGAGCGCGTTCGCGGCCATTGGTCGCTGATCCATGCGATTGATTCCATTTTCTTGCGTGATTTAAATGGACATCACGTGTCGCAACTGGCTTCGGGGTCGGACGCAATTGTGAATTCGAGCCGCGGCGATGGCCGCCATCAGAACTTCTCGGGGACGAACTTTACCGATTCGGCCAGCGGTTGCGAACGCACCTTTCGCTTCGGCAGCTTCACCTTCTCGCGCGGCAACGACTTGTACGGGATCTGCGAGAGCAGGTGCGAGATGATGTTGAGCCGCACGCGCTGCTTGTCCTCCGGAGCGCGCGACATACCAAGGCGCCCATGCCGTGTCGCTTGCGGCGAACATCTCGTCGCGCGCCTTCGTGTAATCGTCCCAGCGCGTGTACGACTTGATGTCCATCGGCGAGAGCTTCCAGATCTTGCGACCGTCGTCGACGCGCGATTCGAGCCGGCGCGTTTGCTCCTCCGCACTTACCTCGAGCCAGTACTTGAGCAGGATGATGCCGGAATGGACCATCAGCTTCTCGAAAGCCGGCAAGGTCTGCAGGAATCCCTTCGCCTGTTCCTCGGTGCAGAAGCCCATCACGCGCTCGACACCGGCGCGGTTGTACCAGCTACGGTCCCAGATGACGACTTCGCCGGCCGCCGGCAAGTGGTGCAAGTAGCGCTGCCCGTACATCTGCGACTTCTCGCGCTCGGTCGGCGCCGGCAGCGCGACGACGCGGAAGACTCGTGGGCTCACGCGCTCGGTGATCGCCTTGATCGTCCCGCCCTTGCCCGCGCCGTCGCGTCCTTCGAAGACGATGCATACCTTGAGGCCCTTGAAGACGACCCATTCCTGCAGCTTCACCAGCTCGACGTGCAACTTCTTGAGGTCGCGGTCGTAATCCTTGCCGGACAGCTCCTTGCCGGTGGCCGAAGTGTCACGTACCTTTGCCGCTGTCTTTGCGCCGTGACCTTTGCCCTTCTTCGCCTTGCTTTTCACTGCATCCTTCTTTTCCGCTTTGTTCTTTGCCATCTTCATCTCCATCGAGTCAGCACTTGGCGATCTGGTTGCGCGAAGTCGAGTTCAGTGGCGGCAACCGCGGCGGGCGGCTCGGTCTTCCATCCTCCGCCGAGCGCCTTGTAGAGTGCGATCACGCTCGACGACTCGTCGCGCTTGGCCTGGACCAAATCCTGTTCCGCTTGGAAGAATTGCCGCTCCGTATCCAGGACTTCGAGGTAACTGGACACCCCACCCTCGTATCGCATGTTGGCGACCTCGCTGGCGTCCGCGAGAGCCTTGACCAGCAGTTCCTGCTGTTGCCGGAATTCCTGCCGTTTACGCACGCCGACCAGCGCGTCCGACACTTCACGCAACGCCTGCTGCAGGGTCTGCTGGTAATGCAGCCCTGCTTGCTGGGCCAGAGCTGCGTTGAAGTCGACGTTGGCCTGCAGTCGCCCCATGTTGAAGATAGGCAGGGTGATCGCCGGCAGCGCGCTGAATATCCCGAACGGTCCAAAGTTCGCGCTGTCGATCTTCGCGCCACCGACTCCGGCGAATCCCGATATGGTGACTTGGGGATAGAGCAGCGCCGTGGCAACGCCGATTTGCGCGTTCGCGGAAACCAGCTGCTGCTCTGCCTGGCGAATGTCTGGCCGCCGCTGAAGGAGGTCCAGCGGCAGGCCCGGGGGCAGCGTAGGGGCGGCGATCTGCTGTTCGAGCGGGCGCCCGCGCTTGATCGGGCCCGGATTCTGCCCAAGCAGGATACTGATGAAATTTTCCTGCTGCTCGATCTGGCGCTGGATGTCCGGGATCGTCTTTGTCGCGGCATAGAGCAGTGTCTCGGCCTGTCGCAGATCGAGCACCCCGGCGACGCCACCATCAAGTCGAGCTTGCACGAGGTCGAGGGACCGGACACGGGAGTTCACTGTTCGTTGCGAGATTTCCAGCGTGAGGTCCAAGGCCCGCAGAGTCAGGTAAGCGTCGGCCACCTGAGTGACCAACGTCGCCATGACCGCGTAACGGGCTTCGTCGGTGGCGAGCAAGTCGGCCCGCGCGGATTCCGTGTTCCGCCGGAACTTGCCCCAGAAGTCCAGTTCCCATGCGACATCGAACCCGGCCTGCGGTTGAAAGGTGTTGTCGAGCAATGTGCTCGGTCGATCGGAGCCCGTGTACCCAAGGTAGGGCGCGCTGGCACTTGCGTCCACAGTCGGGAATTCCTGCGACCGGGCGATCGTGACCTGACTTTGCGCCTGCAGAATGCGCGCAACGGCAATGCGCAGATCGTAGTTCCGCGCCATGGCCGTGCGGATCAGCGCCTGGAGGTCCGGATCCGGAAACACGTTCCACCATTCGAGATCGCCGTATGACGCGGCGCCGGCTGCCGGCGTTGCCGCGG
>CAVSEA010000010.1:0-125729 GCA_963726915.1 uncultured beta proteobacterium
TGAAGATAGTGTGCTTGCTCCTTACAGGCTGGCTTCGAGCATCGCTTCGTAATCGGTGTCGGATGCAACGCGCGGGTTGGTCCGGTGGCTGTGGTCCTTCAGGGCGCCCCCGATGATGTCGGGAAACATCGCGCGCGTCACGCCCAGTTGGGCCAAGCCCGTCGGCAAGCCGAGCCGCTCGGTCATGGCGCGCACGGACGGCCCCACCTCGGCCCCGCTGGCCAGGTCCATCGCCTTGGCCATGCGGTCGAGCTTGTCCTCCTCGCGCACCGACGCGGCCGCCTGGTTGAATGCGATCACGGCCGGCAGGAAGATTGCGTTCAGCGTGCCGTGATGCAGCCGGGGATCGATGCCGCCGAGCGAGTGGCTCAGGCTGTGCACGCACCCGAGCCCCTTCTGGAACGCCAGCGCGCCCTGCATCGACGCGCTCATCATGTTGAGCCGCGCGTCGCGGTCGCCGGGCTGGCGCGTCGCGCGCTCGATGTGGCGCCAGGCGCGCCGCAGACCATCGAGCGCGATGCCGTCCGCGGGCGGATTGAAGGCGGGCGACAGGAAGGTCTCGATGCAATGCGCGATGGCATCCATCCCCGTGGCCGCCGTCAGCGCCGGCGGCAGGCCCAGGGTCAGTGCCGGGTCGCAGATCGCGACCTTGGGCACGACGAAGGGCGAGATCACGCCGACCTTGCGGCCATCGTCGAGGATGAGGATCGCGCCCCGGCCCACTTCGCTGCCGGTGCCGGCGGTCGTCGGGACGGCGATGACGGGGGCCGTGCGGGAGGTGATGCGATCGGCCCCGCCTTCGATCAGGGCAAAGCTTTGCAGCGGGCCGTCGTGTGTCGCGCAGACGGCGACGCCTTTGGCGAGATCGATGGACGAGCCGCCGCCCACGGCGACGATGCCATCGCAATCGCCCTTCTTGTACGCGCGCACTGCCTCGCGCACGGCAGCCTCGTTCGGGTTCGGTGGAGTGCCGTCATAGAGGGCAACGGTGCCCGCATGCGCGAGCGCGTCCAGGACGGTGTCGATGATGCCGGCCGCCTTTACGCCGCGGTCCGTCACGATCAGCGGACGGCGGATGCCGACCCGTTCGCACTGCTGCCCGAGCAGGCCGATGGCGCCGAACTCAAACTGGATCTGGGTGATGTATTGGATGAGGGCCATAGGAATGAGCGTTGGTTACATCGACGTGAACGTGCAGTTCATGATTAGAATGGGCACGAAGATGCCGTTCCTCGGCCGCGGCTAGCGGCGCGCGTCACCACGCGCCACATTCCGGGATGCGCGGCGGGACCGACTGCGCAGCAGCTCGATCCCGCGCGGCAACCCGGATCAGGGCTTGAACACGAAGCCCGGTTTGATCGCCACGTCCGCAGGGATGGGCTGCAGGTCGGCAAACAGCTCGGGGTGGGTTTGCATCACATTGAGGATGTACTTGGGCTCGATGTGCTTGTTCACATCGAACACGGACTTGATCACGCCCAGCCGCTGCAGCGTGTCCTGCGCCTTCCATAGCGCACGATAGTTGTGAGCGGAAATGCGGCGGTCCACCTGCTGGATGTTGTACTGCATCGCAGTTTCCGCGACGTCCAGCTTCAGTCCGGGAATCCAGCGCGTGCCGATTGCCGCGGCCTGCTTGGGATTCTTGCGCATCCACTGGTCGGCCTCGGACACGGCCGCCAGGAACTTCTCGATCGTCGCGCCGTTCTTCTCCACCCAGGGCCGCAGGGCGATGTTGAAGCCGAGGTAGGAAATCACATCTCCGCCGCGGATCACCTCGATCGCGCCCGGTACGTCCTTCATGCCGATGACCGGAGCCGGGTCCCACGCCACGAACGCATCCACGCCCTTGGCAAGCAACGCCACGGTCATCTCGGGCGGCGGCGTGTTGACCAGCGTCACGTCCGCCGGCGTCAGGCCGGCTTTCTCCAGCAGGCCGAGGATGTACAGGTGGTTGATCGTGCCGAACGAGGTTGCGATCCTCTTGCCCTTGAGACTCTTCAGGTCACCCTTGGAGATCCCGGCACCGCCGTTCGCGATGAGGGCGAGCGTGGCATCGGAGCCGAGCTTGGTGGCGTTGCCGCTGAAGTTGCCGAAGAACACCAGGTCCATGCCGCGCAGGATGGCGCCGATGGCCGGGACGCCGGCCTGGACCATGTCGGTTTCGCCCGCCTGCAGCGCGTTGAGCGCGTCGACGCCGGTGGCGTATGGGCGCGCGATCGTCACGTCGAGCCCGTATTTCTCGAAGAATCCGCGTTCGACTGCGATCGGCAATGCGAGCATGTCGACCGCGGCCACCATGCCGACCTTGAGCTTCACGGGATTCGCGGCCTGCGCCAGCGCCAGTGACGGCAGCAGCAGGGTAAACAACAGCACTGCGGCAAAGCGTTTCATCTCGGTCATCCTCCTGGTTGTAGCGGCTCAACACGCCTCACCCAGTAAGGACGGGCAACGGTTGTCAGGTCCGCTCGTTTTACGCCGCGAACTTCAACGGCATTCTCTTGCGTACCGGATACCCTGCCGTAGGTCTGGAACCGCTGAACGTGAAAACGTTCCGGCGGAAACGGCAGCGTCACCAGTATGTTCACCTTCTCCGACTCGCCCGCGAGGCCCGCGATCTTTTGCGGCGCAGCGATCGTCAGCCAAACCTGCCACGCGACATAGCAGCACGCGACCGCCAACAGGATGTGGAACCTACGCGACCTGAGGACGTCACCCAGCATGGCTCAGGCAGACCGCACGAGTTGAAGAACGCGCCCGCTCAGGGCCTTGAACCGGTCGTCCTCGTTCAGGTCGTCCCACACCCGGGGCCGCGGCAGGTCGACGGCGATCTCCTCCAGCACCCGCCCCTTGGACAGGGCAACCACCCGATTGCCCAGGAAAACAGCTTCCGCGACATCGTGGGTAATGAAGATGACCGTGGGCCGCTTCTGCTCCCATATCCGGGTCAGTTCCTCCTGCAAGGTCATGCGCGTCTGCGCATCCACGCTGGCGAAGGGTTCGTCCATCAGCAGCACGTCCGGATCGTTGGCCAACGCACGCACCACGCCGACGCGCTGCTGCATGCCGCCCGATAGCTCGTTGGGATAGCGCCCCGCGGCTTCCGAAAGCTTGGCGAGCGCCAGGTACTCGTGCGCGATTTTCTCGCGTTCGGCCCGGCCGACGCCGCGCATCTTGGGACCGAACGCGACGTTGTCGAGGACGGTGCGCCAGGGAAAGAGTGCGAACGACTGGAACACCACGCCGCGGTCGGGGCCCGGTCCCTTCACCGGATGGCCGCCGACGAGGATCTCGCCGCCGGTGTGGGGGATGAAGCCCGCGATCATGTTGAGCAGCGTGGTCTTGCCGCATCCCGACGGGCCTACGATGGACACGAACTCCCCCGCCGGCACCTCCAGCGACAAGTCGCGCACCGCGGTCACGTTCGCGCCCGCGTGGAGATCGAAGTACGTCTTCGAAAGATTGCGAATGGTCAGGCTTTTCACTTCGTCACCATTCCCCAGCGCTGTCCGGTGGCCCGCTCGATCGGAGCGAGGATCCAGCTGTCAACGATGTACCAAAGACTACCGAGAATGATCATGCCGAGGAGGATCTCGACGACCGAGCCAGCGCGGCGCGCATCGAACATGAGGAAGCCGATGCCGCTGGTGCCGACGATGATCTCGGTCGCGATGAGCGCACGCCAGCCATAGCCGAGCCCGTTGCGCAGGCCGGTCATGATGTTGGGAAGCGCGCCCGGCAGCACCACTTCCCAGAGCATGCGGGTGCGCGAGGCGCCGAGGCTCAGTGCGGCGCGATGCATGGTGATGGGGATCGAGCGCACGCCCAGCACCGTGTTCAGGACGACCGGGAAGATGACCGTGTAGACGATGATGACCGTCATGGTCGTCAGCCCGTAGCCGAACCAGATCACCAGGATCGGCAACCAGGCGATGTCGCCGATGGCCTGGAAGAACAGCAGCACCGGCCACAGCGCCTTGTGCGCCCGCTGGCTGAGGCCCACCAGTATTCCAAGGGGGATGCCCAGCACGATGCCCCAGAAGGACCCGACGGCGAGGCGCACGAGGCTGTCCTGCAGGTACTCCGGCAGGACGCCCGTATAGACGAGCGACCCGAACGAGCGCACGACCTCCGCCGGTCCGGGCAGGAATGCACGCGGGAATACCTGCAGCTCGGTGACGATCCACCAGGCCACGATCAACGGAATGAACGGCACGATGGTGCCGATCGACGGCCACTGCGTCGTCAGGCGCAGGTAGCGGCTCCAGGCCCTGAGAAGAAGCGGCGTCATGCGCGTTGCACCATGCCCCAGCGCTCAATGGTGGCGCGCTCGATCGGCGCCAGCAGCAACCGATCAAGCAGCAGCCACAGCACGCCGATGACGATCATGCCGAGCACGATCACTTCGGTCTTGTAGAAATCGCGCGCCACGAACAGCATGTAGCCGAGGCCCACGCTGGTGGCGATCATCTCGGCGGCGATCAGCCCGCGCCAGGCAAAGCCCAGTCCCGTGCGAAGGCCGGTGACGATATTGGGAAGCGCGCCAGGCAGCAGGACCTCGGTCAGCATCGCCCATCGGCCCGCACCCAGCGATGCGGCCGCGTTGCGCACCTGCAGGGGAATGGTCGAGACGCCGAGCAGCGTGTTGTAGGTCACGATGAAGAACACGGCATTGAAGATCACGAAGGTGATGGCGCCGAACCCGTAGCCGAACCACAGCGATGCGAGCGGGATCCACGCGATGCCCGCCAGCACCGAGAAAAACCTGAACGGGGGCGTGAGAAAACCGGAGACCGCGGGGCTGACGCCCATGGCGATGCCCAGCGGAATCGCGAAAATGAGGGCGAGCACCGTGCCGACGGTGACGCGCAGGAGGCTCGCACCGACGTGCTGAACCAAGGTGCCGTCCCTGATTCCATCCAGACCGGCCTGTGCCACCGAGTCGAGATGCGGAAACAAGCGGGGATTGACGTCAAAGTACGGGACCAGGAACGCCCATAGGGCGAGCAGGACTGCGAAAGGAGCGCAGAACCAAAGCGCCGACGAGAGCCGATGCCGCATCACGTCTTCCCCCCCGTGCAGGAACCGCTTGGCCGCCCGTTCCGGCGGCCGGCGCCGGCCTTGCGGCGAGACAGCCTGGAGTGGGTGAACCCAAGGACCTGTTCCATGGCATGACGGGCTTTTTCGGTGTCGCCTTCTTCGATGGCGCGGGCGACGGCGGCATGGTTGGCGATGTTGTCCTCGAACCAGCCGTCGACGCTATCGACGGCGACCACGAATACCGCGCTCAGGATCGTGTCGATCGCGCCGCGAAAGCCCTGCAGCACCGGGTTGTGCGTGGCATCCAGGATGGCGAGGTGGAACGCCTTGTCCGCGGCAGTCTGGGTGGCCTGGTCGTGCGAGGCTTCCATCGCCGCCAGGGCCGCATGGATGCGCTGCCGCTCTTTCCCGGTCGCACGGGCCGCGGCGAGCGCGGCGGCGGCCGGCTCGATGATCTGGCGGACTTCCTGTACGGCCAGCAGCAGCTTGCGGTCTGGCTTGTCTTCGCCAACCAGCCAGTTCAGCACGTCGCGATCGAGCAGGCTCCAATCGCGCCGCGGCAGCACGCGGGTGCCGTGGCGCGGCCCGACGCTGACGAGCCCCTTTCCCGAAAGCGTCTTGATCGCCTCGCGAACCACGCCGCGGCCGACGCCGAAAAGGCTTGCAAGTTCGTGTTCGGGTGGCAGCACGGCACCGGCAGGGAGGATTTCCCGGGCAATGTCGCGCCCGAGTGCTCCCAATACCGCGTGGATGCGGCCCGGCTTCGAACGCTTTTCAGCGGATTTTGCGTGTCTCGTAGGCAAGAACGCGGTCCCTCCCGACCTGTCGGCTCTTGGGCCGGCTGGGACAGACCGTACACCGATTCAGTGGCCGAAGCAATCATCCGATGTTAAACATCCGATGAGTGACCGCAGGCGCAACGCTCCGCAGCCTCAGCCCCATGCTGGGGGCAAGCCGTCGAACCTCAGGTGGTGGCGGCGTGCTTCGTCGTTGGCCGTCGGCAAGCGGGCTACCAGGATGTCTGCTATTGGCCGAACTGCGACATGTCTGGATTCGACCCCGAGCTGCCAGCCCGTCCTCTCAAATGGCGACGTTCACTGAATCAAATTGTCCAGCGATCAAGGCGGCGACACGGGATACGATTGAAGGGTTCAGGCCTCCCCTAGTGTCTCCACTTGATCGTACAGCCGATGCTCGCGGCCTGCTTAACCGGCCCCAGACCGGTGCGCGCGATCTGGACCATCGCATCGAAGAGCTCGCGCGCAGCATCTGGCGTTGGTGAGCGCCCGGCGGCGTCGATGCGGCCCCGGTATTGCAGGGTCAATCCGGCGTTGAAGCCGAAGAAATCAGGCGTGCACACCGCGCCGTAGTCGCGCGCCACCTGCTGGCTCTCGTCCCACAGGTACGGAAACGGAAAGCGCAGGCGCGCGGCGAGTGCCTTCATGTTGTCGAACGAGTCCTCTGGGTACTCGGTGGCGTCGTTGCTGCAGATAGCCACCGAGCCGACGCCGCGACTTGCGAGTTCGGCCGCGTCGCGAATGATCTTGTCCAGCGCGGCCTTGACGTACGGGCAGTGGTTGCAGATGAACATGACCAGCAATCCGTTCGGGCCGCGAACCGCGTCGCGAGTATAGCGACGGCCGTCTGTGCCAGGAAGATCGAAGTCGGGCGCGCTCCCGCCGAGGTCGCCTGGTGTCGTCGATAGAGTCATGATGTGCTCCGCGAAAGCTGCGCGAGAATTACGACTCGCGCGCCGAATGGTGGACAACCTCTCGCCGCGGGCTCGCGCCGCGAGCTCGCTCCGCCAATCGCTAGTCGATCCGCTCGTACGCCGGCAAGGTGAGGAACTCGACGAAGGTATCGTTGTTGACGAGGTCGGCGAAGATTTCCGCGGCTTCGTCGTAGCGGCCTTCGCCGTACGCACTGCCGAGCTGCACGCGGATCTTCTGCAGCTCCTCGGGAATCATTGCCGCGACCATCTCGCGCGTGACCTTGCGATCGTCGACCAGCTTGCCCTTGGGCGAGCGCATCCATTGCCACACCTGCGAGCGCGAGATCTCGGCGGTCGCGGCATCTTCCATCAGGTTGAAGATCGGCACCGCGCCCTGCCCCGCCAGCCACGCGCCGATGTACTGGATCGCGACGTTGATGTTCAGGCGCACGCCGGCTTCGGTGATCGGCGTTTCCGGCTCGAACTTGATCAGGTCCGCCGCGGTTGTCTTGACGTCCTCGCGCTTCTTGGTCGAGATCTGATTCGGCATCGGCATGAGGCGATCGAACGCCTCCTTGGCCACGGGAACCAGCGCCGGGTGCGCAACCCAGGTGCCGTCGTGGCCATACGTCGCTTCACGCTCCTTGTCGGTCTTCACCTTGGCGAAGGCTTCGGCGTTGGCTTTCTCGTCGTTCTTGACCGGTATCTGCGCCGCCATGCCGCCCATGGCGTGGATGTTGCGGCGATGGCAGGTCTTGATGAGCAGCTCAGCATAGCTCTTCAGAAAGTGCGTGGTCATCGTCACCAGCACGCGGTCGGCGAGGCAGAAGTCGCGGTTGCTGCGGAATTTCTTGATACAGCTGAAGATGTAGTCCCATCGCCCGGCATTGAGGCCGGCGGAATGCTCGCGCAGTTCGTACAGGATCTCATCCATTTCGAACGCGCCGAGGATGGTCTCGATCAACACGGTTGCCTTGATCGTTCCGCGCGGTATGCCCAGTTGGTCCTGCGCGGCGATGAAGATGTCGTTCCACAGCCGCGCCTCGAGGTGGCTTTCGAGCTTGGGCAGGTAGAAGTACGGGCCGCTGCCACGCGCGATCAGTTCCTTGGCGTTATGGAAGAAGTACAACGCGAAATCGAAGATGCCGCCCGAGATAGGCGCGCCATCGACCTTGACGTGTTTCTCGGGCAGGTGCCACCCGCGCGGCCGCACGAACAGCGTCGCTGTCTTTGCTCCGAGCTTGTAGGCCTTGCCTTCGGGGCTGACGTAATCGATCCTGCGCCGGATCGCGTCGCGCAGGTTAAGGTGACCCTGGATGTTGTTGTCCCACTTCGGCGTGTTCGCGTCCTCGAAATCCGCCATGAACACGCTCGCGCCGGAATTGAGCGCATTGATGATCATTTTGCGATCGACCGGACCCGTGATCTCGACGCGGCGGTCGAGGATGTCGGGCAGGATCGCGGCACAGGTCCAGTTCCCTTCGCGAATCGAGCGGGTCTCGGGCAAGAAATCCGGCAGCTTGCCCGCATCGAATGCCTTCTGGCGCGTCGTGCGCAATGCGAGCAACTCGGCGCGACGGGCGCCGAATGTGCGCTGCAGTCCGACGGCGAAGGCGACCGCTTCCGGACTCAGGATCTCGGCGTATTCGGGTGTAACGCGGCCGCTGATTTCGACGCCCGGGCCGTAGATTGGCACGCTCATTGACGATCCTTTCTGTTCAGTGCGATGGGTGTAAACGCGGCAAATGCTGCAATGCACCAATCATATCAGATCGATGGCGCGTAGCGTGCAGCGAACCGTGCTACATCTTCCAGCCCTCGCCGGCTCGCCCGGGCAATTTCTCGAGCGTGATGTTCCACGACATCGTAATTCGCGGCCGCCGCCCGTGATACGGATTGACGCTGTGCAGGTAGTCGCTGGCAAACACCAGCATGGTGCCGGCGTTCATCGTCGGCAACACATGCTGCGTCACGCGACCGGGCTCGTGCGGACAACATGCTTCGATGCGCGGGTCGGCAAAGCACAGGCGCCCGGCGAGCGCATCCTGAGGGTCCTCGTCGCCGGGGTCGAGCATGTACACGATGCTGAGATTTGAGCGCAGGTGGCTGTGCGGCATGCAATAGTCGCCCGCACGGTAGACGCTGGCCCAGGTGTCGTCGGCGTAGACCGGGCGCCGCGACATCGCGCTATGCGCGAGCAGCAGCGCGCGCGCGTGGATCAGCGCGGCCGCCGGCGCGCCCCAGCCAGGAATATTGCGCACCTTGATGCCGCAGCCGCCCTTGAAGATCGTGTCCCGGAAGCGCGGGTCCTGCTCTGCCGCGAGCGTCGCGCCGATCAGCGCTGGATGATAGCTGGCGTGATCGTCGAAGTCGGTGATCGCCATGAGCTGCGCCGACATCGGCGCGACGGCCTGCCCGCTGCGCCATGTCGGCAACTGCACTCCGTCGACGTCGATCGTCGCCGGCAGCGTAGCCTGCTCGCCACCGGCGTCATCCTGCGTCACGCTTCAACCCCTCGCCGACGCATTCAGGCGTAAGCGACCTTCTTCGCCGGCGGCAGTACCAGCGCACCCATGCGAATGGCGCGATTGACCGCGCTCACCACGGCACGCAGCGTCGCGGTGACGATATTCGGGTCCAGCCCCACGCCGTAAACGGTGCGGTCGGCGCCGACCCGCAGCTGCACGTACGCGACTGCGGTCGCGTCCTCGCCGCTGCCCGTGGCGTGCTCGTGATAGTTGAGCACGTGTACGTCGAGCCCCGCCCCCGCGCGCAGCGCGTGGATGAAGGCGTCGACCGGGCCGTTGCCCGCGCCGGAACATTCGCGTGGCACGCCGTCGATGACCAGCCGCGCCGTCAATCGCTCCACCGCCCCGTCGGACGCGCTGTGCTGCGCGCTGTGATCGGTGTAACCGACCGGCTCCACCGGCGCGATGTATTCGCGATGGAACGCCTCGTGGATCTCCGCGGAAACCAGTTCCTTCCCCGTGGCGTCGGTGATGCGCTGGATCACCTGGCTGAATTCGATCTGCAGAAGACGCGGCAGCGACAGGCCGTAGTCGCGTTCGAGCAAGAACGCGATGCCGCCCTTGCCCGACTGGCTGTTGACGCGGATGACGGCTTCGTAGGTTCGGCCGACATCGGCCGGGTCGATCGGCAGGTACGGCACGTCCCAGTGCTCACGACCCTGTGCCTGCGCTTCCTGCTGTGCCGCGAGGCCCTTCTTGATCGCGTCCTGGTGCGATCCCGAGAAAGCCGTGAAGACGAGCTCGCCGGCATACGGATGGCGCGGATGCACCGGCAGGTCGGTGCAGTACTCGGCGGTACGGATGATCGACCCCATGTCCGAAAAATCGAGACCCGGGTTGATGCCCTGCGAATACAGGTTCAGCGCCAGGGTCACCATGCACACGTTGCCGGTGCGCTCGCCGTTGCCGAACAGGCAACCTTCGATGCGATCCGCGCCCGCCATGACCGCCAGTTCGGCGGCCGCGACGCCGGTCCCGCGATCGTTGTGCGGATGCAGGCTAAGCACGACGCTGTCGCGCCGTGACAGGTTGCGATGCATCCACTCGATCTGGTCGGCGTAGATGTTCGGCGTGGCGACTTCGACCGTCGCCGGCAGGTTCAGGATCACCGGCTTTTGCGGCGTCGGCTCCCACACATCCATCACCGCCTCGCAGATTTCTTTCGCGAAATCGAGCTCGGTCATGGTGAAGCATTCCGGCGAATATTCGTAGCGCCAGTCGGTGTCCGGCTGCTCCGCCGCGCACTGCCGGAACATTTTCGCGCCGTTGACCGCGATGTCGATGATGCCCGGCTTGTCCTTGCCGTACACGACGCGCCGGAACAGCGGCGACGTCGGGTTGTACAGATGCACGATGGCGCGCTTCGCGCCGCGCACCGACTCGAAAGTACGGCGGATCAACTCGTCGCGCGACTGCGTGAGCACCTGGATGGTCACGTCGTCCGGAATGAGGTCTTCCTCGATCAGCTTGCGCACGAAGTCGAAATCGGTCTGCGAGGCCGACGGGAAGGCGACCTCGATTTCCTTGAAGCCGATCTTCACGAGCTGCCGGAACATGCGCAGCTTGCGTTCGCCATCCATCGGGTCGATCAACGCCTGGTTGCCGTCGCGCAGATCGGTCGAAAGCCAGATCGGCGGGCGGGTGATGGTACGCGTGGGCCAGCGGCGATCGGGCAAGTCGATCGGCTGGAACGGTCGGTATTTCGCGGACGGATCGGTTCTCATCGGTCCTCCTGACGCCATGGGTTCACGTGCGCAATGACCGTCCTGTCTCGGACGGCGCGGGTGATGCTCGGAAAAGGGGTAGGTTTTATGTGCGCGCGGGGCGCAGCAGCAGCAGACCGCCAAGGGGGGCGGTCGGTGAGAAACGCGAGAAGGCGCGTTGGCTGCTCATGAGTTCATGGTAGCGGGAATCGCCGAGGCGCGCAACCGGCGGCTTATGCCGGTCCGCCGCGTCGCCGCTTGAGGGCCAGCCACGCCGACCACACATAGCCGGACAGCGCGTACACGAAAAAGCCCATGAACAGCACGATCGGTGGTTGATAGCTCACCAGCACGAAGAACATGACGAATCCAAACACCACGACGAACGGCACACTTCGGCGAAGATTGATCGTCTTGAAGCTGTAGTACTTGAAATTGGTCACCATCGTAATTCCCGCGAATACGGTGACGGCCCAGGCCGCCCAGCGGACGGCATCGGGGTCCACGCCGTAGTCGTCGATCACCCAGACGAAGCCGGCAACGAGCGCCGCCGCGGCCGGGCTCGGCAGCCCCTGGAAGTAACGCTTGTCGGCGACCTCGAGCATCGTGTTGAAGCGCGCCAGGCGCAGCGCCGCGCCCGCAACGTAGAGAAAGGCCGCCGCCCAACCCATCTGCCCCAGCCCGCGCAGCGCCCACTCGTACACGACGAGAGCCGGCGCCGCCCCGAAGGACACCATGTCCGACAAACTGTCGTATTCCGCACCGAAGGCGCTCTGCGTCTTGGTCAGCCTTGCGACGCGACCGTCGAGGCTGTCGAGGACCATGGCGACGAAGATTGCGATCGCCGACCGGTCGAAGCGGCCGTTCATGGCCTGCACGATGGCGTAGAAGCCGGCGAACAGCGCGGCGGTGGTCAGCAGATTGGGGAGAAGGTAGATGCCGCGCCTGCGAATGCGGTTCTTGGCAAGCGCGCGCTGCTGCTGGAAAGCCCCCATCTGCGCAGCCTAACAGGGCAGCAGCGGCAAGACAACGCCGCGCCACGCTTGCTTCAATCGAGCTGGGCGAGGACCGTCGACGTGGCGTACACGACGTCGCCGATGGCGACCTTTGGCGTCGCGTAGGGCGGCAGATAGACATCGACGCGCGATCCGAAACGGATGAAGCCGTAGCGCTGGCCGCGCGCCAGCGCATCGCCCGGCCCGACGTAGCAGAGTATGCGGCGCGCGATCAGCCCCGCAACCTGGACACAGGTCACGTCGACGCCGTCCGCGGTCGCGATGTGCAGCGCGTTGCGCTCGTTCTCCGTCGATGCCTTGTCGACCGCGGCATTGAGAAAACTTCCCGCGTGATACCACTTGTTCTTCACCGTGCCGTCGACCGGGCTGCGATTCGAGTGGACGTTGAACACGTTCATGAACACGCTGATCTTGAGTGCGTCGCGATCCAGGAACGGATCGCGCGCCTTGCCCACGACGACGATCCTTCCGTCCGCGGGCGACAGCACGATGTTTGCCTGCGTCGGCACGGCCCGTGGCGGGTCGCGGAAGAACTGCACGATGAACAGCAAGACCAGCCAGGCCAGCGCCGCGAGTATCCACCACTGCGCGTAGCTCAGCGCCACCGCCACGACCACCGCGATCGCAACGAACGGCCAGCCCTCGCGGGCGATCAGCGGGTGCGGATAGTTGCTCATGGCCGCTACTTCGCCTGCGCGTCGATGCGCTTGCCCATTTCCTGCGACTGCTGCTGCAGCGAGCTTTCGACCCCGCGCGCGCGCTCGACCGCGTTGCCGGGGACCGGCGTCGACGCGGTCGCATCGACGGGGGCGGCGCCGACGGCGCCGGGCGCACGCGGCCCGACGGCCTTGGTCGTCACGCGATCAGGTGACAGCAACCCCATCTGCCTGAGTATGGTCTGCCCCAGCACGCCGATGATCACCAGGACGAGCAACAGGACGATGAGCCCGACCCAGCCGCGTTGTTGATGCGGTGTGCGCATGGTTCCTCCTAGTCGCCCGCCAACATTGGCGGCGAGGTTCCCACCCGCCCGCCTCCGGCGCTAGGCGTTTTCGGCAGTGACGGTCACCGTCAGTTTCTGGACTGGTCGACCAGTTTATTTTTTCGGATCCACGGCATCATCTCGCGCAACTTCGCGCCCACCTGTTCGATCGGATGCTCTGCCGTCATGCGGCGCCGCGACAGCAACGTTGGCGCGCCCGCGCGACTCTCCAGGATGAAGCTCTTGGCGTATTCGCCCGACTGGATGGCGGCCAGCATCTTGCGCATCGCCACCCTTGTTTCGTCGGTGATGATTTTCGGACCGCTGACGTACTCGCCGTATTCGGCGTTGTTGGAGATCGAGTAGTTCATCGTGCCGATGCCGCCTTCGTACATCAGGTCGACGATCAGTTTGAGTTCGTGCAGGCATTCGAAGTACGCCATTTCAGGCGCGTAACCCGCATCCACCAGCGTGTCAAAGCCGGCCTTGACCAGCTCGACGCAACCGCCGCACAGCACGGCCTGCTCGCCAAAGAGGTCGGTCTCGGTTTCCTCCTTGAACGACGTTTCGATCACGCCCGCGCGCGCTCCGCCGATCGCCGCTGCATACGAAAGCGCAAGGTCGCGCGCCTTGCCGCTGGCGTCGCGATGCACGGCAATGAGCATCGGCGTGCCGCCGCCGGCGACATAGGTCGAGCGCACCGTGTGGCCCGGGGCCTTAGGCGCGATCATCACCACGTCGAGGTCCGCGCGAGGCTGCACTTGCCCGTAGTGAATGTTGAAGCCGTGCGCGAACGCGAGCGTCGCGCCCTTGCGGATATTCGGCTCGATTTCGTCGCGATACACCGCGCCGATGTGTTCATCGGGCATCAGCATCATCACGAAATCGGCGCCCTTGACCGCGGCGCCGACTTCGGCCACCTTCAGCCCGGCTTTCTTTACCTTGTCCCAGGATGCGCCGCCCTTGCGCAGGCCTACCGTGACCGTCATGCCGGAATCGTTCAGGTTCTGCGCATGCGCGTGGCCCTGCGAACCGTAACCCACGATCGCGACCTTCTTGCCCTTGATCAGCGACAGGTCCGCGTCCTTGTCGTAATAGACTTTCATCATTGCCGTTCCCCCTTGCTTTTCACACTCTCAATATGCGCTCGCCGCGCCCGATTCCCGACGCGCCGGTGCGCACGGTTTCCAGTATCACGCCGGGCTCGATGGCCTGCAAGAATGCATCGAGCTTGGATCCAGTCCCGGTCAGCTCGATGGTGTAGCTCTTGTCGGTCACGTCGAGAATGCGCCCGCGGAAAATATCGGCAAGCCGCTTCATCTCGTCGCGATCCTTGCCGGCCGCCCGCACCTTGACCAGCATCAGCTCGCGCTCGATGTGATTGCCGTCGGTCAGGTCGATGACCTTGACGACTTCGACCAGCTTGTTCAGCTGCTTGGTGATCTGCTCGATGACTTCGTCGGACCCGACCGTGACGATGGTCATCCGCGACATCGTCGCGTCCTCGGTCGGCGCGACGGTGAGCGACTCGATGTTGTAACCGCGCGCGGAGAACAGCCCCGAGATCCGGGACAGCGCTCCGGCCTCGTTCTCCACCAATATGGAAAGTATGTGTCTCATTAGTAGAGTATCAGCGTCATTGGGCAAAGCGTCGCGAGCGGGCGCAATGCGAGGCGGCCCGCAGCGAGGTGCGAGACAGTACGTGATGAGGTACGGCGAGCACCGAGCGAGGAACCAACGATGCAGTGCGTCCGCGCAGCAGTTTTGCACATGACGCTACAACTCCTCGGCGAGGATCATTTCGGTGAGCCCCTTGCCGCCGGGAATCATCGGGAACACGTTCTCGGCCTGATCGGTGATGAAGTCCAGGAAGACCAGCCGCTCCTTCTGCTTGAGCGCTTCCTTCAGCGCGCCTTCGACATCGCCCGGCTTCTCGATCTTCATCCCGACGTGCCCGTAGGCTTCCGCCAGCTTCACGAAATCGGGTAATGCGTCCATGTACGACTCGGCGTAGCGATTGCCGTAGAAAAACTCCTGCCATTGCCGCACCATGCCCATGTAGCGGTTGTTCAGGTTCACGATCTTGACCGGCAGGTGATATTGCTTGCAGGTCGACAGTTCCTGGATGCACATCTGGATCGACGCCTCGCCGGTCACGCACGCCACGGTCGCACCCGGGTTGGCGAGCTGAACACCCATCGCCGCCGGCAAGCCGAAGCCCATCGTGCCGAGGCCGCCGGAATTGATCCACCGCCGCGGCTTGTCGAACTTGTAGTACTGCGCCGCCCACATCTGGTGCTGACCGACATCGGAGGTCACGAACGCGTCGCCCTTGGTGATCTCGTAGAGCTTCTCGATCACCATCTGCGGCTTGATCAGCGCACTTTTGCGGTCGTACTTCAGGCAATCCTTGCGCTGCCATTCCTTGATCTCGCCCCACCACGTTTTCAGTGCCGCGGGGTCCGGCCGCTGGTTGGTCGATTCGATCAGCTTGAGCATCTCGTCGAGCACGTCGCCGACGTAGCCGACGATGGGCACGTCGACCTTGACCCGCTTGGAAATGGACGACGGATCGATGTCGATGTGGATGATGCGACGATCGGTACGGAAGTAGTGGTCGGGGTTGCCGATGACGCGATCGTCGAAGCGGGCGCCCACTGCGAGCAGCACGTCGCAGTTCTGCATCGCCATGTTCGACTCGAAAGTGCCGTGCATGCCGAGCATGCCGGTGAACTGCGGGTCCGTGCCCGGGAACCCGCCCAGACCCATCAAGGTGTTCGTGCAGGGAAAACCCAGCAGACGGACCAGCCGGGTCAGCTGCGGCGCCGCGTTGTTGAGGATGACGCCGCCGCCGGCATAGATCATCGGCCGTTTCGCGTCGAGCAGCAGCTGCACCGCTTTCTTGATCTGCCCGGCGTGGCCGCGCGTCACCGGGTTGTACGAGCGCAGCGCAATCGTCTTGGGATAGTTGAACTCGGTGCTCTTCTGGGTGATGTCCTTGGGAATGTCGACCAGTACCGGGCCGGGCCGTCCGGTCGCCGCAAGGTAGAAGGCTTTTTTGATCGTCACCGCCAGTTCCTCGACGGTCTTGACCAGGAAGTTGTGTTTAACGCACGGACGGGTGATGCCGACCGTGTCGCACTCCTGGAACGCGTCCTGGCCGATCGCGTGGGTCGGCACCTGGCCGGTGAGTATCACCAGCGGGATCGAATCCATGTACGCGGTGGCAATGCCCGTCACCGCATTGGTGACCCCAGGGCCGGAGGTGACCAGCGCCACGCCGACCTTGTGCGACGAGCGGGAATAGCCGTCGGCGGCGTGTACTGCCCCCTGCTCGTGCCGAACCAGGACGTGCTTGAACTTGTCCTGCTTGAAGACTTCGTCGTAGATGTTGAGCACCGCGCCGCCCGGATAGCCGAAGACGTACTCGACGCCTTCCTCGTGCAGGCAGCGGATGACGATTTCTGCACCCGTCAGTTGCATGATTCGCCTCAGTTTGCCTCAGTTTGCTTACGCAAAAAACGATCACGCCCGGCCCACGCGCACCGGGTGCTGCAAAACTGCTTGGACGCGAAAAGGGTATGACGCGTCCGACCAAGGCTCGAATCGGGTAGTAAGCCGGAACCGCTGCATCCCACGGGGTTTTCCGGAAGCGCTTGTGGCGCCGCCGGCCGGGATGCGAACGACCGATTTTGCAGTGCTTCTCGCGGCGGAATCCCGCCACGGCTTGAACACTAACGATTTGCTGGATTTCGGTCAAGGTTTTTGCTGCAGCACACCATTTTCTGGCGCGCACGTCCTGGCCTTCGCACCCGCGACATGTGCTTATAATCATTCAGTCCGTCAACGATTTGGAAAGCGCTCCTGGCTTCGTACCAAGAATTATCGGGATTCCTCGCGGAGGTCGAGCGCCGGGCCTTCAAGCAAGCGATGTTCGCGGTTCGCGACGAGGATGCCGCGCTCGACATCGTGCAGGACGCGATGCTCAAGCTGACCGAGAGTTACTCCGGAAAACCGCTGGCGGAGTTGCCAATGCTGTTCCAGCGCATACTCCAGAATACGATCCACGACCATTTCCGGCGCCAGAAAGTCAGGTCCACATGGACCACGCTACTCTCGGCATTTGGACAAAAGGACGACAAAGACGATGATTTCGACCTTTTGGAAACTTTGCCCGCAAAAGCCGATTCGATGGGCATGGCGGATCCCGCGCGGCAGTTCGAGCAAAGTGAAATTGTCGACGTGATCGAAAAGGCGCTGACGCGCTTGCCGGCGCGTCAACGGGAAGCATTTCTGCTACGTTACTGGGAAGAGCTCGACGTGGCCGAAGCCGCCGCGGCGATGGGCTGCTCGGAAGGCAGTGTCAAGACTCACTGCTCGCGGGCGGTGCATGCATTGGCTGAGATGTTGAAAGCCAAGGGGATAACGCTATGAGCAACGAAAAAGAAATCTCAACAAAAATAACAAGTTACCTCGACACTGGGACCGCCGGACTCAAGGCCGGTACCGCCTATCGCCTGCAACTGGCGCGCGAGCAGGCGCTTTCCCGCCTCGGTGAGCCACGCCGCGCGTCCTCGCTGCTTCTCGCAGGCGCGGGCGGCGGCTCGTTCGGCGGTGGACGCCATCTGCTGACCGACCTGAGGATCTGGATCGGCGTACTGCTCATCGTCGGTGGCACCCTCTACTATCAATATTGGCAGGCGTCGCAGCTGGTGCGTGAAATCGCCGACACCGATGCCGCAATCCTGACATCAGACTTGCCCATCGAGGCCTACGTCGACCGGGGATTCCAGAATTGGCTCAAGCACTCCGAGCCCTGATCTGCATTGCGGCCGTCGTAGCGGCATGCAGCATCAGCGCGCCCGGAGTCGCAGGCCCGCTCGTGCTGCCTTCGCCCGTGTGGTCGGAGCTCTCCCCCGGTGACCGGATAATCCTGGCGCCGCTGGCACAGGATTGGAACCAGCTCGACGCACAGCGCAAGCAAAAGTGGCTGGGCATTGCCAAGCGCTACCCCAGCCTCAGTCCGACCGAGCAGCAGCGGGTGCAGGAACAGATGCATGGCTGGGCGCAGCTGACGCCGGCGCAGCGACAGGCGGCGCGCGAGCAATACCGGTCGATGAAGCAGCTGCCGCCGCAACAGCGCGAGGAAGTCCGCCAGAAGTGGCAGGAGTACCAGCAACTGCCGCCGGAAACGCGCCGCGAGCTGGCGACCAAGGCGCCGCCACCCGGTGCCGGCGCTGCCCCGCCGCCCGCCTCGGGCGCGAGCCCGGGCACGGTCCGCTAGCTGACCCACTGCGTGGTCCTGCCGGCCGAACCGCGCGCAGGCCTCGCGCGGCGTCTCGCCGCGACGGCCTACGAATCACTGGTGCTTTCGACGCTCGGCGTCGTGCTCGGCTTCGCGCTGCTGCCAATCGTGGGCTCGACGTCGATGCCCTCGACTTCCGGCAGGCTCGCGCTTCTTTCCTCAGGCGCCAGGGCGGGCTCGTTCCTGGCGTTGTTCGTGATGTATGCGGGTTATGCCGCCTGGCGGTGGAGCGGCGGCCGCAGAACGCTGCCCATGCAGGCCTGGCACCTTGGCTTGCGCACCAGCGACGGAGGCCTGCCGACATCGCGGCAAGCGCTGTGTCGCTACCTGGCCTGGTGGATCGGGCCGGCCTGCGCGATCGGTGTGTATATGGTGTTGCGCCCCGTCGGGCTGGGCGCGTGGGCACTCGCAGCGCTGTCGATCAACTATGCCTGGGCGCTGATCGATGCCGACCGTCAATTCCTGCACGACCGTATCGCCGGCACGCGCGTGGTCCGTACGTAGCCGGATCGGCTAGGCTGTCTTCAGCTTCGCCTCGTAGCGGGCGACACAGGCGACAATCTCGGCCTTGGCTTCCTCGGCGCCGACCCAGGTCGATACCCTCACCCACTTGCCCGGCTCGAGGTCCTTGTAGTGCTCGAAGAAATGCGCAATCTGCCGCGTGGTCAGTTCCGGCAAGTCGCGCGGTGACTGGATGGCCCGGTAGAGGCCGGAGAGCTTGTCGATCGGCACCGCCAGAATCTTGGAATCGCCACCGGCCTCGTCCTCCATCTTGAGCATGCCGATCGGCCGGCAACGCACGACCACCCCCGTGATCAGCGGCATCGGCGAGAGTACGAGCACGTCGGCAGGATCGCCGTCGTCGGACAAGGTCTTGGGAACATAGCCGTAGTTGCACGGGTAATGCATCGCCGTCGACATGAACCGGTCGACGAACACGGCGCCGGTTTCCTTGTCGACTTCGTACTTGATCGGATCGCCGCGCATGGGAATCTCGACGATCACGTTGCAGTCGTTGGGTACATCCTTGCCGGCCGGAACACGGTCTAGATTCATGGCTGATTCACTGGGGGAGCAGAGGCCATTATAGCCGCCGTGCCGGGGGCGCCTGTCGTATCATTTGCGCCATGCGCTACGACCTCGGTTCCCGCCGCGTGCAGCTGCGCGGCAGTGGGCACTACATCGCCCCCGACGCCACACTCGTCGGCGACGTGATACTCGAAGACCGCGCGTCGGTCTGGTTCAATGTCGTCATCCGCGGCGACAACGACACCATCACGATCGGGGCCGACTCGAACATCCAGGACGGTTCGGTGCTGCACACCGACGCCGGCATCAAGCTCACGCTCGGTCCGTCGGTCAGCGTGGGCCACCTCGTCATGCTCCACGGCTGTACCATCGGCCAGGGTTCGCTGATCGGGATCAAATCGGTGATTCTCAACGGCGCCGTCATCGGGCGCGAGTGCCTGATCGGCGCCAACACGCTGATTTCCGAGCGCAAGGTGATCCCCGACCGGTCGCTGGTGCTGGGCTCGCCGGGCAAGGTCGTGCGCACGCTCAGCGACGATGAAGTCGCCGGCCTCTATCGGATCGCCGAGCATTATGTCGAGAACGCCGAGCGCTACCGGCGCGAACTCAGGGCCCCCGAGGGTGCTTGACGCGTGCGCTGGGACTTCCCCGCGAAACGCGAATCCACGAGCTGGTCAAGGCGCATCTAAGCTGCGTTGACGACATTGGACATGCGCATGAGATCGCTGCTGCTTGCCTGGACCCTGACCTTCGCTGCACTTGGCGCCACGGCCGACGCGGGCGCGGCCGACCCGGTCCGCGAAACCCGCGCCGCGACCGGTTTTTCGAAAATAGAGATCGATGGCCAGGCCGATGTGATCCTGCGCCAGGGTACGACCGAAGGCGTGACCATCGAGGCCACGGCGCAGGCATTGCGCAAGATCGAGACGGAGGTCCGTGGCCGTACGCTCGAGATCACGCTGATCGACCAACGCCACTGGTGGGACTGGATCCTCGGCGACGGCCCAACCCATTCGCCGCGCATCACCATCGACTTCATCAACCTGGAGAAAGTCGACGCTGCCGGATCGATCAGGATCACTGCGAGCGCATGGAAGTCAGAGGACCTGCGACTGGAGCTCGCGGGCGCCAGCACATTGCGCATTGGCGACCTGCAGGCATCGCGGTTGCGGTTGGATGGCGCGGGCGCCGTCAACGCCGAGCTGTCGGGCAAGGTCGCGGCGCAGTTCATCGACCTGTCCGGCGTGAGCTCATATCAGGCCGGGAGACTCGAGACCGAAAGCGCGGCGCTGCAGGTGAGCGGCGCCGGGAAAGCGCTGGTGAATGCCTCGAAATCGCTCAAGGTCGAGATCTCCGGGGCAGGCGTGGTCCAGTACATCGGCAATCCGAAAATCCAGCAGGAGATCAGCGGTGTCGGCAAGATCACGCGGCACGACGGTTCATAGGCTAGGGCCTGTGAACGCTATGGGCGCTAACAGGCCCTAGTCAATGCAGTGACGGCGCCTCGTGCGCGGCCGCGACATCGGCCTTGAACAACAACGTCAGCCCCGTAGCTGCATCGCGGTCGGCATGGATGCCGTCGCGCACGCGCACATCATTCACCCTGCAGTCGTGCATGAGGTCGATCAGCATCGACACGACGTCGCCGACGGTGTCGGTCGGAAACAACGGACACCGGAAGCCCTCCGCCTGACGCGGATCGAACGCGCTGGACAGCGACAGCCTCAGCTCACCGCCCCCGGGCGCCGTCGGGCAGCGATGGGCACTGATCACCGCACAAGGTTCGCCGACGCTCGCGCGCAACCGGCGAATCGCATTGCTTGCGAACAACTGCGCACCGACCGCGCGCTGGACGGTGCGCCCCTGCTGCAACGCCACGGGCGGCGATGCCGGCGCCCGCGGCAGGGCAAGCAAGGACGCGCCGGGAACGGCGATTTGGCGCCCGAGTTCGCGCGCCAATGGCAGCGCCCAGCCACCGACGTCGGCCGTTGCGAGCAGGTCGACGTCGGGCGCCGCCAGCGCGGTACCGACGGCAAAACGCAGGTGCGCGGCCTCGTGTCCTGCCGGCAACGCAATCGGCGCCGGTGCCAGGTCACGTTCCGCGACATTGACTGCAAGCGCTTCGCGCTGCCAGCGCAGCAGTGCGGGCCACTGCGAGACCTCGATGGCTTCGGCTGCGGCGAGCGTGCCGGCCAAGGCGAAAGTCTGGCTGCCGCCCACGGCGCCGTGTTCCCGCAGGATGGCGCCAACGAGTTCGGGATCGGCGAGCACACCTTCGACGGACGGCAGCGCCGCCGCCGTCTGATTGCCGGCCACGATGACGACCGGGATCGCGAACAGGGTCGCCCTGAGCTGCTCACCCTCGGCCGCGCGCGACGCTTGCTGCCACGCGTCGATCAGTCGCCGCCACAGCTGCCGCGCGATCGCCACCGATGGCGCCGCGTCGAAGTCGGCGGCGAGCGAATGCGCATCTTCGGTTTGCAGGCGTTGCACGAGCTGCGCGGTCACCGCGCGATCGATCTGTTGCGCTCGCGCGGTGCTCGTTTCGGCGAGGCTCGCCGCGGCGAGCGCGTACAGGGGCGAGGCCGCAACGCCGGCAACTGCTGGGAAGACGCGCGGATCGGCAATATCGGTCATGGGCGAACCAGTGGGCACCCCGGTCGAGAAGTGAATTGTCGCACGGTGCCGCAGCGACGACCCCGGGATCGCGGCATAATGGCGCTATTCATCCAGCCTCGGGAGGCATGATGTACAAGCAGATTCTGGTCGCAACTGACGGCTCGAAACTCTCGGCCAAGGCTGTCGCGCAGGCCATCGATCTGGCGCAACTGTCAGGCGCGAAACTTACGGCGTTCTACGCATCGCCCGACTATCCGATGCCGACGTACGCCGAAGGTACCGCCTACGCGCCGATGTCGCGCAAAGAGTACGCAGCGGCGTGCAAGAAAGAAGCCGACGCGATCCTTGGGGTCGTTGCGATGAAGGCCGAATCCGCGGGGCTCGAATTCAACGCCGTGCACGCGATCGCGCCAGCGGCGTGGGAGGCGATCCTCGCCGCCGCCAAAAAGAACAAGTGCGAGGCCATCGTGATGGCATCGCATGGTCGGCGCGGCATTTCGGCACTGCTGCTCGGCAGCGAGACGCAAAAAGTCCTGACGCACTCGAAGCTGCCGGTGCTCGTCGTACGCTAGCAGGACGTTGAAATGCTGCTGCGGGGGCGATGCTTTTGAACACCCTGCTCGAGCAGAAGACGGCGTGAATCGCTGTGGATTCACGTAAAATGCGCGCTGACTTCAGGACCGGTTGAATCATGCGCGTATCGCAATTCTTGCTGTCGACGTTGAAAGAAGCACCCGCCGAGGCCGAACTCGCAAGCCACCGGCTGATGCTTCGCGCCGGCATGATCAAGCGGCTGGCGGCGGGCGTCTATACCTGGATGCCGCTGGGGCTGCGCGTATTGCGCAGGGTCGAAGCCATCGTCCGTGAAGAGATGAACCGGGCTGGCGCCATCGAGCTGCTCATGCCGGTAATTCAGCCTGCCGAACTCTGGCAGGAATCGGGACGCTGGGAAAAGTATGGTCCCGACCTGCTGCGCATCAAGGACCGTCATCAGCGCGACTTTGTCGTGCAGCCGACGTCGGAGGAAGTCATCACCGATATCGCGCGACGCGAACTCAAGAGCTACAAGCAGCTGCCGATCAACCTCTATCACATCCAGACCAAGTTCCGCGATGAGGTCAGGCCGCGCTTCGGAGTGATGCGCTCGCGCGAATTCATCATGAAGGACGCGTACTCCTTCGATGCCGACAAGGCCGCAATGCAGGTGTCGTATCAGGCGATGTACGATGCGTACGTGCGCATCTTCACGCGGCTCGGGCTGCGTTTCCGGCCGGTGCGCGCCGATACGGGTCAGATCGGCGGCTCGGCATCGCACGAATTCCAGGTTCTGGCCGAATCGGGTGAAGATGCGATCGCGTACTGCCCCGACTCCGACTACGCCGCAAACGTTGAACTCGCGACGGCGGCGACGCCCCCCGCGAGGCCGGCGGGCAAGGAAGCGATGCAGAAGGTGCCGACTCCCGGACAATCGACCTGCGAGCAGGTCGCTGCATTGCTGCAGCTACCGCTGGCACGCACCGTCAAGTGCATCATGCTCTGGGCGGACGACAAGGTATCGATGCTGCTGATACGCGGCGATCACACGCTTAACGAAATCAAGGTAGGCAAAGTCGCCGGGCTCGCGGGTTTTCGCTGGGCGAACGACACGGAGATCCACGCGGCGACCGGTTGCAGTCCGGGCTACCTCGGGCCGGTGGGCATTCCGGATTCGATGCCGCTGATCGTCGATCGTGAGGTCGCCGCCATGGCCGACTTTGTCTGCGGCGCCAACGAAGTCGATTTTCACCTGCGCGGCGTGAACTTTGGCCGCGATTGCCGGGAGCCCGATCGCATCGCCGACTTGCGCAACGTGGTCGAAGGCGACGCGTCGCCGGATGGCAAGGGCACGCTGTCGATCGCCCGCGGCATCGAAGTCGGGCACGTCTTCGCGCTTGGCGATGTCTACTCGCAGGCGCTGAAGGCAACTTTCCTCGATGCCGCCGGTCAACCACAGATAATGCAGATGGGTTGCTACGGCATCGGCATCACGCGGATCGTCGCGGCGGCGATCGAGCAGAATAACGACGAGCGCGGCATCGTCTGGACCGACGCCCTGGCACCGTTCGTTGTCGCAGTCGCACCGATCGGCATGGACCGCAGCGATGCCGTGCGTGCCACGGCAACGCGGCTGCACGACGAACTGCAGGCGGCAGGCATCGAGACGCTGCTCGACGATCGCGGCGAACGCCCCGGCGTGATGTTCGCGGACCTAGAGCTGATCGGCATACCGCACCGGATCACGGTGGGCGAGCGCGGGTTGAAGGACGGCAAGGTCGAATATCAGGGCCGACGCGACGCGCAGGCCACCGCCATGCCAGTCGACGAAATCATCGCTTTCGTGCGCGCCAAGCTTTCCCATTGAGCACCGCGACGCGAAAATTTGCAGTGGCTAGCGCATTGCGGC
Organism: uncultured beta proteobacterium; assembly: GCA_963726915.1. Classification (GTDB taxonomy): domain Bacteria; phylum Pseudomonadota; class Gammaproteobacteria; order Burkholderiales; family Casimicrobiaceae; genus PALSA-1003. The sequence continues at coordinate 24,374 of CAVSEA010000010.1, forward strand.
AAACCCGCAGCGCGTTCGCATTCGCCGCGCTGCTGACGACGATTCCCGGTACTGCAATTGCCGGGGCGCAGGTCGAGGAAGCGCTGTCGGCCAATGTGCAGGCGTCGCTACATCGCGCGGTCAGCGACTTTCCGGCGCCGAAGCTCAATTTTGCGACTGCGGCCGAGGGCGAGGCGTGGCTGAAAGACATGGCGCAGCGACTGTCGACCAAGATACCCGACTGGCCGACGCGGCGCGATTTCCTGACCACCGTCCAGTACGAATCCACGCGCGCCGGCCTTGATCCGCAGTTGGTGCTCGGCTTGATCCAGCACGAGAGCAATTTCCGCAAGTTTGCCGTGTCGAGCGCCGACGCACGCGGCTACATGCAGGTCATGCCGTTCTGGGTCAAGCTTATCGGCAATCGCGACCATAACCTTTTCAACCTGCGCACGAACCTGCGCTATGGCTGCACGATCCTGCGCCACTACATCGACCTGGAGAACGGCGACTACTATCGTGCGCTAGGGCGCTACAACGGCAGCCTCGGGCGGCCTGAATATCCGAACGCAGTGCTCGCCAACTGGAAACAGAACTGGTCGTGGCAGTACGCTGCGACCGCAGGCGGCGTCCGCGCCGCACAGGCGCCCGCGTCCATCGTACGGTGACGTATCGCGGCCGCTTTGCGCCATCGCCGACCGGACCGCTGCATTTCGGGTCGCTGATTGCCGCCGTCGCCAGCTGGTGTGACGCGCGCTCCAACGGCGGTTCGTGGCTGCTGCGCATTGAAGACGTCGATACGCCGCGCAACCGCGCCGGCGCGAGCGACGCCATTCTGCGCATGCTCGCCAACTACGGCTTCGAATGGGACGGCGCGGTTGCGCGCCAGAGCGAGCGTGGCGCGTTGTACCAGGCTGCGCTCGATGCGCTGATCGCGCGCGAACTCGCGTTCCACTGCGCGTGCACGCGCCAGGACCTCCTGCACGCGAACACCGGCATCGGCGGCGAACGGGTGTATCCCGGCACCTGCCGCGACGGGATCGCACCCGGAAAACAGGGTCGAGCGTGGCGCCTTCGCGTGGGTGACGGCTGCACCAGCTTCGTCGATCGCCTGCAGGGTCTCCAGCAGCAGTGGCTAGAACGCGATGTCGGGGACTTCGTGATCAGGCGCTCCGATGGATTGTTCGCGTACCAGCTTGCGGTGGTCGTCGACGACGCCGACCAGGCGATCACCCATGTCGTCCGCGGTGCGGACTTGCTCGCCTCGACGCCGCGGCAGATCTGGCTGCAGCAGCAGCTGCGCCTGCCGACACCGTCCTATTTGCACCACCCCGTGGTCATCGACGCGCAAGGCGAAAAACTGTCGAAGCAGACGCGTGCCACGCCCTTGCCTGCCGATCCACTGCCCAGTCTCATGCTCGCGTGGCGCTTTCTCGAGCAACCCGCGCCCCCGTCGATCGCCACGGTCGCCGAATTCTGGCAGTGGGCACACCAGGCATGGAACCCGCGCGTGCTTCCGCCCGTCGCGATGCTCCCGATGCCGAGAATCGCAGGCACGCTATAATTGCCGCTTCGTCTGCCACCGCGGCGCGCCAGCTTTCCCGCCCGGCCACGCCCGACACCCTCTGCCGTTTCGGAAGTCCATGACTACACTCGTCGTCGTCAAAAAGAACAATGCAGCCGCGATCGCGGCGGATTCCCTGACTACATTCGGAGACACGCGCCTGTCGGCCGAGTTCGACCGCACCTACGACAAGATCGTGCATTACAAGGGCACCTACATCGGCTTGTGCGGCAGCGCGGCGCACCAGCTGGTGTTCGAGAGCCTTCTTGCCAAACAGGACGACCTCGACTTCTCGACCAAGCGAGGAATCTTCGAGACCTTTCGAAAACTGCACCCCATCCTCAAGGAGCAGCATTTCCTGAATCCCAAGGAGGAGGAGGACGACCCCTACGAATCGACGCAGGTGACCGCGTTGATCGCCAATCCGCACGGAATCTTCGGCGTGTATTCGATGCGCGAGGTATTCGAGTACACGCGCTTCTGGGCGGTGGGCTCCGGGCGGGAATTCGCGCTCGGCGCCATGCACAGCCGCTACGACGACCTGCCAACGGCGGAAGCGGTGGCCGAATGCGGAATCGACGCCGGCGCGACTTTCGACAAGAATTCCGCGCTGCCGCTGACCATGTTCGCGGTGCCATTGAAGTAGGCAGCGTGCGTTGAGCGTGTATCTACCGCCCTCGTTCGTCGCACGCGACGCCGAGGCGATCGCGCGACTCGTTCGCGATTACCCCTTTGCAACGCTGATCACCGCGGCCGGCGCCGAGCCGCAGATCAGTCACCTGCCCCTGCTTCACCGTGCCGACCCCGCACCGCATGGCACGCTCATCGGGCACGTTGCGCGCGCCAATCCGCACTGGAAGGTGATGGCCGATCATCCGTCGATCGCGGTGTTCCACGGCCCGCATGCCTACGTGTCCCCCTCGTGGTACACGGAGCCCGCGGCGATGGTTCCTACCTGGAACTACGCGGTGGTGCATGTGCGTGGCAGCATCGAACTGGTCGAGGGCCATGACGCGACGCTGGCGACGGTGCAGGCGCTGACCGCCAACTTCGAATCCGGGCGCGCCGCGCCCTGGCAACTGCAACTCCAGGGATCAAGGCTCGCGGCAATGGTCGGCGCCATCGTCGCCTTCCGCATGACCATCACGCGCATCGATGCCAAGTTCAAGTTGTCTCAGAACCGAGATGCTGCAGATCGCGAGCGCGTCGTCGCCGGGCTGGAGGCCGAGGGACATGCCGACGCAACCGCTACCGCGGCATGGATGTCCCGCTATGCGCGCAAGGACTGATGCCGGCGTAGCGCAGGTCCGCGTCCGTTTCGACAAGTGGCTGTGGGCAGCGCGATTCTACAAGACGCGCAGTCTGGCCGCACTTGCCGTCGAGGCTGGACAGGCGCGTATCGACGGCGAACGGGTCAAGGCGGCGCATGCAGTGCGAACCGGCGAACGCGTCACACTGCGTCGCGCCGGACTCATCTGGAATGTTCTCGTGATCGCCCTCTCAGACCGCCGCGGCAGCGCTGCCGACGCGGCGATGCTCTTCGTCGAGCCACCGGAGAGCGCTGCGGCGCGCGAACTGGAGATCGCGCGCAGAAAAGCCGTGGCCGCCAGCATTCCCGTCCGGGACGGGCGACCCACCAAGCGCGACCGGCGCAAGCTTCAGGAATTCCTGGACGAGCCCTGAATACCTGCGCCGACAGACAGGGGTCAGGCGCGCTGCTGCAACTCCTGCGGAATCGCTCCGGCCACGCCGAGTTCGCGCATCGTCGTCATCACCGAACTGAAATCCGCGGCGGTGCGCACATTGACGATCGGCTTGGCCAGCAGATTGACCGCACGACCACTGACGACCAGAGGCAATCCCTCCGGCAACGCCGTGCGCAGCGAACGGATCTCCTGCCCGGCGATCTTTCCGGAAATGCCGCGGTCGAACAGCAGGACCACCGTGCAAACCTTGTACGAGCGGGCGGCCCCAGCGACTTCCTGCGCGGGGACACCGCTGCCCAAGGTCAGGCAATTCACGCCCTCCGTGAACAGCAGCAGTTCGAGAATGGCGAGCCCGAGCTGGTTCGGATCGTTTGGCGGCGTCGCAACCAGGATCTGCCGCGCGTCACGTGTCGGGCGAACCAGGCGCGTTACGTCGCGGAGCAGACGCTGCGCGAGGTCGGCGAAGCGCAGTTCCTGGAAGTTCTGCATGTCGCCGCGTACGACGTGTTCGTGCACGGCTTCGTTGAGGGGTATCAGCGTCTGCTCGAGGAACTTGCGCAGGCCCTGCCCGACCAGCAACTTGGAGAGGTGGTTCTGCAGCTCACCCACGCGGTGCTCGGCCAGCAGCCGGACGGCAGTTTCGATTTCATCGGGCAGCGGCGCCGGATCCTCGACCGCGATGCCCAGCATCGACTGCAAGGCGGACTCGGCGAGCGGCACGACGGCACCGGCACGCCACCCTTCCGACAGGAGCTGCTTGATGACCTTGAGTCGCGCCACCTGGTCCTGAGGGTAGACGCGGTCGCCGAACCCGTCGCGGGCAGGATTCGGAAAACCGTAGCGGCGTTGCCACATGTACAACTGCTCGCGCCGCAGCCCGGTGATGCGCACCACTTCACGTATGTGCAGAGAATCGCGCACTTCACCAACAGCGGAAGTTACCGTCAGCTGTGGCCCCGCGTCACTGCGGCGCGTCGGCGCCTTGATCAGGATTCCCATAGTGTTTCCTTTGCGTTCCTGTGTGTCACAAGTATAGAGATTTCAGCTGTCGTTTTCAGCTTGGCGCGCAACGGCAGTAGTCGCCGCAGTGCGTCAGACCAAAACTCGGCAGGCTCAAACGGCGTCGCCAGCAAGCCCCGGACTTTCACCATCTTGCTTGTGGAACAAGGGCTTCCAGCACAACCCGCCATCTGAACGCTTTCCAGCTGCTGACAACAAGCAGGGTAGTGCAAATATCGTACCGGGACCGATGGCCGCGTTCGATCGACTCAAAGTCGATGGGTACAATTGACCACGTTTTGGCGCCCCCGCCGTTGCCAAAGTGAACAAGGCGGCCTACCCTTGATGGGGTATTCGAGCCGACTCGGCGCCAGGTTTTTCAGGCGACGCGCGCGCCCGGTCACTCGACACTGCCCAGAACCATACACGTCTCCACACCTGCCCCTATGTTTGGTTTTGGACGTTCGACCAAGGACCCTCTCGCGGAACGAAAGACCGTGGAGCGTTGGCTCGCCTCGTTCCCGACCAACGATCCGCTCGGCGCGCATGCGGCGATCCTGACCGAACTCGGCGCGCTCAGCGAGCAGCAGTCCCAGCGAACGCCGCAGCGGCTGGAGGCGGTGTTTCACCTCGACGCCCTGTCCGACCCGTTGCGGCGCAGCCTCACGACGCAATACCTGGAGCACGGCAACCGCTCGAGCCGGGTCGAGAGCCAGATCTGGCAGGCACTGTTCGACACGACACAGGGCTTCCTCGTCTGCTACCAGGCGTTTGGACGCGAAATCGGCGGCCGCGTGCAAAACAGCAAGTGGCAGGCGCTGCTGCCCGAAGTGCTGGCGCGGCAGATCATGCATCAAGGCATCGACGCCAAGATCAGGTTGTACCGTTACGAGCAGTGGATTCCGGCACGCTGGGCGGAATTGCACTCGCTGTTCCAGACCGCGTGCACTGCGCAAATCGAGCGGGTGCCTGTCGGGACGCTGGCAGACGGCGTGCTGACGACGATCGAGCAGGAGTACCTGCGCGTGCTGCTGCTCCAGTTGATGAATGCCGGCAACCTCGCTCCACGTCACGTGCAATGGGTCGCCGATCAACTCTCCGAGTGGTGCGCACCGCTGCGGCTGAATCTCGAGGCGCCCACGTCGACCAGCTTCTACGTCGACCTGGGCGAGCGCGCGGGTCTGCGTCGGCGCACGCCGCAGCCGCTCGAGGGCCGCGTGCTGTTCCTGGACACGCGGCCGCTGCACGCGGTACTGATGCAGAACGTCATCATGCTCGAGCAGAAAGTGCGCCATGACCCGCTGTCGGATCGTACGCCGCGCCGTGCCGAGCAACTCAATCTGCTGACCAAGCTTGCTGCCCAGGTAGATCCCGAATTCCGCCCGGTCGCGCGACGCGGCGAACGCCAGAGCGCCTCAGGCACTGTCGATGCCATCGTCGGCTTTGCCAAGATCTCGGGCTTCCTGCGCGACGAGGAGACCGGTCCCATGGCCGACAATCGCCCTCGCGCTGGCAGCTACGGGGAAACGATGGAGATCGCGACCTTCGGCCGGATGCGCAATGAGTCCGCGCGCACCATGGAAGTCGCGCGGCGACGGCTGGCCACCTATGCCACTCCGGGCGGTGCATGGGACGTTCGCGACGTATCGCAGACAGGGTACCGCCTGGTCGCGCCGATGACCGTGGTCAATGCCGTGACGCTCGGTACGCTGGCCGCGATTCGGGCGGACGGACAGACCCTCTGGACCCTCGGCATCGTACGGCGCATGAAGCGCCTGACCGCGGATCGGGCGGAAATCGGCTTGCAAATCATCGCCAACAACCTGGTCGGCGTCGAGCTGTCGAGTCCCAAGCGCGGCGACTCCGACTATTCCGTCGACGGCACGACGCCGACGGTGAGCGGACGCCGCTTCCATGGCTTGTTCCTCTCCCTGCGCAAGCGCAACGGAGACGCCCCGATTCAGACGCTGATCGTGCCTGCCGGCGAATATCAACCAGGAAAACGGCTGCAGATGAGCATCTCGACAACGACGCAACCGATCGCCTTTGGCCGCCTGCTCGAGCAGCAGCCGGACTGGATCTGGGCAACCGTCGAGTCGCACGAGCTGGCCGCATCGCTGAACCCGATCGTCGATTCCTGAGCATCGTCGTCGATGCCGCTCGATCGCTACCGCGAATTGTGCGCGCAGCACCGGTGGAAGGTCCCCGCCGATTTCAACATCGCGACAGCGGTCTGCCGACGCTACGCTGACGACAGTGCGCGCATCGCCGTGCACTGGGAGGACGAGGACGGCTCACGCGCGACGCTGAACTATCACCAGCTTCAGGAGCAGGCCGACCGCTTGTCCAACGCGCTCGTGGCGCATGGCATCGGCCGCGGCGACAAGGTCGCCATCATCCTGCCGCAACGACCCGAGACGGCGGTCGCGCACATCGCGTGCTACCAGCTCGGCGCGATCGCCGTGCCGCTGTCATTCCTGTTCGGCCCCGATGCCCTCGAATACCGCCTCAACGATTCGGAAGCCAAGGCGGTCTTCGTCGACCCCGCCTCGCTGCCAAACCTTGCCCCGATCCGCGACCGCCTGCCGCAGCTCAAACACGTCATCGGTGTGGCCGGCGCGGCAGAGTCGTGGACCAAGGATTGGGCGTCGCTGCTGGACAAGGCGTCCGCGCGGTTTTCGCCCGCAACGACGCAGGCGATCGATGCCGCGCTGCTCGTGTACACCAGCGGCACCACCGGTCCGCCCAAAGGCGCGCTGATGCCGCACCAGTGCCTGCTCGGCAACCTCCCCGGATTCGTGTATTCGCACAACCTGTTTCCGCAGCCTGGCGACGTATTCTGGTCACCGGCCGACTGGGCCTGGACCGGCGGCCTCATGGACGCACTGCTGCCGACGCTGTTTTTCGGTTGCCCCATCGTCGGCTTTCGCGGGCGCTTCGATCCGGAGCGCGCGTTGCGCCTGATGGAGGACTATCGCGTCACCAGCGCGTTCCTGTTTCCGACCGCGCTGAAGATGATCATGAAGGCCGTCCCCGAACCACGCCGTCAGCACGCGCTGCAGTTGCGCAGCATCATGAGCGCCGGCGAGGCCGTGGGCACGACCGTGTTCGCCTGGGCCCAGGATGCGCTCGGCGTGACCATCAACGAGATGTTCGGGCAGACCGAGATGAACTACATCGTCGGCAATTCGCACACGCAGTGGCCGGCGAAACCCGGATCGATGGGCCGGCCCTACCCCGGCCATCGGATTGCGATCATCGATGACGCGGGGGCGGAAGTCGGCACGGGCGAAGTCGGTGACGTGGCGATGCACCGCCTTGGAACCGACGGCACGCCGGATCCGGTGTTCTTCCTCGAGTACTTCAGGAACCCCGAGGGCACCGCCCGAAAATTCAGCGGCGACTGGTGTCGTACTGGCGATCTGGCCACGCAGGATGCGGACGGCTACCTTTGGTATCAGGGCCGCGCGGACGACATGTTCAAGGCGGCGGGATATCGCATCGGTCCGTCCGAGATCGAGAATTGTCTGATCAAGCACCCTGCCGTCGCCAACGCCGCCGTCGTGCCGAGTCCCGACGAAACGCGCGGCAACGTCGTGAAGGCTTTCATCGTGCTCGCGCCCGGCATCGCCGCATCGCCGCTGCTGGAAGAAGACATTCAGCGGCACGTGCGCAAGTTTCTCGCGCCCTATGAGTACCCGAAGGAAATCGAATTCATCGACGCGTTGCCGATGACGACGACGGGCAAGGTGCAACGGCGCGTCCTGCGCCTGCGCGAACTTGAGCGCAAGACAGGGAAAGCATCCACCCCCTGAACCGCGGCGTCAGTGCGAACGCGGCCGCGACACGCCGGCATGGTGTTCCAGAAATCGCCGGTGCATAAGTACCCAGACGATCGCGGGTGCCGCGGTGGGCAGGATCAAGGTGCCGAACTGATAGCTGAAGATGATCAGCTCGCGCTGCCATGGACCAAACCCCAGCTGCGACACAAGCGCGGGTTCGCTCGTCAGGTTCTTCAGGAAATCGGCGACGACGCTGAAAGTCTGGACCGGAACCAGCACGGCGTAGCCGATCGCCAGGTTGCGCATGGTGTGCGCTTCGCGTGCGGCGAGTGTCAGCGCCGCGAATAGCGGCAGGCCGAACGAGAACAGGCGCACATTGCTCGGCACCTCCAGCACGGCCTGCGCCCCGGCGGCGATCGCGGCGCCCTCGGGCCGCAGCGAAGTAACAAAGGTGATCATCTCGATGTTCTGTTCGACGCCCCGCACCAGATCGCCGAATCCGATCCGGGTGACCAGGCTCGACAGGACCGTCACCGGCCACGCCAGGATCGGCGTGGCGAGCCACCACAGGAAAAACGCCGGAGCCAGCCACGCCACGACCAGGAACAGAAATGACGCGAGCGACCTGGCGGGCACTTGCGGCACGATCCGGTCAGGCGATCGCGGGCGCGGCCCGCGGCAGCGCGCGCACCCAGAGCAGCCAGACGATCATGACGTCGAGCATGATCAGCGCCTGCCAGACGTACAGGTGCGCCCACTCGAACACCTTGAAGTTCCATTGGCCGAGGTAGAACAGGCTGACGACGCGGACGATGTTGAGCCCCTGCACGGCCACGATCCCGACGGCCAGCCCGATGAGCTTGTTTCTCCACGACGCCGGAAACGCGAGGATCGCCGCGATGAGAACGATGGTGGCCTCGACGCCGTTGCAACCGGCCTCGATCGCCACGGCAAAGCCGTTGTCGGCGCTCTGCAGCACCTTGCCGTGCGCGAGCACCTGCGGATCGAACAACTTGACGATGCCGGCGCAGATGGCTGCCAAGGTATTCGTCCACGGCACGACGACCCACTGCTGACCCCAGGGCGTCAGTTCGAATCCGAAGAGTCCTGCCTGGATGATCAGAAACAGGACGAAGAAGCGCACCATCGGCGGCAATTCTACGCGACGCCCGCCATGGTCAGCCGAGCTTCGCGCGGGCGAGTGGCGGATTCTGCGCGAAGTACCGCTTGACGCCGCCGTGGATCGATTCCGCGAAGCGCTGCTGGTGCAAGTCGCTTTTCAGTTTCAACTCTTCATCGGGGTTGGAGATGAACGCGGTTTCGACCAGGATGGACGGAATGTCGGGCGCCTTGAGCACCGCAAAGCCGGCCTGTTCGACCGTGCCCCGGTGCAGCGGATTGTTCGCGCCGATGCCGTCGAGCACCGAACGGCCGACCCGCAGGCTGTCGTTGATCTGCGCGGTCTGCGACAGGTCGAGCATGGTCTGTGCGAGCATCGGTTCGCGATGATCCAGGTTGACGCCGCCGATCAGGTCGGCTTCGTTTTCGCGCTGGGCCAGCCAGCGCGCGGCAGCGCTCGATGCTCCGCGATCCGACAAGGCGAAAACCGAAGCTCCCCGCGCAGTCGGCGTCGTGAACGCATCGGCATGCAGCGAAATGAAAAGGTCGGCCTGCACGCGCCTTGCCTTCTGCACGCGCGCGTTGAGCGCAACGTAGTAATCGTCGTCGCGCGTAAGCATGGCGCGCATGCCCGGCTCGGCGTCGATGAGTGTCTTGAGCCGGCGCCCGATGGCGAGCGTGACATCCTTCTCGAGGGTACCGCGGCGGCCGACCGCTCCCGGATCCTCGCCGCCGTGTCCGGGATCGATTGCCACGATGATCGGGCGTCGCGTCGCGCCGGCGGACTTGGCGCGTGTGGACTCGGAGGCCGCGGCCGTCTTGTCGGCTGCCTCGCGGCCGGCGCGCTCGCTCTCGAGCAATGCCATCAGGGGATCGGGCGGAGTCAGCGAATACAGGTCGAGTACGACGCGATGGCCATGCTCGCCATACGGCTGCAAGGCGAACAGTTGCGGATTCACTTCGGTCTTGAGGTCGAGCACGATGCGCAGCACGCCCGGCTTGAAGCGTCCGACGCGGATCGACTGGATATACGGATCGCCAGGGTGCACCAGCCGGGGGAGTTGCTCGATTTCACCGGTCAATTCGACATCGTCGAGATCGAGCACGAGCCGCGAAGGCTGCTTGATCGCGAGCATCTGGTGCGCGATCGGCGCACCCGATTCGAGGATGAGGCGAGTGTATTCCTGCGCCGGCCACACTCGCGCCGAGGCGACGGTCGCCGCCAGAGCCGGCGAGGGCAGAAGCCATTGCGCCGCGGGGAGCAGCAACCAGCTACAGGCCCGCCGCCGCGAGAGCGAGACGCGGTCTACTTTACGCACGGGGCGAGCGCGGTGAGGCACGCGCTACCCGCCGGCGTCCGCGCCGCCGCGCGCAGCGTGCGGCCCGCACCATCGGTTTCGAGTGCGAGCGCGAGATCGACCACAGGCAGCCACGACGCGACCCGTTCCGGCCATTCGATCACGCAGGTCGCGGCGGGGTGAAAGTACTCCGAAAAGCCGGAACTGTCCCATTCATCGGGATCGCCGAAGCGATAAAAATCAAAGTGATAGAAGTATAAGCTCGAAAACGCATAATGTTCAACCAGGGCATAGGTGGGGCTTTTCACCGCGCCCGCCCATCCCAGGCCGCGCAACATGCCTCGCACCAGTGTTGTCTTGCCGGCACCGAGTTCGCCGGACAGTGTCACGACCATGCCGCCCACCAGTGCCGGCGCCATACGTTCACCGGCGGCGATGGTGGCCGCGGCGTCGGGGAGGCTGGCCGAGCGCTCTTCTATAATCGCTGACATGGTTGGCGGGAGAATCATTGTCGACGGCACCGAATTCCGATCCTGACTTTGCAGCGCTGTCCGCGGACATCGGGACCTGGGGACGCGAACTCGGCTTCGCCGAAATCGGCATCGCAGACACCGAACTGTCGGTCGAGGAAGCGCGACTGCTGGCGTGGCTCGACGCCGGCCGTCACGGCGAAATGGATTATATGGCACGCCACGGCGTGCGCCGCGCGCGTCCCGCCGAGCTGGTGCCCGGAACGCTGCGCGTGATCAGCGCCCGCCTCGATTACCTCCCGCCCGATGCGCGCGCCGGCGAATCCGTGCTTGCCGACACGCGCAAGGCCTACGTCTCGCGCTATGCGCTTGGCCGCGACTATCACAAGGTGCTGCGCGAACGCCTGCAGCGCCTGGCCGAGCGCATCGGCGACGCGGTCGGCGACTACCGCTACCGCGTGTTCACCGACAGCGCACCGGTGCTCGAGGTCGCGCTGGCGGCCAAGGCAGGGCTGGGCTGGCGCGGCAAGCACACGCTGCTGTTGACGCGCGAGGCCGGCTCCTTTTTCTTCCTTGGCGAGATCTACACCGATCTGCCGCTACCCGTCACTCCCCCAGCGACCTCGCATTGCGGCAGTTGCCGCGCGTGTCTCGATGCGTGTCCGACCGGCGCGATCGTCGCGCCCTACGAACTCGACGCGCGCCGCTGCATCTCGTACCTGACCATCGAGCTCAAGGGCAGCATCCCCGAGGACTTGCGGCGATTGATCGGCAATCGCGTCTACGGTTGCGACGATTGCCAGCTCGTCTGTCCGTGGAACAAGTACGCGCAGCCAAGCCCGGAACCCGACTTCGTCGTCCGCAACGGACTCGACGACACCGCCCTGGTCGAACTGTTCGCGTGGTCCGAATCCGACTTCGACTTGCGTCTTCGCGGCAGCGCCATCCGCCGCATCGGCTTCGAGCGCTGGTTGCGCAATCTCGCGGTGGGCATGGGCAACGCCGGCCACGACGAGGCGATTGTCGCCGCGTTGGAACGGCGGCGCGACGATCCCTCGCCGCTGGTGCGCGAGCACGTCGCGTGGGCGCTGGCGGAACAGCACATCAAGCGCCGCTCGAGCGAGCGCGAGCACATCGAACCGAACCCGGTGTGAACCGGTATTGCTAAAGCGCGAAAGCTGTCGCGAGAGAGACCGTATAGACTCGCGCCGATCCATCTTCAAGTGCGTCTGCATCGAGCCAGCGCGTCCGCATGGTCAGTCGTACCTCTTTGACGTCCGAAGGGCACGCCACGATCGGCGACAGCAGCACCGACTCGGGGGCGTAGGCGTCGAAACCGGCGAGCTCGCGCCCATCGGTCCAGATGGCGACCCGAAATGGCCGGGAGCCGACTGCGACATAGATCCGCATCAGAACCAGCAGCGACCCAGGCGCGTTGACCGGCACCACGAACGAAGGCTCTGCGCAAACCGGCGAAGCGGCGCGCAACTGGTCCGGCGCCGTGTTCAACGCCCACTCCGCGGGCGAAAACGTCGCATAGATGGTCTCCGTTGCGCTGGTCTGGATGTCGGGCAGCAGCGCGCTTGACGCGTCGAGCAGGCGCGCAACGCGTGGCGGAAATGCACAGACGACGTTGTCCTTTACCGGATAGTCCAGCGCCAGACGCGCACCGGCGGCGGCACTGCGTACACCGCGCTTGCGCACGGCCAGCGACACCTGCGCGCCAAAGATGTCGGCGACGCCCATTTGGAAATCGGCCGAAGCGCGGTCCGACGGCAGCGCGGCCAGCGCATCGACCGTCGCCGCACATAGCGCCGCGATGTCTTCGCCATCCGGCACGCCGAATCCCATGCCGCGATCGATCGCGCTCATTTCGCCAGCGGCCTCGGCAATGCGCCGCGTCATCTCCGCGGTCAGCCAGCGTTTGCAGTCCGGCGCATTCGCGAGCGCGCGATCGAGCAACTCGTACTCGAAGGCCTCCATGCAGGCGTCGGTGTTGACCGTGCCCCAGACGGGCGTGCAAGCCGCGGCCAACGCGCAGCACAGCGCGCCGAGCGGGATGGTCTGGTTCTCCACCATGCCGAACAGCGTTTCCGGTCGCGTGTTCGGGAACGGCTCCGCGACCGTGCGCATGATGCCGAGCCGAATCAACGCCTGCTCCAGCGCGCCATATTGCTCGATTCGGTTGGCACGAAAGCGGTAGTGGCAGAATTGCCGGCGACAGGGTTCGTTCTCCAGGAGCAGCAGTCCGCCCGGCGCGAGCACGCGCACCATTTCCGCGAGCACGCGCTGCCAGCGCCACGTATGGTGCAATGCCGAGCAGATATAGACGAAATCGAACTGCTCGTCCGCGTACGGCAGGTGGTGGAAGTCGCCCGCGACGCAGGTTGTCCCTTCCGTCGGCAATCCCTGCTGCGCAGCAAGCCTGCGGCCCAGGCGCAGCGTACTCGGAGAAATGTCGAGCAGATCGGTGCGCGCACCGAGTCGATCGAACAGCATGTAACCCGTCGCGTGTGCGTAGGCGGCCACTTCGAGAATACGCAGATCCTGCGTGCGATCCATGCCCGCGTCCGCGATCAGCCGGGCCACGACGGCATAGTGCTCCTCACTGACGGCAGCCAGTCGCGGGTCGACAGTGAGTGAATGCCATGCGAACTCGCCCAGTATGGGGACAAGTTCCGGATCGAGGCCACCCCGATCGCTCGCGTCGCCATCCGCGAAACGCGGCGTCGCCTGCGGCGATGCGGTCCAGACGCTCGCATCGAGCAGCGACGCGTCGCGATACGACCGCTGAGGGAGCCGCGCTTGCCAGTTTCGCAGCCGCCCCAGCACCGCCCGGCCGAAACTCAGCATTGCGGACGTAGCGGCGCGCCGCGACCGCGTGGTTTGCGAGGACTCTTTAACATTATCGGATGAGTTGATTCATCGACACGATGGGCAGCATCACCGCGAGCACCAGGATCAACACGATCGCGCCCATCACCACGATCAGCAGCGGTTGCACCAGCGCCGCAAGCCAGGTCAGGCGTCGCTCGACGTCGTCCTCCTGCCCGCGCGCGGCGCGCGCAAGCATCTCCGGCAGCTGTCCGCTTTGCTCGCCGTTCGCGACGAGGTGCACCAGCAGCGGCGGAAACACGCGCTCGCTGGCGAGCGAGCGCGACAGCGTCACTCCCTCACGCACGTGGGCGGCCGCGGAGTGGGCCGCGCGCCGGATCGGCCGCGCCCAGATGACGTCCGCCGCCGTCTCCAGCGCTCGCAGCAGCGGCGCGCCGCTGCCGGTGAGTATCGCCAGCGTACTGGCGAAGCGCGCCGCATCGAGTCCCTTGAGCACCTTGCCGATCACCGGCAAGCGCAGCAGGAACGACTGCCAGCGCTCGCGCCAGGCCTCCCTGCGCAGCAACAGCGACGCGACAATCGCGAGCAGCAACGCTCGCACCCAGCCAGTACCAGCCGGTTGCGCGCAGAAAATCGCTGGTGGCAATCAATGCCCGCGTCAGGAACGGCAGCGTCTGGCGGCTTTGCTGATACACCGCGACAATCTGCGGTACGACGTAGAGCAGCAACGTCGCGATCACCGCCGTGGCGATTACCGTGATCAACGCCGGATAAATGAGCGCCGTGGTGAATTTGGCGCGCAGCGCCTGGCGCGCCTCGAGGTAGTCCGCGAGGCGCGCCAGAACCTCGCCAAGCTGGCCGGTCTCGCTGCCGACGGCGACGAGTCCCCGGTAGAGCTCCGAGAACGTGCGTGGAAAGCGCGACAATGCCGCGGCGAGCGGCTCGCCCGCGCCGACCTGCTCGCGAATCGCTTCGAGCATGCGGGCCGCACCCGGATGGTCGGACTGCTCGCCGACGGCCGCGAGCGCCTGGTCGAGCGGCATCCCCGATGCGACCAGCGTCGCCAGCTGCCGCGTCGTGAGTGCAAGCGTCGCCGCGCCGAGCCGGGTTGCCTCTGTGCGCCTGATCGCGACCGTCTGTACCGGATCGATCGCGGTGGGAAACAGCCCGTCGCCGCGCAGCCGCTCGCGGGCCGCGCGCGCGTCCACCGCATCGAGCATGCCGCGACGAGGCTTCCCCGCTGCGTCGACCGCTTCGTAGCGAAACGCGGCCATCGTCTCCGCCCTGCCCGTTAGCGCCCGAATCCGCGCAACGGCGCGCGCAGCAGGAACTGGCTCGGCTTGCCGAGCATCAGGTTGACCATCTCATCGAGCACCGGCGTGTCGAGCGCGTCGGGAGCGAAATCGAGGATGACCGGCTCGAAGCGATCGACATTGCGCAAGGTCACGATGATGCTGTCGTTGACGAAGTCCGGATCGAAGCGCGCTTCGCAGCGCAGCCCGGCGGAGATGTGAATCAGGTTGTGCGTCGCCGCACCCCGAACGGTCGAGTCGGTTTCGCAGCGAAACGCGATGTTGGCGGCATTGAGCATGCGCTCGACTTCGGCGGAGCGTCGCATCGCGACGCGAACCGGCGCCGGCGCCTGCCCCTTGAGCGTGTAATACACGACGACATGCTCGTACGCTTCCCGCGCCGGCAGCGACTGCTTGCGAAACATGACCGCGCCATGATCGAAGCTCATCCCTGCATAATGCGCAATTTGCGGCAGCGTGAACGTCCGGTCGATGCCGGGACCGATGATCGACAGCAGCTTGCACGCCTCGTCGAAGTACTGGAACACGGCGTGCAGCCGGCGGTCGACGCGGTCGACAACCTCGCGCGAAAGCGCCTGCTCCCGAACGCGGTTGGCGCTGACCGACTCCGCCTGCGCGCGAAGTTGCTCGAGCAGGTGCGACTTCGGTGACTTCGCCACGCCGGCGACGCTCAAACCGAGCCGCTGACGCGCATCAGCTCGGCCAGCGACGTCGTACCGTCGACCAGCCATCGCCCGCCATCCACGGCCAGCGAGCGTCCGCCACCCCTGGCGTAGACATCGCGCATTGCAGGCTCACCCGCACGGTCGTGAATGAGCCGCCGCAATGCTTCGTCGACAAGCACCAGCTCGTAGACGCCGGTGCGCCCGCGATAACCGGTGTCGCCGCACTCGGCGCAACCCACGGGCTGATACAGGCGCTGCATCGCGGGCAGACCCAGCCCCGCAATCAACGCGGATTCTCCGTCGGTCGGCGGCGCGGCGCGGCGGCACGCCGGGCACAAGCAGCGCACCAGGCGCTGCGCGAGCACCCCCAGCACGCTCGATGCGAGCAGATACGGCTCGACGCCCATGTCGGACAGTCGCGTCACCGCGCTGATCGCGTCGTTGGTATGCAGCGTGGCGAGGACCAGATGCCCGGTGAGGCTCGCCTGCACCGCGATCTGCGCGGTCTCCAGGTCGCGAATCTCGCCGATCATGATGATGTCGGGATCCTGGCGCAGGATCGAACGCAGCGCGCGTGCGAAGTTGAGCTCGATGCGCGGATTGACCTGCGTCTGGCCGACGCCATCGAGCGCGAATTCGATCGGGTCTTCCACCGTCATCACGTTGAGCGCGCCGCGTGGCAGGCGCGACATCGCCGCGTACAGCGTCGTGGTCTTGCCCGATCCCGTCGGCCCGGTCACGAGGACGATGCCGTGCGGCTCGCGAATCAGCCGGTCGATCGCGGTCAGCGTGTCCGCGTTCATCCCGAGCGCGGTCAGGTCGAGCCACGCGGTGTCCTTGTCGAGCAGCCGCAGCACGACGCGCTCGCCCGGACCGGTGGGCAGCGTCGACACGCGCACGTCGACGCTCTTGTCGCCGAGCTTCAGCGCCATGCGTCCATCCTGCGGCAGGCGCTTCTCCGCGATATCCATGCTGGCCATGACCTTGAGCCGCGACACCAGCGCGGCGTGCAAGGCGCGCGGCGGCTCGATCACGTCGCGCAGCACGCCATCGATGCGAAAGCGCACGACCGAACGCGCCTCGTAGGGCTCGAAGTGGATGTCGGACGCGCGTTCGCGCAACGCCTGCAGCAGCAGCGCGTTGATCATGCGGATGACCGGCGCGTCGGACGTGCTTCCCAACAGGTCCTCGGCCTTCGGAATGTCCTGCAGCAGGCGCGCCAGATCGCTGTCGCGCGACAGGTCTTCGCTGATCTGGGCGACGGGTGCTGCGCCCTGGTTGTATGCCTGCGCGAGCTCGGCCGCGAATCGCTCGGCGCTCACGGTGCGCGTCTTCAGCGGCCGCTGCAGCACGCGCTTGAGCTCGGCGATGCCCTCGACCGATGCGTCGGTGCGGGCAAGGACCAGCACGGCGTCGCCTTCGTCGCGCAACGGCAGCACACCGTGCAGTGCGTGCAAACGCATACGGCACGCGTCGCGCCGGCGGGGTCGACGGCGCAGCGGCGTCGGGCACGGGGATCGGGGAGCCGGCAGCCACGGCTGTCCGCTATTTCGGTGGCGCCGGATCCGCCGGCGGGCGGCGTGGTCTGCTGCTGCGGCACCGGGTGCAGCGCCGCGGCGTCAGCGGCAGGAACCACGGCAGCGGCACCGGCGATTGCGGCGGCGTGAGCGGCATGGACGGGTTCGCGGGCATCGGCAACTGCGGATCGTCGAAGTTCGGCAGCACCGGCGGGATCAACTTCGGGTTGTCGCGAATGCTCCTCTGCTCGCCGATGATGTAGTCGTAGCGATCGCTGGTGATCGCGCCGCCGATCGCAGGGTTGCGGACGATGGTCGGCCGCAGGAACACCATGAGGTTGGTCTTGCTGCGTTTGCGCGTGTCGTAGCGGAACAGCGCGCCCGCGATCGGGATGTCGCCGAGGAACGGCAGCTTCTGCGTGCCGTCGGTCTGGCTGTCCTGGATCAGGCCGCCAAGGACGATGATCTGGCCGTCATCGATGAGCACGGTCGACTCGAGCGAGCGCTTGTTGGTGATGATGCCCGCGGGGTTGCTCGAGGTCCTCGACCCTTGACACTTCTTCGTAGATCTGCCAGGCGCACCGTGCCGCCCTCGGTGATCTGCGGCTTGACCTTCAACGTCAGGCCGACGTCACGACGCTCGATGGTCTGGAACGGCGTCACCGTCGTGGTCGAGCCGGTCTGCGCATACTGGCCGGTAATGAACGGCACGTTCTGTCCGACGACGATCTTGGACTCCTCGTTGTCGAGCATCAGCAGATTGGGCGTCGCCAGGATGTTGGCCGTGTTGTCGCCCTGGAGCGCGCGCACCAGCAGCGCGAGATTGGTGATCGTGCCCAGCCCGGGAATCGTGATCGCACCGCGAATGATGCCGAGGTTGAGGCCGTTGCCCGCACTGCCGAGGTTCAGCGACGTATCGATGATGTTGCTGCCCGATCCTCGCACGCCAAAATTGGTGCCGCCGCCGACGTACGAATTCGTGCTGTTCGCGCCCTGCAGGTATTGCCACTGGATGCCGAATTCGGCGGAGCGATCGGCGCTGACCTCGACGATCAGCGCCTCCACGAACACCTGCGCGCGGCGCGTGTCGAGCTTTTCCACGATCGCGCGGATGTTGTTGTACATCGGTTCGGGCGCCATGACGACGAGCGCGTTGTTCGCGGCGTCGGCCTGGATGGTGACGTTGCCCGCGGTGAACGACGTGGCGCCGCCGCCGGCCACCGCCGGACGCCACGGCCGCGAGGGCGGGCGCCACGGCAGCACCCGCGTTGCCGGTGGCACTCATCGGCGACGTGGCGGACAGCGGAGACGAGGCGGCGCCCCCGCTTGCATCGCTGCCACCCGTCAGCAGCGAACGCAGCGTATACGCGACGCGAACCGCTTCCGCGTTCTTCAGGTAAATGATGAAAATGTTTCCACCCGGGCGACCCGGGGTGTCGAGCTGTTCGATCAGCGAGCGCACGCGGGTAAGCCGCGCGGCGCTCTCTGCCCGCACCAGCACGCTGTTCGAGCGCGGATCGGCGACCAGCGTGACGCGTTGCTGCGGTTCCGGCGCTGCCCCTGCCGCTTGCCCGGACTCGGCCAGCAGCCGATTCAGGATCTGCACGACGTCGAGCGCGGACGCGTAGCGAAGCGTCACCACCAGCGGTTCGCTTGCGGGTGGCGCGTCCAGCGACGCGATGATCTTGTCGATGCGCTTCAGATTGTCGGCGTAGTCGGTGATGACCAACGCATTCGCGCTGGGGAGCGCGGCGATCGCGTTGTTCGGCGTGATCAGCGGCCGCAAGATGTTGACCAGTTGCGATGCGGATTCGTATTTGAGCGCGTACACCGACGTCACCAGCCTGTCCCCGCTGCCTGCGCCGCCGCCGGCCACTACCGGGGAACCCTGTTGCTTGGCGTCGGCTTCGGGAACGATCTTGGTGACGCCGTCGCCTTCGATCGCGGCGAAGCCCTGCAGCCGGAGGGCGGACAGAAGTGTGGGGTACACCGCCGACCTCGGCACCGGTCGCGCCGAGACGATGTTGATCACTCCCTTCACCCGGGGATCGACGACGAAATTGCGCCCGGTCATCTCGGACACCGCCCTGACGACCGCGTCGATGTCGGCGTTGACGAAGTTGAGCGTGACCGTGTCGTCGGCACCAAAGGCCGGCGACACCAGCACCAGGCTGGCGAACAGGAATGCGAGAAGTCGCAGTATTTTCATGGGCATGGAGCACTTCGGACGCCGCCGAGGCTCGGGCCAATGATAGCATGGGGGGTCAAGGCGCCCGGCCCGCTCCGCAGGCAAGACAGCTTGCGAGAAGTGAATCCGCCGATGGTTTTCGCGCCATCTAAGCTGCATGACACCTATCAGGGAGATATCGATGCACGGGACTACCGCCATTCGCGCCTGGCCGCATGCTGTCGTGCGCGCAGGCTTTCTCGTATTGGCGAGCGCCCTGCTGCTGGCGGCATCGCAGGTGCCCGCGGCAACCGCCCCACCCGCACCCGGCAACGATACCCGGATCGAGCTCAAGGTGTCGCCGCCGGGGATCAAGGTCGAAACCGCCGCCACCGACGACGAGACCGATGGCGACGACAGCCGCGGAAAGCGCCACCGCGCCACCATTCGCATCGATTCGGATCGCGATTTCGAGTCATTCAAGGATGCGGTGAAAACGGCGCCGTGGATTGTCGGCCTCGTGTTCCTCGTGGTGGGCTCGATCTTCCTGACCCCCGTCATCCTGCTCATCGGCATCGTTTGGTACAAACTGCGCAAGACGCGCATGCAGAACGACGCCTTGCTCAAGCTGGCCGAAGCGGGGGTCGTTCCGGCCGCGCAGGCAGTCGAAAGCGTTGCGTCCGGGGTGATGCCCGACGCGGGTCAGGCCGCCGCCAGCGCGACGGTCGCTGCGGGGTCTTCGTACCAGCAGGTCGTCGCCACCCGGCGGCGGGACGTCTGGTCGGATTTGCGCAAGGGCGTCCTGCTCGCTGCCATCGGTTTTTCGTTGTCGCTGTACTCGCTCGTCGAACGCGGGTCCGCGAACTGGTTTGGACTCGTGTTGCTGTTTGTCGGCCTGGGCTACGTCGTGCTCTGGTGGTTCGAGGACCGACACCTAGGGCCACGAAACGCCGCGGGAGGCCCGGGCTGACCGGGAGGGATGGAACCGTATCCCGGCCCCATCGATGTCGTCGCCACCGGTCAGCGACGCCGCGCTGATTGCCCGCGTCGTTGTCAGCGACGACCGGCACGCGTTCGGCGAACTCGTCCGCCGGCACCAATCGATGGTCAGGGCAACGTTGCGCAAACTCACCGGCGGCAACAGCGCGCTGGCGGACGACCTGGCGCAGGAGACATTCCTGCTCGCGTACCGCAACTTGAAGTCGTTCCGACAGGAGGCGCGTTTTTCGACGTGGCTCTATCGCATCGCCTACAACGCGTTCCTGGCCGATGCCAGGAAGATGAAGGAACTGCCGCTGACAGAAGGCACCGACGCCGATACGCTCGGGTCGGGAGAGCGGCCCGAAGGGCGGAGCATCGCGCACGAAGCGGCGATGTCGATCGACTTGGAGCGCGCGATGCGAGTGTTGTCGGATGCCGAGCGGGCAGCGATCGTGCAGTGCTACCATAACGATCTGACGCACGAAGAGGCCGCCGTAGTCCTGGGCTGCCCGGTCGGGACCGTCAAGACTCATATCCTCCGCGCCAAGGAAAAACTCAGGGCTCGGCTCGGCGCATGGGCGCCCGGTGAATGAACATGCAGACTAACGAATCCGACTCCACGGGCGATTGGCTCGAACAGGCGCTGCGTGCCGACGGTGCCGAACACCGCTCGCGCCACGTCGACGACGACGGCTTCACGGCCAGGGTCATGGCCGGGTTGCCGGTACCTGCCACGCTGCCCGCGTGGCGTCGCCCGGTGATTGCGCTTCTTTGGCTTTGCGTTGCGGCAGCTGCCGCTATCGGCACGCCCGGACTGTTCGACGACGCCTTTCGCAGCACCGTGGCGCTGCTGGTCGGCCATCGGTTCGGCGTCGCCGATGTGCTCGCCTTGCTGGTCGTATTGGGTGCGACGACCTGGGGCATGCTGGTCTACGCGGTTAAGGCCAAGTAATGGAGTAGGCGCGACTTCATTCGCGCAAAAAAAAGAGGCCGCGCTTGCGCGCGGCCCGGATCCTCCTCCACTGTTCAGTGCGACTGCGCGTTTCCCTATTCGTCCTTGAGGGTAAACGTCAGTTCGACCTCGCCGACGAACTTCTCGCCTTCGGGCTGGAACTTCCATTGCGATAGCGCCCGCGTAACCTCTTTGTTGAATACGTTAGGGGGGTCCGCCTCGACGATTCTCACCTCGGTCACGAGTCCCTTTTCGTCGATGAACAGCCGCGCGACCACGTGGCCTTTCTGGACGCCGGCGCGAATCGCCTCGCGCGGAAAGATCGGGTTGACCTTTTCCAGGGGAACGAGGCCCTTCCGAATCGCCGGCTTCGGTGCCGGTGGCGCGACCACGGGCGGCGCAATCACGTGCTGCTCGGTCGGTACCGTCGTGGTGGGTGCCGTGATCACCGGCGCCGTCGTCGGCGTTGGAACCGGTATGTCCGGCGGCGGAACGTAAGGCTGTACCGGCGCTTGCGCCTTCGGCGGCTCGATGATCTTCTTCGGCGGCGGGGGCGGCGGTGGCGGAGGCAGCTTCACCTCCTCGATGATGGTCGCGGACAACGGCTTCTTGATCACTTCGATCGCGGTGCGCGCAAGCCCGGTGACGAGCGCGTAAATGACGAGTACGTGCAGCAGCACGACAATCGAGATCCCCACCACGTGGCGCGTCGGACTCCTCTGCTGCTGGGCAAAATCCATATCGCTTTCGACTCCTGCCGCTACTCGACGAACTGCTCGCTGCCGACGATACCGATCTTGGTCAGGCCGATGCGCTGTGCCGACGCCATCACGCCGGCGACGATCGCGTACTTGGCGGACTTGTCCGGGCGCAGGTGGACTTCGGGCTGGCGTGCTTTTGCTGCAGCCTCGGTCATCTTCCCTTCGAGCGTGGCACGATCCGGTACCACTTCCGCGTTCCAATAGACCGCACCGGTAGCATCGATGTCGAGCTTGACGACTTCCGGCATTTCCAGCGGCGGCGGCGGATTGCCGGTCGGCATGTTCAGATTCACCGAATGCAGCTGGATCGGAATGGTGATGATGATCATGACCAGCAACACCAGCATCACGTCGATGAGCGGCGTGGTGTTGATGTCCATCATCAGCTCGGGATCGCCCGACCCGCCACCCGAACCCACGTTCATTGCCATGATGCGTGCCTCACGAATTTGCCAGCGAGCGACATCTCAACCTCCGCGGGGCGGCGGTTCGGTGATGAAGCCGACCTTGGCGATGCCGGCGCGCTGCACCGCGTAGATGATGCGGCCGACAGATTCGTAGTTGGCTCCGCCGTCACCGCGAATCTGCACTTCGGGTTGCGGCGTGAGTACCGAGATCCGCTTGAGCCGGTCGATCAATATGGTGGTGCTGGCAATCCGCAGGTCGTTCCAATAGATACGGCCGGCAGCGTCGACCGAAAGCGTGATGTTCTCAGGCTTGGTCTCGCGCACCTCGTTGCGTTCCTTCGGCAACTGGACCGGGATCGCCGTGGTGATCACGGGGATGGTGATCAGGAAGATGATCAGCAGCACCAGCATCACGTCGACCAGCGGCGTGGTGTTGATCGCCGAGATCGCTTCGTCTTCGCCGCCACCCGGGCCAACGTTCATCGCCATGATCCAGCTCCTAGGCCTTGGCGGGCGACTTCGGTGCGCTTAGCAGCACGGCATGCAGGTCGGCGCCGAAGCCGCGAACGCGCTCCATCGCCGATTTGTTCCGGCGCACCAGCCAGTTGTAGCCGAGCACCGCCGGGACCGCCACGGCGAGGCCGATCGCGGTCATGATCAGCGCCTCGCCGACCGGACCCGCGACCTTGTCGATCGAGGCCTGCCCGGCGATACCGATCGCGGTCAGCGCGTGATAGATGCCCCACACGGTTCCAAACAGCCCGACGAACGGCGCCGTCGAGCCCACCGTGGCCAGGAAGGACAGGCCGTCCTGCGTGCGGCTCTGGACGTTGTCTATGGCGCGCTGGATCGACATGGTGATCCATTCGTTCATGTCGACATTGCCGAGCAATCCGGTGTGTTTGCTGCTTGCCTCGAGTCCCGTCTCCGCAATGAAACGGAACGGGCTGGACTTTTTCAGGCCGTCGGCGCCCTGGCGCACGGAAGGTGCGCCCCAGAACGACTTTTCCGCCGCCTTTGCCTGCTGCCCCATCTTGTACTGCTCGAACAGCTTGGTGATGATGATGTACCAGCTACCCATCGACATGATCACCAGGATGATCAGCGTCGACTTGGCGACGAAGTCGCCGCCCTTCCAGAGCGCTTCCAGGCCGTAGGGATTGTCGATCACCTCGGTGGCCTTCGCCGAAGCTGCGGCTGGCGCAGGCGCAGCTGCCGGCGGCGCGGGCGCGGCAGGCGCTGCGGCGGGTGCAGCCGGCGCGGCCGGCGGCGTGGCCTGCGCGTAAGCCGCGTGCGGGAGCATCGCCGCGGCTGCGACTACCAGCAGGGTCGCGGCCACAGCGGCGATTCGGGTCATGTTCAACATAACGTCTCCAGACAGAAGGTTGTTCGGTCAGTGGGTACGCGGGTCCGACGGGTACGGACGGCGCAGGCGACAATCGCCAGGCCCACGGATAGCGGGCAAGGCCGTTAGTCTATTCGGATTTGGTTCCCCGGTGACTGCTCGCTGCCGATTGATTATGAACCCCGAAACATACGACGAGGGCCGATCCCCACACTTGCGCTTGCACGCCATCGCCAAAACGCATTGGCCCCGCCGAAGAGCGAGGCCAGGCTTTCGTTGAGAAGCCGGCGGATTCTACACAAAATCGTCAAAAAGTCCACCCGAATCTGAACGCCAGCGGCCTGCGGGTCGCTGCAGGACGGCCCGAGTTCCTTGTCGCAATCGACCAGCGCACCGAGCAAAATCCTGAATCCGGCCTCCTGGCCCAGCGCATCGAAGCGATGCCAGTGACGAGACGAACCAGGAGACCCAACATGAACGACTACCATCCCGACCTGCCCCGCGTCGCATGCGGATTCGCCGCGATGATCATGACCGCGATCACCCTCGGCCTGTTCGTCGTATTGCCGTCCGCCGTGGAGCCTGCCGGTCAGGTCCTTGCCGCGGCGACCCGGATCGTGTGCGCGACTATTTGACCAGCGGGATCCCGACGGCGATGTCGTAATCCTGAAAGGCGCGGACTTTCGACTCAAGTTGCAAATAGCGTGCGGCTTTCTTGTCCGGCAAAGCGCGCATGACCTTGTTTTGCATCGTCCGCCGCGCTTTGATTTCGGACTCGTCCGCAGCCAGCAGCTCAGTCGCGAGGTTCTTGGCGTACAGGTCCGAAATTGCCTTGTTGGCGCCGACGACGTCGACGATGACCAGGCTTCGGCGCCGGGTGGCCAAATCCAGATCACGCTGGTAGGCGTCGTAGATCGGCCAGAACTTCTTCGCTTCGGCTTCGGTGAGCTGCAGCGTCGACGCCACGAATGCCTTCTTGTCGGCCCTGACCGCGGTGCGCAACGCGTTCATGTCGGTCACTGCGCCGACATCCTGCGCCTGCGACGGATGCGCTGCGATCATTGCCGCCGCGAACAGGAATGCCCTTAGGCCTTGGTTCATCATCTTGTTGTCCCCGATGTCACCTGCGGCAACGAACCACCCGCGCGCCGATCTCGCGGCCGCGCCGCTTCAGGCGAATCTTTTAGCACATTTTCTGCCCCGCGAGTTGCGGGCTCGGAGACGCTGGAACGGACGGGCACGGATTCGGCAGCAGAGATGCCGCTTGACGGGGCCGGGAGCGGCGCAGATACTTTTCTCAGGAGGGACGCATGAGAATCTGGGTTGCCGCGCTGATCTCCCTGACCCTTGCCGCCTGTGCGAGCGCGCCCGCGTCGCACACCGAGCGCCTGTTCCAGGATCAGTTGTTCGCCGCCCCTCCGGAACGCATCAGCGCCGACGATGTGTTTGCGCTCAGCGACGATATGAAGCGCTACGTCGCGGAACATGTCGCGAGCCCATTTTCCCCCAAGACCAAGCAACGGGTACTCATCGAGGCGCTCTACACCAAGGGCCAGCTCAAGCTCGCCTACGACGCAGAGCTGACCCGAAACGCGGCGCAGACCTTCGATGCAAGAGCCGGGAATTGCCTGTCGCTCACCATCATGACCGCCGCGCTCGCGAAGGAAATCGGTCTTTTTGTCCAGTACCAGATGGTGCTTGGAGACACTGTGTGGGCGCGCAGTGGCGGCATGTATTTCTCCATCGAACACGTCAATCTGACGCTGGGCGCGACAGGCGGCCGAACCCTCGACGCCCACAGCGCTCCGCTGACGATCGACTTTCTTCCCGGCGACGACCTCCGGGGTCAGCGCATGCGCGTCGTCAGCGAGGAGACGATCGTCGCGATGTTCATGAACAACCGCGCTGCCGAATTACTCGCCCTGGGGCAAATCGATGCCGCCTATTGGTGGGCCCGCGCCGCCATCGGGCAGGACCCCCGGTTCCTGAGCGCCTACAACACGCTGGGCGTGATCTACCGGCGTCACGGCAACCTGCACGAGGCGGAAGTGGTACTCGCCCATGTGCTAGAGCTTGAACCGGGAAATACCCAGGCGATGGCCAACCTGGTCCTCGTGCTGAACGACCAGGGTCGAGTCGCAGAGTCCGCGGCGCTAAGCAGCAAGCTGGAGCAATTACAGCCGTTTCCACCCTTCTATTACTTCGAACGCGGCCTCGTGGCGATTCAAAACGGCGATTACACGGCAGCGAGGATGCTGTTTGAGAAGGAGGTCGAGCGAGACGCGTACTACCATGAATTTCGCGCCTGGCTTGCTGCCGCGTACCTGGGTTTGGGAGATACGGCCAAGGCGCGCGCGCAACTCGCGCTTGCGCGGGAATACAGCACGACGCGCACCGAGCGCCAACTCTACGCGGCGAAACTCGACCGGATCAGGTCCGGCCGGCCGCCTCAACCCAGCGAGAGCACTTTCTGACTTTCACGAAACTGGCAGCATAAAAACAAAGCCCCGCACGAAGCGGGGCTTTGTGTGTCGCGTCTGCGGGACGATTACTTCGTCTGCTCGCCCTTCATCTGCACTTCCACGCGACGGTTCGGCTGCAGGCACTCGATCAGCGCCTTCATTGCCTTCTGATCGCATTGCACCACCGGCTGCTTTTCGCCCATGCCGATGGTCTCGATCTTCGCCTTGTCCACACCCTTGCTGACCAGGTAGTCGCGCACCGTATTCGCGCGCCGCTCGGACAGTTTCTGGTTGTACGCAGCCGACCCAATACGATCGGTGTGACCCGTCACCAGGACGACTTCGAGCTTCTGCACCTGCGAGATCTTGCCGACGATCTGGCTGTCGATCGCCGCCTTGCCCTCGGGCTTGAGATCTGCCTTGTCGAAGTCGAACAGCGCCTTGGCGTCGAGCGTGATCCGCTGCACCTGCGGAGCAGGGCGAGGCGGCGGCGGCGGCGGCGGCGGGGTTGGCGCCGGCGCGGGCTGAGCGACCGGCGCGACAGCCGGAGCAGCAACCGGCGGTGCCGGCGCTGGCGTTGGGTCGAAGGTGTACTGGAACCCAAGGCTCCAGAACGGTCCGACCGCGCCGATCTGATGCAGCGCAGGGTTATAGGGAACGCCGTTGTTACCCGCGTTCGGCTGCTGGCCCGACGAGGCACCGTAGGTCTCCATGTCGACCGGCGCCTTGGCGTTGAACACGTTGTTGATCGTCGCCAGGAACTGCCACTGCTTGTTCCACTGGTACTGGAAGTTCAGGTTCACGTAGGTGAACGACGCGACGTTGCAGTAGTTCGCCGCGACGCCACCATTGTTGACCCATCGTGCGGCGTTGGAGCCCTCGTTGATCAATCCGTCCTGGCAAGTGTTATTACCGATGGACGGGTCGGTTACGTTGAAGCGGCCGACATAGTTCACCGTTGCCGTCGTCGTGAACGGGCCCTTCGACCACTGGATGGTCGCAGTCGCGCGGTCCTTCGGCGTGCCGGTGTCGCCACCGACGGCCGTCGGACCGTGCGTGCCCGCCAGCTTGGTCTTGACGCCGTCGGCGGTCAGGTCATAGGTGAGGATGTGGGTCCACATCGCGCTGGTCAGCAGCTTGCTCGCGTCGGGCAGCGTCCACGTGTAGCCGGTGCCCAGGTCGAAGCCATCGGTCGTTACCTGTTGCGCGTTGATGAAAGGCGCGGCGACGTAGGCAATGAGGGGTGCGTTGGAAAGACCGGTGTGGCCGTCGCCGAAGGTCACGAGCTGCGTCGTGTTATTGCGAACCGTGTTTGCAGGAATCGTGTCCGGGTAGGTTGGCGTGTTCGCGACGTTGATGATCTGGTTCTTGAGCTTGATGTAGTAATAGTCGAAGGTCGTCGCCCAGCCCTTGACGGGTTCCAGGATCAAGCCCGCGGTGAATTGGTCCGACTTTTCAGGCTGCAGGTTCTTGTTGCTGCTCTGCAGGAACCCCGGATTGAAGTTGCAGGTCCCCTGCACGTTCTGCGGCGACACCAGATTCGGCTGGCCGTTGGCCAAACTGGCCGGGCAGTTCAGCGGATCGCGGATATTGAACAAGTTGAACGCCGCGCCGGCGTTGCCGGACTCGGTGATGAACGGTGCCCGGAAGCCGGTTCCCGCCGTACCGCGCAGCGCAATCCACTGCGTCGGGGTCCACTTCGCGCCGATCTTGGGGTTCCAGGTATTGTTGTTCGGCGCGTTGTAGTAGTCGTAGCGCAGCGCGGCGTCGATCTCCAGGCTCTTCAGGACGGGCATCGAAACTTCCGCATACGCGAAGGCGTTGTTCTGGCTGCCGACGGCATAGGTCGTGGATCCGGGAATGCTGACGGTGCCATCCTGGCCCGCGCCGGGGTTCGGCGAGTTCAGGTTTCGGTACACGTCGCCGACGCCAACGGCAAGGCTCATCGGACCGCCCTGCAACTGCATAAGGTCGTGCGTCGCGGACGCCTGGACGAAGCTCAGGTTGTTCCAAAGGGTGTTTTTGACCGTCGGGTTCACGAACGAGTCTTGTTCCGAGGTGTTGCCGCCGGTCAGCAAATAGGGATGCGCCGGGGTCAGACCGAGCGACGGTACCTGGCCGTTCAGGGCCGCGTACATGTTCGGGATAGAGAGCCAACCGTTGTACGTCGTCATCTGCCTGACATTCGTCCAACCGGCCGCGACCTGCGTCTCCCAGCCCCACGCCGTGCCGGTGGTTTGCCCCACGAAGCGGCTCGTCTGCGATTCCTGGCTGACCGACTGGTTTATCCCGCTGACAGGATTGAAGGACCGTACGTTCGCGGGCGCGCCGAACGGGTTGCCGGGATAGTTCGCGGGCACGGTAAATGAGGGGACGGGGTTCACGCCGACTTTCACGTTCTGGTTCGGGCCGGCGGTGAGGACGCCGCCGGAGGATGCGAACGTGACCGTGCCCGGGCGCCACTGCTGCTCAGACTGCCCGTCGGTGAACGACGCGGTAAAGCTGCCCGTCCAGTCGCTCCACGGGAGCTTGCCGGCCACATTTCCGATGAAGTTGATGTTCTGCGACCGCGGCTGGATCTGGCTCCAGTTGTCATCGTACTGACACTGGTTCGCGTTCCGCCGCGCGAAGTCGCAGTTGGAGTTGAGGAACGCGTTGTTGGCCGCGAGCGCCGTCGATCCAGTCGTACTTTGCAGATAGGGCGCCCCTCGGATCACCGGGTTCGCGGCGGATCGGATTGAGCCGGGGTTCAGATTGTTTCCGCCCCACGGCGTGTAGTCGGTCGTTGCCCACGGTTCGCCATTGCGCTGGCTGAGCATGATCGCCTCTTGCGAGGTGTATTCCGCGGCGACCCATCCACCAAACCCCTTGCTCACGTCTCCGAAGCCTTGCATGAGCTGGGCATCCCAGCTCGTGCCGCCACCCTTGGTCGTGGTGCCGCCGGTGCCCAAGGCGTAGGTGCCCTTGAAATCCTTCTTCAGGATGACGTTGACCACGCCGGCGATGGCGTCCGAACCGTAGATCGCTGACGCGCCGTCGAGCAGGACTTCGATGCGGTCGATCGCGACAAAGGGGATGGTGCCGAGGTCGACGAACTGGCGCTGCGCGTCGTCAGCCCGCGGCCAGCCCGCCATGCGGTAGCCGTCGATGAGCACCAGCGTCGAGCCGACCGTCAGGCCGCGCAGCGATACGCCGCTGGCCCCGCTTGCGAACGCGCGGGCGAAGCCTGTCGACAACGTGCCGTTGCTGTTTTGCGTGAGGTTGCGCAGCACGTCCGAAACGCTCGTGAAGCC
Source organism: uncultured beta proteobacterium (assembly GCA_963726915.1). Lineage (GTDB taxonomy): Bacteria > Pseudomonadota > Gammaproteobacteria > Burkholderiales > Casimicrobiaceae > PALSA-1003. The sequence continues at coordinate 53,989 of CAVSEA010000010.1, forward strand.
CTGCTGGATCATCTGCTCCTTGGTGATGACCTGCACTTCGCTCGGCGTTTCCGCATCCGCGCGGCGGATGTTGGTACCCGTAACATTGATCCTGTCCATCGTCGTCACGGTCGTCTGCCCCATGGCCGGAGCCACTGCCAGGACAGAAAACGCACCGCTTGCGACCAGCTGCGCGACCGCAAGTGGCAATGCCTTCACTTTGAGCGACATGTCGAACCTCCCTAAATATAAAGCGCAGTGAATCCAGGTCTTGTTGATCGAACTCGGAAGCTTCGCGGTACCGCAACTGGCTCCTTGGGTCCTATGACGCGGCAACCTTTACGCAAGAGTCCATGTGCTGCCAGGACATTGCTCGCGTTCACGGGTAAGTCGCGGTCGGTATCCCTGACCCCATTGAAGTTCGGATGCAACAGAACACTTTGGCCGAATTTCCGCTAACAATTCAAACTTTACGGTAGTGTGAATTGGGCCGGCAACAAAATGTTGCGTTTGTTACCTTCGACCGGTCACATCTGTTGCAATTGTGCCAACGCCTCTCCGGACCTCAAGTCGCCGCATGCGCCGTTGCTGTTGAAAAGTCTCGCGTTTGAAGGACCCGCCGCGTTCCTCGCTCGCATGGCGGACCATAGCAGCGAGGCCTGCTTGCCAACACCTCATATCCAGGGGGAACAACCCCCGCTAGAATGGGCGGCGCACCGGCCGAAGGTGGACCCTTGTATGGCTGACTTTCGTATCCTTCCTGCAACACCCGCGGACGTCCCGGCGATCCTTTCCATGATTCGCGCGCTTGCAGCGTACGAGCAGTTGACGCACCTGTGTATTGCGACAGAATCGGAAATTTCCCGGGCGCTTTTCGGCAAAAAGCCCGTTGCCGAAGTGGTTTTAGGCTTGGAAGGTGCGCAGATCGTTGCATTTGCACTGTTTTTTCATAATTTTTCCACCTTCCTCGGCCGCCCTGGCCTGTACCTCGAGGATCTGTTTGTGCAGCCTGCGTGGCGTGGACACGGCTACGGCCGGGCGCTGCTGATGCACCTGGCCAGGCTGGCCGTCGAACGCGGCTGCGGCAGGTTCGAGTGGTCCGTGCTGGACTGGAACGAGCCGGCGATCGGGTTCTACAAGGCGCTGGGCGCCAGCATCTTGCCGGATTGGCGGATCAGTCGCGTCACCGGAGCAGCCCTTGAACGATTGGCGGCCCAGGCCGTGCTCCCCGTCAGGTAGCGGCCATGAGATTATTGGAAACGATACCCGGCTGAAAAGGTTGATACCCGTCATGAACAGCGACATTCAAACCGAACTTCGAGCGACTTCGTTGTCGCGGCGACTTCTGGTCGCTGCGGCTGGTCGACGAGACTGCCGACAGCTACGCGGTCCGCAAGAACGTGCCGCAGCCACCGGCGTCTTCGCGCGATCTCGGCGCGATGCTTACCGTCCGGGCAGACGGCGGGAGCGGCTACGCAGCCACCAGCGACCTGTCGCGGGCCGGGCTGCAAGCAGCACTCGACCGCGCGACGGAATGGGCGCAGGCAACCGCAGCGACCAGCCTGATCGATTTCAGGGCGCTGGCCAGGCCCGCGCCGCGCGGCGAGTACGCGTCGCCCGACCTCGAGACGCCGGCCTGGTCGCGCCGCGACTGGTATGACCTGCTTGCCGAGGAGTCCAAGGCAGCAGGCTGCGACCCGCGCATCGTCGACTGGGAAGCAAGTGTCGAGACGCGATCGGCCCTCCACGTCTATCTGACCAGCGAGGGCGGGGACGTTGCGCAGCGTTACCGCTTCGTCATGCCCAGCCTGGTAGTAACCGCCCACGCCGACGGCGACACCCAGACCCGCTCGCTCAACGGCTATCGAGGCCTGGCACAACAAGGCGGCGAATCGATGCTTGCGGCAGTTCGGCTTTGCCGGTAGCGGGGCCCGGATTGCCGACGAGGCGCTGCGCCTGCTCGTCGCGCCAAATTGCCCTACAGGCAACATGGATGTTTTGCTCATGCCGGACCAGATGGTCCTGCAGATCCACGAATCGATCGGCCACCCGCTTGAACTCGATCGCATCCTTGGCGACGAGCGCAACTTCGCCGGAACCAGTTTTGTCACGCTGGATATGTTCGGCAGCTATCGGTACGGATCGGAGCTGCTCAACATCACCTTCGACCCCGGTCGACCGGAAGAGCTCGCGAGCTATGCCTTCGATGACGACGGCACACCGGCTGAGAGGCAGTACCTGATCCGCGCGGGCGTGCTCGAACGTCCCCTCGGAGGCGCGTTGTCGCAGGCGCGCGCGGGAGTCGCGGGCGTGGCCAACTCGCGCGCGGACAACTGGAACCGTCCGCCGATCGACCGCATGTCCAACATCAACCTCGAGCCGGGCGACAGCTCGCTGGACGCGATGATCGCGGGCATCGAGCGGGGCGTGCTCATGCGCACCAACAGCTCGTGGTCGATCGACGACTCGCGCAACAAGTTCCAGTTCGGCTGCGAATGGGGGCAGCTGATCGAGCACGGGGCGCTTGCCGGGGTGGTCAAGAATCCCAACTACCGCGGCATATCGGCGAATTTCTGGCGCAATCTCAGGCAGGTCGGCGACGCGTCGACGATGCAGGTACTCGGCACGCCGTTCTGCGGCAAAGGCGAACCCTCGCAGGTCATTCGCGTCGGGCACGCGTCTCCGGCGTGCGTGTTCTCGAACGTCGACGTGTTCGGCGGTGACGCATGAGATGCCGCGATGCCGTAGGTCCGAATTCATTCGGACCGTGGGCTAAACCACCACCGCGCGCGAATGAATTCGCGCCTACGAGTGCGAAGGCACGCCAATGATGATGTCGGCCATGGAAACCTATTTCAACGACGTCGCGGCGCTGCTCGACCGCTCTCTCGCGCCCGGTGAAGTCTACCTCTGCCGCTTCGATGCCGAGGTGTCGGATTTCGTGCGCATGAACCGTGGCAAGGTGCGCCAACCTGGCACCGTGTCGCAGCGCTACCTCGCGTTGCGCCTGATCCGCGGCAAGCGCCACGCCGAACGGACGCTCACCGTCTCGGGCGACCTCGCCCGCGATCGCGCGGACATCGATGCGGCGCTGCTCGCCTTGCGCGAGGTGATCGCCGATCTGCCGGAGGATCCGCATCTCGACTACGCCACCGACGTGCGTTCCAGCCGCAGCGTCAGAAGCAGCGGCCTGGCGCGCTCCGAACAGATCGTCGCCAGCGTCCTCGACGCCGCGCGCGGACTCGATCTGGTCGGCATCTACGCGGCGGGCCCGGTCTACCGGGGCTTTGCCAATTCCCTCGGCCAGCGCAACTGGCACGAAGTGTCGAGCTTCAACCTGCAGTGGAGCCTCTACCATCGCGCGGACAAGGCGGTGAAGACGTCTTACGGCGGCTTCGACTGGTCGGCGGCCGATTTCGGCGCAAAGATGCACGACGCGCGCGAACGCCTGGCACTGCTGGCTAATCCGTCGCGTTCGCTCGAGCCGGGCCGCTACCGCGCGTACCTCGCCCCGTCGGCCATGGAGGAACTCGCGGGCATGCTGTGCTGGGGCGGATTCTCCGGACGCGCGCTCGCCACGCGGCAGAGTTGCCTGTTCCGGATGCAGGACGGTGCGGCGACGCTCGATCCGTCGATCGGCTTCGCCGAAAACATCGCCGACGGGATCGCTCCGGCGTTCCAGGACGACGGTTTCGCACGCCCCGACCAGGTGCCGCTGCTCGCCGACGGCCGCCTGGTCGGCTCGCTGGTGAGCCCGCGCACCGCCAAGGAATTCGCGCTGGCGACCAACGGCGCCAATACCTACGAGACGCCGGAAGCGCTCGACATGGCGGCGGGAAAACTCCCCGTCGCCGATGCGCTTGCGGCGCTCGACACCGGAATCTACGTCGGCAATCTGTGGTATCTCAATTTTTCCGATCGCCCCGCGTGCCGGGTCACCGGCATGACGCGTTTCGCTTCGTTCTGGGTCGAGCACGGCAGGATCGTCGCGCCGGTCGACGTGCTGCGCTTCGACGACAGCGTGTACCGGCTGCTGGGGGACCGCCTCGTCGGATTGACCGCGGAGCGCGAACTTATCGTCGACAGCAACACCTACCGCGCCCGCAACGTCGGCAGCATGCGGCTGCCCGGCGCCGTGGTCGGCGAGATGGCCTTCACGCTCTGATACGTTCGCGATTCGACCGTCCGCTGTAGGCGCGAACTTGTTCGCGCGCGGCGGATGCGAAACGTTGTAGGCGCAAATTCATTTGCGCCCGGGCAAGTCGTCCATCTGGCCGATCGCAAACCCATGCCTTTTGCACCACGATGGATCCATGAGCCAATCCGATCTTCGTCGTGGACGATGGTCCGCCCCGAATCATGCCTACTTCATCACCACGGTCACCGCAGGGCGAACCAAGTTCTTTGTCGACTTTGACTTGGCGCGGATAGTCATTGGCGAGATGCGCCGCATTCACAACGATGACGACGTAGATTCGCTGGCCTGGGTTCTAATGCCAGACCACATGCATTGGCTGTTCATCCTTCGAGATGTCGCGAATCTCTGCACCGTGATAAGGAGATGCAAATCGCGATCAGCACTCGCAGTGAACAGGCGATTGGGTCGTCACGGAGCAGTGTGGCAGCGTGGGTATTACGATCACGCCATTCGTGTCGATGAGGAATTGCGAACTGTTGGCCGATACATAGTATCGAATCCTTTGCGCGCCCGACTGGTCGACAAGTTGGGACACTATCCACATTGGGACGCGGTCTGGCTGTAGGCGCGAATTCATTCGCGCGCAGCGATCGGCCCGCCGTCTCGGTCCGAATGAATTCGGACCTACAAAACTGCGACTCGTTGTCGATGCCCCTTTATTCGCGCACCGTCAGTCAATCGTTGCCGTGATGCCATCCCTTCGGGATCGCTGACAGCAGCTTCTGCGTATACGGCTGGCGCGGATTGCGGTAGATGTCGTCGGAGTTGGCGATCTCGACGATCTCGCCCTGGTTCATCACCATGATTTCGTCGGCGATGTACTTGACGACGGCAAGGTCGTGCGAGATGAATATGTACGACAGGTGAAATTCGTCCTGCAGGTCCTGCAGCAGGTTCAGCACCTGCGCCTGCACCGACACGTCGAGCGCGGACACCGACTCGTCGCAGATCAGGATGTCGGGTTTGAGCGTCAGGCAGCGCGCGATGGCGATCCGCTGCCGCTGCCCGCCGGAAAATTCGTGCGGATACTTGTAGAAAGTAACCTCGGGCAGGCCGACCTTCTGCAACAGCTCGAAGGCGAGCTCGGTACGCTCCTGCGCCGAATTGCCGATGCCGTGGATCTGCATCGGCTCGGTCAGGATCTGACCGACGATCATGCGTGGATTCAGCGACGCGTACGGATTCTGGAAGATGATCTGGATACGCCGCTTGTAGCTCATGAATTCGCGCGCCGACATCGCGAGGATGTCCTTGCCCTCGAACAGCGCCTGGCCGCTGGTTGCTTCGTGCAGCCGCATCAGGGTGAGCCCGACCGTGGTCTTGCCCGAACCCGACTCGCCGACCAGACCCAGCGTCTTGCCCTTGGGTAGCCGGAACGACACGTCCTTCACCGCCTCGAACTTGCGGCGGCCGAACAGGCCCTCGCGCGAATAGAAGTCCTTGCCGAGGCCCTTCACGTCGAGGATGATCGCGTCCGAAGCCGCGATGCCGCGCTTGCGCTCGGTGAGGTTCATGGCGTGCGCGCCCCCGTCCATGAAGTCCTCGATGACCGGCAAGCGGACCGGGCGCCGATCGAGCCGCGGCCGGCACTGCAGCAGCGCCTTGGTGTAGGGGTCCTGCGGGCGCTCGAAGACTTCCTTCGCCGGCCCCTGCTCGCGCACCTCGCCGTTGCGCATCACCACGACGTAGTCGGCGATCTCCCCGACGACCGCCAGGTCGTGCGTGATGAACAGCACCGACATCTGATGTTTTCGCTGCAGCTCCGCGATCAGGTCGAGGATCTGCTTCTGGATGGTGACGTCGAGCGCGGTCGTCGGTTCGTCGGCGATGAGCAGCTTCGGCTCGCACGCGATCGCCATCGCGATCATCACGCGCTGCTGCTGTCCGCCCGACATTTGCGACGGATACGCGTTGATCCTGAATTCGGGGTCGGGAATGCCGACTTCCGCCAGGAGTTCGATCGCGCGCTTGCGTGCGGCCGCCGGCGCAAGGCCAAGATGCAGTCGCAGCGATTCGATGAGCTGGAAGCCGACCGTGAACACCGGGTTCAGCGATGTCATCGGTTCCTGGAAGATCATCGAGATGTCCTTGCCGCGCAGCGCACGCAACTCGGCCTCGTCGAGGCCGATCAGGTTGCGGCCACCGAAGACGATTTCGCTGCCGGCCAGCACGCTCGCGTTCTCCTTCGGCAGCAGGCCGAGGATCGAGAGCGAGGTCACCGACTTGCCGCTACCCGACTCGCCGACGAGTGCCACCGTCGAATTGCGCGGAATGTCGAAGCTGATGCGCTTGACCGCTTCGAAAGTGGTCTTCTTGTCGAGCCGGAAATTGACCCGAAGGTTGCGAACGGAGAGCAATGGTTCCATGGATCCGGATCTCGCGTTCTGTGGCATCTGCGTCACTTGAGCTTCGGGTCGAGCGCGTCGCGCAAGGCGTCGGTGAACAGGCTGAACGCCGTCACCAGCACGGCCATCGCGGTGCCGGCCGCCGCCAGTTGCCACCATTTGCCGAGGATCAGCTCGTTCTGCGCTTCGTTGAGCATCGAGCCCCACGACACCACGTCGACCGGAACGCCGAAGCCGAGAAACGACAGAATGACTTCGGCCTTGATGAAGCCGACAGTCAGAATCGAAAGTTGCACCAGCACCACGTGGCTGACGTTGGGAAAGATGTGCACGAACATCCGCCGGGAATTCGACGCGCCGATCGCATCGGCGGCCTGGACGTATTCGCGCCCCTTGTGCTTCAGGTACTCGCCGCGGATCAGGCGGAAGGTGCCGGTCCATCCGGTCAGTCCGAGGATCAGGATGATGGTCAGCGTGCCCTTTTGCTGCAGGACCGCGGCGATGGCCAGGATCAGCAGCAGCCCGGGGATGGAATTGAAGACGCTGTAGAACCAGTTGAAGGCATCGTCGATCCAGCGCCCGTAGAATCCTGCGAGCGCGCCGAACACGGTCCCGAGCAGGACCGCAACGAACGCCGAGGCGAGGCCGACGAAGATCGAGGTTTCGGATCCCTTGATCGTCTTCTTCAGGACGTCGCGACCCCACTTGTCGCCGCCGAACGGAAGTGTCTTCGCCCGCACCTCGGACGCCGCGGCCTGCGAGCTCTTGGCGCGGATTTCGGCCAACACGTCGGCGAGCGGGTCGACCACGCCCGTTCCCGTGCCCGATCCCTGCGCCTGCGACGCCGGGGCTTGGCCGCGAATTTCCGCGAGCGCGTCGGCCAGCGGATCCTTGATGTCGACGGACGTCGGCGCATCGGAAATCTTCGGCGCCGCGCGAGGCGCTTCCGCCGTTGCCGCCGCGCGCTCGATATCGTCGCCGAGGAAACTCGGCGGCGCGTAGTTGACGCCGCTCTCCACCGCCCAGTCCCTGGCGATCAGGCCGGTGGCGGAAAGCAGCATCAGCAACAGGAAGGCGACGACGATGGCCAGCGACACCATCGCCACGCGGTCGGCGCGCAGCCGCTTCCACGCCAGCGCCCACAGGCTGGGGGAAACGGTATGCGGAATGTCGTAGGGCACGCGGTATCTTTCTACTTGAGCTGCACGCGCGGGTCGACCGCCTTGTACGTCAGGTCGGCCAGCAGGTTGAAGATCATGGTGGCGGCGGCGGTGTAGATGGTGATCGCCTTGATCACCGGAAAGTCGCTGCGCTCGACGGCAAGGATCACCTCGCGCCCGATGCCCGGAATCGAGAAGAAGCGCTCGAGCAGGAATGCGCCGATGAGCAGGCCTGGAAGCGCCGCCATGACCTGGGTGATGATCGGGATCGACGCATTGCGCAGCACGTGCACCCACATGATCCGGTTCTCCGACACGCCCTTGGCGCGCGCGGTGCGCACATAGTCCTGGTTGATCTCGTCGAGCACGAAGGTGCGGTACAGCCGCAATTCGGGCGCGATGCTCACCACGAGCAGGATGATGATCGGCAGCGACGCGTACACGACGAGGTTCTGCCAGAAGCTGTCGCCCCAGCCCTGCACCGGGAACCAACCGAGCTTGTAGGCGAACACATACTGGAACACGATGATGTAGACCAGGATCGAGATCGACAGACCCACGGTGCACACGATCATCACCGCGCGGTCGGTCAGCGAGCCGCGCACGTACGCGATCGCCAGCGCAAGGCCGATGGCGATCAGGTTCGAGAGGATCAGCCACGGGATGAGCACGGTCAGCGACGGGCCGAGCCGCGTCGCCAGGATGTGCGAGACCGGTTCGTTGGTGCTCCAGCTCGCGCCGAAGTCACCGGTCAGCACCTGCTTGATGAATATCCACAGCTGGACGTGATAGGGCTGGTCGACCCCGAGCTGTCGCCGGATGTTTTCGATCTGCTCGGCGCTGGAGATCTTGCCGGCAAGCACGTACGCGGGGTCGCCACCGACCCAGTTGAAGAGGAAGAACACCAGCAGGATGACCCCGAGCATGGTCGGGACCATCTGCCACAGCCGCCGGATGATGTATGCGTACATGAACTCTCCCTCCTGTCGCGTCGTCGGCTCGTGGCCTGCTGATGCCTCAGTCGCGAAGGATGCGGCGGATGCTACCCGCCCGGCTTCGTCGTGTCGATATCAATGTACTGCCACTCCGCGTGCAGCACGGGGTGCTTCTTGTAGCCCAGCACGCGCGATTGCACCAGCATGTTGCGGTAGCGGCTGATGTCGAGTCGCCACGGTGCGTACACTTCGATCAGGCGCGCCATCTGCCGATAGAGCTTGTCCCGCTCCGGGCCATCCTGCAGGCGTATGCTTTGCTCGTACAGGCGGTCGTACTCCGGGATCACCGCGCAGGCGTTGTTGCTCTGGTACACGTTCTTGCCGTACACGAGCTGCATGAAATTGTCGGCGTCGGGATAGTCGGCGATCCACGACGCGGTGCGCATCTGCAGCTTGCACTGCTTCTCGAGCTTGAGCAGCTCGGGGAACTTGTCCTTCTGCACCTCCATGCGGATCGAGATCGAATCGAGTGCCTTCTTCCACATCTCGTCCTGCTGGCGCCCGAGCGAGTCGGGCCGCGACGCATAGCGAATCAGCAGCGGCTTGCCATCCGGCAGCGTGCGCCAGCCATCCTTGCCCTTCTTGTAGCCGAACTTGTCGAGCAGCGCGTTTGCTTCCGCCGGATCGTAGCTTGATGATGCCGCGGTAGCCGGGGTCGTGGCCGACAACGCCGGGCGGAATCGGATAGGTCGTCTCGACCGCCTGGCCGTTGCGCACGATGCGGATTTCCTCGTTGACGTCGTAGGCCATCGCCATCGCGCGGCGCAACGCGATCTTCTCCGTCGACAGACCGCCGACGACCGGGTCCATCAGATTCCAGTAGTGGTAGTTGATTTCGGGGTCGACGAAGCGCGACAGCTTGACCCCGCGCTGCTGCAATTCAGGCCTGAGCGTTCCGCCGTCGAGCACCTTGGGCGCGAGCGGACCTTCGAGGTTCATCAGATCCAGTTCGCCGTTCTGGAATCCAAGCAGGCGCGACTGGTCCTCTTCCATGATGCTCACTTCGACGCGGCCGACCTGAGGCATTTTCTTGCCTTTCATTTCGGCGACGATTCGCGCGTCCTCGGGGTCGCTGCCCGGCTGGAAATCCCAGACGAAGCCGCGGAATTCGGGGTTGGCTTCGAGGAAGATCTTCGACGAACGTATCCATTTCGCGAGCTTGTACGGACCGGTGCCGACGGGATTGGCCATCACCCGTCCGCCCGCGTCGGCGTACATGGCGACGACTTCGCGCGCGACTGCGCTCGTCGGTTCGTGGGCCAGCACGTACGACAGGTTGTAGTCGGGCTGCTTGAGCCGGATGCGCAGGGTGTAGCGGTCGACTTCCTCGAGTCCCGCGATCTTGGCGTCGTAGTCGAACTTGCCGGTCCGCTTCGCCTTCGCCGCGGCCTCGTCGAGGCCGACGATCTTGCCTTCGAGCAGCCAGGTCCAAGGCGAATGTATCTTCGGATCCATCAGGCGCTTGAGCGAGTAGATGTAGTCCTCGGCCACGAGCTCGCGCGGCTGGCCCTTGAACGCGGCGTCGGGCGCAAAGCGGATACCCGGCTTGAGCCGAAACGTGTAGGTCCTGCCGTCGTCGGTGATCTGCGGCAGCGCTTCCGCCGTCTGGGGAACGAGCTTCGACGGCCGCGCCATGTAGTCGTAGGTCAGCAGCGTTTCGAAAATGGCCTGCTCGATGGTGCCCGAATACAGGTCGTGCGCGGCCTGCGGGTCGAAGCCCTCCTCGGCGGCCGGGAAGACGTAACGCACGACTTTGTTCATGTCGGCTGCGCAGGCCGGTGGCAGACACCGCGTTGAACAGCGCAGCGAGTGCAAACAACGCCAGCAGGCGCGAGACAGTGCCGCACTCGGGGAAACGACTCATGGCTTTCGCACAGCGACGGGATCGATGTCCAGATACTCCCACGCCGAGCCGAGAATCGGGTGAAAGCGGTAGCCCTTGACCCGAGGATAGAACAGCACGTTGCGATAGCGAGAGACTCCCATCTTCATCACGCCGTCGACTTCCAGCTGGCGAGAGAGCTGGTCGAACAACCGATCTCGCTCCGGCGAGTCCCGCATCGCTTTCATCTGCTCGTACATCCGGTCGAAAGCAGCGGATTGGTAGCACGCATGGTTGCTCTGGTGCGTATTGGGACCGTAGAAGAGCTGCATGAAGTTTTCGCCGTCGGGATAGTCCGCGCCCCAGGACGAACCCCACATCGCCAGCTGGCACGCTTCCGCCGCCTTGATGTTGTCCGAGAACGGTCCTTTGCGCGTCTCGAAGCGCAGGCCGACGCCGTCCAGCGACTTTTTCCACAATTCGTCGTACTCCCGATTCACCGCGAGGGGCTCGGACGTGAGCACGATGGTCAGGCGCTTGCCCGAGGGATCGTCGCGATACCCGTCGGCGCCTCTCTTGTAGCCGAAGCGGTCAAGCAAAGCGTTGGCAAGCGCCGGATCGTAGCGCAGCAGGCTGCGATACGACGGATTGTGGCCGACGACCCCTGCCGGCACCGGGCTCTCGTCGGCGATGGCCTGACCCTTTCGGATCACCCGGACTTCCTCCCTCGTGTCGTACGATATTGCGATGGCCCGTCGTAGTGCGATCCGTTCCTTCGATTCGCCGCCGAGGACGGGGTCCTTCATGTTGAAGAAGTAGTAGATGATTTCCGGCTCGACGCTGCGGTCCCAGCCGATACCGCGGGCGGCGAGATCCGCCGCCAGTGTGTTGTCCGGAATCGCGACAGGCGCGAACGACCCGAAGCGGTCGATGTAGTCGATCTCGCCGCGCTGGAACGCGAGCCATCGTGACTGCTCTTCCTCGATGATGCTGATTTCGATGCGTCCGATCTGCGGGATCGACTTGCCTTTCATCGCCGCGACCGCGGCCCGGTCGAGCGGGGCATCCGACGCCGCAAAGTCCCAGATCACCTTGCGATAGTCGGGATTGGCCTCGAGCACGATCTTCGCCTTGCGCACCCAGCTCGCAAGCATGTACGGACCGGTGCCGACCGGATGCGCGTTGGTATCGTCGGCATAGGTCTCGATAACCTCGCGCGCTACCGCCGACATCGCCGGCATCGCCAGGATGTAGGCGAAGTTGTAATCCGCCTCGTTCAGGCGAATGCGCAGCGTATAACGATCGACGACCTCGAGACCCTCCACCTTGGCGTCGTAGTCGAAGCGTTTGGCCGCTCCTGCATGGTTGGCGAGCACATCGAGCCCGGCGATCTTGCCATCCACCAGGAATTTCCACGGCGAGCGCAGCGCTGGATCGACGAAGCGCTTGATCGAGTAGGCGTAGTCCGCGGCGGTCAGTTCGCGCCGCGCGCCCTTGAACGCCGGATCGGGCTGAAACAGGACACCCTTGCGCACGCGCAGTGTGTAGGTGCGTCCGCCCTCGGTGATTTCCGGCAGCGCCTCTGCCGTCCCGGGAACCAGGCGCACCGGGCGTGCGAGGTAGTCGTAGGTCAGCAGCCGCTCGAAGACTACCTGAACGACCCCGTTCGAGTAGTTGTCGGAAACTTTTGCCGGATCGAAGCCGGTTTCACCGATTTCGAATGCAACGCGCAGGACTTTGTTCGGGTCGGCGGTCGCGTGGCTTTGTGGCGCGATCACGCACAGCCCAAACAAGGCGATCCACACGACCAGGCCAATCGGCCTGAACCGTGTCCACGCCGCCTCCCCATGCATCGCAAGCCCTCCCGCAAAGCGCGCGTACTGTACCATCCTCCGCCTGTTCTCCAACGCGCCCATGATCACCCGCATGTCCATTGCATTGTCTCGCGCCACACGGCGCCGATTCCCAGAAACCGCATGAAGCCGCCATACTGGGATGAAGCGGTCCGCACGCTCGCCCGGCGCGACCGCGTGCTCGCACGCCTGATTCGCGCCTATCCCGGGATTCATCTCAACCGCCGCAGCGATCCGTTCACGACGCTGGCGCGCGCGATCGTCGGCCAGCAGATCTCGGTCAAGGCGGCGGACAGCATATGGCGCAGATTCGTCGCCGTCGTTGACACCGCGCCGGCGGGCGGGTTCCCCTGCCTCGCGCCGGAGCGGGTCGCCGCAGCGCCGATGCCTGCGTTGCGTATTTGCGGTTTGTCGCAGCGCAAGGCCGAATACCTGACCGATCTTGCGCGTCATTTCGTCACGGGCCGCCTCGACCCGAAAAATTGGCGGCAACTCGACGACGAAGCGCTGATCGCCGCGCTGGTCGACGTCAAGGGTATCGGCCGCTGGACCGCGGAAATGTTTCTCATGTTCCACGAGCTGCGACCGGACATCCTGCCCGTCGACGACATCGGCCTGCAACGCGCGCTCGCCATGCACTTCAACCACGGCGAACGCCTGCCGCGCGACGCGATGTTTGCGGCGGCAGACCTGTGGCGGCCCTGGCGCTCGGTGGCGACCTGGTATTTGTGGCGCAGTCTCGACCCCATACCGGTCGAATACTGAGTTCCATCATCGACACGCCTGGCAACACACCCTACGCCGGACTCACGCCCGATTGCGTGCTCGACGCCCTCGGCAGCGTCGGCCTGAACGGCGACGGCCGCCTGCTCACGCTCAACAGCTACGAAAACCGCGTGTATCAGGTGTGGCTCGACGAATCGGCGGCAGCGGCGTCGCCGCAGCCGTCAGCGGTCGTCGCCAAGTTCTATCGTCCGGCGCGATGGACCGACGCCCAGATTCTCGAGGAGCATGCATTCGCGCGCGAACTCGCGGAACGCGAGATTCCCGTCGTCGCGCCGATGCCGTTCGATAATGGCGGCACGCTGGCCACCTTCGGCGGATTTCGCTTCGCCGTCTACGCCAAGCACGGCGGTCGCGCGCCCGAACTCGAGGACCGATCGACACTGGAATGGCTCGGTCGTTTCATCGGCCGCATCCATGCAGTAGGCGCGATCGAGCCCTTCCGCCATCGACCGACACTCGACATCGCCAGCTTCGGCGAAGAACCGCGCGACTATTTGTTGTCTCATAACTTCGTTCCCGCCGATCTGTTGCCGGCATGGACCAGCACCGTCGCCCAGGCGCTCGCAGGTGTCCAGCGCAGCATCGAACGCGCCGGTGACGTGGCGACGCAGCGCCTGCACGGCGACTGCCACGCCGGCAACATCCTCTGGACACCGGCGGGGCCGCATTTCGTCGACTTCGACGACTGCCGGATGGGTCCCGCGGTGCAGGACCTTTGGATGCTGCTTTCCGGGGATCGCGCCGAGGCGCAACAGCAGTTGCGCGCGCTGCTGCGCGGTTACGAGGACTTTTGCGAATTCGACGACCGCCAGCTGCAGCTCGTGGAAGCGTTGCGCACGCTGCGCCTGATTCATTATTCCGCGTGGCTGGCGCGCCGTTGGGACGATCCGGCGTTCCCGGCGGCGTTTCCGTGGTTCAACACCCAGCGCTACTGGCAGGACCGGGTGCTCGAACTGCGCGAGCAGATCTCGGCGATGGACGAACCGGCACTGGTCGCGCAGTGAGCTGGTCCGGACTTCCGATGGTCGCCGCTGCGGTTCCTCCGGCGGCACGCATCGTTCAGGACCGGAGTTCCTGCAACACGCCGTCGACCAGGTGCAGCGTTCGATCGGTGCGCGCCGCGAGTTCGGGGTCGTGCGTCACGATCACCAGGCTGGTTCCGACACTGCGATTGAGCTCCAGCATCAGGTCGAACACCTGGCCTGCCGTGCGCCGATCGAGGTTCCCCGTCGGCTCGTCGGCGAGCACGCACGCGGGCTCGGTCACCAACGCGCGTGCGAGCGCGACGCGCTGACGTTCGCCTCCCGACAGTTCGCCAGGACGATGCAGCGCTCGCGGCGCCAGGCCGACCCGATCGAGCAACGCCTGCGCGCGAGTTCGCGCGACATCGTGGTTCTCGCGCCGGATGTACAGCGGCATGGCAACGTTTTCCAGCGCCGTGAATTCCGGCAGGAGGTGATGGAACTGGTAGATGAAGCCGAGCGCGCGGTTGCGCACCCTTCCCCGTTCCGCTTCGCTCAGGCTCGCCATCGCGGCGCCCTGCACGCGCACCTCGCCGGAGGACGGCGCATCGAGCCCGCCCAGCAGATGCAGCAGCGTGCTCTTGCCTGAGCCCGACGCGCCGACGACGGCTACACGCTCGCCAACGCGAACGGCAAGGTCGACCCCGAGCAGCACCGGCACGTCGAGCGGACCACTGCGGTATGTTTTGGTCAGCCCAAGGCACGCAAGGACCGGCACGCCGTCATTCATAGCGCAGCGCCTCCGCCGGGTTGACCTTGGACGCGCGCCAGCTCGGATAGATCGTCGCCAGCAACGCAAGCGTCAACGCGATCGCGGCGATGAGCGTGATGTCGCCGCGCTGCAGATCCGACGGCAGCTCGCTGATGTAGTAGACGCTCTTGTCCAGGAATTGCATGTGAAACGTGCGCTCGATGAACGGCACGACCGTATCGATGTTGAGGGCGAGCAAGATGCCCCCGACCACGCCGATCAGCGTACCGATCATCCCGACCAACGCACCCTGGATCACGAAGATGGTCATGATGCTCGCCGGCGACGCGCCCTGCGTGCGCAGGATCGCGATGTCGGCCTGCTTGTCGGTGACCACCATGACTTGCGCCGAAACGATGTTGAACGCGGCGACCGCGACGATCAGCGTAAGAATGATGAACATGACGCGCTTTTCGATCGCCACGGCACGAAAAAAGTTGGCGTGGTCGAGCGTCCAGTCGCGCACTTCGGTGTCGACCGGCAGCGTCCTGAACAACTCGCGCGCGACCGTGGGTGCCGCGAACATGTCGTCGAGCTTAAGCCGCACGCCGGTCACCGCATCGCCGGTGCGGTAGAGTTTTTGCGCGTCGCTGAGGTCGATCAGCGCGAGTCCGCTGTCGAATTCGAACATCCCGATCTCGAACACGCCGACCAGCTTGAAGCTCTTCACTCGTGGCAGCGTCCCCGCAGGCGTCACGGTCCCCTGCGGCGTGATTACGACGACCGTATCGCCGACCCGCACGCCGAGCGCACGCGCCAGTTCGGATCCAAGCACGATGCCGAATGCTCCAGGCTTGAGGTCCGCCAGTGATCCCGCGCGCATATGCTTGCCGACATCGGCGACCGTGTCCTCGAGCGCCGGATCGATGCCACGCACGAGCGCCCCGCGATTGGCGCCGCTCGCCGACAACATCGCCTGCCCGGAGACGAACGGCGCGGCGCCGCGAACGTGCGCATTGGCCTTGGCCTGCCGCGCGACATCCTGCCAGTCGCCGATGCCTGGGCCGATGGCGCGGATCTCGATGTGCGAGGCCACCGCGAGAATACGGCTGCGCAATTCCTCCTGGAAGCCGTTCATCACCGAAATCACCACGATCAAGGCAGCGACGCCGAGCGCGATGCCGGCCATCGAGACCGCAGCGATGAACGAGACGAAGCCATTGCGGCTCGAGCCGCGGCGCGCGCGGAAATAGCGCAGGCCGACCAGGAGTTCGTAGGGGATCAAGCGGGACCGTGTGTAAGTGCGATGCCGCGCCAGTTTGCCATAAGAAGATGCGGCGCTGTAGCCACCTGTGCGACTTCGGCCCGCGTGCTAGACTTTGCGCCCTACCTGATGCAACTCACGCTCGTCGTCTCCGGATTGCTGGACCTGCCCGCCGCGGTGCTCTCCGGCATCGATGCAGGCGCGCCTGCCCTGACGCGGCTGCTCGCCGCGGCTGGAGCGCCGATGATCGAGCGCGAGGGAGGCGTTGCGCTGACCTGCGCCGCACTCGGGATCGCGAAGCAACACGATTGGCCGGTTGCGCCATACCTCGCGCTCGCGAGCGGCCTCGATGCAGCCACACCCTACTGGCTGTGTGCGGAACCGGCGACCTTCGAGGTCGGTCGCGGCGATGTGCGGATGGCCGGAACAGTAAGCGATCTGCAACGCTCCGAGGCCACGTCGTTGCTGTCGACGTTGAACGCCCACTTCGCCGCCGACGGCTTGCGCTTCGACGCGCCCGACCCTGCGCATTGGCTGATCGGCGCACGATCCGCGCAATCGTTGACGACGTTGTCGCCCGATCGGGCCATCGGCAGACCGCTGCTGGGCCACCTGCCGGAAGGCGCCGACGCCGAGCGCTGGCGCAGTTGGCAGAACGAGATTCAGATGCTGCTCTTCGAGCATCCGGTCAACGTCGATCGCGAAGCCGCCGGACGGGCGGTGGTCAACAGCGTTTGGCTGTGGGGTGGCGGTACACGCGTCGCGACCACGACGCAGCCGCGGATCGCGAGCGCTCCATGCCGACACGTGGATGCCGCGCGAACTTGCGCGCGCGACCGGCGTCGCCTGCGCGCCTGTCCCGGCGTCGCTTGACGCGCTGCTCGACCAGTCTTCGCAATCGCCGGCACTGGTCTGGCTGGAAGCGCCAGTCGGCGCGGACCCGCAACTTCTAGCGACCTGGCTTGCAGCGCTCGAGCGCGATTGGGCTGCTCCGGCGCGAGGCGCATTTCACAACGGCACCATTCGCAGCCTCGACATCGACCTGGTCGGTCGGTCGATTGCACTGCGCTATGGCGCCAAACGGCTGTCGCTGGCGCGGCGGCTGCGCACCTGGCGCTCGGCACCACGGCTTTCCACGCTGGTCGCGCGCGACCTCGGGAGTTTCGCGGAGTCCGCATGGAAATCGTGAGACGTCCGGTGCCGGAGGCCGCGCGCGCGCTGGTTGCCGCGGGCCTGACACCGTTGTTTGCGCGTATCTACTCTGCGCGCGGCGTGACCGACGCGGCCGACCTCGGCTACGAACTGGCGCGACTGCCGGAGGCGTCCACGCTGAAGGGTATCGGCGCGGCCGCGGCGAGGCTTGCCGACGGCATCGAGCGCAAGGAGCGCATGCTGATCGTCGCCGACTACGATGCCGACGGCGCGACCGCGTGCGCGGTCGGCGTGCGCGGTCTCCGCGCGATGGGTGCCACGGTCGACTTCCTGGTACCCAACCGTTTCGAGTTCGGTTACGGGCTGACCCCCGAGATCGTCGCGCTCGCCGCAACGAAGCTGCCGGGGCTGATCATCACGGTCGACAACGGCATCGCCAGCGTCGAGGGCGTTGCCGCAGCGCATGCGCGCGGTATCGACGTGCTGATCACCGACCATCACCTGCCGGGGAACGCGCTCCCGTCGCCGGCGTGGATCGTCAATCCGAACCAGGCAGGCTGCACGTTTCCATGCAAGCATCTGGCCGGCGTCGGCGTGATGTTCTATGTATTGACGGCGCTGCGCGCCGAATTGCGTTCGCGCGGGAATTTCGCCGATGCCGAACGGACCGAATCTCGCGACGCTGCTCGATCTGGTGGCACTGGGCACGGTGGCGGATGTCGTGCGTCTCGATCACACCAACCGGATTCTGGTCGACAACGGGTTGCGGCGAATTCGCTCCGGCCGCATGCAGCCAGGCGTGCGGGCATTGTTCGGTGTTGCTCGCCGCGATCCCGACCGCGCGACGACCTACGATCTCGGCTTCGTCGCCGGGCCACGCCTCAACGCGGCGGGGCGCATGGCGGACATGTCCGTCGGCATCGCCTGCCTGCTCGCCGACGACGACCCGACCGCGGAGCGCCTCGCGCAGGAACTGGATCGACTCAACCGCGAACGACGCGAGATCGAAACGACGATGCAGGAGCAGGCGTTTGCCGCCGTGGAATCGATCGATGCCGGTGACACATATTCGATCTGTGCGTATCGACCGGATTGGCACCAGGGGGTGGTCGGACTGGTTGCGTCCCGGCTCAAGGACCGCTTCCATCGTCCCGTCGTCGTCTTCGCACCCGGCGCCGACGGCGAATTGCGCGGCTCGGGCCGCACGATCGGTGGATTTCACCTGCGCGACGCGCTGGACCTGGTCGCCAAGCGATCCCCCGGCACGATCACCCGCTTCGGGGGACATGCCTACGCGGCGGGACTGAGCTTGCCGGAATCTGCGTTGCCCCGATTCATCGAAGCATTCGAACGCGTCGCACGCGAGTGGCTGACACCGGAAATTCTGCGACAAACCCTTGAAACCGACGGCGAACTCACTCGCGAAGAACTAACGCTAGCGCTCGCGCGCGAGCTTGCCGCGGGCGTCTGGGGGCAGGGGTTTCCGGCTCCGTTGTTCGAAGGCGCGTTTGACGTTTCGAACCAACGCCTCGTGGCCCAAAAGCACACCAGACTGGCGCTGAACCAGGGTGGGACACGCATTGACGGCATCGCGTTCAACGAGGCGGGGCCGCTGCCGGAGCGGTTGCACGTCGTCTATCGGCCTGAAATCAATCATTTCCAGGGCCAGGACGCTTTGCAGATCGTGGTCGAGTCGTGGCGGCCTGCTTGAAATACCAGGCAGCCGCCCGTTCGGGTGAGATGGTTCGCGAATCACCTTGCCACGTAGTCAGTAATCACTTACTTCCCACCCGCGCCGTGCGCCATCGAGGGCGCAGCAATAATTTGCCTAGGTCATCGCCGGCGCGCTTCTGCTCCAGCGTGGTGCCACCTGCCAGCTCAACTGCCAACTATATGATGTTTAATGCATTTCCAAAGATACAACACTTTGTGGTTCAGCTGCCATTTCATCGATTTGCCATATTGTGCGACGCAATGAAAAGGGGCAGAATCCGCTGCGGTGCAACAGGGCATGAGACCCTGTGCCGACGGCGGGGCTCACGAGGACAAACATGACTCAGAACGGCAGCGGTCAGAACGGCAACGGTCTGAACGGCAACGGGTCGCATGGCAACGGATCGAACGGTAATGGCCACGGACGCCTGCCCGGCAAGGTTGCGATCATTACGGGTGGAGGTCAGGGGATCGGCCGCGCCACCGCAGTGAAGTTCGCGCAGGAAGGCGCCAAGGTCGCAGTCTGTGACATCAACATGACCTCGGTCGCGGAAACGTTGGCCGAAGTCCGCAATAACGGCGGCGATGCGCTCGGATTCCAGGTAGACGTCACCGACAAGGCCAGCATCAAGCGCATGGTCGAAGGCGTAATGTTCGCGTGGCAACGCATCGACACGCTGGTAAACAACGCGGGCATCGTCCAGGACGCACGCTTCAGCAAGATGACCGATGACCAGTTCGAGCGCGTCATCGACGTCAATCTCAAGGGTGTATACAACTGCACCAAGGCCGTGGTCGACATCATGCTGCTGCAGAATTCCGGCTGCATCCTGAATGCATCATCGATCGTCGGCATCTACGGCAATTTCGGGCAGACCAATTACGCGGCAACCAAGTTCGGCGTCATCGGCATGGTCAAGACGTGGGCGCGCGAACTGGGCAGCAAGGGCATTCGCGCCAATGCGATCTGTCCCGGCTTCATCGAAACACCCATTCTCGACGCGATTCCGGAAAAAGTGCTCCGGTCCATCGAGGAACGCGTGCCGATGGGGCGCCTGGGCAAGCCCGAGGAAATCGCCAATACGTATGCGTGGCTCGCGTCGGACGAGGCGAGTTACATCAACGGCGCCGTCATCGAAGTGTCCGGCGGCGTCACCATCTAGCAGGCGCCGTGCCTGCAGCGCGCGGGCTTGAGCCCGACCCGCGCGCCCTGTAGCATGGACGACTCCGTCACCGAAGGTCGCCAGCATGCTTCGCAACTCCTTTTTCCTCGCGTGCGCAATCGCGGCTTGCGTCAATGCAGGTGCCGCACGAGCGCTCGACAAGGTCGATCCCTACATCTGCCCGACCAAGACGAGCGGCACCGGCGTCGAGTGCTATCTCGAGGCGATTCCGCAAACGTACACGATGTGCCGGCACATCAAGCACATCGAGATCATCGAGTTCGGCCTCACCGGAGCGCAGGAAGGCGTCAACGGCGCCAAGACCGATTCGTGCATCGAGAAGCACAAGCTGTCGATGACCCGTCCATACCAGGCAGCGCTGCGCGAAGCGGCGCGCAACAAGGACGAGGTCGCGGCACTGCGCAAGCTCCACGACACGTGGCTGGAAAGCCTCGCCAAGCTGCGTCCCGTCAAGGGCGAAAGCGACGAAGGCTACCGACTCCGGGTGATCGACCCCTACGGCGAATTCAACGAGCAGATCAAGAACATCATGGTCATCGCCGATCGTCCTCCTCCTGCCGTGGTCGCGACGCCAAAAGCCGCGCCGAAGAAAAAGCCCGCGACGCCGTAGCGGTCAGATAAGCCGACGCCCCCTGGCCAAGGGCGGAGCAAGGAAACCCGCTGAACACGATCGAGCTCGCACGGATTTTCGGCCCGGACGGACCGCTCGCACACGAACTTCCCGCCTATCGCCCGCGCCCGCAGCAGCTGGCAATGGCGGAAGCGATCGCCTACGCCATCCAGACGCAGGGCCAGTTGATCGCCGAAGCCGGCACCGGCACCGGCAAGACGTTGGCGTATCTCGTTCCGGCGCTGCTTTCGGGCGGCAAGGTCATCATTTCCACCGGAACGAAAACGCTGCAGGATCAGCTTTTCCAGCGCGACCTGCCGGTCGTGCGCGACGCGCTGAAGGTCCCGGTCACCGTTGCCTTGCTCAAGGGGCGCGGCAACTACGTATGCCACCACCATCTCGAGCGCACCGTGGCGGGCGGCACGCTGGCGACGCGCGCCGACGTGCGTTACCTGAAACGCATCGAGGCGTTCGCGCGCACGTCGACGACCGGGGACCGCGGCGAACTCGCCGACGTGCCGGAGTCGGCCGCGGTCTGGGGCGACGTCACCTCGACGCGCGAAAACTGCCTGGGCAGCGAATGTGCGTACTTCGACAAGTGCTTCGTGATGAACGCGCGCAAGGAAGCGCTCGCCGCCGATGTCGTCGTCGTCAATCACCATCTGTTCTTCGCCGACGTCATGCTGCGCGACGAGGGGCTGACCGAATTGCTGCCGGCATGCAACACCGTGATCCTCGACGAGGCGCACCAGCTGCCGGATACCGCGACGCTGTTTTTCGGCGAGGAGGTCACTGCCGGGCAACTGGGCGAGCTTGCCCGCGACGCCGAGGCCGAATCGCTGCGTGCGGCCCGCGACTATGCGCCGCTGCCCGACGCCGCACAGGGACTGGTCATGGCCCTGCGGCGATTCCGACTCGCGACCGGCGACACGCCCGGCAAATGGCCGGCAGCGATCGCGCTGCAGCGCCCGGGCTTCGACGCCGCGCTCGACGCACTGGCCGCGGCGACCGACGTCCTGTCGACCCAATTGGGCACTCAGGCCGAGCGCAGCGATGAACTCGCACAATGCGCGGCGCGCGCTTCCGAGTTGGCGCAGCAGGTCGCGCGCTGGCGCGACCGCGATGACCCGGCATGGGTGCGCTGGATCGACGTCAGCGCCACGGGGTGGCAGATGCGGGCGTCGCCGCTATCGATCGCCGAGATTTTTTCCAAGCAGGTCACCGGTACCGCGCGTGCCTGGATCTTTACCTCCGCAACGCTTGCGATCGGTGGCGACTTCAGCCTCTACCAGCGCGAATTGGGACTCGATGCGGCGGCAACCGGGTACTGGGAAAGTCCGTTCGACTACGCCAACCAGGCCATCCTCTATCTTCCACGCGATCTCCCGCCACCCAACAGCTTCGAGCACACCGACGCGGTCGTCGCCGCCGCGCTGCCGGTGTTGCGCGCAAGCCGCGGCCGCGCATTCATGCTGTTCACGACGTTGCGCGCGCTGGCCCGGGCGCGCGAGACGTTGATTGCGGAAATCGAGCGCGGCACGCTGGACTTTCCGCTGCTGGCGCAGGGCGAAGGATCGCGCACCGAGCTGTTGTCGCGCTTCCGCCGCCTTGGCAATGCGGTGCTGCTCGGCAGCCAGAGCTTCTGGGAAGGCGTGGACGTGCAGGGCGAGGCGTTGTCGCTCGTCGTCATCGACAAGCTGCCATTTGCGCCGCCCGACGATCCGCTGTTCGCGGCGCGCCTGGAGCACATCGCGCGCGAAGGCGGCAATCCGTTCATGGACTATCAGTTACCGCAGGCCGCAATCAACCTGAAGCAAGGCGCAGGCCGGTTGATCCGGTCGGAGACCGATCGCGGCGTACTGATGATTTGCGATCGGCGGCTGGTCGACAAGCCCTACGGCCGAAGAATCTGGCAGGCGTTGCCGCCGATGCGCCGCACGCGGGAACTGGACGACGTGTGCGCGTTCTTTGATGACGTGCCGGAGCACGCCGAGCAGAAGTCCTAGTTTGCCGGGGTCGGCGCGCTGGGCGGCGGCCCCGCGTTTTCAAGCGACTTCGGCACGGTGTCGTTCTCGAGCAGCTGCACGACCTCGTCGGACTGCCAGAACTTCCACCACGGCTTGGTCGTCCCCGTGCGCAGGAACGCACTGTCCGGGAAATTCTGCGCGAGTACGCGGCGGGAGTCTTGGCTCAACTGAGGCATGCCCAGCTTGTCGTATCCCATCACCATCAGAATGAGCGCCTGCTCGTTGGCGGGCGTCTGGGGATAATTGGTGACGGTGGCAGCGGCACGGTTCACCGCGGCGATATATGCGCCACGGTTGTAGTAGTAGCGGCCGACGTGCACTTCGTACATGCCCAACGCGTTGGTGAGGTAACGCATGCGCTCGATCGAATCCTCCGCGTACCGGCTCTCCGGAAATCGCGTCACGAGCTCCTTGAAGGCGCCGAACGATTCCTTGGTCATCCTCGGGTCGCGCTCGGACAGATCCTGCTCGACCACGTACCCGAACAAACCCTGGTCCTCGCGGAAATTCACAAGGCCCTTCAGGTAGTAGGCGTAGTCGACGCTGGGGCTGTTGGGATAGGTGCGGATAAAGCGATCGCAGCCAGCGATCGCGAGCGCGGTCTCGTTCTGCCGGTAGTTGGCGTAGGCCCCTTCAAGAATCGCCTGCTGCGCGTGGCGGCCATAGGGGAAGCGGCCTTCTAGCGTGTCGAAGAGCTTGACCGCCCGGGTATAATTGCCCGACACCATCGCGCCGTGCGCCTCGTCATACAGCTTTTCGGCGGACCAGTTCCCTGTCTCGTCCTTCACTTCCGGGAGCCAGCTGCAGCCCGCGAATCCAAGTACTAGCGCAAGCACCGCGGCGCAACGACCTACGTTCGACATCCAGGTTTTCGACATTTCCCACTCCATTGGTCGCCGAGAATTATAGCCCAGGCTCCGACCCCGAACGGGCGCAAGCGACCGTGGTGGTCGACGTGCCCGTTTCGTGTCGTGGCCTGCGGCTGGACCAGGCGCTGGCGCGGCTGATCCCCGAGCATTCGCGCAGCCGCATTCGCACGTGGATCGATGCGGGACGCGTCTCGCTCGCCGGCGCCGCCATCGAGGCGACGCGACGCGTGGACGGCGGCGAGCGCCTGATCGTGCATCCTCTCGCCGACCCGCGCGCCGCTGCCTATGTTCCCCAGGCGATCGCGCTCACCATCGTCCACGAGGACGCCGCCATCATCGTCATAGACAAGCCCGCCGGGTTGGTAGTTCACCCCGGCAGCGGAAATTGGGACGGCACGCTGGCCAATGCGCTGCTGCACCACGCACCCGGGCTCGCCGCGGTCCCGCGGGCGGGCATCGTGCACCGGCTCGACAAGGATACGAGCGGCCTGCTCGTCGTGGCAAAAACGACGATTGCGCAGACCGCGCTCGTGCGGCAGCTGCAGGCACGCAGCGTGCACCGAGAATACATGGCGCTCGCCACCGGCGACATCGCGCGCGGCGGCACCATCGATGCGCCGATCGGGCGGCATCCGGCAAGGCGCACGTCGATGGCGGTGGTCGCAAGTGGCAAGCCCGCGATCACGCGCTTCGAAGTGCGCGAACGCCTCGGCGACTGCACCTTGCTCGCCTGTCGGTTGGAAACGGGACGCACGCACCAGATTCGCGTCCATCTGGCATCGCTCGGACATCCACTGGTCGGCGATCCGGCTTACGGTCGCGCGCAGGGCAAGCGCATCGCGTTCGCGCGCCAGGCGCTGCACGCGTGGAAGCTCGGACTCAGGCATCCGACAACACATGAGCCGGTCCAATGGCAAGCGCCGTTGCCGGCCGATTTCGCCGCGCTTATGGCGACATTACGCACGCGCCGGCCGGGGTCCGATGCCTGAACTCGCGCTTGCGCAGCGATTCGCCGCGGAACGACTCGACTGGATCGTCCCCGACTGGCCGGCGCCGGACAACGTGCACGCACTGTCGACCACGCGCAACCTGGGGCCGGGACGCGAGATCGACTTTGCACCGAGCCATCCCGAGGTCGCGCACGCACGGCGCGAGCTGCGCCGCTTCGTTCCGCGCGATCCGCTGTGGCTTGCGCAAGTGCACGGCACCACGATCGTGTCGGCCGACAGCGCATCGGCGGGCACACCGCAGGCCGATGGCGCGTTCGCGCGCGCCGCCGGCAACGCCTGCGCGGTGCTGACCGGCGACTGCCTGCCCGTCCTCTTCGCGCATGGCGACGGGAGCGTCGTCGCGGCGGCGCACGCGGGATGGCGCGGACTTGCGGCGGGCGTGCTGGAGGCGACGCTCGAGGGCATGCGCGTCGAACCGGGATCCGTATTGGCGTGGCTCGGCCCTGCCATCGGCCCGGCCGCATTCGAGGTAGGCGCGGAGGTCCGAGCAGTATTGAACGCGCGCGATGCCATGCCGGACGCCTGCTTCAGGCGCGCGGGCGCCGGCAAGTGGTACGCCGATCTGTATGCGCTGGCGCGTTATCGTCTGGCACGCGCCGGCGTCCGCGCCGTGTATGGCGGTGGACGTTGCACCTTCACCGAACGCGATGCGTTCTACTCCTACCGGCGCGGCGGCGCGGATGCCGCTCGACGCATGGCAACCGTCATCTGGCGAGATTGACGACGAACGTATAATGACCGCAGGTTGCACATGACGTCCACGCTCTCCCCTCTCGCCGCCATCGTCATCGCGTGTCTAGCCGGGGGCGTGCTCGCCATCGTCGCGGCGGCGGGCACGCTTGCGCTGCACGCGCGCTGGATTTCGCCGCTGGTCAGTTTCGCGGTCGGGGCATTGCTGGGCGCCGTGTTCCTCGAACTGCTGCCGCACGCGCTCGAACGCGGCAACACCGAGCGCGTCATGGCGACGATGCTCGGCGGCCTGCTGCTCTTCTTCCTGCTGGAGAAACTCGTCCTCTGGCGGCACAGTCACGGCGAAGCCGAGGAACTCGCCGGCGACGCGGGCGGCTTCGATGCACGCCACAGCGCCGGGCACGATCACGGCCGTTCGGGTCTGATGATCCTGATCGGCAACAGCGTGCACAATTTCTGCGACGGCGTGGTGATCGCGGCCTCGTTTCTCACCGATTTCGCGCTGGGTACCGCGACGGCGCTGGCCATCGTTGCGCACGCGATTCCACAGCAGGTGGGCGACTTCGCGGTGTTGATGCACTCGGGCTATTCCAAGCGCCGCGCCTTCGCCTACAATTTGGCCACGGGTACGGCGACGCTCGCCGGCGGGTTGGCGGGCTATTCGGCGCTGGCGTCGATGCAACACATTTTGCCGACCGTACTCGCGCTGGCGGCCGCAAGCCTGCTGTATGTTGCAGTCGCCGACCTGATTCCCAGCCTGCACCGCCATCCGGCGCCGGCGCAGACGGTACTGCAGCTGGCACTGATCGGAGTCGGCATCGCGATCATCGCGGTGGTCCATTTCGCCTTGGAGCGCACTTGAAAGCCGACGAAAGCGTTGCGTCGAATCCGTGGACGGCGCTGCAGGGGCAATGGCAGGCGCTCGGCCAGCAGTGGGCGCAGTGGTGGACGCGCGCGGCCGGCAGCCTTCCCGTGGGCGGCGGCCCGTTGGCCGAGTTCGGCAATTCATCGATTGCGCTGCCCGCGCTGCCCGCAGCCTGGATCGACCCCGCCGCTGCCGCAGCGCTCACCGAGCAGTTCAACCGGAAACTCGAAGCGCTCTGGCTCGCGACGGTCCAGGGCGCGCCGAAGGATGCTGCGGTTACGCACCGCGACCGCAGGTTCGCGACACGCGAATGGCAGGACCAGCCGTATTTCGCGCTGCTCAAGGACGCCTACCTGCTCTACGCCGAGTACATGAAGGAGTTGGCGGATCTGGCGCAGGCCGACGCCGCGGGCAAGAAGCGGCTCGAGTTCATCGTCCGCCAGTATCTCGACGCGATCGCGCCGTCGAACTTCCTCGCCACCAATCCGGATGCACTGAAGTTGGCGCTCGAATCCGGCGGGACGTCGCTGGCCCAGGGGCTGTCGAACCTGGCGACCGACGCGCAACGCGGCCGCATCGCGATGACCGACGAATCGGCGTTCGGCGTCGGCGTCAACCTCGCGGTAACTCCCGGCAGCGTGGTGTTTCGCAACGAGCTCATCGAGCTGATCCAGTACGCACCGACGACGAAGCAGGTATTCCACCGCCCGCTGGTCATCATTCCGCCGTGCATCAACAAGTACTACATCCTCGACCTCCAGCCGGACAATTCCTTTGTTCGCTACGCTGTCGAACAGGGCCATACCGTGTTCATGGTCTCGTGGCGAAACATTCCGACCGCGCTCGGTTCGCTGAGCTGGGACGACTACCTCGAGGACGGCGTACTCACGGCGATCGAGCAAGTCCGCGCCATCACCGGCAGCAAGACCGTCAACACACTCGGCTTCTGCGTCGGCGGCACGCTGCTGGCGTCGGCGCTGGCGGTGCTCGCCGCAAGGCGCGCCAGTCCCGTCGCCAGCGTGACCTTGCTGACGACCATGCTCGACTTCAGCGACCCCGGCGACATCGGCGTTTATATCTCGCGCGACGCGCTCACCGCACGCGAACCGATGCTGCGCTCCGGGCAGCGCGTCCAGGGGAGCGAACTCGCGGGGGCGTTCGCGAGCCTGCGCGCCAACGAGCTGGTCTGGAATTATGTCGTCGGCAACTATCTCAAGGGACAGACGCCTCCAGCATTCGACCTGCTGTACTGGAACGGCGACTCCTCGAATCTGCCCGGCCCCATGTATCTCGACTATGTCACCAACATGTACCTGGACAATCGGCTGCGCGAACCCGGCGCACTGAGCATGTGCGGGCAGCAGGTCGACCTGGGCCGCATCGCGTTGCCCGCGTACATCTATGCATCGCGCGAGGATCACATCGTTCCCTGGCGCTCCGCCTACCAGACGGTCGGACTGCTCGGCGGCGATCCGACCTTCGTCCTCGGGGCTTCCGGGCACATTGCCGGCGTCATCAACCCGGCGTCAAAAAACCGCCGCAACTACTGGACCAACGAACTGCTCACCGACGACGCGGACGACTGGCTGGCGCGCGCCGACTCCTGCCCCGGAAGCTGGTGGCCGCACTGGGCGGCGTGGCTCGCAGAGCACGGCGGCGCGCTTCACCCGGCACCGGCAAGGCAAGGCGATCCGCGGCATCCGCCGCTCGATGCGGCGCCGGGCAGGTATGTCGCAGAACACGTCGACTAGGCCGCTGGCATTTTCCCGCGGTGCCCCAATTTGGCAGCCGTGCGTTACCATAACGGCACAACATGTCCCCGGCGCCAAGCACGGGGCGTCGCATCCCCTCACTGACGGAGAAACGCATGACCGACATCGTCATCGTCGCCGCGCTGCGCACCGGCATCGGCAAGTTCGGCGGCACCCTCGCCAAGACTCCTGCGCCCGAACTCGGCGCTACGGTCATCCGGGCTCTGCTCGCAAAGACCAACCTGAAACCCGAGCAGATCTCCGAGGTCATCCTTGGGCAGGTGCTCACCGCAGGCAGCGGACAGAACCCGGCGCGGCAAGCGCTGATCAAGTCCGGGCTGCCGGTGGCCGTTCCGGCGATGACCATCAACAAGGTCTGCGGCTCCGGCCTGAAGGCGGTGATGCTCGCGGCACAGGCGGTGCGTTGCGGCGATGCCGACATCATCATTGCCGGCGGCCAGGAGAACATGAGCGCATCTCCGCACGTGCTGCTAGGCTCGCGCGACGGTTTTCGCATGGGCGACGCGAAGCTCATCGACAGCATGATCGTCGACGGACTGTGGGACGTCTACAACCAGTACCACATGGGCACGACGGCGGAGAACGTTGCCAAGCAATACGGCATCGCCCGCGCGCAGCAGGACGAATTCGCGGTGGCGAGCCAGAACAAGGCGGAGGCCGCGCAGAAGGCCGGCAAGTTCAAGGACGAGATCGTTCCGGTGATGATTCCGCAGCGCAAGGGCGATCCGGTCGCGTTCGCGAGCGACGAATTCATCAAGGCGGGAACGACGCTGGAATCGGTCAGCAGCCTCCGGCCCGCCTTTGCCAAGGACGGTTCGGTCACTGCGGCGAATGCCTCGGGTCTCAACGACGGCGGTGCCGCGGTCGTGGTCATGAGCGCCGAACGCGCGGCGCAACTGGGCTTGAAACCGCTGGCCAGGATCAAGGCCTTCGCGTCGTCGGGGGTCGATCCGGCGATCATGGGCATGGGACCGGTTCCGGCATCGCGGCGCTGTCTGGAAAAGGCCGGATGGAAGCCCGCGGATCTCGATCTGATGGAAATCAACGAGGCGTTTGCCGCGCAGGCCTGCGCCGTCAACAAGGAAATGGGCTGGGACACGAGCAAGATCAACGTCAACGGCGGGGCAATCGCGCTGGGCCATCCAATCGGCGCGTCGGGTTGCCGCGTGCTGGTCACGTTGCTGCATGAGATGGCGCGCCGCGACGCCAAAAAAGGTCTGGCCTCGCTGTGCATCGGAGGCGGCATGGGCGTCGCCCTCGCAGTCGAGCGCTGACGTTGATGAGGCAAATGAACTAGGGGTCAGACCCCAATTCGACAAAACCGGGGTCTGACCCCAAAAAAAGGAGCGAGAAAATGGCACAAGACAAGCATCGCGTCGCGCTGGTGACTGGTGGAATGGGCGGCCTGGGGGAGGCAATCTGCGTCAAACTTGCTGCACTTGGCTACACCGTGGTGACGACGCACTCGCCGGGCAATACCAAGGCGCAGGAATGGCTGGCTTCGATGAACAAGGATGGCAACGAGGTTCCACGCGTATCCCTGCGACGTGGTCGACTGGGCGTCCTGCGTCGCCTGCGTCGCGCAGGTGGTCAAGGAGGTGGGCCCGGTCGACGTGCTGGTGAACAACGCCGGCATCACGCGCGACATGACCTTCAAGAAGATGGACAAGGCGAACTGGGACGCCGTCATCAAGACCAATCTCGACTCCTGTTTCAACATGACCAAGCAAGTGTGCGACGGCATGCTCGATCGCGGCTGGGGACGCATCATCAACATTTCGTCGGTGAATGGCCAGAAAGGCGCGTTCGGTCAAGTCAACTATTCCGCGGCCAAGGCGGGCATGCACGGCTTCACCAAGGCGCTGGCGCTCGAAGTCGCGAGGAAGGGCGTCACCGTCAACACGATTTCACCCGGCTACATCGGTACGAAAATGGTCATGGCGATCCCGCAGGAAGTGCTCGATTCCAAGATCATTCCGCAGATCCCGATGGGACGGCTCGGCAAGCCCGACGAGATCGCCGGCCTCGTCGCCTACCTGTCGAGCGAGGAAGCGGCGTTCGTCACCGGCGCGAATATCGCCATCAACGGCGGGCAGCACATGTTCTAACCATTCAAAACTGACGCGCGGGGAGGCGCGGCACCGGCGTCGAGGAGAGGGTCATGCGTTGCGACCAACGCCCCTGCCTCGTCGTCGCGACGAAAGGAGGAGATCTTGGGCTCATCGCGAGACCTATGCGCGTCCGGAATCGATCGCACGTCCGGGCGCGTTCCCGAGCCGCTTCTGTCGAGCCGTTCGCGACAATGGAACGGCATCGTGGTCGATCTTTACCGGGTGCGGGACGTCGATTTCGTCAAGCCCGTCTCCGCACACGTGGTCACCGTCTTCCTGCGTGGCCCTGTCGATCTCTTTCAACGTCGAAACGGACGCGCTATCCAGCGGACGATACACGCGGGGGACGTCATCGTCACACCGGCGGGCGAGGCGAAGGCATTGCAGCACAAGGAAGAAGCCGAGCTGGTGAAGCTGCAGGTCGCGCCGTCGTTCGTGGCCGGCATAAGCGATGATCTGGTTGCAGGCGGCTCGCAAGGGGTAGAACTGCTGGACAACTTCGGCACGCGCGATGCCTACATCGAAGATCTGGCACGGCGCTTCGTCGGGGAACTCCGGGCCGACAACCTCGCCGGCAGGCTATACGCCGAGTCGCTAGCCACCGGACTCGCCGTCCATTTGTTGCGAAACTATTCGACGGCAAGCAGGGTCGCCAACGGCTCATCGCACATGCTGCCTCGATTCAAGCTGCAGCGCGTGACCGATTACATCAACGACAACCTGCACGATGACCTGACGCTCGCAACGATGTCGGCGAACCTGTCCATGAGCCCTTTCCATTTTGCCCACGCGTTCAGGGAGACGACCGGAATGGCGCCGCATCGCTTTGTGATCCAATGTCGCATCGACCGCGCCAAGACACTTCTTTGTGAAACCGATCTGTCGATCGCCGAAATCGCGCATCAGGTCGGGTATTCCAACCAGGGCAATTTCTCCGTTGTCTTCCACCGGCTCACCGGCCGCACGCCGCGGAGCTACCGCAGCGAAGCATAGGCGCGCTTCACCTGTCGCCCCGCGACCAGTGGGAGGCGCAATTCGAGGAGCACTCGGACCGGCGAGGTGCCGCGCGGGCCATGGACGACCGGCCGCGTCTCACCTAACGAGACGTTCCGATCACTCGGGCGGAATGGGCGGCCGCCTTGGGCGTATCTGCCCATGGTCACGCGCGAAGCCAGCGGTATCGTCGAAGAATTTTACAAATGAGACCCTGACCCTTCCGGTCCATCGCTTCCTGCATCGTCTTTGTTGTTGTTTTTATTGTCGAAACATGTTGTCGTGCACGATTGTTGCTTCTGGGCTTGGCTGGATCAGAACCGGCGATCCCTAACAAAACAATTCGGAGGCATAGATGACGACAGTGACCAAGGCATCGGCAGCAGCGGATTCGCGTCAATCGGTCGCGATGTCGACGGCACGCGCTTTGCAGCGCGTCGCTATCGTCGTCGCCGCGGGTTTTGCCGTCGCAGCGGCGGCGCCTGCGCATGCCGGCCCCAATCTCGTGACCAATGGGGGCTTCGAGACCGGTGACTTCTCCGGCTGGACACCGACCGGTGATTCCGTATTCAATGGAGTGCAGTGCCCGGGCCCGAGTTCCGTCGTGTTCGAAGGCAATTGCAGCGCGTTCTTCGGGCCGGTCGGGGACCTTGGCGGGATAAGCCAGGTGGTGGGCGGCCTGACCGTGGGCGAGACCTACGCTATCTCGTTCGCATTTGAACCGGACGGCGGCATTACATCCAGCTTTTCCGCGTCGTTCGGCGCTGCGACCCTCATCAGTTTGTCGAATCCTGCCGCCAGCCCCTATCACCTCTTTAGCTTCTTCCCTAAAGCAACGGCGACCTCGGAAACCCTAGCCTTCAGCTTCCGCGACGATCCTGGCTTCCTCAACCTCGACGCCGTCTCTGTTGCAATTCCAGAGCCTGCGACCTTGGCGTTGCTTGGTATCGGTCTCGCTGGCCTGTGGGCAGGCCAAAGGCGCAAGACGCAGTAACGTCGAGACCTCGCCTGTATGCAAACGGCGGCCGCGGCCGCCGTTTTCATTGGTGCACCAGCAGAGCGCGCCGCACCGACGGAAAAGGCAGGGCTAATCTCGCTTTGCTTGGCTGAATAGTGCGACCGACTCGAGCTCCTCGCCGCTCTGAAGCGTAATGCGCGCTTTCAACCTGTCTCCCGGAACCGGCTCGATGCCCGGCGCCGTAAACTTGTGGGAGCCTGAATGGACCAGCTTCACTTCCTTTGCGGGACGCTGCGGAGAGATAAGCGTCAATGTTCCCGTGAGGTTCTCGGTCGCAAGCGGCTTGCCTGCTTCGTCGTCGACGTACAGGTTGAGCGTGCCCTTCTCCATGACGAATTCGACCACAATCTCGTCGTTGCCCCGCCCCACGGTTCCGCCGTGCGTCGATGGGTGGTCGCCATGTGCGCAGGCGATCCCGAACGCGAGCAGATTGAAAACCGACGCGACTGCCAAGGCGAGCGTCTTCATTGGATTCTCTCCTGCATCGGACCCAGACGGGTCGCGTAGTGACCGGCTGGTGCGAGAAAGACCGGCTCGACGCATTCCGCGTCGAGCCGGCCCGTTCTGTTGCAAACGAGGGACTCCCGGATTCAGCCCAAGAAGTCTCGCGGCCTCAGCATCGGTTGGTCCCTCTTCCCCGTTCGCACCGTTATTGGATAGGGGGACAACTGCTACCCGAGGCGACGATCGCTGCCGCACATCCGAACAATTGCAGGATATCCATTCCCGCGCCATTGCGGTCGACGATATAGATGTTGCCGCGATTGTCGACTTCGGCATTGTTGGTCATGTAGCCCGCCGGGTCCGTGTTGGCGTTGGCTTCCGGAACGTAGAACGCCACCTGCGTCGGAGTGTACGGCTCGCGGATGTCCCAGACGCGCAGGCCGCCGTTGAAATACGCAATGGTCGTCAGCTTGCCATACAGTGGATTGTTGAAATTCTCCTCGGTGGAGTGGGTGCCGAAGCGTGCTCCGCGGCCGCAATAGTTCCCGCGTGGATATCTTTCGCCGAATTGCGGCTGGACCCACATCGTCGCCAGCCCCATCGGACCTTGGTAAGGGTCGTGCTGCACCCTGGTGCCAGGCGGCGCGGTCATCGAGTTTTCGACAGTCACGTCCACGAGGAAGGTCGGGTGCGGCGCCTCGTTGCAGCGGCCACCTACGCCATCGGCCGTCGCTTCCGAGGCTAGCAACACGATGTCACGCGTCTGGAACTCGTTGTATCTCGAGAAGCTCGGCGGCTGCAATCCGAAGACCGGCATCGACGTATGACCGCCTTGATCGGGCGACATTAGGTAATAGCCGACGGTCGGTGAGTTCGGTCCAATCAATTCCGACTCGAGCGGAGAGTCCTTGCTGTTGTCCGTCGCCGGAACCCATGTGCCTCCGTAAGCTTCCGGAAGCAACTTCTTGCGGTCGATGATGGTCATCACGCCGTCATCGCCGACGCCCCACGCCGCGTAGATACGGTTGCCGATGACGTCGTTATCGGTGGCGCCGCGCGCCAGCCTCTGCGACGCCTTCGGGTGCTCGTGCGCGGAGATCGCACCGTGCAGCGAATTGGGCGTTGCTCCCGTTCCCGTCGGTTGTCCGCCCGGCAGACCGAAGGTGCGGATGTAGACCGGCGGGTCAGCCGAATGCGGATTGCTCCAATCATAGATAAGCATCGCCTGCGACTGGCGCCACAGCGGCGTGCCGGACACGATGACGGAGTTCTTGCTGCCGGGCATGTACGCGATGCCGGTGTTGCACTCCCACCAGTCCTTGTGCGTCGAGCGAATGTTCCGGAGCGCCTTCAGAAGCACGGGCGCCGTCGACATCGGTCACATCCCATAACTCATACCCGGCGCCAGTACCGCCCTGAACGTTGCGCAGCAGGTAGACCTCGCCTGACGTACCGCCTGGAAGCACGGAACCCAGGCACATGCGCACCATTTGCGACTGCCCTCCGGTCGGCGACGGGATGAGGGACTTCTCGACCGGGTTCGCCGGATCGGAGACGTCGATGATCATTGTCCCGTTGTTCTCGCACGGTGACCCGGGCTTCAGCGGATTCGGCAGGGTGTTGTTGGGGCAGCCTCCGACAAGGCCTCGCGGATTGCCGCTGTGCTGGCCGACGAACAATATCGTGCGTCCGTCGGGATAGTCGATGACGTTCGGCTGGTAAGTGGGGCGACCCTGCAGGTCGGTGTGGCCCACTCGATTGATGTTCTTCCGCTCGCCGCTCTGGGTGACTTGAGCCTGCGCGTTACCGGCGACCAATGCGAGTGCGAGGGCACCTGACAGCGCTGTGAGTTGCAGTTTGTTGCCCCGAACGAGTGACGCGTACATTTTTTTCCTCCTTTAGTCACGGTCAACCACAATTACAAGAAGTACGTGCGACGTAGCCACGGGTGCACCCGTTACCGCTGTACTCCCAACACGCGGTGCTTGTGATCGAATTGCACGATCCTGCCATCCGCATAGCGCCAGTTCGAGACGCGACCGCCGCTGGCAGGCTCGTCCTCAACCATTTCCTCCGGCTCGCCCCAGAGCGCCTTTACCTCGTCGGAGGTCATGCCAACGCGGAGCTCGTTCGCAGTGGATGCGACCTTGGCTGGCGCCGTGTTCGACTTTGTCGTGCTCGAATCGGTGGGCGGCGAATTTGGCTTGGTTGCTGGCGGACTGGATGCCACCGAACCGATCGAGTCGATGTGGCAAGGGAAATTCTGATAAAGCGGCGTGCCATCCTTGGCAATGCATTTGAATATCTCCGCCGAAATCGCCGGCGAGGCACTGAACGCCGACGCGATGATCAATGCGGCGAATCGGCGGCTACGTCCATCATGTGCTGAATGGCGCACGTCTCGTCTTCCTCCTTGACACGCCCCAGGTCGACGCGCTCGTTCAATCTTGTCAGAGCCACACCACCTGTATGTTGCAGACACTGCAGCTGCTACCCACCCGGCTCGATTGGAGGCCCTGCCGTTGCGGACCCGCGCCCAGCCCTTAACATATTTGCAGTTCGGATCACGCAAGGCCCTAGTATTTCGCGGACTAAATGCAAAATATGAACATTAGGGAAGCGAAGTCTAGCCGGAGGTGTCAGGAAGCGCTTTTGTGTTCTTGCTAAAACGTTTCAAATCTTGCGTATTGGTGCTCTACACATTGACCGGCATGTCCGGCCCGGGCCAGCGTCCGATATTTCGATCTCCGTAAACATGTTTCCGAAAAATGTGACCTGCCGCTATGTCGGCCCGATCAGATTATCGGGCGCTATCCGGCGCTGGATGGTGGCGACCCAGTGGTCGCGAATTGCTGCACGAAACTTGCGCGTCAGTGGTCAAGTACGAGACTCGTGCCCGCGCGCGCCACGAACACCCGATGCTGAGAAGGTTTGGCGACGTCTCATCCGTTGATACTTCGGCACGGTGCGCCGGCAAAGCCCGCAGCGATGCGGGCTTTTTCCTTGGGGCGAAAAAAAGCCCCGACATTGCTGTCGGGGCTGAGGCTGTTGGCTTTAGGAGGAGGAAAAGCCAGCAGGCTGTATCACCTCAACTACGGTTGAAACTCATCGAAGCGATACAGAAGGAGACATCAACAACAATGTAGGGACTGCTCCTCCGCTTTCAAGTTCCCAGTTATATCAGGTGAAGCTTTACGCAGCCTTGCGACCCTTGGTCGTCGTCGTCGCGGCCTTGGCAACGTTCGCGGCATTCGCGGACGCAGCGCGCATCGAGGCGTCGGCGAAGCTGACAACCTGCTTGGTGGCCTTCGAGAACTGGTCGAATGCAGCGGTCGTGGCCGCAACGGTCGACTTCAGCGCCGTCACTGCAACGTCGGAGCCGGCCGGCGCATTCTTCGCCGCCTTCTCAACCCACGCCGCCATACCCTTGGTGTACGTCGCGAAGGCTTGTTCGGCAAACGCCGAGAATTCAGCCTGGGTTTCCGACGCGAGTTGGTAGACGCCACGCGAGTAGCCCAGCGCGGTCTGCACGCCGGCTTCGGTCAGCTTGGCGCGAACCGCCACCAGCTCCTGCACGTCCTTGATCCCGGCAACCGCGTTGGCGGAGTAGACACCTTGTTCCAGCGCCACCTTGGCGGCCTGGAGGTTGAGCTTGGTCAGGCGCTCGGCCTTTTCCAGCGAGAGCGACGCCAGCTTGACGGCGTTGTCGTAACCAACCTTGTTGATTTCAGCGAATTGTTCAGAGGCGTTGTACATGGTGGATCCTTTCCCGTTGAGGTTATGTAGGACCCTAAACGGGCCCTCCTTCGTCACTTGCGCGGGGCCGTCTGAGGCCGCTTATACTGCACTTTGTGGCCCCGCTGAACTTCATTTGCTGCACCGCACAATTCGAATTATGGGGATGGGCAGAACCCAAGTCAAGACTTTTTTTGTGCATTGCACCAAATGGCTGGGCCCGCATTGCCTACGGGTTTCAAACACCCAAATAAATCAGTGGGTTATAATTTGCCCTTCGCACCAGGGAGCTGTCCATGAGCAAGGCCGTACGCGTGATCAAGAAGTACCCGAACCGCCGGCTGTACGACACGGCGAACAGCGGTTACATCACGCTTGCCGACGTCAAGCAGATGGTTCTGGAATTCATCGATTTCCAGGTGATCGACGCCAAGACCGGCGACGATCTGACGCGCCCCATCCTGCTGCAGATCATTCTCGAGGAGGAATCCGCCGGCGTGCCGATGTTCTCCAGCGAGATGCTGTCCCAGATGATTCGCTTCTATGGCAATGCGCTGCAGGGCATCATGGGCAATTACATGGAGCAGAACGTCAAGGCGTTCCTGACCATCCAGGGCAAACTGCAGGACCAGGCAAAGCAGATCTACGGCGACAAGATGATGCTGACGCCGGACCTGTGGAAGCAATTCCTGCAGATGCAGGCGCCGGCGATGCAGGGCATGCTCGGCAATTACCTCGAGCAAAGCGCCAAGCTGTTCATGGACATGCAGCAGCGCATGCAGGACCAGACGCGGGGCCTGTTCACCGCCTTCCCGTTTCCCAATTTCGGCGCGCCGCAGCAAACTCCCGGCGACGACGACAAGAAGCGCTAAACCCGTTCTCCCGATCAAAGCAGCGCACTCGCTGCATTGCAGCGTAGCTGCCTGTCGCAGCGCGCAACGGACGCGTCATCAATGAAGCAGCAAGCATCAGCCGGACCCCGCGTGGGCTTCGTTTCGCTGGGTTGCCCCAAGGCGCTGGTCGACTCCGAGCAGATCCTCACCCAACTGCGAGCCGAGGGCTATGCCGTCGCGCCGACCTACGACGGCGCGGACCTGGTCGTGGTCAATACCTGCGGCTTCATCGACGCGGCGGTTGCCGAATCGCTGGACGCCATCGGCGAAGCGCTTGCCGAGAACGGGAAAGTCATCGTGACCGGTTGCCTCGGGGCCAAGGATGGCGGTGCCTTCGTCAAGCAGGCGCACCCCAAGGTACTCGCGGTCACCGGCCCGCATGCGCCTGCCGAAGTCATGGCCGCCGTCCACCGGCACCTCCCGAAGCCACATGACCCGTTCACCGATCTCGTGCCCCCGCAGGGCATCAAGCTCACCCCGAGCCATTACGCGTATCTCAAGATCAGCGAGGGCTGCAATCACCGCTGCACCTTCTGCATCATTCCGTCGATGCGCGGCGATCTGGTCAGCCGGCCGATCGGTGAAGTGATGATCGAGGCAGAGAACCTGCTCAAGGCCGGCGTGCGGGAACTATTGGTGATATCGCAAGACACCAGCGCCTACGGCGTCGACGTCCGGTACCGGACCGGTTTCTGGCGCGGCCGCCCGCTCAAGACGCGCATGACCGAGCTGGTCGACGCGCTCGGCACGTTGGCTGCAGAACACGGCGCATGGGTGCGCCTGCATTATGTTTATCCGTATCCCCACGTCGACGATGTCATTCCGCTCATGGCCGCGGGACGCGTGCTGCCTTACCTCGACGTGCCCTTCCAGCATGCCAGCCCGCGCCTGCTGAAATTGATGAAGCGCCCGGCGAACGCGGAGAACAACCTGCAGCGCATTCATGCCTGGCGCGCGATCTGCCCGGAACTCACGATCCGCTCCACGTTCATCGTCGGCTTTCCCGGCGAGACCGAACGCGAATTCGAAGCGCTGCTGGAGTTTCTCGAGCAGGCGCAACTCGACCGCGTCGGCTGCTTTGCCTACTCTCCGGTGGACGGCGCGGTGGCAAATGCGCTGCCCGATCCAGTGCCGGAAGCCCTCAAGGAAGAGCGTCGCGCGCGTTTCATGGCGACGCAGGCAACGATCAGTGCAAAACGGCTGCGCGCGAAAATCGGGACGATCCAGACCGTGCTGATCGACACGATCGAAGGCAACAAGGCGGTGGGGCGCAGCGCCTCCGATGCGCCCGAGATCGACGGCATGGTCACGGTCGAAGGCGGCAGATCATTGCGCACTGGAGAATTTTCCCGCATCGTCATCACTGCCGCCAGCGAACACGATCTCGTCGGGCGCCTCGACGCTGCGTAACCGCGTCCGATCGAGACTCCTGCTTCTGAACGCGATAGGATTCGCGAAGAGTGAATCTGGGCCGTTGGCGAATCGTGGAGAACGAAAATGAGACTGTGGATGGGCAATATCGCAGCAGAAACGAGAGACGATGAAATCACCGCGCTCGTCAAGAAGTACGCGCCCGAGCTGACGTGCGAGAAGCTTCAACGCGTGGAAGGCACAGGTTCTCGCCCGGGCGCAATCGTCGAGCTTGCCGGCGGCAAATTTGGCGATGCGGAAAAGCTCAGCCTGCGCCTGAACGGCATGCACTGGAAGGGGCGCGCGCTCGTCTGCCAGAAGTTGATCACCTGAGCGTGCGAAGCATCAGCGGCCTGGGAGGATGAAGGCAATGGCACGCGCCACTTGGCGACAGGCAAGACACAACATCGAGATCGCGCTGTCGTGGGACCGCCTGTATCGCGCCGCGAGCTATCTGCGATCGGCGCT
Source organism: uncultured beta proteobacterium (assembly GCA_963726915.1). Lineage (GTDB taxonomy): Bacteria > Pseudomonadota > Gammaproteobacteria > Burkholderiales > Casimicrobiaceae > PALSA-1003. Next base: position 93,068 of record CAVSEA010000010.1, read on the forward strand.
GTGGATCGTTCCGTTCGTGGCCATCGTCCTCATGCTGGCCACGGCGCCGCTGCTCCGCAGACTGGACGCCTGGCTCGCCTGGAACATAACCGACCTCGACCCGGATGGCGCGAAGGCGTTGTTTCAAGCGATCACTACGTTGACGCTGTCGTTCCTGGTGTTCACCTTCGGATCCCTCCTGGTGGCGATTCAGGTCGCCAGCGTGCAGCTGACACCGCGGATCATCGCTACCACGCTGCTGCGCAACAACGTGGTGAAGTACAGCGTTGGGCTCTTCGTTTTTACCCTGGTCTTCAGCGTGGGCGCACTGAACCGCCAGGGGACAACGGTGCACCAGTTGATTGCCCTCGTCGGCGCCGTCCTGGGCACCACCTGCATTGCGGCCTTCCTGTTCCTGATCGATTACGCCGCGCGGCTGCTGCGTCCGGTCAGCATCCTGGCCCACGTCGGTGACGAAGGCCTTGCCGTGATCGAGTCTGTCTACACGGTCCCGACGACCGGCGAGTCCGACAGCGATCGTGCCGCCTACGAACCTTGCGATCCGCCGCGGCGCGTCGTCAGGCATGAGGGCTCATCGGGGATCGTGCTGGCGGTCGATCTGGCGACCCTTGTGGCAGAAGGGCGGCGAACCGATGGCTTTATCGAGTTCCTGCCGCAAGTCGGGGACTTCGTCGCCTCGGGCGAACCTCTGTTCGCCCTGCACGGCGGTGCGTCGGCGACTACTGACCGAAAACTGCACGCGACGGTCGCGTTTGGTTCGGAACGCACGCTGGAGCAGGATCCACTGTTCGCTTTTCGAATACTCGTCGATATCGCGCTCAAAGCTCTTTCTCCGGCCATCAACGATCCGACCACAGCCGTGCTCGCCCTGGATCAGATTCACCGTTTGTTGCGCGCCGTCGGCAACCGTCACCTGCGGGGCGCGGAGATTACCGACCAAACGGGACAACGGCGCGTGATTTTCCGGACACCGAACTGGGAGGACTTCGTTCACATTTCCTGCAACGAGATACGCACCTGCGGCGCCGGCAGCGTGCAGATCGCGCGTCGCATGCGAGCGCTGCTCGAGAATCTCGCCTCCTCGTTGCCGGAGCACCGCCGCGCGGCGCTGCGCCGGGAGACGGATCTGCTGGACCGCATGCTGCATAAGCTCTACGCACTCCCGGAGGATCTTGCACTTGCCCGCATACCCGATTCGCAGGGCCTCGGCGCGTCCTCGGGCATGCGACCGACGCATTCAAACTAGGGCGAGCGGTGCGCGCGCGACGATTGACCCACGCGGGAGAACGCACGAGGGAAGGCGCGAATCGCCGCGGCACAGTGCCATCCCTTGCAGCCGATCCGTGCCGATAGCAGGCCCCGTACCGGAGTGGTTGCTCTCCGCCGCGGCCATCGCGACGGTATTCACCGTCATGTTCGACCTGGGGCTCGCGATCGTGCCCAGCAAGTTTCGCTGGGTCAAAGAGCGGCCCGGGCTGATGCTCAAAGGGCTGTTCTCGGTGCTGGTCGCCGTGCCGGCGCTGGCATGGTTCGTCGTCCGGGCACTCGACCTTTCCCGACCGGCGCAGATCGGAATCGTGCTGATGGCGATCTCTCCCGGCGCGCCCGTCGCGTTGCGCCGGTCGCTCGGCGCTGGAGGGCATGAATCCTTCGCGCCGGCACTGCAGATCGGCGTGGCAGCGCTCGCGGTTATGTCGATGCCACTGCTCATCGCGGCGTTCAACGAGTACTACGGCGGCCAGGCAACGATTGCTCCGGAGCAACTAGCGCGCCAGGTGTTCATCGCGCAGTTGCTGCCGCTCTCGCTGGGCATGCTGGTGAGGCGTCTGTTTGCCGCGCAGGCAGCCTGGCTCGAGCCAAAGCTCCGCCACGTCGGGAGCGTGTTGCTTGTCGTTTTGCTGGTGCTGGCGCTGATCAACATTTGGCAAGTCGTGGTCGGTGCGGGAATGCGCGTGACGCTGGCCATTGTGATCACTACGATTCTCGCCTTGGCCGTCGGGCATCTCATGGGCGGCCCCGAACCCGAGACCCGTACGGCGACAGCCATTTCCAGCGCAGCGCGAAATCCGGGCTTGGCGCTGCTGGTCGCGACGCTGAATGCCGCCTCGCCAGCGATCACCGCGACGGTACTCGCCTATCTCATGATCGCCGCGGTCACGCTGATTCCGTACGTTGTATGGCGTCGACGTGCTGCCGTGCTTCGGCGCGCCAAGGGTTGACCGCGCCCGGTCTTGCCACCCGCAACAGCATGACTCAATTTCCTGCGTAGAGACTGCGGGTGCCCCTATTCCTTGCCGTTCCGGAGCAATGCTCCAATGCGATCCGACTGCACCAGCGCATCGGCGAATTCGCCGAAGGCCGCGAGATCGGACGGCGGATAGGCCAGCCCCGTACACTCCGCACTACCGCTGCGTGGCGCCCAGATCTGCCGCTCCGCGAGAAGATAGACGCCATAGGCCGCGCGCAGGCCGTGAGGACCCGTGTCGCCGATCTCCTGCTGCACGGTGTAGGCGGCAAGCGCCGCGTTCGTAACGATCGCCGCTTCGATCAGCGCCTCACGATAGCCTCGTCGGCGCGTCACGTCCGGCCCCATGACCACGGCCATCCTTTTTGCCGTCGCGTTGATCACGACCAGCAGCCGATCGAGAATGCTGCGCAACGAGTGCTTCGCGGCAAGCGAAAGATAGGCTTCCGGGTTGAGAAAAACATCGACGGCGGCCGATACCGCCCCACAGCCGCTGTGTCCCAGGACGACGACGAGTTTCAGACTGCGGCCGAGGTGATCGACCGCATACTTCAGGCTGCCGAGCACTTCGGCCCCGAGGCCGTTCCCCGCGACGCGGATAACGAACAGATCATTCGGGCCCTCATTGAATATCAGCTCGATCGGCACGCGCGCATCCGAGCAGCCGAGCACTGCGGCATAGGGCCGCTGCTCGGGCGCACCCGGGGCGCCTGTGGTGAGCCCGAGATGGCGCGGATCCACGACGATGACGTGGTGCTCGGTACCGGTCCCCTCCTTCAGTTTGTCGAACAACACTGCGGTCGCCCGACTTCCTTCGTCGAGGCGATCGCGTGCCGCGGCCGCGTCGGCTGGCCTCCCTCGGGCAGCCACGTCGCTGACGTCGTAGCGATAGGTGATCTCGACGATTTTCACGGAGGTGCTCGGAGTTCGCCCAATTTCCAGCGGCACTCGAACCAGCAGGCCTGAGCACGCGGGCCCGATAGCCGCCGCTTACATCATAATCATAACTCGCTGGAATGGATCTCGGCGCGTTCGGATTGTCGAGAAATGCAAAGACAAAGACAAGCGTGGTCTCGCAGCATGGACACGCGGGTTGGCGATCCGCAGCGAGCGTGTCGTTTCGGCATCGCTGGCACTATAATCCAGCCAACGTAAAACCAGGGAGAGATCGCATGGCCAAGCGTGACAAGAAAGCAACAGTCGATCGTTCGCCAAAACCCGAAACGCTGAAGGGAAAGGCTTACGACAAGGAGCTCGCCCGCCTGCATGTCGAGCTGGTCAAGCTTCAGCAATGGGTCGTTCACAATGGCCTGAAGGTCTGTATCGTGTTCGAAGGGCGCGACGGCGCGGGGAAGGGCGGTACGATCAAGGCGATCACGGAGCGGGTGAGTCCCCGCGTGTTTCGCGTTGTCGCGCTTCCTGCGCCAACGGAGCGCGAGAAGACGCAGATGTACGCGCAGCGCTATTTGCCGCACCTGCCGGCCGCAGGCGAAATCGTGATCTTCGACCGCAGTTGGTACAACCGCACCGGCGTCGAGCGCGTGATGGGCTTTTGTACCGAGGAGCAGGTTCGCGGCTTCCTGAAAATGGTTCCGCTGTTCGAGAAGTTGATGGTCGATTCCGGCATCATCCTGCTGAAGTACTGGCTAGAGGTGAGCCCGGAGGAGCAGGCGCGGCGCCTCGCGGCGCGCATCGACGATGGCCGCAAGACCTGGAAGCTCTCACCGATGGATGTGAAGTCCTTCGATCGGTGGGATGACTATACGAAGGCGCGCGACGAGATGTTCGTCGCCACCGATACGAATCATGCGCCGTGGTTTGTCGCGCGCTCGGAGGACAAGAAGAGCGTGCGTCTGAACGTGATCAGCCATATGCTGAGTAAAGTTCCGTACAAGGCCGTGCCGGCGGCAAAGGTGAAGCTGCCCAAGCGCAAGGTCGGCGGCTATAAGGCCGCCGACTATCCGTTCAAGTACATTCCAGAGAAATTCTAAGGGCCCGCCCCGGACGGCGGTGTTCGCGAAGTGACCGCGCCGCTGCAAGGCGACGAGGCGATCCGGCGCCAGGGCCTTGGCGGCAGCGATACGGGCCAACGCGCTCAACGCGATCGCTTCGCGGCGCGCGCACGTACGTCCGACGCCCGGCCGCTGAATTGCTTCCGATACCAGCGTGAAAAGCCGCTCGGCGCCGCGAAGCCGAGCAGCGACGACACCTGCGCGAGCGAGCGACTGCCGTCCTTCAGATAGCGTACGGCGAGTTCCCGCCTGAGCGTGTCGACGATTCCCGAAAATGTCTGGTGCCTGGCGGCGAGATGGCGGTGAATCGTGCGGCGATCGACGCCCATGTGCTGTGCCACGCGCTCGATCGTACAGGGACCGGCGCCAAGCAGCATCACGACCAGTTCGCGTACCTCTCTCGACATGTCATCCGTGGCGCCTGCGAGACTCGTTTCGAGCAGATCCTGCGCATATTTCGCCATCGCAGGGTCGGCGTCGGGATGCAACAGGTCGAGGTCGGCACGCGCGCACACGATGCCGTTGAAGTCGTGTCCGAATTCCACGTTGCGGCCGAACACGCGCTCGTGCACCGAACGATCGGCGGGCGCATCGTGCGCAAAGCACACGCGCCGTGGCCGCCAGTCCGGACCCAGCAACGCGCGTAGCATCTGGAAAGCAACACCGATCGCGAGCTCCGTCGACTGCCGTACCGGGCCAGCGTCGCCGACGATCAGCTCCTCGCGCAGCACGACGACGTCCCCCGCCTCTTCGATCGCGAACAGCAATGCCTCGTTGAGGCGCCGCCCGTAGCGCGCGAACGCTTCGATCGCGAGCCTGAGCGTGGGCTGCTCGCGAACAAGCATGCCGAGTGGGCCGAGATTCGACAGACGCCGCGCCTCCGCCATGAGCAGGCCGAACGCCTCGACGCCGCTGCGCTCAGCCGAGGCCTCGAGAAGGCGCCGCGCGGACTCGATCGGAATCTTGATATCCGCGTCGACCAGGCAGCGTGGCGGCAGTCCGAATTCGCGCAGCATCCGGCCCGCGTCCAGGCCGGCGACCCGCGCGACATCGACGTAGTTGGTGAGGCTCGCGCTGCGAATCAGCCCTGGCATGAGCGGACTTACGTATGTCCCGAAAGGATAAGTCTATGTCACCGAGGGTCAACTGGAAACAAGCTTGATGCAACAGAATACGCCGCATAGACCCCCTGGTTGGCAGCCGCAAATCAGCTAGGCGCCCCAAGGGGAGGAGGAACGACGAAGCAATGAGCATCGCCATCCACCATTCCGGCTACGACCCCGCGGACCACCGTCCGGCGCCGCGACGCTACGCCTGGTCGGTCTTCGCGATCATCTTCGCGCTGATGGTCATCGACTATGTCGACCGCCAGGTCGTCGTGTCGATGTTCCCGCACCTGAAGGCGCAGTGGGACCTCTCGGACCGCCAGTTGGGGGGTCTCGTATCCATCGTCTCGATCACCGTGGCGCTGGGAGCGGTGCCGCTGTCTCTGCTCGCGGACCGGTGGAGCCGCGTCAAGAGCATTTTCCTCATGGCGCTGGTCTGGAGCCTCGCGACGATCGCGGCCGCGTTCGCCGGCAGCTACGCGCAATTGATGGGCGCGCGCAGCGTCGTCGGCCTGGGCGAGGCCGCCTACGGAACCGTCGGCGCAGCGCTTCTGGCAAGCCTGTTTCCGCCGCGAATGCGCGGCACGGTGCTCGGCGCCTTTCTCGCCGCTGGAATGTTCGGGTCAGTGCTGGGCGTGATGCTGGGCGGGTTCATCGCCGAGCGCTGGGGCTGGCAGACCGCGTTCGGTGTGGTTGGGATTCCCGGCCTTTTCCTTGCGGTGATGTTCCTGTTGACCGTCCGCGACTACAAGACCGTCGCGATGCCCGCCGGCGCCGGAAACGGATCGAAGCCGCGCATGACGGCACGCGCAGTGATCGGCGAGTTGCTCCGGCCGCGCACTGCGCTCGTCACGTGCATCGGTGCCGGGCTCAATCTGCTCGTGGTCTCCACGATGTACTCGTGGCTGCCGAGTTACTTCAACCGCTTCTATGGTCTCGCGCCGGACCAGGCGGGCCTCAGGACCGCTTTGGTCGTCCTGGTTGGCGGCCTCGGCGCCCTGCTCTGGAGCGTGGTCGCCGACCGCCTCAGCGCGCGCTTGCCGAGGGCGAGGCTGATCGTGCCCGCGGTCGCTGCGGTCCTGACGACCGCGTTCATGCTGGCGGCCTTCGCAGGTTTTCCGCCTGGTCCGGTGCAATTCGGCCTGATCATCGCCGGGGGCTTCGTCATGGCCGGAAGCATCGGTCCGACCGATGCGGTCGTCATCGACGTCATCCACCCGGCGCTGCGGGCGACGGGGGCCTCGGTCCTGTCACTGGCCCGAAACCTGTTCGGGCTCGCAGGCGGCCCGCTGCTCGCAGGCGCCCTTTCCGATGCCTATGGATTGCAGTTCGCGATGAGCGTCCTGCCGCTGTTCGGCCTCCCGGCTGCCGCGCTGTACATGCTCGCTGCGCGCACGTACCTGGCCGACCTGAAGAGCGTGGAACGCGCCGCGCCGGCCCCCGAACGCGAACTCAAGCCACAGTTGGCGTGACCGATGAAGAACGGCGACAACCCCGTGATGAGCCATCCAACGCAATCCCGCCCGCGCCGCGAGCGCGAGCGGCCGCGGGCCTCCGGCAACTGGAACCCCGATTGGGAGCCTTTCGCGAAGCTCGATCCAGCGTGGACCGAGAAGGTGATTGCGATGGCGATTGCGCCGGCCGTCGCTGGGGCGATCGATCCGAAGACCATCGAGCTGATCGGCGTCGCGCTCGACGTATCGTGCACGCACCTGTACGCGCCGGGCGTCCGCCGGCACATCCAGCGCGCGCTCAAGGCCGGTGCGACACGCGAAGAGATCACTGCCGTGTTGCAGCTCGCCAGCATGCAGGGGCTCCACAGCATGTGCCTCGGCGCCCCGATCCTGCTCGAGGAAATGGAAGCTCGCGCGCAGCACCAGGGCCGCGATTCGTCCAACCCGGTGCCATCCAAACCAAGTCGCCAAAGGAAACGCAAATGAACTTTCTTGACGGATCCCTGTTCCCCGAAAATCAGGACAAGCTCGTCATCACCGTCGCCCCCTACGGGCCCGAGTGGATGCCTTCCGACTTCCCCGAGGACATCGCGGTGACGATGGACGAGCAAGTGCAGAAGGCGGTGGACTGCTACAACGCCGGCGCCACCGTGCTGCACGTGCACGTTCGCGAACTCGACGGCAAGGGCTCCAAGCGCCTGTCCAAGTTCAACGAGCTGCTCGGGCGCCTTCGCATCGCGGTGCCCGACATGTTGCTGCAGGTAGGGGGCTCGATCTCCTTCGCGCCGGAAACGGAGGGCGCCGCCGCCAAGTGGCTGTCCGACGACACGCGGCACATGCTCGCCGAGCTCGATCCGAAGCCCGATCAGGTGACGGTGACGGTGAACACCTCGCAGATGAACGTCGTTGAGCAGATGTGTGAGGCCGACCTCGCCGGCACGTCGCTGGCCGAGCCGGCCAACTACAACGCGTATCGCGAAATGACCGTTCCCGGCGGTCCTGGCTGGGCCGAGGAACACGTCAGGCGCCTGAGCGCCGCAGGTCTCCAGAGCGCGTTCCAGTTCTACAACATCAACTCCTTCGAGACCGTCGAGCGCATGATCCGCCGCGGCGTCTACAAGGGCCCCCTGGTCATGAACTGGGTGGCGATCGGCGGCGGCATGGACGCGCCCAACATCTACAACCTGGCCAATTTCATCCGTGCCACACCCGATGGCGCCATGCTCACACTCGAGAGCAGCATGCTCAACACGCTGCCGGTCAACATGATGGCCATCGCCATGGGGCTGCACGTGCGCTGCGGCATCGAGGACAACCTCTGGACGCAAGACCGCAAAGCAAAGATGAGCTCGGTGAAGCAGGTCGAGCAGCTGGTTCGCATCTCGCGCGAGTTCGGCCGCGAGGTGGCGACCGGCAAAGAGGCGCGCCAGATCTGCAAGATCGGGACGTTCTACGACAGCATCGACGAGACGCTCGCGGCCAACGGCTTCGCGCCGAATCGCAAGCAAGGCCAGCGCGGCGCACCGTTCCGCGTCGCCGCCTGACGATCCGCTCATCAACAAGAGAAGATGACCATGGCACTGGCAGTTCGTTTTCACCGGGCGGGGCCGCCTGAAGTTCTGCAGCTCGAAGAAGTCGCGGTCGGTCAGCCCGGGCCGGGCCAGGCGCGGCTGCGCCACACCGCCGTCGGTCTCAACTTCGCCGACACCTACTTCCGTTCCGGGCTCTACCCGGTGCCGCTGCCGGCGGGCATGGGCGTGGAAGCCGCCGGCACCGTCGAAGCCGTCGGTGAGGGAGTGACCAACGTCGCGCCCGGCGACCGGGTGACCTACACCGGTTTCATCAATACGCTCGGCGCGTACAGCACCGAGCGTCTGATTCCGGCGGCGCCGCTCATCAAGCTGCCGGCGGCAATTTCCTGTGAGACCGCCGCTGCGATGACCATGCGCGGCTTTACGTCGGCGTACCTGATGCGGCGCATCTGGCCGCTCAACGCGGGCGACACCATCCTGCTGCACGCCGCTGCCGGCGGCGTCGGCCTCATCGTCTCGCAGTGGGCAAAATTGCTCGGCCTGAGCGTGATCGGAACGGTGTCCTCGGAAGCAAAGGCAGCCGTCGCGCGCGCTCACGGCTGCGACCACGTCATCCTGTACCGCAATGAAGACGTGGCCAAGCGGGTGCGCGAAATCACGAACGGCGTTGGCGCCTCGGTCGTTTTCGACAGCGTCGGTAAGGACACTTTCGCCGGCTCGATCGATTCGCTGAAGCGTCGCGGACTTCTCGTGTGCGTCGGCACCGCGTCGGGTCCGGTTCCGCCGATCGATGCGACGCAGCTCGCGATCAAGGGCTCGGTCTACGTCACGCGGCCGGCGCTCGCCGACTACCTCGCGGACCCGGCCGAGAGGACGGCGCTCGCGAACGAACTGTTTGGCCACGTCGCCGCCGGCCGCATCAGGATCGAGATCAACCAGAAATACCGGCTGCAGGACGCGGCGCAGGCGCATCGCGACCTCGAAGCGCGCAAGACGACGGGATCGTCGATCTTCGTCATCTAGGGAGACTCGGCGTGACTATCGCAAGCAGTGCAAGTCCGACCCGGCGCGACTCGACGGGCAACGGCTGCTTACTGGAGGAGATATTGAAATGACCACCAACGCCGACACCACGACGGCCCGCGCAACGATCGCCGCGCACGGATCCATCAAGGTCGAGCTGCTGACCTGCACGATCGGGGCCGAGCTCTCCAACGTGAACCTGGGCGTCGCTTCGCGCGACCCCGGGCTCGTCGCGGAAATTCGTGCATTGCTGGTCAAGCACAAGGTCCTGTTCTTCCGCGATCAGGACATTACGCGCGCCGAGCATGTCGCATTTGCGCGGCACTTCGGCGAACTCGAGGATCACCCTGTCGCGGGCAGCGACCCGGACAACCCCGGCCTCGTGCGCATCTACAAGTCGCCGGACCAGCCCAATGATCGCTACGAGAACGCCTGGCACACCGACGCCACCTGGCGCGAGAAGCCGCCGTTTGGCTGCGTGCTCCGCTGCGTCGAATGCCCGCCGGTCGGAGGCGACACGATGTGGGTCAACATGGCCGAGGCGTACAACCGCCTGCCCGAGAACATCAAGGCGCAAATCGAGAATCTGCGCGCGAGACACAGCATCGAGGCGACTTTCGGCGCCGCAATGCCGATCGAGAAGCGGCTCGCGCTGAAGGCGCAGTTTCCCGACGCCGAGCATCCGGTCGTGCGCACCCACCCCGAATCCGGCGAGAAGGTGCTTTTCGTCAATGCGTTCACGACGCATTTCACGAACTACCACACGGTGGCAAACGTCCGCTTCGGCCAGGACTACAGCCCGGGTGCATCGCAGCTGCTCAACTACCTGATCAGCCAGGCGGCGATTCCGGAGTACCAGGTGCGGTTCCGCTGGCGCCCCAACAGCGTGGCGATGTGGGACAACCGCAGCACCCAGCATTATGCAGTGATGGACTACCCGCCTTGCCACCGCAAGATGGAACGCGCCGGCATCATCGGCGACACGCCGTATTGATAACCGGAGGCATCTGATGTATCGGCATCTGTTGGTTCCGCTCGACGACTCGCAGCTCGCGGTCGAGACCGTTCACCAGGCAGTCAGGCTCGCCAAGACGCTCGGCGCGAAAATCACGTTCTTTCACGCGCAGGCGGACTATGGCGCGTCGAGCCTCGGCGCGCTCGAGCGCGTCATGTCGCCGGGTGCGTTCAACGAGCACATGGCGGGCGAGGCGCGGGCGATCCTCGCCAAGGCCGAAGTAGTCGCGCGCGTGTCCGGCGTGCCGCACGAATCCGCCTTCATGACGAGCGACCGGCCGCACGAGGCCATTCTGCATGCGGCAGAGACTCGCGGCTGCGACCTGATCTTTATCGCCTCGCACGGACGCCGCGGGATCAAGGGGCTGGTGCTTGGCTCGCAGACGCAGAAGGTCCTCCAGCAGACGACGATCCCGGTGCTGGTGTCGGCAGTGGAAAGCAATTTGGCGGACTCGGGGTTGCTTGCGCCGCTCACGACGATTCGCGACGAGCACCGCTCGCTTGCTGCAGTCATCCACGGCCTCGAATTCGTTACCCGTCAAGCGCGCGATCAGGGAACGCCCCCGCCGTTTCCACTGCTGCGCGCGATGCTGCATTACATCGAGGCGTTTCCGGAGACGCTCCATCACCCGAAGGAAGAGGCGTATCTGTTTCGCAAGTTGCGCGCGCGAACGAGCGAATTCAACGCGACGCTCGACGAACTGCAGCGGCAGCACGTCGAGGGACACGAGCTTGTGGCGGAACTGACACGGAGCGTCGACGCCTACGAGGCGGATCCGCGAGCCGGACTCGCAGGATTCGTGGCTGCGGTCGAGCGCTTCTCGACGTCGCAGATGCAGCACATGGCGCTCGAAACCAAGGTCATCATCCCGGCAGCGCGAACGCACCTGACCGCGGAAGACTGGGCAGAAATCGGCGTCGCGCTCGCCAGCAACGGCGATCCGCGCTTCTCGGTCGACAACGACGAGCAGTTTCGCCAACTGTTCGCGCAAATCATCAATCTAGCGCAACCGCAGGTCAGCAGGGTGCCGGCCCGCAGCTGAAGCGCGGTTCACCGCAATCACAACTCAATAGTTCACCAGGGAGAAAGAGAACCATGCGACACACATCAACAACAGCGCGAGGCGCCGCAGCACGCTCGCGACGGACGGTGGCGGTAGCCATCGCCGCGCTGTACGCCGCATCGGGTGCCGTGCAGGCGTTCGAGATCGACACCGGCAATCCGGACATCATGATGCGCTGGGACAACACGATTCGCTATAACCTCGGCGTCCGGGCGCAATCGCAGAACAACACAATTCTCGGCAACCCGAACTTCGACGACGGTGACCGCAATTTCTCCAACGGGTCGCTGGTCACGAACCGCCTGGATCTGTTGTCGGAATTCGATTTCGTGTATCAGCGCAAATACGGCTTTCGCGCGAGCTATGCCGCTTGGAAGGACTTCGCCTACAACAGCCTCGACAACACCAACACCGCGACCGCGAATACGCTGGTCGACGGGTTGCCCGTCGCAGGTGCGCTGAGCCCGTATACCAAGCGTTATTCCAAAGGAGTGTCGGGCGAATGGCTGGATGCCTTCGCGTTCGCCAACTTCGACGCCGGCGATGTTCCGGTCAACATCAAAGCCGGCCAACACACGGTGTTCTGGGGCGACAGTCTGCTCCTGGGTGGCGCGGTGCACTCGGTGTCCTATTCGCAGAATCCGCTGGATCTGCAAAAGGGCTTCATGACGCCGGGCCGCGAGGCGAAGGAGCTGTTCCGGCCGCGCGGCGGGATTACGCTGCAAGTGCAACCAACCTCCGAACTGTCGGTCGCTGGACAATGGTTCTACTCGTGGCAGGCCGCGCGGGTGCCCGAATCCGGAAGTTATCTGACCATCAACGACGCGCTCAACTACGGCGCCGATTCGCAGATCTTCGGTCCCAACCCCTTTGCGGCGTCCATCCCGGGCGCGCCCGCCATGACCCGCTTCTGGCGGGGCCAGGACATCCAGCCATCCTACTGGTCGGGAAGCCTGGGCGACTTCGGTCTCTCGGCGCGCTGGAGCCCGGCGTGGCTCGGAGGCACGCTCGGCTTCTACGGCCGCAACACGACGGACACGTTGCCGCAGGCGATGGTCACGCCGGGGCTGGCCACGACCGTGCCGGCGGCGACCTGTACCGCGATCGGCGGCATACCGCTGGGCGGAACCAATTGCATCATCAACAAGAATGCGACTTCGGTGGCCGAGCTGCAGAAGTTCGGCAAGGTCGGCACCTACAACACCGCCTACGGCGACAACATCCACATCTACGGCTTGACGCTGGCCAAGGAAATCGCCGGCATCAGTTGGGCGGCAGAACTCTCCTACCGCCAGAACATGCCGCTACTGAGCCAGGCGGTGCAGGTACTGCCGGCAGCGCTGGTTCCGACCAAGCCCGGCTCGATCGCCACCACCGCGGTGCCGACCAGCGGCACACCGGGTGCACTGGGTGACACCTATCACGGCCTCATCAACGGCGTGAACATCTTCCCCAAGACAGCGCTGTTCGACACGGCAACCCTCGCCGGCGAGCTTACCTGGATGCAGTGGGCGAAGGTCACCCAGAACAAGGCGGTGTTCAAGGGAGACTCGAGCTACGTCAGCGCCGATGGCACGGCGCCGATCGACAAGGTTTCCAGGAATTATTTCGGCCTGGCGATGAACTTCACGCCGACCTGGTTCCAGGTGTGGCCGGGGGTCGACCTCTCGGCGCCGCTGACGTGGAGTCAGGGTATCTCCGGCAATGCCGCCATCCTGCTGGGCGGCAACCAGAATGCCGGAAACTGGAGCGCCGGCGTGGCCGCCGACATCTACCAGAAGTACAAGGTGCAGCTCAGCTACAACGGCTATTTCGGCAACTACTCGTCGACCGCGACAGGTGCGATGAATCTACCCAACGGCGTGTTTGCAGCGCTCTCCGATCGCGGTTGGGTCTCGCTCACATTCAAGACTACCTACTAAAGAGGATTCGAATCATGTTTGGCAAGTCATTGCTGGCCGCGGGCTTCGCGGCGATGTTCAGCACCGTCGCGCTCGCGGCGGTGTCGCCCGACGAGGCGAAGCAACTGGGCACGACGCTGACGGCGGTCGGCGCGGAAAAAGCTGGCAACAAGGACGGCACGATCCCCGAGTACACGGGAGGCATCAAGCCGCCGGCCGATTTCAAGGCCGGAAGCGGGTTCCGTCCCGATCCTTTCGCGACTGAAAAGCCGCGCCTCTCGATCACGGGCAAGGATGCGGCCGCCCAGGCGGACAAGCTGACGGAGGGTACGAAGGAACTCCTCAAGCGCTATCCGACCATGCGAGTGGACGTCTATCCGACGCATCGCACGGTCGTCGTGCCGCAGCGTATTCTCGACAACACCGCGAAGAACGCTGCCGGCGCGAAGACCACCGACGGTGGCGTGGCGCTCGAGAACGTTATGGCCGGCTATCCGTTCCCGATTCCGAAGACGGGCTCGGAGGCGATCTGGAACCATCTGCTGCGCTACAACGGCATCGGCTACGACAATTCCCGGTACGAAAACTGGAATGTCGATTCGGCAGGCGTGCCGACGCTCGCCGTGGCAGGCGACGCGAACTGGGCGTGGCCGATTTTCGATGCGAAGAAAACGGGACCCATCAGCGCCACCGATCCCTATTGGTACGTCAAGTTGCAATACGTGGGTCCGGCCCGCCGCAATGGCGAAGCGCTGCTGTGGGTCGACGCGGTCAATCCGCTGAAGCAGCCGCGCCGCGCGTGGCAATATCTGCCGGGCCAGCGTCGGGTACGCCTCGCGCCCGATCTGGCGTACGACACGCCCAATCCCGGCGCAGCGGGCGCCGGCACCTACGACGACGTGTCGGTGTTCAACGGCGCGATCGACCGCTTCGACTGGAAACTCATTGGCAAGAAGGAGATGTACGTTCCGTACAGCAGTTATCGGTTGACGTACCACAAGACGGCGGCGGACATCACCAAGCCCAATCACCTCAATCCGGACTTCGTGCGCTGGGAACTGCACCGCGTGTGGGTGGTCGAGGCGACGCTAAAGGCAGACAAGCGCCACATCTACAGCAAGCGGGTGTTCTATCTCGACGAGGACAGCTGGACGGCGCTCGCGTCCGATCAGTACGACGCGAACGGCAAGCTCTACCGCGCGAGCTTCGCCTTCCCCTCGTTCAGCTACGACGTACAGGCACCGTTCGGTGACACGACCGCGATCTACGACTTCAACTCGGGCGTGTACAACCTGACCGCGCTGTTCGGCCCGTACAACGGGCTCAAGTACATGACCGAGTTGCCGAAGGATAGTTTCTGGTCGTCGGAGGCGCTTGCCGGCTCAGGTGTGCGCTGAGCCGTCATCAATCCTTACCAATGACATCGGGTACGGGGCGCGAACCGCCTCGTGCCGGATGCGACAGATATCGGCATTGGAATCATGAAACGTTATCGTACGGCAGTGTCCGCGCTCGGTGTCGCTCTTGCGGTGACGCTCGCGTTGCCCGCCGCCGGCGGTGGCTTCGTCGATCCGCTCGACGCACCGGCGACGCAGTCACCGCTTGCGGCGCGCAGTCTGCTGCAGGGCGTGACGAAAGCCGGAAGCCGTCTCGTTGCGGTCGGCCAGCGCGGCCATATCGTCCATTCGACTGATGGCGGAGCAAGCTGGAAGCAGGCAAGCGTGCCGGTGAGTTCGGACCTGACGGCGGTGTTCTTCGTCGATGACAAGCTGGGCTGGGCGGTTGGCCATGACGGCGTGATCCTGCATACCGCTGATGGTGGCGAAAATTGGTCGCTGCAACTCTCCGGCCGCACCGCCAACGACCTGCTGATCGCAGCGATGGAGCGCCGGGTCGCCACGGATCCGGCATCGGACGAGGCGAAGAAGCTGCTGGTCGAGGCGAAGCGCTACAAGGATCAGGGGCCGGACAAACCCTTCCTCGACGTCTGGTTTGCCGACGCGCAAAACGGCTATGTCGTCGGGGCGTACAACCTGATTTTTCGCACCCGCGACGGCGGCAAGACGTGGGAGTCGTGGTTCGATCGCACCGAAAATCCGAAATTCTTCAATCTCTACGCAATTCGTTTGGCGGCCGGCGAGCTCTTCATCGCCGGCGAAGGCGGATTGGTCTTGAAGCTCGACGCCGCGGCCCAGCGATTCCGCGCGTTGACGGTCCCCTACAACGGCAGCTTCTTCGGCGTCGCGGACGCCACATCTGCGGTCGTCGTCTTTGGTCTACGCGGTAACGCCTATCGCAGCGACGACCGTGGCACGACGTGGACCAAGGTCGACGTCGGGCTGCCGGCGTCGATCGTCGGTGCGACGCGCACGGCCGAGGGTACGGTACTGCTGGCCGATGTCGGCGGGCGGATCGCGGGCAGCACCGACGGTGGCCGAACGTTCGGCCGGATCGCGCTCACGCAATCGATGCCGCTCTCCGGAATCGCCGATGCGGGCGGGGGCAAGGTCGCACTCGTCGGGCCTCGAGGGGTCGCGGTTTCGGCGCTCAGCTCGCGCTGACCCGCCAGCCGGCGAGGACAACTGACATGGCCGCCATTTCCACCGAAACGGAACAGATGCCGGTGGTCCGCGATCTCGCGGACTTCGACCGCAACTCGGGCAACCTGCTCGAACGGCTGGTGTTCAACAATCGGCTTGCGATGGTGGTCGTCTGCGCGCTCGTCACGCTGGTGCTGGGCTACGTCGCGGCGACACGACTGACGCTGAACGCCAGCTTCGAGAAGATGATTCCGCAGAGCCAGCCGTACATCAAGAACTACCTGACGTACCAGAAGAGCCTGCGCGGACTCGGCAATGCGATCCGGGTGGTGGTCGAGAACAGCTCCGGTGAGATCTTCGACCCGCAATACCTGGACGTCCTGAAACATATCAGCGACGAACTGGTGCTCACTCCCGGCGTGGACCGCGCCTGGGTCAAGTCGCTGTGGACACCGACGGTGCGTTGGACCGAGGTGACCGAAGAGGGCTTCCGCGGCGGCGCGGTGATGCCGGATTCGTACAACGGCTCGCCGCAAAGCGTCGAGCAGCTCAAGCAGAACATCGCGCGCTCGGGGATCGTCGGCAGTCTGGTCGCCAACGACTTCAAGTCGAGCATGATCTTCGTGCCGCTGCTCGACAAGGAACCGGGCACCGGCAAGCGCATCGACTACGAAGGCCTGTCGAAGGTGCTCGAGGAGAAAATCCGCGCCAAGTACGAACTGGCGCAGAACCTGGAGCAGGTCCGCTCGAAAGCGGAGACCCCGCAGGTCAAGGTCCACGTGATCGGCTTCGCGAAGCTCATCGGAGAGCTGATCGACGGGCTAATCAAGGTAATGACCTTCTTTGCGATCGCCGCGCTGATCGCGACCGCCATCATCTACGCCTATACCCGATGCGTGCGCAGCACCGCGCTGGTCATCGCCTGCTCGCTCGTCGCGGTCGTCTGGCAGCTGGGACTGGTGGCGCTGTTCGGCTTCGAGCTCGATCCGTTCTCGATCCTGGTGCCGTTCCTCGTGTTCGCCATCGGCGTGTCGCACGGCGCGCAGAAGATGAACGGCATCATGCAGGACATCGGCCGCGGCACGCACAAGCTCGTCGCGGCCCGCTACACGTTCCGCCGGCTGTTCCTGGCGGGGTTGACGGCACTGCTTGCCGACGCGGTCGGCTTTGCCGTACTGATGGTCATCGACATTCCCGTGATCCGCGACCTCGCGCTCACCGCGAGCATCGGCGTGGCCGTGCTCATCTTCACCAACCTGCTGCTGTTGCCGGTGTTGCTCTCCTACGCCGGCGTGAGCGCGCGCGCGGCGGAACGCAGCCTGCGCGCGGAGCAGGAGGAGCATCGTGGCAAGGGTCTGGGAGCCGCGTGGACCTTCCTCGACCGCTTCACCACGCGCAACTGGGCGATCGGCGCGATCGCCGTGTCAATGGTGCTGGCGGTGGCGGGGTTCGCCGTGTCCCAGCACCTCAAGATCGGCGACCTCGACCCCGGCGCACCGGAGCTCCGGCCCAGTTCACGCTACAACCAGGACAACGCCTACATCACCGCTCACTATGCGTTGTCCTCGGACCAGTTCGCGCTGATCGTGAAGACCGACAAGGAGGGTTGCCTCAAATACGAAACGCTGGTTGACGCCGACCGCTTGGCATGGACGCTGCGACAAGTACCCGGCGTGCAGACGACGGTCTCGCTGGCCGATGCCGCGCGGCAGATCACTGCCGGTTCGTTCGAGGGCAACCCGAAGTGGCTCACGCTCAACCGCAACCAGGACGTGCTGAACTACGCGGCGCAGCAGGCGTCGGTCAACAACCCCGACCTGTTCAACACCGAGTGCTCGGTGATGCCGGTGATCGCATATCTCGCCGACCACAAGGCCGAGACGCTGGATCGCGTGGTGGCCGCCGCGGCAGGATTCGCCGACAAGCATAACGACAAGGATCGACAGTTCCTGCTGGCCGCGGGCAGCGCCGGCATCGAGGCAGCGACCAACATCGTGGTCGAACAGGCCAACCGGACGATGCTGCTCTACGTCTACGCGGCAGTGATCGTGCTGTGCTTCATCACCTTCCGGAGCTGGCGCGCGGTCGTGGTGGCGGTGGTGCCGCTCGCGCTCACGTCGATACTCTGCGAGGCGCTGATGGTCGTGTTGGGGATCGGCGTCAAGGTCGCGACGCTGCCGGTCATCGCGCTCGGCGTGGGCATCGGCGTCGACTATGCGCTCTATCTGCTCTCGGTCCAGCTCGCGCAGCAGCGCGCCGGGCTTCCCCTGACCACCGCATACAAGAATGCCGTCCAGTTCACCGGCAAAGTGGTTGCATTGGTCGGGGTCACGCTGGCGGCCGGCGTGATCACCTGGGCATTTTCGCCGATCAAGTTCCAGGCGGACATGGGAATTCTGCTCACGTTCATGTTCGTCTGGAACATGCTCGGCGCATTGATATTGATTCCAGCGCTCTCCTATTTTCTCCTGCCGACATCGATCGTCCGTCGGCGACACGGCTGAGCAAACGAGATGACCATGGCGCCGGCTGGTCGCGGAGCACGCCGCGACGGATCCGTGGAGGACTATGTGCAGCGCGGCGTGATCTCGAAGTATGCGGTACCCAATTGCGTGCATTTCGTCAGCGTCACACCCGGCCCGCCACCGCCCTTCCCTCGTCGGCCGCGCGCCGCCAGCGAGCGGGGGTCGTGCCGCTCCAGCGCCGGAAAGAGCGCATGAACGGGCTGACACCAGCGTACCCGAGCGACGCCGCAATATCGTCGATGGCCGCCTGAGTATCACCGAGCAGCTCGCGCGCGACCTCGAAGCGAACCTGGTCGAGAACGTCGTGAAATGTCGCACCTTGTGCCGAGAGGCGCCGGTTAAGAGTGCGGCGATGCATCGCCAGCACTTGTGCGACGTCGTCACCCGAGGTCTGTCCGCGCAGAAGCAGGGCGCGCACGGTCCGAAATACCTGCGGCAGCAGGTCGCCGCGACTGGCGGCCTCGGCTTGCGCCTCGGCGATCTGGAGCCGCACAGGATCCGCTTCCTGGACCGGCCGATCGATCCAATCAGCGGAAAACCGTAGTGCGCAGAATTCGGAATCGAACCGCAACGAAGCCCTGAAGAACTGCCTATAGGGTTCGATGTTCGGCGGCTTTGCATGCGGAAAAAAAACTTCCGACGGCGCCCAGCTGGCCCCGCACAACTCCCGCATGAAATTGCAGCCTCCCGCCATGAGCGCGTCGTATATCTGGTTTGTGCCGACCGTGCCTGGCGCGTAAATGGCGTATCCGAGATCCACGACGCCACCACGGTCCATGAAGTACGCGAGCCCGCCTTCGCTGTTGAGATGCTGGTAAACAGCGAGCGTCCGCAATGCACTGCCAACCGTCGGGGAATTCCGCACGACTTCGCCTAGCAGACCCAGATTCGCAAGATGCCACGCCCGCCCGCAGAGCAGCCCGAAATGAGCGCACCCTGTCCGCATCGCCGCTTCGCGGAACAGCGCGCCCATCGAGGCATATGGAATCCTTTGCTCGGGCCGGTCGAGCGAGTCCGGCGCGAGCCCGACCTGTGCCAGCACCGCGATGGGATCCGCTCCGAGTTGGCGAACCAGCGCGGGAACGGCCGTAAAGCCTCCTACGCGCTGAAACCATTCGGTAGCTCCTATCGCAGGCACTTGCGCCGGCTTTTTGCCAACTTTCGATCTCATCGTACCGTCGCCTTCCTGGCTTGCTAGCTTGGTGACAGGGTCACCGTGTTGTCAAGAATTGTCAATTTCAACCCCAAGCACACTTTGAGCATGTCAAGAAATGAGAGGACGGCGCGGCACCGCCCGCGCACCATTTGATGACTGCTTCAGCGAGCGTGCGGATTGCAGCCTACGGACAGTCTGTGCGATTTCCCTGCGCCGGCGCGACTGCGGAAGCGGATCGTCGAAACAGAGGCGCAATGCCCGCGTTGATCGAAGCCGCACGCCTGGATCACCTCGCTCCCGGTAAGGGTGCCGTCGTCACGGCCGGCGACAGCACCGTCGCATTGTTCAAGACCGACGCCGCGATCTATGCGCTCGAGGCCTGGTGCCTTCGCTGCGGAGCGTGTCTCGCGGAAGGAAATCTCGAGGGATGGACCGTCGCGTGCTACAACTGTGACTGGCGCTACGACGTCGCCACCGGCTCGGTTGTCGGCATCCCGGCACTTCAGCTCCAAATCTTCAGCGTTGAGGTTATCGACGGACAAATCGTCATCTCGAATGCGTAGTCGCGCCGGAGTCCGCCCTTGGTCGCGCCGCGACAACTCCTTTGCGCGGCGGGGTGCGTCGTGTGTCGAGAAATGTAAAGACAGCGAAATTCCGAACGATCAGCATGGTTGCGAGAGACTAGAGCAACCCGACAGGGAGCACTTCGATGCGCGACACCGATAAGCATGCGGGACAGCGGTATCCGATGCACCGACCGCGGCGAGGCCTTGCAGGATCGCGCCTGCGCCGTGATCTCTCGTTGCTGTTGCCGGCACTGTGTTCGGTTGCGCTGGCGGCCTCCGCTTCGGCGCAAGGCATCTACGCCGGGGACCTCTCCAAGGACGGCTACAAGCTCCCCGGCGGCTTCGAGCCCGTGCTGCAACTGCGGACCTATTATTTCGAACAGGAAAACACCAGCGGTGGACAGAGCGCCGCGTGGGCGATCGGCGGTTGGGCGGGCGCGCGCAGCCCGTGGTGGGGCGACCTGTTTCAGGTGGGAATCGTCGGCTACACGTCGCAGAAGCTCTACGGCCCGGCCGACAAGGACGGCACCAAACTCCTTGCGCCGGGACAGGAGCAGATCACGGCGCTGGGCGAGGCCTTCGGTGCTTTGCGCATCGCCGGCCAGACCATCACCGCCTACCGGCAGCTCATCAACCGCCCGTTCATCAATCCGCAGGACACGCGGATGTTGCCCAATACCTTCGAGGCCTACACGGTGACCGGTGCGGTCGACCAGGTCTCCTACACCGGCGGCTACGTCACCAAGATCAAGGTCCGCGATTCCGACAGCTTCGCCTGGATGTCCAACGCCGCGGGCGGAACGGGCAAGCAGGAAGGCGCGATCTACGCCGGCGGGACGTGGAATTTCGCCAAGAACGGCTACGTTCGCGTCGACGAGGTCTATTCCACCGACGTCGCGAACATCTTTTACACCGACGTCAGGTACCCGATTGCGATCGACGACAAGACTTCCGTTACACTGGGCGGCCAGTACTACCCGCAGAGTTCAGTCGGCGGCGCGCAGATCGGCTCATTCTCGACTTTCGGGTTGGGACTGCAGGCTGGCGTGAACTACGGCCCGGTGAATGGACAGCTGTACTACACGCAGACCGGCAAGGGCGCGACGACGATCAGCCCGTATGGCGATCATCCGTCCTATCTCAACATCATGGTTTTTTCGTTCAACACGGCGGGCGAGCGCGCCTTGGGGGTCAGCGGCGGCGTGGACTTCAGCGACCTGGGCGTCCCCGGGCTCAAGGCCTATGCGATCTACGCCTCCGGTCGCGACTTGATCAACTCGTCGACGGGCGCGCCCATCGGGAACCAGAACGAGACCGACGTGCGCCTCGATTACGCATTCCCAAAGGGAACCGTCCTGGAAGGTCTCGTGGCCACCTTCCGCTATGCATGGACGCATCAGGATGGGACACTTCAAAACGGCAACCAGCTGCGCGCCTATCTCAACTACGCGGTCCGCTTCTGACAGACAAGGAAGAACTGCCATGACAACCGAAACACCCGTCGCTTCGCATCTTGATCACTTCTTTTCCACGTCGGCGGCCCGGCTCGACCGCTGGCGCGAGTTGAATGCCAGGGCGCAGGCCTGGACCGCCGACGCCCATGGGGGCAAGGCGCGCGGTGCACGCGCGGCCGTGGAAGCTGCGTTGGTGGAGTTGCATGCACTCGAGGAGTTCTTCGCCTTTCCGGGACAGCGGCTGATGACGGCGCTCGCCGAACGTATCGCCAGCAACGATGCGCACGGCGCCGCGCGAATGGTGCAAAGGATGAGCGGCGCGCTGCTGTCGGGGAACTATCGCTACGATGGCAGCGAGTGGGAGACCGCGGATGACGCCACCGACGCGGAGCCGGACCGGTTGCGCGGAGGGCTCGGCGGCAACGACGCTCACCGGCCCTACTTCGAGACGCTGTTCGTCACGCCCACGCCGTCCGCCAATCGCGCGAAGGTCGCGCGCGAGATCCGCCGCCTGCGGCGCGTCGAGGACGCGATGATCTACGAGCCGGTGCTGGTCGGCAGCGTCGAAGACGCCCTCCTCGGCGTCATCCTGAACGGCAAGATCGAAGCGGTCGTGATCTTCGACGGGATCCCGGTGCCGTCCCAGCACGACGTGCCGCTGCTGCACGACCTGCTTGCGGCGCAGCCGGAGCTCGACGTCGCTAGCATGGCGCCGCGCGAAGTCGGAGTGACGCTGGCGCGCTTCATCAAGCACATCCGCCCCGAACTCGACATCTACCTGCTGACCGACCGGAACGTGGAAAAGCTGGCGGGCGATCCGGCGGCCTCGATGATCCGGCGGGTGTTCTACGAAGTCGAGGAAATGATGGAGGTGCACCTCAACGTGCTCGAAGGCGTCGCCGACCGTTTTTCCACGCCGCACTTCGACAACCTGAAGAACTACGCCGCGCGGCCGATCGCCACTTTCCACGCGCTGCCGATCGCGCGCGGCAAGTCGATCATGAAGTCGAACTGGATCCGCGACATGGGCGAGTTCTACGGACAGAACCTGTTCCTCGCGGAGACCTCGGCGACCACCGGCGGCCTCGACAGCATGCTCGAGCCCACCGGCACCATCAAGGTGGCGCAGGAGAAATTCGCGCGCGCCGTTGGGGCTGACCACGTGTTCTTCGTCACCAATGGCACGTCGACATCCAACAAGATGGTCTACCAGGCGGTGACCGCGCCCGGCGACATCGTGATCGCCGACCGCAACTGCCACAAGTCGCATCACTACGGCATGGTGCTGTCGGGCGCCCAGCCGCTGTACGTCGAGGCCTTCCCGATGACGGAGTATTCGATGTACGGCGCGGTCCCGTTGCGCACCGTCAAGCAGGCGCTGCTCGACCTCAAGGCCGAGGGACGGCTCGATCGCGTGAAGATGGTGACGCTCACCAACTGCACCTTCGACGGGCACGTCTACAACACGCGCCGGGTGATGGAAGAGTGCCTGGCGATCAAGCCGGATCTCATTTTCCTGTGGGACGAGGCGTGGTTCGGCTTTGCGCGCTGGTCGCCGTTCCTGCGCCCGCGCACGGCGATGGGCGCGGCGGCGGCGCTGGAGGAGTGGCGGGCAAGCCCCGCCGCGCTGGCGGCGTGGAAGGCGCAGGCCGCCGAGCTCGGCGAGGATCTCGACCCGAAGGACGCGCGCCTGCTCAAGCGGCATCTGGTACCGGACCCGCGCAAGATGCGCATCCGCGTCTACGAAACCGACTCGGTGCACAAATCGATGTCGGCGCTGCGCCAGGGCTCGATCGTCGCCGTGCGCGACGAGGACTACAACCACCACGTCTCGGCCTTCCGGGAGGCGGTGTTCATCCACGCCTCGACGTCGCCGAACGCGCAGATCATCGCGTCGCTGGACTTGGCCCGTCGGCAGATGGAGCTCGAAGGCTACGAACTGGTCATGCGCGCGTTCGAGGTCGCCATCGCGATCCGCCGCGCCATCGCCGATCATCCGATCATCTCCAAGTACTTCCGTGTCCTCGGCGCCGACGCCATGATACCGGCCGAGTACCGCAGTTCCGGCTTTCGCGACTTCCTCACCCCGGGCAGCACCTGGCTGACGGCGCTCAAGGCGGTGAAGGAGGACGAGTTCTTCCTCGATCCGACGCGGATGACGCTGGTGTGCGGCACCGCCGGGTTACGACGGCACTTCGTTCAAGAACCTGCTGGCGTCGAAGTACAACGTCCAGCTCAACAAGACCTCGCGCAACAGCGTGCTCCTGCAAAGCAACATCAACAACACGCGCAGCGACGTCGCGCTGCTGATCAAGGTGCTGCTCGAGGTCTCGATGGAGATCGAGGCGCGGCTCGCCGAGGGTGGCGACTACCGAGCGCGCGGCATTTGCGGCACGGGTGAAGAGCCTGATGGAAGACGTGCCCGACCTGCCGAACTTCAGCCGCTTCCACGACGGCTACCGCGAGAACCCCAGCAGCATCACGCTCGAGGGCGACATGCGCGGCGCCTTCTTCGCGGCCTACGAAGAGGACGACTGCGAATACCTGCCGCTGATGAGCCCGAAGATCGACGAGCGGTTGAAAAACGGCCCGGAAATGGTGTCGGCCAACTTCGTGATTCCGTATCCGCCGGGCTTCCCGATCATGGTGCCGGGGCAGGTGATTGCGCCCGACACGATCGGATTCATGCGCAAGCTCGACGTCAAGGAAATCCACGGCTACAACGCCACGCGCGGCCTCAAGCTGATCAAGCTGTCGGCGATCGGCAAGGCGCCGGCGGGACGCAGCGCCCCGGTGCGTGCAGCTCCGGCGGGACGCAGCGCTCCGGTGAGCGCGGCGCCGCCGAAGAGCAAGGCATCTGCCAAGAAACGGCGATAGCACCTAAAATGGCTCAGTCCGCTCGTCACTGGCCAACTGCGCAGGCAATCGTCGTTCGTCCCATCCAAGCCACCGGCTCCACGGCACCACCGAACCGGAGTACATCATGATTGACTGGCTCTTCGCTACGCTCAAACAGTACCCTGAGATCGCGATCTTTCTCGCGCTCGCCTTCGGGTATTACTTCGGCAAGTTCACCTTCAAGGGGATCGGCCTCGGATCGGTGACCGCCACCCTGATCGCCGGCGTCGTGATCGGGCAGATCGGGATCACGATCAACCAGCCGCTCAAGGCGTTTTCGTTCCTCATGTTCCTGTTCGCCGTCGGCTACGGCGTCGGACCGCAGTTCGTGCGCGGCATCGCCAGGGACGGCGTGCCGCAGGCAATCTTTTCGGTGGTCCAGTGCGTGTTCAGCCTGGTGGCGCTCGTCGTGATCGCGAAGGTCGCCGGCTACGATCTCGGCTACGCGGCCGGGCTCTACTCGGGCTCGCAGACGATTTCCGCCGCGATGGGCCTCTCGACCGACGCCATCAACCGGCTGGGCCTGCCCCCCGATCAGGCCAAGGCGCTGATCGACTCGATGCCGGTCGCCTACGCCGTGACCTACATGTTCGGCACCATGGGCTCGGCGATCGTGATCGCCGTCCTCGGCCCGAAGCTGCTCGGCATCGACCTCGTGGCCGCCTGCAAGGACTACGAGGAGAAGTATGGAGGCGGCAAGAAGGAAGTGGGCGGGGCCGGCTCGGCCTGGTACAGCGGGGAGTGCGCGCGTACAAGGTGCAGCCGGGCGGCAAGGCGGTCGGCCTGCGGGCGCCGAGGCCGAGGCGCTGGTGCCCGACGCGCGCCTCTTCATCCTGCGCATTCGCCGCGACGGCACAGATCATGGATGCGACCGCCGACACCGTCCTGAAGGCAGGCGACGTCATCGCGGTCGCGGGCGAGCGCGAGGTGCTGGTGAATCTGCTGCAAAACGCCGACGAAGTCGACGACCGCGAGCTGCTGGCCATGCCGGTGGAGGGCGTCGACGTCCTGGTGACGAACAAGGAGGTCGACGGCAAGACGCTCGCCGAACTGGCGACGCGCCCCGCCGCGCGCGGCGTTTTCCTGCGCAAGATCACGCGCGGCGCGACCGCCACCGATATTCCCATCCTGGCGAACACCAAGATCAATCGCGGCGACCTGCTCACCGTCGTCGGCCGCACGCAGGACACCGCCGCCGCCACCAAGCTGCTGGGCGTCGCGGACCGTCCGACCGACGTCACCGACATGGCGTTCGTCGGCGCGGCGATCGTGGTCGGCGGGCTGATCGGCGCGCTGGTGTTCAAGGTGGCCGGCGTGCCACTGACGCTGTCGACCGCCGGCGGCGCGCTGATCGCCGGCATCATCGGCGGCTGGCTGCGCTCGGTGCGCCCGTCCTTCGGGCGCATCCCGACGCCCACCGTCTGGTTCATGAACTCGGTCGGCCTCAACATCTTCATCGCCATCGTCGGCATCTCCGCCGGCCCGGGCTTCGTCAACGGCCTGAAGACGCAGGGCATCGGTCTGTTCCTGTGGGGCGCTCTCGCGACCACGGTCCCGCTGATTCTCGGCATGTTCATCGCCAAGTACGTGTTCAAATTCCACGACGCGCTCAACCTCGGCATCGTTTCCGGGGCGCGCACGACGACGGCGTCGCTCGGCCTGGTCTGCGACCAGGCCAAGAGCCAGATCCCGGCGCTCGGCTACACCGTCACCTACGCCGTCGGCAACACGCTGCTCACGATCTGGGGCATGGTCATCATCATGCTGCTGTCGTGATCCGCACATTTCCGGCTATTGAAACGCAAACGGAGAGACTGATGGACGACTTGACACTCAAGCAAGTACGAGAAACTGGGCCCGTTCGAGATCAAGGACTTCCTCCAGAAGGTGGCGTCGAAGGCCGCGCTGGAATCGTCGCTCTCCTATCTGAACGCCGGTCGCGGCAACCCGAACTGGGTCGCCACCGAGCCGCGCGAGGCGTTCTTCCTGCTCGGGCAGTTCGCGATCACCGAGAGCAAGCGCGTGCTCGACCTGCCGCCGGGCGTGGGCGGCATGCCCAAGGCAGCGGGTGTCGCGGGCCGGCTCGAGGCCTGGCTCGGGAAGCACGACGACATGCCGGGCGCGCCCTTCCTGCAGCGGATGGTGCCGTGGACGGTGAAGAAGTTCGGCTTCGACTCCGACAAGTTCGTGCACGAGCTGGTGGATTCCATCATCGGCGATCACTACCCGGTGCCGGACCGAATGCTGGTGCACAACGAGCAGGTCGTCCACGAATACCTGCAGTGGGCGATGTGCGGAAACCCGCGACCGAAAGGCAAGTTCAAGATCTACGCGGTCGAGGGCGGCACCGCCGCGATGTGCTACATCTTCAAGTCGCTGAAGAGCAATCGGATCATCAACCCCGGCGACACGATTGCGCTCGGCGTGCCGATCTTCACGCCGTACATCGAGATGGCGCACCTGGAGGATTACGACCTCAACTTCGTCGAGGTGCACGCGAAGCAGGAGCACAGGTTCCAGTACCCGGACGAGGAACTCAAGAAGCTTCTCGACCCGAAGATCAAGGCGTTCTTCATCGTCAACCCGGGCAATCCGTACGCCGTGGCGATCGATGACGACACGATCAAGAAGATCGGGGCCGTGCTCAAGAAGCGTCCGGATCTCATCCTGCTGACGGACGACGTCTACGGCACCTTCGTGCCGGGCTTCCGTTCGCTGATGGGCGAGTTCCCGAAGAACACGATCGGCGTCTACTCGTACAGCAAGTATTTCGGCTGCACCGGCTGGCGCCTCGGCACGGTCGCGGTGCACGAGGACAACATCTTCGACGAGATGATCGCGAAGCATCCCGAGCCCATCAAGAAGAAGCTGGACAAGCGCTACGGCGGACTCACGCTCGAACCGCGCAAGCTCGCGTTCATCGACCGCATCGTGGCGGACAGCCGCGACGTCGCGCTGAATCACACCGCGGGCCTGTCGCTTCCGCAACAGGTGATGATGACGCTGTTCTCGCTCGCCGAGCTGATGGACGAGAAGAAGGACTACCAGAAAGCCTGCATCGGCATCGTCAAGAAGCGCGTCGAGGCGACGCTCGAGGGGCTGGATATAAAGCTCGCTCCGAACGAGTACTTCGACTGGTACTACGGCCTGATCGACTTCGAGTTCTTCGCCCGCAAGCACCTGGGCGAGGACATCGTCAAGTGGATGAAGGCGAACGTGCATCCGCTCGACATCGTGTTCCGGCTGGCCGAGGACCACGGCATCGTGCTGCTCAACGGCAGCGGCTTTGCCGCGCCGGACTGGTCGGTGCGCATATCGTTCGCGAACCTCGACGATCACGTCTACGACGACATCGGCCGCGCGGTGCGTGCCATTGCGCGCGGCTACCGGCAGGCCTATGAGGCAGCCACGGGCAAGAGCGCCAAGCCTGCGGGCGCCGGGAAAGCACGCGTTGCGAAACGCAAGTCCAGGTAGCGCCCGATGACTCGGTCGCATTAATCGTCGGGAGATCCCTCTCCGGAGGCGAGACGTGGACTTCCTCACATGGAAGCGGCAGCAGGGATCGCGGCACGCCGTACTGATCGGCTTGGCGCTGGCCTTGGCCGCCTGCGGACCG
The DNA here is from genome assembly GCA_963726915.1 of uncultured beta proteobacterium. Classification (GTDB taxonomy): domain Bacteria; phylum Pseudomonadota; class Gammaproteobacteria; order Burkholderiales; family Casimicrobiaceae; genus PALSA-1003. Next base: position 121,174 of record CAVSEA010000010.1, read on the forward strand.
GCGACGGAGCCGCACGAGCCGGTCGCCGCGCCCGGCGAATGGCGGGAATTCGAAGGCTCCTGGAACGCGGCTGGCAGTCGCCATGTCATTCCCCTCGGCACCGATCGCCGGGGCTCGATCATCGACCTGAGCGGCACGATGCTGCTTGCGGGACCAGCGCGCCCCGGCGTCGGATTCCGCGCGGAAGTGATCGCGCTCGTCGACAGCGAAACGGGTCTGGTGGGCCGCGGCGTCTGGACGGACGAGCGAGGTGACCAGGTGTTCAGCGAGCTCAAGGGTCAGGGCACCGCAGCGCAAAACCGCATCTCGGGAACGCTCCTGGGCGGCACAGGACGGTATGTGGGTGTGACCGGTTCCTATGAGTTCTCCTGGAAGTTCGTGATCGAGGGCGAGGACGGCTCGATCCAGGGACAAGCCGTCGGGCTGAAGGGTCGCTTTCTGCCCGGCCAGCCAAGCGCGGGAGGAATGCGGAAATGATTGCTCCCGGCTTGCTCATGAAACGCGCGGTGCCGTTCGCGCTCGCGATCGGCATCTGGTTCACGCCGGTCCCGGCCGGCCTGACGGCGCAATCGTGGCACCTGTTCGCGGCCTTCGCCGCAGCCATCGTGTCGGTACTCGTTGGCGCCTTTCCGCTCCTCCACGCCTCGATGATCGCCGTGGCGGCCGTCGTCCTTACCGGGACGCTCACGCCAGCGCAAGCCTTCTCTGGTTTCGCGAATTCCAGCGTGCTGCTCGTGATGGTTGCTTTCATCGTCGCGCAGGCCGTCGTGAAGTCGGGGCTCGGCCGGCGGATCAGCCTGTTCATGGTGAGCCTCTTCGGCGGCTCGTCGCTCGGCCTCGCCTACAGCATCGTGCTGACCGACGCGGCCATCGCGCCGGCGTTTCCAAGCAACACGGCGCGCGGTGGCGTGCTTTTCCCGATCGTGCTGTCCGTGGCCAAGGGAGCGGGCTCCAATCCCGATGACCCCGAGGGACGACGGCTCGGCGGCTACCTCATGTTTTGCGGGATGGCGAGCCTCGCCGTCTCCTCCGCGCTCTGGATGACGGCTACCTCCGCCAACCCGGTCGGCGTGCAGATCGCGCAGAAATTCGGGGTCGAGATCGGATTCGGGTCCTGGATTCTTGCCTCCTGTGTGCCGGCGCTCATCGCCATCGGGATGCTTCCCCTGCTTGTCGCGAAGTTGTTTCCGCCCCGCGTCGGCAAGACGCCGGAGGCTCCCGCCGCCGCTCGCGCGGAACTCGCAAGCATGGGGAAACTGTCGCGAGACGAGCGGATCACGGCCGTGATATTCGCGGTGATGGTCGCCGGCTGGGTGTTCGCAGGTGCGCTGAATCTCAATATCACCAGCATAGCGTTCATGGGTTTCGGCGTGCTGCTCGTAACGGGTGTGCTCACCGTCGAGGACATCGATATTCGTGGCGACACGCTGGCGACCTTCCTCTGGCTGGCGGTACTTTTCGCCATGAGCGGGCAACTGAACGAGCTGGGCTTCATGGGCTATGTGGGCGAGCGCCTCGCCTCGCGCCTGGGCGGCCTGTCGTGGCCGGCCACGTACGCCACCTTGATCGTACTTTACGTCGGCATCCACTACCTTTTCGTGAGCCAGACCTCGCAGGTGCTGGCGCTGTTCGGCGTCTTTCTCGACGTGGGTATTCGCGGCGGGGTGCCGGCGCCGCTGATGGCTTTCGGCTTGCTCTTCGGAGGACTACGACCTCAACTTCGTCGAGGTGCATGCGACGCAGGAGCATCGGTTCCAGTACCCGGACGCAGAAATCAAGAAACTCCTCGACCCGAAGATCAAGGCGTTCTTCATCGTCAACCCCGGCAACCCGTTCGCGGTGGCGCTCTATCCCGACACGATCAAGAAGATCGGGGCGGTGCTCAAGAAGCGCCCGGATCTCATTCTGCTGACGGACGACGTGTACGGCACCTTCGTGCCGGGTTTCCGTTCGCTGATGGGGGAGTTCCCGAAGAACACCATCGGCGTCTACTCGTACAGCAAGTACTTCGGCTGCACCGGCTGGCGCCTCGGCACGGTCGCGGTGCACGAGGACAACATCTTCGACGAGATGATCGCGAAGCATCCCGAGACCATCAAGAAGAAGCTGGACAAGCGCTACGGCGGGCTCACGCTCGAACCGCGCAAGCTCGCGTTCATCGACCGCATCGTGGCGGACAGCCGCGACGTCGCGCTGAATCACACCGCGGGCCTGTCGCTTCCGCAGCAGGTCATGATGACGCTGTTCTCGCTCGCCGAGCTGATGGACGAGAAGAAGGACTACCAGAAGGCCTGCATCGGCATCGTCAAGAAGCGGGTCGAGGCGACACTCGAGGGGCTGGACCTCGAAGCTTCCTCCGAACGAGTACTTCGACTGGTACTACGGCCTGATCGACTTCGAGTTCTGGGCCCGCAAGCACCTGGGCGAGGACATCGTCAAGTGGATGAAGGCGAACGTGCATCCGCTCGACATCGTGTTCCGGCTGGCCGAGGACCACGGCATCGTGCTGCTCAACGGCAGCGGCTTCGCCGCGCCGGACTGGTCGGTGCGCATATCGTTCGCGAACCTCGACGATCACGTCTACGACGACATCGGCCGGGCGGTGCGCGCCATTGCGCGCGGCTACCGGCAGGCCTATGAGGCAGCCACGGGCAAGAGCGCCAAGCCTGCGGGCGCCGGGAAAGCACGCGTTGCGAAACGCAAGTCCAAGTAGCGCGCGATGACTCGGTCGCATAATCGTCGGGAGAGCCCTCTCCGGAGGCGAGACGTGGACTTCCTCACATGGAAGCGGCGGCAGGGATCGCGGCACGCCGTCCTGATCGGCTTGGCGCTGGTCCTGGCCGCCTGCGGACCGGCGACGGAGCCGCACGGAGCCGGTCGCCGCGCCCGGCGAATGGCGGGAATTCGAAGGCTCCTGGAACGCGGCTGGCAGTCGCCATGTCATTCCCCTCGGCACCGATCGCCGGGGCTCGATCATCGACCTGAGCGGCACGATGCTGCTCGCGGGACCGGCGCGCCCCGGCGTCGGATTCCGCGCGGAAGTGATCGCGCTCGTCGACAGCGAAACGGGCCTGGTGGGCCGCGGCGTCTGGACGGACGAGCGAGGTGACCAGGTGTTCAGCGAGCTCAAGGGTCAGGGCACCGCAGCGCAAAACCGCATCTCGGGAACGCTCCTGGGCGGCACAGGACGGTATGTGGGTGTGACCGGTTCCTATGAGTTCTCCTGGAAGTTCGTGATCGAGGGCGAGGACGGCTCGATCCAGGGACAAGCCGTCGGGCTGAAGGGTCGCTTTCTGCCCGGCCAGCCAAGCGCGGGAGGAATGCGGAAATGATTGCTCCCGGCTTGCTCATGAAACGCGCGGTGCCGTTCGCGCTCGCAATCGGCATCTGGTTCACGCCGGTCCCGGCCGGGCTGACGCCGCAATCGTGGCACCTGTTCGCGGCCTTCGCCGCAGCCATCGTGTCGGTACTCGTTGGCGCCTTTCCGCTCCTCCACGCCTCGATGATCGCCGTGGCGGCCGTCGTCCTTACCGGGACGCTCACGCCAGCGCAAGCCTTCTCTGGTTTCGCGAATTCCAGCGTGCTGCTCGTGATGGTTGCTTTCATCGTCGCGCAGGCCGTCGTGAAGTCGGGGCTCGGCCGGCGGATCAGCCTGTTCATGGTGAGCCTCTTCGGCGGCTCGTCGCTCGGCCTCGCCTACAGCATCGTGCTGACCGACGCGGCCATCGCGCCGGCGTTTCCAAGCAACACGGCGCGCGGTGGCGTGCTCTTCCCGATCGTGCTGTCCGTGGCCAAGGGAGCGGGCTCCAATCCCGATGACCCCGAGGGACGACGGCTCGGCGGCTACCTCATGTTTTGCGGGATGGCGAGCCTCGCCGTCTCCTCCGCGCTCTGGATGACGGCCACCTCCGCCAACCCGGTCGGCGTGCAGATCGCGCAGAAATTCGGGGTCGAGATCGGATTCGGGTCCTGGATTCTTGCCTCCTGTGTGCCGGCGCTCATCGCCATCGGGATGCTTCCCCTGCTTGTCGCGAAGTTGTTTCCGCCCCGCGTCGGCAAGACGCCGGAGGCTCCCGCCGCCGCTCGCGCAGAACTCGCAAGCATGGGGAAACTGTCGCGAGACGAGCGGATCACGGCCGTGATATTCGCGGTGATGGTCGCCGGCTGGGTGTTCGCAGGTGCGCTGAATCTCAATATCACCAGCATAGCGTTCATGGGTTTCGGCGTGCTGCTCATAACGGGTGTGCTCACCGTCGAGGACATCGATATTCGTGGCGACACGCTGGCGACCTTCCTCTGGCTGGCGGTACTTTTCGCCATGAGCGGGCAACTGAACGAGCTGGGCTTCATGGGCTATGTGGGCGAGCGCCTCGCCTCGCGCCTGGGTGGCTTGTCGTGGCCGGCCACGTACGCCACCTTGATCGTACTTTACGTCGGCATCCACTATCTTTTCGTGAGCCAGACCTCGCAGGTGCTGGCGCTGTTCGGCGTCTTTCTCGACGTGGGCATTCGCGGCGGGGTGCCGGCGCCGCTGATGGCTTTCGGCTTGCTCTTCG
>CAVSEA010000011.1:0-285448 GCA_963726915.1 uncultured beta proteobacterium
GGCCGCGATGCTGCTCGCGTTCGTGTTCGTGATCATCGCGATCACGTTCGTCCAGGAACGCAAGAGCGAACGCGCGCTTGAAGCGCTGCGCGACCTGTCGAGCCCGCGGGCGCTCGTGATCCGCGAAGGCGAGCAGATGCGCATCGCCGGACGCGAGGTCGTCGTCGGCGATCTCCTCGTGCTTGCCGAGGGCGACCGCATCGCCGCGGACGCGATGGTCTGCCGGGCGACGAATCTCGCCGTGGACGAGTCGTTGCTCACCGGCGAATCAGTGCCCGTGGCGAAGATCGCCGCGACGGAACCCGCGGAGCGCATGGGCGCGCCCGGAGGCGATGCGACGCCTTTCGTGTTCTCCGGTTCGCTGGTCGTGCAGGGCAAGGGCACGGCGCGTGTGCTCGCGACCGGCAACGAGACGGCGCTGGGAAGGATCGGCAGCGCGCTCGCGGCGGTCCGGCCCGAGCCGACGCGCATTCAACGCGAGACTGCCCGCCTCGTGCGTCGGATCGCATGGTGCGGTGCCGGACTGAGCGTGCTGATAACAATGGCGTACGGGCTGACGCGTGGCGAGTGGCTCAATGCGATCCTGACGGGCATTACGTTCGCGATGGCGATCCTGCCGGAGGAATTGCCCGTCATTCTCACGATTTTCCTGGGACTGGGCGCATGGCGCATCGCGAAGAATCGCGTGCTGACGCGACACGTGCCGGCACTCGAGATGCTGGGCTCGGCCACCGTGCTTTGCGTCGACAAGACCGGCACGCTGACGCAAAACCGGATGACGCTCGCCGGACTGTACACCTCGGGACAGGAACTCGATGTCGCGGCAACCCCCGATTCCGCGTTGCCGGAGCATTTCCACGTGCTCCTCGAGTTTGCGATGCTCGCGAGCCAGCGCGATCCGTTCGACCCGATGGACAAGGCGATCAAGACGGCGATCGAACGGCTCCTCGCCGGTACCGAACACGTTCATCTGGACTGGACGCTCGTCGACGAGTATCCGCTGTCGCGGGAGCTTCTGGCCATTTCGCGGGTATGGCGCTCGCCCGATAGGACCCACTACGTGATCGCGGCGAAGGGTGCGCCCGAGGCTATCCTCGACCTGTGCCACACGCCGGCCGAGGCCATGGCGGCGCTCGGACGCACGGCATCCGATATGGCCGCGAAGGGCCTGCGGGTGTTGGGCGTGGCCAGGGCGACATTCCAGGAGCGCGAATTACCGTTGTTGCAGCACGATTTCGCGTTCGAATTCGTGGGTTTCATCGGACTGGCCGATCCTGTTCGAGATGCGGTCCCGGCCGCGGTCGCCGAAGCCCGTGCCGCAGGCATCCGGGTCGTGATGATCACCGGCGACTACCCCGCCACGGCGATGAGCATCGCCCGGGCGGTTCGGCTTGCGGCGCCGGATCGCTACATCACCGGGTCCATGCTGGCGCAAATGAGCGACGCGGAACTTGCGGCGCGCGTTCGCGACGTCGACATTTTCTGCCGGGCCGTGCCGGAGGACAAACTGCGCATCGTCACTGCGCTCAAGTCCTGCGGCGACGTGGTCGCAATGACCGGCGACGGTGTCAATGACGCGCCAGCGCTCAAAGCCGCCCACATCGGCATCGCCATGGGCGGTCGCGGCACGGACGTTGCGCGCGAGGCCGCGGCGCTGGTGTTGCTCGACGACGACTTCTCGTCGATCGTCACCGCGGTGCGTCTCGGGCGCCGGGTGTTCGACAACTTGCGCAAGGCGCTCGCGTTCCTGATTGCGGTGCACATCCCGATCGTCGGCATGTCGGTGGTTCCGGTCGTTCTCGGGTGGCCGCTGCTGTTATTGCCGGTCCACATCCTCTTCCTGCAGCTCATCATCGATCCGTCGTGCTCGATCGTCTTCGAGGCCGAGCCGGAGGGGCCCGACACGATGGAAAGGCCGCCACGTCCGCCCGACGCGTCGCTCCTCGATCGCGCGACCGTACTCCTCGGGTGCGTCCAAGGGGCCGTCGTGCTGGCCGCATTGCTTCTTGTCTACGGTATCGCGTTGAAACGCGGCCAGAGTACGGAAGAGGCGCGCGCACTCGCTTTCACCGTCATGGTGTTCGCGAGCCTCTCTCTCATCATCGCGAGCCGGTCGCGTTCGCGACGACTCGCGGAGAACCTGCGTCCTCCGAATCCGGCGCTTTGGTGGATCGTCGGTGGTGCCCTCGTCATGCTCGCGCTCGTACTCTTCGTGCCGCTCTTGCGCGATCTTTTCAAGTTTGGTCGCCTGCACGCAGACGACCTCGCGATCGCCGCGAGCGCCGGGCTGGGGTGCTTCGTCGTCGCGCAGTGGGCGAAGCGGCTGACCGTGCTGAACCCGCAACCGTAGGCAGGCGTCGCTCGAACGGTGGCAAGATGCCGTGAATTGCGCTGGTGACCGCCCCCGCGAGGCATACTCCGATGATGCGCGCACTTGACATGGTTGCGACCTGTACAAATTGCTTCGCCGGCGCCGCGTGCGGCTCGGCAGGCTCGCCTGATGATCGACTGCGGACCAAATTCTCACGACCTCCGCTCATCGCCGGTTGGCAGGATCGCCCGCATCACGAATAACGTCCCCCACTATGCTAGGAGTACGACATGCTCAAAGTGCTGCTGCCCGTCGACGGTTCCGAGAGCGCCACGCGTGCGACCCAAAAGCTCATAGAAACCTTTGGCTGGTACAAGGAACAGCCCAGGGTCGATCTGCTCGCCGTTCACCTGCCGGTGCCGCGGTTTCCGAACATGAGTCTGGTTGTAAGCGATGAAATGATCGAGCGCTACTACGCTGAGGAATGCGATGACATGCTTGCGGCGAGCAAGCAGGCTCTCGACGCCGCGGAAGTGAAGTACACCGTACACAAGCTCGTTGGAGCGATCGCTGAAAGCATCATCGAACATGCAAAGAAATTGGACAGCACGATGATTTACATGGGCACGCGCGGGATGACGGCGCTCTCTAACATGTTACTGGGATCGACCACGACAAGGGTCTTGCACCTGACGCACATTCCCGTCGTGCCGATCCATTGAGATCAATCATCGCGCAAACTCATGGTGGATTGCCGTTATGCAGCGTTGATAGCGGCAGCGCAGCCGGGAGTGCGCGAAAGGATCGAATACCTCGCAGTTCCGGAAGTGGCTCGCCCGAGAACGCAATGGGGAGTCCGAGGCCTAGAGTTCTGACACGAGGCCGTCCGACGTTGCAGACAACTGCGGAGCAATTGGAGATTCACGGTGCGACGTAAGCGCGCTGCTAGCCCGACCAGAGACAAAAACGGCCTGCCGAGTGGCAAGCCGTTGATTGGATTGGTTGCGGGGACCCGATTCCTACGTAAGAGACGGTTGCGGATTGGGTAGCCAAGTGCCCAAGTGGCATTGGAGTGAGCGTAGCCCGCCGTGCCACCTTCACCGCGCCACTGTTTCTTTCTCGTCGATGACGCAGTCCTGTAGGTCGAGCGGGACTGGATCCGACCCGCAGTAAGCTCATTGCATCGACGATCTGTAGATGGCCCCTGCAATTTGTGCCGGCGAGGCAAGTAACTGGTCACCAGGACTACATTTCTCAAAGCTTGCGCAGATAGGCAAGGAGCGCCGGCACCTCCGCGTCGGTGAACGGCCGATCGATGACCGGAGGCGTGACACCTGGCTGCGTGGTAAGGAGAGGGGCGGCCGCATTCTGAACCTGGACCCGTTTGAAGAACTGCTTGTAATGCTCGAGCATCTCTTCGAGAGTGGCGGCGGTATTGTTGTGGAAGTACGGCGCAGTTCGAGCGATTCCGCGCAGGCTTGGAATGTCGAAGTGCTGAATGTCGCCGGGCCCACCCGCCGCCGGGTAGCCGGTAAGGAGCAGACGACCCGGGTCCGACGTGGTGACTCGGGTCACGCAGGCCGGCTGAGGAGCGGCGCCGCCGCAGGGTGTTCCGCTTGGCGCGACGCCGCTGTTGGTGATCTCGTAGGTTCGCACGTTCTCCAACTGGCTCGCGCTGCATGGCGCGAACTGGAATCGCGGGGGATTGACAGTGTCTACCGGACGAGGACACGTGGTCATGATGTCGTGGTAACGGACGAGCGCGGTCGGCGTGCCCTCGGCGCCCTGCTGGATCGGCGTGCTGCCGCTCGGATGGCCGCCCATGTTGCCGTGGCATTGCGCGCAAGCGCGGTTGAAGACCGACTTGCCGGTCGTCTCCAGTGCGTTCAGCACGGGATCGGGATCGGGAAGCGGCCTGGTGCCGGCGGCCAAGGCGTCGGACAGGAGCTTGACGCTTGCCGAGGAGAACTGGGTCTGCTGGAAGGCGGCTACGTCATCCAAGGAATTTGGCGGGCGGGTCGACGGTAACCCCGGCATGGTTTCGGAGCGCGCTGAGCGCCTGGTTTTGCAACGTGTCGATGCGGGCGTCGAGTTGGTACCCGCCGCGCTGGTTCGGGCCGCGCGCGTAGAGCGGATCGGCACCATCGGGCCCCGTGATGTTGACGTCGAGAATCGAGGGGACGGCACGCCAGACGTCGGCGACGGTTTCGCTGGTCGGACGGGCGGTTGCCGGGCACGGGACTGCCGCCCCGCAGTCGAGGAGCTTCACGTTCGCCGGCAACGGGATCGTGACACGAATGAGGCCGTTCTGAGTCAGGTTGGTAAAGTCGCGTGCGGTCGCGCCGTTGACGCGAAAGTCATCGGCGTCGATCGCACGAAACAGCGGGTCGTCCACACCCGTCATGGTCATCTTCGCAAACCGCGCCTGCGCGGCCGCCGGCGTCAGCTGGAAATTCTCAGAGTCCATGTGACAGTCGGAACACGCCCGGCCGTTGCCGCCCAGGCCTGCGAGGGTTCGGTCGTGGAAGTTGGCCTTGCCCCGACAAATGGCGGTGTCGATCGGAGCGGCCGGTGCCGTGGTGCAACCGTCGGCGTCGAGGACAGGAGGGCTCGCGCTGTCGCCACCGCCACATGCGCTGAGCATGATGCTGCCAAATAGTAGTGCTGCGGTTAACAGGCGCTTGCGATGGTTCGCCTTCATGTTTGCTCTCCAGGACTCGACCCGACATCGTTTACAATGGCCGGATTGGCCCTGGAAGTCATTTTCCGCATCTGAAGGATCTCTGAATTAGTCTGAAATCCTGCCATGTCTCCATCGCCACGATATGCCTTCGGTGATTTCGTGTTGGAGCGGTCGCAGCAGCGAGTGCGCCGTCGCGACGGTAGTCTGCTGAACCTTACGCCTCGACTGTTCAGCGCGTTGCTGCTGTTCGTCGAAAACGCTGGCGCGTTGCTCGACAAGGACTCCCTGATGCTGGCTCTCTGGCCAGGTCTGGTGGTCGAGGAAAACAGTCTGAGCCAGGTCATCTCCGGCTTGAGACGGGCACTCGCTGACGATTCCCACGACAGCCGCTACATCCAGACCGTGCCACGCCGCGGCTTCAGGTTCATCGCCACGGTGACCGAGTTGCCGGAGTGCAGCCGACCTTGAGGATTTGCGACCGATGCCGCGACCGGCATCGGTGTCGCAAGACGGGCCTCCCTTCAGCCCGACTCGGTACCTGTTGCCGAGCCCGCAATCGGGTCGCAGACGTCAGGCACCGCCCGAGGCGTGACGGACAGACGGCGTTGGCTGCGCCTGACTCTGGTGACGGGCGGCGCCGCGACGCTGGGAGCTGCAGGATGGTGGGCATGGCGCTGGGCGCCGAGATCCGGCGCTGCAGCGCAACTTTCGACACTGGCCGTACTTCCTTTCAAGCCGTTGGTGTCTGATGCTCGTGACGAATTGCTCGAAGTGGGCATGGCCGATAGCCTGATCGCGCGCCTGTCCATCGTGCCCGGGTTGGTCGTGCGCTCGATCGGGTCGGTACGTCGGTACGCGGGGGCCGATCAGGATCCACTGCGCGCCGCGAGTGACTTGGACGTCGCGTGGATCGTCGATGGTTCGCTGCAGCGACATGGCGACCAATTGCGCGTCACCGCGCGCCTGCTTCGTGCCGCCGATGGAAGCGCCGTCTGGAGCGGCCGCTTCGACGAGAAATTCACCGGAGTATTCGAAGTGCAGGACATGATCTCGGCGCGCGTGGCGCAGGTCCTCGTGCCTAGCCTGGAAACCGTCGCCGGTGCGCGCCCGCCGCAGGCCGGACTCGGCGGCACGCGCAACACCGACGCTTACCAGCTGTATTTGGCTGCGTCTCGATACGCCCAGAGCATGCGCGCGGATAGCCTGCGCAAGAGCACCGAGCTTTACAAGCAGGCGCTGGAAATCGACCCTGGCTACGCCCTCGCCTGGGTAGGGCTGGCCGAAACGTATCGGCGTACCCTGTTCGGCGCCGACGGCGTGCCGTCAGAAGTATTCGAGCTGGCCCGATTCGCCGTGGAGCGCGCCTTGGCCAGCGTTCCGAACCTGGCCGAAGCCCGTGCCGAGCAAGCCTTCAGGCGCTATTGGTTCGACTTCGATTGGTCCGGTGCGGAACGCGAGTTTCAACAAGCACTCGCAATCAATCCGAACGTGGTGATGGCTCATTTCGGCCTGGCCAATTTGATGCTGACCCAGGGACGGTCCGACGAAGGCTTTGCGCAGATGCGAACGGCCCGCGAGCTGGATCCGATGTCGCCTGTACTCAACGCGCTTGAGGCGAGTTACTTGCTGCAGGCGGGGCGTCGCGACGAAGCCCTCGCAAGACTGAATCGCGCTTTGGATGTCGCGCCGAATTTCTGGCTCGCTCACTACGTGCGAGGCCGCATGTATCTTGCGGATCAACGTCCCGATAGCGCCGTGACAGAAATGCGGCGTGCGGTCGATTTGGGGGATAACAATTCGCGACCGAGTGCCTTGCTGGCGGCTTGCCTCGCGCGCTTGGGCCAAACCGAGGAAGCACGCAAGATCTTGAGTGAGTTGCTCGCCCTGGCGAAAACACGCTACGTATCTCCCTCGTCTCTGGCCGCCGTCTACGCTGCATTGGGCGAGGTGGAGCTTGCGCTCGATTCATTGGATCGGGCTTTCCTGGCGCACGATACACAGCTGACCTATTTGAAGGACGACCCGCGCCTGGCCAGCTTGAACAAGGAGCCACGCTTCGTCGCTCTCCTTCACAAGATGAAGCTCGACCGTTTTGGGCCAGGCTTATCGCCTTCCTGAGTGCTCACACAGGGTCGTATCAAAGGCACCGTTGCTGGCGAGGGCATCAGCCCGGCACCGACGAGGAGCAAAAACGGCCTGCCGAGTGGCAAGCCGTTGAGTCATTGGTTGCGGGGACCCGATTCGTGCGTAATAGACGGGTGCGGATCCTATGGCGTGAGCTTCCCGGATTTGTTTCGGCGCGCCGCGACATATGTCGACAAGATCGTGAAAGGCGCGAAGCCCGGTGATTTGCCGATCGAGCAGCCCACGAAGTTCGAGCTGCTCGTCAACGCCAAGACCGCGAAAACGCTCGGTATTATTTTCGTATGCAAGGCGCCCGCGCTGGAGCGACGGCCAGCGCGATTGACTTTTATATCCGTATCAGTATAATTCGACCATGAAACCAGTGCAGTTCCTGGGGGACTCGCTTCAGTCTTTGCGAGATTTTCCCGCGGACGCGAGGCATGACGCGGGCTATCAACTCGACAAGGTGCAGCGTGGTTTGCAGCCTGACGACTTCAAGCCGATGCCGACAATAGGCAAAGGCGTCGAGGAAATTCGGGTACGGGAAGACTCGGGAACTTATCGAGTGATCTACACCGCCAGACTTGCCAACGCCGTATTCGTGCTGCACGCATTTCCGAAGAAGACACAGCGTACATCGCAACGCGATATCGAAGTTGCGAAAGCTCGATTCAGCGAATTAATGAAGGATCGAAAATGACCAAAACGAAGGCCTACGCAAGCGTGTGGGACGCACTCGCCGATACGCCCGAGCAGGCGGCGAATCTTCGCGCACGCGCCGAACTCATGCAGCAAATTGCAGCTATTGTGACGAAGAAGCACTGGACGCAAACCGAAGCTGCGCAACAGTGTGGAGTCACTCAGCCACGAATGAATGACCTGCTGCGTGGCCGCGTGTCTCGCTTCTCACTTGATGCGCTGGTCAACATTGCCACCGCGATCGGTCGCCGCGTTCACGTGGAGCTTGAGCGTGCCTGAAAAACAAACGGCTCGCCCGAAGGCAAGCCGTTGATTGAATTGGTTGCGGGGACCCGATTCGTACGTAAGAGACGGGTGCGGATCGGGTAGCAACAAGATTCATGCATCGCCAGTCACGGTCCGGGATCCAACTCTGGTCGCTCACGGTCACAGCGGGTACTTGTCGGCCTGATCGAAGACACGGACGCGTAGAGGTACTGCAACGCCAGGCCCTGGCCTCTACGAAGACAATACCCCGCACTTTATCGGTGCCGGCGTGCAGCTAAACCGGCCTAGCCCCTTGCATCTCTGTCGCAGTGCGGATCATACTTGCGCGGCCTCCTTGAGGGCTATCGGCAGTTCAGAACTCCAGCGAGCCGTGCACCCTCTCAACTGACTGCAACGGAGAAGTCGATGCCCAACTTCCTAGGCTGGCTGGTCGGCGTCTTCGTCGGGTTCGTGATGGTCATCGCGATTTTCATTGCGCTCGCGCTGCCGATCCCGCCGGTCGTCGGGTTTCTCGCGGCCGTCGTGGCTGCCGTCGCGGCTGTGGTCGGGACTGTTACACCTACCGTCGCGCTCATCATTGCGGCCGTCCTGCTGGGGGCGTTCTATCTGTTCGCGTACCGGCTCGCGACGATCAGCGTCGGGGTCGGCCTGCCTGCAGTGACGCTGCCGCTCGCCGCACAGGTGCCGACGCCCACCGGCGGACCGGTCGGGCTGCCCGACTTTCCCGGTGAATTATTCGCTCGCGGGATGATGATCGGCGAAACCGCCGTCCTGAACGCTGCCGCACTGAGCCTCATCCCCATCGTCGGCCCGTTCCTCGGGGGATGGGCGTTCATCGTCGGATCGCTCGCCGCCGTCATCCTCGTGGCACGCAATCGCGTGTTCCAGGGATTCCTGGGCTGGTCGGCATGGCTGTTCCCCATGTCGTACATCGCGACAATCGTTGGTTTCCTGCTCTTCCTCGCGAGCTTCGCCATCGGACCGTTCGTTGGATTGCCGTCCACATTCCGCATCGACTGGACTACCGGTGTAATCGAGACGACGGGCGGTTTTTGCGCCAGCACCGGATTCAGCGGTGGGTTCTCACTGGGGAATTTCACGTTCATCACGGCGCCGGCGGTGTCGGGGAGCTTCTTCAGGGGAAGCATCCCCTCGCACGAGACGGGGCACTCGCTGAACACTGCGGCGATGGGTGGCGTGGTCCTGTGGATCAATGCGTTCGACGAGAATCCACCGATTGTCCGCCTCAACCTTGCCTATGGTGAACTGACCGCGGAGAGCCATGCGCAGTCGCTTCCCGGCGCGGCGCGCAACGATTTCTTTGTCCGCTTGTGGAGCTAGACGCGAGAACTGGCGAGCAATAGGCTACCTCGCGCTTCAGATGAGGTCACATGTGTAACATCGCGAGCCTGCAAGTCTCTGGCCAAAATTTTTCTGCGCAGGGAGTGCCGACCTCGCTCGAGGTCATGGTCCGTGTCGATTGCGCGTCAGTGGACATCGAAGTGCGCAACGCGGCGTCGGACCCGGTGCCCTTTCTCAGTCTTACCGGTGTAGCTGCGCAGCCGCTTTCCACGCCGCCGCCCAATACGCCACCCAACCTCGTCATCCACGCATTTGCGCTCACCGGCGGTGTGAGCGTGCGATGCGGCGCAACGCTACACATCACCGTCATCTGCTCGCAGGACCACACCTGCCGGCTTGCCGAGACGACAACGGTTCTCTGCAAGGGATTTCAGCCGCTGGATTGCCCCAGCACGGTGGTGCTCGACATCGCCCCGCCAATTTCGCAGACCGCGGACTGCGTGCCGGCGGGAACGTACGTCGTGACGGTAGTCGATCCGACCGGATCCGGACTCACGTACTTTTGGTCGAAGCAAGTCGTCGGTTCGCCGTCGGTCATGCTTCCCGGCTCGGGAGCGTCGCAGACCATTCAAGTCAATGGCGGCGACGCGGAGACGGCTGTCGTCGTGGTCGCGATGAAGGCGGACTGCCCGCCAGCCGCGGCCACTGTGATTTTCCCTGCCGGCGACGATGTCGACTGCCCCACAGGCTTTACGGTGGTCGTGGCACTCGCGGGGACGGTCGTGGCTGGGCCGCATTCGAATGCCCTAGGCGCCGACTGGAACGTGCCCGCAGTCCCCGCCGGCACCTACACCGTGCGTATCGCGCAGCCCGCGGGAGCGAGTGAGAACTACGAGTGGTACAACAACGACGGAACGCTCGCCGCCACTGGAACCGCCAACGACCACGATGTCAACGTCGTCGCCTCCCAGTCGACAACCGTCAGCTTCAGGATCAAGCCGTCGGATTGCTGCCCAGCGATGATGGGCAGCGTGACGCTGTCCGGATCAGGCATCGGCGATCCTCCGCCACCACCCCCGCCGCCACCACCCCCGCCGCCGCCACCCCCGCCGCCGCCTTGGTGTCCGATCCTCAAGTTCGTGCTAGCCGTTGGGCTGGTGGTAGCTCTGGTGTGCGTCGTCGCAATGGGCTGTCCGCTCCTCATCGCGACGGCGATTTCGACGTTCGTCGTCGCAGCAGGTGTCGCGCTTACCATCTACCTGGTCTGGCTGGCGCTCTGCCATCCAGGCTTTTGTGCGCAGGTGGGCGTCTTGGTGTGGGCGCTGAAGTGGTCGATCGTGATCGGCGCAATCATCGCGATCCTGTGCGGAAGTCCGGTGTCGGCGTTTGTCGTCGTGCTTTTCGGCGGGATCGTGGCGGCACTGATTTGGTCACTGATCGGCCGGGGGTGCCGAGTGCCGCGCATGCTTGGGGCACCTTGATGCAACTGAATAAATTGGTAAAACCGACGGACCTTTCTCCCCGTTTGCGGCGTAGCCATATTCCCTCCCGTGCGCTTAGCAACATGAGATTAACTCGTGTCCACAAAATGCTGGGAAGTCCAATAGCGGTCTATCACTCGGCCTGATTGCGGAGGGATCGGACCATCGGGCTCGAAAAGTTATTGGCCCAATTTCCGGGAGTACGCTTGCCGGAACAAAAACGGCTCGCCGTTTGGCGAGCCGTTGGATGGGGGTTGCGGGGACAGGATTTGAACCTGTGACCTTCGGGTTATGAGTCCGAATCCGACCTGTTTCCGCCAGTTTCCCTGTACTTCTCCGACCTTACATGTTCCTTGTTTTATCAATGGGTTAGTCCTATACTGTCTTCTATGGGGTTGCGCTAGGTTTCCGGATTCTTGCTACCCCGGCGCTACCCCGGCTGCTACCCCAGCGGAGGCGACATGGCAGAACGGATCAAATTCACGGATCGGACGATTGCGGCGCTTCCACCGCCCGCCGCCGGACAGCGCGCCGAGTACGCGGACACCGAAACCGACGGCCTACGGCTGCGCGTTACGTCGTCCGGCGTCAAGACGTTTAGCCTGCTCCGGCGCATCCGCAACGGACCGATGGAACGCCTGACGCTCGGGCGGTTTCCCGATGCCTACAAGACCGAGGCCGCACGGACCAAGGCAGCAGAAGCTAAACGGGATCATCGCCGACGGCGCGAATCCGGCCGAAGTGAAGCGGGCGCACAAGGGCGAGCCGACCTTTGCCGGACTGTTCGCGGAATACATCGAACGCCACGCGAAGCCGCGCAAGCGCACCTGGCGCGAAGATCAACAGAAGTACCGCGACTATCTGGAACGGCCGCTAGGACGCAAGAAGGTTTCCCGCATCGCCCGCGCCGATCTGGCGGCGATCCATTCGGCGATTACGCGAGCCGGGCATCCTACCGTGGCGAACCGGGTCAAGGATTTGGTTTCGTCTGTCTTCGGCCGCGCAATTGCTTGGGGCTATCTCGACAGCAATCCGGCGAAGGGCATCGAAGACAACACCGAGAAAAGCCGCGAGCGGTTCCTAAAGCCGGGCGAGCTGCCGCGCCTGTTCGCCGCACTCGACGGCGAGCCGAACACCGCGTTCCGCGATTACTTCCTGTTGGCGCTGCTGACCGGCGCACGCCGCAATAACGTCGTGGCGATGCGTTGGACTGATCTGGACCTAGAACGCGGCGAATGGGTTATCCCGATGACAAAGAACGGCGAGCCGCAGCGCGTGCCGTTGGTTCCCGAGGCCGTTGCGATCCTCACGGCGAGGCAGGAAACGGCAGCGGACGGCGCGCGATTCGTCTTCCCGGCTCGCGCGCTCGGATTCCAAACTTGGGCACATGAGCGGCGAGCGCAAGGCGTGGCTGCGGCTGTTGGAGCGCGACGAAATCACGCAGTTGCGGCAACGGATCGAAGCCAAGGGCGCAAAGGCGGACGGCGAAGACGGCGAACACCCGGCGCATACCTTGCAACGGCTGCGCCGCGTCGCCAAGCGATTGAAGATCAACACCGACGGCGCGCGACTCGACGATATTCGCATCCACGACCTGCGGCGCACGATGGGAAGCTGGCAAGCCCGGACCGGCGCAAGCCTCGCCATCATCGGCAAGAGCCTCGGACACAAGAGCCAACAGGCGACGGCGGTTTATGCCCGGCTCGATCTCGACCCGATACGCGAAGCGATGGAAACCGCAACGGCCGCAATGCTGCGGGCCGCGAAGCAACAGCCGTCGGCGGACGTGCTGCCGATACAAGAAGCGCGCATAGTCGATAGCGGCGATCAACGCCGCGCCTAGCCCGACGGGGCGAACACCGGGCACCCTACCCGGTTGGCGCGGCACCCATGCTCATTAGGGCGCGTAGGTTGCGGATCAATCGCACTTACGCCGACAGGGAGCAATGCACAGCCATACTAGGCGGTGCGTCACGTACGGCGACGAACAATCGTCGATAATTTCAGTAACGGACGACATGCGAAAGCCGTTCCCTGAGCGAAGCTTTGCGACTGCGTGGGTGGACTCACTTGCATGGGAAACCATCTAATAAATTGAAGACAGGCGACCGGCCAGAGCAAGAAACGGGCATCGTACGCTAGAGACCTGGGAGTGCTACTGGCATCACGTCATGCATACGCCGATTGTAAGCCGACCGTCAACTGCGCAATTACGGACCGGCGAAGAAGTCGAACGTTCACCGGGATTAGCGTATCGGCGATAAAGCGAAGATGCCGGGCGCGAGCCAAGATTCGATGAACGTTGTGCGACAGCATTACTGAGATCCGGGCTTGCAGCTATTGGAGATGCGATCCGGACTGAACGCGAGACGATCGCATACGTTCCGCGATGGGTAGTCATTGCGCAAATCGCAAGGATATCGACCGGAAGTCGTCGGGTAGCGGCACGGAACTGCTTCAGCAAATCGCTACGCGTTCGGTTTCGCGAAGGAACACCGATACCAAAAGGATCGCAGAAAGCGCACGTCGATGGCTGCAGGCGAGTGCACACGTACGAGTCGCCGAGCTAGCATTCAGCGCGCAACGGCTCACATCTAAGGTACAACGCCAGAGAAATCGCTTGCGCGGAATTACGCTTAAGCGGCTGCAAAGCTCCGACGGGATTACGCCGCAGACTAGCGTCCGAGCTGGACGCTAGCGTCGTGAAGCGGACGCCAGTTACGAAATCTGCGCGCTCCACGTGTTGCACCATGCTCTCTCGGGCTTCGCTCCGCACTACCGAAGAGGTTAACCCAACCGCATGGTGAAATATGACAAACCCGAACTGGCTGGACACGGAACCTGCTGCGACTACGTCGACGTCAAGCCGCATACGCTCGAAATCTGGCGCGTCGACTGGACGCTACAAAATCCCATTTGTAGCGGGTCGGCCGCCTGGTGAAATACCGGCGCTCCGACCTGGACGCGTGGCTAACATCCCGCACCGTCAACGCTGACGTTGAAGCGGCGTAGGGGCGCAGCGATGAACGCCCCAAAGAAACGGGCCGCCCGTCCAGGAGCGACCCGCGATACCGTCAATACGCATTGCGACGATAACGCGGCGGGCCATGGGCACGCAAGTGGGCGACGGCCGCAAGACTGCGGCGCGCTACGCCGGGACGATGCTGCGCGAGTCGCGTTCGATTGCGGCGACGATTCAAGCGCGCCGCCCTATCGTCACCCTCCAAGGCTCCATTGACCGCCTACGCAAAGCCCTAGACTCGTTGGCGTGGCTGCTCGATTACATCTCGCATGAGAACAAGACATGAACGCGGCGATGCAGTTTCGAGACGCAATCAGCGCGGCCGGCTTAACGCCACCGGACGTTGTCGCAGTCTGACGGCGAGCTGCACCGCTTCGCCAGCAACGGCAATCGGAGCGACGATGCCGGATGGTACGTCTTCCACGATGACGGCATCCCGGCCGGCAGTTTCGGAT
Organism: uncultured beta proteobacterium; assembly: GCA_963726915.1. GTDB lineage: Bacteria > Pseudomonadota > Gammaproteobacteria > Burkholderiales > Casimicrobiaceae > PALSA-1003. Next base: position 14,345 of record CAVSEA010000011.1, read on the forward strand.
GCTGGCGCACCGGCATCTCGCACACCTGGCGCGCCGATATTGGACGCAATCTGTCGCCGGCTGAAGCGTCGGCACTGGCCGAACGGACGGAACAGCAACGGCGCAAGCGCGAAACAGACAACGCCAAACGCCACGCCGAGGCCCGCCAGCGCGCGGCCGCGATATGGAAGGAGGCGAGACCGGCGCTTGTCGATCATCCGTACCTGGTCGCCAAAGGGGTACAGCCGCACGGCATTCGGCAATACGGCGATGACCTGATAATCCCGATGCGTGACATTGCGGGCGAGCTGCACTCATTGCAAACCATCCCGCCGGATGGCAAGGACAAGCGGTTTCTCTCTGGCGGTCGCGTTGCTGGCTGCTATTTCAGCATCGGCACGCCCGGCGACCGTATCTGCATTGCAGAGGGCTACGCGACCGGTGCGAGCATCCACGAGGCGACCGGCTGCGCCGTAGCTATTGCATTCAACGCGGGCAAGCTGCGATGCCGTGGCCGAGGCGATCAAGGCGAAGCTGCCGGACGTGCGCATCGTTCTATGCGCCGATGACGACTATCGAACGGAAGGCAACCCCGGCCTTCGCAAGGCCACGAACGCGGCGCGAGCCGTTGGTGGGTTTATGGCAGTTCCCGACTTCGGCGCGGATCGTCCTGAGGGCGCAACGGACTTTAACGACCTGGCTCAGTATGCAGGCGCGGACGCCGTAAAACTCGCCATAGCGAGCGCGAGCGCGCCGGAGGTGGCGGAAGGTAAACCGAACGAGCCGAACGCAACAGCGCGCGATTCCGACGTGTGGCCCGAGCTGCAATCGCTAACAATACCCGAAGATGCGACGCCGTATCCTGTGGACGCGCTGCCCAGCGGAATCCGCGAGGCCGTTGCGGAAGTTGTCGCATTCGTTCAGTGCCCGCCCGCACTTGCAGCGTGCTCGGCGCTATCGGCGCTGTCGCTTGCGGGTCAAGCGTTAGCCGACGTGCGCCGCGCGGAGCACTTGGAAGGTCCAATTGGTCTCTACATTTTGGCTGTCGCGGACTCGGGCGAGCGCAAGACAACGTGCGACGGCTATTTCCTGCGACCGATTCGCGAATGGGAACGCGAGCAAGAGGAGCGCGTTAAGCCGGAAGTCGCCAAAGCCCTTGCAAAGATCGCAGCGTGGGACGAACGCAAGGCCGGCACAAAGTCCCGTATTCGCGACGCAAGCAAGAACGGCAAACCATGCGAGGCGTTGATCAATGAGCTGGAGCTGGTCGAGGCCGAGTCGCCGCAGCCCTTTCGCTTCCCGCGACTGATTCACGCGGACGCCACACCGGAGGCACTGGCGTGGAGCTTGGCGCAAGGGCTGGCCGTCCGGTGGCGTCATGTCGAGCGAGGCGGGAATTGTCTTTGGCGGGCATGGCATGGGACGGGATTCCGTAATGCGGAACCTATCGCTTCTCAATTCTCTGTGGGATGGCGTGCGTCATCGAGTCGAGCGGAGAACGTCGGAGAGTTTTACCCTCGCCGGTGCGCGCCTGACGATGGGGTTGGCAGTGCAGCCCGAAACCGTCCGGCAATTCATGGAAGGGACCAAGGGGCTTGCGCGCGGAAATGGTTTTGCTGCTCGCTTTCTGATAGCAGCCCCGGCGAGTACGCAGGGCTTGCGTCCGTTTAGGGAAGCGCCCGTATGGCGAGACGTTGCGGCATTCTCCGCACGACTGCGGGCATTGCTGGATACACCGGCTCAATTGGACGAGTCGGGCGCACTGGTCTTGCCAGTACTGGAACTTTCGAGCGACGCCTACGTGATCTGGCGGCGATTCCATGATGACGTAGAGGGCGAACTGCGCCCCGGCGGCGACATGGCGGAGGCCCGCGACGTGGCAAGCAAAGCGGCGGATAACGTAGCTCGCATGGCCGCGCTGTTTCACGTGTATCGCGCAGGGTGCGATTGGGACAATCGGCGTCGAGGCCGTGTCTGCGGCCGCGCGCATCGTTGGGTGGCATCTGTATCAGGCGCGGGCGTTCCTGGGAGAGGTAGCGGCTCCGCGCGAGCTGACCAACGCGCGGCGGCTGGATGCGTTCCTAATCGACTACTGCCGGCGAGAAGGCGGTTGCGCCAAGTCGAGCGGCGGACGAGTCCACCAGTACGGCCCGACTCGTGCGCGGCAAGACGGCGCTTGACGCGGCAATGGTCGGAACTGGTCGAGGCGGGGCGTGTGCGCGAAGTCGACGAGCGGCCGCCGGAAGCTGATCGAAGTGAACCCGACGCTACTGGGGAATGGCAATGGCGCTGCGTGATTGGGTGGCTGCTACGGCTACAGTTGCTACACCTGCTACACTATGCGGGTCGAAACAGAGGCGAACTGTAGCAACTGTAGCGAGTGTAGCTGTAGCAAGCCCGCCAAATGATGGGTGGCACTACCGCTGGCGCGTCACCGGCTCGCGCTGCGGCGTGTACGAGGCCTGTTTTCTGCCAGAGGCGAGGCACGCCGACGTTAGCGCGCTTTATCCGGGCGCGAGGGTCGAGCCAATGCACGCTGCTGAGAACAGGCGAGCTGAGTGAACCGAGAATCAGGGTTAGCCAAAGGATTTCGATAAATGGGCGGATGGGGCAGCGGACGACCGGCGACACGGGTAGCAATTGAAGGCCAACGGCGATTGGACGTGCGTGTGCTTCGTCGTCGCGGCTGGCTTCGTCCGGGCGGATTCGGAAGCTGGACTTGGTCGCAGGGAAGCGAGGAAATGGGGTCAGTTTCCTATCGCATCCTAGACGGGGCCATCCAAATGAATTACACCACTGGCGACGACGATAGCGAACGCGTTCCGGTCCAGGTCATCGTCCAATTGCGCGCGGTGCCGTGCCGGTATGGCGGAGTTCGGACATACTTCCAGTGTCCGCATTGTCGTCGCCGATGTGAAGTCATTGTCATGACTACAAGTGGCAGGACGTGGGGCTGCCGCCGATGCCTGCCGCTGAGCTACGCTTCGCAATCGTTGGCACCGGCCGCCCGGATGCAGCGACGGGCGGACGCGCTGTACTCCCGAGCTGGGACGGACTACGGCGAAGGAATCGTCTTCAAGCACAAGTGGATGCGCTGGCGAACCTTCAATCGACTAATGGATCGTGCAAACCTACTGAGTGAGTACGCGGACGCCGCCTTTCTCTATCGAATGCGACGGTTCGGATTTGCAAGCCTCGATGAAGCGGAAGACTTCGCCTTGGGCAAAACCCCCGCAGTGCGGCGCTGAGTGGCGCAACGACGCGTCGCGGTTACCATGCGGTCAAATGGCAAAGGGACCGGGACGGGCGTAAGCTTGGCACCGCACGCGCCGGGACCGATTAGGCCCCACTAATTAGGCCAACAACGATGATCTTGCAGGATATTCCGGCGCGGAAACTCGACCGAAATTGCCTATCGACGGTTTATTTCCCGTCAATTAGGTTGTCTATTTTTAGTTAGGCCTCACAAGCCGTGAATGCGTTCGATCTCGACATATTTGGCCGCGTGGGAAACGACTACGAGGCGGTTCACACGATTCGTGATGACTCTGCGCGCGATCTTGGGAGACCAGTTAGCGACTCAGAAGTCGGTGCCTCACTGCTGCGACTAGTATCTGCTGGCTTCGTTGATGCGTTTGTATTTGACGCTTCAACCAATGCGTTTCGGCCGGTTGTGCCTTCGCAATTTGCCATTGGAGATCTTTGGTTTCTCATGAACGTGCGCGGCAGAGCCGAATATGAACGAAGTGCGGCCTAACCCGGCGCTCAACGCGGACGCCCACCGGCGGGCATTCAGCCCGCCGGCGGTCGCCGGTTAGCTAGTTCGTTAGGCCTCATGACTCGCGTGGTTCACACTCGGCCTCTGATCCTCGTGCGTCGGCGTGCGAAGAAGGAGGCGATCCGCGCCAAAACGGAACGGTCGGCGGCGTTACGTGAGCAGCAAGATCGTACGCGAGCGGCGCGTGGCCATCTGCTGGTGAACCCACTCAACCTTGCGCGCAACGTCAGCTACAGCACTCCCGCTTTCGTCGAGCGTGGTTTCTACGTCGATCGTCCATTCAACTGCAAGGAATGCGGCATTGCGCAGCTTTGGACAGAAGCGCAACAAAAGTGGTGGTACGAGTCTGCCAAGGGCGACCTTTGGACCGTTGCAGTGTTATGCCGGCCGTGCCGACGACGCGAGCAAGCGCGCAAAGCGGCGGCGCGAAAGACCCATCTTGACGGCGTCGCGCGGAAGCAGCGAAATGCGGCCTAACCTGTCGCTCAACCCGGACGCCCGCCGGGGGGCATTCAGCAGGCAAGGATGATCCGCTGCGGCTTAAGCCAATCGCAGTAGAGGCAGACCGGCTTATCACCGGTCGATTCGGCAATAGTTCCACCGCAGTTCAGTCCGATGATCCGCAGTCCCATTGGCGGGCGCAAACACTCCAAATCGCTATTTTTGCTACCCCGGCGCTACCCCAACCAGAAACAAAAACGGCCTGCCGAGTGGCAAGCCGTTGATTGAATTGGTTGCGGGGACAGGATTTGAACCTGTGACCTTCGGGTTATGAGCCCGACGAGCTGCCAGACTGCTCCACCCCGCGATCGAGAGGGCAAGTATAGCGCATTGGCAGTGTTCGGGTCAATCTGCAGGCGCGAGCAAGCGACCTCACTCCTACAGCGTTTCCGTCTCCGCCGTGCGCGGCCGCCACACGAGAAGGCGGTTCTCGATGCGCGTGACGATGAAGTCGAGCACCAGCGCGAACCAGGTCAACACCAGAATCCCGGCGAAAACGGTGTCGATGTCGAACACGCCTTCGGCCTGGTGGATCAGATAGCCGACGCCACGCGCTGATCCGAGGTACTCGCCGACCACCGCGCCGACGAACGCGAGCCCGATCGACGTGTGCAGGCTGGAGAACACCCAGCTCGTCGCCGACGGCAGGTAGACGTAGCGCAGCAGTTGCTTGCCGGACGCGCCGAGCATGCGCGCGTTGGCGAGCACCACCGGGCTGACTTCCTTCACGCCCTGGTACACGTTGAAAAACACGATGAAGAAGACGAGCGTGATGCCGAACACGACCTTGGACGTGATGCCCAGTCCGAACCAAACCGCGAAGATCGGCGCGAGGATCACGCGCGGCATGGCGTTCATCGCCTTGATGTACGGGTCCGCCAGCGTCGACGCCGTCGGTGCCAGTGCGAGCCAGAGACCGCACACCAGCCCCAGCAACGTGCCGATCGCGAACGCGAGCAGCGTTTCGATCAACGTCACGCCGAGGTGCAGGTAGATGCTGCCACCGATGAACCAGGTCCAGATGCGCTTGAACACCTCGAGCGGTTGCCCGAAAAAGAACTTGGCCCGCGTCGGATCGTCGAAATAGAACGGCGTGATCAGGCCGGGCTCCGTCATCAGGTACCAGAACCCGAATACGCCCCCCAGCAGGAGCGCGTGATACAGCAGCAGCCGACCGCGGGAGACTCTGGAGCTAGATTTTGCGGCTTTGGGCATAGCCTTTGAGCACTTCGTCCTTCATCGCGTGCCAGATCTTGCTGTGCAATTCGACGAAGCGCGGAGTCAGTCGAATCTCGTTGACGTCGCGCGGTCGCGGCAGATCGATCGCGAATTCGGCGATCGGTCGCGTCGCCGGGCCCGCCGACAGCACAATGACCCGATCGGACAGCGCGATCGCCTCTTCCAGGTCGTGCGTAATGAACAGCACCGACTTGCGGTCGGCCGACCACAGTTCGAGCAGTTCGTTCTCCATCAGCTGCCGCGTCTGCACGTCGAGCGCGGAAAACGGCTCGTCCATCAGCATGATCTCGGGATCGAGGATGAGCATCTGCGCGAGCGCCACGCGCTTGCGCATGCCGCCGGAGAGTTCATGCGGATAGCGTCCCTCGAACCCGGCCAGGCCAACGCGTGCCAGCCAGTCCTTGGCGCGGCGCTCGGCTTCGTCGCGCGCGACGCCGGCGAACTCCAGCCCGGCAAGCACGTTGTCGAGCGCGCTGCGCCACGGCATCAGCGACTCGGCCTGGAACATGTAACCCGCGCGGCGGTTGATGCCCTCAAGCGGCTTGCCGGAAATGCGCACATCGCCGGCGGAGGGCGAGAGCAATCCGGCGGCGACGTTGAGCAAGGTCGACTTGCCGCAGCCCGTCGGGCCGACGACCGACACGAACTCCCCTGCCCCTACGCTGACGGTCGTGTCTGCAACCGCGGTGTAGCGCTCACCCTGACTCTCGCGCGAGGCAAAGGTGCAAGTGATGCGCTCCAGCAGCAATGCCGGAGCGCCCGAGGGCGCAGTGGCGACGTTGTTCACGATTCCACGCTACTTCTTGTACTTGGCGAGCGCCTTTTGCGCGTAGCTGTTGTCGTAGGTCTGCCCGAGCTTGATGTCGGCGGGCTTGATCGCGGGATTGAACGCCGCGAGATATTTGAGCGTGTTCTGCGCCCCGGCATCGTTGAACATGCCATCCGGCGAGTACGCCGCCTTCACCTTGTTGTAGCTGTCGAGGTAGATCGTCTTGTTGCCGAGCAGGTATTCCGGCGGCACGGTGGCGACGATCTGATCCGGCGTCGCGGTTTGCAGCCAGAGCAACGCGCGCACGATGGCGTTGGTCAGTGCCTGCACCGTGTTCGGATTCTTCTGCACGAAGCTGATCGGCGCGTAGAGCGACGCGGCCGGCATGTCGGGGCTGCCGAATACAGCTTCGGTACCCTTGGCGGTCCGCGTGTCGGCGACGATGACCACGGCGCCCGAGGTCTCGAGCATCGTCATCACCGGGTCGACGTTGGACATCCCGTCGAGTTGTCCGCTGGTCATCGCCGCGATCGCCCCTGACGAGCTGCCGACGCCGATGATCGACACGTCTTCGGGCTTGAGCCCGTCCTTGGCGAGCAGGTGCCACACCATCCGGTTGGTGCTCGAACCCGGCGCGCTGACGCCGATCTTCATGCCCTTGAGGTCCTTGGGCGACTTGTAATTGGCGGCTTTGGCCTTGGCGACGCCGACCGAGATCGCGGGGTAGCGACCCATCAGCACGAAGCCCTGCATGTTGAGGCCCTTCGGCTGCTGGTCGATGGTGTTCTCCCACGCGCCGGAGACGACATCCGCGCTGCCGCCGACCACCGCCTGCAGGGCCTTCGATCCACCCTCGAAGTCGCTGATCTCGACGTCGAGGCCTTCGTCCTTGAAGTAGCCGAGTCGCTCAGCGATGGTCAGCGGCAGATAGTAGAACCCGGACTTGCCGCCGACGGCAATGCTGACCTTGGTCTTCTCCAGCTTGCCCTGCGCCTGCGCGACAAAAGGCAATACCGCCGCGGCGAGCGCGCAGATGCCGATGATCAGCTTGCGAAAACGTTGCATCGATTCCTCCAGTGATACGAATGTGCGCGGCCGACGCCTGACGTCGGCCACGATACGGGCCTACTTCTTGTATTTGGCGAGCGCCTTCTGCACGTAACTGTTGTCGAAAGTCTGCGCGAGCTTGATGTCGGCGGGTTTGATGGCGGGATTGAACGCCGCCAGATACTTGAGCGTGTTCTGCGCTCCTGCCTCGGTGAACGAACCCTCCGGCGAGAACGCATCCTTCAGCTTGGTGTAGCTCGCGACATAGGCATCCTTGTTGCCGAGCAGGTACTCCGGCGGCACCGTCGCGACAACCTGCTCCGGCGTCGCTTTCTGCAGCCACAGCAGCGCACGCACCATCGCATTGGTCATCGCCTGCACGGTGTTGGGGTTCTTCTGGATGAAGCTGATCGGAGCATAGAGTGCACCCGCCGGCATGTCGGCGCTGCCGAACACGGCTTCGGTACCTTTTGCCGTACGAGTATCGGCGATAACCGTGACCGCGTTCATGCCTTCGAGCATTGCCATCGCCGGGTCGAGGTTCGAGACAGCATCGATCTGGCCGCCGGTGATCGCCGCGATCACGCCCGCCGACGTTCCCACGCCGATGATCGACACGTCATCGCCCTTGAGGCCGTCCTTGGCCAGCAGGTGCAGTACTACGCGATTGGTGCTCGATCCCGGCGCGCTGACGCCGATCTTCATGCCCTTGAGGTCCTTCGGCGATTTGTAATTCGCTGCCTTGGCCTTGGCGATGGCGACGGTGATCATCGGGTAGCGCCCTTGCAGGACGAATCCCTGCAAATTGAGGCCTTTCGGCTGCTGGTCGATGGTGTTTTCCCACGCGCCCGACACGATATCCGCACTGCCGCCAACTACTGCCTGCAGCGCCTTCGATCCGCCTTCGAAGTCGCTGATTTCAACCTCGAGTCCTTCGTCCTTGAAGTAGCCCAGGCGCTCGGCAATGGTGAGCGGCAAATAGTAGAACGAGGCCTTGCCGCCGACCGCGACGCTGACCTTGCTTTTCTCGAGCTTGCCTTGCGCGAATGCGCCGAGCGGCAACGCGGCGGCGAGCGCCGCGACGACCAGAATTCGGAACAGTCTCATCGTTCTCCTCCAGCAGTTTCTTGGTCAGCGCCCGATGCTATACGGCTTGTCGATCGGCGACGCCGCTTTGGTGCGGCGATGCTCACACAGCGCCACCGCAGTGTCAACGCGGCGCGGTCTCCAGCTCCGCCGGCGGCGCATGCAGGTCGCTGACCTTTCCCGCTTTGACCACCTGCCCCGGCAATTCATGACCCACGATCTCGCCCAGCCGTCGCGACGCAGCCAGCAGCAGATCGAGATCGACGCCGGTGTCGTAGCCCATGCACTGCAGCATGTGCACGACATCCTCGGTGCAGACATTGCCGGTCGCGCCCGGCGCAAAGGGACAACCGCCAAGGCCGCCGAGACAGCCCTCGAAGCGAACCACACCCGCGGCGAGCCCCGCCAGGACGTTGGCGAGTCCCATCCCGCGCGTATTGTGGAAGTGCAGCGTGAGCGGCAGTTCGGGCCAGCGCTGCCGCACCGCCCCGACGAGTCGCTCGACCCCGCTCGGGTCCGCCATGCCGGTCGTGTCGCCGAAGGTCACGCCGGCGACGCCCAGGTCGACATAGCGCCCGACGCAGTCGACGACCTGCGCTTCGGGCACGACGCCCTCGAACGGGCAGCCAAAAGCCGTCGCTACCGCGCCAACCGCGCGGGTGCGGCTGCCGCGCAGTACGTCGAACACCTCGCTGAATCCATCGAAGGATTGCGCGACGCTGCGCCGTACGTTGGCGCGGTTGTGCGTCTCCGACGCCGAAACGACCATGACGACTTCGTCGACGTCGGCCGCCAGCGCACGCTCGGCGCCGCGTGCATTCGGGATCAACGTCACATAGGTGACCGCGGGGTTGCGGCGAATGCCTGCCATCACTTCGGCGGCGTCGCGCAGATTCGGCACCGCCTTGGGCGAGACGAACGAGGTCGCCTCGATCTTGGCGACGCCGGTCGCCGACAGCAGGTCGATGAGTTCGATCTTGCGCTCGGTGGGAACGAAATGCGGCTCGATCTGCAAGCCGTCGCGCGCGACGACGTCGTGAATGAATATGCGTTTGGCCATGATGCCTCCTAAATCGCCCCTGCCGCGCGTAACTTCTCGATGTCCGCCGCGCTGTAGCCCGCCGCGCGCAGCACTTCAGCGGTGTGCTCACCGAGTTTCGGTCCGACCCATTCGATACTGCCCGGCGTCGCTGAAAGCTTGGGCACGATGCCGGGCAACTTGAGTTTGGTGCCATCGGCAAGCGTCATCTGCCGGATCATGTCCCGCGCCAGATATTGCGGATCGGCGACGATGTCCGCCGCGGTGTAGATCTTGCCGTGCGGTACGTCCGCGGCCTTCAGCGCGGCGAGCACGTCGTTCAGATCGTGCGCGCCCGCCCATGCACCGATCGCGCCGTCGATGTCGGCGGTGCGCGCGACGCGTCCCCGATTGTTCGCCAGCGCCGGGTCCTGGCCGAGGTCGTCGCGCCCGATCGCATGCATGAGGCGCTTGTAGATGCTATCGCCGTTGCCGGCAATGACCACGCTCTGACCGTCGCGCGTCGTGTACGTGTTCGACGGGACAATGTTGGTCAATCCGGTGCCGATGCGCTCGCGAATCTCGCCGAACAGATCGTATTCGGGAAGCAGGCTTTCCATCATGTTGAACACGGCTTCGTAGAGGGCGACGTCGACCACCTGCCCCTTACCCCCGTGCGCGTCGCGATGATGCAGCGCCATCAGCGCCCCGATCACCCCGTGCAGCGACGCCAGCGCGTCGCCGATGCTGATGTTCATGCGCACCGGGGGCCTGTCCGGAAAGCCGGTGACGTGGCGCATACCGCCCATCGATTCGCCGATGGCGCCAAAGCCGGGCTGGTCGCGATACGGGCCCGTCTGGCCGAAGCCGGACAGGCGGATCATGATCAGGCCCGGGTTGCCCGCCGCCAGCGCGTCGTAGCCGAGGCCCCATTTCTCGAGCGTGCCGGGACGGAAATTCTCAATGATGAAATCGGCGTCGTGCGCCAGCCGCCGGACGATTTCCTGCCCTTCCGGCTTGCGCAGATCGACGGTGATCGACTTCTTGTTGCGCGCCTGCACGTACCACCACAGCGAAGTGCCTTCGTGCAGCAGGCGCCATTGGCGCAGGGGATCGCCGCCGGGAGCACCGTCGGACGCCGGCGGCTCGACCTTGATCACCTCCGCGCCGAATTCGGCGAACACCTTGCCGGCGAACGGGCCCGCGATCAACTGCCCCAGCTCGAGCACCTTGAGTCCTGCCAGCGGCGGCCCTGCGGCGCTTGTATGCTCCCCCCGAGCGGCGCTGCGTGCCGCTCCCCCGCAGGGGGGCGAGTGCCTTGGGCGGCCCTGCGGCACTCATATCGTCTGTCCGGTGCGCCGTGCGCGCAACGCCGCCTCGAGCTGCAGCAATTTTCTCGCCATCGCCTCCCCGACAAAGATCTGCGGGTCCGACGGCGGACTCACCCCCTCGGCGCGTTCGCGCTCGGCGATGCGCTCGCGCGCCTTTTCGAACGCGGTGACGAACGAATCGTCGAAGCGCAGCGCGTGCTGGAACAGCGCGTCGCCAAAGTACGTCGCCTCGCTTTCGGTGCCGCAACCGAACGAGGTCCGGTTGGCGGCCGACGCGGTCATGATCAGCGTGTGCTCGTCCTTGAGCGGTTCGATGTACCCGCCCGAGTAGCACGCCGACACGACGATGATGCGCCATTTGATCCCGGATTCGTCGAGCATGCCGCGCAGCATCCGCGGCGTCAGTGGGTCGAGTTGCAGCGGCCAGAAATCCGGGATCAACCTGAAGTCGCGCGTCCCGTGGCTCTCGAGGTAGAGCATGACGACATCGTCGTCGACATCGATCGCGCCGCCGATTTCCTTGAGCGCCGTGCGCAGGTTACTGACGGTGGCGAGCGGCGTTTCCAGGACCGTGCGCGGATTGTTGATCAGCAACAGCGAACGGCCCTCGGTGTCGAAGCGGTCGTCGAACAGGTCGCGGGCAGTCTCCATGTCCTTGCGAAAGACATCCTCGCGCGCATACGGCGCGAAGCCGACGAAGTACAGGTCGGTCATCCGCGGCCGTTCGTCTTCGAGTTCTTCGAGCGCGTCGCCGAGAAGCGTCTGCTGCGCGGCGAGCGCGGCTTCGGAGGCCGGGCTGACGTAGCGCGCGTCTTCGGCCGGCTCGCGCTGGGCATCTTGCCACCACGGCTGATGCGCCCAGATCGCTATCGGCACACCGACGAACAAAAGCGCCGCCCCGCCCAGCGAGCGCAGCCAGAAGCGCGGGCGCTGCGGCATCAGCGCGGTCGCCATCGACCGCCAGTAGACGAACGCCGCCCAGGCAAGCACGGCCCAGTACCCTAACCACTGCACCGGCAACCCGAATACGGCCGACTGTGCGCCCGGCAGGAGAAGAATGAACGACAGTGCGGCGAGTGGCGCTTCGCTGGCGAGAACGATGACCGGCACCGCGAGCCTGAGATGCGGCTGCCCGTAAGCCGCACTGAGCAATGCGCCCATGAGCAATAGCACTGCGCCCATGAAGCCTTCGTAGACGACGGCGTAGGACGACAGCACCGGATCGGGCCCGGCGCGGAGGTAGTCGAGCACAAACCCGATGGCGACGTTGAAACAGAACACGACGAACAGTTGCCGGACGCTGATGCGAAATGCGAGCAGCGAGACCGGCAACCCGAACGCCACCCGCAAGCCGCTGCGCACGTTCTGCCAGAAGTCGCGCCAGAGTTGCATCGCTCAGGCGAGCGCGTGCTCGCTGATGTACGCCTTGACCGCCGCGACGTCGACCGGCAGCTCGGCAAAGCGTTGCGGCGAAGACTCCAGGTTCGCGTACGCCGCCGGCCGTGGCGGATCCTCGCCGAGCGCTTCGCGGATGGTCGCCGCAAACTTCACCGGCAGCGCCGTTTCGATGCAGATCAGCGGCATGCCGGGTTCGCGATGGGCGAGCCCGACCTTCAGGCCGTCGGCAGTGTGCGGATCGACGATTCTTCCATAGCGCTTGGCGACCGCACGGATGGTGGCGACGCGATCGGCGTGCGTGCTGCGGCCCGAGACCACGCCCGACTCGCGCAATTTCTTCGCCAGCGGCGTCGCCGCCAGATCGAAGCCGCCCGCCTGGTCGACCTGGTGCCAGAGCGCCCGCACAACGCCGGCATCACGGCCCGCGAGATCGAACATGAAGCGCTCGAAATTCGACGCCTTGGAAATGTCCATCGACGGACTCGACGTCGACTGGGTCTCGGCGGCCGTGCGCACGCGATAGCGGCCGGACTTGAAGAATTCGTCGAGCACGTCGTTTTCGTTGGTCGCCAGGATCAGCTTGTGGATCGGCAGGCCCATCTGCCGCGCAACGTGGCCGGCCAGGATGTTGCCGAAGTTGCCCGACGGCACCGCGAAACAGACCTGCTCGCGATCGCTGGCGGTCGCGCCGAAGTAGCCGCGAAAGTAGTAGACGATCTGTGCCGCCACGCGCGCCCAGTTGATTGAATTGACCGTGCCGATGCGATAGCGCCGCTTGAATTCGGCGTCGGCGCTGACCGCCTTGACGATGTCCTGGCATTCGTCGAATACGCCGTCGATGGCGATATTGAAAATGTTCGGATCGGGCAAGGCATACATCTGCGCTGCCTGGAACGGGCTCATCCTGCCGTGCGGCGTGAGCATGAATACCGCGACATTGCGCTTGCCGCGCATCGCGTACTCGGCAGAGGGACCGGTATCGCCCGAGGTCGCGCCGAGGATGTTGAGCGTCGCGCCGCGTTGGCCGAGCACGAACTCGAACAGGTTGCCCAGCAATTGCAGCGCGACGTCCTTGAACGCGAGCGTCGGCCCATGCGACGCATGCAGCAGGAACAGCCCCGGCTCGAGCGCCGTCACGGGCACGATCTCGTCGCTGCCGAACGCGGCGGCGGTGTAGGTGCGGTCGATGATCGCGCGCAGGTCGGATGGCGCGATATCGTCCATGTAGCGCGAGAGAATTTCGAACGCAAGATCGCGATAGCCCAGTGGGCGCAGCCGCGCGAGTTCGTCGGCCGAAAAGCGCGGATAAGCCTCGGGTACCGCCAGGCCTCCGTCGGGCGCCAGCCCCTCGAGCAGGATCGAGGTGAACGGCTGCGGTGGCATGCCGCCGCGCGTGCTGACGTACTGCATGGTCAATTCAATTCCTCGAGCCGGATGCGTACGACGCTGCCGCTGACGGTAGGCAGCGCCTCGATCGCGGCGATCGCGGCGACGGCGTTTTTCTCGACGGTCAAGTGCGTCAGCATGATGATGTCGGTGCGGTCCTCGCCCTCGGGCGGCTCTTTCTGGATCATGGCGTCGATCGAGATGTCGCGGTCGGCCAGGATGCGCGTGATGTCGGCGAGCACGCCGGGACGGTCGAGCACGCGCATGCGCAGGTAGTAGCTCGTCTGCACCTCGCCCATCGGCAGGAACGGAATCGCCGACAGCTGGTCTGGCTGGAACGCGAGATGCGGAACGCGATGCTCCGGGTCGGCAGTATGCATGCGCGTGACGTCGACGAGATCGGCGATGACCGCGCTCGCGGTCGGTTCGGCGCCCGCGCCCGGGCCGTAGTACAGCGTCGGTCCGACTGCATCGGCTTTCACCAGCACCGCGTTCATCGCGCCTTCGACGTTGGCGATCAGACGGGACTCGGGCACCAGCGTCGGGTGCACGCGCAATTCGATGCCGTCGCGGCCCGCGCCGGAAGCGCGCCGGGTGATGCCGAGCAGCTTGATGCGGTAACCCAGCTCCTCGGCGTAGCGGATGTCCTCGCGCGTCAGATTGCGAGATCCCTTCGGTATAGGCCTTGTCGAACTGCATCGGCACGCCGAAGGCGATCGCGGACATGATCGTGAGCTTGTGCGCGGCGTCGATGCCTTCGATGTCGAAAGTCGGGTCGGACTCGGCATAGCCGCGCTTCTGCGCTTCCGCCAGGACGTCCGCGAACGACGCCCCGGTCGCACGCATCTCCGACAGGATGAAATTGCTGGTTCCGTTGATGATGCCCGCGATCCATTCGATGCGGTTCGCGGTCAGGCCTTCGCGCAACGCCTTGATGATCGGGATGCCGCCGGCGACCGCCGCCTCGAAAGCAACCATCACGCCGGCCTTCTGCGCGGCCGCGAAGATTTCGTTGCCGTGCGCGGCGAGCAGCGCCTTGTTGGCGGTGACGACGTGCTTGCGATGCCCGATCGCCGCGAGCACCAGCGACTTGGCGGGCTCGATGCCGCCGATCAGCTCGACGACGATGTCGACTTCCGGATGGGCGACGAGCGTCGCGAGGTCCGTCGTCAGCTGCACATCCCTGGCGCCGGCCAGGGCAAGCCGTGCACGTTCGAGCGTGCGCGTCGCGACCCAATTGATGCGGATCGGCCGCCCCGCGCGCCGCGCGATTTCCTCCGCGTTGCGATTGAGCACGTCCCAGGTGCCGCGTCCGACCGTGCCCATGCCTAGCAGGCCGACACGCATCGGTTGCATGGTCGCCTGTACCACTAGATGAGCCCGTCGTCCCGGAACATCTGCTTGACGCCGCGAATCGCTTGCCTCGTCCGCGACTCGTTCTCGATCATGGCAAAGCGCACGTGCCCATCGCCGAATTCGCCGAAACCGATCCCTGGTGACACCGACACTTTGGCTTTCTCGATAAGTTTCTTGGTGAACTCCAGCGAGCCCATCGCCGCATACGGTTCAGGTATTTTCGCCCACACGTACATCGACGCCTTCGGGATGTCGACCATCCAGCCGGCTTCATGCAGGCCCTTGCACAGCACGTCGCGACGCCTCTGGTAGTTCATGACAATTTCGCCGACTGCCTCCTGCGGCCCTTCCAGCGCCGCGATCGACGCCACCTGGATCGGCGTGAAGGTACCGTAGTCGTGGTAACCCTTGATGCGCGCCAGCGCATTGACCAGGTCGCGGTTACCGACCATGAAGCCGATGCGCCAGCCCGCCATGTTGTAACTCTTGGACATGGTGAAGAATTCGACGGCGACGTCGCGAGCGCCGGGTACCTGCATGATCGACGGCGCCCTCCAGCCGTCGAAACAGATGTCGGCGTAGGCGAGATCGTGCACGACGTAGATGCCGTATTCCCTCGCCAACTCGACGATCTTCTCGAAGAACGGCAGCTCGACGCATTGCGCGGTCGGATTCGCCGGGAAATTGATGATGAGCATTTTCGGTTTCGGAAAGCTCATCTTGATCGTGTGCTCGAGCTCGGCGAAGAAGTCCACGCCCGGCGTCAGCGGCACCTGACGGATGTCCGCGCCGGCGATCACCGGGCCATAGATGTGGATCGGATAGCTCGGGTTCGGCACCAGCACGGTGTCGCCGCGCCCGAGCGTCGCCAGCGCGAGGTGAGCGATGCCCTCTTTGGAGCCGATGGTGACGATGGCCTCGGACTCGGGGTCGAATTCGACGCCCCACCGCCGCTGATACCACTGGCAGATGGCGCGACGCAGACGCGGAATGCCCCGCGACACCGAGTAGCCGTGGGTGTCGGGACGTTGAACCGTCTCGACCAGCTTGGCGACGATGTGCGGCGGCGTCGGCCCGTCGGGGTTGCCCATGCCGAAGTCGATGATGTCCTCGCCGCGGCGGCGGGCGGCCATCTTGAGCTCGGAGGTGATGTTGAAGACGTACGGAGGCAGGCGCTTGAGGCGCGCGAACTCTACTGCGGAGGTGGAGGCCATGCGGGTCTTTCTATCGTAAGCGCCCGGAACCGTCCGAGCGACGTAGAAGGTGGGACGAAGCTATAATGCTAGCGGAGTTAAGAGTTTACCGCAATGCACCATCGCCTTCGCTGCGGCGCCAGACAATGCTCCGGGCTTCCTGCATGAAATACCCCGCGTGAAATTCCACCTGAACGCCGCTGAGGGCAACGTATTCACCGGTCACGGGCCGGGCTTCGTACGCCTTGGCGTGATCGAATACCGCGAGAACGTCGTGGTCACGCCCGAAAAGATCGTTGCCGGATGGGCGCCGCACGGCTTCGACGGACTGGTCGCCGACGACTTCGCGGCAATCGCGGCGCTGAAACCCGAAGTCGTGTTGCTTGGCACCGGAGCGTCCATACGCTTCCCGCATCCACGCCTGACCCGCGCGCTGACCGACGCGCGCATCGGCCTGGAAGTGATGGACACGCCCGCGGCGTGCCGCACCTTCAACATCCTCGCCGCCGAAGGGCGCAGGGTCGCGGTGGCGATCCTGCTCGACCGCTAGCCCAGTATCTCGCCGATCTGCACTCGACGCTTGACGTCCGACGCGAATTCCTGGAGCTCGGGCCCGAGCGCGTCGTGCGCGGAGACCATGCCTACCGGTCGACCGTCCTCGACGACGGGCACATGGCGGAAGCCGTTCTCGTACATCATGTGCAACGCATGCCCGACCGGCTTGTCGGGATGAATCGATTGCGGCCTCCTGGTCATCACCTGCGACAGCCGCGTTGTTGCCGGATCGCGCCCGGCAGCAAGCACGCGGAACACCGCGTCGCGCTCGGTAAAGATGCCGCTGAGCCTCCCCTTCGCGTCGACCACCATGACTGCGCCGACGTGCTGTTTCTCCATCTGCCGTGCAGCCTCGCTCACGGTCGTAGCGGCTGCGGCGACGAGAACCTGCTGTTGCTTGACCAACGTGCTGATCGGACGCGCGGACATGGTAGACCTCCTCAGCGCTATGCGACAAATCGATTCATGAGCGTCCGCCATTGCAGCAGCGCTCGACCATCTCGGATCAGCATACGACCAGCCGCGCGCAGATGCAATCGCCGCGCGCCAATCTACCTATTCGCCCATCTGCAGTAGCATGCCGTGCTTGCGCGCGTAGCTGATGGCGAGCAGATAGAGCACGACGCCGATCGCCATGTAGACGGCGTTGATCGCGAGCGCCGTGAAGAACAGGTCGGCGCGGAATTCGTGCTGCAGCAGCACGGCGCGCATGCCCTCGAACACGTAACTGGTTGGGATCGAGCGCGCGATGAGCTGCAGCCAGGAGGGCAACACGTCGATCGGATAGTAGACGCCGGACACCGGTGCCAGCAGGAATACTGCGGCCCACGCCAGCTCCTCTGCGCCGAGGCCCCAGCGCAGCACCAGCCCCGACACGCCGAGGCCGATCGCCCATCCGCAGACGATCAGGTTGACGAAAAATGCCAGCAGCGGAAACCCCAGCGAGAAGATCGAGTAATGGAACAGCAGCCACGCGAATACGCACGCCGCGCCCACCCCGATGAGCGTGCGCAAAAGGCTCATCGTGAGCTGGCCGACGATCAGTTCCCACGCACGAAGCGGGCTCACGAACAGGTTGCCGAGGTTGCGCGAGTACATTTCCTCGAAGAAGGTGAGCGACACGCCAAGCTGGCCGCGGAACAGGATGTCCCACAGCAGCACGGCGCCGATGAACAGGCCGGGCGCGTCGGCGAGAAAATTGCTGGTCGGCCGCAGGTACACGGTGACAAAGCCCCACAGGATCATCGTCACCGTCGGGTAATACGCCATCGACAGCAGGCGTGGCCACGACTTGAGCAGCAGGAAGGCGTGGCGCTCGACCAGCGCGAAAATCCGGTTGACGGAAGCCACGGCGCCGGTTGCGACCATGGCTACGGCATGCTCCGTTCGATTTGCTCGCCGGCGGGCGTCATCGCCCCCGGATCGACGCGTTCGCGCGCAATGTCGAGAAAGACTTCTTCCAGGTTACCCCGACCGTATCGCTCCAGCAGCGCGGAGGGTGATCCCTGGTCAACCACCATGCCCGCGCGCAACATGATCACGGCATCGCACATCCGCTCCACCTCCCCCATGTTGTGCGATGCGAGCAGCATGGTGCAGCCGCTGCGGCGCTGGTAGCCTTCGAGCAGCGTGCGCATGCGATCGCCGGCATCGGGATCGAGCGACGCGGTTGGCTCGTCGAGCAGCAGCACTTCGGGACGATTGAGCAGCGCCTTGGCGAGGCTGACGCGAGTGCGCTGCCCCGCGGACAGATTGCCGTACGGCCGGTCGAGCAGGTCGGTGAAATCGAGTTCCTCGGCCAGTTCCTCCGCGCGGGCGCGAGGCTGCGGCACGCCGTAGAGCCGCGCGTAGACGCGAAGGTTCTCGCCGACCGTGAGCCGCTTGGGCAAATCGACATAGGGCGAAGTGAAGTTGATTCGCGGCAGCACGCGGTAACGGTGCCGGAGCATGTCTTCGCCGAGTATTCGGATGGCGCCCGCCGTCGGCGTCAGCACGCCGAGCAGCATCGACAGCGTGGTGGTCTTGCCGGCGCCATTGCCGCCGAGCAACGCCGTCGTCGTGCCGCGCCTGACGGCGAAGTCGATGCCCTTGACCGCGTCGACCTCGCGATACGACTTGCGCAGCGCGCGGACTTCGATGACTGAGGCTGGGATCGGAACGTCGATGGAGGGCATGCGTGCGAATCGCGAAACGGAACCATGCGCTTCACGCATGCTCGCCGCGATTGTAGTGGAAATGAGTAGAATCGGCAGCGTAGTCCGATCGCAGGATCCTTTGGAGCAGGCGATGGTCAAGGTTCACGGCATGTCTTCGTCAGGCAATTGCCACAAGGTGCGCATGGTGCTCGAGGCGCTGAAACTGCCTTATGCCTGGCACGAAGTCGACACCCGCAGCGGCGTCACGCGCACGCCGGCGTTCCTGGCGATGAACCCCAACGGCCAGGTGCCGGTGGCGGAGGTCGAGCCCGGCGTTTTCCTGCCGCAGTCGAACGCCATCATGTATTACCTCGCCGATGGCTCGCCGCTGTTGCCGAGCGCCCGGCTGCAGCGCGCGCGCGTCATGCAGTGGATGTTCTTCGAGCAATACAGCCATGAGCCCTACATCGCCGTGGCGCGCTACCTTCGCCTGCTGCACCCCGACCCCGAATCGCAGCGCACGCTCGCCGATTCGCGCATGGACGGCGGCTACCGCGCGTTGGGCGTCATGGACGCACATCTCGCGCACGAGCCGTTTTTCGTCGGAGGGCACTACACCATCGCCGACATCGCGCTCTACGCGTACACGCACGTTGCGCCCGACGGCGGCTTCGACCTGGCGCGCTTCCCCGCAATCGGCGCGTGGCTCGCTCGCGTCGAGCTGCAGCCAGGCTACGTGCGCATGCCTTAGCAGCGGATGGTCTGCCGGCAGTACTGCGCCAGCTCGCGTACGATCGTCGTCGCGCCGATCGGCGCCTTGGCGCGTCCTTGTCCGTACTCGAGCGCCAGCTTGAAATCGTACTTGCTGAAGAAGGCGTCGAACTGCTCGGCACCCACCGTGCCGAGTGCAACGAGTTCGTCGCGCTCCGCATCGTAGTCGAGCAATATCGCCGCCAGCGGTTGTGGCGCGGGCCCGCTCACGACGCGCGCGCCGGCCGAAGGGTCGTAGACGCTGTGATCCGCACAGCAGTGAATCGTATCGCCGTCCGAGGTCGGCGAGCGATCGGGCTGGAAGCGGATGAAACTGACTTCGCGCGTCGGGTACGCCAGCTTGTGCGCGCAGATTGCCGAGTAGGCGACGATCGAACGCGCGCGTCCGACGCCGCCGGTCCACGCGTACGCCGCGCCATCGGCGCGCAGCAAGTCTTCCTTCGGCGTCACCGCCCGGCCGAGGTCGAGCAGGAAGCACGGCGTGCCTCCGAACGGATAGTTGAACACGTAGTTGGTCCGCGCCGCGAGCCTCGCGCTCTTGATCGGTTCGCCATGCACGTCAACCAGCAGCGTGCGCGTGTAGAGTCGCGGCGCGGTTGCCGCCCAGGACTCGCTGGACGAGCCGACCTGCGTGGCGCCGGCGATCGCGGCGCAAGCAGTCAGGAACCGGCGACGTTCCATCGCCGCAACTAGGCGATTAGCGCACGCACGTGCGCCGCCGCGCTGCGGCCGAGCGCAGGCAGCGCATAGCCGCCCTCGAGCGTCGACACGATGCGCCCCTGCGCATGACGCGCCGCGACCGCCGCGATCTGCACGGTGACCCAGGCGTAGTCGTCGTCGGTCAGCTTGAGATTGGCGAGCGGGTCCTCGCGGTGCGCGTCGAAGCCCGCCGAGATGAATATGAGTTCGGGCCGGTGCGCTTCGAGCACGGGCAGGCAGCGCTCGGTCATCGCCTGGCGAAAGGCGTCGCTCCCGCTGCCCGGCGACAGCGGCACGTTGTGCATGTTCGGACCGAGCGGCTCGACGCCCGAGTACGGATATAACGGGTACTGGAAGGTGCCCGTCATGATCACGCGCGGCTCTCCCGCGAAGATGTCCTCGGTGCCGTTGCCGTGATGCACGTCGAAGTCGACGACGGCTACGCGGGACAGACCATGAACCTCGAGCGCATGTGCGACGCCGACGGCGACGTTGTTGAAAAGGCAGAAGCCCATCGCGCGATCGCGCATGGCGTGGTGGCCCGGGGGACGCACGGCGCAGAACGCCGAGGCGCATTGCCCGCTCATGACGAGGTCGGTCGCGAGCACCGCCGCGCCGGCTGCATGCCGCGCCGCGGTCAACGAATACGGATTGAGCGCGGTGTCCGGATCGACATAGTGAATGCCCGACGTCGGGCTCGCGGCTTCGATTTCGTCGAGGTAGTGCGCCGTATGAACGCGCGCGAGTTGCTCGCGCGTTGCGCTCGGTGCCTGGTGATGCGCGACGAAGCCGTCCAGGCCATCGCTGATGAACCGATCGGAAATGGCGTCGAGCCGCTGCGGGCACTCCGGATGGTGCGCCCCCATGTCGTGCTGACGGCAGGTCGGATGCGTGATGTACGCGGTTAGCACGTGGGCCTTCCGGGCCCGGGCCGGTGCGCGCCCGGCGCACGCCCCCGCCCGGGACAGTCGAGCGGAGTGTAGCGCGGCGCCAGCGGTCGTGACTATAGACCCGGAGCGTTCTATAGTGGCACCTTTCTTGCTCTGACTTATCGGATGACCCTTCGCCCCGCAGAAACCCACGCCGTTCCCGTCACCGACCGTCTGGCGACCGTGCTCACCGAACTGGGCCGGATCGTTGTCGGCAAGGACACCGCGCTCAAGCTGGCGCTGACGTGCCTGCTCGCGCGCGGCCACCTTTTGATCGAAGACATTCCAGGCGTCGGCAAGTCGACGCTGGCGCAGGCACTCGCCAGCGCGCTCGGGCTGCATTACTCGCGCGTCCAGTTCACCAGCGACCTGCTGCCCGCCGATGTGCTCGGCGTATCGATCTTCGATCCGGCGACGCAATCGTTCAACTTCCACGCGGGACCGATCTTCCACTCGGTCGTGCTGGCCGACGAAATCAATCGGGCGCCGCCCAAGACGCAGAGTGCGTTGCTCGAAGCGATGGAAGAGCGCCAAGTGTCGATCGATGGCGTGACACGGCCGCTGCCGGACCCGTTCTTCGTGATCGCCACGCAGAATCCGACAGAGCAGATTGGCGCGTATCCCTTGCCCGAATCGCAGCTCGACCGCTTCCTGATGTCGATCGAACTCGGTTATCCCGATCCCGCTGCCGAGCGTGAGTTGCTGACCTCCGGCGATCGCCGCGCGCAAATTCCGGAACTCAACCCCTGCGCCGACGCAGCGACGCTCCGCGCGTGGCAGCGCGAAGCCGCCGATGTGCATGTCGCACCTGCACTGCTCGACTATGTGCAGGCGCTGCTGGCTGCATCGCGCGGCTCGGTCGGTGGTGCGCCGCGCATGCAGCGCGGCCTCTCGCCGCGTGCCGGGCTGCTGCTGATGGCGGCGAGCCGCGCCTGGGCGCTGCTGGCCGGACGACCGATGGTCCTGCCCGAGGACGTGCAGGCGGTGTTTCCGGCGGTGGCCGGTCATCGCCTCGCCGGCAGCGCACGCGCCGGTGGCGCACAGGCGCACTCGCTGCTGCGCGCGGTTCCACTCCCGTAGTTCGCTCTATCGGCCGCATGCATCCGGCCCACGCTTCCGCCGTACTGCCTGGACCGTGGCTCTCACGTTGGCGCCAGCGGTTGTGGCGCCTGACGCCGGGCGACTTCGACGCGGTCGTCCTTCGCCACAGCCGCATCTACATCCTGCCGACGCGACGCGGCCTGGCGCTGATCGCGACGCTGACAATCATGCTGCTGACGTCGATGAACTACGCGCTGTCGCTCGGCTATGCACTGACCTTCATCGCCGGCGGCATGGTCGCGGCGGCACTGCTGGCGACCTTCCGCAACCTGGCCGGCATTGCCGTGTCGCCCATGGTCGCCGGCGAAGCCTTTGCCGGCGGCGACATGGAATTCACGCTGTCGATCATGAGTGGAGGCCGCGACCGCTCCGCAATCACGTTGACGCCGCGCGACGGCCCGCCGGTGCACCTCGACCTGCCAGCCGGCGCCACCCGGCCGCTGCAGCTGAACGTCGCGGCCCGGCGTCGCGGACGCCTTCCGCTGGGCCGGGTCACGGTCTCCACCGACTTTCCGCTCGGCCTCTGGCGCGGATGGGCCTACGTCCACTTCCCACTGACGGCCAGCGTCTATCCTGCACCTGAAGCGTCACCTCCGCCGCTGCCGCCGGGCCTGCATGGATCCGACGCGCTACGGTCGGAGCGCGCCGCCGAAGCCGAATTGACCGGCCTGCGCGACTATCAGCGCGGTGATCCGCCGCACCGTATCGCCTGGAAAGCCGTCGCCCGCGGCGCAGGCTGGTACACCAAGCAATTCGAAGGCGCCGGCGGCAGCGGCGCGATCGAACTCAACTGGGCCGAACTGCCGGCCGGCCTCGACGTCGAGACGCGTCTGTCGCGTTTCACGGCGTGGATTCTCGCCGCCGAGCGCGAGGCCCGCGCCTTCGCGCTGCGGCTACCCGGCACCGACCTGGCGCAGGGCCAGGGTGCGGGACACCGGCGCACCGCGCTGACCGCCCTCGCGCAGTTCCCGTCGGATAAAACCTCGGCCGGCGCAAACGAGCGATGAGAAAGAAGACCAAGATCGCGTCACCACCGTTGACCGGCGTGCAAACCGCGTGGCTGGCGGCCTTGCTGCTGTCTGCGCAGATTCCGTTGTTGGAGGAAGTGCTGGTCTGGGTGGCCGTTGCGGGCACGGGGCTCGTCGTCGTGCGCCTGCTGCCCATGCTTCGCGGTGGTGCCGGCACCTGGCGGCGGTGGGCGCTGCCAATGCTCGCACTCGCAGCCGCTGTCGCCATTCGCGCGCAACTGGGCTATTTTCTTGCGCGCGATCCCTGCGTGCAATTTCTCTTTGTGCTGGTGGGGATCAAGTTCCTCGAAGCGCGCACGACGCGGGACGGGACGCTGCTGATCTGCCTGGCGCTGTTCCTCGCGATCACGCAGTTTTTCTACACGCAGTCCATCCTGGCCGCATTCGTCGCGCTGCCGGCGCTGTTTGCGCTGGGCGGCTCGCTCGCCGCCTTGCAGGCGCGGTCGGGCCCGCACGGCCACTGGTGGCGCCAACTCGCGCTACCGGGCCGTCTGATGCTGCAGGGCATCCCGCTGGCGATCTTTCTGTTCGTGCTGTTTCCGCGTCTGGCGGGCCCGCTGTGGGGTTCCCCCGCCGACGCCGGCGCGCGTACCGGCCTGTCGGATCGCATGTCGCCCGGTGCTATCAGCCAGTTGTCGCGTTCCGATGCGGTCGCGTTCAGGGTCGACTTCAATGGACGGCCACCCGCCGGGCGCGACCGCTACTGGCGTGGACCCGTGTTCGCACGCTTCAACGGCCGCGAGTGGAGCGCCTCGTACCGGCTGCAAGGCGGCCGCTTCGCGCAGCGGGAGGGACCGACGATCGAATACACGGTCACGCTCGAGCCGCACGGCAAGCTCTGGCTGTTCGCCCTCGAGCATCCTGCCGGCCTGCCGCGGCCGCCGAGCGACGCCGTGCTCACCGAGGGCAACGCCAGCGACATCGCGTTCCTGACGCACGACCAGCAGCTGCTTGCCCGCACCACGGTGACGCAAACCGTGCGCTATGTGCAGCGCTCCGTGTTGCTTGGCAAGGTGACTCCGGGTGTGGGTGACGCGGCCGACAATCTGCTGCTGCCGCGCAACAATCCACGCACTGCAAACTTCGCGCGTGAGTTGCGTGCAAGCGTCGATTCCGACCAGGCCTATATCGCCGCGCTGCTGCGACGATTCCACGACGAGCCGTACGTGTACACGCTGACGCCCCCGCTGCTCGAAGGCGATCCGAACCCGGTGGACGCGTTCCTGTTCGAAACGCGGCGCGGTTTCTGCGAGCACTACGCCGGCGCGTTCGTGGTGCTGCTGCGTGCCGCGGGCATCCCGGCGCGGGTAGTCACCGGCTACCAGGGCGGCGAGATGGCGCCGGACGGCGATTACATGATCGTGCGTCAATCCGATGCGCACGCGTGGACCGAGGCGATCATCGACGGACGCTGGCAACGCTTCGACCCGACCGCGGCAGTATCGCCTTCACGCATCGAACTGGGGCTTGGCGCCGCGATGCCTGTCGGCGAGCCGGTGCCTTATCTCGCCCGATTGGAAATGACCTGGCTCAAGAGCCTGCGTCTGCAGTGGGACTCCGTCAACTACCAGTGGCAGCGTGGCGTCGTCGGTTTCAATCTCGAGCGGCAGCGCGATATCCTGCGCGAGTTCGGCCTCGACGACCCGCACCCGGTGCAACTGGTCGCGGTCATCGCCGGCATGGCCTGCGCATGGTGCCTGGCGGTACTGGGTATCGCGCGCATACGCCGCGCCGAGGGCGCACCCGAAGTCGCATTGTGGGGTCGCGCATGCCGGCGCCTGGCGCGCGCCGGCCTCTCGCGGCGTCCCGACGAAGGGCCGCTCGATTTTGCCGAGCGCGCCGCCGCGCGCTGGCCGCGCTGGGGCGTCTTGCTGCGCGCAATCGGCGGCAGTTACGCGCAATTGCGCTACGGTCCCCGCGGCGAACAACGCAGCGCGCTGCTCGCGCAGCTGCGCGCAAGCGTCGACGCACTTCCACGCGCGCGAGCCTTAGGCGCTGCGCAGCGCTGATTTGCCGTAACAGCAAACAGAGCGGCATACGCGCGAAGGGCAACCCTTCGCGCGCAAGGTGGCTATCACGCATTGTGGCCAACAATGTTCGAGTGCCGTGCGTTGTCACGAGGCTGACGTTCCACGCATCGGCAAGAGAGAGCATGGCCCTGTTTTGAGAGGAATTCTTGCACTGGCATGACATGTGCATAGCTATGCCTGTCAGGCTCGAATTCCGGTTGCGCGGCACGATACAAACGTCGTCCTCACTGGGCGACCCGAAAAAAATCACTCATTCGATCAACTCCACATGTCAACAATGAATCGTCGCTGCCGCATTGTTTCGATAGTCTTCGGACTGCTGGTGTCGACCGGCGCAACCGCGCTGGACGTCAACGTCGTCGGCCTGTTCCCGAACAAGGCAGTCGTGCAAATCGAAGGCGGTGCCCTGCGCACCCTCTCCGTTGGACAGAAGACTCGCGAAGACATCATCCTGCTGTCGGTGGAGCGCGACGGCGCAACGTTCAATATCGAGGGCCGACGCGTGGCGCTTGCACTGGGTTCTGCGCGAGGGAAGGCGGGCTCCGGCGCGGCCAACAACGAGACCACGGCCAACTACGCGACGGTGCCCAGGGACGAATCGGGGAATCTTGCCACCGATGGACAAGTGAACGGAATGCCGATGCGATTTGTCGTGGATACCGGCGCGACGTTCATCACGCTTCCTTCCAGCGAGGCGAGCCGCCTCGGGCTCGATTACCTTAAAGGCCAGAAGCTCGTGATGGAGACGGCCAACGGCAAAGTACAAGCTTATCGTCTCAAGCTCGACACCGTACGTGTTGGCAACATCGCCGAGCAAGACGTCGACGCAGTCGTTGTGGAGGGTAATGGTCTGTCCAAAGCCCTGCTTGGCATGAGCTTCCTCAATCGTGTCGACATCAGGCGCGAGGGGGCGAATTTGACGCTGGCGAAGCAGAAATAGGAAATAGCTAAGCCCGATCGCGTTGACTCATTGCCGCGCGCGAACGCTGGGCACCGCGCCGCGCTGACAGGCTTTGCCCAGGTCTCCGCCGAACAATCGGCGCGGCCATGCGGAATGCAATTCCCATCCGTCGAACTGCTGCGTGCGACCGCGTCCCTCCGCCAAGTACCCGTGAAGCAAGCGCTCCCGGATTCGACTTGACCGTCGACTTGTACAGTACTACTCTCGTATGGCCAGCGTCTCAGGTTGGAGCCCCCAAACAGCGAGGTGCACCATGGCCGGAGAAAAAATCAATCCCAATGCTCTGCGCGACGAGATCGTCAAACTCGCCGACGAGCCTTCCAAGCTGTACGAATGGCTCAGGGTCCGTATTCCGCTCCTGATCGGGCCGGGTATTACGAGCTTCACTCCGGCCGCCGGGTACGGCGGCACCCTGATCGAGATCGACGGATACAACTTCGCCGAAAAGCGCGAGGACAACGCCGTCACCATTGCCGGCAAGGCAGCGAGCGTCATCAGTGCGACTGATACGCAGCTGCGCGTGATTGCGCCGCACGACGTCGTGACGGGTCCGATCGAATTGACGGTTGGCCCCAACACCGTAAGCGGGCCATATTGGTTTACGCTACTTCCCTATCCACAAGCGGGCGACGGCAACGACGGACCGCCGATTGACTTTGAAGGCCATGGCCAAGGCCAGGCGGGCGATCAACCGTCGACCGGAACGCTTCGCGTCGCGGTCGCGCTGGTCAATCCGGGCGATAAAGTGCCGGCCGATCCGGCGGGTGCGCGCACCGCGGTCGTGAACGCCTGGAACAACGTCCACACGTTCTACGACCAGCAAAGTTACACGCGACTGAACGTCAACGTCGACGTCACGCCGAACTGGAAGACGATAACGGGCAATATGTCCGATTATCTCAACAGCGCCGGCGACAACATCGACGGCACGCAAATCAATCGTCTCGCCGCCGAATGCGCACAAGCCTGCGTCGACGCCGGCTTCAATCTCGATAACTACGGCATGCTGGCGTGCGTGATTTTCCTGAACGGAAAATTCATCCGCGCCTGGGGCAACCTGTCGACGCAGCATTTTTCGTACGACAACGGTTCGACACATATCGACATCTCGACCGCAAACGAAATCGACTTCATCGAGATCCAGGAATCGGCAGACTGGGGCCGCTTCGCGCACGAAACTGGTCACAACATCTCTGCGGCACCCTCGTTTTCGCAATCCGACGACGAGACGGCGACGCTTGGTGAAGATGTCTATTCATCCGATCTCGTCGATCCGAGCGCTGCGAGCGCGCAAGACTTCGAGATCATGGGCAATCACGATAAGCATCCAGGGTTCTGCGCATATCACCACGACAAGCTCGGCTGGTGCGACGGCACGAACATCCTGGATTTGCAGTGGGATCGCAATTCGTTCCAGCAGGACTACCAATTGGTTGCGCACGGACTTGCGCAAAATGCAGCGGGCGGGCGCTATCACATGCTGCGCATCCGCGTTTCGAACGGCCTTTACTACTATGTAGAAGTGCGGCAGCGTCCGCCGGGCGGCAGTGCGCAGGTGTTCGATTCGAACATACCACTGGGCGGCTCGGCGCGCGACGGCGGAGTCGTCGTTTACAAGATTCTCAGCGACGTCAATAACAACAACCAGCAGTGGCGGTACGTGACGTTGCTGCACGACGATCAGGTGCTTGCGAGCGGCGGGATCGCGAGCGATCCGGCACGCGCACTGACGATCACGGTGCTCGACGACAACGTCGCTGCATCACCGCGTGTGTGCAGCGTTCGGGTTGCGTGGGCGCAGGCGATAAGCGACGATCCGGCCGGCGCATTCGATCTGCGCGTCGATCCGTGGGACGACAATTATCAGACGCCGGACATTTGGGTCGATCGCATGCCGTTCGGTTCGTTCGATCAGCCCAACGACTCTCAAGGCCGGCCGCAAGGCAATGGCGACAAGCCGCGCCCGCACGAAATCAACCATATCTTCGGGCGTGTTCACTGCGATGGCGCCGCAGGCGCAACCAACGTTCGCGTGACGTACTACGCAGTCGATCCGCCGGGCGTCGGCGATAACGGCAATTGGACGCCGTTGATGACCAAGGTCATTCCGAATATCAGCGCTGGATCATTCACGGATACGTTCGTGAATTGGGTTCCAGCACTCGGGAAGCACACGTGTCTCAAACTCTATGCAGAGCAACAGCTTGGTGAAATCACCGGCGGCAACAATTTCGCGCAGGAGAACGTGTCCGATTTCGAGGCGCCGGCGAGCAGCGTACCCGAGGCTGTCTTGCTGCCCGTCGCAATTCGCAATCCGAAGAAGGACCGTCGCCAGGTCTTCATCTCTCTGGCTGGCGTTCCTCGCGGCTATCGCGTGCAGTTTCCGCATCAGTGGGTCTGGCTCGACGGACTCGCGGAAAAGACGTTCGACCTGGCCGTCATTCCTACATTCGACTACATGGTGTACGTCAGCAAAGAACGTCAAGTGGCGCGCCGCGCCGACATTCGCGTTCGAGGTGGCGTCGCCTACGACTACCAGATTCCGCTGAGCGGCGGAGTGCCGCCGACGCGCATCAGCCCGATTGGCGGCATTACGGCGCGCGTTACGCCGAAGCGCCGTGTCGCGCTAAGGATGGAGCAGTTTCGTGATCAAGCCAATGACGACATGATGGGTTTCATCGGACACATCATTCCCAACGTACCGGACCAGAGGATTCGCGTCGACTTGACGGATCCTGCGCACCGCTTGCGCGTTGCGCTTGCGAAGACCGACGCGGCGGGCACCTTCCGTGTCAGTTTCGATCTCACGCAGCCGCCGAACGTCGACGTTCTGAAGAAGGCCGGGGCGAAAGAAAAGCCCCTGCCTGGGCAGTATCTATGTGTCGCGTCGGTTCTCAACTCGCCCGACGCGGCGGAAGCAACATCGAATACGGTGGTGGTGGTGCGTTAGAGCGTTTCGTCAGAACAGATGCGATTCTGACCGCTGTTGCGCGACCTACAACAGCACATCTCGCGACAGCCCGCGCCGCCGCAATCGCGCGCGCAGCTTCTCCAGTGCTTCAGACTGGATCTGGCGCACGCGTTCGCGCGTGACGCCGAGCGTGCGCGCGAGTTGCTGCAGCGTCGCGACGTCGTGTCCGGCCAGACCGTAGCGGCGCTCGATCACCCCGCGCTGCCGCTCCGACAACTCGTCGAGCCATTGCTTGATCCAGCCTTCGATCTCGCTGTTGTGCAACACCAGCTCCGGGCTCGGCGCATCGTCGTCGGCAAGCTGATCACCGACTGACATCCCGGCCTCGCCATCGAAGGGCGCGTCGATGGACGTGATGTGCTCGTTGTAGCCGAGCACCTTGCGCACCTGCTCGAGCGGCTTGCCGAGCAGATGCGCGACGTCCTCGAGCGTGGGGTCGCGGTTCTCGCCCGGCAAGCCGTGCGTTTCGAGGTGTCGGAGCGCGCGCAACACGACATTAAGCTCCTTCACCACGTGCGCCGGCAGACGGACCGTGCGCGACTGGTTCATGATCGCGCGCTCGACCGACTGGCGAATCCACCACGTAGCGTAGGTCGTGAAACGAAATCCGCGCTCGGGGTCGAATTTCTCCAGCGCGTGGATGAGGCCCAGGTTGCCTTCCTCGATGAGGTCGGCGAGCGTGAGTCCGCGATTCAGGTAGTGCTTGGCGATGCTGACCACGAGCCGCAGATTGTGCTCGATCATTTTCTGCCGCGCGTCGAAGTCGCCGTCGCGCGTCGCCCGCGCGTAGCTCAATTCCTCGTCGGCCGAGAGCAGCGGGCTCTGCCCGATTTCATTTAGGTAGATCTGGGTGATGTCGTTGAGGAAGTCGGAGCCGACGCCGACGACCGGCATGTCGAGCGGCAGCTCTTGCGTACGCGTGTCGGGTTCCGTGGCCGCCGGCAGGCCCTCGTCGTCGGGCACGGGACCAGCGGTCATGCGGGCGGAAGAAACTTGGCGGGGTCGACGGGCTTGCCGAGTCGGCGAATTTCGAAGTGCAGCTTGACCTGATCGGCGTCGGTGTCGCCCATTTCGCTGATCTTCTGCCCCTTGGTCACCTGTTGGCCCTCTTTGACCAGGATGTCGCGGTTGTGCGCGTAGGCCGACAGAAACGTGTTGTTGTGCTTGACGATGATCAGCTTGCCGTAACCGCGCAGCCCCGTGCCCGCGTAGACGACGCGTCCGGCCGCGCTGGCGACCACGGGCTGTCCGGACTTGCCGGCGATGTCGATGCCCTTGAGGTTTGCCGTGTCGGAGAACCCCGCGATGACCTTGCCGGTGGCGGGCCACACCCACTCGATCTTGTCGTCGTCGATTTCGGGAACGCGGGCAGCCTCCGGACGCGGTGGCAACGCGGCAGGTGGCGTGGTCGGCGCGGCCGCGGCTGGCGCGGGCGAGACCGCTGCGACCGTCGGTGCCGGCGCGGGCGTCGATGTTGAGGGCGTTGCAGGCATCGCCTGCAATTGCGCGAGCGCATGGTCCGAATACGGCAGCTTGAGCGCCTTCGGCTCCGCCTTGAGCGTCGACGTGTTGGCGCGACCCGACGGCAGTACGGGTGCGGGCTGCGCGCTGGCGGCTTCCGCGTTCCTCGGCGCGACCGGCGGAGCGCTTACCAGCGGCGTCGTCACCGCCCCACCGGCGGTACTGGCGGACGACCCTGGCGCAGCGAGCACGAGCACCTGCCCGACGCGAATCACGTTCGGGTTTTCGAGGCTGTTCCAAGCCGCGAGATCGCGATAGTCGAGCCCGTTGTCGAGGGCGATCTGCGCCAGTGTGTCCCCGCGCTTGACCGTATAGGTCGGAGGCGGCACTTCCAGCCGGGCAGGCGCGGCAGCCATCGGCGGCGGGGGTGGTGCCACCGACGGCGAAAGCGGCGTGCGTTCGGTCACCGGCGCCGGCGGGCGCGTCATGCACGACGTCAGCAAGACCGACGCGACGAGCGTAACGGTGGCGAGACGAATGCCCGCGCTCTTTGGCGTACCTTCGCGCTGCGCGCTCCGGTATTCGCGCTCGGGGCGGCCCTTCGCGCTCATGCGAGTCCCGGCAGCAGCGGTACGAAACGTACCGCGTCGTAGATCTGTTCATGAACGCCGTCGGCCGACTTGTCGATGACGGTCAAGAACTGCACCCCGCGGTCGTCGCCGCTCCGGCTCGCCAGCGGCAGCACCAGGCGCCCGCCGACGTTCAGATACGCGAACAGCGCCGTCGGGATCTCGCGCGCGGCGGCGGTGACGATGATGCCGTCGACGGTGAGTTCCTCGCCAAGCCCGGTCGAGCCGTCGCCATGCTTGATGCGGATGTTGCCGAACTTGAGCGCGCGCAGATTGCGCCGCGCCTTGGCGACTAGCGCACCAATGCGCTCAACGGTGTAAACCTCTTCGGACAACATCGCCAGAATGGCGGTCTGGTAACCGCAGCCGGTGCCGACTTCGAGCACGCGCCGGCGCGTTCCCCCGGCGCGCAGGAGTTCGGTCATGCGCGCGACGACGTACGGCTGCGAAATCGTCTGTCCCGCCCCGATCGGCAGCGGCGAATCCTCGTAGGCGCGGATCGCCAGCGCCTCTTCGACGAAAATATGGCGGGGGACGGCGCCCATCGCCGACAGCACGCCCTCGTCGACGATGCCCTGCTCGCGCAGGCGCTCGACCATGCGCGCGCGCGTACGCGCCGAGGTCATGCCGATGCCGTCGAATTTCTCGACGCCGGCAATCATGCCGCTGCCCCGCGCGTGCGAAGCGCCAGCCACTCGCTCACTCGCGCCATTTCGGCATGATGCGTCAGGTCCATTTGCAATGGCGTCACCGACACGCAGCCGCGCTCCACCGCGTAAAAGTCGGTGCCGTCGCCGGCATCGGCCGCCGCGCCGGCGGCGCCCACCCAGTAACACGTCTCGCCCCGCGGCGTCTGCGTCTTGATAACCGGTTCGGCCTTGTGCCGCTTGCCCAGTCGCGTGACGGCGCGGCCCTTGAGTTCTCGCTCGGGGACATCTGGCACGTTCACGTTCAGCAACCACGCTTCGGACGGCTGCTCGCGCTGCCGCTGCAGCAATTCGACGACAACGTTGGCCGCGGTCTCGAAGTGACGGCCGACCTTGCTGGCCAGCGACACGGCGATCGACGGAATGCCCAGGAGGTACCCTTCAGTCGCGGCAGCGACGGTGCCGGAGTAGATCGTGTCGTCGCCCATGTTGGCGCCGAGATTGATGCCCGAGATGACCATGTCCGGCAGGGATTCGAGCAATCCTGTCACTGCCAGATGCACGCAGTCGGTCGGCGTACCGTTGACGAACAGGAAGCCGTTGGGCGCGCGCCGAACCGTGAGCGGCCGGTCCAGGGTCAACGAATTCGACGCTCCGCTGCGATCGCGCTCTGGCGCGACAACGGTAATCTCGGCGTGCTGCGCGAGCGTAGCGGCAAGTCGTTCCAGCCCGGGGGCGAAGTAACCATCGTCATTGCTGAGCAGTATGCGCATCGCGTTTTGTTCGACGGCTCGCGCGTGCACGAATGGCACGGCAAGCGACCTGCGCATTATAGACGACCGGCAGAGTGGGCGCGGGGGCGATGGCCGTCATTCCGGCCGCGCCCTCACTGCGGGTGCGAGCCGGAATCCATTTGTCTTCAAGGCCAACGTATTCCCGGTGGAGCCTGCCCTCGAATGAAGTAATCGGGGGCGGGAATGACGACGCTGCCTACGGCCTACGGCCTAGCCGGCCAATGATTCGCGAACACCGCAGCGACTTTCGGATGTGCGTCGATGCGTTGCAGCGTGGCAAAGAGCGTCGGTCGCTTTTGCTGCAAGTGCTTGCGTGCGCCGGACCACCTGGACACGACGGCCGCATGCAGATCGAGCGCGCCCAATTCACGGCCACCGAGCCAAGGCCGTGCCGGGAACAGGTCGGCGAAGATTTCCCAATGGCGATGCAGGCGTGCTCGCGCGCCGGAACGGATCCGATCCTTGGTCGCGTCATCGCTGTCGGCGTCGGCGCACCAGCGCTCCGGAAAATCGATCACGCTGATCGTCGCATAGCAATTCGCGGCGATAAAAACCAAGCCGCGCACTGCCTGAGCGCGGGCCGACGCATCGCGTGGCAGCAGTCCGCTGTCCGGATGGGTCAGGCCGAGGTGGATGAGAATTGCCGCGCTCTCGGACAGCACGCTGCCGTCGGCCAGCCGCAAGGTCGGGATCTGCCCCAGCGGGTTGATCCGCAGCAGTTCCTCGAAGGCGTCGTTGCGTTCCCACGATGCGGTCTCGACGATGCGAAAGGGCACGTCCGCAACGATGAGCGCGGCTTCCGCCGCGGCCGAGCCCGAGCCCCGCTTGCCGTAGAGCGTCAGCAACTTCTCGTCCGCCGCTTCCCGCAGTCCGCGCACGATTGCTCGCGGCGAAACGCGCCGCCCCGCGGTCATCCGCTGCTCGCCGTCATCGCCGCCACGCGCCGCTCCATTTCCTCGGGCGCGACGTCTTCGGTGTGCGTCGCGATCGTCCAGATGTAGCCGAACGGATCGGTGACGCTTCCGCTGCGATCGCCGTAGAACTGATCCTTGACGGGATATTTGATCGTGGCGCCCGCAGCAAGCGCCTGTGCAACGCGCGCATCGACGTCGTCAACGTAGAACATCAGGCTGACCGGCGAGCCTCCCAGCGCCTCCGGGCTGCGATAGCCCATGTCCACGTTCTCGTCGGCAAGCATGACGTGGCCGTCGCCAATGCGTATTTCCGCATGGCCGATCTTACCGTCCGGCCCCGGCAGGCGCAGCACTTCGGTCGCGCCAAACGCCTTCTGGTAGAACTCGAGCGCGCGGCTTGCGTTGCGAATGATCAAGTACGCAGTGACGCCGGTGTAGCCGGCAGGAATGGCTTGGACCATGTCGAGGTTTCTCCTGGTTGCGATGTCACCACTGCTTGCCGTTGCGCACGAGGCCAACGGCGAGCCCTTCGATGGCGAACGGCGTCACCCGCGTATCGACGACGATCGGAGCAAACGCGGCATTTTCGGGCAGCAGCGTGATCTCGTGCGCCCGCCGCCGGAAACGCTTGACCGTGACCTCGTCGTCGACACGGGCGACGACGATCTGCCCTTGCCGCGCGTCTGCAATCTTGTGCACGGCCAACAGGTCGCCATCCATGATGCCAACGTCCGACATGCTGGCGCCGCGCACGCGGAGCAGGAAATCGGCGCGCGGCGCGAACAGCGCCGGATCGATGCGATAGTGCGCCTCGATGTGCTGCGCAGCGAGTATCGGGCTGCCGGCCGCCACCCGCCCGACCAGAGGGAGCGTGCCCTGTACCGGCACTCCTGGCAGTTCCTTGAGTCGCAGCCCGCGCGCCGCTCCCGGCACGATCTCGATGGCGCCTTTTTTTGCCAGCGCCTGCAGATGATCCTCGGCCGAACTTGGCGTCGAAAAGCCGAGGCCCGCGGCAATCTCCGCTCGCGTCGGCGGCATGCCTGCGCTGTCGACGAAGCTGCGGATCCAGTCGAGAATCTGGCGCTGCCGCGCCGTCAACCGCGTCGGAACGATCGGATCGTGCGGTGCATTCAGGTGCGCGTACGGACGGCGCTGGCGTGGCGGCAAGGGAGTACCGTATGTCTATGCGGTACCCGGATTATAGACGGCATTGTGCCGCAGTCAAGCGGCCGCGGGGCATGCCGGTTCAGCGCGAGACGTGGATTACGTCGCGCACCACAGGATAGATGCTGCCGCTCCAGCGCCGCCCGCTGAACACGCCGTAGTGTCCGGCACCCGACTGGATGTAGTGGGTCTTCATGTACTGGCGCAGTCCGGCGCACAGGTCGTGCGCCGCGAGCGTCTGCCCGAGCGAGCAGATGTCGTCGCGCTCGCCCTCGATGGTCAGCAGCGCGGTACGACGAATGGCCGCGGGATTCACCTTGCGGTCGCGCCAGGTGAGTTCGCCCTTCGCCAACGCGTAGTCCTGGAACACGCGCTTGACCGTTTCGAGATAGAACTCGGCGGGCAGATCGGCGACGGCGAAATATTCCTTGTAGAAGCTGCGGGTCGCCTCGGCTTTTTCCGTCTCGTTGTTCACCAGGTCCTCGAACAGCCCGCGAAACGAAGCGATATGGCGTTCGAGATTCATGTTCAGGAACGCGGACAGTTGCAGGAACCCCGGATACACCTTGCGCATCGCGCCGCCATAGCGCATTGGAACGGTCGCGATGAGCTTCTTCTCGAACCACTCGATCGGCTTGTCGGTGGCGAGCTTGTTGACCATCGTCGGCGCGATGCGGCAATCGATCGGGCCCGCCATCAGGATCATGCTCGCCGGCGTCGCGGGGTGTTCGTCTTCCGACATGATCGCCACGGCTGCGAGCGCCGCGACACACGGCTGGCAGATCGCCATCACGTTGGAACCGGGCCCCATGACACCGAGGAAGTCGATGATGTGTTCCACGTATTCGTCGAGACCGAAGCGGCCCGCGGCCAGCGGCACGTCGCGCGCGTTGTGCCAGTCGGTGATGTAGACGTCGTGGTCGGCGAGCATCGTCTGGACGGTGTCGCGCAGGAGCGTGGCGAAGTGGCCCGACATCGGCGCCACGATCAGCACGCGTGGCCCCGGTTCCGGCACGTCCTTCCTGAATCGCAGCAACGTCGCGAAGGGCGTCGTATGGACGACCTCCTCGTGCACCGGCACGTCGGCTTCCCCCACCTTGGCGCTGCCGATGCGAAACGGCGGGCGGCGATGGGTGAGTGCGGCAAGAAGGAACACTTCGCAGGCCGCCGCGATCTTGCGCAGCGCCCGATCACCGGAAAGCGTCGGACGGGTGCGATCGAGCACGGGAATCGCCGCGGTGGCGAGCGCGCGCAGCACCCACATGCCATCGGAGTGCGCTTGATACGATTGATAGATCATGCTGCCTTCTCGCGTCATTGCATGCATTCAGTGAGCCCGTGGAGGTTGCCGCGGCGTCGGTTGACCCGCGTTAAATCGATTGGCACGTCGCTTGCAACAGTAGCCGAACCCCCCTGTGAAACGCGCGACGACGGACCAATTCGGTGCGTCGTCCAGCCCGGAGCGAGCAACCATGGCCAAAGCGACACTTTCCATCAGCAGCAAGAACTACTCGTCATGGTCGTTGCGCGGCTGGTTGCTCGCGAAATTCGCCGGACTGGATTTCAAGGAACTGATCGTCTCGCCCGACGATGCCGACGCCCGCAAGGAAATCCTGCTGCTCTCGCCGTCGATCCTGGTGCCGTGCCTGACCCACGATGGGATCAAGGTGTGGGATACGCTCGCAATCGCGGAATACCTGCACGAGGTCAAGCCCAAGAGCGGGCTGCTGCCGACCGACCGTGCGGCGCGTGCGCACTGCCGCGCGGTGTGCGGCGAGATGCATTCGGGTTTCAGCAGTTTGCGCTCGGCATTGCCGATGAACCTCAAGCGCAAGTTTCCGGGGCACAAGGTGTGGGCGCGCGCGGTGGGTGACATCGAGCGCATCACCACGATCTGGCGCGAATGCCTCGCGACCTACGGCGGGCCGTACCTGTTCGGCAAGCGCTCGATGGCCGACGCCATGTACGCGCCGGTGGTCACGCGGTTTCTTACCTACGATGTGACCGTCGACAAGCGATGCACGGCCTACGGCGAGCTGATCATGAAAATGCCGGAGATGATCGAGTGGATCGCCGCGGCCAAGCGCGAGCACGAGGAAATCGACGAACTCGACATGGAGTTCTGAGGAGCACAGGCCGAGAACGCCGCGGCGCGCTTCGATCATTTCCAGGGCGTCGGCGCCGGGACCTCCGCCGGCCCCTTCGCCACATCGTTCGTGGTGAAATCCGCAGGCCCCACGATTTCGAGATACTCCATGTCGGGCGAGTAGTCGAACAGGAAATGCACGATGCCCGGGCGCTGGTGCACGCAATCGCCCGCCTCGACCAGGGTTTCCTTGTCCTCGTACATGAAGCGCGCCCAGCCCTTGATCATGTACACGATGTGAAATTCCGCCCCATGGTGGTGCCAGCCGGTGCCTTTCTCTGGTGCAAGATTGGCCGTTACCAACTGCGCAAGCACCTTGCCCGCGGTCGCCTGCGCAACGCCGAGGTCGCGATACAGGAAGAAGTCGCGGAGGCCTTCTCCTTTGAATTCAGTGTCGCCGGGCTTCACGTGCGAAAATTTCATCGCGGTTCGATCCAACATGGCCGTCTCCTTTGCTTTGCGCAGACGCTGTTATCTAGCATGTATTGTTCCAACCCCGATTCGCCTGACTTCGTCCGGCGTTCGCACCATTGCCGCGCGATCGCACTGATTTGGCGCATAATTCTCGTCGCGCACGGGCCTGCACTTGGGTCGTCTCCCTGCACGATGAACGCAAGGCATTGAATCGACGTGGAGTGCATGCGCGGCTGAACGCGCATTTCGACTGGTTTGCTTCTTGCAATGCATCGACGGTCGGGATTCGGCATTGTGCAGCCTGCCGCTGGAACCCGCCTTCGCCCTGATCGGAGGACGTGATGACCGCATTCAAGCCCGCATGGTGGACGCCCGGTGACTGGAACGCATTTTTTGGTTTCGGTACCAACATCCTGGTCAACCTGCTGGTGCTGACCGGCCTGTTGCGTTTCGTTCTGAAAATGCCCGACGACCTGGTGTTCGGGCGCATCGTCCCGGCCGCCGGATTGATGATGGCCTTGTCGACGATTTACTACGCCTGGCTCGCCTATCGGCTCGCCCAGCGCACGGGCCGCAGCGATGTCTGCGCGCTGCCGTCGGGCATCAGCGTGCCGCACATGTTCGTCGTCGTGTTCGTGATCATGCTGCCGATCACGCTCAAGACCGGCGACCCGGTCAAGGGCTGGGAGGCGGGACTGACCTGGGTATTCATCCAGAGCTTCGTGCTGATGATCGGCGGATTCATCGCCCCCTACGTGCGCCGCATCACGCCGCGCGCCGCACTGCTCGGCACGCTGGCGGGGGTGTCGATCGCGTTCATTTCAATGCGCCCCGCAGAGGAAATGTATTTGACGCCCGTGATCGGCGTCGTCTGCTTCGCCATCATCCTGGCGAGCTGGTTCGGCGGCGTGCGCTATTTCCGCGGCATACCGGCGGGGCTGGTGGCGATCGCGGCCGGTACGATCATCGCCTGGGGATCGAACGCGCTGGGACTGGGCTTCGGCGGCATGAGCATGGCCAAGGTGACGCAGTCGCTCGCGACTTTCGGATTCTCGGTGCCGCTGCCCGCCGTGAATCATGTGTTCGGGGGTTTCGACTTCCTGGGCGTGATCCTGGTCACCGCCATTCCTTTCGGCATCTACGACCTGGTCGAGGCGATGGACAACGTCGAAAGCGCCGCCGCGGCCGGCGACAGCTATCCGACGACGCGCGTGCTGACCGCCGACGGCGTGGTCAGCCTCATCGGCTGCATGATGGGCAATCCGTTCATCAACGCGGTGTACATCGGTCACCCGGGCTGGAAGGCGATGGGTGGGCGGCTGGGCTACTCCGCGGCCACCGGAATTGCCGTGATCGCACTTTCCTGGTTCGGCGTCATCGCGCTGG
Source organism: uncultured beta proteobacterium (assembly GCA_963726915.1). Taxonomy (GTDB): domain Bacteria; phylum Pseudomonadota; class Gammaproteobacteria; order Burkholderiales; family Casimicrobiaceae; genus PALSA-1003. Next base: position 53,161 of record CAVSEA010000011.1, read on the forward strand.
TATCGTCGCTGATTCCAATCGTCGCGATCTCGCCGATCCTGCTCTACATCGGCATGCTCATCGGCGCGCAAGCGTTCCAGGAGTCGCCACGTAGCCATGCGCCCGCAGTCATCCTTGCGCTCACGCCGCATCTCGCCGCGTGGGGCAAGCTGCTCATCGACAGCTCGCTCGGCGCGGCCGGTACCAGCGCCGCGGTGGTCGGCATCGACAAGCTCGCGCAGGTTGGCGTGCTCTACCAGGGACTATCGGTAATGGGCGGCGGCGCGATCGTTGGCGGTCTGGTGCTGGGCGCGATCGCCGTCTACGTCATCGACCGCGAATTCCTGAAGGCGGCAGGATTCGCATTGGCCGGCGCCGTGCTCACCTTCTTCGGCTTCATGCACGGCGAGGCGATCGGCATCGCGCAGACGCCGTGGGTCGCGCTGTCCTATCTCATCGTTGCCGGCATCCTGTTCGCGTGTACGCGGGCGCAGACTGCCGCTGCGCCGAAGATGCACGAGGCGCCGGAGCCGATACATGGAACGGCGGATTAATTTTGCCGTCGTTCCCGCCATGCGGGCTTGGCCGGAATGACGTCCGGTTGGTTGTGCCGCGCGCTCGCGTTACGGCACACTAACCGCTGTTGCGCAAGCCCGCGGCAACGCCGTTAATCGTCAGGTGAATGGCGCGCTTGGTGCGCTCGTCGGTCTGCCCGCCGCGGTGCCGGCGTAGCAACTCGACCTGAAGGTGGTTGAGCGGGTCGAGGTAGGGAAAGCGGTCGCGGATGCTGCGCGCGAGCGTCGGGTTGTCGTAGAGCAGCATGTCCTTGCCCGTGATCTGCAGCACGAGCTCGACGGTGCGCCGATGATCCGCCGCGATGCGCGTGAAGATCGCCTCGCGCAGGCGCGCATCGGGTACCAGCTCCGCGTAGCGCGACGCGACCGCGAGATCGGTCTTGGCCAGCACCATCGCCATGTTCGAAAGCATGCCCCTGAAAAACGGCCAGCGTTCGTGCATTTCGCGCAGCAGCGCGAGCCCGTCCGGCTGGACTGCGAGCCAGGCGTCGACCGCGATGCCGAAGCCGAACCAGCCCGGCAGCATCAAGCGACACTGCGCCCAGCTGAACACCCACGGAATCGCGCGCAGATCCTCGATGCGGGTCGAGGCCGTACGCGATGACGGCCGGCTGCCGATGTTGAGTTCTGCGATTTCGGCGATCGGCGTCGAGGCGCGAAAGTAGTCGACGAATCCCGGCGTCTCGTACACCAGCGCGCGATACGTCGCCAGCGCGTAGGCCGAGAGCGCATCCATCGCGGCGTAGTAGTCGCGCGCGCGATTGCCCAGCTTCTCGGCGTCGAGGAGACTCGCTTCCAGCGTTGCGGCGACCAGCGTCTCGAGATTGCGGTGGCCGAGGTCCGGGTCCGAATACTTGCTGGCGATGATCTCACCCTGCTCGGTGATGCGCAGGCCACCCCGGACGCTGCCCGCGGGTTGCGCCAGGATCGCGTCGTAGCTCGGTCCTCCGCCGCGGCCGACGCTGCCGCCGCGACCGTGGAACAGGCGCAGCTTCACGCCGTGATCCGCGAAGGCTTCGACCAGCGACAGTTCCGCGCGATAGAGCGCCCAGTTCGCGGTCAGATAGCCGCCGTCCTTGTTGCTGTCCGAATACCCGAGCATCACCTCCTGCCAGTCGTCGCGCCCGGCGAGCCAGGCGCGGTAGCACGGAAGCGAGAAAGCCCTGCTCATGATCGAGGCGGCGCGCTTGAGGTCGTCGATGGTCTCGAACAATGGAATGATGTTCATGGCGAGCTTGTCGCCGCGCAGCAGCCCAACTTCCTTGAGCATGATTCCGACTTCGAGCAGGTCGCTGATCGAATCGCACTTCGAAATCACGTAGTTCGGCAGCGCGGCGGCACCGAAGCGGCGATGGATGTCCGCGGCGACTTCGAGGATGCCGAGCTCCGACGCGGTGCGCGGTGAATACTCGAGATGCGGCGAGTACAGCAGTCGCGGGCCGGCGAGCTCGCGCACCAGCAGCTCGACACGCGCGGTCTCCGGCATGGACTCGTAATTATCCGCGACGCCCGCGCGCGACAGCAGCTCGGCCACCACGGTCTGATGCACGTCTGCGTTCTGGCGCAAGTCGAGCACGGCAAGGTGGAATCCGAAGACCTCGACCGCGCGAATCAGCGGGTCGAGCCTGCCGGCGGCGAGCGGCTCCGCCCCGTGGCCAACGAGCGAGCGGCGGATCGTCGCGAGGTCGGCGAGGAATTCGGCGGGCGTCGCGTAGGGTGGCAGTTGCACCTGCGGCACCCGTTGCGGGACCGACTCGGCCAGCGCACCCGCGGTCGCGGCCACGCGCGCATACACGCCGACCAGCGCCTGCCGATACGGCTCATCGCGCCGATGCGGATTGGCGTCGTGCGCGGCGGTCGCCAGCGCCAGCAGTTCCGGCGTCGGCGTGACCAGTCGCGCCGACAACGACAATTCGGCGCCGAGCTGATGTACCTGCTCCAGGTAGTACGCAAACGCCAGCGTCGCCTGCGCCCCGATCGCACGGCTCAGCGTAGCGCCGACGACGTTCGGATTGCCGTCGCGGTCGCCGCCGATCCACGACCCCATGCGCAGGAACGGCGGCAGCCGCGCGTCGTTGGCGAGCCCGAAGTCGCGGCGCAGCGCACGCTCCAGCGTGGCGTAGATCTTCGGAATCTCGGTCAGGAATGTATAGCGGTAGAACGCGAGGCCATTCTCGATTTCGTCGGCCACTTGCAGCTTCGACAGGCGCAACATTGCGGTTTGCCACAGCGCCAGCACCTGGCGATGGAGGCCGGACTCGAACAGCGCGAGCTCGTCCGGCGTGAATTCGACGCGATCGCGCCACTGCAACAGGCGCACGATCTCGCGTTCGCAGTCGAGAATGCTGCGGCGTTGCACTTCCGTCGGGTGCGCGGTGAGGACAGGGCTGACCAGCGCGTCGGCAAACCAGCCGACCAGCGCGGCGCCATTGGTTCGCGTTTCGCCAATGCGCTCCAGCGCGTGCGCGATGCTACCGCTCTGCGCTGGCGAGCCCGCGAGCGCGTGCACGCGCCGCCGCCGATTCTGGTGGACGTCCTCGGCGATGTTCACCAGGTGCGAGAAATACGAGAAGCCGCGAACCACTTCGAGCGTCTGTGCGATCGGCAGGACGTTGAGCAGCGCATCGAGTTCGCGCTTCACGGCGGGAGCGTCGGCCGTGCCCGCGCGTCGAAAACGGATCGCAGTCTGCCGGATCGCCTCAACCCGCGTGAACCCCGCCTCGCCCGTCTGCGTTCGCAATACGTCGCCCAGCAAGCGACCGAGCAGGCGGGTGTCTTCCTTGAGGGGCAGGTCCTTATCCGTGATTGCGTCCATAAGAAGATTGTAGCGAGTTTGCAAGGCGCGCCCAATGCATTATGCTCACGTGCACCAACGTGGATCGTTCCACGCCGCGCCTCCCTTCGAACCCCACATGAGCAGCAATCCGCTGACGCCTTCCTCCTGGCAGGCACTCTCCGCACACCGTCACGCGCTGGCCGGCCGGTCGCTGCTGTCGCTGTTCGAAGACGACAACGAGCGCTTCGCACAGCTTTCGCTCGCGTGGGACTCCTGGCTCGTCGATTTCTCCAAACAGCGGGTCACGCCGGAAACGATCGCGCTGCTGGTCGCGGAAGCGCGCGAACGCAATCTGCCAGCATGGATCGCCGCGCTATTGGGCGGCGAAAAGGTCAACCTTTCGGAAGCGCGACCCGCCCTGCACACCGCGCTGCGCCAGCAGAACGACACGCCGCTGCTGGTCGACGGCGTCGACATCGTGCGTGCGATCCGCAGCACGCAGGCGCGCATGCGCGCGCTGACGGTGCAGATCCGTGGCGGAGCGCGCCTGGGCGCGACTGGCCGCCCGCTGCGGCACGTGGTCAACCTCGGCATCGGCGGATCGGACCTCGGCCCACGCCTGGTGTGCGATGCGCTCGGCGGCCCGCGGCCGCCGAATACGGCGGGAGTCGACGTCACTTTCGTCTCCAACGTCGACCCGGAGAGCCTGACGCGCGCACTGTCGGGTCTCGATCCGGCGACGACGATGTTCATCGTCACCTCGAAGACCTTCACGACTGCCGAGACGCTCGCCAACGCGCAGTCGGCGCGCGACTGGCTGGCGCGATCGCTCGGCGGAGGCATTGCGCTGGCGCCGCATTTCGTCGCGGTCACCGGCAACGCCGACGCGGCGCGCGCGTTCGGCGTCGCGGGCAACGATGTCCTGCCGATCTGGGACTGGGTCGGCGGCCGCTATTCGGTATGGTCCGCCGCCGGCCTGCCGATCGCCATTCGCTGTGGCTGGGACGCCTTTGTGGAATTGCTTGCCGGCGCAGCGAGCCTCGACGCGCACTTTCGCGACGCGCCGCTCGAGCGCAATCTGCCGGTATTGCTGGCGCTCGTCGACTTGTGGAATTTGCGCGCGCTCGACTGCACGCAGCGCATCGTCGTGCCGTACGCGCACGCGCTCGCCCTGCTGCCGAATTACCTGCAGCAACTGGTCCTCGAAAGCAACGGCAAGTCGGTGGCGCGCGATGGCTCGCCACTGCAATCCGGATCAACCGCGGCGCTCTGGGGCGGCACCGGCAGCGACTGCCAGCATGCGTTCTTCCAGTGGCTGCATCAGGGCACGCAAACCGTGCCGGTCGAGTTCATCGTTCCGCTGCGGGCGACCCATCCGCTGGGCGAGCAACAGTCCACGCTCGTGGCCAATGCGCTCGCACAGGCGCAGGCGCTGATGCTCGGCCGCCCGGGATCCGCAGGAGGCAGCTCCGAACCGGTTGCGTTGGCCGCGCAGCGCGCGTGTCCCGGCGACCGTCCGTCGACGATGCTGCTGCTGCCGGAACTCAACGCGCGGCGGCTCGGCCAGTTGCTCGCTCTCTACGAACACCGGACTTTCGTCGAGGGCATCATGCTCGGCATCAATTCCTTCGATCAATGGGGTGTCGAACTGGGCAAGATACTGGCGGGACCCTTGGTCGCGGCACTGCGCGACGGGGCCGACGTGCCCGACGCGGACGCCTCGACGCGGGGGCTGACGGCGCACGCCCGCATGATCCTGCAGCGCCGCAGCTAAGGTGCGCTAGTTTCTTGCAGCACTGACGGCCTGCGCCAGCCGCCATACCGCGGACGCATAGAGCCGGCTGCGGTTGTACCGCGTGAGCACGTACCAGTTGTTATAGACGAGCCAGTACGACGATTCGGCGGGCAGCTCGAGCAACACCATTCCGACCGGTTCCGGCGCGAGGTCGTCCGGAATCGTGAAGCCGACGACGCCGTCGCCCACCCATGCGGCGAGCGCGCGCCGCTCGGTCATCCCGCCGTCGAACATCCGCGCGATGCGGTCAAGCGTTCCCGGGTCGGGCGCAACGGCCTGCATCACCGGCTGCCCCGGCTGCCAGCCATGCTGCGCGAGATAATTTCCCACGCTGCCGATCGCATCGGAGACGTCGCCGGCGAGATCGATGCGGCCATCGCCATCGAAGTCGACCGCGTACGCGCGAATGCTCCCGGGCATGAATTGCGGTAACCCTATCGCTCCGGCAAATGATCCCAGCGGGTCGAGCGGCGAGACGCCCTGATCGCGGGTCAGCCGCAGGAACTGCTTCAGCTCGCCGCGAAAGTACTCGGCGCGACGCGGGTAGTCGAAGGCAAGCGTCGACAGTGCGTCGATCACCCGATACGAACCGGTGTTGCGGCCATAGAAGGTTTCGACGCCGATGATCGCGACGATCACTTCGGCAGGAACGCCAAATTCCGATTGTGCGCGCGCGAGTGCGGCCGCATTGTCGCGCCAGAACGCGACGCCGCCCCCCACCCGCGCCGGGCTCAGGAACTGCGGATAGTATTCATGCCATTTCGGTGGCGCGACCAGCGGACGCGACATCGCGGCGACGACTTTGGGTTGCATGCGCACCTGCGCGAAGACGCGGTGCAGCGCCGCGGCGTCAAACCCGTCGCTGGCGGCGAGGTCGGCGATGAAAGCCTTCACCTCCGGACGCGTGGCGATGCCCTGTGCCGGCACCGCACCTGACATGGCGCCCAACACCGAGGCGACCGCGACCAGCAGCAGCGCCCGCCGGAGAACCTGAACCTGCCTACGCATCGATATCCACCGCACGAGTCCTGTGTTCGCGTGCACGATCCCGCGAGTGCGGCGGATGGTATCATTCGCCCGCGCCGCAAACGCGCCACCCACCTTCTGCAGTCGATGCTCTATCCGCTGTTGCGCCCCCTGCTGTTCGCGCTCGATCCCGAGACCGCGCACGATGCGACATTCGCCAGCCTGGACGCCGCCGCCGCGTGCGGCCTGGCGCAGTTGGCCGCGCCGCGCGTGCGCGCATCGCCGGTCGAGGTCATGGGCCTCAAGTTTCCCAATCGCGTCGGCCTGGCGGCCGGACTCGACAAGAATGCCGCGCACATCGATGGCCTCTCGACGCTGGGCTTCGGCTTCATCGAATGCGGGACCGTCACGCCACGGCCACAGCCGGGCAACCCCAAACCGCGCATGTTTCGGCTGATCGAGGCGCAGGCGCTCATCAATCGGCTGGGCTTCAACAACGAAGGCGTCGAGCGTTTCCTGCTCAACGTCGCACGCTCGCGCTTCGCGACCGCGCGTGGCGGCATCATCGGCCTGAACATCGGCAAGAATTTCGATACGCCGAACGCGCGCGCCATCGAGGACTACGTGGCATGCCTGAAGGCGGTCTATGGACACGCCAGCTACGTCACCGTCAACATTTCATCGCCCAATACCAAAGGCCTGCGCGAACTTCAAAGCGACGCCGCGCTGGAACGACTTCTCGCCACGCTGAAGTCGGAGCAGGCAAAGCTGGCGCAGGTTCACGGCAAGTACACGCCGCTGGTAGTCAAGATCGCTCCCGATCTGACTACGGCCGACCTGCGCCGCATAGCCAGGTCGCTGACCAAACACGCGATCGACGGCGTGATCGCCACCAACACAACGACCGACCGCACCGCGGTCGCGAACATGCCGCACGCCGACGAGGCTGGCGGCCTGTCGGGGCGCCCGCTCGGCGCGAAATCGACCGCAGTGGTCCGCACGCTTGCCAGCGAACTGGGGGGCGCGCTGCCGATCGTCGGTGTCGGCGGCATCATGTCCGGCGCGGATGCGAAGGAGAAGATCGCCGCCGGGGCAACGCTGGTCCAGATCTACACGGGACTCATCTACAAGGGCCCGGACCTGGTCGCCGAGATCGCCGATGCGATCGCGTCGGACTAGCCGGGCTGGGCGACGGCCTCGCTACCGAACTTCTGCTCGATCGTCGCCATCATGCTCGTGAATGCGCGGTCGATCAGCGGCTCCGCTTCCACCAGTCGTGCGCGATCGTTGCGGAAACGCTCGGCAAGTTCATCGGCAGTGAGCGATACCGCCTTCTGACCCTGGCGGTTGGTGAACAGGTAGGTCCCGCGCAGTGGACTGACCCAGGCCAGCTTGGCGAAGGCGAGCTGGCCGTCCTCGCCTTCGAATTCGACCCACATGCCCCGCTCGAGGCTGCCGGCGATCTCGGCGAACCGGTCCTGCGGGATTTCGATTTCGGGTTCCGGCGGCGCCGGGGCGGGCGCCATGGCTTCGGCGAGCGCGAGCGCCTTGTTCGCCGCTTCGAGGTCGCCTTTTGCGGACGCTTCCACCGCGGCCGCTGCAGCCGCTTCGGACACCGCCGTCGTCGGCATCGGCGTCGTCGACAGGCTCGACTTCACCGCCGCGGCGTGCGCCGCGACGAGGTTGGACATGAACTGTTCGCGCTCGCCCGGCTCCCAGGCGACGTTGTGCAGCCCGCCGTGCAGCCGGCGCAGCAGATTGCGCAGCATCGCCACGAGTTTCTTGCGATCGTCGGTCGCACGCTTCGGCTGCACACTCCACACCAGATCGTCGAGCGTCGACAGCGCGGAACTCCACGCCTCGCTTTCCTCGCCTTCCTGGAGATAGAGCTGCGCCAGCGTGCTCTGCCACTTCTCGCGCAGAAACGTCGCCAGGAAGTTCGGTGCCGTGTGTTCCTTGAGTCGCCGGTCTATTTCCGATCGCGCCATCATCTGCGCGATTTCCAGGCGATCGCGCTGGTTGATCTGCTCCGCGCTCGACTGGATGTTGACCTCGGCCGTCTTTTCCTCGGTCGCGAGGAAGGCCTCAAGGTCCTCGCGCAGCGTGTCGAACAGGCCGATGTCGTCGGTGAAGTCATCGAGCACGCGATGGACGATGGTCTCGATCTTCCGGTATAGCGGATCGTCGTGCCCCATGGTCGGCGACCAACCGATCCCCGCGTGCGCCAGCGCATTGACCAGCAGGCGCGACGGATGCGATTTCTTCGAGAAGAACGCACCGTCGAGCATGGCCGCCTTCAGCACCGGGATCTGCAGCCGGCCGACCAGCGCCTTGATGCTGTCGGGCAGGTCCTTGGTCTCGAAGATGAAATCGAACAGCATGGCGACCAGCTCGATGGTCATCGCCTCGAGCTGGTTGGCCTTGGAACCGATCGGCGATTCCTGGATGTCGCGCAGGACGTTGTGCATGTCCTGCTGCAGACCCGCGAACTGCACCGGCGCGCCGGCGAATTCGAAGCCGGTCTCGCCGTGCTGCAGGCGCCCGAGCGCATCGCCCAATTCGGGCGTCACCAAAATGCGCGGCCCGCCAAAGGGACCGATCGCCGGTGCGGCGCCCATCGACCCCGGCGCCGACACCATGCCGCCTGCTGGCATCGAATACGTACCACCCCCGCCGCCTGCGGGCATCGAATAGCCGCCCCCGCTCACACCGCCCGACGGCATGCTGTACCCACCACCGCCGGCGCTGCCGCCCTGCGACGGAACGTTCAGCGCGTAACCGGCCGCAGCCGACGCGGAACCCAGGCCCGCAAACTGCGCACCGCCGGTGGGCTGTCCGGCGTGCATGGGTCCGGTCGACGCGCGCAGGATTCCAGAATTTGCCAGCCGCTGCAGCACCGCCATCAGGTCGATGTCGCCACCGCTTGGCGGCGCAACTGCTCCGGCATGCCCCTTGCCTTCGTTGGCCGCGCTGGCGGCACTGCCGCCGCGCTCGGCCGCCCCGCCACTCCGATTGACGATCGACGCACGCTGCTTGGGTACGACCTTGAGGCTATCCAGATGGCGGTTCAGGTCCGCGTAGATTTCGTTGATGTCGCCGAGCGAGGTCTGATTGAGTTCTTTGAGGATGGCGAGCTTGAGACGTTGATCGCCGGGAATACCGTGCAGGGCATCGGTGAACGCCTCGACGATCGTCGTCGGCGCGAGCGGATTGGCGGCGGTCTCCAGGTCCGGCCGCCCGAGGAGGTAGCCGACCGCACGGTTGAAGTCGCGCAATTCACTTTCGCATTGATTCTCGACGATGCGCACGATGTTGCCGGAGAGCACCGACTCGTCCATCGTCGAGGTCTCGATCAGCGTGAGCTTCTTCGCATCGACGTTGGCAAAATCCGCTTTGACCGCCACCTTGCCGTTGAGCCGGTCGTCGACGAGCTGGCGCAGGTGGCGCTCGAAGTCCGCGATCAGTTTCGCGCCTTCGTTGTTCAGGACACTGCGCGCGTCGAGGCAAAGCGCCTGCTCCTCGCGCACATCGGAGCGCTCGGCGCGCGCCATGAGCAGGTCTCCGACGCGATCGAGCATCGACGTAAACGACAGCAACAGACGATGAATAGCCAGATCGCGGCAATCGCCGAGAATTCTGGCCATTTCCTTCGGCAGCGGACGGCGGACTGCCCGTTCGCCCGAGGTCGTCGTCATGTTCACGCTCAAGGTCCTTTGCCGGCCGTGCCACCTGGACCGCTCCGCCCGGGTCCGATCCGGCGCCCGTGTCGCTCGCCCAGAAATGGCATAAGTGACTGTATCACGCGAGGTTTCCTAGTGCCAACGCGAATAATCGCCACTTATCCCCGGGAAAGCTCCGCCCAGGCCTTTTCCAGGCGTTTATACGAAACCGGCTGGGCCGTTCGCAGCTCCTGTGCGAACAGCGATACCTTGAGCTCCTCGAGCAGCCACCGATACTCATCGAGTGCTGGCTCGCTGCGTTGCGCCGCTCGATTGGCATCGGCGCGGGCGCGATAGCGTTCCCACAGCGCGGCAACCGCTTGTCCGTGCCGGGCGTCCAGCGCGGGACTTTCCTGCCCCTTGCTCAGCCGTCGCTGCAAGGCCTGCAGATAGCGCGGCAGATGGTTGAGCTGGGCCCATGGCGTCGCGATGAAAAAACCGGCGTACACCATGGCATCGCGCTGCGCCGCGAGTTCCGCGCCGAAACGCGCACGCGAAACTCCAAGCGCAGAGATCCGCTGCGACAACGCGTGATAATCGGTGGCGATGGCGGCCAGCAGGCGAAACGCGCCCTCCGCCACCGCCGGCAGCCGCGCGCGCGCCCGTTTCACCTGTTCGGCGAAGGCGCCGGCAGATCGGGGCAGCGGATCGTCGCCCAGAAATGCTCGTGTACGCATCGCGCCGATCACGTCGGCCAGCAGTGCGTCCGCGGACATGACCGGCCGCAACTGCAGCGCAGTGGCGACGAATCCCGGCGGTTCCGCTTCCCAGCGCCGCGCCGCATCCTTCAGTTCGATGCGAATCAACGCGACGACCGCCGCCCGGGTCGCCACGTCCGCCGCGAATTTCGTATCGTAGAGCCTCAGCGCGACGCCGCCGCCCTCGTCGACGAGTGCCGGGTAGCCGGTGACGTTGCGACCGTCGCGCACGATCGCCAGTGACTCCGGCAAGTCGCCGAAGTCCCAGCGCCGGATGCCGTTGCGTTCGAAGGCCGGCGCGCCGGCGGCAAAGGAGAGCTGCGCCGCCTCGCCCAGCTGCACGCGCAGCTGGGCGAGGTCGCGTCCTTGCGCGAGCTCGGCGCCGGCGCCGTCGACGACGCGCACGTTCATCTGCAAATGCGCCGGCACCGGCGCGGCATCCCAGACGTTCGCGGGCAACGCATCCGCGAGGCGCGCGGTGCAGAACGCGCGCAGCGCCTCGTCGATCGGACGCGTTTCGGGCTCCGCGCGCGCCGCCACGACGTCGAGAAACGCGGTCACCACCTCGGGTACCGGCGTCAGGCGGTTGCGCCACGTCTTGGGCAACGCCTTCAGGTACCACGTGAGTTTTTCGCGGATCATTCCGGGAACCAGCCACGACAAGCGCGCAGCGTCGAGCTGGTTGAGCAAGGCCAAGGGCACTGTCAGCGTCAATCCGTCGTAGGGATGGCCGGGCGAAAATCGATATTTCAACGGCAATCGCATACCGGCCAGATCGACCCACTCCGGGTACAACTCCGCAGTGATGCCGCTGGCCGCGTGACGCATCAGCGCTTCGCGGGTCATGGTCAGTACTGCCGGGTCTCGCGACTCGGCGTCGACACGCCAGCGCTCGAATCCCGCCGCAGAATGGATGTCGGCTGGAACGCGTTCGGCGTAGAACGCGACGATGGCCTCTTCATCGACGAGCACGTCCTGGCGACGTGCCTTGTGCTCGAGGTCGGCGATCTCCGCGATGAGCTGGCGGTTGTGGGCGAGAAACGGCGCGTTGCTGGCGAGCTCGTCCGCAGCGAGACCCTCGCGCAGGAACACTTCGTGCGCCGTCGCCGGATCGACGCGTCCGTAGCTCACGCGCCGTCGCGCCACCAGCGTGAGACCGTACAGCGCGACGCGCTCGGCGCCGACTACCTCGCCGCGCTCTTTGTCCCAGCGCGGATCGAAGTAGCTGCGCTCGACCAGGCCGCCGGCCACGGCTTCGATCCATTCAGGCTCGATCCTGGCGGCGCATCGCGCATACAGCCGCGTCGTTTCGGTCAGTTCTGCCGCCAGCACCCACTTCGCGCCCTTCTTGGCGATGCCCGACGCGGGGTGCAGAAAGAAGCGAATGCCGCGCGTGCCGAGGTACGGATCGCTCTCGTCGGACTTGAAGCCGATATTCGACAGGAGCCCTGCCAGCAGCGCTTTGTGGATCGCGGCATAGCCTGCGTCGTCGATCTGCTCCGGCAGCGCGTCGGTCCACTGCCAGCCCAGTTCGCGCACCTGCTCGCACAACTGGTGATGCAGGTCGCGCCACTCGCGCAGCCGCAAGTAGGACACGAAATGCGCGCGACAGCGATCGACGAGCGCGCGGTGCGACAGCTTGGCCGACAGCGCGTCATCGAAGAATTGCCAGAGCGCGAGCAGGCTCAGGAAATCGGAGCGTTCGTCGCGAAACCGCAGGTGCGCCTGGTCCGCTGCCTGTTGCTTTTCCAGTGGACGCTCGCGCGGATCGGGGACCGCGAGCGCGCTGGCGATCACCAGCATGACCGCGAGACAGTTAGCCTCCTTCGCAGCGAGAATCATCCGACCGATGCGCGGATCGACGGGCAGCCGCGCGAGCTCGCCGCCGAGCGGAGTCAACCGGCGCTGGCCGTCTACCGCGCCGAGTTCCTGCAGCAACTGATAACCGTCGGCGATCGCGCGCGGACCCGGCGGCTCGACGAAGGGAAAGGCGTCCACCGCCCCGAGATCGAGCGCGGCCATGCGCAGGATGACGGCTGCCAGCGAACTGCGCAGGATCTCGGGCTCGGCGTATTCCGGCCGCGCCGCGTAGTCGTCCTCCCCGTACAAACGCACGCACACCCCGGCGGCGACGCGCCCGCAACGACCCGCCCGCTGGTTGGCCGCAGAGCGCGCGATTTTTTCGATCTGCAGCAGCGTGACCTTGTTGCGCAGGGAATAGCGCTTGATGCGCGCGAGCCCGGCATCGATGACGCTGCGAATGCCGGGGACGGTGAGCGAGGTTTCCGCCACGTTGGTGGCGAGCACGATGCGCCTTCCGGCGCTCGGCGCGAAGACACGCTGCTGCTGCTCGACCGACAGTCGTGCATACAGCGGCAGCACTTCCACGGCGCTGGCGTAGGGTCGCCGCGCCAGCCCGCGCAGCAGCAGCTCGGAGGTCTCGCGGATCTCACGCTCGCCGGGCAGGAACACGAGAATGTCGCCCGGACCGGCGCGCCACAGTTCTTCGACGGCGCCGACGATCGCTTCCTCGAGCTCTTCCTCGTCGTCGTCCTCGTCGCGGGTCAACGGGCGGTAACGCATCTCGACCGGATACGTCCTGCCCGAGACCTCGATCACCGGCGCAGGCTTGCCTTCCTCGCCGAAATGCCGCGCAAACCGTTCGGCGTCGAGCGTGGCCGAGGTCACGATGACCTTGAGATCCGGCCGCTCGTGCGCAAGCCGCTTGAGGTAGCCGAGCAGAAAATCGATGTTGAGGCTGCGCTCGTGCGCTTCGTCGACGATGATCGTGTCGTAGGCGGCAAGCTGCCGGTCGCGCTGCGTTTCGGCGAGCAGTATGCCGTCGGTCATCAGCTTGATAAACGCATCCGGCTGGGTTCGATCCGTGAAGCGCACCTTGTAGCCGACCGCATCGCCCAGCGGCGTGCCAAGCTCCTGCGCAATGCGCGTGGCGACGCTGCGCGCGGCGATGCGCCGCGGCTGCGTATGGCCGATCAGGCCACGCACGCCCCGCCCGATCTCAAGACAGATCTTCGGCAGTTGCGTCGTTTTGCCGGACCCGGTCTCGCCACAGACGATCACGACCGGATGCTCGCGAATCGCCGCGGCGATGTCGTCGCGACGACCTGACACCGGCAATTCGAGGGGATACGCCACGCGCGGAACCCGTGCCGCGCGCCGTTCGGCGCGTTCGCGCGATGCCGCCACGACGCGGCTCAGGCGCTCGAACTCCGCCGGCGACGGGCGGCGTCGGGCGCGCTCGATGCGCGCCGAAAGCGGGCGCCAGTCGACCGCCATGCCCTGGGCGAGTTCGGACAGCAAGCGTTCGGCGACGGTGGATGCGGGCATGGCGCGGCGTTCATTCTAGACCAGCGGGTGCGCGGGCCGGCGCATTTGAGTCCATCGCGGACCGCGCTATCATTCGCGCGTAGAACCCATTTGGAGGCAACCATCATGCAGCGCCCGAGCGTCTTACGCATCACTGCCGTCGCATTGACCCTCATCGCGCTCGGCCTTGGTGCGGTCGAGGCGAAGACCCTGCGCTGGGCCGGTCGAGGCGACATCAACACGACCGACCCGCACTCGCAGAACGAAAACCTGACCAATAACGTCAATTCGCTCGTCTACGACACGCTGATCCAGCGCGACAAGGACCTGAAGCTCGAGCCGGGGCTCGCCGTGTCGTGGCAGCAGGTGAACCCGACGACATGGCGCTTCAAGCTGCGTCCCGGCGTCAAGTTCCACGACGGCACGCCGTTCACCGCCGACGACGTGGTATTCAGCTACGAGCGAGCGCGCGCCGACAGTTCGCAACTGCGCGCGTACGCCAACGCGTCGGGCACGCCGAAGAAGATCGACGACCTCACCGTCGAATTCACCACCGCCGGGCCCAACCCGATCGAACTCGAACACGTCGCGACCATCTACATCATGAGCAAGGTCTGGTGCGAGAAGAATCGCGCAACCAAGCCGCAGAATTTCACGCAGAAGGAGGACATGATCACCGCGCACCAGGCCAACGGCACCGGCGCGTACTCACTAGTATCGCGCCAGCCCGACATCAAGACGGTACTCGCCAAGAATCCGAACTGGTGGGGCATCAAGGAGGGCCTGTTCACCGGCAACGCCGACGAAGTGATCTACCTGCCGATCGTGTCAGATGCGACGCGACTCGCGGCGCTGCTGTCCAACGAAGTCGACATGATCAACGACCCGCCGCCGCAGGACGTGCCGCGGCTCAAGCAGGACCCCAACATCAAGGTGCTGGAGGGCATGGAAAACCGGATCGTGTTCATCGGCATGGACCAGAATCGCGACGAACTGCTCTATTCCAGCGTGAAGGGCAAGAACCCGTTCAAGGACAAGCGCGTGCGGCAGGCGTTGTACCAGGCGATCGACATCGAGGCGATCAAGTCGACCACCATGCGGGGCCTTTCGCAGCCCTCCGGTGCGATGCTGCCCTCGCCGGCACAGTCGACACCGGAACTCGAGCAGAGGTTACCCTTCGACAAGGCGAAGGCCAAGCAACTGATGATCGACGCGGGCTACGGCAGCGGATTCGACCTGACGATGGACTGCCCGAACAACCGCTACGTCAACGACGAGAAGATTTGCCTGGCGCTGGCCGCGATGTGGGCGCAGATCGGCATCAACGTGAAGGTCAACGCGATGCCCCGCGCCAACTACTTCCCGAAGCTCGAGAAGACCGACACCAGCATGTACATGCTCGGCTGGGGCGGTGGCTCGACCGACGGCATCTTCGTGCTGCAGCCGGTGTTGTCGACGTACAGCGGCAAAGGCGACGGCGACTACAACTACGGCCGCTACACCAATCCGAAGCTCGACGAGATCACCGCGAAGGTCAAGGTCGACATGAATCCGGAGCAACGCCTGAAGGAGATCCGCGAAGGCCTGGCCGCGCACAACGCCGAGCTCAACCACCTGCCGCTGCATCGTCAGGTGATTCCCGTGGGCCACGCGCAGCAACGTCACCGCGTACCACCGCGCCGACAATCAGGTCATTCCGTACCGGGTGTCGGTGCAGTAACGCGCTGCCGACGGCTGAGCGAACCCCTTTCCGCATGGGAGAGGGGTCGGGGCTCAAGAGGTTGTTCCCTCACCCGACGCACTCTCCCCCGGAGAGGGGCGAGTAGAACGAGCAGGCGCGCTGACGAGGTAGCGCGTCGACATCCAGGCGATGAGCAGCGTCGTCGCCAGCGAGAGCGCCGCGAACACGTAGCCTGAATTGGTACGCTGCAGCAGTGCTTCGGCGACGATGGCCGCGCCGACCTGCGCCGCAACGAACGCCGGCACGATGCGCAGGTCGAAGCGCATCACCGTCGCGAACAGCAGCGTATTGAGGGCGCCGACCACGACCGCGACGGCGGTGATGGCGACCCAGTCGTCAGCCGACAGAGCGGCCTGCGCGCCCGCGGCGAACGCCAGCGCGAGGAACACCGCGAACCGGCGCCGTTGCCAGCCGCCGGTGAAGCGGTCGAGCCAGTACAGCATCATCGCCGTCACCGCCATGCCTCCAAGCACCGGTGCGACGGAGCCCGCGAGCGACGCCAGCCACGGTAGCCATGCGCTTTCATCACCCGGTCGCGGCCAGCGCGGCGAATTGCGGGTGCCCAGCGCGCCGACAAACGCATTGACGCCTGCGACCAGCAACCCGGCCGCGGCGCCGCGCAGCAGCAAGGATTTCACCGTGACGTCCGAAGGTGCATTCGCCCGGGCCGCCCACGCCGCGACACCGGCGATCAGGCCGAGCAGCAGCGTGAACATGACCAGCGACAACGCAGTGCCCCCTGCCCACAACAGCACCTGCCAAGTGAAGGGTTCCGCGGTCGAAAGTGACATCGACGCCGTGGGCCACTGATTGACGCCGCCGATCGCCAGCGCGCCGCCGACGCAGGCCGTCGTCAGCCAGAATGCGCGGCGATCGAAGCTGCCGCGGCTCCAGGCAATGATTGCCGCAATGAGCGCGGCGACGGCGATGACGACCACCAGCAGGCCGATGGCCATCTTGGCGATGCGCAGGCGCCCTGCGCGTTCGCGCTCGGCGCGCTGCCAGTCTTCGGGAACAAAGACGTAGCGGCCGGCACTCGCCACTTCGTCGCCGGCGATGCCGATGATCACGCGCGCCTCGCCGGTCTTGCCGACATCCACGCGCGGATCGCTGAACGTGAATTGCCAATCGATCCGCGCCGGCCGGTCCTGTTGCTCCGCGGATACCTCGTGCAAGGCCGCAGGGTCGAGCCCGAAGCGGCGCTGGATCTCCTGCAGGGCGAGCCCGCGTGCGTCGTCCTGCGACAGCCTCGCCCCAGGTCTCGCTTCGGGCAACGAATGGCGAACTTGACGCACCTTGCCGGCGCCGTCGATCGTGACGCGCCACTCCTCGGCACGATCGGCGACGTCGCCGACGTCGAATCGGGCGTAGCGCACATCCCAGAGCGGCGGCGCGAGCCAGGTTCCCATCAGTTTCGCGTAGACGTCGGGGCCGGCTTCGCGCCAGACGAATTTCTGCCACAACCAGCCGTTGGAGTCCTGTGCCGCGAAGCGCGTCGCCGCCATGCGCTTCCACTCGGAACCCGGCGCGACGCCGCGGGCCTTCAGCGCGTCATCCGCGGCGGCGACCGCCTGCGCTCGGTCGATCGCCAGCGCCGGCGCATCGCTGCGGAAATCGCCGGCCAACGCAAAGATCAGCACGCCCACGATCGCCAGCAGCGGCAGCGCGCGCTGCACGCGTGCAGTCCAGACGCCGGCTGCCGCACGAGCTTCGCCGCTGGCGCTTGCCTCCGCGGATTCGACGCGATGCCACGCGCCATTGCGCAGGCTCGCAGGCAAGTCGAGCCACGCGCCGGCCTGCGCACGTCGCAGCAGCACAATCGACAGCGGCACCAGGCCGGCGGCGATCACCAGCGCCTGGTTGGCGGTCGCGCTCGGTCCCTCGACGAGGAAGATCGGCAACGACATCAGCACGAGATCGAACAGCGCGTGCAGCGTGATCGTCGGCAACAGTCCGAAGCGCAGGAAGATCAGTCCCCAGATCAGCGACGGCCCGATCAATTCGACCAGCCGCGAGTACGCCGGAAAGCCCGGGTAGTTCGCGTGCGCGGCGCCAAAGATCACCGCCTGCAGTACGAGCGTCAAACCGATCGCAAGGCGGCGATGACCGAAGTGCGCGCCGATCAGCGCCGCCAGCGACAGCGGGACGGCGCGAAACAGGCACTCCTCCATGAAACCCGCCTGCAGCGCCATGCCGATCGGCGCGAGGCCCGGCACCGCGCTGCCGAGAATATTCGGGTCTGACAGCGACTCCGAAGGCTGCCACCAGCCGAAGTAGCGATTGGTGACGAAATAGAATGCGACGATCAGCGCCAGTTCGATCGGCACGAACAGGTAGCCGCCGACAGTGCGACCGAGCACCGAGGACGTCGGCGCCGCGTCGCGCGACCACAGCCGCCAGAGTTGAGGGTGATCGGCGAACGCCCGCCGCGACAGGCTCTCCGCGGACATGAACACCAGCGCCAGCGCCAGCGCCCCGCCGATGAGGATGAGCAGCGACACGCCGACCTGCTGACCCCAGAACACCCATTCCGATTGCGCGGTGTCGAAGTTGAACCACGCCTGCGGCGCGTTGGCGAGGCCCGCCAGCGCGTTCAATCCCGCGACCACCACGCCCGCGACGAGCGCCTGCCGCCAGATCAGCGCATGCTTGCGCAGCAGCCACAGTGCACCGAGCACGCAGCCGCCGATGCCGTACAGCAGACCGGCGCCCAGGCTCGCGACGCGCGCGATCGCATTGTTGGCGGCGCGCATCTCGTCGAAGCGGCGATCGAAGGCCTCGGGCACGTGCACGAAATGCATCAGGCCCGAGAATTCGTCACCTGCCACCCCGAGGCTCATGCGAAACCGGCCCTCGCCGAGCGCCTCGGTCGTGCGCTCGTACACGAACAGGTGATCTACGCGCCCGTTGGGCCGCTGCTGTTGCGAATGCTCGAGCAGCTTGAACGGCGCGAAGTCGATATGCCAGTCAGCCTTCGCGCGCGTCTCCGCGATCGCGCGCGCCGCATCGGCGTCGAGCGCCGGACCGGGTTGCGTCTCGGGAACCTGGCGGGCAAATCCGTAAGGCGTGCCGTCGGGCCTGAAGCGCACCCGCACCTCCGCCGTTTCGCGCGGCTTGAACAGGCGTACGTCCCACCAGTACGGCGAATACAGGTTGCCGGCAAGCAATTCGCCGAACCTGGCATTGCCGCCCGCTTCGAGTTCGACGAAATTCTGGGTGTCGGTGTCGTGCCCGAAATTTGCCGCGGCGCGGGCGCCAGGCGGCGCCAGCTTGAGCTTCTCCGCAAGCGCTACGCCTTGCTCGAGCGCCGCTGCCCGCGACATCCTGACGTCGAGCTTGATCAGCGGCAGCGCATCGGGGAAGTAGCGCCATGCCAGCGCGCCACATAGCGCGGAGATCGCAGCGAACGCGATCCAGAATGCGGGCTTGTTGGTGAGGTGGGGCACGAAGAGCGGAATGATACCCGCCTTTGTAGGTCCGAATTCATTCGGACCGTCCGCCGCGTGGCCATCGAGCGCGAATAAATTCGCGCCTACAAGCGCCTACACGGCCTTGACCAGGTCCTCGACGATCTTCTTCGCGTCGCCGAACACCATCATCGTCTTGTCCATGTAGAACAAGGGATTGTCGAGGCCGGCATAGCCCGATGCCATCGATCGCTTGTTGACGATGACCGTCTTCGCCTTGTGCGCTTCGATGATCGGCATGCCGTAGATCGCGCTACCCTTTTGCTCCGCCAGCGGATTCACCACGTCGTTCGCACCGAGGATCAGCGCGACGTCGGCCTGCGCAAACTCGCTGTTGATGTCCTCCATCTCGAACACCTGGTCATAGGGAACCTCGGCCTCGGCCAGCAGCACGTTCATGTGTCCGGGCATGCGCCCAGCCACCGGATGGATCGCGTACTTCACCGTCACGCCTTTTTCGGTCAGCTTGGCCGCGAGTTCCTTGACCGCGTGCTGTGCCCGGGCCACCGCCAGACCATAGCCCGGCACGATGATCACGGTATCGGCGTTCGCCAGCATGAACGCCGCATCGTCGGCGCTGCCGCTCTTGACCGGCTTCTGCGTCCCGTCGCCCGCCGCCACCGCGGTCTCGCCGCCGAAGCCGCCGAGGATCACGCTGAAGAACGACCGGTTCATCGCCTTGCACATGATGTACGACAGGATCGCGCCCGACGATCCCACCAGCGATCCGGCGATGATCAGCATCGGGTTGTCGAGCGAGAAGCCGATGCCCGCCGCCGCCCACCCCGAGTAGCTGTTGAGCATCGAGATCACCACCGGCATGTCGGCGCCGCCGATCGGAATGATCAGCAGGAATCCCAGCAGGAACGCCAGCGCCGTCATGATGATGAACGGCGTCCAATGCGCCGGGTCGGGCGTCATGCAGAACCAGATGCCGAAGCCGATCATCGCAATCCCAAGCGCGAGATTGACCAAATGCTGGCCGGCGAACGTGACCGGCGCGCTGCGAATGCGCCCCGACAGCTTGCCGAACGCAATCACCGAGCCGGAGAACGTAATGGCGCCGATGAAGGTGCCGATGAACAGCTCGAGCTTGTGTCCGAAGGTGATCGGCACGTCGAGACCCATGGCCGCCGGATTGTTGACGGCTGCGATGGCGATGAACACGGCGGCGA
This sequence comes from uncultured beta proteobacterium, assembly GCA_963726915.1. Taxonomy (GTDB): domain Bacteria; phylum Pseudomonadota; class Gammaproteobacteria; order Burkholderiales; family Casimicrobiaceae; genus PALSA-1003. Next base: position 73,379 of record CAVSEA010000011.1, read on the forward strand.
GACCCACGAGCGAATGCATCGCGGCCACCAGCTCGGGCATCGCGGTCATCTGCACCCGTCGCGCGACCACCGCGCCGACCGCGGCGCCGATGGCCATGGCCACCAGGATCGGCAGGATATTCTTGCTGCGCGAGTAAACCAGCGCCAGCGTGACCAACAGCGCAATCGCCATGCCGATCATGCCGTACAGGTTGCCACGGCGCGCGGTATGCGGGCCCGACAGCCCGCGCAGCGCGAGGATGAAACTCACCGCCGCGACCAGGTACCACAGTGCAAGTTGATTGGCGCTCATTTATTGCTCATTTGGCTATGTCCCCGGGATATCTCATGAGAAGCGTCAATGCGCTTCCTTGGCGCCGGGCTTCGGCTCTTTTTTCTTGAACATCTCGAGCATGCGCCGAGTGACGAGAAACCCGCCGAAGGTGTTGATCGACACCAGCATGACGCCGATGACGCCGAGCCAACCACCCCAGTCGAGATCCGCCGCGCCGGCGGCCAGCATCGCGCCGACCATGATGATGCTCGAAATTGCGTTGGTGAGACTCATCAGCGGCGTGTGCAGCGCCGGCGTCACGTTCCATACCACCTGGAAACCGACGAAGATCGCCAACACAAAGACGATCAGGTTGACGACGATCGGATCAACGCCTGTGGTCATGAGTTACTCCTTCAATCAGCACTGCCTACTTCTTGGCAACGACAACCTGTCCGTTTTCGCACACCAGCGTCGCCTGGATGATTTCGTCGTCCGTCGGCACCGCGAAATCGCCGGTCTTGGCGTTGAGCGACAGCGCGAGGAAGTTGAGCACGTTGCGTGCATACAGCGCGCTCGCGTCGGTCGCGACCCGCGCCGGGAGATTGGCGAAGCCGACGATCTTCACGCCGTTCTTGAGCACGATCTTGTCGAGTTCCGAACCTTCGACGTTGCCACCCTGCTCGACCGCGAGATCGACGATGACCGCGCCGGGTTTCATCCCCGCCACCGTGTCGGCACTGATCAACTTCGGCGCCGGGCGTCCGGGAATCAATGCCGTGGTAATAAGGATATCGACCGCCTTGCAGCGCTCGGCGATGATCTCCGATTGCCGCGCCATCCACTCCGGCGGCATCGGACGTGCATAACCGCCCACGCCTTCGGCGATCTTGCGCTCCTCGTCGTTGGCGTAGGGGACGTCGACCCACTTGGCGCCCAGCGACTCGACCTGATCCTTCACCGAAGGGCGCACGTCCGAGGCCTCGATCACCGCACCGAGCCGCTTGGCGGTGGCGATGGCCTGCAAACCGGCGACGCCGACACCGAGGATCAGTACCCGCGCTGCCTTCACCGTACCCGCGGCGGTCATCAGCATCGGCATGAACTTGCCGTACGTGTTCGCCGCGAGCATCACCGCCTTGTAGCCCGCGATATTCGCCTGCGACGACAGCACGTCCATCGATTGCGCCCGCGAAATGCGCGGCAGTTTCTCCAGCGCGTACCCGGTAACGCCAGCATTGGCGAAGGACTGGATGGCGGCCGCGTCGAAAGGATCGAGCAAGCCTATGAGCAGGGCACCACGCTTGAGTTTGGGCAGTTCTTCCGCGGTCGGACCGCGGACCTTGAGCACGATGTCCGCACCGAGCGCCTGGTCGGCGTTGACCATATGCGCACCGGCAGCATTGAAATCGGCGTCAGGAATGCTGGACAGTGCGCCGGCGCCCACCTCGACATACAAAGAATGCTTGCCGCTCGCCGCCAGCTTTTTCACCGTTTCCGGCGTGGCGGCGACACGCGTCTCCCCGTGCCGGGTCTCTCGCGGAATGCCGATGATCATGGTGATGCTCCCCTCGCGGCGGATCTTATAGTCTGATTTTGTCGCCCATTCTACCCGATGGCGTCGGCAATGGCCGTGCCCAGCGCCGCGGTGGTCGCCTTGCCGCCGATATCAGGCGTGCGTGGTGCGTTCTTGTCGGCGAGCACCGTCTCGATTGCGCGCACCACTGCTGCGGCGGCGTCGGGATGACCGAGGTGTTCGAGCATCAACGCACCCGACCAGATCTGGCCGATCGGGTTGGCGATACCCTTGCCGGCGATATCCGGCGCCGATCCGTGCACGGGTTCGAAAGTCGACGGAAATTTGCGCTCTGGATTGATATTCGCGGAAGGCGCGATGCCGATGGTGCCGCACACCGCCGGCCCGAGGTCCGACAGGATGTCGCCGAACAGATTGGATCCGACGACGACATCGAAGTGCTCCGGACGCGACACGAAAAACGCGGTGAGGATATCGATGTGATACTGATCGGTGCGAATGTCCGGATAGCGGGCGGTCATTTCGCGAAAGCGTTCGTCCCAATATGGCATGGTGATCGAGATGCCGTTGGACTTCGTTGCCGAAGTGACGTGCTTCGCCTTGCGCGTTTTGGCCAGCTCGAACGCGAATTTCATGATGCGGTCGACGCCGGTGCGCGTGAATATGGTCTGCTGGAACACGGTCTCGCGTTCGGTGCCCTCGAACACCCGGCCGCCGACCGATGAATACTCGCCCTCGGTATTTTCGCGCACGACGACGAAATCGATGTCGCCGGGCTTGCGGTTCGCGAGCGGGGACGGGATGCCGGGCATCAGCCGGCAGGGGCGCAGGTTCACGTACTGGTCGAAGCGGCGGCGCCACTGGATGAGCGAGCCCCACAGCGAGATGTGATCCGGTACCGTCGCCGGCCAGCCGACCGCGCCAAAGTAGAGGGCCTCGTGCTTATGGATCTGCTCGAACCAGTCCTCGGGCATCATGCGGCCATGTTTTGCGTAGTAGTCGCAGCTCCACGGCTTCTCGTCCCACTGGAATGCGATCCCGAACTTCCTGCCGGCCGCCTCGAGCGCCCGAATGCCTTCCGGCACCACTTCCTTGCCGATGCCGTCACCGGCGATCACCGCGATCCTGTGCGCTGCCATGGCATGCCCTCCCCTCGCTTCTCCTCTGAAGTCGCAAGTGTACGTAACCTCGCCCGAACGGACCATGGGTGCTTCGACCGTCGGCGGAGCCCGGTGGACGGCCGCCAGGCATTGCGCTAACCTTCGCCGCCGTCGCGAATCGTCGGATGCCGGTGTTCGCTTGGAGAGCGGGACCGGCGTTTTTGTTTGGCGCGCGATACTGCGCTGCCCCGCCGCTATCGGCTTCGCCATGTCTAACCCCTTGCCCCCGAACGACTCCTCTCGCCATCGCCGCGCCGTCGTGTTCATGATCGTCGCCGCGATCTGCTGGTCGACTGGCGGCATCCTCGTCCGTCAACTGTCGATCACCAACGCCTGGGAGATCGTCTTCTGGCGGTCCCTGTTCATGACGCTGTTCGTCGCCGGCGTCCTGCTTGCAATGCACGGCCGCGGCATGGCGACCGCGGTGCGCGCGGCCGGGCGGCCCGGTATCGTCGCCGGACTGCTCCTCGCTGGCACCTTCTTCTTTTTCATCGCCTCGCTGACGCGCACGACCGTCGCCAACACCTTCGTGCTGATGAGCGTCTCGCCATTTCTGGCGGCGCTTGCCGGCAGGCTGGTCCTGCACGAGCACGTGCCTGCGCGCACCTGGGTCGCCATGGCCGTCGCGTTCTGCGGCATCCTCGTGATGTTCGGAAGTGCAGTCGACGCGGGCCAGCTCGTCGGCAACCTGCTGGCGCTTGGCGTGTCGATCTGCTTCGCGGGGCAGCTCACCGTCCTGCGCAAATTCCATGCGACCGTGGACATGCTGCCGATGGTCATGATCGCCGGCCTGTGGACGCTCGTTCCGGCGTTCGCGCTTGCCGGATCATTCGCCGCGACGCCGCGCGACCTCTGGGTCCTGCTGTTCATGGGCTGCGTGCAGCTCGGCACCGGATGCCTGCTCGCCACCGCCGCTTCACGCATCCTTTCTGCAACCGAGCTCGGCCTGCTGGCGTTGCTCGAGCCGATCCTCGGTCCGCTCTGGGTGTGGGCGCTGATGGGCGAACAGCCCTCGGCGCTGACGCTGGCCGGCGCGGCCATCGTGCTGTCAGCCGTCCTGGCCAACGAGATCTTCGCCGCGTACACGGCGCGCGGCGCATTGGCGCGGTCGCGGTGAGGTGCTGCACGCAGTTGGCGCCCGACACCGCGTTTGCGCTATGATCGCCGCGGTGCTTTGTTCAGCCATCCGCCCGTGAAACAGACCTTCCTCGACTTCGAACAGCCGATCGCCGATCTGCAGACCAAGATCGACGAATTACGCTACGTGCACGAGGACTCGGCGGTCGACATCTCGGACGAGATCGACCGCCTGAACAAGAAGAGTCAGCAACTGACCAAGGAGATCTATTCGAAGCTTTCGTCGTGGCAGGTCGCGCAGGTGGCGCGACACCCGCAGCGGCCCTATACGCTCGACTACATCGCCGGCATGTTCACCGATTTCCACGAATTGCACGGCGATCGCAGCTACGGCGACGACCAGGCGATCGTCGGCGGCTTGGCCCGCTTCAACGGCGCGCCGTGCATCGTCCTGGGGCACCAGAAAGGGCGCGACACCAAGGAAAAAATCCACCGCAACTTCGGCATGCCGCGGCCGGAGGGCTACCGCAAGGCGTTGCGCCTGATGAAGCTCGCGGAGAAATTCGAGTTGCCGCTGTTCACCTTCGTCGACACGCCGGGCGCGTTCCCGGGCATCGGCGCCGAGGAGCGTGGCCAGTCCGAGGCCATCGGCAGGAATCTCTACGAGATGGCCGGGCTGAAAACGCAGATCATCGCCACGGTGATCGGCGAAGGCGGTTCGGGCGGCGCACTGGCGATCGCCATTGGCGACGCAACACTGATGCTCCAGTACGCCACCTATTCGGTGATCTCGCCGGAGGGCTGCGCATCGATACTCTGGAAGTCGGCGTCGCACGCCGAGGAGGCCGCCGAAACGCTCGGTATCACGGCACCGCGGCTCAAAACGCTCGGCCTCATCGACAAAGTCGTCACCGAGCCGCTCGGCGGAGCGCATCGCGACCACGTCGCGATGATGGTCACGCTCAAGAAAGCCCTCACCGAGACGTTGCGTCAAGCGAAGGAGCGGCCGCTCGACGCGCTTCTGGAAGTCCGCGAGGACAAGCTGCTCGGCTATGGCAAATTCAAGGAACTCAGCGCCGGCTGACCCGGTCGCCGCGGTCGATACGGCGCTTGCCGCCGCGTGGACCGAGCATGTCCCTGACGCCGGTTCCATCGCGGTAGCGCTCTCCGGCGGCATCGATTCGATGGTGCTGTTCGACGCGCTGGTACCGCTGGCGCGAGCGCGTGGCGCCGCAGTATCCGCCATTCACGTCAACCACGGCATTTCAGCGCACGCGGATCGCTGGGAGCTGTTCTGCGCCGGACAGGCCGCCGCGCGCGGTGTCGACCTGGTCACGCATCGACTCGCGCTCGGGCCGGGCCACCGCGCCAATCTCGAAGCCGTCGCGCGCGGGGCGCGCTACGACGCGCTGCGCGCCGCCAACACCGATGTCGTCGCACTCGCACATCACGCCGACGATCAGGCGGAGACCGTGCTGTTGCAGCTTTTGCGCGGCGCCGGCCCACGCGGCTTGGCGGCGATGCCATGCGTGCAACCCGGAACGCCGTCGCTGTGGCGTCCGCTGCTCGACCTGACGCGCGCAACGCTCGCCGGCTACGCGGAGGCGCGCGGCGTGGCGTGGATCGACGACGAGAGCAATGCGGACATCCAGTACTCGCGCAATCTGCTGCGACGCGAGATCGCGCCGCATCTGGCCGCGAACTTTCCAGGCTACCCGGCAACGCTGGTACGCGCGGCAGAACATCAGGCTGAGGCGAGCGAGCTGCTCGACGCGCTTGCCGCCCAGGACGCCGCCGGGGCCATCCTTCCGGCAGGACTCGATTGCGCCCGGCTCGGCGCGCTGTCGCCTGCCCGCGCGCGCAACCTGCTGCGCTGGTTCCTGCGCGAACAGGGCCTGCGCGCCCCGTCGGACGCACGGCTTGCCGACATGTTGCGACAGCTGGCCGAGGCGCGCGCCGATGCGCGGACCTGTATCGCTCACGACGGCGTGGAGATCGGTTGTCATCGTGGAATAGTCGTGGTGCACGCGCCCTCGCCCGAAGCGTTTGTCCGCGACTGGCACGGCGAAACCGAAGTGGCGCTCCCCGGGGGCACACTGGCTTTCACACCCACGCAAGGAGCCGGGATGACCGCGGCGCTCCTGGCACAGTTGCCGGTCACGCTACGCTCCCGTGCAGGTGGCGAGCGCATGCAGGTGGCGGTGAATCGCCCGCGGCGAGCGGTCAAGAAACTGCTGCAGGACGCGGGCGTTGCCACCTGGACGCGCCAGGCGCTGCCGCTGGTGTGGTGCGGCGATCGGCTGGCGGCGGTGCCCGGCGTGGGCATCGATCTGGCATTCCAGGCCGGCCCCGGCGAGCCCGGGTGGACGGTCGACTGGCGGCCCGAGATGCCGGCCAGCAGGTCGCCGGATTGACAAGGATCAACGTACCAAGGCTAAATGCCTTCACAATTCCAAGTGGTTCGCAGCAACAAACCTTCGGAGGACCGATGAATTTCCGCTCGTTACTCGCGCTCGCGACCGCGGCGCTCATAGGCTGCACCGGCAGCGCCCTCGCCCAGCAGCCGATCGTCATCAAGTTCAGCCACGTCGTGGCGCTGGACACGCCCAAGGGCAAGGCCGCCGAATACTTCAAAAAGCTCGCCGAGGAACGCACCAAGGGTCGAGTCAAGGTCGAGGTCTTTCCGAACAGCCAGCTGTACAAGGACGGAGAGGAAATGGAGGCGCTGCAGCTCGGCTCCGTGCAGATGCTGGCACCATCGGTGGCGAAGTTCGGCCCTTTGGGCGTGCGCGAATTCGAGGTCTTCGACCTGCCTTACATCTTCGACGATTTTGCCCAGCTGCATAAGGTGACCGACGGTCCGGTCGGCGCGAGCCTGTTCAAGAAGCTCGATGCCAAGGGCATCACCGGGCTCGCCTACTGGGACAACGGCTTCAAGGATTTCAGCGCGAACAAATCGCTCAAGGGTCCCGGCGACGTCAAGGGCCAGAAGATGCGCATCCAGTCGTCGAACGTGCTGGAAGCCGAGATCCGCGCGCTCGGCGGCATCCCGCAGAAGCTGGCTTTCTCCGAGGTCTACCAGGCGCTGCAGACCGGAGTCGTCGACGGCACCGAAAACCCCCCGTCGAATTTCTACACGCAGAAGATGTACGAGGTGCAAAAGTACATGGCGATGACGGACCACGGCGTGATCGAATATGCGGTGATCGCCAACAAGAAATTTTGGGACGGCCTTCCCGCCGACATCCGGAGCGCGCTCGAAAGTTCGATGAAGGACGCGACGAAATACGCGAACGACATCGCCAAGAAGGAAAACGACGACGCGCTCGAGGCGGTGAAGAAATCTGGCAAGACGCAGATCATCGTCCCCACCGCCGAGGAGAAGGCGGCGTGGAAAAAAGCGCTGGTGCCGGTGCACAAGGAGATGGAAGGGCGAATCGGCAAGGACGTGATCGACGCGGTGTACAAGGAAACCGGATTCAAGCCCTGAACACCGCCGCCGCATGATCCAGACGCCACTGCCGACGTGATGCCTGCAGTGGCGTTTTCACATTTCAGCGCAGGTCCGATGGTGCGCTCCTAGGGGAAACCGGATGCTCAAATTCCTAGATCACCTCGAGGAGTGGATCATCGCCACCCTGATCGGGGCGGCAACACTGCTCGTGTTCGTCGCCGTGATCCACCGCTATGCCGCCGGAATGCCGATACCGGGACTGCAGGACTGGCTGCTGTCGATCCATCTGTCCTGGGCGCAGGAACTGTGCATCTACATGTTTATCTGGATGGCCAAGTTCGGCGCGGCCTACGGCGTGCGGACGGGCATCCACGTCGGGGTCGACGTACTCATCAATCGCCTGCCCGACAACGTTCGGCGCAAGTACGTCCTGTTCGGACTGCTTTCCGGCGCACTGTTCACGCTGACCGTCGGCACGCTGGGCGCGAACTACGTCTGGGCGATCGGCCACACCTCGCAGGTGTCGGCGGACCTGGAGCTGCCGCTGTGGATCGTGTACCTGTGCATCCCCTTCGGATCGTTCCTGATGTGCTTCCGCTTCCTGCAGGTTGCGTGGGTGTTCTACCGGACGGGGGAACTACCGCACCACGACCACGGCTTCGTCGAAGGTCTGGAGGACGTCTCGCCGCTCGATATCAATCCACTGGGGATGAGGGACAACCTGCATCCGGCCGATGTGAAGACCGGAGGCCGCTCATGAACCAGGCCCTCCCGATGAGCAACTCGATGCGCCTGCTCGCCGTGCTGCCCGCGGCGATGGTCATCCTGCCGCTGCTCGCGTTTGCGGCCGGCGTACACGTGCCGACGCCGCTGATCATATTCCTGCTGCTGTTCGGATTGATGCTAACCGGCATGCCGGTGTCGATCTCGCTCGGCCTGACGGTCCTCACCTTCCTGTTCACGATGACCACGGTGCCGATCACTTCGGTCGCGCTGAAGCTGTTCACCGGCATCGAGCGCTTCGAGGTCATGGCGATCCCGTTCTTCATCCTCGCCGGCAATTTCCTCACGCATGGCGGCGTCGCGCGGCGGATGATCAACTTCGCCTCGTCGATGGTCGGCCACTGGCATGGCGGCCTGGCGCTCGCCGGCGTGATGGCCTGCGCGCTGTTCGCCGCGGTGTCGGGCTCGTCTCCCGCGACTGTGGTCGCGATCGGTTCGATCATTCTCCCGGCAATGGTCAAGCAGGGCTTTCCCAAACAATTCGGCGCCGGCGTGATCACCACCTCGGGTGCGCTGGGGATCCTGATCCCGCCGTCGATCGTGATGGTGATGTATTCGGTGGCGACCAACACCTCGGTGGGCCAACTGTTCATGGCCGGCGTCGTCCCCGGGCTCGTGCTGGCGACGATGCTCGGGCTCACCACCTGGTGGCGGGCTCGCAAGAACAACTACCCGCGCATGCCGCGAGCACCCTGGGCCGAGCGCTGGCGCACGTTCAGGGAAAGCATCTGGGGGCTGCTGCTGATCGTCGTCGTCATCGGCGGCATCTATACCGGCATTTTCACCCCGACTGAAGCCGCGGCGATGAGCGCCGTGTACGCGTTCTTCGTCGCGGTGTTCGTCTACAAGGACCTGACGCTGCGCAAAGTGCCGAAGGTGCTGCTCGATTCGGCGAACATGAGCTCGATGCTGCTCTACATCATCACCAACGCGGTGATGTTCTCGTTCCTGATGACTTCCGAGCAGATCCCGCAGGTCATGGCGGCTTGGATGCTCGACAAGGGGCTGGGCCAGGTCGCTTTCCTGCTGTTCGTCAATGTGCTGCTGCTGCTCGCCGGCAACGTGATGGAACCGTCGTCGATCGTGCTGATCATGGCGCCGATCCTGTTCCCGGTGGCGATCAAGCTCGGGATCGATCCGGTCCACTTCGGCATCATCATGACGGTAAACATGGAAGTCGGCATGTGCCATCCGCCGGTGGGTCTGAACCTCTACGTCGCCAGCGGCATCACCAAGATGGGGATAACGGAACTCACGGTCGCGGTCTGGCCTTGGCTGCTGACCATGCTCGTGTTCCTGGTGATGGTCACCTACTGGCCGTGGATGACGCTGGTGCTGCCGAGAGCGCTCGGAATGATGAGCTGAACTGGGGGTCCCCCGCCCAGGGGAAAAGACGGGCTCCACATGGTATAATTTTGAATTTACTCGGAATTATCCTGTCGGAGCCCAAGTATGGCAGTTGAACGCACCCTTTCGATCATCAAACCCGATGCCGTGGCCAAGAATGTCATTGGCGAGATCTACTCGCGTTTCGAGCGCGCAGGCCTCAGGATCGTCGCGGCAAAGATGACCTGGCTGGCACAACCCGACGCCGAAGGTTTTTACGCCGTGCATCGGGAACGGCCGTTTTTCAAGGATCTGGTCGGATTCATGACTTCAGGACCGGTCATGATCCAGGTCCTCGAAGGCGAGAACGCGATCGCCAAGAATCGCGACCTGATGGGCGCAACCGACCCCAGGAAAGCCGCGCCGGGCACGATTCGCGCCGACTTTGCGGCGTCAATCGACGCCAACGCGGCGCACGGCTCGGATGGGCCGGATACGGCCCGCGCCGAGATCGCGTATTTTTTTCCGACCCTGGAGATTCACAGCAGGTAGCCGGTCGCGGCACGTCACCTGACGACTAGCGCGATGATCAATCTCCTCGACTTCGATCAAGCCGCAATGACTGCGTGGTTCGCCGCGCGCGGTGAGAAGCCGTTTCGCGCCAGGCAGGCGCTGCGCTGGGTGCATCGCGGGCTGGTCGATCGCATCGACGCGATGACCGACCTCGCGCACGCCACCCGCGAGGCACTCGCCCGCGACGCACAGATTCGCGCGCCGGCGGTGGTGCGCGATTCGACGGCCGCAGACGGCACGCGCAAGTGGCTGCTCGACGTCGGAGGCGCCAACGCGATCGAGGCGGTCTACATCCCCGAAGACGATCGGGGCACGCTTTGCATCTCTTCGCAGGCCGGCTGCGCGCTCGATTGCGCGTTCTGCTCGACCGGCAAGCAAGGTTTCAACCGTAACCTCGGCGTCGCCGAAATCGTCGGGCAGTTGTGGCACGCGAACCGGGCGCTGCTTGCCGACGGAGCGTCGGCGCCGTGGGTCGAACAAGGTCGGCACCCGATCACCAACGTGGTTATGATGGGCATGGGCGAGCCGCTCGCCAACTTCGACAACGTGGTCGCCGCCATGAACCTGATGCTCGACGACAACGCCTATGGGCTGTCGCGCCGACGCCTGACGCTGTCGACCTCGGGCATCGTCCCGGCCCTCGACCGGCTGCGCGACGCGTGCCCGGTGGCGCTGGCGGTAAGCCTGCACGCGCCGAACGACGCACTGCGCGACCGGCTGGTGCCGATCAATCGCAAATATCCGCTCGAGCAACTGCTCGCCGCGTGCCTGCGCTACATCGAGAAAGCGCCGCGCGACTTCGTGACCTTCGAATACGTGATGCTCGACCACGTCAACGACGCGCCCGAGCAGGCGCGCGAGCTGGCGGAACTCGTGCGCGAAGTCCCGTGCAAGTTCAACCTGATTCCGTTCAATCCGTTTCCGAATACGGAATTCGCCACCAGTTCGCGCAACCGCATCGTCGCCTTCCAGCGCATCCTGCGCGATGCTGGATACATCGCGACGATCCGCAAGACGCGCGGCGACGACATCGACGCCGCGTGCGGCCAGCTCGCCGGGCAGGTGCAGGATCGAAGCCGCCGGCGCACGATCAAAGTGCAACCCGTCGCCACGCACTGACCACCGTACTGACCCGCAATGACCATGTCCATGCGCAACAGTCTCGCCACGCTGACCGCGCTTATCGCACTCGCGGCTATCGCCGGCTGCAGCAGCAGCGAGAAAAAAGCCGACGCGCAACCGGCGCAACCCGCGCAACCCTCGCCAACCCGCCAGTCGTTGGCGCAGCCGCAGCAGATGCCGCCGGCCGAACGCGCGCGCATGCACACCGATCTCGCCGCAGGCTATTACGAACGCGGCCAGATGGACATTGCGCTGGACGAACTCAAACTCGCCGTCACGCTCGACCCGAACAACGCCAAGGCTTACAACATCTATGGCCTCGTCTATACCGTTCTGGACGAGAACGCCAAGGCCGTGCAGAGTTTCGAACGCGCGCTGCAGCTCGCGCCGAACGACTCCGACATCCACCACAACTGGGGCTGGTACCTGTGCCAGCACAAGCGAGAGCGCGAGGCGCTGGGGCAGTTCGACATCGCCGTGAGCAACCCCCTCTACCGGACACCGGAGATCGCGCTGGTCAACGCGGGCCGTTGCGCCATCACGCTGGGCGAGATGCGCGTGGCGGAAGGCTATTTTCGCCGGGCGCTGGTGGCGAAGCCCGGCTATCCGCTCGCGATTTACGGTCTTGCGCTCATCGCCTACAAGGAAGCGCGCTACCCGGACGCTCGCAACTGGATGAGGGGCGTGATGCAGGCGTCGGCCCCGGAACCGGAAGCGCTCTACCTTGGCATGTGCATCGAGCGCAAGCTCGGCGATCGGCAGGCCGAAATGTCGTATGTATCGCAATTGCGCAACCGCTTCCCCGACGCATCGGAAACGAAGGCGATCACGGCCGAGGGCTGCGAGTGACCGCGACGGAAGAGCCCTTGCCCGGCGACGTCGAGTTGCCGCCGGCTGGGTCGGAAGGCCCGGGCGCACGCCTGCGCGCCGCTCGCGAGGCGGCCGGGTTGTCGCTGGATCAGGTTGCCCAGCAGCTGAAACTCGCGCAGCGACAGGTCAAGGCGCTCGAGGACGAGGATTTCAGCGCGCTGCCGGGCCGGACCTTCAGCCGCGGCTTCGTGCGCAACTATGCACGCCTGCTCAATCTCGACCCGGAAGACCTGCTGTTGCACCTTCCCGACGTTGCGCACGCCCCTGCCCTCGGCTCGCCTGCACTGCACTCGACCGGCGCCATGATCGCGGAATTGCCGAGCACCATGACGGCGAAGCCGAATATTGCGCGGTGGCTGATCCCCCTCGCGCTGGTCGCCTGCATCATCGCGGCGGCCGCCTACGAGTGGTATCGCGGCGGACTCAGCTCGCTCGGCGAGGCCCCGCGTTCAAGCGCACCGGCCGTGCAACCGCGCACCAGTTCGAGCGCCGTCACTTCGCTACCCAATCCGCTGGCGAGCGAGGGACGACCGGCGACCAGCGCTGCGCCGGTCGGCACCGACGACAAGGCGCCTGCGCCCTCGAGTGCCAGTGTCAGCTCGCCCGTGGCCGCATCGACGCCGACCACGACGCAGGTCAGCATGGCGCCTCCTGCGGCGACGCCTGCCGCCCCCATGGCGACGGATGCGCCGCTCGTGCTTGCGTATGCCGGTCCCTCCTGGACCGAGATTCGCGACCGCTCCGGACAATTGCTCGTGTCCAGGCTCGTCGTAGCACATTCGGTCGAGCCGATACGTGGCGAACCCCCGTTCGAGGTCGTGCTCGGCAATGCGCCCATGGTCACGCTGAGCTATCGCGGCAAGCCGATCGACCTCGCCCAGTACACGCGCCGCAACGTCGCGCGGCTAACTCTGCAATGAGCGCATCCGCAACGCACACGATTGCGCGTCACCAGACGCGACCGGTCGACGTCGCCGGCATCCGCGTGGGTGGCGCAGCGCCGATCGTTGTGCAGTCGATGACCAACACCGATACCGCCGACATCGCGGCGACGGTGAAACAGGTGCGCGCGCTCTCCATTGCCGGTTCCGAACTCGTGCGCATCACGGTGAACTCCGCCGAAGCCGCCGCGGCGGTGGCGCCGATCCGCGACCAGCTCGCCGCGGCAGGATGCAACGTGCCGCTGATCGGGGACTTCCATTTCAACGGGCACAAGCTGCTGACCGCGTACCCGGATTGCGCACAGGCGCTGGCGAAATACCGCATCAACCCGGGTAACGTCGGCAAGGGCAGCAAGCGCGATCCGCAGTTCGCGATCATGATCGAGCAGGCGCTGAAGTGGAACAAGCCGGTGCGCATCGGCGTCAACTGGGGAAGCCTCGACGCGGAATTGCTGGCGCGGCTGATGGACGAGAACGCGCGGTCGCCAGCGCCGAAGGACGCCGCGCACGTCATGCGCGAAGCGCTGGTCACCTCCGCGGTCGGCAGCGCGCAACGCGCGGAGGAACTGGGCCTGCCGCGCGAGCGCATCATCCTGTCGTGCAAGGTTTCCGGCGTGCAGGACCTGATCGCCGTCTACACCGAGCTTGCGCGTCGCTGCGACCATGCGCTGCACCTCGGACTGACCGAGGCAGGCATGGGCTCCAAGGGCATCGTCGCGTCGACCGCGGCGATGGGCGTGCTGCTGCAGCAAGGCATCGGCGACACCATTCGCGTGTCGCTGACGCCCGAACCCAACGGCGATCGCACGCGCGAAGTCATTGTCGCGCAGGAAATCCTGCAGACGATGGGCTTGCGCTCGTTCACGCCGCAGGTCACCGCGTGCCCCGGTTGCGGACGGACGACGAGCACCGTGTTCCAGGAACTCGCGCAGAAGATCGAAGTCTTCCTGCGCGAACAGATGCCGGTATGGCGGGCGCGCTATCCCGGAGTCGAGGCCATGAACGTCGCCGTCATGGGCTGCGTCGTCAACGGTCCGGGCGAATCGAAGATGGCCAACATCGGCATCAGCCTGCCGGGTACCGGGGAGACCCCCGTGGCGCCGGTGTACGTCGACGGGGAGAAGACGGTGACCTTGCGTGGCGAGCGCATCGCCGAGGAGTTCCAGGCCATCGTCGAAGACTACGTGCGCGCCGCCTATGGTGGCGAGCCGCCTGCGGCGCATCTCAAGCCGGACCGGAAGTCGCTAACGCTTAAGGTCACGGCTTAACGTCATGGCGAGCGTGATTCAGGCCGTGCGCGGCATGAACGACGTGCTGCCCGACGCAGCGCCATGGTGGCTGCAATTCGACGCGGCCGTGCGTGAGGTCACCGCGCAAATACGGCTACCGCTACATGCAGGTTCCGCTGGTCGAAGCCACGCCGCTGTTCGTGCGCGCGATCGGCGAGGCCACCGACGTCGTCGAAAAGGAAATGTATACCTTCGTCGACCGCCTCAACGGCGAGAGCCTGACGTTGCGCCCTGAGGCCACCGCGGGCATCGTCCGCGCAGCGATCGAGCACAACCTCACCTACGATCGGCCGCAGCGCGTGTGGACTACCGGGCCGGTGTTCCGCCACGAGCGCCCGCAGAAGGGCCGCTATCGGCAATTCCATCAATTCGATGCCGAAGCGCTCGGTTTCGACGGGCCTGATGTCGACGCCGAGCAGATCGTCATGCTGCATCGCCTGTGGCGCGCGCTGGCGCTCGACGGCATCGTCCTGCACATCAACTCCATCGGCGATCCCGACGAGCGTCGCGCGCATCGCGCCGACCTCATCGAGTACTTCAGCGCGCACGCCGCCGACCTCGATGCGGACTCGCAGCGCCGCCTGCAGACCAATCCCCTGCGCATCCTCGACAGCAAGAATCCCGTGCTGCAACCATTGATCGCCGGTGCGCCGCGCCTGCTCGACCAGCTCGGCGGCGCGTCGCGAGCGCACTTCGACGGATTGCAACAATTGCTCGACGACCACGGCGTTGCGTTCGAAGTGAACCCACGACTCGTACGCGGCCTCGACTATTACAACCGGACCGTGTTCGAATGGATGACCGACCGGCTCGGCGCGCAGGGCACGGTAGGTGGCGGCGGGCGCTATGACGGTTTGTTCGCGCAGCTCGGCGGCAAGCCGACAACGGCCTGCGGCTTCGGCATCGGCATCGAACGCGTGATCCTGCTGCTCGAGCTGGCCCGGCAGGCGGCGGACTGCGCGCCGGATGCCTATGTCGTCCACGTTGGCGCGCCCGCCGCGAAACTCGCCCGAACGGTTGCCGAATCGCTGCGCGACGCCGGCCTGGCCATCGTCGTCAACGCCGGCGAAGGCAGCTTCAAGGCGCAAATGAAACGCGCCGATGCCAGCGGCGCACGCTACGCGATCATCGTCGGCGACGACGAAGCCGCCGCCAATCGCGTCGGCGTGAAACCGCTGCGCGTCGCGGGCGATCAGATCGCGCTGGCGCCGGCAGAAGTTGCCGCGCGCCTGCGCACCGCACACTGATTTATTCGAGGACAACATGGCAGTTTACGATCTGGAAGAACAGGAACAGCTCGACGATCTCAAGGCGTGGTGGCTACGCTACGGCAAGTATGTCGGTGCGGCGCTGTCCGCCGTCGCGATCCTGCTGTTCGCCAGCATCGGCTGGCGCTGGTATCAGCAGAACCAGTCGGCGCAGGCGAGCGTGCTGTACCAGGCGGTGAGCCAGGCGGCGCGCGACAACGACCTCGCGAAGGCAAAAGAGCCGGCGACGCAGCTCGAGGATCGCTACGGCAGCACGGCCTACGCGACGCGCGCGGCGCTGCTCTACGCGAAACTGCTCTATGACGCCGGCGATCACGCTGGAACTCGCACGCGGCTGCAGTGGGTCATCGACAATTCCAACGAGGACGAACTCAAGTCGATCGCCCGCTTCCGCCTGGCGGAGTCGCTGCTCGACGAAAAACAGTACGAACCGGCAATGCGCGCGCTCGACGCCAAGACCGACGAGGCCTTCGCCGGCGTCTTCGCCGACCTCCGGGGAGACATCCTTTCCGCCGCGGGCAAGCCCGCCGAGGCCAAGGCAGCGTATCAGCTCGCGCTCTCCAAGATCGATCCCAAGTCGCCGTACCGCGGATTCATCCAGGTCAAGTTCGACGCGCTGGGAGGCGCGCAGTGACGAGAGCGGCACAACGGCTGTTCGTGGTGTGCTGCGCGCTGGTGCTGGGCGGCTGCGAGACGATGTCGTCGTGGATTCCCAGCATTCCCGTGCCATCGCTGGCCTGGATGGGCATCGGGCGCGGCGTGAAGAAACCCGGGCCGCTGCCCGCGTACGAAGCCAAGGCCACCGCGCGCGTCGACTGGCAGGTGGCGATGGGCGGCAAAGGCGGGGTCGGCTTCGCACCGGCGGTGCGCAAGGAAGCGATCTACGCGGCGAGCCCCGACGGCACGATCGTGAGCGTCGAGCCGTCGACCGGCAGGCAGAACTGGCGCATCACCGCCGAGCGCAGGCTCTCCGCGGGCGTGGGTGCCGGCGAGAACACCATCGTGGTCGGCACCGACAAGGCCGATGTCTACGCCTTCGACGCCAGCGGCAAGCCGCTGTGGACGGGCAAGGTATCGAGCGAGGTGGCAGGCCCGCCCACGAGCGCCGAAGGCATGGTCGTCGTCTGGTCGCTGGATGGCAAGATCTTCGGTCTGCTCGAGGCCGACGGCTCGCGCAAGTGGGTTTATCAACGGACGGTGCCGCCGTTGACGGTCCGCCGGTTCGCCGGCGGCGTCGCCAGCCGCGGCGGGCTGTTCACCGGCACGGCAGGCGGCAAGCTGCTGGCGATGGACCTGTTGACCGGTGCACTCGGCTGGGAAGGCAGCGTCGCCACGCCCAAGGGTTCGACCGAACTCGAGCGCATCGCCGACGTGACCAGCCTGCCGGTCGTGGAGGAGCGCCAGGTCTGCGCCGCGGCATTCCAGGGCCGCGTCGCGTGTTTCGAAGTCGTTCGCGGCAACACTGCGTGGTCGAGGGATTTTTCGAGCCTCTCCGGCATCGCCGTCGACAATCGCTTCCTCTTTCTGACCTCGGACGATGGCGCCATCCATGCGCTCGACAAGTCGACGGGCGCTTCCGCGTGGAAACAGGACAAGCTGGCCGCGCGCTTTCCAAGCGGCCCCGCGGTGATCGGCGACTATCTGGCCGTGGTCGATATCGAAGGCTACCTGCATCTGCTCGATCGCAATGACGGCAGCCTGGTCGGACGCGTCGCGACCGACGGCGCCGCGGCAGCATCGCAACCGCAGGCCAACGGCGCCGCGATCGTCTGGCAGAGCGCAACCGGCAATCTGATCAGCGCGTCCGCGAAGTAAGTCCCGGTTGCTTCCTACCGTCGTCATCGTCGGCCGTCCCAACGTCGGAAAATCGACGCTGTTCAATCGGCTTACGCAATCGCGCGCCGCGCTGGTCGCGGATTTTCCGGGCCTGACCCGCGATCGCCACTTCGGCCGCGGGCTCGGGGGCGACCGGCCGTACCTCGTCGTCGACACCGGCGGCTTCGAACCCAAGGCGACGTCGGGAATCATGCACGCGATGGCGAAGCAGACGCGCACCGCGATCGCGGAGGCCGACGTCGTCGTGTTCATGGTCGACGGCCGCGAGGGGCTCACGCCGCAGGACAAGGTCATCGCCGATCTGCTGCGCCGCGCGGGGCGGCCACTCGTGCTGGCAGTCAACAAAGCCGAAGGCCAGGCACCCGAGCGCGTCACTGCCGAATTCCACGAGCTCGCACTCGGGGCACCCGTTCCCATCTCATCGGCGCACGGCGAGAACGTCCGCGACCTGGTCGATACCGCTCTGGCCCTCTGTCCGGCGGCGACGTCCGACGCACCCGAGGCCGCGGAGAACGACGCGCGCCGCATCAAGGTCGCGATCGTCGGCCGGCCTAACGTCGGCAAGTCGACGCTGATCAACACGCTGCTCGGCGAAGAACGGGTGATCGCGTTCGACGAACCGGGCACCACGCGCGATTCGCTCTATCTCGATTTCGACCGGGGCGCTCGCCACTACACGCTCATCGACACGGCGGGCGTGCGCAAACGCGGCAAGGTCAGCGACGTCATCGAGAAGTTTTCCGTGATCAAGACGCTGCAGGCGATCGAGGACGCGAACGTCGTCATCCTGCTGGTCGACGCGCAGGCGGACATTTCGGAGCAGGACGCGCACATCGCCGGCTACATCCTCGAGGCGGGCCGCGCGCTGACCATCGCCGTCAACAAATGGGACGGTCTGCAAAAGGACCAGCGCGAACAGGTCAAACGCGAGCTCTCCCGCAAGCTCGCATTCCTGTCCTTCGCCGACCTCAATACGATTTCGGCAAAGGACGGCAAGGGCATCGGAGCCATGCTCAAGGCAGTCGATCAGGCCTACGCCGCTGCCACCGCCAAGCTCGCGACGCCCAAATTGACCCGGATGCTGATGGCCGCCGTGGAGCAGCAGCAGCCCCCACGCGCCGGTATGGTGCGCCCCAAACTCAGGTACGCGCACCAGGGGGGGATGAATCCGCCGGTGATCGTGATCCACGGCACCTCTTTGGCGCACGTTCCGGCCACCTACAAGCGGTACCTGGAACATTTCTTCCTCGACGCGTTCCAACTGCGGGGAACGCCTCTTAGGATACAATTCAAGACAGGCTCGAATCCCTACGCAAACTCCCCCGCACACCCACGTGCACGCGGTCAGGGTCGCCTGAGGCGGACTGCGGATCGTGGGTGAACAGGCAGGGGCGCGGCCAATAAAACCAAGTGGAGCAAGCGATGAGCAATAAAGGGCAAATGCTACAAGACCCGTTCCTGAACACCCTGCGCAAGGAACACGTCCAGGTCTCGATCTACCTCGTCAACGGCATCAAGCTGCAGGGCCAGATCGAATCCTTCGACCAGTACGTCGTGCTCCTGAAGAACACGGTCACGCAGATGGTGTACAAGCATGCGATCTCGACCGTGGTTCCCGCCCGCGCCGTCACGATGCCGGCGCACGACGACCGCGAAGCTTGAGCAGTAGACCGGAGCCAGACTCCGTTTTGCAGGCCGTCGACAGACCGCGTTTTCGCGAAGAAAACCGTGGTCCGTCCCCAAATCGCGCGCTGCTGGTCGAACTCGATCTGGGTGACGGCGAGCCCGCCGAACGACTGTCCGAACTCAAGGCGCTGGCGACCAGCGCGGGCGCGGATATCGCCGGCATCGTCACCGCCAGGCGCAGGAAGCCCGATCCCGCGCTGTTTGCCGGTCGCGGCAAAGTCGCCGAAGTCGCAGCCTTGCGCACCGCCACGGGCGCCGATCTGGTCATTTTCGACCACGTGCTTTCCGGCGCGCAGCAGCGCAACCTGGAAAAAGAGCTCGAGTGCCGCGTCGTCGATCGCACCAGCCTGATCCTCGATATTTTCGCGCAGCGCGCGCAAAGCGCTGAAGGCAAGCTGCAAGTCGAGCTCGCGCAACTGCAGCACCTCTCGACCCGGCTGGTCCGCGGCTGGACTCACCTCGAGCGGCAAAAAGGCGGTATCGGCATGCGCGGACCGGGCGAAACGCAGCTCGAAACCGACCGCCGGCTGATCGGCACGCGGGTCAAACTGCTGCGCGACCGGATCGACCAGGTCGGTCGCCGCCGGACCACCCAGCGCCGCGCGCGACAGCGCGCCGCAGTGTGCAACGTCGCACTGGTGGGGTACACCAACGCCGGCAAATCGACGCTGTTCAATCGGCTTTCCGGCGCGGAAAGCTACGCGGCGGACCAGCTGTTCGCCACGCTCGACACGACCTTGCGCCGAGTGTTCGTTGCCGGCGCCCAGCCCATCGTGATGTCCGACACGGTCGGCTTCATCCGCGGACTGCCGCACGATCTGATCGCCGCCTTCCAGGCGACGCTCAGGGAGGCCGTCGACGCCGACCTGATCCTGCACGTCATCGATGCCAGCCACCCGGGCCGCGACCAGCAGATTGCCGCCGTCGAAAGTGTGCTTGCCGAAATCGGCGCGGACCGCGTGCCGCAGCTCCTGGTCTGGAACAAGGCGGATGCCGCGGGGGCCGACCCCGGGGTCGAGCGCGATGAATATGGTAAAATTCGCGCTGTTCGTCTGAGCGCGCTGACCGGCGCGGGCGTTCCGGAGTTGCGCACCGCCCTGGCCGAGCGGTTCCCCGGTGCCGAAGCCCGGGCGGCAACCGCCTGAAGCGCGCCCTGGCGCACCTTTTTCACCACGTCTCCACTACCGATCCCAAAGCGCCGCGAGGCACGCGTCAGCCATGTCCCTCAACGACCCTCAATGGGGCAAGCGCGGCCGCACCGGCCCGCCCGATCTCGATGAAGTGTGGCGCAACGTCGTGCGCCGATTCAACGAGCTGTTCGGGCGCAAGGAGCCGGCCGATTCCGGCGACGACGGCCCGCCGCCGAAGCGCCAGCTGCCGCTGGGCAGCGCTGGCCTGTTGCTCGCGCTGGTGCTCGTCGTCTGGCTGGTCAGCGGCTCGTACATCGTCGATGAAGGCCGCCGTGGCGTCGTCACCCGCTTCGGCCGCTACACGGAAACGACCACGCCCGGCCTGCGCTGGCATTTGCCATTTCCGGTCGAAGCAGTGGAAGTCATCGATTTCTCACAGGTCAAGACCGTCGAAATCGGCTATCGCAACGGCAATCCCAAGAACAAGATCGCCAGGGAATCGCTGATGCTCACCGACGACGAGAACATCATCGATATCCAGTTCGCGGTCCAGTACAACCTTAAGAGCGCCCCGGATTTCGTGTTCAATACGCGCAAACCGGACGACATCGTGTTCCAGGTCGCGCAGACGGCGATGAGCGAAGTCGTCGGCCGCAGCCAGATGGACTACGTGCTCTACGAAGGCCGCGCACAGATCGCTGCCGAGACCGAGAAGCTGATGCAGACGATGCTGGACAAGTACGGGACCGGCGTCTACATCCAGAAGGTCACGCTGCAGAACACGCAGCCGCCCGAGCAGGTACAGGCGGCGTTCGACGACGCGGTCAAGGCGAGCCAGGATCGCGAGCGCCAGAAGAACGAGGGCCAGGCGTACGCCAACGACATCATCCCCCGCGCGCGCGGCATGGCGTCGCGCCTGATGCAGGAGGCCGAAGGCTACAACGCAAGCGTCGTGCAGCGTGCCGAAGGCGATGCCAGCCGGTTCAAGCAGGTCCTGGTCGAGTATCTCAGGGCGCCCGCGGTCACCCGCGAGCGGCTCTATCTCGACATGATGCAGACGGTGCTCGGCAATTCGAGCAAGGTGCTCATCGACCAGAAGTCGGGGACGGGCAATCTGCTTTTCCTGCCGCTCGAGCAGTTGCTCAAGCAGGGGCTGCCTGGCGCCAGCGCCGTGGTTGGCGCCGATGCGGCGCGGCCGGTACCGCCCGCGCCTGAAGCCGCGGCGGCGATGGAACCGGCCCGCGGCCGTGACCTTTCGCGCGATCGGGGGACTTCGCGATGAAAGCCGTCATGCCGATCCTCGCGCTGGTGGTCGCGATCATCCTGGTGCTCTCGCAGGCGCTCTATACGGTCGACCAGCGACAATATGCGATCAAGTTCCAGCTCGGCGAATTCATCGAGGCCAAGACCGAGGCGGGACTCTACTTCAAGATTCCGCTGGTGCAGAACGTCAAGTTCTACGACCGCCGTCTGCTGACGCTCGATGCGCCGGAGCCGGATCGGATCACGACGTCGGAGAAGAAGCCTCTCAAGGTCGACTTCATCGCGTACTGGCGCATCATCGACGTGCGCAAGTACTACCAGAGCGTGACCGGGGACGAGGAAGCCGCCAAGCGTCGCCTGGCGCAGACGATCCGCGCGAACCTGGCGCAGGAAATCAACAAGCGCACGATCCACGAAGTCATCTCGGCCGAGCGCGACAAGATCATGACCGCGGCCCGCCAGAAGGCGGACGCCGACGCCCGCACGATCGGGGTCGAGGTCGTCGACGTGCGCCTGCGCCGGGTCGAACTGCCCGACGAGGTGCTGGCGCAGGTCTACCAGCGCATGGAATCGGAGCGCAAGCGCGTCGCCAACGAGCTGCGTTCGCAGGGTGGCGCTGAATCCGAAAAGATTCGAGCCGATGCCGATCGGCAGCGCGAGGTGATCCTCGCCGACGCCTACCGCCAGGCGCAAAAGATCAAGGGCGACGGCGACGCCAAGGCGACGGCGATCTTCGCCGCTGCCTACGGGCAGAATCCCGAATTCTTCTCGTTCACCCGCAGCCTCGAGGCGTACCGGTCGACGTTCAAGAACAAGTCCGACGTGCTGGTGCTCGATCCGTCCGCAGAGTTCTTCCAGTACTTCCGCGCACCGTCCGGCGGCCGGCCCTCGTCACGGGCGCCGGCAAAGTAGCGCGCTACGCGGAGGATGCGGTGCTGCAATCGTTCGTGGCGGCGTGCGCGCTGGTGCTGGTGCTCGAAGGCTTGATGCCGCTGCTCGCCCCGCGCGCCTGGCGCGACACCTTTCGGCGCGTCACCGAGTTGTCCGACGGCCAGTTGCGCTTCATCGGCATGGCATCGATGCTGATCGGCGGCGTCATTCTGGCGATGACCTATGCGTAAGTGGGTGCTCCCGGAGTACATCGAGGATATCCTCCCGCCCGAGGCCGAGACGATCGAGCACTTGCGCCGGACGCTGCTCGATCACTTCAAGGCCCACGGCTTCCGGCTGGTGCAGCCGCCGCTAATCGAGCACCTCGATTCGCTGCTCACGGGCACCGGGCACGATATGGACATCCAGACCTTCAAGGTCGTCGACCCGCTTTCCGGACGGCTGCTCGGCGTGCGCGCGGACATCACGCCGCAAGTCACGCGCATCGACGCGCACTTGCTCAACGAGCCCGGCGTCACGCGACTGTGCTACGCCGGCAGCGTGTTGCGCACGGTGACGACGGGTCTCGCGCAAACGCGCGAAGTGCTGCAGATCGGCGCCGAACTCTATGGCGACGCGCGGATCGAGGCGGATCAGGAAGTGCTGGGATTGCTGCTGTCGTCGCTGGCCGCGGTCGGGGTGACGGGACTGCACGTCGATCTCGGTCATGTCGGCGTCTATCGCGCGCTGGCCAACGGTGCGCGCATCGCCGGCGACGGCGGCGACAGCGGCCTGTTCACCGCGCTGCGCAACAAGGATGTTCCTGCGATCGCCGAACTCACCGCAAAGCTGCCGGTCGCCTGGCGCGACGCCTTCGCCGCGCTGGCTACACTCTATGGACCCGCGCCGGAAGTCCTGACCGCGGCGCGCGCGCGGCTGCCCGACACGCCAGCCATCGCCGGCGCGCTTTCCGCGCTCGCGGCGCTTGCCGCATCGGTCGAGCCGCAGGTCGAGGCCCTGCACATCGACCTGGCCGACCTTCGCGGCTATCACTATCAGACCGGCGCGAGCTTCTCGGTATTCACCGCCGGCGAAGCCAACGCCATCGGCCGCGGCGAACGCTACGACGGCATCGGCAAGGCCTTTGGTCGCGCACGACCGGCGACCGGTTTCACGCTCGACCTGCGCCAGCTCGCGGCGCTCGTCGCCAAGTAGGGTCAGAGCCGGCTTTCGACACCAGCGGCTCATGACCTTCGATTCCACAGTAACTCGAACCTGACCCCGCACATGGGAACAAACGTAGTCGTCATCGGCACCCAGTGGGGAGACGAAGGCAAGGGCAAGGTCGTCGATTGGCTGACCGAGCACGCGCAAGGCGTCGTGCGCTTCCAGGGCGGGCACAACGCCGGGCACACGCTCGTGATCGGCGACAAGAAGACGGTCCTGCGCCTGATTCCCTCCGGCATCCTGCGCCCGAACGTCCGCGCGTACATCGGCAACGGCGTCGTGCTGTCGCCCTCGGCGCTGCTGCAGGAGATCGACGAGCTCGAGCGTGCGGGCATCGCGGTGCGTTCGCGGCTGGCGATCTCGCCGGCGTGTCCGCTGGTGCTGCCGTATCACGTCGCGCTCGACCAGGCGCGCGAAGCCGCGATGGGCGAAACCAAGATCGGCACCACCGGGCGCGGCATCGGTCCCGCGTACGAAGACAAGATCGCGCGCCGCGCGCTGCGCGTGCAGGATCTGTTCTATCCCGATCGCTTCGCCGCCAAACTGGAGCCGCTGCTCGACTATCACAACTTCGTCCTGACGCAGTACTTCAAGCAACCGCCGGTATCGTACGCGGCCACGCTCGAGTCGACGCTCGCGCTGGCGCCGCAGATCCAGCCGATGGTAGCCGATGTCGCGGCGCTCATTCAGGCCGCACGACTACGTGGCGACTCGCTGCTGTTCGAAGGCGCGCAAGGCGCGCTGCTCGACATCGATCACGGGACTTACCCGTACGTGACCTCGTCGAATTGCCTGGCGGGCGCCGCGGCGCCGGGCAGCGGCATCGGCCCGCAGCTGCTCGACTATGTGCTGGGTATCGTCAAGGCTTACACGACGCGCGTCGGCACCGGCCCCTTCCCCACCGAGCTGACCGACGACGTCGGCGCCGGGCTCGCCAAGCGCGGCAACGAGTTCGGATCGGTGACGGGCAGACCGCGCCGCTGCGGCTGGCTCGACATTCCGGCGCTGAAGCGCTCGCTGCAACTGAACGGTGTCGACGGCCTGTGCATCACCAAGCTCGACGTGCTCGACGGCATGCCGACGATCCGCGTCTGCACTGCCTACACCGTTGCCGGCAAGCAGCTGGATCTGCTGCCCTCGGGCGCTGAGGCAGTCGCCGAATGCCTGCCGAGCTACGAGGACCTGCCGGGATGGAGCGAAAGCACCTTCGGCGTGGACACCTTCGACGCGCTGCCCGCGAATGCGCAGGCTTACCTGCGCCGCATCGAAGCACTGACCGGCGTGCCCATCGCGATGGTCTCGACCGGGCCCGAGCGCGACGAGACCATCCTCGTGCATCATCCTTTCCATTAACCGTTGTCCAGGAAACCACCTCGACCATGAGCCTGCATGTCAGCTGGGACGAGTACAACACGTTGATCGAGCGCCTCGCGTTGCTGGTTCACGAATCCGGATGGCGCTTCAACCAGGTGATCTGCATCGCTCGCGGCGGGTTGCGCGTCGGCGACGTGCTGTCGCGGATCTATGAATTGCCGCTGGCGATCCTGTCGACGCATTCGTACACGGCAGAGGGCGGCACCGTGCGCGGACAGCTCATCATCGCCGAGCACATGACCATGACGTCGCCGCGTCTCGGCGATCGCGTGCTCCTGGTCGACGACATGGTCGATTCGGGACACACGCTCGAAGCCGTGCACAAGGAACTGCCGCAGCGGTTCCGCCACATCAGCGACATCCGCACCGCAGTGGTCTGGTACAAGGCGTGCTCGGTGGTCAAGCCCGACTACTACGTGTCGTACCTGCCGGACAATCCGTGGATCCACCAACCCTTCGAGGTGTACGACACGCTGCGACCCGAGGGACTGAAGGCGCGTCTCGGCTGAGCTTGACTTGCGTCAATGCCCCGCTCGGGCGAAGTGCTAGTGTCAAGATGCCATGGGAGCGCTGGTTCCGCTTCTGGGTGCTTCGCAGAATTGCGGGGCAAGACGTGTAGCGTATTCCGTGAGGGAAATCGAGGCATGGGCAAGGCGTA
The DNA here is from genome assembly GCA_963726915.1 of uncultured beta proteobacterium. Lineage (GTDB taxonomy): Bacteria > Pseudomonadota > Gammaproteobacteria > Burkholderiales > Casimicrobiaceae > PALSA-1003. The sequence continues at coordinate 99,076 of CAVSEA010000011.1, forward strand.
TCGTGACATCACCCGTTCGGTGTCGGCATCGTTGTCGAAGATGCGAGCGGACATTCCGGACGTCATGCGCGGATTCAGTGCATTGGGCGAAGCGGCCATGCGTGACGGCGCCGTCACCCGCAAGACGAAGGAGTTGATCGCGCTGGCACTCGGCGTGGCCGCACACTGCGATGCCTGCCTCGGGTTTCACCTGCAAACGCTGATCAAGCTCGGCGCAACGCGCAGTGAGGTCGAAGAGGCGCTGGGCGTCGCAGTCTACATGGGGGGAGGACCTTCGCTCATGTATGCAGCCGATGCGCTGGCTGCGTTCGAAGAGCTATCGGGAGCGTCATGAAAACATACAGCCGTAGCATCGGAATTCCACTCCCCGTGCCAAACGGCGTGCTCCTGACCGTTACATCGAGCGATCCCAAGGAAGCGCTGCACATCAGCGGCCTGGGCTTCATCGGAATACTCGTCAGCGGTTCGCACCATCAGCCGCACCATCTGGCCATCGCCAGGGGTGAGTTCACACACAGCCACTGACCAGGCAGCACGCGAAGGATCACATGGACCCGATCAGGCAAGTAGAGCGCAGTAGCGATATCTCAACCAAGGTCGCACAACTTTTCAAGCGGCGCGCGGACACCGCGCAGGAGCACTATCGCGAGCGGATGTTGCGCGCGTGGAAGGAAAGCATCGGCGAGCCGGGCGTCGCACCGACGGCGCCGTGGGACATCTGGAGCCAGAGCTTCAACTACGCAGTGGACGTGGCCCAGAGGTCGGTTCTGTTCTGGGACACGCTGCGCCAGCGCGGCGACAACTATCGCGAGCACAAGCGCCAGGGTCAGCCGCCGCTCCTGCACTTCGATTACGAGATCGTGCTGGACGGGCGCAAGTTCGAGCGCGCGGTCAACTACGCACTGGTGCGCATCGTGCCGCCCGAGGGTGTGACGATCGATTCGAAGCGCCGCCCCTACGTCATCATCGACCCGCGCGCCGGCCACGGTCCCGGCATCGGCGGTTTCAAGGACGATTCGCAGGTCGGCGTGGCGCTGCGCGAAGGTCACCCCGTCTATTTCGTGATCTTCTTCCGCGAACCCGAACCCGGGCAAACGCTGCTCGATGTCTGCGCCGCCGAGCAGCAGTTCGTCCGCCGTGTGCGCGAGCTGCATCCGGTAAGCCCGAAGCCCGCGATCGTCGGCAACTGCCAGGGGGGCTGGGCGGCGATGATGGTGGCGGCATCGGGTCCCGATGACACCGGTCCGATCGTGATCAACGGCGCGCCGATGTCGTACTGGGGCGGCGCGTGGGCCGAAGGCGAGGGTGACAACCCGATGCGCTACGCCGGCGGCATGCTGGGCGGGACGTGGCTCTCCTCGTTCACCGCCGATCGCGGCGCGGGCATCTTCGACGGCGCCTACCTGGTCGAGAATTTCGAGAATCTGAATCCCGCCAACACCTTCTGGGACAAGTATTACCACCTGTACGCGAACGTCGATACCGAGGCGCCGCGTTTCCTCGAGTTCGAGCGCTGGTGGGGCGGCTTCTTTCTGATGAATCGCGAAGAGATCGAGTGGATCACTCGCAATCTGTTCGTCGGCAACAAGCTGTGGAAAGGTGGCACGCCGACGGGTTCGGGCAAGGCCTTCGACCTGCGCGACATCAAGGTGCCGATCATTCTGTTCGCCTCCATGGGCGACAACATCACTCCGCCGCAGCAGGCGTTCAACTGGGTGGCGGACGTCTACGGCTCGACGGAAGAGATCAAGGCGCGCGGCCAGGTCATCGTCGGGCTGCTGCACGATAAAGTGGGCCACCTCGGAATATTCGTGTCCGGCAAGGTCGCGAAAAAGGAACATGCGCAAATCGTCTCGGTCCTCAAGTCGGTGGAAGCGCTGGCGCCGGGACTGTACGGAATGGCGATCCACGAACGCAAGCTTCCCGATGGCAAGGTCGACTACGAAGTCGAGTTCCGGGAACGCCGGCTGGAGGACATCGCACCGCGTCTCAACCGTTTCCAGCGCATCGACGAAAAACCGTTCGAGGCGGTCGCCAAGTTGTCCGAATTCAACCAAAGCGCCTACGAACTGTTCGCGCAGCCGCTGGTGCAGTCGCTGTCGAACGAGGCCGCGGCGGAGGTGGCGCGCGAGTTCCACCCGCTGCGCGTTCAGCGCTGGGCGATTTCCAGCCTCAATCCGTGGCTCGCGTGGCTGCCGGTCGCGGCCAATGCGGTCAAGGCGCAGCGCAGGAAAAATGCGCCGGACAGCCTGGCGCAAAAGGTCGAACGGTACACATCGGAAGCGATCAGCGCCTCGCTGGACTATTACCGCGAGCTCCGCGATGCAAGCAGCGAGGCCGCGTTCTTCCAGACGTACGGCAACGTGTTCTCGCTGTATTTCGCTGATGCGCGCGAGCCCGGCGCCGTGGCGGAAACGGCGGTCGACGCGCGCGAACTGCCCGTGGTCAAGGACGCGCTGGACACGATCGCGCGAAGGCGGCTTTCCGGAAGCGCTGACCCGAGCCGCGTCGCTGCTCGTCCGCAAGGGTGCGCCCTTTCCCCTCGAGCGCGTCGTGCTGAAGCAAGAACTCGTCGAAGAGTACCGCGATCTGCTGCCCGACCTGGCGCCGGACCAATGGCGACAGATTCGTGGCGCGCAGGACATCATCGTCCACTATGCACCCGAGCAAGCTGTGGCCACGCTGCCGCGGCTGCTCACCGATCCTGCCGATCGCGAGCGGCTGCTGTCGGTGCTCGAACGGCTCTTGACCGACGAACGGCTGTCGAGCGTGCGGCCCTCCGCCGAACAGCGTGCGATGCTGGCACGGCTGTCTTCGGTGCTCGAGGTCCCAGCGACACGGCGGCGGACCATCGGGCGTTCTCGCAAGGCGAGCGTGAAGCGGCGCGCGACCGCACCGCGCGTTTCGGCGACACGGCGTTGAGGACGCGATGAGCCCAAACGACGCACCGGAAAGGAAGCACGAGAAATACCAGCGTCTTCTCGACTACTGTCGTTCGCTGCCGCCAACGCCGACGGCAGTCGCGCACCCATGCGATGAAAGCTCGCTGCGCGGGGCCGTCGACGCAGCCCGACTCGGGCTCATCACGCCGACACTGGTGGGCCCGCGCGCGCGCATCGAAGCGATTGCGGCGCAGTTCACCATCGATATCTCGGGGCTTCCGATCGTCGACGCGGCGCACAGCCACGACTCGGCCGACAAGGCCGTTGCCCTCGTCCGCGAGGGCAAGGCCGAGGCGCTGATGAAGGGGAGCCTGCACACCGACGAGCTGATGGGCGCGGTAGTGAACCGCGACACGGGGCTTCGCACCGCGCGCCGACTCTCCCATTGCTTCATCATGGACGTCCCGACCTACGCCGAGACGCTGATCGTCACCGATGCCGCGATCAACATCGCTCCGACGATGGAAGACAAGGTCGACATCATCCAGAATGCGATCGACCTTGCGCATGCCCTGCACTTCGCCGAAGTACGCGTCGCGATCCTCTCGGCGATGGAGACCGTCAATCCCAAGGTGCCTTCAACCGTCGAAGCCGGCGCTCTTTGCAAGATGGCCGATCGCGGCCAGATCACCGGCGCGATACTCGACGGACCGCTGGCGCTCGACAACGCGATCAGTCTCGAGTCGGTGGCGATCAAGAAGATCGACTCGCCGGTCGCCGGCCGCGCCAATGTGCTCGTGGTACCCGATCTCGAAGCCGGCAACATGCTCGCCAAGAGCCTCACCTTTCTCGCTGGCGCCGATGCCGCCGGCATCGTGCTTGGTGCACGCGTGCCGATCATACTGACGAGTCGCGCCGATTCGGTCACGACGCGGCTTGCCTCGTGCGCGGTCGCGGTGCTGGTTGCACACGCCCGGCGCGAGGCGGCCACCAAGGCCATCATCTGACGCAATGGACGCCATCGCAGTACTCAACGCGGGCTCGTCGAGCGTCAAATTCTCGCTGTTCACCGCGACTGGCAGTGATCTCGCGCTCGCCGCGCGCGGACAGGCCGAAGCCCTGTTCACGTCGCCACGGTTCGTCGCCAAGGACGCCGACGGCCGGATCCTCACGGAAAAATCCTGGGGCGAAGGCGCGCAACTCGGACACGACGGCGCGCTCGACCATCTCGTGGCATTTCTGCGCACGGACTTCGCGCAGCACCGCCTGGCCGCCGTCGGGCATCGCGTGGTGCACGGGGGGCTCGACTACAGCGAGCCCGTTCGCGTCGACGCGACCGTGCTGTCGGCACTCGAGAAATTCGTTCCGCTGGCGCCGTTGCACCAACCGCACAACCTCGCGCCGATCCGGGCTCTCATCAAGCTCGCGCCATCGCTGCCGCAAGTCGCGTGTTTCGATACCGCATTTCACCGCAACCAGCCGGGGGTCGCCCAGGCTTTTGCGCTGCCGAAGGCAATCACCGATCGCGGCGTGCGCCGGTACGGGTTTCACGGTTTGTCTTACGAATACATCGCGCACACGCTGCCGCAGTACGACGCGCGCGCTGCGGCTGGCAGGACCATCGTTCTGCACCTCGGTAATGGCGCCTCCATGTGCGCGATTGCTGCGGGCAGGAGCGTCGCGAGCACGATGGGCTTCACCGCCGTCGACGGCCTGCCCATGGGAACGCGAAGCGGCAGCCTCGATCCAGGAGTGGTGCTCTACCTGCTGGACGAACTCGGGATGGACGCGCGCGCGATCGAGAAGCTGGTCTACCAGCAGTCGGGTTTGCTTGGCGTCTCCGGCATCTCGAGCGACATGCGCACGCTCGAAGCAAGCGCGGATCCTGCAGCGAAGGCCGCGATCGATCTGTTCGTCTACCGCATCGGGCGCGAGTTGGGTTCGCTTGCGGCGGCGCTCGGCGGCCTCGACGCGATCGTGTTCACCGCGGGCATCGGCGAGAACAGCCGAAGCCTGCGCGCGCGCGTCTGCGCCGACGCCGCTTGGCTCGGCGTGGAGTTCGACCGCGTCGCCAATGAAACCAATGGACCCCGGATCAGCACAAGCGCAAGCCGCATCGCCGCGTGGGTCATGCCGACGAACGAAGAACTCATGATCGCGCGGCACACCTGGCACGTGCTCGAAGGTCGCTGAAGGAACGTCGACGATGAACCTCGAAATTCCCCGTCCGGTACTCAACGGCCGCAAGGCACTCGTCGTGGGCGTGGCGAACGACAGTTCCATCGCGTGGGGTTGCGCGAAGGCATTTCACGAGCTGGGCGCGCAAGTCGCGATAACCTATCTCAATGCCAAGGCGCGTCCGCATGTCGAGCCGCTTGCCCGCGCCGTGGACGCACCGTTGTTTCTGCCGCTGGACGTCGCCGTACCGGGCCAGCTCGAAACGGTATTCGAAGCGATCGCGCAGCAGTGGGGTGAGCTCGACATTCTCGTGCATTCGATCGCCTTCGCGCCGAAGGATGACCTGCAAGGTGGACTTCTCAACTGCTCGGCCGAGGGCTTCGCCAAGGCGATGGACGTATCCTGCCATTCGTTCGTGCGCATGGCGCGCCTCGCGGCGCCGCTGATGATGAGCGGCGGCACGATGTTTGCGATGAGCTATCACGGTGCGAACAAGGTGGTGCCGACCTACAGCGTCATGGGGCCGGTGAAGGCCGCGCTGGAAGCATGCTGCCGCTACCTTGCATTCGAGCTCGGCGGCAACGGAATACGCGTGCACGCCATCTCACCGGGGCCGCTCAAGACGCGCGCGGCATCCGGCCTCAAGGACTTCGACTTGTTGCTTACAGAGGCAGCACAGCGCGCACCGATCGGCGAGCTCGTCGACATCATGGACGTGGGTTTCACTTGCGCGTATCTCGCAACGCCGTACGCGCGGCGCGTTTCGGGTGGGACGGTCTACGTGGATGGCGGCGTCAACATCATGGCATGATCGAGCCGGATTGCCTGGAATTACCTCTGCCTGGCACGGCCATCAACGATAGTCGGTGAAGCAAGTGGGCCCAGGTCTCAAGCCGAGAGTGCCCACCGACCCGTCACTGCGCTGCCACCGGCTGCAACGCCGGCAAATCGAAGCCACCTCCCAGCGCGAGGTACAGGTTCACGCGTTGCGCCAGCCGCTCACTCTGCACGCGCAGCTTTGTTGTCCGCGCCGAATACAGCGCGAGCTGGCTTTGCTCGACCGGGCGCAGATCGATCGTCCCGATCCGATACTGGATGCGCGCGAGTTCAAGCGCCCGCTCGCTGTCGCGGACGGTTGCCTCGAGGATAAGCTCGCGATCGCGCAGCGCGGTTTCCGCCGCCAGCGCGTTCTCGACCTCGCTGAATGAGCGTTGCGCAATGCGGGCGTAATACGCCACGGCCTCCTTTTGCTCGGCGGTGCGAATCTCGACCTGCGCCCGCAACACGCCGCCCTGGTAGATCGGCGCAAGCAGGTTGGCACCGAAGCTGAACGCCGGGTTGTTCCGGTCCTGCAACACGAACACATCGCTGGATATGGTGCTGCCACCCGCGGTCAGGCTGATGCGTGGCAACTGCGCCGCCTTCGCTTCGCCTATGCGGTTGAACGCGGCGGCGACACGGCGCTCGGCAGCGACAACGTCCGGCCGGCGTTCGAGCAGTTGCGATGGCATCCCCGCCGTCACCGGCCCCGGCATCGCCGACAACTGCTGCGCCACCGCGATCTCCGCGCCCGGATAGCGGCCGAGCAGCAGTTCCAGCGCACGCAACGCCTGCTCGCGCGCAAGCTCGGCCTGCCGCACCAGGTCACGATAGGTCCCGACGTTGACGCGCCCTTCCGCCACCGCCTGCTCGTTGCCGTTGCCAACGCGCAGCCGTTCCTGCGCCACCCGCAGCATCGACTCCGCCGAACGCAGCGCATCGGCCGCGATCGCCCGCTGCAAACCCGCCTCGATCGCAACGAACCAGCTCTTGGCCACCATTGCCGCGAGAGACTGGCGCGCATACGCGTAATCGGCTTGAACGGCTGCGGATTGCGCCTCTGCCGCTGCCGTACCGTAGCGCAGGCGCCCCCACACGTCGAGCTCGAGGGAGGCATTCAGGAACACCGCGTTCAGGCCGCCGCCACCGCCGGAGTTGCCGCTCTGAGTGGCCGCCAGCCCCACTGTCGGATAGAGCGCGCCGCTCGCTACCGCGACGTACCCTGTGGCCTGTTCGACCCGCGCCGCCGCCGCCTGCAGGTCGGCGTTGTATGCCAACGCTTCCTCAACCAGCGTGCTCAAGGCCGCGTCGTCGAACGTCACCAGCCAGCGGTCAGCCACGGGCACCGGCTCGCCACCGGGCGCCTTCCACGCCTGCGGCACCGCCGTGTGCGGCAGCGCCTGCTGCTGCAGTTCGGCCGTCGTCGGTGGCGGATTGAGCACGCAGCCCGAGACTGCGCCTGCGACAGCGGCGGCGAGAATCCAACGGCGGGCGAGACGTGCGCGCATCAGTGCAGCTTCAGCACGAGGTAATCGGTGATCGTACCGACCCGAAGGATCACCATGCGAATGATGTGGATTGCATGCACGTGCTCGGTGTAGATCGCGCCTGCGCCATCCGCACCGGCAGCGAGGAACAGTTCGCGGTCACGCTCGGCGACTTCAAACTTGACCGGGAACCGGCCCGGCGCCTGCGGATACGCACCGGTCTGCGGCAGCATGCCCGATTGCGCCACCTGGCCCTGCCCCTGCGCCCAGACGATCGAATCAACCTTCGCCTTGATGATCTGACCCGGGTACGTCCTCAGTGAGAACTCCGCTTCGTTGCCGGGCTCGACCAGCCGCAATTCGTTTTGCGCGTAGAGCGCGATGACCTGATAGGTTTCCTCGACGAAGCTCATCGCCGGTGCCACCGGAAACGCGGTCACGTAGGAGCCGGGACGCAACTGGACGTTGATCGCATAGCCGTTGGCTGGCGCGAAGACCGCGGTCTGCTCGAGGTTCCATTGCGCATTCGCCAACTCGGCTCGGCTCACATCGACTTGCGCTTTGGCCGTCGCCAGCTGCGCCCGCGCCGACGCCACCGACGCCTGCTCGCCGTTCACCTGCCCCGACAGCTTCTGCGCGACTTGCGCTTCGTTTGCCGTCGCCGTCTCGATCTGGCCTTCCAGTTCGATCACGTTCGCCTCGGCCTGCTCCAGCGCAAACTTGTCGCCGGCACCCGTCGCCACCAGCTCCCGGTTCTCCCGCACCCGCAAGTGCGCCAATTCGAGCTTCGGCCGTAATGACTTCACCTGGCCACTGGCGGACTTCAGCTGTTCCTGCAGCTGTCGTGCGCCGGCCGAGGCATCGACCAGGCCCGCGCCAGCTTGCGCGAACTTCGCCTCGTCAGCCACGAGCTTGGCCTTGGCGACATTGAGATCGTTCTGATACTGGGTCGGGTCGATGCGAAACAGCAGCTCGCCTTTCTTGACCAGCCGATTGGGCTCGACCGGCACCTCGATCACCCGCCCCCGCACCTGCGGGATCACCTGCACGACGTACTTTAAGACCCGGACGTCGGCTGTCGACGGGGCAACCACGTTGAGCGTCAGGACCAGCGCCGTCAACGCGACGATCGGGATGATCACGACGATGACCTGCCACGCGGTATTCCACGGCAGCCACTTGAACTTGATGAAGATCAGCCAGACGAAGAACGCGTAGATCGCAAGGAGGATGGCTTCCATCAGGCGCTGGCCCCCTTTGCGGTGCTGGCTTCAGGCGATGAGACGGGCCCGGCGGGCGCCGGCGTCGCAGCGGCTAAGTCCTTGCGCAGCACCTTGAGCTCGGCAGTGAGCGTGCCCTTGGCGGCCATGGCGTCGAGCTCGTCGCGCAGATGCGCGAGTTCATGCTCCAGCAATTCGCCTGCCTGCGCTTTTTCGCCCGTCTCGCGGTAATAGTCCTCGTGTTTTTCGGTGCCGTAGGCAAGCCGGTAGCCCACCGGCTTGGTATAGGCCCAAAGCCAGGCGATCGGCCACAGCAGGCCACCGAACGCGAGCGACAGCAGGCACAGCGTGTGGATGGCGTCGCGCTGCGGATGGTGGCGTTTGTGCGCGATCTTTTCCGGCAGCACGTGCACCAGCCAGAACAGCACGATTGCCCCGATGGGGACGAAGACGATGATGAACCACGCGAGGTACGTCGCCGCCTTGTCCATCATCTCGGGCGGAAGGAACGATGCCTGCGCGGCGCACGGAAGGGTCGATGCAGCCACGAAGAGCGCCGCGGCGGCAATGTCGGCAGCGGAAAATGACTTAGACACGTTAGGTCCGAACAGTCTGCAACGAAGGACTGACGAGCACGCAGCCGCCGTCGTGGCGTTTTTTCATCGGCAGTCTGGAGTGGGCGAACACTGCGAGCATGTATTGGTTCCCGTCGACAACATCGGCTAAGAATGCGGAAATACCCTGTTCGCGGGCGTTGCGAACGAAATACTGCAACAGACGGCTCGCTACACCGACACCCCGGTATTCCTACTCGACGAGCAACGCAACTTCCGCAGCACGCTTTTCGCCAGGGTAGAGTATTATCTTGCGGGTCGCGCCGCGGAGCATCGCTACCAATCTCGGTTCCGTGGCGGACGGCCCAAACGACGCGCCTGCGCTTTCATGTCGAGTCTGGCAGAGTCACGAAGTCCGCGACTAGCTTAGCGCGCGGCACGGATTCCCGCCAGATCGAAAATGCCGATGGTGCCCAGAAGAGGACTCGAACCTCCACAGTGTTGCCACCGCTAGGACCTGAACCTAGTGCGTCTACCAATTCCGCCATCTGGGCGATAGCCAACTGATTATTTTACGAAAAGTACATAACATTGTCAAAGAAACCCCCTGTTGAAACCAATGCCGGCGATACGCGCGCCGTGACCCGACGCCCCGGGCGACGCGTATCCGACGTCGATATTCCATCGCGCGACCAAATCCTGGATTTTCTGCGCGAGCACGGCGTACCCATACTTGCCGAGGACGTTGCGCGCCTGCTTCGAGTGCGCGGCGACGCGGAGCGCGAAGCGTTCTTTGGCAGGATCGCCGCGATGGAGCGCGACGGTCAGCTGATGACCAATCGCAAGAATCAGGTGTGCGTCGTCGCCAAGCTCGACCTGATCACGGGAACCGTCCAAGGCCACCCGGACGGCTTCGGTTTCCTGGTGCCGGACGACGGGTCAGCGGACCTGTTCCTGTCCCCGAAGGAAATGCACAAGGCGCTACACGGCGATCGCGTGACCGCGCGCCAGATCGGCATCGACAAGCGCGGCCGCCCCGAAGGGGTGATCGTCGACGTGCTCGCGCGCGTCAATCACGAAGTGGTCGGGCGCGTCTACGAAGACCATGGCATCTGGTACCTCGTCGCCGAGAACAAGCGCATCAGCCAGGACATCCTCATTCCGCCCGACATGCGCGGCAAGTCGAAACCCGGACAGGTAGTCGTCGCCGAACTGATCGAACAGCCTTCGGTGCATCGCGAAGCGCTTGCGAAAGTAGTGCAGATACTCGGCAATTACACCGACCCGGGCATGGAAATCGAGATCGCGCTGCGCAAGCACGATCTGCCGCATCAGTTCTCGACGGCCGCGAAGCGCCAGGCGACGCGCCTGCCGACCACGGTGCAGGACGCCGACCGCAAGGACCGTACCGACCTGACGAAACTGCCGCTGGTGACCATCGACGGCGAGACCGCGAAGGACTTCGACGACGCGGTGTACTGCGAGCGCGTCGGGAAGGATTTTCGGCTCATCGTCGCCATCGCCGATGTCAGCCACTACGTGCGCGATGGCGATGCGATCGATCGCGAAGCGCGCGAGCGCGGCACGTCGGTATATTTCCCGCGGCGCGTGATTCCGATGCTGCCAGAAGAACTTTCCAACGAACTGTGCTCGCTGAAGCCCGCGGTCGACCGCCTGTGCATGGTGTGCGACATGGCGGTCTCGGCGCAGGGCGACATCAAAAGCTACCGCTTCTACCCGGCGGTGATGCACTCGCGCGCCCGGCTTACATACACGAGAGTCTGGGAACTGCTGTCGCAGCCAAAAGCCGCGAAGGATGCGGAAGGCAAGTCGTTGCTGCCGCATCTGGAGAACGTCTTCGCGCTGTACAAGGCGCTCGCCGCGGCACGCGCGCGGCGCGGCGCGATCGACTTCGAGACGATTGAGCTTGAGTTGAAGTTCGACGCGCATGGCAAGATCGAATCGATCGTGCCGGTCGTGCGTAACGAAGCGCACAAGCTGATCGAAGAATGCATGCTGGCCGCCAACGTATGCGCTGCCGAGTATCTGCTGAAGCAGAAGCACCCGGCGCTGTATCGCGTCCATGAAGGACCCACGCCGGAGAAGCTGAAGGCGCTCAAGGAATTCCTCGCGGCGTCGGCCCTGTCGCTGGGCGGCGGCGAGCACCCGACCCCCGGCGACTACGCGCAGCTGTTGGCGAAGATCAAGGGGCGCCCCGACTTCAACCTGTTGCAGACGGTACTGCTGCGCTCGCTGCAGCAGGCGGTGTACAGCCCGGAGAACGAGGGGCATTTCGGCCTCGGCTACGACGCCTACGCGCACTTCACCTCGCCAATCCGCCGCTATCCGGACCTGGTCGTGCATCGCGCGATCAAGGCTTGCCTGGCGGGAACGCGTTATCAACCGGGCGGAACGGCCTGGGCCGAGCTTGGCGTTCACAGCTCGCTCACCGAACGACGCGCCGACGACGCGACGCGCGACGTCGAGAACTGGCTCAAGTGCTACTACATGCAGGATCGCGTCGGCGAGACCTTCGACGGCACCATCAGCGGCGTCACGCACTTCGGCCTGTTCGTCACGCTGGACGGGCTCAACGTCGACGGCCTGGTCCACGTCACCGAGCTCGGCAACGACTACTTTCACTTCGACGCCGTGCATCATGCGATGAACGGCGAGCGCAGCGGCCAGAGCTATCGTCTCGCTGATCGCATCAGGGTAAAGGTCGCGCGCGTCGATCTCGAATCGACCAAGATCGATTTCGTGCTCGCCGACGCCAGCGGCCCGCGCGCGGCGGGCGCCCCAAAGAAAACGCGTCAGGGCAAGAACCGCTGACGCGTTGACATTGCTTGTCGTGTCGGTCAGACGTTGCCGTTGACGGGGTTCGCGCCCCGTCGACTCCGAAGCTACTTTGGCTGCGGCACGATCCTCAGGTACGGCTTCGGCGCCTTCCAGCCTTGCGGATACTTTAGCTTGGCCTCGTCGTTGCTGACCGAGCCCGCGATGATGACGTCCTCGCCAGGCTTCCACTGCGCAGGCGTGGCGACCTTGTGCTTCGCCGTGAGCTGCAGCGAATCGAGCACGCGCAGCACCTCGTCGAAATTGCGGCCGGTCGTCATCGGATAGGTGAGGTTGAGCTTGATCTTCTTGTCCGGGCCGACCACGAACACCGAGCGGATCGTCGCGTTGTCCGCTGGCGTGCGCGGCTGCGCACCGCTGGCGTTCGGATGGATCATGTCGTAGAGCTTCGCGACCGCCAGATCGGCATCACCGATGATGGGATAGTTGGGCGCAGTGCCCTGCGTCTCTTCGATGTCTTTCGCCCAGCGCTTGTGATCGTCGACCGGGTCGATCGACAGTCCGACGATCTTCGTGCTGCGCTTGTCGAACTCGGGCTTGAGCTTGGCGAGATAGCCCAGCTCCGTGGTGCAGACGGGAGTGAAATCCTTCGGATGCGAGAACAGGACGGCCCACTTGTCGCCGATCCATTCGTGGAAGCGCATGGGTCCTTCCGTTGTCTGCGCCGTGAAGTCCGGTGCCTCGTCGCCGATGCGAAGTGCCATGTTGCCTCCTGGATAGGTCTTGACTGGGACTCTCTATAATACGCCTGCCGCGATGCCCGAAAAAGATCGCCCGGCGCTATGCATATGGCCTCCACTCCAGACCAATCCAGCGATCTCGTCGTACAAGGTATCGACATCGGCACGCCGGAGCTCAAGGAGCTGGCCCGGCTGACCGGTGCCCGCGGCATCGTTGCCCTGGACCGTGCCGCGACCCAGGCATTCCGCTTGCTGCTGCCGGTAGCGCACGCATCCACTGCTCCCTTCTGTGCCGGTGCCGGCTTCGACTGCGCCTTTGTTCCGCGCGACCAAAGCCTGGAGCGTGTGCGCCTGGTCGCCATGGACATGGATTCGACCTTGATCACCATCGAATGCATCGACGAAATCGCGGACTTCGCCGGCATCAAGCCGCAGGTCTCGATGATCACCGCCAGCGCAATGCGCGGCGAAATCGATTTCCGGGAGAGCCTGACGCGGCGGGTCGCGTTGCTTGCGGGCATGAACGTCGGCACGCTGCAGCGCGTCTACGACGAACGCCTGCGCCTCTCGCCGGGCGCCGAACGCATGCTGGCGGGATTCCGGCGCGCAGGCGCCAGAACGCTGCTCGTCTCCGGCGGCTTCACCTTCTTCACCGACCGTTTGAAGGCGAGACTCGGGCTCGATCATGCCGTCGCCAACACGCTGGAAATCATCGACGGCACGTTGACCGGGCGCATCGAAGGCCCCATCGTCGACGCGAGGAGCAAGGCGGCTGTGTTCGCCCAGCTCGGGCAGGAGCTCGCCGGTGCCGACGGGCTCGTGGTCGCCATCGGCGACGGCGCCAACGACCTGCCGATGCTGGCGCACGCCGCTGTCAGCGTCGCCTATCGCGCCAAGCCGATCGTGCGGGAACAAGCCACTTACGCCATCGACCACTGCGGCCTGGACGCGGTATTGAACCTGTTTGCCTGAAGCCGTCGTCCCCACGAAAGTGGGGACCCAAGTTGACCTTTGCCACACGAAAAATGGATTCCCGCTTTCGCGGGAATGACGACAAATGACGGACTTGGTATCGTCGACGACCGCTAGAGCACCGTGCGCACGAAATCCACGATGTTCACCACCGCCAGCAATGCAATCACCAGCCAGCTCACCGCCGTACCGGCCTTGCGCCCTGCCGACTCCCCGGCGCTGCCGGACAGTCCGACCGCGTGGGCAATGCGCGCCGCGACGAAGACGATGCCGCACGCATGCAGCAGCAGATGACTGGCGTGGTTGAGCTCGGCAATCAGCAGCAGCAGGAGCATCGGCAGCATCCACTCGACCGCGTTGCCGTGAACGCGCACCGCGCGCGTCAGCGGCGGATGCCCGCCATCGCCGAGGCCAACCCTGAGCTTCATCCGATGACGCGAGATCAGGCCCGCGAATACCAGCAGCAGTAACGCACACAAGCCGGCATAAAGCGCCGTTACCGGCACCACGATCAACATTTAGAACCTCACTCGTCGTCGAAATCGCCTTCGTCGATCCACGCGGACTGGATCGCTTCGAGAATCTTCTCTCCGCTGCGCTTGGGGTCGTCGTCGAATCCCGGCAACGCCAGGACCCATTCCCGCAGGTCGACGAACAGTACCCGCGCAGGATCGATGCCAGGATGCACTGCCGCAAGCGCGATCGCAATCTCTCGGCTGTCGGTCCACTTCATTTGGCGGCCTCCTTGGCGTAGTTGATCGTGTACTTCGGGATTTCGAGCACGAGCCGCGCGTCGCCCGGCTTCGCCTGGCACGACAGGCGAGACAGCGGAGTCAGCCCCCACGCGCGATCGAGCAGGTCGTCCTCGTCCTCCGATGACGGTGCGAGCGAGCCGAAGCCCTCGCGCACGATGACATGACAGGTCGTGCACGCGCAGGACTTCTCGCAGGCGTGCTCGATTTCGATGCCCTGGTCCAGCAGGTTGTCGCAGATCGACTCGCTTGCGTCGGCGTCGAAGGTCTTGCCCTCGGGGCACAACTCGGGATGCGGCAAAACAACGATTTCCGGCATCGGTCAGCTGAGCGCGTCGACTTGGCGGCCGGTGAGCGCCTGCGCGACGCCACGGTCCATGCGCCGCGCGGCAAACGCCTCGGTCGCCCGATTGAGCGCGCTGGCGGCAGCATGCAGCGCGTGACGATCGCCGTCCGGAAGCAGACGCCGAACCTCCGCCAGCGCGTGATCGATCGCGCTGCGCTCCGGTGCATCCAGCATGGCGCCGTCGACCACGAGCGCCGCTTCGGTCGCAGCGATCATGGATTCCGCCTCGACTTGTGCCTCGCCTAGCGCCCTCGCCTCCATGTCCTCGGCGGCGTGCGCGTGCGACTCCGACAGCATCCGCGTGATATCGGCGTCGGAGAGCCCGTAGGATGGCTTCACCGTAATCGCCGCTTCGACCCCTGCGGTCATCTCACGCGCGCTCACCGACAACAAACCGTCGGCATCGACCTGAAACGTCACCCGGATGCGCGCTGCGCCGGCGACCATCGGTGGGATGCCGCGCAATTCGAAGCGCGCGAGGGAGCGGCAATCGCTGACGCGCTCGCGCTCGCCTTGCACGACGTGGATCGCCATCGCCGACTGGCCGTCCTTGAAGGTCGTGAATTCCTGCGCGCGCGCAATGGGAATGGTCGCGTTGCGCGGAACGATCTTCTCGGTGAGTCCGCCCATCGTTTCCAGTCCGAGCGACAGCGGAATGACGTCGAGCAGGAGCCAGTCCTCGCCCGGCGCGCGGTTGCCGGCCAGGACGTTGGCCTGGATTGCGGCGCCGAGGGCGACCACCTGGTCCGGATTGAGATTGTTGAGCGGCGGCGTGCCGAAAAAATCTCCGACCGCCTTCTGGATCTGCGGCATGCGCGTCGCGCCGCCGACCATGACCACGCCGTCGATGTCGGCAGGAGTCAGCTTCGCGTCGCGCAACGCCTTCTTCACCGGCGCCAGGGTCTTGGCGACCAGCGTCTCGGTGATCGCGGCGAAGGTCGCGAGGTCCAGCGTCGCCTGCAGCGTCTCGCCCGTGGACAACGCCGCATCGATGCGTGCCGTCGCGTGCGTCGACAGGATTTCCTTGGCCTCGCGCGCCTTCTGCATCAGCACCCGTGTATCCGACGGCCCGAGCGGACCGACACCCGTTGTCTCGAGCAGCCAGCAATACACGCGGTGATCGAAATCGTCGCCGCCGAGCGCGGTGTCGCCCGCAGTCGCCAGCACTTCGAACACGCCGCGCGCGAGGCGCAGGATCGACAGGTCGAAGGTGCCGCCGCCAAGGTCGTAGATCGCGTAGATCCCTTCGGACCCGTTGTCCAGCCCGTAGGCGATGGCGGCGGCGGTCGGTTCGTTCAGCAGGCGCAGCACGTTCAGGCCCGCGAGTCGCGCGGCGTCCTTGGTCGCCTGGCGCTGCGCATCGTCGAAATACGCAGGCACGGTGACCACGGCGCCCAGGATGGCGCCACCAAGGCTCTGCTCCGCGCGAACGCGCAAGGATTTCAGGATTTCCGCGGACACTTCCACCGGCGTCTTCACGCCCGAACGCGTTTCGATGCGGACCATGCCTGGCGCCTCGACGAAGCGATAGGGAAAGCGCCGCGCGTCCGCGAGGTCGCTCAGGCCCCGTCCCATGAAGCGCTTGACCGACACGATCGTGTTCTGCGCATCGCGCGCCTGCGCCGTCTCTGCAGCGTGGCCGACCGCGACGCCGTCCGGCGCGTAGCGCACGATCGACGGCAACAGCGCTCGCCCCTCGGCATCGGCCAGCACCACCGGCATGCCGCTGCGAACCGTCGCGACCAGTGAATTGGTCGTGCCCAGGTCGATGCCTATCGCGAGGCGGTGACCGTGCGGCGCAGGCGCCTGCCCGGGCTCGGATATTTGCAGCAACGCCATCGGGACTCGCCTAGTCCTCGACCTCGGCGACGGCGGCATCGATGTCCGCGGCGAGCCGGGACAGGAACTTCAGCTTGCGCACGGTCATGCGCGCGGCCTCCAGTGCGCGCGCGCCGTCGAGTTCATCGCCAAGTACGTGTTCGAGTTCGCCCGATTCGGCACGCACATCGGTCAGCAGTGCGTGCAGGCGCCGCGCGTCCTGGCTGTCGGCGGCGGCTTCGATCTCCTCACGGCGCTCGAGCTGGTATTCGAGAAAATCCTGCGGCAGCGCAGTATCGGTCTCGGACATCGCCTGGATGCCGTGCAGCGAAAGCAGGTACAGCGCGCGTTCGACCGGATCCTTGAGCGTGCGGTAGGCTTCGTTGACGCGCGCCGACGACTGCAGCGCGGCGCGCCGCTCCGCCTCGCCGGCGGTGGCGAAACGATCCGGATGCACTTCGCCCTGCAGCTTGCGATACGCGGCATCGAGCTTGCGCGCGTCGCAGTGATAGCGTGCAGGAAGATCGAACAGCGAAAAGTAGTCTTGGGAAAAATCGATCACAGTGTGCCGTCTCTTGGGCGGCGACGCGCGCACCCGCGCGTTGCGGGAAGTGGCTAGATGTTGAACGATTCGCCGCAGCCGCACTCGTCCTTGACGTTCGGGTTATTGAATTTGAAGCCCTCGTTCAGCCCTTCGCGCGCAAAGTCGAGCTCGGTGCCGTCGATGTAGGGCAGGCTTTTCGGGTCGACGATGACCGTGATGCCGTGGCTCTGGAAATGGTGGTCCTCCGGCGCGGCGGCATCGGCATATTCCAGCTTGTACGCGAGCCCCGAACATCCGGTCGTGCGCACGCCCAGCCGCAGGCCGATGCCCTTGCCGCGCTTGCTGAGGTAGCCGGCGACGTGCTTGGCCGCACTCTCGGTGAGCGTGATCGCCATCGTGCTGTTCAGTCGGCCGCGAGCGGCGCGGACTCGACCCGCGGAATAACAGCGTCGTTGCCGTCGCCGTGCTTCTTCTTGTAGTCGGCGACCGCCGCCTTGATCGCGTCTTCGGCCAGGATCGAGCAGTGGATTTTCACCGGCGGCAACGCCAGTTCTTCGGCGATGTGCGTGTTCCTGATCGTCAGCGCCTGGTCGAGCGTCTTGCCCTTGACCCATTCGGTGACCAGCGACGACGATGCGATCGCCGAGCCGCAGCCATAGGTCTTGAATTTGGCGTCCTCGATGCGCCCATCGGCGCCGACGCGGATCTGCAGTTTCATCACGTCGCCGCACGCGGGAGCACCCACCATGCCGGTGCCGACGGCTGTGTCGTCCTTCGCGAACGAACCAACGTTGCGCGGGTTTTCGTAGTGATCCAGAACTTTATCGCTGTATGCCATGATCCAACTCCGTTAGTGCGCTGCCCATTGCACCGAGTCCAAATCGACTCCGTCCTTGTACATTTCCCACAGCGGCGACAATTCGCGCAGCTTGGAAATCTTCTGCT
Organism: uncultured beta proteobacterium; assembly: GCA_963726915.1. GTDB lineage: Bacteria > Pseudomonadota > Gammaproteobacteria > Burkholderiales > Casimicrobiaceae > PALSA-1003. The sequence continues at coordinate 117,129 of CAVSEA010000011.1, forward strand.
TCAGCAGCTCCACCGCAAAGTCGATTTCTTCCTCGGTGGTGAAGCGCCCCACCGTGAAGCGGATCGAACTGTGCGCGAGCTCGTCGCTGCGGCCCAGCGCGCGCAGCACGTACGACGGCTCCAGCGACGCCGAGGTGCACGCCGAGCCCGACGACACCGCAACGTCCTTGATCGCCATGATCAGGCTTTCGCCCTCGACGAAGTTGAAGCTCACGTTCAGATTGTGCGGAACGCGCCGTTCCATGTCGCCGTTGAGGTGCACCTCCTCCATTTCGGAGATGCCGTTCCACAGCCGGTCCCGCAGCATGCGAATGCGTTCGTTGTCCTTCGTCATCTCGAGCCGCGCCAGGCGGAAGGCTTCGCCCATGCCGACGATCTGGTGCGTCGGCAGCGTGCCCGAACGCATGCCGCGCTCGTGGCCACCGCCGTGCATCTGTGCCTCGATGCGCACGCGCGGCTTGCGCCGCACGAACAGCGCGCCGACACCCTTGGGGCCGTAGGTCTTGTGCGCAGAGAACGACATCAGGTCCACCTTGAGCGTCGCCAAGTCGACCGGGATCTTGCCCGTCGCCTGCGCCGAGTCCACGTGAAAGATGATGCCCTTGGCGCGGCATATCTCTCCCAGCGCCGCGATGTCCTGAATGACGCCGATCTCGTTGTTGACGTACATCACCGAGGCCAGGATGGTATCCGGCCGCAGCGCAGCCTTGAACGCGCCTAGATCGAGCAGGCCGTCGGGCAGCACGTCGAGATAGGTCACCTCGAAACCTTCGCGCTCGAGCTCGCGCATCGTGTCGAGCGTGGCCTTGTGCTCGGTCTTGACCGTGATCAGGTGCTTGCCGCGGTCCTTGTAGAAATGCGCGGCGCCCTTGAGCGCAAGGTTGATCGCCTCGGTCGCGCCGGAGGTCCAGACGAGTTCACGCGGGTCGCAATTGACCAGCTTGGCGACTTCGTCCCGCGCCTCCTCGACCGCCTGCTCGGTGGTCCAGCCGAACGCGTGCGAACGTGACGCGGGGTTGCCGAACTGTTCGGTCAGGTACGGGATCATCCGCGCCGCGACGCGCGGATCGACCGGCGTCGTCGCCGAATAGTCGAGATAGATCGGTTTTTTCATCGTCGCTCCGCCGTCACTCAGACGACCGTCGCCGGCTCGGGCTTCTTGCTCGACAGCGCCCGATGGTCCTGCAACACGTTGACCGCGGTCTTGTCCTGGTCCCGCACCAGCTGCTCGAGCGTGACCGAGCGCAGGAAGCTGAAGATGTGTGCATTCAGCGCCGCCCACAACTCGTGCGTCATGCAGCGCTTGTCGTCCTTGCAGTTTTCCTTGCCGCCGCACTGGGTCGCGTCGATGGGTTCGTCGACGGCGAGGATGATATCGGCCACCGACAGGTCGCCGGCAGGATGCGCGAGGTTGTAGCCGCCGCCGGGTCCGCGGACACTCTCGACCAGCCCGTGGCGCCGGAGTTTGCCGAACAACTGCTCCAGATAGGACAACGAAATCTTCTGGCGCTCGGACACCCCGGCCAGGGTGACCGGTCCGTTCGCGCTGTGCATCGCCACGTCGATCATCGCCGTGACGGCGAAACGCCCTTTGGTCGTCAGTCTCATGATGGTCTGGCCCTTATCGCCCGCACATTCCCGTGGCGCATCGCGCGACGGGCCAGGCGGACATGAATTGTAGAATTCCTGACTAGTTTAGTCAAGTAAATAACCGACAAGTTCACTCCAGCATTTGGTTGATTTGCGTGGGGTCGAAGCGTTCGGCGGTTGCCTTGGCGTCGTCGCAGTCCACCCCTCGCCGTTCGATCAGATCGATCAGCTTCTGGATCCGGTCGTCGGATTCCGCCGCGTGATCGAGCAGCGCATGGATCGCCTTGACCATGGGGTCGTTCATGTCCTCGCTGATGCCATATGCGGAAAAGCCGATCCTTGCCGCCTTTTCCTCCCGCTTCACCGCGTCATCGCCGGTGACGATGCGCGCGGGAATGCCAACCGCCGTGGCGCCAGCCGGAACGTCGCGCACAACGACCGCATTGCACCCGACCTTTGCGTTATCGCCGATGAGCAGCGGACCCAGAATCTTCGCGCCGGCGCCGACCACGACGCCGCGCCCCAGCGTCGGATGCCGCTTGCCCTTGTTCCACGAGGTTCCGCCCAGGGTGACACCATGGTAGAGGGTACTGTCATCGCCGATTTCGGCGGTCTCGCCCACCACCACGCCCATGCCATGGTCGATGAACACCCTGCGCCCGATCGTCGCGCCGGGATGAATCTCGATTCCGGTCAGCCACCGGCTCCAATGCGAAAGCCAGCGCGCCAGCCAACGCAGGCCCGCGAGCCAAAGCGGATGCACGACCACGCGATGCCAGACCAGGGCATGCAGGCCGGGGTAGCAGGTCAGCACCTCCCACTTGCTGCGCGCGGCGGGATCGCGGTCGAACACGACCGCGATGTCTTCTCGGAGTCGGGTAAACATGGTCGGATTATGTCATATCCGAGCGAAACACTCAAGTATTGGCCAGGCACTATGGGCGGCGCCCGCGCCAGGCCTACAAGACCTATGGGCGGTCACGCCCTAAACGTTCCTCGATGCGCGCGACGATGCCGCGCAGGATGTTGACCTCTTCCTTCTCCAGTCGGGCGCGGGCAAACAGCCTCCGCAACCGCGGCAGCAGGCGCTTCGGTTGCGCGGGGCGGAGAAAATTGAGCGCGATCAGGGCACGCTCGCCGTGCGCGAACAGCTGTGCGATCTCGTCCTGGGTCGCGGGCTCGAACAAAGGCGCGCGCCAGACTGCATCGCCGCACGCCGCGACGTGAATCTCGTAAGCGGCGATCTGCACCGCGGCCGCCAGATTCAGCGACGCGAATTCGGACGTCGACGGAATGGTCGCCACGATCTGGCAGCGCGCCAGCTCGTCGTTGGACAAGCCCGACATTTCGTTGCCGAACACGAGCGCGACGTCGCCGGCGACGGCGTAGCAAAGCGCCTCTGCCGCGGCGGCACGGACCGCGCACACCGTCCCCGCGAATTCGCGCGGCCGCGCAGAAAATCCGATCGCGAGTTTTGCGCCCTCGAGCGCTGCATCGAGTGTCGTGACGACACGCGCGCCGTCGAGCACTGTCGTCGCTCCTGACGCCAGCGCGGCGGACTCCGGATGCGGGAACCGCTGCGGCGCAACGAGGACGAGTCGCGACAAGCCCATCGTCTGCATTGCGCGCGCGGCGGCGCCGATGTTCCCGGGATGGCTCGTTGCGCACAGGACGATCCTGATTCGATCGAGCAACGCGGGCATGGCCATAGTCGGTTATCTGCAAAATTCGCGGCAAAATGCGCGGTAAAATGCGCGACTGGAGCGTTCCGCAGTGAGCGCCACGCGCCGCGTGGCGTCATCGGGGCACAACCAAAGGCTGGCGATGCACCCGATGCTAACGATTGCGGTCAAGGCCGCCCGACGCGCAGGCAACATCATCAATCGTGGTGCCCGCGACCTCGACCGGCTGACCGTCACCGCCAAGGGCCCGAAGGACTTCGTCAGCGAGGTCGATCGCGCCGCCGAGGCGGCCATCGTCGACGTTATCCATGCGACCTATCCGGACCACGCGATCTTAGCAGAGGAAGGCACCGCTAAAGACGCGAACGCCTCCGCCGAACACATATGGATTATCGATCCGCTCGACGGGACGACGAACTTCCTGCACGGCTTTCCGCAGTATTGCGTATCGATCGCGTTGCAGCACAAGGGACAGATCACGCAGGGCGTGGTCTACGACCCGGTGCGCAACGACCTGTTCACCGCGACGCGCGGCCGCGGTGCATTCCTCAACGACCATCGCATGCGCGTATCGCGCCGGCAGCATCTTAAGGATTGCCTGATCGGCACCGGTTTCCCGTTTCGCGATGGCAGCGATCTCGACGCCTACGTGAAGATGATGCGCTCGATGATGGCGGAGACCGCGGGATTGCGTCGCCCCGGCGCGGCGGCATTGGACCTGGCGTACGTTGCCGCCGGTTACACCGACGGCTTCTGGGAAGTCGGCCTCAATGCCTGGGACGTCGCTGCCGGCAGCCTGCTGATCGTCGAGGCGGGCGGCCTGGTCGGCGACCTCGAGGGTGAGTCCGACTATCTGTACAGCGGACAGGTCATTGCCGGGAATCCGCGCATCTTCGCGCAAATGGTTACCTTGCTGAAGCCCCACCGCAGTGCGCTCAAGAAGCGCACCAAGGGCAAAACCTGACATTTTTCGTCGCTTGCCAGCCTGCATCCGACCGCCAACTGTGGTCAAAATGCAGCATCCTGAACAATGCGTAGATAGCCTCGCGTAAGCGACATGACAATCCCATTGTCATTGTGTACGATGGTTGCGCAGTCCACTGTCGGCGAGGCGAGGCGCGACGAGCGGACCGGCCTTCGGGAGACTTCCATGTTGCGACGTTCGCTACAACATCTGCTTCTGGTCGCGTTGCTGAGTGTCTGCGTGCCGCTTGCCGCTGCCCAGACCGTATCGCGCATCCGCGTGATGCTGCACCCGTACGCCGCTGGCCCCGGACAACTGCCCGATGCCGCGCTGTCGATGCTGCAATCGGTGACGGGCGTGCCCTTGACGCTGGCCGGCGTCACGCGCACCGGCGCGCTCGAGTTCACGCTGGCGCAGCCGCTGGACGGCGCCACTGCCGACGCCATGCTGCAACGCTTGCGCAACGACCGCAACGTGCTCTGGGCCGAGACTGTCGTCCCGGTGCCCGCCAGCGCGCGGGTCAACGCGGCCAAGGAATCCGCAAGTGCACCTGCCGGTCGCAAAGTGATGCTTCGCCTGAACGACGCGGCCAACCCCGACTGGGCTACCCTGCTGCCGCGATTGTCGGCGGCGGCAGGCGCCACGCTTGCTGTCGATCACCAGATCGGCGACGTGTGGGTGCTGACGCTTCCCAGTGCGGTCGCCGACGCTCGACTCGCGCAGGTTGCCGCACTACTGCAGACCGACCCGGTGGTGCAGTACGCGGATCCGGTACGTCGCGTGACCAGGCAGTTGGTGCCCAACGACCCGCTCTACACGCAGCAGTGGGCGCTCTCGGACCCCGTCGGCGGCGTGAACGCGCCGATCGCGTGGTCATTGCAGACCGGCAGTACATCCGTCGCCATTGCCGTCGTCGACACCGGCGTCACGGCGCACCCGGAATTTCCCAACCGGTTCCTGCCAGGCTACGACTTCATCAGCGATCCTTCTCGTGCCAACGACGGCAGCGGTCGCGACAACGATGCCTCGGACCCCGGCGATGCGACGTTCAACGGCGAATGCGGCGAAGGCATCCCCGGCCAACCGAGCAGCTGGCACGGCACCTTCGTCAGCGGCATTATTGCTGGCACCGGCAACAACGCAACCGGGATCGCCGGCATGGACTGGAAGGCGAAGATCCTGCCGGTGCGCGTGTTGGGCCGCTGCGGCGGCAGCTTCGACGACGTGACCGCCGGCCTGCTCTGGGCCGCCGGCCTGCCTGTCGCTGGGGCACCGCCGAACCCTTCCCCTGCGCGCGTCATCAACATGAGCCTCGGCGGCCCGACCTCGTGTCCGCAGGCGATGCAGGACGCGATCAACGCCGTGCTCGCGCAAGGCGCGGTGATCGCGGTCGCCGCCGGCAACGGTTCCGAAGACGCATTGGATTCGGCACCCGCCAATTGCGGCGGCGTGATCACGGTAGGCGCATCGACGATCAGTGGCGATCGCGCGAGTTATTCCAACTTCGGGCGTCGCGTCGATCTGTCGGCGCCTGGCGGCGACGGCGCACTCGCCGAGCGCATATTGTCCACATCGAACGACGGCAAGGCGTCCCCTGGCAATCCAACCTATGCGCGCGAGGAGGGAACCAGCTTTGCCGCGCCTCACGTTGCCGGGACCGCGTCGCTGATGTTCGCGCGCAATGCCAACCTCACGCCGGGCCAGGTGCTAACGATCATCACGGTCACCGCGCGCAGCTTTCCAGCCGGAACACTGTGCTCGCAGGGGGGCACCTGCGGGGCAGGTCTGCTCGATGCCGGACTCGCATTGCAGAGCACCGTGCCCGCAACCGACACGGCGCCGCCGGGAACCGTGCCGGTGGTCGAGTACTACCGCGCCGACAAGGATCACTATTTCATGACGGCGAACCCGGCAGAGATCGCCTATTTCGACACGGCCCTTGCACCGGTATATCAACGCACGGGGCAAGTGTTCTATGCATGGACGAACCCTTCGCTCGCACCGGCCGGTTCGCCGATCTCGCCGGTGTGCCGTTTCTATAGCCCGTTGCCGCTGATCGATTCGAATTTCTTCACGGCGATCCCCGCCGACTGCAGCTTCATGATCGCGAACTGGCCGGGAACGTGGAACCTCGAGTCGCCCGCAGCGTTCTACGTGCTGCTCTCGGATGGCAACGGCGCGTGCCCGGCGGCATCGATACCGGTATACCGGTTCTTCAACAACCGCAACGACGCGAACATGCGCCATACGCGAGACCTCACCGTGCGCCGCGAAATGCTCAACAAGCAGTGGGCGCCCAATGGGTTTGGCCCGATCGGCGTGGCGTTTTGCACGCCGAGCTGAGAAATCGCTGACCGCGTTTCAACTCAGGCGGCCGCGGCCGCCTGAGGCATTTTTGCGGCCAGCGAGTCGAGTGCAGCGCTGACGGCGCGATCGAACAGCGGCACCGGTTCGACCACCAGCCTCGCCCTGCCTGCACCGAGCTGCCAGGCCAGTTCCTCCGGCGTGACGACGATCGCCTTGGTGCGCGCGCGGCTGGTGAAAATGTACTTGCTGCGCAACGGGCTCACCCACGACAGCCGCGCGTTGGTGGCCTTGCCTTCCTTGCCGAATGCCAGCCAGGTCCCGACCACCATCTCGTTGACGAAGTCGTGCACGTTGCCGACCGCGCGGGTCGCGGTATCCGGCCCGGCATCGTGGTCGACCGCGGCTGCGGGCGCGACGGCGGGCGCGGGCGCGGCGCCTGCAGCCTTGGGTTTGATCGCCGCCATATGCAGTTGATAGACCGCGTCGAGAAATGGCCGGACCCGTTCCTCGGGAACCTTGGTCGCCGCGGCGCCGGCGCGCAGGTTGCGAATGATCGACGGCACCAGCTTGGCGAGGCGCGCTTTCTGACCGGTGCGTTCCTTGGCCGCGATGCTCCAGATCAGGTCATCGAGCGTTTGTACCGCTGCGCGCCATTCAACGCTGTCCGCGCCCTGCTTCGAGCGGATCTCGGTCAGGCAGTCGGCCCAGACCGTTTCACTGAACGCGCGCACGTCGAAGGGCACGTCGATCCCAGCCAGCTTGTCGCGAATGAGCACGCGCACATGCGCGCGATCCAGTTCATTCTTCTCGGCGGATAGTGCTTCGACCACTTCCGTGTCCAGCGCGGTGCTCAGTTTGCGCTGTTCGATGTCGACGAACTCCTGCAGGCGCGTATCCGCGGCCTCGAACACCGCCATGTCGACCTTGAAGTCCCGGCATATCTCCTCGATGAGGCCGGCGGAGATCAGCTCGAACGCTGCGCAATAGGCAACATCGCCTGTCGCGCCGATGGCCGCCGCCGCAAGGTGATCGAGCAGTCGCCGCGCCGGATGCTTCTTATTCGAGAAAAAGCTGCGATCGATCAGTGCCGTCTTGAGAATCGGCACCTGCAGGCGGCTGAACAGCCGCCGCAGCGATTCCGGAATCGATGGATCGCGAAAGATGTAGTCGAACAGCAGGCCGATCACATCCATCGTGATCTTGTCGCCCGAGTTGACCATCTTGTCGGCGATCGCCGCGCGAATATAAGGAATTCGATTCAGCGGCAGTGCGGTCTGCTCCGCGCCTTCGGGCAAATCCTGCGCTGCGATGTATTCGCCCCCAGGATCGGTACGCTGCCAGCGATCGAGCGCCGCCACCGCGGTCGACAGAGCCCCGAGTGCCAGCATCGGATCGAGCGTTGGCAGGCCGGCCGCGCCGGCCGCCTGCGTGGGCGCGCTGGCGGCAGGCACAGGTAGCGCAATGTCGACCACGTACGGATTGACCGGCACGAAGCGATGCGCCGATTGCGACTGGGCGGCACCGACGGCGGGCGACGGCGGGCTGCCGGCGGGTTGATCGCCCACGGGAGGCGGTGTGGCTGCAGCTGACAGCGCAGCAGGTGCTGACTGCGACTGCGGTGCCGATGGCGCAGCGGTCGCCGACGGCGGGAGCGGTGCAGGCGGTGCCACCGCACCGGGCGCCGACGCAGCCGGCACCTCGATGTTCAGCGCCAGCAGCGCGTCGGCGACGCTAGGCCCCGCTTCCTTGAACAACTGGAGGAACGCCGGCAGCAATTCCGAATCGTCCGCCGGACGCAACTCGCTGCGCGCCCGCAGCTCGGCCTTGATCTCCGGCAGCACGTGGCGTTCGGCGAGGAAGCGGTTGAGCCGAATGTAGACCTTGTTGAGTCCCGGCGTAACGTCGTCCAGGACGCGCTCCATGAGCGGTCGCCACAGCCTCGGATTGGGATACAGCGCGCGCGAGGTCACGCCGATGGCATCGACCAGGTAGTCGGTCGAGAACGGGTTGTCCGTGTCGCGCGCCCGTGGCTCGCGCAGCAACAGTCCGACGCGCATGTCGACGGCTGAGACCTCGCGCCGCGTCACGCGCTTGACCAGCGAAGTCGCCGACGTCAGGGCCGCCTGCTTGTCCTGATCGAACGCATTGAGCACGCGCAGCGTCGTCAGCGAGGCGTCGAAATCCGGCCGCCGCCCGCTGCGCCGCGTTCCGGCAAGACGGCGCTCGAACAGCTTGCTGAGCGCCTCGCCGAATTGCCGTGTCCAGTCGCCACGCTTGCTGCGGAACTGCAGCGCGTCTTCGTCGGACACGTACTCGTTCATTTCGAACAGGTCGTTGGTCGTCTCGAGCGACATCGAGACCAGCTCGACCATGCCGTTCTTGAATTCGACGAAGCACTCGCGCAGCAGTGCGAGCGCGTCGTCGGCGCTCAGCAGCAGCTTGCCGTCGGCGTCGGTTGCCGGCGGGAAGGTCACGGGTGTCGGTGTGTCAAGCATCGGAGATGGGTGATGCTGCCCGGCGCGCCGCAGCGCGGCGCACGCGCTGAATTCGGATCAGGCCTCGCGCCTTTGCCCGGGCGATTGCACGAACATCGAAGCTCCGTTTCTTTGCATCGTTTTCCCTCGTTGAATCCCGCGTCTTGGCGCAGGGTTGTCTCCCCGGGATGCTCAAATTATACACCTGGCATGGGGTCAATTCCGGAGCGCCGGCCGACCTGTGGAGGCTGACGCGAAGCTGTCGGAGATACGCGTTCCGGCGAGCACATGTTAGCCTTGTGCTCGACAGCACGACGGGGGGAAAGATGGAACGAATCACCATGTCGCTCGACCAGGAACTCGCGCAATCATTCGACCAGCTGATTCGCGACCGCGGCTATACCAGCCGGTCCGAGGCCATGCGCGATTTGATCCGGCGCGAGACCGAAGCGCACCGCCAACTGCGCTACGCGAAGACCTGGTGTGTGGGCAGCCTCTCCTACGTCTACGACCACCATTTGCGCGATCTTTCGAAACGATTGACCGCCGCGCAGCATGAACGCCACGACCTGGTCATCGCAACCACCCACGTTCATCTCGACCACGAGAACTGCCTCGAAACCGTCATCCTCCGCGGACCGACATCGGCCGTGCGCAAGTTTGCGAACGCACTGCAGGCCGAGCGCGGCGTGCGTCACGGCCAGCTGAACCTGATCAGCGTCGAACCGGGCGAAACGCACCATGGTCCGGGCACACATCGGCATCATGGGCAGCCGCACCTGATTCCGAAAAGTTAGTCCCCGGCAAGTGCGAGCCGCGCACACAACGATAGGAACTTGTGGCATATTCTTCCTACGCCTTCGAATTCGCAAAATCGATGCGCGAGGGAGATTCACCTGGAATCGGCAGCAGCAACCTGGTCGGCGCTTTGCGCTTTTGCGTTCGTGCTCGGAATGAAGCACGGGCTCGACGCTGACCACCTGGCGACGATCGACGGGCTCACGCGGCATAACGCACACACGCAGCGCCCGCTCGGGCGCTATTGCGGCACGCTGTTTTCGCTGGGACACGGCGCCGTCGTGCTGGTCGTGGCGCTGGCAACGGCAGCGCTGGCGCGAGACTGGCGACCACCGGCCTGGCTTGAGATGAGCGGTGCCGCGGTGTCCATCGCCTTTCTGTTCGGCATTGCCTTCCTCAACCTGTCGGCCTTGGCCACTGCCGTCCCGGGCAAGCTCGTCGCGCCGGTCGGCCTCAAGTCCAGGTTTCTCGGCCGCTTCCTGGTACTTCGCAGCGGGTGGGCAATCCTGGCAGTGGGCGCGTTGTTCGCGCTGTCTTTCGACACGATTTCTCAGGCTGCCCTGTTCGCGGTCGCCGCGAACCGCTTCGGCGGCGCCGTGCAGGCGCTGCTGATCGCGCTGCTGTTCGTCGCCGGAATGCTCGTCGTCGACGGCTGCAACGGATTCTGGATCAGCGGCATGATCCGGCGCGCGGATCGGACCGCGGCGATCGCGTCACGCATCCTGGCGGTCACGATCACCGCGTTGAGCGGCGGGCTCGGGCTGTTCACGCTCGCGAGACTGCTGTTGCCGCCATTCTCGGCATGGGTCGAGGGCAGCGAACTCCTGTTCAGCGCGGCAATCATCGTCGCGGTTGTCGTCGCGTTCGGCGTCGGAATGCTGGCGGCGCGCAACAGAAAAGCACGCGGCGACGTGCACGCCAGCGAGGAAGCAACAGAGACCGCCACAGCATGACGCGACGATCGGTTTGGGGCTTGCTGATCGCCGCGTAGTGCCAGCGCGAGAGGCGCTATGCCTTGTCTTTTGGCGCCGCCGGTTCGTTGCGCTCCTTGCTCCAGTCGCTGAGCAGCGCGTAGCCGATCGCCAGCAGCGTCGGCCCGAGAAACACGCCGATAAAGCCGAATGCGACAACACCGCCGAGCACGCCGAGCATCACCAGGATGAACGGCATGTTGCTGCCGCGGCTGATGATCATTGGCTTGATCACGTTGTCGACACTGCTAACGACAACGGCGCCCCAGACCAGCATGAAAATGGCCCAACCGGTCTGGCCATGGCTGAACAGAAAAAACGCCGCCGGCAACCACACCAGGGGCGGACCGATCGGGATCGGTGACAGGAAAAACGTCGCCAGGCCCAGCAGCGGCGCCGCGGGCACACCGGCGATAAGCAAACCGATGGCCGCCAGAATGCCCTGCAACAGCGCCGTGCCGAGAATGCCGTAGACGACGCCGCGCGTGGTGCCAGCCGCGAGTTCCGTCAAGTGTCTGCCCCTTTCGCCGAAGATGCGCACGACGATCGACATCAGCCGCCGCGTCATCGCCTCGCCGTCCTGGTACACGAAGAAGGCGATGAAGATCGACAGCGTGAGCTGGAGGATGCCCTGCACCAGCACCTGCCCGCTGGCGATCGCGAACTTTCGGATCGGGTCGATGTAGTTCTTGAGCTCTTCCAGGAGGCGCACGCGGTCGTGCGCGAGCGAGGTCCAATACGCGTCGATGCGCGGCCCGACCACTGGAATCTGAGCCACCCACTCGGGCGGGCCTGGTGGTCCGTCGGCGATGACGCGACGGCTTTCCTCGAGCAGTTCCTGCGCATTGTCCGCGAGCGACAGGCCGACCACGACGAAGGGCGCGAGGAGCACCGCGGAAATGCCGAGCGTCATCAGCAGCGACGCCAGGCCTGCGCGCCCGCCGGTCAGCCGGCGCGCGCGGAGAAAGACGGGCCATGTCGCGCAACACAGGATGAACGCCCACAGCATCGCCGTGAGGAACGGCAGCAGGACGAAGTAGCAACCGACGACGATGACCGCGAGAACGAACAGAGCGACCATGCGGTCGATCGACGTGACTTGCGGGGCGTGTTCCGGCGTGTTCTGGGATGGGGGCACGAAGATCGCCTTGGAGGAGGCCGGCGGCAGCAAGTCTAGCATGGCCGCTTGCGGTCACTGCGCTATAATTCGCAGTTCCGGAGAGATGGCCGAGTGGAGCGTATCGGGGTCGTATCGAACAATGTCCAGTCCGCTGCATCGGGTCGGACCCTCCGGGCCAAAGGCAGCAACGATCACGTGGCCCCCAGGCTTTACGGCATGCACCACCTGCCGCACGTAGGCAGCACGGTCCTGCGCTTTCGTCAGAAAATGAAAGACGGCCCGGTCATGCCATACGTCGTATTGGCGTAAGGGAAACGGGTAGTTAGTCACATCGCCGCATAGCCAGGCAACCTTTGCCGCCTCCGTACCGAGCCGTTGCTCTGCGACTTTCAATCCGGTGATGGAGATATCAAGCACCGAGACATTGCAGTACCCGCGCCTTAGCAGGTCGTCGACTAGCGTTGATTCACCACCACCGATGTCGATGATATGGGCATCGCCTGCAGGAGCGGCGTGAGCGATGAGCTCAAGTGATAACTCAAGATGCGGCCGATACCAACTCACCTCGTCGGGCCGCTTTGTCTGATAGACATTATCCCAATGCGATTTTGGGTCCATGGCTATTCGACGACCTCCATGTCGAGCACCGCAAGCAAAGATGGAAGCCCGGAAGGTTAGCGTAGCTTTACAACGCCGTCCCGCATTTTGCAAACAGCGCGCACGCTCACCATGCCTCTGGTTGGATTGCAGGTGGGCCGCGACCGGGGAAAGTCCACGCAGCACTCGTTAGCGGACCGCCAGCGATCGAAGCTAGCTGGTCGTCCCGAAGGTCTTGGACGAAGCTGACGCCGATTGGGTCGCCTACTTCGGTTGCTCGTTGCCGTATGTCTTCACTAGGTAATCGACAATCGCCGGCATATCCGCATCGTCGATTGGTGCCTTGAATACCGCCTTCATGCGGGTGACCATCGCCTCCCAATAAGCACGTGGCGCGGTGGGTGGCTGATACAGCATGTATTCGGCCGAGTGGCATGCCACGCAATTGGTCTGTGCCTTCGCGTAACCAGGCAGCGCGCTGGCCTTCAAGGCCGGAGCCTCCGTCGGCAACGTGATCGACTTGGCATCGGCCAGCATCAAACCGCCAAGGCAAAGCGCGGGCGTCAAGAATGCGGCCCCAAAGATTGTCTTGGTGTTCATGTTCATATTCATGCCCCCTAAACCGCGGTGACCGAAACGCGCTCGACAACATTGCGCATGTAACCGGCGGGCTGCCACAGCGCGTCCATCGGCTGGCTCTGGCCGGAGCGGTTCCAGGCGCGCACCCGCAGGTCATAGGTTCCCTTGTCGGGCGCGAAGGCGAAGGTGAAATCACGGAACGAATACCGACCGAGGTCCTCGCCCAGCTTGGCCTGGCGCCAGTTCTGCCCACCATCGGTGGAATATGCAACCTCGCGGATCCCTTGGCCGCCGTCGAAGGCGATGCCACGCACCACTGTCGGTTGCCCTGCACGAATGCGAGCACCATCTGGCACCGACGTAATGAACGAGCGCACGTTGAACCGGCCGATCGGGCGTGTCGCAGCCGGCGTGGTCCCCGGCTCGATGCAGGCGCAGTTGTTGTCGGGCACTCGGTAGGCAGGTTTCATCCAGAAGCCTTCGAACACGTTGTCGATCACCTCGATCTCCGAGAGATGCTTGACCCAGTAGGTGCCGTAGTAACCCGGCACCACCAATTTGACCGGATAGCCGTTGAGCATCGGAATGTCGGTACCGTTCATCTGGTAAGCCAGCATGACCTCGCCGTCGAGCGCGTGGTTCAGGTCGAGCGACTTGACGAAATCGCCACCACCAAACACCGCGGTGTCAAGCCCGTTGAAAGTGACCTGCTTAGCAGTGTTCTTCACTTCGGCACGTGCCAGCACGTCCTTCAGCGGCACACCAACCCAACGCGCATTGCCCATGGCACCATTTGTGAGTTGCCCGCCGGTGACGCGCGGCGAGAAGAGGCCGCGGCTGTTGCCCGAGCACTGGTTTACAGCCACGTACTCGATAGATTTGAACTGCGAGCGAAGCTCGGCCACCGTCAACTCGAACGGCTTGCCCGCGGCGTTGCCGCCGATCTTGATGACATGTTTGTCGCCATCTATCGATGTTGGGATACCGGCATTGTGGTACCGGACGAAGAACGCATCGTTCGGAGTGATGAGCCCTTCATTGAAAATTTCGAATGGCGTCTCCAGTTGCGGCGGTCGCGTCGTCAGCACGATCAGCGGCCGCTTTTCAGGAAAGGCCACCATGTTCCGCTTGCCGTTGGCAATCGGCAGCTCGATGGTCGTTACCTGCGCGAAAGCCGTTCGGCTCAACGCGCCGAGCCCCGTCGCTGCCAGCGCGCCCGCGCCGCCCACAATAAGCCTGCGACGCAGGCGATTCGTGTCGTCACCCATGGTTCCTCCTATGGATTCGTCGAATTGTATGCACGAGAGGTTTTGATCAGCATTCAGCTGCCGGACGCCTCGTCCATGCCCCTAGTCAAATCGATCAGATGCGGCGCGCCACCAATCCAATCAATGCGGATCGCCCGCGATGCCGCGCCCCCTCGGTAAGATCGGCGTCGTACGCACGCAGTTCCAGTATCTCGGTCGATGCGAACGCTGCGCGTAACATTTCCTCCGTATACAGGTGAGATAGCAACGGGGGCCCGCCAGTTTTGTATTCGAGCTGTTTCGGCGAATAGCCCTGGAGCACCAAGGTGCCGCCGACCTTCAACGAATGGACGATGTTGGCGAACAGGCGCTCGCGCATCGTCGGGTCCGCAAACTGCACAAATATTGCGGCTACGCCGTCATAAGTTTCGGTCGGCCAAGACCAACTATCGCAGTCGGCGACGGTGTACTCGACGGAGACGCCGTTCGCTGTGGCCAATTTTCGCGCTTTGGCCACCCCGACCTCCGAGAGGTCGAAGCCTTCGACCACCATGCCCTGGGCCGCGAGCCAGACGCTGTTGCGTCCTTCGCCATCAGCGACGCAAAGCAATCGACTACCCGGGTGCCAGTGCGCCGCTTGTTCGCGCAGGTATGCGTTGGGTTCCGTGCCGAAAACATAGCTCTCCCCCTCGAAGCGCTTGTTCCAGGTGCTGGCATCGTCGGGAAAGGAAGGGTTTGTCATGCGCCGATACGCCTACTAGTGATCCGGCCCGGCACCGGCGCGCGGTGAATCGGCGATCCCATGATCGTCACTTCTGCCTGCCGGCTCGTGCCGCTGTCCGGACGAATGCCTTGCGGTCACGCGCCGTTTGCTCGAACTGGCGGGCGATATTGCCGCATACCAGGTCGCAGAGCGCATAGATCTGCTCGTCAGCGATGCGGTAGTAGACGCTGTTGCCTCGGCTTTCGCGTGCAACCATGCCGTGCTTGGTCAGCATGGTCAGGTGCCGGGAAACGTTCGCCGCGGTGTAGCCACACAGCTCCGCCAATTCCCCGACGTTGCGCTCGCCTTCACGTAGGTAGTTGAGGATCTGTAGGCGCGTCGGTTCCGACAGCGTCTGGAAATACGCTGCGACCTCCTGCAGCGCTTCGGGAGGAAGACCCTTCATGCCAGGACAGACCGGTGTTTGGCTTACGCTCATGATGCCTCAAAAGTCCTTGCGTTGGCGCAATATTGGCTCATCTCATACTTGACTAATTGCGTCATTAGCTAAATACTATGCTACAGTATTGCCTGAGCAAAAGCTAGTAGTCGTTTATGCGAGTTCCATCGTGGCTGGTTCGAGCAGGAGAAGTGGGATGTTGAGGCATTGCCTGTTGGGTGCAGCGGTGATCGCGGGCCTGTTCGGCCCGGCCGCCGACTTGGCAACCGCGACCGAACTCGCGACCGCCGTCGTGCAGTCTCCGGGCACCGGCGAGTCCGCTAGCTTTGACGGTGTGGTGGAGGCCGTCCGGCAAACGATCGTGTCCGCGCAGGTGCCGGGCGCGGTCGTCGCCATCGAGGTGAAGGTTGGCGATGTCGTCAGAGCCGGCCAGGTACTTGCACGGATCGACGCGCGGGCGGCGGAACAGAACGTGGCCGCCAGCGACGCACAGGTCCAGTCTGCGCGCGCCACGCTCGAAGTCGCGACCAAGGAATTCGACCGCCAGAAGCAACTCTTCGAGAAGAACTACACTAGCCAGGCCGCGCTCGAGCGCGCCGAGGCGCAGTTCAAGGCAACCCAGGCGCAGGTTTCGGCGCAACTGGCTCAAGCCGGCGCGGCACGTGCCCAATCGGGCTTCTTCGTGGTCAAGGCGCCTTATGGCGGCGTGGTTTCGGAAGTTCCGATCATGCTCGGCGACATGGCGATGCCCGGCCGCGCGCTGCTGACCATTTACGATCCCGCCGCACTCCGGGTTACCGCCGCGCTTCCGCAAACGGACATTGCGAGGATCGCGCCGGGCAAACCAACGAGGATCCAGTTCCCCGGACTGCCGGCAGATCGCCAGTGGGTGTCGCCCGTCCAGGTAACCGTACTGCCCACCGCCGATCCGGGCACGCACACCGCCCGGATCCGGCTCGACCTTCCTGCGACGTTCGTAGCCCTGACACCGGGAACATTTGCCAGGGTCTGGCTCCCGATGCAAGGCGCTACCACGCCTCGTCTATATGTACCGACCAAGGCCGTCATTCGGCGCGCAGAAATGACCGGCGTGTACGTGATCGACCCGAACGACCGCCCGGTACTCCGCCAAGTACGGCTTGGTCGCGCCGTCGACGACAACGTTGAGATCCTGAGCGGCGTCGCCGCCGGTGAGCGCGTCGCATTGGATCCGCAGGCTGCTGCCCGTGAGCGCTGAACGCCACGACATGGACAAAGCGCTCGGCATATCCGGTCGCATCGCCGCCTATTTCCAGACAGCGCAGATCACGCCGCTGCTGGCGATCGGTGCCCTACTCCTGGGCGTGTTCGCCGTGCTCGTCACGCCACGCGAGGAAGAGCCTCAGATCAACGTAACCATGGCGAACGTGCTCGTCCCCTTCCCAGGCGCATCGGCGCGGGATGTGGAACAGATGGTGGCTGCGCCAGCGGAACAGGTGTTATCGCAAATCGCGGGCATCGACCACGTAATGTCGGTCTCGCGCCCCGGACTTGCGATCGTGACCGTTCAGTTCAAGGTGGGGGTACCGCGCACCGAGGCATTGGTGCGGCTGTACGACACGGTCAATTCCAATGCCGATTGGCTGCCCAGAGGCTTGGGCGTCCTGAGCCCCATCATCAAGCCCAAGGGCATTGATGACGTGCCCATCGTTACGCTCACGCTGTTCAGCAAAAACCCCACGATCGGCGCCTTTGATCTGGAGCGGGTTGCCCACAGCATCGAGAGCGATCTCAAACGGGTCGCCGGTACACGCGAGGTCAATACGATTGGCGGACCCGGCCGCGCTGTGGTCATCGAGATCGATCCGGCCCGCATGGCCAGCACTGGTGTGACAGTCGCCGACCTTCGGACTGCACTGGAAGCGGCCAACCTCGGTCTGCCGGTGGGCGACCTGCTCGTGGCCAATCGCGCGGTCGCCGTCGAATCCGGTCCGTTCCTCAAGGATGCCCACGACGTTGCCGAACTGGTGGTCGGCGTACGCGATGCGAAGCCGATTTTCTTGCAGGACGTGGCCACCGTCCGTGACGGCCCCCTCCCGGCGAGTCGCTATGTCTGGCAGGGCGTTGCGGGCAAGGACAGTGGTGAGTATCCGGCCGTGACAATGGCCATCACCAAAAAGCCGGGCGAGAACGCCATTGATGTCGCCAACGCGGTGATGCGTCGCGTGGAGATGTTGCGCAACACCGTCATACCGAAGGACATCGAGGTCGCGGAAACGCGCAACTACGGCGCCACGGCCAACGACAAGGCGCAGAAACTCATCCAGAAGCTTCTGTTCGCCACCGCGTCGGTCGTCGCCCTGGTGTTCCTGGCGCTCGGCAGACGCGAAGCCGCGATTGTCGGCAGTGCGGTGATTCTGACCCTTGCGGCGACGCTGTTTGCCTCGTGGGCGTGGGGGTTCACGCTGAACCGCGTTTCGCTCTTCGCCCTGATTTTCTCCATCGGCATCCTGGTGGACGACGCCATCGTCGTCGTCGAGAACATTCACCGGCACCAGCACCTGTTCCCCGGCAAGCCGTTGGTGGAAATCATTCCCAGAGCGGTCGATGAAGTCGGCGGCCCCACGATCCTGGCGACGCTGACGGTCATCGCGGCCCTCCTGCCGATGGCTTTCGTGTCCGGTCTCATGGGGCCGTACATGAGTCCCATTCCGATCAACGCGAGCATGGGCATGCTGCTGTCGCTGGCGATTGCCTTCGTCGTTACCCCGTGGCTATCCAGGCTGTGGCTCAAGGCGCCGCACGCCGTCGCGGATCCCGCAAAGCAGCAGGGTCTTGCGGCCAAGCTCGCTCCGGTCTTCTCTCGCATCTTTCGCCCTTTGCTCGACGATACCCGCGGCAAGCGCAACCGCAGACTGCTGGGATTGGGTATCGCAGCGTTGATCGCCGTTTCACTCGTGCTGCCGGCCGTCGGACTGGTGCAACTGAAGATGCTGCCGTTCGACAACAAGTCCGAGTTCCAGGTCGTTGTCGACATGCCTGCAGGCACACCCGTGGAACAGACGGCGGCGGTTCTGCATGAACTCGGGAATTACCTGGCCACGGTACCTGAGGTGACCGACTACCAGGCCTACGCCGGCACCGCTGCCCCGATCAACTTCAACGGCTTGGTGCGCCAATACTATCTGCGTACCGGTGGCGACGTGGGCGACATTCAGGTCAACCTCGTCGACAAGCACCACCGTGCTGAGCAAAGCCACGCCATTGCGATGCGCGTACGGCCAGCGTTGCAGCAGATCGGTCGCCGGTTCCGTGCCAACGTCAAGGTCGTCGAGGTACCTCCAGGCCCACCCGTTCAGGCACCGATCGTCGCGGAGATCTACGGTCCCGAGGCACAAGGGCGCCGCGACGTTGCCAAATCTGTACGCACGGTGTTCGATGCGACAGCGGGCGTTGTGGATGTCGACGACAGCAGCATTGCTGCCGCGCCGAAGACGCTTCTGCTGGTCGACCGCCGCAAGGCGGCGATGCTCGGTGTGTCGCAGGAAGTCATCGTCAGTACCTTGCGCGCCGGCTTGGCCGGTGAGGCCACGAGCTACCTGCATGACGAGACCAAATATCCAGCTGCGGCGACCCTGCAGCTGTCCGCCGAGCAACAAGGCAATCTCGATACGCTCCTGCAGCTGGGAGTGCGTTCGGCCTCAGGCAAGACGGTCCCGATCCGCGAACTGGTCACCGTGAGCGACTCGCTGCGCGAACAACCGATCTACCACAAGGACCTGCTGCCGGTGAACTTACGTCGTCGCCGACATGGCTGGCCGCGTCGACAGCCCGCTCTATGGCATGTTCGCGATGCGCAGCGCGATCAACGCGATTGCGACGCCCGGCGGCGGCACATTGGTCGAGTACTTCATTCGTCCACCCGATGATCCATACAGGGACTACTCGATCAAGTGGGACGGTGAGTCGCAAATCACCTACGAGACCTTTCGCGACATGGGCACCGCCTACGCGGTCGGCCTCGTGCTGATCTATCTGCTGGTGGTGGCGCACTTCGGCTCGTATCTCACACCGTTGATCATCATGGCGCCAATCCCGCTGACCATCATTGGCGTGATGCCCGGTCATGCGCTGCTTGGAGCGCAGTACACCGCGACCAGCATGATCGGAATGATCGCGCTAGCCGGGATCATTGTGCGCAACTCGATCCTGCTGGTGGATTTCATCAACATCCAGGTACGCGAAGGTGTCCCTTTCAAGGAAGCGGTCGTCCATTCCGCGATCACCCGCGCGCAACCGATCATGTTGACCGGCTTGGCCGCGATGCTCGGCGCCTTCTTCATTCTCGACGACCCCATCTTCAACGGGCTCGCCATTTCGCTGATCTTCGGGATATTCGTCTCCACCCTGCTGACCCTGGTGGTCATTCCGATCCTCTATTACGTGGCCTATCGCAAGCGCTTTGGGCCAACCCTCCAAGGAAAACCCGCATGACCTCTTGGCAAATCGTTCGTCTCGTCGCCGGTATTTTCATCCTGCTGTCGCTCGCACTAGGTGTCCCGGGGAGCCCGATATTCGTTAGCCAGTGGTGGCTCGCATTCACCGCGTTCGTCGGCGCCAACCTGCTGCAAAGCGCGCTCACCGGTTGGTGCCTGATGGAAACACTCGTGCGCAAGCTCGGCGCGCGCGAAGGCTGCTAAGCGCCTTCCGACGAGGGATCGGATGATGCGAAGCCTCCTCACCATGGTGTGGGCCGTATTGGCGCTCTCTGCGTCGGTAGCGGGCGCCACGGATTTGCTCGATGTGTGGCGCGCAGCATTGCAACACGATCTCGAATTCTCGGCGGCAGACGCTGCTCACCAGGCCGGCGAGGCCCGGCGTGGGCAAGGCGAATCGCTGTGGCGCCCCACGGTTCAGTTCACTGGAACTGCCGGACGCATGAGCAGTGAATCCGCGACCACAGGCGCCCAGTTTTCCGCACCTGGATTTCCGCAAACCGACGGCGTCAGTTTCAACACCTCGGTCAACAATGGCGCGCTTGGCCGCTGGATGGTCGAGGCGCGCCAGCCGATCATCAGTCGGGAGCGCCTGGCACGAAGTCGGCAACTGGAACTTTCCGCTGACATTGCGGACCTCGAATGGCAGAGCGCCAGGCAAACGCTGATGCTCACTGCGGCGCAGAGCTACTTCGCCGTCGCGCTTGCAGGCGAATCGTTGCGCATCCTGCAGCAACAAAACGCTGCCATCGAGCGAGAACTCGGCGAAGCGCGTGAGCGACACCGGTTGGGCGACATACCGGTAACCGATACCTATGAAGCATCCGCCCGTGTGGAGGCCATCAAGGCGCAGGTGCTGGCGGCCGAGACCGACCTGCAACTGAAGCAGCTCGCGTTGTCCGACATGACTGGTCTGCAGCCGGACGCCATGCACCTGCTCTTCCCGGCCAGCGGATCGACACCGAGTGAGTCGCGCGCATTGAACCAATGGCTGACTGATGCTGCTAGCCGCAACCTCTCGTTGCGCACCCAGCTCACCCGAAACGAGTTGGCCACGGAAGAATCTGCGAAGTTCAGCGTAGCGGCATCACCGACCATCGATCTGGTTGCACAGATCGGCCAGGATCGCCTGAGCGGCAGCGGTGATTTCGGCCCCGCAAGCATCAATTCGAACAACAAGATGATTGGCATACAAATCACCGTGCCGCTATATACCGGCGGTTACCGCAACGCACGCCAGGAAGAGGCTCTCCATCTCGCGGACAAGGCCCGTGCGGATTCGGAACGTACGCGGCAGCAGGTTGCCCTGCAGACTCGCGCGGCGTGGCTGGGGCTGACCGTAGGTGCAGGACGAATCGTCGCACTGTCCGAGGCACTAAGGGCCAACCGGGCGCGACTCGACGCCACGCGGCTCGGCCGCCAGGTCGGCGACCGTACGACACTCGACCTCCTGAACGCCGAGAACGACGCCGCGAGCGCTGAGCTCGCATTGTTACAGGCGCGCGTTGCCTTCCTGATGGATCGCTTGCGGCTGTCGGCACTTGCCGGGCAACTCGACGAAGCAGCATTGCAAACAGTGAACACCACGCTCCGAACTGCGGACAACCGATGAAGAAACGACGGATACCAGCGGCACGGCATGACACCCAATCCAGAACAAGACCAACTTCAGAGGAGGAAACGATGGGTCACTCGGGATTGAGCGTCTGGAAAGGTGATTCAGACCACGCGAGTTATCCCTCATTACAGAATTTTTAGCACGGTTGATCTTCGACAATGCCGAACCCGGGCAAATCTATCAGTATCAATTCATTAGTCACCAAAGGAGTGTCAGCCATGAGAGTAAACGTAGGAAATGTCGACCGCATCGTACGAATCGTCGCGGGCCTTGGCGCTGATCGGGTTGGCAGTTGCCGGCACCATCGGTCCCTGGGGATATATCGGCATTGTCCCGCTGCTCACCGGTTTGATGCGCGTGTGTCCGGCTTATTCGCTGCTAGGGGTCAACACATGCTCGACAAGCAAGAAATGACCGGACCGACGGGGCGATTGACACTGGCGACCAGCTCGTGTTGATCGCAGTGGGTGCCGAGCAATGCGCTCATTATGCGTTGCACGGAGATGAAGGATGTCGTAATTGGGATTTGATTGTGGAATGGGTCGCGATCCTTACGATTGTGATCGTGATCCGGCGATTGAACGCTCGCGGCGAAAATCGCACTCGCCTGGGAGGATGATGGTTGAATTGAAATCTATCCAATTGCACTTGGGCGATGCGGTCGCCGCTTCAGGTCAAAGCGATGAACTCAACGGGGCTGTGGCGAAGCACCTTCCCATCGCTTAGAGAGTGAGTTGTCGAATGAATTCGAGCACGAGGTCGTCGAGATGAAAATTAATGTTCTTGGATCGGGCTGCAGCAAGTGCCGCAGCACTATCGGAATGATCGAACGGGCTGCCCGGGCGCTGGATGTTGAGATTGAAATCATCAAGGTCGAGGACCGTGACGAGATCAAACGCCTGGGTGTTACCTCCACCCCTGCCGTGATGATTGACGGCAAGATCGTGCACAGCGGCGGCCTTCCATCACATTACAAAGTGCAAGGATGGTTGAACCCCAACCCCATGGGGTTTCTGAGCCAACCGACACGACACCTGTTCTTCACCGGCAAAGGCGGCGTCGGGAAGACGTCTCTTTCCACGGCCGCCGCGCTAACGCTGGCGGACGCAGGCAAGAAGGTTCTGCTGGTCAGCACTGACGCGGCGTCGAACCTGGATGAGATGCTGGGGATCGAACTTCGCAACACACCCGTGTCCGTACCCGGCGCTCCGGGTCTGTCGGTCCTGAACATCGACCCTGACAACGCGGCCGAGTCTTATCGGCTGCGTGTCTTGGCCCAGATGGGCGCCAGCGCCAGCGATACCGAACGCTCGACCGTGCGCGAACAATTGTCAGGGGCGTGCACCACGGAAATTGCATCGTTCGACGAATTCACGTCCCTCTTGTCTGACGACGCCGGACACTTCGATCACATCGTCTTTGACACGGCGCCGACGGGACACACGTTGCGCCTGCTCAGCCTGCCCAAGGCATGGACCGGATTTCTCGATGGCAATGATCGCGGTGCATCCTGCCTCGGGCCGCACTCGGGACTGAAGACGCAGGAGGTGCGCTTCAAGGCCGCGCTTGACGCCCTGAGCGATCCGACCCAGACGACCGTGATTCTGGTGACCCGGCCGGACAAAGGCGCGATGGCAGAAGCGGCTCGCACGTCGGAAGAGTTGCATGCGCTGGGCTTGAAGAACCAGCGCCTGGTGATCAACGGCGTGTTTCACGCCAGTGAGCGCACCGACGCGGTGGCCTGTGCCATCGAAGCCCTGGGGCAGCAAGCGCTGGCTGAGTTGCCTCAGCTCTCTCCGCGCCATGCCGCAGGATCGGGTGCCGCTGCGGGCATTCGACACGGTCGGCTTGCTCGCACTGCGTGCGTTGCTGGCCACCGGCGGGGACGCCATCGAACCGGGCAAGGCCGTGCCCGTGGAATGCATGGAATCGCTACCAGGTTTGGACGCGTTGGCCGACGAGTTTGCAGCCGCCGGGCATGGACTGATCATGGTGATGGGCAAAGGTGGCGTTGGCAAGACGACGGTCGCCGCCGCCTTGGCCGTTGGACTGGTTCAGCGCGGCAAGACCGTGCATTTGAGCACTACCGACCCGGCGGCACACATTGCGGGAACACTTGCTGGTGAGGTGCCCGGTCTGCGCGTCGACCGCATCGACCCCAAAGTCGAGACGCAGCGCTACGTCGACAAGATCATGGCCGCCAAGTCACCCACTCTTGACGCCCAGGAGCGAGCCCTGCTGCTGGAAGACCTGCGCTCGCCGTGTACCGAGGAAGTCGCTGTCTTCCACGCCTTCTCACGAATCGTCAGTGAAGGGCGTAGCGCCTATGTCGTGCTGGACACCGCACCCACCGGACATTCACTACTATTGATGGATGCTACGGGCGCCTACCATCGTCAGATGATGCGGGAGTTCGAAGGACAAAATGCCGGACGCATCGTCACGCCTTTGATGCGGCTGCAGGATGCTGCATACACGAAGATCATTCTAGTGACCTTGCCTGAGGTCACACCGGTTTCGCAAGCCGCTGCCCTGCAGGATGACCTCCGGCGCGCCGGTATCGAACCCTATGCTTGGGTGCTCAACAAGAGTGTTCTGGCCGCTGGGACACACGATCCCTTGCTTGCGGCGCGGCTCGCCGGAGAAAGCAAGCAGATGGAACGCATGTCCGCTGGGCTCGCCAAGCGCATCTTCATTCTGCCGTGGTTGACCCGTCCGCCGATTGGGTTCGTTGAGCTGTCCAAACTGGTAAGCGAAAGAGAGCGCGCTCCGGCAGTTCACGCCTGAACCCTGCGTTACTCGCTTCCGAGACAATGTTCGGGCGGCGCGACCTCACGCCCACTCGCAGTTACCCAGGCGGGCATCCGGCGCATGGCATCGGATGCCCGCCTCGCGTCAATTAGCCGGCACCCCCACCGAATCCCCTCCCGTGGCGACCCATCATCCCGACGTTCTGATCCGCGATGGTCTTTTGCTCCGGAGTCAGCACGGCATACAGTGCACCGAACGCGCTAGTCATCGTCGCCATTCCGGCGGCGCGCTGCTGCATGGCGGCCGCGTGCTGTCCCATTTGTTCAGGAGCGGTTCCCGTGGCCGTCTGCATTTGGGCGCGCATCGCCTGCATGCTCGCCGCTTGCTGTTTCGCCTGAGCCGCGAAGGTTTGCCACGCGTCTTCCTGAGCGGCGGTGATTTTCAACTGCGCTTTCAGATTGCTCAGGTGAGCGTCAGCCATCGCCGCAGGATCGACGCCTGCCATTGGCCCGTGACCGGGCCCCATACCCATTCCCATTCCAGGACCCATGCCCTGACCCATCCCTCCGTACGGCTGGGCATAGGTGGCACCGGCAACTGCCAGCGCAATACCGGTGACGACGCCGGTGATAAGTGTGTGGGTTCTCTTCATGATGCGTCTCCAATGTGCGGTGAGAGGTCTGGTTCAGGGACATCCAGCGCATTCGCTAGATTGCCCTTTGCTACGGTTATGATTTCAGCACCCTCGTGTAAGCGCAGCATGTCAAAGGGGGACCTTTTGGTAGCGCACTGCAACCAACCGTCGGATGACACACTGCGTTACTTTTCTCTCTCCCGTGTCGACCGAACCCAACAGAGAATTGCGCCATGGACGCGCCCGACCACATTCTGATCGTCGATGACGACGCAGAAATCCGCAGCCTGTTGAGCCAGTATTTGGTGAAAAACGGTTTGCGTGTAACGGCGGTGGCCGACGGTCGAGGCATGTGGCATGCGCTCGATGCGGGACGGATCGACCTGATTGTGCTCGACCTGATGCTCCCCGGCGACGATGGCTTGACCCTGTGCAGAAATCTGCGCGCGAAGTCCGATACCCCGGTGATCATGCTTACCGCCCGTGGCGACGAGACGGATCGCATCGTCGGTCTGGAGATGGGCGCCGACGATTACCTGGCCAAGCCGTTCAGCGCACGCGAGTTGCTGGCGCGCATCAAGGCGATCCTGCGCCGCGCGCGCAGTCTGCCGGAAAACCTCCAACCCGAAAGCGCTCGACACATCCGCTTTTCCGACTGGGTGCTCGACACCTCGCATCGACAGCTGATTTCCGCCGCAAACGTCGTCACACCGTTGAGCGGTGCGGAGTATCGATTGCTGCGGATTTTCCTGAGTCACCCGAATCGCGTGCTCAACCGCGACCAGTTGGTGGACCTCACCCAGGGCAAGGAGGCTGACCCGCTTGACCGAAGTATCGACGTGCAGGTAAGTCGTCTGCGGAATCGACTCGGAGACGATCCACGCGAGCCCCGTCTGATCAAGACCGTGCGGGGCGAAGGCTATGTCCTCGCGGTCGACGTAACGGCAGAACCCTGATGCGCCTTCTGCCACGGTCCCTTTTTGGCCGGCTAATGCTGGTGTTATCAGCCGGGCTGATCGTTGCGCAGTTGCTCAGCGCAGCCATCAACCTGGCCGAGCGAGATTCTGTGCTCGTCCGTGCTAGTGGCATGCAACCGGCACAACGGATCGCCGACATTGTGCGGCTGCTCGACTCCTTGAGCCCGGCCGAGCGCCGCAGGATCGTCGGCATACTGAGTGTCCCGCCGCTCGTAGTCTCGCTGGATCGCATATCGACCTCGGAGGAGTCTGCGGTGACCGGAGGGGCGCACGCCGCGATGTTTTCCGCGGTGCTTCGGGCCGCACTGGGTGATGACCGACCGGTTCGAGTAACGATGACCGGGACGCCACCCGCGTGGGCGCCAGGCCCGGCCGGCGGGAACGGCCGCTTTCCCATGGGCGGACCGATGGGTCCTGGGGGCATGCATCGATTTCCCCCGAATGGGGTCTCATTCCTCATCCAAGTCCGCCTGCAGGACGGGACGTGGGCTACCTTCGACACTCAGGTGAACCAGGAATCGGCGACCCTGCCGTGGCGCATGCTGCTTACCCTTGCGACCCTTCTCGCTGCAGTGCTGCTCCTTTCCTACATTGCGGTGCGCTGGGTCACACGCCCGCTGCAACTGCTCGCTACTGCCGCCGACGAACTCGGGCGAGACATCAACCGCCCGCCATTGCCCGAAGGTGGCCCCATCGAGGTCAACCGTGCGGCAAGCGCTTTCAACACCATGCAAACCCGGTTGGTCAAGCTCATCGACGAACGGACGCGCCTGCTCACCGCCATGTCGCACGACCTCAAGACGCCACTGACGCGCATGCGGCTGCGCGCAGAGATGCTAGAAGACGGCAATCTGCGCGAAAAATTTGAAGCGGATCTCGTGGAAATGGAATCGATGGTGACGCAGACGCTTGAATTCATGCGCGGCCTGAGCAACCGCGAACCGACGCAATTCGTCGACATGATGGGTCTTCTCGAGAGCGTCCAAGCCGACAACGAAGCAATGGGCCGCATTGTCACTATCGACGGACGCACTTCCAGACCCTACTCCGGCGCACCGCAGCTCCTCAAGCGCTGCGTTTCCAATCTCGTCGACAACGCTGTCCTCTACGGTAAACGAGCTGAGATTTCCGTCGAGGAAGGTCCGGACCTACTGACAATTCGAGTACGCGACGGTGGCCCCGGAATTCCGGAAAGCGAGATCCAAAAGGTTTTCGAGCCGTTCTACCGACTCGAGGGCTCCCGCAGCCGCGAAACGGGCGGAACGGGACTCGGACTCAGCATCGCGCGGAACATTGCGCAAATGCACGGAGGGGACGTTCGCCTTCGCAATCATGAGGAAGGCGGGCTGGAAGCAACCCTGATCCTGCCATGGACCCGGAAGACAGATGCGTCGAACACCCAGTCTGGGAAAAATCCCTCGTTCCACAATGGAGTCTAAGGATGAACATGAAGGAGGTGGTATGAGGTTCACGACGGTTCTACTGATGGCGCTGATCGGATTGGGAGTTTGGTTCGGACCGCACGCCCGAGCGCAAAACCACCAACACGACATGACCGCGCCGGTTGCTAACCAAGGTGATGCCAGGCAACTGGTCCAGTTTCCCGAGCCGATGCGCCTGCACACCATCACCAGCATGCGCGACCATCTGCTGGCGCTGCAAGAGATCGATGTCGCACTTTCCAAGAACGACTTTGACAAGGCAGCGTCAATTGCTGAAACCAGGTTAGGCATGAGTTCGCTCGAACTTCATGGTGCCGCGCACATCGCACCGTTCATGCCGCAAGGTATGCAAGACATCGGGACGCAGATGCACCGAGCGGCCAGCCGCTTCGCGATAGACGCACAGAACGCGAGCGTGGGCAACGATGTCCGGCCCGCGCTCGCCGCACTCGGTACCGTGATGCAGCAGTGCGTCGCGTGCCATGCGGCCTATCGCCTGCATTGATTTCCGCTTCGAAGGGAACGCCTACGACAACGACCGATGGCTACATCCGCAGACGCGTCGGCGAGAAGGCGCTCCCGATCGAAATTCTTGGTAGTCCGCAAAATTCTGAGGGCAACAATTCGGACGAGTCCCGATAATGTATAATTAAATCAATACGGAGAGATGGCCGAGTGGTCGAAGGCGCCTGACTCGAAATCAGGTAACGGGCAACTGTTCGGGGGTTCGAATCCCTCTCTCTCCGCCAAATTCCTTGTTGTGCAGCCCTGACACAAGGGTTACAGATCGTACCTACGTTGAGTTTCAAGGTTGTTGTCGTGTCGCGCGCGCCAGGACTACGCGGGACCCCGCGGCGAAGTACACGGCGGTCCCGCGTGGAGCGAGGCGGCGCTCCGTAAGCAGAGTACTCACCCCGTGCTCGCCTTCCAGTCCTTGTCCTTCAACTCGATGATGTAGGACAGCGTTCCCACGCCGCCGATGATCTCGGCAGAGTGAATCTCAGCGGGGGCAAAGAACACGGTGCCGGGTGGAATGTCCTTGAACACCGCTTTGCCGTCGGGCGTCGTGACCTTGAGCTTGGCGCCGGTGAGCGATACCGTGACATGGTCGGGGTGAGAGTGCATGCCCTCACCGCACACACCGAAGCCCGGTCGGCTCTTGAATTCGAGCACGCGCACGCGATCGTTTTCCAGTACCACGCGGTAGGAGCGCGGCGCTGATGTCGGCGCATCTTGCGCGAACGCAGCGCGCGTGACGCCAAGGGCCGCAAGCATTGCCAGGACTTGCCGCCGGTTCAGGGCGTGTGTGCTGGTGCAGTTGAGCGTTGTCATAGATATCTCCATTCGAAGGTTGTTTCACATCTGGCGAAACAGGTGGTCGTAGGCCTCACTGACCGCCAGCATTTCGGAGCGGTTTTTCAGCCGCAACTTCAGGTTGCCGCGCTCATCGCGGATTACGCTGTCGATCTCATGCACGTTGACCAGCGTCGAGCGATGCACTTGCCAAAACATCGTTGGATCGAGTTCTTCAGCGAGCTCCTTGATGGTCTTCTTGATCAGGGATTCGGCATCGGAGGTGACCACCAGCGTGTATTTCTGATCCGACTTGAAGTACAGAATTTCCTCGACGGTGATCAGCCGGACGGCGGCGCCCCGAGAGGCGTTGATCCATTGCAGGTAGCCCGTTGCAGGAGGTGCGCTTTGGACGAGCTCCTTGAGCGCGTGACGCAGATCGGTCGGTGGTTGCTGCAGACGCGCCTTCAGGTGCTGCACTGTGGTCGCGAGCCGAGCCGCCGTTGGGGGCTTGAGCACGTAGTCGACTGCCCCTGCCTCGAACGCTTCGATCGCGTACTGGTCGTACGACGTGATGAAAGCCACGTGGCAACGTCCCGCAATCTGGCGTGCGACCTCGATACCGGTCAGCAGCGGCATTTGGATGTCGAGAAAAGCGAGGTCCGGCGCATGCGTCTCGATGGCGGCGAGCGCGGCGGCGCCGTCGCCGGCCCGCGAGACGATCTGCAGTTGCGGCCACAACGCCTGCAGCAGATCGGTCAGGTCGTCGGCGAGCAGCGGCTCGTCCTCGGCGAGGACCGCGGTGGGCGCGGGGCGATTTTCAAGCGCGTTCGTAGGGCACCATCACGGTTGCATTCACCACGCCATCCACGTGAGCGACCGCGAGGTCGGCAGACGCGCCATACAAATCCGCCAATAGCGATCGTACGCGGGCGACAGCGGCATCCAATGGCCGTGCCGGAAGCGTCAGGACAAGCTTGCAATCGCTGGAGGATCGCCTTGCGCTCAGCGCGCAAGGTCCTGCGCGAGTGTGCAGCGCGTCGTCCAGCAACGGCAGGATAACGCCAGGCGGAAAGCGCGCGTCCTCGACCTCCGGACACACGTCGAGCCTCATGTCGATGTCGGTTGCGCCCGCCAACATGCGCAGTTGCGCGTAGGAGCGCGCCAAGTGCGCTTCGCGAAGCACGCTCGATGAAGCGCTGCGCATGCGCGGCAGTGCTGCGCGCAGGAAAGTAACTAGCTCGTCGAGCAGCCGTTCGGCGCGCGCTGCATCATCGTCGTACGCATGCCGCACGGCGTCGAGCATCTCGAACAGAAGTTGCGGGTCGATCCGCGCCTGCACTGCTTGCAGGCGTGATTGCACAAGCCGCCGCCGTGTCGCGCGCTGCGATGCCTGCGCGGCGGCCAGGCGAGTCGCTGCTTGCTCCTGCGCGCGGCTGCGTTGCAAGTGCGCAAAATAAAGCAGCGCCATGACGAGACTGAATACGAACGCATACGTGTGCATGGCTTGAATGCTTTGAGCGACGCCTTGCTCGACAAGAATCGATCCCCGGCCGGTCGTGGAAAGCGTCGCGAACGCGGCGGCCGCGCCCGCTCCGAGCAGCGTTGCGCTACGAGCGTATCGACCGATTGCCTTGACCCGTTGCAAGGCATAGCCGATGGCAAGAAGCAAGACCCACAGCTCGACGCCGTACAGCGCGAACCACCCTGTCAGCACGAGAACGTCCACGGCCGTCGGCTCGCGCATTACGCTTACCACGTTGGCAAGGAATGTAACCGGCGCCGCGAACGAAAGCAGACCAGCCATCGCTACCGCACCCCGATGTGCTCGCAACCAATGCATGAAGTCGGCAGCGACGGCGGCCGTTCGTTGCGGATGGCGGGACAGCGAATTGATGGCTGTAAACATGTTTTTGCTTCAGGCCGCGCTTCGTTCCCGCTGATCGCGATCGCGCGCCGTGGTGGCGCCACGAAGCGGCATGAAGATCGCCGCGCTGGTGCCGCGCGGTATGCGCGGTTCGAGCGTGAGTCGAGCATTACCCTTGTAACGTGTCGCCAGCTGGCGCCGCACGTTGGCGAGCCCGACGCCTGTGCCGTCGCTGGCCGCCGCGCCCAAGCCCGCGCCATCATCGAGTACTGCGACGTGCAAGGTGTCGCGGTGACGATGGGCACGTACGCAAACGTTACCGCGTCCGACGGGTTCCAGACCGTGCTTGATGGCGTTTTCCACCAAGGTGAGGAGCAACATGGGTGGAAATTCCACGGTTTCCAGCGTCGGATCGGTCTCGATCGAGAACGTCAGGCGCGTGCTCATCCGGACCTGCAGCAAATCGAGGTACGCGCGCACCAGTTCGAGCTCGGCGCCAAGCGAAGCGTTCTGGTTGCGGAACTGCGGCAGCGCTGCGCGCAGATAACGCATCAGGCTGGCGATGGCTTCCGAACCGGCCTTTGGTTGGGTGCGATACAGGCGTCTCACATTGCCCAGTACGTTGAACAGAAAGTGCGGCTCGATCTGGGCCTGGAGCAGCGCCAATTGCTGTTCGGCCTCGTCCTGGCCCAGCTGCACGCCCGACTTCTCCGCGGCGTACGCGGCAGAATCGATCTGCAGTGCGCGCCGGTGGACATCGGCGATCAGTACGAGGAACAGCGCCGGCAGGCCGAAGCGCAGCGAATCGGCGAGCAAGCGCTGCAGCGGCGGAAGGTGGGCGAAGCCGTGCGCGTAGTAGCCGTAAAGCAGTAGCGTCAACACGACCGACAGACCAAATAGCACCACGCACGAGATCGCCAGCCGTAGCCGCCTCCGTTGTCGGCGCATTGCTTCGTCGAGGAGCGTATAGGCGATCGTCAGCACCGCGGCGAGCGCTGCCAGCTCGACAAGATGCTCGAGCCAGACCAGCGCGACTTCGGTGGGCGAGAAGAAGTCTAAAAGATTGGAGTTCACCAGCGCCCCCATCGACAGCAGGAGGGTCACGAGCGCCGCCGCGCCGACCCGACGCCGGTCGAGGGCGCGCACCACCCGGCGGATGTAATGATCGTCGCCAAGACGATGCGCAGAGTGCTTGTCCACGAGCATTGGGGCTCTTCGAGGGCTTCAGTTATTCGGGAATTGTGCGCCTAAAGGGAGGCAGCGCATGGCGGCGCACCGACGAATCCGGCAAATTGCGGCATGGTTGCCGCCGGCTAGCGATGGCTGGCCGTGGATGCAAAAAGCCGGATACCGCACTACCATTGTCGCGGCACCATAATTCGAATGGTCGATCGATCCTGCCCATATCGCGGCGGAGCGCATCGGTACAAACATCGAGCTGACGGAGGAGATTGCATGGACCAGATTTACGGGTTTGCAGGCGTTGGCCGCATGGGGAGTCGGATGACGACTCGCCTGCTCAATGCCGGGCATAAGGTTTGTGTTTTCGATCGCGATGAGACTGCAGTCGCAGCGCTGGTAGCGCTGGGCGCGACGCGGGCAGCGTCGGCCGCCGAGGTCGCGTCCGTTGCCAGAACCGTATTCCTGAGCCTGCCCAATCCGGAAATCGTCCAGGCGGTGGTACTGGGCAAGGACGGCCTGATCGAAGGCAAGACGGTGAAACACGTCGTCGACTTCTCGACCATCGGCCCGCGCACCGCCGGCATACTCGCAAAGGCGCTTGGCGGACGCGAGATCGCCTATGTCGACGCGCCGGTCAGCGGCGGGGTGGCGGGCGCCTCCAACGGCACGCTGGCGGTCATGGTTTCCGGTCCGAAGGCGGTATTTGTCGAACTCGAGCCGATCCTGAAAACGTTCGGGAAGCTGTTTCATCTCGGCGAAGGCGCCGGCCAGGCGCAGACCATGAAACTTGCCAACAATCTGCTGGCCGCGGCCGCGATCGCGATCTCGTCCGAAGCCATGGTGATGGGCGTCAAGGCCGGGCTGGATCCGAAAATGATGCTCGACGTCATCAATGCGGGCTCGGGCCGCAACAGCGCGACGCAGGACAAGTTTCCGCGCTCGGTGCTGCCGGGCACCTTCGACTTCGGTTTTGCCACGGGCCTGTCGTACAAGGATGTGCGCCTCTGCGTCGACGAGGCGGAGTCGCTCGGCGTGCCGATGATCGTCGGCGCCGCCGTGCGCGAAATGCTCGCCGTCACCAATGCGATCTACGGCGGAGATTCGGATTTCACGTCGCTCTGCCGGGTGGTCGAAACCTGGGCGGGCGTCGAGGTGCGCGCCTGACGCAACCGCTTCCCTCAACGCATCACAATGGAGAAATGCAATGAACAAGGAATTGTTTGAACGTGGTCTCGCAATTCGCAAATCCGTGCTGGGCGCCGAGTTCGTGGAGAAAGCGATTGCCTCGGCCGACGATTTCAACATGCCGATGCAAGAGCTGGTCACCGAGTATTGCTGGGGCGCCGTATGGGGCCGCGAGGATTTGCCGAAGAAGACCCGCAGCATGCTGAACCTTGCGATGATCAGCACGCTCAACCGGCCGCACGAACTGAAGATGCACATCGGTGGCGCGCTGCGCAATGGCGTGTCGAGGGCCGAGATTCGCGAAGTCTTTCTCCAGGTTGCAATCTACGCCGGCGTTCCCGCCGGGGTCGATTCCTTCCGCATCGCCCGCGAAGTCTTTGCCGAGATCGACCGCGCAGCGACAAAATAGAGACCGGAGAAGGACCGGAAAATGGCAGAAGATATCTACGAAGTTTTTGCGATCAAGTACGCGCGGCTCTCGCGCCGGTCGCCCGAGAATTTCATCGGCGGCGACGAACACGACACCGACATGCCGCTCGACTATTTTGTATGGGTGGTCAGGAACGGCTGATCGCACGATCCTGGTCGACACGGGATTCGGTGCCGAAGTAGGCAGCAAGCGCGGGCGACAGATCATCCACCCGGTGGCCGAGGGTCTTCAGGCGCTGGGCATCGCGCCCGCGAAAGTCGAGGATCTGATCATCACCCACCTGCACTACGACCATGCCGGCAATCACGCGCTGTTCCCGAACGCGCGCTACCACCTGCAGGACCGCGAGATGGAGTTTGCGACCGGCCGCTGCATGTGCCATTCGGTGCTGAACCACGCCTACGAAGCCAACGACGTGATGCAGATGGTCCGCTGTGTATTCGAACAGCGGGTGCATTTCCACGACGGATCCGACGAGATCGCGCCCGGCATCGAAGTGCATCACATCGGCGGGCATACCAAGGGCCTGCAGGCGGTGCGCGTGCGCACGCGCCGGGGCTGGGTCGTTCTGGCCTCGACGCCAGCCACTTCTATGCGCACATGGAGCAGGATCGGGCTGTTTCCGATCGCGTACAACCTTCACGACATGCTTGCCGGTTACAACACCCTGCGGCGGCTGGCAACTTCCCGCAACCACATCGTGCCCGGCCACGATCCGTTGGTGATGGACCGTTACCCGAGCGCGCAACCCGGCACCGAGGACTGGATCGTCCGGCTGGACGTCGAACCGGCCAGCTAGTCGCCGCCGGTCGCGAGCGCGAGCGTCCGGACCCAACAAGGGCGATAGAATCGCACCCAAGGTGTATAGTAATCGACGCTTGGGCCCCGATAGCGCCCTAGCTCGGAGACGACGTGGAATTCTCGAGCAGGCAACCGTTCGGGGGTTCGAATCCCTCTCCGCCACTCTATACGTCTACGGCCCTGAGACAGGGCAGGACACCGTGGCGACGCAAGCGGAAGTCCGCGCACTGAGCGAAGCAACCAGCGAAGGATGCGCATATCGCCATAACGCGCGACGCGCACAATCCCTCTCTCTCCGTCAGCAGCCTACTTCGTACCTCCACCGCACCCGCCTTATAGCGGGTCACTTTCTTGTCAGTGGTTCGCGGTGCATTGTGCAACACTCCACGCTCTAACGGCACCACGGGTCCCGGCGCCGCCCGCAAATTTGTTCCTCGGTTGTCGTGACCGTAAAGTGCACGAGCAGTTTCTGTCCGCCCGCAAAGAGTTCCAAATTGGTCGCCGCCTAGGGCTGCGCGCCCGGTGCGCCTCCTTATCGGCGCCGCTTCGATCTTCTCGTGCGACTTGCCACTATTGCGTCGACCATTTTCGCCGTGGATCTTTTCCTAGATGAGGATAAACTTCCGCCTACGATAGTACACACTGGACACTTAAATTTACCTTGACGGTCGGCATGGTCGTCGTGTCGCGGGAAGTCGCGGAGGCACCGAGTTGCACGCGTCTTCCGACACGACTAGACTAATCTCGATTCGTGAGCGCGGGGATCTGCCGTGGATCGCAATGCGAGCGACGCTATGACCGCAAGCTTCTCGGGGCCGAAGACTAATTGCGTCATCTGCGCAACTCCACGAAGGCTGGGGGCAATCCCACCTGACTCACGTACAACCCGGAATGCGATGGGCAATTTGCAAGTGCCCGAAGCAAGTATAGGCGATTCGTCCCCGAATCAAACACGCACAAGTCTGCGTTCATTTGCCGCGCCTAATTTCCATTATGTAATACCACTGTACAGAAGTCGATGACGTGACTCTTCCAATGGAAGAGCGGTTCATTCCCCGCCAGGACGCTCTTTTGGTTCTAGCTACACCTGCTCTATGTGCGACATCCCTTGAGTACACTCAATAATAGGCAAATGGTTCAGACGGCGCCCAAATGAAAGACCAAACAAACCCTGCGGCTGAAATGCTCCGGACCGCGATTTTGAAATTTGCGGAAGCGCATCCAAATGCGGTGCGCGACGTCGCACGTGGTAATCGCGTCATCACACAAGGTGCAATTAGCGATGAGTGCTATTTGATCAAGAACGGTACGGTAAGTATTTTGGTCGGCCATTCATCTACAAGAGAGGAAACGCAAGTCGCGCTGAGATTTGAGGGCGATCTTATCGGTGAGACGGCTTTCTTGCAGCGAAATGTACCCCGAACGGCGAGTGTAGAAGTTGTCTCACCAAAAGCGACGCTAATTTGCCTTGCAAGAAAGGACATATTCGCTCTCCTTCGGCACGATCCATCGCTTCATGACGCGATTACCCTGCTTTGGGAGCTCGCATCGTCCAGGCGGGAGGAAATTCTGCAAGTCATGGATGGCCACATTTCGGTGGAGAATCGTGTGATGTCCGTGTTACTCGCAGATATTCACAACTTCAGTGCGTTAGGGGAGGGAGTGTGGGAGGAGCAAAGTAACGCGTTTCTGTTTGATTTCATCGAACAAGCGCAGGATTCAGCGAACCGCTGCGAGGCGTCGTTCGAAGACCAAGGTGACGGTTTCAGGGTACTCTTCCGCCAACAAGGCCACGCATCCCGATCTCTCATTTACGCAATGACGGTGCGAGATAGTTTCTTGCGTCTTCGGGCGGCCTGGTTTCAGCGCAATGACGCGTTTGGCAACATTGGATTGGGGGTCGGTATTTGCACTGATTGCATATCAATCAGAAGACGTGAAGGGTCTCTCCGGACCGAGGGACGGGTTCTATCTCATGCGATCAATGTGGCGGCATCGATATCCAAGTTACGAACAGTCCCAAGTGACGTTGACGTCTATCTCGATGACAATACGTATTCAATGTTGGAGCCCGTGAATTTCGATATTACTGGCCCTCACCAAAAGTGGCTCGAAAAGTTGGGACGTATCTATTCGATCTATTGCGTCCGACCATTTTCGATCAGTGTGTCTGAGTCGTCCAGATTACATGATAAAGACAATATACCAACGAAATCCATTGCGGTTAACGGACGAGAAGCGGACGAACAACGTCCCATATCAATACTCTTTCTTGCGTCGGACCCTACAGACGCAGTGCGACTCCGGTTGGCAGAAGAAGCGAGGGAAATTCAACACAAACTTCAGCTGTCGAAATATCGAGACAAATTCACTTTCCACCAGCGCGGAGCTGTTCGGCCAGAAGACTTGAGCCAAGCGTTGCTTGATTTGGAGCCGAAGATCGTGCATTTTTCTGGGCACGGAACGTCGGCTGGCGAACTTTGTTTCGAGGACAGAATCGGCAAGACGCATGCAATACCTTCGAGTTCGCTTGCAGACCTGTTTCGAGAATTTTCCCAGACTGTCAAATGCGTCGTTCTCAATGCGTGTTTCTCTGAAGTTCAGGCCCTAGCTATTGGGCGCCATATTGACTACGTAATCGGTATGGACAAGGCAATAAGTGACGGAGCCGCGCTCGCATTCTCCGTTGGCTTGTACCAAGCTATAGGTGCGGGGAAGACCATCAAGGAAGCATATAGACTGGGGTGCGTTCAAGTCGGTCTTCAGGGCGTCGACGGAGATGAGAAGCTAACGCCGATCTTGAAAGTGAGAACCGATAGCGCAAGTCCTTAGATCGACAGGCGCTAAGGAATATTGCGGATTGATTCCGATCGACTTCACTACTCACCGAGCTCCACTGCTGTACCGTCATCCGACGCGACCGCCGGTTGCTTATGGACTCGCCTGCCACTGAGGTCCATCGCAGCACAACCACCTGGCAACATCGCCACAAGCGAAGAGGGGAAACGATCGATGCGTTCTTTTTCGAATCTCTTCATCCTGCTGGGATCTATCATTTCGCGTTTAGGGATCAAGAGGCTCCTCGAATGGATCGGGGACGTCACGCATCATAAGAAGCGCCACAACGAAGTTCCCTCGGAGAATGGTCGGCAGACGGGTCCGTCGTCAAACGGCCGCAAGGTGGCCGACCACAGGGACTCGGAATCGGCCCGTGGTCCCGACACCAATTTCGATACTACCGTCTCCGCGCGAACCGCGCGACATCGTAGTAAGTCGAAAGCGGAAATCCGAGAGGATGAGTCACTTTCTCAGCAACAGCTGTCGCGGCAAAGTCAACAAACTCCGCAGTCCCAACTTCCGCCTCAGAAGCGGGTCCGAATGCAGGAGAGGCAAACGGAACCGCGACAGCGACAGCAGAGCGCTCAGCCGGTCGTCGACGAGCAATCGCGCCTCGAATTCGTCTTGGAGGGGAAAGACGCCAAGGGCCTCGCAATCGTCGCCGTCGGAAAAGCTTGTCTTGTTTTTCGGCAGACGGCCCCCGATGAGGCTACAGGCGGCATCGTCGAAGGAGCGAAGCTCAAGGCACTATTTCACGGCAAGCAGTCACTGAATATCACTGTCACGCCAGACGACGGCCTTGCCATCTTCGGCCGCCGATCTGGTACAGCCTACTTCGAAGATGCCGTCCTGCTCAAAGCCGTTTCCTTTCTGGTGGAGGCGATCCCAAATTATTCGGGCAACACAGCTATTCATGTTGAACTTCACCGTGCCGGCTCTACGCTGTACGAATTTAGGCTACCAGTTCAAGTGCTTCCTGTCGGAGCGGCACTGCCTGATCAGCCGTCGTCACGAATAATCGACTTGGATGCGACGGATGCGTTGGACGCTGCAGCGTCGGTAGCGCCGCCGAAACGCAGGATTTCGCTCAAATTGCGCTTTGAGTCCGGGCTTCTTTACGTCGACATGGAGGACTACGTCGATGGGGAATTTAATCATTCGATCGAAGGCCCGGCGACGCTGTTCGATCCGGCCAGACTTGCAAGGCTGGTGGATCAGGTCACTCAAAGTCTCGGCAGCGGATTCTACGATGCGTCAGCTTGGGCGGTGTTCGACGGGCAAGCGACGAACTTGCCCGGCACCGTCAGAATGCTCTCCGCAGCTTCCGAGAGGATCGCCGAAGCGGGCTCGCTGCTCTACGAGGAATTGGCTGCAGACGCTAGGCTCAAGGAAATCCTGACATATATCGAAGGGGCGGCGTTGGGGACGCGGCTCACAATAAAAACTATCGACGCTTATGTGCCTTGGGAGCTGCTTTACCCGTTCCGATTCAGCACTGCGTTTGACGAAGACGACCGCAAGCGCTGGCCATTGCGTACCGATGCGTTGTGGGGGGTGCGTTTCGCGATCGAAACCATGCAGCTCGGCGAAGGTCACTACGCCGCACTACAAACGGCGCGGCGGAACGCGGAACCGCGTGTCAGCATCAATATCAACCCGACGATACGAATCGTTGGCGCGCCGAACCCGGATCTGCCGCGCGAAGTTCATCAGCAACTTGCGACATCACTCGTCACGAAAGGTCACGTTGCGAATGTGCACGACACATGCAAGGATATTCGTGGCGTGCTGCAGAAGGCACTCGGCAAGGCTACCTTAATCTATGTCTTCTGCCACGGCAGCGCGTCACTAGCACTCGCCAGCCACGGGTCGGAGGAGTTACTCCTCGATGCCGATTGTTCGCTCAAGCCACGCGACATTGACGAGGAGCGACCCTTCTCTTGCGGCCCGGTCATCTTTCTCAATGCCTGTCAGTCTGGCCACTTTTCCCCATTATCGTTTACGAACTTTCTGCGAAATTTTCGGAAGAAGAGTTCGCTGGGGCTAATTGCGACGACCTTCACTGTTCCGACCGCTTTCGCCGCGCGCTTCGGCGCGGAAGTCGTCTCTGCGTATTTCTCGGTCCACGGGAAGAGCGTTGCCGATCTGATGCTGGACTTGCGTCAACGGCACCTGCGGAACGGCAACCCTGTCCCGTTATTCTACGCGGTCCAGTGTCAAGTCGAACTTAACTAGGGGGCTTGATGGTAACGAAGCCACAGACGTTGATCGTCAGCGATTCGCACCTTGGCGGCGGCGCTTGCCGACGTCTTCGTAGCCGCACCCGTCGGTCAGATCGACCACCCGAACGCGGAGCGGCTGAAGCAGGCGCTCGCACCGCTTCTCGACGCGTCGACGCAGGCCAGCGTGCGCGGTCGTGCTCGACTTCTCGGGTGTCGAATACAT
Source organism: uncultured beta proteobacterium (assembly GCA_963726915.1). Taxonomy (GTDB): domain Bacteria; phylum Pseudomonadota; class Gammaproteobacteria; order Burkholderiales; family Casimicrobiaceae; genus PALSA-1003. The sequence continues at coordinate 156,559 of CAVSEA010000011.1, forward strand.
CTGCAGCATGGGACTGCGCGTGCTGTTGATGGCAGCCAAGCAATTGCGCGCGCATAACGCGAGGATCGCCGTCGCCAACCTGCAGCCGGTGGTCAAGGAAATCTTCGACATCGCGCGCTTCAACCACGTGCTGGAAGTCTTCCCCAGCGTGCGTGCAGCGCTCGAGCAGGTGTCGGGTCCGCACTCGAGCCTACGACGCCGCGGCGACATGAAGTGCGTCCGGTTCTGGGGTACGCGCGGTTCCCTGCCCGTCGCACTGACCGCAGCCGGCGTGCGCGACAAGCTGATCCGCGCGTTGCGCGCTGCGTCCGGCCGGAACTTCGCATCGGACGATGAAATCGCCGCCTACGTCGACGGCATGGGCTTCCCGGTTGCTGGGAGCTACGGCGGACATACTTCCTGCGTCGAACTGGAAACCGGGGGTCCCGATTACGTGCTGTGCGACCTGGGTACGGGCGTGCGGCCCTTCGGCCAGAAGGCGATGGCGCGTCATGGCCCCAAAACGCCGCAGACGTATCACATCTTCATGTCGCACGTGCACTGGGACCACATCATGGGGTTCCCGTTCTTCACTCCGGCCTACATTCCGGGCAACCGCATCCACATCTACGGCGGGCACGAGGTCCTCGAGGAAGCGTTCCGGCGACAGCAGGCCGCGCCGTCGTTCCCGGTCGGATTTCACGGCACTCGGCGCGAACATCGAGTTCGTTCGACTCGAACCCGGCCGCCAGTACGACATCGCCGGCATGCAGGTGAACCTCATGCTGCAGCGACATGCGGGCGACTCGTACGGATATCGGTTCGCGTCCGGCGGCAACACTGTCGTCTATACGACCGACTCGGAACATACGCTGGCCGATGCCGCGGAAACGCGCGGCTACATCGAATTCTTCCGCGCTGCTGACGTGGTCATCTTCGACGCCATGTATTCGTTGACCGATGCAATCTCGATCAAGGCTGACTGGGGCCACTCGAGCAACATCGTCGGCGTCGAGCTGTGCCAGATGGCCGGCGCGCGACATTTGTGCCTGTTTCATCACGAACCCATCCATAGTGACGACGCCATCGCCCGCGTGCTCGCGGAAACGCGACGCTACGAGGAGATAACCCGCAGCGGAGCGCCGCTCGTCGTCAGCGCCGCGTACGACGGGATGGAAATCGCGTTGTGAGCGATTCGGCACGTGCCGAATCGCGGGCGCCCGTATCTCGGCGATCGGGTCCGTCGGACTGCTGACGCTCGCGGTGTTGACGCTGCTGATCGGCTCTTGCAGTGTTCTGGACGCCGCGCCTGCAGGCGTTCTGGTTCGACTCGATTGCAGATGGGTGCGCCGCGCGAGATCAAAGCAACGCCGGCAATGGTTGTCGAAATCGACGACAAGAGCCTCGCGGCGCTTGGTCAGTGGCCGTGGCCGCGAACCCAGCTGGCGGAATTGGTCCGCGACATCGAGGAAGTAGCAGCCACTAGCCATCGGCGTCGACATCCTGATGTCGGAAGCGGACCGACTGTCGCCGCAGCAACTGCTTGAGCGCGCGCGGCAGCGCGATCCGATCCTCGCAGAACGGCTGGCAGCCTTGCCGTCCAACGATACGGAGCTCGCCGCTGCGATCGGCGCCGGTCCCGTCGTGCTGGGATTGATCTCAGACGCCCGATCCGACCGGCAAGACGCTGCGCGCTCCGCCGGTGCTGGTGTCGAATTCGACGCGGCGCGCGGACACCTCGCCGGGGCAACTCAATGTCGGCCACTTCAAGGGCGCCTTCCCCAGCATCGATGAACTCGAGCAGGCCGCCTCCGGTCATGGCCTGATGTCGGTCACCGGACCGGCACAAGGGCATCATCCGGCGCATCCCGCTGGTGACCGACATCGACAACACGCTGACGCCCGCGCTGTCGGTGGAGATGCTGCGCGTGGCGTTGAAGGCGCCGGCGTTGCGCCTCCACGTCGACGGACCCTCGGTACAGGCGCTGTCGATCGGCAACGTCACCGTGCCGACGGAGGACGACGGCGCGGTCGGATCTACTACTTCAAACGCGACCCGCGGCGCTACGTTTCGGCGCTCGACGTGCTCAAGGGCAAAGTCGACCCGCAACTCCTGCGCGACAAGCTGGTTCTGGTCGGCATGACCGGCAGCGCCGCGACCGACTTCCAGAACACGCCGCTGGGCGAACCGATGCCCGGCAGCGAAATCCACGCGCAACTGCTGGAGAATCTCTACGACCAGACTTGGCTGAAGCGGCCGACCGCGGCGCGGACCTTCGAAGCTCATCGTGTTCGTGCTGCTCGGGCTTCGTGCTCATCTGGGTCACGCCGCGCTGGAAGCCGCTGCATGCTTTCTTCCTCGCGACCGGGTGCGTCCTGCTGCCTGCGCTGGCGGCCTACTTCATGTTTCGCACCCAGCGTCAGCTGTACGACGCGGCGACGACCGGCGTCGGACTGTTGATCCTGTTCAGCGTGCTCCTGGTGCTGACGCTCGCCGATGCCACGCGCCGGCGCAAGTCCCTCGAGCGGGTGGTGCACGCGCAGCGCGTGCAGGCCGCCTACGTCTCCGGTGAGCTCGAAGCCGCGCAACGCATCCAGACCGGGATCCTGCCGCGCGCGGAGTCGTTGCGCGATGAAGCCCGCATCGACCTTGACGCGACCATGCTCCCGGCGCGCGAAGTCGGAGGCGACCTCTACGATTTCTTTCGCCTCGACGCCGATCGCCTGTTCTTCCTGGTCGGCGACGTCGCCGGGAAAGGCCTGTCGGCCAGCATTTTCATGGCGATCAGCAAGGCGTTGTACAAGAGCGCGACACTGAGGCAGCCCGACGCAACGGTCAGCGAGTTGATGCGCGCGGCCAACGAGGAGGTATCGCGCGACAACCCGGAAATGTTCTTTGTTACCGTCTTCGCCGGAATCCTCGACCTGCGCTCCGGCGAACTTGCCTACTGCAACGCGGGTCACGAGGATCCATACGTGCTGGCGCCGCGCGCCACGACACTGTCGCGTCTCGCGGACGGCGCCGGGCCGCCGTTGTGCACGGTCGAGAACTTTGCCTACGATGCCGGCAGGCACCTGATGCAGCCTGGCGAGTTGCTCTGCCTGGTCACCGACGGCGTGGTCGATGCGCAGAATCCCGCGGGCGAGCGCTACGGCAGCGAACGGCTAAGGGATGTACTCGGGCGACTGCTGGCCGATGCGGTGGCAAGTGCGGTGGCAGGCGCGGTGACGGCGCGCGCCGTGATCGACGCAGTGGGCGACGATGTCCATTCGTTTGTCGGCACCGCCGACCGTGCCGACGATGTGACCGTGCTGGCGTTGCGCTGGGTCGGACCTGGCGTGGTCCGAAGGTGAGCGCTCGAAATTAGCGGACGATGATCTCGACGCGGCGGTTGCGCGGTTCCGCGACGCCATCCGCCGTCGGCACCGCCAGCGCGCGTTTGCCGCGCGAGACCGCGCGGATGTCGTCGGACGGAATGCCCAGCCGCATCAGCGCCGTGCGCACGATGTCGGCACGCTGTTGGCCGAGGGTATCGTTGAAGCTGTCGCTGCCGACTGTATCCGTGTGCCCCACGACCTGGACGTCCGGCACTGGCCGCTTCGCGATCTCGGTCAGGATCTGGTAGACGACCTGCTTCGACGCTTCGGTGAATTCGTCCTTGCCTTCGACGAAATACAGCGTGAAGCTCGCGGCGCGCACCGGCTGCGCGGCGAGCGCCGGTCCGAACTGCGCCTCGACTTCCTGCGGGGTGGCACGGTAGCCTCGCGGTCCGATCGGCGTAGCCTTGGCCGCGGCGTAGGGCTGGTCGAGCAGCACTTCCTTGTCGCCCTGCTTGACCGCAACGGCGGTCTGGCGGCCATCCTTTTCCGGCAACAGGACGACCGTTCCGCTGCTGGCGCAACCGCCGAGCCCGGCGCAAAGCGCGGCCATCGCGGCGCCCCGACCGCAGCAGCCGCTCCCGGTCAATCATTTGCGCTGACCACGAACTCGGTGCCGCGGACACCGAGTATCGCGGTCGGCGTGCGCACCGTCATCGCATCGGGAGACTGCTTGGCGATGCGGCCCGAGATGACCGCCAGCGTCCCCTTGTTGAGCGAGGTGTCGAATCGGCCCTGGCCGGTGGTCGCGTCGAAGGCATAGCGATCAAGCGACAGCGTGCTGTTAGGGCCTGCCGACAACAACGACTCATCGTCCATGGTGACGCCGACCGAGCCGTCGGCACCGGTCTTGATGACATCCGCAGTCTGCAACCGCGTGCCCACGATCGCGGGCACGGGCTGGCCCTGCCGCTCGATGCCAACCTGCCCCTTCACCACCTTGATCTGGCCGATCTCGGCGGCGCCGGCGACGGCGATCGACACGAACAGGAGCGCCACCGCCAGCGCACTCCTACCACGCTCGAACGAAGATGTCATTTTGCATTCTCCCAGGAGCCCCGCGCGACGATCAGGCCTTAGAATGTGGGTTGGCGACCAAACGCCACACAAGCTTACACGAGACACTACAACGCTTCATGACCCGCGAGCAACAGAAGTTTCCGGCACGACTCGCCATCTTGCGCGACACCGCAGTGTTCGCACAAGCGTTCTGCGAGCGCCACGGCATCGTACGCGACGACTGCATGCGCCTCATGCTTATCATCGAGGAACTGTTCACCAACTCCGTGGAGCACGGCTACCACGGGGAAAGCGACGCGCCGATCCGCATCGAGCTGTCGATCGAGCACAGCGGCATCGTCGTGCTCTACGAGGATTCGGCGCCGCCCTACGACCCGCTGGCCGTGCTGGCGGTACCACCCGCAAGCATGGCGCAACCCGTCGAAGCGCGACCCGTAGGCGGGCTCGGTGTGTACTTGCTGAGTCGGTTGATCGAAGAGGCAAGTTATGGCTATCAGGACGGATACAACCGCCTCCGGCTCACGATGCGGCTCGCGAGAAGTGCGATGCAGGGCTGACGCGGCGCGGCGCCAAAAGTGCTCGATGCAGGTTGTTTGCGCTATCCTACGCGCTGTGACGCGGAGGCAGTAGCAACCACCACACCACACCGGGACTTCGACAAGGGAGAGGCTCTATGAGTGACTCATTGGAGAGCGGCAGCGCGCGCAAGGAGGGTCGAATCGCATCCGCATGGAAGGTCCTCACATCGCCAAGCGCGAAATGGTCGGTGCTGACGCTACTGCTTATCGGACTCGTCGTCGGCGCAGGCAGCGTCATCGGCACGCAAGTCATGGTCGCCGCGACCGGCACCAACGAATTCTGCGGTGGCGCATGCCACTCGATGCAATGGGTGGCGGCCGAATATCGGCAGAGCATCCACGCAATCAATTCAAAGGGCGTCGGCGCCGGCTGTCACGACTGCCACATTCCGCACGACTACCCGCAACTGCTCTGGTACAAGGCGAAGGCCGGGGCGAAGGATGCCATCGCGGAGATTGGCGGCGTAATCGGCACCGAGGAGAAATTCAAGAAAGAACGATCCCGGCTCGCCGAGCATGTATGGGCAGAGTACAAGCAGACCAATTCGGCGAATTGCCGCACTTGCCACACGTTCACACCCGCGGTGATCGCCAAGCAGCAGGAATTCCTGCAACCGATGCACAAGCAGGCGATGGCAGGCGAAGCGACCTGTATCGACTGTCATAAGGGCATCGCCCACAAGGCCCCGGAATAAATCCGTTGGCGCACTGCAGCACGGCACCGATCCCACGTTGTCGAAATCGACGCAAACCTACCTTGGCGTTACGTCGCCCGCAGCACTCCGATGTGCTATCGTAACGTCGCCTTCGCTGGTCCCGCGCTCGACCGTGCGGACCGGTGGTGGCGTCAACCGAGGAGAATACTCGTGAAACATACGCCGATGGTCTTGGTTTCTTTGCTTTCACTTGCATGCTCGGGGCCGGTCCTCGCATCCGAGGCCCTGGCCAAAGCCAACGGTTGCATGAACTGCCATGCCGTCGACACCAAGAAGGCCGGCCCGGCGTTCAAGGACGTCGCGGCCAAGTACAAGGGGCAGGCAGACGCCGCGCAAACACTGGCAACGAAGATCAGCAGCGGCAAGGGGCATCCGGCTACCAAGGCGAGCCCTGACGACCTGAAAGCCATCGTGCAATGGGTGCTGGCGCAGTAGCACGCTGACGGCGCGGTCGCGACCGCAGCCGCGCTGCTGATGCCGGAGCTCCACAGGTCAGCGCTGGTCGGCTTCCCTGCGGCGGCGATGTTCGATTTGATCGAGGCCGCGGAGCACTATCCGGCATTCCTTCCCTGGTGCGCCGGCGCGACCATTCTTGCGCGAGACGATTCTGTCGTCGTTGCCGAGATCCGGGTCGACTATCGAGGCGTCCGCTTTAGCTTCAGGACGCGCAATCCCAAGCGGCGTCCCGAATGGCTTGGCGTCCGCCTGGATCAAGGTCCGTTCCGTCGCTTTGAGGGCGACTGGCGGATTACCCCGCTGGCGCCGGCAGCATGCAAGATCGAGTTCACTTTCCAGTACGACCTTGTCGATCGCCTCAGCTCACGGCTTGTACGGTCTGTCTTTGATCATGTTGCGACGACGCTGGTCGATGCCTTTGTCGCCCGCGCCGAGATCGTGCACGCCCCGGCTGCCGATAAGACGACCGCCCCGATCGACCGCTGAGCATGGCAGGAGATGCCCGATGCGCAGGTTCGTGGCGCGCACCGCGCAGAAACGGCACGTACCAGTCAGGTAGAAGATGTTGGCGTTGTAAGGAATGTTGGCATTCCATCCGTTGAGGTAGCTGCCGCGCCAGTAGTTGCAGTCGACTTCTGCCATACTTGCAACCTCCTGACGCTAATTGGCACGCATTTGACGCCCTTCGCAATCGGGTGACCCACGATCTCGTCGACGATCGACGTAAGCGTTGCATCCACGCAACGCGCCGGGACCGAGTGCAGTTTTCGCCGTCGCGTGCACGCGCTAGGCGCCGTATTTGGGGAGGCAGTAAATGAAGCTTTCGAAGTACGTGAAGTTCCGGGAGGAGAAATTCGGCGGCGTGCTGTTCGAAACGCAGTCGGAAAAAGTCTTCACGCTGAACCCGACGGGCGCGGCCGTCGTGCGCGAAATCGCGGGCGGCTGCGACGAGGACCAGATCGCGGTGCGCGTCGCCGAGCGCTTCAAGGGCGACGCCGGCACCATTCAGCACGAAGTGCGCCTGTTCCTGAGCGCCCTGCGTAGCAAGGGCCTCGCCGAGGACTGAAGCCCGTGGCAACGCAGGATGCCGAGGCTGGGCCAGCAATACCCGATGAAGCGTCCACCGCGACGTCGGGGCGGCTAAGCGCGCCTCTCTACGTGGCCTGGCAGATCACCAACGAATGCAATTTCGCGTGCATGCACTGCATCGAGGAGAGCGGACCGGGGAAGCGCTTTCGCGACGAACTCGACGAGGCACAGGTGTTCGCCGCGCTCGAGCAGATGATGACGCTCGGCGTTCCGTACCTGTCGTTCTCCGGTGGCGAGCCCATGACGCATCCGCTGTTCTTCGCCATGGTCGAGTACGCCTGCGAGCGTGGCGCCCAGCTCAAGATCGAGACTAACGGGCACTACCTGACCGAGTCGTCCTGCGCGCGCCTGCGCGACCTTGGCGTAAAGGCCGTGCAAGTGAGCCTGGACGGCGCGTCGCGCGCCACGTTCAACAGGATCAGGGTGCTCGGCGAGTTCGACACGGTGGTCGCCGGCACTCGACGCCTGCGCGATGCCGGCGTTCCCATCGAGATCAATTTCTCGCCGACCCGATTCAACGTCGGCGAGATCGGTTCCGTCGTGGACCTTGCCTACGAACTCGGCGCGTACAGCTTCTATACCGGGCGCACCATGTACACCGGCAATGCGGTCAAGGCGTGGCGTCATCTCGAGGTCGCCGAGGGTGACTACACCACCTTCTTCGACGTGCTGCGTGCCAAAGCGGTCGAGTACCAGGGCCGCATGCGGGTTTACTTCCACGAGGCGGGCTTGCTCGAGGAGCTCCGCTATCGGCTGCGCGAGCCAGCCGCGCTGCTGATCGTGCTGCCCAACGGCCTGGTCAAACTCATCAATGCGCTCCCATTCGTGTGTGGCGATCTTCGGCGCGACAGGCTCGAGGACGTCTGGGCGCGCTTTCAATCCGCGTGGCGCGACCCGCGCGTTGCAAGTTTCGTCGACGAGCTCGCGCGCGACCCTGGCAAGACGCGCGCGCTGCACCAATGGATTCATCTCTGACGCCGCGGTCGGTTGGTGCAGCGGCGCCCGCCGGACCGGTACGCCGCCTGTTGCGCGTCGTCACGCTGGTGCGCTACCGATTCTTCCTCTATGCGGGACTGCTGCCGTATCTGCTCGGCGCGGCCTGGGCGTACGCAACAGCAGGCCTCGATGCCGCAATGTTCTGGAGCGGCCTGGGTGGCGTCGTGCTCGCCGTGATCGGCGTGGAGGCCTTCAACGAGTACTTCGATGCACGCATGGGCACCGACCGGGTGTTCAATCCGGCGGACCTGCCGCCGATTTCGGATGCGGTCTTCTGGTGCGGCGTGCTCGCGTTCGCGGGCGCGCTGGGTGTAGGCATTTACCTATCGCTCCGGATCGGCTGGCCCATCCTCGCCTTCGCCGTGCTCGGCGGGCTGGCTGCGATCTTTTACGAGGCTCCTCCTATTCGCTGGTCGTACCGGGGTCTGGGCGAGATCGTCATCGGGCTCGCGTATGGCCCTTGGATGGTGCTCGGCAGCCTCTATCTCCACGCCCATGCCATTTCGTGGGAAGCGTTCACAGCGTCGCTGGTGCCGGGGTTGTCGATCATGTCGCTGGCGGTCGTGAACGCGATTCCCGACTATCACCAGGACTTGCTGGTCGGCAAGCGCAACCTCGTGGTCCGGCTCGGCCGCGGCAAGGCTGTCATGCTTTATCTCGCACTTGCCGGCGGGGCGCTCGCTGTTGCGGCGACGGGCGTCGTCGCCGGTATCTTCCCGCCGGAATGCGCCGCCGCGCTCCTCGCGTTGCCCCTGCTCGTCGCGAGCGGGAGGCGCGCACGCTCCACCTTCACGACGCCGCGCCGCTTTATCCCGGCGGTGCGCAGCCTGGTCGCGTTCTACACGCTGGCGACCGGCCTGTTCATCGCGGGCATCGTACTGCACGCGTGGCGGACCGCATCGTGACGCACGTCATCGACGACCTGCGCGCACCGCTGCTGGTGACGTGGCAGCTCACGCGCGACTGCGACCTTTGCTGCCTGCACTGCTGCACCGACTCCGCGCCGGGCAAGAGATTGCGCGACGAGCTTGGCGCGGACGAGGCGATGCGTGTCGCGCGCGATATCGTCGATGCGGCCGTCCCGTATGTGATGCTATGCGGCGGCGAGCCGCTCGTGGTACCGCATTTCCTGGACGTGGCCGAGGTGCTCGGACGCGCCGGCATTCAACTCAAGATCGAAACCAACGGCCAGCGATTGGACGCCGCTGTCGTCGCGCGGCTCGCGAGGTTGCCGATCCGATCGATCCAGGTCAGTCTGGACGGCGACACGCAGGCAGTCTACGAGCAGCAGCGGCCGGGCGGATCACTGGCCAAGGCGCACGCGGCGTGCCGGGCGATCCGCGACGCGCAGCTGCCGCTGGAGATCACGTTCGCGCCCTCGAAGCTCAATCTTCACGAGGCGGGCGCGGTCATCGAGCGGGCCCGATCGCTGGGCGCGTTTCGTTTCAACACCGGCAGGCTTATGCGCGTGGGCACCGCGGCGCGCACCTGGAGCAAGCTCGTTCCGACCGAAGAGCAGTACCAGGCGTTTCGCACCGAGCTCTCGCGGCTGGCACGATTTCTTGAACCCGCCATGCAGTTCTGTTATCTTCCCTTCAGTATCGAGGACGGATTGCGAGCCGCGCTGGAGCAGCCGCCCGCTACCCTGCTGGTGCTGCCAAACGGTTGGGTGAAAGTGGCCGCGGCGATTCCGGAGATCTGCGCCGATTTGCGCCGCGAGACCTTCGCTGATGCCTGGCGAGCGTATCGTGAGGCTTGGCGGCGAACCCCGGTAAGGGCCGCGATCCACGCCGCGATCGAGGACGAATTGCTGCACAGCCAGGCGAACACCTGGCGAGTAGTGCCGGTCATCCACGCATGAGCACACCGGAGGTATGATGAGCGAGTCCAAAGTATCGGTTGAAACAGCGAACGTCGGCTCGGCGGCCACGACACCACCGAAGCCTGTCGCCAAGCCGGCGTGGGAAACGCCCAAGATCGAGGACGTTTCCGAGCAGGTGATGGCGCAGCCCTATATCCGCTTCACCTGATTCCGCATTCGCCCCCTCAGGGCCGTTCGGTCGACGAGTACCGAGCGCCCCTGTTCATCGCCTGGCAGCTAACCAATCGCTGCGCCGGGCGCTGTATCGCATGTTGCGAAGCGTCGGGTCCGGGCAACGCGTGGCCCGACGAACTCGAGCGCGGCGAGGCCCTGGACCTCGCCCGGCGCATCGCGCAAGCGGGCATACCCTATGTAGCCTTCGGCGGCGGCGAGCCGCTCGCGGTCGCTCACTGCTGGGAAATCTTCGACCTGCTGACTGCGGCGGGCGTCTCGCTCAAGATCGAGACCGACGGCACGCGCATCGACGACGCAGCCGCAGATCGGCTCGCGGCGCTCGCGGTGCAGTGTGTGCAGATCTCGGTGGACGGGGCGAACCCTGTTACACACGAGCGGGTACGACCCGGCGGAAGCTTCGCCGCGGCGACTGGAGCCATCCGCCGGCTGGTCGCCCGCGGCCTCGCACCGCAATGCGTGTTCGTGCCGACGCGCATCAACGTCGGCGAAATGCAAAGCGTCTACCAACTCGCTGGCTCACTCGGCTGCAGCGCCTTCGTCACTGGACCACTGATGCGGCTGGGACGTGCCGCCGATCATTGGGACGATATCGCTTGTAGCGCCGCGGTTTGGGCGCACGCCGTGGCAGCGTTGCGCGCGCAGGAGCAGGAGCGACCCGCGGGCATGGCGCTGTCGATCTACCCTTGGGACATCGTCACGGAAATCGAACGCCGCTGCGAAAGCCCCCAGGCAATGCTACTGATCGTTCCGAACGGCAAGGTGAAACTGCTCAACGCACTCCCGTTCGCACCGGCGGACCTGCGCCGGGACAACATGGATGAGGCGTGGCGCGCGTACCGCGCCGCCTGGCGCTCGGCCGCGGTGCGCGACTTCGCGTCGCGTTGCCGCGCGGAACCCGCGCTGTTGCGTCATGCCAACGAAACCTGGGCGATACCTTAGCGCTGCACCGGTGCGCACCGCGCCGACGTCATCGGGCGCCAGGTTCGATCAGCGAACGGTTTTGGTACCCGAGTGCGCGTTCGAGGCTTTCTCCGGCGGTTTTTTGCCGCCGAGCCCTTTATCAGTGCCAACCGCACCCGAGTTGGTCGCGACCGGCGCGGCGGTCGGCCCCATCTGCGGCACGACGCTCTTGCCCAGCGCCTTTTGCTCGGCAATGTAACGCGACGCGACACGATCCTCGGCACGCGCCTGCTGTTGCTTGACGGCCTCCGCGGTTGCCGCGTCCTTGGCTTTCTTTTCCTCGGCGGCGGCCTTGGCCTTGTCGTCCATCGGCGGCGCCGGCGGCAATTTGGCCACTGCAAGGCCGAAGCCGACGATCACCAAAGCCGCGGCCAGCAGTGCACGCAAGGTTGTCATTTGTGTCCTCTCCCGTATCGACCGCAGATTCCCGTCACGCCGGTTTCGATTGCGCCACCTGTACAGCAGGCGGTCCGGCCTGGGGCTGCACGAACTTCTCGCGCGCCGTACCCGCAACCACTTCCTGGTACCAGAGCGCGTGGTGGTGTTGCGCCCAGCTTTCGTCGACGTAGCCGTCACGCATGGCGCGATACGCTCCGTCCATCCCGATGGTGCCGAGATAGATGTGCACGCACGCCAGTGCGATGGCCAGGTAAGCGGCCACCATGTGCACAACGTTGGCGACCTGCATCGTCGCGCGCGTCTGGTTGAAGTTGGGGAATACCAGTATCAATCCGGTCACGATGAGCACGGTCGAGAACAGGACCAGCACGAACCAGAACACAAGTTTTTCGCCGGCGTTGAACTTGCCAGACGGGTACTCGTGGCCTTTGAAGTAGCCGACGATGTTGATGAACCACTTGATGTCGTCGACGCCGATGCCGTTGTACCGCAGGTAGCGTATGAACATCAGCGGCACGGCGACAATCAGGATCGGGCCGATGAAGTTGTGCAGCGTCTTGGACAAGGTCGCCAGCCACGAAAACAGCGTATAGCCTATGAGCGGGAGCAGCGTTGCCTTGCCCAGCGAGAGAATCAGGCCGGTAATCGCCAGGATGACCCAGACGATTGCAAGCAGCCAGTGCGCATAGCGATCGATCGGCACGAAGCGCTCGATGATCCGGTCGCCGGGCTTCGATGCCGCGGTCATTTTGCCCCGGACAAGATAGAAGACTGCAATGCCTCCCACCGCCAGCGCGAACAGCAGGCCTCCAAACGCGGACAGAGTCGAGTGCGCGGCGCGCCACGTCTCACCCTGAGACTGGATGAGGACGTTGGTTTCGCGCCCGGTGACCGTCGTCGTCTGCGGTGCGCCGGAACGGATCTCGCTCCATACGGGTTGATTGTTGAGCGGCTGAACGCGTTGCTGCGCGGCCTGCTGCGCCGCGTCCTTCGCTTCCGTGGGATTCACGGCCGGCGATTGCGCGCAAACAACGCCCGCGGCCAGCAAACAAGCGGCCGCCAGCAGGGCGGCCACGCGACGCATCGATCCCATCATGGTTGTGCGCTCAGTTGGTCCGCTTGTATTCGTTCTGGTTCTGGTTGCGCTGCTTGATCGCAAGCTCGTATTCGCCCTGGTTGCCCTTGAACTTGGCGCTGTCCCATGGCGGTTGGTCGGGCTTGCCCTGGTACTTGCCCTGCTTGTATTCGATCACCTGCGGACGCTCGCCGCAGCCGGCGAGCGCCACCAGCGCGATGGCGCCTGCCAGCGCCCAGGCTGCGCGGGCCATCATGACTTGCCCGTCGCCGACGCGGCCGCTGGTGCCGGCGCGCCGGGTTGCTTCGGTGCTTCGGGCCGGCCGTAGGCCGTGTCCCAGCCCCACGGCGGCATGCTCGGCGAGCCGCGCGCGGCGCGATTGATCACGCGTTCGCGGTAGATGTCCGATAGCACGTCGGCGTCGCCCGCGAGCAGCGCCTTGGTCGAGCACATCTCCGCGCACGCGGGCAGCTTGCCCTCGGCCAGACGATTGCGGCCGTACTTCTTGAACTCGGCCTCGGAATTGTTGGGCTCCGGCCCGCCCGCGCAGAAGGTGCATTTGTCCATCTTGCCGCGCACGCCAAACGCTCCCGTCTGCGGGAACTGCGGCGCGCCGAACGGACACGCATAGAAGCAGTAGCCGCAACCGATGCAAAGGTCCTTGTCGTGCAGGACGACGCCGTCGGGGCTGCGATAGAAGCAGTCGACCGGACAGACCGCCATGCAAGGGGCGTCGGAACAGTGCATGCAGGCGACGGACACCGAGCGTTCGCCCGGGACGCCGTCGTTGATGGTGACCACGCGGCGACGGTTCACGCCCCACGGTACGTCGTTCTCCTGCTTGCACGCAGTGACGCAACCGTTGCACTCGATGCAGCGTTCGGCGTCGCAGAGAAATTTCATTCGGGCCATGGTCTCTCCTCGTCAGGCCGTGTGCTTCTCGACCTGGCACAGCGTCGTCTTGGACTCCTGCATCATCGTCACGGCGTCGTAGCCATAGGTCGTCGCCGTGTTGACGGCTTCCGCCCGCACGATCGGATGCGCGCCCTCGGGGTAGTACTCGAGCATGTCCTTGCCTTGCCACCAGCCCGAGAAGTGGAACGGAATGAACGTCGTTCCCGCGCCGACCCGCTCGGTCACCTGCGCCTTCACCTTGATCTGAGCGCCGGTCGGCGATTTCACCCAGACGTACTCGCCGTCCTTGACGCCGCGATCGTTGGCGTCCTTCGGATTGATCTCGATGAAGTTCTCCTGCTGCAGTTCGGCGAGCCACGGATTCGATCGCGTCTCCTCGCCGCCGCCTTCGTACTCGACCAGACGGCCGCTGGTCAGGATCAGCGGGAAATTCTTCGCCACATCCTTGGTGATGTTGTCCTGCTGCACGGTCTTGTACAGCGTCGGCAGCCGCCAGAAGGCCATCTTGTCAGCGGCGGCCGGATACTTGGCGACCATGTCGGGACGCGGCGAATACAACGGCTCGCGGTGCAGCGGAATGCCGTCGGGGAAGTTCCAGACGATGGCACGCGCCTTGGCATTACCGAACGGATGATTGCCGTGCTCCTTCATGAACACGCGGATCATGCCGCCGGAGAGGTCGGTCTTCCAGTTCTTGCCCTCGGCCGCCTTTTTCTCGGCGTCGGTCAGCTCGTCCCACCAGCCGAGCTTCTTCATCAGCACGTGGTCGACCTCGGGATAACCTGTCGTCAGGTCGCCACCCTTCGGGTAAGAGCCGTCGGCTGCTAGCAGGTCGACACCCTCGCGCTCGATGCCGAAGTTGGCGCGGAAGCAGCCTCCCCCGTCCATCATCCGCACCGAGTTGTTGTACAGGTTCGGCGACCCGGGATGCTTGAGCTCCGGGTTGCCGTAGCAGGGCCACGGCAGTCCGAAGTAGTCGCCGTCGCACGGTCCGCCCTTGGCGCGCAGCGTCTTGACGTCGAAGGTGGCCATGTTCTTCATGTGCAGCTTCAAACGCTCGGGCGATTGCCCGGTGTAGCCGATGGTCCACATGCCCTTGTTGATTTCGCGCAGGATCGACTCGGGCTCCGGCTCCTCCATCTTGTTGGCGTCGGGCTTCACGATCTTGTAGTTCTTCGTGAGTTCCTTGTCGAAGCCGAATTTCTTCGCGAACGCCAGCATGAGCGCGTGATCGGTCTGCGACTCGAACATCGGGCTGATGACCCGCTCGCGCCACTGGATCGAGCGGTTCGACGCCGTGACCGAACCCGAGGTTTCGAACTGGGTGCACGCCGGCAGCAGATACACGCCGTCCTTGCGTACCATCGCCGCCATCGCCGCCGTGGCGGAGGGATACGGATCGATGACCACCAGCGTGTCGAGCTTTTTCATCGCCTCGACCATTTCCTTGCCGCGCGTCTGGCTGTTCGGCGCATGCCCCCAGAACACCATCCCCCGGAGATTCGAGTCCTGGTCGATCAGGTCGTTCTTCTCGAGCACGCCGTCGATCCAGCGCGACACCGTCATGCCCGATTTTTCCATCATCGCCTGCGAGGCGAACTGCTTCTTGATCCACTCGTAGTCGACGCCCCACACCGTGGCGAAATGCTTCCACGCGCCGGTGGCGAGGCCGTAGTAGCCGGGCAGCGAATCCGGATTCGGACCGACGTCGGTCGCTCCCTGCACGTTGTCATGGCCGCGGAAGATGTTGGTGCCGCCGCCCGACACGCCGACGTTGCCGAGCGCCAGTTGCAGGATGCACGAGGCGCGGACGATCGCGTTGCCGATCGTGTGCTGGGTCTGGCCCATGCACCAGACGATGGTCGACGGCTTGTTCTTGGCCATCATTTCGGCGACTTTGTAGACTTGTGCCTCCGGAACGCCGCAGACTTCCTGGACCTTGTCAGGCGTCCATTTGGTCAGGCATTCCTCCTTGATCTTGTCCATGCCGTAGACGCGATCGTGGATGTACTTCGGGTCTTCCCAGCCGTTCTTGAAGATGTGGTGCAGCATGCCGAACAGAAACGGGATGTCGGTCCCCGACCGGATGCGGACGTACTCGTCCGCCTTCGCCGCCGTACGCGTGAAGCGCGGATCGACGACGATCATGCGCGCGCCGGTTTCCTTCGAATGCAGCATGTGCAGCATCGACACCGGGTGCGCTTCGGCCGCGTTCGAGCCGATGTACATCGCGCACTTGGTGTTCTGCATGTCGTTGTACGAATTGGTCATCGCGCCGTAGCCCCAGGTATTGGCTACGCCGGCGACGGTCGTCGAATGACAGATCCGCGCCTGATGATCCATGTTGTTCGTGCCGAAGAACGACACGAACTTGCGCATCAGATAGGCCTGCTCGTTGTTGTGCTTCGAGCTGCCGACCCAGAACACCGAGTCGGGCCCCGACTCCTTGCGCAGCGCCAGCAGCCGGTCGCCAACCTCGTTGATCGCCGCGTCCCAGCTCATCTGCTGCCACTTGCCGTTGACCAGCTTCATCGGCGTCTTGAGCCGATGCGAATTCTCGTGCATGCCGTGCTCGCGCGCTGCAGCGCCCTTGGCGCAGTGCGAACCGAGGTTCAGCGGCGAATCGAACACGGGTTCCTGCCGCACCCAAACGCCGTTCTCGACGATCGCGTCGATCGCGCATCCGACCGAGCAGTGCGTGCAGACCGTGCGCTTGCTCTCGAGTTTTTTCACGTCGCTGTCCGCCGCCGCATCGGCCTTGCCGATGAAGTGGTACGGCAGCTGACTGGCGAACGCCCCGGTCCCGGCAACGAGACCCGAACGCTTCAGAAACGCCCGCCGATCCATCGTCGGATGCGAGGCACCCGAGAGGCGGCGAAGTCGTGGACGGGCTGCACCAAGGACATCAGAGGTTCTAGTGAGCAGCATGGTCCGGTCCTCCTCCTATGAATCTGTCAAAAACTTTCCGCGACTCGATTGCAGATCGCGGTGTCAAACCTTCGCCGTCTTGTAATACGTTTGCACGTGAGCCGTTGCGGCATAGCCGCCATCGTCGGCCGGCGTTGTCGCGCTATCCGCAACGACCGCTCCGCCCGACAGCGAACGCACCGCGACCGCGGCCGCACCGGCTCCGCCGACGCCAAGGGTCAGCAGGAAGCCGCGTCGTTTCAGATTGGTACTGCGGGAGGGATTCGTTGCGGGGACAGGCGCGTTAATACCGTTTTCGTGCGTGGACGAGCGCATTTGCACCTCCGCAAAATGAAAACTTCGTGACGTTGTAGTGACTGCCAATTCCGTTTACTGGTCCATGGCGAACGAGTCACGTTCAACCGCCATGAATGAATCCGTGAATTGTGCGACCCGCAGGTAGTAATTAGCAAGGGGTTTCGCGCATATTGCATTGCAGCAAACGCCGACCCACGGCTCGATGTTGCGCACAAAGAATTCGCGCTGCACGTCGAACGCAAAAGCGTTGGGCTGGCCGAGGCCCGTGATGAGGACTCGCATCGTTTCGAACACCGCAGCCAGGTGGTCTTCGAACACCGCGACACCCGGCTGACGCACCAGCTTGAGCTGCGTCAGCGAGTCGCGAACCTGCACCAGGAATGGCCCGCCCTTCGCCGCCTTGATGTAGGCCGATCCGTGCAAGCTGGCTTCGCTCTGGCCAACGCCGATGAACAGGTCCTGGTACTCGGCCAGGGCCGCCGCCGGATCCATCACCGCACTCGCGGCGACGAGCGCATGCCACGTCCGGGCGAGGTCGATCGCAGGCCCGTCGGAGCCCGCAACATGCAGTTCGTCGGAGCCGGCGATCGCGGCGAGCAGCGGTGCATCGGGACCAGCTTCGTACAGCCGCGACAGCAGCGCATAGAAGTCGGCACGGGCCTGATCCTCCGGATCGACCGTACGGGTAAACACCAACGGTGCCGATTCCATTCCGCGGGATCCTTCAGCGCGACGTGCCCAAGTCCTGCTGCAACTTGTCGATGACCCTGCAGTCCCCGCACATTTTCAGCCGGTCGAGCGCGCCAGGTTCCGCGAACATCGAATGGCCGGCCAGGCGCGTGAGCATGTTGCCGATCATCTTGTCGGTGCCCATCGGTTTGCCGCAGCGGGTGCAGTTGAAGAGCACAGCTTCGTTGACGACCTGCGGCTGCTTCGCCTCAGGCGCGAGCGACAGCCGTGGCGCCAGCGCGATCGCATCCTCGGGACAGGTCATCGCACAAAGACCACACTGCACGCATTTGGATTCGATGAAGCGCAGCTGCGGAACCTCCGATTGCGGATGGTCGAGGATCGCACCCTCCGGGCATGCGCCAACGCAGGCCAGGCACAGCGTGCAGGCGTCGCGGTCGACATCGATCCGGCCGAAAGGCGAGCCTGCGGGCAGCGCGATTTCGCGTACCGGTGTCGGTGCATGCGCGAGCAGGTGCTCGAGCGCCAGGCCCAGCGTCGTACGTTTGTCCGCGGTCCACCGGAACGTTGCCGGTGCGCGCACCGCCAACGCCGGCACCAGCGCCCACACTTCGCGCTCGAGCGCTTGGACGTCCGGCGCGCGCAACAGATGCAGGTGCGGGCCCTGGTAGCCCAGCGCGCCGACGATCGTCTCGGCGATGCCCATCTGCGAAGTCAGGGCTTCGGCATACTGCGGCGCCTCCGCGCCGGTGGCGAGCACGGCCACGTCGCTGGCGCCAAAGGCCAGCGCACCCAGCCAGACGTCGATGCCGGTTGCCGCCATGTGATGCACTTCGACCGGGATGACGCGCGCAGGAAGCCCCTTGCCGCGCCGTCCGAGCCCTTCGATCAGGCCGCGGCCGCCACCGTCGTGAAACAGCAGGCAGGCGTCGCGGCCACCGCTCGCGGCATAAGTCGAAAGCAGGGTCCGGATGCGCAGGCCGAGGTCAGGCACGCCGGGATAGGCGTAGGCCAGCGCGCCGGACGGACAGACCGTGGTACATGCGCCGCAACCCATGCACAGGTGCGGCTCGACGCGGATATGGTCGCCGTCGGCCGCGATCGCGGCGGTCGAGCAAACGTCGATGCAAAGGTCGCAGCCCTTCTGCTGCGAGCGGCTGTGCGCGCAGATCGACGCCTTGTAGTTGAAGAATTTCGGCTTCTCGAACTCGCCGATCGCCAACGCGATTTCTGCCACGGCGGTTGCCTGCGCGCCCGGATCGGCGCCGGGTCGCCAATAGCCCTGCGGCGGCTGGTGCATGTGCAGCGTCGGTTCAGCGCCGAGATCGAGCACGAGGTCGAAGTGTTCGGTCCGCGCGCTGTCGCGCCGGTCGAAGTCGATCGCCTGCACCGCGCCGCAAGCGACGACGCATTGGCGATGGTCGCGGCAACGCTCGAGGTCGATCTGGTAGCTCCAGTCGATGGCGTGCTCGGGGCAGGCCTTGATGCATGCGTTGCAGCGCGTGCACACGTCGAGATCGATCGGATTCTGTTGCGTCCATCCGGCCTCGAACGCGCCCAGCCATCCACGCAGCGTATCGAGCCGGCCGCTGTACACCGGATAGTCGCGTTGCAAAGGAAGCTCACTTCCCACGGCATCGCCCGTAATGAGCACCGTGACCGCGAGCTGGCCATGCAACCGCTGCGCCCATGCCAGCGCCAGCGCGGCGGGACCGGCGATCAGGAGCTGCCCCTCCGACTTGAACGCGATGCGCGGCACCGGGTCCGGCTCGGGCAACGCGGCCGCCGCGATCAACGCGGCGATCTTCGGCGTGGCGCCAGCCGCTTCGGCCGACCAGCCCGCCGTTTCGCGTACGTTGACGAAGCGGATCGTCTGCGTCTTGCCGCCCTCCTCCGCGACGTCGCCGAACAGGCGCGCCTCCTGGGTACAGGCGACGATGACATCGCCCGTTGCGCCGTCGACGAACGCCGCGAGTTCCTTTTGGCACAACTGTCGATGCAGCGGCAGCGGCCCGGCGATTTCCAGCGCGCGTGCCAGCGCCGCCGCGTCGAGCGGCATGGTGCCGTTGCAGTCACACAGTTGCAGCGTGCTGTCGCGCAGACTCATTTGTTCTCGCTTCCATCGCCGTCAGCGGCAGCCTTCGGCCCGTCGAGCGTGACCGGCGGCAACGCGTCGGCCGGTGCGTTCTCGATGGCCTCGGGCGTCGCTTCCGGCGTGGCCGCGTCGGCCTCGGACGGGACATCGACGACATGCCCTTGCGCGTTCACCATGGTCTTCGGCGGATCGAAGATCCAGCGCGCCTGCACCAGGCGCTGCAACACGTCGTCGGGGATCGGATCGGACTTGGTGTAGTCGCCGACGTAGATGTCGAGGCCGTCCATCACGTTGAAGCGCGGATCGCGCAGCAGCTGCTTCAGCGCGGCACGCTTGAGTTCCTCCCCGACCTTGGCCTCCGGCTGGAAGAAGCCGGTGAAATCGGATTCGGGCGTGAGCGACTCGACCGGCGGCAGTTCCACGGGCGTGGGCGGCGTTCCCTCGACCACGCCTGGACCCGGAACGGACGGTACGTCGCTCCGGCCCGTCGGTTCCACCGGTTGTGTGGCCACTGGCGGCGCCGGTTCCGTGCGCGTGGTCTCGAGCTTGCGCCGCGACCAGCGCGTCAGCGACAAGCGCTCCGGCGGCGCCGCGTTCGGGTCGGGTTTGGGCGTCATCAGCCGCTTTTCTCCGGATTCCCGTCGCCGCGCTCGCGTTCATAGAGTTCGTTGCGGCGCGACTTGCGCTTGGGTTCGGGCTTGTAGTGTTCGACCACGAAAGGCCGCATCCACGCCAGGATCTCCGGCGGCAAGGGAACCGCGTCGACCTGTTCGCCACCGTCGAGCAGGCGGCCGGCTTCGTTGTAGCTCACGGTGACCGTGCGCGGGCGCAACTTGAATTCGTCGCCTTCGGCGTCGTCGGCTGCCGGTCCGCGCCACATGACGAAGATCTTCGGCTCCGTTGAAGTGATATTGAGGAAGTAGCCTTCGGCCTCCGAGCGATGCAGCTCCACCGCGTGCCCGGCGCAACGCCAGCACGTGCGCGTAGCGTCCTCGAACTGCTTGTATGGAGGCGCGAAAGGAGCATCGTCGGGTTCGACCGCGGCCACGCGCCACTGTTCGTTTACCCAGCGATTCGTCAGCGGTACCCGCTCGACCAGAACTGCAACTGAAAACCGTGGTGCCGACATGGACAATCGTTCCGAACCCGGGCGTGAATCGGCGGATGATACTCCACGAGACTGTCTGCTAAGATTATTGGTTCCGTAGTCATTTCAGTTGCCGATGGCCAAGGTAATACCTTTGACCGATGCTCGCAGCGCACATGGCGGAAACGTTCCCGCCGCCGCTGCCGCACCGTCCGTGACGCCCACGGGCCTGCTCGCCGACACGCGTGGCCGCCAGCTGCGCGATTTGCGCATTTCCGTCACCGATCGCTGCAACTTCCGCTGCGTTTACTGCATGCCGAAAGACGTTTTCGGTCACGACTATCCGTTCCTGCCGCATGCAGAACTGCTGAGCTTCGAGGAGATCACGCGGCTCGCGCACATTTTCAAATTGCATGGCGTCGAGAAGATCCGGCTGACCGGCGGGGAGCCATTGCTGCGCAAGAATATCGAACGCCTGGTCGCCATGCTCAGCGGCCTCGGCGGTCTCGACCTTACGCTCACGACCAACGGCGCGGCGCTGGCCGCCAAAGCGCAGGCTCTCAGGGATGCCGGACTCAACCGCGTCACGGTGAGCCTCGATGCCCTCGACGATACCGTGTTCCGGGCGATGAACGACGTCGATTTTCCGGTCGCCAGAGTGCTCGAGGGAATCGACGCTGCGGCGGCGGCGGGCCTCGCCCCGGTCAAGATCAACATGGTCGTCAAGCGCGGCGTCAACGAGCAGGAGATCCTGCCGATGGCGCGCCACTTCAAGGGCAGCGGACACATTCTGCGCTTCATCGAATACATGGATGTCGGCCACACCAACGGCTGGCGCATGGACGATGTCGTGCCATCGGCCGAAGTCGTCCAGACGATCGGACGCCGATTTCCCCTCGCGCCCGCCGACGCGAACTACACGGGCGAGGTCGCCGAGCGCTGGCGCTATCTCGACGGCAGCGGCGAGATCGGCGTCATCTCGTCGGTGACCCAGGCATTCTGCAGCGAGTGCACGCGTGCGCGGCTCGCCACCGATGGCAAGCTCTACACCTGCCTGTTCGCAACGACAGGTTACGACCTGCGCGCGCTGGTGCGAGGCGGCAGTTCCGACGCACAGATCGGCAACTATCTGGCGGCGATCTGGTTGCAACGGGCGGACCGCTATTCGGAAATCCGGTCGGCGAACACGGTGGCGCTGCCGAAGATCGAGATGAGTTATATCGGCGGATAGGCGATACGCAACCATGCACCTAAAAGCCCTGATCGAATTCCTGAGCGGACTGGAACAAAACAACAACCGACCCTGGTTCGCCTGGAACAAGCCCGCGTACGACCTGCTGCGGGAGGAATTCGAAGCGTTGCTCGTCGACGTCATCGCGCGCGTCGGCAAGTTCGACCGCGCACTCGGCCCGGTCGATGCGAAGAAGGCGATGTTCCGCATCTATCGCGACACCCGTTTCTACAAGGACAAGACGCCGTACAAGACACACTTCAGCGCGGCGATTCGCGAACGCGCCAAGCGCGGCCTGGAACCGGGCTACTACTTCGAGATCGACTACCGCGGCGTGCTCATGGTCGGAGGCGGTATTTATCGGCCCGACCCGGCGATCCTGTTGCGAATCCGCCGCCACATCGCGGAGAAGCCCGGAAGCCTCACCACGTTGCTGCGCAACCCGCGCTTCGCCAAGACCTACGGCGGACTGATGGATGAGGATGCGCTGGCGCGTCCTCCCAAGGGCTTCAGCGCCGACACGCCGCACATCGAAGCGATCAAGCAACGCCACTACTTTGGAATCACCGAGGCCAATCTGAAAAAACGTCCGCCGAAGGATCTCGCGCGCGACCTGGCCGGTTATTTCGAAGACCTCTACCCGTTGATGGTGTGGCTGCGCAAGGCAGCGGCGGAAAAATGAACGCGCCCAACACACCCTACCGCCCGGTGCTCACCGACGCGGCGCGACCCTCGACCTTCAACGTCGCCGCGATCGACGAAAACGGACAAACGCGCGACACGCCCATCGCCGGCGAGCATCCGCTGACGCTGTACGTCGACAAGCGCGAGATCCTGACGCTGATGACGCTCGGCGCGGCGCCGGAAGCGCTCGCCATCGGCTACCTGCGCAACCAACGTCTGCTCGATCAACTCGAGGACATCGTGTCGGTGCAGGTCGACTGGGATGTGAACTCGGTCGTCATCAACACCCGGAGCGGGCTCCGGGACCTCGACGCGAAGCTCGGCAAGCGCACCAAGACCAGCGGCTGCGGCCAGGGCACCGTCTTCGGCGACCTGATGGCCGAGATCGACTCGGTACGTCTGCCCGCCGATGCCGAGCTCACCCGCGCCACGCTGTACGCGTTGCTCGATCGCGTGCGCGTGCACGAGACGATCTACAAGCAGGCGGGCGCCGTGCACGGCTGCGCGCTCGCCACCAACGGCGACGGCGCGAGCGAGATCCTGTACTTCGTCGAGGACGTCGGCCGCCACAACGCGGTCGACGCGATCGCCGGCAAGATGTGGCTCGATCGCGTCGACGGCGGAGACAAGATCTTCTACACCACGGGCAGGCTGACTTCCGAGATGGTGATCAAGGCCGCGCAGATGGGCATACCGTTCCTGGTTTCGCGCTCGGGCCTCACGCAGATGGGCTTCGAGATCGCGCAGACGGTCGGCATCACCATGATCGGGCGCGCCACCGGCAAGCACTTCCTGCTGTTCACCGGCGGCGAGCGCTTCCGCGCCGGCGCCTGAAGCGATGGACATGATGGACCCTGAGGCCGATGGCGCACGGGCAGCGGCGATCACGGGCGTCGTGCTCGCCGGCGGCCAGGGCCGGCGCATGGGCACGGTCGACAAGGGGCTGGTGCTGCTCGACGGTGAACCGATGGTGCGGCACGTGCTGCAACGGCTCGCACCGCAAGTCGACGAGATCCTGATCAACGCCAATCAGCACGTCGACGAGTACGCGGCGATGGGTTACCGGGTCGTTCCCGACGCCATCGGCGGCTTCGCGGGTCCGCTCGCCGGTCTGCATGTCGGCATGGCGCAGGCGACACACGCGCTGGTGGTCACGGTTCCCTGCGATTCGCCGTTCCTGCCGCTGGACCTGGTAGCGCGACTGCACACCGCGCTCGATGCGCGCAACGCAGAGTTGGCGGTTGCGCGCACCTTCGATCAGCCGCATCCGGTGTTTGCGCTGGTGCGGACCAGCGTGCTGCCGCACCTGACGCGCTTCCTCGAGGAGGGAGGACGCAAGATCGACGCGTGGTACGCCACGCTCGCCACGGTGGAGGTCGCGTTCGACGACGAAGCCGAAGCGTTTCGCAACATCAACACTGCCGACGAGCTGTCCGCGGCGGCCGCGGGCGGGCGCCCGCGTTGATCCGGCTCGGCGACCACACACCGGGACGCGACAACAATACGCCGTTGTTGCGGCTGCTGGCCGCGACCGCGGTGATCGCGTTCCACTCGTGTGCGCTGACCGACCGCTGGACCGACGATCCGCTCTATCGGTTGACCGGCGACACCAATCTCGGCGCGGTCGGCGTGAACTGTTTTTTCGTGCTGTCGGGATTCCTGGTGACGCAGAGCTGGTTGGCGCGTGCGCGCCTTCCGGCTTTTCTCGCGGCGCGCGCATTGCGCATCTATCCGGCGCTGATCGCCGCCGTCGGAGTGTCCATCCTGCTTGCCGGCCTGTCGAGCGCGGTGCCCTGGGGACCGTTCCTGACCGACCCGATGACGTCCGCGTTCGCGCGGCACAACGCGCTCGGCTGGCGCGTCGAATACTTCCTTCCCGGCGCGTTCAAGTCGAATCCCTTTCCGAATGCCGTCAACGGTTCGCTGTGGACGCTGCCGGTGGAACTGCGGCTGTATGTCGGCGTCGCGATACTGGGCGTCTGCGGCGTGCTGGCACGCCGCCGCGTCTGGGCCGTCACCTTCGCCGTGATGCTGATCGTGTTCATCGCCAAACCCGGATGGCTGCCGCTGCCCACGCGCGACAAGGCGGTGTTCGAGCTCGCGTTGCTGTTCGCGCTCGGCTCGCTTGCATACGCGTGGCGGGAGCGCATTCCGCTATCGCTCGTCGCCGTTGCCACCGGAATGGCGCTTTACGTTTGGAATCCGGGCGGCATGGTGCGCGGCCCGTGGCTGGTCGTGCTGACGGGGTACACGGTTCTGGTCCTCGCGTATCATCCGCGCGTCCAGGCGCCGCGCTTCAATCGGGGCGGAGACTATTCCTACGGACTGTACGTGTACGCGTTCCCGGTGCAGCAATTCATCGTGCACCTGGCGCCCGGCCTCACGACGGTCGAGCTGCTGATCCCCGCGTTCGCGGTGACGCTCGCGCTGGCAGCGCTGTCGTGGCATTTCCTCGAACGGCCCATTCTTGGACTAAAATCGCGCTTCCATTGAGGCCATCATGACGCCGCCCAAGACCTTGCGCGAAGTATCCTGCGCCGACGACTACGATCCGAACTCGATGCCGGTGGCCAAGGCGCGCGAACTGATTCGCAGTTTTCTCGCGCCGGTGACGGCGATCGAGCGGATTCACATCCGCAGCGCGCTCGGACGCGTGCTCGCATCGGACCTGGTCTCGCCGTTCGCCGTGCCCGGTCACGACAACTCGGCGATGGACGGGTACGCGGTGCGTTTCACGGACCTGAATGCGCAAGGCGAGACCACGCTGCGGCGCGTCGGCGAGTCGTTCGCCGGCAAGCCTTGGTCGGGAGCCATCGGCGCCGGCGAGTGCGTGCGCATTTTCACCGGTGGCGTGATGCCGCAGGGCGCGGACTCGGTCGTGATGCAGGAGCGCACGAGCGAGACCGCGAGCCAGGTGACAATCGCGAAGGGTGCATTGATAAAAGCGGGGCAGAACCGGCGCTTTGCCGGCGAAGACCTGAAGGCCGGGCAGATGGTATTTCGCGCCGGGCAGCGACTGCACCCGGCCGAGATCGGAATGCTGGCCTCGCTCGGCATCGGCGAGGTCGGCGTCTACCGCAAATTGCGCGTGGCGTTCTTCTCGACCGGCGACGAACTGAAGTCGGTCGGCACACCACTCGCCGCCGGCGAAATCTACGACAGCAATCGCTACACGCTCCACGGCATGCTGACGCGGCTGGGTTGCGAGCTCGTCGACATGGGCGTGGTCGCGGACGTGCCGGCCGAGCTCGAGCGCGTCTTTGCCACGGCGGGGCAAAATGCAGACGTCGTGATCACCTCCGGTGGTGTTTCCGTCGGTGAAGCCGACTACGTGAGGCGGTTCCTCGACCAGCTGGGCGAAGTGCTGTTCTGGAAAATCGCGATGAAGCCGGGTCGCCCGCTCGCGTACGGCAAGCTCGGCAACGCGCATTTCTTCGGATTGCCGGGCAACCCGGTGGCGGTCATGGTGACTTTCTACCAGTTCGTGCGCGAGGCGCTGTTGATCCTGCAGGGCCAGCGCGAGGTGGCGCCATTGCCCATGTTCAAAGTGCAGCTGTCGGCGCCGATCCGCAAGTTGCCCGGCCGCACCGAGTTCCAGCGCGGCATCCTCGCCCCCGACGGCAGCGGCGGCTTCACCGTGCGCACGACCGGCGATCAGGGCTCGGGCATCCTGTCGTCGATGTCGCAGGCGAACTGCTTCATCGTACTCGACACGGCCACCGGCGATGTCGCCGCGGGCACCGAGGTCGACGTGCAGCTGCTCGAAGGCCTGCTCTAGCTGCGGCTTGGATCAGTAGTATCGGCCGCCGATGCCGCGCTCGATCGCGCGCATGCGGGACTCGAGTTCGAACACGTCCTGCGATTGCGCAAGATACGCTTCATTGTCGCGCTGGCGCTGGCGCCAGAACCACGCGTCGAGGCGCTCGAGCAGGCCGCCGGCAGACGCCTTCGCGGGCGCGCGGCCGGACGGTACCTTCGCAGCGCTTGCAGCGCGATGGGTCGGCATCATCACATCGCCGAGCAGCGTGGCCCCGCGATTCAGGGCAAAGAGCGGATATTCCTGGTTAGCCATTGCAGACTCCTTTCGGTCGGGTAGACTTCGACATCCTGTGGCGCGCGCTTTTGGCGCAACGCACGATGACAAGATAGGATCGAGTACCCGGCATTTCCAATCGTTGTTTCCGATCGATGACATAACGCAATCCATCAGTAGGTAAATGATTGATGTGATGCGGTATTTGGAGTGCGTCACCCGCCATGCCAACCGTTGAGCACCTGCTCGATCGCAACCGCGCCTGGTCGGCGACGGTCCGCGCGCAAAATCCAGGATTCTTTTCCGAACTCGCAGCGCAGCAGGCGCCGCGCTATCTGTGGATCGGCTGTTCGGACAGCCGCGTGCCCGCGAATGAGATCATCGACCTGCAGCCCGGCGGAGTGTTCGTCCATCGCAACGTCGCCAACGTCGTCGTTCACACCGACCTCAATTGCCTCTCGGTGCTGCAATTCGCGGTCGATGTGCTCAAGGTCGAGCACGTGCTGGTCGTCGGTCACTATGGTTGCGGCGGCGTGCACGCCGCGTACCAGGCCAGGCCGCTCGGATTGATCGACAACTGGCTGCGGCACGTGCAGGACGTCGCGAGCAAGCACGCGGCGCTGCTGGAGCGCCTGCCGGACGACGGCGCGCGCGAGGACCGGCTGTGCGCGCTCAACGTGGTCGAACAAGTGGTGCACGTCGCGCGCACGACGATCGTGCAGGACGCGTGGCAACGCGGGCAGCCGCTGTCGCTGCACGCCTGGATCTACCAGTTGACCGACGGGCTGATCACCGACCTTGGACTGCAGGCGGAAGACCAGGCGTCGCTGGATTCGGGTTACGCCGCGGCGATCGCGCGGCTGGCGAAATAGGCGCATTCAGCTAAATTGGGTCCCGGTCTGCGCCGGGACGACAGCGACATTCTTGCGCGTCGCAGTCTCGCTAGCGCCGTCCCGCCGACAGCACGCCATTCACGTCGCGCACGAGCAGCAGCGCGCGCTTCAATTGCTCGAGGTCGGGTACCTCGAGCGTGAACGACATCCGCGCCTGCAGATTGCGCGAGAGCGTATTGACCGCGGTGACGTTGATCTTCTCGCGCGAGAAGACCTCGGACACGTCGCGCAGCAGTCCCTGCCGGTCCATCGCTTCGACGATCACGTCGACCGGAAAAACTTCCTCGCGCCGCGCGCCCCAATCCGCGGTGATCAGCCGTTCGGGCTGCTTCTCGCGCATGCGCGCGATGTTGCTGCAGCTCTGGCGATGGATCGAAATGCCCTTGCCGCGCGTGACGAAACCGAGGATCGGATCGGGCGGCGCCGGCTTGCAGCAGCGTGCGAGCCCGGTCATCAGGCGATCGACGCCCACGATCAGGATGCCGCTGCCCGAACCTGCGGCCTTGCTCTGCTTCGGCAGGACAGGTTCGTCCACGACCGCCGGCGCGGCGTCGGGCCGGGCGAGCGCATGGATCGCGGCCTGCAGCTGCCGCGTGTTGACCTCGGTGCGCGCCACCGCCGCGAAGAACTCGTCGAGCTTGGCGAAGCCCGCTGCGTGCGCCACCGCTTCGAGGTTGAGCGCGGTCATGCCGGCGCGCGCCAGTTCGCGCTCGACGGCAGTGCGGCCCTGCGCGATCGTCGTCTCCAGCTGCTGCGCCTTGAACCACTGCCGCACCTTGGTGCGCGCGTGCCGGCTGTGCACGTAGCCCAGGTCCGGATTGAGCCAGTCGCGGCTGGGACCGACGCCCGGGCCATCCTTGATGGCGACGATCTCGACCCGCTGCCCGCTTTGCAGCGCGTAGTTGAGCGGCACCATCGCGCCGTCCGCGCGAGCCCCCCGGCAGCGGTGACCGAGCCCGGTGTGCACCGCGTACGCGAAGTCGACCGGCGTCGCGCCGCGCGGCAGGTCGACGACGCGCCCCTGTGGCGTGAGCACGTAGATCGTCTCGGTGAACAGGCTCGACTTGAATTGCTGCAGCCACTCGCCCGCGTCCGCGACGGCGTCTTTCCAGTCGAGCACCTGCCGCAGCCACGCTATCTTTTCCTCGTAGCCGGGGTCGCGCCGGCCCGCGCCGGCGCCTTCCTTGTAGCGCCAGTGCGCGGCGACGCCGTACTCGGAGTGCCGGTGCATGTCGTGCGTGCGGATCTGCACCTCGAGCGACTTGTCCTCGGGTCCGCTGACGGCAGTGTGCAGCGAGCGATAGTCGTTCGCCTTGGGCTTGGCGATGTAGTCGTCGAATTCCCGGGCCAGCGGTGTCCACAGGTTGTGCACGACGCCGAGCGCGGCATAGCAATCCTGCACCTCGTCGACCAGGATGCGCACGGCGCGGATGTCGTAGAGCGAGTCGATGCCGAGCTGCTTGCGCCGCATCTTGTTCCAGATGCTGTAGATGTGCTTCGGCCGGCCGCTGACTTCCGCCTTGACCCCGGCTGCGGCGAGCTCGCGCTTGAGCGTCGCCTTGACGTCCTCGATGTAGTGCTGACGATCCTGCCGGCGCTCGTCGAGCATCTTGGCGATCTGACTGTAGGTCTCGGGCTCGAGCGCGCGCAACGCCAGGTCCTCGAGCTCCCATTTGAGCTGCCAGACGCCCAGCCGGTTCGCGAGCGGCGCGAACAGGTCCTGCGTTTCGCGGGCAGCCTGTGCGCGCGCGTCCGTATCGCCGGACACCAGGAAGCGCAACGCCTGCGTGCGTTCGGCCAGCTTGATCAGGACGACGCGAATGTCGCCGACCATCGCCAGCAGCATCTTGCGCAGGTTTTCCGCCTGCGCGTCGCGCGCGTCCTTGTCGACGCCCTCGGCAGTGGCGCGGATCGCGCCCATGCGCACGACCCCGACGACGAGGTCGGTCACCTCTTGACCGAAACGCGCTTTGAGCGCTTCGGCGTCGAAACCGGGGCAATGCGGTACACCGTGCAATACCGCCGCGCGCACGGAAATGGCGTCGAGCTTCAGCCCGGCGACGATCGCCGCGGTGCCGAGCGCACGATCGAGCCACGGCTCTCCGTCGCCGGTGCACAGGTCGCCGTAGCGTTCGCGTGCATGCGCGACCGCCTCCGCAATCGAGGTGCGTTCGTCGGCAGCGTAGGCGGCGCCGGCCTGTTCGAGCCAGGCGGCGAGCGTCGCCGGCGCGGCGTTGACGGGAGCGGAGTGAAGCGCAGTGACCATGCTAAGCCGCTGCTTTGGCCACCACTTCGGCGATGCCCTTGGCACAGCGGTCGGCGACATCGGCGTCGCGGGCTTCGACCATGACGCGCAAGACCGATTCGGTTCCGGACGGACGCAACAGCACGCGCCCGGAACCGTCGAGCGTCGCGACGGCCTCGCGCTCGGCGCGCTGGATGGCGTCGCTGGCACCCCATTCGAAACCGCGGCGAATGGGCACGTTGATCAGCCGTTGCGGAAACAGCGGCGCGTCGCCGGTCACCGCGGCGAGCGTCGTGCCCTGCTCGCGCAGCGCGCGCAGTACCGCGAGCGCGGCGACGATGGCGTCGCCCGTCGTGTGCTTGTCGAGGCAGATGATATGTCCGGAATTCTCGCCGCCGAGCATCCATTTCTTCTGCTGCATCAACTCCAGGACGTAGCGATCGCCGACCGATGCGCGCACGAAGCCGATGCCACGGCGCGTGAGCGCCTGCTCGAAACCGAGGTTGCTCATCAAGGTGCCGACAATGCCTCCCGCCATCGCGCCGCGCCGCCAGTAGTCGAGCGCGATCACGTAGAGCAGCTGATCGCCATCGTAGACGCGACCCTCGGCGTCGACCATCACCAGCCGGTCGCCGTCGCCGTCGAGCGCGATGCCCAGGTCCGCGCGATGCTCGAGCACGGCCGCCTGCAGGTGACGCGGATGCGTCGCGCCGACCGTGGCGTTGATGTTGATGCCGTCGGGCTCGTTGCCGACCGCGACCACTTCGGCGCCGAGTTCATGGAACACCGGCGGCGCGACGTGATACGCGGCGCCGTGTGCGCAATCGACGACGAGTTTGAGGCCCTTCAGGTCGAGCTCGTTGGGAAAGGTACTCTTGCAGAATTCGATGTAGCGGCCGCCCGCGTCGTTGACGCGGAACGCCTTGCCCAGATCCTTCGCCGGCGCGCAGGTGATCGGCTCCTCCATGGCACGCTCGATCGCCTGCTCGACCGCGTCGGGCAGCTTGGTACCCGAGGCCGAGAAGAACTTGATGCCGTTGTCTTCGAACGGATTGTGCGACGCACTTATGACGATGCCCGCCGACAGGCGCAGCGCGCGCGTCAGATACGCGACGGCAGGCGTTGGCAGCGGCCCCGACAGATAGACGTCGACACCCGCGGCCGACAACCCCGACTCCAGTGCTGCCTCCATCAGGTAGCCGGAGATGCGCGTGTCCTTGCCGATCAGCACTGCCGGCGTTTCGCCCGGATGATCCGCCGACTGCGCCGCGAGCACGCGCCCGGCGGCGTGGCCGAGACGCAGGATCAGTTCCGGCGTGATCGGCGGCTCGCCGACGCGCCCGCGCACGCCGTCGGTGCCGAAGTATTTTTTGTTCAAATCGCCCGCCATATTTTCAATGCATCGATGGTCTCGCGCACATCGTGCACACGCACGATGGCCGCGCCTCGCGCCACGGCAGCCAGCGCCGCGGCAATGCTGCCGGCCATGCGCTCGCCGACGTCGCGTCCGGTGAGCGCACCCAGGGTCGACTTGCGCGACGACCCTACGAGCACCGGGTAACCCAACGCTGCGATCTCGGGCAACCGGCGCACCAGTTCGAGATTATGTTCCACTGTCTTGCCGAAGCCAAAGCCTGGATCGACCACGATACGCTCGCGGACGATCCCGGCGCCCAGACAAACCGCTGCGCGATCGCGCAGGAATGCGGTCACCTCGACGACTACATCAGTATAGGCGACGGACTTCTGCATGGTCGCAGGTTCACC
This sequence comes from uncultured beta proteobacterium, assembly GCA_963726915.1. Taxonomy (GTDB): domain Bacteria; phylum Pseudomonadota; class Gammaproteobacteria; order Burkholderiales; family Casimicrobiaceae; genus PALSA-1003. Next base: position 188,126 of record CAVSEA010000011.1, read on the forward strand.
GCGCATGTGCATCAGGCAGACCGCGACTGGCGGCGCGCTGTCAGCCACGACCTGTATCGCACCGGGCGCCTGCAGCGCGCCCACGTCGTTGATCATCCCCGCGCCGGCCGCGATCGCAGCGCGCATGACCGCCGCCTTGCGGGTATCCACCGAGATCGGCACGCCGTGCTCGTCGCATTCCACGCGCAACTGCTCCACCAGCGGCAGGACGCGATCGAGTTCCTCCTGCTCTGACACCGGCGCGGCACCGGGGCGCGTCGACTCGCCACCGAGGTCGATGATGTCGGCGCCGTCGGCGAGCAGCGCGCGGGCATGCGCAAGCGCCGCAGATAGCGTTGCGTGACGACCGGCGTCGGCAAAGGAATCCGGCGTGACGTTGACGATGCCCATGACCCGCGGGCGGTCCAGCGAAAGGTGGTGGCGCCCGCAGATCAGCATGGATGAAGGCTGCGCGCGACCCGCGCTCGTTCTAGCTGGGCGATCTTCAGCATTCCCGAGAGCGCGGGCTGCCACCTTCGGGGTCGCCCGCTTCGCTGCTCCGCCCTCAGGTAGCCGTAATTCGCGCCTACAGCTCCTTCAGGCTGGGTTGATGGTCGGCGCCGGCGCCGCGTCTGGACCCGCGCCCGGACCATAGGGCGTGCTTGGCGTCGTGCCGGGCTGCACCTTGGGCTCGCGCGGTGGTCGACCCTGCATGATGTCCTCGACCTGCTCGCTGTCGAGCGTTTCCCACTCGAGCAGCGTCTTGGCCATCATTTCGACCTTGTCGCGATTTTCCTCGATCAGCTTGCGCGCAAGCGCGTACTGCTCGTCGATGATGCGCCGGATCTCGAGATCGACCTTCTGCATGGTCGCCTCGGACACGTTCTTCTGCGTCGCGATCGAGCGGCCGAGGAAGACCTCGCCTTCGTTCTCGGCGTAGACCATCGGCCCGAGGATGTCGGACATGCCGTAACGCGTGACCATGTCGCGCGCCATCTGCGTCGCGCGCTCGAAATCGTTGCCCGCACCCGTCGTCATCTGGTGCATGAAGATCTCTTCGGCGATACGGCCACCGAACAGCACTGCAATACGCTGCAACAGGTAGTCGCGATCGTACGAGTAGCGGTCCTCCGAGGGCAGCTGCATGGTGACGCCCAGCGCGCGGCCGCGCGGGATGATCGTCACCTTGTGCACCGGGTCCGACTTGGGCAACAGCTTGGCCACCACCGTATGACCCGACTCGTGATACGCGGTGTTCTTTTTCTCTTCGTCGGACATGACCATCGACTTGCGCTCGGCGCCCATCATGATCTTGTCCTTCGCCATCTCGAAATCGTGCATGTCGACCAGGCGCTTGCTGCGGCGCGCGGCGAACAGTGCGGCTTCGTTGACGAGGTTGGCGAGGTCCGCGCCGGAGAAACCGGGCGTGCCGCGCGCGATGATCTCGGCCTTGACGTCCGGCGCGAGCGGTACCTTGCGCATGTGCACGAGCAGGATCTGCTCGCGGCCGCGAATATCGGGCAGCGGCACGACGACCTGGCGGTCGAAACGGCCCGGACGCATCAGCGCCGGATCGAGCACGTCGGGACGGTTGGTCGCCGCGATGACGATGACGCCCGAGTTGCCCTCGAAGCCGTCCATCTCGACCAGCAGCTGGTTGAGCGTCTGCTCGCGCTCGTCGTTGCCGCCGCCGAGCCCGGCTCCGCGCTGGCGGCCGACCGCGTCGATTTCGTCGATGAATACGATGCACGGCGCGTTCTTCTTCGCCTGCTCGAACATGTCGCGCACGCGCGCGGCACCCACGCCGACGAACATCTCGACGAAGTCCGAACCCGAGATCGAGAAGAACGGCACCTTGGCTTCGCCGGCGATGGCCTTGGCCAGCAGCGTCTTGCCGGTACCCGGGTTGCCGACCATCAGCACGCCGCGCGGAATGCGCCCACCCAGCTTCTGGAACTTGGACGGATCGCGCAGGAACTCGACCAGTTCACCGACTTCTTCCTTCGCCTCGTCGCAGCCCGCGACGTCGGCGAAGGTGATGGTGTTGTTGGCTTCGTCGAGCATGCGCGCCTTGCTCTTGCCGAACGAGAACGCGCCGCCACGACCGCCGCCCTGCATCTGGCGCATGAAGAAAATCCACACGCCGATCAGCAACAGCATCGGGAACCACGAGATGAACACCTGCGCGAGGAAGCTCTGTTCTTCCTCAGGCTTGGCCTGGACCTTGACGCCGTCCTTGATCAGGTCCCCGACCATCCACAGGTCGCCGGGACTATAGGTCATGTTGTTCTTCTTGTCGGTGCCGACCCACTTGATGGTGCGGCCTTCGATGCTCGCCGACTCGACCTTGCCCTGGCGGGCCTGGTCCATGAATTCGGAATAGGACACGGCTTCGCGGGTGGTCTGCCGCGCGTCGAACTGCTTGACGACGGTGAGCACCACCAGGCCGATGACCAGCCAGATGCCGATGTTCTTAACCAGATTATTCAACGTGTTTCCTCAGTGACCCCAGACTTTGGCCGCGAACTTTCCATTCTAGTCCTAGTGGGCTGTAACAGCCAGATCGATAGCGTCTCGCTTGCCATCGGCGGCCACAGCGTTGTTGCTCGTCGTCGCCATAGTGTCGACTATGACTCCTCCTCGCGCCTAGCTGCGGCCACCGATTGCGGCGCAATACTTTCTACCGACCTGACCGTTACAGCCCAGTTCCCACCGTGCGCCATGGCGCCCATGTCGCTAGCGGACGACAAGGCCCTTCCCTACCAGAAACACCTCGCGGCTGCGGTCCCGCGACGCCTTGGGTTTGCGGGCATAAACCTTGTCGAAATGACCCTGCATGGTGCGTTGAAACTCGGGAAAACCCGCTCCCTGGAACGCCTTGACCACCAAATCGCCCCCGGGTTTCAACCATTGGTCCGCAAACCCCAGCGCCAGCTCGCCCAAAAGCACGCTTCGAGCCTGATCGGCGGACTCGACTCCACTAAGGTTGGGGGCGAGGTCCGACACCACAAGGTCCGCCTTGTGACCGCCGAGCGCGGCGGTGAGTTGCGCGAGGCCCTCGTCCTCGCGGAAGTCCGCCTGCAGGAACGTCACGCCCGCCAGGCCGTCCATCGGCAGCAGGTCGATGGCGACGATCCTGGCCGCCGGCCCGAGCTTTTCGCGCAGGACCTGGCACCAGCTGCCCGGCGCGGAGCCGAGATCCACCACGGTCATTCCGGGCCGGAACAACCGGTCCTTCTCGGCAAGCTCGATCAGCTTGAACGCGGCGCGCGATCGGTAACCCAGGCGCTGCGCCTCGGTGACGTAATGATCGTGGACGTGGTCGTTCATCCACCCCTTGTTGAAGCGGTGCTTCTTGCCGGCGGGGTTGAGGGTTTTCTTGCGAACGGGCATGGGCACCGAAGCCTAGCGCTGCTGGTCGAACGGACTCACGACCGCGCGGCCGCCGCGGTTGAGTACGTGGGTGTAGATCATCGTTGTACTGACATCTGAATGTCCAAGAAGCTCCTGGACGGTGCGGATATCGTAGCCGGATTCGAGCAGGTGTGTGGCGAACGAATGGCGCAGCGTGTGCGGCGTGGCCAGATTTACGATACCTGCGTCGCGCACCGCCTGCCGTATCGCTCGCTGGAAGGACTGGTCGCTCAGATGGTGGCGACGCGCTATACCGCTGCGCGGATCGATGGAACGACCTGGCGCCGGAAAGACATACTGCCAGCCCCAGGTGCGTGGCGCATCCGGGTACTTGCGTTGCAACGCGTGCGGCAGATAGACCGTACCCATGCCCTGGCTCAAATCGCGCTGATGAATCGCCTCAACGTCGCGCAAGTGCCTGCGCAGTGGGGCGACCAGGCCACGCGGCAGCATGGTGACCCGGTCCTTCGCGCCTTTTCCATCGCGCACAACGATTTCGAAGCGAGTGAAATCGACATCCTTAACGCGCAGACGCACGCATTCCATGATGCGCAGACCCGAGCCGTAGAGCAGGCGACCGATCAGCGCATGAACTCCCGTGAGATCTCGCAGGATGCGCGCAACTTCATCCCGCGTAAGCACCACCGGCAGGTGCGCAGGCGTCCTGGCGGGCTCGACGCCGTCCAGCCAGGGCAGCTCGGTGGCGAGCACATCCTTGTACAGGAACAGCAGGGCGCTTCGCGCCTGATTTTGGGTTGCTGCCGCGACGTTGCGTTCGACTGCGAGGTGGGTCAGAAAGGCTTCGACTTCCGCCCCGCCAAGCCCCGCCGGATGCAGTTTGCCGTGAAACAGAATGAAGCGTTTAATCCAGTCTGTGTATGCCTGTTCGGTGCGGATACTGTAATGCTTGAAGCGGATGCGATCGCGCACCTGATCGAGGAGCCGCGGGTTTGGGGACGGATTTGATGGCGCGGCCATTGCCAACGACGGAACGCGATAGGCACCACTAATGGAATCGACTGTGATGATTTTGGGGACATTTTGGAACGTGCGACATACCCCAAACGGACGATTGACGGAGTTTTTCCCGTCAATTAGGTTGGCGATTTTTAGTTAGGGCGCGTCAATGCAATGAAGAACATCATTCTCCTATCGCTGTTGGTTTCTCTGGGTTGGTACGGTTACTCGCAGTATCAGCGCCGCGCGCACGTTCCTGCCGCAAGCGAGGCATCCGCGGCGCCGCAGTCAGCGCCAGAAGGTCAATTCAAATGCGATGGTCGGACCTACTGTTCACAGATGACGTCCTGTGCCGAAGCCACCTACTTCCTGCGGAACTGCCCCAACACAAAGATGGACGGCAACAACGACGGAATTCCGTGCGAAAAGCAATGGTGCAAGTAGTGTCCTCGATGTATAGGCACGGTTCATCGCGCCCTAACCACTCGCTCAACCGGACCGCTCGCCGGCGGCGCTGGCGCGCCGTCCGCTCGCGGCCGGTTAGCTTGGTTCGTTAGGTAGCATGCCAATCGTGACTGTAGAGGTAGTTTCTGGCGCAAGTGACGGAATGGCGCAGGACCTTGCGCAGTCACTTGCTGATGCCATTGGGCGCGCGCTAAAGTCGCCACCCGGACAAACTTGGGTTCGCGTTCGTTCCGTTTCCCGTGATCAATATGCGGAGAACGAGGCAGCTCTCGAGGCGACGCAACTGCCGGTATTCGTAACTATCCTCAAGCGGCAAATTTCTCAAAGCGCCGAACTCCAGGCCGAGGTCACGCTTCTTGCCCATGCGGTCGCCCGAGTCATTGGTCGGCCAATCACATCTGTGCACATCGAGTACGCGCCCGCTGCAGCGGGCCGGCTTGCGTTCGGCGGCGTGCTCATTCAATGAGCATGCTGCCTAACCTCTCGCTCAACCCGGACGCCCACCGGCGGGCATTCAGCCCGCCGGCGGTCGCCGGTTAGCTAGTTCGTTAGGCATATGGCGGCCCCCAGTGCGTGGTTGATTGGCGGTATCGCAGGAGGCATTATTCTGGCAGTGATCGTGGTCGCCGTTGTCCGAAGGCGATCCACGAATGCCCCACCACCGGGTCGCAGGTCTCGATCCTCCGGTCCTGACAATCTGAACTATGTCTGCGCAGGCTGCGCCGCACAGTTTGCTCACTCTAGACGCACCGTCGCAGCGTGGGAAAAGGGGACGCGTCGTTTTTATTGCAACGTGTGTCACAAGAAGTGGCGCAACCGGCAACCGCCACCGGAAACGGCCCTACCAGTCAGAGTGCCAATGCAAGCGGCGCGATCATCGCCTTCTTCGGCGGGCTTTCGCTCAACAACATTCCCGGGATCAGAAGCAGCAATTCCTTCACGATCCGGCAAGAGCGGTTGCCTTACGGTTATCGTATTGGCAACTCTCATGCCTGCTGGGATTTGGTTTGTTACGAGATATGCCTAACCTCGCGCTCAACGCGGACGCCCGCCGGCGGGCATTCAGCCCGCCGACGGTCGCCGGTTAGCTTAGTTCGTTAGGCCGCACAAAGAACATGGCATACGACGAGTCTCTCGCTCAGCGAATACGCGACGCCCTCGCGGGCCATACCGGCATCACCGAGAAGAAGATGTTCGGCGGAATCGCGTTTCTCCGTGAAGGCCTCATGTTTGTCGGGGTCTCGGACAAATCGCTTATGGCGAGAATCGGCCCGGCCACCTATGACGAAGCACTTCGACGGCAGCATGTGCGAGAGATGGACTTTACTGGCAAGCCAATGAAAGGCTACGTGTTCATAGGCGCGGCAGGACTAAGGACTGATCAAGACCTTCAGTACTGGCTTCAACAATGTGAAAAGTTTGTCGCGACCCTGCCTCCTAAGCGTGCAAAGTGAACGGCACCAATCGCCTCAACAGGCCGAAAGTGCGACCTAACCGCTCGCTCAACCCGGACGCTCCTCGGCGGCGCTTCGCGCCGTCCGTCGTCGCGCCGGTTAGCTTGGTCCGTTAGGCCGCTGCCATGCCATTGACGCATAGGCGTATTGTATATACACTACGCTATGCGGTTCACGTGGAGTGAAACGAAGCGGGGTTTGAATCTCGAGAAGCACGGCTTTGACCTTGCCGATGCGCCGCGAGTTTTCGCAGGTCCAACCTACACCTACGAAGACAACCGGTTCGACTATTTAGAACAGCGTTTCGTCACGCTCGGCCTTCTGGATGACTTGGTAGTTTCAATGGTCCATACCGAAACTCCGCGCTTGATTCGCGTTATCTCATTGCGCAAGGCGACGAAAAATGAACAAGCGATCTTCTTCAAAAGCCTCTAAGACCGATTGGCCGCGCGTCCGCACCATGACTGATCGTGATATTTCGATTTCTGCAGAACACCCCGAAGCCTCAGTCAAGCACATCGTTCGAGGCATCGCTCGGCGCGGTCTTAAGCCCGTGCCACCCAAGGCGTCGATTTCACTGCGCGTGGACGCGGATGTTTTAAGTTGGCTCAAATCTCAAGGTCCTGGGTATCAAACGCGAATCAATGCGATCTTGCGCGCATTTAAAGAGGCATCGGCCTAACCGCTCGCTCAACGCGGACGCTCCTCGGCGGCGCGCTTCGCCGCCGTCCTTCGTCGCGCCGGTTAGCTAGTTCGTTAGGCGTCGAATGAACACGCGCGAACGCGTTGGCATTGGACTTCTCATCGCCGCGATTGGTATCGCTCCATTCGGCTATTGGGTAAGCTTCGGCTGGACGCTGTTCGCGATGGCGCTTCTCGTCCCTGCTTTTCTGTTTATGTGGACAGGGCGCGTCGCGCGCCGCCTTGCTGAGCCGTCGGCGCTTGATCGAAGTGTGGAGACGGTCGGCGTTCCGCCCGTGATACATGATTTACGAGGCTTTCCTGGTGCGGAGGTCTTCGACCACGGCGATCACGCCGATGTTAATGACGCTAGCCACTAGCTCGACGCCTAACCTCTCGCTCAACCCGGACGCTCCTCGGCGGCGCGCCGGTTAGCTTAGTTCGTTAGGCCGCGTCAAACTTGACATATTATTTGTGATATATACATAATATAGTATGTGGCAAATTCTAGAGCATCGGCGCGTCGACAAGCAATGTGCCACGATGCCTCAAGAGATACTAAAGCGCTACGAAAAATGGAAGGATATTGCGGCAATTTCGGGCCCACCGGGGCTGCGGCAAATTGCGGGATTTCATGACGAGGCACTTGGTGGCGAATGGAAGGCACACCGCTCATCTCGACTTGGCGCGCAATTTCGAGTGATCTACCGTGTGCTACCGGACGAGTTGATATTTCAAGTCATGTCCATCACGGCGCATGACTATCGGAGACCATAAATGAAGGAATTTCGCCCTGCCAAGAAACGCGCGGAAGTATCGGTTGGCGAATCGGTGCGTATTCTGCGCGAGCTTCAAGGCCTAAGCCAAAATCAGCTCGCCGAGCTGAGTGGGGTACCCCAAGCGACGCTTTCCGCCATCGAGAACGATCGTGTGCGCCTTGGTGTTGAGCGCGCGAAAGTTTTGGCGCGAGCGCTACGTTGCCATCCCGCGGTGCTGGTGTTCCCTGGATGGGAAGTGCCAATTGAGGACGCGGCCTAACCACTCGCTCAACCCGGACGCTCCTCGGCGGGCCTGCGGCCCGTCCATCGTCGCGCCGGTTAGCTTGGTTCGTTAGGCCGCATCAAGCGACGCGCATGGTCGGATACTCCGGGACTCCGTTAGCGACGAAGCTAGGCCTTAAGGCGGGCAGTAGCGTTGCGCTTTTCGGAGCGCCAAAGGATTACGCTGCCCTTATCGAACCGATGCCTACCGATGTAAGCATCTGTGCTCGCATTTCCGCCGCGACGGACATTGTTCACGTGTTCTCAACGAGGCGGACGGAGCTTGAGCGCTTTTTGAGAGGCTGTCGGTCAAAGTTGAGGCCGGACGCAATGATATGGGTTTCATGGCCGAAGAAATCCGCGAAAGTGCCAACAGAAATCACTGAAGATATCATTCGCGAAATCGCTCTCCCCTTGGGCTTTGTCGATGTAAAAGTCTGCGCAGTTACTGAAATTTGGTCGGGCCTTAAGCTTGTCGTGCGCAAGGAGCTTCGTTGATGATGCGGCCTAACCTCTCGCTCAACCTGGACGCTCCTCGGCGGGCCTGTGGCCCGTCCTTCGTCGCGCCGGTTAGCTTGTTTCGTTAGGTAGCATGCCAATCGTGACTGTAGAGGTAGTTTCTGGCGCAAGTGACGGAATGGCGCAGGACCTTGCGCAGTCACTTGCTGATGCCATTGGGCGCGCGCTAAAGTCGCCACCCGGACAAACTTGGGTTCGCGTTCGTTCCGTTTCCCGTGATCAATATGCGGAGAACGAGGCAGCTCTCGAGGCGACGCAACTGCCGGTATTCGTAACTATCCTCAAGCGGCAAATTTCTCAAAGCGCCGAACTCCAGGCCGAGGTCACGCTTCTTGCCCATGCGGTCGCCCGAGTCATTGGTCGGCCAATCACATCTGTGCACATCGAGTACGCGCCCGCTGCAGCGGGCCGGCTTGCGTTCGGCGGCGTGCTCATTCAATGAGCATGCTGCCTAACCCCTCGCTCAACCCGGACGCCCACCGGCGGGCATTCAGCCCGCCGGCGGTCGCCGGTTAGCTAGTTCGTTTAGCCGGCTTGAATGAAGTCGAGGAGCTTGTGAGACGAACAAAGTCTCTCGGTTTTCTGGCCCTCCTCCTTGCTGGAAGCACTATCGCCGCCTGTGGCGGCGAAGCGTGGCTTCATGAATCGAATCCATCTGGTAACCACTTTTTCGACCAACGGCTGGCGAGGGAGATCCATTCATTTTGGTATGTGACTGCGTCGCAAGTCGACGCCGCTGCGGAATTACTCGCGACTCGAGCAGTTGTTTCCATTTCGCCCGAGCGCGCTGCTCCTCTCCTTGGGCGCGTTCCAGACGTCCCTGCGGGCGAGTCCCTGTTTCTCATTCGCGCCATCGATGTTGCCGATCCAACGCCTGTTCGTATTTATCAGTCGGGCACGTGGTTGGAAGCCAGCGCCAGGACAATCTCAACCTGTTTCATATTTCGCCCGCCGATTCGACGCCAACCCATCATTGTGGCGCTTCCCCAAACCCCGACCCGGCTACGGTTGAGCTACTCTTGTGATGGGTAACATTTCCACGCCGGCTAACGGCGTCACGGTGCCGTTACACGAGAATCGAACGACAACCACAAAGGAGGAGAACTCGCGATGAAGACAATGACCTGCAAAGAGCTGGGCGGAGCATGCGACTTGGAGTTTCATGCAAACACCTTTGAAGAGATGGCTCAGATGAGCCAAGACCACGGCAAGGAGATGTTTCAGAAAGGCGACAAGCCGCATCTACAGGCCATGAGTGAAATGAGAAACCTCATGCAATCTGCGGATGGAATGGCCAAGTGGATGGAGGGCAAGCGGAAAGAGTTTGGAGCCAAGCCCAACACAAAATGACGCCTAACAATCGGTCGCAGCGGACGTCCCGCTGCGCGGCCCGCCGCTGAACCGAAGCGTTAGGCCTCTTAGGGACAACTCGCGCCCTTGCGTTATGCATATAATGTGCATATACTTGAGTCGTGGCGAGCAACTTCGACCCCGGAAAAGACGCAGCAAATCGGAAGAAGCATGGAATCTCCCTTAGCGAGGGAGATGGCGTGCTTCAAGATCCGCTTGCGCTAACCATCGAAGACTCCTCGGCACAGGGCGAACAGCGTTTCGTTTCGGTCGGAATGAACGTGTTCGGGAATCTCCGTGTGATCGTTTATGCGTTTCGCGGCGAAGACGTACGGATCATTTCAGTGCGCAAGGCGGAACCGAAGGAAATCCGAGCCTATGAAAAAGGAATATGACTTTTCCAAAGCCAAGCGCGGAGCGGTCCTCTCATCCGAGGGCAAGACGCGCATCACCATATATCTTGATGACGTTGTAATCGAACGTTTCAAAGCTCTTTCGGAGAAAAGCGGCAAGGGATATCAAACATTGGTAAATGATGCGCTGCGAGCCCACCTGGGGATTGATGACACACCACTGACGATCACCGCATTACGACGCGTTCTCCGCGAAGAGCTGGCGCAGCATGGATAACGCGTGGCCTAACCCGTCGCTCAACTCGGACGCTCCTCGGCGGCGCGCTTCGCCGCCGTCCTTCGTCGCACCGGTTAGCTTGATTCGTTAGGCCGCATGCGAGCAATCGACGCCGGCGGCCTCACTCTCGAGCCGCAGACGGTGGCGCACGCCAAGGAAATGTTCGTTGTGCTCAGCGATCCAGCACTCTACGAGTACGAGAACAGACCGCCGCCGTCGCTCGAATGGCTGCGGCAGCGCTTCACGAAGCTTGAATCGAGATACTCCTCGGATGGAAGAGAGCAGTGGCTCAACTGGGTTATTCGTCTTCCCACGTCACAGCTTGTCGGCTATGTGCAGGCTACGGTGCACGCCGACGGTAGAGCGGCTATCGCGTACGAACTGTCCAGTGGGTATTGGGGCCGCGGTCTTGCGCGAAAGGCGGTTCAAGCTATGCTTAGCGAGCTTGCTGAGAACTATTGCGTGCAGCGCATCACTGCTGTGCTCAAGAGTGAGAACCGTCGCTCGCGTCGCCTGCTGGAACGACTGGGCTTTTCGCCTGCGTCCAGCGAGCTTCATGCGCTGCACGATGTCGAGCCGGGAGAATTGTTAATGTGGCGGGACGTTCCGGAACATGAGCAACGCGCGCCCTAACCTCTCGCTCAACGCGGACGCTCCTCGGCGAGCCTGCGGCCACTCCGTCGTCGCGCCGGTTAGCTTGGTTCGTTAGGCGCTCTCCGCACGACGGGATCTCATTCAATGTCCAATTTGTTACTCGGAATTGTTGCCGGCCTCCTCTTCGGTACCGCCTCGGTTGCGATGATGTTGCCGATGTCGTTCCCTGACAAACCGGCCGCACTCCTTGCTGCCTTGGTCGATCGCTTCGCTATCGGAGTCGTCATCGGCTGCGTGCAACTCGCGTGGCCGGGCTGGGCCACAGGTCTCGCATTTGGCCTACTACTAAGTCTTCCCAGTGCGATCATTACCAAAGCGTACGTGCCTATTCTTGCCGTCGGCGCGATCGGTGGTTGCCCCTATATCTCCGGACACACGGTACTGCTTAGTTCAGCGGTTGCCGCCTGAACAAGCGCGGCGACAGCATCTTCAACGCCTTGTGCGGATGAATTTCATTGTAATGCTCGAAGGCGGCATCAAGTTGGCGCAGCACGGTGAGCGCGTCGCGGCGGTCCATGCGATCGGCGTAGTCGCGTTTGAAGGTCTTCACGAAGGCTTCTGCCATGCCGTTGGACTGCGGACTCGCAATCGCCGTGGTCAGCGGCTCCAGGCCGATCTCCGGGCAAACGAACGCGTGTCGCGCGCGATGTACGGGGAACCGTTGTCGGTCAGCCATTCAATCGGCGGCGCAGGCGGCACGGTGCCGAAGCGCGCTTCCACCGCCTCGACCATCAAGTCGCGCACCATCTCGCCGGTGATGCCGCCGGTGGTGGCCACCCAGCTCATCGCTTCCCGATCGCAGCAATCCAGGGCAAAGGCAATCCGCACCCGTTCGCGATTGTCGCAGGCGATCTCGAAGCCATCCGAGCACCAGCGCCGATCACTCTGGCTGACCGCGATCCGACCGTCGTGACTGCGCGTATCGACGGGTCGACCGGTGTGCCGGCGCAGCAGCAGGTGATGGTCGCGCATGACGCGGTAGACGCGCTTGTGGTTGACCCGCGTCGCCCGTCGCGGTCACGGCGCCGATTGACCATCGTCCACGCCCGTCGATAACCGTAGGAAGGCAGCGGCGCGATCTCGGTTTTGATCTCGGCGACCAGTTCGGCGTCATCGCGCGGTCGGCGGTACGCGCGGCCATCGGTCCAGTCCCCACTACGTCGTGCCCGTACGTGCAGGTTGGAGCGCGCTACACCCAGGACTTCACTCACCGTCTTCATCGGTCGTCCCCGGGCAGCAAGGGTGAGCGCGCAATCCATTTTCGTTCGCGGGCTACCTCCACCGCTTCGCGCAGGATCTCGGCTTCCAGCGTCTTCTTGCCGAGCAGTCGCTGCAGCTCGCGAATCTGTCGTCGCGCCGCCTCCAGCTCGGCCGCCGGCACCACCGTCTCCCCAGCACCGACCGCCGTCAGCGCACCGATGCGCTCGAGCTTGCGCCAGTGGAACACCTGGTTCGGGTTGACGCCGTGCTGGCGGGCAACCAGCGATACCGTCATGCCTGGCTCGTACGTCTCGCGAACCATCGCCAGCTTCTCGCTCGCCGCCCAGCGCCGTCGACGCTCAGCACCCAAGTACCTCAAGTTCATTGCTCTTGCGGACTAGTCATAGACACAACTCCTTGCCTATCCCTTAGGATAAGTGAGAAATCGTGTCCGGAGAATCAGGGGGCCATTTCGCCTTATCATTGGCGGAGTCATCCATGGCTGGCTGCCGCGCGCCTAACCCGTCGCTCAACGCGGACGCCCCTCGGCGGGCCTGCGGCCCGTCCGTCGTCGCGCCGGTTAGCTTGTTTCGTTAGGCGCCATGCCCAAGATTGCTGCGTTTCTGCTTATTGTCGCGTTAGCGTACTCAGCGCCGGCGATGGCGGCGGAGACTTCGCGCACTGACGCCGTTGCAATTGCGCTTCGAGAGGCCGGTTGTCGCCAGGCCGAGAATTGCGATGTACGTGGTGGATTGCAGGACGGAAAGTGGGTATTCGTTGTATGGTTTGTGATGGGACGCAACGCCGACGGTTCTCCTCAGTTCGCGCCTGGCGGATGGGTCGGTCTCACGCTCAATGCACGGGGAGTAGTCATTGATCGCATGCCTGGCGCCTAGCCCGTCTCTGAACCCGGACGCCCACCGGCGGGCATTCAGCCCGCCGGCGGTCGCCGGCTAGCTAGTTCGTTAGGCCTGCGAGCACCCGTGCCAACATCCGGCTCCTTTGCGGTGATCTTCGATGCGCAGCAGCGCGTCTTGCTCTCACATCGTACCGACCGCGACGCGTGGAACCTGCCCGGGGGAGGCGTCGAGCCAGGAGAAGCACCTTGGGAAGCGGTCACGCGCGAGGTAATGGAGGAGACGGGCCTTGAGGTACGAATCGAGCGATTGATTGGCGTTTATTTCGTTAAAGCGAAGCACGACATTGTGTTCACTTTCTTTTGCGCGGTGATCGGTGGCACACTGGTCGAATCACTAGAAGCAGATCAGCATGCTTACTTCGATAGGAACGCCCTTCCTGTCAACACGCTGCCACGTCATGTTGAGCGTGTTGCTGATGCCTATGCGAGCTCGACTGGCGCATTCTTCCGCAGGCAGGCCTAACCCGGCGCTCAACGCGCCGGTTAGCTAGCTCGTTAGGCGTCTCAACTTCGCGGCAATTGAGGAAGACCGATGGGACGATGGGAGGATGTCTCAGTAGACGGTAGCCGCATGCGCTGTTATCTGACTGCGCCTCAAGAAGTCAATGGTCCCGGTGTGCTGGTTTGCATGCACGGACCGGGCGTCGATGAATTCATTCGCGACATCTGCGAACGGTTAGTATCGAGTGGAATCGCGGCAATTGCACCAGACCTTTATCACCGCCAGAGTGAACCGCGAGTTGAACCTTGGACTAGAATCAGAGACACCGAAGCATTGCGCGACATGGCGAAGGCTGTACAGGCGCTGAAGGACCTCTCTCGGATCGACACGGAAAGAACGGGGGTCGTTGGGTTCTGTATGGGTGGGCGTTTAGGGTTCTTGCACGCTGCAAATAATCCAGATCTACGCGCCGCAGTAGTCTTCCATGGCGGAAATATCATGGTTGCCAGAGATGGTCTTCCGTCGCCGCTTGAACAAGCCAGAAACATAAGAGCACCCTTGCTGGGATTGTTCGGCGCTGAAGATGAGAACCCGAGCCCGTCCAATGTCCAGACAATTGATTCCGAACTCACTCGATTGGGAAAGGTTCATGAATTCCATAGCTATGCGGACGCAGGTCACGCGTTTCTCAATTTCACGCGCCCGGTGGTCTTTCGCGAAACACAGGCAAAAGTAGCCTGGGCGAAGTGCTTGTCCTGGCTACACCGATATCTATGAGCGGAATCTTTTTAGTTTCAAGCTTCTTCGTGGCACTCGCTTGGCGTACCTCGATACCGCGGTCTATGCTTCACTTTGTTTGAGTCTCGCTCTGGCAATGTTCTATGTTCCATACTTGCATCGTGCCCCTAACCCGGCGCTCAACACGGACGCCCACCGGCGGGCATTCAGCCCGCCGGCGGTCGCCGGTTAGCTAGTTCGTTAGGCCTCAGGAGGTCTATCCATGCCAAGCAAACTCACACTAGTAAAGCAGGTTGCCCTCCCTTCGCAGTCTGCCGTCGCTACTGCATTCAAGTCGGTGAATCTCGCAGACGCGTTTGCGATTCAACTTCCTTCTGACGCCTCTAAAGATCCTGATGTCTTGGGCCGATTCATCCTTTCGGTCCAGCCGTCTTGGATCGGAGCACTCACCAACGTCCGAGATGCAATCGTTGCGCGATTTGGTCTGAAGACCGCCAAACACCTTGCAACTCTCTCTAGTGATCCCGCCGCCAAGCGCATCAGCATCTTCAGGGTTTTCGGCACTAGTGCAACTGAGGTCGTCTTAGGCGAGAACGACAAGCACCTTGACTTCAGGGTATCAATTCTTTGCACGCCACACGCGCCTCCAAATACCGGTAACCAACTGACCCTATCAACCGTCGTTCACTGCCACAACCGCTTGGGCCGAACCTACTTATCCGTCATTGCTCCCTTCCACCGCCAGGTTGTGAAAGCCAGTCTTCGTCGTGCCGCAGAAGTTGGGTGGCCCAAGGCAAGTACATAGGGCAATGCCATGTGTTGTCCACTGAGGCCTAACCCTTCGTTGCACCCGAAGTGCTACAACGGGCTTCGCTCGCTTCCGCACTCGGGTGAACTCAAACGTTAGGCGCCTCAGTGAAACTCGCCCAGCACTCCATCAGAGTCGTCGATCCACAAGGCCACGATGCTTTGTCTTTGCTTCGTGAAGCTGCAATTGAAGCCCGCGTCCTCTATCCCGAGCTTCACTCTGTAGATGCACCATGGCCAAGCAATCCGACGACCCCGCCAGGTGGAACGTACATCATTGCCTACGAGCTTGAAAGGCCAGTAGGGTGCGGCGCATTGCGCCCAATTGATACCGTCGCTGTCGAAGTACGGCGAATGTACGTTCTGAAGAGCGCGCGCCGCTCAGGCGTGGCTCGAAAGATACTTGTGGCTTTGGAAGCCTCGGCGGCCCAGATGGGGTACAACGTCATGCGCCTTGAAACCGGCAATCGCCAGCACCCAGCAATGGCTTTGTACGAGTCCTTTGGCTTCGAAAGAATCGCACCGTTCGGCGAGTATGTGAACGACCCTACGAGCATCTGCTATGAAAAACACATTACGCGGCACGCAGACGCCTAACCTTTCCATCGAGGGAACAGCTTCCGGCCTGCGGCCTCCAGCTGCCCCTCATGTCAAACGTTAGGCCTCACAGTTCCAACCTTGCGGCTTACTCGCCCCAAACGAATGCCCCAAATGACGCGTACCGAGTTCACCGTAACAACTATTCGGTCCCATCGAGACCAACTAATTGAGATAAATGTGGAGTACGTTTCCTGGGTCTTCCGAGAGATCGACAGCTTGTTCGGTGTCAACTTCGAAAAGATCATCGGCATGTCCGCCAGCGATTATGTACCCTCGGTCATTGAGAAGGTCTGCGGCAAACCCCCTCCCGAAGGAATCTTCTATCTTGTGTATGTGGATGGAAAGATAGCTGGTATGGGTGGCCTTCGCGGCCTAAACCCAGTCCAAGCGGAGGTCAAGCGAATGTATATCCGTCCGGAGTTTCGCGGAATGAGGCTAGGTGAACGTGTAATCGAACGCCTTCTATCTGATGCGAGAGAGTTTGGATACAAGCAGGTTTGCCTTGACTCGGCACCATTCATGAAAGCCGCGCATCGTGTTTACGAAAACAACGGGTTCATAGATCGCCCGCCTTACGAGGGCGTTGAAGTTCCACCCGAGTTTCATGATCGTTGGCGATTCATGGAACGAGCGCTCTGAGCCCGGTGCGGTCTAACCCAACGGTCAACTCGGACGCCCGCCGGCGGGACATTCAGCCCGCCGGCGGTCGCCGGTTAGCTAGTTCGTTGGGCGTCAAGACAGTGCAACTTACACTTCGACCCAACGCCTATCCAACGACGATCCAATTCGCGGGTTGGCGGAGCCGAGCCTTTCGGGTGTAGTCTGGCATCGAGCCCACGGTGACCGAGTAATACACACGTCAACGCCGTTGCTGTTTTGCCTCGTGATTACTGCAAGAGGATCCAATGAACGGGCGCGACACCGTACCTACACGACGCGTGCCGAATCTCAGCATCGCGCACTCGTCGTTGCCCGACGCAGATAAGGTTGTACGGTGAACACTGGCCGCAGAACTGCGTTGGGCGCGTTGCTCACCGTTGCGGTGGCACCCATCCTCGCCGCGGCGCAGGCGACAAAGCGCCGCGTCGCGTGGTTCGGCGCCGGACGCGCCGACACGGCTTCTCCGTTCCTTGCGGCGTTTCGGGCCGGGATGCGCGACTCGGGATGGATCGAAGATCAGAATCTCGCGCTCAGCGTGTTCCTCACGGATGGGTCGCCCGAAGACGCCGAGCGTCTTGCGCGCCAGATGCTGGCGACCAATCCAGAGATTATTGTCGTGTACGGTCGCGATGTGAATGCCGTGCACCGCGCCAAGCCGCCCGGCCCCGTGGTGTTCGCTTTCAGTGGCAATCCCGTCGACGCGGGATTCGTCCAAAGTTTTGCCTACCCCGGCGGCAATTTCACCGGCATAAGCTTGATGTCGCTCGATCTCAGCGGAAAGCGCATTGAGTTGCTGAGAGAGATCGTACCGCAGGTCCGGCGCCTCGCGGTGCTGGCGAGGCCGGAGCACGAAGGCGAGCATCGTGAGCGGGCAGTATCCGAAGAGGTCGTCGCCAAGCTGGGAATGACGATGGCCTACGTTCCCATCCAAGCGGCAAGCGAACTTGACGACGCATTTCAAGCAATCGCAAGGCAGAAATGCGACGCGCTGGTCACGTTTCCCGACGGCGTAATGGTCGCGAACAGCGGCCGCATCGCCAAATTCGCGGTGAACGCAAAGCTACCGACTGTGTCCGGCTGGGCCTCGTTCGCCGACAATGGATTCCTGCTTACCTATGGCCCGAATCTCGCGGATGCCTACCGCGGGCTCGCGCGCCATGTTGACCGCATCCTGCGCGGCGCCAAGCCCAGCGACCTGCCGGTCGAGTTGCCTCGTACCGTAGAACTGGTCCTCAACGCGCGCACGGCGCGTGCGCTTGGAGTCACGATTCCGCAGTCTGCCCTGCTGCGCGCGGACCGGATCGTCGAATGAACTGTTTCGCTGGCGATCGGACGCGGGCCCCGCAATGGAGTGGAGTGTCCGCTTCTTGTGCAGGTATGATCGAAGTGACGCCCAACCCCGCGTTCGAGCGGACCGCCGGCAGGCGGCTTGTTCTTCGGAAGTGTTGTGGCGGCGGGCCGCTCAACTTCGACTTTAGGCGGTGCCGGTCCCTCTCAACATGCGGTTCCTTCTCGCTCTGAGGGCCATCCTCTTCGTCGTGCTGTTGCCCGGCACCGTGGCTGGCTATGTCCCCTTCCGAATCCTCCGTGCTGACGATCGTCTACACATTCCCGACCTCGGTCCATCCTCCGTCGGTGCCGGCGTCCTCGTCATAGTCGGTGCGGCCGTTCTCTTCCGCTGCGTCTGGGACTTCTTCGCCACGGGCAGGGGCACTCTTGCACCCATCGACCCGCCGAGAGTCCTCGTCGTACGCGGCCTCTATCGCTTTACCCGTAACCCCATGTACAACGGCGTTCTCGCCGTCATCGCCGGTGAGGCGTGGTTCTTCGGGAGCCTCTCTCTACTCAAGTACGCACTCCTGATGCTCGTCATGTTCCACCTGTTTGTCGTTCTATACGAGGAGCCTGCACTCACGTCACAGTTCGGGGAGTCTTACCGGGCTTACCGTCAAGCGGTGCCGCGCTGGGGCTTCACGAAGCGGCCATTTCAAGAGGGCCTCGGGAGCACCGCCTAACATGCCGTTGCAGCTGACTGAACGCCGGTCGTTAGGCAACTCGAAGTGAACTCGGTACGCCGGTCGCTTCTTGCGTCTGCACTCGCCACCCTTGCCATCGGAGCAGTGGCCGACCCGGCAAAGACAATTGAACCGCCGGCTCCGTTCGAGTCCGTAGTCGTGCGCAGTGCGGTCGCAACGACGCGAGCAAAAAGGCGCCTAACCCCTCCATCGAGCGGACGTCCCAAAGGCCGCTTCGCGCCCTTGCCTAACCTCTCGCTCAACCCGAACGCCTCTCCGGCGGCGCTGCGTGCCTTCCGCTCGGCGCCGGTTAGCTTGGTTCTTTGGGCCCCAAACGCAGATGGCAAGTCGTACATTCGTACATCCCAAAAGGAGACCGCAATGCTTACTTCCCACTTTGTTTGGTTGCCCGGTTGCCGCTTCATCTTCGCGAGTCTTGGCGCACTAGCCGTCTGCTTGACCTCCGTGAGCCAAGCGCAGGTTGCTCGGATGGAGATTCATTCGTTCTCGTCGATGACACTGACAGACCAGGAGTTCCTGAGCGGTCGCAACGATGCTAAGCCAGTCATCTTGGCCGGGGAGCTACGCTTGCCACGCCCGGGAACTGATCGCTTGCCCGTTGTTGTCCTGTTGCATGGGTCGGGAGGCATAGGTGGGTCCATCACCGATTGGGAGCAGTATTTCAATGCCATGGGCGTGGCCACCTTTGTCATCGACAGCTTCACGGCGCGCGGCATCGTAAGCACTGTCAACGATCAGGCACAACTTGGACGGCTCGCGATGATGATCGACGCCTATCGGGCGCTCGATCTGCTCACGAAGCACCCGAGGGTCGATCCAACACGGATTGCCCTTATGGGCTTCTCGCGGGGTGGGCACCCGACTCTCTACGCGAGCATGAAGCGCTTTCAGCGCATGTACGGCACAGTGGGCCAGGAGTTCGCGGCCTACATCCCGTTCTATGCCGCGTGCGGGACGAGCTATCGCGACGACGGGGATCTGACCGGAAAGCCGATTCGGATGTTTCACGGCAGCGCCGATGACTATGTCCCCGTCACGCCCTGTCGCACTTATGTCGAACGGCTGAGGGCGAAAGGCAAGGATGTAAAGTTGACCGAATACGCAGGAGCAGGGCACGCTTTCGATGCACAGGCGAATAAGAAGCCCCGGAAGCTCGAGAAGGGACAAACGACAAGGCAATGCGAGCTCGCCGAGGCGCAGGATGGTGTCGTTGTCAATGCCAAGACGAGGCAGCCGTTCACGTACAGCGACTCATGCGTGGAATACGGCCCAACGGTTGCATTTGACGAGAAGGCGTACACCGAGGCAAGGAAGGCGGTTGGAGAATTTATTGCGGCAACGCTAAGACCACAATGAGTGGCATCTATCTGGGGCACAACCGTTCGTTCCAGCGGATTGCGTTCGGCAGCCGCTGAACTCAACCGATAGTCCGCGCAACTAACATCTCCTCAGAGTGAGATCTATGAGTACCGAAACTGAAGCACTAGAACAGTTTTTCGCCGCTATCAATCGCAATGATATGCAGGCCATAATCAAGGATTTTGATCCGCAGATCGTGCGCGTTGAGCCCGAGGGTTTTCCAACAGCTGGCACCTATCGGGGCATCGCGGAAGTGCAAGAGCACGTCACGAAAGGACGCGGGAGTTGGGCCGAAGGAACCTGCGATCCCGAGAAGTTTTTGGTAAACGGCGACAAAATTGTCGTGTACCTTCACGCATGGGTGCGCTTAAAAGATTCAACTGACTGGGTTGGTGGACGATTTGCCGATGGTTTCGTGTTTCGCAAAGGTAAAATTACCCAATATCTCTCCTTTCGGGAGCGGGTGGACGCCCTGAAGTGGGCCGGTATTGAAGATCAAGAGATGCATTGAGATCGCCACAGCGAGCGGCAGTAAGTCTACAGGCGCGGCCCCTAACCACGCGGTCAACTCGGGCCTGCCCGTACAGGGCTTGCTTCTTGTCGCCGCTTGCGGCGGCGCGCCGGTTTCCTTAGTCCGTTAGGCGTCACGTTTCATCCTGCGGAGGAGCGGCGCCCGAAGGAGGAATTTGTGCGCTTCGCTCCAGGTCCTGGAGAAAACCAGATGCAATCTAACTCTAACTCTGAGTACACCGACGTGCAAAAGGTCATTGAACTCTATCTGCAAGGGCATGCACAGAACTCGCCCACGCATATGCGTCAAGCGTTCTTGCCGACAGCACGTGTGGAAGGAAACCGGGATGGGTCATTTACCTCCTGGAGCCTCGATCAGTACTGCGGACTCTTCACAAACACTCCGGCAGTCGACGAGCAGTGTCGGTGCAGAACGATCGACTGGATCGAAATCTCGGGAGATACCGCCTCGGCAAGGGCGACGCTGGCGCATGGCGAGTTTGTATTCGTCGACTACTTCATTCTCCTCAGGGTCGCAGGCGAATGGAAGATCGCCAACAAGGTCTACTACCGTGCGAACTCCTCACTCAAGTGAACAACATGCCTACACAACCTTGCCAGGTGACGCGCGCGCCTAACCCTTCTTCAAGCGGACCGGCCTTCGGCGGTCCGCTTAAGGCAAACGTTAGGCGTTAATCGAAAGGAAGGCATGAAAATGACACGCGTGCGCGTTGAGGGTTTTACCATCTCGCTTGACGGATACGGAGCTGGTCCGAATCAGGACATCGCGAATCCGCTCGGCGTGGGCGGGAGAGATTTGCACCAGTGGTTAGTCCCGACACGCACGTTTCAACGGACCCTATTTGGCGCCGACGGTGGCACAACAGGGATCGATGACGACATCGCTGCGCGGGGCTTCAAGAATGTTGGCGCCTGGATTCTCGGAAGAAACATGTTCGGACCGATCCGCGGTTCCTGGCCCGACATGAACTGGAAAGGCTGGTGGGGGGATAACCCACCCTATCACGTTCCAACTTTCATCTTGACTCATCACGCGCGCCCGCCCATCCAGATGGAAGGCGGAACGACATTCCACTTCGTCACGGGCGGTATTCACGAGGCGCTTGACCGGGCGCGCGATGCAGCCAACGGAATGGATGTGCGCATTGGCGGCGGACCTAACACTATTCAGCAATATCTTCGTACGGGCCTCATCGATGAGCTGCACGTCGCTATCTCGCCGGTCCTGCTGGGCGGGGGAGAGCGACTGTTCGAGGGGATTGACGCGCGCGCTCTGGGATACGAATGCGTTCAGTTCGTCGCGTCGGAGAAAGCCACCCATGTTGTACTCCGGCGCCAAGAATAGGAGATCGGCTATGAAGAACGTTCCTATCAAGTTGTGGCGCGAATACAGAGGTTTTGCCCTCTTCATTGTCTTGATGATCATTTTCCGCAGTGCGTTGGCCGACTGGAATGTGGTTCCGACGGGTTCGATGAAACCGACAATTCTTGAGGGCGACCGGTTGCTTGTGAACAAGACCGCCTATGACCTTAGGATTCCCCTTACCCACATCTCGGTCTACAAGTTTGCGGATCCCAAACGCGGCGATATCGTCATTTTCGACTCAAAGCCTGCCGACACACGTCTGGTCAAGCGCGTGATGGGCCTGCCCGGCGACACCGTCGAGATGAGGGACAACCGCCTGATCATCAACGGCATCGAGGCGCGATATTCGAACATTGAGTACGCGGCTGATGCAATTTTCGCAATCGAATCGTATGAAAGCATGTCGCACCGAATCGAACTGGCTGGAGGAAGCCGCTTGAGCACGTTTGGCCCTGTCCAGGTTCCGAACGACCGTTACTTGGTGCTCGGGGACAATCGGGACAACAGCGCCGATTCGAGAGTCTATGGGTTCATTCCTCGTGACGAGATCATAGGGAACGCAAGGACGATCGTGCTCTCGCTCGACTACGATCACTACTACATTCCAAGGGCGGACAGGTTTTTGCGTGCCCTATGAAAGCTAACTCCGAAAGATGACGTCTGAGATCGGCCAATTTGAGACATCCGTAAGGGACGCTTAACGTTGGTCCGAATGACAGGAAGACCGAGCTTGCCGAGAGGCCACAACGGCAAATATATCGAACCGACGACTGTCCGGGTCAATCTTTCCGTTCCCTACCGCCACGGGCTGGGCTGCATCGTCGTTGCTTGGTCGCTCATCCACTGGCTTATCGCCGCCGTGATTGTTCGGCTCTTGCATGTGCGCAATCGTGCGCCCTAGCCCGTCGCTCAACCCGGACGCTCCTCGGCGGGGCTCCTGCGCCGTCCTTGGGGTCGCCGGTGGCTTTATTCGCTAGACATCACAGGAAACGTTCATGAGCGAAATCCGCAAAGCGACCTGTCACTGTGGTTCGGTTGAAATGGAAATTGAGTTTACGGACGGGCTGCAAAACATCCGGCGCTGCAATTGCTCGTTATGCAGTCGCAAGGGCTATGTCATGGCCAGCGTCCCTACGACCAATCTCAAAGTCACAAAGGGCAAGGAGGCGCTGTCTCTGTACCAGTGGGGCACGATGGTTGCGGAGCACTACTTCTGCAAAACATGCGGGGTGTACACACATCACAAACGTCGAAGCAATCCATTAGAGTTCGGCATAAACATCGCATGCATCGAAGGTGTGCAGGCGCTTTCGTATGAGCATGTCCCCATCGGCGACGGCCATTTCAATCAGCCCCTTCCACCCATCGGCGCAAAGGGTGATGCCTAACCTCTCGTTCAACCCGGACGCCCGCCGCCGGGTTTGCGCCTGCGCGTCGGTCGTCGGTTAGCTTGTTGCGTTAGGCGGCATTCACGCGCATCACTATTTCGGCAGGGAAAACATCAAACAGATGGGGACTCAAAATGAGAAGAATTAGGATCATCGAACACATTTCGCTGGACGGCGTGATTTCGCCCGGCGGACGGGGCGAAGACGGCGACTACGAGAACGGCGGATGGACGGCACCGTATCGAACTCCGGCTGGGGCAGCGGCCGTCGCGGAGGCACAGGGCACCGGCTTCGATCTGCTGCTTGGCCGCCGCACCTACGATCTCTGGGCCGACTTCTGGCCGAAGGTCAAGGGCGGTCCGTTTGCAGACGGTCTGAACGCCGCGACGAAATACGTCGCGACCCACAGGCCGGACAGCCTCGGATGGGGTCCGGTCGGGATCCTGGGCGCGGACATCATCGACGGCGTTCGCCGCGTCAAGGCAACGGACGGTCCTGACCTGATTGTCTGGGGAAGTTCGACGCTGACCTCCGTGCTGCTCGAGCAGGGATTGGTCGACGAGGTTGTGCTGATCACTTACCCGCTTCTGCTGGGTCAGGGCAAACGCTTCTTTTCGGAAAGTGCCGACCGGCGCGAACTCGCTTTCGTCAGCACGAAGGTCACGCCCACGGGCGTGCTCATGAACACTTATCGACACGTTGGATCGCTGCGAGCCAAATGAGCTTGATGCCGCCTAACCACGCACTGCATCGAACGGGCGACCGGCGGTCGCCGGTTAGCTGATTCGTTAGGCCGTCGAGCAGCGACTGTTAGGTACCATGCGGGCATGAAGCACTTTCTCGACCGCATCACCTGGCATGCACTGTCTGGCCCCCATGCAAGATTTTCCACTGGCACCGAAGAGGCCCGCCGATATGCCCCAGGCTTCTCTCCAATTGTTGGATTCGCGAGCGTGAAGCGTCCGAACTTTGCCGCCTTGGCTGACTACTGCGGGCCCGACGAACAGTTTTACTGCGACGGTTGGTCGGGGAGCGTCCCCACCGGCTGGCAGGTGAACAGTGAATCAACAATGTTCATAATGCCCTGGGAGGCCACGATCCCCGCCAACGACGAGGCCCCTGATGCGATCCAACTCGGTCAGGAGCACGCGGCACAAACACTTGAGTTGGCGACACTGACGCATCCGGGTCCGTTTGGTCCTCGGAACATCGAACTGGGCGAGTACTTTGGCTACTTTGAAGGCGAGCGCTTGGTGGCCATGGCGGGCGAGCGCTTGTGTGCCGGCGCGTTCCACGAGATCAGTGGCGTATGCACTCATCCTGACTTCCAGGGTCGGGGGTTCGCGCGTCGGTTGATGATCAAGCTCATTCGACGCCAGATGCAGCGCAATGAAATACCGTTTCTGCGTGTCAGACGAGACAATTCCAGCGCACGGCGGCTTTATCAACGAATGGGCTTCCGCGACTATCGGGAATCTGTGATTCGCATCGTATCTTTATGCTGAGCATCGCATGGGTCCGCGACTGGCACTACTCCTACTCAACGTGCTTGCTCAGCATGTGTCGGCGGATGACTTGCTATGGCAGACACTCAAGACCGAAGCAGGCCTTGTTGTGTTGATGCGCCACACCCAGTCCGCGGGCGGCAATCCGCTTACTTGGGACGAAAGCGGAAACTGCAAGGGCGAATCGATGTTGACAGTCGCGGGCAAAGCGCACGCTCGGAAGATCGGCGAAGCGTTTGCTGAGCACGGCATCAAGCCTTTCGTCGTAAGCTCTCCGATGTGCCGCTGCCGCGACACTGCGCGCATTGCATTTGGCGAAGCACTTGTAACCGATGCCGCCTTGCGTGAGATTGCAACTGCCGATCGGGAGCGGACAAGCGCCTTCGAGCGTAAGGCTCAGTCGCTGATCGCCAGCCACCGCGGTTCGTCGCCAGTAGTCTTTGTGAGTCACCGACCAAACATTGATCTGCTCACCCTTGAGTTGATTGATGAAGGAGATCTGCTCGTTGCTCGAGCCAATGAAAACGGAGATCTCACCGTGTTGGGCAAGATGCAGGTACGCCCATGATCCGCGGCCCAACCCCTCGTCGCACGGGACGGCATTCGGCCGCCCATGAACTCGGCCGCGAATAGGTCGAGGCGTAGAATCTCTTAATCCGTGCCTGGGAGCTTGTCGCACCATGATTGAATCCAGCCTCGACACTGCGCAGTCCATCCTCTATGTACACCCCAAGTCGGCCCTCGAGCAGGCCGACTTTGCAATGCTCTCGGAGAAAGTCGATCCCTACATTGAGGCTAGCGGCGGACTCCGCGGCCTCATCATCGAAGCGCCAGCATTTCCTGGCTGGGAGAGTTTCGGCGCTTTAGCAGCTCATGTTCGCTTTGTTCGAGACCATCATCGACGCATCGAGAAGATCGCTCTCGTAACGGACTCTGCAATAGGGAACGTCTCTGAGCACTTGGCATCACACTTTGTGTCTGCTCAGATCAAGCACTTCTCTGCTGCAGAAATGGAGGCCGCCAAGCAGTGGATCGCGAGCCGCCCGTGATGACCGCGTTGCTGCCCATGCACTTCAGGAGAACTCGTGTTTGACCACGTCAAATTCGGAGCCAGCGACTATGCGGCGAGCAAAGCGTTCTTCCTCAAGGCACTCCAACCGCTCGGCGTAGCGGTTGTCGCGGAGGGGCCGCCGACGTACGGTGTCGAGCTCAGCTCAAAGGCCAACGCTTCATTGTGCCTGTACCAGACCGAGGATAAGCCGGCGCATCTTCACTTGGCGTTCACGGCCGAGAATCGCGAGCAAGTCGAAGCTTTCTATCGCGCGGCTCTGGAGGCCGGTGGCAAAGACAATGGTGCACCTGGTCTACGCCCGCACTACCACGCGAACTACTATGCCGCTTTCGTCATTGGTCCGGACGGGCACAACATCGAAGTGGTTTGCCACGAACCCGAGGCCTGACCCTTCCATCGAGGACGCGCCTGTTACCGCCAATGAACCCCGAATTCTTCCGCGCGCTTGAAGTCCGCCGCACAACCGCCATTGTCGAGCGCAACCTAGAAGAAATCGAGCGCCTTCATGCTCCCGAATACCAACTGGTCACCCCCGCCGGTCGAACTTTCAGTCGAACACAATATCTTGAAATTATCGAGGCCGAGCCGTTTTACGCCGCGTGGGACCACGGACCGATGGATGTGAGAGTTTCAGCCGAAATGGCAGTTGTCAGGTATCAAGCCAGAATCACGTTGTGCTCCGGAAGATTGGTGGAGTGCTGGCACACCGATACGTATGAACTCAGGGAATCGGTCTGGCTGGCCGTTTGGTCGCAGGCCACGGAATTGCCAAAGGCTTCAGATTCGTAGGCGCCATGTGAGACCTGACCCTCGCCCATGAGGATACGGTCCGCCAACCCGGAGGACGTCGCTGGAATCACGGCCTGCGTCTGCGCGGCATATCACCGATACATCCAACGAATTGGGAAGCAACCGGGTCCAATGCTGGAGGACTACTCCATGGTAATCCGTGACCACCAAGTCCACGTTGTCGAGCATGACCGACGCATCTTGGGCGCATTGGTCCTCGTGGACTCGAACGAAGGCCTATTTATAGACAATGTCGCGGTGGACCCTTCATCGCAAGGAACAGGAGTTGGCCGCCTTCTTCTCGAATTTGCCGAGGCAGAGGCGCGACGGCGCGGGCTTGGCTCGATCTTTTTGTCGACGAACGTGAAGATGACGGAGAACCAGGCACTTTACTCGCGCATAGGATATGTTGCCTTCGATCACCGAGTAGTCAATGGCTATCCTCGCGTTTTCATGCGCAAGCAACTGCCATGAAACGCGACGCCGACGAGAAGAGGTGCATCCATGAACGCTCGTAGACCTCTCGGCACTTTGGTGTTTGCCACTCTTGTGCTCTCGTTCGGCACGACCGGACTGGCGGCGGCGGCTTGCGACGCTTCGGAGCATCGCGCATTCGACTTCTGGCTCGGTGAGTGGCAGGTCCGAACGTCCGATGGAAAGATCGCGGGGGTCAATCGCATCGCGCGCGAGTACGACGGTTGTATTCTTCATGAGCGCTACGACACCGGGCGCGGCTACAGCGGCGAAAGCTTGAACATTTACGACGCCGGGCGCAAGACATGGCACCAGACCTGGGTCGACACTTCCGGCACCTTGCTACTGCTGGAAGGTGGCCTTCGCAACGGCAGTATGGTGCTCGAAGGGCAAACGGTCGGAACTGACGCGCAAGTAACCAAGCATCGAATCACCTGGACACCCAACGCCAATGGGAGCGTTCGCCAATTATGGGAATCCACCGACGCCAAGGGGCAATGGAATACCGCATTTGATGGCATGTACACGCGAAAGTAGCGGCACGAAGCTAATGCTGCATGCCTGCACCTGAAATTTGCAGACCATGACCGACAGCAACGCGGCCTAACGCTGCGCTACAGCGAATATGGTATCGGATACCCGGCCCCAGTATCTTCTTGGCGCCCTTGTCGGTGGCTTGGCCGCCGGGATTCTGGATATCGTCTACGCGTTCGTTCTCAGTGCCTTGGGCGGCGGGTCTCCACTCGGTGTCCTCAAGTCAGTGGCAAGTGGACTGCTGGGCGCTGAAGCGTTCAAGGGCGGCATTCCGACCGCAGCGCTTGGCTTGGCTCTTCACCTTGGTATCACCGTGACCGCGGCCGGCATCTACCTTTTCGCTGCCCGGCAAGCAGTGTTTGTACGGGAGCACTATTTGCTATGCGGATCGATCTTCGGCGTCCTTGTCTACTTGGCAATGAACTTCGTGGTGCTGCCACTTTCTGCGGTTCCGTTCCACCTTACTTATCCGCCGCAAGCCCTCCTCCAGGGCTTTGTCTCACACGCGCTCCTGGTCGGCATCCCGATCGCACTGTGCGTGCGCCGTTTCAGTTTCTATCCTGCTCAGGCGAGTTCCTTGCAGCCTTGGCGCTAAGCTTCGTCATATCCGGAAACACAGTCATGCATCACTAGCGCACCGGCACTGTTCAGCGCGCGACGGACCCTGTTTGGTTCTGGTGGATCGTCGGGACTCAGTCGACTATTGCCGTGGCCTTGTTCGCCACTGGCTGCGTACAGTGGAGCAAATTGTATAGTTGAGTGGCCTAACCGGCTTGCTTCATCGAATGGCACAAGCGAAGCCCATGAACATCGACCTTCTTATCTACCCTGTGCATGCACTGTTCTGGGGCTCGTTTGGCCTCACACGATTGCTCCTTCGACGCTCCAAACGTCCCGTACGCGCAGAGCAAGACGAACCCGAGGGCATCAAGTCTCAAACAGCACCTTACTCACGTCTGCTGTTGGCCATTCACATGCTTGCGTTTGGCGCAATGTACTTTGGAGTAGGAACCGCTGTCCTATCGAACCAAGTGCCTAGCTTCTTCGCCGGCCAGCGCGTTGTCGCAACGATCATTATCGCGCTAGGCGCCTGGCTCATGTGTTGGGCTCTTCTGTACTTTAGCTCGTGGCGTTTTCGTGCGAAGCTCGATGAAGGTCACCAGTTGGCCACCGGTGGGCCATTCAGGTTCATGCGTCACCCGATTTACATGGGGCTAAATTTGCTTGCGCTCGGTACGGCTGTTTGGATACCTACCGCAATCCTTTGGGCGTCCTTTCTCCTCATGCTAGTTGGAAGCGACCTTCGAGCGCGAGCCGAAGAGAAACTCCTGACAAAGGTTTTCGGGGCCACTTACTCCGACTATTGCAATCACACCAGTCGCTTTCTACCGGGCATCTACTAGGCCTCTACAATGGCGATTGCCCCAACGAGCGGTTGTATTTTTGAGCAGATGCCCGACTCTTCCATTGAGCGGATTTGCCTGCGGCCAGCCGCTCATGTCAAACGTTAGGCGTCAGGCCAAGAAAGAATCGACCAATGGATTCCGCAGCGCGACTGACCAAAAGTTATTGGTTTGTGGCAATCGCTACTGTCGGCTACGCGCTCGCCGTGCTCGCCTTATGGGCAGGCGCGCTCTACGCAGACATATATCCAGTCTCTGGCGGGGCGTGGACCTTGGTCGCATGGGTCTGGCTACTGTGGCCAATTGTGCTCATCCTTCATCCAGCCAGGTCTGCGCTGCGTGTCGCGCTACCATCTGCAGTCGGTTTGCTCATTCTTGCGCCGTGCATTCCTGTCTTGTTCGAATATACGGCCTGGTCGATCCAAGGCTTCGCCCCTTGAGCGCGTCCTGCCGCCTAACCCCTCGCTCAACCTGGGCGCCCGTCCGTTCCTTGTTGCCAGGAGTACGCCATGACGATAACGGGTAGATGCCTCTGTGGAGCAATTCGCTGGGAAAGTTCAGCACCCCCGGTTGTCACGCGCGTGTGCTGGTGCAGGGAGTGCCAGTATCTCGGTGCCGGCAGCGGAACGGTCAACGCCTGCTTCCGTACAGCAGCGTTCACGGTCACGGGCCAACCCAGCGACTATCCAAGTGTCGCGGACAGCGGCAACAAAATGCACCGACGCTTCTGCCCGTCCTGCGGGACGCCGCTCTTCAGCGAGGCAGAGGCGCGGCCTCATCTGATCTTCGTCCGCGTCGGTACTTTCGACGATCCGAATCTCGCCAATCCTGCGATGACGATCTGGACGTCGTCGGCGCCCCGCTGGGCCTGCATCGACGAAGTGTTGCCGCAAGTGGTGAAACAGCCGCCGCCAGCGGCGTGACAAGTGACGCCCACGTGTTGAACCCAATTCTGCTGAATATCCCTCCGGTGATAGAGACGGATCGCCTCATCCTTCGTCACCCACGAGCAGGCGATGGCGCGGCGTTACACGCGGCTGTGTCGGAATCCGTTCCCGAACTTCGCAAGTTTCTCGCATCGCTTCCGTGGGTCGCTGCCGAACAAACTGTCGAATCCTCGGAGATCTACTGCCGAACGGCTGAATCGAACTTTTTGGCCCGGAGGGACTTGCCGTACCTGCTATGGGACAAAAGAACCCAGGAAGTTGTTGGCGGGACTGGGCTTCATCGTTCGGACTGGAATACGCCGAAATCTGAAGTCGGCTACTGGTGCCGAACCTCCAGGTGTCGCGCCGGCATTGCGACGGAAGCCGTCAACGCGCTGTCCGAACTCGCGCTCCAGAGCCTCGCCGTCGCGAGGCTCGAGTTGGTCACCGATGAAGCGAACTTGGCTTCGCGCCGCGTAGCCGACCGCTGCGGCTTCGTCCTTGAAGGAATACTCCGTAACGAGCGCAGGGCGCCAGACGGGACGCTTCGTCACACATGCATTTATGCAAAGCTCGCCGCAACGGCCTGACCAGCTCGCGGAAAATGGAGTAACTTACCGCTCTCGGATTGGACCGGGGAGCGGGGCCGGTTGCCGCAGCGAAAAACAACGATAACGAAGTGTGAGGAGGAGCAATGGCGCAGAGCCAAACGAAACTGCTAATTCCAGGCCTTAGGCCGTTCTACGACTGGGCCGAGCCGATGTCTTGGGCGCTGGTGCGCCTTACCGCAGGGCTGATGATCATTCCGCACGGCTGGCCCAAGGTTATGGCTGGCATCGGCCCGACCGCCGCCAACGCCCTCGCGAAGCGCGGCATCGAGCCGGCTGAGCCGCTCGCCGTAATACTCATTCTGCTCGAAACGGTAGGCGGTCTATGCGTCGCCCTGGGCCTGTTCACGCGCTTCTTCGCGACGGCGATTGCCATCGAGATGTCAGTCATCGCCTATCAATACTTTCCCAAGTTCGGCTGGACAGGACCCGGCTACGAGTACCCGCTCATGTGGGGCATGATCATGCTCGCAATAGCGCTGCGCGGTGGCGGGCCCTACTCGCTTGATCGCAAGCTGGGTCGCGAACTCTGATCCGCGTGGCACGAGGCGGGGCAAACTGTGGAGAGCCTGATCATGAACCCGATTCGACGATTCGCCCTCGCATCGCTCTGCGCCGCGTTCGCCGTGGCAGCAGCGCTGCCCGCGGCCGCGCAGGATTTTCCGAACAAGCCGGTCACCCTCATCTGCCCGTGGCCCGCCGGCGGCGCGACAGACCAGTACATGCGCGCACTCGCGCAGATCGCCTCGAAGTATCTGGGCCAGTCCGTCGTCGTCGACAACAAGCCCGGCGCCGGCGGCACGCTCGGCGCGCAGGCGCTGGCAACGACCACCAAGCCCGACGGCTATACGCTCTCGCAGATCCCCATCACCGTGTTCCGCTTTCCGCACATGCGTAAGACCGGCTTTGATCCGACCAAAGACTTCACGTACGTGATCGGGCTCTCAGGCTACACCTTCGGCATCGTCGTGCGACCTGAGACGCCGTGGATGACATTGCAGGAGTTCATCGCTGCGGGCAAGGCGACTCCCGGCAAGATCACCTACGGCACGCCCGGCACGGGGACCTCGCCCCATCTGGTGATCGAAGACATGGAACAAAAGACCGGCGCCAGCTTTCAGCATGTGCCGTTCAAGGGCAACGCGGAGGCCATGAATTCGTTCCTGGGCGGCCACATCGACGCGGTCTCGGATTCGTCCGGATGGGGCCCGCAAGTCGACGCCGGCAAGGCGCGGCTGCTGGCCACATTCGGGGAACAGCGGACCAAGCGTTGGCCGACGGTGCCGACTGCGAAGGAACTGGGCATCGACTTGGTCTACCCCTCTCCGTTCGGCCTGGCCGGACCGAAGGGCATGGACCCGAAGATTGTCGCCATCCTCCACGACGCATTCAAGAAAGCGCTCGACGATCCCGAGCATCAGAAAATACTCGACAAGCTCGACCAGGTGCTCTGGTATCGGAACACCGCCGACTATTCGCGGATCGCGCTCGAGTCGATCGAGGCGGAGAAGAAGACGGTCGAGCGGCTGGGGCTGGCGAGCAAGGAGTAGCAAACCATGCGTCGGCCCCGGATTGACCTGGAGCTAACGAGTTATTCTGAGCTAGTCGCTCTCGCGCAATGACCGTTGATGGAAGCGCCTAAGCCTTCAATTGACCGGATGGCTAGCCTGCCGCTCCCACCGGCCGCCGTTTATCGCAAACGTTAGGCGCCAGCAATTGCTCCTGGCACTGGACCATGTCCTCATGTTCGTTCCGTCCGTTCGTGCGGCGGCCGAGTGGTATTCGTCGGTGCTACAGCTGCCGGTGTCGGTTCTCGATGAAAACTTTGCCATGATCTGCGTCGGAAGCGCCAAGCTCTGCTTTCATCTCTCCGACGCAAAAGTTCCCGCAGGCCGCGCAGGCCAGGTCGCATATTGGCGTGTCGCGTCGCTTGCCGAAGGCATGAGCCATTTCTCGAGGGCTGGGGCTTCGCTGTATCGCGGGCCGTTGAAGATCGAATCCGGGCAAGGCATTTGCCAGTTTGCCGATCCCTTTGGTAACTTGTTCGGTCTCGTCGGCGCGCACATTGGTGCCTGACCCGTCGATCGACAGAACGCCATTCGACGGCGCTCGCGCGTCGTCCTTCGGGTCGCCGGTCAGGTTGTATCGTTAGGCGCCCAGCATCCGCCGGAGATCCGTATGCTCATCCATGGCAAATGTCATTGCGGTAACATCGCATTCGAGCTCGAATGGGAAGGAGAGCCGGCAGAGATTTCGGCACGCGCATGCGATTGTTCGTTCTGCGTCAAGCACGGCGGCGTCTGGACATCAGATCCAAACGCAAAGCTGTCGGTCGGCATTCGTGATGCCTCGCTCGTTTCAAAATACGCATTCGGGTCTCGGACTGCGACGTTTCACGTCTGCTCGCGCTGCGGCGCCGTGCCGATAGTTACAAGCGAAATCGCCAATCACCTCTACGCCGTTGTCAACGTCAACGTGTTCGAAAATGTCGACCAGTCGCGGCTGCGTCGAGCCGCTGCCAGCTTTGAAGGGGAAGACACTGAATCCCGTCTTGCGCGCAGAAGGCGCAACTGGATCGCCGATGTTCGCATCGCCGACGGGGGTGCCTAAGTTCTCGCTCAAACCGGACGACTTCGGCAAAGACGCAGGCGCCAAGGCGGCGAGCACCTTTTGGGAGGGCTGAAGTGCAAGGTTGGCCAATGTTCGCCTCTGCCCCATTCTGGGCGATCTTCATCGGCACGCTGCTGGTGGTCCTGCTGGCGGTCGAAGGCGGTTACAGTTGGGCAAGGTACAGACGGGAGCGCAGTGCGAAGGAGCGCGAGCATGAGAAGGAGGCGGCTGTCGGTGCGATGGTCGGGACCACGCTCGGCTTGCTCGCGCTTCTGCTCGCGTTCACCTTCGCCAAGGCTTCGGATCACTACCATGCCCGGAGAGTGGCGCTATTCGACGAGGCCAGCGCGATCCGGACCATGTACACCCGGACGGCGCTGATCGCAGACCCGCAGCGCACAGAAGTCCGCAAGATTCTCCGGGACTATGTCGAGGACCGCTTGGTCTGGACCGGGTCGGACAATTCCCGCGCGGCCTCGTCCAAAGAATTGCTCGATCGACTGTCGGCGCAGGCCATAGCCGTTTGGGAGAAGAATCCGAGCCCGCAGGTCGTCTCGCTCATCGTCGGTGGTGCGAACGACGTGGTGCGCCTGAACGCGGAGCGCGTGGAGGTAACCAGGAGTCGCATTCCCGGCGCCGTCTGGGCCGTGCTCTATCTCATTGCGGCGCTCTCGCTCGGGGCAATGGGCTACCACTGCGGCGTTGCCGGGACGACCCGAAGCCCCGTCATGCTAGGCGTTGGCATCGTATTCTCCCTGGTTATCGTTCTGATCGTCGACCTTGACCGCCCCGGCGATGGCTGGATCATCGTGCCTCAAGACGCCATGACCGACGTGCGCAATGCGTTGATGGAGTCGAAGCCTTGAGTCCATTGGGCATCAGAAGCGCTGGGTCTCCCTATCCCGCAATCGTTGCTGCTGCGCGCGGACCGGGTGATCGAGTGAACGTAAGTGGCGAGAAAACTTCACCCGTCGCTCGACCTGACGCTTGTCGGCAGGTTATCGCCCACCCGGCAATCCCGGTTGACTTGTATTCAGAAGGAAGTCACGATGAATCCGCATTCCTCTATGAAGACGCATCCGCTCCGTGCAGGCGCAATGATCCTCGGCCTGGCTCTTGTTCTAGCGCCAATCGTCAACGTGCAGTCTGCTGAACTGCAGGTCTTGGCGGGGGGCGCCATGACAGCCTCATTGAAAGAAATCGCCACTAACTTTGAGGCAGCGTCCGGCCACAAGCTTGTATTCCGCTTCGGTACCACGCCCGAACTGATCAAGCTGGCCACGACCGGCGGCCCGTTCGACCTCGGCGTCGTCCCGCGGGATGTGTTCAAGGATGCTGCTGCCCAAACGCAGTTTGCGCCCGGGCCGGCTATCGACGTTGCTCGCGTAGGTCTTGGTGTCGCAGTTCGCGCGGGTTCCCCAAAGCCCGACATCGGCACACCCGATGCGCTGAAGCAGGCGCTGCTCAAAGCGCAATCCGTTGCCACCATACCGGCCAGTGCTGCCGGCACTCAAGTGTTGCGCGTATACGATATTCTTGGAATCGGCGAAGCGATGAAAGTCAGGACAAGGCCGCAAGCGGCACCCGCGCAGCTTGTTCAGGTGCTCGCCAACGGCGAGGTTGAGCTTGGCGTGTTTCTCGTCAACGTGCTAACGGCCCCCGGACTGGATCTGGTCGGTCCGTTGCCCGCCGAAGTGCAGCAGGAAGTCGTCTTTGCGGGCGCCGTGGCCGCTAACGCCAAGGAAGCCGAGGCCGCCAAGGCATTCATCGTTTACCTGAAAACCCCCGCCGCCACCGCGGTGTTAAAGGCCAAAGGCATGACCCCGGGCTGAGTCGAAGACAGTCGCGTTCGGTTCAGCACAGGCAAGCAAAAAAACGCCGCCATATTACGCACAGCTCAATGTCTGACGCTATCCCAGCAAGCGCAGTCTCCTTCAACCACAAGGTTCATACTCCACATGCCTAAAGCGTACTGGATTGCCGCGTATCGCTCTGTTCACAACCCCGAAGCTCTCGCCGCTTACGCGAAGCTCGCCGGCCCCGCGCTGCAGAAGGCCGGCGCGCGGATACTTGCGCGAGGGAACCCGGCGCAAGTGTATGACGCCGGTCTCAGCCTGCGCACCGTTCTAATAGAATTCGACAGCGTCGAACAAGCGGTCGCCGCACACGACAGTCCCGAGTACCAGGAAGCACTCCGCGCATTGGGCCATGGGGTGGATCGGGACTTGCGCATTATTGAAGCCATCGACTAAGCCACAATCGAATGGTGCGCCGCCTGGCCCGTCGCTCCGCGCGGGCGCCCACCGGCACAACTAGGATGAGCATATGAAAAAATCAGACGTGAGCCCTGGCCAGTCGGCGTCGGAGCTCATCTCGAACAGAATCGCCGAGCTTGGAGACTGGCGCGGCAAAACCCTCGGCAGGATGCGCAAACTCATCAAGGAAGCAGATCCGGACGTCGTCGAGGAGTGGAAATGGATGGGTACTCCAATCTGGTCGCACGACGGCATCATCTGCACTGGCGAATCCTACAAGAGCATCGTAAAGCTTACCTTCGCCAAGGGAGCGTCATTGAAGGATCCGGCGCGTCTGTTCAACTCGAGCCTCGATGGAAACGTACGCCGCGCGATCGACATTCGCGAGGGAGAAGAGATTGACGAGTCCGCCTTCAAGGCGCTCGTTCGCCACGCCGTCGCCTTCAACGGCGCTGGCAAGTCGAAACCGTCGAAGAAACCGAAGCCCTGAGTGGGAGGATGACTCTGATGCCAGCCTATCTGATTGTCGAACACATCATCACCAACCCGTCGAAATTCGAAGAGTATCGAATCAAGGTTAGCCCGATGATCGCCAAGCACGGCGGCCGCTACCTGACGAAAGGCGGCAGCCACCTGTTGCCCGAGGGCGGCCACTGGAAGCCAGAGCGAGTTGTAATCATTGAATTCCCCGACATGAAGTCGCTCAACGCGTGGTACACGTCGCCCGAGTACCAGCCTTTGATCGCCCTGCGCAAAGCGTGCACGAGCGATCTCGATATGTTGTTCACTCTCGAAGGTGTATAACGCATCACGGCACGGGTTCCCTGGCCACAATTTGACGCAAAACTGGGAGGGCTCATGACAAGAATTCTGCTGCTCGGCTACGAACCTGAGACTGTGGATTTTTCCGACCCTGCCTTGCCGCCAGGTATGACCGTTGAGAAAGTTCGGGCTGGCATTGCGGTTGCGCTGAAGCAGTTCGCTGAACGCGGATGGGAGGCCGATGTCGGCTACATTCGGCCGGATGAGACCGCTGGGCCGACCGTCGAGCGCCTTTTGGCGGCCAAGAGCTACGATTGTGTTGTCATCGGAGGCGGCGTCCGCCTGCCGCCCCGGCTCCTGGTATTGTTCGAAGCTGTCCTCAACGCGGTTCACAAGGCAGCACCGCGTGCGGCGATAGCATTCAATACACGGCCCGACGACAGTGCCGATGCAGCCGCCCGATGGTTGCCGGGCGAAAATCGAAGGTGAAGTCCAGCATCCGGCACAATTGGACTTCCCCAACCCTCGTGATCAACGGTGCAAGCCACGGTCATCTCGGTCAAGGTCAAGCCGAATTCGCGCGTGAGCTTGCTGGTGCAAGCCGAGGACGGCGTCTGGCTTGCCCAACTCAAGTCTCCGCCCGTTGACGGCAAAGCGAACGACGAATTGCTCAGGCTGGTTGCCAAGCATTTCGGTTGCCGCAAGTCGGCCGTCTCTCTCAAAAGCGGTGCGTCCGGCCGTACCAAACTGGTTCGAATCGAAGGTTCAAGTCCCATCGTTAGTTGAAACGACAGCGTCCCGACTCGTAACTCTCATAACGGCTTGCGCCGCCGGCAAGAGGCTGCGCTGAGTGATCAATGCGGGCTAACCCTTCGCTCAACCGGACGACCGTCGGCGGCCTTGGCGCGCCCAGCTACGCGGCGAGCGGCTGGATCGAAGCGGTCGCCTACGTCATTGCCATCGGTGCATTGAGCCTTACCTATGCGGTCGGCCATACCCTTGGCGCGCACCCCATCGCGTTCATCCTTTACGCGATGCTTACGTCGGCGGTCGTCACGCTTGCGATCACCGGCCTGGGTCCGGACGCGCTTGCGATCGCGCTGCACCCGATGAGCTGGCTCGTCGGCATCGCCATCATCCTGATTGAAGTTTTCTACTTCATGACGCTCGCCTATGTGCCGCCGGCTCATGGCAACCTGGTCTTGCGCATTGGAATCCCGCTCGCCATGTTGACCGGTTGGGCGCTGCTTGGCCGTCGTCCGCGCGCACTCGCCATCGCCGGCGGCATCGCCATCGTCGCCGCAACCGGATTCGTCATCGGTGTCACGGCAGCGGGCATTCGCTGGCCGATGGCCACGGCGGGCGTACTCGCAAGCGTATTCATGGTCGTGCGCGGCTTTGGCAGCGAATTCCATCCGTGGAATAGAGCTGCGCGTTCAGTCGGCGCGAAGTTGCGCTTCACCGGCATCGTCGTGCTGGTCACGTCGCTCATCAGCCTCGTTCTGACGACACTCGCGGCCACATCTACAGCCACCGGGTTCATTCCCCAGTTTCGTTTTGTTCCCACTGCGGCGCAGTTGCTTCACGTGCCGACCATCCTCCTCGGATCCCTGGCCGGCGGTGCGATCCTTACGCTCATGGCCTATCTCAATTTCTCCTCCGTGGTAAAGATCACCACCGAGAACTTCATGGCGATGATGGCATTTTCTCCGGTAGCAGCCTGGCTGTTCCAGGAGCTAGGTGTCGCGCTTGGGCTGATTGTGGTCAATCGTCCCGAGCTGCAGCTCGTACTCGCGATGATCGTCATGGTCGCGTCTGTGCTGTTGATCTTCTGGTCTGGTCGCAGAACTCGGTATGCTCTTTCGACTCTTCCGAAGAATTCGAGCGTAGACTAAAATCAAGACAGGATTGACGGCGATTGCCATCCGACCATCACCACGCACATGCGGTCTGCCTCCTGTAGCTGTGGCCAGCTAACTTTGACCACGACGGAAGACCCCGTTCGTGTCTCGGTCTGCCACTGTTTGGCCTGTCAGCGCCGCACAGGCAGCGTCTTCGGTGCTCAGGCACGGTTTCGCCGCGAGGCGGTTTCCATTTCCGGAGAGTCGCGCACTTTCATTCGCGTTGGCGACGAAGGAAACAAAATCACATTCAACTTCTGCCCATTATGCGGATCAACCGTGCACTACCAGATTGAAGGCCGGGACGACAGTATCGCGGTCCCAGTCGGCGCCTTCGCCGACCCAGGCTTCCCCTCGCCCGTCTTTTCCGTGTACGAGGACCGCATGCACTCCTGGGTTCACATGCCTGCGGAAATCGAGCACTTGGCGTGACGTCATTTTGAAATGTGCGGCGCGTCATGGATGTCACGAATGAGCTCAGTATCGCATTGTCCTCAATCCCTGGTGTCGAGCTTGGGAAGTCACGTTTCGCCTCCGGCAGCAATCCCGCTTGGCAGGTAGCGGGTCGTGAATTCGCGCATATGCACTCGGCGTCGCGCATCGACTTGCGTCTGCCGCGCTCGATTCAGTCCACGCTCCATGGTGATCCGCGCGCGCACTTTCGCACGGGAAAGTCCGAATGGCTCGAGCTCGAGTTTCACTCTCCAACAGACGTCGCAATGATTGCTGCGCTAGCACACAAGGCAGTGGCTGCCATCCGGGCCAAGAGCAAATGACATCTGAGCGCACGCACAACCCGGAAACCTCCAGCCGGCGCTTCGCGCCGTCCTTCTGGCTGCCGACTGGCTCAACTCATCAACCCCGCTCGAATTGACCATGCCGCTCGTTTATCGCTACGCGTTCCCTGCGCTGTGGTTGAGTTGGATGATTTACTGGCTGGCCGCCTCGCGCGACGTCAAGGTCAATGTCCGGCGCGAGTCCTTGTCATCGCGGCTATCCCATATTGTTCCTCTCGCTATCGCCGTGTATCTTTTCTCCGTACCAAAGGTGCGCATTGGCTTTCTTGGCGAACGTTTTCTGCCATTGGCGGACTGGCCGTTTTGGATGGGGGCGTTACTTACCGCCGGCGGCTTGCTTTTTACCGTTTGGGCGCGCGTGCATCTCGGCAGGAACTGGAGCGGCACGGTCACGATCAAGAAAGGACATGAACTCGTCACGAGTGGCCCCTACGCTATGGTTCGTCACCCTATCTACACGGGGCTTTTGCTTGCATTTCTCGGCTCCACTATTGCACTTGGCGATTGGCGAAGTGTTCTCGCCTTCGCGCTGGCGGCAGGCGCCCTGTTGCACAAGCTACGGGTCGAAGAGCACTGGATGCGGCAGCAGTTCGCAGGCGAGTATCAGGCCTACTCCCAGCGCGTCGCGGCGCTGGTCCCCTTTGTCATCTGACAATGATCTCGTTCATTGTGCCGGCATACAACGAAGAGCGTTTGCTCGGAGCAAGCCTTGACGCCTTGCACGTGGCCGGTCGGGCCATGGGCGAGCCGTACGAGGTGGTGGTGGTCGACGATGCATCGACGGATCGAACCGCGATGGTCGCCCAGAGCCACGACGCCGTACTTGTCAGCGTTGCTCACCGCCAAATTGCAGCGACCCGCAATTCCGGTGCTCGGAGCGCAAATGGCGAACTCTTTATCTTTGTGGATGCCGACACAATCGTGAACGAGGCGGTCGTTCATGCCGCGGTCGACGCGATGCGCGGCGGCGCGGCTGGTGGCGGTGCCGCGCTCGAGTTCGATGGAGTTGTGCCACTGTTTGCGCGGCTGCTTACGCCGACATTTGTGTGGCTGTTTCGGGCAGCTCGCGTGGCGACTGGTTGCTTCCTGTTCTGCACTCGCGACGCGTTCGTGGCAGTGGGCGGATTCGACGAGGCGTTCTACGGCGCCGAGGAGCTGGTCATGAGCCAAGCACTCAAACGCCATGGCCAATTCGTGGTCTTGCGGCAGGCGGTGACAACTTCCGGGCGCAAACTGCGCACGCATTCCGTGCTCGAAATGCTGACGGTCCTGGCGCGCCTTGCGCTCCGGGGACCCCAGGCCATCAAGCAGCGGCAGGGCCTGGAGCTCTGGTATGCGGAACGACGCAATGACCCGCACCAGGACGGCAAGCCATTGCACATTCAACCATAAGCGGAGAGACCTATGGCAAAGGGCTACTGGATCGTGCGCGTCGATATCACCGACCAGGAGCGGTACAAGCTGTACATTGCCGCTAACGCCGGGCCATTCAAGAAGTATGGAGCGCGCTTTCTCGTTCGTGCAGGCCGGCTCGAAAACCCGGAAGGCACGAGCCGCTCTCGCAACGCCGTCATCGAGTTCCCCAGCTATGAATCTGCCTTGGAGTGTTGGAAGTCGCCCGAATACCAGGCGGCAATCAAGCTGCGCCAGCCGGTGTCAACCATCGACCTGGTCATCATCGAAGGTTATGACGGTCCGCAGCCAACTTGAGCGATCAGGCTGATTCGTCACGCGGCGATCAAGTGCCATGAATACCTTGGCATTGGTCCTTGGATTGCTGTTCCTCATCGGAGTCATCCGAGGGATCCGAACCTACCTCTTCGTGCGGAAGGCGGTGCGCGTCCGCGCAAAGATCGTCGAACGCCTGGACGCCAGCGTCAGCAATCCCGACACGAGCACCCAGACTTCGCCCACTTTGCGCTACGTCGTTGAGCTCCCGGATCACGGCGCTCGCAAGCGGCGCGTGCCGCTCGCCGATGCATTCGGCGGCTCTGTTGCCGACAAGTTCGAGGCCGACGATGGGACAATCGCGGTCATCTTCGACCCGAAGCGACCGAGTGTCGTGCGCATCGATTCACCGTGGGCGCTCTATTTCATGACCGCATTTCTATGTGCGCCCGCGGTCCTTTTTCTCCTGCTCGTTGGCTACGTGTGGGTCAGGACATGACGCACCATTGGCGCATCCGAAGAGCAATCGATGCTTGAGCAACTGGACGTCATTGACGGAATCTGCCAATTCCGCCCCCGCGGAGAATGCTCCCTGGTCGACGCGGTGCAGCTCATCAATCGCGCAATCGCTCATTGTCGCGATCGGAGTATTGCCAAACTACTCGTCGACGCCACGGGTCTCGTAGGAGTCGGCGTCCCGACGCTCGTCGATCGCTTCCTGATGGCCGAAGCGTGGGCTCAGGAAGCGCGCGGCATGGTCGTTGTGGCGCTCGTTATCCACGCCGAATACATTCATCCTCAAAAGTTTGCAATAACCGTCGCTCGGGACTTTGGACAGACATTCGATGTTTACACTTCAGAGAAAGACGCCCTCGAGTGGCTCCGGAGCGTGCAGGTCAAGCCTGGCGCCTGAATATTTCCTGCCCCTGTCGCACAGGCGGAGCTATCGACCGGCTCGCCTGCGGGCTGTGTGCGGGCCCGCAACACTGTGGTATGGTTTTCGGACTCAAGGTCGTCTAGAAATGCGATTGCGTTCTCGGTGCCAGGAAGGGTTGGCGATGAGCGGACTTGAAGCACACTATTCCGCCGGCGGCATCGAGGCGCGAATCCTGGTTGCGATCCGCGCGGCCGGATTGAATCCCGAACAACGTCTTTCGCCCGAGGCGCTGGGAGCGCTTGACCATTTCCACACGGGCGGCCTTCGGGCATCGCACGAATTGCTGGGGCTCGCGAAGATTCGCGCCGAGGACCGCGTTCTCGATATTGGCGCTGGGCTGGCCGGTCCCGCACGACTGCTCGCTTCCACACTCGGCTGTCACGTCGACTGCATCGAATTGTCGCCCGATTTCTGCGCCGGCGCGGTGTTGCTGAATCGGCTGACGGGCCTGGACGACCGCATCAAAGTGCACAAGGGCAGTGCTCTCGATCTGCCTTTTCCCGATAATTCATTCGATGTCGTCTGGATGCAAAATGTCGGCATGAACATCGCGGACAAGCAAAAGCTCTACGGTGAGATCTGTCGGGTGCTCAAGCCTGGAGGGCGGTACGCCTTTCAGGAGATGGCCGCCGGCAATTCGACTACGTCCTATTTCCCTCTGCCGTGGGCCACCGATCCAGCCGACAGCTTCCTGGTCTCTGCCGAAGAAATTCGCTCGGCCCTCGGCAAAACAGGATTTGTCGCTGAGGTCTTCGAGGATACGAGCGACGCTCACCTGAGTTCGACCACCGCAGCCGCAGCACCGAATCCACTGACGCTGGGGGTATACGTCGACAACCTCGCGCAAAAGGCGGGGAATGCGCGGCGCAGTCTTCAGGAGGGACAGATCCGGCTGGTCAGAGGCGTGTTCCGCGTGACATGAAAGCCTCCAGCGTTTCGCACATGCAGTTGCACGTCGCGCGCTGTCGCGTAGTTTGACCTGCTACGCCAGGCGCCGATCGGTGCGCGCATGAACGTCCGGCAACTGAAGAAATTTTGTCGGCAATTTCCCGGCACCACAGAAACCTTGTACGACGAGCCCTACAATTTTCTCGTCTATTCAGTCGGTGGCAAGAAATTCGCCTATTTCAAGACCAGTCACCCGGAACGGTGGCGATTCAGCACCCGAGTCGCACCCGATCGCTTTGTCGAACTCACCGATGTTCCGGGAGTGAAGCCTGCCCGATACCGAGGACGTTTTCATTGGATCACCATCGTCAACGTGTCCGGCTTTCCCGCCTCCTATCTGATGGAGCTGGTCGAATGTTCCTATGGAAGAGCGTATGCCTCACTTAGCAAGGCCAGACGGACTGCGATAGGCGGGAAAGGCTAAAACGAACCCGATGGCCGCACATAGTCGTCAACGCGTGCGACTTGATATTGATTCAACGATAATAGCGACCATCCTCGAGGGAGCGCCGGTTGTATTCAAAGACACTATTCGCCAGCTGGGCCGACATGGACTTCAACGGCCATATGAAGAACACGGCCTTCCTCGACAAATCCGCCGACGTGCGCATGATGTTCTTTTCGGATAATGGCTTTCCGGCTGGGGAGTTCTCGCGCCTCAGGCTTGGCCCGGTGGTCATGAAGGATGAGCTGGAATATCGGAAGGAGGTCGGCCTGTTGCAGGAAATCACGGTGACACTTGCCATCGCGGGCCATTCTGAAGACGGCAGCCGCTTTCTTTTGCGAAACGAGATCCTCCGCCTGGATGGGACGCTGTGCGCCAGGGTCACGAGTGCGGGTGGGTGGCTGGATCTGACGGCGCGAAAACTTGTCGCACCACCGGCGCCCTTACATAACGCGATGAAGTCGCTTTCTCAAACGAGCGACTTCATGGTGCTTCCATCCAGCGTCAGGGAACGCAGCGACTAACGCGTCGCGCATCGGAAAGTGACGCGTACGCCCGCCACCATGCCCTCCATTCGAAAATGTGAACTCCCACTTGGAGCTCTCCTGAGGAAGTATGAGCACGGGGGCGCCTACGCGGATTGCTACGTGACACAAATAGCGCGGCGCGTTTCGCATGCCGAGTATGTCGAGGCCTTCTACACAACATCGCTTTTCAAGATTGAGCGACTGCTACTCGCATGGCTCGTTGCCAAGCCTTCCACCGATCTCGAGGCCAGCCAGCTTGCCGCCGGGACACTTGGCGCGTTTGCCGCGTGGAATGTAGAGGCAAGAAGTACGAATCAGTTGCTCATGTCCGACTACCAAAGCCGCACGCGGTCATGGCTGATGGTGACTCCAATCGGGGACAACGCCTCCGAAGACACACGCCTGTACTTTGGCTCCGCAGTCGTCCCAGCCGTGAGCACCAGGTCCGGACCGCGAAAGCCTGGACTCGGCTTTCGCTTGCTGCTTGGCTTTCACAAGCTGTATTCTCGCGCGCTCCTGTTCGCGGCAAGAGCCCGTTTGGTGCGATTACAACCGATTGAACAATGATTAAAATGAAGCCGATGAAACCGTGGTCGCTTGCTCGATGGCTGTCCAGGCTTGTCGTTGTCGCGGCGGCATTACTGATGGCCGGAGCAGTATCGGCGGCCGACGTGCACGTGATGATCTCGGCCGGCTTTTATGGCGCCTATTCCGAGCTGGCCCCGGCTTTCGAGCGCGCGAGTGGCCACCGCCTGGTCACAACGCGCGGCCCGTCGATGGGCGATTCTCCGGAG
Organism: uncultured beta proteobacterium; assembly: GCA_963726915.1. Classification (GTDB taxonomy): domain Bacteria; phylum Pseudomonadota; class Gammaproteobacteria; order Burkholderiales; family Casimicrobiaceae; genus PALSA-1003. Next base: position 232,270 of record CAVSEA010000011.1, read on the forward strand.
GCGATCCCCACACGCCTGGCGCGCGGCGAGCCCGCGGATGTCGTGATCATGGATGGGGCAGCCGTCGACGGACTTGCCAGTCGGGGATTGGTGCGCGCCGACACCAAGGTCGAATTCGCCCGCTCGATGATCGGCATGGTGGTGCGCGCCGGGGCGGCGAAGCCGGACATCGGCAGCGTCGAGGCATTCCGCAGCACACTGCTTGCGGCGAAGTCCATCGCGTACTCGGACAGCGGCAGCGGCACCTACCTGTCGACCACGCTGTTTTCGAAGCTTGGGGTCGCGGATCAAGTCGCGGGCAAGAGTCGGAAAGTGCGCGGACCGCCATCAGGCGAGCCCGTCGCCGCGGTCGTCGCGCGCGGTGAGGCGGAAATCGGCTTTCAGCAGGTCAGCGAGCTGATACACGTGCCGGGTGTCAGCTTCGTCGGCACCATTCCGGTCGAGCTCCAACCGGGGTTTTCCTTCGCTGGCGCCCTCACGAGCTCGACCAGTCAAGCGGACGGAGCGAATGCGCTGCTCCGCTTTCTGGGGTCGCCTGACGCGGCGCCGGCGATCTCCAAGGCCGGACTGACGCCACTCTCGGCACGGTAGCTCGCGCACACATGCAATCAATTCGCCAGGTCATAAGTTTCCCCAGGCTATTCGTTGTGCTGATGGTCGCGTACTTCCTGACCAGCCTCGGGCACTTCAGCCACAACGCGGAATTCATATGCGAGTACCCGAATCTCCCTGCCTCGCTTACCCGCGCGAAAGTCTACGTCGCATGGGCCGCAATAACTTCCGTCGGCGCGCTCGGCATCTTGTTCATGCGAAGGAAATTCGTTGCTGCGGGTCTGCTGCTCGTGGCGACTTACGCCGCACTTGGCTTCGATGGTCTCGGCCACTATGCGGTTGCACCCGTGGCGCTGCACCCGTTCGTCGCAAATCTCACGATCCTTTCCGAGGTTGCTTGCGCCGCGCTCTTGCTGGCAGTCACGCTATGCCTGCTGACACTGCACCTTCGCCATCGTCTCCGGCGAGTCGACGATGCCTGACTCCGTCGCGCCCAAACTCCTGCACATCCGGGCGCTCCTCCACGGTTCTTGTGGGCTGACCCTGGAGTCGCCGGTTGGCTGGTGCGCCTAGGGCTCACGAGCGATGCCCTTGGCAAACGGCCTACTCAGAGCTAAAAGCGATAAACTCTTTCGATAGCCAACGTTGGGACTGTGCATGATCGAGGCATCCTGGCTCCTGTTCACCATTGCGTCGTTGGCGCTCATTGCCACACCGGGCCAGGACATGATTCTCGTCATGTCCCGTTCCATTGCCCAGGGTGCCGCAGCCGGCGTGGTCACCGCTGCCGGTGTGAGCGTCGGCCTGGTAGGCCACACCTTATTGGCAACGCTCGGGCTCGGGGCGATCCTGCGCACGTCCGAGTGGCTGTTTCTCGCGTTGAAATTCGTCGGCGCGGCCTACTTGATCTACCTTGGCATCGGCTTGTTGCGCACCCGACACGGCGGTCTCGCGATCGAGTCGGCAGCTCGACGTCCTTTGGGCAAGCTTTTTCTCGACGGCGCGTTCTCAAACCTGTCCAATCCAAAAGTTGCGATTTTCTACTTCGCCTTCCTGCCGCAATTTGTCTCGCCGACGGCGCAGCATCCGACACTCACGGTGTTTGTTCTCGGCCTTGCGTTCGCCTTGTTGACGTTTCTGGTGAAGGCACCGGTCGGCCTTTTCTCCGGCGCACTTTCAGCCTGGCTCCGCACTCGCCCCAGCGTGCTCACCTGGGTTTACCGATGTTCCGGCGCCATTCTCGTCGGTCTCGGCGTGCGCCTGGCAATGGAACGGCGGTGACATCGCCTCACCCTTCGCTCAATCCGGAAGTGAACACTTGAATCAGCCTCGACGCAGACAGATTTTGCTCGCCGCAGGCGCGCTGTGGATTGCGCCTACCGTCGCGCGAGCGCAGAAGGCGACCAAGCCGTATCGGATCGGGGTGCGTCGGACCACGCCGAGTTCCGCGCTGCAAAACCTTTCGATTGAGCAGGAATGCGCATGACTACCAAAGGCTTCGTTGCCTCGCACGCGAAGGATGCCCGGTTCGAGCGAGGCCTTCGCTCGTTCTTCGAGTATCGCGATCTCGGGATCAAGGATGCGACCGAGGGGCGCGTTGTCGCCCATGTCATCCGTGCAGCTGCAGGTCGTGAGTTCTCGAGCCAGCCCCACCTGCATCGAACGCAGTTCCAGCTCGTCTACGTGCTGAAGGGCTGGATCGAGTTCGAATACGAAGGACAGGGAACGGTTCGCCTCGAGGCCGGTTCCTGCGTGCACCAGCCACCCGAGATTCGTCATCGCGAACTCGGCCACAGCGACGATATCGAAATGCTCGAGGTCGTTCTTCCAGCGGGTTTCGCCACGGAGGAGGTCACCTCGGTAAACGGTTAGCGTCATGCTATTGAATATTAACGAGGTCGCGCATTTCTAATGGTTAAATGCCCCTACTGCAGTCGCCCCGCGATGACCCTGATGCGCAAGTCAGGCCTCGGGCCCGGGCGCACCATAAATTGCCAGTCGTGCGGCAAGCCTGTCACGACGCATTCGCTGGCTGTCTTTGCCGCGATCCCGGCGTTTCTTGGCGGCTTGGTAGCTTTAAAGTCCGCGTCGTGGCTGCTTGGTGGCGCGGCGGTCCTGGCAGGCATCCTGACGATGGCCTTCGTCCAGACCTTCCTGGTTCCCCTGGTGCGAAGCGATGCGTAGCCGAGCTGATGTCATGAACCACAGCCGTCGTTCTCTGGTCTTCACCGCGTGCATTCTCTCGCTCCTGCCGAGTGCCGGGTCTGCCGCAGATGCACCGGACGCTACCGGACTAATAGCGGCGCAGCGCAAGGCGATCGAGCCGTTGGCCGCCTTTGACGGAACGTGGCGTGGCCCTGCCAAGGTGACGCTTGCCGATGGAAAAGTAGTTGAGATCACCCAGACCGAAAGGGTCGGCAGTTTCCTGGATGGCAGCGTCAAAGTCATCGAAGGTCGTGGTTACACAGCGGACGGAACACAACGCTTTAATGCATTCGCCGTTCTCTCCTACTCTCCGCAGACCGACAAGTACAATTTCCGATCCTATGCGCAGGGCTATTCGGGCGACTTTCCGCTGGAAGTTCGACCCGATGGATTCACGTGGTCCATTCGCGCCGGGCCCGCGACGATTCGCTACACGGCGACCGTGAAGGATGCCGTCTGGACGGAAGTCGGGGAGCGTATCGTCGAGGGCCAACCCGCGGTGCGCACATTCGAAATGACATTGCGCCGCATCGGCAGCACCGACTGGCCGGCCGCGGGGGCAATCCAACCGCAGTAGGGCAAGGCATCATCGCGATGACGCCAATCGTCGAACTCGTGCGACCGAGCACCTCGCTTCGCGACTCCTATCGAAGTCTCGTCGCCGAATTTTCCGCGGCGGGCGAAAAACTCATTCCGTTTGTCCTTGCCTTTGATCACGCCGACTTTGATGCATTTCTCAGCCAGCTGGACGCGTGCTCGCGCGGAATCGATCTGCCGAAAGGCTTTGTCGCGCATTCGACCTATTGGCTCGTACGCGATCGGACGGAGGTCGTCGGCGTATCGAATATCCGCCATGCGCTTACGGACAAGCTGCGCCGCGAAGGCGGCAACATCGGTTATGGCATCCGGCCAAGTGCGCGACGGAACGGGCTCGGCATTGCAATATTGCGGAAGTCATTGGAGCGCGCGGCCGCGCTTGGAATCGCAAACGTGCTGGTGACCTGCGGCAAGGCAAACGTCGGATCGGCAAGAACCATCCTGCGCAATGGCGGCGTGCTCGATTCGGAAGAGTACCTGAGCGACCGCGGCGAAATTGTTCAACGGTATTGGATCAGAAATGAGATAAATGCCGCTTCCTAGCGCGCCGTCCGTCGCGGTCGTCCGGCGGATGGGAACCGCGCTGTCAAAAGCGCCACTCCATGAGGACCCGGCCATGCCAAGAGTCAGCACGTATCTGAATTTTTCTCGCAGTACCGAACAGGCGTTCCTGTTTTACCGCTCCGTCTTCGGCGGTGCGTTCAACGGTCCCATCCATCGTTTCAGCGAAGTGCCTGCCACGCCGGGGCAACCGCCGCTGGCCGAGTCCGACAAGAACCTTGTCATGCATGTCGAGCTCCCGATTCTTGGCGGCCACGTCCTGATGGGAACCGATGCTCCCGAGTCGATGGGTTTCTCGCTGAATCAGGGCAACAATGTCTACATCAATCTCGAGCCCGACACCCGCGCAGAGGCGGACAAGCTGTTCAACGCGCTCGCCGCCGGCGGGAAAGTCGACATGCCGCTGCAGGATATGTTCTGGGGCGCCTACTTTGGCTGCCTCACTGACCGTTTTGGAATCCGCTGGATGTTCAATTGCAATAGCAAGGTCTGAAGGGCATCGGCGACAATCTCCAATGGAAATCCGCATCGACGATCTGAGCGGTCCCGAGATCGCCCGCTTGCTGCACGAGCACCTGCAGAGCATGGCGTTGCACTCTCCCCCCGAGAGCATTCATGCGCTCGATCTCGACGCACTGCGCAAGCCGGATATAACATTCTGGTGTGCATGGCAAGGCGTCGAGTTGATGGGTTGCGGCGCGCTCAAGGAGTTGACGCCCCGTCATGGCGAGATCAAGTCGATGCGCACGGTATCGACACATTTGCGCAAGGGCGTCGCAGCGCGGCTCATGCGTCACATTCTCGACGTCGCCAAAAGTCGTTCATACGAGCGACTCAGCCTGGAAACGGGCTCGATGGCTGCATTTGCGCCGGCGCGCAGTCTATACGCCAGCTTTGGATTCGGGCCCTGCGCCCCGTTCGCGGACTACGTACCCGATCCCTACAGTGTATTCATGACCCTGGAAATTAGACCAGGCCCCGCGGCACGGCACACCTCCACCGAGGATGGCCCGCATCGCAAGTCGCCCCAATCAAGGTGAACAGAATTCACTTTCAACCGAGGCAACGGACATGTGCAGAAATATCAGGACGCTGTTCAATTTCGCTCCTCCGGTGACCGAAGAGGAGATTCGCGCGGCGTCACTGCAATTCGTGCGTAAGCTCAGCGGCTTCAACAAGCCATCGAAGGCCAACGAAGCCGCCTTCCTGGCCGCGGTCGACGGGATCGCCGCAGTGTCCGCCAAGCTCCTCGACTCGCTGGAGACAAGCGCGCCGCCGAGATATCGGGAAGTGGAAGCCGCCAAGGCACGCGAGCGTTCTGCGCAGCGGTTCCTGAAGTAGCGCTCGACGCCGGTTGCAAGGAAATTCGCATGACGACACTGCAGAAACTCCTGGGGATCGAACTGCCGGTGATCCAGTCACCCATGGCCGGCGTGCAGACCCACGCGCTTACGGTCGCCGTTTCGAACGCCGGCGGACTCGGTTCGCTGCCCTGTGCGATGCTGAGCCTCGACGCAATGCGGGATGAACTGACCGCGATCAGGAAGCAAACCAGCAAGCCATTCAATGTGAACTTCTTCTGCCACGCACCGTCTGCTTTCAGCGCCGAGCGAGAAGCGGACTGGCGCGCGGCCCTTGCGCCCTACTACAAGGAGTTTGCGATCGAGGCAGACACCATCAAGGTCGGGCCAGGTCGTGCTCCCTTCAGTGCCGAAGCGGCTGATGTGCTGGGCGACTTCAGGCCCGCCGTGGTGAGCTTTCACTTCGGCCTGCCCTCGGCCGACCTGTTGGCGCGGGTGAGAGGCTGGGGCTCGAAGATCCTGTCGTCGGCGACAACGGTCGACGAGGCGCGCTGGCTCCAAGCACGCGGCGTCGACGCGATCATTGCGCAAGGTCTCGAGGCCGGCGGGCATCGAGGCCACTTCCTGACGGACGACTTGAGCGCGCAGGTCGGCACCTTTGCGCTGTTGCCACAGATCGTGCGCGCAGTGCGGCTGCCGGTGATTGCGGCGGGCGGCATCGCGGACGCACAGGGTGTCGCCGCCGCCATGGCACTCGGAGCAGCCGGCGTGCAGATCGGAACGGCTTACATGCTCTGCGCCGAAGCGACGACCAGCGTCGTGCATCGCACCGCGCTCAAAAGCGAGGCCGCGCGCCATACTGCCCTCACCAACCTTTTCACGGGCCGCCCTGCCCGCGCCATCGTGAACCGCCTCATGCGGGAGCTTGGTCCGATCAGTGCCGCGGCCCCTGTCTTTCCCCTGGCAACGGGCGCCATCGCACCCTTGCGCGCCAAGGCCGAGGGCCGGGGTTCCGGCGATTTCTCCCCGCTATGGTCCGGTCAGAATGCAGGCGGATGTCGGGAAATTCCCGCGGCCGAACTCACGCGCGAACTGGCCTCCGTTCCGTCGCTAAGAATATGACCACAAGTGTTGCACACTGAAGCAATACCCGGGCGCTTGCGTCACGGCTTCCGCACCGATAAATTGCGGGTGCCGGAAGCGGACCTGCGCCGCTCAGCCCGAGCAACGAGACAAACATGACCAGCGCGCTTGACCTGTCGTCCACCTATGTCGTGATCGAACCGGACCATGCTGCGGTTCCGGTCACCGTCTCGGCAACGCTGTACGAGGAACTCGATGCCCGCTTCGATCAATTCAAGGGCCGGCTGCTCGTGTCGACGCACGATTTCGACCGCGACTGGCCGACCTGGGAAATGCATCCCGCGGGCGATGAAATCGTCAGCTTGCTTGCCGGCGAAGCAAGGCTGATACTCGAGCGCGAGAACGGCCAGGAAGTGATCCATCTGCAGCATCCTGGCACGTTTGCGATCGTCCCGAAAGGAACCTGGCATACGGCGAGGACTTCGGTGCCGACTCAAATGTTGTTCGTAACACCCGGCGAGGGCACGCAGAACCGCCCGATCGGGTAACTCAACCACGCGAACTGGCGTGCAGGAGGTCGCATGAAGACAAGCACATTGCTCGCCCGGCTGGGCAGCACCCTTTTCGTTTGCTTCATCGCAGCGGCAGTTCATGGCGCGGACTATCCCGCGCCCGTGGAAGGCGACTGGGTCGTACGCGACTTTCGATTTCACAGCGGCGAGGTGCTACCCGAGTTGCGGCTGCACTACACCACGGTCGGTGCGCGCACCGGGGAGCCGGTGCTGATCCTGCACGGCACGGGCGGCTCCGGCACCGGCATGCTGTCGAAGGACTTCGCGGGCGAACTCTTCGGACCCGGACAGCCGCTCGACGCGGCCCGCTATTACATCATCCTTCCGGATGCCATCGGTACCGGCAAGTCGACCAAGCCCTCCGATGGCCTGCGCGCGCGCTTTCCCCAATATAGCTACGACGACATGGTGCAGGCGCAGTACCGGCTGGTCACGGAACATCTCGGCGTCCGCCACTTGCGTCTGGTGCTCGGAAATTCCATGGGTGGCATGCAAACGTGGATCTGGGGAGAACGCTACCCGGGCTTCATGGACGCGCTCGTACCGATGGCCTCGTTGCCCACGGCGATGTCCGGCCGCAACTGGATGCTGCGGCGCATGATCATCGACGCTGTGCGCAACGACCCGGACTGGAACAACGGCAACTACACGCGTCAGCCGCGCAACCTGCAATCGACGCTGGTGTATTTTGGCATCGCAACTTCCGGCGGGTCGCAGGCACTGTTCGCGGCCGCACCGACGCGTGAAAAGGCCGACGCACTGCTCAACCAGCGCCTGCAGCAGCCGCTGTCGGGCGACGCCAACGACATCATGTACCAGTGGGATTCATCCAAGGACTACGATCCCGCGCCCGGGCTCGAGCGCATACAGGCGGCAGTGCTGGTAATCAATTCCGCCGACGACGAGCGCAACCCGCCGGAACTTGGCGTGCTTGATCGCGAAATGAAGCGCGTGCGCAATGCCCGCGTCGTCATGATCCCCGGGAGCGAGCAGACGCGTGGGCATGGCACCACCGGCATGGCCAAATTCTGGAAGCAGGATCTCGCGACATTCCTGCAGGGCGCGCCGCTGGCGTCGAAGTAGGCGCCGATCACCATGCGACGACTGCGTGTCAGGTCGTGGGCGAGGTTGTAGTCCACGACCGCATGCGACTGGTTTTTTTCCCCCGATTGAATATGCTGCGGTATTTCCCATCAACCGGGGTCCGACCCGAGCGCCAGCGCGGCGGCAGTTCGCCACGGCTGTCACAACGCGGGTGGACCGAGATTGTCCACGAACATGGTCAGGGTGCTTCCCGTATATCTGCAGGTGGTGGACACGCTGTGGCCGCAACTGCGCGGGTCGCCCGGTGTCATCGTCACCATCGATGGTCGCGACGGTGTCGGCAAGACCACTCTCGGACGATATCTTGCGTGGTACTTCAACGTATCGTTGATCGAGACCGACCTGTTCCTGATTCCCGCGCTGGATCACTTCATCTACCTCGACGACCAGATCAATCGCATCATCGAGCGCCGCATTACGGCTCCACTTCCGGTCATCGTTGAAGGCGTGGCGATGCTCGAACTCATGAAGCGAATCAACCGGGTGCCGGATGTCCGCCTGTACGTGACCAACGCCCAGCACTCGGGCAGCAGGCTCATGGACCGCCGACTATCCGCCTATGAGGCGGCGTATGACCCAGCTGCAAATGCAGACATGAGTGTCAGGATCGAGCTCTAGCGGTCCGATGCCGATGAACGAGGCGACGACGCGCGTCGACGCGAAAGCGCTGTCCGCCTTGTGCACGCAGATCCTTCTCGCGCACGGGGTTCCGCCGGCGGACGCCGCCCTCGTCGCCGACACGCTGGTCAAGGCGGAACTGTGGGGCCACCCGTCGCACGGCGTGCTGCGCCTGTCCTGGTACGCCGCGCGCATCCGGTCTGGCGCGATGCATGCGGTGACCACGGCAAAGATCGCGGTGGATGCCGGCGCAGTCTCGGTGATAGACGGCGGCGACGGCGTTGGACAGGTGCTCGCGGCAATGGCCGTCGATCGCGCAGTCGAGCGCGCGCAACAGCACGGTGTCGGCGTCGTCGCCGTGCGCAACTCGAATCACTTCGGCACCGCCATGTACTACACGCGCATGGCCGCGGAACGCGGCTGCGTCTGCTTCCTGTCGACCAATGCCAGCCCGGCGATGGCGCCGTGGGGCGGACGACAGAGAGCAGTGGGCACGAACCCGTGGTCAATCGGCGCGCCGCTGCGCGGGCAAGCGCCGATGGTACTCGACATCGCCAACACGGCGGTCGCCCGCGGCAAGATCTACCACGCACGGCAGGTCGGCATCGCCATCCCCGACAACTGGGCGATGACCGCCAGCGGGGAGCGTACGACCGATCCGCTCGAAGGAATCGCCGGCATCCTGCTGCCGATGGCGGGCCACAAAGGCTACGGCATCGCGCTGATGATGGATGTGCTGTCGGGCGTGCTCACCGGCAGCGAATTCGGCGCAGCCGTCGTCGGGCCGTACAACCCGGACAAACGGAGCGGATGTGGCCACTTGACCATCACGCTCGACATCAAGGCGTTCCAGCCACTGGACGAGTACTTCGACCGCATGGATCGCCTGGTCGCGCAACTGCGCAGCGTTCCCCTCGCCTCCGGTCACGACGCCATTTTCTATCCCGGAGAACCAGAGGCGCGAAGCGAACAAAAGCGGCTCGCCGAGGGCATCGCATTGCCTCGCGATACCGCCCAGGAGCTGCGCGACCTGGCGGCCGCCAGCAAGGTCGATGCGGCCATGCTCGGTCGTTGAACCGGCGCGTCGCGACGCCCGGGCGCAATTGCGGGACGTACGCCCGGCAACCTTGTAATATTGGGTTCGACCGACTTGCCATTGCACTGATCATCCAGGCACCGAGGAACCCATGCGCAGCCTCGAAGAAGAGATCGCCCGCCACTTAAAGGAAATGGCCGACTCCGGCGAACTGAGCAAAGTCGAAGGCTACGGCAAGCCGATGGTCGAAGATACCGGCTGGAACGACACGCCGGAAGCTTTGCGGATGCCCTTCAAGATTCTCAAGAACTCCGGCTTCTACCCGCCAGAGATCGAGATGTTCCACGAGCGCGCCCGGCTTACCGCTGCCGTCCGCGACTGTGACGACGACGTCGAGCGGGTGAAGCTGCAGAAGCAATTGAGCGAACTGGAACAGAAGATTTCGCTGCGGCTGGAGGCACTGAGAAAGCACAGCAGTCTGTAGTCGGATTGGGCCTGGGCGACGCTCGAATTCGAGCGCGTGCCGCTAACAGGGGGAGGCATCGATGGCACAGGTCTTGTCGTCCAGAGTCAAGGCGCTGCGGGTGCGCGCCGTACGCGTCCCGATGCAGCCGCCGCACCGCACAGCCAGCGGCGTGGTCTCCGAATCACCGTTGGTGCTTACCGATGTGATTACCGATGACGGCGTGACCGGACACAGCGTCGTGTTTGCGTACACGCCGGTGGCGCTCAAGCCGATCGCCGAACTAATCCGCAATCTCGAGGCGTTGGTCAAGGATGAACCGCTTGCGCCCGCCGAGATCGAGCGCAAGCTTTGCGCGCGCTTTCGCCTGCTCGGCACGCAGGGTCTGGTCGGTATCGCCCTCGCGGCGATCGACATGGCGCTGTGGGATGCGTTGGCACGCGGCCTCGGCTTGCCGCTGGTGCGCCTGCTGGGCGGTGTCGAAAAGCCGATCCCGGCGTATGGAGCCGTCGGTTACGACGGCGTGGCGGAGTCGGTCAAGGTCGCGGAGGACTGGGCGAAGCGCGGCTACACCGGCATCAAGGCCAAGATCGGCTATGCGACGGTGCAGGAGGATCAGGCGGTGATCCGCGCCATGCGCAAGGCGGTTGGGGACAAGATGGCCATCATGGTCGACTACAACCAGTCGCTCACGCCGGTCGAGGCGGTGCAGCGCCTGCGCGTCCTCGACGACGAGGGCCTCACCTGGGTCGAGGAACCGACGCTCGCGCACGATTACGCTGGCCACGCGATGATCGCGCGCGAAGCACGCACGCCGATCCAGTGCGGAGAGAACTGGTGGGGAACGCTCGACATGCAGCACGCGATCGACGCGCATGCATCCGACTACGTGATGCCGGACGTCATGAAAATCGGTGGCGTGACCGGGTGGCTGCGGGCGTCGGCGCTGGCGCAGACCAAGGGTATCCGCCTGTCCAACCATTTGTGGCCCGAGATCAGTGCCCAACTCCTTTGCACGACGCCGACGGCGCACTGGCTGGAATACGCGGACTGGTGGAACGCCATCATCAGCGAGCCACTCGAGATCCGCAATGGCATGGCCCACGTGAACGGCGCGCTCGGTACCGGCGTCGCCTGGAATGAGGGTGCCGTGGAAAAGTTCTCGGTCTAGATCCTGATTATGAAAACCGTACTGAACATCGTTGGCGCCCTGCTCGTCTTCGTCGGTGCGGTCTGGATCCTGCAGGGGATCAACATTCTCCCCGGCAGCTTCATGACCGGGCAGATCAAGTGGGCGATCATCGGCGGGGTCGCCCTTGCGGCAGGCATTGCATTGCTGATCTACTCCCGACGATTGCGCCGGCCGGGCAATTCCGGCTAGGCTGAAGGCCCGGTCGTCCTCATCGTCGGGCCGTCCCAAACCCTGGATCGCACGCATGACCTTTGACGAATTCATCGAAGCCGCGTGGAACGACCACGCCGAACAGCCGGAGGTCGTTGCCGACCGGCTGGCGGCCTCTCTCCAACTCATCGAGACCGCAGAGCAGATTCCTGCATACGCGCGATTGACGACGCATGTGTTCGGCGAACACCTGGGGCAGTGGGACCGCGGCATCGCAATGCTGGAGTCGTTGCGTGGCGTTGCGGCTTTCGACGGCAGCCCGCCGCTCAACAGCGCCCTCGTCCGCGGCGTCGCGGTGCTGCGCTACGCCAGCGGCGATCAACACGCGCTCGAGCCGTTGGCGTCCGATGATCGGGTAAGCGTGCTGGCGACCGCATCATCGGCATTGGCCGGCCGCAAGGAATTCAAGCTGGCGATCGCGGCGTATTCAGAAGCATTGGATCTCGCCTCGCCGGGACTGCCCGAGGGCTCGCCGGCAAAGCGTACGCTCGCGATCGGCGGCAACAACCTGGCGGCGGCGCTCGAGGAGAAGAAAGACCGCGACGCACTCGAAACAAAAGGCATGGTCGATGCCGCCCGAGGCGGTCTGAAATATTGGAAACTGGCAGGCACGTGGCTCGAGGAGGAGCGCGCCGAGTACCGTCTCGCGCACAGCTTGCTCGCGGCGGGTGAGCCCCGGGCCGCCGTGGAGAGTGCGCAACGCTGTATTGGAGTATGCACCGCGAACAGCGCGCCGGCATTCGAGCAGTTTTTCGGTTACGCAGTATTGGCGCGCGCGCGGCGCGCCGATGGGGACGTCGTCGGCTTCGACGCTTCCCGCAGCGAGGCCGCGCGGCAGCTCGAGCTGGTATCCCCGGCCGAGAGGCAATGGTGCCAGCCCGAGCTTGAACAGCTCGAAGCTTGAACCAGGGACGGAGAAAGGTCGCATGGAACAGTTCTCGTTGGAAGGTGGCTGCACCTGCGGCGCCGTGCGCTATCGAATGACCAGCAAACCACTATTCGTCAATTGCTGCCACTGTCGCTGGTGCCAGCGCGAGACCGGCGCTTCCTTCGCGTTGAATGCGATGATCGAAGCCGACCGCGTCATCCTGCTGAAGGGCGAGCCGGAGATCGTCGACACGCCATCCAACAGCGGCAAGGGACAGCGGATCGCGCGCTGCCCCACTTGCCGCGTCGCCGTGTGGAGCAACTACGCCGGGGCGGGCGATGCCGTGCGCTTCGTTCGCGTCGGCACCCTCGATGATCCGGATCGGCTGCCGCCTGACATCCACATCTTCACCGCATCGAAGCAGCCGTGGGTGGTGCTGCCACCGGGTATGCCCGCGGTCGAGGAGTACTACGACAGCAAGCAGTACTGGCCGCCGGAAAGCCTCGAACGCAGGCGCGCGTTGCTGGCCCGCATTGGGGCATAGCTCACCCGGATTCCTTCGTTTCCTAAGTCGGCGTTAAGTAATGTCGGCTATGCTCCCGCATTGCCCAGAGATACCCATCCATTCATGTTTGCCTTGATTCGACTTTGCGCGCCGGGATTGCTGCTGCTGAGCCTGGGGACGACGACGGTGCCAGCCGCCGCCTTGGCGCAAAGCGACCCGGTGCCGGACAGATCCGGACTCGTTCCCGCGTCCTCTGCCGGCGGCTGGTCGCACGCGTACGTCGCGTACGGGCTGCCGCCGAAATATCCGCGCAGTTTCAAAGCCTTCGATTGGGTAAACCCCGATGCTCCCAAGGGCGGCACCGCCTTTCTTGGCAACCCGGACCGGCGCAGCAGTTTCGACAAGTTCAATCCGTTCACGTTGAAGGGCAGCCCGCCAACCGGTGTTTCCATCCTGATGTTCGAGACGCTGGCGGAGCGCTCGGGCGACGAGCCTGGCACCATGTATGGCCTGCTTGCCGAAGAAATGCTGGTCGCGCCGGACAAGTCGTCGATCACGTTCCGCATTCATCCCAAGGCGCGCTTCTACAACGGCGATCCGGTGACGGCGGCGGACGTCAAGCATTCGTATGACATGCTGGTGAGCAAAGGCGCCGCGCCGGCCGTACGTGCCCAGTTCCAGGGCGTCAAAGGCGCGCAGGTCGTCGACGAGCGGACGATCCGCTTCGACCTGACCGAGCGCAGCGATGACACCATCTTCACCCTCGGCACGCTGCCCGTGTTTTCGCGCAAGTGGGGCCAAACCGCCGACGGCAAGCAAAAACCGCTGGACGAGATCGTCACCGACTACCCGATCACCTCCGGTGCGTACACGATTGCTTCCACCGACTCCGGCCGCGGGATCGAATTCATCCGCAATCCCGACTACTGGGCGCGCGATCTGGGCGTGCGCCGCGGCCAGCTCAATTTCGACCGGATCGTCTATCGACTGTACGCCGACCGCGCGATCAGCATGGAGGCATTCAAGGCGGGTGAATTCGACCTGATCCAGGAGTACGTCCCACAGCAGTGGGTGCGCCAGCACGACGGCGCCAAGTGGCGCGACGGCCGCATCAACAAGAAGGTTTTCACCTATGGCATGGGCAAGGGAATGCAGGCGTACCTGCTCAACTTGCGCCGGCCCATGTTCCAGGACCGCCGCGTGCGCGAGGCGCTCGACTACAGCTACGACTTCGAAAAGATCAATCTCTACAACGAGCGGCGACGCTCCTACAGCGTGTTCTCCAATTCCGACTTCGCCGCCGTCGGCTTGCCGGGACCAGGCGAACTCAAGCTGCTCGAGCCATTTCGCGGCAAGGTGCCCGACGAAGTATTCGGGCCGCCGTATCAACCGCCGCGCACGGACACCGGACCCAACGCGCTGCGCGAGAACCTGAAAAAGGCGCGCGCACTCCTCGAGCAGGCCGGATGGAAGGTGGGTAGTGATGGCATTCTGCGCAACGCGAAAGGTGAGCCATTCGAATTCGAGTATCTGGAAACGCAGGGTGGTCCGCAGTTCCGCACGGTGACCTGGCAGCGCAATCTGGCGAAGCTTGGTATCACCTTGAACGCACGCAATGTGGATTATGCGCTGTATCGCAAGCGGCTCGAGGCGTTCGACTTCGACGCGATCACGATCCGCACCCCGGACTTCGCGCTTCCATCGGCGGTCGATTACGTCGAGTCGCTCGGATCCAAGAATGCGGACGTGACCGGATCGAGCAACTTCCGCGGGTTGAAGGATCCGGCGGTAGATGCGATGCTGGCGGCGATGGTCGATGCGCGGACGTACGAAGAGCTGCGCGACGCAAGCCGCGCCCTTGATCGCATCGTCATGCATGGGCACTATCAGGTGCCGCAGCTGTATTCTCCCGGCTATGCGGTGTCCTACTGGAACAAGTTCGGCATTCCCGCCACCAAGCCGCTGTACTACACCATCGACGAGAACGGGGACTGGCCCGTGTGGGCGGTGCAGGCGTGGTGGAGCAAGAATGCAACGGCAAAATGACCTCCGCGTCTCATGAGTGACACCTTGAAAAGACGGTTCGAATGCTGAGTTACATCGGCAAGCGGCTGCTGTTGATGATCCCGACGATCCTCGGCGTCCTGACACTCACGTTCCTCGTTATCCAGCTCGTTCCCGGCGGCCCAGTCGATCAGCTGGTGGCCGAAATGCGCGCCGGATCGCTGGGTGAAGGCGCAGGATCGGGTTCCGCGGCACGGCGCGATCTCGACGCCAAGCAGATCGAGGAGATCAAGAAACTCTACGGCTTCGACAAGCCGCCGCTGACCCGCTATTTTGAAATGCTGTGGAGCTTCGCGCGCTTCGACCTCGGTCGCAGCTTCATGCACAACAAGGATGTGTGGCAGCTGATCAAGGAGAAGCTGCCGGTGTCGATCAGTCTTGGCCTGTGGACTTTCCTGCTGTCCTATCTGATTTCCATTCCGCTGGGCATCGCGAAGGCGGTGCGCGAAGGTTCCCGTTTCGACACCATCACCACCATGGTCGCACTGCTCGGCTTCGCACTGCCTGGATTCGCGCTCGGTGTACTGCTGATCGTGCTGTTTGCGGGGGGCACCTTCCTCGACTGGTTTCCGCTGCGCGGGCTCACCTCGGAAAACTGGGCGAGCCTGTCCTGGCCGGCGCGCATTGTCGACTATTTGTGGCACCTGGTGCTGCCGCTCACCTGCTACGCCATTGGCAGCTTCGCGATCGTCACGTTCCTGACCAAGAACACCTTCGTCGAGGAGATCCGCAAGCAGTACGTGCTGGTCGCCCGGGCCAAGGGCGTAAGCGAACGACGCGTCCTCTACAAGCACGTGTTCAGGAACGCATTGATTCCGCTGGTCACGGGCTTCCCATCGGCGTTCGTGCACGCGTTTTTCGCGGGATCGATTCTCATCGAAACATTGTTCTCGCTGGATGGATTGGGTCTGCTGAGTTACGAATCGATCGTCCGCCGCGACTATCCGGTCGTATTAGGGTCGCTGTACTTTTTCACACTCCTGGGCCTCATCGTCAAACTCATCGCTGATTTGCTCTACGTCGTGGTCGATCCGCGAGTGCAATTTGCGGCGGCAAGCAAGTGAGTACGACGACGGAGGTCGCCCCGGAAGTCGCGCCGCTGCGTCCGGCGAAGGCAAGGCATGACCGTCAATCCTTGTCGCCCAATCAACGCGCGTGGGCGCGTTTCAAGCGCAATCGTCTGGGCTACGCGTCGTTATGGGTGTTCGGCGTACTGTTGACGATCGCAACATTTGCCGAACTGTTCAGCAACGAACGGCCCCTGGTCGCACGCTACCAGGGCGAATGGCTCCTTCCTATCCTGACCAACCCGCCGGAAACCCGGTTCGGCGGCGATTTCCTGACGGCGACCGATTGGCATGACCCGTTCATCCGCGAGCAGCTCTCCAAGGATGGAAATTGGGCGCTGTTCACGTTCAATCCGTATTCGGCGAGCAGCGTCAACTATTACGACAAGGTGCCGGCCCCTGCACCCCCCAGCCGCGAGAACCTGCTCGGCACCGATGACAGCGGCCGGGACATGATGGCACGCCTCGTTTACGGCTTTCGCGTCAGCGTCTGGTTCGGATTCGCGCTCACGACCGCCGGCGTTGCCCTCGGTATTCTGATGGGCGCGCTGCAAGGTTATTTCGGCGGCCGCGTCGACCTCGGGACCCAGCGGCTGATCGAAATCTGGAGTGCAATCCCGGACCTCTATCTGCTGATCATCATCGCATCGATTTTCCAGCCATCGCTGCTGCTTTTGCTCGGCGTGTTCTCGCTCTTCGGCTGGATCGGCCTCTCCGACTACGTACGCGCCGAATTTCTGCGCAATCGCAACCTTGAATACGTGAAAGCCGCGCGCGCGATGGGACTCTCGAACGGACAGATCATCTGGCGCCATCTGCTGCCGAACTCGATGACGCCGGTCATTACTTTTCTGCCCTTCCGGATGAGCGCCGCGATCCTGTTTCTCGCGTCGCTGGACTTCCTCGGGCTGGGCATCCCGAACCTGCCGTCATTGGGTGATCTGCTGCGTCAAGGCAAGGACAACCTCGACGCCTGGTGGATCGCCGTGCCCACGTTCCTCGTGCTGGTGCTGACGCTGTTGCTGCTCACGTTCATTGGCGACGCGTTGCGCGACGCCTTCGACACACGGAAATCCTGAATGACCACGTCACTGCTCGCCATCGATCGACTGTGCGTGAGTTTCGGCGCGTCGCGGGTAGTGGACCGCGTGTCGATCACCGTCGATGCCGGCGAAAAGGTGGGATTGGTCGGTGAATCCGGCTCGGGCAAGTCGGTCACCGCGCTGTCGATCCTGCGCCTGGTCGAGGCCGCGTCTTACGAGGGCGCAATCCGCTTTGAGGGCGAGGACGTGCTCGCCAAGAGCGAACGCCAGATGCAAGCATTGCGCGGTCGCGACATCGCGATGATCTTCCAGGAGCCGATGACCGCGCTCAACCCGCTCTACACTGTCGGCAACCAGATCGCAGAAGTGCTGGAAATACACGAGGGACTGGACAAGGTTCAAGCACGGGTGCGTGCAATCGAATTGCTCGCCCGCACCGGGATCCCGGAACCCGAGCGGCGCGTCGACGCATTTCCGCATCGGCTCTCGGGCGGGCAGCGGCAACGCGCAATGATCGCCATGGCGCTCGCGTGCCGACCGAAGCTGCTGATCGCCGACGAGCCGACCACCGCGCTCGACGTCACGATCCAGGCACAGATCCTCGCGCTGCTCGACGACCTTCAGCGCGAGTACGGCATGGCGATCCTGTTCATCACCCACGACCTGAATCTGGTGCGGCGCTTCACGCATCGCGTGGGCGTGATGGAAAAAGGCCGCCTGGTCGAACAGGGCATCACTGCCGACGTGTTTGCGCGACCCCAGGACCCGTACACGATCAAGCTCATCAACAGTCGTCCACAGCGCGCGGTGCAGCCCGTGCCGTCGGATGCACCGATCCTCGCGGCAGCCCGGGACGTCAGCGTCGATTTCGTCACCCCCCGCGGGTGGTTCGGAAAGGATACGTTCCATGCGGTGCGCGACGCGACACTCGAATTGAAACGTGGCGAGACGCTGGGCATTGTCGGCGAATCCGGGTCCGGCAAGACCACACTAGGCATGGCCCTGCTCGCATTGCAGCCGATCGCCGCGGGTAGCGTGACGCTCGAAGGCACGCGGCTCGATGATGCCGACCGACCCACGCTGCGGGCGATGCGCCGCAGGATGCAGGTGGTGTTCCAGGATCCGTTCGGTTCGCTCTCGCCGCGCATGACCGTCGAGCAGATCGTCGGGGAAGGCGTGGCGCTGCACATGCCTGAATTCTCAAGAGAGCAGCGTCGTCAGCGCATCCTCGACATGCTGGCGGAAGTCGGCCTCTCGGAGCAGCAGGGCATCGGCGACGTGCTTACCCGCTACCCGCACGAATTTTCGGGCGGCCAGCGGCAACGCATCGCAATTGCGCGAGCCGTCGTGCTGAAACCGGAAGTGCTGGTGCTGGACGAGCCGACTTCCGCGCTCGACGTTTCCGTGCAACAGCAGGTGCTCGTGCTGCTGGGAGCGCTTCAAGTCAAATACGGAATGAGCTATATTTTCATCAGCCACGATCTTGCCGTGGTGCGCGCGATGGCGCACCGGGTGCTCGTGATGAAAGATGGCGCCATCGTCGAGCAGGGCGAGGCCGAGGCACTCTTTGCGGCGCCTCGGGACACGTACACGCGGACGCTTTTGTCAGCGGTGCAACTGGCCTGAGCACGCGAGGTGCTTGGGTACGCATGTCGGGTGGGAAGCGCCCATGACGACCGATGACATGGTCGGAGAAAGGATGGTCATGGCAGAGGACGTCGTCGAAGGAGGTTGCATTTGCGGGGCGATCCGCTATCGG
The DNA here is from genome assembly GCA_963726915.1 of uncultured beta proteobacterium. Taxonomy (GTDB): domain Bacteria; phylum Pseudomonadota; class Gammaproteobacteria; order Burkholderiales; family Casimicrobiaceae; genus PALSA-1003. The sequence goes on from CAVSEA010000011.1 coordinate 251,070, forward strand.
GTGACGGGTCAGCCGACGAACACCATGGTCTGCCACTGTCGCACGTGTCGGCGTGTTGCGGCGGCGCCCGTCGTCGCATGGGTGACATTTCCGAAGTCTGCGTTTCAGCTGCTGGAAGGGCGCCCCTCCGAGTTTCGCTCGTCGCCGCCCGTGCGTCGCGGCTTTTGCGCGTCGTGCGGTACGCCGCTGACTTATGCGCGCGACGACGCCCCCGGAACCATGGACATCACCACATGCAGCCTCGACAATCCGGAAGCGTTCCCGCCGACGCATCATTCCTGGCTGAGTCACGACCTTGCCTGGGTGAAGGTTGGCGACGGCCTGCCGACATTCGAGGAGTGGCGAAATGACAAGACGGTTTGAGCGCAAATGCGAATGGCCGCGGACGCCATCCAGCATCAACGGCGAGGCCTGATCCGTGTATACGCTCTACTACTCCCCCGGTACCGCCAGCATGGTGGTGCACCTGGCGCTGCTCGAGGTCGGCGCGCCGTATCGCCTGCAACTCGTCGATTTCAGCGCCGGCGAACAACGCGATCCGCGCTATCTCGAGCTCAACCCCCAGGGAACCGTACCCACGCTGTTGATCGACGGCAAGCCGGTCACCGAATCCGCCGCGCTGCTGATGATCCTGGCCGAGCGGCATCCCGAGTCTCGCCTTGCCCCCGCCGCGGGCACCGCCGAGCGCGATGCCTGGCATCAGTGGATCGTGTATCTGAGCAATACGCTCGCCGCCACGTATCGATTCTGGTTTTATCCGGAGGACCTCGGCGCGCCGGAGCACACCCCCGCGGTGCGCAAAGCGTTGCAGCACAAGATCGAAAGCGCGTGGGACCGCCTCGAGCCCCATCTCGCGGCGCGAGGGCCGTACCTGCTGGGCCGCGAGCTTTCCGGCGCCGACCTCCTGCTGACCATGCTGATGCGCTGGTCGCGCAAGATGCCACGGCCGGCCACGGACTGGCCCGCGCTCAAACGACAGGCGGACCTCGTGCGCGCGCGGCCGAGCTGGAGAAAGCTATACGAGCTCGAAGGCCTGAGCGAATGGTGATTCTCCTCGATGCAGATTCGTGAACTCGCCGCACCCGACGCCGGCCCGTACACCGCACTGCGCCTGCGTATGCTGCGTGAGCACTCCGAAGCGTTCACATCGAGCTTCGAAGAGGATTCCAACAAGCCGCTGGCCTGGATACTGAAGCGCATCTCGCCGGGCAAGGACGCACCGCACGACTTCGTGCTTGGCACGTTCGCCGACAACGGCGCGCTCATCGGGTCGGTCGGACTGTCGGTCGAAGCGCGCACGAAGCAGCGCCACAAGGCACTGCTGTTCGGCATGTTCGTCGCGCCCGAGCACTGGTCCCGCGGCGTCGGTCGCGCGCTGCTCCACGCGTGTCTCGAGCGCGCGCGAAGCATCCCGGCGTTGGAGCAGATCAATCTCACCGTTACCACCAGCAATCAACGCGCAGTCCGTTTTTACGAGGCGGCAGGCTTTCGAAGCTTTGGCGTGGAAGAGCGCGCCCTGAAAATCGACGGCGCCTACTATCCCAAAGCGCACATGGTTCTCAATCTCGTGCGGACGCCGACGGGAACGGACCTTTGGTCGCATCGGTGAACGGGAGTATGCTCCGGCACAGCGGTTGTCGAGCAGCGCGATAGTCGCCGGCAACGCTGCCGCAAGGTCCGCGTTCCAGCAAGAGCGCATTGGTGTCGATGTTGCAATAGTGGTCGCGGATGTGTATCAATCATTGGGGAGAGTCGCATGAACTGGTACCTACAAGCACTCAAGAAATACACCGTCTTCACCGGCCGCGCGCGGCGCAAGGAGTACTGGTTCTTCGTGCTGTTCAACATTATCGTTTCGGCCGCGCTTTCGGTCGTGGACTATTTCACCGGGACCTATAGCGCCAGCTATGGCACGGGGTTGCTGGGCGGACTCTACGCGCTTGCCGTGCTGCTGCCGGCGATCGCGGTGACCATCCGAAGGCTGCACGACACCGGGCGCAGCGGCTGGTGGATCCTGATTGCGCTCATACCTGTCATCGGCGGCATCGTGCTGCTCGTCTTCATGGTGCTCGACAGCCAGCCTGGAGACAACGCCTACGGTCCGTCGCCCAAGGCCGAGCCGGAGCCGGGTACCGCCGTTCCGACGTAATCGTCGTCGGCCCGGGCACGGCGACGCTGCGCCTGGGCTGGATATCGTTCCAGGCGCTTGTCGATGCCTGGGTCATCGCTGACGAGCCACGGGAGTGATTCGCGGTGGAGTTCATTCGGCCAGACGAAATAGAGTCGTTCTCCAACTCGGGCGTGACATCGCACCAGTTGCTGTTTCCCGAGAATTCGACATCTGTGCGCGTCACGATCACGCGGGTGGTGCTGCTGCCCGGCGCCGTCAGCCCGCGTCACCGCCACCCAAGCTCTGAACAGATATGGGTGGCGCTCAATGGTGGCGGACGCCTGTTGCTTGCTGACGAGGCGACGGCGCCATTCGCCGCAGGCGATGTCGTACGCTTCGAGGACGGCGAGGTGCACGGAGTCGAAAATACCGGCGTCTCGGCGCTAGAATATATTTCGGTCACCGCGCCTCCCATCAATTTCCGGGCCGCGTACGCATCCGAGTGGCGAACGCCGTCCTGACGCGCGGCTCGACGCAGCCAGGGCCGCATGTGTTTGTCCCGTTGACTTCACCGTTCAGGAGGTCGCATGCCGCTGGTTACGCTGACGCTGCGCGAGGGTAAGTCCGAAGTCTTCAAGACCGCGGTGCTCGACGCAGTGCATCGCGCATTGGTCACTTCGGGCGTGCCGGAGAAAGACCGCTTTCATCGCGTCCTGTCCCTGGGCGCGGACGATTTTCGCTTCGACACCGATTATCCCGACCTCAGTTCGCCGAGAACCGGAGATTTCGTGCTCATCGAGATTTTGCTGTCGGTCGGACGCAGCGTGAAAGTCAAGCGCAAGATCCTTGCCGACATCATGGCGGGGCTGGCGCAGGCGCCGGGCCTCAACTCCGAGAACGTCATGGTTTGCTTCAAGGAAACGCAGTGGGAAAACTGGTCGTTTGGCGGTGGACGGATCATCCACGCATAGCGCCGGCCTGACCATGCTCAATCGCATCCTCGCCTATGGCCTGCCCGCGCTGGCGCTTTTCCTGTGCGTCTGGGTGACACGCGTATTCCTGGCAGTCGACATCGTCGCACTGTTCATGCGCATGTCGGGGCTGCTCGCGATCGGCTCGGTCGCTATCGTCGGCGGATTGCTGCCGTCGATTCCACTGGGTATCGCTTACGGCATGATCCGTTCGCGACCGATTGCGTCCGCTGCGCTCAAGGTCGCCGCGATCGCGTGCGTACTCGAACTTGCATTCGCGTCGCTGTCGGTACCCTGGTGGTCCTTCATCACGTGGTGGGTATTGCCGACGGAGGCTCTCGTCGTTCTGATCGTCTTCCCGGCGGCCGCGTGGATTGGAACGATGCTGTTCACGCGCGTCGACCCGGTCAAGCGTCGTCGCGTCGGCATCGGCGTGTTCGTGCTGCTGACGATTGCCACCCTCGCCTGCGGCTGGTTGTACGGGTGTATCAGGGCGGGCGCCTGCGGCTTTGGTTCCTGAACCCGTACTGCACCCACGACCGGCATTCGCCTCGGGACATCGGCCACGGTCGGGGGCGAGAGCCCGCCTTTGGACATCCTGTACGTACTGACCGTCGGCCTGATTGCCGGCACGATCAGCGGCATCGTCGGCTTCGGCTCGTCGATCATGCTGATGCCCGTCCTCGTGCTTTCCTATGGCCCGCGGCAAGCCGTGCCAATCATGGCGGTGGCGGCGATCATGGCCAACCTGTCGCGCATCATGGTGTGGTGGCGGAGCGTGGACTGGCGCGCAGCCGCCGCGTACTCCGTCGCCGGCATTCCCGCCGCCGCGGCGGGGGCGCGCACGCTGCTCGTGTTGCCATCGCATATCGTCGAAGCCGCGCTGGGGGCTTTTTTCCTGCTGATGATCCCCCTGCGCCGATGGCTGATTGCACGGGACTTCAAGCTCGGCCTCTGGCATCTCGCTGCGATCGGTCTCGTTGTCGGCTATGTCACCGGTATCGTGGTCACGACCGGACCCATCACCGCGCCGGTGTTCCTCGCCTACGGCCTGGTCAAAGGCGCCTTCCTTGCCACCGAAGCGGCAGGCTCGCTGGCGGTCTACCTCAGCAAGGCCGTTGTCTTTCGTACCTTCGGGGCACTGCCCACCGACGCCGTGATCAAGGGGCTCTTGATCGGCTCATCGTTGATGGCAGGCTCCTACATCGCCAGGCCCTTTGTGCTCAAGCTCGATCCCAGGCAGTTTCGCTTGCTCATGGACGCGCTCATGTTCGTCGCCGGCGTTACCATGCTGTGCAGTGCAGCGCGCTGATCCGGCGGCAAATCCATGCCAGGGTCCGGCGGCACAGGTATGGCGATCGGTAGTACATCGGGATAGACTGGCATTGCTTCGATGACCTCGGGAGGAGGGCGACGATGAAACGTCTATCCGCAATTGCAGCACTGGCCGCAATCGTCTCGGCATTCGCCGCGTTCCCGGCATACACCCAGCCCCAGCAGCTGGCGCCTGTCGCGACGCCGCCTGTCGCAGTCGATACGCAAAAGCCCGTCGCACCGACCAAGCCCCGACGCTGGCTCAAGGCCGACGCGCGCGTGTGCCTGGAATTTCCTAACGACATGCAGGTCATCGCCTGCTCGGAGAAGTACCGCTAGCGCGACGCAAATGCAGGCCGCAGGCCAAGCCATGAAACCTTCAGCCCTGCGGGATCTGCTGTTGATTGTCGTCGCGGGCGCCGCGACGCCCTATGCGCTGCTCGCGCTCTGGGGTGGCGTTCGCGCCACCATGCGCGGCCACTCCGATCGCATCACCGCATTCCTCGCTCCTGGCCTGCACCGCGCTCGCTACGACATCGGCCTGCTCGCGATCGACGCCGCGGTCGGCGTACTGCTCGGGTCCTTGCTCGGCGCCTTGCTCGTTCGCTTCACGCGCAGCGGCCGCTGGACGCTGTGGCTTGCATTTGCCGCAGTCTTCCTGGTCTCCGCATTTGCCGTGCCCGGGTCCGAAGGACTGGCCGCCCGCCTCGCCGTGCTCGTGCGCCAGCCGATCGTCCTGTTTGTCCTTTGCGGCGCCGGCCTGGGCATCGGTCTCGGCCCGCGCGCCGGAACGGCACGGGCCACGCGCTGAACCAGGACGCGATGGCCGTCGCCGTGCACATCGATCGCCTCGACCACCTCGTGCTGACGGTCGCCAGCATCGAAGCCAGTTGCGCGTTCTATGAACGGACGCTGGGCATGACCGCGGTCCGCTTCGGCCAGGGGCGCACCGCGCTCGCCTTCGGTGCGCAGAAGATCAATTTGCATCAGGCCGGTCGCGAATTCGTGCCGCATGCGCAGCATCCGCTGCCCGGTTCGGCCGACTTGTGCTTCATCACGGCCACGCCCTTGCCGGAGGCGATGGCGAACGTGCGTGCGCAGGGCGTGGTCATTGTCGAAGGCCCGGTCGATCGCACCGGCGCAACGGGACCCATGCGCTCGTTCTACTTCCGCGACCCCGACGGCAACCTGATCGAAGTATCGAACTACATCGCGACTTGACGAGCCGCGCGGCCGCGCGCTTGACGTGCGGCCGCGCCCGTTCCAAAGTGAGCGTGCGTTGCCCCGTCAACACCGAAGGAGGATGCGATGAGCAACAACTTGCGCAAGGTCGACTACTACTACGTCACGGTCCCCAACACCGCGGGACAGGGCGCGAAGGTCCTCGCGGCGCTCGCCGGCGAAGGCGTGAACCTGCTTGCATTCTCCGGTTTTCCGAGCGGCGGCAAGGGCCAACTCGACCTGATCCCGGAGAACAGCGCCAAGTTCCGGCGCGCCGCCAAGAAGCTGAAGCTCAAGACGTCGAAGAGAAAGACCGGCTTCCTGGTGCACGGGGACGATCGCGTCGGTGCGATGGGCAAGATGCTGGCGGCGCTGGCCAAGGCGCGGATCAGCGTGACGGCGATGGACGCGGTGACCGCAGGCAAAGGTCGCTTCGGCGCGATTTTCTGGGTCAAGCCCAAGGCCGTCGCCAAGACGTCCAAGCTGCTCGGCGCGAAGTAGGAATGTCGCAGGCTTTGCGCGTCGCGGCGCGGGAAGACATCCCCGCGCTCGACGCACTGATTCCGCGTTCGACGCGGGAACTGCAGGCCGCCTACTATTCCCAGGCGCAGATCGACGGCGCGCTGGGCACGGTATTCGCCGTCGACCGCCAGCTGATCGACGACGGTACGTACTTCGTGGTGGAGGACGGCGACGTCATCCTCGGCTGCGGCGGCTGGAGCAAGCGCAAGACACTGTTCGGCGGCGACCATGTTCGGGCTGCCGCCGAGAACGCGTTGCTCGATCCCGAACGCGAACCGGCGCGGATCCGTGCATTTTTCGTGCACCCACAGTGGGCGCGCCGCGGCATCGGCCGACGGATCCTGGACGAGTGCGAGCGCGCCGCGACCGACGCCGGGTTCAGGGCGCTCGAGCTGGTCGCGACGCTGGCGGGGGTCCCGCTCTACACGGCCGGCGGCTTCCACGCGGTGGAGCATTTCAGCATTCCGCTCGCCAACGGCAGCCAGATGCCGGCCGTGCGCATGAGCAAGACGCTCGCCGGGTGGTAGCATGCGGCTGCGGCGTGCAGCACTGCGCCATCCATGGCGTCCGCTCGAGGAGACTGAACATGACGCTCTGCCCCATAGCACTTGCGGTCGGCTGCCAGAAATGTCCGGCGTTCAAAGTGTGCCCGGTCAAATCGGTGATCGGCGACTATCACCCACCGGAACCCAAGGCCAGCGGCGCGAAGCCATCGGGCCGCAAAGCGCAGCGCAAACGCGGACGCTAACCGCGGCAGCCACGCGCGCGCAGGTCGTGCCAACCACAACACTCGCATGAACGCATTGACACCCGCCCAACGCCGCGAGCTGCGCGCGAAGGCGCATCATCTGCATCCGGTCGTCATCGTGGGTCACCACGGGCTCACTCCGGCGGTATTGCACGAGATCGACGTCAACCTGCTTGCGCACGAACTGATCAAGATCCGCGTCTTTTGCGAGGACCGCGCACAGCGCGAAGTCATGCTGGAACGCGTATGCGCCGCGCTCGATGCGGCGTCCGTGCAGCACATAGGAAAATTGCTGGTGCTCTGGCGACCCGCGCCCGCACCCGAACCCGCGCCAACAAAGCAAACGCGCGACGGAGGCCGCGAACGGCGCCGGCAGTCCGGAACTGGAGACAAGGCGAAGACGATGGCCAAGTCCACACCGCAGGCAAGGCGCCCGCGCAGTCCGCTGGCACGCACGACGCGCAAGACGACCGCGCGCGCGCCGTCGAGCAAGACCCGGCAGCCGAGCACGCAGGCGGCGAGGCGGCGGCGCCAGACCGGCTAGACGTAGCGTACCGCGAGTACCTCGTATTCGCGCACGCCGGCCGGCGCCTGGACCTCGGCGACGTCACCGACGATCTTGCCGATCAACGCGCGTGCAATCGGCGACTCGATCGATATCTTGCCGTCCTTGATGTCGGCTTCGTCGTCGCCGACGATCTGGTAGCACACCGCGCTGCCGCTGGCCATGTCCTCGAGGTCGACCGTCGCGCCGAAGACCACGCGGCCGTCGGCGTCGATTGTCGACGGGTCCACCACCTGCGCAATGGCGAGGCTGGCCTCCAGCCGCGAAATCCGGCCCTCGATGAAACCCTGGCGCTCCTTGGCGGCGTCGTACTCGGCGTTCTCGGACAAATCGCCGTGCGCTCGCGCTTCGGCGAGCGCGACAATCACCGCAGGGCGTTCGACGCTCTTGAGGCGATGCAATTCAGCCTTGAGTTTCTCGACGCCGGCGACGGTCAGCGGAATTCTGGTCTGGCTCATGGGGAACCTCTGAACAAGCCCCGCGCGGTTGCGCGAAAGAAAAGACCGGGCGCGGAAATACCGCACCCGGTCATTGTTGGACTGGGCTTAATCTTAGCGCAAACTCGGGCTTCGTGCAGCCGCCGCTGCGGGCGTTCAGGCCACGCGCCTCAGTGGAGGCGCTTGAGCAGGGCCTGGGTCGAATGCGGCACCAGCTCGCGCATGCCCTGCATGCCGGTCGCCGCGGCGCGCGCGCCGGCGATCGTCGTATACGTCGGGATCTGGTCGTTCAGCGCCGCGCGCCGTATCGCGTAGCTGTCCTGGATTGCGCTGCGCTTTTCCTCGACCGTATTGATGACCAGCGCGATCTCGTCGTTGAGCAGCATGTCGACGATGTGCGGGCGACCTTCCGCGACCTTGTTCACCGGCGTGACGGCAAGATTTGCCGCCGCCAGGGCCGCCGCCGTGCCGCGAGTCGCCACCAGCGTGAACCCAAGCGCGGTGAGCGTGCGCGCGACCTCGATCACCTTAGCCTTGTCCGCATTCTTGACGCTTACGAACACGTTGCCGGCCTTCGGCAGCCTGATTCCGGCGCCGAGCTGGGACTTCAGGAAAGCCTCGGCGAAGGTGTCGCCGACGCCCATCACCTCGCCCGTGGATTTCATTTCGGGGCCGAGGATGGTGTCGACGCCCGGAAACTTGATGAACGGGAACACCGCTTCCTTGACCGAAAAATACGGCGGTACGATTTCTCCGCTGACGCCTTGGGCGGCCAGCGACTGGCCAACCATGCAGCGCGCAGCGATCTTGGCCAGCGGCCGGCCCGTCGCCTTGGACACGTACGGCACCGTGCGCGATGCGCGCGGGTTCACTTCGAGCACGTACACGACGCCGCGACCATTGCCTTCCGGGAACTGGATCGCAAACTGGACATTCATCAGACCGACGACGTTCAGCCCATGCGCCATCGCGACCGTCTGGCGCCGCAGCTCGTCCTGCAGTTCGGGCGACAGCGAGAACGGCGGCAGCGAGCACGCCGAATCACCGGAATGCACGCCGGCCTGCTCGATATGCTCCATGATGCCGCCGATGACGACGTCGGTTCCATCGCACAGCGCGTCGACGTCGACCTCGATGGCATCGTTAAGGAAACGATCGAGCAACACCGGCGAATCGTTCGAAACCTTGACTGCCTCGCGCATATAGCGCTCCAGGTCGCGCGGCTCGTGCACGATTTCCATCGCGCGGCCGCCGAGCACGTACGACGGCCGGACGACCAGACGGGTACCCAATCTGCTCCGCTGCGGCCATCGCCGCGGTCTCGTTGCGCGCCGTGCGATTGGGCGGCTGCAGCAACTTCAGGCGGTGCAGCATTTGCTGGAAGCGCTCGCGATCCTCGGCCATGTCGATCATGTCCGGCGTGGTCCCGATGATCGGCACGTTGTTCTTTTCCAGATCGCGGGCGAGCTTGAGCGGGGTCTGCCCGCCGTATTGCACGATGACGCCGAGCGGCTTCTCGACGTGGACGATCTCCAGCACGTCTTCCAGCGTCACGGGCTCGAAGTACAGGCGGTCCGAAGTGTCGTAGTCGGTCGACACGGTCTCCGGATTGCAGTTGACCATGATCGTCTCGAAACCGTCTTCGCGCAGCGCCAGCGCCGCGTGCACGCAGCAGTAGTCGAATTCGATCCCCTGCCCGATGCGGTTGGGGCCGCCACCGAGCACGATCACTTTCTTGCGGTCGGTAGGCGCCGCCTCGCATTCTTCCTCGTAGGTCGAATACATGTACGCCGTGCGCGTCGAAAACTCGGCGGCGCAGGTGTCGACGCGCTTGTACACCGGCCGGATGTGCAGCGCATGGCGCCGCTCGCGAACCTCAGTCTCCGTCGTCTGCAGCAAATGTGCGAGCCTGCGGTCGGAGAATCCCATGCGCTTCAGGCGGCGCAACTCGTCGGCCGACAAATCGGCGAGCTTGCGCTTTTCCACCGCCAGCTCGGTGTCGACGATCTGTTTGATCTGCGACAGGAACCAGCGGTCGATCTTCGTGTGCTGGAAGACTTCCTCGACCGGCATGCCGATCGCAAGTGCGTCGGCGACGTACCACAGGCGCTCGGCACGTGGATAGGCGAGCTCGTCGGCGATCGTGTCCGGATCGACAGTCTTCAAGTTGAAACCGTCCACCCCGGTTTCCAGCCCCCGCAGCGCTTTCTGCAGCGATTCCTGGAACGTGCGTCCGATGGCCATCACTTCGCCCACCGATTTCATCTGCGTCGTCAGGCGATCGTCGGCCTGCTTGAACTTCTCGAACGCGAAGCGCGGCACCTTGGTCACGACGTAGTCGATGGTCGGCTCGAACGACGCCGGCGTCTGCCCGCCGGTGATGTCGTTGCGCAGTTCATCGAGCGTATAGCCGACGGCGAGCTTGGCCGCGACCTTGGCGATGGGAAAGCCTGTCGCCTTCGACGCGAGCGCCGACGAACGCGACACGCGCGGATTCATTTCGATGACGATCATCCGGCCGTCGTCGGGATTGATCGCGAACTGCACGTTCGATCCGCCGGTGTCCACGCCGATCTCGCGCAGCACCGCGATCGAGGCGTCGCGCATGATCTGGTATTCCTTGTCGGTCAGCGTCTGCGCCGGCGCGACGGTGATCGAATCCCCGGTGTGCACGCCCATCGGGTCGAGGTTCTCGATCGAGCACACGATGATGCAGTTGTCCTTCTTGTCGCGCACGACCTCCATCTCGAACTCTTTCCAGCCGAGCAGCGACTCCTCGATCAGCAGCTCGTGCGTGGGCGACAAGTCGAGGCCGCGCTTGCACATCTCGACAAATTCGTCCTTGTTGTAGGCGATGCCGCCGCCGGTGCCGCCAAGCGTGAACGAGGGCCGGATCACCGCCGGAAAGCCGATGTCCCCCTGCACCTCCAGCGCCTGCTCGAGATCGTGGGCGATGCCCGAACGCGCCGAGCCCAGTCCGATGCGGGTCATCGCGGCCTTGAACTTCGCGCGGTCCTCGGCCTTGTCGATCGCCTTGCGCGTGGCGCCGATCAGCTCGACGTCGAAACGGGTCAGCACGCCTTCGCGCGCAAGGTCGAGCGCGCAGTTGAGCGCGGTCTGCCCACCCATGGTCGGCAGCAGCGCGTCGGGACGCTCCTTTTCGATGATCTTGGCGATCATCGGCCAGGTGATGGGCTCGATGTAGGTCACGTCGGCCATCTCCGGGTCAGTCATGATCGTCGCCGGGTTGGAGTTGGCCAGGATGACTTTGTAGCCCTCCTCGCGCAGTGCCTTGCAGGCCTGCGCGCCCGAATAGTCGAACTCGCACGCCTGCCCGATGATGATCGGGCCGGCGCCGATGATCAGGATGCTCTCGATGTCGGTACGCTTGGGCATGGTCGTCAGTTGCGAAGGGCCGCCCCGAGCAACTGACCAGCCCCCCGGGGGGCAGCGAGCGCAGCGAGCGTGGGGGGATGTTTCATGGCGCCCGCTTCTCCATGAGGGTGATGAAGCGGTCGAACAGATAGGCGAGATCGTGCGGCCCCGGGCTCGCCTCGGGATGCCCCTGGAATCCGAACGCCGGACGGTCCGTCAAGGCGATGCCCTGCAGGCTGCCGTCGAACAGCGATACGTGCGTCACGCGCACGTTGGCGGGTAGCGTCGAGACATCGACCGCGAAACCATGGTTCTGGCTCGTAATCAGCACCTGGCCGGTGTCCTTGTCGAGTACCGGATGATTGGCGCCGTGATGTCCGAATTTCATCTTCAGCGTCTTCGCGCCGCAGGCGAGTCCCAGTAGCTGGTGACCAAGGCAGATGCCGAAGGTCGGCATTGTCGCGGCGAGCAGTTCGCGAATCGCGGCGACCGCATAGGTGCATGGTTCCGGGTCGCCGGGGCCGTTGGACAGGAACACGCCGTCGGGCTTGAGTGCGAGCACGTCGCGCGCCGAGGTCTGCGCGGGCACGACGGTCAGTTTGCAGCCGCGGGCCGCGAGCATGCGCAGGATGTTGTGCTTGATGCCGAAGTCGTACGCGACGACGTGGAAACGCGGGTTCCCCGCGAGGCGATAACCGCTGCCAAGTGCCCACGTCCCTGCATCCCACGCATAGGAGGCGGTCGAACTGACGACCTTCGCGAGATCGAGGCCCGCCATCGACGGTGCGCGCCGCGCGCGCTCCAGCGCCTCGCGCTCGTCGACCTTGCCTGCCATCAAGCAGCCGTTCTGCGCGCCCTTGTCGCGCAGGATGCGCGTGAGCTTGCGGGTATCAATGTCGCTGATGCCGGCGACACCGGCATCGCGCAGGTACGACGAAAGGTCCTGCGTACTGCGCCAGTTCGACGCTACCAGCGACAGGTCGCGGATGACCAGGCCCGCGGCGAAGATCCGGGTCGATTCGACGTCTTCGGGGTTGATCCCGGTGTTGCCGATGTGCGGATAGGTCAGCGTCACGATCTGTCCGGCGTACGAGGGATCGGTGAGGATCTCCTGGTACCCCGTCATCGCTGTGTTGAATACCACCTCTCCGACGCTTGCAGTGTCCGCTCCGATAGAGCGGCCGCGAAACATCGTTCCGTCGGCAAGCGCGAGCAGCGCGGGGACGGTGGCGGCAAACACGACGATTTTCCTCGATCCGAGCGTAGATGTGCAAAGCGGAGAAGGCTCGCAGCCTTCCCCGCTCTGAAGGCTGCAAATTATACCCTAGGTACGCAGCCGGCTCAACGTGGATCGCAGCGTCGCCGTTTGCGTTCCGGGACTAGAGCATGTGCTTAGGATTGCCGCGGGCGAAACGCATGCCGTGGCACTTACGCCTTCCGGACTGTTGGGATGGGGTAGCAATGCCGACGGACAGATCGGCGCGACAGGTCGGCAACCGTTGCAACCGGCGCCATTTTTTTCCTTGAGCTGATCGAGATCACGAATGCCATGGCAACGGGCCAATACTCGCGTCGCGACTTTCTCCAACTGAGTTGGACGCTCGGTGCCGGGCTGGTGCTGCCGGCGGGTCTGTACGGCTGCTCCGGCGACAGCGATAGCGAATCCTTCCCACCGCTGCCGGAGGAAACCTTCGTGCAGCCACCGACGTTGGCGTCGGTCGACGGAGCATTGAGCGTCACGCTGCAACTGTCGTATTTCACGACGGTACTCAATGGCAAGGCGGTCATGCTGCGGTCCATGAACAACCGCATCCCCGCTCCCACGCTGCGCGTCAAGGTCGGCGACACGCTGAGAATCCTGGTTGTCAATCAGTTGCCGCCCAATCCTCCGACCGTCGAACCCGCACAGCACTTGCGCTATCCCAACAGCACAAACCTGCATACCCACGGCTTGCACGTAACACCAGGCCTCGTCGCGCCGGGAGTCTATGGCGACTTCGTCATGGACGACCCGCGACTCGGAGTTCAGCCGGGACAAGTCCGGCAACACGAATACCGCATCGGCATCGATCACCCACCCGGTGCGTATTGGTATCACCCACACCTGCACGGATCGACCGCGATCCAGATCGGCAGCGGCATGGCCGGCGCGCTGATCATCAAGGGGGAAATCGATGAAGTTCCCGAGATCGGCGCCGCTGCAGAGCGCGTGTTCGTGTTGCAGTCGCCCATCACCGATGCGGCCGGCATGCTCGAGTCGTTCACGCAGGTCGCCGACAGTCCGGCGACCGAAGGGCCGTTTTTGATCAACGGTGTCCGTCGGCCACGTATCGTGATGCGGCGCGGTGAAGTGCAGAACTGGCATTTCATCAATGCCGCCATCTTCAACTTCGTCAACCTCAGCCTCGATGGCCATGCACTGAACGTCTACAGCCACGATGGGAATCCGCGCCGCAACATGTTGACAGTCGGACCTGGCGGGCCGGACGGCGTCGTCCTGGCGCCGAGCAATCGCGCCAGCGTGTTGGTGCAGGCGGGCGCGCCCGGCACATACTCGTTGCGCACGTTGAAATTCCAGATGGGCACGCGGCTCGCGATCCTCGACGAGGATGTGCTCGCCGAGGTCGTCGTTGCCGAACAGCCCATGCCGATGATGCTGCCGAGCGGGCCGCTTCCCGTGCCGGCGAGCCTCGCACCCATCACCGACGAGGAGCTGGCGAGCGCGGGCGGACTAAAGCGAAGCATCGTGATGCGCACGGTCTTCAACGACAGCGAAGGACCGATCACCGATCCGCCGGCCAACGCGATCGTGCATCCCGGAGAGGAACTGGCCGACTGGGTGTTCCAGACCGGCAAGACCACGATTGCCAATAAAGTCTTTGCCCTCGGTACCGTAGGCGGCCAGGCGTCGACCAACCCCGGTCTGCCGAGCGAGTTCATTCCCTTTCAGTCGAGCCGGGCGTTGAAGCAGACAGTCGCGCTCGGCAGCGTCGAAGAATGGACCCTTTACAACATGAACCCGATCCGGCACCCGTTCCACATACACGTCAATCCGTTCCAGGTCGTGCGCATCAACGGCACCCCGATCGATCCGTATTGGGCGGATACGATCGGACTCCCGAACAACGGATCGCCGACCAATCCAACGTCGGTGACTTTCCGTACACGCTTTCGGGATTTCGCGGGAACCTACGTGATGCATTGCCATATGCTCACCCACGAGGACATGGGCATGATGCAAACGATCGTCGTCGTTTGACCTGACCGCGACGGCAAGCACTGCTGCATGAATAGGAGGTCGCCATGAAGCTGAGGAAAAATATCGCAGTCAAGGCAATCATCGGATCGATCCTGGTAATGATGGTGTTGTCCGCGGGGCACGCGCAACCCGTTCTATATGGCGGACTGGGCGGGCGCGGTGTCTCCAGCGGGCCACAGGCATCGACCAACGACGGCGCGCTGGTGATCGTGAGTCAGACCAATGGGAGCACCACCTTGATTGGCCATCCCGTTGGCGTCGCGAGAATTTCGGGGCTTGTCTTCGGCTTGGACGGCACGCTGTTCGGCGCCACGCAGGCCCCGGGCGGGTTCCCGCCGCCTCCATTTCCAAGCTCTGCGAGCGAGCTGATTCGCATTGATCCGAACACAGGGGCGCTGGTATCAAGCATGCCGATTGTCGCGGGAGCTACGCCGCTTAGCATCGCGGATCTTGCCGTGCACCCGACGACGGGCATCTTGTACGGGACGGGAGGCGCCGACAAAGTCAGCGGCGCTGGCAGGCTCTACACCATCAACACGACAAATGGTGCCGCGACGTTCATCGGCGACACCGGCAAATTCCTCGCGAGCATCGCCTTCGCACCTGATGGAACGTTGTACATGGCATCGGCCGACGTGCTAAACGAAGAGCCTTCTGCCCCATTACTGTTAACGCTCGATCCGACTAGCGCCGCAATCCTGACTCGTATTGCGACACCTGATTTCTATCACAGCCTCGCCGTACGCCCGACCGACGGCGTGATCTTCGGCGGGACCGGCGGTGACCAGGGCGTGTACACGATCAACCCGGCAACCGGCGCCGGCACATTGATCGGACTGACCGGTCAGAATTTAGTCGGCGATCTTGCCTTTCGAACTGTGGTTGGCCCACCGGTCGGGCTCAACCTCAATCAGCACGGCCTCACCGGCTCGTGGTACGAACCGGTCACCAGCGGTCAAGGGGTCGAGGTCGAGATCTTTCCCAACCCTTCGGGCAACGGCGCGGTGCAGGTGAGTTGGTTCACCTACGATCCCAGTGTCGTCGGTGGCGCCGAACGCCAGCGCTGGTACACCGCCGGCGGCAGCGTCGCTCCGGGTGCGACCAGCGCTGCGCTCACCATCTATCAGAACGTCGGAGGCAGCTTCAACGCACCGCCAATCACCACCGCGCACGCGGTCGGCAGCGCCACGCTGAGCTTCACCGCCTGCAACCAGGGCCAGCTCGACTACGCGTTCAGCGATGGCAGCGGCCGCAGCGGCAGCATTCCGCTCACCCGCCTGACGCAGAACGTAACCTGCTCGGCCACCAGTGCGCGGCCGGTCAACGCCGACTTCGCCTTCTCCGGTAACTGGTACGACCCGGCAACCTCAAGCGCAGATGCTCGAGGCGCGCTTGCAAGTGCTGCAGGCGCAGGTCGAACCGCACTTCCTGTTCAACACGCTCGCTCACGTCCAGCGCCTGTATCAAACCGATCCCGCGCGCGGCCGCTCGATGCTCGAAAGTTTCTGCGGCTACCTGTCTGCTGCGCTGCCCCACATGCGTGGCAACGGCTCGACACTGAGTAGGGAGATCGAACTGGCCCGGGCCTACCTCGACACGCAGCGGATCCGAATGGGTCGAAGGCTTCGCTTCGAGATGGCAATACCGCACGAGCTTCAGACTGCTGCGTTGCCTCCAATGATGCTATTGCCGCTCGTCGAGAATGCGATCAAGCACGGCCTCACTCCGCTGCGCAACGGTGGCAGCATCCGGATCGTCGTCGTAGCGGCTGGCAGTGCATTGCGCATCACCGTCGCCGACACCGGCGTCGGTTTCTCCAAGGTAGAGCTTGCCGCCGGGACTGGCATCGGCCTTTCGAATATTCGCTCACGCCTCGCGGCTTTGTATGGGGGTCACGCGCGGCTGACGCTTCGTGACAACGTCCCGCACGGCGTGATCGCCACCATCGATCTCCCGCCTGTTGTCAGTTCAGGCGTTGCCACGGCCCGCGACCGCCAGCACCTGTCGCAGACCGCGGTAGATGCGCGTCATCTCGGCACGCTCGCGTAATCCAAATGCTCGTCCCATCATTCGTGGCGCGTCCGGTAGGCAGCCTCCAGGAGTCTGGATCGGCATTCAACCGCTTCGCGCTGTTGCTTTGTGCGGACGTCGGGGTTCTGAAGGGACTGACTTGGCGCCGAGTGGCCTATACATTCCTGGTCGCCGCGGGATTGGCGCTGTCGTCGGCCGCCGGCAATTGGCTGAGGGTAGGCTATGGATGGAATCCCAAGTCCATTGGAATTTCGCATCTCTTCCTGGACCAAGATTGGGGATTTTTCTCTGATCTAAGGGTCTTACTCCTCCTGTTTATCCCGCAGATGCTTGCGCTCACCGTCGCTGACAATCTGCGTATTTCCCGTGTTCCGCGAACAGTGTTACTGACTGTCGGGCTTGCCGTGGGAGCCACTGTGGGTAGCGTTGTCATCATGACGAGCGGCCACTATTTTTCTCGACCCCCGGCCACTGGTTTGTTGGTGGGCGGGCTCATTGCGTTTGTCTACTTCAAGCGCCGCCGCGACGAGGAACTCGGCGTGGCTTTGCATGCCGCCCAATTGACGCGGGTGGACCTGCAGAAGCAAGTGCTCGAATCGCAGCTGCAGTTCATGCAGGCGCACGTTGAGCCACAGTTCTTATTCAACACGCTGCGTCGGGTGGCGGTGCTCTACGAGACGGATCGTTTATCGGCGGACACGATGCTCGATCACTTGATCGCCTACCTGCGCGCCGCGTTGCCGCAGATGCGGACCAGCACGTCGACGCTGGGGCAGGAGGTCCAGCTCGCGCGGGCCTACCTGGGCATCGAACGCATCCGAGCGCACGGCAGGCTCGACTTCTCGTTCCACGTTCCCGACCGTTTGACGTCGGCAGGCTTGCCGCCGATGGTGTTGCTGCCCCTGATCGAAGCGTTCGCACTTCGCGATCGAAATGCGGCGCTCGACGGCGAGGTCGTGTGTACCGACGCGCGCGTTGACGCGGGAATGCTCACGCTGACGGTTGCAGTACAGCATCCACATGCCTTGCAGCACGCCACTGGCGAAATCGAATGCATACGCAACCGGCTGACGGCACTCTACAGCGCAGACGGGAAACTTCGAGTCGAATCGCGTAGCCCGTTCGGCGCCATCGCTACTGTGGAATTGCCCTATGTCCCGACCTGATGCCAGCCCGCGGGCGATCATCGCCGAAGACGAAGAGATCCTGCGCGAGCAATTGCGCGAACAGCTTTCGTCGTTGTGGCCCGAGCTTTGTATCATCGCGGAAGCCGAGGATGGCATAGCGGCGCTGCACGCGCTCGATGCCGACACCCCCGAAGTCCTGTTTCTCGACATCCAAATGCCCGAGCTCTCCGGGCTGGACGTGGCGCACCAGGCGAGCGGCCGCTGCCACGTCGTGTTCGTCACCGCGTATGACAAGTATGCGATTGCGGCCTTCGACGAAGGTGCGGTCGACTATGTATTGAAACCGTTCTCGCCGGCGCGATTGGCGACGACGATCGCGCGCCTGAAAGAGCGCATGGGCAAGGCCCCGGCCACGCTGGAGCCGCTGCTTCGAAAACTCTCCTCAGCGTTGAACACGGACCGCGGGCACCTGCGCTGGATCACCGCGTGGCTTGGTAACGACGTGCGGCTGATCACCGTTGAAGAAGTTGCCTACTTCCGCGCTGACAACAAGTACACACTGGTGGCGACGTCGGATGCGGAGACACTCATCAGCAAGTCGATCAAAGAGCTTGCGTACGAGCTCGATCCCGACTTGTTCTGGCAGATCCACCGCAGCACGCTGGTAAATGTCGGCGCGATCGCCGGCGTTCATCGCGATTTCAAAGGTCGTCTACAGGTGCGATTGAAGGGACGGACGGAAACGCTGGCGGTGAGCGAACCCTATGTGCATCACTTCAAGCACATGTAAGGCACTATCAGCATGGAAGCTCAATACGAAACGCTGAAACCTCCATCGACGAACAGCACGTGCCCGGTGACGTAGTCGGCGGCGTCGGACGCCAGGAATACCGCGGCGCCGGCGATCTCCGGCGGCTCGCCCCAGCGTCCGGCGGGAGTGCGCTTGGCGACCCATGCCGAGAACTCGGCGTTGTCGATCAAGGGAGTGTTCATGTCGGTCTTGAAGAAGCCCGGCGCGATGCCGTTGACCTGCACGTTGTGCGGAGCGAGCTCGACCGCAAGCGCGCGCGTCATCATCTGCAGGCCGCCCTTGCTCGCGGCGTAGGGAACGATATTCGGACGACCGATCTCGCTCGCGAGCGAGCAGATGTTGATGATCTTGCCACGACGCCGCGCACGCATACCCGGGATGACGCTGCGGGCGACGAAGAACGGGCCGTCGAGATTGGCCGCGAGCAGCGCGCGCCAGTCGTCGGTCGAAAACGCGTCGAGCGTCGCGCGCTGGTTGATCGCCGCATTGTTGACCACGATATCCAGCGGGGCGACGTCGCGTTCGATCGCGGCGACGCCGGCGGCGACCGCGTCGGGTTGGGTGACGTCGAACGGCGCCGACGACGCAGCAAATCCTTCCGCTCGCAGCGTGGATACCGCAGCGTCGAGTTTCTCGCGATTGCGCCCGTTGAGGACGACGCGCGCTCCTGCCGCGGCAAGGCCGCGCGCGATCGCGAAGCCAAGGCCGCCGCCGCCGCCCGTGACGAGGGCGAGCCGGCCGGAAAGATCGAAAGGATTCGGAGCAGCCATTGCGCGCGCGCGACTGCTCAGCGCAAGTCGAGCACGTCCTGCATGTCGAACAGGCCCGCCTGGCGTTGCGAACGTCGCGCGGCGACAAATCGCGCCGCGCGCAGCGCGCCCTGCGCAAAATTCATGCGCGATGCGGCTCGATGCGTCAACTCGATGCGCTCGCCGTCACCCGCGAAAACGACGGTGTGGTCGCCGACCACGTCGCCTCCGCGCAGCGACGCGAAGCCGATCGTGCCTGCCCGCCGCTCGCCGGTCACGCCGTGTCGCGCATAGACGCCGTCGGTCTCCAGGCTGCGCTCGAGCGCGGCAGCCGCCGTTGCTCCAAGCTTCAATGCGGTGCCCGACGGCGCGTCGACCTTGTGCCGATGATGCATCTCGACGATCTCGACATCGTAGGTGCTGCCAAGGCGCTGGGCAGCGATCTCGACCAGCTTGTTCAGCACCGTCACGCCAACGCTCATGTTCGGCGCGAACACGATCGGAATCGTGCGCGCGAATTCGCCGAGCGCGCGGCGCTCCGGCTCGGACAGGCCGGTCGTGCCGATGACCGCGGCGACCCCTGCCTTCGCGCACGCCGCGACGTGCGCCATCGTCCCGGCAGGACGCGTGAAGTCGATCAGTACCTCGCTGGCGCCGATCGCGCTCGCGCTGTCAGACCCGACGGCAACGCCCGTGGCGCGGCCGAAGCGCTCGCCCGAATCGCGTCCGATCAGGCCGCTGGACGAGACATCGAAGGCGGCCGCCAGCGCGAGGTCGGGCGCACCGAGCACCGCTTCGATCAGCGTCTGGCCCATGCGACCGCCGGCGCCCGCGACGGCGATCCGGACCGGCGCGCTCACTGCGCCCACCAGCCCATTTTCTTCAGCCACACCACGAGCCAGTTTTCGTAGCCGGTCTTCGGCGCAAGCGACAGGGACTTGTCGAGAATGGCATCGCCACCGCCCGAACGGGCGACCTCGACCGGCGGCGGCGGCGCTTCGTCGCCTTCCCAGCGAGCGAGCTTGTCGTTCACGAAGTAAACGGTGAACTGGCGTTGCTCGAGCATGCGGCCCTGGCGCTGGAAGCTGTAGGAATAGTCCCAGCGACTGGCGTGGAACGGATCCACGAGCAGCGGCGTGCCCAGCGCAAGGCGGACCTGCTGCGGGGTCATGCCGACCCTGAGCTTGTCGACCTGATCCACAGTGATGTAATTGCCCTGGTTGATGTCGAGCTTGTATACGGCGAGGCTCGGGAACCAGGAACAGCCGGCCAGCAAAACGGCGATGCCGGCAGCGCAGATGCTTGCACGCATAGGTGCGAATCCCCAACTTACACTGCCAAAAGACGACCGGAAACTATATCATAGGCGAGCGCTCCCGCGCCGCCGATACGTCACCATGTCTACGACCCCGCAAGACCTCAAGACCGCCGGCCTCAAGGCAACGCTCCCGAGGCTCAAGATCATCAACCTGTTCGAGCAGAGTTCCGTCCGGCACCTGACCGCGGAAGACGTCTACAAGCAGCTGCTGGCCGAGGGCCTCGATGTCGGCCTGGCCACGGTGTACCGCGTCCTGACCCAGTTCGAGCAGGCGGGCCTGCTGGTGCGGCATCACTTCGAGACCGGAAAGGCGGTCTTCGAGCTCAATCAGGGCGGACACCACGATCACCTGGTGTGCCTGCAGTGCGGTCGCGTCGAGGAGTTCTTCGACGCCGAGATCGAGAAGCGCCAGACCAAGATCGCCCGCGATCGCGGCTTCGAGATTCATGAGCACGCGCTCTACCTGTACGCGGAATGCGTGAAGCCGGTTTGCCCGTTTCGCAAGAACGGCGTTTAAGTCGGCTCGTGCCGGCTGAAATCGGCGAGGCGAAAGCCCAATAGCCACAGCGCCGCGAAGTACGCCGCCGCACCGGCGCCGATGACCCAGGCAAGCCGGCCCACCTTGCCCCAGAGCCCGGCATGCAGCCAGAACGCATCGTCGCCAGGGATGAACCACAGGACGACGCCAAGCACGACCAGCGCCGCCGCGATGCGCGCGAGGAAGCGCATCCACCCGGGCCTTGGCGTGAAGATGCCGGTTCGACGCATCGCTACGTACAGCAAGGTCGCGTTGAAGCACGCGCCGAGCGATGTCGACAGGGTCAGGCCGGCGTGCCCGATCTGGAACATGAGGATGACCGCGAGCGTCTGCGCGAACAGCACCGTCAGAAATGCGATCTTGACCGGGGTCTTCATGTTCTGCCGCGCGTAGAAACCCGGGGCGAGTATCTTGACGGCGCTGAACCCCAGCAGTCCGACGCTGTAGCCGATGAGCGCGGCGCGCGTCTGCCACAGGTCGTTCACCGTGAAGCGGCCGTAATGGTAGAGCGTGGCGATCAGCGGTACTGCAAGTAAGGCCAAGGCCAACGCCGCCGGCAGTGCCAGCAGGAAAGTCAGCCGCAAGCCCCAATCGAGCAGTTCGGAGTACTGCGTGTCGTTGGCGTCGTGATGATGCTTGGACAGGCTCGGCAGAAGAACCGTCCCAAGTGCAACGCCGAGCAGCGCGCTAGGAAATTCCATGAGGCGATCGGCGTAGCTGATCCACGATATTCTGCCCGTGCCGAGATAAGCAGCGAGCTGCGTGTTGATGAGGGCCGAAATCTGCGCAGCCGATACGCCGAGGATCGCAGGACCCATCAACGTCAAGATCCGCCGCACGCCCTCGTCGCGCCAGTGGAAGTCGACGCGCGGCAGCATGTGCAGCTTCGCCAGCGGCCAAATTTGCAGCAGCAATTGCGCGACGCCCCCGATCGCGACGCCCCACGCCAGCGCGAGAATCGGTGGGTCGACGTGCGGCGCCAGGAAAATCGCCGCCGCGATCATCGACACATTCAGCAGCACCGGCGTAAACGCGGGGATGGAAAAACGACGGTAGACGTTCAGCACGCCGCCCGCGAGGGACACCAACGAAATAAACAGGATGTACGGGAACATGATGCGAATCAGCTGGGCCGTGAGTTCGACCTTGCCCGGCGTCTGCGCAAAGCCGCTGGCAAGCAGGTAAACCAGCCATGGCGCCGCCAGGATGCCCAACACGGAAAGCCCGACCAACACGACCGCGAGAAGTGTCGCGACGCGACCTGCCAGTTCCCGCGTCGCGGCGTCGCCGCGCGAGCGGCGGTATTCTGCAAGGATGGGAACGAACGCCTGCGCGAACGCGCCCTCCGCAAACAGCCGGCGCAGGATGTTCGGCAACCGGAATGCCGCTTCGAACGCATCCATCTGCATCCCGGCGCCGAAGGCAAAGGCCTTCAGGCTCTCGCGCGCCAGCCCGGCAATGCGCGAAAGCAGGGTCAACGCGCTGACGGTGGAAAGCGTCTTGAGCAGGTTCATCGTCGGGCAGTCGCCGGGTCGAGGCCAGCAGTCACAGTGGCGTCCCGAGGAAACGGATACCGCGGCAATACGCCGCAAGCCGTGGGTCAGCTTGCGTGATTCACGAAGACTTGCTATCATGCTCGGTCTTTTTCAGCGACTTCAGCAAACAAGGATTTTACATGGCGAACTCCGCCCAAGCCCGGAAACGCGCCCGCCAAGCGGAAAAAACGCGGCAGCGCAACGCCGGCCTCAAGTCATCTCTGCGCAGCGCGGTGAAAAAAGTCAGGAAAGCGATCACGACCGGCGACAAGACGGCCGCGACCAAGGAATTGCAGGCGCAGCAATCGATCATCGATCGCATCGCCGACAAGAAGATCGTGCACAAGAACACCGCATCGCGAAGCAAGATGCGATTGGCGCAGGCCATCAAGGCGATGCCCTAGGCGGTTTTGCACCAGCCGCTCAAGGAAAAGGCGCCTGAGGGCGCCTTTTTTGTTGCTAACATACTGTTTTTCAACAGCCAACCTGAATTCCTGCCGCATGACGCCGAAACACTTCCTTCAGCTCAGGGACTTCAGTCGCGACGAACTCGACTACCTGTTCGAGCGCACGCGCTGGATCAAGGAGCGCTTCAAGCGCTACGAGATTTATCAGCCCTTGCGCGACCGCACGCTGGCGATGGTGTTCGAGAAGGCATCGACGCGCACGCGCGTGTCGTTCGAAGCCGGCATGAACCAGCTCGGCGGCATCGCCATCAACCTGAATCGCGGCGACACGCAGCTCTCGCGCGGCGAGCCGATCGAGGATCTTGCGCGCGTGATCTCGCGCATGGTCGACATCGTGATGATCCGCACCTTCGAACAGTCGATCATCGAGCGCTTCGCGGCGCACTCGCGGGTGCCGGTGATCAACGGGCTCACCAACGAATATCATCCTTGCCAGATTCTCGCCGATGTCTACACCTACATCGAACATCGCGGATCGCTGCAGGGCAAGACCGTCGCGTGGATCGGCGATTCGAACAACATGTGCAACACCTGGCTGCAGGCGGCGACGATTTTCGGTTTCAAGCTTCACGTTTCGACGCCGCCGGCGTACAAGCTCGATGTCGCCGCGGCCGGCGTGACCGACACGGGGCAGTTCGAGTCCTTCGACGATCCCATCGCCGCGTGTCGTGGTGCCAGCCTCGTCACCACCGACGTCTGGACCAGCATGGGCTTCGAAGCCGAGAACGAGCAACGCAAGTGCGCGTTCGCAGACTGGATGGTCGATGCCGAGATGATGGCGCAGGCGGCGCCCGACGCATTGTTCATGCATTGCCTGCCCGCGCATCGCGGCGAGGAGGTTGCGGCCGAGGTCATCGACGGGCCGCAGAGCGTGGTGTGGGACGAGGCCGAGAATCGCCTGCACGCGCAAAAGGCGCTGCTGGAATATCTCGTCTGCGGTCGGGTCGATGTCTAGGATGATGAACTGCCGTTTCGCTGCACAATGAGGGAGGAATGGTTCATGTCGCGCAATGCGTTCCTGCGGCTCGCCGCGTTTCTTGTAGCCCTGGTCGTTGCCGCGCCGGGTGTCGCGCAGAACTGGCCTGATCGTCCGCTCAAGTTCGTCGTCTCCGCGCCCGCTGGCAGTTCATTGGACGTGCTCGCGCGCACCATCGCCGACAAGCTCAAGGATCGCCTCGGGCAGCCCGTCGTGGTCGACGATCGCCCTGCGGCAGGCGGTACCGCCGCCACCGACCTGATCGCGAAATCGCCACCCGACGGCTACACGATGGTGATCTCGTACAACGGCCCGCTGGCCTTCGCGCCCTTCCTCTATGCAAAGCTGCCCTACGACCCTTTGAAGGACCTCGCGCCGGTAATCATCACCTCGAGCCAGCCCAGCGTACTCGCGGTGAACGCGTCATTGCCGGTGAAGTCGGTCAGGGAACTGGTCGAGTACGCCAAGGCCAATCCGGGCAAGCTGAATTACGCGTCGGTGGGCAACGGCAGTTCGTCGCAACTGACGATGGAGCTCCTGAAGACGACGGCGGGCATCGACATCGTGCACGTACCCTTCAACGGGTCGCCGCCTGCGGTGACCGCGACCATCCAGGGCGAGACGCAAATGCTGTTCGCAGTGATGCAGCCGCTGCAGGCGCAGATCCAGGCCGGCAAGCTGCGCGCGATCGCGGTCACGACCGCCAAGCGCTTTCCCCTGCTGCCCGATATCCCGACGATCGCCGAAGCCGGCTTTCCAGGCTTCGAGGCGCTGGCGTGGAATGGCATCCTGGTCGCGGCCGGCACGCCGCAGCCGATCATCCAGCGTCTCAACACCGAGATCAACGCGATCCTCAAGGACCCCGCCGTCAAGAGCGCGCTCAACGCGCAGGGCTTCGACCTGATCGGCGGCACGCCGGCCGACTTCGCCAATCTGATCCGCAGCGAGTCCGAGAAATGGGCGCCGGTGATCAAGCGGACCGGCGCCAGAATCGACTGACGCGAAAACGCAGAGCCGACCATGATCGACGCCAAGAAAATCGTCCTCGCCTACTCGGGTGGCCTTGATACCTCCGTCATCCTCAGATGGCTGCAGGACACCTACCGCTGCGAGATCGTTACCTTCACCGCCGACATCGGCCAGGGCGAAGAACTCGGGCCGGCGCGAGCCAAGGCGACCGCGGCGGGCGTGAAGCAGATCTTCATCGACGACCTGCGCGAGGAATTCGTGCGGGACTTCGTCTTTCCGATGTTTCGCGCCAACGCCATCTACGAAGGCGAATACCTGCTCGGCACCTCGATCGCGCGGCCGTTGATCGCCAAGCGCCAGATCGAGATCGCGCGCGAGACGGGCGCCGACGCGGTGTCGCACGGGGCCACCGGCAAAGGCAACGACCAGGTTCGCTTCGAGCTCGGCTACTTCGCGCTGGAACCGGACATCAAGGTCATCGCGCCCTGGCGCGAGTGGGACCTCACTTCGCGCGAGAAGCTGCTCGCCTACGCCGAGAAGCACGGAATCCCGATCGAGATGAAGCATCGTGCCGGCGGCAGCCCGTATTCGATGGACGCGAACCTGCTGCACATCAGCTACGAAGGTCGCGCGCTGGAAGATCCCGCGCAGGAGGCCGAAGAGGACATGTGGCGCTGGACCGTGTCGCCGGAAAAGGCACCCGACGCCGCCGAATATCTCGAACTCGGGTATGCGCAGGGCGACATCGTCAGCGTCAACGGCAAGTCGCTCACCCCGGCGCAGGTGCTGACCGAACTGAACCGGCTCGGCGGCAAGCACGGCATCGGCCGCCTCGACCTCGTCGAGAACCGTTACGTCGGCATGAAATCGCGCGGATGCTACGAGACGCCCGGGGGCACGATCATGCTCAAGGCGCATCGCGCGATCGAATCGATCTGCCTCGATCGCGAAGTCGCGCATCTCAAGGACGACCTGATGCCGCGCTATGCGAGCCTGATCTACAACGGCTACTGGTGGTCGCCGGAGCGCAGGATGCTGCAGACCATGATCGATGCGTCGCAGGTGTCGGTGAATGGCAGCGTTCGACTCAAGCTGTACAAGGGCAACGTCATCGTCGCCGGCCGCGCGTCGAAGTCCGACTCGCTGTTCGACACCAGCATCGCTACTTTCGAAGACGACCGCGGTGCCTACGACCAGAAGGACGCGGCCGGTTTCATCAAACTCAATGCGCTGCGCATGCGCATCGAGGCCAAGCTCGCGCACAAGCGCACTACGAGGAGTTGAACCATGCCCTCATTCGATATCATTTCCGAAGTCAACGACGTCGAGATCCGCAACGCGCTCGAGCAGGTGAATCGCGAGATCTCCACGCGCTTCGACTTCAAGGGTTCGGACTCCCGGGTGGAGCACAAGGACAAGGAACTGACGATCCACGCCGATGACGACTTCAAGCTCAAACAAGTGACCGACGTGCTGCTCGGCAAGCTGGCGAAGCGCGGCATCGACGTCCGCTCGCTGAAATTCGGCGATCCGGAGAAAATGAGCCATGACAAGCTCAAGCAGGTGGTCACGATCCGGGTCGGCGTCGAGCAGGAACTGGCCAAGAAAATCGTGAAGCTGCTAAAGGACAGCAAGCTCAAGGTCCAAGGCAGCATCCAGGGCGATACGGTGCGCGTGTCCGGCACCAAGAAGGATTTCCTGCAGGAAGCAATCGCCCTGGTGAAGAAGTCGATCACCGATTTCCCGCTGCAGTTCAACAACTTCCGGGACTGAGCGTTCCGCGCTCGCCAGTGGGCTGAAGCGCGGACCCGATGCTGCCCGAACGCATTTTCGGCTGGCCGGTCGTGCTCCGGCACTTCCGGCCCGGCGACGCGCTACGCGTGCAGCAACTCGCAGGCGATCGCGCGGTGTCGGATACCACCGCACTCATCCCCCACCCCTATCGCGACGGCATGGCCGAGGCGTGGATCGCCACGCACGAAGACGAACGCGCGGCCGGCAGGCAATTTACATTCGCCGTGGCGCGTGCCGAGGACGAGTTGCTGGTCGGCGCGATTGCCTTGCGTCCGGTGGCCAACGAACACGAAAATGTCGGCTACTGGGTCGGACGCGAATTCTGGGGGCATGGCTACGCGACGGCGGCGACCCGGTCGATGGTCGCACTCGCATTCAGCTGCCTGGACTGCCAGCAGATCACCGCGTCGCACCTGGCGCGCAATCCCAGCGTCCGGGCGCGTCATGGAGAAATGCGGTCTCGTGCTGGTCCAGCGCGAGACGCGCGATCATCGCGGCCGCCTGGAGGAATTCTGCGTGCGCGGGATCACCCGCGATGCGTGGGAGCAGCTGGCGTAGGCGACCCCGGTTGCGCGGGACCGGCCGAGCGTCGGGTCAGGCGAGATCCGCGAGCAGCGCCTTTCGCACCGGTTCGGGAACCGGCGTAAGCGCGAACGAATACGCAGGGTGATCGGTGCCGATCGAGAGCGCCGCGCCACCCTTGAGCGCGACGACCATCTCCCGGCTGAGCTCGAAGCGAACGAAGTGCACCGATGAGGTCTTCTCCTCATTCTCGCGCTCGAGGTCTTCGTCGGCAATCGCATACACGCGCGGATGCCCGGTCACCAGAACCCAGGTCCGGTCTTCGATACCCTTGAGTACCGCGAGTGCAGCGCGCCGTTCGGCAACGTCTTCGTACTCGATCAGCATCGTCGCTTTCCAGTTCGAGCCGTCGGGAATCAACGGATTGTAGGCGTCGAGTTCGTCCTGGATACCGGCCTCCTCGAACGTCTTCTCGACGCGAAGCATTTCCTGGATCTGATAGCGCACGGTCAGCTCATCCTCGAACAGCAGCGTAAGGTGCTCGCCCAGATGGACGGTGCGCGGCTTCTTGTGCTGGAGCACCCTGGCGCGAAATTCATTGCGGGTCCTGGCGTACGCTTCGAGCGTCAGCAGGCTGTCGCGGCTGATCTGCGGCACACTTCTCTCCTCGGTCATCATCATGGTGGCGCTCCTGTCTCAGACCAGGCCGTAGGCGATACGCAGCAAGGTCAGCGGATGCGCCTTGATCGCGCGTGTCGGCGCCTGCTGCGCCTGTTCGATGCCCTGCACGATGGCGCGGCCGGCGATCGGACAATCCGAGCTGATGTAGTCCGGGTCCGGCTCCGCCATCTGGCGAAACACCGGGCGGCCAATTTTCATCGAGGTCTCGAAAAACTCGGACTTCACTCCCCACGTCCCATCGTGGCCTGCGCATCGCTCCACGGTCGTGACGGCGGTATCGGGAATCCATTCGAGCACTTCGCGCGTCTTCTGTCCGACGTTCTGCACCCGCGAGTGGCAGGGTATGTGGTAGCTCACCTTGCCCAGCGGCCTGGTGAAGTCCTTCTTCAGCAACCCGTCCTTGTCGCGCGCCACGACGTACTCGAAGGGGTCGAACATCGCATCGGCGACCATGCGTACCGCCTCGTCACCGGCAAACAGCAGCGGCAACTCGCTCTTGAACATCAAGGTGCACGACGGCACCGCGCTGAGGATTGCGAAGCCATCCTTGGCGTATGCGACGAGCTGAGCCACGTTGATGTCCTTGAGCTTCTCGACCGATTCCAGGTCGCCCAGTTCGAGCTTGGGCATGCCGCAACACGCTTCCTTCTCGACGATCGTGTACGGAATCTCGTTGTGCTCGAGTACGCGCAGCAGGTCCAATCCGATGCCAGGTTCGTTGTAGTTGACGTAGCAAGTCGAGAAGATCGCGACCTTGCCTGGCGTGCGCTGCCCGTCTCTGACCGGCCACGCCACCGAGGGCGGTGCCAGATCGTCGAAGCGCTTGCTCGCGTACGGCGGCAGCCGTCGGTCCCGATGGACGCCGAGCATCGCGTCCATCGCACGGCGCGCGAGTGGCGTCTGGTTCGCCTTGTTGACCATCTGCACGACCACCGGAATCGTCGCAAGCCTGCCGAGGCGGTCGGTGCTGGTCAGCAGCCGATCGCGAAAACTGGTCTCGCCACGCTTGAATTTCTGGGCCTTGGCGCGAAGCATCAGGTGCGGGAAATCGACGTTCCACGGATGCGGCGGCACGTACGGGCACTTGGTCATGTAGCAGACGTCGCACAGGTAGCACTGGTCGACGACCTTGTCGTAGTCGGCCTTGGCCACGCCGTCGACTTCGCCGGTCTTGCCCTCGTCGATCAGGTCGAAAAGCGTCGGAAACGAATTGCACAGGCTCACGCAGCGACGACACCCGTGACAGATGTCGAACACCCGTTCGAGCTCCTTGTCGACGGACGCTCGATCGTAGAACTCGGGGTTGCGCCAGTCGATGGCGTGCCGTGTCGGCGCCTCGAGACTGCCTTCGCGTGAGGTCATGAAATCATCGTTGGTGAGTCAGGGCATTCGCCAGCTCAGGTGGCCAGTGCGCTGACGGAACTAAGGAGAAACAGGCGGCGCGGGTCGCGCGCCGCCAGCAGGCATCGGCTGCGTCAGTCCGCCAGTGAATCGAGCGCCTTCTGGAAGCGATTGGCGTGCGATCGTTCCGCCTTCGCCAGCGTCTCGAACCAGTCGGCAATCTCATCGAAGCCTTCGCTGCGCGCGCTCTTGGCCATGCCCGGATACATGTCGGTGTATTCGTGCGTTTCGCCGGCGATCGCCGCCTTCAGGTTGTCGCGGCTCTTGCCGATCGGCAGGTCGGTCGCAGGGTCGCCGACGACGGCCAGATAGTCCAGGTGTCCGTGCGCGTGTCCGGTCTCGCCTTCCGCGGTCGAGCGGAACACCGCGGCGACATCGTTCTGTCCTTCGACGTCGGCCTTGTTCGCGAAATACAGATAACGACGGTTCGCCTGCGATTCGCCCGCGAATGCCGCCTTGAGGTTGTCGTGCGTCTTCGTTCCGTTCAGTTTCATATGCATCTCCGGTCGAGGTTGCTCTTTGCTGCAGAAACGATCATCGGCGTACGGCGAACATACGTCAAATTGATTGTTAGAATGTAATCGATAGATTTTATGTATGAATCAGGCTCTTGCATTCCCGCCGCGACCCGCGCCCGGGCGGAACCCGCAACGATTCGCACAAATCGTCGCAACGTCTGAAATAATCCGGCCAGGCATTTCGCCCTTGAGGATCCAGCATGCAGCTTCCAGAGTCGACGCTCGACCAGATTTTTCGCACCGCCCGCACCTACCCCGGGTTTCAGGACCGTGCGGTCACGCCCGACACGCTAAGGCAGATCTACGACTTGATGAAGTGGGGACCGACGACCATGAATACCAATCCCTGCCGCATCGTGTTCTTGATCAGCGACGCGGCCAAGCAAAAACTTGCGCCGGCACTGTCGGCAGGCAATCTGGACAAGACCTTGGCTGCGCCAGTCACCGCGATTCTCGCCTACGACCTGGAATTCTACGAAAAACTGCCCGTGCTGTTCCCGCACACCGACGCGCGCAAGAATTTCGCAGGCAAGCCGGAATTGATCGCCACGGCCGCGTTTCGCAACGCCTCGTTGCAGGGAGGCTACTTCATCGTGGCCACGCGAGCCCTGGGCCTCGACTGCGGGCCGATGTCGGGCTTCGACAACGCGAAGGTGGACGCCGCGTTCTTCCCCGACGGGAAAATCAAGTCGAATTTCCTGTGCAACATCGGCTACGGCAATCCGGCCTCGGTCAAGCCGCGAAATGTCCGGCTTTCGTTCGACGAGGCTTGCCGCATCGAGTAGGACAGCAATGAAGTGGCGGTACGCAAACAAATCCATCGACGGAGTTCCATTGAAAGACTTGAAGACGTATCCCGAAGGTACGCCGTTCACCGGCAAGATCGGCCGCACCGCCGCGACGTCGGAGCCGGCGTGGCCGCTGCCGCAACGGGCGAAACCCGGCGCGCCCAACGTGCTCGTGTTTCTGCTCGACGACGTCGGCTTCGCGCAGCTGGGCTGCTTCGGCTCGGACATCCGCACGCCGACCTTCGACCGGCTCGCGGCCGGCGGCCTGCGCTACCGCGACTTCCACACCACGGCGATCTGCTCGCCGACGCGCGCGTGCCTGCTCACGGGGCGCAACCACCACTCCAACGGCGTCGGCATCATCCAGGAAATGGCCACCGGCTTTCCCGGCTACAACGGCATGGTGCCGAGGGAGAACGGCTTCCTGTCGGAAATGCTGCTCGCGCAGGGCTACGCGACGCTGGGCATCGGCAAATGGCATCTCACGCTCGCCAGCGAGTACGCGTCGGGCGCGTCCAAGGCGCGCTGGCCGCTGTCTCGCGGCTTCGAGCGCTTCTACGGTTTCATCGGCGGCAAGACCAACCAGTGGGCGCCCACGCTCGTGCACGACAGCCACTACATCGACCCGCCGCGGACGCCGGACGAGGGATACCACCTCAATGCCGATCTGGCCGACCAGGCGATTCGGTACCTCACCGACCTGCGCACGATCGCGCCGGAGAAGCCGTTCTTCATGTACTACTGCCTCGGCGCCGGACACGCGCCGCATCATGTCGAGCCCGAGTGGATCGAGCGCTATCGCGGCAAGTTCGATCAAGGGTGGGACCGCTGGCGCGAGGAGACGTTTGCGCGGCAGCTCGCGATGGGCATCGTGCCGGCCAACACCAGGCTCTCGCCGCGGCCGCCGTGGGTCAAGGCGTGGGACACGCTGACGGCGGATGCGAAACGGCTCTATGCGCGGCAGATGGAGGTGTATGCCGCGTTCCTCGAGCAGACCGACCATCACGTCGGACGCGTCATCGACTTCCTCGAGCGACTGGGCGAACTCGACAACACGCTCATCATGCTGGCCTCGGACAACGGCGCATCGGCCGAGGGCGGCGAGCACGGATCGTTCAACGAAAACCAGTTCGCCAACCGCGTCGAGCCGACGATCGAGCAGAACCTCGCGCATCTCGACGACTGGGGCAGCGTCCGCTCGTTTCCCAACTATTCCTGGGGCTGGGCGTGGGCCGGCAACACGCCGTTGCGGCGATGGAAACGCTACCTGCACCAGGGCGGCATGAGCGATCCGCTGATCGTGCACTGGCCCAAAGGCATCACCGCGCGCGGCGAGGTGCGCGGCCAGTACGTGCACGTGGTCGACATCACACCGACGATTCTCGAGGCACTTGGGTTGCAAGCGCCTGCGTCGCTCAATGGCGTGACGCAGCGCCCGATCGAGGGCGTGAGCTTCGCGCACAGCTTCAACGACGCCGCCGCGCCGACCCGGAAGGAAGCGCAGTACTACGAGATGATCGCGTCGCGCGCGATCTGGGCCGGCGGCTGGAAGGCGGTCGTCGAGCAGCCGCAGGGCGATGCCATGACCGACGAGATGCTCGCCAAGCAGAAGTGGGAGCTGTACCACGTCGAGAACGACTTCTCCGAATGCGAGGATCTCGCGGACAAGCACCCGGAGAAACTCGCCGAGCTGGTCGAGCGCTGGTGGATCGAGGCCGGCAAGTACAACGTGCTGCCGCTGGACTCGCGCATGCAGCTGCGGATGAGCGAGCGCAAGCCCAGCACGGTTCCTTCCGGCAATCGCTACGTCTACTACCCGGGCGGCGCGCCGCAGTTCGAGTACACCGCGGTCAACGTCAAGAACCGCTCGCACACGATCACGGCCGAGGTCGAGATCCCGGAAAGCGGCGCCGAAGGCGTGCTGCTTGCGCACGGCAGCTGGTTCGCCGGCTATTCGCTCTACGTAAAGGATCGGCGCCTCGTGTACGTGCACAACCATCTGGGGCTGGCCGAGTACCGCATCGCATCGACCGAGGACCTGCCGGCGGGCAAGGCGACGCTCAGGTTCCAGTTCACGCGCACCGGCGAGCATCGGGGCCACGGCGCGCTCTACCTTGGCGAGCGTCTGATCGGCGAGGGCGACATCCCGCACACGGTGCCGGCGGTGATCGAGACCTCGGGCGAGGGCTTGTGCTGCGGCTACGACAGCGGCTTGCCGGTCACGGCCGACTATCGCGCGCCGTTCCGCTTCACCGGGCACATCGAACAGGTGGTCGTCGAGATCGACGAATCGCCAGCGCCCGACGCGGAAGCACTGCTGCGCGCTGTCCTGACCGACCACTGAATGATCGCAAGCGCAACGGAGAACAATCATGACGAAGGACGCTTTCCTGGCTGCTGCTGTCGATCGCGACGTGCCTGTGGTCCGCAGGCGCGATCGCACAGCCCTACCCGTCGCACCCGATCAAGCTGATCGTGCCCTACCCGCCCGGCGGCAACACCGACATCGTCGCGCGCACCTTCAGCCAGAAGCTCGCCGAGCGCCTGGGGCAGCCGGTGGTGATCGACAATCGCGGCGGCGCGGCGGGTGCGTTGGGGATGGGGGTCGCGGCGAAGTCGCCCAACGACGGCTATACGCTGGTGATCGGCGACCTCGGTTCGCTGGTCATCGCGCCGCTGTCCAACCCCAACGTCGGTTACAACGCGCAGAAGGACCTCGCGCCCATCAGCCTCGTGACCTCGGTATCGATCGTCGTCACCGTCAACCCCAAATCGCCCGACAAGACCTTCGCGGATTTCCTTGCGCGCGCCAAGGCGCAGCCGGGCAAGCTGACCTACGGAACCGGCGGCATCGGCGGACCCGGGCATCTCGCCTTCGAATTGCTGCGCTCGATGACCGGCGTCGACATCCTGCACGTGCCGTTCAAGGGCGGCGCGCAGGCCATCACCGGATTGCTCGGCGAGCAGGTCGACATCGTCGTCGACGGCACCGCGATCGCGCAGGTCAAGGCGGGACGCTGAAGGCGCTGGCGGTGACCGGTCCGCGCCTGCCGGCGCTGCCCGACGTCCCCGGCATCGGCGAGACGGTCGCGGGCTTCAGCTTCACCAACTGGTGGGGCTTCCTCGCGCCCGCCGGCACGCCCGCCGACGCCGTCAAGCGCATCAACGAGGAATTGACCGCGATCGCAGCGCTGCCCGAAGTGCGCGAGCGGCTGCGCGACCTCGGCCTGGCGGCGCAGAGCAGCACGCCGCAGCAGTTCGCCGACCTGATCCGTGCCGAGACCGAGAAGGTCGGCCGCATCGTCAAGGACGCCGGTATCAAGCTCGAGTAGCCGTCCGACGAACTACCGGCGCAGACCGGACTGAAGCTATGAAAATGTTTCGGCATCAAGCCCTGCAATCGCCAACGTTGTCTAGAGAGCAGCCGGTTGGCCATGGCCGCCATCAACCCACAGC
Source organism: uncultured beta proteobacterium (assembly GCA_963726915.1). Taxonomy (GTDB): domain Bacteria; phylum Pseudomonadota; class Gammaproteobacteria; order Burkholderiales; family Casimicrobiaceae; genus PALSA-1003. Next base: position 285,273 of record CAVSEA010000011.1, read on the forward strand.
GGACCTCAGTGGGTCCAAAAAGCGGTCACTCAAGTGCTCGTCCTGGATGTCGAGTTGCCCTGGTTCGGCAGTACCTGAGTCCGTAACGGCACCTGCTCGAGACGAGCTCCGCTTTTGCGACGCTGGCGTGCTTCACGTCCATCAGCGGGTCGGGCTCCACGGAGCCGTCGAGCGAT
>CAVSEA010000012.1:0-21783 GCA_963726915.1 uncultured beta proteobacterium
AACGGGGTCCTGCGGCGGCGCGCTCGCCAATCGGGAGGCGAGTTACGCCGGCGCCATTGCGGCGCCGGCGTACTCATGCGATCGGCTCGGCGATGCTACTGCGTTGAAAACACCAGCACGCCACCGTTCGGTACGTTCGCGCAAGTCGCGCATCCGGCGGGCGCTGTCGCCGACGAATAAGGCATGTACGCCTGGTGCGTGGTCCCGTCAACCGCGATCGAATGAGCGTTGTTGCCCGAGGTCGGCCCGGCAATCAGCGATCGAGTGCCAGCGTCAATCACGATCAGCTGCGGAGTGCACGGTGACGCCGCACTGCAGGCACCGCCGGTGGCGGCAAAACCGCTGGCGGTCCAGCGACTGCCGCCGATGTAGTAGCGATTGGTGGCAGCGTCGTAGGTGACTTGGTCGCCGCCGCCGGCGTTAAGGTTCGCGAGTACAGCGCCGGTGACGCGGTTGAGGATTTGGACGGTCAGCAGCGCACCGGTCGTTCCCTGCCGGCAAACTACGACGATGTCGGTGCCAGGCCCCAGATCAAGGCCGGTCGGATCGCAATTGCCGAGCGGGAAGATCTTGAAGCCGCTGCCGGGCGTAATCGCTGGCAGCGTCAGCGTGACCGGGTGCGCTGCGTTGCCTTGCATGATGAATGCAGCCGGAATGACGTCGACTTCGCCGTGAGGGTTTGCGGTCGATCCGTCGTTATTGTTCAGGAAGCTTTGCGTCCCGTGGTCGTACACGCAAGCCTCGAGTCCCGCGGACGCCGGGCCGCCCGCTCCGCTGCCCGGATCGGTGAACAGCAGCGTCGCAATGATCTTCTGCGACGTCACGTCGATGAACGTCGCGAACGGCGGATTCTCGCCAGGGCTGTTGATCATGAAGATATTGTGATCCGGGTCGTAGCAGCCTTCGTCCGCCCGCAACCCGGAGTTGCCACCGATCGGAATCGTCTTAACCACCGTGTCGCTCGTGGTGTCGATGATCTTCACGGAGTTGACGTCGCCGACATAGATAAACGGCGTGCCGGGAATAAGGTTGATTCCATTGGGACCCGACTTGTCGTTATTCGCGCCCGCACATGTCGGGCCGGTATCGCAGCCGGCGAAGCCGCCGGTGATCTGCTTGAGGAACGTGTTGGTCCGGATGTCGATCACGTCGACAGCCTTGTTGTTGCGATCGGTGAAATACATGCGGCTCTTCACCGAATCAACCGCGGAAATGTCGAAGGAGAAGTTCGTACCGGCGGTCACGTTAGGCACCGCGATAAACGCCTTCAGACTGACGCCACTGTTATTGTTGTTGCTCGAATCGCTGTTGCACCCGGCGAGCAGAATTGCCGCGGCGATCGACGCCGCGAATGCATAGCGCATGTTCATCTGTCTCCTCCATTAGTTCGCAGTCGTATGGCCGCGTCATCCCGGCCTGCAACGCGCGAGTCCGGTCGATCGAATGTATGCCGCGATGTCATCGACAGCAATGCCTTAATAGCACTTTCAACGCGCGAAAGTGATCGCAATGTTGCATTCGTAAGCAGTTCGTAAGGTGATTGAAAACGGATCGCAAACTTCGGCGTCCAGAAGACTTGGTCAGTCACTCGCAGACGCATTCAGAATTGACTGTGCCAGCCGACCGCAACGCCGTGTGGAAGAAGCTCGATGAGTATGGGCACCTCGCGACTGTGCGCGTACCAACCTGACAGCCCTCCTACCGCCCAGCCCGCCAGCACATCTGTCTGCCAATGCGCCTGATTCTTGATTCGTCCGGCGCCGACATAGAGCGGCAGGAGTGCCAGCAGGTATGTCGCGGGGTACTCGCTGCCGTACTCGAGGATGTACGGCGTCACGAGGCCCGCCGCGACAGCCGCTTCTCCGCTCGGAAAACTTTGATTGGACTTACCCTGAAACCAGAGACATGGATTGTTCTCGGTAGCGGGTCGCACCCGGCCGAATGCGTACTTGCCAACGGTCGCCGTGACGCCGGAAATGATTTCCGAATCGATGCCCTGCCACATCGTCTTGCCGAAGCGCGTTTCCGCGCCCTCCCAGACCGCGCCTCCGATCTGGGCCACGGTCAATGCCCCGACAAGTCCCCGATAGACATCGGGATTCCAGATTCCGGAGGCGTCGTAGTTGATGCGATGATCGATTCGCGACAACCCGCAATCCTGCGCCGATGCAGGCGCGACATTCACCGCCACGACTGCCCCCAGCACGACCAGCCGGATGAACGCTCGCATGATTTTTCCTGCGCGTTATGAATCGGAAAAATCAGCTTGCCATTGCAATATAGAAAGCGGAAGCAAAATCACGCGTGTGTCAGCAAGTCGTCAGTCATGTTTCAGGAACTCGAAAGTTACCGATTGCGGACACCCCAATGCAGACGCCGCGACGTTGGACAACAACGTTGCGTCAGATCAAACTGGTACCTTCCGGTAACGCTGACAATCGAACTGCATCGACGCCCTGTGGGCAGCGGCGCGCGTTTCCGGCACGAATGGAGCAGGTTGATCATGCGCATACTGGTCGTCGAGGATGACGCGCTGCTCACCGAGGGATTGATCAGGGTGTTGACCCGCGCGGGTCATGCGGTTGAGCACGCCGCTACCGGCAAGGCTGCCGACCAACTTCTCGCTGCGAAGATTTTCGACCTGCTGGTCCTCGACATTGGACTCCCGGACATCGATGGCTTTGAAGTGCTGCGACGATTGCGCGCGCGAGATGTGCCGACGAGCGTGTTGGTGCTGACGGCGCGCGACGCGATCGAGGATCGCGTCCGCGGCCTCGATCTGGGCGCCGAGGACTACCTCACCAAGCCGTTTTCCGTCAACGAATTCGAAGCCCGCGTGCGAGCACTACTGCGGCGCATGGTGCCTCCGGAAGTGCGCTGGTCGACCGCGGGCTTGAGCGTCGACATCGCCGCCAAGCGCGTCAAGGTACTCGGAAAGCCTGTCGACCTGACGCGTCGCGAGTGGACGTTGCTGGAATTGTTTTTGACTCGCTCGGGGCGCGTGCTGAGCAAGGAGCAAATTGCCGAGCGCCTGACCGGCTTCGACGAACAGCTGTCTCCGAATGCGATCGAGGTGCACGTCTCGCGACTGCGGACCAAGATCGAGCCGGCCGGCGTGCACATTCGCACCGTGCGCGGATTCGGGTACCTGTGGGAAGCAGGCGATGAGTGAAGGGGGCCGGCCGCCGAGCATCCGGCGCCGCCTCCTGCTGTTCCTGATCGGCTCCTTGCTACTTGTGTTGTCCGGAGCAGCGCTGGTGACCTACCTGGTCGCCGTCAACGCCGCCAACAACGCGTACGATCGCTCGCTGCTCGATCCAGTCCTGGACATTGCCGATAACGTCAAGGTCGATGCGGCGGGCGCGCACCTCGATCTCCCACAAAAGGCGCTCGAGGCACTCGTCTACGACCAGGTGGACAAGGTCATCTACCAGATACGGTCACCGCAGAACACGATCATCGATGGCGACGCCGACCTGCCGCCTCCGCCGCCGAGCAATGCCGGCGAGCATATCTTTTTCGACAGCTCGTACGGCAGCGACAGGATTCGCGTCGCGGCGCTGCGGACAGCCAGCGGCTTCGCGATCCAGGTTGGCGAGACACTGCACAAGCGCAACCGCCTGGTAGGAGAAATTCTGTTCGCCGAGCTTGCGTCCACGCTGCTCATCGGCGTGGCCGCGATCGCGCTGGCGTGGTTTGCGGTCTCGCGCGGGCTCATCCCGCTTGAGGATCTGCGTTCCGAGCTCTTGAGCCGTGCACCGCGCGACCTGCGTCCTCTGGCCGGAACCTCGACGCCGATCGAAATCGTACCCGTGGTCAAGGCCTTCAATCGGCTCCTCGAGCACCTGCGGGAAGCCAACCAGATGCAACAGCGCTTTCTCGCCAACGCCGCCCACCAATTGCGTACCCCATTGGCCGGCCTGCAGATGCACCTCGAGCTCCTGCTTCGCCGCGATCTACCGGCCGATGTGCGCACCGAAAGCGAACGCATGCACGTCGCGACGGTGCGCGCAAGCCGCCTCGCCAACCAGCTGCTTGCGCTGGCCAAGGCCGAGCGTCCTCCTGACCAGAGCCGTGCACTGGAAATTGTCGACTTGCGCGCGATCGCCGAGTTTGCGGCCCGGAACTGGGCGCGTGACGCGGTGCGCCGAGGGATCGACCTTGGCTTTTCGCTCGAGAGTGCGCCCATCCTCGGCGACGCGCTCCTGCTGCCGGAGGTCGTCGACAACCTCATCGACAACGCGCTGCGCTACACGCCCGCCGGCGGTGCCATTACCGTGCACACGGGCTGCGAAGCGAACGTCGCCTACCTTGAAGTCGACGACACCGGCCCCGGGATTCCCGTTGCCGAACGCAGCCACGTTTGCGAGCGGTTTTACCGCATCGCGGGAACGCCGGGCGAAGGCTCCGGCCTGGGACTCGCGATCGCGCAGGAAGTTGTGGCGAGGCACGCAGGCAGACTGTCCATCGATGCGCGGGATGAGCACGGCGGCACGCGCGTTCGCGTGGAATTCGCACGCTTTGATACCGACCGTCCGCCCGTTGCGTGAATCAGGTCACGTGCAGCGCACTGTGTTTCAGCGGCGCCCTGCGTCAACCGTCTGTATGAACGGTAGCACGGTGGCTTTCGCATACGTTGCGTATGCGCCAAGGTCACCCTCGATGCGCAGGCATTCATTCCACTTGGCCATACGTTCCGACCGGGCGAACGAACCGACCTTCAACTGACCCGCGTTCCAGCCGATCGCGAGGTGCGCAATGGTGACGTCTTCGGTCTCCCCGGAGCGTGCCGACACGATCGTGCCCCAGCCCAGCTCGCGCGCCGCGCGCAGCGCGCCGAGGGTCTCGGTGATGGTGCCAGCCTGGTTCGGCTTGAGCAGCACCGCGTTGCATGCACCCTGCCCGGCGGCGAGTGCGATACGCCGCGCGCTGGTGACCAGGAAATCGTCGCCGATGATCTGCACCCGATCGCCGATCGCCTCGGTGATCGCGGCCATGCCGGCGACGTCGTCTTCCGCGACCGGATCCTCGATCGACACGATCGGGTAGCGCGCTACCCAGCCGAGAACGACGTCGATCCACTCCCCGGTGTCGTACCGGTGCTTCGCCAGACCCGGCGCATAGCGTCCATCGACGCGAAACTCAGAGGCTGCAACGTCCAACGCGATCAGCACTTCACCATTGCGGTAACCGGCGGAGTCGATGGCGCGCGCGAGCATCGCGATCGCGTCTTCATTGCTGTCGAATTCGGGCCACCAGCCGCCCTCGTCGGCCACGCCATTGCGCCGTCCCGACGCGGCCATCAATTCGCCGGCGACGCGGTACACCTCGGCGACCATGACCAGCGCTTCGTCGAAGGATTGCGCGCCGACCGGCATTACCAGCAGGTCCTGCACGTCGATTCTGCGCCCGGCATGTGCGCCGCCACCGAAGATCTGGACCTGCGGCAGCGGCAGCCTCACTTCGCGTCCATCGCTTAGATAGCGCCAGAGTGGCACATGCGCCTGTGCCGCCGCCGCAGACAGCACGGCCATCGACGCGGCGATCGTCGCATTGCCGCCAAGCGTCGACTTCGTGGGCGAAGCATCGAGTGCCAGGATCGCTGCGTCTACACCGGACTGGTCGCGCGCATCCAGCCCGACGAGCGCGGCGGCGATAGGTCCGATGACGTTGGCGATAGCGCGGCTGACGCCGAAACCGCCCAGGACCGCCCCGCCATCCCGCAGGTCGACCGCCTCGAGGCTGCCGCGCGATGCGCCCGCCGGAGCGATGCCTCGCCCGCTCGTGCCGTCGGCAAGCCGCACATCGACTTCGACCGTTGGCCGGCCGCGCGAATCCCAGATCCGATACGCGCGCACATGCTCGATGCGAGCGCTCATGAATCCACCGCCTGGGCCCAGTGCTCGCGCAATTCAGCCAGCCGCGCGAACGGCTGTTCCAGATGCCGCAGCGCGAAGGCCCGGACCTGCGCCTTGGACTCTGGAGCGGTCAGGTATTCAACCGGCGACTTGCCATCGACACGCGCCAGCAGCAGCCCGGGCAGCAGTCTCGCTGCACGCTGTTCGACCGCGGCGCGCGGCTCCCAATCGACACCCGCGAGGTATGCGGTGGCTAGACTGTCGAAACAGGCGAGGTATGCATCGGCGAACATCGGGCGCCACTGGCATTTGAGCAGCAGATGGTTCAGGCAGAACGCGAGATCGAACGCCGGGTCGCCGTACCACGCGCACTCGGCATCGAGAAACACCGGGCCCGACGATCCGACCAGGATGTTCTTGGGACTGACATCGCCGTGTACCAGCACGCGCTTGGTCTCGGCCGTTGTGGCGACCAGTTCGCGCAGTGCCCCGGCGTGCCGCGGGTGCGCGCGTGCACTCGCCTCGAGATAGGGCTCGAGCCGCAGCGCATGGAAGACTGCATCGTGCGCGAAGGTCCGCGCGAGATCCGCGTCGTCGGCAGTCGCGACGTGGATCGCCAACAGTGCGCTGCCCACCGCACTCGCCGTGCGCGCGTCGGCGACGCCGTCGCGCAGCAGGGTCTTCCAGACAGGATAAGCCTGCGGGTCGAGCCATTGCATCGCGAACGCCATGGCCGTTTCGTCTTCGCCGAGAATGCTCGGTATCGAATCCGGAACGACGTCGCCGGCGATGCGCATCCACGCGACTTCGGCGCGATTGCGCGCGACCGGGGCAAACCAGTCGGCCTCCACTTTGAGCTTGGGCAGGGCGCGCTTGACGCACACGGGGCCCTGCGCGGTGCGCGCGAGCACGATGATTGATGAAACGCCACCCGACAGTTCAGTCAGCGTCGGCGTTTCATCGGGCCCGAGCAAATGCATTCGCCGCAGCGCGGCGATCAGTTCGACCGCCTGCGCGATCACTGCTTGCCGGGATCCTTCTGATCGGGAAACTTGTCGAACTCGATGTTGTAGAGTTGACCGTTGACCTTCTCCACGCGACGGATATACACCGTTTCCACGATGTCGCGAGTATCCGGGTCGATCATGATCGGGCCGCGCGGACTCATCAGCTTCATACCCTTGAATGCGGCCATCAGCTTTTCGGGGTCTGTCGAGCCCTGGGTTTTCTTGAGCGCCTCGGCGATTGCCTGCATGCCGTCGTAGCCGCCTACCGCCATGAAGTTGGGCCGCAGTTTGGTGCCGTTGGTTTCGGTGTACGCCTTGATGAACGCCTTGTTCTCGGGCGAATCGTGCGCCGCCGAGTAATGGAAGCTGGTGATCAGTCCCAGCGTCCCGTCACCCATCGCCTCGAGCACGCCGTCGTCGGTCAGGTCGCCTGTGGCGATGATCTTGACGCCAGCCTGCTTGAGCCCGCGCTCCTCGTAACCCTTGATGAACGCAATGGTCTGGCTGCCGGGCGGCACGAAGACAAACACCGCATCGGGCTTGGCGTCCTTGATCCGCTGCAGGAACGGTGCAAAGTCCGGATTCTGCAGCGGCGTGCGCACGCTATCGACAATCTCGCCGCCGGCAGCCTTGAACGCCTTGATGAATGCCGCTTCGGCGTCGGTGCCCGGGCCGTAGTCCGACACCAGCGTGAATACGCGCTTGATGCCGTTCTTGGCCGCCCATTGCGCGATCGGCTGCGTCTGTTGCGGCAGTGTGTGCGAAAGCCGCACGATGTAGGGAGAACGCGTTGTGATCACCGACGTGGCCGCGTTCATGATCACCATCGGCTTCTTGGCCTCGGTGGCGACCGGCGCGACCGCCATCGCATTGGGCGTCAACCCGAAGCCCGCCAGGATGTCGACGTTGTCCTGCGTGACGAGCTCCTGCGCCAACCGCTTGGCGACCTCCGGCGCGGCGCCGGTGGTGTCCTTGACGATAAGTTCGATCTTCTTGCCGCCATAGACGTCGCCGTGCTGCTTCAGGTAGGTTTTCATGCCGGCCAGGATCTGGCCGCCGTAGTCGGCGAAGGGTCCGGAGAATTCGGCGACCACACCGATCTTGACGGTGCCCTGCGCGTACACCAGCGCGCTGGCCGGCAACAGCACCGCGATCAGCAGCCACTGCATCGAACGTTTGAATCTGTGCATTACGTTCTCCTCCATTACGTCTCAAATGTTTATTGCATGCCCCTGAATCGAGTCAAGCCAGTTTCGCCTGCCGCGCCCGCATTTTCCAGAATTCCCACGGCCGGTCAATCTGTCCTTCGTTGGTGGTCATCGCCGCCTTTGCCTCTTCGATCGTGAGCAGCTCGACCGGACCGAGGCGCATGGCGTCCGACAGCAGCCGCGCGTTGACCTCGGTGTAGACCGCACGATACACCGCCACGCGCAACGTCGGGGCAACCACGGTCGATCCATGGCCGCGCATCAGCACCACGTTGGCAGTCCCCAATGACTGTGCCAGCGCCGCGCCCAGTGCGACATTGCGAATCAACAGGTCGGTCGCATCCCCAGCGGAATGGCGAATCTCGAAGATTGGTGCGCCGCCACCGAGGAATCCGCCCATGTGGAATACCGGGCGCAACGGCGCGCTCTTCGCCACGCTGAACGGCACGACGGCAGGCGAGTGGCTGTGCACCACCGCCATCACGTCGGGCCGCGCGCGATAGATCTCGCCGTGGATGAAGCGCTCCAGGTACGGCTTGCGCCCTCGCGTATCCGTATCGGTTCCGTCGAGCTTGTATTCGACGATGTCGTCGGCGCTCACCAGCCCTGGCGCCATGTTGCGAGCCAGGAGGAAGCGGTCGGCGCGCTGGTTGTGGCGCGCGCTGACATGGCCGAACGCGTCGAGCACGCCTTCGTTGAACAGGATGTGGTTGGCATCGACCAGGTCCTGCAGCAGTCCGGGGTCGACGCCGGGCAACGGTGTATCGGGTGGATTCACAGTGAGTCTTTCTTTTGGAGCAAGGTTGCCAATGGAATGACTCCGCCGGCGCGCAGGCGCTTCAGAGGGCCAGGCACTTCGCCACCGACCAACCGTAGAGCCACTCCAGCGCATCGTAGAACTGCTCGGGTCGGCGGCCGCGCCAGAGCGAATTGCGAACCAGCCGCTCGACGCCCTTGGCGTGGTAGATGCGCCCCATTTCGCGCGCCGAGAGCACCACGCGCGCGGTGCGCGTGATGCGCGAGCGCTCGTAGAGTCGAAAGGCGGCATCGAAGTCGTGCTCGCAATGGCGAATTGCCTCGGCCAGCGTCACCGCGTCTTCGATCGCCATGCACGCGCCCTGCGCCATGTACTGCAGCATGGGATGCGCCGCATCTCCCAGCAACGTCGCGCGTCCGCGGCCCCATTCCGGGACGGGATCGCGGTCGGCGGTGCTCCAGCGCCGCCATGACTTCGGACGGTCGAGCAGCCGCCTCGGGCGTTCGCAAATCCCGGTGAAATAGGTCATGACCTCATCCTTGCTGCCGTCACGCGCGCCCCAGGTTTCCTTGTCACGGCTGTGAAAGGTCACCACGAGGTTGTATTGTTTCGCGCCGCGCAGCGGATAGTGCACGAGGTGGCAGTCGGGGCCCGACCATACCGCGGGCGCATTCCAGCGCAGGTCTTCGGGCATGTCCTCCACCGGTACCACCGCGCGGTAGACGACGTGGCCCGAAACGCGGTGCGCGTCACCGAGCAGCGCTTCGCGGATCACCGAGCGCACGCCATCGCAGCCGATGACCGCGTCGGCGCTATGACGACTGCCCTGGCTGTCGACGACGGTGGGGCGCTCTGTGTCTTCGATGAATTCCACCACGCGGGTCGACGTCACCAGCTCGACCAGCGGCGACTGCTTCACTCCCTCGAGAATGGACTCGTGGATGTCGGCGCGATGAATGACCGCATACGGGTTGCCGAAGCGCTGGCGAAACGGCTCGCCTACGGGGAACGTACCGACCTCGGAGCCGTCGACCGCGTCCATCATCACCAGCCGGTCGGTGAACACCGCCCGCCGCCGGGCGTTCTCGCCCACACCGAGCGCGTCGAGCGCGGCGAAGGCGTTTGGCGCAAGCTGGATGCCCGCGCCAATTTCGCCGATTTCCGCGCTCTGCTCGAGCACCCGGGTGCGAATGCCAAGCCGCGACAGCGCCAGCGCGGCAGCCAGTCCGCCGATACCTCCGCCGACGATGACGATCGACCGTTCTGCCGGCTGGTGCGATGCCACGGGCGCCCTCCCCGGGCTCAGTTCAGGCGTTCTTCGCGCAGGATGCCCAGCGCTTCGTGCACCGGGCGGTCGGAGAAACTGAACAGCACGGCGTCGTCGTCGACGACAAAGCTGGCTGCGTTCCACGACGGCACGACGAAAATGTCGCGCGGCCCGAATCGATATTGTTCGCTGCCAACGTGCACCGTACCGGTGCCCTCGGTCACGCAATACACCGTGCCGTCGGTGCTGCGGTACGGTTTGCTGGCGAACCCCTTCGGCAGGAGCTGCATCGACGTGCCGATGGTGGGCATTGCCCAGCCGCCGGTCGTCGGGTTGATGTACCTGAGTTTCACGCCATGCCACGGATCGATCGTCTGTTCGCGCGCGAGTGCGTACAGCGCTTCGCGAGTGCGGTCGTAGGGATAGCTGAAGATCGGCGAGGTGAGCGTCCGACTTTCGTATCCGATCGGCGCCATGTTGGCGCCAAAGCGTGCATAGCTGCTGCCCTCCGGGCGGGCGACCGCCTGCGACTTGGCGGAATCGTCGTTTTCCGCGAATCCCGCGTCGAAAAACCGGATCAGCGGGATGTCGAGCCCGTCGAGCCACACGACGGGCTCGGACACGCCGTCGATGCCGTCGTTGCCGTGATCGTGCCATTGCCACGAAGGTGTGATGATGAAGTCACCGGGATGCATTGTCGTGCGCTCGCCACCGACCGCGGTGTACGCGCCCTTCCCTTCGATGACAAAGCGCAGCGCCGACTGCACGTGCCGGTGTACCGGCGCGATCTCGCCCGGCAGGATGAGCTGCAGGCCGGCGAACAGCGACTGGGTGATCGATGCGCGCCCGGGCAGCGCGGGATTCTCGAGGATCAACACGCGCCGCACCGCTTCCTCGGCGGTAATCAGCGTGCCGGCCTGCATCAGGTAAGGCCGCACCTCGGCGTAGCGCCACAACGCGGGCACGCAAGGCGTCGTCGGCTGCTTCGGCACCAGGCTGTGCAGTACCTCCCACAGGGGCGACAGGTTGCGCGAGCGGATGTCGTCGTAGAGTTTCTGCCTGCCCTGCAATTGTTGCTGCTGCATGGTACTGCCTCCACTGCGGCGATTGCCGCCGGGACAAAGCCCGGCGGGAGCGGACCGGAACAAAGCCCAGCGGAGATTATCGGGCTTTCAGCGACGATTGGCGAGGCTTCCGCCCCGTTCCATGCGGGCGACGTGGAGGCTCAACGGTCACGCCGTCGCACGTCGCACGAACTCGTACCCGATGTCGACGACTGGCGCGGCCACGGTGAGGCCCGCCAAGCGCTCGCAGATCATCTCTCCGGCCCTCCGGCCGATCTCGTAGCGCGGGACTCGAAGCGTCGTCAGTGCGGGCACGACTTCCGAAGCGATGTCGAGGTCGTCGAATCCGGCGATCGCGATCCTGCCCGGAATGGCGATGTGTCGCCGCTGGGCCTCGAACATCGCGCCGACGGCAAGCGTGTCGGCCGAGCAGAACACGGCGCGGACTTGCGGATGCCGGTCGAGGAGCGCGCCCATCGCTCGCGCGCCGGCGTGCAGGTCGAGGTCGGTCTCGATGCACATGCTGCCGTCCACGACGATGCCCGCCGACTTGCACGCGGCCTCGAACCCGCGCCGGCGATCGCGCGCACGGTCGTTGTCCTTGGGCCATGCACCGATGTAGCCGAGCGGACGATAGCCGCGATCGATAAGGTAGCGGGTCACCGTCGTCGCCGCGTGCTTACTCGAATAGCCCACCGCCATGTCGATAGGATTGCGCGCGAGGTTGCCGCCTTCGACGCACGGAATACGCGATTGGCCAAGCATCGCAATCGTCGCGGACGTATGCGAGATGCCGGTCAGGTAGATGGCGTCGACGCGCCGCGACAGGAACGCGCGCACCATCGCTTCTTCTCTCGAGGCCGAGAATCCGGTGGCGCCGACGAGAAGCTGGAAGCCGTTGCGCGCAACCGCATCGCTTAGCCCCTGGACGATCTCGGCAATCAGCGAGTTCGTGAGCAGCGGAACGACGGCGCCCACCAGGCCCGTACGCTGCAGCGAGAGTCCTCGTGCGGTGAGATCCGGGGTGTAGCCGAGGTCGCGCGCGATCGCCTCGACGCGCACGCGAGTCGCCTTGGCGACCTTGTGCGGCGCGTTGAGCGCGCGCGTAACGGTCATCGTCGACACACCCGCGAGCGTCGCGACCTCCTTCAGGCGCGGCCGACGTCGCAGGGGATCGACAGGGTGTGGGGTGAGCCTTGCCATGATCGCTATGTTACCGGTAACATCGACGCTGCGGTATGCCTGCGATCGACGCGATCGGGATGCGATGGGCGGCCCGTGTCGGATTCCTTTTGGAGGCCTCGAATGAATGACGAGCTGTCGCCCGCATTGTCCAAGGCGGAGATGGCATGAATTCGCAGATCGCCGCGGCCACCACCACCGTACCCCGTCGAACGTGGGGCCCGCTGGTCTACTTGCGCACGATGCTCGTATTCGCGGTAGTGTGGGCGCTCATCGCGTGGTGGACCGACAGCCCTATCCTGCTGCCTTCGCCACTGACCGTGCTCGACGCTGCCATCGGTCTCGCGCGCGACCTCGAGCTCTTCGAGCACGCCGGGATCAGCCTTGGCCGCATGGTCATCAGCATTTCCATCGCGTGCTTGCTCGCCATTCCGCTGGGACTGGCGATGGGATTGAACCGGCGCTTCGACCGCATCGTCGATCCGACGTTCGAAGTGCTGCGCCCGATCTCGGGGATCGCGTGGATTCCGCTCGCGCTGTTCATCTTCGGCATCGGCAACGCTCTGCCGGTATTCATCATGACCTACGCGGCGTTCTTTCCGATCCTAGTGGGGACGGTCGCCGGGGTGCGCACCGTGGACCGGCGCCTGGTCGACGTCGCCCGCACGATGGGCATCCCGCGGCGAACCATCGTCACCCGTGTCGTCATCCCGGCTGCGCTGCCGAGCCTGCTGGTGGCGTTGCGGCTCGGTGTCGCGTTGTCGTGGACGGCTGTCGTCGCCGCCGAGCTGATCGGCGCACCGAGTGGCCTCGGCTACGCCGTCGAGTGGTACCGCGAGCTGCTGATGACGCCGCAGGTGATGAGCTTCATCGCGATGATCGGCGTGATCGGCTACCTGTGCGACGCCTCGGTGCGCTGGCTCAACCGCCGGCTCACGCCCTGGGCGCAGGCGCGCCGATGACGGCCGTGCTCAACGCTCGCGACGAACGCTGGTGGCGTACCGTGGGCGTCGGCTTGCTGCTGCCGATCACCTTGCTGATCACCTGGCAGACGTTGGGGACTGCGGTCGGCACGCCGCGCACGCCGTTACCGGTGAACATTGTGAAGGCAGCCGGCGGTGATGATCGCGTCGGGCGACCTGCCGGCGGCGCTGCTGCAGAGCCTTGGGCGCGTGTTCGGCGGCTTTCTGCTCGCCGCGGCGCTCGCCATTCCGCTCGGACTGCTGATGGGCTACTCGCGCTCCGCCGAACGCAATCTCGATCCGCTGGTGGAGACGTTCCGGCCGATCGCCGCCATCGCGATCCTGCCGCTCGCCATCCTATGGCTGGGCACCGGCACGTCGGCCGCCGTCGCGATCGTCGCGTACGCGGCGTTTTTTCCGCTGATCGTAAACACAGTAGCAGGCGCGAAGAACGTCAACCCGACGCTGCTGCGCGCGGCGGCAACCATGGGCCTCGACCGCATGACAACGATCAGGACGGTCGTCATTCCGGCGGCGTTGCCCTCGATCGGCGTCGGCCTGCGCATCGCGATGGGGGTAGGCTGGACGGCTATCGTTGCGGCGGAGCTCGCCGTCGGCGCCAAGGCGGGCGGTGGCGGGTCCGGCGGCATCGGCCAGATGATGTTCGTGTTCTACGCTTACAGCATCGAATTGAACCGGATCATCGTGTGCATGATCGCGGTGGGTCTGGTGGCGCTACTGCTCGACCGCATGCTGCGTACGATGATGAGCAAACTGATGCCATGGGCCCTTCCGTGAGCGCCGTGGCGAAGCTTCGTCTCGACGGCGTCGGCAAGCGTTATCCGGTCGCGGGTGCGCCCGACACGGTCGCGGTCGACGATTTTTCTCTCGACGTGCGCCAGGGCGAATTTCTGGTAATTGTCGGACCGTCCGGCTGCGGCAAGACTACGGTACTCAACGTACTGGCGGGCCTGGACACGCCGACGACTGGCACGGTTGCAATCGACAATCGCTTGATCACCGCACCCGGGCCCGATCGCGGCGTCATGTTCCAGGACTATGCGTTGTTCCCGTGGCAGACCGTGCAGGGCAACGTCGAGTTCGGGTTGCGCTACGGGCCCGCCGGCGCAGGTCTCGACCGCGAGGCGCGCGACGAGCGCGTACGTCGCACCATCGAACTCGTCGGCCTTACCGGCTCCGAGACCAAGTATCCGCATCAATTGTCAGGCGGCATGCGCCAGCGCGTCGCGCTGGCCCGCCTCATGGCCAACGAGCCCGAGGTCCTGCTGATGGACGAGCCGCTAGCGGCACTGGACGCGCAGACGCGCATCATCCTGCAGGATGAAATGCTGCGTATCTGGGGACAGGACCGCCCGCCCGCGGAGCGACGCACGGTGGTCTTCATCACCCACGCCATCGACGAAGCCGTGTTTCTGGCGGATCGGGTCGCGGTCATGACGGCGCATCCCGGTCGCCTCAAGGTGGTCGTCGATATTCCGCTTTCACGCCCGCGCGGCGATGCGACACGCGCACTTCCGCAGTTCCAGACGTTGACGCAGCAAATCTGGAGTTTGATTCGCGACGAGGCGTATCGCGCCGCTGTCGCCTGATCCACGCCACAGGAGGAGAAAAGCATGAACAAGGAAAATCCGATGCGCGGTGTCTCGCGCCGCCGTTTCATCACCACCGCGGGCGCCGTGTCGATGGCGCTTGCGTCGCCGTCGATCGTGCGCGCGCAGGCACGAAAGGCCATGACAGTTTCCGTCGGCAGGCAACCCTGGGCTGCAGGCAACTCGCCGATTACCGCTTACATGATGGCCAACAAGTCGTTCGAGCGTTATGCGGCGGAAGCCGGGTACGACCTGACCGTGGACTACCGCGACTACCCTTCCGCCGCACCGATGGTGGAAGCGTTCATCTCCGGCAACCTGCAATTCGGTATGTGGGGCAACACGCCGATCGTGCGTCTCATCGCGCAGCACCAACCCATCCAGCTGCTCAGCGTCGGCGAGGGCCATTTCCGCTTTGTGCTGGCGACGCGCAAGGATTCGCCGATCCGCAATGTCGCCGACCTCAAGGGCAAGACCGTCGGCGCGCTGCTCGGCGGCGATCCGTACAACGTGCTCTCGCAGATGTTGCGCTTCGAGCTCGGCAATCCCGACCCCAAGGCGTTCGGCATCACCGTGGTCAACACGCCAACACAAGCGCAGGCGGCGACGATCCCGAGCGGCATGGACGCGGCGGTAGTCATCCATCCGGCGTTCCTCAAGGCGGAAAAAGAACTTGGCACGGTCGGCATCATCAATTCGTTCGGCTACACCGAGAGTCACTACAAGGGGCCGGCCGGCGACGGTGCGGGGCACCTGCTGGCGTCGGTGAAGAAGTCGCCGTTCTATCCGGACGGCTTCTATCTGCACCGCTCGTTCTGGGTCGGTGGCGTGAAGCTGATCCAGAACGAACCCGGCCTCGTCACCGCATTCGTGCGCGCGCAACAGGAGGCGGTGGTGGTGCTGTCGAAGATGGCGCCGGGCAAGGTGTCGGAGTTGGCGGTCAAGTACTGGGAGCTGCCACCCGAGCTCGGCGCGAAAGTCGTCGAGGACGACGTGCTGTTCAAGCGCGGCTGGGTCTGGCCGACCGAAGGCGACGCGGTCGCGTTGCTCGAGACCTCAAAGGCCATGGTCGACGGCAAGCTGATTGCCAAGCCTTTGACGTGGGGTGAGGTCAAAGGCGCGTTCGCCACCTCTGCCGCGCCGGTCATGGCGGCGTACGAAAAGACGGGCTCGAAGCCGGACTTCGCCGGGTTCTCGGCCAAGAACACCGCCGACATGCGCGGCTCGCCGATCTGGATGATGGATCGCTGGCCCGAGCGCGTATGAGTGCCGCAGGGCCGCCCCAAGACACTCACCCCCTGAGGGGAACGGCGCGCAGCGCCGCTCGGGGGGATCATGTGAGTGTCGCTGCGCGCGCCCGTTCGCGGGCGCGTGCCCTTGCACGTTTCAACTGGAAATCGAGAGCGACATGATTGCAGGCTTCATAGGATTGGGCACGATGGGCGCGCCGATGGCGCGAAACCTCCTCGCCAAGGGACACCAGCTCGTTGTGTGCGACGTGGTGCCGCAGTCTGTGGCGGCGTTGACTGCGGCGGGCGCGAAGTCCGCGACGACGCCTCGCGAGGTCGCGAACGCGGTCGACTTCGTCATCACCATGCTCCCGGATTCGCCGGACGTCGAGCGCGTTGCGCTCGGTTCCGACGGCATCGTCGAGGGCATCCGGCCGGGTGCCGTGTACATCGACATGAGCACGATCGACCCTGAGACCACGCGCCGTGTCGGCGCGAGGATCCGCGCGAAAGGTGCGGAGATGATCGACAGTCCGGTCGGCAAGACCGCGGACGCGGCCGTCGCGGGCACGTTGACGTTGATGGTGGGCGGTCCGGCAGAGGTGATCGCGCGCTGCCGTCCCCTGCTCGACGGCATGGGCACCGACTTTTTCCACTGCGGCCCCCTCGGTGCCGGGCAGACGATGAAGCTCCTCAATAACCTGCTCGCTCAGGCGCTGGGCGCGGCGTCAACCGAAGCGCTCGTGGCTGGCATCAAGGCGGGCCTAACGCTCGACACGATGATGAGCGTGCTGCGCACGACCATGGCCTGGAACAACCAGCTTGCGATCGGAATGCCGAAGCGGCCGCTCATCGGCGACTTTGCGCCGGGCTTCATGATGAAGCTCGCGCAAAAGGACTGCCGGCTCGCGCTGCAGATGGTCGATGCGCTGGGCGTGGTCGCGCCGGTCGGGCACGCGACGCTGGCGACCCTGGAGGAAGGGATCCGTCACGGCCTGAAGGACATGGACGTGGGGTCGTTGCTGAAGATGCGCGAGGAACAGGCCGGCGTGACCGTGCGACTTCCGAAGAAATGACCGACAGCGTGCCGACCCGGACGTCAGGTTTCGAGCCCGCCGCGATGCGACCGCTGCGCAATGCCGTCGCGTCGGTCTCGCAGCTTGGCGTCGGGTGTGCGCCGTTCGGGTCGCTGATCGCGGGAGCCACAGACACGCTGGTGCACGACGCCTTCGATGCGCTGTACGCCGCTGGACTGCGCTACTTCGACGTCGCGCCCCTGTACGGCGTAGGGCTTGCCGAGCATCGGCTGGGCGCGTGCCTGCGGCGTGTCGACCGGCGCAGCGTCGTCCTGTCAACGAAAGTTGGACGACTGCTTGATGCGCAACCGGGAGGTCCCGCCGCAGGCGCCAGCGGCGGCGCCTATCCGTTCAGCTTTCATTACGACTACAGCTACGACGCCACCCTTCGCTCGCTCGAGTACAGCCTGCAGCGCCTGGGCACCAACGCCATCGACATCGTGTTGATCCACGACGTCAACCGGCGCTGGCAGGGCGACATGCTGGAGCAGCGCTATGCCGAGGCGATGAATGGTGCCTACCGCGCGCTGCATGAGCTGCGCGCGGCAGGATCGATCAAGGCGATCGGTGTCGGCGTCAACGACTGGGGCGTCCTCGAGCGTTTCGCGGCAGACGGTGACTTCGACTGCTTCATGCTGGCGGGTCGTTACACACTGGTCGACCATACGTCGCTCGACACCTTCATGCCGGAGATGGCGCGGCGCGGCATCGGCGTGCTGATGGCCGCGCCATTCAATTCGGGCATTCTCGCCACCGGCGCGCGACCCGGCGCGACGTACTTCTACCAGCCCGCCGAGCCAGACATCGCCGCGCGCGTCGCCCGCATCGAGGCCGTGTGCGCGCGCCACGGCGTGGCCATCGCTGCGGCCGCGCTGCAGTTTCCGCTCGCCCATCCCGCGGTGGCGAGCGTGGTCACCGGCATGGGCAATCCGCACGAGGCGGCGCAGAATCTCGCCCACTGTCGTTCGGTCATTCCCGCAGCTTTCTGGGACGAGATGAAGCACGAAGGACTGATCGCTGCGAACGCGCCGGTTCCAACGAGCCAATGATGGCCGTGACGCCACACGAGGATCGGCAGCACGCGCAACTGTTGCGTCCCGTGGACGACGTCGCCACCGCGTTGTCGCACCTTGGCAAGGGAGCGATCGTCCTCGTGACGAGCGGGACTGTGATGCGCGAGGTCACGTTGCAGGAGGACATCGCCGCGGGACACAAATTCGCGGTGCGCGCGCTGGCCGCCGGCCTGCGCGTTCGCAAGTACGGCGAGTTCATCGGCCGCACTACGGCGTCGGTCGCAGCGGGCGCATGGGTCCACGAGCACAATCTCGCGACGAGCGCACGTCATGACGGCCGCCACGAACGCGCGTGGTACGACGCGGCGGAGCTTCGCGGGCTGCAGACGGTCGGGAGCGCGCGTTGCCATGTCGGCGAGAATCCGCTGTACGACGAAGCGCGCGACCGGCTGTTCTGGATCGACGTCCGCGGGACACCCGCGATCCACGCGATCACCTTGTCGACGGGTGCTGAAATGACCTGGCCGATGCGCGAGGACATCGGCTCCATCGCGCTGGCGGGCGACGATCGCCTGCTGGTGGCGCTGCGCTCGGGCTTCGCGTTCTTCGACTGCAGTAGCGGCGCGATGACTCCCATCGTCGATCCCGAGCCGGACCTGCCGCACAACCGCCTCAACGACGGCAAGTGCGATGCGGCGGGACGCTACTGGTGCGGATCGATGAACCCGGAATCCGGCACCGCCGACGGCAATCTCTACGTGCTGGAACGCGACCTGCGGTGCCGGAAAGTCCTCGACGATCTCCTCACGCCCAACGGCATGGCATGGAGTGACGACGGGGCGACGATGTACCTGGCCGATACGCGGCGCGGCCATATCTACGCCTTCACGTTCGACGCCGCCGCGGGCACGCTGGGCGAGCGCAGAATCTTTGCCGACCTGGGCGCCATGCCCGGCGGTCCGGACGGCGCGACGCTCGACGCTGATGGCTTCCTGTGGTCGGCGCAATTCGACGGTGGATGCCTCGTTCGCTACGCGCCCGACGGCGTCATGGATCGCGTCGTCAGGTTGCCAGTGAGCAAGCCCACCGCATGCGGCTTCGGGGGCCCAAGCTACCGCCTGCTCTACGTGACCACCGCGACGCGCGGACTGGACGACGACGACTTGCGCGCGGAGCCGCTGGCCGGGCGTATGCTCGTGCTCGACGTGGGTGTCGCGGGACGCCCGCCGATCCCGTTCCTGTCGACCGCGCAACCCGCAAAGGACAAGCGATGAGCGAAACAGCTTCGCGCAGGTTCGACGGTTATCGGCGCGCTGACGGGCGCGTCGGGGTGCGCAACCATGTACTCGTGTTGTCGCCGACGGGACTGACCTCGGCGGCGGCCGCGCGCGTGTCGTCACTGGTGCGCGGCACGATCAGTGTCACGACGGGCTACGGCCGCGGCCAGGTGGCCGCGGATGCAAAGCTCCAGTTCGATACGCTGACGGGTCTCGCCTGCCATCCCAATGTCGCCGCTACGGTGGTGCTATCCGCGGGTCCGGACATCACCAAGGCGTACGTCGATGCAATCGCCGCATCAGGGAAGCCGGTGGTCGGCTATTCGCTGCCCGACGTGCGCGAAGACGTGCTGGCACTTGTCGATGCGGGGGTTCGCGCCGCTACGCGTCTGGTTCGCGACGCCTCGATGCTGCGCCGGGAACCCTGCGCCATGGGCGAATTGTGCGTCGCCGTTGAATGCGGACATTCCGACGCGACGTCGGGTCTGGTGTGCAATCCGCTCGCCGGTCGCATGACCGAGATCGTCGTCGCCGCAGGCGGACGCGCGATGTTCAGCGAGACCGTCGAGTGGACCGGCGCCGAGCACCTGCTCGCCAAGCGCGCGATCAGTGCCGAGGTCGCCGACCAGATAGTGCGCGCCGTCAACGCTCGCGAGCGCATGGTGCGCGACTCGGGGGGCGATATCCGCGCGGGCAATCCCGGTCCGCAGAACAAGGCAGGAGGGTTGACGACGATCGAGGAAAAAGCGCTGGGGGCGATTGCCAAGGGTGGTCGACAGCGTATCCACGGCGTGCTGGGTCCGGCGCAGCGCCCGCCCGGCGCCGGCCTGTATCTCATGGACACGCCCTACTTCTCACCGGAATCGATCACGGCGATGGTGGCCGGTGGCGCGCAGATCGTGTTGTTCACGACCGGCGCTGGCAACAGCTACTGCAGCCTCGTCGCGCCGACGTTGAAGATGAGCGCGAATCCCGAAACGTGTGCGCGCTTGACCGAGCAGATCGACATCGCGGCTGCCGACGTCGCGGAGGGCGCGACGACACTCGATGAACGCGCGGAAGCTGCTATCGCTCAGTTGATTGAGGTGGCATCAGGAGCGCTGACCTTTGGCGAGATCGTCGGCGAAGGCGCCGAAGTCGTTAGTCGGCTCGGTCCGTCGATGTAGGGAGGGCGACAGGCGTTGGCAGTGATCATCATGGCTCGGCTCGTAGCCAGGTGCGTGTGAACTCCCGCTCGTCGAATTTCGTCTGCAGAAATGCCGGCGGCACCCACATGCTTCGGTGCTGCGCATCAAAGAGATCATGACTGCAGAGGATGAGCGCCGCCTCAAACTCGACGATTGCACATGTAACGGGATACATACGATGCCTTTAGGCCCGTCTCGCTCAGATGGACTTGTTTTGCGTGCCCTCGCCAGGTGTCACGAATAACATTCTTGTCGCCACCGACGTTCGGGCAGTGTGCCACGTTCCCTTCGGAACAATCACAAACGAACCCGGTTCGCGCAGATGAATAGTTTCCTCGGCTCCGTCCCGGTCGAGGACCAGCGTCGCATTGCCCGACAATAGACAGACGATTTCATCGCCAGCCGGATGAACTTCCCAACTTGACCAGTCCGAATCAAAGCTGAATGAAGAGACGAGCAGTCTGTCTTTGAAATTGTCAAACCGCTTGTCCAGCTCCTCATAGATCGAAGGAGTCACAGCGACGGGGATCGCCTCGTGATGTGGCCCAAGGACAACGAACGTCGATGTCAGGTCAAGAACTTTGGACGCAGCCATGGTCGTTTGCCGTTGCCCTGTGCGTCTCATTGTGCCGGTTTGACGTTCATGAGCACGTTCGCGACGAACGCAGCGAGCCCGATGATGACGACACTCGCGGAAATCGCAACGATTGAAGTGGCGGATTCACTGCCGGTGAGCAGCATGCCAAGCCCGATCATGAACACCGGCAGGCCGAGATTGTGCAGCCAGAAATGTATGTTGGCGAGCCGCGTTGCAGATGCCGCGGGGTAAAGGTGGTACACGAGCCCGGCGAGCGCGAAGGAAGCCCAACCGAGCAGCAGCAAATGTGCGTGGACGGGAGCCAGGGTGAATTGCTGTGTCATGCCCATGAATCCACCGAGCAATGCACCGAGCAACAGGTAAACGGCAGCGATTCTGAGGAAGCGTATTCCCACGGACATGCTCCTAATATTGGATGACACCGGGCAAAACGAAACAAGCTACGCAGTGCAAAAACTCGACTGTACAGCGCTCCTTGGCGAACAGAG
>CAVSEA010000013.1:0-539630 GCA_963726915.1 uncultured beta proteobacterium
GACGATCAATGTCAGCGGCAGCGTGTTCCTGACCGCGCAGCCAAGTCTGCCGGCGAGTGTGAGCCTGGGCAATGCGCACGTGGGCGGCAGCCTGAGCCAGGCGATAGCATTGGCAATACGAACCTCGCGCCGGGCTTCCAGGAAGGGCTCAATGCGGCGGTCGCGGGGACGACGGGCGCGGCGACGGCGGTGGGGACGGTAACGAACCTGGCGGCGGGGGCGAGCAACAACAGCGGCATCGTGGTGGGGTTGAACACGACGACAGCCGGCGCGCAGAGCGGGACGGTGACGCTCGGGCTGCAGTCGAACGGGACGGGGACGAGCGGGCTGTCGACCCTGAACCTGGCGGACTCGGCGCCGATCACCATCAGTGGCGGGGTGTACAACCTGGCGCAGGCGACGATCAACAATGCGGGTGATTTCAACTTCGGCGCGGTGCTGGTGGGCAGTGGTCCGATCACCAGGACGATCTCGCTCACCAACTCGCAGGTGGCGGGGGCGTTCTCGGAGGCGCTGAATGCGAACTTCGGCACGGTGACCAACAGCGGTGTGGGCACCATCGGCACCAGCGGTTCGATTGCGGGTTTGCTCGCCGGGCAGAACAACAACGTGTCGATGGTGGTGACGTATACGCCGACGACGGCGGGGGCGATCAACGCCAGCGTGCAACTGCTGCTGGCGTCGAACGGCACCGCGATTGGCAACGGGCTGGGGAT
The DNA here is from genome assembly GCA_963726915.1 of uncultured beta proteobacterium. Taxonomy (GTDB): domain Bacteria; phylum Pseudomonadota; class Gammaproteobacteria; order Burkholderiales; family Casimicrobiaceae; genus PALSA-1003. The sequence goes on from CAVSEA010000013.1 coordinate 717, forward strand.
CACGGCGCTGCCGGATCAGTTGCTGGCGCTGCTGGGCACGGTCACTGGGGTGGTGGGCAACTTGGCGCAGGCGAGTGCGGCGACGCCGAACCCGGTGGTGTTCGGTAATGTGCGAGTGGGGGCGGTGGTGGCGCCGGTGGCGCTCTCGATCGGCAACGTGGCGGTGGGACCGGCGGAAGGCTTGAACGGCAGCATCGCCACGGCGACGCCGGGACTGACGGCGAGCGGATCGTTCACGAGTCTGGCGGCGGGGGCGAACAGCACGGCGCTGAGCGTGGGCATGACCACCGGCACGGCGGGCAGCCGCAACGGCACGGCGACGATCACGCTGGCCTCGGATGGGACCTTCAACAGTGGCGTGACCACGCCGCTGACGCCGCAGACGATCAACGTCACCGGTGGCGTGTATCAGGTGGCGCAGCCGTCGCTGGCGACATCGACGATCAATCTGGCCAACCAGCGGGTGGGTGGCAGTGCGACGCAGGCGCTGAACCTGACCAACACCAACATCTCGGTGGCCGGGCTTCCAGGAAGGACTCAACGCGAACCTGAGCGGTGCCAGCGCTGGCATCACGGCGAGCGGGACGGTCACTAACCTGGCGGCGGGGGCGAACAACAACAGCAGCCTGCTGCTGGGGGTGAACACGACGAGCGCGGGGGCGAAGAGCGGCACGGCGACGCTTGAACCTGGCCTCGACCGGTGCGGGCACCAGTGGTCTCACCGATCTGCCGCTGACGGCGCAGACGATCAATGTCAGCGGCAGCGTGTTCCTGGTAGCACAGCCGAGCCTGCCGGCGAGTGTGAGCCTGGGCAATGCGCACGTGGGCGGGAGCCTGAGCCAGGCGATTTGCATTGGCAATACGAACCTCGCGCCGGGGTTCCAGGAAGGGCTCAACGCCAGTGTCGGCACGACCTCGAACGCCACGGTAGTGGTGGGCCGATCGTCAACCTGGCGGCGGGGAGCAGCAGCAGCGCGATCAGTGTCGGGATGACGGCGGCGAGTGCCGGGGTGCAGAACGGTAGCGTGACGCTGAACCTGGCGTCCAACGGCACGGGCAGCAGCGGGCTGGCCACTCTCGACCTGGCGCCGCAGGTGGTCATACCTCGATCACGGGCTACAACCTGGCGACAGGGACGATCAACAATGCGGGGGATTTCAACTTCGGTGCCGTGCTGGTGGGCAGCGGTCCGATCACCAAGACGATCTCGCTCACCAACTCGCAGGTGGCGGGCGCGTTCTCGGAAGCGCTGAACGTGGCCTTCGGCGGGCTGACCAACACCGGGGCGGGGAGCTTCAGCAACAACGGCGGGACGATCACGCGGCTTGCTGGCGGGGCTGACCGATGCGACGTCGATGCAGGTGACGCTGACGCCGACGACGGCGGGGGCGATCACGGCGTCATACCAGTTGCTGCTGACCTCGAACGGGACGGCGATCGGTAACGGTCTGGGCTTGACGCCGCTGGCCGATCTGAACCTGGCGTTGAGCGGGACCATCAGCGGGATTGCGGGCAACCTGGCGCAGGCGAGCGCGGCGACGCCGAACCCGGTGGTGTTTGGCAATGTGCGGGTGGGGGCGGTGGTGGCGCCGGTGGCGCTGAACATTAGCAACATCGCGAGCGGACCGGCGGAAGGGTTGAACGGCAGCATCGCGACGGGAACGAGCGGACTGACGGCGAGCGGATCGTTCAGCAGCCTGGCGGCGGGATCGAGCAGCACGGCGCTGAGCGTGGGCATGAACACCGGCACGGCGGGCAGCCGCAACGGCACGGCGACGATCACGCTGGCCTCGGATGGGACCTTCAACGGTGGCGTGACCACACCGCTGCCGAGTCAGACCATCAACGTCACCGGTGGCGTGTACCGGCTGGCCAATCCGACGGTGGATACGCACGCCGATCGTGCTGGCAGCGCGGGTGGGTGGCGCGGCGAGCCAGACGATCGGGGTGACCAACACCTCGCCGGACAGCTTCACCGAAGGGCTCAACGTGACCCGCAATGCGGCACCGGCCGGATTCACCAGCAGCGGCGCGATCAACAACCTGGCACCCGGGGCGAGCAGCACTGCGATTCAGGTGAGCCTGAACACGGCGAGCGCGGGCAGCTTCACCGGTAACTCGCAGGTGCTGAACCTGGCCTCCAACGGCAGCATCACCGGCAATGCCGATGCCAGCCTGGGGACGGCGAGCGTGGGCTTGACCGGGCACGTGTACACGCCGGCGGTGGCGCTGCTGAACACGAGCACGCCGGTGGCCTTCGGCATCGTGCACGTGGGCGATACGGTGAGCCAGGCGCTATCGGTGAAGAACGATGCACCGGTGAGTGGCGTTCAACGACACGCTGCTGGCGGCCTTCGGCAGGGCCAGCGCGGGGGTGAGCGGCAGCGGCAACCTGGGCGCGGCAGGACTGGCGGCGCAGGCGACCGACAGCGACGAGCCTGAAGGTGGGACTCAACACCGGGGCGGCGGGAGTGGTCAACGGCACGGTGAGCTTCACCACGGCCAGTCACGATGCGGAGCTGGTGGACCTGGCGCTGGCGGATCTGGTGGTGGCGGTGAGCGGGACGGTGAACAACTATGCGCTGTCAGCGTATGTGTTCGGCAGCGGGGCGGGCAGCTTCAGCCAGAGCGGGGATGTGTATACGCTGGACCTGGGGTCGGTGCTGGTGGGGTCGGGGCCGTTGAGCACGACCTTGTTCGCACGCAACGCGGTGGCGGGGCCGGCGGATCTGCTCGATGGGGTGTTCCAGTTCCTGGATACGCCGGACTTTGCAGAAGTCTTCAATCCGTTCAACAATCTGGCGGCGAGCACCAATTCGGCGGCGTTGCTGCTGAGCCTGAACACGACGACGGTGGGCAGCTTCAGCGACAGCATCGTGCTGCACGGGACGGGGCACAACGACAGCGGCTACAGCGCACCGGTGCACGACATCACGCTGATCGTGACGGCGCAGGTGCGCGACAGCGGCACGGTGCCGGAACCGGGGACGCTGCTGCTGCTGACACTGGCCCTGCTGCTGCTCATCGCCCACACCCGCCGGGCAATGCGCCCCACGCGGCACTGATCCGAACCGCACTCTGCGGCGGCGACATCGGCACCACGACGGCCCGCCACGCAGCGGGCCGTTGGCTTGAGCAGTGCGGTTGGTGGAAAATGCGCTTTCGCATAGAATGGCTTCCAGTCAAATCAAAAGGTTGAATCGATGTTGAAAAAATTCGAATTCTGGATCCTCACGGTGCTCGCACTCGTTGGCGCCGTGCTCGCCGGCACCAACATGATGCTGTTCCAGGCCAATCGCGTGGCCCAGGTCGATGTTGCGGGGCGTCAACAGTACGTGGCGCAAAGCGTTCAGCTGGAGGGCCTGTATCGCGAAATGGTGAAGGCGCTTGCCGACCTCGCGATCAAGACGCAGGACGGCGACGTACGTACGTTGCTCGCTGGCCAGGGCATCACCATCTCGGTCGCACCGACCCCGCCGCCCGCGGCGCCCGAAGCACCGAAGAAGGCAGGTAAATAATCATGGCTGACCAACAACTTCCGGTGCGCGGCGTCGAGCGCGCGAGCCCGTTCATTCCGATCCTCATCCTGGCGCTGTCGTTCGCCGGCTGGGCCGGTTTCCAGACCTCGCAGCTGATCCAGGAGAAGGAAAGTCTGGCGACGCTGCGCGCGAATCAGGATAAGCAGGTCGAGGATTCCAAAAAGTTGCGCGAGGGCCTCGACGGTTTGGCCAAGGCGACGCTGGCGCTGTCCAATCGCGGCAACGCGAACGCGCGCCTCATCGTCGACGAGTTGCGGCGGCGGGGCGTCACGATCAATCCCGACTCGCCTCCAGCTGCGCCGCCTGCGGCGGACTCCAAGAAGTAAACGCGCTGGATTGAACTGACGCGCAGGCTTCGGGCGAAGCTCGAAGCCGGTCGCGCGCCGCGCGTATCCCGACTGCTCCATGTTGTAGCCGCCGCATTGCGGCCGCCGCTGCCCGACTGCGGCACTCGCGCTCTATGCGCCGTGCTCGATCGCTGCGGCCGCTCTCATGGCATGGCCATTGCTAACCGCTTTGATGACGCGACGTTCGCTCGCGCAATTGCGCACGCGATGCGGTCGCGTTGTACTGAAATGGGCGGCGTCATTGCCGCGAAAATACGCGCATTGCACGTCGAGCGACCGCTGTTGCCGCGTTACTTTTTGTAGCGAACAGGCGCCGCTTCGGATGACTGGTTGCCCGACCCGGTCAGTGCGCTTCTACCGATTGCGTCACATCCGGTCGGCGGTGGGCAAGCCGGTGCCGGCGGACGTTTACCGGCTGCCATCGATTTTCGATCGATATCATCCGGAAATCGGCGGTTCCCGACCGTTCATCCGGTGCCACCAAGCGCCGCCGGCGTCGGCATATGTTTTGCAATATGTAACGCATGCCGAGGTTGTATCTGCGGCGTTGGTTGGGGATCAAGCAAGGCATCTAGCTTACCAAAATGTGGCATACAAAACGGCAAGAAGCGTTTGCCAATGAGCCGGGATAAGACATGAATCACAACTCGAACACGACACTGCACACGCCGCATCGACTGCCTGCGAAGGCGCGCGGTTTCACTCTGGTGGAGCTGCTGGCGACGCTGTCCGTCCTGGTCATTCTCACCAGCCTGGCCGCCGCGTCGATGAGCAAGACCGTCAGCAACAACCGCATCTACGCGACGCAAACCGAATTCCTGGCATCGCTCGCGCTTGCGCGCAGCGAAGCGGCGCGCCGTGGCGTCAACGTGATCCTCGATGCCACTGCGCCGGCGAGCGGCAACGCATTCGCCGGAGGCTGGCGCGTGTATGTCGATACCAACGGCAACGGGTCCTTCGACTCGTCCGAGCCCGTGCTGCGCAGTCACGAATCCATACCGTCGAGCATCCTCGTCGGTGACGGCGCGACGACAGCCGTCGGTTTCACGCCGATGGGATTCCTGAGCGGGGCCGGCGCGGTCGACATCAAGGTGTGCGCCAGCGACGGCGCGGTTGCGGGCTACGACATTTCGATCCAGCCGAACGGCATGGCCGACGTCGCCGACGTTGCGGCCCACACCGCTCCTTGCAGCTGATCATGAACAGGCGCTTGCAAACAGGTAGCGGCCTGATCGAATCGCTGATCTCGATCCTGGTCGTCTCGGTGGGCTTCCTCGGCTTCGCTGGACTTCAGGTCAAAGGACTCTCGGCGGCGAACGATTCGCTGTTTCGCAGCAAGGCGGTCTACCTGTCCTATCAGATGGCCGACCGCGTTCGCGCGAACCTGCCGGCCGCCACCGCGGGCGCGTACGACAATTTCACGAGTCAGACGGCGCCGTCACCCGGGTGCACCGTGACCGCAAATTGTACGTCGGCACAAATGGCGGCGAACGACTTTGCCGAGTGGCTCACCGAAATCCAGTCGCCGACGGTGTTGCCGACGGGCGGCGGCGTGATCTGCCTCGACAGCACGCCCGACGACGGGACGCCGGATGCGCCTGCGTGCGACGGTGCAGGCGGCGTGCTGACCATCAAGGTGTGGTGGCACGAGAAGGGACAACCCGACCCGCACCGCTTCGTCAGCACGTTTCGACCCTGAAGATCATGAACACGATGCGTCAGCGTGGGATGGGACTGGTCGAGCTGATGGTGTGGGTGGCCATCAGCCTGCTCATCACGACGGTGATCGGCACGATCTACGTCAACACCAAACAACTCACCCGCGTCAACGACACGATCTCTCGTCTGCAGGAAAGCGGCCGCTTCGTGATCCACCTGCTCGATCGCGACATGCGCATGGCGGGCTTCCGCGGCTGCAACCCGGGCGGCGTCGTGCCGCTCAACCTGCTGAACTCGACGGCGTACCCCTACAAGTTCGACACCGGGCTGCAGGGATTCCACGGTTCCAGCAGCGCCTGGTCGCCGAGCCTGGACTCCAGCATCAGCACGCTGTCGCCGGCACCGATGAACAACACCGACGTCGTCACCATCCGCCACATCGACGGTCCCGGCGTACCGCTGGTGGCGCAGATGGCGAGCGAGACGGACGACATCACGGTCGCGCCCGGCAGCGGCCTGGCGGCGGGCGATGTCCTGCTCATCGCCGATTGCTCTGCCGCCGCCATCATCAACGCGACTGGGTACAACGCCGGAACCGGCGTGATCAGCCACGCGGTCGGCGGCACGGCGCCCGGCAATTCTTCCGCGGACCTGAACCATGTCTTTGGCACAGACGCATCGGTTTATCGCCTGGTGACGCGGACCTACTACATCGCCCCGAGCGTGAAGCGCAGCGGCACCAACACACTGTGGGCACACAGCACTCCCGCGTACGACGGCCAACCGCAACCGGAGGAAATGGTCGAAGGCGTCGACAAGTTCGCGCTGCTGTTCGGCGAAGACCTGGATGGTGATCACGCGGCGAACCGATACGTGACCGCCAATGCGGTGGGCACCTGGAACAACGTCGTCAGCGTCAAGGCCATGGTGCTGCTCGCGACGGTGCGCGACAACGCAGCGACGTCGGCGCAGCCATACGTATTCAACGGCGCGACGACGACGCCTACCGACAAGAAGGTGCGTACCGCACTCTCGTCGATGATCACGCTGCGCAACCGGGTGCCGTGATCGTGATGCGCTCCATCCTAACCATGCCGCGCGCGCGCCAATCCGGGATGTCGCTGTTCCCGGCATTGATGTTCCTGCTGGTGCTTTCCGTCATCGGCATCTCGGCGCTCAACAGCACGCTGATGCAGGAAAAGATGGTCGCCAATACGAAGGACCTGAACATCGCCTTCCAGGCGGCCGAGGCGGGGCTGCGCGATGCGGAGGCCGATGTCAGCAAGAACGTCGACACCGGCACCGCATTCACATCGGCCTGCGCCGCCGGCCTGTGCACGCCGCCGTCGACCTGGCCGTCGCCATCGTCGGCAGACATCTCCAAGGTCATCGACTGGAGCGATAGCGGCAAGACGCGCGCCTACGGCTTGTACACCAGCGCGCCCGCACTGCCTACCGTCGCCGCGCAACCGCAGTACGTCATCGAAAAATTGTCGAGCCTGCCGGTCGCCCCGGGCGGCAGCGTGGGACTGGGCTGTGGCGCGGGGTGCGTGCATTCGGGCGGCGCGGCGTATCGACTCACCGCCCTCGGGACTGGGGCGCGTCCGGAAACGCGCGTAGTACTGCAATCAACTTACATCGTGAAGGCTGCTCCATGAATGCATTCCTACGGATGCTGGCATTCGCCATGGCGATGCTGCTCGCGCAGTCGGCGTCGGCGGCACTGCTGTCGATCGCGCAGTACCCCCTGTTTCTTACCCATCGGACGCTGCCGAACGTCCTCGTCATCTACGACAACTCCGAGTCGATGGACGGCACGATGGCGGGCAAACTCATCGCGGGCGACGACCCGACGACGCGCGGCAATATCGCGCGGGGCGTGATTCGCAACACGATCACCAATTTCTCGGGCCAGTTCAACTGGGGCCTGGAATCCTTCGCCACGTATGGCTACGGCCTGTACTCGACGTACCCGTACTGGCTGGGCAACGAAACCACGATGGTCTTCACCGACGACTGCGTCTCCGGCATTTCGGCAACGAATGGCGGTCTTCGCTGCATCGAGAATCCGCAGTGGGCAGGATCAGTCGGTGACCATTACCTGACCTACGATCGCGCGAGCGACGATCCCGACATCAACGACGTGCTGTACATCGGCTATTTCGGCTCCGGCGCGTGGGCAACGACTGCGGGCGGCGGCGCGTACAACTTCTTCTTCACCCACAACCCGGGTACCGCATTCGAAGCAAACATGGCCAATTACTGGACGACGTTCGGGTTTTCGCCGACCGATGCCGGCTATATTCCATACAACCCGCCGATTTCGCGGCAGCTGTACGCGTATCGCGCCTGGGGTTTCTACGGCGGCGTCAACGGCCAGGGCGTGATCAACGAACCGGTCCTCGGGCCGAGTTCGCCCGGCCACCTGGCCAACATCCAGGCGCTGCTCGCCTCCGAGACACCGTACGGTCCCGAAATCAAGAACGCGGCGGTGTTCACGCCGCTGGCGGGCAGCATGCTGACTGCAAATCAATACCTCACCGGCGGCTCGTCGCCGATCAGCCTGTCCTGCCAGAAGAGCTTCATCATGCTGGCGACCGACGGCAACCCGACTTCCGACTGGTGGGGCAACATGTACCCGCTGGACCAGCAGCAGAATGTCTACAACGGTGGCACAAGCACGTGGACATTCTCTCCTGCGGCCAACGATGTCATCGGCCAGATCAACGCGTTGCGCACCGTATCGGTCGGCGGCTATTCGCACGACATCCAGACCTACGTCGTCGGCATGGGCGACACGGTGGCCAACCCGAGTTCGGTGGCCGCCATGAACAAGTTCGCGTCTGTGGGTGGAACTGGCAGCGCATATCTCGCGACTGACAGCACGTCGCTAGCGGCCGCTTTTCAGGCGATCGCCGTAGACATTGAATCCAAGACCGCCGCCGCCTCGGCGGTATCGCTCAATACCGGGTCGTGGGGCACCGGCACCAATCTGTATCAGGCACGATTCAACAGCGGCGACTGGTCCGGACAACTTATCGCCTACCTGATCGGTTCCGACGGCTCTATCGGCGCCCAGCAGTGGGACGCGGGACAAATCATCAACACGCAGAACTGGAATACCGGGCGCGCGATCCTCACCTACAAACCGTCGGCGGCGCTCGGCGCCCGCGGCATCCCCTTTCTCTGGCCGGCGACCTATCCCGGTGCGCCGACGGCGTCCGAGATGGATCTCACGCAGTCGACGCTGCTCGATACGCCCGCCTCCACCGCCGGCGGCGGCCTGATGAACGTGGCGTTGGCGAGCAATGGTGGGGCGGCGACGGCCTCGAGCTACTACAACTCCGGCTACGCGCCGGGCGCCGCGATCAACGGCGACCGTTCCGGTGCCAACTGGGGTGCCACAGGCGGCTGGAACAGTGCCTACTGGTACAACTTCCCGGAATGGTTGCAGGTCAATTTCAACGGCCCGAAGAGCATCACGCAGGTGGTCGTGTACTCGGTCCAGGATACCTACTGGGCGCCGGTCGAACCCACCGATACGATGACCTTCAACAACTACGGGACCGTCGATTTCTCCATCCAGGGCTGGGATGGAAGCAGCTGGGCCACGCTGGCCACCGTCACCGGCAACAACCTGGTCAAGCGCACGGTGAACATCGCGGCCTACACCACCGATCGCATCCGCATCGTTGTCAACCGTGGGGTGGACGGGTTCGCGCGCCTGACCGAAGTCGAGGCCTTCGGCGTCGCGGTCGCGTTGGGCCCGGACGGATTCGGTTCGCAGCGGCTGCAGTGGCTGCGCGGCAATTCCGCCAACGAAGCGACCCTTTGCGGCGGATGCACGCCTTCGTTCCGCAATCGCCCGACCAGCAAGCTTGGCGACATCGTGCATTCCGCGCCCAGCTACATTGCGGCGCCCGCCTTCGCTTACCCCGACAGCATGGAAGGCAACCCTTACAGCGCTTTCGCTGCCGCGCATGCAAGCCGCGCGGCGATGATCTATGTCGGGGCCAACGACGGCATGCTGCACGGATTCGTCGCCGCTACGGGCAGGGAAGCGATGGCATATGTACCGACCTCCGTCTACCGCAACCTGAGCGCGTTGACGGCGCAGAGCCTCTCGGCCGGCGCTGGCGAACCGGTCGCGCATCACTACCAGGTCGACGGATCACCGACGGTCGGTGACGTGTATTACGGCGGCGCGTGGCACACGCTGCTCGTCGGCGGACTGGGCGCGGGCGGACAGGGCATCTACGCCCTGGATGTGACCAATCCGAGCAGCTTCACCCAGGCCAACGCCAGCACGATCGTGCGCTGGGAATATTCCGACACCAACGACGCCGACATGGGTTACACGTTCTCGCAGCCGATTCTGGTGAAGACCAACAATGGCCGCTGGTCGGTCATCGTCGGCAACGGCTACAACAACAGCGAAGACGACGGCACGGCGAGCAGCAGCGGTCATGCCGTGCTGTTCGTGCTCGATGCGGAGACAGGTGCGGTGCGCGCCAAGATCGACACCGGTGCTGGCAACGCGGCAACGCCAAACGGGTTGTCGGGTCCGATTGCCATCGACACCAACGGTGACGGCGTCGCCGACTACGTCTACGCCGGCGACCTCAACGGCAACATGTGGAAGTTCAACCTGTCGTCGTCGAGCCCCGGCGCGTGGAACGTGGCCTTCGGTGGCACGCCGCTGTTCACGGCGACGGGCCAGGCGATCACGGTTCGTCCCGACGTCACCAAGTTCTCCGACGGAGGTTATCTGGTCGCCTTCGGCACCGGGCGTTACATCGACACCAGCGATGGTTCGTCGACCGGCACGCAGACGTTCTACGGCATCCGTGACAACGGATCGGCCGTTGCGGGGCTCGGCAGCCTGGTGCGGCAGAGTGTCGTCAGCAGCAGCGCCGTCGGCGCCGACAGCAACACCTACCGCCTCACGACGCATGCCGTGGGTCCGGCGACCATCGACGATACGCTGTCGGGCGACAATGCCATCCCGCCCACGGACTACGTCGCGAGCAAGAAAGGCTGGTACTTGAACCTGCCGGCAACCGGCGAGCGCGTGGTAAGCGATGCGAACATTCGTGCCGGGCGCGTGGTCTTCAACACCCTGATCCCCAACAGCGACCCCTGCGGCTTCGGCGGCACAGGCTGGGTGATGGAGGTGGACGTCATGACCGGAAACCGCAACGACAGCCCAAGTTTCGATACCAACGACGACAAGCAGATCTCGGGGGCGGATCTGGACCTGAACGGCACGCACGACAATGCGAGCGGTCGCGCGATTTCCAGCATCCCTGCTGCCGCGGGATTCCTGCGCATGCCGTTGCCGTCGAATGGGAAGCCGTTCGAGAACAAGTATGTCAACACCTCGGCGGGTTCGGTGACAGTCATCGGCGAGACCGCAGGACTTGGCGGCGCAGGCCGCGCTTCGTGGCGACAGGTACAGTGAGGGATACAGTTATGAAACGCAGCTTGCTGGTGGTGGCGCTATGTGCGATCGCGGCCCCGGGCTATTGCATGACGGCGAGTGTGACGACGGCTACGCCGACGGCGGCGCCAAGCGCCCCGTCCGGGTCGTTGGGGGCCAGCACGTCGCCGGGCGCGGCGTCGACCGCTGCGCCGGGTAAGTCGATGGCGGCTGCACCAAGCGCCGCCACGGTCACGCAACCGGCTGCGGCATTGGCTGCGCCCGGTGTTCCACCCGAGGGGCCTCCAGTCGCGGGCGCAAAGGCAGGCGCTGCGAAGACGGGACCGAAGGCGATCTTGCCCGGTCCCGGGCCGCAGGCCGGCGTCGTGGCGCCTGCGCCGAACAGCGCCAAATGGGCCGCGGCCGCGCGCGGAGACTCCGGCATGCGCCGGGGCACGCTGCAGGCGATCAATGTCAACCCCGGGACGATGCAGGTCTACGGGCAGAAGCTCAACTTCAACCCGCAGCGAGTGAAAGTGTTCACGCGCGAGGGCAAGCCCGGCAGTATCTACTCGGTAAGGCCAGGTGCCGCCGTTCGCTTCACGATGGATGCGACGGACCGCGCGCAGCGGCGCGTCGCCGTCATTTACCTCGATTGATACGGAGCACGAACAAGTGCGACAACGCGGTTTTACGCTGATCGAACTGATGATCGTCTGCGCGATCGTGGCGATCCTCGCCGCCATTGCCTATCCAAGCTACATCAACGCGATGCAAAAAGGCCGGCGCACGGACGCGAAATCCGCGCTGGTCGGCGCCGCCGGACAGATGGAGCGCTACTTCACCGAACGCAGCACCTATGCGACCGCGACGCTGGGCACCGGCGCCGGGGCGGTTTATCCCAGCACCAGCCAGAACGGCTATTACACGATCACGATTTCCGCTGCCGGGGCGTCGTCGTATACGCTGCGCGCAGCGCCCGCCGGTATCCAGGCCAGCGACGCGTGCGGCGCGTATACCTATACCGATCAGGGCGTGAAGGGCGTGACCGGATCGCTTACGGTCGTCGATTGCTGGTGATCTGAACTATTTCGGGCGCGCGAGCCAGGTACGTAACCGCGCACCGTAGGTATTCTCGACGAGCCCGGCGAACACGAGTGCCACGCCCACCATCTGCAGCGGCGCCAGTCCTTCACCGAGAAACAGCGCACCGCTGGCGAGCCCCGATACCGGGATCAGCAGTGAAAATGGCACGATCAGCGCGGTGGGATAGCGGTGCATCAGGCCGGCCCACACGCCAAAACCAGTGAGCGTCGCACCCCACGCCAGGAACAGCACGCAACCCCAGGCGAGCGCGCTCGCCGTGGCGACGGCGTGCCACGCCGACATTCCGCCTTCGAAGGCATAGGACAGCGCCGCCAGCGGCAGCGGCGGCACCAGGCTCGACCAGACGACGAGCGCGAACATGTCCGCCTCGTGTTCGCTCGCGGCGTGTTTCGCCACGACGTTGCCCACGCTCCACGCGAACGCGGCGACAATCACCAGCGCAAAGCCGATCAGCGTCCCGGTGGCGCCGCTCGCAAACTTGTAGACGGCGAGCAGCGCGATACCCGCCGTTGCGACCAGTGCGCCGACGAGGGAGTGCTGCTCAAAGCGGTCGCCCAGGAACACGATTCCCAGGCCGATGGTGAAGAAGACCTGGAACTGGATCACCAGCGACGCCAGGCCTGCAGGCATGCCCAGCTTCATTCCGAGGAACAGCAGGCCGAACTGGCAGACGCCGATCGCGAAGCCGTAGGCAACGACGTAGCGCCACGGCATCCGCGGTCTCCCGACGAAAAAGACCAGCGGGATCGCCGCGAGGAAGAAACGTACCGCGGCCAGCGCGAACGGCGGAATCTCGCGCAAGCCGACCTTGATCGGAACGAAAGTAAATCCCAGCAGCGTGACGACCGCCAGGGTCAGCAGCAGGTCACGAGGTGCGAGGTGCGTTTTCAGCCGTTCCCCGTCAGAGGTCGACCACGCGACGCGACTGCAGCGATTCGCGCAGGGCCAGGGCGATGCGCGTAGCCTCGGTTGCGTCGTGCAGCGTCAATGCTGGCGGGCGATCGTCGAGGACCGCCTGCACGAAGTGGTTCGTCTCGTGCAGGAATGCAGCTTCGAAGCGCTCGTAGAACGTCGGCGTGCACTCGTTGCGCACGCCATGCGCGTCGGCGATATCGACGCGGTTCAGCCGCGGATTCTGGCCGACCGTCAGCCTGCCGGACGTACCGAAAATCTCGGTCAGCGTTTCATGGCCGTGCGCCATCGTGCGCGAGGCGTAGAAACACGCCATCTTGCCGTTCTCGAATTCGCAGGTCGCGACGCCGTTGTCGACGTCGCCGAATTCACGCAGGCCCTCGTGGATAGCCACGACCCCGGTAGCGAACACGCGTACCGGCTTCGGATCGCCCAGCAGCCAGCGCGCGAGATCGATGTCGTGCACCGTGCAGTCCAGGAAGATGCCGCCGCTGGTCGGCGCAAAGCGCACGAAGAATCCGGAAGGGTCGTTCATGTCGAGATTCTGCGAGCGCACGAGAAACGGCGTGCCGATCGAACCGGCCTGGATCTTGTCGTAGGCGTCGCGATAGCTCGGATCAAAGCGCCGGCCGTAGCCGATCATCACCTTGAGCTGCGGATGCTTCGCCGCCTGCGCGGCAACGCGCTGGCAGTCGGCAAGGTCGAGCGACAGCGGCTTTTCGCAGAACACGTGCTTGCCCGCCTGCAGCGCCTGCATGATCTGCTCGGCATGCAGCGAGGTCGGCGTCACCAGGAACACGGCGTCGACGCCGCGTCGGCGAGCAGCGCGGCGTAGTCGCCATGAACGCGCTTGACGCCAAGGCTTTCCTGCGCCCACTTCAATTCCTCGGTGACCGGACTGCACGCAGCGACGAGTTCGGCGCGCGGGACGCGCTGCGCGAGGTTATCCGCGTGCCGGCGTCCGAGCCGCCCCAGGCCGACGATGCCGACGCGCAACCGCCGACTGCTCACAACTCGATGACGCGCTTTTCGCGCCACGAACGGCTGGCCGCATCGGCCAGTTCCAGCGCCTTCAAGCCATCCTGGATCGATGTAACGACGGGAACACCGTCGTTGACCGCCGCGAAGAAATGTGCGATTTCATTGGCGTAGGCCACGCGGTAACGCTCCAGGAAAAAGTGTTCGGGCTTGTCTTCGCTCACGTTTTGCGCCGTGGCCGCGACGACCTCGGTCGGGCGGTGATTGCCGGCCTGGAGCATGCCTTTGCTGCCGAGTACTTCGAAGCGCTGATCGTAGCCGTAGGCGGCGCGCCGGCTGGTGCTGATCTGGCAGATGCGCTGATGCTTGGAGCGTATGGTTACCGCGGTGGAATCGATGTCGCCAGCACCGCCGATCGCGGGGTCGGTCAGACAACTGCCGGTGGCGTATATGCTCGCCGCCTCGTCGTCGAGAATCCAGCGGAAGATGTCGAAGTCGTGGATGAGCATGTCCTTGAAAATGCCGCCCGAGCGGCCGATGTAGTCGATGGGCGGAGCACCGGGATCGCGGCTGGTCACGATCAGCATTTCCGGCTCGCCGATCTCGCCGTCCTTGAGTCGTTTCTTCAACGCGGCGAACGTGGGGTCGAAGCGACGCTGGAAGCCGATCAGGCAGACGACACCTGCGCGTGCAACCGCCTGCGCGCAGGCTCGGGCGCGCACAATGTCCAGATCGACGGGTTTTTCGCAGAAGATCTGCTTGCCGGCGCTTGCCGCGCGCTGGATCAGGTCGGCGTGGGTATCGGTGGAGGAGCAGATGACGACTGCACGCACCGCTTCGTCGGCAAGCGCGGCTTCCGCGGTACGCACTTCGGCGCGGTGCTTCGCGGCGAGTTCGACGGCGGCAGCGCGGTTGACGTCGACGACGTACTTGAGCTTGGCGCCCGGTTGCCGGGCGACGTTGCCGGCATGGATTTGGCCGATGCGGCCGGCGCCGAACAGTGCGACTTCGATCATTCTCGTTTCCCCCTCCGTTAGACCTCGTCAAACCGTTTGAGCACCCTGAGGGCGCGAAGGCCCGCAGCGAGCCTCGAGATAGTACACAGAGGTACAGCGAGGGGCGAGCGAGGAAACGACAAAGCCATCGGGGCGCTCAGACGGTTTTGAGCAGCCATTCGTGGGCGGGATCGTTCTTGAAATACCACTCCCGCTTCGGCCCAGCCATCACGTTCAGGTAATACGACCGGTAGCCATAGGGCACGACCACCGGATGATAGCCGCGCGGCACCATGACCACGTCGTGGTTCTCGACCGCGAGCGCCTCGTCGATCGTGCGGTCGTCGGTATACACGCGCTGGAAGGAGAAGCCCTGCGGCGGATCGAGCCGGTGATAGTAGGTTTCCTCGAGCGAACTCTCCAGCGGCAGGTTGTCGGTGTCGTGCTTGTGCGGCGGATAACTCGACGAATGCCCGCTCGGCGTGATGACCTCGACTATCAGCAAATGCTCCGCAGGCTCGGTCTGCGGCAGGATGTCGCATACGAAGCGCTGGTTGAGTCCTTCGCCGCGCGCGAAGCGTTTCATCGTGCCGGGCTCGATCAGTCGTGCCGCCAGCGCGCCGCGGCCGGGCGCGCTCGCGACGCCGATTTCCGCGGCAGTGTGAGCAACGACGCTTGCACCCTCGGCGCGCGGCAGATACACGGCGTAAGGTGCACGGTCCTCGAATACGCTCGCCCTCCCGCCGATCTCGGGCCAGGTCTGCCCCTCGGTGCGCACCGTCACCATGCCGGATAGCACGACGATGCACATCTCGTCGTCGGGCCTGGCTGGCAGCTTAAGCGTTTCATCCGGCCGTAACTGGTACGCAGCGAAGCCGACATAGCGCCAACCGGCGGATTGCGGCGTGACCTCGACCATCTTGGTCGCGGCGGTATCGGCCTTGACGAGCAGCTTCATGCTGCGACCTCCGTCTCGATGGACGCGACCAGGTCGCGCAAGTGCCGGTAACCCTTGTCCGCGTAGCGATAGCTCGGCGCCACGACGGGGTCCTGCTCCGCTTCGACGACCAGCCACCCGGCATAGCCGTTGTCGTAGAGCAGTTGCAAAAGCGGCCGGAAATCGATGGCGCCGTCGCCGGGAACCGTGAACGCGCCGTTGATCACCGCCTGCAGAAAGCTCCAATCACCATTGCGCGCAAGCCTGATCACGCTCGGTCGCACGTCCTTGCAATGCACGTGGCACACGCGCTTGACGTGCTTCGCCAGCATCGCGGCCGCGTCCCCACCGGCAAAGGTCATATGCCCGGTGTCGAACAACAGGCCGACCTCCTCCCCCACCAGCGACATCAGGTGGTCGACGTCTGCCGGCGACTCGACGTACGCGCCCATGTGATGGTGATAGGCCACGCGCACGCCGTGGGAGAGCGTGTATCGCGCGAACGCCGTCAGGCGGTCGGCATAGGCGTGCCATTCCTGCGGCTTGAACAGGCGCGGTCGCTTGTACAGGGGTGCGGGCGCGCCCTGGATGCTGTTCGCGACCTCGCCGTAGACCATGACCCGAGCGCCGTTGTCGGCGAGCAGTTTCAGGTGCGGGCCGACGGCGGCGATTTCCTCCTCGACCGAGCGCTGGGCGAGGTGCCCCGAATACCAGCCCGACACCAGTTCCAGCGCGTGCTTCGACAGCACGGCGCGCAACGCGCCCGATTCGCGGGGAAACTTGTTGCCGAGTTCGAAGCCCTGGTAGCCGATCTTCCGCCCTTCGCTGAGCGCGACTTCCAACGGCGTCTCGCCACCGAGCGAGGGCAGGTCGTCGTTGCTCCAGGACAGCGGGTTGACGCCGATCTTGACGGCGAATTTCTTGCTCAATGGAGCACCTTCGCGCGCAGGCGACCCGTCGCGCCTGTAGGCGCGAATTCATTCGCGCATAGTGGTAATTTCGCCCATGGTCCGAATGAATTCGGACCTACGGCCGCAGGGTATCTCATGGCTGCTGCCGCCGCTTGTCTTCGACGTACCGCGCACGCACCGCGCGTACCTGCTCACGCTCGGAGACTTCGGGCACGGCGACCTCCCACCACCAGCCGCCTTCGGCCGTCGTGCGTGCGGGATCGGTCTCGATGCAGATCACCGACGTGCGGTCGGCGGCGCGCGCGCGCTTCATCGCCGCTTCGAGCTCTGGAATCGAGCGCACGTTTTCGGCGATGGCGCCAAGCGACGCGGCGTTGGCCGCGAAGTCGATGCGTGGGGCGCCTGCGGGCCCCTGCAGGCAATCGGCGAACAGATTGTTGAATGGCTCGCCGCCGACTGCCTGCTGCAGCCGGTTGATGCAGCCATAGCCGCGGTTGTCGAGCACGACGATGATCAGCTTCATGCCCAGCAGCAGCGAGGTCGCAATCTCGGCGTTGAGCATCAGATAACTGCCGTCGCCGACCATCACCACGACTTCGCGCTCGGGCCGCGCCAATTTCACGCCCAGCCCGCCGGCGATCTCATAGCCCATGCACGAGTAGCCGTATTCCATGTGATAGCCACCCGGCGCCGATGTGCGCCAGAGCTTGTGCAGCTCCGCGGGCAGCGTCCCCGCCGCGCACACGACGATGTCGTGCGTCGTCGAGTCCGCCGCTGAGCGCTGGACCGCACCGATCACGTCGGCGTCGTAGGGAAGTTTTGCGTCGCGCAGACCGGTGATGCGTGCGATCGCGGCGCGCCAGTCGTTAGCAAGCGCTTTCGCCCGGTCGAACCACGCGGGGTCCGAGCGCCAGTCGCCCAGCGACTTTGACAGCGCATCGAGCCCGGCGCCGGCGTCGGCGCAGACGGCCGCACCGCGCCATTTGAGCGCGTCGAAGGCGTTGACGTTGATGCTCACCAGTCGGGCCTGCGGGAACAGCGAGTGCGAACCGGTCATGAAATCCTGCAGACGCGTGCCGACCGCGATCACCACGTCGGCTTCGCTCGCCAGCGCATTCGCCGCCGGCGATCCGGAGACGCCGAGCGCCCCCGCCTGCAGCGGATGATCCCAGGCAAGCGCACCCTTGCCCGCCTGCGTTTCGGCAACCGGGACGCCGTGCGCATCGACAAACCGGCGCAGTGCGTCGTCCGCCAGGCTGTATAGCGCGCCGCCGCCGGCGATGAGCAGCGGGCGCCGCGCCGCGCACAGTATTTCGCGCGCGCGGGCGAGTTCGTCGGACGTTGCCGGTGGCGCACGAAATGCAACGACGTTCGGCGCAAACAGCGCCTCCGGATAATCGTAGGCCATGGTCTGCACGTCCTGCGGCAACGCCAGCGTCACCGGTCCGCAGAGCGCGGGGTCGGTGAGCACGTGCAGCGCGCGCGGCAGCGCGGTGAGCAGTTGCTCCGGACGGACCATGCGATCGAAATAACGCGACACCGGTCGCAGGCAGTCGTTGGCCGACACCGTGCCGTCCTGGAAGTCTTCGACCTGCTGCAGCACGGGGTCCGGCGCGCGGGAAACGAACACATCGCCGGGCAAGAGCAGTACCGGCAGGCGGTTGACGTGCGCCAGCGCAGCGGCCGTGACGAGGTTGGTCGCGCCTGGCCCGATCGAAGTCGTGCACGCCATCATCCGACGCCGCATGTGCGCCTTGGCGTAGGCGATGGCTGCGTGCGCCATGCCCTGCTCATTGTGCGCGCGAAAAGTGGGCAGGTCGCCACGATGCTGGTACAACGCCTCACCGATGCCTGACACATTACCGTGACCGAAGATGGCGAAGACGCCGCCGAACAACGGTACCGTGCCCGCGGCCGTCTCGACGCGCTGCGCGGCGAGATAGCGCACCAGCGCCTGCGCCATGGTGAGCCGGATGGTCTTGCTCACTTCTTCACTCCTTCACTTCTTCACGGTCTCGTGCCTTCACGCCTTCACTTCTTCACGTTTGGGTACGCTGCGCGCCTCGCGCCAGTGGCGAATCAACGACCCGTAGCGCTCGCGTACCAGGCGCTTGAGCGTCGCGTCGTCGCACTCTCCGGCGAGCCACGCGCGGGACGCATCGTGAAAGATCGTGCGCCCCACCGCGAACCCTCGGCACGTTTTGCTCGATCGTGCTTCGCGAAATCCGGCGATGAGTTCGTCGACCGGCGCCGCGAGGCCGAGCAGCACCACGCCGCGGCAATACGGATCGCGCTCATGGATCAGCGCATCGACATCCTGCCATTGCGCGGCCGCCATCGGTTCGAGTTTCCACCACTCGGGATAGATGCCGAGGTTGTAGAGTCGCTTCATCGCCCGCAGCACGGTGTCCGGCGCCCGCGGTGGACGCGCCGGCGGAATGATCTCCAGCAGCAACTCGTGCCCGCTGGCCTGCGTCGCCCGGTACAGCGACGCGATCTGCGCTTCCTGTTCCAGGCGATGGTCGATGTCGTCGTCTGGGTGGTATTTCACCAGGCACTTGACGATGTGCTCGCGCGGCCAGGAAATGAGCTGCGTGCCGATCGAGCGCCCGCGCTCGAACTCGAGTGGATTCGAACCGGGTAGTTCGACCGGGCGGCCGATCCACCAGCCGCGGCCGGTCGCGGCATTGAGTGCATCCTGGCCGTACCGATCGTCGCACAGCAAGCCGATCCGTCCGCGCAGGTCGAGCGCGGATTCAGTGTCGGCGACCGCCTCGACGAACAATTGCTTGAGTCGGCCGATGTGCGCCTCGTCGACCCCCGCCTCCTGCGCCAGCGCGAAGAACTGGTTGCGATGGTCGAAGGCGAAGGCGAAGACCTCATCGTGCGGCGTGCGCGGCGCCGTCACCCGGTGCAGCCGCGTGAGCATCGCGTCCTGGTCCGGGCGCGGAATGGCTTCGGCGTTGGCGAGAAAATAGTCGAGTTCGATTCGCGTCGGCATCGCCGGCGCGCAGCCGTGGCGGGACACGACCAGCGCGCCGCAGGCGTTGGCGTAGCGGCAGCAGGCGTCGTAGTCCTCGCCGCGTACCCAGCCGGATAGAAACCCGGAGGAGAATGCATCGCCGGCGCCGAGCACGTTGAGCACCGCGACGTTGACGCCCTTGCCGTTGAACGCGTCGTCGAGCGAGCGGGGAATCGCGCCGTCGATCACCGCGCAGCCCATTGGCCCGCGCTTGACCACCAGCACGGCTTTGCTGATCGCGCGCACGGCAGCCAGCGAGGCCATGATGTCGGTGCTGCCGCCGGCGATGTTGAATTCCTCGATGGTGCCGATCGCAAGGTCGATCTTGGGCAGGATGCGTTGCAGATGCGCGGTGACCGTGTCCGAGCGGATGTAGCGGGTCTCGCCGTCGCCGCGATTGGTCAACCCCCACAGCACCGGCCGATAGTCGATATCGAGCACCGTGCGCACGTCGTGCTCGCGCGCACGATCGAGCGCGAGATTGCTGATGCGGTTGATGTATTCGGTCGAAAAGTGCGTGCCGGTGATGAGCAGGGCGCGGCTGCTGGCGATGAAGGCTTCATCGACGTCGGCCTCGGCGATGGCCATGTCGGCGCAGTTCTCGCGCATGAAAATGAGCGGAAACGTATCCTTGTCCTTGATCCCGAGCACCACCGCGCCGGTGAGCCGTTCGGGGTCGACGCTGACGTGGCTGACATCGCAGCCTTCACGCGCGATGGTCTCGACCAGAAAGCGGCCATTGCCGTCGTTGCCGACGCGCGAGATCAGCGCGGCATTGAGGCCGAGACGCGCGCAGCCGAAGGCGGTGTTGGCGGATGAACCACCCAGATATTTGGCAAAGCTGGTGACGTCTTCGAGTCGCGCGCCGATCTGCTGCGCGTAGAAGTCGACCGCGAAGCGGCCGAGGCAGATCACGTCGAGCGCGCGGTTGGGCGCAAACCGGGTGGAGTTTCGCATGGTCGATCGAAGCTGGCGAAGGTCGTCCGGACCGCGTTGCCGTCTTGGCTTATCATGCGGATCGCGGCGGAAGCGCTCACTGTATCGCGTCCACGTAATTCAGGCCATACCCGAGGACCTCATGTCGATCATCGCCCGCTACGCCGCAGCGCAAGCCATCGCTGCCAAGGCAGGCCGCATGGCGCACGACTATTTCGTCCAGCGCGGGACTTTGGCGGTCGAGGCCAAGGGTGCGCAGGACTTCGTCAGCCACGCCGATCGCACGGTCGAGGCGCTGATTCGCGCGGAGATCCTGCGCGATTTTCCCGGCGATTCGTTCCTGGGCGAAGAGACCGCTGCCGGTTTCACGGGGACGGACGCAAATCTCTGGGTGGTGGATCCGATCGACGGCACGCACAACTTCCTGCGCGGCGCTCGCTACTACTGCGTGTCGATTGCCTACGTCGAACAGGGTCGACGCGAAATCGGCGTCGTGTGCGATCCCGAGCACGACGAGGTATTTCATGCGCGGCGAGGCCATGGGGCGTGGTGCACGCATGACGGTAGTGAGGAACGGTTGAGCGTCAGCGCTTGCGACGCACTGTCGCGCGCCTTCGTCTGCCTCGGCCATCACGACCGTGGCCCGGACCCGCGCTACATCGCGATCCGCCAGCGGATGATGGACAAGGGCGTGGCGATGCGCAACATGGGCGCCGGGGCGCTGCAACTCGCGCATGTCGCCGCCGGGCGCTACGACGGCTTTGTCGAGCTCTCGCTCAATTCGTGGGATGCGATGGCCGGATTGTTGCTGACCGAGGAAGCCGGCGGATACAACGCCCCGTTCCCTGGCGCGCAAGGCCTGAGCGTGCCGGCGCCGGTGCTTGCGTGCGCGCCGGGGATCGCTGCGCCGTTACGCGAGCTTGTTGGCGTGTGGTAGGCAAGCACGCGAATTTGATCGCGTCTGCGACCTAAGCTCGTCATCCCCGCGAAAGCGGGGACCCATTTTTACGTTGGCAATACCCAAATGGATCCCCGCGTTCGCGGGGATGACCACAATGGCCATAGATCCCCGCTTTCGCGGGGATGACCACAATGGCCATAGATCCCCGCTTTCGTGGGAATGACCACAATGGCCATAGATCCCCGCTTTCGCGGGGATGACCACAATGGCCATAGATCCCCGCTTTCGCGGGGATGACGCATCCGTCTCCAATCGCGTGCACATTCGTGCCCGCTCTTGGACGGATGCGTCACTTCTTCTTCGCGAAGTCCCCGGCGAAGAACGCGGCGAACGCGTCCGGTTTGACGTGCCGGCGAAATGCCGCGTTGACCTGGTCGGGCGTCAGCGCTTCGATGGCCTTGTCCACTTCGCCCGCGAACGCGAAGGTGCGCCCGAGGTAGGCCTGCTCCGCCAATCCGCCTGCCAGCCCCGCGTCCTGGCTGCGCGCGAGCCTCCGCTGCTGCATGACCGCGTCCTTGGATGCCGTCACCTCTTCGGCAGTGAAGCCGTCGCGCAGCGCACGCTCGAGCTCCTCCTGCACGCCGGTGCGCAGTCGCCCGAGGTTTTCCGGCGCGTAAAGAGCCAGGATCGCCAGTGAACTGTTCTGTTCGAAGCTGCTCACACGCAGTCCCGAGTTGATGGCGTAGCTGATGCCGTCCTTCTGGCGGACACGGTTATTCAATCGTGAACCGTCTGCGCCACCGAAGATGTGGTTCGCGACCAGCATCGCCGCGTAGTCCGGATCCTTGTCGTTGAGCGCGAACGCGGTCTGCTCGTAGAAGAATGCATTCGCCTTGTCCGCCATCTCGATCGTCTCGGCCGTCGGCTTTTTCACGATCAGCGGTTGCGGTACGCGGGCATAGGGCGCGGGCGACTTCCAGCCACCGAACAGGCGCTCGAGCTGCGCCTTGACCGCGGGCGCATCGAAATCGCCGACGATGGCGATCTCGGCGGCGAACGCGCCGTAGAATTCGCGGTGGAAGCGCTTCAGCGCCTCAACGTCGGGCGCTTGCAGTTCGGCGATTTCCTCGTCGACCGTCGGCGCGTAGCGATCGTCGCCTTTGGGATAGGGATTGCCGTAGCGTTGCTGCGCACGAACGACGGTGGATCGCGGGTCGGCACGACTCTGCTCGAGCCGGGCGATCGCCGATCGCTTGAGTGTGTCCAGCTCTGCCGCGGGAAAGGCCGGCGTCTGCAACACCTCTGCGAGCAGATCCAGCGTCGGCGCGACGTTAGCGCGCACGGTCTGCGCGCTGGCGGAGGCGCCGGTCTGGCCGCCCTGCACCGCCAGCGTGGCCTTCAACTTGTCCAGGGTGTCCTCGATTTCCTGCCGGCTGCGCTTGGTCGTCCCGCGCATGAGCATGCCGCCGGTGAGCGTCGCCGGCCCGGACTTGCCGAAGACCGACGCAACGTCGCCATAGTGCAGGCGCAGCGAGAGATTCACCGTTTCGCCACGCGTCTTCTTCGGCAGCAGCACCACTTTCATGCCGTTGGCGAGCGTGAAACGCTGAGCACGCGCGTCGAGATTGGCCGGCGTCGCATCGAAGGCTTCGCCTGCCGCGATGGCGGGATCGCCCCTGTAGTCTTTCACCATTGCGGCGATATCGGCTGTCGGTGGCACCGGCGAACGATCGGGTGCGGCATCCGCAATGAATTCGCCGACGGTGCGGTTGGCGGACTTGAAATAGGCAGTCGCGACGCGAGTGACGTCGTCCGGCGTCACCTTCCGCCATTGGTCGCGCCGCAGGAAGAACAGTCGCCAGTCGCCGACGGCGATTGCCTCCGACAAGGCGATGCCCAAGCGCTGCGGATCGTTCAAGGTCTCGTCGATGTCCTTGAGGTTCTTGGCACGCACGCGGTCGAGCTCGACCGCCGTGAACGGCTGTAGCCTGACGCCTTCGATGGTCTGCAACATCGCGATGCGCGCTGTGTCGATCGGGTCCTTTTCCGGCACCTGGACCAGGAACATCACGAATCCGGGATCGTAGCCGAAATAGAAGTAGGCGCTGATAGTCGAGGCTTTCCTGCTCTCGACCAGCGACGCGTACAGGCGGCCGCCGGGGGTCAGCGACATGATGTCGCTGGCGGCTTCGAGCGCCACCGTATCCGGATGCGCGCCGGGTACCGTGTGGTACATCGCAGACAGCCATTGCGTGTTGGCGACGCGGCGCGCGACGACTTGCCGGTCGCCATCCTGCACTGGCTCGTCGGTGTACAGCTTGGGCAGGGTGCGGATCGGGCGGGGGATCGCGCCGAAATACTTCGCCACCAGCTTGAGCGTATTGTCCGGATCGAAGGCGCCGGCGATCACCATCACCGCGTTGTCCGGCTGATAGTAGTTGCGGTAGAAGGCCTGCAGGCGGTCGATGTCGACGCGCTCGACGTCGCTGCGCGCGCCGATCGTCGACTTGCCGTAGTTGTGCCAGTCGAAACCCGCCGCGAGGGTGCGCTTGAGGAGTACGCGCAACGGGTCGGTCTCGCCCATTTCCATTTCGTTGCGCACGACCGTCATCTCGGTGTCGAGATCCGCGCGCGACACCTTGGAGTTGACCATGCGGTCGGCCTCCATCGCCAGCGCCCAGTCGAGATTGGCGTCGGAGGAGGTGAAGGTCTCGAAGTAATTGGTGCGATCGTAGCTGGTCGAGCCGTTGAAACTCATGCCGCGCTGCGCGAGTGCGGCCATGATGTTGCCGCTGGTCGGCGTGCCCTTGAACACCATGTGCTCGAGCAGATGCGCCATGCCGGTCTCGCCGTAGTTCTCCATCCGCGAGCCGACGAGGTAGGTGACGTTGACCGTGGTCTTGGGCCGTGAAGGATCGGGGAACAGCAGCACGCGCAGGCCGTTGGCGAGCGTGTATTCGGTGATGCCGTCCACGGTGGCGCCCTGCGTTACGCCGGGCGGCAATGCGAAGGTCGCGCTGGCAAACAGGACGAGGCATGCACACAGCGCGACATGGCGCCAGGTCCGGCGCAACGCGTGAATCGAAGTCATGGCAGGGGGACGGTTCGTTGGGGGCTGGAGTATAGCGACCCTAAGACCCGCGACCTCGACCAGGGTTCCGCGGCCACGACAGATTGACGTTTACGTAAACGTAATGTAGTGTATTCGCTGCGCATTCGGGCGAGTAAGCTAGCCATCCCGCCCGTGCAAGAGGCGCTGCCGTACGAGGAGAGTCGCACTTGAACGACGTCTCGATCGCGAAAAAACCCCTGGTGGTCAAGCCGCAGCACAAGATTCGGTTTGTCACCGCGGCCAGCCTGTTCGACGGTCACGACGCGTCGATCAACATCATGCGTCGCATCCTGCAGGGGACAGGATGCGAAGTCATCCACCTCGGTCACAACCGCTCGGTCGACGAAATCGTCACCTGCGCGCTGCAGGAGGACGCGCACGGTATCGCCATCTCGTCCTACCAAGGCGGTCACGTCGAATTCTTCAAGTACATGCTCGACCTGCTGCGCGAGCGCGGCGGCGCGAACATCAAGGTCTTCGGCGGCGGGGGCGGCGTGATCGTCGCCGATGAGATCGACGCATTGCACCGCTATGGCGTCACGCGCATCTTCACGCCGGAAGACGGTGCGCGGCTCGGCCTGCAGGGCATGATCAACGAGATCGTCACCGCCTGCGATGCCGATCTGGCGCAGGACCTTCCGGCGGACCTGAACGCGCTGGCGGCCGGCGACCGGCGCGTGCTGGCGCGCTTCATCACCGGCCTCGAAGCCGAGGCGGTCCCGTCCAAGCTGCGGGATGAGCTGCTGCGCGTAGCGGAAACCTCTACTGCTCCAGTGTTGGGGATCACCGGCACCGGTGGCGCTGGCAAGTCCTCACTTACCGATGAACTGATACGGCGCTTCAGGTTGGACCAGGACGACAAGCTGCGCATCGCGGTCATTTCCATCGATCCCTCGCGCCGCAAGTCCGGCGGCGCGCTGCTGGGCGACCGCATCCGCATGAACGCGATCCATCATTCGAACATCTACATGCGCTCGATGGCCACGCGCGAAGCCGGGAGCGAAATCGCCAAATCGCTGCCCGACGCGATCGCGGCGTGCAAGGTAGCCGGCTTCGATCTGATCGTGGTCGAGACCTCGGGCATCGGTCAGGGCGATGCGGCCATCGTGCCGTTGGTGGACGTGTCGCTGTACGTCATGACGCCGGAGTTCGGCGCGGCGAGCCAGCTGGAAAAGATCGACATGCTCGACTTCGCCGATTTCGTCGCCATCAACAAATTCGACCGCAAGGGCGCGGCCGACGCGCTGCGCGACGTGCGCAAGCAATACCAGCGCAATCGCGAGCTGTTCAAGCAGGCGCCAGACACCATGCCGGTGTTCGGTACGATCGCGGCGAGATTCAACGACGACGGCGTCACTGCGCTGTATCAGGCACTGTGCGAGCGGATGACGCAGGAAGGGTTGAAACTGGCCACGGGCAAGCTGCCCCGCGTGGCGGCCCGATTCTCGTCGGGCGAGAACGTCATCGTGCCGCCGGCGCGCTCGCGCTACCTTGCCGAGATCGCCGAGACGGTCCGCGGCTATCACGCTTGGGCACATGAGCAGGCCAAGGTTGCGCGCGAACGACAGCAGTTGAAGGCGACGAAGGCGATGCTCTCCGAGCCGTCATCCCCGCGGAAGCGGGGATCCATCTTGGAATCGGATGAGACACAACAAATGGATTCCCGCTTGCGCGGGAATGACATCAGCGGGGAGTTCGACGCGCTCATCGACGAGCGCGAAAAGCGCCTCGAACCTCGGGCGCGCAAGCTCCTCGACATGTGGCCGCAGACCAAGGCGGCGTACACCGGCGACGAGTACGTGGTCAAAATCCGTGGGAAGGAAATCCGTTCCGCGCTGACCACCGTGTCGCTGTCCGGTACCCACGTGCCCAAGGTCGCGCTACCGAAGTACGAGGACGACGGCGAAATCCTGCGCTGGCAGCTTACCGAGAACGTTCCCGGCAGCTTTCCTTTCACCGCCGGGGTGTTCGCATTCAAGCGCGAGAACGAGGACCCGACGCGCATGTTCGCGGGCGAAGGCGACGCGTTCCGCACCAACAAGCGCTTCCACCTGCTCGCCGACAACATGCCGGCCAAGCGCCTGTCGACCGCATTCGACTCCGTCACGCTTTACGGCAACGACCCGGCGATCCGTCCCGACATCTACGGCAAGGTCGGCAACTCGGGCGTGTCGATCGCAACGCTCGACGACATGAAGGTGCTCTACGCGGGATTCGACCTGTGCGACCCGAAGACCTCCGTGTCGATGACCATCAACGGCCCGGCGCCCACGATCCTGGCGTTCTACATGAACACTGCGATCGACCAGCAGCAGGACAAGTTCCGCGAGGAGAACAAGCGCGAACCGACCGACGACGAAGCGCAGAAGATCCGGGCGTGGGCGCTGTCGACCGTGCGCGGCACCGTCCAGGCCGACATCCTCAAGGAAGATCAGGGCCAGAACACCTGCATATTCTCCACCGAGTTCAGCCTCAAGGTGATGGGCGATATCCAGGAATACTTCGTCCAGCACGACGTGAAGAATTTCTATTCGGTATCGATTTCCGGCTACCACATCGCCGAAGCCGGGGCGAACCCGATCAGCCAGCTCGCGTTCACGCTGTCCAACGGTTTCACCTTCGTCGAGGCGTATCTGGCGCGCGGCATGCACATCGACGACTTCGCGCCGAACCTGTCGTTTTTCTTCAGCTACGGCATGGACCCCGAGTACGCGGTGATCGGCCGGGTCGCGCGCCGGATCTGGGCGGTGGCGATGCGCGAGCGCTACGGCGCCAACGAGCGCAGCCAGAAGCTCAAGTTCCACTCGCAGACTTCGGGACGCAGCCTCCACGCGCAGGAAATCTCGTTCAACGACATCCGCACCACGCTGCAGGCGCTGATCTCGACCTACGACAACACCAACAGCCTGCACACCAACGCCTACGACGAGGCGATCACCACGCCGACCGAGGAATCCGTGCGCCGCGCGATGGCGATCCAGCTCATCATCAACCGCGAGTGGGGCATCGGCAAGAACGAGAACCCGAACCAGGGCAGCTTCATCATCGAGGAACTGACCAACCTGGTCGAAGAAGCGGTGCTCAAGGAATTCGAAGCGATCTCCGAGCGCGGTGGCGTGCTGGGTGCGATGGAGACCGGGTACCAGCGTGGCAAGATCCAGGAAGAGTCGCTCTATTACGAACACCAGAAGCACGACGGCTCGTACCCGATCATCGGCGTGAACACCTTCCGCAATCCGCACGGCGATCAGACGCCGAAGAAGCTGGAGCTGGCGCGCTCGACCGACGAAGAGAAGCAGTCGCAGCTGACGCGACTGGCGGAGTTTCACGCGCGCAACGCGAAGGCCGCGCCGGCCGCGCTGGCCAAACTCAAGCGCACGGTGATCGAGAACGGCAACGTCTTCGCCGAGCTGGTGAATACCGTGCGCGTGTGCTCGCTCGGGCAGATCACCAACGCTTTGTTCGAGGTGGGCGGCGAGTATCGGAGGAGCATGTAGATCGGGTCACGTTGTGGCCGCGCGCATTTCAGCCTGGACGGATAGCCATGTCCAGTTTTGTTCCAACCGCGTGTGAGGAGGTGGACCATGGCGCAAGAAGCGAGCAATTTGTTGGTGAACGGCTCGATGTCCCGTCGCAATTTGCTTCGCAGCATGGGGGCCGTGGCGGGCGCCGCGGCCCTTGCCCCAGGGTGGGTGCGCGCGCAGACCGCGGCGAGCGCACCCGTCGGGCCACCGAGTACGATCACCCAGCCGCCGCGCGACTTCAGTTCGCGCGGGGCGCCGACGACCTACTTCACCGACCCCGACGTCCTGACCGTCGAGCCGGCGTTCAATGGGCTTCGGCAACCGAACGCGCCGATCCAGCGTCTATGGACGGGGGCGTTGTGGTCGGAAGGGCCGGCATGGAATTCGGTGGGCCGGTATCTGGTCTGGAGCGACATTCCGAACAACCGGCAGCTGCGCTGGATCGACGACGACGGGCACGTCAGCGTGTTCCGCGCACCGTCGAACAACAGCAACGGCAACACCTTCGACTTTCAGGGCCGCCAGCTTTCATGCGAGCACGTGACGCGGCGCGTGGTGCGCTACGAGCTCGATGGCTCGGTAACCATCATCGCGTCGCAATTCGACGGCAAGCGCCTGAATTCGCCCAACGACATTGTGCCGCATCCCGATGGCAGCTACTGGTTCACCGACCCGCCGTACGGGGCGCAGCTCTACGAGGGCACGGTCGATGCCGCAGGCGGGCCCGCGAACAAGGCGGGCCGGCTCAACCCGCGGCTCGGGCAGCCGCCCGAGCTCGGCGGCTACAAGCGCGAGTTGCCCACGAGCGTCTACCGCGTGGACACCAGCGGCAAGCTCGAGCTGGTCGTGCGCGAGGACCAGGTTCCCGATCCCAATGGCCTTTGCTTTTCGCCCGACTACAAGAAGCTGTACGTGATCAGCACGGGCCAGGGCCCGGGTGACACGGGTCCGGGCGGCAAGGGCGACATGTACGTGTTCGACGTCGGATCGGATAACAAGCTGTCCAACGGCAAGCTGTTCAGCAGCTTCATGATCGACGGCGTGAAGTGCGGGCCGGACGGCGTACGTGCCGACGTGGATGGCAATCTCTGGGTGTCGAGCAACGCGGGTCGCAACGTCGGTTACAGCGGCGTGACCGTGTGGACGCCGCAGGGCCAGCTCATTGGGCGGATAAGGCTGCCCGAGATCTGCGGCAACGTCTGCTTCGGCGGGCCGAAGCGCAACCGGCTGTTCATGGCGGCCAGCCAGTCGCTGTATTCCGTCTACACCGCGACGCAGGGCGCAGCGCCGGGGTAACCCTACCGCATGCCGATTTTTGCGTTGGCGATGACACTGGCCGCCTCGCGCGGCGCCGCCCGCCAGTACTGTTGAGGAGCCTGGATCTGCGCGCCGAGAACGGCCGCGGCATGCCACGGCCAGCGCGGGTTCCATAGCAGCGCCCGCGCCATCGCCACCAGGTCGGCATCGCCCGACGCGACGATCGCTTCGGCCTGTTTCGGGTCGGTGATGAGTCCGACCGCCATAGTCGGCATTGCGGTTGCACGACGAATCGCGCGGGCGAGCGGCACCTGGTAGCCCGGTCCCAACGCGATCTTTTGAGCCGGCGAGATGCCGCCGCTCGAGGCGTCGATCCAATCGCAGCCGGCGGTCTTGAGACGCTGCGCGAGCGCGATGGAATCGTCGATGCTCCAGCCGCCGTCGACCCAGTCGGTCGTCGAGAGGCGCACGCCCATCGGTTTGCCTTGCGGCCACACGTCGCGCACTGCGGCGAATACTTCCAGCGGAAAGCGGATCCGGTTCTCGAATGATCCGCCGTACCCATCATCGCGCTGATTCGACAACGGCGACAGGAACTCGTTGAGCAGGTAGCCGTGGGCGCAGTGCAGTTCGATCGCGTCGAGGCCGATGCGCTGTGCGCGACGCGCGGCCTCGACGAAATCCCGCTTGATCTGCGCGAGACCTGCGGCGTCGAGCACCGCGGGCAATGGCTCGTGCGCGTGCAGCGAAATTGCCGACGGGGCGACAGGCACCCATCCGCCCTTGGTGACGGGGATCAGCTGCCCTCCTTCCCAGGGAACCTGCGACGATCCCTTGCGGCCCGCGTGCGCCAACTGAATGGCGACCGGCATCGCCGGCGCATTCGCGCGCGCGGTCGCCATCCGTGTGCTGAGTGCCTGTTCGCATGCGTCGTCGTAGAGCCCGAGGCAACCATGGGTGATGCGGCCGATGGCCGACACCGCGGTGGCTTCGATCGTGAACAAGCCGGCGCCCGATTGCAGCAGCTGGCCCCAGTGCACGGTGTGCCAGTCGGTGGCGCACCCGTCCACGGCCGAGTACTGGCACATCGGGGAGACGACGATTCGGTTGGCGAGGGCGAGTTTGCGGAGCGTGAATGGAGTGAACAGGGTCGTGGACATGGCAATAGTGCTTGCAGAATTGCCAATATCCTAACATCGCTCCTCGCCGGAACTTCTCGCTACGCCCCTCCCGCGAGTCTGACGCGAGACGCAAATGCTGCGGTCCCCTTTTGATACGCGTCCTTGACCCACTCGTCGCGCGTTATTTTCAGTACCAGTGGATCGGCGGCGGCGCCCGCCTTCACCGGCTTCTTCGCTTTCGGACCATGGAAAAATTCCCATACGGCGCGCGCGCGGTAGTGGTTGTACAGACGCAGGAACTCAGCGACGTACAAGCGGCCGAGCGCCGTGTTGCCCTTGATCTCGAGCAGGTTCTCGTCGTTGAAGTTGGTCGAGTTGGAGCTCATGTTCGCCGATCCGGTGTAGATCGTCGGGTTGGCGGTGTCGCCGTCGATCACCAGGAACTTGTGATGGATGTGCACCGCCGGAACGTTGTTTCCCGGCGGCTGCAGGCTGTAGCTGCGCGTGTCGATGCCGGAGAGCTCGGGCAGGAACCCCTGCGGTTCGCTACCGGGTCGGAAGTAATCGTAGGTGACCGCCTTGCGATCCTTGCGCGAGCGATTGAACACCTCGACCATGATCTGCTGTTTCGCCGTTGGCTTGCCGGCGGTCTTCTTCGCCTTCGCGGGGTCGGGAATGCTGTTGAGCAGGCCGTACATGATCTTGCCCTGGTCACCCGCGTCGAGCAGCGCCTTGAGCAGTTTCTCGTCCGTGGGCGAGAACATGCAGAAGAACACCGACGAGCGCGCGCCCTGCACGGTGTTGATCACGACATCGATCGACGTACGCTTCCCGGTCGGCTCCGGCGTGAAAATCGCGCGGATCGCGGTGCCGGGCACGTCGTGCACGGCCTGCCACTTGGCGTGCGCGGCCGTCTGTGCCGTCGTCGGATCGCCGACCAGCAGCGCGTGACGCTGCGCGTAGAGCGCCGCGAGTTCCGGCGAGGCGAAGCTGTGCACGAGGTTGGCCTGCACGGTCGCCGCCTCCGGCGTGAAATTCATCGATCCCATGAGCACCGCGTGCGGCTTGTTGCCCGAGTAGGCGACGACATACTTGTCGTGCATCAGCGAACTGATGTGCGTGCGTTCGTGAAACAGTTTCTTCGACGTATGCAGGAGCTTGACGGCGGGCAGGTTGGAGCCATCTCCGCCTTTGCCTTTAGCCGACTTCTTCTTAAAGAAATAGACGACGTCGAACGGACCCGCGAATTTCTTCATGGCCGGTGTGATTTTCCACTTGTCGGTCAGGTGATAGATGCCGCAGTCGAAGCGCTTGGTGCTTCCGAGGAAGTCGGGGACAGCCCGTTCGATGCCGTTGGCAAGCCAGGTCATGCGCGTCAGCAGCGGCTTGTTCTTGATCGCCGAGTAGCTTTGTGACGACACCACGGCGCGATTGAACCAGGTCCCAATGCCGGCTACGACGGGCGCGGGTACGACGACCTCGACCGTGACCGCTGCCGCGGCGACCGGATTCAGGTCCTTGGGACCGGTGCCGCGGATCGGCGTGACCGTGTAGCGGAAATGCTTCCCCGTGTCCTTGGGACCGATGCCGCCGTCCCACCACTGGAATTTCTGGATCGGCGCGCGATCCGACGTGCGCGGCTTGTCGCCCTTCTTAAGCGGGGCGAAATCGACCTTGTTGAACAGGAACTGCGGCGTCCCCGTCTTGCCGTAGCCCGGTGAGCGGCGAATGGAGAAGCCGAGAAAATCCGCGTGCTTGGCTCCTGCGGGCCAATCCATGCCAAGCAGCACCAGCGTAGGACTGGCATAGGCGCGAACGACGACGGCATCGGGGTTGGGCATGGCAATCTCCCAGGATTGAACAGGTATTGATTGTGCGCCCTAATAATTGCACCCGGACGACGGTGACGTCGCACGAATACGCGGCAGCGAACACCGGGAATATTCGCGCCGGGGAACCGTCGCCAGTCCCGGTTCGATCAGGTCTTGAGCCTGTACCCTGTCCTGAAGATCCATGCCACGATCGCCAGCGACAGGGCCAGGAACGCCAGCGTCATGCCGATGCTCACCCCGACGCTCACATCGGCAATGTCGAAGAAACTCCAGCGAAACCCGCTGATCAGGTAGACGACCGGATTGAACAGGCTCACCTTCTGCCAGAACGGCGGCAGCATGTCGATCGAATAGAAACTCCCGCCGAGAAAGGTCAGCGGCGTGATGATCAGCAGCGGCACCAGTTGCAGCTTCTCGAATCCGTCGGCCCAGATGCCGATGATGAAGCCGACGAGACTGAAGGTCACCGCCGTGAGCAGCAGGAACACGATCATCCACAGTGGATGCACGATCTTGAGCGGCACGAACAGTTCCGCCGTCGCCAGGATGATCAGGCCGAGGATGATCGACTTGCTCGCCGCCGCTCCGACATAGCTCACGACGATTTCCAGATAGGAAATCGGCGCCGACAGCAGTTCGTAGATCGTGCCCGTGAACTTGGGAAAGTAGATCCCGAACGAGGCGTTGGCGATGCTCTGCGTCAGCAGCGACAGCATGATCAGGCCCGGCACGATGAAGGCGCCGTAGCTGATGCCCTCCACTTCCTGGATGCGCGAGCCGATCGCCGCGCCGAAGACCACGAAATAGAGCGAGGTCGACAGTACCGGCGAGATGATGCTCTGCATCAGCGTGCGCCGGGTGCGGGCCATCTCGAAGGTGTAGATCGCGCGCATGGCGTGGACGTTCACCGTTCCTCCCGCATCAGGCTGACGAAGATGTCTTCCAGCGAACTTTGCGTTGTATGCAGATCCTTGAAGCGGATGCCCGCGCGGTCCAGGTCTTCGAGCAGCGCGGCGATTCCTGGCTGCGTGCCCTGCGAGTCGTAGGTGTAGATCAGTTCGCTGCCACCGCTGGCCAGTTCCAGACGGAGAGCCGGCGAGCGCCGGTGGCACTTGTTCCAGCGGTTGCTGCAATTGCAGTGTCAGCTGCTTCTTGCCCAGCTTGCGCATGAGCTCGGCCTTGTCCTCGACCAGGATGATCTGGCCCTTGCTGATCACGCCGACGCGGTCAGCCATCATCTCCGCCTCGTCGATGTAGTGCGTGGTCAGGATGATGGTCACGCCACCGGCTCGCAGCGTGCGCACCAGTTCCCACATGTCCTGGCGCAGTTCGACGTCGACGCCGGCGGTCGGCTCGTCGAGAAACAGGATTTGCGGTTCGTGCGACAGGGCCTTGGCGATCAGCAGCCGTCGCTTCATGCCGCCGGACAGCGTCATGACCTTGTTGTCCTTCTTGTCCCACAGCGACAGGTCCCTGAGCACTTTCTCGATGTGCGCCGGGTTGGCCGGCTTGCCGAACAGGCCGCGGCTGAAGGACACCGTGTTCCACACCGATTCGAATGCATCGGTCGTCAGTTCCTGCGGCACCAGGCCGATCATGGCCCGCGCCGCACGATAGTCGCTGATGATGTCGTGTCCGTCGACGGTGACTTGCCCGGCAGTCGGTCGGACGATGCCGCAGATGGTGCCGATCAGCGTCGTCTTGCCAGCGCCGTTCGGACCGAGCAGGGCGAAGATTTCGCCGCGGCGAATGTCCAGATTGATATTTCTGAGCGCCTGGAAGCCCGAGGCGTAGGTCTTGGAGAGCTTCGCTATGGAGATGATTGGCGGCATGGACGCAACGATCGGATCGAGCCGGTGCTGGCTCGATCCCGATCGAGCGCCGTAGTCTACCGCTACTTCCGTACGAGGCGGTCTGCTTGCTCCACCTCGGCGACATCGGCCCGGCTGGCGGTGATGGCGATGGACGGCAACCGGTAGACCGGGGCGCCATTCTCGTACTCGCCGGTGAAGGTCGCGGTTATCGGCGCCAGGGATTGAGTCTTCGCGACCGGCGAGGTCATGGGGGTGTTCTTGGCGGGCGTCCAGACGGTGGCGCCGATCAGAGCGGCCGCTGCCAGCACGATGCACAGCGCGACGACGATCTTGGGGGTCCGGTTGGTGACTTGCATGGCAGTTCTCCTTGGTACGACGTTGATAACGGTGCCAATGTCCGCCTGAAGCCCACCTTCAGTCCTGAAGCGTGCCTTAAACGTGCCTGAAACCTGCTACTGGCCACCTCCCGGCGGCCGGTTTTGCGGGATAGACTTGAGCCGTTCTCAGGGAGTGAATGTTGAGTAACGCCGCTAAGACTCGCGAAGACCACCGGTCGCACCGTTTTGGGCGCTTCGAACTGCAACCCGACGAGCGACGCTTGCTGGTGGACGGCCAGCCGGTCGCACTGGGCGCACGCGCTTTCGATCTGCTCGTGGTGCTGGTCGAGCGAGCGGGCAGGCTGGTAACGAAAAGCGAGCTGATCACCCTCGTCTGGCCCGGCCTGGTGGTGGAGGAAAACAACCTGCAGGTGCAGATCTCCACGTTGCGCAAGCTGCTGGGGCAGAGTGCGCTCGCCACCATTCCGGGCCGCGGCTATCGCTTCGAGCTTGCCTTGGCGGGCGGCACTGCGGCTGCGTCGGAAGCTGCGCCCGGCGGCGCCGAGTTCGCCCCTTCCGCCGCGATGGCGGAACCAATGCGCGCCCGCACGAATCTTCCTACTCGTCTATTGTCGCTCTACGGCCGCGCGCAGGACCTGGAGACGATCAAGTCGTTGCTGCGCCAGCACGTCGTGCTTACGATTGTCGGCGCTGGCGGTATCGGCAAAACGCGCGTAGCCCAGTCGGTCGCGGCGGAGGTGGCCGTCGAGTCTGTCGCCGATTATCCCGACGGAGTCTGGTGGGTCGAACTGGCGGCATTGAGTGACCGCGCACTGGTACCCTCGGCCGTAGCGCGGGCGTTGGGCGTGCAGCTCCCCAGCGACCGTCCCGTCGCAGCTGTCGCGTCGCTGCTTGCGTCGCAGCGACTGTTGCTCGTGCTCGACAATTGCGAGCACATGACCGAGGCTGTCGCGGGGTTCATCGAAACGATGCGCGCCGCCGCGCCGCACGTGCGCTTTCTGGTGACCAGCCAGGAATCGCTGAAGACTGTGGAAGAACATGTCTATCGCTTGGGTGCGCTGGCGATTCCTGGCGACGATGGCGCGTCGAACCCGCTGGCGGCCGGCGCCGTCGAACTCTTCGTCGCGCGCGCGCAGGCGGTCGATTCGAAGTTCGCGTTGACGCCCGCGCATACACCTGCGGTCATCGAGATCTGCCGGCGGTTGGACGGCATTCCGCTCGCGATCGAACTTGCCGCCGCACGGGTCCCTTTGCTCGGCGTCGAAGGTTTGCGCTCGCGCCTCGACGAACGCTTCAATGTGCTCACTGCGGGCGCGCGCGTCGTGCTGCGCCGGCATCAGACGCTGCGCGCGACGCTGGAATGGAGCCATGGCCTGCTGACACCGGACGAGCAGACCGTGTTCCGGCGGCTGGGCGTGTTCGCCGGCAGTTTCTCGCTGGAGTCCGCGCAGCATGTCGCCGGCGACGAACGCATCGATGTCTGGGCAGCACTCGATCATCTCGGCGCGCTGGTCGACAAGTCGTTGGTGCTCGCCGAGGGCGATCCGGTGCCGCGCTATCGCTTGCTGGAAACGACACGCGCCTACGCGCTCGAACGTCTCGCCGATGTCGGCGAGACGCAACGCGTGCTGCGGCGGCATGCCGAAGCGATATTCGCGTTCCTCGACGCATACGAACGCGACGATCGGCGCTGGGCGGCCACGCAAGCCGACATGATGGCCGCCGCAGCAGAACTCGACAACCTGCGTGCCGCGCTCGGATGGGCAGCGACGGCCGCCGAAGGCGCCGATCTTGTCCTGCCCCTGGTGGACGTGTCGACCCACGTATGGTTCGCAACCTTTCATCTCGCTGAAGGTCTCGAAAGATGTCTGGCGCTGCGCCAGCACGTGCACGGTGGAGCTTCGCTACGCGACACGGCACGGTATTGGTTCACGGTAGCCAGGCTTGGCATCTATTCCATGAGCCGGGAAAGCTTCGAAGCGGCGCCGCGGGCGGCCAACCTCTTCCAGCGACTGGGCGACGACAGTCGCCGCCACGACGCCATGGTATGCGCCGCGGTGCAAGGCTTGCGCTTTGGCACGACCGAGGAGATGGGGCAGGCCATTGCCGAGGCGGCGCGGTTGGAGCGTCCCGACTGGCCGGCACGGCAACGCGCCAACCTGCAGTTCGCCCGCTGCTGGTGGTATGCGCGGCTCGGTCGCTACGAGGAAGCGCTCGCCTGTGCGCAGCAGCAGGTGGCGATCAACCACTCGGGAGGGAACCTGGTCGGGGAGCAGTTCGCGATGTCCAACGTCACCGCGATCGAGCTTCTCCTCGGGCGACCTGATGCGGCATTGGAACACGCACGCGCCGCGATCGCCCGGCTCGATGCACTCGGCGCGCGCGTTGGCGCGGGGGCGGGGCATCTATGCAATAACGCGATGATCGCCCTGATCCTCCTGAACCGGTTGGACGAGGCAATCGCCGCCGGACGCAGGGCGCATACGCTGCTTCTGCAGGAAGGCGATGAATATCGGCTGTTCGCACCCCTTGCCCTGCTCGTGGCGCTGCAGGGACGGCTGGCCGACGCGGCTCGCATCGTCGGCCGCGACGATGCAGTCCATGTCCGTACCGGTGACCCGGTGCGGCCGAACGCGGCGCAATTGCGGGCCCGCCTTGACCCGCTGCTGGCTTCGACCCTTCCCGCACCCGAGCTCGCGCGCTTGCGGGCGGAAGGCGCCGCGATGCGCGACGAACAGGCATTCAAGCTTGGATTCGGTGACCAGGCCTGACGTGAGCAATGCAGCCGCCATCCGCGAGAGTCGTCGGTCGCACCGCTTCGGCCGCTTCGACCTGCAGCCTGGCGAACGGCGCCTGCTGGCGGATGGGCAACCGATAGCGCTCGGAGCGCGCGCTTTCGATCTGCTGGTGGTGCTGGTCGAGCGCGCGGGCCAGCTGGTCGCGAAGAACGACTTGTTGACGCTGGTCTGGCCCGGCCTGGTGGTGGAAGAGAACAACCTTCAGGTGCAGATTTCCACGCTGCGCAAAGTGCTGGGACAAAGCGCGCTTGCGACGATTCCTGGACGCGGTTATCGATTCGAACTTGCGGTGGAGGGCGTTGCCGCGGTTGCGCCAGCCGCGCAACCCTCCGCGGCCGCGGCGCCGGAGCCGGTGCGCGCGCGCACGAACCTGCCTGCCCGCCTGCTGTCGCTCTATGGCCGCGCGCAGGATCTGGCGACGATCAAGGCGTTGCTGCGCGAGCACGTCGTGGTAACGGTTGTCGGTGCCGGCGGCATCGGCAAGACGCGCGTCGCGCAGGCGGTAGCGGCCGATGTCGCCGCTGAATCAGCCTCCGAGTTTCCCGACGGCGTCTGGTGGGTCGAACTGGCCGCGTTGAGCGACCGCGCACTGGTGCCGTCCGCCGTGGCCCTTGCGCTGGGCGTGCATCTACCCGGCGATTGCCTGCCTCCGCACGCCTTGGCTTCGCGGCTCGCATCGCAGCGACTGCTACTGGTACTCGACAACTGCGAACACCTGACCGACGCGGTGGCCGAACTCATTGAATCCGTGCTCGCCGCGGCACCGCAAGTGCGCTTTCTCGTCACCAGCCAGGAAACGCTGAAAACGGCAGAAGAGCACATCTACCGAGTCGGTTCGCTCGCGCTACCGCCCAACGACGGGGCGTCGAACGACTTGAATGCCGGCGCCGTCGAGCTGTTCGTTGCGCGCGCGCAAGCGGTCGATCCAAACTTTGCGCTGACGCCAGCAAATGCCCCGACGGTTGTCGAGATCTGCCGACGACTGGATGGCATTCCGCTCGCCATCGAACTGGCCGCAGCCCGATTGCCACTGCTCGGCGTCGAAGGCCTGCGCGCGCGTCTGGGTGAGCGCTTCAACGTGCTCACGGGCGGGGCGCGCGTCGTGTTGCGTCGACATCAGACGCTGCGCGCGACACTGGAATGGAGCCATGGCTTGCTGACGCCGGTAGAACAGACTGTGTTCATGCGGCTGGGCGTATTCGCGGGCAGTTTCGCGCTCGAAGCGGCGCAGCTCGTCGCGAGCGACGATCAAATCGGCGCCTGGGCTGCTCTCGACCATCTCGAGGCACTGGTCGACAAGTCGCTGGTGCTCGCCGAAGGTAACTCATTGCCACGCTACCGACTGTTGGAAACGACGCGCGCTTATGCGCTCGAGCGGCTCGCCGAAGCAGGCGAGACCGAGCGCATGCTGCGTCAGCATGCGCTCGCGATGTGCGCGGTGCTCGAGAGTTCCGAGGGCGATGATCAGCACTGGCGAATGACGCCGGCCGATATTGCCCCGGCGGAGTCCGAGCTCGATAACCTGCGGGCTGCGCTCGCGTGGGTGTCCACCGCCGCCGACAGTAACGAACTGGCAATCGCCCTGGCAGGCAAGTCGCATCGAGTCTGGATGGCAACCCACCTGCTGTCCGAGGGCCTCGAGCGCAGCCTCGCGTTGCGCCATAAGATCGACGACGATGTTCCGAAGCAGGACGTCGCGCGGTTCTGGCTGACCATCGCCCGCCTCGGCGCGTACTCGACACGCCGGGAATGCTTTGACGCGGCCATGCGGGCAGTGGAGTTATACCGACAATTGGGCAGCGACAATCTTCGCTACGACGCGCTGCTGTGTGCTGCAGCGATGGGTATGCGTTTTGCATCGCCCCTGGAGATGGAAGAAGCCATCGCCGAAGCGGCGCGCATCGAATGCGCCGACTGGCCGGCACGACAGCGGTCCCGATTTCAGTTTGCCCGTTTTCGCTGGAATGTCCGGCTCGGGCGCATCGAGGATGCGCTGGTCTGCGCGCAGCGACAAGTGGCGATTTGCCGGGAGGAACCGCAGCTCTATGCCCAGTACATCGCCATGGCCAACGTGACGGGGGCGGAGCTCCAGCTCGGACACACGGAGATCGCGCTGGAACATGCACAAGCCGCCATCGCGCAGCTCGACGCGGTCGGGGCGGGTGGAGTGACCGGCCACCTGTACATCAATGCCATGTCGGCCCTTGTGCTCCTCGAGCGTGTCGATGAAGCACTTGTCGCCGGGCGAAGAGCGTATGCGGCGCTGCTGCGCGAGGGTGACGAACTGCGCGTGCTTACCCCGCTCGCGGCATGTGCCGCGCTGCGCGGCCGAAGCGCGGACGCGGCGCGGATTTGCGCCTTTGTCGATGCCGAGTTTGCGCGGACCGGCGCATTGCGGGAATCGGGCTTGTCGCGCGTGAGGGATCGGGTCGAAGCGCTTCTCGATGCGGAACTCGATCCGGGGGAGCGTGATCGCCTGCGGGCGGAGGGCGCGGCGATGCGTGATGTGCAGGTGTTCAAGCTGGCATTCGGCAATAGCCCAGCAGCGACGGGATCACAGGAAGGGTGATGCGATACTCCCGTCCAGACATGCGGCGCACGTTCGACGCCTGTGCAATGTCGCTGATGTTCTCCATTGCAATGTGTGTCGCAGCGCAGGCGCCGCCCACGCTGAAGCTTCCCGACACGGTCGTACCGCTGGCCTACGACCTGCAACTGAAGCTCGACGCGACCGCGTCGACGTATTCCGGGACGGTGGCGATCGACGTACGGATCGCCGCGTCGACGGATCTCGTCTGGATCAACGCGACCGACCTCCAGGTCGATGACGTTCGCGCCGTGAACGTGTCAGCAAGCGGCGATGTCATCGGTGGCAACGTGGTCGCCGGCAACACGGATGTCATTGGGCTGCGCTTCGCGCGACCGTTGCCCGCGGGAGACGTGCGCCTGACGTTGCGCTTCGCGGGAACGTTCAGCACGACCAACGTCGCCGGCCTGTTTCGGCAGAAGGATCGAGACGACTGGTACGTGCTCACGCAGCACGAGCCGATGTATGCGCGACGCGCGTTCCCGTGTTTCGACGAACCGCGCTTTCGTGCGGCCTGGCGCATCGTGCTGACCGTGCCCGAGGGCCAGCGCGCATTTTCGAACATGCCGATCGACGCCGAGCGCGCATCCGCGCCGGGCTGGCGCGAAGTCAGCTTCGGCAAGTCGCCCCCGATCGCTTCGTATCTGGTGGCGATCGCGGTCGGTCCCTGGGACGTGCTCGACGGGGGCACTGCAGGGAAGAATGCCACGCCGCTGCGCTATATCGCGCCGAAAGGTCGCGCCGCGGAAGCGGCCTATGCGGCGAGCGTGACGCCGGCGATCGTCGAGCGGCTCGAAGCGTATTTCGGGGAACCGTTTCCGTTCCCGAAGCTCGACAGCATCGCAATGCCGAATTCGGGATTTTTCTTTGGCGCGATGGAGAATGTCGGACTCATCACCTACGACCAGTCGATTCTCCTGGCCACGCCCGCCGAAGACACCACGAACTTCCGGCAGGAATATGTTTCCACTGCGGCGCACGAGATTGCCCATCAGTGGTTCGGCAACCTGGTGACCCCGGCCTGGTGGGACGACATCTGGCTCAATGAATCGTTCGCAACGTGGATGGGAAATAGGATCACCGACGAGGTCAAGCCGGAGTGGCATTGGAACTTCATGCGCGGCAGGCTTCGGCAAGCGGCGATCGAGAATGACCGGCTGGCCTCGGCCCGACGCGTTCGCCAGCCGATCGAGGTCCGAAGCGACATCATCAGCGCGTTCGACGCCATCTCCTACCAGAAGGGTGCCGCACTGCTCGCGATGTTCGAGGACTGGCTCGGCCCGGACAAATTCCGCGACGGCGTCCGCCGGTACATGGCGAAACATGCCTGGGGCGTGGCGACCGCCGACGATTTCTTCGCAGCGCTCGCGGCCGAAGATGAAGTCGTCATGCCGGCGTTCCGTGCTTTCGTCGACCGGCCCGGCGTGCCCGCGCTTGCGGTGGACCTCGATTGTAGCGGCGACCCGACGTTGCACTTGAGCCAATCACGGTTTGCCCCGAAGGGTTCGACGATCGACCCGCAGGTGCGCTGGACCTTCCCGGCCTGTTTTAAGTTTGGCGCGGCCAAGGGCAAGGAACACTGCGCCATCGTTCGAGACGCGAAAACCGACCTCAAGCTGGCTACCACGACCTGTCCGGCATGGGTGATCGCAAACCGCACCGGGGTCGGCTACTTCCTGCCGGTGCTCTCGTCGCGGCTCAACGCGAAGCTGCCCAGTGCGGCGCCCACCCTGGGTCCGCTGGACTGGGTCTTCCTGCTGGGCGACACCAACATCCTTGCCGGCGCAGCGGCGATTCCGCAACCCGAGGCGCTGGAACTCGCCGCGATCGCCGCGCGGCAAAGCGACCCGCGAGTGTATCGCCAGGCGTCGGCCATCGCCGGAGACGTACCGCCGGAACTGACGCAAGGCGCCAATCGCATGCGGTACGCAAAGTGGGTCCGTGCGCACTTCGGGCCGCGCGCCCGCGAACTCGGCTGGCAGCCGCGGGCCGGCGAGGACGCCGATACGCAACGCTTGCGCCGCGAATTGCTGCCGCTCGTCGCGGACCGCGGCGAAGACGTCGTGCTCGCACGCGACGCACGGACCAGAGTCATGCGCTGGCCGAAGGATGTGTCCGCGGTCCCTGCCGAGGTCCGCCACGAACTGCTGTGGACGGCTGCACGCACGGCTGACAACGATGCGGCGGTCCTGTACGTGCACATCGCGTCCGTCGCCAAGTCGACGCCGGACATGCGGACGCGGCGCGACGCTCTGCACGCGCTGGGTGGATTCCGCGCGCCGACGCAGCAGCGCGACGCCCTGAGGCTGGTGCTGGAGGATACCTTCGAGCCGCTGGAATCGCTGCAGATCCTCTCGGGCGCGCTGGAAAACGAGAGCGCGCGCGCGGGCGCGCTGACCTGGATCGATCGCAACTTCGATGCGTTGGCGAAACGGGTCGCGGGGGACAACCTGCGAGGGTTGTCTTTCTGGGCATCCGCAGCATGCTCCGCGGATGAGCGGGCGCTGTTCGTGG
This sequence comes from uncultured beta proteobacterium, assembly GCA_963726915.1. Classification (GTDB taxonomy): domain Bacteria; phylum Pseudomonadota; class Gammaproteobacteria; order Burkholderiales; family Casimicrobiaceae; genus PALSA-1003. Next base: position 43,277 of record CAVSEA010000013.1, read on the forward strand.
CTGCGTTGTCCGAGCGCATGCGCAATGTCGACGGCGGACCGCGCACCTACGCCAAGACGCTCGAGCGCATCGATCTGTGCGTCGCTTATCGCGCCGCGCAGGAGGGCCCGCTCGACCGGTGGCTTGTCCAGCGGCAGGGCGCGGCATTGACGGCGACGAGTCGCAGCGCCGGTCACCATCGCCGCGCGTCGATCGGTTCAGCCGCGGGCGAGTTCCAGCGCCGTGGTCGTCGTGTAGTACTTGGCCAGCATGTTCGGCACCTCCCACGCCGGCAGCGCGCCGTCCGCGACGTAGCGCAGGAACTGGTCGGTCACCTGGCCGAAGTGCGCTTCGTGGCCGACGTGATAGGACGCGGGAACCGTGACTTCCCAACCGGCGTTCGCGCGCTTCAGGCCGATCCCGGGGTATTTCGCCTGCACCTGTGGTATAGCGCGTTCGAGCGCGGTCGAGAACGCTGCCGCATCGATCGTCGCGAGCGGTTGTATGTAGAGCACGGGTTGATAGCCCTGCTCCTTGCCCTGCCGGATCACCAGATTGCAATTGGCGCCGCGCATCACCGAATAGTGGGTATCGCCGGCACCGGCGGGCGCTTCGAAGTTCCAGATGACCGATACCTTCGCGTGCACGCCGCGGATGGTGTAGTTGATTTCGCCGTTGGCATACGTGTGCAGGCTGCCGTCCGCCTGCACATCCTTGCGCAGATAGTCGGGAACGCTTGCGAGCTGCGTCACGCGGGCGAACTGCGCGGCACTGATCGCCGTCGGCCAGCGCCGCGCGCTCAGCACGCGAATGTCCTGGCGATAATCAATGATCTGGTCCGGGAAACATTCCCACTGCACGAGATCGACCAAGTGCGTGGTGATGTCGACCAGGCCTTCGCCCTGCTGCGCGGTGTCGAAGAACCAGGCCGGCCGCTTGACTGGAGCGCCCGACACCAGCTTGGAAAAGTAATGCACGCTTTCCTTGGTGACCGCGGGATCTTCCTTCGAGCCGGCGACCAGTCCGCCGAATACCGGAGCGATGGTCGAGAACTCCTTCTGCAGCATGGTCGTAATCTCGTGCCGCTCGGTCATGATGTCGTAGAGCAGCACGCCGCGATCGCGCGCTACCGCGAACGCCTGGTCGAGCGCCGCGAAGCCCGCCTTGTCGATCGCCATCGGCTTGTCGGCGAGGGTATGCACGCCCGCCGCAACCGCGCGCGACAGGTATTCGGTCTTGCGCCGGTTGTTGCCTGAAATCAGGACCGCGTCCCCGCGCCGGTCCGCGGCGAATCGTTCCAGGTATTCAGATCCGGTGTGGAGTTGTGTGCGCCAGCGTGTCGGTTCCTGCGCCCTGGTGTTGTAGCCCTCGATCTTGCGCAGGTAGTCGTCGAGATCCGGTCCCTCCGGCGCATAGACGTGCGCCGTGTCGTCCATGTCGACATACATTTTCTTTTGCACGAGTGCGGCGTGAAAATGGCCCGGATCGAGTATGGCGAGCTTCAAGGGTCGTTGCTCCGTGTGTTTGAACAGCTTGCGCTTTGCAGGGAGACCGTGGCCTACTCCGGGTCCCGCTATCGCAGCATCGGGACGAAACCCGCGAACGCACTGATGACGATGGCGTTGGCGATGTCGATCAGGAACGCGCCGACCACCGGCACCAGGAGGAATGCCAGCGGTGCGTAGCCGTTGCGCTCGCACACCGCTTGCATGTTGGCGATGGCGGTTGGCGTCGCGCCGAGTCCGAATCCGCATTGGCCGGCGACCAGCGCCGCCGCTTCGTAGTTCGAACCCATGACCCGGTACGTGATGAGCGTTGTGAACAGCGCCACTCCGATCGCCTGCAGCGCGAGGATCACGAACATCGGCAGCGCGAGCGCGGCGAGTTCCCACAGTCGCAGGCTCATCAGTGCCATGGCAAGGAACAGCCCCAACGCGACGTTGCCGGCAAAGTTGAGTGCCTCGCCGTCGATCTCGTGCAGCTTTGCCACTGCCAGTCCGTTGCGAAGCACGGCGCCGACGAACAGCGTCCACACGAAGGTCGGCAGCGTGAACGTCGGATTCTCGGCGAGACGCGACAGGGCGGTTCCCAGCGCGATGCTGGCGGCGATCAGCAGGATCGTCACCGTGAGCCGTTGCGGTGTGAACGCGCCGGCGGCTTCGGCCGCGTCGTGCGCCATCGCCTCGGTCTGCGCTACGCCGAGGGGCGCGCCGCGCGCCCTGAGCCGTTCGATGAGTCGCTGCGCCACGGGTCCGCCGATGAGCCCGCCCATCACCAGGCCAAACGTCGCCGCCGCGAGCGCGATGCCGGGCGCGGCGGCAAGACCGAAGTTCTCGGCGAAGCGCTGGCCCCACGCAGCACCGGTTCCGTGGCCCCCCGACATCGTTACCGACCCCGCGATCAGGCCGATCAGTGGGTCGATGCCCATGGCCCATGCGGCGCCGACGCCGATCATGTTCTGCATGATCAGCATGCCGACGACACAAGCGGTGAATATCAGGAGCGGAATACCGCCGCGCGCGAGCATGCGCGCATCGGCACCGAGGCCGATGGTGGCAAAGAACGCGAGCATCAGGCCGGGCTGCATCGAGGTGTCGAAGCTGACCCTGACGCCGGCGATATGCACGAGGGTGATCAGCAGCGCGGCGACGAGCCCGCCGACGACCGGCTCGGGGATCGAATACTTGCGCAGGAACGCAACGTGCTCGATCAGCCTGCGGCCGACCACGAGCACCAGCGCGGCGATGGCCAGGGTGGCCGGAACCCCGAACTGCCAGCTCACTGCGGCTCGCGTACCATCGTCTTCAGCCGCAGTGAGGGAGCCGCGCTCAGGTCCTCAGGTTCTCGTTGAAGAAGGCGAGGGTGCGCGACCACGCCAGCTTGGCGGCGGCCTCGTCGTAGCGCGGCGTCGTGTCGTTGTGGAAGCCGTGATTGGTGTTCGGATACATGAACATCTGGTACTTCACGCCGTTTGCCTTGAGTGCGGCCTCGTAGGCGGGCCAGCCGGCATTGATGCGCTCGTCGAGGCCCGCGTAGTGGATCATCAACGGGGCCTTGATTTTCGCGACGCTGTCGGCGCTGGGCTGGCCGCCGTAGAACGGGACAGCGGCCGCGAGATCCGGCAGGCGCGTCGCAAACATGTTGACCGTGGTTCCGCCGAAGCAAAAGCCGACGGCGCCGACCTTGCCGGTGCACTCGGGGCGCGCCTTCAGCACCGCATACGCGGCAACCAGGTCTTCGGTGCGTTTGGCGGCGTCGAGTGTGCCGAACAGCTTGACCGCAGCTTCCTCGTCGCCTGGATAGCCGCCGAGGGGTGTGAGCGCGTCCGGCGCGAAGGCGACGAAGTTGGCCAATGCGAATCGACGCGTTACATCTTCGATATGCGGATTGAGGCCACGATTCTCGTGGATGACGAGTATGCCTGGCAGTTTCCCCGCGGGATTCGCCGGCCGCGCGAAGTAGCCACGCATGGTTCCCGACCCTTGCGGCGACGGGTAGGTCAGGAACTCGGTCTTGATGCGCGGGTCGTCCTTGGCAATCTGCTGTCCGAGCGCGAAATTCGGGCGCAGGCTTTCGAGCATCGCCGCGGCGGTGAACCCGCCGACGGCGTATTTTCCCGCGCGGTCGAGAAACTCGCGGCGGTCGATAAAGCCGTGAACGTAGCCATCGAACAGTTTCAGCACTTCCTGCGGAAAGTCACTGGCAGTCTTCCGTTCCATGGGAGTCGCTCCGTAGCGGGCATTTGCGCCGGCGGTCATTGTAGCCTGCACGCCCGGCAGGTTAAAGTCGGGCACGTCACGTCGAAAGGTCGCTCATGCTGGTGGTCTGGGGAAGAAAGAATTCGATCAACGTGCAGAAGGTCCTCTGGTGCTGCGAGGAAATGAAGATCGGTTACGAGCGTATCGATGCCGGCCTGGCGTTCGGCGTCGTGAACACGCCGCAGTATCTGAAGCTCAATCCCAACGGCCTGGTGCCGACGATCGACGATGACGGGTTCGTGCTGTGGGAGTCCAACGCGATCCTCCGCTATCTGGCCGCAAAGCACGCCGCCGGCAGCCTGTGGCCGGTAAACCTCGCGACCCGGGCCGACGCCGATCGCTGGATGGACTGGCAGCTCAGCACGTTCTGGCCGGCCATCCGCACGCTGTTCCTGGGGCTGATCCGGACCGCGCCGGACAAGCGCGATCCGCATGCGCTGGAAGAGTCGCGCGTCAAGACCGCGGAGGTGCTTCGCACTTCTGGATGCGCACCTGGCGACGCACGAGTACATCGCAGGCGATAAATTCACGATGGGCGACATCCCGCTCGGATGCGGCGTCTGGCGCTGGATGAACCTGCCGATCGAGCGCCCTGCATTGCTCAACCTGCAGCGATGGTTCGACGCCCTGGCGCAGCGGCCCGCATACCAGAAGACGGTCATGCATCCGCTGAGTTGAACCGCGGGTTGTTATTTTTCCGCGACGGCCTTCAGATTGGCGAGCCCTTTTTCGAAGTCCTTGCCGATCATGCTGTCCATGCTGGCGAAGATTCCCATGACCTTGGCGAAGTAGGGAACGGGTCCGGACATGACCCAGCTCACATTGGTACTGTCGCCCTTGGGTTGCAGGGTGAACTCGGTGATGTCATGGCCTTCGAAGGGCTTGATGAAATCGAGCTTGATCACGACCTTCGACGGCGGCGTCGACTCGGCGATCTCCATGCGTCCCTCGCCGACCTTGTTGTCGCCTTGCCAAGCGTACGCGGCGCCCTTGCCGGCGGCGGTCCCGCTGAACGTCCTCTTCAGAGCCGGGTCCAGCTTCTCCCACGGCGACCAGGCCTCCCATCGATGAAAGTCGTCGATGTACGCGTAGATCTTTTCGGGCGGCGCCTTGATCGTCGTCGCGCGCTCGACCCGGAAACTGTCGGGCCGGGTCGCGGCATAGCCGAGGATCGCTGCAACAACGACAGCAATGACGATGGCGATGGTCTTGATCATTGAGCTCTCCCCAGTTGTCGCAGTTGTTCGTTAGTCGTCGATCGCCTGATACGCGGACGTCCAGAAATCCTGACAGACATCCGGCGGGCTGGGCGCTTCCCACAGGCGCTGGGTCATCAGGATGCCGATGAGATCCTCGGCGGGATCAGAATACCAGGACGTGCCGTAGCCTCCATCCCAGCCGTAGCGCCCGGGAACCGCCGCAATGCTGTCGCGGCGGGTAACGATCGACAGGCCGAGCCCCCAGCCGCGGCTGTCCCAGAAGCCGGGAGCGAAAGGCGATGCCGCCTTCTGCGCCGGGGTGAGCTGGTCGGTGAGCATCGCTTCCACCGCGGGGCGCGACAGAATCCGCTGACTGCCCAGCTTGCCCTGATTGAGCATCATCTGCGCAAAGGCGAAGTAGTCGTCGACCGTCGATACCAAACCTGCGCCGCCATCCGGGAATGCGGGCGGGCGGCTCCACTGGCTGTTGGCGACGCCGTCATAGAGTTCGAGTTCTCCGGTCGCGGCATGAAACTGGTAGCAGGTCGTCAGCCTTGGAAGTTTCGTCGCCGAAACGACAAAGCCGGTGTCCTTCATGCCCAGCGGCGCGAAGATCCGTTCTTGCAGAAACACGCCCAGCGGCTGGCCGGCGGCACGCGCGATCAGCACGCTCAGCACGTGCGATCCGGTGTTGTACATCCACTTCTCTCCGGGCTGATGCATCAACGGCAGCGTGGCGAAGCGGCGTAACCATTCGTCCGGCGCGTGCGGTGTCGGCGGTGTCGGTGGCCCGAGCGTCAGCAACTGCAGTTTGGCTACGGCGTGCTGGATCGGCGTGATGCCTGGGGCCATGATGCAGCCGAATCCGAGGCGGAAAGTCAGCAGGTCGCGCACGGTGATCGGCCGGTGCGCGGGTACGGTCGCGTCGAGCGGCCCGTCGAGCTGCTGCAAAACTTTTCGATTGGCGAGTTCGGGCAGCAACCGATCGACCGGTTCGTCCAAGCGCAATTTGCATTCCTCGACCAGGATCATCGCCGCGACAGCGGTGATCGGCTTGGTCATCGAGGTGATGCGGAAGATGGTGTCGCGCCGCATCGGCGCGCCGCCGATGGCCTGCCGCCCGATGACGTCGACGTGCACTTCGCCACGGCGGCTGACCAGCGTGACCAGCCCCGGCATGTCGCCGCGCGCAACGTGGGTGGCCATCACCTGATGCATGCGGGCCAGGCGCTGGGTCGACCAACCACCGTGATTCATTGGGTTTGCTCCGGATGCCCTCAGTACCGCACGACCGCGCATCTCTGCACTTCCCCGGCGGCCGGATATTTGACCATATCCCGGCGTGGCTGTGGCCATCGTGGAATTTCGGATAACCTTGCGAGACTCAAAAGGGAAGGGTCATGACCGATCTCAATCCGCAGGGCAAGCAGATGGCCGACGAGTCGATGGTGCGCAACCTGTCCGCGCAGGCCCAGGCCATCTGGCCGCAGGAAGCGCCGTTGCTGCGCCGCTATGCGCTGCCCGTAGCTCCTCGCATCCTCGATGCTGGTTGCGGTACCGGCGAGGCCGCGGCGCGGCTGGCGGAACTGTTTCCGCGCGCACGCGTGCTCGGCGTCGATATCATCGATGCGCACCTGGAACTCGCCCGATCGCGCTATGCGGATCTCGGTTCGCGCGTGAGCTTCGAGCACCAGAGCATTTTCGCGCTCGACGCGGCGGAGCACAGCTTCGACCTCACCGTCTGTCGGCATGTGCTGCAATCGATTCCCCACGCCGATCAAGTGCTGGCCGAGCTCGCCCGGGTCACGCGCCGCGGCGGTTACCTGCACCTCATTGCGGAAGACTACGGCATGCTGCACTTCCAGCGCGGCGCGCTCGACCCGAGCGAGTTCTGGCACGTCGGCGTGTCGAGCTTTGCCGCCGCTACCGGAACCGATCTGCACATCGGACGCAATATTTTCGGCATCCTCGCCGCGATGGGTCTCGAGCAGATCACCATCGACTACATCGTCGTCGATACCCTGCGGGTGCCGCGCGCGACCTTCGCGGCGATCTTCGAGGCGTGGCGCGACGGCTACGCCGAAGCGATCGGCGAAATGACGCCGATCTCGCGCGAGTCCGCCATCGCGTACTTCAACCAGATGATCACCAACATCCACGACCCGCGCGGCTACGCGGTGTGGATGGTCCCCGTCGTGAGCGCCAGGGTGCCCGCCTGATCGGGGACAGACCGCGGTTTCCCGTGGCGCCCGCCCCCGCGCGGCTACGCTGCCGGCGGTCGCGTCGCCACCATCGAATCGCGGCCGTTGAACCACTCGAACCACGCGGCAGCATTCGGGTGGCGGTCGCGCCACGCCAGGGTCGAGAAGCGCAGATCGAGGTAGCCCAGCGCACACGCGGACGCGATCGTGCCCAAGTCGACGCGGTCGCCGAATCCGCCGGCACGCGTTTCGATCGAGGCGAGTCCGCTCGCGACCTTGTCGAGCTGGCCGGTGGTCCACTCACGCCAGCGCAGCGCTTCGGGCCGGATGAAGGTTTCATAACGCGCTAGCAGCGCCGCGTCCAGGATGCCGTCGGCGAGCGACTGCTCGACCAGCACGCTCCAGCGCGCGGCTCCGTCGCGCGGAATCAACTTGCGCCCACCCTGTTCGTCGAGGTACTCCACGATTACCCGGCTGTCGTAGAGCACCGTGCCGTCGTCGGTGAAAAAAGTCGGCGCCTTGCCCAGCGGGTTGTGCGCGACGATCGCGGGGTCGCGATTGATCGGACTCGCGTTCGCGGGAAGGCGCTCGATGCGCGGTTCCAGTCCGAGCTCGAAGGCGCAGACCATGCACTTGCGGACGTACGGCGAGGTGGCGGAGTAGAAGATCTTCAACGTGCGCTCCCGGGTTGCGGTGGATGGCCTGGCCGGCACTCTCCGGCAACGCAATACGATAGCAGATCGTCGCTACGCTTCGTCTTGCGCTACCATGACGGTCACGAGACGACCCTGTGGACGCCAATCAGACCCTTCGCCGCGACGTCGTGCTCGCCAACCGCATCATCGAGCGCGCCGGGCTTGCCGAGGTGTTCGGTCACGTCAGCGCGCGCGTTCCGGGCACCGACACATTCCTGCTTCCGACGCGCCGCTCGCCGGGGCTGGCCGACGAGCACAACCTGCTCGTGCTCGATTTCGACGGCAAGGTGCGCGCGGGCGAAGGGACGCCCAACAGCGAGCTGTGGATTCATGCCCGCGCCTACGCGGCGCGACCCGAACTCGGCGCCGTCGTGCACGCGCATCCGCCGGCGTGCGTGTGCCTGACGCAGATCGGACAACCGCACCGCATCGTGCATAACCAGGGGGGAGGCTTTGCCGGAGGCGTCGCCGAATACGATCGCATCGGGCTCATCCGCACGCGCGAGCTCGGGGATCTGCTCGCTGCCAGCCTCGGCGGCAGCGTGGCGGTCATGATGCGCGGGCACGGCATCACGACCGTCGCCGCCGAAGTGCGCACGGCCACGGTCGCGGCTTGTTTCCTGGAAGAGAGCGCCGAGCTGCAGTTGCGCATGCTTGCCGCGACCGGCGGCGACGCGACGCGTATCCGGGTATACACACGCGAAGAAGCCGAACGCGTGAATGACCAGCTCGCGCCCGGCATCGTCGATCGCGCGTGGGAATACTACGCGGCGATCACCAACACGCGCTAATCGGCGGTGGCGCCCGTGCGGCGCACCAGATCGCCGTATTTCACGACGTCGGCGCGGATCTCGGCCGCGAATTGCTCCGGCGTTTCCGGTGCCGGATCGAAACCGAGCGTACGCATCTGCTGCAGGATTTCCGGGTCGGCGAGCACCTTGTTCACATCGGCGTTGATTTTGCGCACGACGTCGGGTGGCGTTCCCCGCGGCGCGAAAATGGCGAGCCACGCGCCGACGGACATCGTCGCCGGGCCGCCCGCTTCGGCGAGCGTGGGCACCTCGGGTTGCGCTTTCGATCGCTGCGGCGCGGCGACCGCGATCAGCTTGATGCGCCCGGCCTGCATCAACGGCAGCGCCGACCCCAGTGTGGTGAACGCCCAGCCGATGTCGCCATTGGCGACGCCGACGTACATCTGCGATTGATCCTTGTACGGCGCGTGGATCATCTTCGTGCCGGTGAGGAATTCGAATTCGGCGCTGCCCAGGTGCGACGGACTGCCCACGTAAGACGAACCATACGAGACTGCACCGGGATCCTTCTTCGCCGCGGCGATGAGCGCGGGGACGGTCTGGTACGGCCCGGCCGTCGCGACCGCCAGATAGAACGGCGTGTGATAGAACATCGCCACCGGCACGAAGTCATTCTGCGGATCGTAGGGCAGCTTCTTGTACAGGGAAGGGTTGATCGCGACATGCGCGTCGCTGGCGACGAGCAGGTCGTGGCCGTCGGCCACGGCGCTCTTCACCGTTTCGATGGCGATGAAGCCGCTGGCCCCGGGCTTGGCGTCGACGATGACGGGTTGTCCCCACAGCTTGGACAGTTTCTCCGCGACGGCGCGCGTGAACGTCGCCGGCGCCGCCCCCGCCGAATACGGCGCGGTGATCTTTACGGGCCGGGAAGGGAACGACTGCGCCAGGGCAGTGGCGGCAACGCCCAGCCACGCGGCGATCAAGGCGAGAGTGCGCAACCAGACCAGGCGCTTCATGTTCGGATCCCGGAGATTGGCGTGCCGTCGCAATGCACGCCGGCGTTGACCGGCAGTATCGCGGAATGCGTTCGGTCCTACAATGGCGGCATGGCCATCGAGTTCGTCGACACGTCCCTGCTGCGCATCGGCTACGAACGTTCGGGCCCTGCGGACGGCTCCCCCGTCGTGCTCGTGCACGGCTGGCCGGACGATGTGCGCACCTGGGACCCGGTCCTGCCCGCGCTGCACGATGCCGGCTACTGCACCTACGTGCCGTGGTTGCGCGGTTGCGGTCCGACCCGGTTCCTGCGCGAGGACACTTTTCGCAGCGGGCAACTGGTCGCACTCGGGCAGGACCTGGTGGATTTCACCATGGCGCTCGATCTCGGGCCACATGTGCTGATCGGGCACGACTGGGGCGCGCGCGCCGCGTACATCGCCTCGGCGCTCGACAGCTCGCGCATCCGCGCCTGCGTGGGCGTGTCCGTCGGTTACGGCACCAACTCACCCCAGCAGAAACTGACCTACGCGCAGACGCAGAACTACTGGTACCACTGGCTGATGGCGACGCCGCGCGGCAAAGCGCTGGTGCACGACGACCGCCGCGCCTTCACGCGGCACATCTGGAACGAATGGTTCGTCGTCTACACCCCCAACGCCGCCGAGTTCGAGCGCACGGCCGCCTCCTTCGACAATCCCGCTTGGGCGGACATCGTCGTGCACTCCTATTGCGCGCGCTGGAACCATGCGGCGCCCGATCCTTACTATGCCGACCTGGAGCGACGCTTCGAAGTGCTGCCGAAGCTGAGCGTGCCCACGCTCACGCTGCATGGCGCGCTCGACCCGGTCAATTCACCGCAAACGAGCGAAGGCAAGGAGGCGTTCTTCACCGGCCCGTACGTACGGCGGCTGATCGAAGGCGCCGGCCACTTTCCCCAGCGGGAGCGCAGCGCCGCGACGGCACAGCGGCTGATCGAATGGCTGCAGCAGCATCGGACTTGAATCTAGCGGTTGATGAGTCGTCCGAACAGCGACGCGAGCGCGGAACGCCGTTTCGGCAGCGGCCCCGGCATGGGATCGAAATAACGGCGGTGGACGTAGCACCAGCCCCAGGTTTCGCCGCGCTCCAGCGAGGTGATCATCGGATGTCCCGTGCTCTTGAAATGTGCGAGCGCATGCGCGTGTGCCGAATCCTCGCAACAGCCGACATGGCCGCAGGAGAGACACACCCGAAGCTCGTTCCATTTCGCGCCGAGCGCAATGCATTCCTCGCAACCGTTCGAGCGCGGTTGCACGTTCATGATGGCGCTGAAGTGCTCGCAAGGCTCATTCATGATCAAGGGTGGAAGCATAGCATCCGGCCAGCTCGGACAAACGTCTGACGCAGGCAGTCTGATCGTCGTATCATGTACGCAGCCCGCTGCTCGCGCATGCGACGTCTTCAGCAGCCGCGCCCGAGTCGGCACGCCGCGCGATCGCGCCGGGCGAATTGGGAGTCACAAATGTTCGGCTTGACGCAACTTGGCATCGTTCACACTGCAATCAGCCTGGTTGCAGTGTTTGCCGGCGCAATCGCGCTGTTTCGAGATGGACGAATTGCCCCGCGGAATCTGGTCGGCAAGGTCTATATCGTCACGACCGTGCTTACCTGCCTGACCGGCTTCGGCATCTTTCAGCATGGGGGCTTTGGCAAGCCGCACGTTCTTGGCATCATTACTCTCGTCGTGCTGGGTATCGCCTGGTTGGCGGGCAGCACGAATGTGTTCGGACGGCTATCGGCTTACGTCCAGACCGTCAGTTACTCGGCGACGTTCCTGTTCCACATGATTCCCGCCATCACCGAAACGACGACGCGGCTGCCGCTGGGCGCACCATTGCTGCCGAACGCCGACGCGCCCCAGTTGCAAGTGGCCTCCGGCGTGTTGTTCCTGCTGTTCCTGATCGGTGCGACGCTGCAGGTGCGGGCGTTGCGGGCCGAGCGCGCGATGTTCCGATAATTCGCTGACGAGGGCATGCATGATCAAGGTCAGACCAGCGGCTGAGCGCGGCGTTGCCAACTTCGGCTGGCTCGACAGCCGGCATACGTTTTCCTTCGGCGACTACCACGATCCGGGTCACATGGGCTTCGGCCCGTTGCGGGTGATCAACGAAGATCGGGTCAGTCCCGGCCAGGGATTCGGCACCCATGGTCACCGCGACATGGAAATCATCTCCTACGTGCTCGAAGGCGCGCTCGAGCACAAGGACAGCATCGGGACGGGGTCGGTCATTCGGCCGGGCGACGTCCAGGTCATGTCGGCGGGCACCGGTATCCGTCACAGCGAATACAATCACTCGAAATCCGAGCCGGTGCATTTTCTGCAGATCTGGGTGGTGCCGGGCCGTGAAGGCATCGCCCCGCGCTACGAACAGAAGACGTTTTCGAATGCGGACAAGCGTGGCGGGTTCCGCCTGGTGGGTTCGGCCGACGGGCGCGACGGTTCCGTCGTCATTCACCAGGATGTCGAACTGCGCGCCGCCGTGCTCGATGCCGGCGAACAGGCGACCTACACATTACCGTCGGGGCGCAAGGGATGGCTGCAGGTTGTGCGTGGAGCACTGACACTGAACGGACAGCGCATGGATGTTGGCGACGGCGCGGCAATCGAAGGGGAGTCGGCGCTGACCGTGACGGCGAACATCGGCGGCGCGGAAGTCCTGCTGTTCGACCTGCCTTAGCGCGGGTGCAACGCGTTGGAAGGTGAACGTTGACCGACACCAGCCTGTACAACGGTCGCATTGCGCATGTTTGAATTACGCATGCCGGTGAATCCGGGCGATCACACGATCGGGCCGCCGCTCGCGCCGGTCACGGTGGTCGAGTACGGCGACTTCGAATGCCCCAACTGCAAGCAGGCAGCGCCCGGGGTCAGGCTGCTTCTTCAGCGCTTCGCGGGTCGGATACGATTCGTCTATCGACATTTTCCGCTGGAGGAAGTCCATCCTCACGCGCTGCTTGCCGCGGAAGCCGCCGAGAGTGCCGGCGCCCAGGGCAAGTTCTGGCCAATGCACGATCTTCTGTTCGACAACCAGGCCCACTTGAAAGCGAATGCATTGCGCGGCTACGCCGAGCGGCTTCAACTCGACCTGGCGCGTTACACGACCGACATGAAAGATCACGGCTACCTGCAACGGATCAGGGAGCACGTTCAAAGCGGCCGTGACAGCGGGGTCCGTCACACGCCGACGTTCTTCGTCAATCGCAAGATCCACGACGTATCCTTTGGCGTGTCGCGTTTGTTCGAAGCTGTGGAGCTGGCACTAGGGCCGAAAATTCCGTCGCGACGGCGATGACCGCAGAACGCTCCGCCTGGAGTCCGCTGAAGAACGCGCTGTTCCGCAGCCTATGGATCGCGACCATCGCTTCGAACGTCGGGACGTGGATGCAGGACGTCGGCGCCGGCTGGTTGATGACCTCGCTCTCGTCGTCGCCGTCCATGGTCGCGCTGGTCGAAGCCGCCGACAGCTTTCCGCTGATGCTGCTTGCGCTGCCGGCGGGGGCCCTTGCCGACATCGTCGATCGCCGACGGCTGCTGATCGCAATTCAATGCTATCTGCTGGTCGTCGCCGGCGCGCTCGGGGTCCTCACGTTGCTGGAACTGACAACGGCGTGGGTGCTGATCGGCTTCGTCTTCGCGCTCGGCATCGGCTCGGCGATGATGTTGCCGGCCTGGGCCGCGATCGTCCCCGATCTGGTTCCCGTCGAAGACATGCCCGCGGCCGTTGCGCTGAACAGCATCGCGATCAACGTATCGCGCGCGATCGGCCCCGCGATTGCGGGGTTACTGGTGGCGGCGGTAGGCGCGTGGCTGGTCTTCATCCTGAATGCGCTGTCCTACATCGGCATCCTCGCGGTGCTGCTGCGGTGGAAACGCGAGCACCACAAGAGCACGCTGCCGGCCGAGCGCTTCCTGAGCGCGATTCGCGTCGGCATGCGTTTCGTCCTGCACACCAAGGCGCTGCAAATCGTGCTGGTCCGCGGCGGCGCTTTCTTCGTATTCGCCAGCGCGACGTGGTCGCTGTTCCCGCTCATCGTGCGGCGCGAACTCGGGCGCGGTCCGGAAATCTACGGGTTGTTGCTGACGTGCATCGGGATCGGCGCGGTCGCCGGAGCGCTGCTGTTGCCCCGCGTGCGCGAGAAGGTCGCTCCGGGCATACTGGTCGCAGGTTCGAGCGCGCTCTACGCGCTGGCCATGCTTGCGCTTGCGCACGTGCAGCACGTCGGGCTGCTCGCCATCGCCATGCTCGCCACCGGTGTCGCGTGGATTTCGATTCTATCCGCGCTGCAGGTCGCCGCGCAGTTGACCCTGCCGGCGTGGGTGCGGGCGCGCGGACTCGCCGCCTTCGTCGTCGTGTTCATGGGCGGCATGGCGATAGGCAGCATCGTCTGGGGGCAAGTCGCGACCCGTATCGGAATTCCCGACACGTTGACGACGGCCGCTTGCGGGATGCTGCTCGCCATTGCGCTTACCCGGAACTTCAAGCTCGCGCACCAGGAGAAGCTCGACCACAGGCCCTCGATGGATTGGCCGGCTCCCGTCCTCGCCGAATCGCCCGAACCCGACGGCGGACCGGTCATGGTGACCATCGAGTATCGAGTACAGCTCGCGCACCGTAGCGAATTCGTCGCCGCGATGCTCGAGGTGCGCGAGATGCGTCGGCGCAACGGCGCCTATTTCTGGGAACTCTTCCACAACTCGGCGGACCCCGCGCTCTTCGTGGAATGCTTCATGGACGAGTCGTGGGTCGAGCACATGCGCCAGCACGAGCGTGCGAGCGTCGCGGATCGCGCGATCCTGGATCGGGCCAAGAAGTACATGGTTGAAGGCGAATCGACCCGATCGCAGCACTGGCTCGGCGACCGGGAGAATTGACCTGCCGTGCGAAGTAGGGCGTTTGCGTGGCCGCGCGTGCAATGAAAACTGCAGCCGCCGCGCAATAGGGTGCGCGGCGGCTGCTCCTGGCTAGATAAACTACTACCTCGGGCGATGGCTTATTCTTCCTTCGCGAAGTCCCAGAAATAGTAGTTGTAGATCATCCGAGTGCGATAGATATAAAGGTGTAACGCCACGGGTCCTTGTGCCGCGGCGCGACGCAGCCCGGCCTCGCTCGACGCGTATACGTACGGCGCTGTCGAACTTTTTACCGAGGATTCCGGAACCGGCTGTTGCGCGGTTGAGGTGTCCGCAAGCGCGGTGGACGCGGCAAGAGCGAGCGCCGCGCCAAATGCATAGCAGCTACCTTGCGTGTACCGATCTGGTCTCATGACGAACTCCTTTACTCTCGTGATACAACGGAGGCGGTTGCGTTGTGCAATGGGTCCGCCCTGACGAACGACGGCATTCCGTACGCAGCCAGCGCATGCGACGTATTTGCAGCCGTATTAACGCGTAACATTTCTGAGACTCTTGGTCATTTGCTTGCAACGTTGGGTGCACGCGCTGCGAGCCATTCGTGCATGCAGGTTTCGCGTTCGGAAACGTAGACGCGCTGGACGCAGGCGCGCTCGGCGGCGGCGAGCTGTTCCAACGGTGCTCCGTCACGCTGGAACAGGAACGCGATAGCGGTAAGAAGGCCGATGGCGATGAACGTCGCCAACGCAGCGGCAACGGTGGTCGAGAGCGATGAGGGCTGGGGGAAGGTCGGCTTGGCGTTCATGGTGGTCTCCTGGGTCAGGTTGGCGTCGGCAAGGACGCGTTGTTGCTGGTTGTAATGTCCGTCCAGACAGTAGCTTCAGTCCTTTAGCCACCCTTAAACGTTCTGAAATTGCCCTTAAAGATCTAGAGAATTGGTTACGGCGTGATTGCATGGTAGGCAGCCACGAAACCGCTCTCAAGGGCCACGCGACGTGTCCGGCAAATTGCGGCGTGGAACCCCCAATTCCGCGACAAAACCGGCGGCGATGGCTCTTTGCGCGGGCTTCGGCGAGATCAAACGGCCTGCGCGGTCGCGCTACGCTCGAACCGGTCGTCCGCGCGTAGAATTCCGCCTACGCCCCTGAACCGCCCGTACCTGCTGCAGGAGGAGAGCATGACTGGCATACGCAGCATTCTGTGGCTGATTGCGCTCTGCTTCACGGCAGACAGCGCATTGGCGCAAGCTCAAGCTTATCCGACCAAACCCGTGCGACTTATCGTCGGCTTCACCCCCGGCGGAGGGGTGGACATCAATGCGCGGCTGCTTGCGTCCAAGCTGTCCGAACTGCTCGGTCAATCGGTGATCGTCGACAATCGCCCCGGGGCCGGAACCAACATCGCCAATGAGCTTGTGGCGAAGTCGGCGCCGGACGGCTACACCTTGTTGATGAGTAGTCCTGCGATAGCGATAAACATGGCGCTCTACAAGAATCTTTCGTACGACACGCTGCGTGATTTTGTGGCGGTCTCGATATTCTCGGAGAGCCCGAACATACTCGTGGTGAACTCATCGTCGCCAGCGAAAAGCATGAGCGAACTGATCGCACTCGCGCGCGCGAAGCCAGGGGTACTGAACTATTCGTCGGCGGGCACCGGAACGACGCAGCACCTCGCGGGCGAGCTGTTGAAGCTGCGCACGGGAACGAGCATCGTGCACGTGCCGTACAAGGGGAGCGCGCCCTCGCTCACAGCGTTGATCGCGGGCGACGTGGACTTGAGCTTCGCCAACGTCCCCGCGATCTTGCAACACGTGAAATCGGGAAGGCTCCGCCCTCTTGCATCGACAGGTACCCGCCGGTCGGAGTTGATGCCCGACGTGCCGACCATGCAGGAGGTCGGGTTGACCGGCGTCGAAATGACCGTGTGGTACGGCGTGCTCGCTCCCGCGGCGACGCCGCGCGACATCGTCAATACGCTGTCCGAAGCGATCGCCAAGGCCGCGCGTTCCCCGGACATCAAGCAGCGCCTGCTCGATCAGGGCGCAGAGCCGGTCGGCAGCACACCCGTGGAGTTCGACAAGATCCTGCACGAGGAAGTCGCGAAATGGAGCGAGGTGATCAGGACCTCCGGTATCCAGGTCGAGTGAGAACCTCAGTTCTCTTCGCGCCGCTGCGGGAAGCTGCGTTCGAACACGGCCTCGGCGATGCGGTTCTTGAGGATTTCGATCGAGCCGCCGGCGATCATCCAGCCACGGCAGCGCCGCACGCAATACTCGACCAGCGCCTCCTGAGAATAGCCGAGGCCACCCATCACCTGCAGCGCCTCGTTCGCGATGTCGAAGCCGGTCTGGTTGCAGAACGCCTTGGCAATCGCGGTCTCCTCTGCGGACGGAAAGCCACGGTCGGCGTTGGCCGCCGCACGATATAGGAGCAGTTGCCCCGCATCGAGCTTCATTTTCATGTCGGCGAACTTCCATTGCAGGCCCTGGAATTCACACAGCAGACGCCCGAATTGCTTCCTTTGCATCGCCCATTGTCGCGCCGCTTCGTAGGCGTAGCGACCAAGCGCGAGCGAGCGGGCGGCGTTGCCGATGCGTTCGACGTTGAAGCCGGCGATCAGCTTCTTGAATCCGCCCTCCTTGAGCACCAAGCCATCGGCGGGAACGAAGACGTTCTCGAAGTAGATCTGCGCCCACTCCTCATCGGACATGAACTTCGAGCGCTTGCCGATGCGCACTCCCGGCGCCTTCAAGTCGATCAGTACCGAGCCGATGCCGCCCACGCCGGGGCCGAAGCGCACGTAGGCGAGCATCACGTCGGCGTACGTCGAGTGCGTGGCGAAGATCTTGGAGCCGTTGACGCGATAACCGGCGCCGTCCGCAGTCGCGGCGGTCGCGAGGTCGGTCACGGCCGATCCGGCTTCTGGCTCGGTCATCCCAACCGAGATAACCGATTCGCCGGCCAGCAGCGGCGCAAGGTAACGCTTCTTCTGTTGTGGTGTGCCGAATTCGGCAAGAACGCGGATCGGACCGAAGTTGCCCACCTGAACGACGTCGGCGCTTTTCGGGCACATTGAGGCGACGGTCTCGATCGCGATGACTGCGTCGATCAGCGTGCCGCCATGGCCGCCGTCTGCCTCCGCGATCGTGATGCCGAGCAGCCCGTGAGCGGCCATGAGCTTCGCGACATCCCACGGGTATTCGAGAGAGTGCGCGCGCTCGTGCGCGCCCTGCGCAAGGTGCTTCTGGGCGATGCGTCGCACCGATTCGCGAAACTGCTCCTGCTCGGAAGTGAGGCGAAAATCCATGGCGTCCTTCAGACTGTCGCAAGCTGCCGTATCACGATTCGATTACGCCGCATCGGACTGCAACCGTCAGTCCGTGCCGCGTCCCAATCCCGCTAGTAATGCTTGAACACAACGAGCCCGTCGACCGCGACCACACCCTTCGATTTTACGATGAGCGGGTTGATCTCCGCTTCCGCCACGGGCTGACCCGGTACGAGCGCGAGTTGCGACAATGCCACGACGACCTTGGCGAGGGCAGCGACGTCGCCGCGAGGTAGATTGCGGTAGCCCCGAAGCGTCGCCAGGCCCTTCACTTCTTCGATCATGCTCGCCGCCTCATGCTCGTTCACCGGCGCCAGGCGCAGCGCGAAGTCGCCGTAGATCTCGGCAAGCGTTCCTCCCGCCCCGACCAGCACCAGCGGACCGACCATGTCGTCATGACGATAGCCGACGATGACTTCGGCGAGCCCGACTTCCATCGGCTGCACGATGATTCCTTCGATGCGCGCTGCAGGTTGCGTGGCTGCAACGGAGACGAGCAATTTACGAACTTGCTCATCGAACTCGCTGCGGCTGGTGATGCCCAGCGCGACCCCGCCCGCATCGGTCTTGTGCGCGATATCAGGCGAGAGAATTTTCGCCGCAACCGGGTAGGCCAGCCCATGTTCGTAGCGCGGCGCGCGGGCGATCGTCGACTCGACCGACGGCACGTCCAACGCGGAGAAAAGCGCAAGTGCCTCGGCTTCGTCGAGCCTTCCGCGACGCGGCAGTCCGCTGGGCCAGTCGGGGCGCGAAGCGATCGCGGCCTGATCCGACGTGCGACGCGGCGCGCGCCAGGCGAAAAAAGCCGCGAGCGCATCAGCGCAGGACTCAGGCGTGCGGAATGCGGCGATCCCGCGCTGCGCGAGGAGTGCGAGCGAGCGCTCGGCGTGCGGCGTGAGAAACACGGCAAGCGGTTTCTTCGTTCCACGGGAGTGCAAGATCGGCTCGATGGCGAGTTGCGGATGAAATTGCGCGGATGAGCCGACGACGGCGAGCACCGCATCGCAGGCCGGCGATTCGAGAAGCACCTCGAGCACGTCCGCGTAGCGCTTGCCCGTCGCGGCCATGGTCAGATCGATGATCGGCGAGGAGAGGCGTGGCACGCCAAGGGCGGCCAGCCGCTCCCGCAAAGTTGCATCCGGCGCCGCGGTGTCGAGTCCATGCACGCCCATCCGGTCGACCACGCTCGCCGCGCCGCCGCCGGTTGTCGTCAATACCGCAACACGCGCAGCGTGCGCCAGGACCGGTGGACTCCGGCCGCAGAGGAACGGCGCAATCTCGATCAGCGTTTCGAGCAAGTCCACCCTGACGATGCCGCAATCGCGAAAATACGCATCGACCGCCGCGTCTGATCCGGCGAGCGCACCGGTGTGCGAATGCGCCAGCGCTTCGCCGAGGCGCGAGCGGCCTAGCTTGTAAACCACCACCGGTTTCCCGGCGGCGTGGGCCTTGCGTGCCGCGGCGGCAAGGCGCGCGCTATCGCGCACGGTCTCGAGAAACAGCAGGATGACTTGCGTATCGGAGTCCTCGGCGAGCAACTCCACCAGCTCACCGACACCCAGGTCCGCTTCGTTGCCGACTGAAATGAGCTTGGCAAATCCCAACCCTCGAGGGGCGCCGCGCGAAAGCACCGTTCCGAGCATAGTCCCGCTCTGCGATACCACGCTCGTCGTACCCGCCGGCAGCGCATCGATCTCGAGCACGGCGTTGACCGTAAGCGGAACGCATCCGGGAATGTCGATCAGGCCCATGCTGTTCGGGCCGAGCAGCCGCACGCCGAGGGAGCGTGCGCGCGCCACCAGCCGGGACTGTCTCGCCGCACCTTCGACGCCGGCGTCGGCGAAGCCACCGCTCAGAATCGTGACGACCGGAATGCGGCGCGCGCCGCACTCCTCCAGCGCCTGCTCGACGGATTCGCCGGCCGTCATGACAAAAGCGTGATCGATCTCACCGGGCGCTTCGGCCAGGCTCGGCCAGGCGCGCTCGCCGAGCACTTCGCTTCGCGAGGCGTTGATCGGCACAATTCGCCCCTTGTAGCCGTGCTTGCGCAGGAAGCGCAGCGGGCGGGCGGTGTGCTTAGCCGCATCGCCGGATGCGCCGAGCAGCGCGATGGCGCGGGGAGCAAAGAGCGCTTGCGCGAGATTCACGTGGAGAACAGGCAGCGCTAACATTGTTCTTAGTCGAGTTGCGTTTCAAGTTCCAGGCGCCACAGTCGTGCGAGCAGCTCGCGCGCGCGTTTCTCGCCAAGAACCGGAGAAGCGAGTTCCAGGTACTTTTGCTCGAGTTCGGAGTCCGAGAGTGGCGCTTCCGGGTCTCCCTTGCGCGTAGGCTGCAAGTACTCGCCACGACGCCCGTCGCGCGTCTCGATCGCGATGCGCGCCGCGCGCTGCGCCGGAAATGCGGCGTCGAGCTCGGGATCGACCGTCACGTCGATCCGCCGCATCAGCTCGCGCGTGATCGGGTCTTCGAGCCGTTTCGGCTCGAACGCGGCAAGCCGCACGCTGCCGTGTACCAGCGCGGAAGCGACCGCATACTTGAGCGAGAAGCGCGCCTCCGCTGCAGTTCGCGGCGTTTCATGGCGCGCCACATCGAGCGCCGCCTTGTAGGTCCCGATGCTCACCCGCTCGATGTCGGGCGAAAGTATGCGCATTTTCCGCTGCAGTGCCAGCGCGCCGTCGATCGCGGCGAAGACGTGGCCGCAGCAGGCGTGGTTCTTGAAGGTCATCCGGGTGACATGAAAATCCTCGCCCAGCGTCGCCAGCGCCCGCTCCCAGTCCGGGTCGTCGCCCATCGCGCGCCCGTACCCGGACTCGCCTTCCAGCACGTCCAGCGATCCGGTGACGCCTTCCGCGGCGACGAGCGCTGCAGTGACGCCAGCTTCCGCGGCGCGCCCGGCATGCATGGGTTTCGACATCGAATCCATGCGGAACGCCTGCTGCAGCCCGGCTGAGAACGTGGCGACCGTGGCAAGCGCATGCGCGAAACGCACTTGATCGAGGCCAACCAGTTCCGCCGCCGCAGCGCAGGCGCCAAAGCAGCCGATGGTGCCGGTGTTGTGCCAGTACCTGTAGTGCGCACGACCCATCGCCGCGGCGATGCGCGTCGAGATCTCGTAGCCGACGACAACGGCGCGCAGAAGCGCTGCGCCCGATGCGGCGCGGGCCTGAGCGAGGGCGAGCGCGGCAGCGATGGTCGGGGCGCCGGGGTGGTAGATGCCGTCGCGGAAGATGTCGTCCACCTCGACCGTGTGCGCGGCGGAGCCGTTGATCAACGCCGCGGCTCGCACCGTCGCGCGTCTGCCCAGCGCGAGTCGCGATTCGCCTCGGTCGAGCTCGTCCGCGAGAGCGACAGCTAGCAGGGTCGCGGGAGGAACTACGGCGCCGGGAAGCAGCGCCGCGTACCAGTCGATCACTGCGCGTTTCGCGTGGTGCAGCACCAGCGGCGGCAGCGGTTTGCCGCGAAAGCTCTCGGCAAATCCGGCAAGGCGTTCCACCACGTACATTTTGTCGACCGCTTAGACGATGTCCAGCAACATTCAACCCTACCACGTCCGCGACGCCTGCTGACGGCCGGCACCGACCTCCCGGGATTGGGCCGGTTTGGTCGTGCGCCCGGATTCAAACCGCTTGGACGTGGATTCGTACCCGGATCTGTCGGTTTCGTCGCGCCATTGGCGTGGGCCAACCCGCGGGGCTAGACTGGTGTCCAGAGGCGTGCGGGACCTGGTTATTGGTCGCCGCCGCCTGGCCGATTGTCGCGGGCGAGCCATTGGGGAGGGCCGGCACGGTGATAACGCAGATGGAGTCCGTCACCTCTCGGCGGAAGGTTGCTCCAGCCGACGTTGGGTTCGGCGCTGAGCGCCGACATTGCTTTGGCATCGGTCATGCGCTTTGCTTCCAAATGGCGTGTTCGCCTGAACGAGCTTTTCGCAGGCGTCACCTGGCGCATGGTCGCGGTTGCCGCGGTGATTTGCCTCATCGACGCCGTCCAGGACCGCATCGAAGTATTCACTCGAGATCCACTCCTGGTGTGGCTGCCCAAGGTTGCGCGGTTTTTCTTCACTTCGGGAACCCTGGCGCTATTGCTGATGTTGAGCGTGATGGCCGCATTGAACCTGTATCGAAAGCCGGGCGTGCGACAGTCGATCGCGGTCACTGTAGCCGTGATCGCGGCATGTGCGCTCGGCACGGCGCTCAAACTCCATCGGTTCGGGGTGCTGTATCAAGCACCCACGTTCTCGCCTGGCGGCGACTACTATTACAGCGGTATCACCTACTTCATCCGGTTCTTCCTGCGCTATGTGGTGATAGGCGGTCTGTTCGCGGCGTCCTATACGATGTATCGACGGGAGATGCAGCGGATGGAGGCTCTTCAGCAGACCGAATCCGATCGGGCAGTCCTGGCCCAGCAAATGGACGAGGCGCGGCTGCAGACGTTGCTCGCGCAAATCGAGCCGCACTTCCTGTTCAATACGCTGGCCACCGTCCGCAGCTTGTACCAGAGCGAACCCGCGGCCGCGGCGAGCATGCTCGACAATCTGTCCCGCTACCTGACGATCGCGTTGCCGCGCATGCGCGAGTCCGAGTCGACTGTCGGCCGCGAAGCCGCAATGGCCGAATCCTACTTGAGCATCCAGCAGATCCGGATGGGCGCGCGTCTTAGGTACTCGATCGACGTGTCCGCCGACCTCCAGGGCGCACCGCTGCCGCCGATGATGCTGCTCACCCTGGTCGAGAATGCGCTCAAGCACGGCGTCGGTCCACAGCCTGAAGGCGGCGCCATCAGCATCACTGCCGCACGAAAAGATGGACAACTGTTGCTGCAAGTGGCGGACACCGGGCGCGGTTTCGCGAAGCAGCTCGGCAACGGCGCCGGGCTCGCCAACATCCGGGCGCGGCTCGCCGCGCTGCACGGAGCGTCGGCCCGCTTGCGCCTCGGAGTGAACAGCCCGCGCGGCGTGATCGCGACGATCATCTTGCCGCTGGCCGATGCGGAGGCGCTGGGATGAACCTGCCGTCGGCTGCACACGACATCGCGCCGAAAGCTACCCCATTACGGCGCCTTGGCGCTCCTCGACGCCTGGCGCCGCATTACCCGACGGCAGATTGTCTGGACGGCAATCGTCGGTGTGCTCGTCGGGCCGCTTATGCTCACCGTCACGCATGCGTTCGAGATGTTCATGGCCGTGTCCTGGAGCGAACGCCTCGACTTGATCGTCGAGTTCCTCGCCTTCGCGCAGCTAGAGGCATTCACATTTCTGCTATGCATCGTCGCTGCCGATCACGCCGTGCAGCGCGGCGCACATCGCGTCAAGGCCTATGGTCTCGCGTTGTTCATGGGAGCGGCGCTCTACACTGCTTTCCAGTGGTCGATCCTTAACTATGTCATGGATTGGTTTTCCAGACCCGGTGTAGATCCTGGGTGGGTGCCCGTGCACGCGACATCGAACTTTCTCTATGCGCTGCTGCTGGGCGGCTTCGCCACCTTCGTCTACGCCGACTGGCAGCGTGCCCGCGATTCGGCTGCACGGCTGCATGCGGCCGGGCTGGCACGCACTCGGGCCGCGCGCGACATCCTGCAAACGCGGTTGCAGGCGATGCAGGCCCGCGTCGACCCGCAGTTCCTGTTCGAAACCTTGGCGCGCACCAGGCGCCTCTACGACGCCAGTCCCGAACGCGGCGAACAGACGCTGGACAATCTCATTGCCTTTCTTCGCATCGCGATGCCAAAGAGGCTGGCAACGGCGTCCACGCTTGCGCGCGAGATCGACTTGTCACGCAGCTATGTCGCCATTGTTGCGGCCTGCAGCGAAAGCAAGGTTGCCTTGACGGTCGACAGGAATGAAGAATGGACACGCACCCCCTTCCCGCCACTGCTCCTGCTGCCGCTCGTCGAACACGCGGTCAAGTGCAGCCCGATGGCGCCGTCCGACCAGAATTCGATCGCCATTCGGATCACCGCTGGCGACGCCAAGCTGCAACTCGCGGTTTCTCACGCAGGTCTGGCCTTCGACGCCGATGCCGAAAGCGCTGCCATCAGCGGCGTCCGGAAGCGCTTGAACAGACTCTTCGAGGGACGCGCCCGCTTCGACCTGCGCAGAATCCCCACCGGCGGCACCGAAGTCGTGATGGAGGTTCCCGATGAGCGCGCCTAAAGCGGTAATCGCCGAGGACGAACCGGTACTGCTTGCGCAGCTCAGGCAGTCGCTGTCCACGCTTTGGCCCGAGCTCGAAATCTGTGCCGAGGCCACGGAAGGAGTGGCGGCACTTCGTGCAATCGAGCAGCACGCGCCGGATGTCCTGTTTCTCGACATCCAGATGCCAGGGTTGAACGGGCTGGAAGTGGCGAAGCTGGCAAATGGCCGCTGCCACATTGCGTTCGTGACCGCCTACGACGAATACGCCGTGACCGCGTTCGAGGAAGGGGCGGTCGATTACGTGATGAAGCCGTTCTCCGCGGCGCGCCTGGCCAAGACCGTATCGCGCCTGAAGGCGAAGCTCGGGCACGCCCCGGCGAACCTCGAAGGTATCGTGCGCACGCTCGTCGCCCACATCGAGCAGGACAGCGGACATCTGCGCTGGATCACGGCATCGCATGGCGACGAGCTCGAACTCGTCACCGTCGACGAGGTTTGTTACTTCCGTGCCGACCACAAGTACACGATGGTGGTGACGGCAACGAATGACGTTCCGATCCGCCTGTCGATCAAGGAGCTGATCGAACGGCTCGATCCGGCGATGTTCTGGCAGATCCACCGCGGCACCGTGGTCAACGTCAACTCAATTGCCGGCGTCACACGCGACTACCGCGGTCATCTGACGGTGCGTCTCAAGCAGCGTAAGGAAACGCTGGCGGTCAGCGAGTCCTACGTGCATCTTTTCAAGCAGATGTAACGCGGCGTCTGACATGTCGGCAAAAGTGAAAGCGTTGCCACTGGCAGTTGCGCAATTGTTCGCCGCCGGAGCGTTGTCCACTTTGGCAGTGCCTCCGGCTAGCGCGCAGATGGGCGTGACACCGATGGAGCGCATCGACGTCACGGGTACCAACATTCGCCGCGCCGATTCGGAAACGCCAAGCGAAGTTCAGGTCATTACCGCCGACCAGATGATCAGGTCGGGGTATACGAGCGTCTCCCAGATATTGCGCGACCTCACGGCCAACGGCCAGGGCACGTTGAGCCAGAGTTTCAACCGGGCATTCGCGGGCGGCGCGAGTGGCGTTGCTCTACGCGGCCTGTCGGTCGGCGCGACCCTCATTCTGATCGACGGTTACCGCATGGCCAGCTATCCGCTGCCGGATGACGCGCAACGCGGTTTCGTCGACATCAGCAGCATCCCTTTCGTCGCGGTCGACCGAATCGAAGTTCTGCTCGACGGCGCCTCCGCGGTCTACGGGTCCGACGCCATCGCCGGCGTGGTCAATGTCATTCTCAAGAAGGATTTCAAGGGCACCAACGTCAATGCGACCGGCGGCACGACCACGAAAGGCGGCGGGACGACCTGGAACGCCCAGGTCATGCAGGGCTTCGGCGACGTGGGCGCCGGACTGGGCGGATATGTCGCACTCGAGTACCGTGAACAAGACGCGATCACGCTGGCTCAGCGGTCAGGTGAACGCTGGAACGTGACGGACTACACCTCCTGGGGCGGGAACAACCTGAACCCCGGCGCCGTGAGTGCCAACGCTGCCAACCCGGTCGTGCGCAACGCGCCCTATCTCCAGAAACCGGGAGCCAGCCCAGCCCAGTACGCCTTCTTGAATTCGAACTGCAACCTTGCCGCCAGAAACGCGAATCAGTGTCAGTACACCAACGACTGGGGCCAGATTCAGCCACACACGCAAAACGTCAACCTGATCGGCAGCGTGACGGGGAGGCTCGCCGACAACTGGAACCTGAATGTCACGGGCTCGTACTTCAACAGCCAGGCGGAGCAGCACATCCAGCCGGCGGTGGTCCCGTTCGGCAGCTTTGCTGGCATTACCGCCATCGGTCGCGAACCAGATCCCGACGATCAAAAACGCCATCGCGAACTTCACGGTGCCTGCTGCCTATCCCGGCAACACCTTCGGCGTGCCTGCCAACGTGCGTGCCCTGATGCCCGATATCGTGGGCCGCACGACGAAGTTCGACACGGGCACGAGCCGTGTCGTTGGGCAACTGGCAGGCACGGCGTGGGGCTGGGACATCGTAGGCACCGTGGGCTATACGAATGTCGCCTCCGCAGTTACCTACAGCAACTTCATCAACCCCAGTGCGCTCGCCAAGGCGTTGAACGATCCGGCCAACCCGTACCTCCTGACCGGCGGCAACAGTTCATCCCTTCAGAACACGGTGGCGCCGACCGTCGTCAACAACATCTGGAACAGCCTGAGCTTCGTTCAGGCCTCGGGCGCGCGCGATCTGATGCAATTGCAGGGCGGTCCGTTGAGCGTCGCTATCGGAGCCGGCGATGTGTACCGCAACTTGAGTATGCCGAATCCGGGTGCGCAGCAGGACGGCCTGGTCGCCATGCCCGCCGCCTATGCTGTCGGCAGCCAGAACAACGCCAACATCTACGTCGAGGTGGCCGCTCCGGTGCTGAAGTCGTTGGAAATCGACGCCGCGCTGCGCTACGACTATTACAACGCGCCTTCCAACAGTACGTGGAACCCCAAGATAGGCGTCAAGTGGACGCCCATGAAGGAACTCGCGCTGCGCGGCACCGCCGGCACCGGCTTCCGTTCGCCATACATCACGGAAGCCGGCAATGCGGGTACGACGTTCCAATTCAATTCCCTCCGCGATCCGCTGTTGTGCCCGGTGAGCAACCCCGACGGCACGCCGAATCTGACGTCGCCGCAGAACGTCCCGCTGTACTGCACGTTCAATCCGGTGTACCTGCAGGGCACGTCGAAGACCCTGCAGCCTGAAAAGTCGACGAACTATACCGCGGGCTTCATCCTGGAACCCGTCATAGGCTGGTCGACGACGTTCGACTATTACTACATCAAGCTCAAGAACCAGATCGTCCCGGCCGCTTCAGTAAGCGGTTTTCAGCCGCTGAACTTTGCGGTTCGAGCGACGCCGCAGGTCGTCGTATTTGGTGACGGATCGACGGGCCTGTCGTCCGTGGGTCCCATCGCCTACATAAACTCACCCTATTTCAATGCCAACCAGGCGACGACCAGCGGCTTCGATCTGGGAAGCGGCTACACGTGGACGCTGCCCGATGTCGGCAAGCTGATGGCCAGTGTGCAATGGACGCACATCCTGACCTACGACCTGACAATCGATGGAGTCAAGTACAAGCTGGCGGGAACGCATGGGCCAAGTATCGTTTCCGGCGACACGGGCAACCCCAAGGATCGCGCTCAGTTCGTATTGCAGTGGGCGAAGGGGCCGTTCACGGTGACCGCGACCGTCAATTACGTCGGCCGGTTCAACGTGACCGACCCGTCCAATGGTGACCTCACCTGTCAGGACGGGCTCACCAATCTCAACGCTGCTCGCTGGTCCAACACGGGGACTGCGCCCAATTACTGCAACGTGGCTTCGTTCACGTACACGAACCTGAACTTCCAGTACGCGCTCAACAAGCAGTGGACGTTGCAGGCGTCGATCCAGAACGCGTTCAACGCCAGGCCGCCGACAGACATGGAAACCTATGGCGCCCAGGCGAGCGGACAGCCGAATGCGGGCCTGAACGGCTTGCCTTACAATCCCGCCCTGCATCAGACTGGCGCGGTCGGACCCTTCTGGAGCCTTGGGTTTATCTACGCTTTCAACTGACATCGGCTCCAGACTGGCAGAACGGACCTTGGAGTGGCAATCCGTAAGCGAGAGGGCTCCGCAGCGCTAGCAGCGTCGCGCTGGCGACCCACACGGTCATGGGTTTGCGTTCCTTCGGCTTGCGCTACGGCGCGGGCGTCGACTTGCTGGCAGGCGCTGGCGTCTTGACGACTCGATCGCCCAAGTCGCGTAGATACCGCTGGTAGTCCGGCGATTCGAGCACAATCCTTCCGGCTGCTGCGCGCAGGCGGTCGACCGCTTCGGGCGGAAGCACGAACGACGTCGGCTGCTGGTTGAGATACGCGCGTTCCGTCGCATCCTTGAGTTCGGCGAACGACACGTTGATGACATAGACCTCCAGGTTCGGGACCCGTTCCACTTCGACCAACGCCGGGTCGCGCTTATCCTTATCGGGGATCACGCCTGAATCTCTGATGGCGCGCAGCATCTTCCAGCGTGCGGCGGTGTCGCGCAGAAGCTCGACTGCTTCGTACGAGTAGTGGTCGATCGGCACGCCGGTCGCCTGCAACAATATTTCCACCGTCCCCGGATTGCTCCGTTTTTGATCCCAATCGAGCGGAGGTGTGGACAGCGAGTTGACTATGAACACGACGAGCCTCTTCGCACCATCGAGCGGCGTGGGCAAACCCACAAGGTGCAATGCCTCGAGCTCCTCGAGAATGGCGAGAATTTCGCGCATGGCTAAATTGTCCGCGACGCCCCCATCGACGAGATGAAGGTAGGGGCGCTGCTTGCCATCTTCGTAATACCGGAGCTCCTTCATGTCCTGAATGGCGCGGGCGGCCGGGCGCGTCACAGCAATCGACTTCTCGATGCGAGTGAGGAACGGCGGCTCCTTGTAACCGCAGGTTCCGGCATAGTTGTCCATCGTCACTGGCGACAGCACCACCGGCACGCCGGACGATGCCGCCGCCGCGCGCGATAGGCGAACTCCATTCAGATCCGAGCACAGGATGTCGAACATCTTCTGGGTGAAGTAGAACCTTGACCCGGAGTTCAAATCGGTCGCCGATGCAACGATCATGGGGCCTGAACCGCGCTGCAGATCGGCGAAGGTCGCACCGTTGAACAGGATTTCGTCGTAGAAATCGGCGGCGAGCTCGGAGCGGCCGTAGTACGGCGAACTCAGGCGCCCCCAGTAAACCGGATTCAAGGCACGGCGGATCAACTCGCCCTGAACGTCACGCTTGAGAAAGCGCTGCTCGTAGTCGTCGAAGAGGCGGTCGCCATAGAGCCCATAGGATAGCGCCGTGAAGCTGCCGCCGGAGACCCCGGTGATGACATCGACGGAATCGAGCAACCGCTCGCGTCGGCCATTGCGGTCGATTACTTCGGTGCCCCTCAATGCTTCGAGGACTCCGTAGGAAAACGCGGCGGCGCGCGTTCCGCCGCCCGAGAACGCCAGAACTACGATGTCCTCCTTGCTTGGCGCGTACTTCTCCCGGGTCTCAAATCGGTATCCGGCGTTCGGATCCGCATGTGTGATCGGCGGATTGATCGGCGCCGTGGCGCATCCGCCGAGGCCCAGCAGGACAGCGAGCGCCGTGACGGCGAAGCGAGGCAATCGGATCATTGCGTTGAAATCGGCCACAGCCATACGATTCAGAGTCACCGGCTAGCTCCCGGACGCCGCAATCTGAGCACGATGTCGCGACAGGAGAACGCCTGCAATCGTCGGGAACAGCAGGGCGGATACCAGAGCCGCGCCCACCAGCGCGGCGGCTATTTCCGCATTGATGGTCCGCGTCTTCAGGCCGATGTGGGTGATCACAATGATGATCGAGAGCGAAGGAATCGCTGAAGCAAGTGCGAAGGGCAAGCGCTGCTCGGTTGCGAGCTCCTTGCGGTAGAGCAGGACCGGAACGCCACGGACGAGCAGAAACAGGAACACGAAGGTTGGGACCAACAACGCGGTTTCGAGATCTTGCCCGAGCGCTGCCAGATCGAACTTGATGCCGGTGCCAACGAAGAAGAACGGATAGAACCATCCGAACATGAGCGCGTCGAGCTTGTCGCGTAGCGGCTTGTCGCCAGAGTCGCGGGTGGCCTGTCCGATGATGATGCCAGCTGCGAAAGCGCCGAAGATGCTTTCGAATCCGAATTCTTCGGCCAGAACAAATAATCCCGCCAGCACGAGTACGGCGACGCGGACGGGCAGCTGCGTGCTCTTGCCGACGCCCCGAAAGACGGACAGCACTCGCGGATGCCACGTACCGATCCCGACCGCAGTCGCAGTGCCCACGATGGCGAAGAAGGCGAGCAGAAATCCGAACTCCTGCCACGTGCTGTATTGCTGCGATAGCAGAAGCGACATGGCGATCACTGGAGCCAGTTCGCCGACCGTGCCGACCGGAAAGAGCAGCCGCCCAAACGGGGTATCGCTTTCCCCGATGTCGCCTAGGATCGGGATCAGCATTCCGAGCGCGGTCGTGCACATCGCGAGCGTCACGATCATTGGCGCATTTACGCCCGGAACGATGTGGAGAAGCCCGATCGCACCGAGTCCCACCAGTAGCGAGACACTCCAGCCGCAGAGCGCCAACGCTAGCGGGCGGCCCTTCATCGAGCTAAAGTCCAGTTCAATGCCCGCCATGAACAGCGTCGTGGCCATACCGAAGGTGAACATGGCTTCCAGGACGCCGCTAAGGTCGACCAATCGCAGGACGTGGGGACCGATAATGATTCCGAGCAGTACCTCGAACACTACGACCGGGACCTTGAAGCCCAGCGGAACCCGGGACAGCAACGGCGCCGCAACAGCGGCGAGCATCAACCAGAAGATAGGGTGACCTACCTGCATTCCCGTTCTCGTTCGAAGCTACTACTGGATCCCAGGGCCCAGCCTCCCCGGCGGCGTGTAGTTTCGGCGCAAGCTAGGGTGAAACCTCGATCCATAGAATGCTTCATGCGGTGACGACCGCCCAAAGCGCGTAGAGCCCGAGTATCGCAATGGCGGCGGCAGCGATAATCGCGAACGGCCATCGGTGGGCCGATAGCTCCTCTCCGCGATGCAACTTGCGCAGTGACGCCCAATGCGTAAGAGCAGACAGCGCTGCCCCGAGCATCCCGATGGCCACCATTGCAACGGCCAGAAAGACGACCGCCTCATGCAGATGCTTTGCCTCCTGGCTTTGCGCCATCGGGGCGATGGTGCGAAATACTCCGATCAGTCCAAACCCGAAAGCAGCGGACGTAAGAGCGGTGCGAATCCAGGCTAGCGTGGTCCGGTCAATTGCCAACGCGGTACGAAACCTCGCCAGCCTGGTGCGTTCACCGGCCAGACCGGTCTTTGCGTCAACCACGGGCATCACAACCCCCGCGGCCATGCCTTCGTGGGGAAGATCGCCAGCGTCAGGGGGCGTTGGGGGTTCCATCTTCGTTCTCCTGACTTGCACTTGGTCACTTTGTTGCGGGCACTCGTGGCACGAGCGTCAATTCAGATCCGCGTCCGTCGATTTCATCGCGGACACGGAGTTCGAGTTTGATCAACTTCCACCGGCAAGGATGTTGATTGCGCTTCCGGCGATTCCCGTCAACGTGACAACGGATATGGTGGATTGGAGGATCATGAGCATCTTGGCGTTTCGCGTCAAAGGAAGCGTATCGGTCGGGCTGAACGCAAAGCTTGTCGTGAAGGCGACAAACACGTAGTCGATATAGCGGGGAACCCACGCCTCAAAGTGTGGCAATTCGGATGCGCGCTGGGGAAACAGGAATGCCCACTGCTGTCCCTCGTCCTCACCCTCGACAATGCCCGGCGGGTCGATGATCCAATACCAGATGGAGAAGATCAGGATATTGGAAACAGCGATCAGCGCGACATCGGTGATAAGCGCATCGGCCGAACGGGACGACAGTCCGGCCAGCACCGCCATGAGGACGGTGGTGTAAAAGAGCAACAACACAGTGAAGAACGTGTTGGCAATGACGATGACGTTGAACAGGGCACGCCTTCGATTCAACGTCCACAACACCAACGACAATGCAACGAGGGCCAACTCCAGCGCCAATAGAGCCGCCACGATCAGCGGTGTCACGGTCGGCAGGTGGTTTCTCAGCCGGCCAAGGGCGAACGAGGACGAGATGCCGCCGTGGGAGATCGCGATGAGGAACATTATCACCACGACCAGCGCCAGCGAGAGTCCGCGATCCCGCAAGAAGGCTTTCATGGTCGATGAGTTCTCGATTTCTCGACTTGCGGTAGGCTACCCAGCAACGCCTGCGGCGACACAACCCCGGCCCAATGGTATTTGCGGCGGACCACTCCCCTGCTGTCACTTACGATACACAGCGGGCATTCTGTCCGCGTCGAACGCGTCCGCGCGCTAAGGCGCCGGCACGACTTTGTAGAATACTCCATTGGCACCGTACGACGGCTGGAACCACGTGTTGCCACACAGGTCGTACGTGCCACCGCCGCTTACCTTCGGCGTGATGCAACCCGCAGGCAGGCTCGCATAGTTGAGGCCCATCACGTATGCGCCCGACGCAGGCGCGCTTGCTATCGAGGCGCCGGTGGCGACGCCGGCGCTGTAAGCGGCGCTGGTTGCAGCGGCGGTATTCGCGCTTCCTGTCGCCACACCCGCGGCATAGGCGTTCGAGGTCGCAGCCGCCGTATTGGCAGACGCCGCTGCGGCGCCAACGGCCGCACCGACAACCGCGCCGGCTGCGGCCGCGCAGCCGTAGCAACCTGACGAGTAATACGGCACTGCGACCGGCGGGTGATACACCGGATATGCCGGGGGATGGTAGTAGGTCGCGCCCGACGGATAGGTGTGATAGGCGCCGCTGCCATAGCGCCCGTAAGTGCTGCCACCATAGACGTTCGTGTGCTCGGTGCCGCCGTAGTACGAGTGGCTGGTGCTGCCGCCGTACGCGTTGGTGTGGGAGGTTCCTTCGCCGTATGTGTGCGACGAACTGCCGCCCCAGCGGTTCTCGTGGCTCGTTGAGCCCCAGCTATGGCTCGTGCCGCCGCCGGCGCGATTGCCCCGGGCCCAGCCGAGCGCGTCGCCCGCACACAGTGTGGCCACCAACAGTGCCGCGAATACGGAAACAATCGTCTTCATTGCGCCCCTCCTCATTGCGGCTTGGTGGGCGTCGTCTTGGTCGGCTTCGGTTTAGCCGACGGCTTGACGTCCGGTGGTGGCGCGCCGGCAGGACTTGCGAACGCAATGCGTTTGGCGGATTGCGCCTTCGGCGACGCGAACGCGTCGGGCGCGAGCGCGCCGTCGAGCTGCCAGTTCGACAACTCCATCTCATTGCTCAGCGCGAACGGATCCCTGCGATAGACGGCGCGAAATCGGCGCGGCAGCTTGTCGTCGACACCCATCCACATCTGAAAGAACACCTCGCTGCTGGCCCAGGCCACCATGTCCGTTTTCGTGCCGCCTACTAGGTCTGACACGCCGATGTAGGACGCTAGGATCGTGCCGTCCGTCAACGCCGCGCAGGTATTCGCGGCGACCAGATCCTCGAACGGATAATAGATCGCGGCCGTCTGGTACGCTGCCTCGAGCGCCGCATCGATCGTCGGCGGCGCATCGGCCACCGCGACCAGGTTCTCGGTTGGCGCATATGCCACCATCGCCTTGCCGTCGTAGTAGAACTCGGACGCCGGCCCGTCACCAGGCATGACGACCTTGAACTTGTCGGGTCGCTGCATCGTCACGTCGTAGCGCGACGTGTAGACAATCGGCGGACCGAGCTTGCTTGGATACTGGTAGCTCACCGTGGCGGTGAATGACATCGACTTGGCCGCTGTGAGCCTGGTGCAGGTCGCCTTGAGGATATCCATTGCTCGCGGCTCCAACACCGGCATGAACTCGGGAGGCATCATCTTCGCCGGCTTCGCTGCCTTGGCCGTCATTGGGCGCGACGTCGCGGTCATTGCGTCAGGAGCAGGCGTCTGCGCCGCCGCGACGCCGGCAAAGAGCAAGGCGACGACAAACGCCGAGGCCCGGCGGCGCCAAGGAATCGCGATCTTCATGGTCGTCCTCGCCGTGTCGAGTCCATCAGGGGATCATCCCGCATTCGAACATCTTGTTCGCGATCGGGGCCGCGACCTGATTGATGAATGCGGTACGCATCTGCGGGTCGTTTCTCAGCAGGCCGATGACGCGCTGCTGTTCCTCCGACTTCGGCGCACCCTTCCTTTCCCAGAGCTGCTCGCAAGACGAGCTCTGGTACTTCTGCACCACCTTGCTGGCCACCATGTCCAGGATCGGATACTGTGCGTACGCGATCCCCGCGACCAAACACGCCGCAACAGTGATCAACCCGATTCGCTTGCTCATTTCACTCTCCTTTGAAAAGCATTGACGTACGGTTCGCCTGCGCTCGGACACTACCGTCGCTCCGATCGGGGCCGCCAGATGCAGGCAGCGTCCAGGCTTCATTCCCTATGGCTTGGCGCTACTGCCGGCGGCGAGCGCATCAAGAGCGCCGTGAAGATCACATGCAGAACGACCGCCGGCCATAGCAGGATGCCGGTGGATCTGCCCGTGACTCCGAGGTACGCGAGATACAATGCGGCAGCTGCGCTGTAGGTCAGCAGGCCGACCCGCGGCGGGCCTGGCCAGCAGGCGATGCCCAGCCCGATCAGGGCGATGCCGGCCACGCGCGCAATCGTCATTGCAATGCCGGTGAACTCTGCCCCGAGCAGCCATCGGCCGACCAGCGACGGAGCAATCACCAACGCCAGTCCGGTCGTGGCTTCTCCCATGGCGGCAAGCACGAGCACTTTATTCATCGTGCCGGCCATTCCTGGTCCTTCGCGCATGAAGATGATCCATGAGCACACCGTATCAGGCGCTGGCAGCCGATCCAACTGGACTTTGGTCCAGGTGTCGCGTGCGATCCAGACAAGCGGCGCACACCTCGGGCGGCCGCGCCTACGACCCGCACATCCGCGTCTCGCGCTAGGTCCCGCGAATGGACCAGCCAAGCATGAGCAGCCCGCTCGCCGCGATCCAGCTTCCTCCGACGCGGACGGCGATTCGTCCCCAATGTGCCCGCAACTGAACGACGAGAGCGGCGACGAGGACCACCAAAACGAATACCGCAGCAGCCAATCCGAGCGTAGCCACGATCGCCTGTCCAGACAGGCCCATTCCCGTTCCGTTGAGGTATCCGTGAAACAGACCCAGTAATGCACATAGCGCCGTCATCGAACGCAGCGAGAGCTTCGCGTCGGCCACGACCAATCCTCCCAGCAGCAGGAACCAGAGCGATGCCGCCAGCGTGCCGGCGCTGGCGAGTGCAGTGGACAGTCCGAAGAGGCTGCCGAGCAACCAGGCCGCTGGCAGCGTGAACATCGCGCGTCGTCCGTAGGGTGCGCCGCGCAGGCCCGCCAACAGCGCCAGCGCCGCCGCGGGCACCAGATCTTCGGGGCTGGTCAGAAAGTGCATCAGGCCGTCGTAGATCGGGCCCATGCCGGTTGCGTTGAGGTGCGCTTCGGCGGTACCACAACTGAGTGCGGCGACGAGCATCGCGAGAATGCGCGCACGCAACCGCAACGCGCTGGCGACGTTCATGCGATTGCCTTCCACATGAAGAAACCGCCTCCCGCTGTGACCACCATACCGGCGAAGCGCAACAATCGCCGTCCCCATGGCCGGCGGTGGACGGTACCGATGCCGATCCCCACTGCGTGCAGGCATCCCGTCGCGATCACGAAACCCATGCTGTAGAGCAATGCACTTTGGCCCGGCGGAAGCTCGGTACCATGCGCATGGCCGTGGAACACCGCAAAGCATCCGACGAGGAGTGCCGCTATGACCAGAGGCGGCCGCAATTCGAAGGCGACCGCCGCACCAAGCACGATCGCCGAAGCCGCGATCCCGTATTCCACGCCCGGGACGGGCACGCCGAGAAATCCGAGCATCCCGCCCATCGCCATGACGAGCGGAAACGCCACCGGCAGCACCCAGATCGCGGGTGCGCCAAGCTGCGCGCCCCATAATCCGACGGCGACCATCGCGAGAACGTGGTCCGCGCCAGTGATTGGGTGGAGGAAGCCCGTGACAAATCCGTAGGCTTCGCCCTGCAGAGCGTGGCCCGAGGCAGTTTGCATCCAGAGCGCCGTCAGCAGGGCTGCCCCATGGATTGAACGATGCTTTGGCGCGAGCGTCATCGCAACGCTCCGATCAACAACGCCACGCGCTGGATCGTCCAGAACGCCCCCAGCGTGCCGACCGTGTAGCCGGGAAGCGCTTGCACCCAGCGCGGCCAGCGGACTTCCAGCACGCGGAAGGAACGCGCCATCGCCAGAACCAGTGCGACGAAACCTAGCTGCCCCAGCTCGACGCCGACGTTGAATGAAAAGAGCGCCAACGGTAACTCCTGCCGCGGGAGACCGGCACTGGTCATCGCGGTAGCGAAACCGAATCCGTGCAGTAGCCCGAACGCGAATGCGACCACCCACGGGTGTCGGATGGTGAAGCTCGTCTCACCGCGCCACACGCGGACAATCTCAGGTCCCAGAAAAAGAATGCTCAAGGCGATCGCGGCATTGAGCGGCAGCGCGGGTGCCTGGGCATATCCGAGCGTGGCGATAGCCAGGGTGATGCTGTGCGCGACCGTGAAGGCCGTGACAGTCTTCACCAGCATCCAGCCGTTCGCGACGATGAGCAGCAGACCCAGCACGAACAGCAGATGATCCGCGCCGAACAGGATGTGCCGGATGCCCTCGACGATGTACGTGACCATCACCTCCCACCGCGATTGGGCGGCGGCGATCTCGACCCATGGCTGCGACGGACGCGCGATTGCCTGGATCGTCCTGCCGTCCAGGAGATCGACCCGAACCAGAGCATCGGTGATCGTGAACTGGAGTCCCGCGATCTCGATGCGCTTGCCCGCGAGCCCGTTCGGCCCGGCGTCGATCCATCGCCGCTCGACGAGAGAATCCGCGAGCTCCTCGATCGCGGGTGATTTGACGTTTCTGACGCCATCCGGCATCTTGAGTACCAGCGGCAATCGCATGCCCGCCAGCACCGGCGTACGCCAGAGCACGGCAAACTGACCAGGCACCGTCTCCTTGATCTCCAGGTACGCCGGGCGCGCCTCGTGCGCGAACGACGCGAGCGGCAAAAGCCCCATGGTCGCCAGCAAAAAGAAAAACGTGCGAAGGCAACGCGCTGCCAGCGTTGTCATCTTTGCCCTTCGCCCGATGAACTCGGCACTTCCTTCCTCAGTGGTGTGGCGGCGACGCGCGCGGCTGTCGCCTCGTCGGGCGGCCCGGGCACCAGCACCGTGTACTTGGCACGCATGTCCTTGTACGTCTTCGCCCACGCTGTCGCTTTCTGCTGGGAAAGCCACGCCGTCTTCACGTCGCCCTCAATCTCCTCGAAGGCCGGTACTCGGCCGGGAATCACGGTATCTACGAACACGAGGTGCCAGCCAAATGCGGACTCGATCGGCCCCTGCCACGCACCGGGCGCAAGTCTGGCCACCGCCATGGCGAACGGCGATCCGAATTCCTTGGCGAGAAAGTCCGGCGCGCGATCACGGTAGGAGTCCTGGAACATGAACGGTTCGGCGAGCGAGCTCGCGATCTTCGTGTCGACCGGCTGGCCAGCCAACAGTGCCAACGCCTGCTCCGCATCGTCGTGCGCGCGGGGGCCGCGCCGGTCGAATGAGAAGTACAAATGCCGAAAGCTCAACCGAGGCGGCTGCGCGAACTCGGCGCTGTTCTTCTCGAACCAGCTCCTGAGCTCGGCTGTCGTCGGCTCGCGCGCGGCGACCACGTCCTCGGACAGGAACTGCATCTTCTGCGCCATACGACGCTTGACGATCTCGTCGTTCTTGTCGAGGCCCATCGCGAGCGCCTCGCGATAGAGGATTTCCTGCTCGACCTTGTTCTCGACCATGCGCCCGAGCTCCTGCGGCGTCGGTGGGCGGCGCCACTGCGACTGGTAGAGTTGGGTGAGCTGGCCGATCTCGTCGAGCGACAGCCGGATTTCCCTCGACGGTGCGTTCGCCGAACTTCCGGACTGCGCGAGAAAGTAAACGCCAAACAGAACGGCGCCGAGCAACAGGAAGTGGACCAGCGGCTCGCGGAGGAGGCGTCTCATGGTGTTCTCAACAAACTCGACACGGGCCGCGTTGGTGCCATCGCGGCTTGCGCCTCGACCGTGGAATGGCCCAGCATCGGGTCGCGCGTGCGGACGGCAAACGCGTCCGATCGCCGAAACCACTCCAACTCGCTCCCCAGCCGTCTCGGCGCTACCTGTGGACATCGGCGAACATCCCCGACGCCATCGCTTTCACCTTTTGCAGCGCCGTGTCGGCCATCTCTTCGATCATCTTGCGCCGTAGCTGCTCGCGCATGGCCTGGAATTTCTGCTGCTGGTCGGGATTGAGCAACGGCGAGATCTTCTCGTCGAACGAGACCCCCGTCTTGCGCAATGACTCCACCTTCTGCAGTGCGCTGAGCTTGGTGTCCTTCTTCAGCTCGCCAAGTTGCTTGATCTCCTGCTGGAGGATCGGAACGATCTGCTTCTTCTGCTCTTCCGTCAGCCCCAGCTCGATCGAGAACTGGTTCGCCACCGCGATCAGCGGGTTCGCAGCGATCAGTGGTGCCGGGATGATCTCGTAGTTGGCGTAGCCGAACTCGTTGCTGCGCGCGGCATAATAAGTGTCGCCAAGCTTGTAGAACGTGAACGCGTATGGCTCCTGCGACACGGGGATGACCAGCTTGCCGCCCTCGATACGGTAGGCGGAGGTCGTGCCTCTATAGCCGTCGCGCTCGACGCTGCCGAAGGCGCTCGGCATGGTCGCGTTCGCTCCGACTCGGAACACGATCGTCTGACCCTCGGTCGTGAAGTTCTGGCTGAACTGTTCTCCCGTGACGTTGTTGCGCAGCCAGAACGCCTTGCCGACTATGAGCGCCTTCAACTGCGCGTCGGTCAGCGCGTTGACTCCCTTCTTCTTCAGCTCGGTGACGGTCATGCCCGCGGGCGAGCTCTTGCGCGCATCGGCCGATGGCGCGTACCAGATGGGCGAGCTCCAGGCGCGTTCCTGCCCCGTCAACGGCACGATGTCCGGCGGCGGCAGCCCGGCCTTGACGGCCTGGATCAGGGTCCAGCGCGGCGTGGGAATCTCCAGCGCACGGGCGTAGTAGAAGGCGTGCTGGCTCGCATCGAAGTCCGGATCCGTCCACACCGTTTTGAGCTCGGTCGAGCCGACGCTGTTGGTGTAGGTCGCCTTGTCGAAGTCCACCGTGCTCTGGATGGCCGGCACTCGGCCAGACCACTTGTCGGGCTTGCGGTCGCCGGACCACGCGACGTCGTAGATCTTCTCGAAGCTCTGGCCATTCTGCGTCCAGCCCTTGATGATCTGGATCCGGTCGAGATTGGCCGTGGATGGGTCCTTCACTGCCCACACGACGAACCTCGGGGCCGTGCCCTTGCCGCCCGCGGGCATGGCAGGCAGGTCGGCGCCCATGGGGACGCCGCCGGCGTAGGATTGCTTCACCCAGTCGCCAGCCTTGAGAATGTCGTTGGCGTATCCCCACCCGCCGAAAAAGCGCACCTTGATGCGCGGACCGCTGACGCCGAACGTCTCCTTGCGGTACATTGCGTCCCACAGCGAGGCGCGGGTGTTCTCCTCAGCCCACACGCCGGTCAGCCCGCCTGGATTCTCCAGGCGCACGTCCATGGTGCCGCCAATCAGCACCCCGGCAAAGCGCCGTTCGACCGTCCCGTCCGCATCGGCGTGCAAGCCGAAGAAATTGTCCTGGCGGTATGGGCTGCCGGTATTGTGCGAGTCGGAGCCGCCAGCCATGCCGAACTTGTACGGGTTGTAGCCACGCGTGTCCTGCATCGCGAGGCCGTCCTTGTACGCCTGTCGCGCGTAACTGCCTGTGATGTGATCGATGCGGCCGACGTCGGCCGGCAGGCCGAGGATGGCTTCATACATCTCGTAGCCCGCGAACTCGTCATTGGGCGACAACAACGGATGTGTTTCCGATTGTCCCTTGCCCTGCTTGATCTCGACCAGGCGCTCGTTGCGGTCGCGCGAGGCCGCCCACGCGGCGTCGATAGGACGCCCGGTGGTGTTGTCGACGTCGACCGGATACATCCAACCGTCGCTGACATTGGCGTTGTGCGATATTGCTAGCAAATCATTGCCGCTCTTGCGTTGCGCATCCATCCAGTTCCACAGTTCCGTGGGGCGAGTGGAGTCGAGCGAGCTGAAGGGATAGTCCGGTACCTTGTCGCAGGACCGGAAGAATACGTTACGGTGCAGGTTGCGGTTGCCCGGCATCGACGTCCACTCGTACGAGCAGAACGCGGTGAACTTGCCGGGATGATTGTTCTCGTCGGCGATCTTGACGTTTTCCTTCCACACGGTGGCCGTGATCTTCGGGTCCATGAGCGCCTTCACCGGCGCGCCTGCGTTGAGCTTGAGCAGGTACGAGAAAACCCGGTCTTGCTCTTCCTTGCTGTTCGGATCCTTCATGATCATCGGCTGCGCCTCAGGCAGCTTGCTCACATACGACCCCGGGGTATTGGCCTCCCTGGTGACGCCAACATACTCCGAGTGGTCGGTCACGCCCATGAAGTCGAGCGGGGTGTCGATCTTGATGTCGAAACCCATCGGGTGCTTGATGGTCTCGCCCTGCGCATATTTGTAGGCGTCACCAGGGCCGGTAATGCGGTTGCCCATCACCCATGCGTCGACCGACCAACTGGTGTGAATGTGAGTCTCGCCGAAGTACGCATTGCGCTCCGGGTTCGGCTGCGGCACAGCTGCCGGTGCCACGGCCGGCTCGGCCGTGGCAGGGGCTGCCGCTGCCTTCTTGGCCGACTCGTCCGCCACGGACTTCGCTGGCGCGGGCGGTGCAGGCTCGTTCTTCTGGCAGGCGCCGAGCGCCACAAGCGTAACCATCGCCAAGGTGAATACGTAAGGGCGTGAATTCATTACTGTGTCTCCCACCTGGTGATTCCTCTCGTGTCCCTGACTTGAGGCGAACACGACCATCGAGGTCAACAATTTGAATACCTGGCGTGCATCTTTTATTTTCTCACAGAATTTCCGTCTTTCGCGTCGCGTCGAGTTCGCTCCAGTGTCCAGGTCATCGAAGCGACCGCTTCAGTTCAGATCGCCATCCTTGAAGAACTTCGCGCCGCCGACGGTAAGCGTTGCCGCGAGGCAGGTCTGCGTTAGCTCGTAGAGGTACACGCCGGGCGAAGGCAGGTTTCGCGCTAATAAACATGGTCCGGTTCACCAAGTTGAATGTGACTCCCGACCGATGGCGTCGCCGATCGCCGCGAGCAATGCCTCGTCGTTGATCGGCTTGCACAGATAGGCCTTCGCGCCCATTTGCATGGCCCGCGCGCGCGATTCGGGAGTGTCGTGTCCCGTCATGACAACGACCGGCACGGCAGCATGACCGCTGGCGAGCGCGCCCTGAACGTCGAATCCGCTCATTTCAGGCATATGCAGGTCGAGTACGACACAGTCCGGCTCGTGGCTCTCGATCGAGCGCAGGAACTCCGCTCCGGACGCGAATGTCTCGACTTCGAAACCGGCGGACGCAACGAGTCGCGTCAAGGCAATGCGGACATCCATATCGTCGTCCACGACGGCCAGCAGCGGCATGGCGCTCATCATCTTGAGCGGACGGTACCAAGCCCAGCCTGCCGATCCAACTGGACTTTGGTCCAGGTATCGGCCGCTGCGCTGACGACGCGGGCTTGCCTCAGGTAGCGCGCGTCGATCCGACGCCCGCGCGGCCGGCCAGCTTCACGAGATCGGCGACAACACGCACACCCATCTTGCGCATCAGGTTCGCGCGATGATATTTGATCGTCTTCTCGACGGTACCGAGGTCGGCGGCGATCTGCTTGTTGAGCCGACCAGCCACGATGTGTTCGAGGACCTGCCGTTCGCGTTCGGTAAGCGTCGCGAGGCGTTTTTCGATGCTTTCTCGTTCGGCGCGGGCAGGACGCAGTGTCTGGTCCCTCGCCAACGCTTCGCGGATCGTCGCAATCAGCAGCGCGCCGTCGACGGGCTTGGTGAGGAAGTCGGACGCACCCTGCTTCATCGCCTTCACACTAGCCGCGATGTCGCCGCGGCCGGTGAGAAAGATGATGGGCAAATAACTCGCCCGCCGTTCGAGAATTCCCTGCAGTTCGAGACCGCTCAATCCCGGCAATTCGAGGTCAAGCACCAGGCAGCCAGCAGCGTTCCGATCGTGGTGTTCGAGAAACTGCTGTGGCGATGGGAAGGCCGCGACGTGGTATCCCACGGATTCGAGCAGCCGTTCGATCGCTTTCAACACGTCGGGATCATCGTCGACCACGTAAATGATCGGTGGAGGTTCCGTCATCAGGGTACCTTCGACGGGAATTCGCAATGCAGCGTGGCACCTAGATCAGAATTGTTGGTCGCCCACAGGCGGCCGCCATGGGCCTCGACGATCGATCGGCAAATGGCCAAGCCGAGTCCCAGTCCGTGCGATTTGGTCGTCACGAACGGTTCGAATATGCGTTCGAGATCTGCCGGTGGTATCCCTTCGCCTCGGTCGGTAACGGAAAACTCGACGTTGCCATTTGCCGTCTTTTGCGTTCGTACCATGAGCCGGCCATCTGCCCGGTGGCCGTCCATCGCGTCGCAGCCATTGATTACGAGGTTGAGCAGAACCTGCTGCAGTTGATTTCGATCGCCGCTCACGACCGGGAGCGCTGCAGCCAGCTCGGTGCTGACTACGACCTGGCGGTTCAGCAGGTCGCTGCGCATCAGGCGGAGTGAGTCTTCGACCACCTCGTTGACGTCGAGCGGTTGACGTTGGGCCTCTTCCTTCCGGAGCAGGGATCGCAGCCTTTGAATCACTGCGCCTGCGCGGTGGTCGCTCTTCACGATGTCAGCGAGGATCTCCGCCAGCTTGTCGACGCGCGCTGGGCTCTGCGCGAGATACCGCTGCGCGGCCTGTGCATTGCTCAGGATCGCCGTCAACGGCTGATTGAGTTCGTGTGCCAGCGACCCCGACAACTCGCCCAGCATCGCGACACGGGACAGGTGTGCGAGCTCGTCGCGCTGGCGCGCCGTCACCCTCTCGACATTTCTCCGCTCGGTGATGTCGATGACCGATACGAGTACGGACAGTCCGGCTTCGGTACGCATAGGGTTGAGCGCAACTTCCACCGGTATTTCGCTGCCGTCCCGGCGGCGCGCGTACAGTTCGCGGCCCGTCCCCATCATCCGCGCCGTCGCGTCTCTGGCGTAATCCTGCCGCAGTCCCGCATGCGACG
Organism: uncultured beta proteobacterium; assembly: GCA_963726915.1. Lineage (GTDB taxonomy): Bacteria > Pseudomonadota > Gammaproteobacteria > Burkholderiales > Casimicrobiaceae > PALSA-1003. Next base: position 86,128 of record CAVSEA010000013.1, read on the forward strand.
GTTGAAAGCGTTCAGGCACCAGCGTTTCCACGGTCTGTCCAACAAGGTCTTCGCGTGCGCGGCCGAATACGGTCTCGGCCTGCGCGTTGGCAAGCGTGATGACCCCTGCAGCGTTTACCAGCAGGATCGCGCTGGGAACGGTTTCGACGACGGCACGGAAGCGCTGCTCGCTTGCCCGGAGCTGCGCCGCGAGGTGCGCCGCCGCGATGAGGTCCCAGACCAGCTCGTAGCCCATCGCCAGTACGACGATGAAAAAGCCGGGCATGAGGATGGTGGGCGCGTGAACCACCCCGGTGACGACCAGCGCCGCGAAACTGCCGGCCAAAATGATGCAGGTGGCAAGGCTGCCTCCGACGAGGGCGGCGCGGCGGCGCGCCATCGGTCCACCCCTGCGCCACAGCGTGATGGAGGCATCGACAATGAACACGACGAGCAGGAAGTTGCTGAGCTGGGGGACGACTGTCCACGGATTCGGGATACCGATGGGGCCGACGACGACCGCTCCTCCCCAAAGCTGCAGATGATCCAGCGCCGTGATCTCCCGAAAGTTCACATTGACCCCTGTCAGGAAATTCAGCGCGAGGGCGACCAGCCGAATCGCTGTCACCGCATAGGCGAGCCAGAGTCGGCCTGCGCCGAAATAGAGGTGCACGAACCACACAGCAGAGATAATGACCATCGCAAGCGGCACATGCGACCAGCGCGCGATAACCGCGAGACTGTCCGGTGACTCGGCCCGCATTCTTGCGAGCTCGAAAGCGCCGTAGGCCGCGGCGGAGGCCGCGAGCACGAAGAACAGCAGGTGCGCGTATTGCGATCGTTGCTTCCGCCACACGAATAGATGGACGACGCCGAGCATCAGGCTCGCCGCGATCATCATGGTCCAGGCGACTTCGACCCAGTTCATCTCGTCACTGATGCGGAAGGAGACGGTTGCGGCGCCGGCGCGCTCGGCTGCGCCCCGCAATGCGGATGCGGTAACGCATGTCTCAGGGTCGGACATGCAGAAATTGGTAGCGAGCGAGGGACTCGAACCCCCGACCAAAGGATTATGATTCCTCTGCTCTAACCAGCTGAGCTAGCTCGCCAAAGGGCTGGCATTATCGTCGATTCGGCGTCGTGCTGTCAAAGCGGCGCCGGGTTTTCCGGCCGCATGCCGCACGAAGTTCGACTCAAAAAAAAAGCAACGGCCCCTCGGGGCCGTTGCCTTCGCTACTGACTTGCGGTGTTCGGAAAACCTAGCGTAGCGTCGCAGCGCTTTTGATGTCGGCGGCCAATTGTTCGCCCTGCGGATTGCGCGCGTCACCTCGCACCAGGATATCCGGCGGGAGCACGTTCTTTCCGTAGTATGCGTTGTTCCAGTCGTTGGCCGGACTGATCACCGAACCCTCGAGATTCAGGCCGCCGTACAAGCCTTTCGAGCGGCTGAATGCGACGAAGTCCGTTGTGATGTCGCTGTTGGCGCCTGCACCGACCGGGCCGGCGGCGATGCTGGCATCAGCGCCCAGCTTCACCGAATTCGCCAGCAGCGAATTCAGGCCTTTTTCGGTCATGACCAGCGTAATGGTCTGCGATACGGACAAACCCGCCTGGAAGCCGACGCTCGCGGCTCCAATGTTGTAGAACGCCGGACCCGCCCATCTTCCCTGGCCATCGCGCGAATACAGCACCGCGCGACCGCCCGAACCGCCGAAGATCCAGCCAGCCTTGACGATTTCCGGAGCGATCAGGACCGCGCGGGCCTTGCCGACGTTGGCACGAAACCAGGTCATGTCGGGGTCGCGCTGGAAATCCGAGAACGTCGATTGCGCGGCAGTGACGAGAACGTTCTGGTCCTGTTGCGCGACCGCGGGCGCACTGATGCCCACGACCGTCGCGGCAGCGACGATTCCCAGCCAATGGCGGGCATTGCGGGCAACATTGGAATTCGATTGCATGTATTTCTCCATGGATGTCTCCTTGAGTCGAGGCAGAAAATGACGCTGCGTGCGACCACCGGTCCAACACGGCCGCAACGCGTGACCCAAGAATGAGTGATCCGGCCTTTCGCGGCTATCGTCCAACGGCGCGTCGCGACGTAGGAGGACCGCGACCTGGTGTAGGACTGGCGACGAGGCCGGTTCAGTGCCGTGGGCGGGGGCGCGCCGCCCAAAGGTCGAGATAGCGCTCCATTGCATCGGTGTCGACACCGCGGCCCGCGCATCCGATGTACCCGTCGGGCCGCAGCAGATACGCGGCGTCCTGCGCCAGGCCGGCGGCGTGCATCTGTTCGCGCCAGCCGAATTCATGCAGCGCGATGCCACGCGCTTTGCACAGGTCCGCCAACGCGGGCGCCGGCGCGCCATAGACGTGCACCTGCCAGTCGAGCGCAGCAAGTGCCGCGAAATTGTCGTCTGCGTCGTCGCCGGTACCCAGCCTGACCCACGGCAGCCGATCGCCGGCGTGCACGGTGCCGGTCGTGCCGCTGCTCAGCGCGCTGGCGCGATACTCGATCGCAGTCTGCGAAATCGTTCGGAACATGAAACGACGCATCGACGCCAGCGAGAACAGCGCCGGCATGACCCGCGGCACGACTTGCGTGCGCACCCAGCGCGCCCGCGGCGTGTCGCTCGTCACCAACTGGAACGCGCGATCGGTCGTCGCGACCAGTCGGTTCGCAAAGGCGATGCGCTCGGGCTCGTAAGTATCGAGCAGCCGCGGTGCGGCGCAGCCCTGCACTACCGCCGCGAGCTTCCAGGCGAGATTGACCGCGTCACCCAGCCCGGTATTCATGCCCTGCGCACCGACCGGGCTGTGGATGTGCGCGGCATCACCGAGCAGGAACGCGCGGCCGGTGCGGAAATGCGCCGCCACCCGGTGGTGCACGTGGTAGGTCGAAAACCAGTTGATGCGCTCGACGGTGACGCCCAGTCGCTCGATGACCTGCGTGCCTACGTCCGACCAGTCGAGCGCGCGCGACGCGGGAGCCGCATCGTCGCGGACCGTGCCGATGAAGCGCCCCCGGCGATCGCCTTTCATCGGAAATACCGCGAGGAATCCGGCGTCGTCGAGCGCAACATGCAACTCGTGATTCATCACCGGCCCGGTGGCTTCCGCGTCGGCGACGTAGAACATGTGCGCGTAGGTGCCGCCCGGGAATCCGGTGCCGAGCTTCTCGCGCACGATGGAGCGCGCGCCGTCGCAGCCGGCAAGATAAGCAGCTTCGCACGACTCGGAGCTGCCATCGGCGCGCTTGAGTTGCGCGAGGATGCGGTCGCCGTGATCGTCGAAACCGACGAGCTCGGTCGGGCGTTCGACCTCGACGCCGAGTTCCTTCAGCCGTTCGATCAAGAAGCGCTCGTGCTCGTCCTGCGGAAAGATCAGCATGTAGGGGTAGCGGCTCAAGCCCACGCCCATGTCGCCGAAGCGCACGTGGCCGACCTGGCGGCCCTTCACCCATAGATTCGCAGCGGTGAATTTCAGACCGCGCTCGACCACCTGGTCGGCGATGCCGAGCTGTCGATAGAACTCCAGCGTGCGCGCCTGCACGCCCAGCGCGCGCGAGGTCGTGCCCGGCTGCGCGGCTTTGTCGACGATGCGCACGCGCACGCCGGCCCGGGTGAGCCACAGCGCGAGGACCAGGCCGGTCGGACCGGCGCCGGCGATCAAGACGTCGCACTTTTGCACGATGCGATTATAGTCATGCCGATGACCGACCTTCTGCAAGCCGGTTTTCATCCGGCACCGTCGCGGCCGCGCCTGCGCTTGCCGGCAGGCGCCAGCGACGCGCATTGCCACGTGTTCGGGCCGGCGCACATTTTTCCGTTCGCGGCCGAGCGCACTTTCACCCCCGCCGATGCGCCCAAGGAGCAGCTGTTCGCGTTGCACGCGCTGCTCGGCATCGAACGCTGCGTGATCGTGCAATCGGGTTGTCACGGCTTCGACCATCGCGTCGTCGCCGACGCCATCGCGGCGAAGCAGGGGCGCTATTGCGGCATCGCACTGGTTCCCCTGACCATCAGCGATGCCGAATTGCACCGGCTGCACGCACAAGGCTTTCGCGGTGTCCGGTTCAGCTACATGAAGCATCTTGCGGGTAGCCCGCCGCCTGCGGACGTGATCGCGTTCACGCGGCGGCTTGCCGCGCTGGGCTGGCAACTGCATCTGCATTTCGATCCGTCGTTGATCGAAGCGATCGCGCCGTTGCTGACGCATTCCGCGACGCCGGTGGTCATCGATCACATGGCGCGCATCGATGCCTCCCTCGGGCCTGAGCAGCCCGCGTTTCGCACGCTGCGCGCGTTGCTGGAGCACGATCACATCTGGGTCAAGGTCAGCGGCGCCGACCGCTGTTCGCGGCAGGGACCGCCGTACGCCGATGCCGTGGCGTTGGCACGAGCGCTGGTCGAGACCCGCGGCGATCGCGTCCTGTGGGGGACGGACTGGCCCCACCCGAATCACAACCATGTCCCGGATGACGGACTGCTGGTCGACATCCTCGCGCAGATTGCGCCCAGCGACGCGGCACGGCGCGCGCTGCTGGTGGACAATCCGCAACGGCTCTTCCGATTTCCAGTTGCACTCACCGCGACGAACGACGACGCAAAGGCTTAGACAACGATGAGCGGACGGCTGCAGGACAAGGTGGCGATCGTGATCGGCGCGGGATCGGTCGGTCCAGGATGGGGCAACGGCCGCGCGATCGCGTTTCGCTTCGCGGAGGAGGGGGCCCGCGTGTGGGCGGTCGATCGGGACCCGAGCCATCTCGAAGAGACGCTGGCGCGCGTGCGCGAGATCGGCGGCACGATCGCGGCGCACGTCTGCGACGCGACCGCAAGCGCCTCGATCGCGGCGATGGTGGCAGCGTGCCGCGCGCGCTGGGACAGAGTGGACATCCTGGTCAACAATGTCGGTGGTTCCGCGCCCGGCGGCCCGGTCGAGATGACCGAAGAAGCATTCGATGCGCAGGTCGCGCACAACCTGAAAAGCGCGTTTCTGGGCTGCAAGCACGTGTTGCCGCTGATGGAGGCGCAGCACGCCGGCGCCATCGTCAACATCGCATCGACGTCGGGACTGCGCTGGACCGGGGCGGCGCAGGTCGCGTACGCGGCGACCAAGGCCGGCGTGATCCAGATGACGCGCAGCATCGCGGTGCAATACGCGGACAGGGGCGTTCGCGCCAACTCGGTCGTGCCGGGGCAACTGCACACGCCGATGGTGGAAGCCCGGCTGGCAAAGCAGCGCGCTGGCGGCGACGTCGACGCGTTGCTGCGGCAGCGCCAGGCGCGCATTCCGCTGGGTTTCATGGGCGACGGCATGGATACCGCCAACGCCGCGCTGTTTCTCGCGTCGGACGAAGCCCGGTTCATCACCGGCGCCGAACTGGTCGTCGATGGCGGCATGACCGTGCGGTGCGACTGACCCGCACGCAGGTGCGGCCGTCGCGCGTCAACGGCAACCGCGGTATGCTGCGGCCGACCACGAGGAGGAATGGACTTGAACAAACTATTGCTCGCATTTGCCGCGGTGTGCTTGTTGGGTGCCGCGCCCGCGAACGCGCAATCCGGCAGCATGAAGATCGTCATCTCCTTTCCGCCGGGCGGCCCGGTGGATTTCGTCGCTCGCGTGCTGGCCGACGGGCTGTCGAAGGAATTGAACCAGACCGTCGTCGTCGACAATCGCCCGGGAGCGAACGGCGGCATCGCCGCGCAGGTCGTCGCCAAGGCGCCGCCCGACGGCAATACGCTGTGGCTGACCAGCGCGGGTGCTGCGGTCATGAACCCGGCGCTGTACGACAACCTGACCTATGACATGCAGCGCGATTTTGTTCCGGTGACGCTCGTGGTGAACAATTCCGAGGTGCTGGTGGTCAACCCAGCGAATCCCGCGCGTAGCGCCGCCGAACTCGTGGCGATGTCAAAGCAAAAAGCCGACGGAATGGCGATCGCCTCGTCCGGCATCGGCAGCATGCCGCACCTGGCGATGGAACTTATGGCCGATTCGACCAAGGCCAATCTGCTGCACGTGCCCTACAAGGGCGCCGCGCCGGCGCTCACCGACGTGATGGGCAACCAGGTCGTCGGTTTTTTCGGTGACATCCCGGGACTGATCGGCTTCGTGCGCGGCGGCAAGCTGAAGGCGCTGGCGATCGCGGCACCGAAGCGCCATCCGTTGCTGCCCGACGTGCCGACGCTCGACGAGCAGGGAATCCATGGGGTGGAATCGAACAACTGGTACGCGCTGTTCGCTCCCGCGAAAACGCCGCCGGCACGCGTCGATGAACTGAACAAGGCGGTGCGCAGGGTCCTGACAACCGAACCCTATCGCTCGCGGCTGCTCGATTCGGGCGCCGAGCCCATGCCCGGCAGCAGCGACGAGCTGCTCGTGCTGGTCAGAACCGACACCGCGAAATGGGGCAAGATCATCAAGGACAAGAAGATCAAGGGAGAATGAGCGTGGCCACCCGCGTTCCGCCGGTCGTGCCCGGCACGCGCGCCGAACTCGCGGCGATCGAGGCGTCGATCAAGGCACAACGCGGCGACATCTCGCTGCTCTATCAGGTGCTGCTCAACAGCGCGCCGCTTGCGGAAGGCTGGGAGAAGATGCTCACTGCCGTCCGCAATCGCAGTTCGCTGCCGCCGGATCTGCGCGAGATGGTGATCCTTCGCGTCGCGGTGTTGAACCGCGCACCCTTCGAATTCGCGGCACACACACCGGTGGCACGCAAGGTCGGCGTATCTGAGGTGAAGCTCGCTGCGCTGCGCGACGACAGCCCCGGGGAGGCGTTCACGGCGCGCGAGCGCGCGGTGTTCGCGCTCACCGACGCCATGACCCGGGACGTGCAGGTGCCGGACGCCTTGTTCGAGCCATTGCGCGCGCACTTCGATACGCGTGCGCTGGTCGAGCTCGTGGCAACGGTGGCGGCTTACAACATGGTTTCGCGCTTCCTCGAGGCGCTGCAAATCGGGCACTGACGGGCGGGCATTGAGAGCAACGGTGCCGAAGATCACTGAAATCGCGACGGTCATCGAGATCTTCGATCGGCGGCTGGAGCCGGTTGTCGCCGGCGTGACGTCGCTGGAGCGACTATGCACCGGCGCGCGCTGGAGCGAAGGGCCGGTGTGGATGCACGAGGACGACAGCCTGCTGTGGAGCGACATCCCCAACAATCGCATCCTGCGCTGGAGCGCGCGTGATGGCATGAGCGTCTGGCGCGAACGCGTGGAATTCACCAACGGCCACACGCGCGATCACGACGGCAGCCTCCTGCACTGCTCGCACGGCATGCGCGCCGTCTACCGGACGCGCGACGACGGGCCGCCCGAAGTCCTGGTCGATCGCTACGAGGGCAAGCGCTTCAACTCGCCCAACGACATCGTCGTCAAGTCGGATGGGACGATCTGGTTCACCGATCCGCCGTACGGCATTGTCATTCCGGAGGAAGGCTATCCGGGGGAATCGGAACTGGGCGATTGTTTCGTGTTCCGCTTCGATCCGCGCACGCGAGCGCTGAGCAAGCTCACCGACCTGGTCGAGGAGCCGAACGGTCTGGCGTTTTCACCGGACGAGTCGCTGCTTTACGTGTCCGACACGTCGGCCGCGCTGCGCGAGGACGGCTCGGGCAATCATTGCATCTGGGTGTTTGACGTGCGCGAAGTGCGTGATGTGCGCGACGGTCATGCCCTGGCCAACGGACGCGTATTCGCGGTGGTATCTCCCGGGCTTGCCGACGGCTTTCGCCTCGATCATCAGGGCTGGATCTACACCAGCTCGCTCGACAGCGTTCAGGTCTACCATCCCGACGGCACGCTGCTCGGCAAGATCCACGTGCCGGAGAAAATCGGCAACGTGACTTTCGGCGGCGCCGCGCGCGACCAGCTGTACATCGCGGCCTCGACGTCGATTTATCGCGTTCGATTGGCGACCAGAGGCATTCAGCGACCGTGAGTCACGCGTCGGCGCGATCAGTCGACGACGATGCCGGAGTCTTTCACCACCTTGCTCCAGCGCTCGATCTCGGAGCGGATGAGCCTGGCATAGGCGTCGGGAGTGCTGGCGACGATGTCGAATCCCTGCTCCTGCAACTTTTCGCGTAGCGCCGGCAACGCCAGCGCCTGCGTCAGCGTCGACGACAGCTTCTGCAGCGCGACGGGATCGAGATTCGCCGGCCCGAGCACGCCGTAGAACGGGGCCGCATCGAGTCCGGGATAGCCCTGCTCGGTGAGCGTGGCGAGGTCCGGCAACATTTTCGAGCGCGATGCGTTGACGATGGCGATGCCGCGCACCGCGCCCGCCTTGATCTGCGCGCCGGTGGGAACGATGGCGTCGATCAGCAGCGGCACCTGGCCGCCAACGGTATCCTTGAGCGCCGGCGCGATGCCGTTGTACGCCACGTGCTGGCCGTCGAAGCCCTGCTTCTGCCGAAACATTTCCCACCACAGGTGACCGTAGCTGCCGATGCCGCCCGTCGTGTATTGCAGCGGCGCCGACTGCTTTTTCGCGTAGGCGACCAGTTCCGCCATCGATTTGAGCGGCACGGTCGGATTCACGACGATCAGCAGCGGCTGGCTCACGACTTCGGAGATCGGCGTGAAATCCTTGAGCGCGTCGTACGGGAGCTTGCGACCCAGCGCGGTGTTGAAAGCGATGGGCACGCCGGCACCGAGCAGCGTGTAACCGTCGGGCTTCGATTTCGCGACCAGATCGCTGCCCACGATCTGTCCGCCACCCGGTTTGTTCTCGATCACGATCGGTTGCCCAAGCAGTTCCGACCAGAACGGACCGATGGTACGAAATGCAGTATCGATGCCGCCACCGGCCGCGACCGGCACGATCAGCTTGACCGGGCGCGATGGAAAGACATCCTGAGCCTCGGTCGGCGAGGCGAAAATTGCAGCGAACAGCAGCGCAGTTGCGCAGCACGCGATGGAACAACGGTTGAAGACGGATCGCACGGACTTCCTTTCGGGCGCGAAGCGCGAGCGTGCTAGTCTAATCGCGTACGCAAGTCGATTCAAACCGCGATGACGACGCAATGACGAATCGAAAGAATCCGATCGAGCCGCTTGGCGTCACGGTCATGCCGGAGTGGTTCCAGCACGAAGGCGTCGATGCCGTGCTCGATCGCCTGCAGCGGATCGGCGCGACCGCAGTGGCGACGAGTCCCTACGTCATGGCCATGTGCGCCGACGGCGAGGGCGGGCGCGAGCCGCCAGCCGACGGTGACGCGGGCAAGGTGCGTCCCCTCGATCGTGCGCTATGGGGACGGCGTGAGTTGTGGGTGCGTACCGCACCGTCGTTTGAGCACGACGCAGCGCGCTATCGCGGGCTGCGCTACCAGCCGTCGCCTGCCGATGCGATGACTCGCGCCGAAGGCGGCTGGCTCGACCGGCTGCTCGATGCGGCGAGCGCACGCGACATGGCCGTGTATCTGCAGGTCATGGCGGCCAGTCCGCCCGGGTATCGCGTGCAATTCTCGAACGCGCTCGCGGACGATGCGTGCCTGGGTCCCGATGGCCGGCCGCATGCGCAACGAGTCGATCGCAATGCCAGCCTCGCCAGTCCGCACGTCGTTTCCTATGTTGCGACGCTGCTGGTCGAACTGGCGACGCGCTATCCGCGCGCGGCCGGATTCCGGCTCGATTGGCCGGAATATCCGCCGTACGATTTCAGAAGCGCGCTGTTCGATTTCAATCCCGCCGCGCTCGCGGAAGTGGCGCGTGGTGGTCACGATCCGGTACTGCTTGCTCGCGACGTGAGTGCGTGGTCGCGGCAACTGAAGCGAGCAGCCAACCGAGCGCGGTACGTGGCGTGCCTGCGACGCTGGAGGCGCTGCTGAACGCAGATTGGAACGCGCTGATCGCGGATGCGGGGGTGCTGACGCCCCTGTTCGACGCGAAGCGCCGGTCTGCGCTTGCGCTGCTGCGTTCGTGCCGGACCGCGCTCGATACCGTGGCCGGGCCGCGTCGCCGACTGGAAGCGCAGGTCTTCCCGCCGCCGCTGCATCGCATTTCCGGCTTTCCGATCGAAACCCTCGACGGCGTGGTCGATGCGATCGGCGTGAAGTTGTACACGATGCATTGGCCGATGCTGGCGCGCTACTGGGCGCGCGACCTGCTCGACGAGACCGGCGGCGCGGTCGAACACGATGCCCTGACGGCGGCGATCGCCCATCTCTTCGGATTCACCGATACCATGGACCCGCGTGGGCCTGCGCTGCGCTATCCCGAGCCGCATGAGCCGCACCCGGTGGGCCGACGCGTGCAGCTAGCGAAGTTGAACGACGCGGCACGTCTGGCCGGCGCTGTCCCGACACGAGCGTTTGTGCATTCCTACGGACCGGTATCGGATGTTATGGCGCGCTTCGATCTCGCCGCCGAGACCGGGCTGCCGCTCTGGATCAATCGCTACGGCTATCTGTCCGACGAAAAACTAGACGCCCTCGAGACGCGGCGCAGGGGCGGCTGACAGTCAGCGTTGCCGCAGCGTCGTGCGCCGCACTGCAGCGAACTTCGCGAGCGGGTAGTCAGGCGAGGGCGTCTTCGCGTACTCTGTCGCCAGTCGCCTGGGCACGAATCGGCGGCGGATGGCTGGGGGAGGCGATGGCTCGGGCCAAAAAACCGGTAAAGACCAAGGCCGCGGCAAAGCGGCCGGCCGCGCGCAAACCGGCGCAGAAGCCTCGCGCGAAATCTTCGGTCGCGCAACGCCTCGAGGAAGCGCTCGAGCAGCAGGCTGCGACGAGCGAAATCCTTCGCGTCATCAGCAGTGCGCGGGCCGACGCGCAGCCGGTTTTCGATACGATCGCGGCCAATGCACTGCGCCTTTGCGAGGCCATGTTCAGTGTTGTGTACAGGTTTGATGGCCAACTCATCCACATCGCGGCGTTTGAGAACGTCAGCCGGCAGGGCGCCGCGGCGTTCCACAAGGCGTATCCCTGTAATCCAAGCCGCGGTGGCGCCACCCAGCGAGCCGTCCTGGAACGCAGCATCGTCCACATCCCGGACGTGCGCGACGACCCAGAGTACGTTTACCTGGACGCCGCGGACAAGGCGAACTATCGAAGCGTTCTGGCGGTCCCGATGCTGCGCGCAGGCCGGCCCATTGGGGCGATCTCCGTTTTTCGGGGCGTCGCAAGACCGTTTCCCGAAAGCCAAGTCGAGTTGCTCAGGACATTCGCCGACCAGGCGGTCATCGCGATCGAGAACGTGCGCCTGTTCACGGCGCTGGAGGCGCGCAATGCGGATCTGACCGAGGCGCTCGAGCAGAAGACCGCGACCGGCGAGGTCCTGCGGGTGATCGCCAGTTCGCCAAACGACACGCTGCCGGTGTTCGATTTGCTCGCGCAGCGGGCAGGAAGGCTTTGCAATGCCGAGGTCGCGGTGGTTTCCAGGTTCGATGGCGGGTTGATCGAGTTGGCGGCGATCGATGGCGTCGTCCCGGAAGGGGTGAAGATCGTCCGTGGCCTGTACCCGATGGACATCAACTCCGAAACCGTCACTGCGCGCACGATTCGAGGCTCGACCGTGGTTCATATGGCGGACGTGCTCGCCGATCCAAGCTATGCGATCAAGGACTTCGCGCTCGCGGCCCGCTACCGCGCCGGTCTCGGCGTGCCGATCGTCCGTGACGGAACGGTAATCGGGTCGATTTTTGTCGGCCGGACGGCGCCGGGCCTGTACACCGATTCGCAGGTCGAACTGCTGAAGACCTTCGCCGACCAGGCAATCATCGCGATCGAGAACGTGCGCCTGTTCACGGAGCTGCAGGCGCGCAACAGCGAACTCACCGAATCGCTAGAGCAGCAGACCGCGACCAGCAAGATCCTTCGAGTCATTAGCCAGTCGCCGACCGACACGCAACCGGTATTCGACACAATCGCCGCGGCCGCACTGAAGCTGTGCAATGCCACGTCGGCGAATGTCTTCTCATTCGATGGCAAGCAGGTCCATCTGGCGGCGCTGGTGAACGTGATTCCAGGGGGTGCCGATTCCGTTCGCCGCAGCTATCCGAGGCCAATCGGACGCGACAACGCGGCAAGCCGCGCCGTGCTGACTGGCAAGATCATCGCCGTTCCGGACGTGCTGGAAGATACGGAATACGGGATCGGAGTTACCGCGGCTTCTGCGGGCTTCCGCAGCGTGCTTGCCGTCCCTCTGTTGCGCGAGGGAAATCCGATCGGCGCCATTGCAGTCGGCCGCGCCGAACCCGGTTCGCTTCCCGACGCGCAGGTTGCATTGCTGCAGACTTTCGCCGACCAGGCGGTCATCGCGATCGAGAACGTCCGCCTGTTCACGGAGCTGGCAGAGCGTAACTCGGACCTGACCGAGGCGCTCGATCAACAGACCGCGACCAGCGAGATCCTGCGCGTCATCAGCCAGTCGCAGTCCGACGTGCAGCCCGTGTTTGACACAATTGCGGCGGCGGCGGTGGGATTGTGTGGGGCTCACTCGGCGCTGGTCTTTACGTTCGACGGCGAATTGATTCATTTGGCCGCTATCGTGCAGAAAGATTCGGGAACGGCTGAGGCGATACGCCAAAGATTTCCGCGGCCACCCAGCCGGGATACTGCGATCACCCGGGCCATCCAGACGCAGAGCATGGTTGCAATCCCGGACGTACTCGAAGATCGCGAATACGTCATCGGTGCCCACTCTCTTTCCGGTGGCTTTCGAAGCGTCTTGGCGGTTCCGCTGATACGCGACGGAAAAGCGATCGGCGGAATCACGTTGGGGCGGGCGGAGCCAGGACCGTTCCTTGACATGCAGGTCGAGCTTCTCAAGACCTTCGCCGACCAGGCAGTCATCGCGATCGAGAATGTACGCCTGTTCACAGAACTCCAGTCGCGCAACGCGGACTTGACCGAGGCGCTGGAACAGCAGACCGCAACGAGCGACATCCTGCGCGTGATCAGCCAGTCGCAGACGGACGTACAACCGGTATTCGACACCATCGTGGCGGCGGCAATGAAGCTTTGTGGCGCTGTCTCGGCAAATGTATTTACGTTCGATGGCAAGCTTGTAAGGGTAGCCGCGGTCGCGAATCCGAACCCCAAGTACATCGAGGCCCTGCAAGAGTTCTTTCCGAGGCCACCCAGCCGTGAAACTGCGGTCCTCCGCGCCATCCTGACAGGCACCATTGTCGCGGTGCCGGACGTCATGGAGGACTCCGAATATGCGATAGGAGGTCACTCGGTTTCCGGCGGCTTCCGCAGCGTCCTTGCAGTGCCGCTGTTGCGGGAGGGTAGGCCGATCGGCGGTATCGCCGTTGGCCGACCCGCGTCCGGACCATTCCCGGACGAGCAGGTCTCATTGCTCCAGACCTTCGCCGACCAGGCGGTCATCGCGATCGAGAACGTCCGCCTGTTCACGGAGCTGGCAGAGCGTAACTCGGACCTGACCGAGGCGCTCGATCAGCAGACCGCGACCAGCGACATCCTGCGCGTGATCAGCCGGTCGCAGATAGACGCACAACCCGTTTTCGAGGCTATCGCGGCCGCCGCTCTGAACCTTTGCCGCGCCAACTTGGCAAACGTTTTTACGTACGACGGCGAAATGATTCATCTTTCCGCGGTCGCCAACACGAAGGTTGATCCGGAATATCTTGCTGCCATACAGGCGGCTTTTCCAAGACCACCCGGTCGCGATACGTGTGCAGGGCGCACGGTCCTGACACGGACCGTCGTTGCAATCCCGAACGTGACTGAGGATCGTGAGTACCGGATCAGTGCTCAGACGCTTTCGGGGGGTTTCCACAGCGTACTTGGCGTCCCGCTGATGCGCGACGGTACTGCGATTGGTACCATCGTCGTCGGGCGGCTCGAATCCGGGTCGTTCGCCGACGATCAGGTCGCACTGCTAAAGACTTTCGCCGACCAGGCGGTGATCGCGATCGAGAACGTGCGCCTGTTCACAGAGCTGCAGTCGCGCAACGCGGACTTGACCGAGGCACTGGAACAACAGACGGCGACCAGCGACATCCTGAGCGCAATCAGCCAGTCGCAGACGGATGTGCAACCGGTCTTCGATACGATCGTCGCGCACGCCCTCAAGCTATGCGGCGCCAGCTCGGTAACGCTTATCACGTTCGACGGTGAATTGATTGCATCTGATGGCAATCGCGACAGTGAACACCGAAGGCGAGCCATGCGGTGCGCCAGCTCTTCCCCAGGCCGCCTAGCCGCGAGACGACCGCCTCACGTGCCTTGCTGACCGTGCAGAATCGTAATGATTCCCGGACATCATCGAGGACCCTGATTTCGCGCAAAAGGCAAGACGGCGCTGGCCGGGGGTTTTCGCAGCATTCTCGCCGTTCCGTTGGTACACGGGGCAAGTCCGATCGGAGCGATCACTGTCGGCCGGCCCGAGCCAGGATCGTTTCCGGAGACACAAGTCTCGCTGCTGCAGATCATTCGCCGACCAGGCGGTGATCGCGATCGAGAACGTGCGCCTGTTCAAGGAGTTGGAATCCCGCAACGCGGACCTGACCGAGGCGCTCGAGCAGCAAGCGGCGATCAGCGAAATCCTGCGGGTGATTTCCAGTTCGCCGGACGACGTGAAGCCCATGTTCAATGTCGTCGCCGAGCGCGCATTAAAGCTTTGCGATGCGGCACAGGCCACCATCGTGTTGGTTGATGCGGATACCCTTCGATGCGCGGCCGCCTTTGGCAACACCGGAACCCTGCAAGAAGACGAACTCATGCCCTTGAACCGTGGGTCCGTTGCCGGCCGTGCCATCAGTGACGCGGCCCCGTTTCAGATAGAGGACCTTGCCAAGGCATCGGAGGAAGAGTTCCCGGTCGGTCGCGAACTACAGAGGCGAATCGGACATCACACCGCGCTTGCGGTGCCGCTGATGCGCGAGGATCGCGCGATCGGGGCGATCCAGCTCTGGCGCATGGAAATACGGGCATTCAGCGAAAGCCAGGTCGCGCTGGTCAAGACCTTCGCTGACCAGGCGGCAATTGCGATCGAGAACGTGCGACTGTTCAAGGAACTGCAGGCGCGGACTACGCAACTGACGCAATCGGTCGGAGAACTCAAGGCGCTCGGCGAAGTCGGCCACGCGGTCAGCTCGACACTCGACCTGGCCACCGTGTTGAGCACCATCGTCTCGCGCGCCACGCAGCTCGCCGGCATGGACGGCGGTTCGATCTACGAATACGACCAGGCGCGCGAGGAATTCTATCTGCACACTTCGTACCGGTTGCGCGATGAACTGACTACCGCACTACGGGCGGTGCCCATCCGGAAAGGCGAGGGTGCGCTGGGGCGGATGGCCGTGACCGGCGAGCCGGTGCAGATTATCGACATCCTCGACGATCGCGCTTACCAGAGCCGAGTGCGAAAGATTCTCATTCGAACCGGGCATCGGGCGCTCCTGACCATACCGCTGTTGCGCGAGGATCATTTGCTCGGCGGTCTTGTCGTGTATCGGAACTCCGCGGGCGAATTTTCGCCGCAGGTTATCGACCTGCTCAAGACGTTCGCGACGCAGTCGGCCTTGGCCATTCAGAATGCGCGCCTGTTCCGGGAGATCGAGGACAAGAGCCGGCAGCTTGAAGTGGCGAGCCAGCACAAGAGCGAGTTCCTGGCCAACATGTCGCACGAATTGCGCACGCCGCTCAACGCCATCATCGGCTTCTCGGAAGTCCTGGCGGAGAAGATGTTCGGCGAGGTCAACGACAAGCAGGCGGAGTACCTGGCCGACATCCTTGATTCGGGAAGGCACCTGCTGGCGCTCATCAACGACATCCTCGATCTGTCGAAGATCGAGGCCGGACGGATGGAGTTGAACCTGAGCGACTTCGAGCTGCCGACCGCCATCGACAACACGATGACGCTGTTGCGGGAACGCGCGCACCGGCGTGAGATCACGTTCGAGCGTACGGTCGACGAGCGGCTCGGAAACATCCACGCCGACGAACGCAAGGTGAAGCAGGTTCTGCTGAATCTGCTGTCCAACGCGTTGAAATTCACCCCTGAGGGCGGACGCATCGACGTGCGCGCCCGAATGGTCGACAGCAGCGCCGAGATCTCCGTGGCCGACAACGGAGTGGGCATTGCGCCCGAGGATCAGGCCACCGTGTTCGAAGAGTTCCGGCAGGTCGGGGCGTCATCGAAGAAAGTGGAAGGCACCGGACTCGGCCTGGCCATCTCGCGCAAGTTCATCGAACTCCATGGGGGCAGGATCTGGGTCGAGAGCGAGCTGGGCAAAGGCTCGATGTTCGCATTCACCGTACCGTTGAAGGCAAAGCCATCAGGGTGATCGGCGCGTTGAAGACGTCGTCCGGCAACCCCGGACCCGGCCGACGGGCGCCTTCGGTCAGCGTGCGCCTGCTTTTTCGAGTATGACGACCATCTCCTTGTAGCCACGGCTACGCGCGAGCGCAAGGGGTGTCGTACCGCTGCGGTCGGGTAGGTTCACAGTGGCGCCGGCGTCGACCAGCAATTTGAGCGTGGCCGTGTGCCGTGGACCGCCGTCGCCGAGCACGATCGACTCGATCAGCGCGGTCCAACCCAGGTTGTTGACGTGATCGAGCGGAGCCCGCGCGCGGATGAGTTCGCGCACGATGTCGACGTGTCCGAGGTGCGCCGAGGCGATCAGCGCGGTGCCGTCGTAGCGGCTGGTGATGTTTGCAGCGCTGCAGCCGATGTCGAGCGCGACTTTCAGCGTCGGCAGATCGTTGGCGACTGCGGCGATGGTCACGATATCGTAGCGATCGTGCTCGAGCGCGTTCGGATTGGCGCCCGCCTTGACCAGCGCCCGCATCGCGTCGTGCTTGCCGCCGAAGGCAGCGACGTGCAGTGGCGTGCGGCCGTAGCTGTCGCGGACATCGACCGGCTTGCCGCTCGCGACCAGACGCGCGATGTCGGCCACGTCTCCGCGCGCCGCTGCGGCCAGCAGTCCCGTATACGCAGTAGTCTCCGCAGCGGAAGGCGGGGCCTGCGCAAACACACCGCCGCCATTTGTGAGCGCAATGAGGAGCACGACAAGCATTCGCATACGGGTTCTCGCGTGATGGGTGAAGACTGCTACCACCGGCAGCCGCCGTCGCCGATCGCACTTGCGACCAACGGTACGGAGGCGAGCAAGCCCATGTCCGCATATGCGGTTCGGCAATCGGGCTTGGCCGCCTTTTCCAGTGCGCGCGCTTCCTTCGATTCGCGCTCTGGCGGCGGCGGAACGATCGGCAGCAATCCGCGTGAACCCGAACCTTCACGCACGACGGCGCGCGCCGCGCGCTTCTTGGCTTCGTCGAGATCGATTCGGGGCGCCCCGCCCGGCTCGGTGGCTGGCGTGACCACGTCGCGCCGCGGCTTGAATATGTCGTCGTCGGGTTCGGGTGCGCCGAAGCGCAGACGCGGCGGCGATTCCGCGGGTGCGGCGTCCGTTCGCGCGGGTGGTCGCAGGTCGGGTGCCCGTTCCGGTGCGACGCGTCCGCCGGACGCGGCGCGGCCTCGCTTGGAACATTGCGCGGCGCGGGCGCCGCGGCGGGTTCGGCCGCGGGTGCGGCAGGCGGGGCAAGCTCCCTCGGTGCGCTCGGCGCCACGGGCTCAGGTCGCACGACCGGTTCCGGTGGTGCGATACGTGGCGGTGGCGCGACAGGGGGCGCGGGCTCTGCTTCGATCTTGGGCGCCGGAGCGGATTCCACAGGTGTCGCGGGCGTGATCGGCACCACGCGTGGTTTAGCCTCGGGTGGCGGAGCGATCTCGCGTTCGATCGTGGGTGGCACCACGCGTTCTACCGGCGGCGGCGCAAGCTTGTCCTGTGGCTTCGTTTCCACTGGCGGTGGTGGCGGAGCATCGAGGACTTTCGACTCTGCGGCAGGTGCGGGCTCGCGCTCGATGGGCGGTGGCGAAGCCGGGACATATGGCTTGTCGACCACCTCCGGCGCGTCGAGATTCAAGCGCGGCAGCGGCTCCGTAGCAGGTGGCGCCATTGGTGGGGGTGCGGTCGCGGGCGGCGCTTCCTGCGGTGCAGGGGGCACGCTGTCGCGCACGCTCGGTTCCGTCGGCGCCTGCGGCGAAAGGACATCGGGTGGACGCACCGGGTCGCCTCGAAGCGCTGGTGCAACGCCTCGCGCGCGCGGCAGCAGTGCGGTTCCGGGCGATACGGTATCGGCTCCGGGTGCGAGTCTGAAGCCTGGTCCAGGCTCACCGGTCAGTGCGCGCAGGGTGACGTCGAGCACATCGCCGAAGTCGCGGTCGCGCCGTGCTCCGCTATAGGTTGCGGTGCCGAACAGCACGACGATCCACAGGTGCAGCAGCATCGACAGCACGACGCACTGAATCAGCGTGCGTCGGTCGAGCACCGCCCCCGATCTCGCGCGATGCAGTTGTCGATCCACGTGGGCGTCCGCGCCTGACTGTTGGCCCTCGATTCTGCCACGCCACGGGCAGACCGGCTGGCGGCATTTACATTACACTTGCCGCTAGTCCGTCGCGTTCGACCCTACGGACCCGCGTCATATTCGACGCCCATTGGGAGGAGTGTCCATGAAATCCGTTGTTCGCTGCGGCATTGCCTTTGCCGCGCTCGCCTTTGCGGTTACGACCTACGCCGACGTTGCGGTTCCCGCTCCCGGCGCCAGCCCGCGTATCGACGCCATCAAGAAGGCAGGTGTGCTGCGCGTCGGCGTGCTGGCCAACGCGCCTTGGCTGGTCGAGAATACGTCCGGTTCGGGCGAAGCCTGGAGCGGTCCGGCGTGGGTGCTGGCCAACGAATACGCCAAGCGCCTGAACGTCAAACTCGAAGCGGTGCCGGTCAGCCACGAGACCAAGGTTCCGGTGCTGGCGTCGAACCAGATCGACATCTCGGTGACGCCGCTCGCGGAAACGGCAGACCGCCTGAAGGTCGTCGATTTCATCATCTACTCGAATACCAGCGTGTGCATGTTCGGCCTGGCAACCAATCCGAAGTTCGCCGCGGCGAAATCGGTCGACGATTTGAACAGGCCCGAAGTCACCATCGCCTATTACACCGGCGGCGGCGAAGAGGGCTGGGTCAAGGAGCGCTTTCCGAAGGCGCAATTGCGCGGCGTTCCGGGTTCGGGCACAGCGCCCGTCGAAGAGGTGCTGGCGAACCGTGCGGACGCGGTTCCGATCAATCGCGTGCCGTGGGTGGCGATGGGACGCAAGCTCAAGCAACTCGCGGTCTTGCCGAAGGACGCGAACTGCCAGAACAGCACCGAGAAAGCGGCGCCGGTCGGCATGGCGGTCGACAAGAATCAGACGGTGTTCATCAACTGGGCGCGCGCGGTCGAGAAGGAGCTCGAAGCAAAGCTGAAGGCGGATGAGGCGAGGGTCGTCGATACGATGAAGTAAATTGTCTTGCCGGCGGTTGCAGGCAGTTCGCCGGTAACCTGTGACCGCATGGACTTCGACTTTTCCGTCATCACCGATCACTGGCGCTTCCTCGCGTCGGGCATCGGCATCACGCTGGTGCTCTCGGTGGTGTCGGGAATGACCAGCATCGCGGCGGGCTTTGTCGTCGCGCTGCTGCGCCTGTACGGCCCGCGCTGGTTGCGCCCGATCGTCGTGCTCTACATCGACTCGATGCGCGCGATCCCGGTGCTGGTGGTCCTGATCTGGACGTTTTTCGCGTTGCCGATCGTTACCGGGCTGACCATGCCGCCGTTCTTCGCGGCACTGATCGGCCTGACCGTGCACCTGGCTGCATACGTGGCCGAGATCGTCCGCGCAGGAATCGAGTCGGTGCGTCCCGGACAGACGCGCGCGTCGCTCGCGCTCGGCATGTCGCGCGCGCAGATCGTGCGTCGGATCGTGCTGCCGCAGGCGATCGTGCGCATGTTGCCTGCGTTCGGCTCGCTGCTTTCGATCACCATCAAGGATACGGCGATCGCGTCCGTGATCGCCGTGCCCGAGCTGATGCGGCAATCCGAAACCCTGGCGGGCCAGAGCTTCCAGCCGATCGAGGTCTACACCTTCGCGATGCTGGTGTATTTCGTGATCCTGTTTCCGGTCACTCGCGGCGTCGACATGTTCTACCGCCGCGTCGCGCACCTGGGCCGGTCATGAGCGCGACGGGCCGCCCCGAGCGCGAATTGCGCCCCCTCCGGGGGCAGCGCAGCGGCGACAGCCGCAAGCGTGGGGTCGTTGATGAATTTTGACTGGAGCGTGGTCTGGCAGCATCGGCAGGAACTGCTTGCCGCGACGGGCACGACCATCCTGCTCACGGTCGCGACGATGGCCATTGCGGTGCCGTGCGGGCTGATCGTGGCGGCATTGCGGATGTACGCGTGGACGCCGGTGCGGGCGGTGGCGACTGCGTATGTAGAACTGTTCCGCAACCTGCCGCTGATCCTCGTGGTGTTCTGGGCGTTCTACGTGTTGCCGATCTCGACCGGGCTTGGACTCTCGCCATTGGCGACCGGGTTGGCCGCGCTTGCGCTCAATGTCACCGCGTACAACGCCGAGACCTTTCGCGCCGGCATCAACTCGCTGCGACGCGGACAGACCGAAGCGGCAATGGCGCTGGGGATGAGCCGGACGCAGGCATTGCGCCGCGTGCTCGTGCCGCAGGCGTTGCGTCGCGTCCTGCCGGTGCTTGCGAGCACCTGGGTGTCGCTGTTCAAGGATACCTCGCTGGTGTCGGTGATCGCGGTGAGTGAATTGGCGTACGTGGCGACGCAGATTCGCTCGCAGACTTACCGCGTGCTCGAGATGCTGACGGCGATGGCCGCGATCTACTGGCTTCTGGGCTATCCCCAGGCCAAGCTGGTCGACTGGATGCAACGGCGCTTCGCGGTGACCGAATGACTGAAACGACACCTCAGGTACTTCGCGCCATGGCGTCCGGCGCAAAGATCATTCGCTATCGCGGCGTGATCAAGCGCTATGGAGCTTTTCAGGCGTTGAGCGGTGTCGATCTCGACGTCCACGCCGGAGAAGTCGTGTGCCTGATCGGTCCGTCGGGCTCGGGCAAGTCGACGCTGCTCCGCTGCACCAACGGCCTCGAGACCATCGACGGCGGCGACATCGAATTCGAAGGCGCGACGCTGCCGCGCGACGAACGCTCGCTGCGCGGAGTGCGCACGCGCATGGGCATGGTGTTCCAGAGCTTCGAGCTGTTTCCGCACCTTACCGCGCTGGAAAACGTGGCAGAAGGACCGCGCACGGTGTTGCGCAAGGACCTGGCCGAGTCGACGCGGCGCGCCACCGCGATGCTCGCCAAAGTGGGCCTCGCCGACAAGGCCGCCAATTACCCATCGGCGCTGTCCGGCGGCCAGCAACAGCGCGTCGCTATCGCCCGAGCGCTGGCGATGGAACCGGACGTCATGCTGTTCGACGAGCCGACTTCCGCGCTCGATCCGGAAACCATCGGTGAAGTGCTTAGCGTGATGAAGACGCTGGCCGACGAGGGCATGACCATGGTCGTCGTCACGCACGAGATGACGTTCGCGCGGCGCGTCGGCGACTGGGTGGCGGTGTTCGACGCGGGCCGCATCGTCGAACAGGGGCCCCCGGCGCAGATATTCGACGCGCCGCTGACCGAGCGCACGCGAGACTTTCTCAGCCACCTAGGGTGGGCCGGATAACGTGTACTGACCGAGATTCGATGTGACCGGCAATGGCGGGCAACAAGCGGCAATATGGTCGTTTGACCCTGGCGAGGCGTAGTATGGGTCGGATCGAGTTAAGTCGAATTCAATCCTTCAGCCATCGGAGGTCAAAATGAGTCACTCTTCAATGCTCAAAGCCAGACGGCAGCACCAAAAAACCAGGAAACTTCTTGATAACGCAGCCAAGCAGGCTAAACGACTGGCGAAGCTGGCATTGGCGGGGCCGGTCGTGAAGAAGGAAAAGGTCAAGAAGGAAAAAGTGAAGAAGGAAAAGGTCAAGACGGAAAAAGTGAAAAAGGTCAAGCTGACAAACGAGGAGCTTGGCAGGCAAGACGCGAAGAAGCGCAGTGCGGACCCCAAGAAAAAATGACCGTCCTAGCCTTTCTGACCCGGGACCGGAAGTAGCAGAAGCCATGAGGAGTCCGGCGTGCCTATTCTCTTCATCGGAGTTGACCTAGTCCCCTACAGACGGGCTGGGGACCGGCCCGCTCCAAACTCAAGCGCGATCATCGTGCGTCCCTGCGGACGCACTCTGAAGGACCGCGGCACGTGACGCGGTCACGTCACCTCACTACCCAAGGAGGACGGACATGTGCAAACTTTGCGATGAAGGAAAACCGCAAGACCATATCGGCGCAGTACATGGTTCGCGGCGCGACTTCCTCAAGGTTTCAACGGCGACCGCTATCGCCGCGGCGGGAGCGAATTTCCTAAGCACGCCTGCCGCCGCGGCGAAGGCCAAGGATGACCCGCCCAGCGATAGCGGCAAGCCGGGCCGGCGCTACATCATCCGCGGCGGTTCCGTGATGTCGATGGACCCGAGCGTAGGCGACTTTGGCAAGGGGGACGTGCTGGTCGAGGGCAGGAATATCATCGCGGTCGGGAAGAATCTGCCGGTGGCCGGCGCCACGCAGATTGACGCCACCGGCCGCATCGTCATGCCCGGCTTCATCGATACGCATCACCACCAGTTTGAGACGGCGCTGCGCAGCTTCCTCGCTGACGGCGTCCTAATAACGGATGGCTCGGGCACGCCAAGCGGGAGCACGGCTTACTACCAATACATCCTGAACAAATTTGCCCCGGTGTACCGGCCGCAGGACGTCTACATCAGCGAGCTGTTCGGTGGGCTCAGCCAGCTCGACGCCGGCGTCACCACGGTGCACGACGTCTCGCAGATCAGTCACTCGCCGGCGCACTCGGACGCTGCCATCCAGGCGCTAATCGATACGGAGCGTCGCGCCGCCTTCGGCTATTTCGAGAGCGCAGGTAATTTTGGCGCTGGCGTTCCGAAGAACCAATATCCACAAGACGCGGATCGCATCTACAACACGTGGTTCTCTGCGGGCAACCTCTCGAGCAACGGGCTCGTCCACATGATCATGGGCGGCGAGGTCTATCTTGGGGATGCGACGACCGACAAGTCCTGGAAGATCGGGCGGCGGCTCGGTCTCCAGATTGCGGCGCACATCCTCTCGCCCTTCGGCATCCGCCCGATTTTCGACGCGCTCGCCGCTGGAACGGGCGGCAACGGCGCCATCGGGATGGGAGCCGATAACCTGTTCATCCACGTGACCGGCATGTCGGACACCGCGTGGCAGAGGGTCAAGGACGTCGGCGCGCAGGTCTCGATCGCCTTCCCGATCGAGATGAACATGCGCCACGGCATGCCGCCGATCCTCAAGGTGCAGAGCCTGGGCATGGAGCCGTCGCTCTCCGTGGACGTGGAATGCACGATGACGGCGGACTTCTTCACCCAAATGCGCTCCTGCATGAATCTGCAGCGCGCGCTCGTGAACCAGATGATCCTCAATCAGGAGGCTCCACCGGACTCCCTCGAACTTGCCAGATCAAATAATTGGGGGCTTCCACCGGCAGCAGCAGCGAATCCGTGGCCGACGCCTCCGGCCAGTCTGCCGGCCCCGCTCACAACGCGGGACGTGCTGCGCTACGCCACGATGAACGGTGCCAAGGCGTTGCGGCTCGACCGCAAGGTCGGTTCGCTCACACCGGGCAAGGAAGCCGACATCATCATCCTCGATGCCACGGCGATCAACGTGGCGCCGCTCAACCAGGTGCCGGGAGCAGTCGTATCGCTGATGGACCGCACCAACGTCGAGACCGTGATCGTTGCCGGTAAGATCCGCAAGTGGCAGGGACAGTTGCTCGACGTCGACGTGGACAAGCTGCGTCACGACCTGGAGAACTCGCGCGACTACGTTTTCAATAAGGCAGGCGTCCCGCAGGATCTGTTCAGCAGTCAATAAGGGCGAATCGTCGGACGGACACCGGGGCGGCTTCGGCCGCCCTGAGCCCGCTGCATTTCGGGCGCGGTGGGATACTGCGCGGCGCATCGTCGATGAGCGCTGCACGGACCGGGCTCGAGTCCAAGTCAGCACCGAAGACGACGGTCATTCCGCGAGCAGGTACGCGCGGCTGTCTTCCAGAAAATGCGGGCCCGCGTCGGAGCGGACCGCGGTGCCGACTCCCGACGCCGTCAGCACTTCGAGCAGCAGCGCGCTCGGCACGCCGCCGTCGATGATGTGCACCGAGCGCACGCCTTGGCGCACCGCGTCCAGCGCAGCGCTCACCCGCGGCACCATGCCGCCCTGCACGACGCCGTCGCGCAGCAGTGTCTCGGCCTCGCTCGCGGTGATGATGTAGACGAGCTTGCCGTCGCGCCCGTGCACGCCGGCGATGTTGGTCATCAGGATCAGCTTTTCTGCTTTGAGTTCGCGGGCGAGGCTGCCGGCGAGGTGGTCGGAGTTGATGTGATACGCGGTGCCGTCGGCGCCGACGCCGATCGGCATGATGACGGGAACGAATTCGCGCGATAGCAACAGGTCGATCAGCCCGGTGTCGATGCTCTCGACCTCGCCGACGAAGCCCAGGTCGGTCGGATCGGCGTCGAGCGTCCGACGGCGCGCGTGGATGAAGCGGCCGTCCTGGCCGTTGAGCCCGACCGCGCGCCCGCCGTGCTTGTTGATCAGTCCCGCCAGTTCCTGGTTGAGTTCGCCCAGCGCCATCTCGACCACCGTGAGCGTGCGCTCATCGGTCACGCGCGCGCCATGATGCCGTCGGCTTTCGATGCCCATCTGCTGCATCAGTTCGTCGACGCGCCAGCCGCCGCCATGGACGACGATGGGCTTCATGCCGACCGAGCGCAGCAGGGCCACGTCGCGCGCGAAGCCTGCCTTGAGTGTCGGGTCGGTCATCGCCTTGCCGCCGAAACGCACGACCAGCGTCTTGCCGTGGTACGCGCGGATGTACGGCAGCGCTTCGGCGAGGATGCGACCTTTGTTTATTCCTGCCATGGCGGGAGTCAGACCTGCATGCTCTCGGTATTCGACGCTGTTTGCGCTTGCTTGAGGTCAACCAGCGCGTCGACTGCATAGCCCGCTTCGATCCACGCATCGAGCCCCCCATGAAGCGGCCGCACGCGGGTGAAGCCGTGATTCATGAGCAGCTTCGCCGCGTTTGCCGCGGAGGATTCGTTGGGACAGGTGCAATACAGGATGATGTCCCGGTCCCGCGGCAGGTCCTTGACGTGCGCTTCGACTGCGTCGAGGGGCACGAGCAAGGCGCCGGGAATGCGCTGCGGCTGCATGCTGCGCCCGATGTGCGAGCGCACGTCGACGACAACCGGCTGCTCGCCACCTTCGATCATCCGATAGAGGTCGTCGACGCTGATGCGTGCCATGCGCAGCGCGGCGTAGAAACGGTGACGTTCCCACCATTTGTAGGCGATATAAGCGGCAAGAAGGATGCCGATGACGACGGCGGCGATGGTTCCGTAGTCCTGGATCTTCGCCAGCACGTACTCGACCTGCTTGCCGAACAGCGCGCCACCGCCGATGCCCGCAGCGACCCACAACATCGCACCGATGCCGTTGAACAGCAGAAACGTCGGCACGCCGATGCGCGTTGCACCCGCCAACGGCGGGGCGATCAGCGACAGGCCGGGCACGAATTTCGCGACCATCAATGCGTTCACGCCCCAACGCTCGAAACGCGCCTGCGTTTCGCTGACGCATGAATCTGGCGTCAGCGAAATGCGGCACAGGGTCTTCATGACGCCGTTGCCGTAGATGCGTCCGATGACATACCACGTTCCATCGGCGATCAGACACGCCACAAGTGCGACGACGAATACCAGCGGCAGCGACAGTTGCCCGGCGGCACCGAGCGCCCCGGCGACGACGAGAGTCGGAATCGCAGGAATTGGCAGCCCGAGCTGCTCCACCAGCACGTTGACAAAGACGATCGCCAGGCCGTAGTGGCTGATCAGGGAAGTTAGGTCGGTGGTCATGGACTTTTCGGCGCGGCGCCAAGGTGGGCGCCTGACTCAATGATAGCGGACGTGCGGTGGCCGGTGGCGCCGCAGGACTGCACGCGGATCGGTTCTGTGCCAGAATGGTCATGCATTTGTCATTGGGGACAGACTACCGCTCGCCGCGGGGCAGCCGTACCGCCTGGGAAGTCGTGGTCTGTCGCCGGTATCCGGGACTGAACGAGCATGGCCGACACGACCGAGTGGTCCTTTCCCCGCGACCTGCAGCCGCAGCCTGACCGGGTCCGCTTCGATCTCGATGCGGTGCTGCGTTCAGTGGTCCTGATCCGCGCGGAAATTCCGGAAGACGCTTTTACCGCCTCGATTCTCGGTACCGAGCGCGTGGGCAATGGCGTGGTGATTCGGGACGACGGACTGATCCTGACCATCGGCTACGTCATCACCGAAGCCGAAACGATCTGGCTCACCGCGAGTGACGGCACGGTCGTTGCCGGTCATGCGTTGGCCTACGATTTCGCCACCGGATTCGGCCTGGTGCAACCGTTGGGGCGTATCAATGCGTCGCCACTTGAGCGCGGTTCTGCGGCGTCCACCACGGTCGGCGCGGACGTGTACGTGATCGGCCACGGCGGCCGCACCCATGCGCTCGTGGCCAACGTATTCGCCAAACGCGAATTTGCCGGCTATTGGGAATACCTGCTCGACGAGGCGCTGTTCACGTCGCCTGCGCATCCGCAGTGGGGCGGTGCCGCGCTGATCGGCGATGACGGACGCTTGCTCGGCATCGGTTCGCTGTTCGTGCAGGAAGCGCTCGACGGCAACACCGTGCAGGGCAACATGTTCGTGCCGATCGATCTGCTCGAGCCGATACTCGAGGACCTGCTCAAGTTCGGGCGCAGCGCGCGGTCTGCGCGGCCATGGCTCGGCATGTACACGGCGGAGGCCGATGGGCGACTGGTCGTCGGGGGACTGGCGCGCGGCGCGCCGGCGGAGATTGCGGGCGTGCGCTTGGGCGACGTGGTGCTCGAAGTCGGCGGCGAACGCGCGTCCGGACTTGCCGACCTGCTGCGCAAGACCTGGGGCGTCGGCGCAGCCGGCGTCGACGTGCCGCTCACGCTGGTCCGCGACAGCGAGGTCATGCAGGTGCGGGTACACTCGGCGGATCGCCACGATTTCCTGCGCAAGCCGCAATTGCAGTAGGTTCCCCCAAGCGATGCGTCTAAGCTTCCGCGATTGTGAACAGCTCCTGCGGATCACCGATGCCGCGAAGACATCCGCGGCCGCCATTGGAGAGATGGCGATGACTATCGTACGCATTCTCGTTGTTGCGGCAACCGGGCTCATGGTCTCCTGCGCTCAGTTCACGACTGCGCCGCCAGCAGCGCCAGGCACCCCGCAAGTCACAGCTGCGCCGGCGCAGCCGCCTCCCGCGCCAGCACCGTCCGCCGAAACGAAGACGTTCTCGCAAGCCGAGCTCGACCAACTCGTCGCGCCGATCGCCCTCTACCCGGATGCACTGCTTGCGCAGGTGCTGATCGCTTCGACGTATCCGATCGAAGTTGTCTACGCCGATCGCTGGATCGCCGCCAATCCCGGCCTCAAGAGCACGGCCCTCGAGAACGCGCTGCAGAGTCAATCCTGGGACCCAGCGGTGAAGTCTCTGACGGTTTTCCCACAGTTGCTGCAGATGATGAGCCAGAAGCTCGACTGGACGCAGAAGCTTGGCGATGCTTTTCTCGCTCAGCCGAAGGACGTGATGGCGACGGTGCAGGCGCTGCGGGCGAAGGCTCTTGCGGAAGGGACGCTCAAGGATTCCAAGGAGCAAAAGGTCATCGTCGTCACCGAAAACAACGTCAGCATCATCAAGATCGAGCCTGCGGATCCCGAGGTCGTCTACGTCCCGACATACGACCCATCGATCGTATACGGCACGTGGGCATATCCGTCCTACCCGCCGTATTACTGGTACCCGCCGGGCTACCACTACCCGGGGGGTGCCTTCCTAGCGGGCATCATCATCGGCGGGGCGCTTTGGGGCGACTTCGACTGGGGAACCGGTGGTGTCCACGTCGACCATTACAAGTACAACAACTTTAATCGTACGAATATTTCCGGCGACAACAACTGGAGGCACAACGTCAACCATCGCGGCGGCGTGCCGTACCGCGACCAGCGCGTCGCGCAGCAGTACGGGCGCGGACCCGCGGCCGATGCGGCTTCGCGCGACGCGTTTCGCGGCCGCGCCGATGCGGGTCGCCAGTCGATCCAGCACAGCCCGACGGCGTTCGACACTAACAGCGGCGCACGGACCCGCGATTACAGTAGCCGCGGTTCCTCGAGCATGGGAGCGGCGCGCGGTGCGGGAAATTTTGGCGGCGGACGCATGGGTGGTGGCGGTCGCGGCGGCGGCCGACGCTGATGTACGGACCGAGGCAAGGAAAGCCATGGATATGACGATAGGAGCCATCCGCTGGAACGCGGCGCGCAAATGGACATGTGTGCTCACCAGTCTTTTTGTCGGCGCGTTCGTTGCGACGGAATCGTGCGCAGCCGCCGCGTCGCAGAAGACGTTCGATTCACCCGAGGACGCGACGAGCGCGCTCGTGCAGGCGGTCAAGAACCGCGACCGCACCGCCGTCCTCGCTGTTCTCGGCAATGCGGGCGAATGGATATCGTCGGGCGACGCCACCGCCGATCGAGCGGCGGCCGAGCGCTTTGTCGCGGAGTACGAAGCGAAGCACGTCATCGCGCGGGACGGCGACAAGGCGACGCTGACGATCGGCGAAGACGGGTTCCCCTTCGCGTTCCCGATCATCAGGAGCGGCGAGCGGTGGCGCTTCGATACGGCGGCGGGGGGAAGGAGCTCCTCGCCCGACGGATCGGCGCGAACGAACTCGACACGATCAAGGTGCTGCAGGCGATAGTCGACGCGGAGCGCGAGTATGCGTCCCGGGATCGCAACGGCGACGGCGTTTTCACCTACGCACAGAAGTTCGAGAGCGCACCGGGCAGACACGACGGTCTTTACTGGCCGACGAAGGTGGGCGAAGCGCAGAGCCCGCTCGGTCCTTTGATCGCGCGCGCGGCGGCCGAAGGCTACCGAAAGAGCGACCAAGGCCCGACGCCCTATCACGGCTACCAATACCGGATGCTCAAGGGGCAGGGGAAGAACGCCGAATCTGGTGCGTTCGACTACGTTCTGCGCGGAAGGGGCATCGGAGGCTTTGCCGTAGTCGCGTATCCGGCGAAGTACGGCAACTCCGGCATCATGAGCTTCATCGTCAACCAGGATGGAAAGGTCTATCAGTCCGACCTGGGGCCCGATACGGCGAAGAAGGCGAGCGCGATGCAGCGGTTCGATCCTGTCGGCGGGTGGTCGCCAGTCAAGGGACCCTAATGAATACTACGGCCCCGCAATCTCGGTCTTGTAGTCCCAGCCGCCGCCAAGCGCCTTGGCCAGATCGACCACCGCCAGCCGCACGTCGCGCGCGGCGATGATCTGCAGCGTCTGCGCCTGCAGCAGCTGGCGTTGCGCATCGAGCACTTCGAGATACGGAGAGTAGCCGGACTTGTAGCGATCGTTGGCAAGATCGAGCGCGCGTTGCAGCTTGGCCCTGCGCTCGGATTGAGCAGCCAGCGCGTCGCGCGTCGTCTGGTTGGCGACCAGCGCGTCGTGCGTGTCCTTGAACGCTGCCTGCACCGTCTGACGATAGTTCACCACCACTTCGTCGCGCTGCGCGGTCTTGAGTTCGACGTCAGCCTTGACCAGCGTCAGTCCGATCAGCGGCTGCAGCAATCCCGCACCGATACTCCAGATCGCCGCCGGGCCCGTGAACAGGTTCTTCAGCAGCGCCGCCTCGGAACCGTAGCCGCCGGTCAGGCTGATCGCGGGAAAATAGTTGGCGCGCGCGACGTCGATGCGCAGGTTCGCCGCCGCGAGCAGCTTTTCGGCATCGCGGATGTCGGGCCGGCGCTCGAGCATCTGCGACGGCAGTCCGGGTGGCAGCGTCGGCACCGCAACGAGCCAGGTCATGCGCGCATCGCGCGCGAATTGCGGCGAAAATACTTCGCGCGGCGAGCGTCCGAGCAGCGCAGCGAGTGCCGCTTCGTTCTCGGCGACGAGGCGCACCGCCACCGCGATATCGGAGGCCACCGCCGCGCGCTCGGCCTCGGCGGTCACGAGGTCGAAGTCGCCGATCACGCCGGCCTGATAGCGATCCTTCTGCAACTCGACGGTCTCGGTGCGCGACGTGAGCGTGTCGTTCAGCTGCGACAACTGCGCGTCCGACGCGAGCAACCGGAAATAGGCGCGCGCAACCTCGGCGGCGACTGCGGTACGGACGGTTTCGCGGGCGTACTCCGTCGCCAGCAGGTTATTCTGCGCAGCAGAGGTCAGGTTACGGTACTTGCCCCAAAGATCGAGCTCGTACGAGGCATTGAGGCTCGCGCTGAAATCGTTGCTGATCGCCGGCGTACCCGCGGGAAAGACATTGCTGGTGACCAGGCTCTGGCGAGATCGAGTGGCACCGGCGCTGACGTTGAGCTGGGGAAGCTGCGTGAATTCCGCGGCCTTGTACAGCGCGCGGGCCTGGTCGACGCGCGCGATGGCCGCGGCGAGGTCGAGGTTGTGCGCAAGCGCCTCGTCGATCAGCCCGTTCAATACCGGGTCGCCGAACGCGGTCCACCACTGTTCGAGCGACGGATCGACGGCGGTGGCTGGCGGCAGATCGAGCACCGGCGGTGCGGTGGGCGTGGTGGTGCACGCGGCAAGGCCGACCGCGAGCGCGACAGCTACGAGGAATTTACGCATGATCTTCTCCACGCCTGGCAATCGGGGGATGCCCGGGCGTTTGCGGCAAATGATGCGAGACGACGCGCAGGTGCTTGATCTCGTCCAGCAGTTCGTCGTGGCTGCGCGGCTCGGAGAGCTTGCGCTCGACCACGATCTTGTAGAACAACGGGACGAAAAACACCGCGAGGAAGGTCGCTGCGACCATGCCGCCCATGACGCCGGTGCCGGTCGAATGGCGCGCGCCTGCGCCCGCGCCGGTCGAGATCGCCAGCGGCAGCACGCCGAAAATGAACGCCAGCGAGGTCATCAGGATCGGCCGGAAGCGCAGCCGCGCCGCCTCGATCGCGGCGCCCGACGCGGAGAGTCCTTCGTGATGCTTGATCACCGCGAACTCGACGATCAGGATCGCATTTTTCGCGGCCAGGCCGAGTAGCGTTACCAGGCCGATCTGGAAATAGACGTCGTTGGTGAGGCCCCGTATCCAGATCGCCGCGAGCGCGCCGAAGGTGCCGAAGGGTAGCGCCAGCAGCACCGACAACGGCAACGACAGCTTTTCGTATTGCGCGGCCAGGATCAGGAACACCATCACCACGGCGAGGCCCAGCGCATAGGTGGACGATCCGCTGGATTTCTTTTCCTGGTACGACGTGCCGCCCCAGTCGAAGCTGAAATCCGCCGGCAGCGTCTCCTTGGCGATCTCCTCGATGCGCGCGATGGCCTGGCCTGAACTCACCCCGGGCGCTCCCGCCCCGAAGATCTTCACCGACGGCAGGTTGTTGAAGCGTTCGAGCGTGTCGGGTCCGGACGAATAGCGAACCGTCGCGAGCGAGGACAACGGAATCATCTCGCCCTTGGCCGAGCGCACGTAGACCGCGCCGATGTCGTCGGGACGGCGACGGGCGTCGGGTTCAGCCGACATCAGCACCTGCCACGCGCGGCCGTACTTGTTGAAGTCGTTGACGTAGTAGTTGCCGAGCGTGGCCGACAGCGCAGCATAGATGTCCGAGATGGGCACGCCGAGGGCTTTCGCCTTTTCCCGGTCGACGTCGATAGCGAGCTGCGGCACGGTCGCGCGCCACAGCGTCTGGGTATAGGCAAGGGCAGGATCGCCATGCGTTTTCGCGAGAAACGCCTGCGAAACGTCGTACAGGCGCTTGGCGCCGCCGTCGCCGCGATTCTGCACATAGAACTCGAAGCCGCCCGCGGTACCCAGGCCGAAGATGGGCGGCGGATTGAACGCGAGCACCAGCGCTTCCTTGATGCCAGCCGTCTTGCCGAACAATTCGCCGACCAGTTGCGCTGCGGTCACGGTGCGCTCGTCCCACGGTTTCTGCGTGACGAAAATCGTTGCCGCGTTGTTGCGAAAACCGCCGCCGATGAAATCGAATCCGGTGAACGCGATGATGTCCTGGTTGTTGGGGTTCGAGCGGATCGCGGCCTCGACCTGATTGACAACCTTGAAGGTGCGCTCGAGCGTCGCGCCGTCGGGCAGGATGACGGCGGCGATGTAGAAACCCTGGTCCTCGTCGGGTACCAGGCTGCCCGGCGTGATGCGCCACAGTCCGATCGTCAGGGCGACCATTCCCAGGAACAGCACGGCCCCCAGGGTGCCGCGCCGCAACATCCATACGACGCCATCGGTGTAGTGCGCGGTCACGCGTTCGAACCAGCGATTGAACGCCGCGAAGAATCGGTTCGGCGGCTCGTGCGGCTTCAACATCAGCGCGCACAGCGCAGGCGACAGCGTCAGCGCGACCAGTCCGGAAATCACCACCGAGATCGAGATGGTCACCGCGAATTGGCGGTACAGCTCGCCGGTCAGTCCGCCCAGGAATGCGATCGGCACGAATACCGCGGTCAGCGTCAGCACGATGGCGATGATCGGGCTCGTTACTTCGCGCATGGCCTTGATCGCGGCATCGCGCGCGGTCAGGCCTTCCTCGCGCATGATGCGCTCGACGTTTTCGAGCACGACGATCGCGTCGTCGACGACGATGCCGATGGCCAGCACCATGCCGAACAGGGTGAGCGTGTTGATCGAATAGCCGAGCAGGTAGACGCCGGCGAAGGTTCCGATCAGCGACACCGGCACCGCCGCGAAAGGAATGATCGCGGCGCGCCAGCTCTGCAGGAACAGGTAGACGACGAGGAACACCAGCAGC
The DNA here is from genome assembly GCA_963726915.1 of uncultured beta proteobacterium. Classification (GTDB taxonomy): domain Bacteria; phylum Pseudomonadota; class Gammaproteobacteria; order Burkholderiales; family Casimicrobiaceae; genus PALSA-1003. The sequence goes on from CAVSEA010000013.1 coordinate 118,932, forward strand.
ATCGCCTCGCCGAGCGTCTTTAGCACCTCGCCGATCGAGACCCGGACGAACCGCGTCGTGTCGTAAGGAATGGCGTAGGTGAGACCCTCCGGAAAGCGCTGCGAGAGGCCAGCCATCTCGACCTCGACCGTCTTGGCGACCTCGAGCGCGTTGGCGCCCGGCGAGAGGAAGATACCGACCAGCGTCGCGGGCTTGCCGTTGAAGCGCCCCATGAACTCGTAGTCCTTCGATCCCAGTTCGACGCGCGCGACGTCGGCGAGCCTCACCGTCGACGCGTCGGGATTCGCGCGCACGATGATCTGCTCGAACTGCTTCGGATCGGACAGCCGTCCGCGCGTGGTCACCGTGTAGACGAGGTCCTGGTTCTTCGCAACCGGCGACTGGCCGACCTTGCCTGCCGTGAACTGCGCGTTCTGCTCGTTGACCGCGGCGATGACGTCGTTGGGCGTCAGCTTGAGTTGCGCGAGGCGCTCGGGCTTGAGCCAGATGCGCATCGCGTAGTCCTTCGCGCCGAAGATCTGCACGTTGGTCGTGCCGGGCAGGCGCTTCAGGTTGTCGAGCACGTTCAGCGTGACGTAGTTCGACGTGAACAGGTCGTCGTAGCGTCCGTCCGGAGCGTAGAACGCGAGCACCTGCAGGAAGGCGGAGCTGCCGCGTTCGACCGACACGCCCTGGCGCCGCACTTCTTCCGGCAAACGCGGTTCGACCTGCTTGACGCGGTTGTTGACGTTGACTGCCGCGATATCGACGTTGGTGCCGATCTCGAAGGTCACCTGGATCTGTACGGTGCCTGCTGCCGACGACGACGAACTCATGTAGATCATGCCCGGCACGCCGTTGATGGCGTTCTCGAGCGGCGAGGCGACTGTCTGTTCGAGCGTTTGCGCGGACGCGCCCGGATAGACCGCCGTCACCGTGACCACGGGAGGCGCGATCTCCGGGTACTGCGCGATGGGCAAGGCGCGCATCGCGGCGAGGCCGGCGATGACGAGGAAGGTCGAAATGACCGCGGCGAACAGCGGCCGGTCGATGAAGAAGCGCGAAAACATGAGTGGGGTTCCTCGCGCTTATTTCTGCGCTGGCGCGCTGGGCGCGTCGGCTTTTGGCGCAGCTGCGCCCGCACCGCTGGCAATGACGATCGCGCCGCCGGGCATCAGCTTCGCGATGCCGTCGACGATGACCGTATCTCCGGGCTTGAGTCCGGATTCGATCTGCCACAGGTTGTGGCCGTCGGCTTCGACCCAGTCGCCGACGACGACGGGCCGCTGCATGGCGACGTCCTTGCCGTCCTTGTCCTTGCCCGCGACATAGACGAACTTGCCTTGCGGGCCGTCGAGCACGGCAGTTTGCGGCAGCACGATTGCATTCTTGCGCACGGCGCCGCGCAGTACCACGCGGACGAATTGACCGGGTTTCAGCGCCAGGTCGCTGTTGGGCAATTCGGCGCGCATCTCGTAGGTGCCCGTCGTCGGATTGACGCGCGTGTCGGCGAAATTGATGCGGCCGCGGCGTGGAAAAATCGTCCCGTCGGACAGCTTGATGGTGACGTCGTAGGCGTTGTCCTTGGGCAGCGTGAGCGCGCCTTCGGCGACCGCGCGACTGAAACGCAGCTGGTCGTTCTCGGACACGTTGAAGCCGACCCAGATCGGATCGGTCTGCGAAATCACTGTCAGCAGCGTATCGTTGGCGGAGGCGAGGCTGCCTTCGGACTTCATCGCGCGGCTGGAAAGGCCGGAGATCGGCGCGACGACGCGGGTGTAGCCCAGATTCAGCTTCAGCTCATCGAGCTTGGCCTGCATCGCCTGCACGTTGGCGGCCGCCAGCTCGGCAGCCGACGCGGCGTCGTCGGCTTCCTTCTGGCCGATCGCCTTGCGTTCGGCCAGCGGCACCAGGCGCGCGCGTTCGCGGTCGGCCTGCGCTTTCTGCGCGACCGCGCGGGTCAGGTCGGCATTGGCCGCGGCCACCTGCGCGGCATAGAGCTTGGGGTCGATGTTGAACAGCGGTTGCCCGGCCTTGACCGGCGCGCCTTCCTGATACAGCCGCTTCTCGATAATCCCGGTGACGCGGGCGCGAACTTCGACATCCTTGGAACCCAGGGTCTGGCCGACATACTCGAACGCCGCCGGAAAATCCTTGGGGGCGACGGTCAGCGTGGTGACCTGTGCTGGCGGCATCGCGAAGCCGCCGCCCTGGGGCGGCCCCTTGCTGCAGGCGGCGAGCAGGAGCAGCGGAAGGAGCAAGGCAACAAATAGCGGATTCGGGGAACGCGTGGCAGCCATGAAGCAACTCCTGGTGATACTGCGGGCGTGAAATAAGGCGAAAGTTTGATCTGGATCACTTGCATCTGGATCGAATGTTACATACAATCACGAATGTTTGTAAAGCCCCGACGCAAAAATTGCGAGTGACGAGAGTCCATGGCACGCAGAACCAAGGAGGAAGCCGCAACGACCCGCGAGCAGCTGCTCGACGCGGCGGAACGGGTGTTTCGCGAGCGCGGCGTGACGCGGACCTCGCTGGCTGAAGTCGCCACCGCGGCCGGCCTGACGCGGGGGGCCGTGTATTGGCACTTCAAGGACAAGGCCGCCCTGTTCACGGCGATGTGCGAACGCGCGACTCTGCCGCTCGACGCCATGCTGGCCGCCGCCAGCGGCGAGGGTTCGGACGATCCCCTCGGGACCCTGCGCGATCTAATGGTCGGCGCGTTGCGCCACTTGGCAACCGATCCGCGTGCGCAAGCGGTGTTCGAAATCATTCTTCACAAGACCGAGATGTGCGGAGAATTGGGCGAGGTGTTCGGCCGCCGTGATCGCGAGCGCTGCGATTGCCTGCTGCAGGTCGAAAAACTCGTGCGCCGTGGCATCGACTTGGGACAGCTGGCGGGCGATACCGACGCCACGCTCGCGACGCAGCTGCTCGACGCGTGCATGGGCGGACTGATGCGTGCCTGGGTGATAGACCGGCAGGCATACGACCTGGACAGAGTCGCACCGAGCCTGGTCGAGTGCATCATTGCCGGTGTCGTTACGCATCCGCCACGACGGACCGATCGAATCCGCCCGCACGTGCGACCGCGCGCGCCGACCCACGCCTGACCGCAAGCGCGCGGCAGCGCGCCGTGCGCGCCAATGTGATCTAATTCCCTCCTGAGCCCGCCGGCAAAGCGCGGGGCAACAATTCCGGGAGGAAACATCGTGCGTTTCGGCGTGATCGTTTTCGCGCTGGCGGGTTTGTTTGCCGCTAACGGCGCTCCTGCGCAGACCCCACCTCCGTTGCCGACGCCATTGCGCGTCATCGCCTTCGACGGCGGTTGGAACCTGCCGGTTTGGGCGGCGCAGCGTCAGGGCTTCTTCGAGGCCAACGGCGTCAGCGTGCAGCTCTCCTATACTCCGACGTCGGTGTACCTGATCACCAAGTTGCTTGACGGCAGCTTCGACATCGCGCTCGGTGGCATGGACAACGTCGTCGCCTACCAGGAGGGGCAGGGCGAAGCAAAGATACCGGACAACCCAGACCTGTTCGCGTTCCTGGGCGGCGACGACGGCTTCGCGTCGATCGTTGCGGCGCCCGGGGTCAAGAGTTTCGCCGAACTCAAAGGCAAGACGGTATCGGTCGACGCGATGACCACGGGCTACGCGTTCATGGTGCGAGAGTTGCTCGCACGCAACGGACTCATGGACACCGACGTCAGCTTCGTGCGCGCCGGTGGCACCGCCAACCGCTACCGGGATCTCATCGCGGGCAAGCAGGATGCGACGCTGTTGCGCACGCCGTTCGAATTGCTGACGCGCGAGCGCGGATTCAACCAGCTGGCGACCGGGCAGTCGCTGGGCGCCTACCAGGGGACAGTCGGGTTGGCGCGGCGGAGCTGGGCGCGCGAACACGAGGCAGCCCTGATCGGATTTCTGCGCGCTTATCGGGCAGGCACCGACTGGCTCTACGATCGCGCCAACCGTGAAATCGTGGAGGCGCTGCTGGTCGCCAATATCCGCGACATGACACCTGCACTGGCGAAGCGATCCTACGAACTTCTGCTCGCCGACAAGGGTGGAATGACCCGCGACGTCGCGCTCGACATGGAGGGGATCCGTACGGTCCTCGTCCTGCGTAGCAAGTACGGCCAGCCGGCGAAGAAGCTCGACGACCCGATGAAATACGTCGATCTCACCTACTACGAAAAAGCGTTCGGCAAACGCTGATTCACGGAGCCGGAATCCGACCATGGCGAAGACGAAGCGCAAAGAACCGAAGATCATCCGGCCCGACGACATCGATCCACATTTCAAGTGGGATCGACCGTTGCAGGCTCCCGGGCATACCCAGGTCGACTTCGAGGAACGCGTCAATTTTCGCCGCCTGCACGACTATCGCCTCGCGCGAACGCGTGCCGCGCTGGCGAACTCCGGGCTCGGTGCGTTGCTGTGCTTCGACCAGCACAACATCCGCTACACGACCAGCACCGTCATCGGCGAGTGGGCGCGCGACAAGCTGACCCGCTACTCGCTGTTGACCGGCAACGGCGACCCGTACATCTGGGACTTCGGCTCCGCGGCGAAACACCATCGCCTGCACGCGCCGTGGCTGCATCACGACCATTGCCGCGCGGGGTTGCTGGGATTGCGCGGCGCCGTCGGCAGCGACATCACGCTGTTTCGCGATGCGGCGCGCGAAATCAAGTCGATCCTCGATGCGGAAGGCGTCGGCAACATGCCGCTGGGCCTCGACGTGGTCGAGCCGCCGATGCTGTTCGAATTGCAGAAATTGGGCATCGAAGTGCGCGACGGCCAGCAGACGCTGTTGCAGGCGCGCGAAGTGAAGAACATCGACGAGCTCACGCTGCTAAACATGGCGGCGGCGATGGTCGACGGCGTCTACCAGGACATCGCGGAAGCGCTGAAGCCGGGAGTCAAGGAGAGTGAGATCGTGGCGCTGGCCACGGGCAGGCTGTACGGCATGGGCTCCGATTGCGTCGAGGCGATCAATTCGATCTCGGGCGAGCGCTGCAGCCCGCACCCGCACAACTTCACCGACCGTCTGATTCGGCCAGGCGACCAGGCCTTCTTCGACATCATCCAGTCGTTCATGGGCTACCGCACGTGCTACTACCGCACATTCAACGTCGGCCGCGCGACGCCGTCGCAACGCACCGCGTACCGCAAGGCGCGCGAATGGATGGACCGGACCATCGATCTGCTGAAACCCGGCGTGAGTTCGGACAAGATCGCGCGCTCGCTGCCCAAGGCGAAGGACATCGGCTTCGCGAGCGAGATGGACGCGTTCGGGCTCAACTTCTGCCACGGCCTCGGGCTGGGTCTGCACGAGCGGCCGCTGATCTCGCGCCTCAATTCGCTGAAGGAGCCGATCGAGCTCAAGGTCGGCATGGTGTTCGCGGTCGAGACCTATTGCCCTGCGAGCGACGGCATTTCTGCGGCGCGCATCGAGGAAGAGGTCATTCTCACGCCGTCGGGACCGAAGATCATTTCGCTGTACCCGGCCGAAGAATTGCCGATTGCGAATCCGTATTAGCGCTTCGACGATGTTGAGACCGGATAGTTGTTGATGCGGATATCTTGCCTTGGCCTCAACTGTCTGAAATCGGCGCTCGCGCTGATCATCGCGCTGACCTTTGGCACGCTCGTCGCGCCGCTCACGGCCTTCGCGCAACCGGCAGTGAAAATTCCCAGGATCGGAGTGCTCAATCCAGGTGCTCCGGCTGCAGTGTCGCGATTCGTCGAGGCATTCAACCTGGGCCTGCGGGATCTCGGTTATGTGGAAGGAAAGAACATCGTTGCGGAACGCCGCTTTGGTGACGGCAAGACCGAACGGATAGCTGAGTTCGCCGCTGAATTGGTGCGCTTGAAGGTTGACATTATCGTGACGTCCACCGATGTGGCCATTGCGGCAGTCAAGCGACAGACGCAGACGATCCCGATCGTGATGGCCAACAGCACCGATCCGGTCGGGACTGGATTCATCGCGAGCTTGGCGCGCCCCGGCGGAAGTGTCACCGGCCTTACCGGCATTTCCCCGGAGCTCAACGCCAAGAGGTTGGAGCTGCTGAAGGAAGCTGTCCCCGGGCTCTCGCGAGTCGCAATCATGTGGAATCCCGACGATCGGGGTGGCGTGCTTGACTACAAGGAAACGGAAAACGCTGCCCGCGCGCTGCGACTGCAGCTCCAATCACTTGAAGTGAGCCGCGCTGACGACTTCGAGCGCGCGTTCGCGACATCGACGACCGGCCACGCTGAGGCGCTCATTGCTGTTCCATCCTCTCTCGCGTTCACAAACCGGAGCCAGCTCGCGAGCCTTGCCTTGAAGAATCGGATGCCATCGATGTTTGGCCCAAGAGAAATTGCCGACGCTGGCGGTCTCATGGCCTACGGACCCAGCGTCACGGAGCTGTGGCGGCGCGCCGCGACGTATGTGGACAAGATCCTCAAGGGGGCCAAACCGGGTGACTTGCCGGTCGAGCAGCCCAACAAGTTCGAACTCGTCATCAACCTCAAGACCGCGAAGGCGCTGGGGCTGACGCTGCCGCCGTCTCTGCTTCGGCGGGCGGACGAGGTGATTCAGTGATGGCCTGACGACCGGACGTGCGGAGGCATTGATGATTGCTGGATCCATCCTCACATTCACGAATCGCGACCACGCCAGTCAGTAAACTTGGTCGTGGTCACCGACATTGATTGGCACAATCTCAGACTTCGTAATGAGCATCTCGAGAGTGATGCGGTAGGCAAGATTGATTGACACGCTGTGCAATCCCGATAGCTTTCCCTTCAAGGCATGCAGCCGCAACGATGGGTGATGGGGATTTGCCTCGAGCAGCTTGAGAGTCTTGGCGTACTGACTGCTAGCCTCCGGATGAAGTTGCAGGAAGCGCGCCGCTCGCCGATTGTATTGCTCGGTGAATACGAGCTGCCACGCCATTCATGCCGCCAGTTTGGCCAGGCGTTTGATGTGCTGTTCGACCGATTCCTTGACGAAGCGACCCGCGTCCAGATCTGCTTTCGATTCGGCCAGCGCAGCTTCCAATTCACATTCGCGCAGGTGGGCATATTGCTCGCGGCTCATCACGACGTACTTTGTTCGACCCCGGACTGTGACGGTGGCCTCCGGTTGATCCGCGAGCGCCTGCTCGATGGCGCTGACGCCTTTGGTCTTCAGATCATTTGCCGAGATTGAGTTCATATCTGTCGCACCATAAATAACATTATTAGTAGTATTGTAAACAATGTGATTAATATGCGCAATGGGTATCCCCGGGTACTCCGTTGAAGGCATCAATGGCGTCGGAGAACATACTATGATCCGACTTACATTCGTTGATTGGGTCGTTCATCGATGGACCGTCGGACTTTCGTCGGCACCGCGGCGGGTACGCTGCTCGTAGGTGCGTCCTCCCTCGCACGTGCGCAACCGGCACCGAAGGTCCCGCGGATAGGCGTTCTTTTTACAGGCACGCCGGCTACTGCCGCCCAAGTCTCCGCCGCGTTCAATCTCGGCCTGCGTGAGCGCGAGTATGTCGAGGGAAAGAACATTCTCGTCGAGCGCCGTTTCGGCGACGCCAAGCCCGAATTACTATCAGATCTTTTCGCCGAACTGGTGCGCCTGAAGGTAGACGTGATCGTGACGTCCGTCGACGAGGCAATTGCGGCGATTGGGCGACAGACGAAGACGATTCCGATCGTGATGACCGCCGCTTCCGATCCCGTCGCGACGGGGTTTGTCGCGACCTTGGCGCACCCCGGTGGGAACATCACCGGACTGACCGGCTTATCTCCCGAGCTAAACGCCAAAAGGCTGGAATTGCTGAAGGAAGTCGTCCCCGGGCTCACGCGAGTGGCAATCATGTGGGACCCCGGCATCCGCGGTGCGTTGCTGGAGTACAAGACGACGGAGGAGGCCGCCCGTTCGCTGCGTCTCCAACTCCAGTCCGTTGAAGTAACCCTCCCTGACGACATCGACCCCGCCTTCACGGCATTTACAGCTGGTCGCGCGCAGGCGTTGATTGTTGTTTCCTCCACGCTTACGCTCGACAAGCGGATCCAGATCGCGAGCCTGGCACTGAAGAATCGACTGCCGTCGATCAATGGACCAAGATCGTTCCCGGAAGCCGGCGGACTCATGGCATACGGTTCGAGCCTCGACGATCGGTGGCGGCGCTCCGCCACATTCGTAGACAAGATTCTCAAGGGGGCGAAGCCGGGTGACCTGCCGGTCGAGCAGCCCACCAAGTTCGAATTCGTCATCAACCTGAAGACGGCGAAGGAACTCGGCCTGCCACTCCCGCCGTCGCTGCTGCGGCGAGCAGATGCGGTGATTCAATGATGGACCGTCGGGCATTCGTCAGCGGCGCGGTGGGTACGCTGCTCGCAGGGGTGCTCCCGGCGCACGCGCAACCCGCGAATAAGGTGCCCAGGATCGGCGTTCTCCATCCAGGCACTCCGGCTTCTTCTCCGCAATCCGTCGAGGCGTTCAGGCAGGGCCTGCGCGAGCACGGGTATGAGGAAGGCAAGAACATTGTCGTCGAGCGCCGGTACACCGAATCCAGGTCCGAGCGGGTGGCCGAGGTAGCTGCCGAATTTGTGCGTCTCAAGGTCGATGTTATCGTGACGTCCTTGGATGTGGCGACTGCGGCGGCCAAGCGACAGACGCAGACGATTCCCATCGTGATGGCCATCAGCATCGATCCGGTCGCGACGGGTTTTGTCGCGAGCCTGGCGCGCCCTGGCGGGAATGTCACTGGCCTCAGTACCATGTCTCCGGAGCTCGCTGCCAAGAGAATGGAACTGCTGAGGGAAGTAGTGCCCGGACTCTCGCGAGTAGCGATCATGTGGAATACCAACGTCCCGGGCAACTTGCTCGAGTACAAGGAAGCGGGGGATGCCGCTCGGTCGATGCGGCTGCAGCTCCAATCCGTCGAGGTGCGCAGCGTCGACGACTTCGAGCGCGCGTTCTCAGCGTTGAAAACAGGCGGCGCAGAGGCGTTGATTGTTGCCGGATCTGGCCTCACGTCCACGAACGCTGGCCAGATCGCGAACCTGGCAATGAAGCATCGACTGCCGATCATGGTTAGCTCAAGAGACCGGGTGGACGCCGGCGGCCTCATGGCCTATGGACCGAACCTCGCCGAACTGTGGCGGCGTGCCGCGACGTACGTCGACAAGATTCTCAAGGGGGCCAAGCCGGGTGACCTGCCGGTCGAGCAGCCCACTAAGTTCGAGCTGATCATCAACTTGAAGACGGCCAAGGCGCTGGGGCTGACGATTCCTCCGTCGCTGCTGCGGCGCGCGGACGAAGTGATTCAGTGAGTCAGTGAAAGAGTGAAGGAGTGAAAGAGTGAAAGAACGAGTTGGCTGGATCGGCATTGGCCGGATGGGTTACGAAATGGCGGCGCGGCTCGCCAAGGGCGGCGCCGACGTGACGGTGTGGAATCGGACGCGCGCCAAGGCGGAGCCGCTGGCCGCGTATGGCGCAAAGGTCGCCGACAAGCTCAGCGACCTTGCCGGATGCGACATTGTCTTCTGCATGGTGTCGACCTGGGACGACGTCAAGGAAGTCGTCGCCGGGCCCGCGGGCTTGCTGTCGGGCGAGAAGAAGCCGCGCATGATCGTCGAATGCTCGTCGATTTCGCTCGAGGGCTCGGCGGAACTGCGTGCACTGCTCAAGGCGCGCGGCATCGAGTTGCTTGCAGCGCCGGTGTCGGGCAACGCCAAGGTCATCAAGGCCGGCCGTCTGTCGTTCGTGTGTTCGGGGCCCAAGTCGGCCTTCGACGCGGCGCTGCCATACCTGTCGATGATCGCGCCGGCCGCCAGCTACGTCGGCGAGGGCGAGCTCGCGCGCATCGTGAAGATCTGTCACAACGTCTTCCTCGGCGTCGTGACGCAATCGCTGGCGGAGATCACCGTGTTGGCGCAAAAGGCCGGTGTGCCGCGGCACGCGTTTCTCGAGTTCATGAATCAGAGCGTGATGGGCTCGACGTTCTCGCGCTACAAGACACCTGCCTTCGTCAACCTCGACTTCAAGGTGACGTTCACGCCAAAGCTGCTGCGCAAGGATCTCGACCTCGGGCTCGACGCCGGCAGGAAATTCGACGTGCCGATGCCGCTCGCGGCGCTCACGCGCGATCTGGTGCAGACGCTCATCGGGCGCGGGATGACCGAAGAGGATTTTGCCAAACTGCTGGTGCTGCAGGCCGAGGCCTCCGGGCTCAAACTCGAGCCCGAGAACGTGCCTGTCGGCGACGGCCTTTCGTGAAAGAACGGAGACACGCATGAACTTACGTCGCTGGATCGCTGCCGCCGCACTGACACTGTGCTGTGCGCCGCTGGCTTTTGCTCAGGGCTATCCCAACAAGACCGTGCACTTCATCGTGCCGTTCACCGCGGGCAGTGCTACCGATATCCTGGCGCGTACCTTCGGCCAGAAGCTGTCGGAGCTGTGGGGTCAGTCGGTGATCGTCGAGAATCGCCCGGGTGCCGGGGGCACCATCGGCGCCGCGGTCGTCGCGAAATCTCCCCCGGACGGCTACACGCTGCTGGTCAATTCCGCGGCGCAGGCCTACAACGCGTCGATCTATCCGTCGCTGCCCTACGACACGTCCAAGGACTTCGCCGAGATCGCGCCGCTCGCCGGTCAGCCGAACGTGCTCATCGTCGCGCCTGCCACCGGGGTCAAGTCGGTCGCGGAGCTGATCGCGCTCGCCAAGCGGAAGCCTGGCCAACTCAACTTCGGTTCCGCCGGAACAGGCAGCGGCACCCACATCAACGCGGAGAAATTCAAGCTCGCCGCCGGCATCGACGTCGTGCACATACCGTATAAAGGCACGCCGGAAGCGCTGAACGACACGCTGGCCGGACGCGTCACCTATTTCTTCTCGCCCATTTCGGCGGCATTGCCCAATGTGCGCGAGGGCAAGCTGATCGCGCTCGGGGTGAGCACCGCCAAGCGCTCCAGCGCCCTGCCCAATGTGCCGACCATCGCCGAGGCGGCATTGCCCGGATTCGACTACAACCTGTGGGTGGGATTGTTCGCGCCCGCCGGCACGCCGCCCGACATCGTCGACAAGATCAACAAGGACATCGACCGGGTACTGCAAACGCCTGAGGTCAAGGAGCGGCTCGCCACGCTCGGCGCCGAACCGATGCCGATGACGCCGGCGGAATTCCGGAAGTTCGTACAGGGCGAGATCGACGATTCGGCCAAGGTCATAAAGGCGGCCGGCATCAAGGCACAGTAAGGTCGTGGACGGAGCCGCTTTCCATTAAGATAGCTGGCCGACCGGCGCCGACGCCGGCGAATGCGCGTTCGAGATCTGGAGCGGAGGAAATGAAAGCGGGCTTCGACACCTTTCCAAGGCTGTTGCTTGAACATGCGCGCGTGCGCGGCGATCACCCGGCAACGCGCGAAAAGGACCTCGGGATCTGGCAGACGTGGAGCTGGTCGCAGGTCGCGGCCGACGTGCGCGCAATGGCCTGCGGGCTCGCCGCGCAGGGCTTCCAGCGCGGCATGCACCTCGCCATCATCGGCGACAACCGGCCGCGCTTGTACTGGTCGATGCTGGCCGCGCAAGCGCTCGGCGGCGTCCCGGTCCCGATGTATCAGGACGCCCCGGCTGCCGAGTTTGTCTATGTGCTGACCGATGCCGAGATCGCCTACGCGGTGGTCGAGGATCAGGAGCAGGTCGACAAGATGCTCGAGTCGCTGCCGCAGGTGCCGACGCTCAAGCACATCTACTACGACGATCCGCGCGGCATGCGCAATTACGAAGCCGTGACGAGCTGCGACCGGCTGCTGGAGGTCGGCCGCGAATACGACCGCGCGCATCCGGACTTCTTCGACGCGGAAGTGGCCAAGGGCCGGCCCGACGATGTATCGGTGATGTTGTATACGTCCGGCACGACAGGCAAGCCCAAGGGCGTGTGCCAGACGCATCGCGCGTTCATCAGCGCCGCCGACGGCGCGCGCGGCTTCGACGCACTGGGCCCCAACGACAGCGTTCTTTCGTATCTGCCGATGGCGTGGGTTGGCGATCATCTGTTCTCTATCGCGCAGTGGGTGGTGGCCGGATTCACGATCAACTGCCCCGAATCCAGCGAGACCGTGATGACCGACCTGCGCGAGATCGGGCCGACCTATTATTTCGCGCCGCCACGCGTGTTCGAAAACCTGCTGACCCAGGTCATGATCCGGATGGAGGATGCCAGCGCGCCGAAGCGCACCATGTTCCACTACTTCACCGCGGTGGCGCGCCGCTGCGGCGCCGAGATTCTGGACGCCAGGCCGGTCTCATTGAGCGACCGGCTGCGCTACTTCATCGGCAACATTCTCGTCTACGCTCCCTTGCGCAACGTTCTAGGCATGAGCCGGATTCGGGTGGCCTACACCGCGGGCGCGGCGATCGGCCCGGACTTGTTCCGCTTCTACCGCTCCATCGGCGTCAACTTGAAGCAACTCTACGGATCGACGGAGACTTGCGCCTATGTGTGTCTCCAGCCCGATCGCGGCGTGAAGTTCGATACCGTGGGTCAGGCGGCGCCGGGTGTCGAGATCAAGATCGCGGAGAACGGCGAGGTGCTGGTGCGTGGCGCAATGCTGCTCAAGGAGTACTACAAGCGGCCGGATGCCACCGCCGAGTCGCTCGACGCCGACGGCTACTTTCACACCGGCGACGCCGGATTGATCGAGCAGAACGGGCAACTGAAGATCATCGATCGCGCGAAGGATGTCGGCAAGCTGACGAGTGGCGCGATGTTCGCGCCGAACTACATCGAGAACAAGCTGAAATTCTTCCCGCATATCAAGGAAGCCGTGGTATTCGGCAGTGAACGCGACAAGGTCTGCGCGTTCATCAACATCGATCTTGGTTCGGTGGGCAACTGGGCGGAGCGCCGTGGGATCGCCTACTCCGGCTATACCGATCTCGCGGCCAAGCCCGAGGTGTATGAACTGATCGGCGAGTGCGTGACGACGGTCAATGCGGAGCTTTCGCGGGAGGGCTCGCTCGCCGCTTCGCAAATCCACCGTTTTCTTATCCTGCACAAGGAACTCGACCCGGACGACGACGAGTTGACCCGCACGCGCAAGGTCCGGCGCAATTTTGTCAGCGAGAAGTACGCCGTGCTCATCGACGCGCTCTATTCCGGCAAGACCGAGCAGCACATCGAGACGCTCGTCCGCTTCGAGGACGGCCGCAGCGGCATGGTTGCCGCCGACCTGCACATCGCGGAGGCCGGGGTCTTGTCGGCTACCGCTGAACGCCGCGCCGCATGAGCGGTGGTCGCACATGATTGCCGCCCGACTCATTGGCGAAGTGATCCTCAAGCTCGACAACATCTCGCTCTCATTCGGCGGCGTCAAGGCATTGACCGACATCAGCTTCGACGTACGCGAGCATGAGATCCGCGCCATCATCGGGCCCAATGGGGCCGGCAAGAGTTCGCTGCTCAACGTCATCAACGGCGTCTACCATCCACAGCTGGGGACCATCAGCCTGCGCGGCGAAGTGCGTCGCGGCATGAATACGCACAAGGCTGCGACCCAGGGCATCGCGCGCACGTTCCAGAACATCGCGCTGTTCAAGGGCATGAGCGTGCTCGACAACATCATGACCGGACGCACGCTCAAGATGCACGCAAATTTCCTCGAGCAGGCGATCTACATCGGCCGGGCGCGTCGCGAAGAGCTGGAAAACCGCGCCAAGGTCGAGGAGATCATCGACTTTCTCGAAATCCAGCATATTCGCAAGACTCCGGTCGGAAGACTGCCGTACGGCTTGCAGAAGCGCGTCGAGTTGGCTCGCGCGCTCGCGGCGGAACCGTCCTTGCTTTTGCTCGATGAACCCATGGCCGGGATGAACGTCGAGGAGAAGCAGGACATGTGCCGCTTCGTGCTGGACGTCAACGAGCAGTTCGGAACGACGATCGTGCTCATCGAGCACGACATGGGCGTGGTCATGGATATCTCCGACCGCGTGGTGGTGCTCGACTACGGCAAGAAAATCGGCGACGGCCGGCCCGACGAGATACGCAGCAATCAGGCGGTGATCGACGCGTACCTGGGCGTCGCGCACTGATGGACTAGGGACACCTGCACATGGCATTTTTCTTCGAGGTGTTGATCGGCGGGCTGCTTTCGGGCGTGATGTATTCGCTCGTCGCGCTGGGCTTCGTGCTGATCTACAAGGCGTCGGGAGTATTCAATTTCGCCCAGGGCGCGATGGTGTTCTTCGCCGCGCTGACCTATGTCGGGTTGCTGGAGCATGGGCTCTCGCCGTGGCTCGCCGCGCCGGCGACGCTCGCGGTCATGGTGATGCTGGGGCTGGTGATCGAGCGCATCGTGCTGCGCCCGCTGGTCAACCAGCCGCAGATCACGCTGTTCATGGCGACGATCGGCCTGACGTTTTTCCTCGAGGGCCTCGCGCAGATCGTCTGGGGCGCCAACGTGCGCGGCCTCGACCTCGGTCTGCAGGACGAACCGATGCAATGGCTCGCCGATTCGACCGGCATGAACGTGTCGAAATTCGACGTGGTCGCGGCCGGTGTCGCCGCCGTCCTGGTGACGCTGCTGGCGCTGTTCTTCAATCGCACGCGGATCGGACGCGCGCTGCGCGCGGTTGCGGATGACCACCAGGCCGCGCTCGCGGTCGGCATCCCGCTGCAGCAGATCTGGGGCATCGTCTGGGGCGTGGCAGGATTCGTCGCGCTCGTCGCCGGCCTGTTGTGGGGCGCGCGCAACGGCGTTCAATACGCGCTGACCTTTGTTGCGCTGAAGGCGCTGCCGGTGCTCATTCTTGGCGGCTTCGAGTCGATCCCGGGTGCAATCGTCGGCGGCCTGATCATCGGCGCGTCGGAAAAGCTCGCGGAAGTCTACCTCGGCCCGTTTGTCGGCGGGGGCATCGAAGGCTGGTTCCCGTACGTGCTCGCACTCGTGTTCCTGCTGATCCGGCCCGAGGGCCTGTTCGGCGAAAAGATCATCCGTCGCATCTGACGTAGAAAGCTGCCAGGGTCCGACATGTTCTATCGCGAAGCAGGCCAGTTCAAATCGTCATACGCCGCCGATGCGGCGATCTTTCCAATCCGGCAGGACCGGATCGCGATGGCAGCGATCGTGCTCATCGCCTTCGTCGCAATTCCGTTGTTCGCCACGCCGTACGCCTTCTCTGGAATCCTCATCCCCTTCCTGATCGGTGCGCTCGCGGCAATCGGGCTCAACATCCTGACCGGTTACGCGGGGCAGCTCTCGCTCGGCTCGGCGGCGTTCATGGCGGTCGGCGCCTTCGCGTCGTACAACTTCATGCTGCGCGTACCCGGAATGCCGATCCTGCTGGCGTTTGCCGGGGGTGGCGTCACGGCAGCGCTGGTGGGCATGCTGTTCGGGCTGCCCAGCCTGCGCATCCGCGGCTTCTACCTCGCGGTGGCCACACTGGCCGCCCAGTTCTTCATTCTCTGGTTCCTGAGCAAGGTCGGCTGGATCTCGAATTACAGTTCGTCGGGCGTGATCACCGCGCAGCCGATCGTGATCCTGGGCTACGAGTTCAAGTCGCCGCCGGAAAAGTATCTGCTCGTGCTGTCGATCGTGTCGGTAATGGCGCTGGCGGCGAAGAACATGGCGCGAGGGAGCGTCGGCCGATCGTGGATGGCGGTGCGCGACATGGACGTCGCGGCGGAAGTGATCGGCATCCGCCTGTTGCGCGCGAAGCTGCTGGCATTCGCAGTGAGCTCGTTCTATTGCGGCGTCGCGGGTGCGCTGTTCGCATACGCGTATCTCGGCACCGTGGAACCTGAAGCCTACAGTCTCGACATGTCGTTCCGCATCCTGTTCATGGTGATCATCGGCGGCGTCGGCACCGTGCTCGGATCGTTTCTCGGCAGCGCCTTCATCACGCTGCTGCCGGTGCTGCTCAGCGTTACCGTCCGGTTCCTGGACAGCAGCATCGGCCTGCACATCCCGGAAAGCGCGATCTCGAATCTCGAGCTCATGGTGTTCGGGGGGCTCATCATATTCTTCCTGATCGTCGAACCGCACGGGCTCGCCAGGCTCTGGCAGATCGGCAAGGAAAAGCTTCGCCTTTGGCCTTTCCCGCATTGACCTGGCCAAGGGGACAATCTCGAAGGTTTTCAGCCTGTGGCCCGTTGACACGGATCGCGAATTCACCAATGCTCCGGCAAGGTTCCGTCTCGTTTAGAAAAACGTTTGGATAGGAGGAGAAGCATGAAGGCAATCAAGCTGTTTTTCGCCGGGTTTGCGCTGTTCGCCGCGGCCAGCGCGGCGCTTGCGCAGGACGAGCAGTTCATACCGGTCCTGTCCTATCGCGTGGGTCCGTATGCCGCCGGGGGTTCCGGCTATTACGGCGGCGCCATCGATTACTGGACGTTGATCAACATGACGGGCGGCATCAACGGCGTGAAGTTGAAATGGGAGGAGTGCGAGACCGAGTACAACGCGTCCAAAGGGGTCGAATGCTACGAGCGGCTCAAGAAGAAGTTTGGCGGCGCAACAACCGTCGAACCGCTGGCCACCGGCATCGCCTACGGCCTGTTCGAGCGCGTCGCGCAGGACAAGATCCCGCTGACGACCTTCGGCTATGGCCTGGGCAGTTCCGCTGACGGCCGCGTCTACGACTGGGTATTCCCGCTGGGCACCACCTACTGGGACCAGATGGCGGCGATGATCGCGTACCTCGGCCAGAAGGAAGGCGGACTCGACAAGCTCAAGGGCAAGAAGATCGCGTTCATCTATCACGAGTCGGCGTATGGCAAGGAGCCGATTCCCGTACTCGACGCGCTGGCCGCCAAGCTCGGCTTCGAAACCCTGAAGATTCCCGTTGCGCCCCCGGGCCAGACGCAGGAATCGCAATGGTTGCAGATCCGGCAGGCCAAGCCGGACTACACCATCATGTGGACCTACGGCGTGATGAGCACCGTCGCGCTCAAGACTGCGGCAAAAACCGGCTACCCGCGGGACAAGCTGCTCGGTGTGTGGTGGGCAGGCTCGGAGGAGGACGTGATCCCGGCTGCGGACGCGGCCAAGGGCTACGTCAGCGCTTCGTTCACGGCGTCCGGCACCAACTTTCCGGTGATGCAGGACATCAAGAACAAGGTCTACGGCGCCGGCAAGGGCAACCTCGAGGACAAGTCGCGGTTGGGCAACGTCATGTATACGCGTGGCGTCGTCTACGGCATGATCGTCGTGGAAGCGCTGCGCGTCGCTCAGGCCAAATTCGGCAAGGGCAAGGTGATGACGCCCGAGCAGCTGCGCTGGGGTTACGAGCACCTCAACCTGACTGAGGCTCGCATCAAGGAACTCGGTGCGCCGGGACTCTTCCCGCCGATCAAGACGAGCTGCGCCGATCACGAAGGCTCGGGCATGGTGAAGTTCCAGATGTGGGACGGCAATGGCTTCAAGCAGGTCACGCCGTTCATGACCGGCGATCGCGACATGGTGCGCAAGATGGTCGAGGAAACTGCGGGCAAGTACGCGGCCGAGAAGAAGATCACGCCGCGCGATTGCGGCAAAGAAGGCTGATTGGCAGGCGATGAACGCCTTCACGACCGGGTCCAGCCCTTCCGCGAACGCCGCGGCTGGCCCGGCGTTGGCGGCGATCTCGGTGAACAACATCGAGGTGATCTACGACCACGTCATTCTCGTGCTCAAGGGCGTATCGCTGGAAGTTCCGCAAGGCAAGATCGTCGCGCTGCTCGGGGCCAATGGCGCCGGCAAGACGACGACGCTCAAGGCCATTTCGAACTTGCTCAGAGCGGAGCGCGGCGAAGTCACCAAGGGGACGATCGAATTTCGTGGCGAGCGCATCGATCGGCGTTCCCCCAACGAGCTGGTGCGCATGGGCGTGTGCCAGGTCATGGAAGGCCGGCACTGCTTTCAGCACCTGACGGTCGAGGAAAATCTTCTCACCGGTGCGTTCACGCGCAAGGGTTCGCGCTCGGAAATCCGCGATGCCCTGGAAAAGGTCTACCACTACTTTCCCCGATTGAAGCAGCGCCGCACCAGCCTCGCCGGCTACACCTCGGGCGGCGAACAGCAGATGACCGCGGTCGGCCGCGCGCTGATGGCGCAGCCGTCGATGATCCTGCTCGACGAGCCGTCGATGGGGCTTGCGCCGCAGATTGTCGAAGAGATTTTCGATATCGTCCGGGACTTGAACCAGAAAGAGCGAGTGAGTTTCCTGCTGGCGGAACAGAATACCAACGTTGCGTTGCGCTTCGCCGACTATGGCTACATCCTCGAGAACGGACGCGTGGTCATGGATGGCGCTGCGTCGGAACTGGCGCAAAACGAGGACGTGAAGGAGTTCTATCTCGGGCTGTCGACGGCGGGGCGGAAGAGTTTTCGTGACGTGAAGCATTATCGGCGTCGTAAGAGGTGGCTGGCTTAGAGCCGACACGTGGAGCACTTCGATACGCTGGAAACACGCGATCCAGAATCGCGCGAGCGCGCGATCTTCGCGGCGTTGCCGGCGCAAATCGCCTACGCCAAGGCGCATACCGCCGCATACGCGCGCATCCTGCGCGATGTCGACCCCGAGGCGGTGACCTCGCGCGCGGCGCTCGCGCTGCTGCCGGTCGTGCGCAAGTCGGAACTGGCCGAGTTGCAGAAGGCCGACCGTCCCTTTGGCGGATTTTCCGCGAGCGGTTGGGGCGACTCGCGGCGGCGGGCACGGCTGGTGTTCGCGTCGCCCGGTCAGCTGTACGAGCCGGAAGGCGACACGCCCGACTACTGGCGCCTCGCGCGCGCGCTGTTCGCGGCAGGCTTTCGTCCGGGCGATCTGGTGCACAATTGTTTTTCGTATCACTTCACACCGGCAGGATCGATGCTCGAGGGCGGTGCGCGCGCACTGGGATGCACGGTGTTTCGCGGCGGCATCGGACAGACCGAGCAGCAGGTGCAGGCGATGGCGGAGCTCGGCGCGGACGGCTATGTCGGCACGCCCTCATTCCTGAAAATCATTCTCGAAAAAGCGGACGAACAGGGTGTCGCGCTGCCAAAGTTGAAGAAGGCACTGGTGTCCGCGGAAGCGTTTCCCCGGAGTTTGCGCGACATGCTGGGCGCGCGCGGCGTCGATGCCTTCGAGGCCTATGCAACCGCCGATCTGGGAACCATTGCCTACGAGTCGTCGGCACGTGCCGGGTTGATCGTCGACGAGGGCGTGCTGGTCGAGATCGTGCGCCCCGGGACGGGCGAAGCGCTGGCACCAGGCGAGGTCGGCGAGGTCGTTGTCACGCAGCTCGCCAATGCGGACTATCCGCTGATCCGCTTCGGCACCGGCGACCTGTCGGCGGTGCTCCCAGGCGCCTCGCCCTGCGGCCGCACCAACATGTGCATCAAGGGCTGGCTTGGGCGTGCCGACCAGACGACGAAGGTCAAGGGCATGTTCGTGCATCCGTCGCAGGTCGCGGCAATTGTCCGGCGCCATCCCGAAATCGTGAAGGCTCGCCTGGTCGTCGACAATGCCGAGGGCAGTGACCGGATGACGCTGCGGGCGGAGATCGCAGGCAATGCATCGTCGAGCGCCGATGCGATCGTCGCGACGATTCGCGATGTAACCAAGTTGCGCGGCGAAGTCAGTTTCCACGCTCCGGGTGAACTTGCCAACGACGGCAAAGTCATCGACGATATACGCAAGTACCAGTGAAGGGGGCATGACCCAGCGCTATCTTTGATCCACCGGTCGACTCATTTATCACGTGACGGGAAAAGAGCATGCTTCGAACGATCATCGTCGCACTTTCGCTTGGAATCTGTGCCGCCGCTTCTGCGCAACCCATGACCTTCAAGGCCGGCGACCAGTACTATGGCTTCGGAAGGCTTGAAGACACGGCGCAGTCCACCGAGTTCGAGTTCTCGAAGTAGTGACATGCCAAGGGTCAAATCAATCGCCAACGACATGCTCGCGCCGCTCGCGGAGACGACGCTGCGGGCGATCGCCGAAGAGGGTGTCGTGCGCACCTTCCCCAAAGGCGCCATCCTCATCAACGAGGGCGACACCAGCGAATCGCTGTACATCGTGCTCACGGGCAGGGTGAAGGTGTACGCCAGCAACGCGGCAGGGCGGGAAATCGTGCTCAGTTTTTTCGGCCCAGGCGAATACGTCGGCGAAATGTCGCTCGACGGCAGCCCGCGGTCGGCATCGGTGATGACGGTCGAGACGACGGCATGCGCAGTCGTCACCCGCGCGAGCTTTCACGATTTTGTGCTCGCGCACCCGGAATTCGCGATGCACCTCATCGTGAAATTGATCCAACGCGTGCGCGCGACCACCGAGAACGTGAAGAGTCTGGCCCTGTCCGACGTCTACGGCCGACTGGTGCGCCTGATCACCACGCTCGCCGTCGAGCGCAACGGCGTGTTGCTCGTGCCGGAGAAGCTTACGCAGCAGGATATCGCCGAACGCGTCGGTGCGTCGCGCGACATGATCAGCCGGCTGCTCAAGGATCTGGTCGGCGGCGGCTATCTCGCGATCGTGGACCGCACGATCACGGTGCTCAAGAAGCCTCCGGCAGGCTGGTAGCCGTTGCAGGTCAGTCGCGAGGCGCGTGCTTGTCGCGACCTGATGCGAACTGATTGACGAATGATGCCTTCGCGACTCGCGGTTCGGCGCTTTAGATGCCGCCCATGCACACGTACTTGATCTCGACGTACTCGTCGATGCCGTATTTCGATCCTTCGCGGCCAAGACCCGACTGCTTGACGCCGCCAAAGGGCGCGACCTCGGTCGTGATCATGCCGGTGTTGACGCCGACCATACCGTACTCGAGCGCCTCGGCGACGCGCCAGATGCGGCCGATGTCGCGCGAGTAGAAGTACGAGGCCAGTCCGAACTCGGTGCGGTTGGCGAGTTCGATGACTTCGGCGTCGGAGGAGAAGCGGATCAGCGGCGCGACCGGCCCGAACGTCTCTTCGCGGAAGATTTTCATGTCGGGCGTGACGCCGGTCAGCACTGTCGGTTCGTAAAACGTGCCGCCAAGCGCGTGGCGCTTGCCGCCCACTGCTATTTTCGCTCCGTGCGCCGTCGCATCGGCGACGTGCTCCTCGACCTTGTCCAGCGCCTCCCGATTGATGAGCGGTCCCTGCGTCACACCTGGCTCGGTGCCCGGTCCGACCTTGAGCGCGCGCACGCGATCGGCGAGCTTGGCCGCGAACGCGTCGTAGACCTTGTCGTGCACGAACAGGCGATTGGCGCACACGCAGGTCTGGCCGGCGTTGCGATACTTGGAGACCATCGCGCCCTCGGCCGCTGCGTCGAGGTCGGCGTCATCGAAGACGATGAACGGTGCATTGCCGCCAAGTTCCAGCGAAATTTTCTTGATCGTCGACGCGACCTGTTTCATGAGCAAGCGACCGATTTCGGTCGATCCCGTGAACGACAGCTTGCGCACGAGCGGGTTGGAAGTCATCTCGCCGCCGATAGCAGCCGCTTTGCCGGTGAGCACGTTAAGCACGCCCGGCGGAAAGCCCGCACGCTGTGCGAGTTCGGCCAGCGCCAACGCGGAATACGGGGTCGCTTCCGCCGGCTTGATCACCACGGTGCAGCCCGCCGCAAGCGCGGGCGCCACTTTGCGCGTAATCATCGAGGACGGGAAATTCCACGGCGTGATCGCCGCGCACACGCCAACGGGTTCCTTGATCACGACCAGGCGACGGTCACTGCCGATGGTGGGGATCACGTCGCCGTAGACGCGTCGTGCCTCCTCCGCGAACCACTCGGTGTACGCGGCGCCGATGGTGATTTCACCCTTGGCCTCGGCCAGCGGCTTGCCCTGTTCGCTGGTCAGGATCAAGGCCAGGTCGTCGACGTGCGAAAGTTGCAATTCTGACCATTTGCGCAGGATCGTAGAGCGTTCTTTCGCGGTCTTGGCGCGCCATGCCGGCCACGCCTTGTTCGCCGCCTCGATCGCGCGACGCGTCTCCGTCGCGTCGAGCACCGGCACCGTGCCGATGCGCCCGCCCGTGGCCGGATTAACGACGTTGAAAGTCGCACTCGAGTCGGCGTCGATCCACTTGCCGTCGACGAAGCATTGCTGGCGCAACAGTGAGCTGTCCTTGAGCGCGATCGGCGATCTGCGTTCGATGGTGTCGGGGGCCATGCGATCTCCTGCGGAATGGATGGCGGCGCGCGCTGACGCAGCGCCGGGAACCGACAAGTATAGCGCTTAGTACTTAGCGATTCTTCGGGCGCAGTGTGACCAGCGTCACCCCGCCTAGTCCCAACGAACCAGTCCGAAGTACGACGTCGCCAGGATGACGATGCCGAAGGCAATCCGGTACCAGGCGAAAGGGACGAAATCGTGGTGCGCGACATAGCGCAGCAGCCAGCGCACCACGAGGAACGCGCTGATGAAGGCGACGGCGAATCCGACGGCAATCATCGACAGGTCTCCGCTGCCGAGCAGCGCGCGGTTCTTCACGAATTCGTAGCCGGTCGCGGCAAGCAGCGTGGGAATCGCCAGGAAGAACGAGAACTCGGTGGCGGTTCTGCGCGAAAGTCCGAACAGCATGCCGCCGATGATGGTCGCGCCGGAGCGCGACGTGCCGGGAATGAGCGCCAATGCCTGTGCGCAGCCGACTTTCAGCGCGTCGGTCCAATGCATGTCGTCGACGCTGTCGATACGGATGGTCGCCGGATTGTTACGCTGCCGCCGTTCCGCCCAGAGGATGACCAGCGCGCCGAGAATGAATGCTGACGCGACGGGCACGGGTGCGAACAGGTGCGCCTTGATCGTCTTGCTGAACAGGAGCCCGAGCATCGCCGCAGGCAGGAACGCGACCAGCAGATTCAGCACGAAGCGCTGCGCCCCGCGGTCGCTGAACACGCCGCCGGCGACTGACAGCAGCTTGACGCGATACTCCCAGCACACGGCGAGTATCGCGCCGGCCTGGATGACGATCTCGAACAGCTTCGCCTTGTCGCCGGTGTAGCCCAGCAACGATCCGGCGACGATGAGGTGGCCGGTGCTGGAGACGGGAAGGAACTCGGTCAGGCCTTCGACGACGCCGAGAATCGCCGCGGTCAGCAGATCGGAAAGGTACATGGATCGCGCAATTAAAAAGGCCGGGCATGCTGCCCGGCCCGGCCATTGTATCGCGACGCCGATCAGCCTGGCCGCTTCGCGGTGAGCGCCTGGAGCGCCTGCGCCAGCATGTCGCTGTGGTCGGCGGGCACTTGGCCGTGCGGCGTCATCTGGTCGATGATCTGCGGCAGCATCTGCGCGAGGCCCGAACTCGCATCGCCATGCGACATGCCGAGCTGTTGCGCGAACTGCCCGATCGAGCCGCTGCCCAGGACCTCCGACAATTGACTGCCGGTGATTGGCGCGTTCTGACCGGTACCGACCCAGGACCCGACCTGTTGTCCCATGCCGCCGCTCTGGAGCTTGCTGATGATTCCCGGCAGGCCGCCGTTCTGCTGGATCATCTGCAGCGCCATCATCATCAGCGGACTCTGTCCCTGCTGCGTTCCGCCGGGCGCCGCTCCGCCGCCCATCAGTCCACCAAGCAAACCGTCAAGCAAGCCCATGGTTCGTCTCCAGTCGCAGGAAAAGGGAAGGCATTATACGCCGCGAAGCCACGCCGCTTAGGTACCGGTATTCGTGCCCAGTTCCTCGCGCAGGCGCGCGAGATTCTGCTTCAATGCCTCGACTTCGCCCCGCAGTTCGGCAACGTTGGCCTTGAGCGCGGCGATCTCGCTCAGGGCCACGAAATGCTCGGGGTCGTTATCGGCCGGCGGCAGCGCGGCGCGCGCTTCGGCGCTCCGGCCCGACAGAAGATGCGTCCACCGGTTCTCGCGCTCGCCGGGAGCGCGTTGCAGCTCCTCGACCAGCGGGCTGTCCGCGCGTTCGGCGAGCTCGCGCAGGAAACCGTCGACGGCGGACACATCCGCGAAGCGGTGCAGCCGCTCGCTGTTGATGCGCAACTCGCCGACGGTTTGCGTGCCGCGCAACATCAGCGTCGCAACCAGTGCCACCGCCTGCGATGGTATGCCCAGCACGCGCTCGGTATTGTGGGCGTAGCGCATGACCCGGCCACCGCTCGATTCGACCACGAGCGAGAGCGCCTTGAGCCGGTCGATCGCCACCAGCGTTTCGGCGTCGGTGGCGTTCAACACCGGGTCGCGGCTGCTCTTCTGGTTGCATCCGGCGGTCAGCGCGTTCAACGTGAGCGGATAGGTATCGGGAACGGTGTGCTGCTTTTCGACGAGCACGCCGAGGACGCGGGCTTCAAGCAGAGACAGGAGGGGCAGGGCGGCGGGCATCGATCGGGTCGGCGTGCGTGGGCTGGAGTGGCGAAGGGCGGCGTCGCTGGGCGCCGGGCGTTTCCACGGTGCGCCGTTACTGCTATCGTAGGGGCCGCAGCAGCCATTCTATCCCGCCTCGCCCTATCCCCCTATCTTGTCCGGACCCGTCGTTCCGGGGAGCGCCATGCCCAATCCAGCCGAAGTGACCAATATGGCCTTGTTCTGCGACTTCGAGAATGTCGCGCTCGGCGTGCAGGATGCGAAGTATGAGAAGTTCGACATCGGCAAGGTGATCGAGCGGCTCCTGCTCAAGGGCAGCATCGTGGTCAAGAAGGCGTACTGCGACTGGGATCGCTACAAGGCGTTCAAGGCGCCGATGCACGAGGCGTCGTTCGAGCTGATCGAGATTCCGCACGTACGCCAGTCGGGCAAGAATTCGGCCGACATCCGCATGGTCGTCGACGCGCTCGACCTGTGCTACACCAAGGCGCACGTGGACACCTTCGTCATCATCAGCGGCGATTCGGATTTCTCGCCGCTGGTGTCGAAACTGCGCGAAAACGCCAAGCGCGTGATCGGCGTTGGCGTGAAGAACTCGACTTCGGATCTGCTCATCGCCAACTGCGACGAATTCATTTTCTACGACGATCTCGTACGCGAGCAGAAGAAGACCGCCGCGCGTCGGGCGCCGCGCAAGCCGGTCGCGGCGGCGGAAGGCGCAGCGCCGGCGAAGAAAGGCGACGACGCCCGGCGGCAGGAAGCGCTCGACCTGATCGCCGAGACGGTCGAGGCGCTGATTGCCGAACGCGGTGAAGACGAGAAAGTCTGGGGGTCGATGGTCAAGCAGGCGCTGAAACGGCGCAAGCCCGGGTTCTCCGAATCCTTCTATGGCTTCCGTTCGTTCAATGGCCTGCTCGAAGAGGCGCAAAGGCTGGGTGCGCTCGCCCTCGATCGAGACGAAAAATCGGGCGGCTACGTCGTGCGGCTGCAATCGATGCCCGAGTGACCGCGATGCGCCTGCGAAGCGTGCTCGGTGTTTGCGGGTTCGGTCTGGCGTGCTGCGCGTGGTCGAACGAGCCGGTGTTGACCGTGACCACCGGCGGCAACACCGTAAGCTATGCGCCGGCAGCGTTGCTGGCGCTTCCTGCTGCGGCCACGGTGACGGTCCCGAACGACGTCGCCTACCAGCGCGACATGAGTTTTCGCGCCGTGCCTGTTGCTGACGTGTTGCCGGGTGTCCGCGCCGACGAGACCATTCGCTTTGTCACGCGCGATGGGTTCGTCGCGTCCTTGCCCGCCGCCGCACTGCTTGCGGGTGGAGATGGTGCAGTGGCGTACCTGGCGGTCGAAACAACCGATGCGCCCTGGCCGCCCCTGAAAGCCGGAGACGCGGCGACCGCGGGGCCGTTCTACCTCGTGTGGCTGCGGCCGGAACGCGGTGCGATCGTGAGCGAACAGTGGCCGTACCAGGTCGTGCGCATCGAAGCCGTCGCGCCGCTGGCCAAGCGCTACCCGATGGTGGCTCCCGCATCGACCGTGTCGGCGCGCGACCCGGCCAGGCGCGGATTCGAGGTCTACCTGAAAAACTGCTCGGTCTGCCACACCATGAACCTGGGCGGCGACTCGACCGTGGGACCCGATCTGAACCTGCCCTACAGTCCCACGGAATACATGCGTCCCGATGCGCTGCGCCGCCTGATTCGCGACCCGCAATCGCTGCGCAAGTGGCCCAATGCGCGCATGCCGGCGTTTGGCGCGAAGGTCATCAGCGACCGTGAACTTACCGACCTGACGGCGTATTTGCGGCACATGGCGGACCGCAAGGCCTCGGCGATCGCGAAGTAGCCTGGCGCTTGAACGCGGTCTTCGGCGGGCTCGTCTTCCTTATCGGCGTCGCGCTGATCGCCGCGCCGTCTGTTTCCTCGACGCTGCCGCACACGGATGCCCCGCTGCTGTGGGTGCTGGGGACGATTTTCGCGGGCTTTGGCGCCTACGTCGCGTTGCCCGAGCGTTACGCAAGACTGCGCACGCTCGTATTCGTGCTGGCGCTCGGAGCGTTTGGTGCGTTTTGTGCGGCGCTCGTATTCACGCCCTTCGCCCCGGACGCGGATGGCACCTACACCATCGCCGGCATGCGCGGCTTCCGAACGAACATGCCGATGCCCTGGTGGGCGCGCCTGGTCGCCGCGTTCTTCGCGCTGGTCTTGCTTGCCGCAAGCGCGCTGGGACTATGGGGACTCGTGCGCGACTTCGTCACAGGACGACGCGAGACGCCGCCGTCAGCATGACCGCAACGGTCGCGGCCAGCGCGATCAGCGTGCCGGTATCGTCGAGCCACGCCGCAGCCCGTGACCAGTGCAGCACCGGCGGATCGGCAAGTCCGTCGTTGGCCGCTGCCGGAACCAGTTCGATGGTCGCGCGCGCCGTCGACTCGATGACCGTGCACCCCTTGTCCTTGAACGAGTATTCCTCGCCGGCGTGCAGCCAGATGTCGTCGAGGTCGCCGCTGCTGGTTGCCCAGACCACGCCGTCGTGGACCCGCAGCCGTGCATGGGCGCGCGGCGGAACTACCATGGTCTCGCCCGAGGACAGCGCGTAGGTGCCGAAAGGCGACTTGCCAAATGCGAGCATTCCTGCCATTTCTGCCTCCATTAGATTGCTGGACTACGGAGTGAATGCTAGAGTGACACTGGGGCCGGGACAAGCGATGGATTTTCCGATAATATGTGAAAAGTACTAACAGTAGGACGATGCGCCATGGCCACCCACCTGCCGCCGATGTCTGCGCTGCGCGCGTTCGAGGCCGCGGCCCGCACCGGCAGCCTCACCCGCGCCGCCGAAGCGCTGCACGTCACCCACGGCGCGATCAGCCATCAGATCAAGGCACTCGAAGCCGACCTCGGCGTGCGCCTGATCGAGCGCGCGGGGCGCGGCATGCGCCTGACCGACGAAGGCGAGCGCCTGGCGGGTCGCGTGCGTGCCGCGCTGATCGATCTGTCCGATGCAGTGCGCGAGGTGAGCGAGCGCGCCAATCCGCGGCAGCTACGCGTCAGCGTCATGCCGTCGTTCGCGGCGCGATGGCTGTTGCCGCGCATCGGCAGCTTCATGGCGGCGCATCCGCAAGTCGACCTCGACGTGCGCGCCAGCGGGTCGCTCGCCGACTTCCGCCGCGACGATGTCGACGTCGCGATCCGCTACGGCAGCGGCAATTATCCAGGGCTCACAGTCGAGCACCTCATGGACGATATCTACTTCCCGGTGTGCAGTCCGAACATCGCCGGCGGCCCGCCGGCGCGCCCCGCGGATCTCGCGCGCTACGTGTTGCTGCGCTCAGATTACGAGTCATGGCAGCCGTGGTTCGCCGCCGCCGGGCTCGACTGGCCGCAGCCGGCGCGAGGGCCGATTTTCAACGACGACTCGCACGTGATGCAGGCGGCGATCGAGGGGCGGGGCATCGCGCTGGCGCGCACGTCGCTGATCGGCAACGATCTGGCCAACGGTGTGCTGGTGCGCCTGTTCCAGGCGACGGTGACGGCGCCGACACGCTACTACCTGGTCTACCCGCCGTCGCGCGCCGGCTTGCCCAAGCTGCAGCAGTTCGGCTCGTGGCTCAAGGCGGAAATCGCGCGCGACGACGGCACCAAACAACTCGGCGTCAGCCCTCGGCTGGGCGGCAAGCAGCTCAAGTCCCGGGTCTGATGATCGCGCAAGAGCGATCCCGGGCTGGCATGTAGCTTGTCTTGGCGGCGCTTCTCAGCACGCCATGGCCGTGGTCGACGCTGCGCTGCCAAACAGCGCGGTCGACACGCGATCTTGCGCATGGACAGCGGGTGCATGCCGGCGTACAAATCTGGAGTCCGCATGGCGTTTGGGGGTCCCGTGCCCACGATCGCAACCAAGTCTCGCGTCGCTTGCGCTGTCCTGCTCGGTACGCCGCACGTCGAATGCGACGGCGAAGTCCGGGAATGGTTGCCAGAGCGTCGCTACCAGCTTCTCGCGTACCTTGCTTATTGCGACGAATGGGTGACGCGCGACGCGCTCGCGTTCATGTTCTGGCCGGATCAGGACAATGCCGGCGCGCGTCGCAATCTTCGCTGGGTGCTGCACTCGATGCGAGAGCTACCCCAATTCGGTGTCATCGAGGCCGAGCGCGATCGAATCCGCGTTCGTCTGCCCACCGATGTGAGGCAGTTTGAAGCCGCGGTGAAGGACAAGAAGTGGGCGGACGCAGTCGCCCTCTACCGCAATGCACTGTGCACGGGGTTCGACGCGCATGCCAGCGAACCGTTCGCGAAGTGGTTGCGCCTGGAGCGTGGACGGCTGGGCGAAATGTTTCATCGCGCGGCAATGGCGCTGATCGACGACAGTACCGCTGTCGACGTCATTCCGCTCGCACACCGCTTGCTTGCCGAGGATCCTGCCGACGAAGAGGCGTTGCGCGCGGCGCTCCGCGCGCTGCGCGAATTGAAGCAGGAACGCGAAGCGAAGCGCATCTACCGCGAATTTTCCGAGCGGTTGATGGATGAGTTGGGACTGGAGCCCAGCGCCGAGACGCGTGCGCTGATGCACGAACTGGAGACGCTGTCGAGCCAAACCGTCGCGCCGCCGCCAATCGAATCGAGCTTCGTCGGCCGGCAGCGCGAGCTTGATGAGATAGCCGCCCTGCTCGCGCAGCCAGACTGCCGGTTGGTGACATTGATCGGTCCCGGTGGCGTCGGCAAAAGCCGGCTTGCGCGCGAAGCAATGAGGCGATTTTCCACCGGCCCTGCTTGGATGGTTCCTCTCGAGGCACTCGCGGTTCCAGGGCAACTGACGGGACAGGTCGCAATCGCGCTCGGCATCCGTCTCGCCGCACGCGGGAGTGCCGAGCTGCAGGTCCAGACGCGTTTGGGCGACCGGCCCTGCCTGCTGGTTCTTGACAATTTCGAGCACCTCATCGATGCCGCGGAGCAGGTAGCTCGATGGCTCGTCGCGTGCCCGCAACTGCGCATCGTTGTCACGTCGCGCGAGCGGCTAGGAATCGAGCACGAGTGGTTGCTACCGGTCGAGGGCCTCGCGACTCCCGCCACCGTGGATGGCGGTTTCGAGCAGGCCGATTCGGTGTGCCTCTTTGTCGAGCGTGCGCGCGCCGCGAAACGCGGGTTCGAGCCGAGCGCTGAACAGGACGCAATCGTCCGCATCGTCGAGCAGGTGGACGGCATGCCGCTTGCGATCGAGCTCGCCGCGGCGTGGGTGCGAATGCTGCCCTGTGTCGACATCGCTCGCGATCTGGACGAAAGCCTCGAACTGCTGCAGACCGAATCTGCCGGGCGTGTCGAACGCCGCAGCGTCCGCGCCAGCTTTGAACACTCGTGGTCATTGCTCATGGCCCGGGAGCGCGAGTTGTTCGCACAGCTCAGCGTCTTCCGCGGTGGATTCAATCGTGAGGGCGCGCGACAGGTTGCCGGTGCGGCGCTGCCGGCGGTCGCGCAACTCGTGGACAAATCGCTGGTGCGCGCGGACGGCGTCGGCCGGTTCGGTCTGCATCCGCTTCTGCGACAATATGCCGCCGAAAAATTGGCCCTGACACCGACGGGAGAAGCTTCGGCGCGGCATCGTCACGCGGAATTCTTCGACCATTGGATGGCAGGTTACGCCGGGCTGGGAAAAGTGGACCTGGATGCCGCACTTCCGGCGCTCGATGTCGAATTCGAAAACTGCCGTGTTGCCTGGGACTGGGCCATCGAGCATCAGCGCGCGGATATCGTGCGCACGGCGAGCCTGGTATTGCTCGCGTATTTCGAGCGGCGCAGTCGCGTGCCAGACGGTCTCGATTGCTTCGCCGTTGCCGACAAGTTGGAGCCGACGGCGGCAGGGTACGGTCAAGCGACGGCCAATGTGGAGCGGGCCCAGGCAACGCTCCTGCTGCACGCCGGCCGTTACGACGAAGCCGAGCAGTGCGCACGACAAGCGCTCCGGCGTTTTCGGCTGACCCGCGATGCTCCGGGAATCAAGAGCTCCTTGACGACGCTCGGGCTCGCGAACTGGGAGCGTGCGCGCTACGCCAGAGCCCGTCCCTATTTCATCGAAGGGTTGAAGCGCTGCCACGCCGACGGCGATCGACGCGGCGAGGCGGGGTTCCTCACCAATCTCGCACTCATCGCCAAGGCCGACGGAAATTACGCGGAAACCGTTTCGCTCCTGACGCAGGCGATCGAAATCTACCGCGAGCTCGACGAACACTTTCACCGGGCCGCCGCCCTCAACAACCTCGGCAACCTGTACCGCTCGCTGCATCAGCCGGCGCGCGGCCGCGCGCCGCTGCTCGAAGGGCTCGCGCTCGCGGAGGAAACCGGCAATCAGTTGACGCTACCCTACCTTGTCATCAACCTCGCGCTGATCGAGCTCGAACTCGACCAACTCGATACGGCCTGGAGCTACGCCGAGCGCGCGCTCGCGATCGTGCGCAAGGGTGCCGATCGCCAGATCGAGACAGCGTGCCACGCGACGCTCGCTCGCATCGAACTGGCGCGCGGGGCACCACAGCGTGCGCGTCCCCACATTCGCACCGCCGCGGTGATGGCGCGCGATATGAAACATTTGCCGTTGCTGCTCGGCGCTGCCGTGAACGCCGCCGCTGCGCTTCGATTGGAGGGGCAGTGCGAGGCTGCCGCGGCGATTCTCTATATGGTGCGATCGCATCCGTCGGCGGGTCAGCCGGACCGGGACGATGTTGACCGGGAACTCGCGGCGGTCGAACCGACGCTCTCCGATGACGCACTTGCCTCCGCTCGCGAGCGCGCTGCGACGCTTGCACTCGATGGCGTGA
The DNA here is from genome assembly GCA_963726915.1 of uncultured beta proteobacterium. Classification (GTDB taxonomy): domain Bacteria; phylum Pseudomonadota; class Gammaproteobacteria; order Burkholderiales; family Casimicrobiaceae; genus PALSA-1003. The sequence goes on from CAVSEA010000013.1 coordinate 149,993, forward strand.
TCTCGCAGGCGATCGACCCTCAACCGCCTTCCTGACCGACCGCGGCGGCCGAATCGGCACCGCCCAACGCTCGCCCAACGCGTCGCGCGTAGCCTGCGCAAGTGTAAGGAGGCGGCAATGGGTGAATCGAGCGTTTTCGTCGTACGCATCTGGCTGGGCGCCAGGGCCTTCCGCGCCACCGCGCGCGCGGTAGATCACGAAGAGACGCTGGTTTTCTCCGAGCCGCTGGACTTGCTGCGCTTCCTGCAAGCGGGATCCGGCACAACGAAGGCCGCTACTGGGCACGGGCCATCGTCGACCGGATCCCGTCCTCCAGCGCGGCGGAACCGGCGATGAGTGCGTTCACGGATTCGTGCCGCCCATCGTCCAGTCGGACGGGAGGATTCATGTTTGGCAATCTGAAACGCACCGCAACGATCGCGGCCATCGGGGCGAGTTGCTCGCTGCTCAGCGGGTGTCTTGTCGATAGTTTTCTCGGGAAACTCACCAAACCTCCTTCCGGCATCGGCTATATCGCGGAGGCGAGCGTATTTGCGACGTTTGATCCGTGCACGTTATCCGGTGATACGTGGACCTGTACCTGGGGCCCGCCGGACTCATCAGCTCTGACGGGGACGGTCGAGCTGCACGGCGGCCTTGATTCCCTGTTTTTCGAGCTCATTGACCCGTTGGTCATCGAGGTTCTCGACACTGCCACGGGCATATCCGGTACCTACAACAACGGACACGGCTTGAGCGGGCCGCTGCTCGTGACCGCGGGATTGAAGTCGGTGCCCATCGATGCCAACACCAACCTCGTCGCGGAAGTCGGCAGGCAACTCGCGATCGTCGAGCTTCCGCCCGGGACGCCTCAGGGAGGCTACGCCTACACCTTCAGCCTGACGTCGACCAACCCGGTAGTCAAGGCGTTGTTCGCGGGCAAGGTGCAAGTCGGCGGCAAGACCTACTATCCACCGCTGCTTCCGTGCGTGACCAGCTTCGCCAGCGTGCCGATATTCGAATTCACAAGCTCGGCCTTGCCCCCGGCCCCGCTGCTCACACCCGCCTATCTCGCGCTCATCCATGCCTGCGACCACAAGGTGTACACCTTTCCGTCTGGTGGGTCCCCGCCGTCGGCCAATTATCAAGGCCTGTTCTGGAACGCGCCCGCGACCTCGGAGTCCGGCTGGGGGCTCAACATCGCGCATCAGGGCGACAGTATCTTCGCCACGTGGTTTACCTACGACGCCACCGGCAAGCAATGGTGGCTGTCGATGACGGCGACGAAGTCGGCCAGTGCCCCGGACACGTACACCGGACAGATCATCGAAACGCGGGGTCCCGCATTCAGCGCGTCGCCCTTCGACCCGCGTAGCGTGACGCGCAATGTCGTGGGTACCGGCACGCTGAGCTTCAGCGACACGAATACCGGCAGCTTCACATACACGGTGAACGGCATCCAGCAGACCAAGGCGCTAACACGACAACTGTTCGGCCCGGCGCCGACTTGCACTTTCGGTACGCAGCCGAACCTCGCACTGGCGACCAACTATCAGGACCTCTGGTGGGTGGCGCTCGGCGCGGAATCGGGATGGGGCCTGAACTTGACGCACCAGGGCAGCAATATCTTCGCGACCTGGTTCACCTACGACAGCGACGGAACGCCGTTGTGGCTGTCGGCGACGCTGCAGCAAGGGACCGGCAACGTGTACGGCGGCGCGCTGATCCGCACCGCAGGTCCGGCCTTCAACGCAGTGCCGTTCGACCCAACCAAGGTGACGCGGACCACGGTAGGCAACGTGACCTTGGCGTTTACCGACGGCAACAACGCGCGCTTCGACTACACCGTGAACGGCATCACGCAGACCAAGACAATCACGCGACAGGTGTTCGTGTCGCCAGGAACGGTATGCACCTAAGAGCGATGCGCGGGGCAGTCGGTGCTTCGCAACGCGCTCAATACACATGCGATAGCGGCCGCGCGAGTGTTGGACGGCGTGGCCAGAACCGAAAGGAGCACAGATGAAAACCACTACAGCGACCGTCTCCGACAACCGCATCACGGCACCACGCGCGCCAGTCGAAGCGCCGCGTCGGCTTCTTCATGGGCGCAGTTTGCCAAACACGCTTGCATCTGTGTCCCTGTATGCGGCGTTGGCGCTCGGCTTGTCCGGGTGCGTCACGCTGCAGACGTTTCAGGCGGGCTTCTGCCAGAACTTCGGGCTCGGGCCGAACTGCGAAAAGCTTGTATTCCGGAACGTCCTGTGGCCCGACGTGCGCATCGTGGAAGCCGCGTCTGGACCGATGATTGCCTGCCGGCCAAAACCGAATGCCGACACCTTGCAGGTAGTCGCGCACATCAGGAACTATGGCCGCGAGGCAGGGGGTCCGTTCTGGACAAAATTCGAAGTGACCTATGTCGAGCACCCGAGCGGCAGCCGGAACATCAAGACGTACTTTGTACACTCGGCGTGGCCCTTTCATCTTACGTCCACCAGCGGCGCTTCACCGCCTTTCAGCGCTCGTTTTCTCGTCCCCTCGACACCAGTCATCGGTGCACTCGACGGTGGCCAGGAGGCCGACATCGTCGTCACCTTTGACAGCGTCCCCGGGAATCTTTCCCGCGACGCCCCCCGCGATCACCACGAGAACATCAAGTACTCGGATGGCACGCCCGAGCCTTTTGTCGTCCACGTGACGACGAACTCGGAGGATCCGAACAATCCCGCCGCGCCGTTACCGAACGTCGGCGTCAGCGACAAGACGATAAGTTGCCTGGCGACATGACGCGAAGGCGATGGGCCTGAGATCGCTACGCCTTGCTGTAGATCTCCGCGCCCTTTTTCACGAACTCCACCGCCTTCGCTTCCATGCCTCTTGCGAGGGCGGCGTTCTCGTCGACGCCGAGCTTGGCCGCGTAGTCGCGCACGTCCTGCGTGATTTTCATCGAGCAGAAGTGCGGGCCGCACATCGAGCAGAAGTGCGCGAGCTTGGCGCCGTGCTGCGGCAGCGTTTCGTCGTGGAATTCGCGCGCCTTGTCCGGGTCGAGCCCGAGGTTGAACTGGTCGTCCCAGCGGAACTCGAAGCGGGCCTTCGACAGCGCGTTGTCGCGCATCTGCGCCCCCGGATGGCCCTTGGCGAGGTCGGCCGCGTGCGCGGCGATCTTGTAGGCCATGATGCCGTCCTTGACGTCGGTCTTGTTCGGCAGCCCGAGGTGTTCCTTCGGCGTCACGTAGCACAGCATCGCCGTGCCGTACCAGCCGATCATCGCCGCGCCGATGGCGGAGGTGATGTGATCGTAGCCGGGCGCGATATCGGTCGTGAGCGGACCCAGCGTGTAGAACGGCGCCTCGCCGCAAAGCCGCAGCTGCTCGTCCATGTTGTGCTTGATCAGGTGCATCGGCACGTGGCCCGGCCCTTCGATCATCGTCTGCACGTCGTGTTTCCAGGCGACCTGCGTGAGCTCGCCGAGTGTCGCCAGTTCGGCCATCTGCGCCTCGTCGTTGGCATCGTAGCCCGAGCCCGGGCGCAGCCCGTCGCCGAGGCTGAAACTCACGTCGTACGCCTTCATGATTTCGCAGATGTCCTCGAAGTGCGTGTACAGGAACGACTCCTTGTGATGCGCGAGGCACCACTTGGCCATGATCGAGCCGCCGCGACTGACGATGCCCGTCATGCGCTTCGCTGTCAGCGGTATGTAACGGAGCAATACCCCGGCGTGGATCGTGAAATAGTCCACGCCCTGCTCGGCCTGCTCGATCAGCGTGTCGCGGTACATCTCCCAGGTGAGATCTTCCGCCTTACCGTCGACCTTTTCCAATGCCTGATAGATGGGCACGGTCCCGATCGGCACCGGCGAATTGCGGATGATCCATTCACGCGTCTCGTGGATGTTCTTGCCGGTGGAGAGATCCATCACCGTATCGCCGCCCCAGCGGATCGCCCAGGTCATCTTGTCGACTTCTTCCGCGATCGACGAGGAGACGGCCGAGTTGCCGATATTGGCATTGATCTTCACCAGGAAATTGCGGCCGATGATCATCGGCTCCGATTCCGGATGATTGATGTTGTTGGGGATGATGGCGCGACCTCGGGCGACCTCGCTGCGCACGAACTCGGGCGTGATGAACTCCGGGATCGACGCACCGAAGTTCTGACCCGGATGCTGGCGCGTCACGAGCTCGGGCATCGTCTTCAGCATTTCTTCGCGCTGGAGATTCTCGCGGATGGCGACGAACTCCATCTCCGGCGTGACGATGCCGCGGCGAGCGTAGTGCATCTGCGAAACATTCATGCCGACCTTCGCGCGCCGCGGCTGCCGATGCAGGTCGAAGCGCATGCCGGCGAGTTCGGGCTCGGCGAGGCGCTCGCGACCGTACGCCGACGAGAGTTGCGACAGGGCCTCGGTGTCGCCGCGTTCCTCGATCCAGGGCGCGCGCAATGCGGGCAGGCCGGAACGGATGTCGATGCTCGCGGTCGGGTCGGTATACGGCCCCGACGTGTCGTACACGACGAGCGACGGGTTTTTCTCCGCGCCCTCAGTGGACAATGAGCTCGCCGGCGTGTCCGACTGGGTGATTTCCCGCATCGGCACGCGAATGTCCGGCCGGCTGCCGGCAACGTGGATCTTGCGCGAATTGGGCAGCGCGGCGATTGCGGCGGCGTCGACGTGGGCGTCGCGGGCGAAAAACTTGTCGTTGGCGTTCATGATGCTCCTCTGCAACGGCGGCATCGACACGAGCAGGGAGCGGGGCAGGATAAGACACGCTTCCCTGCGCCGGCATTATCCGCACAGGTACCAAGGGTGTGATCTCACCGGTTCGACAACGTCGGACACGGACCCCTAGCGTCAGCGATCACCTTACGCCAAAGGGCCGACTCCGGCAACCCGGCCGCGGGTTCCCGCGCTCGCGCTGGGCCAGGACAAGTGTGTTCGCGCGCATCGTCGCGCGAGCTGGCAGGGGGAATTCGTCGCCTACGCACGTTGCGATCGGAACAAGCGATTGACGTGTCCTGTTCGGAATCAGACCTGACGGACACTGTCCGTTCAGATTGCACCGTCAGCAACGCAGAAAGCGGTCACCTCTTTGTGAGTCGTGGGGGGCGCTATCGACCCTTTCCGGTCGTCCGACTTTCTCAGAAGCGGACGTCGCTGCGAATGACGATTGTCCAGCAAGGCTCGCATTCAAGCGTTCGCGCCTACGGAATTGCGCATCACCGCAAGAGTACGCGATGACAAACACGTTGCTTGACCATGTGAGGGCAACGGCGTAGCTTGCCCTGCACGATTCTGGGCACCACTGGGGAGGGGGGAGATGCTCCGGAAAACGTTCGGTTCTGTGCGGGGGGTGCCCGGTAACGGGCATCCCTACCGCGCTATCGATCGGCGGGCGTTCATCGGCGAAGTCTTCGTTGGCATGCTGGCGGCCCCGCTGATTGCCTTGGCGCAGCAGCCAGAGCGGATGCGGCGGATAGGTGTGCTGATGGGCTTTCCCGAGAGCGACTTGGAAGCACAGCGCTTTATCGCGGCGTTCCGCGAAGAACTCCACAAGCTCGGGTGGACGGAGGGCAGCAACGTTCGGATTGATGCTCGTTGGGCGACGCCCACGGACGCGCAGTTGATGCGGCAAATTGCGAAAGAACTCGTTGCGTTACAGCCCGACCTCATTCTTTCGCACACCACACCCACCACGACCGCGCTGCTGCAACAAACGCGCACCATACCGATCGTCTTCGCGACGGTTACCGATCCGGTGGGCAGCGGCTTCGTCGTGAGCTTGGCGCGGCCGGGCGGCAACGTCACCGGTTTCACCCTGATGGAGCCGAAGATTGCCGGCAAGTGGCTGGAGCTGCTCAAGGAGGTCGCACCGCGCATCAACCGGGTCGCCTGCTTGTTCAATCCCGCAACGACGCCATATCGCGACATTTACCTGAGCCCACTTAAAGCAGCCGCTGCATCCCTCGGCCTCGAGATGATCGCAGTACCTGTTCACGACGCGTCCGAACTCGAATCCGTTCTTGCCGCACAGGCACGGGAGCCGAATGGTTCCCTTATCGTGATGCCGGACAGCTTCACGGATGCTCATCGCGTGCAGATCATATCGCTAGCGGCTCGCTATCGTGTTCCTGCTGTGTACGCTTATCGTTTCTTTGCCGTACTCGGCGGTCTACTGTCCTACGGAGCTGAGCTGATCGACAATTTCCCACGCGCGGCCACCTATGCCCATCAAATCCTCAAAGGCGAGAAGCCGGCTGACCTGCCAGTGCAGGCACCCACCAAGTACGCGCTGACAATCAACCTCAAAACCGCGAATGCGCTTGGTCTAACGATTCCGAAGTCGCTTCTTGTGCGTGCAGACGAGGTGATTCAGTAATGAACATTCAGGATCATCCCCGACCGCCGGCTTGAAAGACCGGTTTCGGCTGGGTTTCGGAGTCGCGTAGGAACGACGGGAAATGGCCGACTGCCGCCGGTGTCTCAGGATCCTTGAATGGCGGCTCTTGATTTTTAGCCTGTACAATCGACCGCGAGTATGGCCGAAGGACAACACGTGTCTGTCCCCATTCAATCGCTGCTGGTGCAGATCATCGCTGACGCTGTCGGTTTGGTCAGAACGCAGTTTCAACAAATGACGTGACGGCAGCGCTGCGTTGAATCACGTCACTATGGGGAAGCGATCCATGGCTGTCGCTCCGCAGCTTCCGCCAACGCGATCGCTATCGCCTGTTCGAGCGTTGAAGCACGACCTTCCTGCCAAGCACCGTTGAAGGCGGCGTCATCTCCCAGCCTCGCGCGGGCCGCAACCACGCCCCGGTCGTAGTGTGACCGCTCGATCGGCGCGAGCGGCGATCCGATCTCCTCTCGCAGTCGCTCCGCCGCGCCCCAGATACCGGCGGCACGGCGGGCATCGCCGAGCACCGCGACCACTTCCGCCAACCCCTCCAGCGAAAAGGCAATTCCCCGCCTATCGCCCAGCACGCCCTCGATCGCCAGACTCTCCCCATACAGCGCGCGGGCAGAGGCAAGTTCGCCCTGCTCGAAGGCCACGCTCGCCAGGGTCTTCAGCGCGAGGGCGATGCCGCCCCGGTCGCCCAGCTCCCGCTGGATCTCGAGGCTTTGCTCGGCCAGCGCTCGAGCATTTGGATTGTCGCCCTGCTCGCGGGCCACGATCGCAAGGTTGTTCAGAGAGTTGGCGATGCCTCTCCTATTTCCCAGTGCCCGATTGATCGTCAGGCTCTCCTCGTACAACTCCCGGGCGTACGCAAAATCGCCTTGCTCCCCCGCCACATTACCCAGGTTGTTCAGCGAGGCGGCCACGCTCCGCCCAAGTCCCAGTTTTCGCCTGATTGCCAGGCTCTCCTCGTGCAGCGCACGGGCGGCGGAAAAGTCGCCTTGATGACTGGCGATCACAGCCGCCGCATTGAGCACTTTCGTGCGCTCCGCCGTTTGCGTCTCATCGCCTGCTTTTGCCAGGACCCGAACACACCACTCCCGACCCTCCGCGAGATGGCCCCGCGCCCACCAGAATTTTTGCAGCGCCCCGCAAAACCGAAGACCCCCTTTCGCGCCTGCCTCAACGAGGCTCCAGTCGAGACCCGCCCGCAGATTCCCCTGCTCCTCTTCCAGACGCTGCAGCCACTCGGCCTGCTCCGCACCTTTCAATTTCGGTTCCGCCTCCTCCGCCAACGCCAGGAAGTGGTCCCGATGCCGTTCCCGCAGGCGTTCGGCCTCGCCTGCGGCAATCAGCCTTTCCCTTGCGTACTCGTGGATGGTTTCCAGCATCGCAAGCCGCGGTTGGCCGTGGGCCTCGCTTTGCTTGACCAGACTCTTGTTGACTAGCGATTCCACCGTGTCCAGAACAGGCAGGTCGGATTCGCTATTGCAGACCGCTTCGATCGCTTCGAGGGAGCAGCCGCCTACAAATACTGATAGTCGACGCAACAGTCGCTGCTCGGAACCAGTCAGCAAGTTATGGCTCCAGTCTATGGCGTCGCGCAGCGTCTTCTGCCGTGCCGGAAGGTCGCGCGCACCCCCCATGAGAAAGCGCAGGCGGTGGTTCAGCTCCTCCATCATTCTTTGCGGTGGCAACACGCGCACCCGCGCCGCGGCCAGCTCGATCGCCAGTGGCAAGCCGTCAAGCCGATGGCAGATCTCGATGACTGCAGGGGCGTTCTTGTCGGTGAGCGTGAAGCCAGGCTTCACCGCCATCGCGCGGTCGACGAACAGCGCCACCGCTTCGTATTGCGTCGGTCGTGGCAACGAAGACAATCGCTTCGGGTCGGGGAGGGACATAGTGGGAACGGGATAGTCCGTCTCTCCCGACAAACGCAACACTTCCCGGCTGGTGACCAATACCTTCAATCGTGGCGCGGCCGTCATGAGCTCGCTCACCCGTGTCGCGGCATCGATCACTTGCTCGAAATTGTCCAGCACCAGCAGCACCTGTTTCTCGCGCAGATAGTCCTGGAGCTGTACTTGCAGTGGCCGCCCCGCAGCTTCGCGCACGTCGAAGGCCTTGGCGATTGCTGGCAACACCAGCGCCGGATCGCGGAGCGCCGCAAGCGAGACGAAAAACACGCCATGCTCGAATTCGTCCACCATGTCCGCGGCGGTTTGCAGCGCAAGGCGCGTCTTCCCGGTGCCCCCGACGCCAGACAGGGTCAGCAAGCGCACATTGGCGTTGGACAATCGCGCCTTGACGGCTCGAATCGCGTCCTCGCGCCCGATGAACTGCGTGGTCTGCGCCGGCAAATTGTTGGGACGGGCATCGAGCGTCTTGAGCGGAGGGAAGTCGCCAGGAAGGTCAGGAACAATGAGCTGAAAAACACGCTCCGGCTGGATCAAGTCTTTGAATCGCCGCTGACCCATGTCGCGCAGCGCGACATCCGCCGGGAGATGGCCGTGCACCAATTCCTCGGTGGCCCGCGACAGCAGGATTTGTCCGCCGTGCCCTGCCGCCATCAACCGCGCCGCGCGGTTCAGCGTGGGACCGTGGTATTCACCATCGCGTTGTTCCGCTGTCCCGCTGTGCACGGCCATCCGCGATTTGATGCGAAGCTCCCCGCGGTCGGTGGCCTTCAACGCGCGCTGCGCGGCGATAGACGCGGCGATCGCGTTGGTCGCGATCGCAAACACCGCCAACGCACCATCGCCCGTAGTCTTGACGAGATGACCATCGTTCGATTCGATGGCTTCACGCATGATCGCATCGTGGTGCGCGAGGGCCTGCACCATCGTCGCGTGCTGCGTCTCCCAAAGGCGCGTGCTGCCTTCGATGTCGGTGAACAGGAAGGTGACCGTGCCGGTCGGCAGCATACCGACAGAGAGGGGAGTCGCCATCAGCCCTCGCGGATTCAAGCCCGACCCAGCGCTCACTTGCCGCAGGTCATCCCTGCCGCAGCGTCCTTTTCGGGCAACTTCACGTCGAAATCGAAAATCCAAGTCGTCTTGCCCATTCCACCCACGATCCTACCGGTCAGCATAGAACCCGGCTTGATCTCGCCCGTCATTTTTTCGACTTTAAAATCCTTGGGTGATTGCGCGACCCGCTGCAAGCCGGCAGTTGGCGATCGGGCGTGATTGGTGTTGACGTCGATCGACTTCACAGCGGTAGGCGAGGCGGTGGTCGCGCCTCCACCGGGGCAGAACATGATCTGCACCAGCGTTCGCGGTTTGCCCCCCTTGTTACCGTCGGCATAGGAGGAAAGTCGGAAACTGTCTGCCTCCGCCGGTGAGATGGCGTCTTCGTTGAACCAAATGGCGACGCTGTGCTGGTCGCCGTTCAGCGCAACGACGCAATTGTTCGCCGTGAATTTCTCGCCTTCCATGAGTCCGGTGGACGAACATTTGTCCGGCCTCGACGCGGAGGCCGCCGCGGTCGGGACCGCCTGCGATTTCGCGGCGGCACTACCCCCGGGTGTAGGTTTGCCCAGCTGCCAGTCTGCTGCCAGCATCTCGGCCTCGCGAAGCTTCGCAGGGGGAAGCTTCTTGGCCATGGCATCGCGGAACGCTACGGAATCCGCATCACCGCTGCGCGCGGCGATCGCATAGTTGGCGTATGCGAGCACATTGTCTTGCGCGATGCCCACCCCCTTCTCGTAGTGCAAGCCCATTTTGAACTGCGCCTCGACTTGTCCCTGGTCGGCCGCCTTGCGATACCACGCCACCGCCTGTGCGAAGTCCTGCTTTACACCGCCACCCTTGGCATACATCAGGCCCAGGTTGTATTGCGCCGTGGGGTTCCCTTGGTTTGCCGCCTTTTGAAACCACGTTACCGCTTGCGCGTCGTCCTGCGGTACACCGCCGAAGCCCGACGCGTAGATCGCGCCGAGTTCAGTCTGCGCCGAGGCGTTCTCCTGCGCGGCCGATTTGCGCAGCCAGATCATGGCTTGCGGCATGTTCGTCAAGACGCCCCTGCCGAATTCGTACATCCGGCCCAAGCGATATTGGGCTTCGGCGTCGCCGCGTGCGGCCAGCGGCTCAAATTCCTTCAGTGCTGTGGCGTAGTCCGCTTTCTGCAAGGCCGCCACGCCTTCATTGACGCCAGCGAGACTCGATTCATAACTCGCTATCCCAACGACGAATAACAACAGCCGCGTGCAACAAATGACGAATCGCATGGCGCTGCTTCTCCCAAACGGTCAGGCAGATCGATAAAATGACTGGGAAGTTTGCATGGCGCGTTTTCCCGGCGCTCCCTTACATGTCCTCATCCACGCTGCGCCGTGTACCGACTACTTCGAGTGCCGGGAACCGGTAAAGCGGCACCCCGTCGACGAATTCGCCGGTGAATTCGCCGACGTAAGCCGTCGTGGCGGACGGCGCCGAGGCGCAACCCGCGATTCCGAGAGCAAAAGCGACGATGGCAAGTCGGGCACACACGCCGGTAATCGTAGCACCGCCCGCCATATCGGGCGAAGAAATCCCACACACGACGGGCGTAATCGCGTTGGTTCACGACACTGCAGTGCACCAGGAGGAGCCGATGTACTTCAATCATTGTGTGCCGTTGCTTCTTGCGAGTTCGCTTGCCGCGGCCAGCATAAACGCGCAGGACCTCTCAACGTGTCGCGCCATTATCGACAACGCGGAGCGACTCGAATGTTACGACGAGCTCGCGGGGCGCGTGGTGTCGACACCTGCGGCCCCGACGGCAGCCGGAGACTCGACTTCCCCGCCAGCTGCGGCCGTTGGCTCCGGCAAGAACACGGCCGCACCCGGATTGCTTGCCGACTGGTGGGGCTTCAGTTCCGATGCCGCGACGAACCGTTTCGCGGTGTTGCAACACTATCCGAACTACGTGGCCGTCCACAACACGAACAACATCAACATGAGTCCGACGTCGCCCAAGCAGACCATGCAAGGCAGTGCTGACGTGAACCCTGCAAACCTCGACTACAACGAGCTCAAGTTCCAGCTCAGCGCAAAGGCGCGCGTATTCGATCTTGGTTTAATGGGGCAGGAGCACGTCGGGTCGGTCGACCGCAGCCACGACCACGACTTCGGCGTGTGGCTCGCCTACACGCAGCAGAGCTACTGGCAGGTCTTCAACGCCCCGCTGTCGCGGCCGTTCCTGGCGACCGATTATCAGCCCGAGGCGATCCTCGCGTTTCGGCCGAAGCTGTTCTTCGGCGAGACACCAGAGTATGCAGGTATCGAATGGCAGTTGTTCAACGTCGGCTTCGTCCACCAATCCAACGGAAAGTCCGACCCGCTGTCGCGAAGCTGGAACCGGGTCTACGCCCAGTTCGGGTTTGAAAAGAGTTTTGGTGCGAATGGCGACCTCGCCCTCCTGCTGCGCCCTTGGTACCGGCTCCCCGAGCAGGCTTCCAAGGACGACAACCCGAACATCACCGACTTTCTTGGCTATGGCGATGTGACGGCAGTGTATCGGAAGGGTCCCGTTCTGCTGTCGCTGATGGGCCGCGGCAATCCGCGTACGGGCAAAGGCGCGGGGCAACTCGAGCTATCGTTCCCGCTTTGGCCGAGCCTTCCAAAGGACTTTCCGCTGCAGTGGTTCTTGCAGGTGTTCAGCGGCTATGGCGAGAGCCTGATCGACTACAACTGGCGCCAGACGACGGTCAGCGTCGGGGTGATGCTGAACCCGAACCGTTGAGTCGCGCAGCAGTGCTCAATCCGCTGCCGCGGTGGCTGGATGCGGTGTACCTGCCGGCGCCGGCTGGGCGCGCTTGGCGATGCGCCAGTTTTGCAGGCGCTCGAAGTACAGGTAGATGACGGGGGTGATGTAGAGCGTCAGCAGTTGCGACACGATCAGGCCGCCGACCACGGCGAGACCGAGCGGCCGCCGGGTCTCGCCGCCGGCGCCCAGCCCGAGCGCGATCGGAAGACTACCCATCAGCGCCGCCATGGTCGTCATCATGATCGGGCGGAAGCGCGTGATGCACGCCTGGAAGATAGCCTTCTCCGGCACTAGATCCTCCTTGCGCTGCGCTTCGATGGCGAAGTCGATCATCATGATGGCGTTCTTCTTCACGATGCCGACGAGCATGATGATGCCGACGAAGGCGTACATGTTCAGCTCGATCCCGAACAGCCAGAGGGTGACCAGCGCGCCGAACCCCGCGGTCGGCAGGCCGGACAGGATCGTTAGCGGATGGATGAAGCTCTCGTAAAGAATGCCCAGCACGAGATAGATCACGAAAATCGCCATGATCAGCAGGATGCCCATGCCGCGCAGGGACGATTCGAACGCCTTCGCGGTACCCTGGTAGATGCCGGTGATCGACGCCGGCAGACGCATCTCGGCCGTTGCCTTGTTGATTTCGTTGATGGCATCGCCTATCGCAAGGCCGGGGCGCAAGTCGAACGAAATGGTTACTGCCGGAAGCTGGCCGAGGTGGTTGACGGCGAGCGGGCCGATCGTCGGCTTCAGCGTCGCGACGCTGTTCAACGGTACCAGCGCGCCGGTGCTCGAGCGAACGTAGAGCAGTGAAAGCACGGATGCGTCGGTCTGGTAACGCGGCATCAGTTCCATGACCACCCAGTACTGATTGGTTGGGGCGTAGATCGTCGACACCTGGCGCTGGCCATAAGCGTCGTAAAGCGTGTTCTCGATCGCCTGCGCCGAGACACCGAGCGCGGAAGCCTTGTTGCGGTCGATTTCGACCGTGATCTGCGGCTTGGCAATCTGGAGATCGCTGGTCACGTCGACCAGGCCTGGCAGCGAACGCAGCTTTTGCTCGACCTGCGGCGCCCATTGATAAAGCTCGGTCGTGTCAGTGCCCTGAAGGGTGTACTGGTATGAGCTCTTGGTGACTTGGCCGCCAATGCGGATCGCCGGAATGTTCTGCACGTAAGCCTTGATGCCGCTGACACGAGAAAGCGGTCCACGCAATTGCTGGACGATGGTATCCGCGCTGGGGCGGTCCTGGCGCGGCTTGAGCGCAACGAAGACCCGGCCGACGTTCAGCGATGCGCTTGGGCCGCCGGCGCCAATCGACGACATCGCGCCCTGCACGTATGGATTTTCCTTGATGATCTCCGCGACCTGGCGCTGCATGGTCGCCATTGCCTGGAACGAGACATCCTGCGCCGCCTCGGTAAACACGAGGATCTGCCCGTTGTCGTCGGCGGGGAGAAATCCCTTCGGCATCGTGTTGAACAGGACACCGGTGCTGACCGTGATCGCGAGGAACACCGCCAGCGTGAGGCGCTGGTGCTGCAGCACCCACGTCAGCGTGGAGCGGTAACCGCCGAGCAGCGCCGTAAACATGCGCTCGCTCCAGGCGTAAAAGCGTCCATGCTGAATCTTGTGCTCGTCGGCGAGCATGCGGCTGCAGAGCATTGGCGTCAGGGTCAGCGACACAATGCCGGAGATCAGAACGGCGACGATGATTACAACGGCGAACTCGCGTAACAGGCGCCCGAGGATGCCGCCCATGAACAGCACGGGAATGAATACCGCGACCAGCGAAAGCGTCATCGAGACGATCGTGAAGCCGACCTCCTTCGAGCCTTCCAGTGTCGCCTGCATGCGCGACTTGCCCATCTCCAGATGGCGCGTGATGTTTTCCAGCATCACGATGGCGTCGTCGACGACGAAGCCGACGCACAGCGTCAATGCCATCAGCGACAGGTTGTCGAGGCTGTAGCCGAACGCATACATGAACGCAAAGGTGCCCACGATCGACATCGGCAACGCCAGGCTGGGGATGATCGTCGCCGTGACGTTGCGCAGGAACACGAAGATCACGGCTATGACGAGGACCAGCGCAAGCAGCAGCGACTCCTGGACGTCGCGCACGGACGCCCGAATGGAAACCGACCGGTCGAAAAAGACGCTGAGCTGGATCGCCGGCGGGAGCTGGGATTCGAAAGTCGGCAGGATCTTCCTGACTGCGTCGACGATTTCGATGGTGTTCGTTCCCGGCTGGCGCTGCACCGCCAGCATGATGCCGCGGGTGCCGTTGTGCCACGCCGCGATCTTGTCATTCTGGACGCTGTCGAACACCCGGCCGATTTCGTTGAGGCGCACCGGGGCGCCGTTGCGGTAGGCGACGATGAGAGGCCCGTAGGCCTTCGCGTTCATCAGCTGTCCGGTCGCCTGCACCGAAGTCGCCTTGTCGGCTCCATAGAGCGTGCCGGTGGGAATGTTGACATTGCCGCTGCCGATCGCCTGCTCGACTTCGGTCAAAGCAATGCCGCGCGTCGCCAGTGCATTCGGGTCGAGCTGGATCCGCACCGCGTACTGCTGCGAGCCATACACCTGCACCTGCGCAACGCCACTGATGGTCGAAATCTGCTGCGCGAGCAGGTTCTCGGCGTACTCGGCCACGGTCGACAGCGGCAGCGTCGACGAGGAAAGCACGATGTTCAGGATCGGGGCGTCGGCAGGATTCACCTTGCGCTGCGTCGGCGGGTTGGGCATCGATGAAGGCAGCGAGCGTGCCGCGGCCGCGATAGCCGATTGCACGTCCTGCGCCGCCGCGTCGATGCTGCGGTCGAGCGAGAACTGCAGCGTGATCGTCGACAATCCGTCGGTCGACGTCGAGGTCATCGAGTCGACACCGGCGATGGTCGAGAACTGCTTTTCCAGCGGCGTGGCGACGGCCGAAGCCATCGTGTCCGGACTCGCGCCAGGCAACTGCGCCTGGACCTGGATCGTGGGAAAGTCGACGTTGGGGAGCGCGTTAACCGGCAGCAGGCGGTAGCCGATCATCCCGAAGATCAGAATGCCCATCATGACCAGCACGGTCATCACCGGGCGGCGGACGAAGAGTTCGGCGATGTTCACGACGCAGGCGCGCTCTTGGCAACGTTCACTTTGGTTCCGGGCGCGAGCCGCAACTGACCCACTGTGACGACTTGATCGCCGGGCGCGAGACCGCTGGCAACGACGGTCTCGTCACCCTCGGCGCGCGCGACCTTGATATTGCGCAACTCCACCGTCTGGTCCGGTTTGACCACAAACACGTACTGGCCGTTGGGACCGCTCTGCACCGAGACCGATGGCGTCACCACGGCGTCCTTCTGGTCGTGCAAGGTCAGCACGACGTTGACGAACTGCCCCGGCCACAGCGCCTTGTCGGTGTTCGGGAACTCGGCTTTGAGCTTGATCGTGCCGGTGGTCGTGTCGGCGGAATTGTCGATGAACGAGAGCTTGCCGGTCACCGGCTCGTGCGCACCGTTGGAAAAGGCGGCCTGCACCTTGAGTTCGCCGGCCGCGAGGTACTTGCGTATGTCGGCGATGTTCTGCTCGGGCACGGAAAACGACGCGTAGATGGGGACGACCTGGTTGATGGTGACCAGCGAATTGGTGTCGTTGGCCTTGACCAGGTTGCCCTGCTGGATCTGGATGCGACCAGCGTAACCGGTGACGGGCGCGCGAATCGTGGCGTAATCGAGCGACAGCTTGGAATTCTCGATCGCGGCCTCGTCGGCGGCGACGACGGCGGCGGCGGTGGCCAGGTTCGTGCGCACCTGCTCGTAGGCGTCCGGCGAGATGAAATTCTTGGTCAGCAGGTCCTTGTAGCGCTTTTCCTGCTCGACCGCGCGGTCGTACAGCGCCTTGTCCTTGAGCAGGTTGGCCTGCGCCTGCTTGAGGTTGGCGGCAAACGGACGCGCATCGATCTCGAACAGCACCGCGCCCTGGCGCACTTCGTCGCCCTCCTTGAACTTGACCCCGACCAGCTGACCGTCGGCGCGCGCCTTCACGGCGACCGTGGTGAACGGCTCGACGTTGCCGATGGCGAGCAGGCGCACCGGCACGGTTTTCAGCACCACGGGCGCGGCGGTCACGGGAACGACCGGTGCGCTTTTCTGCACCTCGGCGCGGGATCCGCGATTGGCCTGGAAAATGATGAACACGCCGGCCGCCAGAATGGCCAAGGCGAAAATACCCGAAAACAGCTTCTTTCTGGTTGACATGTATTACGGGCGGGCAATGCTGCCTCGCACCCATCCTCCAAACGCTATGCCTGGCGCTTGCAATCGGCCTTGTTGCATAGACCTCGATTTCGTTCGGAAATTCCGGCAACCGCAGTGCGTTGCCTCCCGATCAACTGATCATTATGGCGCAATCATGGCGGAGGAGGGTAGTTGTCGCGATTTGAAACAAATCCGGCCCCCGCAGGCAGGCCGACGTCGGCCATAACAGCTGGTCGACGCTGTAATGCACAGCCGGGCGCCAGGCTCGCCAAGCAGCCATTCGCGGCGACACGGGACTTCTGCGTCAAAGACATGCGACGCCGCAATTTGCCGACCCTGCCGCTTCCACCGTAAGATTCCGGTCGTTGCGGGTGTAGCTCAATGGCAGAGCAGAAGCTTCCCAAGCTTACGACGAGGGTTCGATTCCCTTCACCCGCTCCAGTTCTCCCCGTGCTGGCCCTACGTTGTCGAGCGGGTCGAAGGGATGAGAAGCCTCGGGTTCGACCAGCGGTCCGAGCAGTGCGAGGACCGCGCAGGACGCCGTGGCCGCAATCGGCCTTGTTGCATAGACCTCGATTTCGTTCGGAAATTCCGGCAACCGCAGTGCGTTGCCTCCCGATCAACTGATCATTATGGCGCAATCATGGCGGAGGAGGGTAGTTGTCTCGATTTGAAACAAATCCGGCCCCCGCAGGCAGGCCGACGTCGGCCATAACAGCTGGTCGACGCTGTAATGCACAGCCGGGCGCCAGGCTCGCCAAGCAGCCATTCGCGGCGACACGGGACTTCTGCGTCAAAGACATGCCACGCCGCAATTTGCCGACCCTGCCGCTTCCACCGTAAGATTCCGGTCGTTGCGGGTGTAGCTCAATGGCAGAGCAGAAGCTCCCGAAGCTTACGACGAGGGTTCGATTCCCTTCACGCGCTCGAGTTCAAGGCAACGACATTCCCTTCACCCGCTCCAGTTCAAGGCAACTGACATTCCCTTCACCCGCTCCAAACTGGCTGCCGGCTGGCGCTCCAACGATGTCAGAGGCGCTGTGAAGACCTGTTGCTGGCGATAACCATCCGCGTCGAATCTGGCGAGGCGATTTAGCGAGATGGTTGATGTACGTCAATGCATCGGCTTGCTCGAGTGCGTCCTGAGCGGTAGCATCGGCGTGAATGCACTTGGAGCCCTTTTTGGGGAGGTCATGGTTCGTCGGCATCGGCAGTGGGTCGCGGGACTGATGACGGTAGGGCTGGTATTCGCCCAGTTCGTCACCGTTGCGCATGCCTGCACGCTGGCGACACCCGCGTTGCAGGCAGAGGTGACGTTCACTCAGCCGGCTGATCAGACCATGCCGCCGGACTGCCCCGCGATGGCGAAGAACGTCGCTGCAAACGCCAATGTTTGCCAGTCGCATTGTGCCTATGGTCAGCAGATCGACGTGCACCCCGATGCGCCAGTGGCGGCGATCGCGCCGCAGCCGGCATTGACCGTTCGCGTCATGTCGTCAATCGTGCAGCCTTCGCTCGACACGATGTTCCTCCATGCGCAAAGCGCCGCGCCGCCTGTCTCGCTTCTGTTCAGTCGTTTCCTGATCTGATCTTCGCATCGCGTTGAATTGGGCGCGCGCCAGTCGCGTGCGCCGACGTCATTCACGTCGATGTGGAGGTCCCGTGCAACGTTTCATCGCCAGTCACCAGGCTGCATCAGCAGCCATCCGTCGCCTCCTCACGCTCGCCGCCTTGCTGCTGGGCGCTCTGAGCTGGCCCGTCGCTGCTGCGGCTGACGCAACTTTGACGTTGTCGGAGGCGCAACGCATTGCCATCGCACGCTCGCGCCAACTGGTCGCGCAGGACTACGCGGTCACCGCTGGGCGCGAGATGGCGGTTTCCGCGAGTCAGCTACCCGATCCGATTGCGACGATGGGCGTCAACAACTTGCCGATCAATGGGCCGGACGCGTGGAGCCTTACGCGCGACTTCATGACCATGGCCAGTGTCGGCGTAATGCAGGAATTCACCCGGACAGAAAAGCGCGAGGCGCGGGCCGAGCGCTTCGAGCGCGAAGCCGACAAGGCGCTCGCCGAGAGGGACGCCCGCGTCGCTGCGATTCAGCGCGACACGGCGCTGGCATGGTTCGACCGCTACTACGCCGAGGCCATGGCGGCGATTGTCGCGGAGCAGGGCGGGGCGGCACGGACAGAGATCGATGCTGCGGAAGGCGCGTACCGATCTGGCAAGGGCAACCTGGCCGATGTCCTGGCTGCTCGCGCCGCGTTGGGGGGGCTCGACGATCGTGCCAGCGAACTTCGTCGGCGCGCAGGTGCCGCCAAGATCGCATTGGCGCGCTGGATAGGAAATGCCGCGGAGGCGCCCCTGGCAGACAGGCCGGCGGCCGATGCGATCCGGCTCGATCCGCGAACCCTCGATGAGGAACTCGGGCACCACCCGCAGATTTCCGTGCTGGCCGGGCAGGAAGCCATTGCTGCGGCCGAGGTACGGGTAGCGCAGGCGAACAAGCAAGCCGACTGGAGCGTGGCGCTGATGTACAACCAGCGTGGCTCCGCCTATTCGAACATGATCTCCGTCAACTTCTCGGTGCCGTTGCAATGGGATCGGAAGAATCGTCAGGACCGCGAGGTGGCGGCGAAGCTGGCGTTGCTCGATCAGGCGCGTGCGGAACGCGAGGACATGCTGCGCGCCCACATCGCGGAGGTGCGGGCGATGCTCGCCGAGTGGGAGAACGGCCGTGAGCGCGGAGCTCGGTATGCGCGCGAACTGCTGCCGCTCGCCTCGGAACGCACGCAGGCGACGCTGGCCGCCTACCGTGGCGGCAAGGCCACTCTCGCCGACGTCCTGCTCTCGCGTCGCAGCGAGATCGATGTGCGCCTGCAGGCGCTGCAACTGGACATGGATACCGCGCGGCTGTGGGCACAACTCAACTTTCTAGTCCCCGACGACGCCAGCGACGCGCGCCTGAACGTCGAACCGCGGAAGGAGCGCCAATGAATCTCAAGACGCTTACTTTGGTCCTCTTAGGCGTCGTCCTTGCCGGCGCGGGGGCATACACGCTTTATCGACTTGGCGTTGATCGCGGGATGAACATGGCGGCGACCAATGCCGGTGCAACTGCGTCCAGCCTGGCGGTAATGAGCGCGCCGCAGAAGTCGGGCGACGTCGACCCCGCGACTGGGAAGAAAGTTCTCTACTGGCACGACCCAATGACGCCGGGACAGAGATTCGACAAACCGGGCAAGTCGCCGTTCATGGACATGCAGCTCGCCCCCGTCTACGCGGAAGGCAGTGGCGACGAGAGTTCGATCGCGATCAGCCCCCGGGTGCAGCAAAATCTTGGCGTGCGCACGGCGCCGGTAAAGCAGGGCACGCTCAAGACCGCCATTGAAGCCACCGGCAGCACGGCATACAACGAGCGCGACGTCGCCGTCGTCCAGGCGCGCAGCAACGGCTTTCTCGAGCGCCTCTATGTGCGTGCGCCGCTCGACGCAGTCCGGCAAGGTCAGCCACTCGCCGAGCTCTATGTGCCTGATTGGGTAGCTGCACAGGAAGAGTATCTGTCCGCCAAGCGCATAAGCGCGCAGGCGGCTGGCAAGAGCATCGAAGGGCTGGTCGACGCGGCACGGCAAAGGATGCGGCTCGCCGGAATGGGTGAAGAACAGATCCGGCGCGTCGAAGCAAGCGGCGTCGTTCAAACGCGGGTCACGCTGACGGCGCCGATCAGCGGTGTAGTGGCCGAACTCGCCGCGCGTGAGGGCATGACGGTGATGGCAGGAGCACCACTGTTCCGCATCAACGGTCTGTCCACGATCTGGGTGAATGCGGATGTTCCCGAGAACGTTGCGGCGAGCGTGCGGCCAGGCAGCGCCGTCGAGGCACGGACCCAGGCACTGCCGGGGATCACGTTCAAGGGCAAGGTCAGTGCGATCCTCCCCGAAGTGAACGCTGCCACGCGTACGCTCAAGGCTCGCGTTGAGCTCGCCAACCCGGGCAGCCGCCTCGTGCCCGGCATGTTTGCCACGATCATCTTCGCTCCCGAGGCGCGCGGCGACGCGTTGTTGGTACCTTCTGAAGCCGTTATCCAAACCGGCAAGCGCAACGTCGTCATCGTCGCGCAAGGCGACGGCAAATTCGCCTCGGTCGATGTTGTGGTCGGTCTGGACAGCAACGGCCAGACGGAGATACTCAAGGGCTTGCAGGCGGGGCAGAACGTCGTCGTGTCCGGCCAGTTCCTGGTCGATTCCGAGGCGAACCTCAAGGCCTCGACGACGCGAATGAGTGACATGCCGCCGCCGATGGGGGACCCAGGCGCGAAGTCGCCGCCCGCCGACGCCGCGGCAGCAGGAGCCAAGCCATGATCGCCAAGCTCATTCGCTGGTCGATCGCCAATCGCTTCCTCGTGCTGCTGGCGACGCTATTCTTGACCGCGTGGGGCGTGTGGTCGCTCTCCCGCACGCCGCTGGATGCGATTCCGGACCTGTCGGATGTGCAGGTGATCATTCGCACGAGCTTCCCGGGGCAGGCCCCGCAGATTGTGGAGAACCAGATCACCTATCCGCTGACGACGACGATGCTCTCCGTACCCGGCGCGAAATCCGTGCGGGGCTATTCGATGTTCGGCGACTCGTACGTGTACATCCTGTTCGACGACGGCACCGACCCATACTGGGCGCGTTCGCGCGTGCTCGAGTATCTGAACCAGGTGCAGTCGCGCTTGCCGGCGCAGGCCAGGCCGTCGCTCGGACCTGACGCAACGGGCGTGGGCTGGGTCTACGAATACGCATTGATCGACCGTACCGGCAGGATGGACCTGTCGCAACTGCGCGCGCTGCAGGATTGGTTCCTGAAGTACGAGCTGAAGACGGTCCCCAATATATCCGAGGTCGCGAGTGTCGGCGGCATGGTCCGGCAGTATCAGATCGTGCTCGATCCCGATCGGCTTCGCGCGTACAACATCACGCACGGCAAGGTGATCGACGCTGTCCAGAAGGCGAACCAGGAAACCGGCGGCTCGGTGCTGGAGCTCGGTGAAGCGGAGTATATGGTGCGCGCCTCCGGCTACCTGCAGTCGCTCGACGACTTCCGCCAGATACCGCTGACGACGACCGACGCCGGCGTTGCGGTGCGACTCGGCGACGTCGCGCGCATCCAGACCGGCCCGGAGATGCGTCGCGGGATTGCCGAGCTGAATGGCGAGGGTGAGGTGGCTGGCGGGATCATCGTGATGCGCTCGGGCAAGAACGCGCTGGAGACCATCGACGCGGTGAAGGCGAAGCTCGAGATGCTCAAGTCCAGCCTGCCGCCAGGCGTCGAGATCGTACCGGCCTATGATCGTTCAAGCCTCATCAAGCGCGCGGTAGACAACCTCCAGGAAAAACTGATCGAGGAATTCATCGTCGTCGCGCTCATTTGCCTCGTGTTCCTGTTCCATCTGCGCTCGGCCTTTGTCGCGATCGTGTCGTTGCCTCTCGGTGTGTTGATGGCCTTTATCGTCATGTATCACCAGGGCGTGAACGCCAACATCATGTCGCTCGGCGGGATCGCGATCGCCATCGGCGCGATGGTCGATGCCGCGGTGGTGATGATCGAGAATGCGCACAAGCATGTCGAGACGTGGCACCACGCCCACCCCGGCCGGAAGCTCGAGGGCGACGCCCAATGGCAGGTCATGGGCGATGCGGCCACACAAGTCGGGCCTGCGCTGTTCTTCTCGCTGCTGATCATCACGCTGTCGTTCATCCCGGTGTTCACGCTGGAGGCGCAGGAAGGCCGACTGTTTTCGCCGCTGGCGTACACAAAGACGTATGCGATGGCGATTGCCGCGGGACTGGCGGTGACGCTGATCCCGGTGCTGATGGGCTACCTCATCCGTGGCCGGATTCCGGAGGAGAGGAAGAATCCGTTGAACCGCTTTCTGATCGCGGTCTATCGGCCACTTCTCGAAGGCGTGCTGCGCTTCCCTTCGTTGACGTTGGCCGCAGCGCTCGTCATTGCCGTGGCGACGCTTTGGCCCATGAGCCAGCTTGGCGGGGAGTTCATGCCGCCGCTGGATGAAGGCGACCTGCTCTACATGCCTTCGGCGTTACCGGGCATTTCCGCGGGGAAAGTGTCGGAACTTCTGCAGCAGACTGATCGGCTGATCAAGACTGTGCCCGAGGTGGCGACCGTGTTTGCCAAGGCCGGAAGGGCGGAGACGGCGACCGATCCAGCCCCGCTGGAAATGTTCGAGACCACCATCCAGTTCAAGCCGCGCGAGCAGTGGCGGCCCGGGATGACCCCGGACAAACTCATCGAGGAGCTCGATCGCACGGTCAAGATACCCGGGCTCTCCAACATCTGGGTGCCGCCGATCCGCAATCGCATCGACATGCTGGCGACGGGCATCAAGAGCCCCGTGGGAGTCAAGGTGGCGGGAACGGACCTGCGGGAAGTCGATCGCATCACGGCACAGATCGAACGTGTGGTGAAGCAGGTGCCGGGCGTGACCTCCGCCTTTGCGGAACGCCTGACCGGGGGACGCTACATCGATGTACAGATCGATCGTGCCGCCGCAGGACGCTATGGCCTGAACGTGTCCGACGTGCAGAGCGTGGTCTCCGCGGCAATCGGGGGCGACAACGTCGGCGAGACGATCGAGGGACGACAACGCTTCCCGATCAACGTGCGCTACCCGCGCGAGCTCAGGGACTCGGTCGAGACGATCCGCAATCTCCCGGTCTTGACCGAGCGCGGCGCGCAGATACGCCTGCGCGATGTGGCGGCCATTCGCATCAGCGACGGTCCGCCGATGCTGAAGAGCGAAAACGCTCGCCTCTCGGGCTGGGTGTACGTCGATCTTCACGGGCGCGACTTGAGCTCGGCGGTACGCGAGATGCAGCGCGCGGTCGTGCAAGACGTCAAGATACCTCCAGGCTACTCGATCTCGTGGTCCGGGCAGTTCGAATTTCTCGAGCGCGCCACACAAAAACTGAAGCTTGTGGTGCCGGCGACGCTGGTCATCATCTTCGTCTTGCTCTATCTGATTTTCCGCCGTTTCGACGAAGCGTTGCTGATCATGGCAACGTTGCCCTTCGCCCTGGTCGGCGGCTTCTGGTTGATGTACTTGCTTGGTTACAACATGTCGATCGCCTCCGCGGTGGGCTTCATCGCGCTGGGCGGCGTTGCCGCAGAATTTGGAGTGATCATGCTGCTCTACCTCACGCAGGCCCTGCAGGATCGGCACACCCGGGCGGGGGCGTTGACGTTGTCGGTCGTCAAGGACGCCATTATCGAAGGCGCTGTACTGCGCGTGAGGCCGAAAGCCATGACCGTGGCGGTGATCATTGCAGGATTGCTCCCGATCATGTGGGGCAGCGGCACCGGCTCCGAGATCATGCGGCGGATCGCGGCGCCGATGATCGGCGGGATGATCACGGCGCCGTTGCTGTCGATGTTCGTGATTCCGGCGGCGTATCTGCTGCTGCGGGGACCGCGCCGGGTAGGGGCACGCGCGAAGATCCTGGAAACGCGCCTGGAGTCGTGAACGCCCCAGAGAACGGCATCGCGGACGAGCGCGGCGGCGTAGACTGATGGCAGGCGACAAGCCGGACGGGCAGTTCATGCCCATCGCCAAATCGCAATTTTGATGCCTGCGAGTCATCTGTCTGGGTAAGGCAGGGGAAAACATGAACCGAATGGTCTTGGCAGCACTTTGCTGTCTGTTCGCACTTCCGGCTTCGGCGCAGCAGGACTACCCGACGAAGACGGTCCGCATCATCGTGCCCTTCGCGCCGGGTGGATCGACCGACATTTTCGCGCGCTACATCGCCGACAAGCTCGCGCCTGCGCTTGGCCAGCCGGTGGTCGTCGAGAATCGCGCCGGCGCTGGTGGCAACATCGGCGCCGAGGCGGTCGCGCGCGCGGCGCCCGACGGGTACACGCTGCTGATGGCCACGACAGGCGTGATGTCGATCAACAACGCGCTCTATCCCAACATGACGTATGACGCAGGGAAGGACTTCGAACCGGTGATCTTCGTGGCCTCGATCACCAACGTGCTCGTGGTGCCGCCTGAGCTCCCCGCGAACAGCGTGCGCGAACTCATCGCATTGGCCAAGGAGAAGCCGGGTTCGTTGTCCTTCGGTTCCTCGGGCGCAGGCAGCTCCACGCATCTTTCGTCGGAGCTGTTCAAGAGCATGGCCGGCATCGACATCCTCCATGTTCCGTACAAGGGCAGCAGCCAGGCGCTCACCGATTTGATCGCGGGGCGCATCTCGATGATCATCGACAACATGCCCGGCGCGATATCCTTCATCAAGGCGGGGCGGCTGCGCGCGCTCGGTGTGACCGGCAGCAAACGCTCGCCGGCGCTCGCGGATGTGCCGACCATCGCCGAAGCCGGCCTTCCAGGCTACGAATCCTTGTCTTGGAGCGGCATCGCTGTTCCGACCGGCACGCTCAAAGGAGATCATCGCGCGCCTGAATCGCGACATCGCAATGATCCTTACCCAGCCCGACATTCGCGACAAGTTCGCGCAGGCAGGTGCCGACCCGGTGGGCGGCTCGCCCCAGGATTTCGCCGAGCACATCCGCGGCGAACGCGAAAAATGGAGCAAGCTCATTCGGGAGCGCAACATTACGCTCAATTGACGAGCGCATCATCGGCGACTCCTTCGTTCTTTCACTCCTTCACCTCCTAACTGCCTATCGCCATGTCTTCAGCTCGCGCCGCCACGATCGTCTGTGCAGCCAAGTGGTTCGACTCCGGCGCGCTGGTCGCCGAGCTGCAGCGCCGCGTCGCCTACCGCACCGAGAGCCAGGATGCGCAACGCGGCGAGACGCTGCTGCGGTACTTGCGCGAGGAAATCCAGCCGACGGTTGAAGGCCTCGGCTTTCGTGCGTCGATCTGGCCCAACCCCGTCGCCGGCGCACCGCCGATGCTGTTTGCCGAGCGGCTCGAGGATCCCGCGCGCCCGACCGTGCTCATCTACGGGCATGGCGACGTGGTCCCCGGTTACGACGAACAATGGAGCGATGGCCGTTCGCCGTGGACCGTGGCTGTGGTCGACGGCCGCTGGTACGGGCGCGGCACCGCCGACAACAAGGGCCAGCATTCGATCAATCTCGCCGCGCTCGGCCGCGTGCTCGACGCCCGCGGGCGCCTGGGCTTCAACGCCAAGTTGCTCATCGAAATGGGCGAGGAGGTGGGCTCGCCCGGATTGCACGCGACCTGCGAAGCTCAGGCAGAGGCGTTGCGCGCCGACGTACTGATTGCGTCCGATGGTCCGCGCCTGGCGTCCGAGCGGCCGACGATTTTTCTCGGCTCGCGCGGCGCGTTCAATTTCGACCTGCATGTCGATCTGCGCGAAGGGGCGCATCACTCCGGCAACTGGGGTGGCCTGCTCGCCAACCCGGGGACCATCCTCGCCAACGCGATCGCGTCGCTGGTCGATGCGCGCGGTCGCATCCTGGTCGATGCGTTGCGACCGGCGCCGATCCCCGCCTCGGTGCGACGCGCGTTGGCGACCATCGAGCCCGGCGAACCCGCAGGTCCGGCGGTCGATGCAGACTGGGGCGAGCCGTCGTTGACTCCCGCCGAGCGCGTATTCGGCTGGAACGCGCTCGAAGTGCTTGCTTTTCGCACCGGCAATCCGGAGCGGCCGGTCAACGCGATCCCGCCGCGCGCAGTCGCCAATCTCCAGCTGCGTTTTGTCGCGGGTTGCGACTGGCGCACCTTCATCCCCGCGATCCGTGCGCGCCTGGATGAATGCGGCTATACCGCCGTGAAGGTGGTGCAGGGAACGATGGAGCCAATGGCCGCGACGCGGCTCGATCCGGAACATCCGTGGGTGCGCTGGGCCAGCGCGTCGGTGGCGACGACGACCGGTTCGCCGCCGGCCATCCTGCCCAATCTCGGCGGTTCACTACCGAACGACTGCTTTGCCCAGGTGCTCGGCCTGCCGACGATCTGGGTGCCTCACTCGTATCCCGCGTGTTCGCAACACGCGCCCAACGAGCACATGCTCGCACGCGTCGCGCGCGAGGGCCTGCAGATCATGACCGGTCTGTTCTGGGACCTGGGCGCGCCGGACTTCGCGCTGCCCTCGGCGTAGCGCAGCTACGGCCGGATATACGCCCAGCCCTGCTGCTGGCGCGACATCAGTTCGACCACGCCCGCCTGCACGTAGCCGATGCCATTGAGCATGTCGGCGCGGCTGAGCTTCTGCCCCTTCATCGTGTTCTCGCAGGCGATCACCTTGACGCCGGCGGCAGTCGCTTCGTCGACGCGTCCGCCGACGGTCGAGTCGAGCTTGAGCATCCCGATGCCCGGCCCGTAGGCGACGATTTCGATATCCACGTTCGGCCCACCGAGATCGGTCTGGATGTTCTTCGCGTTGTTGAGCGCGAGATTCCACTTGCCGGGATCGGCGTCGCTGACCTGGATGACGACCTTGTTGCGCTGCGCACCGGCTGGCTGGGTCTGCGCAGCGCAGACGCCGGCGACACCCGCCGCGAATACCATCAGCGCAAGCGCTGCGACGGTAGCGTTGCGCAATTGCGATGCAAACATGACTTCTCCTCGATGCGCTGGATCGGCGCGGTCGGGCCGGCCATCGGCCCAACGCGCTCCAAGCCGTGAGTTTACCCTTTCACCGCCCCGGCCGTGATCGCGTTCACGAGATGCTTCTCGAGCAGGGCGTAGAGGGCCATGACCGGTAGCGCAGCGATGACCGCGGCCGCCATCAACTCGTTCCACTGCACGCGATACTCGCCGACCATGTTGGCGATGCCGACCGACAGCACGAACATGTTCGAGTCGGTGGTCAGCACCAGCGCCCAGACGTAGGAGTTCCAGGCGATCAGGAACGTGAACAGCGCCACCGCGACCAGTCCTGGTCGCGCGAGCGGGAGAATGACGCGCGCGAAGGTCTGCAGCACCGACGCACCGTCCATCGTCGCTGCTTCGTCGATCTCGCGCGGTATCGAGCGAAAGAAACCGATCAGCATCCAGACCGAGAACGGCAGTGCGAAAGAAGAGTAGGCCAGAATCAGCGCGAGATAGGTGTTGAGCAGCCCCAGTTCCGACATGAGCTGGAAATAGGGAATGATCAGCAGCGTCTCCGGCAGCATCTTGGTGAACAGCAGGAACAGGATGAAGACGGTCGCACCGCGTACGAAGAAGCGGGTGAAGCCGTAGGCGGCAAGCGCGGCGAGGGTCACCGACAGCACGGTCGACCCCGTGGCGACGATCAGGCTGTTCAGGAAATAGCGCGCGACGGGCTTGTGCGTGAACAGCGAAGAGTAGGCGTCGAGCGACCAGTGCGCCGACACGAAGGTCGGCGGCGACAGGAAAACTTCACTGGTCGGCTTGAGCGAGGTGTTCAGCATCCAGTAGAACGGAAAAATGGTCACCGCCAGCGCGGCCAGCGCGACGATCCAGCGCGCCGCGTCGACCCCGGTAATGGTCCGCTTCATCGCGCGCCGTTCTCGCGGTCCGGCCGCGTGATCCATACGTACAGCGCGGCGAAAACGAAGACGATGATCAGCAGTGCAACGCCGATCGCGGCGGCTTCCCCGAAGCGGTTGCCGCGAAACGCGGTGTTGTAGAGCAGAACAGGCAGCACTTCGGTCGCGTTCGCGGGCCCGCCGGCGGTCATGACGCCGATGATGTCGTAGTGACGAATGGTGTTGATGACGTCCAGCGTCGACGCGACGATCAACAGATAACGCAGGTTGGGCAGCGTGACGTAGCGGAAGCGCTGCCAGGCGCTCGCGCCGTCGATGGCTGCTGCCTCGTATTGTTCCGGTGGAATCGTCTGCAGGCCGGCGAGCATCAATAGCAGCACGAACGGCGTGCCGCGCCAGACATCCACCGCGACAACCGAGGCGAACGCAAGGCCCGGCTCGCCCAGCCATGCAACGGGCGCGTTGATCAGCCCGCCCGCCCGCAACAGGAAATTGAGGACCCCGAACTGCGGCTCCAACAGCCACAGCCAGATCGTCGCGCCGACGGCGGGCGCCACCATCCACGGCGTCAGGAACAGGATGCGCAGGGGTCTGCGGGCGAAACGCAGCTCATTCAGCAGTAGCGCCAGTGCCAACCCCAGCACCACGTGCAGCGTCACGCAGACGGCGGTGAAGCGCAGCGACACGTCGAGCGAATGCCAGAACGCGTCGTCTTCGATAATGTGCCGGTAGTTGGCGAGCCCGACGAAAGTTTGCGAGAGTCCGCGCACGCGTTGCAGGCTGGTCCAGAACGCGTGCCCGAGCGGGAAGACGATCACCGCGCACAGGAACACGAACACCGGTGCGATGAACAGGTAACCGTAGTGCGCGCGGCGCACGCTCATGGCCGGCAATGCTGCGACTTGACGCCCACCGGACTACCTTCGCGCTGCGCGCTCCGGTATTCGCGCTCGGGGCGGCCCGTCGCGCTCATGCCGGGCCGGTGTCAGATGTCCTTGAGCTTCTTGGTCAACTTCGCGTCGAGTTCTCTGAAGATCTCGTCGGTCTTGTCCGGCGCGAGCAGCGCTTTCTGCACCGCATCGACGATGTCGTTGGCGGCGATCTCGGCCCAGACCGGGTGCGGCAATGGATAGCTGCGCGCGTTCTGGCCGATCTTGATGAACTGCAGCAGCGTCGGATCCGACTTGATTTCGGGTTCGTCCGCGAGATCGTTGCGCAAGGGCATCCAGTTGGCGATCTTGGCGCGCTGGACCGCCCACTTCTTGCCGGCATCGAACTTGATGAATTTCCACGCAGCGTCGGGATTCGGGCAACTGGCGCTGATGCTCGACGCGGCCACGCTGGCGAGCGTCGGTGCGTTGGGCACGTTGGCCGGCAGGGGTGCGACGAACATCTTGCCCGCAAGGGCAGGGTTGTCGCCGACGACCTTGGCCATCGACCAGTAGGCGTTGCGCATGTTGGCAATCTTGTTCTGCGCGAACAGGTTTGTCTGCTCGAGATAGTTGGTCGTCGTCGGCGCGGGCGCGGCGACACCCTGTTTGGTGGCGAGGCCGAGATAGAACTTGATCGCCTCCAGACTCTTCGCGTTCTTGGCGAAGGTCGCTTCGGTCATGTCCGCGTTGAACGCCTCGCCGCCGTTCGCCCAGATCCAGGTCAGCAGAACCCGCGTGGTCGTGTCGGTCTTCCCGCCAAGCACCGCGGTCGCCCAGTGTTCGCCGCCGGTGAGCTTCTTCGACCACGAGCAGATACTCGTCGAAATTCCGCGGCGGCTTGGCCGGATCGAGGCCGGCTTTGAGCACGTCGTCGCGGTTGTAGATTTCGGCGTAGGTCCCGCCCCATATCGGCAGACCGTAGAGCTTGCCTTGCCAGCGCGCGGACTTGAGCATGTCCTCGCTCCATGCCTTGCGCAGTTCCGCGGGTTCGGCGTCCCAGAACCGGTCCAGCGGCATCAGGTAGCCGTTGTACGCGGCAGTGGTCAGGTCGACGGTCACGATGCACGGCGCTTTTTTCGCCTGCGCGGCGGCGACGAACTTGGTCCAGTGATCCTTGCGCGCGACGAGCACCGGCTCGACCTTGATGCCCGGGTTCGCGGCTTCGAATTCGGCGATCGTCTGCTTCCAGATCGGCTCGTACTGGCTTTCGGTGAGATTCGCGGTCTGCCATTGCAGCACGACCGGTTGCGCTCCCGCCGCGACGGCGGCGACGAGTGCTGCCGCGCCGAGCAGCACATTCAACGATTTCGCATGTTGCATCGACGGCTCCTTGTTTAACTCGCACTCAGCGGTAGAGCGTCCCGCTCCGCTCGGTGCGCGGCTGCGGCTTGAACGGCATGTTCTTCAGGGCATCGAGATTGGGCTCGACGCCGAGGCCCGGACCTTCCGGCAGGAGAAACTCGCCGTGCTCGAAGCGGATCGGTACGGTCGATGCCTGATCGCGAAACGCGCGCTGCGGCTCCATCTGCTCGAGCACCAGGAAATTCGGGATCGCCGCGGCGAGATGCATCGCGGCGGCGGTGCAGATCGGCCCGCCCGGATTGTGCGGCGCGACCGGAATGTAGTACATGTCCGCCATCGCGGCGATTTTCCTGATCTCGGTAAAGCCGCCCGCATGCATCAGGTCCGGCTGGATGATGCGGCAACCGCCTTGCTCGAGCAGGTCGCGGTATTCGAAGCGCGACAACAGCCGCTCGCCGGTGGCGATCGGCGTGCGCAGCTCGCGCTGCAACTGCACCATCGCCTTGGCATTCTCGAACGGGATGGGTTCCTCGAACCAGCCCGGCCGGTGCGGATGCAAGGCCTCGTCGAGCATGATCGCAGTTCGCGGCGACAGGAATTCGCTGCACTCGATGTAGATCTCGACGTCGGGTCCCGCACCTTCGCGCGCGGCGCCGATCAGTGCGGCGGCCTTGCGTATTTCCGAGGCTTCGTTCGCGAGCAGGCCTTCGTGCGAGAAGGGGCGGCACTTGAATCCGGTGAAGCCGCGCCGGACCGCCTCGCGCGCGCCCTCGAAGGCGTCTTCCGGTGTCTTCGCTCCCTGCAGCCAGTGGCTCGCGTATCCCCGCAGCCGGGTGCGGAACGGGCCGCCGAGCAGGCGGTACACGGGAACGCCGAGGCGCTTGCCCTCGAGATCCCACAATGCAATGTCGAGCGCTGACAGCGCAGTCGATTGCACCGCCCCGCCGCGCCAGCGCCACGCGTGGTACAGCCGATGCCAGTGCCGCTCCGGTCCGGATGGGTCCTGCCCGATCAGGTGCGGCGCGAATTCGGCGATCGCGCGCTCGACCGATTCCACCGCCCCATGCAACGACGCTTCGCCCCATCCGCACAGTCCCTCGTCGGTGTCGATGCGGACGAACAGCCAGTTGCACCAGTCCACCCAGTGCTTGAACGTCGAGATCTTGGTGATCACCATCGCAATCGCATCGGGCCGGAAGTGGGGCAGCGGTCAATTCTAGCAGGCCGACGCATGGTCGCCGCGAAGTGCGAGCCCGTCCCGGGGCGTCTCAGGCGATAGCGTAAAATGCGAAGCGTGAAACCCGCGCAGCATATCCCTCTGTCGGCGGTGCTGCTGATTGTCCTCGCCAGCGCGTGCTTCACGTCGGTGGACGTCACCGTCAAGCACCTCTCGCAGCGCTACCCGGTGCCGCTGCTCGTCTGGGCCCGCTGGGGAGTGCAGACGCTGATCATGCTGGCCGTGCTTGGACCTCGACTGCGCATGAAGCTGGTCCGTACCCAGCGGCTGCCGATGCAACTCGTGCGTGGCGCGGTCCTTGTCGCGTCGGGTACGTGCTTCTTCACTTCGCTCAAGTTCCTGCCGCTGGCCGAGGCGACCGCACTCAACTTCAGCGCGCCGATACTGGTCACGCTGATGGCCGGATGGTTTCTGGGCGAGCATCTCACTCGGCCGCGCTGGGCATTCGTCGTCGTCGGCTTCATCGGCATGCTGCTGATCGTGCGGCCCGGCACCGAAGTCCTGCATCCGGCGGCACTGCTCGCGCTCGCCGCCGCGGCGCTATACGCGACATTTCAGATTCTCACGCGGAAGCTCGCCGGCGAAGATCTCATGGTGTTGCTGTTTTTCCCCAGCCTGGTCGGCACCGTGCTTACTTCCGTCGCGGTGCCGTTCTTCCACTACGAGGCCTGGTATCCGATTTCAGACGTCCTGCTGTTCTTCGGCATCGGGATCATGGGCTTTGTCGGCCATCTGCTGTTCATCAAAGCCTTCCAGGTGGCCTCCGCGTCCGCCATCGCGCCGTTCACTTACTCACAGCTGGTGTGGTCGACACTCGCCGGCTGGCTGGTTTTTGGCACGTTTCCGGACAGCTGGACCCTGTCGGGTATCGTTGTCATTGCCGGCAGCGGCGTCGTGCTCACGTGGTACGAGCGCAGGCGGGCGAACATCGTGACCTCCGAGCCGACGGCAGTCGACTGAGCGCGGTACAATCGTGACAGACGCAATCTCATGCGCGTGGTGCGCACTGATCGCGATGCAAACTTCTACGGAGACAGAACAATGACCAGCGACAAGCCACGTGTGGGATTCATCGGCCTCGGGCTCATGGGCCACGGCATGGCGAAGAACCTCGTGAGCAAGGGCTTTCCGCTGACGGTGCGCGTGCATCGCAACCGCAAGCCTGCCGAAGACATCCTCGCGGCGGGCGCCAAGGAAGCGAAGACCAGCGCCGATCTCGCGCGCGCTTCCGATGTCGTCATCCTGTGCGTCACGGGATCGCCGCAGATCGAGGAAATCATCTATGGCGACGGCACGCCAATGAGTGGAATCATGAGCGCGGCGCGCGAAGGCCTGATCGTGATCGATACCTCGACCGCGGAGCCCGCATCGACGGCGAAGATCCGCGACGAACTGGCGAAAAAAGGCACGAGGTATGTCGACGCTCCGCTCGCGCGCACGCCGAAGGAAGCTGAGGAGGGCCGGCTCAACACCATGGTCGGCGCCGACGACGCCACGTTCGCGCAGGTCAAGCCGATCCTGTCGGCTTACTGCGAGAACGT
Source organism: uncultured beta proteobacterium (assembly GCA_963726915.1). Taxonomy (GTDB): domain Bacteria; phylum Pseudomonadota; class Gammaproteobacteria; order Burkholderiales; family Casimicrobiaceae; genus PALSA-1003. The sequence continues at coordinate 182,819 of CAVSEA010000013.1, forward strand.
CATCCATGTCGGGCCGCCCGGTCACGGACACATGATGAAGCTCGTCAACAACTTCATCGCCCAATCCATCGCCACGGCGACGGCCGAAGCGTGCGCGACCTGCGCGAAGTCCGGCGTCTCGATCAAGAAATTGCACGAGATCATCTCGGCCGGCGCGGTCAATTCCGGCATCTTCCAGCTGATGGTGGGCAAGATGCTCGAAGGCGACATGGCGGGCCTGAAATTCACGCTCGTCAATGCGATGAAGGACATGCGTTACTACCTGCATTTCGCCGAATCGTTGCCGACGTCGGCGCTCGTCGGCGGAGCGGTGCACCAGACCCTGGTCAATGCCAATCTCATGGGTCTCGGCGACAAGTACGTGCCGTCCCTGATCGAGGCGCAGGAAAAGCTCGCCGGCGTGAAAATTCGCTGAAGGACCCTACATGGCCACTGTCGCCTCCTCGCTCTGGGACAATCCGCTCGGCACCGACGGCTTCGAATTCGTCGAGTACGCAGCGCCCGATCCGGAGGCGCTGGGCCGCCTGTTCGAGCAGATGGGGTTTAGCGCGATCGCCAGGCATCGTTCGAAGAATGTCCTGCTCTATCGGCAGGGCGGTGTGAATTTCATCGTCAACGCCGAGCCCGACAGCTTCGCGCAGGGCTTCGCGCGCGTGCACGGCCCGTCGATCTGCGCCATGGCCTTCCGCGTCAAGGACGCGGCGCTCGCCTACCGCAAGACCGTCGAGCAGGGCGCGTGGGGCGTGGAAGCGCGCCCCGGCCCGATGGAACTGAACATCCCGGCGATCAAGGGCATCGGCGATTCGCTGATCTACCTCGTCGACCGCTATCCGGGCGCCGACGGCAGCGAAGGCAGCGGCGTTTCGATCTACGACATCGACTTCGTCCCGTTCGCCGGGGTCGACCAGCACCCGCGCGGCGCGGGCCTCACCGCCATCGATCACCTGACGCACAACGTGCATCGCGGACGGATGGATGAATGGGCTGGATTCTACGAACGGCTGTTCAACTTCCGTGAAGTCCGCTACTTCGACATCGAGGGCCAGCTGACCGGGCTCAAGAGCAAGGCGATGACGAGCCCATGCGGCAAGATTCGCATCCCCATCAACGAAAGCTCGGACGACAAGAGCCAGATCCAGGAGTACCTGGTCGCTTATCACGGCGAAGGCATCCAGCACGTCGCGCTCGGCACCGATGACATTTACGCGACCGTCGAGCGATTGCGCGCCAGGCAGGTTGCGTTCCAGCAGACGCCGGACACTTACTACGACCTGCTGCCGACCCGATTGTCGGGGCATACCGAGGATGTCGCGCGATTGCGGCGGAATGGCATTCTTATCGACGGGGCTCCGGCGAAGAATGAAATGCTCCTGCAGGTCTTCACCACCACCGTGATCGGCCCCATCTTCTTCGAAATCATCCAGCGCAAGGGCAACGAGGGCTTCGGCGAAGGCAATTTCCGCGCCCTGTTCGAGTCGATCGAGCTGGACCAGATCCGCCGCGGAGTGCTGAAGGCTTAGCGCCGTTCCGGGTCACCCTTCGTGCTCTCACCCGTGGGTTTCGCGCTCCTTCGCCGCCTGGCCGACGGCGAGCTGCACTCCGGCGAGGCGCTCGCGGCGACGATCGGCATGACCCGTGCGCGGGTTTCGCAATTGCTGAAGCAGGCGGAGAGCTACGACCTTGCGCTGGAGCGCGTCCGCGGTCGCGGCTACCGCCTGGTCGGGGCAACCCCGTTTCTGGACGGCGCGATGGTCGCGCACGGACTCGAAGTGCACGGCGCAGGGCTGCGGGTCGAAGTCGCCGATCACATCGATTCGACCAGCGGCGAGTTGCTACGCCGCAATGCGCACACAGACATCCACGGCCTCCTGCTGGCTGCCGAATGGCAAACCGCGGGTCGCGGCCGGCGCGGCCGGCGCTGGATCTCGTCGATCGGCGGCAGCCTGACCTTCTCGCTCGGCTGGCGTTTCGAGCAGGGCGCCGGATACCTCTCCGGATTGTCGCTTGCGGTGGGCGTGGCCATTGCGCGCGCGCTCGAGGCAGCCGGTTTCCATGGCGTCGATCTCAAATGGCCGAATGACCTGGTGCACAGCGGACGCAAGCTCGGCGGCATCCTGATCGAGTTGTCCGGGGAGGCGCTCGGCCCGTCGGTGGTCGTCGTCGGCGTCGGCATCAACGTCCGCCTGTCCGGGGCCATGCGCGCCGCCATCGATCAACCAGTCACCGACCTGGCGGCGATCTCGCAGACGATCGACCGCAACGCGCTGCTCGCGCGTATCGCGGCGGAAATCGCACGGGCACTCGTGCTCTACGGCGACAGCGGTTTTGCCGCCTTTCGCGCGGAATGGCAGCGGCGACACGCCCTGCAGGATCGGCGGGTCGAAGTGCTCCTTCCCGACGGGAGCGTCGCGCGCGGGAACGCGGCAGGCGTCGACGCCGATGGCGCATTGCTGGTCGATCGCGGCGGCCGGCGCCTGCGCTTTGTCAGCGGCGAAGTCTCTCTGCGCGGATCGCGATCATGATCCTGGTCCTCGATTGCGGAAACAGCCGACTGGCGTGGGGATTCGCGGGCGAGCACGGATGGGCCGCCCAGGGCAGCGTCGCCAATCAGGATGTCGGCACGCTCGCCTTGCGCAACTGGCAGAACTTGCAGCGCCCGATGCGCGTGGTCGGCATCAACGTCGCCGGTGAAGCGATTCGGGTGCGCGTCGAAGCGCAACTCACGCGCTGGCGCATGATGCCGCAATGGTTGATCGCCACCGAGGAAGCCTGCGGCGTGCGCAATCGCTACAGCTTGCCGTCCCAACTCGGCGCCGATCGCTGGGCGGCCCTGGTTGCCGCGCGTACGCTCGCGCTGCGGGAGCTGTTTCCGCCTGCCTGCGTCGTTGTCAACGCCCGCACGGCGATCAGCGTCGACGCGCTCGACGCGGCGGGCGTATTTCACGGCGGGGTCGTGCTGCCCGGCCTGAACCTGATGCTGCAGGCGCTGGCGGCGAATACCTCGCTGAAAATGCCTCCGGGCCGGTACGAGGACTTTCCGGTCAACAATGCGGACGCGCTACTGTCGGGATCGGTGCAGGCGGTGTGCGGCGCGATCGAACAGATGCGCCGGCGACTCGCGGGCGATGGCGCGGCGGTCAAGTGCATTCTCGGCGGCGGCGCGGCGGGCGAAATCGCCCCCCACCTTACCGCGCCGGTTGAGGTCGTGGATAATCTGGTGCTCGAAGGCGCCCTGGCGATCGCGTTGAACCAATGAGAATAGTCGTCATCCTGCTGCTGCTCGCCAACATCGCGCTGTTCCTGTTCATCAGGCTCGACAGCGTGGGTTCCGGTGAAGGCGTGCGCCTCAACCAGCAGGTGCAGCCGGACAAGGTCAAGTTGCTGACGCCGCAGCAGGTCGCTGCATTGGGACCAGCCAAGGTCGCCGCGCTCGCCGACGTCTGCGTGGAATGGGGGCCGTTGTCCGACACCGAACGCGTGCGCGCACTGGCGATGATCGAACCACTGGACCTGGGCAAGCTGATGTCCCAGAAGAAGGTCGAGATCATCGCCAACTACTGGTTGTTCCTGCCGCCGGCCGCGAACAAGGCGGCCGCGGACAAGCGCGCCGACGAGCTCAAGGCGCAGGGAATCCGCGAGGCAAGCGTCGTCGATGTCGGTCCGCAGCGCCTGGCGATTTCGCTGGGAGCATTTCGTACCGAGGATGTGGCGCAGGCCCGGCTGGCGGCGCTGCTGGCGCAGGGAGTCAAGACCGCGAAGCTTGGCCAACGCGTGCAAGCGGTTCAGCAAACGGCGCTGGTCATCCGCGACCCGCCGGCACCGGCGGTCGTACGGCTCAAGGAACTGCAATCCGGCTTTCCCGGCAGCGAAGTGAAAATCGGCACATGCGAGAAGACCAGCTGAGTTCCGTCGCGCAGGGCGCTGGCGGTGCGCGGGCGGGGACGATCTGGCAGGCGCGGTCGCCGGAGGAAATGGCGCAAGCCAGGACGCTGTTCCAGGAGTACGCGCAGTGGCTCAATGTCGACTTGTGCTTCCAGGGCTTCGAAGCCGAACTCGCCGGGTTGCCCGGCGACTACGCGCCACCGTCCGGACGGCTGCTGCTCGCGGGCGCGCATGGCGTCGCCTTTGGCTGCATTGCCTTGCGTCCGCTCGACGCCGCAGCTCGCGCGTCGACGGCGGAGCCGCGCGTCGGCGAGGTCAAGCGCCTGTACGTGCGGCCGGGACAGCGCGGACAGCGCTGGGGTCGCCGCCTCGCAGAAGCGCTGATGACCGAGGCGCGCAACATCGGCTATGACGAACTCAAGCTCGACACACTGGCCTGGATGAGCGCAGCGCGTGCGCTGTATGCGGAACTCGGGTTTCGCGATTGCGCGCCGTATTACGCGAATCCGCTACCCGAGGTCGTCTACATGTCGCTGCGGCTCTAGGGCCTGTTAACGCTATGGGCACAGACGCGTTGCACGGCCGAAAACGCCTAGCGCAAGGCGCAAAGGTGAAGGCGGGTTGGGAACCCGGCGAGCCTTTGCAACGCAGCGATCGGCGTTTTCGGCAGCAACCCGAAGGGAACGGGTACCCTGGGGCACCACCCTTTGTTGCTCTCCTCGCCAAGACCGCCGGTCTTGGCTTCGTCGGCTGTCGCGATTGGCGCCCCAGGCCACCCGTTCGCGTTTGCGCCCATAGCGTTAACAGGCCCTAGCCGTCAAATGTTCCTGACGCGCACCGAAGCCGACGCGATCGAGGCGCGCACTGCCGCGCTCGAGGCGAGCACCGGCGTGCAGGTCGTCACCGCTGTCGTCGGCAAGGCCGACTCTTACGTCGAACTTCCGTGGCGGGCGTTTGCATTGGGCATCGTGCTTGCTGCGCTCGCCGTCGTTCTCATCGACGGGCTGCAGCCGGACTGGGCGAGTTCGTACCTGGCCCTGCAGCATGTCGTTACGATTCTGGGCATCGGTGCGGCGAGTGCACTGCTTGCGATCTACATACCCGCGTACGCACGGCTGTTCCTGACCCGGCTGCGGCGCGACACCGAAGTGCGCCACTACGCGGAATCGATGTTCCTGCGCCGGGAACTGTTCGACACGCGTGGCCGCAACGGCGTGCTGGTGCTGGTCTGCGTATTCGAGCGCAAGGTCGAGATTCTCGCCGACACTGGATTGCACGCTCGTGTCGGCGAGCCACAGTGGAGGTCGGTCATCGCGCGAATGACGCCGGCGCTGGCCTCGGGGCGAGCTGCCGAAGCGCTCCTGCAGGGGCTCGCCCGCCTCGAGGAAATACTGCGCGAAAAAGTGCCGCAAGGCTCCTCCGACGCTGGCAACGAGCTGGGTGACCGGCCGATCGAAGAGCGGGGCGCGCGATGAGCGCAGCGGTGGCCGCGCGGCGGTACCTGGTCGCCGCGTTGTTGATGCTCGTTGTCGTCGGCGTCGCACGCGGCGCCGACGTGCCGTTCCTTACCGGTCGGGTCGTCGACAACGCGGAAATTCTGAAGCCGGCGACGCGCGACGCGTTGACTGCTGCGCTCAAGGCGCACGAGCAGGCGACAGGTAACCAGATCGCGGTGTTGACGGTGCCGACGATCGGCGGCGACTCGATCGAGGAGTTTGCGACTCTGGTGTTCGAGAACTGGAAGCTCGGGCAGAAGGGCAAGGACAACGGCGTGCTGGTGATCGTCGTCCCCAAGGATCGCAAGATGCGCATCGAGGTCGGCTACGGTCTCGAAGGCACGCTGCCCGATGCAATCGCAAGCCGCATCATCCGCAATGTCATGACGCCGCAGTTCAAGGCCGGCGACTACGACAAGGGCATCGCCGACGGCGTCACCGCGGTCGTCGCGCAGCTCGAGGGCAAGTCGGATGCGAGCACGTTGGCTGCGCCTTCACCTGCTGAATCCGGCTCCGGCTCGAAGCTGCAGTTCAACGGTCCGGAGCTGGAGTGGCCGATGCGCATCCTGCTCGGGGCGTTCATCTTCGGCGTCATCGGCTTGTTCACGGTAGTCGGCGTCATGACGCCCGGGGTCGGCTGGTTCCTTTATGTGTTCCTGATCCCGTTCTGGGCCATGTTCCCGATCATCATCATCGGCCCGCGCGGCACGTTATACCTGCTCGGCGCCTACGTGATCGGTTACCCGCTGGCCAAGCTGATCCTGTCGCGCACGGCGTGGTATCAGAAAGCAGCGCACGATATGAAGACCAAGGGCAGCGCCAGCGTCGGCGGCTTCGTCATGAGCAGCGGCGGCTCGTCGGGAAGTTCCTCGTCCGGGGGCGGCGGCTTTTCGGGGGGTGGCGGCAGTTCGGGCGGCGGCGGCAGCTCAGGCAGCTGGTGACAACGATGGCAGTGCGCTATTTCGAGGACTATGTTCCCGGCGCCGTGTTCGACGGTGGCCCGATCGTCGTCGACGAGTCCGAGATCATCACCTTTGCCCGGCGCTACGACCCGCAGCCGTTCCACATCGACGCCGCAGCCGCCGCGCGCAGCGCGTTCGGTGGGCTCATCGCAAGCGGGTGGCACACGATCGCACTGACGATGCGCATGCTGGTCGAGGACTACTTCTCGGAAGCGTCGAGCCTGGGCTCGCCCGGCGTCGATGAAATCCGCTGGCTGCGGCCGGTGCGGCCCGGCGATGAATTGCGCGTTCGTGTCCGTGTACTCGAAGCGAAGCGCTCGGGGAGCAAACCCGACCGCGGCCTGGTTCGCGCGGCGATCGAGACCAGGAATGGGCGCGACGAACCGGTGCTGACCATGACTGCGATGAACCTGATGCTGCTGCGCGATCCGTCCGGGCTGCCGCCGCAAGCAGATCCCAAAGCCCTGACTAAGCTCTCGCGCTGACGGCGAAGTAGCGCCCTTCGCCGCGTGGCCAGGCCGGAGGCTCGATACGCACTTCGCGGTAGCCCTCCCGGCGCAGCAGGGACAGGACTTCCTCCTCCTCATACCAGGTGCACGCCAAAGACTCGTCTTCGCGGGCCACGATCTGCCCCGCGAGCCGGCGCTCGTACCGACTCGCGGTGTGGATGCGCCGGCGCTCGGGGTCGCAGGTCGTCTCGGAGCGGTGCACGATCTGCGAACCGTCGGGCAGGACGACGCTCTGGAACTCGACCACGGCCGCGCCCCGCGGGTGCAGCGCGGCGTCGGGCACAAACAGGTCGAGCAACAGCACGGCGGGATCGACCAGGTGCGCGCGAAGGCGCGCAAGCGCTTCGCGCACCGCCTCGGGGTCGGTCAGCAGTTGCAGCGAACCCGCCGCGATGAAGGCAGCGCCGTAGCGAAACGGCAGGTTGAGCGCCGCGATGTCCTGCCGGAACAGCCGCGCATCGCGGCCGGCCAAGCGCAGGCGCGCCTCGCAACTCGCGATCATCGCTTCAGAGTCGTCGACGCCATGCACGCGAAGACCACTTTCGCTGAGCGGCACCAGCAATCGTCCGGAGCCGGACATCGCTTCGAGCACGGCGCCGGCGTCCGTCGGCAATCGCGCCAGGTACCACGCGAGTTCATCCGCGCTCGCGCTCGGCCTGTCCGCATCGTAGAACTGCGTGGCCAGCAGGCCATAGGCAGGCGAGGGTGCGCGCCTGCTCGACACGGAACGGGCATCGGTCCCCTTGAAATCCGTGTTCAGGTCTGTTCCCAAGGCAGCCCCTCCTTGCGCCAGCCGGAGAGCTTGCTGCGCTGATGCTGCTCGTCGAGCGGACCTTCGAAGCCTTCGAGCACGTTGATGACGTCGCCGAAACCCGCGTGTTCGAGCGCAATGCCGGCATCGACCGAACGCTGGCCGCTGCGGCAGATCAGGACCACCGGCCGGTTCATGCTGGCGATCTTCTTGACCTGGCCGACGAAGTGCGGGTTGACGGCCCAATCCGGGCCGTCGTTCCAGGCCACGTGATGCGCGCCCGCCGGGTGCCCGACGAACAGGAATTCCATTTCGCTGCGGCAGTCGACCAGGACCGCGTCGGCGTTGTGCTGCAGGAAATCGAAGGCTTCCTTGGGCTTGAGGTGCTTCATCGCCACAATCTAGCACTACCAAGCGAAGGGTTCAAACGCGCTTAGGGCACCTTGGCAAGCACATCACGACCGGCGGTCGCGATAGTGTCGATCCAGCGCGACGCCGCCGGCACCGCGCCGGTCCAGCGCAGAAAGCCGTGAATCATGCCCTGGCAACGGACGAGTCGGACCGGCACGCCGGCCGCTTCGAGGTTTTGCGCGTAGTCGATGCCGTCGTCGCGCAGCACGTCGTTCTCGGCGATCGCAATGACCGCGGGCGCAAGGGCGGAGAAGTTCGCTGCCGCCAGCGGCGAGAGTTGCGGCACGTCGTGCGCAGCGCTGGAACGATACACATTCCAGTACCACGCCATCTGCTCGGCGCTGAGGTTGTAGCCGGTTGCAAACGCCTGATAGGAACCGCGCGAGCAGCTTGCGTCGAGCGCGGGGTAGAGCAGAAGCTGCAATTGTGGCTGCGGCTTTCCCTCGGCACGCAGTCGCAACGTCAATGCGGCGGCGAGATTGCCGCCTGAACTATCGCCTGCGACCGCGAAGCGGACGCCATCCGCCCCGAGCGCCGAGGCGCAGGCGCGCGCCCAATGCCAGGCCTGCGCGACGTCATCGAGCGCAGCGGGAAAGACGTGTTCCGGCGCGCAGCGATAGTCGACCGCGACGACGATCGCGTTGAGGCGCGATGCGAGTATTCGGCACAACCTGTCGTGCGACTCGAGCGAGCCGGTGACCCAGCCGCCACCGTGGGCGTAGAGTAGGAGCGGCAACGGCGTGCGCGCGGCCGGCCGATAGATACGCACCGCGACCGCCGCGTCATCGCCCGGCACGAGCGCGTCGACGATCGAATCCAGCGCCATGGGCTCGCCGCCAAACATTTCCGGTGCCCGTTCCGCGGCTGAGCGCAGTTGCGCGATGTCGGGCGCCGCGGTGCCCGGGGCGACGTTGAAGGCGGTGTCCAGCAGCCGCCGGATATCGGGATCGAGCATGCCGCGATATTACCTCCATCGCCGGCGCGGGTTGACAAGGGCGCGGACAGACCTTATGTTCGAAGTTGAGCGCCGATTTGATTCGGGGGTGACCCCGCAGCTTGCGGGCGCTATACAAATGTGGCTAAAGCGGATTTCGACTCAGTTTCGACTGAAACCCGCTCGGCGGCACGCTGAACGGGTTTTTTGTTTGGGAAGAACAAATCATGGCGATCACCGACAAGACCAATCTGCTTACCCGGTTGCTGAAGGAGCGCATTCTCATCCTCGACGGCGCGATGGGCACGATGATCCAGGGCTGCGGGCTCGTCGAGGCCGACTATCGCGGCGCTCCCGCGTGCGGCCTGCAGGAGCATGCGCACGATCTCAAGGGCGATAACGATCTGCTCGTCCTGACCCGGCCCGACGTCATTCGAGCGATCCATGACGATTTCCTGGAAGCAGGCGCGGACATCATCGAAACCAACACTTTCAACGCAACGGGCATCGCGCAAGCCGACTACGGCCTCGCCGGCCGCGTGCGCGAGATCAACCTGGCCGCCGCCACGCTTGCTCGCCGATGCGCCGATGCCTGGACCGCAAAGACACCGGGCAAGCCGCGCTTCGTCGCCGGCGCGCTAGGCCCGACCAACCGCACCGCAACGCTCTCCCCCGACGTCAACGACCCCGGATTCCGCAACGTGAGCTACGACGAGCTCGTCGCTGCGTACACCGAAGCGATCGATGGCTTGGTGGAAGGCGGTGTGGACCTGCTGCTGGTCGAGACGGTATTCGACACGCTCAACGCCAAGGCCGCGCTGTTCGCGATCGAGCAGTATTTCGACGCGCACGCGCTGCGCTTGCCGGTCATCGTTTCCGGCACGATCACCGATGCGTCCGGACGCACGCTATCCGGCCAGACGCCCGAGGCCTTCTGGAATTCGGTGCGCCATGTGCGGCCGCTGGCCGTGGGGCTCAACTGTGCGTTGGGCGCGGCGCTGATGCGTCCGTACATCGAGGAGATCGCGCGCGTGGCCGACACCTTCGTCTCCTGTTACCCCAACGCCGGGTTGCCGAACCCGATGAGCGACACCGGCTACGACGAGATGCCGGCGACGACGGCCAATTTGCTCGGGGATTTTGCGCGCAACGGATTCGTGAACATCGTCGGCGGCTGCTGCGGTACCACGCCCGCGCACATCCGCGCGATTGTCGCGGCGGTGAAGGACGTGCCACCGCGCCGGGTCCCGACCCGCCAAGCGGCGGAGGCACTCGTCTGAAGCGCTCGCCTACCGTCGGACCCGGTCGATGAATTCCGGGCCGATGTCTTCCGGCGCGATGCGCCTTGCGGGTCTCGAACCGCTCACTGTCGACGACGACTCGCTGTTCGTCAACGTCGGCGAGCGGACCAACGTCACGGGGTCGCGCGCATTCGCCAAGCTGATCCTCGCCGGCGACTACACCGGTGCGGTCGAGGTGGCGCGGCAGCAGGTGCAGAGCGGCGCCCAGGTCATCGACGTCAACATGGACGAGGCGATGCTCGATTCCCAGGCGGCGATGGTGCGGTTCCTCAACCTCATCGCCGGCGAACCGGACATTGCGCGCGTTCCGGTGATGATCGACTCGTCGAAGTGGAGCGTCATCGAGGCCGGCCTGAAGTGCGTGCAGGGCAAGCCGATCGTGAATTCGATTTCGATGAAGGAAGGCGAAGCCGAGTTCCTGCGGCAGGCGAACTTGGTCAAGCGCTACGGCGCCGCCGCGATCGTGATGGCCTTCGACGAAAAGGGTCAGGCCGACACCTTCGAGCGCAAGGTGCAGATCTGCCAGCGCGCCTACGATCTGCTCACGCACAAGATCGGCTTCCCGGCGGAAGACATCATTTTCGATCCCAACATCTTCGCCATCGCCACCGGGATCGAGGAGCACAACAACTACGCGGTCGACTTCATCAACGCGACCCGCTGGATTCGACAGCACCTGCCGCACGCCAAGGTGTCCGGCGGTGTCTCGAACGTGAGCTTCAGCTTTCGCGGCAACGATCCCGTCCGCGAGGCGATCCACACCGTGTTCCTGTACCACGCGATCAAGGCGGGCATGACCATGGGTATCGTCAACGCCGGCCAGCTTGGTGTCTACGACGAGCTGGAACCCGCGCTGCGCGAGTTAGCCGAGGACGTCGTGCTGAACCGGCGGCCGGACGCCACCGAGCGGCTCGTCGCCTTCGCCGAGACCTACAAGGCCAAGGGCAAGGCGAGCGTCGAGGACGAGGCGTGGCGCGCCGGCACCGTCGAGGCGCGCCTGTCGCACGCGCTGGTGAAAGGCATCACCGCGTACATCATCGAGGACACCGAACAGGCACGGCAGCAATTCGAGCGCCCGATCCAGGTGATCGAGGGGCCGCTGATGGCCGGCATGAACGTCGTCGGCGATCTGTTCGGCTCCGGCAAGATGTTCCTGCCGCAAGTGGTCAAGAGCGCGCGCGTGATGAAGCAGGCGGTGGCGCACTTGATACCGTTCATCGAGGCCGAGAAAGCGAAATCGGGCGACGCCGGCAAGCCCAAGGGCACCATCGTCATGGCGACCGTCAAGGGCGACGTGCACGATATCGGCAAGAACATCGTCGGCGTCGTGCTCCAGTGCAACAACTTCGACGTCATCGACCTGGGCGTGATGGTCCCGGCGAAGAAGATTCTCGACACCGCGATCGAGCGCAACGCCGACATCGTCGGCCTGTCGGGCCTGATCACGCCGTCGCTCGAGGAGATGGCGCACGTCGCGACGGAAATGCAGCGCCTCGGCATGCGCCAACCGCTGCTGATCGGCGGTGCGACGACCTCGCGCGTGCACACCGCGGTGAAGATCGCGCCCGGCTACGCCGGCGTCACCGTCTACGTGCCGGACGCGTCGCGCGCGGTTGGCGTGGCGAGCAATCTGCTGTCCGATGAACTGAGGCCGGACTACGTCGCGGAAGTCGCCGTCGATTACGAGAAGATCCGGGTCCAGCATGCGAAGCGCAAGGGCCCCGCGCTGATTTCGCTCGACGCCGCGCGCGCCAATGCGTTCAAGGCCGATTGGGCGCACTACGTGCCGCCGCGACCGGAACTCGTGGGCCGGCGCGAATTTCGTCACGCCGACCTGGCCGAACTTGCGCGCTTCATCGACTGGGGTCCGTTTTTCCAGACCTGGGAGCTCTCCGGTCCGTTTCCGGCCATTCTCGACGACCCGGTCGTCGGCGAGTCCGCGCGCGGCGTCTACGCGGAGGCGCAGGCGATGCTCAAGCGCGTCATCGAGGGCCGCTGGCTGACGGCTAACGGCGTCGTGGCCTTGCTGCCCGCCAATGCCGCCGGCGACGACCTCGAGTTCTATGCCGACGAGGCGCGCACCAGCGTGGCGCTGGCCTGGCGCAACCTGCGCCAGCAGAATCAGCGACCCTCGGGCAAGCCGAACTACTGCCTGAGCGATTTCGTCGCGCCGCGCGGATCGGGCCTCGCCGACTTCGCGGGCATGTTTGCGGTGACCGCAGGCCTGGGCATCGAGAAGAAGCTCGCGGAATTCGAAGCCAAGCGCGACGACTACAGCGCGATCATGTTCAAGGCACTTGCCGACCGCTTGGCGGAGGCGTTTGCGGAGTGGCTGCACCGTATCGTGCGCCGCGAGCTTTGGGGCTATGCGCGGACGGAAGAACTCGGCACCGACGCATTGATCCGTGAAGAGTATCGCGGCATCCGTCCCGCGCCCGGTTACCCGGCATGCCCTGACCACAGCGTGAAGGCGCCGCTGTTCGAGTTGCTGCAGGTGCCGAAGATCGGCATGTCGCTCACCGAAAGCTATGCGATGCTGCCCGCGGCGTCGGTCGCCGGCTTTTATCTGGCGCATCCGGAAGCGACGTACTTTGCGGTGGGCAAGATCGGCGACGACCAGCTCGCCGACTACGCGCAACGCGCCGGGCGCAGTGAAGGCGATGCGCGACGGTTGCTCGCCCCCAGCATCGCCTGAGTACAGCGCAGGCACCTGTCGGCTGCGGCCGACAGGTACCGTCGCCGCGTGCATTTGGCATACACTTGTCGCGATGCTCGAACGAAAGCGGCTGGAGGCAACGGGCGCTGCGGCAGCGGTGGCGCCGGCCTCCGCGCGGCACGCGCCGCATGACCCGCGCGCGGGAGGCTGACATGCGAGACGATGCGAGTGCGCCGGAGGACCCATCGGCAGCGGTCGAGCGTCGGCTGGCGACGATCCTGATGGCGGATGTGTTCGGCTACAGCCGGATGATGGGTGAGGACGAAGAACGCACGGTGCGCATCTTTCGTGGCCACCGCGCGGTATTCGACGAATTGCTGAAAGCGCATCGCGGCCGGATCTTCAACACCGCCGGCGACGCGATCCTCGCCGAGTTTCCCAGTGCCGTCGAAGCCGTGCGCTGCGCGACGGAAATCCAGGCGGCGCTGCGCACCCGTAACGAACAGCTGCCCGAAGACCAGCGGATGTGGTTTCGGATCGGTATCAACCTTGGCGATGTCATCATCCAGGGGGGCGATCTGCTCGGCGACGGCGTCAATATCGCCGCCAGGATCCAGACCATCGCCGAACCCGGTGGCGTGTGCATTTCGGGCAGCGTCTACGATCAGATCCAGAACAAGCTGACGCTGCAGATCAAGCAGCTCGGCGAGAAGAGCTTCAAGAACATTGCGCTGCCGATTCGTACCTTCTCGATCGTCGACAATGACGGACGATCGCGCCCGGCGGACCTGCGCTGGCGCAGCGACGGCAGCCGACGCCTGGCCACGCGACTCGGCATCGCGGCCCTGCTGCTGGCATTGGCCGGTGGCGGGTACTGGCTCTATCTCGATCTGGGCCAAAAGACGGCTGACCAGGTGCGACGCGCCGAGGAGTCGGTGCGGATCGCCGAACTTCAACGCAAGGCGGAGCAGGACAAGGCGAGCTCGGCCATCGAGCAGAAGGAAGCCAAACTGCTTGCGGAGTTGCAGGCAGCGAGGGATGCGCTGACGCAAGCGGACGCGAACAAGCGGCGAGCGGAACAGGAGCGCGCCGCGGCCGAGGCGATGCAGCGGGAGGCGAAACTCCAGGGTGAGCTAAAATCGGCCAAGGACGCGTTGGCAAAGGCTGACCAGAGCGCAACCAAGCTGGAGCAGGAGCACAAGTCGCCGAGCGTCGCAACCAAGGTCGCGGAGCCGTCCGCGCAGAAGTCCCCCGTGGCCGCACCGGATGGGCCGAAGCTGCCCGCACCGGTGGCGAATGAGGCAAGTGGCCTCGATCATTTCGACGGCATCTACGCGGGCCGCATGTGCAGCTTGAATGCCGACGGCAGTCCTCGATGCTGGAATCTCGGGTTGACGGTGCGGCACGGGGCGATGTCGGCGACGTGGAAAACGCGCTTCAACAACCAGCCGGGCCATGTCAAGGGTTCGATATCGGCGGACGGCACCGTCAATGTCGTGCTCGACGGATTCAACCCGGTGGGAAAGGCGCTCAGCGGCAGCGCAAGCGGCAAGTGGGTGGACAACAAGATTTCCATATCGGGAAGCTGGAGCAACAACATCCCGATCGACGCGAGCTGGACCTTCGCTCCCGACGCGCCGGCCGAATCGACCAGCAGCAAGAACAGCGAGAAGAGCGATGGACAAGCCAATACCGAGCAAGTGGCGCCAGAGGGGCGTGGTCGTCGTGCACGGCGATGAGCTCGACGTAAACACGCCGCAGACACCGGGCATGAACCGCGCAGCCGCAATCACCGCGGCGCGCACGGGCGCCGAAAAGCTCTGGGCCGGGACGGTCGTGATTCATGCCAAGGCGAAGACCGGCGCGCATCACCACGGGCCGGTGGAAAGCGTCATCTACGTCGTCAGTGGAAAAGCGCGCATGAAGTGGGGGGACAGGCTCGAATTCACCGCCGAGGCCGGGCCAGGTGACTTCATCTACATTCCGCCTTATGTTCCACACCAGGAGATCAACGCCAACGACGATCAACAACTTTCTTGCGTGCTCGTGCGCAGCGGGCAGGATCCGGTCGTCGTCAATCTGGATCTGCCCAATGTCGAGCCCAATCCCGAAGAAGTGCATTGGGTCGACAACATTCACCCGGCGCCCAAATGAGTGCCGCCGCAGGCTGAGCTCGCGACGTCGATCATGCCGATGCGTTATCCGCGGATCATCAACCGGTTTCCGGTCAGCCGCCGGCTGCTGCTGATCGTCTGGCCGTTCCTGGCGATCGTGGTGCTGCTGGTGCTGCTCGGCATCAGCAGCGTCGACATCCTTTCCTCCGTGCGCGCGTACGTCGGCGGCGAAAGCCTCTGGTCGAAGGCGCAAAAGGACGCCGCCTACTACCTCAACAACTACGCGCGCACGCGCGCTCCCGACGACTACCGCCGTTTCCAGGAGGCGATCGCCGTGCCGCTCGGCGATCGCGTCGCGCGGGAAGAGCTGGAGAAGCCCGCACCGGACCTGGATGAGGCGCGGCTCGGATTTGTCGTCGGCAGGAACCACGCCGACGACATACCGGGAATGATCCGCCTGTTCCGCTCTTTCCGGAACGTGAGCTACATCGACCGCGCGATCGCCATCTGGGCGGAGGCCGATGGCAACATCACCGAACTGGTCGCCGCGGCGGGAGAACTGCACCGGCTGATCGGCCTCGGTGCCGACACTGCGCAATTGCGTCCGGTACTCGACCGGATCGACGAAATAAATGCCACGCTGACGCCGCTCGAGGACGCGTTCTCGTACACGCTGGGACAGGCCTCGCGCGTGGCGCAGTTGATCCTCGTCATCGTGACGCTGGTCGCCGCCACCTGCCTGGTGTTGCTGGGCATCGTGCTTTCGCGACGCATGCTGCGCGAAAGCGAAACCTTCGAGAACGCATTGCGGTTCAGCGAAGAGCGTTTCGCGCTGGCAGTGATCGGCAGCAATGACGGGCTGTGGGACTGGAATGTCGAAACCGGCGACATGTACCTGTCTCCGCGTACCAAGGAACTCGCGGGTTATGGCGACCACGAAATCCAGAATACGCCCGGCGCGTTCCTTGCCCTGCTCCATCCGGACGATCGCGCCGCCTCGATGGACGCGATCCGCGCCCACCTTCGCGACGACCGCGCTTACGATCTGGAGTTCCGGTGCGTGACCAAGACGGGCGAGTATCGCTGGCTTCGCGCACGCGGACGTTCGGTGCGCAATGCGCAGGGCCGGGCGGTGCGCATGGCGGGCTCGGTGACCGACATCACCGACCGCAAGCTCGCGGAAGCACAGCTGTTCGCAGAAAAGGAGCGCGCGCAGGTGACGCTCGAGTCGATCGCCGACGCCGTGATCACGACCGACGTCGACGGGATGGTCGAGTACCTCAATCCCGTTGCCGAGATGCTGACCGGCTGGCGGACATTCGAGGCGCGCGGACAGTCGCTGCAGACGGTCTGTCGCACGCTGGACGAGACGACGCGCAAGCAGCTGCCCAATCCGGTCGAAATCGTGCTGCGCGAAGGCTCGAGCGTCAAGGTACCGGCCAACGTGCTGCTGCTTCGCCGCGACGGAACCGAGATTGCCATCAACGAATCCGCGGCACCGATCCGGGACCGCGCGGGCGCGATCGCGGGCGTGGTGCTGGTGCTGCACGACGTGCGGCGCGAGCGCGAGTATGCATCGCAACTGTCGTACCAGGCGAGCCACGATGCGCTGACCGGACTGATCAACCGCCGCGAGTTCGAGCATCGACTGAGCCTCGCGCTCGCCAGCGCGCGCGAACTGGGGCGCCACCACGCGATGATGTATCTGGACCTCGACCAGTTCAAGCTGGTCAACGACACTTCGGGTCACGCGGCGGGTGACGAATTGATGCGGCAGATCAGCATGCTGCTGCAGGAGCGCCTGCGCGAAGGTGACACGCTGGCACGCCTCGGTGGCGACGAATTCGGGGTGCTGCTGGAGAACTGCCCGGCCGAACACGCCGCGAGGATCGCCGACGAATTGCGGCAGACCGTGACGGACTTTCACTTCATCTGGCACACGCGTTCGTTCGCAATCGGCGTCAGCATCGGCCTGGTCAACATCGCCGACGGCGCGATGACGCTCGCCGACGTACTCAGCGCAGGCGACGCCGCGTGCTACGTGGCCAAGGAAAAAGGCCGCAACCGCGTGCAGGTCTATCATGACAAGGACAGCGAGCTGGCGGTGCGTCACGGCGAGATGGAGTGGGTGGCGCGGATCCACGGCGCACTCGATGCAGACCGGTTCTGTTTGTATTCGCAGGAAATCATTGCGGTGAACGACCCGGAGCGCGCGGCGGCGCTGTTCGAACTCCTGGTGCGCATGATCGACGAGCGTGGCGAACTGGTGCCGCCGATGGCTTTTATCCCGGCCGCCGAACGCTACAGCCTGATGCCGGCCGTCGATCGCTGGGTGATCCACACCGCATTTACGACCATCGCCGAAGTGGAGGCCCGCACCGGCGTGCCCGCGACCTACATGATCAACCTTTCGGGCGCTTCCATCGGCGACGAGCGCTTCCTCGACTTCATCCGCGAGGAGCTGTCGAAGGCAGGCATCGCCGGCAACGTCATCTGCTTCGAGATCACCGAGACGACGGCGATCGCCAATCTCGGCAAGGCGGCTCACTTCATTGCGGAGCTGCGGGCGCTGGGCTGCCGTTTTTCACTCGACGACTTCGGCGCCGGGATGTCCTCATTCGGCTATCTGAAGCATCTGGCCGTGGATTTCCTGAAGATCGACGGCAGCTTCGTCACCGACATGCTGTCCGACCCGATCGACAGCGCGATGGTCGAGGCGATCAACCGCATCGGTCACGTGATGGGCAAGCAGACCATCGCCGAGTTCGTGGAGAGCGATCTGATCCTCGCGAGCCTGCGCCGTATCGGCGTCGACTACGCGCAGGGTTTCGGCATTTCGCGGCCCAAGCCATTCATCGCCGACAATTTCAAACGGCGCGCGCGCGTAGGCTCGGACTAGTCGCGATGAACCCCTCTCCCTGCGGGAGAGGGGCGAGGGCAAGCTCGTTGCGCCGTCATGCGCATTGACGCCTGTAGCGGATTCCGAAATACTCCGACTAGACGAGTACCCACCGGCTGTACCCCTTCCCAGGACCATGACTACCAGCGACTCCGGCACATCGCACGGCCCGCGTCCGCCGCATGGCTTGGCGCGCGGCCTCACCAACTACGGCGACGCGGACTTTTCGCTGTACCTGCGCCGCTCTTTCGCCCGCTCGATGGGCTATTCGACGAGCTTTCTCGAGCGGCCGGTGATCGGCATCGCGCAGTCCGCGAGCGGATTCAACAACTGTCACCGTCACTTTCCCGAACTGGTGGAAGCGGTCAAGCGCGGCGTCATCGCGGCGGGCGGGCTGCCGCTCGACTTCCCGACCATTTCGCTGGGCGAGGTGTTCCTGCACCCCACCAGCATGATGTTCCGCAACCTGATGTCGATGGACGTCGAAGAAATGATCCGCGCGCAGCCGATGGATGCCGTGGTCCTGGTCGGCGGCTGCGACAAGACCGTGCCCGCGCTCCTGATGGGCGCGGCGTCGGCGGACGTCCCCGCCATCCAGCTGGTCGGCGGCCCGATGCTCGCACTCTCGTATCGAGGCGAAAGACTGGGCGCGTGCACCGACTGTCGGCGCTTCTGGGGCCGATTCCGCGCGGGCGAGCTCACGCCGGCGCAAATCAACGATATCGAAGGCAATCTCGCCACCACCGCCGGCAGCTGCGCCGTCATGGGCACCGCCAGCACGATGGCGTCGATCGCCGAAGCCCTCGGCATGAGCCTGCCGGGCACCGCCGCGATCCCGGCGGTGCACGCCGACCGCCTGCGGGCGGCCGAGGCGTCCGGACGCGAGGCCGTAGCACTGGTCGGCAGCGAGCTTCGCCCGAGCCGGATCATCACCGCGCATTCGGTCGAGAACGCGCTGCGCGTGCTGCTCGCCATCGGCGGCTCGACCAACGCGCTGATCCACTTGACTGCGATTGCCGGGCGCGTCGGCGTCGACGTGTCGCTTGCACGCCTGAACGAACTGTCCGACACGACGCCGTTGCTGGTCAATCTCAAGCCAACCGGCGAGCACTACATGTCCGACTTGCATGCCGCAGGCGGCATCGGCGCGGTACTGCGCGAATTGAAGCCGCTGCTGCACCTCGATTGCCTGACCGTGACCGGCGACACGCTGGGCCAGCGCCTCGACACGCCGGAGGCCTGGGTCGACCGGCAGGTCATTCGCAGCCTGCAGGAGCCGTATCAGCCTGAAGGAGGCCTGGTCGCGCTGTTCGGCTCGCTCGCGCCCAATGGCGCCATCGTCAAGCGCTCGGCGGCGGATCCGCGGCTGTTCGAGCGCGAAGGACGCGCGGTCGTATTCCGTTCCCTCGACGATCTTGCGGCGCGCATCGACGCGCCGGATCTGGATGTCACCGCTGACGATTTCCTCGTCTTGCAGAACGCGGGTCCCACCGGGCCCTACGCGATGCCGGAGGCGGGCTATTTGCCGATCCCGGCGAAACTCGCGCGCGCCGGCGTCAAGGACATGGTGCGGATATCGGATGCGCGAATGAGCGGGACCGCGTTCGGCACGATCGTGTTGCACGTGTCGCCCGAAGCTGCGGCGGACGGTCCGCTCGGCCTGGTCGAAAACGGCGACCGGGTCCGGATGTCGATCAAGGAACGCAGACTCGATCTGCAAGTTGACGACGCGGTCCTCGCGCGGCGGCGAGCCGCGCGCGTGAGTACGGCGTCCATGCCCGCGCGCGGCTACGCGCGGCTATATGCCAAGAGCGTGCTGCAGGCCGAGCACGGTTGCGATTTCGACTTTCTCAGGCGTTCGCCACCGCCTTGAAAACCTGGACAGGAGTCCCATGCAGATGAACTCACGCATTCGCGGTGTGCTGGCACCGGTAGTCACACCCTTCGCCAAGGACTTGAGCGCCGACGCAGGCCGCCTGCAGCGGCACTGCCAGTGGCTGCTCGCGCAGAACGTCGGCCTCGCGCTATTCGGGACCAACTCGGAGGCTAATTCGCTCTCGGTCGACGAACGCATCGCGCTGCTCGATCACCTCGTGGCCGCGGGCATCCCGCCCTCGCGCATGATGCCCGGCACGGGTTGCAGCGCGGTCACCGACTCGATTCGCTTGACCGCGCATGCCGTTCGGCTGGGCGTCGCCGGCTGCCTCATGCTGCCGCCGTTCTACTACAAGGGCGTGTCGGACGAGGGTCTGTATCGCAATTTCGCGACCATCATCGACAAGATCGGCGACGCGAGCTTGCGCATCTACCTGTATCACATCCCGCCGGTGTCGCAGGTCGGCATCAGCCTGGACCTGATCGAGCGACTGTTGCGGGACTTTCCCACGGCGATCGCCGGGGTCAAGGATTCCTCCGGCGACTGGAACAACACGCGGGCGATGCTGGAGCGATTTTCGGCCGCCGGATTCGACGTGTTCGCGGGCAGCGAATCGTTTCTGATGGCGAACATGCGGGGCGGGGGTGCGGGCTGCATCAGCGCGACGGCCAACGTGAATCCGCGGCAGATCGATCGGACCTATCGCGAATGGCAGGGGAGCGGCGCTGACGGACTGCAGGCCGAACTCAATGCCGTCCGCACGACCTTTCAAAAATATCCGATGATTCCCGCGCTCAAGCAGGCGATCGCGCACTGGAGCGAAGACGGTGCGTGGGCGCGGGTGCGGCCGCCGCTGGTGGAACTCGGCAAAGAGCAGGCGGCGGCGCTGATCGGCGACCTGAAGGCGCTCGGCTTCACTATGCCCGGTCTGGCGCAGGACGGCTACGTCGATCGCACTGCAGCCGCTACTCCCGGCTAATCGACGCAGGAAAACGCGAGGAACTCGGTCGGATCGTCCTCGTACGCGTGGCCGAAGCTGACGCGGCCGCGGCCGCGCAGCACCAGCTCCTCGCGGCGCAGCACCAATTCCGGCTCGCCTTCGAGCGTCACGTAGGTGCCGTTGGAGCTGTGGTCGATGAGCACGAACTTGTCGCGGCGGCGTTCGAGGCGAGCGTGCAGGCGCGATGCCTTGCGATCGGCGATCATCAAATCGTTCTGCTGGTCCCGCCCGAGCGTCAGCACCGAATGCGCCGCGCCGAGTTCGATGTCGCGTGTACCGTGCTTGAGCTTGACGCTCGCCGCGGCGACTGCCTGTCGCGGCGACATCATCGTCATCTCGTCCTCGGACTCCTGCCAGGTCAATTCGTACAGGCTGATGTCCTGCTCCTTGCCTTTCAGCGTGTGCGCGTCCTGGTCGCGCGTGCGCTGCTTCATGGCGGGCGACAGCTCTCCGACGGTGTGTGCGGAAGTGAAGATCTGGCCGCCTTTGGCGAACTCGGTCAGGCGCGCCGCGACGTTGACGCAGTCGCCGAAGACGTCGCCCGCCTCCTCGATCGCGGGGCCGGAATGAAAACCGATGTGCAGCGCGATCGGCGCTCCCTTGCTGGTTCGCTCCCTGGATATGTGCGTCTGGATCTCGATCGCCGCATGCGCGGCGCGGTCGGCCTCGGCAAACGCCGCCATGACCTCGTCGCCGATGGTCTTGACGACGCGACCGCCGCCGTCCTCGCAGATCCGCTTGACGATGGCAAGGCAGCGATCGATGGTGGTCTGCGCCTCGGCATTGCCCAGCGCTTCGTAGATCTTGGTGCTGGACGTAATGTCGGCGAACAGAACGACGAGATTGTGGGTAGGTGTGCTCATTGGATCGACTTCGCGCTCATGCATTCGTCCCTCGGGTTGAAGGCGGGCTCATGCAGAGTGCGTGGACGCGACCTGTAGAAGTATAAGGCAAGTCGTCGGCGTGACCTTTCCGCGCGTTGATTCGGGAGTATTCACGTTGACGCGGTGAGGGGCTAGAGCCTAGTATGACTCGCTCTGCGCCGCACAATATTCCACGGGCCGCGAGCCCCCTCAATGAAGACGATTTGGCTTTGGTTAGGGTGCCTCTGGCTCGTTTCGGCGACGCCATGTCCAGCCGCGGATGTCGGCACCGTGACACTGTTGGACGGCAAGCCGAGGTTGCTGCGCGGGACGACATGGTTCGCGCTGGTCGAGGGCGTGCGCATTCGCGATTCCGACGTAATCGACGTGCCGGATAAGGCCCTGATGCAGCTTGAAACGGCCGATGGGAGCGCGCTTAGCCTCATCGGTCCTGGCTCGCTGTATTCCGTCGCGATGTCGCCCGGGGACGCCAAGCAGCGCCCTTCGGCAGAATTCTGGCTGACTCGAGGCTGGCTCAAGCTCGACTCCAAGGCCTCCGCGACGCGCCTGCGGATTCGCTCGGCACAGGGCTCGATCCAGCCTTCCGGCGCGGCGGCGGTGCTCCGGTTGACCGGCGATTCGCTGGACGTGTTCGTGGAAACGGGTGTGGCGAGGGTGCTGGAGCCGGGCAAGCCCGAGAGCGCGGGCATCGACGTCAAGGCCGGCGGGTTCGTGAGCCGCGGCGCCGGAAAGCCCTTTGCATCGGCAGAGCGCGCGCCATCGGCGTTCGTCGCTGCGCTCCCGCGGGACTTCATGGATGCGTTGCCGTTGCGCGCGGCACGCTACGCGAATGCGCGGGATCCGGTGCCCGAGCGCGAAGCCACGTATGCCGAAGTTCAGACGTGGCTCAGCGGGCCGTATCGAGTAAGCTTCATGAAGCGCTTCGAGCCGAAACTCGCCGATCCGGCGTTCAAGGCTGCGGTGGAGGCCAACAGCAAGGCGACGCCGGAGTGGGTGACGGTCGCCAAGCCGGCGCCGCCGCCACCACCGGCGAAGGTCGAGCCGCCGAAGGAAGAGAAGAAGGCCGAGCCCGAGCGGACCTGGCGCTGGCCGTGGGAAAAGGCGGGCGGCAAGTAATCGATGGCCATGCGCGTACAACCGGAGTCGACGTGAACCTGATCTGGAAATTCAACGCTGCGCTGCTCGCCATTTTTGCGGTCGGCTTCGCCCTGGCGGCTCTCGTTGCCTACAACGTACTGCAGACCAATGCCCGCGAGGAGGTCCTGCAGCACGCACGGCTGATGATCGAAGCGGCGTCGTCCACACGCAACTACACCAACGTCCAGGTCAAGCCGCTGCTGGAGACGCAACTCAAGTACAAATTCCTGCCGCAATCGGTGCCGGCGTTCGCCGCGACCGAGCAGTTCAACGACATGCGTAAGAAATTCCCGGAATACGCCTACAAGGAGGCGACGCTCAACCCGACCAATCCGCGCGACCACGCGACGGATTGGGAGGTCGATGTCGTCAACCAGTTCCGCCAGAATCCGACGCGCACCGAGTTCAGTGGCGAGCGCGATACGCCCGAGGGCCGGTCGCTGTTCCTTGCGCGCCCGATAAAGATCACCGATCCCGCATGCCTGGTCTGCCATAGCACGCCGGATGCCGCGCCGCGCACGATGATCGAAACCTATGGCTCGAACAACGGCTTCGGCTGGAAGGTCAATGACATCATCGGCGCCCAGGTCGTGTCGTTGCCGATGGCGGTGCCGATCCAGCGCGCCAGCTACACGTTCAAGATCTTCCTGTTTTCGCTGGCGGGCATTTTCCTGTTCACGATGATCATGCTCAACCTGTTGCTGTACTGGGTCGTGATCCGCCGCGTGAAGCGACTGTCAAAGCTTGCGGACGAGGTAAGTCTCGGCAATCTCGACGCCGGCGACTTCCGCAGCAAGAGCCATGATGAGATCGGCGTGCTGACCGAGGCGCTGAACCGGATGAAGGCCAGCATGGTCCAAGCGATCAAGATGCTGGAGAGCTGACAGGATTGGAATGACGGCATGGCCGACCCCGCCAAAATAGGCAAATACGACATCCAGAGCGTGCTCGGCAAGGGCGCGATGGGGGTCGTCTACAAGGCCTTCGACCCCGGGATCGAGCGCGTGGTCGCGATCAAGACCGTACGAAAGGACCTGGTCGACCCCGACCTGGTCGAGCAGTCGATGGCGCGCTTCAAGAACGAAGCGGTGGCCGCGGGACGACTGCTGCATCCCAACATCGTCAGCGTGTACGAGTACGGCGAAGACGATGCCAATGCGTTCATCGTCATGGAATTCGTCGAGGGCACCGGCCTGCGGGAGTTTCTCAACCGCGGCGCAAACTTCGATCTCGGCCAGATCAGCGCGATGATGACGCAGCTGCTGCAGGCGCTGGACTTCGCGCACGAGCGCGGGGTGGTGCATCGCGACGTCAAGCCGGCGAACCTGATCCTGACCAAGGAAGGCGCGCTCAAGGTCGCCGACTTCGGCATCGCTCGCATCGACACCTCGAACCTGACGACCATGGGCATGGTGATGGGCACGCCGTCGTACATGTCGCCGGAACAGTGCCAGGGTCAGACCGTCGATCGTCGCTCCGACCTGTTCAGCGCCGCCGTCGTGCTGTACGAATTGCTCGCCGGCGAAAAGCCTTTTTCGGGCGCGCTGGAGACGATCGGTTACAAGATCTGCCACGAGAATCCGCGTCCGCCATCGGCTGTTTCGCGCCTGTCGCTGTCGCCGATGATCGACGCGGTGGTGGCGACTGCGCTCGAAAAGAGCCCGGAGTCGCGGTTTCAGAACGCCCGTGCGTTCAACCGGGCGCTGCGCCAGGCGTGCGACACGCTGGTCGCGGACGACGCGCTCGGCGCGACCGAAATCAACCTCGCCGCGGTCAGGATGGGACCGCCCCCGGCGGCCTTGGCGTGGGACGAGACGGTGTTGCGCACGGTCGAGCGGCAACTCGCGACCTACCTCGGCCCGATGGCGAAAGTGATGATCCGAAAGGCTGCAGCGCAGACGCAGGACATGGGCCAGCTCTACACGCTGCTCGCCGACAGCATCACCGACCCCGCGGGGCGCCAACGTTTCATCGACAGCGCTCCCGAAGGCACTACGCCGCCGCGCGTGGTCGCCACGGGTCAGACCGCGCAAACGCGGGCGCAGATGCTCCCGCTGGACAAGGACTTCGTCGACCAGACGACCATGCGCCTGGCGGCGTACCTCGGTCCGATCGCCAAGGTCGTCGTCAATCGGGCGGCGCAAAAGGCGGGCAGCCAGCAGGAATTCGTCGAGCTGGTCGCCGGGCACCTTGGCAACCAGGAACGCGGCGCATTCCTGCGCGAAATCGGATTCTCCGACCACTAGTTTCAGAACCGGCGTGCCGCGGGCGATGCGTATTTTTTGATGGCCGACTTCTATCACGGCGGCAGCCGCGAGCTGCAGGATCGCTTCGACACGCGCCGGCTGGCCGATCGCATCGAACAGCGACTGGTCTTGGACCACATCGGCGACGCAGATCGCGCGTTCATCGAAAGCCGCGACATGTTCTTTCTCGCGACGACCGACGCCAACGGACTGCCGAGCTGTTCCTACAAGGGGGGCGATCCCGGATTCGTGCGCGTGCAGGACGCGCGCACCATCGCCTTTCCGAATTTCGACGGCAATGGCATGTTCCTGTCGATGGGCAATGTGCTGCAGACGCGCAAGGTCGGGTTGTTGTTCATCGACTTCGAAAAGCCGCGCCGCCTTCGCCTCTCAGGGGAAGCGAGCATTGCCGTGGACGATCCGTGGCTCGCCGAATGCCCGGAGGCGCAGTTCATCGTCCGCATCGCGGTCACGCAGGTTTTCCCGAACTGCCCGCGCTACATCCACCGCTACGCGCTGGTCGAGCGCTCGTCCTACGTCCCGCATTCCGGGTGCGCGACGCCGGTGCCGAACTGGAAGAGAAGCGACTGGGCGAGCGACGTGCTGCCCGAAGGCGATCCCGCGAGTAAGTAGCTTTTCTAGGCAACCTCAAGCAAGCGCTTGCGGTGCCAGTCGGCAATCGACTCGTCGGGATATTCGTCGAAGTGCTTGTGGCCGCGGCCGGTCGGAATGTCGGCCCACGGTACCGCGAAATCCAGCATGATCTCGACGTCTTCCGGCGGCTTGGGCAGCGGCGTGTCGATCGCCGACGCGAACGGATAGACCCAGTCCTTCCAGCGCGGATCCCAGGCCCACAGCGCACTCGCGCACTTGGCGCAAAAGTGACGGCGCGCTTGCGACAGCGTCGCGCGCTTCGCACCGGCTTCCTTGATGCGCGCGCGATAAACTGCGATGTTGCGCGCGCCACGCACCTTGAGCGTCGCCGTTTCGCCCATGATGTTGATGGCGTAGCCGCCGCCGCCGGCGGTCTTGCGGCAGATCGAGCAGTAACAGCGCATATACGGATACGGCGTCTTCGATTCGACGCTGAACTTGACCGCACCACAGTGACATGAGCCCGCGAGCTTCATCTTGACCTCCTGTGTTTAGGTACGTCGTGGGTCGAGCGCATCGCGCAACCCGTCACCGAGCAGATTGAACGACAACACCAACGCAAAGATGGACAGGCCCGGCCACACCGCCATCCACGGCGCGTTGTCGATGTAGTTCTTGGCCGTGTTGAGCATGCTGCCCCAGCTTGGAGCCGGTGGCTGCTGCCCAAGCCCCAGGAATGACAGGCTCGCCTCGGCGATGACCGCGGCCGCGATGGCGAGCGTGGCCTGCACGATCAGCGGCGGAACGACGTTGGGCAGGATGTGGCGCAACGCGATGCGCAGATGCGAGTTGCCCACCGCGCGCGCGGCCTCGACGTAGTCCTCGACCTTGACCGCGAGCACCTGCGCGCGCGTCAACCGGATGAACACCGGCGTTGCCGAAATGCCGATCGCGATCATGGCGTTGGTCAGGCTCGGCCCTAGGAAAGCGGCCAGCGCAATCGCCAGGATCAGGAACGGGCACGCCAGCATCGCGTCGGTGATGCGCGAAATCAGCGCGTCGACCCAGCCTCCGACGTAGCCCGCGAGCAGGCCGATGGGCACGCCCAGCGCGAGCGAGATGCAGACCGAGACCAGGCCGGCCAGCAGCGACGCGCGGGTGCCCCAGATGACGCGCGCGAGCACGTCGCGGCCGATTTCGTCGGTGCCGAACCAGTGCGCCGCGTTGGGCGCCTTGCGCACCGCACCCCACGACGTTTGCAGCGGGTCGTAGGGCGAGATCCATGGCGCGAACAGCGCCAGCGCGATGAACGCGATCACGACCGCCAGACCCAGCATCGCGCCGCGCCGACGTAGCAGCCGCCGCAGTACGCGCTGGCCCGGCGTGAGCTCGCGATAGATCGGCAGAGTGGCGGCAAGTGTTGCCATGCTCAGTTCACTCAGGCGCGAAGCCGCGGGTTGACCAGAAAGTACGCCACGTCCGCGAGCAGGTTCAGCGTGATGTACGCAGTGGCAGTGAACATCACGACGCCCTGCACCACGGCGTAGTCGCGATTGAACACGGCGTCGACGATGAGTTTGCCGAAACCGGGAATGGAGAACACCTGCTCGGTGAGCACTGCCCCGGAAAGCAGCGTCCCGAACTCCAGCGCGCCGAGCGTGATGACCGGGATCAACGCGTTGCGCAGCGCGTGCTTGAGCACGACGACGCGTTCGTCGAGCCCCTTGGCGCGGGCGGTTCGCACGTAGTCGGACGACAGGACCTGCAACATCGCGCTGCGGGTGTGCCGCATCAGCACCGCGGCGATCGCGTTGCCAAGCACGAAGGCCGGCATGATCATCGATGCGAGATTCATCCTGAGATCCTCGAAGGGGCTGACGTAGCCCGACGCCGGCAGCCAGCCAAGCGTCACCGAGAACAGCAGGATCATCATGATGCCCAGCCAGAAGTTCGGCGTGGACAGTCCCCACAGCGCGAAAACATTGGCGGCGTAGTCCCAGAACGTATCCTTGGCAACCGCCGACACGATACCCGCCGTCACGCCGATCAGCAGTGCGATGACGATCGCGATGCACGCGAGTTGCAGCGTGACCGGGAGTTTTTCCAGGATCAGGTCCAGCACCGGCTTCTTGATGCGTTGCGATTCGCCGAGATCGCCCCTGAGCACGCCGCCGGCCCAATAGGCGTAGCGCACGGGGAAGGGATCGTCGAGATGCAGCGTGCTGCGCAGGTGCGCGATGACGGTCGGGTCGTGGTCTTCGCCGGCGAGGATGAGCGCGGGATCGCCGGGCAGGAGTTGCTGCAGCCCGAAGATCAGGATCGAGACGAAGAACAGCGTCGGGACGATCGTCGCGACGCGCTGCAGGAGGTAGTTAAGCATTGCGGTCTGGTGCTCAGGGAAACGTCGACGGGCTTAGCTCCGGGCATTGTCGTCCCCGCGAAAGCGGGGATCCATTTTGACTTTTTACGGCAGCAACCTGGATTCCCGCTTTCGCGGGAATGACGAATTGGGAGATTGGCTACGCAGCGCCAACGTGTCGACGTGCCTGCATCAGTTCAACTTGAGACCCTGCACCCGCACCAGGCCATCCGGAATCGGCTTGAAGCCGGACAACTTGGCGCTGGACGCCCACAGCCAATGGCGGTGGAACAGGTATACGATCGGACGGTCCTTGAGCACGATCGCGGCGAGTTGCTCGTAGGCTTTGCGCCGCTCGGCGGGATCGCGCGTCGTGCGCGACTTGTTGAGTATCTCGTCGACCTCCGGTTTGCAGTATCCCGCATAGTTGAGCGGCTGCTTGCAGGCGTCGAAGCTGAAGATGTTGCCGTCGGGATCGGCGCGGCCGCTCCACGCGAGCACGTACGCTTCGAACTGACCCTTGTCGGCCATGTCGAGCGAAGTGGCGAATTCGGTCGACTGGATCTTGACGTCGAAGCCGGCGTCCTTGACCATCGCCTGCACCACCTGCGCGATCTTCTGCGCGTCGGACGTGGTCGGCGTCATCAGCGTGAAGCTCGGGATTCGGCACGCCGGCCTCGGCGAGCAGCGCCTTCGCCCTTGCGACGTCGCGCTTCGGAATCGGCATGTTCTTCGCGTAGTAGCGGTTGTCCGGGCGCGACCCATTGGTTGCCGACCGCCGCTTCGCCTTCCATCACCACCTGCACGATGCCGTCGCGGTCGAGCGCGAGTTCGAAGGCTTCGCGCACGCGCGCATCCTTGCCCAGCGGATTCTTCTGCGCCAGGTCGCTCTTGCCGACGTTGATGGTGATGCCCTGGTAGCCGATCTCGGTGATCTTGGCGATCCGGAAGCGACTGTCGGTCTTGAGCGCCGGGACGTCGGAGGGCGCCATGCGCTCGATGAGGTCGAGCTGGCCCGACTTGCAGGTTCGCCAGCCGCACGGTCGAATCGACGATCGGCAGGTAGATCACCTTTTCGAGGTGGATGTCGGCCTTGTTCCAGTAGTTCGGGTAGCGCTCGAGCACGATGCGATCCTGCGCGACGCGCTCGACGAAACGGAACGGGCCCGAGCACACCGGCTTGACGCCGAACTTGTCGCCGGCCTCCTGCGCGGCCTTGGGCGAGACCATCATGCCGGCGCGGTCGGCCAGCTGCGCGAGCAGCGGCGCGAACGGCGCCGACAGGTTCAGGCGCACGGTCATCGGATCGACGACATCGGCGCTCGTCACCAGCGCGAGTTCGCCGCGCCGATTGGATCCGGCCAGGGTCTTGTGCCGCTCGATGTTGAACTTCGCGGCCGCGGCGTCGAATTTCTCGCCGTCGTGGAATGTGACGCCGGGACGCAGCTTGATCGTCAGCGCCTTGCTGTCCGCCGACCATTCGTAGCCGGTGGCGAGCTGCGGCACGATGTTGAGCTTGTCGTCGATGTCGAACAGCTTGTCGCACAGCGCGGCGAACACGACGCGTCCGACGAAGGTCCGCGCCAGCGTCGGATCGAGCACGTCGGGATCCTCGGCAAGGCCGATTCGCAATGTCTGCGCCGACGCGCTTGCGGCCAGGAGGACCGCGAGCAGCGCGGCATGCAGAAAGACGATCGACGATTTGAGGCGCATGGCAGGCTCCGGTGCCGCACGACGCGGCGAGGTGTACGCAGGGTCCGACGATCTTAGCGAAAATTGCCCAGGTCTGCGCAGCTACGTTTTTGCCGCAAGCGGCACGCCGGCGCGGAACGCCGCCTGCAGGCGCTCAAGCCGCGGATTCCGAGCCGCCGTGGTATCGCCCGGCGTGGCCGCTGTCGGGGCCGTCGCCAGCTCCCGCCAGAAGTGGCATGCGACCGCGTGCGCACCTTCCGGTACAAGCGGCGGCTCTTCGTCGGCGCACCTCTTCTGTGCGTACGGACACCGCGTCCGGAAGTGGCAGCCTGAAGGCGGGTTGCTCGGACTCGGCACGTCGCCTTCGAGGATGACGCGCTGGCGCCGCGCCGCGGGATCGGGCACGGGAATGGCGGACAGCAACGCCTGCGTATAGGGATGCCGCGGTTCCCGGAACAGCGCCTGCTTTTCGGCGGACTCGACGATGCGTCCGAGGTACATGACCGCCACGCGCGTAGCGATGTGCTTCACCACCGCGAGGTCGTGCGCGATGAACACGTAGGCCAGTCCCAGGCGCCGCTGCAGGTCGACGAGCAGGTTGATCACCTGCGCCTGGATCGAGACGTCGAGCGCCGACACCGGCTCGTCGCACACGATCAGCCGCGGCTCGACCGCGAGCGCGCGGGCAATGCCGACACGCTGGCGCTGTCCGCCCGAAAATTCGTGCGGATAGCGCGAGGCGTGCTGCGGGGCGAGCCCGACCAGCTGCAACAGTTCGGCGAGGCGCTCGTCCCGGCGGCCTTGCGCCAGTCCGTAGAGCGCGAGCGGTTCGGCCAGCGTCTGCCCGACGGTCATGCGCGGATTGAGCGACGCGTAGGGGTCCTGAAAAATGATCTGCAGCGCGCGCCGCTGCGCGCGCATCGCGTCGGCGTCGAGCGTGAACAGGTCGACGCCGTCGAAGCGCACCGATCCCGACGTGGGTTCGAGCAAGCGCAGGATCAGCCTTCCGGTCGTCGACTTGCCGCAACCCGACTCGCCGACCAGCGCGAGCGTTTCGCCGGCATCGAGCGCGAAGCTCACGCCGTCGACTGCGCGCACCGCGCCGGATTGCCGCGAGAACAGGCCCTGGCGCACGGGAAAGTGCTTGACCAGGTCCTCGACCTGCAGCAACGGCAACGCGGCCATGGATGTCACGCGGCGACGGTCGCAGCGTCGTCCAGGGGCACGCGCCAGCATGCGGCGCGATGTCCGTTGCCGACGTCGACCTCCGGCGGTTCTTCGCGACTGCAACGCTCGATCGCGAACGGACAACGCGGGTGAAACCGGCAGCCGTCGACCGGAGCGAGCGGATTGGGCACCTGTCCCTCGATCGCGGCGAGCCGGTCCTGCTCGAGGTCGAGCCGCGGGATCGAGCCGAGCAAGCCGATGGTGTAGGGATGCTGCGGCTGTGCGAACAGCTCTGACACGCTGGCGCGTTCGACGACGCGGCCGGCGTACATGACGGCGACGTCATCGGCGAGTTCGGCCACCACGCCCAGATCGTGGGTGATGAGGATGATCGCGGTGCCGGTCTGTTCGCGCAGCATGCGCATCAGGTCGAGGATCTGCGCCTGGATGGTGACGTCGAGGGCGGTGGTCGGTTCGTCGGCGATCAGCAGCGCCGGCTCGCATGCAAGCGCCATCGCGATCATCACCCGCTGGCGCATGCCACCCGAAAGCTTGTGCGGATAGTCGTCGAAGCGCTGCTCGGGTGCGGGAATGTGCACGCGCGCCAGCATTTGCACCGCCAGTGTCTTGGCGGCGTCGCGGCTCATCGGTCGATGCCGCTGAATGCCTTCGACCAGCTGGTCGCCGACGGTGAACGCCGGGTTGAGCGAGGTCATCGGTTCCTGGAAGATCATCGCGATGCGATCGCCGCGCAACTCGCGCATCGCCGCCGGCGGCAAGCGCATCAGATCGGTGCCTTCGAACAGGATCTGTCCGCCCGCGATGCGTCCCGGCGGTTGCGGCACCAGGCCCATGATCGACAGCGCGGTGACGCTCTTGCCGCAGCCGGATTCGCCGACGATGCCCAGCGTGCGCCCGCCGTCGAGCGACAGGCTGATGCCATCCACCGCGGGGAACTCGCCGCCGCCCTCGACGGCGAACAAGGTCTTGAGGTCGCGGATCTCCAGCAGCCCTCTCATCGATGCACCCGCGCCGCGGCGGCGGCGCGGAAGCGCTCGATTTCCGCCTCGATCTGGGCGCGGTCGGTCATGCCGGCCGGGCGTGCGCGCGACGGCAGGCACGCGACGAAGGGCTGGTAGCGCTCCAGGCTCTTGACGTAGAGCCGAAGCAGCTCGGTGAGCGGCTCGGGATGGTCGTCGACGCGCAGGTCCAGAAACGGGTACACCTCCGAGGAACAGATCAGCAGCGCCGCCGCCTGTTTGCCGCGCTTGTCGCCGCCCGCGGCCTCGCCGGCTTCCATCGCCGCGATCAGACGCTCGGCGAAGGGCAGATCGGCGCAGGCGTCGTAGGCCTGCGCGGTGTCCTCGATCACCCTGCGGGCCGGCGAGCATGTTGCCGGCCACGGAAAACCCGTCGCCCGCGACCTGTCCGCACCACTCGATGCACTCGACGCCGGTGTGTGCTGCGATGTTGCCTTCGGCGTCGATGACGTGCAGTTGCCGGTGCTCGCGCCCGCCGTCGGCCTCGATCAATGCGTACACCACGTCTTCGGCGTCCAGGCCCTGCGACAGCATGCTGAGTCCGCGCGGACCGTAGAGCGGATTGACCAGCGCCTGCGTCGCCAGCGCGCCGATGCCGCTGTGCGCGTGCGGGCACAACGCCCCGACGGCGAAAGCGCGGCTGGCGATGGCGACACCGAAGGCGCCGCTCCTCGAGCGGGCGACGATCGACCAGGTCATATGGCAATCAGTGGTTGCACGAACTCGGGAGTGTCCGCATGGCGCTCCGCAAACGGGTCCGAGCGCGCGCACGCATTGTGGAAGGTTGCGCAACGCTTGGCAACGCCGAGTAGCAAACGAGTCATGGCTTCCAAAAGGCTGTAGCCGGCAGCGCGTACAGCACCGCTTGCGGCAATACTCCGGGTACCAGAGGCCACATGCTCACTACTCCGGAATCCCGGCTTTGCGCAACCCTGCGTAGTAATGCGTCTCGAGCAAGTCCAGGTATGGCTGGCTGCCACCCTGCGGCCCCGCCTTCAACTGCGCAATACTAAGCGCAGGTTTGAGCTTCAACGCGACGCTCTTCGCGTTGGCAGCCTTCGTCATCTCGCCTTGCTGAGCATAGACGGCGACCAGCATTACCTGATTGAGCCACGAACCACCTCTGGCGCCAAGTTGTTCGCATGGGGATGTCGCTTCGCGATAGTTTCCCGATGCGAGGTTGGCCTCACACTCGATACTTGAAAAGTAAGTCGCATCAACGACGTCGGCCGTCCGGGGTGGGTCCATGGCATGCGCCTGCTGGATCACGCTCAGAGCCTCCTTGGGCCGGCCCATGCGGAGCAGGATACGGGCTCGGTCAAGCACGCGTCGAACGCTCCCGGGATCGAGCGCTTGGGCGCGAGCAATCGCGGCCAATCCTTCCTCCCATCTGCCAAGCCACATCAGAGCCCTTGCGCGAATTGTCCATGCCCAAGAGTCTCTCGCGCCCAACAAGACCGCCCGACTGCTGAGCCGGTCAATATCCTCCTTTTCCTGGCTGACACGCGCGCTGCTGGCGTCCGTTTCTTCGGAGAGTTGCACGATGGTGATGAGGGCTTCGGTTGCGAGCGCGGGAACGAAGTCGGGGTCCAATCGCAACACCTCTTCCATCTGCTTCCTTGCAACTATGGGATCGCCGTCATTTTCATAAGAATCCTGGGCGCGCAGGAACAGGTTCCATGGATCACCCGACACAGGGTTTGCTTTAGCGTGCCGCCGCGCCGCGCTTAGTATCCCATTCCAGAGACGCCGCTCGATCCTTTCCGCGGCGCGGACCTGCTCGGTCTCCAACTGCGTGGCATCGAACTCGAAACGGTCGCTCCAGGCATCGGCTCCCGTTTCGGCGTCAATCAAACGCGTCAAGATGACGACGTTGCTTCCGTCACGGCGAAGTTCGCCGACGGTCAAATAACGCACCTGCAGTTCGCGCCCCAACCGGAGAGCGTCTTTCGTTTCGCCGGGAGCGCTTGCCTTCCCTACTTGCGCGACGACACGCATCCAGTAGTCGCGGCTTAATGCGCTCGTAACATTGCTCGTTAGTGTATCGACCAGGCGAACGTCTTCGGAGCGGCCCCCGTACGCCGTAAACGGAAGGACGGCCACCGACATCGCGAACGGTGGAGGCGTTGCGTCACGGTGCGTCTGCCACCAATAGAGTGTCGATACGACGGCAGCCAGCGCCGCGAAGCCTGCCGCTATCGCAGCCCACCGAGCCATACGCCGTCGAGGGAAACCCACACCGCGTCGACCAGCAAGTGGCTTGGCGTCGTTGGCCAGGTCCACGCGATATACCTCGATCGGGCGGGCGATGTTCTTGACTTCCTGGGCGCCAAGATTCTCGAAGGCAAAGCTCAACTTGTCGAACACCTGGTCGCGCACTACACGGCTGACGCAGATGCCTCCAGGTTCCGCCAATGTCTGAAGCCGCGCGGCGACATTGACGCCATCGCCAAAGATGTCGTCCCCATCGATGATGATGTCCCCGACGTTGATGCCGATCCGAAACTCGATTCGCTGCTCGGGGGACACTCCGGCATTGCGCTTGGCCATCCCACGCTGAACGTCGACCGCACAGCGCACCGAGTCAACCACGCTGGGAAACTCAAGCAGCAGGCCATCGCCGGTCGTCTTGACGATCCTGCCGTTGTATTCCGAGATCTTGGGGTCAATCAGCTCGCGTCGATGAGCCTTCAACCCCGCCAGTGTCGCACTGTCGTCGCGGCCCATAAGCAGGGAATAACCCACTACATCGGCAGAGACAATCGCCGCCAGTCGTCGGTGGTCTCGCGTCACTTGTAGGCCCCAAGGACCCTGCCGCTAGCTTGGCTGCGATTGGCGGGGTCCCCTCCTCTGGTTTCGCAGTTGCGCGCGCTACATGCGCTCGATGATCGCGGCAATGCCCTGGCCGCCGCCGATGCACATCGTGATCAGGCCGTAGCGGCCGCCGGTGCGCTGCAGTTCGTACATCGCCTTGATCGTCAGGATGCAGCCGGTGGCGCCGATCGGATGGCCCAGCGCGATCGCGCCGCCGTTCGGATTGACCTTCGCCGGATTCATCCCGAGTTCCTTGTTGACGCCAAGCGCCTGCGCCGCGAAGGCTTCGTTCGATTCGATCACGTCCATCTGCTCGAGTTTGAGCCCGGCCTTGGCGAGGGCACTCTTTACCGCGGACACGGGACCGAGGCCCATGATCTTAGGATCCAGCCCGGCGTGGCCGTACGAGACGAGCCGCGCCATCGGTTTCAAGCCCTTCTTCGCGGCGACCGATTTCTCCATCAGCACGACCGCGGCGGCGGCGTCGTTGATGCCGGACGCGTTGCCCGGCGTCACGCTGCCGTTCTCCTTGACGAAGATCGCCTTGAGCTTGGCCATGCCTTCGGGGCTCGCGTCGCCGCGCACGTGCTCGTCGGTGTCGAACTGGATCGGCCCCTTCTTGCTCTTGAGCTCGATCGGCAGGATCTGGCTCTTGAAATGCCCGGCGGCGATGGCCGCGGTGGCCCGCTTGTGGCTTTCCACCGCAAACGCGTCCTGCTCGCTGCGCGTGATGCCGCATTTGTTGGCGACGTTTTCCGCGGTGACGCCCATGTGCACCGTGTCGAACGGATCGGTGAGTGCGCCGACCATCATGTCCATATCCTTTGCGTCGCCCATGCGCGCGCCCCAGCGTTGCGTCAAGTTGGCGTAGGCGGCGCGACTCATGCTCTCGGCGCCGCCGGCAACGGCGGCATCGATGTCGCCGAGCAGGATGTACTGCGACGCCGAGACGATGGCCTGCATGCCGCTGCCGCACAGGCGGTTCAGCGTCAGCGCGCCGGCTTCCACCGGCAGGCCGCCATTGACGCACGCCAGGCGCGACAGGTACATGTCCTTTGGCTCGGTGTGGATCACGTTGCCGAACACGCACTGGCCGATGTCTTTCGGGTCGACCTTGGCGCGGTTGATCGCTTCCCGCACCACGCGCGCCGCGAGATCGCTCGGCGCAATGTCCTTCAGGCTCCCGCCGTAATCGCCGATCGCCGTGCGCACGCCGCTCAAAATGACGACTTCCCTTGCTTCAGCCATGGTTTTCTCCTCGGGTGAACCCATCATGATACTGCGATTGCGCGTCTAGCCGCCGACGTCCTGGGCGATGCGGTACAGCCCCTCGAGCACGAGATTGTCCTGCAGTTCGAAGGGGATCGTGAGCCGCGGGCTCAATGCGCGCGAGGCGCCGCCGGAGAGCAGGCAGATCAATCCCGGCTGCGCCGGTGCGTGCAGATGGTAGAGGCGCTCGATCGCGCCGGCCTGCGCGTGCTGGCAGCCGCTGGCGATGGCGTCGACGGTTTGCGTCGGCGTCTCGACGTATTCGCCGTCGGCGTCGGGCAGCGCTGCCGTGTGCTGATGCAGCGCGCGCAGCATCAACCCCACGCCGGGCAGAATGACACCACCTTCGAACACGCCGTCGGCGGTCAGGAAGTCGATCGTGGTCGCCGTGCCGCAGACGACGACCAGCGCAGGCTTGGGACCGAGCAGCTGGCGGGCGCCGATCAGCGCCGCCCAGCGGTCGCTGCCGAGTTGCGCCGGATTGCGATAGCGGTTGACGATGCCAAACTGCGATTCCTGCGGAATGACCCAGTGCGGAGGCGGGGCATCCGGCCACACTTCGATCGCCCGGATCATGGTCGAGCGCATCCGGGTGCCCGCGACGTTGGAAATGACGATTTGCGAGGGAGCCCGGAATCTCGTGAACTGTGCCGCAAGCGCCGGCATCTCCTCCAGCAGCACGTGGCCCGATTCGAGGCGATTCTCGCGGGCGCTGCCTTCCGCGCCGGCGCGAAACAGGCCCCATTTCAGGAAGGTGTTGCCGATATCGATCAGCAAGTCGTAACCGGGCGTGCGAGGCGGGTTCATGGCGCGCTGTAAGCCGGGACAGGATCAGATCGCATCGAGCGGCCAGATGGGGCGCCGAAGTTTTTCATAGCGGTAGACCGATAGGTCGGCATTGGTTACTCCGGCGCCGGCGCATTCGACGATGTGCGCCGCGATCGGCTTGAACCCGGCGCGATAGTGTATCCGCGATTTGAGCATGATGAACCGCTTCCGGCGCGGATCGATGCCGCAATGGGTGAAGATGCCGAGGTCCATCGGCTCGTGCCCGCGCTCGGTGACCACGATCTGCGCCCTGCCCGTGTCGAGGACCGCGGTACGGCCGAGGAAGGTGCGAACGCCGGTGTACATGGGGCCGGTGATGACGAATTCGCCATCGGTGATCGCGCGCACGTGCCCGCGCACCGGCAGCGGCTTGCCCGCGAGACCGATCGACGGCATGTCGGTCTTGCCGCCCAGATCGAGCGCCACCTCGTTGCCGACGCCAGCTTCGATCATCAGCGCGACGCTCGCGGCGTCGCGGATCGGCGCGATCGCGACGTCGTCGAGTTCCTGGCGCAGGATCTCCGCGACGACCTGCATCACGTCCTGCGCGCCGCCGGAGCCGCAATTGTCGCAGTGATCGATCAGCAGCACGGGACCGTTCGACGCGCTCGCGCCGAGCCGTTTCGCTTTCGCGACGGAGTCGGCGAGCGGTGGTGCAACGAAGGCGTATTCGGCGCGCCGCTGCGAAGCGATGGCCAGCATGCGATCGCACACTTGTTTCGCCGCGGCCGCGCCGCCGCGTTTGGCGTCGCCGACGACGACAGCCGAAACGCCGGTGTACGGCGTGTCGGCGTGCGGGAACGACGCGAGGAACGTCGCCGCGAGCACGGTGCCGCTGGCTTCCATCTCGCGCGCATGACGCACGATGTCGCCGGAGGGCCCGTCCTCGGGCGCGTGACGCATGATCGAGGCGAGCAGCGGTAGCCAGCCCCAGGCCATCACCGGTTCGATCTCGCCGGCGAGCGTCCTCGCCATGATGTCGCCGGCGAGCTTGCCGACCTCGTACATGTCGACGTGCGGATAGGTCTTGTAGCCGGTGATGACGGTGGCGTTGTCGACGAGGTCGGCGGAGAGGTTGGTGTGATAGTCCAGCGTCACCGCGATCGGAAGTCTGGGCGCGATGGCGCGCAGTCGCTTGACGATCTCGCCTTCGGCATCGTCGCAGTCCTCGATCACCATCGCCCCGTGCAGATCGAGCAGCGCCGCGTCGCAGCCCTGGCGCACGGCGTCTTCCAGCGGGCGCACCAGCTGCTCGAAGGTCGCGCGCGAGGCCTTGTTCGCCGGCCACGCCTCGGCCGCGACTGGCGTCACGATTTCGGCACCTTCGCGTGTCGCCAGGTCGAGATACGCGCCCATCGGCGTATTGGTGCCGGTGAAGCGACGCCGCGCCGCGTCACCGAAGGCCGGGCCGTTGCCGTGGCCGAAGGCCGAGATCGGCGTGGCGATCGGAGAGAAGGTGTTGGTCTCGTGCTTGATCAGCGCGATGACGTAGCGGCGCAGCATGAAGTATCGCCGTCATTCCCGCGAAAGCGGGAATCCAAGCGGAAGTCGCCAACGAAAAAAATGGGTCTCCGCTTTCGCGGGAACGACGAACCTCGGGACCGTTGCGCGGTTCACAAGCTCCGCACCGGGGTAAACGCGGGACCGTTCGGCTTCAGGCGCAGGCCGGGCCGCAGCCGCGACCAGGAGAACATCGTCGGGTCAGCCTTGGCCGGACCCGGCGAGGCTACGACCAGAACTTCACGCGCGATCGGCTCGAAGTCCGCGCGAAAATGCACCGAACTCTTCAGCGCCATGATGCGCTGCTGTTTCGGTTCGATGCCGACATGGCGGAACATTTCCTGGTCCGCGGCCTGGCATTTCTTCGACGCGAGCACCACGCGCACGCCGTCTCTCTCCAGCACCGCCATCGGTCCGAGTTCCATCCGGAAACCATGAAACATCGGTCCGGTGCAGGTGAAGCGCCCGTCGCCCAATTGCACGACCTTGAACTCGTCCTCGTAGGGATAGTGGCCCGGTACGCCGGAAATCTCGCCAAGCGCGAACGGCGCCTTGCGGCCGATGCCGATCGCTCGCGCCTTTTCTGCGGACGCCCTGTCGATCAGCAGTCCCAGCACCGCGCCCTGCGCGCGGCGTCCCAGCAGCGCGGCAAGGAGTCCGGTGGTGTCGCCGTTGCCGCCGGCGCCCGGATTGTCCTGCGTGTCGGCAAGTACGACCGGCGCTCCTGGTTCGCCGCGCTGCATCGCGCGCACGACCGCTGCGTCCGGTTCGTACAGTTCCATCGCGAACTCGCCTTCGGCATCGGCGATCGCATGCGCCAATGCCGCGGTCGCTGTCTGTGCCCGCGCCGCGTCGATGCCGTAGCCCGTCACCGCCATGCCGCACTCCGGAAAATCCGCCATCGGAAAACCCGGCGTGAACGACAGCACGCAGTGATGTTCGCGTTCCAGGCGTTCCAGCATGCGATAGAGTCCCTTCGCCGGCTCCATCATCGTGCACTGCGAGGGCAAACCGGTCAGGAAATCGAGCGTACGCAGCGACTTCGCCGGTGCGCTTCCATCCCGCAGGATGCGATCGAGGAGCTGCGCGGCGCGTTCGCCGGTAGCAGCCATGTCGACGTGCGGGTAGGTGCAGTAGGCGACCATGCCATCGGCAAGCTCGAACATGGCGCGCGTGACATTGGCGTGGAGGTCGAGGCTCGCGACGATCGGCACGCGCGGGCCGACCAACTTGCGCATGCGCGCCAGCAGCTCGCCTTCGCCGTCGTCGAGATGCTCGGTGACCATGGCGCCGTGCAGATCGAGGTACACGCCGTCGACGGGGCCGATCGTGGCGAGCCGCCCGAGCATGTCGCCGACAATGCGCTCGTAGGCATCGCGCGTGACGTGCGCGGAGGGGGACGCCGCGGCCCACACCAGACCGGCAGTGCGGTGCCCGAGCGCGTGCAGGGCGGCGATCGCGCCTGCGGCAGGAAT
Organism: uncultured beta proteobacterium; assembly: GCA_963726915.1. Classification (GTDB taxonomy): domain Bacteria; phylum Pseudomonadota; class Gammaproteobacteria; order Burkholderiales; family Casimicrobiaceae; genus PALSA-1003. Next base: position 222,615 of record CAVSEA010000013.1, read on the forward strand.
GTTCGCGCCGATCAGGCGCGGAGCGATCTCGTCACCCGCGACGAGCGGCGGCCAGCCGCCGCCGTCCTCGAACGCCGCGTACCCCGCCTTCGATGGCGCGAAGGTGTTGGTTTCGTGCTGGAATCCACCGACGGCGATCAGACCCATCGTCACTCCTGCGCTACGTGGCATCATACGTTCGGGCCGGGCGAGAGTAGCCGGAAACCCGCGGCCGCGCAAACTCGACAAGGGGGCGTATCAACGTGTCAGAACCGATCTGGCGCTGGAGCGCGACGCGCATCGCGTTGGCAATTCGCAATCGCGACATCAGCGCGCGCGACGCGGTCGATGCGTGCTTGGCGCGCCTGTCGGAAGTCAACCCGAAGCTCAACGCCGTCACCGTCGATCTTTCGGTGTCGGCGCGCGCAGCCGCCGACGAGGCCGATCGCGCGCAGTCCCGCGGCGAGCTGCTGGGATCGATGCACGGCGTGCCGGTCACCATCAAGGAAAACGTCGACCAGGTAGGCTGCGCGACGACCAACGGTGTCGTCGGCTTCCAGCATCTCGTCGCGAGCGTCGACAGCCCGATCGTCGCCAACTGGAAGCGTGCCGGGGCCATCATCATCGGCCGCACCAACACGCCCGCGTTCAGCTTCAGGCTCGACACCGTCAACGACCTGCGCGGGCGCACCTACAGCCCGTGGTCGAAGACGCATACGCCAGGCGGTTCGTCGGGTGGCGCTTCGGCGTCCGTTGCCGCCGGCATCACGCCGCTGGCGCACGGCAACGACATCGCGGGGTCGGTGCGCTTTCCGGCGTACGCCTGCGGGCTCGCGGGCATCCGGCCTTCGTTCGGTCGCGTGGCCGCGTTCAACTCGCTGCAGGCCGCGGAGCGCTCGCTGTCGTCGCAGCTGATGTCGGTGCAGGGCCCGCTCGCGCGCAGCGTGGCCGACGTCCGGCTGGGCCTCGCCGCGATGTCGGCGCGCGATCCGCGCGATCCGTGGTGGGTGCCGGTTCCGCTCGACGGGCCGCCGTTGCCCAAGCGCGTCGCGGTGGTGACGAGGCCTGAGGATCTCGGCGGAGCGAAGTTGCATCCACACGTCGCTGCAGCGATCGCGCAGGCCGCACGATGGCTCGCGGACGCGGGCTACGAGATCGTCGATGAGCCGACTCCCGGCTTCACGCGCGCCAAGGAATTGTGGTTCGAGATCCAGATGCCCGAGTTTCGCGAGTACCTGCTGCCCATTATCGAGAAGGAGGGCGACGCGGGTATCCGTACTGCGGTGCGCTTCAAGCTCGAGAACGTGCCGCCGACCACCCAACTCGCCTACATGAAGGCGCTCGCCGAGCGCAGCAAGCTGGTGCGCGACTGGACGCTGTTCATGGAACGCGTGCCGCTGGTGCTGGCGCCGATCTGCTCGGAGCCGGTCTACGAACAAGGATTCGACATCGAAAGTGCGGCGCGCACTGCCGCGCTCTGGCGCGAATGCGCGACGATGATGGCGGTGCCAGTGCTCGGGCTGCCGGCGGTGGCCGTGCCGACCGGCCTCGCGGATGGAATGCCGATGGGCGTGCAGATCATCGGGCCCCGCTTTCGGGAGGACGCCTGTCTCGATTGCGCCGAGGCGATCGAAGCGCGGGCGGGTGTGATCACGCCGATCGATCCGACGTGGTAGCTTTCAGGTACCAAATAGCGTCATGCGCCATTGCGGTTCGTGCAGCGCCGTGAGGTTGCACAGGCACGAGGGGACGGGTCCATGAACAAAAGTATCGTCGTCGTATTGCTCGGCATGTCTTTGCTTGCGACCGCTCATCTTGCACAAGCGCAACCGACCAAGCTCAGCTATGGCGTGAGTTACTTTGAAACGGGTCGGCTGTCGGCAAAATACGTTCAGCGGATTCTGACTGGAGCCAACCCGAAGGACTTGCCGGTCGAGTCACTAAGTAGGGTGGAGTTGGCCGTGAACCTCAAAACAGCGCGAGAGATTGGCGTCACCGTACCGCAGGCGGTTCGGCTGCGCGCGGACAAAGTCATTGAATGATCGTTCGAAAAGACAGAACCGCTGCCAGGTCGACGCTGGTCCGATCGTTGGGCTGGCGATGTAGCACGTTTGTGCTACAATGAGCTTTTCATAGGGAGTCATGGGATGTCCACGACCACTATTCGCCTGCCGCAGGATCTTAAGGAGCGCGTCTCTCGCGCAGCGGAACGGGCTGGCACCACCGCGCACAGCTTCATTCTGGATGCGATAGCCGAGAAAGCCGACCAAGTAGAGCGCCGGGGCGAGTTTCAGGACACGGCCGAGCGTCGGTACGCCGAAATTGTCGCGTCTGGAAAAGCAGTCCCGTGGAACGAGATGCGTCGCTATCTCGAGCGTAGGCTCACCAGCAACAGGATTGCACGACCAAAGCCGCGAACGCTTGCGCGCTAGTCATGTCGCGCATCGAGCTTGCGCAAGAGGTTGGGGATGACCTCGATCGCATTCTGGAACACCTCTTTGCGCATCAGGCGGCGAACGCGACATCGGGCATTGAAGACATCATCAAGGCAATCGATGTGCTTGAACGCAATCCACTGATTGGTCGACCTGTCCGAGCGGACTTGAGGGAACTGGTGATAGGACGACGTGCCAGGGGTTATGTCGCGCTGTATCGATACGTAGCAGAACTCGACACGGTGTTTGTGCTCGCCATCCGCGCTCAGAAGGAGGCGGGTTACACAAGAACGTAGGCGCGCCGAGGGGCGGCCAACCTGGTCAAGAAAAAGGTAACGCGGGAGAGCGTCGTTGAACAAAAAGATGATCGCATGGTTTTTCGCTGTTCTCTGTCTTGCAACTTTGCATCTTGCCCACGCACAGCAAGCCAAGGTCTATCGTGTCGGGGTCATTTTCTCGGGGGGGCCGTACCTGGCGGCGATCGACGGACTCAAAGACGGCCTCAAGGATTTGGGATTGATCGAAGCTAAGCACTACGTCCTGGAAATTCGCGATCTGAAGGGTGATCGGAAGGCGGAGGAGGAGACAGCGAGAAGTCTGGAACGTGAGAAAGTCGACCTGATCTACGCTATGCCGACAAACGTTGCTGCTTCGGCGAAGCGCGCGACCACGGAGGTGCCGATCGTATTCGCTGTCGGAAGCGACCCCGTAGCCGCCGGGTTGGTTGAGAGTTTTCCTAGACCCGGGGGGCGCGCCACGGGAGTGCACTATCTTGCGGGCGAACTCACCGCGAAACGCCTGGAACTTCTGAAGGCGATACTTCCGGAAATGCGCAAAGTCGTGACTTTCTACGATCCTGGAAGCGCGGTCGCGACGGCGGGCGTGAAAACGGCGCGGGAGGCCGCGCGACAACTTAAGATCGAGATTCTCGAGCGACCTGTCGCGTCCGTGGAAGAACTCCGACGGGCCGTGCTGGCGCTCAAGGTACATGAGGCGGACGCCTACTTTCACAGCAATGACGCGGTGGTGACAAGCCAGGCTCAGTTCATCATCGACACCGCTCGCGCCAAGAAGCTGCCGACGATGTTCGCAGAGCAGGGTCTCGCTGCACAGGGAGCCCTGGCCGGCTACGGTACGAGTTACTACGATGTCGGTCGTTTGTCGGCAACCTACGTCCAGCGCATCCTCACGGGGGCCCGTCCACGCGACTTGCCAGTCGAGGCGTTCGACCGGATCGGATTGGCGGTCAACGTCAAGATCGCGCGGGAGCTTGGCGTCACGATCCCGCAGGCGGTGCTGCTGCGCGCGGACAAAGTCATCCAATGAGCGTTCGGCCAGACCCTATCGATCCCGAATGGTAGCCGACCCGACTTCATTGCCAACCGGTACGGTGACGTTCCTATTCACCGATATCGAGGGCAGCACGCGGCTGTGGGAGTCGCAGCAAGCCGCGATGCAGGTGGCCTTGCCGCGGCACGACGCGCTCGTGCGCCAGTGCGTGGTCGGGCATGGCGGACACGTGTTCAAGACCGGTGGCGACGCGTTCTGCGCCGCGTTTCACACCGCGCCTGACGCGCTGGCTGCGGCACTCGAAGCGCAGCGTGCGCTGCACGCCGAGCGCTGGCCGGAAGCGGCGAAGATTCGCGTGCGCATGGCGCTGCATAGCGGCTCGGTCGAACTTCGAGACGGCGACTATTTCGGAACTTCACTCAATCGTGTGGCGCGCTTGCTCGCCGCGGGTCACGGCGGCCAGACTTTGCTGTCGGAATCCACGCACGATCTGTGCCGCGATCACCTGCCGCCGCTCGCGACCGCCAAGGCGCTGGGTGAGCACGGGCTCAAGGATATCGCGCGCCGGGAAGCGGTGTTCCAGCTCTGCCATCCCGACCTGCCGCAGAGCTTTCCGCCGCTGAAGGCGACATCGGCGCCGCTCGACCGCGAAACGCCGTCGATCGCGGTGCTGCCGTTCATCAACATGTCGCGCGACGAGGAGAACGAGTATTTCGCCGACGGTCTGTCGGAAGAACTGCTCAACGTGCTGGCGAAGATCAGAGGGCTCCGCGTGGCGTCGCGGACGTCGGCATTCTTCTTCAAGGGCAAGGACATCGACATCCCGACCGTCGCGCAGAAGCTCAACGTGGCCACCGTGCTCGAGGGCAGCGTGCGCAAGTCGGGAAAACGCGTGCGAATCACGGCGCAGCTCATCCAGGTGGCGACCGACTCGCACTTGTGGTCGGAGACCTACGACCGTGAACTCGATGACATTTTCGCGGTGCAGGACGACATCGCGCAGTCGGTGGTGAAGGAACTGCGTGCCGCATTGCTGGGCGAAGGGATCGGTTCAACCGCCGACGCCAAGGCGAAGGCCGAAGTGCAGGCGGCGTCGACGGGTCGCGCCGACAACGCCGAAGCCTACCGGCTCTACCTGCAGGGCCGCCATTTCAACGATCGGATGACTGCCACTGACAATGCGCGAGCTGTCGACTACTTCCGTCAGGCGCTCGCGATCGATCCGGAATTCGCGCTGGCATGGGCGGGTTTGTCGAATGCCTACCGCACGCAGGCCGGATATGGGTGGTCGCCGGTGAAGGACGGGTTCGAGCGCGCACGCGATGCCGCGAACCGTGCACTGGCGCTCGCGCCGGACCTGGCGGAAGGGCATGTCTGCCTGGGGTTCGTCCTCGAGCTCTACGACTGGAACTGGCAGGGAGCGCACGACGAATATCAGCGCGCATTCGCATTGGCGCCCGGCAATGCCGATGTGCTGCGTGCGGTCGCTGGCATGACACGGATTTTCGTCGGTCCGCAGGCAGGAATCGACCTCCTGCGCAAAGCGACGGAGCTTGACCCGCTAAGTTCGACTGCTCAACGCATGCTTGGACTGCGCTGGTTTATGGCGGGGCGGCTGGATGAGGCGATGGCCGCGCTCAAGGTTGCGCTCGACCTCAATCCGAAGTCGGGGCTGGTGTACTGCTTCATGTGCGCAACGCGCCTGGCGCAAGGTCATGCCGCCGAGGCGCTCGATCTGGCCCAGCGCGAGAGTCTTCCCGACTTTCGCTTGCTGGGCATCGCGCTCGCCCAGCATACGCTCGGGCACAAAGACCAGTCCGACGCCGCACTTGCGCAGTTGATAGCGGACCACGGCAACGAGGCTGCGTACCAGATCGCGGAAGCGTGCGCGTGGCGCGGCGAAATCGACCGCAGCTTCGAATGGCTGGAGCGGGCGTACATCCAGCGCGATCCCGGGCTGGCGCATACGGCCTCCGATTCGTTTTTTCGGGCATTGCACGACGACCCGCGCTGGCTGCCGTTCGTGAAGAAAATGGGATTTCCCGAACCAAATCGGACAACTGCATGAACAGGCGCAGCGCAGGACTCGCACTACTGCTTGGGCCATTTGCTCTCGGCGCCGTATCGCGCGCCGCCGAGGCGCAGCAAGCGGGCAGGGTGTATCGCATCGGGTACCTGAGCGCCCCCACCCGCGCGTCCGTCGAACAGGGGCTGCAGTCGTTCCTGCGAGCGCTACGGGAGCTTGGCTGGATCGAAGGTCAGAATCTCGTCATCGAATATCGGTGGGCCGACGGCAACATCGAGCGCCTTCCCGCGCTGGCAGACGAGCTGGTCCGGGAAAAAGTCGACCTGATCGTGACGCCGGCGGGGACCGCCGCACTGGCGGCGAAGAAGGCGACGAGCACCATTCCCATCGTGATGATCTTCCCGGCCGATCCGGTCGGCTTGGGCCTTGTGGCCAGCGTGCGGCGACCCGGGGGGAACGTCACCGGCACCACCAGCACCCCAAGTTCGGAGATCTTCGGCAAGCAATTGCAACTGCTTAAAGATGCAGTCCCCCACGCGAATCGAGTTGCGATCCTGCTGAATCCGGCAGACCTGGCATTCGGCTCCCAGGTGACCGTGGTGGAAACAGCTGCACGGTCTCTCGGAATTCGCATTCAACGCGTGGAGGCGCGCGGCCCGGAGGAGCTCGACAGAGCCTTCGCCGCGATGGCGCGAGAGCGCGCGGAGGCGTTGCTGGTTGCCAATGACACGACGTTTCTGGTGCACCGCGCCAGAGTCGCCGAACTTGCGTTGAAGGGCCGCCTGCCGACGATGAACTTCTATCGGGAAATGGTCGAGGCAGGCGGCTTGATGGCCTACGCGGTGAACATGGCTGAATTCACTCCGAGAGCCGCCGCGTACGTGGACAAGATACTCAAGGGCGCGAAGCCCGCCGATCTCGCCGTGGAGCAGCCGACCAAGTTCGAACTGGTGATCAACCTGAAAACGGCGAAAGCTCTCGGACTCGCGATCCCGCCGTCGGTGCTGGCACGCGCGGACGAGGTGATCCAGTGACCAGTTCCCGGCTCCTCGCCCTGTATCGCACGATGGCGCGCATTCGCGCCTTCGAGAACGCGGCCGAGATCGCGAGCCAGGGGGGCGTGCAGGCGTGGGGCCTGGCGACATCCGCCAAGCCCGCGCTGGTGCGCGGGCCGCTGCACCTGTCGACGGGGCAGGAGGCGGTCGCCACCGGCGTCTGCGCCAATCTCGACCGCGCCGATCTGCTGACTTCGACCCATCGCGGCCATGGCCATACGCTGGCCAAAGGCGCCGACGTCGACGCATGATGGCCGAGCTGTTCGGCCGCGCGACAGGCACCAACAAGGGCAAGGGCGGCTCGATGCACATCGCCGATTTCGGCGTCGGCATGCTCGGCGCCAACGGCGTGGTCGCCGCCGGCATGCCGATCGCCGTGGGTGCCGCGCATGCACTCAAGATTCGCGGACGGCGTGAGATCGTCGCCTGCTTTTTCGGCGATGGCGCAGTCAATCGCGGACCCTTCATCGAAGCGCTGAACTGGGCGGTCGTCTACCACCTGCCCGTGCTGTTCGTGTGCGAGGACAACCGGATCTCGGCGACCACGCCGACCGGGCCGATGACCGGCGGTCCCGGTGCGAGCGCGCGCGCCGAGAGCATCGGCGTGCCGGCCATGAAGGTCGACGGCAACGATGTCGCGGCCGTCGATGCCGCCGCAGCACGGCTTGTCGCCGAGGTGCGCAGCGGCGCCGGACCGCGCTTCCTGCACGCGGTGACGTATCGCTTCAAGGGCCACGTTTCGGTCGATCCCGGCGCCTACCGCGACCAGGCGGAAGTTGCGGCGGCGATGGCCTTCGATCCGCTGCTCGTCGCGCGCAATGCGCTCGCCTGATAGCGGCGTCGCGGCCGGCATCGCTCGACGCGATCGACGCGGACGCGAAGGCCGAGATCGACGATGCCATGGCGCAAGCCGAAGCCGCGCCGTGGCCGGAAACTGCGGCAGCGTACACCGACATCCAGAACACGGGCGCGGGCCAATGGCGCTGATGAACTACTCGCAGGCGGCCGCAGCGGCGCTCTCCGAAGCGATGGAGGCCGACCCGCTCGTCGTTGCGCTGGGCGAAGACCTGGGCCGCGGCGGCATCTTCGCGCAATACCGCGGGTTGCAGCAGAAATTCGGCGCCGATCGCGTGATCGACACGCCGATCTCCGAAGCGACGATCATGGGTGCCGCGGTGGGCATGGCGCTCGCGGGCCTGCGGCCGGTGGTCGAGATGCGCGTCGTCGATTTCGCACTGTGCGCGATGGACGAACTCGTGAATCAGGCGGCGAAGAACCGCTTCATGTTCGGCGGGCAGGGTCGCGTGCCGCTGGTCGTGCGCATGCCGATCGGCCTGTGGACCGCGTCGGCGGCGCAGCATTCGCAGTCGCTCGAAGCCTGGTTCGCGCACATTCCCGGGCTGGTCGTCGTCGCGCCGTCGGCGCCGGACGACAACTACGGCCTGCTGGCGAGCGCGCTCGCATCGGGCGACCCGGTCGTCTACATGGAACACAAGGAACTGTGGGCCGTCGAAGGCGAGGTCGCGTCCGGCACGCGCGTACCACTGGGCGTCGCACGGCGCTTGCGTGAAGGGAGCGACATCACGATCGTGAGCTGGTCGAAAGCCGTGCCGACCTGCGTCGCCGCCGCAGCGGAGCTCGCTGCGGCCGGCATTCAGGCCGAGGTGATCGACCTGCGCACGCTATGGCCGTGGGATCGCGAAATGGTGCTGGGCTCTGCGTCGCGGACGGGGCATCTGCTGGTCGTGCACGAGGCGGTGCAGGTGGGTGGCTTCGGCGCGGAGATCGCCGCCGCCGCGGCCGAGGCGACCGGTTGCCGCATCCGTCGCCTGGGCGCGCCGCGCATTCCTTCGGGCTATTCGAAACCACTGGAAGACGAGTCGCGCGTCACCGTGACGGGCGTCGTCTCGGCGGCCACGACTCTGCTGCGGAGATAGCCCTCGCTGCGCGCATTGGCTACACTCGCAAGTCCACTGAAACCACGATCATGACCCGACCCAGAACCGCGATCGTCACCGGTGCCGCCAGCGGCATCGGTGCCGCCACCGTGGCGGAACTGGCCGCGCGCGGCTACCGCGTCGCCGGGATCGACTGCAACGGACCAGGTGTGCGCGCGGCAATCGGTGCAATCGCCGCGGCCGGCGCGCCGCACGTTGCGCTCGAGCTGGATGTCACCGACGAAACTGCGATCGTCGGCGGATTCGCCGAAGCGGTGAAGGCACTGGGCGGCCTCGATGCGCTGGTCACCAGCGCGGGCGTCGCGGAAATGACGCCGTTCATGGATCTCGATGCCGCCACTTTTCGCCGCGTCTACGATCACAACGTGATCGGCACCTTCCTTTGCATCCGCGAGGCGGCGAAACACATGATGCCGGGCGGGCGCATCTGCACCGTCGCCAGCGTCGCTGGGCTGCGCGGCGGCGGGCTGTCCGGCACGGCGGCCTACGCCGCGAGCAAGGGCGCGGTGCTGGCGCTGACCAAGAATGCAGCGCGCTCGCTGGCGGACAAGGGCATCGCGGTCAACACCGTCGCTCCTGGCGCGACGATGACGCCGATGATCGCGCACGTCTTCGCCAACGACGCGCACCGCAAGCGCGTCGAATCGATGAGCGTGATGAATCGCGCCGCGATGCCTGCGGAAATCGCCCGCACGATCGCCTTTCTGGTCTCACCCGAAGCGTCGTATGTCGACGGCGCCACGCTGGTCGCCGATGGCGGGCTGTGCATGTATTGATCGCCCCGCACTGGAATACAACGCTCTGAGCATTCGCATAACAACCACGAGGAGAGCGCACCATGACCATCGATCGCCGCAAGTTCGTGCAGACACTGGGGGGCGCCGCCGCGCTGGCCGCGACCGGCATCCGGCCCGCCTTCGGCCAGGCCGCGGAGTTCCAGCTGAAATGGGCCAACAACATTCCCGTCACGCACCCGAGCACGATCCGCGTCAAGGAAGCCGCGGAGAAGATCAAGGCGGAGACCAAGGGCCGCGTCGACATCCAGGTCTTCCCGAACAACCAGCTGGGCGGCGATACCGACATGCTGTCGCAGGTGCGCTCCGGCGCGATCGACTTCTTTCCGCTGTCGGGGCTGATCCTGCAGACGCTGGTGCCGCTCGCCGGCATCAACGGCGTCGCGTTCGCGTTCAAGGACTACAACACCGTCTGGGCCGCGATGGACGGCGATCTCGGCGCGTTCATCCGCGAGGCCAATGCCAAGGCAGGGCTGTTCACGTTCGAGAAGTGCCTCGACAACGGCTACCGGCAGATCACCAGCAGCACCAAGCCGATCGTCACGCCTGCCGATCTGAACGGCTTCAAGATCCGCGTGCCGGTGAGCCCGCTGTGGACATCGCTGTTCAAGGCCTTCGGCGCGTCGCCGGCTTCGATCAACTTCAGCGAAGTCTATTCCGCGCTGCAGACCAAGGTGGTCGAGGGCCAGGAGAACCCGCTGTCGATCATCCAGATCGCGAAGCTGTACGAGGTGCAGAAGTACTGCTCGCTGACCGGCCACATGTGGGACGGCCAATGGGTGCTCGCCAACGGCAAGATGTGGGCCGGCATGCCGAAGGACCTGCAGGCGATCGTCTCGAAAAACGTGCTCGAGGCGGTCGTGAAACAGCGCGACGACATGGCCAAGCTCAACGACACGGTCGAAGCGGACCTGAAGTCCAAGGGACTCGTCTTCAACAGCCCGGACAAGGTGCCGTTCCGCGCCGCGTTGACCAAGGCCGGCTTCTACGACGAATGGAAGGGCAAGTTCGGCCCCGAGGCGTGGGCCAAGCTCGAGCAGTATTCGGGCAAGCTGGCCTGATCGCGCGTGCGCAATAGCGCCGCGTCGTAGCCGTGGCGTCGCGATTTCACGGCGTCGACCGCGCGCTCGGCTGGGTGACCGAGGTTCCCGCCGCGCTGCTCGTCGTCGCCGAGATCGTGATCCTGTTCGCCGGCGTGGTCTCGCGCTACGTCTTCAACAAGCCGCTGACCTGGTCGGACGAACTCGCGTCGGTGCTGTTCCTGTGGCTTGCCATGCTGGGCGCGGTGATCGCGCTGCGGCGCGGCGAGCACATGCGGCTCACCACGTTCGTCAACTGCTGCGCCCGCAGTGGCGCGCCTGGGTCGACACGGTCAGCGCGCTGATCGTCATCGTGTTCGTGCTGCTGATCCTCTCGCCGTCGTGGGAGTACATCGAGAATCAGTGGCTGATCACCACGCCCGCGCTCGAGCTGCACGACTCGGTGCGCGTGGCCGCGATCGGCGTCGGCGCCGTGCTGATGATGCTGATCGCGCTGGTGCGGCTGGCGGCGCGGGCGAACGCGCGACAGGTTTCCTCCGCCGTCGCGGTGCTCGCCGTCGTGATCGTCGGCATGTGGCTGCGCGACCGGTGTTCGCGACGCTGGGCAACGTCAACCTGATCATCTTCTTCGTCGCGCTGGTCGCCCTGTGCGTCGTCATGGGCGTGCCGATCGCCTTTGCGTTCGGCATCGCGACGCTGTCCTACCTCGCGCTGACGACGCGCACGCCGCTCACCATCGTCGTCAGCCGCATGGACGAAGGCATGTCGACGCTGATCCTGCTGTCGGTGCCGCTGTTCGTGTTCCTGGGCGCGCTGATCGAGATGACCGGCCTGGCCCGCGCGATGGTCGACTTCCTCGCCTCGCTGCTGGGCCATGTCCGCGGCGGTCTGCAGTACGTGCTGCTCGGCGCGATGTATCTCGTTTCCGGCATTTCCGGCTCGAAGGCCGCCGACATGGCGGCGGTCGCGCCGGCGCTCTTCCCGGAGATGAAGCGCCGCGGCGCGCACGAGGGCGATCTGATCGCGCTGCTGTCGTCGTCGGGCGCCATGTCGGAGACGATTCCGCCGAGCCTCGTGCTCATCACGATCGGCTCGGTGACCGGCGTGTCGATCGCGGCGCTGTTCACGGGCGGGTTGCTGCCTGCGGTCGTCGGCATGATCGCGCTGGGCGTGCTGGTGTTCTTCGAGACGCGCCACGAGAACATCGCGGGGATCAAGCGCGCCACCGGCGCGCAGATCACCCGCGCGTTGCTGATCGCGCTGCCGGCACTGGCGCTGCCGGTCGTGATTCGCACCGTCGTCGTCGAAGGCGTTGCGACCGCGACCGAAGTGTCGACGGTCGGCATCGTCTACACCATCATCGCCGGTCTCGTCGTCTACCGGCAGTTCGACGTCAAGCGGCTGTTTCCGATGCTGGTCGACACGGCGGCGCTGTCGGGTGCGATCCTGCTGATCATCGGTTGCGCCACGGGCATGGCGTGGGCGCTGACGCAGTCGGGCTTCTCGCGCCAGCTGGTGACGGTGATGTCGGCGGTCCCGGGCGGGAAGGGCGGATTTCTGGCCATCTCGGTGGTCGCGTTCATCGTGCTCGGCAGCGTGCTCGAGGGCATTCCGGCGATCGTGCTGTTCGGGCCGCTGCTGTTTCCGGTGGCACGCGCGCTCGGCATTCACGAAGTGCACTACGCGATGGTCGTGGTCTTCGCGATGGGTCTGGGACTGTTCGCGCCGCCGTTCGGCGTCGGCTTCTACGCGGCCTGCGCGATCGGCAAGGTATCGCCCGATGTCGCGATGCCGCGCGTGTGGCGCTATCTGGCCGCGTTGTTCGTCGCGATGGTGATCATCGCCGCGGTGCCCTGGCTGTCGATCGGATTCCTGTAGCAAGCCGGCACAGCCTCTGACTCGGAATCACATCGGCTCGTTCGCCCAGCCGAGGAGCTTCCAGCCATCGCCGACACGTACGAACATTCTCAGGTTGTGAAATCGTTTCTTGTCACCATTTGCGCCGTGCGTAGTGACGACGCAGGCAACCATTGCGCGCGCCCCGTACAGCGTAATGCCCTCGATTTCGGTCTCGCGCCTGTCGGCCTTGGCAACGCTGGCCAAGTACTTCTTACGACCGACGACGACACCGTTTGCGCGACGAAACGAGATTTCCGGCGCCAATATGCTTTCCAGCCACTTGCGCTTTCCTTCACTCTCCGCTTTGCCGATTCGAACGTTGATGTCCTCGAGAACCGCGAAGTCATGTTGTCGCGCCACGATTGTCTCCGATGAAGTCGACGATGAGAAGGCGTTGCGAGATAACGCTTTACTACTCGCGAATGTCGCTTTGCTTGTTTACGGCCCCGGTGGAAGTCCGGTATTGCCGCGCGGCCGGGTGTTGACGTCGAGCAAGGCTGGAGGCGCGCGCATCGCGAAGGCGTACGAAGCCCGTGGGGTGCCCGGCTGCCCACCCCCGGGCGCCGTGGTGCTTTCCCGGCACTCGCAACCGTGCGCGCCAGGCGTTGGAAAGGATCCCTCACTGCAACGAATCTGCGAGCACATGGTAGCCGGCCCTGCGTCGGCGCCGGGCAGTCCGCCGACATTGGTGCCGCCGTCCGCACCGCAACAGTTGTTCGTCGTTGCCGTGCGGCCGCGGGAGCATTCCACGGCCCAGCATTGGCGGGTTCTCGTGATCGTCGTGTCGTTGGTCAACGATGCCAGACACGCTCCTGTCGCCGGTCCACGCCCGGTGGGCTCGACCGGGTCACACACCGCGGGATCGCAGCCACCGGGCCGCGTCGCGACGGGATCACGCTCACTGCCGGCGATGGCACGCGCGGAGCATGCGAGCGTCTGGCCCATCTGATCGGACATGGCCGTACAGCTGTTGTCGCCGCAATCGGGCGTCCCAGGCGGGCAGGCAGGCATACCTTTGCTGCCGGGTTTCTTGGCCTGCTTGTCCTTCTTCTCCTGTTCAGCCTTGCGTTTTTTCTCTTCCTCCGCGAGCTTCGTCTCCTCCTCCTTCACTTTCCTTTCTGCCTTGCGCCTTTCCTCGCTTGCAGTCACCAGAGCCTTGTTGGCTGCGGCATAGGCTGTTTGCGCGGCCTCCACGGCTTTTTCCGCCGGCTTGATGTCCGGTCCTCTTGCCGCCTTTAGATTGTCGCGGGCTAGCTGCAAATCGTCGGCCTTTCGAAACGCATCGTCCTGCTTCACCATGAAGTCGGCGTCGGCAAACCTGAAATCCGCTTTTGCCATATTGAGCTTGTCATCGAGCCGCGGCAGTGGAGGCAAGTCAATATCGTCATCTTTGGAGCCGCCGACCGGTCCGGGCTTGCCCGAGCCTTTCCCAATCCCGCAATCGCGTCCCAGCTTCACGCCCGCGAACGTGGCCTGTTGCAGATCTTTCGTCGCCCGGTCGACCGGATTGCTGCACAGCCCGGTCGCTTCGGCCAGGCAGCGAAAACCCTCCGTACCCGGGCGAACCACCTGTTGCGAAAGGCACTTGACCATGTTCGCGGCTTTCTTCGCGCCACCGACGTTGAGCCCGCCACCTTGCGCGCAGAGGCTGCCACCCAGCCCGGCGGCCCGGTCGGCACCACCGCCCGCGCCCGGCTCCTGGCAAACCGTGTTGCCGAACTCCTGGGCAAGCGCAGCAAATCTGCCGGCACCCGCTCGACTGCCGCCGCCAGGCGCTCCAGCCGTGCCGTTTCCCGGTTGACGCGCGCTTTGCTGACACACCGAACCGGCGCAAAGATAGCCCAATGCGGTCGGACCGCGTTCGATCATCTCGCCAAACGTGCAGGTGTTATCGGTCAGATTCGGCAATGATCCCAGCGAGCCATAGAATGCCCCGAGGTCGACGTCGTTTTCGTCGCGCGGCTGCGGCGTTGGCCGATAGCCGACCATGTGTCCCGAGCGCCGGTCATACAGCCAGAGACCATGCCACCTCGGCGGGTGCTTGTTCGCCCTCATGCCGTCCATCAGGGCGTTGCGATTCTCGCGAAACCAGCGGGTAAGCGGGGAGGCCTCGCCCCGGTACTTCTCCACGTCGTAGACGAGCAACATTGGCTGCAGGGCGGCCTGGCTCATGTATGTGCCGACACCATAAACGCCATTCACCCTGAGAAAGGTAGCGACCGTATTGTAGGAATCGTAGAGGTTGCTCGCGAGCAACGCGCTCTGTCGCGTGCCCAGACACGCCGTCTGTCTGGCGAAAGCGATCAACGCCGCAATCGCCTTGCCTGGACCTTCCGCGGTCGTGTCGAAGAGACTGTCAAAGTACGCTTGCAGCAGCGTGTCCGCGATGATGTCGCCCGTGCAGTCGGGATCATCGATGAGGCCCTCTACCTCGGTGTGCAGGCTTTGCATCGACCCACGGCGCACCATCACGGCCGGGGCGATGTCGTTCGCCGCGCGTCCCGGCGTGCGCTATCATTCGCTCCCCCCAAACAGGAATTCACCATGCGCTATTCGACTTTCGGCCGCACCGGACTCTTCGTCTCGGAACTGTGTTTCGGAACCATGACCTTCGGCGGCAAGAGCGGCATGTGGGAGAAAATCGGCCGCACCGCGCAGCAGGAAGCAGATCGACTGGTCGGCGTGGCGCTCGACGCCGGCATCAATTTCTTCGACACGGCCGACGGCTACGCCGAGGGTGAATCCGAACGCATCCTGGGGCAGGCCCTCGGCGCTCGGCGCAAGGACGTCGTGCTGGCGAGCAAGGTTCGGTCGCGCACGGGACCCGGCCCGAACGACGTCGGACTGTCCCGTGCCCACATCATGGCGGCGATCGACGGCTCACTGCAACGCCTCGGCACCGACTGGATCGACCTCTATCAGATTCACGGCTACGACGCGCTGACGCCGCTGGACGAAACGCTGCGTGCGCTGGACGACCTGGTGCGCGCGGGCAAGGTCCGCAACATCGGCTGCTCGAATCTAGCCGCATGGCACATCGCCAAGGCGAACGGATTGGCTGCCGCGCACGACTGGAGCCGTTTCGAATCGCTCCAGGCGTACTACACGATCGCCGGGCGCGATCTCGAACGCGAACTGGTGCCGGTTCTCGCCGACCAGCAGATGGGACTCATGGTTTGGAGCCCGCTGGCCGGCGGCTTCCTGAGCGGCAAGTACTCGCGCGAGCAGGACGGGCCGACCGGATCGCGGCGCACGACCTTCGACTTTCCGCCGGTGAACCGCGAGCGCGCCTTCGATTGCATAGATGCGATGCGCACGATCGGTGCGGCGCATGGAGTGAGCGTGGCGCGCGTCGCGCTGGCGTGGCTGCTGGCGCAAAAGCACGTCACGACGATCATCATCGGCGCAAGGACTGAAGAACAATTGCGCGACAACATCGAGGCCACGACGGTCAAGCTCAGCGCGGACGACCTCGCGATCCTTGATCGCGTCAGCGCGCTGCCCAGCGAGTATCCGGCCTGGATGCTCGCGCGCCAGGCCGGCGGCCGCGAACCTGCGCCGCGCTGAATTTTCGCGGCTGCACGAATTTGGCGCGGCGACGACACCCATTGCGTTGTTGCCATCGCTTCGCTATCGTGCTCGCTCGCATGTCTCCCCGCTGAGGAAAGTACCCATGTCCCGTATCCGTTCCCTGAAGCTTGCCGTGCTGGTGGCCGCCGCCGGGCTGGGCGCGTTCGCGCTGCCTGCTGCCCATGCGCAGACCACCCTGCGGGTCGTCATGCATTCGGACCTCAAGATCGTCGATCCCATCTGGACCACCGCGTACATCACGCGCAACCACGGGTACATGATCTACGACACGCTCTTCGCCACCGACGCCAACGGCAAGGTGCAGCCGCAGATGCTTGAGAAATATGCGGTCAGCGCCGACGGACTCACCTACACGCTGACGCTGCGCGACGGCTTGCTGTGGCACGACGGCGCGCCGGTGACGGCAGAGGATTGCATCGCGTCGATCAGGCGCTGGGGCGCCAAGGACGCGATGGGCCAGAAGATGATGAGCTTCGTGAAGGACTTCGCCGCCATCGATGCCAAAACCATCCGCATCAATTTGACGTCGCCGACAGGGTTGATTGTCGGCGGACTCGGCAAGCCGTCCTCTGCCGCACCGTTCATGATGCCCAAGCGTGTCGCCGACACGAGGCCCGACGACCAGATCAGCGACTTCACCGGCAGCGGCCCCTTCGTGTTCAAGAAGGACGAATGGAAGCCCGGTGATAAGGCGGTATACGTCAAGTTCGACAAGTACAAGCCGCGCGCCGAGCCGCCGTCGGGCATGGCTGGCGGCAAGGTGGCCAAGGTCGATCGCATCGAATGGCGAGTCGTCGCCGACCAGCAGACCGCCGTCAACGCGCTGATCGCCGGCGAGATCGACTACATCGAGCAGCCCGCGCATGACCTGCTTCCGGTGTTGAAGAAGGATCCCAACATCAAACTTGCCGACATCAATCCGCTCGGCAACCAGTACGCGTTTCGTTTCAACTCGACGGTGAAGCCCTTCGACAATCCCAAGGTGAAGCAGGCGCTGCTGTATGCGTTCAACCAGGAGGATTTTCTCAAGGCGACGATCGGCGACCCCCAGTACTACAAGGCATGCCTGGAAATGTTCATCTGCGGCACGCCGCTGGGATCGACCAAAGGAATGGACGGGTTGCTGCAATCTAATTTCGTCAAGGCGAAACAGCTGCTGACCGAGGCCGGCTACGACGGCACGCCGATCGTGCTGCTGCACTCGACCGACCTGCAGGTGCTGACCAACCTCGCGCCGGTAGCGAAATCGCTCATGGAAAAGGCCGGGTTCAAGGTGGACATGCAGGACATGGACTGGCAAAGCGTCGTCGCGCGACGCTCGAAAAAGGAACCGCCTTCGCAAGGCGGCTGGAGCGCGTTCCTGACTTCGTGGGTGTCGGCCGATGTGCTCAATCCCGTCAGCACGGCTTTCCTCAACTCGAGCTGCGACAAGGCACTGTTCGGCTGGCCCTGCGACGCGGAAATCGAAAAACTGCGCGATCAGTTTGCGCGCGAGACGGATCCGGCCAAGCAGAAGGCGATATCCGAAGCTGTGGTGGCGCGGTGGACGCAGGATCCGACGCACGTGTTTCTCGGGCAGTGGTACCAACCCGCGGCCGTGCGCAAGAACATCGACGGGATGGTGGTCGCGCCGGTGACAGTGTTCTGGAACGTCACGAAGACAGGTAAGTGACGCATCCGTCCAAGAGCAAGACGCGAAGCGTCGCGGCGATTGGAAACGGATGCGTCATCCCCGCGAAAGCGGGGATCCGGTGGCGTGCGGTTGGCGTCATCCCCGCGAAAGCGGGGATCCGGTGGCGTGCGGTTGGCGTCATCCCCGCGAAAGCGGGGATCCGGTGGCGTGCGGTTGGCGTCATCCCCGCGAAAGCGGGGATCCAGATTCGCTAGACGGGTAAATGGATTCCCGCTTGCGCGGGAATGACAGGTCCTAATGCTCGCCTACATCGCCCGGCGCCTGCTTGCGACCATCCCCGTGATGGCGATCGTCGCGGTGCTGGTGTTTTCGATGCTGCGGCTCACCCCCGGCGATCCCGCGGCTATCATTGCCGGCGCGGCGGCGACGTCGCAGGACATCGTCGACATTCGTGCGCGACTCGGACTCGACCGCTCGATCGTCGCGCAATTCCTGGTCTGGATCGGGCACGTTCTCACCGGCGATTTCGGCGAATCGTTCTTTTTCAAGAAGCAGGTCGCCGCGCTCATCGCCGGCCGTATCGGCCCGACGGTCGCGCTCGCGACGACGACCATCTTGTTTTCGGTCCTTATCGCAGTGCCCCTGGGCGTGATCGCGGCCTGGAAACAAGGCACGTGGATCGACCGCCTGGTGATGGGATTCTCGGTACTCGGTTTCTCCGTGCCGGTATTCGTGGTCGGCTACGCGCTGATCTACGTCTTCGCGATCGAGCTGTCCTGGCTGCCGGTGCAGGGCTACCAACCGCCGAGTGACGGTTTCTGGGGCTTTCTGCAGCACCTGATCCTGCCCAGCCTCACGCTGTCGGTGATCTACGTCGCGCTGATCGCGCGCATCACGCGCACCAGCGTGCTCGAGGTGCTGGGCGAGGACTACATTCGCACGGCGCGCGCGAAGGGTTTGCCGGACAGCGTAGTGCTCATGAAACATGCGCTGCGCAATGCCGCGGTGCCCATCGTGACCATCATCGGCATCGGCGTCGCGCTGCTGATCGGAGGCGTCGTCGTCACCGAGAGCGTCTTCAGCATACCGGGTCTCGGTCGGCTGACGGTCGACGCCGTGCTCGCGCGCGACTATCCGACCGTGCAGGCAGTGATCCTGCTGTTCTCGGCGGTCTATGTCCTGCTGAACCTGGCGGTCGATGTGGCCTATACCTTCCTCGACCCTCGGATCCGGTATTGAACGCGACCGCTGAAGCGCTGGAAGTCGACCTTGCGCGACCGTTGCGCAGCGTAAGCGTCGTGCATCGCCTGATGCGCAATCCGACGGTCGTGTTCGGCGTCGTCATCCTCGCGCTGATCGTCGCGATGGGGATCGCGGCGCCATGGCTCGCGAATTTCGACCCGGGAGCCATCAACCCGAGCTTTCGCAACAAGCTGCCCGGCGTTGTCGAGACGGTGCGTGCCGACGACGGTGCGAAGACCGAGGTGCGGCACTGGATGGGCACCGACTCGCTGGGCCGCGATGTCGCCAGCCGCGTGGTCTACGGCGCGCGCGCGTCGTTGCTGATCGGCGTCTGCGTTGCGGTCATCGCGGTGAGTGTCGGGCTCGCGATCGGACTCGCGGCTGGCTATCTTCGATGGCTCGACGGCATCGTCATGCGCCTGATGGACGGACTGATGGCGATCCCGGCGATCCTGCTGGCGATCGCCGTCGTGTCGATCTCCTCGGCGGGACTGCTCGCGGTCATTGTGGCGATCGTCATTCCCGAAGTCCCGCGCGTGGTCAGGCTGGTGCGCGCTATCGTGCTTTCCGTGCGCGAGGAACCCTACGTCGAGGCCGCAATCGCCGTTGGTACGCCGACCCTGCCGCTGGTGATCCGGCACATCCTGCCCAACACGCTGCCGCCGCTGATTGTTCAGGCGACCTACATCTGCGCCTCTGCCATCCTGATCGAGGCCATCTTGTCGTTTCTCGGTGTCGGCATTCCCGCGCAGACACCGACCTGGGGCAACATCATGGCGGAAGGGCGCACCTTGTTCCGCGTATATCCGCACAACATCCTTTACCCTGGCATTTTCCTCGCGTTGACGGTGCTGGCGGTCAACCTGCTCGGCGACGGACTGCGCGACACGCTGGATCCGCGCCTGCGCAAACGTCTATGAGCGCGACAGTCCGTCAATGAGCAAGCCAGTCCTCGACATCCGCGACTTGAGCATCGCGCTGCCGGCGAGCGGCGAGCGCGCCAACGCGGTGTCGAATGCACACCTCACGGTCCGCGAGGGAGAGCTGGTCTGCCTGGTCGGCGAGTCGGGCTCGGGCAAGTCGGTGATCGCGCAGGCGGTGATGGGCCTGCTGCCACCGGCATTGCGTGCGACGGGTCGCGCGATCCTGCTCGATGGCGAAGACGTGCTTCGCGCCGATCAGTCGCGGCTGCGCGAGCTGCGCTGTACACGCATGTCGATGATCTTCCAGGAACCGATGACGGCGCTGAATCCCGTGCTGCGATGCGGGGAGCAGATCGACGAGGTGCTTGCGACGCACACCTCGATGGCGCCCGCGCAGCGGCGCGAGCGAACGCAGGAGATCGTTCGCGATGTGGGTCTATCGGACCCGGCGCGGATGATCGAGTCCTTTCCGCATCAGCTTTCGGGCGGACAGCGTCAGCGCATCATGATCGCCATGGCGCTGGTACTCAACCCGCGCTTGTTGATCGCCGACGAGCCGACGACGGCGCTCGATGTGACGACGCAGGCGCAGATCCTCGCGCTGATCCGCGAGATGCAGCGCGAGCACGGTACAGGCGTGCTGTTCATCACGCACGACTTCGGCGTCGTCGCGGAGATCGCGGACCAGGTCGCAGTGCTGCGGCAGGGCGAAATCGTCGAATTCGGACCGGCGCACGACGTGCTTGCGCACCCGAGGCACGACTACACGCGCATGCTGATCGCCGCGGTGCCGAGCCTCACGCCGCGGCATCGTTCGATCGCCACCGATGCTCCGGTTGTGGTCAGCACGCAGGGGCTGGCCAAGTCCTACGCGCGAGGCGGGTGGTGGCGTCGCGGCACCGACGTGCAGGCGGCAAGCGACGTGAGCCTGCAGGTACGGCGCGGCGAGACCCTGGGCATCGTCGGCGAATCGGGGTCGGGCAAGTCGACCGTCGCACGCTGCATCGCGCGGTTGATCAAACCTACTGCGGGAGACATCGTACTCGACGGCGTCGATATCGCGCGGATGAGTGCGAGTGCCCTGCGCCCGCTGCGCCGGCGCGTGCAGATCGTATTTCAGGATCCGTATCGCTCGCTCAATCCTCGGCGTACGGTCGGTGCTGCGCTGGTTGAAGGTCCGATGAACTACGGTGCGACGCCGGAGGCCGCGCTGGCGACGGCGCGGCGGCTGCTCGATCTGGTGCGACTCGATGCGGGTGCGCTGGCGCGCTACCCGCACGAATTCTCAGGCGGCCAGCGCCAGCGCATCTGCATCGCCCGTGCACTGGCGATCGAGCCGGACCTCTTGATCGCCGACGAGGCCGTATCAGCGCTGGACGTGTCGGTCCAGGCGCAGGTGCTGGCGCTGCTCGACGAGATCCGCGGGCGGCTCAACCTGGCGATGCTGTTCATCACGCACGACCTGCGCGTGGCTGCGCAAGTGTGCGATCGTGTCGCGGTGATGCAGCACGGACGCATCGTAGAATCCGGCTCGATCGCGGATGTCTACGCCAACCCGCAGCACGAATACACCAAGGCGCTGTTTGCAGCGGCGCCGGGAAGGCAGTGGAAGTTCGGCGGATCGTAGGAGATGTAATCGCTTTCGACCTGTTCTGTTGACAAACTCGATTGGCGGATCGGGGCGGGGACAACGACAGGAGTCGACCTTGTCGAGGCCACGGCGCCAGAGGTCCTCGCGTCGATGTTCGCGAGCGGCGCGTTGTAGCGAGTCTACATCTGCCGGAAGAGGTGGATGTACGGCTCGCTGACGGGCAGCGTTTCCTTGCGCTGCTTCAGGTGAACGCGCATGTGCCCGTGCAGGTTGCGTGTCACGTCGGCAATTTCGCTGACGTTGACGAGCGTCGAGCGGTGGATCTGCCAGAACGCCTCCGGGTCGAGAGCCTCCACCAGCTCCTTGATGGGGCGCCGGATCAGCAGCTCGCTGTCCGCCGTCATGACGATCGTGTACTTGTTGTCCGCCTGGAAGTAGCAGATGCGATCGACCGTCACGAAACGCAGTTTGGGGCCTTGCGACGCGGTGATCCAGCGCAGATAGCGCGGTGCGGCATCCGCACGACCGGCAAGCGACGCGAGAATGCCTTCGAGGCTTGCCGGCGTGTGTTGCATGCGCTCCTTGAGCCGGCTTACCGCGGACGCGAGCCGCGCAACCGAATGCGGCTTCAGTATGTAGTCGGCGGCCTGCTGCTCGAAGGCGTCCACCGCATAGCGGTCGTACGCTGTTACGAAGACGATGTGGCAGCGGCCATTGGCGAGCCTCGCAACCTCGAGGCCGTTCATGCCAGGCATCTCGATGTCGAGGAACAGGACATCCGGCGCATGATCCTCGATTGCGCGCAGCGCGGCGATGCCGTCCGGGACCTCGGCGCAGACTTCGAGCTCAGGCCACAGCGTCGCAAGGCCTTGCCGAAGCTCGGCCCGCAACACCGGTTCGTCTTCAGCGATTACCGCTCTCGGCGTTGTCAACCGGTATCTCCAGCACAGCTTCGCCGTGCGTTTTACGGATCGTGAGCAGGAGGTGTCCGGCCTCGCCGTACAGGTCGTGAAGCCGCGCGCGCAGCTCGCGAACGGAAACGGCCCCCTCCAGGTCAGCGTTGCTCGTGACGTCGCCGCATGCGATGCGCAGCGAGATCCGCGACGCTTCGCGGTGTACGCGCAGCGCCAACGCTACCGTGCGCGGGCGTTTCCGCGTTGCCTTGATCATTCCTTCCATGATGGGGACAATCATCATCGGCGGGAATCGCGCCGCGCGCACGTCATCCGCGGCGTCGATCTCGTATTGCAGCCGGTCGCCCACGACCACGCGCTGTATGTCGAGCCAAGCGCGCGCAAGATCCACCTCCTTGCCGAGCGTGGATGTCGTGCCGCGCAAATCTGGCAACGCCGCACGGAGGTAGCCAATAAGGTCCTCGAGCAGGCGATCACCTGCGGCCGCATCCGACTCGTAGATTCGCTCCACCGCGGCGAGGGTATCGAACAGGAACTGCGGGTCGACGCGCGCCTGCATCGCCTGCAGCTTCGCCTCGACCGTTCGCCGCACCTTGCTTGCGCGCTCGAGGCGCAATCCGCGGAGCGAAGCGGCGCGCCGCTTCGCCCGGGTGCGAAAGTCGTCGATGAACGTCGCGCCGACATAAAGCGGAATCATCCATCCGAAGTTGAACCACCACGTGACGGCGGTGGACCACGGCGGAGACGCCCAGATCTGCACTCGAACCATCGTGGCAGTGTCGATCAGGAGGCCCAACCCCGCGGCCAGCAGGGCCGCGAGGAGCAGCGCCGGCGAGCGCGAGTGCGCTGGCAGGTGAAGCGCATCGACGATGGCGACGAACATCACAAGCAGCAAAGTCGAGACGAGGGGGCCGAGCGCGCTGACGAGGACGAGGTCGAACCCACGCGCCCCTTCGCGAACACTGATTGGGAACTGGAGAAACGAAAGTATTAACGCCAGTCCCGCAGCACGGGGTAGTTTTTCCGCGATCGAGCGCCGCCAGCGGCCCCACGCGTCGTCGCCGACGACCGCATGGTCCCGCAAGGCAATCGCCGCGCTAGGCGATAACGAGGTCATCACTGCGCTCCATTTCCACCGACGCCATCCGCAAGGGCATCTCGAGCGTCGCGGTGACGCCACCAAAGTCGTTCCGGTCGAGCAATAACGTGCCGGCGGCACCGAACAGCGCAGCGAGCCGGATTTCGATGTTGGCGAGGCCCACTCCGGGGCCCGAGCTTTCGGTGAGGCCCCGTCCTGTGTCGGCAATCCGGATCCGCAACACGCCGTCGCCACCCTCGGCCGCAATCCGAACGCGGCCGCCCTCCGGCAGGGGCGCGAGGCCGTGCTTGATCGCATTTTCGACGAGCGTGGAGATCATCATCGGCGGAACGTCCGCGTCATTCAACGACGAAGGAACGTCGACTTCGAACTCGAGGCGTTCGGCCATCCTGATCTTCTGGACGCTCAGGTACGCCGCCGCAAGCGCGGCTTCGCGGCCGAGCGTGGAGCGCGCGTCGCGCATGCGCGGCAGCGCGGCGCCCAGCATGTGCGAGAACTGTTGGAGCATCGGCCGCGCCACTGCCGGGTCGGTCAGGTAAAGCCGACGGATGTTGGCCAGCGTATTAAAAAGGAAATGCGGTTCGATCTGCGCCTGGGTGGCGGCAAGTCGCGCCTCGGCGAGACCGCGGTCAAGCGCGATGGCACGCAAGGCTTCGGCTTCGAACGACCGTGCGGTGTCCTCGTCATGGGTGATGAACATGAGCGTACCCGCCACCATCGCGACGACCGCGCTGCTCATGATCCGCCAGGTAAGGGTGTAGTCGGCGGTCATGAGGGTCTTGAGATCGGCCGACCTCTCGAACGGGATCACCAGGGGACGCAGGGTCCAGACGGCCGCAAAGATCCCGATCGCCGCCGCGGCAATCCGGATCCAGAAGGGTCCCGGCGCCCGGTTGTAGATGGCGACTCCCGCGAAGAGCGCCGGCACGAACCAGAGTGTCGTGGCTGCAATCGTCCTCGCGAAGGCCTCCGCGACATGGGCTGCGCCAAGATCCTTTGCGAAAGAAACGGCCACTGCCCAGCTGAAGACGGCCTGCGCCGCGATGAACAGGAACAAGACGTAGACGCGCCGCCACGTGAGGCCGTGGAATGTCGCAGCGAGCCAGCGAAGCGTCGACGGGATGATGCCCGATCGCATGGAGCCATCCTTTGGGGACCAGGGACTGGCGCAGTGTAGCGCCCGTCCGTGCGACGATACACCGGAGAAGGATGAATCCGATCGCGCGGGGTGTAAACGCGGCGCCAGGCGGTGTGAGCCGGGGAAGCGTCCTCTGCGACCGTAGTCGCGCCCAGCACCAGGGCAGCCGTCTCCAACGCGGCCTGATAGTCCCCCTGCTTGGCGGACACGAATCCTGACGTGAGCAGCGAAGCCGTGAGATTGGTGACGTATTCGCGGGCATGCCGAATCGTCCGCGAAGTGACGGGTTTCACACCCACCTTCCCCCAATCCGTCGCAAAGAGGTGGCCTACGCTCCTCCGAGGATAGACCCTATCTCCAGTTCGCCATGCTGATGGTTAACCCGGCGAATGTGACTCTGGAGCGATAAGTTGTGCGCTCCGGTGCCGTAGCAGCGACGTTCAAGCCACATAACTGGACCAAGAGGTGACGCGAATGAAGAAGCGAATCGGGGTACTCTGCATGCTTATCCTCGGGGCAGTCGGAACCGCGAAGGCCGACCCGCCGGCGGGGGTCACTCCAACCCTCATCGGGCGTGCCACCTACAGTGCTTTCAACTTGCAGGCAGACCCCCGCTTCCTCGAGTTTTCGGCAGAGGCCAAGCGCCCGATCGACATCGTGGTGCGAACGCACGACTACGCGCCGGGAAGCTCGACTGGATGGCATTCGCATCCGGGTCCGGTCTTCATCACCGTACTCGAAGGCAAGGTGACGTTCTATGAGAGCGACGACCCGAGCTGTACGCCGAGGGTCGTCTCAAAGGGCGAGGGGTACGTCGACACCGGCCGCGGGCATATCGGGCGCAACGAATCTGGAGCGCCGGCCAAGGACGTGACGGTCTTCATTGCTCCAGTGAGCCTCCCGTTCCGCGGTGAGCTCCCGGCTCTCGCGCCACAGTGCAAGTTTTAGCGCAATCCGACGAAACGGCGAGCGCATGCCGTACGCGCCTTGTCGCCTCGCAGGGCACCTCGCGCCCGGGACGTCGGTCCGGGCGCTAGCGCCGCGAGTTGCGAAGCGTCGGGTTCAGGGGGTCGAGCTCTGCCTGCAGGTTCGGCGCGGCGAAACCGGTCCGCGGGCGGCTCAACCTGGCGATGCTGTTCATCATGCATGACCTGCGCGCGGCGGCGCCGGGAAGGCTGTGGAAGTCCGGCGGTACGTAGACGCCGTGTTAGTGCTATTTCTTCGCTGCGGGCGCTGCGACTGGTGCGCTCGCCGGCGCTGGAGGGCTCGGCGGCGCGTCCGCGTTCCAGGTATCGCGGATGTAGAGCCACTTGCCATCCTTCTTGCGCGAAACCGAGAGAAACTTGCCGGTCTCGACGACGGCGCCCTTCACGGTCGCTTTGTACGCGCCCGATTCCCAACCCATGTTGCCCGAGACACCGACGTCGGACTTGGGATCGACAACCAAGACCACCCCGGCGGCCTTCGAGGCGGCGGTGTCCTTGGTGAAATAGTCCAGGATCGCCGCCCTGCCGCGGACGGCAGGAGCGCCCGGTGGCAGCAGCAGCGCGTCTTCGGCGTACTGCGCGGCAACCGCTTTCGCATCGCCGCCGTTATACGCCTTCGCCCAGTTTGCGGTTTGTGCGCGGATGGCGGCCTCATCGGCAGTCGCAGGTGCGGCGTGCGCGAGACCCGACAGCGAGCCCATCAATGCGACGGCGCCCAAGGCATGCCATGGCAAGTATTTCGAAAGACTCATTCGTGTTCTCCGAGTTGATTTTTGTATGCGGTCGCCTGCGCTGCGCCGACGAATGATACACCGCCGGCACAAGTGCGGATTAGCCCGAACCACCGACGACTCGTGCTCGTCCGAGGTGATGTCATCGTCTTGGCTGTCTCGGGGTCTGCTGTCACGCAAACAGGCCTGCTAGGGGACGGCTCTGGTCGTCCCCTTTTTTTATCGCCTGTCCAGGTGCCGCTCTTGGCTATGACGCGAACTGTGAGGTGACGACGACGGTCCGGTTGTCGAGAGCAGACCATCATCGATGATCCTTACAACTTACAACTAAAGTGCGTCTGAACCGCCAAGGGCCGGTGCACATGCCGACTAATGCTTCAAACGATCGCCCAAGAAATCCAGCATCTGTTGCATGGCTTTCTGGTTGGCGGCGTCGGTGAACCCATGGCCCTCCCCCTGGAGTACGACCAGCTGGGCAGGCACTCCAACGCTCGTCAGTCTTTCCGCAAATCTTATGGATTGATCAACGGGTACGAGCTTGTCCTCGGTGCCGTGAAACAAAAGAAAGGGTGGCGCACCTTTGGTGACGTAGTTGAGCGGCGACGCCCTCTTATAGACATCGGGCACGTCCGCAAATGAGCCTCCGAGAAACGGAACGATGACTTCCATCTCAAGGTCCTTGGGCCAGTCGCGCGTCGAGAAATCGGTTGGCCCGAAGAAGCTCACGACAGCCTGAACCCGGCTGGATTGATCGGCATTGTCGCCGGCGCCGCCGAACCCATCCTTTTCTTCGGTGACGCCCAGCATCGAGGCAAGGTGACCGCCCGCGGAGAATCCAACGACACCGATGCGATCAGGGTCGATACGATAGGTCGTGGCGTTGGTCCGCAGCCAGCGTATAGCGGCCTTGCAATCCTCGACCTGAGCGGGAAAGCGCGCGATCGGCACCAGCCGGTACTCCACGGTAACAGCCACATAACCCAAGCCGGCCATGCCCTCGACGAAGTGGCTCATCTGTTGGCGATTGCCTGCTCTCCAGCCTTCCCCATGCAGGAACACCACGGCAGGAAAAGGACCGCCCCCCGCCTTCGGCATCGCCAGATCAAGTTTGAGCTCTGTGCCCGCGACCTCTCCGTAGGTGACGTTGCGTTCCTCTACGATTTCGGGATGCATACGTTGCGCGAGCGCCAAGAGCACCAGTGCAATCAAGGCAACGGCGAGCGTAGCCAGGGCGAGGCAGCGCTTCATGACGCGTACTGGTTGCTGGCGCAGTTACCTGGACGCAAGCTCCTTAGCTCAGGAGCGCGTATTCTCCACCACGCTCCAGCGCACGCTGGTACGCCGGCCGCGCGTGGATGCGATCGAGGTAGGCCATCAGCTTCGGCCGGCTGGCATCGAGACCGGCTCGCGCCGCGGCGGCTTCGAGCGGAAAACTCACCTGGATATCGGCGGCGGAAAATTCATTGCCGCCGAACCATCGGTTCTTCTCGAGTTCGGCTTCCATGAAGTCAAGATGCAGCTCGATCTGCGGATTGACGAACGTGGTCAAGACGCGGTTTGCGATCGCCTTCGCCACCGGTTTGACGAAAATGGGCATGGGCCCGCCGGCGATGCGATTGAAGACCAGTTTCAGCAATAGCGGCGGCATGGCCGAGCCTTCGGCATAGTGCAGCCAATACGTATAACGCAGGCGCTCCGGCGTACCGGGAGCCGGGGCGAGCCGGCCCTTGCCGTAGCGATCGACCAGGTATTCGACGATCGCGCCGGACTCGGCCAGCGTCTGCGCGCCATCGGTGATCACCGGTGACTTGCCGAGCGGGTGCACCGCGCGCAGCGACGCCGGGGCAAGCATGGTCTTGGCGTCGCGCTCGTAACGCTTGATCTCGTATTCGACGCCGAGCTCCTCCAGCAGCCACAACACGCGTTGCGAGCGCGAATTGTTCAGGTGATGGACGACGATCACGAACGATGGCCCCGGCACTAGCGCCGCGAGTTGCGCAGCGTCGGGTTGAGACGGTCGATATCGGCCTGCACGTCGGCTCGGCTGCGTTCGTAGATGATCTCGCGTCCCATCACGCTGCCGGCATAAGCCAGCGTGTTGCGCGTCGGTGTCAGCGCGCAGCGCACGCTGTGGACGCCTTCGCCAAGGACGACTTCGATCCGCTCGGCGCGCTTGTTCAGGACCACAAGCTCGAGAGTCTTGCCGGTATCGGTGACGCGCACCGTGATCTTTTCATCTTCCATGAATTCTTCCTGACCGAAACGTTGGCCTACTCTGCATGCGGCGCAAGCAGCATAGTGTAACGAATCAACCCGCCGACGCGCGTTGGCAGGTGACTTCCGGCGAGTTGGTCGTCCCGCGCCAGCGAGCTTCCCCCTGGTGCTCCCAGAATAGCGTGCCGTTGCCTTCGTAGCGGGTGCCGCTGCCCGAACGCTGCTGCACGAGCGGGTAGGATCGGTCCTTGATCGTGATCCACGCCAGGCCCGGATCCGCATTGACGTAGGTGATGGCCAGCATCGCGTCCTGCCCCTCGCAGCGAAAGGCGAACGGTCCCAGGCTGATGCCGTGCGCGTCGGCCGCGCGCGCCGCGCGGCTGGCAGCCCGGATCGACGCGATGCGCTCGAGATAAAGATCGCGGACGCACTCCTCCTGCGTCTTGCTCTTGACGCACGCCGCGCGCCGGCTGACCCACGCTGCCTGCTCATTGCGGATGGCAGACGCGGGCGACCCTGCCTTGGGTCCGGTCGCCAACGCATACAGTCGCGTGAGTTCGGCATCCAGCCGCGTCAGCACCGGCGTACGGCACATCAACCTCTCGATCGAGCGCAGCTTGGTGTTCTTGCAATCGATGGTCGGGGCCGCGAGAGCGGCGGTGGACCACGACAGCATTCCAATCGTGCAAGCCAAGCGCAGCATCGATCTCATCGCGCCAAGGATAACATTGGGCGTTGGCGTAGAATGTTCACTTGTGACCATTGCAGCATCGATCCAGGCGCCACCCGCGCTCAGCACGCTTCGCTTCGACAATGCCTTCGTGCGCGAGCTTCCGGGCGACGGCGAATCCGGGCCGCGTCGACGTCAGGTGCACGGCGCTTTGTATTCCCGCGTCGATCCGGAGCCCGTCGCTTCGCCACGGCTGATCGCCGTTTCCGCGGACGTAGCCGCACTGCTCGGAATGCGTGAAGCCGATGTTGCGTCGCCGGAATTTGCGCAGGTTTTCGGTGGCAACAAGGTGCTCGATGGCATGCAACCCTATGCCGCCAACTACGGTGGTCATCAGTTCGGGAATTGGGCGGGGCAACTCGGCGATGGCCGGGCGATCACCCTGGGCGAGACGATCAACGCGACCGGGCATCGCTGGGAATTGCAGCTCAAAGGGGCCGGACCGACGCCGTACGCGCGCAGCGCCGACGGACGCGCGGTGCTGCGTTCCTCGGTACGCGAATTTCTGTGCAGCGAAGCGATGCATCACCTCGGCGTACCCACCACGCGTGCGCTCTGCCTGGTCGCGACGGGAGAGCACGTCGTGCGCGACATGTTCTACGACGGCCATCCGCAGGAGGAGCCGGGCGCGATCGTTTGCCGCGTGGCGCCGTCGTTCATTCGCTTCGGGAACTTCGAGCTGCCGGCTTCGCGTGGCGACGTGCCGCTGCTCGCGCAACTCGTCGACTTCACTATTCGCCGCGATTTCCCGGAGCTGCTCGATGGTCTTCGCGACGGCGCAGCGACGCCGTTGCCCGAGGCGATTCGCGCCGAGTGGTTTGGGCAGGTCTGCGCACGCACCGCGGTGATGGTCGCGCAATGGATGCGCGTGGGTTTCGTGCACGGAGTGATGAACACCGACAACATGTCGATCCTCGGCCTCACCATCGACTACGGGCCCTACGGCTGGATCGACAATTTCGATCCCGACTGGACGCCCAATACCACCGACGCCCACGGGCGTCGCTACCGCTTTGGGCAGCAGGCGCAGATCGCGTACTGGAACCTGACCAGGCTTGCGAACGCGCTGCTGCCGGTGTTGTCGACGGACGAGTCGCTGCACGCCGGCCTGCAGCGCTACGTCGACGGCTTCACCGCGGCCGAACGCGCCAACATAGCCGCCAAGCTCGGGCTGGTCCAATGCCTCGACGAGGACCTCGAGTTGATGGCGGCGCTGCATGAACTGCTGCTGACGGCCGAAGTGGACATGACGATTTTCTTTCGCGCGCTCGCCGACGTCGATCCCGCTGCGCCGACGCTCGCGCCGATGCGAGACGCGTTCTACGACGAGGCCAAGCTACGCGGCGCCGAGCCCGCTTTCGCGGCGTGGCTCGTCCGCTATGGCGAGCGCGTGCTTCGCGACGACGCGTTGCCGACGCTGCGCCGGACCGGGATGCAGGCGGCCAATCCGCGCTACGTGCTGCGCAACTATCTTGCGCAGCAGGCGATCGACCGCGCGGAACAGGGCGACTTCGCCGGCATCCACGAGTTGCAGGACGTGCTGCGCCGCCCGTACGACGATCAACCCGGTTGCGAGCGATTTGCGCAGCGGCGGCCGGACTGGGCGCGCGACCGGGCTGGATGCTCGATGTTGTCATGCAGCTCGTAATCGGCTGAACGGCGCGACCTGCCTACTTCCCTTCCGGCTCCGGCGGAAACAGCCGACGCCATCCCTCGTGGCCGAGGCGGCGCAGCGTATCGATGTTTCGCTCGTAAATCTGGGCAGCGTCGGGAAAGGCCGCCACCGCGCGATCGATGCTCGCTTCGCGCAGCAGGTGCAACATCGGGAATGGCGATCGATTGGTGCAGTTTTCGATGTCGTCCCTGGCGCTGCCGGCAAACTCGTAGTCCGGATGAAAGCTCGCGACTTGAATCACACCACCGAGCCCCAGCTTCTCGATGGCGGCGTCGGCGTCCTTCAGGAACATGTGATAGTCGATGAAGTCGGTCAGCGCCCGCGGATGGATCAACAGCGTCGTTTCGACGATGGGTGGATCCGCATGAGCGAGCAATTCGAGTTCGTGTCGCAGTTCGGCGAGCAACTCTTCGGCATTGCTCGCGGCAGTCACCGCGTAACGAATTTGCTGCTTGCTGTACACCGCCTTGGCGAACGGGCAGAGGTTGAGCCCGATGACAGCGCGTTCCAGCCAGAGGCGGATTGCGGCCGCGACGACCTCGGCCTCCGCCGGGTCGGCGCAGGGCAGCAAGACCGCGGGCATCGTGTTATTGCCCCACTTTGTATAACGTCGCATTGTTGATCGCGTAGACGGCGCCGTCGGGGCCGATTACCGTGGGCGTGTAGGCTTCGCCGATCTCGTCACCCAGCCGGATCTGCTCGGTGAACGTGTTCGTGACGAGGCTCCAGCGATAGAGCATCCCGTCCTCGCTGTTGACCAGCACGGAGCGGGTGAATGGATCGACCGCGGCGGTGTTGATGCACCATTCCTTCACGCCGCCCGGAAATCCCGGATCGGGCGTGGGTCCGAGGATGGTCAGCACCTCCTTCATCACCGGCTGGCCGGATATCGTGTCGGTCTGCACTGTGCCGGGATCGACGATCGCCATGCGGTTCCTGCCATCGCCGGTGCCCACACCGCCATAGTTGTTGTACTTGATCGCAAGCAGATACGTCGACGGTCCGGTGTAGGTGGGGACCATGGCCGCCGGCACGACCGACGCCGTATCGTCCCACCCGAACGCCGCAGGCGTCTTGGCGACGGTCAGCGTAGCGTCGTAATGCAGTAGCCAGCCGCGGAAATTGTGTGCCGGCGCGTTGGACTCGAGCACGCCGAAGTAGACATCGCCATCGGGGCCAACGGTGGGAGAAGCCGTGCTGTTGTCGCTGACGCGAGCGAGGGCGTTCGTCGCCGGGTCAAGGAGTGCGACCCGCGACTTCAACGCAAGCGTCTTCGCGTCCAATGCGACCAGGTAGGTTGCGGACGTGAGAAAGTCACCGTTGCTGCCGTTGATGACTGCGTAGAGCGTTGCCCCGTCTGGGGACAGCGCAGGGGCTGCGTTGGTCGAAGGGAAGGTCCTTCGTGACCCGACGAGAATGGGTGGAACCAGCGATTCCATCGCGACCAGCGTCATGGTGCCGTCGGCGGTCATGCGCACGATGCTGCTGCCAGGCTGGTTATGCCGGTCCGCGCCAAAGGCGAAAAACAGCGTGCCCGACGCATCGACCGTGAGCGCGGCATTGATGATCGAAACGAAACCGCCCGCCTGCATGATTGGCACCACAAAACTTTTCACGGTTCCGATCGGGTTGTCGACGTCGTCCCGATAGAAAATTTTGCCATCCGCTCCGGCAAAGTACAGCCGGTTACCAGGCGTCAACGCAATGCCGTAACTAGGTGTCCAGGCACTCGCCGTCGGTGTCCCGAGGACGTAGTCGGTGTCGGCAGACCACAGCAGCGCTCCGTTGGACCCGGCACGCGCCTCGACGCGGACACCGCCGTTCGCCGTCCGGACTGGCGCGATGACGGTGTTGTGCGCGGAGATTACCGGCGAGCCGTAGTGAATGAGCAACGAGCCGTTGACCGCATATTGTGGTGCAAGGTCAACCGGAATGTTCCAGAACTGTCGCACCAGCGGCTGGGCGGCGATCCCGCCTAGCGCCGAATGCTGCGCATCACGGGCGAAACCACTCCATGCGGGGCCGTTGACGACAGGAGGCGAATTGTTGCTCGAGCCTCCGCCTCCACCGCCGCAGGCGGTCAACGCAGCACATAGCGCAGCACACAGCGCGAGGCCGACAGCGCTGCCCAAACGACAATGACCGGCACGACGATGGGTGTTCATTCGCGCATCGTGCCTCGACTACGCTTCGGGGGCAAGAATTCGCGTTGCCCTGCGGCCGCGCTCAGGGTCGCTTGACCGCCACTGTGTTGTCGCTGTCGTCGCGATCGATCAGCTTGTTGAGCGGATCGATTCCCGCCCTCGCCGGCTCGCCGGCCACCTCCAGCGTGAAGCGGTTCTCGCCGGTGCGCACTTGATGCTTCTCGACGCGCAGGACGTTGCCCTTGTCGTCGAGCACGCCAATGTCCATTGGGGCGTCGAGCGGCGCATCCTGCTCGTTGCCGGCGCCGTCGGCACGTATCTTTCTGCCGGAGACCACGATGCTCACGTCGTATTTCCCGTCGGCACGCTTCTTTGCGTCGGCGCTCACCGCCCGCAAATCGTATAGGGTAATCGCCTCGAAGAAGTCGTCGATCAAGCCCTGTTGCGCGGGCGGCGTCACGCGCCGGAGTTCGGCGATGAGATCGCGCGAGGTCGCGTAGGGGGGACCCTTGAAGCGCCAGCGCCCGACGAACGCAGAGAGCGCGTCGTCCATCCTTGCTTCGCCAATGGCGTCCTGCAGTGCGTAGAGCGTGAGGGCGCCCTTCTGGTAGTGCACGTAGGAGGCGCCGTCCGCGCGCAGCAACGGTTGTTCCTGCTTCTGCTCGGTGCCGCGTCCCTGCAGGTAGCGGTCCAGCTCGTATTTGAGAAAGCGACGCATCTTGGCGTCGCCGTACTTCTGCTTGAGCACCATGAGCGCCGAGTATTCGGCGAGACTTTCGGACACGAATTCAGCACCCTGAACCGCCGCGGGAACTTCCTGGTGGGCCCACCACTGATGCGCGACTTCG
The DNA here is from genome assembly GCA_963726915.1 of uncultured beta proteobacterium. Classification (GTDB taxonomy): domain Bacteria; phylum Pseudomonadota; class Gammaproteobacteria; order Burkholderiales; family Casimicrobiaceae; genus PALSA-1003. Next base: position 256,550 of record CAVSEA010000013.1, read on the forward strand.
TGCGCGGTGACGAAGTATGGATAGTCGACATCCTTGGGGTCCTTGTCGTCGACCTTCGCCGTGAAGCCGATCGCCTCGTTGAAGGGTACCGTGTTTGGAAACGATTCGGCGATTCCGCCCTGGCGCGAAAAGCGCGGAAACTCGAGGATGCGCACGATCTTGTGCTGATACGGCCCGAAGTGCTGCGTGAAATAGGTCAGTGAATCCTTCACGCCCGCGACCATGCGGTCGAGGTTGAACTCGTGGCCGGGCTGATAGTCGATCTCGATGGCCACATCGCCCGCGGGGCCGTGCCATACGTCGCGCCTGACCGCGTAGCGGGCGGAGACGAAGGAGTAGGTGTCGGCCATCGGCGAGTCCATGCGGTACGCGATGCAGTGCCGGCCGTTCTCGGTCCATTCGCGCTCGACGTAACCGGAGGTAAGCGGCTGCTGGTCCGCGGCGGTGCAGAACTGTGCGCGATAGTCGATCCAGTCGGAGTCGCGCGACAGCGCGCTGCGTTGCTGGTAGGACTTGTCGTCCAGATCGCGCATGCGCGGTTTGGGTGCGAGGCCAAATTTCCTGCGATCGGCATCCCCCGACAATTCGGCGTCTTCGCTGTAGCCGAAGCTGGGGATGAGCGTCGTTTCCGCGGTGAGACCGGCGTTGAGGAAGGTGCCGTTCGCCAGCACGATGGGGTCGGCGCCGCTGTTGCGAAAACCGCGCGCACCGTAGTCGAGATCGAAGCGGAATGGCGTCGTTGCCGACGGTGCCAGTGGTTGCGACAGCACGTAGTGATGCCACGATTGTTGCGGCGCGCTGTCAACCAATGTGGCAGGGATGCCGAACTCGATGATCCGCGCGAGCGCGCCGCGCGGATAGACGACGTAGACGTCCGTAATCGGCTGAGCCGACTTGTTTGCCAGCGTCAAGGTGCCCGACACGCGCGCGCTTTGCCGCTCGGGATAGAGGTCGACGTTGACGTCGACGGCGGTGATGCGCGGCTGTGGCGCAGCCGCGAGCGACTTGTAGCGCTTTTCATAGTCGGCTTGAAGGGCTTCGAGATCGTGCTTCGAGTAGAACGGGTTGAGCACGTGCGTGTTGTAGTAGATCCATCCGCCCAAGACCGCGAAGGCGATGCCGGCGCAACCCGCGACGACACGGGGTGCCGTGCCCATCCGGGAGCGGGCGATGGCCGTGCGGTTGCGCCAGCCGGCATCGCGGCCACGGATCCAGAAGGCATAGGCCAGGACGAGCAGCAGCATCGCCGCGGCACCCCAGTAGAGCCGGAACCAAAGCACGGCGGGCAGGAAATGACCGTAGCCGTTTAGATCGGAATAGATGACTGTTGGCGAAGCGCCGTAGAGATAGAGTCGATCTTCGAAGCCAAGGTTGGGCAACTGGAAAATGACCAGGAACACGACCAGTACCAGGAAGTGTCCCAGATACTTGTTGTTGACCAGCGTGTGCACGACCAGCGCAAGCACGGCAAGCAGGAAGTATGCGGGGAGCTGGAGCACGAACAACTCGAACAGGTAGTGGCCGAGTTCGATGCCGGTGAATCCCTTCGCGAGCTGGACCCCGATGCTGCAAAGCATCACCACCGCCATCAGCACCGCCTGCAGCACCATCACGGTGCCCAGCTTGGCCAGGAAGCCAAGCCATGTCGGTGCAGGCGTGCTGTCGGTGATGTCGTCGACGCGCACGTCGCGTTCGCGCCACACCAGTTCGCCGGTGTAGATCGCGGTGACGATCAGGATGAACAGGCTGAACAGGCCGGTGACGAGGTCGAGCACCTTGTACGTGAGCGGGTAGGTATTGGTGCCGTAGAACGAGCCGAGGGTAATGGAGTTGCCGATCACCAGCAGCAATCCGCCGAGCACGATCGTCAGGAAGCGCGGGCTGCGCAGGATTTCGCCGAGGTAGAGTCGAATCAGGCCTGGAAGCATGCGGGCAAACGCGGCGCGGCTGCGGTCGGGCATCGCGGTCGGCAACGGCGTCGCAGGTGCCGGGGACGCGGGCAACTCGGCGTCGATTGCAAGCGCGCGCTTTCCGCGCCGAAACGTCGTCACCGCCTGCATGCTGAACACGCGGTAGCCGATGGCGGTCACGAGGAGACCGAGGCCAAGCCAGATGGCGCGGTTGCCGAGCAGCACGCCTTCGATGGGAATCTGCTGACTGTTTTTCTGTGCCACGCTCCAGTAGCGCGTGAACACGTCGACGGCGGTTGCTCCCGAAGGATCGATGAGCGCTGCAAGCGTCTTGTTGTCCATGTCGCCGAGCAGGTTGACGGCGAACAGGTAACCCACCAGCGTGATCACACCTGATACGTACACCGGCGCCATCTGCCGGGTCAGCGCGGCGAGCACGAAAAAGCAGCCGCCGAGCCAGAGCATGTTCGGCAGGAGAAGAAACAGATACGGCCGCACGAAGCTCAGCCAAGACGGGGAATCGACCACGCGCGCCGGGTCGACGCCCGGCCAGTGAATCCCGATCAAAACGCCGAGCACGATGCCGATGAAAATCAACGCGAGGGTCATGTACGCGCCCAGCAGCCGGCCGAAGAAATAGTCGCGCTTGGCGATCGGCGCCGTGAAGAAGAAGTGATAAGTGGAATACTCGAAGTCCTGCTGCACCGCGCGGCCGGCGACCGAGCCGATGACGGAGACACCGGTGAATCCCAGGACCGCGGTGCCGAGCGCGAGCGCGTACGGGCCGTTGATCAGGATCTTGTCACCGCCGAAACTGACCGAGGCGCGCGCGAGCGCGCCGCCTGCCGTTGCCATCCACAAGCCGGCGAGGAAGGCGTAGAGCGCGAAGTAGACCCAGGTCGAAACCATCCGCAGGCGGCGGCTGAAATCGAACCACGCAATCGCCAGCATCTTCACGCTCAGGCCGCCGCCTTGACCGGTTCCGCCAGATGGCCGGCGATGGTGCAGAAATAGACATCCTCGAGATCGGCTTCCACCGGCTCGAAACCGGCACCTGGCGAGGTCTTGCTGTAGGCGCGCACGATGGTGTGGCCGGCTTGCAGTCGCGTGGAGACAATCGGTACGGTTGCCTTCAGCGTCTCGGCCTCCGCTTTGGTGACGCCCTTGCGCCAGATGCGATCGCGGATACCGGCGACCAGCGAATCGGGTTCGCCGGTCAGCAATACCATCCCGCGATTGATGATCGCGAAGTTGCTGCACAGGTCGGCAACGTCGCTCACGATATGCGTCGACAGAATCACGACGACGTCGGCAGCAATATCGGCCAGCAGATTGTGGAAGCGCACGCGCTCTTCCGGATCGAGGCCCGCGGTGGGCTCGTCGACGATGATGAGCTTTGGATTGCCGATCAGCGCCTGGGCGATGCCGAAGCGCTGGCGCATGCCTCCCGAGAAGCCGCCGAGCTTCTGCTTGCGCACATCGTAGAGATTGACCCGGTGCAGCAGCGCATCGACCGTCTCCTTGCGGGCTCCGTTGTCGACCAGGCCCTTGAGCCGGGCCAGATGGTCCAGCAGCTCGAGCGCGGACACCTTGGGATAGACGCCGAAATCCTGCGGGAGGTAGCCGAGCACTGCCCGGACCTTGTCGGGTTCATGCAGGATATCGATGTCGCCAAGCCTGGCGTCGCCCGAATCCGCGCTTTGCAGCGTGGCGAGCGTGCGCATCAGCGTGGACTTCCCGGCGCCGTTGGGCCCCAGAAGGCCGAACATGCCCGGCGGGATCGTCAGGGAAACACGGTCGATGGCCTGGACGCCGTTGGCGTAGCGCTTTGAAAGGTCACGGACAACGAGTTGCATGCAAACCTCGGCGTAACGCCCGGATGGGCGTCGGGATTGGATGTCGAAAGGGGGACTTGGTTCGCACAGCTCGTGCGAACTACGCAGTTGGATGCGGCAACGTGCCGAATTGGATTCACTCGACGCGCCGCATAACGGCGCGGTGGCGCTATTGCGGATTCTCGGCGATCGAGGCTAGCACGAGATGCTCGCCGCAAGGCACGAAGTGATAGTAATTCGCGAACTTCTTGCCTTTCGAATTCGTGCCCGCCACCCTCAGGTAGGCGGTGCCTGGTCTGGCGGTGAATTCGCCCGGCGTGCCCGTGGTCAGGAAGCGATCAGAGTACACCGCGAGATCGGCGTCGATGCCGTCCAGGCCGCGGATGGCGTTGGCCTGCACCTTGGCGAAGCCGAGCGCCGCCAGAAGCGCCTTCAGGTCCTTCTTCACGGCGGCGTCATGCACTGCCAGGTACGTCGCAGTCACGGCCTGCTCGGTCGGCCTGGGCAAGGTCGGGTCCGCACGCCGGCTTTGTCCCCAATCGCTTTCGCTCTGTTCATTGCCCCGCGGGCTCGACAGCGGCAGGTCGAACTCGAAATGGCCGTCGCGCTTGTGCACGACGACGCCTTTTGCGCGTCCGTCGTCCAGCTTGAGCTTGCTCTGCCAATAGCGGCCGCCCACGTCCTGCTCGCGGCTGCTGCCGCCGAACGACGTGCCGGCGGCGAAATACTTGGAGTGTCCATTCTTGTCCAGCGTTACTTCGGCATAGTTAGCGTTGCGCAATTTGCTCAGCACGCGCGCCTGCGTCATCGGGCACGCGGATTCGGTGAGCATCGGCGAGGCGATGGGCTTGTCGGTGACGTAGACGACGGTGCCGCTTCCGTCCGCGGCCGGGTAGGCGATGCCATCGACCAGGTCGAATTCGCCGTTGTTGATTTCCTTGTAATGGCCCTTGACTGGTGCCGGATAGGTGTACGGTGGGATTTTTTCCTCGGCGGCTTTTTTCGGGACCGCCGCCGCGGTCTTGGCGCCCGCGCCGGACTCTTCCTTGCCGCAGCCGTTGAGCGCGAGCGCTGCCGCGCACGCGGCGAGCAAGCCAAGCCTGGCTAGTTTCATCGTTCTTATCCTTTCGATCCGTTGCAATCGCGATTCGCGTTCGATCTGCCGGCCGCTATTTTCCAGCGGCGCGCTGCAGGACTGCCTTGGCGCGCGGATCGGTGACCGACGCACTGAGCATCTGCACCTGGCTCGGGGTCAGCCGTGCGCCCTTGTTGACCATGACCTCGGCCGAGTCGGGATGACGCATCAGCAGCGCCATCGACAGCGGCGTCATGCCGCTGCCGTTGGTGACTTTCAGGTCGGCTCCGGCGACGATCAGCGCGCTGACGATCTTCGGCCCGCACATCTGGGCTGCGCTCATAAGTATGTTGTTGCCGTTGTCGTCCTTGCGCTTCATGTCGGCGCCGGCGGCAATCAGGACGTTGACGGTGCTGACCAGGCCCTCGGTTTCACCCTGGTTCTTGCCGCAACCGGAAAATACGGCGAAATAGATCGCGCTGTCGGACAGCGCCGTGCCGCTATTGACGTTGACGCCCGCATCGAGCAATGACTGCACGTCGGTCGCATTGCCTTCGAGCGACGAGCGCCGCAGTTGGTCCGCGGAGACGCCGAGCTTGCGCGACTTGAGCGACGCGATCGCCTGCTGCTCGCGCTGGCCTCCGGCGGACTTCACGTCGGCGGTCGCACCGCCCGCCGGCATCGATTTGATGAAGTTGCGCAGGATCTCACCGCGGCTGCGGACGTAGTCGTCGCGGTCGTGCTCGGCGATGGTGGCCGCCTGTTCCAGCACCGCGCGCGACGCGCCCATGTTGCGCAATGCCATCACCGCATCGCCGCGCGCGAATACGGAGGGACCGCCGGCGGCGACCTTCAGCAGCAGCGGTGTGGACTGATCGAGCAGGTAGTGCTTGACCGCGGCGGGACTGGCGCCAGTCGCATCGCCGAGCGTTTCGATCTTGTCGATGGCGCTGCGCAGGTCCTCTTCCGACGAAGGCCCGCGCAACACGTCGATCAGCGGAGCGAGATCGCGTTCGGGAACGACGTTGCCGGCGGCGATCGCGCGCTTGGCGCGATCGTACAAGACGCTCGGGTTGCCGGCTGCCAGCGCCACTGTGGACGCCAGGCCGAGCAGGAGCGCTGCCGAGACGAGGGTTTTCTTGTTCATCCTTGGACTCCTCCAATCCCCGATGGCGCCATCGTATCAAATTGCCGGTACGGTTCCTCCAGCGAAATTCAGTGCAGGGTCGGTCGTGCGGGTTCGGTCGATGGCGTCTCCGTGCCGTCGATTGCCTCCGGCGGCCCTTCGTCGGCGACTTCCATTTCCCAGGAATAGCGCCGGCGCGGCGGAATGTCGAGGTTTCGAAACAGATAAGCGCAGACGATCCCGATCAGCGCGCCGGCGAGATGCGTTTCCCACGATACGCCGGGCTCGATCGGCAGTACGCCCCAGACCAGCGAGCCGTAGATGAAGCAGACCAGCAGCGATGCGGCGATGGCACGGCGGTCGCGCCGGATCAGTCCTGCAACCAGGATGTAGCTGACCAGCCCGTAGGCGATGCCGCTGGCTCCTATGTGCACGCCGTCCTTGCCGAGCAGCCAGACGGCGATCCCGGGGCCGAGATAGACCGCGACCAGCACGCGCAACGCCGCGCCTGGATACAGGTGCAGCATGACCGTGCCGAGCACGAGCAGCGGCACCGAGTTGGCGATCAGATGCATGAAATTGCCATGCAGCAAGGGCGCGACGAGGACGCCCACCAGTCCGCGCCACTCGCGAGGACGCACGCCAAAGCGCTGCAACTCGAGATCCAGCGACCAGTTGAACAACTGGACCAGCCAGAGTAGCGCGACGAATGCCAGCGCGATCTCCAGCGCGACCCGGAAATTCGTGCGCATGTGGCGGGAATCGGAGTACCGTGGGTCCGGCGCGTGGATATACATATCTTCAGTGCGGCCGGCCGGCGCCGTCGAAGAATTCCTGCATCATGAATTCTTCCAGTGCCCCGGTGTCGGGGACTCGGGCAGACAGCGTCACGTTATGCCCGAGCCTCCGCGATTCCCACACGAAATCGCCTTTCTCGTTGTCGCGGATGATCACGATCATCCTGCGCACGATGGCGATGCGAATGTCGGGGTTGTCGCCCTTGCGTACCTCGAAGCTCTGTGGCGTTCGCTGGCCGACACTCTTGTTCCATCCGTAGAACTCGAACAAGCCATCGTCGTAGGCGTAGCGCTTGATCTCGAAGATGCCGCCGCCGTTCTTCGGGTTGCGGCCTGCGGTACCCGTCGCCGCGGTGGGCAGGTTGGCCGCGAGGTTGCGGTTGTAGCGCTCCTTGTCCTCGTCGACGGTCGAAGCGGCGGTCTCACCGCGGGCGCGGCGTTGCGCGGCGATGAACGACGCCAGGTCGCCGGCAGGCGCAGGCGTCGGCGGGGGTGGTGCCGCCGCGACGGGAGGCGGTGGCGGCGGGGGCGGCTCGGGAATGACCAGGTTGGGCGCAGTCGTCTTGGGTACGACCATCGCCTGCTTGGGCGGCGGACGCGTCACCACTTTCGGCGGCGCCGTCGGCGGAGTGATCGCTGCCACGGTCTCGCTTGGCGCCGGGGGCGGGGACGGCGCGACGTCGCTGGAGCGCGGCGTGAGCTGTACCTGCACCGGGGCGCTTGCCTCGCCTTGCTCCGGTTCGTCGGCCAGGGTTTTCATGTGCGGCAACAATACGAACAGCGCGGTGACGTGTATGAGCAGCGACAGCGCGAGCGTCAACCAGATCGTGCGTATCGTCACCTTTTCGTGGCGATCGCGGGGTTGGTCCTGCCAGCGGCTCATCGCGCGGTTGTTCGTGTAGGCAAGGCGAATGGGAAGGCAAGGCCGCGATCAAGACGATGACGTACGACCGTCTTGCGCAGCCCGCCTGCGATAGGCAACGCGCCGTTCAGCGCAGCGACGTATAGTTCGCCGGGATCCAGACGTAGCCATTGCCGTCGGCCCGCAGATGGCCGAGACCAGGGAACGCAATGTGCGCCGCGCCCACCCAGTAACCTTTCTTGGCCGCATCGGCGAACGCCAGCTTGCGCTCCCTCGCGGCGGCTTTCGAATCGACGTCGAACTGGATGGTCACCGCGGGCTCGGGGAACTGCACCGCGGCCACGTGCATCAGGTCGCCCCACAACGCGAGCTTCTGGCCCTTGCTCTCGACCAGGTAGGTCGTGTGCCCGGGAGTGTGGCCGTGACTCGCCAAAGCCTTGACGCCCGGCACGAGTTCGGTCGCGCCGTCGAAAGGCTTGAACTTGCCCGCCGAGACGTAGGGGTTCAGCGATGCCATCGCGCTCTGGAAAAATCCTTTGGCGTCCTTGGGTGCAGCGTCCATGTTGGCCTGGCTGAGCCAGTAGTCGGCGTCCCGCTTGTCGGCGCGCACGATGGCGTTGGGGAACGCGGGCTTGTCGCCGGTGATGAGCCCGCCGACGTGGTCGCCGTGCATGTGTGTGATGTAGATTTCGTCGATTTGTTCCGGCTGATACCCCGAAGCTTTTAAGTTTTCGATGAATTTTCCAAGCGTGGGTCCGAACTGCACGCCGGCGCCGGAGTCGACGAGTACCAGTTTTTCGCCAGTGTTGATCAAATACGCATTGACCGAGGTCTCGACCGGGTCCTTGATCGACGCGCGTGCCAGCATCTTGCTGACGTGCTCCGGCGTGGTGTTGGTGAGAATCTTGGCGGCGGGCAGCCCGAGGGTGCCGTCGGACAGCGCGGTGACTTCGAAGTCGCCGAGCATCATGCGGTAGTAGCCGGGCGCCTGGACTTTCGCCATTGGCGCGACGGCGTGGGCGGCGACGAGGAACAGGCTGCTGGCGGCGAACATTGCCACGGTGGCGGCTCGCGCGAGTGTGCGGTGCATTTGGGTCCTTCGATGAACGGGAGTGCGACGACTTGCATGATAAATCAATCGCGAACTCCCCGCTGCCGGCGGTCGTCGCGGCTTGCAGAACACTTGCCGATGGCTGAATATCGGGTTCGAGGTCGACCCGGCCCCCATGCAGCATCCCGCATTGGACCAACGAGCACCGACATGAGCGATGACCTGCAATCCCGGCTTGCGATACGCGAAGTCGTCGAAAACTGGGCGCTATGGCGCGATGCGGGCGATTGGGAGCGTTTTCGGACCGTTTGGCACGACGACGGGCGGATGATGGCGACCTGGTTCCAGGGCAGCGCCGACGAATTCATTCGCGTCAGCCGTGAAGGTTGGAACCGCGGCGTCAGCATCCTGCATTTTCTCGGTGGCAGCAGCATCGACGTCGCGGGAGATCGCGCGATCGCGCAGACCAAGATGACGATCTCGCAACGCGGCGACGTACACGGCGTACGCTGCGACGTCGTGTGCACGGGGCGCTTCTACGATTTCTTCGAGCGGCGTCAGCGACGCTGGGGCGTCGTGCTGCGCCAGCCGATCTACGAAAAGGATCGCATCGACCCGATCGATCCGGCGGCGAAGCTCACGCTCGAGTCGGAATTGCTCGACGCGTTTCCGGAGGGCTACCGCCATCTCGCCTATATCCAGACCAAGATCGGCTACGCCGTGAAGCGCGACATGCCCGGCCTCAAGGGCCCCGAGGTCGAGGCGCTGTACGGCCGCGGCCGGCGCTGGCTGCAAGGCGAGGCGCTATAGTAGCGTCTCGAACGGGAGCAACCTTGATCGACCAGAACATCACGCCGAGTGCCATCGTCAAATCGCTCGATCAGTATGTGATCGGCCAGGACGAAGCGAAGAAAATGGTCGCGGTCGCCGTCTATTCGCACTTCAAGAAAGTCGCCGCGTCGCGTCGCCACGGTACGCCGATCATCAAGAGCAACATCCTGCTCATCGGCTCGACCGGGACCGGCAAGACGCTGCTGTGCGAGACGCTGGCGCGGATCCTCGACGTGCCGTTCGTGACCGCAGAAGCCACGTCGCTCGCGCACAATCGCTACGTGAACGAGGAAATCGAGGCCATCCTGCAGCGGCTGGTCGACAAGTCCGAAGGCGATGTCGCCAAGGCCCAGCGAGGCATCGTCTTCATCGACGAAATCGACAAACTCAAGGCGCCGGAAGGCCAGCAGCAGAGCAACTCGGGCGAGAGCGTGCAGCACGCGCTGCTGAAGATCATGGAGGGTTCGCAGGTCAGGCTCGCGAACGGCAACTACATCGACACCGCCAACATCCTGTTCATTTGCGGCGGCGCTTTCGTGGGCCTGGTCGAGATCGTGACCCAGGCGCGGGCTTACAAGTTCATTTCGATGGTGCGCGACGACACGCAGAAGATCCTGGACCGGCTCAACTCGCGTGTGAAGCCGACCGACCTCGTCACATACGGGCTGATTCCGGAATTCACCGGACGGCTGCCGATCGTCGCGCACTTCAAGGACCTCACCCGCAAGATGCTGGTGCGAATCATGATCGAGCCGCAAAACTCCATTTACGGCCAGTTCCGGGAAGTCTTCCGGAACGAGGGTGTCGAGCTCGTCGTCGAGCAGAAAGCCTTCGATCAGATCGCTGAGCTGGCCTTCGAGTATCAGAATGGCGCGCGCAGCCTGCGCGGCATCTTCGAGGAGATGATGACGCCGATTCTCTATGTCGTTCCCGACAGCCCCGACATCGAGAAAGTCATCGTGACGTCGTTGTTCAGCGAAGCGACGCTGGTGCGCAAGGCGCCTGCCGCCTGAGTGTCAGCGTCGCGGCGGCAACGGCTTCCGCTTGAGGTTGGGCCGCTCGCCGAATTGCGGTTTTCCAGGGCCGGCGCGTTCGATCAGCTGCAGTGCGGTCGCGAGCGCGGTTTCGAGTTGCCGATCGCGCTGCGCCGCGGCGTCTTGCGGCGCATTGTCGACCTCGATCTGCGGGTCCGTGCCGTAGTTCTCCACGCCCCAGCCGACGTCCTTGAACCAGAACGAATACTCCGGCTGCGTCGTCTGCGTGCCGTCGACCAGGGTGTGGCGCGGATTGATGCCGATCACCCCACCCCAGGTGCGCGTGCCGACGAGCGGACCGATGCCCATGAGCTTGAAGCCGTGCGAAAAGATGTCGCCGTCGGATCCGGAATGCTCGTTAGTCAGCGCGACGACCGGTCCGGCGACGGCTTCCTCCGGATACGAAGCCGTTTGCGCCCAGCGCGCGATGTTGTAGCCGATGCGCTTGCGCGCCACCTTTTCGAGCAATAGCTGCGACACGTGACCGCCCCGGTTGTAGCGAACATCGACGATCAGGCCGTCGCGATCGCACTCGGCGATGAAGTAACGGTGAAATTCGGCGAAGCCGGCGGACATCATGTCCGGCAGATGAAAGTAACCGACTCGCCCTTGCGACTGCTCGTGCACCCAGCTCCGATTGCGCTCGACCCATTCGCGGTAGCGCGCGGGAATCTCGTCGGCGAGCGTCGTCACCAGCACGTTGCGGGTCGAGGGCGACGTGCCGGTGCCCGTGGCGAGCGTCAACTCGACCTTGGCTGCTGCCTGATGCACCAGCAGCGCCTGCGGCGGGCGTTCGCGCGAGGTGCGCTGGCCGTTAACCGCGACGATGCGCTCGCCGGGCCGGGCTTCGACACCGACCGCGTTCAACGGCGAGTCGGCGCCGGCGTCCCATGCATCGCCGGAAACGATGCGCGTGATCTCGTAGCTGCCATCCGCTTCGACCAGGCGCAAATCGGCAGCGAGGTATCCCAGCGCCATTTGCGGCGGGCGCCGGTGGTCGCCGCCCATCTCGTAGGCGTGCGACGTTCCCAGTTCGCCCTGCATTTCCCAGATCAGATCCGAAAGCTCGGCGCGGGTTGCGACGCGATCGAGCAGCGGTTCGTACTGGCGGAAGATCGCCTCCCAATCGATGCCCGACATGTTCGGAACCCAGAAGTGGTCGCGTTGCATGCGCCACACTTCGCGCAGCATCTGTCGCCATTCCTGGCGCGGCTCGATCGACGGACGAATACGCCCGAGATCGATCCAGCCACTCTTGCGCGACGGCTCGTCCGAAGCCTTGGTTGCGTCGCGGTCGGCTTCGGGATTGCGATTCGCGGCGATCGCGCGCAAGCGTTTGCCCTCGCGCACGAGCAACGTCGAGTGATTGCCGCATAGCTCGAAGCGGTCCGCTTTGTCCATCAGCGGCTCGGCGCGCAGCGTGGCGAAATCGAAGACTTCCAGCCGGCCCGGCGCTTCCTTGTGGCCACCGCGTCCATGCGCGCCGACGATGGGCAGGACGGTCCAGACGACCTTGCTGCCGAGCACGCCCGCGATCTGGCCGAAGCGGTTTTCCGCCACCGGAAATGGCGCGATCCGACGCTCGATGCCCGCCAGCTCGACCGGACGCGACGGCGTGGCGTTGGCGCGGCGGCCTTCGCAATCGCCGCGGCCAATTCGTCCCCGGTCAGCGCCTTGGGCAAGGGATCGAATGGCGGCGGCCCGCCGGCTTGCAGCGCGATCAGATACGGACGCGCCGCGCGCGGAAAACTCATCTCGAATTGCACGCTGTCGTATACCGGGTCGAAAGTTCGGAGCGACAGGAAATACAGGTATCGCCCCTCGGGATCGAAGGCCGGGCTGTAGTCGCGGAACTCCGGTTGCGTGACCAACACGCTGGTATTGCGCGCAATATCGTGAAGCTTGATCGCGCAATGCCGTTGCGAGGTCCAGAACGTGTACGCGAGCCAGGCACCGTCGGCAGACCAGGCGAGATCTTCCGTGCGGCCGGCGTCGCTGCGATCGATGACCGTCAACGCTCCGCTGTCGAGATCGCCCACCATCACTTCGTTGCGGTGATTCGCAATCGCGATTCGACGGCCGCGCGGTGCGGCACGCATGGCGACGACGTGCCCGGTATCCCACTGCAGCGAGCGTGCCTGGCCGTTCTCGAAAACTTCGATGCGCTCCTCGCCGGAGCGGTCGCCAACCGCAACGACGGTCACGCCGTCGGCCAGCCACTGTCCATGGCGAAGCCGGCCGGCGTGGTCGTCGCCGTGCTGGCGGACGGCACCCTCCCACAGCGCGAAGCTGAACAGCTTGCCGCGCGTTTCGAGCGCCACGCTATGGCCCGCGGGATGCCCATGAATCGATCCGATTTGCTCGGCGGCCGATACGAACTTTCGTGCCGCCTGCGTGCGATGCGATGACAGCTGAATGTCCAGTCGCACCGAACGATCGCTGGCGGGGTCGAACAACCACAACTCGGCGCCGCACTGATAGACGATGCGCCGGCCGTCGGTTTGCGCATGGCGCGCGTAGAAATCGTCGTGATCGCTGTGGCGACGCACATCGGCGCCGTTCGGGAGCGTCGAGTAGAGATTGCCGATTCCCTCGGAGTCGGACAGGTAGTAGACGCGGCCGCCGAGCCACATCGGGCTCGTGATGTTGCCGCCAAGCTCGGTCATGCGCCGATAGGTTCCCGCGCCGTCCGCGTCGATCCAGAGATGGCCGGCAGTACCGCCGCGGTAGCGTTTCCACCGGGCCGGGTCCACGGTATTGCGGCCGATGACGCGGATCTTGCCGGGACCGAATGCGAGGTGATTCACCTGGCCCAAGGGAAGCTGTTGCGGGGTCCCGCCGGCCGGGTCGAGCGTGTACGCGCGATAGTTGCGGAAGAACGGCTGGGCGTAAGTCGTGACAAACAGTATGTGCCCCTCGGGCGTCCATCCGCGCACGATCACATCGGGCCCGAGCCAGGTCATGCGCCGCGCCGGACCGCCGTCGGCGGACATCAAGTACACCTCGGGATGCTGCTCATCGCGTCCGGTGAAAGCGATCAACTGCCCGTCGGGCGACAGGCAGGGCGTAGAGGGCTCCGACAGCCCGGCGGTCAACCGCCGAGCGATTCCTCCAGAAACTGGTACTCGCCACAGGTCGTCGTCGCTGACGAATACGATCGTGTCGCCATGCAGGGTCGGGTGACGCAGATAGCCGTGGTTGGCCATGATGCTCTCGATAACGCGTGGTTCCGGACCCGTAATTGTAAAGAGAATCGGCCCATTCGTCGGGCGGCCGTGAATATTCACAATGCAGCACCCGGTACTTGACACAGGCCAATCGCTTCGAGGTACTGCTAGTATGTCGTTAGGTCACACAGCGAACGGCCTTCGGTGGTTGCGAGTCTTTGAGCAGGCAAATGATGCCACCTGAGGTCAACAGCTATCTCGCGAGCGCTCTCGACATCATGGAGGGCAATGCACTGCATCGTGACAGCATTAAATGGAGCGAATTGCGCGCCGAAGCATCCCGACGTGCGGTCGGCGCATCGTCGCCCGCTGAAACATACGAGGCGATCCGCTGGGCTCTATCGCAGCTGCAGGATGGCCACAGCTTCTTTGCCACACCTGATCGCGGCTCTGCGGCGATTACCAGCGGGCAATACGATAGGGAGGCGACGATACCTACCGGACTTCTGCGGGCCGATCAAATCGCATATTTGCGTGTCGCGGGCTTTCGCGGTTCGCCGCAGCTTGTAACCCGATATGCCGATCTTCTCCAGGAGCTCATCGCGGTGTTGGATGACTCAGACCCGGTCGGCTGGATGGTCGACGTGACCGACAACGGTGGCGGCAACATGTGGCCAATGCTGGCTGGTCTGGGACCATTACTGGGTGAAGGACCGCTCGGCTCGTTCCAGTTTCCGACGCAACCTCAGGCCACCTGGAGCTACCGCGGCGGTCGGGCATATCTGGATGACGTTGCACTCGCGAATACGACTACCACAGGTTACTCGTTGCGCCATGCGGCAAAGCCTGTGGCCCTGCTTTCGAGTAGGCGCACGGCGAGCTCCGGCGAGGCAGTGTTGATAGCGTTCGTCGGTCGGCCCCGTACCTGTCGCTTTGGTGTGTCAACGCGCGGACTTACGACGACAAATGATGCTTTCCCTTTGTCTGATGGCGCCACGCTGTTTCTGACGGTAGGAACCTTCGCGGATCGATTCGGCCATGCCTATGGTCAGGCGATGGAGCCGGACTACTTCTGCGATGAAACTGAGGATCAGGTCCAGGTACGCGCTGCTAAGTGGATTCAGACTGGTGGACAGACAATCAATTAGTGCCATGCCCACTGAACTGCTGTTTCGAAGCGATGCCTATCTGAAGACCGCGCTGGCACAGGTCACCGCAGTGCAGGAACGCGGGGTCGAGCTCGATCGCACCATCTTCTATCCCACGGGTGGCGGTCAAATGGGCGACACGGGCGTGCTACTGCGTGCCAGCGGCGAGCGCATTGCGATTGCCGATACGCGAAAGGGTGATGGTGTCGACAGCGTGATGCACGTCGCCGCCGCCGCCGTGCCGCCGCTGCAGATCGGAGAAGCGCTCACTCTCGAAATCGATTGGCAACGCCGCTATGCGTTGATGCGACTGCATACCGCGTTGCACGTCATGTCGTGCGTCGTGGTGGCGCCGGTGACGGGCGGCAACATCTCGCCGGAGAAGGCGCGGCTCGATTTCGACATCGACATGAGCCTGCTCGACGCGACGAGAATCGAAGAGGAAACGAACGCGTTGATCGCGCGCGGCGTCGACACGGAAACCGTCTGGATCACCGATGAGGAGCTCGACGCCCGGCCGGAGCTGGTCAAGACCATGAGCGTGCAACCTCCGCGCGGCGCCGGCCGCGTTCGGCTGCTCAAGATTCCGGGCATCGACTTGCAACCTTGCGGCGGCACGCACGTACGGAACATCGCGGAAATCGGCGGCATCCGTGTGCTCAGGATCCGCAGCGAAGGCAAGCGCAACAAGCGCGTTGAGATCGCACTCGCGACCTGAGCATCGCTGCCGGTTCGCGCCGGACTGGCGCTAAGACCGCTTCTTGCTGTCCAGCAGCGACTTGAGGTTCGCGAACGGTGAATGCGTCGCGCCGGTTTGAGCAGGCGATGCGCTGCCGCTGCCTGCTTCCAATTGACGTTGATGTTCGTTGTCGTGGCAGTACAAGCACAGCAGCTCCCAGTTGCTGCCGTCGGCCGGATTGTTGTCGTGATTGTGGTCGCGATGATGGACCGTAAGCTCGCGCAGGTTGGCGCGGGTGAATTCGCGCGCGCAGCGGCCGCAGATCCACGGGTAGATCTTGAGCGCCAGGTCCCGGTAGCTCTGCTCGCGCGTTTCCGCGTTGCGGCGCGCGTCGGCAACGATCCGGTCCAGTTTGCTCGGGTCGTTCGTCTTCATTATTTCGTGGCCGCTATTACCGAATGACAAGCCGCAACGTGGATCAGCGGACCAGCTCGTCCGCTCGCAGGCGTAACGACTGCGGTAGTGTGATGCCGAGCGCCTGCGCCGTCTTCAGGTTGATCACGAGTTCGAACCTTGTCGGCTGTTCCACCGGCAACTCACCGGGCTTCGCGCCCTTGAAAATTCTGTCGACCAGCCGTGCGAACTGGAAATAAAGGTCGGGATAGTTCACGGCGTAGGCGACCAACCCGCCGGCCTCAACGAATTCGCGGGCTGGATAAGCAGTGGGTAACCTGTTGCGAGCCGCCAACTCGACGATTGCTTGTTGATGCATTTGTGTGAGTCCGTCGGCGCCGACGACGAGCGCGTCGACATGTTGCCGGACCGCCGATTCGAAGGCGCGACCCAGGTCGCCCTGGTTCCGCACGTCGAGCAGCTCCGCTTGAAGATGCAGCGAGCGGGTCGCCGTCTTTATCTCCTCCCATTCGGGCGGAGCGGCCGGATTGCCCATGTTGTGCAGCAATGCAACGCGCGCGAGATTTGGAACCAGTTCCTTGAGTAGTTCGATCCGTTTCGCGGTCAACTCGGTGCTGAAGGTGGTCACCCCCGTTATATTGCCGCCGGGACGCGCGAAGCTTGCCACAATGATTCGCGGGTCGCCCATTGTCGCCATGATGACCGGAATGGTTCCGGTCGCGTCCTTGGCCGCTTTCGCTGCCGGAGTCCCTCTGGTCACGATCAGATCGACCTTGAGGCGAACCAGTTCGGCGGCGAGGTCGGGGAATCGCTCGGCGCGACCGTCTGCCGATCGATATTCGATGACCAGGTTTTGCCCCTCGACATAACCGAGGCCGCGCAATCCACTGCGCAGGGCGGTTAGATTCGCGGCGTTCTGTGCGGCCGGTATCGCTTCGAGAATTCCGATGCGATAGACCTTCGCTGGCTGGGCGCGCGCCATGAGCGGCAGGACGAGTAGCCCCGCCGTGGCCACGCCGATGAATGTTCGCCGATCCATGGTTGGATCATCTCGCCGTTGTCGAGTGACAAGCGGACGATACTACGTCTCATCAAGCGATGCGACTCGATGGCGGTTCCTGACCGACCCCAGGTCACGACCACGTCCTGGATGCTAGATCCGGGCTCCACACATGCCGACGGTATCGTAGAATGCGCGCTTTCGCCTGCCTCGCGCGCCCGCGCCGAATGGAGATTGATCAAATGGCCAATGTACTCACTGTCGTTGCAACAATTCGCGCCGCGAAGGACAAAGGCGATGCGCTGGCGGCCCTGTTGACGGAACAGGCTGCCGTTGTGCGGAAGGCAGAGCCGGGTTGCCTGGTCTATCGCGTTCACCGTTCAACCAAAGATCCTGAACTCTTCCTGTTCTACGAAACGTATGTGGACGACGCGGCCTTCGAGGTCCACCGCAAGGCGCCGCACCTTGCCGCGTACCGCGAGCGACGCGAGAAAGAAGGGTTGACGAGCGGCCCAGCCGACGTGGAGATCTTTCGGTCGTTGACCGAGTGACGGGGCGACAAGCCATGACGCGTTCTGATCACGTGTCATGCCGCACCAGCGCGTAGTCGACGGCTTGCTGCAGCGTCATCGCGCGTCCCTCCTCCCAGGCTGGCTTCAGCGCGGCGTCATTTGCCGTTGCGTCTCGTGCCGCCTCCTCCACATCGTTATCGCGGGATTGGCCGGACGGCGCCGGCCTCGAGCCGATCTCGTTCCATAGCCGCTCTGCCGCGCCCCAGATGCGGGCGGCCACGGCAGGGCGGGCGAGGCAGTACGCAACCACGGCGAGTGATTCCAGCGTGTAGGCAATGCCGCGGCGAGCGCCCAGTGCGTGTTGCACCACCAGGCTCTGCTGGTCCAGCGTTCGGGCGGCGGCATAGTCGCCTTGGCGATAGGCGACGTTGCCGAGGTTGTTCAGCGAGGAGGCGATGCCCCATCGATCGCCCAGTTCCCGCCGGATGGAAAGGCTTTCTTCGTGAAATGCGCGTGCTGCCGCATAGTCTCGCTGGCGGGAGGCCAACCGTCCCAGGTTGTTCAGCGCGGTGGCGATTCCGCGCGGGTCCCCCAGCTCTCGCATCACCGCCAGGCTCGCTTCATAACTTGCGCGCGCCGTCGCATGGTCGTTCTGGTCCGAGGCCACGTTGCCGAGGTTGTTCAACGAGACGGCGATACCCCACCGATCGCCCAACTCACGCCGGATCGCAAGGCTCTCCTCATACATCGCCCGAGCGGCGGGGTAGTCGTTCTCGTCGTAGGCAAGCGCCCCCAGACTGCTCAGCGAGGCGGCGATGCCGTTGCGGTCCCCCAAGGCCCGGCGAATGTCCAGGCTTTCTTCGTGGAGCTTCCAGGCGACCGGATAGTCGCCCTGCCGCCATGCCATCGCTGCTGCCGCGTGCGCTGCCTTCGCGCGCGTCGCCGCCGCTTGCTTGGTGGGTTCTCGCGCGAGCAGGCCGGAGAGCACGCCGTATCCTTCGCCAAAAAATCCGCGCACGAACCAAAACTGGAACAGCGCGCCCCCCAGCGCCAATCCGCTTTCGGAGTCGCTTCCCGCTGCGGACGACCACGTCAGCGCCGACCGGAAGTTGTCGTGCTCCGTTTCCAGCCGATCGAGCCAGGCTTTCTGATCCGCGCTCGTGAGGTGCGGCTCGGCCGCTTTGGCAATGGCGAGGAAGTACGCCAGATGGCGGTCGCGCCATGTGCCTATGTCGCCACCGTCCAGCAACCGATCGCGCGCATACTGCCGCACTGTCTCAAGTAGCCGATAGCGGGTCGTGCCGCTGCGCTCTTCGGCCAGCACCAGGCTTTTGTCGGTGAGCGAAGTGAGCAGGTCGAGCACCGAGGTCGCATCGACGATATCGACGCTATCGCCACTGCAAACCTGCTCCGCCGCTTCCAGGGTCCATCCGCCCGAGAACACGGCCAGTCGGCAAAACAGCGCCTGCTCGGTCCCGTTCAGAAGGTCATAGCTCCAGTCGATCAGTGAGCGCAGCGTTTGCTGGCGCGGCAACGCCGTACGCGGCCCTCCAGTCAGCAGGCTGAATCGCTGGTCGAGCCGTCGATTGATTTCTTCGAGGGTCATTGACCGCACTCTTGCCGCGGCCAGCTCGATGGCGAGCGGAATCCCGTCCAGCCGAGAACAGATGGAAGCAAGCGTGGCCGCATTCTGTTGATTGATCTCGAATTCCGGACGCACGAGCTGCGCCCGATCGATGAATAGCTGCACGGCGTCGAAGAGTGCGACGGAGCCCGGCGTATGCGCTGGATCCACGTCTGGCATCGACAGCGACGGCACCCGGAATGACTGCTCGCCACCCATGCCGAGCACCTCCCGGCTGCTTGCGAGTATCGACACTTGCGAGCACTTGCGCAGAATCGCGCTCGCCAGCTGCGCGCAGCCATCGAGCAAGTGCTCGCAATTGTCGAGCAGCAGCAGCAACCGTTTGTCCTTGAGATGCTCGGCGAGGGTCAGGCTCATTGGCTCGCCCGGCACTTCCTTCAGGCCCAGTTCCGTCGCCACCGTCTGCGGCACCAGACCAGGGTCCGCGAGCGGCGCGAGCTCGACGAGCCAGGCGCCGTCTGGGTAGCGCTCGAGGCTGTCGGCAGCCAGTTGCAGGCTCAGGCGCGTCTTGCCACAGCCACCCGAGCCGGTGAGGGTCAGCAGACGCGTCCCGGCTTGCAGCCGCCTCAATTCCGCGAGTTCCTTGTCGCGCCCGACGAAGGTCGTGGCCTGCTGTGGCAGATTGTTCGGCGTAGCTTCCAGCGAGCGAAGCGCCGGAAACTGCTGCCGCAATTGCGGGTGCACGACTTGATACACGTGCTCGGGTGTCGAGAGATCCTTCAGCCGGACCTTCCCCAGGTCGCGCAACGATACCGCCGCCGGAAGCTTGTCCCCCACGACGTCAACCACGGCCTGAGACAGCAACACCTGCCCGCCATGCGCGGCGGTCATGATGCGTGCAGCGCGATTCACCGGCGTACCGAAGAAGTCGTTGTCGCGGCGCTCGACCATCCCCGTGTGCAATCCGCAACGCACGCGAAGTTGAATACCGTGAGTAGCATCCGGATCGGCGAGCACCTGCTGCAGCTCCACGATCGCGGCGAGCGCGTCAAGCGCGCTTTCGAAGGCGGCATGGACGCCGTCGCCGGTCATCTTCACGACCGTTCCAGCGTGACTCTCGACGGCGCGGCGCGTCAGTGTGTCGTGCGCGGCCAGCGCCGGCTTCATGCGCTCGGGCTCCCGCTCCCACAGGCGAGTGCTGCCCTCGATGTCGGTGAACAGGAACGTCACCGCGCCAGCGGGCAGGGGGCCGTCAGCGTGATGTGGCTCTGCCATCGAGAGTTGGTAACGTCGGTACATCAATTCATGTCGGGGTCCTTGAAGTACTTCGTGCCGGACACGGTGATCGAGGCGGAGAGTCCTGTATTCGTCAGCTGGTAAAGATAAACGCCTGGCGACACTGCGGCGGCGCCACTGAACATTCCGCCCTGGCCCCCGACCATCGCGGAGAGGTTGGCCTGACCGCCGAATTCCCAGCCCTGATCGATGAAGTTGCGCAGCGCCTGCTCATTGGTAAACACGAAGATCAGGCGATTCTGATTGACACCGAATCCCAGCCCTCCCTGCACCTGAATCATCTTCATGAAGGTCTGACGCTCGGTACGCCGGTTGACGACGATGCCCTTGCCCGTGGTGCCTCCAGCGAAGAAAAGCTTGAGGCCGAAGGTGCTGAACACCGCATAACCAGCCGACCTTTCGATGGCGCGCTTCGTGCCGGGTGCGATTTCATAGAGCGATGACAGTGCGTCCTGTGCCATTTCCCGCACCTGCTGTCTCGCCTGGATGATTCTGGGTTCGTTCGGCGCACCGGCGGGCAAAGCGTTTTCGACATCCTTCAGCGGATCCCAGGAAAATATCTGTGCGGCCACCGGCGGTGAGGCGAGACACACTAAAAGGGCGAACGTCGCTGTATACGATTTCATCGATGGATCCTTTCGGGACACGAATTCATGGAAAATGCTTGCTGCGCGCTGGTCGTGTTGCGCACGCGCCGATGGGAACTGCGCGGTGCTTCAACGACTTATCGAAGCCAGGGTTGGGAACAAGGAACCGAGAGAGGTAGCTTCGGGTTGATGCAATCGTACATCACGACAACATCGCGGGGAAGCGACCTTACTTCGGTAGACCTTCCTGTTTTCCAACATCTCCGCGCACTTCGAATTTGACCGCCGACAATGGTTTTCCTTCGGCGTCTTCCAGCACCAGCAAGTGTTGCCCGGCAACAGGCTTCCAGTCCGCCCGTCCGCGCTCCGCGATCATGACGACGTCGTCGATGCGCCAGCGCAGGCCTTGAACCGCAGGCGACGCGGAAAAGACGACGCGCTCCTGATCGGTCGGAATATCGGGATCCAGCGCGATGACTGTGTCCGCCGTCGGATAGCGAATCGTTGGCGTCGCGCTGGCCGCGATCCCCTGTCCGACGTTACCGCGCATCGACGCCGTCTCGGTCCCGCGCAGGAACCATTCGCTGCGCTCGGCTTCGACCGGCGGGTCGAAGGCCACGACTTGTCGCACAACCCCTGGCGGCGCGCGCGGCGGCAGCGATGGCTCGCGGGCATGCAGGCGATGCACGATGTCACGCCAGATCGGCGCGGCACCGGTCACGCCCGAGACGTCGCGCATCGGTGCGCCGGAAAAATTGCCGACCCACACGCCGACGGTGTAGCGCGACGTGAATCCGATACACCAGTTGTCGCGCATGTCCTTGCTCGTGCCGGTCTTCACCGCGCTCCACACGCGGGTCGCAAGAGCATTCTCCAGACCGAAACTGGTCGCGCGTGCGCCGCGATCGGACAGGATGTCGCCGATGACGAATGCGCTGTCTCGCCCGAACACGCGGCGCGTGGCCGAATCAACATCCTTCGCGACGACATGCGCCGCGCTCCATTGCCCGCCGTTGGCCAGCGTGCGATAGGCGTTGGTGAGCGCCAGCAAGGTCACGTCGGCGCCGCCGAGCGCCAGCGACGCGCCATAGAAATCTGCGGGCTCCGTGAGCGAATCCAGGCCCAGCCGACGCAGTGTGTCGTAGAAGCGATCGACGCCGACCGTTTCCACCGTGCGCACCGCGGGCACATTGAGCGAACTGGCGAGCGCCGTGCGCGCACTCACGGTCCCGCGGAAGCTTCGATCGTAGTTTTGCGGGACGTAGGCGCCGCGCTCGGTGGCGATCGCGACCGGGCTGTCATCGACCAGCGATGCGGCGGTGAACACGCGGGAATCGATGGCGAGTCCGTAAAGAAAGGGCTTGAGCGTGGATCCGGCCTGGCGCGGCGCCAGCACGCCGTCGACCTGCCCGGCGGCCGAGAGCGAACCGCTGCTGCCGACCCACGCGAGCACGTCGCCGGTGACGTTGTCGAGTACGACGATGGCGCCATCGCCGACCGCGCGTTCGGCGAGTTCGGCGAGATGGTCGCGCAGCGCGTCGACGGCGTAGCGTTGGAGGTCCGCATCGAGCGTCGTCGCAACGCGTACACCAGGCTCCTTCAGCAGTCTCGCCGCCAGATGCGGCGCGAGATTTTCGCGTTGTGTCGAGCGATAGGCGCCGGCGAGCGCGACCATCGCCGTGGCGCGCACGTCTTCACATGCAAGCGCGGGCGTGGCGACCGCGGCAACGGCGCAGGCGCGTTGCGCCACGGTGGCGGCGGTTGCATTCGGCCCGCGCTGCAACGCGACGAGTATGGCCGCTTCGCGCGCGTCGACGCCTGCAGGCGTCTTGCCGAACAGGCCGCGCGCTGCGGCGTCGATGCCGGTCAGCTCGCCGCGATACGAGGTGAGGTTGAGGTAGGCCTCGATGATCTGCGGCTTGGTCCAGGTGCGTTCGAGCGTCAGCGCGGCCTGTGCCTGGTCCCACTTCTGGCCGAGGCTGCGCGCATTGCCGGCGATGGCGAGCGCGGGGTCGAGCAGGCCGGCCAGCTGCATGGTCAGCGTCGATGCGCCGCGCGGACCGCGACCGTCGAGCGTGCGCCGCAGGCTGTCCCATGCCGCGCTCGCGAAGCCTGGCCAGTCGACACCGGCATGCTGGTAGAAGCGACGGTCTTCGGCGGCAACCAGGATCGTGGCAACCGCAGGAGAAATGTCGGGCAGCGCGATCCAGTCGAGTCGCCTGAACCGGGGGTCCGTGCGCTGCGTCGCAAGCACTACGCCGTCGCGGTCGAGCAATTGCGCTTCGGAGGTCGCGAATGCGGTACGCACCTCGGTGAAGCTTGGGATGACCGGCGCTGCCGCGTGAGAGTTGGGCGCGTACACTACCCACGTGATCGCTGCGCCAATCAGCGCGCAGAGTCTTCGCGAGAGTGTTGCGTCAATTCCAGGTCGTCGTCCCCGCGAAAGCGGGGACCCATTTTGACGTCGAGGTTCTGCTTGGGATGTGAAAATGGATTCCCGCTTGCGCGGGAATGACGATCCTATGTGGTTCATGGCACAACCCGCCAGTCCGCATTCGGCAACTCACCGAACATCTCGGGCGCGTACATCGCTTCGACGCGCGTCGCCGGGAGATTGAATTCACCCGGGTTGTTGAGCCGCACGGTGTACTCGACGATGAAACGCCCCTTTGGCACGTAGCGGTAGTACGCGTGGAACGCGGCGAAAGTGCGCTCCTCGTAGGCGGGCCATACCGTGCCGACGCGCCGTTCGCCGGCGCGCGCCAGCGTGGAATCGCCGCCGAGGCCGCTGCCGAGCGCGGTGCTGCCCGCGGGTATGGGATCGTCGACGACGACCCAGGTCATGTCGGCCTGCGCTTCGACTTCCAGGTGGACGCGGGCAACGTCGCCGCGCGACCATTGTCCCGGTGTCTTCTGCTGCACCGGCGCCACGCTCTTGGTCACCTTGTATCCGCTCGACAGCGGCGACTTCAGCGGAATCGCGGCGATGCTCGACAGCGTCACCCATGGCTTGCCGTCGCCGTCCTGCGTCAGCTTCAGCGCCTCGGGTTGCGCGGGCCACGGCAGGCGTTCGCGGAACGGCTTGGTGCCGTCGTCCGGCTTCCACGCGTGCTCGAAGCGCGCGCCGGCGAGCGTGGCCGACGCGGTTCCGTTCACCGGAGTCTTCTCGAACTGCTCCGAGAACTTGTTCATCGCCAGCACGCCCCATGCATTGGCAACGGTCGTGTTCCAGTGGCCGCGTTGCATGCGGAACAGGCTGCCCGTCACCATCCGCGGCACGTCCTCGCGCCACGCCGGCACGTCGAGCAATGCGATCAGCAGCTTGTTCGCGTTTGAATCCGCGGAGATCATCAGCCACCACAGCGCGTCGGTCTTCTCGGTGGAGAAGCCCATCGTGGTGCCCTGGAAGTTCAGGCGCGAGCGCAGGATCTGCTCGGCTTCGCGCATGTGCTCGTCGCGCTTGGGCAGCTTCGCCTGCCGTTTCAGAATCAGGTACCAGTCGATCACCGCCGATGTCGGCCACAGGTTCGGCGCGATGGCGATGCTGTCGAGCCATTTGGCGTTGAACGCACTCTTGCTGCGCGACAGCGCTTCGAGCGCGGCCAACTTGCGAATCGACAGGTCCGCTGTCGGCAGCGCGCCATAGCGTGTGACGCGGCCCTCGACGAAGCCGATCAGCGCCTGCTCGATGCGCTTTTTCGCGGCTTCCGGGATCTCCCAGCCGGCCTCGTCTCCGGCGGACACGATGTAAGCGGTGAGCGCGTCGTCACCGTCGCGCAGGAACGGCCAGAATTTCAGCAGCCCGTCGCGATCCAAGTAGTCGCTGATGCCGGCCATCACGCGGTTCCATTCCGCGACATTGCCCAGGCCGATCGCGATCGATGCGCGCTGCTCGAGGCAGGAGTAGCGATAGAAACTGAAGAACTCGCGTACGCCGGGCAGGTCGCCGCCCAGCTTGGCCTGCATGCGCACGTCGATGCCGCCGCGGCCCGGAATCGAGTCGACCGGTCGTTGCACGGTGATCGCCTGCGGCTCGGCGAGCTGAAGTATGGTCGCCTGATAGGTGCGTTCCGGCACCGCGGCGATGACGTTCTGCGTAACCTTCATGACGTCGCGCGCGGACGCCCCGCCTGCTTCGCCGGTGGACGCGGCGATCTGCCAGTCGAGTCGCGTCGCGCCGACCGGAACCGCAGCGGTCCACGCGATTTCACGGGCTTCACCGGGTGCGAGGTCGAGCTGTTGCGGCGCCAGCGCACCGACGCCTGGTGTGGCGGAGGCGTCGACGTTGACGGCGAGCCGGCGCCCGGAGGCATTGCGCACCGTAACGATGGCGCGAAAGCGATCGCCTTCGCGCACCAGCGACGGCAGACCCGACAACAGCATCAAATCCTGCGTCGAGCGGATCGACGCGCTGCCAGTGCCGAAGAACTGCGCGCCGCTGCTCGCCACGGCGACGATGCGGAAGCTGGTCAACGAGTCGTTGAGCGGAATCTCTACCGTGGCGTTGCCCGCATCGTCGAGTAGCACGCGCGCTTTCCACAGCAGCAGCGTATCGAACAGTTCGCGCGACGAACCACGACCGCCGCCGCCACCGGTGGCGATGGCCTTGCGGCCGAAGTGACGCTTGCCGATGACCTGCATCTGCGCGGTCGACGTGCCCACCTCCTCGCCGCGGCGCGTCATCATGGCATCGAGCAGTTTCCACGAATCGTTGGGCAGCAATTCGAGCAGCCCTTCGTCGACGGCAGCAAGCGCGACTTCCGCGCCCTTGGGCGGGGCGCTGCCGTCCGGGCGGCGCACTTCGATCGACACGCGCGCCTTGTCGCGCACCTTGTACGTGGCCTGTTCCGGTGCGACCTTCACCGCCAGTTCGTGCGCCGACCAGCCGACGCGAATCTCGGCCAGCCCCATCTTGTACGCGGGCTTCGCCAGGTCGATCAGCGCCGTCGGCGCGATGCCGCCGATGCGCCCGCGCACGGCGAACGCCGAGACGAATACGTTGGGAGAGTATTCCGGCTTGACCGGCACTTCGATCGTCGGTTCGCCGCGCCTGACGGTACGTACGAACGCGTCGAGCACGCCCTCGCGCTCGACGGTCACTAGGACCGTTGCTTCCTTGAACGGTGTGCGCAGTTGGAGGCGTGCAAGGTCGCCCGGCTCGTAGCGCTTCTTCTCGGGCAAGAGATCGATGCGGTCGTTGTCCGAGCCGCCGAACCAGTCGTCGTCGCCGCTCGCGACCCACGCGTCGGCGCGCGTGACGGCGAGCGCACCCTGTCCGTCGACGGCGCTGGCGCGCAGGATCAGGTTGCCGGTGGCAGGGGAGGGGGCCTCGCAGATCAGCAATCCGCGCGAATCGGTGACGCCTGCGCACAGCTCGCCGATGCGGCGGGTGTCGCTGCCCTGGTCGAAGGCGTAAAAGCCGCCGATGAGCCGCCGCCGGTGCGAATAGACTTCGCGCTTGAACGCATCGGCCTTGATCGCCACGCCCGCGACCGGCTGCCCGCGCAGGTCGAGCGCGACCACCGTGAACTTGAGGCGATCTTTCGACGCGGCCCAGCCGTCGGGCTTGATGCCGAGCACGAGTGCCGACGGCCACAAAGCGATGCGCGTCGCCGCGGTCAGCGTCTCGCCGTTGGGATCGCGGTACTCCATCTCGGCGACCAGGTCGCGCGCGCTTTCGCTGCGAGCGACGTTGCCGATAGTTGCGCGTATTCCGCCCGAGGCGTCGAGTGTCAGCGGCAGATCGGCGACGCCGTTGCGCGCGGTCGTGGAAGGGTCGCGCTCCGCCTCCTCGTCGGCGTAATCCGGGTCGACGAAGTCGTAATTGCCCGCGCTTGCGAACGAGTCGCCACGCTCCTCGCGCCCCTCCTGCACGTTGCCTTTCGCGAACGCGTAGTCGTCGTAATCCGGAAACGACACGCTCCTGGACTCGATTTGCGTGCGCAGGCGAACGGGCAGTCCGCCGGCGCCGCCGCCCGACAGGTAGCTGACTTGCAGGTCGACCTTGACCTCACCCGGATTGACCAGCGGCGCCCCGACCGCCTGGATGCGCGCGCGCATCAACGGCACGCGGAACTGCTCGACGCGAAACGTGCCGGCGACGCGCTCGCTGCGTCCGCGACGCTCCGCCAGCGTGTCCCGCATGACGATCTGATAGGTGCCCAGTGCGGCGTCCTTCGGGATTGCGAACACGGCTTCGCCATGCGCCGCTCCGTTCCAGGTCATGGGAACTTCATACTCGCGATCGGTGCCGAGGTGGCGGAGGATCACGCGATTCTCGAGCGCCGCGCGCTCCGGCAGCGCGAATCCGTCGCCGGTCTGCCGCCGCACGAACAGCTTCATCGACAGCGTGTCGCCCGCGCGCAGCAGCGAGCGGTCGAGAACCGCGTGCGCGATGTAGGGCCCCTCGTATTTGCCGGTGGGGACGTTGAAGCGCCAGGGGCTGATCCCTTCGCCCCAGGCGGAGAACGAGAACGCCATGTCTTTGTCGGTGCGCGCGACGATGTAGTAGCCGGCGTATTCCGAGTGACAATCGAAATCGTCGCGCGGCAATTCCCGCGCGATGCGCGCGATGCCGTCCGCGCCGGTGCGCCCCTGCCAGTGCAGCTTGCCAAAGCAGTCGCGCACGCTGATGCGGGCGTTGCCCACGGGGGCAGCGTCGTTGAGCCGCGTCACCCACACCAGCGAGGACTCGCGGCCGAGCTTGAAATGCACGCCGAGATTGGTGACGACCGCGCTGGTACGCGCGTAGTACGGCTTGTCCTGCGCGAGCAATGCCGCGCCGAGCTTCGGGCTCGCCAGTTCGACGACATAGAAGCCCGGCTTCTCCAGCGGGATGCCGACGACTTCGAAGGCGCGCGCGCCGAGCGGCTTCGGCACCGAGATCGAAGTGCGCGGGTCCTTGGCGCCGAAGGCGGAATACGCCGCGCCGTAGCGCTTGGTGATCCAGCGCTCGCGCTTGTCGTCGTATTCGCGCACGATCTTGTCGGCCTGCTCCAGGCGTCGCAGCCAATCGAGCATGGCGAGATCGTCGGCGGTGTTGACGCTGGCGATCTGTCCCGGAATTGGCGCCTTCGCATCCTTGCGCGCTGCGGCCAGCGTCGCGCCGTCGGCAAGGCTGCCGGAAAGCGTCGACTCGACATTGCGCACGGTCACCGGCAGCAGCGTCGTTTCACCGCGCGGCAATTTCGCTTCGAGCACGCCGAAGGTCGCCGGAAACTTGACCAGAGGCGGATACTCGTCGGTGCGCACTGCCAGCGGAAAGTTGCGTGCATTCTCCAGCGGCCGGCCGGCGTCGTCCTTGAGTCCGGCCGGAATCTCCAGCCTGAAAGACTGCTGCTCCGGCAGGCCGGGCCCGAAAGTGACGCCATCCACCGTGTCGCCGTCCTGTCGCGGAGCAAGACGAGCCGAGTAGGTCTTGCCCGCGCTATCGACCAGGCGCATCCGGCTCGCATCGGTTCGCGCGACCGGCGCGGTAAACGACAGCGTGAGCGCCTGGATCGGGATGCAGTGCGCGTCCTTGTTGACGCGGGAGCACGAAAAAGTCGCGCGAAACGCCGGACGCACGCGAAACGCGAGCACCTGGTCGGCGCTGGTCGTCACGCCCGTCGTCGAGGCGACGCCCTTGCCCCAGACCAGTTTGACCTCTGCATTGGCCGGCAGCGTGCGCGCGCAGGCGATGGTCACCAGCGGCGAATCCGGTGCGTCGCGCAGGCGCAGGAATTTTTCTTCGTCGCTGCCGGTCGCGGGCAGTCCGAACAGAAAACTGCGGGCGCGTCCCTGCTCGGGATCGAGCAGCATCAACCGAAGATAGCTCCCGGCGAAGGACTTGCGGTTGTCGAGAATCGCCTTGCGCTCGTCACCGCCGACCGGGCGCACGCCGATCTGCTCATTGATGCCTGCCGCGACGCAGTGCGCGTGCGCGAGAATGGTCTCGGGCTTCGCGGGCGCGTCGAGCCCGAGGATGAACACCTGCTGCTCGTCGATGCGTGCGCCTTCGTAGGGGAGGCTTTTCACGATCGCCGGACCGCCGGTCGAGAATTCGAAGCGCTGGCCCGCGTCGAGCGGCTTGCCGTCGAGCGCGACGACGCCGGTTTTGAGCGTGAAGCTGCAACGCACGCCCGCGGGCAGGTCGCGGTCGAAGTCGTACGCCCAGTTCTTCATGTCGGCCCAACGGCCCTTGCCCTTTTCAATGCAACTGATGTCGAAGGGGTCGAGTTCGCGCGGGTCGCCGAACGGAACCATCGCCGCCGCGAAGCGTGCGGCGACCTGGCGCACGCCTTTGACCTCGCCTTGAGGCGAGAAGAACTCGACCGGCTGCGCGGAGAGCGCGCAAGAACATAGTGTGGCGAGCGCACCGATCCAGCGGCGAACTCGCGGTTGGATTCCCATCGTCATGCGTGTTCCCCTGGGTACGAATGGCGCCACTTCCACAACTTGCATTTAGGTCCGCGCAGAGCGGCAAATACGAGCGTGCGCGCTGGCGCAACGCTGAACAATTGTGGCGCAAGCATGGCGCAGCTTGCGGGCAGATTCGCGTCAGCGACGCAGGAAGGACCGCAGCCGCTCGACGCCGTCGGCGAGGCGCTCCTCGCTGGCGGCGAAGCACCAGCGCACGAATCCTTCGCCTTCGGGTCCGAACGCGCTGCCGGGTGCCAGGCCGAGGCGGGCTTCCCGCACCAGTTGCTTGCAGAACTGGAGGCTGTTGCCGGCGCCCGCGACGCGGAAAAACACGTACATGGCTCCTGCCGGCAGGGCCGCCTGCACGCCCGGCAGGCTGCCAAGCGCGTCGACCAGGTAACTGCGGGCGCGACGATAGCGGTGGAGGGTGTGCGCGACCGTCGGCTCCCCGTCATTGATGGCGACCACGCCGGCGCGTTGTACGAATACCGGCGAGCACGAGGTGTTGTATTCGATCAGCTTGCCCAAGTCTGGCATCAGCGCCGGCGGCGCGACGATCCAGCCCAGCCGCCAGCCTGTCATCAGCCAGGCCTTGGAGAAGCTGTTGGTGCTGACCACGCGATCGTCGGGCGCGGCGAGGTCGAGGAACGATGGCGCGACGCGGTCGCCGGTGTAGCACAGCCGCTCGTAGACGTCGTCGGCAACGATCCAGATGCCGTACCGGCGGCAATGGTCGAGGATGAGCTTCTGGCTCGCGCCGTCGAGTGTCCATCCGGTCGGATTGTTCGGCGAGTTGATCATCAGCGCACGCGTGCCGGGCGTGAGCTTCGCGATCAGCTGGTCGACATCGAGCGTCCAGCCGGCGGATTCGAAGCGCAACGGCTGGCGCACGACCTCGGCGCCGAGAATCTTCGGGATTTCGGTGAGGTTGGGCCACAGCGGCGTCACGCATACGACGCGATCACCGGGGCCGACCAGCGCCTCGACCGTAAGCATCAACGCCGACATGCCCGAGGCGGTGACGGCGATATTGTCCGCAGTCACCGGCTGGTGCAGCCGCGACACGTAGGACGCGATCGCCGCGCGCAATTCGGGGATGCCGAAATTCGGGTTGTAGAACGTTTCCCCCGCGTCGAGCGACGCCACCGCGGCCTCGCGAATGTACGCCGGCGTGACTTCGTCCGGCTCGCCGAACCAGAATGGGAGGATATCGGGATCGCCCATGCCCGCGTTCGCGACTTCTCGGATCTCGGACGCGACCAGCGCGCGCACGGCAGCGCGCGCCGTGAGATCGACGTGGGGCGGCAGTGCGGAATCGTTCATGGGACGGGTGGCAGGAGATTGAATGCGCAACCGCCTTTATACTGGTCGCTCCGGGTTGGAGCAAGGCAGGAGGCGCGATGAAACTCTACGGCATCGTCAACTGCAATACGGTGAAAACAGCGCGGTCGTGGCTGGACGCGCACGGCAAGCGGTACGAATTCGTCGACTTCAAGAAGACTCCGCCCACACGCGAGCAGCTCGAGCGCTGGTGCGCGAAATTCGGCTGGGAACAGGTGCTGAATCGTCGCGGCACCACGTGGCGCTTGCTGCCTCCGGAATCGCAGGAGCGCGTCAAGAATGAAAAGAGCGCAATTGCGTTGATGCTGGAAAAGCCCAGCGCGATCAAGCGGCCGGTGCTCGAGAATCCGGGTCCGAAGCTCATCGGTTTCGACGACAAGGCCTACGCCAAATTGTAGTTAACGTGTCGATTGGTGCGTGCCCAGGTTGCCGGTCCTTGTCGTGGCGGAGTTCGCGCAGTGGCTGCATTCATCTGTCGAAACTGCGTTCTGACCAAACAGACAGTGTCAGCGCTGGTCTGCATTGCCGGCGATTGGATGCGGACGGAGTTGAGCTCTTCTCCGACCATGATTGCGGCCTACTGCGCGGCCCTGAATAAGAGCAGCCATTCAAGAACAGTGAGATACCGGCGGCAGTCGGCCACAAGCCGGCATTGGCGAAAGGCGGCTTCAGTACAACCGAACCTGTGCTTTGAATGTACAGACGATGCAACGGTGAAGCGTCTTGTTGCGGAGCACGGTAGCGAATCGCGCGAAAGTCGGGCTAGTATTGGCGCCTGCCTTGCGCAGCAGATCCGTTGCCCCAAACAAACATGGAACCTCAGATGATGACTCAACAAGCCAGGATGTTTGCTGCGTTTGCCTGCATTGCCTTCGTCGTCGCAGGCTGCGATCGAAAACCCGAAACTGTGGCAACTACTGCCACCCCTGCCGTGGCCGGTGCAAGCGCGCCGTCGGTCGATCTCATCATCCACGGAGGGCCTATCCTTTCGATGGAAGGCGACAAGCCCGTGTATGTCGACGCCGTGGTGGTCGCGGACGGGAAGATCGCCTTCGCCGGTTCAGACGCCGAAGCGATGAGTCGGAAGTCGGCCAACACCGCCGTCAAGGATCTCGGCGGAATGACGATGCTGCCTGGATTCGTCGATGCCCACAGCCATTTCATCAACGCCCCGACGCTCACGCAGCAGGTCAATGTCTCGCCATCGCCCGTCGGCGCCGGCGATTCGGTGCCGCAGATCGTTGCCGCGCTGAAGGAATGGCAGACCAAGGCCAAAGTCCCCGAGGGCGGCTGGATCCAGGCGTGGGGCTTTGACGACTCTCTGGTGAAGGGCGGCAAGCTGACGAAGGGCGATCTTGATGCCGCCTTCCCCAATCACAAAGTCATGGTCCTGCATGTCTCATTGCACGGCGCCGTGTTCAACTCCAAGGCGCTCGAATGGGCCGGCATCACGCGCGCCACACCGACGCCCGAAGGCGGGATTATCGCCCGCGGCCCTGACGGCAAGGACCCGGAAGGCTTGGTGATGGAAACGGCTTTCCTTCCCGTTTACGCCAAGCTGCCACAACCGGAAGAGGCCGAGATGCTCGACCTCATGAAACCAGGGCAGATGATGTATGCCGAAAACGGTTTCAC
The DNA here is from genome assembly GCA_963726915.1 of uncultured beta proteobacterium. GTDB lineage: Bacteria > Pseudomonadota > Gammaproteobacteria > Burkholderiales > Casimicrobiaceae > PALSA-1003. The sequence continues at coordinate 288,835 of CAVSEA010000013.1, forward strand.
GCTCGCCAACGAGGGTTACACGCACGCCAAGGACATGCGCCTGTTGCAGAAGGCGGCCGCGCAGAATCGTCTGTTCATCGACATTGTGTCGCTTCCGGGCTTCTCCGAAATGGACCAGTGGCTGAACAAGCCCGAGTTTCCGTTTGGCCAGTGGAACAACCACCTGAAATTCGAAGGGATCAAGATCACGCAGGATGGTTCCGTCCAAGGCAAGACCGCTGCCTATCTCGAACCACTGCTCACGGGCGGGCCCCAGGGCCAGAAGAACTGGCGCGGCAACAGCACGCTCTCATACGACGACTTTGCCAAGCTCATCGACACGGCGCACAAGGCGGGACTGCAGATCTTCGTTCACGCCAACGGTGACGCCACGATCCAGCAGGTCATCAAATCCGCGGAAGCAGCTGGCCTCAAGGCCGGCGACGACAATCGCACGATCGTCATTCACTCTCAGATGCAGCACCCGAACGACCTGACCCGGTACGTCACGCTTGGACTGACGCCGTCCTACTTCACCAATCACACCTATTTCTGGGGCGATGTGCATCGCAAGAACCTTGGCGAGACACCGGCGGCGTTTATCAGCCCGATGGCGGCGGCAATGGACGCGGGTTTGAAGGCCACCAACCATACCGACTTCAACGTGACGCCGCTCAATCCGTTCTTCATGCTGTGGAGTTCGATGGCGCGCACCACGCGCTCAGGATACGTACTCGGTCCTGATCAGCGTATCGACGCCTATCGCGGTCTTCAGGCGCTGACGATCAACCCGGCCTGGGAGTATCGTGAAGAGTCCCGTCGCGGGTCCATCGCTTCGGGCAAGCTGGCCGATTTCGTCGTCATCACCGCCGATCCGATGAAGACGCCGGTCGACCAGATCCGCGACATCAAAGTCGTCGAGACTATCAAGGGGGGAAAAACGATTTACCGGCGTGACTGACGGAGGGAATCTGGCTGGCAACGCAGTCGCATTGATTCGGCGAACGGCTGCTTTCGAGCGAGCAATCTGGACTGTCGTCTGACAGCATTGGGTCCGATAGCGCCCACCCATGACCCACGAAGAGGCGACCGCTTTGCGGTTTGTTAACGGTTCAATCTGTGCGGACAGTGTCCGTCAGGTCTAATTCCGGCAGGACAGTTCGTCACCCCCGCTCATTTGATTCCTTCAGCGCGAGCTCTATCGCTTGCTCGACCGTCAGTGCGCGCCCTTCGTGCCAAGCGCAGTCGAAGGCTGCGTCATCTGCAAGGCGCGCGCGCGCCGCGGCTACCCGCCGGTCATAGCGCAGGCGCTCGAGTGGCGGCAACGGCGCGCCGACCTCCGTCCGCAGTCGCTCCGCCGCGCCCCAGATGGTTGCGGCGCGCAGCGAGTCGCCGAATGCAGCGCTTGCATCTGCCAACCCTTCGAGCGAGTTGGCAATACCTCGTCGGAACTCGAGCTCTCGGCTGATTGCCAGGCTTTCTTTGTCCAGCGTCCGGGCAGAGGCAAGCTCGCCCTGCCGCAGGGCCTCCCCCGCCAAATTGTTCAGGGAATTGGCAATTCCGCGCCTGTCGCCAAGTTCCCGCTTGATCGCCAGACTCTCTTCGTACAACGCACAGGCCAAGGCCGGTTCGCTCTCCTCCGAGGCCGCGAGTCCTAAGTTGTTCAGCGTATTGGCAATCCCCTGTTTGTCTCCCAGTTCCCGCTTGATCGCCAGGCTCTCCTCGTACATCGCCCGGGCGCCGGAAGTGTCGCCCATTTCGCGGACGAGGGTCCCCAGGTTGTTGAGCAAGCCGGCAATGAGCGCCCGGTCTCCCAGCTCCTGCCTAAATGACAAGGCTTCCTCGTACATCGCCCGGGCGATGGGAATATCGCCCTGCGCCCTGACCACAGACCCAAGGTTGGTGAGCGCGGCGGCGATGCCCGTCTTGTTTTCCAGTTCCCGTGCTATCGAAAGGCGCTCCTCGTACCACCTTCGGGCCGCAGGATAGTCGCCCTGCAAATGCGCCAGCCCGCCTGCAGAATTGAGCACTTTTGCGCGCTCCACGGTTCGTTCCTTTGCTCCTGGGTTGTTCAAGACCCGCGCACAACACTCCCGGCCTTCCGAGAAATGTCCCCGGACGTGCCAGAATCGTGCCAGCGCCCCACAAAGCCGCAATCCCCCCGACGACTCCGCCTGCATGAGGCTCCAGTCGAGCGCCGCCCGCAGGTTCTCGTGCTCATTTTCCAGGCGCTGCAGCCACGCGGCCTGCTCCGCACCCATCATCTTCGGTTCCGCCTCCTCCGCCAGCATCAGGAAGAAGTCGCGGTGCCGATTTCGCACTGACTCGGCGCCACCACTCACATTGAGTTTCTCGCGCGCATATTCGCGCACCGTCTCCAGCATCCGATAGCGGTCACCGTCCTCATCGGCAACCACCAGCGACTGCTCGACCAGGGCGATCAGCAGATAGACGACGTCGTCCTTGGCGATAGGGTCCCCGACCGCGACGACTTCCGCCGCCGCCAGCGTGAAACCGCCGGCGAACACCGAGAAGCGCGCCAACAGCAGCCGCTCCTTCTCATTGAGCAGGTCGTAGCTCCAGTCGAGCATGGCCCGCAGCGTCTGATGCCGCGGCACATCGCTGCCGCTGCCGCTGGTCAACAGCCGGAAGCGCTGGTCGAGCAAACGTTCGATCTGCTCGACCGGCAATACCGCGACCCGCGCCGCCGCCAGTTCCAGCGCTAACGGGATGCCGTCCAGGCGCACGCAGATATCGGCCACCGCGCGGGCGCGTGGCCCCTCCAGGTCGAAGCTCGGCCGATGCGCTCTAGCTCGCTCGACGAACAACTGCACGGCGTCGGAACGCGCGATGCCCTTGGCGTCGGCCGTCCGGCCCGGCACCGGCAATGCGGCCACCGGATAGACTTGCTCGCCGCCCACGTGGAGCGGCTCGCGACTGGTCGCGACGAGGGTGACCTTGGCCGTCGCACCCAACAGGGCCTCGGCAAGGTCGGCCACCGCCGCCAGCACCTGCTCGCAGTTGTCGAGGATCAGCAATAGCTCTTGCTTTCGGAGGCGTTCGCTCAGCGACTCGATCAGGGGTTTATCGCCAGCCTCCTTCACCCTTAGTACCTGTGCCACTACGCTGGGCACCAGCGTGGGATCGACCAACGGGGAAAGGTCGACGAACCAGACGCCGTCGCGATACGCCTCGCGTACTTCAGCGGCCGCTTGCAGCACCAGCCGGGTCTTGCCGATGCCGCCGCTGCCGGTAAGCGTGAGCATGCGCGTGCTCGGAAGTCGTTGCTTGATTTCGGCCAACTCTCGTTCGCGCCCAACGAACGAGGTCAGCAGCTGCGGCAGATTGGTGCGTGTGCGGTCGAGCGCTGCCGTGGGCGCGCGCGGGTCGGCGATCGTCACCACCGGACCGACGAACCGGTAGCCACGCCGGGCCAGCGTCTCGATCCAGCCATCGCCGCCCGGCACCCGCGCCAGCGCCCGGCGGATCGCTGAAATCTGCACCGCGAGGTTGGCCTCCTCGACCACCAACCCCGGCCACGCGGCGTCGAGGATCGCCGACTTCGACACGTACTCCTGCGCCTGACCGACCAGCGCCGCCAACACCGCCACCGCACGCGCCCCAAGCGCCAGCGGCGCACCGGCATGGGTCAGCACTCGCGCCTCCGGGTCTAGCCGCAGCGGCCCGATCTCGTAGAGGCATCTCGTCGGGTTCATCGTCTTTTAGGGTTTCTTTAAGACTTCGTCGCGTCCGCCGCCGAACATCCCCATCACGTACCGAGCATAGCAAGGGAGCCATCACAAATGAACAGCAAATCCGAATTGCACCAAATCCGTGGCGTATCGCTGCTTCGTAGTTTCGCGACAATCGTTGCCCAGGTCGTGCTGCTGTGGCTCATGAGCTGGGCCGGCCACGAAATCGTCATGCGCCTCCGCCTGCCGTTGCCGGGCAATGTCGCCGGCATGCTACTTACCTTTGCGGCATTGACCAGCGGAATCCTTCCCCTGCGCGTCGTTGAAGAAGGCGGCGTGCTGCTGGTGCGCAATCTGCCGTTGTTCTTCGTTCCGCTGGCCGTCGGCTTCGTAACGCAGGGCCCGCTGCTCGCCGCGCATGGTTTCGGCATCGTTGCGACGCTCGTCGGGAGCGCAGCTATCGGCTTTGCGGTGACCGGTCGCGTCGCACAACTCGTGACCCGCCTGCAAGGCAAGTCCACCGTCCACATCGGGAGCCATCATGTTTAGAATCGCCTGGACCGTCGGCAGCGTCGCGCTGACCATGCTCGCCTACGAGGCGAGCCGCGGTGTGAACGCGCGCTTTCCATCGCCGCTGACCAGCCCCATATTTCTGACCGTGGTCGGCATCATGATCGTTCTCGCAGTGCCGGGCCTCGACTACGTTCCTTACCGTCATGGCGCCGAGCCATTGATCGCCCTGCTGGGTCCGGCGACAGCTGCTCTCGCGATACCTCTCTACAAGCACCGGTCGATCGTGGTTGCGTACTTCCTGCCGGCTCTCACCGGCATGCTGTGCGGCGCCATGACGACACTCTGCGGTGCCATGGTTCTCGCGGCCGGACTGGGACTCGCGCCGATCGTGGTGCGATCGATCGGCATCAAGTCGGTCACTGCCCCCATCGCGGTGGAACTCGCACCATTGATCGGCGGTGATCCGGCGTTGACTGTCGCCCTGGTCGTCGCCACCGGAATCCTCGGGGCGATGTTGGGACCGTGGATGTTGGATCGTACAGGCGTACGGGATCCTGTTGCGCGCGGACTGGCGTTAGGTACTGTGGCCACGGGTATCGGCACGGCGCAAGCGACCATGGAAGGTGAGATTCAGGGCGCGGTGGCCGGCGTTGCGATGGGCGCGGCCGCGGTCGTCGTTTCGATGGTGGCGCCGATACTCATTCCGCGGTTGTTGCAACTGCTCATTTGAATGGCAGCCTGCAATAGACGCCGGCGCACGGCATCACGCAGACGGCAATCAACCTTGCTCGGCTGCTTCCTTCAACGCGAGTTCTATCGCCTGCTCGAGCGTCAACCCGCGGCCTTCGTGCCAGGCGCGGTCGAAGGCTGCGTCATCTGCGAGGGTCGCACGGGCCGCGGCCACGCGCGCATCGTGGCGCGGTTGTTCATGGCGCGGCAAGGGCGAATTGTTGTCTGCTCGCCCTTGCTCCACAGCGCCCCACAGTCGGGCGGCGCGAAGCACCTGTGCGCCCGCCGCGATTACTGCCGCAAGCCCCGCCAGCGATGCGACCATTCCATGCGAGTCGCCCCGTTCACGTCGTATCGCCAAGCCGTCCTGGTGCATCTGCCGGGCGGTCGCAACATCGCCCTGCTCGAGGATTACGTTGCCCAATAGGTGCAGTGCGTCCGCGATCCCGTTGCCGTGTTGCAGTTCGCGCATGATCGCGAGGCTTTCCTCGCCGAGCCTCCGCGCGGTTGAATGGTCACCCTGAATCAAAGCAACTCGCCCGAGGCACTCGATCGCCATGGCAATGTGCTCGCGATTGCCCAGTTCCCGCATGATCGCCAGGCACTCGTCGTAGAGTGCGCGCGCTCCCGCAACATCGCCTTGATCAAGGGTCACGTCCCCGAGATTGCCCAGGGAGGTCGCGATACGCTCACGATCCCCGAGTGCGCGCTTTATCGTCAACCCTTCCTCCAGCATTGCGCGTGCCGAAGTGAGATCGCCTTGCAGTTGCGCCACCTTTGAAAGGTTGTTCAGGGTGGCGGCAATTCCGGCCTGGTTCCCCACTTCCCGCATGATCGCGAGGCTCTCCTCGTGTTGCGCACGTGCCGTAGTGAGATTGTGCAAATCACAGTTCGCGAGACCCAAGTTGCCCAGCGCGATCGCGATGCGCGGCCGGTTGCCCTGTGGCCGCTCGACGGCCAGGCATTCTTCCATCAGCGCCAAGGCGGCAAGGTGGTCGCTTTGATGTTTGGCGAGCATGCCCGCGCAATTGAGCGCAGCTGAATGCTCGCGCGGCAGCTGGTGAATGCCCGGCATGCGCAGCGCTCGGGCACACCACTCGCGTCCCTCCGAAAGATGCCCCCGCGTAGTCCAGAAGTATTGCAGCAACCTGCAAAGCTCAAGAGTTGGTCCGGGTTCCGCCTGCCTGAGGCCCCAGTCGAGACTTGCCCGCAGGTTCTCGTGTTCTTCGTCCAGGCGTCGCAGCCACTCGACTTGCTCTCCACTCCTTAGCTTCACTGCGGCTTCCTCCGCCAGTGCCAGGAAGTAGTTGCGATGTTGCGTTCGAAGCGCGTCAGCGCTACCGCTTGCGGTTAGCTTCTCGCGCGCATATTCGCGCACCGTCTCCAGCATCCGGTAGCGGTCACCGTCCTCATCGGCAACCAGCAGCGACTGCTCGACCAGGGCGATCAGCAGGTAGACGATGTCGTCCTTGGCAATCGTGTCGCCGATCGCGACCACCTCCGCCGCCGCCAGCGTGAAGCCGCCGGCGAACACCGAGAAGCGCGCCAAAAGTTTCTGCTCGTTCGCGTTGAGCAGGTCATAGCTCCAGTCGAGCATCGCGCGCAGCGTCTGATGCCGCGGCACATCGCTGCGACTGCCGCTGCTCAACAGCCGGAAGCGCTGGTCGAGCAAACGCACGATCTGCTCGACCGGCAATACCGCGACCCGCGCCGCCGCCAGTTCCAGCGCCAATGGGATGCCGTCCAGGCGCACGCAGATATCGGCCACTGCACGGGCGCGTGGCCCCTCTAGGTCGAAGCTCGGTCGATGCGCTCGGGCGCGCTCGACGAACAACTGCACCGCATCGGAGCGCGCGATACCCTTGGCGTCGGCCGTCCGACCCGGCACCGGCAGTGCGGCCACCGGATAGACCTGCTCGCCTCCGACGTGCAGCGCCTCACGGCTGGTGGCGACGAGGGTGACCTTGGCCGTCGCACCCAACAGTGCCTCGGCGAGGTCGGCAACCGCGGCCAGTACCTGCTCGCAGTTGTCGAGGATCAGCAACACTTCCTTGCCGCGCAAGTGCGCGCATAGCGTCGCCCGCAATGGCTGCCCTGCCGCTTCCTTCACCTTCAGTACCTGCGCCACCGCACTGGGCACCAATGTCGGATCGACCAACGGGGACAGGTCGACGAACCAGACGCCATCGCGATAGGCCTCGCGCACTTCGGCGGCCGCTTGCAGTGCCAGCCGGGTCTTGCCGATGCCGCCGGTGCCGGTAAGCGTCAGCATCCGCGTATTCGGCAAGCGTTGCTTGATCTCGGCCAACTCTCGTTCGCGCCCCACGAACGAGGTCAGCAGCTGCGGCAAATTGGTGCGCGTGCGGTCGACCGTCGCCGCAGCGCGCGGGTCCGCGACCGCCACCACGGGACCGACGAACCGGTAGCCACGCCGGGCCAGCGTCTCGATCCAGCCGTCGCCGCCCGGCACCCGCGCCAGCGCCCGCCGGATCGCCGAAATCTGCACCGCGAGGTTGGCCTCCTCGACCACCAGCCCCGGCCACGCGGCGTCGAGGATCGCCGACTTCGATACGTACTCCTGCGCCTGGCTGACCAGCGCGGTCAACACGGCAATCGCCCGCGCTCCCAACGCCAGCGGTGCACCAGCATGGGTCAGCACTCGCGCCTCCGGGTCGAGCCGCAACGGACCGATCTCGTAGAGGCTTCTCGTCGCATTCATCTGTTTTAGGGTTTCTTTAAGACTTCATCTCGCCTGCAGCCGAACATCCTCATCACGTACCGAGCATAGCAAACCAGCGACACAACGCGACACAGGAGCAAAGGCCATGTCAGTGCCAATGAACACCAGCGCAACCGTATCCGCCCCCCGCCGCCTCGAGCCGAGCGACCGCCGCGCGATCCTGAGTCATCTGCTGCGGCTTTCGGATGAAGCGAGGCAGATGCGGTTTTGTCAGGTCATGAGCGACGAGGCGGTTCGAAACTATGCCGCAAAGATTGATTTCGAGCGGGACATCTGCATCGGCGTGTTCGACCGGCAAGAGAACCTCGTAGCGCTCGTCCAGGGCTTTGCCTACGAAGACAAGGACGCCCGGGTGATGGAGGCCGCGTTCAGCACCGACGAGGCGATGCGCCGCCGCGGGCTGGGCATGCTGTTGTTTGCCGAGATCACGGACTGTGCGCTCGCGACCGGCGTGCATCGCGTGATTGCCCAATGCCTCGCCGGAAACCGGCCCATGCGCATGCTGCTTCTCGCGGCAGGCGCCACGTGCGAAGTCGAAGACGGCGAAGTCGTCGGGCATCTGCATCCGGCAACGCTGGTTCGTCCGTGCGTGATGGGCTGACATCGACGCATGGAGGATTGCCGATGAAAAGCGCGTTCGAACTTCGCGTCCTTGGCCGTATTCAGGGCCAGATGCTCCGGCTAAGCGAGCATCACGCCGTTGCGATCTACCTTCGCGACGGCCGGATGTGGGTTGCCGATTTTATCGACGGTCAGGGCGCGCTCGTCGACGCCGCGACCTGGTTCCGCTTCAACTGCGGCACGCTAGCGAATTCGCATGCATTGCGCAGGATGGCACTCGAGTCAGCGATTCCGCTTTCGGAGGAAGTCGTTGATCGCATCGAGGCGCTGCATCGCGCCACCGTCACGCAAGATCGGCGGCCCCTGGACCGGCTCATTAAAAGCATCGGAAATCTGCCACAGAGCCTTAGGGCGGCAGTAGGTGCGCATCGAGTGCGTCGACGACGTTCGCAATACAGCATTGGATGCGATGCATTGGGACAGTCAACAACGGCAGTTTATCCGGAGAAAATCATGTCAGCAGACAAAGCAACGAAGCACAAGGTTTCGTCGGGATACTTCAAGATTTCTTTGATCGGGCTCGGGCTGATCGCAGCGGGGATTGCCGCTGTCATGGTCACTGAAGACATGGGCCGGCCGGCGCATGCCGTTGACGCGGCGACAGTGCAGAGCTTCGCATCGACTTCGATCAACGAAACCAAAGCAACCGACACACGATTGCTGCCGGACGACTATCTCTCGAGCAATCTGGACGACAGAATCAGTCTGCCCGTGAGCACGCCACGTGAATGCAGACCGGAGCAGGGCATCGTCAACGACTGCACATTCCAGTGACGCGGGCGCCAAGACAAGACTTTGCAGTGGCGTGCTGGGCGAGACTCCGTACAGGCTGTCCGTCGATTTCTGAAGGTTCCTCCGCGCCGTGCCTTTCGCCAACATTGCGAATTGCGCGGCGTTTTTTTCGCCGGGCCAGAGTCGTCGTCACCACTCTCCGAAAGGCACGCCCGCGCGCTTGTGCGCTGCCGTTCCAGTCTCGACGCTATCGTCGGTTACCGTCACGCGGCGCTTCAGGCGCATGAACCACGCCAGCAGGTGTTCGCGCATTTCGCGCCGTACCGGCTCGTGGCCGGTATCGTCGCCGAGATCCGTGAACTCCTGCGGATCGGAGAACAGGTCGAACAGCTGCGGCCGGAAGTCCTGCCAATGCACGTACTTCCAGCGCTCGGTGCGCACCATCCACGCTCGGCACGCGCCGGGCGCGCGTCCCAAGGTTCGCCGCGCCTGCCGATAGCCGTAGTCGAGTTCGGACACGACGAAGTTGCGCCACGCCGCCGGAGCCTGAGCGCGCGTCAGCGGCAACAGCGATGTGCCTTCGATGCGTTCGGTGGCGATCGGTACGCCGAGCGCGTCGAGGAAGGTCGGGGTCAGGTCGACGCCTTCGGCAAAACGCGACTCGACGCTGCCGCGCGTCGCATCGGCCGCGCGATCCGGGTCGTAGACGATCAACGGCACGCGCTGGACCGTGTCGTAGAACAGTTCCTTCTCGCCGAGCCAATGGTCGCCGAGGAAGTCGCCGTGGTCGGCGGTGAACACGATCAGCGTATCGTCGAAGCGGCCGAGTTCGTCGAGCGCGTCCCAGACGCGGCCGAGGTGGTCGTCGACCTGCTGGATGAGCCCCTGATACGTCGGGCGCACTGTACGCCAGACCTCGTCGCGTGCGAAGTTCACGCTCTCTTCGTGCTGTCGATACGCCGCGAGCACCGGATGCTGGGAATGCAGCTCGCGATCGTCGCGAACGACCGGCAGGCACTGATCGATCGTGTAGCGCGCGTGATACGGCGCGGGAGCGAGATACGGCCAGTGCGGCTTGACGTAGGACAGGTGCAACACCCACGCACGCTCGCCCTGCGCGCGGATGAACTCCAGCGCGCGATCGGTGGTGTACGCGGTCTCCGAATGCGGCTCGGCGACGCGGGCGGGACGGCCGGCGTTGCGCATGTGCCAGCCCGACACGATTTCACCCTTGCCGTCGACGGCGCTGATGACGTGGTCTGACCACGGATCGGCGGAGTCGTAGCCGTGCGCACGCAGATACTCAGCGTAGGTGCTGCGAGGCTCTGGGTGGTGGCCGTCGTGACGGTCGGCTTCGACGAAGCCGCCGGCACCCAGCAACCGGCCGAGTTCGTCATCGCCGTCGACACGCAGCCGGTCCATGCCTGCCGTGTCGGGCAGGACGTGGGTCTTGCCGGTCAGTGCAAGCGTGCGGCCGGCGTTCTTCAGATACTCGCCGAGCGTGATTTCGCCGATCGACAGCGGGACGCGATTCCAGGTCGCGCCGTGGCTGGCGACGTAGCGTCCTGTGTACATGGACATGCGCGACGGACCGCAGACGCCCGATTGCACGAAAGCCTGCGCAAAGCGTACGCCGCGCGCCGCCAGTGCGTCGATGTTCCGCGTGGCGAGATAGGGATGACCATAGCAGCCGAGATGATCGGCGCGCAGCTGGTCGCACATGATGAACAGGATATTGCGGACGGCGCTCATTCAAGACCTTCTCGCCGCGCGCTCTGGTATTTGCGCTGCGCGCTCCAGTTTTCGCGCACCAGGCGGCCCTTCCCGCTCAGGGTAGTGCATTCGCGTTCAGGGCCGCCCGGAGCGCTCGACGCTCCGCCAATCGCACTCCGGCGGCCCGCCGCGCTCAGGGTGGGGCATTCGCGCTCTCGGCCGCCCGGAGTGCTCATGCGAGATGGTCGCCGGCGTTCGAAGCGATCAACGCATCAGTCCGCGGTGAAACCCGAGGCCTTGATGATCGGGCCCCAGCGCGCCGTATCCGCGGCCATGATCGCGGCGAGTTGCTCTGGCGTCGTTCCGGTCGGTTCGTAACCGAGGTTGAGGAAGCGTTCGCGCAGTTCGGGGATCTTGAGCGCAGCGCCGATCGCCGTGGAGACCTGGTCGATCACCGCTGCCGGTGTCTTCGCCGGCGCATAGACGCCGATCCAGCCGGTACCTTCGATGGCGGCGAAGCCCTGTTCCTTGAACGTCGCCACCGTCGGCAGCAGCGGCGAGCGCTGCGCACCCGAGGTCGCGATGATCCGTATCTTCCCACCGCGGTGCAGCTCGATCATGTCGGAGAGCGCATCGACGCCGGCGGGAATCTGTCCGCCCATCAGGTCGTTCGCGAGCGGCGCGCCGCCCTTGTACGCGATATGGACCATCTCGACCCCGGTGGCCTTACCTACCATGAGACCGAAGAAGTGCGGCAGGCTGCCCGGCGCGGGCGAACCGAAGTTGGCCTGCGTCGGGTTGACTTTCAGCCACGCGACGAATTCGGATACGTTCTTCGCCGGATGACCTGGGCCCACCGCAAATGCGAACTGGTAGGTGGCGACTTGCGCGACCGGCGCAAAATCCCGCGCCGGATCGTAACTGAGCTGCTTGTACACCAATGGCGCGAGGACCGGCACGACAACCGGCACCAGCATGAGCGTGGTCCCGTCGGGTGCCGCGTTCTTAAGCGCCTCGGCGGCGATGCGGCCGCCGGCGCCAACCTTGTTTTCGACGATGACCGGGACGCCGAGCGAGTCCTTGAGCTTGTCGGCGAGCATGCGCGCGGCGATGTCGGACGAGCCGCCTGCGGCGAAGCCGACGATGATTCGCACGGGGCCCCTGAGCGCGACTTGTGCATGCACGCCCCAAGCCGCGGCGGCGCCGAGCGCAAACGCTGCGATGCATGCGAGCCGATGGCGATGACGCATGGCAGACCCGGGGTGACGACGATGCGGCTGTTATACTTGCTGCGCATCGACGCGGCAAGCTACATACCACCATGTCCTATCTTCCGAGTGCGATCGCCATCGTGACCTGTGGCGTCTCCGGCGCAGTGATCGCGTGGAACGTCGTCGACGCGCTGGGCTGGACCGGCGTAGGCGGCGCCATCGCTACCGCCATCATCGGCATGGTGGTCGCGACGTTGCTGTGGGCTCTGGGAACGGTCGTGGGCAAGGCCTTGGGCCTGCGCAAGTAGCGCTGCCCGGATCTGCGGTTTTGCCGACGGGGGAAGACTCGACCGACCGCGCGTTCCAGAATTAAGCACGTGTGGTCGCCAGCACGTGGCCGGTCGAATGGGAACCTCCGGTTCCCTGGTCCTCCCCGATCGGCAAATCGGCGCTAGCCCAGGGCTAGCCCCGTGCTGCCAGCGTCGCAACCTCCGCCGCTGGGTCCTGTGCCGCAGCGAAGTCCTCGATGTGACTCGTGCGCGCCACCATGTATACGGCAGCGGCCAGCAACACGCTGAACGCGATGCCGATCACCAGCCCCTCCAGCGCCAACTGACCGAGATCGCGCCATACGCGGGCACCGATCGCACCGCTCGCTCTGCCTTCGATTGTTTGCATCGCACGCACTCCTTGTCCTCGAACCTGTTTGGCTGACATCCATCCAGGCGCAATCTCATTGAAGGCGCGCGGTCCGGCCGCGGCGTGCGTGGAAGGTGGCGGGCCGACGAAGAATCGTGGCGGAATTGTGGCGACTGCAATACGCGTCCCCGAAGCGTGTATCCGCTGCTATATTTAGCCGCTATGAGCCGCCGCATTGCCATCGTCGAGGACGAACCCGCGATCCGCGCCAACTATACGGACGCACTCCGCAAGCAGGGTTACGAGGTTGTCGCCTATGCCGACCGTCCGACGGCGCTGGCCGCGCTGCGCATCCGCCTGCCCGACCTTGCGCTGATCGACATCGGGCTCGCCGACGACATAGACGGTGGTTTCGCGCTGTGTCGCGAGTTGCGCGCGATGTCGGCAAGCCTGCCGATCATATTCCTGTCTGCGCGCGATTCGGATTTCGACATCGTCGCCGGGCTTCGACTCGGCGCCGACGACTACCTGACCAAGGACGTGAGCCTGCCGCATCTCACCGCGCGCATCGCGGCGTTGTTTCGTCGCGGCGACCTGCTGTCGGCGCCGCCGGCGGTGGAGGACGTGATCGAGCGCGGCCCGCTGCGGCTCGACGCCAAGCGGCTCACCGCCTACTGGAAGGACAAACGCGTCGATCTCACGCTGACCGAATTCTGGATGGTGCACACGCTCGCCAAGTACCCAGGCCACGTGAAAGACCGCGACAGCCTGATGCGCGATGCCAACATCGTTGTCGACGACAGTACGATCACCTCGCACATCAAACGCATCCGGCAGAAGTTCGCGGCGCTGGACGGCAAGTTCGATTGCATCGCGACGGTCTACGGGATGGGTTATCGGTGGAATCCCGAGGACGGCTGAGCCTGTTTCGAAAATGAAAAACCGGGCCCGCATTGCGCTGGGCATTCGCGCGCAACTGCTGCTGGTTCTGACAGTATTCCTGGCGATTCCGTGGCTCGGCTACGAGTACGTGCGCGAACTCGAGCGCTTCCTGCGCGACGCGCAGGAGCGCACGCTTGCCGGCACCGCGCAGGCGGTCGCGACGGCGCTGCACGACCGGCCGCGGCTGTTCGACGCCAAGCCGGTGCCCGGCGACACACTGACCACCGAACGGACGCCGGCGTCCGGAACGCCGCCGGTCGTTCCGCTGGCAGTCCCGCCGCCGCCCGCCGTCGCGCAGCGGTCGCCTGAAATCGAACAGATCATCCAGGGCTTGTCGCGCACCACCGCGCGCATCTGGGTGGTCAATCGAGAGCTCGACGTGCTTGCGCGCGCCGGCAGCCTCAAGGGTCCGCGCGCATCGGGCCCGCTTCCCGGAGACGCGACCTTGCCGCGCCTGTGGCAATGGCTGGATCGACTGCTTCATCCGTTCTACGCGCTGGTGCTGACGCAGCCGACCGAGGACTTCAACGAAGAGCAGGGTGGTCGCATTCTGCTCCCGGCACGCGAGATCGACGGCGCGTTGGCCGGCATCCTGACCATCGACCGGCGGCAGACGCCGGATGGAAGGGCGGTGATCGTCTCGGCAGCGCATCCGATCTGGGTCGGTGACCAGGTGCGCGGCGCCGTCATCGTCGAGGAGACGACGAACGCGGTATTGGCGGAGCGCAACCGTGCGTTCGAGCGGCTGTTCTCGATCGTGCTGGCGACGCTGCTGGTGGGTTCGGTAGCGCTGACGCTGTACGCGTCGCGATTGACCGCGCGCATTCGCCGATTGCGCGACGAGGCCGAAGCGGCGATCGACGAGCATGGCCGGGTTCGCGGCGCGGTCGTCGCATCGGCTGCGGGCGACGAGATCGGCGACCTGTCGCGCAGCTTTTCGAGCGCGCTGTCGCGGCTCGGCCAGTATGCGAGTTACCAGCAGAACATGGCGAGCCGCCTCTCGCACGAATTGCGCACGCCCGTCGCAGTGGTCAGGAGTTCGCTCGACAATCTCCGGCTCGCGGAGCTGCCCGACGAGGCGCGCGTGTACATCGAGCGCGCGCAACTCGGCTTGAATCGACTCTCGCACATCCTGACGCGCATGACCGAGGCGACCCGGCTCGAGCAGAGCCTGGGCGATGCTGGGCGCGAACGTTTCGACCTGGCCAAAGTCGTCGCCGGCAGCGTCGACGGCTACCGCATCGCCTATCCCGAGAAGCGAATCGTGCTGGAAATGCCGCGCGGCGAGATCCCCGTCCTCGGCGCGCCGGAACTGATCGCACAGATGCTCGACAAGCTGGTGGCCAACGCCATCGAATTCGCGACCGGCACCGAGCCCATCGTCGTCAGGCTTGCGCGGGTCGAGTCCGAGGCCGGTAGAGAGGCACGACTGTCGGTGGAGAACGCGGGCCCGCCACTGCCGACCGCGATGCAGGGCCGGCTGTTCGATTCGATGGTGTCGGTGCGCGGTGAGCATATCGCCGACGTGCCGCACCTGGGCCTGGGACTTTATATCGTCAGGTTGATCACGGAATTTCATGGCGGCAGCGTCCAGGCTGACAACCGTGCCGACGGGCGTGGGGTCGTGATTGCGATGACGGTACCGGAGGCGAGGCCGATGCAACCGTAGCGCCGCCCAAACGCTCACATGCGCGATAATGTCGGTCCGCCCCGCCAACCCGCACTCCCGTGAGCTCGGTCGTGACGCAACCGCCACTCACGTGAGTTCGCCGAATTTCCTCCGCCTCTACGCAGGTTTTGCCACTGCGTACCTGTTGTCGTACTTCTATCGCTCGGTTAACGCGGTCATTTCGCCCGATCTGTCACGGGAGCTCGGCATCAGCGCATCATCGCTAGGCTTGCTGACCAGCGCGTACTTCCTCGCGTTCGCGGCGATGCAATTGCCGGCGGGCATGCTGCTCGACCGGTATGGGCCACGGCGCGTCGAGCCGGTGCTGCTTACCGTTGCCGGATGCGGTGCGCTGGCGTTCGCGGCAAGCGACCACCTGACGGGACTGGCGCTGGCTCGCACGCTGATCGGGGCCGGCGTCGCGGTGTGCCTCATGGCGCCGCTCAAGGCGATTGCGACGTGGTATCCCGGAGACCGCCAGGCTTCGCTGTCGGGTTGGATGATGGTAGCGGGCGCGATCGGCGCGCTTCTGGCGACCGCGCCGCTGGCGGCGGCGCTCGTCGTTTTTTCCTGGCGCGCGATCTTCGTCGCGCTCGCGGTGGCGACTTTCGTCGCCGCGGCCATTCTCTTTTTTGCGGTGCCGGACATTCCGCGACAGACCGGCGCGCCCGGCTTCATGGCACAATGGCGCGGCGTGCGCAGCGTCCTGCGCAGTCCCCGCTTCTGGTGGCTCGCGCCGCTGGCGATGACGTGCATGGGATCGTTCATGGCGATCCAGGGGCTGTGGTCGGTGCCATGGCTGATCGAGGTCGACGGGTACGCGCGGGCCATCGCAGCCCGGCACCTGCTGGTGATGGGCATCACGATCCTCGTCGGCTATATCGGGCTCGGACTGTTCGCGACACGCCTCGCACGGCGCGGGATCGCGGCGCGGCACCTGTTCCTGACCGGGTTTGCGAT
Organism: uncultured beta proteobacterium; assembly: GCA_963726915.1. GTDB lineage: Bacteria > Pseudomonadota > Gammaproteobacteria > Burkholderiales > Casimicrobiaceae > PALSA-1003. The sequence continues at coordinate 304,975 of CAVSEA010000013.1, forward strand.
CAGCATTCTCGCACTCGCGCTGATCGTCACACGCGCGATCCCTTTCACGTATTTGCCGTGGGCGCTTTACGGCTTCGGCTCCTCGGTGAATGTGCTCGGGTTCACGGTGCTCGGTGAAGGCTTCCCCCGTGAAATGACCGCGCGGGCAAATACGACGCTCAATCTGCTCATGTTCGGTGGAAGTTTTCTTGCGCAGTGGGGCATCGGCCTGCTCGTCGATGCCGCGCGCATCGGGCTGGGCATGGACACTGCCGGCGGGTTGCGCCTCGCGTTCGCGCTGGTGCTCGCGTTGAACGTGGCGGCGTTCGGGTGGCTGTTGCTTGGCTGGCGGCGGCACGTGATCGAGCCGGCGGGTGCCGCGCTCGCGAAGACATGAGCGGCGCAGGGCAGCCCCAAGCCGCGAATTGCGCCCCCCTTGGGGGCAGCGCAGCGGCCGCTTTGGTCACTCAGGCCGCAAGCGTGGGGGCCCATTGAGCGGGGCAGGGCAGCCCCAAGCCGCGTTGCGCGAGCTGTTGGCGGACGCGGCGAGCCACGCCGCGGCGGGTCGCGTCGATGCGGCGCTCGGCGCGTACCGTTCGGCGCTCGCGCTTTCGCCGGGATTGGCGGAAGTTCACTTCAACGTCGGCGCGCTGCTGACCGCGCGAGGCGATCTCGCCGGCGCCGAGCAGGCCTTTGGCGCCGCTGCGCAGCATCGACCGCAGTGGAACGCGCCGGCGCTGGCGCTCGGGCACTTGCAGTTTCGCGCCGGACGCTACGACAACGCACAGCGCGCATTCGAGCGGGCGCTTGCGCTTGACGCCGCCTCGATCGAAGCCATGGGCAATCTCGCGCTCGCATTGCAGCGGAATGGCCGCCCGGACCTCGCGCAGCCGCATCTGGAACGAGCGCGTGCGCTTGCGCCCACCGATGTGCGAGCCTGGTTCGCGCTGCGGACCAATCTGCTGCTGCTGGGACGGCTCGACGAGGCGATAGAGGACTTCCTGCGCTTCGAACCTGGCGCCGCGCTGTCGGCGGAACTGGTCGTCACGGGACTCATGTTTTCGCGTCTGCTCGGCGATGCCGCCTACGAGGCGAAATACCTGCCGCTGGCGCTCGATTGGCCGTATCGGCCCGATCAGGCCGACCTCGTTGCCGTGACCATCGCGCGCATCCAGTATTGCGACGTTCCGCGCGACGCGATCTTGCGCATGTACGAGGTCTACAACCGGCTGCAGCAGGCCAACCGCGGCGATTCACCACCGCTGGCCCGCGTGCGAGCGGGCGCCGGCGTCATCCGCGTCGGTTACCTGTCGGCCGATTTCCGCGTGCACGTCATGGGCCGGTTGCTGCGGGACGTGATTGCCGCGCACGACACTGCTCACTTTTCCGTGCACCTGTACTCGCTGATGCCGCGCGCGAACGAAGACAGCCTGAGCATCGAATTTCGTGCGCTTGCGCAATCCTTCACCGGCCTCGCCGAACTCGACGATCTCGCCGCGGCGCGGGCGATCGCGGCCGACGGCATCGATATCCTCGTCGATCTCATGGGTCACTCGGCCGGATCGCGGCCGGGCATTCTCCTGTGGAAGCCCGCGCCGATGATCGCGACGCATCTCGGCTACCACGGTTGCATCGGCCTCACGCAAGTCGACTACAAGCTTACCGATGCTTTCGCCGACCTGCCCGACGCAGCCGCGCATCAACTCGAGACCCCGCTGGTACTAGATACCTGCGTGCTGCCCGTGCGCCGCGTCGTTCCGGGCGTGACGGCGACGACGCGCGCGGAGCTCGGCATCGCGCCGGACGCGATCGTATTCGGCACCTTCGTGAGCCTGCTCAAGCTCGCTCCGCGCTGCCTCTCGCTGTGGCGGCAGATCCTCGAGCGCGTGCCCGAGGCGGTCCTGGCGTTCTCGCCGCTCAAGGCCGACGAAAAGCCGATCTACCTGCGCCGGCTGTCCGGCTTCGGCATCCCCGCAACGCGCGCCGCGTTCATTCCCACGCCGCGCGACGAGGCGCAGGGGCGTGCCCGCTACCGGCTGGTCGATGCCGTGCTCGATACGCTGCCATACACCGGTGGCGACACGACCGCGGTGGCGCTGGACATGGGCGTGCCGGTGGTCACCCGTGTCGGCGAGCGCCATGCGGAGCGCGTGTCCTACAGTCTGCTCGCGCATCTCGGCGTCACCGACACGGTCGCGCACACAGACGAAGACTACGTCGCGATCGCCTGTCGCCTGGCGTGCGATGCGCCGTGGCGACGAGGCATCGCGTCGGCCATCACCGATCGCATGGCGACGGCTGCGATGGCAGACCCCGTGCGCTACGCGCGCAGTCTCGAAACGGCCTACCACCGCGCGCTCGCCGCGAAGGCAGCCTGACGCATGCACCTGCACATCCTCGGCATTTGCGGCACGTTCATGGGTGGCATCGCGGCGATCGCGCGGCAGGCGGGCCACACCGTGACCGGCTGCGATGCCAACGTGTATCCACCGATGAGCACGCAATTGCAGTCGCTCGGCATCGCTCTGACCGAGGGTTACGCCGCGGCGCAGCTCGACGGCGTCGCCAAGGGCGCCGATGTATTCGTGGTCGGCAACGCCATCTCTCGCGGCAATCCGCTTCTTGAGGCAATCCTCGACTCGGGCCGCCCGTACACCTCGGGACCGCAATGGCTGGCCGAAGCGGTGCTGCCGGGCAAGTGGGTGCTGGCTGTGGCCGGGACGCACGGCAAGACCACCGCCACGGCGCTGCTTACGTGGATTCTCGAACACGCCGGCCTGCAACCCGGATTCCTCATCGGCGGCGTCGCCGTCGACTTCGACGTGTCGGCGCGCCTCACCGATAGCGCGTTCTTCGTGATCGAGGCCGACGAATACGATACCGCGTTCTGCGACAAGCGCTCGAAATTCGTGCACTACCGTCCGCGCACGGCGATTTTGAACAATCTTGAACACGACCATGCCGATATCTTTCCGGACCTGGCCGCGATCGAGACGCAGTTCCATCACCTGGTGCGCACGGTTCCGCACCAGGGGCGGCTGATCGTGAACGGCGGCGAAGAGAGCTTGCGGCGCGTGCTGGCGCGCGGATGCTGGAGCGAGGTCGAGCGCTTTGGATTTGCCGCAGTCGCAGATACCGGCTCCGACTGGACGATCGCGGTGGACGGCACGATCAAGCTAGGCGGCGCGCCGCAGGGCGTGCTCGAGCGTTTCGCGCTGATCGGGCGCCACAATCAGCTCAACGCACTGGCGGCGATCGGCGCCGCCCGGCATGTCGGCGTTCCGGTGCCGCATGCGCTCGCAGCGCTCGCGGCGTTTCGCGGCATCAAGCGCCGGCTCGAATTGCGCGGCACGGTCGGCGGGATAAGCGTCTACGACGATTTCGCGCATCATCCGACCGCCATCGCGACCACGCTCGACGGTTTGCGCCGGGCGGTCGGTACGGCCCGCATTCTGGCCGTGCTCGAGCCGCGATCGAATACGATGAAACTGGGGACGATGAAGGCGCAGTTGCCGGCCAGCCTTGCCGCGGCCGATCGTGTCTACTGTTACGCCGCCAATCTCGGCTGGGACGTGGCGGGCGCACTGGCGGCGCTGGGATCGCGCGCGGAAGTGCACGCCGAGCTTGGCGCATTGATCGACGCCATCGCGCACGAATCGCGATCCGGCGACAGGATCGTCGTCATGAGCAATGGCGGCTTCGGCGGCATTCACGACAAGCTGCTGGCGCGTCTTGCCGCCAAAGCCTGACGCGTGCCCGCGACCATCGTGTACCTGCACGGCCTGAACAGCGATCCGGCATCGGTGAAGGCGCGCGCGCTTGGTGCCGCGATCGCCGCGCTGCCGGTCGCGTCGCGTCCCGCGTACACGGTGCCGAAGCTGCACCATCGACCCGCCACGGCGATGCGCGACGTTGCCGCCTGGATCGGAGCGCGCAAGCCAACCGCACTCACGTTCGTCGGCAGTTCTCTCGGTGGGTTCTACGCCACGTGGCTGGCGGAGCGCCTCGACGCAAAGGCCGTGTTGATCAATCCCTCGGTAAAGCCATTCGCCGATCTCGAACGCTATCTCGGTCCGCAGCGCAATCTCTACACGGGCGAGGACTACGAACTCACGCGCGAACACTTCGCCGAATTGACAACGCTCCGGATCGAGCGCATCACGCGACCCGAACGCTATTTTCTGCTCACGCAAAGCGGCGACGAAGTCCTGGACTGGCGCGAAGCGGTGGCGTACTACGGCGGCGCGTGGCAGTTTGTGCAGGGCGGCGGCGATCACGCGTTCCAGGACTTCGAGGCGCAGATTCCCGCCATACTGCGTTTCGCGGGCGTGTGCCTGCCGTGAACCTGCGGTCCTTCGACGTGGTAGTGGTCGGTGGAGGACTGGTCGGCGCCGCGCTCGCGTACGGGCTCGCCGACCGATCGCGACGTGTCGCCATGCTCGATGAAGGCGATCGCGCGTTGCGTGCGGCGCGCGGCAACTTCGGGCTTATCTGGGTGCAAGGCAAAGGCATCGATTTTCCCGCTTACGCTTCATGGACCCGTGCTTCGGCGCGACGATGGTCCGAGCTTGCAGCCATGTCTGCGCGATGAGACCGGCATCGACGTCGCGCTCGATCAGCGCGGGGGCGTGCACCTGTGCCTGTCGGAACGTGAACTCGAGCTGCGCTCCGCACTCGCGGCGGCAGCGACAGCTGGGGCAAACGACGTCGAAATGATGGACCGTGCCGCGTTGCTCGGCCTGTTGCCCGACATCGGCCCCGACGTGGTCGGCGGGTCATTCTGCGCCGCTGATGGGCACGTCAACCCGCTGCGATTGCTGCGCGCCTTGCATGCGGGCTTTGCCGCGCGTGGCGGCAGTATTCTTGGCGACTGTGCCGTGCGTGCGGTGGCGAAATATGGCGAGGGGTTCAGGCTGACGACCGCGACAGGATCGATCGATGCTGCACGCGTCGTGCTCGCTGCTGGCCTGGGCAATGCCGCGCTCGCGCCGCAGCTCGGATTGTCGGCGCCGGTGCGTGCGGAGCGCGGGCAGATCATCGCGCTCGAACGCATGCCACCGCTGCTGCCACTGCCGGTCGAGACTTTACGGCAGACCGATGCCGGCACCGTGCTCGCCGGTGATTCGCAGGAACCGACCGCAAGCACGGACACCTCGACTGGGGTACTGGCGGCGATCGCCACGCGCGCGGTGCGCGCGTTTCCGCGCCTGGCCGAGGCGCGCGTCCTGCGTTGCTGGGCGGCGTTGCGCGTACTCACGCCCGACCGTTACCCCATCTACCAGCAGTCGCGCAGTGCGCCGGGGGCGTTCGTCGCCACCTGTCACAGCGGCGTCACCCTCGCCGCTGCGCACGCGCTCGACCTCGCGCCGCAGATCGCGGCGGGTACGCTGGCGTCGTCCCTGGCGCCGTTTTCATCCGATCGTTTCGATGCCGCTGCAGCCGCCTGACGGAGTGACGCCGAGCAAGCGCTCGTTGCCGGCAAGCTGCGACGTCGCTATCGTCGGCGCCGGTCCGGCCGGCGTTGCTGCGGCGACGCTCGCCGCGGAACTCGGACTCGATACGGTGCTGCTCGACGAGCGAAACGAGCCCGGCGGGCAGATCTTTAATGACCTGTCTGCAGCTTCGCCACAGCGCCGCGAAGCGCTCGGCCCGGAGTACGAGCACGGCATGGCATTGCTCGCGGCGCTCGGCCGGTCCCGCGCGCAATTTGTGGCCGGAGCGAGCGTCGCCGGCGCGCAGGGCGGCGCCGATGGCTACGAGCTGTGTATCGCGCGCGACCGCGAGGCGTCGATCCTGCACGCGCGCTGCCTGATCCTCGCCCCGGGTGCGGTGGAGCGACCACTGCGGATCGAGGGCTCGACGCTCCCTGGCGTCACGTCCGCGGGCGAAGCGCTGGGCCAGTTGCAGACATCCGCACTCGTGCCGGAAGGTCGCGTCGCGCTCGCAGGTTGCGGGCCGCTACTGTACCTGGCGGCGCAGCAGCTGCGTCGCGCCGGCGCCAACGTGGTCGCGTTGCTCGACACGCTCAGCGCGCGCCGCTTCGTGCGCGCGCTGCCCGGCGCCGTCGAATTCATGCGCTCGCCGTACTATGCGCGCGGCGCGAAGCTGCTGCGGGAAATCAACGACACGGTCCCGATCTATCACGACGTCATCGAACTCGCCGCGCTCGGCAACGACAAGTTGACGTCGGTGCGCTTCACCGCGAACAAACGCACGCATACGCTGATCGCCGATCGCCTGGTGCTGCATCAGGGCATCGTGCCGGAGATCCAGCTCGCGGACCTGCTTGGATGCGACGATAGTCTGGGACGACGCTGCGGCATGCTGGAGACCCGTGGTCGATGCCTGGGGTGCGAGCAGCATCGCCGGTGTCAGTATCGCGGGCGACGGTGCGAAAGTCATGGGGGCGGGCGCCGCTGCCCAACGTGGCGCGCTTTCCGCGCTTGGTACCGCCATGGCCCTTGGCAGGATCGACGCCGCGAAGCGCGATGCGCTGGCCGTAGCACCTCGCCGGGCGCTCGCACAGGCGCTGCGCGGTCGTCGCTTTCTGGACACGGTTTATCGACCGCCGGATCGCTTTCGCGTGCCGTGTGGTCGCGCCATTGTCTGTCATTGCGAAGGCATTAGCGCGGACAAGTTGATCGCCGCGGTACGCGAAGGTTGCCGCGGCCCGAACGCGTTGAAAGCATCGACGCGCTGCGGCATGGGAGCGTGCCAGGGTCGCGACTGCGGCCTCGCGGTCACCGAACTCGTGGCGCGCGAGCTTGGTGTGCATCCGTCGGTGGTCGGCCGCTTCCGGGCGCGGTTTCCAGCGCGGCCGTTGACGCTCGGCCAACTGGCTTCGCTGCCGACCAGCGTGGCCGACCGCAACGCGGTGACGCGACTGCCCGACGACGATTGATTGCCCGATTCGCGGCGGGCAAGGGTGCACCAGTGGAATATACTTCCCGCATGACCAAGCCCACGCTGGCCGACAAGCTCGTCGTCGCGATCTCCTCGCGGGCCCTGTTCGACCTGACCGAAAGCCATCGCATATTCGTCGAGCAGGGCGTCGATGCGTACCAGCGCTACCAGATCGAGCACGAGGACGAAATCCTCGAGCCGGGACCTGCGTATGCGCTGGCGAAGAAACTCTTGCGCCTGAATCGCCCCGACAAGCAATACGTGGAGGTCCTGCTGTTGTCGCGCAATTCCGCCGACACCGGCCTGCGCGTGTTCAATTCGATCAAGCACTACGGCCTGGACATCACGCGAGCGGCGTTCACCAAGGGCGAACCCACATCGCGCTATGTGCCGGCTTTCGGCTCGCACCTGTTCCTGTCTGCGGATACCGAGGACGTGAAGCGAGCGCTCGACGACGGTTACGCCGCGGCGACCATCTTTCCCAGCGTGTTCAGGAACGAGACCGACGAACTGCGCATCGCATTCGACGGCGACGCGGTGCTGTTTTCCGACGAAGCGGAGCGCGTCTACCAGGAGCAGGGCCTCGCCGCGTTTTCCCGCAGCGAAACCGACGCTGCGCTGCAGCCGCTTACCGGTGGCCCGTTCAAGGATTTCCTCGCAGGGCTGCACCGCATCCAGGCCGATTTTCCGGAGGACGCCAGCCCGATCCGCACGGCGCTGGTTACCGCGCGCAGCGCGCCAGCGCACGAGCGGGTGATTCGCACCCTGCGCGCATGGAACATTCGCATCGACGAAGCATTGTTTCTCGGCGGACTCGATAAGGGCGAATTCCTGCGCGCATTCGGCGCCGACATTTTCTTCGACGACCAGCGCACGCATGTCGAATCGGCGTCCAAGCACGTCGCCACCGGCCATGTGCCGCATGGAGTGGCGAACGAGTAGCTACTGCTGTACCGCGACGGCCAGTCAACCGCCGTCGCTTCGCCTGCTTCGGCGCAATCACCATGACACGTAGGGGTGAAAATGAGCATTGAACGCGCTGGAAAGGAGAGGTCGGCGCTACATTTTCCAGCTCTTGCTGGGTTGCGTGCCTGGGGCCGAGCACTCCTTCTCGCGATACTAGTCACAGTCAACGCCGCGGGCGCGGCCGCTCAGGTTCTGAATATGAGCCATGACTTGATTCCATTGGGAATTGCCGCGCAGAACCTTGTGCCGAATGTGCCGTCGCAGGATGCGAGACCATTAATTCAAGCTGCGCTTCAGTATGTGCAGAACCATCCGGTGCAGGTGCTGACGCTGGACAAGGGCAATTACTATTTGCTAACAGCTCAGCAACCGAGTGCCACGCTGGTTATTCCGCGCCTATCAAATATGACCATGGATCTGGCAGGGTCGACGATCTATTTCAACGGGCCGCTGTTGCCCAATGGCATTGAAGTGTTTCAGTGCGTCAGCTTCACCCTCAAGAATTTTCAAATTGACTTTCTAAGTCCTCCGTATACGCATGTCCAGGTGACGTCGGTCGATCCGGCCCAGCGGCTCCTACACTACCAACTACTTCCGGGTTGGCCCGATCCTTCGACTTTCAATAATTTGACGACGCCTTCCGGTGGAGCAATCGAAGGACTCTGGGCAGCGCTGTTTCGGAATGGAGCAATTGTTGCCGGAACGACCCGGACGCTGCTAACGCGACCCGTCGCGGGAAATGTGTTGAACTTGGTTCAGGACGGAACACCCTGGACCCAGAGTGCGACGTTGTCAACGCTTCTGCCCGGCGACACCGTAGTGGTTGCAGCCCGCGGCGGAGGCCCCCCAATCCTGGTCTGGGAGAGTGACGCCGTCACGCTTTCCAACATCGCAATCTACGGCTCACCTACTTGGGCGGTTCAGGTTTATGCAACGAGCAATTCCACGGTGGATGGGGTTCGTGTCATGCCGAGGCCAGGATCGGGCCTTATCGGATCAAACGCCGACGGTATCCACTTTGCCTCAGTTCGTCAGAACAATCATATTCGCAACAGCTACGTCACGCGCACACTCGACGATGCGCTCATAATGGATAACTTGCACGCCGCACTTGTCGTGACCAAAACGGGTCCGCGCCAACTCAGCCTCACTCGCAACATATATCTCCGGTTCCCCAACGGGACAGCGGTGAACTTCGTCGACCCGGCGACAACGATGGAAATTCCGGGAGCGACCATCGTTTCCCAAGAACCGCCGGACTCTGATTCGCCGGCTTTCAATGGGCAAGTAAATTTGACCTTTGACCGCGATTTACCACTCATTACCGCTGGGATGGGCATGGTGTATAGCGCTCCCACAATGCGCGGGCAAGGATCCACGATTGACGACAACCTGGTTGAGGATACGTACGGCGGTCGCGGCGTATGGCTCAGCGGTACGCAGGGTGTCACCGTACAGCGCAACGTCATTCGCCGTACAAGTCTCGCAGGAATAATCGTGTTTTCTTCCACCGATCCGATCGATCTTCCTGACCTCGGACCACCATCCCATGACATCACAATCCGCGACAATTCTCTGCAAGCGGCTCTTGGACCAGCAGCGAACGGGACGGGTGCACAAGTCGCGCTTGCTTCCATTCAGGTGGTCTCAACCGACAACAAGCAGGTCGGCTTTGCATCTGCCGCATCGAACACCAATATTTCTATCCTCAACAACAGCATTGCGGACTCGGGGCGCTCCGCAATTTGGGTCGGAGAATTGAACGGCGGCACAATCGAAAACAATCTTATCGGTAAATACGATCTGCATCCTGAGCTGGGCGTCTGGGGAATCCCGCCTCAGTTTCTTAGCCAAGTGGTGCAGGATTTTGCGTCACCGATTGTGATTCGTTACAGTTCGGAGGTCACGAGCCAAAACAACGGCAGCCTTCCGGCAACCGCCAACTATCAAGGGCTGTGGTACCACGCTCCGGCTGAATCGGAAGCGGGCTGGGGGATCAATTTCGCGCATCAGGGCGACGTCATTTTCGCGACCTGGTTTACCTACGACGTAGGCGGCAAGGCGTGGTGGCTGACCATGACCGCGAACAAGACCGCCGACGGGGTCTATAGCGGCCTGCTCATCCGCACCAACGGCGCGCCGTTCAGTGCCTTTGTTCCCCCTGCTACGACGACAGTGGTCGGCACCGGGACCTTGACCTTCACTAGTCCGACGACCGGGACGTTCAACTATACGGTGAACGATGGCGCGAACGTCGCGGCGCAGTCCAAAGCAATCGTGCTGCAGACTTTCGGGCCGGTGCCGACCTGTGTGTGGAGTGCGCAGCCAGACTTGACCAAGGCGACCAACTATCAGGACTTGTGGTATGCCGCGCCGGCAGAGTCGGAAGCGGGTTGGGGCATCAACTTCACGCAGCAGGGGACGACCATCTTTGCGACCTGGTTCACCTACGACGCGAATCGCAACCCGCTGTGGTTGTCGGCGACGCTGCCGCTGACCGCGGCGAAGACGTACTCGGGAGCGTTGCTACGCACGGGAGGGCAGGCGTTCAGCGCGGTGCCCTTCGACCCGACCAAGATCACGCGCACGCAGGTGGGTACCGCGTCGCTGACGTTCACCAACGGCAACGCGGGGACGTTTGCCTACAGCGTCGATCTCGGCGACGGCGTAAACAAGGCAACGCAGACAAAGGCAATCACCCGGCAGGTGTTCCGCGCGCCGGGGACCGTTTGTAACTAGCAATTCGCGATGTGCAATCAGGCGTGCGGCAGCGCGGCGCTGGAAATGCACGCGAGCTGGCAGACGTTCACGATGGCGCCTGGCGCTGCGCCCTGGGCTTCGAGAGAGTTTGCACGGAGCTCATGTTGCGTCAGGGCGGACATGGCTTCTGGCGAGTAGCCGGTAACGAGCAACACCTGATCCACAGTCGCGTCGCGACCACGAATTTTCTGCTCGGCCGTCATCTCCGGCGCGCGATCGGACCGGAGCATGAAGGCGCTGGTAAACGTCTTCCGCAGCATCAGGTCCGGAATCAGGGTGCCATTCATCCAGGTCCGCAAGCGATCCGCCATGCCCGGCGCGGCAGAGTATCGCAGCGTCACGCCGGTCGTTCCAAGTACGGAGCCGTGGCCACTCTCCAGTTTGCAAAAGCCGCGGACCATGCCCCTGTAACTCGGCATCATCTGGCGCGTCCAGGGTGTCGGGTTGTTGAGCCGCTCCAGGTACGGCGCAGAGGACAGTACGTCGATGTCCGAGACTTCATAGACGATGAAGTAGCGCGAACCGGGCGAGCTGGAGACCCAACGCTGGGCCCGAAGGAATCCGGGAATGCCGACTCTTTCGGGGAAATGTTCCCGCGTGTGCCAGTCGTCGTGCTCGGCAATCTGCTCCGGGATGACGTCGAACCAGAGCAGCATGGCTGCGTTGCCAAGTAGTGCCATCGGTTTTATTGGGTCGGCGCGCGCAATGGTTCAGCAGTGGCCCGCATCTTGGGTTGCCTATCCCTTGTAGCCCATGATCCTGGGCAGCCAAAGTACTGTCTGCGGGATGAAGGTGATGATCGCCAATACAACGATTGCCATAGTGATGAATGGCGCCGCTTCGCGAACAATGGACATCAGGGGCTTCTTGGTCATGTTGGCGACGACGAAGAGCAACAACCCGAACGGCGGCGTGAGAAGTCCGATCATGATGTTGACGACCACCACGACGCCGAAATGCACGAGGTCGACGCCAAGTGCTTTCGCTGTCGGTATCAAAATGGGAACGATGACAAGCAGAATCGTGGTTCCCTCGAGCAGACAGCCCAGTACGAGGAGTATCGCGTTGACTAGAAGCAGAAACCCAATCGCGCTCAGGTGGAAGGTGCCGATGAAGTGCTGCACCGAAAGCGGGACGTTTTCAATCGTCACCACGTAGTTGAAGACCAACGCTCCGGCGATCAGCATTCCCACCGAGGTGGTGGACTTCGCGCTGGACAGCAGGATGGTGTACAGCTGCTTCAACGAGATCGAGCGGTAGATGAGCGACGATGCCAGCAGCGCGTACGCCGCCGCCGCGGCGGCGCCCTCGGTCGGCGTCATCACCCCGCCGTAGATGCCGAACAACAGCACGACCGGCAGCATCAATGCAGGAAACGCGTCGAGTGTGATGCGCGGGATCTCTCTCATCGGAACCGGCGGCTCGACGGGATAGTTTCTGCGCCGGGCAATCACCGTGTTCATGATCATGAATGCAACGCCGAGCAACAACCCCGGCATGACTCCGCCAAGGAAGAGATAGCCGATCGAGGTGTCGGAAACCAGCGCATAGACGACCATCGGAATCGACGGCGGGATGATGGGCCCGATGATGGCCGCTGATGCGGTAATCGCGGCGGCGTACTCGATAGGATATTTTCCATTGCGAGTCATCATGCCGATGATGATCTTGCCAATTCCAACAGCGTCGGCGATGGCGGACCCCGACATTCCCGCAAAGATGATGTTCGCGACGACGTTGACGTGACCAAGGCCGCCGCGAAAGCGACCGACGAGCACGAGGCAAAATTTCAGAAGCCGGTCGGTCAGGCTCCCGCTGTTCATCAAGTCCGCGGCAAGGATGAACAACGGTACTGCCAGCAGAACATAGCTGTTGAACAGACCGTTCAGAATCTGCTCGCCCGCGGTGCCAAGGTCGAGACCTGCAAGCAGCAGATAGAACACCGACGCGCAGATCATCGACAATCCGATCGGCAACCCGAACATCGCGAGCCCGATCAGGACAATGATGCACAGCGTGAAATGGCTGGGCATCAGATGCGCTCCCCATCTTCGAGCACGTCCACCTCCGGCGAGCCCTTGCCACGGAAAGCGTTCCAGGCGATCCACGCGTGCTTGACGATGCATGCGAGAGAGAAAATGACGTAGATGGAATACAGATAGTCGAAGCGCATCCCCAGATAGGCGGATTTCTCGCGCTTCATGAACAGCACGTAGTTCCAGGAGGCGGGCAGCGAGACGACGAAAAGCACAACCAGCGCCAGGCTGGAAATCACGGTGAACGCGCGCTGGGTTCGCGGCGAGACGATCCCGTAAACAATGTCGAAGCGGATCTCGTCCTTATCCGACAATATGAATGCCGCGCCCCACAGCACCAGCCACACCCAGCAAAGGACCGTGACTTCGTCGGTCCAGCCCAGTGGACGGTTCAGGAGGTAGCGAAAGCCGATTTGCAGCAGGAAGGAGATGAACATGATCGCGATCAGTACCACGATCACGTTCTCGGCCCGCTTCCTCAGCCACGAACTTTGGCTAAGGATTTTGCTCGGCTTCGCAGGTTCCATAGGGGCCATCGACTCCCCGGAGACGCACGTTGCAGACGACTAGTGGCCGGCCAGCCATTGCGAACAATGGCTGTCGATGCCGGTCACCACACGGGTTTCTTGCCTCTCGACTACAGTGCGTTGATCCGTTCGAGCGCGCCTTTGGGCCAGTCCTGGCCGTATTTTTCGAGATACTTTTTCTGGGCGAAGGTGCGGAACGCATTGAGGTCGGGCGTGTAGACTTTCTTACCCTCCGTCTTGAAGATACTCAAGCACTTCCTTTTCCTGCGCGCTGAATTTCACGACGTAGTCGTCGATCGCCTTCTCGGCGGCTGCCTGGAATGTCGCCCGCTGGGCGGGAGCCATTGCATCCCAGATCTTGCTGCTGATGGTCATCACGTCGTACCCGATGACGTGGCCGGTCAGGACGAATTGTGTCGTTACCTCGTAGAACTTCATGAGCTTGCTGGCGACCAGCGGGTTGTCCTGGCCGTCGATGGCACCTGACTGCAACGCCGTGTATACCTCGGCGTACGCAACCGGCGTCGGGTTGGCGCCTATCGATTCGCCGAGAAACTGCCAGAACTCGCCGGGCGGCATCCGCAGTTTGATTCCAGCCAGGTCCGCGGGAGTCTTGATCTGGCGGTCGGGCTTCAGGTTGACGTTGCGCGATCCGAAATAGACAGGCGTGATGATCTGGATGCCGAGTTGGTCGCGGGCCATCTTAATGAACTCATTGCCGACGTCGCTCTTGAAGGTTTTCTTCAGATGAGCTGCGTCGCGAAACAGATAGGCTGAAGTCATCAGCGACCACGCCGGGATCTGCTTCGAAATGTCCGCGGGCGCGAGGTTGACCATCTCGAGGTTGCCACGCTGCAGGGCGATAAGCTCCGTGCCCTGTTTGAACAGCGTATTGCCCCAGTAAGGTTCGAAGTCGTAGCCGTCCTTGATTGCCAGTGGCAAACGACTTGTATGCATCGGCGCGCAAATCCTGCTCGGTGAACGCGGAGCTGAACCGCAACTTGGTCCTGGCCTGCGCCTGGGCGTGCGGCAGTGCGCCGAGCGCCAGCATCGATGCACCGGCTGCCAGCAGCGAACGACGTGTGAACTTGGTCTGCATGAACTCCTCCGTTTGAGTTACGCGTAACGGGACGACGGCGTTCGTCGTCGACAATCGTTGTGCGCGTCAACCGCAATCGGATATTATGATGTTCATAGGACAATTACAATATAAACGGAAAAACGGAGTAATACAGGATGCGACGAAGCTCGCTTGATCGACCGTCACTGGAGTCACGCTCCAATGCGGCGGGCGAAGTAGCGGCAGGCACCCGGCGCAAAGCGCCGGGACACGCTGTGGCCACGAGTGCGCCCGTAGGCGAGGCGACTTACCGCCGCGTCCGGGCCGACATCGTGTACGGACGTCTTCCGCCCGGCCAGAAATTGACGCTCGATCGAATGCGGGACGCCTACGGCTCCGCGGTGAGTACCTTGCGTGAAATTTTCAACGGCCTTGCGTCCGAAGGGCTCATCACCGCCGAGGGCGCGCGCGGTTTCGAAGTCGCGTCGATCTCTCCCGACAATTTGCGCGAGGTCGCCGCCATGCGTCAGTTGCTCGAATGCGACGCGCTGCGCAGTTCGTTCGAAGCCGGCGACGTGGAATGGGAAGGACGTGTCGTCGCCGCACACCACAAGCTGGCGTCACTGGAAAAACGAATGGCCGCTGGAGACCGATCTGAAGAAGAGATCCTGCGGCGATACGATTGGGAATTTCACAACGCGCTCATTTCCGCCTGCGGCTCGCGCGTTCTGCTCGACATGCACGCCGGCATCTATGACAAGTACCTGCGCTACCTCATGCTCGCGGCAGTCTTTCGAGGCGAATGTGTCGCAGATGAGCATCGCAAGTTGCTGAATTTTGCGCTGGTTCGCGATTGGCGCTCGGCACAGGCGACGACGATCACGCACATCCAGGACTGCGTGGCGCAGATGGTATCCGGAGACTGGTGGCGTGGCGGAGCCAGGAATTTCCGCGACTCGTTGCCGCCGCTCGGTCAGTCGACGATCCGTCCGTAGAACGGATACTGCGGGTCGTGGTATCCGGGTGTCGACGGATAGCCCGGCGTGACGAGCGAATCGATCAACGCCTCGTCGTCGTCGTCGAGTTCCACGCCGACCGCCGTCAGGTAGTCGTTCCACTGCTCGATCGTGCGCGGTCCCGCGATGACCGAACTCACGATTTCGTTGCGCAGCACCCACGCCAGCGCAAACTGCGTCGCCGTCAGCCCTTTTTTCTCGGCGTGCGCCTTGATTGTCTGCGCCATCGCGATCGACTCCGCGCGGAACTCCGTTTCCATGATGCGCCGATCCTTGCGACCGACGCGTGACTCCGCCGGCGCCTCGGCGCCCGGCGCGTACTTTCCGGTGAGAATGCCGCGCGCGAGCGGGCTGTAAGGCACGACGCCGATGCCGTAGTAGTCGCACGCCGGAAGTATTTCGACCTCGGGCATGCGATTCATCGCGTTGTAGTAGGGTTGACACACGATCGGAGGCGCGACGCCGAGGTTGTCGCAGGTCGCCATGACCTCCGCAATGCGCCAGCCACGAAAGTTCGAGATCCCGAAATAGCGGATCTTGCCGGCGCGGATCAGGCCGCCGATCGCCTCGATCGTCTCGCTCAGCGGTGTTTCGATGTCGTCCTTGTGCAGGTAATAGATGTCGATGTAGTCGGTGGCGAGACGCTGCAGACTGTCGTCGCAGGCTTGCATGATCCAGCGCCGGGACAACCCGCCGTCAAAGGGCTTCTTCGTCATCGCGTTGGCGACCTTGGTCGCGAGTATCCAGCGGCGACGATTCGATGCGATCGCTGGTCCGACGATCTTCTCCGAGGCGCCTTTGGCGTATACGTCGGCGGTATCGATGAAATTCACGCCGGCGTCGAAGGCCGAAGCGATGATGCGCTGCGACGTCGCGGCGTCGGTGCGATCGCCGAACATCATGGTCCCGAGGCAGATTTCCGAAACCTCGAGTCCGCTGTCGCCCAGGCGGCGATAGAGCATTGACATGATGGGTGTCCTGACGAGAAACCGACATGCTGAGGCAAACCCGCGCAAAGCGCCAGCGTGTGCCGACCCTGCGGTATAATCCGCGTCCTCTCTCCCCGCAGTTTCCCTTTCCGATGCACGTCTTTTTCGAGGACGACGGCGCGTTCAAGGCCGGCAGCGTTCTCGTCGACAACGACACCTCGCTGCAGGTCGAGGCGGCGTCGGGCAAACGGCTCAAGATCAAGGCGGCGAACGTGCTGCTGCGCTTCGCCGAGCCCTCGCCGTCGACACTGCTCGCCGAGGCGCAGACACTTGCGACTTCGCTCGACCCGAACTTTCTGTGGGAAGTCAGCGGCGAGGGCGAGTTCGGCTTCAGCGATCTCGCTGCTGACTATTTCGGTCGCGCGCCCCGTCCGGCCGAGGCCGCGGCACTGGCGTATTGCCTGCATGCGTCGCCGATGCATTTCTACAAGAAGGGCAAGGGCCGCTACAAGGCCGCGCCGACCGACGCGTTGAAGGCGGCGCTCGCGGGTGTGGAACGCAAGCGCGCTGAAGCCGAGCAGATCGCCACCTACGCGCAGGCGATGCAGGCGCACCGGCTCCCGGACGCACTGCGCGAGAAGTTACCGATGCTCCTGTACGCGCCCGACAAGCAGGCGCTCGAGACCAAGGCGCTGGCCGCTGCGTGCGACGCGCTGCACACCAACCCGCTGGCGTTGCTCGACGCTTGCGGTGCGATCCCATCCACGCACGACTACCATTTCAATCGTTTCCTGTACGAGGCGTTTCCACGAGGGATCGATTTCCCGGCGCTGCCGGATCCGCTGCCGCCGCCCGAGCTCCCGCTCGCGCCGGTGCGCGCATTTTCGATCGACGATGCGGCGACGACGGAAATCGACGACGCGTTCTCGGTGCGCCCGCTGGCCAACGGCAATCTCGAGATCGGCATTCACATTGCGGCCCCGGCGCTGGCCATTCCCCGCGGCACGGCGCTCGACGTGGTCGCCCGGTCACGGCTGTCGACGGTGTACATGCCGGGACGCAAGATCACCATGCTGCCGGATGCGGTCATCAACTACTTTTCGCTGGCGCAAGGCGTCGCGCATCCGGCGTTGTCGCTGTACGTCGAGACGACTCACGACGGCACGCCGGTCAAGCGCGACACGCGACTGGAGCGAGTGCCGATCGTCGCCAACCTGCGCCTCGATGCCATCGGCGACCACTTCGCGCAGGACGCGGCCGCGGACGAGCCCGAATGGACGGACGAGCTGCGCGCGTTGTGGCGGCTCGCGCAGAAGCTCGAACAGGCGCGCGGTAAGAACGACGTGGCGCGAACCGACTACAGTTTTCAGGTCGACTGGAATGCGGCGCCCGACGGCCGGGTGACGATCGCCCCGCGCTCGCGCGGCTCGCCCCTCGACAAGCTCGTCGCGGAGCTGATGATCCACGTGAACGAACGCTGGGGCGCGCTACTCGTCGACGCGGACCTGCCCGGGTTATACCGCACGCAGCAGATGGGCAAGGTCAAGATGAGCACGCGGCCGGAGCCGCACCAGGGACTCGGCGTCGCGCAATACCTGTGGTCGAGTTCACCGCTGCGTCGATACAGCGATCTGATCAACCAGCGTCAGCTGCTTGCCGCGATATCGAAGGAGCCCGCGCCGTACAGCCATGGCGACGCCGAGCTGTTCGCCGCGATGGCCGACTTCGAGGTGACCTACAGCCAGTACGCCGAGTTTCAGAACCGGATGGAGCACTACTGGTGCCTGCGCTGGCTGCTCCAGGAAAAGGTCGACGTTGCCACGGCGACCGTCCTGCGCGACAACCTGGTGCGATTCGACGCCGTCCCGCTCTACCTGCGGGTCGCCGACCTGCCGGCTAGCCCGCCCGAGACCCGGATTCGGCTGGGGGTGGGGCGGATCGACCTGCTGGCGGCGACGGTCGAAGTTCATCATTTGGGGGCGGCAAACGATTGAGCTAGGGCCGGACGGCGATATACTGTCGAGTTATGCCAAAGGCATCTCGTTCCCGAGCTGTCGCGACGCCTGTCGAGGAGGGCGCGGTCGCCGTCAAGAAGCGGCCATCGCGGCCGCGCGCCCAGATAGTGAAGACGCGCGAGCCGCTGACGATGTCGCTGCCGTTCCTGGCCGTGGACGTCGCGCGCGACAACCGCCTGCTGGCCAACGCGATCGGCTGGTCGATCCTGTTGCACATGGTCGTGCTGGCGATTCATTTCAGCCCCTTCGACGTGCCCCGGTTCGACCGCGGCGGGCCGTTGCTCGAGGTGGCCCTAGTCAACGCCAAGTCGGAGACGAAGCCGACCAAGGCCGACATTCTCGCGCAGGCGCGCCTGGATGGCGGGGGAAATACCGACGCCGACCGTCGCGCGAAAACGCCGCTGCCGGTACCGCTCAAGGAAAGCCCCGCGCAAGACCTTGCCGTGGCGACGCAGCAGGTGAGCGAACTCGAGGCGCGTACACGCGAGCTGCTGACGCAGTTGAGGTCCTCGGACGCCGTCATGTTGCCGGCGCCGAAACCGAACGACGCACCCGAGGTCCCGGCGCTGCCGAATGCCAACGAAATGATGCAGCGGACACTGGAAACAATGCGGCTGGAAGCGCAGATCGCCAAGCAGATGGACGCCTACCAGAAACGGCCCAAGCGCCGCTTCGTCGGTGCGCGCGCCGAGGAGTACCGTTTCGCCCGCTACGTCGAGGACTGGCGGATGAAAGTCGAGGGCATCGGCAACCGCAATTACCCTGCGGCGGCGCGAGAGCAGAAACTCTACGGCAGCCTGCTGATCACCGTCGGCATTCGTGCCAACGGCTCGCTGGAGAGCGTCACCGTCGACCGGCCTTCCGGCAAGAAACTGCTCGACGCCGCAGCGACGAAAATCGTCGAGATGGCGGCGCCGTTTTCTGCGTTTCCCGCGGACATCAAGCGCGATACCGACATCCTGTACATCACGCGCACTTGGACCTTCGCGCCCGGCGATTCGCTGATTAGCGAATGACCTCGCTCGTCGATCGCTATGCCGTCATCGGCAACCCTGTCGCCCACAGCAAGTCGCCGACCATCCACACCGCGTTCGCGCAGGCAACCGGCCAGACGCTGACCTATGAGCGGCTGCTCGCGCCGCGCGACGGTTTCGTTGCCTGCGTGGATCAGTTCGTCAAGGCCGGCGGCAAGGGACTCAACGTCACCATCCCGTTCAAGCTGGAGGCGTTCGCGCTGGCACGCGAGCGCAGCGACCGTGCCGCGTCGGCCGGTGCGTGCAACACGCTGGCGTGGCGCGGCGACCACTGGTTCGGCGACAACACCGATGGCGCGGGCTTGCTGCACGACCTTCTCCACAATGTCGGTGCGACGATCGCCGCGCGCGACGTGCTGGTCCTGGGTGCGGGCGGTGCGGCGCGGGGCATATTGCTGCCGCTGTTGCGCGAGGCACCGCGGAGACTGGTCGTCGCCAATCGCACCCACGCGCGCGCGGCGGAGCTGGCGTCGAACTTCGCCGCCGCCGGCCCGGTGTCGGCCGTCATGCCCGGCGCACTTGCGGGGCAACGCTTCGACGTCGTCATCAACGCAACAAGCATCGGCCTGGGCAGCGAAGTTCCGCGCGATCTCTGGCCGTCTGGCCTGTTTGGCCCCGGGGCGCTGGCCTACGATCTGGTCTACGCCAACGCGACGACGCCATTCATCGCCTGGGCCATCGAGCAGGGTGCCAGCAAGACCGCGGACGGGCTCGGCATGCTCATCGAACAGGCGGCGGAGAGCTTCGCGTTGTGGCGCAGCGTGCGTCCGGAAACCGGTCCGGTGTTTGCGCTGATGCGTGCCTAGCGATGCGTTTCGCGCTGCGCTGGTTGCTGTGGGCCGCGGCGGCGGCCGTGCTGGCGCTGGCTGGACTGCAACTCTGGTATCTCGCGCACATCTGGTGGTGGCGCGATCATCCTCCGCGCGAGACGGCGTTCATGGCGCAACGACTCACCGAGATGCGGTCACGACATCCGGAGGCGCAGCTGCAATATGTCTGGGTGCCGTACGACCGCATTTCGATCAACCTCAAGCGTGCGATGATCGCGGCCGAGGATGCCAAGTTCGTCGAGCACGAGGGCTTCGACTGGGATGGCATCCAGAAGGCGATGGACAAGAACGAGCGCAAAGGGCGCGTCGTTGCGGGCGGTTCGACCATCACGCAGCAACTCGCCAAGAATTTGTTTCTGTCGGGTGAACGGAGCTATCTGCGCAAAGGCGAGGAAGCCCTGATCACGCTGATGCTCGAAGCAGTCCTCGACAAGCGACGCATCTTCGAGCTCTATCTCAACGTGATCGAATGGGGCAGCGGCATCTTCGGCTGCGAGGCCGCTGCGCACCGCTATTTCGGCCAGAGCGCAGCACTGCTTTCGAAGGAACAGGCGGCGCGACTGGCGGCGATGGCGCCTAACCCGCGGCACTACGAGAAGAATCCCGGCTCGAGCGGCCTGGCGCGGAAAATTCCGATCATCGCAGGCCGGATGGCATCGGCGGAGTTGCCCTAGCTGGCGCGCTAGGGCAGGATGAAGGCCGGGACAGACGGTGGCAGGGAGAATAAGACAATGCATACCAACTGCTGGCCACACGCTCCATTGCGCGGCGCCGGCGCATCTGGCCGCTGACGGACCAGACAATGGCCGATGTCCACCGCGTCCTGCCTTTCCTGCTGCGCATTTGCGCGGCGATCGACCGGCTGTTCGTCGTCGAGGTCGGGCCCTTCGGCACGCAACTCGCCGCGGACGCGCGGGCCGCGTGGCTTGCGACGGGCAACAAGAGCCGCCCCGCCGATGTCGAGCAGTACGTCGCGCTGCTTGCGCAACACATCGACGAAGGCGATCGGCGCGATGCCTTTGTGACCGAAGCGCGCAATTGCATTCACTTGTAGCTGCCTGACCGTAAGCGGAGACCGCCATGCTCTTCAGCCGTTCGATCACTACCCAGTTCACGATCGTATTCGTGCTCGCGCTGCTATTGGTCCTCGGTTCGTTCTACCTGGTCCTCGACAGCGTCTATCGCAACGAACTCAAGTCGCAGGCCGAGACCGTCGCCGACAATGTCGACGCCTTCGGGAGCTGGGTCTCGCAATACGGCCGGGTGTGGGTCAAGGACGACAACAAGAGTTATCTCGGTCAGGTGACGCTGGCATCGCTGCCTGCCGATGGCGCCGTGGCCGTCGCCACGCAGGCGGCCCCCGACCTTTGGCATTTCTATTCCAAGAATCCCGCTCTGGCGCAGCGCGAATTTTCGGAAGTCGTCGAGAAGTCGGCGTCGCCGGCGAAATTCCGCATGACCTCGCACAATTTCATGAATCCGGTCAACAAGCCGGATGCATTCGAGGCCAGGGCGCTGGACAAGATTCGGAACGGTCGCCTGACCGAATACTACGAGGTGCTGCCGGAGGGATTCCGCTACGCCCGAACGCTCTACGAAAAGGCGTCGTGCCTCGCGTGCCATGCGAGCGCCGAGAATGCACCTGCGGACGTGAAACTTCGTTACGGAACCGAGCGTGGGTTCGGGTTCAAGGAAGGTGAAGTCGCCGGCATCATCAGCGTGCGGCTGCCGATACGCTCGTTCTGGCAGGTCGCGACGAGCGTCGTCGGTCCGGCGCAGATCGCGATGCTGGCTGCCGCATTTCTGGTTGCTGTACTGTTCATTCAGTTTGCCGTCGTGCGGCCCATCCGGCGCCTGACCGCTGCCGCGGAGCGCATATCGGTTGGCGCCGCGGCCGATCTCGGCGCGGCACGCATCAATCGCAAGAGCGGAAATGAGGTCCACCAACTGATCCTTGCGACCGAACGCCTGCGCGCCAGCATGGCCCTCGCCATGCAGCGACTCACCAAGCGTCCTCCGCCGCCTCCGGGAGGCGCGAAGACTCCGGGCGGGGAATAAATCCCGGGCTGGAGTGTTTGTTGTAGTCGTAGCATCCGAAGTCAGTCATCACAATCGACGGGGCGCAATACATGCCGGATACGCTGCCGGATCCTGATCTGGTTGCCGCGCTACCCCGGCTGCGCCGGTATGCGCGCGTCCTGACCGGGGACGTCAACCGCGCTGACGACCTCGTGCAGGACACGCTTGCGCGGGCCTGGGAAAAGCGGCAACTGTGGCGGGCCGGCAGCGACCTGCGGGCGTGGCTGTTTACGATCATGCACAACGTCCATGCCAACCAGTTTTCGATTCGACGGCGTGAACTCGCCGAGAGTTCGCTCGACGCCGACGACGGCCCGGTCGCAGGTTGGCAGATTCCGGTGCGCGCGACGCAGTCCGATCGCGTCGAGTTGGCCGAAGTGCTGGTCCAGATTGGTCGACTGCCGACCGACCAACGCGAGGTCCTGATGCTCGCCGCCGTCGAGGAGTTGCGCTACGAGGAAATCGCCCGCGTCCAGGGAGTGCCGATCGGTACCGTCATGTCGCGATTGAACCGCGCGCGCGAAAAGCTGCGCCGCATGAATGCGGACACACCCGTGCCGCTGAAGGTGGTCAAATGAGCCCCGCATTGCCGCTTAGTGACGACGAACTGAATGCTTTCGCCGACGACCGCCTGACGCACGCGCGCATGCGCGAGGTCGCGGTGCTGGTCGAACGCGAGCCCGCGCTCGGCGCGCGCGTGGCGGAAATTCGCCGCTTCAATGCACGGATGCGCGACGCACTCGATCCCTGGCTTGCAGAGCCGTTGCCACGCGCGCTCATCGACGCGGCCAAAGCGCCGCGCTCGCGGCGTCACGCCGGCGGCTTCCGCGCGTGGCCCGCGCTGGCGGCTGCCGCGTCGCTGGTTGTCGGCGTGGCGATCGGCTGGCTGGTACGCGGCGAAATGCTGCAGGAGTCGGGCACGCCGCTCACGTTCCAGCGCCAGGCGGCATTGACGCACGCGCTGTACGCGACCGACGCGAATCGTCCGGTCGAAATCTGGGCCAACGAGGAAGATCGGCTGGTGCGCTGGCTGTCAAAGCGCCTGAGCTTCCAACTGCACGCGCCCAATCTGAACGGCGTTGGCTTCGCGCTGGTCGGTGGCCGGCTCGTCGCCGGTAACGAAAAGCCCGGCGCGTTGTTCATGTACGAGAACGCCGACAAGCAACGCATTTCGCTGCTGGTGCGCAAGGATGCCGAGCGTTCGCGCGAGACCGCGTTCCGCTATGCGCAGGAGGACGGCGTCGGTGTCTTTTACTGGATAGACGACACGTGCGGATACGCCCTGTCGGGGAGCATCGACAAGCAGCAATTGCTGTCGATCGCGCGCGTGGTGTACGGCCAGCTTGCTGCGAGCGAGGCTGCGGCGCCCAAGAACTGAGCTTCGCAGCCTGGCTACAAGGTTACCGTTCCGCGCGGCGTATGCAGCATTGCCGCCAGGCGAATTTTCGCGGCGAAGGTGACCTGTAGCGCTTCGTTCAGCCCCAGCGCTGCGAGCGCGGTGTGCATCCGGCCCGGCTCCGGGTGGGATGCAGCCAGCGTGGCGAGACGCACGCGCGCGTCGGGCATGGCGTCGGTCGGATGCCGCGCGTCCGGCCAAGAGATCAGCGTCGGCAATACGCCGCCAGCCGGGAGGTGCCCGTCGTCGGGTACCGTGATGCGCCAGTTGTATTCGCCGCGCGACATCGCGTACGCTGGGCCAGGGTCGACAGTGCACGTTCGCCGTGCGACCTCGATATCCCCGGTGCGGGCGGCCCAGTTGATCAGGCGCGGCGATGCATGCAGCAGCGCCTGCATTTCCGGGCGGTCGAGTTCGAACCAGCGTGCGCGTGCGGGGACGGCCCCCTCGGAGTCGATCGCGATCACTTCGAGATAAATGCGCGGACCCAGCTTCAGCAAGCTGTTGTGCGTGCCCATCGCCACGTGTTTGCCACCGCGTCGCGGCCGCGCGCCGGTGCGCGATTCGATGAAGTCTTCGCCCTGTTCGAGCGTCGCCGCGGCAACGATCAGGTGATCGAAAGCCGCAAGCGCCATCAACGACCGGACGCGGATTCGCTGGCGTCGAAGTCGAGTTCGACTTTCGCGCCGTTCAAGTCGTGGAAGAAGACCTGCCAGGTCCCGGAACTCACCTGTCTGCGGCAGGTATGCTCGATGCCGCGCGCGTCGAGCGACTTCAGCATCGCAGGCAAGTTGCGGCCGGTGAATGCCATGTGATCGATCACGCCGGCCCGGAGTTCGGCCTTGGGCCGACCACCGACCACGTGCAGTATGGGCGCGTCGCCCGCGTACAGCCATGCACCGGGGAAGTCGAAGTTGGGTCGCGGTCCCGCGTGCAAGCCCAGGAGCTCGCCGTAAAATCGAATCGTGCCGTCGACGTCGTCGGTCAATATCGTGAAGTGGTTCATGCTGGTGACAGCCATCATGCGCTCCCCAATCCAAATCTACGCTGATTGCGGACCTGCTCGACGATGAAGTCGCCGAGCAGCGCCGTCGCATCCGGTGGTGCCGCGTCATTGTACGACAAGGTCGCGTCGCCTCCGCTCCACGCGTGACCGAGGTCAGGCACGCGCACCAGCCGCACGACCGCGCGCTCGCCGATGCGATAGTCGATCGTGCTCATGGCGCGACCGCCGCCAACGTCCGTCGACTCCTCCGAATCCGGCGGCGGCAGCGTCGCGGGGGGGTGCTCCACGGCGTCGAGACGACCATTGCGCACGAGGTATTGCCTGACCAGCTGGATGGCGTTGATTTCCGCGACGGTAGCGTCACGACCACCCTGAACGGCGCACAGCGGTACGACGCTGGCGGGATTGCGCGCGCGCGCAACGGCGGCAATTCGCTCATAGGGTGTGTCTGCCCCATGTGCCATGACATCGAGCGCGGTGAGCGGTCCCGATGCCGCACCGCTGGCGAGACCCGAATGCACGAAAACACCGGCGAAGCCCTGGCGAGCGTCCATGCCAAGGGTCGCGGCAAGTGCGCCACCCGCGGACATGCCCGCGGCGAAGATGCGCCGCGGATGCGCGCGATACGTACGACGAACCGCGTGCAATTGCGCCAGGACCATCGCCGCCTCGCCTTCGCCGGCGCTGGTGCGCGGGTCGAACCAGTTCCAGCATCGCCACGGGTTGGCCTTGTCGGTCTGGCGTGGCAGCAGCACCAGCCAACCGTTCCTGTCGGCGAGCGCGGCGATGCGCGTGCCGGCCGCGATCTCTTCCGGGGTCTGCTTGCAACCGTGGAGCAGCACGATCAGCGGGCGACGCTTCCAGCGCGAATACCCGCGCGGAATGTAAACGAGGTATTCGCGCGAGGGCCACGCCCAAGGATTCGTCGCGAGACGTCCATACCACGAGAACTTGCTACCGGCGACGAAGTGCCCGGGCTCCGGCTCTGCGCGGCCGAACAGCCGCGCGAGGGCGCGCTTGATTCGCTCCAGCAACGTCACGCCGGCCAACGCGACTCCCTTCAGGTTGCGATCTTTGCAATCGCGAAAGTCATTCCCATACGAACTTTAGCTTCAATTCGGGCAGATCGCATCGCCGCTGATGCTGAAACGGCCGTGCGGCGGCAGCGGTCATTGTCGATGCGCCTGCCTGGAAGCTTGGGTTTTCGACCGGAATGTCACGCCCGTTGCGATGGCCTATAATTCGCCGACAAGGTACTCGACCGCTGCAATGGGCGCAACGTTCCTTCGATCCGTCGTCGAAACCTGGGAACCTCGATCATGGGATGCCTGCTCAAGCAGGGGGGGATTCACTCGAGATTGCGCATCGGCGCAGTGCTGCTGGCTGCAGGCGAAGGCCGGCGCATGGGTGGAGTGGCCAAACCCCTGATTCGACTTCAAGGCGTGCCGCTCATCAGCCGTCAATTGGTTGCGTTGAGCGGAGCCGGAATCGATGAGGTCGTGGTCGTGACCGGGTACGCCCGTCACGCGGTGGAAGAGCAGGTACGCAGTTATGTGGTGACGCTGGCGCACAACGACGCGCATGCGGACGGACAGCAGGGATCGGTTCGCGTCGGATTGGCCGCACTAAGCGGTCCATTCGATGCAGTCATCATCATGCTTGCCGATCAACCGCTGATCGGGGCGGGCGACCTGACCGAGCTGATCGGAGCATTCAAGAAGCGACCGTCCGGACAGATCGTGGTACCCGTGGTGAACGGCGAGCGCGGCAACCCGATCGTCCTGGACGGCCAGGCGATGACCCGGATTCTGGAGAGCGACGCCAACCTGGGTTGCCGCCAACTGATCGAGCGTCAGCCCGAACTCGTGCACACTTACGCAACCGCCAATACCCGTTTCATCACCGATATCGACACGATGGACGACCTGCAGCGGCTTGCGCAGCGGACGGGTTGGCGGTTCGAACTTCCAACTCTGGAACTCGCTGGGCAGCGGCAGTAGTTCAAAAAACGCCAAGACAGCGCAATTGTCTTGTTGCGGTGCGTTAGGCAAGTATCTTCGCTAAAACAATAACGTTGGAGGAGCGATCGATGATCCCCGGTGAATTCGAGTACTACGCGCCAAAGTCCATTCCCGACGCACTGGGCCTACTGACAAAATTCGGTGATGAGGCGAAGCTTCTCGCCGGTGGCCACAGTCTGCTGCCGATGATGAAGATGCGCTTCGCCCAGCCCGGTCACCTGATCGACCTCGGCAAGATTCCGGAACTGAAGGGTATACGCGAAGAAGGCGGCAACATTCGCATCGGCGCGATGACCACGGAGAACGAGCTGATCTGGTCGAAATTACTGCAGGATAAATGCCCGTTGCTGGTCGAGGGCGCGCGGCTCATCTCCGATCCTCAGGTACGTTACAAGGGAACGATCGGCGGCGATATCTCGCACGGCGATCCGGGCAACGATCATCCCGCGCTGATGCTCGCGCTGGGTGCGTCATTCGTGCTGCGCTCGGCCAAAGGCGAGCGCGTCGTTCCGGCCGACGGATTCTTCGTCGGAACCTACGACACGTTGATGAAGTCCGACGAAATCATGACCGAGATTCGGGTTCCGGTTCCTGCGCCGGGCACGGGTTACTGCTACGCCAAGCTCAAGCGCAAGGTCGGCGATTTCGCCACCGCCGCTGCGGCAGTCACGCTGCGCATGAAAGGTGAGATCGTAAGCGACGTCGCCATTGCGCTCACCAATGTCGCGCCGACACCGCTCAAGGCGCGAGCTGCCGAGGATTCACTTCGCAACAAGGCGCTGACCGACGCGTCGATCGCCGCCGCCGCCGACCTGGCGATGAGCATTTGCGATCCGGCTGTCGATCAGCGGGGCGACGCCGAGTACAAGACTGCGATGGCCGGGGAAATGACGCAGCGCGCGTTGCGCGCAGCCCGATCCCGCGCCAGTCGCTGAATCGACATCGAGGAGACGGACATGGCGAATACGCAAACGGTGTCGTTCAGGCTCAATGGCAAAGCGGTCAACGTCGTCGTCGAACCGCGTGAATTGCTGATCCACACGCTGCGCGAGAAGTTGCTGCACACGGGACCTCACATCGGCTGCGAAACCACCCACTGTGGCGCGTGCACGGTCGATCTCGACGGCATGTCGGTCAAGTCGTGCACGGTGCTGACGGTGCAGTGCCAGGACGCCGAGGTGCTGACGATCGAAGGCTTCGAGCAGGCTGGCGTGCTGCACGCGCTGCAGCAGGGCTTCACCGAGCAGCACGGCCTGCAATGCGGTTACTGCACGCCCGGCATGATCACTCGCGCCTACCGGCTGCTCAAGGAGAACCCGAATCCGACGGAAGAAGAAATTCGCTACTGGATGGCCGGCAACCTATGTCGCTGCACAGGCTACCAAAACATCGTCAAGGCCGTGCAGCAAGCGGCGAAGCAGCTCGTGGCGAAAGCCGCCTGATTACCCCGACTACATCGGAGAAACTCATCATGGCTGATTCAACGGAAACGCTCGAGCGCGAAGCCAAGCTGCAAGGGATGGGCACTTCCCGGTTGCGCAAGGAAGACGCCCGCTTCATCCGCGGCAGGGGAACCTACGTCGACGATATCAAGTTGCCGGGGATGCTGTTCGGGGCGATGGTGCGCAGCCCTTATGCGCACGCCCGGATCAAGTCGATCAACAAGGCCAAGGCGCTGGCGGTGTCCGGCGTGGTCGCGGTGCTGACCGCCGACGACCTGAAGCCGGTGAAGTTGCACTGGATGCCGACGCTGGGCGGCGACGTGCAGGCCGTGCTGGCCGACGGAAAAGTCTGCTTCCAGATGCAGGAAGTCGCGATGGTGATCGCCAGCGACCGCTATAGCGCCGCTGACGGTGCGGCACAAGTCGAAGTCGACTACGAGGAACTGCCGGTCATCGTCGACCCGCACAAGTCGATGGCTGCGGATGCGCCGATCATCCGCGAAGACATCGCCGACAAGGACAACGTCGGTCATGGCAAGCGCACGCACCCCAATCACATCTTCACCTGGGAAGCCGGCGACAAGGCCGCCACCGACGCGGCGTTTGCGAACGCCGAGGTGACGGTCAAGGAAGAAATTTTGAACCCGCGCGTGCATCCGTGTCCGTTGGAGACCTGCGGTTGCGTCGCCTCGTTCGACAAGGTCACGGGGCAGCTGACGGTCTACCTGACCTCGCAGGCGCCGCATCTGGTCCGCACCGTCGTGGCGATGCTTTCCGGCATTCCCGAGAGCAAGATCAGGATCATCGGCGGCGACATCGGCGGCGGCTTCGGCAACAAGGTCCCGGTCTATCCGGGCTACGTCATCGCGATCGTGGCGTCGATCGTGACCGGCGTGCCGATCAAGTGGATCGAGTCGCGAATCGACAATATTTCCACGACCGGCTTCGCCCGCGACTATCACGGCACCGGCGAACTCGCGGCCGACAAGGACGGTCGCATCAAGGCGCTGCGCTTCACGGCCCTGGCCGATCACGGCGCGTTCAACTCGCATGTCTCCGCCACCAAGCTGCCGGCGGGACTGTTCAGTATCTGCACCGGCTCCTACGCCATTCCCAAGGCCTACTGCCGCGTCGATGCGGTCTACACCAACAAGGCACCCGGCGGCGTCGCCTATCGCTGTTCACTGCGCGTCACCGAGGCGGTCTACCTGATCGAGCGCATGATCGACGTGCTGGCGCAGAAGCTGGGCCTGGACAAGGCCGAGATTCGCCGGCGCAACTTCGTCAAGGCGGAACAGTTTCCCTATACGACGTCGTTGGGATGGACGCTCGACAGCGGCAATTACCACGTGGCGTTGGACAAGGTGTTGAAAGCGGTCGACTACGACGGACTGCGCCGCGAGCAAGCTGAAAAGCGCGCCAAGGGTGAGCTGATGGGAATCGGCGTCTGCACGTTCACCGAAATCGTCGGTGCCGGCCCAACGAAGGTCTGCGATATCCTCGGCATCGGACTCTTCGACAGCTGCGACATCCGCGTCAATCCGACCGGCAGCGCGATCGCGCGACTGGGCACGATGAGCCAGGGGCAGGGACACGCCACGACCTACGCGCAGATCATCGCCACCGAACTCGGTTTGTCGTCGGATGAAATCCAGATCGAGGAAGGCGATACGGACAAGGCACCGTACGGCGCGGGCACCTGGGGTTCACGGTCGACGCCGGTCGGCGGGGCCGCCGCGGCAGTGGCGGCGCGCAAGATCCGGGCGAAGGCGCAAAAAATCGCGGCGCACTTGCTGGAGGTGGGCGAAGGCGATCTCGAATGGGAGGTCGACCGGTTCAAGGTCAAGGGCAACCCGAGCCAGGCCAAGACCATGAAGGAGATCGCCATGGCGGCGCACACGAGCAACCTGCCCGACGGCATGGAGAAGGGGCTCGACGCCACGGAATACTACGATCCGCCCAATATGACGTTCCCCTTCGGCGCCTATGTTTGCGTGGTCGACGTCGATCGATTTACCGGCGAAACCAAGGTCCGGCGCTTCTATGCGCTCGACGATTGCGGCACGCGAATCAACCCGATGATCATCGAAGGCCAAATCCACGGCGGACTGACGGAGGCCTTTGCCGTCGCCTTCGGGCAGGCCATACCGTTCGACGAGAATGGCAACCATCTAGGCAACAGTCTCATGGATTACTTCCTGCCTACCGCCGTGGAGACGCCGCATTGGGAAACCGATCACACGGTCACGCCGTCGCCGCACCACCCGATCGGCGCCAAGGGTGTCGCGGAATCGCCGCATGTCGGCGGAATTCCGTGCTTTACCAATGCGGTCGTGGACGCGTTTGCGCATCTGGGCGTGACCCACATGGACATGCCGCATACGGCCTACCGGGTGTGGCAGCAATGCAAGGCACTCGGCATCAACAAGCGGTAGCGTCTGTGCGACGGCGATTCGCATGAAGGTCGAGCTCGAGAAAACGTTTCCGATGCCGGGTTCGGCCGAGATTGCCTGGGAATTCCTGCAGAACATCGAGGCGGTCGCGGGATGCATGCCCGGTGCCAAGATCACCGAGCGTCTGCCCGATGGCGGGTACAAGGGAACGGTGACGGTGCGGGTCGGTCCCGCGACGATGTCGTTCCGTGGTGAGGTCGAGGTGCACGACATCGATTCTGCGACGCATTCGCTGCGCCTGCTGGGGAAGGGCACCGACAGCACGGGGACCTCGGGCGCGTCGATGGATCTCGCGGCGCGCGTCGAAGCCGCCACCGATAGCACCAGCAATCTGGTCGGCAAGAGCGAAGTGACGATGAGCGGCAAGGCAGCCGCCTTCGGCGGCCGCATGATGACCTCCGTCGCCGAGCAGATCCTCAAGCAGTTCTCAGATAATTTCGCGGCTCAGGTGGCTTCGCTTGCCGCGCAGCGCAATGCGGCGACGGCACCCTCGTCAGGTACTGCGACAGCGGGGTCGAATACGCAAGCCCTTGCTGACGAAGGCCAGCCTGCGACCTCGTCGCCGCTGGCGCCTCCTGCAGCTGCCAGCGAACTCAACGGACTGGCGCTCATGTGGGCGGTACTCAAGGACTGGGTGCGCGGCCTGTTCCGGAATAGACCGGCGTGAACGTTCCTTCGGCGCGGATGAACGAGGTCGTCGCCCTGCAACGTCAATTGCAGGACGCCGGCTACATCGCCGAGCGTCCGCTCGCGGCTGCGCTGTTGCTGATGCTGGACCTCGGCCGACCACTGCTGCTGGAAGGCGACGCCGGCGTCGGCAAGACCGAAGTCGCGAAGGCGCTCGCCGCGACGCGCGGCGCGAAGCTCATCCGACTGCAGTGCTACGAAGGGCTCGACGTTCACGCGGCGATGTACGAGTGGAATTACCAGCGGCAACTGCTGGCCATCAAGTTGCTCGAGCGCGACGAGCGCTCGGTCGCCCTGAAAGAGCAGGACATTTTTTCCGAGCGCTATCTGTTGAAGCGCCCGCTCCTCGAGGCAATCAGCTGTCCCGAGCCGCCCGTGCTCCTGATCGACGAAGTCGACCGCTCCGACGAGGCGTTCGAGGCCTATCTGCTCGAACTGCTTTCGGAGTTCCAGATATCGATACCGGAAATGGGGACCGTGCGCGCCGTATCGCGCCCTCTGGTGGTGATCACGTCCAATGGCACGCGTGAGCTTTCCGATGCGTTGCGCCGGCGGTGCCTTTACCAGTACATCGACTATCCCGCGTTCGAAAAGGAGCTGGCGATTGTCGAGATGCGGGTGCCGGAGGCTGCGGGGCAGCTTGCGCGCCAACTGGTCGAATTTGTGCAGAGCGTGCGCCGCATGGACCTGCAGAAAAAGCCCGGCATCGCCGAGACGCTCGACTGGACGGCGGCGCTGCTGCGGCTGGGCATCGCCACGATCGATGACGACGGCGCGGAGCGTATCCTCGAAACGCTGAGCGCACTCGTCAAGACCCGTGGCGACCGGGCAGGGTTCACCCGCGAGGTTGTCGCGCGCATCGCTGCCGCATGTTGATCGTTGCGACTGCGCAGGATACCGATCCGGGCGCGCTCCTGCGCACGCGGCTTGCGGGCTTCGCGGGCTTCCTGCGCGCCAACGGCTTCGGCGTCGGGGGCGGCGAATCGCCCCGGGTGCTCGATGCGGTCGAACAGACTGGAATATTCGACCGGGACATCCTGCGCTGGAGCTTCAAGGCTCTGCTGTGCGGCCGCGGCGACGAATGGCGGCGATTCGATGCACTGTTCGATGCTTACTTCCAGCGCCCGAACAAGAAGGCGTTTGCGGAAAGCCGCGAGCTGAATGCCGGGGCACCCGAGTGGGCTGGTGCGTTGGGCGATGCCAACACCGAGCTGCCGATTGCCCTCGCGGGGCACGGACCCGCGGGCGCGGACGATGGCCGCACCGAGCGCCATGGCGCGAGCCGCGAAGAGTCGCTTGCATCCACCGATTTTCGCGACCTCGATCGTGTCGATGAAGTACGCGACATCGAGGCGCTGATGCGCCGTTTCGCCCGCCGACTGAAGCACCTGCAACTGCGCCGCGAGGTCCGCGTCGCCCGCGGGCGCCGCCTCGACCTGCAGGGCACGATACGCAGGAGCGTCGCCAGCGGCGGCACTCCGTTCCGACTGGCGTGGAAGGATCATCGCCGCGTGCGCCCGCGCATCGTACTTCTGCTCGACGTCAGCCGGTCGATGAGCCGATACAGTTTTTTTTACCTGCGCCTGGCGCGCGCGCTCTGTGCTGAGCTCACTGACGCGCATTGCTTCATCTTTCACACCCGGATCACCGGCGTCGGAGAAGCGCTGCGCGATCCGGACCCGTGGCGTGCGCAGGAGCGCCTGCACCTCTTGG
This sequence comes from uncultured beta proteobacterium, assembly GCA_963726915.1. GTDB lineage: Bacteria > Pseudomonadota > Gammaproteobacteria > Burkholderiales > Casimicrobiaceae > PALSA-1003. Next base: position 337,827 of record CAVSEA010000013.1, read on the forward strand.
CTGCTGGATGGGCGGGAGGCACCCGCATCGGCGAGTGCCTAGAGGAATTCAATCGCTCCCACGCGCCGCGCCTGGTCCACTCGCGCACCGGCGTGATCATTGTCAGCGACGGTTACGACACCGGCGAACCGGATGTGCTGGCGACCGCGCTGGGCGAGTTGCGACGGCGCGCGCGGCGCATCGTGTGGCTCAACCCGCTCTTGAGCCGGCCGGATTTCAGCCCGGAGAGTCGTGGCATGCGGGCGGCATTACCGCACCTCGACCTGTTCGCACCCGGCGCCGATCTTGCGAGCATCGAGCGGATGCTGCCAAATATCATCGAGGCACTGCGATGACCAACGACGATCTGCTCGAGATGGCGCGCGAATTGAATCGCCAGCATGAGCACTATGCGCTGGTCACGGTGGTCCGTGCCGTCGCGCCGACGTCGGCATACCTTGGCGCGCAGGCGATCGTGCTCGCTGACGGGAGGCTGCACGGCTGGATCGGCGGAGGATGCGCGAAGGACGTGGTCATCGCTGCCGCGCAAAGCGCGATTGGCAACGGCGACCCGAAGCTCGTGCGCATTTCCAATGACCGGATTCAGCCCGAAGACGATGTCGAGCAATACTCGATGTCATGCGCGAGCAACGGTACGATCGAACTCTTCATTCAACCGTACAGTCCCCGCAGCGCACTTTGCGTAATGGGGAGCACCCCCGCCGCCGACGAGGCGCGCTTCTTCGCCGAGAGGCTCAGGATCCGGCTCACCGATACCCCGGACGAGGCGCCCGTGGTGCTGGTCGCCACGCAGGGTCAGGGCGATGAAGACGCGCTGGAACGCGCATTGAAGAGCCCGGCAAGCCACGTGCTCATGATCGCAAGTCGACGCAAGACCGACCGCCTGCGCGAAGTGATGCGCATGCGCGGCATCGACGACACCCGGCTTGCGCGACTCTCGGCGCCTGCCGGACCCGATGCCGGGGCCAAGACGCCGGGTGAAATCGCCATGGTGGCGATCGTCGGCGTGCTCGCGTACCTGCGCGGTCGCGCGCTCGCGCCGGCCGTCGCGCCGGCTCCCGTGGCTGCAGGCGATACGCCCTTCATCGACGACAACCGTGCGAGTCCGCGCGCGGGGAGTCAGGCCGTGATGCCGGCCGCCAAATTCATCAACCCCGTCTGCGGGATGGCGGTCGACACCGACGCGCCGAAGCACGTCGAGCAGTACGGCGGCGTCGCCTACTACTTCTGTTGCGACGGCTGCTTGACGACGTTCCGGCAGAATCCCGCCAAGTATGCAGCGATTCATCACGCTGCTGCCCAAGTCGTATCGGGGTGATGCCGTCGGATCGGTCGCGACCCGCTGGTCGATTCCATCGATCGCGTGCGGGCGCGAGCGGCGCAACGCGGGCTATATCAGGACGATGTCGTACTGTTCCTGCGTGTAGATCGACTCGACCTGCAGCGAGATCGGCTTGTTGATGAAATCGCCGAGCTGCGCGAGGCTTTGCGACTCTTCGTCCAGGAACAGGTCGATCACCGACTGCGACGCGAGAATGCGGAATTCGCGCGCGTTGAACTGCTTCGACTCGCGCACGATCTCGCGCAGGATCTCGTAGCATATCGTCTGCGCGGTCTTGATCTCGCCCCGCCCGCTGCAGGTCATGCAGGGCTGGCAAAGCACGTGCGCAAGGCTTTCGCGCGTGCGCTTGCGCGTCATCTCGACCAGCCCGAGTTGCGTGAAGCCGTTGACGGTGAGCCGTGTCCGGTCGCGCTCGAGCGCCTTGTTGAGCTCTGCCAGCACCGCGTTGCGATGGTCGGTATTTTCCATGTCGATGAAATCGATGATGATGATGCCGCCGAGATTGCGCAGGCGCAGCTGCCGGGCGATGATCTGCGCCGCCTCGAGGTTGGTCTTGAAGATCGTTTCGTCGAAGCTTCGGCCGCCAACGAAACCGCCGGTGTTGACGTCGATGGTTGTCATGGCCTCGGTCTGGTCGAAGATCAGGTACCCGCCGGATTTCAGATCGACGCGGCGTGCCAGCGCCTTCTCGATTTCCTCCTCGACGCCGTAGAGGTCGAACAGCGGACGCTCGCCGAGGTAGTGCGCAATGCGATCGGAGATGTTCTGCGTGTATTGCGACGAGAACTCCTGCATCTTCTGGAAGGTCTCGCGCGAATCGACGTGAATGCGCGCCGTATCCTCGGTCACCATGTCGCGCAGGACGCGTTGCGCGAGATTGAGATCCTGGTAGACCAGCGAGGGCGCCGGCACCGTGCCGGATTTGCCGGTGAGGTCGCGCCAGAGCTTGGTCAGGTATTCGATGTCGTTCTGCATTTCGCGCTCGGAGGCAGTCTCCGCCATCGTCCGGATGATGAATCCGCCGGTGAGCCCCTCGGGCAACAGTTGCTGCAGCTTGTCGCGGAGGCTTTCGCGCTCGGCCTCGTCCTCGATGCGCTGCGAAATGCCGATGTGCGAGTCCTGCGGCAGATAAACGAGCAGGCGCCCCGCGAGGCTCACCTGCGTCGACAGCCGTGCGCCCTTGGTGCCGATCGGGTCCTTGATCACCTGCACCAGCAGCGCTTGTCCTTCGTGCAGGATGCGCTCGATCGGCTTGCTGTCGTGACCGTGGCCGTTCTGCCGGTGTTCCCAGATATCGGCAATGTGCAGGAACGCCGCACGCTCGAGGCCGATTTCGATGAAAGCGGACTGCATGCCGGGAAGAACGCGTGCGACCCGCCCGAGATAGATGTTGCCGACCAGACCGCGTGCGCTCGCGCGCTCCATGTGCAATTCCTGCACGACCGCCTGCTCGAGCATCGCGACGCGAGTCTCCTGCGGTGTGACATTGATGAGAATCTCGTGGCTCATTGTTCGGGGCGAGGTTTCAGCCAGCTAGTCATGGCACATGGTAGCCGATCTTCCCAAGGAGCTCGGCGGTTTCAAACAGCGGCAGTCCCATCACGCCCGAGTAGCTCCCGTCGAGGTGCCGGATGAACGCCGCGGCGCGGCCCTGGATGCCGTAGCCGCCGGCCTTGTCGAAGGGCTCGCCGGTCGCCACGTATCGTTCGATTTCGGCGCGGCCAAGCGCGCGGAAACTCACGTGCGACGTCGAGACGGCAAGCATGGCATGCGTATGCCAGCGCGCCGCCACGGCGGTGATGACGCGATGGGTGGTGCCGGAAAGTCGCGCCAGCATGGCGACCGCGGCGACAGCGCTTTCGGGTTTGCCCAGCACCTTGCCGCGGATGACGACCTCGGTGTCGGCGGCCAATACCGGCCTCGGCGGCAGATGGCGCTGATGCATGCGGTTCCAGCCCACCGAGGCCTTGGTGCGCGCGATGCGCTTGACATAGTCGAGCGCGGGCTCTTCCTTGCGCGGCGCTTCGACGACATCTCGTCGTCGTCCGCTTGCCTCGCGCAGCAGCAGCTCCTCGAACTCGACGCCGATTTGCCGCAACAACTCCTGCCGGCGCGGGCTTTTGGAGGCGAGGTAGACCGGTGGCCATTCGGTCGGCACGAGGTCCTTGTTCATTCGCGATGGTAGGGATGGCCCCGCAGCACGCTGACCGCGCGATACAGCTGCTCGGCGAGCAGGACGCGGGCGAGACCGTGCGGCAGTGTCAGCGCGGACAGTGAGACCACGGCCGTCGCGTCGCGCTTGACCGCGGGAGAAAGCCCGTCGGCGCTGCCGATGACGAACGCGATCGAACGCGCATTGTCGTGCCATGTGCGCAACTGCCTAGAAAGTTTCGACGTGGTCCAGGCGTCGCCATGCTCGTCGAGCGCCACGAGTTGATAGCCCGCCGCCGCCGTCGCGACGCCCGCGCCTTCGCTATCGAGCATTTGCGCGACGCTCCTGCCGCGATTGCGCGCTTCGGGCTTGAGTTCGATCAATTCGATCCTGAACTCGCGCGGCATGCGACGCGCATAGTCGTCGTACGCGGCATTGGCCCAGGCGGGCAACTTGTGGCCCAGCGCGATGATGCGCAGTTTCATGTCAGGCCGCGCGGTCGCGATGCCGCGACGAGGATCTTGGGGCTAAGCGACGGCCGTTGCGGCCGGCTTCGCGCGTCGCCGTGGCGTCGGCGGCGTCCACAACTCTTCGAGGTTGTAATACCTGCGCACTGCCGGCTGCATGATGTGCACCACGATATCGGCGCAGTCGACCAGCACCCATTCGCCGCTTTCTTCACCCTCGACGCCCACGATCGGGGCGCCCGCCGCCTTCATCGCGTCGCGGACGTGCTGCGCCAATGCATTCACCTGCCGGTTGGATTCGGCGGTGGCGATGATCAACGTGTCGTACAGGCTGGTGAGTTTGCGGACATCGAGCAAGGTGATGTCGCGGGCCTTGATGTCTTCGAGAGCGGTGACGGCGGTTTTCTGCAGGCGATTAAGGCGCATCCGTTCGGGGCCGATACAGTTGGTTGCGTTCAATATATGCCAGAACGGGCGCCGGAAGCAAACTAGCCACTTCGGCGTGCCCGGCGACTCCTCGGGCGAGTGCTGCCCTGATGGCGGTCGCGGAGATCGGCTGCGGCGCCACGGGCACGCGTACGATCGAGCCGGCGAGCTGTCGCGCCAGGCGAGAGGGGTCGGTCGTCAGCCGGCGTTCCCATTGCTCGCGCAGCGGCGGCGCGAGCGCGGCAATGTCCAGCGCCATGCCGGGTCGCTCGACCACCACCAGATGGGCCAGCGTGAATATCTGCTCCCAGCGATGCCATGCCGCGAGCCCATGCAGCGCATCGGCGCCCAGCAGCAGCGCGAGCGGGCGTTGACGGTCCTCGTTGTGCAGTTCCTGCAGGGTCACGACGGTGTAACTTGGCCCCGGGCGCCGCACTTCCCGGTCGTCGGGCGCCAAGCCCGGAAACTCGGCGCAGCCCAGGCGTGTCATCGCGAGACGATCCTCCGGTGAAGCGAACGGTGGCGTCCGGTGCGGCGGCGTTCCGGCAGGGATCACGTGCACCCGTGTCAGCCCGAGGGCGGTGCGCACCGCGCTGCCAAAGCGCAGATGGCCGTAGTGGATCGGGTCGAAGGTTCCGCCGAGGATGCCGATGGTCGGGATCATCCTAGAAGCTCGATCCGGGTGTCGCGAGAAACTCGATTTCCTCAGGCGTCGACGTGCGCCCGAGAATCGCGTTGCGATGGGGAAAGCGACCGAAGCGCTGGACGATCACGGCATGCCGTTTTGCCCACTCCAGGGTATCGGCCATCCCGGTTTCGGTCGCCAGTCGCGCGAACAACGCGACCGACCGCAGTTGCGCTTCCACCGACTCGGCGTGCTCGAACGGCAGGTAGAGGAACCAACGTTCTACCGGGATCAATTTAGTATCGTCCCCGCGCGCAACAATGTTCTGTGCGATCGGCAAGGCAAGAGCGTCTCCGGCGAACGCACGCGGCGTATCGCGATAGCTGTTGCGAGTGAACTGATCGAGCAGCAGCACGCGTGCCAAAGCCTCGCGCGGTCTGTCCCACTCGGCATAGCCTCCCGCCAGCGCGACCTCGATCGCGCCACCGAAGCGCGAGCGGATAGTCTCGTCGAATTCGGCGTCCTTGCGAAACCACTCGGCGCGAGGTTTGCCGAAGACCGGCGTGTCGGGCAGCCCGAACCAGAAGTCGAGGATCTCGCCGGGCAAGGTGAGGTTCGCGGCCATCTAGGAGCCTGCCGGGCTTGCTTTCGCGCACGCGACGGCGGCGAGTTGGGCGCAGTTCAAGGCACGAGCACGAAGGCATACCGGGAGTATGGCTACGGCGAGCAACGCAGAAATGCGCCCAACTCGCCACGTCCTTCCAGGTTGCCGCCAAAAGGCGCGCCTGCGTCGTTGCTCGGCTGGCGAATATTCCCGATATTCGCTGTGCCTCGCGCCTCGCATCCGTCTCCTTTTGGCCAAGCAACGCATGGGTGAAAGCAAGCCCGGCAGGCTCCTGGAATCGCTGATATAGTCGGATTGCCGCCGCAATGCAATGCCTTGTTTCAAGGAACTCCTGGCATTGCGGGTCGAACCGCCGCCCGCGTCCCGATGCGAACATCCTACCGCGATATCGCACTTCTAGCCTGCTGCCAGGCGCTGCTGCTCGTCAATAATTCCGGTCTCATCGCGATGAATGGCCTGGTCGGCTTTGCGCTGGTCGACAACAAGATCCTGGCCACGCTCGGCGTCACCAGTTATGTTCTCGGCTCCGCACTTTCCGCCATGCCGGCCGCACTGTACATGGCACGCGTCGGGCGCCGGCGGGGATTCATGACCGGATCGCTGATCGCGGTTGTCGGCAGTGCCACCTGTGCGCTCGGCATCGCGCAGGCCAGCTTCCCGCTGTACTGTTTCGGTACGGCGATCGTCGGCGTGTACACCGCATTCGGCCTGCAGTATCGCTTTGCGGCAGCCGAAGTCGCGGCACCGGCGTTCAGGGCCAAAGCGATCTCCCTCGTGCTCGCGGGCGGCATCGTCGGCGGATTCATCGGCCCTACCGCCAGCCTGTGGGCGAAGGATCTGTTCGCGACACCGTTCCTCGGATCGTTCCTCGTATTGTCGTCGATCGCGCTGCTGGCGCTTGCAGTACAGTCGCAAGTCCGTGTGCCGGCGCCTGCCGCCGACGAACGCACAGGTGGCGGACGTTCGTTGCGCGCCATCGCCTCTCAGCCCGTGTTCATCGTCGCCGCGCTCGCCGCTGCTTTCGGCTACGGCATCATGAACCTGCTGATGACCGCGACGCCGTTGGCGATGGGCTTTTGCGGGCATCCCTTCAGCGCAGCCGTGTTCGTGATCGAATGGCACGTCGTCGGCATGTACGCGCCGGGTTTTTTCACCGGTTCGCTGATCAAGCGCTTTGGCGCGCTCAAGGTCATCGTGGCCGGCTCCATGCTGATGGCGACCTGCGTCGCGGTGGCGGTATCGGGCATCGCCATCTGGCAATTCTGGGTCGCGCTGGTCGTGCTCGGTATCGGCTGGAACTTCATGTACACGGGCGGCACGACGCTGCTGACCGAGACCTATACGCCCGCCGAGAAGGCCAAGACCCAGGGTCTCAACGACGCGATCGTGTTCACCGTCATGGTTATCTCGTCGTTTTCCTCGGGTGCGCTAGTCAGCGCGGCAGGTTGGGAACGCATGAACTTTGGTGCATTGCCGTTTATCGCGATTGTCGCCGCTGCAACGCTGTGGCTGACGTGGATTCGCCGCCACGGCCCGGCGGTGGTCGCCAAGGGTTAGGTTCCCCAGACGCTGCGAGCGATTGGGGGGAGGAGGGTGCATGCAGGCGATTCCGGCGTCCGACGACTTTCAGGAGCTGCGCGAAGCGGTGCGCGCGCTGTGCCGCAATTTCGATTCCGCCTACTGGCAGGGGATCGATGCCGCGCGCGGGTACCCGGAAGCCTTCGTCGACGAACTGACGCGCGCCGGCTGGCTGGCGGCGATGATTCCGTCCGAATATGGCGGTTCCGGCCTGGGCCTTGCCGAAGCGTCGGTGATCATGGAAGAAATCAATCTCAGCGGCGGCAACGCCGGAGCGTGTCACGGCCAGATGTACAACATGGGGACAGTGCTTCGTCACGGATCGGAGGCGCAGAAGCGCACGTATCTCCCGGCGATCGCGAGCGGCGAACTGCGTTTGCAGTCGATGGCGGTTACCGAACCGACGACCGGCACCGACACGACCCGACTCAAGACGACTGCCGTGCGCAAGACAGATCGGTACGTCATCAGCGGACAGAAAGTGTGGACGTCGAGATTGCAGCATTCGGACCTGATGATCGTGCTGGCGCGCACGACGCCGCTGGCGGAGGTCAAGCGCAAGGCGGACGGAATGAGCGTGTTCCTGGTCGACCTGCGCGACGCAAAGCGCGACGTGCACGGCGGTATCACCGTTCGCCCGATCCCGAACATGGTGAATCACGAAACCAACGAAGTGTTCTTCGACGACCTCGAGGTTCCGGCGGAGAACCTCATCGGCGAGGAAGGCAAGGGTTTTCGCTACATACTCGACGGCTTGAATGCGGAGCGCACGCTGATCGCGGCGGAGTGCATCGGCGACGGCTGGTGGTTCGTCGACAAGGCGCGGCGCTATGCCAGCGATCGCATCGTCTTCGACCGGCCGATCGGCAAGAACCAGGCGGTGCAGTTTCCGATCGCCGAGAGCTACATCGAACTCGAAGCGGCGAATCTGATGCGCTTCAAGGCTTGCGCGCTGTTCGACGCCAACCAACCCTGCGGCGCCGAAGCGAACATGGCGAAGCTGCTCGCGGCCAAGGCGTCGTGGGAAGCGGCAAATACATGCCTGCAGACGCACGGTGGATTCGGCTTTGCCTGCGAGTTCGACGTCGAGCGCAAATTCCGCGAGACGCGCCTGTATCAGGTCGCGCCGATCTCGACCAACCTCATCCTTTCCTACGTCGGCGAGCACGTACTCGGTATGCCGCGATCGTTCTGAACGGGGAATCGCGGCCCTAGATCCCCTTCCAATACACCTCGTCGATCGTCTTGTCCTCGTGTTCGAGTGCGTGTCGCTGCAGCGCCTCACCCGTGGAACGCGAATCGAATCCTCCGGGAGTGTTCGCGCCACCGGGCCGGAGGTGCACGAACACGATGCCGTGGCCGTCGTCGACCACGACCGAGCGCACGTCTGCCAGCACGCCTCGTTCCGCCAGGAACGCCGCCACCAGCCGGTCGAGCGCGGGATCGGAGGTGTCGATGAGCAACCGGCGATTGGTCGCCGCGAGGAACAGCGCCATCGCGCCGAGCAGCACACCTACCGCGATCGCCACGATAGCGTCGAACACCGGCCGCGGTCCGAATATGATCGACACGCCTGCGACGAGCAGCGTCAACAGGATCCCGAGCATCGCCACTGCGTCTTCCAGCACCACGGCCAGCACCGTCGTCTTGGTCCGATTCTCGGCGAGCCCCTTCCAGCCGCCGATCTCGCGCAGCGCCACCACGAATGTGAACGCCTCCAGCGCCAGTGCAAACAGCAAGAGCCCGAGCACCAGCGGCGTGAACGGCTCGACCGGCAGTTGCTGCACCAGCGCCTGCACGCCATGGTAAACGTTGATGCCGCAGCCCACGAAGAAAACGCTGACGGCCGACACCAGCGACCAGAAGAATTTCTCCTGCCCCCGACCGAAGGGATGCATCGCGTCGGGGCCGCCTCGGCCGCGCACTTCGCCGACTTTAAGCAGGATTTGATTGGTGACGTCGGCCAGCGAGTGCACCGTCTCGGCAAACAGCGTCGGCGACGCGGTGACGAACCAGCCGAAACCCTTGGCGGCGGCGATTGCCGTGTTCGTGGCGATGGAAATCGAAACCGAGGAAGACATTTGTGAGGCTGCGCTCGACCTTGCGAATGTTGTCGAGCCCGAACTTACCGGCTTCTAATTCCGTCTCAGTTCCGTCTCAGTTCCGTCTCAGTTCCGGATCTGACCGCTGCCGAACACGACCCATTTCTCGCTGGTCAGTCCCTCGAGGCCGACCGGACCACGCGCGTGCAGCTTGTTGGTCGAGATGCCGATTTCGGCGCCGAGGCCGTATTCGAAGCCGTCGGCGAAGCGGGTCGACGCGTTGATCAGCACCGAGCTGGAGTCGACTTCGCGCAGAAAACGCATGGCGTTGGCGTAGTCCGCGGTGACGATGGCATCGGTGTGCTGCGAGCCGTAGCGCGCGATGTGCTCGATGGCGGCGTCGAGGCTGTCGACGATGCGCACGGCCAGGATCGGCGCCAGGTACTCGGTGCTCCAATCCTGTTCGGTGGCCGGCTTCATCGCGCCTACCAGCGCGCACGCGGCAGGGTCGCCGCGCAGTTCCACGCCCTTGTCCAGGTAGATCCCGCACAGCGGGGGCAGCACGCATGCCGCGATCTTCGCGTGCACCAGCAGCGTCTCCATCGTGTTGCAGGGGCTGTAGCGCTGAGTCTTGGCGTTGTCGGCGATGCGCACGGCCATGTCGACGTCGGCGCGCTCGTCGATGAACACGTGACAGATGCCGTCGAGGTGCTTGATCACGGGCACCTTTGCTTCGCGCGCCACGCGCTCGATCAGGCTCTTGCCGCCACGGGGCACGATCACATCGACGTGCTGCTCATCGGCGAGCAGGAGGCCGACAGCGGCGCGGTCAGTGGTGGCGATCACCTGGACCGCGGTTTCCGGCAAGCCGGCCGCGGACAAACCTTCGCGCACGCATGCGGCGATGGCCTGGTTGCTGCGCAACGCCTCCGAGCCGCCGCGCAGGATGCAGGCGTTGCCGGCCTTGAGGCACAGCGCCGCGGCATCGGCGGTCACGTTGGGTCGCGATTCGTAGATGATGCCCACGACACCCAGCGGTACGCGCATCTTGCCGACCTGGATGCCGGTCGGGCGGTATCGCAGGCCGCTGATCTCGCCGACGGGATCACGCAGCCCGGCGATCTGCTCGAGTCCCTCGGCCATGGCGGCGATCGATGCGGGCGACAGAGTCAATCGGTCGACGAATGCTGCATCGCTGCCGGCGGCTTTGGCCGCGGCGACATCGCGCGCGTTCGCTTCCAGGAGCCGAGCCTCGTCACGCCGGATGGCGCGCGACATGGCCAGCAAGGCGTCGTCCTTGGACTTGGTGGTGGCGCGCGCGAGGGCGCGCGACGCCTTGCGTGCGCGCTCACCCACCTCGCGCATGTACGCGGGAAGGTCCAGGCCGGGGACGTTCAAGTTCGTCATCCGGATATTCTAACCGATCCCAGCGGAGCCTTCGCCCACCTGGCGTCGAGGCGCAGAGCCGTCGCGAGCGCAGGCGTGGCCAGGCGCGAGGAGGCGAGGCACCGGAATGTACAAGTTCAGTACATGAGGATGCCGCGTTGCCGAGCAACAACGCTACGCCAAGCGCAGCAGGCTCTCAGAACCGTCAGAACTTGTGCGCGTCGAGTGTGCGTACGCCCTGATCGCTGCCGACCAGGATCACGTCGGCGCCGCGACGTGCGAACAAGCCGTTGGTGACGACGCCGACAATATGGTTGATCCGGCCTTCCAGTTCAGCGGGATCGAGGATCTCCAGGTCCTCGACGTCGAGCACGAGATTGCCGTTGTCGGTGGTGAAGTTCTCGCGCAATTGCGGCTGGCCGCCCAGTTTGACGAGCTCGCGCGCAACGATGCTGCGCGCCATCGGAATGACCTCGACCGGCAGCGGGAACGCACCGAGTATGTCGACCAGCTTGGAGGCGTCGACGATGCACACGAATTTCTCCGCGACCGAGGCGACGATCTTCTCGCGCGTCAGCGCGCCGCCGCCGCCCTTGATCATTGCGCCGTGCTCGGTCACTTCATCGGCGCCATCGATATAGACGGGCAGATGATCGACTTCGTTCAGCTCGACGACGCGGATGCCGTGGCTCTTCAGGCGGTCGGCGGTGCGGACCGAGCTGGCGACCGCGCCATTGATGCGCCCTTTGATCGTCGCCAGTTCGTCGATGAAAAAATTGGCCGTCGATCCGCTGCCGACGCCGACGTAGGCGTCGGCCACGACGTACTTGATCGCCTCGCGGGCGACCTGCCGCTTTTGCTCGTCCTGCGTCATGCCTTCTTGCGCACGGGCGGCAGGTCGGTGCACACGCCTTCGAACGCTTCCGCGGCCAGGCCGACGGACTCGCCTAACGTCGGGTGCGGATGGATGGTCTTGCCGATGTCGACGGCGTCGGCGCCCATCTCGACAGCGAGTGCGAGTTCGCTGATCAGATCGCCGGCGTGCGTGCCGACGATGCCGCCGCCGACGATGCGATGCGTCTCGGCGTCGAACAGCAGCTTGGTGAAGCCCTCATCGCGGCCATTGGCGATGGCGCGGCCCGAGGCGGCCCACGGAAACAGCCCCTTCTGTACCTTGAGACCCTTGGCCTTCGCCTCGTCCTCGGTGACGCCGACCCAGGCGACTTCAGGGTCGGTATACGCGACCGACGGGATCACGCGGGCGTCGAAGAACGACTTCTGCCCGGCCGCGGCTTCGGCCGCGACGTGCGCTTCGTGCACCGCCTTGTGCGCGAGCATCGGCTGCCCGATGATGTCGCCGATGGCGTAGATGTGCGGCACGTTCGTGCGCAGCTGGTTGTCGGCCGGAATGAAACCCCGGTCGGTGACGATGACTCCGGCCTTGTCCGCGCCGATTTTCTTGCCGTTCGGGCTGCGGCCCACGGCCATGAGGACCAGGTCGTAGGGCTGCGGTCCGGAAGGCGCCTGCTCGCCTTCGAAGCTGACGTAGATCGCGTCCTTTTTCGCTTCGACCGCGACGGTCTTGGTCTTGAGCATGACGCGGTCGAAACGCGGCTTGTTCACCTTCTCCCACACCTTGACCAGGTCGCGGTCGGCGCCCTGCATCAGGCCGTCGAGCATTTCCACGACATCCAGTCTTGCTCCGAGCGTCGAGTACACGGTGCCCATTTCCAGCCCGATGATGCCGCCCCCTACCACCAGCATGCGCTTCGGCACCGACTTGAGTTCGAGCGCACCCGTCGAATCGACTATGCGTGGATCTTCGGGAACAAAAGGCAGGTTCACCGACTGCGAACCCGCGGCAATGATCGCTTTCTGAAAGCGGATGATTTTCTTGGCACCCGTTTTCGCCTGTCCGGGGCCTTCCGTGGTTTCGACCACGAGGTGATGCGGATCGAGGAACGTGCCATAGCCGCGCACGACCTCGACCTTGCGCGACTTGGCCATGCCCGCGAGCCCGCCGGTCAGCTTGCCCACGACCTTGTTCTTCCACGCCAGCAATTTCGCGAGGTCCACCTTCGGCGCGCCGAATGCGACGCCGTGTTCGCCCAGCGCGGCGACCTCGTCCATTACCGCCGCGATATGGAGCAGCGCTTTCGACGGAATGCAGCCGACGTTCAGGCACACACCGCCCAGCGTCGCGTAGCGCTCGACCAGCACCGTCTTCATTCCCAGGTCGGCGGCGCGGAAGGCGGCGCTGTAGCCGCCAGGGCCGGCGCCGAGTACCAGCATTTCGCATTCGATGTCGGCGTTGCCGGCAAAGCTCGCGGCGCCTGGAGCGCTGGGCGCGGGTGCGGCTTTGGGCGGCGGCGCCGCTGCTGCAGGTGCCGAGGGCGCGGCTGGCTTGGCGGCCGATGCCGCACCGGCGGCCTCGAGCGTCAGCACGACACTGCCTTCGCTCAACTTGTCGCCGACTTTGACCCTGACCTCCACGACCGTCCCGGCGGACGGCGACGGCACGTCCATCGTCGCCTTGTCGGATTCGAGCGTGACCAGCGAATCCTCGGCCTTGACCACGTCGCCCGCCTTGACGAAGACCTCGATGACCGGAACGTCGCTGAAGTCGCCGATGTCCGGGACTTTGACTTCGATGGCAGCCATGGCAGTCCTAAAGCATCACGCGCCGCAGATCGGCGAGCAGCGCGATGAGGTAGCTGTTGAAACGCGCCGCTGCCGCACCGTCGATGACACGATGATCCCAGGACAGCGAGAGCGGCAGGATCAGGCGCGGCACGAACTGCTTGCCGTCCCAGACCGGACGCATGCTCGACCGGCAGACGCCGAGAATCGACACTTCCGGCGCATTGATGATCGGCGTGAAGTAGGTGCCGCCGATGCCGCCGAGGCTCGAGATGGAGAAGTTGCCGCCCTGCATGTCGGCCGGTCCCAGCTTGCCTTCACGTGCCTTGGCCGACAGCTCGGTCATTTCCTTGGCGATGGCGATCAGGCCCTTCTGGTCCGCGTTCTTGATCACCGGGACCACCAGGCCGTTGGGCGTATCCGCGGCAAAACCGACGTTGTAGTACTTCTTGAGGATCAGGTTGTCGCCGTCGAGCGATGCGTTGAACTCGGGGAATTTCTTGAGCGCCGACACGCTCGCCTTGATCAGGAAGGCGAGCATCGTGATTTTCACGCCGGACTTCTCGTTCTCCTTGTTGAGTTGAACGCGAAATGCCTCGAGGTCGGTGATGTCCGCATCGTCGTGGTTGGTGACGTGCGGGATCAGCACCCAGTTGCGGTGCAGGTTCGCCCCTGAGATCTTCTTGATGCGCGAGAGCGGCTTGCTCTCGACCGCGCCGAACTTGCTGAAGTCGACCTTCGGCCACGGCAGCAATCCCAAAGCCTCGCCGCCACCCCCGGCAGCCGCCGCCGGTGCGGCGGCCGCGCCACTCATGACGCCCTTGATGAATTGCTGCACGTCGACTTCGAGGATGCGGCCCTTGGGTCCCGTGCCTTTGACCCGCGACAGGTCGACACCGAGCTCGCGCGCGAACGCACGCACGGACGGCGACGCATGCGCACTCTTGAAACTTGCAGGGTCGATCGGCGCCGCCGCAGCGGCGGCGGGCGCGGATGGCGCAGCCTTCGCTGGCGCAGCAGTTGCCGGCGCTGCGCCTGCGGGTGCCGGGGCCGCTGTCGGAGCAGCAGTCGAGGTGGCGCCGGCCGCCTCGAGCATCAGGATCACCGAGCCTTCGCTGACCTTGTCGCCGAGCTTGACCTTGAGCTCCTTGACCACGCCCGCGGAAGGCGCGGGCACGTCCATCGTCGCCTTTTCCGATTCGAGCGAGACCAGCGAGTCCTCGGCCTTGACCACGTCGCCGACTTTCACGAAGACCTCGATGATCGGCACGTCTTTGAAGTCGCCGATGTCCGGAACCTTGACCGCCGTCAGCGCAGCAGGCCCGGCGGCCGCGCTCGGCGCTGCCTTGGCCGCAGGCGGCGGCGCTGCGGCGGGCGCGGGCGCAGTCTTGGCGGGGGCAGCCGCCGCGCCGGATTCCATGGTCAGGATCACCGAACCTTCGCTGACCTTGTCGCCGAGCTTGACCTTCAGCTCCTTGACGACGCCCGCGGCGGGTGCGGGGACGTCCATGGTCGCCTTGTCGGATTCGAGCGTGACCAGCGAGTCTTCGGCCTTTACGGTATCGCCAGGCTTGACGAAAACCTCGATGACCGGCACGTCGGTGAAGTCGCCGATGTCGGGAACCTTGACTTCGAGTGTGCTCATGCTGAGCCCCTGATTCTTCTATTGGGTTCGGTCAAACCGTCCACGGTGCTGGCTTGGTGGCGTCGATGCCGTACTTCTTGATGGCATCGGCTGCTTTCGTTGCCGGCAAGCTGCCTTCGTCCGCCAGCGCCTTCAACGCGGCGACAGTGATGTAGAAGCGATCGACTTCGAAGAACCGGCGCAGCTTTTCGCGGGTATCGGAGCGGCCGAACCCGTCGGTGCCGAGCACGACGTAGCGGCGCGGCACGAACGCGCGAATCTGGTCGGCAAACGCCCGGACGTAGTCGGTCGACGCGATGACCGGGCCCTGCGTTTCGGCGAGACAGGCGGCGACGTGCGATAGCTTCTGCTTGGCGGTCGGATTGAGCATGTTCCAGCGCGCGACCGCATTGCCATCGCGCGCGAGCTCGACGAACGAGGGGCAACCCCAGAGGTCGGCTTCGACGCCCCAGTCCTTCCGGAGCAGGTCGGCCGCAGCGATCGACTCGCGCAGGATCACGCCCGACCCCAGCAGCTGCACGCGCGGCGCCTTGGATTTCTTGTCGCCGGACTGCAGCAGGTACATCCCCTTCAGGATGTTGGGAGCGGCACCCTCGGGCATGGCGGGCTGGGTGTAGTTCTCGTTCATCACCGTCAGGTAGTAATAGACGTCTTGCTGCTCGGCGTACATGCGCCGCAGGCCGTCCTGGACGATGACCGCCACTTCGTAGCCGAAGCTGGGATCGTAGGAAAGGCAGTTGGGAACCGTCGCCGAGATCTGATGCGAGTGCCCGTCTTCGTGCTGCAGGCCTTCGCCGTTGAGCGTCGTGCGGCCGGCGGTCCCGCCCAGCAGAAAGCCGCGCGAACGCATGTCGCCGGCGGCCCAGGCAAGGTCGCCGATTCGCTGGAAGCCGAACATCGAGTAGAAAATGTAGAACGGAATCATCGGCACGCCGTGCGTCGAATACGAGGTCGCCGCGGCGATCCAGTCGCACATGGCGCCGGCCTCGTTGATGCCTTCCTGCAGGATCTGCCCGTCCTTGGTCTCCTTGTAGAACATCAGCTGATCGGCGTCCTGCGGCGTGTACAGCTGGCCCAGCTGGTTCCAGATGCCGAGCTGGCGGAACATGCCCTCCATGCCGAAGGTGCGCGACTCGTCGGGAACGATCGGCACGATGTGCTTGCCGATGTTCTTGTCGCGCAACAGCGTCTGCAGGATCTGCACGAACGCCATCGTGGTCGAGATTTCGCGATCCTCGGTGCTCTTGAGAAAGCGCTCGAAGGTGGCGAGCGGCGGTGTCACCAGCGCGTCGGCCTTGCCGCGGCGCATGGGGAGGTAGCCGCCCAGCGCCTGCCGGTGCGAGCGCATGTACTCGAGTTCCGGCGATCCCTCGGGGAAGGTGACCAGCGGGACGTCGGCAAGCTTGTCGTCAGGTATCGGGATGCCGAAGCGATCGCGGAAGCCGCGCATCGACTCGACCGTCATCTTCTTTTGCTGATGCGTGATGTTCTGCGCCTCGCCGGACTCGCCCATGCCGAAGCCCTTGATCGTCTTGGCGAGGATCACCGTCGGCTGGTCCTTGTGGTTGACCGCGGCATGGAAGGCGGCATACACCTTGTGCGGATCGTGCCCGCCGCGATTCAGCGCCCAGATATCGGCGTCCGACCAGTCGGCGACGAGTTCCTTCAGTTCGGGCGTGTTGAAGAAATATTCGCGGACGTAGGCGCCGTCCTTCGACTTGAAGGTCTGGTATTCGCCGTCGACGCATTCCATCATGCGCCGCATCAGGATGCCCTTCTTGTCGCGTGCGAACAGGCCATCCCAGCGGGTGCCCCAGACGAGCTTGATGACGTTCCAGCCCGCGCCGCGAAAATCGGCTTCAAGTTCCTGGATGATCTTGCCGTTGCCGCGCACCGGTCCGTCGAGGCGCTGCAGGTTGCAGTTGATGACGAAGATCAGGTTGTCGCACTTCTCGCGGGCGGCCATGCCGATCGCGCCCATCGATTCGGGCTCGTCCATTTCGCCGTCGCCGCAGAAGCACCAGACCTTGCGGCCTTCGGTCTTCGCCAGGCCGCGATCCTGCAGATACTTCATGAAGCGCGCCTGGTAGATCGCCATCAGCGCGCCGAGACCCATCGATACCGTCGGGAACTGCCAGAAATCCGGCATCAGCCACGGGTGCGGATACGACGAGATGCCCTTGCCGTCGACTTCCTGGCGGAAGTTGTCCATCTGCTCGGTGGTGAGGCGGCCGAGCATGAAGGCGCGGGCGTACACGCCGGGAGCGGAATGCCCCTGGACGAAGATCAAGTCACCGCCATGGTCCGCCGACGGCGCATGCCAGAAGTGGTTGAAGCCGACGTCGTAGAGCGTCGCCGCCGACGCATAACTCGCGATGTGGCCGCCGACGTTGGTGTCCTTGTTGGCCCTCACGACCATCGCCATCGCGTTCCAGCGGGCGAAGTTGCGGATCTTTTCCTCGATCGTCTGGTCGCCGGGCATCTTCGGCTGCTTGTCGACCGGGATCGTGTTGATATATGCGGTGTTGGCCGAGAACGGCACGTGCGCGCCGCGCCGCCTGCTCTGGTCGATGATCTGTTCGATCAGGTAGTGCGCACGCTCCGGCCCCTCGTGCTCGAGTACACCGTCGATGGCGTCAACCCATTCCTTGGTTTCCTGGGGATCGACATCTGGCTTCATGTCCATGGCGGCTTTCTCCTTGCGACAATGGCAAAACGGCGGCGGGACGTGCGGGCGATCTGACGCGGTGCGGATGGTGGCTGCAGGGCGACCCTTGGCGCGTCATTTTGTGGCGCGAGGGTAATCGTTTTATTGTTTACGATACCACGCACTAGCCGGTATTCAAACCTATTCGCCGGCCCGCGGAATGCGCGTCTGCCACCTGCGCCCGCGCCAAAGCAGCCAGGTACCGCAGGCAAGGCTGCCGAGACCGATCATGGCGAAGCCGGCGGCATAGCTGCCGGTGATCGACGCCACCAACGCGAAGGTCGGAGGCCCGACAACGACGCCGGCAAAGGTGATGAAACCTGAGGCGCCGGTGATCGCGCCTGCCTGTCCGCGAGGCGCATTGCGCGCAACTTCAGCCAGTTGCACCCCGTTCCAGCCGATTGCGGTGACGCCGAACAACGCGCAGACGAGGCCTTCGCCCAGCGCCGACCAGCTGGCGCCAAAACTCGCCATCACCAGAGCGCACGCGCCGGCGACCATCCCCAGCATGCCGAGCATTGTGCGCGGCGCGATCCAGCGGTCGGCGACCATGCCCCAGCTGATGCGGCCGACGATGCCGCCGGCGGTCGCGACGGTCAGCATGAGCCCGGCGTCGACCAGCGTGCGGCCCAACTCCTCGTGCATGAATATCACGAGAAAGGTCAACAGGCACGCCTGCGCCGCAGCGTAGACGAAGGCGGTCGTTGTCAGCTCGATCAGCTTGGGGCTGCGCATCACGATTCGCAGTGGGGCGAACAGGTGGCCCAGCGATCCGTAGTGCTGGCGTACCAGTCCGATGTCGAGCGCGGCGCGAGTCGTCTGCGCGAGCAGCGCGACCGCCACGCCCGCGACCGCGACCGTCCAGGTCGCCGCGCGCCAGCCGTGGCCAATCGTGATCAGCGGCAGCAGCGCCCCCGCCAGCGCGGCTCCGAAGGGCACGCCCGTCTGCTTGATCGAGAAGGTCAGCGCCATCGCGTTCGGCGATGTGGTGCGGGCGAGCAATTGCGATGATGCCGGCGTGATCGGCCCGTAGCCGATCCCGATCAATATCGGGGCCAAGAGCAATCCCCATGCCGGGCCCGTCGTCAGTGCGAGCCCAAGCGCGCACAGCACCACGCAGACCTGGGACACGCGAATCGGCCCGTAGCGTTCGATGAAGCTGCCGGAAGCAAGGCTCGCCACCATGGCGCCGAGGTAGAGCATGCCGATGAACGCGCCGATCAGCTTGGGATTCAGGCCGAGCGCCGATCCGACTTCGGGAGCGAGCACCGCGGTTGCAGTCGCCGCGAGAGAAGTGAAGGCCTGAATGGCGAGCGTGACCGCAAGCGCGATCATCGCGGTGGAAGCGACTTTCAATCAGACCCGGCCGGCGCCAGCGTGCGCTGTTCGGTGACGATCGCGGCGACCGGCAGATCGTGTCTGTTCGCGGGCACGCGGTCGACGATCTGGAGCTCGAACGCTCCGGCGATCCTCGGCGCGGCCGGCGCCAGCGACGGCAGCAAGCGATCGTAGAAGCCGCCGCCGTATCCCAGGCGCCGTCCCTCCGGATCGAAAGCCAGGCCGGGGACCAGCGCCCACCCTATCGTTTCGGGATCGATGCGAGCACAGTGCGGCAACGGTTCGCGGATGCCACGATAGCCTGGCGCAACGTCGCGCGCGATGTCGTTCACCGCGCACAGTTCCAGCGTACGCGTCCTGGGGTTGACGCGGGGCATGGCGACCGTCTTGTTTTGCCCGAGAGCCGCCTCTACCAGCGGCGCAGTGTCCCATTCGCTGCCAAAGGGCAGCGTCAGCAATACTATATGCGCGTCCTGGAAATCGTGCCTCGCGGCAAGCGCGGTGCAGATCGCCCGGCTCGCCCGGCCGCGCGCCACGGCTGTCAGCTGATCGCGCGCTGCCAGGATCCGGGCGCGCATTGCGCGCTTGGCATCGCGCAGGCCTTCGCGCGCCGCATCCGCGGGCTCGGTCGAGGGCGCGTTCACCCGCAGAATCTTACCGTAAGTCTGCGCTTATAATGTCGCGTCCGAACCCGTCAGCAGATCCTTCACCCGCGATGAATTACAACCATCAGCATCACCGAGCGCGCCGTGCGCAGCTGATCGCCGAGATGCGCCGCCAGGCCGGCGGCGGCATCGCAGCGATACCGACCGCACCGGAGGCGATCCGCAACGCGGATACGTATTATCCCTATCGATCCGACAGTTACTTCTATTATGTCACCGGATTTCCGGAACCCGAGGCGGTCGTGCTGTTGACCGCCGGCGCGGACGAGGGAGATTCCAGGCAGATACTGTTCTGCCGCGACAAGAACGTCGAACGCGAAATCTGGGACGGCTTCCGCTACGGGCCGGACGCCGCGCGCGAGATCTTCGGCTTCGACGAGGCCTACTCCATCGGTGATTTTCCGGCGAAGTTCGCGGACCTGGCGGCCGATCGCCCGGCGTTGTACACGCCGCTCGGGCTCTATCCGCATTGGGACGAGACCGTTACCGTGGCGCTTAACGAGGTGCGCCATCGCGTCCGCACCGGTATTGCGGTGCCCGAGACGGTCGTCGATGTGCGCGGCCCGCTCGCCGCGATGCGGCTGTACAAGGACCCGCGGGAACTTCCGCAGATTCGCCGCGCCGCCGATATTTCGAGCCGCGCGCACCGACGGGCGATGGAACGCACGCGGCCCGGGTGGTTCGAGTATCAGGTCGAGGCCGAACTGGCGCACGAGTTCCTGCGCTCCGGCGCGCAGGCGGTGGCGTATCCGTCGATCGTCGCCTCCGGACCGAATGCCTGCGTACTGCACTATCGCGACAACAATCGACAAATGCAGCCGTCCGAGCTGTTGCTGATCGATGCCGGCTGCGAGGTCGATGGCTATGCCTCGGATATCACGCGTACGTTCCCGGTGGGAGGCAAGTTCAGCGGGGCGCAGAAGGCGGTCTATGAACTCGTGCTCGAGGCGCAGCTCGCATGCATCGACGCGGTCAAGCCCGGTCGCGCGTTTCACGATTATCACGAGGTGGCCGAACGCGTGCTGGCGCAAGGCCTGATCGACCTGAAACTGTGCCAAGGCACGCTCGACGCCGTGCTCGAATCCGGCGCGTACAAGCAGTTCTATATGCATCGGGCCGGTCATTGGCTCGGGCTCGACGTGCACGATGTCGGCCTCTACCGCGTTCAGGGCGAATCGCGCACGCTGGAGCCCGGAATGCTGCTGACGGTCGAGCCCGGCTGCTATATCCGTCCCGGCGACAACGTTCCCGAGCAATTCTGGGACATCGGCGTGCGCATCGAAGACGACGTGCTGGTGACCGCGTCCGGCAACGAGAACCTCACGGGTGCGACGCCGAAGACCGTCGCGGACGTCGAGGCCGCATGCGTGCGCTGACGCACCCGACGCCGCACTGCGGCGGCTGACGCGCCGGCAATCCTGCCCTCGGGGCCCGCTCGATGTTGCACGATGTCGTCATCGTCGGTGCCGGCCCGGTCGGCGCCACACTCGCCCTGGCGCTCGCCGGCGACGAAGTGGATGTCGTTGCGCTTGACGCGCGGCCGGCGCGAACGACCGCTCGCGGCGACCGTTCGCTGGCGCTATCGCATGGATCCAGGCTCATCTATGAGCGCCTCGGCATCTGGGGCGACATCGCCAGCGTGCCGGGCGCCGTGACGCCGATCGCGGCCATCGACATTTCCCAGCGCGGCGGTTTCGGGTCGGCGCGTCTGGCGGCCGAGGAGCAAGGCGTGCCGGCGCTGGGCTACGTGGTGAGCTATCGTGCGCTGCAAGCCGCACTGGATACCGCGCTCGCCCGCGCCGCGGTGCATGTCGAGCACGAATTCGTCGTCGAAGGCATCGCCGCGACGCCGGCCTACGCCTGCGTCGAAGGCCGTCGCGATGGCGCATCTTCCACGTGGACGGGCCGGCTCGCCGCGACAGCCGATGGCGGCGGTGATCTGGTCGCCGGTGTAAATCGCCGCCGGCATGATTACGCCCAGGTCGCGTTGGTCGGCAAGGTCTGGATGCGCGAACCGCACCGTGGTGTTGCCTTCGAGCGTTTCACGCCAGAAGGCCCGATGGCGCTGTTGCCGGAAGACGATCACTACGCACTGGTGTGGACGACAACAACGGAACAAGGCGATGCATTGGTCAGCTTGCCGGAACCGGAATTTTTGTCTGGACTCCGGCAACATTTTGGGACGCACGCAGGCGAATTCGCTCGCGTTGCCGATCGGCGCACATTTCCGCTGGCGCTCGATTTCGCCGATCGCGTGGTCGCCGAGCGTACGGTGCTTGTTGGCAACGCCGCGCAGGCGCTGCATCCGGTGGCAGGTCAGGGTTTCAATCTCGGAGTCCGCGACGCGTGGGAATTGGCGCAGGAGTTGCTTGCGACGCCGCGCGATCAAATTGGTGCGCGCGAACAGACCGCGAGGTACTCGCGGCGACGGCGCACGGATCGCTGGGCCGGCATCGCGTTCACGCACGGTCTGCTCGGCGTATTCGGCAACGACGTGGCGTTGCTGCGCTGGCCGCGAGGGTTGGCACTCACTTTGCTTGATGCGCTGCCTCCGCTGAAACGATCGTTCACGCGAGCGATGTTGTTCGGATTGCGCTGACGCCCCAACGGCGAAAATCATTTCGCACAATCCGACGAACGCGCTGACAACGTCGGCGCAAACTCGTATAATTCGCTCCCTTCCTGCTGCAAACTCCGAACGTGTACATCGGCTCGCATCACATCGAGAACAACCTGGTCGTCGCGCCGATGGCGGGCGTCACCGATCGCCCGTTCCGGCAGCTTTGCAAGCGGCTGGGTGCGGGGCTCGCCGTGTCGGAGATGGTTGCGTCGGATCCACGCCTGCGCGCCACGGCAAAGTCGCAGCGGCGCACTGATCATCGCGGTGAAGTCGAGCCTATCGTAGTGCAGATCGCCGGGGCGGACCCCGCTCAGATGGCCGACGCCGCGCGGTACAACGTCGATCGCGGCGCGCAAATCATCGACATCAACATGGGTTGCCCGGCGAAGAAGGTATGCAACGTCGCCGCCGGGTCCGCCTTGTTGCGTGACGAGCCGCTGGTTGCCGCAATCCTGGACGCCGTGGTCGCAGCGGTCGACGTGCCGGTCACGCTGAAGATCCGTACCGGCTGGAGCCGCGGTCAGCGCAATGCGGTGCGGGTCGCGCGGATCGCCGAGGACGCGGGCATCGCCGCGCTGTCGGTGCACGGGCGGACGCGAGAGTGCGGCTTTACCGGCGAAGCCGAGTACGACACGATCCGCGAGGTCAAGCGCGCGGTGAAATTGCCGGTCATGGCCAACGGCGACATCGATTCCGCGGAGAAGGCGCGAGCGGTGCTCGAGCGCACTGGCGCCGATGCCATCATGATCGGCCGCGCGGCGCAGGGCCGGCCCTGGATTTTTCGCGAGATCAGGCACTTTCTCGACTGCGGCGAGTTTCTGGCACCGCCGCAGGTCGAGGAAATTCGCACGGTCATCCTCGAGCATCTGGGTGATCACTATTCGTTGTACGGGGAACAGACTGGCGTGCGAACAGCGCGCAAGCATCTGGGTTGGTATGCAGGGGGTCTCGCCGATGGCGAGAGCTTCCGGCATGAGGTCAATCAACTCGACACGGCCGCGGCGCAGATCGCGGCGGTCAACCGGTTTTTCGACGGCCTCGCCGCATGCGGCGAGCGACTGGCGTACGCAACGCCGCCAGCGCCTCCATCTCCGGTGTCAGCTTCGCGGGTAGAGGAGGCCCTCGCAGCGTGAAAAGAACAACACGAATGAATGGCGGCAATGAAATTTGCCGCAGCGTCGAGAAGTCTCTGGACGAGTACTTCCGCAAGCTCGACGGAGAGCCGCCGCACGGCATCTACGATATGGTCATCGCCAATGTCGAGCGATCGCTGATCACGTCGGTCATGCATCGCGCCGGCGGCAATCAGACCAGCGCCGCCGACATGCTCGGCCTGAATCGAAACACGCTGCGCACGAAGCTCTCCAAGTACGGCATCCGCTAATTTGGGGCCGCCTACCGCTTCGATCACGCAAGCGCTGCTGTCGGTCTCGGACAAGACCGGACTGATCGACTTTGCGCGCGGACTTTCGGCGCTGGGTATCGGGCTCCTGTCGACGGGCGGCACCGCGAAAGCGCTTGCCGATGCCGGCTTGCCGGTCACCGAAGTCGCCGCGTACACGGGTTTTCCTGAGATGCTCGACGGACGCGTCAAGACGCTGCACCCGAGAGTGCACGGCGGCATCCTGGCGCGACGCGATCTGCCGGCGCACGTTGCGGCGCTCCGCAGCCACGATATTCCAACCATCGACCTGGTCGTGGTCAACCTGTATCCGTTCCGGGAGACGGTGGCGAAGCGCGGCTGCACGCTCGAGGAAGCCATCGAGAATATCGATATCGGCGGTCCGGCCATGGTGCGCTCGGCGGCGAAAAATCACGCGCACGTCGGGGTCGTCGTCGATCCGGCGGACTACCCGGCCTTGCTCGCGGAAATGCGCGCGCACCGCGCAACGCTTTCGTCCGTAACGCGCTTCGCGCTGGCGCAAAAGGCGTTTTCGCATACCGCCGCGTACGACGGTGCGATCAGCAACTACCTGACAGCCCGCGATGCGACGGGCGCCGTGCAGCCGTTTCCCGCGCACTTTAACTGGCAGGGCACCAAGCTGCAGGACATGCGCTACGGCGAGAACCCGCACCAGCACGCTGCGTTCTATCGGGATGAGGTGCCGGCGCCGGGGACGATCGCGACCGCTCGCCAGCTCCAGGGCAAGGAGCTTTCCTACAACAACGTCGCCGACAGCGACGCGGCGTGGGAATGCGTGCAGGCATTTCCCGAGCCGGCATGCGTCATCGTCAAGCACGCCAATCCATGCGGCGTCGCGCTGGCGCCAAACCCTCTCGACGCGTACCGGATGGCGTTCGCGACCGACCCGACGTCTGCCTTCGGCGGCATCATCGCTTTCAATCGCGAGGTCGATGCCGGCGTCGTCGACGCGGTGAGCGCACAGTTCCTGGAAGTGCTCATCGCGCCTTCGTACAGCGCCGATGCACTCGTGGCCATCGCCAAGAAGGCCAATGTTCGCGTGCTTGCGATCACGCCGGCGGCGGGCGGCGGCAACGCATGGGACGTCAAGCGCGTCGGCGGCGGAATGCTGATGCAAACCCCCGATGTCGACACGGTCGACGCACCAACGCTGAAGGTCGTGACGCGCATCGCGCCGACGCCGGTTCAGATGGCCGACCTGCTGTTCGCATGGCGCGTGGCGAAATTCGTCAAATCCAACGCAATCGTCTATTGTGGCGGGGGTCGCACGCTCGGCATTGGCGCGGGCCAGATGAGCCGGGTCGATGCCACGCGCATTGCCGCGATCAAGGCGGCCAACGCGGGTTTGTCGCTCGCGGGATCGGTCGTGGCGTCGGATGCGTTCTTTCCCTTTCGTGACGGACTCGACGTGGTCGCCGACAATGGCGCGGTCGCCGTCATCCAGCCCGGTGGCAGCGTGCGCGACGCCGAGGTGATCGCCGCCGCGGACGAGCGCGGCATGGCCATGGTCTGCACCGGGATTCGGCATTTTCGTCATTGACACCGTTATAGCGAGAGCGAGGTTTGACTTGAAACGATTGTTGATCGCCGTGGCGATCGTGCTTGCCCTCCCGGGTCGTGCCTACGCGCTCGACTGCGCCGATTTCTGGACCTGGGTCGAGACGGGCTGCCGCAGGCTGGCCGACACGTACGAGAACGGAGAAAATACGCTGTTCCTTTCGGGCTATTCCTATCATCTGCCGTCCACCTATACGCCCGAAAATCGCGCGCAGTTGCAATCGTGGGCGTGGGGCACCGGCTTGGGCCGCGCGGTCGAAGAGCCGAACGGCAATACGCACATGGTGTACTTCTACGTATTCGAGGATTCGCACAAGACGGCGCAGTTCAACCTGGGCTATTCGTGGACGACCTATTGGGGTGAGCGCGATGCCGTTCAGGCGGGGCTGGGCTGGACGGCGTTCATCGTGCAGCGGCCCGACATCGCGGGTGGCTGGCCGATTCCCGCCGCATTACCGATTGCCGCGCTGCGCTACAAGAAAGTCAATCTCATCGCCACGTTCATCCCGACCCTGAATGGCGGCGTAAACCACGGCAGCACGCTGTACATCATGGGCACGGTCGGCCTGCAGTAGGGTCATGAACGTACTCGTCGTCGGCGGTGGCGGGCGCGAGCACGCGCTGGCGTGGAAGCTGGCGCAGTCGCAGCGCGTCGGCAAGGTGTTCGTCGCGCCCGGCAACGCCGGCACCGCGCGCGAGCCGGGCGTGACTAATGTCGCACTCTCCGGCATCCCCGAGTTGGTTGCCTTCGCGAGCGCGGAGCGCGTGCTGCTGACCGTCGTCGGTCCGGAAGCGCCGCTCGCGAAAGGAATCGTCGATGCGTTCCGCGCGGCAGGACTGAAGATCTTCGGCCCAACGCAAGCCGCCGCGCGGCTCGAAAGTTCCAAGGACTTCGCCAAGGCGTTCATGGCTCGCCACGGCATCCCGACGTCGGCGTATCAGACGTTTACCGATGCGGCCGCCGCGCATGCCTACGTCGACGCGCGCGGCGCGCCGATCGTGGTGAAGGCGGACGGGTTGGCCGCGGGCAAAGGTGTCGTCGTCGCGACGATGGTGGACGAGGCGCACGCCGCGATCGACGCCATGCTCGTCGGCAACCGGCTGGGCGACGCCGGTGCGCGCGTCGTCATCGAGGAGTGCCTCGTCGGCGAAGAGGCGAGCTTCATCGTCATGGCGGACGGCACGCACGTGCTCCCGCTCGCGTCGTCGCAGGACCACAAGCGCCTGCACGACGGCGACCTCGGCCCCAATACCGGCGGCATGGGCGCGTATTCGCCGGCGCCAGTCGTCACACCGAAAATTCACGCGCGCATCATGCGCGAGATCATCCTTCCCGCGGTGAACGGGATGGCGGCCGACGGCTTGCCATACAGCGGGTTTCTCTACGCCGGCGTGATGATCGACGCGCAAGGCAACCCGCGCACGCTCGAATTCAACTGCCGCCTCGGCGACCCGGAGACGCAACCCATCCTGATGCGGCTCAAATCGGACCTGCTCGAACTTCTGCAGCACGCGGTCGACGGCACGCTGGACCAGGTCGACGCCGAGTGGGACCGCCACGCGGCGCTTGGGCGTGGTGCTGGCAGCCGCCGGGTATCCGGAACACCCGCGCGAGGGCGACGTCATCACCGGGCTCGATGCGCCGCTTGCCGACGCCAAGGTGTTTCACGCCGCGACCGCAACAGCAGGCGGCAATGTGGTCACTTGCGGCGGGCGCGTGCTGTGCGTCACGGCGCTCGGCGAGACGGTGCGGCAGGCTCAACGTTCCGCGTACGCGGCGCAGGCCGGCATCCATTTCGCGGGCATGCAATTCCGCACCGACATCGGCCATCGCGCGACCGCCGCGCGCAAGGGCTGAAACCGAAAGTCCGCGTGCATGGACATCTCGCCCGCCCGCGACTATTTCACCGGCCTCCAGGCGCGCATCGTGGCGCGGCTGGAAGAAATCGACGGCAATGCGTTTCGCCGCGACGTGTGGCAGCGCCCAGAGGGCGGCGGCGGCGAGTCGCGATTGCTCGAACAAGGGCGAGTATTCGAACGCGGCGGCGTCAACTTCTCGTACGTCAGGGGCGATCGTCTGCCGGCGTCGGCGACCGCGGGCCGGCCGCAGCTTGCCGGCCGCTCCTTCGAGGTGATGGGCGTGTCGCTGGTGCTGCATCCACTCAATCCCTACGTGCCCACCGTACACATGAACGTGCGCTTGTTCGTGGCGGAAAAGGCGGGCGAAGACGCCGTGTGGTGGTTCGGCGGCGGCACGGATCTCACGCCTTACTACGGTTTCGAGGAGGACGCGGTGCACTTTCATCGCACCTGCCGCGACGCGCTGGCGCCCTTCGGCGCCGAGTACTACCCGCGCTTCAAGCGCTGGTGCGACGAGTATTTCTTCCTGAAGCACCGCAACGAACCGCGCGGCATCGGCGGAATCTTCTTCGACGACCTGAACGAGCGCAGCTTCGAGCACTGCTTCGCGCTGACGCGCAGCGTCGGCGACCATTTCCTGCCGGCGTACGAACCGATCCTGCAACGACGCCGCGATCACCCCTATGCCGAGCGCGAACGCGATTTCCAGGCATACCGCCGCGGACGCTACGTCGAATTCAATCTGGTCTACGATCGCGGGACCTTGTTCGGACTGCAGTCGAACGGGCGCACCGAGGCGATCCTGATGTCGCTGCCGCCGATCGTGAAATGGCGTTACGACTGGCGGCCCGAGGCGGGCAGTCCCGAGGCACGACTCTATTCTGAGTTTCTGATTGGCAAGGACTGGCTCGGATGAACAACCCGGACGACGACAGCCACCTGATCGAGACGCGCGTTGCGTCCGAGGACGTGTTCCAGGGACGCCTGTTGAACATCAAGCGCGATACGGTGCGCATGCCCGACGGCGCGCAGGCGACGCGGGAGTTCGTCGTCCACCCAGGCGCCGCGATGATCGTGCCGAGGCTGCCCGACGGCAAGCTGCTGTTCGAGCGGCAGTACCGTTATCCGCTGTCGCGCGTGTTCATCGAATTTCCCGCCGGCAAGGTCGACGCAGGCGAGGATCCGCTGACCACGGCAAAACGCGAACTCACCGAAGAGACCGGCTATGTTGCCGCGCGCTGGGCGCACCTCGCGGCGATCCATCCGATCATCAGCTATTCCACCGAGCAGATCGATATTTTCGTTGCCGACGAGTTGACGCATGTCGGCACGCGACTGGACGAAGGCGAGTTCATCGAGACTTTCGCCGCCACGCTCGACGAAGCGCTCGGCTGGCTCGATCGCGGTGAAATCACCGACAGCAAGACGATGATCGGACTGCTGCTGCTGGCGAGGCAGGCGGCGGCGAGGCGCTAAGGAAACACTGCGTTGACGACAGTCGTCAGGCGCCTGCTCATCAGCGGCCGCGTGCAAGGCGTCGGCTTCCGCTACGCCTTCGCCGACGAGGCGCGCGAACTTGGACTGCATGGCTGGGTGCGCAACCGTCGCAGTGGCGAGGTCGAAGCGATCGTCTCGGGGGCCGCGCCCAATGTCGACGCCATCGTCGCCTGGGCGCACAAGGGTCCACCGGCGGCGAAAGTCACCGCGGTGAAGGTCGAGCCCGCCACCGGCGAATTCACGAGATTCGACATCACCGGAACAAGTTAGCGCTACCAAGCGACAACTCTCGTGTGCACAGCTACACTCATACCGAGCGTATAGGCACATGCTGAGGCCATGGTGATCTACGGCCGGCGCCGCGGAAGTTTCGCATGACCACACGGCGGGAAATCCTCGTGCTGCGCAACCGCATTGCGCCGCCGCTTACTGCGTTCGGCCAACGCAACCAGCAAAGTTGCGCGCGTGGGCTGGCTGTCCTACCTCTCGGCTCCGATCCGGGGCTCGTCCTGCTGCGCGAGGGCCTAAGCGAGCTGGGTTACGTCGAGGGGAAGTCCTTGCTGATCGTGGCGCGCTTCGCCAACGACGATTTCACGCGCTGCCCAGCTCGTCGAGGAGCTGGCGGCCGAGCGTGTCGACGTCATCGTCTCGCGGGGTCCCTCGGCGTTTTTCACGAAATCAGTCCGGTCGCGCATACCGGTGTCATCGGACTGACGCTCAATCTGGCGGCGGCCAGGGCGCTCGGACTCAACGTTCCGCAGTCCATACTCGTACGGGCCGACAAGGTGATTCAGTGACCCGTGCGACGATCGGCAAGAAGTGTGGCGGCCGCCTGTCTGCTTTCGCCACGTGATCGCATCAACTCCCGGGCAACTCGTGCATGTTGGCGAAGAAGAGTTCCTTCCATGACGCCGGCTTGACCTTGATCGCCCCCGTCTTGTACATGAAGTCGATCATCTTCATGGTGTTCGAGGGGGTCAGCGAGTATTCGATCTGCGGGTCGTTGATGATCTTCAGGATATCCTCGACCGGGCTCTTGTCCTTGGTCATCCTGATGTAGATCTCGGCCGCGCCTCGCTTGTCGCGATTGATGAATTCGGTCGCTTCGGCGAGCGATTTCATGAACACCGCGTAGAGCCGCGGATTCTCGTTGTAGAACTTGCTCGTCGCCGCGACGACGTTGAACGAGATTGGCCCGCCTAGCACGTCGACCGAGTTGATCACCTTGGTGATTCCCGCTTTTTCCAGCTCCTTCTGGATGAACGGCGGCGAAGTGAAGTGGTTGTTGATCTCGCCGCCGCCGGACAGGAACGTCGCCATCGCGTCCGGATGCGCCATCGACACTGTGAGCGCGTCGAGCTTGGCGTAGTCGGCTTCGCCAAAGGTCTGCGCCGCCGCCATCTGCAGAATGATGGCCTGCATCGACACCTTCACCGCGGGAAGCGCGATCTTGTCCTTGTCGGTGAGGTCGCGCAGCGACTTGATATTGGCGTTGCGCGTGTTGAGCTGCAAGGGAAGGAAGTTGAATCCGGACGCCGCCTTGACTTCGAGTCCACCCTTGGTTTTGCCCCAGATGGTCGCCAGTCCCGGAATGCCCAGGCACACGAAATCGACGCTGCCCGATAGCAATGCGTCGTTCATCACGTCGCTGGAGCGAAATGTCGCCCAGGTGACCTTGATGTCGCCGAGTCCGGCGGCGGCCGCATTCTTTTCGACGATCTTCTGGTCCTCGAGCACCATCATCTGCAGATAGCCGAGGCCGTATTGCTTGGCGACGCGAAGTTCCGATTGCTCGGCGCGCGCAGACGTCGCGCTGCCCAACAGGACGCAGAGCGCAGCGACCATAGCCGCCAGCGATCGATGCAACGCGGTCTGATTCATTTGACTTTCCTCCTCCAGCTTTTTTGACCATCAGTCGCGGCCAGGATCGCCGCGCGGGTGCGATACACTACACCAAGTTTGCCGCCGTGCGCATGCGTGCGCGCTGTTCAACCTGTGCGTTGCCTGGTGCATGGTCGTCGTCGATGAAACAGGACTTCAACATCGTAGTACTGCCGGGGGACGGGATCGGCGTCGAAGTGATCGATGCCAGCCTGGCGGTGCTGGACGCCCTCACGGCACGGCACGGGATCCGGCTGCGCTACGATCGCCGCGAAGGCGGGGCGCATCACTATCGGGACACCGGCAAAGCGTTTCCAGACGCGTCGATGGCGGCCTGCGAAAGGGCCGACGCCATCCTGTTCGGCGCCATGGGCTGGCCCGACATCCGCTATCCGGACGGTACCGAGATCGCGCCGCAGCTCGACCTGCGTGTCCACCTCGATCTGTACGCCGGTGTGCGGCCGATACGCGCCATCCCGGGGCTCCCGTTGCCGCTCGCCTCGCCCAGGGCACGCGACATCGACCTGGTGATCGTGCGCGAGTCGACCGAAGGCTGGTTCCACGCGCGTAACCGCGGGACCCGAGGCCGGAGTGCGACGGGCGATGACGCGGTGCACGACAGCTCGGAAATCACGCGCAAGGGTTGCGAGCGCCTGTTCGATTTTTCGTTCCGGCTGGCGGCTGTGCGCAAGAAGCGCAATCCGCAGAAAGGCCGCGTCACCTGCATCGACAAGTCGAATGTGTTTCTCGGCATGGCGTTCATGAATCAGATCTTTCACGAGCGCGCGCGGCTCCACCCGGACATCGCGGCGGACCACTGCTATATCGACGCGTATTGCCTTAATCTCATCCGCAAACCGTGGGAGTACGACGTCTGCCCTATGGAAAATCAGTTCGGTGACATCGCGTCGGACCTGGGCGCCGGCTTGATCTGCGGCATGGGCTACGCACCATCCGCGGACATCGGCGATGCGCATGGCGTGTTCCAGCCATCGCACGGCAGCGCGCCCGACATCGCGGGCAAGGGGCTCGCCAATCCGACGGCGATGATCCTGTCCGCGGCGCTGATGCTCGAGTGGCTCGGCGATCGGCACGGCGAGCCAAGCCTGCTCGAGGCTGCAGCCGCGCTGCAGGATGCCGTCGACCGCACCTTTGCCCAGCGCCGGGTGAGGCCGCCGGACATCGGCGGCGAGGACGGCACTGCGGCGGTGACGCGCGCGATCATCGACGCGCTCGCCTGACATATCGGCGTCAGCGCGGCGGCGCCGCAACGGCGTAGATGTCCTTCCACGCCGCGTAGCTCGCGGCCGACAGCAGCGGAAACACGGCGATCAGGCCGAAGCCGAAGCTCAGCAGGCCGATGAGCACCAGCACCAGCGCGAGCGCGCCGAACAGTAGCAGCGGCAGGATGTTGAGCGCGAAGCCGCGGGCGCTCGTGGTGAAGCACCGCGCGAACGAAGCGCCCTCGAACAGCGCGGCGAAGGGCACGAAGGTGACTGGCAGCGACACCAATGTACCTGCGGCAAAGATGCCGGCAAGCGCCGGCACCGAAAGTGAAGCCTCGCTATCTGCGTTGTCGAGCAGGTTGATGCCCGAGATGCTGTAGGCTGTCCACGCTTCGACGCCGAAGATCAGCAGCGCGGAAATGACGATCGCCGCCAGTGCGGCGGGCCGCGCGCCGAACACCGCTACCGACACGCGGATTTGCAAGGGCTCGCCGCGATCGAGCGCCGCCGCGCCGAGCAGCATGCCGCATTCGATGACCGGAACGACGACCTTGGCCAGCGCGACGCCGACGCCGGGAACGAAATTGAGCACGAGCTCGGCGGCCACCGTGATCAGCCCGATGACGCACCAGACGACCGGCGCGCGTTTGAACAGGCGCATCGCCTGTTCGTACCAGACGAACACGTGCGCGACGGGCACCGCCCGTGGCGCATGAGCGATGGCGATGGCGGCGGGCGCGTCCAAGGCTCAGGCCGCGCTTTCGCCGAGGTACGCCTCGCGCACTTTCGGATCGGACAGCAGCTGCTTCGCATTTCCCGATAGCGTGATCTCGCCGCTTTCCATCACGTACCCGCGATCGCTCACTTCGAGCGCGAGCTTCGCGTTCTGTTCGATGAGCAGGATCGTCACGCCCTCCTTGGCGATTGCGATCACGGTCTCGAATACCTTCTGCACCATCAGCGGTGCCAGGCCCATCGACGGTTCGTCGAGCAGCAGCAGCTTCGGGCGCGACAGCATCGCGCGACCCATGGCCAGCATCTGCTGCTCGCCGCCCGACAGCGTGCCGGCGGTCTGCCGCCGCCGTTCCTTCAGCCGCGGAAACAGCGCGTAGACTCGCTCGATGTCCTGGCGGATCGCCGCGTGGTCGGAGCGCGTGTACGCGCCCATCGCCAGGTTTTCCTCGATGGTCAGCGCACCGAAGACGCCGCGGCCCTCGGGCACCATCGACAGTCCCTTGCGCACCAGGTGGAACGCCGGCTTGCCGGTGATGTTCTCGCCGGCGTAGTGGATCGAACCACTCTTGACCGGCTGCAGTCCGGTGATGCCCTTGAGCGTCGTCGTCTTGCCGGCGCCGTTGGCGCCGATCAGGCAGACGAGCTCGCCGTCGCCGACCGACGAGATCGATGCCCTTGACTGCCTGGATGCCGCCGTAGGCGACCTGCAGCGCCTTGAGTTCGAGCAGCGGCGCACCCTGATTCACGTCAGGCGCCCTTGAGATTCAACAGGACTTCTCCGCCGAGATAGGCGGCGATCACCTTGGGATCGTTCTGCACTTCGCGCGGCGCTGCCTTCGGCGATCTTCTTGCCGTAGTCGAGCACGAGCACGCGGTCGCACACGTTCATCACCAGCTTCATGTCGTGTTCGATCAGCAGGATCGTCGTGCCGTCGTGGCGAATGCGTTCCAGCAGCGCCTTGAGCGTCTGCGTCTCGGTGGCGTTCATGCCCGCGGCGGGCTCGTCGAGCGCGAGCAGCTTGGGTTCGGTCGCGAGCGCGCGTGCGATCTCCAGCCGGCGCTGGTCGCCGTACGCGAGATGGCGCGCCTGGTCGTTGGCGCGCTTGGCGACGCCGACGTAGTCGAGCAGCTCGTAGGCACGCTTTTCGATCGCGGCTTCTTCGGCGAGCGTCGCCTTGTCGCGCAGGATCGCGCCGAACACGCCGGCGTG
The DNA here is from genome assembly GCA_963726915.1 of uncultured beta proteobacterium. GTDB lineage: Bacteria > Pseudomonadota > Gammaproteobacteria > Burkholderiales > Casimicrobiaceae > PALSA-1003. Next base: position 371,474 of record CAVSEA010000013.1, read on the forward strand.
CGTGCGCACGTGCCGGCCGATCATCACGTTTTCGAGCGCCGACAGGTTCTGGAACAGACGGATGTTCTGGAAGGTCCGCGCGATGCCGCGCTCGGCCACCTGGTTCGGCTTGAGGCGGTCGAGGGGCTCGCCGTCGAAAGTGAAATTGCCACCGTCGGCCGAGTAGATGCCGGTCAGCACATTGAACAGCGACGTCTTGCCTGCGCCATTCGGCCCGATCAGGCCGTAGATTTCGCCGTGATTGATCGTGAAGTCGACACCGGAGAGCGCGTGGACACCGCCGAAGCGCTTGCTGATGCCCGTGGCGGTGAGCAGGCTCAGCGGCTTGTGTCATTTGGCGAGGCCGGTCTCGAGTTCGCGCTTGCGCACCGCGGACGGCCACAAGCCCGCCGGCCGATAGAGCATGATCGCGACGAGCGCGATGCCGAACACCAGCAGGCGAATCGTTTCCGCGTCGATGAGTACACGCCCGAACAGCGCATGCTGCAGCGGTTCCATCGTGTAGCGCAGCACTTCGGGCAGCAGCGTCAGCAGGACGGCGCCGAGGATGACGCCGGGGATATGGCCCATGCCGCCGAGCACGACCATCGCCAGCACGATCACCGACTCGAACAGCCCGAAGCTCTCCGGGCTGACAAACTGTTGCGTCGCCGAGAATATCGCGCCGGCGATGCCGCCGAAGGAGGCGCCCATCGCGAACGCGAGCAATTTCACGTTGCGCGTGTTGATGCCCATCGCCTTCGCGGCGATCTCGTCCTCGCGGATCGCCTCCCACGCACGGCCCAGCCGCGAATTCTGCAGTCGCAGGTTGATCACGATGACGCCGATCGTGATCAGCAGCAGCACGTAATAGTATTTTTGCGGCCCGGAAATCTGGATGCCGAACAGCGTGTCGGCGCGTCCGAGCGACAGCGTCGCCGATGTGGAACGGGTCGATCAGGTTGATGCCCTGCGGTCCGTTGGTGATGTTGACCGGGGCGTTGAGGTTGTTCATGAAGATGCGAATGATCTCGCCGAATCCCAGCGTCACGATCGCCAGGTAGTCGCCGCGAAGCTTGAGCGTCGGCGCGCCGAGCAGCACGCCGAAAAGGCAGGCGATGCCGGCGCCGAGCGGCAGGATCACCCAGAACGGCAGGTGCAGGCCGAAGTGCGGCGACGCGAGCAGGGCGTAGACGTAGGCGCCGACCGCATAGAACGCGATATAGCCGAGGTCGAGCAGCCCGGCGAAGCCGACGACGATGTTGAGACCGAGCGCGAGCATGATGTAGAGCATCGCGAAATTCAGGATGCGTACCCACGCCTGGCCGGCCAGCGCCGCCACGAATGGCAGGAGCGCGAGCGCGATCGCGACCAGCGCCACGCCGACCCAGACCCTGGGCGGGATCGACTTGCCGGAGCCCTTCATGCTCGATCCGCCACGCGCTCGCCCAGCAGTCCGGAGGGACGGAAGATCAGCACCAGGATCAGCACGAAGAACGCGAACACGTCCTGGTAGTTGCTGCCGAACATGGGGATCTGGCCGTCCTGCGCGACGCAGCGCTCCTGCATCGAATCGCTGAGCCAGGGAAAACCGCAGATGTTGGTCACGTCGCCGATGTAGCCGGCGCCGAGCGCCTCGATGATGCCGAGCAGGATACCGCCGAGCATCGCCCCGGCCAGGTTGCCGATGCCGCCCAGCACCGCGGCGGTGAACGCCTTCAGGCCGAGCAGAAAGCCCATGTAGTAGTGCGCGATGCCGTAGTAGGTCATGACCATCAGGCCGGCGACAGCGGCAAGCGCGGCGCCGATGACGAAAGCCGCGGAGATGACTACGTTGATGTCGATGCCCATCAGGCCCGCGACCTGCGGATTCTGCGCGGTCGCGCGCATCGCCATGCCCAGTCGCGTTCGCTGCACGATGAAGACCAGCCCGGCCATCAGCAGCGCGGCCATGGCGACGATCAGCATCTGCAGGTCGGTCATCGAGGCGCCGAAGATATTGTGCGGCGTCGGTTCGAAAATCTGGGGGAAGGTGAGGTAGTTGCGGCCCCAGATCATCAGCGCGACGTTCTGCAGGATGATCGACATCCCGATCGCGGTGATCAGCGGCGCCAGCCTCGGCGCCTTGCGCAGCGGGCGGTACGCGATCTTCTCCATGCTGAAGGCGATCGCCATGCAGACGGCGATGGCGACGACCAGTCCGGCGGCGATGATCAGTACCGTCGGAATCGGCAGGTGCGCTCCGAGCAGCGCGGTGATGACCGACAGCGACACCATGGCGCCGATCATCACCACCTCGCCGTGGGCGAAATTGATCAGCCCGATGATGCCGTAGACCATGGTGTAGCCCAGCGCAACCAGCGCGTACACGCTGCCGAGCGTCAGCCCGTTGATGATCTGCTGCAGGAATGTTTCCACTCGGTCCTATCCAGCGGCGCAGCGGCGCCCGATCCGGCCCGGGCTGAGCATGGATTCTCCACTGCACGGTGCTTTGGAGCAATCCCCGATGCCGGCACGGTTGCAGACAAAAAAACGGCGCCCGCGGGCGCCGTTATCTTAGGGATGTTTTCCTGTTACTTCTTCATCTCGTCCTTCTTCGGTGCCATGGCGGGTGCCATCGCAGGCGCTGCGGCAGGTGCCATCGCCGGAGCGGCTGCAGGTGCGGCAGCGGCGCCGGTGCGTCCATCTTCGCGGTCTTGCCGGCGACGTTCATCGCCATCGGCACGAGCTTGCCGTCCTTCACCGTGTACAGGGTGATCGCACCGTTCTTGGTATCGCCATGCTCGTCGAACTCGATCTTGGCGGTGATGCCGTCGTAGGAGATCTTGGCCAGTTCCGGCAGGTACTTGGCCGGGTCGGTCGAATTCGCCTTCTTCATCGCTTCGATCAGCGTGTTCGCGGCGTCGTACGAATACGGCGCGTAGACCTGGATCGGGCCGTACTTGGCCGTGAAGCGGGTCACGAAGTCCGTCGCGTTGGGCATCTTTTCCGGCGGCAGACCGGCTTGCGTGCAGAACTGGCCTTCGGCGGCGCCACCTGCGAGCTTGGGCCATTCGGCCGAGCACACGCCGTCGCCGGCGATGAACTTGGCCTTGATGCCGAGTTCCTTCATCTGCTTGGCCATCGGACCGCCTTGCGCGTCCATGCCGCCGTACATGATGACGTCGGGATTCTTGGCCTTGATCTTGGTCAGGATCGCCTTGAAGTCGGTGGCCTTGTCGTTGGTGTACTCGCGCGCGACGATGGTCGCACCCGCAGCCTTCGCCGCCTTTTCGGTCTCGTCGGCGAGGCCCGCACCGTAGGCGGTCTTGTCGTCGATGATCGCGATCTTCTTGGCGCCGAGGGTTTCGACGGCGGCCTTGCCGATGACGCTGCCTTGCTGAACGTCGTTGGCCATCACGCGGAAGGTCGTCTTGAAGCCTTGCAGCGTCAGCTTGGGATTCGTCGCCGAGGGCGAGATCTGCGGAACGCCGGCATCGCTGTAGATCTTGGACGCCGGAATCGACGTGCCCGAGTTCAGGTGACCGACTACGCCGGCGACCTTGGCGTCGACCAGCTTCTGGGCGACGGTCGTGCCTTGCTTCGGATCGGCCTGGTCGTCTTCGGCGACCAGTTCGAACTTGATCTTCTTGCCGCCGATCATGATGTTCTTGCTATTGGCGTCGTCGATGGCCAGGCGGGCGCCGTTTTCGTTGTCCTTGCCCAGATGCGCCTGCGGGCCGGTCGTGGGTCCGACGTGACCGATCTTGACCGTGGCTTCAGGAATGGCGGGGGCCGCGGGGGCGGCCGGCGCGGCGGCTTCTTTCTTCGGTTCTTCCTTGCCGCAGCCATAGAGGGTAACCAGCGCGGCCGCGACGAGCGTCAGACCGAGCGAGCGGTTGAATTTCATGGTGTGTCTCCGAATTGGGGTCGTAAAAAGTACGTGAAAGGTGCGAAAACAGGCGCGGGTAACAGAGTATTATTACGCCCCCGCTGTCCGATGTCAATTTGCCCGCGGGCCGCGATAACCAGGCGCCAGCCAGGCTGCGCCTCGCCGGTTCGAGTTGCAGGGCACGATTTGACGAATCCAGCCGGGCCGCCACCGCATCTAACCGGATGTCGAAGGGGCGGGAGTGCATCGCGGGGGATCGATCCTCCCGTGGGCGCTTCATCATCAGCGATGACGCGGGCACACGATGCCCGCCCGAAGGGGAGTCGACGGCCATGGCATTCAGATTCACGTGGCAGCGCACACTGGCAATATCGCTTGCGCTCATTCTCGTCGCGGCCATCGGCGGGGGTATCGCCCTGCGCGTGGCAAGGAAAGCGGCCGCCGAGGCGCCGGGCGGTTCGGCGGTGACGCTCGAATTCACGCCGGCGGACGTGGCCCGGATCGAGGTGCGCGAACTCGCGCGCTGGCTGCCCGTCTCCGGCACCTTGCAGCCGGTCGATCAGTCGACCGTCAAGGCGAAGGTTTCGGGTGAAATTCGCGAGGTGCGGGTGCGCGAAGGCGAGGCCGTGAAGGCCGGCCAGGTCATCGCGCGTCTCGACACCGCCGACCTCGACGCCAAGCTGACCGACCGCATCGGTGCCCTGGAAGCGAGCCGCGCGCAGTTGGCGCTCGCGGAAAAGACGCGCAGCCAGAATCACGCATTGCTCAAGCAGGGATTCATTTCGCAAAACGCCTACGACAGCGCCGAGAGCAATCTGTCGGTCACGCAGGGCACGCTGAAGTCCTACGAAGCGCAGGTGCAGCTGGCCAGGAATGCGTTGCGCGACGCCATCGTGACGGCGCCGCTGTCGGGGACGCTGGCCAAGCGCCACGTGCAGCCCGGTGAGAAGGTGAATTTCGACTCGCCGCTGTTCACCATCGTCGACCTCGCCCGGATGGAATTGCAGGCGATGGTTCCCGCCAACGACATTCCGGAGATCAAGCCCGGCATGGCGGTCGAGCTCGCGATCGATGGCTTCGGCGACCGTGCGTTCACAGGTACGGTCGAGCGCATCAACCCGATGACCGAAGCCGGAACGCGCGCGATCATGGTGTTCGTGCAGATTCCAAACGCCGATGCGGCGCTCCGCGGGGGCATGTTCGCGACCGGTCGCATTCGCCTCGCGGGCGCGGCGTCGGTGCCGACATTGCCCGTCACCGCGATCCGAACCGAGGCGGGGCAAACTTTTGTCTGGACCATCGAGGGCGGCAAGCTGAACCGGCGCAACGTGTCGCTGGGCCGCCGCGACGAAGCCGCGGCCCGCGTCGAAATCAGGAACGCGCTGCCCGTCGGAGCGCAGGTCCTCGGCGCGCGTTTCGACAATCTCAAGGACGGCGCGTCCGCGGTCATGCGCGAGCCGGCAGCCGGCAAATCCGTAGGCGCGGGCTAGGCCATCGCCATGTGGATCACCCGCGTATCGATCAACAACCCGGTATTCGCCACCATGGTGATGGTCGGCATTACCGTGCTCGGCCTTTTCTCGTACGCGAACCTGCGGGTCGAGCAGATGCCCGACGTGAGCCTGCCCTTCGTCTTTGTCGTAACCGCCTATCCCGGTGCATCGCCCGAAGTCGTCGAGACCGACGTCACCAAACCGCTCGAGTACGCGATCAACACCGTCGCCGGCATCAAGACGATCCGGTCGACCTCGCTCGAAGGCCAAAGTCAGGTCTTCGCCGAGTTCCGGCTGGCCACCGACATGACGCGCGCCATGCAGGACGTGCGCGACAAGATTGCGCAGGTGAAGCCCGGATTCCCGCGCGACGTCAAGGATCCGCTGGTCATTCGCGCCGACCAGGAGAACCAGCAGCCGGTGGTGTCGCTCGCGGTTCTGTCGCCGACCATGGGACTGCGCGAACTGACGTCGCTGACCGACGAGGTCATCGTCAAGGGGCTCGAGAACGTGCCCGGCGTCGCCAGCATCGATGTCAACGGCCGCGTTTCGCGGCAGATCCTGGTGCAGATCAAGCCCAGCGCGCTGACCGCGCTCGGCATCGGCGTCGACCAGGTCGTCGCCGCGATTCGCAATGCCAACCAGGACGTGCCCGCGGGGCGAATCACGCATGGCGCGCAGGACTCGATCGTCCGGGTCGAAGGCAAGATCAAGGAGCCCGCGCAGTTCGGCCGGATCATCGTCGCGCAGCAGGGTGGCGCGCCGGTGTACCTGACGCAGGTCGCCGACGTGATCGACGGCGAGAAGGAGGAAACGTCGATCGCCCGGATCAACGGCCGCCGCTCGATCACGCTCGACGTGCAGAAGGCGCAGGACGCGAACATCATCGAAACCGGGCAAGGCATCGCCGAGGCGGTTGCGGCGCTCAAGGGTCGCCTGCCGACCGACGTCGAGCTGCGCGTGGTCTATTCGTCCGCGGACTCGGTCAAGCGCAGCGTCGATCGCGTCAAGGAAACGATCGTCGAGGGCGCCTTGCTGACCGTGCTGATCGTCTTCCTGTTCCTGCACTCGTGGCGCAGCACGATCATCACCGGCCTCACGTTGCCGATCGCCGTCATCGCCACGTTCATCGCGCTCTACGCGTTCGGGTTCACGCTCAATTTCATGACGCTGATGGCGTTGTCGCTGTGCATCGGATTGCTGATCGACGACGCGATCGTGGTGCGCGAGAACATCGTGCGCCACCTCGCGCTCGGCAAAGATCACGTGACTGCGGCGCGCGAAGGCACCGACGAAATCGGGCTCGCCGTGATGGCGACGACCTTCGCGATCGTCGCCGTGTTCGTGCCGATCGCGTTCATGAGCGGCGTCATCGGCCGCTTCTTCCTGCAGTTCGGGCTGACGGTCACCGTGGCGGTGCTGGTCAGCCTGTTCGTGAGTTTCACGCTCGATCCCATGCTGTCGTCGGTCTGGCACGATCCCGTCGGCGAGCGATTCTCCCGGGTTCCATGGCTGGGTCGCCTGATGGAGCGCGTGGAGCAGGGCATCGAGTGGATCCACACCGTGTACGGACGCGTGCTCGCGTGGGCGCTGGCGCATCGCATCAAGATCCTCGCGATCGCGCTGCTCAGCTTCGGCGCCAGCTTCCTGGTGGTGCCGCTGGTTGGCACGGAGTTCGTGCCGGAAACCGACGAGGGGTTCATTTCGTTGCGGCTCAATACGCCGGTGGGGTCCAGCCTGGAGTACGCCGACGGCAAGGTGGCCCAGGTCGAGGCTGCGCTCGAGTCCTTCCCCGAGGTCGCGCTGGTGATGACGACCGTGGGCACCCAGGATGGCCGCAACTATGCGCGAGTCAACCTGCGCCTGACCGAGCGCTCCGAACGCGACCGTTCGCAGAAACAGATCGAGAAGGCGATCCGCGGCGCGCTCAAACCCATTCCGGGCGTCGAGCTGGCGATCGGATTCAACCGCCCGGTGTGGGTCAACCTCCTGGGACCCGACCCGGAGCGGCTGACCGCGCTGATCAGCCAGTTTGCATCGGAGGTCGCCAAGATTCCGGGCATCGCCGACCTCGAGATTTCCGAAAAGGCCCGCAATCCGGCGCTGTCGATTCGCCTCAACAACGCCGCCGCCGCCGATCTGGGCATCAACGTACAGCAGGTCGGCGCCATGGTGCGGCCGCTGCTCGCCGGCGAGACGGTGAGCTACTGGCTGGCACCGGATGGGCAGAACTATGAAGTCAACGTGCAGTTGGCGAAGGATCGGCGGCAGTTGGTGTCGGATCTCGGCAATCTCTATCTGACCAGCAACCGGACCGGCGCGGACGGGACCGCGCGCATGGTGCCCTTGCGCCAGGTCGCCGACATCGTCGAAAGCACCAGCCCGCAAATGATCAAGCGCCAGGACTTGCAGCGCCGCGTCGCGCTCTATGCCAACGCCGAGGGACGCCCGTCCGGCGACGTCAACGACGACGTCGCCAAGCTCATCAAGGCAACCGAACTGCCGCCCGGCTATCGTTTCGACGTGGGCGGACAGGCGAAGAACATGAAGGAATCGTTCCAGGCCGCGGTCGCGGCGCTCGGCCTGGCGGTGATTTTCATCTACCTCATTCTTGCCTCGCAGTTCGCGAGCTTCACGCAGCCGATCGCGATCATGGCCTCGCTGCCGTTTTCGCTCATCGGTGTCTTCCTGGCGTTGCTTCTCACCGGCACGACGCTGAACATCTTCTCGATCATCGGCTTCATCATGCTGATGGGCCTGGTCACCAAGAACGCGATCCTACTCGTCGACTTCGCCAACCGGGCGCGGCGCGGAGGAGCATCGATCGACGAAGCGCTCGCACAGGCGGGCCAGGTGCGACTGCGGCCGATTCTGATGACGACGGCGGCGATGATCGGCGGCATGCTGCCGCTCGCCTTGGGCCTGGGCGAAGGTGGCGAGACGCAGGCGCCGATGGGCCGTGCGATCATCGGCGGCGTGATCACGTCGACGCTGCTGACGCTGGTCGTGGTCCCGGTGATCTACACGTACCTCGCCGGCTGGTCCGAGCGCTGGAAGAAGCGACGCGAGGCCCGCCGCGTATCGGTGCCCGGTCAGACCGTGTCCGGCGATTGACGTGCGATACTTAATCGCCTCATAATTAACTGACCGCGAGTCATTTGTTGGGTTCGGCCTGCGTTTGGCCGGACCACAAGCGGACGCGTCGACTTTCCGAACATGACGACACCTGCTCGATCCACCACTGGTGCAGCGGCGACTCAGCCCGCCGCAAAGCTCGACTTCGAACGCGCACGCTTCAACATGGTCGAGCAGCAGATCCGCACCTGGGACGTACTCGATCAGGATGTGCTCGATCTGCTTTTCACCGTTCGGCGCGAGGACTATGTGCCGGCGGCGCACCGCGAACTGGCGTTCGCGGATCTCGAGATCCCGCTCGGTGACGGCGAGCGGATGTGGACGCCGAAGATGGAAGCGCGCGTCGTGCAGGAGCTCGAACTGCGGCCTGGTGAATCGGTCCTCGAGATCGGTACGGGAAGCGGCTATCTGACGGCGCTGCTGGCGGCACGCGCGGCGGACGTCACCAGCGTCGAACTGTTGCCCAGGCTGGCGGCGGAAGCACAATCGAAGCTCAAGCGCGGCGGCGTTCGAAACGCGAGGGTCGAGACGGGCGACGGCGCCCGCGGTTATGGCGCCGCGAACTACGACGCGATCGTGTTGACTGGATCGACACCGATCCTGCCGGATGCATGGGTCGCGCAACTGAAACCCGGCGGTCGGCTGTTCGCCGTCGTCGGCGACGCGCCCGTGATGACGGCGCGCCTGATCCGTTGGACAGCACCCGGGGCAATCGTGACCGAAGACCTGTTCGAAACAGTGATCGGACCGCTGAGAAACGCCGCACAACCGCAGCGCTTCGTGTTCTGATGCTGCGCGCGTCGCGGGACGATCGCCGCCCGCGATCCGACAACTTTTCCATTGGACAGTCAACGATGTCGAAACGGCTGCTTGTGATCGCGCTGTACGCGGCGCTCGGTGGTGCAGCGGCAGCCGGCGCGGGCGGCGCGCGTGCCGACGACCTGCTGCAGGTCTACCGCGAAGCCCTGGTGAGCGACCCGACGCTGGCGGCTGCGCGCTCAAGCTGGATGGCGACGCAGGAGAACGTGCCGCAGGCGCGGGCAGGGTTGTTGCCTACGCTGGTTCTGTCCGCCGTCGCCAATTATCAGGACTACAACCAGACGCTGCACAGCGACCCGCAGACCAAGTTCTCGCAGCAGTTCCCTCTGGGCGGATACACGGTCTCCGCGAGCCAGCCGCTTTATCGCGCTCAGAACGCGATCGGATTCGACCAGGCGAAGCAGCAGGTCGGTCAGGCCGACTACGTGCTGGCCTCGGCGCAGCAAGACCTGATCGTGCGCGTGGCGCAAGCGTATTTCAACGTGCTCCTGGCGCAGTTCACTATCGAGCTGACGGCGAGCCAGAAGGCGGCGGTCAGCGAAAACCTCGCGCAGGCCAAGCGCAATTTCGAGGTCGGGACCGCGACGATCACCGACACCAATGACGCGCAGGCAAAGTACGATCAGATCGTCGCGCAGGAAATATCGGTGCGCAACGATCTCGAAAACGCACTCGCGGCGTTGCGCGCGATCATCGGCCGGTTGCCCAAGGACCTCAAGCGTTTCGACCGCAAATTCCAGCCGGAGCCGCCTTCGCCCAACGCGCTCGATCCCTGGATCGACCGCGCGGTCCGCGAGAACCTGCAGGTGCGGATCGCCCAGGTCAATCTCGACATCGCCACGCTCGAAGTCGACCGTCAGCGCGCCGGGCACCTTCCAACAGTTGACCTCGTGGCGAGCTTCAACCAGAACTACGCCGGAGGCGGTGCGTCGACCGCGGTGGCGTCGAACTTTTCGACCGACTTTCGGCTAGGTTTGATCGGCGTGCAGCTCAACCTGCCGATCTACCAGGGCGGTTCCGTGGATTCGAAAGTACGACAGGCGATCTCGAACCAGGACGCGTCGCGGCAGAATCTCGAAGCCGCGCGACGGAGCGCGCAATTGCTGGCGCAGACTTCCTACGCGGGAGTCACCAACGGCGTCGCGCAGGTCAAGGCGCTCGATCAGGCGCTGACGTCGGCGCAGGTTTCGTACGACTCGAACAAGCTCGGGCTCGAGGTCGGCGTGCGCACCAATCTCGACGTGCTGAATCAGCAACAGCAGGTCTTCCAGACCCGATTCAATCTCGCGCAGACCTACTACAACTTCGTCATCAACAGCCTGAAACTCAAGCAGGCCGTCGGCACGCTCAACGACACCGACGTGGAGCAGATCAACCGCGACCTCGGGGGTTGACGCCGCAAACGCGACGGTGCAGGTTCAACCGAGCCGTTGCCCGTCGAGCTTCGGTTCGAGCCAGCGCATCAGCCGGTCGGTGGCGCCGCGATGTGCCGCGTGAAACGCGCCGGCGGACTCGTGCATCGCATCGCGCTGGGCCGGGTCGCGAAACAGCGTATCGACGGCCACAATGAGCGCCTCGGCATCGGCGACTCGCTGCGCCGCACCCGCGGCGACCGCGCCCACGGCCGCCTCTTTGAAGTTGAACGTGTGTGGTCCGATCAGCACCGGTGCACCGACGGCCAGCGCCTCGATCAGGTTCTGCCCGCCGAGCGGCAACAGGCTGCCTCCGATGAAGGCGACGTCACCCGCCGCGTAGTACGCAAGCAGTTCGCCCATCGAATCGCCGAGCACGACGCCCACGTCGGCGGGCACCGGCTGGTTGTCGCTGCGGCGTACGAACGGCACGCCCCGCGCCGTCAGCAGGCTGGCGACGTCCGCGAAGCGCTGCGGATGCCTCGGTACGATGACCAGCAGTGTTTCGCGCGGGAGCGGCGCTTGCGCGAGCGCATCGAGGATCAGCGCCTCCTCGCCGTCGCGCGTACTGGCGGCGATCCACACCGGGCGGGTTGCGCCGAAACGCGCGCGCATTTCATGGCCGAGCGCGCGCGTCTGCGCGGGAACGGCGATGTCGAACTTGAGGTTGCCGGTGACCGTCGGCGTCTTCGCACCGAGCGCCAGGAGTCGGGCCGCGTCGTCGGGCGATTGTGCCGCAACGCCTGACAGGCGCGCGAACAACGGGCGCGTCAGCGACGGAATGTGCGCATAGCCTCGGGCCGAGCGTCGCGACATTCTGGCATTGACCAGGAACAGCGGAACGCTGGCCGCGCGCGCGTGCGCGACCAGGTTGGGCCACAGCTCGGTCTCCAGCAGGAAACCCGCCGCCGGGCGGAAGTGGCGGAAGAACCCGCGCACCGCGAACGGAAGATCGTACGGCAGCCATGCTTGCACGACGTCGTCCCCGAACAACGATCGTCCGGTCTCGCGCCCGGTCGCGGTCATGTGCGTCAACAGAATCCTCGCGTGGGGATAGGCAGCCTTCAGTCGCACGATCAGCGGCAGCGCGGCACGCGTCTCGCCCACGGATACGGCATGGACCCAAAGCAAGGGCGCGCTGACCGGCGTGTCGTCGTAACGCCCGAAGCGCTCGGCGATGGCGCGCCGGTACTCGGGCTCTCGCCGTCCGCGCCACCACAGTCGCAACGGCAGCACGGGCAGTATCGCGATCCCCAGCGCCGTGTAGAGGACACGGGCGAATTCCATCAGCAGCGCGGCCCGTGCCGTATGAGTTCCGCCGCGGCGGCGATGACTTCGTCGGGTGTCGGCACCTTGCCTATACCGCCGAGATCTCGTGCACTGGTGCCCGCACGCTCCACACCCGCCAGGCGTGCATCGGTGGCGACGAAGATCGAGACCGTAGGAACCTTCAGCGCCGCCGCCAGGTGGGTGAGGCCGGTATCGACGCCGCAGACCAGGTCGGCGCGAGCGAGCAGGCCCGCCAGCCGCGGCAGGCTGCGATGCGGCGGCACCAGCGCGGCGGAGTTGTGGGCGGCAAGCTCCGTACTGCGCACCATCTCATCAGCGCTGCCCCATGGCAGCACCACGGTGAAGCCTGCGGTCGTGAAATGCTCGATCAGCACACGCCAATTCGCCTGCGGCCACAACTTGTCCACGCGGCTGGTGGCGTGCAGAAAGACCGCATAACGCGACGAGGGTATGTCGTGCGCCGGCGGCGGCGCCAGGTCGAACTGCGGCGGGCCCAGCGGTTTGTATCCGAACGCGGCGCCGGCGAGCTGGCGGCAGCGATCGATCAGATGCTGCTGGGGATCGATGCGATGTCGCCGACGATACGCGAGCGTCGCGGCCGGTTCGCGAATGCTGGCACGATCGGGGCCGTGCACCGGTCCGCGCGCGAGCCACGCGAGCAATGCACCCTTGACCTGCTCCTGCAGATCGATCACCGCGGTGTAGCGATCCGCGCCGAGCTGGCGCCGAAAGGCGCCAAACTCACGCCACGTCTCGCGCGATCGAAGGTGGTGACGCCACCGTCGCAGCGCCACCGGAATGACACGGCGAACACCGTGATTGAGCGCGACCAGTCCCGCGAAGGGCTCCTCGGCGACCCAGTCGATGGCGATGCCCGGGCAGTGGTGTGCAAGATCGTGCACGATCGGCAGCGCGTGCACGATGTCGCCCAGGGACGAAGGTCGAATGATCAATGCGCTGGTCATGCCGTGCCGTTCATGCGAAGTCGTCGTTGGTCGATGCGGGGCAGATGGCGCGGGATGCCGCGACGGGTGGATTGCAGGATCGATTGCACGTAGAATGGCTCGCCCCTTCCAGCCGCCAGCCGCGCTTTTCCGCCACGCGTGCATAGCGCGCAAGGCAGAATCGAGCTCGACGCGATGTCCGATCCGCTTGCCCCGCTTAGCTTGTCCCTCGTAGTGATCACGCGCGATGCCGGCACGGAACTCGCCGAGTGCCTGGATTCCGCGGGTTTTGCCGCGGAGACGATCGTCGTCGATTCCGGCAGTGTCGATAATACCGTAGAAATTGCTCGCAGCCGGGGGGCGCGCGTCGTCGAGCAGGCGTGGCTCGGATTTGGCCCGCAGAAGAATTTCGGCGTTGCGCAGGCTACGCACGATTGGGTGCTGTCACTGGACGCCGACGAGCGGGTGACTCCCGCGCTCGCCGCGGAGATTCGCGCCGTGCTCGCGGCGCCTCGTTTCAACGCCTACACGATGCCGCGCCGCAATCGCTTTCTCGGCCGGTGGCTCCGGCACGGCGAAGGTTATCCGGACTGGAACCTGCGGCTGTTTCATCGCCACCACGCCCGATGGAGCGGCGACGCGGTGCACGAGCACGTGCTCGCGGATGGGCCTGTCGGCCGGCTCGGCGGCGACCTGCTGCACGCATCGGCGGAGTCGCTCGATGCTTACCTTGCCAAGCAAAACCGCTACACGACGTTGCAGGCAGAGGCGCTGTACGCGCGCGGCGCACGAGCCTCGACGCTGCGCCTGGTGGGCTCGCCCGTGGTGCGCTTCATCCGCTTTTACGTGCTGCGCGCAGGCTTTCTCGACGGTGTTGCGGGATTCGCTCACATCACGATCGGTTGCTTCAACAGCTTCTGCAAGTACGCAAAGCTGCGCGCGCTCGAGCAGGCGGGGCGTGCACGATGAAAGTTCTGGTGACCGGCGCGGCAGGATTCATCGGCATGCATCTCGCGCTTGCGCCTGCGCATCGATGGGGCCGACGTCACCGGCGTCGACAGCTTCGACGCGTACTACGATGTCGCGCTCAAACGCGATCGCGCCGCCCGGCTCGAGGCGGCGGGCATCAATTGTCGAATGCTCGACCTCGCCGACGAAACCGCGACCGCGGCGCTATTTCGTAACGGCCGTTTCAATCGTGTCGCGCATCTTGCCGCGCAACCTGGTGTGCGCTACTCGCTGACCAATCCCGCGGCGTACCTGCGCAACAATGTCGAAGCCTTCGGGAAGGTGCTCGAAGGTTGCCGGCATTCCGGCGTCGGGCATCTCGTTTACGCGTCGAGTTCGAGCGTCTACGGCGCGAGTCACACCTTGCCGTTTTCGGAGGACCAGAATGTCGATCACCCGGTCAGCGTTTATGCAGCGACCAAGCGTGCGGACGAACTGCTGGCGTACAGCTACAGCCACCTGTATCGCCTCCCCGCGACCGGCCTGCGCTTTTTCACCGTGTATGGACCATGGGGACGCCCCGACATGGCGCCGATGCTGTTCACGCGCTCGATCCTCGAGGGCCAGCCCATCAAGGTCTTTAACTTCGGCAAGATGAGGCGCGATTTCACTTACGTCGACGACATCGTCGAAGGCATCGTGCGCGTGCTGGCGCTGCCGCCGGCGGCAGCGCCGCCCGCTGCGCCGCACGCGATCTACAACATCGGCAACCAGGCGGCGGTCGAACTCGAGTCGTTCATCGGCGAACTCGAACGCTTGCTGGGCCGGCGCGCGGTGAAGGAATACCTGCCGATGCAGGCGGGCGACGTGCTGGAGACGTTCGCGTCGGTCGATCGACTTTCCGCGGCAACCGGCTTTGCACCGACGACGCCGATCGCGGAAGGCCTCGCGCGATTCGTGGCGTGGTATCGCGATTACTACCGCGTGCAATGATAAAATGCGGCATGCTCGACGTGGGACGCCGATGATCCTGGTGACTGGCGGCGCCGGATTCATAGGCGCCAATTTCGTACTGGACTGGCTCGGGCAAGATGCCGAGCCGGTGCTCAATCTCGATCTGCTGACCTACGCGGGTAATCTCGGCAACCTCGCGTCCGTGAAGGACGATGCCCGTCACCTGTTCGTTCGCGGCGACATCGGCGACCGCGCGCTGGTCGCGAGCCTGCTTGCGACACATCGTCCGCGCGCGATCGTCAATTTCGCGGCCGAGACGCATGTCGACCGATCGATCCACGGCCCTGCGGCGTTCGTCGAAACCAATATCGTCGGCACCTTCGCGCTGCTCGACGTCGCGCGCGCGCATCACGCTTCTCTGGCACCGCAGGAGCGCACGCAGTTCCGCTTTCTCCACGTCTCTACCGACGAGGTCTTCGGATCGCTGGGTCCGCGCGACGCCGGGTTTTCGGAAGCGACCGCCTACGCGCCCAACAGTCCGTACTCGGCGTCGAAAGCCGCCGCGGATCATCTGGTGCGCGCTTATCACCATACCTACGCGCTACCGGTGCTGACGACCAACTGCTCCAACAACTACGGGCCGCGGCAGTTTCCGGAGAAGCTGATACCGTTGATGGTCCACCATGCCATCGCCGGCAAGCCGCTGCCGGTGTACGGCGATGGCGGCAACGTGCGCGACTGGTTGTACGTCGGCGACCACTGCGCGGCGATCCGCGCCGTGCTGGAGCGGGGTCGGCCGGGTGAAACCTACAATGTCGGCGGCAACGCGGAACGTACGAATCTCGAAGTCGTGGAAACGATGTGCCGGATTCTCGATGAGCAGCGGCCCGGGCGCGACTATCGCGGGCAGATTGCGTTCGTGAAGGATCGGCCAGGACACGACCGGCGCTACGCGATCGACGCCGCAAAGATCCAGCGCGAGCTCGGCTGGGCACCGAGCGAGACCTTCGAAACCGGTCTGGCGCGAACCGTGCGATGGTACCTGGACAACGATGCGTGGCTGGCCGCGGTCACCAGCGGCGAGTATCACAAGTGGGTCTCGCTCAACTACGCGGCGGGAGCAGTTGCGTGAGCACGGCTTCGACGACCGCGCGCAAGGGGATCATCCTCGCCGGCGGCTCGGGCACGCGCCTGTATCCGGTCACGCACGTGCTGTCCAAGCAGCTGCTGCCGGTCTACGACAAGCCGATGATCTACTATCCGCTGTCGACGCTCCTGCTGGCGGGGATTCGCGACATTCTGTTGATCTCCACGCCGGAAGATACGCCCCGCTTTGCCGCGCTTCTCGGCGATGGTGCGCGCTGGGGCATCAGCCTCAGTTATGCGGTGCAGCCTTCCCCCGACGGTCTGGCACAGGCGTTTATCATCGGCCGCGACTTCGTCGGCCGCGATACCTCGGCACTCGTGCTTGGCGACAATATCTTCTACGGCCACGATTTCCAGCCGATGCTCGAGCGCGCATGCGCGCGAGCCGGCGGTGCAACGGTGTTTGCCTACCCAGTGGCCGACCCCGAGCGCTACGGCGTCGCCGAGTTCGACGCCGACGGACGCGTCGTGAGCCTCGAGGAGAAGCCGGCGCATCCCAAGTCGCGTTACGCGGTGACGGGGCTGTATTTCTACGACAACGAGGTCATCGACATCGCCGCGGCGCTCAAGCCTTCTGCGCGCGGCGAACTCGAGATTACCGACGTCAACCGCGCGTATCTAATGCGCAAGGCGCTGCAGGTCGAGGTGATGGGCCGCGGCATGGCGTGGCTCGACACCGGCACCCACGAGTCTCTGCTCGAGGCCGCGCAGTACATCGCCACCATCGAGCGCCGCCAGGGCCTGAAAGTCGCGTGCCCGGAGGAGATCGCGTACCGACTCGGCTACATCGATTCGGCTGCATTGGAAAAGCTGGGCCAGGCGATGGCGCGCAACGCCTACGGCCAGTACCTGCTCGGGTTGCTGCGCGAACCGCTCGTGCGATGAAGGTCACGCCCACCGAACTCCCGGACATCCTGCTGATCGAGCCTCGCGTATTCGGCGACGCGCGCGGCTATTTCTACGAGAGCTACAACGCGAAAGCGCTTGCCGCCGCCGGACTCGCGGCGGAGTTCGTGCAGGACAATCACTCGCTGTCGACGCGCGGCGTGCTGCGCGGTTTGCACTATCAGATCGAACACGCGCAGGGCAAACTCGTGCGCGTGGTCGCCGGCGAAGTATTCGACGTCGCCGTCGACATCCGGCGCAGTTCCGCCACGTTCGGGCGCTCGGTGGGAGTAACCCTTTCCGCCGAAAACAGGCACATGCTATGGATACCGCCTGGCTTCGCGCACGGCTTCCTGGTGCTTTCGGCGTCGGCCGAGTTCCTCTACAAGACGACCGACTACTGGTACCCGGAGCACGAGCGCTGCCTGCTGTGGAACGATCCTGCGCTCGGTATCACGTGGCCGTTATCCGGCGCACCGACGCTGGCCGCCAAGGATGGCGCGGGTCGGCCGCTGGCGCTGGCCGACACCTACCCGTGACGCAGCCGTCGATCCTGCTGACCGGCGCCAACGGTCAGGTCGGATTCGAATTGCAGCGCGTGCTGGCGCCGCTGGGCGTGTTGACCGCGTGCGATCGCGGCCAGCTCGATCTCGGTGATCGCGACGCGCTGGTCCACGCCGTGCGTTCGATCAAGCCGCGGATCATCGTCAACGCGGCGGCGTATACCGCGGTCGACAAGGCGGAAAGCGAATTCGGTCGGGCCGAGGCGATCAATGCGGTGGCGCCTGCCATCCTTGCCGAGGAAGCAAAGCGCGTCGGCGCGGTGCTGATCCACTTCTCGACCGACTACGTATTCGATGGCGCAAGCGCCGTTCCCTACGCGGAGCAGGCGCCGACCCGACCACTGAACGTGTACGGCCGCACCAAGCGTGACGGCGAGCGCGCCATCGCCGCGATCGGTGGGGCCTGCCTCGTCTTTCGCACCAGTTGGGTGTACGGATTGCGCGGCGGCAATTTCCTGCTGACGATGCTGCGACTCGCGGCAGAGCGCGAGGAACTGCGCGTCGTGGCCGACCAGTACGGCGTCCCGAACTGGAGCCGGGATCTCGCCGACACCATCGCCGCGCTCGTCGGCCTGGGCGTCCCGGCGCTGGTCGAGCGCGCGGGGCTGTATCACCTGAGCGCGGGTGGCGCCACCAGCTGGTACGAATTCGCGCGCGCAATCATCGGGGAGGTCGAACGACCCCGCGTGGTCCCGATCACGACTGCGGAGTACCCGACGCCGGCCCGGCGACCCGCTTACGGCGTGCTGGCGACGGGCAAGTTCGAGCAGGCGTTCGGCATCGCGGTGCCGAACTGGCGGGAGGCGCTGGCACGATGTCTTGCCGCACGACGTTTGGCGCAAGCGAGCGCGTGAACCGCGCTCAGAAATTCAGCGAATAGCTCACCGGCTCGCCGACGGCGATCGACGTTCCTGCCCCTGCCGTCACGATGGCGTTCATGCCGAAGGTGACACCTTCAAGCGCGGCGTTGAAGCGAAAACTTGAAAGTGTTCGCAACGGCTCGACACCAACGACTGCCGTGGACTGATCGGTGGTCGTGATCTGGCAGCGCGTGCAGGGCTTCACCAGTTTCAGCGTCACGCCGCCGATCTTCAGTTCGTCGATGTGGTCTTCGAGGAAGGCGTCGACCCCGGAGAGCAGCACGTTGGGGCGGAAGCGGTTGATCGGCAGCGGTATCTCCAGCCGGCCGTTCAGGTCGGCGAGCGACGCCTCCGACGCAACGAGCACGGGATAACCATCCGCGAACGAGTGATGCGCGCCACTGGATCCGGCGAAGTCCGGATTGCAATATCGTCGCGCGGCAGGATCGAAACGCATCAGGCGCACCGGGCGGGCCAACCACGCCGAGAGCGCGGCCGCGACCGCATCGCCCTGATCGACTGCCTGCACGGTGTCGCGCCACACGGTGACTTCGAGCCGAGCGCCGTCCTGGTCGAAGGGAACGGCAAAGGGCGGCAGCCCCGGAGCGCTCAACTCCAGCGCATGTTCCGACGGCGTGGCCTGCATCAGCGCGAGACGCGGCACTTCGCGCTGCGTGATGAAGCGACCAGCCGCGTCGACGATCAGCCACTCGCGGTCGTGAGCAATGCCACGTTCCGTGATCAGCGCGCTTGACAGCGCAATGCCGCGGCAGCTCTTTACAGGATAGAAAAACAGCGCTGCGATGGTTGCGTTCATGGCTGTTGTCGTGGTGCGAAAATGAAAAAGGGCGGCGCATGCCGCCCTTTTTGACTGCACCGTGCAAGTGGATTAGTAGAGACCCGAGGTGTATTGGGCGAGGGCCTGCATTTCCCTTTCGCTGAGCTTCGCGGCGATTTGCGCCATCACCCGGCCGTTGGTGTCCTTGCCGCCCTTGTCCATGCCGCGCTCGCCGGCCTTGAAGGCTTTCAGCTGCGCCAACGCGTAATCTGCGTGCTGGCCACCGAGTCGCGGGTAGCGGGACGGTACGCCGGCGCCGTCGGGGGAGTGACACGAAGCGCATGCGGGCAAGCCCGATGCGACGTTGCCGCCGCGGTACAGTTTCTGTCCGGCCAGCGCCAGCTCACGATCCCTGATGCCCGCCGCCTTGGGCTTCTGTTGCGAGAAATAGATGCCGAGCGCATGCATGTCTTCCGGGCTCAGCGCGGCGACCATCCCCGCCATGATCGGGTTAGTGCGAACACCACTCTTGAAGTGCTGGAGCTGCAGGGTAAGATACGCAGCCTGCTGTCCGGCGAGCGAGGGATTCGCGGGGGTCGGACTGTTGCCGTCGGCACCATGGCATGCTGCGCAGATCTGGTCGACGGTCTGCTTGGCCTTCGCCAAGTCGGGCTTGGCGGCGGTCTCGGCGGCCAGCGCAACCCCGGTCGCCGCGCAAGCAAGCGAAGCCGTCAACAGCCACAACGCGTATTTCATCGATAGAACTCCATGATTCCGGCGACGCCGGCGTCTGCCATCCTTACCGGCGCCGGGATACCATGCCGCGACAGTCCGAAAAGCACCGTATTGTACCGAAACCGCGCCGACCGACGGAAGCGAGCGGCGACGCGCAGGCAATCGCTCCAGGGTCATCGAGCGGCCACTTGCATCCTCTGCACCAGGCTGAATTTCTCACCACGGCCGCGGAATGGGTCCAGCTACCCGCGGGCGGAGCTCCGGAAATCGCCTTCGCCGGCCGCTCGAATGCGGGTAAATCCTCGGCGATCAATGCGCTCACGCACCGCACGCGCCTCGCCTATACAAGCAAGACGCCGGGGCGCACACAGCACATCAATCTGTTTCGCCTCAAGTCCGGCGCGCTGCTGGCGGATCTTCCGGGCTACGGCTACGCCGAGGTGCCGGCCGCGATGCGCCGTCACTGGCAACACTTCATCGCCAAGTACCTGGCCGAGCGCGTGCCGTTGATCGGACTGTTACTCGTCATGGACGCGCGTCACCCGCTGACCGATCTGGATCGCCAGATGCTGGGATGGTTTCTTCCGACAGGCCGGCCCGTGCACGTGCTGCTGACCAAGTGCGACAAGCTCGGCACCGAAGCGCAGCGACGGACGCTCGACACCGTGCGCAAATCGCTGGAACAGGCCTATGGGCGGCACAGCGCGCAGATCGGCGTGCAGCTGTTTTCCGCGACCCGCCGCATCGGTGTCGCCGAAGCGGAGGCCGCGCTCGCCAGCTGGCTCGGGCCGCTGGCGTAGCGCCAGCGGGTCCAGAATAAAAGAGGCCCCGGCGTCAAGGGGAGTGACACGGGGCCTAGGAACGCCCGGCGATCGGTCTGGAGACGCAACCGGCGGGCACCCGCTCAGGGAGGAAAGCGGGAGACGTTCATCCGTCCGCGAGTTCTGACCGCAGTTTTTTTGCCGAGTTCCGCGCTTCGGTCTGCCACAGCGTGGCGTGGGGTACGAGCCCGGTCGATGGCCACTCGCGTCGCGTGCATCGGCGCGGTTGCCCGGTTCGGCACGGGCGCGCTACGATGCGTCAGCGTCGACGACCTGGCGCGTACCGACCCGAACATCAACATCATGAATTTCGCCGGAAAATTCCCCGAACGCCGTCAGCGCCGCATGCGCCGGGACGAGTTCTCGCGCCGCCTGATGCGCGAGCATCGCCTGTCGGCCGACGACCTGATCTATCCGGTTTTCGTGCAGGACGGCAGCGGTCGCGAGGACGCGGTTCCATCGCTGCCCGGCGTATCGCGCAAGAGCATCGACCGTCTGCTGCGCGACGCCGAGCGGTGTGTGGAACTTGGCGTGCCGGCGATGGCGCTGTTTCCGGTCGTCGGCGCCGAACACAAGTCGCTGGATGCGGCTGCCGCCTGGGACGCGCAGGGACTGGTGCCGCGCGCCTTGCGCGCGCTCAAGTCGCGCTTTCCCGCGCTCGGCGTAATCACGGATGTCGCCCTCGACCCCTACACGAGCCACGGCCAGGATGGCTTGCTCGACGCCAGCGGTTACGTCGCCAACGATCTCACGGTGGCGGCGCTGGTGCGGCAGGCGCTTTGCCACGCCGAGGCGGGCGCCGACATGGTCGCGCCGTCGGACATGATGGACGGACGCATCGGCGCGTTGCGCGCGGCGCTCGATCAGGCCGGCTTCGATAAACCGCGGATCCTGGCCTATTCGGCCAAATACGCGTCGAGCTTCTACGGGCCGTTCCGCGACGCGGTGGGTTCGGCGACGAATCTCGCGGGCGGCGACAAGTACACCTACCAGATGGACCCGGCCAACGGCGACGAGGCCTTGTGGGAGGTCTACCTCGACCTGCAGGAAGGCGCGGACATGGTGATGGTCAAGCCCGGGCTCCCGTACCTCGACATCCTGCACCGGGTGAAGACGACCTTCGGCGTGCCCACGGCGGTCTATCAGGTCAGCGGCGAATACGCGATGCTCAAGGCTGCCGCGGGCAACGGCTGGCTCGACGAGCGCGCCTGCGTGATGGAGTCGCTCACGGCGTTCAAGCGCGCCGGCGCGGACGCGATCCTCAGCTATTTCGCGCTCGACGCTGCCGCCTGGCTCAAGTAGGCCCTAGTCACCCGCCGCCAGCAACGCCTGGAGTTCATCGCGCGTCAAGCGCGCGTCTTCGTCCCGCCGCAGCCGGTTACGCCGCTGCTGGGGCGTGAGGATCTGCAACCTGACTGCGCTGGCGCCACGCCCCGCAACCAGTTGCGCGGCGGGATTCCCCGCATCGCCAGACTCATAGTCGATGCCGGCATTGATGAGCGCCAGTTCCACCGCCTTGGGATCTTCGGCCTCGAGTTCGAGGCGAACGTCGCTGTAGGCGGTTGCCCAGCCCGCCGCCGCCCCTCCGATCAGCACCGGCTGCCACGCGGATAGCCGCTGCATCCACTCTAGCGCGACCTGCCGTTGCTGACGTAGAGAGGCCGGCTGGACGTCGGACCGGAACAAACTGTTGTAATTTCGCAACGCTTGTTCGACCTCCTCGTTGCCCGGGAGCGCTTCGTTGTCGGCCAGGCCGAGCTCGCGGCAGGCTTTGCGCTTGGCGGCCGACCAGTCGGTGAGCCCGTGCTCGGCGATGAGGCGCGCGGCGGTCTGCGCAATGCGGGTGCGCTGGCGCTGCCCCCTGGGTGATTCGCTGCGGGCCATCGTCAAAACAATTGGTTGCGGACTTCCCTGGGGGCCTGGGCTCCCGGCGGCGCGAGGGCGTCTTCCCGCTGGTGCGGCGGAAATTCGGCGAAAAAGTACTCGGTGACGTTGCCTTCGCTGTCGCGCATGCCGGTGTCCGCGTTGATGCGCGCAATCAGAACGCCGTCGGGCACCTTGAGGGGTACCTCCGGCACGCCCTTAAGCGATTTGGCCATGTATGCCATCCAGATCGGCAGCGCCGCGCCGGCGCCGGTCTCCTGGGGCCCCAGGGTCCTCGGCTGATCGAATCCGATCCAGGCGACCGCGACCTCGCTGGCGTTGAAGCCGCAGAACCAGGCATCGACGTTTTCGTTGGTCGTGCCGGTCTTGCCGGCAAGGTCCTGGCGCCCGAGTTGCATCGCCTTCGCGGCCGTGCCCGCGCGGACGACGTCGCGCATCATCGTCGTCATGATGAATGCATTGCGCGGATCGATGACGCGGTCGGCGGCGCCGCCCGCGAGGGCGGGCTCGGCCTTGGAGAGCACATTGCCTTTGCTGTCGACGACGCGATCGATCAGGTACGGCGTGACGTGGTAGCCGCCATTGGCAAACACCGCGTACGCCGCGACCATCTGCATCGGCGTGGCCGCGCCAGCGCCCAGACCCATCGGCAGGTAGGGCGGATGCAGCTTCGGATCGAAGCCGAAGCGGGCGATATAGTCCTGGGCGTATTTTGGCGTGATCGCCTGCATGATCCGCACCGTGACCAGATTTTTCGACTTCATGAGCGCGGTGCGCAGGCGCATCGGCCCTTCGAACTTGCCGTCGTAATTCTTCGGCTCCCAGGCGTCGCCACCGGTTTGCGCCGCTTCGAAGTAAAGGGGAGCGTCGTTGACCACGGTGGCGGGGCTGAAGCCCTTTTCCAGCGCCGCCGAATAGATGAACGGCTTGAAGCTCGATCCTGGCTGGCGCAGCGCCTGGGTGACGTGATTGAACTTGTTGCGCTCGAAATCGACGCCGCCGACCAGCGACATGATGGCGCCGTCGGTGGGTCGGAGCGCAACGAAGGTCGATTCGACCTGCGGCATCTGGGCGATCTGCCAGGCACCCTTGTCGTCACGGACGACACGGATCACGGCGCCGCGCCGGATGCGGGTACCCGAGGCCGCCTTGTCGCCGAGCGAACGCGCGGCGAACTTGAGGCCGTCGCCGGTGATCGCCACCGTGTCGCCGTCGCTTCGCACCGCCTTGATTGCGGTGGGGGAGGCCTCGAGCACGATCGCGGCGACCAGCGTGTCGCTGTCGCTCAGGTCCTGAAAGGCGCGGTCGAGCGCCGCATCGAGTTCCGCGGGATCGTCCGGCAGGGTCAGGAAGGACTCCGGACCGCGGTATCCGTGGCGGCGGTCGTAATCGAACACGCCGCGCCGGACCGCGGCATAGGCGGCGTCCTGGTCCGCCTTGCGCACCGTCGTATAGACGCGCAGCCCGCGCGTGTAGCTCTCGTCGCCGTAGGCCTCGACGATGGTCTGGCGGGCCATTTCCGCAACGAATTCGGCATGCGCGGAGTTATCCCGCAACGATTGCCGCACGATCAGTGGCGCGTCCTGCGCCTGCTTGAACTGCGCGTCGGTGATGAACTTCAGATCGTGCATGCGCCGCAGGACATACAGCTCGCGGGTCCGGGCGCGCTTCGGATTGACGACGGGGTTATACGCCGACGGGGCCTTGGGCAGGCCGGCAAGCATTGCCGCCTCGGCGACATCGACCTGGGCGAGTGGCTTGCCGTAGTAGATCTGGGCCGCCGCCGCAAACCCGTACGCGCGCTGGCCGAGGAAGATCTGGTTGACGTACAGCTCGAGGATTTCGTCCTTGGAAAGGCTGGCTTCGATCTTGTAGGCAAGCAGAACCTCGCGCAGTTTGCGAGTGAGTGTTCGCTCACGCGTAAGAAAGAAGTTGCGGGCGACCTGCATGGTGATCGTACCGGCGCCCTGCTGCGTCCCGCTGGTGAGGTTGGTAAGCGCGGCGCGGGCTACCGACAGATAGTCGACGCCGCCGTGCTGGTAGAACCGTTCGTCCTCGGCCGCCAGGATCGCCTGGCGCATGACCTGGGGCACATCCTGGATCTTCACGATGGCCCGTCGCTCCTCGCCAAATTCCCCCAGAAGCTCCCCTTCCGCAGAGAGGATTCGCAGCGGGATCTTGGGCTGGTAGTCCGTCAATGTCTCCAGCGAGGGTAAGGTGGGATAAAGCAGCGCAAAGACGAAAGCCCCCAGGAGCGCCCCGACCAGTGCCAAGCCAAACAGGACGGAGGCCAGATAGATGAGCCAGCGCTTTAGCATGGGTGAATGAAAGTTAGACCGGAGCCAGTAGAAACAAGCTGTTGTGTTCAGGGTCGGGGCGTGAAATCATGCTGCAGCCAGTGCAGCCAAGCTGTTGTATTCAAGGTCGGGGCGCGAAATTAAAGTCGACAAAAAAAGGGTTCTACTTGCCTAATACTTGCTGCTAGGATTTAATAAAACTTATATGTAATATGAGTAGCGCATTGGCGCCCGCGGGCAAACCGAAAATTGCCGATGGCATTTAATGTAATGTAACTTATACGTTGCTCACTTAACCATCCCATGCTGAAGGAAAAACTCGATTCCGCATTTGCGTTTCTGCAGACGAAGTCGCCGCCGCTGATCGGTGTCGACATCAGTTCGTCCGCATTGAAGCTGGTCGAGCTTTCGGAAGCCGGCAAGGGCGCCTATCGTCTCGAGCGCTACGCCATCGAGCCCCTTCCCAAGGATGTAGTAAGCGACGGCAACATTGCCAACCTCGATCAGGTAAGTGAAGCCCTGCGACGTGCCTACAAGCGACTCGGCAGCCGCAACCGTAACGTCGCCATGGCGCTGCCCACGGCGATGGTGATCACCAAGAAGATTATCGTCCCTTCTGGCCAGACCGAGGAAGAACTTGAGCTCCAGGTCGAAACCGAAGCCAATCAGTACATCCCGTTCGCGCTCGACGAAGTCAACCTCGACTTCCAGATCCTCGGGCCCGCGCCGAACAATCCCGAGGAAGTCGAAGTCCTCATCGCGGCGTCGCGCAAGGAAAAGGTAGACGACCGCGTGGCGATTGCCGATGCCGCCGGGCTCAAGCCCCGCGTCATGGACGTCGAGTCGTATGCGACCGAGGAAGCGTTCCGCATGATCTCCCCGTCGCTGCCGGCCAACGGCCGCGACCAGAACATTGCCCTCGTCGACGTCGGCGCGCACGTCATGCACTTCTACGTCCTCCGCAACAGCCAGATCCTGTTCTCGCGGGACCAGGCATTTGGCGGCAATCAGCTGACCCACGACATCCAGCGTGCATTCAATCTATCACCGGAAGAAGCGGAATCGGCGAAGAAGAATGCGGGACTGCCGGAGAATTATGACGCCGATGTGCTGCAACCGTTCATGGAGACGCTGGCTCTCGAGGTCACGCGTGCGCTGCAGTTCTTCTTCACGTCGACGTCCTACAGCCAGGTCGACCAGGTCGTGCTCTCGGGTGGTTGCGCACTGTTGCCGGGCCTCGACGAACTCATCGCCAAGCGTGCCGGCGTCAGCACGATGATCGGCAACCCCTTTGCCAGCATGTCGGTCTCGGACCGGATCCGTCCGCGTCAACTGGCAACCGACGCACCCTTGCTGCTGATCGCCTGCGGCCTGGCGCTGCGCGGCTTCGAATAGCCATGGTACGCGTCAACCTGCTGCCGCACCGCGAGCAGAAGCGCCTGGCGCGCCAGCGCCAGTTCGTCTCGCTTGCCATCGGTCTGGCCGTGCTCGCCCTGGCCGTCATCGGCCTGGTGCACGTGATCATCGCGGCCAGGATCGAGAACCAGAACAGCCGCAATGCCCTGCTGAAGACCGAGATTGCCAAGCTCGACGAGCAGATCAAGGAGATCGACAAACTGCGCGAGCAGACGCAGGCGTTGCTCGCGCGCAAACAGATCGTCGAAACACTGCAGTCCAACCGGACCGAGGCCGTGCACGCGCTCGACCAGCTGGTGCGCCAGCTACCGGACGGCCTGTACCTGAGGTCGGTCAAGCAGAACGGAGCCAAAGTCACGCTGATCGGCTACGCGCAGTCCAACGCCCGCGTGTCGACGCTGATGCGCAACATCGAGAGCTCGCCATGGCTGACTTCGCCCGAGCTGGTCGAAATCAAGTCGGTCGCGCTCGACAAGCAGAAGGTCAATGAATTCACGTTGAACCTGCAGATGAAGCGGCAGGCTGCAACCGCGCCCGGCACGCCCGGTCGTCCAGGCGTTGCAGCGCCGCTACCGGCGAAGGGGGCGACTCCGGCAGCCGCCACGCCCGCCGCCAAGGGGCCGAACAAATGACACTCGACGACATTCGACGCCTCAATTTTCGCGACGCGGGCAACTGGCCCCTGCTGCCGAAGTTGATGGTGCTGGGACTCATCTTCCTGGCGATCGTCGCGGCGGGCGGCTTCCTGGACTGGAAGGACCAGCTCGAGTTGCTCGACAAGCAGCAGGACGAGGAACTCAAGCTGAAGCAGAGCTACGCCGAGAAGAAGGCGAAGGCCGTGAATCTCGAACTGTACGTGCAGCAGTTGCGCGAGATCGAACAATCCTTCGGCGCGCTGTTGAAACAGCTGCCGAACAAGTCGGAAATGGACGCGTTGCTGACCGACATCAACCAGGCGGGCCTGGGCCGTGGATTGCAGTTCGAGCTGTTCCGGCCGGCGTCGCAGGAGCGCATCGCCGACTTCTACGCCGAGCTGCCGATCAGCGTGCGCGTCACCGGCACCTATCACGACATGGGGGCCTTCGCCAGCGACGTGGCGCAGCTCCCGCGCATCGTCACGCTCAACGACCTCGGCATCGTCAACGAAAAGGGAACGTTGACGATGGAGGCGACCGCCAAGACCTTCCGCTACCTTGACGAAGATGAAATCGCCAAGCAGCGCAAGGCGGCAAAGGACGCGAAGGACAAGGGCAAGAAATGAAACCGCGCGCGCTCATCTGCAGTGGCCTTCTGCTTCTCGTCGCCGGCTGCGGCGGCGAGAGCCATCAGGATCTGCGCGCCTGGATGCAGGAACAGGGCAAGGGCGTCAAGGGCAAGCTCGACCCGCTTCCGCAAGTGAAGCCCTATGAGCCTTTTGCGTACAACGCGTTCGACCTGCCGGACCCGTTCAAGCCGCGCAAGATCGAGCCGGTCAAGGGCGGCAGCAAACTGGCGCCGGACCTGAATCGGCGCAAGGAGCCGCTGGAATCGTTTCCGCTGGAATCGCTGCAGATGGTAGGCACGCTGCAACGAGGCAAGAACACCTATGCACTGGTACGCACGACCGACAAGGACGTGTATCAGATCAAGGTTGGTAACTACATGGGGCAGAACTTCGGTGTTGTCGTCGATATCGGCGACGGCGAGATTCGGCTCAAGGAACTTGTGCAGGACGGTGCCGGCGACTGGACGGAGCGATCGAGCACGATCCAGCTCGCCGAAGCGGACCAACGACAGGAGCGACGCAAATGAGCCCCTTGCCAACCATTGAAGCTAAACGCTGGCGTGCATGGGGGCGCATGGTGGCGCTGGGCGCTCTCGTCCTCGCCTCGGGCATCGGACAGGTGCTGGCGCAGTCCGCCAACAGCATCGAGTCGGTCGCGGTGTCCAAGGGTAGCTCCGGGCGCACGATCGTCAAGTTCGTAATGAAGGCGCCGCTCGCGAATCCGCCGGCCGGATTCGCCATCAACAATCCGCCGCGCATCGCCCTGGATTTCCTGGATACGGGCAATGGCCTGGGCAAGACCGCCCAGGAAATCAGCGATCCGGCGCTACGCAGCATGAACGTCATACAGGCCGGCAATCGCACGCGAGTGGTGTTCAACCTGAACAAGCCGCAGACCTTCGATACGCAGATCGACGGCAACACTGTGCTGGTAACGCTGTTCGACCAGGCCGTGCCCAGCGCCGACGCGACGACGGTGTCGCGCTTCGCCGAGCCGCGCCCGGGAGACAGCACGCACGCGCTGCGGGACGTCGACTTCCGTCGCGGCAAGAGCGGCGAGGGCCGCATCATCGTCGACCTGTCCGACTCTTCGACGGGTATCGACATCCGCCAGCAAGGCAAGACGCTGGTCATCGATTTTCTCAAGACGTCGCTGCCGCGCAATCTGGAGCGCAGGCTCGACGTCGCCGACTTTGCAACGCCGGTTACCACCATCGATACGTTCGCCCAGGGCGGCAATACGCGGATCGTTATCGAACCCAAGGGATTGTGGGAGCATTCGGCGTACCAGGCGGACAACCGCTTCATCGTCGAAATCAAGCCGATCCAGGAAGACCCGAACAAGCTCACGCAGGGCACCCGCGCTGGATACAAGGGCGAGAAGCTGTCGCTGAATTTCCAGAATGTCGAAGTGCGTGCGGTACTGCAGGTCATCGCTGACTTCACCGGCCTCAACATCATCACCAGCGACACGGTGACGGGAAGCCTTACGTTGAGGCTCAAGGACATCCCGTGGGATCAGGCGCTGGACATCATCATGCAGACCAAGGGTCTGGACATGCGCAAGAACGGCAACGTCGTTCTGATCGCACCGCGCGAGGAGTTGGCGGTCAAGGAGAAGCAGCAGCTGGAATCGCAATTGCAGATCAGCGAGCTCGAGCCGCTCATTACGGAATCGTTCCAGCTCAACTACATGAAGGTGCAGGATTTTCAAACATTCCTGGCGACCAACAGGCAGCAGCAGTTCGGCCTCGGTGCCGGCCAAACGGCGACGACCGGCGGGCAGGGCTCCATCCTCTCGCGGCGCGGCGTGGCATTCGGCGATCCGCGCACGAACATCATCTTCGTATCGGATACTGCCTCCCGCATGGAGGAAGTCCGTCGCATCGTCCGTCTGCTCGACGTTCCGATTCGCCAGGTGACGATCGAGAGCCGGATTGTGATTGCCGACGACAAGTTCAGCCGCCAGCTGGGCATCCGGTTCGGCATGCAGACCGGATTCACGCTGAACAAGCGTTATGCAGGCGGCGTCGGTGGCAGCCTGAACACGCAGCCGGTGGTGCACACCGAAGGCAATACGATCACGCGTGACACGCGGACGCAAACGCCATACGAGCTGGCTTCTGGCCTCGCGTCGGCCGGCTATTCCGATTCGCCGCAGCTCAACGTCAATCTGCCCGTACCCAATGCCGCAGGCCAGATTGCGCTGACGCTCATCAACCTCGGCAGCGGCAACCTGATCAACCTGGAGTTGTCGGCGCTGGAAGCGGACAGCCGGGGCAAGGTGGTCTCGAGCCCGCGCGTGGTGACGCAGGACCACGGCAAGGCGTCGATCGAACAGGGAACGGAAATTCCGTACGTGACGCCGGGTACTGCCAACAGTCCGGCCACCGTGCAATTCAAGAAGGCGGTGTTGCGTCTCGATGTGACACCGCAGATCACGCCGGACAATCGCGTGACGATGATCGTCGAGATCCGGAAAGATTCGGTCGGCCAGCAGGTGAATCTCGGCAACGGATTCACGGTACCCTCGATCGATACCAAGAACGTCACCACGCAGATCACCGTTAACAATGGCGACACTGCGGTGATCGGTGGCATCTACGAGGAGGTCGTCAATAACGACGTGACCAAGGTTCCCTTCCTTGGCGACCTGCCGATCCTGGGTTACCTGTTCAAGACGACCGACAAGACGATCGAGAAGCAGGAGTTGCTGATCTTCCTCACGCCGCGCGTGCTCAAGGACTCGGTCACCGCCGTACGCTAGCGGCTGACGCGGCGGCGAGTTCGCGCGCCGGGCTGCGAACGGGCTGCTAAAATGCCCCGATGCATCTGCATCGGGGCAATTTGTTTCTGGTGGGTATGCCGGGGAGCGGCAAGTCGACGCTCGGCCGTCTGCTCGCCAAGCGCCTCGAGAAGCAGTTCTACGACACCGACGCGGAACTCGAGCGCCGTCTCGGCGTGACGATACCGGTGATCTTCGAACTCGAAGGCGAGCCGGGATTTCGCGACCGCGAGTCGACGATCATCGACGAATTCGTCGCCTACGCCAACGTGATCCTCGCCACCGGCGGCGGCGCCATCCTGCGACCGCCGAACCGTAGCTCGCTCAAGCAGAACGGCACCGTGCTGTACCTGCACGCGACGCCAGAGACGCTGTGGGAACGCACGCGCCGCAGCAAGCACCGGCCGCTGCTGCAGTCGGCGGACCCGCAGGCGCGCCTCAACGAACTCTACGTGTTTCGCGATCCCATCTACCGCGAAGTAGCCGACTTCGTGGTCGAATCGGACAGCGAACAGGTCGTGAAACTGGCGCAACGTCTCGAGCAGCAATTGCGTTCCGCCGCTCGCGCATGAGCGCGACGTTGCGCACCTGAGATCATGCGTACGCTGACCGTCGCGCTTGGCGAGCGCAGCTACCCCATCCATATCGGCGAGGGCCTGCTTGGCCGCGCGGCCGAACTGCTGCCGGACGCGCGTCACGCACGCGCCATCGTCATCAGCAATCCGACCGTCGCGGCACATCATCTGGCGCCATTGCAGCAGGCACTGACGCGCGCCGGAATCCGCAGCGACGCCATGCTGGTACCCGACGGAGAGTCGCACAAGGACTGGGCCACGCTGTACTCGATCCACACGCGGCTGATCGAATTGGGCGCCGAGCGATCGACGCTGCTCATCGCGCTGGGTGGCGGCGTCGTTGGCGATATCGCAGGCTTCGCTGCGGCGACGTATCAGCGCGGCATGCCGATCGTGCAGATGCCCACGACGCTGCTCGCGCAGGTCGATTCTTCGGTCGGCGGCAAGACCGCGGTCAATCATCCACTGGGCAAGAACATGATCGGCGCCTTCTACCAGCCCTCCGCGGTCATCATCGACACCGCAACGCTGGCGACCTTGCCGCGGCGCGAGCTGGCCGCGGGCGCCGCCGAGGTCATCAAGCACGGTGCGGCCTGCGATGCGACCTTCTTCGCGTGGCTCGAATCCGCAATGGATCGGTTGCTCGAGCGCGATCCCGACGCGGTTGAGCACGCGATTGCCGAAAGCTGCAGGATCAAGGCGGCGATCGTCGCTGCAGACGAACGCGAGGCGGGCGGGCGCGCGATCCTCAACTTCGGACATACCTTCGGTCATGCAATCGAAGCCGCCGCCGGCTACGATGGTTCGTGGCTGCACGGCGAGGCGGTCGCCGCCGGCATGGTGCTCGCGGCCGAGCTATCCGTGCGCGTGGCCGCGCTTCCCGTCGTTGAGGCTCGGCGAGTGCGTGCGCTGGTCGCGCGCGCGGGACTGCCCGTGCGGGCGCCCTCGCTGGGCGCCGATCGCTATCTGGAACTCATGGCGCGCGACAAGAAGGTCAAGGCAGGCGGGCTGCGCTTCGTCGTGCTCGACGTGCTGGGGCGCGCGAATCTGCGCGGTGGCATCGACAGCGCAGTCGTCGCCGAAGTGCTCACGGCGCACGCCGCATAGCACAGCGGCGCCACGAGGGCGCCACTGTGTCCGGAACTGCGGCTAGCGACGCCTTAGGTACAGGTGATCGTTGCCGTGATGCTTTTCTGCGGCGAACTCTGGTCGACCACGATGACCGAGGTCACGCCGGCGGCACTCAAGCCACTGATCAATACCGGTGCGCCGGAAGTTAACCCGGTAGGCGGGGTTACGACACCGGTACTCGGTCCCGGATTGCTCACCGTGACGACGTTGTAAGTCGGCGTTCCGCCCGTGACCACGAAGGTGAAGGTCTTGCCGGCGCATGAAGTCGGACCCACTGCGGTCGGCGTGATGACCAGCGCTGTCGGCGTCGGCGGCGTCGGCGGCGTGGGCACGTCGGCCGTGCCCACGACGTTGCTCAATTGCGCGGTCGTCTGCCGCCCCACCGAATCGACGATCGTGAACACGTTTGGATCGACGCAAGTGCCGTTGGTGACGGCCTCGAAGAAACCGCCCGACGCGCTGACCGTGGAGTTGACCAGTCCTACCGCGTTCGGGAACGTCGACGCCACGTGGTAAGGCGCCGTCCCACCGTAGATGTAGTAGTCGATTTTGAAGCCTGAAGAACACGTCGCCGAGTTCGGACCGGTGATCGAAGCCGTTGACGGAACGACCGAGAGAATGGCCGAACCATCGGTCGACTGCACGATCGTGAACGCGCCTGTCACGGTGTTGCCGGTCGTGACTTCAGTGGCGCGGACGACCGCCGGCTGCGTCGGCGCATTGACCGACGCCTGGATGATCACGCGCGCATTGCCGTTGTTGTCCGATACGACAGTCAAGGTCGAAGCGAACGGCGCCGCAGGATTATTTGTCAGAATCGAGAATGCACCGGTGACGACGTCGAATCTCACCGCGCGATTGGGAATCCCGGCGCCACCGGGCCCGATAACCTGTACTGCCACGGTCGCGGTGTCTCCCGAACACACGGTGTTCGCGCCGCAGGTTGTACGTGCGGGCGTGATGGTCAGCGTGTTGAATATGGGCGCCGGCCTGACGGTTATCGTCGAGGTGGCGGTCTGTCCGATGGAGTCTTGTACGGTGATCACGGCGACGGTGTCCGCGGCGACGTCGTTGGGCAGCAATACCACTGTCGATCCACTGACTGCCTGCGAGACAGGAAGGATGGCGGAATTGCTGGAAAACGCCTGATACGGTGCTGCGCCGCCGCTAACGCTTAAAGTCGCGGGTGTGTGCGTGTACACCGTCGCTGTCGGCGGAAGGACGAACAAGGGGCCTGGCGCCACCGGCCCGGGCGCGAAGGGATTGTTGGGCGCACCACTGCCGCCACCGCAACCGACAAGGGCCAGCAAACCGCCGAGTGCAAGAACAGCGAGCACTGACCGCAGCAAGGATGCATTCATCTGGTTTCGCGCCATGTGAAATTTCCTAATGATGATGTCCTAAAGATTTTGTATTGGGCCGACGTTTTGAACGCTGCTACAAGTATATAGCCCACTTTGTTCAGATTAAAGCGCAACTTTATCCTCGACGCAAGTGCTTTTGGCGGCGAAGCCATGGAACAGGCTTTTGAGCATGCCGGTCAGTTGCCGCGATGCAACATTCTCGCTAACATGAAAATATTGTTGGTCGCCGGCGCCCCGGTCCTGCCTGCCTGAGGACGTCGAAGCTGCGCGGCGACACGGACAGCCCGAGCGGCGAGGACCCAGTGGACCACCAAGCGCGTTCCCAGCACCTTCCTCCCCTGCGACAGGGGCTCTACGATCCGGCCAACGAGCATGACGCCTGCGGCTTGGGCTTTATCGCGCACATCAAGGGCACGAAAAGCCACGCCATCATTACGCAGGGGCTGCAGATCCTGAAGAACCTCACGCACCGGGGCGCCACGGGTGCGGACCCGTTGCAGGGCGATGGTGCAGGCATCCTTATCCAGATGCCCGACGCCTTTCTGCGCCGAGCATGCGGCCGCCAGGGCCTCACCCTGCCCGCGGTCGGTCAATACGGGGTCGGCATGGTCTTTCTGCCCAAGGAACCGGCCTCGCGCATGGCCTGCGAGCAGGAGATCGAACGTGCAGTCGCCAGCCAGGGCCAACTCCTACTCGGCTGGCGCGACGTACCCACCGACAACTCGGGCTTGTCCGAACGAACCAAGGATGTCGAGCCTGTCATTCGGCAGGTGTTCATCGGCCGCGGCTCGAATGCGATCGACCAGGATGCGCTGGAGCGCAAGCTGTACATCATTCGCAAGCAGGCGGGGCACGCAATACAGGCGCTGCGGCTCGAGCACGGCAAGGAATTCTATGTGCCGTCGATGTCGACACGAACGGTGGTCTACAAGGGCATGTTGCTTGCGAGCCAGGTCGGCGACTATTACCTCGACCTGCGTGAACCAAGCATGGTGTCCGCACTCGCGATGGTGCATCAGCGGTTCTCGACCAATACGTTTCCGACATGGGACCTGGCGCATCCATTCCGGCTGGTTTGCCACAACGGCGAGATCAACACCGTTCGCGGCAACGTCAACTGGATTCGTGCAAGGCAGCAGGCGATTGCAAGTACCGTGCTGGGCGAGGACCTCGACCTCGTGTGGCCACTGATCTACGACGGCCAATCCGACTCCGCATCGTTCGACAATTGCCTGGAACTGCTCGTGATGGGCGGTTATCCGCTCGCGCACGCGATGATGCTCATGATTCCCGAAGCGTGGGCAGGCAATCCGCTGATGGACGAGGATCGTCGCGCATTCTACGAATACCATGCCGCGCTCATGGAGCCGTGGGATGGTCCCGCGGCCATGGCATTCACCGACGGCGTCCAGATCGGCGCGACGCTCGATCGCAACGGCTTGCGGCCGGCGCGCTACGTCGTCACCGACGACGACTTCGTGATCCTTGCCTCCGAAGTCGGTGTGCTCGACATCCCGGAGCGCAAGATCGTGCGCAAGTGGCGCCTGCAGCCGGGAAAGATGCTGCTCGTCGATACGGAACAGGGTCGCATCATCGACGACGACGAACTCAAGCGCACGCTGGCCACAGCCAAGCCCTATCGCGAGTGGATTGATCGCTCGCGTGTTGCGCTCGACGCGTTGCCCGACCCCGCGCCGCCGCCCAAGTCGGAGGTCCCGCTGCTCGATCGCCAGCAGGCCTTCGGCTACACGCAGGAGGACATGAAGATCATCCTCGCGCCGATGGCGAAGAATGGCGAGGAGGCGACGGGTTCGATGGGCAACGACGCGGCGCTGCCGGTCCTGTCGAATCGACCGAAGGTCTTCTACAACTATTTCAAGCAACTGTTCGCGCAGGTGACCAATCCGCCGATCGACCCGATCCGCGAGGAACTGGTGATGTCGCTGGTGACGTTCATCGGTCCGCGTCCGAACCTGCTCGGCATCGACGAGACCGATCCGCCGATGCGGCTGGAGGCGGAAAAGCCGATCCTCACGGCGGACGAAATGGAGAAGATCCGTCACATAGAATTGTTCACCGGAGCCAGCTTTCGCTCGCTCGAGCTGGACATCTGCTATCCGGCCGCATGGGGCGCGGCGGGCATGGAAGCCGCATTGGCCAGCCTGTGCGCGCACGCCGAGGACGCGACCCGTCTCGGCTACAACATCCTGATCGTGTCGGACCGCAAGGTCTCAGCCGAACTGATGCCGATCCCGGCGCTGCTGGCCACCGCCGCCGTGCACCAGCACCTGGTCCGCAAGGGATTGCGCACGAGTACGGGGCTGGTCGTGGAGACCGGATCCGCGCGCGAAGTGCACCAGTTTGCGTTGCTTGCCGGTTACGGTGCGGAAGCGGTTCATCCGTACCTCGCGCTGGAGTCCCTCGCGCAGCTGCACGAGTACGTTCCGGAAGTCGCGCCGGAGGAATCGGCCAAGCGCTACGTGAAGGCGATCTGCAAGGGTTTGTACAAGGTCATGTCGAAGATGGGGATTTCGACCTACCAGTCGTACTGCGGGGCGCAGATATTCGAGGCCGTGGGGCTCAACGCCTCGCTGGTCCAGAAATATTTCACGGGGACTGCGAGCAACATCCAGGGCATCGGCCTGACCGAAGTCGCGACCGAAGCGTTTCGCCTGCACGAGCTCGCGTTCGGGGACAGCCCGGTGCTGCAGGACGCGCTCGACGCCGGTGGCGAGTACCAGTACCGGGCCCGTGGCGAAGAACACATGTGGACGCCCGACACGGTCGCCAAGCTGCAGCACGCGGCGCGCGCGAAGAGTTATGCGACGTACAAGGACTACGCCAAGCTCGTCAACGACCAGACGCGCCGCATGATGACGCTGCGCGGCCTGTTCGAATTCAAGTTCGCGCCCGAGTCGGTGCCGCTGGACGAAGTCGAGCCGGCGGCGGAAATCGTCAAGCGCTTCGCGACTGGCGCGATGAGCCTGGGCTCGATCTCGACCGAGGCGCACACCACGCTCGCGGTGGCGATGAACCGCATCGGCGGCAAGTCGAACACGGGCGAAGGCGGCGAGGACGCGCGTCGCTACCCGTTGATCCGCAAGGGCGAGACGCTCAAGTCGAGGATCGAAAGCGTCGTCGTCGACGTGCCGGTGAAGGAGGGTGATTCGCTGCGCTCGAAGATCAAGCAGGTTGCTTCCGCCCGCTTCGGCGTCACCGCCGAATATCTGGTCAACGCGGACCAGCTGCAGATCAAGATGGCGCAGGGCGCGAAGCCGGGCGAGGGCGGCCAACTGCCGGGGCACAAGGTTTCGGAGTACATCGCGAAATTGCGCTACTCGGTACCGGGCGTCGGGCTGATTTCGCCGCCGCCGCATCACGACATCTATTCGATCGAGGATCTCGCCCAATTGATCCACGATCTGAAGAACGCGAATCCGAAGGCGTCGATCAGCGTCAAGCTGGTGTCGGAAGTCGGCGTCGGGACGGTCGCCGCAGGCGTGGCGAAGGCCAAGGCGGATCACGTCACGATCGCCGGCCACGACGGCGGCACGGGCGCCTCGCCGGAGTCGTCGATCAAGCATGCCGGGACGCCGTGGGAACTCGGCTTGTCGGAGACGCAGCAAACCCTGGTCCTGAATCGATTGCGCGGCCGCATCGCGGTGCAGGTCGACGGCCAGATGAAGACCGGACGCGACGTGGTGATCGGTGCTCTGCTCGGTGCCGACGAATTCGGTTTCGCGACGGCGCCGCTGGTCGCCGAGGGTTGCATCATGATGCGCAAGTGCCATCTGAATACCTGCCCGGTCGGCGTCGCCACGCAGGATCCGGAATTGCGCAAGAAGTTCACGGGCCAGCCCGAGCACGTCATCAATTTTCTTTTCTTCGTCGCCGAAGAAGCGCGTGAGCTGATGGCGAAACTCGGTATCCGCCGCGTCAACGACCTGATCGGCCGCGCCGACCTGCTCGACATGCGCCCGGGCATCGACCACTGGAAGGCGCGCGGGCTGGACTTCTCGCGCATCTTCCACCAGCCGGAGATGCCCGCCGACGTCGCGCGATTCAACTGCGAAGAACAGGACCATGGCCTGCTGCGCGCGCTCGACCATCAGATCATCGCCGACGCGAAGGCGGCGATCGAGGACAAGACTCCGGTGCGCCTCGACTATCGCATCCGCAACGCGCATCGCTCGGTCGGCGCGATGCTGTCGGGCACGGTTGCGCGTCGTTACGGGCATGCCGGCCTGCCCGAGGACACCGTGCATGTATCGTTCACCGGCATCGCGGGCCAGAGCTTCGGCGCTTTCCTGGCGCGCGGCGTCAGCTTCGAACTCCAGGGTGCGAGCAACGATTACGTCGGCAAGGGCCTCTCGGGCGGCCGCATCGTCGTCTATCCGGACCCGGCGTCGCCGGCCAGGCCCGAAGAGAACATCGTCATCGGCAACACCGTCATGTACGGTGCGATCGACGGCGACGCCTATTTTCGCGGTGTTGCCGGCGAGCGGTTTTGCGTCCGCAATTCGGGGGCGTCGGCGGTCGTCGAAGGTACCGGCGACCACGGCTGCGAATACATGACCGGCGGCACGGTCGTCGTGCTCGGCGCGACCGGGCGCAATTTCGCGGCGGGCATGAGCGGCGGCGTTGCCTATGTCTACGACGAAGACGGAACGTTCGCGCAACGTTGCAACCTGTCGATGGTGAACCTGGAACCGGTCCTCGCGGAAGCCGACCAGGCCAAGCTGGAGAGCGAACTGGTCGCGGCCGGCAAGGGTCGGCTGCGCCACGCAGGTGAATTCGACGAGCCGTTGCTGCGCGCCATGATCGAGCGTCACTTGCGCTTCACCGGCAGCACGCGCGCGCTATCGATACTCGACCATTGGGAGGCGATGCGCGGTCGCTTTGTGAAGGTGTTTCCGAACGAATACAAGCGGGCGCTCGGCGAGATGCACGTGGCGCAGGCCGCCGCGAGGGCAGCCGGTGCCGGCAAGCAAAGGCAGGTCGCCTAGCATGGGCAAGATTACCGGCTTCATGGAGCTCGAGCGCATCGCCGAGGTCGCACTCCCGGTGCAGGAGCGCGTTCGCGGTTATCGCGAATTCATCCTCGCCCTCAAGGACGACGAAGCGACGAAGCAGGGTGCGCGCTGCATGGACTGCGGGATTCCGTTTTGCCAGTCGGGCTGCCCGGTACACAACATCATTCCCGACTGGAACGACCTCGTGTACCGGCATCAGTGGCGCCAGGCGCTCGATGTCCTGCACTCGACAAACAATTTTCCGGAGTTCACGGGCAGGATCTGCCCGGCGCCATGCGAGGCGGCGTGCACGTTGAACATCAACAACGACCCGGTGGGCATCAAGTCGATCGAGCACTTCATCATCGACAAGGGATGGGAAGAGGGTTGGGTCCTGCCGCAGCCGGCAGCGGCACGATCGGGCAAGCGCGTGGCCGTCGTCGGTTCGGGTCCGGCCGGGATGGCCTGCGCACAGCAGCTCGCGCGCGCCGGACACGACGTCGTCGTTCTCGAGAAGAACAACCGCATCGGTGGCTTGCTGCGTTACGGCATCCCCGACTTCAAGATGGAAAAGCATCTTATCGACCGCCGCGTCGAGCAGATGCTTGCCGAGGGCGTCGAATTTCGCGTCAACCAGCACGTCGGGGCCAACGTGCCCGCGGTCGCTCTCGTCAATGAATTCGATGCGGTCGCGCTGACTATCGGTTCGGAGGAACCACGCGAGCTGGCGGTGCCGGGACGCGAACTCGACGGCGTGTACTTCGCCATGGACTTCCTGCCACTGCAGAACCGCCGCGTCGCGGGGGATCCAGACGTTCCGCCGCTGACCGCAGGCGGCAAGCACGTCGTCGTCATCGGCGGTGGCGACACGGGCTCCGACTGCGTCGGCACTTCGAACCGCCATGGTGCGCTGTCGGTCACGCAGTTCGAACTGCTGGCGCAGCCGCCGGAGCACGAGAACAAGCCCCTCGTCTGGCCCTACTGGCCGATGAAGTTGCGCACTTCGTCGTCGCACGAGGAAGGTTGCGAGCGCGATTGGGCGGTGCAGACCAAAGCGTTCAAGGGCGAGCAGGGCAAGCTCAAGGCGCTCGTCGCCTGTCGGGTCGAGTGGAAGGATGGAAAGCTCGTCGAGATTCCCGCCAGCGAATTCGAGATCAAGGCCGATCTGGTCCTGCTGGCGATGGGATACGTGCATCCGGTGCATCGCGGCATGCTCGACGAGCTGGCGCTAAAGTACGATGCGCGTGGCAACGTGGCCGCCGACACCGACAGCTACCTGACGTCGATGCCGAAGGTGTTTGCCGCGGGC
The DNA here is from genome assembly GCA_963726915.1 of uncultured beta proteobacterium. Lineage (GTDB taxonomy): Bacteria > Pseudomonadota > Gammaproteobacteria > Burkholderiales > Casimicrobiaceae > PALSA-1003. The sequence goes on from CAVSEA010000013.1 coordinate 411,144, forward strand.
GATACGCGCCGCGGCCAGTCGCTCGTGGTCTGGGCGATCCGCGAAGGTCGCCAGTGCGCGCGCGCCATCGACGAGTTTCTCAACGGCGCGTCCGATCTGCCGCGTTAAGCAGCGCCAAGGCAAGGTCGCGATGACGCCGATCGTTTCGCTCGATCTGACGGGTTGGGAGCCCGCGCTCACGCCCGACGCGCAGGGGACCGCGGTTCGCGTGCTGGAGGGAGGCGGCGTGCTGGTGTTGCCGCACGTCGTGTTCGAGCTGCGCGAAAGCGAGCGTCGCTTCCTGTCGCCGACGTGGTCCGACGGTCGGGCGAAAAACATCAGTTTCGACGGTGCACGGATCAAGGGTGCCGTCGGTGCGCCGGATGATCTGGCGGCGCTGACCGAAATGATCGCGCGTTTCGCCGCGTCGGCGTCAGGGCTCGTCCGCGCGCTGTTTCCGCGTTACGCGCAGTACGTGCGGCGCGCGCGAACCAGTTTTCGTCCGCAGCCTGCCGTCGGCCGCGCCGTATCCTGGCGCAAGGACGACTCTCGCCTGCACGTGGACGCGTTCCCATCGCGTCCAAACCATGGCGAGCGAATCCTGCGCGTGTTCAACAATGTGAATCCCGCGGAAGACCGCGTTTGGCGGGTGGGCGAGGATTTTGCGACGATGGCGACGACGCTGTTGCCGCACGTCAGGCGAGCGTTGCCAGGCACCGCGGCGCTGCTCTCCGCGCTGCACGTGACCAAGGGTGTGCGCAGCGACTACGATCACCTGATGCTCGGCTTGCACGACCGCGCGAAATCGGACCTGTCGTACCAGCGGGATTGCGTGCAGCAGATCGTGCGCTTCGCCCCAGGTACGACCTGGCTGTGCTTTTCGGACCAGGTGATGCACGCCGCGGTGTCAGGGCAGCACATGCTCGAGCAGACGATCCATGTCCCCATATCGGCGCTGTATGATCCCGCCAGTTCGCCGCTGGCGATCCTCGAGCGACTTTGCGGCCGGACGCTATTGCCTGTAGTCTGACCGGGGTCGCCGAACGGTCCTGGTTCGGCGCGCTGCCCCGACACCGCCGCGAGTGTTTCGGCCGGCGTGGGCGATGATCCCGGCTTGCCACTCCCCGCAACGATGACTGCGCTCAAAAACGACACGCTGCTGCGCGCCCTGCGCCGCGAACCGACGCCTTACACTCCAGTCTGGCTGATGCGCCAGGCCGGGCGCTACCTGCCGGAGTACAACGCGACGCGAAAGCGCGCCGGCAGCTTCATGCAGCTGTGCACCAGCCCCGACCTTGCGACCGAGGTTACGCTGCAGCCGCTGGCCCGGTTCCCTCTCGATGCGGCGATCTTGTTCTCGGATATCCTGACCGTTCCCGACGCGATGGGCCTCGGGCTGCACTTCGTGGAGGGAGAAGGTCCCCGTTTCCGCGACCCGCTCACCGACGAAGCCGCGATCGACCGCCTGAACGCGCCGGATCTGTCGCGCCTGAACTACGTGTTCGACGCCGTGAGTTCGATCAAGCGCGCGCTCGATGGGCGAGTGCCGCTGCTCGGATTCGCAGGCAGCCCGTTCACGCTCGCCTGCTACATGATCGAGGGCGCCGGCAGCGCCGATTTCGCGCGCGTACGACGCATGCTGTACGCGAGGCCCGACCTGCTGCACCGCGTGTTGTCGATCAACGCGGACGCCGTCGCAGCGTACCTCGCGCAACAGATTGCACACGGTGCCGACGCGGTAATGATCTTCGACACCTGGGGTGGCTTGCTCGCTGCAAACGCATTCCCAAAGTTTTCGCTGGGTTACGTCGAACGCGTAATCGCGCGCCTGCGCCAATCTGCACCGCACACGCCGGTGATCGTTTTCACGAAGGGTGGCGGCCAATGGCTGGAGCTCATCGCCGAATGCGGCTGCGACGCGGTCGGCATCGACTGGACCACCGACATCGGCAGTGCACGACGGCGCATCGGTGGCCAGGTCGCGGTGCAGGGTAATCTGGACCCCTTGGCGCTGCTCGCGACTCCCGAGGCAGTCGAGGCGGAGGCGCGCGCGATCGTCGCTGCCGCAGGCACGCAGCCCGGCCATATCTTCAACCTGGGCCACGGCATCCAGCCTTCGACGCCGCCCGAAAATGTTGCGGCGCTCGTCGCCTGCGTGCATGCGGCGTCGAGGGCCAAGCAGCCGGAAACGCGCGTGGCGTAGACGATGAAATGGCTGAAACCCGCGCTGGTATTGGTTCTTGCCGGGCTTGACACGGCGCCAAAACCCGCTCTCCGGCTCCGTAGTTATGCACAACGGCGATCCGAATACCCGCTTCGGGAGAGCAATTTCGCGGGCAAGGGAAACGCGCTCGTCAACTATATGATTTTCAATATTTTTTCGCTGCGTGCGCCCGTTGAAGCTCGGGTGCACTGAAAGACGCCGCACGATCCACGCATCCGTGGTCGCCACTTACGCACAGTATTATCCACATCGCCTGCGGGCCATGAATCGGACTGCTGAAAAAAGAATGACTTGGGACCGAAAGCTGCGATCGGCTGTGATGATTCAGAAGGCTACAACTTGTAACGGGCGTCGTTGCGCAGCGCACCTGCGGGCTGACTGATACCCGACCGCGTGGCCATCGTCCGCGTAGCGCTGCCTGTCGCAGCAAACCAACTATTCGACTACTGGCTGCCGGATGGCCTGACCGTCGAGCGCGGCAGCGTTGTCCTGGCGCGGCTTGGACGTCGGCGCGCACCCGGTGTTGTCGTCGATGTCCTGGCGTCGAGCGAAATCACGCCCGAGCGCCTGCTACCAATCGACGAAATCGTCACCACGGTGCCGCCACTGGCAGACGATGTGTGTGCGCTCGCGCGCTTCGTGTCGACCTACTATCAGGAACCGATCGGAATGTGCTTCGCGCAGCTGTTGCCGCCACTTGGCGTCGCGCGACGCATCGCCGCCGCCGCGTCGCCGCCAACGTTTGGCGACGCGCCTGAACTCAACGCGGAGCAGTCCGCCGCCGTCAGTGCGGCATTGCCCGACCCGCTCGCGTTTGTGCCGGCGCTCCTGCAAGGTGTCACCGGCAGCGGCAAGACCGAAGTCTATCTTGCGGCTGCGGCGCGCGTGATTGCGGTCGGCCGCCAGGCGTTGCTGCTCGTGCCGGAGATCAACTTGACGCCGCAACTGGTCGATCGAATTGTCGTGGCGTTGCCTGGCATTCGCCCAGCCGTGTTGCACAGCAAGCTCAGTTCCGGCGAACGACGGGCGCAGTGGCTCGCGGCGGCCAGCGGCGACGCAGACCTGGTCGTCGGAACGCGCCTTGCAGTATTCACGCCGTTGCCACGGCTCGGACTCATCATCGTCGACGAGGAACAGGACTCGTCGTTCAAACAGCAAGAGGGCGTGCGCTACCATGCGCGCGACGTCGCGATCTATCGCGCGAGACTGCGCAGTGTTCCGATCGTGCTGGGAAGCGCCACGCCGTCGCTTGAAAGCTACGCGCAGGCAACGCGGGGACGTTACCGCTGGCTGAAACTGCCGCGCAGGGCGATCGAGCGTGCGACCATGCCCACGGTGCGATTGGTTCCGAATCGCACCGCCGGCAGCGTCGACGGCATTGGGCCGGAACTGCAAGGCGCGATCGCGGCGCGACTGGATCGCAATGAGCAGTCGTTGCTGTTCATCAACCGACGCGGCTTCGCTCCATCGCTGCTCTGCGCCGCCTGCGGCTGGAAAGCGATGTGCCCGCGCTGCGCCGCCCGTCTGGTCGTCCACCGCGACGCCGGCAACCTGTGCTGTCACCACTGCGGCCATGCGGCGAAAATCCCGGCCGCGTGTCCCGAGTGCGGCAACCAGGACCTGCTGCCGCTGGGGTCCGGTACGCAGCGCCTGGAGCGCGCCGTTGCCGAGTTGTATCCTGCGGCGCGGATCGTGCGGGTCGATCGCGACAGCACGCGCCGCAAGGCGTCCTTTGCGGCCATGCGCAACGCCATCGCCGAAGGCGAGGTCGACATCATGATCGGCACGCAGATGCTGGCCAAGGGTCACGATTTCCCGCGGTTGACCTTGGTAGGCGTGCTGGGTGCCGACAACGCGCTGTACAGCGCCGAATTTCGCGCGACCGAGCGCCTGTTCGCGTTGCTGGAGCAGGTCGCGGGCCGCGCCGGGCGCGGCGCGCTGCCCGGCGAAGTCCTGGTGCAGACCGACTTCGCCGATCATCCGGTCTACACGGCGTTGGTGGCGCACGACTACGATCGCTTCGCCGCGACGCTGCTTGCCGAACGCAAGACGCTGGGGCTGCCGCCCTTTGCGCACCTCGTGCTGCTCAGCGCGGAAGCGAAGCGCCAGGCCGCGCTGGATGATTTCCTCTCGCTTGCGTCAGCCAAGGGGCGCGCGCTGGCCGCCGCAGAGGGAGGAGGATGCGAAGTATTCTCGCCGGTACCTGCGGCGCTGCCGCGGCGCGCGGGCCTGGAGCGGGCGCAGGTACTGGCGCAGTCCGCGAACCGGCGCGCGCTGCAAAATTTCCTCCCGCGCTGGCGGGACGAATTGGAACGCATCGAAGCGCGCAGCGTGCGCTGGAACCTGGATGTCGATCCCATCGGCTTCGCCTGATGCGCGGCGCGGTCGCGGTGCCTGCACACGCTATAATTCAAGACTTTTCGTCTTGCTCGTCCCGTGATCGACGTCAAATCCTCCATAACTGCATGGCTGGCAGCGGGACTGTCCCGCGTTGCCCCGGGCCAGGTCCCGGCCACGTTTTCGCTCGAGCGCTCGAAGCAGGCGCAGCACGGTGACTACGCCACCAGCGTGGCACTGCAACTCGCCAAAACGCTGAAGCAGAATCCGCGCGAGCTCGCCGCCAAGCTGGTGGTCGCGCTCGAGGCGTCTCCCTGGGTCGACCGCGCCGAGGTCGCAGGCGCTGGCTTCGTCAACATTTTTCTGTCTGGCGCGGCACGGCGATCGGTCGTGACGCGCATCCTGGCCGAAGGCGATCGCTTCGGCCGCTCGCAATCAGGTGCGGGCGCGAGGGTCGTCGTCGAATTCGTCTCGGCCAATCCCACCGGTCCGTTACACGTGGGTCACGGACGCGGTGCCGCGGTAGGCGACGCGCTGGCGCGGTTGCTGGAATGGCAAGGTTTCGATGTTCGGCGCGAGTTCTACTACAACGACGCGGGTGCGCAGATCGTCAACCTTGCTCTTTCGGTTCAGGCGCGCATCGAAGAGTTGAACGGCCGTGTGGCGGAGTTCCCCGTTGATGGTTACCAGGGCGATTACATCCGCGAAATTGCGCGCGACTACGTTGCCACCGGCCAAGATCCAGACGGCGTTGATCTCACTGCAATACACGAATTTGCGGTGGCTGCACTTCGCGGCGAACAGGACTCGGATCTTGCCGCATTCGGCGTGCGCTTCGACCAGTACTACCTCGAATCCTCGCTCTACAGCGATGGCCTCGTCGATTCCACGGTGCGCGCGCTGGTCGCAGCGGGAAGGACCTACGAGCAGGACGGTGCGCTGTGGCTGCGCACCACCGAATACGGCGACGACAAGGACCGCGTGATGCGCAAGTCCGACGGCAGCTTCACCTATTTCGTACCGGACATCGCGTATCACGTGACCAAATGGAAGCGTGGGTTCCAGCGTGCGATCACCGAGCTTGGCGCCGATCACGCGGGTTCGCTGTCGCGCGTGCGCGCCGGGCTGCAGGCGCTCGGCATCGGCATTCCCCAGGGTTATCCGGATTACGTGCTGCACCAGATGGTGCTGGTGATGCGCGGTGGACAGGAAGTCAAGCTGTCGAAGCGGGCCGGCACCGGCATCACGCTGCGCGAATTGATCGATGAAGCGGGTCGCGATGCAGTGCGATTCTTCTTTCTGCTGCGCAAGTCGGATTCACAGCTTACGTTCGACCTCGATCTGGCGCGGGCGCAGTCGGAGGAGAACCCCGTCTACTACGTCCAGTACGCGCACGCGCGCGTCTGCAGCGTGCTCGAGAAGGCAGGCATTGCATCCGCCGATGCCGCGGCCACGTTCCGCGACGCCGATCTCGCACCGCTCAGCAGCACCTACGAGGCGGCCCTGCTGCGCCGGCTGACCGATTTTCCGGAAGAGCTTGCGCTGGCCGCGCGCGAACTCGCGCCGCATCGCATGACGTTTTTTCTCAAGGAATTGGCGGCGGAATTTCACAGCTACTATAATGCCGAGCAGTTCCTGGTCGATGACCCGGCATTGCGTCGCGCCAGGCTGGCGCTGGTCGTCGCGACCGGACAGGTCATCCGCAGCGGCCTGGCCGTGCTGGGCGTCGGTGCGCCGGAAAAAATGTGACTTCGACTTCCCATACCATGCGTCCCCCGCGACGTCCGCAAGCGTCCAGGCAACCGCGTCGCGCTGCACGCGGCGGCACGCTACTCGGCATCTTCATCGGGCTCGTCGTCGGCCTGGCGCTCGCGGCAGGCGTCGCGTATTACCTCGGCCGGTCCGGGCTTACCGGGCCGTTGCCGGCAGTTGGCCAGCCCAAAGACGGCGCTCGAGGCGGCAAGGGGGATGCCGTGACGGCGGCAACGCCAGACAAGCCCAGGTTCGACTTCTACAAAATCCTTCCCAGTGGCGAAGAGGCGAAGACCCCGCCAGAGCGCAAGGCGTTCGAAAAGTTGGAGCGCCCGGCGGAAAAAATCGCTCCGGTGGCGGTCGCCAAGGCCCCTGACAAGGAACCGGCCAAGGCGCTCGACCGATTCTGGCTGCAGGCCGGGGCGTTCAATGGCGAGTCGGATGCAGAGAACCTCAAGGCGAGGCTGGCGCTGGCGGGATGGGAAGCGGTCGTGCAGACGGTTCCCCTGCCGGACAAGAGCGTGCGCTACCGCGTGCGGCTCGGACCCTATGACAACACCGACGAGCTCAATCGCATCAAGGGCGAGTTGGGCAAGGGCGGATTCGACGTCGCCGTGATCAGAAATCCCTGATCGAAGCCGTCTGCAATTGAACTTCACTACATCGACCCGGCCAAAGTGTGGGTCGCGTCCAAATTTCATGGCAGGAGCAGCAATGAAGCGTTTCGTACTGCAAGTCGTTGGCATCCTGGCGGCGGTGGCACTGTCCGGCGTGGCCGCAGCGGAGCTGATCGAGGGCAAGGAGTACACGCGGCTGAAGATCCCGCACGCCGTCGACTCCGGAAAGAAGATCGAGGTCATCGAGTTCTTTTCCTACGGCTGTCCGCATTGCAATGATCTCGAGCCGTACCTTCAGACGTGGGCAAAAACCTTGCCGCCGGACGTGCAATTTCGCCGCGTGCCGGTGATGTTCCAGGACCGCTGGAAAATGCTGGCGAAGGACTACTTCACGCTCGAAGCCATGGGCGAGGACCTGCGCCTGTCGCCGGAGGTGTTCAAGGCGGTACATGTGAACGGCGTGCCGCTGTACCAGGACAAGGCGTTCTTCGACTGGGCGGCTGGCAAGGGACTCGATCGCGCCAAGGTCATCGAGACCTACAATTCCTTCGGCATCGACAGCAAGATGAAGCGGGCGATGGTGCTGGCGCAGGAATACAACGTCCAGGCCGTGCCGACGATGGTGGTCGATGGCAAGTTCCTTACCCTGTCCGACCGGGTCGGCGGACATGCGGCCATGCCCGCAGCGCTCGATGCGCTGGTCGCGAAGGCTCGCGCGGAACGACCCAAGAGTTAGCGCACGGATCGAGTCCGGATCCGGCGCGCCGTGAACGTCTTCATCACGGGCGCCAGTGCGGGTATCGGCGCGGCGCTCGCGCGAGTCTACGCGCGGCAGGGTGCGACCCTCGGACTGTTCGCGCGGCGCAGCGATGCGTTGTCGGCGGTGGCCGCGGCACTCGCGCCAGCGACCTGCGCGATCTATCCCGGCGACGTGCGCGATGCCGAAGCACTGCAGCTAGCCGGCGCGGATTTCATTCGACGCTTCGGTACTCCCGACATCGTCGTCGGCAATGCCGGCATTTCGGTCGGCACGCTGACGCAGCACGGAGAGGACGCCGCCGTCTTCCGCGCGGTCATTGATACCAACGTCACCGGATTGATGCACACCTTTGCGCCGTTCCTGCAAGCCATGGTCGAGGCGCGCCACGGCCGCTTGGTCGGGATCGCCAGCATCGCCGGATTTCGCGGATTGCCCGGAGCGGGCGCGTATTCCGCGTCGAAGGCGGGCGTCATCGCGTATCTCGAGAGCCTTCGCGTCGAAATGAGGGGCAAGGGCGTCGATGTTATCACCGTTTGCCCCGGCTACATCGAGACGGCGATGACCGCCAAGAATCCCTACCGCATGCCGTTCATGCTTCCGGTTGACCAGGCTGCCAGCCTGATGGCGCGCGCGATCGCGCGCCGGCGCCGCTTCTATGTTCTTCCCTGGCAGATGGCGTGGCTGGGGCGGCTGTTCCGGATCCTGCCGCGGCCGCTTTACGATGCCGTATTCTCGCGCGCGAAACGAAAGCCCCGCGCCGGGGCTTGAAAGCCTGGACGACGTCGCTGCGGCGCAAGAAGTTAGGGCCTTGCGGCGGACTCTGCTTGCGCCTGCGGTTGGACCTGCCTTCGGGTTTGTAACTGTCGGTCCGCTTTACATCCGCATGCGCCCTGCGCATCGCGTCAAAACGCAATCGATTGAATTGACGATCATTCGTTCAGCGGGCACGGTTCTTTCTTGTGTATCACAGTTCGGAGTCCCAACCGTCCCATAGCGTTGTTTTTGGGGAGCAGGTATGAAAGCTTTCGCACATTTGATGCGGTCCTTTGCGCTCGTTTTCCTGGTTTCATCGCCGGGCGTGCAGGCCAGTTACTCCAACCTGTTTATCTTCGGGGACAGCCTTTCGGATGCGGGCAACAACGCCATCATCTTCGGGGCCAGCGTAACTCCAGTCCCCATATCGGGCAACACTTTCATTCCCACTTTTCCTTATGCATCAGGGCACTATACGAATGGCGCGGTCTGGGCTCAAAGCTTCGCCGCCGCGATCGGCCTCAGCGCAAATCCCTCGCTCCTGGGAGGAACTGACTACGCTTTTGGCGGCGCGACCACGGGTCCGTTCAGCCCCAATCTTCTCAGCCCCTTTCCCCCGAGCCTCGAGACGCAAGCCGGAGACTTTCTGTCTCACAGCGGCAACGTCGCACCCAGCGATGCGCTTTATGTGATTGCGGGCGGCGGGAACAACGCTCGAGCCGCACTGAATGCCATCGTCCTCTGCGGCTCAGACGTTGTATGCATTGGCGCGGTTATCCAGTCCACTGCCATTGCGTTCGCGACCGACGTAGCAACCATTGTCGGCGAGCTCGAACTTGCCGGGGCCAAACACATCGTTGTTTGGGATACGCCGGACGTGGGGCTGGCACCTGCCGTCGTGGCGTCGGGCGGAGCGGCGGTCGGAACATTGCTCGCGTCCTCGATGAACGGCGCCCTGTCGAGCGCAGTCGGGAGCGATCCCGACGTGATGCTTTTTGATCTGTTCCACTTGCAAGACTCGATTGCGGCCGATCCGGCTGCGTTCGGCCTGACCAACGTCACGGACGCCTGTGCACAGTTCGTTGCCTGCGACCCTTCGAAGTACCTCTTCTGGGATGGTATTCATCCGACCTCTGCAGGTCACAGAATTATCAGCAGCGCGATGATCGCACTCGTTCCCGAACCGGCAACGTTCGCGCTACTGGGTCTGGGTTTTGCTGTATTGATGGCGTCGCTGCGACGCAAGACAAGCTGACCAGACGCGCCCGCATTTGCGGGGCGAAGTTTGTGGCCGATCGACTGACCGGTCCTCAGTCGAGCCTGATCAGGAAGGCCACTTTGAGGCCTGGCACCACTGCCAGACCGATGCACAATCGCTGCAACGAAATTGAACGGCCATTTGAACTGCACCGGCCGACCTACCCGTTATTGTCGAGGTCAGCGCGCTCTTGCAGCGAAGCTTTTGCCCTTGGCAGCATGAATCTCTCCCCGGATTTGCTGTCCTATACTCCCCGTCAGCAGGTTGCCGCGATGGGTCAACGCTCGCGCTAGCGGGCCGTTATCGGGCAGGAAAGGGACGCGATCAAGTGAGCATGCGCAACATCAAGTCGGCTGCGTGGCGGTGCATGGGCGCGGTATTGCTGGCCATGGCGTGGCAAATGCCCGTAGTCGCCGAGGACGAGGCGGCGGACCTGCCGTCGCGCGTGGGGCGCATCAGCGAAGTGTCCGGCGACCTGTTCCTGGCGACGCCGGACCGCGCCAACGAGTGGGCGCCGATCGGCCTCAACTACCCGGTGACGACGGGGGACAATCTCTGGCTCTCCGCCAATGGCCGCGCCGAGATCGACTTTGGCGGTGGGCGTTTTCGCATGGCGGGCGACACCAATCTGCAGATTACGGCGCTCGACGATCATCAACTCGCGCTGTTCGTCGCGTCCGGGCGCCTGATCCTTCGTGTTCGCGCCCTCGAGCCGGGTGAAGTCGCGCGTATCGACACTCCCAATACGCAGATCGAAATCGACCGTCCCGGGCAGTATCGCGTCGATGTCGATGGCGACCGGGAGCGGACCACCTTGACGGTGCGCGAAGGCGAAGCGGGGATACGCTTCGGCGGCGGCGTCCAGCAAACGCTGCCTGGTCAGGCGGCGACCGTCCTGGGCATCGACGGTGCCGGACTGGCGATCCAGAACGGATTCGGCAGCGACGGTTTCGACACCTGGAGCGCGGCGCGCGACCAGCGTTACGACACCGCTCGCAGTTCGGCCTATGTCTCTCCGGAAATGGTCGGTGCGCGCGACCTCGACGAATACGGGACGTGGGAGTCGACGCCGACCTACGGACCGGTCTGGTACCCGTCGACGGTCGCCGTCGGCTGGGCACCGTACCGATTCGGAAGTTGGACCTGGGTCGGCCCTTGGGGTTGGACCTGGGTCGACGCGGCGCCGTGGGGCTATGCGCCGTTTCACTATGGGCGCTGGGTCTGGACGTCGGGGCGCTGGGGCTGGTGCCCCGGCACCCGCGTTGCGCGCCCGGTATGGGCGCCGGCGTTGGTCGGTTGGTATGGCGGTCAGGGCTGGGCGGGAGCCGGACCGCCGGTCTACGGCTGGGTCCCGCTGGCTTGGGGCGAACCCTATTTGCCGGCTTGGGGCCGCTGTTCCGGCCGCTGCTGGCGCCAGCTCAACCAGCCTTATGCAGTTGCGCAGTCGGATCGTCGGCTCGCGCCGCCACCGCAGCGCTATGTCAACGCGGGCGTTCCGGGCGCAATGACGGCAGTATCGGCCGCGGTACTCAGCGGTGCGCGGCCCGTCGCACCGAACCAGGTGAATATCGCCGCGCTCGCTGCTGGCAATGCACCGGTGATGCACGGCGCACCGAACCTGACGCCGCAGGCGCGGCAAGGATCGCAGCGTCCGCTGCCCGCCGCACCGGTCCCGGCGGGCGCGCAATATCAGATGCTCAATCGCACCAACGTGAGATTGGCGACGCCACCACCTTCAGCGCCGGTGGTCACGCTACCGGCACAACCCGGGCCGCAGGGCCCGGCAAGCTCCACGCAGCCGCCCCGCAGGGCGGCGCCAGCGGCGCAGACGCCCGGCAACGGCGGCAGAATCGTCGCCAACCCGCCAACGCGGGATCCCGCCGCGAACGTTGCGCCGGTCCAGACGGTACCAGCATCCGCGCCTACACCGGTATACGGGGGCGTGCCGGCGGGGCGCGGTGCGTATACGGGGCTCGCGCCAATACCGGGCCCGAAGGCGCCAGCCGTCGTGGATCGTGGCATTGCGGTGCCTGCGGTGGCGCAGTCGGTGCCACCGCGTGTACCGGTCCCGGCACTGCAGGTGGCACCTCAAGGCACCGCGCAGAGCGCGCCGCAGCGGCACGGCACACCGGCGCCAGATGCCAGCGTCCAGCAATCGGGCCCGACCCGTTCAGCACCCGTCGCCGCGCCGGTCGCGGCAAGTGCGCCGGGAGCCAAGTAATAAATTCGGAGACCGGCGTCGAGCCCTCGTCAATCGCTATCAGCGGGGCAGCAAGGCCAGCCGATTGCCGTTTTGGCGATCGCTGCAGGCGTGTTCGCTTTCGAGTGGTTCATAGCAGACTCCTTGCAAGCATGCCGCGCCACCACTATAGCCTACCCGCCTGATGCCGAGCCCGCGTCGGCGCGCAGTCTTGCGTAACTACCGGGTGCGGGTTCGATCGCCTTGAGCCGGCTCTTGCCCTCGGCCTTGCCGACCGCGCGTGCGGCGACCTGCGGGCCCAGATACGGCTTCAACCAATCGACCCAATGCGGCCACCATGAACCTTCGTGCTGGCGGGCCCCTTTGAGCCACGCGTCGGGTTTTGCGGGGAGCTTGTCGTTGGTCCAGTAGCCGTATTTCTTCGCTGCCGGAGGATTGATCATGCCGGCAATGTGCCCCGAACCCGACAGGACGAAACGCGACTTGCCACCGAAAGTGTGCGGACCGGAGTAGGTCGCTTTCCACGGGGCGATATGGTCCTCGATCGCCGAGACGAAGTACGACGGCTGCACGATCTTCGACAGGTCGATCGCAACGCCGTCCAGCGTGATGCCGGCGGGTTGCTTCAACTTGTTTTCCAGGTACATGTTGCGCAGATAGAAGCTGTGCATCTTCGCCGGCATGCGCGTGGAATCGCAATTCCAGTGCAGCAGGTCGAAGGGAAACGGATCGCGTCCCATCAGGTAGTTGTTGATGACGAACGACCAGATCAGGTCGTTGCTGCGCAGCATGTTGAAGGTGTCGGCCATCTCGGACCCTTCGAGATACCCGCGTTCCTGCATCTTGCGCTCGAGCGAGGCGACCTGCTCTTCGTCGATGAACACTTCAAGCTCCCCACTCCCGCCGAAATCGACGAGCGAGGTCATGAAGCTCGCGCTGACGACGCGCTTGTCCTTCTTGGCGGCCATGTAGGCGAGCGTTGCCGCCAGCAACGTCCCGCCGAGGCAATATCCGAGCGCGTTGACTTCGCGCTCGCCGGTCGCTTTTTCGATGGCGTCGATTGCTGCCAGCGGGCCTTCGAGCATGTAGTCGACGAAATCCTTGCCGGCGAGCCGTTTGTCCGGATTGACCCACGAGATGACGAATACCGTCAGTCCCTGCTCGGTGCACCAGCGCACGAGCGAATTCTTCTCGCGCAAGTCCAGGATGTAGTACTTGTTGATCCACGGCGGCATGATCAGCAACGGACGCTTGTAGACCTTCTTGGTCGTCGGCTCGTACTGGATCAGCTGGATCAGGTCGTTCTGGAACACGACCTTGCCCGGAGTCGTCGCAATGTTCACCCCAAGTTCGAAGGCCTTGCTGTCGGTCATCGAAATCTTGAGCTTGCCGTTGCCGCGCTCGATGTCGTCGAGCAGGTTGTTGAGTCCCTTGACCAGGTTGCCTCCCCCGGTCGCGACCGTCTCACGGAAGACCTCTGGATTGGTCAGCGCGAAATTCGACGGCGCCAGGGCGTCGATGTACTGCCGGGTGAAGAAGTCGACCTTCTTCTGGGTTTGCTCGTCCAGCCCTTCGACATTGGCTACGGACTTGTGCAGCCAGCGCGCGGCAATCAGGTACGACTGCTTCACGTAGTCGAAAAGGAAGTGCTCCTGCCAGTCTTCGTGCCTGAAGCGCTTGTCGCCCTTTGCGGGTTCGACCACCGGCGCCGGCGACTGCCCGAGCATTTTCATCATCGACGCCTGCCACAGCGCCGAGTAATCCCACATCAGGTTCAGTTGCGATTCGGCCATGCGGTACGGGTTGGCCAGCATTTTCGCGGCGAGCTCGAAGAACGCCTTCGACAGGCCGAGTTCGTCGGCCGCAAGCGAAGCGCCCGAGCCTGCTTTGCGCGATACGAATTCACCGAGCAGTTTGGCGCTCTTGTCGGCGGCGCTGGCATAAGACGCGGCGAGCGCGACGGGATCGCAGGCGAGGTTTTCGATACCCACGGTGGTCTTGGCGGTGCTCATCGGCTTGGTTCCCCAGAGATTGGCAGGTTCAGGCACTGCGGCCAAAGCGGATCGTTCCGTCGACCGTAATGGTGCGCGCGAGTCGCCCCGCGTGCCACAGGTAATTCAGATGCGCGATAGCTTCACCCATCGCGAAGAAGCGCTGTTGCATATCGAGCTCACGCCGAAACAGCACCGGCACCAGGTCGGCCGCGGTCCGCGGCCGCTCTGCGGCGGCCTCGAGCTCGGCGAGCCGCGCCGCATGGTGCGCGTGCAATTGGTCGACGCGGAGTGCGGCACCCGTGAACGGCAGTCCGTGCGAGGGCAGTATCAGCGTCTGTTGCGGCAGCGCGGTGAACGCCGCCAGCGAATCGAGGAAACGCGCCAGCGGGTCGCCTTCCGCCTCCACGGGCGATACGCTCACGTTGGTGCTGATCTTCGGGAGCAGCATGTCGCCGGAAATGCATACGTCCAGCTGCTCGCAGTAGAGCGCCATGTGTTCGGGTGAATGCCCGTAGCCGCCGATGGCATGCCACCGGTTGCCGCCAATGTCTAGGTCGTCGCCGGCGAGCAGCCGGCGGAAACTCGTCGGCAACTCCGGCACGCCGCGCCGGTAGCGGTTGCCGCGTTCCCGCATCGAAGCAAGGTGCTCGTCGCTCATGCCGTGCGCACGGAACAGCGCGCAGATCGATTCGGTGTTGTGCCCGGGGCACGCATCGCCGACCAGGTGAGCGGTCAGGAATTCCGCCTGTGGCATGACCAGCGGGCAGTCGAATCGCGCAGTCAGCCAGGCGGCATTGCCGAGATGGTCGGGGTGATAGTGCGTGGCAACGACGCGAGTGATCGGCCGTCCACCCAGCGTGCTGTCGAAATGGGCTTGCCAGAGTGCTCGCGTGGCGGCGTCGCCGTAGCCGCAGTCGACTTGTGCCCAGCCGTCGCCATCCGCAAGCAGCCACAGGTTGATGTGATCCAGCGCGAACGGCAGCGGCATCCGTAACCACCATACCCCCCGCGCGACCTCGATGACTTCGGCCGGGGCGGGCGGCGCAGCGTGGGGAAAAGCGAGGACGGCGGGCAGGGATGCGTTCATGAGGGCTGCGCTGTTTCGAAGCGAGTGCTGCACCAGCGTTGTGCAACGCAGCATCGTCGTGGAATCGGAATGGCGTGTCAAGGTGGCGCGCAGTTGGCATTAATGGTTTATGGTATGTTCATCCGCGTCGCCGTCCGCGGTTTCCAGCGCGAAAAGATGCCGTCCCGGCCGCATCCAGTCACCTATACGATCTCCGACCTCGCCAAGGAATTTGCGCTGACCACTCGCGCGATCCGGTACTACGAGGACGAAGGATTGCTGGCGCCGTTGCGCAGCGGGCGCTCGCGTGTCTACGGCGAGCGCGAGAGGGTCCGGATCAAGCTCGTGCTGCGCGGCAAGCGGCTCGGCTTGTCGCTGTCGGAGATTCGCGAACTGCTCGATTTGTACGAGTCTACGAACAACGAACGACCGCAGCTGGTCAAATTCCTGGAGCTGCTTGGCGCTCGCCGCGCGATGCTGGCGCAGCAGCGGGAGGACATCGCCATCGTGCTCGCCGAGATCGACTCCCTGGAGCGGCAGTGCCGGAGGCGCCTGCGCCAGGGAGCGCCTGCGGGCACGCCACCGGCTGGCGAGCACGGCGCGCCAGATTGACGTTTACGTAAACGGAAGATAGACTCCGACAAGCTCCCTGCGATTGCCGATTGCGCCCAAATTCGACCATGTCCACGCCGCACGCTGCATCTGAACCGGAGGTTGCTAGAATCCCCGCCGACCCCGACTATGCGGCGCGCGTGCGCGCCAGTTTCGACCGGCAGGGCGCGATGCAACTGATCGGAGCGCAGCTTTCCGAACTGAGGCCGGGGTATTGCCGCATCGAGTTGCCCTATCGCGACGACCTGACGCAGCAGCATGGCTACATCCACGCCGGCATGGTGAGCGCCATCGTGGATTCGGCGGGGGGCTACGCCGGGTTCACGCTCTTCCCGGCGGATTCGGGCGTGCTGACGGTCGAATTCAAACTCAACCTGCTTGCGCCCGCGATGGGCGAGCGCCTGGTCGCGGAGGGCGAGGTCGTGAAATCCGGCCGCACGCTGGTGATCACCCGTGGCGAGGTCCACGCCGAAGCTCGCGGCCGACGCACGTTGTGCGCGATCATGCAGCAGACGTTGATGGTGATGGTGGGCAGGCAGGATCGGCAACAGACGGCTTGAGCGCGCGATGACCGACTTTCCGACCCTGAGTTTTCATCTCGGCGACACCATCGATATGTTGCGCGAGACGGTGCAACAGTTCGCGGCCGCCGAAATCGCGCCGCGCGCGGCCGCCATCGATCACGACAACCGGTTTCCGCAAGACCTGTGGCGCAAGATGGGCGACCTCGGGCTGCTCGGGATCACGGTTGAAGAGGAATACGGCGGTACGGCGATGGGTTACCTCGCGCACGTCGTCGCCATGGAAGAAATCAGCCGCGCGTCGGCGGCGGTGGGGCTGTCGTACGGCGCGCATTCAAACCTTTGCGTCAACCAGATACGACGCAACGGCAGCGCTGCACAGAAAGCCAGGTACTTGCCGAAGCTCGTATCCGGGGAGCATGTCGGCGCGCTCGCCATGAGCGAACCTGGATCGGGTTCGGACGTGGTGTCGATGCGGTTGCGGGCCGACCGCGACGGCGATCATTTCGTGCTCAATGGCAGCAAGATGTGGATCACCAACGGCCCCGACGCCGACACGCTGGTCGTCTACGCGAAGACCGACGTGCACGCGGGACCGCGCGGGATCACCGCCTTTCTCATCGAAAAGGGGATGCGCGGCTTCTCGACCGCGCAGAAGCTCGACAAGCTCGGTATGCGCGGCTCCAATACCTGCGAATTGGTGTTCGAGGACTGCGCGGTGCCCGCGGCAAATATCCTGGCCGAGGAGGGTCGGGGCGTCAATGTCCTGATGAGCGGGCTGGACTACGAGCGTGCGGTGCTCGCCGGCGGCCCCATCGGCATCATGGACGCCTGCATGGACGTCGTGCTGCCCTACGTTCACGATCGGCAGCAGTTCGGACAGCCGATCGGCGAATTCCAGCTGATGCAGGGCAAGATCGCCGACATGTACACGACCATGATTGCGTGCAAGGCCTATGTGTACGCCGTCGCGCAGGCCTGCGACCGCGGCGAAACGACGCGCAAAGACGCCGCGGGTGCGATACTCTATGCTGCGGAAAAGGCGACCTGGATGGCCGGAGAGGCGATCCAGGCGCTGGGCGGAAATGGCTACATCAACGAATTCGCGACGGGCCGGCTGTGGCGAGATGCGAAGCTGTACGAGATCGGGGCCGGCACGTCGGAGATTCGACGGATGCTGATTGGTCGTGAGTTGTTCAATGAGACGAAGTGACGTGCCGGTGGCGATCGGACGAGGCTAACATGAGCGTAGCGAATGTTAAGCCGCATGGCGGCCGAGGCCAGATGCCACAAGGCACGTCGGAGATTCGACGAATGCTGATCGGTCGCGAGTTGTTCAACGAAACCAAATAGCGAGACGCGAGCATGGCACTCGAAATGCGCGAACGCTGCCAGCGGTGTGCCTGGCCACTGGGACCCGATGACGATGCCGCGTACATCTGCAGCTACGAGAGCACGTTCTGCGCCACCTGCGCCAATGCGCTCAACGGCGTTTGCCCCGACTGCGCCGGTGAACTGGTGCGGCGTCCACGGCGCGTACGCAAGCCGGAGACCGGCGCCAAGACGCTGTAGCCGACAATCGGGCCGCGCCACGCGGCTGCTGCCATTTCCGGGGACTGCTTGAACATGCAAAACGATCCCGTGGTCATTGTTGGCGCCGCCAGAACGCCCATCGGCGGTCTGCTTGGTGACTTCGCATCGCTCGCGGCCGCGGACCTCGGTGGCGTCGCGATCAAGGCAGCAGTCGCGCGTGCCGGCATCGCCGCCGGCGACGTCGAGGAAGTCATCTTCGGCAACTGCCTCATGGCCGGGCAGGGCCAGGCCCCGGCCCGGCAGGCGTCGCTGAAGGGCGGCCTGCCGCTCTCCACGCATTGCACGACGCTGTCGAAGATGTGCGGCTCGGGGATGAAGGCAACGATGCTGGCGCACGACATCATCCTGGCCGGCAGCGCCGACGTCGTGGTTGCGGGCGGCATGGAAAGCATGACCAATGCGCCGTATCTGCTGCCCAAGGCGCGCGCCGGGATGCGCATGGGCCACGGCAGCGTGTACGACCACATGTTTCTCGATGGCCTCGAGGACGCGTACGACCGGGGCAAGCTCATGGGCGTGTTCGCCGAGCAGTGCGCCGATACCTACGCGTTCACGCGCGCAGCGCAGGACGAGTTCGCGCTGCGCTCGCTCGCTCGCGCGCTCGCCGCGAACCAGGACGGATCGTTCAGGTGGGAAATCGCGCCCGTCACCGTATCGGGTCGCAAGGGCGACACGGTCATCGAGAACGACGAACAGCCCGGCAAGGCCAACGCCGAAAAGATTCCCGGGTTGAAGCCCGCGTTTCGCAAGGACGGTACCGTGACGGCGGCCAACTCGAGTTCGATTTCCGACGGTGCGGCGGCGCTGGTGCTCATGCGGCGCTCCGTGGCGGAAAGACGGGGACTGACACCGCTGGCGATCATCCTCGGCCATGCCACGCATGCGCAGGAGCCGGGTCTGTTCACGACGGCGCCCGTCGGCGCGATGCGGAAGTTGTACGCCAAGCTCGGCTGGACGCCCGGCGATGTCGACCTGTACGAAATCAACGAGGCGTTCGCGGTCGTCGCGATGGCGGCGATGCACGAGCACGGGCTTCCGCCCGAGAAGGTCAACGTCCACGGCGGGGCCTGCGCGCTCGGTCATCCCATCGGCGCCTCCGGCGCGCGCATCATCGTCACGCTGCTCGGCGCATTGCGCAAGCAAGGCGGCAAGCGCGGCATGGCGAGTCTGTGCATCGGCGGCGGTGAAGCGACCGCGCTGGCGATCGAACGGATCTGAGCCGGCATGCTTGCGCACATCCGGCATCGTGGTGCGTCATGATCCCGCTCGACAGCCTCGCGCTGTTTGCGCTTGCCTCATTGCTGCTGGCGCTGACGCCGGGCCCGAACCTGATGTACCTCATTTCGCGCACGCTGTGCCAGGGACGCGCTGCGGGAATGGTATCGCTCGCTGGAACGACGACGGGATTCCTGTTCTACGCGGTTACGGCGGCGTTCGGCCTGACGGCGGTATTCGTCGCGATACCGGTGCTCTACGACGTCGTACGCGTTGCCGGCGCCGCGTATCTGCTCTGGCTCGCGTGGGACGCCGTGCGGCCGCGCGGTAGCGGGGGACTGTTCGCGCGCAGGGACCTGCCGCCGGCACGACCGGGCGTGCTGTTTCGCACCGGGATGCTCACCAGCATCCTCAACCCGAAGGTCGCGTTGTTCTATTTGGCGCTGTTTCCGCAGTTCGTCGATCCGGCGCGCGGAAGCGTGCTGGCGCAATCGCTGCTGCTGGCGGCGGTGCAGATCGTGATCGACGGCCTGTGCGACATGATGTTCGTGCTGGCCGCATCGCAGGCAGCCGACTGGCTCGCCGAGCGGCCGTCGTGGCTGGCCGCGCAACGCTGGGTGCTGGGCGGGGTGTTTGCCGGCATCGCACTCAAGCTCGCCCTCGATACGAGAAAGTAAATATGACCGAGGGCAATACTCGCATCTACGCGAAGCTGACGATGGTCGCCATTGTCTGGGGTGCGAGCTTCATCGCCGGCAGGATCGTGTCCGCGGAAATGGACGCCGCGACTGCTTCGCTGTGGCGCTACGTCGTTGCCGCGACGACGCTCGTCGCCGTGGCGCTGGTAGTGGAGCGCGGGCTGCCCCGCCTGACGGCTAAGCAATGGTTCGGCGTGCTTGTGCTGGGCACGCTGGGCGTGGTGATCTACAACCTCTGCTTCATGTATGGCCTGCAGACCGTCCCGGCGTCGCGAGCATCGCTGATCATCGCGCTCAATCCGGCGGCGACGCTCATCGGCGGCGCCATGTTCCTGCGCGAACCGCTTTCGCGCGGCCGCATCGTGGGCATCGCATTGGCGCTGGTCGGTGTCGCGGTGGAATTGAGCGGCGGCAACCCCATGAACCTGCTTGCGCGCGGACCCTTGCTCGGCGAGCTCGCCATGTTCGGGTGCGTCGTGGCGTGGGCGGCCTACACCTTGCTCGGCAAGCGCATGCTTGGCGAGGGGGTGTCGTCGCTCGCGGCCACCACCTATGCCGCGTTGGCAGGCACGCTGCTGCTGGTCGCGATCAACGCGGCTACCGGCGATCTGCACGTGCCGCAGGTTTCGCTGAAAGCGTGGTGGTGCGTTGCGTTCATCGGCGTGTTCAGCACCGCGCTGGCCTACGTCTGGTTCTACGACGGCGTGCGCGCGATCGGCCCGGCGCGGACTGCGGTGTTCATCAACCTCGTCCCGGTCGTGGCGATTGCGCTCAGCGTGGTCCTGCTCGACGAAAAGCTGTTGCCGTCGATGCTGATCGGTGCCGCGCTCGTCGTATCCGGCGTATTCATCATCAATCGCGCTCCAGCGCCGGCGCCAGCGCTCCATGCGCCGGCCCACACGGGCTGATGACGTGTTGCTGAGCCAGGAACAGGAACTCGTGCGCGATACGCTGCGCACGTTCGCGCGCGAGCAGCTGGCGCCGCATGCCGCGCGCTGGGATCGCGAGTCGCACTTTCCTCGGGAGCAGCTCAGGGCGCTCGGTGACGTCGGCGCGCTGGGGATGGTCGTGCCCGAACGGTGGGGCGGTGCGGCGATGGACTATGTGTCGCTCGCGGTAGCCCTCGAAGAGATCGCCGCGGGTGACGGCGCAACCTCGACCATCGTCAGCGTGCAGAATTCGGTCGTATGCGGGCCGATCAATGCCTTCGGGACCGACGCGCAGAAGGAGCGCTACCTGCGACCGCTGGCGAGTGGAGTGAAGCTGGGTTGCTTCTGCCTGACCGAGCCGCATGTCGGCTCGGACGCCGGCGCGATCACCACGCGTGCGGAACGACAGGGCGATGTCTTCGTGCTCAACGGGGTCAAGCAATTCATCACCACGGGCAAGCACGCCGACGTCGCTATCGTGTTCGCCGTCACCGACAAGGCCGCGGGGAAGAAGGGCATTTCCGCGTTCATCGTCGATACGGCAACGCCCGGCTATGTGGCGGCACGGGTGGAGGACAAGCTTGGCCAGCGCGCGTCGGATACCGCGCAGATCGTTTTCGAGAACTGCCGGGTGCCGGTGGCGAATCTGCTCGGACGCGAGGGCGAAGGCTACCGTATCGCCCTGGCGAATCTCGAGGCGGGACGCATCGGCATTGCGGCGCAGGCGATCGGCATGGCGCGGGCCGCATTCGAGGCGGCGCTGGCGTACGCAAGAGAGCGAACGAGTTTCGGCAAGCCGATCATCGAACACCAGGCGGTGAACTTCCGGCTTGCCGACATGGCGACTGAAATCGAAGTCGCGCGACAAATGGCATGGCATGCCGCGACGCTGCGCGACGCCGGGCGACCATGCCTGGCCGAGGCGTCGATGGCCAAGCTGTTCGCCACCGAGATGGCCGAGCGCGTCTGCTCGGCGGCGATCCAGGTTCATGGTGGCTATGGCTACGTGGCCGACTTTCCCGTCGAACGTATCTATCGCGACGTACGCGTGTGCCAGATCTACGAAGGCACGAGCGACATCCAGAGGATGGTCATCGGCCGCTCGCTGACCCATTGACCGAAGAAAGGCGAACATGTCATCACCGATCGATTTCTATTTCGACTTCTCATCGCCCTATGGTTATCTCGCGTCCGAGAAGATCGAGGCACTGGCGGCCAAACATGGTCGCGGCGTGAACTGGCATCCCGTCCTGCTGGGCGTGATTTTCAAGCAGACCGGTGCGGCGCCATTGACGCAAATTCCTCTCAAGGGTCAATACTCGCAACGCGACATGATGCGCAGCGCCAAATTCCACGGCGTCACGGCGTTCCGCTTGCCGTCGAAGTTCCCGATATCGTCGCAGGCGCCCGCGCGCCTCGTGCTCTGGGCCCGGCAGCGCGACGCCGCGCTCGCCGCAAACATCGCGCACGCGCAATACCGCGCCTTTTTCGTCGACGACAAGGACATCTCGGATCCTGCGATCGCCGCTGCCGTTGCAGCGACGTGCGGCGTCGATGCCGCCGCGGCGCGCGCGGCGATCGACGATCCGGCGATCAAGGATGCGCTCAGGCGCGCCAACGAGGAGGCCATCGCCAAGGGCGTTTTCGGATCTCCCTTCATCGTGGTCGATGGCGAGCCGTTCTGGGGCATGGACCGCTTTGATCAGGTAGAACGCTGGCTGGCGAGCGGGGGCTGGTAAGGTGGCAACTGAGGTGGCAACTGCGGTGGCAACCGGAATGGCAACGGGTGCGGCGGCCCCGCTAGCATCCGAATACACCCTGTATTGCTTCGCGCAATCGGGCAACTGCTACAAGGTCGCGCTCGCGCTCGAACTCGCGGGCGCGGACTGGACGCCGTCTTTCGTCGACTATTTCGGCGGCGAGACGCGAACGCCTGCGTATCGCGAGATCAACGCGATGGGCGAGGCGCCGGTACTCCTGCATCGGAGCAGCCGCTTCGCGCAATCGGGCGTCATCCTCGATTACCTTGCGGAAAAAACGGGCCGTTTCGGCCCGAAAACGGTCGACGAGCGGCGTGAGTTCCTGCGCTGGCTGTTATGGGACAACCACAAGCTGACCAGCTATACCGCGACGCTGCGATTCATGCGCGCGCTTGCCAAGGATCCGGATCCGGCCGTCGTCGCCGAATTCCACCGGCGTGCCGAAGGCGCTTGGCGCGTGCTCGACGCGCATCTCGCCGGGCGCAACTACGTCGTCGGCGAGCACCTGTCCATCGTCGACCTTTCGCTGTGCGGATACTTGTTCTGGCCCGAGGAAATCGGCGTCGATTGGAACGCTTACCCCAACATCCGCGACTGGCTTGCGCGCCTGCAGGCCGAGCCCCGCTGGGTGCATCCGTATAAGCTGATGCCCGGCCATCCGCGGCCCCCGACTGGCTGACGCCATGGCGTCGATCGAAACCCGGCTCGATCCGCGCGACGCGACGTTCGCGAAAAACCGCGACGCTATGGCCGCGCTGGTCGCCGACCTGCGCGGGAAGGTCGCTGCGATCGAACTGGGCGGTGGCGACATCGCACGCGACCGCCACACCGGCCGCGGCAAGCTGCTGCCGCGCGAGCGCATTCGGTCCCTGCTCGACGACGGTTCGCCTTTTCTCGAGTTCTCGCAATTCGCCGCCTATGGCATGTACGACGACAATATCGCCGCGGCGGGCATCATCACGGGCATCGGCCGCGTGTCGGGACGCGAATGCGTGATCGTCTGCAACGACGCCACGGTCAAAGGGGGCACGTACTATCCAATGACGGTGAAAAAGCACCTGCGCGCGCAGGACATCGCCCGTGAAAACAATCTTCCATGCATCTACCTGGTCGATTCCGGCGGCGCCAACCTGCCCAACCAGACCGACGTGTTTCCGGATCGCGATCACTTCGGGCGCATCTTCTACAACCAGGCGACGATGTCGGCGGAGGGCATTCCCCAGATCGCCGTGGTGATGGGATCGTGCACAGCAGGCGGCGCGTACGTGCCCGCGATGTCCGACGAATCGATCATCGTCAAGGAGCAGGGAACCATTTTCCTGGCGGGCCCACCGCTGGTGAAGGCCGCCACGGGCGAGATCGTCAGCGCCGAGGAGCTGGGCGGCGCCGACGTCCATACGCGCGTTTCGGGTGTTGCCGATCACTTCGCCATGAACGACCATCACGCCTTGGCGATAGCCCGGCGCATCGTCGGTCATTTGAACCGGGTGAAGCCCGCGACGGTCGAAGTCGCGCCGCCGCGAGAGCCGCTGCATCCGGCGCAAGAACTGTATGGCGTCATCAATGCCGACATCCGCAAGCCCTACGACGTGCATGAGGTGATCGCGCGGCTCGTCGACGGCAGCGAATTCGACGAGTTCAAGGCACGCTACGGTGCGACGCTGGTCACCGGATTCGCGCGACTGTGGGGATATCCGGTCGGTATCGTCGCCAACAACGGCGTGCTCTATTCGGAATCCGCACTCAAAGGCGCGCATTTTGTCGAGTTGTGCTGTCAGCGTCGCGTCCCGCTCATATTCCTGCAGAACATCACCGGATTCATGGTCGGCCAGAAGTACGAGGCCGGCGGCATCGCCAGCGACGGCGCCAAGATGGTGACCGCGGTGTCCTGCGCGCAGGTGCCCAAGTTCACCGTCATCATCGGAGGCAGCTACGGTGCGGGCAACTACGGCATGTGCGGACGCGCGTTCAACCCGCGCTTCCTGTGGATGTGGCCGAACGCGCGGATCTCGGTCATGGGCGGCGAGCAGGCCGCCACCGTGCTGGCGACGATCCGCCGCGATGCCATCGACGCCAGGGGTGGCGCGTGGAGCGCGGAGGAGGAAGCCGCCTTCAAGTCGCCCATCCGCGAACAATACGAACGCGAAGGCCACCCTTACTATGCCAGCGCGCGGCTCTGGGACGACGGTGTCATCGACCCTGCGGACACGCGCCGCGTGCTCGGACTGGCGATCTCGGCGGCGTTGAACAAGCCCGTTGCGCCGACGACATTCGGCGTGTTTCGGATGTAACCGGTCATGGCCAAGGCACCCGTCAGAAGCAAGGTCGGCAAGCGCAAGTCCCCGCCGACCGCAGCGTTCCTTGCCAAGCGTAGCGCCGCTTGGGTTCCGCGCGACGAATGACCCAGCGGACCTGAGATGGATCACCTCGATACCTGGCAACTGATCGCACTCGCAACCGCCCTCGGCTGGGCCAGCGGCATAAGGCTGTACGCGGTGCTGTTCATCGTCGGTGCAGTCGGCTACGCCGGCTGGTTCGATCTGCCGCAGCATCTGCAGGTGCTGGCGCATCCGATGGTGCTGGCTGCGTCCGGATTCATGGTCTTCGCCGAGTTCTTCGCGGACAAGATTCCCGGCTTCGACTCGGTGTGGGATCTCGTGCACACGGTCATTCGCATCCCTGCCGGCGCCGCGCTGGCGGCCGGTGTGTTCGGCGATTCTCCTCCGGCGTGGACGCTTGCGGCCGCGATCGTGGGGGGCACACTGGCGGCCGGCAGCCACTTCACCAAGGCCGGAACGCGGGCGGTCATCAACACCTCGCCCGAGCCGGTGTCCAATTGGGCGGCGTCCTTTGCCGAGGATCTGTTCGCGGGCGGGCTCGTGTACCTCGCGCTCGCCTATCCTTTCGTCGCGCTCGTGGTGGTCGTGATCGGCGTGGGCATCTCGATCTGGTTGCTGCCGAAGCTGTGGCGATTCATCCGCGGCATCATCGAACGCATCGGACGCTGGTTCGTCGACGCGAGCGCGGGACCCGGCGCGGGCTCTTCGGGTTCGGAGGGGCGCCGCGATGTTTGAACGCATTCTCATCGCCAACCGGGGCGAGATCGCATGTCGTGTCGCGCGGACGGCGCGGCGCATGGGCATTCGCACCGTCGCCGTGTATTCGGATGCCGACGCCGGCTCGATGCACGTCGCAGCCTGCGACGAGGCGCGACGCATCGGGCCACCGTCGCCGCGCGAGAGCTATCTCGACGGCGCGACGATCATCGCTGTGGCCAAGGCGACCGGTGCGCAGGCGATTCACCCGGGGTACGGCTTCCTGTCGGAAAACGCGGCTTTTGCCGAGGCGGCCTCCGCGGCAGGGCTGGTGTTCATCGGACCGCCGCCCGCCGCGATTCGCGCGATGGGATCGAAGTCCGCATCGAAACTGATCATGGGCCGGGCCGGCGTGCCGCTGGTGCCCGGCTATCACGGCGAGGACCAGGCCGATTCGTTGCTCACGCGCGAAGCGGACGCGATGGGCTATCCGGTGCTGATCAAGGCGTCGGCCGGCGGTGGCGGCAAGGGCATGCGCATCGTCGAGCGCAGCGAGGACTTCGTCGCCGCGCTCGCGTCCGCGCGGCGCGAGGCGAAGGCGGGATTCGGCGACGATACCGTGCTGCTCGAGAAATACCTGACCGGACCTCGACATATCGAACTGCAGGTATTCGCGGACACGCACGGCAACTGCGTGCACCTGTTCGAACGCGATTGCTCGGTGCAGCGGACGGCATCAGAAGGTGCTCGAAGAGGCTCCGGCGCCCGGTATGACGCGCGAACGCCGCGAGCAGATGGGTGCGGCCGCCATCGCGGCCGCGAAGGCCATCGGGTATGTCGGCGCCGGCACCGTCGAATTCATCGTCGATCGCGATGGCACGTTCTACTTCATGGAGATGAACACGCGCCTGCAGGTCGAGCATCCGGTGACCGAGATGATCACCGGACTCGATCTCGTGGAATGGCAGTTCCGCGTGGCTGCCGGCGAAGCCTTGCCCTTGGCGCAGGAACGGATCGACATGCGTGGTCACGCGATCGAGGCGCGCATCTACGCGGAGGATCCGGAGCGCGGCTTTCTGCCGTCGATCGGCCGCATCGTGCATCTGCGCACGCCGGCGACATCCGCGTCGGTGCGCGTCGATACGGGCGTGCGCAGCGGCGACGAGATCAGCCAGTACTACGATCCGATGATCGCGAAGCTAGTCGCCTGGGGCGAGGATCGCGCGACGGCACTGCGCCGGCTGCGCGGCGCGCTCGACGAGTACCAGGTTCTCGGCGTGACCACCAACATCGACTTCCTGCGGCGGTTGAGCGCGCACTCGGCGTTTGCGCAAGCACGCCTGGACACCGGCTTGATCGCGACCAATCATGCAACGTTGTTTCCTCCGCGCGAGGGACCTTCGGCGCCGATCCTGACCGCCGTTGCCCTGCACGACTGGCTGGCGTTGCGCGACACAGCTGCGGTACAGGCGGCCACCGCCAACGATCCACACTCGCCCTGGCAGGCAGTCGACGCGTGGTGGCTGAACAGCGCGGATCAGGCGGTCACGCTGACTTACGCCGTGGACGAAGCGCGCTTTCCAGTGCGTGTGGAGGCCAGGGCCGACGGCTTCACCGTCGGTATCGGCGATCGCAAGATGGCGGCGATCGTGCAGGAGCGGGACGGCGTGCGCGCGCTGACGATCGACGGCATGCGAAACGACGTAACCGTGGTGGCGTCGGGCGAGGAACGCAATGTCTACTCCGCGAAGGACATGGTGCGCCTGCGCCGCGTCGACCCGCTGGCGTACGCCGCAGACGATGCACAGGCAGGCGGCGGTCACCTGAGAGCGCCGATGTCGGGCTCGATCGTCGCCGTGCTGGTCAAGGCTGGAGACGCGGTAGCGCGCGGCGCGCCGCTGCTCGTTCTCGAGGCGATGAAGATGGAGCACACGATTGCGGCGCCTGCCGCTGGAACGGTGATCGCGGTCCACTTCCGCCAGGGCGACCAGGTGCGCGAGGGCGTCGACCTGATCGATGTTGCCGTGACGCCAGCGCCGTCTGCTTGAATATTCTGTTTTATACGCAAGGCAACAACGCCGCGGACTGGGTCGACGCGCTTTCGCGCGAATTGCCGCGCGCGAATATCAGCGTTTGGCCCGAGCGGGAGGCGGCCGTCGACTATGCGCTGGTGTGGAAACCGCTGCCAGCGTTGATCGAAGGCCTGGCGGGTACGCGCGCGGTGTTCAATCTCGGTGCCGGCGTGGATGCGATTCCGAAGGTGCCGGCGTGGCCGCAGGGCGTGCCGCTGGTCCGGCTCGAGGATGCAGGCATGGCGGAGCAGATGGCCGAGTATGCGACCTACGCGGTGCTGCGCTGCTATCGCGAATTCGCCGCCTACGAATCGGCGCAGGCCGCGGTGCGATGGAAGCCCCTGCCGCGACAGGACAAAGGAACATTCGGTGTCGGCGTGCTGGGGATGGGCTTGCTGGGCACGCACGTGGCGCAGGCGCTGGTCGCCTTCGGGTTTCCGGTGGCAGGCTGGAGCCGCGGTCGCAAGGATGTTCCCGGCGTGACCAGTTTCACGGTGAGCGAGCTCGATGCCTTTCTCGGATCCTGCCGTGTCCTGATCTGCATGTTGCCGCTGACGCAGGCGACGCGAGGGTTGCTCGGCTACAACGCGCTCTCGCGCTTGCCGCAGGGTGCCTACGTCGTCAATGTTGCACGCGGTGCGGTGATCGTCGAAGACGAATTGCTCGCGCTCATCGACAGCGGTCGCCTCGCGGGCGCGATGCTCGACGTTTTCGAAAACGAACCGTTACCGGTGGGACACGCTTTCTGGCATCATCCGAGGATCACGCTGACGCCGCACATTTCAGCGGCGACGAGCATCGAGCACAGCGTCAGGCAGATTGCGGCCAAGATCGGCCGCCTCGAGGCGGGACTGCCGATCAGCGGCGTAGTCGATACCGCAAGCGACGACTGATGAAACATCCCCCCACGCTCGCTCCGCTCGCCCCGTATGACGCGTGGCGCGCGCAATGAACGCGAAGCGGCCGCAGATGGATGCGTAGTTGAGCAATCATGGGAGCTGACACACAGCACGTGGCGTCGCCGTGCATCAGCGTCTGCACCATGGATGCGTCCAGCGGGCTGTGCATCGGCTGTTACCGGACGCTCGACGAGATCGCCGGTTGGATCGAATTCAGCAACGACGCCAGGCGCGCGCTGCTCGCCGCGCTTCCGGCACGGCGTGTGCGCCTCGGCGCGCTGATCGACGCAGCGGGTTCTGCCGATGGCCAGCGCTGAGTGGTATTTCGATTTCGTATCGCCGTTCTCGTACCTGCAGTGCGAGCAGTTGCCTGCGCTCGAGACGCGGCTGCGCATCCACTACCGTCCGGTGCTCTTTGCCGGATTGTTGAAGGCGCACGGCCACAAGGGCCCAGCCGAGATTCCGGCCAAGCGGAAGTTCACCTACCGGTTCCTCGTCTGGCAGGCACGGAAGCTCGGCGTGCCGTTCAAGTTCCCTGCAGTGCACCCCTTCAATCCGCTGCCGCTGTTGCGGCTCGCCATCGCCGCGGATTGCGATCCCGATGCGGTACGGCGGATTTTCCGTTTTGTGTGGCGCGATGGCCGTCTTGGCGACCTGCCCATCGAGTGGGCAGAGCTGATGAGCGAACTGGACATCCCGGACGCGCAGGCGCGCATCGACTCGGCCGAGGTGAAGGTGGCGCTTCGACGCAACACCGACGAGGCGCTCGCGCGAGGAGTCTTCGGCGTTCCGACCTTGGCGATCGGGGATGAACTGTTCTGGGGCGCCGACGCCACGGCGATGGCGGAGGACTACGTCGCCGCGGGATGCCGCTATGCCGATCCCGAAATGACGCGTGTCGCCGGGCTGCCGGTCGGCGCCGAACGGGAGACCGGAAAGCGTCGTTGAGCTTTCCGGCGGTTCACTTCTTTTTCGGTGGTGGCAACGTCTTGGCGCGCACCGCCGCCGACTGATCGACGCGAAACCGGGCGAGCTTCTTGCCCAGGCGCGCGTCCTCGAGCGCCAGCATGGCGACGGCGAAGAGTGCGGCGTTCGCGGCGCCGGCTTCGCCGATGGCAAAGGTCGCCACGGGGATGCCCTTGGGCATCTGCACGGTCGAGAGGAGGGAGTCCTCGCCGCGCAGGTACTTCGACGGTATCGGCACCCCGAGTACCGGCAGCATGGTCTTCGCCGCGAGCACCCCTGCCAGGTGGGCGGCCCCGCCGGCGCCGGCGATGATGCACGCAAGGCCGCGGCGAGCCGCGCTTTCGGCATAGGCGAAGGTCTCGTCGGGAAGACGATGCGCCGAGAGAACCTTTGCCTCGTAGGGCACGTCGAAAGCAGCGAGCTGATCCGCCGCATGCTGCATGATGTCCCAATCGCTGTCGCTGCCCATGAGGAGGCCGATGCGGGGTTTGTCCTTGCTCGCAGTCATGAAGATCCTTTACCGGGTTGTCGTCGACACGTGGACGCAGCTACGATGGGCGCGCCGATTTTACCATCGGCGCGACGGTCGACAGGCACATGCATCGCCATCAGTCAGGTGAAGCTCGGCCCGTTCGCGACAATGAGCGATAATGCAGCCGATGCACGTCATCCCTCTGCCTAAATTCGCCGCGATTTGCGCGATTCTTGTCCTCGCCCAGGGGTTCGGAATCTCCGCGCGGGCGCAACCTGCCGATGCCGACTTTCTCGCGGCGCGCGACGCGTTTCGAGCCGGAGACGCGGTGCGCCTGGACCGTGTCGCATCGCGCCTGAAAGGGCATCTGCTTGAGCCGTACGTGAGCTACTGGCAGATCCGGCTCAAACTGGACGAAGCCGACCCCGAACGCGTCAACGCCTTCCTGGCTCGATATGCCGGGATGCCCCTCGCGGATCGGTTGCGGACCGAATGGCTGAAGTCGCTCGCCAAACGCGAACAATGGGCGCTGTTTGCGGCGGAGTATCCCAAGCGCGCGGGCGACGATACCGAACTCGACTGCTACGCGATCCACTGGAAGCGCTTGCGCGAAGGCGACGCCGTGCTCGACGAGGCGCGGCCGTTCTGGGCGACCGGGCAGGAACAGCCGGAGTCCTGCCAGGCCCTTTTCACTGCGCTACTCAAGTCGCAACGGCTCACGGCAGCCGACATCTGGGCGCGCTTTCGGCTCGCGCACGAAGCGGGTAATGCCAGGCTCGCGGGGCGGATCGTGCTCGAATTGCCGGTGGCCGAACGGCCTGCGCCGCGCGACATGGAGCGTGCCGAACGCAATGCCGCGCAAGTTCTGAGCAAAGGTGAATTCCGTCCGAGCTCGGTTGCCGGACGCGAAGTCGCGCTCTACGCGCTCGACCGCGTGGCCCGCAGCGACGCGGCGGCGGCGCACGAAGCATGGGTAAAGGTGAGGGGAGAATTTCCCGTGCCGGACCGCATGTACGGCAATCTGCTCATTGCGCACCAGGCCGCGCGCCAGCTCAACCCTGCCGCCAATGCCTGGTATCACGAAGCCGACGGCGCCCGGCAGAACGCCGAGCAGCGGGCGTGGAGGGTGCGTGCTGCATTGCGCGCGCGGCAATGGCCCGACGTGGCCCGCGCCATCGATGCGATGCCGGACGATCAGGCGCTGGATCCGGCGTGGCGCTATTGGAAAGCGCGCGCGCTCGCAGCGTCCGGTCCGAATGAAGACGCCACGCGGCTGTATGCAGGCATCGCCACCGAGCACCATTTCTACGGATTGATGGCGGCCGAAGCGCTCGGCGCGGCGATCATGCCCGTCAGCGAACCGCTGCCGCCCGATGACCGGGCGCTGGCTGAATTCGGCGCGCGCGACGCGGTACAGCGCGTGGTCAAGCTCACCGCGCTCGAGCTGCGCCCGGAGGCGTTGCGCGAATGGCAATACGTTGTGCGCGGACAGAGCGACGAGACGCTCCTGCTCGCGGCCGAGTTCGCGCGCCGCAATGGCCTGTACGACCGGTCGATCAATTCCGCCGACCGCACCCAGCGGCGGCACGATTTCGCCCTGCGCTACCAGACGCCTTACCAGGGCGAGATCGGCAACGCCGCGCGCGGCGCCCAGCTCGACGAAGCGTGGGTGTTCGGGCTGGCGCGGCAGGAGAGCAGGTTCATCGCCGATATCGTGTCCTCCGCCGGCGCGATTGGGCTGATGCAGCTGATGCCGCCGACCGCGAAATGGGTCGCACGACAGACCGGACGCTCCGACTTCCGTACGCCGCAGCTCGAAAATCCAGGCGTCAACGCGCAGTTCGGAACGTACTACCTGCGCTATGTGCTTGACCGGCTCGATGGCCTGCCCGTGCTCGCCACCGCGGCCTACAATGCCGGTCCCGGCCGCGCGCAGGCATGGCGTGCCGCGGGGCCGCTTGAAGGCGCAATCTATGCTGAAACGATCCCGTTCAACGAGACCCGCGACTACGTGAAGAAGGTCCTGGCCAACGCGATGTACTACCAGGCGCAGCTGGGACTACCCTATGTCGCGCTGAAGGACCGGCTGGGTACGGTGACGCCCAATGGCAGAAACCTGGCGAGCGTTCCCGCGGCCGACCGTCCGGAGGAAGTTCGGTGAGCGACTCCGCGGTGCTCTTGCTCGGAGGGAGCGGGTTCGTCGGGCGACATCTCGCGAGCCAGCTTGCCGCCGCCGGGCGCAGGGTCATCGTGCCGACCCGGCGGCGCGAAAACGCGAAACATCTGATCCTGCTGCCGACCGTCGACGTCGTCGAAGCCGACATCGGCGACGGTGCGACGCTCGAGCGTCTGGTGCGCAGTGCGGGCGCCGTGGTCAACCTGGTAGGCATCCTCAACGAAAGACGCGACGGCGACTTCGCGCGCGCGCACGTCGAGCTGGTGCGCAAGATCGTCGTCGCGTGCCAGGCAGCGGGGGTCCTCCGCCTGCTGCACATGAGCGCCCTCGGCGCGGATCCGAAGGGGCCGAGCCGCTACCTCGTCACCAAGGGCGAGGCGGAAGCCGTCGTCGCGGCATCCGGCCTTGCCTGGACCCTGTTTCAGCCATCGGTGATTTTCGGGCGGGAAGACAGCTTCCTGAACCTGTTCGCACGGCTCGAGCGTCTGCTCCCGATCATTGCGCTGGCGTGCCCGCAGGCGCGGTTCCAGCCGGTGTTCGTCGGTGACGTCGCCCGTGCACTCGTGCGTGCCTTGCCCGACGACGCGACGCACGGCCAGGCCTACCCGCTTTGCGGCCCGGGGATCTATACGCTGCGCGAACTCGTCGCCTACGTCGGTGAACTCACCGGCCATCGCCGGCCAATCATGTCGCTGGGTCCGAGCCTGTCGATGTTGCAGGCGCGGGTCATGGAATGGCTCCCGGGTCCGCTGATGAGCCGGGATAACGTGTTGTCGATGCGCAAGGACAGCGTTTGCGGCTGCGAATTTCCGGAGCGCTTCGGGTTTGCCCCCGTGGCGCTCGAAGCGGTCGTGCCGGAATACCTGTCCGTCGCGGCGGCGAGAAGCCACTTCGACATCTTCCGCGCGCATAGCGGGAGGTAAGTGCTACGCGCGACGCGGCTGCACCGATGAAGATCTACGCCGTCGGGGGCGCGGTACGCGACGAGTTGCTCGGACGCCCCATCGCCGATCGCGACTTTGTCGTCGTCGGCGCCACGCCCGAAGCCATGCTCGCCCAGGGCTTTCGCCCGGTCGGCCGCGACTTTCCGGTGTTCCTGCATCCGGAGACGCACGAGGAGTACGCACTCGCGCGCACCGAGCGCAAGAGCGGCTCGGGATACCACGGGTTCAGCTTCCATGCCGCGCCGGACGTGACGCTGGAGGCCGACCTGGCGCGACGGGACCTGACCATCAACGCGATGGCGCGCGATGCCGACGGCGCCTTGATCGACCCGTACGGTGGCGAAGCCGATCTGCGCGCGGGCGTGCTGCGTCATGTGAGCATGGCCTTCGCCGAGGATCCGCTGCGAGTACTGCGTGTCGCGCGGTTCGCGGCGCGGCTCGGTTTCGCGGTCGCTCCTGAAACGCAGGCGCTGATGCGCGCCATCGTCGTCGGCGGGGAGCTGGCAACGCTGGCCCCGGAACGCATCTGGCAGGAGCTGGCGCGCGCGTTGATGGAACCGCGGCCGTCGCGGTTCTTTGTCGAATTGCGCCGCTGTGGCGCGCTTGCGGTACTGCTGCCAGAGCTCGACGCGCTGTTCGGCGTCCCGCAGCCGGTCGCGCATCATCCCGAGGTCGACGTTGGCGTGCACGTGCTGCAGGCGGTCGATTTTTCCGCGGCCGCGGGCGATCCGTTGCCGGTGCGCTATGCCGTGCTCACCCACGATCTCGGCAAGGCCGCGACCCCTCGGGCCAACTGGCCGCGGCACATCGCGCACGAGGCCAAGGGCGTGCGCGTCGTGGAGACGCTGTCGCAGCGCTTGCGCGTACCCGCCGACGCACGCGAGCTCGCGCGGCTCGTCGCGCGCAATCACGCCGTGGTCCAGCGAGCGCTCGAACTCCGACCGTCGACGCTGCTCGACCTGTTGCTGGCGGCGGATGCGCTGCGCCGTCCCGAGCGACTCGACGGATTGATCCGCGCCTGCGCCGCCGACGCGCTTTCACGTCCCGGTTGCGGCAGCGCGACGTTCGAGCCGGCGCAGCGGCTGCATGCGGCGCTCGCCGTCGTTCGCGGTGTCGATGCGGGCCGGATCGCGAGCGAAGTCAGCGCAGAACAGTTGGACGCCGGCCTCTTGCCGGAACGCATTCGTGCGGCAAGACTCGGCGCATTGCGCAAGTGGCTGCAGGAAGGAGGAACGCCGACGGGACCGACGAACCGTCGAAACTAGAAAAAATGCGCGATGCCGGCAACGGCACCGTTCAGCCGGGACCCTTGCGCGACGGGATACTCGTTGATGTTGAAGTTGTAGTTTGCATGCACCTGATTCGCGATTTGCACATAACCCGCATACAGCATCGTGCGCGGTGACAGGTTGTAGCTGTAGGAAAGCTCCCACTGCGTGGCGGCAGAGTTGGGCCCCTTGGTCAAACCCCCGATTTGCGTGCCATCCGTCGCGCCGCCGGAGCCATTGGCCGCGCGGCCCACGAATGCATAGAACGCGCCTTCGCCCACGGTGAGCGTCGTCGACAGGGCGAAGAAATTGCGCTTCAGATCCCCGGTGGGCGTGTCGTAGCGCAGATACTCGTAGACCGCGCCGATGCGAACGTCTGTGATCTGCCCCACGGCGCCGAAGTCATAGCCGGCCGCGATAGAAAGCGCATCGTCCTTGCGACCCGTGGTGCGGACGCTGTAGTTGTGCTCGTAAGCGAGGCCCAGGTCGATCGGCCCCGATGCGTAGAGCAGGCCGACGCCCGCGACGTACGCGTGGCGCAGGTTGGAAGCGAGGTCGCCATTGTCTCCGGCAGCTCCGTTGGCGTTGCCGGAGTCGTCCCGGGTCGAATACTGGACGGATCCGGTGAGGCCGTTGAAATTCGGCGAGTCATACCGGATCGAGTTGCCGAGCCTCGCGTCAAAGCCGCCTTGCCCTTTCTGCAGCGGGCCCTGCGCCCAGATCGCGGCGGTCGACAGGATCGAGGTCGTCAGCGTCGGCGCGTTGCCGAAGATGGTCAGCAGGTCATCGTAGGGCGTGAGGAATTTCCCCGCCTTGATCGCTCCCCAATCGCCCTGGATCCCGACGTAGGTCTCTCGGGTCGCCACATTGGAATTCGCGTTCTGGCCGGTGTCGCCGAAAACTGTGGATTCGATCTGGAAAATTGCCACATTGCCCGCGCCGAGATATTCCACACCTCGCATCCCGAAGCGCGACGAGTTGCTCGACACACGGTTCACCGTCGGATTCGAGCCGTCGGGCTGCCGGCCGTTTACCAGTTCGAAATTCAGGTTGAGGTCGCCATAGAGCCTGACGTTCGAGAACTGGGCACCCGCCGGTGCGGCCGCCAGCATTGCCAGCACCGTCAGCACGGCCAGCGCGTTGTTTCCTGCGCGCTGCCACTTAGCGGTGACTCGGCGCGGCGGCGCCTTCACTCCGATTGTCCGGAAATGATCACGATGGACGAATTTTACCGCAGGCTTCGCGCGTATCAGCCGGCTAGAGCCTGTACGCGGTCACCGTCATCATTTTTGCCGTTGCACGCATGAGTGCGCGCAGCGGCCAGGGGAGATCCCGCGCGCCCGCTTCATGCGCCGCCATGCCGTGTCGAACTTCGTCATCGCGCATTGCGGCGACGATCGCCCGGCTCCTCGCGTCGGCAAGCGGCAGCCGATCCATATGACCCGTCAGGTGCTCCTCGACCTGGCGCTCGGTCTCGACGACAAAGCCAAGACTCGTGGCGTCGCCGGCGAGCCCGGCGCAGGCGCCGATCGCGAACGAACCCGCATACCAGACTGGGTTGGCGAGGCTGGTCCTGCCCCCGAGTTCGTCCAGCCGCTGTTGCGTCCAGGCCAGATGATCCTCTTCCTCGCGTGCCGCTTGCTGCAGGCGCGAACGCGCATCTGAGTTGCGCGCGGTGAGCGCCTGCGCCGCGTACAGCGCCTGTGCGCACACCTCGCCGGTATGGTTGACGCGCATCAGTCCGGCAGCGTGGCGCCGCTCCTCAGTCGTGAGCGCGCCGTCGGCCACTTGCACTGCGGGATTGGGCCGCGTGCTCGCCGCGACGCCCGTCAGCGTGCGCAGCGCACGGTCGAAACCGAGGATCAGGGCGTCGAGTTCCACGTAGACATGATACGACATGGCAAAAAAAAGGGCGTCCGGAGGACGCCCTGATGATCACTTCAAACTTCGTTAGATTGAGACGGTCTCGCCTGTCTTTGCTTCGGACCGATTAGAACAGGTGAACCATGCCAAACACAAAGCCATTCGGCTTGCCGCTGCAGAAATCGCCTGCGGAGCCTGGAGCTGCGTTCTGTTGGCCCACGGCAATCGGCGCCGCGTTGATGTTGAACGTGTACGAAGCCTTGCACTGGTTGAACAACTCGGTCCAGCCGGTGTAGAGCATCGTGCGCGGCGACAGGTTGTAGCTGTAGCTCACTTCGCCCTGCTGCGAGCCCGTGCTGCCGCCGCGGGTCAGGTAGCCGACCGAGGTGCCGTCCGGGGCGCTACCGCGGCCGTTGGTGGCCTTGCCCCAGAAGGCGTAAAGCTTACCGCCGCCTATCGCCATCGTCGCCGAAATGGCGCCGAAGTTCCGGTTCAGGCTACACGTGCTGCCCGTGCCGACATTGCAACCCGAGCCGGCAACACCCGCCGACTGCACGCTGTAACGCGTCTGCTCGTATGCCAGGCCGATCTGCAGGCCGAACGCGCCGCCCGAGATGAGCGAGCCGAAATTGTACGAACCGGCGATGGTCCAGTCGGTGTCGCGCAGATTCGGTCCGCCTGCGGCAAAGTTGTTACGAACCTTGTTGTTGACTTCGAAGGCGCCACCAGCCTGGAACGGGCCGTTGCTATAGATCACGTTGCCGCCGAGGACATAGGCGTGGGCGATGTTCGAAGGATGGTCCCCATTGTCGCCGCCGTTCGGCGTCTGGCTCGTGTTACCCGAATCGTCACGCGTCGAATACTGCAGCGCCGCG
The DNA here is from genome assembly GCA_963726915.1 of uncultured beta proteobacterium. Classification (GTDB taxonomy): domain Bacteria; phylum Pseudomonadota; class Gammaproteobacteria; order Burkholderiales; family Casimicrobiaceae; genus PALSA-1003. The sequence continues at coordinate 447,982 of CAVSEA010000013.1, forward strand.
GTGAAGCCCATCATGTTCGGCGAATCGTACCGGAGGTTGTTACCGGTGCGCGCGTCGAAGCCGCCGGCGGCCTTGTTCAGGCTACCGAACGCCCAGAGGTTGGCGGTCGACAGGATCGACGTCGTCAGCGTGGGTGCGTTACCGAAGATCGGATGCAGGTCATCCATCGGCATCAGGAACTTGCCCATCGTGAACCGGCCCCAGTTGCCTTGCAGGCCAACATAGGTTTCGCGGGTCGCGATGTTGCTGTTCGAGTTCTGGCCGGTATCGCCGTTGACGTTCGATTCGATCTGGAACACCGCGTTCAATCCGCCGCCGAGGCTTTCCGTGCCGCGCATGCCGAAGCGCGACGAGTTCGAACTGACCCGGTTGGTGGTGGTGTTGGTGATCGCATTGGCCGGTGTCGCATTGCTAAGGCCCGAGCAGGCAACGCCGCCCTGGCTCTGGCCCGCGCCGGTCGACACGCCAACACTGCCAGCGCCGCCCGACACGCCATTCTGGCAAGTTGCTGCATGGACAAATTCCAAATCCAGGTTCAAGCGACCGTACAGCGTCACGTTCGCGGTTTGCGCTTGCGCAGCGAACGGCAATGCAAATGCGCCGCCGACGGCAAGGGCCACGAGCTTTTTATTCATGGTCTCTCCTCTAACGATAAGTTTGGCAAGGAAACGATTGCCTGCCACCGGAACCTTCTCAGGAGTAGCGAGAAGTTGACCTGATTGTGCCAAACCGGCGAATCCATTGGCAAGCTAAAACCCGCCGCAGGAAAACACCCTGGTTTCCCTGTTGCTTAATTGCAACACGAAAATGCGCTTTCCATGGGGTTTCCGCGGCGCAGCGGCGCTTTGGCGGCAGGTATAATTGTCTCGCGGCCATGCCAGACCGCGGCACGGGTCAACGCGGGCGAAAAATGGGTACAAACAACGGCTTGCCAGCGCCTACTTGCGGGCTTTGCTGTCCCGCAGCGGCCGCATTTCGATGAGCGGCGTGCTGGCCGGCAGTATCGCAATTTTCGTGTCATGGCTGGCGCTTCGACTATTACTTCGGTCGGGGCGGTTGCCCGTCGACGTGCCCAATGCCCGTTCGCTGCACCGGCAGCCGGTTCCGCGCGCCGGCGGCATCGCGGTCTGGGCCGGGGTGCTGGCCGGCAGCGCGTGGCTGCCCGAACCGCAGCCGTGGCTCGGGCCCCTGCTGCTGTTGATCGTGGTGTCGCTGTGGGACGACCGGCGCGGTGTTTCAGCGGTGCTGCGCCTTCTGGCTCAGGCCTTGGCGGCGGCGGCCTGGATTTGGGCCAGCGGGTTCGGCAGCCCGGCCGCGACAATCATTACCGTCCTGCTGATCGTATGGATGGCCAATCTCTACAATTTCATGGATGGTAGCGACGGACTCGCGGCGACGATGACCGTGATCGGCTTCGGCGCCTACGCGGTCGCCGCCGGCCGTGCCGGCGCGGCCGATGCGGCGGTCCTGGTCGCCGTGGTCGCGGCGACGATCCCGTTCCTAGCGATGAACTGGCCGCCCGCGCGCATCCTGCTGGGCGACGTCGGTGCGGTTCCACTCGGTTTTCTCGTGGCCGTGTTCGGAATTGCTGGCTGGCGGGCGCAATGGTGGCCGGGATGGTTTCCAGTGCTCGTCTTCCTGCCTTTCATCGCCGACGCGACGCTGACCCTCGGTCGGCGGATGCTGGCGGGGGAAATCGTGTGGAAGGCGCACCGCGAGCACGGTTACCAGCGGCTGGTGCGCATGGGGCTCGGGCACAAAGGAACGCTCGCCGTCCATGCTGCGCTGGCGTGCGGCACGGCGGTCTCCGCGCTTGCGACGCTCGCTCGCGCGCCTGACGCGGGGGTGTCCGTACTGGCGCTGTGGACTGCGGTGCTGGTGCTGCTAAATGCCGGAATCGGGTATTATTGGCATAGGGGTAACAAGGGACTCAATGAAAGTAAGTGCTAACTGGCGGGCCTGGCTGGCTTTTTTGCACGACGTTGCCGCCGCCGCGATCGCATGGGCCGGGCTGTACTGGCTGCGCTTCAACCTCGACCTGCACCAGCCGCAGATCGCCGATATGTGGCGCACGCTGGTCTGGGTGCTGCCACTGCAGGCCGTCATCTTCCTCGCCTTCGGGCTCTATCGAGGCCTGTGGCGCTTTGCGAGCCTGCCCGACCTGCAGCGCATCGTTCTGGCGGCGGCCCTTGGCGCCGTTGCGATCCCGCTGGTGCTGGTGATGCTGCAGCTCACCACGGTCGTTCCGCGCAGCGTGCTCATCCTGTACCCGCCGGTCGTCATTTTTCTCATGGCCGGAAGCCGATTCACGTATCGGATCTGGAAGGAGCATCGGCTCTACAGCCCGCTGGCGGCGCTCGGAGAACCCGTGCTGATCCTGGGCGCGGGCGAGGCCGGCGCGCGCCTGGCCAAAGAGCTGGCTCACAGCCGACAGTGGCGCATCGTGGGGCTGCTGGACGACGATCCGGGGATGCGGGGTCGCCTGCTGCGCAATATCAGCGTGCTGGGACCGATCAGCGAACTGCCGCAGTGGACCCGGCGCTACGGAGTGCGCACCGTGATCATCGCGTTGCCGTCCGCGGCGCACGCGGTCCGTCGCCGCGTCGCCGAGCTCTGCGCGGCTGCCGGCGTCGAGGCGCTGACCGTGCCTTCCTATGACGACCTGATCAGTGGCCGCTCGCAACTGACGACGATCCGCCACGTCGAACTCGACGATCTGCTGGGCCGGGATCCGGTGGTGCTCGACAGCGCAGGCCTGAGCGAATGGCTCGGTGGCCGCGTGGCGATGGTCACCGGCGCCGGCGGTTCCATCGGCGCCGAACTGTGCAACCAGATCGCGCGTTTCAAGCCGGAGCGCATCGTCCTTTTCGATATTTCCGAGTTCGCACTCTATAACGTGCAACAGGCGCTGCAGGATGCGTACCCGCAAGTGGCGCTGTCGACCATCGTCGGCGACGTGAAGCATGTCTCGCACGTCGAGCAGGTGCTCGCCCGCGAACGCCCGTCGATCGTCTTCCATGCCGCCGCGTACAAGCACGTGCCGTTGATGGAAGAGACCAATGCCTGGCAGGCCGTCCGCAACAATGCTTTCGGTACCTGGGCGCTGGCGCGCGCCTCGGTCACTGCCAAGGTCGACAAGTTTGTGCTGGTATCGACCGACAAGGCAGTCAACCCGACCAACGTCATGGGCGCATCCAAGCGGCTGGCCGAGATCATGTGCCAGAGCCTGCAAAACGGGACGACGCAGTTCGTCATCGTGCGTTTCGGCAACGTGTTCGGCAGCGCAGGCAGCGTGATTCCGCGCTTTCGCGAGCAGATCCTGCGCGGTGGTCCGGTGACCGTCACCCATCCGGAAATAACGCGTTATTTCATGTCGCTGTCCGAGGCGACGCAGCTTCTGCTGCAGGCCGGGCTGATGGGGCGAGGCGGCGAAGTGCTCGTGCTCGACATGGGCGAGCCGGTGCGCATTCTGGATCTCGCGCGCGACATGATCCGACTCTCGGGCGCCGATCCGGACCGGATACGCATCGTGTTCACCGGCCTGCGTCCGGGGGAGAAGTTGTTCGAGGAGCCGTTGGCCTCGGAAGAGGCGACGTTGCCGACGCACCATCCCAAGCTGCGTATCGCGCAGGCCCGTTCGGCCGATGGCGCCACGGTGCGCGATCTCGTGACCTGGTTGCAGCGCGACCGCGAGGTCCCCGACGCCGACGTCCGTGCGTGGCTGAAATCGCTGATTCCCGAATACGAGCCGCGGATGCCGGTGACGGCGCGGCCGGGCTCGGTCACGGTGCTCGCGCAACGGCGCCGTTAGGGTCCGGCATGCGCGGACGCACGCCTCTCAGGCGTTGCGCTTAAGCCCGTTTTCGGAATGCGTGCTCAGCGAGCCCGACGGCGCCAGTTCCAACCGGGTTCCGAACCCGACGAGCAGTGCCAGCAGCGCCCAGAACTCCCTTGCGTTGCTGCGGAACAGGAAGTCGTCGGTCAGGTTCTTGGCCGCGAATCCGGCAACGAGCGACAGCCCGATCACACCAACGATGGCGAGCGCGTCGTCGTCGTGGCGCAGGTACCGCACGAACCGGGCGCACAGCGCGGTCAACAATGCGAGGAACAGCGCCAGCCCAATGATGCCGGTCTGCAGGATCTGACCGACGAACAGGTTGTGCGCGTGCCACAGCATCGGATTGCCGAGCGAACCCTTGAGCTGCTCGGCAACGATTCCTCGTCCGAAGCCGAAACCAGTCCATGGTCGCTCGCGGATCAATTGCGCCGTGCGATCCCACAAGGGCAGGCGCGGGTCTTCGCTCAATGTTCGCGCGACTGACGTCTGGGGCGGAAAATCCGAATGGGCGCGTTCCCGCGTCACGTCGGCGAACAGGATGCCCAGGACAATCATGAGCGCGAACATCGGCGACATCCACCGCAGCGGTGCGCGCGCCAGCGATGCGTGCCAGCGCCATGCGGCGAGCACGGACGCGGTGGCATATACGGCGGCCAGCGCGATCCATACGATGCGGTTTTCGGTGAGCCGGGCACTGACCAGCAGCAGCACCAGCATCATGGTTCCGAGGATGACATTGCCCGCACGACTGCCAAACCCTGCGGGGGACGGCGCCAGCAGCGTGAGCAACAGGGGCGCGATCAGTACTACGTGCGTGGCGTACGGTCCGACGCCCGAGTGCCAGCGCGCGGCATCCCAGCCCGACGCCGTCAGCGCCGCTCCCAGCACCATTGTCGCGTAGATGGCGAAGGCCCCCAGCGCGACTCCGACCAGAGTGCGCCAGGCCGCAGGCGAACTGGCAGCAACATAGAACGCGACGATTGCCAGCAAGCTCTCGCCAAGCTCACGCTTGGCCTGGGTCGTGGAGTAATCCATATCGATCGACCACGCCAGCGAAGCCAGGCACCACGCGCACCAGGCGGCAAGCGTGAGGACGAGCGCATGACCGGGGTAGGGGACACGGGCGCCGCGGCCGACCCAACCTGCGACCACGATGACCGCGGCGAGAGTCGCGGCGACACCAAAGGTCAACGAGCGGGCGAACGTCCACGCATTGGACGGCAATAATGCGAGGTAGGCGGCCGCCACCCACAGTTGCCAGTTGACGATATTTTTTTCGGTGAGCATGCAGCGATGCCGGATCGAGCCGGGGTTTCGCGCAGGGGCGCGCGCGCGTCTCCAACCGGCCGGCGCGATTGTACCGGCTCGCGCCGAACTACGCTGGAAATGCGCGCTTCGCCGCGGCGGCGGTGCCGTTCATGGCGGTGTCGATGCGCTCCACGAAGCGCGGCGACCCGAATGCGTCCCGCCGCCGTCCTGGCGGCGAGGGAAGCTTGCGGGGGACCCGTGATAACCTCACCCGGAATGCGCTCCGGAGGCTTGGATTTGCCACCGGTGAGCGCGCCGATATTGCAAGCCTCCCCGCCTGAAGATGCTGTTCAATTCCTACGCATTCATATTTCTGTTTCTGCCGGCAAGTCTGCTTGGCTACTTCGCCCTGGGCGCTTACGGCAGGATGCGCGCGGCGGTCGTTTGGCTCGCAGCGTGTTCTCTGTTCTTCTATGGCTGGTGGGATGCGCGTTACCTGCCGCTGCTTGCGGGCTCGATCCTGTTCAACTACGGCGTCAGCAGGCGCCTGGCGCGCGCTTCGTCGCACGCGACGGGCGACAGGCGCTGGCTGGTGTTCGGCGTCTGCGGCAACCTGTCGTTGCTCGGCTACTACAAGTACGCAAATTTTTTCGTCGACAATCTGAATGCGCTGACGGGCGTCCAGTGGCAGCTTGGCAACATCGTGCTGCCGTTGGGGATCTCGTTTTTCACGTTTACGCAGATCGCCTATCTCGTCGATGCCTATCGGAAGGAGGTGAATCAGTTCCGGCTGTTCGACTACGCGCTGTTCGTCACCTTCTTCCCCCACTTGATCGCCGGACCGGTGCTGCATCACCGGGAAATCATGCCGCAGTTCCGGCTGCCGCAGAGCTTCATACCTTCGGCTGAAAATTTTGCCGTCGGACTCACCATCTTCTTCGCCGGTTTGTTCAAAAAGGTGATCATTGCGGACAACCTGGCGCCGTTCGTCACGCCGATGTTTGCCGCCGCCGCGGCGGGAGAACCTGTCACCGGGTCCGCAGCATGGGGTGGCGTCACCGCCTACGCAATGCAGCTTTATTTCGATTTTTCCGGCTATTCCGACATGGCGATCGGGCTCGCGCGACTGTACGGCATCCGCTTTCCACTCAATTTCAATTCGCCGTATCGCGCCGCCAGCATGATCGACTTCTGGCGGCGCTGGAACATGACGCTGTCGCGCTTTCTGCGCGATTACGTCTACTTCGCGCTTGGCGGCAATCGTCGCGGGCGGCTTCGACGCCACGTCAATCTGCTCGCGACGATGGTCCTTGGCGGCTTGTGGCACGGGGCCGGATGGCCGTTTGTCGTCTGGGGTGCGCTGCATGGCATTTACCTGGTGATCAACCACGGCTGGCGGGCCGCCATCGGCGGAATCGCGTTCCCACGCTGGCTCGCGCTGTCCGGGCGCGCCGCGAGCAGACCGCTGACCTTCCTGGCCGTCCTGATCGCCTGGGTATTCTTCCGCGCAGACTCGATGCAGGCGGCATTGCGCATCCTCGAAGCCATGGCGGGGCTGCACGGCTTCGACCGGCAGGATCCCTACTACTTCGGCATGATGGAACTTCGCTGGCTCGTCCCGGCGCTGGCCATCGCGTGGTTTGCACCGAACATCCAGCAGATCATGCAGCGCTTCCAACCCGCCCTGGAAACCTATCCGGGGGAAATTGAACCTCTGCATGTGCGCTGGCTCGAATGGCGGCCGAGTTTCGTTTGGGCGCTGGCCACGGCGGTGGCGTCTTTGCTGGCACTTATCAACCTCACCCATGTCAGTGAATTTCTCTACTTCCAGTTCTGAGCCTCGCTTCGGCCGCTATCTGCGGACCTTGCTGGTGCTGGTCATCGTGATGGTCGCGGTCCTGGCCGGCTTCAACGCGCTCATCGATCCCTACGGCGTGTTCGGCGCGCCGCTGATCGATGGCGTCAACCGCGTCAAGCATGGTTACGTCCACCACCAGCGCATCGCCAAGGTCCACGCGCTCGAGCGCACCGCACCGGCGACCGTGATACTCGGGAGTTCGCGCGTGAACTCTGCGCTGAATCCGGAGCATCCGGCTTTCCGCCACAAGCCCGTGTTCAACCTCGGCATCGATGCCGCCGACATCTACGAAGTCTACCGTCTGGCGCAGCACGCCCAGGCGGTACGGCCCCTCGAGGAAATGGTGCTGGCCGTGGACTTCTACATGTTCAACGGCGACTGGCCGACGCAGGCGGACTTCGACGAAGACCGGCTCGCAGTCACGGTCGACGGGAAGCCGAATCGCAACCGCTTGCCGGAGATGCTGAGCCTGCTTGCGTCGGGGGACGTCAGTTACGAAAGCTGGTGGTCGCTGCGCCATCAGCGCGACCCGGAACCATTCTATACGGCGCTCGGACGGCGCGACGAGCGCTACGACCTGCCGCAGATACTCGGTCGCGGCGGCCACCGGGTCGTGTTCCAGGCGAGCGAAAAGAAATACGCCAGCTACGGGTATTCGCCGCAGGGCCGCGGTTATCTGCAGTACGACAAGGAAGGCCGTTCGCCCTTCATCTGGCTGCGGCGACTGCTGGACGAATGTCGCGCTCGTGGAACGCGCGTGCACCTCGTCATCAATCCGGTCCACGCACGGCAGTACGAAGTCATGGCGAGCCTGGGCCTGTGGCCGGCCTACCAGGATTGGAAGCGCCGGGTGCTGGCCACGACCTTGGATGAAGGCGCGGCACACGGCGGTACTCCGTATCCGCTGTGGGACTTTGGTGTCCTCAACGACATCACGACCGAGAGCGTGCCGCCGCTAGGCGACCGCGCCACGACGATGCGGTGGTATCGCGAGTCGTCCCATTTCCGCCAGGTCCTCGGGGATCGAATGCTCGACCGAATACTCGCCGAGCCGCCGGCGGCCGATGCGCCGGCGGACGGCTTCGGCCTTCGCCTTGGCCCCGACAACATCGAGGCGCAACTGACTGCTCAGGCGCGGCGCTTTGCCGAATGGCAGGCGGCACACGCCGACGAAATCGTCGAAATCGACCGGATCGTCGCCCCTTATCGCCGTTACGCAGCGGTCCGCGGTGCAGCAGACCGACGGGGCAAGCAGGAATGACGGCACGAACGAGAGCGGTCGTGCCGGCTTCTGCCCGTTGCGTTAACGGGCCCTAGGCCGGAAACGCGCGCTTCGCCGCAGCGGCGACGTCGTCCATGATCGTATCGACGCGATCCGCGAAACGCGCGAACGAAAACGCCTCCAGATGCGCGGCGGCCGCGTCACGATCGACGCGAAGCACGCCGGCCTCGATACCGGCGAGCACGCGCTCGAAGTCCGCGCCGCCGTCGTCGCGCGGATCGGCGTAGAGGAATCCGGTCACACCGTCCTTCAACGTTTCCGAGAACGGCGGCGCGGCAATGGCGAGCACCGGCGTGCCCGCGGCGCACGATTCGATGGCGTTGAGCCCGAGCGCCTCTCGCTCGGGCAGTCCGGTCAACAGGTAGTCGAGCGTGCGGTAGGCCGCGGCGACGTCGCGCTGGTGCCCCCAGAAGCGCACCCGCGCTCCCAGCGGCGCCAGCGCGTTCTGCAATGCCGCAAGCGATTTGTAACCGACCGCCGCGCCGAAGATCTCGACGTTGACGTCCGGATGCTTCGCCAGGATCGGTACCAGGCGTTCGAACAAGATCGGAAACTGCTTGAGCGGCGCGAGTCGCGACACGACGCCAAGTGTCAAGCCGGGCCTTCGATCGAAACGGCGCGGCGCGGCGATGGACTGCCTCGCGCGGGCGAGCGCGGAGTACACGCGGTCGCGGGGTTTGCGAGCGTCGGCATCGAACAGGGCGCCGCCGACGATCGGACCCGCCGCGTTGCCGCGCTCGAGGTCCGCCACGCCGTACAGCGCCGTCGCGTGCACGCGCTCCAGGCCGTGGCGCTGCAGCGACGCGCCGACATGGCGCGAGACCGCCAGCAGCAAGTCGGCGCGGTCGTAGTACGCAGGTCGAGTCTGGTCGTACAGGGCCTGGTGTGCGATCCCGACGACGAAATGTCCTGCCAGCGAGCGCAGTGCCGGGCCCGGCATCGATGCGTGAATGACCGCGATGTCGCCGGGCTGGAGCGCACCGTCCCCGGCCTGCAGACTCGTGCGCGAGACGCTGCCGAAGTCGAGGTCGTTCCAGAAGTTCGCCGTATCGTTGACTACGACGCGGGTGGGCCAGTCACGGGCCGCGAGCGCCCGGCTGAAGGATGCGGTGTAGACCTCCGCGCCGCCGAGCGTCGGCGACAGGTTGAACTGCACGATGGTGGGACGTGGCATTGGACTACGCGATGCCGAGCTCCGCGATCGCCGCCAGCACGCTGGCGAGTTCGATCGCATCCATGCAGCGCGGGTGCGCGCACTCGGCAGGCGTGCGTCCGCAACGGCGGACCCACGCGAGTTCGCGCTTGAACAGCACGCGCTGGTCGCGGCACGGAAATGGCGCAACCGTCACTGCCCGATACGCCGAATGCCGCCAGAATTCGCCGGCGCCGCTGATCGTCGCCGAGCCGGGCCCGAACAGGGCCACGGTCGGCGTTGCGACCACGCGGCCCAGGTGCGCAACGCCGGTGTCTGGCGCAACGAGCAGCGATGCATTCGCCACCAGTTGCCATAGTTCCGGCAATGCCAGCGTTCCGACGTAACGCCGGTACCCTGCTTCGCCGGCGCATTCGCGCACGATCTGTTCCTCGCCGCGACCCGCGGACCACACCGGCTCGAGGCCGCGCGCTTCGATCGCCGCGGCTAGCGCGCGCCAGCGCAGGGGATTCCACAATTTCAGCGGCGTGCTGGCGCCCACATGCAGCACCGCGTAGGCGCGTGCCGGGAGGTCGAACGGCACAGACGGCGGATCGCCCCAGTCGCTGCGCCGATACGGCGCTGGTGCCGGACCGTCGACGAGCGTCGCCACCATGTCGGCCCATGCGGCGGGCACTTGGGGATAACTGCGCAGTTCGTCGACCGGCCAACTCTTGCGCGCCGGGCGGTCGCCGTCGAAAGCCACGATCCAGCGGCTGCCGAGCGCCTGCGCCAGCCAGCTGAAGCGATTGTCGCCGGGCACCAGCGCGAGATCGAATCCCGGTTCGCGCCAAAGCGCAGACGCTTCGGGCGAACGCGGATGCCAGCCGATCGCCCGCACGCCGTACGGGGTGCGGGCGTACAGCGGAGCTATCGCCTCAGGGAGCGCCATGACGATGTCCGCGTGCCTGTGACGCTCGCGCAACTTCGCCAGCAGCGGTGTCAGCATGAGCGTGTCACCGAGCAGCAAATGATGCGCGATCAGGATTCGGCGTGGATCTTGCGGCGGACGACGCCGGCCGGCGGTCGCCGTACGGCGTCCCAGCGCCCCCAGGACGACGCGGGCGCGTCCGGCAAAGCGCGACCGTTGCGCGATCGCGTGCATGCTATGACTTGCGCAGCCGCTCTTCAATCGCGCGGCGAAAGACGACTTCCATGTGCTCGAGCATCGACGCAAGGCTGAATTTCGTCGCGACCCGATCGCGCGCGGCAGCCACGAGCCGGCTGCCGAGCGCGGGATCGCCAAGGAGCCGGTCGATGGCAGCGGCCAAGGCGACCGCGTTTTGCTTTGCAACGACGAGCGCGGTGTGATCGGCGATCGCTACTTCCCCGATGGCGCCGGCGTTCGTGGTCACACACGGCGTGCCGACGAACATCGCCTGCACCAGCGCCTGCGGCACGCCTTCGTCGGCATACGATGGCAGCGCAAAGACGTCGAAGGCGGCAAGCCAGGGCGCAACGTCGTCCCGGTTGCCGACCAGGCGCACGCGATCGCCCAGCCCGAGTGCGGCGATCTGCTGTTGCAGTGCCTCGCGCTGCGGGCCTTCCCCGACGATGAGCAAATTTGCATCGCGGTGCGCGAGCAACGGCATCGCCTCGACCAGGAAACGATGACCCTTCCAGCTGCGCAGCGTTGCGCAGATCCCGATCAGCGGCGTGGACTCCGGCAGGCGCAGCGAGCGACGCGCCTCGCGCTTGTCGCGCGGCGCATAGCGCGCCGGCTCGACGCCGGTGGGGATCGACGTCGCGCGCGACGGCGAGACGCCGATTTCACGGATCAGTGCCGACCGGATAGCTTCACCGGTGGTGACGACTTGCGCCGTGGCGCGGGTGTAGAGCCATCGGGTCAGGCGATCGTGCGGAACCGGCGCCGAAATATGGCGCGTACGCACCAGAGGCGGAGGCGTCTTCAGCGCGCGGCACGCGAGCGCCGCCAGCCATGCGTCGCTCGAGCTGTGCGCATTGATGACATCGACCGGATGATTGGCCAGGAATCGCCGCAATGCGACCACACCTTGCGGCCGCTTGCGCCCGATGGGCAGGGCGGTGACCGGGACGCCGAAACGCGGCGCTTCAGCGAAGATTCGCGCGCTGTGTGCGCAGGCGAGCGTGACCTTGTGGCCGCGGCCGATCATCCCCGCCGCTTCGGTGAGGATGCGGATTTCCTGCCCGCCCCACCCGAGCGACGACTCGGTATGCAGAATTCGCAACGCTATACGTGTCCGCTACGCGACCGCCGTCGCGAACTGGATGCGATGCAGCTTCGCGTACAGGCCGTTGCGCGCGAGCAACTCAACGTGAGTGCCGTTCTCGACGACACGCCCCGCATCGAGGACGACGATGCGGTCGACACGCTCGATCGTCGACAGCCGGTGCGCGATGACGATCGTGGTCCGCCCCTGCATGAGCGTATCCATTGCCGCCTGCACCTGTCGCTCGGATTCCGAATCGAGTGCCGAGGTCGCTTCGTCGAGAATGAGGATCGGCGCATTTTTCAGGATCGCGCGTGCGATCGCGAGACGCTGCCGCTGCCCGCCCGACAGTCGAATGCCGTTTTCGCCGACGATGGTGTCGAATCCCTGCGGCAGCGCCCGGATGAATTCGAGGGCATGCGCGGCGAGCGCCGCCTGCTCGATCGCCGCGCGCGGCGCGGTGGACATCGCGCCGTAGGCGATATTGGCGGCGACGGTGTCGTCGAACAAGGTGATGTCCTGACTGACCAGCGCAATGTGGCTGCGCAGATTGGTCAAGGTCAACGCGTCGATGCGGTGGCCGTCGAGGAGAATGTTGCCCTGGGTGGGTTCGTAAAAACGCGGGATGAGGTTCACCAGCGTCGTCTTGCCGCTGCCCGAGGGGCCGACCAGCGCCACGCTCTCGCCCGGGGCGACGCGCAGATCGACTCCGGCGAGCGCATCGCGCTCGGCGCCGGCATAGCGCGCGAAGACTCCGGCGAAGACCAATTCGCCAGTCACCTTCGACAGCGTTACCTCACCGTTGTCCTGCTCGGGCCTTTCGTCGAGCAGCGCGAAAATGCTCTCGCAGGCGGCGAGGCCGCGTTGGATATTGGCGTTCACGCCCGAGAGCGATCGCAAACGGTCCAGCAAGGTGAGCAGCGCGACGAGGTACGCGGTGAACGGACCCGGATCGAAGCCGCCGACCTCGCTCTGCTTGAGCATGAGATAGACGATGAATCCGACCGCGCAGGCACCGAAAAACTGCAGCATCGGCGAGCTCGCGGCGCTGGCCGACGACTGCTTGCTCATCGACTGACGCAATCGGTTGGCGACCGCGACGGCGCGTTCCCGCTCGTACCGCTGGCCGCCGAAGACCTTCACCACGCGCTGGCCACCCACGATTTCCTCGAGCACCTGCGTGATCGCGCCGGTGCGCTGCTGCACGTCGCGCGCCACCCGCCGCAACCTGCGGCTGAAATAACGGATCGTGCCGGCGACCAGCGGAAAGGCGACGATGGAAATGAGCGTGAGCTTCCAGTTAAGCCAGAACAGGAAACCGAGGCTGCCGGCGATCGTGAGCGTGCTGCGAACGGCGGTCGTGATGGCGGACGACGTCGCGGCAGCGAGCTGGTACGCATCGAAGGTGAATTTCGAGATCAGCCGCCCCGACGACTGCGCGTCGTAAAACGGCGTTGGCAGCGCGAGCAGGCGATCGATCATCTCCCGGCGCAGGTCGAATACCACGCGATGCCCTGTCCATGCCATTCCGTATTCGGACATGAAGGAACCCAGCCCGCGCAGGAGAAAGACCGCGACGACGGCGAGCGGCAACCGCAGCGTCGTCTCCGCATCCGGGTGCTGCAACTTCTGGATGATCGGCATGACCATGTAGGCCATGAGCACATCGCCGGCGGCGACGATGACCATGCCGACGATCGCCAGCGCAAAGGCCCACCAATACGGGCGGACATAGGTAAGCAGGCGCCGATAGAGGTGCAGGCTGGGCGACACCGTAGTTAGCTGGTTGCGGCGCGGGCGGGCGCCGGCGCGTCAAGGAAGGAGCGCGCGATTATAGCGCTACGCAGTAGGCTTGGCGGCATACGCTGCTGCGAGCAGGTCGCGATAGAGCAACGCAAGTTGCAGGGTCATCGCCGCCGGCGTGAGCGGGAGCACCGCATCGCGCGCCCGCGCGCCCATCGCGTTGCGCAACTCCGGATCGGTGAGCGCGCTCATGTGGCCGGCGAGGGCGTCGATGTCGCGTGCCGGGCAGACGAAGCCGGCATTGTGCTCGAGTACGAGTTCGGCCGCGCCGCATTTGGTGCTGGTGATCACCGGCAGTCCGCAGGCCATCGCCTCCAGCGCGGCATTCGGGCACGGGTCGTACAGCGTCGGCAGCACGAACGCATCGGCCGCACCGTAGAACGGCTTGGTCTCGTCCTGCGGCCCGACCAGTACCACGCGACCGCGAACGCCATGCCGGCGAGCCGCTCGCCTGTAGGCACCCAGCATCTTGTCGCGACCGACCACGACCAGGTGACAGTCTCCGGGCAACCGCGCGAGCGCAGCGATCGCGCGCGCAACTCCCTTGCGGGCATAGCCCGAACCGACCAGCAGGAATACGGTAGCGTCCTCGGCAATGTGCAGAGCCTTGCGCACGGCGGCCCGGAGCTTGCGCAGCTCCGGCGAGAAGGCCTCGCTGTCGACCGCATTGTAGATGACCGGGAGCTTCTCTTCCGGCAGGCCGAACCGCTCCTGGATCTCGTTGCGCACCATCTTCGAATTGCAGATTACCGCGCGCAGCACGGGACTCGCGAACAGCCGCCGCTCGATGTTGAGCACGTAGCGATGGTATGGCGCCGACTCGGTCAGCCAGCGCTGGAACGCCGACGCCGTGCGCAGACGCTCGTCGAGGAAGACGCGATGCACGCCATCGCCCGCGCGGTAGACGTCGCAGCAGAGCAGTCGTTCATGCGACTGCACCAGCTCCGGCGCCTTGGTCGCGACGGCGCGACAGACGGCTCGGGCAAAGCTCCAGTCTCGCCAGAGACGTCCGATGTAGAACGGATTGCAGACGATCGGCTCGATCAACTGCAGCCGCGTTTGCGGCCATTGCCGGGTGTAAAGCGAAATTGCGATGCCGCGTTCGAGCAGCGCTTCGAGCGCGCCTTCGACGAAACGCTCCGCGCCACCGTAGGGCGTATAGCGTTGCCGGACGATGGCGAGTCGCATTACGCGCCCTCCCGCCCGGTGGCCGCAAGGACCTCGGTCAGGGCGGCGTGCACGCGGTCGACCGGAAGCGTGGTCAGGCAGTCGGAAATCTTGCCGCCGCCGCAGCCGTCGATGCCGCAGGGCCGGCACGGATGCGCTGCGGATGCAACGACGCGGTGAGTGACGCCCCACGGACCCCACTCGAGCTCGCCGCTCGGCCCGAACAGCGCCACCACCGGCGTGCCCATTGCCGCCGCGATGTGCATGGGGGCGGAGTCGACGCCGACGAAGGCGCGGGCTTCGCGCGTCAAAGCGGCGAGTTCGCGCAGCGAAAGCGCACCCGTCAGGTCGACGATGCGTGGACGAGTGGTGGTCGCGCACGCGGCAAGGATGGCTTCGACCAGCGCGCGTTCCCGTGCGTCCGATGCGCCGGTGACGGCGATGCGCAAGCCGGCAGCGGCCAGCCGGTCGAGCAGCGCCGCGGAGTGCTCTGGCGGCCAGCACTTGAACAGCCACCGCGACCCCGGGTGCATCTGGATGAAACGATGCGGTTCCAGGCCTTGCTGCGCGAGCAGGTTGCGCACCCGTGCCGCCGATTTGTCGTCGGGGCACAGCACCAGACGCTTGTCCGACGCCGCAGGTTGCAGTCCGATGCGCCGCAGCGCATCGAGGTTGCACTCGACGGTGTGGCGCGGCGTGGTGCGCGGGAGGCGGTAGTAGTGGGTAAAACTCTTGCGCCAGAGCCAGTGCGCGCCGTCCAGATGCCGGGCCACCGAGTAACGCGGCTTGAGCAGGCGGGCGAGCCACGCGCCGCGCGGATGCTCGGTCAGGTGCACGATCAGATCGTAGCGGCGGGCCGCCAGGCCGCGCATGAGCCTTCGTTCCGCGGATGCCTGCGCGAGCCAGCCCTGGCGCTTCCATTCGCGGTCGATGGTATGCAGCTCGGCGATCGCGGGGTGACCTTCGAGCATGGGTGCGGTTTCGCGATAGACGAGCGCGTCGATTTCGGCGGCAGGTATGGCGTGCTTGAGCACCGTGAACACCGGGGAGGCAAGCAGGACGTCGCCATGGTGGCGCAGCTTGGTGACCAACACGCGGCGGACCACGGCGGTGTCGACAGGGTCCTGCAGCGGGTTGAACATGCCCTGACGATAGCAAAATGCCCTGTCTGATACAAACCGCCCCGATCGATGCCAGTCAGGACTTACTTGTCAACGAAGCGGCGTGCGTATTGCGTGCACGCGCGTTCGGGTACAATCGCCGCGAACGCCGAGCTGATGCCAGCCCATGTCCACTGAGGTCGCCTCCTCCTCCCTCAAAGCGCAGATACTCGCGGAGGCGTTGCCGTACATCCAGCGCTTTCACGACAAGGCGATCGTCATCAAGTACGGCGGCAACGCCATGACCGAGCCGCAGTTGAAGGCGGGATTTGCGCGCGACGTCGTGATGCTGAAGCTGGTCGGCATGAACCCCGTCATCGTGCATGGAGGCGGACCGCAGATCGGTGACCTGCTCAAGACGATGGGCATTCCGAGCGAATTCCGGCAGGGCATGCGCGTGACCGACGAAAAGGTGATGAACGTCGTCGAGATGGTGTTGGGCGAACTCAACCAGGAAATCGTCGGACTGATCAACCAGTATGGCGGACGCGCGGTCGGCCTGACCGGGCAGGACGGCGCGTTCATTCACGCGCGCAAGATGCTGCTCAAGAGCGACACCACCCAGGGCGACATGGTCGACATCGGCCTGGTGGGAGAAATCGAGAAGATCGACCCCGAACTGATCAACCTGCTCGATTCGCGCGACTTCATCCCGGTCATCGCGCCGATCGGCGTCGGTACCGACGGCGAGGCGTACAACATCAATGCGGACCTCGTCGCCGGCAAGCTCGCAGAGACGCTGAACGCCGAGAAACTGGTGCTGATGACGAATACGACCGGCGTACTCGACAAGAACGGAACCTTGCTGACCGGGCTGACGGCAAGCGAGATCGAGGCGCTGTTTGCGGACGGGACGATTCACGGCGGTATGCTGCCGAAAATCGGTTCCGCGCTCGATGCGGTGAAGAACGGCGTGAAGAGTTCGCACATCATCGACGGCCGTGTCGAACACGCACTGCTGCTGGAGGTGCTGACCAACGAAGGGGTCGGCACGATGATCAAGGCGGACTAGGACGTTCTGCGTCTGGTTTCAGGCGTTGGGCGGGTGGCGTTGAAGGTCGAGCGAGCGGGGTGCCTTGCCCGGAGCCCGACATTCGGCGCCCGAACGATTTGTCAGGGGGCATGATGGCGATCAAACCCGGCGAGCGACGGTTACAGATCCTGCAGACGCTGGCGTCGATGCTCGAGACGCCGCGCGGCGAGAAGATCACCACTGCGGCGCTGGCGGCAAGGCTGCAAGTCTCGGAAGCGGCGCTCTACCGCCATTTCGCCAGCAAGGCGCAGATGTTCGAGGGGCTGATCGAATTCATCGAGACGACGCTGTTCTCGCTCGTCAATCGCATCACGACGGATACGACCGACGGCGTCGCGCAGGCGACGCAGATCGTCGCGGTGCTGCTCGGATTCGCCGAAAAGAATCCGGGCATGACGCGCGTACTGATCGGCGATGCGCTGGTCAACGAGGACGAGCGCCTGCAGGCGCGCATGAACCAGCTCTACGATCGCGTTGAAGCGGCGCTGCGCCAGGCGCTGAAAATCGCGCACGCCGGGGGGAACTGGACGGGCGACGCGACTGCCGACGCCAACGTCCTGCTCGCCTTCGTCGTCGGGCGATGGATGCTCTTCGCCAAGAGCGGTTTCAAGCGCCTGCCGCAGGAAGGCTGGGAGGCGCAGCGAAAGTACCTGTTCTCCTGAACCGACCCGCTCGCCTGGTCCGCAGAAATCCGGCCCGACGATGGCCAGCGCCGACACGCTCCTGAAGCAAGCGCGCCGCGCGCTGGCGGCAGGCACGCCGGCAGCGGCCGTTGCCTTCGTCGAGCAGGCGCTGGCGAAGAATCTCGAGGCGCGTCACGGCGAGGCGCTGTTCGATCTCGGCAATCTTCTGGCTGAACGAGATGCGCCATCCGTCGCCGTCGCAGTGTTCGAGCGCGCGTTGCAGATTTTCCCCGGGCACCCCGGGCTGCTCGTCAACCTCGGCGCCCAGCTCGACCGCAGCGGCGATCAGGCGCGGGCAGAGCGTT
This sequence comes from uncultured beta proteobacterium, assembly GCA_963726915.1. Taxonomy (GTDB): domain Bacteria; phylum Pseudomonadota; class Gammaproteobacteria; order Burkholderiales; family Casimicrobiaceae; genus PALSA-1003. The sequence goes on from CAVSEA010000013.1 coordinate 465,743, forward strand.
GCTACCGCGACGTTCTGCAGCGGCGGCCGGACGAAATCACAGCGCTGGCCAACCTTGCCCATCTGCTGTTCATGCAGGGTCGCCACCCGGAGGCGCTGGTTCCCTACAATCGGCTGGTCGAGGTCGCACCGGATGCGCCGGCGGAGGTCTGGAACAACTGCGCGGTCTGCCAGAAAGCTGTACGCGATCCAGGCGCCGAGGCGAGTTTCCGCCGTGCGCTGGCGCTGGCGCCGGACTCGCCGCAGATTCTGGCGAACCTGGGATTCATGCTTGCCGAAAAGCGCAGGCATGCCGAGGCACGACCGCTGTTGCTGCGCGCGCGTGCACTCGATCCGGCGCGATTGCAGGTGGCGGCGCAGTGTGTGGATCTCCAGTTGCAGTTCGCCGACTGGGTCGATTTCGAGCGCAACCGCGACGCCATTGTCGACGCCGTGGCGGCCCCTGGCGGGCCGGGTCAGGCGGTGCCGCCATTCGCGTTCATGTCGATCTGCGACGACCCGGCGCTGCAGCTCGCGGCGGCCAAGAGCTTCTCGTGGCCGCCATCGGTGGAGGCGGGCGGCAATACCTCGATCGATGCCGGCCGGGACCGGGCGTCTGCGGGTCGGTTTTGCCGCGTCCGCGTTTCACGACCATCCGGTTCCGCGGCTGCTCATCGGACTGCTGGAGCGCCTCGATCGGACTCGCTTCGAAACCTTCGCGTACGAACTCGACTCCAGCACTCGCGATGCAACGCGCGCACGTGTCGCGGCTGCGGTCGATACGTTTGCGGAGCTCGGCGGCATGGCGGCCACCGATGCCGCGGCGCGCATTCGCGCCGACCGGGTCGCGCTGCTGTTCGATCTGACCGGGCACACCGAATTCGCGCGCCCGGAAGTATTCGCGGCGCGTCCGGCGCCGGTGCAAGTCAACTATCTCGGTTATGCCGGAACGCTCGGCGCGTCGTACTACGATTACGTGATCGGCGACGCGACGTCGATTGCCGCAACCGCGCGCCCGTCGTTTCTCGAGCAAGTCGTCGATGTCGGCGATTGCTATATCCCGAGCGACTCGACGCGGACGATCGGTGCATCGGCATCGACCAGGGCGCAGTACGGCTTGCCGGCGGATGCATTCGTGCTGGTTTCGCAGGCCGCGCCGTACAAGATCCTGCCCGACATGTTCGATCTCTGGATGCGGCTGCTCGCGGGGATTGAGGACGCCGTCCTGTGGCTGCGTCCCATGCAAGCCGAGGCCGCGGCCAATCTGCGCGCAGAAGCCTCGAGCCGAAAAATCGATGCGCAGCGACTCGTATTCGCGCCGCGGGAACCTGTCGCCGACTACCTCGCGCGCTTCCCGCTCGCCGACCTGTACCTCGACACGTACCCTTTCGGCTCGCATACGACGGTCAACGACGCGCTGTTTGCGGGGCTGCCCGTGGTGACGCTCGCCGGGCGCAGCATGGCATCGCGGGCCTCGGCGTCACAGCTGCGAGCGGTCGGAATGCCGGAGCTCGTTGCCGATTCGCATGATGCGTACTTCGCGCTCGCGCGGGCACTTGCCCGCGATCGCGACCGGCTCGCTGCATTGTCGACGCGATTGCGCGAGACCGCGCACGCCAGCGCGCTTTTCGACATGAAGGCATACACGACGCGGTTCGAGGCGGCCATGCTGCGCATGGTTCGCGAACGCGTCGACTCGGCGCCTTAGAACCTAGGACGCCTGCACCGTCGACGGCGCGATTTGGCAGCCGCTGATGCGCCAGGCTCCGTTGGCCTGCCTTTCCATGGTGTAAAGCGCAACGCGGACCGTATTGTCGACATCGATCAGGCGCAGCGGCTGGATGATGATCCCGTCGATGACGGCACCTTCGAGAAACTCGACGTACCGTGCCGTGAGCAGCGCCGCGTAGGCCGTGCGCACCATGGCGATGAAGTGTTCCGCGTCGCCGAACTGACCGCGGATGGCGGGTGATGCGTAGCCGAAGGCCTTGGCGGCGTCTCCCGCCTTGAGCGCGCTGCGCTGATCCGCGATGACTTTTCTGACTGCGGTCCAGTCGTTCGCTCGCATGGTGGTCGCCGCAGCGGGCTCAGCCGCATGGCAGGGTGCGATTGGCGACCAGGTGCCGCCGGCGCACGCTAGCAGCACGAATCCCAGGACTGCACACCGGCGTAGTGCTGAAGCGAGACCGGCGCCTTGCGTCATGGGCGCTTCGGCGCGCAGACCGCGCAGTGCGGGTCCTTCTGCACGCGCACCTCGCGCCACTCCATGTCCAACGCGTCGAGCAACAGCAGGCGTCCTACCAGCGAGCGACCGACCCCCGCGAGCAGCTTGAGCGCCTCGGCCGCCTGGGTGGCCCCGACGATGCCGACCAGCGGCGCGAACACACCCATCGTGGCGCAGCGCGTTTCCTCGATCTCTTCGCCTTCGCCGAACAGGCAGTGATAGCAGGGGCTCGTCGCATCGCGCGGGTCGAATACCGCGAGCTGCCCGTCGAAGCGGATCGCCGCGCCCGAAACGAGCGGCTTGCCTGCGGCCACGCTGGCACGATTCACCGCGTGCCGCGTCGCGAAGTTGTCCGAGCAATCGATGATCACATCGGCAGCGGCGGCAAGCGGCGCCAGTTCGGCATCGCCCACCCGGACCGCGACGGTTGCCACGCGCACCTCCGGATTGACCGCTGCGATGCGTTGCCCCGCCGCGTCGACCTTGTTGCGGCCGATCGACGTGGTATCGAACAGGATCTGGCGCTGCAGATTGGTGAGATCGACGCGATCGGCGTCGACCAGGGTCAAGGTACCGACGCCGGCGGCAGCCAGGAATTGCGCCGCGGGATTGCCAAGCCCGCCGACGCCGACGATCAGCGCGTGCGCGCCGGCGAAACGCGACTGCGCGTCGACGCCGAACTCGGGCAACAGGATGTGCCGGCTGTAACGGAGGAGTTGCGTGTCGTCCATTCGATCCCGGGAGCCAAGGAAAAACGCCCGGGCGAACCGGGCGTTTTCGTTCGACGAGAGCCGCGGGCTATTGCGGCTTGGCCTGCGCCGCGACCGCCTTCGACGATGCGATCACCGGCAGCCCCTTCAACTGGTTCATCGCCTGCTTCAACTGGAAGTCGTCGGTCGAACCGTATTCCAGGCGCGGGCGCGAGGCGGCTTCGGCAGGGTCCTTCGGCGGCGTCTTGTCGGCGTCCGGAGCCTTCGGCTTCTGCTTCGCTGCCGGGTCCGCCTTGGCAGTGGTCAAAGGCGATTTGCCGTCACCCAGGTGATGCTCGAGGTTAGCCTCGCGCAGCCGGGCCTGCGATTCACGACCGTCGTCCACCGCGACGTCGGGCTCGATGCCCTTGGCCTGGATCGAACGCCCGCTGGGCGTGTAGTAGCGAGCGGTGGTGAGTTTCAGCCCCGCGTTCGGACCGAGCGGCAGGATGGTTTGCACCGAGCCCTTGCCGAAGGTCTGTACACCCATCACCACGGCGCGCTTGTGATCCTGCAGCGCGCCAGCGACGATTTCCGACGCCGACGCGGTACCGCCGTCGACCAGCACGACCATCGGTACCTTTTTCAGCGATGCCGGCAAATCCTTGAGGTAGTCTTCGCCACGACCGCGCAGGTAGTCGCCCTTGGTTGCCGACAGGCGCATGCGCGCGTCCGGCGTCCGTCCATCGGTGTAGACGACCAGCGCGTCCTGCGGCAGGAACGCAGCGGCGACGCCGACCGAAACGTTGAGCAATCCGCCCGGGTCACCGCGAAGATCGAGAACTAGGCCGGTGAGGTCGCCCTGCTTGTACAAATCGCGCAGCGCCTTCGCCATGTCCTCGCCGGTACGCTCCTGGAACTGGACGATGCGCAGATAACCGTAACCGGGTTCGAGCATCTTGGCCCGTACGCTGCGCACATTGATGATTTCGCGCGTCAGGGTAAAGGTCAGCGGCTGGTCGACTTCCTTGCGCGCAACCGTTAGCACGATCTGCGTGCCGGGCTTGCCACGCATCTTCTCGACCGCGCTGGACAGCGGCAGGCCGCGGGTGGCGGTCTCGTCGATCTTGACGATCAAGTCGCCAGCCTTGATGCCGGCGCGAAATGCGGGCGTGTCCTCGATCGGCGAGACGACCTTGATGAAGCCGTCTTCCACGCCAACTTCGATGCCCAGCCCGCCGAACTTGCCCTGAGTCGAAATCTGCAACTCTTTGTAGGCGTCGGCATCGAGGAAGTCGGAATGCGGATCCAGCCCATGGACCATCCCGTTGATGGCCTCCTTGATCAGCTTTTCATCGGCCACCGGTTCGACATAGTCGCTCTTGATGCGCCCGAACACGGCGGAGAACAGCTGCAAGTCCTCGTAGGGTATGGGCAATCGGGCTTCGCGATCGGCCAGCGCAGAGAAGTTCAGGCTGAGCAACAGCCCGAGCACCGCGCCCAAGCCGATCAAGCCTGCTTTTTTCCAACCATCACGCATGTCCGCCTCGCCATTTGCCGCCGCGCGATCCTTCCGGAGCGACCGCGCGCGCTGATGAAACTTCGGAATTGCTCAGTATACGCCCGTTTGCCGGTTGCCTTCGCAGGGGCGTAGGAGGGTATTCTGCCCTGCGGCGGCCCTACCCCGACCGGCGGCAAACGCTGGTGCCGTCGAACGGGTCCGGCGTGCCCCCGGGCGCTGTTGAAGTGGACCGCGGCGGCGTCGGTCAGTTCCATCTTGCCCAAGTAAGCGATTGTGGGCTACGTCGGCGGCGGCGCCCTGTTCCATGTTCGCGAATCGAGCGGGGCGGCTTGCGCTATCATTTCGACCTCTCCAAAAGTCACGGTTCCCTTCCCCAATGTATCCGCAACCCATCCCGTTCATCATCGCCAACTGGCCGCTGGTGCTGGTGCTGGTTGTCTCGGGCGCGATGCTTGTGTGGCCCTTTCTCCAGCGTGGCTTGTCGCGGACCCGCGAAGTGGGTGCGGCTGCGGCAACGCAGCTGATCAATCGCCAGAACGCGGTGGTCCTCGACTTGCGCGAGCAGAACGAGTTTGCGGCCGGCCGCCTGCCGAATGCGCTGCACATTCCGCTGGCGCAGCTCGCGACGCGTGGTCAGGAGCTCGCGAAGTTCATCGGGCGGCCCATCATTGCCTACTGCGATCGCGGCAATAGCAGCCGTATGGCGGCGTCGGCTCTGGCCAAGCTCGGCTTCACCGACGTGTTCACGCTTCAGGGCGGGCTCCGCGCATGGTCGGAGGCGGGTATGCCGCTCGAAAAGGGATGAGCGACGTGATGATGTACTCGACTGCAATCTGTCCGTACTGCGTTCGGGCCGAGCAGTTGCTCCGTGCCAAAGGTGTGGCGGACATCGCGAAGGTGCGCGTCGACCTGGAACCCGCGCGGCGGGCGGAAATGATGCAAAAGACCGGCAGGCGCACGGTACCGCAAATCTACATCGGCGGCGTGCACGTCGGCGGCTACGACGATCTGGTCGTGCTCGACCGCGCCGGCAAGCTCCAGCCTTTGCTCGAGGGCAGCGCGGACTAGGCTGTCTGCCCGGCAGCGCGGCCGGTACCTGCCGGTGCGCTATAATTCAACGCTTTGCCGACTCATCGAGAACACGCATGGCCGACCCAGTAGCCCAGACCGCCCCCACACTCGCCATCGAGAAGATCTACGTCAAGGATCTCTCGCTGGAAAATCCGGGCGCGCCGCAGTCCTTTCTCTCGACGGTGGCGCCGAACGTCGAAGTCGGCTTGCGCACGCGGGGCGAGCAGATCGACGAGAACGTGTTCGAGTGCGTACTTACGATCACCGTGACGGCAAAAGCCGGCGACAAGACGCTTTTCCTGGTCGAGGCGGCGCAGGCCGGCCTGTTCCGCGTCCAGGGCATCCCCATGGCAGACATGCAGCCGATCATGGGCATCCACTGCCCGAACGTGCTGTTTCCGTATGTGCGCGAGACCATCGCCGACGCGATCACGCGCGCTGGTTTTCCGCCGGTGCATCTGGATCCGATCAATTTCGAGATGCTGTACCAGCAGCAGCTCGCCAATCTGCAGCAGCAGCCGGCGGCGTCGCCGGTCCCGAGCTGAGAAATTCCATGCGCCGTACCGCATGCCTCGCCGCGCTGTTCGCGCTGGGCGGCGGCGCGTCGGCGGCGGAGTTTCACGCGACGACCGATGTCGCGGTGATGTACGACGCGCCCTCCGTCAAGGCGCGACCGCTGTTCGTGCTTGGTCGCGACATTCCGCTCGAGTCGATCGTCAATGTAGAAGGCTGGATGAAGGTTCGCGACGTCGGCGGCACCATCGCCTGGGTCGAGAAACGGGTGGTCGGCGACAAGCGGATGCTGGTCGTGCGCGCCCCCGTCGCCGAAATCCTGGTCCAGCCGGTCGATTCCGCGCCGCTCGTGTTCAAGGCCGAGCAGAACGTACTGCTCGAGATTGCAGACCCTTCGTATGCCAGTTCGACGCCAGGCTGGGTCAAGGTTCGACACCGCGATGGCCAGATCGGGTACGTGCGCATCGCGCAGGTCTGGGGTGTATAGCAGCTTGCCGGGATCGCGCGTCGCCGACGCGTCGTGACCCTTAAGGCGCGCGGATAGACATCGGCGGTCCATTGACCGAGTCCATCGCCATTCTGGGTGCCGGCGCGTGGGGCACCGCGCTCGCGGTACACCTGGCACGGACGCCGGCGCCCCCGGTCATCGCACTTTGGGCGCGCGACCCGGGCCAGGCGCAGAGCATGCGGGCGTCGCGCGAGAACGCGCGCTATCTGCCGGGGGTGAGTCTTCCGGAGCGCATTTCGATCGCCACCGATCCGGTCGTTGCGGCAACTGAGGCGACGATGGTGATCATCGCCACGCCGATCGCGGGACTGCTCGACGTCGTGCACACGATTCGTGAGTGCGCACGCGCGCCGTTGGCGTGGCTCGGCAAAGGCTTTGTACCGGATGCGACCGCCCCCGGCGGCGTCGCGCTGGCGCACCGCGTCGTCGCGCCGCTGTGGCCGGCGCCGGTCGCGGTCATATCCGGACCCAGCTTCGCCGAAGAGGTTGCCCTCGGCAGGCCGACGGCTGTAAGCGTTGCTGCGACTGACGCCGCGTTTGCCGAGCGCCTCGCCCGTCGCTTGCGCGGCGATTCGCTGCGCGCGTATGTCAGCGACGACATGACCGGGGTCGAAGTCGGCGGCGCCGTCAAGAACGTGCTTGCCATCGCTGCGGGCGCCAGCGATGGTCTCGGCTTTGGCCACAACGCCCGCGCCGCGCTGATCACCCGCGGTTTGGCGGAAACCGGACGGCTTTCGACGGCCCTGGGCGGCAGGCGTGAAACACTCATGGGCCTGGCCGGACTGGGCGACCTGGTGCTGACGTGCACCGGGGACCTGTCGCGGAATCGTCGCGTCGGACTTGGCCTGGCGCATGGCGAAGCGCTGGCCGAAGTGCTCGCGAGGATTGGGCACGTCGCCGAAGGCGTCGCCGCAGCCAAGGCGGTGCACGCGCTTTGCGTGTCGTTCGAAATCGAGATGCCGATCGCAACGGCGGTCTATCGCGTGCTGTATGAAAATCTTTCGCCAAGGCGCGCCGTTGCCGCGCTGCTCGCACGCGAACCGAGCCGCGAATTCGATTGACGGCGACGTTCGGTCGGCTTGCCGGCCGGTGAACGCTACACCGCTCCCCTGAACTTTGCCTGTCGCCAGGCCTCGTATACGGCGATGGCGACGGCGTTCGAGAGGTTGATGCTGCGCATGGCCGGCAGCATGGGAATGCGCAATCGCGCTTCCCGGTCGAACTCGTCGAGTATCGGTGCCGGCAATCCCGCGGTCTCGCAGCCGAACACCAGCACGTCGTCGGGCTGCAGCTCGCAGGCGTAGAGCGAACGCGTGGCTTGCGTCGTCAGCGCGAGCCAGCGGCGCGCGCGCGGAGTATCGAGCACGGCGCGACAGGCGAGCCAGTCGCGGTGCACGGACAGCCGCGTGTACTCGTGGTAGTCGAGGCCGGCGCGCTTCAGTTCGCGGTCGTCGAGCCGGAATCCCAGCGGCTCGACCAGGTGGAGATCGGCCCCGGCATTCGCTGCGAGCCGGATCACGTTGCCCGTATTCGGCGGGATCTCGGGATGCACCAGCACGATGGCGACCATTCGGGTATCCCTGCCTTGGCCCCGCGGTCAGCGCGAAGGCGGCGTGCGCGCGACCACCCAGTTCTCGACCCGTGTCGCGCCCGCCGCCTTGAGCGTGCGCGCGAACTCGGCCAGCGTGGCGCCCGTGGTCATGACGTCGTCGACCACGGCGACGGCCAGTCCGGTAAGTTCGGCGGTGCAGGCGAACGCGCCGCGCATGTTCGTCGCGCGCTCCGACCAGGGCAGCGCGGCCTGCGGCGCCGTCGCGCGGGTGCGGGCGATGCCGCGTTCCAGCAGGGTCGCACCGATCCGCGCCGCGACCGCGCGCGCGACTTCCGCCGCCTGGTTGAATCCGCGCTCGCGCTGTCGCTGCGCGGCGAGCGGCATGGCGACGACATGGGCCGGCGCGGGCAGCGGGACTCGCCTGCGCGCAGCGACGACTGCGTCCGCGCACCACGCGGCAAGCGCGAGCCGCCCCTGGTACTTGAACGCCTGGATGAGACGGTCCACGGGGAAGGCATAGGCATACGCCGCAGTGGTGGCGTCGAAGGGCGGCGCATGCGCCAGGCAACTACCGCAACTGACGCCGCCCGATCGGGGCATGGCGCAGACCGGACAGGCGTGCTCGATTCGCGGCAGCTCGCGCATGCACGCCGCGCACACCAGGTCGGCGCCCGAATGTCCGGCGCACAACTCGCAGCGTTGCGGCAGTGCGAGCCGCGCTGCGTCGAGCGCGCTCCGGCGCACGCTGTCAAATGCGGTGACCAGGAAATTTGACATCGCAGGGTCCCTCCCCGACACTGCCCGCTAGTCTAACGCTCCGTCATTCCTCCGTGCATTCCATCACCGTCACCGACAACGAAGCCGCGCCGCACCCTCCACTTCGATGGAGCGTGGCGGCGGTCGACGCGTTGCTCGCGTTGCCGCTCAACGATCTGCTGCATCGCGCGCACACGACGCATCGCGCGCACCACGACCCCAACACCGTGCAGTTGTCGACGTTGCTTTCGATCAAGACCGGCGGCTGTCCGGAGGATTGCGGTTACTGTCCGCAAGCCGCGCGCTATCACACCGGGGTCGACAACGAAGCGATGCTAGCGCTGGACGAAGTCGTCGCTGCGGCGGCGGCAGCAAAAGCAGCCGGTGCGACCCGGTTCTGCATGGGCGCCGCATGGCGCGGACCGAGGGACCGCGACCTCGAGCCGGTGCTGGCCATGGTGCGCGAAGTCAAGGCGCTGCAGCTCGAGACCTGCGCGACGCTCGGCATGCTCAAGCCCGGACAGGCCGAGCGGCTCAAGGCCGCGGGCCTCGATTACTACAACCACAATCTCGATACCGCGCCGGAATTCTACGGCGAGATCGTCGGCACCCGCGCGTACAGCGATCGCCTCGACACGCTCGATCGCGTTCGAGTTGCCGGGATCAGCGTGTGCTGCGGCGGCATCGTGGGCATGGGCGAATCGCGCAAGGCCCGAGCCGGCCTGATCGCGCAGCTCGCCAATCTGAAGCCGTACCCGGAGTCCGTGCCGATCAACAACCTGGTGCAGGTCGAAGGCACGCCGCTGTTCGGCACAGCGCCGCTGGACCCGCTGGAATTCGTGCGCACGATCGCCGCCGCACGGATTACCATGCCCAGGGCAATGGTTCGGCTTTCCGCGGGGCGTCAGGACATGGATGACGGTATCCAGGCGTTGTGCTTTTACGCGGGCGCCAATTCGATTTTCTACGGCGAAAAGCTGCTCACAACCGGCAATCCCGATGTCGCGGCGGACCGCGCACTGCTCGAACGGCTCGGGCTGCGGCCCACCGCCGCGGGCAACTGAATCGTGGGTGTGCCCCGGGCGTGAATAGCGTGCGCCGCGCGTTCGAGCGTGCGGCTGGTACCTACGACGCTGCCGCGGTGCTGCAGCGGGAAGTCGGCGCGCGGATGGCCGAGCGTCTCGGCATCATCAGGTTGGCGCCCGGCGCGATTCTCGACGCGGGCTGCGGCACCGGAGAGGCGCTCGGCGAACTGCACACGCGCTATCCCGCAGCAAGGCTGGTCGGGCTCGACTTCGCCTTCGGCATGGCGCAACGGGCGCGCCAGCGAGCGACCCCCGCTGCCGACGAACCGTCGTTGCTGGCGCGTCTGCTGGGTTCGCGCGCGGCTCCCGCGCCGGTATCCCCGGACATCGTGTGTGGCGACGTCGATCGGCTGCCGCTCTCGGCCGGGTGCGTCGATCTGGTGTGGAGCAACCTGGCGCTGCAATGGGTGGAGACACCGCTGCTGGCCTTCGCCGAGTTCCATCGCGTGCTCGCCGTAGGAGGCCTCCTGTCATTTACCACCCTCGGTCCCGACACGCTGCGCGAATTGCGCTCCGCATTTGCAACTGTCGACACCGCGACCCATGTCAACCGCTTTGTCGACATGCACGATCTCGGCGACATGCTGGTCGAATCCGGCTTCGCCGATCCGGTGATGGACATGGAAGTGCTGACGCTGACCTATGCCGACGCCGACGCGCTCCTGCGCGAGCTCAAGGCGATGGGCACGCGCAACACGACCGCAGGCCGGCCGCGCGGACTGACGGGGCGCGTGCGGTGGCGCCGTATGCAGGACGCGTTCGAAGCCTTTCGCCGCGAAGCGCGTCTTCCCGCGTCGTTCGAAGTCATCTACGGCCATGCATGGAAACCATCGCCGCGCGTCGCTCCGGACGGACGCGCCATCGTGCGCTTCGAGCAGCGCCGGCGACCGTAGCCGCCAGTGCCGTCCGTATGCGCGCGGCGTTTCGCGGCGCAGCATTCCGTGCTAAGATTTCACGGATTTTATACGGGACATATCGACGAGATGCCGTGGCGCGGCCGCGGACCCTGTCCGAGGCGGCTATGGTGCCTCAGGAAGGGGCCGTGAGCGGTCGCCCCGTGACCCACATTTGGCGCGCCGTGCAATCCATTCCTGTCGAAACCCACTATTGCGTTAGTTCGCAGCGCCACGATTCGCTCGGCGCACGTGGTCGCCGGCGAGTCTTTGCCGCACTGTGCGCGTTTTCCGTGGGCCTGGCGCTGACGTTTGCGGCGTTCGGGGCGTGGCTGGTGCTGCCGTACTCGATGCTGGAAATGGTCGTGCTCTTCCTGGCCTTTTCCTGGATCGGCCGGCACGCAGGGGACTGGGAACGCCTTCGCGTGGATGGCGACCGGGTGGTCATCGAGTGCAAGCGTGGTGGCGTGGTGAGCCGCCATGAATTCAACCGCTGCTGGACCCGCCTGGAGGCGGATCGCGGGCACTCAGGCCGCCTGCGGCGGCTGGCAATTTGTTCGGCCGGGAAGCGCGTGCCCGTTGGCGACGACTTGTCGGCAGCGGAACGTAATGTTGTCGAGAAGAACTTGCGCCGCGCACTGGCAGCACGCTAGCAGAACATCGACGTTATCGGGGAAAGCATGGTTTGCCACAAAAACGGAGCGCGGACGGGCCAACGCGGACAGCGAGTGCTCGCAATATCGACGCTGCTGGCGCCGGGGGCGGCGTTCGCGGCGCGGGAAATCAACCTGCAGCCGCCGGTCACGCCGATCGCATCGCAGATATTCGACCTGCACCTTCTCATCACCGGCATCTGCGCGCTAATCTTCGTCGCAGTGTTCTCGGTGATGTTCTATTCGATCTTCGCGCACCGCAAGTCCAAGGGACACAAGGCCGCGCAGTTCCACGAGAACACGACGGTCGAGGTGATCTGGACCGTCATCCCGTTCCTGATCCTGCTGGCGATGGCGTTCCCGGCGACCAAGACGATTCTGGCCATGAAGGACACGTCGACGCCGGACATCACCGTCAAGGTCACCGGCTTCCAGTGGAAATGGCAATACGATTACCTCGACCACGGTTTCTCTTTCGTCAGCAACCTGGCGACGCCCAACACGCAAATTCGCAACCAGGAGCCCAAGGGCGACTACTACCTGCTCGACGTCGATGAGCCGATGGTCGTGCCCACCGGCAAGAAGGTGCGCGTGCTGATCACAGCCGGCGACGTGATCCACTCGTGGTGGGTGCCGGCATTCGGCGTGAAGCAGGACGCGATCCCTGGGTTCGTGCGCGACAGCTGGTTCACGGCCGACACCCCGGGCATCTACCGTGGCCAGTGCGCGGAACTATGCGGCAAGGAGCACGGCTTCATGCCGGTCGTCGTCGAAGTGAAGACGCCGGAAGCCTACGCGCAGTGGGTGGAAGTCCAGAAGAAGAAAGCTGCAGCCGGCGCCGAGGATCCGAACAAGGTCTGGGACATGAAGGACCTGGTCGCGCGCGGCGAGAAGGTCTACGCCGCGAACTGCGTCGCCTGTCACCAGGCGAACGGGAAAGGCGTACCACCGGCGTTTCCTCCGCTCGACGGCTCGAAGGTCGCGCTGGGTCCGGTCGCCACGCACCTCGACATCGTGCTCAACGGGGCGGTCAAGAACGGACAACCGACGGCGATGGTGCCGTGGAAGAACACGCTTTCGAATACCGATATCGCCGCTGTCGTGACCTACGAGCGCAACGCGTGGGGTAACCACGTTGGCGATGCGGTCCAGCCATCGCAGGTCGCGGCCGCCAAGAAATAGCGCCGCGCCGACTTGAGGAGCACTGACCCATGAGCAGCATTCCGCACGATCACGCCGCAGGTCACGACCATGCGCATGACGATCACGCGCATTACCCCGGCGGGCTGATGCGCTGGATCACGACGACCAACCACAAGGACATCGGCACGCTTTACCTGTGGTTCTCGTTCATCATGTTCATTGCGGGCGGCTGCCTGGCGCTGACGATCCGCACCGAACTGTTCCAGCCTGGATTGCAGATCGTCGAGCCCGAATTCTTCAATTCGCTCACGACGCTGCATGGCCTGATCATGATTTTCGGCGCGATCATGCCGGCGGCAGTCGGCTTCGCCAACTGGCAGGTGCCGCTGATGATCGGCGCGCCTGACATGGCATTCGCGCGGATGAACAACTGGAGCTTCTGGCTGTTACCGTTCGCGGCATCGCTGCTGATCGGTTCGTTCTTCGTGCCAGGCGGCGCTGCGGCAGGAGGGTGGACCCTTTACGCGCCGTTGTCGATCGAAGCCGGCATGGGCATGGACCTGACGATCTTCGCCGTCCACATCATGGGCGCGTCGTCGATCATGGGTTCGATCAACATCATCACCACGATCCTGAACCTGCGTGCGCCGGGCATGACGCTGATGAAGATGCCGCTGTTCGTGTGGACGTGGCTGATCACAGCGTATCTGCTGATCGCGGTGATGCCGGTACTGGCCGGGGCGGTGACGATGCTGCTCACCGACCGCCATTTCGGCACCAGCTTCTTCAACGCCGCCGGCGGCGGCGACCCGGTGATGTTCCAGCACATCTTCTGGTTCTTCGGCCATCCCGAGGTCTACATCATGATCCTGCCGTCGTTCGGGATCGTGTCGACGATCATCCCTGCGTTCGCGCGCAAGCCGCTGTTCGGCTATGCCTCGATGGTCTACGCGACTTCCTCGATCGCGATCCTGTCGTTCATCGTGTGGGCGCATCACATGTTCACCGTCGGCATGCCGGCAGCGGGGCAGCTGTTCTTCATGTACGCGACGATGCTGATCGCGGTACCGACGGGCGTGAAGGTATTCAACTGGCTGGCGACGATGTGGCGCGGCTCGATGACCTTCGAGACGCCGATGCTGTTCGCCATCGGCTTCGTTTTCCTGTTCACGATGGGCGGATTCACCGGCCTGGTGCTCGCCATCACCCCGGTCGACATCCAGCTCCAGGACACCTACTACGTAGTCGCGCACTTCCACTACGTGCTGGTGGCCGGGTCGCTGTTCGCATTCTTCGGCGGCGTCTATTACTGGCTGCCGAAGTGGTGTGGTCGGATGTACAACGAGCCGCTCGGCAAGTGGCACTTCTGGCTGTCGATGATCTTTTTCAACATCACGTTCTTTCCGATGCACTTCCTCGGTCTGGCCGGGATGCCGCGCCGCGTGCCCGACTACGCGACGCAATTCACCGATTTCAACCAGGTCGCGACGGTGGGAGCGTTCGGTTTCGGGCTGTCGCAGCTGTTGTTCCTCTATGTCGTGCTGAACTGCATCCGCGACGGCAAGCCCGCGCCCGCCAAACCGTGGGAGGGCGCGGACACGCTCGAGTGGACGCTGCCGTCCCCCGTGCCGTATCACACCTTCGAGACGCCACCCCACATCGCGTAGGCTGCGACAGCGCATGAAATCCGAGATGACGACACCGGGGACCGATGGCGCGACCAGGCGGCAGGCCAGCGTGCGCACGGCGCTGATCCTGACGTCGATCGCGCTGGTGTTCTTCGGCGGCATCATCTACGCGCAGTTGTCAGGCGAGCCGGTCGTGGGCATGAGCGTGCTGGGCTTTGGCGTGATCGGTTTCCTGCTGGTCGCCATCGGCCGGAATTTACGCAAATAGCTGCGCAAAATGAGCGCACGGACGAACACGCAGGCAAAACCGGATCCGAACGGCGGCAGGCCGGACGATACGCGACGCGCGAATCGCGTGCTCGTGGGGAAGCTCGCGCTGGTCGTGGTCATGATGTTCGGGTTCGGCTATGCGCTGGTGCCGTTCTACGAGCAGATCTGCAAGGCGACGGGCCTGCGCGACATCGCGGTTCCGGATACGGTGACCAACTCGCAGGTCGACGCTGCCCGCACGGTGCGCGTCGAGCTCGACGCCAACCTGAACAAGCTGCCGTGGCAGTTCCGCCCGCTGACGCGAATCGTCAACGTGCATCCGGGCGAATTGACGCAAGTGGTGTATGAGATTGAGAACACGAGCGATCGGCCGATGACCGGCCAGGCCGTGCCCAGCTACGGCCCGCGGCTCGCCGGCGACTATTTCAAGAAGCTCGAATGCTTCTGTTTCACCAAGCAGTCGTTCGCACCGCACGAAAAGCGGCAGATGCCGGTGGTGTTCGTGATCGATTCGCGCCTGCCCGCGGACGTCACGACGATCACGCTGTCGTATACTTTTTTCGAAGTCGAAGGCAACCTTACACAGGCGCGCGACCCCGCAGGCAGGACATGACAGGCGAGACGAGGAGCAGAGCATGAGCACCGCACACGAAGGCGAACCGTACTACTACGTGCCGCAGCCCTCGCACTGGCCGATCACCGGCTCGTGCGCGCTGTTGCTGATGGCCGTGGGCGCCGCGAGCTGGTTCAATTCCTACGCGATGGGTCCATGGCTGGTGCTCGTCGGCTTCGCGGTACTGGTAACCATGATGTTCGGCTGGTTCGGTCGCGTGATCGACGAGTCGGGCCGGCACCTGTACAACAAGAAAGTCGACCTGTCGTTCCGCTGGGGGATGAGCTGGTTCATCTTCTCGGAAGTGATGTTCTTCGCGGCGTTCTTCGGCGCGCTGTTCTACATCCGTAACATGTCCGTGCCATGGCTCGGCGACATGGAGAACAAGCTGCTGTGGCCGAATTACACGTCGATGTGGCCGACCAGCGGCCCGTACATCGCCGATGCCTTCACGCCGATGGGCGCAATCGGCATTCCGCTGCTCAATACCATTCTGCTGGTGAGTTCGGGCGGCACGCTGACGATCGCCCATCACGCGCTCAAGGCGGGCCACCGCGGAGCGCTCAAGTTCTGGCTGTTCATCACGATCGTCCTTGGCTTCACGTTCCTGGGTTTCCAGGCCTACGAGTACACGCACGCCTACAGCGAACTCAACTTGAAGCTGTCTAGCGGTGTCTACGGCTCGACGTTTTTCATGCTGACGGGGTTCCACGGTTTCCACGTGACGATCGGCGCGATCATGCTGACGGTCATGCTGCTAAGGATCTTCCGGGGTCATTTCGACGCGCAGCATCACTTCGCCTTCGAGGCCGCCGCCTGGTACTGGCACTTCGTCGACGTCGTCTGGCTATTGCTGTTCATCCTCGTTTACTGGATGTAGCAAGACCGGCTTGCGAGAAAGAAGCCGCACGGGGAACCGTGCGGCTTTTTCATCTCGGGAGCGGACTCAGCGCAAGCCGTGTTCGCCGATCCAGCCGAGCTTGTAGCTGACGACGAGGAACACGATCAGGCTCGCCGACAGCGCGACGCGAATCGCCAATGCCTTGACCATGCGCGTACCCTTGCCGCGGTCGTGGTACAGGTAATACAGCGCGGTCCCCAGACTGGCGACGATCAGCAACAAGGCAGCGATGACGATGAACTTGATCAATGCAGGCTCGAAGCAGTCGGTGGTCCGCGACGGACGCACGGGTTGCGGATGTGTCAGTCTAGCAGGGTGATGCGCAACCTCGTCGCCACTTTCCTCGCGCGTAAGCAATTTCGTCCGACGTTGTGGCCGACGCTGGGATTGATCGTCCTGGTTGCCGCTACGGTGACGCTGGGCAATTGGCAGCGGCACCGCGCCGAAGAAAAACAGGCGCTGCGCGCGCAATACGAACTCGCGGCACGCGAGCCGCCCATGTCCCTCCTCGCCGCGACAGCCAGCGCACCGACCGACGCGGCGGCGCTGCGCTTTCGCCGCGTGCGCGTTTCCGGCGAATTCGACGCGCGCGCGCAGGTGCTGATCGACAATAAGATACATGCGGGCCAGCCCGGGTATCACGTCGTCACGCCGCTGCGCTTGGCAGGGGGACCGTACGTACTGGTCGACCGCGGATGGGTTGGAGCCGGTGCCCGCCGTTCGGAATTGCCGAAGGCGCCGGCCCCGGCCGGGGCGGTGACCGTCGAAGGTCGCATCAATATCCCGCCGGCGCGGTACCTCGAACTGCGCGCCGATGGTGGCGACCCCGCTGCGCGCCCGGTCTGGCAGAACCTGGACATTGCACGCATCGCCGCGGCCAGCAGGCTGCCGTTGCTGCCTTTCATCGTCGAGCAGACGGACGGCGCAGGCGATGGCCTCGTCCGCGACTGGCCCGCGCCGGACTTCGGGATCGAGCAGCATCGAAGCTACATGGTGCAGTGGTATGCGTTCGGGTTTTTGGGTTGCATGTTTTGGCTCGGGCTCAACTGGCGCGATCGAGATCCCCGCGATGAATGAGACCGGAACGAGCCGCAAGGGTCGTCGCACGCTTTTGCTGCTGGCGCTGGTCGCGCTCGCCCCGGTCGTGGCGTCCTACGTGACTTACTACTGGTTTGTCCCGGACCGCAGGGTCAACTATGGCGAGCTGCTCACCCCGGGTCCCGCGCCGGAGGTTCCGGGCACGCGAGCGGATGGCAGCGCGTTCGCGTTGACCGAACTGCGCGGCCACTGGGTACTGCTGGTCGTGACCGGCGCCGATTGCAACGACGCCTGTCGCCGCGCGCTCTACGCCACGCGCCAGGCGCGCACGATCCAGGGGCGTGAACAGGATCGCGTGGTGCGGGCGTGGCTACGGCCGGCAGGGGCGCCAGCGCCGGTGTCCGAGTTGAGAGATTCGCAGCCGGGACTCGTGATTGGAAATGCGGCGCCCCTGGACCTCGCACGGCTGCCGCTCGACGCGAGCGGCGCGCCGACCATATTGCTCCTGGACCCACGCGGAAATCTGGTCCTGCGCTACGGCGCCGATCCCGACATCAAGCGGCTCGCCGCCGATCTCGGGCGCCTGCTTCGCACCTCGCAGATCGGTTAGCCGAGGTGGTAAAATCGAACCTTCCCAGTTGTCAGATTCGCGCCGGCTTGCACGGTACCCGCCGTGCAGAACCGCACTACCGATGACCACGCTCGCTCTTTCGCAAAATCGATGGCGCCAGTTCTTCGCGCTGACCAAGCCGCGCGTGGTGTCGCTTATCGTATTCACTGCGGTGATCGGCATGTTCCTGGCTACGCCGGGGCTGCCGCCGCTGTCGGCGGTAATCTACGGCACGCTGGGCATCGCGCTCGTCGCCGGTGCCGCGGCCGCCATCAATTGCCTGGTCGAGCAGAAAATCGACGCGGTGATGGCCCGCACCCGGGCCCGGCCGCTGCCGCGCGGCGAACTGACCTCGCCGCAGACGCTGGTTTTCGCCGCGATCGTGGGCGGGGCGGGATTGCTCGTGCTGTACCTGAAGGTGAACGCGCTGACCATGTGGCTGACGCTGGCGACCTTCGTCGGTTATGCGGTCGTCTATACGGTGCTGCTCAAGCCGGCGACACCGCAGAACATCGTGATCGGCGGTGCGTCCGGCGCCATGCCGCCGGTCCTGGGCTGGGCCGCCGTCGCCAACGACGTTGCGCCCGAATCCCTGCTGCTGTTCCTGGTCATTTTCGCATGGACGCCCCCGCACTTCTGGTCGCTCGCGCTGTATCGAGCGCAGGAGTACGCCAAGGCGGGGCTGCCGATGCTGCCCGTCACCCACGGCGCGCAGTACACGCGGCTGCAGATCGTGCTGTATACGCTGGCGCTGTTCGCGGTGTCGCTCCTGCCGTTTGCGATTCGGATGAGCAGCTGGATCTACCTCGCCTCGGCCATCGGGTTGGGGGTCGTGTTCATCGGCTATTCGGTGCGGCTCTACCGTCGCTACAGCGATGCGCTCGCGCGGCGCACGTTCCGTTATTCGATCGTCTATCTCGCGGCACTGTTCTCCGCACTGCTGCTCGATCACTACTGGCAGTGAAGTTCCTGCGCATTCTGATCGCGGCGCTGCTGACCGCCGGCGTTGTCGCATGCGGACCGGCATCGCCGAAATTCGAAGGTTCCGACGTCACCGGCGCCAGCTTCGGCCGCGGCTTCAAGCTTACCGACCCCGACGGGAAGCAACGCACGCTGGCCGACTTTCGCGGCAAGGTCGTGGTCATGTTCTTCGGCTACACGCAGTGTCCCGACGCGTGCCCGACGACGCTGTCCGAACTGGCGGCGGTGATGCAGACGCTCGGGCCGGATGCAGCGCAGGTGCAGGTGTTGTTCGTCACCGTCGACCCCGAGCGCGATACTGCGGAATTGCTGAAGCAGTACGTGCCGGCGTTCGATCCAACGTTCCTCGGTTTGCGCGGCGACGCGCAGGCGACCGCCGAGGTCGCCAAGGAATTCAAGGTGCTGTACCAGAAGCAACCGGGCACAACGCCGGCGACCTACAGCATGGACCACTCGGCCGGCACCTTCATCTTCGACCCGGAAGGGCGGCTGCGTGTCTACGTGAGCTACGGGCAGGCGCCGCAGGTATTCGTGCACGACATCGGGGCGTTGCTGCATCCGAAGTCGTAGTCTGGTGGCGCATCCCTTGGTCCGTCATTCCCGCGCAAGCGGGAATCCATGTTGACTTTATCCGACCGAAAAATGGGTCCCCGCTTGGCCGTTCCTCGAAACTTCGCCCTGCGGGCTCGTTTTCGCGGGGACGACGGATCCGAAGATCAGGCGCGGATTCAGCTCGTGCGCTTGTGCTCGATCAACTCGATCTTGTAGCCGTCCGGATCCTGCACAAACGCGATGACGGTCGTTCCGCCCTTGACCGGACCGGCGTCGCGGGTGACGTTGCCACCCTTGTCGCGCACCGCCTGGCACGCTGCGGCGGCGTCCGGAACCTCGATCGCTACGTGGCCGTAGGCATCGCCGAGGTCGTAGCCTTCGACGCCGTAGTTGTAGGTCAGCTCGAGCACCGCGCCGTCGGCCTCGTCGCCATAGCCGACGAACGCCAGCTTGTACTTCTGCTCGGGGCGGTCGGTGGTGCGCAGCACTTTCATGCCGAGCACGCCGGTGTAGAAGCCGATCGAGCGGTCGAGGTTTCCGACGCGCAGCATGGTGTGCAGAATTCGCATGGCAATCTCCCTTGGTCATTCAGAACTCGAGCAGTTCGTAGTCTTCCTTGCGCGCGCCGCAATCGGGACACGTCCAGTTAGGCGGGACATCCTCCCATTTGGTGCCGGGCGCGATCCCGGTGTCGGGATCGCCATAGGCCTCGTCGTAGACGTGACCGCAGATGAGGCACATGTATTTTTTCATTCGAGCGCAAAGCCATTGGAGTAAAATCGCATTTTACCAAGTCCGCCGGTGCCGGTAACGGAGGTGCTATCCGTGCTCGGCGCCACCGAAGCGATCCTGCGATGCCGTCCCCAACCGAGAGCGACCCCGATTTTCCACCGCTGGTGCTGGCGTTCGCCGCTTCCGATCCGTCTGGCGGCGCGGGCATCCAGGCCGACCTGCTGACGCTCGCCAGCATGGGCTGTCACCCGCTGACGGTGATCACCGCGATCACGGTGCAGGACACGCTCGGCGTGGAAGCGGTGCAGCCGGTCGACGCGGAGTGGGTCGCGGACCAGGCGCGCTGCCTGCTCGAGGACATGCCGATCGACGCCTTCAAGATCGGCGCGCTCGGCAGCGTGGAGAACATCGCCGCGATCGCCGAGATCATTTCGGATTACCCCGACATTCCGCTGATACTCGATCCGGTGCTCGCTTCGGGACGCGGCGACGAGCTCGCCAGCGACGAAATGCTGCACGCGATGCGCGAACTGCTGCTTCCGCAGACCACGATCCTGACGCCCAACAGCATGGAGGCGCGCCGCCTCGCCGACACCGAGGACGACGAGGAGCCGTCGCTCGCCGTCTGCGCGCAGCGGCTGATCGAAGCGGGCGCGGAGTTTGTGCTGATCACCGGTACGCACGAGCCGACAGCGCAGGTGATCAACACCCTTTACGGCAAGAACGGGGTCGTGCGCGCGGACAGCTGGCAACGCCTGCCCGGCACCTATCACGGTTCGGGTTGCACGCTGGCGTCGGCCATCGCCGCCATGCTCGCCAACGGGCTCGAATTGCCGGAAGCGGTGCGCGAGGCGCAGGACTACACCTGGCACGCGCTGCAAAAGGCGTACCGGCCCGGCATGGGGCAGTTTCTGCCGGATCGGCTGTTCTGGGCGCGCGATGGCGACGAGCGGTCCGAGCCCCGCGTCGACGCCGGCGACGCGGCGAAGGCGCAATCCAGCGCACAGTTGACCGACATTCATCGCCACTGACGGCATGGGTTCGGCGCTGCCCGCGCGTACCCGCAATTCCCGCCCGCCGCTCGCGGGACTCTATGCGCTGACGCCCGATGCCGCCGATACGCGTCGGCTTGACGGCCAGGTACGCGCAGCACTCGCAGGCGGCGCCACCGCCATCCAGTATCGCAACAAGAGCGCCGCGCCGGCGCTGCGGCTCGGTCAGGCGCGGGCGTTGCGCGAAGCATGCACTGCAGTCGGCGCGACCTTTATCGTCAACGACGACGTGGATCTCGCCGGCAGCGTCGGTGCCGACGGCGTCCACCTCGGACGCGACGACGGCACCGTAGCCGCGGCGCGCAGGCGGCTCGGCGCGCAGGCGACGATCGGCGTGTCGTGCTACGACTCGCTGGCACTAGCCAAAGCCGCGGTCGACGCCGGCGCCGACTACATTGCCTTTGGCAGTTTCTACGTGTCCACCGTGAAGCCGGATGCGGTGCGGGCGAGCACCACGCTGTTGTCGGCCGCGAAGCAACGGTGGAAAATCCCGGTCGTCGCGATCGGAGGCATCACCGCCGCAAATGCGCCGCCGCTGATCGCGGCGGGCGCCGACGCACTCGCTGTGATCTCAGCGGTCTTCGATGTACCGGACGTACAGGCGGCAGCGCGCGCCTTCGCGGAATTGTTTGTCGAAAGAAAATAAGAACACATGTCCAGAAACGAAGAACTCTACGAACGCGCGCAACGCTGGATTCCGGCGGGCGTGAACTCTCCCGTGCGCGCGTTTCGCTCGGTGGGCGGCACGCCGCGATTCTTTGCGCGCGGCGAGGGCGCCTATCTCTGGGACGCGGACGGCAAGCGCTACATCGACTACGTCGGTTCCTGGGGCCCGGCGATCCTGGGTCACGCGCACGCGGAAACGGTGCGCGCGGTGCAGGAGACGGCGAAGCATGGACTGTCCTTCGGCGCGCCGACCGAACTTGAAGTCGAGATGGCCGAAACGCTTTGCCGGCTCCTGCCGTCGATGGAGATGGTGCGGCTGGTGTCCTCGGGCACCGAGGCGACCATGACGGCGCTGCGGCTTGCGCGCGGATTCACGGGCAGGCCCAAGATCATCAAGTTCGAAGGCTGCTACCACGGCCACGGCGACAGCCTGCTGGTGAAGGCGGGGTCGGGCGCGCTCACCTTCGGGCAACCATCCTCGGCCGGCGTGCCCGCGGCGATTGCCAACGAGACGCTGGTGCTCAGCTACAACGATCTCGACGAGGTCGAGGCCGCCTTCAAGGCGCACCCCGGCGAGATCGCGGGCATCATCGTCGAGCCCGTCGCCGGCAACATGAACCTGATACTGCCGAAGCCGGGATTCCTGCAGGGATTGCGCGAAGCGTGCGATCGCCATGGCGCGGTACTGATTTTCGATGAAGTCATGACCGGCTTCCGGCTGCATCTGCAGGGAGCGCAGGGCCTGTATGGCATCGCGCCCGACCTCACGACGCTAGGCAAGGTCATCGGCGGCGGCATGCCCGTGGGCGCCTTCGGCGGTCGCCGCGCGATAATGGAAAAGATTGCGCCGCTCGGCCCCGTGTACCAGGCGGGAACGCTTTCGGGCAATCCGGTCGCGGTGGCGGCGGGGCTGGCCACCTTGCGCGCGATCCAGTCGCCCGGTTTCTACACGCGGCTCGCCGAGCGCACGCTGGCCTTGACGACCGGCCTTGCCGGTGCGGCGCGCCAAGCCGGAGTTGAATTTACGGCGCAGGCCATCGGTGGCATGTTCGGCGTCTATTTCGCACGCAGCATTCCCGATTCCTTCGCCACCGTCATGGCCTGCGACAAGGAGCGCTTCAATCGCTTTTTTCACCGCATGCTCGACGCCGGCATCTATCTCGCTCCGTCGGCCTTCGAAGCCGGCTTCGTATCCGCTGCGCACAGCGCCGCCGACATCGACGAGACCGTGCGGCTGGCCGAAGCGTGCATGCGCGCAAATACCTGACCGCGATAGCTGGCGCAGGCGGTAATGTGCGCGGCCGGGCTTGGTCATGATCGAGCAAACGCAACTGCAAACGCAAACGCAGGCAGCCAAGCTTCTGGCCAGCGCCGCCGCGTTCCAGCGCGACGGACGCCGACGCGAAGCCGAAGCGGCCTTCGCGGCTGCGCTGCAGGTCGCGCCCGATCCTACCGAGGCGTTGATCGGCCTGTGCGACGAACGCATGATCCGCGGCGACTGGGAGGCCGCGCTCGCCGCGGCGGAAGCGACGATCGTGCGCTTTCCCGGCCACGTCAATGCGCTCTATGTCAAAGGCGGCCTGCTGGGGCTGATGGGACGACTCGACGAGGCCGAGCAAGTAACGCGCGAGGTGTTGCGCCTGAGTCCTGAACATGCCGGCGCGTACAGCAATCTGGGCGCGATCGCCTCATGGCGGCAGGATTACGCCGGCGCCGAATTGGAGTACCGCCGCACGCTGGCGTTGCAGCCCGACATCCAGGATGCGCAGTCGGGCCTGGCCTACGCCTTGCTCGCGCAAGGACGCTTCGAGCAGGGCTGGCAGCAGCACGAGCGGTCGCGACCGCTCGGTACCTTTGTGTATCGCAAGAAGGAGCCGATCCTGTGGGACGGCGCGCCGATGCCCGACGGCACGCTCACCCTGTTTGGCGAGGCCGGTCTTGGCGACGTCCTGCAATTTTGCCGCCTGGCGCCACTGGCCAGGTCGCGAGTGGGCAAGCTCGTGCTGTACCTGCAGCCGTATTACGCGCCGCTCGCGCGCCTGCTGGCAACGCTCGACGGCATCGATGAGATCAGCCTCGACGCAACGAGCCTTCGCACGGGCGACGCATGCTTGTCGGTGTTCAGCTTGCCGCATGTCTTCAGTACGACGCTCGAGCAGTCACCCGTGCCGGTTCCCTATTTACGTGCCGACCCGACGCTGTGCGCGCAATGGGAGCGCCGCTTGCATGCGGATACCCGGCCGCGCATCGGGCTGGTCTGGGGTGGCAATCCACGGCTGGCCCATGCGCGCATCAGCGTCCTCGATCGCCGGCGATCGATTCCGCTGCCGGCACTGGCTCCGCTGCTTGCGGTTCCGGGCGTGAGTTTCTACTGCTTGCAAAAGGGAGATGCGGCAAACCAGCTCCTTGCATCACCCCTTGCCGCGAACATGGCCGATTTCACCGCAGACATCGCCGATTTCGCCGATACCGCGGCGCTGATGCAGCAACTCGACCTCGTCATCACCGTGGACACGTCGGTGGTGCATCTCGCGGGTGCGCTCGGTCGGCCTGTGTGGATGCTCAACCGTTTCGACTCCTGCTGGCGCTGGGGTCCGCAGCGCGCCGACGCGCCCTGGTATCCGACGCTGCGCATCTTTCGTCAGGCTGCGTTCGGCGAGTGGGGGCCGGTCATTGCGCGCGTCGCCGAGGAGCTGCGCTCATGGCAGATCGACGTGCCAGCGCGAGTCTAAGGTTGTAGGCAGTACATTCGAGGCGTGAATTTCTGTCGTCATTCCCGCGCAAGCGGGAATCCATTTGCTTTGAGCAAAATGGATTCCGGCTCGCGCCCGCGCTGCGGGCTTGGCCGGAATGACGGTAGGTCAGTTGTCCTGCCGCACTAGCAAGTCTTCCCACGCCCGCAGCAGCAGTGCCTCGAAGTCGCGGGTATACCCGGCGGTGTCGAACAGCGGGTGCGTCGCGCGATTCTGTTGCAGTCGCAGCCGCAATCCCGCAAGCAGTTCCGGTTCGCGCGCGAGGCGCAGCGCCAGCGCGGCGTAGCTTTCCAGATCGTGGGTGACCAGTTCGGGCAGGCCGATGGCGCGAAGGTGGCTGCCCGACACGCGGCTTGCGAAAGTTTCTCCTGCCATCGTTAGTACGGGCAGGCCCGCGTACAGCGCGTCGTTCGCGGTGGTATGCGCGTTGCAGGGAAAGGTATCGAGGAACAGATCGGCAAGCGCGTGCCGCGCCAGATGCGCATCGAGCGGCACGCGGGGAGCCATGACCAGACGCTGCGGCGCAACGCCACGACGCTCCGCCTCTCGCAACAGATTCGCGCCGATATCCGGATTCGTTTCGTACAGCCACAGCGTGCTGCCGGGGGTCTCGCGCAGCAGGCGCATCCACACCTCGAAGACATCGGGCAGGATCTTGTAGCTGGAGTTGAAGCAGCAGAAAACAAATCCGGATTCGGGCAGCCCGCACTGCGCGCGGGGCGGCAAAGCGCCGATCGGACGCTTGCCGTCACCCGGCATGTAGCAGTGCGGCAAGACCATCAGGCGCTCCGCGAAGTTGTCCTGCTGCTCCGGCGGCGTGACGAAACCGTCGGTCATGATGTAGTCGATGTAGTCGGCGCCGAGCGTGCCTGGAAAGCCGATGCAATTGATCTGGATCGGCGCCGCACGCAGCGCGAATATCTCGCTGCGCGCGTAGATCACGTAGCCGCTGGTGTCGAGAAGAATGGCGATGCGATCGTCGCGCACGCGCCGTGCGGTCTCGGCGAAAGTCTCGGGACGGATGTCGACGAAATGGTCGAAGGCGCGCGCGAATCGCGCGCGTTCCGGGCTGTCGTCGTTCGGTCCGCACGAATAGCCGAATACTTCGAAGCGCGTGCGATCGTGCAGTTCGATGACTTCGGTCAGCAAGTTGGCGAGGGGGTGCGCGCGGAAGTCGCAGCCGAGGTAACCGATGCGCAGGCGCTCTCCGCTTGCGACCTTCAGCACGGGTCGTGCAGCGGGCTGCGGCCGGATGTGGCCTGCGACCCAGCGCCGCGTCGCCGCCAGCAGCTCGGCCGGCGCGTAGGGGAGCGCGAACAGATTGTGCGGCACGATCAGCGGCGCGTCGGGCCGCGCCAGCGCCGCGCGCTGCTGCTCGTACAGGCGATCGAGTCCGTCCCAGTCGCAGGTCCGCTGCTTCGCGTAGAGCAGCATGTTTTGCGCATGCGTGAGTCCGGGTTGCAGCGCCAGCGCGCGCTGCAGCAGTTCGATCGCGCGCGGGTATTGCGGGATGGCGAGCAGAGCGGACGCCATGTTGACCAACAGTTGTGCGTCATCCGGCGATAGCGCCAGCGCCCGGTCGAAGGCGGCTTGTGCGGCGACGAGGTTGCCGATGCGGTGCTGGCAGATGCCCAGGTTCGTCCACACCTTGGCGACACCCGGATTGATCGCCACCGCCTGCGTGTAGAGCGGGATCGCTTCCGCGAACCGGCCGCGATCGTAGAGCAGGTCGCCGAGGTTGGCGCTGGCCTCGATCAGCGAGGGCTGCTGCGCCAGCGCATCGCGATACGCCTTCTCGGCGGCGGGAAAGTCGCGCAATTCCTGCAGTGCGAGTCCCAGATTGTTGAGTATCACCGGATGGCCGGGCTGCAGCGCGAGCGCCGCGCGGTAGGCGGCGGCGGCCGCCTGGAAATCGCGGTTGCGGCGCAGCAGATTGCCGAGCCGGAAGTGCGCTTCGGGTTGGCGCGGCTCCAGCGCGACGGCCTTTTCCCAGCTCGTGCGCGCGGTGTCCGGGTCGCGCGCCTCGACAGAGAGCCCGAGCACGTTCCACGCATCGGCGTCGCCGGCCGCGAGCGCGACCGCGCGCCGCGCGCTCGTGGCCGCGCCGTCGGGATCGCCGCTCGCGAACAGCGCGCGGGCAAGGGTCTTGTGCAAGTCGGCGCGTCCGCCGCTTAAGGACGTCGCCCGCTGCAGATAGGGCACCGCTGTCCGGAAGTCGCCGCGTTCCATGCCGATCACGCCCGCAAGCTGCAAGCCGTCGACATGATCGGGCGCGATGGCGAGGGCGCGGCTGCAGTATTCGGCGGCGCGCGCGAAGTCGCGGCCGCGGTAGGCGGCGAGGGCTTGTTGCAGCAGTGTCTGCGCGCTCGCATTCATTTTTTGAAGGCCGATTCTACCCGGCGTGTAGCGCAACATGCTGCATTGCACGGCGATCGCCAGCAAGGCGTCGGGCGTCGGCGACAGTCTCGTCAAACAACGTCGCCCGATGGCGACAGTTTTGATGAAGAATCGATTGCAACGTATTGATACGTGCGGATTCCCGGCGATTTTCACTGTATGAGCGTGCTATGATTGCCCGATGAATTTTTGTGCACAACGCGTGTGAACGCACCGGCCCGCAAACGTCTCGGCGAGATCCTGATCGACCGCGGGAAGCTCGACGCCGCGGGTCTCGAGCGTGCATTGCGTCTGCAACAGGAATCCGGCGACAGGCTGGGCGCGCTGCTGGTGACGCTCGGCGTCGTCGCGCAGCGCGACGTATCGGAGGCGCTGGCGGCGCAGCTCGGTTTGCCGCTGGTCGAGGCCGCGGGCTACCCCGAACTGCCCATCCTGGAGGAGCGCGTGTCGGCGCGGTTCCTGCGCGAATCGCGCGCGCTGCCACTGGCCGAGGACGAACACGAGCTGGCGCTGGCGATGGCCGATCCCACCGACGACTATACGGTCAACGCCTTCGAAATGGTCACCGGGCGCAAGGTACGGGCGCTGGTTGCGATACCCAACGAACTCGATGCGGCCATGGAGCGGCTGTACGGCGCGGGAAAATCGGCGCTTGGGCAGATCTTCGGCGACGTCGAGCAGCGCGACGACATCGGCTTCGACGCCGACATCCAGCAACTCAAGGACCTCGCGTCGGAAGCGCCGGTGATCCGGCTGGTCTCGCTGATCATCACCAACGCGCTGGAGATGCGCGCCTCCGACGTCCACGTCGAGCCCTTCGAGAACCGTCTGATCGTGCGCTATCGCATCGATGGCGTGCTGCACGAGATCGAGTCGCCGCCGCGCCGGCTCTCCGCCGCGGTGATTTCGCGCATCAAGATCATGGCCAACCTCGACATCGCCGAGCGCAGGTTGCCGCAGGACGGGCGCATCCGCCTGCGCGTGCAGGGCAAGGAAATCGACCTGCGCGTCTCGACGGTGCCGACGATGCACGGCGAGTCGGTCGTGATGCGGATTCTCGACAAGGGCGGCGTCGCGCTCGATTTCAAGAAGCTCGGCTTCGAGGACGACACGCTCAAGGCGTTCCTCGACGTGCTGTTCGAGCCGCACGGCATCCTGCTCGTGACGGGGCCGACCGGCAGCGGCAAGACCACGACGCTGTACACCGCGCTCGATCGGTTGAACAAGCCCGACGTGAAGATCCTGACGGTGGAGGATCCGGTCGAATACCAGATGCCCGGCATCAACCAGATCCAGGTCAAGCCGCAGATCGACCTGACCTTCGCCAACGCGTTGCGCTCGATCGTGCGGCAGGACCCGGACGTGATCATGATCGGCGAGATCCGCGACCTCGAGACCGCGCAGATCGCGGTGCAGTCGGCGCTTACCGGGCACATGGTCCTGTCCACCGTGCACACCAACGATGCGGCCTCGACGGTCAACCGGCTGCTCGACATGGGCGTGGAGGATTACCTGCTCACCTCGACCATCGTCGGCATCCTGGCCCAGCGGCTGGTGCGCACGCTGTGTCCGCATTGCAAGGAAACTTACAAGGCGCTGCCCGAGGTCGTCGAAGAACTGGGTCTGCGCAAATTCACCGCCGAGCGCGAAGTCACGCTCTACCACGCTAAAGGCTGCAAGGAATGCGCGCAGACCGGCTTCTTCGGACGCATCTGCATCATGGAGATGCTGCCGATGACCGATCCGCTGCGCAGCCACGTCATGCGGCATGCGACGTCGACCGAATTGCGGGCCGAGGCGATCAAGGAAGGCATGGTGACGATGTACGAGGACGGGATGCGCAAGGCGCTGGCGGGCGTCACGACCTTCGAAGAAGTGCTGCGCGTTACCCGCGAGAATTGATGGCTTTATATCGATACAAGGCGGTCAACGCCACCGGTGATGTCGCGGCCGGCGAGTTGGACGCCGCCAACGAAGCCGAGATCGTCGACCGGCTGCGTGACCAGGGGCTGATGCCGATGCAGGTCGTCGCGTCGGTCGGCGGGCGCGCGCAGCCGGGCGCAGGCACGGCTGGATCCGGCCCCCGCAGCGGCTGGTTCACGCCGCGGCGCGTCACGCGCGACCACCTGCTCGCGGTCACGCGTGAGCTCGCGACCTTGTTGCGTGCCGGATTGCCGCTGGATCGCGCGCTCGAGGTGCTGATCTCGCTGGCCCCTACGGTTCCGGTCGCGCATCTGCTGCAGACGGTTCGCGACGACGTGCGCGGCGGCAAGTCCTTGTCGCAGGCGCTCGACGAGCATCGCACGGTCTTCTCCCGGTTCTACGTCAACATCGTGCGCGCGGGCGAGGCCGGCGGCGCACTGGGTACGGTGCTGACCCGGCTCGCCGACACGATGGAGCGCAACAAGGACCTGCGCGAGAGCGTGAAATCGGCGCTGATCTATCCGACCATCCTGATCGGCGTCGCGATCACGTCGGTGATGGTGCTGCTCATCTTTGTCGTCCCGCAGTTCCAGCAGACTTTTGCGCAGTCGGGCAAGGCGCTGCCGTTGCCGACGCAGATGGTGATCGTGTTCGGCACCGCGCTGCGCAAGTACTGGTGGGTGATGATCGCCGTCATTGTCGCGCTCGTCTGGCTGGCGCGGCGGCGGCTGCAGAACCCCGCCATACGCCTGCGTTGGGACGGCCGCATGCTGCGTCTGCCGTTGCTGGGCGATCTGCTCGGCAAGGTCGAGGTGGCGCGATTTGCGCGCACGCTGTCGACGCTGCTCGCCAACGGCGTCACGCTGCTCGCTGGGTTGGCGATCGTCAAGGAGACGGTTGGCAACAGCGTGCTGGCGCAGGCGCTCGATGGCGTGATCACCATGTTGCGCGAAGGCAAGGGTTTCGGGCGTCCGCTGGCCGACACCGGCGTGTATCCAAGGCTGGCGACGCAGATGATCCTGGTCGGCGAGGAATCGGGGCGCCTGGAGGAGATGCTCAACCGCGTCGCCGAGGTCTACGACCGCGAAGTGCAGACGGCGATCAAGCGCTTTCTCTCGGTGCTCGAGCCCACGCTGATCCTCGGTCTCGCGGTCTTGATCGGGGGCATCGTGTTCTCGATCCTGCTCGGCGTGATGGGCATGAGCGAACTAGTCGGCTAGGCGCGCGCTCTAAGCGAACCGCGTGCCGGAAACAGGAAAGCGAGCAACTATGCGTAACAATCGTTTGCGGGGCAAGAGTCGGACTGCGCGACTGCGCGGCATGACGCTGATCGAGATACTGGTCGTGCTCGTGCTGATCGGTGTCGTGATGGGCATCGTCGGCGGCAATTTCATCGGCCAGGGCGAGAACGCGAAGCGCAAGGCCGCGAAGATCGAGATCGAGCAGATCGGGCAGACGCTGGACCTGTTCAAGCTCGAGGTTGGACGCTACCCGAGTTCGCAGGAAGGGCTGCAGGCGCTGCTCAGCGCGCCGGCGGGCGTGAGCAACTGGAACGGCCCCTACTGGAAAAAGGCCACGCTGCCCAAGGATCCGTGGGGCAACGAATACAAGTACGTCGCGCCGGGACAGCACGGCGCCTACGACATCGTATCGCTGGGCGCCGACGGCAAGGAAGGCGGCGACGGCGCCAACAAGGACATCACGAGTTGGGAATGATGCACCGCATGTCGCCACTGCCGCAGCAGCGTGGGGTCACGCTGCTCGAATTGATGATCGTACTGACGATCATGGCCTTCGTCGCGGCGATCGTGCTGCCGATGATCGGCGGCGGCGTCTCGACCGCCGAGCTCAAGAGCGCAGCGCGCGAAGTCGCCGCGGGATTGCGCTATGCCCGCGGACAGGCGATCGTGCAGCGCGGCGAAGCGTTCCTGGTCATCGACGTCGACGCGCGCACGTTCACCTTGCCGCCCGACACGCGCGTGCACAAGTTGCCGGACAAGATTGACATCAAGCTGTTCACCGCGCAGCGCGACCTGGTGGGGGAAAAAGTAGGCGCGATCCGCTTCTTTCCGGATGGCGGATCGAACGGCGGGCGCATCACGCTGGCGGCGGGGGAGCGAAAATTCGACGTCGACGTCGACTGGCTTACCGGGCGAGTGGCGATCCTGGAGTGATGCCCCATGAGTTCATCGCTGCCAGCCGCTGAAACGTCATTCCCGCGCAAGCGGGAATCCATTTTCTGTCCGCAACGACAAATGGGTCCCCGCGTTCGCGGGGACGGCCGCACGCGTCCGAAGACGCGTACGGCCGGCTTCTCCCTGCTCGAAGTGCTGGCGGCCTTCGTCATCCTCGCGCTGGTCGGCACGGCCTTGTTCCGGCTGTTCGGCGGCGCCCTTGGCAACGCCTCGCTCGCCGACGAATACAGCCGTGCGACGCTGTACGCGGAAAGCCGTCTGGCCAGCATCGGCGTCGAGACGCCGCTGCGCGAAGGGTCGCAGCAGGGGACCTCCGAAGACGGCTTCTATGCCTGGACCACGAAGGTCGAACCCTACAGTCCTCCGGGCACCACGCCCGAAATGGAAGGCGTGGTAGCGGCGATGGCCGTTCGCCTGTGGCGGCTCGCGGTCATCGTGCGCTGGCCGGGAGCGGCCGGCAGCGATCGCACGATCGCGTTGTCGACGCAGCGCGTCGCGATCAAAGAGCTGAATCCGTAACGCGAATGAGCACGAACCCGCACATCGCCGAATCGTCATTCCCGCGGCCTTTAGTCCCCGCGAAAGCGGGGAGGGAATCCATGTTCCGTCGGCAAGAGCACATGGGTCCCCGCTTGGCCGTTCCTCGAAACTTCGCCCTTCGGGCTCGTTTTCGCGGGGACGGCCATACGCGTCTAAAGACGCATATGGCCGGCTTCACCTTGCTCGAGCTGATCATCGCCATGATGCTGCTCGCGCTGATGTCGTCGTTGCTCTACGGCACCTTGTCGCTATCGGCCAGCAGCTGGGATCGCGGCGAGGCCAAGGCCGCGCGTGCCGCAGACATGCGGCTCACCGAGGAGTTTCTGCGCCAGGCGCTGACCGCGCAGCACCCGCTGCGGTTGCACAAGGCGCTCGAGCAGCCGCTGTATTTCCAGGGCGCGCGCGACACGCTTGCCTTTGCCAGCGTGCTGCCCGGCCGTGCCGGCGGCGGCATCTACTATTTTCAGCTGGCGGTCACGCCGAACGGGGACACCTCGCGATTGACGCTGGCGCGAGTCGTACCCGATGCAGCGGCGACTTCCTTGCCTGGCTTCGACGGTGCGGAAAAGTCGGTACTCGCCGACGGCATTGCCGAAGTTCGCTTCAGTTATTTCGGACGCGACGCGGATTCGAATGCGGTGAATACGCCGACCTGGCGCGACCGGTGGGAGGACGCGCAGGTCCTGCCGCTGATCATCCGCGTCGATGTGACGCCGTCGAAAGGCCCGCCATGGCCGTCGCTCGTGGTCGAGCCACGGTTGGCACCTGAGGTCGGATGCAGGGCCTGGGACACGGGCCGCAACCGCTGCGTGGGCGCATGAGAATTCATTCACGCGCCAGGCACGGCTCGCCGCGTCGCGAGCAAGGTGTCGCGCTCATCCTCGTCCTCTGGCTGACCGTGATGCTGACGGTCATTGCGGGCAGTTTCGCCTACGGCATGCGCAACGAGGCGCTGGCGGCGCGCAACGCGGTGTCGTGGGCGCAGGCGCGCTCGCTGGCCGACGGCGCGATTCATCGCACCGTGTTCGAGTTGCTGCGGCCGAAAGTCAGTCCGGACGTCTGGGCCGCCGACGGCGCCGTCCACGTGTGGACCGAGGATGGTGCCCGCGTCGCGGTCAGCGCCGTCGACGAGTCTGGTAAAATCGACCTCAACAACGCGCCGGACGCCCTGCTCAAGGGGCTTCTGATGTCGGCCGGGGAGATGGACGAACCGAGCGCAGCGCGGCTGGTCGATGCGATCGCCGATTGGAGGGACGCCGACGACCTGCGCCGGCCCAACGGCGCCGAAGCCGCGGACTACAAGGCGGCGGGCTCGCCCTACCTGCCGGCCAATGCGTTGT
Organism: uncultured beta proteobacterium; assembly: GCA_963726915.1. Classification (GTDB taxonomy): domain Bacteria; phylum Pseudomonadota; class Gammaproteobacteria; order Burkholderiales; family Casimicrobiaceae; genus PALSA-1003. The sequence continues at coordinate 498,521 of CAVSEA010000013.1, forward strand.
TCGAATCCGTTCCCGAATTGCAACGCGTGCTCGGCATGACGCCCGCGATCTTCGCGAAAGTGGCCGACAGCCTGACCGTCCACTCCCGTCAGGCCGGCGTGAATCCGGCATTCGCGTCGCGCGCGACGCTGCTGGCGTTGCCGGGTGCGACGGCTGCCGTCGTCGACACCTATCTCGCGCAGCGGCGCGATGCGCTCGCGGCAAGAATGCCGCCGCCGCCGTTTCCGCTGCCCGGATTCGCGGCTGGCGCGATCAACCTCTGGCGCATCCGCGCCGAGGTGACCATGTCCGACGGCGTAGGCTTCGCGCGCGAAGCTGTGGTGCGCCCAGGGGACCAGCGTCGCCTGCTGACAGTGCTGGAATGGCAGGAAGCTACCGGAAAAGTGCTGAAAACTGCGGCAGAGGAGCAAAGTGGGTTGAAAGTCGATGGAACGCGCACTCAATAGCCTGCGGACGCGCCTTCGCGACGTCTCGTATCGCCTCGGCCTGCCCCGCTTCTGGCGGTGGTGGGCGGGCGAACTCGCGCCGCTGGTGCCGGCAGCCCCGCGCGGCGTGCTCCAACGCCGACGGGCGCGTCCGATCATCGAGTTCGGCGATGGCGAAGCGGTGGTCTGGCGGCCAGAGCTCGTCGACGGCGCGCTGCGCCTTGCCCGGGTCGGGGCCATCCCGCTGACCGGTGACCTGGCAGTCAATGCAACGGCTGCGCGGGCCGCGATCGCCGCGCTGGCGGAGTCCACACAAGGCCCATCGTCGATGGGGCCGCCGCGCGTCGCTATCGCACTGCCGCCGCGGCAGGTGCTGCGCAAGCAGCTGGTCCTGCCGATGGCGGTCGAAGAAGACCTTCTGCGCACTTTGGCCTATGACCTCGACCGACACACGCCCTTCCGCCCCGATCAGGTGTATTTCGACGCCACCGTGACGGGGCGCGACGTGGCGAAGAAGACGATTCGCGTGGACTGGACGGCCGCACTGAAGACGGTCGTGGATTCGGCCCGGCGCCAGGCAGAGGATTGGGGCGTCTCCGTCGTCTCGGTGCTTCCAGGCCCGGCGTCGGCGACCCCGCCGCGCCTGAACCTGCTGCCCGAAGAGGCGCGCCCGCGCCGCACGTTGTGGCGGCAATGGCAGGTGTGGGCGCCCACTGCTCTGGTCGCGTCGATCGCGCTTGCCGTGGTGTTCGTCCCGCTGGTCCAGAAGCGCGGCTACGCGATCGCATTGCTGCAGCAGACGGAGGCGGAGCGCGTTCAGGCCGAGGCGGCGAGCGGCGTGCGGCGCGAAGTCGAGCGCCTGCAGACCGAATTCAACTATGTGCTCGCCCGCAAATACTCCTTTCCGGGCACGGTGCAGATCATCGACGATGTCACGCGGGTTCTGCCCGACGACACCTGGCTCACGCAATTCGAGCTCAAGACCACCGTCAAGGGCAAGGACATGCAGCGTGAAGTGTTCCTGCGCGGCGAATCGGGCAACGGCGGCAAACTGATCAGCCTGCTCGAGGATTCCAAGCTGGTCGAGCAGGCCGCGCTGCGTTCGCCGACGACCAAACTGCAACCGGGACCGGGCGAGGTGTTCGACCTCGGTGCCCAGCTCAAGTTGACCGCGCCACCCGCATTCGAGCAGATCGGCGGGCCGCCGCAAGCCGCTGCCGCGTCCTCCTCCGCGCCGGCCCCGGCGACCGCTCCGGCCCCAACGACCGCGCCGGTCCCAACGGCCGTGCCGGCACCTGCGACGGATGCGGTAGCGCCGACGCCAGTCCCGGCCGCCGGGGGCAAGTCCTGATGGCCACGCTTGCCTCCCCGCTCAAGCCGGAACACAGCAGGGCGCTGGCGCTGGCGTTGTTGTTCGTCGCCGTATTCCTGGGGCTCGCCCTGCTGCTGGCGCCGTTTCTGCTATTGCACCGGCACTACAATGCGGCGATCGATTCGGCGCAGGAGCGGCTGGATCGATACCGGAGCATTTCGGCGCAGGCCCCGGGCTTGCAGAAGACCCTTGATGCCTTGCGCGAAAAGCAGGGCCGCCGTTTTTTCCTCAAGAACACCGCGTCCAACCTTGCGGGTGCCGAGTTGCAGGACCTGGTCCGGGCCGCGGTTGAAAACAACGGCGGCCGCATCACCACGATCCAGATCACGGCGCCTCGCGACGATGGACGATTTCGCCAGATCGGACTCAACCTGCAGTTGTTCGCCAACACCGCGAGCTTGCAGAAGATCCTGTACGCGATCGAAACGCAGCAGCCCTACATGGTGGTCGACAACCTCACCGTGCGCCCGTTGAATGGGTTCAGGGGGTTCCGCCCCGCGCCTGGCGCCGAGCCTGAAATGAACGTCCTGCTCGATGTCACCGGCTTCGCGCTCTCCGACGGGGACAAGAAATGAGTGCCGCAGGGCCGTCCCAAGGCACGAGCCCCCTCGGGGGAGCGGCGCGTAGCGCCGTTCGGGGCAGCCATGGGAGCGCTGCCGTCCAGCGCGCTCGCGCCTGGCTGTGGTGGTTGACGCCATTTGCTGCGCTGGTGCTGCTGCTCGGCATCGAGACCGACTGGGGCCGCGGCATCCAGCCGATGCCCGGTCCGGCGCCGGCCGTCGAGCCCAAGCCCGTGACCGTCGCGCTGTTGCCGGAATACGCCCTTCAGGGCGGGCTCGCCGCGCATACGGAGACGGTGAACCGCACGCTGTTCAATCCGACCCGGCGTCCCGCGCCGGCGCTGGCTGCCTCGGCGCGCTCCAGCATGCCCAAAGGGCAGTTTCTGCTCACCGGCACCGCGGTGGCGGGCGACCGTCATATCGCCTTCCTCAAGGAGGTCGCCAATGGAAAATCTCGCGTCGTGCGTCAAGGCGAGCAGATCAACGGAGTCCTGGTGGCGATAGTAGCCGCCGACCGCATCCGGTTCACGCAGGGGGACGAGTCGGAAGAGGTGTTGCTCAAGGTCGTAGCCGGACCGAAGACCACGGCCACCCCGGCACTGCCACCGGGTCCTGGTGTCCCTGTGCCTGGTGGCATGCCCATTCCCGGCGCGGTAGCGCCCGCAGCGGCCCCAGCCGGCGCTCCGGGGACCTTGCCGCCCCCTGCGCGGCGTGCGCAGCCAGCAGGCGGCCCCGCCAGCGCTTTTCCGGCGCCAGCGACGCCTGCGGCACCGGCACCCGCGACGCCGGCTGCCGCCTCGAGCAGCGAAGCGTCGCCGAATGCTGGCTGGAACGAAGTCTACGAGCGCATGCGGCAACGCGGCGGCGCTCCACCGGCCAAATAAATGGCGACCATAGAACGCAACGTGGATAATCCGCGGGCCGCCCGCGCGGCAGCCCGTCGCACTCATGCTTCCAGGAAAGCAGGAATGACCAGACATCGATTCGCGCTGCTACGGCTTGTGCCCGCGTTGTTCCTGCTGACGTCGTGCGCGAATCTGCAAAACGCGGACCGCGACGGCGCGCCGCCATGGCGCCAGGCCAAGCCATTTCAGAACAATATCGTGATCACCGGGTTGGAGCCGGCGAAACCGGCCGGCGAGACTGCCGGCGAACCCGCGCGCGTCTTCAAAGGCACCGGCCAGCTCGTCAAGGGCCAGTTGCCCGGCGGCGGACTCCCGCCGGCGGCCGCAGGCGCAGTCGCCACCGGACCCTCCGTCGCGCTCAACTTCGAGGCCGCAGACCTGCGCGATGTCGTGCGCAACATCCTCACCGACATCCTCAACGAGTCCTACACCATCGACCCTCAGGTCGGCGGCACGATCACCATCCGCACGACGGCAGGCATTCCGCGCGAGGCGCTGCCGGCAACGCTGGAAATGCTGCTGCGGATGAATGGCGCAGCGATGGTCAAGGACGCGGGCATCTGGAAAATCCTCCCCGCTGCCGCTGCGGTGCGCGGCAACGTGACGCCGCAGCTAGGCAATTCGACCCGCGCGCTGCAACCCGGATTCAGCGTGCAGATCGTTCCGCTGCGGTACATGAGCGCACGGCAAATGGCCGCCGTGCTCGAACCGTTCCTGAAGGAGGCGACCGCGGTGCGGGTCGACGACCTGCGCAATCTGCTCATCCTGTCGGGTACCGAGATCGAGTTGCGGCACCTGTACGCAACGATCGACATGTTCGACGTCAACTGGATGGCGGGCATGTCGGTCGGACTGTTCACGTTGCAGAGCGCCGACGTGAAGACGGTGATGGCCGAACTCGACAAGGCGCTGGGTCCGGCCGCGACGAGTCCGATCTCCGGCATCCTGCGCATCATCCCGATCGAACGCATGAACGCGTTGCTGATCGTGACGCCCCAGCCCGACTACCTCGAAGAGGCCAAGAAATGGATCGAACGCCTCGACAAAGGCGGCGAGGGCGGCGGCGTGCGCTTCTACGTCTACCAGGTGCAGAACAGCCGCGCCGAGCGCATCGGGCCGCTGTTGCAGCAGGCATTCACGGGCCGGGCCCCGACGCCGACGACCGCGCAGCCGCCGACGCTCTCACCGGGCACGCCGGCGGGCACCATCGTCGGCGCGCCGTCGTTCCAGCCGCAGTCCGCGGTGCCGATTGCCAACCAGCCGCCGGCGCAGGTGAACGTGCAGGTGGCGCCGGGCGCCGCCGCCGTCGCGGCGGCCCAGGCGGCGGCACGCGGGGTGACCGGCGGTGACGGTGTCGGCATCGTACGCAACATCCAGGCCGTCGCCGACAAGGACAACAACACGATTCTCATCGTCGCCACGCCGGCCGAATACTCGGTGATCGAGGCGGCGCTCAAGAAGCTCGACATTCCCCAGCGGCAAGTGGTGATCGAAGTGACCATTGCCGAAGTCAAGCTCACCGACGACCTGCAGTTCGGCGTCGAGTGGCTGTTCCGAGGCGGCGCGCCTTCGGGACGCGGCAGCGGCGGCAACATCACCCGCAGCACGCCGTTCAATCCGCAGCCGGGCATCCCTATCACCACCAATCCCGGGCTGGCGATACTCCAGGGGTTCTACTACCTGATCAACAACGCCGCGTTTCCGGGCGGCGTACAGGCTGCCCTGCACCTGCTTGACCAGTACGGCGATGTGAAGGTGATCTCCAACCCGCACCTCGCTTCGCTCGACAACCAGAAGGCGACGATCAAGGTCGGCGACAAGATCCCGATCTGCCAGCAGACCATCGTCGGCGGCACCACCAACGCCGTGACCACTACGTCGCAGTACATCGACACCGGTGTCCTGCTGCAGGTCACGCCGCACATCAACGCCGGCGGACTGGTCACGCTAGAAGTCCAGGCCGAAGTGAGCATCGCGGGCACGACCACGCAGGTCTGCGAGTCGCCGCCGATCAACACGCGCTCGATCCAGACGCTGCTGGCCGTGCCGACCGGGCAGACGATGGTCATGGGCGGATTGATCCTCGAGGACAAGGAACTGAGTTCATCGGGATTGCCGCTGCTTGCGCGCATTCCGGTCCTCGGCGGATTGTTCGGCTCGCAGGAGATGAAGAACAACCGGACCGAGCTCGTGATGTTCATCACGCCGCGCGTGGTCGAGAACGAAGGCGATGTACGTCGCATCATCGACGACCTGCGCCGCAGGATGGAAACGCTCGACGGCGTATTCCCGATCAAGAACATGACGCCAGGCAGTGCGAATGCAGCGCCGGGCAGGCCATAGACTGTCGCCGATTGGCGACGCACATAATGTTGCAGCAGCGCAACAGCAAACAGAGGGTGAATAAATTGCCAGTGAACCAATTGACGCTACAGGGTCGTTTGTCTAGTCTTGAATCGGGCAATGCAGGATTTTGGCTGCGTTTGCTTCAGGGGTGGCTCAGGTCGGTAATCGGGTTGGTGCTGGTCGGCGCAGTTGCAGCTTGCGCGACGACTGCGGGCACCGGCACCTTGACCAACGATTCCCCCCCGGAAGTCAAGCGCGCAGTGCTGACGGAACGGATCAACGCACGCTGGGACGCGCTGATCAAAGGCGACATGGATACGGCGTACACGTTCTTGAGCCAGGCGTCGAAGGATGCCTATCCATTAAACGTGTACAAGAACAAGGTCAAGCCCGGCTTGTGGCGGTCGGTAAAAATCGATGCGGTCGACTGCGACGGGACGGTGTGCTGGGCAAAGATGGTTCTGACTTACGACCATCGAACGATGAAAGGGGTGCAAACGCCGTTCACGGAGTCGTGGATCATCGAAAAGGGCAATGCTTGGTTCATCTTCCAGCCGTCCAGCTAAGGTGAAGCGTTGTGAAATTCACACAGCCGAGATGGTTTCGGGTGTATAATCGTACGGTTAGATTGCATAACGAAGCAGGTTGGTTTAGCATTTTTGCGTTGTTGACTTAAAGTGATCACTTTAAATCTCGAAACAAAGGAGTCATCAAAAACATGAACACGTTCAAGAGAAAATCGCTCTACGCAGCGCTGGCAGGTGTAGGCGCGCTGGGCGTGACGGGCGCCGCGCAAGCGGTCAACGTCAACCCGGATGGCCTCGGCCAGGCGCTGATCTATCCGTACTACACGACGAACGGCCTGGGTACGAACGGCACGACTGCCCCGTACAACTCGCTGCTCTCCGTGGTCAACACGACCGCCAGCGGCAAGGTCGTCAAGGTCCGCTTCCTGGAAGGCAGAAACTCCAAGGAAGTGCTTGACTTCAACTTGTGGCTGTCGCCGTTCGACGTCTGGACCGCGGCGATCATCCCGTCGGGCACGGGCGCCGGCATCTTCACGACCGACCTTTCCTGCACGACGCCGACGGTGTCGGCCAGCGGTGCTTCGCCGACCAACTTCGTCAACTTCGCCTTCGTTGGCGATGGCGAACGGCAGTCGTTGGACCGCACGAAGGAAGGCTACGTCGAAATCATCGAAATGGGCAATGTGACCGGCGGTACGCTCGCCAACATCACCCATGCGCAACCGTCGCCTCCGGGAGTCCCGCCGGGCTGCGGCAAGTTGCCGACCGACGTCATTCCGCCGACCGATTTGACGGCGGGTCAAGGTGGCCTGTTCGGTGGCATTTCGCTGGTCAACGTGCTGGCCGGTGGCGACATCACCGAGAACGCCGTTGCGCTGGCGAGCTTCTGCTCGGCGCCTTGCACGACCCTCTGGGCCGCAGCCGGCAGCATCCAGCCGAACCTGACGCAGGTCAATCCGAAGCTGTCGGTCGTGTTCAACAACACGACGGTGGTGAGCACGGCATGGAACGCGACTGTTCCGCTGAGCGCGCCCCCGGCACAGCCGCAGGATCCGGTCAGCGCGGTGCTGATGGTGAACGACGTCTACAACGAGTTCGTGCTCGATCCGGGCACCAAGTCGGGTACCGACTGGGTTGTGACGATGCCGACAAAGGCGTTCTACTACAACTCCAGCTTCAACGTCACCAAGCTGTTCCAGCGCAACTTCCGCTTGAACGGCGCGTGCGACGACGTCGGTCTGGTGCTGTTCAACCGCGAAGAGCAATCGGTGCTCGGCTCGTTCTCGCCGCCGCCGCCGACCGTTACCAACTCGCTGTGCTGGGAAGCGAACGTCCTGACCTTCAACAACACCTCGGTGTTGCTGTCGCAGAATTCGCTGAACATCCCGACGAACTTCGTCAACGGCTGGGTGGACCTGAACCTGTTCGGTGGCGTGACTGGCCCTGTGCACCAGTTGATCGGTGGCACGACCAACGTTACCAGCACGGCAACGGGCGTCACGACGGCGTTCCCGCAGGCGACCTACAACGGTCTGCCGGTGGTCGGCTTCGGAGCCCAGTACTTCAACAACGGCACGCTGACGGGTCCTGGAGGCACGGGTGTACAGGCCTTCTACACCGGCGCATTCATGCACCGTTACAACCGGGTAATCACGGCGCCGTAACCAAGGCATGATCGAAGTAATAAAAGGCGGAACTTCGGTTCCGCCTTTTTTTTGCGGCCTACTTCGACGTAGTGCGTCACCTTTGCAACTTTTGCTGCAATTACGGTTCCAAACGTGCCGAGCGGGCCGATCGACGGCAAGCAAGGCGGATTGCGCCTCTCGGCGCATCGCGCGTATAATCAGAAAATTTTTTCGGCAGTGGCGCGGAACTTGCAGGACGCGTGTGACGATCTTGTCGTTTTCGCCCCTCACTGGGAGCCCTACAGAATGTTCAGAACACTGATTTCCGCTGCGGCGGCATGCGCGACCCTGGCGGGACTGTGTCTCGTCGCACCGATGACGGCGAACGCGCAAATTCAAATCGTCGACCCGAATTGCACCGCCGGCTGGGCATTGTCCGGCACGGTTGGCAGCCAGGTCCTCACCTGTCAAACCGGAGGCAGCGGCCCGCCGACCGGTTGTTCGATCTCGGTTGCTGGCACGCCTAACGTCGGCCAGAGCATTACATTGACCGCGGCGTGCAGCGGCGGCGGCGCAGCGACATCGTGGGCCTGGTCCGGCGCCTGTTCGCCGGCCAATTCACAATGCACGGCGAGCGTCGGCGCGGCCGGCCCGCAGACCTATAGCGTGGTCGTCAGCAACAACGCTGGCCCCGGGACGCCCAACCCGGCCTCGACCACAGTGCAATGGGTCGCCGGCGGCGGCACCACTGCACCTACGGGCTGTACGGCATCGGCAAGCCCGGCCGGGCCACTTGCGGCTGGCGGTGGTGCGACTACGGTCAGCGTGACTTGCTCGGGCGGCAGTTCGCCGACGAGCTTATGCGTGGAGTGCCAGCCCCGGCAGCGACCGGCCTGCAGGCGTCGACCAGCACGAGCAGCCAGACGGTCACCATCACCCGACGACGACCTTCAGCGTCACTCCGAGCAATACCGGCGGCAGCGGCAACACCGCGACGGTCGGAGTTAACGTGAACGTCGGCGGCGGTGGCGGCGGCGGCGGATTTGCCAACTGCGCCGCGAATGGCATCAATGCCTTCCCCAACGGCGGCACGACGATCAACTGGGGTGGGTCGCAGCAGTCCATTTCGAGTTCGAGCGGCTCCTTCGGCAGTGGCGACACCACGGCTTGGGTGTTCAAGCTCACGCCGCCTGCCGGAACCGGGTTCAGCGGCTATGGCCGCTTCACGGTCTCCGAATACGGCACCGCGCCGACGACTCGCCAGATGGTCATCTCGGCCACGCCGTGCGACTTCTTCCGGCCGCTCGACCTGAGCGGTGCCAACAACGGGCCGATCGCGATGTCGGTCGGGCAGACCGCCGAGGTCTACTACGCGATCGATGGGCCCAATAGTTTCTGGGCCGGGCTGAGCGGCGGGCACGACCTACTACGTCAGCGTGCGCAACTGGCAGACGTACCCGGCACAGTCCAACTCCTGCGGCACCGCAAACTGCACGGCGATCATGAGCGAGCAGCCGCCACGCTAGCCTCGCACGCCGACCATTCGTCAATCTTCGCGCCCCGCTTCGGCGGGGCGTTTTGTTTGAGCGGAGGTAACTTCGATGAAACTATTCAGCGCAAGTCTTTTCTTTCGATTGCTCTTCCCGGTGGTGCTCGCCGCGACGCTCGCCGGTGCCGTGCGCGCGCAGACGGCGCCTGCCGCGCCGAACATGGAGGAAGTTCTGGTCGAGAACCGCTGGGCCAAGGTGACGCGCAGCGATTACGAAATCGAGCTGCTGCGGCTGCCTCCGGACTTGCGAGGTGGCTTTGCCACGAACCCTAAGCGAGTGGTCGATCTTCTGGTCCGCCTGCTCGTCACCAAGTCGCTGGCGGCGCAGGCTCGCGCCGGCGACCTCTACAAGGACGCCGAATTGCAGCGACGCCGCGCGCTCGAGATCGACCGCGTGGACGCAGGCGTGCTGGTGGCGGTGACCGACGAGAACGCGGGCAGGAGCTTCGATGCGCGCTTGGCCCAGTTCGAGTCGCGCGCGAAGGAGCTCTATCTCGTCAACACCGACAAGTACCGCACCCCCGAGCAGGTGGACGCATCGCATATCCTCATCGACCTGCGCACGCGCGACCGCGAGACTGCGCTCAAGCTCGCGCAGGACGTGCGCGCGAAGCTCGTCGCCGGTGCGGAGTTCCATGCACTCGCGCGGGAAGTCTCGGACGATTCAAGCGCAAAGCAGAATGGCGGCGCACTTGGCTGGTTCGACGCCAAGACGATGGACCCGGCATTTACCGAGGTCGCATTCTCGATGAAAAACGTCGGCGACCTCAGCCAGCCGGTGCTCTCCAGCTTCGGCTACCACATCATCCGCCTCGACGGTCGCCGGGCGGCGCGCGTCCGGACCTTCGAGGAGGTGTTGCCGGAACTGATCACCGAGGAACGCAAGAAGTACATCACCGGCCAACGCGACGACCTGATCACCAAGGTTCGCGACGATGCGTCGTCCAAGATGAATCAACCTGCCGTCGACGCGTTGGTGATCAAGATCGATCCGGAAGTGATCAAGAAAGCGATGGAAGCCTCGCAGCCGAAGTAGCGGCGATGTGGCCAGCTGCGGCCCACCCGCCGCGCAACGCTGCTATCCTGTCGTGATGACGTCTCCACCGGTGCTGCAATTGCCGCCTGAGACGTCGCGGCCGGCCGCGACGGACGCGGCGCGCAGGTCGAGGCAGCGCGCGCTGTTTGCAAATTTCCTGCGGCGCGAGCTGCACTCGCGCTACCTCGGCAGCATCAGCGGGCTCGCCTGGGCGCTGCTGCACCCGCTGGCGCTGCTCGCGGTCTACCAGTTCGTGTTCACGACGGTGTTTCGCGCGGGAGTCATGCAGGGCAAGGATTTCCTGCCCTTCGTCGCCGTGGCGCTCTGGCCATGGCTTGCCGCCCAGGAGGCGCTGCAGCGCGGAACGGCGAGCATCGGCGCTTACGCGGGGTTGATCCGCAAGGTCGCATTTCCGCACGAGATCATCGTCTACGCGTCGGTCGCGGCCACGCTCGCGCTGCAATTCGCGGGTTACCTCGCGGTGCTGGTCGTCCTGCGCCTGTTCGGCGAACCGGTGCATTTCGAAGGCCTGCTCCTGGCGATACCGCTGTGGATCGTGCTTGCGGTGGCGGTGACCGGCATCGCGCTCGCGCTCGCGGCGCTGCAGGTGTTCATTCGCGACGTCGAGCACATCCTCATGCCGGTGCTGATGATCCTGATGTACCTGACGCCGATCCTGTATCCGCTCGAGCTCGTGCCCGAGAGCATGAAACCCTGGGTTTCCGCGAATCCCTTCGGTTACCTCGTCGAGCGGCTGCGCGATGCGCTGCTCGACGGCCGGCTCGCGTTGACGTGGAGCGACGCGATCGCGGTCGCCGTCGCGGCCGCGCTGTTCCTCGCAGGGCGGTGGGTGTTCCTGCGCCTGTCGCCGCACTTCGAGGACTTCGTCTAGTCATGGCGCCGCCGCTGTTGCAGCTTGTCGACGTCGGCAAGGACTACGCCAAGGTCAGCGCGAACGCCGGCCGGATCCGGCTTGTCGTCGACCTGCTGCGCGGGCACGCCGCGTCCAGCGTGTTCCGCGCGCTCGACGACGTTTCCTTCGAGCTGGCGGCGGGCGAGTCGCTCGGCATCATCGGCGAGAACGGCGCGGGGAAATCGACGCTGCTCAAGATCGTCGCCGACGTCATCACGCCCACGCGCGGCAGCGTCGCGGTACGCGGCCGGGTCGGTGCGCTGCTGGAGCTGGGATCGGGCTTTCATCCGGAGTATTCGGGACTGGACAACATCGATCTCGCCGCGGCGCTGCTCGGGCTGGCACCCGCGGAGATCGCCGCCAAGCGCGAGCAGATCATCGGCTTTGCCGACATCGGCGAACATATCCACGACCCGATCAAGCACTACTCCTCGGGCATGGTCGTGCGCCTGGGCTTCGCGGTGGCGACCGCGTTGCAACCCGACATCCTCATCACCGACGAAGTGCTCGCGGTGGGGGACGAATCGTTCCAGAAAAAATGCATTGCCTGGATCGAGTCCTTCCTCGCCAACGGCGGCACGCTGCTGCTGTGCTCGCACAGCATGTACCACATCCAGAAGCTCTGCCGGCGCGCGCTATGGCTGCGCGACGGCCGGGTCGAGCGCCAGGGGCCTGCCCCCGAGGTGACGCAGGCGTACCTCGCCTATCACGAGGAGAAGGCGGCAAAGGTCAAGCAACCGATCGCGGCCTTGCAGGCGGCAACCGCCGGAATCTATGCCGTGCAGTCGCTCAGCCTCGATCCTGCGGGACGGCTGGCGACGGGTGCGGCGCTCGCCGTGCGCGGCACCGTGTACTCGCCGGACGGGCGCGCGCCGGTCGTGCTGATCGGGCTGGTGCGCGCCGACGGCACGCCGGTCTACGGCATCGCGACGGACATGGACGAGGCGCTTCCGTGGCGCATCGACGATCGCCACTTCGGTTTCATGCTGACCTTTCCGGGGCTGCCGCTGCTGCCGGGCAAGTATTTCGTGCGGGCGCATGCGCTCGATCCGGAAGGCGTGCGCCTGTTCGACAACGTCGAGGCACCCCTGATCGTGGAGGGCGAGACCCGCGAGCTGGGCCTGGCCCGAATCGAGCACACCTGGCACGCCCAACCGCCGGGGAATCTTCCGCCCGATTAGGTAAAATCGAGCATTTTCCGTAGCCGCAGCGCGGCTCGGCGCATGACCCCTTCCATGGCCGACCTTACATTCACGGGTGAGCGATTCCTGCCTGCGTGCTCCGGCGAAATCGCCTACGAACACTGGCATCGCTACGCCTTCGCGCGCCGCTACGTCGCAGGCAAGCGCGTGCTCGATGCCGCTTGCGGCGAAGGTTACGGCACCGCGCTGCTGGGCAAGTCGGCGTCTGCGGCAGTCGGCGTCGACATCGATGCCGCCACCGTAGCGCACGCGGGCGCACGTTACGGCGATGGTGCCCGCGTGCGTTTCGTCGAAGGTTCCTGCACCGCGTTGCCGCTGCCCGACGCCTCGATCGACGTCGTCGTCTCGTTCGAGACCATCGAGCACCTGCGCGACGCGGACCAGCCGAGGATGCTGGCCGAGTTCGCCCGCGTGCTGACACCCGACGGCATCGTCGTCATCTCCTCGCCGAACAAGCGCGTCTACAGCGATGAACGCAACTACGTCAACGAGTTTCATTTGCACGAGTTGTATCGCGACGACTTCGGGCGATTACTGAGTTCCGCTTTTGCCGCACAGCGCTGGTATCACCAGCGCATCGCGACCTGGTCGGGCATCTGGCCGGAGGACGTACCGGTCGAGGCCGAAGCGTGGATCGGCGACGCCGACGGCATGGCGCCGTACGTGGGCAGCGACGGCATGTATTTCGTCGTCGTCGCGGCGCGCAGGGCGGCGGCACTTCCGCCGGCTTCGCCGCACGTGTCGCTGTTCTCCGATGCCGAGGACAGCGAAGGCCGGCGCGCATTCGCCAATGCCGGCGAAGTGCTGCGGCTCGACGCGCTGCTCAAGGCGAGCAACGCCACGATCGACCGGCAAGATGCGCAGATCCGCGAGCTCGCCGCGGGGGTCGCCGAACGCGATCGCCAGGTCGAGCTCGCGGCCAAGTCGCTCGCCGAGGAAAAGCGCCAGGTCGCCGAACGCGAACGCATCAACACCGTGCTGCGTGGCGAGATCGCGCGCCTGCACGTCGTCGTCGGCGAGAAGGAGAGCCAGATCAGCGATCGCCAGAGTTTCCGCTGGTGGCTGGCGTTGCCGGGGGTGCGCTTCCGGCTCTGGCGCGAGGCGCGGCGCCGATGAGTGCGACGCGCCGCCCCGAGCGCAAAGGCACGCCAGAGAACGCTGCGCCGATCGTCGCAATCGACATCGTGGTCCCGGTGTACGACGCGTCCGCGGACCTGCGGCGTTGCGTCGAGAGCGTCCTGGCGCACACGCGCGGTGACTATCGCCTGCTGCTCATCGACGACGCGTCGCGCGAGTCGGCGACCGCCGACTACCTTGGCCAGCTTCGGGCGCGCTCACTGCCGCAGCTGGTGCTGCTCGCCAACGAGCGCAATCTCGGCTTCACGCTGACGGCCAATCGCGGCATGGAGACCGCGCGTGACGCCGCAGACGTCGTGCTGCTCAATTCCGACGCGATCGTGACCTCGGGCTGGCTCGAGGCGCTCGCGCGCTGCGTCCACTCGGACCCCGCCATCGGTACCGCGACGCCGTTCTCCAACAACGCCGAAATCTGCTCGTTGCCGCGCTTCTGCGAGAACAACGCGTGGCCTGCCGGACGCGACCCGGAACCGCTGGCGCGGGCCCTGCGGCTGGCAGCGGTCCCGGTCTATCCGGACCTGCCTACCGGCGTCGGATTCTGCATGTACATCCGGCGCGAGGCGCTGGATGCGATCGGCGCCTTCGATCCTGTATTCGGGCTCGGCTACGGCGAGGAAAACGATTTCTGCATGCGTGCCGCGGCGGCGGGCTATCGCAATGTCCTGTGCGACGACGCGTTCGTGTTGCACATGGGCGGCAGCTCCTTCGGCGACAAGCGGCGCGAACTCGCGCAACGCAACGGCGCCATCCTGCTCGAGCGCCATCCGACCTACAACGCGCTGGTGCGCGAGTTCATCGCTGCGGATCCGCTGCGACCGTTGCGCGAGTTCGCGCTGGCGCAGCACCGCGTCCTCGCGTCGGACGCGAACGGGATCCTGCACGTCATCCACGGTCACGGCGGCGGGACCGAGTATCACGCGCGGTCGCTGATCGCTGCTTCGGGCGCCGACTTCCGCCACTACCTGCTCATGATCGTCGGCGACGAATGCGTGCTGGAGACGCATGACGACGACGTGGTGCGCCGGTTCGAGTTCGCGCGCCGCCAGGACGAGCCCTGGAGCGATTTTCTCGGCGGGATCTGCGAGCGCTTCCGCGTCGACCTCGTGCATCTGCACAACATTTCCGGCGGCCGCGATGGCATTGCGGAGGCGCTTGCGATTCACGGCATCGCGTACGGCTACACCGTGCACGATCTGAGTTTCGCCTGTCCGACGATCACGTTTCTGGACGCGGGGCAGACCTACTGCGGCGGCGTGACCGATCCCGCGGTCTGCAACGCGTGTCTCGCCGCGCAGCCGGCGTTCGCCGACATCGACATCGTGCAATGGCGAGAGAGCCACGGCGCGCTGCTCGCCGGCGCGGCGTTCGTGATTGCGCCGTCGGACTGGGCGGCAGCGACCTTGCATCGCTACTTTCCACGCTGCGCGATCGACGTGATTCCGCACGCGGCCCCCGGCGGCACCACCCGGCCCGACGCCGTCGCGGCGCCGCTGGCGATGGCCGACGACGAACGGCCGGTCGTGGCGGTCCTGGGAGCGATCGGCCCGGACAAGGGTTCGCGGCGGCTCGAACGGCTGGTCGAATTGACGCGCGAACGCGGCCTGTCGCTGCGCTGGGTGCTGATCGGCTACCTCGATCGCGGGCGCACTCCATGGCAATCCGACGACGGC
This sequence comes from uncultured beta proteobacterium, assembly GCA_963726915.1. GTDB lineage: Bacteria > Pseudomonadota > Gammaproteobacteria > Burkholderiales > Casimicrobiaceae > PALSA-1003. The sequence continues at coordinate 513,788 of CAVSEA010000013.1, forward strand.
GCGTTCACCCTGCACGGGCCGTACAATTCGCGCGAGCTGCCGGCCCTGCTCGAGCACTACCGCGTGCAGCTGGTCGCCTATCCGTCGGTGTGCCCGGAGACCTACAGTTTCACGCTGTCCGAGGCCTGGACCGCAGGGCGGCCGGCGATCGTGCCGCCGATCGGTGCGCTGGCGGATCGAGTCGCCGCCACCGGCGCCGGCTGGGTCCTGAGCGAGCATGAATGGCGCTCTGAGGAGCGCATGCTCGAACGGATCGCCGCAATCCTCGCCCCGGACCAGCGCAAGGCGCTCGCCGCGGCGGCGGCAGGTGCGCGAGCCGTGGTGCTGCCGACCCTTGCCGCCATGGCCGAGCGCACGTTGCAGGTGTATCGCCGGGCACTTCCGCCCGCGGCCGTGGCGTTCCATGCGCCCCTGGCCGCAGCGCGCCAGCCCATCGCGGCGCGACGTTGCCTGGAGGCGCTGGGCTACCGACCCTGGCTGCCTGCGCCAGCCGCCAGCGAGCCGCCTGTCACCCCAGTCGATACCGTCGTCGAGGCCGACGCCGAGGTCGACCCAATGGCCCGAGTCGCGCGTGCCGCATTGCGCATCCGGCATACGATGGCGGGGCGGGTTCTTTACAGCCTCGCGCCCAAGTCCCTGGTCAACGCGCTCAAGGGACGCCTGCCCTCATGATCGACGCGGCGTATGGCGAGTGGCTCGCGCGCGGCCAGGCCCACCAGCAAGCAGGCCTGACGATCGACGCGATGCTTTGCTTTCGTCAGGCCGTGGCGAAGAACCGGCATGCGGTGCTGGCGCAGTTCCACCTCGGCGAGGTGCTGGCGGCCATGCACCTGCGCAACGACGCGATTGCCGCATGGCGGGCCGCGCTGTCGATGCAGCCGCGCCATGTTCCTTCGTTGCTGGCCATCGCCAACGAGCTGCGTCGGGGCGGCGCGTACGCGGATGCGGTGGCGTTCTATCGCCAGGCCCTTGCCGTCGAGACCAACCATCCGGAGGCGCGCGCGGGCCTCGCGCTCGCGCTGGCAGGCGCGGGCGACGCGCAGGGCTTTGCCGACATCGCGACGCTGGTCGCCAGCGGCAGTACGCACGCCGTGGCGTGGGATGAACTCGCCGGACTGGCAGGCGCCGCACCGGCATCGCCGCCGCGTTCGCTGCTGCTCGAGCACATCGACACTGTGCCCGGCGACGTAGTGCCTCCTGTCCTGCTCGCGCTCGCAGCCTCGGACGCCGCGGCGCTTGGCCAGGACGCACGTGCACGCGCGCTGGTCGAGCGTATTGCCTCGAGCTCGCCGCCGGTCGACGATCCGGAGACGCTCCGCCAGGTCGCCCTTGCCTGCTCGGGCACCGTGGCACAGGCGGCCTGGGCCCGCAGCTACGCGGCCCAATGCGCGCGGAGCTACGCGCTGCCGCTACCCGTCCAGTGGCCGCGCCGCACCGCGGGCGACGCCATTCGTGTCGCGTATCTGATTGCACCGGGGCGCGCGTTGCAGCTCGCGGCCTCAGGCATCGATCCAGCGGCGTATTTCGAGCACGTCATCGCCGCGCACGCCGCCGACCGGTTCGCCGTCGTCGCCTTCATCGTCGATGGCACCACGCCGGATGCCCCGAGCGTGAGCGCCCTGCGTAACATGCGCGTCGCCGCGATCGGCAACGCACCGGACGCCGTGGTCGCGCGCGCGCTGGGCGAAGGCGACTACGATGTCCTGATCGACCTCGCCGGTATGATCGCGCGCACGGGCCCGCTGCTCGCCGCGCACGGCGCGCGCAGCATTTGGACCCTGACCGGATTGCTCGACGCGAATGTCGCGCCGCTGGTCGCGCACGCGCTTCCGGCGCCTGAAGGCGGCGATCCGGCAGCGCTGTCGCGGCATCGTGCGGCGGTCGAATCAGCGCTCGCTTCGCATTGCGCCGCGGCGCCCTGGTACCACGACCGGGCGAAGCTGACGCCCGAGGCCATGACCGGCTTGTGGCGCACGACGGTCGCGGCGCATCAGGCCGGCAACACGGCTGCAGCGCTGGCCGGCTACGATGCCGTGCTCGCCGAGCAGCCCGCGTTCGCACCCGCGCTGTACCTGTCCGCAGTGCTGCTGCGCGACGGTGGCGATTCCGAGAGGGCACAGCAGCGGCTGGCAGCGGCGATCGACGCCGCGCCGGCGTATGCGGAAGCGCGCGCGGCGCTCGCCAATCTGCGCCGTGGGCGCGGCGACGCCGAGTCCGCGGCGCAAGTGAGTCGCGCCGGACTGGCCCTGCGCGAGCGCGACGTGGGGTTGTGGCGCGCGCTCGGACTCGCCGAACTCGCCCGGCACGACGCCGCCGCCGCACGCGATGCCTTCGTCCGCGCGCTCGAACTCGTGCCGACCGACGGCGAGACGCACTTCAATCACGGCGTCGCGCTGCAGACGCTGCATCAACTCGACGATGCGCTGCGTGCCTACCAGCGCGCGCTTGCCTTCGCGCCGGACCTGCTGGCCGCGGACTTCAACATCGGCGTGGTGCTGCAGGAGCAAGGCCGCAGCGATCCCGCCATCGCCGTTTTCGAGAAGGTGCTCGCGCGCGACCCGCGCCACGTGATGGCGTACAAGGCGCTGGGCGACACGCTGCTTGCGGCGCGCCGCATCGACGACTGGCTCAAGGTGTTCGACCGCTTCGAAGCTGCGTGCCCGAATGCGTTCGCACTCGTCGCGCAGGCGCTCGAGGCGTGCCAGTACCGTGGCGACTTCGCCGGGCTGGACCGCTACCTCGATCGCCTGCGGCAGGACGACTTCGTCCCGCGCGACGAGACGGACCTGGTCGACAGCCTCGAGCAGATCCTGTTCCTGATGCTGTACTTCGATCTCGAGCCGAGCGTGCAGTTCGGGCTGTACCGCGCGTACGACACGGTCGCCAGGCGGGTCTATGGCACGCCGCTGCCGCGACCGCCGGCGGATGGGCGCCGGCCGGGGCGGCTGCGCCTTGGTTACCTGTCCGGCGACCTGCGCAATCACGTCATGGGCAAGATGTCGTGGGACGCCATTCGGCACCATGATCGCGATCGCTTCGAGATCTTCTGCTACGCCGGCGGCGGTGCCAGCGACGAGGTCACGGCGCAGTTCCAGCGCTTCGCCGATCGCTTCGAGAGCGTCGCCGAGCTCGGGGACCGCGACGCGGCGATGCGCATCGCCGTCGACGACCTCGACATCCTGGTCGACCTGTCGACGCACACGAAAAATGCGCGCCCAGGGATCCTGGCGCTGAAGCCGGCGCGCGTGCAGATCACGCACATCGCAAGTGCCGGGGCGCTGGGGCTCTCCGCCGTCGACTTCAAGTTGACCGACGCGCAGTGCGATCCACCGGAAAATCAGGCGTACCTCGTTGAAAAGCTGCTGCCGATGGACGGCTGCGTGTATCCGTACCGCCACGTTGCGCCCGCGGCGGCGCATCCGTTTCACCGCGCGCAGATGCAGATCGCGGCGGGCAGGGTCCTGATCGGCGCCTTCGTCAATCCGCTGAAACTCTCGCAACGCTGCCTGTCGCTCTGGCGCGAGGTGTTGGACAAGATTCCCGCCGCGCTGCTCGCCGTCTCGCCGCTGTCGCGCGAAGCGAGCGGCGTCTACATGCGCCTGCTGACCGCGGCGAACATCCCCATCGATCGCATCATCGTATTGCCGCAGGGGCGCGACGACGCCGAGGGTCAGGCGCGCTATGCGGTGCTCGATTTCGCGCTCGATCCTCTGCCCTACGGCGGCGTCAACAGCACGCTCGAGGCGGTCGACATGGGCGTGCCGGTGGTGACCTTGCGCGGGCGCAAGCACGGCGAGCGAACGACCGCCAGCATCCTTGCCAACCTTGGGGTGATCCAGACCATCGCTGATAGTGGCAGCGAATACGTGGCGATCGCGCTACGCCTCGCCAACGACTCGGCCTTTCGCGCGGAGGTCAAGGCGGCCATCGCGGCGGGCCTCGCGGGTTCGGTGTTGACCGACATGCCGCGGCATACGCGCGCGCTGGAAGCCGCGTACGAAAGGGCGCTGGCGCAAACGCACCCGGAGGTGCTCGCGCAGGCACTCCAGGCGGCGGGATGAACGCGGCGGCGCGCCTCGACGCGGCACGGCAGCTCTACGTCAGCGGCGACTTTGCCGGCGCGCGCCGCGCGGCGGAGGCCATTCTCCTGGCGCCGCGCGATGCGCGTGAAGCCTCCGGCGCCAGGCTGGTACTGGTCGAATGCGGTCGTCGCGCCGGCGACCCCGCCACCGGCGTCACGCACGCGCGGGCGGCAGTGCAGGCCACCCCGGAAGATGCCCTGGCGCACCATGCGCTGGCGATCTGCCTGGACGAGACCGGCGATCGGGCGGGGGCCATCGCCAGCACGCGGCGCGCGGTCGAGCTCGACCCGGGCATGGCCAAGGCGCATCGTTACCTCGGCACGCTGCAGCTCGACGCGGGCGATCCCGAAGGCGCGATCGCGAGCCTGCAGGCCGCCGCTCTGCTCGAGCCCGGGCACGTCGACGCATGGAACAATCTCGGCACGGCGCTGCACTCCGCCAATCGCTCGGAGGAGGCCGCAGACGCCTATCGCCGCGCGCTCGCGCTCAAGCCCGACTATCCGTGGGCGGTGTGCAACCTGGCGCTGCTGCAACGCGACCTGGGACAGACGGACGCAGCCGAGGCGACGTTGCGCGAAAGCATCGCGCGCCAGGCGCCCGACGCGGTCGCGCCGAGCGTGCTGTCCGCGCTGGCCGACCTGCTGCGCGCGCGCAGTTCACTCGACGAAGCGGCAGAACTGTACCTGCGCGCCGCGAGAAAGGCGCCGAACGAGAGTTCGACCGCGATGCTCAATCTCGGCAACGTGCTGGTCGAACGCGGCGATCAGGCGCAGGCGATCAAGGCCTACGGGCACGCGCTGCGGCAAAACCCGAGCTATCTGCGCGCCGCGCTCGCGATGCATCTGACTTTGCCCATGATCTACAAGGATGCCGCCGATGTCGGACAGGCGCGCGCGGGATACGCGCACGGACTCGACATCCTCGAACGTGAAATCGACGGCAGGATCGCCGGACTGGGGTGGGCGCAGATTGTCGACCGGCTGATCTGGAGCAATTTCTTTCTCGCCTACCAGGGCGAAAACGACCGGCTGCTGCAGGAGCGCTACGCCGCGCTGTGCGCGCGCGCGATCGATCGCGTCGATCCCTCGTGGCGACGGCCGATCGCCGCGAAACCCGTGGCTGGACGCAGGATACGCATCGGCTTCGTGTCCGCGCTGCTGCGGCATGGCACGGTCGGACAGTATTTTTCACGCTGGCTGACCGACCTCGACCGCAAGGACTTCGAAGTCTGCTTCTATCCGCTCGGCGGCGGCGCCGACGAGGTGGCGACGGCGATCGCTGCGCGCGCAGACCGCGTGCGGCCGTTTCTCGGCGGGGACACCGTGCCATCGGTCATCGCCCGCGGCATCCGCGCCGAACAGCTCGACATCCTGGTCTATCCGGAGCTCGGCATGGACCATGTCACGTTCGCACTGGCCGGCCTGCGTTTAGCTCCCCGTCAGTGCGTGGCCTGGGGCCATCCGGTAACGACGGGGCACGCGGCGATCGACACCTACTTCAGTTGCGACGTGATGGAATCCGCCGATGCCGACGCGCATTACACCGAGCGCCTCGTGCGCCTGCCGGGCATCGGCACGCGCTTCGCGCGTCCCGCTCTGCCGCCACGGCCGGAGCGCGAGGACCTGGGCTTGCCGGCGGAGGCGGTGCTGCTGCTGTGTCCGCAGTCGCTGTTCAAGATCCATCCCGACAACGATGCACTGTTCGCGCGCGTGCTCGCGGCCAACTCGACGGCGAAGCTGGTGCTGTTCGCGGGCCGTCACCCCGCCGTCACCGACCAGTTCATGCGTCGGCTGCAGGCGTGCCTTGAACAACACGGCATCGCCATCCGCGAGCGCAGCATCGTGTTGCCGCAGCTCTCGCATGAAGGATTCCTCGCGGTTAACCTTGCGTGCGACGCGATGCTCGACACCATGCGCTGGTCCGGAGGGCAGACCAGCGTCGACGCGCTCGATTGCGGGTTGCCGGTGGTAACGCTACCCGGCGCGATGATGCGCGGCCGGCAGAGCGCGGGCATGCTCAGGCTGATCGGCGTCGAGGAACTGATCGCGGCCGATGTCGACGATTACGTGCGCATCGCCACCCGACTATGCAACGATCGCGAGTGGCGCGCTGCGCTTTCCGCGCGCATTCGAGACAATAGTGGCCGGCTGTTCGACGATCCGGCGCCGATCGCCGCACTCGAGGCGTACTATCGCGAGGCCGCGGCCACCCCGGTCGGCTAGCGTTTTTTTCCGAGCAGCGATCCGAGCACGCCGCGCACGATCTCGCGGCCGATGGACGAGCCGACGGTGCGCGCGGCGCTCTTGGCCGCGGCTTCGACCAGGCTGTCCTTGCGACCGCTGCTGTGCATCAGCCCACCCAGCGAGTCCTTGATCGAATCGACGATGCCGCCGCTGTGGGCCGCGCCGGCGGCAGCATCTCCGGTCGCTGCGGCGCGCCCTCCGAGCAGTTCGTACGCCGATTCGCGATCGACCGTCTTCTCATAGGTATCCTTGAGCACAGAGCTCGCGATCGCAGCCTTGCGCTCTTCGGGCGTAATGGGACCGATGCGCGACGCGGGCGGCAGCACGAATGCGCGCTCGACCGGGGTCGGCCTGCCTTTTTCGTCGAGAAACGACAGCAGTGCTTCGCCGACGCCGAGTTCGGTGATCGCCTTTTCCGTATCGATCGCGGGGTTGGCGCGCAGCGTCTGCGCCGCCGTCTTGACCGCTTTCTGGTCGCGTGGCGTGTACGCGCGTAGCGCGTGCTGCACGCGGTTGCCCAGCTGGCCCAACACGGTTTCCGGGATATCGAGCGGATTTTGCGTGACGAAGAACACGCCGACGCCTTTGGACCGGATCAAGCGCACGACCTGCTCGATGCGGTCGAGCAGCGCCTTGGGCGCGTCGGCGAACAGCAGGTGCGCCTCGTCGAAAAAAAACACGAGCTTCGGCTTGTCCGGGTCGCCGATTTCCGGCAGGCGCTCGTAGAGTTCGGCCAGCAGCCACAACAGCAAGGTCGCATAAAGTGCGGGCGCCTGCATCAGCCGGTCCGCCGCGAGCACGTTGATCACGCCGCGGCCGCCGTCGGTCTGCAGCAGGTCGTCGATGTTCAACATCGGCTCGCCGATGAATTTCTCCGCGCCCTGCTGTTCCAGTACGAGCAGGCCGCGCTGGACGGCGCCGATCGACGCCGCCGAGACGTTGCCGTAGCGGGTCGTGTAATCCTTGGCGCTGTCGCCCACGTGCGCGAGCATCGCGCGCAGGTCCTTCAGGTCGAGCAGCAGCCAGCCCTTGTCGTCGGCGATCTTGAACACGATGGCCAGCACGCCCGCCTGCACATCGTTCAGGTTGAGGATACGCGACAACAGCAACGGCCCGAGGTCGGAGATCGTGGCGCGCAGCGGGTGACCCTGCTCGCCGAAGGCGTCCCAGAACACGGTGGGGAAGCCGCTGAACGCCGGCGCCTCGGCGCCGATCTGCGTCAGGCGTTGCTGCATCTTGGGCGACATGGCGCCGGCTTGGGAAATGCCCGCGAGATCGCCCTTGACGTCGGCCATGAATACCGGAACGCCGATGGCGGAAAAGCGTTCGGCGATGACTTGCAGGCTGACCGTCTTGCCGGTGCCGGTCGCGCCGGTGATCAGGCCGTGCCGATTGGACATGGCCGGGAGCAGCGCGATCTCGGCCGCTGGATTGCGCGCAATAAGGAGAGGAGGGGACATCGGCATTCGCGGGTGGTGAATCGTGCCGCTATCTTACGCTGACGCCGAGGCGGCACGCCCGCTCCGGATGCGAGCGAGGACGACTCATTCGCGTTCGAACTGGCGCAGCGCCGAAATGACGCGCACGACGAGCTCCGACCAGTCACGCGGTGCGCGCTGACGGAACAGGCGCAGGGTCGGATACCACGGGCTGTCGTCGCGACCCAGCAGCCAGCGCCAATCCGGAGCGAACGGCAAGAGTACCCAGCAGGGACGTCCCAGCGCGCCGGCCAGGTGCACGATGCTCGTGTCCACGCTGATCACGAGGTCGAGTTCGGCGATCAGCGCCGCGGTGGCAGACAGCGACGAACCTTCGGCCAACGGCACGATCGCAGAAGTGCCGGGCGTTGTGCCCCATTGCGCGGCGGCCTCTCCCTGCTGCAGCGAAAACCACGCGATGTCGTCGAGGCCGAACATCGGTGCGAGCACTGCGAGTGGACAGGAGCGATTGCGATCGTTGGTGTGCTCCCTGCTGCCCGCCCACGCGACGCCGACTTTCAGCCGCTCGCCGCGCGCGCCGAGCATGGAGCGGGCCGCGATGCGATCGTCGTCGGCCGCGCGCAGATATTGCGACGGCGCGGGTATCGACGCCAGCGTTGTCTTAAGCAGCCGCGGTAACGACAACAGCGGCGCGTGCGCGTCGTACGGCGGCAACGACGCGCTTCCGGTAACGACTTGAGCGACGCCGGGGATGGTCGCCAGCAAGGCCTGCAACGACGGTGCGCAATGAATCAGCACGCGGGCACCGGTTGCGGCGATCGGCGTCGCGTAACGCGCGAATTGCACGGCATCGCCCAGGCCCTGCTCGGCATAGAGCAGCAACGTCCTGTCCCCCATGGCGGCGCCATCCCAGGCAGGGCCCGGATAGACATGGCGCCCCTTGCCCAGTTCGGGCAGCGCGAGCCGCCACTCGTATTCGGCCCAACCTTCGTCGAATCTGCCCGCGAGCAGCAGCACCAGCGCCAGGTTCCAGTGCGCGTGCGCGAAGTCCGGCTTGAGCGCAATGGCGCGGCGAAACGCGTCGGTCGCTCCGGCGAGGTCGTTGGTCGATTGCAGCGCCAGGCCGAGATTGTTCCAGGCAATCGCGTGATCCGGCTTGAGTTCGAGGGCAGCGCGGTATCGATCGATGGCATCGTGCTCGCGATCGGCGGCGGCATAGGCGAGGCCAAGGTTGTTGTGATATTCCGGTTCGCCGGGAACGGCACGAACCGAACGTTCGAGTCGCGGCAATGCGGCGGCGAGCTCGCCGCGTTGATATTCGAGCACGCCGAGATAGTGCGCGGCCGCGGTGTGGTCGGGTTCGATGCCGAGCACTTCGCGGTAGATCGATTCGGCGGTGCTTGCATCGCCACGCTGGTGCGCGGCCAGCGCCGCAGTGACGCGGTCATGCGTCGTTGGTCGCGGTGCGAGTGCGCTCGCCGGCGATGCACCCGCGGCGCCGTGGCAGTGCTTGTAGCGCCTGCCGCTGCCGCAGGGGCAGGGTTCGTTGCGACCGACGACGGGAAGAGTGATGGCATTGGCGGTTGCCGTGGCGAGGCCGGCCGCGGCAGAGGCGTCGCCGGGTAGTGCTTCGAGGATGCACTGAAAGATCGCGCTCGCCGCCTGCCACTGGCCCATCGCCAGGCAGTTGCGACCAAGCTGCGCCAGTTGCGGCGAGCGCGCGATCGCCGGCGTGAAGTACTGCACGAGCTCGGGCAAGTTCCTCCGGCGGTACGACCCGGCAGAAGTTGAACAGGCCGTGAAAGCCGAACGGCTTGCCGATGGGGTACGCGGCTTCGAACGCGAATGCATCGGCCAGCGATTCGGACGCGAAACGAATGCCATGCTCACGCTCGAGCAGCGGACGGAACGCGCGCCCGATCGTCTCGTCCTCGGCGCCCGTGAGCACGATGCACGGATCCTGCAGCGCTTCGAGCAGCTTGCGCGAACGTAGCGAAAACCCTCCGTTGCCGACTCGCATGCCGTCGGTATGCCAGAACCACTTGGCGCCGATGTAGTCGACGTCGAGATACTCGGCGCGCCATGCGTGCGGATTGATCGCGTAGCCGTCCCATTGCACGAGCAGGACGTGCGGCGTGTGGATGTGCGGCAGCAGCGACTTGAGCACGAATTCCGAATACGCATCGCGCGATGCGAGGGGTGCGATGACGATCGAAGTGATGCCTGGTTCGTCGAACCGGCGGTCGCTGATGAAGCAGGTATTGCCGAAACGAATGCCCTCTGACGATCGGCGCAGCGCGCGCAGCGCCAGTGCATGGTTGATCGTGTCGATGCAGCACAGCGTGACGCCGGGAAGTTCAAGCATCGCTGCGAGCCTTCAGGCAGAGGTCGATCGGACGCGTGCGCCGACGGCTCAAGCCGCGCCGGGCGCAGCGGCGTGAGCTGTCGGCGCGGGCACGGGGGCCGCCAACTGGTTCCAGATCAATATGCCGTAGACGACGAGCAGCGGCGCGATGTGCAGCGTCGCGCGATTGGCCGTGGTGAGATCAGCGAGCCACGCTGCAGCGTCGGTGAAGGCAAAGACGAACATCAGGAACGCGAGCCCTGCGCCGACGATCACCGTCAGCGTCGCCAGCGGTGGCCGCAGCAAGCGGCGCGCGCCGACGATCGCGATCACGATCAGCGCGTACCAGAGCATGTTCCAGTTTCCCATCAGGAAGTAGGACCGCACCAATTCTCTCCACGCCGGGGCGTAATTGAGATGCAGGCGGTAGCTGAGAATCATCGGTTCGGTGCGCGCAAGAATGAGGACCAGGAGTGCGGCCAACGCAGTGCAAATGCCGAGCAACCTGAAGCCGCGTCGCGGCATGAGCGCCACGACTACCCCGGGCACGAGCGTCAATGCCCAGAACAGCCCTGGAGTCTTGATCAGCGGACACGCCAGTGCAAGGCCAAGCGCAACCACACCGTCGCGTGCATCGCGGTGCTGGCACCAGCGATAGGTGGCGGTCGCTGCCAGCAGGTACACAGCGCCCATCGGCAAGTCGGCGTAGCCGGCGAGTGCCGCGTGGACGTCCAGCAGCGGCAGCGACGCGACGAGATAGGCGCCGAACAGCGCTGCCAGCGGAGCGACACCTTCGGCGCGCAACGCCCCGTACACCGCGACGGTTAGCGAGACCAGGATCGCCAGCCACGGCCAGTTCATCGCCGAATCGTCCCAGCGGCCAAGCGCGATGCAGGTCCATGCCTGCAACAGTGGCATCGTCGCGGGGTAGTGCGGCGAAGCGTCGAAGTAGGCACCCGTTGCTCCGGCGAGCCAGGTCGGCGAATTGACGAAGGGAGCGATGTGCCCGAGCTCGTACCAGACCCGCGCCTTGGTCGCCCACTGCGTCCAGGCGTCCCACGGATAGAGCGGCCGCCAGCCGATTTCGGCGGCCAGCAGCCCGAACCGCGCAACGAGCCAGATCAGCAACAGCGTCCACACCACGCGCTGCCACCGTGGCAGCTCGGGCAATGCCAGTTTCCGGAGCGCTTCGGCGACGCCCGTCATCGACCGGCGTCGCATGCGCACCGCGTATACCAATAGCGCCGCAGTGAGTGCGAGCAGCGGCAGCGCGATCGAGGCGCGACCGAAGCCGATTCCCACGATGCTCAGGAGGCGCATCCACAGCGTCAAAGCGACCGCACCGATGACGTATCCGAAGCCCGCGCGCAGTGCTGTCGCCACGCCTGACGCTTCGTTACGCGGCCAATCGAGCGCTTGCAGCATCGCGATTCCGAGGAGCCACGGGAGGGCTATCGCGAACAGGAGCGCCAGCGCGTCCATCAGAGTATCTTGAACATCGCGGCGGCGCCTTCGGCAAACAGCAATTCGGCGGCGACCGGCGGACCGGTGTCCCAGCGCAGGCTTCGTTGCGCCGGGTCGTATTGCAGGCCCTGGCGCTGGAAGACGACCAGGTAGTCGCCGCTGCGAAACGCGGACGGCGGCGGCATGGTATTCGCAAATGGATCGAAAAAGACGTTGTACGGGTACAAGTGGTACGCGCCGCGATCGCGAAAGTAGGGTTCGTCTCCAACCATGAACACGCGGGCGGGCGGCGGCGGCAATTTGGCGCGCACTTTCTCGATGAACGCGAACACCATCTTGTCCTCGGCCGCGAGGTGACGCTCGGTCCATGACAAGCCAGCGTATTGACGGCCGGTGACCGACGCCTGGCGAAACAGATTCCACTGCAGGCGCGTATCGACCAGGAACCAGGCGGCGACGAACATCCCGCCGACGACCACGGCAGTGCTTCGGCCCACCCAACCCGGCCGCCAGCGCGCCAGGCCCGCATACATCAGCGCCGCCAGGCCGACGACCACGGCGAAGGCAAAGGGCATCGGCAGGTCCTGCACGTCCGCGCCACCGATGATGGTGTTGATCGACGAACCGTTCCAGGCTTCGAAGGTGAACCATTCGCGCATCCGGTCGGCGAGCACTTCGCCGGCGCTCATTGTCTTCGCTGTCGCTCCCAGAATCACGATCGGCTGCTGGTACGCGCCCTTGAGTCCGAGCGCGATGCCGGAGATGGTCCCGTTCCAGTTGCGGTCGCCCGCGAGCGAGAACGGCTGGATCCTGCCCGCTTCGACGGCAAGGCGACGAATGAACACGCGCTGCGGTTCGTAGTCGTTGCGCCAGAGCAGCGCGACTTCGAGGTCGTCGGGCACACCGAAACTCTGCCAAGCGATGACCGGGTACTGCGACGAGCGCAGTGTCGTCGTCAGGCTCACCACCGTCGCCCCGGTCGCGTCGGGCGCGGAAAGCATCAAGCCTTCCGGCTGCTGCTGGCCCGACCCGCGGGACACGACCATCGCATCCGGGGTCCAGTGCACGGCGCGGACGCTGGCGAACCACGGTCCCTGGACTGCGAACGCAAGGTAGGCGAGCAGGCACAGCGCAAGGCTGGTCGCGAGCAGCGCCCAGGCGACGAGCAGCGACCGTTTCGGTACTTCGGTCGGTACTGGCGGCGCCATAGGGTCGGCGGTGGCCACCACGACGGAAGTTGTCTCGGCGAGCTCGTTCATCGCTCGGTCACGACCGATTCAGTACGCGTTGCGGCTCTTGAGCACGTGCCATACGGTGAGGGCGAGAATGCGCAAATCGAACCACAGCGACCAGTTCTCGATGTAATACAAGTCGTATTGTATCCGCTTGGTCAGGTCGCTGCTTCCGCGCAGATCGTTGACTTGCGCCCAGCCGGTGATTCCGGCCTTCACCATGTGCTTCTGCATGTAGCCGGGAATCTCCTGTCGGAAGCGTGCGACGAATTCCGGCCGTTCCGGGCGCGGACCTACCAGCGACATTTCGCCGCGAAGCACGTTGATCAGTTGCGGCAATTCATCGAGGCTGAAGCGACGCAGCAGGCCGCCGATGCCGGTGGTGCGCGCGTCACCCTGCTGCGACCAGACCGGCCCGCTGGCGGTTTCCGCATCGACCGCCATCGAACGGAATTTGAGCATGGTGAAATGCCGGCCGTTCCAGGTCACGCGCTGCTGCCGGTACAGCACGGGACCGGATGAGCCCAGCTTGATGCACGCGGCGATGATCAACAGGAATGGCGCCAGCAGCAGCAGTGCCAGGCCGCCCAGCATGAAGTCCTCCACCGCCTTGAGCACTCGCTGCACGCCCTGCATCGGCGTATCGGTGAGGCCGATGACGGGCATTCCAGCGACTTCGGAAAAACTGTGCCGCAGCAGGTGAAAGCCGAAAATGTCCGGCACATAGCGTACCTGGACCGGGTAGGCGCGCAGTTCCGATACCAGGCTGCGGATGCGCTCTTCGGCACGCAGCGGCAGCGCGATCCAGACCTGGTCGATGTCACCGCGATCGAGCGCGCTGTGCAGCCCGTCGATGGTGCCAAGTACCGGAGTGCCGTCGATGCGGGTGCCGGCGAGGTCCGGGTCATCATCGTAGAAGCCGCTCAGCTGAAGTCCGCTCCACGGCGCGCGCCGCAGGCGTTGGGCAATCTCGCGGCCGAGCTCCCCTGCGCCGACGATGCAGATATGGCGCAGGTTGTAGCCCCGGCGCCGCATGAAGCGCAGCGCGAGGCGCATGCCGATCCGTACGCCCGTTTGCAAAACGAATCCGCCGCCAATCAACAGCAAGACCCAGACGCGCGAGTACATGTCGCTGGTCTTGGTGACGAAGGCCACGAAAACGCCGAGCGCGAGCAGTATCAGCCAGCCGGATACGAGTGCGCGCAGGTCCTCGACCATGCTCGCGCCGCGCTGTGGCTGGTAGAGTCCAACGGCGGGAAACACGACCAGGCTCGAGACCGCCACCGCGAAAATGGCGATCCAGTAGTGTGGCGGCATGGCGGGCTCGATACGGTAGGCCCAGAACGCGGCGATCCCCACCAGCGTGATGATCACCGGATCGGCGATGCGCGCGAGCTCGTCGAGCGTCGTCGCATTGGTCTTGAGCACGTTCCGCGGCGCGCTCAGCACGACGTTCCCCGCAGCGCACTATCGGCGCCAAATTCCTTCAGCGCTGCGCTGACGTAAGCGGTGAAACGCTCGCGGAAGAGTGCGCGGGCGAAGCGCTCGGCATTCAGGCGACACGCGCCAGCGCTTATCGGCTCGGGCAGCCCCTCGAAGGTCGCGATGGCGGCGCGGATCGCCGCCGCGCTCTGATCCTTGAACAGCACGCCTGTCGGCTGCGGGGCTTCGAGGCCATGAATGGTCTCGGCCACGCCGCCGCGCGCATAGGCGATGACCGGTGTGCCGCAGGCTTGCGCCTCGACCGGCGCGATGCCGAAGTCCTCATCGGCCGCGAACACGAAAGCTCGCGCCTCGCGCATCAGTTCGCGCAGCCGCTCGCGCGACACCTCGCCGACGAATTCGACGTTGCTTCCGGCGGCGGTGCGGGCGTTGCCCAATGCCGGACCTTCGCCGGCGACAATCAGGCGGCGGTCCGGCATCGCCCGAAATGCATCGACGATCAGGTCCAGGCGCTTGTAGGGGACCCAGCGCGACGCGGTCAGATAGCTGCGCCGTGTCGGCGGCGTGGTGCCGGGGCCGAAATAGTCGACGTCCACCGGCGGGTAGATGACCGTCGCATCGCGGTCGTAGCAGCGGCGGATGCGCTGTCGTATGTACTCCGAAATGGCGACGAAGCCGTCGACCCGGGCGCTGCTCGCCACGTCCCAGCGCTGCAGGCGATCGAGGATCACGTCGGCCACGGCACGCTGGGGGCCGCGCAATGCTCCGGCCGAGGCGAGATAGGTCTCACGCAGATCCCACACATAGCGCATCGGGGTCAGGCAATAGCACAGATGCAGTTGGCCGGCGTGCGTGCGCACGCCTTTGGCAACCGCGTGCGACACCGAAACGACCAGATCGTAGCCGGCGAGATCCAGCGACTCGATGGCGCGCGGGAACAGCGGCAGCAGCGTGCGGAAATAGCGCGCCGCGCCGGGCAGGCGCTGCAGGAAGCTCGTACGCGCATGCTTGCCAAGCACGCGCTTGCGCAACTCCGGGCTGAGGAAATCGACCAATGCATAGAGGTCCGCGTGTGGGTAGAGGGCAAGCACTTCGGCCAGCGCGCTTTCACCCCCGCGCCAGGTGTCGAGCCAGTCGTGCACGACCGCTACGCGCGCGTTCTCCGGTGCGCGTGTGGCGGCCAACGTTGATGGCGCTTGTACGCGCATTGGCAGCAGGGTCTCCCGGCCGGGTTACGGCAGGCGGGAAACACCCCGGACCAGCCCGCAGCGTCGACGTGGGGGAATGATACTATTCGAGTCGGCGACCGAGCCACCCTTCCGATGCGCAAGGCGGTATTCCGGCATGATCGCACCGAACCTTGGTAGTGCCTGGCGCTATCGCCACTTCATCGCATCGTCCATCCGCGCTGAGATTCGGGCGCGGTTCGTGCGCAGCCGGCTGGGCGGCATGTGGATGATCATCCACCCGCTGGCGCAGGCCGCGATCCTCGCACTGGTGCTGGCCGAAATCATGTCGGCGAAACTGCCCGGGGTGGCCAACGCCCGGTTCGGATATGCGCTCTACCTCCTCTCCGGCATGCTGGGATGGTCGCTGTTCGCCGAACTGGTGACGCGCTGCCTGACGCTTTTCATCGACAACGGCAATCTGCTGAAGAAGATGCAGTTTCCGCGGATCTGCCTGCCGCTCATCGCCGCCGGTTCGGCACTGCTCAACAACGCGCTGTTGTTCGCGGCGATCGTCGGGGTGTTTGCGCTGCTCGGCCACGTGCCGGGTGTGCAGATCGCGTGGGTGCCGGTCCTCATGCTGCTCACGCTCGCGATTGGCGTCGGCGTGGGCCTGCTGCTCGGGGTCATCAACGTGTTCGTGCGCGACGTTGGCCAGGTCGTGCCGGTGGCGCTGCAATTCGGATTCTGGCTGGCACCCATCGCGTACACGCCGGACATCGTACCGGCGGCATTGCGCCGGCTGATCTACCTGAATCCGGTAACGCCGATCGTCCAGGGCTACCAGGATGCGCTGCTATTCGACCAGGTGCCGGACCTCCGTGCCCTCGTTCTCCTTGCGCTGTGCGCGCTGGCGCTGCTTGCTGCGGCACTGGCGCTGTTCCGCCGGGCGAGCGCGGAGATGGCTGACGTTCTGTGAGCGCGCCGGTCTTGCTCGTCTCCGAGCTCGGCAAGGCGTTTCGAAAGTACGGGTCGGAATGGCAGAGGATGCTGTCGTGGTTCGGCGTGCGGATTTCGCCGGTCGCGGAGCATTGGGCGCTGCGCAATGTTTCGTTCGGGGTCGGTCCCGGCGAAGCCGTCGGCATCATCGGCCAGAATGGTGCAGGCAAGAGCACGCTGCTCAAATTGATCGCGGGCACGCTGAGCCCCACCGAAGGCGCGGTGCGCATCGATGGCCGTGTCGCTGCGATCCTTGAGCTGGGCATGGGTTTCAATCCCGAGTTCACCGGTCGCCAGAATGCGCTTCATGCCACCGGCCTGATGGGCCTCGATCGCGACGAAGTCCTGCGCGCGATGCCGACGATCGAGTCGTTCGCCGAAATCGGAGGCTACTTCGACCTGCCTGTCCGCACCTACTCCAGCGGCATGCAGATGCGAGTCGCCTTTGCCGTCGCGACCGCGATTCGGCCCGACGTGCTGATCGTGGACGAAGCGCTGTCCGTGGGCGACGCCTATTTCCAGCACAAGAGCTTCGGGCGCATTCGTGAGTTCAAGGAGCAGGGCACCGCGCTGCTGTTCGTCACCCATGGCATGGCGGACATCCGCACGCTGTGCGACCAGGTGATGCTGATGGATCAGGGCAGCATGCTGCGCAAGGGGCCTCCCGACGAGGTGATCGACTACTACAATGCGCTGATCGCGGCGAAGGAGTCGGGAAGGCTCGCCGTCGACCAGGTGCGCCGGACCGACGGATGGCTGCAGACCCGTTCCGGCACGGGCGAGGCGGCGCTGACGGAGTTCCGACTGGCCGATGCCGAGTCGGACGCCGACGTGCAGTCGGTGCAGGTCGGGCAGCGGCTGGTGCTCGTGGCTCGGGTCCAGGTGAACAGCGACCTGCCGCGACTGGTCCTGGGCTACATGCTGCGCGACCGGCTCGGGCACATCGTGTGGGGGACCAATACCTGGCACACAGGGCAAGCTGTCGACGAGCTGCACGCGGGGCAATGCGTCGAGTTCAGGCTCAGTTTCACCTGCACGCTGGGACCGGGCTCGTATTCGTTTTCGCCTGCACTCGTGAGTTCGGATACGCACCTCGAAAACAACTACGAGTGGACCGACAACGCGCTCGTGTTCGAGGTCGTGAACACCGGGCACAAGTACTTCATCGGCACGAACTGGCTCGATGCCACATTCGACGTGCGACGCGACGGCTGATCTCGAATGTTCATCTCCTACGCGCAGAACTTCGAAGATGTCATGCTGTGGCGCGCGCTCAGGCACGTCGATCGCGGCTTCTACGTCGACGTCGGCGCGCAGGATCCGATCGTCGACTCGGTCAGCATGGGATTCTACGAGCGGGGGTGGCGCGGCGTGCACGTCGAGCCCGTCGCGATCTATGCCGACATGCTCCGCGCGAAGCGCCCCGAAGACCGGGTGGTGCAGGCGGCACTGGGCGCCGCGCGCGGCGTGCTGCAGCTGTTCGAAGTTTCCGGCACGGGACTCAGCACCGCGAGCAGGGATATCGCGCAACGCCACGCCGCGGCCGGATTTCCGGTGCGGGAGGTCGACGTCGAGTGTCTTACGCTCGACGATGTGCTCGTAGCTCCCGGCGGCGGCGATATTCACTGGCTCAAGATCGACGTCGAAGGATACGAGCGCGAAGTTCTACTGGGGTGGCAGGGCAGCGTGAAGCCGTGGATCGTGGTCGTCGAAAGTACGCTGCCGTCGACGCAAGTCGAGTCGCAACAGGGCTGGGAGCCGGTGCTGCTCGCGCGTGGCTACACTCACGCATATTTTGACGGATTGAACCGGTTCTATGTCTCGTCGGAGCACGCCGAACTGCTCGATGCCTTTCGGCACGGGCCGACGATATTCGACGGCTTCACGCTGAGTGGCACCGCGACCGCGCCGTTTTCCAACAAGCTTGCGTCCGATATCGACATGCTCAAGCAACGTGTCCGCGAGTCGAGCGCGCGCGCGCATCAGGCCGACGTGCGCGCGCATCAGGCCGACGACGTGATCGCGGCAATGACTGGCAGCCTTTCGTGGAGATTGACGACGCCAGTGCGGTGGCTGGGCAACGTGACGCGGCGCGGTCGCGTCGCCTCGCGCGAGGCCGGGAAGGATGTGCTGCGCGGAGCAGTCGGCGTCGCCAAACGCACCGGCGTGTATGCGCGTGTCGCGCCCTGGGTGCGCGAGCGCTATCCGGGTGTCTGGGCGCGCGCGAAGCGGCGGCTGCTCGCGGGGGCACTTGCGCCAGGCAGCGCGCGGGCTGGAGCGCCGCGCGACGGCTCGCGCCAGGCGCCGGTGGGCAACGCCATTCCACACGATGCGGAACCCGCCGCCGAACTCGGAGCGATCGCCGTACGCGGGACGGTCGACGTGCCAACGCTGCAGCGCCTGCTCGAGCAGGAAGTCGAACGGCAGCGGAAGTCATGATGCGCCCGTTGGCACCGGGCGGACGCCGCCGGCACGCGGTGGCGCCGAGTCATCGACCTCACGCGGCACGCTGCTGATGCGACTGGTCGTCGACCTGCAGGCTTGCCAGTCCGAAGTCTCCGCCGGGCGTGGCGTCGGCCGCTATGCGCAAGGGCTGGCGGCGCACCTCGCTGATCGGATCGGGGAGCACGACCTGCGCCTGTGTTTCAGTAGGGCATATGACGACGAACTGCGTCGGGCGATCGACCATTTCGAACTTCGCTTGCCGCGACAGCAGTTGAGTGCGTACCGCTACCCCATGCTTGCGCCTGAAGGTGCCGCCGCCCGCGTCGCCGACATCGACGTCGCCGAGGTACTGATCAGGCAGCACTGGATGAGGTTGCAGCCAGATGTCCTGCATCTTGCGCATGTCTTCGAGGGATTTCACGGCCAGGCCGTCGTGCCACAGGCGTTACCGCAGGTGCCGGGGATGTTGCGCACGGCGACGCTCTACGACCTGATTCCGCTGCGCTTTCCGGAACACTATCTGACCGATCCCGCCTACAAGGCGTGGTATCTGAGGAAACTCGAAACCTTGCGCGGGTGCGATCACATCCTCGCCATCTCGGCAGCGACGAGGGACGATGCGATCGAACTTGCCGGTATCGCCGCCGAGCGCATCACTATCATCGACGCCGGGGTCGAGCCGCGCTTCCGCCGGCTGCCGTCCGGCGTGTCGGACGCGGGGGCGATCCGGACACGGTACGGATTGCGTGGCCGCTTCGTGCTGTACACCGGGGGCGACGACTTCCGGAAGAACCTGGAGGGCGCCGTGGCGGGTTTCGCCGCATTGGCTCCGGCCGTTCGCCGCGATGCGCAACTGCTCATCGCCTGCTCGATATCGCCGTCGAGTCGCCAGTCGCTGCTGACAAAGGCGGGAAAGCTGGGGCTCGGCGTCGATGAGTTGCTCCTGCCGGGGTTCGTCGACGACGACGATCTGGTGGCGCTCTACAACCTGTGCGAAGCGTTCATCTTTCCTTCGCTGTACGAGGGCTTCGGACTGCCGGTGCTGGAAGCGATGCGCTGCGGTGCGCCGGTGCTGGGTGCCGACAACTCCAGTATCGCCCAGCTCATCGGTCGCCCCGACGCGCTGTTTGACGCGGGCAACCCCGAATCGCTGGCGGCGCGGCTTTCAGCGGTGCTCGAGGACAGCCGATTGCGCGACGAATTGCGGCAACACGGCGAGCGGCGCGCGGCGCAGTTCACCTGGGAGCGATCGGCAGGGCTCGCGTTGGGCGCACTGCAGGAAGCATACGCGCGATCGCGTCGGGGTCGCACTGCCATCGAAGCCGCGTCGTCCCGCAAGCGACTCGCGCTGTTCACGCCGCTGCCGCCATGCCGCTCGGGCATTGCCGACTACAACGCAGCGTTCCTGCCGCACCTGGCGCCCCACTTCGACATCGACATCTACATCGACGACTATGAGGTTTCCGATCGGCAATTGCGCGACCGCTTCGTCATTCGTTCGCACCGCGAGTTCGCAGAACGTCGGTGCGACTACGCGGGAATCGTCTACGAGATGGGCAATTCCGAATTTCACGCGTACATGCTGGACTACGCTGCGCGCTATCCCGGCGTGGTCGTCCTCCACGACGCGTTCCTGAGCGGACTGCTCGGCTACGTGGACTTCCAACTCGGACGTTCCGGAGCCTACGCTCGTGCCATGCTGCACTCGCATGGCCCCAGGGCGCGGCGCTACCTTGCGCCGGTGCAACATGATGCGGATCCGATCGGCGCGAGCATGATCCGCCTGCCCGGCAGCAAGGGGATCATCGAGTCGGCGATCGGCGTGATCTCGCACACGCCGTTCAATATCGAGGTAGCCAGGGAGAATTATCCCGAGGGGTTCGCCACTCCATATCGGATCATCAAGCAGATTGCCCCCGTGCCGGAGCTGCCCGATCCGCGCACTCGACACGAACTCCGTGAGGCGTTGGGCTATGCGGACGGCGATTTCGTCGTCTGCACCTTCGGGCACATCACCTGGACCAAGTGTGGCGACTTGTTGCTCGACGCCTTCGAACGGTCCGCGCTGGCCCGCGATTCTGGCGCGAAGTTGGTGTACGTCGGCGAACTCGCGCGGGACGCGTTCGGACATCGACTGCGCAACGCCATCGGTCGCAGCGCGCTGGGCTCGCGCATTCAAGTGACCGGGTACGTCGACGAGACGACGTTCGCCAATCACCTCGCGGTCGCGGACCTCGCCGTGCAGCTGCGGACGCAGACTCGTGGCGGCACGTCCAAGGCTATCCTCGATTGCCTGGCGCACGGCCTGCCGGTCGTCGCCAACGATGCGGGGAGTTTCGGCGACTATGCCGACGATATCGTGCGCAAGCTTTCGCCGGAGCCCGATGCGCTCGAACTGGCGCGAGTGCTGGAATCGTTTTACGCGGATCGTTCCGCATTGCAGGCGCAGGGTGCAGCGGGTCGTCGGCATGTGATCGCGGAGCACGATCCGGAATTGATTGCGGGCAAGTTCGCGCGCGCCATCGACGATTTCCTGCACCGGGCGACAGCGGCATCGTTGCCGGCCTCGATACGCGCGATCGGCGGCGTGCTCGCGCGCAGCGAAGCCAGCCGTCCTGACGCGGCGCCGGCAGCGCTGGCCTTGCACGAGAATCTTCGGCAGCCGCTGTTCCGCCGGCAACGGATCCTGGTCGACGTGACGCACATCACCGACGGCGACGAGCAGACCGGTATTCAGCGGGTCGTGCGCAATATCGTGCGTTGGCTGTACTGCTCCAACCGGCCCGGATTCGACGTGGAGGCCGTTCGGCTGGACCGCGGTGTGCTGGTCGCGGCCTCGGCCTGGGTGCACGCACAAGGGCTCGTCGACGGCCGGCCGGACGATCGCGACGAGGAACCGGTCGATCCGCAGTGGGGGGATACTCTGCTCATGCTGGATTCCTCGTGGGCACGAATCGACGAATATCTTCCGCTGTTCGACGGCGTTCGTCGGCAACAGGGAAAGGTGTACTCGGTGATCTACGATCTGCTGCCGATTCGCTTCCCGCAACTGTTCGTCGACGGTGGTGCCGAGTGGTTCGCCGAGTGGCTGGGGAAAGCAGTCCGCCACAGCGACGGATGCATCTGCATCTCGCGCGCCGTTGCCGATGACCTGGAAGCATTCGTACGGTCGCAGGGAATGCCCGTGCCAAGCCACCTCGGGTTCTGGCATCTGGGATGCGACTTTGCCAAGGCGCCGAAAGCCGCACCGACCGAGCGCATACGGCGTGCGATGACGGGGCGGACCGTCCTCATGGTGGGAACGATCGAGCCGCGCAAGAACCACGCCCTTGCGCTCGACGCCATGGAGATGCTTTGGGCACGCGGGGTCGACGTCAATCTGTGCATCGCGGGCAAGCGTGGCTGGATGGTCGACGCGTTCATGGCCAGGCTAGGCAGGCATGCCGAATCGGGTCACCGCCTGCGCTACGTCGACGGACCCGACGACGATGAAATGCACTTCTGCTATGCGCATAGCGCCGGATTGCTGTTGCCCTCGATTGGCGAGGGTTTCGGCCTGCCGTTGATCGAGGCGGCGCAATTCGGATCGCCAATACTCGCCTCGGATATCCCCGTGTTCCGCGAGATCGCCGGCAACCATGCGATGTATTTTCCCTTGGGCACGCCGCAGCAACTGGCTAGTTCGCTCGAGGCCTGGCTCAGTGCGGGCCAGCGGGGTGCTGCGCAGGCGTCGAGCGGCATGCCGCGGTCGACGTGGGAACAAAGCGCCGATCGGCTCCTGGATATCCTCCTCCTGAATCGCTGGCACCGGCTGACGCAGCCCAATGCACGCTCGTGAAGGCGGCACAGTCCATGACCGGATTCAGGCGCGAGCAGCACGCCAATCGACGCATGAGCGCCCGGGGCGCTACAATTCCGGGAAGGAAATCTGCGGATGACTAGTGCGGCACTCATCACCGGCGGCAAACGTTGAGCGATCCGGTTACGGGGGCTGAGTCGCGCGGCGCGGGCGATGTGCGTCGGGTGTTTCTCGAGTGCACGTCCACGCGTGCAAGCCGCTACAACACGGGTATCCAGCGCGCCGGTAGAAATCTCGTGAACGCGTCACTGGCGGCTGCGGGACCCTGGGTGTGCACTGCGATCGTCCACAACGGGCGCCACTTCGAGGCCATCAAGGGTTTGCCCACGCGCGCGCCGTCCGGCACGTCGACACCGACCGTCGTCGATCGTCTGCGGGGAGCCTTTCATCGCGCCAAGTCCGGGGTCGTCGGGGTCTTTCCCGGGGGTGCGGTGCGCGATGCGCTGAGTTCGCAGCGTTTTGAATACACGCTGCGCCGAATGGTGCACTCCACGCAGAACGGGCTGCGCTGGGCGCGCGGGCTTGGCGCGGGCAATGCGCGGCGCATCGAGTTCAGGCGCACAGACGTGCTGGTGCTGCTCGATCCGGTATGGAGCCTGGACCTCTCCGGCGAACTGCGGCGGGCACGCGCGGCGGGGGTGGAAGTGTGGGTCGTGGTCAATGATCTGATCCCGCTCGAGTTTCCGGACCTCGCGCCGGAAGGCTCGCAGATCCTGATGGACAAGTGGTTGCGGCGCGTCACGCCGTACGCTGCCGGCATGCTCGGCATCTCGCGCACGGTTGCCGCCGATCTGGGGACCTATTTCGACAAGAGCGCTACGATGCCGAAACCACGCATCGACTGGTTTTATCTTGGTTCCGGGCTCGATCACGCGGATGCGCTTGCGCAGGACCTGGCCGTGGTGAAAAAGGCGTTCGAGACCGGCGGTGGCCGGGTGTACCTCACCGTGGGCACGATCGAACCAAGGAAGAACCACGAGTTGATGCTGGATGCTTTCGAGCGCCTCTGGGCCGAGGGCGGCCAGGCACGGCTGATGATGTTCGGCCGCCTTGGCTGGCGTTCTGATCGGCTGGCGCGCCGCATCCGCAGACATCCGCAATTCGGACAGCGACTCATGTGGTTCGAATCGGGTTCGGACGCCGAGCTCGACTACGCGTATCGCCACGCATCGGCATTGATATTCGCTTCTCGTTGCGAAGGTTTCGGCTTGCCGCTGGTCGAAGCGATGCAGTATGGTTTGCCGGTCATCGCCAGCGACCTCACAGTGTTTCGTGAGATCGCCGGCGACTATCCGACGTACTTCGACCTCGCGGCGGAGCGCTCGCTCGATCGGGCGCTGGCTCGCGCCGAAAATGCCGCCCCCGGAGCGCTCGCGAGACCCGCTGCGCGACACTGGCTGAGCTGGGCCGACAGCGCGCGCATGCTTCTGGAGAAGGTTACGGGAGCGGCAGCGACTGCCGCGGCGACCCAATCCCGGGGCGAGGCAGGTCCGCCGCACTAGGGACTGTTGACCGGACCGATTTATGCGGTATAATCGCGTCTCTCGGCACCTGTAAATCTTGGTGTCGCGCTCTTTAACAATCTGAACAACCGATAAGTGTGGGTACTTGGGGCCATGGGACGCTCCGGGACTTGCCGCGCCGCCATGCCGGGCAACTGGTGTTGGCGTACTCGCGGTGGAGCCTCGGGGTACTCAAGGAACAGAAGTAGTACTCACACTGAAGGAAGCGGGTTTGGGGGCTTTCACGGCTTTCGAACCCGTGGCCAATGACTGAATTGCCGGGCTTTTCGGGGGTAACTCCGGGCAGCTCGGTGGTAAGGAGTTGGTCAACGTCAGTCAGTATGAGTTCTTGCAATATTACAGTGATTAAACTGAAGAGTTTGATCCTGGCTCAGATTGAACGCTGGCGGCATGCTTTACACATGCAAGTCGAGCGGCAGCGCGGGGGCAACCCTGGCGGCGAGCGGCGAACGGGTGAGTAATACATCGGAACGTGTCCCGTAGTGGGGGATAGCCCGGCGAAAGCCGGATTAATACCGCATATGCTCTACGGAGGAAAGCGGGGGATTCGCAAGAACCTCGCGCTATGGGAGCGGCCGATGTCCGATTAGCTTGTTGGTGGGGTAAAGGCTTACCAAGGCGACGATCGGTAGCTGGTCTGAGAGGATGATCAGCCACACTGGGACTGAGACACGGCCCAGACTCCTACGGGAGGCAGCAGTGGGGAATTTTGGACAATGGGGGCAACCCTGATCCAGCCATGCCGCGTGAGTGAAGAAGGCCTTCGGGTTGTAAAGCTCTTTTGGCCGGAAAGAAAAGATCTCGTCTAATACACGAGGTTCTTGACGGTACCGGCAGAATAAGCACCGGCTAACTACGTGCCAGCAGCCGCGGTAATACGTAGGGTGCGAGCGTTAATCGGAATTACTGGGCGTAAAGAGTGCGTAGGCGGTTCTTTGTGTCCGCTGTGAAATCCCCGGGCTTAACCTGGGAATGGCAGTGGAAACTAGAGGACTTGAATCCGGCAGAGGGGGGTGGAATGCCACGTGTAGCAGTGAAATGCGTAGATATGTGGCGGAACACCGATGGCGAAGGCAGCCCCCTGGGCTGAGATTGACGCTCAGGCACGAAAGCGTGGGGAGCAAACAGGATTAGATACCCTGGTAGTCCACGCCCTAAACGATGTCAACTAGGTGTTGGGGAAGCGATTTCCTAGTACCGCAGCTAACGCGTGAAGTTGACCGCCTGGGGAGTACGGTCGCAAGATTAAAACTCAAAGGAATTGACGGGGACCCGCACAAGCGGTGGATGATGTGGATTAATTCGATGCAACGCGAAAAACCTTACCTACCCTTGACATGTACGGAAGCCCTCAGAAATGAGGGTGTGCTCGAAAGAGAGCCGTAACACAGGTGCTGCATGGCTGTCGTCAGCTCGTGTCGTGAGATGTTGGGTTAAGTCCCGCAACGAGCGCAACCCTTGTCCCTAGTTGCTACGCAAGGGCACTCTAGGGAGACTGCCGGTGACAAACCGGAGGAAGGTGGGGATGACGTCAAGTCCTCATGGCCCTTATGGGTAGGGCTTCACACGTCATACAATGGCCGGTACAGAGGGTTGCCAAAGCG
>CAVSEA010000014.1:0-52219 GCA_963726915.1 uncultured beta proteobacterium
CAAGACTCTGCTCGACGTCGCCGCCTCGGTCGACGAATACCTCGAGCAGAAGGACTGGCGCGTCAACGCCAACGCGAATCAGGGTTACTCGCTCGGCGGCCTGATCCTGAATGTCTCGGGCAAAGTCGTTGCCAACTATTGGTTGTCGCACGTCTACTCGCCGGAAATCGGCCGCGCGCACCGCGAAGGCGACCTGCACATCCACGACCTCGACATGCTGGCGGGCTATTGCGCCGGATGGTCGCTACGCCAGTTGCTGCACGAGGGGCTGAACGGCGTGCCGGGCAAGGTTGAAGCGGGTGCGCCCAGGCACATGTCGAGTGCGGTCGGGCAGATCGTCAATTTCCTCGGCACGCTCCAGAACGAGTGGGCGGGTGCGCAGGCGTTCTCATCGTTCGACACCTACATGGCGCCGTTCATCCGCAAGGATGCGATGCCGTTCGACGCCGTCAAGCAATGCATCCAGGAGTTGATCTACAACCTCAATGTTCCGTCGCGCTGGGGCACGCAGACGCCGTTCACCAATCTCACGTTCGACTGGGTCTGTCCGGATGACCTCCGCGAGCAGATTCCGGTGATCGCGGGTGAGGAAATGCCGTTCTTGTATGGTGACCTGCAGCCCGAAATGGACATGATCAACCGCGCATACATTGAAGTCATGACGACCGGCGATGCCAAGGGCCGCGTGTTCACATTCCCGATCCCAACGTACAACATCACGCCGGATTTCGACTGGGATCACCCCAACTGCGAGGCGTTGTTCACGATGACGGCGAAATACGGGCTGCCGTATTTTCAGAACTTCCTGAACTCGGAACTCAAGCCCAACATGATCCGCTCGATGTGCTGCCGCCTGCAGCTCGATCTGCGCGAGCTGTTGAAGCGCGGCAACGGACTCTTTGGCTCCGCGGAGCAGACGGGCTCGCTCGGCGTCGTGACGATCAACTGCGCGCGGCTGGGCTTCCTCTGGGCGAACGACGAGATCGGGCTCTACGAGCGTCTGGACGAACTGCTCGGCTTCGCGAAAGACAGTCTCGAAGTGAAGCGCAAGGTGATCCAGCGGCTGATCGACCAGGGGCTCTTTCCATACACGAAGCGCTATCTCGGCACGTTGCGCAATCATTTCTCCACGATCGGAGTCAATGGCGTCAACGAAATGATCCGCAACTTCACCGGCGACAACGACGACATCACCACGCCCTACGGCCACGCATTCGCGGTACGCCTCCTGGACCACCTGCGCGAGCGCATCGTCGCTTTCCAGGAGGAGACTGGCCACATGTACAACCTAGAAGCCACGCCCGCCGAGGGCACGACGTACCGCTTCGCCAAGGAGGACAGGAAGCGCTGGCCCAAGATCCTTCAGGCCGGAACGACGGAAATGCCGTATTACACGAACTCGTCGCAATTGCCCGTGGGCTTCACGGACGACCCGTTCGAGGCACTCGCGCGGCAGGAAGAACTGCAGACCAAATATACCGGTGGCACGGTGCTGCACCTCTACATGAGCGAGAAGCTGAGTTCTGCGTCCGCGTGCATGACGCTGGTGCGGCGCTCGCTCGAGCGCTTCAGGCTGCCGTACATCACCATCACGCCGACGTTCTCGATCTGCCCACGGCATGGGTACCTCGTGGGCGAGCATGAGTTCTGCCCGAAGTGTGACGAAGAAAAGCTGGCGGAGAAGCGGCGCGGGCTCGCCGCGTGACGCGCCATACCATACTGGGGATGCGATGAATGCAATGACCGACGTTGGATTATTGAATGACGCGATCAGGCTGACCGATGACGAGCGTCAGCGCTGCGAAGTGTGGACGCGCGTAATGGGCTATCACCGTCCTGTCGCGTCGTTCAACGTGGGCAAGAAGGGCGAGCATTGCGAGCGCCGCTTCTTCCGCGAGAAGTCTGCGTTGCGAACTCCGTAACGCGCTATCGGTTGACGCGAGATCGCGATGCCCGACGGCACCGTCGGACCTCCAACGGCATCTGCCATCGCCGCCGCGCCTTTGCTGCGCGTCGGCGGCTTTGTGCCGTTCACTTCGACCGATTACCCCAACGCGCTCTCTGCGGTCGTTTTTTGCCAGGGCTGCCCGTGGCGTTGCGGCTACTGCCACAACCCGCACCTGATCGCCGCGCGCGGCGACGACGAATGCGAGTTCGGGCGCATCCTCACCTGGCTCGCTTCGCGTCGCGGCCTGCTAGATGCGGTCGTCTTTTCGGGCGGCGAGCCGACGGCCCAACCGGAGCTGTCGGCCGCGCTCGACGCCGTGCGCAAGCTTGGCTTCAGGGTTGGCCTGCACACTAGCGGCGCGTACCCACGACGGCTCGCGCAGGTGCTGCCGAAACTGGATTGGATAGGCGTCGATGTCAAGGCGTCCGTTGCGCATTATGAAACGGTGACCGGAGTTCCCGAAAGCGGCAGCTGCGCGTTCGAGAGTCTCGATCTCGTGCGCAACGCGGGCATTTCCTACGAGGTGCGGACAACCGTGCACCCGCTGTTGACGCCGCCCGACGCGATGGAGCGGATCGCGCGCGAGCTCGCCGTATGCGGCGTAGTCCGCTGGGTGCTGCAGCCGTTTCGCCCGGCGGGCTGCGCCAACGAGGCGCTGGTCGCCGCGCCGCTAGCAGGCATCATGCTCGATGACGCCCTCTTGACGCGCCTGTCGGCGCACGTGCCGATCATCGAGGTACGGGCGTAGGTGCGCTGTTACCTGGAGCTTTGACCGGCATCAAGGTCGCCAGGACGGCCGTCTCGAGATCCGCTCCGTGCGCGATCTACTTGGCTACCTGCTGACGGGCACGCGACCCGAATCCGTCGGCTGCACAACCACGAGCGGCTAACGAAGATCCGCGTTCGAGTCGAACCGACGACAATTCTAGTGCGCCACTGCGGGCTTCGGACTCGCGTCTCGTGGCAGAACGATGTTGAGAATCATCGCGAGCAGGATTCCCATCACGATGCCGTCGGTGACCAGAACCCTGACCGCCGGCGGAATCGCGTCGAACGCGCCTGGCGGCGCGGCCTGGATTCCCAGCCCGAGCGCGAGCGAGCTCGCGACAATGAGTGCGTCGCGGCGCGACGTCATGTTCCTGCCGATGATATCGAGGCCGACCGAGGCCACCATGCCGAACATGAACAGCAGAACCCCGCCGAGCACGGCACTAGGCATCAGCGCGATGATCGCACCGACCTTGGGGATCATCGCCATCACGATCAGGAAGGCGCCGCCTGCGGCAACGACGAAGCGGCTGCCGACGCCGGTGAGCGAGATGACGCCGATGTTCTGCGAATAGGAGGTGAGCGCCATCCCGCCGAACACGGCCGAGATGATCGATCCGAGGCCATCGTTGGACACCGCGCCGCGAATGCGCCAGTCCTCGCCCGGAACGCCCGTAATGCGGCACACGGCCAGCGTGTGTCCGGTCGTCTCGACTGCGGTGGCAAAGAAGCACACGATCACCGTGACGATGCCGATGAGTCCCGGCCATTCGAGCGCGCCATACGGAAGCGGATTGGGTACAGCGACCCAGTTCGCATCGGTCACGCTTTGAAAATTGAGCAGGCCGAGTGCGACGGAAACGAGATACCCGATGACCATCGTGACGAACAGCGAGAGCGTCCGGATGAAGCCACGCGCATATACGCTGATCACGATGATGAGCACGATCATCAGCGCGGCCAGGCCGAGTGTCTGCGGCGTGCCGAAGCCCGGCGTGTTGAGGCCGGTGGCGACGTTGATTCCGATCTTCATCAGGCCCGTGCCGATCAGAAGGATAGTCGTGCCGGTGACGATGGGTGGGAAAAAGCGCTGCATCTTGCCGACGAGCGGGCTCCAGGCAAATTGCACGAGGCCGCCGATCATCAGTGCTGTCATTGCCGCGGCAAGGCTCACGTCCTTGCTGATGGCCACGATCGGGCCGATGAAGATGTAGAACACGCCCATCACGATCGGCAGCCGCGGTCCGATGAAGCCGAGTCCCAGCGCCGAAATAATCGTCGCGACACCGCAACCGATCATCGTCCCCGTGACCATCTCGATGCGGACCGCGGGCGAGAGATTGAGCAGCCGCGCCACGATCAAAGGACCGCCGACCATCGCGGTGAACATCACCAGCACATGCTGTATCCCGAACAACGCCGTCTTGGTGGGGCCCGGATAGTCATTAAGCTGGTACACGAGCTGTGTGAATCCACGCTCGGCCGCGGCCGGCGTTGCGGGTGCTGCTACGACATCGCTCATTTTGTTCTCCCCAGGATGGCGACACCGTCTGCCCGGTGGGCAGCGGTGATTCTTATCGGTTGGTAGAGCTTACAATATCGAATGCGCCATTGACAGCGTCGTCGCCGAACGAAGGTCTCACCGGAGGGGTCCACATGAAGCGGGCAGCAAAGATCGTCCGCAATCTCTATCGCGACTCGGTGTCGTTGATGCAGCTGTCCGATAGCCTGGGCAAGCTCCCGGGTGTCGAGCAGGCATCGGTGGTGATGGCAACGCCGGCCAACATCAGCCTGCTGCGCGAGGCAGGCTTCATCGAGGGCACCGTAGAGGCGAGTCCCAACGATGTGTTGATCGTCGTGTCTGGTCGCGACAATGCGACCCTTGCCGCGGCGATGGATCATGCCGACAAGGCGTTGCACGACGTGCCGGCTTCCGACGGTGCGGCCGGGGTACCGGGCGCAGTTCCACCGAAGAGCATCGAAATGGCCCTCGCCGCCGCGCCGGATGCGAATTTCGCGCTGATCTCGACCCCGGGCGAATATGCAGCCGCCGAAGCGATGAAGGCGCTGCGGCTCGGCCTGCATGTGATGCTCTTCAGCGACAACGTCGCGCTGGAGGACGAAGTAGCGTTGAAACAGCTGGGTCGCGACCGCGATCTCCTGGTCATGGGTCCGGACTGCGGCACGGCAATCATCAACGGCGTGCCGCTCGCCTTTGCCAACGTGGTGCGACGCGGGAAGATTGGCTGCATCGGCGCGTCCGGCACGGGGTTGCAGCAGGTCACCTGTCTCATCGACCGGCAGGGCGCGGGCATCTCCCAGGCCATCGGAACGGGCAGCCACGATCTGCACAAGTCGGTGGGCGGCATCACGACGCTGCAGGGGATTGCGGCACTCGGCGGCGACCCGGATACCACAGTGCTCGTGCTGATCTCGAAACCGCCCGCTCCCGAAGTGGCGCAAAAGGTGCTGGCCGCCGCGAACAAGATCGGCAAGCCAGTGGTCGTGAACTTCATCGGCGCCGAGCCCGCCAGCATCAAAGGGAAGAACCTGTATCCGGTGACCACGCTGGAGGAAGCGGCCGCTGCCGCGGTCGCGCTCTCCCGTGGACGCAAACCAGGGCGGCGGCGTTCGGTTCCGACCCGATCCGCGTCAGTCCGGCTGGCGTCGGGACAATGCTACATCCGCGGACTCTACAGCGGCGGCACGTTCTGCTACGAGGCGTCGCTGCTCCTCGGCAGAATGCTCCCGAAAACCGGAGCGCGGGTGTGGTCGAATGCGCCGGTCAACAAGGACGATGCGCTAACGGACGTTTGGCATAGTCGAGAGCATACGATCATCGACCTGGGTGACGACGTCTTTACCCGCGGACGACCGCATCCGATGATCGACCATCGGCTGCGCAACGAGCGGTTGCTCGTCGAGGCGGACGACGCCGAGGTGGCGGTTATTCTGTTCGACGTGGTGCTGGGCTACGGGTCGCATCCCGACCCGGCGGGTGAGGTGGTCGCTGCAATCCGCGTCGCGCGAGCGCGCGCCGCGAAGAAGAAGCGTCAGATCGCGTTCGTCGGATTCGTCTGCGGCACGCCCGGCGATCCGCAGGACCTCACGAAGCAGGAAGCCGCGTTGCGCACAGCCGGTGTGGAACTGGCGGCGAGCAATGCTGCTGCGGTGCGCATGGCTGCGGCCATAGCCGCGCGCACTACTGCCGTCCGCCCCGCCACGAAACGAGGAGCGAAGCGATGAAGAATCTCCTTGGAGCGCCCCTGCACGTGGTCAACATCGGCATCGCGTCGTTCGCGGACCCGATTCGCGCGGCGGGCGCGGGCGCGACCCAGCTCGAGTGGGCGCCTCCCGCCCAAGGCGATCGCGCCGTTGCCGATAGCCTGGCACGCCTCACCCGTCATCCGACGGTTGAGGCGGCCAACAAGAAGGCATTCGACGCCTATGGCGCCGCGTCGCCGGTGCTCGATGGCGTCGGGCTCGCCCGCGAGTGCGTTCCCGGCATGAAGCAAAGGTCCATCCTGCATGCCGGGCCGCCCATCGCCTGGGAGCGCATGTGCGGCCCGATGCAGGGGGCCATCATCGGCGCGTTGCTGTACGAAGGCTGGGCGACGGATGCGGCGCGCGCGCGGGCGATGGCGGCGAGTGGCGAGATCGACTTTGCACCGTGTCACCATCACAGTGCCGTGGGCCCGATGTCCGGCATCATCAGCCCATCGATGCCGGTATGGATCGTGCGCAATGCGGGTGGCGCCAATACGTCGTTCAGCAACATGAACGAAGGATTGGGCAAAGTGCTGCGCTTCGGAGCCAACGGCCCCGAGGTGATCGACCGGCTCAAATGGATGGGCGCCGTGATGGCGCCGGTGCTCGGGGCGGGATTGAAAGTGCTCGGGCCGCTCGAATTGAAGCCACTCATGGCACAGGCGCTGCACATGGGCGACGAAGTGCACAACCGCAACGCCGCTGCCTCCGGCCTGTTGCTGAAGAAGCTGGTGCCGGCATTGCTCGCGTCAGGCGCCCCGGCCGCGGACATCGCGGCGGTCGCCGGCTTCATTGCGGGCAACGATCACTTCTTTCTCAACCTGTCGATGGCGGCGTGCAAGGCGATGCTCGATGCCGCATCCAACGTCGCGGGCAGCAGCCTCGTCACCGCGATGTGCCGCAACGGGGTCGATTTCGGCATTCGCACGAGTGGCACTGGCGACGAGTGGTTCATCGCGCCCGCGCCGGTCGTGAACGGGCTGTATTTCCCTGGCTACAGCATCGCCGATGCCGCACCCGACCTTGGCGACAGCGCGATCACGGAAACTGCCGGCGTCGGCGGCTTCGCCATGGCGGCGGCGCCGGCGATCGTGAAGTTCGTCGGCGGCACGCCGCAGGACGCGATCGCCAATACGCTGGCGATGACGCATATCACGCTCGGACGCAATAACGCGTTCACGCTTCCCGCGCTCAATTTCGGCGGCACGCCCGCCGGCATCGACACGCGCAAGGTGGTCGACACCGGAATTCTGCCAGTCATCAACACCGGCATCGCACACCGCGAAGCGGGCATCGGGCAGATTGGCGCTGGAGTCACCCGCGCGCCGCTCGCGTGTTTCACGCAGGCGGTATCGCGGCTATCGCGACAACTCGCGATACCCCCTGACAGGGAGGAGCGATGACGTCCAATAACAAGATGGCGGTTGTGGCGATAGGCGGCAACTCGCTCATTATCGACAGCGAGCATAAATTCATCCCCGACCAGTATCGCGCCGCGGCGCTGACGGCGAGCTACGTAGCCGGCATGGTGGCCGCGGGTTGGAATGTGGTGCTCACGCACGGCAACGGGCCACAAGTTGGTTTCATTCTGCGTCGCTCGGAGCTGTCCATCCACGAGGTGCCGCCGGTGCCGATGGATTATGCCGGTGCCGACATCCAGGGCGCGCTCGGCTACATGTTCGATCGCGCTTTTCGCAACGAATTTCGCAGACGGGGCATCGACCGAAGGCCGATCGCGGTCGTGACCCAGACCGTCGTCGACATTGCCGATCCGGCGTTTGCGAATCCCACCAAGCCGATCGGTTCGTACATGGACGAGATCACGGCAAAGCGCATTGCCGGGGAACAGGGCTGGACAGTGCGAGAGGACGCCGGACGCGGTTGGCGGCGCGTGGTGCCCTCGCCGCAACCCAAGGCGATCGTCGAACTGGACGAGATCCGATTTCTCGTTCGCGCGGGCTACCTGGTCATTGCCTGCGGCGGCGGCGGAATTCCGGTCGTGCATGACGCCGAGGGCGATCTGATCGGCGTCGAAGCGGTGATCGACAAAGACCTTGCGTCGAGCCTGCTTGCGCGAGACCTGGGCGCCGACCTGCTGCTCATCTCGACCGGCGTGGAAAAAGTCGCCATCAATTTCAACACGCCACAACAGCGCTGGCTCGACCAGATGAATCTCGACGAAGCGAAGCGGCTCTATGCCGACGACCAGTTCGACAAAGGCAGCATGGGGCCCAAGGTGAAGGCGGTGATCGAGTTCCTCGAAGGCGGCGGAGCAGAAGCACTGATCACCGATCCTCGCAATATCGGGCGGGCCCTCGATGGTCATACAGGCACCCGAATTCGCCGTGGCTGACGGACCATGCCGGATGGCCGGACTGGACAGCACGCGGACAATACCGGGAGGGTCGACCGCAGATTTTCGTTATTGGTACGTTCTACCGCTGAGAACCAAGATGGGTGGGGTGGCTGATGGGGTTCGAACCCACGACAACCGGAATCACAATCCGGGACTCTACCGCTGAGCTACAGCCACCATTGAAACTGTTCCGCACGAACCGGAGTTGGCACGCCCGACAGGACTCGAACCTGTTACCCCCGGCTTAGAAGGCCGGTGCTCTATCCAAATGAGCTACGGGCGCTCCGCTGCATCGAGCCGATCCTGCTTTTGCATATTGGCGCCTGACCATCGGCCAGACACCGTTCTGCGTTGAAAGCCAGGCGGCAATACTAGCAGATCACGTTGAATTTTCAAGGTAAACCGGCGCAGCCAAAGCTTCGCCGTGGAATCATGGGGCCGCATTTCGTCTGAAGGCGCCGAGAACAAGGTTCGTACCGCAATGAACTCGCCTACTCCGGGGTCGATTCTGACGCTCCTGCGCAATGTCGCGATGGGCACGGCTCGCGACGGGCGCGACCGTTTCGACGCTTAGCGAGTGATGTTGCGGCGCATTTGCCAAGTGCCTGCGTCGGGATTAGATTGGGCCCCATAACAAAGGGAGGAACCGCGCCATGCCTACCGTGAATCTCACCCTGAACGGCCGCTCGCGCTCGCTGGAAGTCGAAGATCTCGAGATGCCGCTGCTGCTCGTGCTGCGCAACGACATCGGGCTGCACGGTCCGCGCTTCGGCTGCGGGCTCGGCCAGTGCGGCGCGTGCACCGTCCACGTGGACGGGAACCCGATCCGCTCGTGCGTATTTCCGGTTCGCGCTGTCGCGGGCAAGAATGTGCTGACGCTCGAAGGCCTGGGCACGCCGGAGAAACCGCATGCGCTGCAGAAAGCCTTCATCGACGAGCAGGCGGTGCAGTGCGGCTATTGCATGAACGGCATGATCATGCAGGCCAAGGCGCTGCTCGACGCGAATCCGAAACCGACCGAGGCGCAGATCCGGGAGGGGATGAAGAACAACCTCTGTCGCTGCGGCACCCACGTGCGCATCGTGCGCGCGATCCAACGCGCTGCCGCGCAGACGGCGTGAGGAGGCGACCATGCTCACTACATCCAGCCTGACCCGCCGCGACTTCCTCAAGACCACCGGTTCGCTCGTCGTCAGTTTTCCACTTGCCGGCGCGCTAGTCGGTTGCGCCGGCACAGCGCCTGCGAAAGATCCGGAATTGCTTGCCGGCAAGACACTCGCCACCGACCAGGTCGACGGCTTCCTCGCGATCGACGCCAACGGAAACGTGCTGGTGTTCTCGGGCAAGGTCGACCTCGGTACCGGCATTCGAACCGCGATGACGCAGATCGCCGCAGAGGAGTTGTCGGTGCCGCTCGGCCGCGTCACCGTCGTGCAGGGAGACACGCTGCTCACTCCGGACCAGGGCGTCACCTTCGGCAGCCTTTCCATCCAGAACGGCGGCATGCAGATACGACAGGCCGCGGCGACCGCGCGCGAGGCGCTCGCCGTTGAAGGCGCGAAAAAGCTGGGCGCGAAACGCGAGGATGCCACCGCGCGCGACGGCCGCATCGAGGCCAACGGGCGCAGCGTAACTTACGCGGAGATCATTGGCGATCGCACGTTCACGCTGAAAGTCGATCCGAAGGCGGTATGGAAAGACCCGGCGAGCTATACGATCGTCGGCAAATCGGTCGCGCGGCTGGATATTCCGGCCAAGGTCACCGGCAGTTTCACGTACATGCAAGACTTCAAGCTCCCGGGCATGCTGCACGCCCGCGTGGTGCGGCCGGCGGCGATGAAGGCAGATCTGCAGTCGGTGGACGACAGCGCCGCGAAAGCCGTTCCCGGTTATGTGGCGACCGTGCGCGACCGCAATTTCCTCGCGGTCGTCGCCCAGACCGAATGGGGCGCGATCAAGGCGGCGCAGGCGCTGAAGCTCCAGTGGTCGACCTGGGAAGGGCTGCCCGACCAAACGCAGTTGTGGGCGTACGTGCGCAAGACCAAGATCAACAAGGACGAGACGCTGCAAACCGCCGGGAATACCGCGGACGCCATGCAAGGCGCCGCGAAGAAGGTTTCGGCGACCTACGATTTCGCGATTCACACCCACGGCTCGATCGGACCGTCGTGCGCGGTGGCGAACTACAAGGATGGAAAGCTGACCAGCTGGAGCGCGTCGCAGCAGACGCACCTCCTGCGCCTACAGATGGCGCAGATGCTCAAGATGAAGCCGGAAGACGTGCGCTGCATCTACATCGAGGGCGCAGGCTGCTACGGCCGCAACGGCCACGAAGATGCGGCCGCCGATGCCGCGCTGATCGCCAGGCAACTCGGCAAGCCCGTGCGCGTGCAGTGGACGCGCGCCGACGAACACGGATGGGATCCAAAAGGCCCGCCGACACTGCTGGATTATCGCGGCGGGCTCGATGCCAACGGCAACCTTGTCGGCTGGGAATCCGAAGTGTTCATCCCGGATCGGCCGTCGCAGATCTCGGTGACGCTGCTGACCGCCGATCTCGCCGATCTGCCGCGCGAGCCAGCGCATCCTGGAAACATTCACCAGGCCATGGCGATTGCGTACACGGTGCCCAACATCAAGGCTGTCGCGCACTGGCTCGCCGAGACTCCGTTCAAACCGTCGTGGATCCGCACACCGGGCCGCATGCAGAACACCTTCGGCAACGAGTCTTTCCTCGACGAGTGCGCGGCAGTGGCTGGCGTCGATCCGCTCGAATACCGGCGGCGCCTGTTGAAGGACGGGCGCGGGTTGGAATTGATCGACCGGCTGGTCAAGTTGTCGGCGTGGACGCCGCGCGGCAAGCCAGGCGGCAAGCTGCAAGGTGACCTGGCCTACGGTCGCGGCGTCTCCTACATCAAGTACGAGCTGGTGCGCACCTACGTCGGCGTCGTCGCCGACGTCGAGGTGAACCGCAAGACCGGCAAGGTGCGCGTGACCAAGTTCTACGTCGCGCACGACTGTGGTCAGATCATCAATCCCGACGGCTTGCGCAACCAGCTCGAAGGCAACGTCGTGCAGACGGTGAGTCGCACGCTGATCGAGAATCTCAGTTTCAGCCGCTCGGCGGTGACGAGCCTGGACTGGGCGACCTATCCCATCCTGACTTTTCCCGACGCGCCGGACGTCGCGATCGAACTCATCGACCGCCCGAACGAGCGGCCGTGGGGCGCCGGCGAACCGACTGCGGCGGTCGTGCCCTCCGCCATCGCCAATGCGATCTACGATGCGACCGGTGCGCGGCTGCGCTCGGTCCCGTTCACGCCGGACAAGGTTCTTGCGGCACTGAAGACGACGTAGGCAACATCAGTTCGCCTGACCGCGCCGCTCAGAACGACTGCGCCAGCATCTCGCGGTATTCCGCGGCGGTGGGAAGGCGCGGATTGGTTGCATGGCAGTGGTCCTTCAACGCCTTGTCGACCGCTTCGTCGAAGAACGACCGCGGCACGCCCATCGCCTCCAGGCCATTGGGGAGCCCGATCCTCGCGTTCAGCATGTCGACTGTCCGGTCGATCGAGACGCCGGGGTCCAATCCCATCGCGCGCCGCAATCGAGCGTACTTGTCCTGCGCCACGACCGTTTCCGCGGATTGATTGAAGCGCAGCACGGCCGGTAGCACGACCGCGTTCAACGTCCCGTGGTGCAGCGTCTTCGGCTTGAACGATCCCAGCGCGTGCGACATCGAATGCACTGCGCCCAAGCCTTTCTGGAACGCCATTGCACCTTGCATCGACGCGGACATCATCTGCCGGCGCGCTTCCCGATCCTGACCGTTGTTGACGGCGCGCTCGATCCACTTCAGGCCCCGTTCCAGTCCATCGAGGGCAATACCTTCCGCCGGCGGATTAAATGCGGGGGCGAGGAAGGTTTCGATGCAATGGGCGACGGCGTCCATCCCGGTCGCGGCGGTCAGGTAGGGCGGCAGCTTCAGCGTGAGTTCGGGATCGAGAATGGCGGCCCTGGGGAGCAGCGACCACGAGTGAAAGCCGACTTTGCGCCCGTCGTTCAGAATGATGATCGCGCCGCGCGCGACCTCGCTGCCGGTGCCCGCCGTCGTCGGCATGGCAATCAGCGGCGCGCATCGGTCGGTGATCTTGCCACTGCCTCCCTCGATGGTCGCGTATTGCGTGAGCGGCGCCGGATGTCCGGCAAGAATCGCCAGCGCCTTGGCGAGGTCCATGGAGGACCCCCCGCCGACGGCAATCAATCCGTCGGCACCGTGGGCGCGGTAGGCGTCGAGCGCCTTCAGTACCGCGGCTTCGGTCGGGTTGCCCGGAGTCTCGTCGAAGATCGCGTACGGCAAGACACCATGGATCGAACGCAGCGCCTGTTCCGCGACACCCGCGGCAATCACGCCCTTGTCGGTAACGACCAGCGGGCGCGCGATGCCGACGCGTTTGCACTCATCGGCGAGCAGCTTCGAGGCGCCGAAGTCGAATTGAATGTGGGTCAGATAGAAAATGTAGGCCATCGTGTTTTCTCTTCGCAATTGGGACCAGATGTTACTCGGGCTCGATATGCGCGTCCTTTGCGACCTTCGCCCACTTTTTCATTTCCGACTGGATGAAGTCGGCGAATTGTTGCGGCGTGCCACCGGCGGGTTCGATACCGGAATCCGTGAGCTTCTTGTGGACGTCGGGCAGGTTGAGATCACGATTGAACTCGGCGTTCAACTTGGCGACGATGTCCTTGGGCGTTCCCGCCGGTGCGAGCACGCCACCCCAGGTACTGGTCTCGTAACCCGGAAGTCCCGCCTCGGCCATGGTCGGAACGTCGGGTGCGATCGACGCGCGTTTGGCCGTGGTCACGGCGATGGCGCGCACGGCCCCGCTCTTGACGTGCGGCATGATCGCTGCCACGGTGTCGAACATCATCGACGTCCGCCCGCTGATCAAATCCGGATGCGCGGCCGTGCTGCCCTTGTACGGGATATGGGTCATCTCGACGCCGGCCATGCTCGCGAACAACTCGCCCGACATGTGCGGCGCGCCGCCGGCGCCGCTCGACGCGAAACTCAGCTTGCCCGGATTGGCTTTGGCATACGCGATCAGCTCCTTCAAATTCTTTGCCGGAATCGCCGGGCTGATGACGAGCATCAACGGCACCACGTGCGTAAGCACGACAGGCTCGAAGCTCTTGACGGTGTCGTAGGGCAGTTTCTTGAACATGCTGGGATTGATGGCGTGGCTGCTCGCAACCAGCGCCAGCGTGTGTCCGTCGGCTGGAGCGCGCGCGACGAATTCGGTGCCGATTGCGCCCGTCGCGCCGCCCTTGTTGTCGATGACCACCGACTGACCCCATAGCTCGGACATCTTCTGGCCGCTGAGCCGCGCGACGAGATCGATGGCGCCGCCGGGGGAGGCCGGCACGACGATCAGGATGGACTTGCTGGGAAACGCGGGCCCACCCTGCGCGAAGGACAGCTCGCAGGGCGCGGCGACGGCAGCTGCGAGAACTGCGATCATGAATGCTTTGCGCGACATTGCAGACTCCTGAAGTGAGGCCGCGTCAGCCGGTACCGGCCCAAACCATTACTATAGCGGGTTCGCAGCGGCACCCGTGTGCAGCGCACGAAGTTCTTCAATTCGCCCGGAACCACAAGCCAAGATGTCCACCCTACCCAAATGCCTGCGCAACCTCTCGCTGCCCGTCATCGGCGCGCCGCTGTTCATCATCAGCAATCCGCAACTCGTCATCGAGCAGTGCAAGGCGGGCGTGATCGGTGCGATGCCCGCGCTCAACGCGCGCCCGATCTCGCAGCTCGACGAGTGGCTGGCGGAAATCACCGAGACGCTCGCCGCGCACGACCTGGCCCACCCCGACCGGCCGGCAGCGCCCTTCGCGGTCAACCAGATCGTGCACAAATCGAACGATCGCCTCGAGCACGACATGGCAATGGTGGAAAAATACAAGGTGCCCGTCATCATCAGCTCGCTCGGCGCGCGTCCCGACGTGAACGCGGCGATTCACGCCTACGGCGGTGTCGTGCTGCACGACATCATCAACAACACGTTCGCGCACAAGGCGATCGACAAGGGCGCCGATGGCCTGATCGCGGTGGCGGCCGGCGCCGGCGGTCACGCGGGCGTGACAAGTCCGTTCGCGCTGGTGCAGGAAATCCGCGAATGGTTCGACGGCCCGCTCGCGCTCTCCGGCGCGATCGCCACCGGCGGCGCCGTGCTCGCCGCACAGGCAATGGGGGCGGACTTCGCCTACATCGGTTCGGCTTTCATCGCGACGGTCGAGGCGCGCGCTTCCGACGCCTACAAGCAGGCGATCGTCGATGGCACTTCAGACGATATCGTGTACTCGAACCTGATCACCGGGGTGCATGGCAACTACTTGAAGGCGTCGCTTCGCGCCGCGGGCCTCGACCCGGACCACCTGCCGGAGCGCGATCCCGCGCAGATGAGCTTCGGGTCGGGACGAAAGGCATGGAAGGACATCTGGGGCAGCGGACAGGGCATCGGCGCCGTGAAAGACGTGGTGAGCGCGTCCGAGCTGGTGACGCGCTTGCGGCGCGAATACGAGGAAGCGAAGGCACGACTTGCCGTTTGACGGCTGCAAATCGCTGCGCGTCATCGAACAACGTCAGTGGGATTCCTTCGCCACGGGAATACGCTTCGACTTCGCCGCCTTGACCAGTGCTTCGTAGTCGCGGTCGGTCTGCTCGGCGTAGGCCATCGCAAAACGCGCGACGGCATCTTCCATCTCCTCGCCTTTGCCGAGGTAGCCGGAGATCATCGCCGCATCGCCCGACTTGGCGTGCGCCAGCGCAAGCGCCCAACCGCAGAGCTTCGAGTATTCGGGCACGCGCTTCGCGCGCATGGTTTTCGGGTCGAACTCCCAACTGCCCTTCATGTCGCGCAGCTGCCGTATGTAGAAATGGGTCCCGTCGATCTGGATGCCCCAGCCCAGGAAGATGTCCGGCGCGCCCTGGATGATGCGCTGACCGACCACTACCCGTCTGCCCTCGCAATCCCATGGATCCATCGGCACGTAGGGCGCGAGCACCGAGCGCTGCGCCTCCTTGTACTGAAGGAACAGCGGATCGTCGTGATCGCTGCCGATCATGAGGACGACCCAGCATCGCGTGCCGACGCTACCCACACCGACCACCTTGCGCGCCACGTCGACGGCACGGTAGCGGGCGAATAGCGGCTTGCGATGCTCGGGCAGCGAATCGAAGTAGACGTGCATCGTGTGGTCCACCACCTTCGCGATGGGATGGCCCTCGGCTGTGCGCGTCTCCCTCGATATGAAGGGCTTGTCCTCGACGATGTGATGCTGATCGTCGACCAGCCGCGCCTTCTTCTCCAGCACCTGCAGGTGGTTTCGGCGCCGTGCCTTGACCATGACTTGCTCGGTATCTTCGCGCGCTTCAGATGGCAACGCGGCCAGGATGCCCTTCTCGTCGATGGACTCGTACCAAACGTCCAGGTGCGACATCCGGGCGTATTTGCGCATGTGCTTGCGGTAGCTTGTGACCGCCGCGCGGGCGGCTTCCTCGCAAAGGATCTTGTCGCCTCCCAGGAAGCGTGCCGCCACGGCCGCGCTGGCGGCGAGGCGCTTCAGGTCCCATTCCCACGCGCCCGGCAGCGTCTCGTCGAAATCGTTGATGCCGAACACGAGATTGCGTTCGGCCGATGCGAAAACGCCGAAATTGCCGACGTGCGCGTCGCCGCAGGCCTGAACCCTGAGGCCGCTGACAGGCGTGTGCGCCAGATCGCCCGCCATGACCGCCGCGGAACCACGCAAGAACGCGAAAGGGCTGGCGAGCATCCGCGCATAGCGGATGGGCACCAGAACCTTGAGACGCGTCGTCGCTTGCTCCTCGAGAATCGCTACCGGGTCCTGGCGCTCCGGCGCGGGCCGGTACGCGGCGTGCGATTCGAGGGGCACCGCGTCGCGCAGGGCCTTGCCCGCCGCCATGCGCTCCTCGACCGACGGTCCCGGCGCCGAGAAGTCGATCAGGCGCTCGACGCGACGCGTGCCCCCGACGGGGGTATCGGTAGAAGTTTTTCCCATGTTGGCGCAGTCCGCGCGGCGCTCAGCGGCCGCGCCGCAACGGCGATGCTATTGCGCTACTGCCTGCCGCCCTTGATGTTGCCGGCGATGCCCCCGGCCACGCCGCCGATCGCAGCACCGGTCCACGCATTGCCCCCGGCGATCGCGGCGATGCCCGCGCCGGCGGCGGCACCAATGCCCGCGCCGCTCATCGTTCCCTGCTGCTGCGGAGTCATGTTCGTGCAACCAATGACGCCCGCGACCGTTGCGATTGCGACTATCCATCCCATGCGCTTCATGTTCTGCCCCCGCTAGCTTGCTTTACGAAGACCCGGAACGACCATTTCGAACCAGATCGTTTCGATCACCGGTCGCTGCAGCTTGTCCGGGTTCGCGGCGTACCACTTGTCGAGCCCCTCGCGCACGCTGTCGAGCGTCTGCCCCCTCATGCCTTTCATCAGCCGCGGCACGATGCTCTGCCCATCGGGCGGCGGGTTGGTACCTTCGTACGCCGCCTCCACCTGGAAAGCATTGGCGATGCCGATGAGATAGGCTTTCTTCACCTCACTGGTGGACTGAGTCCAATGTTGACCGGTGACCACCGGAACTTCCTGCGCCTGGACCCCACCCCAAACCACCGTCAGCACCATACCCGCCATGACCAGCGCTGCGCGCCATTGCAATCTTGTCTTCATCAGATTCTCCTTGCGAAAACGGCTGCTGAAATATAGCACCTGCACCACGCTTTTGCCACGACAGCGCGACGAACCTGCCAACCGCTCAATCTCGCGTCCGCCCGCGCAGATCGCGACGCTCGGGTTGACGTTCTGTGGTCGGATGCTGCAGCGAGGAACGATCGATCGCGTAGCACAAGTCGAATGTTTTCCATGCGGCGGCCGGCCGCGCGTCGAAGGTACCCACGATCGCGCCAACGATGCCGCGCATCGCCTCGTCCAGCGCTACTCGCTCGATGCCCTCGACCAGCAGCACATACTGGATCGCATCATTC
This sequence comes from uncultured beta proteobacterium, assembly GCA_963726915.1. Lineage (GTDB taxonomy): Bacteria > Pseudomonadota > Gammaproteobacteria > Burkholderiales > Casimicrobiaceae > PALSA-1003. The sequence goes on from CAVSEA010000014.1 coordinate 17,413, forward strand.
ACTGCTTCCGCTGTCGCCGCATTCTTGACCGGGAATGCAGCATCCGGCTCGGTTCGGCCAAGGTGCACCGACGTGATCCCCGCCCTCTCCGCGAAGGGGCCGAGTATCGACGTCGCCGCGGCAGCGTCGAGCTCCGTCATCGACTTTCCGATGTCGAAACGAAACGTGGCGATGCTGCCGGCGATTCCCATGCCCAACGAAACGAATGCCGTGCACGGATTGCGTTGAAAGCCACGGAATGAATGCCGCATGCTGCGCGACCACTCGGTCGGGTGGTCGACGACGTCGGCATACTCGGGGCCGGCAAGCGCTGCCAGGGTTTCGAGCTCGTAGAGCGTGAAGTAGCGGTCCTCGCTGCGCTCCCACGCGACGTAGCGGCGGCCCGACAGGAATCTCGCGATGCCTACGCGCTCGGGGACATGCTCGAACGCGTGCCAAACGTTGTATTCGGCATCGCGCGCGGGATCGATGTCGTTCCAGAGCGCGAGAAACGCGGCGCCTTTCAGCGGCATGACTAAGTCACGTGCCGGTCAAGGCACAATGAGCACTTTCGACGCGGACTTGTTGCGAGCGAGTTCGAATCCATCGAGCGCGCGTGCCAGCGGCACCTTGTGTGTGATCATGTGCCGCACCAGGTCGGTATTCGCGGCGAGGAAGTCGATGACCCGCGTCCACGTCGCGATCGGCGCGCGGTAGGTTCCACGAATCTGCTGGTGTTCGCGCACGAGGCGAGTGAGATTCACACTGACCGGTTGCGGATGGATGCCGGCGATGACCAGTATTCCCCGTTTGCGCAACACGTCGAGCGCCTGCTGCACCACCGTCGGTACTCCGGTTGCCTCGATGACCACATCGAATTTTCCCGCCGCAAGATACGACGCCAATGCCTCATGCAGCGGACGTTCGCCGAGATCGACGGTGTCGACGAACCCCATGCGCCGCAGCACCTCGAACCGCAAGCTGTCGTCCTTGCCGACGATGACCACTAGCGCTGCGCCGGCGGCGCGGGAAAACAACGCGATGCCTTGTCCGATGTTTCCGGGACCCAGCACCAGTACCCTGTCTCCCGCGCGGACTTCTCCTGTAGCGACCGCTTCCGCGCTCACCGTCATCGGTTCGGTCAACGCCACAATCTCCGCGTCGAGGCACTCCGGCACAGCGACGCAGTTCTCCACTGGAACGTTCACCCGCTTGGCCAAGCCGCCGTCGCGCGTCACGCCGAGTCCCTTGCGCTGCGAGCAGGCGTCGGCATTGTCGGCAAGGCATGCGGCGCAGCGCCCGCACACCACCGAGGGGCGCACTGCCACGACTGCGCCTTGCTTGAACCCGGACACTCCCGGTCCGAGCGCGACCACGGTGCCTGAGAATTCGTGGCCCAGCGTCACCGGCATCACCTGGGCCATGGCCTCGTATCCGGACGTCCATTCGTAGATGTGCAGGTCGGTGCCGCAGATGCCGGCGGCGGCGACCGCCACGCCGACTTCACCCGGTCCAGGCGCGCCGGGCGGCGGAACGTCTCGCAACTCGAGTCCGAATGCCGGCGTGGTTTTCTGCAGGGCTTGCATGAGTTAGAGAGCAGCAGGCAAGTGCGAATGTATCGCCGGAAACGCACCGGGGGAGCACAACGATCGGCTATTGCCTGGCTGCAGCGGGCATCAATTTCACAGGCGGAGTCGGACGCGAGAGATCGCGCAGCAGCCGCTTGTACTCGGACGATTCGCGCATGGCAGCGCCAGCGGCGGCGCGCAGCCGGTCGACCTGCTCGTCGCTCAGCGCAAAGCTCGTCGGCATCGAATTGAGGTAGTCGCGCTCGATGCGATCGGGATTCGCCTCGAAGCTCACGTCGATCGCATAGAGGTCCATGTCCGGAACATCGGTGGCCCGGCCGAGCGTCGGGTTGCCGCCACCGGCGAAGTTGGCAGACTCCTTGAGCGCGCGCAAGGTCTGCCAGCGCGAAATCAGATCTTTCAGCAGTTCCACCGCCTCGTAGGAATAGCGGTCGATCGGAACACCGGTAGCCTTGAGCAGGATGAGTACGTCAGGCGGCGGGCGCTCGCTTTGGTCCCAGTTCGTTTTCGGTACCGAAAGCGAGTTGACCACGAACACCACGATGCGCTTGAGGTTGTCGACGCGCGATTGCCGGCCGATGGATCGGCTGACTTCGATCTGCTCGAGACCCTCGAGTACGGAACGCATGCCGAGGTTGTCCGACACGCCGCCGTCCACGAGGTGAAGGTACGGCCGTTCCGTGGCATCCTGGAACGACTGCATTTCCTTGTAGCGTTGCAGCGCGCGACCGGCCGGACGCGACCGGTTCTCGGGATCGATGATGGCGCGTACCCACGACGGTTCCTTGTAGTCGCAGCCCCCCCCGTAGTTGTTGATGGTGACCGGCGACAGTACGAACGGGACGGCCGACGACGCCGCGGCGGCGCGCGACAGCGGCACTTTGGAAAGGTCCGAGCAGATCAGGTCGAAGTCACCCTGTGTGAAGGCGAGGCGTGAGCCGGTGGAAATGTCGGTGGCGCTGGCGATCGAGATCGGCCCGGGCTTGCCCACCAGGTCGCCGAATGTCGCGCCGCCGAACAGGATTTCGTCGTAATAGGCCGCCGCCAGTTCCGAGCGGCCCCAACCCGCCGACGACAGCGCCGGCCAATTCTGCGGCGAAAGGAAACGGCTGATCAAGGCGCCCTGTACGTCGCGCTTGAGAAACCGCTTCTCGTACTCGTCGAACAATTTCTCGCCGTAGAGCGCATAGGCCAGCGCCGTGAAGCTGCCGCCCGAGACCCCGGTGATGACGTCCACCTCGTCGAGCAAGCGCGTCTTCTTGCCATTGACGACGACTTCGGTCCGACGCAATTCCTCGAGCACCCCGTATGAAAAGGCCGCGGCACGCGTACCTCCGCCGGAGAACGCCAGCACAACCATCGTGTCGCTGGCCGTGCCCTGGATCGCGTGGCCTTCGGTGCGATACCCGGCCCTGCGGTCGGCGACTTCGAGCTTGGGATTGACCGGCCTGGTCGCTGTGGCGCAACCTGCAAGCAGCAGCGCGAGCATGGCGCACAGGAGAGTACGTCCAGTGATGGTCGATCTCACTTTCGCGCCGTCGTTGCAGGCGTCGTTCAGGGACGCTTCGAGTTTCATAGCCACCGCCATGTTCTACCGCGAAGTAAGTAATGGGACCGCGATCTTAATGCATCGGGATGAATCGCGCACGGCGATCCTCTGGACGTTTCCCTGGTGGTTTCGCGCGCCCGCGGTGCCGACGACGAAGGTTGAATCCACCGTCGTCGAAAGGTATAGTCGCGACCGCAGCACGTCAGTCCCGTTCGCGCCACGATTTCCGCATGACCAAAGACAAGGAGCATCATGGACATCCCAGGCATGTTTGACTCGGCACGCCCTATCCTGATCGCCTTCGGCCTCAAGGTGCTCGGTGCGATCGCCGCATACATCATCGGCCGCATGCTGATCGGCTTCGCGTCGAACCTCGTCATGCGTGCGATGGAGCGGCAGAAGGTCGAGCCGACCGTCACCCGCTACATGGGTTCGATCATCACCGCTGCCCTCAACATCATCCTGGTCGTCGCCATCCTCGGTTACTTCGGGGTCGAGACAACGTCGTTCGCCGCTCTGGTGGCCGGTCTCGGCATCGCCGTCGGCGCGGCCTGGGGCGGGCTTCTGTCCAATTTCGCTGCGGGCGCGTTCATCCTGGTGCTTCGGCCCTTCAAGGTCGGCGACTACGTGGTGGCGGGCGAAGTCGAAGGCACGGTGCGCATGATCGGCCTGTTCAGCACGACCATCGACGCCCCCGATAACGTGCAGACCATGGTCGGCAACGCCAAGGTCATGAACGGAACGATCAAGAATTTCAGTGGCAACCCGTTTCGGCGGGTGGATCTCCTGGCGCAAATCGATCACAGCGTTGAGACCGGCGACGCGATCCGGCGGCTGAAGGAAGCGCTGCCGAAGATCGCCAACGTCGTTGCCGACCCGAAGCCCGATGTCGAGATCCTGTCGTACAGCTCGCGTGGCCCGGTACTCGCAGTGCGTCCCTATTGCAACACCGCGCACTACTGGCAGGTCTACTTCGACACCAACGCCGCGATCGGCGCGACATTTGGCGCGGCGGGCTATCCCGCGGCCGAGGAGCACGCATACGTGCGGCAGAAAGCGATCTGAGCAAGCAGAAGCGCGCGACGCCGATTCAGTTCGCAGTCTGCGGCAGGCAACGCTCCGGACTCCAGCCGTACAGCCACTCCACCGCGTCGTAGTAGCGTTGCGCCGAGCGATCCTTCCACAGCTCGTTGCGCACGAGCCGCTCGACGCCCTTGGCGTGGTAGAGGCGGCCCATTTCCCGCGCCATCAGCACCACGCGGGCGGTGCGCGCGACACGGGCACGCTCGTAGGCCGTGAACGCGGACTCGATGTTGCCTCCGGCGGCGTCATACGCCTTTCCGAGCGTGACCGCGTCTTCCAGCGCCATGCAGGCGCCTTGCGCCAGGTATTGCAGCATCGGGTGCGCGGCGTCGCCGAGCAGCGTGACGCGCCCGAAGGTCCAGCGGCCGATTGGCTCGCGATCGGCGGTCGCCCAGCGTTTCCAGCTCTTCGGCAACGCGATAAGCTGCCGCGCCTGCGGCAGGATGCCCTTGAAGTAGGACTGCACTTCCTCCGGCGTGCCTTCGGTTACGCCCCACGTTTCCGGATTCCGGCTGTGAAAAGTGACCACCACGTTGTACTGCTCGCCGCCACGCAAAGGATAGTGGACGAGGTGACAATCCGGTCCGCTCCAGACGACCGGCGCATTGAGCTTGAGGTCAGCGGGAAATTCGGCGGCATCGACCACGGCCCGGTAGACGACGTGACCGGAGACGCGCACCGGGTCGCCGACGAATTGTTGACGCACGACGGACTTGACGCCGTCGCAACCGATCAGCGCATCGCCTTCGAAGCGCCGGCCGTGCTGGTCGATGACGGAGACGGTGTCGCCGACTGTCTCGACCTGCACGATCCGGGTCGAGTTCTCGAACGTAACACCGCTGAGCGCGCGCACACCTTCTAGCAACGAAAGATACACGTCGGCACGGTGAATGACCGCGTAGGGATTGCCGAACCGTTGACGAAATCCTTCATCAAGGGGCATCTCCGCAACGGTGGAGCCGTCCACCGCGTCCTTCATCAGCATCCTGTCCGTGTAGACGGCGCGCGATCGCGCACGCTCGCCCACGCCGAGTGCGTCGAAAGCAGCGAATGCGTTGGGCCCGAGCTGGATGCCCGCGCCGATCTCGCCCATTTCCGCCGCTTGCTCGAACAGGTGCACCGACAGGCCGCGCTGCGCCATGGCAAGCGTGACGGCGAGGCCGCCAATGCCACCGCCCGCGACGAGCACCCGGCCGCGTCCCGATCCGGCTGACGATGCGTTGGTCACTTCAGTATTCCTCCCGTGCGTGCCCTCGGCCCGCTTTGCGTTCATGCGCCGGTCGCGTCCGGCGTTCCAGCGCTGCTGCGCACGCGGCGACCTTCGATGAATTCGAAGACGCCCATCCCAAGCAGCATCGAGACAACGAACACTGCTGCTTTCAAGTAGCCCGCACCGAGCGCGACGAGTGCGGGGCCAGGGCAGAATCCGGCAATTCCCCAACCGACGCCGAACAGGAGGCTGCCGCCGAGCAGCCGGGAATCGATAGTCCGCATTCGAGGCAATTGCATCGGCAGACCCAGCGCACTTGCGGTTTGCCGTCGCGCGAGCGCGAATGCGACAAATCCCACTCCAATCGCACCGACCATCACCAACGCCAGGGAAGGATCCCACTTTCCCGCGAGGTCGAGGAAGCCGAGAATCTTCGCCGGATCGGTCATGCCCGCGACGATCAGACCAAGTCCGAAAACCAGGCCGGAAATGAAGGCGACGAGCGATGCCATGGCGGGATCAGTTCCCGATCACGTGGCGGGCGAGGTAGACGGTGGCGAAGCCGGCGGCCATGAATGCGAGCGTCGCGAGCAGCGAGCGCGGCGACAGACGCGACAACCCGCAGACGCCGTGGCCACTGGTGCATCCGCCCGCATAGCGCGTACCGATGCCGACCAGCAGGCCTGCCGCGATCAATGCGGGATACCCGGCGTCGATCGTTGCCGACATCTGCGGTCCGAACAGCGCATACGCCAGGGGAGCGAGCAAGAGTCCAGCGACGAACGCCAGGCGCCACGCGAACTCGCCGGCGCGCGGGCGAAACATCCCGCCGACAATCCCGCTGATTCCCGCCACGCGGCCGTTGACGAGCACCAGCAACGCGGTCGCCAGACCGATGACGATGCCACCGATCAACGCCGACCACGGGGTGAACGCGCTCCAGTCGATGGTCATGGCGAACGAAATCCCGGTCTGTTCATCGATTCAATCCTGGATCAGTCGGCCGGTTCGCGACGTCGAACGTCCGGCCCGGTCACGGTGCCATCCATTTGTGCGGCGCCGAGTCGAGATGCGCCGCAAGCAATTGGCCGTCGAGTCGGACACCGAGCCCGAAATTGACCGGTAGTGGCGACGCGCCACGCTCGCGCGTTGGCAGCGCCGGCGCGACCAGCCGGTCAAACAGTGTACTCTCGTCGAACTGAATTTCCAGCATGTCGAAGTGCTCCATCGCTGCCGATACGTGCAGGCTCGCCGCGTGCGCCACGGGTCCGCTGGGATTGTGCGGCGACATCGCAACGCCGTGATGTGCGAACAACTCGGCGCAACGAAGCATTTCGCGCAGGCCGCCAACGTACTTCACGTCCGGCATCATCACGTCGTACGCGCCGGCTTCGCAGAAGGGCTGGAAGCATTCGTAGTGAATTCCCTGTTCCATACCGGCCAGGAGCACGCCGCGTGCGTTGGCCCGGCCGCGCAGCCGCACCAGCGCGGCAAGGTTGGCTTCGGTTTCGGGCAGCGGGCATTCGATCCAGTGCACGCGGTATTCCGCTGACGCGTCGATCATGCGCGCAGCAGTCGAATCATCGAAACGCCAATGGCAATCCACCATGAGGCGGCACGCGGATCCGGCTGCCGCGCGCACTGCGGCCATGCGCGCAAGCCCGGACTGCATCGCCGCGATACCGTCGCCCCGCGCACATACCGCCGTCGACACCTCGTCGAAAGGTGCAATCTTCACCGCGCCGTACCCGGCGGCAATCGCATCGCGCGCGCTTTGTGCGAAACCTTCAGGTGTGCGGATCTCGGTACGGCGGTTGATGTTGGCGTATATCGGTACCGTCGTGCGCCGCGCGCCGCCCAATGCATCGACAAGTCGCGTGCCTGCGTCTTGCGCACACAGATCCCACAGCGCCACTTCGATCGCGGACACCATCGCCGCCTGCGCGAGGTTCGCCGGGGCGGCCGCCGCAGCGAAGGCGCCGGGTTCTGCCAGGTCGAGGGACCACAGGCGCGGCGCGTATTCGCCGGCCGCCGCAAGCAGCGCCGGCTCGCTGCCGATGAGGGTGGCTTCGCCGAGCCCGACCATGCCGTCGGCACGCAAGATCTCGACAAAGACCCAGCGCGTCTTGGCGGAGATCTTCGCTACGTTGACTGCAAGGCTCCGCAGCGCGGCGCTCATCGATGTACCCCCGCGCTTGCGGTTGGCGTCAAAGTGCTTACGCGCGTTTCGCCGGCAGCACGGGCGCTTCGCCATTAGGCCGAGTGCGTCCGACTGGTCGGGGTGAGAGGATTTGAACCTCCGACATCTTGCTCCCAAAGCAAGCGCGCTACCGGGCTGCGCTACACCCCGACGGGCGGTGATTATGCCACCCCGCGCAGTACGGCCGCAAACCTGAACCTGTTCGGCCCGTGCAACAATGCGCGATAATCAGCAAACCTCACCCCTGCCCCTCTCTCACAGGGAGAGGGGTCCGTCCCCTGGAATTCGCACAAAGGGATCACCATGAGCACCACCCGCAACGTCGCTGTCCTGGTCGGTAGCCTGCGCAAAGCCTCGTTCAGCCGCAAGTTCGCCAATGCGCTGATCGCGATGGCTCCCGCCACGCTCAAACTCGAAATTGTCGAGATCGGGAATTTACCGCTATACAACCAGGATGACGACGCCAATCCACCCGCGGCATCCGCTGCCTTCAAGCAGCAGATTCAGAAAGTCGACGCGGTGCTGTTCATCACGCCCGAATACAATCGATCGGTGCCTGGCCTCTTGAAAAACGCGATCGACATCGCCTCGCGCCCCTATGGGCACAGCGCTTGGGCAGGCAAGCCGGGTGCGGTCATCAGCAACTCGCCCGGCGCGATGGGTGGCTTCGGCGCCAATCACGCACTGCGCCAGTCGCTCGTCTTTCTCAATGTGCCGGCAATGCCGCAGCCGGAGGCATACATCGGCGGCGTTGCGGCCATGTTCGACGACAAGGGCGCGCTCACCAACGACTCGACGCGCGAATTCCTGCACAAGTTCCTCGCGGCGTTCGCACAGTGGATCGAGCGCAACGCCGCGAAGTAACCGGGACCGCGCTCTAGTGCGCGAACTTGCTCCGGCGCCCTAGCGCGCGAACTTGCGAATGACGCCTAGCGCTTCCTCGATCGCTCGCTCGCCGTCGCCCGACTTCACGGCCACCTGCACGCAACCATGAAGATGGTGCTCGAGCAGTTGCAGCGCCAGCGCGTCGATCGCCGCCTGCACTGCGGCGACCTGCGTCAGGATGTCGACGCAGTAACGGTCCTCGGCAATCATCTTGCCGATGCCACGCCACTGACCCTCGATGCGGTTCAGCCGCCGGGTCAGCGCCGCGCCATCCTTGCGCGCCACGCGAGGATGCGCGTGGTGTGCCGGCGCGCCCTTGGTTGCCTTACGCGACGACGTCATAGCCCGCTGCTTCCACTGCCGCCTTGAACGCCGCCGTCCCCGTGCGCGCAGGATCGAAATTCACTTCGGCCTGCCCCGGGCTGAGCTGTACCTTGACCGCTGTCACCCCGGGTATCGCCTTGAGCACGCGCTCCACGCTCGCGACGCAGCCGCCGCAGCTCATGCCACCAACCTTCAAGATCACTGCTTCCATCGTCGTCTCCTTTATCGAACCGGACGCCACCGCTTGAGTAGAAGTGCATTGCCTACCACTGACACCGAGCTGGCGGCCATCGCCGCGCCCGCGATGACCGGGTTGAGCAGGCCGAGTGCCGCGAGAGGAATGCCGAGCAGGTTGTAGCCGAACGCGAAGAACAGGTTCTGGCGAATCTTGCGCAGCGTCGCCCGCGACAGCAGGATCGCGTCGACGACCGCGTTGAGATCGTTGCGAATCAATGTCACATCCGCAGCTTCGATCGCGATCGCGGAGCCGGCACCGATGGCAAAACTGACGTCGGCCTCTGCCAGTGCGGGCGCGTCGTTGACGCCGTCGCCGACCATCCCGGCGACCTGTCCTTCCGTCTTGAATGCCCGCACCGCGTCGGCCTTGCCCTGCGGCAGCACCGCCGCGCGAAAATCGGTGATGCCCACACTTGCCGCCACCGTGTGCGCGGTTTCGGCGTTGTCGCCGGTGAGCATGACGACGTCGATGTCGATCGCGTTGAGTCGCGCGACCGCCTGCGCCGACGTCGGCCGGACGCGATCGGCGATCGCAATGAGGCCCAGCGCACGGCCCGCCAGCGCGACGCCGACGACGGTCTTGCCGGCGCGCTGCAGCGGCGCGACCAGCGCGTCGTCCAGTGCGACGCCGTTCTCGGCGAGGAATGCGGTCGATCCAAGCAGCGCAAACTGTCCGCCGAGCATGGCGGTTGCGCCCTTGCCGGCGACCGCCGTGAACTCATGCACCGATTCGGCCGCGACGCCATCGCTGGCCGCCGCCATCGTGATCGCCTGCGCCAGCGGATGTGCCGAACCCTGCTCCAGGCTCGCCGCGACACGCAGCACGTCGACCCCTGTAGCGGGCGGCAACGCGATGACACCGGCGACCGCGGGTTTGCCTTCGGTAAGCGTGCCGGTCTTGTCGACGATCAGCACGTCGAGCCGTCCGGCAACTTCGAGTGCGCTCGCATTCCTGATCAGCAGCCCCAGTTGCGCGCCGCGCCCGGTGCCGACGGCGATGGCGGTCGGCGTCGCGAGACCGAGCGCGCAGGGACACGCGATCACCAGCACGGCGACCGCGTTGACCAGCGCCGGCGTCGCGCCGGACCCCAGCCACCAGGTCAGCACGAAGGTCAGCGCCGCGATCGCCACCACGACCGGGACGAAAATGCCGGCGACGCGATCGGCGAGGCGCTGGATCGGCGCCTTCGATCCCTGTACTTCGGCGACCAGTCGAACGATGCCGGCCAGCAGCGTCGTACTGCCGACGCCGGTCGCCTCGCAGGTAAGCGAGCCTTCCTGATTGACGGTGCCGGCGAACACGGAATCGCCAACGTTCTTGTCCACGGCACGGCTTTCGCCGGTCAACACGCTTTCGTCGACGGTCGACCGCCCCGCACGCACGATGCCATCGACAGCTACGCTCTCGCCCGCCCGCACCACCACCCTGTCTCCAGGCACGACCTCGGCGATCGGCACGCTGACCAGCACACCGCCCCGCTCTACCTGCGCTTGCTTCGGCTGCAGACGCAACAGGCCTTCCAGCGCCGCCGACGTGCCCGTCATCGCGCGTGCCTCGAGCATCTTGCCGAGCAGCACCAGCGTGATGATGGTCGCGCTGGCTTCGAAGTACACGTGCTGTTGGTGCAGACCGAGCAGGGTGACCGCCGCGCTGAATCCCCACGCCATCGTCGTGCCGAGCGCGATGAGTACATCCATGTTGGCGCCGCCACCGCGCAACGAATGCCACGCGCCGACGTAGAAGCGGCGCCCGATCCAGAACTGCACCGGCGTCGCGAGCAGGAACTGCAGCCACCGGGGCAGCCATTCCTCGTGCGACATGCTGCCGAAGAGGTCGCCGCGAGCCAGCATCGGCACCATTTGCGCGAGCAGGGGCAGCGTCAGCACGACGGAAACGAGCAACTCCTTCTTCAACGCGTCGTACGCTACTGCCTTGCGCATCTTCTGCGCGTCGCGATCGCGTTCGGGATCGCTGCGAACGATCGCGCGATAGCCGGCCCGCTCGACCGCAGCGATCATTTGCGCGGGACCGGCGAGCACCGGGTCGAATTGGGCGGTCGCCGTCTCGGTCGCGAAGTTCACCGTCGCCCGGACGCCGGGTACGCGGTTGAGTACCTTCTCGATGCGCGCGGCGCACGCGGCGCAGGTCATGCCCTCGAGGCTGAATTCCGCCGCGGACCGCGGCAGCGCGGGCGCTGCGGGCGGAAGCGTTGCGGTTGCGGACCGATCCATGCCTCGACCATATACCCCCATAGGGTATAAATCAAGCGGCGCTCAGAACGGGATCTTGCCGGTCAGGATGTCCTTGTACATGACCCAGTCGCCGATGAAGCTGTAGACCGGATGCGTAAACGTCGCCGGCCGGTTGCGTTCGAAGAAAAAGTGTCCGACCCAGGCGAAGCCGTAGCCGCACAGCGGCGCGCCGAGCAACCACCACGCATTGCCCGTCGTGGCCGTGGCCAGCACGCAGCCGAGCACGAGCGACGTGCCTGTGAAGTGCAGGCGCCGCGAAATGGCGTTGGTGTGTTCGCCGAGGTAGAACGGGTAGAACTGCGCAAACGTGGCGAAGCGCCGCGCCGCCATGGGTCAGGATTCCGGTTTGAGTTGCGGAAACAGAATCACGTCGCGGATCGACGGACTGTCGGTCAGCAGCATGACCAGCCGGTCGACGCCGATGCCCTCGCCCGCAGTCGGCGGCAGGCCGTACTCGAGTGCGCGGATGTAGTCGGCGTCGTAGTGCATCGCCTCGACGTCGCCGGCGTCCTTGGCCGCGACCTGCGCGGCGAAGCGCGCGGCCTGATCCTCGGGATCGTTGAGTTCCGAGAAACCGTTGGCGATCTCGCGGCCGGTGATGAACAGCTCGAACCGATCCGTCACCGCAGGGTTCGCGTCGTTGGCCCTCGCCAGCGGCGAGACGTCGGTCGGATGCGCAATGATGAATGTCGGCTGCACCAGCTTGGGCTCGGTCGCGACTTCGAACAGCTTCAACTGCAGCACACCGATGCCATCGGTCGGCAACACCTCAGCCCCGCATGCGGCCAGAACCTTTTTCAGATATTCCGGTTTCGCCAGGTCATCCAGCGCATGCTGGCTGTTGTACTTGGCGATCGCCTCGGCCATGGTCAGGCGGTCGAAGGGTCGGCCAAGGTCGATGGCAACATCCTGATACACGACGGTCGTCGAACCGCGCACCTTCAGCGCGAGTTCACGCAGCAACGCCTCGGTGAGGTCCATCAGGTAGCGGTAGTCCTGAAAGGCTTCGTAGAACTCCAGCATCGTGAATTCCGGATTATGCCGGGTCGAGATGCCTTCGTTGCGGAAATTGCGGTTGATCTCGAAGACCTTCTCGAGCCCGCCGACGACCAGCCGCTTCAGATAAAGCTCGGGTGCGATGCGCAGGTACAGGTCCATGTCCAGCGCGTTGTGATGCGTCGCAAAGGGCCGCGCCGCCGCGCCACCAGGGATCGGATGCATCATCGGCGTCTCGACTTCAAGGTAGCCGCGCGCGACGAAGAATTCGCGCATCGCCTGGACGATCTGCGAACGCGCAATGAACACGCGCCGCGAATCCGGGCTGGTGATGAGGTCGACGTAGCGCTGCCGGTACTTCTGTTCCTGGTCGGTCAGGCCGTGGAACTTTTCCGGCAGGGGACGCAGCGACTTGGCCAGCAGCCGCAACGCGGTGACCTTGATCGTCAGCTCGCCGGTCCGCGTCTTGAAGACCGTGCCGGTCGCGCCGAGGATATCGCCAAGATCCCAGTGCTTGAAGGCGTCGTGCGCTTCCGCGCCGAGCGCGTCGCTGGTGATGTAGAGCTGGATCGCGCCGCTCATGTCCTGCAGCGTGGCGAAGCTCGCTTTGCCCATCACGCGCTTGAGCAGCATGCGACCGGCGACCGACGCGACGATGGGCGACGCTTCGAGCTCGTCGTTGGCCTTGCCGTCGTGCGCCGCGTGCAAATCGGCGGCGAGGGCATCGCGGCGAAAGTCGTTCGGGTAGGCGTGACCACGCTCGCGCAGCGCGGCAAGTTTTGCGCGACGCTCCGCGATGATTTGATTCTCGTCGGCCGGCGGTCCGGTGCCGTCTGGTGGCTTCTTGTTGCCGTCGTCCTTCGACATTCCTACACTCCCTGCTTCAGGCTCGCGGCGATGAAATCGTCGAGATTGCCATCGAGCACGCCCTGCGTGTTACCGATTTCGACATTCGTGCGCAGGTCTTTGATGCGCGACTGATCGAGCACGTAGCTGCGGATCTGATGCCCCCAGCCGATGTCGGTCTTCGATTCCTCGAGCTTCTGCTGTTCCGCCTGTCGCTTGCGCAACTCCAGCTCGTACAGGCGCGACTTCAGCATCGCCCACGCCTCGGCGCGGTTGCGATGCTGCGAGCGGTCGTTCTGGCATTGCACCACGATGTTGGTCGGCAGGTGCGTCATGCGTACCGCGGAATCGGTCTTGTTGATGTGCTGTCCGCCCGCGCCCGACGCCCGAAACGTATCGATGCGCACATCGGCCGGGTTGATTTCCACCTCGATCGTGTCGTCGACCTCGGGGTATACGAACACGCTTGCGAACGACGTGTGACGGCGCGCATTCGAATCGAAAGGACTCTTGCGCACGAGTCGATGCACGCCGGTTTCGGTGCGCAGGTAGCCATAGGCGTACTCGCCGGTCACCTTGATGGTGGCGCTCTTGATGCCCGCGACTTCGCCTTCCGACTGTTCCAGGATCTCGGTCTTGTAGCCGCGGCGCTCGCAATAGCGCAGGTACATCCGCTCGAGCATCGACGCCCAGTCCTGTGCCTCGGTGCCGCCGCTGCCGGCCTGGATATCGATGAAGCAAGGGTTGGGATCCATCGGATTGTGGAACATCCGGCGGAACTCCATGTCGTCGACGATGCGTTCGAGCCCGGCCACGTCGCCTTCGAGGGCAACGAGCGTCGAATCGTCCGCTTCCGCGCGCGCCATCTCGAACAGCTCGGCGCCATCCTTGAGCCGGGTATCGAGGTCGGTCAACGTATCGACGACGCTTTCGAGCTGCTTTTTCTCGCGGCCAAGCTCCTGCGCCCGCTTCTGGTCGTCCCAGACCTTGGGGTCCTGCAGCAGGTCCGTAACCGCCTTCAGCCGCTCCGCCTTGACGTCGAAGTCAAAGATACCTCCGCAGGTCGGCAGCGCGCTGCTGCAGACCGGCCACAAGGTTGGCGAGGATGTTGATTCTTTCGGCTTCCATTGCGAACCCTGGTGAATGACGCAGCCGCAATTATACCCTCTGCGAACCAGCGCATTTCATGCCCCGCAGTGTTTCCCTGGGGTCTGGAATCCCCTATGATATGCACGCATTCCTCCGGCCGACGTCGAGCGCATCGGTGCCGGTCCCGATTCCGACTTCTGGAGCGTTCATGCTGCTGTTCGTCAATGGTCAGCGCGTTACGGTCAACATCCCCGACGACACGCCGCTGTTGTGGGTGCTGCGCGATCACCTCAATCTCACCGGCACCAAATACGGTTGCGGCATGTCGCTGTGCGGCGCATGCACGGTACACATCGACGGCGCACCGACACGTTCGTGCACGATGCCCCTGTCGGCGATCAAGCCCGGCGTGGAAATCACCACCATCGAAGGCCTTAAGTCGAAGGAAGGCAAGGCGGTGCAGACTGCGTGGGAGAAACTCGACGTGCCGCAGTGCGGATACTGCCAGTCGGGACAGATCATGTCGGCGACCGGATTGCTCGCGAAGAAGAAAAGACCGTCCGACGTGGACATCGACGCGGCGATGGCGGGCAACGTCTGTCGCTGCGCGACCTATGTGCGCATTCGCGCGGCGATTCACGAAGCCGCGAAGTCGCTCGCCTAGGCAAACGGCACCGGAGCCATCGACTCATGCCAGATTCGCAACCACCCGTCGCCAGTCGGCGCACATTCCTGAAGTCGTCCGCAAGCGCGGCCGCGGGCTTCACGCTCGGATTCTTTCTTCCGGGCAAAGGCTTCGCGCAAGTAGCAGCTCCGGGCCAGGCCGGCGCGCGCGTCGCCCCAGCAGGAGTATGGCAGCCGAACGCGTTCATCCGTGTCGGCAACGACAGCTCGGTGACCGTACTGGTGAAGCACCTCGAAATGGGCCAGGGCACCTATACCGGCTTGCCGACCCTGGTAGCCGAGGAGATGGACGCCGCCTGGACGCAGATCCGGGTTGAGGGTGCGCCTGCCGACGCGAAACTCTACAACAATCTGCTGCTGGGGCCGATCCAGGGGACCGGCGGCTCGACGGCAATGGCCAACTCCTTCGAGCAGCTGCGCAAGGCGGGTGCCGCCGTGCGCGCGATGTTCGTCGGCGCGGCGGCGAAACGCTGGAACGTTCCCGCCGAATCGATCACGGTCAGGCAGGGCGTGCTCACGCACGCGTCGGGCAGGAAGGCGACTTTCGGCGAGTTGGCGGCGGACGCCGCGATGCAGCCGGTACCGACCTCGGTGAACCTGAAGGATTCGAAGGACTTCGTCTATATCGGCAAGCGCGTGCCGCGCACAGACTCGCGCGCCAAGTCGAACGGCACCGCGCAGTTCACGCAGGATGTCCAGCTACCGGGCATGCTCACGGCCGTGGTCGCGCATCCACCGCGCTTCGGCGCCAAGGTCGTGAAGTTCAATACCGACGAGGCACAGAAGTTTCCAGGCGTCCGCTACATCGTCGAGCTTCCTACCGGCGTGGCGGTACTCGCGACCTCGTTCTGGACCGCGAAGAAGGCGCGCGACGCGCTGAAGATCGAATGGGACGAGTCGGCGGCATTCAAGGGTTCGTCGGCGGATCTCATGGCCGACTACAAGGCGCGCGCCGCCACACCAGGCACGGTCGCGCGCAACGACGGCGACGCCGCCAAGGCGCTGGCCGGCGCGGCGAAGACGTTCGCCGCCGCGTATGAGTTTCCCTACCTCGCGCACGCCGCGATGGAGCCGATGAACTGTGTCGTCCAGCTGGGCGCCGATTCCTGCGAAGTCTGGTACGGCGCGCAGTTCCAGACTTTCGACCAGGGCGCCATCGCGGAAGCCGTCGACCTGAAGCCGGAACAGGTCAAGATCAATCAACTGTTCGCCGGCGGCAGCTTCGGCCGGCGCGCCAATCCCACGTCCGACTACGTGCGCGAAGCCGCGACCATCGCCAAACTGATCAAGGGCGCGGCACCGGTCAAACTGGTGTGGACGCGCGAGGACGACATGCAGGCAGGCCAGTACCGTCCGATGTATTTCCATGCAATCAAGGCCGGCCTCGACCCGAGCGGCAACGTCGTCGCATGGCAGCATCGCATCGTCGGCCAATCGATTCTCACCGGAACATCCCTCGAGTCATTCATGGTCAAGAACGGCGTCGACGGCACTTCGGTCGAAGGCGCATCGACCCTGCCCTACGCGATCCCGAACCTGCAGGTCGACCTGCATACGCCGAAAGTCGGCGTACCGGTGCTGTGGTGGCGCTCGGTTGGGTCGACGCATACGGCATACTCGACCGAGACCTTCATCGACGAGTTGGCGGTCGCGGCGGGCAAGGACCCGGTGGCCTTCCGCAAGAGCTTGCTGGGGACCCATGCGCGCCACGTCGGCGTGCTCGAACTCGCCGCCGGCAAGGCGGGCTGGGACACGCCGCTCGCTCCCGGAAAGACAGGCGAAAAGCGAGGGCGCGGCGTCGCCGTGCACGAATCGTTCAACACCTTCGTCGCGCAGGTCGCCGAGGTCACGGTCAAGCCGGACGGCAGTTTCAGCGTCGATCGTGTCGTCTGTGCAGTCGATTGCGGCATCGCGGTGAACCCCGACGTCATCCGTGCGCAGATGGAGGGCGCTATCGGCTTCGGCCTGTCCGCCGCGCTGCATGGCGCGATCACGCTCAAGGACGGCATCGTCGAGCAGACAAATTTCCACCAATACCCGCCGCTGCGCATCAACGAAATGCCAGTCGTCGAAGTACACATCGTCACGTCGACCGCAGCGCCGACGGGCGTGGGCGAACCCGGCACGCCAGTGATCGCACCCGCGGTCGCCAATGCCATCGCCGCGGCAACCGGCAAGCGCTTGCGCGTACTGCCGCTTAGCCTCGCCTGAAGTGAGGACGACACCGGAAGTCGAACCAAGCGTTGAACAGCGCGAAGCCCGGTCGAACCGGCCGCGCAAGGGAGGAGCATGAAACATCGCATCGTTCGGCTGGCGCTGATCGCGCTGGGCGCCTGGGTCTCTGCCGTGCAGGCCGAGCCCGGCGTCACGCCGACGTCCATCCTCATCGGGCAGTCGGCGGCCTTCACGGGCCCGGCCTCCGAGCTGGGCAACGAAATGCGGGCGGGCGCGCTCGCCTATTTCCAGATGGTCAATGCCGCCGGCGGCGTCAACGGGCGCAAGATCGAGCTGCGTTCGCTCGACGACGGCTACGAGCCGGACCGCGCCGCCGCGAACACGAAGAAACTGATCGAGGGCGGCGTCTTCCTGCTGTTCGGATACGTCGGCACGCCGACGTCCAACGCGTCAAAGCCGATCTTCACCGCGGCGAAGGTGCCCTTCGTGGGCGCCTTCACCGGTGCGGAATCGCTGCGCAACCCGCTCAACCGCTACATTTTCAATATTCGCGCGAGCTATTTCGACGAGACCGACAAAATCGTCGGGCAGATGATCGGCCAGACGCTCGACCGCATCGCCGTCTTCTATCAGAACGACGACTATGGCAAGGCCGGGCTCGCCGGCGTCGAGCGCGCCATGCAGAAGCGCAACATCAAGATCGTCGCCACCGGGACCGTCGAGCGCAACACGACCGACGTCGCGGCTGCCGTGGCGTCGATCGGCAAGGTCGAGCCGCAGGCGGTCATCATGATCTCGGCGTACAAGTCCGTCGCCGCGTTCATCAAGGCGATGCGCGCCGCCGGCCACAATCCGCAATTCATGAACGTGTCCTTCGTCGGCAGCAAGGCGCTCGCGCACGAGGCCGGCCCGGCAGGCCGCGGCGTCGGCATCTCGCAGGTGATGCCGTTCCCCTGGAACATTTCCAACCGCGTGGTCAAGGAGTATCAGCAACAGCTCGCGGCATCGACCGGCAAGCAGGAATACTCCTTCACGAGCCTCGAAGGCTTCATCGCCGCCAAGGTCCTGGTCGAAGGCCTGCGCCGTGCAGGCAACGACCTCACGCGCGAACGATTCATCGGGGCGATGGAGCAGTTGCGCGACTACGACGTCGGGGGTTACCTCGTGAATTTCTCGCCGACCGACCACAATGGATCCAGATTTGTCGAACTTACGGTTATCGGCAAGGATGAGAGCTTCCTCCGCTAGCAGGTTCCCGACATGCAGATGAACACACCGGGCGCGTTCGAGCCCGGCATCGCGCTACCTGCCGCGTTGTCGCCGGCGACGCTTTGCTTCGTCTGGCGGGAGGACAAGATACTCGTGCGCGCCGGCGAGCAGCCCGCGATGCCGACGCTGGAGCACGTCGAACGCGTTGGCCTCGCCGGTACGCGACTGTATCTGGGACAGCTCGAAGGCATCGATTGCATCGCCTTGCACGCCGCCGGCGACGACACCGCCTCGGACGACTGGCAGTGGCGGGGCCTGCGTTCGCTGTTCCTGCAAATACCCGAGGCGCACCTGGCTCTCGCCGGTCGCGCGTTCCAGGTCGTGCAATGGCACCGCAACCACGTCTATTGCGGCCACTGCGGGACGCCGACGCGCGACAAGGGCACCGAGCGATCCAAGGAATGCCCGTCCTGCGGCCTGGTCGTCTATCCGCGCATCTCGCCGGCCATGATGGTACTGGTGACGCGTGACCGCGAGCTGCTGCTGGCGCGCGCCAACCGCTTTCCCAATGCGATGTTCAGCGCGCTCGCGGGATTTGTCGAGACGGGCGAATCGATCGAGGACTGCATCCATCGCGAGGTGCTCGAGGAAGTTGGCGTGAAAGTCGATAACCTGCGCTATTTCTCGAGCCAGTCGTGGCCGTTCCCGAACTCGCTGATGATCGCGTTTACCGCGGAGTACGTCAGCGGCGAAATGCGTCCCTGCGATGCGGAAATCGCCGAGGCGAAGTGGTTTTCGCTCGACGCGCTGCCGCAGCTCCCGGGTCCGGTGAGCATCTCGCGGCAGCTGATCAACGCGACGATCGCGCGGCTGGCGAAAGGCTAGTTGTGTGCCGCGTAGAGCAGGTGCGGCAACCACAGGATGATGCCGGGAAAGACGATGCAGAGTCCGAGCCCCAGTATCTGCAGGCCGATGAACGGGATCGCCGAACGGAAGATCATCGCCATGCTGATTTGGGGCGGCGCCACGCTCTTCAGGTAGAACAGCGAGTAGCCGAACGGCGGACTCAGGAACGCCATCTGCATGTTGACCATGAAAATGACGCCGTACCACAGGGCAATGTCTCCCGCGGCGACGCCCGGCAGGCCGAAGGTGCCGGCAAAAGGCAGGCTCTTCATGATCGGCAGGAAGATGGGGACAGTCAGCAGCAATATGCCCACCCAGTCGAGGAACATGCCGAGCACGAACAGCACCGCCATCATCAGGAACAGGATCCCGTAAGGCGCAAGTCCGGTGGCGAGTATCAGCTCGGACACGAAGGTCTGCCCACCCTTGACGATGAAAAAGCCGACGAACATCGTCGCGCCGAAGAATATCCACATCACCATCGCCGTCGCCTTGAGCGTGGCGAGGGCGGCCTCGTACAGCGCAACCCAGTTGAGCCGGCGATGGAGCGCGCACACCACCAGCGCGCCGAAGGTGCCGATGCCGGCGGCCTCCACGGGCGTCGCTATTCCGAAGAAGATGACTCCCAGCACGAGCAGAATCACCAGCACCGGCGTGATGGTGTTGCGCAGCAGCCGCAGTTTCTCGGCGAAACTGACCCGCTCCTCCACCGGCAATGCCGGACCCATCGCCGGATTGATGTAGCAGCGCAGCGTGACGTACCCGATGTAGAGGCCGGAGAGCAGCAGCCCGGGGAATACCGACCCGACCAGAAGTTCCCCCAGCGATTGCTGGGCGACGACCGCGTAGACGATCGCCATGACCGATGGCGGAATCAGGATTCCCAGTGTCCCCCCGCCCAACAACGCTCCACACGCAAGTTTGGGGTCGTAGCCGCGCTTGAGCATGGCAGGCAGCGCAATCATGCCCATGGTCACCTCGGTGGCGCCGACCACGCCGACCATCGCCGCGAGCACGGTGCAGGCGAGCACCGTCGCCGACGCCAATCCGCCCTTGAGCGCCCCCAGCCATTTATAGATGACGTCGAACAAGCTCCTCGATGATCCCCGCTTTCTCCAGCACGGCCGCCATGAAGATGAACAGTGGCACCGCCGAGAGCTGATAGTCGGTCATGAACGGGAAGATGCGCGACGGCAGCATGTTGAGGATCGCGCCGTTGCCGAAGACGATACAGGAAAATGACCGCGAGGCTGCCGGTACAGAACGCCATCGGCAACCCGAACATGAGCAGCAGCGCGAGCGAACCGAACAGCAGGATGGTCAGCCATCCGATGCCGATTTCGAGTCCCATGCTAGGCGGCCTTTCGCGTGACCAGCATGATGTCCTTGATCAGTTTTGCGATGCCCTGAAGGACGAGCAATGCCGCCCCGATCGGCATCATCAGCTTGATCGGCCAGTACGGAAGTCCCCATTCGGTGAAGGAGTGCTCGCCCTGCGAAATCGAATCCATCGCGAAGCGCGTCGTGGTCCACAACAAAGTTATCGTGAAAATGAAGAAGAAGATTGACGTGAAGATGTCCGCCGCCGCTTTGCCGCGGATCGACAATTTGGAGTAGAGCACGTCCACGCGAACGTGCTGATCTTCCTTGTAGGCGTAGGCACCGCACAGGATGTACTGCATGCCGAACATCAGAAACATGCTTTCGTGCAGCCAGTTGGTCGGCGAATTGAAGACGAACCGCGCCATGACTTCGTAGTAGTAGCCAAAGACCGCGATCAGTGCCCAGAACGCGACAAAACGCCCGACCGACGTGTTGACGCGCTCGATCACGTCGGTAACCGGCGTGTGCATGTTGAGCGTCGGGTCCTCTCCCACGCCGCCCTCGTGAACCGACGAGCCGTCCGGGTGTTCGGTTTCCAGCGATGGTTCGGCGACCTCGAGCGCGCGGCGCCTTCGAACCAGTCCGGGCAGGAGGATTGCATCGACGAGCAACAGCAGTGCGAGCACCATGGCGGCGTATCCGGCACGGTCCTTCCAGTGGTCGCGAATGGCCTTTGCGGCCTCGTACTCGACGTCGCGCGCAGCGGCGGTGGCGCGCAATTGCTCGTACGCTTTGGCCGATTCCGGCGACGTATCGTCGGCCTTGGGTCGAGCGAGGTCCGCGGCGACCTGCGCCTGCTGGTGGGCCGCGAACGTTCGCGACTCGTCGTCGCGCACTTCGCGAATCTGGCCGTTGCAATAGAGAATGGCCAGAAAGATCGGGATGAAGATGAAGCCCCACCCGCTGCGCAGATAAAAGCGATGAATCCCGAGGAACCCGGCCAGAAACAGGAACAGGTACGCGATGAACAGCGACGGGCGGCGATCGGGCGGATTGCGCATCTGGCGCGCAACAAAATACATCGCGATCAACGGAAAAAACGCGAGCACCGACCAGTACAGCCAGTGCGGCAGAACAAAACTCAGACTTGGCATCGGCGCAGACGTTTCGAAGTGGAACAAAACAGAGGCGCCGTCATGGCGCCTCTGGAGCGAGTCGAAGGCCCCGCCCGGGGCCCGCGCGGGTCATGCTTCGATCTTGAGGCCTTTGTACATGTCCGGCGTCACGTAGCCGAAGGTGTGCGACTCCATGATCTCGAGCTGCGACTTGAACAGTCGCGCCGCGTCCTTGTCTTTGTTGGCCCACTTGAACCAGATCGGCACTGCGATGCGCTGGAACTTCGGTAGATCCTCGGCCGGCATGCGAATGATCTGCGTGCCAGCCTTTTCAAATTTACCCCAGGCTTCGAGGTCGGCTTTCTGGATCGCGGCATGATGGATATTGGAATACACCTGGATCTCGTCGTCGACCCATACCTTCATCTTCGGGGACAACTTGTTCCAGACGTCCATGCGCACGACGAAATCCATCAGGTCGACCGGCTGATAGATCGATTCCAGCCCCGGAGGTCCGGTCCAGATGAACTTGGTCACCTGCTGGAAGCCCAGATCCCAGTTCACCGCGGGGCCGGTGTAATCCGCAGCCTCGATCGTGCCCTTCTCCAGTGCGGAGAAGACTTCGCCTCCGGGCAGCAACGTTGTCTTAGCTCCCGCCGCGGCGAAGCCTTCCGCGATCATGCCTCCCGGGACCCGCAATTTCAGGTCCTTGAAATCTTCGATCGTGCGGATCGGTTTCTTGGAATGGATGATGTTCGGGCCGTGATGGATGCGATTGACGTAGTACAGGCCCTGCTTCGCGAATATCTCGCGCGTGTCCCTGAGCCCGTCCTTGCTGTAAAAGAAGATGTCCCATTCGTGCGGGTAGCGCAGGCCCATCAGGTACGAGGAGAGAAATGCGCACGACGGGAGCTTGCCTGCCCAATAAACGGTGAAGGAATTCATCGCCTCGAGCACGCCGTTCTTGACACCGTCGAACAGCTCGAAATCGCCGACGACCTCCTTCGCGGCGAATGGTTTCAACTCGAGTTCGCCGCCGGACTTTTCCTTGATCGTTCCGCACCAATTCTTGAAAGTCTGCAGGCCGACACCCGCGGGCCATGAAGTCTGCACCTTCCAGACCGTCGTCTCCGCCGCGGCGGCATTGCGGATGAACGGGGCCGACAGCGCCGCGGTTCCGACCGTGGCTGCGGCTGTCTTGAGTGCGCGCCGTCGACCGGGTTGTTCGACGGCGGTCTGCTCCTGCGACTTGGTCTCGGTACTCATCGATCCTCCTAAGAGATCCTGTTGGCGGTACTGTCCCGGTCTGCTTGCCGGCGCTGCATATCTTGCGCGCCTCGTGCGCGGATCGCAAGCATCCGCGCGCGGCCTCTATGGCGCGGGCCGGCCGGCGGCGCGCTTCTGCTAAAATGCGTCCCCTCTGACTGTACAGCCCAGAATGTACACACCCGCAGTTGCCGTCATCGCGGCGATGTTGCTTAGCAGCACCGCCTTCGCCCAGCAGGCGCCGCCGATGGCGCCGACCGGCCCGACCACGCCCATCGTGTCCCCCGGCCTGACCCCGGCGCTGGCCGAAGCCGTCGGCATGATCCGGGACGGCCAGTACGTGCTGGCCATGACCAAGATCGATGAGGTGCTGGCAAAAGACGCACGCAATCCGCAGGCGCGCTTCCTCAAGGGGGTGGTGCAGACCGACCAGGACGAGTTGGACGACGCCGCGGTCACCTACCAGCAACTGACCGAGGACTACCCCGAACTCCCCGAGCCCCACAACAACCTGGCGGTCATCTGGGCGCAGCAAGGACGCTACGACAAGGCCCGCACCGAACTGGAAATCGCGCTCAGGGCGAATCCCGACTACGCGATAGCCCACGAAAATCTGGGTGATGTCTACGCCCGCCTCGCCGGCGCCGAGTACGATCGCGCAGTTGTGCTCGACAAGGCTAACAAGAGCGCGATCGCCAAGCTCAAGCTGGTTCGCGACCTTTACGACGTCGCTCCGTCGACCACCGCGCCGAAAGTGGTGCCGCCGAAGCCCGCCAAGACCAAACCGATCTCGCCGGTCAAGCCGGCCAAATGACCGCGCGGCCTCTGCTGCGACGGGCAGCAGAGATCGCGCAACGCTTTCAATCACGCTGAAGGAGTTGTCGATGTTCCACCGCAACGCACTGCTGGTCACCCTGATTTTCGCCGCGGCGATTGCCGCGCCCGCTTACGCCGCCAATCCGCAAGTCGATCTGGATACGAGCATGGGCAAGATCCGCATCGAACTGTTCCCCGATGCTGCGCCGAAGACCGTCGAACACTTCCTGGCCTACGTAAAGTCCAAGCAGTTCGACGGCACGCAATTCCATCGCGTCATCCCGGGATTCATGATCCAGGCCGGCGGGTACACGGCAGACTATTCGGAAAAGCCGACGCCGTTGCCTACGATCCCGCACGAAGGGGAATCGAGCCGTAAGGCGGGACTTTCGAACGTGCCGGGAACGGTCGCCATGGCGCGCACCAGCGATCCGCAGTCGGCCAACGCGCAGTTTTTCATCAACGTCGCGGACAACAGCCGGCTCAATTTCCGCGAGCCGTCGCCGCAGGGCTACGGTTACACCGTCTTTGGCAAAGTCGTCGACGGCATGGACGTGGTCAACAAGATCGCCGCCACGCCCACCGGCGCGGGCGGACGTTTCCCGACCGATGTGCCGAAACAGCAGATCCTGATCAAGACCGCGACGATCGTCGCGCCGTAGGAACAGCCATGGTCATCCTCCATACCAACCACGGCGCGATCACGCTGGAACTCGACGAAGCACGCGCCCCGAAGACGGTCGCCAATTTCCTCGCCTACGTTCGCGCCGGGCACTACGACAACACGCTGTTCCATCGCGTAATCGACGGGTTCATGATCCAGGGTGGCGGCTTCACGCCCGAATTCACCCAGAAATCCGGCCGCGCACCGATCGCCAACGAAGCCAGCAACGGGCTGAAGAATGCGCACTACACCGTCGCGATGGCACGCACCTCGGATCCGCACTCGGCCACGGCGCAATTCTTCATCAACGTCGCCGACAACGCCTTCCTCGACCATCGCTCGCCCGACGCCAAGGGCTGGGGCTACTGCGTATTCGGCAAGGTGGTCGGAGGCACCGACATCGTCGATGACATCGCCGGCGTGCCGACCGGCAGTCGCGGCGGGCACCAGGACGTGCCCTCGACGAACGTCGTCATCGAGCGGGCGGAAGAAAAGGCCTGACCGCCCCGCAGCGGCGGACCGTCGCGGAACATGACGCCAACGCTGTTCATTTCCGACTTGCACCTGTCGCCGGCGCGGCCGCAACTGGTCGCGGCATTTCACGCGTTCGCCGGCGGCCCCGCCCGCTCGGCCAAGGCGCTGTACATACTCGGCGACCTGTTCGACGTCTGGCTCGGCGACGATCAGCTGCGCGAACCGCTGGCGGCGGGTGTTGCCGCCTCGCTCGCCGACCTGTCCGCGCGGGGCGTCCCCGTGCATGTGCAATGCGGCAACCGCGACTTCCTGCTGGGTGAGCGTTTTGCAAAGGCGTGCCGGGCGACGCTCATGCCCGACATCGTCGTCCACGAACTGCACGGCACGCCCACGCTGCTGATGCATGGCGATCTGCTGTGCACCGACGACGTCGAGTACCAGCGCTTTCGCGCCTACCGACAGGATCCCGAGCGAAGGCGCCGCTTCCTGGCGCGGTCCTATTTCGTCCGCCGCATGATGGCCGCGGCCATGCGCTTTGGCAGTCGGCGCGCGACGGCGGGCAAGAGCGAAGTCATCATGGACGTCAACGCGAATGCGGTTATCGCCACCATGCGCGAGCACGGCGTCAAACGACTCATCCACGGTCACACGCATCGACCGGCGCGACACGAACTGACCATCGACGGTGCGTCGTGCGAACGCTGGGTGCTGGCGGACTGGTACCGCACAGCCAGCTATCTGCGGGTCGACGAGCGCGGCATCGAGCCGCAGGTCATGGAAGTGCAGGGCAACGCATAGGCGTGACGAAGCGTGAAGGCATCCTCCTGGGCGTGACGGGCCGCCGCGAGCGCGAATGCATTACCCTGAGCGCATGCGGCGGCCCGAACGCATGCGCAAGCGGCGGCCCGAACGCATGAAGGTATTCCCATGACCTCGATCCCGCCCGACTTTCTGTCGGCGTTGATGTCGATCATCCTGATCGACCTCGTGCTCGCCGGTGACAACGCGATCATCATCGGCATCGCGGCGCGCAACGTGCCCAAGGACAAGCAGCGCGCGGTGATCCTGTGGGGGACAGCGGGCGCAATCGCAGTCAGGGTACTGTTGACCGGCGTGGTGGTCTGGTTGCTCAAGATCCCCGGGTTCCTGCTCGTCGGCGGCGCCGCGCTGGCGTGGATCGGTTGGAAGCTCACGGCACCGCAGGATTCGAGTCCGGAAAAAATCGCCGCCGCGGCAAGCTTCGGCGCCGCGGTGCGCACCATCGTCATTGCGGACGCAGTGATGGGCGTCGACAACGTCCTGGCGGTCGGCGGCGCGGCGCAGGGCAGTTTCATGCTCGTCGTCATCGGCCTCGTGATCAGCATACCGATCGTGGTCTGGGGCAGCGCGCTGGTGCTGAAGCTGGTCGATCGCTACCCGGCCATCCTGTGGCTCGGCGCGGCGGTCATCGGCTGGACCGCCGCCAAGATGATTGGCGGCGAGCCGCTGCTTGCGTCGACTTTCGCGAGCCAGCCGTGGTTGAGGATCGCGCTCTACGCCGCGATCATCGGTGCCCTGGCCGGCATTCCGTTGTGGCGCTCGCTAGACTCGCGCTTGCGTGCACGCGCGTTCGCGCTGGTCGTCATGGTCGCGTGGGTCAGCGCATTCGGTTGGATCGAAGACCGGATGGGCCTGAGCTTCGACCTGTTCGAGAACGAGCACTGGGACGACGACTGGATCGACCTCGTACGCTGGATCGGCTGGATTCCGCTGGTCATCGGCATCGACCGGGCGTTTCGCGTCAAGGCCGTGACCACTCGCTAACTCGGCCTGCGCAGCAGCTTTGCGTCAGCCTGTGGCCAAAGCCTGCGCGAAGTCGGCAATCAGATCGTCGCGATCCTCGATCCCGACCGAGATGCGGATCAGCGAGTCGACGATGCCCATGCTGGCGCGACGTTGCGCACCCATCTCGTGGAAGATCGTATGCGCCACCGGGATCGCCAGCGTCCGGTTGTCGCCGAGGTTCGACGAGAGGACAACGTTCTTGAGGCGATTGAGGAAATCGAAACAATCCAGCGCTGGGTCGAGTTCGAAGGACAGCAACGCACCATAGGCGCCGAACAGTTCGGTCGCCAGCGCGTGTTGCGGGTGCGAGGCGAGCCCGGGGTAGTAGACGGCGAGCACCTTCGGATGCGCCTCGAGGAACCGTGCCAGGGCAAGCGCGTTGGCGCATGCTCGGCCCATCCGCAGCGCGAGCGTCTCCGCGCCCACCGCGATATGGTGCGCCTGCTCCGCCGCCAGCGTCCCGCCCCAGTCGCGCAGACCTTTCTTGCGGATCTGCGTGATCCCCCACATTCCGGGCTTCGGCCCCTTGTAGTTGTCGTAGATGTTCGGGTACCGCGTCCAATCGAAATGGCCGGTGTCCGTGATGGCGCCGGCGAGCGCGTTGCCGTGGCCGCCGATGTACTTGGTCAGCGCGTTGACGACGAGGCTCGCGCCGACGGTCCTGGGCAGAAACAGGTACGGCGAAGTCATCGTATTGTCGACGACGTAGATCAATCCGCGTGCTGCGCACAAATCGCCGATGCGCTTCAGGTCAGCGACCTGCGTGCGCGGGTTCGCGATGGTCTCGACAAAGACCAGCCTCGTCGCCGGTGTGATCGCCGCCTCGACTGCGCGCACGCCGGTCGCATCGACGAAGCTCACGTCGCAACCGTGCGCCTCGACCGTATTGAACAGGCTGTTGGTGTTGCCGAACAGGAACGCGCTCGAGACGACGTGATCGCCTTTGCGCAACAGCGCCAGCATGATCGCGCCGATAGCCGCCATGCCGGTGCCGAAGCACACGGTGGCCACGCCCTCTTCCATGCGATTGACTTTTTCCTCCAGCGCCGCGGAGGTGGGGTTGCCCTGGCGGCCGTAGGCGTAGCCCTGCGCCTTGCCCTGGAAGACCGCCGCGAGTTCGCGCGCATCGCGGTAGCCGTACGCGACCGAAAGGTGCAGCGGCTTGTGCAGCGAACCGTGCTCGATCGGTGCGTCGCGGTCCGAATGCAGAATCGACGTGGTGAATCCGGCTTTGCGTGACATGTCATTTCCCAAAATACGAAGGCCCGCCAGCTTGCGCTAAACGGGCCCTGGTCCATGACGCCGGCTCGCTTTAGCTGTATTTATTAAGCGCCCGCAAGCTGTGGTGCCGCAACGTCGCGGCTCCATTTCAAATCGGCGCTGAAGTAAGTATGTCCCGAAACCGGAGTCGCGTCAAACGTCGCTGGCGCACCGACGGTGCGCAGATGTCTCTCCGCTCCCTCAGCAAGAGGGGCGGGGGTGAGGGAAGCATTCAGCCCGTCGCCAACGCCAGCTCGTCGGACTCGCCCCGGGTCTCGTCGCGCTCCTGCGCGAGTTGCGACAGGTAATCGGCGGTGACATCGCCGGTGATGTAGTAGCCGTCGAAACACGACGCCTCGAATTCCTTGAGTTTCGGATTGACTGCGCGAATCGCGCGCTTCAGCGCTTCCAGATCCTGATAGATGAGCAGATCGGCACCGATCTCGTGCGCGATCTCGGCTTCGGTGCGCCCGGTGGCGATAAGTTCGCGCTGGTTCGGCATGTCGATGCCGTACACGTTCGGATAGCGCACGGGGGGGCTCGCCGAGGCGAAGTAGACCTTGCGCGCGCCGGCTTCGCGCGCCATCGACACGATCTCGCGACTGGTGGTGCCGCGCACGATCGAATCGTCGACCAGCAGCACGACCTTGTCCTTGAATTCCATGCCGATCGGATTGAGCTTCTGGCGCACGCTTTTCCTGCGGATGGCCTGCCCCGGCATGATGAACGTTCGACCGATGTACCGGTTCTTGACGAATCCTTCGCGGTACTTCAAACCCAGGTGGTTCGCGAGTTCGAGCGCCGACGGCCGGCTCGAATCCGGTATCGGAATGACGACGTCGATGTCCTGCGCCTCGGGAATCGTGGCGATCTTCCGCGCGAGCTCTCCGCCCATGCACAGTCGCGACTCGTAGACCGACGCGCCGTCGATGACCGAATCGGGCCGCGCAAGATAGACGAACTCGAAGATGCATGGATTGAGCTGCACATGCTCCGCGCACTGACGCGAATGAAAGCGGCCCGCCTGGTCGACATAGATGGCCTCGCCGGGGGCGACGTCGCGCAGCACCGTGAAGCCCAGCGCCTCCAGCGCGACCGACTCGCTGGCGACCAGGTACTCGGTGCCGCCCATCGATTCGTTGAACCCGATGATCAGCGGCCGGATGCCGAAGGGATCGCGAAATGCGACCAGACCGTAGCCAGCGATCATGGCGACGATGGCATACGCCCCACGGCAGCGCTTGTGCACGGCGGTGACCGCCGCGAAAATCGCGTTGGCGTCGAGGCGGGCGTGGTGCGCGGCGCGCTCGAGTTCCAGCGCAAGCACGTTGAGCAGCACTTCCGAATCGGAATTGGTGTTGACGTGGCGGAAATCGAGCTGGAACAGTTCCTTTTTCAGCGCGTCGCTGTTGGTCAGGTTGCCGTTGTGGGCCAGCGTGATGCCGAAAGGGGAATTGACATAGAAAGGCTGGGATTCGAGGTCGGACCACGCCGAACCCGCCGTCGGATAGCGGCAGTGGCCGATGCCCGCGTTGCCCATGAGGTCGCGCATGTTGCGCGTGCGGAACACGTCGCGCACGTACCCGGGCCCCTTGAACATGTGGAATACAGGACCATCGCTGGTCACGATGCCGGCGGCGTCCTGCCCGCGGTGCTGCAGCAGCAGCAGCCCGTCGTAGAGCAGCTGGTTGACCGGCGTGTGCGTGACCGCACCCACGATGCCACACATGGTTCTAGACTCCTGTGCCCGTCGCCGGCCGGGACTTGGACGGCGCGGGTTTGCCAAAATCGAGATGCTCTGCCCAAGGTTGCGGCAGCCACGGCTTCAAGCTCATCGCGGCCGCCACCAGCGGCGGCGCAAACAACGCATTTTGCCACCAAACCTGCTGCGGGAGGCTGGTCAGACCCGCGACGAGCACACCTATGACAGCAATTATCGCGCCGCGTGCCACACCGACGACACCGCCGAGCAGCCGGTCCAGGAAACCGAGCCCGATGGCGCGCACGAGTCGGTACAGCAACCAGCCGAGCAAGACGCCCACCAGCAGGACGACGATGACGATCAGGGCGAAAGCCGCGACATAGCGCGTCGTCGGAGAACCACCGAACTCGGGCAGCATCGCACCTAACGGTACCGACAGCTGAATCGCCAGCGCAAAGCCGAAGACCCATGCCGCCAACGACACCGCCACGCGCATGAATCCGCGCGCGAACCCGAACAACGTTGAAAGCACAACGACGCCGATGACGACGAAATCGAAGGCCGTCACTTCGTCTGCGGAACGACCAGCGCGCGATCGTACCCAGCCAGCTTCAGCTTGGCCACCGCCGCATCGGCGTCGCCGCGAGATGCAAACGGCCCAACCCGCACGCGCTGGACGGAACCCTGCGCGGTAGGTACGGATTCGGTATACGTGGCGAAGCCGCTGGACTTGAGGGTCGTCGCAAGATCGGTGGCCACTTTGACGTCGGCGTACGCCGCGACCTGCACCGAGTACGCGCCTGGCGATGCGGGTGCGGTGGGTGCTGCGGGCGAAGGCGCAGCGACGATGGGTCCGGGTGGAGCCGCAGCCGGCGGTTCCGCCTTGGCCAGCGTGGCGTCCTTGCTTGCGGGTGGCGGCGCGACCTCGGTTACAGTCGGCGCTGCCGGCGGTGCCGTCGGCGCGCCGACGGCAGAAACCTGCGGCGACGAAGCCCCCGGCGATGCGCTGGGTCCCAGCACCCGTCGCTCCGCTTCCGCGATCGACTTTTTCGGCGTGATCACGACGCCGGGTCTGGGCTCCGCCTTGGGATCGGACGCACCCGGCGCCCCGCCTTCCCGTCCCTTGTCGGGGACCAACGGATTGACGAACTTGCCGCTGTCGATCGGCGGGATGCGAATGGATACATCATCGCCGAGAGGCTTGGGGTCGCTTTCCAGGAGAAACGGCAGGATCACCGCGGCCGCGAGGGCCAGCACGATTGCTCCGACCAGGCGACGACGCGCGCGTCGTTTCAACTCGTCGACAGCGAGATCCGGAGCGGCGGAACGTGTGGCCATGCGATTCGGTTCAGGCAGCCGCAAGCCATCACGCAGAAAGCGCGGCGGCGACCGTTTGGAAGGAGCCAAAGACGATAATTCTATCAGCTTCCGCGGTGGCGCCGCAGGCAGCACGGTAGGCCGCCACGGGATCGTCGAATTCGCGGATCGCAGCCGGCGCAACGCCAGCCGCCTCGAGCCGGTCGCGCAGCATCGCCGCGCTGGCACCACGTGGCGGCGGCAAGGTCGCGACGCGCCAGGTATCGACACGCGGCAGCAGCGCCTCGATCACGTCGTCGATGTCCTTGTCGGCCATGATGCCGAACACGGCATGCGTTTGCGGATGATAGCCCATCGCGCCCAGGCCGCTGGCCAACGCGCGCGCCGCCTGCGTATTGTGCGCGACGTCGAGCACGCGTACCGGGCGGCCCGGGAGGACCTGAAAGCGGCCGGACAATGCAACCTCGACCAGCGCGGCGCGAATCGCGCCCATGTCGAGCGGCAGGCGCGGGCGCAGCGCGTCGGCGGCGGTGAGCGCGGTGGCCGCGTTGGCAAGCTGATAATCGCCGCGCAAAGCGGGATGCGGCAAGCCGTGGCGCGCACCGCCCGGTCCGCGATAGCTCCATTGCGGCCCGCTCACCGTGAAATCGTAGTCGACGCCCAAGCGCAGCAACGTTGTGCCGATGGCGGTCGCATGGTCGAGCAGTGTGTGCGGCGGATCGCGATCGGCGCAGATCGCGACGCGTCCCGCGCGGAAGATGCCCGCTTTCTCGCGACCGATCGCTTCGCGGGTGGCGCCGAGATAGTCGACGTGGTCGATCGCGATGGTCGTCACGATGGCGACATCGGCGTCGATGATGTTGACCGCGTCGAGACGCCCGCCCAAGCCCACTTCCAACACCATCGCCTCCACCCCCGCGCGTGCAAACAGCCACAACGCCGCCAGGGTTCCGTATTCGAAGTACGTCAGCGCAATGTCTCCGCGCACGGCTTCGACCGCGGCGAACGCGTCGCACAGTTCGCCGTCGCTCGCGTCGGCGCCGCCCACACGCACGCGCTCGTTGAACCGCAGCAGATGCGGCGAGGTGTAGAGGCCTACGCGATAGCCGCCCGCGACGAACATCCGCTCGAGCAGCGCGCAGGTCGACCCCTTGCCGTTGGTTCCCGCGACGATGATCGCCGGACAGGCGAAGGCGAGTCCGAGCCGGG
Source organism: uncultured beta proteobacterium (assembly GCA_963726915.1). Classification (GTDB taxonomy): domain Bacteria; phylum Pseudomonadota; class Gammaproteobacteria; order Burkholderiales; family Casimicrobiaceae; genus PALSA-1003. The sequence goes on from CAVSEA010000014.1 coordinate 49,597, forward strand.
CGTAGACCGTATGCACGCGGTCCAGACCGAGCGCGATGGTTTTCGGGTGGAGCGTCGCGAGGTACGCGAGCCACCCGTCGAGTGTCGTCGGCGTGCTCACACTTCGTCGGCGCGCGTCGTGCGCGCGCGATCTCAAGTCGTCGGCAGCGGCTCGCGCTGGAGCAGCGCCAGCAGACCGGGCAGTTCGTCCTTCAACCGCCTGCGGTCGACGATCATGTCGATCGCACCCTTTTCCAGCAGGAACTCGGCGCGCTGGAATCCTTCGGGCAGCTTTTCGCGCACCGTCTGTTCGATTACGCGCGGGCCGGCAAACCCGATGAGGGCGCCGGGTTCGGCGATCACGATGTCGCCGATCATCGCGAAGCTTGCCGACACGCCGCCCATCGTCGGATCGGTCAGCACCGTCACGAACGGCAGGCGCGCCTTGGACAGTTCCTGCAGCACCGCCGTCGTCTTCGCCATCTGGAACAGGGAGCTGACGCCCTCCTGCATGCGGGCGCCGCCGCTGGCGGTGAAGCATACGAAGGGCACGCGGTTCTCGTACGCTACGCGCACGCCGCGCACGAAGCGCTCGCCCACGACCGAGCCCATCGACCCGCCCATGAATTCGAATTCGAATACGGCGACCACCAGCGGCACCGATTTGATGCTGCCCTGCATGACCACGAGCGCGTCGGTCTCGCCGGTTTCTTCGAGCGCGGCCGACAGTCGCTCGGGATACTTCCGCGTGTCCTTGAACTTGAGGCTGTCGACCGGCACGACCTCGGAGCCGATTTCGTAACGCGCGTCGGCATCGAGCAGCTGGTCGATGCGCTCGCGTGCAGCGACGCGACCATGATGATTGCACTTGGGACAGACGCCGAGATTCTTTTCCAGGTCGGTACGATAGAGCACCGCTTCGCACGAAGGACACTTGACCCACAGGCCCTCGGGCATGGTCTTGCGCGCCACGCCGGTCGCTGCCTTGATGCGAGGCGGCAGCAGCTTCTGCAACCAGCTCATTCGCGTTCCCCTTGCAACTGCAGTTCGGCAACTTCGCGCTCATGGATCCGCGAGGATCGCGCTCGGGCGGCCCGTCGCGCTCAGGGTAATGCATTCGCGCTCGGGCCGTCCTTCGCGCTCACTGGACTACCCTGCGGTCGAAATATGCCTGGCTATTGACGGCTCGGCGGGACAGGCGCGATGTCTTGCTTCGACTTCCGTGCCCCCGCGCTGACTGCCCGTTGCGCTTGCCGCTCGACAGCCCGTATGAGACCCGCAGCGCGCGGGGTGCCGGAAGACCCAGACGGGCTACAGGATGTAGCGCCAGGTTTCGCAGCCAAGAGCGCCGATCAGTGAGCGACCCGCATGGGCTTCCGGCACGGCAAGTCGTACGCGAACTTGCAGGAGCTTGTCTATGACCACTTTCTTTGCCGGATTGGACTGGGCTAGCCAAGCCCATGCCGTATGCATCATCGATGCACAGGGGCAGTACGTCTGCGAACGTCTTGACATTCCCCACGACGCCGCAGGACTCGCGCACTTGCAGCGCCGTCTGATTCACTACGATCGACCGCCCATCGCGATCGAACGCCCCTCCGGCATCGTCGTCGATACCTTGCTCGATGCCGGCTTCACCGTCGTGCCCATTCATCCCAACGCAGTCAAAGCAACCCGTCCTCGCTACCGTAGCCACGGCGCGAAGAGCGACGCCAGCGATGCCTACCTGTTGGCCGACCTCCTGCGCACCGACGGCCATCGATTTGCCCCGTTGCGTCCGCAAGGCGATGACATTCGCGCGCTGCGCGCGCTGGTGCGAGGTCGCGATGACCTGGTCGCGACTCGCGTTCAGCTGGCCAACCAACTGCGTAGCCTGCTCGAATCGTTCTGGCCCGGCGCCGCCGAGGTCTTCGCCGATGTCGATTCGCCTATCGCTCTGGCCTTCATAGAACGCTATCCAACGCCGGAAAGCGCACGTCGCCTCGGTACTAAGCGCATGGCCGCCTTCTGCGCTCAACATGGCTACTCCGGCCGCCGACCCGCCGACGAACTCCTCGCGCGCCTGCATCAGGCTCCCCTGAGCGCGTGCGCCGAACTCGAAATGGAGGCCAAAGGCGAACTCGCCATCAGCCTCACTCGAACACTGTCTCGCCTCGTCGCGCAGATTCGTCTGCTTAGCGGTGCGTACTCGAACATCACCTCGCAAATCTCGACGACGGACAGATCGTGATGAGCTTCCCACGCGCCGGACGTATTCGCCGCCCAGATCCTCGCCGAACTCGGCAGCGTCCGTGAACGCCGACCTCGACGAACGCCTGGCTGCCGAAGCCGGCGTTACTCCCGTCACCTACGAGTCCGGCAAGTCCAAAGCAGTAACCTTTCGCTGGGCCTGTAATCACCGATTGCGAGCCGCCATCACCTGCCTGGCCGACAACTCGCGACATGCCAGCGCCTGGGCCGCTTACATCTACAACAAAGCGCGATCCCGCGGGTGTGATCACCCGCACGCTATCCGCATCCTCGCGCGCGCTTGGATTCGCGTCCTGTGGCGCGCCTGGATCGATCGCAAACCTTACGATCCCAACCACCATGGCGCCGCTCAACTCCTCGCTGACCCTTCCAAGGGTTGACACAGGATGTCTCA
>CAVSEA010000015.1:0-9691 GCA_963726915.1 uncultured beta proteobacterium
CGCAGGGGAGGCGAACCGCGCCGCCCCGCGCAACAAAGCCTGCCGCAACGAAGCAGCGCGTCCGCGACCGGATGCGCGCCGGCGAGCACACGCGGGCCATCGAACTGGCTACGGCGGCGCTGGCTGCAACCCGAATAAGCGTCTCAAGCAAACTCGACCTGCTTGATCTACGCGCGGAAAGCTACATCGCTCAGGGCGAACTCGACCGCGCTGCGAAGGACGCAGCGGCGATGCTCCGCCTTGCCAGCACTACCGAGAAGGCCGCATTCAAGGCGCGGGCGATGGAGCGCAGTGCCCTGGTCAAGACGCGCAAGGCCCAATTGAAAGCCGCGGTGAGTGCCGCGACGGTCGCGTTGGAACCGAAGGCCGCGCCGCGTACCGTAAAGCGGCAAACAGCAAATTCCCTGCTCGAACAGCGAGAGAACGAGCTTGCCATCATCAATAGCGTGCAGCAGGCGCTCGCCGCACAACTCGACATGCAGGGGATTTACGATGCTGTCGGCGACAAGATACGCGAGATTTTCGGCCGGGCGGACGTGGAAATTCGGATCATCGACCGGCAGGCGGGTATCTGGCGCTTCCCTTACCTGACCGTGCGCGGAGAGCGTTTCAGCATCGCACCGAATCCGATCGGCGACGTCGGATTCGGCGCTCATGTCCTGCGCACTCGCGAAACGCTGGTCATCAACGAGAACGCCGAGAAGGCGCTCGCGAAATACCGCAGCCACCTGCTTGGCCCGGTAGCCCCGAAGTCGATGGTCTTTGTGCCGATGATCGCGGGCGACCAAGTCCGCGGAATGCTCCAGTTGGCCGACATGGATCGCGAGCACGCGTTCACCGATTCGGACGTGCGTCTCCTGCAGACGCTGGCAAGCAGCATGAGCGCGGCACTCGAGAACGCACGCCTGTTCGACGAGACGCAGCGGCTGCTCAAGGAGAGCGAACAACGCGCGGCGGAACTGGCGGTGATCAACAGCATCCAGCAGGGCATCGCCGGCTCGCTGTCGTTCCATGGCATCGTTGAGCTCGTCGGCGACAAGCTTCGCGAGGTGCTGCGTATCGACACCATCGGAATACGCTGGTACGACCACGCCACGCGGACGGCGCATTTCCTCTACGAGATCGAGCGTGGCACGCGCGTGACGCTGCCCCCCGTAACCGCGTCGGAGGCACGGTGGAAGGAGGTCACCTCGGACCGCAGCGTAATCGTCCGCAACACAGCGGCCGAGGTCGCGGCCGCGGGCATCGCGGTGGGCACTGAATGCTCGCTGTCGACGATGACGGTGAAAATCGTCGCCGCCGATCGCGTCGTCGGCGTGGTCGTTGTCGAAAGCTTCGAGCGCGAGTGCGCGTTCGGCCAGAGCGAGGTGCGGCTACTACAGACGATCGTCGCCAGCATGGGCGTCGCGCTCGAGAACGCGCGGCTGTTCGACGAGACGCAGCGACTGTTCAAGGAAAGCGAGCAGCGTGCCTCCGAAACTAGGGAGGCGCTCGAGCAGCAGACGGCGACGGCGGAGATCCTGCGCGTCATCAGCGGCTCGGTAACGGATACACAGCCGGTATTCGACGCGATCGTGCAAAGCTGCCAACGACTGTTTGCCGGCAAAGCCGTCGCCCTCGTGTTGCCCAAAGGAGACATGATGGAATCGGTCGCCTTTTCGAGCGACAGCGGCGACCAGCGCGGCGCGGGCGTCCTGAAACCCTGGCCGCTCGACCATGGCAGTGGTGCGGGCGCGTGCGTTCTCGACTCGCGTGTTGTCAACGTGCCGGACACTGCAGAGGGCGTGAAGCAATTCGCCCGCATGAATGACCTGGCGGTCGCGCTGGGCTACAAGTCCTGCCTGTTCGTGCCGCTGCTGCGCGAGGGCAAGGCGATCGGCTGCATCACGATCCTGCGCGCCACTGTCGGCCGTTTCGATGATCAGGAAGTAGGGCTGGCGCAGACCTTCGCCGATCAGGCGGTCATCGCCATCGAGAACGCGCGCCTGTTCAACGAAACCAAGGAGGCGCTCGAACGGCAGACGGCGACGGCGGAGGTGCTACGCGTCATCAGCAGCTCGCCCAGCGACCTCGATCCCGTTTATCGAACGATCCTCGAACGCATCACGCGACTCTGCGAGTCGCAGATCGGAGCGTTATTCCTGTTCGACGGCGAGCGCCTGCACGCCGCCGCGATGCACGGCATGACACCTGAATTCGCCAGCATTCTCAAACAAGGACGGCCCCGGCCCAGTCACGAAACGACCACCCGCTTGGCCGCGCTGGAACGGCGCACCGTCCACGTGGCTGACCTGCTTTCGGATTCAACGTTCTCACCGACGCCGCGCGATCTCTACGAACGCGAGAACGTCCGCACGGTGCTATCCGTGCCGATGCTCAGGGAGAGCCAGCTCATCGGTGTCATTACCACCTGGCGCCGAGAGGTACGGCCATTCGATGATCGCCAGATTGGTCTGGTTTGCACGTTCGCCGACCAGGCCGTGATCGCCATTGAAAACGCTCGGCTGTTCAACGAAACCAGGGAGGCGCTGGAGCGGCAGACGGCAACGGCCGACATTTTGAAGGTGATCAGCGAATCGCCGACTGACGTGCAACCCGTGTTCGACGCCATCGCCGAACGCGCCAAGACGCTTTGCGGCGCCCAGATCAGCGGCGTGGTGAGCTTCGACGGTGAGTGGGTGCATCTGGTGGCGTACCGCGGCGTGTCGCGCGAGGCCGACGATGCCATGCGCAGCGTGTTTCCGGTGAAGATCGACAACACAACGGTCAGTGCGCGTACGATCCGGGCGCGTGCACCGGTGCAGATCCTCGACGTGCAGGCCGATCCGGACTACGGCGCGAAGGAAGCTGCGCGGCTCGCCGGATTCCGCGCCAACATGGCGGTGCCGATGCTGCGCGAAGGCCAGGTCATCGGCGCGATCAACATCTGCCGCGCCGAGGTCGGTCCGTTCCCCGACAAGCAGGTGCAGCTGCTCCAGACCTTCGCCGACCAGGCCGTGATCGCCATCGAGAACGTGCGGCTGTTCAATGAGACGCAGGAGGCGCTCAGCCACCAGACGGCCACGGCGGACATTCTACGGGTGATCAGCAGCTCGCCGACGGACGTGCAACCGGTGTTCGACGCGATCGTCGGCACCTCTCTGCGGCTGCTTTCATGCGATTTCACTGCGCTGCTGCGCTGTGATGAGCATACCTACTCGCCGGTTGCGACTGCCACGGCAGATCGCGTCTCGAACAACGTTGGACCACCAGTCGTGCCGATCGATCCGGACGCCAATTTCCCGTCGCGTGTGATCTTGGGCAAGAAAATGATGCACATACCGGACTGGTCGGCCATCGACCTGCCCGAGCATGAGCAGCGCATTCGCGAAGAGACAGGAATCAACGCGTCGATGTTGCTGCCGCTCCTGCGTGGCGGCGCGTGCATCGGCGTACTCGCGTTGGCACGCCATACAACGGGCGCCTTTACCGAAAAGGAGATTGCGCTGGCGGAGTCGTTCGTGGATCAGGCCGTGATCGCGATCGAGAACGTGCGGCTGTTCAACGAGACGAAGGATGCCCTCGCCAAAGTCGAGGAACGCACGCGCGAGTTGACCGAGTCGCTGGACTACCAGACCGCGATCAGTGACGTCCTACGGTGCATCAGCGAGTCGCCGACCGACGTGACGCCGGTGTTCGAAGCGATCCTCGAGAGCGCGACGCGGCTGTTCGGCAGCCCGATGGCGGCCGCCCTTCGCTACGACGGCCAACGGGTGCACCTGGTCGCGACGCGCAACTGGTCGACCGAAGCGCTCGAGGATTCCCGCCGGTTCTATCCGGGGCCGCCCAACCCGAAGCAGCTGAGCGGACGGGTCGTCCTCTCTGGGCGCGTGCAGACCGTGGAGGATACGTTTCTCGACCCGGACTACGACCAGACGCAGGCCCGGCTCGGCCACTGGCGCCGCATGCTCGGTGCGCCGCTGCTGAAGGATGGTCTCGCCATCGGCGCGATCATCGTCACCTGGCCGGATCCCGGAAAGACGCCGCAGCGGCAGATCGATCTGCTCAAGACGTTTGCGGGTCAGGCGGTGATCGCCATCGAGAACGTGCGGCTGATCAGCGAGACGAAGGAAGCGCTGGAGCAGCAAACCGCCACCGCCGAAGTGCTGAAGGTCATCAGCAGTTCGCCTACCGATGTCCAGCCGGTGCTGGAGGCGGTGGCAGAACGTTCGCGGCTGCTATGTCGAGCCGACAGCAGCCGCGTTTGGCTGCAGAGCGGCGATCAGTTGCGGTCGATGACCGCCTATACCCTGTATGAGGGGTCCACATCCGGTCGCGACGAAGTGCTGCCGATCAAGCGCACTTCGGTGATCGGCCGAGCCTTCGTCGATCGCCGGACCGTGCACGTGGAGAATTTTGACGCGCTGTCCGACGACGAATACCCGGATTCGCTTGCGCTACGGACCCGCTATGGATTCCGCACCGTCCTGGGGGTGCCGATGCTGCGCGAGGGCGTGTCCATCGGCACGATCGGCGTGCTCCGCAAGAACCCGCAACCGTTCTCGAGCGCCGAAATCCGCCTCGTCGAGACCTTCGCTGCCCAAGCCGTGATCGCCATCGAGAACGTCCGGCTGTTCAACGAGACCAAGGAGTCGCTCGAGCGACAAACGGCGACGACCGAGATCCTCAGGGTGATTGCCAGCTCACCTTCCGACGTGCAGCCGGTGTTTGACACGATCGTCCGGCACGCGGCCGATCTGGTCGGCGGGGTGTACACGAACGCCTTCCGATACGACGGCGAAAAACTGCACATGGTCGCCACCAGCACGACAAATCAGCAGATGCTGACGTTGTTGCGGAGCACCTACCCAAGGCGCCCCGACCGGTCGACCATGGCGGGCCGCGCCATTTTGGACAAGACGATCGTCCACATGGAAGACGCGCTTGCCGATCCGGTCTACGACAAGCGACACGCAATCGCTGGGAAGTGGCGTCGGATGCTCGGTGTGCCCATGCTGCGCGATGGCCATCCGCTCGGTGTCTTCGTGGTCGCCTGGGCAGCGCCCGGCCCGATTCCCTCCGTTCACGTGGATCTATTAACGACCTTCGCCGACCAGGCCGTGATCGCGATCGAGAACGTGCGGCTGTTCAACGAGACGAAGGAGGCGCTCGAACGGCAGACCGCGACGACCGAAGTACTGAAGGTGATCAGCGCGTCGCCGACGAACGTGCAACCGGTGTTCGACATCATCGCCGAGCGTGCGGCTCGCCTTACCAACGCTGGTTACGGCTGGGTGTTCCGCTTCGATGGCGAGCAGGTTCACGTGGCGAGTTCGTTCGGCGTCAATGCCCGGGGCTTGCACGTCGCGCAGGAAACCTTTCCGATGCGCCTGGATGGGGCTAGCCTCACGGCCCACGCAATCCGAACCGGGACCGTGGTCAACGCCGCCGATGTAATGGTGCTGCCCGATGCAGACTACGCGCCGACCCTGAAGCGGGCAGCGGAGTTGGGCGGGTATCGCAGTTGCCTCAGCGTGCCGATGTTCCGGGACCAGCAGATCGTCGGCGCGATCACGGTCAATCGCGCCGAGCCTGGCATTTTCGCGGACAAGCAGATCGACCTGCTGCAGACGTTTGCCAGTCAGGCCGTCATCGCCATCGAGAACGTGCGGCTGTTCAACGAGACCAGGGAAGCGCTCGAACAGCAGACCGCCACCGCCGAAGTGCTGCAGGTGATCGGCAGTTCAGTAGCCGATACCGCGCCGGTATTCGACAAGATTCTCGACAGTTGCCAGCACTTGTTCGCGACCGAGCAGCTCGGCATTTTCGTCGCCAACGACGAAGGCCAGGTGCATGCCGGCGCGTGGCGCGGATCCGCATTCGAAGCCATTGCTCGAACCTTCCCCAAGCCAATCGAGGAGACCATGACGGGCCGGGTCATTCGCGAGCGCCGCACGCTGCACATTCCCGACACCTCGGTGATGCCCGATGCACCCGCAGCAGTCCGCAGCGTGATCGCACTGAGCGGCGACGCGTCGGTGGCGTGGGCGCCGATGCTGTGGGAGGACCGCGGCATCGGGTCGATCTGCGTGCTGCGCCAGCCGCCCAAACCCTTCAGCGACAAGGAGCTAGCGCTGCTCAAGACCTTCGGCGACCAAGCCGTGATCGCGATCCAGAACGCGCGCATGTTCAACGAGACGCAAGAAGCGCTCGAGCAGCAAAAGGCAGCGGCGGAGATCCTGAGCGTCATCAGCAGCTCTGTGGCTGACACCAAGCCCGTATTCGACAAGATCCTCGAAAGCTGCAAGCACCTGTTCGGCAGCGACGAGATGGACATCCTGCTCGTCGACGAGCAGGGGCAACTGCAGATCGCGGCCTACATCGGCAAGGTGCACGACGCAGTGGCCGCCACGTTCCCCGCGCCGATGGAATTGACACCCGCCGGTCACGCGATCCGGGAACGACGTGTCGTGCACTACCCCGACATTGCGCACGGCAAGGACGTGCCGAACGTGGTGCGCCGGGTGTCGAAGATCGCGGGCTACCAGTCGATGGCGTTCGCGCCGATGTTGTGGGAGGACCGTGGCATCGGCGCCGTCGGCGTGGCCCGTGCGCGTGGCGCGTTCAACGCCAAGGAACTGGCGATGCTGCAGACCTTTGCCGACCAGGCGGTGATCGCCATCCAGAATTCCAGGCTGTTCAACCAGGCGCAGGAGGCGCGCGCCGCCGCCGAGGCCGCCAACGAGGCCAAGAGTTCGTTCCTGGCCACGATGAGCCACGAGATCCGCACGCCGATGAACGCGGTGATCGGCATGAGCGGGCTGTTGCTCGACACCCAACTCGACACCGAGCAGCACGACTACGTCACCACCATTCGTGAATCCGGCGACACGCTTCTTACCATCATCAACGACATTCTCGACTTCTCGAAAATCGAAGCCGGGCGCATGGACATCGAATCGCAGCCCTTCGATCTGCGCGAATGCGTGGAATCCGCACTCGACCTCGTCACCTCACGGGCCGTCGAAAAACACCTGGACACCGCGTACCTGTTCGAAGGCGACGTCCCTGCCGCCATTCAAGGCGACGTGACGCGCCTGCGGCAGATTATTCTTAACCTACTCTCCAATGCGGTGAAGTTCACGGAAGCCGGCGAAGTCGTATTGACGGTGAGTTCGAAGCCGATCGACGTGGATCGGGCGGAGCTCACCTTCTCCGTGCGCGACACCGGCATCGGGCTCACCAGCGAAGGCATGAGCCGGCTGTTCAAGTCGTTCTCGCAAGCCGACTCGTCCACTACCCGCAAGTACGGAGGTACGGGCCTCGGCCTTGCGATCAGTCGACGCCTGGCCGAGTTGATGGGGGGACGCATGTGGGCCGAAAGCGAGGGCCCGGGCAAAGGGTCGACGTTCCTGTTCACCATCGACGTGCCAATCGCGGACGCTCCGCAGACGCGGCAGCGCGATTTCGTCGGCGTGCAGCCCGCGCTGCAAGGCAAGCGCGTGCTCGTCGTCGACGACAACGCGACCAACCGCCGCATCCTGGAATTGCAAACTGCCAAGTGGGGCATGTCCTCGCACGCGACGGCATCGCCGATCGAGGCACTGCAATGGGTCGCGTCCGGCGAAGCGTTCGACCTCGCGATCCTCGACATGCACATGCCCGAGATGGACGGCATTGCGCTGGCGCGGAAGGTTCGCGAGCATCATCCAACGTTGCCGTTGGTGCTGTTCAGCTCGCTGGGACGGCGCGAAGCGGGCGACGACGACCGACTGTTCAACGCCTATCTCACCAAACCGCTCCGCCAGTCGCACCTGTTCGACACGCTGGCGGGCCTGCTGACCCACGACATCGCGCCGAAGGCTGCATCGACGGCGAAGCCACAGCTCGATCCCGGACAGGCGGCGCGGCATCCGCTGCGCATCCTGCTGGCCGAGGACAACGTGGTGAACCAGAAACTCGCGCTGCGGCTGTTGCAACAGATGGGCTACCGCGCCGATCTGGCATCGAACGGCATCGAGGCGGTGGAATCGGTGCAACGCCAGACTTACGACGTCGTGCTCATGGATGTGCAGATGCCCGAGATGGACGGGCTCGAAGCCTCGCGCCAGATCAACGCGCGCTGGCGACCGCAGGAGCGGCCGCGCATCATCGCGATGACCGCCAACGCGATGCAGGGTGACCGCGACATGTGCCTGGCCGCCGGCATGGATGACTATGTGACCAAGCCAATTCGCGTCGATCAACTCGTCGAGGCGCTAAACCACGTGCCCTCGCGCAGGGATCAATGATGAGCGCACCAACCATCGATCGCGCGACTTTCGACGCACTAGCGGAAACCACGGGCGCCGAATTCGTGCGCGAGCTGGTCGATACGTTCCTGCAGGAGGCGCCGACCATGCTCGAGGATCTGCGCGCCGCGCTGGCGGCGCAGGATGCGGACAAGTTCCGCCGCGCCGCGCATTCTCTGAAGTCGAATTGCAACACGTTTGGCGCACTCACCATGGGCGCGATGGTGCGAGAGCTCGAGCTGACTCCCGTATCGACAGTAGCGAAAGGTGGCGCAGAGCCGCTCCCCGCACTGGACGATGAGTATGCGCGTGTCGCCACAGCTTTGACCGAATTGCGCCATGGGTGAACTGCGCAACGGATCGGCCCGCCTGCTGGTGGTCGACGACAACAAGGTCAACCGCCTGTTGCTTGCGCGCAGTCTCGAACTGCAAGGTCACAGCATCGCATCGGCGGAGAATGGGCGCATTGCGCTGGAAATGCTGCGGCGCGAACCATTCGACCTGCTGCTCCTCGACATGGAAATGCCGGAAATGGACGGCTTCCAGGTGCTCGAGCAACTCGTCAACGACCGAAGGCTGCGTGACTTGCCCGTGATCGTCACGTCGTCGCTGGAAGGCATCGCCAACGTGGTCCGCTGCATCGAACTCGGCGCCGAGGACTATCTGACCAAGCCGGTCAATCCGGTGCTCTTGAAGGCGCGCATCGGAGCGAGCCTCGAAAAGAAACGCCTGCGTGACCAGCAGAAGGAGTTGATGCGGCGGTTCGCAACCCCGGAGGTCGCCCAGGATCTGCAGGATTCCGGATTCGCGCTCGGCGGCAAGCTCGTGCACGCCTCGGTGATGTTCTCCGATATCCGCGGGTTCACGTCGCTCGCTGAATCGCAGCCGCCCGAGGAGACCATCGAGCTCCTCAACACCTATTACGCCCTGATGTTCGATGCGATCAGCGGTCATGGCGGCATCGTCACGCTGATGATGGGGGACGGGCTGATGTCCGTCTTCGGCGCGCCCGTGCCGCTACCGGACCATTGCAAGAGCGCGGTACGCGCGGCGCAGGAAATGGTCGAGCTGATCGATCTGTTCAACCGCGAGCGACAGGCCGCGGCCAAACCGACGATCAGAATAGGCATCGGCATCGCCTCCGGCGACATGGTTGCCGGATACGCCGGCACCAACGACCGGGCGACTTACACCTGCATCGGTGACATCGTCAATCTGGCGTCGCGACTCGAGACACATACCAAGGTCGCGCAACGCACTGTTCTGATCGACCCGACAACGCGCTCGGCACTTGGCGAGGACTTCACGGTCGAAGCGCTCGGCCCCGTTCCGATAAAGGGAAAGGCGACCGCGGTGGACGTGTTTTCGGTCGACCCCGGAAAGGGGTACTAACCTTTCGTGCGATCTGGGGCAAAAATAAT
>CAVSEA010000016.1:0-9556 GCA_963726915.1 uncultured beta proteobacterium
AGGACTGCGCGCTCGCCGCACTGCGCGCCGGGCTGCCGCAGCGCGCGCAGGGCCGCGTGATCGCAGCGTCCAAGCTCACGGCAATCCACCGGGCCGCGGTGCAGCAGGCGGGCGAGGCGGAAGGCGCGCCGATGCGCCGCATCCGCAACCTGCCTGACCACGTCGCGCGCGTCGCCGAGGCCCTGCGCACGTACGGCGAGGGCGTGGACAAGACCGAGCTATCCACGCTCGTTTCGGAGGCGTTCGCGCTACTGACGCTGCCGCGCCGCTACCTGTTCGCGCGGCACGTGCTGCCGCTCGCCGCCGCCCGCGATGGCCTGAACGCGCCGGCGTACGAGCTGCTGGCCGCGCCGATGGCCAAGGTCGCCGCCATGTGCGCGCAGAAGCGGCATTCGATCGCCGTGTCGCGCGCCGACATGCCGCGCTGGAACGAGCTCTCCAAGCGGATCGCGCGCCTCGCGCGCGGCGACGCGGACGAGGTCCAGCTCGGCAACATCTTCCTGACCCTGGCGCTGGTCGAGAAGCAGGACTTCGACGCCGACGCGCTCACCGCGCTCGATGCCGAGTGGCGGCAGCTGTTCGCGGATGCCGCGGACGAGCGGGAGGCGGCGTGAATGCGAGACGGCAGTCGCTGGCGCGCAACATGAGCGCGCCGCCGTCGACGACGCTGACCTTCGCGGCACTGGCGCCCGAGTCAGGCGCGACCGGCGACGCGGTCGCCGATGGCGCGGGACTCGCCTTTGTCTGCCGCCTCGACGCCCGCGCCTTGCTGCCCAGGACGCGCCGGAACGCTGGCGCGCGACCCGGCACAGCCAGGATCCCAAGCATGTCCACAGACCGCATTCGGGTCGCGCTCGTCTACGCGCGGGCGGAAGCGGCGGGTCGCAAGCGCGCGCCGCCCAAGGCGATCGCCAAGGCGTGCGCGGCGCCCGTCGAGGACGCTGGCCGACGAGTTGCGCGACCTGCTCGCCGCGGAGTCGCTCGCCGACGCCGGCCTGCCGGCGTTCGGGATGTTCCTGCCGCCGCAGGCGGCGAGCGCGCGATCCTGCGCAGCTTCAGCCGGACGCTGGCGATCCTCGCCCGCCGGCGTGGCACGTTGTTCCTGCGCGATGCCGACCCGATCGTCTGGTCCGCGATGGACGGCGAGGTGCTCGACCTGTGGACGCCCGCCGCGGCGCCCGGGAGCGCGTCATGAGCGCCCGCTGCGACAGCGCGGCGCTCGCCGCGCGCATCTACTCGTCGTTCCCGGTGGCGCAGTCCGCGTTCTCGCGCCTGCTGCACCTGCTCGACATCGAGGCGACCGACGCGGTGCCGACCGCCGCGGTGACGCTTGGGCGGGCGCTCGCGGCTGCTGCTCAATCCGAAGTTCGTCGCGGAGAACTGTCCGGCCGATCACGACCTCGTGATGCTGGTGCTGCACGAGCTGCACCACGTCGCGCTCGGCCACACGCGGCTCTTCCCGCGCCTCACGCCGGCACAGAACTGGGCATTCGACTGCGTGATCAACGCGCAGCTCTGCCGGCTCTACCCCGAGCCGCACCACACGGCGCTCTTCCGCCGCTACCTATCGCGCCGATGCGATGCCCGAGGCGCTGCTGCGGCCGCCCGAGGGCTGGCGCACGCCGCAGGAGCGCTGGCTGCCGGGCCGCGCGGGCGAGATCCACCGCGCGCTCTACAGCGAGGCGTCGGTGACCTACGCGGATCTGTATCGGCTGCTGCCGGCGCTGATGACGCGAGGCGGCGAAGGCAGCGGCGACGCGCTCGCGCCGGAACGCCTGCTCGGCGATCACGCCGGCGCGGGCGAGCAGTCCGACATCGCCCCCGACGTGCTGCGCGAGATGCGCAACATCCTCGCCGAGTGGCCGATGGTCGAGCGCATTTCCGGGCGCGACCAGGGCGGCGAGGCGCAGTCGTCGACCGTCGATCTCGCGCAGGCCTTGCGCGCGGCGGCCGCGATCCTGCGCCGGGCGATCCTCGCCATCGCCGACCTCGGGGCCGGCTACCGGGGCGCGATCGAGCGCCGGGACGAGGAGCGGGAGGGAACGCTGCCCTACGTGCTGCGCCCGCAACGCCGCGATTTCGTGCAGCAGGCGATGGGCGCGTCGTCGCTGCTCCATCCGGCGCGGCTCATGGCGTCCGGGATCGTGCGCCGCGAGCAGGTGCACGTCTACCTCGACGTGTCGGGCAGCATGGACGCCGCGCTGCCCGCGCTCTACGCGACGCTGGCGTCGCTCTCGGGCCTGCTGCACCCGAAGGTGCACCTCTTCAGCACGCGCATCGACGACATCGACCTGCGGCAGCTCGCGCGCGGCGTGCGCGTCACCACCGGCGGCACCAACATCGCGCCGGTGACGCGGCACGCGCTCGATCACCGGGTGAAGCGCGCGCTGTTCGTCACCGACGGCTGGGTGGGCGAGGTCCCGGACGAGCACGCGCACGAGCTCGCGCGCCGTGGCGCGCGCTTCGCCGCGGTCGTGACGCACGAGGGCGAAACGAAATTCGCCGCCGCGCTGGGCGCGAAGGCGTGGCGGCTACCCAATCTGGAGAAACGCACATGAAGCGTATGACGAAAAGCTGTTGCCGCCGCGACCGGCCGGCACGAGACCGCCGAGTTCGTGCTGCCGGGTCATCCGGACAAGCTGTGCGATGCCGTGGCCGATTCGCTGGTCGCGTGCTTTCACGCCGGTGACGACGACGCGCAGTGCGGCGTCGAAGTCGCCTGCGTGTTCGACCGCGTGTTCGTGACCGGCCGCATCGCGACCTCGGCCAAGCACGCGGGAATGCGATTCGCCTGGGTGCGCGACGACCTCGTGCGCGACGCGTACGCGTCGGCCGGTTACGGCGTCGATGCGGCGGGCCGTCGCTTGGGGGCCGCTGCCGAAGGATCTCAAGATCGAATGGGCGATGTGCTTCGGTGCCTTCGCCGAGAACGAGCGCGAGCTGCGGCACTTGTCCGACGACCAGGCGATCTGCGTCGGCTACGCGCTGCGCAGTCCGGCAGACCGATTACCTGCCGCCCGCGCATTGGCTCGCGCGCCGGATCGGGCGCGAGCTCGCGCGGCTGCGGGTGGAGCAGGGCGCCGGCCAGATCGGCCCCGACGGCAAGGTGATCGTGCACGGCACGCGCACCGGGCGCGGCGGCGCCTTCCGGCCGGAGCTGGTGTCGGTGTCGCTCAACCACCACGAGCAATCCGACTGGCTGCTGCTGCGGCGCGTGGTCGAGGAGGCGGTCGAGACCGCGTGCGCCGGCATGGCGCTGCCCGAGATCGAGATGAACGGCGCCGGCATGTTCGTCGCGGGCGGGCCCAACGGCGACAACGGGCTCTCCGGCAAGAAGCTCGTCGTCGATGCCTACGGCCCCGGCGTGCCGATCGGCGGCGGCGCGTGGTCGGGCAAGGACTTCTTCAAGGTCGATCGCCTCGGCGGCATGGCGGCGCGGCGGCTGGCGCTGGAATCGCTGCTCGCGAGCGACGCCGACGAGGCGCTCGTCACGCTGACGTATCTGCCCGGCGGCGATCGTCCCGCGCGCGTCGATCTGCTGCTGGATGGGCAGCCGTCGGACAGGATCGTGGTGCCGGCCAGTTTCGCCGCGCTCGAAAGTCGGGTGCTGCACGGGCTCTTCGCGCCCGCGTCCGCGCGCGCCGTCGATCTCGCGCGCTGGGGGCACCAGCAGCCGGGAATGCCGTGGGAACTCGAGGCCTCGCCTCTAATGTCGTGCGAGTCGCGACAGCTTTACGCCGCGTGATCTCCGCTATTCGGTTTCCGGTTCCCAATGCGAGCCAAATGGAAGCGTCTTCTTGAACGCACTCGCCCTCGGGACCGTCGATCGGCGTTTTCCACGCAACAATGCATTGTGCAAGGCATGCCAATTACCGCGTTGGACAAATGCCGATTTATCGGCGTCCCGCGGGAGCGGACTGCAACGTAGCAGCATCGCGGCCCGAAGACCAAGTCACCTTCAGATTAAGGAACCCCAACCATGCTGCCCGGCCCTAACTACATCTATCGCTGCCCAAGTTGCTTAGTCTCTGGCCAGCCAGAGCTCCATCTCGTCGGGAAACACCTTTGGCGCCGTCTATTGGTCGGATGCCAAGCGCGAAGCCCCAATGCTTCCCGAGCGCGCGGCGCTCGTTGCATGCCCCAACTGCGAAACGTATCTGTGGATAGAGTCACTCGAACTGGTGGGCGAGGATGAGTGGTATCGCCCGCACGGGCCGCCAGCAGCCGGCGAAACACCTGCCGAGTGGGCGAAGGCGCCTCGCTTCAATCTTCTTGACGGTGATGATTTCGCGCGGGCGCTTAGCGCGGGTATGGGAGACACTCCCGAGCATGAGCGATACATTCGGGTTCGCCTCTGGTGGAGTCTGAACGACGCGTACCGCGCGGATGACGCTGCTCGTCGCAGTGAGGATACGAATTTTGTAAGCAATTTGGAGCGGCTTGCCATGCTTCTCGAGGATGGTGCGAACGACATCCTATTGCGAGCAGAAATCGCGCGAGAAAGCGGCCGCTTCGAGCAAGCCGTCGAACTATGTGACGCGCTTGTCGGCATGAACCCAGAAAAGCACTTAATCGAAACCGCGGCGCTGATCCGCGCCCGGGCCCTTGGAAAGGATAAGTATGTCTTCAGGCTCTAATCGAATCCCCGAACATACACTGGATTGAGGCGGTTGTAGATCCGTAGCGTCGCGCGGCCTGCGTCAATACGGTTGCTACGCGCTCGCGCAGTGCCGCTGGGCCGACAACCTCGACGTCAGCACCGTACTTCAGGATTTCCATGACCAGCTCGCGATCGTGCGCGTAGGGGACCTCGAGCAGGTAGCTCCCGTCCTTCTCGACGCGGGTGCGCTGCTCCGGGTGCCAGTTCTGCGCCGACACCCACCGCGCAGCCTCCACGGAGAATCTGAGCGTCGCCCACTCGACTTCGCTGCCGGCAAAGATCCCGTAGCCACTAGTCAGGTACTTATCGAGTTCGGCTTCTGAAATCTCCTTCGCCTTGGTGTCTCGCAGTGCCGCGTGCCGGATAGCGTCGACCGCAAAGCTGCGTATGGCGTCCCTTAGGTGGCAGTACCCGTCTACGTACCAATTGTCGCGGTAGTGAACAAGCCGCTGCGGCGAAATCTCGCGCTCGGTCTCGCAGTGTTCCATACGGTTGTAGTGTCGGACCCACAGGCGCTGGCGTTTGAGCACCGCAGCCGCGACCACGCCGAAATGCTCGGCCATCGATTGCCTGCGTTCGGGCTGGAAGATGCGAATGCGCTGCTGGATTTCCTGCCACGAGTGGTCACCGCTGCCAAGGATCGCCCGTAGGCGCTCGACGAGTGGAGACACCTGGCCGTCGAGCAAGCCAGGCTGCAGGTTGTTCAGCAATTCCAGGGTCGTAAGAAGCGCATAGACTTCCTGCGCCGAAAACCACAGTCCGGGCAACTCGTAGCGCGGACCCGAGCGCGACATTCCGAAACGGTAGCCATTCGATTCACGATCGTACTCGATCGGAGCGTGCAGCCGGTCGCGCATGTACTCGAGGTCGCGCTTGAACGTCGCCAGCGACACGCCGAGCGCCTTCAAGAACTGCACACGAGAGACGATCCTGCGCTCGTGCAACAGGCGATCGATCAGGTAAAAGCGCTCGGTGCGGTCCACGGGCCATCTGAAGCAAACCGTGTGCCGCTGGATGTGGAGCCGAGTCGCCAACCCGGCATTCTCAGTGTTGGCGCATCCGCCTGTAGCGGTGGCCGACCGTCACGATGGTGCCATCGGCCTGCAGCACGACGTACACGCGACCGAGCCGGTCGATCTCGCCAAGGCGCGCTTCGCCCGAGCGCTCCATGCGGCGGCGGCCCTCCGTGTCGAGGAATACGATGATCGCACCGCGATGATCATGCCGCTCACAACCGTAACGGAGGACCTGGTCGATCATCGTCTGCGGGATGCCGCGTTGCTGCATGCGCGCTTGGGCGTGGCGCGACAGGATCGGGTCGAGCGAGTCGGACATCATGGCCTCCGGAAGCTGTGCGGATCGTTGGGGCCGATGCTACGACCAGAGGTGGCTCAAAGCGTGAGCCTGCTTCTGTCCATAAGTGACTTTTCGCGTCGTTCGAAGCTGGACCGCACTCGATCTGTGGCCCACAGCATGTGTCTCGCAATTCCATCTGGCGCCAAACCTTGGGTGGCTCGTTCCATGAGCCTTCCGGCTCCTAAGATGGCCACGTGATCCACGACAAGCGAGCGCCATGCAACTTATCGAATGGAAGTTCGAGAGAGCGTGGCTGTTCCTAGAGTGGTCTCGGTAGCGCGCCGATCAACTTGAATCGAGGACTTTGAATCATGAAATCTACACTACGAAAGCTCCGCGATCAGCTTCGCGACGCCATGGCGAGCGTGCGCGAGATGCTCGAGGAAGGAAAGGCCGCACTGCGCACGGTGCACGGCAGGGAGCGCGCGCTTCAGCTGGACGATGTGGGCAGCATTCTGGGTGTCGGTCGTCGCGGGGATTGCGCTATGGCTCAACCGGCGCTCAGCCGGCGCGGCACAACCAACGCAGCCAAGTCAGCGGAGTGACCAACCATGCAACGCGCGTTGACCATCGTGGCAATTGCCGTTGCTATCGCCGTTGGCGCGGCGGTCTTGTGGGGTCCGGTATTCGCCTTCATCGGCGGGTTCGCGCTACTTGGCCTGCTGCGCGGCGCGATGACCGAGCGCGTCGTGGTGGCGCTCGTCGGGGCGACGCTCATCGCTTATATCGCGACGCTGATCTCCAACGCGGTCGCGGACAGCAACAAGGCCGCCGAGAGGAAGGCGGTGGCCGCTGCCGAGCAGTCACATGCCGACGCTGAGCAACTTGCCGTGACCAAATTGCAGAAGACGAAGGAAGCCGCGGATGCCCAAGCCGCGGCGGAGCGCGAAGCTGCGAAGCGCGTCGAGCAGGCCGCGAAGCAAGAGCATGCACGCGTTAAGAAGCTGGTCGAGAAATTCCCGCAGTGCCGGTTGCGCGACACTGATGAGGAGCGGGTGAGTTGCGTCAACGAGGTGGTCGAGCAGGAGCGACAGCAAGCTGAAGCTCAAGCGCAGCGAGACGCCCAGGACCAGGGGCGCCGCGCGCTACTCGCCGAGCCAACGCACCTGTTCACCGACATCCGCTGGCAACCGCTACCTGATGAGCGGCGTCGCAGCCGACCAGAGCGGGATAGATTCGACCGTGACGGTTAATGGGCGTAGTTCCACCTACCGAGTTCTCTCGGAGGATTGCGGGCACGAGTACGGTCGCCTGCTGGTTAAGCAGGCCTACGCTCAAGGCTACGAGATGTCTGTGTGGATGCGGAATGGCAACACGATGAGCGACGCATTCGCTACCCACCTGTGTCGCGTAGCGCAGGCCAAGCAGATTGAGGCGCTGGCGCTCAAGGTGAACTGAAATAGAGTTTATAACCGACGTTCGCGCCTCAATCCCGAGACGATCTTCATCGTCCCGGCTTTCTGACATGGGAACTGGTGTGCTCAAGATCAGTATCCGCGAAAAAGCGGCGCTGCACGCGGCGTACATGCCGTTCCTTCTCGGGGGTGGCATCTTCATTCCCACCAACCGGAAATATCAGCTCGGTGAGGAGGTCTTTATGTTGTTATCGCTGATGGACGACACGCAGCGCATCGCTGTTCAAGGCAAGGTCACCTGGATCACGCCGGATGGAGTGCAGGGGCGTGGTCGTCTGCAAGGCGTCGGCGTGCAGTTTTCCCGCGACGAGACCGGTGCTGCCGCGCGCGCCACGATCGAGCGAATCCTTGGCGAGATGTTGGCTTCGAATGGCCCAACACACACCATCTAGCGCTCATCTGCATATGCGAGAGCCAGCGCCATTGTTCTTCGGCAGCGTTCTTGCCCATGGCTGACAACCGTCTTCCAATGGTCGGCGGCCTGGCGCGGGCGATGGTGCAGCGGGGCCTGCTGTCCGAGCACGACGCTGACGCGCTCAACTCGCAGGCGCAGTTGGCGAGCATCGGCTTGGTCGAGCAAATCCTGCGTTCAAAGAAGTTGAATGCGACACAACTTGCAAACTTCGCCTCGCGGGCCTTCCACATCCCATTACTCGATCTAGACGAATTCGATACGCAGTTGATTAGGAAGGAATGGGTCGACCCGAAGATTGTGCAGCGGTACGGCGTGTTGCCGTTGTACAAGCAACGCAATCGGCTGTTCGTTGCGGTGTCAGATCCGACGAATTCACGCGCGCTGGAGGCGGTTCAGTTCAGGACCGACCTTGTGGTAGAGCCATTAGTCGTCGAGCACGACAAATTAGGCGTGGCCATCGCCAAGGTCATCGATAGCATGGGCCAAAACATTGACGACCTGGCTGGCGCCGACGTGCTCGAGGTCGAGCTTGTGGGTGGTGCGCCCGAACCTGACGAGGAGAGCCAGGAAGTCGAAGATGCCCCCGTGGTCAGGTACATCCACAAAATATTGCTCGACGCGATCGGCGCTGGCGTATCAGACATACACTTCGAACCCTTCGAGAAGTTCTATCGGGTCCGGTATCGACTGGACGGAGTCCTCAAGGAAGTTGGACGGCCGCCGCTGGCGATCAAGGACAAGATTGCGTCGCGCATCAAAGTCATCTCCAAGCTCGACATCGCGGAAAGACGCGTGCCGCAGGACGGGCGCATGAAGCTCGTGCTGTCGAAGAACAGGGCGATCGATTTCCGCGTCAGCACGCTGCCATCGCTCTACGGCGAGAAGATCGTGTTGCGCATTCTCGACTCGGCGGGCGTCAAGCTCGGGATCGATGCGCTGGGCTACGAACCCGACCAGCAACAGATGCTGATGAACGCGATCGCGCGCCCCTACGGCATGATCCTCGTGACCGGCCCGACAGGCAGCGGCAAGACCGTTTCGCTCTACACCTGCCTGAACATCCTGAACCAGCCAGGCGTCAATATCTCCACCGCCGAGGACCCTGTGGAGATACAGCTCCCGGGAGTCATCCAGGTCAACGTCAACGAAAAGGCCGGGCTCGACTTCGCCAACGCGCTGCGGGCATTTTTGCGCCAGGACCCGGACATCATCATGGTCGGCGAAATCCGCGACTTGGAAACCGCCGACATTTCGATCAAGGCGGCGCAGACCGGTCACCTGGTACTGTCGACAGTGCATACCAACGACGCGCCGGCGACGCTGATGCGGCTGGCCAATATGGGCGTGCCGGCCTTCAACATCGCCTCGAGCGTGATCCTGATCACGGCGCAACGCCTGGCGCGCAAGCTGTGCAGCTGCAAGCGGCCCGAACACATCCCGCCGGAGGCCCTGCTCAAGGCAGGTTTCACCGACGAGGATCTCGACGGCTCGTGGCAGGCGTACGGCCCGGTGGGCTGCGACAATTGCCTGCAGACCGGTTACAAGGGGCGGGTGGGTATCTACGAGGTCATGCCGATTTCCGACGAGATGCGCCAGGTCATCATGCGCAACGGCACGGTTCTCGATATCGCTCAGCAGGCGCGGATGGAAGGCGTTCGCAACCTGCGCCAATCCGGCCTGCTCAAGGTCAAGCAGGGTGTGACCTCCCTC
>CAVSEA010000017.1:0-53247 GCA_963726915.1 uncultured beta proteobacterium
CCTTCATCGCGTAACGGCCCAGGCTAACGAGCAGATGACGCGCCTCGCCCGCCGCCTCGGCAAAGGCCCACGACACGATGACGCTCTGCTCGAGTGAACCGCACAGCGACCCGATCCGCGCCGCTTCGTTGACCGCCGATCCCAGCACGGTGAAGTCGAGTCGCCGCGGGCTGCCCAGGTTGCCGTACAGCAGTTCGCCTACGTGGAGAGCCAGGTGCGTGTCGGTCACTGGCAGCCCAGCGTCTTGGCGTCTCTCGTTCACCAAGGGATCCGGCGACGCAAGTCGGTGGCGGCGTCGAGTGCGCGCTTGCAGGCGTGCGTCGTGTCGTCGTCCGGGAATATCGCGAGTATCCCGTCGCCTATGAACTTGAGGACGTGTCCGCCGTGAGCCTCGATTTCCTCGACCTGCGCCTCGGCGTAGTCGTTAAGTAGCGCGAGCACCACGTCGGGGCTCATCGTGTCGGAGATCCGCGTGAAGCCGATGAGATCGCTGAACCAGACGACGGCGCGGATCGCCTGGGCGCGGCCGCGCACGATGTTGCCCGCGAGCACGCGCTCCGCGGCGTCGCTTCCCAGGTACGTCGTGATCAGCGTGCGTGCAGCGCGGTTGGTCGTCCGCAGCATGAACGCCAGTGTCAACGCAGGCATGATCCCCGCGAGCAGTTCGACTTGTGCGTCGGAGAAAGCGGCCGACGCGTCGGTCGTCCACGACGCGACCATCCCTTCGCCTTCGCCCAGCAGCACGCTCTCGCCGACCCGCTTCGCAAACGCCAGATAATCGGTGACGCCCTGGTCCTGGAAACCGTCGAGCATCGGAAATTCACCTCGACGATACGTCGTGTCAAGCCGCCGGCGCAGCGACGGCTGCCCGCTTCTGACCAGGGCGGAGAACGGATTGCGTGTCCAGTCGTCGTTTGGCTGCGAGTCATCCGTGCGCGGGAACGCTTCCTCGAGTACTCCCTGGCCACGATTCCAGCGCACGCCGCGCCCATCGAAGGTCGGGTCGAGCAGGTCCGTGGCGACCGAGCACCGCACCAGCGAGACGCCCGCACTGGTGAGCCGTTGGCATACGCCGGCAACGATCTCGAGCTCGTTGGTGCCGGCCAACGCCGCGCGCACGATCCACTCGCAGATCTCCGTCTTCACGCGCCCTTCCAACATGCCTCTCGATGCTCCTTCAATCCGATCTGCTGCCCATCAGCTTCCGATACCGCGCCATGTGCCGGATGGCTTCCTTCGGCTTCTGGAGCTTCTTGCACAGCAGCGCGAGGTTGTAGTGGCAGTCGGCCAGGTCGGGGTCCGCGCGGAGCGCCGCATCGTACGCCTGCATCGCTTCCGCATCGCGGCCCAGGTCGTCGAAAAGCACGCCCAGGTTGTAGAGCAGCAGCGGATCGTTGCCACCGACCTTCACCGCCTCGCGATAGGCTTGTTCGGCCTGCGCCAGATTTCCGCGTTCGTGCAGGAGGCGCCCAAGGTTGATCCGGGCATCGAGGATACGCCGGATCGGTGGCGATGGCTTGTTCGTACGCACGCGTCGCCGCGACGGCGTCCGTCCGCTCGAGCGCAGCAGCTTTGTCGAACCACGCTTGCGCGCTGCCTGCCTCGACAGCCTTGCCGCGTTCGATCACGCTGAGCGAGCCGTTGACGGGATCGCCGTCGAACTCGAGCAGATACTGTCCGGATTCCGCCTGCCAGCGGCCGGCACGTTCGCGCACGACGACACGGTCAGCCACCGCGCTGATGCTCAGTCCGGACAGTGGCATCGCATCGGGAAGGTGACGGCGCAGCTCCCGGATCGATCGGGTGATCCGCCGGCGAGGAACGTTTGCCTCGACCAGCGTCTGGGCGGTGCGCAGCACGATGAGGTCCTGGAACGAAAACAGCCATGCGCGCCGCGGGCCGCGCGCTGGCGTTACGAACCCGGCGGAGATCAGCGCGCGGATCGTGCTGCGGGGCAAGCCAAGGAGCTTCTCGACGTCGCGGA
Source organism: uncultured beta proteobacterium (assembly GCA_963726915.1). Classification (GTDB taxonomy): domain Bacteria; phylum Pseudomonadota; class Gammaproteobacteria; order Burkholderiales; family Casimicrobiaceae; genus PALSA-1003. Next base: position 1,985 of record CAVSEA010000017.1, read on the forward strand.
CGCCGTACGGGTGCATCCCCGCCTGCTAGGCTTTCTTTTTCGCGCTCTTGCGCGCCGCCGGCACTTCGGCCTCGACGGTTTCCTGCGCCCGCTTGGGCGGCTTGCGTGCGGCAACCTCGGGTGCGGACGCCGCGACTCGCGCCGGCGCTTTCTTCTCGAGGCTGGCGCGCAGGGCCTCCATGAGGTCGATCACCTGAGCACCGCCTTCGGGTGCTTCGGCCATCGTGATCTCCTGGCCTTCGACCTTTTTCTGCACGGCCGCTTCGACGCGCGCGGCGACGTCGTCCTTGTATTGGGAAGGATCGAAGGTGTCGGACGTCTGCTGCTCGATCAACTGTTGCGCAAGCTTGAGTTCGGCCGGTTTCACTTCCGTTTTCGGAATTTCAAGGTCCTTCATCGCCCGTACCTCGCCGGCGTAGAGGAGCTGCTGCATGACCAGGCCATCCTCGACCGGGCGGATCATCACGATGTATTGCTTGCCGCGCGCAGCCCAGCGACCAAGTGCGCAGCGGTTCGACTCGCGCAATGCGGCGGCCAGCAACGCGTATGGCTTCGCACCGCCCTTGTCGGGAGCGAGGTAATAGGCCTTGTCGAAATACACCGGGTCGACCGCTTCGAGCGGCACGAATTCCGTGATCTCGGCCATGTGGGTGCCGGCTTCCTCCATCGCCTTCAGCTCTTCGGGCGTGAAGATCACGTACTGGTCCTTCGCGAATTCATACCCCTTGACGATGTCTTCGCGGGGAACGGGCACCTCTTCCTTGATGCAGAGGTACTGCTGCTTGAGCCGCGAGCCGCACGTCTTGTGCAGCATGTTGAAGGAGACCGCACGGCTCGCTTCGGTGGCCGAATAGAGCTTCACCGGGATCGACACCAACCCGAACGAGACGGTCAAACTTGCAATCGATCGTGCAGCCATGCTTCACCTCCATTGCGCTCCTGCGGAGACGCTTTTCAACGCCTCGTAGGCCTTGGCCTGCCCAAGGGCCTTCTCGAGGCTCTGCTTGCGCTCCAGGGCATCTTGCCAGCGATCGCCCAGTTGGGCCAGTCGCTGCGGCGCGTTCGTGATCGTGAAGTCGAGCGGGTGCGCGCCGGCGAGCTCTTCCCACGTCAGCGGCATCGACACCGGTGCCCCGGGCTCGCCCCGGGGCGAATAGGCAACGTTGAGCGTCTTGCCGCGGACGTTCATATTGTAATCCATGAATATTTTGCCTGTCCGCTTCGGGATGCTCCACTCCAGGGTGATGTCCTTGGGGTGCAGGCGCATCAGATGCCGGCCGACCAGCTCCGAAACATGCCGGGCGGCGTCGAAATCGAGGGTGCGCCGGATCGGGACGAACACGTGCAGGCCGGTCTTGCCCGAGGTCTTGACGATGGCCTCCAGCGACATGCTCTGGAGGAGTTCGCGCAGCCAGAACGCGACTTCCTTGCCCTTCTCGAAGGCAGTCGTGTTGAGCTCGGGTTCCGCCCCGGGGGCTTCCTTGCCGGAATAGATGTAGGGATCGATGTCGAACAGCACGTAGTCCGGATAGTTGAGCACCGAGGCCTCCAGCGACTCGAGCGAGGTCGCGTAGTCGGTGCTTTTCGATACCGCGTCCGGTCCCGGTTTAGCCCGCGAATGCCAGACGTGGAACTCGAGCGTGCCGGACTGGCCGAGCCACAGCAGCGTCGGCAGGCTGTTGCACACAAGGTACTCGTGACGCTCGTCCTTGTGGCCGGAGTAGACCGTAATGCTCTCGACGAACGCCGGCCGCTCCTGTTCCCAGTGCTTCTGGAAAAACCGCTGGCCACGGATGCCTTCCGGCATGCGAATCATCGTCAGCGGGCGATCGGCGAGATGCGGGAGCATGTACGGCGAAATCTGCGCCAGGTAGATCAGGAGGTCGCGCTTGGTGAGCGCCGCCAGGTTCCGCGCCGGGTCGGCGGGCCAGTACACGCGATCCAGGTGCGTGAGGCGGATGCGGTGCGACCCGACGGCAAGAGTGAACGTCGTCTTCGCGCTCTCGAGTTGCGCCACGACATCGTCGATCGGTGCGGCGGGCGCTGGATGGCGCACTGATACGCCGCTGGGCGCGGCGCGGCGCACGGATTGCGCGTCGACGTCATCGCGCAGCCGCAGGAATACCGGTGCGCGCAGGTGGTCGTCGTCGGTCCAGCTCTGGAAACTCACTTCGGCGACGGTTGCCGGCTCGACCCAGGTCGTCGGCCCGTTGAGTTCCGGCTCCTCCGCGAACGGGCAACTGCTGCGGTGCAGCGGTTTGAGCCGATCCTTCACTTGCACCAACGCCCGTTCGTCGAAGCCGGAGCCGACGTGCGAGGCATAGCGCAAGCTGTCTTTATCCCAATAGCCGACCAGGATGGCGCCGAGGGGCGCCCGCGAGCCATTTCCCTTCGTGTAGCCGCCGATGACAAAATCCGCGCTGTGCGTCGGCTTGACCTTCAGCCACGACGTCGAACGCCGGCCCGCCTCGTAGCGGCTTGCCTTGCGTTTGCCGATCACCCCCTCGAAGCCGCTGGCGAGCGCGGCCGCATTCAACTCGACTCCGTCTTCCGCGGCATGCACGAGTTGCACGAGCGGAGACGGGAGCAGGCACTGCGCAAGATAGCGGCGCCGATCGCTGTACGTCGACTTGCGCAGATCGATTCCCGCGAAATACAGCAGGTCGAAGCAACAGTAAACCACGGGCACATTCTGGTCGGCCGCGGCGATCTCGCGCGCGGTCTTCAGTTGTGCGCGATCCTGGAGCGCCGCGAATGACGGCTTGCCGGTCGCGCCGAACGCCACGAGTTCGCCGTCCAGGATCATGCTTCCCGCAGCCTGTTGGCTCAACTCGGCAACCAGTCCCGGAAATTTGTCCGCAAGCTCGAGGCCTTTTCGCGAACGCAGCTTGACGCCATGCTCATCGATGAAGGCGATCACGCGGTAGCCGTCGAGTTTCGGTTCCCACATCCAGTCCGCGCGGTTGAACGGGGCGTCGCCGATTTCGGCAAGCATTGGGGCGAAGGTGGCGGGTATCGGGACGACCTTGCCTGCCGGAGCGAGTTGTGCCGCAGGGATGCGCTGCACAGGGAGGAACTTGAGCTCGCCGACCGTCTTGCCCGATAGAACAGAGTGGTTCTGTGCCGTGATGTCTGTGGGTAGCGCGAAGCGGTCCTTGTGCTTGATCATCAGCCACTGGTTTTTTTCCTTGGTGCGCACCAACGCGAAAGAGCCTTTCAGCTTCTCACCGCGCAGCAGAAAGCTCAGCTTGCCCTTTGCGAGGCCGTCGCGGACTTCGCGCTCAGCCTGTGCGCGATTGTGGAACCAGGTCGCCCCCCCTTCATCGGGCGAATAGACACCGCAGTCCCAGACGATCACTTCGCCCGCGCCATATTGCCCGGCTGGAATCACGCCTTCGAACGAGGCATAGTCATACGGGTGATCCTCGACATGCACGGCAAGGCGCTTTTCGGCACGATCGAGCGAAGGTCCCTTGGGCACCGCCCACGACTTGAGGACGCCGTCGCATTCGAGGCGAAAATCGTAGTGCAATCGCGTGGCCGAATGCTGCTGAACGACGAACAGCAGCGGCCCACCCCCTGTTGCGGGAACGGATGGCGGTGGCTCGGGGGTGGCCGCGAAGGTCCGCTTGGCGGAGTATTCGGTCAGGCTAGCTTTGCCCATACCCGGATTCTAGCGACGCGACGTAACATGCGGTAACGGTCAACCCGATCGCACAGAAAGCGAGGACCAGCAACATGGCGACTTCGAGGCTTCTGGCAGGAGCGAGCGGCTATTCCTTCAAGGAATGGAAAGGGCATTTCTATCCGGAAGACATCAAGCCGGAAGCGATGCTGGCCTTCTACTCCGAGCGCTTGCCGACGGTCGAGATCAACAACACGTTCTACCGCATGCCCAAGACCGAGGTGCTGGAAAACTGGGCACGCACGGCGCCCGAGGGTTTCCGGTTCGCGATCAAGGCATCGCAGCGGATCACCCACATGTCGCGCCTCAAGGTCGAAACGGCGGCCGAACCCTTGGGCTACCTCTACAAGAACCTGGCCGCACTCGGTTCCAAGCGAGGTCCGGTGTTGTTCCAATTGCCGCCGAACCTGAAAAAGGATCTGCCGCGTCTCGAAGGGTTCCTCGCCTTGCTTCCCAAAGACCACGGCGCATCCTTCGAGTTTCGCAGCGATACCTGGTTTGCCGACGACGTGTACGACGCGCTCAAAGCCGCCGGCGCGGCACTATGCTTGTCAGAGCGCGAAGATAACGCGCCGCCACCCTTGATCGAGACCGGCCCATGGGGCTATGTCCGACTACGGCTCGAGACGTACTCCGATGCCGAGCTCAAGGCGTGGGCGCGCAAGCTCGAAGCCACCTCGTGGCGCAATATCTACGTCTATTTCATGCACGAGCCCACCGCGCCGGCCTACGCAAAGGCGCTGATGCAGTTGTAGACGCGAAGAAATCGTTGGCACCTCCCTGCCGCGTCAACAGCATCCGAAGTCCAGCGCCTCTGCTGCCGCGACTGTAGACGACGACAGGTTTACGTCAAGTCAATTGGCACGGCGCTTGCATCGTCCGGATGATGGATGACAAGCCGCTCCTCAGCAAAGCATTGGCACTCGAGCCTTTAGGGGCCCCGACCGGTAGTGGCGCTGCTGCTCGCGTCGAGGGCGACCCATCCGCTGGCGACACGAAAGCGCAACGCGACGTTCAAATTACGACTTCCGACGAGTTCCTCGCAAGGGCGGCTAAGGAATACCAGAAAGGGCATGTCGACCAGGCACTCTGGCGCCGCGCGACGGAACAGGGCAGTGATGATCCCTCTTTGGTCGTGGCTGCTTATCTGCGCACTCGTGCGGCGGCCCTGCAAATGCAGCACAAGCTGGGTGAACGATCGCAGATTCAGGCACGCGGGGCAGGCTCGAAGCGCGTCGAGACTGGCCGAAAGGGCGAGTCGGATCCACGCGAGGAAATCGTATCGACCAAGTTTGTCGGTGTCCGTACGCGCGATGTCAAATCGAAGGTTCTGTATTCGGCGGGGGCGGTCGCGGCGCTCGTATCCGCGGTCGTCGTCGTGTACGTGATGGTTTTGCCGGAGAAGAGCGAACCGGTTCGACTGCCGACAGCGTCTGTCGCGGCGAAGCCTCCTGATCGGCCCGCGGCGCCGACCGCGTCTCGGAGCGAGCAGGTAGTTGCAAAGAGTGCGACTGCCGGCAATAGCAATGGCCCGGAAGCGGCGTTCGGAACCACGGTGAAGCAACTGAAAAGCGACGGCAAATGGAACCTGCTCGTGCTCAACGCTACCGAGTGGACGCGGCGTGAGCCGGACAATGCAGCCGCGTGGTACGAACTCAGCATCGGGTTTGCAAAACTGCTGCAATACGGTGACGCGCTCGATGCGGCCACAAAAGCCGCGCGGCTGTCACCGGGTGACCCACTTCTCTGGCGCAACCTCGGACACCTGAACCTGGAGGTCGATCGCCTGCCCGAAGCAGGACTTGCGTTCGCCGAGGTGTTGGCGGTGCTCCCCGACGACGCCGATGCGCGGTGTGGAGCGGCGCTGGTCGCGCAGCGACAGGCACGACCGAAAGACTCGACGGCAAATGTACGACAGGTCAAACCCGTCGACACAAGCTGCCCTGATGCGAGCCGCGGCGAGAACGCCGTGGTAACCCGAGTCGGTGCAGAGACACGCAAGCCAACAGTGACAGGCGGCCGCTGACTTGGGCCCTTGATCGGCGCGCAACTAGCCGTTCGTCCCCGGCTCGACCGAAAATACCTCCACCGCGGCCGCCTTGCCCTTGATCGGAACGGGGCCCAGCGGTTCGATGGTGAAGTGTTCGCCCAAGGCAGAGCGTGTGGTCGCGTCGATCAGGATCGTGCATTGCGCGACCTTGGTGTGCGTCTCGAGCCGCGCTGCGATATTGACGATGTCGCCGATGCACGTATAAGTCGCACGCTCGTTGGTACCGCTATATCCGGCCACCATCTCGCCGGAGGCGATGCCGACGCCGATTTTGATCATCGGCTTGGCCGTGGCCTGCCGCTCCAGGTTGAACAGACTGATCAACTCGACCATCTCCTGCGCTGCGCGCACCGCGCTCTCGCAATGGTCCGGGAGCGAGACCGGCGCGCCGAAGACTGACATCAGCCCGTCACCCATCATCAATGTGACCACGCCGCCGTGGCTGCTGATCGCGTCGAACATCAGCGCGTAGTAGGTGTTGAGGAGTTCGAAGGTCTCCTCGGGCGATTGCGATTCCGCAAGCGAAGCAAAGCCGCGGATGTCGGAGAACATCACCGACGCGTGCACGAGCTTGCCGCCCAGCGCGAATCCTGAGTCTTGCAGGTCCTGCGCCACCTCCGGCGTCGCGAAGCGGCGCATCAGTTCCTTCTGCTGATCTCGCAGGCGCTTCTTCTCGAGGCTCGCCCCGATACGTGCCTTCAGCAGCACCGGATTGACCGGCTTGGCGAGGTAGTCCTCAGCGCCGAGTTCGATGCAGCGAACCACGTTGGCGATGCCTTCCAGCGACGAGGTGACGATGACGGGCAGGTCGCGCAGCTTGCGATCGTTGACCAGTTGTTCGAGCACCTGGAAGCCGTCCATTTCCGGCATCTCCATATCGAGCAGCAGCAGATCGAAGCCATCGCGCCGAAGCATTTCCAATGCCACTCGGCCGTTCTCGGCCGACGCGACGCTGTGGCCCTGCAATTCCAGGCTGCGCGTGAGCAACAGCCGGTTGACCTTGTTGTCGTCGACGACCAGCAGTCTGGCCGCTCCGCCGCGATGTTCACGCATGGCGCAATTCGGTCAACGCCGCCGCGACGCGCGAATATTCGTCAGTCAGCGCGGCCAGTGGCTGCGCGCCGCTTGCCTTCACTTTCGACACGTCGGTAAGCTCCAGTTCGCGGGCCATTGCCCCCAAGGTGAGCGCACCGAAGGTGTTGCAGTTGGACTTCAACGAATGCGCGGCCCGGCGAAATTTGTCGGCATCCTGCGCCGCCAGCGCCTCGCGCAGATCGTTCAACATGGTCGGCGCTTCTTCGAGAAACGTATCCACCAGCTCCAGTGCGAACTCGGCGCCAGTCGTGTCCTTGAGCGCGTCGAAGGTCGCGCGATCGATCGTCGGTGTACTCATCATCGGTCCTTGCGGGCAGGTACCTGGTTCAGCGCCTCGACGAGCTGCTCGACGCGGATCGGTTTGGTCACGTAATCGTCCATGCCTGCGGCCAGGCACATATCGCGGTCACCCTGCATGGCGTTGGCCGTCATTGCCACGATGCGCGGCCGCTCGTTCGGTGCCCATTGCGCGCAGATCCGGCGTGACGCATCCATGCCGTCCATCTCCGGCATCTGCACATCCATCAGCACTACGTCATAGGTCTGCCGCTGCACCGATTCGATGGCTTCGATGCCATTCGACGCCAGATCGGCGCGGTAGCCCATTTGCTGGAGGAGCCGTAGCGCGAGTTTCTGATTCACGACGTTGTCCTCGGCGAGCAGGATGCGCAGCGGATGCCGCGTCGCCATCTCCGGGTCCAGCCTCCCCTTGGCGGCAGTTGTCGCCGCAGCCTTGGGCACGGCATCCTGCGCCAGCAGGCTGACCAGGGTGTCGTATAGGTGCGACTGGTGGATCGGCTTGCTCAGATAAGCATTGAACAGCTTGTCGTTGTCGCCGGCCTCGCGTCGGCCGAGCGAGCTGAACAGCACCAGCGGCAAGCCGGCATGCGCTTTTCGGATCCGTCGCGCAAGCTCCAGGCCGTCCATCTCCGGCATGTGCATGTCGAGAATCGCAAGGTCGAACGGATCGCCCTGCGTGATCCAGCGCAGCGCTTCATTCGGCGACTCGGTGGCGCGCGACTGCATGCCCCACTTGGCCGTCTGCAGGGCTAGCACGCGCCGGTTGGTCGCGTTGTCGTCGACGACCAGCAGGCGTTTGCCCTCGAGCGCCGGCTGCACGCCGATGAAATCGCGCTGTCGCGTGGGCGCGATTTCAGCGGTCGGCACATTGATGGTGAACAGGAATGTCGATCCTTTGCCTGGCCCCTCGCTTTCGGCCCACATGCGACCGCCCATCAACTCGGCAAGGCGCTTGCTGATTGCGAGGCCCAGACCCGTGCCTCCGTACTTGCGGGTCGTGGACGAGTCGGCCTGCGAGAACGACTGGAACAACCGGCTCATGCCTTCGGCCGACAAGCCTATTCCAGTATCGCGTACGGCGAACGTCAATTCCGCCTGGCCGTTCGCGATCGGTGTCGAGGTCACCGAAAGCACCACTTCGCCGTGCTCGGTGAATTTCACCGCATTGGCGAGCAGATTGAGCATGATCTGGCGCAGTCGGGTCACGTCACCAACGATCGCGATGGGAACGTCGCCTTCGAACACGTAGGCGGTGTCGAGATGCTTCTCGACAGCTCGCGCGGTGACCAGGTCGAGTGCGGATTCGACGCATTCGCGCAGGTCGAAGGGCTGCGCTTCGATGTCCATGCGCCCGGCTTCGATCTTCGAGAAGTCGAGGATGTCGTTGATGATCGTCAGGAGCGTGTCGCCGGATTCGCGGATGGTGGCGACGTAGTCGTGCTGCTCGGTGTCGAGTTTGGTATCGAGCAGCAGTCCGCTCATGCCGATCACGGCGTTCATCGGCGTGCGGATCTCGTGGCTCATTGTCGCCAGGAAAGAGCTCTTGGCCTCATTCGCCGCCTCGGCGGCGGCGCGCGCTTCCTGTGCCTGCTTGAACAGTCTGGAATTCTGGATCGCGATCACGGCCTGGTCGGCAAAGGTCTGCAGCATCGCCAGTTCCTTCACGTTGAACGCGCCACGCGCGCGGGCCACGCCGACGGCGCCGATGCCACGGTCCTCCCACAACATTGGTGCGAACGCCATCGACTGGTAGCCCGCGATCTTCGACACCCGGCGCACGACGTTCGGCACGTCCTTGCCGTGCGCAATATCCGGATAGTGCACGACACGCCGCTCCCGGATCGCGCGGCCGGCCGGCGTCAATTCCACCGGCGCCGGGAAGGTGGCCGCGACCGCGTCGTGCACTTTTCCGATATAGGCTGCGATCTGCAATTGCCCCTTTTCGTCCACCAGAAGGATGTCCATCTCGTCGCTGCCGAAGAGGTGCTTGCAGCTTTCGAGGATCTTGTCGAACACCGGCTTGGTGTCAGCCACCGAACTGCTGATGACGCTAAGGATCTCGGCAGCGGCCTTCTGCTGCTCGAGTGCTTCCTGTGTCTCGTTGAACATGCGCGCGTTCTGGATCGCGATCACGGCCTGATCGCCGAAGGTCTTGAGCAGCGCCAGTTCCTTGTCCGTGAAGGCTTTGGGCGGCTGGCGCAACACGCATATCGAACCTACGCCTCGGTTCTCCCACAGCATCGGCGCCCACGCCACCGCGGCGTGGCCGCTAAGCGCGATCACGCCACGGACCGCAGCCGGCGCATCGGCGGGCAGCGCCGACGTGTCGGGAATGTGCAACGTTCGACGTTCGCGTATCACCTGCGCCGTCATGGTTTGTTCGAGCGGCTTGGGGAAGGTGCTTGCAATCGCCTCAAGTGCCGAGCCGCGCCACGCGCCGACATGTACCTGACCATCGTCGGCGGCGAGGAAGATGCCGAGCTGATCGGTGGCGAAAAGGTGTTGGCAACTGTCGAGTATCTTGTCGAACACCGGCGCCGTGTCGGCGACCGAGCTGCCGATCACCTGCAGGACTTCGGCGGTGGCGGTCTGCTGCTCGAGCGCTTCCTTCGTCTCGCTGATCAGGCGCACGTTTTCGATGGCGATCACCGCTTGGCCCGCGAAGGTCTTCAATAGGTCGATCTGCCGCTGCGGGGTCTGGCCTGGGTCTGGCCACGCGACGACGATCGCGCCAACGGCATGGCCGTCCTTCAACAGCGGCGCCCCGAGCATTCGGCGCCAGTGACCGAGGCGGGCCTGGGTCTGGTCGTAGTCCGCGTCGAGCAGCGTGTCCTCCACCGTTTCCAAGGTGCCCGAGAGCACGACACGCCCACTCATCATCTTCGGGCTGGGCGGCGCCGGATAGAATCGGCGGGCGTCCTCGACTGCCTCGGGCGACCAGTTGCGTGTCGCGACTACATGCACCAACTTGCCGTCGTAGCGGAAGGCGGCCGCCATAGGGGCGCTGAATAGCCGCGTCGCGGACTCTAGGATCGCTTTGAAGACAGGTGCCACGTCGGTTGGCGACTCGCTGATGCATCGCAGCACTTCGCTGATCGCGGTCTGGTAGTCCAGCGACTCGGTCAGCTCGCGCGTACGTTCTTCGACTTTGGCCAGAGCATTCTTGGTCTCGTTGAACAGCCGCACGTTCTCGATCGCGATCACCGCCTGATCGGCGAAGGTCTGCAGCAGATTTGCCTCTGTGTCCGTGAAGCGACCAATTTCGGCATGGGCAACCGTAATCGCGCCGACGATCTGACCCTCGCGCAGCATCGGGACGCCCAAAACGCCGTGAAAGCTCTCCTCCGTAGCGGTTTCCGTCAGCAGGTATTCAGGATCGGCGAGTACATCGTCACAATGGACGACGCCACCGCTTATGACCGTCTGGCCAACCACGGAGTGGACGTCTGGTCGCATTGGAAAATACGCGGAGATGGCTTTCAATCTTCCGGGATTGGTCCCAAAGCAGCTTCCAACATTGATCCATTCGCCGTCGAACGTGAAAACGAAGCTCTGGCTGGAGTCGCACAAGCGCGCGGCCCGCTCGGCGATAATGTCGAACACGGGCTGTACATCGGTCTGCGATTCGCTGATGACCTTCAGGATTTCGGCGGTCGCGGTCTGCCGCTCCAGCGCCTCCTTGGTTTCGTTGAACAGCCGCACGTTTTCGACGGCGATCACCGCCTGGCTGGCAAATGTCCGTAACAGGTCGACTTCCTTGTCCGCGAAAAGCCCGGGTTCGGCGCGATTCACCGTGATTGCGCCAACGATCTGCTGGTCCCGCAACATCGGGACACTCAAGCAACTGCGATACCCGCCCACCTCGGCCGCGCGCTTGAGGTTCGGTTCGTAGTCCGCGTCGGGTAGACTCATGACGTCGGCGGCATTGACCACCTTTCCGGTACGAATCGCCCGCGCCGTGAGGCTGGAGCCGCCGTCCACCCGCATCGGAAAGGACGCCTGCGCAACCTGCAGTCCCCGGTTGTTGACACCGAAAGAACTCGCGACATGAATCAACTCGCCGTCGAACCGGAACACCCAGCCGTACCCGGCGGCGGTGAGGCGAGTGGCGCGCTCGGCGATGATGTCGAATACCGGTTGCACGTCAGTCGGAGATTCACTGATCACCTTCAGCACTTCGGTCGTCGCCGTCTGCCGCTCGAGCGCCTCCTTGGTTTCGTTGAACAGCCGGGCATTCTGGATCGCGATGACCGCCTGATCCGCGAAGGTCTTGAGCAGATCCATCAGGGCCGCCGGCGTCTGTCCCGGCTCGCGCCATGCAAGGACAATGACTCCTAGCACGGCGCCGTCGCGAAGCATCGGCACGCCGAGCAGTCGTCGCAAGCCAAGGGTCGCCGCATGCTCCTGGTCGTACAACGGATCGCGCAGCGCGTCGTCGATCTGCTCGACCCTGCCGCTGAGAATGACTCTGCCCGACATGACGGAGGCATCCCCCGGCGCCACGGGATAGCGATTGCGCAGCTGTTGCTCATCCTCTGGCGAGAAGCCGGAGCAGGCGGCGATGTGCAGCAGGCTCCCGTCGTAGCGCAGGACGTTACACAGCACGGCGCCACTGAGTCGGTGCGCGTTGCGCGCGATTGTTTCGAATACAGGAGAAGCGTCGGTTTGCGCGCCGGAAATGGTTTCGAGAACCTCGGATGTCGCGGTCTGCCGCTCGAGCGCTTCCTTGGTCTCGTTGAACAGCCGCACGTTCTCGATGGCGATGACGGCCTGGTCCACGAAGGACTCCGCCAGCGCGATCTCCTTTTCGGTAAAGGCACCCGCGGTCTCGCGCGCTAACACCAGAACACCAATGCATTCGTCTTTGCGCAAGAGCGGCAACATCAGCGATGAATTGATCCGGGTCAGCTCATGGATACGCCGCTCGTGTTCGGGAAGGTCGATGACCGACCAGTCCGGAATGTGCAGCATCGTCTTGCCCGCGAGGACCCGCGACGGGAAGTTGGTGTTGGGATCGATGGGCACCTCCGACGGCCCCAGATCGACGGTCAGGCCGTCAGGTCTGGCCGACGCCGCGGGCGAAAAGGTGTTTCTGTCGCGACGCAAGAGCGCAGTGAAATCACACGACAGCAGGCGCAAGGCCGTACCGACGATTGCGTCGAACACCGGCTGCACATCCGTCGGCGAACTGCTGATCACGCGCAGAATGTCGGCGGTGGCCGTCTGGTGGCTAAGCGCTTCCTGCGTTTCCTTGAACAGGCGAACATTCTCGATCGCGATGACCGCCTGGTCAGCGAAGGTGCGAACCAGGCCGATCTGGCGATCGTCGAACGGCCGTACCTCCCGGCGCCAGGTCGTGATGACGCCGATGAGCTTGCTCTCCCTTAGCATCGGAACCGACAGAACGGTGCGGACGTTCTCGCGCTCATAGAGGTCGCGCGGCGTCGGCGAGAACGTTGCATCCGAGAGCAAGTCGGCCACGTGAACCATGCGCCGCTCCAGCGCTGCCAGCCTGGTCGTCGTTTCGTGACTGGGTTTGGGGCGTGCGCTTTGGAGGAGGCTGGCGAATTCGGCCGTCATGCCGTGGGTCGCGGCCGCGTGGAGGCGCTCCCCGTCGAACAGGAAGAGCGCGCCGATCTGCGACTCGCACAACCGCGTCATGCTCTCGAGGATCGTCCGGTAAACGGGATCGAGATCGGTGGGTGAACTGCTGATGACGCGAAGCACCTCCGCCGTCGCTGTCTGCTGTTCGAGGGCTTCCTGCGTCTCGTTGAATAGCCGCACGTTTTCGATGGCTATCACGGCCTGGTCGGCGAAGGTCTGCAGCAACTGGACCTGCTTTTCAGGGAACGGCCCGACCTCGGCACGGCAGACGTTGATCGCGCCGATAACCTGGCCCTCACGCAGCATCGGCACTGCCATATTGGCGCGAAATCCGGCAAGCCGGGCCGCCTCCTTCGCGCCATAGTCCGGATCGGTCAGTACGTCGACAATCTGCGCTGGCGCGCGTGCCCGAATTGCACGCGCACTGACCGTCGTACTGTCGATTCGCACAGGAAACACTGCGCGCATGGCGTCGTCGGCTTCAGGCGATACCCCGTGATACGCCACCAGGTGCACCCACTCACCATCGAAACGCGCCACGCCGCTGATCTGAGCGCAACAAAGCGTCTTCGCGCGCTCGGCGATGGCTTCGAATACCGGTTGCACGTCAGTTGGTGATTCGCTGATCACCTTCAATACGTCAGCCGTGGCCGTCTGCTGCTCGAGCGCTTCCTTGGTCTCGTTGAACAGGCGCGCATTCTGGATCGCGATCACCGCCTGATCGGCGAAGGTTTTCAGCAGCGTCATTTCCTTTTCGGTGAAGGCGATCGGAGCAGACCGGCCGACGGTGATCGCTCCAACCCCACGAGCCTCCCAGAGCATGGGCGCCAGCAGCAAGGAACGGATGCTCAGGCGCTCGCACATATCGCGAAGCGATTCGGGCATATCGGCAGCGGCTGCGACATCAGGGTAGTGCAGCACGCGCCGCTCTTGAACGGCATGCTCGGTGGCGCTGCCGGCATACGGCCGTACGAGCGTCCCCCGGCGGATCTCTCCACCGGGCCCCAGCGAGGCCGCCTCGTGCAGCTGGCCGTCGTCGCCGATCAGCACCGTTCCCAGTTCGTGCCCCGCGAACAGCCGCTGACAACTATGGAGGATTTTCTCGAACACCGGCTGCGCGTCGGCCACCGAGCTGCTGATGACCTCGAGCACCTCGGCCGTGGCTGTCTGCTGCTCGAGCGCCTCCTTGGTCTCGTTGAAGAGGCGCACGTTCTCGATCGCGATCACGGCCTGGTCGGCGAAGGTCTTGAGCAATTCCTCCTGAGCTTTGGCGATCGGTCCGCTCTCGGCCCATCCCACGACGATCACACCAATCGGATTGCCCTCGAGCAGCATCGGCACGCCCAGCATGCGCCGCCAACCTCCGGCACTGGCAAAGCGATGGTCATAGTCCGCATCGGCAAACGCATCCTCCATGCGCACGACCGCATTGGTGAGTATGACTCGGCCCGATACCTGCGAAAGACTCGGGCGTGCCGGATAGGTACTCCGCAAGATCTCTGCGGCAATGGAAGCGTACTGATCGCTGGAAACCCAGTGCAGCAGTTCGCCGTCGAACCGGAATACGTTCGCGAACAAACTGCCGCAGAGAGTGACCGAATTTCGCGCGATGGCGTCGAATACGGGCTGCACATCGCTCGGCGAACCGCTGATAACTTTCAGGACCTCGGCCGTCGCCGTCTGCCGTTCGAGCGCTTCCCTGGTTTCGTTGAACAGCCGCACGTTCTCGATCGCGATCACGGCCTGGTCGGCGAAGGTTTCGAGCAGCTCCATCTGGTGCGCAGGGAATGATCCGGCATCGGTGCGGGTGACGCTGATGATGCCAATCGCAATCCCGTCTCGGATCATCGGGACGTTGAGCATGCTGCGATAGCCCCTGGTTCGCGCGACCTCGCGCCATGCAGGGAATGCTTCGGCGTACTTCTCGACGTCGTCGATCTGGACCGGCACGCCGGTTAATATCTGGCGCACAATTTGGTTCTGTGACACTTGGATTGGGTAGATCTCTCGCAATGCCGCGGCGCCGGCGGCACCCGTGGCCGTGAATGCGGAAAGTTGCAGCAGCTCGCCGTCGACCTGGGTCACAGTCGCCGAGAAGCCGCCAATTAGTCGCTTTGCGCTCTCAACGATCGCGTCGAGCACCGGTTGTACGTCGGAGGGCGAGCTCGCGATGACCTTCAGAATCTCCGCTGTCGCGGTTTGCCGCTCCAGCGCTTCGCTGGTCTCGCGCGTACGTTGCTCGCTCTCCTTGAACAAGCGCTGGGTCTCGTCAAACAGCCGCGCGTTCTCCAGCGCCACGCCCATGCTGGCCGCTATGGTGGACAGCAGGCGCACATCGGCATCATCGTAGGCGTTGTCGGCGTCGTGGTTCTCGAGGTCGAGCATCCCCAGCAACCGGTCGCCGGCAAAGATTGGGGCGAATATGCCCGACCGGCTCATGTCGGTGCCTTCGACCAGGAAGAGCTCCAAGGCCCGGTACTCGTCCCGGTTGTGCCAGAGCACCGTCTTGCGCGCGACAATGTCGTTGAACCAGCGCCGGCCGGTCGCGATGGCTGCCAGTGCCAGCGGCGCTATCTGGAGTCGCTGGCCGTGCTCGTAGGCATAGGGGAAATGAATCAGCCCAGCCGGCTCGTCCAGCCAGAAGATGCCCATGCTGGAGCCGAACAGATCGCGCAGCGTGTCGCCGACCAGATCGATGATGGCCTGGAAATTGAGCTCCTTGCCCATGCCGTCCTGGATGTTGTTGATCACCGCCAGCTCGGTATTGCGCGCTTCGGTCTCTTTCAGGAGCCGCTGCGTCTCGTCGAACAGGCGGGCGTTCTCCATCGCAACACCCATGCTCGCCGCGACCGTCGTGAGCAGGCGCACCTCGGCCTCGCCGAAGGCGTTCTCGCGTGCGCTGCTATTCATGCCGATCGCACCGAGCGTACGCTCGCCGGCATAGATAGGAACCAGGGCCGTCGACAGGGCGGGCTGCTTGCCTTCGATATCCCGCAAGCCCCAGGCCTTCATTTCCACCCGCGTGTTCGCGACCACGGACTGCCTGGCGTCGAAGGCTTTCGACATCGGGCCGTCAGGGTTCACGCGCACGGGAGGTAGGTGCAGTCTCGTGCCATGCTGGTATTCGTACAGCCTGTGCATTAGAGGGGGATCCGGGAAGCGGGCATCCCTCCAGCCGATGGTGATGTCGCCCGTATTGAACACCTCGCGCAACTTGTCGCCGACCAGATCGACGATGGCCTGAAAGTCGAGCTCCGCCGCCATCCCCTGCTGAATGCTGTTGATGATGGCGAGCTCGTTCGCACGCTGTTCGATCATGGCGTTGGACGCCTGCAGCTCTTCGGTGCGCTGTGCGACCTTTTGCTCGAGGCTCTGCGACCACTGCGCGTTGTCCAGCGCCACAGCGGCCTGGCTTGCGAGCATGCCGAGCAGGTCGCGATCGGAGTCGCGAAAACGCCCGAATGCGCCGTCGAGGTCCGCGTACAGGTAGCCCAGCAGCTCCCGCTGCGCGATCAGCGGCGCGATGATGCGCGAGCACTGCTCCAGTTCGCTTGCGCTGGTGGGCTCGTGCGTGAGGCTCGCGGCGCGTGTGCGCCGGACCTCAAGCAGCGCGGGCGTGGTTGCCTTCAACAATTTTTGCGCGTCCTCGCCGCGCGGCACGAGCGAACCTGCGAGTTGCATTCCCTGCGGCGTCTCCAGCACCAGCAACACGCGCTCGGCACCGGAGAGCTCGGTGGCTTCGTCGATCAGGAATTCGTGCAGTTCTGCGGCGCTGCGCAGTTCATTCAGACGCAATCCTGTGTCCACCAGCCGTTCGAAGGGCTCGCGCAGATTCGCCTCACCTGCCAGGTGGGCGGCACGCCGGTCCAGTGATAGGCGGCGCTTCCGCGCATCCTTGAGCCAAGCTGCGACGATTTCGCGATGCGTTTCGACCTTGTTCAGATAATTGCGGCGCAGGCCTTCGTCGCTGAGTCCGGCGATGCCCTTCAGCATGAACTCGTACGCCATTTCGAGCGCCTCGCGCGCTGCCGGCGCCTGCTTGTTGGCCTGCAGGGCTTGGCTGTGCCGCCACCAGACCAGCGGCTGATCCAGGCCTTCGAGTGCTTCCAATTTGTGGGCACGATGCATCGCCGTGGCCCGACGCGTGGCGGCCAACGCAGCGCCAGGGTTTCCGGCGGCCAGATGAACCTCCCCCAGAGCAGCAGATACGTTCATTTCCGCATTGACGCGGCCCTGCTTGCGGCTTTCCGCCAGCGCGCGTTTGTAGAGTCTCAGGGCGGCCGGCGTATCGCTTTCTCGCATCTCGAGCAAGCCTTCCAACATTGGCGAGAGTACGGCCCAGCGCTGGTCTTCGTTGGACTTGCTCAACAGCGCTGCCGTTTGGGCGAGGTTGGCGCGGGCAGCGTCCAGATGCCCCATTTCGAGATCCTCGAATGCCAACTGCCATGCGATACCGGCGAGTGCGGCGTGTCCGCCGGAACGCCGGTTGATGTCACCGGCCTTGAGATGCAGGCGGCGGGCTCGCCGGTACAACCCAAGGCCGCGGTATGCATTGCCAAGGTTGTTGGTCACCATGGCCTGACGTTCGGCATAACCCGCGGCCTCGAAGGCTGCCAGTGCCTGGTTCAGCAGCTTGAGACTGGTGCCGCGGTCGGGCTCGTTGAAGGTAAGCATGTTGAGCGCATTGCCCACGCCGTACAGATCGCCGCCGCTTCGACACAGCGCCAGCGCGTCGCCGGCCGCCCGGTTGGCCTCGGCGGCGTTGCCCAGGCGACTCTGCGCCGCGGAGACGGCCCAGAGTGCGCGACCCTGGTCGGCCGTCTGGTCCAGCGTCTGGTAAAGCTTGGCCGCTTTGGATGCGTTCTTGACGGCGTCTTCGCCTGACGCGCCACGAAACTGTGCTTCGGCGAGGCGAAACAAGGCTCATGGCTTCGAGCGTCGTTTGCTTGCTCTGCCGCGCGGCCTTCAACGCGGCGGCGCCGTGCCGATGGCAGCCTTGAATTCACCTTTGCGCGTTTGCACAACGGCATGCCGATTCAGTGCTTGCGCCTTGGTGCCGCTGTCCTGGTGGTCTTGGCGAGGCCGACCATCGCGGCGGCGTCGTCGGCCGGCGTGGTCCAGGTCGCCCTGCGCGATGAAGCTTTCGGCACGCAGGTCGAGCAGGTCGAGTCGGCCAGCGACGCTCAAACGGGTCGCGGCCAGCGCTGTCGTGGCCAGTTCGATGGCCTGCGCATGCTGGCCTGCCCACGCCAAGTCGCCGACGCGCTGCACCATCGAGGCAGGGTTCGCCGTGCGGACTGGTGCCGTACGCGTCCCCTGCGGTTGCTTCATTCCGGCTTGATTCCCAACGTGCGGATCAGCGTCGCCCAGCCATCGGACTCGCGCGAGAGCCATGTGGCGAATTGCTCGGGCGAGTTGTCCGAGCGATCGATGCCCATGCCCGTCCAACGCTCCTTCAACTCAGGCATTGCGATGATCGCGGTAACCTCGGCGTTGAGCTTGTTCACGATGTCGCGCGGCGTTCCCGCAGGAGCGAACAAGCCTTGGCCCGATATCGACTCGAAGCCTGCGAAACCGGACTCGGCGATGGTGGGCACTTGCGGTAACAGCGGATTGCGTTTACTGGAAGTGACCGCGATGGCCTTGACCTTGCCGCCGTCGATCAGCGGTCTCGACGCTGCACCGCTCGCGAACGTCATGTCGACTTGTCCGGCGACGACATCGTTGATCGCGGGTCCCGCGCCCTTGTACGGAATGTGCACCAGCTTCGTGCCCGCGGTCGCGTTGAATTTTTCCAGCGTCAAATGATTTGACGAGCCGCTGCCCGGCGAGGCCATGTTGAGCTTGCCCGGTGCCGCCTTGTCCGCGGCGACGATCTCGCCGAGCGAGTTGAACTTCGAGTTGACGGGCACGACCATCATGAGGCCGAACGTCGCGATGTTGGCGACCGGCGTCAGGTCCTTCGCCGCGTACGGGAGGTTGGGGTAGAGCGACGGAAAAGTCGTCACGACCGAAGTGTCGGCCAGCAACAACGTGTAGCCGTCGGGCGGCGCTTTGGCCACGAAGTCGGCGCCGATGGTGCCGCCCGCACCCGGTTTGTTTTCCACGATGACCGGCTGCTTCCAGCGCTCCGACAGTTCTTTCGCGATGAGACGCGACAGGATATCGGACGCGCCGCCGGGTGCGAATGGCGCGACGATGCGGATCGTGCGGCTCGGGTACGCAGATTGTGCTTCGACGGCGCCGGGTGCACCGACGAACAGCGCGACCAGCGACGCCAGCATCGCGACAATTCGGCGACGTCGCTGCATTGATGACACGATTTCATTGACTTTCACGTGCTCCTCCTGCTTCCATTGCGGATGGCGGCTCCCACTATGCCGTGGGTGTGGGCATGATATTACGCTGGACGCCTGAAGTTCGGCAGATCGTCGGCGCCATTTTGGCGCCGGCATACCATTGGCAAGGACTATCAAGTGACACGGCTGAATGCGATGCGGGCAGGTGTGGAGCGAGGCGAATTGCAGATCGGCACGTGGGTCAACATGATCCGCAATCCGGCGATCCTGCCGCTGCTCAAAGCAGCGGGCCTCGATTTCGCGCGCGTCGACATGGAGCATTCGTCGCCGTCGATGGAGACCATTGCCGACATGGCGCTGGTGGCGCGCGCGATCGACTTTCCGATTGCCGTGCGGCCGCCCAAAGCGAATCGCGAGTGGATCACGCGGCTGCTCGACGCCGGCGTGTGGAATCTGCATTGTCCGCAGGTCGAGAATGCAGCGCACGCACGTGAGATCGTCGCGGCATCGCGCTATGCGCCGCAAGGTCTGCGCGGCAACGGCGGGCTCGGACCCGCGACCGACTTCGAGACCACGGGGACCGTCGCGGAGCGTCGCGCCTTCGCCAACCGGCAGGTGTTCGTCACCGTGATGTTCGAAACCGCTGCCGCCTTCGACCATCTCGACGAGATTGCGGCGATGGACGGCATCGACGCGCTCACGCTCGGGCCGGCGGATCTCGCGCAGGACATGGGCGTGTTCGGTACGCCGGACCAGGCACGCGCACTCGATGAAAAGCGGGACCTCATCCTGGCGGCGGCGAAAAAATACGGCAAGACGTGCTCGATGCTCGTCGCCAGCGCCGAGCAGGCGCGGCAGTGGAAGGACGCGGGCGCGTTGCTGCTCGTCTACTGGAGCGACGCCGAAATGCTGCACCACGGATTCAGCCAGGCGATGGCGAAGATTCGCGGCGGATAGCGCAAGGGCCCCGGCGTCGAGCCTGTTCGACGAACTCGGGACTCGTCATCCTTCCGCACCAGAACGCACTTCAGGGATTCGGAAAGTCGGTCGACCGCGTGACCGCCTCCCATTCGTGGATGTTGCGGAGCAGTCCGTCCAGCTTCTCGCGCACGCGCTCGAGACCGACCGTGCCCAGGATCAGGTGCAGCGGCGGATCGGCCGACTCGACGACCTTGATGATGGTGTCCGCCGCGCGCACGGGGTCGCCTGCCTGCTTGCCACTGCTCGCGCGGAGCTGCGCGCGCCGCGCGCCGGCCGTCGCGGCGTAGGCGTCGATCGGTTTGGCCACCGATTTGATCGATCGCCCCTGGAAGTCAGTTCGAAACGGACCGGGTTCGATCAAGGTGACCCGGATGCCCAGCGGACCCACCTCCTTTGCCAGCGCCTCCGACAATCCTTCCACGGCGAACTTCGTCGCGTTGTAATAGCCCGACGCGGGATTGCCGACCAGGCCGCCGATCGACGACACGTTGATCACGTGGCCCTTGCCCCGCGCGCGCATGCCTGGCAGCACGCGTTTCGTCATCGCGGCGAGTGCGAAGAAATTGGTGTCGAACATGGCCCGGACCACCGCCTCTTCGCCTTCCTCGACCGCGGCGGAATAGCCGTAGCCGGCATTGTTGACGAGTACGTCGATCGCGCCGAAGGTCTTTTCCGCCTGTGCGACCGCGCGCTCGCGCTGGTCGGCATCGGTAACGTCCAGCGCAATGGCGAGCGAGGTCTGCGGATGGCGCTTGACGATGTCCGCGACCTGCGCGACATCGCGCGCCGTCACCACGCAGCGGCAGCCGCGTTCCAGCACACGCTGTGCCAGGGCACGCCCGAATCCGGTGGAGCAGCCGGTGATGAACCAGACGGGCGGGTTGCTACGCGTTTCAGCCATGATGTACACCTTTCTTGTCGGAAATCCTGGTCATCTTGCGCAGCGAATGCAGCGGCACAGGCACGGGCACATCCGGCTTGAGCTGCGGCCAGGCGGTGGCTGATACTTCGCCGACATACACGTCACCGCGCGAATCCACGGCGATGCCGTGCGGCGAGATGAATTGTCCCGGCTCGTTCCCGGCACCCGCGACGTCACCGAAGCGCGCGAGCAGCTTGCCGTCGTTGTCGACGATGCTGACCCGCGGCCCCAGATTTGGCGACAATCGATTGACGCCCATGACCGGGCCGCACTCGCCGATGTAGCAGATCGGGCACTTGCCCGGAGGCATGTAGATGCCGCTTGGGCGGTGCAGGTTGTTCCACTGCGTCTCGTATTTGCCGTTGCCATCGAAGACTTGCACGCGATGGCTTTCGCGGTCCGCGACATATACCCACCCGTCCTCGTCGCAGCAGATGTTGTGCGGCAAATTGAATTGCCCCGGCTCCGTCCCGGGCCCGCCCCACGAGAACATGAGCTTTCCTCCCGGCGAATATTTGTGGATGCGCGCATTCCCGTAGCCGTCGGACACGTAGAGATCGCCCTGCGGCGATAGCGCCGTGTGCGTGCAGCGATTGAACGGTTCCTGGCTCATGTACGGCGTGGGCCGGCCGGGAACGCCGATCGTCATCAGCACCTTGCCGTCGGTCGTGCATTGCCGGACCGTATGGTCGCCGTCGTCGGTCAGGTAGAGCGTGCCGTCGGGCGCGAAGTGCGCACCGTGCGCCCGCTTGTAAATACCTTCGCCCCACGAGCGCAGGAAATTCCCGCCGCGGTCGAACACCAGCATCGGATGCGGCCCGCGGTTGAAGACGTAGACGTTGTCTTTGTCGTCGATCGCAATCGCACCGACTTCGCGCCATTCCATACCGGCCGGCACCTTCGCCCAGTCGTTGGTGATTTCGTAGCGATACTCGCCCTCGCCTTGTATTGCGGACATCGTTTCTTCTCCCAGTCGATCGTGCTTAAACAGGTATCGGGGACAGCACCGGTTTCCCGGCGAAATGCGCGTCGAGGTTCGCGCGCACCTTGTGGATCATCGATCGGATCGCCTCGGGCGAGTACGCGGCGACATGCGGTGACAGCACCAAGCGGGGAAGATCGGGGAATCCTGCGGGTACCGCCGGCTCGCCTTCGATGACATCGAGGCCCGCGCCAGCAATACGTTCGTCGCGCAGCGCTTCGATAAGGGCGTTGGAATCCACCAGGGAGCCGCGCGCCACGTTGATCAGGAATCCCTCGGGTCCCAGCGCTTGCAGGATGTCGCGATTGACCGCGTGATGCGTCTCGGGCCCGCCGGGCGCAGCGACCATCAGCACATCGCACCATGCGGCAAGGTCGTGCAGGCGCTCGAAAAAGCGGTAGGACACGTCACTTCGAGGCTTGCGGTTGCAATAACCAACTTCCATGTCAAAACCGAGTGCGCCACGTTTGGCCATCTGCATGCCGACGTGACCGAGGCCGAAGATGCCGAGTTTCTTGCCGGTGACGGAGGGCATGATCTTGCGCGCCTCATTCCATCGGCCTTCGCGCACGGCGCGGTCGCACCATGGCACGCGGCGGACGGTTGCCAGCAGTAGCGCCCAGGCTTGTTCGGCAACCGAAGCGGCGTTCGCCCCCGCGCCATTGGTGACGACGATGCCGCGTTCGCGTGCTGCGTCGACGTCGATGCCTTCGAAGCCGGCGCCGATGGCGCAAATGATTTCGAGTGCCGGCAACGCCTCGATGTACGGGCGTTTGAGTCCGTAGGAGCCGTTGGTTTGCACCGCGCGGATCTTTTTTGCGAGCGGACTCTGGAGAAAGCGCGGGTGGTCCGCCGGGTCGGGCCAGTAGTGGACCGTGTAAGCCTCGGCCAGATGATCGCGGCTGTACTGCGGCATATCGAGGACGATGAGCAAGTCGATGGTCAAGTCAGCGCTTTCCGATTTCGTTCTGTACCAGTTCGCCGTCGACAGTCTTCCGGCCGTTCCCGCGACGGCGCGGGAACGAGCGAGTTGTGCGGCGTGGTGGGTCAGGCCTTCTCGGTCTTTTCGAGAATGGGTTTGAAGGCTTCCGTCGCCTTCTTCAGTTCAGCAGCAGGATTGGAACCTGGCGCCAGCATGTTGGTCAGCGCGATGCCGTAGACATCGCGGAACTCGCTGCCGGCGACGATATCCGGCAGAACCGGGTACGCGATATCGGTCGACTTCACGACCGCGTCGAGCCATTCGGCGTTGAGCTTCGCCTCGGTCGACTTCTTGACCGCTTCGAATGGCGACGAGCGTCCTGAGGCGCCGTAGCCGCCGGTGACCTGTCGCGCCTGCATCGTCTTGCCGGTTGCCCACTGCACCCAGTACCACGCCGGTCCGATCTTCTTGCTCGCCGCCGAGATGCCGACGCCGCTCGCGAACACCGGTGCCCGGTGCACCTTCGGTCCCGGCGTCATGACGGCGAAGCCGGCGCTGCTCGCCATGCGAGACTTCGACGGGTCGGCGGTTACCGCGCCCACGGACGATGTGTCGATCCACATCGCGACCTTGCCCTGCATGTACAGCCCCTGGCACTCGTTCCAGTTGAAGCCGGCCACGCCTGCCGGACCATTGTCCCGCACCAGTCTCTGATAGATCTCGGCGGCGGCGATTGCCTCCGGTCCGTCGGTATTGAGCCGACCGTCCTTGCCGATCGAATCGACGCCATAGCCGAGCATGAAGCTCGTCCAGATCGGGGTGTTTGCGTTCTTGAGCCCGCGCGCAATGAAGCCGTTGACGCCGTTGGCCGGATCGTTGAGCTTGGCTGCGGCTTCCATGAGCGCCGCGAATGACGTTGGTACGACGATCCCCTTCTTCTGAAATAGCTCCTTGTTGTACATGAGGATGTTGTAGTGGAATGTCATCGGCAGCGTATCGAGGCGCCCGTCGGCCTGCGTTCCCGCTTCTATGGATGCCTTGGAAAAATCGGCGAAATCGAGATCCGGTGAAGTGAGCGACGTATCGGCGATCAAAGGACGCAGATCGGCGAGCCACTTGCCCTTGCCGAACATCCGCTTCTGCGTCGCCTGCGCGACGTAGCAGGCATCGAAGCTCGGCTTGCCCGAGGCAAATTCGATGGCGAGTTTCTGGCGGTATTGCTGTTCCGGAACCTGTTCGGACCCGACTTCGATCCCCGTGAGTGCGGTGAACTCCGGTTCGTATTTCTGCAGGACATCGTGGAAGGGGCTTTTTTGCAGCGAGATCTCGATTTTCTCGCCCTTGAATCGCTTCCAGTCGAAGCCGCTTTGCGCCCGGGCGGAGGGCGTGCGAAACAAGGTGCCGGTGGCTGAGGCAGCGGCCACGGCGAGCGTCGATTGCAGCAGCGCACGCCGGCGCGGCTCGACAGGTTTTTCGTCGTTGATGCTCATGTCGTTCCTCCGGGATTTGGCGGATTTCTGCGTCTTCCGTCTTGCATCCATTATTCATCATTTTCGCCGGCTCGGCATGAGTCGATGTGTCGACGAAGATTGGCGGGATCGTGTTGCACGAGCGGTAAAGCAGCTTTACGTGTTGTGGCGGGTGGCGGGTGTGCGATAGTCATGAATACCATGGCGGACTTACCCCCAATGCAGGAACCATCGCGACGCCGCAGGCGTCGTGTCGACCTGCTGCCTTACGCGCTGATTGCACCGATCGGCGTCCTGCTGCTGGCGATCAGCGTCTACCCGAGCCTGTACGCCATCTGGCTGGCGATGACGGATGCATCACTGCTGCGCCTGGCCCGTGCGAAGTTCATCGGCATCGACAATTTCTTTCGGCTGGCGGGCGATCCGGTGTTCATCGACAGCCTGTGGCGAACATTGCGCTGGGACGCGGCGGTGGTGGGAAGCGAGCTGCTGATTGCGCTGCCGATCGCCCTGTTCCTCAATCTCACGTTCCGCGGCCGCGGCTTCGTCCGCGTGGCGATGATGATTCCCTACATCACGCCGCCCGCCGTCGTCGCGCTGCTCTTCGCGTACATGTTCGACGGCAATTTCGGCGCCATCAACGACATCCTGGTCAGGCTCGGCATTCTGGATCGCTATGTGTCCTGGCTCAGCGATCCAACGGGCAGCTTTGCGGTCACCGTTGCCGCGATGGTCTGGTATGGGCAGCCGCTGATGGCGCTGATCCTGCTGGCTGCATTGCAAACCATTCCGCAGGCGCTCTACGACGCCGCCAATGTGGACGGCGCCAGTGCGTGGCAGCGCTTCCGGTATGTCACGCTCCCTCATCTGATGCCTTCGATTCTGTTCCTCGTGCTGCTGCGGTTGATCTGGATGTCCAATCACATCGACATGATCTTCGTGCTCACGCAGGGCGGTCCGGGTTTCGCCAATTACACGGCGGCCGTCTACAGCTTCAAGCTGACCAACCAGTTCGAGATCGGCTACGCCTCCGCGGTGGCCGTGGTGCTGACGATCCTGCTGGTGGCAGCATCCGCCTTGTACGTGCGGCACCTTGCACGCAAGGTGCTGACGTCATGATGACCAACGACAAAAGACCGAGCGCGACCAGGCGTTTCTGGATCATCGTGGGCGCGGCCGCTGTCCTGGTGTATTCGCTGGCGCCCTTTGCCTGGATCGTGATCGCGTCGATCACGCCGGAAGTCAAGGACTATGGAACGCTGAGTAACCGGCGCGTCGCTTATTTTCCAACACATCCGACGCTCGACAACTACGTCGATCTGTTCGCCAATAATCCATTTGTGCTCTACTTCCGCAACAGCACGATCATCGCGACCGGCAACATGGTGCTGACCCTGGTGGTCGCCAGCCTCGGCGCCTATGCGTTCGTAAGGTTCCGATTCTGGGGACGCAGCTCACTGTTGATCGCGATGCTGGTTGCCTACACCATCCCCAGCGTTGTGTTGCTCGTGCCGCTGCTGGTGATCTTTCGCACCTACGGCCTCATCAACACGCACCTCGGCATGATCCTCGCCGAGGCGACGCATAGTGCGCCGTTCGTGCTGCTGCTGCTCATCAACTACTTTTCGACGTTGCCACGCGATCTGGACGATGCGGCACGCGTGGACGGCTGCAGTCGGCTGGGCGCGCTCTGGCGGATCGTCCTGCCGCTGTCGATTCCAGGATTGGTCGCGGGCGGACTGCTGGCATTCATCATGACCTGGAACAATTTCCTGTTCGCGTTTCTGTTCACGACGACAAACAACGTGAAGACGCTGCCGGTGATGATGCGTTTGTTCGCGGCGGGCGAGCCCGCGGTCTGGGGGACCAGCGCAGCGGGCGCGCTCCTGACCACGCTGCCGGTGGCGCTGATCTTTCTGCTGTTCCAGCGTATGCTCATGAGTGGCCTGGCCGCGGGTGCGGTCAAGGGATAATGCGGCGAACAAGTCGGCCGACAAGAGAGCCGACGAGTGCAGTAATCCAATAGGAGGAATCAAACATGCACGACGCGAAATCCGGACCGCCGCGAAAGCGCGCGGGTGTCTCCCGCCGCAAGGCGCTCAAGCTCATCGGCGCGGCCGGCCTTGCCGCCGCGGGTGCACCGCTGTTGGGAGGCGCGCCAGCGGCATCGGCACAAGCCGTGTCGGCGCCGGCGGTGCGCAAGAAGGTCAAGCTGACCTACTGGAACTGGGCGGACAACCCGGTGCACCAGAAGATCTCCACGGATTCCGTCGAGATGTTCAACAAGTCGCAGAACTTCATCGAGGTCGAGGTGGACGCCACGATGGCGGTGATGGAGTCGCGCAAGAAACTGGTGACCTCGTTCGCGGCGGGTGCCGCGCCCGATGTCGCGAACATGGTGCAGTACTGGGCACAGGACTACTACGACAACGGCATCCTGCATCCGATCGAGGACTACTTCAAGAAATGGGATGCGGCGCCGGATTTCTTTCCGAACGTGATGGAGCAAGTGCGCTCGAAGAAGGGCCAGCCGTTTCTCTACGTTCCCCAGACCAGCATTCCGTACTTCCTGTTCTACCGTGCCGACTGGCTTGCCGACGCGAAGCTGAAGGTGCCGGTGACCTACGACGAATTCATCCACGCGGCCAGGACCATCAGCAAGCCGCCGGATCGCTATGGCCTGGCGATGCGCGGACAGACTGCGTCGGCGATCCAGGTCATTTTTCCGATCTGGGCCACCGCCGGCGTCAAGTTCGCCGACGACAAGGGCAACGTCGATTTCGACTCGCCCGCAGCGATCGCGGTGACCGAAAAATGGGTCGGCTTGTATACCAAGGACAAGGCCGCGCAACCCTCAGCGGTAAACGACGGCTATCGTGAACTCTATGCGCTGATGGAAAAGGGCAAATGTGGCATGTGGTTCTACGGTCCACACGCAAGCCCGGCGCTGATTGCGGCGCTGGGAGATGCGATTCAGGGTGCGCCCAGTCCGCGGGTCGGGCCCAGGAATTATATGATCGCCAATCCCGAAGGGCCGCTGATGACTTCGTCGTGCAAGGAAAAAGATGCGGCATGGGAGTTTATCAAGTTCATCTGCTCGGGCGACGCATTGATGCTCTATACCGGCAAACGCATGGTGCCACCGGTGCGCAAGTCGATCGCGTCGCGTGAGGTCTTCCAGAACAACCGCTTCATCAAGATGTCGCTCGCGGAACTGGATACCTGGTGGATGCCGCCTTACGAGCACAAGTACTGGGCCAATTTTCAGGACAAGATTCCGCCGTATTGGCAGGAGACCTTGAGCGAGAAGATCTCGGTCAAGGAATTTCACGTCCAGGGGGCGAAGTTCCTGCGCGGCCAGGCGTAGCAGACCGCACGGGACGGGGAAACGAAAAATCGCGTCGCGCGGTTCCGTACTGCGCGATCAGCGAGCTGCGCTAGCGTCGGCGGTCACGACGGCGTCGATGCGCGCGGCAATCACAGGGAAGAAGGGATTGCTGCGGATGCGGGCAAACATCCCGAGCGGAAATGTGAGCCCGCCTGATTCGCCGCGCGGCACCTGCGCGCCGAGGGTGAACCGGTCGGTCGGCGCGTTGAGCCCGTACAGCGGATCGTCGATGGGCATCGGAATCGCGATGTGCCCGAGCGAAAAGACGGTGGCGGGCCACGCGAGTCCCAGCGGCACGATACGCGCGTCACGGCTGCCCGGCTCGCGAATGCGTTCGGCCACCTCGCGTCCAGTCGCGGTGAGGTTCCCGACGACGGTGAGCCGGAACGGCAGCGCCGGTATCGACGTCGCCGCCTCGAACGCCCGGCGCGGGAACGGCGCGATCATCGGTTCGAGATAACTCGTGCGATTGACGTCGAAGACGACCAGCTCGTGGCCGCGGTTCGCTGGAAGGCGTTCGAACAGGCGCCTTTCCACGTCCGCCGCAAGCACGGTCGAATCGACCAGCGACTGGAACGCGATGATCGGTGGCAGCCTGGCGAGCGTTCCCGAGATCGCGCCATCGGCAAGCGCGCGCTCGAGCGTGCGCGTCAGGCGCCAGACCTGGTTGCCAGCGTTCACCGGAAACGAGTTGTACTTGTACGGATCGAATTCGGGCAGCACGTCGAGCCAACGCGCCTTCTCAAGGCCCGGTACAAACGCAAAGAGCGAGGCAACGTTGGTCATCACGGCGAACTCGGACACCCCGATGGCCGGCGAGAACAGGAGCAGTCGTGTGGGCGCCGGCAGCGTCGCGTCGTCGAGGGCGCGCAGCGCGTAGAGCAGGGCGATGGGCGCGCCCGTCGAGTAACCCGCGATGTAGAGAGGCCGGCCGGGGCCCGCCTTGGCGGCGGCGTGGCGGATCGCAAGCGTGGCCGCGGCCAGCCAATCCTCCCAGGTGGCGTCGACCAGTGCGCCCGGAATCGTGCCGTGCCCGGGCAGCCGCAGCGCCACCACATGGAATCCGCGGTCATGCAGCAGATCGCCTACGGCGTGCAGCGAGTACGGCGCGTCCGTCAATCCGTGCAGCAGCACCACCGCACCGCGCACCGGGCCGTCGGGCGGACGATCCGCGGAATGGTTGCCGGGCCCGTTCAGCGCGATCTCCGCCGACAGCGATCCCGGAACGTAGCGTTCGACGCTTGGCCCATCGCGCGCGGGAGCGCCAGAATAGAAGCGGCTGCGCAGCTCGGCGAAGAGTTGAGCCTCGCGCACGAGGTAGGCATCGAAGGTTGTTGGCGCTGCTGCGTCGCCTGCGTGAAACTCGCTTGCAAGGCGTACGGTGTGCCAACGTTCGAGGTCGGGCAGTCGCCAGAAGGCCTGCGCGGCGAACCCGGCCGCGACCGCCAGTACCAGCGCGGCGAGGGCGATGACGAGCTTTGATGGTGATTCGAGTAAGGCTCGAGATCATGGACGGACGCCTCATAATGGACGCTCATTCTAGGGCCAGGCGCAGCATCGTGGCGATTGCGCGCAAGTTGGCCGCCATATTGTCGGACGGGGACAGAAATGCTGAAGACAGAGGTTGCCCGAGGCAAGAACGGACGCGTCATTCTTGTGGACTCGATTACCAGAATTGAGCCCGAGGACGCAGGTGCAATAGTCGTTTGTGGCTCACATGGCGGAACGAGTTCGGGGGAATTTGCGCTTGAAGTGCCGCTTGCGGCAGTGCTCTTCAACGACGCCGGAGTCGGCAAGGACAATGCCGGCATCGCCGCGCTCGACATGCTGCAGGCGAAGAATATTCCCGCGGGTACTGTTGCGCACACCTCGGCGAAAATCGGTGATGCCCGCGACAGCTGGGACAACGGCGTGATCACTTACGTCAATCCCGCAGCGCGCGCACTCGGCATGACGCCGGGTATGCGTCTACACGTCGCGCTGGGCGAACTTCTAGGGCGTTAGAGCGGAGACCAGTCCGAATACGTCGCAGCGAGAACAGGAAGTTACGGAGGCAACGTTGACACCGAGGTTCAGTCTCAAAAAAACGTGCAAGAATATTGGCGCCTGATCCTGCTCAGGCACCAATGATCGAAATACCTGTCCATGCATAGGAGAGAAGATGAGCCAGACTTACAAGGGAAGCTGTTTCTGTGGCGCCGTCGAGCTCAGCGTCACTGGCGAGCCGGTCGCGGCGGGCTTTTGTCATTGCGCGTCATGCCGCAGTTGGTCGGCTGCACCCGTCAATGCGTTCAGCCTCTGGAGACCCGAGCAGGTGAAGATCACCAAGGGTGAGGGCAGTATCGGCGTTTTCCACAAGACGGAAACGAGCTACCGCAAGTTCTGCAAGATCTGCGGTGGACATCTGCTTGCGGATCACCCGTCGTTCGGGATGACCGATGTGTACGCCGCCACGATCCCGACCTACCGCCACGAGCCGAAGGTGCATGTCCACTACGGCGAAACCGTTCTCCGCATCAAGGACGGGCTCCCCAAGATGAAGGACATGCCCAAGGAGATGGGCGGGTCGGGCGAGACGCTGTCGGAGTAGCCGGCACTTCCCACAGGCTCAACCGTCCGCGGCAAGCGCCCGAATTTTGCCGGGAACGATGGCGACGCGTCCCGTAGGACCAATGCGATTCATTTCCCCACTTTCAATTGGATGATGTTCCATGACGCCGGACGCAGCGTTGCGCGCAGGCCGCTATTCTGGATTCTGATGTCGCGCAGTGGCAGCGGCTTGATGCGGTCCGGTTTTTTCGCGGTGTTGAGCGCCTTCAAGTCCTTGTCGTGCAATTGGTGTGCCTTGGCGACGACGAGTTTCGAGAAACCCTTGGTGGTGAAATCGATCGTCATGTCGTCCTTGAGATGACGGTTGAGGGCGAACAAAGTCAAGGTTCCGGCTTTGTCGTCATGCACGGCGGAGAGCTTGAGAAAGGGCACTGCAGGCAGCGGGTAATGGGTCTCGACTGTCCCGCGCGGATCGAGATAGCTGGTCGCATACGTCGGTGAATTCACGCTCGCTCGCAGCACGTTGCCGTGCCCCAGATTGCTGAAATCCGCGAAGGGATAGAAGATCGTCTGCCGCCACGCTGCGCCGCCCGTTTCGGTCATGATCGGCGCGATCACGTTGACGAGTTGGGCGAGGCAGGCGGCTTTCACACGATCGGCGTGATTGAGCAGCGAGATGCACGCGCCGCCGAAGGTAAGCGCGTCCTGCATGTTGTAGTGCTCTTCAAGAATCTCGGGCGCGACGGGCCAGCCCGTCTTTACACGCTCCTGACGGTTGCGCCGCGTGCGGTACCAGACATTCCATTCGTCGAACGACAGCATGATCCGCTTTGGCGAGCGTCGCCGCGCCGCGACCGCATCCGCAATGGCAACCACTTCCTCGATGAAGTTGTCCATCAGGTCGGGGCTCGCCAGAAAGGCCGGCGTGTCGTCGGCGTAGTTGTTCAGATAGGTGTGCAGCGAAATGAACTCGACATGATCGAAGGTGTGTTCGAGGACGGTGTCTTCCCACGCCCCGAAAGTCGGCATGGTGCGCCCCGATGAGCCGCAGGCCGCAAGCTCGATCGAGGGATCGATCCACTTCATCATCTTGGCGGCCTCGGTGGCGATGCGGCCGTATTCGGTCGCGGTCTTGGTCTCCATCTGCCACCAGCCGTCCATCTCGTTGCCCAGGCACCAGAACTTGATGTCGTGCGGTTTGCCGTAGCCGTGCTTGCGGCGGAGATCGGAGAGCGCCGTGCCTTTTGGATGGTTGCAATATTCGACCAGGTTGCGCGCCGCATCGCCACCGCGCGTGCCGAGATTGACGGCCAGCATCGGCTCGATATCGGCGGCACGGCACCAATCGACGAATTCGTTCGTGCCGAAGGTGTTGGGCTCGGTCGACATCCAGGCAAGGTCGAGCCGCGCGGGCCGATCCTTCACCGGGCCGACGCCGTCTTCCCAGTTGTAGCCCGAAACGAAATTGCCGCCCGGATAGCGCATGATCGTTGGCGCGAGTTCGCGCACCAACTTGAGCACATCTTTGCGGAATCCCTGCTTGTCCGCCGTCGGGTGGCCGGGCTCGTAGATGCCGCCATAGACGCAACGGCCGAGATGCTCGATGAAGGCTCCGAACAGCCGCGGGTCTGTCGCGCCGATCACGGAATCGCGGTCCAGCCTGACTTCCACATTGCGCATTTTGCTCACTCCACGTTGAAAATTCAGATTGCCGACGAATGTTGTGCCGCGTCGACAGGCGTCATGGGCTTGCCCGCGTCGTCCGGTGACAAAACGGCGTTCTTCAGAAGAATCGTATAGGCATGCTGCGGGTTGTCGAGCACCGCGCGCGCATTGCCGCTTTCCACCGCTTTGCCGCGCTGCATGATCAGGACGCGGTCGCTGATGTAATAGGCGGTTGCAAGATCGTGCGTGATATAGACGATCGAGACCTTCAACTCGTCGCGCAATGCCTTGAACAGGTTGACGATCGACATTCGCAGCGACGCATCCACCATCGAGACCGGCTCGTCGGCGACGATCAGCGAGGGTGCCGAGATCAGCGCGCGCGCGATGGCGATCCGCTGCAATTGCCCGCCCGACAACTCATGCGGGAAGCGGCCTTTGACTTCGGCTAGCGACAGCCCGACCTGATGCAGCGCCTTGTCGGCCTTGGCCTCGATATCGCTGCGCCCGTGCGCACCGGCGAAACGCCGGGCGCTGACAAACAGGTAGCGGTCGATGCATTTGAGCGGATTGAAAGCCTCGAACGGATTCTGGAAGATTGGCTGAACCTGCCGCATGAAAGCCATGCGCTCACGATTCGTGCGGATGCGCGTCACGTCGGCGCCGAGGAAATGGATCACCCCATCGGTCGGCTTCGCCAAATTGAGGATCATGCGGGCGAGCGTGGTCTTGCCGGAGCCCGATTCGCCGATGATGGCGAGGATCTCCGGCCTGCCAGCTTCAAGCCGCAGGCTCACGCCGTCCACCGCCCGCACTGTGCGGCGGTGCAAAAGTCCGCCGAGCCCATAGGTCATGCCGACGTGATCGACGTCGAGCAGGAGCGCTCATTGTCAATGAGCCACCGGCTGTTTGGGTGGCGCCGTCACCCAGCAGGCGACGCGGTGGCCGGGCGCGACATCGACCATCGGCGGATGCTCGGCGCGGCACGTCGCCATCGCGAGCGGGCAGCGCGGGTGGAAGCGGCAACCGGGCGGTGGATTGGCGAGATTGGGCGGCGCGCCGTCGAGGCCCCGCTTCTGCGTCACGTCACCGATCCGCGGCAGACTCGTGACGAGATGCGACGTGTAGGGGTGACGTGGATTGCGGATCACATCGACGGTGCGGCCTTCTTCCACCAGCCGCCCCGCATACATGATGCCGAGCCGGTCGGTGACGTTGGCGTGCACGCCGATATCGTGCGTGACCAGAATCATCGAGGAGCGGATTTCCCGCTGGACCTCGCGCAGCATGCCGAGCACATCCTTCTGCACGACCACGTCGAGCGCGGTTGTCGGCTCGTCCGCGATGATGAAATCCGGGCGGCAAACGCTTGCGAGCGCAATCGTGACGCGCTGCCGCATGCCGCCCGACAACTCGTGCGGATAGGAATCAAGTACGGACGGCGCAAGCCGCAGCCTGTCCAGATGGCTCTCGATCAGTTGCAGGAACTCCGGCATCGGTTTCTTGATGTGGCGATAGGCGAAGTCCACGAAAGAATGCCGAACTCGTCGCACCGGATTGAGTACGTTCATCGAGCCTTGCAGGATGTACGACAGATGCCGCCAGCGGATGTTCTCGAGTTCGCTCCGGTTCAACGCATAGATGTCCTGGTCACGGCCGGCGAAATTGAACGTGACCGAACCGCCGACGACGTTGAGCGGCGGACGGATCGCGCGCACGATGGTCTTGATCAGCGTGGTCTTGCCGCAACTCGATTCGCCTGCCAGCCCGTAGATCTCGTTGCGATCGACATGCATGCTGACGCCGTCGACGGCGCGGACCTCGCGCCTGATGCCGAAGTATCGGGTCTGGTAATAGGCACGCAGGTTCTGCACCGTAAGCACGCGCTCCGATGCCAGCTTTGTGTCCGTCGCAATGGTTGGTGCAGTAGCGATCATTCGCGCATCCCTTCCATGCGGGCAAGCCGGCTGCGCGGGTCGATATATTCGTTCATCGAGATCGCGAGCAGGAACAGCCCGATGAACAAGATGATGACGAACAGTACGGGGAAGAAAATCCACCACCAGATTCCCGCGACCATCGCGGTGTGCTGGTTGGCCCAATAGATCATCACGCCGATGGTCGGCGTGTCGATATTGGTAAACCCCAGCACCGACAAGGTCACCTCGAGGCCGATCGACCAGTTCATGTTGTTCATCGTGGTGTAGAACACGATCGGCAGGACGTAGGGCAGGTGCTCCTGCAGCACGATTTCCCACGTGCGCATGCCGGAGAACACGCTCTGCTGCGTGAACTCGCGGCTCTTCAGACTCATCGCGATCGAGCGGATCAGGCGCGCGTCGTAGGACCAGCCGAGGCACGCCATGGCGAGTGCGAGAAGTGGCCACGACATCTTGTCGCGCATCACGAAGTAGAACAGCACGAGCAGCGGGAAGAGCGGGATGACGATGAAGGTATCGTTGATCGACATCAGTACGCGGTCGACAAAGCCGCCCTTGTAGCCCGACCACATCCCGATGCCGATCGAGAT
The DNA here is from genome assembly GCA_963726915.1 of uncultured beta proteobacterium. Taxonomy (GTDB): domain Bacteria; phylum Pseudomonadota; class Gammaproteobacteria; order Burkholderiales; family Casimicrobiaceae; genus PALSA-1003. Next base: position 36,427 of record CAVSEA010000017.1, read on the forward strand.
CAGCCGGCTCAGGATCGCGACCGCGAAGCCGAACAACATGGTGTTGCGGATCGCGAACGTGAGTTGCCAGAACACATCCTGGCCGCGCGAGGTGGTGCCGAACCAGTAGGTCAGGGACGGTGGCACATCCGGTGGGACAACCCAGACGTCCTCCGGTGGATAGGGCGAGACGAAAGAAAGCGCTGCAAAGCTGACGATGAATCCGGTCAGCACGGCACCGATGCGGAATTCGCGGTTGTAACGGAAGAGATCGCGGACAACGGTAAACATGCTCAACTGACCTTCACGCGCGGATCGAGCAGCGGATAGAGGAGGTCGATCGCCAGCACACAGACCGACACCGCGATGATCGAGACCGACGCGATGCCGATGACGAGGCTGTAGTCACCGGTGTGCACCGCGGAGATCAGCAACGTGCCGATGCCCGGATAGCCGAAGACCTGTTCGGTGATGATCGCGCCATTGAAGATCGATCCGAGCGACATCGCCAGTCCGGTCACTTGCGGCACCAGGGCATTGCGCATCACATAAGCGAAGAGGATCCGCCGGCGGCTCACGCCCGCCAGCTCCGCATACGTGACGTAATCCTCGGTCACGACATTGGAGACGAGTGAGCGCATGCCCATGAACCAGCCGCCGATGCCGACCAGGACCAGTGAAATGACGGGCAGGATCGAGTGCCGCAGCACGCTGAGGATGAATGTCGTATTCCAGCCCCATTGCACGTTCATCTGCGAGCCGCCGGTGATCGGCAACACCGGCCAGAGATAACCGAACACGATCAACAGCACGAAGGCCACGATGTAGTAGGGAATAGGGTGGACGCCCATCGCGGCAATGCCGGCGATTTTCAGGATTTTGCTGTTGCGGTAATAGCCGGCAAGTCCGCCCAACAGATTGCCCAGCATCCAGGCCAGAATGGTGGAGACGGTCAGGAGACCGATCGTCCACGGCAAGGCGCGATTGATCAGGACCGAGACCGGTGTCGGGAACGCCGACAGCGAAGGGCCGAAATCGCCCACCACGATCCGTTTCCAGAACACCGCGTATTGGCTCCACAGACTGCCTCCGAGCCCGTAGAGTTCGCGCAAGGATTGCCGCATCATCTCGACTGCTTCCGGGCTCGTGCTGCCGAAGGCGGTCGCCGTCGCAACCGTCTGCTCGACCGGATCGATCGGCGTCGAATGCGTGATGATGAAGGCCAGATTGATGCCGATGAAGACGACGAGCGCGAACTGGAACAGCCGCTTCCCCGCGTAGATCGCGTAGGCGTTCATCGACGCGCAGGTCTCACTGAATCTGACTCACCAAAGAAAACGGCGGAGAGCCCGTCTCCGCCGCGGTTCACTACGGCTTCGTAGGCTTGAGCTTGACCATCATCGCCCGCGAGTTTCCCCAATTCGGCACTGGGTCGGTGTAGGGGTCGGATTCCGCGCTCGGGTAGCCCGTCCAGTACGTCTCGTCCATTACCGTAAAGACGTTGTAGGCCATCAGCGGAATGATCGGCATTTCCTGCACCATGAGCTTGACGTATTCGCGCCCCAGTTCGAGGCTCTTCGGATCGTCAAAGCCGACCGTGCGGATCTGTTCGATGATCTTGTCGAGTGCGGGCGAGGACCAGCGCTGCCAGTTGCGCGGCGTCTGCGGCTTGCCGGGCGCCGACACGAATTGCGAATGCCAGCTGTCGAGAAAGAACGACAGGTCCGGATGGCCACCCCAGGTCTCGACGCTCCACGAGATGATGGTGTCGAAATCCGCCGACGCCCGGCGGTCGTTTAAGGTGCCTTGCGCGACGTCGGTCTTGGCGTCGATGCCGAATTGGCGCCATTGCTGCGCGATCATCGAGCCGGCACGCGTCATCACCGGCCGCGCCTCGCCTTCGACCACGATCTTCACGGTGAAGACCTTGCCGTCGGGCGTGTACCAGTCGCCGCCTCGCTTGCTGAAGCCGGCGGCTTGCAGCAATTCGGTCGCGGCTTGCGGATTGGGCTTCCACCAGCCCGTACCGAAGGACTTCGCGATTTCCTTGGGATCCTTCGGGATCTGGTCGCCGAGCGAGGGCCGCAGCATCTCGGCGATCTCCTTGCCGACCTCCGGGTTGTACGGCTTGATCTTGCGCTTGCCGGTATCGAGCTCGTAAGCCTTCAGCCAGGCCTCCATGGGAGCATGGTAGCTCTCGGTATGCGTGCCGGTTGGCGGGATCGCGATTGCCGAGATGGTGGCGGCGCCGCGATAGGACGCCATCGACACCGCCTTGATGTCGATCACCAGGGCGAGCGCCCAGCGCACGCGACGATCCTGGAACAACGGGTTCTGGTATTGAATATCACGGACGGCAGCGTCGGATCGGGATGCGCGTACGGGAAGCCCTTGAACCAACCGCGCGACGTCTTCGACTGCTTCGCCAGCGTGAACATGCCTTCCGCCGACGTGTCGTGAATGATGTCGAGCTCGTGGTTCATCTGTGCGATCACGCGCTTGTCGGGCGGGCCCGGGTCCACGTAGGCCACGTATTTCGGGCCCGGCTTGCCGTAGCGGCCGAGCGTCGTGCGCTGCCAGTCCTCGCGCATCTGCCAGATGAACCATTTGCCGTTCGGGTCGTAGCTGTGCAGCACGTAGGGGCCGAGCGAGATTGGCTTGTTGAAGTCGAATTTCAGCGGCTCGGCGACCTTCTCGAAGACGTGCTTGGGCATCATCCAGACCGCGTTCCAGCGCACGGTGAAGAGTGCATGGAAGCGCGAGTTCGGTTTCTTCAGCTTGAACACGACGGTGTTGCGGTCGGGCGCCGACACCGACGCGACGTTGATCTGGAACGGCGCGCTCCAGCGCATGCCGTTGGTTTTCATGTGCAACTCGGTGGTGAAGACGACGTCGGCCGAGGTGAACTCGACGCCGTCGCTCCAGAAGATGCCGGGGCGCAGCTTCACCGTCATCTCGGTGAAGTCCGCGTTGTAGATCGGCTTGTCGGACGCGAGCGAATTCATCCAGACGCCGTCGAGACCGCGTTGCGGATCGATGTACCAGAAGGTGTCCATCGCGAGCTGGTGCAGCCCGGTGGACTGGCCGCCCGCATTGACGGCCCAGATGTTGAACCAGCCGGCGTTCTTGATCGTACCTTCAGGGTTCTCGACGATCAGTGTCTGATTGCGGGGCAGATTCGAGATCGGTTCCTGCGCCAATGCCGGAAGGCCGGCACTCGCAAGAACCAAGGCGAACATAAGGAATCGCAGCGCGCGCATTGTCTTTCCTCCTCGATGGAAACTTGGTTTTTGTTGCCGCAAGTAAGCGCGCGCGCCGATCAACTGTCAATCAAAATTCGAAGCTGCGTGTGCACATCGTGCACACGCAGCAAGCGCGCTGTACTACGGCAGCAGAGCCAGCAGATACGTCTCGTTGCCGACACCGGAGACGCGGCCAACCACCTTGCGCTCGGCGATGTCGACCACCCACAGCACACCGCTGTTCGGCGTGCCGCGCGGAGCGCCGGTGATCGCCGCGTATTTGCCGTCGGGCGTGATCACGATACCGCGCGGGCGCGACGGCCTGCCGTCGGGGGTTGCCAGCGCGAGGCGCGCGACCTCGGCGCCCAGGCCACCTGCGAGCGCCTTTTCAACGTCGACGAACGAGACGTTGTTGGCGCGGAAGTTGCTGACCAGCAGTGTCTTGCCGTCGGGCGTGAACGCAACGCCGAACGGCCGCGACGCCGTGGAAGGATTGTTCGTGCCGACGATGAACCGCGCGACCTCGGCGTCCTTGGCGCCGGCCACCGCCTTGTCGACGTTGATCAGCGAGACGTGGTTGCCCTCGGCGTCGACGCGCGCGCTCTCGCGGTTGGCGGTCGCGACCCACGCGCCGTCCGGGCTGACCGCGATGCCCCACGGCCCGGTGCCTACCGGAATGCGGCCGAGCTCCGCGCCCGGCGCGTTGGCGAGCGCCTTGGCGACGTTGATCACCGAAACGTCATGGGTACCGCCGTTGGCGGTGAAGGCGATGCCGCCGTGACGCGGGCTGATCACGATCCCGTTGGTGTCGGTGAAGCAGCCGAAGGCGAGGTTCGGCCCTGCGTGCGGGATCGGATTGGGCGGACACGGGAACCCGGGCTGCCCCAGGCGAGTTCGATGTGGTGCAGCGCCTTGCGCGCCGTGAGGTCGAGGACGGTGATGACGCGCCCGCCGTCCTCGGGGCCGTCGCCCTCCGAGCCCGACACCAGCGCGTGTTTCCCGTCGGCAGTGACCGCGAGTCCGACCGGACCGAAATTGCCGGTCGGGATGATCGTCTCGACCGCGTTGAGCGTCATGTTGTTTGCCGGATCGAGCGCCTTTGCGACGTTGAGCACGGTGACCGTGCCCGCGTGGCCGTGCTGGAAATCCGCAGCGGCCTTCGTCGTCACGGATCCGGAATGGTTGACGATGTAGGCGAAGCGGCGGTCGGGTGACAGCACGACGTTCACTGGCTGGCCACTGGCAGGTGTATTCGGCGCAATGTCGGCCGTAACGCGCACACGATTGACGATCGCGTTTTGCGTCCCGTCGTTGGCCGGCTCCATCGCCTTGGCAAGATCGATCACCAGGACGGTGTTGTCCCAACGGCCGCTGACGAGCAGGTAGGGCGCGCTGGTCGCAATGGTTGCGCTGCCCGCAAGCAGAAGGCCGAGCGCGATGCCGCGGCCGAATGACGTCACATTCATGGATGTTCTCCTCTGGGTCGCCGTCGTTGCGGCGTATAGGTGATGCAATCGAGCGACGTTGAGTATTGGGTGTCCGGTCCTGCGAGTCAATCGCCGGCTGTTGGCAGCAGCGGGCTGATTCAAGCACTTCTCGAAGGTGCTACCCCAATTGGTCGAGAATGCCGTCGATTGCATCTTGGTGCGCCCTGCGAGAAACTGAGTGCGCAAATCAGATTCGCGATGCGCGCCGCGCGAGCGAAGTCTGCCTCGGATCGACAGGAATTCCATGAGACTTGAAATGACAATGCGATCGCGCCTGCAACTCCTGCTCGCGCTCACCTTGGCTTCGTTCATCCCGCTGGCGGCGGCACAAACGGCGACTACCACGAGCTCGGTCAACGTCCGCGCCGGTCCGGATCGCATCTTCCCGTCCGTGACCTCGCTCCTGAGCGGGACTTCGGTCACGGTAGTGGGTTGCATCGACAACTGGCGTTGGTGCGATGTCATCGCCGGCCGTGATCGCGGCTGGGTGTATACGCGATTCCTTTCGTATCCGTTCAGTGGGAGCGCAGTGACCATCGTCAATGGCGGCCCGAATCTTGGCCTGAAGCCGATCGAGTTCTCACTCGGCCCGTACTGGGACGAGCATTATCGGAACCGACTCTGGTTTGGACAAAAGGCATCCTGGCAAAGCCGATGGGACCGGCAGCCACCTCCGCGGGCGTGGCGTGAACCCTTGTCCGCGCAGCGGTAATTTGGGCAGGCATCCGGTTGACTGTTCGACCGGCAGGCCGGCAAGCAATGCTGTTGCCTTCGCAAATTTCGAATGTGTATATTTCCTCGACACGATCAGCGTGAGTCTCAGGATCTGCGTACAAGCATTGCCGCGACACTTCGCTAGTACGACGCGCGGCCGATTTTATAGCGCTATCGCGGCTGCGCCGTAACGGCCACGCTGTCGGCGCCGAACGCGTGACAACGTTCCGGCGGCAGCTTCACGTGGATCGTATCCCCGCGCCTGATCACGCTCTGCCCCACGACTTGAATCACGAAAGGCTGCTGCGGAGTGAGTGAGCCGTAGATCAGCGTGTTGCCCCCGAGCTGCTCGGTCAGCACGACCGCCATCGGCAGGCCGCCGTCGGCGAGTTCAACGTGCTCGGGGCGGATACCGATGCACACGGGCGCGCCGTCCGCGATCGCGGACGCAGCAATCGGCAACTTGATAGTGGTCCCGCCCGCGAGTTCGACGAGGACGCCGTCCGCCCTCGGTTGCGCCGCACGGCCATCGAGGAAGTTCATCTTGGGACTCCCGATGAAGCCCGCGACGAAGCGGTTGGCCGGATGGTTGTAGAGATCGAGCGGCGATCCGGCCTGCTCGATGATCCCGTCGCGCAGCACGACGATCCGGTCGGCCATCGTCATTGCCTCGACCTGATCGTGCGTGACGTAGATCATGGTGACGCCGAGGTCGGCATGCAGCTTCGACAGCTCCACGCGCATCTGCACGCGTAGCTCCGCATCGAGGTTCGACAGCGGCTCGTCGAACAGGAAGAGCCGCGGCTCGCGCACGATCGCGCGGCCGATCGCGACGCGCTGCCGCTGCCCGCCCGACAGCGCCTTGGGCTTGCGCTTCAGGTACGGCTCGATCTTGAGCATCCGCGACGCACGCAGCACACGCTCTTCGATCACCTCCTTATTCTCGCCCGCAGTCTGCAGGCCGAACGCGAGGTTGTTGTAGACCGTCATGTGCGGATAGAGCGCGTACGACTGGAACACCATCGCGATCTGGCGCTTTGCCGCCGGCACTTCGTTCATCCTCTCGCCGTCGAGCGTCAGCTCGCCCTCGCTGATCTCCTCGAGTCCGGCAATCATGCGCAGCATCGTCGACTTGCCGCATCCCGACGGCCCCACGAACACGACGAATTCCCCGTCTTCGATGTCGAGATCGACGCCGTGAACGACCTCGACGTTACCGTAGCGCTTGACGATGCCGCGCAGCGTGAGCTCAGCCATCGAACGTTGCCCTCGCGAACGTTCCCGCTTCGGGGACCCAGCTCTGGTAGCGCGGATGATCCTTCGCAATCGGCAGCGTGACCGCCGTGCCGGTCGCGGCCGAGTGATAGATCGCGGTGATCAGCTCGAGCGACTGGCGCGCGTCGGCCAGCGACACTGGTGACGGCGCGTCGCGCGCGATCGCGGCGTGGATCTGCTCGAGCTGCCCTTCGAACGCTTCGCCGCCCGGAACGAAGTCGGCGAGCGCCGCCTGCACTGCAGCATTCACCTCGTCCGTCCGACCCTTGAAGATCCACGGATCGTTGCCGGGACGATAGGGATTCGTGCCGGCGCTCTCGATCGTGAGATCCGAGAACATGAAACGCAGCCGGGAAATCTCATCTACCGCGCCAAGCGTGACCGCGAGCGTCGCCACCGATCCGTTCTCCATCGCGATCGAGACCGCCGCGCAATCCTCGACTTCGATGTCGTTGACGCGCGTCGCGAGCTGTGCGAACACCGTGCGGATGCGCCCGTTCACGTAGCACAGGATGTCGTGCGCGTGCAGTGCATGCGTGAGGCAGCAGCCGCCCAATTCGGTCGCCCACTTGCCGCGCCACGGAACCGCGTAGTACTTCGCCTCGCGCCGCCAGGACGTTTCGATCGTCGTAAGATACGACGTGTGTGCAAAGCCCTTCGCCTGCAGATGCTTGAGCTTCGCGAGACCGTTACCGAAGCGGTACTGGAAGATCGGGAATACGCGCCCTTTCGCCGAGCGCGCAGCGCGCTCGACCGCATCGGCGTCTGCCAGCGAGCCGACCAGGGGCTTCTCGCAGATCACGTGCATACCGGCGGCTAGCGCCTGCTCGATCAGGGCGAGATGCGTGAAGGGCGGCGTGCACAGGTCGATCACATCCAACTGCTCGCGCGCGAGGAGGTCGTCCACAGTGGCGTGCACGCGGGCGATGCCGAACTGCGCCGCCACGGCGCGCGCCTTGTCCACATCGAGGTCGCAGACTGCGACGATTTCGAAGCGATCGGCAAGCTTCGCATATGCCTCGAGATGACTCTTGCCGATGCCCATCCCGACGACGGCGACCTTGAGCATCATCGTCCGTGCGGCCCCACGCGCGTGGCCATCGCCTCGGCCTGGAGCGCCAGTTCGGTCGCGAGGAAGCAGTGCGCCTGCGGCATCGCGGTCTCGGTGCGATCGAGTACATCGCGGATCAGCCGCGGACCGTAGGGCAACATCTCTTCCTTGCATTCCATGCTCCGGATTCCGTTGTTGTCGACGAGGAACAGGTGATCGACGCCCGGCCGCCCCGCGATATCGATGTACTTGCGCAGCTCGATGTAGCCTTCGGTACCGAGGATCGTGAGCCGGCCGTCGCCCCAGACACCCAGCCCCTTCGGCGTAAACCAGTCGACGCGGATGTAGCCCGTGCCCCCGTTACCGCGCAGCATCACTTCGCCGAAATCCTCGAGTTCCGGCGTTTCGGGATTGCCGAAATTGCCGATGTGCGAGGCGACGACTTCTGCCGACGTCGAGCCGGTGAAGTGCAGGAACTGGTCACACTGGTGCGCGGCGATGTCGCAGAGGATGCCGCCGTAGCGCTTCCTTTCGAAGAACCAGTCCGGCCGCGGATTGTTGCGCAGCGCGTGCGGTCCGAGGCCCACTGTCTGCACGACACGGCCGATCGCGCCAGCGGCGACGAGCCGGCTCGCTGCTTCGGTCGAGCGATTCTCGAAACGCTCGGAAAAGCACACGGAGAAGATGCGCCCGGTTTCGGCCTGCACGCGACGGACCTGCGCGAGCTCGTCGAGCGTGATCACGCCGGGCTTGTCGACCATCACGTCCTTGTCGTGGCGCATCACCTCGATCGCCGTCGCCGCGCGCACGTCGGGGATCGTCGCACTGACCACGAGGTGGATCGAGGGATCGTCGAGGATCGCGCGCTTATCGGCCACGCGCCGCGCCTGCGGGAACGCGGCCTGATACGCCGCGACGAGATCGTCCTCGGGTGCGTAGACCGCCACCAGCTCCGCCCCGGCGTTCAAGCATCGCGCGCGTCTGGCCGTAGATGTGGTTGTGATTGAGCCCGATTGCCGCGATGCGGATCGGAGTGCCATTCGTAGAGGTCATCGCTTCATCCCCGCATGCGCGACGCCTTCGATGATCAGGCGCTGGAAGAAAAGAAAGAAGAGAAAGATCGGAAGGATCGCGAGCACCGACATCGCGAAGAGCTGACCCCACACCGACTGCCCGGTGGCGTCGACAAACGCGCGCAGCGCGAGCGGCACCGTGTAGTTCGCCGCGTCGTTGAGGTAGACGAGCGGACCGAGGAAGTCGTTCCACGTCCACAGGAACGAGAAAATCGCCGTCGTCGCGAGCACCGGCAGCGACAGCGGCAGGATGATCTTCCAGTAGATCCGCCACGGGCTGCAGCCGTCGAGCACCGCGCTTTCGTCGAGCTCGCGCGGAATGCCGCGGAAGAACTGGACCATGAGGAAGATGAAGAACGCGTCGGCCGCCATGAACTTGGGCACGATCAGCGGCAGGAAGGTGTCGATCCAGCCAAGCTTGAGGAACAGAACGTATTGCGGAATCAGCGTCACGTGATACGGCAGCATCAGCGTGCCCAGCATGATCGCGAACCAGATCCTGCGACCGCGGAACTCGAGCCGAGCGAACGCGTACGCGGTGATCGAGCACGACATCGTGTTCGCGATGACGACCAGCATCGCCACGATCGTCGAGTTGCGGAAGTAGACGCTGAACGGCTCCTGGAGCGCCGTCCAGCCCTTGATGTAGTTGCTGAAATCGAACGACGCCGGCCAGATCGAGAGATCGGTGAAGATGATCGACTCGGGCTTGAATGACGACGCGGTCATCCACAGCAAGGGATAGAGCATAAGCAGCGTCGCGCAGATCAGGAGCGCGTGCTTGATGGTGCTGACGGCCGCACTGCGCAGCGGGCTGCGTCCGGGACGCGCCGGCTTCGGAGTCGAGATCCGGTCGCCGATCGTCGCGCGGGTCATCGCGCCTCAGTCGTCATAGTGCACCCAGTATTTCGAAGTCAGGAAGCTGATGCGCGTGAACAGTCCAATGATGAGGAGCAGGATCCACGCCATCGCCGAGGCGTAGCCCATCCGGAAATAGTGGAACGCTTCCTGGTACAGGTACAGCGTATACACCAGCGTCGAGTCGACCGGGCCGCCGGTGCCGCCCGATATTACGAACGCCGGCGTGAACGCCTTGAACGCCTCGATGATCTGCAGGACCATGTTGAAGAAGATCACAGGCGCGAGCATCGGCAGCGTGATCTTCCAGAACTTGCGGAACGCGCTTGCGCCGTCCATCGATGCCGCCTCGTACAAATCTTGCGGCACCTGCCGGAGCCCTGCGAGAAAGATGATCATCGGCGAGCCGAACTGCCAGACCGCAAGCAGCACCAGCGTATAGATCGCCGTGTCGGGGTTCGAGATCCAACTCGGCCCCTGGTAGCCGAACGCCCAGAGCAGGATCTGGTTGAGCGTGCCGTTGCCCTCGAACAGGCGTCGCCACAGCACGGCGATCGCCACCGACCCGCCGAGCAGCGATGGAAGGTAGAACAGCGACCGGTACAGCGACCCGCCGCGGATCCCCTTGTCGAGCAGCATCGCCACCGCGAGCGCAAACGCGAGCTTGAGCGGCACCTCGAGCGCCATATAGGTGAAGGTCACCCTGAGCGCCTGCCAGTAGCGCGGATCGGCGGTGAACATCCGGATGTAGTTGTCGAGACCGATCCACGCCGCCGGACTCAGCATGTCGAACTTGGTGAACGAGAGATAGAGCGACGCCGACACCGGGCCCAGCGAGAACACCAGGAAGCCGATCAGCCACGGCGTGAGGAACGCGTAGCCGATCAGGTCACGGCGGAGCGCGGCGCGCGAACGCCCCTGACGTGCTCGCGCACGCTCGTCGCCGTCGAAGTTGCGACCGTCAATGCGGTGGCCCCTCAGCTCATGATGAATTGCCGTGCCGGTCACGGCAACTCGCACGGAATTCGGGTCGGGCCTGCGCGGAACTTCAGGCCCGCGCGAGAACGGCTTCGGTCTCGGTGTAGAACTGCTGGGCGCCATCCTTGATGCTCAGACGGTTGAACGAGACCGCTTCGCCGACACGGCGCAGCAGGTTCTCGACTTCGCCCGCGCCCTTGGGCGGCGGCGGTGGCAGCGGCACCGCGAGCTTCGTCATCGTCGCAATGTAGTCGAGCTGGATGCGGCCCAATGCGTCAAGCTCCGGCGAGAGAACGGCGCGCGCGGCAACCGAGCACGGTACGCCGCGCTCGATCCCCAGGATCTTCACGCCCTCGGGATCGGTGACCATGTACTGGATGATTTTCGCGGCCTCTTCGGGCGCCTTGCACTTCGCCGACACGCTCATCATCTGCGACGGCTTGATATAGTGGCCCGACGAGCCGGTCTTTCCCACACGCGGGAACGGGCTGATCGCGAGCTTGTTCTTGTTGAGCGCCTGGAACGCGACGATCTGGTTCGAGTGGATGAAGTTCATCGCGGCGAGGCCGCGCGTGAGTTCGTAATCCTCGATCTTGCCGGTGCTGATTGCGCCGACTTCGGCCGGCGGCGTGATGCCCGCGCGGCGCAGCTTGTCCCATAGGTCGAACCATGCGGCGGCGTCGTCGCGCGTGAACGCGACCTTGCCTTCGGGCGTGTACAGAGACTTGCCCTGCGCGTTGAGAAATTGCTCGAACCCGGGCTCCTGCCTGCTGTTGTCGCCCGCGCCCCAGTATTTGCCGGGATTGAACTTGGAGATTTCCGCGGCGATTCGCGTGAAATCGTCCCAGGTCCAGTTGACATCCATCGTCTTGATGCCGACCTTCTCGAGCATCCCGGTGTCGTAGACCATCGCCTTGGAGTTCGAGCCGAGGTTGACGCCGTAGAGCTTGCCTTCAACCTTCCCGCCGTCCTTCTCCTGCGCGCTGAAGTCGGGCAGCGGCAGCAGTTTGTCGAGCGGCAGCAGCGTGCCACGGAGCGCGTATTCGAAGAGATACCGGTAGTCCATTTGGATCAGGTCGGGCGCGTTGCCCCCGGCGGTCTGCGTGCCGAGCTTCGTCCAGTAGTCCGCCCACCCCAGCGACTCGGCGGCGATCTGCGTGCCGCTCTTCTTCGAATAGGCCTCGAGCGCGGCCTTGGTCCGCCGGTCGCGATCGGGGTTGCCCCACCAGAAGCAACGCAGTCGCAACGGCGTCTGCGCGTGGCTGAGCGAAGAGCCGAACGGCAGCGCACCGGCGACGGCGGCCGCGCCGACCTTGGCAATGGTGGCAACGAAATGCCGGCGTGAGACTGGCTTCATGCGAGGACCCTCCGGGCAGATCACTCGAAAAGCGCGCTCTCGAAGCGACCTGCCGGTGAAAATCTGAATGCGCCGCCACTCTTTGGTTGTCGTGCGCCTTCGCAGTCTACGCGGATTCATCGCGCGCGACCGCAACGATTCTATGAGCCACCGCCGGAGCGTGTCAAACGCTGTCGGCGCAGCACGAAACGGGCTATCCTCAATGACGAACAATGCGCCACGAAGCGCGTCTACGATGCGCGAAGTGGCTGATTGCCTTCTCCCCCGAATCTCGAGTCCGATCCATCCACATGCCTGCCAGAAAAAGACACGCCTTCGTCGGCACCGGTGGCCGCGCGCTCTCCTTCATCGAGCCGCTGGTCACGACATACGCCGAGCGCAACGAGCTCGTTGCCATCTGCGACCTCAGCCCGGCGCGCATGGCCTACTACAACGAATTGCTCGCCGGTCGCATGAGCTATCACGTGGTTCCCGCATACGCCGCGGAGCGCTTCGGGGAGATGCTCTCCGAGCAGCGGCCCGACGAGGTCTTCGTGTGCACAATGGATTCGACGCACGCCGACTACATCGTCCGCGCGCTCGAAGCCGGCTGCGACGTCGTTACCGAAAAGCCGATGACGACCGATGCGCAGAAGTGCCGCGCAATCATGGCCGCCGTGGCTTCGAGCGGGCGCCGGCTGCGTGTTGCGTTCAACTACCGCTGGGCGCCGTTCCGCACGCGCGTCAAGGAGCTGATCCTCGCGGGCACGATCGGCCGAATCCACTCAGTCAACCTCGAGTATCTGCTCGATACCAATCACGGCGCCGACTATTTCCGACGCTGGCATGCGCACATCGAGAACTCGGGGACGTTACTCGTGCACAAGGCGACACATCACTTCGACCTCGTCAACTGGTGGCTCGATGCGATCCCGCAGCAGGTGTTCGCGTACGGCGATCTCGTGTACTACGGCCGCGCCAACGCGATCGCGCGCGGCGACGAAAAACTGACACGCTATCCGCGTTACACGGGTGCGCCGGAGGCGAAGGACGATCCGTTCTGCCTCGATCTTGAGGCTAGCGAATCGTTCCGTCGGCTTTACGTGGCGGGCGAAGTGGACTCGGGCTACCTACGCGACCGCAACGTGTTTCGCGACGGCATTTCGATTCCCGACCAGATGTCGCTCAATGTCCGCTACCGCGACGGGCAGTTGCTCACGTATTCGCTCGTCTGCTACAGCCCGCGCGAGGGCATGCGCGTAACGTTCAACGGCGATCGCGGCCGGATCGAATATCACGAGTTCACGGGCACGCACCTTAACCGCGGCGTTGCGCCGACGCAGTGGCAACAAGAAGACAAGCCGGGCGCCGAGGCCGAAGGCGAATGGATTCGCGTGTTCCCGCATTTCGCCAACAGCTATCTCGTCCCGATGGACGAGATCCTTGCGCCGCACGGCGGGGCCGACCGGATCCTCAACGAACATTTTTACGGGCCGGTCGCACCGCCCGATCCGCTCGGGCGGACGGCAGGCCATGAGCAGGGCGCGGCGTCAATCGCGGTCGGCATCGCCGCGGTGCAGTCCATCGCGGCTAACCGGCCAGTAAATATCAGCGAAGTTGTCGGACTGAAGCCGGCGGCGCGCAGACTGTCGGAACTCGTGTGACCCCGAGCCGCCGCAGCCGGGTGTACCACCACTGCTACTTTGCGGGCGTGGCAAGCGGCATCCCCTTTGGCACGATGTAGACCGCCACACCTTTCGCGGGGCCGCCCACGGCGCGTACGTCATGCACGATTCCCACCGGGATCTGGTAGGACTCGCCGGCCTTCACCGTCCTGTCCGGCTGGCCTTCGATCATCAACACCATCTCGCCCTCGATCAGCGTGCCTGTCTCCGGGCCCGGATGCGTATGCCGACCGCCGTTCATGCCGGCTGTGATCTCGTAGACGGCGAGGTTCGCCTCGTAAGTTGAGCCGGGCACTTCTACCATTTGCAGAAGCGTGCGCTTGATCGCCGGAGATGGAGCGGGTTGCTGGGCGATGATCGTGCCGGTGACTACGAGTGCAAGGAATGCAGCGAGCAGCTTGGCAAACATGTGGATCTCCCATTGGTTGGCTGGTAGGTCTGAAACGTCGTTGGTGCGCACTACTTGTCCTGATCGGGGTCGACCTGACAAGCATTGCCGAACATGGGCCTTCAATGCATCGAGCTTGAGTTAACTCTCCTGTTGGCTTAAGGGAACTGCGCTGGAGACGAAAACGGCTTGTCGGCATCCACCACGAACATCACTAACGAGAGCAGGTCGGCTGCGCCGCTGCTCGACACCTGCATCGGCGTATCTGCACCATGACCGGTTTCCGACTGGCCCGCCGCGATACGCTTCACCCCATAAGGTGTATGGCTGCTCGTCTCGCCGGCGACGACGTAGAATGCTTCAGAACCCGGATGCGTGTGCGCGGGTGTGATGCTGCCCGGTGGGCCGCTTCCCTCGTTGATTCGAAGAAGATACTTCGTTGCAACGATCCGCGAGATGGGTCCAACTTCCGTAACCAGAGTGCCGCCCGCTGACGACCCACCCGGCGGGCCGAGTGTAAAGAGCCAGATTTTGCCGGCCGACTCGGCGACCAACGCCCAACGGCCCGCTGCAGCCTGCGCCGACGCAAGCGCAGAGAAGTTTTCTATGCGCCAGAATAGCGGTCCAGTCGGCAGATCCGGGACTGTCTTTTCGGCCAGTGGCTTGACGACGAATTTCTGCTGCGCCATCGCCGCCAATGGCGACAAGCTCAGCCCTAGCGCAAGAACGATCGCCATGTTGATGAGAATTCGTTTCATGTCTGCTCCTTGATAGGCAAACGGTCATGGACTTGCCATTGCATGAGCATTGAATACACGCCCGGGAAAATAAGTCCCGAAGAAACGGCTAACATTCGGCGAAGAATGCGAAACACTGCACAATCAGCGAGTTGGATTGATGTTGCCCCGAGCGCGAATCATGCCCGTTCGCACCGAATCTCCCGCGCCTGACAAGCAGCGCGTGCAAGTCGGCGACTGGACGGTCGAGCCTGCGCTGAATCAACTCTCGAGCGCTGGCAGGAGCGTGAAGCTCGAGCCCAAGGCCATGTCAGTTCTTGTGTATCTTGCGGACCGGCCGGGGCAGGTGGTGAGCCGCGAAGAGCTGCTTTCGGCTGTTTGGTCCGGCGTCGTGGTGGGCGACGACTCGCTCACCCAAGTCGTTATCAAGTTGCGCAAGGCGCTCGGCGAAGTCCCGCACAAGCCCGCGTATATCCAGACGATTTCGAAGGGTGGTTATCGACTGATCGCCCCGGTGCTTCGATCCGAGGAGATCGGCCCCGTGTCGATTCTGCAGAATGCCGGAGCCTTGCCCGCCGCACCTGCGCGACGCACCCAATGGATAGCAGGTCTGGGCGTTGCCGCACTGCTTCTTGCGGCAGCGGGTGTCTGGTGGATCAAGGGCGAGCGTACGGCTGGCGGCCCGCCGGACCAGGCATCGGCGGCGGGCACCGAAGCGGCGCGTACAGCGCAGCCGACTGTCGCCATCAAGCCGTTCGAGACGCTGGGCAACGACCCACAGTCGGTGCTGCTGGCACAAGGCATTACCGCGGACCTCGTGACCGACCTCTCAAAGGTATCCGGGCTCTCGGTCATCGACGTTGCGTCCATTGGCGGACAAGCGGACGCCCGGACATCGACCAAGACCCCATCAATCCAGTATCTCGTCTCCGGGTCGGTCCAGCGCGTCGATGAGCGGTTGCGGTTGCAGGTTCATCTTACCGACGCGGAGACGGGGAAGCAGTTGTGGTCCGAGCGTTTCGAACGCACGTTGAGCGGCTTTTTCGCGATTCAGGAGGAGCTTGGTCCGAAGATTCTCCAGATTCTGCCGGCCAAGGTAAGCGAGGCCGAATTGCGGCGGGTGGCGCAGCGCTACACCCGTAGTCTGGAGGCCTATGAGTATTTTCAGCGCGGGGAGTCGGCGCTGCTTGTCCGGCAAAGAGCGGAGAACGAGACCGCCCGCGAAATGTTTTGGCGCGCCATCGCGCTCGACGCAGCGTTTGCCCGCGCATACGCAGGGCTCGCACTGACTTACGCCGCAGATTTCCGCAATCAGTGGACCAGCGACGGCGCCGCTGCACTCGACCGCGCATTCGAGATGGCCCAGACCGCGTACCAGATAAATCCGGACATTCGGGAGACTTACTGGGCGCTGGCTTTCGTGCACATGGAACGGCGCCAGCACGAGCAGGCGCTGCAGTACCTGGAGACCGCAATTCGGCTCTACCCGTCGTTCGCTGATGGCTATGCGCTGATGGGTGGCATCAACACTTACGTCGGGCGTCCGGTGGATACCGTGCGGTTATTGCGTACCGCAATGCGCCTCAACCCACAGGCGAACTATCTTTACTTTCTAGTTCTCGGACGGGCCTACATGTTTCTCGGCGACCTGGAGCAGGCCCGCGTCAATCTCGAGCATGCGCTGTCGCGCAATCCGGTCAACCTCGAGGCGCACATCTACATGGCGGCGGTGCATGTAATGTCTGGCGACAAAGCAGCCGCGGCTTGGGAGGCGGAGGAGATCCGCGCGCTGCAGCCCGGTTTCTCCAGCCACGATTGGCTGCAAACCGATCCTATGACCGACGATGCGCAAAAGGCGAAGCTCGTGCAGGCGCTGGGCGAGCTGAAATTCTGAGGCTACCCGCCAAAATCGTAGGCTAGGTGTGCGCCGACAAGCCGCGTCGGCGAATTCGACCGGCAATTTGCGGGTACCTGCGCTCACTCTGGCGAAGGTGGCGGTGTTCGTCTGAGGATAAAAT
>CAVSEA010000018.1:0-220275 GCA_963726915.1 uncultured beta proteobacterium
GTGAGCATCGCGGCGGGTCGTGTTCGCCCGAAGGTAAAATGATCGATCGATCCAATGGTCTATTGGACCGACTGAGCGTCAGAACATCCAACGAATGAATAACTTGTCGCATCGATTATGCGTGGCGCCGATGATGGACTGGACCGACCGTCACTGTCGGTACTTCCTGCGCCTGGTGAGCCCGCGCGCGCGCCTGTACACGGAAATGGTGACCACCGGCGCCCTGCAGTTCGGCAACGTGCCGCGCCATCTCGACTTCGACCCGGCTGAACACCCGCTGGCGCTGCAGCTCGGCGGCAGCGACCCGTACGCGCTGGCGCACGGTGCGCGGCTGGGCGAGGCGTGGGGCTACGACGAGATCAACCTCAACGTCGGCTGTCCCTCGGAACGCGTGCAGACCGGCAGCTTCGGCGCGTGCCTTATGGCCGATCCCGCGCTGGTGGCGGATTGCGTGAAGGCGATGCGCGACGCGGTCACGCTGCCCGTCACCGTCAAGCATCGCGTCGGCATCGATGCGATCGAGGATTATGCGTTCGTGCGCGATTTCGTCGGCACCGTGGCGCAGGCTGGCGCGACCGCGTTCCTCGTGCACGCGCGCAACGCCATGCTCAAGGGCCTCTCCCCCAAGCAGAATCGCGAAGTCCCGCCGCTCAAGTACGACTACGTCTACCGGCTGAAGCGGGACTTTCCGGCACTGACCGTCGTGATCAACGGCGGCATCACGACGCACAGGATGATCGCCGACGAAATCGTCCACGTCGATGGCGTGATGCTCGGGCGCGCGGCGTACCACGATCCTTGGCTGCTCGCGCAGGCTGAAGCGTACTGCTTCGGAGATTCAGTTGGCTCGCGCACTCGAGCAGATGTCATCGAAGCGCTGGTGCCGTACGCCGAAGGACAACTCCGCCGCGGCGTTGGCTTGCGTGGCATCGCGCGGCACGTGCTCGGGCTGTATCACGGGCAGCCTGGAGGCCGTCGCTTTCGCCAGATACTGTCCGATGCGCGTCGTCTCGAAGCCGGAGATCCCCGGATCTTTCTCGAAGCCGCCGCGGCGGTCGAAGGCGATGCGCTGGCGACTCACCACGCCGATGCCGGCGTGGCGGCACTGGACGCAAGCCGCTAACGCGACTTCTTGCCCACTTGCGGGCCGCCCTTGGGCGCAGGTCTCTCCGGCTTTTCCTTCGCCATGTCGGCGCCGCCCGGCATCACCTCGAGGAATTTCTCAGGCGCGACTTCGGCGAAGATCGATGCTCCGATGTAGACCACGACCAGCAAGTAGACCGCCAAGTCGCCGCCAAGGAATTCCAGCACGGTGTAACAGGCGAACAGCACCGCCAACCAGCGCATGAACACGAACGCGAAGCGGCGCTTGAGCTGGAGCTGCTCGGGCGAATAGGTCGCGAGCGCACGTCGCAACGCGATGTACGACCAAAGCGACAGCGCGATCTGCACCAGCAGCCCGTTGCGTAGCGACTCGTCGTAGAGCGCGAATCTCCAGGAAAAATCCGACGTCGCCAACGCGATGCCGACGGGCATGCCGATGGGCAAGCCGATGATGCCCGCCACCAGGACCGCGCTAAGGACGTAAGTCAGCTCGGACTTGACCGTCGCGACCACGCCGTCCGGGGGTGTTTTCGCGAAGGTTTTGGCGAGGCCGGCGAAGATCACGGCCATGGACAGCAGCGTGTCGAGGAAATACAGGATGAGCACGTTCGACGCCGACCAATTGAAAAAGATGATGCCGACCAGCGGCACGATGTTGCGCGCGACGATCTGCGCGATACCCGCGACGTTGGTCGTTGGGATCATGCAGTAACCGCCTTCGGTCGCTCATCCTCGATGTACTGGCGGATGATCGCGTCGAAGTCCTTGTCCCCGCGCATGCCCAGCGCCGGTCCCAGCACCGGCGCGAAATTCGCTGGCCACGTCGCCACGATGCGGTCGATCACCGGGTCGAGCTGCCATTTGACGCGTGCAGCCACGGCTTCGCCCGCGACGCGCTTCAATGCATCGGTCATTTCCCCGACACCGACGCGCAGCCCCGGCACGTTGACCGAGCGCGTGTGCCCGAAGCCGGCTTTGGCGAATTCACCCGCGGCGACGTCGTGGCCGGTGATCAAATTGGCGATCACCGAGCGCGGCGAGATGACCCACATGGCCGCGGTCGGCCCGACCGGGCACACCGCGTCGACGCCGGACAGCGGCTCGCGGATAATCCCGCTCGCGAACGACGACGCTGCTCGGTTGGGCTTGCCCGGGCGCACGGTGACCGTAGGCAGCCGCAGCGCGCGGCCGTCGATGAAGCCCTTGCGCGTCATGTCGTAGACCATGAACTCGCCCATGGCCTTTTGCGCGCCGTAGGACGTCTGCGGCGTGATGGGCGAGTCGTCGCGCACGGGATCGGGCAGCGCGCCGCCGAATACCGCGAGCGAGCTGGTGAACACGACCTTCGGCGGGCGCGTCAATTTCCGGCAGCGTTCCAGCAACGCTCGGGTCGCATCCAGGTTCACGCGCATGCCGATGTCGAACTCGGCTTCGGCTTGTCCGCTGACGACCGCCGCGAGGTGGAAGACCGAATCGGTATCCGGCGTGACGACGCGTTCGATCAGGGCAGGATCGGCGAGGTCGCCGGTGACGCTGGTTACGCGCGAGTCGACCACCGAGGCCGGCGCGACGTCCACCAGCACGATGTGCGCGATAGCGCGCGCTTCACCCCGCGCATCGGTGAGCCGTCCCCGCTCGAGGATGGCGCGAGCAAGCCGGCTGCCGAGGAATCCGGCGCCTCCCGTGATGACGATACGCATCGAGATCCCCCTGTCGAAACTGGCGCGCGCGTCCCCGGATGGGTCGCGTCATTGCCTGCCGCATTATAAGATGGCGGTCCCGTTGTTCAAGGAGATCAACCATGCCGCGTCCAGTTCATTTCGAGATCCATGCCGCCGATCCGCAACGCGCGATCCGGTTCTACACACAGCTGTTCGGCTGGACCTTCACCAAATGGGAATCGCCCATGGACTATTGGCTGATCAAGACGGGCGAGAAGGGCACGCCGGGCATCGACGGCGGCTTGCTGCCGCGCCGCGGCGATCCGCCGGCGCCGATGCAGCCCTGCAACGCCTTCGTATGCACGGTCGACGTTGCCGACGTCGACGCCATCGCGAAGCGCGTCGGCGAGCTGGGGGGTACGATCGTCGTGCCGAAGATGGCGATTCCAACCGTGGGTTGGCTCACCTACGGCAACGATACCGAAGGCAATGTCTTCGGCATGATGCAGATGGACGCCGCGGCGAAATGACGTTAGCGGATCGCCGAATCGACCGCGATCGACCGCATTTGCGCGGGGATCGCGGAGCACGGCTTCGCGGTCGAGGCGGATTTCCTGCCGGCGACGGCAATTCGTGCGCTGGCCGTCGCGGCGAGGCGTCGCGATGCGGCGGGCGAATTTCTACCAGCGGGCATCGGGCGCGACACGCAACGCGTCGAGCGCAGCGACATTCGCGGCGACCGCATCGCCTGGCTCGACGCAGACGATCCGTCGCCCGCGATGCGACCTGCAGCGCAGGCGTTTGATCGCCTGCGACTGGCGCTCAATGCTGCGCTGTTCCTCGGGCTGTTCAGCTTCGAAGGCCACTACGCGATCTACCCGCAAGGGGGCTTCTACCGCCGCCATCGCGACCGTTTTCACGACGACGACGCACGCGTGCTTTCCTGCGTGCTGTATTTGAACGAGGGTTGGTCGCCGGAGCACGGCGGCGCGCTTCGCCTTCACCTGGATGAGGGTGAGCGCTGCGACGTTCTCCCGTTCGGCGGCACGCTGGTCTGCTTCCTGTCCGAGCGTTTCGAGCACGAAGTGTTGCCGGCCACGCGTGAGCGTCTCGCACTGACAGCCTGGTTCCGCCGGCGCACAATGGCCATATGAATCCGGCACCCGCGAAGCTCGTCATCGCGACGCGACAATCCGCGCTCGCCATGTGGCAGGCGGAACACGTTCGCGATCGACTGCGTTCGTCGCATCCATCCTGCACGGTCGAATTGCTCGGCCTGACCACGCAGGGCGATCGCATTCTCGACGTTCCGCTGGCCGACATCGGCGGCAAGGGATTGTTCATCAAGGAGCTCGAACACGCGATGCTCGAAGGCCGCGCGGACCTCGCCGTGCACTCGCTCAAGGACGTGCCGATGGTCATGCCGGAGGAATTCACGCTGGCGGCGATCATGGCGCGCGAGGATCCACGCGATGCGTTGGTCTCCAATGCGTACGCGTCGCTGGCGGCACTGCCGCCGGGCAGCGTCGTCGGCACGTCGAGCCTGCGCCGCGAGGCGCAATTGCGCGAGCGATTTCCGCGCCTGGTCACCGAGCCGTTGCGCGGCAATGTCAATACGCGGCTGCGCAAGCTCGACGAAGGACAGTACGCTGCGATCATCCTCGCCGTGGCCGGACTCAAGCGGCTCGGCTTCGCCGCGCGCATCGCGGAATTGCTCGACCCCGCGGACAGCCTGCCTGCGGTAGGGCAGGGTGCGCTGGCGATCGAGTGCCGTTCGGATCGAGCCGACTTGATCGGCATGCTTGGCGCACTCGCGGATCCGCAAACGACGCTTCGCGACCACCGCGGAACGAGCATTCGGCACGCGGCTCGCCGGCGACTGCCACACGCCGCTCGCGGCGTATGCCACCGCGCGCGGCGACGAACTCTGGCTGCGCGCGCTGATCGCCAGCCGCGACGGGACGCAGGTGCTGCGTGGCGAGCGCGCAGCGCGCGTCACGACGATCGGCGCGGCGGCAGCGCTCGGTGACCAGCTCGGCGCCGAATTTCTCGCGCGCGATGCGGCGCGTATCCTCGCGGCATGAGATGCCGCAATACTGTAGGTCCGAATTCATTCGGACCGCTGGCCGTACCGAAGCCACCGCGCGCGAATGAATTCGCGCCTACAAATGCGGATGTGTGCCAATGACCGCGCCGGGGCGACTCGACGGGCGCGGCATTCTGATCACGCGTCCCGCGCGGCAGGCTGCCGGGCTGGCGCGGCAGGTCGCTGCGATCGGCGGCACGCCGGTCGTCTTTCCGGCGATCGTCATCCTGCCGCCCGAGGACCGCACCGCGCTCGAACGCGTGCAGCGCGATCTTGCGCGCTACGACTTCGCGGTCTTTGTCAGTGCCAACGCGGTCGAGTACGGCGTTGGCGATCCCGCGGCGTGGCCGTCGCGCCTGGTTGCACTGGCGCCCGGACCGGGTACTGCCGCCGCACTCGTCGCAGTCGGCGTGCACAACGTGCGCCAACCGACGACCACCATGGACAGCGAGGGCCTGCTTGCGCTGCCGGAGCTCGCGGCGGTATCCGGCAAGCGGGTCGTGATCTTTCGTGGCGGTGGCGGGCGGGAGCTGCTGGGCGACGCGCTCGTCGCGCGCGGCGCCGTCGTCGAGGTCGTCGATTGCTATCGGCGCGCGCGGCCGGAATCCGGCGCGTCGGGTCTGGAGGAAGCGCTGCAGGCGGGGCGCGTCGATGCCGTCACGCTGACCAGCAGCGAGGGCCTCGAAAACCTCTGGGCGCTGCTCGGTCGCGCGGCGAGGACACAAATGGCGGCGCTGCCGGCCTTCGTTCCGCATCCGCGCATTGCGGCGCGCGCGGCCGAAGTAGGCTTCGCTCGCGTCATCGTCACTCCACCTGCGGACGCCGGCTTGCTGGCGGCGCTGCTGCAACACTTCAACACGATTCACTGACGGAGGAACTTCGACCATGCAAGCCGACATCATCGTCACCGCGCCCTTGCCGCCTTTTCTCTACGATCCGCTGAAAGAACGGTACCAGTGCCACGACTACCTCAAGGCGACCGACAAGGCCGCATTGCTCGCGGCGCAGGGGAAGAACATCCGCGGCCTGGTGCAGGGCGGCGGCACCCTCGCGCCGACGCAACTGCTCGACGCGCTGCCGGCGCTCGAGATCATTTCCGTGTTCGGTGTCGGCTACGACGGCGTGCCCGTCGCCTATTGCAAGCAGCGCGGCATCAAGGTGACCAACACGCCCGACGTGCTGACCGACGACGTCGCCGATGTCGCGTTGGGATTGATCCTGATGACCGGGCGCGGCTACGTGCGCCTTAATCGCTTCGTGCACGCAGGCGAGTGGGAAAAGCGCGGGCCGGAACTGACCACGAAGCTGGGCGGCAGGAAGGTCGGCATTCTCGGCCTGGGTCGCATCGGAAAGGCGATCGCGCAACGCGTCACCGCCATGGGAATGCAGGTCGCGTACACCGGACGCAAACCGCAGGATGTGCCCTACGAATACGTGCGCGACCTGAAAGAGCTGGCGGCGGCCGTGGACTTCCTCGTCGTCGCCTGTCCGGGCGGCGACGCGACGCGTAACATCGTCGACGCCTCCGTGCTCGCGGCGCTGGGCAAGAAAGGCACTGTGATCAACATCGCGCGCGGCTCGATCATCGATGAGCCGGCGCTGGTCGCGGCGCTCGCCGCCGGGACCATCAAGGGCGCCGGGCTCGACGTGTTCGCCGACGAGCCGCGCATTCCCGCGCCGTTGATGGGCATGGACAACGTGGTGCTGCTGCCTCATGTAGGCAGCGCGACGCGCGAGACCCGGCAGGCGATGGGCGACCTGTGCCGGGCCAATCTCGATGCGTGGTTTCCGGGAAAGAAGACGCTGACGCTGATCCCGGAACTGATCTAGATTGTCGTCCCCGCCCCCCGCTTTCGCGGGGGCAGGGTCGCGGGGACCCATTTTGACGTTGGCGGCATGCAGATGGATTCCCGCGTGCGCGGGAATGACGATCAATAATATTCGGGGCTACTCCGGAATCGTCTCCGCCGCGCGCTTCGATCCTGACGGAATAAGCACCGCCGCCAGCGACGCGAGCACGAGCCCGAGCGCGACGAATTCGCTCCAGCCCGGGCGCTCGCCGAGAAACAGCATCCCCGACAGCACGCCGACTACCGGCACCGGCAGCGACGACAGCGAACTCACCGCCACCGGCAGCGTGCGCGCCATCTTGAACCATGCCCAGTGCGCGAGCGTTCCGGCGAGAAAAATATTGTAGAGCACCGCGAACCAGGCGGTACCCGACATCGTTGCCAGCGAGTGCAGCGGATGCGGGTCGAAGAACGGCGTGCACACGGCGATCGGAACCCAGCCCAGGATCATCATCCAGCCACTCAGGGTCGTCAGCGGAATCGGCGGCTTCCACCGGCGCAGGAGCACGGTACCGAACGCCCAGCTGACGGCGGCGCCGATGATGAACAGCGCGCCCACGGGTGCCCGCTGCACGGTCCGGAAATCATCGCCAAGCAGCACGGCCATCCCGCACATGCCGAGCAGCAGGCCGATGATCTTGCGTTTCGACAACGGCTCGTGCAGCAATCCCAGGCCGATCAGTACCGTCCAGATCGGCATCGTAAAGGCGAGTATCGCGGAACGGCCCGCGGGCAAGCTCTGCACGCCGAACAGGATGAGTCCGTTCCACGCGGCGATGTTGAACAGCGCCAGCGCCGCGGTCTTGCCCCACAGCGGACGGGGAATGCGTATCGAATGCCCGGAGAACTTGGCCACCAGCAGCAATCCGATCCCCGCGAACGCCAGCGACGAAGCGCGGAAGGTGAGTGGCGGCAGTTCGCTGACACCGACCTTCAGTACCGCCCAGTTGCAACCCCAGACCAGCGTCAGGATGGCAATCTGCAGCAGGCTCGATGCACCGACGCCGTGCTGCTCCAACGCGAAGTCCGCGTCCTTGAGCTTGCCCGCCGAACTCAAATTACCGATCCAGCGCGCTGTCGCCGTACTTCGACGTGTGCAGAGCGCGCGCCTGGGTCACCCACTGGTCGCGAACGATGCGTCCGGGAAATTCGGAAAGCTTGGCGTCGAACTCGGCGATGTCGCGCTCGGTCCAGCGCGCGATCTGACGAAACGTGCCGATCCCGAGGTTGCGCAGCATGCGTTCGAGCACGGGTCCGATGCCGACAATCAGCTTCAGGTCGTCGGGCTCGGCCATGCCCATGAGAATCGGCGGCGGCGCGCTGTTCTCGATATCGATCACGAGTTGCCGATAGCGCGCGGTCTCGGCGCGCGCGGCGGCGATCTCTGCTTCGTGGTCCGTACTTGGCGCCGGGAGCGACGCCGTCGTCGGCGCTGCCGGCGGGGCTGGTGCGTCAGGCGCGCGACGCTTAACACCGAGTACATAGCCGACCAGCGCTGCGAGCGCGATGGCTGCAATGAACGCGAGGATGAGCACGGGACGGCGTCGGGAAGTTGGCTCGGTGCCAACGGGCACAGCGCAAGCCCCATTCTAGTTGAGCGCGGCGCTCGCGGCCAGTTCCGCGCATCGATCCTGCTACAATCTTTGCCCCCCGTTATCTGTCGAAATCACTCATGCCCGACCCGGTGAACGAGATTCCCGGCGCTGCATCGCCCCCGCCGGTGGAGCCGGTCGCCGCACCCGCCATGAATCGGTGGCTGCGCCTGCTTGTTCATGGCGGGTCCGCTGGTATTGGCCGTCGGCCTGGCGGCAGTCTGGGTCGACGGGCGCAACGCACAGCGCGAACTGCGCCTGGAGACGGCCAAGAAGCTGGCCGAGATCGAAGCCAGCGAGGCGACGTCGCGGGTGACGCTCAAGGATGTGCAGGAAAACCTGCGCGAAGGCCAGGCCAAGATCACGCTCCTCGAAAGCCGCCTGGCCGAATCGCAGACGCAGCAAGCCGCGCTTGAAGCGCTGTATCGCGAGCTGGCACCTTCGCGCGACGAATGGGCGCTGACCGAGATCGAGCAGATCCTGCTGCTGGCGAGTCAGCAGCTGCAGTTCGCAGGCAATGTGCCTTCGGCGCTCGCCGCGCTGCAACTCGCCGACGCCAAGCTCCAGCGCCTGGATCGGCCGCAGTTCCTGCCGCTGCGACGCGCGCTGGCGCGCGACATGGATCGCCTGAAGGCTGTCCCCTTCGTCGATGTCCCTGGCGTGTCGCTGCGACTCGACCAGGCAATCGCCGCGGTCGACACGCTGCCGCTGGCGTTGGAAGAACGCGTCCCCGCGCCGCCGCCGCCGGAACCGGCCAAGGACGAAGCGGCATGGCGCCGCTTCCTGCGCGAGGTCTGGCAGGATGTGCGGCAGCTGGTGCGAATCGAGAACCTGGACCGGCCGGAGGTGCCGCTGCTCGCCCCGCAACAGCAATACTTCCTGCGTGAAAGTCTCAAGCTGCGCCTGCTGGCGGCGCGTTTCGACCTGTTGTTTCGCGATCAGACCAGCTTTCGGGCCGACCTGGGCGCGGCGAACGACTGGTTGCGCAAGTATTTCAATACGCGCGCGCCGACGGTGCAGGCGGCGCAGACGCTGATCAAGCAGGCGCAGGCGACCGAAATGGCGGTCGAGATGCCCGATCTTGCGACGAGCCTCGAAGCGGTGCGCGTATTGAAGCTCGCCCGCGAGAAACCTCAGCGCTGAGCGGCGCTCGCGCCAAGGGCACACGTGCGCATACTTTTCTGGTTCCTGATGCTCGCGGCCGCGGCCGTCATCGCCGCGCTGGCGGTCAAGCTCAACGCCGGCTACGCGCTGCTGGTCGCGCCGCCGTATCGCATCGAACTGACGCTGAACCTGCTCCTGCTGCTCATTGTCGGCGCATTCGTCGGGCTCTATCTTTCCATAAGACTGGCGGTACGCACGCTGCGCCTGCCGGCACAAGTGCGCACCTGGCGCCGCCAGCAAAAGAGCGACCGCGCGCGAACGATGCAGGATGCGGCCGTCATCGCATTGCTCGAAGGACGCTATGGCAAGGCGCGCCAGCAGGCGCAGGACGCGTCGGCGATCCCCGGCGCCTCGCCGCTGAATGCGCTCATCGCCGCCCGCGCCGCCATCGACGTTCGCGATCTCGACGCGGCGGAGCGCCTGCTGGGCACCGCCGATGCGCAAACGAAGAGCCTGGCCGTTCCGCGCTTCATGCTCGCGGCGGAAATTGCGCTCGAGCACGGCCAGCCGCAGGAAGCGCTGCGACTGCTGCAGGAGCTGCGCAAGGAAGCGGGGATGCACACGGCGGCATTGCGGCTGGAACTGCGTGCGCTGCAGGCGGCGCGGCGCTGGGCCGAAGTCCCCGCGCTGC
Organism: uncultured beta proteobacterium; assembly: GCA_963726915.1. Lineage (GTDB taxonomy): Bacteria > Pseudomonadota > Gammaproteobacteria > Burkholderiales > Casimicrobiaceae > PALSA-1003. Next base: position 10,089 of record CAVSEA010000018.1, read on the forward strand.
TCGATCAACTCGTCAAACGCAAGGTATTCGACGCCGCACAGGCCGATCTCGTGCGCACCAGCGCGCACAGCGAACACTTGAAGTCGCTCGCGCACGACGCCAGCGGTCTGCGCGATTACTGGGCAAAGCTGTCCGAATCGAGCAGGGTCCAACCCAAGATTGCGCGCGCCGCCGCGCAAAGCTTCATGCAGCTCGGCGGCGATCGGCAAGCGGCGGAAATCCTGGCCGCGAGTCTCGAGCGCGACTGGGATTCCGACCTGGTCGAACTCTACGGAGAATGCCACCTTACCGACGCGACACGCCAGCTCGAGCAGGCCGAACGCTGGTTGACCTCGCACAACCAGGACGCGGTGCTGCTTCGCGTTCTGGGATTGCTTTGCCAACGCGCGCAGCTCTGGGGCAAGGCGCAGACGTACCTGGAGGCGAGCCTCGCGCTCGACGATGGCTGGCGCGCGCACCTCGCGCTGGGCGAAATGCTCGGTCGCCAGGGGCGCGACACCGAGGCCAATGCCCACTTCGTCGCGGCGCTCAAGCTCGCGACCAACGAACTCGACCATCGAATGGGCCATTGATGTCCACCGCCATCGATGCAGATGAACCGGCGAAGGGGCTTATCCTCACGTATCACTCGCATCACGTTGTCGGGGATGACTACGGGCACAATGATCACATTGCCTTTATCGAGGACCTGGAGCTTCTGACCGCCACCGGCTTCGAGATCGTTCCGCTTGGCACGCTGGTCGACACGATTCGAGACCCTTCAAGCGAGCGCTCGCGTCGCATTCGACAACCACTCGTCGCGCTCACCTTCGATGATGGCCCGATCTACGATGTCGAGGACTTTGTCCATCCCGAGTTCGGCCATCAACGCAGTTTCCTCAATGCCATGCGCGATTTTCGTGCGAAGCGTGGTGCCTCGACCCAGCCTGACTTGCACGCAACCTCGTTTGTCATTGCGTCGCCGGATGCGCGTCGGGTCATCGAAACGACCTTCGATCGCGAATACACCTACCTTGGCCCGCATTCGATGGGCGACGAATGGTGGCTGCCGGCAATCAGGACCGGATTCATCTCCATCGCGAATCACAGCTGGGATCATCTCCATCCAGCGCTGCCGGCAGTTGCGCATTCGCGCCAGATCCGCGCCGACTTCAGCCAGGTGCTGACGCTGGAGGACGCGGATGCGCAGGTCCAGGCCGCAGCCGCGTTCATAGCTGCAAGAACCCAGGGCAGAGCGGTGCCGTTCTTTGCCTATCCTTTCGGGCACTACAACGACTTCCTCGTCCGCGACTACTTTCCGAATCGCGGCGGAGGGTCGGTGCGCGCCGCATTCTCGATCGAGCCACGATTGCTTGGCGTGACGGATAGCTTGTGGTGCCTGCCGCGTTATGTGTGTGGCGATGACTGGCGAACGCGCGAGGACCTTGTTCGGATTCTGGCGTAATCGAGCGCGCGCTAGAACGCTCCGATCGCGGAGATCTTGTCCTCCAACGCGCGCATATCGGCCTCGGCCAGCGGCACGAACCACTTCACGATAAGGTATTTGTGTCGCGTTTGCTCATATCCTACGCGCCGCGTGACGATGTAGGATTTCCTGTCGCCACAATAGCCGAACCAGGCAGGGCAGTCGTTGAGTTCCCTCGCCGCGCTTTCCATCATGATTTGGGCGAGCCCGCCGGCCGCCAGGCAGGCCTGCCAGTGTTCCCTGGACAATCGCCGATAGAAGCCCCGCTTCACGCACAAGCCACCTTCGAGGTAGACGTTCTCGTATCGAATCCAGTTGCAGAACCCAACCGGCTCGATAGACGCATCCGGCCATTTGTAGAACGCTACGTACTGATGCCAATGCTCCGGCGGCGTCGGAATCGAGAGCCCACAGTTGTCGCGAGGGATGGGGAAGGGAATCGCAAAGCTCTCGTAGAAGAGGTCGCTCGCAAAAAACTCGGCGTTGGAGAATCGAGTCACGTGCAGGGATTCGGCAAACGATCTCATCGGCTCTCCGGGTCTCTTGCGTGCGTGATTACCAATCGAACTACGCCGGCGGCGCGGGCTGCACGGCGTAGGTGAACGAATCCGCGAAAAATTCCTCCGGCGGCAGTCGCCGCTGCTGCGTGAATTCGTTGCGCGCCGCGTCGATCATCGCCGGACCGCCGCAGGCATAGACCTGATAGCCCGAGAGATCGGGAAAATCCGCCATTACCGCCTTGTGCACGAAGCCGGTACGGCCCGGCCAGCGGTCCTCCGGCAAGGGGTCGGACAGCACCGGGATGAACGTGAAATCGCGATGCATCTTTTGCCACGTCCCGGGGAGCTCGGGCAGGTACAGGTCCGCGAGCGAGCGCACGCCCCAGTACAGCACCATCGGGCGCGTGACCTCGTGATGCAGCGCATGTTCGATCACGGCCTTGATCGGCGCGAAGCCGGTGCCGCCGGCAACGAAGATGATCGGCTTGTCCGATTCCTCGCGCATGAAAAATGTGCCGAGCGGACCCTCGAAGCGAAGGATTTCGCGACCCTTGAATTGCGTGAACAACTGATCGGAGAAAAGGCCGCCTGGCACGTGCCTTATGTGCAGGTCCAGCAGCGCATCGTCTTCGGGCGCGGTGGCGATCGAGAAGCTGCGCCGGCGTCCGTCCTTGAGCAGGATGTCGACGTATTGTCCCGCCAGGTATTGCAGGCGTTCGTTGGCGGGCAGCTTGAGCGACACGATGGCGACGTCCTTCGCCGCCTTGACGATTTTCTCGATGCGACAGGGAAGCTTGCGGATCTGGATGTCGCCGGCGCGGCGGACCTCACGCACTTCCAACGTCAGGTCCGTCATCGGCTTGGCGACGCACAGCAGCACCATCCCCTGCTTCTTTTCGAGGTCGGTCAGCGTTCCCGGCTGATGCGCACCGTAGTCCACTTTGCCGTTGACGATGCGGCTCTTGCAGGTTCCGCATGCGCCGTTGCGGCACCCGTAGGGGATCATCAGATCGGCGCGCATCGCGGCGGCGAGCACGGTCTCGTCGTCGTCGCAGGCGAACGAGTGATCGCTGGGTTTTATGGTAATGTGGCGTGGCATCGTGATCGCTGCGCAATTTCAAGGAACGTCGTGATCCGGGTACTTCTGATCGGCTGCGGAGACGTCGCCCTGCGCACCGCCGATCTGCTTCGCGGCAGGGTCCGTCTCTATGGTCTCACCCGTCGCAAGGAAGACGGTCCCAAGCTGCGCAGCCACGGCATCATACCGATCGTCGGCGACCTCGATGCATTGCACAGCCTCGATCGGCTGCGAGCAGCGCCGTTTGCAGTGCTGCATTTCGCGCCGCCGCCGGCGGCAGGTCGCGACGATCCCCGAACCATGCGCCTGATCGCCGCGCTGACAAAGGCGCGGATTATACCGCAGCGCTTCGTCTACATAAGCACCAGCGGCGTCTACGGCGATTGCGCCGGCGCACGCGTCACCGAGGCGCGACCGCGGAAGGCGCAGACGCCGCGAGCGCGTCGCCGCATCGCGGCCGAGAATCGTTTGCGGCGCTGGGCCGGGCGTTACGGCGTGCGCCTGTCGATCCTGCGCGCGCCGGGAATCTACGCCGAGACGCGCCTGCCCCTCGATCGACTGAAGCAGGGGACGCCGGTACTTCGCGCCGAAGACGATGTGTTCACCAACCACATCCATGCCGACGACCTGGCGCGGGCTGCGGTCGCCGCGGCCTTTCGTGGCCGGCCGAATCGCGCCTACAACATCACCGACGATGCCGAGTTCAAGATGGGTGGGTGGTTCGACACGGTCGCCGACGCCTTCCACCTGCCGCGACCGCCGCGCGTGTCCTGGGACGAGGCGGAGGCACGTATTACGCCGACGATGCTGTCGTTCATGAGCGAGTCCAGGCGGCTCAGCAATACGCGCATGAAGCGCGAGCTGCGCTTGCGCCTGAAATATGCGACGCCGGAAGTGCTGCTCGCCGAAGTCGCGCCGCGCGCGCTCAAGAAGCAACTCGCCTTGCCATTGTGAGCAATCCGTCGGCACCGTCGCGGGGAGCGACGTCGTTGTTGCAGCGGATCGCGGCGCGCATCGATGCCTACGAGCGGCTGATACGCCTCGACAGGCCGATCGGCACGCTGCTGCTGTTGTGGCCGACGCTGACCGCGCTGTGGTTCGCGACGTCCGGCGCGCCGTCGTGGCTCATCGTCGGTATCTTCACGCTGGGTACGCTGCTGATGCGCTCGGCCGGCTGTGCGCTCAACGACTATGCAGACCGCGACTTCGATCCGCATGTAGAGCGTACGGCGAACCGCCCGCTGGCCAAGCGCGAGATCGCGCCGTGGGAAGCGCTCGTCGTCGCCGCTGTGCTGGCGCTGTGCGCCTTCCTGCTGATCCTGAGACTCAATCGCAGTTTGTTGCTGTTGTCGCTGCCGGCACTGGGGATCGCCATTGCCTATCCCTTCTTCAAACGCTTTTTTTTCCTGCCGCAGGCGTTCCTCGGCATCGCATTTTCGTTCGGGATCCCCATGGCTTACGCCGCCGTCGACGGGACGGTGCCGCTCATCGGCTGGGGACTTTTCGCCGCGAATCTGTTCTGGGTGATGGCCTACGACACCGAATACGCGATGGTCGATCGCAACGACGACGTCAGGCTCGGCATGAAGACTTCGGCGATCTACTTCGGAAAGTACGACGTGCTCGTCGTCATGCTTTGCTACGCGATCCATCTCGGCGCGGTGACGTATATCGGGCAACGCAAATTCATGGGGCCCTGGTTCTACGCTGGCGTGCTCCTGGCCTCGCTGCTCGCGCTGTGGCACTTCTGGCTGATCCGCGATCGCGACCGCGCGCGCTGCTTCAGTGCGTTTCGCAACAACCATTGGTACGGGCTGGCGATTTTCGCCGGCGTCGTCATGGACTACGGCACGCGCTACGAGCGCTGGCCGTTCTGGTCGCAATGACAGTGCATGGCATGCGCGCGAGGTTGGCGACGTTCTGCGCGACGATCGCCTTCGCGCTTCCGGTCGCCGCCGCCACGAGCGGCGAGCGCGTCAATTTTCCCAGCCTCGATATCGACCCGCAATCCGGGACGCCGATCATGCTGACCGGGCTCTACTTCACGCCGGATCCGGCGGCGAGGCGGTTTCCCGGTGGTCGTTGCGCTGCATGGCTGCGACGGCATGTACAGCACGGCCGCGAACCGCCGAGGCGGCCTCACGCCGAGGCACCAGGCGATGGCCGATCTGCTGGTCGCCGAAGGCTACGCGGTGCTGTTTCCCGATAGCTTCAATCCTCGCGGCCGGCGCGAAGTGTGCACGCAACCGACCCGCGAGCAAACCATCACGCAGGCGCATCGCCGACTCGATGTGCTCGGCGCGCTCGAGTATGTCCGCTCCCGTAACGACGTCGCGACGCATCGCATCGCCTTGCTCGGCTGGTCGCATGGCGGCAGCGCGGTGCTGGCGACGATGAACGCCCGCCAGCCGACGGTCGCTGCCTACCTTGCGCAGCTCGGCGACGCGACGTCATTCTTCCTGACGGCGATCGCGTTCTATCCCGGTTGCTACGCGTCGGTAAACAGTCGCGACGGCTTTGCGCCCGCCGCACCGGTGAGCGTGTTCATCGGCGAAGCCGACGACTGGACCTCGGCCAGGCCGTGCGTCGCGCTCGGGAAACAGATGGAAGCCAGGCAGCAGCCTTTGCAAGTGCGGACCTATCCCAACGCGCATCACGGTTTCGACACGCCCGGCCTCGACCGGCCACGGCATCTGGACGTTCCCAACGGCGTTCGCCCAGGCCAGGGCGTGACGGTCGCGTCGAATGCCGCGGCGCGCGCCGATGCCTATGCGCGCATGAAGGCGCAACTGCGCGCGGTGCTGATGCCATGACAATCTCGGAGAAATAACGATGGATATGCAGCTGCAAGGAAAGATCGTCGTAGTCAGTGGCGCCAGCAAGGGCATCGGCTACGCCTGCGCCGAAGCATTCGCCGCGGAGGGCGCGCGGGTCGTCATCGTCTCGCGCAGCCAGGCGAACCTCGATGCGGCCATTGCGCGTTTCCCCGCAACCACGCATCCGCCAACGGCCATCGCCGCCGACATGACGCGCGCCGGCGACGCCGAGCGCATGATCGCCGCGGTCGAACAGCAGGTCGGCGCGATCGATGTGCTCGTCAATTCAGCGGGTGCCGCGCGCCGCTATGCTCCCGCGGACCTCGATGCCCAGGCGTGGCACGACGCGATGGATGCGAAGTTCTTCAGCACCATCCACCCTACCGACGCGGTGCTCAGGCGCATGCTCGTGCGCAAGCGCGGCGTGATCGTCAACATCATCGGCATGGGCGGCAAAGTCGCGAGCCCGGTTCACCTTCCTGGCGGTGCGGCGAACTCGGCGCTGATGCTCGCCACCGCCGGCCTGGCGGCGGCGTACGCCGCGAGCGGCATTCGCGTCAATGGCATCAACCCGGGCGGAACGCTGACCGGGCGCGTGCAGGAAGGGTTGAAGGCGGAAGCGAAGCTTACGGGTCTCGCCGAGGCGGAGCTGCTCGCGCGCAATCAGGCCAAGATCCCGCTCGGACGCTTTGCCAAGCCCGAGGAAATCGCAGCGGTTGCGGTGTTTCTCGCCGCGGAGCCGGCGAGCTACGTCACCGGCGCCATCGTTTCGATGGACGGCGGTGCAAGCGCGGATCAGCGACGTGATTACGGGCCCGCGAAGCGGGGTCGACGGCAGACGAGTCGGCGCTGCGGCCGACAGAGTATTTGCCGACCGCTACTCGCGGAGGCCCTGGCCGGCGCACCGTCGCCGCACGCCGGCGCAAGGCGATGATGCCGGCCAGCGACAGCAGCAGCGACGTCGCCGCGAGCCCGACGCTATCCATGGTCGGGATCGAGTTCGGATCGCCGGGGTCGGCGGCGACCAGACTCAGGATCACGCCGGTCGTGCAGTTGTACGCCATCGAGCTCGAATACGTGAGTTTGCCGGCGAGCGCATGCCCGGAATAGGTGTTGATGGTGATGCGGACCGGCGTATTCGGCGACAGACCGCCGCCGGACGCGAGTATGGTGAAGTTCGGGTAGGGCCCGTTGAACGGGCCGATGTTGGCGCCGGTCTCGTCGGTGAACTGTTCGAGCGAGGGGAATCCCGGCGCGGAAAGCGTTACCTGGGCCGACGCCTGCGTGTCGACATTGATAAAGGTGTTGATGTTGAATGCCGCACCGCCGCAGGTGCCCGCCAGATTGGTCTGCGTCGGACAGGATTTCGATCGACGGCAGGATCGCGGACGTCGCGCCGGCGCCGGCCGTGGGCGCCACGTTGCCGGCGGTTCCCGGACCAGCCCAGGTCGTGGCCGCCCACAACAGGGCGAGCGCTCCAAGCAGGACTCTGGGCGTGAGGACGACAATACTCAAGAACAATCTCCAGGCGACGAGGGCCTCCTTCGAGGCCCGTTGAAATCAGGATAGCGGGTTGCGCGGGCCGGGGTCTAGCGAGCCCAGGTGCAAAAGCGGCTTTATCCGGCGTTGTGGCGCCGATGCCACGCGCACTGTCGCTTTGCCCCGACAGTTCCCCCCAAAAAAGCACGTTTTGGGACCAAAAATGGCTGCAGATTCGGGACTCCAGCTCTGACCTGCGGTCGCCCCAAATCGTTCGCCGGATGGGCGGAAATGCGACACGCGGTAGCCGCGCATCGATCGGGGGCGGAAATCGGGTTTGCTAAGATGCCCCGGTTCCCGCCACCCACTCCCATGAAATACGCCGACCTTCGCGACTTCCTGGCTCAGCTCGAGCGGCAGGGCCAGCTCAAGCGCATCGGTGTCGAAGTCGATCCGCGCTTCGAGATGACCGAAATATGCGATCGGGTACTCCGGTCGGGAGGGCCCGCGCTGCTGTTCGAAAAGCCGAAGGGCCATTCGATTCCGGTGCTCGGGAACCTGTTCGGTACGCAGCAGCGTGTTGCGTTGGGCATGGGCGAGGACTCGGTCGCAGCGTTGCGTGAAGTCGGCAAGCTGCTCGCCTTTCTCAAGGAGCCCGAGCCGCCCAAGGGATTGAAGGATGCGTGGCAGAACACGCGCCCGGTGTTCATGCAGGTGATGAACATGGCGCCAAAGGAGCGATCCTCCGCGCCGTGCCAGGACATCGTATGGGAAGGCGCAGACGTCGATCTCGGTCGACTGCCGATACAAACCTGCTGGCCTGATGACGTCGCACCGTTGATTACTTGGGGCTTGACGGTGACGCGGGGGCCGAACAAGGCGCGGCAGAACCTCGGCATCTATCGCCAGCAGGTGATCGGACGCAACAAGCTGATCATGCGCTGGTTGGCGCATCGCGGCGGCGCGCTCGATTTCCGCGACCACGCGCTGGCGCATCCCGGCACGCCGTTTCCGATCGCGGTAGCCTTGGGCGCGGACCCGGCGACAATCCTCGGGGCGGTGACGCCGGTTCCCGACTCGCTATCCGAATATCAGTTCGCAGGTCTGTTGCGCGGCGCCCGCACCGAGATCGCGAAGTGCATCACGCACGACCTTGCGGTGCCCGCGTCGGCGGAGATCGTGCTCGAAGGGCACATCCTGCCCGATGCCGCCGATCCCAGCGGCTACGAGACCGCGCTCGAAGGGCCGTACGGCGATCACACCGGCTATTACAACGAAGTCGAACGCTTCCCCGTGTTCACCATCGCGCGCATCACCATGCGGCGCGACCCGATCTACCACTCGACGTACACCGGCAAGCCTCCCGACGAGCCGGCGGTACTCGGCATGGCGCTCAACGAAGTCTTCGTGCCGCTATTGCAGAAGCAGTTTCCGGAGATTGCCGACTTCTACCTGCCGCCCGAGGGTTGTTCGTACCGGCTCGCGGTGGTCAGCATGAACAAGCAGTATCCGGGGCATGCCAAGCGGGTGATGTTCGGCATCTGGAGTTTTCTGCGCCAGTTCATGTACACCAAGTTCATCGTCGTCACCGACGCCGATGTCGACATCCGCGACTGGAAGGAAGTGATCTGGGCGCTGACCACGCGCGTCGACCCGGCGCGCGATACGCTGATCGTGGAGAACACGCCGATCGATTATCTCGACTTCGCGTCGCCGGTTGCCGGGCTGGGCGCGAAAATGGGCATCGATGCGACCAACAAGTGGCCGGGAGAGACCACGCGCACGTGGGGTCGCCCGATCGCCATGGACGACGCCGTCAGGCGCCGCGTCGACGCGATGTGGAAGGACCTGGGGATTTAACCTAGTGGATTTAACCTAGTGCTCGCCGCGTCGCCACTTGCGGGCGATGCCGAACACCGCGAACGCGATGGAACCCAGCCGCACCCAGTACGCCACCCGGCGCAATCCGAACAGCGGGGCGATGGCCTCGACCAGCGCCACTGCGGCGGCAGGCTTCGCGATCGCACCGCCGATCAGGCCGGCCGGCCGCACTGCCTCGCGCAAGTCCCCCGCGTAGAGCGCGACTTGCAGGCGCTCGAGCCGCAGCCGCGCCAGCAGGAGCGCCTTGCGCGCGGCCAGTTCGTCGAGCTTACTGCTCATGATTCCCGCCGCAACGACGAGACGTCCTGGCCGAGTTCGGCGAGCGTCGCCGCGAACGCCGGCGGCTTGTCGCGGCTGCGCTGCTTCAGGCGCATGATCGTGATGATCGCCAGCGCGACGTAGAACAGCGTCACGCCGGCGATCGCCCACAGCCGATACGCGTCCCAGAAATACGCGATGACGAAGACCGAAGCGAACACCAGCGCGAACAGCGCCAGCAGCACCGCGCTCAGCAGCAGCACCAGCATCTCGGTCGCGTGCTCGCGTTCTTCCTCGAACTCGACCGTGGCCAACTCGAGCCGGGTGCGCAGCAGCGCGAGTACCGTCCCGCCCAGCCGGAATAGCGAGTCCGAGATGCCGCCGGAGCGCGGCGGCGTTTCGTCCGAGTCGGCCACGAATGCCTAGCGGCGGCCGATCAGCAGGCCGACCAGTACACCCAACGCCGCGGCGACGCCCAGCGCCTGCCACGGATTGTCGCGAACGTATTCGTCGGTCGCGCGCGCGGTCGCCTTGGCGCGATCCATCGCGTCGTCCTGCATGTCCTGCAGTTTGAGCTTGGCCGTGCGCAACTTGGTTTCGACCTGCGCGCGAAGATCGGTGGCTTTTTCGCCCGATTCCTTGGTGGCTTGCTTCAGCAGCGAATCGGCTTCGGTGAGAACTTCGGTAAAATCCTTGACCAGCGCGTCGCGGCTGCGCTCGAATCTTGCAGCAGTCATGGGCATCTCCAGTGAGTGGCAAACGGTGGGCCGAACCGGGTCCACCCGCTCGCGTATTATAGCCTTGCGCCCGCGCTGTCCATTCCAATCCTCAGGAGGCGTTGCAATATGGCAGACCTCAAGCTTCCCGCCCTCGACCCCACCGGCGTGTCCGAAGTCCGCAGTTCCGGCTATCCCGAGCCGTTCAAGTCCCGCATGGGCGACCGCGTCAAGCGCAGGCTTGGCGACGCCTGCGGGCTGACCCGGTTCGGCGTCAACCTGGTGACGCTGGGGCCAGGCGCTCAATCGGCGTTGCGCCACGCGCACACGCACGAAGACGAGTTTGTCTACATGCTCTCGGGCGAGGTCACGCTGGTGACCGACTCGGGCGAGCAGACGTTGGCGGCGGGTATGTGCGCTGGCTACCCCGCCGGCACCGGCGATGCGCATCACCTGGTCAATCGCAGTGGCATGGCGGCCACCTATCTGGAAATCGGCAACCGGATCGAAGAGGACGACGTGTCCTACCCGGACGACGACCTCATGCTGGTCGACGGCGGACGATCCTACGCGCACAAGAATCGGCAACCCTACGATTGAAGTGGTGGGCGGATACCCCCATATTGCGTGCATGGTCGTCGCCGACCGTCAACCGAGGAAACGCCGCCATGGTCGATAACACTACTACGGGCTCCGCAGCCCCGGGCGCGCCGTCCGCGTCGCTCGTGTCGACGACGCTGCTGGTCTACGCGCTGTTCGGCATCGCCGCAGTGGTCGGCCTGGTGTCGTCGGGCTTCCCGCTGATCGCGCCGCTAATGGGCGTCGTGGGGATCGTCGCCATCATCCTCGCCTACGTGAAGCGCGACGAAGCTGCGGGCACCTGGCTCGAGTCGCACTACCGCTGGCTGATCCGCACGTTCTGGTTTTCGCTGCTGTGGGGCGCGATCGGCGCAGTCGTGTTCGTCCTGCTGCTGATCATCGTCATCGGCGTGTTCATCGGTTACCTGATCTGGGTCGCGACGACGATCTGGGTGCTGTATCGGCTGCTGCGCGGCTACACGCTGTTCAACCAGAGCAAGCCGGTTCCCGGGATGTAAGCGCAGCCTCGCTGTTCTCGCGGAGCGGGTCGGCGCGCGATACTTCTTACTTGAACGGCGTCGGCGTGGTGTGCGCCTTTTCCGACGGAGATAGCTTCGTCATCAGCCGCGGGCCGCAGCCCTCCACGCGAGCCGAACCGACCACTTGGCCACCGAGATCGCCAAAGGCCACAACCCACCGGCCGTTGAGGAATTCATCGGTCGTACAGGTCTGGCGGCTCGTATCCTTTGCGAAGGTGGCGCAGCGCGCACGACACTGCCTGGCGAGCGCAGCCTGCCGCGCGGGGCAACTCAGCCCCGTTCGCTTGTCTTCCGCTTTCCCCGCAGCGTCTTCGAACAGGCAGCCGACAAATTGCGCGTTGGCGACGAGCGTCGCCACGCAGGAATTCGTTCTTACGTCGACGATCGCCTGGGTTGGCTCCTGTTCGACGCAAATTGGCGTATGGCCAGGAATCAATGGTGGCGACACACCACCTCCGCCACCCGATGTCCCCGATCCCCCGCCCGACGATCCCGATCCCTTGCCGGACGGGGGGTTGCACGGGACCGTATTGCAGCTTTGCTGGGAACCGTTCACCACGCAGCCACCGTTGTTCTGCACGCAGCCGGCCGGGCAGCAGACCTGCGCGCTCGCTTCCGGCACCGCCAAGCACACCCAGGCCAGTGCCAGTGCTTGCATACAGCGTATGGCATGGCCGCGAATCTCATGCACTCGATTTCGGACGTGGCACTGACTCATGGCTGCTTCCCTCGAGATGTTTGCGGCGTAGAACCCTTCGATCTGCTGCGTGGTGTCCGGATCGGATTGATTCGGACACGCTAGGGTACTCCTACTGCTTGCCGCCGGCGGTCGCGTATACCCATTCCACGAGCAGGTCGAGCGGCGGCTGCGCGCGCGCGGCGTTCGCGTGATTGACGAAGCAGACCACGACGAACTTGCGGCCGTTCGGCGCGAACACATAGCCGGCGATGGCACGAACGCCTTCCAGCGAGCCGGTCTTGAGAAACGCCTGCTCCGCCACCGAGTCCTTCTCGAAGCGCTTGCGTACGGTCCCGTCGGTCGCGGCGACGGCGAGCGAACTGACGTAGTCGGTGCGGACGTTGCTTCCGTAGGCGGCGAGCAGCAGCCGGCCCAGGCTGTTCGCCGAAATGCGCTCGTGCCGCGACAGGCCCGAGCCGTTGTCAAGCACCAGTTCGGGAAAGCTTAGCTTGCGCGCGCCGAGCCAGTGCCTCACCGTCTCCGCCGCGCGCGCAGTCGTCGCGGGCGGCGGATAAGCGGTGGTCGCGAGCGTCAGGAACAGTTGCCGCGCCATCACGTTGTTCGACAGCTTGTTGATGTCGCGAACCACGTCGTACAACGGCGGCGATTCGAGCGTCACCAGTGGCTTCGCGTCCGCCCGCAGTTTGCCGTCACGCACCTGCCCGGTGAAACTGCCGCCGGCGGACTGCCACATCTGGGCAAAGGTGTCGCGCACGAAGTGCGGATGGTCGAGCAGCGCGACGTACCAGTCGCGCTCGCCGCAAGCCGCCGCGTAGTTTCCACCGAACGTGGCCACCGCGGCATCGGGCCGATTGGAGAAGCTTGCCTGCAGTGCAGCTCTCCAGTCGCCGCATTCGCCGGCCGCGAGGCGCGGTGCGCCGTGGATCTTCACGTTGGCAAGGGCGGGCTCGGCGCGCACCTCGACCGCGTCGCCCGCAGCGGTGGGCGCGAACACGAAGCGCACGCTCTTGAAGCTCACCAGCAATGCGTCGGGGCCGACGTTGTAGGGCTTCAGCGGTTCGCCGTCGAACGCGGAGGCGTCGTGCGCGGCAGGCGCAAAGAACGTGCGATCGAGCACGAGATCGCCGCGTATGGTCGAAAGTCCGGTGGCGCGCAGGCGAGCGACGAGCTCCTGGAACTGTTCGATCGTCACCTTGGGGTCGCCGTATCCCTTGAGCACGAGGTTGCCCTCGAGCACGCCGTCGACAATCTTTCCCTGCGCGTAGGCTTCGGTGCGCCAGCGATAGTCGGGGCCGAGCAATTCGAGCCCGGCGAAGGTTGTCAGCAGCTTCATCGTGGAGGCAGGATTCATCGGCTTCATCGCGTCTTGCGTGAGCAGCGGATGCCCGGCGCCGAGTTCCTGCACGAAGGCGGTAACGGCGCTGAGCGGAATGTGCTGATCGGTGAACGCGCGCGCCACGGGTGCGGGCAGGCCGGCGGTCGCGGTGCCCAGGACAAGCAACGCGCCGAGCATCGTGGCGAGCTGTGCGCACGCCATCCGCATGACATGTGCGCGAATCGTCGAAGTGAATTTCATGGACGGATTATAGCGACGACGGCGCGCGAATCGGGCACGGTCGCAACGCGCCGCATCGCTTGACAAGGCGCGGCGCGCTCCACTACAAGGAACCGTGATTGCGGCAAGGCAATTCCAATGACTCCCGGCGGCACTCCCGAGCGTTACGGCACAACGGCCATCGCGTTGCACTGGTTGACCGCGCTGCTGATCGTTTGCGGTTTTACGCTGGGCCTGTCGATGATCGGTCTGCCGATCTCGCGGCAGAAGCTGCAGTGGTACGCGTGGCACAAATGGATCGGGATCACCGTGTTCCTGCTGACCTGCGCGCGCCTTGCCTGGCGCCTCGGGCATCCGGCCCCGGCGCTGCCGCCGATGCCGGCATGGGAGGCGCGGGCAGCGGTGGTTTCACACCGCGCGCTCTATGTGCTGCTGCTGGCCATTCCGCTGTCGGGATGGAGCTTCAGTTCGGCGTCCGGTGTGCAGGTGGTCTATCTGGGGCTGGTCCCGTTGCCGGACCTGGTGCCCAAGGACCGCCAGACCGCGGCCGTCCTGCTGACGGTGCATCAAACATTGAACTTCACGCTGCTGGCGCTGGTCTGTCTGCATACGGCAGCGGCCTTCAAGCACCACTTCGTCGACCGCGACGCGGTCCTGGCCCGAATGCTGCCGCTTGCGGGCAAGAAAGGTTGATCATGGCGCTGTTACGTTCATTCATACCGTCGCTGGGCATGATGCTGCTGGCGGCGACCCAGGCAGCCGCGCAGGGCGTTCTCATCGACAAGAGCGAGATTCGCTTCGTGTCCAGGCAGATGGGTGTCAACGTCGAGGGCCGCTTCCGCCGGTGGAAGGCCAACATCGTGTTCCTGCCGAAGGAGCTTGCCAAATCGAAAGCGGATTTCGACATCGAGCTGGGTAGCATCGACCTCGCGAGCGACGAATCCGAAACCGAGGCCAAGCGTCCGAAGTGGTTCGATACGGCCCGGTTTCCCGTGGCGAAATTCGTCTCCACCAGCATCAAGGACCTTGGCGGCGACAAGTACGAAGTCGCCGGTGCGCTGACGATCAAGGGCATCAGCCACGATGCCGTGGTGCCGATCGTGCTCAAGAAGGACGCCACCGGCAACAGCGTCGCGGAAGGCAGCTTTGCGATCAAGCGCCTCGACTACAAGGTCGGCGAAGCGGAATGGTCCGATGCGGAGACCGTTGCGAACGAAGTAACGGTGCGCATCCGCATGGTATTGCCGCCGGTGAAGTGATATCCCGTAAGGAATACCGGTGCAACTATTCGTGTTTGCTGCAGGGCGCGCGTTGCCGCCATCCGCAATCGCCATTGCTCCGACCAGAGGGAGTCGCATGATTCATCGACGCCGCATTTTCGCCGCGCTGTTGGCCGCGCTGTTCGTGCCCCTGGTCGCGACCGCAGCCGAGGAAATCTACGTGCTCGATCCAGTCCATTCGCAACCGATCTTCGAGGTTCAGCACATGGGATTCTCGGTGCAGCGCGCCACGTTCTCGAAGATCGCCGGCAAGGTGACGCTGGACCGCGCTGCCCGCAAGGGCGCCGTGGACGTTACGATCGACACGAGTTCGATCCGCAGTTTCAGCGACCGGCTCGACAACCACGTCAAGGGCGAGGATTTTTTCAACGTCGCCAAGTTTCCTGCCATGTCCTACAAGTCGTCGAACCTGGTCTTCGATGGCGAGAAGCTCGTCGCGATCGACGGCGAGCTCACGCTGCTCGGCATTACCCGGCCAGTGTCGCTGAAGGTGACCAGTTTTGCTTGCGGCGAGCACCCCTTCAACAAGAAGCCGATGTGCGGCGCCGAAGCCAGTACGACGATCAAGCGCTCGGAATGGGGAATGAAATACGGTATCCCCAAGGCAGTCGGCGACGAGGTGAAGATCACGCTGCCCGTTGAGGCCTACCGCGAATAAGTCGAACGCAATGATTGCGGCGCTTGCCGCCGCGATGTTTTCGCTCGCGCACGGCGCGGACGCCGCCGCTGCACCCGACACCTATCGCGTCGATCCCGAGCTGTCGTCGACCGAATTTGCGGTCAGCCATCTCGGGCTGTCGACGCAGCACGGCCGCTTCGGCCGCATGGAAGGGACGATCGTCATCGATCCCGAGGGCCACTCCGGCAACATCGATTTCACCATCGACGCGAAGGCGGTCGACACCGGCTGGGGCGCGCGCGATGCCTGGTTGCGCGGCGAGGACATGTTCGATGTCGCGCGCTTTCCGGTCATGCGTTTCCATTCGACGCAGCTCGTGTTCAATCAGGAGCGCCTGATCGGCATTGCGGGCATGCTCACCCTGCGCGACGTGACGCGCCCGGTGATCCTCAAGATCGATCGGATGCAGTGCGGGCGCGATCCGGACGGCGAGCGCGACGGCTGTGGCGCGGGAGCAGTATCCACGATCAAGCGCTCCGACTTCGGACTGACCTATGCGCTGGGCCTGGTCGGCGACGACATCGACCTGTCGTTCCAGGTCACTGCGTTCCGCGTACGGCGGTAGCGATTCACCCTAGCGCAGCACCAGCGGCGCGGCGCTGCGCAAGCGCTCGATCGCAGCCCAGTCCCAGTCGATGCCGAGGCCCGGCTCGGACGACGCGTAGGCGCGCCCGTCGCGGATCGACAGCTGCGCGCCGGTGATGGTGTCGAGTTGCGGGATGTACTCGACCCAGCGACTGTTCGGCACCGCGCAGCACAGGCCGACGTGCAACTCCATCAGGAAATGCGGGCAGACAGCGACGTTGAACGCCTCCGCCATGTGCGCAACCTTGAGCCAGGGCGTGATGCCGCCGATGCGCGCGACGTCGACCTGGACGATCGAGCACGCGCCGGCCTGCAGGTAGTCCTTGAACTGCGAAATACTATAGAGCGATTCGCCGACCGCGATCGGCACCGTCGTGCGCCGCGACAACTCGACATGCGCCGCGATGTCGTCTCCGGGCAACGGCTCTTCGAACCAGGCGATGTCGAGCGCTTCCAGGTGCCGCGCACGGCGAATGGCTTCGCTGAGGCTGAAGCCCTGGTTGGCGTCGGTCATGATGTCCCAGCCCGGACCCACGGCCTCCCGCACCGCACCCAGGCGCGCGACGTCCTCGGCGACGTGCGCGCGGCCGACCTTGATCTTGGCGCCGCCGAAGCCCTTGGCCTTTGCGGCGAGCGCGTCGTCGACCAGCGCCTGCGGCTCGATGTGCAGCCATCCGCCCTCGGTCGTGTAGAGGGGGCACGAGTCCTTGGCGCCGCCGGCCACGACGTGCAGCGGCAGCTTCGCCCGCCGGCAGCGCAGATCCCAAAGCGCGCTGTCGACGGCCGCGAGCGCGAGTGAGGTGATCGCGCCGACCGTCGTGGCGTGGGTGTGAAACAGCAGGTCGCGCCAGATCGCTTCGATGTGCTCGGCGTCGCGGCCGATCAGGCGTGGCGCAAGGTGGTCGCGTAGCAAGGCAATGACCGACGAGCCGCCGGTGCCGATGGTGTAGCTGTAGCCGGTGCCGACCGCGCCGTCGCGATCGTACACGCGCACGATCGGCGTCTCCTGCGACACGAAGCTCTGGATGGCGTCGGTGCGTTTGACCTTCGGCTTGAGATCGACCAGCACGATCTCGACGCGTTCGATGATGGCCATGGCTGCTCCGGGTTTTCGTCGATCAGCGCGACAGCCTGGCCCGAAAGCGATTCGTCGCCGCGACCAGTTCGCGGGCGATGCCCGGCTCGCGTGCCGAGTGGCCGGCATCCGGTACGATGACGTACTCGGCTTCCGGCCACGCGCGATGCAGGTCGTCGGCGGAGATCATCGGGCAGACGGCGTCGTAGCGCCCCTGGACGATGGTGCACGGCAGGTGTCTGATGCGTCCGACCTTGTCGAGAAGGTCGTTGTCCGGCAGGAAAATATGATTGACGAAATAGTGCGCCTCGATCCGCGCGATCGCGAGCGCCACGGCGTCATCGTCGAAATGCGCCACCAGCTCGGGGTCCGGCAGCAGCGTCGAGCACGATCCCTCGTAGCGGCTCCACGCATGCGCGGCGGGCAGGTGGACGGCGGGATTGCGATCGACGAGCCGGCGGTGGTAGTTGCCGAGCAGGTCCGCGCGTTCGACCGTGGGCAGGAATCCCGAGAACGCCTGCCATGCTTCGGGGAACACGAAGCGCATGTCGTACAGGAACCAGCGAATCTCTTCCGGCCGGCACAGGAAGATGCCGCGCAAGACCAGTCCGAGCACCTGCTCGGGGTGCGCTTCGGCGTACGCGAGCGCCAGCGTCGATCCCCACGAGCCGCCGAAGACCAGCCACTTCTCGACCGCAAGTGACACGCGCAGCCGCTCGAGATCCGCGATCAGGTGCGGCGTGGTGTTCGCGCTGATCTCGCCGAGCGGCGTCGACCGGCCGGCGCCGCGCTGATCGTAGACGATGATGCGATAGAAGCGCGGGTCGTAGAAACGGCGGTGGTCGGGCGAGCTGCCACCGCCCGGTCCGCCGTGCAGGAACACCACCGGCACGCCGCGCGGGTTGCCCGATTCTTCCCAGTACATGGTATGCAGCGCGTCGAGCGCGAGGCGACCGGTACGCAGCGGTTCGAGCGCGGGATACAGAAAGTCTTCACGCGACAGTCCCCGCGTCGGGGCATCGCGGCCCATCGGTATCGACGCCCTCATCGCGGTTCGAGCGGCTGCAGGAATTGCGGATCGACTTCGATGCGGTAGCCGTTGGCGAGCCGGTTGGTCTCGTTGGCCAGCGCGATCACGGTCATCAGTTCGCGGTACATCTGCGCCGACATGCCCTTGCCGGTGGCGGAGGCTGCGTGCGAGTGAATGCAGTATTCGCAGTTGTTGGTGACCGAAACCGCGATGTAGATCAGTTCCTTGGTGAGCGGGTCCAGCGCGCCCGGCGCCATCACTTCCTTGACCGCGTTCCAGACGCGCTTCAACGTCGGCGGGTCGTTGGCGAGAACCTTCCAGAAGTTGTTGATGCGGTCGGTCTTGCGGACTTCCCGGATGTCGTCATAGATCGCGCGCACCGCGGGCGACGCGTGCTCGGGTTCGACGGGGGTGACCAGTGCCATGCGTGCTCCAGGTGATCTGACGGGGATACGGGCGGGCGCGTCCCGCGCAGTGCGAATCAGTGCGCGGCAGCACCCATGCGCGCGGCGATCGCCAGCGCATTCTGCATCGCCTGCGTGTTGGCGATGCCGCGCCCGGCGATCTCGTACGCCGTGCCGTGCGCGGGCGTAGTGATGGGCACCGGCAGTCCACCCTGGACGGTGACGCCGCGTTCGAAGCCCATCAGCTTCATCGCGATCTGACCCTGGTCGTGGTACATCGTCACGATGCCGTCGAAAGCGCCGTTCTTGGCGCGGACAAAGATGGTATCCGCGGAATACGGGCCGTCGGCGGCATGCCCTCGCGCGGCGGCCAGCGCGACGCCGGGCGCGATGATGTCGATCTCTTCGCGACCGAAACTGCCGTTGTCGCCGTTGTGCGGGTTCAGTCCGCAGACGCCGATGCGCGGCGCGGCGTTTCCCGCACGACGCAACGCATCGCGCAGCATGCCGATGGCCTCGGCGACGCCTTCGACCGTGAGCAACCCGGCAACGTCCTTGAGCGGAACGTGCGAAGTCACGCGCGAGGTCCATAGTTTTTCGAGCACGTTGAATTCGCCGCACGCGCCGCGATGCTGCAGCACTTCGGCGAACCAGCGCAACTCGTCTTCCTGCGTCATGCCGCCCGCGCGCAGCGCCGCCTTGTTCAGCGGAGCGAAGCAGACGGCGTTGACCTGGCCATGCTGCGCGAGATCGAGCGCGAAACGCAGCGAATCGAGCATGAACGCACCGTTCGCCGCGGTAGCCTGCGCCGGAGCGAACGCCGGCGCGTTCCAGCCGTCCCACTCCAGCCGGACGATCGGCGCCGGCGACTTCGCGGCGTCCGCCCCAGCCAGTGCTGGCAGGTCGAGCGCGACGCCGGCCGAGCGTGCGGCCTCGTCCATGCTCGCACGATGCGCAATCAGGCGGATGCGGGCATCGGGCAGCGTGGCCGGATTGGCCAGCAGCTTGGCCACCAATTCCGGGCCGATGCCTGCCGGATCGCCGGCGACTAATGCAATCGTCGCGCTCATTCCAACTTGATCCCTGCTTCGCGAATCAACTTGCCGTAGCGGTCGTAGTCGGCGCGATTGAGTGCGGCGAATTCGGCAGAGGTCATGGTGCCGGGTTCGCCCGCGAGCCCGGCAATGCGCTTTTGCACATCCGGCGACTTGAGCGCCGTCGAGATTTCCGCGTACAGCTTGGCCAGCACATCGTTTGGCGTACCCGCCGGCGCGAACACGCCGTACCAGGTGGTCATCTCCATTCCCGGAAAGCCGGCCTCGGCGAGCGTCGGGACGTCCGGCAATTCGGGCGAACGCTTGGGCGAAGTCACCGCGAGCGCGCGCAGCTTGCCGCCCTTGATCTGGCCGATCGCCGACGATGTCGTGTCGAACATGATCTGCGCCTGGCCGCCGAGCAGGTCGGCGTGCGCCTGGGCGCTGCCCTTGTACGGGATGTGCGTCATCTGCACGCCGGCGATCTTCTTGAATGCCTCGCCCGCGAGATGCTGCGTGCTGCCCGCGCCCGAAGACGCATAGTTGAAACCGTCCGGCTTGGCTTTCATCTGGGCCACGAGCTCGCGTACGTCCTTGGCGGTGACGGACGGCCCCACGACGAGCACGTTGGGCACCACCATGACCAGTGCGATGGGCGCCAGGTCCTTCAACGTGTCGAAGTTGAGCTTCATCAAGTGCGGGGCGATCGCTTGCCCCGTGGTCGTGGCGACGAGCAGCGTATAGCCGTCCGGCGCGGACTTGGCGGTGAAGTCGGCGGCAATCGTGTTGGACGCGCCCGGGCGATTGTCGACGATGAAACTCTGCTTCGTCGACTCGCCCAGCTTGTCGCCGAGCATGCGCGCGACGATGTCGGTGCCGCCACCCGCGGGCGCCCCGACTTCGAGCTTCACCGCCTTGTTCGGGTAGCTCTGGGCCGCGACAACCGGCGCGAACAGCCCCGCGATCGCAAACAGCACGATCGCGGCGCGTGCCGCACCGGAAGTCCGATAGTTGCTGGCAAGCATGGCGCGAATCCTCGTGCTAGCGGCCCTTCTTGTAGGCGACGACCTTTTGCTTCTGCTCGCCGAGGCCCTTGATGCCGAGCGTGACGACGTCGCCGGCCTTGAGGTATTTGGGCTCGGGCTTCATGCCCATCGCGACCCCCGGCGGGGTGCCGGTGGTGATCACGTCGCCCGGCAGCAGCGTCATGTATTTCGATACGTCGGCGACGACTTCGGCAGCCCCGAAGATCATCGTCTTCGTGCTGCCGCGCTGCCGCTTCTCGCCGTTGACGTCGAGCCACATGTCGAGATCCTGCACGTTCTTGATCTCGTCGGTCGTGACCAGCCAGGGGCCGATCGGGCCGAAGGTGTCGCAGCCCTTGCCCTTGCTCCACTGCGAACCGCTGAGCTTCAACTGGTAATGGCGCTCGGACACGTCGTTGATCAGGCAGTAGCCGGCCACGTATTTGAGCGCATCCTTGACCGCGACGTGCCTGGCCGTACGACCGACGACTATTCCGAGTTCGACTTCCCAGTCAACGTGCGTCGAGTCCGGCGGCATCATGATGTTGTCGTTAGGTCCGACGATGCAGGTCGGCGACTTGAAGAACACCACTGGATACTCGGGAATCGGCGAGCCGGTCTCCTTGGCGTGGTCGATGTAGTTCAGACCGATCGCCACGAACTTCGACGGTGTCGCCACGCAGGAACCCAGGCGCGGCTTGCCTTTGACCAGCGGCAACTTCTTCGTATCGAGCTTGCGCAGCTTCGCCAGTTCGCCCGGCGCCAGCGTGGCGGCATTGATGTCCTTGACCTTGCGCGACAGGTCGCGCAGCTTGCCGTCGGCGTCGATCAGTCCGGGTTTTTCCTTGCCGGCGGGTCCGTAGCGTACGAGTTTCATGTGAATCTCCTATTGAGTGAACGTTGTCGCGTGAAACCGGGGAGAAAACTCAAATCGTCATGCCGCCGTCGACAGAATAGACGTTGCCGGTGGCGAACGCGGATTCGTCGGACGCGAGAAAGACAACGACCGGCGCGATCTCCTCCGGTTTCGCCAGGCGCCCCATGGGTTGCCTGGCGATGAACGCCTTGCGCGCTTCGACCGGGTCCGCATAAGCCTTGATCCGCTGATCGAGGGAGGGCGTGTCGACGGTGCCGGGCGCGATCGCGTTGCAACGGATGCCCTTGGTGACGAAGTCGGCCGCCACCGCTTTGGTCAGCCCGATGACGGCGGCCTTGCTTGCACCATAGGCGAACCGGTTCGGGATGCCCTTGATCGATCCTGCCACCGAGGCCATGTTGATGATGCTGGCTCCGCCGCGCTCGATCATGCGCGGCAGCGCGCACTTGATCGTCACGTACATGGCGCGGACGTTGAGATTGAAGCTGAAGTCCCAGTCCTTGGCCTCGCACTCGAGAATGGTGCCGTTGTGCACGAAGCCGGCGCAGTTGAACAGGATCGACAACGGCGGCGATTCGTCGATCGCCTTCTTGATCGCGGCGTCGTCGAGCACGTCGAGGACTCGAGTCGATATCCCGGCGGTGCCGGCGAGGCTTTCGAGCAGCTTGGGATTGACGTCGGTTGCGATCACCTTCGCGCCTTCGCGCGCCATCGCCAGCGCGGTCGCGCGGCCGATGCCTTGTCCGGCTGCGGTGATCAGCGCGGTCTTGCCTGCCAGACGTTCACCCAAAACCCGTCCTCCCGTTCTTGCGAGCCCGACAGTGTAGCAAAAACTCGACCCTGAATTGGTAAAACCACTTGACCAGTTCCCGGTATTTTGATTAGCTTGCGCCTTGCCAGAGATACCGGCGGCCGGGCGTCCTTGCGGACGGGGCTTCCGCCGGGACCCATGCCGATCCAAAGCATCGAACCACGCCGGCTTTATCGCCAGATCGCCGATCAGATCCGGACGCTGGTGCGCTCGGGCGAGTTTCCGGCGGGTTCGCGCTTGCCGCCTGAGCGCGACCTGGCGCGGCAGCTCGGCGTATCGAGGCCGTCGGTGCGCGAAGCGCTGATCGCGCTCGAAGTTGAAGGGCTGGTCGACGTACGGATCGGTTCGGGTATATATGTCCTCAATGGCAGCCGCGCCGATGGCGACGCCGGTGAAATTCAGGCTGCATCGGGCCCCTTCGAATTGTTGCGTGCCCGCTGGGTGATCGAGGGCGAATGTGCCGCCCTCGCGGCAAAGTCTGCGAAGAAATCGCATGTTGTGGCGATCGAGCACTCGCTGGACGACATGCAGGACGAGCACCGGACGGGCAGGCAGCCGCTTGCGGCCGATCGCATGTTTCACCTGCGCATCGCCGAAGCGACGGGCAACGGCGCGCTGGTCCAGGTGGTGAGGATGTTGTGGGAGGAGCGCACGGGACCGCTGTACCAGCAGCTCGAGCATCACTACGACGCCCCGGAACTGTGGGACGCCGCGCTCGCCGAACATCGCGCGGTGGCAAAGGCCATTGCCGCGCACGATCAGGCCGGCGCGCGCGCCGCCATGCAGCGCCATTTGAATCAGGCCTACAGGCGTTTCAGCACCGGCTGGGACGCGAGGCAATAGGAGGATCGCAACATGATGACCTGCCGCATTCACGCCAAGGAAGATCTGCGCATCGAAACCGCCGACGAACCAGCGGTCGCGCCGGGGCAAGTGCTGATCCGGCTCGGCGCGGGCGGCATCTGCGGGTCCGACCTGCACTATTACTTCGAGGGCCGCAACGGCAGCTTCGTCGTGCGCGAGCCGCTGATACCGGGGCATGAAGCTTCGGGCGTCGTCGCCCGCATCGGCGCCAGCGTCACCCGGGTGAAGGTCGGCGACAGGATCGCGGTCAGCCCCTCGCATGCTTGCGGCCACTGTGACTATTGCCGCGAAGGTCGCGAGCACCTGTGTCGCAACATGCGTTTCCTGGGCAGCGCCAGTCTCTATCCGCACGTGCAGGGCATGTTCTGCGAATACTTCGTGATGGGCGAACGTCAGTGCTATCCGGTGACAGGCGATGTGAGCCTTGGCGAGATCGCATTCGCGGAACCGCTCGCGGTCGGCTTGCACGCCGTCAACCGTGCCGGCGACTTGCTTGGCAAGAATGTCCTAGTGACTGGTGGCGGCACGATCGGCTGCCTGACCGTCATCGCCGCCCGGCTGGCAGGTGCGACGTCGGTCACCGTCTCGGATGTGCTCGACCGGCCGCTGGCGACTGCGCGCGCGGTGGGCGCGGCGCGAGTCATCCGTGCCGACAAGGAAGCCGATGCGCTGGCGACGCCGCAATTCGACGTGGCGTTCGAGGCCTCGGGCAGCTTCGCTGCGCTGAAGGCGTGCGTTGCGGCGACCAAACGCGGCGGCACGATCGTTCAGATCGGCACCTTGCCGCACGAACCCCTGCCCTTCGTCGTCAATGAGATCATGAGCAAGGAACTCGACCTCAGGGGCGCGTTCCGCTGGGGCATCGAATTCGACTGGGCAGTCGACTACATCGCGTCGCGCCGTGTCGATGTCAAGCCGCTGCTGTCCGGGCAGTTTCCGCTCAAGGATGCGGTCAAGGCGTTCGAACTGGCGAAAGACAAGACCCAAAGTACCAAAGTGCAGTTGGTCGCAGCGTGAATTCAGTGTGAATTCAGTGAAAGAGTGAAAGAGTGAAGGAGTGAATAAAGGCAGTGAAGGCGTGAATGGGTGAATGAGTGAATGGGCCGAGGTTCCTTTCACGCTTTCACTTCTTCACTTCTTCACGGAATTTTTACCATAGGAGGAGCACCATGCATTTGATCGGCAAACTGGCCCTGATCGTCGGGGTGATGTGCATCGCATCGGGCCCCGCGCTCGCGCAGCAAAAGCTCAAGTGGGCGCACGTGTACGAGACGTCCGAGCCATACCACACCGAATCGGTATGGGCGGCGGCCGAAATCAAGAAACGCACCAACGGCAAGTTCGATATCGAAGTGTTTCCGGCGAGCACGCTCGGCAAGGAAACCGACATCAACCAGGGTCTGACGCTCGGCACCGTCGACATGATCATCAGCGGGCCGTCGTTCGCGGCGCGCAGCTATCCGCGGCTGGGGATCGCCTACTATCCGTTCATCTTCCGCGACGGCGATCATCTGATCGCTTACTCGAAGAGCCCGGTCTTTGCGGAAATGGTCGAGGAATTCCGCAAGAAGACGGGGATCCAGATCACGGCCTACACGTATTATGGGGCGCGGCAAATCACCGCGCAGAAGGCGTTCACCGATTGCGCCGGGATGAAAGGGCTCAAGATCCGCGTGCCCGACGTGCCCGCCTACATGGCGACGCCGAAGTCCTGCGGCGCCAATCCGACGCCGATCGCGTTCGCGGAAGTCTATCTCGCGCTGCAAAACGGCACGGTCGACGCACAGGAAAATCCCCTGACCACGATCGAGGCCAAGAAGTTCTACGAAGTACAGAAGGCGATCATGATGAGCGCTCATATCGTGGATGGCCTGACCACGCAGATCGCGCCGCACGTCTGGAACAAGCTAACGGATCAGGAGAAGCAGATTTTCACGGAAGTCACGCGCGAAGCGGCAGCGCGCGCAACGGCGCAGATCAAAAAGCGCGAGTCCGAACTCGCCGAGGATTTCAAGAAGAAGGGCCTGCAGATCGTTGCGGTCGACCGCAAGAGCTTCTCCGACGCCGTACTGAAGAACGCGCCGCTGGAATCGATGGGCTTCACCAAGGCCGATTACGACAAGATCGTCGCGATCAAGTGACGCATTTGTCCAAGAGCGGGCCGCGGTAGCGGCTTGCGATTGGAGGCAAATGCGTCATCCCGAGGAACGTCGCGACGAGGGATCTGCATTGATTGTGCATGGCGGAAAGCAGATCCCTCGCTTCGCCCGGGATGACGGATGTGAAACGGCGGCAACACAAAGGCCAACATGACCGAAACGCCTGACACGCCCCGGAGCGCCGGGCAGGTTCTCGACGAGGAGGGCCATTTCCACGTCGAAGACGCGCCGATCGACCTGTCGCACTATCTGGTCGAAGACTGGCTGTCGCTCGGTTTCTTCTGGCTGCTCGGCCTCAACGTGTTCTACCAGTTCTTCACTCGCTACGTCATGAACGACTCGGCGGCGTGGACGGAGGAGATCGCGCGCTACCTGCTGATCTGCACGGTATTCATGGGCGTAGCCGCTGCCGTGCGACGTACCCGGCACATCCACGTCGACTTCCTGTACCGGCTCATCCCGGCGCCCGCGGCTCGCGCGATGTCCACGCTGGTCGACATAGGGCGGATCGCGTTCTTCGCGATCGCGGTCGGCCTCACCATCCAGATGATGACGCGGATGAGTGCGCTCAAGATGACCATCATCGACCTGCCGATGAACCTGGTCTATGGCGTCTGCGCGATCGGCTTCGCCGCCGCGGCGTTCCGCTCGGTGCAGGTCGCGATCGAGAACTGGCGGCGAGGCTTCAGCCTGCTCGAACGACCCGAGCATGCAATCGAGGAGCATATCGAATGAGCGTGCTGGCGGGAGCAATGCAATGACCGGCGCGCTGCTCACCTCATTCCTCGCCCTGATGGTGACCGGCATCCCGGTGGCCATCGCCATGGCGGGTGCAGCCCTGATTTACATCTGGGTATCGGGCAGCACGCCGCCCATGGTCGTCGTGCACCGGATGATCAGCGGCCTGGACAGCTTCCCGCTGCTCGCCGTACCTTTTTTCATCCTCGCCGGCAACCTGATGAACAACGCCGGCATCACCAACCGCATCTACAACTTCGCGCTGGCGCTGGTCGGCTGGATGAAGGGCGGGCTCGGCCACGTCAACATCATCGGCTCGGTGATTTTCGCGGGCATGTCGGGCACTGCCATCGCCGACGCGGCCGGACTCGGCACGATCGAGATCAAGGCCATGCGCGACCATGGCTACAGTCGAAGGAATTCTCGGTGGGCGTCACGGCGGCCTCCGCCACGCTCGGGCCGATCATCCCGCCGTCGCTGCCTTTCGTGATCTACGGCATGGTCGCCAACGTCTCGATCGGCCAGCTGTTCCTGGCCGGCATCCTGCCCGGCCTCGTCATGACCGTCCTGATGATGTTGACCGTCGCCTATTACGCGCACAAGAACAACTGGGGCGCCGACATCAAGTTCCTGTGGAGCCGTGTGGGCAAGGCGGCGCTGGAACTCGGCATCGTGATCGCGTTTCCGCTGGTCATCTGGGCCGGCGTGGCCGCGGGAGGCAATCCCCCGTTCGTTGCCGCGGTGGCGATGGTGATCCTGTTTGCCGCGGACTGGAAATGGAAGTTCGAAGCGGTGCTGCCGATCATGACGCCGGTGCTCCTCATCGGCGGCATGACCACCGGGATATTCACGCCGACGGAGGGTGCGGTAGCCGCGTCGATCTGGGCACTTTTCCTCGGACTGTTCTGGTACCGGACGCTCACCACCAAGATGCTGATCAAGGTGTCCATGGAGACCATCGAGACCACGGCGACGGTGCTTTTCATCGTCGCTGCGGCGTCGATCTTCGGCTGGCTCCTCACGGCGACGCGCGTGACGGACATGGTGACTGCGTGGGTACTGGGATTCACGCACTCGCCGTGGGTGTTCCTGCTCCTGGTCAACCTGCTGCTGCTTTTCGTTGGCTGCTTCCTCGAGCCGACGGCGGCCATTCTCATCGCGGTTCCCGTGCTCATGCCCGTAGTCACGCAGCTCGGCATCGATCCGGTGCACTTCGGCCTCGTCGTCGTGCTCAACCTGATGATCGGACTGCTGCATCCGCCCATGGGCATGGTCCTGTTCGTGCTTGCACGCGTGGCACGCATGTCGCTCGAGCGCACGACGATGGCGATCGTGCCGTGGCTCGTGCCGTTGCTCGGAAGTCTCATCCTCATTACGTACGTCCCGGCAATCTCGCTGTGGTTGCCAACGCTTTTCTACCGATAGATCGCCGTGGCCAACGCTGTCTAGTCGTGGAAGGAGTCGATCCATGCTGACCAAGACCTCATTCACCATCCGCCTGCACGCCAACGACGATGTCGTCATCGCCCGCCAGCAACTCGTGTCGGGAACCACGCTGATCGACGAAAAGGTGGCGGTGTCCGGGCTCGTCCCTCCGGGCCACAAGATCGCGACGCGCGCGATTGGCGTCGGCGAGCCGGTGAAGCGCTACAACCAGATCATCGGCTTCGCCAAGCGCCCCATCGCCGCAGGCGAGCACGTGCACCTGCACAACCTGGCGATGGGTGAGTTCAGCCGCGACTACGCGTTCGGCGTCGATGCCAAGCCGACGCAGTACGTCGATGCTCCTGCCACGTTCCAGGGAATCGTGCGCGCGGAGGGCCCCAACAAGGGTCGCGTGGCCACCCGCAACTACATCGGCATCCTGTCGACGGTGAACTGCTCGGCGACCGTCGCGCACGGCATCGCCGATACATTCAAGGGCGAGGCGCTGGCGAAGTTCCCCAATGTCGACGGCGTGGTCGCGCTGACGCACGGCAGCGGCTGCGGCATGGACGTGCAAGGCGAAAGCATGCAGGTGCTCCGGCGCACGTTAGGCGGCTACGCCAGGCACCCCAACTTCGCCGGCGTGCTGATCGTCGGGCTCGGTTGCGAAGCCAACCAGATCAACGCGCTGCTGGGCGCCGAGCAGCTCGAGGAAAGTACGCTTTTGCGCACGTTCAGCATCCAGGATACGGGAGGAACCGCCAAATCGATCTCCGCGGGAGTCGCGATGGTGAAGGAAATGCTGCCGCAGGCGAATGACGTTCGTCGCGAGGCGGTGTCGGCGAGCCATCTTGTTCTGGGCCTGCAGTGCGGAGGCTCGGACGGCTACTCGGGCATAACCGCCAATCCGGCATTGGGCGCGGCGGTCGACCTGCTGGTGCGCCATGGCGGCACCGCCATCCTGTCCGAAACGCCGGAGATCTACGGCGCGGAGCATCTGCTGACGCGGCGCGCGGTGTCGCGCGACGTCGGCGAAAAGCTCGTCTCGCGCATCAAGTGGTGGGAGGAATACACCACGCGCAACAAGGGCGAGATGAACAACAATCCTTCCCCCGGCAACAAGGCCGGCGGCTTGACGACGATCCTTGAGAAATCGCTGGGTGCCGTCGCCAAAGGCGGCACCACCAACCTGGTCGCCGTCTACGAATACGCCGAGCCGGTCACGGCCAAGGGCTTCGTGTACATGGACACGCCGGGCTACGATCCGGTCTCCGCCACGGGTCAGGTGGCGGGCGGCGCCAACATGATCTGCTTCACCACCGGTCGCGGTTCCGCCTACGGCTGCGCGCCGTCGCCGTCGCTCAAATTGTCGACGAACACCGCGCTTTGGGTTCGCCAGGAAGAAGACATCGACATCAATTGCGGCGAGATTGTCGATGGCACCGCGAGCGTCGAGCAGATGGGCGAACGTTTTTTCCGCATGATCCTCGACACCGCGTCGGGCAACAAGAGCAAGAGCGAGCGACACGGTTACGGGCAGAACGAATTCGTGCCCTGGTATCTGGGCGCCGTGATGTGACGCTCGAGAATCGCAGCGGCGGCAGATTGACAGCACCTGGCCTTGTCCGTACGCCTGCCGCGGAGCGCTGGCCAAAGCGCCGCAGAGCGATGCAGTCGTGAATCGCAGTCCTTCCCGTACTTGCAGAAGTTCCATGAGAAAACTGTTTGCCGGCATCGTTGCCGGTAGCGCGATGGTGTTCGCGGGGCAGGTGCTCGCGCAGGAAGTGCTCACCGTGTGGTGGGAGAAGGGCTTTTACAAATCCGAGGACGACGCGCTGTCCGCGGCGATCAAGAAGTTCGAGGACAAGACCGGGGTCAAGGTCGAGTTGTCGCAGTACCCGGTGCAGGACATGATTCCGAAGACGGTCGCCGTGCTCGACGCCGGCACGCCGCCCGACGTCGCATACGCGGACGTGTACGACTTCCAGGTGACCGGTAAGTGGGCCAACGACGGCAAGCTGGAGGATATCTCGGACGTCATCACGCCGCTGAAGGACAAGTTCCTCAAGAACACGGTGGAGACGACCTATCTGTACAACGAAAAGACCAAGAAGAAGGCGTACTACGCATTCCCGATCAAACAGCAGACGATGCACATCCAGTACTGGAAAAACATGCTGGCCGATGCCGGCTTCAAGGAGTCGGATATTCCGTCCGGATGGAAGGCGTACTGGGACTTCTGGTGCGACAAGGTGCAGCCGGCGTACCGGACCAAGACCGGCAAGCGCACCTACGCGGTCGGCCAGCCGATGGGTGTGGATTCCAGCGATTCGTTCTATTCGTTCCTGACCTACGTCGACGCTTACAACGTGAAGCTGGTCGATGACAACGGCAAGCTGCTGGTCGATGATCCGAAGGTAAAAGCCGGGCTTGTCGCCGCGCTCGCCGACTACACGAACATCCGTACCCGCGGCTGCACGCCTTCGTCGTCGACAAGCTGGAAGGATCCCGACAACAACGCGGCCTTCCACAGCAACGCGATCTTGATGACGCACAACTCGCCGATTTCCATCCCTGCCAAGTGGCTCGACGACTCGAAGAACGAAGCGAATTCTGCCGAGCAACGCGCGCAGGCCAGGAAGAACTACGACGAACTGATCGCGACCTCGGGTTTCCCGAAGAAGCCCGACGGCTCGCCGATGATCTATCGTGCTTCAGTGAAGACGGGCGTCATTTTCGATGGCGCGAAGAACAAGAAGCGGGCGAAGGAATTCGTCGCCTTCCTGCTGCAGGAGGAGAATCTGCAGCCATACGTCGAAGGCTCGCTCGGGCGCTGGTACCCGGTGACCAAGGAGGGGACCCAGAGCGCGTTCTGGCAGGCCGATCCGCATCGCAGGGCGGTGTACAATCAATTCGGCGCAGGCACCACACCGTTCGAGTTCACCAAGAACTACAAATTCACGATTCTCAACAACGAGAACGTGTGGGCGAAGGCGATGAGTCGCGTCGCGAACGACGGGTGGACACCGGAAAAAGCCGTCGATGAAATGATTGCGCGCATCAAGCAGGTCGCGGCGGACCATGGCGCGGTGAACCGCTGAATCGCGAATCTGATCCCTGACCACCGAGCATCGATCATGGCATCCGTATCGTTCAAGGACATCGAAAAGAGTTTCGGCAGCACCAAGGTCATCCACGGCATCGGTTTCGACATCAAGGACGGCGAGTTCATGGTGCTGGTCGGGCCGTCGGGCTGCGGCAAGTCGACCTTGCTGCGCATGCTGGCGGGGCTGGAGGAAATCAACGCCGGCACGATCGCCATCGACAACAAGGTCGTCAACGACGTCGAATCCAAGGACCGCGACATCGCGATGGTGTTCCAGAGCTATGCGCTGTATCCGCACATGACCGTGGCCGACAACATGGCGTTCAGCCTGAAACTGCGCAAGGCCGAAGCATCGGTCATCCAGGAGCGGGTATCGCGGGCGGCGAAGATCCTGAATCTGGAACCGTACCTGGCGCGCTTCCCGCGCGAACTCTCCGGCGGACAGCGGCAGCGCGTGGCGATGGGGCGGGCGATCGTGCGCGATCCCAAGGTGTTCCTGTTCGACGAGCCGCTGTCGAACCTCGATGCCAAGCTGCGCGTGGCGATGCGCGCCGAAATAAAATCCCTGCACCAGCGGCTGAAGACGACGACCGTGTACGTCACGCACGACCAGGTCGAGGCGATGACCATGGCCGACCGCATCGTGGTGATGCACGATGGGCGCATCGAGCAGATCGGCACCCCGCTGGCACTGTACGACCGCCCGGACAACCTGTTCGTGGCGCAGTTCATCGGCTCGCCGTCGATGAACGTCGTCAACGGCACGCTGCGGCGCTCGAACGGCAGCGCGCACGTCGAGGCGGCGGGTGGGTTGCGCTGGCCGCTGGGGCAAAGCGCAGGCGCCGACGGTCAGGCGGTTGCCTACGGCATCCGTCCGGAACACCTGTCGATCGCGCGCAGCGACGCCGCGGGTTCGGTGGCGGCCGAGGTCACGGTGGTCGAACCCACGGGCGCCGAGACCGAACTTCTGCTCCAGGCGGGAGATACGCCGATCGTGCTTGTCTCGCACGGAAGGCCGACCGTAAGTCCGGGCGACAGGATCGGCCTCACCGTCGATCCGACCATGGTGCACGTGTTCGATCAGAATACCGGTGCGCGCCTCACGACATGAACAAGAGCTCGCGCTAACTCACAGGCCGCGCATCGTCGCCGCCTCACGGCACTCGAGCGCGCGCATTCGATACTCGAGTTCGTGGATGTTGGCGGCGCCAGCAAGGTAGCCCTCGCGCCGACTGCGCTCGGCCTTGACCACGGTCGCGTTGAGCCAATCGATGAATCGGGTGATCAGGTTCACGAGAAATCCTTCACCTGAGTGAGCACGTCGACCGTCGACGTGGGCCGGCCGGGTTCCACATTGCTGGTGGTGGTGGCGTGAACGTCGCCTGCACAGCGTTCGGGCAGTCGGGCCAGCGTTGCCGCTTGCAACAGCCGCGTTCTGGCGTACCAGCCGCCGACCCAGTCGTCGTCCAGCGTAAAGTGGGTCGCTGACGCCTTGGTGGCGGCAGCTTTTGGGCCTGCGGCGGTCTTGAACCAGCGGCCCAGAGCGAAGGCCGACCCCTTCTTTGGTGCCGGGGTTGCCGGTTCGACGGCCTTGGGCGACACGCCAAACAAGGCGTCGGCCGTGATCGAAGCCAGCAGGTCCGGGGTGACGTATTCGCGTTTCATCAGCATTCCTTTCGCTTCCTGACGCGATATGGTGCATCGCACAATAGCAACATGACGGCAGGGGCATGATTTGTCCAATCGCCAGTCCTGATAAGCCTCATAGCGCGTCCTGATCGACGCTAAGCGATTGCTGCAATGCACAAAATATGCTATAGTCCTAGCATGTACATCGACGATGGAAGGCGATGGAATTCAATCGTCTGAGAAGCTTTGCAGCGGTCGCGGAGGCAGGACACCTGACCCGGGCCGCCGAAAAACTGCACCTGAGCCAGCCGGCCCTGTCCGCGCAAATCAAGGCTCTGGAGGATGAGCTCGACCTCCCGCTGTTCGATCGCACCCCTGCCGGAATGACCTTGACGCCAGCGGGCCGGCGGCTGCTATCCAAGGCGGAGAATGTGCTCGTCGCCGCGCAGGTGCTTCAGGCCGAAGCGCGCTCGCTCAAGGGCGAGGTCGGGGGCAAGGCCACACTCGGATCGCTTTCCGATCCGGAATTCATCCGCCTCGGAGAATTCATGACCGCCGCCGTCGAGCGCTATCCGCTGCTCGAAATCGAGTTCAAGCACGAAATCACCGGCCTGGCCTTCGAGCACGTCCGCGAGGGAACGCTGGACGGCAGCTTTTACTACGGCGACCTGAATGGAGCCCAGGTTGCCGGCAAGGCCTTGAGAGAAATAGGTTATCGCGTCGCCGCGCCCGCCGCGTGGCGCCATCGCATCGAATCCGCCGGCTGGGACGAAATCGCGGCTGAGCCGTGGATCCTGCCACCTGAGGTGAGCACTCACCACCAACTCGCCCAGACGCTGTTTCAGACGCGCGGTGCGAAGCCCGCCAAGCTCATCGGGGCCGACCACGAAACCGTGGTTAGCTCGCTGGTCGCTTCCGGCCTGGGCGTTGCGCTGATCCGCGAGGAGTCGGCGCTGCGCATGGCGGCCGCAGGCGAAATCTGCCTCTGGCGCGACGCGCGCGTGTCCACCATGCTGTGGTTCATCTACCTGCAATCGCGCGAACAGGACCCGGTCGTGCGCGCGTTGCTCACGGTGCTCGATGCGGTATGGACCCCGCAAACGACGATCGCGGCGCCGACGCAGGATGTCGTGGTCGCGTTGGACGACCCCGCGAAGCCGACCTCGCAGGCAGCCTGAGACCACGCAAAATCGCTGGCGGGCACGACCGCAATAACCCTACAATGCGGCTCAACCGGACGCACCGAAGTCGGCACTGGGACCGACCGGTTCGCGGCCGCGTGCGGTCAAGTCCTCAGCCTGAAAGGTGACGCGTTGGCAAAACCGAATTTCCAGTTTCAGAAGCGCCAAAAGGAACTCGAGAAGAAGAAAAAGCAGGAGGAAAAGCGTCAGCGCAAGCTGGAGCGGCACGCGGTGCCCGCGACGGATGCGCCGGCGCCGCCCGTTGCCGGCGAAGTCCCGCCGGAATAACGCCACCGCTGTGGGCCCTCTGCGGTAGTCCCTAGCGGTTCATGTCTCCCGTATTCGATTTCCTGCGGCCGGAGCTGCCCGCAGGATTGCCGCGTGTCGTCATGCCGGTCATCGACGCCTCTGCCGCGACCCTGGAGGGCTACGGCGCGCTGGTCGACGACCCGCAGGCCTGCACGATCGAAATTGTGCGCTGGCCGGCATCGGGTACGCGGCCAGTCGACGAAGACACCGGAGATCAAGGCGGCACCACCGAAGGCGTATTCATTGCGCAGTGGCAGGGCGACGTCCTGTTTGGTCGCAACGAAGCCGTCGGTGGGCACTACATCCTCGCCTATGCCTGCGATCCTGCCGTCGCGGACCGGACGCATGCGCACGACCCTGCGCGGATCCTGCTCTGGCACGCCAACTATCATCCGGACGGCGGTCAGCTTTTTTTTCCGCTCGACCACGCGCCGTTCATGGTGCCGCTCGCGCTGCCCGGCGACGATATCAGGCCGGAGCGCTTCGTCTGCTTTCGCTTCGACGGACACCAGGGGCTCTACATCCACCCCAACGTCTGGCACGAAGGCGTGTTCAGCGTTCGCGGCACGCAGCGATTCTTCGACAAGCAAGGCGCGGTACATGCGCGCGTGTCGGTCGATGTCGCGCGCGAATTCGGTTGCCTGATCGAGGCTGCGCTCACTTAGCGGCTTGAGGACTCGGTACCCAAGATGACCCGGCTTTCCGACTTCAGTTCGTCAGCATTCTGGCGGGTCAATCCGAAGGACCCCGATCCGCAGGAGACCGGCGAATGGCTCGATGCCTTCGACGCGCTCGTGGCGGTCGAAGGGCGCGAGCGTGCGACCTACCTGCTGCGCCGGTTGCTGGAGCACGCGCGCAAGCGCAGGGTCGCGCTGCCGCCGGTCATGAACACGCCGTACCAGAATACGATCAGCCTGGCCGAGCAGCCGCAGTTTCCCGGCAACCTCGAAATCGAACAGCGGTTGTCCGCGATCGTTCGCTGGAATGCCCTGGCGATGGTCGTTCGAGCCAATCGCGCGTTTCCGGAATTGGGCGGCCACATCGCGAGTTACGCGTCCTCGGCCGACCTGTTCGAGGTCGGCTTCAATCATTTCTTCCGCGCCGGGCAGACGGGCGACCTGGTCTACTTCCAGCCGCATTCCGCCACCGGTGTCTACGCGCGTGCGTTTCTCGAAGGACGACTCATCGAGGAACAGCTCGCGAACTATCGGCGCGAGACCGGCGGTCGCGGACTCTCGTCGTATCCGCACCCGTGGTTGATGCCCGATTTCTGGCAATTCCCCACCGGCTCGATGGGCCTCGGTCCGATCCAGGCGATCTACCAGGCGCGATACATGAAATATCTGGCCGACCGCGGCATCCTCGATGGCCCCGAACACCGCAACCGCAAAGTGTGGGCGTTCGCCGGGGACGGCGAGATGGACGAACCGGAGTCGCTGGCCGGCTTGTCGCTCGCCGCGCGCGAAGGTCTCGACAACCTGATATTCGTCGTCAACTGCAATTTGCAGCGGCTCGACGGCCCGGTGCGCGGCAACAGCTCGGTGATCCAGGAACTGGAGGGCCTGTTCGGCGGCGCCGGCTGGAATGTCGTAAAGCTGTTGTGGGGCTCCGACTGGGACTCGCTGTTCGCGCGTGACGACGACGGCGTCCTCGTGCAGCGCCTGCACGAGACGGTTGACGGTGAATTCCAGACGTACGCGGCCACCGACGGGCGCTTCAATCGCGAGCACTTTTTCAACAAGTATCCCGAGCTGCAGGCGCTGATAGCGAAGATGTCGGACGCCGACATCGATCGCTTGCATCGCGGGGGGCACGACCCGGTCAAGATCTACGCGGCCTACGATGCGGCGATGCGCCACGAAGGACAACCGACGGTGATCCTGGCCAAGACCAAGAAAGGTTACGGCATGGGCCAATGGGGCGAGGGGAAGATGACCACGCACCAGCAGAAGAAACTCGACATCGATGCGCTGCGTGCGTTTCGCGATCGATTCTCCCTGGCGCTGTCCGACGACGACCTCGAGAACGTGCGTTTTTTCAAGCCCGGACCGGAGTCGCCGGAAATGAAGTATCTGCACGCGCGCCGCGACGCGCTCGGTGGCTACCTGCCGGTGCGGATCAGCGTTGCGCCGAAGCTTGCGTGTCCGCCGCTTGGCACGTTCGGACGGCTGCTCGAGGGGTCGAGCGGACGTGACCAGTCGACGACGATGGTCTTCGTGCAGATGCTCGCACAGCTGCTCAAGGATCCGGCGATCGGACAGCGTGTCGTGCCCATCGTCGCCGACGAAGCGCGGACCTTCGGCATGCAGTCGCTGTTCCGGCAGGTTGGGATCTATTCTGCGGTCGGGCAATTGTACGAACCCGAGGACCACGACGAACTGCTCTACTACAAGGAAGCCAAGGACGGGCAGATTCTCGAGGAAGGCATCACCGAAGCAGGCGCCATGTCGTCGTGGATCGCCGCGGCGACCAGCTACAGCGCGCACGGTACGCCGATGCTGCCGTTCTACGCCTTCTATTCGATCTTCGGGTTCCAGCGCATCGGCGACCTGATCTGGGCCGCAGCGGACTCGCGCGCGCGCGGCTTCCTGATCGGTGCAACGGCGGGCCGCACGACGCTCGCAGGAGAGGGGCTGCAGCATCAGGACGGTTCGAGCCATCTCGTGGCCTCGACCATTCCCAGCTGCGTCGCCTACGATCCTTGCTACGGTTACGAACTGGCGGTGATCCTGCAGGATGGCATGCGCCGGATGCTGGAGGCGCAGGAGGATGTGTTCTATTACGTCACGACGATGAACGAGAACTATCCCCAGCCACCGTTGCCTGCCGGCAGCGAGGAAGGGATCAGGCGCGGCATGTACCTGCTGCGCGCGTCAGCGTTGGCCGCCGATCGACCCCGCGTGCAACTGGCAGGGGCTGGGACCATCCTGCGCGAGGCGCTGGCGGCCGCCGAACTGCTCGAGCAGGAGCATCGAATAGCGGCGGACGTGTGGAGCGTGACGAGCTTCACCGAATTGCGACGCGACGGACTCGCATGCGACCGGTGGAACGCGGAACATCCCGACGACACGCACGCAAGGCGCGTGAGCTGGGTCGCGCAGTGTTTCGCCCCCGGGCAGGGCCCGGTCATCGCGGCGAGCGACTACGTCCGCGCGGTGGCCGATCTCATTCGTACCTGGGTACCTGGATCATACGTAACACTTGGCACCGACGGATATGGCCGCAGTGATACCCGCGCCAATCTGCGCGCGTACTTTGGCGTCGACGCCGCTGCCATTTGTGCGGCTGCCGTCGCAGCCATTGGATCTCAGGGCGGCAGCTCGAAACTCTTGTAGACATTCGCGCTGGGGCCGCCCAACGCGCTCAGGATAAGGCATTCGCGCTTAGTGCGGCCCGGCGCGCTCATGAGGCGATTTCGGCATGAGTTTCGGCATGAGTTTCGGCATGAGCACTCGACACGGCCCTGAGCGTGAATGCCTTACCCTGAGCGCGACGGGCCGTGCGAGCGCGAGTACCGACAGCGCGCCAGCGACGTGAGCGCCGGCGTCGCCGTCGGATCCATGCCGGTCAGAACAGGGTCAACTGGCTGGTATTGCGCGGCGGGCGGAATTGCGTGGTGTCCAGGCTTGTCGCGCGTTCTGCGTTCAGTCCGAGCCGCTTGCACACCAGATCGAAGCGGCGTGCCAGCAGCGTGGCGATCTGGCCGGTGCCGCGCATGCGCGAGCCGAACTCGGGATCGTTGTCGCGGCCGCCGCGCATCTGCTGGACCAGGCTCATGACGTGCGCCGCGCG
The DNA here is from genome assembly GCA_963726915.1 of uncultured beta proteobacterium. Lineage (GTDB taxonomy): Bacteria > Pseudomonadota > Gammaproteobacteria > Burkholderiales > Casimicrobiaceae > PALSA-1003. Next base: position 47,658 of record CAVSEA010000018.1, read on the forward strand.
CAGCGGATAGTGCTGCAGCAGCCAGTCGCGGAACAGGTCCTTGACCTCGTGCGGCAGGCGCAGCAACGTCCAGCCTGCCCAGCGCGCGCCGTTGGCGGCGCCGGCTTCGAGGATCGCCTCGAGATCGCGGTCGTTGAGCTGCGGGATCATCGGCGCCGCCATCACGCCGACGGGAATGCCGGCGTTGGCCAGCGCCTTGACTGCGGCGAGCCGCCGTTGCGGCGAGGCGGCGCGCGGCTCCAGCTTGCGTGCCAATTCGCGATCGAGCGTCGTGATCGAAAAATAGACGCGAGTCATGTTCTTCGCGGCGAGCGGCGCGAGCAGGTCGATGTCGCGTTCGACCAACGCCGACTTGGTGACGATGGTGAGCGGGTGGTTGCACGCCGCGAGCAGTTCGATGAGCTCCCGGGTGATTTTCCACTCGCGCTCGATCGGCTGGTACGGATCGGTGTTGGTGCCCAGCGCGATGGCATCGCATACGTAGCCCGGCTTCGCCAGTTCGGCGCTTAGTAACGCGACCGCATTCGGCTTGGCGAACAACTTGGTCTCGAAATCGAGCCCGGGCGAGAGGTCGAGGTAGGCGTGCGTCGGTCGCGCGTAGCAATACACGCATCCGTGCTCGCAGCCCTGATAGGGGTTGATCGACTGCGTGAACGGAAGGTCCGGCGATTCATTGCGCGCGATGATCGTGCGCGCATGCTGGATCATCACCGTCGTCTTGAGCGGGGCGAGTTCGTTACTCGCGTCGTCGTCCGGAAGCGGCGTCCAGCCGTCGTCGACTGCCTCGCGCGCATCGCGGCGGAAGCGATTGCCGGGATTGAAGGTCGCGCCACGCCCGTGCAACGCGTCGCCAACCGGTGCGCGCCGGAGCGGGTCGCGCGGTGGCGTCCGCGGCGGCGTTGACTCGTCGATCGGTGGAGCACGCGTCTTCATGGTGCCAATGCGGCGAGAATGACCTGTCAGTTCGACAACTTTGCGTCCATGGTGATGGTCGCATTCAGGACGCGCGATACCGGGCAATTCGCCTTGGCGTTGGCCGCGACCTCGGCGAATTTCGCCGCGTCGATGCCCGCAACGTTGGCGCGAGTGGTCAAATGAATGGCGGTGATGGTCCAGTTGCCGCTGACCTGATCCATGGTCAGCGCGGCCTCGGTGTCGATGGCATCCGCGGTGAAGCCGGCGTTGTTCAGCATGAACGACAACGCCATCGTGAAGCAGCCGGCATGCGCCGCGGCGATGAGTTCCTCGGGGTTGGTGCCCTTGCCGTCCCCGAAGCGCGCGACGAACGAATATGGCGTGTCCTTCAGCGTGGCGCTCTGGGTCGTGATCGTGCCGCTGCCTTCTTTTGCGGTGCCCTGCCAGCGGGCGGAAGCTTTGCGTTGCATGCTCTTCTCCGAAAGTTGCGTCAATCTCTAGTGTAAGCTTGCCACGGTCCGCGGCCAAGGGGAATGCGCGGGTGCCGCTGCGAGTCTGGATCTCCGCCACGCAGGCATCCGCCTGTGTTCATGCGCGATGCGCTAACATACGCACGGTCCTCCCGATCCGAGCTCCACCCATTCCTCTGTTGCGCGATGACCAAGCCAAAAGTACCGCACTTCGATACGTTGTCGTTGCACGCGGGTGCGCAGCCGGATCCTGCAACCGGTGCGCGCGCGACGCCGATCTACCAGACCGCGTCCTTCGTCTTTCCCGACAGCGACCATGCTGCTGCGCTATTCAACATGGAGCGCGCGGGTCACGTCTATTCGCGCATTTCCAATCCAACCTGCGCGGTACTCGAGGAGCGCATCAGTGCGCTCGAAGGGGGGGTCGGGGCGATCGCGGTCGCCAGCGGGCAGGCGGCGCTGCACCTTGCAATCGCGACGCTCCTGGATGCGGGCGCGCATATCGTTGCTTCGCGCGCGCTCTACGGCGGCTCGCACAACCTGCTCGATTTCACCCTTCCGCGCTTCGGCATCGACACGACCTTCGTGGCGCCGGACGACATCGATGCATGGCGCGCCGCGATTCGCCCGAACACGCGCCTGCTGTTCGGCGAGACGCTGGGCAACCCGGGGCTCGATGTCCTCGACATTCCACGGGTCGCGGCGCTGGCGCACGAACACGCGCTGCCCCTGCTCGTCGATTCGACTTTCACCACGCCATATCTGAGCAAGCCATTCGACCACGGCGCGGATCTGGTCTACCACTCCGCGACCAAGTTCCTGTCCGGCCACGGCGTCGTTATCGGCGGGCTGCTGGTGGATGGAGGCAGCTTCGATTGGCAAGCCTCGGGCAAGTTTCCGACACTGACGCAGCCCTACGCCGGCTTTCACAACATGGTGTTCGCTGAAGAGTCGACCACCGCGGCCTTCCTGCTGCGCGCACGGCGCGAGGGCATCCGCGATTTTGGCGCTTGCATGGCGCCGATGACGGCGTTCCAGATACTGCAGGGCATCGAGACGCTGCCGTTGCGCATGCAGCGCCATGTCGACAACACGCGCAAGATCGTCGCGTTCCTTGCCGGGCACGCGCTGGTCGAGTCGGTCGCCTATCCGGAATTGCCCACGCACCGCGACCACGCGCTGGCGCAGAAGCTGCTGCCGCTCGGCTGTGGCGCGGTCTTCAGTTTCTCCATTCGCGGCACGCGCGAGCAGGGGCGGCGCTTCATCGAGACCTTGCGCATCTTCTCGCACCTTGCCAACGTCGGCGATGCCAAATCGCTGGTGATTCATCCCGCGAGCACGACGCACTTCCGCGTTGCTGCCGCGGACCTGAAGGCAGCGGGAATTACCGAAGGCACGATCCGGTTGTCGGTCGGCCTCGAGAACGTCGACGACCTGATCGAGGATCTGTCGCGTGCACTGCATGCGGCCGGGAAGGCCTGAGCGGACCGATGTTGCTCGAAGTCGCCGGACACGAGATCTACGCCTATAGCGCATCGCGCGCCTTCGATGCTTCGTTGCCGACGATCGTGTTCGTCCATGGCGCGGCATGCGATCACAGCGTGTGGGCCTTGCAATCGCGCTATTTCGCGCATCATGGCGCGAATGTGCTGGCGGTCGACCTGCCCGGGCACGGCCGCAGCGACGGGCCCGCGCTGAGCTCGGTTCGCGCCATCGCCGACTGGATCGTCGCGCTGCTCGATGCGCTCGGCGTCGAGCGCGCCGCGCTGGTCGGGCACAGCCTCGGCTCGCTGGCCGTGCTCGACGCGGCCGGGCGCCACGTTTCGCGCGTGTCGAAACTCGCACTGCTTGCGACCTCGGTGCCGATGCAAGTGGCGGAGGTCCTGCTGGCTGCAGCGAAGACCGACGATCATCTCGCTTACGAACTCATCACCGGCTGGAGCTATGGCGACGCGCATCAATTCGGCGGCAATGCGCAGCCGGGGGTGTGGATGACGGGCAACGGGCTCCGGCTGATGGAACGGACCCGGCAGGGCGTGCTCTACGTCGACCTTCGCGCCTGCCAGGAATACGATGACGGGCTCGCCGTGGCGGCGGGCATACGCTGCCCCGTGCTGGTGCTCGCGGGTCAGCGCGACAACATGACGCCGCCAAGGTTCGCGCAGACGCTGATCGCCGCGCTCGAAGAAAAGCGAGTATTGACGATCCCGGGCTGCGGTCACATGCTGATGACCGAAGCGCCCGACGCAGTGCTCGACGCGTTGCGTGCGTTTCTGCCGGCAACGCGCGCCGCAGCAACGACGCCTTGAGCGAATTGCGCCTGACCGTGCACGCCGACGCCGCCGACTTTCTCGCGGTAGCGGACGCGTTCCTGCGCGCGGCGGAAGCCGAGAACAGCATCATTTCGGCGCCAGCGTCGCGCATGGCGACGACGCCCAACGAGGAGGATGCGGGCGCCTACTTCGCCACGGTTCGCGCTGCCGACAGCGTTGTTGCCGCGGCGTTTCTCGGCGGATCCGGCGGCATCCTGCTCACTACGGCGCCGGAGCCCGCCGTTGGGCTCATCGCTCGCGATCTTGCGGATCGCGGCACGAAGCCAAAGAACTTGGTGGGACCCCTGGCGCAATGCGAAGCCTTCGCGCGTATTTGGCGCGAGCAGACGGGCCAGGCGCACACGCTGGCATTTCATCTGCGCCATTTCGAACTGACCGGCAGTCCGGTGTACACCGCGGCGCCCGGCCGGTTGCGTTTGCCAGAAGCGGGCGAGCACACGCTGATCGCCGATTGGCTGGTCGCATTTTTCAGCGAGGTGGGTCTGAGCGGCGAGATCGCGCGGGCGCGCCGCAACATCGCACGGCGCATCGAGCGCGGATACGTCCGCGTCTGGGATCACGATGGCGCTGTCGCGTTGGTCGGCTTCGGCGACGGTCCGGCGGCAACGGCGCGCATCGCCCCGGTGTATACACTGCCGGACTTTCGTGGCCGGGGTTATGCGTCGGCGATGGTGGGCGAGTTGTCGCGCGAATTGTTCGCTGCGGGCACGCGTGCGATATTTCTGACGACCGACGTCGCGAACCCGACCAGCAACGCGCTCTACCAGCGGATCGGCTTTCGCCCGGTTGCCGATCACTACCATTTTGAATTCGGCAAGGCGGCGCAATGAGCGCGACGGGCCGCCCTGAGCGCCTGCAGTGTCCAATGAGCCGGAGCGCGCAGCGCGGGAGCCTCCTGTGACGGCGCGCCTGTACTGCCCGTTGCCGCTCTCCACCGGGGCGCCGCTCGATCTTCCCGAGGCGGCGGCGCATCATGCGTCGCGCGTGTTGCGACTCAGGAACGGCGATGAACTCACCCTGTTCAACGGCAAAGGTGGAGAGTTTGCCGCGCGCATCGAGCGCATCGAGGGACGCGGGGTCGCGGTGAGCCTGGGCGAGCGGCGGGACATCGAGCGCGAATCGCCGCTCGTGGTCACGCTGGTGCAGGGACTGGCGACGGGCGATCGCATGGACTACGCCATCCAGAAGGCGGTGGAGTTGGGGGTCGCGGCGGTGCAGCCGGTGATCATGGTACGAAGCGTCGCGCGGCTCGATGCTGCGCGCGCCGAGAAGCGAATGCTGCATTGGCGGCAGATCGCGATTTCGGCGTGCGAACAATGCGGCCGCAATCGCATTCCCGACGTGCTGCCGCTGCAGGATCTCGACGACTGGCTGGCGCAACCGACAGCTGTGTCGTTGCGCTTGCTGCTGGCGCCGGATGCGCGCGGCGCGCTTGGCGCATTGGCGCGTCCCGCGGGCAGCATCGAATTGCTCACCGGTCCCGAAGGCGGGTTGGCGCCGGAAGAAACCGATGCCGCACTGCGCGTCGGCTTCACCGCGGTGCGGCTGGGTCCGCGCATCCTGCGGACCGAGACCGCTGCGCTGGCTGCGCTGGCAGCGCTGCATGCTCTGTGGGGCGACTGGCGATGACCCGACGCGTTCGCGGGCGGCAAAGGTGGACTGCCGTAGCAATGGTCTCGTTGCTCGCGGCGTGCGCGCCACGCGAGTCGGTGCAGCCCACTGCCGCCAACGCCGATCCGATCCGTATTGCATTCGTCGTCATGGGTGAGGGCGGCACGCCCGTCGCTCGCGTGATCACGGTGGCGCCGAGCTGTCCGGTCATCGACGTCGACGGCGTTCCGACGCCGATGAAGGTGCGCGCGCTACCTTCGACCGAGGCCTTGCGCCCTACGCTGAGCACACCCGCGCTGTCCAAGCCCTCCGAATTTCCGGTCCTGACCTGCGAACTTGCGCTGACTGCGGGCGCCGCGCGCGCAACGGTGGGCGGTCGCGCGTTGCCTCTCCCCAAGCGAGTGCCGCAGCGCATCGTCGTGATCGGGGACAGCGGGTGCCGGCTCAAGGCCTCCGACGGAATCAACCAGGCGTGCAATGATCAGGAGGCGTGGCCGTTCGCGCGCGTGGCCGCCGCGGCGGTCGCGGCGCAGCCGGACCTGGTCGTCCACGTCGGCGACTATCACTACCGCGAGACCCTGTGTCCGCCAGGTGACGCCGGTTGCGCAGGCAGTCCCTGGGGTTACGGCTGGGACGCCTGGGATGCTGACCTGTTCACGCCGGCGCGAGAGCTGTTCGCCGCGGCGCCGTGGATCGTGGTGCGTGGCAACCACGAGTCGTGCAACCGCGCGGGGCAAGGGTGGTGGCGCCTGCTCGATCCGCGACCACTGGTCGCCGGCCGCGATTGCAACGACGCCGCCAACGATGCCATCGGCGATTTCAGCAACCCCTATGCCATCCCCTTCGCGGCCGATGCGCAGTTCATCGTATTCGATTCGTCGAAGGTGGGGGTGGCGCCGCTCGCGGCAACAGACCCCATGTACAAGACCTACATGGCGCAAATGCGGCGGAGCTTCGAACTGGGCGGCGCTGTTGCGCACAACTTCTTCGCGAATCACCACCCGATCCTGGGCTTCGCGCCGAACCCGACGCAGACGCCGACCGGGCTCTACCCCGGCAACGGGTCGCTCCAGTCCGTGCTCGTAGCAATCAACGGCGAGCGGCTGTTCCCGGTAAAATTCGAGGCGCTGATCTCCGGGCATAACCATCTGTTCGAAATCGTAAGCTTTTCCACGCCGCAGCCGACTCAACTGATCTCCGGCAATGGCGGGGCATGGGCCGATGTCGCGCTGCCGCGCGAGCTGCCGCAAGGCGCGACGCCCTCGCCGGGCGCGCTGATCGGGAGTATCGTTTCGACCAATCAGTCCGGATTCATGACCATCGAGCGTGGCCCCGAAGGCGCGTGGCGAATCGAGGCCAGGGATCGGCAAGGACGAATTTTCACCACCTGCATGTTGCGTAATTCCAAAACGCGCTGCGCACCGGAGATGCTGCAATGATACGAATGTTGGCTGGAATACTGTGTGCAACGGTTGTCATCGGCGCGTCGGCCCAGCAGGCGCCCGAGGTGCCGCGCTTTTCCACGATGAAACCCTCCGGCGTCGCGCCGCATGACTGGAAGCCCTTCGCGCTTTCCGCGTCCAAGAAGCCCACGGACTACATGCTGGTCACCGAGGATGGCGTTACCGTGCTGCGAGCGATCGCGCACGGAGCGGCATCGGCGCTGGTGTTCAAGACGGAATTTGATCCACGCCAGTTCCCGATGCTGTCGTGGCGCTGGAAAGTCGCCCAGGGCATCCCGGAGGCTAACAACGCCGAAATGTCGAAAGAAGACTCGCCGCTGCGTGTGATGGTCTCCTTCGATGGCGACGCATCGAAGTTGAGCGTCAAGGACAAGTTGGCATCGTCGTTTGCGCAAACCCAGTCCGGGCAACCGCTGCCCTACGCGACGCTCATGTACATCTGGGGCAACAAGGTGCCGCTCAACAAGATAACGAACAGTCCGCGCACCTCCCGCATCCGGATGCTCTCGGTCAACGTCGACGACCAGGGCGTCGGCAAGTGGCAGAACTTCACGCGCAACCTGGTCGAGGACTACAAGCTGGCCTTCGGCGAAGACCCGGGCAAGGTGACCGGGATCCAGATCCTGAGCGACACCGACAACACCGGCGGCGACTCCGAAGCCTTTTACGGGGACATCAGCGTCGGGCCGGCGAAGCCTTAGCCGCTACCCGTACCTCAGCTTCGGGCGGTGCCCGAGGCGATCATGATGCTGCAGCGGACGCGCTCGATGAGCACCGCGTCGACCGACCCGCGCCACCAGCGCAGCGCGAATGACCGGCTGCGCGGATGGCCGAGGATCAACAGTTCGATCCCGAGTTCCGACACCAGCTTGGTGAGCACGTCGGCCGGTTCACCGACCACCAGGTGGTCGATCACGGTCAGTCCCTTGCCGGCCAGGTACGCGTGCGCTTCCTTCAGGTCGGCTTCCATGTGCTCGCGTTCGTCGGCGAGCGCTACCTCCGGCACGTATTCTCCGGCCAGCAGGTAGGCCGACGGGTAGTGCACGACGCCGGCAAGGTGCACTTCCACCGTCGCGCCGGGCGCGAAGCGCACCAACTCGTCGAGCGCAGAGCGCGATTCGGGCGTGCCGTTATATGCGACGAGAATTTTCCGGTACATGTCTGACCCCCTTGTTCGGCTAACCGACTATGCCGCCGCGGGCAGCGGACGTCCCGCCAGCGCCAGCGCGAGTTCGCGCAGCGCGTCCCACACGTTGCCGCGGCCGATACCCTTGGCCAGCGCGTCGAGTCTCGCCAGCCGCATCAGCAGCGAAGGCAGCGTCGACGGCGGCACCCTGCGCACGGCGCGTTCCATCGCGGCTTGCCGCTTGCCCCATACCCGCGCGTTGCGCAAGGCAGCACTCGCGTTCGTTCCTGCCGCCTGCGCGGTGAACACAGCCGCGAGTGCATGCAGGTCTTCGCCCAGTTGCCACACCAGCAGGGGCACGCCTTCACCCGCACCCTCGAGCGCGGCCAGGATGCGGCACGCGCGCGCGGCGTCGCCGGCGAGCCACGCCTCCGATAGCTGGAACACGTCGAAGCGGGCGACGTCGGCGATGGCCTCCTCGACCGCGCGGGCGTCGAGTTCCCCGGCAGGAAACAACAGCGCCAGTTTTTCGATTTCCTGCTGTGCCGCAAGCAGATTGCCCTCGGTGGTGTCGGCGAGGAATTGCAATGTTTCCGCCGACGCGCGCTGCTGCGCCCGTGCAAGACGCGCCGCGATCCACGCCGGCAGTTCGGAGCGTTCCAGCGCCTGCACCGCGACGACCACACCCGCCGCTTCGAGGGCCTGGAACCAGGCGCTGGACTGCGTCGCACGGTCGGCGCGCGGCATGGTGACGAGGACGATCGTATCCGCGTTCGGATGCGCGGCGCAGTCTTCGAGCGCGCGCGCTCCCTCGATTCCCGGCTTGCCGGTGGGGAGCCGCAGATCGACCATGGTGCGGCCGCCGAACAGACCGAGGTTGCGGCTCGCGGCCGAGAACGCGTCCCACTTGAATCCGGGCTCGACCACCAGGACCTCGCGCTCGTCGCAGCCCGCGCTGCGCGCCGCGGCGCGTATCTGGTCGCCGGCCTCGATCGCCAGCAGCGGTTCGTCGCCGTGCACGACATACAGCGGCGCGAGCCCCTTGGCCAGGTGCGCGGCGAGCTGGGCGGGAGCGAGCTGCATCGGCGCGTCAGGCGACCCTCAGGCCACCGGCTTTTTTGCAGTCTGCAGCCGGCGAACGATCTGCTGCACGGCGTCGGTCTGCATTTCGCGCCACAGGCGCTCTTCCTGATACGCCTTGGCCAGCACTTCGGTGTCGCTGTAGGTGTAGGTGCGGCGAATGACAACTTCCGAAGTCGGCAACCAGTCGTTGCCATCCGCATCGTGGACCCGGAACAGGACGCGCTTGGTCAGCAGGTATTCGAACACCTTTCCGCCGCTCGACAGCGACAGGATGTGCTTGTCGTCTTCCACGCTGTTGAGTTCGAGCACCACCTGCGCCTTGTCCGCTGCGCCGACCACCGTGGCGCTGCCCGCGCCTTCGAGCGAACGCTGGAGCGCGGTGTTCATTGCAGTCGTGGTCGGCGAACTGATATAGACGGAAGTGAAGGGGAAATTCGCCTCGCCGCGCAGGTGAAACCCGCACGCCGCGACGCCGCAGACGATGGCCACCGCCGCGATCGATCGCGCGAGCGCGTTGCCGCTGCCGCGCAGGCGCCGGGTGGCGGAGTCTCGACGTAGCGACGCCATGTTCATTCGATCTTGCTGCGAGAGAGCGTCTCGAGTTTCTTCAGTTCCACGTCGAGGTCGAGCGTCTCGCCGCCACCGTACACGATCAACGTCGGGGTGCCGGTGATCCGGGCCGGGCGGCCTTCGAGCAGCGTCGCGTGGTACTGCGGGCTGAGCCGCATTGCCTGCGTCGTGCGGCCGGCCTCGCCGGGCTTGAGCGGACCCTTGAGTTCGAGTCCGGGCACCGTCGCCAGATACTTGCCCGCCGCGTCGCGGAAATCGACGCGCAGGACGATGCGGTCGATGACACGCTTGCCGGTGTTCGTGACGTCGAGCACGTAGCGCAGCGCTTTCCCGCCGGCGGCCATGTTCGAATCGTCCTTGACGATGGACTGCTCGCGCGCGTCGACGCGCACGTCCGCGTTCGCCGCATTGATGCGCTCCTGATACTTGCCCTGGGCCTGCGCGACTTCGCTGTCGAAGGTCCGCTGCAACTCCAGCGCCTTCGAGAGCGACACGGTCGGGGCGGGGCCGCCGGCGGCTTCCTGCGCCGCGACGCGCCGCATGAAGCGGTTAAGCAAGCGCCGACTTTCTTCCGACAGCTTCGGCGTCAGCGATTCGATGAACTCGCTGCGTGCCTTGGGATCCGTCGGCAGGGGTTTGTCCTCGGCGCGCGTGCACGCGCCCAGCGCAAGCAGGGCGATGAGCGCGATCAGGGCGCCGGTCATCGCTACGCCGGCGCCAGTGCCGGAGTTCGGTTGCGCTCGTCGCGCGGAGCCGGATTCGATGTCGTGGGCCATCTTGCGTCGCCTCATGCCGATCGTCGGGGGAGTACCACGTTGACCAAGCGGTTTGGCACGACGATAACGCGTTCCACCGCGCCCGCCTCGCCTCCGCCGCCATGGTTCTCTGCCAGCGCGCGCTGGACGAAGGTGGAGGCGATGGCTGCCGCTTCGATCGCCGCCTTGTCGGCGCTCGCCGCCACCATGAGCTTGCCCTTCAGCTTGCCGTTGACCTGCAGCACGAGTTCGATCTCGTCCTGCACGAGCGCGGCGGCGTCGACCTGTGGCCATGCGGCATCGACGATGTCGCCATGCCTGGCGGCGTAGCCGAGGTCCTGCCACAGCGCGTGGGTGACGTGCGGCACCACCGGGTTGAGCATGCGCAGCAGCAGCGACAGCCCTTCGCGTACCAGTTCGATGCTCGCGGCGGAACCGTCGACCGGCGCACTCTCGAGCGCGTTGAGCATTTTCATTCCCGCGGAGACCACGGTGTTGTATTGCACGCGACGATAGTCGTAGTCGGCCTGCTTGAGCACGAGGTGCAACTCGCGGCGCACCGCGCGAAGCGGTTCCGGCGCATGCGCCCAGTCGACCGCGACCTGACCTCGTGAAAGCGCTGCCGCGCGTTCCTGCGCGTAGGCCCAGAGGCGCTTGATGAAGCGGAAAGCGCCTTCCGCGCCAGCGTCGGACCACAGCGCGGATTCCTCCGGCGGCCCCGCGAACATGACGAACATGCGCGCGGTGTCGGCGCCATAGTCCCGTATGAAGTCCTGCGGATCGATCCCGTTCTTCTCGCTCTTCGACATCTTGCTCACGCCACCGTACTCGACGCGTGCACCGTCGCTGCGTAGCTTGCCGCCCGCTATGCGGCCCTCGGCGTCGTAGGTGGCGTCGACTTCCTCAGGCGCAAAGTAATCGACGCCGCCGGCGTCGCTGCGACGAAAGTAGTTATGGTTGAGCAGCATGCCCTGCGTCATCAGCCGCGTGAACGGCTCATCGAAACTCACCAGTCCGAAGTCGCGCATGACCTTGGTCCAGAAACGCGCGTAGAGCAGGTGCAGGATCGCGTGCTCGATGCCACCGATATACTGGTCCATCGGGTTCCAGTACTCGTTGCGCGCGTCGACCATCGTCGTCGCGCCCGGACACGCATAGCGCATGTAGTACCACGACGAATCGACGAAGGTGTCCAGCGTGTCGGTTTCGCGCTTGGCGGGGGCGCCGCACTTCGGACACGTCGTGTTGACAAAATCCATGCGCTTGGCGAGAGGATTGCCGCTGCCGTCGGGCACGCAGTCCTCGGGCAGCACGACCGGCAGATCCTTCTCAGGCACCGGCACGTCGCCGCACGCAGCGCAATGGACGATCGGGATCGGCGTGCCCCAATAGCGTTGCCGCGAGATGCCCCAGTCGCGCAGGCGATAGGTGATCTGCTTGGCGCCGAGGCCCTTGGCAGCCAGGTCCGCCGCGATCGCATCGACGGCGGCCTGGTAACCGAGGCCGTCGTACTTTCCCGAGTTGATGCACACACCGTGCACCTTGTCGGCAAAGGACTCATGCCATGCAGTGGCCGAGAACGGGAGCGGTTTGCCGTCCGTGCCGTTGAATGCGATGACCTGCCTGACCGGCAAGCTATACTTGTTCGCGAATTCGAAATCGCGTTCGTCGTGCCCGGGCACGCCCATCACCGCGCCGTCGCCGTAGGCCAACAGCACGTAGTTGCCGACCCAGACCGGAATCGACTCGCCGGTGATCGGGTGGGAGACGGAAAGTCCCGTCGCCATGCCCTTCTTCTCCATCGTCGCGACATCGGCCTCGATCACGCTGCCGCGCTTGCATTCGGCGATGAATGCCACCAGTTGCGGGTTCGAAGCTGCGGCGAGCGTCGCCAGCGGATGTTCCGCGGCGACCGCGCAGAAGGTCGCGCCCATGATCGTGTCGGCGCGCGTGGTGAAGACCCACAGCTTGCCGTCGCCGATGAGCTTGCCCGCAGAGTCGCGGATGTCGTGCGGAAAGGCGAAGCGCACACCTTCGCTGCGCCCGATCCAGTTCGCCTGCATCGTGCGCACGCGCTCCGGCCAGCCCGTCATCTGGTCCAGGTTGTCGAGGAGTTCGTCGGCATAGTCCGTGATGCGCAGGTAGTACATCGGGATTTCGCGCTTTTCGACGGGCGCGAGCGAACGCCAGCCGCGGCCGTCGATCACCTGCTCGTTGGCAAGCACCGTCTGATCGACCGGATCCCAGTTCACCACGCCCGTCTTCTTGTAGGCGATGCCCTTTTCGAGCATCTTGAGGAACAGCCACTGGTTCCAGCGGTAGTAGTCCGGGCTGCAGGTGGCCAGTTCGCGCGTCCAGTCGATGGCGAGCCCGACCGCCTGCATCTGCTTTTTCATGTAGGCGATGTTGTCGTAGGTCCACTTGGCCGGCGGGACGCCGCCTTTCATCGCCGCGTTCTCGGCGGGAAGGCCGAAGGCGTCCCAGCCCATCGGCATCAACGCGTTGTAGCCGTTCATGCGCAGGTACCGGTACATCATGTCGTTGATGGTGTAATTGCGTACGTGTCCCATGTGCAGCGCGCCCGAGGGGTAGGGCAGCATCGACACGCAGTAGTACTTCGGCTTGCTCGAATCCTCCTTCGCAATAAAGGTGCCGCGCGCGACCCAGTGGGCCTGCGCCGCGGCCTCGATCTCGGCGTGGCGGTACGCTTTCAGGCGATGTTCGGTCCCGGTTGTCATGGCGCGATTATACCGGGCTGGACCCGCGGTTCCGGGCGATCAGGGCAGCGCCGGCGCGAACCAGGCGACGACGCCCAGCACTGCGAACAGGCCCGCGGCGACATAGCGCACCAGGCGCAATGGAAGTCGGTGCGCCGCGGCGCTGCCGACGATGACGGCGGGCACGTCGGCGATCAGCATGCCCATCGTCGTTCCGGCGACGACGGCGACGAGATTGTCGAATTGCGCGGCCAGCACCACGGTGGCGATCTGTGTCTTGTCGCCGGTCTCCGCGATGAAGAAGGCGACGACGGTCACGGCGAACGCGCCGTATTTGGTGGTCGGCGCGGGCTCGGTGTCGAGCTTGTCGGGCTTGAGCGCCCACAGCGCCACCGCGAAGAACGATGCGACCAGCAACAGCCGAAGCGTCTCCGGCGGCACGGCCGCGCGTACCCACGCACCGAGCAACCCGGCCAGCGCATGGTTGACCAGTGTCGCCACCAGGATGCCGCAGATGATCGGAGCGGGCCGGCGAAACCTTGCCGCAAGCACCAGGGCGAGCAATTGCGTCTTGTCGCCGATCTCGCCGATGGCGACGACGACAAGCGAAACAAGGAAAGCTTCCATGGTCAGGTGGACGTGGGGTGCCGGGGCAAGTTCAGGTGCAGGGAGCACGCGCTGGCGCCAGCCGTCTGTCGGCTTGGCCCTCGCGCTGCGACGTGAGCGATGCTGCGCGAGGGTAAAATTGTACCCCGGCGGTGGAACCCTCGACCAACGGCACTGCCTGAACACCCATGCCATCGAACAACTCGAAACCACCGCTGCTGCGCCCGCCACCGTTTGCGGCATGGCTTGGTGCCCTGTGCGCATGCGTCTTCGCAACGCAGGCCGCAGCCGAACCGGTGCGCACGCCGCATGTCGAGGCCGAGCTCGTTGCGGCGCGCACGGCTTTGACACCCGGGCAGCCACTGACGGTTGCGTTGCGCCTGGTGATGCAGCGTGGCTGGCACACCTACTGGCAGAACCCGGGCGATTCCGGGCTTCCGACGACGATCGAATGGAAGCTTCCACCCGGCATCACTGCCGGTGGCATCCAGTGGCCCGTGCCGCAGGTCCTGCCCGTCGGGCCCCTGGTCAACTTCGGATACGAAGGCGAGGTCCTGCTGCTGGTCGACATTGCGGCCACGCCGGACTTCTTGAGTGGCAAGACGACGAACCTGGCGGCGCGTGCCGACTGGCTGGTGTGCAAGGAAATCTGCATTCCCGAAGGTGTCGATCTGACGCTCGCGTTGCCGGTGGCAGCCTCTGCCGAAATCGATTCGCGCTGGGGTGATCCGATCGCGCAAGCGCGCGCGGCATTGCCGCAACCCCTGTCCGGATGGCGCGTGACCGCGACCGGACTGGGCGACAAGGTCGAACTCGCGCTCGCTGCGGATGGCACCGCGGCCGACCCCGGCAAGCTCCATTTCTTTCCATTCGCCGAGGGCAAGATCGAGCCCGCGGGTGCGCAGGTCGCGCAGCGCGACGGCGCTCGCACGACGCTGAAGTTGCCGGTTGCGCGGCAACGCGTGGGTGAGTTCAAACGCGTCGCGGGCGTGCTCACGGCAAGCGATGGTTTCGGCGCGCAACGTGCGGCGACGATCGACGTTCCGCTGGCGGGAACGGTAGCCGTAGGCCGCCGTCGTGCCGCCCGTCGTCGCGGCGCAACCGTTGCCGATCGTCGCGGCAACGGGCGAAGCCGCGCTCCCGTTGCTGGTCGCGCTCGCATTCGCGTTCATCGGCGGCGTCTTGCTCAACCTCATGCCCTGCGTGTTTCCCGTGATTTCGCTCAAGGTGCTCGGCTTCGCGACCCACGGCAACTCGCGCGCTGCGATGCGCATGCACGGACTCGCCTTCGCCGCCGGCGTGGTCGTGTCGTTCTGGGTACTCGCCGCGGCGCTTGTCGCGTTGCGTGCGGCAGGGCAGCAACTGGGATGGGGCTTCCAATTGCAGTCGCCGGGGGTAGTAACCGCGCTTGCCATTCTGTTCTTTGCATTGGCGCTGAATCTGTCGGGATTGTTCGACGTGCGCCAGCTCGTCCCATCCGCACTCGCCGGCTGGAACGCCAGGAATCCGTACGTGAACGACGCACTGTCAGGCGTGCTCGCCGTCGTCATCGCGTCGCCGTGTTCGGCGCCGTTCATGGGCGCGGCGCTGGGTTATGCGCTGACCGAATCCGCGCCGGTGACGTGGGTGATATTCACCGCCCTTGGACTCGGCATGGCGTTGCCGTACGTGCTGCTCGCGTTCATCCCGGCGTGGCGTTCGAAACTGCCCAAGCCCGGCATGTGGATGCTGCGCTTGCGCCAGCTGCTAGCGTTTCCGCTTTATGCCACGGTCGTGTGGCTCGCCTGGGTGCTCGGGGCGCAACTCGACAACGACGCTGTCGCGCGCCTGGGCGCGGTGCTGCTGCTGATGGCGTTCGCGCTGTGGCTGTGGCCGGCGCTGCGCAATGGCAATCGCATCCTCGGCGCAGGCGCGATCGCGGCGATCGCCGCTGCCGGCGTCATCGGCTGGCCGCTGGTCACCGCCGTACCGGGCGCCGATGCGTCGCCCAGGACCACCGTCGCTGACAGCGGGCCGTGGCGAAACTACAGCGCGGATAGCGTTGCGCAGCTCACCTCGTCCGGCCGGCCGGTGTTCGTCGATTTCACCGCCGCGTGGTGCGTCACCTGCCAGGTCAACAAGCAATTGGTGCTCAATGACGACGCGGTGCAGCAGGCATTCGCGGGCCGCAACGTGGCGCTCGTCCGCGCCGACTGGACCCGCCGCGATGCGGACATCGGGCGCGCGCTCGCGGCGCTGGGACGCAATGGCGTTCCGGTGTACGTGCTGTACCGCCCGGGCAAGGCGCCGCTGCTCTTGCCAGAAGTGCTGCAGCAGCGGATGATTTTGGATGCGCTGGCCACGCTGTGACCGGCGCGAATCAATCACGGAGGTCGATATGCGTTACATCCCGATTCTGACTGCGCTGGGCCTGGGCATTGCTGCCAACCTTGCGCTCGCGGCAAGCGCCGGCCAAGCCGCGCCGGACTTCAGCGTCGCCGACAGCGGCGGCAAGGCGGTGCGGCTGGCGGACTACAAGGGCAAGTTCGTCGTGCTCGAGTGGACCAATCCCGACTGCCCCTTCGTGCAGAAGCACTACAACAGCGCCAACATGCCGGCCTTGCAGAAGGAATCGGGCGCCAAGGATGTGGTGTGGCTCACCATCAACTCGACCAACCGTTCGAGTTCCGAGTTCAAGACCGGCGCGCAGATGAATGCGTGGATGCAATCCCACGGCGCGGCGCAGAAGGCGGTGCTGATCGACGCCGACAGCGCCACCGGCGCCAAGTACGCGGCGAAGACCACGCCGCACATGTTCGTCATCGATCCCAAGGGTGACATCGTCTACGCCGGCGCGATCGACGACAAGCGCTCGACCCGCGTCGAGGATACGAAGACCGCGACCAACTACGTGCGCGTTGCGTTGAACGAGGCGATGGCGGGCAAGCCGGTCACCACGCCCAACACCACGCCCTACGGCTGCACGGTCAAGTACTGAACTTGCGCATGCGCCACGAAGGCCAGCCGGAAGCAGCCGGCTGGCTTTTTTTTGCACGGCCTGAGCTGGCGGTGCTGTCGCTGGCAGCTTTGCTCGCCGCATGCGGTGCGCAAGGCGATCGGCCGCTGCAAGGCTATGTCGAGGGCGAGTACGTGCGGGTTGCCGCGCCCTTCGCCGGCGCACTGCAGAAGCTGGTCGTCGCGCGCGGCGATCAGGTAGCCGCCGGAGCACCGCTGTTCTCGCTCGAGCGCGACAACGAAGTCGCCGCGCGGCGGCAGGCGGAGCAACAGTTGCACGGTGCCGAAGCGCGGCTTGCCAATCTCAAGACAGGCAAGCGACCCCCGGAAGTTGCTACGGTCGCCGAACAATTGCAGCAAGCGCTCGCGGCGCGCGAACTCTCCACCGCCAACCTCAAGCGCCAGGAATCATTGGCGAAATCGGGCTTCATCAGCGGTGCCGCGCTCGACGATGCGCGGACGCAGCTCAAGCGCGACGAAGCCGCGGTCGCGATGCTCCAGGCGTCGGTCGCGACGGCGAAGATGCCGGCGCGTCCCGACGAGATCCGCGCGGCCGAGGCCGATGCGGCGGCGGCGCGCGATGCACTGGCGCAGGCCGACTGGCGCGTTGCCCAGCGCGCCATCGCCGCGCCGGTCGCCGGGCGCGTCAACGACACGTACTACGTCATCGGCGATTGGGTTCCCGCCGGCGGCCCGGTCGTCAACCTGCTGCCTGCGGGCAACGTGAAGATCCGCTTCTACGCACCCGAGCCGACCCTTGGCCGGCTCAAGCCCGGCCAGACGCTGAGCTTCGCGTGCGATGGCTGCGGCGCATCGATGCAGGCGACGATCACGTTCATCTCGGACCGCGCGGAGTTCACGCCTCCAGTACTGTACTCGAAGGAAAATCGCGCGAAGCTGGTGTACCTGGTCGAGGCGAAACCGGGCCCGGAAGTTGCCGCGCGGCTCAATCCGGGCCAACCCGTGGACGTCACGCTTCCGCAATGAGCGCTGCAGGGCCGCCCCAAAGCGCTCGCCCCCTTCGGGGGGAGCGGCGCGCAGCGCCGCACGGGGGACACCATGTGACCACTACCGGCGCGGGCGATGTAGTCATCGCGGTCCGCGGCTTGAACAAGCATTTCGGTGCGAATCACGCCGTCAGGGACCTCGCGCTCACCGTGCTGCGCGGCGAGATCTTCGGGTTCCTGGGCCCCAATGGCAGCGGCAAGACGACGTCGATCCGCATGCTGTGCGGGCTGCTGACTCCCGACAGCGGCGAAGGAACCTGCCTCGGTTACGACGTCATTCGCGAGACCAAGGCGATCAAGCGCGAAGTCGGCTACATGACGCAGCGCTTCTCGTTCTGGGAAGACCTGACGATCCGCGAGAACCTGAACTTCATCGCGCGCATGTACGGCATGACCGATCGGCGTGCGCGCGTCGACCGGACGCTGTCAAGTCTTGGGCTCTCTGCCCGCGCCGATCAGCTCGCGGGCTCGTTGTCCGGGGGGTGGAAGCAGCGGCTGGCGCTGGCCGCGTGCCTGCTGCACGAGCCGCAGTTGCTGTTGCTCGACGAGCCCACCGCGGGCGTCGATCCGAAGGCGCGCCGCGAATTCTGGGATCAGTTGCACGACCTCGCGGCGCGCGGCATCACCGTTCTGGTCAGCACCCACTACATGGACGAGGCCGAGCGCTGCCACAAGCTCGGCTACATCCTCAATGGGCGCCTGCTTGCGCAAGGCACTGCGGCGGAAGTCATCGCCAGCCAGCCGCTGGTCACGTGGGCAGTGACCGGTCCTGATCTGCCGGCATTGGCCGCACGCCTGCGCGCGCTGCCGGCGGTCGAGCAGGTTGCGGCATTCGGTACCGCGCTGCACGTCACCGGGTCCGACCGCGCAAGCCTCGACGCCGCGCTGGCGCCGTTCAAGGCCGAACCCGGCCGCGAGTGGCACGAAGTCGCGGCCGGCCTCGAGGACGTGTTCATCCATCTGATGCGTAACGTCGATGCGACTGCGGCAAGCGTGAGAGTGCAATGAACGCCAGCTGGTTCTCGCTCTCGCGCTGGCTCGGCATCGTCGGCAAGGAGTTCATCCAGCTCAAGCGCGACCGCCTGACCTTCGGCATGATCGTCGGCATTCCCGTCATCCAGCTGATCCTGTTCGGCTTCGCGATCAATTCCGATCCGAAGCATCTGCCCACGGCCGTGCTGAGCGCCGATCGCAGCGAGTTCACGCGCAGCATCCTTGCCGGCTTGAAGAACAGCGATTATTTCAAGTTCATCGGTGAAGCCGCGGACGAACACGAGGCCGACCGCATGCTCGCGACCGGCGCAGCGCAATTCGTGCTGACCATTCCCGCCGATTTTTCGCGGCGGCTGGTGCGCGGCGAGCGCCCGGCGCTGCTCCTCGAAGCGGACGCGACCGATCCCGCCGCGACCGGCAACGCGATCGCCGCGGTGAATCAGCTCGCGCAGACGGTGTTGTCGCACGACCTGATCGGACCGCTCGCGCCGCTCGCCGCCACCCCAGGCGCGTTCGAGGTGCGCATCCATCCGCGCTACAACCCCGAGGCGATCACCCAGTACAACATCGTGCCCGGCCTCATGGGCGTGATTCTGACCATGACGATGGTAATGATGACCGGGCTCGCGATCACCCGCGAGCGCGAGCGCGGCACCATGGAGAACCTGCTCGCCACGCCTGCGACTGCGCTCGAAGTGATGACGGGCAAGATCGTGCCCTACGTACTGATCGGTCTGGTGCAGGTGACGATCATCCTCGTGCTGGCGCGTCTGCTGTTCGGCGTGCCGATGCTGGGGAGCCTGACCGTGCTCTACCTCGCAGTATTGCTGTTCATCGCCGCCAACCTGACCTTGGGGCTGACCTTCTCGTCGCTGGCGCAGAACCAGCTGCAGGCGGTACAGATGACGTTCTTCTTCTTTCTGCCGTCGATTCTGCTGTCCGGCTTCATGTTTCCGTTTCGCGGCATGCCGCCGTGGGCGCAGACGGTCGGCGAAGCGCTCCCGTTGACGCACTTCCTGCGCATCGTCCGCGGCGTGCTGCTGAAGGGCAACGGCTGGGTGGAAGTCTTGCCGGAAGCGTGGCCGCTGGTCGCGTTCATGCTGGTGGTCGTGCTCATCGGGCTGCGGTTCTTCCGCAGTACGCTCGATTAGCGGACGGCCTCCGCGCGCAGACGGGACTGCTCGCGCATGGAGAGGTAGTATGTTGGACTCCGATTCGCCGACGCCGTGGTTCGGTGTTAGCCGGGCAAACGTACATCGAAGCGCGAAAAGCTGTGGTCAGCTGTTGGCAACGCTTCAGGAGAAATCCAATGGGTAGCAGGATTCTTTGGTTTGTTTTTTGCATTCTGCTACTCACTCTCAGCGTTGCCGAGGCACAGCAGCCGAAAAAGGTCCCGCGAATAGGATATTTGGCCGCCGCTTCACCTTCCGCTGACGCGCCTCGTCTGGAGGCATTTCGGCAAGGATTGCGGGAGCTCGGTTATATCGAGGGGCAGAATATCATTGTCGACTACCGGTACGAGGACCGCGAGTTCGAACGGCTTCCCAACCTTGCGGCCGAGTTGATCCGACTGAGAATTGACGTACTTGTCGCCGTCACGACGAACGCGGCTCTGGCTGCCAAGAAAGCTACGGCGACGATCCCCATTGTTTTCTTGGGCGTCACTGATCCGATTGCCGCTGGACTGGTCGTGAGCCTGGCGCGGCCCGGCGGGAACAGCACCGGGATTACCAACATGGCGGCGATTCTGACCGGCAAGCGACTGGAGTTTCTCAAAGAAGTCCTTCCGAAGACCTCCCGCGTCGCGGTTCTGTGGGACCCGCAGGCTCCGGGCTCTGTACCGCAATGGAACGAAAGCCAACTACCCGCACGGGAACTGGGCCTGCAACTTTATTCGATGGAAGCCAGCAGTATCGACAAATATCCTGACGCGTTCCGAGAAGCGGTCAAAGCGCGCAATACCGCCGTCTGGGTGACTCTGAACCCGGTGGCCAATTCAAATCAAAAGCTGATCGCGGAACTGGCCATCAGGGAGCGATTGCCTTCGATTTGCGCCCGCGGCGACTATGCAGAAAACGGTTGCCTGATGGCCTACGGACCCGGCTACAGCATCGAGGGCAGAGACGGCGCTCGCTATGTCGACAAGATCTTGAAAGGCGCCAAGCCGGCTGACCTCCCCGTCGAACAGCCGACGAAGTTCGAGTTGGTGATCAATCTGAATACGGCAAGGCGGATCGGCGTCACGATACCGCAATCCGTGCTGAACTACGCGGACAAGGTGATTCAGTGATCGCGACGTGAATTCACCCGAGCCTACGGTCGCGGCGGTCGTTCGCCAGCAGACGGGAGTGGCATGGTCGCGCGCGCGGCGGCTGTGCACCGAGGGGCGCGTCACGGTGAATGGCCAGCGTTGCCTCGACCCTGCATCGCGGATCGCGCCGGGTGCGGTGGTTAGCGTCGATCAACATGCACCCAAGTTCGACGCCGGTCCGCTGGCCGAGAGCGCAATCGTGTATTACGACCGCGACCTCGTCGTCGTCGACAAGCCGGTCGGGATGCTCAGCGTCGCCGATGAGCCGGGGAACAAGGAAACGCTCGTCGACTATGCGCGAACGCTGCTGAGGCGGATCGACAGGCGTGGTGTCGACGCCAGGCTTGGTGTGGTCCATCGTCTGGACAAGGATACGAGCGGCCTGATGGTGTTTGCACGGACGGCCCAGGCGAAGCGCGCGCTGGCGGTCCAATTCCGCGAGCACACGATCGATCGCGTCTACCATGCCCTCGCGCATGGCGTCGTCACGGCGACGCGTGTCGAGACCTATCTGCTCCTGGATCGTGGCGACGGAATCCGCGGCTCGCATGGATACTTTCGACGTTCGAATGGCGACGTTCCGATCGCGGCGAAACGCGCGGTCACGCACGTCAGGCCGATCGCGGCCCTGGTCGGGGCCACGCTGGTCGAGTGCCGCCTTGAAACCGGACGCCAGCATCAGATTCGAATCCATATGTCGGAGCTCGGCCACCCGTTGGTCGGCGAACGCGTGTACATCCGCGACTACGCCGGTTCGAAGGTCGACGCGATGCGTACGATGCTGCATGCGCAGACGCTTGGATTCGCGCATCCGCGAACCGCTGCGCGAGTCTCGCACCGGAGCGAACCGCCCGAGGACTTCCAGGCGACCATCGACTCGCTGCGACCGACTCAGGACTGACCGGCCCGCTTTGTCGATGCGTTGCTCTTAGGCAGCAACCGCGCGAGTTCGGGGCCGCCAACCAGCGTGATCGCGTGCTTGGCGGCAAAAGCACGCGCGTTGTCGGTGATCTCGCCGGCGGCCACGTAGATGCAGTCATGCGCGTCGCGCGCCTGTTTCATCGCGTGAAGGTCGTGCAGCGCCTCGACCCCCGTATGCGCCACCTTCCAGCGCTTGCAACTGACGAGCGCGGTGCGCCCCTGTTTGGTGATCTCGAAATTGGCGGCGGTACCGTTCACGGCGCTGACGGCATATCCCTGCTGCCGATAGGCCGTCTCGATGGCGCGGGAAAATTCAGCCCACGACATGACACGAACCGCGGCAAGCGTGTTATCGACGCGAGCCGCCGACGGCGCCTGGAACTGCTTCCAGGCGGCGATACAGCCGATGACCAGGAACGGCAAGCCACTGACAGAGCCGACGATCCGATACGCCTCAGGCAGCAGCGCAATTGCACCGGCGGTGATCGTCCCGGCGATGGCGAAACTTATCCACCACGATGAGCGCATCAGGACCGCGAACAACGAGTTTTCGTTCATCTGCAACTTCATGCGCTGCCTCGATACTTTGTTCGGAAGCTGGATGAGTGAGTATAGAGGACACGGCGGTGCTATGATTCCCGCACATTACTGGCATACCAAGACGTGAACTCGACGCCACCCGAAGCGAACGCAACCCGTTATCCGGGGCCGTTGGCGCTGGCGCAGGCGATGAGCCAGTTTGCGCTGATCGATGCCGAAGGCGCCATCTTCACTCGCGATGGCCCGCGCGCCGACGCCGAGTACCGCGACCTTGGCTGGTCGGCGGCGACCGGCGGCAGGATTGGTGCGAAACACATCCGAGCCATTCGTCCATTCGACGCCGAGACCGGCTGGCACTGGCACGACATGACGGCGCATTTCGTCATCGTGCTCAAAGGCTGGATCAAGTTCCGCTACGCCGGCATCGACGGCGAGGTCACCGTACGAGCCGGGAGCACACTGTCGCAACCTGGGGGCGTTCCGCACAATGTAGTCGGCCGCTCCGACGACATGGAACTGATCGAGATCAACCTGCCTGCCGAGTTCGCCACGGTCGATCTGCCGAACACCGCACCTAAATAAGCAAAGCACGCCGAGGCGCCGCGCTGGTCCTACTTGTGCATGACCAGGTTCGGCAGCCAGAGCGTGAGCGACGGCCACACCGTGATCGCGAGCAGAACGATCAAAAGCGGCACGAGCCACGGCAGGATCGCGCGCGATATCGTCTCGAAACTGATGTCGGCGATGCGGGCCATGACGAACAGCACCACGCCGATCGGCGGGTGGATGGTCCCGAGGATCAGGTTGAAGATCATGATCAATCCGAATTGCACCGGGTCGATGCCGAAACCGATGGCCGCGGGCACCAGGATCGGCACCAGGATCAATAGCGCGGCCAGCGTTTCCATGAAGCAACCGACGACAAGAAGGATCACGTTCGACGCCAGCAGGAACACCAGCGGCTGGTGAATGGCCGCGACCAGCGCGGGCGCCACGGTCTGCGGAATGCGCGAGATCGACATGCACCAGCCCAATGCACCGGCAACCATGACCAGCAGCATGACGATGCCGGTGGTTTCCGCGGTGTTGATGAGGATCGCCGGCAGCTCCTTGACGCGCAGCGTTCGATAGACGACAAAGCCGAGGAACAGCGCGTACACATCGGCAACCGCGGCCGCCTCGGTGGGCGTGCACAAACCACTGAACATGCCACCGAGCAGGATCACCGGCGCGAGCAGCGCCCAGGCCGCCCCCTTGAATGCGATCCACACTTCACGGATTCCGCCGAAAGCATGGCGCGGCAGGCCCTGGCGCGGCGCGATGATCGCCACCATGACCATCAGCGACAATCCCATCAGCACGCCGGGAACGAAACCGGCGAGGAACAGGCGGCCGATGGATACGTCGGCGGTGACGCCGTAGATCACCATCGGCAGGCTGGGCGGAATGATCGGGCCGATGGTCGCCGCCGCCGCGCTGATCGCCGCGGCCGTCTCCGGCCGGTAGCCGGCCTTCTTCATCGCTCGGACCTCGACCGCGCCGGTGCCCGCGGCGTCCGCGACCGCCGATCCCACCATGCCAGCGAAGATCATGCTCGACAGGATGCTGGCGTGCGCGTAGCCGCCGCGCAGCGAACCGACGATCGACGTCGCGAAGCGCACGATGCGATCGGTGAGCTTGGCCGCGCCGAGCAGGTTACCCATCAGGATGAACAGCGGCGCGGCGACGAGTGGAAACGAATTCATCGCCTGCGCCATCTTCTGTGGCACGATCGAGGGCGACAGCCCGCTCAACATTACATAGGCGAAAGCAGCGAGCCCCATCGAGGCGAACAGCGGCAGACCGATCAATATGGCGACCAGCCACACCGCGACGATCTCCAGAATCAGGTGATTCATTCGATCGTCTCCGCGCCGGGCAATGCAGGCGCCCTGGGACGCCGCAGAACCTCCACGATCTCGCGCGCGCCTTGCACGGCGAATACCACGCCGGCCAGCACCATCGGCACGTACATCCACGACATCGAGATGGGCAGCGACGTCGCCTCGAGGTCCAGGTTCTTGTTGACCAGGCCGACACTGAAGTAGCAAATCATCGCGCCAAACAGCGTGACAGCGCACTGGATCGCAAGCTCGACCGCACTGTGCGCGCGCGCCGGCAGCAGGTCCTGGAAATACCGGATGCGTACGTGCAGGCGCTTGCGGCTCGCCAGGATTCCGCCGAACACGGCGAGCCACACCATCAGGAAGCGCGAGAACTCGTCGGTCCAGATCAACGGCGCGCCCGCGGCGCGGGTGACGACGCCGAGCGATACGCAGCCGAGCAAGGCAGCGACCAGCACACAGGCCACGAACGCGGTGGCCCGGTCGAAGGCACCGACGAGTCGACGAAGCATCTGGACTCCGTTGCGCAGCGGGACCCGCGCGTCAGGCGATCACGCCGGTCCCCGCCTGGTCAGTACGCGGCGATGCGCTCCCAGAGGCCCTTGCCCCACTTAGCTTCGAACTTGGCGGGTACCGTCGCCAGCACGGGTTTGCGGAAGCTCTCGATATCCGGCTGGATCACGGTCATGCCGCCGGTCTTGAACGTTTCGACGAGCTTGGCCTCCTGCGCCAGGATCTCGTTGTCTTGCGTCAGGCCGTGCGTTTCGATCGCGCCCTTCAGCGATTGTCGCTGCGCGGGAGTGAGCGATTGCCATGCCGCTTCGTTGATCACGATCAGGCGCGGCGTGATGATGTGGCCGGTAAGCACCAGATACTTCTGCACCTCGAAGAATTTTCCGCTCTGGATCGTCGGCAGGGGATTCTCCTGGCCGTCCACTGCGCCCTGATTCAAGGCAAGGTAGAGTTCGCTGAAGTTGAGCGGCGTGGGTCGCGCACCCCAAGCCTCGGCCATCGCGCGGAACGTGTCGACTTCGGGTATGCGCAGCTTGAACCCCTTCATATCCTCGACGGTATTGATCGCCTTGCTGCCCGAAGTCACGTGCCGTTTGCCATAGTAGGTCGCTCCCAGGACGCGCATCTGCCTCTTGGCCACGAGCTGCGCGCTCATCTCGTCCATCACCGGCGAGGTCACGACGCGGCGCATCTGCTTCTCATCACGCCAGAGGTACGGCGCCTCGAGGATCGAAAACTGCGGGACGAACTGTCCAAACTGGGCTGCCCCTTCGTCGACGATCTGGATCGCGCCGCTCGACGCCGCCTCGATCAGATCGCGCGAAGAGCCGAGCTGACCGGCCGCAAAGGTCTGGATGTCGACCGCACCTCCGGTTTCGTCACGGACTTGCTTCGCCACGCGCTCCATCATCGCGACCTGGGGATGATTGGCCGGCAGGACCGAAGCCCAGCGCAATGTCGTCGCGGCCATTGCCTGGCGCGGCAACGACGCGGCGAGCGCCCCTGCGAACGTGGCGCCGAGTGCCTGACGTCGCGTCCAACGCTTCGAATCGCTCATGTCGTTCCTCCTGTTGACTGTAGTGGCGAATCCTGTGCGGCCGTATCTTGCCGCGCTGGAAGTATGGCACGCAAGTGCGGCGTCCTCGAACAGGTCGCGGTCAATACGTCGAGCGCCCTCCCGACAGGTCGAACACCGCTCCGGTCGAAAACGAACAGTCGTCGGAACACAGGAACACGACCATGCGCGCGATCTCGTCGACCTCGACGAAGCGGCCGAGCGGGATGCGCTGCATGATGTCGGCCCGGCGCGCAGGCGTGAGTTCCTTCGCCATCGCGGTTTCCGCGGCGGCCGGTGTCACGCAGTTCACCATGATGCCGAGCGGACCGGCTTCCTTGCCTGCGCTCTTGGTCAGCGCGATCAACCCGGCCTTGGATGCGCCGTAGGCGCCCGCGAGCGCCATGCCTTCCTTGCCCTGCACCGACGCGACGTTGACCACGTGTCCGCGCAGCGGCTGCGCCGCCTGCTGGCGCATGACGTCGAGCACGCCGCGCATGCACAGATAGGCGCCGACCAGGTTCACGTCCAGCACGCGACGGAAATTGGCGGGCGTGGTTTCCCAAAGCGGCAGAACTTCGCCGAGGATGCCGGCGTTGTTGACGAAGGCGTCGATGCGGCCGAATGCCGCGCGGTCGGCGGCGAGTGCGCCCGCTACCGACGACTGGTCGGTGACGTCGACGCGGCGCAATGTCACGCGGTCGGCGGCGGCCAGGGCGCTTGCCGCATCGTCCAACGCGTCGTCGGCGTGATCCCACAGGCTGACCCGCGCCCCGCTGGCGAGCGCGGCGCGCGCGATGGCGCGGCCGATGCCGCCTGCGCCACCGGTGATCAGCATGGCGCGGCCGTCCAGGTCGTATCGGTTCAAGTTCCACCCCATGGCGATTTCGAGCGCGAATTCTGCAGGCGATACACACCGAGCGCGGGTTCCGATGTCGCGACCGCGAATGCAGGCTCCTGCGCGATGTCGCGGCATTGCGCCCCGAACGGATCGACGTCATCCCAGCTTTCGACGAGCACGATCCAGCGCGGGATCAGGTTTTTCTCCGCGCGCACTTTTTTTTCTGCAGTCTCGACCGCGCTCGCGGATTCGTCGGCCACAAGCAGGTGGAAACCGGCCACGCCGGGAAGCTGTCCGAGGCGAGGGAGCACCTCATCGACCATGCGCTGGCGGTGCGTCGCCGCGTGCGCGTCGTCGATCGCGTAGCGCAGCGTCGCGATCAGGCCGCCTTGACCCTCGCCGACGCTCCCCGCGACTTCGCACAGCGAACGCGCGACGCTGCGGAAGTGCCTGATCGTAGCCACGGTCCACGGCGTCGGATGGTTCAGGCGGTCGAGATAATCCGGCCCTGTCAGCGTGGCGGGCGACTCGGTCTCGTAGAGATTGAAGTATTCGGGGCGATTGCCGTCGACGGCGGCGTAGCGCCGTCCGCGGAGAAAGCCAAGGACGCCGGCGCGCTCCGGCATGTGCTCCATTCCGTGCCACCGGTAGAACTCGGCGCGACCTTCCGGCGCAATATCGTGCCAGATGGCGACGGCGCCCTTACCCGCCAGACTCATGATCCGTCCCCCATGTCCTTGTCGCTTCGGCGACCGTCGCCGACGCCTTGACTTTACTCCAGAATCGTGGAAAATGGAACATAGTTCCAAATTGGAATATCATTTCAGATATGAAAGTCTATCCGACCAGGCGAATCCCGGCCAGACGGACTTGAGACCCATGCAAATTGCCAACGTCGACCGCTGCCTGAACCTGATCGAAATGCTCGCCGGAGAACCTGTGGGGATGTCGCTGGGTGCGCTTGCAGAGCGGCTCGAGCTGCCCAAGAGCGCAACGCATCGATTGCTGCAGACGCTGGCGACCCGCGGCTACGTGACGCAGGACGCTGCGTCGCAGGATTACGCGCTCTCGCTCAAGGTCGCCCTGCTCGGATTCCGCTATCTGGATGCGCGACGCCTGCCCGACGTGGCGCAGGAAGCGCTGGATCGGTTGGCGCAGGACTGCGGCGAGTATTGCCGGATTTCTGTGGTCGAAGGCGAGGACCTGGTATGGATTGCGCGGGCTCAAGGCGCCAAGCTGGGCCTGCGTTACGACCCGCCGATGGGCGGGGATGTGGTCCTGCATGCCACTGCGACCGGCAAGGCCTGGCTCTCGACACTGCCCGAGCAGGACGCCTTGCGCATCGTCAGTGCGCGCGGCTTCGCGACCCCGGAAGGTTTCGGCAAGCGGGCTTTGAAAAGCGTGGACGAGCTGCGCCGTCATCTGGACGAGACGCGGCGCCGCGGCTATGCGCTGGCGATAGAGGAAGGCGAACCCGGCACGGTCGCCATCGCCGCCGCGTTTCGCGCCTATGACGCCGCCGGTGCCCCGGCTGCCGGCACGGTGTCGATCGCCGGCCCGCTGGTGCGCCTGAACGAGCAGCGGATCGAGGAAATCGCGCCTTTGTTGTTGCGCGCGACGCAAGCCATCACCGCATTGTGGCCGATGCGAATGCGCCAGGCCGGTGGCGCGGGTAGCGTCGCGGTGCTCGCTGCCTGATCAGAACCGACTATAAACACAATCCAAGCGAGGACGCCACGTGAGCGAAACTGCCCAGCCTGCCGCCGATCCGACCACCGCCGCGCCGCCCGGCGTGACCTCTGACCGCGTTTCCGCCTTCGCTTACCCGATCGCGTCGTTCACGGCGCTCCTGCTGCTGTGGCAATTCGGCGTCCGTGCCGCGGGCATACCCGAGTACATCCTCCCGGTACCGACAGAATTTCTCGCCAAGCTCTGGGCCGATCGGTCGCTGATCTCGGAACACACGCTGGTGACGGCCAAGGAAATCATCCTCGGCTTCCTGATGGCCGCTGCGATCTCGATCCCGCTGGGGTTCCTCATCGTCTCGATCAAGCCGATCGAACGCGCGGTCTACCCGGTGATCGTCTTCTTCCAGCTGATCCCGAAAATCGCCATCGCGCCGCTGTTCGTCGTGTGGTTCGGCTTCGGACTTTTCCCGAAGGTGCTGCTCACCTTCCTGCTGTGCTTTTTTCCGACGCTCGTCGCCAGCATGACGGGCTTTCGCGCGCTCGACGAGCGCGTGCTGTACCTCACGCAGTCGATGGGCGCGACGTGGTGGCAGACGTTCCGCTACGTGCGATTGCCGGCGGCCATGACCTACATCTTCGCGGGTCTCAAGGTGTCCGTCGTCTTCGCCGCGACGGGCGCCATCGTCGGCGAATTCGTCGGCGCCAACGCGGGACTCGGCTATCTGCTTCTGCGCGGCACCAGCTACCTCGACATGCCGCTGATCTTCGCCGTGCTCGTCGCATTGTCGCTGATCGGAATTTTCTTCAGTTACATGGTCCAGTATGCCGAGCGCTGGATGATGCCGTGGCAGTACAAGTGATCCAGCACCAATTTTCGATGCCGCGCTCGCGGTGCGGATTCAACCCAAGGAGGCAATGATGCAACGACGCACGATGCTGCAGGCCACGGGAGTACTGGCCCTGGCTGCGCTGGCGGTAACGGTTCAGGCGCAAGCGCTGAAGCCGATGAAATTGACGCTCAATTTCCTGGCCGGCGGTCCGCAGGCCGGATTCATGTAC
Organism: uncultured beta proteobacterium; assembly: GCA_963726915.1. Lineage (GTDB taxonomy): Bacteria > Pseudomonadota > Gammaproteobacteria > Burkholderiales > Casimicrobiaceae > PALSA-1003. Next base: position 77,111 of record CAVSEA010000018.1, read on the forward strand.
GCCAAGTCGCTCGGCCTCTACGAAAAGGCCGGCATCGACCTGACCATCGAGGAGGGACGAGGCTCGGGCACGACCGCGCAATTGGTGGCGACCGGCCAGACCGACGTCGGATTTGCCGACGCACCCGCGGCGATGCAGCTGCGCGCCAAAGGCGCGCCGGTCAAGATCATCGCGCCAATCCTGCAGACCAATGGCTTCGCGATCATCAGCCTCGAAGAGACCGGCATCAGGAAGCCTGCGGATCTGGTCGACAAACGCGTCGCGGTACAGGCGGGCACGGCGCAGACTACGCTGCTCGATGCGATTCTCGCGACCAACGGCATCGATCCGAAGAAATTCAACGCCATCAACATCGACCCGTCGGCATTCGTCGGCGCGCTGCTCGAGAAAAAAGTCGACGCAATCCTGGGCGGCGCGGACTTCCAGTCGGTACAGATCCGCGACCGCGGATTCAAGGTTTCCGACATCCTGTATCGCGACGTCGGCGTGCCGACAGTCGGCCTGTCGGTGATCGCGCGCGACGAAAAGATCGCTGCCGATCCGGAGCTGCTCAAGAAGTTCGTCGCGGCGAGCCTCGAGGGTTGGGACGCCGCGCGCAAGAACCCGACCGCCGCCGCCGAAGCCGTGATCAAGCAGTTTCCGACGGCGACCAAGGAGCAGATACAGAAGCAACTCGAGGTCGACCTGAAGCTGCTCTGCGCCCCGGGCGCGACCGCGCTGGGTCGAGTGCCCGACAAGAACTGGCAGACGACCTTCGATCTGATGACGCAGTATCTGCAATTGCCGAAGGACAAGGCGATCGGCGACTTTCACACCACCGCGCTGCTCCCGGCGAACCCGCCGAAGTGTCCGTGAGCGCGACCTCGACCATGGCCGGCGCGACGACCGCCGCGCCGCCGCCGACGCTGGCCAGCGGCGCCCCGATCGAGGGGCGTCGCATCACCAAGCGCTTTCCTGGCAAGGACAAGATGTTCACCGCGATCGAGGACGTCAGCTTCTCGATCAAGGGCGGAGAATTCGTGTCGCTGATCGGGCCTTCCGGTTGCGGCAAGAGCACGTTGATGCTGATTGCTGCCGGACTCTCGCTGCCGACCGAAGGCGAGATCCACGTCGGCGGGAACAAGCTGACGCAGCCGATCACCGATGTCGGCATCGTCTTCCAGGACCACCTGCTGCTCGATTTTCGCACTGCGCTCGACAACATCCTGCTGCAGCACCAGGTCCGCGGGCGTCCGCTCGCGCAGGGCCGGACCGACGCACTCGCGCTGATGGAGAAGATCGGCATCGCGCACGCGGCCGATCGCTATCCGCGGCAACTCTCGGGCGGCATGCGTCAGCGCGTATCGATCGCACGCGCGCTGATTCACCAGCCATCGGTGCTGCTGATGGACGAGCCCTTCGGCGCGCTCGACGCGATCACCCGCACGCAGATCCGGCACGACCTGGAGTTGCTGTGGCTCGAGACGCGCAAGACCGTGATGTTCATCACGCACAGCGTGGAGGAGGCGGTCGGCCTGTCGGATCGGGTGCTGGTGATGTCGCCGAATCCGGGAAAGATCGTCGAGGAGATCGCCATCGACCTGCCGCGGCCGCGGCCGGCGCATCTGGGCGAGTATCCATCGTTCAACGTCTACGCCGAGCGGATCCACGAAGCGTTCAAGCGTCTTGGCGTGATCAAGTACTGATGGCGCGCGTTCTGATCACCGGAGGGTGCGGATTTCTTGGCGCTGCCGCCGCGGCGCGCGCCCGCGCGGCCGGACATTCAGTCGTGACGGCCGATATCCTGCCCGAAGCCGATCGTGCACTCGACGCCGGCGATCCCGAGGCAATCGCGAACCTGGTTGCCGATATCCGGCCCGAGGCCATCGTGCATCTCGCCGCCGGACTTACCGATGCCGGCGAACGCGATCCCGTCGCCGCGACGCGCCTGAATGCGTTGGGGACCGCCGCGGTGTTCGTCGCCGCCGAGAGGAACGGCGTCGGCCGCGTCATCTACGCATCGTCGATCTCGGCGGTAGGGCCGAGCACGGGTCGGGTCGGTGACGACGCGCGTCTCGAACCCGGCAACGTGTATGGGGCGACCAAGGCGTATTGCGAGCACCTTGCGCATGCAATGAGCGCGCGGCCCCATGCCCCGGCGTACCTGGGCCTGCGCTTCGGGTACGTTTACGGGCCGGGCCGTGTACGCGGCTGGGTGGAGGTCCAGGCCCTGATCGAGCGGGTCGCGAAAGGCGAGCGCCGGATCGAGTTTCCGGATTTTCCCGACGCGATGGACTGGACCTGGATCGACGACGCGGCGGAGGTGCTGTTGCGCGCGATGGAGCGACCGTTGCCGCCATGCGCCGTGATGAACGTCGTTGGCGACAAACGACCGGTCCGCGACGCGATGGCGCATCTCGCGCGGCGCTTTCCCGATCTCGACGCGCGCGCCCGCGTCGCGCGCACGCCGCCGGCCGCGTGGGGACTCGTGAACGACGGTATCGGCGCGTTGCTTGGCGTCACACCGACCACGACGCTCGAGCAGGGCATCGATCGCATGCTGGTGCAACGCGCGGCGGAGCGCTCGTGATGATCGGCACTTCGTGACGTGGCGACAGGCCGCGCGCGCCGCTAACGCTGAGCCGAAAACTCGATAGATACTGTCCCGAGATCGCCGTAGCGAATGCTCAATGGCGTTTCGAGTGGCACGTCGACCACGCCGCAATACGAACCGGTGGTGACGACTTGCCCTGCGGCAAGACCCTGGTCGTTCTCGGCGAGGTAGTTCGCGAGCCAGACGAGCGTCTTGAGCGGATCGCCGTCGGGATGCTTGCCTTGCACCGCATGCAGTGACTTCCCCGCGCCTTCGATGGCGATGGAAAACGTATCAAGCGCCCGGTCGAGCGCGTCCGGCACCGCGGGGCCGACGTACAGGCCCTGATTCGCGATTCCGTCGGCAAGCAACTCCGGAAACGATGCCGTCGTCGGATCCGCGTAGCGCGGCCCGATCAGTTCCAGGACGAGGTGCGGCGCCCGAATCGCCGCGCGAACTTCGGCCACGCTGTACGGCGTGGCGCGCCGTGGCAGATCGCGCGCCATGACGAAGGCGATCTCCGGCTCGACGCGCGCCAGCCCTCCGATCGGCAGGATCGGGCAGGGCGATGTCGAAAATATGGTCGGTGCGTAGATCGGCGCCATCGCCACCGGGCGCGGCGCATTCGGCATGGAACACTTCCAGCCGCCGATCGGCAGTCCCTGCAGTTCGGTGACTCGTTTCTGTATCGCCAGCGCCGCGTCGATGTCGGCGGGCCGTGATGCCTCAGGAATGCGTTCGCCCGGGCGTCGTGATTTCCTCGCGGCGACGAGAAAGCGGGCGGCGGCGTCGATGGCGGCAGGGGTCATTTCCGTGCTCCTCAGGTTCAATGCAGTGCGAGCGACAAGCCAAGTGGCACGAACACGATCGATGCGACGTTCCCGATCAACACGATCGAAGCGACCTTCGCCGGCTCCTGATCGTATTGCTCGGCGACCATGAAATTCAGCACTGCGGGCGGCAGGCAACCGAACAGGATCAGCAGCCCCTGCTGGGTCGGATCGAGGTGCAGCAGCGGAGACATCAGCGCGGCCATCGCGATCCCGGTCAGCGGGCACACCAGCGCGCCGATCATGCCCAGGTTCCAGCCGCTCCAGGTGACGGCGGCCATGCGCACGCCCAGCGAGATCAGCATGAGCGGGATCATCGCATCGCCGGTCATCTTGATCGCCAGCATCAGCCAATCGGGCATGGGTGGCTGCACGATGGCAAAGGCGAAGCCGACGAAGGTCGCGATCACCATCGGGTTGCGGAATACGGGCCAGAACGCCGCGTGCCGGTTGACGATGTGCACGCCGACGGTGAAGTGAAGCAGGTTGGATACGGTAAACAGCGCGACCATCGCCGACAGACCCACTTGCCCGAACGCGAGCGCCGCCAGCGGCAGGCCCATGTTGCCGCAGTTGTTGAACATCATCGGCGGCACGAAGGTGCGCACGTCCTCGTGCAGGAGCTTGGCGAAGGGCCAGGCGAGCAATCCCGACCCGACGACCACGCCGAACGCGCCGAGGATGAGCGTCCGATTCGCGGCGAGGTCGAATTCCTTGCTCGCCAAGGCGCTGAAAATCAGCGCCGGCGCGAGCACGTTCATGTTGATGCGGTTCACCCACGTCATGTCGGGCTTTGTGCGCCTGGCGTAGACAAAGCCCAGCGCGATGATCAGAAACACCGGCAGGATGATGCCGAGGACGCGTTCGATCACGCGGTGGCCTAGAGAATGTACTGCGCCAGGTCGTCGTTGCCGGCGATCCCGGCGAGGCGCTCGTCGACGTACTTCGCGTCGATCGTGATCGTCCGGCCTTCGAGCCTGGTCGCATCGAACGAGACTTCATCGAGCAGCCGTTCCATCACCGTGTACAGCCTGCGCGCGCCGATGTTTTCCTGCTTTTCGTTGACGGCGAACGCGGTCTCGGCCAGGCGCTTGATGCCGTCGGCCTCGAAATTCAGATCGACGCGTTCGGTCGCGAGCAGCGCCTGGTACTGACGCGTCAGGCAGGCGTCGGTAGCGGTGAGTATCTGCTCGAAGTCGGCGACCGAAAGCGAGGCCAGTTCGACGCGGATCGGGAAGCGACCTTGCAGCTCTGGGATCAGGTCCGACGGCTTGGCGAGGTGAAAGGCCCCGCTGGCGATGAACAGGATGTGATCGGTCTTGATCATGCCGTACTTGGTCTGGACCGTCGTGCCTTCCACCAGCGGCAGCAGGTCGCGCTGCACGCCCTGTCGCGACACGTCGGCGCCGTGCATTTCCTGCCGGCTTGCGATCTTGTCGATTTCGTCGAGGAAGACGATGCCGTTCTGCTCGACGTTGGCGAGCGCCTTGGCCTTGAGTTCCTCGTCGTTGACGAGCTTGCCGGCCTCTTCGTCGATGAGCGCCTTCAACGCGTCGACGACCTTCATTTTCTTCACGCTGCGCCGTCCGCCCGACATCTGCTGGAACATGCCCTGGATCTGACTGGTGAGATCCTCCATCCCCGGCGGCGCGAGGATCTCCATCTGCGTCGGCATCGCCGAGACTTCGACGTCGATCTCCTTGTCGTCGAGCGAGCCTTCGCGCAGCAACTTGCGAAACTTCTGCCGCGCCGCGGTATCGGTCGGCTGCATGTCGTGGAAGTTGACCTCGCGCGCGGGCGGCAGCAGCGCGTCGAGCACGCGCTCCTCGGCGGCGTCGCTGGCGCGGTCGCGCACCTTGCGTGTCTCGATCTCCCGCGTCTGCTTGATTGCGGTCTCGGCCAGGTCGCGGATGATGGTGTCGACGTCTCGACCGACGTAGCCGACCTCGGTGAACTTGGTCGCTTCGACCTTGATGAACGGCGCGTTGGCGAGCTTGGCCAGCCGCCGCGCGATCTCGGTCTTGCCGACTCCGGTCGGCCCGATCATCAGGATGTTCTTGGGCGTGATCTCCTGCCGCAACGGCTCTGCGACCTGCTGCCGCCGCCACCGGTTGCGCAGCGCGATGGCAACGGCGCGCTTGGCCGAGTGCTGCCCGACGATGTGCTTGTCGAGTTCATGCACGATCTCTTGCGGGGTCATCAGCGAGGACATGTGGGGCTCGAACGAGAAAAAACGGCCGCCCATGCAGGCGGCCGTTTAATTCTACCTTGTCCGCGTGGTGCATGCCCGCGACGGCGTGCACTTGGAAGCCGGAGCGCAATGGCTGCCGCTTCGCCATCACGCGTGGCGCGATTGTCTTTGGCAAGCCGTGAGCGTTCGCATATCATTGACCACATCATTGGCCATTCACTGGCAAGGTCGTGTCGCCGCCGCCGTTGCGGCCCGTGTCCGTTCGAGGAGAAACCCTGCATGCAACGTGTCGTGAGCTACCCCGCGCTAGTCGCCATCCTCTTGCTCGCGAGTTGCAGCACCATGGTTCCGGCGGCCGACAAGTCGGTGTGGTTCGGGCCGGCGATGGCGGCGTCGATCAACGTCACGGTCAAATAGCGCATGCCGCGCGCGCGGTTCAGACGATGGCTTTGCGGCGCGCTGCCGGTCGCGTTACTCGCGGCCTGTGGCACGACCACGACCACGACGACGACTCAGAACGACACGCTGCAGGTTCCAACCCTCGGGTTGTTCCCGGCCGGACCGAAGCAGGCGAGCGCGCGGCTCGTATCCAAGAGTAATAGCAATACCTACGGCATCATCACCTTTCGGCAGAGCGGCGACCGGGTCGGCTATGCCGCGACGATTTTCAATGTCACGCTTGGACCGCAGAGCATCTACATCCATGAGAACGGCAACTGCAGTTCGCCCAATGCTGCCAGCGCCGGTCCGGTGTGGCAGTTGCCCAACGCGGCGCCGGGTGCGCGGCGTGCAGGCGACCTGCCTGCGCTCGTGCCCGGCACCGAGGGCAACGCCGCAATACAGGGGAGCATTACCGGACTCACGGTGGGCGACCGTGGTCCGGCCGATCTTGTCGGGCGTTCCGTCGTTGTGCACAGCACCGTCATCCGCGATCCCAAGCCTGAATTCGGCGGCGCGCCGAACGGCTGGATTGCCTGCGGCGTGATCAAACAGGAGTAGCGGCGCATGGGGATGCTCGACGACCGGAAGATCCTGATCACGGGCTTGCTGTCCAATCGCTCGATCGCCTACGGCATTGCGCGCGCCTGCCGGCGCGAAGGTGCGACGCTGGCCTTCACCTACGTCAACGCGGACCTGAAGGATCGCGTCGTCAGGCTCGCCGCCGATTTCGGCAGCGTGCCGGTGCTGCCGTGCGACGTCACCGACGACGACCAGATCGCCGAGCTGTTCGACGCGCTTGGCCGCGAGTGGGGCGGACTCGACGGGCTCCTGCATTCGATCGCGTTTGCGCCGCGCGAAGCGCTGGCCGGCGATTTCCTGAACGCCCTGTCGCGCGACGCATTCAAGGTTGCGCACGACGTGAGTTCGTACAGCTTCGCCGCGCTCGCCAAAGGGGCCCGTCCGCTGATGCAGGGACGTCGCGCTGCGCTGCTGACGCTGACCTACCTCGGCGCGGTGCGCGCGCTGCAGAACTACAACGTCATGGGGCTGGCCAAGGCGAGCCTCGAGGCCAGCGTGCGCTATCTCGCGCAGAGCCTCGGCCCGGAGGGCATTCGCGTCAACGCGATCTCCGCCGGCCCGATCAAGACGCTTGCGGCGGCGGGCATCGGCGGATTTTCCAAGATCCTGCATTTCGTCGAAAAGACCGCGCCGCTGCGGCGCAACGTCACCATCGACGAAGTGGGCAACGTCGCGGCATTCCTGCTGTCCGATCTCGCCAGCGCGGTGACGGGCGAGATTACCTATGTCGACTGCGGTTTCTCCACCGTCGCCTCGGGCATGACCGAGGACTGAACGTCCTGCTCGCGGACGCGCCTTCTTGCGCGCGCCGCAATCGACGGACGATCCCATGTCGCATCCCACGTCCGGCTACGATGCCGTCATCGTCGGCGGCGGCCACAACGGCCTGGTGTGCGCATGCTATCTCGCCGCGGGCGGGCTCTCCGTCGCGGTGTTCGAGCGTCGCGGCATCGTCGGCGGTGCGGCCGTCACCGAAGAGTTCCATCCGGGCTTTCGCAACTCGACCGCGAGCTATACGGTCAGCCTGCTGCACCCGAAGGTCATTCGCGACCTGAAGCTTGCCGCGCACGGGTTGCGCATCGTCGAGCGCCCGTTCGCCAATTTCCTCCCGCTGCCCGGCAACGACTGCATCAGGATCGGTGGCGGACTCGCGGCGACGCAGGCCGAGGTCGACGCGCTTCTCGGCGCGCGACGCCGCGGCCCTGCCCGCGTACTACGCGATGCTCGACGGCGTCGCCGACGTGCTGCGCGCGTTGTTGCTCGAGACGCCGCCCAATGTCGGCGGTGGCGTCCACGACCTGTTCCGGACCTGGAAGGTCGGCGGGCGGCTCAAGCGCCTGTCGCAGTCCGCGCGGCGCGATCTGCTCGACCTGTTCACCAAGAGCGCCGGTGCGGTGCTGGACCAGTGGTTCGAGTCGGCCCCGCTCAAGGCGGCGTTCGGATTCGATGCGGTGGTCGGCAATTTCGCGAGCCCGTATACGCCCGGCTCGGCGTACGTTCTGCTGCATCACGTCTTCGGCGAGATCAACGGCAAGCGCGGACAGTGGGGACACGCGATCGGGGGAATGGGAGCGATCACGCAGGCGATGGCCGCCGAAGCGCGAGGCCGCGGCGTCGCCCTGTTCACCGATGCGCCGGTCGCGCGCGTGCTCACCCGCGATGGACGCGCGCACGGGATCGCGTTGGCGGACGGCACCGCAATCGCGGCGCGTCGCGTCGTCGCCAACGTCAATCCGAAGTTGCTGTACGAACAGTTGATCGATGGCGCGGCGCTCGACGCGGATTTCCGCCGCCGGATCGACGCCTATCGTTGCGTGTCGGCGACGTTCCGCATCAACGTCGCGCTCGATGCGCTGCCCGAGTTCACCTGCCTGCCCGGCGACGGTCCGCACCTGCGCTCGGGCATCATCATCGCTCCGTCGCTCGAATACATGGAGCGCGCGTACTTCGACGCTCGGCAACACGGCTGGTCGCGCGAGCCGATTGTCGAGATGCTCGTTCCATCTACCGTCGATCCCTCGCTCGCGCCGCCGGGCAAGCACGTCGCCAGCCTGTTCTGCCAGCACGCTAACCCCGAATTGCCGGAAGGCCGGTCATGGGACGACGTCAAGGACCAGGTCGCCGACCTGATGATCGCGACGGTCGATCGCCATGCGCCGAATTTCGCCGCGAGCGTCATCGCGCGCAAGGTTTTGTCGCCGCTCGACCTCGAGCGCGAGTTCGGGCTGATCGGCGGCGACATCTTCCATGGCGCGCTGACGCTCGATCAATTGTTCTCGGCGCGACCGGTGCTGGGCAACGCGCACTATCGCGGTCCGCTGGCGGGTCTATACATGTGCGGCGCGGGAACGCACCCCGGCGGCGGCGTGACCGGCATTCCCGGCCACAACGCGGCGCGCGAAATCCTGCGCGATGCGCGAAGGGGGAACGGACCACGTCCTAAAACGCGGTCCGTCCCCAAATAAAATCGAAGTCAGCCGATAAGCCGGGTTCTGTTACGGGGCACGCAGTGCGTACCCTATGGCCGTCATTCGTCTAGGCGCCGCGTTGCCACGGCGCTCGAGCCACCTACCCGCGGACTCGGCGAGCAGCGTCATCGTCCGCTTACTTGGTGTTGCTCCGGATGGAGGTTGCCGCGTTTCACCCGCTCCCGACCCAGTTTGACCTGGACGGGGCGACTCGTCTCTGTGGCCCTGTTCCTCGCTTTCGTCGCCGCTCTCGCGGACAACTTATCGCGTCTGGGCGTTACCCAGCATCCTGCTCTGCGGAGCCCGGACTTTCCTCTCCCCGTGCCGGCTTGCGCCGTACGGGCAGCGACGGTCTGGCTGACTTCGAGCGATTAGGATAGCACGCGCCAGCGCACGCTCTCGCCCGCCCGCAGCGGCACTACGGTGTGCGCACCGAGCGGGTACTCGGCGGGAACGGTCCATTCATCACGCTGCAACGTGATGGTGTCTGTATTGCGCGGGAGCGCGTAGAAGTCCGCACCGTGAAAACTCGCGAAAGCCTCCAGACGATCGAGCGCTCCCTCGTTCTCGAATGCCTCGGCATAGAGTTCGATCGCTGCGTGTGCCGAGTAGCAGCCAGCGCAGCCGCAGGCATTTTCCTTGGTGTGCCGGGCGTGAGGTGCGGAATCTGTTCCCAGAAAATATTTCGGACTGCCGCTGGTCGCGGCGCGCACGATCGCCTGGCGATGCGTCTCGCGCTTCAGTACCGGCAGGCAATACAGGTGCGGCCGCACACCGCCCGCGAAAATCGCGTTGCGGCTATAGAGCAGGTGTTGCGGCGTGATCGTTGCCGCGACATTCGATGGTGCCGCAGCGACGAAATCGGCGGCCTCCGCGGTCGTGATGTGCTCGAGGACGAGTTTCAATGCCGGGAACTCGCGGACGATGCGCGGCAGCGCTGTCTCCACAAATGCGCGTTCGCGGTCGAACACGTCCACGCCGGGATCGGTGGACTCGCCGTGCAGCAGCAGCGGCAGGCCGAGCCGTTCCATCGCCGCGAGCTGCGGCCAGACGCGCCCAAGATCGGTCACGCCGGAATCGGAGTTCGTGGTCGCCCCGGCCGGATAGTATTTGACGCCGATGATGAAGCCGGAGGCGCGAGCCTTCGCGAGCTCGTCGACGCTGGTGCGGTCGGTCAGGTAAAGCGTCATCAGTGGCGCGAACCGGGAGTCCGCAGGAAGCGCTGCGGCGATGCGGTCCCGGTAGGATGCCGCCTCGGCCACCGTCGTGACGGGAGGCTTCAGGTTCGGCATGACCACCGCGCGGGCGAACACCCGTGCGGTCGCTTTGACCACGGATCTCATCACGTCGCCATCGCGCAGGTGCAGGTGCCAGTCGTCCGGGCGGGTGAGCGTCAGTGAAGTTGCCGTCATGAAATGCCGACCATTTGGCAAGATTATACGGGCGTCAGGCGCTCGCCCGGCACCGCGAAGACGTTGCCGGAGCCGTTCCAGGCCGGCTGAGCGGACGCTGGCTTGCAATGGCCGGTTAGAGATATAATGCCGGGTTTGGTACGGCGGCCTCCGGGTCTCCGTCCGCATGCAACGGCAAATCGAGCCTGCTGCACAGGCCGATGGCCGTATTGGACAGTCGCGGAGCAACGCTGGGCCGCCGCGGGCCGTCGCAGGAAGGTGAGAGCGTGGCAACCAAAAGCATTGCAAGCAAGAGCGCGGTAAGCAAGACCGCCACGAGCAAGAGCGTGGCTGCCAAGGTCGTGCCGGCCAAGATCGCGCCGGGCAAAAGCGCGCCGGTCAAAAGCGCGCCGGTGAAGACGACGGCCGCAGTGAAAAAGACCAAGGAATTGACCGATCAGGACCTGCTGAAGGCGCCTGAGAAGGAGTACATGAACGAGGCACAGCTGGCATTCTTCCGGCAGCGCCTGCTCGAATTGCGCGCGCAGTTGTTGAACAACGCCGATGACACCGGGCAACACCTTCGCGAAAACGAAGTAACGACCGACCCATCCGACCGCGCGACGCTGGAAGAGGAATACACGCTGGAACTGCGCACGCGCGACCGTGAGCGCAAGCTCTTGAAAAAGGTTGAGAAGTCGATCAAGCAGATCGACGACGGCAGCTATGGCTACTGCGAGGAAACGGGCGAGCCGATCGGCGTGGCGCGCCTGCTTGCGCGTCCGACGGCGACGCTATCGCTCGAGGCGCAGGAGCGGCGCGAGCGCGTGCAGAAGCTTTACGGAGACTGAGTAGAGACTGAGTGGAAACGAGTTGCGCCCTGGTTGCGCGGCTCGGGTAAGGATCGAAGAAACGGCCCGCTTGCGCGGGCCGTTTTTTTATGCAATCGCCGATGGCTACAAGCCGAAGATTCCTCGGTGCGACCAACCTGCCGCCATGAAGAACAACATCGGGATCGAAAGAATGACATTGGCGCGCGACGTGAGGAATGCAACGCGACGTGCCGTTGCCTTCTCCTCGTCGCTGGCCGGCTTCATGCCAAGAATCTTCTGCTGGTTCGGCCAGATCAGCACCCACACGTTGAACAGCATGATCGTTCCCAGCCACGCGCCCATTCCGATGCCGGCCATGCCCTTGCTGAGGGTGAATGCGTTGAGGAACTGATTGCCAAGCAGCGCTGCACCGGCGAGCCATGTCACCAGCGCCGCCCACCGGAAGTAGAACAATGCTCGCGGCGCAACGTGCTTGGTGATTCCCGCGTTGGTCCCGTCGGCAGTGGCGGCCTTCAGTGCGGCGACCTGCACGAAATTGAAGTAGTAGAGTAAGCCGACCCACATGATGCCGGCCATGAAATGCACCCACCTTGCGATTGCCGGTACGAGTTCCATGATCGTCTCCCTTAGCCCAGGATGTTCTTGACCACGAAGTACAAGATGACCGTCAGGATCAACCCCGAAATAACGGTCCCCCACAGCGAGTCCAGCGGGTTCTTCATTGCGCTCCTCCTCGAGTGCGGTTCCGTCGGAAGTTGCGCGGCGACAATGACCGGAACTTCGACAGGGCAGCACGGTCGAGGTTATGCTAGGGGTTGCCAGCGGGTCAAGCGATCTTGCGGCCTCGTTGCGCGACCTCGCCCGAGGCTATCCGGGCCAAAAGCGCACGTGCGACATCGGCACCTGTCCCGAACCCGGCAACCCGTTTTGTTTTCATTCGACCTCAACGAGGAATACACCATGTCCGAGCCGTTCTACTTGCCGCCCTTGCCGTATTCAGATAGCGCTCTTGCGCCTGTCATCTCCGCGAATACCATGAGTTTTCACTACGGCAAGCATCACAAGACCTACGTCGACACGTTGAACAAACTTGTCGCCGGCACCGAATACGAAGGCCAGACGCTGGAAGCGATCATCCGCGCCACTGCGGGCAAACCCGACAAGGCGCCGATATTCAACAATGCGGCCCAGGTCTGGAACCACACCTTCTATTGGAACAGCATGAAGCCGGGTGGTGGCGGCAAACCGCCGGGCGAGCTCGCGAAAGTGATCGACCTAGCTTTCGGCGACTACGACAAATTCAAGGCAGCCCTGGTCAACGCGGCGCTCACGCAGTTCGGCAGCGGGTGGGCCTGGCTCGTGGTCGAAGGCGGCAAGTTGAGCATCACCAAGACAGCCAATGCCGAAGTGCCGTTCACGATGGGCAAGACGCCTTTGCTCACGATCGATGTATGGGAGCATGCGTACTACCTCGACTATCAGAACAAGCGGGTCGACTATGCCAATGCGCTCATCGACAAGTTGCTGAATTGGGAATTTGCAGCGAAGAACCTGGCGGCGACCTGACCGGGAACCTCTTTTGCTGCTATGCGCTTGTTGGCCGCAGGTGATCGGCCCATAATATTCATTTGGCATTGCCTCGGATCCAGCAAGGCGCAACGCAATGGCATTCCACCTGTTTCCCAAATCGCCTGGTAAGCCCAAGCCTGACAAGGCGAAACCCGGCCCCGAGATTGCGCCTCGTCATGACGCGCGGCAACCCGCCGCGCGCGGGCCGACGTCGGCGCACGAGGTTGCCGCTGCCGCGGCGAAGGGGCGGACCTCGCAAGCCGCGAAAGCGGGGGCGGACGCCGCCGCGGATGCGAGGGACCGGGAAATCACGTTGACCGGTCCGCACAGCATGATCGATTGGTCGACGGCACCGCAGCAGGACATCGTGGTCGCGGAAGCCAATCCCGGTCTTTGTGCCGTGCTCGAAAACGCAGCGCTGCTCTACGCCAATGGTCAGTCGCAGCCGGCGCGCGAGGTTCTCCAGCAGGGAGTGATCGACGACCACGACGCGAAGGTTTCGCCGCTCGCCTGGCTTGCCTTGTTCGACCTGCTGCAACGCGCCGACGACCGGGCCGCGTTCGACCAGCTCGCACTGCAGTATGTCGTCGCATTCGAGCGCTCCGCGCCGGCGTGGGAGGAAGGCGGATCACGTTTGCGTCCGGGGGCGAAACCCGCGGCCGGCGGCTACGTCGGCTTCACCGGCAAACTCACCGCGAGCCATGCGCCGCAGATCGCGAACGTGCTCGCGGCCTCGCACCGGCAACATCAGGTTCGCATGGATCTTGGCTCGTTGACCGGTGCCGACGATGCAGGTGCCAAACTGCTGGCCGATGCTCTCGCGCAACTGCGCAAGCGCCAGTTCGCGCTGGTATTGCAACACCCCGAGAAGATTCGCAAGGCGCTGGACCAATCGGTCAGCCAGGGCAAGGGCGCGGGCGAAGGCTACTGGATCCTGCTGCTCGAACTGCTGCAGTGGCAAAACGACCACCGCGCCTTCGAGGATCGTGCGATCGAATTCGCGATCGCGTTCGAAGTGTCGCCGCCGTCGTGGGAGCCGCCGCTCGCGGTGACGACGGCCGCGGCGTCGACGGATACGCCGGCTGCCACCGCCGCGCAGGACAATCCCGAGAGCCTCGTCTGGAGCGGCACGATGACCGGTTCGTCCGACGCCCAGCTCGCCAAGTTCGCGCTGTTCCGCGAGGGAAGGCACCTGATTCCGATCGACATGACCGCGGTCGATCGCATCGATTTCGTCTGCGCGGGTGCACTGCTCAATGCGATCGGTCGCGCCGAATCGCAGCGCAAATCGGTGCAAATCGTCGGTGCCACCCCGATCGTGCGGGCATTGCTGCTGCTGATCGGCATTTCGCCGCGGCACTTCATCAAGAAGTCCCAGTGAACCGCGGGCGGCACCGTGACCGGTGCCATGCGGGGTCGAACTGATGGAACCCTTTCACGGCACGACCATACTTTCCGTCCGGCGCGGAGCGAGCGTCGCGCTGGGCGGCGACGGCCAGGTCACGCTCGGCGCAATCGTGGTCAAGTCGACCGCGCGCAAGGTTCGGCGGTTGTTTGGCGACCGGGTCCTTGCCGGTTTCGCCGGCGCGACCGCCGACGCGTTCACGCTGTTCGAGCGCTTCGAAGCCAAGCTCGACAAGCACCAGGGACAACTGCAGCGCGCCGCGGTCGAACTGGCCAAGGACTGGCGCTCCGACCGCATCTTGCGCCGGCTCGAAGCCATGCTCGCGGTCGCCGATACGACCTCGTCACTGATCATTTCGGGCAACGGCGACGTGCTCGAACCGGAGCACGGCATCGTCGCCATCGGCTCCGGCGGAGCGTACGCGCAGGCGGCGGCGCGAGCGCTGCTCGAGCACACCGATCTTGCAGCGGCCGACATCGTCAAGCAGTCGCTGACGATCGCCGGCGACATCTGCATCTACACCAATCAGAACCACGTCATCGAGACGCTGACATGAGCGCCGCAGGGCCGCCCCAAGGCGCGAATTGCGCCCCCACGGGGGGCAGCGAAGCGGCGGCAGCCGCGAGCGTGGGGGTCCATCTGTGATCAACTGCGACCACGACGTCGCGATCGTCGGTGCGGGACTCGTCGGCCTGTCGCTTGCGGCAGCGCTGGCGCGCACGGGTTTGTCCGTCGCCATCGTCGACCGCAACCCGATCGTCGCCGCGGGTCCGGCGCCCGATTCGGCGTGGGACCCTCGGGTCTATGCCGTCAGCCCGGGCAGCGCCGAATTCCTGCGCGGCCTTGGCGTGTGGCAGCGCCTTCCGGCCGAGCGCATCGCGCCGATCGAGGCGATGGAAGTCTTCGGCGACGATCGCGGTCAGGTGCGCTTCGACGCCTACGAGCTGGGCGAACGCTCGCTGGCGTGGATCGTGGAGAATCGCGAACTGGCGGCGGCGCTCATCGCGAACGTGCGCGCTGACGCGTCCATTGCGGTCCTGGCGCCCGCCGCGCCGGAGTCGATCGCGTGGCGTGGCGACCGCGTCGAGATCCGCCTCGCCGAAGGCCGCACACTCACGACGCGGCTCGTGGTCGGCGCGGATGGCGTGCACTCGTGGGTACGTCGCGAAGCCGGGATGCAGGACGAGCCGCGACCCTACGGCCAGACCGGCGTCGTCGCCAACTTCGCGACCGAGCGCGCGCATCGCGGCCGCGCCTTCCAATGGTTCCTGGGCGAACGAGGCGTGCTGGCCTGGCTGCCGCTGCCGGGCAAGCGCATGTCGATCGTGTGGTCCGCGCCGGCGGCGCTGGGTGCCGAGCTGCTGTCGCTGCCAGCCGATGCGTTGGCAGAGCGCGTCGCTGCAGCGGGAGGGCACGCGCTTGGCCGGCTCGAAACTGCTTCATCCTCCACCGGCTTTCCGCTGTCGCTGCTCAAGCTGCCGTCGGTCGTGGCGCCCCGCCTGGCTCTGGTCGGCGACGCGGCGCACGGCGTGCACCCGCTTGCCGGGCAGGGCGTCAACCTTGGCTTTGGCGATGTTGCGACGCTGGCCACGGTGCTGGCAGGGCGCGGCGCCATCGCCGACGCCGGCGCGCCGATCCTGCTCGAGCGCTATGCCCGACGCCGGGCCGGCCCGGTGCTGGCCATGCAGACGGTTACCGACGGACTGGTGCGGCTGTTCGGACTATCCTCGCCGTGGGCGCAGCTGCTGCGCAATCGCGGCATGCGCGCCGTCGATGCCGTTCATCCGCTGAAGAGGCTGCTGGCGCAACCTGCGCTGCGTTAGACTGTCGAAGGGGTCCGAGTTTGCATTTTTTCCAGGAGTTTTCCATGTATTTTCGTAGTGTAATCATCGTGCTGGCGGCCCTGTTGTTCGCGTTCCCGGCGGCGGCGCAGGACGCGGCCAAGGGCGACGCGGCGCGCGAGCTCGCGGCCGTGAAAAAGTCGCTCGAAGCGAAGTTTCCGGGCGCGCAACTGGGCAGCGTGACCAAGTCGCCCTATTTCGGCCTGTACGAGGCGCAGCTCGACGACCGTATCGTGTATACCGACGCCAAGGTCATGTATGTGTTCGTCGGTTCGATCTACGACACCGTGGGCCGGGTCAATCTCACCGATGCGCGCCTGCGCCAGCTCAACCGCGTCGATGTCGGCGCGCTGCCGCTCGAATTGGCGCTCAAGAAAGTGAAGGGCGACGGATCGCGCAAGCTGGTGGTCTTCGCGGACGCCGATTGCCCGTTCTGCAAGCGACTTGAGGCCGAAATGAAAGGCCTCGACAACGTCACCATCTACACCTTCCTGTTCCCGATCGACTCGCTGCATCCGGAATCGGCGCGCAAGTCCGCGCAGATCTGGTGCTCCGCGGATCGGAACAAGTCCTGGGACGAATGGTTCGACAGCGGCAAGCTGCCCGACAACAAGGGCGATTGCCCGACACCGATCGCGCAGACGGCAGCACTCGGGCAGAAATACCATGTCAACGCGACGCCGACGCTGGTCTTTGCCGACGGTTCGGTAATTCCCGGCGCGCTGCCGCTGGCGCAGCTGGAATCGGAAATCAAGCAGGCGGAAACGAAGAAATCGCCGGCGTCGGCGAAGAAATAACGCTGTTGCGGTCTGCTCAGGGGAACCCTATGGCCATTCTCGATTTCATCAAGAAACAGTTCATCGACATCATCGAGTGGACGGACGACTCGCGCGATACGCTGTCGTTCCGCTTTCCCGATGAAGACAAGGAAATCAAGCGCGGCGCGCAACTGATCGTGCGCGAGTCGCAGGTCGCGCAGTTCGTGTACCTCGGCCAGTTCGGCGATGCATACGGCCCGGGAAAGCACGAGCTGACGACCGACAACATCCCGGTCCTGACCAACCTCAAGAGCTGGAAATACGGGCTGGAGTCGCCGTTCAAGGCCGATGTCTACTACGTCGTCACGCGCCTGTTTACCGGCAACAAGTGGGGCACCGCGAATCCGGTGATGATGCGCGACCAGGATTTCGGCATCGTGCGGCTGCGCGCGTTCGGCATCTACGACTTCAGGATCGTCGACCCCAAGCTTTTCCTGAAGGAGGTTGCCGGCACCGATGATCACTTCCGGCTCGACGAATTCAACGACACGATGCGTTCGCGCATCGTCAGCATCTTTTCCGAAGCGCTGGCGCAGTCGAAAATCCCGGCGCTCGACGTCGCGGCACGCTACGGCGAACTCGGCCAGGCGCTGTTGCCGCTGATCAATCCGCAGACGACGACCAAATACGGGCTCGAGGTCACGAGTTTCGTCGTCGAGAACGTGTCGGTCCCGCCGGAAGTCGAGCAGGCGATCGACAAGCGTTCGAGCATGGCGGCGGTCGGCAATCTGAACGACTACGTCAAATTCCAGATGGCGCAGGGACTGGAAAAAGGCGACGGTGGCGGCGGCGCCGGAGGCATGGCCGCGCAAATGGCGGTGGGCATGGCGATGGCGCAGCAGATGATGAACCAGTCCGGCGGCATCCTTGGGGCGCAGGCAACGCCGGGCATCACAGCGGCGCCGGCGCCCGCGCCAGCATCCGGCGTCACGGAACTGATGACGCCGGCGCAGGTCGCGCAGGCGTTGGGCGTCGCCGAATCCGACGTTCTCGCCAGCCTGCAAAAAGGCGATCTCAAGGGCAAGCAGATCGGGACCCAGTGGCGCGTCACCAAGGCCGCCGTCGACCAGTTTCTGCAATCCTGATTCATTCGCTGAGCGGGCAGGCGGATGGCTGAAACCCTCGCGCAGCAGAAGTTCGCCTGTCCGGCGTGTGGCGCCGAGGCCATCTGGAACCCGGCCAAGCAGGCGCTGGTCTGTCCGTTCTGCGGCACGACGTCGCCGGCCAAGCTCGATCCGAATGCGGCAGGCATCATCGAGCACGACCTGGTCACGGCGCTGCGCGGCATCACCGACGACAAGCGCGGCTGGCAGGCGGAGAAACGCTACGTAAAGTGCCAGAGCTGCCAGGCGATCTCGGTGCTCGATCCGGCGCGCCAGGCGCAACGCTGCGAATTCTGCGGGTCGGCGCAGCTGGTGGCGTATGAGCAGACCAAGGATGCGTTCCGGCCGGAAAGCGTGCTTCCGTTCAAGATCAGCGAGGACAAGGCGCGCGACGGCATCCGCAGCTGGTACGGCAAACTCTGGCTGGCGCCGAACGCGCTCAAGCGCCGCGCGCTCACCGACACCGTCAAGGGCATCTACCTGCCGTACTGGACCTTCGACGCGCACGTCGACGCCACGTGGACGGCGGAGGCGGGGCACTACTACTACACGACCGAAAGCTACAGCGACAGCAGCGGTCGCACGCAGACGCGCCAGGTGCAGCACGTGCGGTGGGAGCCTGCCGCCGGTTCGCTGACCCATTTCTTCGACGACGACCTGGTCTGCGCATCGGTCGGCGTCCACCCCGGCCTGCTGCGGGGCATCGAGCCCTTTCCCACCAAGGACGTCGTCGCCTACGATCCCGGCTATGTCGCGGGCTGGGTGGTCGAGCGTTATCAGATCGATCTCGTGTCGGCGGCAAAGGCTGCGCGCGAAGCGATGGACGCGCAACTGCAGCAGATGTGCGCGGCGCAGGTTCCCGGCGACACCTACCGCAATCTCCAGGTGCACGCGAACTACAGCGGCCAGACCTTCAAGCACATCCTCGCGCCGGTGTGGTTGCTCAGTTATACCTTCGGCGCGAAGGCATTCCAGGCGGTCATGAATGGCGTCAGCGGCACCATCCAGGGCGAATACCCGAAGAGCTGGATCAAGATCGCGTTGCTGGTGCTCGCGATTCTGGTGGTGGTCATCATCGCGATGTCGATGGGCAACCGCTGAAGAAGCTGACGCCAACTTTCCGCGTCGTCCTCAGGAAGTTGCGGTGACCAGTTCCTCAGGGGCGCTGATCAACGCGCGCGCGCCGGCGCCGGCGAGTTCCTCGCGCGAACCGTAACCCCAGAGCACCCCCAGGCTGTCGACGCGGTTCGCGCGCGCCGCGTGCATGTCCTGCGCGCGGTCGCCGATCATGACGCAGCGGGCAGGATCGAGTTGCTCGGCGGCGAGCAAGGTTCCCATCAGCAGGGCCTTGTCGTCGAGATTGCCCCCGAGCTCGGGGCCGTACACGGCGCCAAGGTAACCGGCGAGTCCAAAGTGCGCCACGATGCGCTCGGCGTATACCTTGGGCTTGGCCGTGCATAGCAGCAGCCGGTGCCCGCGCCGGACCAGCGTCGCAAGCGCGGCGTCGATGCCCGGATAGACCTCGTTCTCGCGCCAGCCCTCGACCGCGTAACGCTCGCGGTAGAGCGCGAGCGCGCGCTCGACGAGCGCGGGATCTTTCGTGTCCAGCAGCCGGGCGAAGCTTTGGCGCAGCGGTGGGCCGACGCAGCGCCTGAGTTCGTCCGCAGACGCCGCGTCGGCGCCGATGCTCGCCAGCGCGTACAGGATCGAGCGGCTGATGCCGGCGTAGTTGTCGGTCAGCGTGCCATCGAGGTCGAGCAGCAGGGTCGCTTCAGTCGTCATAGCCGGGGGCGTACCTGTTGCACGCGGTAGTCGATCACGCTGCCCTGCGCACCAGCCTCCCACTCGAGGCAATAGTTCTGGCTCTGGTCGGCGCTGAAGTCGCCCGACTCCTCGAGCGTCGCATTGACCTCGATCGGGAGGACCCTTGAGTTGCCTTCGCGGGAATACACGCTGAAGGCGACCGGACGAACCGCCGTGAATCGGTACGTGACGCGCTCCCCGGTGAGCAGCGCGAAGCATTGTCGGTGCGTCGCGAACGGCGCGATCTCGATGCCATACCCTGCCCTCGGCGCCGTCAGCGGATCCGGAGCGCTTGCGCAGCCCGCGGCAAACAACAGCAGCGCGCCCCGTCCAATCGTCGGACCAAGCCCCGTCATCGCCGCCTGCGCCAGTCCTCGACCAGCAACGCCCATCGCTCGTGGTCGCGCCAGCGGCTGGCGATCTTTATGTATCGTCGCGAGAAGCCCTCGCGTGTGAAACCGAAGCGACGCACCAGCGCTACGGAGCGCATGTTGGTCGGCTGCACGTTGACTTCGATGCGGTGCAGCCGCAACTTGCGGAACGCGACGGTGACGGCGAGTGCCAGCGCTTCGGACATGTAGCCCTGGCCGGCGTAGGGTTCCAGCGCGTAGTAGCCGAGATAGGTGCTCTTGAACGCGCCATGCACGATGTGGCTGAAGTTGAACACTCCAACCGGCGCATGGTCCTCGCTGCGGCACGCAATCAGGCCGACATGCGTTGCCGTGCTCAGCGCGCGCGCTTTCGGCCCCGCGAAGCGCTTGAGATAGGTGCCGAAGCGCGCCCTTGTCGATGGCGCCTGCACCCATCGGCCGTGCAGCCGGCGGCTGGCGGCGACCGCGGAAACGAAGACAGTCACGTCGGACGGTTTGGGCCGGCGCAAGTAGACGCGGGGTCCCGCGCAAAGCGCGGAGGGCGGCGCTGGCATAATGCGTAGTTTACTAGGCCTCGGGCAGGGAATTCGCGCGTGCAACGATGAGCGGTTGGATCGAAGGCAAGGTCGTCGCCAAGCGGCAGTGGACCGATCGCCTGTTTTCATTGTGCGTCGGCGCCCATGGTCCCGCTTTCGTTGCGGGTCAGTTCGCGCGGCTGGCGCTGCCCGCGCCGGCAGGCGCGAAGGAGCCGATGCTCGGCCGGCCGTATTCCTTCGTCAATGCCCCGCAGGACGCGCCGCACGAGTTCTATTTCAACGTGCTGCCCACCGGGCCGTTGTCGCCTCGCCTTGCGGCGCTCGAGGCCGGAGACCCGCTGTGGCTGCTCGATCGCGCCAACGGCTTCTTCAGCGTCGCCGAGATCCCGGCCACCAGTGCGCTTTGGTGCCTTGCTACGGGCACCGGTCTTGGACCGTTCCTGTCGATCCTGCGCACCGCGGAACCGTGGGAGAAATTCGAGCGCATCGTGCTGGTGCATGCGGTCCGTTTTGCGGCGGATCTTTCATACGCCGATGAGATTGCAGCAATCGGGCATGCCCACACCGGGCGCTTCAGCTTCGTCCCGATCGTGAGCCGCGAGGCGCAGCGTGGGGCGCTGCCGGGACGCATCCCCGATGCGATTGGCGACGGGCGGCTGGAAGCGTGGACGGGAGTTCCCCTCACAGCGGAGAACGCGCACGCCATGCTCTGCGGAAACCCGGACATGGTGCGCGATACGCAGGCGGTGCTGGAACACCGCGGCATGCGGCGCCATCGCCGGCGGGAACCGGGGCACGTAACGCTGGAGACGTACTGGTAGTAGTTGCTGAGAGTCGCGCGCGAATAAATTCGCGTCTACAAGGGCGCTACGACGCTTTCTAGCCCTTGACCTCGATCAACTCGACGTCGAAGAGCAGCGTCGCATTCGGCGGAATGACGCCACCGGCGCCCTGGCTGCCGTAGCCCATGTCCGGAGGAATGATAAGCGTGCGCTGCCCGCCGACTTTCATGCCGGCGACGCCCTCGTCCCAGCCTTTGATCACCTTGCCGGCGCCCAGGATGAAGCCGAACGGAACTGACCGGTCGCGGGAAGAGTCGAATTTCTTCCCGCGCTGCTGGGGCGCCGCTGGGTCATAAAGCCAACCTGTGTAGTGCACAATGACGGCTTTCCCTGGCGTCGCTTCGGCGCCAGTTCCCGGCTTGACTTCGATTTTTTGTAGTTGCATGACTTTGGCATCCGTCTTGCTTGATGTTGGTGCAG
Organism: uncultured beta proteobacterium; assembly: GCA_963726915.1. GTDB lineage: Bacteria > Pseudomonadota > Gammaproteobacteria > Burkholderiales > Casimicrobiaceae > PALSA-1003. Next base: position 99,124 of record CAVSEA010000018.1, read on the forward strand.
CGCCCGTTCCTTGGGCCTGCGCGAGGATACTTACGGTACAGACCACACCGAAAATGGCGGCGATCGACGTCCATTTGCGACGGATTTCGTAGGGGAATATTGGCGACATTGAAGACTCGTTGATCGGTCATGGCGTCAGGGACATCTGACGCAGCCGATTGGAAAGGTCGCAAGGTAACACGAAACTGATCGGGTTTTGCGCTGGGGCAGCTTTTGGGCTATAAATCATAGTTCGTCCGCATCCGAATGGCCTTTGACTCGACCATCCAGCGATGACCCGAACTATCGGATCCGGCTCGGGGCGGGCCCCTCGTCGACAGGCTCCAACGATGAAAGCGATGTTTGGATTTCTGACACCGCAGGGAAAGGATTCCGCCGATTCGCTGCTGAACGCAAAGACAGCGGCGGCGTGGTTGCGCCAGTTGCCGGCGCTGGACGTTATCGGCCGGCAGCAGCACGTCATTCGCGCGCTCGACACGATGCGCAAGACGCAGCGCGACATCGACCTGAATCGCGTTGCCGCCATCGAATTCGTCGACGCCGCGCTGGGCAGCGATCGGCGGCAACTCATCAAGCAATACATCGAGAACGCTGAAGCCTCGCCCAAGCTCGCCGAACGCATCTGGCAGGCGCTGTGGGAGATGAGCCAGGCGTTCATGCTCGCCTACCAGGCGGCGCTCGAGGGCGCCGTGGCGCAAGCGGACAACGCGCGCTGGCGCGCGGCCCTGCCGCTCCTGTTCGTGCGCCTGGTCCATTTCCACGGGACCGACGCCAAGTTGCGCGTGTTCAAGTACGAGCGCTGGATTCCCGCGAAGTGGATCGAGCTGCATCAGACATACCTGCGTGCTTGCGAGATGCAGTGCGACCGGCAGGCGATGGCGCTGCCCGCTGCGGGCTCCGCCGCGCAGCCCTGGTCGGTTGAACAGGAATATCTGTACGTCCTGCTCGTCCACCAGCTCAATACCGGCAACCTGTCTCCCACCGAGATCGACTGGGCCAGTTCGCAGTTGCGCGCGTGGAGCCGGCGTTTGTCGCTGGAACAGATTCCGAAATCGATGGACGGATTCTTCGTCGACCTCGCGGGCCGCGAAGGCATGGTTCGCCGCACCGGCAACGACCGTGGCTCGATGCTGCGATACCTGGACACGTCTCCGCTGTCCGAAGGCATGCAGCGCGCTATCAACGCATTGCGCGACGCCGAGATGACCGACCAGGGCCCGGTTGCCGTCGTCAACCAGCAGCGGCTTGGCGTACTGCGCAAGATCCAGCCGATGATGTCGCCGTCGCTGCTGCCGGAATTGCGGCGCGATCCACGTGTCACGGTCGCGGTGTCTGCGCGCGTGCGGATCGGCCTTTCGCGCATCTGCCAGGACCTCGCGGCGAAGGCCTCGGACGAGGCTAGCAACGATCCCTCCGCCGGCGCCGAACAGATCGAAGTCTTCCCCGTCGCGGGCGCACCGCGGGTGAAGCGCAAGGTACAGGTCGAGGACGACTCGCTTGCGGCGAGCCTGTCGTCGTGGAGCGATCCGATGTGGGAAGTCAAGGATCGCAGCGTGGCGGGATTGCGCATCGCCGCGACCGGGGGCATCGGCCAGAGCCTCACGCTCGGCGCGCTGGTGGCCGTGCGCCAGTCGGATATCGACGGTTGGCTGCTCGGCGTCGTACGCCGGTTGAACAAGCTGTCGAACGAGGAAGTCGAAGCCGGCGTCAACATCATCGCCGAACGCATGGTGGCGGTGACGCTCGCCGCGAAGCGCCGCGCCAGCGAGGACATGGGCTACGTCGTGGACGGACTGGACATGTCGACGATGGGCGAACGCTTCGAAGGTCTTTATCTGCCGCCACCCTCGCGGCCGGACAAGCCGCTGGCGATGAAGACGGTGATCATCCCCACGTCCGAGTTTCAAGAGGGTCGCAACGTGCTGCTGACGACGGCGCACTCCGTGTATACCGTGTCGATGCGGCACCTGGTCGAGCAGCGCCCCGACTGGAGCTGGGCTACGATCCAGATCGTCGAGAAGAAGGCGCGAGACGAGTAGCGACGCGAGCCACCCGGCGAGGGGCCTGCATTCAATAACGATTTAGGCTGCGGAAAAACTCGTCAGCAACTCCCCGGCAAGCGGCGCCGATTCGAGCAGCCCGTCCGCGTTGGCAACCTTCTGCCCGTTGACCCACACGCCATGAACTCCTACCGCGTCGGTGGTCAGACGCGGAGCTCCACCTGGGAGGTCGAACACGCGACGCTTGGGTCCGCGCGCAACCGTTTCCGGATCGAACAACAGCAGGTCCGCGGCATAGCCTTCGCGGATCACGCCGCGCCCACGCATACCGAAGACTTGCGCGGGCTGGCTGGTGAGCCGGCGCACCGCTTCGCTCATCGACATCGACGCGAGCTCGCGCGCCCAGTGGCCCATGAGGTGCAGGCCGAAACCCGCGTCGTTGAAAAAGGTCAGGTGCGCGCCGGCGTCGCTCAGGCTCACGATGTTGTGCGGATGATTGAGCATGCGACCAACGGCTTGTTCGTCGGAATTGAGCAACTGCGCGGTGAAGACGGTCTCCAGGTTCTCTTCGGCCGCCAGATCGAGCATCACGTCGAGCGGGTCGCGGCTCTCGAGGCGTGCGATGTCGGCGATGCTTTGCTGCTCGTAGCGCGCGCGGGCCGGGGTCGTGGTTTCCACGACCTGCACCTTGTCCCACTCGCCGTTGAACAGACGGAAGGTGGTCATCGTTGCCAGTTCGGCGCGCACGCCGTCGCGAAATCCCGGACTGGCGAGCATGGCGCCTAGCGCGTCGCCGTCCAGGCCGAGGGCGGGCTTCCAACTCGTGAGCCCCTCGAACGGATAGGGCGAGCGCATCGTGAAGTCCATGGTCAGCGGACAGCAGGAAACTTGGCCGATGAGCGAATGACCTCGCGTGTTGGCGGCGGCGATCGCGTCGAGGTCGTTGAACACGGCTTGCGGATTGGTACTGTTGTGCAATAGCGCGGCGATCATCACCGGGCGACCGCTGTCCGCCGCCAGCGACTCGAGAAACGGCACCGACGTGTGTCCCCCTTTGGTCAGCATGTAGATGCCGTGACCGCATTCGCCCATCGCGGTGACGAGTGCATGCATTTCGCGGTTGTCGGCCAGGCGGGAGGGCATCGGCAGCCCGCCCGCGCCGTTGTGCGCGGGCGACGTGCTGCTGGCAAAGCCGACGGCCCCAGCCTGCATCGCTTCGCGCACGATGGCTTGCATCTGCGCGACCTCGGCCCCGGTGGCCGCGCGCGTCGATGCTTCGCTTCCCATCACAAACGTTCGTATGCTGCTGTGACCGACATACGCGGCGACATTGACTACGCTACCCTGACGACGAAGTTGCGCCAGGTACTCCGGAAATGTTTCGAAATCCCATGCGATGCCCTGGCGCAGGACGTCCAGCGACATGCCCTCGACCTGCGTGAGATTGCGCATGGTGAGGTCGCGGTCCTGCGGTTTGCACGGAGCGATGGTGAATCCGCAATTACCGATCACCACCGTGGTCACACCGAGCGCAGGCGAGGGCCTGACGTGAGGGTCCCACGTAATCTGGGCGTCAAAGTGGGTATGGCTGTCGATAATGCCCGGCATTAGCGCGAGACCATCGGCGGCGATCACCTCGCGTGCGGTCGTGCCGAGAGTGCGGCCGATCGCCGCGATGCGACCGTCGGTGATCGCGACGTCGCTGTTTACCGGCGAAGCGCCCGTGCCGTCGAAGACCAGTGCATCGCGGAACAGAATGTCATGCAAGATTGCGCGCCTTCATCTCAATCTTCGGAATCAATCCAGCGGCCGGAACTTGAGCGTCAGGCTGCGGCGAAACAGCTCGGCGACATCCGGCTTCGGCAACGGCGACGCCTTGATGATAGCGCGCTGCACCGCTTCGTCGTAGGCCCGGACACCGCTCGATTTCCTGAGCTGCACGTCAATGATCTCCCCGGTGGGCAATTGCAGGACGTCGAACACGGCTTCCGGGTTGCCCGCAATGTCCGGCGGCAGAACCACGTTGCCCTTGATCCGCGCCTGGATCCGACGGATGTAATCGTCCAGTGCTTTGGCCTGTGCGGCGTCGGCGGCTTTCGCCGTCGCGACGCGCTCGCGCTCGGCCTGCGCCTTGAGCGCCTCCGCTTCGCGGGCCTGACGCGCGCTCGCGTCGGCAAGACGCTTGTCGTCCAGTTTCTTTTTCTCGGCCTCGCGCTTGTCCGTCTCGCGTTTCTCGGCCTCGCGCTTTTCCTTTTCAATCCGTGCCCGCTCCTGCTGCTCCTGTTTTGCCTTCAGCGCGATCTCGGCCTTGGTCGGCGCCGGCGGCACGATCTTCGTGATCGGTTTCGGCGGTTCCGGCTGCGGCTTGGGTGGTTCGACGACCGGCTTGGGCGGTTCGGGCGCAGGTGGTTCGGGCTTGGGCGGTTCGGGCGCAGGCGGCGTCGGCTCGGGCGGCTTCGGCGCCTCTGCTTTTGGTGCAGGCGAGGGCGGCGCGTAGAGTTCGACGCTGACCGCCGTCTCCTTGCGGTTCTGCCATGTCACGCTGAAGACGAGAAAGGCGATGAAGCTGAGATTGACCGCAAGCGCAAGCGCGGCAGCGATCCATTTGCCGGTCGACCATGGCGACGCTTTGCCCCGCCCGTCGTGCGTGGCCGCCATCGCCGGTCAGCCTTGCGGACGCGCCAGCAGCCCCACCTTCTTGATCCCGTTGCGCTGGAGCATGTCGAGCACGCCGATCACCTCCTCGTAGCGAACGTTCTTGTCGGCGGCGATGACCACGGCTTGTTCGTTGTTGCGGGCCTGGCGCTCGCGGATGCGCGCGATCAACTCGTCGCGGGAGATCCGCACCGCCGGCGCGCCGCCTTCCCGCAGCAACAGCGACTGGTCGGTCTTGATCGTGATCTCGAGCGGCGCCACAGGGGTGGTCAGCTTGCTGCCCACGCTGGGCAACTCGATCTCGCCCGGATTGATCAGCGGCGCGGTGATCATGAAAATCACGAGCAGCACCAGCATCACGTCGATGTAGGGCACGACGTTGATCTGGTTGATCGCCTTGCGTGCGCGGCGCATGGAGCCTAGCCTTGCCGCTGAAGGATGTTGGAGAACTCTTCGATGAAGGTCTCGCAGCGCGTCGCCAGGCGGTCGACGTCGTGCGTGTAGCGGTTGTACGCGACGACCGCCGGAATCGCCGCGAACAGGCCCATCGCCGTCGCGATCAGCGCCTCGGCGATTCCCGGCGCGACCTGCGCGAGCGTCGCCTGGCTGACGTTCGAGAGCCCGCGAAACGAATTCATGATGCCCCACACCGTGCCGAACAGCCCGATGTACGGACTGACCGAACCGACGGTCGCCAGCCCCGAGAGATTGGCTTCCAGTGTGTCCATTTCGCGCTGATAGGTGGCGCGCATCGCGCGCCGCGCGCTGTCCATCGTCGCTGCCGACGACGACCCTTGCTTGCGGTGCTTCGCGAATTCGCGAAAGCCCGCCGAGAAAATCCGCTCGAGTGGACCGCCGTCGCGAGCCTGGCTCGCGCGCTGGTAGAGTGCCGCCAGGTCGCCACCCTTCCAGAATTCGTCCTCGAATGCGTCGGTGCTCGCCGCCGCGCGCTTGAGCGCGAACTTCTTGAGGAAGATCTGCCACCACGACCAGAGCGACAACAGCAGCAGCAGCGCCATCACCGCCTGCACCACGAAGCTCGCGTGGGTGACCATCGAGATGAACGAAAGATCGGTGTGCAGATTCAAGCGAATTTCTCCAGGCAGGCCTGCAGTGGTGCGGGCATGCGCATCAGGCGCCAGGTGCGGCGATCGACCAACGCGAGTGTGACCCGTGCGCGCGCCAGCAGTTCATCGTCGCGCAAGACATCCTGTGCGGCGACGAGCTTGCTCCGTCCGCGTTCGATCGGCGTCATCGCCACTTCCAGCAAATCGCCCAGCCGTGCCGGCTGCCGATACTCGATCTCCAGCCGGTGGACGACGAAGACCGCATGGTATTCGGACGCGAGCGCGGTCAACGCGATCCCCTGTGCGGCGAGCCACTCGGTCCGCGCCCGTTCCAGGAACTTGAGGTAGTTGGCGTAATACACGATGCCGGCGGCGTCGGTGTCCTCATAGTAAACGCGTACGGGCCAGCGAAAGGGTTGCGCTGTCGGCACCGTCATCCGCTGAACAGTTCGCCGGCGGCGGCGGGTGGCGCGAGGCCGAAGTGGCGATACGACAGCGCCGTCGCGATGCGCCCGCGATTGGTCCGCTGCAGGAACCCCTGCTGGATGAGATAGGGCTCGAGGACGTCCTCGATCGTGTCGCGTTCCTCGCCGATCGCCGCGGCGAGGTTGTCGACGCCGACGGGGCCGCCGGCAAACTTGTCGAGCACGCAGCGCAGCAGCTTGCGGTCCATGACGTCGAGTCCCGACGCATCGACGTCGAGCATCTTGAGCGCGTCGTCGGCGACCGGCCGCGTGATATTGCCGGCGGCGCGCACCTCCGCGTAGTCGCGCACGCGCCGCAGCAGGCGATTGGCGATGCGTGGCGTCCCGCGCGAACGGCGGGCAAGTTCCAGCGCGCCATCGGCCTCGATCGGTATCTCGAGCAGCCGGGCCGATCGGGTGACGATGCGCGTGAGTTCTTCGGCCGTGTAGAACTCGAGGCGCGCGACGATGCCGAAGCGATCGCGCAGTGGATTGGTCAGCATGCCGGCGCGCGTGGTGGCGCCGACCAGCGTGAATGGTGGCAGGTCCAGCTTGACGCTGCGTGCCGCGGGACCTTCGCCGATCATCAGGTCGATCTGGAAATCCTCGAGCGCCGGATACAGGATCTCCTCGACCACCGGCGACAACCGGTGAATCTCGTCGATGAACAGAACGTCGTTCGGCTCGAGGTTGGTGAGCAGGGCGGCGAGGTCGCCGGCGCGCTCGAGCACCGGTCCGGAGGTCTGGCGCAAGTTGACGCCGAGTTCGTGCGCGATGATGTGGGCGAGCGTGGTCTTGCCGAGTCCCGGCGGGCCGAACAGCAGGACGTGATCGAGCGACTCCTTGCGCTTCTTCGCGGCCTCGATGAAGATCGAAAACTGGCCGCGGATCTTCTCCTGGCCGACGTATTCTTCCAGCGCGCGCGGTCGCAAGGTCCGCTCGAGCACTTCCTCCTGCGGGTTGGCCGGGGCGGCGGCAATCAGGCGGTCGGTTTCGATCATCGCTGGAGCGGCATCAGTCCGCTACGCTTTCGCCAGCAATTTCAGCGCCTGTCGGATGCCGTCCGTCACGGCAATGCCTTCGGGCAGCTGCCTGACCGCATGCGCGGCCTCCTTGTCGCTGTAGCCGAGCGAGGCCAGCGCGTGGAGCACGTCCGAGGTGACTGGCGCGGCGCGGTTGATGCCGACCGTCGAGGTGAGGTCTGCGCCGAGCTTGTCCTTCAGTTCCAGCAACAGTCGTTCCGCGGTCTTCTTGCCGATACCGGGAATGCTGGTGAGCCGGCCAGATTCCTGCAGCGTAACCGCCTGCGCCAGCTCTGTCACCGAAAGTCCCGACAGCACCGACAGCGCGGTTCGTGCGCCGATGCCGCTGATCTTGATCAGCAGACGAAAGGCACGACGTTCCGACTCGGACCCGAAGCCGAACAGCAGGTGCGCGTCTTCGCGCACGACCAGGTGGGTGAACAGCGTGACCTTCTCGCCGAGGTTGGCCAGGTTGTAGAACGTGCTCATCGGCACGTCGACCTCGTAGGCCACGCCCTGAACGTCGAGCAGAATCTGCGGCGGGTTCTTTTCGACAAGCGTGCCGGAGAGGCGTCCGATCATGGGCTAGGACTTCGAGCGACGGAGTGGGACCCCGTGCGCGCAGCGCATGGGGGCGACCCGCGAGGAGGACAGGCGGCCGACGCGAGGAGGGAAATTTGCGGTCGCCACGATAGGAGGCCGCACTTCGAGCGGCGGAGTGGGAACCCGTGCGCGTAGCGCATGGGGGCGACCCGCGAGGAGGCCAGGCGGCCGACGCGGGATGGGAAAATTGTGGTAGCCACAATAGGAGGCCGCGCTTCAAATGGGGGCCGTGCATTATCGCACGCGGCCCGGGCCTCACACGATGCGGCCGCGGCGCATGCGGTAGCCGGTACGGGTCATGCCCGCGAAGCCTTCGCCTCCGTGCGCATGGCAGATTGCGCACGCCAGCGCGTCCGCGGCATCGGCCGACGGTGCGGCAGCCAGCGCGAGCAGGCGCTTGACCATTTCCTGCACCTGCTCCTTGGCCGCCTTGCCGTGCCCGACCACGGCCTGCTTGACCTGCAGCGCGGTGTACTCGGCGACCGGAATGTTGGCGATGACCGCCGCCGAGATCGCCGCGCCGCGCGCCTGGCCGAGCAGGAGCGTCGACTGCGGATTTACGTTGACGAATACCTTCTCGATCGCGACTTCCGTCGGCTGGTGCGCGGCGATGACGCTGGCGAGGTCGCGCAGGATGATCTTCAGGCGCTCCGGCAGTTCGCCGGTGGTATTGCGGATGCAGCCGCTGGTCACGTACTGCAGCCGGTTGCCGGAAGCGACGATCAGCCCGAACCCGGTCACGCGCAGTCCGGGGTCGATGCCCAGGATGCGGCGCGCTATCACGCCTCGTCTATCACTGCGTTGGTGTAGACGTTCTGCACGTCGTCGAGCACTTCGATCATGTCGAGCAGCTTTTGCATCCGGGTGGCGTCGTCGCCGGTGAACACGACCTCGGTCGAAGGCTTCATCGTCACTTCCGCGAATTCCGGCTTCAGGTTCGACTTGGCGAGTGCGTCCTTCACGGCGACGAAGTCGTTCGGTCCCGTGATCACTTCGATCGAGCCGTCCTCGTGGTCGATCACGTCTTCGGCGCCGGCGTCCAGCGCCGCTTCCATCAGCTTGTCGCCATCGGTGCCCGGAGCGAACACGAGTTGCCCGCAATGCTTGAACAGGAAGGCGACCGAGCCATCGGTGCCCATGTTGCCGCCGTACTTGGAGAACGCGTGGCGGACTTCGGCGACGGTACGCACGCGGTTGTCGGTGAGGCAATCGACGATCACTGCGGCACCGTTGATGCCGTAGCCTTCGTAGCGCACCTGGTCGTAACTGACGCCCTCGAGTTCACCCGCGCCGCGCTTGGCGGCGCGTTCGATGGTGTCCTTGGGCATGTTGTTGTCGAGTGCCTTGTCCATCGCAAGACGCAGACGCGGATTGCTCGATGCATCGGCCCCACCGAGCCTTGAGGCAACCGTTATTTCGCGAATCAGGCGCGTGAAGATCTTGCCGCGCTTGGCGTCGGTGGCCGCCTTCTTGTGCTTGATGTTCGCCCACTTGCTGTGGCCGGCCATGATGGTGTTCCTGTACCGCGGCGTCGGAATCGCAAATTATATCAGCGCGGTCCGATCGCTTATCGAGATCGGTCGCTAGAGGACTTCTCTGTCCTTGAGAAACTTGGCGATTACCTTTAGCCGCACTTCGCAATCGTTGATCTCGAGCATGCTCTGCTTGATCGGCAGCGGCAGCGGCAGCATCTCGGCCAGGCGGTAACCCACCCACGATGCGTCGCCGGTTGCCGGTGCTGCCGCGAAATTTTCGCGTCCGACGCGCTCGACGAGCAGTTCGAGCAATGCGGCCAGCGGCTGATATTCCTCGGGCAGGGGCATCGCGGCCTCGGGCGGCAGCGGCGTCACCTGGCCCACGACGAGCCCGAGATCGGTGATCGCGTGCGAATGCACCTGGAAGCGCGCGCCGCCTTCGGTCTTCAGATGCATGATACCGAGTTGCGGGACGTCGCAGTCGGTGATGCGCGCGAAGGTGCCGATCCCGGCGAAATCGGGAGCACCTGGCACCGAGCCGGGTTTGTTCACCTCCTGGCCGGTCTTGAGCAGGCACACGCCGAAGGGCTTGTCGTCCTTCAGGCAGGCCTTGGTCATCTCGATGTAGCGCTGCTCGAACACCTTCAGCGGCAGCAGTCCGCCGGGAAACAGCACCGTCTTCAGCGGAAACAGCGGCAGCGTCGACGGCGCTCGTGGCGACGGCTTACCGCTGCCGGCGCGCAGGAAATCAAGCACGCTCTATCGTCGGCGAAGGCGCGCGCCTGGCGCCCCAGCGCGGACCCAGCGTGTGGTCCACGCCGAGCTGGTCGAGGATCCGTGCGACGACGAAGTCGACCAGGTCGTCGATCGACTGGGGGTGACTGTAGAAACCCGGCGCGGGCGGCAGTATCACCGCGCCGGCGCGGGAAAGCGTCAGCATGTTTTCGAGGTGAATGGCGGACAGCGGCGTCTCCCGCGGCACCAGCACCAGCGTCCGCCGCTCCTTGAGCATCACGTCGGCGGCGCGCTCGATCAGGTTGTCGGCGAGCCCCGCTGCCAGCGCACCCAGCGTGCCCATGCTGCACGGGCAAACCGCCATCGCGTCTGCCGGATTGGACCCGGACGCGACCGGCGACAGCCAATCCTCGCGGCCGATACACCGTCAGTTGCCCGGGCTGTGCGTGATAGCGCTCGGCAAAATACGCCGCGGCCGCGGCCGGTTGCGATGGAAACGTCAAGTCGAGTTCCTGCCGCGCGACGATCTGGGCTGCGGGGGAATACAGCAGGTAGACCTGCGCGCGCGCGTCGAGCAGGCATTGCAGCAGGCGCAGGCCGTAGGGCAGCCCGGAAGCACCGGTGAAGGCGAGGGTGACAATGCGCGGATTGTTCATGCGCTCATTCTAGCGCAACGACGAAGCGTCGCTCGTCAGCCGAGTTCCCGATGTCGGGTTTGCACTTGGTAACGGTCCGCGAACGCCCGCGCCAGCCGGTCGACGAGATAGACCGAACGATGCTGGCCACCGGTGCAGCCGATCGCCACCGTCAAGTAGTTGCGATTGTCGCGGGCATAGTCGGGAATCCAACTCTCGACGAAGTGGTGGATGTCGTCGTACATGCGCTGGGCCTGCGGCTGCCGCTCGAGATAGGCGATGACCTTCGGATCGACACCGGTCCTCGCGGCCAGGTCGGGTTCGTAGTGCGGATTGGGCAGGCAGCGCACGTCGAACACCAGGTCCGCGTCCAGCGGTACGCCGTGCTTGAAGCCGAACGACTGGAACAGCAACGTTAATTTCGACGGGTCGACGCTGATGAAATCCTTGATCCACGCGCGCAATGCCGCGGCGGACAGATCGCTGGTGTCGAAGCTGTAACCGAGCGCGCGCACCTCGGCGAGGCGCGCGCGCTCGAACTCGATCGCCTCCCTGAGCGTACGCGCGTCGTCCGAGAACGGATGCCGCCGGCGCGTCTCGGAGAAGCGCTTCACCAGCGTATCGGTCTTGGCGTCCAGGTACAGAAAACGAACGGTCCAGCCGTCGCCGCGCGCCGCCTCGATCGCCTCCGCGACGCCATTCAGGTCCGGCGTGGTCTTTACGTCGAGCACGATCGCGACGTGCTGTTGCCGGACGGCTTTCAGGTGCGCGAGCAGTCCCGCGAGCTGGGTCGACGGCAGGTTGGACACCGCGTAATAACCGCTGTCTTCGAGCGCGGCGAGAGCGACGCTCTTGCCCGAACCCGACACACCGGCGACTAGCAGCAGGTCCATGGCGGCGCGGTTAACCCCCGTCTTCCATCAACTTCTGCTGGCGCTCGATGAATTCCTTGGTGCTGTCGATGCCGCGCTGGTTGAGCACGAAGTTGCGCACCGCGGCTTCCACCAGCACCGCGAGGTTGCGGCCGGCGGCCACGGGAATGGTCACCTTGCGTATCGGCACGCCGAGGATTTCCTGGTAGGTTGCGCTGACCTGCAACCGGTCCAGCTCGGAAAACTGCTCGTTGCCGTGATCCTCGAGATGGACCATCAGCTTGAGCAGCTTGCGCGGACGCACTGCCGTCTCGCCGAAAATCGTGCGGATGTTGAGGACGCCGATGCCGCGCACCTCGAGGAAATCCTTCAGCACCGCCGGGCAGCGGCCTTCGAGCGTGTCGGGCGAGATCCGGTAGAGCTCGACGATATCGTCGGCGACGAGCCCGTTGCCGCGCGATATGAGTTCGAGCGCCAGCTCGCTCTTGCCGATGGCCGACGCGCCGGTGATGAGTACGCCCATCTCGAGCACGTCGAGAAAGACGCCGTGCAACGTGGTCGATTCCGCCAACACGCGCGAGAGATACAGGCGCATGACATCGACGACGTGCGGGGAAGGTTGCGGCGACGTCACCAGCGCGATGTGATGCTTGTTGCATTCGTCGAGCAGATGCGTCGGAATTTCCTCGCCGTTGGCGACGACGATGGCGACCAGTTCGGTGGTGAACAGCCGCTCGATCGATGCGCGAAGCGCAGCCTCGGGGAGCCCGAGCAGGTAACTCGCTTCCGCAGCCCCGATCAACTGGACGCGGAACGGGTGGATGAAATTCATGTGCCCGACCTGGCCGATGGTCGGTTTCAGCGCCGCTTCCCCGGTCAGCACGCGGTTGCCGCCCTGACGGCCGGCGAGCCAGGTCAAGCCAAGGCGGTCGTGATTGTCCTCGAACAGGCGCTCCACGCTTACTTGCCGGATGGCGCCGCCGTCGTTCACAGGAAACCTACGCGCTCTGGGCCGTGCCGAGCGCTCATCGGAATACCCTCGCGCTCATGCCGCCTCGGCCTGCCAGTTGGAGAACAGCGCGTGCAGCGCGGCGGGGTCGTTGTTCGCGGCAAGCTGCTCCCGAAAGGCCTTGTCGCTGAACATCTGCGCCAACTCGGACAAAAGCTGCAGATGTTCCTCGGTGGCGTGTTCGGGCACCAGCAGCGCGAAGACCTGCGCGACCGGCCTGCCGTCCGGTGCGTCGAAAGGAACGGGGTGCTGCGGCCTGATGAATGCGCCAAGCGCCTGCTTGAGTCCCTTGATGCGGCCGTGGGGAATGGCGATGCCCTGACCGAGGCCGGTCGAACCGAGTCGCTCCCGGGCCGACAGGCTGTCGAAGACGACCGACCGCGACAGTTGTGCGTGTTGCTCGAACAACTGCGCGATCTGCTCGAACAATCGCTTCTTGGTCGTGGCGTCGGCGTCGAGCAGGATGTTGGACTCGAGCAGGAGGGGGGCGATGCGATTCATGGAGACGAGGTCTGCTCGGTGCCGATGCCAGCCGGAAAGTGCTAGCGCGCGCGAACCTTCGGCCCGCGCTCGCTGATCGTGGCACGCTTGCTCGCGGCGGGCTCGTGACGTTGGCCGTTGGCCTTTTCCTTGTGGCGCAGAACCTGGCGGTCGAGCTTGTCGGCAAGCGCGTCGATCGCCGCGTACATATCGGGATCTACGCATTCGGCGTGGATTTCCTTGCCGCGTATGTGCAGGTTGGCGGTGATCTGCTGCCTGAGCTTGTCGACGGAGAGGACGACGTTCACGTCGATCACATGGTCGAAATGCCGGGTCACGCGATCGAGCTTAGCGGTGACGTAGCTGCGAATCGCCGGGGTGATGACCAGATGATGACCGCTCAGGTTCAGGTTCATCGAGTTCTCCTTCAGGGTGAAGTCAAATGGCTTTGCGCAGATTGACGGGTGGAATCTGGAGCGCCTCGCGATATTTCGCGATGGTTCTCCGGGCGACGACGATCCCCTGGTCGCCGAGGAGATCGGCGATGCGGCTGTCGGTCAGCGGCGCGTTGGCGTCTTCCGCGCCGATCAGCTGCTTGATGAGCGCTCGGATCGCGGTCGCCGACGCGGCGCCGCCGGTGTCGGTGGCGACGTGGCTGCCGAAGAAATATTTGAGCTCGTAGGTGCCGCGCGAGGTCAGCATGTATTTCTGCGTCGTTACACGCGAAATCGTCGATTCGTGCAAGCTGAGAATCTCGGCAATCTCGCGCAATACCATCGGCCGCATGGCGACGTCGCCGTGGTCGAAGAAATGGCGCTGGCGGTCGACGATCGCCTGCGACACACGCAGTATGGTCTCGAATCGCTGCTGGACGTTGCGAATCAGCCATTTCGCTTCCTGCAGCTGCGCCGACAGCTGCTGGTTCGACGAGTCGCGGTTGCGGGTCAGGATGTCGGCGTAGATGCGATTGAGGCGAAGCTTGGGCATCGCCGCTTCGTTCAGTGCCGCCACCCAGCGGCCGCGGACCTTTTTCACGACGACGTCGGGGATCACATAGTTGGCCTCGGTCTGGGCGAACTCGGCGCCCGGACGCGGATTGAGGCTGGTGATCAATGTGCGCACGCCGCGAATGCCGTCATCGTCGGTGTGCAGAAGGCGCTTGAGCTTGGCAAAATCGCGCGCGGCCAGCAGCGGCAAGTGATGCTCGACCAGTTTGAGCGCTTCGGTGCGGAACGGCGTCGAGGCTGGCATCGCCTTCAGTTGAAGCGCGAGACACTCCGCCGCGTCGCGCGCGCCGACGCCTGCCGGCTCCAGATTCTGCAGATGCCTGAGGCCGATCGACAGGTCGTCGGCGTCGAACCCGAGCTCTTCCGGAAACAGTTCGAGCAGCTCTTCCAGCGATGTCGTCAGGTAACCGTCGTCGTCGAGTGCGTCGACCAGCGCGCTCGCGAGCTGGCGGTCGCGCAGCGGCAGGTTCAGGAGCGCCAGCTGCTCATTGAGGTGGTCGCGCAAGGAGCAGGCCGCGACCTGCTGCGGCGAGAAGTGCTCGTCGTCGTCGTCGCCGGAATTCGACGAGGAACCCCAGTCGTTGTCGCCGCCGGCGTTGCTCATCACGTCGAAGTCCGGCGTGGGCGGCTGATCGGTGCCCTCGCTTTGGCTGTCCGAACTCGACGTCGTCACCATCGTCGGCGCGAACTCGGGCGGCGGCGCCGAACCTTCGTCGTCGTCGGCCTTTTCCAGCAGCGGATTTTCCTGCAGCAGACGTTCGACTTCGGCGTTCAACTCAAGCGTGGACAGTTGCAGCAGCCGGATCGACTGCTGCAACTGTGGCGTCAGCGTTAGATGCTGGCTGAGCTTGAGCTGTAGCGTGTGCTTCATGGTGTGAAGGCTCTGGCTACAGCGTCAGAGTCGGAAGTGCTCTCCCAGGTAGACTTTTCTCACGTTTTCATTATAAACAATTTCGTCGGGCGTTCCCGACGCCAGTACCCGGCCTTCGTTGATGATGTAGGCCCGGTCGCAGATGCCCAGCGTTTCACGGACGTTGTGGTCGGTGATCATGACGCCGATCCCGCGCTCCTTCAGGAAGCCGATGATTTTCTGGATGTCGAGAACGGCGATCGGATCGATCCCGGCGAACGGCTCGTCGAGCAGGATGAACCGCGGCCGGGTGGCCAGGGCGCGCGCGATCTCGACACGGCGGCGTTCGCCGCCCGAGAGGCTGACCGACGCATTGTCGCGCAGGTGCGAGATCGACAGATCCTCGAGCAAGGCGTCCAGGCGATTGGCGATTTCGTCGGTGTCGATCCCCTGCAGCTCGAGGATCGCCTGTACGTTTTGCGCGACCGACAGCTTGCGGAAGATCGATGCCTCCTGTGGCAGGTAGGACAAGCCTAGGCGGGCCCGCACGTGAATAGGCATGCGCGTCAGGTCTTCGCCATCGAGCTCGATGCGGCCGCCGTCGGTCGCCACCAGGCCGACGATCATGTAGAAGCACGTGGTCTTGCCGGCGCCGTTGGGGCCGAGCAGGCCGATGACTTCGCCGCTACCAACAGTGAGCGACACATCGTGTACGACAACACGTGACTTGTAGCGCTTGTTGAGGGCTGCGACCGCCAGCGTGCTCATCGCGCGGCCGCTGCCATCATTTTGCCGTTGCCGGCGCGAGCGTGTTGTCGCCCTTGAGCTGCAGCGGTGGGGTGGTCTTCGCCGGCGCCGCCGCCTTGCCGTCCTTCACTTCTTCTTTCACTGCTTTCGCGTCTTTCCCGTCCTTGCCAGCCTTGTCTTCCTTGGTCTGCGGTTGGAACACGCCGCGCACGCGCGATCCGAGCGGCGTCTCGCCGGCGTCCGGCGGACGCGCATCCGGGCGTCCTTCGGCCTTGAACACCTCGTTGCCGGCGTCATACGTTATGTAGTTGCTGCGAATTTCGTCGCCGCTTTTCTTGAGCACCGCACGGTCGAACAGTTCGAGAAACCGCTTCTGTCCATCGTAGACGGCGCGCTGGGCGTGGCCTTCGTAGTACTCATCGACACCGTCGCGCTTCTCGCGGAAGCTTACTGGGTTGCCGTAGGCCGTTGCCGACAGTGAATTGTCGGCGTTCTGGTGGAACACGATCCGGTCCGCGCGAAGCGTCAGCGTTCCCTGTGTGATGACGACATTGCCGGCGAGCTCGCCGTCCTTACTGCCCAGGTTTGCGCCGCCGCTGTCGCCCTGATAGAAAATCGGCTTGTCGCGATCGGCCTTTTCCGCGTGCGCCTTGGGCGCGGCGATGCCGCCGAACGCGGCGAGCGCGCAGAGCGTGAACGTCAGCCACGTGCACGGGATCGAACGGAAGTTGGGCAGGGGCATGCGTTGCGTTACTTGTGCGGCTGCGGCTGCAGTTGGCCACTGACGCGCGAGCCGAACTTGACCTTCTTGCTGCGGTTGTCGAATTCCATGCCGGTGGCGCTGATTATCCCACGCGGGTCCTTGATCGTCACCGCCTTGTCGGTGACCACCTTGTCCAGCTTGGGGAACACGTGCAGGTACTCGCTGGTCATGACGATCGGGCCATCGTTCGCATCGGGCGTGGTCGGATCGCGCACGCCTTTGACGTTGCCGTAGAAGTGCGCGTGTTCGCGATCGCCGGTGACCATGGCGCGATCGGACCCGACGGTTAGCTGGGGCTTGTCCGGATCGTTGAAGGTGATCAGCGGCCCCTCGAATTCGGTGGTGTCGTCGTCCGGAAAGTGGCGCGCCTTCGTGGCCGTGAGCGATTGCCTGACGCGCCCTTTGGGGTCGAGGCTCACCGCCTTGAAATTCTCGATGTACAGGTCGGGGTCGTGGCGTCCCGAACCGTCGAACTTCTGCGTGCTGACGTTGATCTGCGCATTCAGCCAGTACGTGAGCGCCGCGAAGGCGCCGAGCATCAGCACCGGCGACCACGCGATCAGGCGATCGATTTGGGCAGGCCGCAGCGTCATTGGGTGTAGGCCTTCAGCCGGGCATCGAGCACACCCTGGGCGGAGAGGATGAGTTCGCACAGTTCGCGTACCGCGCCGGCACCGCCCTGGGCGCGCGTGACATAGTGTGAGTGCTGCCGCATCGGCGCAGGCGCATTGGGCACGCTCACGGCCAGGCCGCAACGAACGAGTATCGGCAGATCGGGCAGATCGTCGCCGATATGCGCGCACTGTTCCGGCGCGAATCCGAGTTGCCGACGCAATTGCTCCCACGGTTCGAGCTTGTTCGCCGCGCCGAGCACGACGTGAGTGACGCCAAGGTTGCGGGCCCGGTTGGTCACCGCAGGTGCCGCGCTACCCGTGATCCAGGCGACGACGGCGCCGGATTCCTGCAGCAGCTTGATGCCGACGCCATCGAGGCACGAAAAAGCCTTGATCTCGCTGCCGTCGTCGCAATACAGGATCCTGCCATCGGTGAGCACGCCGTCGACGTCGCAGGATAGCAAGCGCACCCGACTGGCCCGGGCGTGCAGGTCGGGCAGAAGTTGATCGCCGCTCATACCACTTTGGCCCGGAACAGGTCGTGCAGATGCAAAGCGCCGACCAGCCGGTCGTCGGGGTCGACGACGAGCAGCTGGCTGACCTTCGGCGGCGTTTCCATCAGCTCGACGCAATCGATCGCGAGCTCGTTCGCGTCGATCTTGCGCGGGTTCCTGGTCATCATCTCGCCGACGTTGGTCGCAGCGAAATCCTTGACCCGCGTGACGCAACGTCGCAGATCGCCATCGGTGAAAATGCCGACGACGAGTCCGCCAGCGTCGACCACCGCGGTCATGCCCATGCCTTTGCCGCTCATCTCGATCACGGCATCGGCAAGCGACGCGGTGATCGCGACGCTCGGTACTGCGGCGTCGGTACGCATGACGTCGCGCACGTGGGTCAGCAGGCGCCGTCCGAGCGATCCGCCCGGGTGCGAGCGAGCGAAATCCTCGACCGAGAAGCCGCGGGCGTCGAGCAGCGTCAATGCGAGCGCGTCGCCGAGCGCGAGCGCCGCGGTTGTACTCGCGGTCGGCGCCAGGCCCAGCGGACAGGCTTCGGTATCGACGCTGGCGTCCAGATGCACATCGGCAGCCTGCGCCAGCGACGACTCCTCGTTGCCGGTCAACGCGATCAACTGCGCACCCTGGCGCTTGAGGTGCGGAATCAGCGACACCAGTTCGTCGGTCTCGCCGGAGTTCGAAAGCAGCAGCACCACGTCGTCGGCGGTGATCATGCCGAGATCGCCGTGGCTCGCTTCCGCCGCATGCACGAAAAACGCCGGCGTCCCGGTCGACGCGAGCGTTGCGGCGAGCTTGCGCGCGATGTGTCCCGACTTGCCGATGCCGGTCACGACGACGCGACCGCTGCACCCGAACAGGACGCGCGCCGCCGCCAGGAAGGCGCCGCCCAGGCGGTCTTCCAGCGCGCGGATCGCGGCGGCCTCGGTCGCGAGTACGTCGCGGCCGAGCGCAAGCGCACGCTGCGGGTCGATTCCGCGTGCAGTCGCGAAGGTCTCGGCGGTCTCTGGGGGCATGGCGAAAGTATACCCTGTCGAACGGCGCCGCCGCCCGGGCGCGCTGGGGCCACACTGCGGTCACTGTGCTAGATTTGCCCAATGCCTCATACGCTGGTTTTGATCCTGCTTTTGCTGGCGGCGGCGGTCGTGGTCGTGATCGTGTGTCGCCTGCTGCGCCTGCCGCCGTTGCTCGGTTACCTGGTCGTCGGCATCGTGGTCGGACCGCATGCGTTGTCGTGGGTGCCGGACAATGCCGCGGTGCGCGATCTCGCCCAATTCGGGATCGTGTTCCTGATGTTCTCGATCGGTCTAGAGTTCAGCCTGCCACAGTTGAAGACGATGAGTCGCGCGGTGTTCGGACTCGGACTCGCGCAGGTGGCGATCACCACCGTCATGGCGATGGTCGCGCTTCATTTCATGGACTACGGCTGGCTGACCGGGTTCGCTCTGGGCGGTGCGCTGGCGATGAGTTCGACCGCGATCGTGTCCAAGTTGCTCGCGGAACGAGGCGAGCTCGGGTCGCCGCACGGCCGCGATGTCATGGCCGTGTTGTTGTTCCAGGACCTGGCGGTGGTCGCATTCCTGATCGCGACGCCGACGCTGGCCGAAGGCGGCACCGACCTCTGGCAGGCGCTCGCGCTCGCCGCGGTCAAGGCCGCGGTCGCGTTGGCTGTGATCCTGTTTTTCGGCCAGAAGCCGATGCGCGCGTGGTTCACACTCATCGCGCGCTTGCGCTCACCCGAACTGTTCATGCTCAACGTGCTGCTGGTCACGCTGGGCCTTGCTGCCGCGACGGAACTGGCGGGACTCTCGTACGCGCTCGGCGCCTTCCTCGCGGGGATGTTGATCGCCGAGACCGAATACCGCTACCAGGTCGAGGAGGACATCAAGCCATTCCGCGACGTGCTGCTGGGACTGTTTTTCGTTACCGTCGGGATGTACCTCGACTTGCATGTGGTCGGCGCGAAGCTCGGCTGGGTGCTGCTGCTGCTGATCGTCCCGGTGCTGGCGAAGGTTGCGCTGGCGGTGGTGCTGGCACGGTTGTTCGGTGCGCCGCTCGGCACGGCGCTGCGCACCGGTTTCTACCTGGGGCAGGCGGGCGAATTCGCCATCGTGCTGCTGGCGCTTGCGAACGACCTGGGGATCGTCGACCCTACGCTGGCGCAGTTGGTGCTCGCCGCGATGGTGCTGTCGATGCTTTCCGCACCGTTCGTCATCCAGTTTTCCGAGCCGGTAGTGCGCCGGCTCACGGCCAACGACTGGCTGGCGCGCGCAGCGCAGGTGACGCAGATCGCCGCGAGCACGATGGCGCGGCGCGACCACATCATCATCTGCGGCTACGGACGTAGCGGACAGAATCTCGCGCGCCTGCTCGAAGCCGAACAGATTCCGTACCTCGCGCTCGACGCCGATCCGGAACGCGTGCGCGAGGCCGCGGACAGCACGAGCGTCGTCTACGGCGACGCGGGACGGCGCGAAGCGCTGGTTGCCGCGGGGCTGAACAAGGCGCGCGCGGTCGCGGTGACCTTCGCCGACACTGCGGGCGCGCTGAAAATCCTGAATCACGTACGGCAGGAACGGCCCGACCTGCCGGTGATCGTGCGCACGCTCGACGACACGGAGCTCGATCGGCTGTTGAAGGCCGGCGCCGCGGAGGTCGTCCCCGAAGTGCTCGAAGGCAGCCTGATGCTCGCGACGCATTCGCTGCTCGTGCTCGGCGTGCCACTGGGTCGCGTGCTGGCGCGGATCCGCGCGGTGCGCGAGGAGCGGTACAGCCTATTCCGCGGGTTCTTCCACGGCGTCACCGATACCGCCGATGCGGCGGAGAATCTGCAATCGCGCTTGCACACGATCCTGCTCACGCAGCGATCGCTCGCTGTCGGCAAATCGCTTGCCGAGATCGACCTGGGCGGCCTGGTGGAAGTCACCGGAGTGCGCCGGCACGGATCGCATTCGGTGGTGCCGAAGGCAGATGATCGATTCGAGGCGGGTGATGTCATCGTGCTTTTGGGCAAACCCGCCAATCTGGCGATGGCCGAGCGCCTGCTGCAGCGCGGTTGACTCGAATCGGGGAGAACTGTCGTTGTCGCCCAGGGGTGAACCCGTTACAATTCCCCTCCCTGCCAGGCCAGAAAATTCCTCGCCGATGTCGGCCGCCGCAAACGCAAGCTTCCCCGCTTCGCACACAGAAACCACGCCACTCGACCCGGATGCCGCGGCAATCGAGCTGGTCGATGTTTCCTTCGCCTATGACCGCCGGCCGGTCCTGCACGGCATCACGATGACCGTGCCGCGCGGCAAAGTCGTCGCGATCATGGGTGGCAGCGGTTGCGGCAAGACGACGATACTGCGGCTGATCGGCGGGCAATTGCGGCCGCAGGCCGGCACCGTGCGCGTCGGCGGGCAGTCGGTGCCCGATCTCGATGCCGATGCGCTCTACGCCTTGCGTCGCAGGATTGGCATGCTGTTCCAGTTCGGAGCACTGTTCACCGATATGAGCGTGTTCGAAAACATCGCGTTCCCGCTGCGTGAGCACACCGCATTGCCGGAAGAGTTGATCCGGGACCTGGTGTTGATGAAGCTGCATTCGGTCGGATTGCGCGGCGCCGCGTATCTCATGCCGTCGGAACTTTCCGGCGGCATGGCCCGTCGCGTCGCGCTGGCGCGCGCGATCGCGCTCGATCCGATGCTCATGATGTACGACGAACCGTTCGCCGGGCTCGACCCGATCTCGCTCGGCGTGGTCGGCCAGCTCATCCGCAAGCTCAACGACGCGCTCGGCACGACTTCGGTCGTCGTCACGCACGATGTGTACGAGTCGCTCAAGATCGTCGACTACCTTTACTTCGTGTCGGAAGGAAAGATCGTCGCGCAGGGCACGCCCGAGGCGGTGACGAAGTCGGTCGACCCGTTCGTGCGCCAGTTCGTCGACGGCGCATCCGACGGACCGGTGCCGTTCCACTATCCGGCGAATCCGTATCGCGGGGAGCTCTTCGCCCATGTCCAGTGACGCGCTGAGCGGCGTGGCCAACCTTCTGCGGCGCATCGGCGCCGCCATGACCGGCTCGATCAGCCGGCTCGGCTTCGCCAGCCGCTTCCTGGTCGCCATCGTCTGGCATACGCCACAGGCGATTCGCCGCTACCAGCTCACGCTGCGCGAGATCTACTTCGCGGGCGTGCTCTCGCTGGTGATCATTCTCATGTCGGGTCTGTTCGTCGGCATGGTGCTGTCGCTGCAGGGCTACGAGACGCTCAAGCGCTACGGGGCGGACGAGCAGTTGGGCATCCTGGTCGCGCTGGCGCTGGTACGCGAACTCGGCCCGGTCGTCGCGGGCCTTCTGTTTGCGAGTCGCGCCGGGTCGGCGATCACCGCCGAGATCGGCCTGATGAAGACCACCGAGCAGCTGGCGGCGATGGAGATGATGGCGGTGGATCCACTGGCGCGCGTGATCGCGCCGCGATTCTGGGGCGGCGTGATTTCGATGCCCCTGCTCGCGGCGCTGTTTTCGGCGTTCGGCATCTTCGGCGGCTATCTGGTGGGCGTCCGCCTGATCGGCATCGACAGCGGCGCTTTCTGGGGCCAGATGCAGGCGGGCGTCGAGGTCTGGCCCGACGTGACCAACGGCATCATCAAGAGCCTGGTGTTCGGCGTCGCGGTGTCGTTGATCGCGGTGTTCGAAGGCTACGACGCCAAGCCCACCGCCGAGGGCGTATCGACCGCGACGACGCGTACCGTCGTGCTGTCCTCGCTGGCGATACTCGCGCTCGACTTCGTGATGACGGTGTTCATGTTCCGGGGTGGCCAATGAACCGTTCGGCCATCGACCTGTGGGTCGGCATTTTCGTCGCGCTTGGCTTCGGCGCGATCCTGTTCATGGCGCTCAAGGTCGGCAACTTGTTGTCGCTCGATCGCACGGCCGGGTATCGGCTCGAGGCGAGGTTCGACAACATCGGCGGCCTCAAGCTGCGGGCGCCGGTGAAGACGGCCGGGGTCGTCGTCGGCCGCGTCGAATCGGTCCAGCTCGACAGCAAGACCTACGAAGCCGTCGCCTTCCTCCGGATCGACAATCAGTACCAGTTCACGAAGGACACGATTGCGTCGATCAACACCTCGGGCCTGCTGGGAGAAGTCTTCGTCGCGCTCGACGCCGGAGGCGATCCGACGCTTCTGACCGACGGCGGCCGCATCGCCAAGACCCAGTCCGCGGTCGTGATCGAAAAGCTGATCAGCCAGTTCCTGTTCGACAAGGCCGCGGCCGCGGGCGGCGATGGAGCCAAGAAATGATGCCTCGTAGCATTTTGCAAGTTCGACGGGCAGTGACGGTTGCGCTGGTCGCCGTTGCAACCCTGCTGGGGGGTTGCGCGACCACGCAATCGAAGGTCGACCCCTTCGAACCATGGAACCGCAAGATGTTCGAAGTCCATGAAGTGGTCGATGGCAACGTCGTCAAGCCGATTGCCGAGGCCTACGTCAAGTACACGCCCGTGACTAATTCGAACCGGCATCTCGAATTTCTTCGGCAACATCGAGGATCTGTTCGTCGGCTTCAACAACGTGCTCGAGGGCAACGGCAACCGGGCCGGAGACGATTTCGGCCGCGTGCTGCTCAACAGCACTTTCGGCATCGGCGGCCTGTTCGACCTGGCCTCGATGATGGGCATCGAACGGCACACGCAGGACTTCGGGATCACTTTCGGCAAGTGGGGATTCCCGCAGGGGCCCTATTTCTTCGTGCCGTTGTTCGGACCGACGACGGTGCGCGACGGTACCGGCACGGTCATCCGCGCCTACCTCGGACCGACCACGTACATCTTCACGAACGTACCGGTGCGCAACATGATCTGGGGCGTCGGCGCGCTGGACCTCCGCGCGAACGCGCTCGGCGCGGAAGCGATGATCGACCAGGCCGCGCTCGATCGCTACCGGTTCATCCGCAATGCCTACTTGCGGTCGCGCCAGTACCAGGTATTCGACGGCAAGCCACCACCCGAGGACGAAGACGGGGGCCAGTGACCCGCGCCACGTCTGTAGCACGCACTCGCGTGGAACCCGCCGCTGCGTCCGGTGTCTGCGCTGTACCTCGCCAATATTCAGGGAAACCGATGATCCGTATGCGCTTGATAGGGTGGTTTTTGCCGGGGCTGTTCGCGCTGTGCTCGACCGCGTGGGCACAGGAGGCGCCGGACGCGCTGGTCAAGCGCGTGGCCGAGGAGGTACTGGCGCAGATCAAGTCAGACAAGGAACTGCAGGCGGGCAACCCGGCCAAGGTCAGACAGGTCATGGAGACGATGCTCGTCCCCAACTTCGATTTCCCGCGCATGACCGCGCTGGCAATGGGGCGCAACTGGCGCAGTGCGACGCCTGAACAGCAAAAGCAGCTGGTCGACCAGTTCCGTACCTTGCTGGTGCGCACGTACTCCGGTGCGCTCGCCAACTATCGCGACAATACGATGGACTACAAGCCGTTGCGCATGAATCCGGGCGATACCGACGTCATCGTGCGCACCGAGGTGCGCCGCCAGGGACAGGCGCCGGTGCAGATCGACTACAGCATGACCAAGAACGCCGAAGGCTGGAAGGCGTACGACGTCATCGTCGCCGGCGTGAGCCTGGTCACCAACTATCGCGACGAATTCAACGACACGATCAAGGCTTCCGGCATCGACGGGTTGATCGCTACTCTGACGAAGAAGAATTCCGCGCCGGCTGCGGCGACCGCAACGAAATGACCGAGCCGGCATCGTCGCTGCAATTCGTGGACAACCGCTGGGCGCTAGCCGGGCCGCTGACCATGGACACCGTCGCGCACCTGCTCGACGTCAGCAGGTCGTTCGCCATGCCTCAGGCCGGCGCGATCGACCTCGGCCACGTCGACCGCGTCGACTCTGCCGCGGTGGCGTTGCTGTTGGCATGGAAGCGTCGCGCCGCGGACGAAGGCGCGTCGTTGCAATTCGCGGACGTGCCGCAAAGCCTGCTGTCGCTCGCCCAGCTCTACGGCGTCGAGGAAATGCTCACATCGTGATGATTGCCGGGACAGGTCGGCGACGCCCCGGATTCGCAGCAAGCCATGACTCCCGCAGTTGAAATCATCGATGTCGCGCGCAGCTTTGGCACGATCCAGGCGCTGGCCGGGGTGGACCTCCTGGTCGAGCCGGGAGAATTCTTCGGGCTGCTGGGACCCAACGGCGCCGGCAAGACGACGCTGATCTCGGTGCTCGCGGGACTCACACGCGCCGATCGCGGGACTGCGCGCGTGCTGGGCCACGACGTGGTCGGCGACTATCGCATGGCACGCCGCCTGCTCGGCGTCGTTCCGCAGGAGCTCGTGTTCGACCCGTTCTTCACGGTGCGCGAGACGCTGCGCATCCAGGCAGGGTATTTCGGCATCCGCGCCAACGATGCCTGGATCGACGAGATCCTGCATCACCTCGACCTCAGCTCGCGCGCTGACGCGAACATGCGGGCGCTCTCCGGCGGGATGAAGCGGCGCGTCCTGGTCGGGCAGGCTCTCGTGCACAAGCCCCCGGTCATCGTGCTCGACGAGCCCACCGCGGGGGTCGACGTCGAGTTGCGGCAGAGCCTGTGGGCCTTCATTCGCAAGCTCAACCGCGATGGACATACGATCATCCTGACCACGCACTATCTCGAGGAAGCCGAGGCGCTGTGCGGCCGTATCGCGATGCTCAAGGCGGGCCGCGTGGTCGCGCTCGACACCACGCAGAACCTGCTGTCGAGTTTCGCCGGCCTGACCGTGCGCCTGACCGTCGATGCGCTGCCCGACGCCTGGACCGACCGCGTGCAAAGGCACGAAGCGAAAACGTACCTATTGACGCTGGCCGACTATGCCGAGCTCGAGCGCCTGCTCGCGTCCTTGCGCGAGCGCGGTATCGCCATCGACGAGCTCTCGCTGCAGGAGGCCGACCTCGAGCAGGTCTTCCTGCGCATCATGAAGCGGGCGGCGTGATGAACACGGTTCCGGACCTGGGCTCCGGCTGGCTCACGCTGCTGTACA
This sequence comes from uncultured beta proteobacterium, assembly GCA_963726915.1. Lineage (GTDB taxonomy): Bacteria > Pseudomonadota > Gammaproteobacteria > Burkholderiales > Casimicrobiaceae > PALSA-1003. The sequence continues at coordinate 124,648 of CAVSEA010000018.1, forward strand.
AGGAGCTGCTGCGATTCTGGAAAGTCAGCTTCCAGACGATCCTCGCACCGATGCTGACTTCGCTGATGTATCTGCTGATCTTCTCGCACGTGCTCGATTCGCGCGTGTCGGTGTTCGACGGCCGTGTGCGCTACACCGCCTTCCTTGTCCCGGGCCTCGTGATGATGTCGGTGCTGCAGAACGCGTTCGCCAACAGTTCGTCGTCGCTCATCCAGTCCAAGATCACCGGCAACCTGATCTTCGTGCTGCTGACGCCGCTGTCGCCGCTCGACGTCTTCGGCGCATACGTGCTTGGCGCGATGGTGCGCGGGCTCGTCGTCGGGCTCGGGGTCTTTCTGGTCACGCTGGGATTCGTACCCCTTTCGCTGGTGCACCCGCTGTGGGCGCTCGGCTTCGCGCTGCTCGGCAGCGCGATACTCGGCATTCTCGGGCTCGTCGCCGGCATCGTTGCCGACAAGATCGATCATGTCCAGGCATTCCAGAATTTCCTCATCATGCCGCTGACCTTCCTGTCGGGGGTGTTCTACTCGATCCACTCGCTGCCCCCGTTCTGGCAGGCTCTGTCGCACTTCAACCCGTTCTTCTATATGATCGACGGCTTCCGCTACGGCTTTTTCGGATTGTCGGATTTCGCGCCGTGGACGAGCTTCGCGATCGTGGCGACCAGCTGTGCGCTGCTCGCGGCGATGACGCTCGAAATGCTCAAACGCGGCTACAAACTGCGCCACTGATGACCAATCCAGACTACATCAAGCAGGCAATCGAGGCCGGACTCGCGTGCGATCACGTGGAAGTCGACGGCGACGGCCAGCACTTCCAGGCCGTGATCGTCAGTAGCGCGTTCGAAGGCTTGAGCCGCATCAGGCGCCACCAGCTCGTGTACGGCGCGCTTGGCGATCGGATGCGCGAGGAAATCCACGCGCTGTCGATGCAGACCCTCACGCCGGCGGAACGCGCCAAGGATTAGAGATATGGACCAGCTGGCCATCGACGGCGGCGTGGCGCTCGACGGCGAAGTGCGCGTTTCCGGCGCGAAGAATGCCGCGCTGCCGATCCTCTGTGCCGCGCTGTTGACGCCGGAGCCGCTGACGCTATCCAACGTCCCCGAGCTCAACGACGTGCACACGATGCGCGCGCTGCTCGCGCAAATGGGTGTCGCCGCTCAAGGCGACGCCGGCACGCTGACGCTGTCGGCCGGGCGCGTGGACTGGCCGCTCGCTCCGTACGAAATGGTGAAGACGATGCGCGCCTCCATCCTCGCGCTCGGGCCCCTGCTCGCGCGCTGCGGCGAAGCGCGGGTATCGTTGCCCGGCGGCTGCGCCATCGGGTTGCGACCGGTCGACCAGCACATCAAGGGACTGCAGGCGATGGGGGCGGAAATCGACCTCGATCACGGCTATATCGACGCGAAAGCGAAGCGGCTGTCCGGAACGCGCTTCGTGTTCGACCTCGTCACCGTCACCGGAACCGAGAACCTGATGATGGCGGCGACGCTCGCGGACGGCACCACCGTGCTCGAAAACGCCGCGCGCGAACCCGAAGTGGTCGATCTGGCCGCTTGCCTGAATGCCATGGGCGCCCAGGTTGGCGGCGCGGGCACCGATCGCATCGTCATCCAGGGCGTATCGAACTTGCACGGCACCCGCCATGCGGTGATGCCGGACCGCATCGAGACGGGCACCTTTCTCGTGGCCGCCGCCGCGACCGGCGGCGACGTCGCGCTGCGCGGTACGCGGCCGGATACGCTTGGCGCGGTGCTGGAGAAACTCACCGAGGCGGGCGCGACGATCGCCGTCGACGGCGACGTGATCCGCGTCACGCGACACGGCGCGCTGGCGGCGATCACGCTGCGTACCGCCCCGTATCCGGCATTCCCGACCGACATGCAGGCGCAGGTGATGGCGTTGATGACCATCGCTGAGGGCGCCTCGGTGATCACCGAGACGATCTTCGAGAACCGGATGATGCACGTGCAGGAACTGAAACGTCTGGGGGCCGATATCGAGGTCGAGGGCAACACCGCGACCGTCAAGGGCGTTGCCGGGCTGACCGGCGCCAACGTCATGGCCACCGACTTGCGCGCTTCCGCGTGTCTGGTGATCGCCGGCCTCGTCGCCAGAGGGCAGACGGTCATCGACCGCATCTACCATCTCGACCGTGGCTACGAGCGCATCGAGGACAAACTTTGCGCGCTGGGCGCGCGCATCCGGCGCGTTGCATAGGGTAACTCGCCCGGAGCGGCGGTACGGTCCTGTTAGAATGACTGGCTCTGCATGCTACCGGCGGCGCCGTCTGCTGCTTCGTCATGTCCACGCTCACCATCGCCCTGTCCAAGGGGCGCATCTTCGAAGAAGCCATCGCGCTGCTGTCGGCCGCAGGCGTTGTGCCGGCCGAAGATCCCGAAACCTCGCGCAAGCTCATCATCGGCAGCAACCGGCCCGACCTTCGCTTCATTATCGTGCGCGCGTCCGACGTACCGACCTATGTCCAGCACGGTGCCGCCGATCTGGGGGTCGCCGGCAAGGACGTGCTGCTCGAACACGGCGGCGAAGGGCTGTACCAGCCGATCGACCTCGGCATCGGTCGCTGCCGCCTGGTGATCGCCACCCGGCGCGGTTTCGACTACGCCGGCGTGGTCAAGCGCGGGGCCAGGCTGCGCGTGGCCACCAAGTACGTCGCAACCGCGCGCGAGCACTTCGCGGCCAAGGGTATGCACGTCGACCTCATAAAGCTCTATGGTTCGATGGAGCTGGCGCCGCTGGTCGGCCTGGCCGAGGTCATCGTCGACCTGGTCAGCAGCGGCAACACCCTCAAGGCCAACGACCTGGTTGCGGTCGAGGACATCATGCCGATCAGCGCGCGCCTTATCGTCAATCCGGCGTCGCTGAAGCTCAAGCGCGACGGCATCCAGCCATTGCTCGACGCCATCAAGGCGGCCGTGGCTGCGGAGGCGCCGCATGTCTGAGACCGCTTTTCGCATGCGCAGGCTGGATTCGACGCAGGCCGATTTCGGCACGGCCGTCGCGCGCCTGACCGCGTTCGATACCGCGCACGACGACGCGATCGACACCTCCGTGGCGTCGATCATCGCCGACGTTCGCGCGCGCGGCGACGCTGCCGTGCTCGAGTACACCGCGTTGTTCGATCACGTCAAGAGCCACAGCGTCGCCGCGCTGGAAATCTCCGCTGACGACCTCAAGCGTGCGCTCGACGGTCTTCCGGCGGCGCAGCGCGATGCGCTGTCGGTCGCGGCCCGGCGCATTCGCGCCTACCACGAGCATCAGCGTGCAAAGTCGTGGTCCTTCACCGAGCCCGACGGCACGCGGCTCGGGCAGAACATCACGCCGCTCGACCGGGTCGGCATCTACGTTCCCGGCGGCAAGGCGGCGTATCCGTCGACCGTGCTCATGAATGCGTTGCCGGCGCACGTCGCGGGCGTGACCGAAATCATCATGGTGGTGCCGACGCCGGGTGGCGTCAGGAATGAGCTGGTGCTCGCGGCCGCGCAGCTGGCAGGCGTCACCCGCGCGTTCGCGATCGGCGGCGCGCAAGCTGTCGCTGCGCTCGCTTTCGGCACCGCAACCATTCCCGCGGTCGACAAGATCGTTGGCCCCGGCAACGCCTACGTCGCGGCGGCCAAGCGCCGCGTGTTCGGTGTCGTCGGCATCGACATGATCGCCGGCCCGTCGGAGATCCTGGTCATCGCCGACTCGAGCGCGAACGCGGACTGGATCGCGATGGACCTGTTCTCGCAGGCCGAGCACGACGAGGACGCGCAGGCGATCCTGCTGTCGCCCGACGCCGCGCTGATCGATGCGGTGGAGACGAGCATCGCGCGCCTGCTGCCGACGCTCCCCCGCGCCGATATCGTCACCAAGTCGCTTGCGCGCCGCGGCGCGTTGATCCGCGTGCGCGACCTCGACGAAGCCTGCACGATTGCCAACCGCATGGCGCCGGAGCACCTCGAGCTGGCCGTCGCCAAGCCCGAAGCGCTGGTTCCGAACATCAGGAACGCCGGCGCGATCTTTGTCGGGCACTACAGTTCGGAGGCGCTTGGCGACTATTGCGCGGGCCCCAACCACGTCCTCCCGACCGCGCGCAGCGCGCGCTTCTCCTCGCCGCTGGGCGTGTACGATTTCCAGAAGCGCACGAGCGTCATCGCGGTATCGCGCGCGGGCGCGCAGACGCTCGGACGTGTCGCGGCTACGCTCGCCCACGGCGAAGGATTCGCGGCGCACGCCAAGAGCGCCGAATATCGGTTGCAGTCAAATTGAGGACAGAGGAGACGAACATGGCCAAGATCTACGCGCTGTATCGCACGCCCGCCGACGCTGCCGCTTTCGACAAGTACTATTTCGACAAGCACGTTCCGCTGGCGAAGACGCTCCCCGGGCTGCGCAGCTATGAGGTCACGCGCGGGCCGATCGCCGCCTTGGGCGGGCCCGCACCGTTCCACCTCATCGCGACGCTAGCCTTCGACTCGCGCGCGGCGATCGATGCCGCGGTGGCCTCGCCGCAGGGCCAGGCGGTCGCTGGCGATCTGGGCAACTTCGCCACGGGCGGGGTCGACGTGCTGATCACCGAGACGGAGCTCGTCTGACGTGAACGATCGCTTGCGCGACTTGGCGTTGACGGTGAGCGCGAAGGGCCGCCCCGAGGCGCGACGGTGCTGGCGCAAGCGCCGCCGAGTTCGTTGCCGCCGTCGTGCGTCCAGACGTACGCGCGCAGAAGGCGTACGTGGTCGCGCCCGCCGAAGGGATGACCAAGCTCGAGGCTAACGAGAATCCGTTTTCGCTGCCCGACGTGGTCAAGGCGCGCGTCGCGGCCGCGCTGGCACGGGTCGCGCTCAATCGCTATCCCGACGGCAGCGCGGACGAGGTACGGACGACGCTGCGGCGCGTGCTGGCGATCCCCGACACGCTCGGCCTGATCGTCGGCAATGGTTCGGACGAGCTGATCCAGCTCATCGTAGCTGCCCTGGCCAGACCCGGTGCGGCGGTACTCGCGCCGGAACCGACCTTCGTCATGTATCGCGCCAATGCGCTCCATGCCGGACTTCGCTTCGTCGGCGTTGCGCTCAAGCCGGACTTCGCGCTCGACCATGCCGCGATGCGCGCGGCGATCGAACGCGAGCGTCCCGCAGTCATCTTTCTCGCTTCGCCGAACAATCCGACGGGCACTCGCTACCCGCCAGCGGACATCGAAGCAATCATCAGCGTCGCACCTGGACTGGTCGTGCTCGACGAGGCCTACGCGCCGTTCGCCGACGACAACTTTCTGGCGCGTGTCGGCGAATTTCCGAACCTGCTGCTGATGGGCACGTTGTCAAAAGTCGGCATGGCCGGCATCCGGCTTGGTTACGCGGTTGCCGCCCCGGAGTGGATCGACGAATTGAACAAGGTGCGCCCACCGTATAATGTGAATGCGTTGACGCAGGCCGCCGTCGGTGCGCTGCTCGCCGAATCCGCCTGGATTGCCGAGCAAACCGCGGCGATCCGGGCCGAAAGGCAACGCGTCGCGGCGGCGCTTGCGCGGTTGGCGGGTGTCGCTGTGTTCCCGTCGCAGGCGAATTTCCTGTTGATTCGCGTCGATGGCGCGGATCGCGTGTTCGACGCGTTGAAGGCGAAGCGCATACTGGTGAAGAACCCCGCAGGCGGCAACCCGCTGCTCGCCGATTGCCTGCGCATCACGGTGGGAACACCCGGCGAAAACGACCTGCTGCTTGCAGCGATGGCAGAAATTTGCAGAGCCAACGAGCGAACGAGCGAATGAGCACTTCGATCAATCCGGCGGCCCGCCCCTCGCGCTCCGCCCGCATCGAGCGCGTGACCCGGGAAACTTCGATCGTCGTCGAGGTGGATTTCGACGGCGGCGGCCGTGCCGACGTCGTCACCGGCGTGCCGTTCCTCGATCACATGCTCGATCAACTCGCGCGGCATGGCGCGATGGACATCGCTGTCGCCGCCAAGGGCGACCTGCACATCGACGGCCATCACACGGTCGAGGATATCGGCATCACGCTGGGGCAGGCGGTGAAGCAGGCGCTCGGCGACAAGGCGGGACTGACCCGCTACGGGTACGCCTACGTTCCGCTCGACGAGGCGCTGTCGCGGGTCGTGATCGACCTTTCCGGCCGTCCCGGCCTCGAATTCCATGTTCCCTTCACGCGGGCGATGATCGGTGCGTTCGATGTCGACCTCACCCACGAATTCTTCCAGGGTTTCGTCAACCACGCCCTGGTCACGCTCCACGTCGACAACCTGCGCGGCGAGAATGCGCATCACCAGGCCGAGACGGTGTTCAAGGCATTCGCCCGGGCGTTGCGCATGGCCGCGACGCCCGATCCTCGCGCGGCTGGCGTGGTGCCCTCGACTAAGGGCTCGCTCTAGCAAACTGATCTGCGGAGCAAACCGGTGACACCCGACATTGCCGTCGTCGACTACGGCATGGGCAACCTTCGCTCGGTGGCGAAGGCGCTCAAGCATGTCGCGCCCGAGCGCACCATAGTGGTGAGCGCGGATCCCGATACCATCAGGAGCGCCGCGCGCGTGGTCCTGCCCGGGCAAAGCGCCATGCCGGACTGCATGCGCAGCCTGAACGACAGCGGCCTGCGCGACGTCGTGCTCGAAGTCGTTCGCGACCGGCCTTTTCTCGGCATCTGCCTCGGCCTGCAGATGCTCTTCGACGAGAGCGAGGAAGGGCCCACTTCCTGCCTTGGCGTGCTGCGCGGTCACGTCGAGCGCTTCGCCGCCGCGGCGATGGTCGATGCAAACGGCGCCCGGCTCAAGGTGCCGCACATGGGCTGGAGCCCGGTTCGGCAGACGCGGCCGCATCCGCTATGGCAAGGCATCGCCGACGCCACGCGCTTCTATTTCGCGCACAGCTACTACCCGGTGCCGGATGACAAGACGTTGACAGCCGGCGGCGTGGACTATCCAACGGCGTTTACTTGCGCCATTGCAAGCGCTAATATCTTTGCCGTGCAGTTCCATCCTGAGAAGAGTCACCTCGCCGGTCTCCAGTTGCTCGCCAACTTCGTCGCCTGGAACGGAAGCGTCTAACGCAACTTTCGCAACTTCGCGCTGCTCTCCCGGCCGCGACCCCACCGCGCCATGCATATCATCCCAGCAATCGATATCAAGGACGGGCATTGTGTCCGCCTGAGGCAGGGCGAGATGCATTCCGCGACGGTATTCTCCGAGGATCCGGCGGCGATGGCGCAGCACTGGCTCGAACTCGGGGCCGAGCGGCTGCACATCGTCGACCTGAACGGCGCCTTCGCCGGCAAGCCTAAGAACGAATCGGTCATCCGCGAAGTCGTCAGCGTCATCGGCGAGGAAATCCCGGTGCAGCTGGGCGGCGGCATCCGTGACCTCGACACGATCGAGCGCTATCTCGATGACGGTATCACCTATGTGATCATCGGCACCGCCGCGGTGAAGAATCCCGGCTTCCTGCACGACGCCTGCTACGCCTTCCCGGGCCACATCATCGTCGGCCTCGACGCGCGCGAGGGCAAAGTCGCCACCGACGGCTGGTCGAAGATGACCGGACACGATGTCGTCGACCTGGCCAAGAAATTCGAGGACTACGGCGTCGAGGCCATCGTCTACACCGACATCGGCCGCGATGGCATGCTGACCGGCGTGAACATCGAGGCGACGGTCAAGCTGGCGCGCGAGCTGAAGGTGCCGGTGATCGCGAGCGGCGGCATCAACAGCCTCAAGGACATCAAGGCACTGGCCAGTTTCGAAAACGAGGGTATCGCCGGTGCCATCGCCGGCCGCGCGCTGTACGAGGGCACGCTCGATTTCAAGGACGCGCTGAAGGCCGCCAAGGGCAAGTAGCGGCAAGACCCGACCATGGGCCTCGCCAAACGCATCATCCCCTGCCTCGACGTCGCGCACGGGCGCGTCGTCAAGGGCGTCAACTTCGTCAACCTGCGCGATGCCGGGGATCCGGTCGAAGTCGCGCGCCGCTACGACGAACAGGGCGCCGACGAACTCGCCTTTCTCGACATCAAGGCGAGCGTCGAGAACCGCGGTCTGCTCTACGACATGATCGAGGCCGTCGCCGACCAGGTATTCATCCCCCTGACCGTCGGTGGTGGCGTTTCGCACGTGGACGACATCCGTGCCTTGCTCAACGCGGGCGCCGACAAGGTCAGCATCAACACCGCGGGCGTGAACGATCCGGCCCTGATCGCACGCGCTGCCAACCGCTATGGCGCCCAGTGCATCGTGGCGGCGATCGATGCCCGGCAGTCCGGGCCCGGGCGGTGGGAGGTTTTTACGCACGGCGGGCGCAACGCGACGGGAAAGGACGCGGTGCAGTGGGCGCGCCGCGTCGTCGAACTTGGCGCCGGAGAAATTCTGCTCACCAGCATGGATCGCGACGGCGTGCGAACGGGCTTCGATCTCGGCCTGACCCGCGCCGTCGTGGATGCGGTCGATGTTCCGGTGATCGCCTCCGGCGGCGTGGGTACGCTAAAACATCTGGTCGACGGCATCACCGAGGGTGGCGCGGCGGCCGTCCTCGCCGCCTCCATTTTCCACTACGGAGAATTCACGGTCGGCCAGGCGAAGGCGGCGATGGCGGCCGCAGGAATCGAGGTTCGCTCCTCCGCTTGACCGGCAGCATTCGGCGTTGAGCGTAAAATCGGCCACGACGTGCATTATCCGAGGCCCGACAAACAGCGCCATGGACTGGCTCGACGCAATACACTGGAACGACGACGGACTGGTGCCCGCCATCGCGCAGGACGGCGGCACCGGAGAAGTGCTCACGCTCGCGTGGATGAACCGCGACGCGCTCGCGCGCACGGCCGAGACACGGCTCGCTCACTATTGGTCGCGCTCGCGGCGCAAGCTTTGGCGCAAGGGCGAACAGTCCGGTCACACCCAGCAGGTGCGCGAGATCCGGCTGGATTGCGACAACGACGCCATCCTGCTCGTCGTGGAACAGGTCGGAGGCATCGCGTGTCACACGGGCAGGCGGCGCTGCTTTTTCCAGAAGCTCGACGACGGCGCCTGGAACGCAGTCGAACCGATAGTCAAGGACCCGAAGGCGATCTATGGCAACGAATGACGATACGCTGCGACGGATCGCGGCGACGATCGAGGCGAATCGCAGCGCCGACCCGGTGACGTCCTACGTCGCCACGCTGTTCGCGAAAGGCGACGACGCGATCATCAAGAAGGTCGGCGAGGAGGCCACCGAGGCGGTCATGGCCGCCAAGGATGGTGATAAGATCCGGCTGACGTCCGAGCTCGCCGATCTCTGGTTCCATTGCCTGGTGCTGCTGGCCAGATACGGCTTGGGGCCGCAGGACGTGCTGGCCGAACTGGAGCGGCGCGAAGGCGTGTCCGGGCTGGCCGAAAAGGCGGGGCGAGGGACGCCCGGCGCCCAATCCTGACGCTTCTGCCGGTTGCCAACGCCATGGACGACTGTATTTTCTGCAAGATCGCGCGGGCCGAGATCCCGTCGAAAAAGGTCTACGAGGATGAGGAGATCCTCGCGTTTCACGACATCAACCCGCAGTCGCCCGTGCATTTCATGCTGATCCCGAAAAGGCACATCGCTTCGCTGGCCGATGCGACGGCGGAGGATGCCGGGGTGCTGGGGCGGATGCTGGCGATGTCGGCGCGGTTGGCGCGGGAGCAGGGCTCCAGCGACGGCTACCGGACGATTATCAACACCGGGCGTATTGGTCAGCAGGACGTGATGCATTTGCACATTCACGTCCTTGGCGGACCGGCGCCTCTGGGTAGAATGCTGCCCAGGGCCTGAGGGTCCAACCAGGCCCCAACCGGGCCTCAAAGGAGATCGATCATGGGTGGACTGAGCATATGGCACTGGCTGATCGTATTGCTGGTCGTCGTACTCATATTCGGAACCAAGAAGCTGCGCAACATCGGGCAGGACCTCGGCGGCGCGGTCAAGGGTTTCAAGGACGGCATGAAAACACCGGAAGGCTCCGAGCCTGCGCCGCCCGCGGGCACGCCGCCCGCGTCGTCGCAGCAGATTGCCGGACAAACCATCGAAGGTGAAGTCAAGAAAGAGAAGACGCTGTAGGGCCTGCGTCGACGGACCACAGCCCGCGCGTGTTCGACATTGCGTTCAGCGAGATCGCCCTCATCGCCGCCGTGGCGTTGGTGGTGATCGGCCCGGAGCGGCTGCCTAAGGTGGCGCGCACGCTCGGCCACATGTTCGGACGCCTGCAGCGGTACGTGAACGACGTCAAAGCCGACATCAACCGCGAAATCGAGCTCGACGAACTGCGCAAGCTGAAGAGCGAAGTCCAGTCGGCCGCGCAGGACATCGAACGCTCGGTGACGGAGGCCGCCACGGAAGTCGAGAGCGGCGTGCGCTCGGTCGAAACCGAGCTCAACGCGGTCGGAGCGGAAGCCGCCGCGGCCACATCGAATACCGCGGCGGCGACATCGAATACCACCGAGCCGTCTCCACCACCGTCCGCACCGGCTTCTCCCGGCGCCGTCGCGCCGGCGCCGCCACCGGGCGCCGACGCGCCACGGCAGTCGACGCTGCCGGGCCTCGATCGCATCTGATCACTCCGGCGCAGGCGCGCGCCGCTAACTCACGATGAAGGGCGCGCCGACCTGGCGCGCTACAATTGCGGCCGCAACCGTGCGCCGCTGGCAATAACGATGACCGACCCCGCCGCCAACCCCGACAACACGCAGGAAACCTTCATCTCGCACCTGGTCGAGCTGCGCAGCCGCCTGATGCGCGCGATCATCGCGGTCGTCGTCGTGCTGCTCTGCCTGTTTCCGTGGGCCAAGGAGATTTACGCCTTTCTCGCCGCGCCACTGCTCAGGGCGTTGCCGCAGGGGAGCACCATGATCGCCACCGACGTCACCGGCACCTTTCTGGTTCCGCTGAAAGTCACGCTGATGGCGGCATTCCTGATCGCGCTGCCGTACGTGCTCTACCAGATGTGGGCGTTCGTGGCGCCCGGTCTGTACAAGCACGAACAGCGCCTGGCGATGCCGGTCATCGTGTCCAGCGTTTTTTTCTTCGCCCTCGGCATGGCGTTCGCGTATTTCGCGGTGTTTCCGATCGCCTTCGGATTCTTCGCCAGCTACGCGCCGGTGGGTGTGCAGATGATGACCGACATCGACAAGTACCTGTCGTTCGTGCTGACGATGTTCCTGGCCTTCGGCATCACCTTCGAAGTGCCTGTCGTCGTCATCGTGCTGGTCCGACTGGGTGTCGTGAGCCTCGAAACGTTGCGATCGATTCGCGGCTACGTCATTGTCGGCGCCTTCGTGGTCGGCGCCATCTTCACGCCGCCCGACATCGTGTCGCAGATCATGCTTGCGGTGCCGCTGTGGCTGCTGTTCGAACTGGGCCTGCTGGTCGCGCGCTTCATCTCCGTGCCCAGGAAGGACGGCGAGGCGACCGAGGAAGAAAAACCGACCTAACGCGGTCGGGAGCGCGAATGCCGCAAGCAACCGCATGAACATTCGCATTCGTTTTGCCGGTGCGATCGCTCATCGGGTCGTCGTGCTCCTCGTATTTGTCAGTTGCGCGGCGGCCGCGGCGGATCCGGCCAAAGTCCTGCGGCTTGCGACCAACGACATCGACTCGCTCGATCCCCAGCAGTGGCAGGACCGGTATTCCAATGAGATCGGCATGTCGATCTTCGAGTCGCTCTACGAGTGGGATTACCTCGCGCGTCCGCCTGGGATCGTACCCAACACCGCGGCCGCCGCACCCGAGGTGTCCGCGGACGGATTGACCTGGACGGTCCGCCTCAAGCCGGGTATTCACTTCACCGACGATCCCGCCTTTCGCGGCAAGCCGCGCGAGCTCGTCGCCGCGGACTATATCTACGCGCTCAAGCGCGACCTCGACCCCAATCTTCGGAGCGGCGGCGACGCCATCATCACGGACCTCATCGTCGGCATGCGGCCGGTCGTGGACGCCGCGAGCAAGCCGGGTGCCAAGTTCAACTACGACACCCCCGTCGAAGGTCTGCGCGCGCTCGATCGCCATACGCTCCAGTTCCGTCTCATCGGGCCGAATTTTCCGATGATGACCGTGACCCTCGCCAATACGCGCGCAGTGGCGCGGGAGGTGGTGGAAGCGGCGGGTGGCGACATCCAGACCCGTGCCGTGGGGACCGGCCCGTATCGGCTGAAGGAATGGAAGCGCGGCACGAAGATCGTGCTCGAAGCCAATCCCGCGTATCGCACCATCACGTTTCCCGACAGCGCGGATCCGGCGCATGCCGCGATGGCGCGCGAAATGAAAGGCAAGCGCCTGCCGCAGGTCGGGAGGATCGAATTCAGCGTCATCGAGGAAAATCAGACGCGGCTGCTCGAATTCGAGCGCGGCGGCCTCGATTTCATCGAACTCAAGGGCGATGGCGCGATGCGCATGCTCAAGAACGGCGAGCTCGATCCCGCGCTGGCGAAGCGCGGCATCCGCCGGCAACCCTATCCGCTGAACTCGGTGCGATCGGTGTCATTCAACATGGAAGATCCCGTCGTCGGCGGCTTCGACAAGGTGCAGATCGCGCTGCGCCGCGCGATCGCGCTCGGTTTCGACGTCGATGCCTTCATCAACGTGGTCTACGGCGGCCAGTCGCTTCCCGCCATGCAGATCCTGCCTCCTGGCGTGTCGGGTTTCGATCCCGAACGCGTGGGCAAGCGCTACGACCCGGCGACCGCGAACAAGCTGCTCGACGCGGTCGGCTACGGCAAACGCGACAAGGAGGGCTTCAGGCTCGCGCCTGACGGCAAGCCGCTGGTGCTCACCATGATCACCTTCACCGGTACCGTGTGGCGCGAGATGCAGGTCTTGTGGAAGAAGAACATGGATGCGATCGGGGTGCGCATGGTGTTCCGTTCGGTGCCGACGCAGGACCTGTTCAAGGAAACGGCGCAGGGCAAGTACCAGCTCAGCGTGCACGGGCGCAGCTCGTCGCCCACCGGGCTCGGCTTGACGACGCTCTACGGCAAGTTGCCGCCGGAAGCCAACGATGCGCGCTTTCGCTTCGAACCCTTCGATCGCGCGATGGAGCAGTACATGCGCGCACCGACCGACCAGGAGCGCATGGCCGCGGCGCGCGTCATGCACGACATCGTCGCAGTCTACGTTCCGATGCTCCCGCTGGTCGTCGACGTCGAGAATGCCTTCGTGCAGCCGTGGGTCAGCGGCTACCTTCGCTCGCCATTCGCCACCTATTACAAGTACGTCGACATCGACCTGGCGAAGAAGCGCGAGGTCGGCGCGCGTTGATGGGTCGCGCCTAGGAGTTGCGCACTTTCGGGCGCTTGCCGACCGTCACTTCGAGATCGACCGGTTTTTTCTCGCGCAGTACCCGGAGCTTGACCTGCGTGCCGGGCGTCAGCGCGGCGATCTGCGCCAGCAGCGCAGCGACGTCGTGGGTCGACTTGCCATCGAGTTCGAGCACGACGTCGCGCACGTGCATGCCGGCGCGGTCGGCCGGCCCGCTGCTCAGTACCGCGCGGATCAACACGCCGTCGAGCGCGGGCAACGCCAGCGCACTAGCAAGCTCGGGCGTGATCTCCTGCGGCTCGATGCCGAGCCAGCCGCGGGTGACTTCGCCGTCGCGGATGATCTGCTCCAGCACGGTCCGCGCAATCGTGATCGGAATTGCAAAGCCGATGCCCTGCGAGCCGCCGCTCTGCGAAAAGATTGCGCTGTTGATGCCGATCAGATTGCCGCTGCTGTCGACCAGCGCGCCACCGGAGTTGCCCGGATTCACCGCCGCGTCGGTCTGGATGAAATCCTCGAAACGGTTGATCCCGAGATGGTTGCGGCCGAGCGCGCTCACGATGCCGTGCGTCACCGAGCTGCCGAAGCCGAAGGGGCTGCCGATCGCGAGCACGGCGTCGCCGACCTGCACGTTGTCCAGCTTGCCGAAGGTGACCGCGGGCAGGTCCTTGCCCTCGGTCTTGAGCACCGCGAGGTCCGACTCCGGGTCGCTGCCGCGGACCGTCGCGCGCATGCGGCGACCGTCGGAGAGCACGAGCTGGATGTCGTCGGCGTCTTCGATTACGTGGTTGTTGGTCAGCACGAAGCCTTCGCTGCTGACGATGACGCCCGAGCCAAGGCTGGTCGCGCGGCGCTTTTCGCCCTCCGGCAGGTTCGGGAAAAAGCGGCGCATGATCGGATCGTCCTGGATCGGATTGCGCTGCCGCACTTCCTTGCTGGTGTAGATGTTGACCACCGAAGGCGTGGCTTTTCTTGCCGCGTCGGCGAGGCTGTCGATTTTCGGGCCGGCGATCGTCCCCAGCGATTCCTCGATGAGCACGACGTTGTTCTTGCCGGTAAAACGCGCGAGCAGGTCCGGCCGCAGCGTGACGACGACGAACAGCAGCGCCAGGCAGACGGTGGCGACCTGAGCGAACAGCAACCAGAAACGACGCAGTACGGCCAAAGCCAGAACCTGTGTAGTACGTGGGAATCCACAATTATAGGCGTCTGCTATCGCATTGCAGCATGGGCGCTCCCCGGTCGCGATGCAGCTGAATCGAAAGTAACGGCTAATTCCATGATTCCACGACGGTTTTTTGGTCAATTCTGCTGCAAGGCTTCCGGAAAAGGGCACAAATCCTTTATACTTTGAAGGTTTGGGAATTCGGAACCTCAGGGATCGGTGCAAATGGCAGATGCGGCGGCAGATCAGGCACAAGATGATGGCAGCACGGATAAAAAGAAGCGCCGGTTCCTGATCGGGGCAACGGCGGCGGTCGGTGGCGTGGGTATCGTCGCGGCCGCGGTGCCGTTCGGCATGAGCTTCTGGCCCAGCGAGCGGGCGAAAGCAGCGGGCGCGCCGGTCGAGGTGGACATCAGCAAACTCGAACCCGGCCAGAAGATCAACGTCGAGTGGCGCGGGAAGGTCGTGTGGGTGATCAACCGTACGCCGGCGATGCTGAAGGATCTGCCGAAGCTCGACAGCCAGCTCGCGGATCCGAACTCCACCTATTCCATTCAGCCGGCCGACGCAAAAAACGGCTACCGCTCGATCAAGCCCGAAATCTTCGTCGCGGTCGGCATTTGCACGCACCTCGGATGCTCGCCGACGTTCCGACCCGACATCGCGCCGGCGGACCTCGGCCCGGAGTGGCTCGGTGGATTCTTCTGTCCCTGCCACCAGTCCAAGTTCGATCTCGCCGCGCGCGTCTACAAGGGTGTTCCGGCGCCGACCAATCTCACCATCCCTCCGTACAAATTCGTGACCGACACCAGGCTCGTGGTCGGTTCGGATGGCAAGTCGGCCTAGGCGGAGCGCGACCATGCAAAAAATAATGACCTGGATCGACGACCGCTTTCCGATGACGGCGCTGTGGAAGTCGCAGGTGTCCGAGTACTACGCGCCGAAGAATTTCAATTTCTGGTACTTCTTCGGCTCGCTGGCGCTGGTCATCCTGGTGATGCAGATCGTCACCGGCATCTTCCTGACGATGAGCTACAAGCCCGACGCGACCAAGGCCTTCGAATCGGTCGAGTACATCATGCGCGACGTCGCCGGCGGCTGGTTCATCCGCTACGCGCATTCGACCGGCGCATCGGCTTTCTTCATCGTGATCTATCTGCACATGTTTCGCGCGCTGCTCTACGGCAGCTACCGCAAGCCGCGCGAGCTGCTGTGGATCGTCGGCTGCCTCATCTACCTCACGCTGATGGCCGAGGCCTTCTTCGGCTACCTGCTGCCGTGGGGACAGATGTCGTATTGGGGCGCGCAGGTCATCGTCAACCTGTTCTCGACCGTCCCGTTCATCGGCGACGACCTCGGCACCTGGATCCGTGGCGACTACACGGTTTCGGACGTGACGCTGAACCGCTTCTTCGCGTTCCACGTTATCGCCATGCCGCTGGTGCTGCTGCTGCTGGTCGCGGTGCATCTGATGGCGCTGCACGAGGTGGGCTCGAACAACCCGGACGGCATCGAGATCAAGGACAAGCTGGATCCCAAGACCGGACATCCGCTCGACGGCATCCCGTTTCACCCGTACTACACCGTGAAAGACTTGGTCGGCGTGGTCGTGTTCCTGGCGCTGTTCTCGATCGTGGTGTTTTTCTGGCCCGATGGCGGCGGCTATTTCCTCGAGGCCAACAACTTCATTCCCGCGAATCCGCTGCAGACCCCCGAGCACATCGCCCCGGTCTGGTACTTCACGCCGTTCTACGCGATGCTGCGCGCCGTCCCGTCGATGATGAATTCGCAGTTCTGGGGCGTGCTGGTGATGGGCGCCGCGGTCGTCATCCTGTTTTTCATGCCGTGGCTCGACCGCTGCAAGGTCAAGTCGATCCGTTATCGCGGCCCGGTCTACAAGGGATGGCTGGCGGCGTTCGTTGTCAGCTTCCTGATTCTCGGCTACCTCGGCGTCGTGCCGGTGACGGTGTGGGGGCAATTCAGCGCCAAGATTCCGCTGCTTGGCACCGCCGACAAGGCTACGGTCGTCGCGCGCGTGCTGACCGTCGTGTACTTCCTGTTCTTCCTGTTGATGCCCTGGTATACCGCGCGCGAAAAGACCAAACCGGTGCCGGAAAGGGTGACCGGATGATGAATGCCATCGCCCGCATCGTCGGAATCGTGTTGCTTGTCTTCGCCGGGAGTGCGCTTGCGAACGAAGGAGGTCCGACGCTGGAACCCGCGCCGGCGCATCGCCTCGACGTCGAGTCGCTGCAGCGCGGCGCAGGCCATTTCGTCAACTACTGCCTGACCTGCCATAGCGCGCAGTACATGCGCTATAACCGGCTGACGGGACTCGGTCTGACCGAGCAGCAGGTCAAGGACAACCTGATGTTCGCCTCCGACAAGATCGGCTCGCCGATGCTTGCGGCAATGAGCAGGGCCGACGGCGCCGCCTGGTTCGGCGTGCCCCCTCCCGATCTGTCGGTCGAGGCGCGTGTCCGCGGCAAGGACTGGCTGTACAGCTATCTCCTCGCCTTCTATCAGGATGAGAATTCGACGACTGGATGGAACAACCTGGTGTTCCCGAATGTCGCCATGCCGCACGTTCTTTGGCAGCGGCAGGGGATTCAGCGCCTGGTCGAGACCGAGTTCGAGGATCATGAAAAGGCCGAGGCCGCGGTGATTGCCGCCAAGGCGCTCGCGGTCGCCGAGCGGCTTCCCAACGGCAAGTACGTCGTGAAAACCCTGACCACCGACACGCCTGGAACGCTGTCGTCGGTCGAATACAAGAAGTTCGCGGCCGACCTGGTGAATTTTCTGGATTACGTGGCCGAGCCATCGCGCAACGAACGCATCAACATCGGCATTGTCGTGCTGATCTATCTTGGCGTGCTGCTCGTCTTTGCCTACGCACTAAAACGCGCCTATTGGAAAGACGTTCACTGACAGGCTGTCGCATACCTACTGCGCGGGCCGTGTGCATTGTTGCGTCCTCGCTCGGCGCTCACCGTACTTCACATGTACTGTCTCGCGCCTCGCTGTGGGTCGCCTCGCACCCGGCCCTGCTCGTGACGGTCTGCAACAGCCTGTAAATCGTACTTGGCCTGGCGCGGCCAAATAAGGAAAAGTAAATCATGATGACCCTGTATTCCGGAACCACCGACCCCTTCAGCCAGCGCTGCCGCATCGTGCTGCACGAGAAGGGCATGGACTTCCAGATCATCGACGTCGACCTCGACCACAAGCCCGAGGACCTGGCGGTGATGAACCCCTACAACCAGGTGCCGGTTCTGGTCGAACGCGACCTGGTGCTGCACGAGTCGAACATCATCAACGAATACATCGACGAGCGTTTTCCGCATCCACAGCTGATGCCCGCCGATCCGGTCATGCGCGCACGCGCGCGGTTGTTCCTGCACCGCTTCGAGAAGGAGTTGTTCTCGCACATCGACACGCTTGAAGGCAACAACCAGAAGCAGCTCGACAAGGCGCGCGGTCTTGTACGCGACAGCCTGCTGCAGATCGCGCCGGTATTCGCCAAGCACAAGTTCATGCTCGGCGAGGAGTTCTCGATGCTCGACGTCGCGATCACGCCGCTGCTGTGGCGGCTCGACTACTACGGAATCCAGCTGCCCAAGCCCGCGGCGCCGCTCATGAAGTACGCCGAACGGTTGTTCTCGCGGCCTGCCTTCATCGAAGCGCTCACCAGTGCCGAAAGAGGAATGCGGAAGTGACACAGATGTCCGAGAGCAAGACGCATTGCGTCGAAGCGATCGGAAACAGCTGTGTCATCCCCGCGAAAGCGGGGATCCATGTTAATTTGTCGCAGAAAGGGGCCTCGGCCTAATGCCCGGTCACACTTTCGCGCCGGCGGGCCCGTGTAGTATCCTTTCCCCATGTCCGAACAGTCCGCCAAGCCCTATCTGATCCGTGCGATCTGCGAGTGGTGCGCCGACAACGGTCTCACGCCGTATCTCGCGGTGAAGGTCAACGCGCAGACGCGAGTGCCGACCTCGTTCGTCAAGAACGGTGAAATCGTGCTCAACATCAGTCGCGGCGCAACGCGCAAGCTGACGGTCGACAACGAGTGGGTGCAATTCTCGGCGCGCTTCAACGGCGCATCGCAGGAGGTCGCCGTGCCGATGGTTGCCGTCGCCGGCATTTTCGCCAAGGAGTCCGGCTACGGTTTTGCGTTCACCGTCCCCGCCGATCCGGCGGCGTCGCTCGACGCCGCAACTGCGCCGACTTCATCGGTCGAATCGACGACCTCGGTATCCGAACCAAAGCCCCGCAATCGGCCCAAGCACCTGCAAGTTGTAAAATAGTTCTGTTGCGGTTGCTACCCGCGCCGGCATAGCTCAGTTGGTAGAGCAGCGGTTTTGTAAACCGTTGGTCGTGGGTTCGATTCCTACTGCCGGCACCAATTCTCACGCGCGATACCACCTGAGCGCTCGCAGAGCCACAGACGGTCCCAGTCCGCTCGGCAAGACTTTGGAGGCTTGACGTTTAACGTTAAGCATTATATCTTGCTGGCGTGATCAAGAGCTTCCGCTGCGTTGACACGCAAGCGCTGTTCGAGACCGGCAAGTGCAAGCGGTTTTCGAGCATTTCGAACGTCACAACGCGCAAGCTGGCGCAACTGGATGCGGCGAACACCCTGGAATTCTTGCGTTCGCCACCGGGTAACCGGCTTGAGACCTTGCAAGGCAGGCGCGCAGGCCAGTACAGCATCCGTGTGAACGATCAGTTCCGCCTGTGTTTTCGGTGGACGGCCGCGGGTGCGGAGGATGTCGAGATCGTCGACTACCACTGAAGGAGAATTGCGATGACCAAGAACGGCATGCGGCCGGTCCATCCCGGCGAAGTATTGCGAGAGGATTTTCTGATTCCTCTCGGGATGAGCGCCAATGCGCTGGCGAAGGCCCTGAACGTGCCTGCTCCGCGCGTCAACGACGTCGTACGCGAGCGGCGCGGCGTCAGCGCCGATACTGCGATGCGGCTTGCGCGCTACTTCGGTGGCGATGCGCGCTCGTGGCTGAATTTACAGGCCGCGTACGACCTGCGCGTTGCCGAGATCGAAAATGCGAAGCGCATCGACCGGGAGATCGCTCCGGCGACATGAATGCTGAGCCGCTTGACGAAGATCTGCAGCGCGGTGAGTCGTCGCGTTTCAATTGATGCAAGTATTTGATCAACAATACGACCTGTAGATCAGAAAGCGCTATGTAAACCGTTGGTCGTGGGTTCGATTCCATCACATGTTCGCTGCACCGCCCGATATCAAGACCGAAGTCTTCACCCGGCTCCCAGACGCGCTGCGTATCGTGGACACGCACACGGCATGGACGCGCGCGCGCGGCGGTCCGCCGCTGCATTCGTTCCTCGAAGGGCCGTCGTTCGATCGCGCAGGACGCCTCTACTGCGTCGACGTCGCGCACGGGCGCATCTTCCGCATTGCAGATGATGGAACGTGGGAGGTGTTCGCCGACTACGATGGCAATCCGAACGGCCTCAAGATCCACCGCGACGGGCGGATCTACGTCGCTGATCACAAACTCGGTCTGCTGCGATTCGACCCCGACACGGGACAGCGCACGCTGCTGGCCGACGGCTTTCGCGGCCTCAACGACCTCGTGTTCGGCGACAATGGCGACCTGTACCTGACCGATCCGGGCGAGAGCGGGCTGGAGGACACGCACGGGCGCGTGTTGCGTCGCCAGCCGGATGGCACGCTCGACGTCCTGATGGACGGCCTGCCGTATCCGAACGGACTCGTGCTCAATCCCGCGCAGGACGTGCTGTACGTCGGGGTGAGCCGCTCGCTGCAGGTGCTGCGGCTGCCGCTCTACGGCGGCCGCGTGCGCAAGGCTGGCGTGTTCCAACAGCTGTCAGGCGGCCTCGGCGGTCCCGACGGCATGGCCGTGTGCGACGACGGCAGTGTGCTCGTCGTACACGCCGGTTTCGGTACCGTGTGGATGTGGAGCGCGATCGGCGAACCGGTGGCGCGGATCCGCAGCACCGCGGGCATCCGCACGACCAACGTCGCGTTCCATCCGGTCGATCGTTCGCGCCTGTTTGTCACCGAGGCGGAGCAGGGCGTCATCCTGCAGGTGCGACTCGATCGCGCCGGCCGGCTCATGTATTCCCACCGCGATTGAATCGATCGAGGGTTAGCTTCGCGTGGGCGCACTACTCGAACTTGACGTTCGCGGCGCGGATGACGCCGCTCCAGGTGGCGACGTCTTTCGCGAGGACGCGCTGGAAATCCTCTGGCGATCCGCCGGCGGGCTCGTAGCCCTGCGCGAAGAACTGCGCCAGCGTTTCAGGTTCCTGCAGAATCGCGTTGAAGTTGCGGTTCAACAGCTCGACGATCGCGCGCGGTGTCTGCGCAGGCGCGGCCACGCCCGAGAAACTGCCCAGATCCACGCCAGCGATGCCCGCTTCCTGCATGCCCGGCACGTTCGGCAGCGACGGCGAGCGCTTCGCCGAGATCACGGCGAGCGGCCGCAGCGTGCCGGCATCGAAGTGGCTCTTGACCGCGGCGATGGCGTCGAGACCCACCTGCACGTCGCCGGCGATGACCGCCTGCGCAGCCTGCGCCGTCCCCTTGAACGGCACGTGCACGATATCGATTCCCGTGCTGTGCTTGAAGTATTCGAACGCGAGGTGCGGCGTCGAACCGGTGCCGACCGAACCGTAGTTGAGCTTTCCCGGATTTGCCTTGGCGTAGGTGATGAGCTCGGCGACGTTTTTCACCGGCAGCATCGGATTCACGTACAGCACGAACGTAAAGTGTGTCATCTGGATCACCGGCGCGACGTCGGTACGGATGTCGAAGGGACGGTCCGGCTTGCTCGACGAGATCGTGTTGCTGCCGGAAAGGCAGACTAGCGTGTAGCCGTCGGGCTTCGACGCCATCGCCTGCTTGACCGACAATTCGCCGGACGCACCCGGTCGATTCTCGACGATCACCGGCTGGCCGCTGCGCACCGACAATCGCTGCGCCCAGTTTCGGCAGCTGATGTCGAGGCCGCCGCCGGCGGAGAAGCCGACCAGCAGCTTGATCGGCCTCGTCGGATAGTCTTCGGCGGCGGCGCCGCCGCAACCGAGTGCGGCAAGCAGCACGATGCCGGCGATCCGGCCGATCATGGTCGTGCTCGCAGGTTGGTTGCTCCAGCGTTCATCCTTCCACTCCGGTGTTGCGCGCGTTAGCGAAGCTTCCAGTTCGGCTTGCGCTTCTCCCGAAAAGCGCGCGGTCCTTCCGCGCCATCTTCCGACTCCGCCGTCTCCTTGTCGAGATGTCGCGCGTACTCGACCACGGCCGACGGAAACGCCGTGCTCATTCGATAGATGCGCACCGCGGCCTGCGTGGCGAGCGGCGAGCCCATGCAGACCATCGCGGCGAGCTTCTCCGCCTCCTCGAGCACGCGTTCGCGCGGCGCGATCTCGTTGACGATGCCGAGCTGATGGCAGCGTTGCGCGGACAACCTGCCGTTGCACAGCGTCAGGTACGCGGCGATCGCGCGCGGCATCGCTGCGTACAGGTTCTGCGGCGACCCGAGGCGACCCACGAGCGTGTGCGTGTCGCCGAGCCATGCATCCTCGGCCATCACGCGAAGTTGGCATTCCAGGGCGAGCGACAGGCCGACGCCGACTGCGTAACCATTGAGCGCGGCGATCAACGGCTTGTCGAGGTTGACGTCGCTCGGCTTGCCGCCGCCGCCCCAGTGGAAGATCGGGCTGTTCGGGTCCTCGTGCGGCGTGCGGATGCCTTTCGCCTGGTATTGCGCGAGGAACTTGACGTCGCGGCCGGCGCAGAACGCTTCACCAGTGCCGGTGACGATCGCGCAATAGATCTCCGGGTCGAGGTTGATGTCCCGCCAGCACGAGCGCAGCTCGAAGTACGCGTACGAATGCAGCGCGTTGCGCACTTCGGGCCGGTTGATCGTCACGTACGCGACGTTGCCCTTCTTCTCGTAGATGAGGTGCTCGAGGTTCTTCGGCGCGGAGGCGGGGTCGTACGGCGATTCGTAGCGGGGCATGGTTGTTTCCTTCAGTGGTTCGATGTCTTTGTGCACGGCAGACGGTACGGGCGGGGGCTCTGTGGGAGCGACTGGGGTAATGGAGCACCCACAGAGCCCCCGCCCGTGCCGTCCTCTGCCACCGGCTCGATCAGCAGCAGGCCGTCGACGGCGGCGGCTTCGTCGTCGCTGATTTTCAGCGGATTGACTTCGAGCGTGAATCGCGGCCACGGCGCGCTGGCGGCCAGCGCGGAGAAGCGCGCGACGAAAGCAGCGGCGAGGTCGCGATGTTTGTCTGAGAGATGCGCGGGCAGGCGCTTCACCGTCTTCAAGCGCTTCAGCATGTCGCGTGCGCCGGCGTCGTCGATCGGCGCGCGCGCGAACAGGACGTCATCGATCACCTCGGTCATGCCGCCCCCGATGCCGACTCCGACGATCACGCCGAACTCGGCATCGCGCAACGCGGTGACGATGAGCTCGCGCTCGCCCGCGAACATGTGCTGGATCCACAGGCCGTCGAGGCGCGCACCGAGCGCGGCGGCGCGCGCGCGAAACGCCGCGTCGGTCCTCGCCACGGCTTCCGGCGTGTCGACGTTCAGCGCGACGAGGCCCGCGGCGCCGCGATGCGTGATCGTCGGCGAGATCGCCTTGATGGCGACCGGAAAGCCGACGTCCTGCGCCACGCGCATCGCTTCGTCGGTTGTCGTCGCGATGCGCCCTCGCGCGACAGGAAGCCCTGCCTCTTCGAGGATGCGGGCGACGACATCTTCCGTAACGACGCCGGTGACGGCCATCGCGGGCGTGACGTGGTCGTTCCAGCGAAAGGCCGAGGGCGCTGCGGGCGACTTCTTGATCGCGTGCCGCAGATCGTCGGCGTAGCGCACGATGTGTCCAAGCGCGCGGACTGCGCGCGCATGCTCGGTGAAGGTGTAGATGCCACGCGCGGCCAGATCTTCCGTGATGCCTGCGGGTGCCGCCTGCCAGGTCAGGCAGATCGGCTTCTCCGAGAGCTGCCGCGTGTGGTCGTAAATCGCGGCAAGTTCCGGCGCGAGGCGGCCGAAGCCCGCGGCAAGGAAAACCCAGCTGTCGACACCGGGCGCGCCGGCGAGTACCGTCATCGCCTCCGGCAACTTCGCGCGATGCCCGGGGTCGGTCATCATGCCCGGCGTCAGATCGATCGGATTGAGCGCGGAACTCAGCCGCGTGAGCAGCGGCGTCACGCGCGCGCGGGTCGCGTCGTCGAGTTGCGGCACGGCAAGGCCTTCGCGGTCGCACTGGTCGGTGCAGATCACGCCGGAACCGCCGCCGAACGTCGACAGCAGCACGCGATCGCCCCGGGGCAACTGATTCGGGCGCAGCGACGCGAGCTGCAGGCATACGTCGAGCAGCTCCTCGGTCGAATACACGCGGATCGCGGCGAACTCGCGGAAGATCGCGTCGTAGGTGCGGTTGGCGCCGGCAAGCCGACCCGTGTGCGCGAGCGCTGCCCGCCCGCTCGCCTCGGTCGCACCACCTTTCAGGATCACCACCGGCTTGCCGCGACGACGCGCCTCGTCGAGGGCGCCGACGAATGCGTCGGGATTCGACAGTCCCTCGGTGTAGACCGTGATGACGCGGGTGCCGTCGTCCTGCGCGAACGCGCGGATGAAGTCGGGCAGGCCGAGCGCCGCTTCGTTGCCGCAGCTTACGGTGACGCGGAAGCCGAGCCCGAACGCCTCGGCCCGCGAGTGCGCCATTACGCCGATGCCGCCGCTCTGGCTCACCATCGAGACGACACCCGGCGTCAGCCGATCGTGTTCCGCCATCATCGTGCTGAACGACGCCGTGAGCCCTATTGACGTGTTGATGATGCCGATGCAGTTCGGTCCGCAGAGCTTGAACCTGCTCTCGCGGCACACGGCTTCCAGTTCGCGCTGGCGCGTGCGGCCCGCGTCGCCGGCTTCGGCGAAACCGCCGGCCCACGCGACGGCCGCCGGAATCCCCGCGGCTATGCATTCCTTCACCATGCCGACAATCGCTTCCGCCGGCACCGCGAGGATCGCGAGGTCGGGCACCGCCGGCAACTCGTGCAGGCTGCCGAAGCATGGCAGGCCCCCGACCGTGGGGCGTCCCGGATTGACCGGCCATACCGGGCCGGCATAGCGAAATTTCTTCAGGAAGCCGATCGCGACGCCGCCCAGGTTGCCTTCGCGATCGGACGCGCCGACGACCGCGACCGACCGCGCCGCCAGCAGCGGCGACAGCTCGCCGAATGGCGAGCTGGTGGACGTCACGGTTGTATCTTCGCGTCGTCGATCAGCTTCGACAGCCGCTCCGTCTCGTTCGCGAGCACGACGCCGAACTGCTGGGCCGAGCCCGGGTCGGGCGCGATACCTTGCGCCAGCAGCGATTCTCGCAGCTGCGGATCATTGACCGCGCGCACCATCGCGTCGTTGAGCTTGGCGACGATCGGCGCCGGCACGCCGAGAGGCGCCAGCAGACCCCAAGTCGCGGTCAGGTCGAATTGCGGCAGGCCGGCTTCGGTGAACGTCGGTACCTCCGGAAGATGCGCAGAGCGCTTCCTGCCGGTCTGCGCGAGCGGGCGCAGCCTGCCGGATTTGATGAGCGGTAGCGCCGCGACGTTGTCGATCGCGAGCTGCGTATCGCCGGCAACGACGCCCGTCAGCGCCGGCGCGCTGCCCTGATAGGGTACGTGCGTCGCCTTGACGTCCGCCGCGCGCAGGAACAGCTCCATCGCGAGGTGCGGTGCGCTGCCCACGCCCGCCGAAGCGTAGTTGAACTTCTCCGGCGTCGCCTTCATGGCCTTGATCAGGCCGTCCAGGCTGGTGATGCCGAGATCGGGGTTGACGACGAGGACGTACGACAGCGCGCCGATCGACCCGATCGGCGTGAAGCTCTTCACCGGGTCGTACTTGATCGCCGGGTACAGCTTGCGGCTGGCGCCCTGCGCGAGTGCGCTGACCAGCACGAGGGTATAGCCGTCGGGTGGTTGACGCGACGCGAAATCGGTGCCGATCGTGCCACCCGCGCCACCGTGGTTCTCGACCACGATCGGCTGGCCGAGGATATCGGACATTTTCTTCGCGAGCAGACGGCCGAGGACGTCGGTGGCGCCGCCCGGCGGGAACGGGACGACGAGTTTCAGGTAATGGTCGGGAAAGGTCTGCGCCGCAGCCGGCAGCGCGAGTCCGCACAACAGCAGGGTCGCGACCAGCGTCGCGCACTTTAGCAATCGGGTCACGAATTCCTCCTGAAGGTCGCGGCGCCGCCCGGATGCGCGAGCCGCGCTCGCCGCAACTACGATGCCTGCATCGAAATCAATAAAAAAGTAATGTCATATAGCTTCAGATGATAGTATTTGTTGTATATGGACTCGCGCTTCCTCGACAGCTTCGTCAGCGTGGTCGATCACGGCTCGATTTCAGAGGCAGCGCGCCGCCTCGACCTGACGCCCGCGGCGGTTGCGCAGCGCATTCGCGCGCTGGAGGCGGAGCTCGGCACGCGGCTCGTCTCGCGATCGGGCCGGACGGTCAAACCCACCGAGGCCGGCGCCCGCATCGCCGCGCGGGCGCGGATCGTCCTGCGTGACGTCCGCGACCTCAAGTCCGACACCACGGACACGCTTGCCGGCGGCCAGCTTCGCATTGGCGGAATCGCCACCGCGATGACTGGATTGCTGCCGGCCGCGCTCGCCGACTTCGTGCGCCTTCATCCGCAACTCGAGATCTACCTCGAGCCCGGCAATTCGGTCACGCTCTACCGCAAGGTATGCGACGGCGACCTCGACGCGGCCGTTATCGCCCAGCCGCATTTCACGTTGCAAAAGACCTGCGACTGGCAGACCTTCAGGCGCGAGCCGCTGGTGGTGCTGGTGTCGAAAGCGACGCCAGCGGCCGACGCGCACACGCTGCTCGCGACCGAGCCGTTCATTCGCTACGATCGCACGGCGATCGGCGGACGGCTCGCCGATGCGTATCTCCGCCGTTACGCGATCCGGCCGAACGAGCGCTTCGAGCTGAACGCGCTGGAGGCGATCGCGGTCATGATCGACCGCGGTCTCGGAGTGTCGCTCGTGCCGGACTGGCCGCTGTCGT
The DNA here is from genome assembly GCA_963726915.1 of uncultured beta proteobacterium. Classification (GTDB taxonomy): domain Bacteria; phylum Pseudomonadota; class Gammaproteobacteria; order Burkholderiales; family Casimicrobiaceae; genus PALSA-1003. The sequence goes on from CAVSEA010000018.1 coordinate 151,176, forward strand.
GGCCTGCCGGTCACACGCTGCTGCGCAAGGCGCTCCCGCATCCTTTCGCGCCGCGCTGCGTCGGCCTCGTGTGGTCGCGCGCGACGCCGCGGCTGCGCCTTGTCCAGGCACTGCTCGCCACGCTGAAGCGCCGGCGTGGCGAACGTACGCGGACCGACATCAGTCGGCGCTAAGCCCTGAAGCCGTGACGATCGGCGCCCGGCGCGCGATTGATGTTCGACTGCGAAACCCGAGTGCTGTACGCAACACATTGATTGAAAACGTCGAACGGCCTTACAGTCGCAGCCGCCGTTGCGCGCGGGCGCGCGCGTTTTCATGCCGAATCAATGAGTTGCAATACCGGCTCGCAAATTGCTTTGGATGCTGCTTAGCGAGGTTCAAACTGGAGCGCAACATGAATCAATATTGCAAGTGGGTGCTGGCAGCGGTGTGTGGATTGGTTATGGCGACCGCGGCATCCGCTGGGCGCATCATCGCGAACAACGACGAGTGGACGCTTTCCAACACAGGTTTCGCAGTTGCCGGAGCGGGTCCCACCGGCACGTTCGCGCAGAATGTCGCTGCGTACATGAACAGCAACGGCGGTGCCTGCAACCTGTTGATCTACTCAAACAACTTCGGGTTCACCGAGTCGAATTTCAACACCGCCTTGACCGGGGCCGGATGCACGGTGACGACCAGCACCGGCACCTTCGACGCCGCCACGCTGGCAGCTTATGACGGCGTGTTCCTGGGGGGCGCGCAATTCAGCTACAGCGCGGCCGTACTGACGAACTACATCAATAGCGGCGGCAGTGCCTACATCGCTGGCGGCACCGGGTCGGTCGATGACGCCAACGTGTGGGATTCGTTCCTGCACGGGTTCGGTCTCGACTTCGGGCCCAACTACAATGGAGTTAGCGGTGCGATCGCGACGTCGGGCGCGGCGCCGCTGCTGACTGGCGTATCGCAGCTCTACTACAACAACGGCAACACGGTCAGCCTCTTCGGATCAGTCCCTGGCGCGCAGATCATCACTTCGGTGCCCGGCACTGCCATCGGACTCATCGGTGTGTACGACGCCTCGACGCGCACTACGCCCGAGCCCGGCACGCTTGTATTGCTGGCGCTGGCCGCCATGGGCTTGCCGATCGGGTTGCGCCGGCGCCGTTCGTAGCACAGCGACCGTTCAGCCGCTAGCGCCCAAGAGTCGCGCCGGCGGGACTACCCTTACGCAGGCGCACTGACGGCCCGCCGCCGGGGCCGTCGCGAGTTGGCCTGTGCTAGTCTCGGTCCACTAAATCCGGGGCGGGGCGCATCGCGTGGCGGCAATGCCTGGTAGCGAAGATGTCGCGTGGTGTTGCGTGGCAACCGCGCACGTCGACCCCGTGCTCGAACGCGGCCACCGCGGCGTGCTGTATGCCGACGCCGACCTGTGGATGCTCGCCCGCCCCGACCCATTGCTGGATGCGATGCGCGAGGCCGAGATCCTGTTGACGCCGCATCTGGTCGCGCCGTTGCGAATGCCGGAAGATCTCACGCTCGAACTCGTGGTCCTGACCGCGGGGACCTTCAATGCCGGCCTTGTCGGCGTCGCGAACACCGACGCGGGCCGCCGATTCTGCGCGTGGTGGGGGGCGCGCGCGACGACATTCGCGGACCGACCACGAGATCGCGCATCGGACCAGCGCTGGTGCAACCTTGTCCCCGGATGCTTCCCGGAGGCGAAGATCCTCGCGGCGGGCGGCGTGAATCTCGGGCATTGGCGGATCGCGGTGCACGACCAGGTCGGCAGAACAGCGGACCGGACGACGTGGCGAGGCGAGCCGGTGTCGTTGATACACATGAGCGGCTTCGATCCTGCCGCGCCGGACCAGTTGTCGCGATACCGCCCGGACTTGATCGCTCCGGCGGGATCGCCGTTGCGGGACCTGACCGAGCGCTATGCTGAGCTGGTGCTGCAGGCGCGAACGCATTGACCCTAGTGCCGGCGCGACGCTACGCTTCCGGCTCCAGCCACCGCTTTCCGCCGAAGCATCGATGAACGTCATGCAAATCGCTCGCCATGCGACTGCGCTCGTCCTGGTCGCGGCGGCGCTTGGCGCGAATTTCTGCGCTACCGCAGCGCCGAACGCGCTGCCGGAGGAAGCGGCCTGGTATCGCAAACAGCTGATCGATGGAGAAGTGAAGCCGCGACTGCGCTCGGGCATCGCCGCCAATGGCTTCTACCGACCCTTCCTGTCCCGGGACTGGCGGCCGCGGCAAGAACAGCATGGCACGCTGATCAGCCAATCGCGCGCCATCTATGTGATGGCGGCCGGTTACGAGGTGACGGGAGAGCAAGTCTATTACGATGCGATGATCAAGGCGGCGGATTTCCTGCTCGCGAACTTCGCCGACAAAAAGCAGCCCGGGCGTTGGGCAAGTGCGGTCGCCCCCGACGGGAAGGTGCTGGATGTGTCGTTCCATGCCTACGGATATGCGCACGTGATTTTCGCGATGGCCCACGCCTACCGCGCGACGCGCGACAAACGCTACCTCGATGCCGCCTTCGCGACCTGGCTCGCCCTCGACGTGCCGCGCACGCTGCAGGGGAAAAATCCGGAATTGCGCTTCGACGGCCTGAACGTCGCGATGCACACCTTCGAGGCCTTGCTCGCGCTCTACAAGGCGGATCGATCCACGCTGATTCTGGACGACCTCAAGCTGCTGGGTGAGCATATCCTCGCGCGCTTCTTCGAGCCGCAACGGGGATTCTTCTACGAAAACCTCGACGCCAGCCTGCGGCCGCTCCCGGCCGGCGAGATCAGGCTTGGTCACAACGTGGAGATGGCGTTTCTATTCAGCCGCGCCGTCGATGTCGGGCTGCCGGCGAAATTTCTCGATGCCGCAAATCGAACGGTCGACTTCGTGGTGAAACGCGGGATGAATCGTGACGGGAGCATTCCGCACGAGCTGAACTACAACCTGACGGTGAAGGACGCGACCCTGATCTGGTGGACGCAAACCGAGCTGCTGCGGGCACTGGCGCATTTCGCGGTTCGGCGCGAACGCACGGACCTCATGCCGGCGCTGGTCTCGGCGTCGGCGTACGCCAAGGCGCACTACATCGACTCCGTATACGGCGGATGGTACGAGCAACCAGACGGTACGAATTTACCTAAGGGTCACGACTGGATGGCCGGCTACCACGTGTCGATGATGCTTACCGAGATGCTTCGGCTGCAGGGCGAGAGCTTCAAATCCGGCAAGGAAATGCTGCTGTGATCCCGCGGCGTGCATGCCGCGGCGAGGCAGTCTCGACTATTCGACCGTTTTCTTGAGCGTGTAGCCGCTCGAGGCCATGCAGGCGTCGAACATCCGGTTGTAGGCCGCGTTCGTCGGGTCGTAAGGCCCGAAGCCGTGCTCCTTGCCGTGTTCTTCGGCCTGCTTGTCGCACGCGCGCGTGTCCTTATAGTACTTCTCGGAGGTCGCGTTGCCGCGATCGAAGTTGTCGCGGCTATGGGCTTTCATCGACGCGCACGCGGCGGCGGCAAGCGCCGCGCCGACCACCAGCAGCGTGCGCAGGTCGATCCACCCGACAGCGCCCCTCGTTCGCTCGTATTGCATCAATCGTCCCTCGACCTGGCTTCCGCGCCCTGGCGCTGCGCAGCAAGTGTCGCACAATTCGCCGCCTCGGGCGATTGGCGTAAGATGCTTGCCGTGACTATTGCGTGCACTACGGAGGACTCGCCATGAGGCTCACCCCGGAACAAATTGAACGCTTCGACCGCGACGGCTACCTGTTCTTCCCAGCGCACTTCCGTCCCGACGAGGTGAAGGTGCTGAGCGACGAAGTCCCGGCGCTGTACGCGCAGCGCCGTCCCGAGAACGTGCGCGAGAAGAACGGCGACGTCGTGCGCACGAACTTCGCGGCGCACCTCTACAGCAAGCCTTTCGCCAGGCTCGCGCGCCATCCGCGCATGGTCCTGCCGATCGTGGACCTGTTCGACGAGCAGGTGTACATGCACCAGTTCAAGATCAACGGCAAGATGGCCTTCGACGGCGACGTCTGGCAGTGGCACCAGGATTACGGCACCTGGAAGAACGACGACGACATGCCCGAGCCGCGCGCGATGAACGTCGCGATTTTTCTCGACGAGGTCAACGAGTTCAACGGCCCGCTGATGTTCATACCGGGCAGCCACAAGCTGGGCGTTCTCGACGCCGGCCACGACACGTCGACCACCAGCTATCCGCTGTGGACCATCGACCACGACACCATCGCCAAGCTGGTGAGCCGCGGCGGCATCGTCGCGCCCAAGGGACCTTCGGGGTCGATGATCCTGTTCCACTCGTGCCTCGTGCACGCGTCCACTTCGAACCTGTCGCCGTGGAACCGGATCAGCGTGTACCTGAGCCTGTGCGCGGTGTCCAACCACATCCGCCGCTTCAAGCGGCCGGAATACATCGCGCATCGCGACTTCACGCCGATCACCTGCCTGCCCGACGATTGCCTGCTGAAAGACTATCCGGTGGAACTGCCGTGGAAGGACGGCACGCCGGCGGAAGCTCTGCGTTCCGAGATGGCGGCATGAGCGTTCGGAGCAGCCCTGATCGTAATGATGCCGCAATGAGCGCGAAGGACGGCCCAGAGCGCGAGTGCATTACCCCGAGCGCGGCGGGCCGTTCGAGCGCGAATTTCGCGGCGGGCCGTCCGAGCGCGATCCTGCCCCGATGAGCCTCCACGCCAAACTGCAGCAACGCGCGGAGCAGCGAAATCCCCTGCGCGTCGGGTTGATCGGCGCCGGGAAGTTCGGCGCGATGTATCTCGCGCAGATCCCGCGCACGCCCGGCGTGCACCTGGTCGGCATCGCGGACCTGGCGCCGGCCGGTGCGCGCGCCAATCTCGAGCGCGTGGGCTGGAAGGCCGAGCGCTACGCCGCGACGTCCCTCGACGACGCGCTGGCCACTGGCCAGACGCACGTGGGAGACGACTGGCAAGCGCTAATCAGGCATCCGCGCGTCGACATCGTGGTCGAGTGCACCGGCAATCCGATCGCCGCGGTCGAGCATTGCCTGGAAGCGATTCGCCAAGGCAAGCATATCGTCAACGTCACGGTCGAGGCGGACGCGTTCTGTGGCGCGTTGCTCGCACGCAAGGCGGCGGAGCAGGGGGTGATCTACAGCCTCGCTTACGGCGACCAGCCCGCGCTGATCTGCGAACTGGTCGACTGGGCGCGCGCGGCCGGGTTCCCGGTCGTGGCGGCGGGGCGCGGACACAAGTGGCTGCCGCATTTCGCGCAGTCGACGCCGGAGACGGTGTGGGGTCACTACGGGCTTACCCCGGAGCAGGCAAAAATCGGCGGGCTCAACCCCAAGATGTTCAACTCGTTTCTCGACGGGTCCAAACCCGCCATCGAGAGCACCGCGGTGTGCAACGCGACGGGACTGGTCGCGCCGCCGGACGGGCTGACGTACCCGCCGGCGTCGATCGACGACATCCCCTCCGTATGCCGGCCGATCGCCGAAGGCGGCGTACTGCACCGGAAAGGCCAGGTCGAAGTCATCTCGTCGCTCGAACGCGATGGCACGCCGATCGGCTACGACATCCGCTTCGGCGTGTTCGTCGTATTCGAGGGCGACACCGAGTACATCCGCAACTGCTTCAAGGAATACATGGTGCGGACCGACCCCAGCGGACGCTACGCGTGCCTTTACAAGCGCTGGCACCTGATCGGTCTCGAGGTCGGCATTTCCGTCGCGAACGTGGGACTGCGCGGCGAGGCCACGGGTAGCGCGACCTGCTTCAACGCCGATGTGGTTGCCACCGCCAAGCGAGACCTCAAGGCCGGCGAAACGCTCGACGGCGAGGGCGGCTACACCGTCTGGGGCAAGCTGTTTCCCGCGCAGAAGTCGATGCAGATCGGCGGCCTGCCGCTGGGCCTCGCGCACAACGTCAACCTCGCGCGTGCGGTCCGACAGGGCCAGTCCCTGACCTGGGCGGATGTAATCATCGACCAGACGCTGCCCGCGTACCGCACCCGGCGCGAGATGGAAGCGCTGTTCGCGCCCGTCGCAGAGGAAAAGCAGCGCGTCGCGTAACTCGTAAACCGGGTCAGTCGACGCGAATGATGCGCCCGCCGCGGTCGAAGTAGGCGCCGTTGATGCGACTGCTCTTCTCGAGCGAGACCTGAGCGTGCACCGGACCGCATTTGTTGGGCCGCTCGATATCGACGCGAATGTCGGCGTCGCGATCCACGCCGAGCGCCACGAAGGTCTGTTCGACCAGTTGCGGCACCGTTGACCACGGGTACTCTTCGGGCGGGAACGGCTGCTCGCAGCGCGAGATTTGCGACTCGCCCTTGTCCATGCGCTTCAGCGTCTTGGCGCGGTTGTAGCGATAGGTGACGAGTTCGCCGTGGGCGCGCGGGTCGAGAAAGGTCAGACGGATCTGTTCGACTTCGATCACGACGTTGCGAAAGTAAAACGGCACGCCGACTTCGCGGATGAGCGCAGCGACGGCTTCGGCGCCGAGTCCGAGCATGTTGATCGTCGCCAGTCGTTTCTGTTCGGCATCGAAGGCTGCCTGCTGGGCGCGGACACCGGCGTTATGCGCCTCGATTTCCGCGTTGCGCTTGTCGACAATGCCCTTGAGGTCGACGGACTCGCCGGTGCGGAAATCGTAAGAGACGAGATCGAGGCCGGCGGCGGCCATGGATCCAAGCTGAATGCCGACGATCCACCGGGCGACGATGCTTCGATAGCGCACCCACAGCTCAGGCGCGGCATCGCCGATGTGTCCAGGTTTGGCCCGCTGCGTCTTCAGCACGGCACGCACTTTGTTCAGATCGATGTCGGCGAACATGAAGCGCCCGGACAGTTGCTGGTCGGGCGGCGCCTCGTCGCGCGGCGGGTTGCCACCGGGCTCGGACAGTTTGCCTTCCACGAAGGAGAATGAACGCGTATTGCCGTTGTCCGCCCGCACCAACGCCTTGCCGGTGTTTTCGCTGACTTCGAGCACCGACAGCTTCGGCTCTTCACCGATCGCTGCGCGCAACGCCTTGGCGAAGGCCTGGAAATTGGCGTACATGCGCTGATCGCCATTGAGCGCTTCGCGCAGCAGGAGGTCGTCCTGCGGACCGGCCGGCGCCGTCGACGCCATCAGCGTCAGGATGCAAAGCGCAATGCCGCGGGCGATGTTGAGCATGGTGAAGTCCCGCTGGTGCGTAGGTTCCCTCAGCCTGTTCAGGCGTCGCGCAGCTTCGCGACATCGACCCAGCCGCCCTTGGCCTGCGATGCGAGGCACGCCTCGATGAACGCCATGGTATGCGCGCCTTCCTCGATGCGCGGGTACGGAAATGCGGGAACGGCGTCGCCAAGCGCCTGCGCCATGCGTTCCTGCGCAAGTTCCGCGTAAATGTTCGCGAACGCCTCGCGCAAGCCCTCCGGGTGGCCGCGCGGCGTGCGTCCCGTGGCGGTGATCTCCGCCGGCAGGAAGGCGTCGCCGCGGCCGATGATGCGCGCGGCTTCGCCTTGCAGCGCAAGATGCAGATAACTCGCATTGCGATGCGACCAGTCGAGCATGCCGCGCTCGCCGTACACGCGCAGCCGGATGTCGTTCTCGCCGCCGGCGGCCACCTGCGTCACGGTGAAGGTCCCGCGCGCGCCGCCGTCGAATTCGAGCAATGCGGACACGTAGTCGATGACCTTGCGCCCGGGCATGATCGCGGCCACGTCGGCGACGACGCGTGCGACGTTCTTCCCGACCGTAGCACAAGCCAGCTGTTGTGCATGGCAGCCGATCGCGCTCATCACCAGCGCGAGTCCGCTGCGCTTCGGATCGAGTACCCAGCCGAGGCGATTGTTCTTCGGGCCGTCCTCGACGCGGGTCGCCATGCCGGACTGGATGTATTCGACCTGCACCATCCGGATCGCGCCGAGCGTGCCGTCATGCACCAGCGTCCGCGCATAGCGCGTCATCGGATACGCCGAATAGGCGTGCGCGATCGCGAACAGGCGACCCTGCCGGCGCGTGCGGGCGACCAGGTCGGATGCCTCGGCGAAGTCATAGGTGACGGGTTTGTCGCACACGACATCGAGTCCGGCGTCGAGTGCGGCGGCGGAGTAGGCGTAGTGCGTGTCGTTGGGGGTCATGATGGCGACCGCATCGATGCCGTCGGGTCGCGCTTTCTCCTGCGCCAGCATGGACTTCACGTCGCTGTAGCTGCGCGCCGCATCGAAGCCCATGCTGACCCCGGCCGCGCGCGAGCGTGCGGGGTCGCTGGAAAACACGCCGGCGACTGCGCGCCACCAGCCGTCGAACTCCGCCGCGCCCCGATGCATGCGCCCGATCCACGACTCGGGTCCGCCGCCGATGATGCCGAGCCGCAGGGGTCGTCCGAATCGTTCGCGTAGTCCTGGCATGTTTCCTCCGTCGTAGAATCCCGCATTATGCCTCTCAATCTATTTGGCAGCATGCGGCCCTGGACCCGCGCGTCGCTGTTGCGCGATGCAACTGCGGGCGTGACGCTGGCATCGATGAACGTCCCGCAGGTGCTGGGCTACACCCGCATCGCCGGCACTCCTGTCGTCACCGGTCTGTACACGCTGTTGCTGCCGCTGGTCGCCTTCGCCATTTTCGGTTCCTCGCGCCACATGGTGGTCGCGGCGGACTCCGCGACCGCGGCGATTTTCGCCAGCGGATTGACGGGCATGGCGCCGCCGGGCACCGCGCAATACATGGCGCTGGTCGGCGTGGTGGCGCTGCTGACCGCTGCGCTGCTGCTCGTCGCGCGACTGTTCAGACTCGGCTTTCTGTCCGACTTCCTCTCCCGTACCGTGCTCGTGGGATTTCTCGCCGGCGTCGGCGTGCAGGTCGGCATCGCGGTATCGGGCGAGATGCTCGGCGTCGCCGTCGATGCGCACCGGACCGTCGAGCAGCTGGCGGAGATCTATCGCCAACTGCCAAGCGTGAACGCCATCACGACCGTGCTCTCGATCGCACTGGTGGCTTGCCTGTTCGTCGGCCAGCGGTGGGCGCCGCGCTTGCCCGTGTCGTTGCTCGCCGTCATCGCCGGCATCGCGGGCAGCGCGACGTGGGACGCAGCGGGACGCGGCATCGCGGTCATCGGGCCGGTGCCGAGCGGTCTGCCTTCACTCGTACTGCCGACGGCGGGCTGGCGCGAGCTCGTGCAATTGCTGCCGATCGCGATGTCGTGCTTCGTCATCATCATCGCGCAGAGTTCGGCGACGTCGCGGGTATTTGCATTGCGGCATCGCGAGCGTGTCGATGCCGATGACGACATCCTCGGCCTGGCCGCGGCGAACGCGGCGGCTGCCGTCAGCGGCGCATTTGTCGTGAATGGCAGCCTGACGCAGACGGCGATGGCCGAGCGCGCCGGCGCGCAGAGCCAGGTGGCGCAGTTGGTCGCCGCGATGGTCGTCGTCATCGTGCTGCTGTTCCTGACCGGGCCGCTGCAATACCTGCCGCGCTTCGTGCTGGCGGCGATCGTATTCAATATCGCCATCGGCCTGATCGACTGGCGCGGCCTCGCCGAGATTCGCCGCGAAAGCCCTGGTGAATTCACGCTCGCGATCGCGACTGCGGCAACGGTCGCGCTGGTCGGACTCGAGCAGGGGATCGTGCTCGCGGTCGTCGTGTCGTTGCTGCGCCACGTGCGCCAGAGCTACCACCCGCACACCTCGGTCCTGGCGCCCGGGCCCGCCGGCCGCTGGGTGCCGGCCCCGGCACAGCCGGGCGTGCAGACCGAACCCGGACTTCTCGTCTATCGCTTTGGCGCGGATCTGTTCTACGCCAACGCCAACCGCTTCGCCGACGAGTTGCGCAGCCTGATCGCGCATGCGCCGTCTCCGGTGCGCTGGCTCGTGGTCGACGCCGGAGCGATCACCGCGATCGACTACTCCGCCGCCCGCGCGGTGCACGACCTGTGCGACGATCTGCGTGCCGCGGGCGTCGCCGTCGTGTTCGCGCGAGTCAGCGCCTTCCTGCGCGCCGACATGGACCGGCACGGCATCAGCGCGGTGATCGGTGCGGGACGCATCTTCGCAACGCTGCACGAAGGCGTCGACCTGGCGCTTGCGGGCGTGGTCAGCGCAACTGCGCCCGCAGCGAGCGAAGTTGCGCCTCCAGTGCGTCGATCCGCTCCAGATAGCGCAGCACCACGGTAACCGCGTGCGTGTCGAGTTCGAACTCGCGCTGCAGCCGCTGTGCCTTGCGCACCACGACCAGCGAGCGCGTCGTGAACGTCCACGTCGCGGCATCGGCACCCTGAGGCGTCAACGCGCCGTAGCTCACCATTTCGCGCAGGACCTGTTCCGGTACGCCCGAGGCCGACACCAGTTCCGCATAGGAGATCGTGGTGTGGTCGTCGATGCGCACGGCTTCGTCGTCATCGGGGTTGGTCATGACGCAACCTCCTGTTCCATGTGGGCGCGGGGATTGAACGTCGACTGCTCGGCCAGCTTGCGGTAGAGATCGCGCTGCGCGTCGTCGGCCGCGGTCGGCACGTCGATGCGCACCACGGCGAACAGGTGTCCGGGTGCGCGGGAGCCGCGTGCGAGCCCGCGGCCGCCGAGCCGCAGGTGCTGCCCAGCCCGCGTGTTCGGCGGCACCTTGAGCGACACCTTGCCTGCGGGTGTCGGCAGGGAAACGCTGGTGCCCAGGACGGCCTCCCACGGAGCGAGCGGCAGGTCGACATAGATGTCCTGCCCGGTCACGCGATACAGTGGATGCTCATCCACGTCGATGTCCAGGTAGAGATCGCCGGCGGGTCCGCCGCGGAAGCCCGGGCCGCCTTTGCCCGGAACGCGCAACTTCTCGCCGCTGCCTACACCGCGCGGAATGCGTACTGTGATCGTGCGCGGCACGCGGCGGCCGTTGCCATGTTCGTCCCACTCGAGACCGTTCATTTCGAGCGAGATCTCGGCGCCCTTGAACGCCTGGTCGAACGAGAGTTGCACGCCCGCCTCGTAGTCGTGTCCGCGGCGCGGCCCGCCGCCGGCGCCGGGTTGGCGCGCGCCGCGCTGTCCGAATGCCGCGAACAGGTCCGACAGGTCGATGTCCTCGAACGAGCCGTCGCCCTGCGCGAATTGTTGTCCCCAGTCGGGTGGGGGACGGAATTCCTGGCCGGCGGCGTGGCTGCCGAGTTGGTCGTAGGCGGCGCGCTTTTCCGGGTCCTTGAGCGTCTCATAGGCCTCGCCCATCTCCTTGAATTTTTCCTCGGCGTCCTTTTCCTTGGAGACATCCGGGTGGTACTTGCGCGCCAGGCGCCGATACGCGGCTTTGATTTCATCCGCACCTGCGTCGCGCTTGACGCCGAGGATCGCGTAGTAGTCTTTGTACTTCATCCGCAGTCTCTGAGATGTTGCAGGAAGGCAGCCATTATGAACGTCGTGTCCGCGAGTCGATCACCTCGACGCCGCGGCGTCCTTGATCGTCTGGCAACGCCCGATCAGGTTCACGAGCACGCTGCCCGACCAGCCGAAGGTGAACAGTCCGGAAATCGCGATGATGGGTGCGAGCATGCGCCAGCCCATCGGCAGCACGAATGTGCCGTAGCCGACAGTCGTGTACGTGTTGCCGGCGAAAAATCCGGCCGCACGCCAATCGGCCACGAGTCCGGAGTAGACCAGCGCGGCGGCCCAGATGACGATCTCAGAAAGGTGCAGCGCCAGCAACATGAAGACCGTGCCGCTCATTAGCAGATCCGCGCGCCACGTCGTCGGACGCTGCATGATGTTCTGCGAGCGGTGGACGACGTGATTGGTGACGAAGCGCACGCCGGTGGCGTGAAAAATCACGATCAGGAGCAGCATCGCACCGCCGAAGATCAGATCGGCTGCGGGAATGACGTCGGTCAAATGCTGCAGCAGCGGCAATTGCTCGATGTCGCGTGGCAGCGCTTCGATGTTCGCGACTCCGGATTCGACCGCGCCCGCGCCCTTTTGGATGATGGCATTGCCGGAGTCGGCGGCGGCGGCGACGAGTTGAACGGGAGCGCGGTCGATCATGGCGGGTCGATCGGATCGGGTGCGTGGCGCGGATCAGGGCGCCCGCAGCAGGGCACGCAATTTGTTGACGGCCTGCGCCGACTGGTCGGCACAGACCGCGACGCCGGCGTGCAGCAGATCGTCGTCGAACATCCTGCGCTCCACCGGCGCGTCGGCGAGCGCGACCTTGCGCGATACCTCGATATAGCTCTCGCCGGCGGGCAGGCGCGAAATGTCGACGTCGTAGGGATTGTCGCGAGCCCGGAACGTGAGCACCTGGATCGGGCCGAGACGGCGAAGGTCGGCGGGCAGCGGCCACAGCTTCGCTGCCTCTTTCAGGTAACGCACCTGCGCCGTATTGAGCGCATCGGCGAGCGGCAGGCGTCCGGAAAGCAGCGACTTCACTCGCGCCGGACTGAGACGTGGAGTTCAGCGACACCGCCGCGGTGACGCGATCGCCGTGCATATCGTGCTCGCACTTGCCCGCCTTCGCCGGCAGCAGCTCGAGTGGCACCTTCGCGCAATCGTCGACCGCGGACTTCAGCGTGAGTTCGCCGGCGCCGTCGCTCACGCGCAGACGCAAGCGCACGCCGCGCTCGAACAGCGACAAAGCAGCGTCGTCGAACAGCCAGGTGTCGCGCGCGCCGCCGCGCGGGGTCAGCGACAGCAGGCGGACGACCTGATGCGGCTCGGCACACAGGGCGATCTGGATTTCAGCCTGCGTCGGCGCGCGATCGTTGCCGGCGGCTTCGAGTGCGCACGGTACAACCAGCAGCGATGCCGTGGCGAGCCAGGCGCTCACCGTGCTTCGTTCGATATTGATGCCGCGCATCAGTTTGCTAGATGGCAAGGTACACCGCGAGTACCACGCCCAGCGCGGCGAGGAACAGCGACAGCGAGACCGGGTAGATGGCGCTGTGCGATCGTGGAATATCCGCGGGCGGAAGGGTCGATACGTAGGTCTGATGCTGGAACGCGCCCAGGATCATGCAGGCGATGCCGACCACGACCAGCAGGATGCCGACGATGTTGGAGATATTGTGATGCGCGTCGACGCTGGCTATCGCGCCGGGTTGCTGCGTCGCGAGCAGACGCAGGAACAGGCCGAAGCGCGCCACGACAAAGCCGAAGGCCATGATCGTGAGTCCGGTGCGGACCCAGGCGAGCAGCGTCCGTTCGGCGGCAAAGAAAACTCGAGGATCGCTCAGCATGCGGTGCTCCGTTCCGATCGAATGGCGCGAGGTCCCTACCGACGCTCATGGTGAGCGCAAGAGTTGCTGCGTCGTCGACGGTACTCTCGATTATACGCAGGGCGCGCGTCGCCCCGTCGACCCTGGCGCGGGAAGTCCGTATCATTCGTGACGCGCCAGCGGTCGTCGGCGCACTGATGGGCCTGTCGCCGGCGAACATCCATGCACCTGCCGGTGTGGTCAGGACGAAGACAAGGAGGGGCAGCCATGTATGGCCTGATGCAGGATGTTCCGCTGCTGATTTCGTCGTTGATCCGCCATGCCGATCGGCATCACGGATCGGTCGAGATCGTGTCGCGCCGCGTCGAAGGTGATCTTCACCGCTCGACCTATCGTCAGTTGCACGCACGCGCCAAGCAACTGGCCAACGCGCTCGACGCATTGGGCGTCGGTGACGGGCAGCGTGTCGCCACGCTGGCGTGGAACGGCCACCGGCATATGGAACTCTACTACGCCGTCGCCGGCAAGGGCGCGATTGTCCATACCATCAATCCGCGGCTCGTTCCGGACCAGATCGCGTGGATCGTCAACCACGCGGAAGACACCTGCCTGTTCTTCGACCTCACGTTCCTGCCGATCGTCGAGAAGATTGCGGCACAGTGCAAGACGGTTAAGCACTTTGTCGCCATGACCGACCGTGCGCACATGCCCGCAGACGCGAAGGTGCCGAATCTGGCGTGTTACGAGGAACTGCTCGCGGCACATCCGGCAGAGTACGACTGGCCGGTGTTCGACGAAAACATGGCGTCATCGATCTGCTACACCTCGGGCACGACGGGCAACCCCAAGGGCGTCCTGTACAGCCACCGTTCGACGCTTCTGCACACTTTCGGCGCCGCGCTGCCGGACACGCTGAACATTTCGAGCAAGGAGATCATTCTTCCGGTCGTGCCGATGTTCCACGTCAACGCCTGGGGTATCCCCTACGTGGGCGCGATGGTGGGCGCCAAGCTCGTGTTCCCCGGTCCCGCGCTCGACGGCAAGTCGGTATACGAACTGATCGAGGCGGAAAAAGTCACGCTGTCCGCCGGCGTGCCGACCGTGTGGCAAGGCCTGCTCAATTACATGGAGCAAAACGCGCTGCGCTTCTCGACCATGCGGCGCACGATCATTGGGGGTGCGGCGCTGCCGCCGGCGATGTTGCGCACCTTCGAGGAGAAGTACAACGTCAGCGCGCTGCACGCGTGGGGCATGACCGAGATGTCGCCGGTCGGCACCGCTTGCGCGATGCGCGCACATCATGCTGATTTGCCGCGCGAGGAGTCGTACGCGATCAAAGCCAAGCAGGGGCGTACCGTTTTCGGCGTCGACATGAAGATCGTCGACCAGCAAGGCAACGAACTGCCCTGGGACGGAAAGGCGTTTGGCGACCTGTACGTGCGTGGTCCATGGATCGTCCGCGAGTATTTTCGCGGCGAAGGCGGCGATCCGCTCGTCGGCGATGCGGAGGGGCAGAAATGGTTCCCCACGGGCGACGTGGCGACGATCGATGCCGAAGGCTACATGCAGATCACCGATCGCAGCAAGGACGTCATCAAGTCGGGCGGAGAGTGGATCAGTTCGATCGACATCGAAAACGTCGCGGTCGCGCATCCCGCCGTCGCCATGGCCGCGTGCATTGGCGTCGTCCATCCGAAATGGGACGAGCGGCCACTGCTGGTCGTCGTCCGCAGGCCAGGGACCAACGTATCGCGTGAGGAGCTGCTCAAGTTCTACGAGGGCCGCGTGGCCAAGTGGCAGACGCCTGACGACGTCGCCTTCGTCGATGCGATTCCGGTAGGCCCCACCGGAAAGATGCTCAAGAACAAGCTGCGCGAGCAGTTTCGCGGTTACAAGCTTCCGGGGACCTGATCGCGCATGACTGAAGCAAAGCGCAAGCACACCCACCGCTACGAAGTCATTCGCAGGGCCGTGATCGCGGTCGCCGTGATCGCGGCGCTTTTGTGGACTGCCTTTCAACTGCTGCAGCCCGCGCCGCAGCGCCGGATCGTGATGGCCTCGGGCAGCGAGGGTGGCGTCTATCACCAGCATGCGTTGCGCTACATCGAAATCCTCAAGCGCGATGGCGTCAAGGTCGAGGAGCGGATGACGGCTGGCGCCGTCGAGAACCTGAACCTCTTGCTCGACCCTGCTTCACACGTCGACGTGGCGCTCATGCAGGGCGGCGTGGCAGCGTTTCCGGCCGCCGACGACATCGTGATGCTGGCAAGCCTGTACTTCGAACCGCTGTGGGTTTTCTATCGCGACGCGGCGGTGCTCTCGCAGATCAATCAACTGGAGGGCAAGCGCATAGCCGTCGGCGTAAAGGGTAGCGGCACTCAAGCGCTGGTGGATAGAGTGCTTCTCGCCAACGGCCTGGTCGCCGCCGATGGCACCGCACGCGGCAACACCGTGCTGGTCACTCTGGGCGGCGCCGAGGCGATGCGCGCGCTGAGGGCGCAGGAGATCGACGCGGTGATGCTGGTCGGCGGCGCGCAGACCCCGGCCATCCAGGAACTGATGCGCGACCCTGCCATCCAACTCATGAGTCTGGAGCGAGCCGACGCGTACCCGCGACGCTTCACCTACCTCTCGAAGCTGACGCTGCCCACCGGAACGATCGATCTCGGCAGGAACATTCCAGACCGCGACATCCAGATGATCGCGACGAAAGCGATGCTCGTCGCACGCGACGGGCTGCACCCGGCCTTGATCAACCTCTTGACCGACGCCGCGCGCGAGATTCACAGCGAGCAGGGATACTTCGAGGCGGCCGGTCAATTTCCGTCGACCGACCGGGTCGATCTGCGCGTGTCGACGTATTCCGACCAGCACCGGCGCTTCGGGTCCAACGTGCTGTATCGCTATCTCCCATTCTGGGTCGCGACCGTGGTCGAGCGCGCCATCATCGTCCTGCTGCCGCTCGTCGTCGTACTGGTGCCGCTGTTCAACTACCTGCCGCGGTTTCTGGAATGGCGGGTGCGGTCACGGATCTACCGCTGGTACGGCGAACTGAGCCTGCTTGAGAAGGATGTTCACACGCGAACCGGCGAACTGCCGATCGATCAATGGCTGAGCGATCTCGATCGCATCGAACGGGCAGTCGAGCAGATTCATACGCCCGACAAGTTCGCCAGCGAAGCCTACACGCTGCGCGAGCACGTCGCCCTGGTGCGCCGTGCCGTGATGGCGAAGGCTGCCGCACCTGCTGTGCTGCGGCCGGCAGTTCCTTGACGCGTCTAGCGGTCCAGGTAGCCGATGGCGCTCCGGAAAGGCGCGTCGGAAATGCTGATCACGCCACCGAAAGGCTGGTCCATTTCGATGATGAGAAAGATCGCGCTTGACACCGAAAGTGCACATGCAAGCATGACCGCATTGACGGTCCAGTTGCTCGGCGCGAACAAGGCGAGACTCACGAAGATGAGCGCCAGCCAGAGAATGAGCAGCACCAGAAATGGTATCGGGATCGAACCGCCCACCTGCTCGACCAGCATCCATCGCGTGTGCGCCAGCTCGCCGCTCAGTTCCAATGCTCGCGCCTGGATCATTCGCTGAGCTGTTGTCGCGGGCGCAAGCTCGCGCAGCTTTTCCTGCACCTGTTCCAGTGCCAGCGGGCCGCTGGAGCTAAAAGGTTCGATCACCGCCACGCGGCTGACATCGACCCACTTGTGGTCCAGCCTCGCCTTGGCGGCGGCGCGCAGCTGCGCGCGAATTGGGTCGGCGTCGGCGCCGTACTGCCGCAAATTCCGATCGAGGAGAATGAGCTTGGCGGCGCTCGCCCGGATTTCTTCGGACTTGGTATCGAACGAGCCCTTGGCAGAAGCGAGAAGAAAACCGAGCACCAGCGCCGCCATCGTCGCGATGAGACCGACGCCAATGCGCACCGCGCTCTCCGTTTCGTCGCTGAGATGGTGCTTGGGCAACACGCTGCGCAGATAGGCGCCGGCCCAGGCCCCGGCGATGATCACCGCGAACGCGACGAACGCAATCAACAGCGCGTTCACGCCGTTCTTCCTTCACGCACCAGATGCTGACAAATCGAAATGTCCATGGGATCGAGGCGAAAGTTGCCTGACTTGCGGACCGTCGTCAACGTTCGAGCTGGCTGCGAGCTGCATTTGGTGTTGCTATAATCAGCACCTGCTCGGGCAAATGCAGCATGCGTCGACCAGGTCGGCGCGGTTGTCGTGGATTCTCCTTGACCCTGCAGGCCCCGTGGAACCTGCCAATTGCGAAAGGTGCGGCTGATGTGTCGGCGATATTTCTCGATGGTCGCGATCATGTCCTGCGCTGTGGCGGCTGCGCCCGCGCTGGCGGAAATGAGCGCAGAAGAACTCGCCAAGATCTCGCAGAATCCGGTCGGCAACCTGATCAGCGTGCCGTTCCAGAGCAATACCAACCTCAATTTTGGGCCCGGAGAAAGGCACGCAGGAAGTGCTCAACATCCAGCCGGTCATACCGATTTCCGTCAGCGACGACTGGAACATCATCACCCGCACCATCCTGCCGGTGATCTGGCAACCCGCGCTCGCGCCAGGCGACAGCAGCGTCAGCGGCCTCGGCGATCTGCAATTCACGGCGTTCCTGTCCCCCGCGAAACCGGGCGAATGGATCTGGGGCGCAGGCCCCATCGTGCAGGCGCCGACGCAAAGCAACTCGAAGCTGGGCAACGACAACTGGGGCCTGGGGCCGTCGTTCGTGGTCCTGCACCTGGACAAGGGGAGCCCCTGGGTCTACGGAGTGCTGATCAACAACGTCTGGTCGCTGACCAGCAACAAGCAGGGCGGCTCCTACAGCAACGGGTTGATCCAGCCCTTCGTCAATTACAACTTCGAAGGCGGGTCCTATCTCACCAGCGCGCCGATCGCGACGGTGAACTGGAAAGCCGACAGCAGCCAGCAGTGGACCGTGCCCATTGGCGGTGGCGTCGGCAAGATTTTTCACATCGGCAAGTTGCCGGTGAATGCACAGATCTCGGCGTACTACAATGTGGTCAAGCCCGATTTCGGCGCGAACTGGCAGATTCGCGCGCAGGTGCAACTGATGTTCCCCAAGTAGGGGCCGATCTTGAAGGTTGCGGCTTACGGCAAATCGAACAACAAATATTTGGAGACAGCGATGAAACAGGCGAACCCTTTGCGGTGCGGAATTGCGGGTCTCGTGATGGCTGCGGCGGCACTGGTGACATCGGTTGCGTCGGGCGAGGAAATCAACAAGTACGACGGCCAGTGGCATTACGGCTTCACGATCTACGGCTGGTTGCCAGCCATGACGACGGATCTCAATTTCAGCCTGCGGAATGGTGCGACCGCATCGCCCTCAGTGACTGTAAAGCCAAACGACTACCTCTCCGACCTGCGCTTCGCCGCGATGGCGTTGGGTTCCGCGCGCAAGGGCAACTGGGAATTGTTCACCGACATCGTCTATGCTGACATCGGGGGGCTTCAGTCAAAGGTCAGGACTTTGCATACGCCGGGTGGTGACATCCATCCACCGGTCGACATCAACGTCGACGTCGACATGAAGACTACCGTCTGGACGCTCGGCGCCGGATACACCGTGGCGCGCAGCGACCAAGGCACCCTCGACATCATCGGTGGCGCGCGGTATTTGGGCGTCGAGTCTTCGCTCGGCGTCAACGCTTTCGGCCCGGACGGCATCTTCGGCAGGTCCGTGAGCACGACCGACAAGACCAATATCTGGACCGGCATCGTCGGCGTGGCCGGCGCGCTGCGCCTCAGCGATGACGGCAAGTGGTACATGCCCTATGAAGCGGACTTCGGGGCCGGCTCTTCGTCGGTGACTGCATTCAACGGCATCCTCGGAGTCGGCTACAAGTTCGGGTGGGGCGATGTGTTGGTGGCCTGGCGCTACCTCGACTACAAGATGGACTCGAACAAGCCAGTCGAGAAGCTGATCATGAGCGGGCCGGCGATCGGTGCGCGCTTCGCGTGGTAGAAAGCGATCGCCCGAATACATTGTGAACGCAATTTGACGCGTGTCATTGGAGAAACGTCACATGAAACTGAGGACATTGTTCGGCAGCGCCGCTCTTGCGGCCCTGGCAGTTCTCGGCAATCAAACTGTTGTCGCCCAACAACCCGCACCGGCATCAACGGCGAGCGCGCTGCCGGCCGATCCCTGGCCGCGCGACGTCAGCATTTCCAATGCCGCGCTGCTGATCTATCAGCCGCAGGTGAATTCCTGGGTCGACAACAAGCTCGACTTTCGCGCCGCGATGGCGATCAAGCCGACCGGCGCGACGGAAGAGACCTTCGGCTCGGTCTTCGTCACCGCCCGCACGCAGGTCGACAAGGTCGAACGCATCGTCGTCTTCGAGAACCTGCAAATCACCAAGCTGGACTTTCCGACGCTGCCGAACCGTGGTGCCGGTTACCAGGCCGAACTGCAAACGCGGCTCACGACCAGCCTGAAGACGATCTCGCTCGACCGGCTGCAGGCATCGCTCGCCGCGGCGGGGATCAAGGTACCTCCGGTGGAGGTGAGCAACACGCCGCCACAGGTCATTGTCAGCTATGCACCGGCGATCCTGGTCCCGATCGACGGCGCGCCGGTGTGGAAGCAGGTGCCCGGCGACGCGCGCTTTCAGCGCGTCATCAACAGCCGCGCTCTGATCCTCAAAGGCGGCATCGAACAGAACATCTACATCCACGTCTACGACGGCTGGCTGTGGTCGAATTCGATCAACGGCCCGTGGTCGCAACCGCTCGCGCTTCCGCTCGGCATGCAGGCGGCCGGCGACAAGATCGCGAAGACCGGCGTCGTCGACCTGCTCGACGGCGGCGCGAAGGCGAATCCCAAGCCCTCGCTTGCCAACGGCGTCCCCGCCATCTTTCTCAGTCAAAGTCCGACCGAATTGATCGTGTTCAAGGGGCAGCCCGATTTCGTGCCGATCGTCGGCACGCAGTTGCTGTGGGCGTCCAACACGACCAACGATGTGCTGATCGACACGACCAACAACAATTATTACGTTTTGATGTCCGGCCGTTGGTTCAAGGCGCAGGGATTGACCGGACCGTGGACCTTCGTGCCGGGCAACGCACTGCCGCCGGACTTCGCGCTGATTCCGCCTGCTTCGCTCGCCGGCGCGGTATTGCCGACGGTCGCCGGCACGCCGCAGGCACAGGAAGCCCTGATCAGCAATTCGATTCCGCAAACGGCCACCGTGCCGCTCAAAAACGGCCCGACCTTCACGCCGACCTTCGACGGTCCGCCGCAGTATTCCCAGCTTGCAGGCACGTCGTTGACGTATGTGGCCAACTCGTCGGTCCCGGTGATCCAGGTCACCCCGAGCAGCTACTACGCGGTCACTGCCGGCGTGTGGTTCACGGCATCGCAACTGACGGGGCCGTGGGGCGTGGCCACGAGCGTGCCCGCGGTGATCTACACCATTCCCTCGACCTCGCCGCTGCATTACGTCACTTACGTCAAGATCTACGAAGCGACGCCCACCGTCGTGTACGTCGGCTATACGCCCGGCTATCTTGGCACCGTCGTCGCTCCGTACGGAACGGTCGTGTACGGCACGGGGTACGTCTACTCGCCCTGGATCGGCAGCATCTGGTATCCGCCGCCGTACACCTATGGCGTCGCGGCCGTGCCGGTCTACAACCCCTACGTCGGCTTCACTTACGGTTTCGCGCTGGGCCTGGCGACCGCGGCATGGACGGAACCCTACTGGGGCGGCGCCTACTACCATCCCGGCTACTGGGGTGGCTATCCGTGCTGTGCGACCGCGAGCGCCAACGTCTATGGCCATTGGGGCAATACCGCGTACTCGGGCACGCGGTCGTGGTATGCGGGCGGCGGTGTCGCCGGAACGACAGCGAGCGGCGCGTATTACAACTCGCGCACCGGT
Organism: uncultured beta proteobacterium; assembly: GCA_963726915.1. Classification (GTDB taxonomy): domain Bacteria; phylum Pseudomonadota; class Gammaproteobacteria; order Burkholderiales; family Casimicrobiaceae; genus PALSA-1003. The sequence continues at coordinate 172,254 of CAVSEA010000018.1, forward strand.
AGCGCGGGCACGTACAACGCCGGCAAGCAATACAACGCCAATACCGGCAACTACACTCGCGGTTACGATCGCACCGGAACCAACGCGGCGGGCGGCTCGAGCAGTGTCGCGCGCGGTGCCAACACCAACGAGTACACCGGACAGCGCTCGACCGCCAATGCCGCATCGGCCACCGGCGCGGGCGGCAGTTCCTACAATCGCGCCGGCGCATCGACCGCCGGGCCCGAGGGCAACGCGCATGTAGGCGGTGGCTCGACCTACAACGCGGCCACCGGCAAGACCAACTCGTGGGCCACCGCTAGTGCAGGCAACAATCACTACGCGGACGTGAACGGTAACGTGTACAAGAACACGGGTGACGGCTGGCAGCAGCATTCGTCGAGCGGCTGGTCGAATTCGTCGAGCGCCTCGTCGTGGGGCGACAAGGAGTCGCAGGCGCGCAGTTCCGGCGGCGGCGGCTTTGGTGGTGGCGGCTTTGGTGGCGGTGGTTTCGGTGGCGGTGGTTTCGGTGGCGGAGGCTTCGGCGGCTTCGGCGGTGGCGATCGATTCGGCGGCGGCGGATTCGGTGGTGACCGATTCGGCGGTGGCGGATTTGGTGGCGGTGGATTTCGTGGAGGCGGGCGGCGCTAGGATGTCGGACAGGTCCGTTCGCCCTGGCGGATCCGCCGTCCTTCGACAACTGTCGGTCTTCGCGGTCGCGCTCCTGCTCGCAGGATGCGCGACGCGTCCGATCGTTCCCCCGCTCAAGCAGTACGAGCCCGGAGCAGGTTATCGCTGGGCCAATCGCCCCGCACTTCCGGACAACGATCAGCAGACGCTGCTGATCCTGGCATTTTCCGGAGGCGGCACGCGCGCAGCGGCGTTTTCCTACGGCGTGCTCGAAGAACTGCGGCGAACGTCCGTCGGCGTGCCGACGGCGCGCCGCACGATGCTGTCGGAAGTCGATCTCATCAGCAGCGTCTCCGGCGGCAGCTTTACGGCGCTGGCCTACGCGCTCAAGGGCGACGCGCTGTTCGTCGACTACGAGCGGGAATTCCTGACGCGCAACGTCGAAGGCGAACTGCTCAAGCGGCTGTTCGATCCAGTGACCTGGCCGAGCACGCTGTCTTCGGGCTTCGGCCGCTCGGAACTCGCCGAGCAATACTACGACGACATCCTGTTTCATGGCGCCACGTTCGCAGACCTGATCGCCAAACCGACGCCGACGGCAATGGCGTCCGCGACCGACATCGCTACGGGCCTGCGCTGGACCTTCAACCAGTCCAATTTCGACGTCATCTGTTCGGACCTGAGCAAGATGCGGCTGGCGCGCGCGGCGGCGGCGTCGTCGGCCGTGCCCGTCGTGCTCTCTCCGGTGACGATCGACAATTACGGCGGCAGGTGCGCCTATGTCGACCCGCCGTGGATCCTGAGCGCGATCAAGGCGCGCACGCGAGCGTGGGCGGGCAATCGCGAGCTGCAGCGATACCGCGACCTGCAGGCTTACCAGAACGCAGCCGCGCGGCCCTATATCCACCTGGTCGACGGAGGACTGTCGGGCAACCTCGGCGTGACCGGCATCGTCGAACAGTTGCAGGAGCTGGAAGCCAGTGCGCGCTTTCGTTCCGAAGTCGGCGTCGAGAGATTGCGTCGGGTCGCCATCGTCATCGTCAATTCGGTAACCGCGCCGGATTTCGGCTACAGCAAGCGCGAGGCGGCGCCGTCGGCACTCGAACTGTTGATGCAGGCGGTGAGCGTACCCATCGACCGCTACTCGTACGAATCGGTCGATGCGCTCGAGGACGTCGTTACCGAATGGCAGTTGCGGCGCAAACTCGAAGTCGACACCATGCGGCTCAAGGGCCAGCCCGTCCCCTCGGACGCGATCACGCCGCTCGAGTTCTCGGTGATCAACGTCAGCTTCGATGCCTTGAACGACCCGGTGGAACGCGAGTATCTGCTCAACCTGCCGACCTCGCTGTCTCTTCCGCCCGAGGCCATCGACCGCCTGCGCGCCGCGGCGGGAAAAATCCTGCGCGAGTCCGTGGTCTACCGCAAACTCGTCGACGCGTTGTCGAACAGCAAGTAGTGCGTCACCGCAAAGCGCGGCGGCGCTCAGTGCGGCGCGTGAACGTGCGCGCGGCGCTCATCGTCGATAGGTGAGCGCAGGCGAACCTCCGCGTTCACGTCGATGTCCTGGCGCGAACCGTCGCCAAGCTCGATGGTCAGCGTGAGATTCAGCCGGTCACCCGGTTTGAGCGTCCGCAGCACTTGCTTCAGCGCGATCCGGTACCGGCCTGGGGCAAGTGCAACCAGTGCCTCGGCGGGCAACGCAACACTGGATACGACTACGGGCTGTCTACCCGGAGCGAGCAGCGACATCGCCTTGGCGACGTCGCTGCGGACGGCGATGAGCTTTGCGCCCTCGGTGCTGGTGAGGTTCATGTACGCCTCGGTCGACTGCGCAGCCTGCGCCGGGCGCACCCACGGCTGGTTGACGATGAACAGCGCGTTCGCCGGCAATGCAGTCAAAGCCGCCGCCAGTCCGAGGATCAAGGCCGACCTCATGCCGGCACGCGAATGGGGGCGCGAGACCCGATCCAGAAACACCACGAATTCGTGAACACGGCATGCGCCCGACTATTCCGGGAACTTTGCCAAAGGAATACCGGTCCCGACAATGGTGTTAGCCTTCCCATAGGGCAATGCTACACGCGGCCCAACGGCAGCGTTTCCGCTGCGTTCCGCCTCGCAGGAGGGTCACATGAAAACCTGGTTCCGATGGGCCGTCGCGCCGGCACTGGCATGTATGGCGACCGTGGCGTCGGCCGAGTTCCACACGTATGTGATCGAGCAGTTGTTTTCCAACGCCAGCGGAACCGTGCAGTTCATCGTCATGCACGAGTCCCAGGGCATGGGCGCCGAGTACTTCTGGGCGCAAAACGTGCTGACAGTACGCATGCCGGCCAGGCCAAGACCTTCACGTTCCAGAACAACCTGCCCGTCGCCATGAACTGCAATCCTTACTACGGTTGCCTCAGTGCCGCACCGTCCACAACGGCGAATACGCGGGTATTGATCGCGACGCAGGGCTTTGCCGACCTGCATCTCGTCGTGCCGGATTACGTGATTCCCAACGGGTTCCTGGCGACCGATGGTGGTACCATTAATTACGCCGGCGTCGACCAGGTCACCTACAGCGCATTGCCGACCGACGGCACGACGGCGATCAATCGCAGCGGCGCGAGAGTTCAAAACGTCGCGACGAATTTCTCGGCTCAATCGGCATCGGTGACGGCGGCAGCGGCAGTGGCCAATTATCAAGGGCTGTGGTACGCGGCGCCTGCGGAGTCGGAGGCGGGCTGGGGCATCAATTTCGCCCATCAGGGCGATGTCATTTTCGCGACCTGGTTCACCTACGACGCGGGCGGCAAGGCGTGGTGGCTGACCATGACCGCGAACCTGACCGCGCCGGGGGTCTACACCGGCCAGCTCATCCGCACCAACGGCGCGCCGTTTTCCGCCTACGTGCCGCCGGCGACGCCGACCACGGTCGGCAACGGGACCCTGACCTTCACCAGCGCCACGACCGGTGTCGTTCGCCTACACGGTGAACGACGGCGGGAACGTGGCGACGCAGACCAAGGCGATCGTGCTGCAGACCTTCGGTACGGTGCCGACCTGCGTGTGGGGGGCGCAGCCGGACCTGACGCAGGCGACCAACTACCAGGACCTGTGGTGGGCGACGGGCGGGAGCGAGTCGGGGTGGGGCGTGAACCTGACGCAGCAGGGGACGACCATCTTCGCGACCTGGTTCACCTACGACGCGAATCGACAACCCGCTGTGGCTGTCGGCGACGTTGCCGCAGACCGCGCCGAAGACGTACTCGGGGGCGCTGCTACGCACGGGAGGGCAGGCGTTCAACGCGGTGCCTTTCGATCCGACCAAGATCACGCGCACGCAGGTGGGCACTGCCACGTTCACGTTCACCAACGGCAACGCGGGAAGCTTCACCTACAACGTCGATCTCGGCGACGGCGTGAACAAGGCGACGCAGACCAAGGCGATCACGCGACAGGTCTTTCGCGCGCCGGGAACCGTCTGCCAGTAGAACCTACCTCAAAATTTGCTGCGCGACCCGATAGCATTGTCGTGTCCTCGCTCGCCCCTCGCTGTACGTTTATGTACTATCTCGGGGCTCGCTCCGGGCCTTCGCGCTCTCGGGCCGCTCGCTGAAATTTTGAGATAGGTTCCAGGACCCTGCGGCACAGGCCTCGTGGCCGCGACCTTTGCGGCCGTGCTACGATTGCGCGCCAATTTCCTGGAATGCGCGCGCGATGAATCAACTCGACTTCAAGGACCGCACGACGATCATCACCGGCGGCGCGGTGGGCATCGGCTTCGCCGTCGCGCAGCGACTGGCCGCGAGCGGCGCGAAAGTCAGCTTGTGGGACCGCGATGCGGCGGCGCTCGCCAAGGCCAAGACCTCGCTCGGCGCGGCGACCGATACCCGCGTCGTCGACGTGGCCGATGCGGCGAGCGTGGACGCGGCGGCGAAGGCGACGGCGGCCGCGCTTTCCCGCATCGACGTGCTGGTGTGCTCGGCGGGCATCACCGGGCCGAACGTGCCGCTGGCTGAATATCCGCTCGACGCCTGGCGGCAGGTCATCGACGTGAATCTCAACGGACTGTTCTACTGCAACCGGGCGATCGTGCCGATCATGCAGCAGCGCGATTACGGCCGCATCGTCAACATCGCGTCGGTCGCGGGCAAGGAAGGCAATCCGAACGCGAGCGCGTACAGCGCCTCCAAGGCCGCCGTGATCGGGCTGACCAAGTCGCTCGGCAAGGAACTCGCGAAGACCGGCATCCGCGTCAATTGCGTGACGCCGGCCGCGGTCAAGACCGCGATATTCGACCAGATGTCGCAGCAGCACATCGATTTCATGCTGTCCAAGATCCCGCTCGGACGCTTCGGGCAGGTCGAGGAGATCGCGGCGCTGGTCGCGTGGCTGTGCAGCGAGGAATGCTCGTTCTCGACCGGCGCGGTGTTCGATCTGTCCGGCGGCCGCGCGACGTATTGAGATCGCTGGCGACTTACGATGGTGCCAGACGGGCTTCCGCTTTCGCGACCATTGCCTTGAGGCGCGGATGGTCGCGGATCGCGTCGAGGTCCGGATCGGCCTTGACCCAGTTCACGGCTTCGATGAGGACCTTTTCGAACACCAGCTCGAGCAGGTCGAGCGCTGCGTCGAACTCGCGCAATTCGAGGACGAGCGTGCAGGCAAAGTTGTAGCGCATGTTGATGTTGTCCGGATCGAGCAGAGTCGCGCGCTCGATCCATTCCCTCGCGCGCTCGACCTCGCCCAGCGCTGCGAGCGCCGCCACGCCGACACTCATCGCCGATCCGTTGTCCGGCTCCTGAGCCACCACTTTCTCCGCCTCGGCCAGCGCGCTCCGTGCCGCGCGCTGCGCGCCTACCGCATCGCCGATCGCTTTGTAGAAGCTGAGGAGCGTCCCGATCGTACCGAGACTTGCCTCCGTGCTGCCGGCGGCTTTTTCGAGATAGGGAATCGCCTCCGCGAAACGGCGCAATGAACGATACCAACCGCCTGCCGCGAGGTTCACCTCGTAGGACTCGGGGTCCAGGCGCAGGGCGATCTCCACTTCGCGCCACGCCTCGTCGTGACGCATGTCCTGGGTCAGGACACGCGCCCTTGCGGCATGCGCCTCGGCGAGGTCCGGGTCCAGGGCAAGCGCGCGTTCGGCCGCGGCCAGACCACCATCACCCCTCATTCCCAGAAGAAATCGCTCGGTTCCCTGCGCGCCGGCCATCAATGCCCACGGGCGCGCGTAGTTCGGGTCGATTTCGATGGCGCGACTGCACAAGCGGATGATCGCTTCGCTCCTGCGCGCGGCGCCGGCATTGCCGGTGACGCTGAATTGCCGCGCCATCAGGTACAGCTTGTAGGCCTCGGGGCTGGTTGTGCCCCGCTCTTCGATCGCCTTCTTTTCCTCTGGCAGGAGCTTGAGTTTCAGCGCCGCCACGATCGCCTGCGAGATTTCGTCCTGCAGCGTGAAAATGTCGTTCAGGTCGCGGTCGTAGCGCTCGGCCCAGACGTGCCCGCCCGTCGCACCATCGATCAACTGGGCGGTGATCCGGACGCGGCCGCCCGATTTGCGCACGCTGCCTTCGAGCAGGTGGCTGACCTTGAGCTGGCGCGCGACCTGCTGCGCATCGACGTGCTTGCCCTTGAAAGTGAATGCCGTATTGCGCGCGGCGACCCAGAGCGCCGAGACCTTGGCGAGATCGGTGATGATGTCCTCGGTGATGCCGTCCGAGAAGTATTCCTGCTCCGGGTCGCCGCTCATGTTGGCGAATGGCAGGACGCAAACGGACAGGCCGTGCGACTTGCTCGACCCGGGTCCTCCACCTTGGCCAGCGTCCGCAGGTTGCAGGCAGAAGACGTGCACCGGGCGCTGGATGTTCTTCACCGTGTGCTCGCCCAGGTCCTCGAACGCACACAACACCTTTCCCGCGACGTGGTCGCGTACCGTGAGCGAGATCGCAACGCCACCGACCGGCGCGAGCGCCTGCAGCCGCGCGGCGACGTTCACGCCTTCGCCATAGATGTCGTTGCCTTCGACGATGACATCGCCAAGGTTGATGCCGATGCGGTAGCGAATGCGCTTTGCGTCGGCGCGTTCGGGTTCGGCACGCGCCGTTGCCTCCTGGATCGCCAGTGCGCATTCGACGGCAGCAACGACGCTCCCGAATTCGACGAGCGCACCGTCGCCCATGAGCTTTACGATGCGCCCGCCGTGGGTTGCGACCGATGGATCGAAGATCCGGCTGCGGTTGGCTTTGAGCCGTTCGAGCGTGCCAGCCTCGTCGCCCTCCATCAAGCCACTGTAGTCGGCGACGTCGGCGGAAAGGATCGCGGTCAGTCTGCGCTGCATCGATCGGCTCTCGAACCTAATCCTGCCCGCGAAGGATAGGAGCGTGCGTTACGCCGCTCGCACTTGCAGCATGATCTTGCCGATGTGCGCGCTCGATTCCATCAGCCGATGCGCCTCGGCGGCTTCCGCCATCGGGAACACGCGGTAGATCACCGGCTTCAGCTTGCCGGACTCGAACAGTGGCCACACCTTTTCCCGCAGGCTCGTGGCGATCTCCGCCTTGCGGGTCTGCGGGCTCGCGCGCAGCGTCGAGCCGGTGACCGTCAGGCGTTTCATCATGACGTGCCGCCAGTCGGCGGTGACCTTGCTGCCCTGGAGGAAGGCGATGATCGCCATCCGTCCTTCGAGCGCCAGACATTTCATATTTTTCTCGATGTAGTCGCCACCGACCATGTCCAGCACGACGTTCACGCCGCGCTTGGCTGTCAGCGTCGCAATCTCCGCGACGAAATCCTGCTCGCGATAGTTGATGACGTGATCCGCGCCGATGTCGCGGCAGAACGCCGCCTTGTCGGCGCTGCCGACGGTGGTGAACACGGTGGCGCCGAACGCCTTCGCCAGCTGGATCGCGGTCAGGCCGATGCCGCTGGTGCCGCCGTGGATGAGGATGGTCTCGCCGGCGCGCAGGTGCACGCGGTCGAAGACGTTGTTCCATACGGTGAAATAATTCTCGGGCAGGCTCGCCGCTTCCACCGCGGACAGGCCGCGCGGCCACGGCAGGCAGCAGGTCGCGGGCGTCGTGCAGTACTCGGCATAGCCGCCACCGGGAGTCAGAGCGCAGGCGCTGTCGCCGACGCGCCACGACGTGACGCCTTCGCCGACCGCAACGATCGTGCCCGCGACTTCGAGCCCGATGATCGGCGACGCATCCGGCGGCGGCGGATAGTGCCCGGCGCGCTGGATGCAATCGGGCCGATTGACGCCGGCGTAGGCGACTTCGATCAGCACCTCGCCCGCCTTGGGCGACGGGACCTCTGTTTCGGCCGGCGCCAGCACCTCCGGCGGGCCGGGCTCGCGCGCGGCGATGTAGCGCATGTTTCTCGGAACGGACATCGGTGTTCCTGCGGGTGGCTGAACCTTGCATTGTAAGGGATGCGCTAGACTACGCGTCGCCCGCTGGACGCCGCGTGATCACATGACGACTGAGCCCTCACCCCTGCCCCTCTCCCAGAGGGAGAGGGGCTATGCGTCCTCCCCGGGTGAGGGCGCGTCAGCGGTGAACAATCTGGCGACCCTGCTGCAGCGGAGCGCGCGTCGCTTTGCCGCATTGCCCGCGCTCGCCATTGGAAACGAACGGCGCGACACCTACGCTGGGTTGGCGGCGCGCGCGGCGCAGCTGGCTGCCGGCATGCGCGCCGGCGGCGTCGCGCCGGGCGATCGCGTCGGCATCGTCGCCGCCAACTGCGCATCGTATATCGAGTGCTTGTTCGCCTGCTGGCATGCGGGCGCGTGCGCGGTTCCGGTGAACAGCAAGCTGCACGCCGACGAACTCACCTACGTGCTCCAGAACAGCGGCGCACGCTGGGCCTTCGTCGACGCGGCATGGCACGCGGCGCTGTCGCCGCGCGCGGCCGAATTGCCCGGGCTGGAGCGTGTCGTTGAATTCGATAGCGGCGACCACGCACGGCTTTTCGGGGCGGAGCCGAGCACGATGCCAAGCGCAGTGGCGACTTGCGATCCGGCATGGCTGTTCTACACCAGCGGCACCACCGGGCGCCCCAAAGGCGTCATGCTTTCGCACGGCAACCTGCTGGCGATGAGTCTGTGTTTTCTCGCCGACGTCGAATCGATACGGCCCGGCGACGCCATCCTGCATCCGGCGCCGCTGTCCCACGGTTCCGGTCTGTACGTGCTGCCGCACGTCCTGGCGGGAGCGGTGAACGTTGTGCCCGATTCCGGCGGTTTCGATCCGTCCGAAGTCGTCTCGATGCTGGAGCGCTGGGATCGTTCGTGCTTCTTCGCCGCGCCGACCATGGTCAAGCGCCTCGTCGCGCATCCCGCGATGGGACACGCGCGTCTCGATCGACTGAAGAGCATCGTCGTCGGCGGTGCGCCGATGTACGTCGAGGATTGCAAGGTCGCGCTGGCGGCGCTGGGACCGAAGCTCGCGCAGATCTATGGCCAGGGCGAGTCGCCGATGACCATCAGCGCGATGTCGCGCGAGGTCATCGCCGATGCCGCGGCGCGTGGCGACGACGCGCGTCTCGGTTCGGTGGGCGCCGCGCTGACGGGCATCGACATTCGCATCGGCGGCAGCGACGACTCCGCGCTGCTGCACGGCGAGGTCGGCGAAGTGCTGGTGCGCGGGGCGACGGTGATGCAAGGCTACTGGCGCAATCCCGAGGCGACGGCGACGACGCTGGCCAACGGCTGGCTGCACACCGGGGACGTCGGCTGCCTCGATGCCAACGGCTTTCTGACGCTGAAGGACCGCTCGAAGGACCTCATCATCAGCGGCGGCTCGAACATCTATCCGCGCGAAGTCGAGGAGGTGCTGCAACGGCATGCTGCGGTCAGCGAGGTTGCCGTGGTCGGCCGCCGGCACGCGGATTGGGGCGAGGAGGTCGTGGCCTGTGTGGTCGCGTGCGGCGGCATGAGCGAAGCCGCGCTGGAGCGCGAACTCGACGCCTTGTGCATCGCGCACATCGCGCGCTTCAAGCGGCCGAAGGCGTACGTGTTTCTGCGGGAGCTGCCCAAGAACAATACCGGCAAGGTCTTGAAGACTGCGCTGCGCGCGGATTTGGTCGAGCGACAGCCGGGCAAGCGTCCCACATGAAGCGCAGATCCTGCTTGCCGCCGTCGATCAGCTGCGTGGAGGCGAATCGCCTTCAGGCAGCGCGCGCCGCGCGGCGATCAACCATAGTGCCGCAACCGCACCTCCAACCGGAAGCACCCACAGCGTAGGACGAATGCCAAATGTTTCGGCAAGCGCGGCACCGACGAGCGCTCCGGTCGGAGTGAGCAAGCCGGTCACCACGGCCCAGGTTGCCGCCGCGCGCCCCAGCACCTCCGGTGGCAGCAGTCGCTGGCGCAATGTCGTCTCGTTGATGAGATAGACGGTCAGCGCGCCGTCGCCGATCAACTGCGTCGCGATGAGGAAGGTCATGGCGATCGCAGGCACGGCCGGGGCGAGCGGAACGAATACCTGCATGACGGCGCCAAGAAGGAGCGCGCCGATGAGCACGCGGCGCACGCCCCAGCGACGGACGACCGGAGTGGCAAGCCAGGCGCCCGCAAGCCCGCCGACGCCCCCGCAGCCGATGACGATCCCGAGTTGTGCCGGAGTGAGTGCGAGGTCGCGCAAGGCGTAGAGCGTGTACAGGGACGCCATGAAGCTGAAGCACAGCGTCAGCGTTCCGGTCGCCAGCAACAGCGCACGGATCGTGGGGTCGCGCCACACCACGTGCAGCCCTGTGCGCACGTCATCGACAAAGGAAGCCGCGGCCGCTGCTGCCGCAACCGTTTCACGACGCCGGATGCCGCCGATGAGCAACGCCGACGCGATGAAGGTGACTGAATCGACGGCGATCGCGATCGGTGCGGTGAGCAGCGCGACAAGCGCGCCGCCCAAGGCGGGGCCGGTGATCTCCGCCACCGCATCCGCGGCTTCGCGCTTGCCGTTGGCGTCGAGCAGGCGCTTGGGCGCGACCAGATCGGTGATCAACACCTGGTCAGCGACGTTGAACAGCACCGAGAAGACGCCGACGATGACCGCAACCGTGTACAACAATGCCAGACTGAGGTGCCCGGTCAATGCCGTCGCGGGAATGGTGAGCAGCGCGGCAGCGCGTACAAGATCCGCGCCGATGAGCAGCGGCTTGCGCCGATGCCGGTCGACCCAGCCACCCGCAACCCAGGCAACCAGAACGCCAGGCAATGTCAGCGCCACGCTCAGTACGCCGAGGTCGAGCGCGGAAGCGCCAACCGCAAGAATCGCCACCATCGGCAGGGCGGTGCGCGTGATGCGCGAACCAATCGCGGAGATGCCTTGCGCGCTCCACAACAGCAGGAAGTCCCGATGGCGCCAGAGTCCGCGGCGCCATGTCGTACGCCGCGCCAGCGCCGGACTCGGGCCGGCAACGGCTGCGCGTTTCATCGACATGGAGGGGCTAGTTCTTCTTGCAATCGCAGGCGTCGGCACCTTTGTCGAACACGATGCGCCACGTGCCGTGTGCCTCGAGGCGCCAGATCGACGTGAACGTGGCGATCAGCTTGCCGTCGGGATCGCGCACCGGGCCCGTGCTCAAGGCGAGGTCGCCGGATTCAAGCACTTCGACCCGGTCCGGCTCCCACGAGAACGGCGCCTGTGGCCGCTCGTAGAAGCGCTTCCACCTCTCGGCCACCGCCTGCTTGCCGCGAAGCGGCTCCGGTCCGGTGAAGAACACCGCATCGGTCGACAGGAAAGACGTGAATGCCGGAAAATCGCGGTCGGCCATGGTCCGGGCGAAGGCGCGTTCGGCCGCGAACACCTGCGCCCTGGCCTCGTCCCGCGTGGTGCGAGTCGGCGTAGCGCATGCACAGAGGAAGCCGCAGGCGAACGCGACGACTACGTGGTATCGCATTGCGCCGGATGCTCCGCGCGCTTCAAGGCCGCGCATCGCCGAGCTTTCCATGTCGCCGCGACAGGTACCATGCCAGCGTCGTCGGCACCGCGAACACGAGCGCGTGGATCGCCAACTCGAGGAACAGTCCGTGCCCGGCCTTGACGCCGACATAGCAGTCGACGAGCACGAATCCGAGCCACAACCAGACGAAGATCATCGCGCCGTCGATCGGCTTTCCGTCGCGACCCCTGTTCAAGGTCGACGCGAGGCCGACGACTGCGAACAGCACGATGATGCCGATCAGGATGACGAGCAAGGTGCGCAAGGACGGCTCCTGTGGAATGAATGGCGGATGAAATTTGCTCCCCGTGCATCATCCCTCGGCCGTGCGGTATGATCAAGTTCCGTTCGAGTTTCCGTTCGCACGCGCGAATTCCGCCGACGCGAGACGGGACCGGCCAAGATGTCGAGGGTGACATGCCCAGTCCAGGAAAGCGCCTGCGCGCGTTGATCGAGGCACCGGAGATCCTGGTGCTGCCCGGGGTGTTCGACGGCTTCAGCACGCGACTGGTAACCCGGCACGGCTATGTGGCGGCGTTCATCACCGGCAGCGGCGTGAGCGAAACGCGGTTGGGCCAACCCGACGTCGGGCTGATGGGCCTCGACGAGAACGTGGCGGCGGCGCGCGCCATCGCCGCATGTTCGGACCTGCTGCTGCTCGCCGATGGCGACACGGGATACGGCAACGCGCTCAACGCGTACCACACGGTGCGCGCGTTCGAGCGCGCCGGTGTCGCGGGCCTGATGCTCGAGGACCAGGTGTGGCCCAAGCGCTGCGGCCATATGCGCGGCAAGGAAGTGATCTCTGCCGAGGAGATGGTGCAGAAGATCCGGGCCGCGTCCGAAGCGCGCGTCGATCCGGACTTCGTCATCAAGTCGCGTACCGACGTGCTCGCCACGCACGGCGTGGCCGAGGCAATTCGTCGACTGAACCTGTACGCGGAGGCGGGCGCCGATCTGCTATTCGCTGACGCCGCCATGTCGGCCGAGGACATCGGCACCATCGCCAGGAATGTGAGCAAACCGGTGTCGGTGAACATGGGCTTCGGCATTCGCCAACGTTCGACCACGCCGCTGTTGTCCGCGGCGCAACTGCAGTCGCTCGGTGTCGCCGTGGTGATCTATCCGCGACTGCTGACCGCGTGCGCGGTCATGGGCATGCAGCACGGACTGGAACTGTTGCAGCAGTCGGTCGCCAGCGGCAAGGTCGTCGATCGGCCGGATGCGCTGGTCTCGTTCGAGGTCCTGCACGACATCCTGGGCATGCACGAGATCGAGGCGATGGAACGGCGCTTTTTCACGCCAGACCAGCTCGAAGCGAAATACGGCGCGGGCAATGCGGGCGAGGTCGTGCCGGGCATGCAGCCCCACGCGACGAAAGCATCGTGAGGCGATGATCGCGACCGCGGGACTGCGCGGCATCGACGCCCACGCCCACGTCATGCGCCGCGACGTACCGCTGGCGGCGCAGCGCCACTCGGCGCCCAAGCGCGACGTGACGGTGGAGGAATACCTCGCGGTGCTCGACGCCCACGGCATCGCGCACGGCGTGCTTACCGCGCCGAGCTTCTACGGCACCGACAACAGCCTGTTGCTGGCCGCGCTCGACGCCTCGCGCGGGCGTCTGCGCGGAACGGTCATCGTGGCACCGGAGGTCGATCGCGACACGCTGACGGCGATGGCCGCGCGTGGGGTGGTCGGCGTGCGCCTGAACTGGATTCGCCGCGAGGCTATTCCCGACGTCGGCTCGCCTGAATACCGGCGGCTGTTCGCGCTGCTGGCGGAGTTCGACTGGCACGTCGAACTCTTTCTCGAGGGCGCCAAGCTCGCCGCGGTGTTGCCCGCCGTGCGCGCGAACGGAGTCCGCGTCGTCGTCGATCACTTCGCGCACCCCGATCCGCACGACGGGGTGGCGTGCCGGGGATTCCAACAGGCGCTCGCCGGCGTTCGCGCCGGAGACACCTGGGTGAAACTGTCCGCGCCGTATCGACTGGGCGGAGTCAATGCGCAAGGCTACGTGGACGAACTGCTCGATGCCGGCGGCCCTGGACAGTTGGTGTGGGCGAGCGACTGGCCGTTCGTGTCGCACGAGAACGAGATCACCTACGAACGTTGCCTGGACTGGCTCGATGAATGGATTCCCGACGCGGCCACGCGCAACACCGTGTTCGCGCAAACGCCGGCCGCATTGTTCGGGTTTGCGCGATCGAATGCGACCGCAAAGGAGATGTCGCGATGAACTTCATGCGTACGCTGGTAGCAGCTTGCTTCGTGCTGGCTGCGATGGCAACGGGAGCGGAGCCGATCAAGGTCATCGTGCCCACCGCGCCCGGTGGTGGAACCGACGGCTTTTTCCGCGTTGTCGTGAAGGAAGCGGCGCCGTTTTTCAACGACCCGATCGTCGTGATCAATGTGCCGGGCGCAGGCGGCACGATCGGCGTGGCGCAGATGGTCAATTCCGCGCCCGACGGTCACACGCTCGCCGCAGTCTGGTTGGGGCCGGTCACCGTAACGCCGAATACGATGAAGGTACCGTACACGCCCAACGACTACATCCCGGTGGTGCAGCTTTCCAGCGCGCCGTATGTGATGTGCGTGCAGAACGATTTTCCGGCGAGCGACGCCAAGGGATTGATCGAAGCGTTCCGCAAGAATCCGGACAAGTACACCTATGGCAACGACGGCGCGGGCGGCCCGGGACAGCTCGCCACCGCGCGCATCCTGCGCGCGACCAACACCTCCGCCCGCGATATCCCGTTCAAGGGCGCGGGCGAAACGCTGACCGCGTTCCTCGGCGGGCACATCGACGTCTACGTCGGCTCGATTCCGCCCATCCTTCAGCACATGAAGAGCGGCAAAGCCAAATGCCTGCTGGTGACGTCGGCCGACCGCGTCGCGGCGCTGCCGAACGTGTCGAGCCTGCGCGATCTCGGCATTCCGGGCGAGGAGACCATTCTCTGGCGCGCGATTCTGGCGCCGAAGGGCACTTCCCCCGAAGCCGTCGCCAAGATCGAGAGCGCTTTCGAGAAGGCGGCCAACAGCCCGGCATCGCGCAAGTTCCTCGAAGACGCCGGCGAAGAAGTGCTCATCAAGAAGGGCCCGGCGCTGCGCGAGAGCATCGATCGCGAATACGAAGCCTTGGGCAAGGTGGCGAAGTCGCTGAACCTGTCGCCGCAGTAGCGCGCCACCGGTTCACTGGCTCCGCGGTCGGCGCGATCGCCGCGCCAGCTTGCGAAGTCGCTCGACAGAGTCAATCCCGAGTCGTACAGTCGGGCTTCGTCCGGACCGCATTTGGTTCGTACAACATCGGCCTGTCGAGCGATGGTCCGGGAAACCCGGTCGAATAAGATTGCATGGAGGAGACGAAATGAAGCAGCCAATTCTCGTGATCATCGGCGCGGCGCTGGTCGCGTTCGTGGCGCTTGTGGCCGCCGGTCCGGCGACCGCGCAGAAGAAGACGCTCGCGGTGGTGGTGAAGGGTTTGGACAACCCGTTCTTTACTGTGCTCGGCGACGGATGCGCACTGTGGAACAAGGAAAATCCGAAGTCCGACTACACCTGCCTGTACACGGGCCCGGCGTCGAGCGCTGACGAGGCCGGCGAAGTCCAGATCGTCGAAGATCTGATCAACAAGGGCGTTGCCGGTATTGCCATCTCGCCTTCGAATGCCCCGGCGATGGCCAACATGCTCAAGGCCAAGAAGCCGAAAATGCCGATCATGACGATCGACGCCGACCTCGCCGCAACCGATCGGTCGCTGCGCAAAACTTATCTCGGGACCAACAACTACGATATGGGCGTGCTGATGGCCAAGCACCTCAAGGAGCTCAACCCCAAGGGCGGCTCGGTGTGCATGCAGCTCGGCAACGTCGCAGCGGACAACATCAACGCCCGGGCCGCGGGCTTTCGCGACACCATCAGCGGCAAGAAGGGCATCGATCGCCTGAAGGGTGAAGGCGGCTGGACCGAGATTGCCGGCTGCCCTCTGTTCACCAACGACCAGATCGATCTTGCGAATCAACAGATGTCGGACGTGTTCACCAAGAACCCGAAGCTCAACGCGTTCATTCTCGTCGGCGGCTGGGCCCAGTTCGGCCCACAGGCCTACGCGCAGGTGACCGATCAGGTCATGGGAAAACTCAAGACCAAGGAGCTGATCATCATCGCCGGCGATACGCTGCCACCGCAGTTGGATGCGCTGAAAGCGGGTCGCAGCCATGCGCAGATCGGCCAGCGTCCGTTCGAGATGGGGCACCGTGCCCCCGCGGTGTTGATCGACCTGATCAATGGCAAGAAGACGGACGACCCGCTCTACACCGGCCTCGACGAGTGCACGCCCAGCAACCTGGGCAAATGCCCGGCGAAGTAACTGGCACCTGAGGACTTTTTTCAAGGGCGCCCGCAGGCGCCCTTGCTTTGTGCCGGAGGAAGACTCGGATCATGGCCATCCTGGAGCTTGCGTCGGTCTCCAAGCACTTTGGCGCCATCCAGGCGCTGATCGATGTGTCGCTGTCGCTCAACCCGGGTGAGGTGATCGGGTTGATGGGCGACAACGGCGCGGGCAAGTCTACCTTGGTCAAAATTGTCGCCGGCAATTACCCGCCGAGTCACGGCACGATCTCGATGCAGGGCCGCGAGGTCGCCTTTCGCAAACCAGCCGACGCGCGCGGTGAAGGTATCGAGGTCGTCTACCAGGATCTCGCGTTGTGCGACAACCTCACTGCCGCCGAGAATGTCTATCTCGGTCGCGAGCTGACGCGCGGATTCGGCCCGTTTCGCGTACTGGACTACCGCGCGATGTTCGAGCGCGCCGGCGAGCTGTTCGCCGAGTTGAAGTCGGAAACTCGGCCCCGCGACCTCGTGCGCCGCATGTCCGGCGGCCAGCGCCAGGCTGTCGCGATCGCCAGGACGCGGCTGGCCGCACCGAAGATTGTGCTGATGGATGAACCGACGGCGGCAATCAGTGTTCGCCAGATCACCGAGGTGCTCAGCCTGATTCGAAGACTGCGCGACCACGACATCGCGGTGGTGCTGATCAGCCATCGCATGCCCGACGTGTTCGCGGTGGCGGATAGGATCGTCGTCCTGCGGCGCGGCGTGAAGGTCGCCGACAAGGCCATCGCGCAAAGCTCGCCGGAGGAAGTGACTGGTCTCATCACTGGCGCGATCGAGGCCGCGTGATGTGGCACGAGGCGTTCTATCCCGGTATCCGGCCGAAAGGCGATTCAACGTGGCCGTGAACCGGGACCCATCGATCGACGCAAGCGTGCACCGCAACTGGCTTAGCCGGCTCGCGAGCCAGCAGACCTTCTGGGTATCCATGGCGGCGGTCGTGGCCTTTGTCGTGCTCTCGTTCGCGAGCGATGTCTTCGCGACGCAGCAGAACCTGTTCAACGTGACGCGCAACTTCGCTTTCGTCGCGATCATCGCGATCGGAATGACCGCGGTCATCGTCACCGGTGGCATCGACCTTTCGGTCGGTGCGGTACTGGTGCTGTCGGGCATGGTGATTGGCATGACGATGAACGCAGGCAACTCCATCTGGCTGGCAATTCCTCTCGCGCTCGGCGTGTCGCTGCTGGTCGGTGCGCTGAACGGAGTCATGATCGCGTACGTCGGCGTGCCGCCGTTCGTGGTCACCTTGGGCATGCTGTCGATTGCGCGCAGCGTGGCGATGGTGCTGTCCGACAACCGGATGGTCTACCAATTCGGGCCCGACCAATCCCAGCTCCTGACGCTCGGTGGTGGCTTTATAAGCGTGGCGTTGCCCTTCGTCGACACGATACGGGTCCCGAACCCGGTCGTCTTCCTGCTAGTCCTTTTATTGATCGCCTCTTTCCTGTTTCGCTGGACGCGATGGGGGCGGCACCTTTTCGCCATCGGCGGCAACGAGCGTGCCGCGACAATGACCGGCGTGCCGGTCAAGGCCGTGAAGGTCAGCGTCTACATGTTCTGCAGCCTGTGCGCCGGCATCGCCGGAATTCTTGAAGTCGGCTGGCTAGGCACAATCACCACGAGCCTCGGTCAAGGCATGGAGCTGTCCGTCATTGCCGCGTCGGTGATTGGCGGGGCCAACCTCATGGGCGGTACCGGTACCGCACTCGGCGCCGTGGTGGGAGCGGCGCTGATCGAGGTCATCCGCAACAGCCTGATCCTGCTTGGCATCAGTACGTTCTGGCAAGGTACCTTCGTCGGCAGCTTCATCATTATCGCTGTGCTCTTCGACCGGCTACGAGTGCGCAGCGCCGACCAATGACTTCAGGCGCGCGCGCCAGCCAACACCACGCGAGAGCATCGATCGCGAATATGAAGCCTTGGGCAAGGTGGCGAAGTCGCTGAATCTGTCGCTGCAGTAGCAGTCGCGTTGCGCCTTCCGTCGCTACGCCAACGCCCCCTCGCGTCCATCGCAAGGTTGGAGCAAGGGATAGACTTTACACATTTCAGCTCGTCGCAATGGTCCAGGCTTTTGGTGGGCACTATCTACACTTCGCCAACGATGGATCGTCCAGCGCCATCGGAGGCGCGGTAGCCGGCCTGACGAGTTTCTTGGGAATGTGGGCCGATCCGGTCAATGGGCACGTCATCTCCGCGAGCAATAGTGGCCTGGTCGACATCGATCCGCTGGCGGGTACATTCCGCGTGATCAACGCCACACTCTTCCCTGACGGCGTATCGGTATCGCCTGACGGCACCACCGCGTACGTGGAGAACGGCGGCACAATTCAGTCCTACAGCATTGCCACTGGCGCGCTGATTCAAACTTACTTCACGGGCCATAGCCCAGATGGTACCGGCGTCATCACCGGCGGGATCTTCAATGGAGACGTCGTCGTCAACAATAACGATGGCACAGTCGGCCTTTTGGATCCGATCACCTCCGTATACACCCTCATCGCGACGGGCGGCACACGCGGCGATTTCGTCTCGCCCGATCTGAACAACGGCACGCTGTTCCTGTCGCAAAACGAACAGGTGGCGCGCCTGACGTGCGGAGCGGATTGCTCCTTTGTCCCCCCGCCACCGGGCATTCCCGAACCCGGCACGTTGGTGCTACTCGGACTCGGCATTGCCGGCCTCGCATTTAGTCGGCGCAATAAGCAGTAACGGATTCAGCTCCAGTTCAGCCCCGCTTCGGCGGGGCTTGTTGTTTAGACCTGCGAAGCGCCGAGAGCTGCTGTTCAGCGTTGAAGTTCCTGGGATTCAACTGCAGCGAACGTTCGTAGTTCTTGACGGCGTTTCGCACGTCACCAGCGGTCAGGTAGGCCTCACCCAGACTGTCGAAGAGATTCGACGCGTTTGGATAGATCCCGACCGCGAGCGTCAATACCTCAATCGAATCGCCTGCCTTGCCAGCGCCCAGCAATGCGTATCCCGCGGCGTTCAAGGCATTCTCGAGATCGAGATAGCGTGCGCGATCATCCGCTTGCCATGCTCTGACTGCTTCAAGCACTTCTGCTGCGCTTGATTGCGCTGCGTCTCGGATCCGTCGCGC
This sequence comes from uncultured beta proteobacterium, assembly GCA_963726915.1. Classification (GTDB taxonomy): domain Bacteria; phylum Pseudomonadota; class Gammaproteobacteria; order Burkholderiales; family Casimicrobiaceae; genus PALSA-1003. Next base: position 191,290 of record CAVSEA010000018.1, read on the forward strand.
GTAATCGGTCGGCGCCGCATAGTCAAAGACAGATTGCAGCGCGGGATCCGCCCCACTCGCGAATTCGGCCGCGGTTGGCTCCGCAGCGAACTCTGGAGGAATCCACGGGCGGGTGTCGCGCGAATCCATCAATTGCCACCACACGTTCGAGATGCGCACTTCCAGCTTCGTATGCGGCAGGGTGATTGCAACGTTGTCGCCAAAAAATCCCGGCGACCCGCCTGTGGGCTCGCCCACAAAGATGGCCGGAGTGAAGCGCTCAAGGGCATTGCAAAAGTTCATTGCTGCAGAAAAGGTCTCTCGACCGGTAAGCACGAACAAGCTTCCACGCTGCTGCAGCTTCGGTGATCGAATCATGCTCAACAAGACAGGAGTGGTCTGCGAAGTATTTCCTCCCGGATTGAAGCGCAGGTCGAGCACCAGCTTGGTTGCGTCGCTGCGATCGAAGTCTTCGATCGCAGCCAGCATGAAGTCCTTCGCACTTTGCCCGTCGGCATCACGTACCGCATTCCATTGAACGTAGTGCGTTGCATGTTCGGGAATCATCTGGGACCAGAAGAAGCTTCGGAGATGACTGAGGTACAACGGCGCGGATTCCGAAGTACGCATGTCGCGTGTTGCCGGCGAATCCAAAGCGATGCGTTTCAGCTCGCGCTTCAACTTGTTCGATTTGGTTTCTACCTCGATCACGATCGACTGCGGATCTGAAGCGATGTCCAGGCCGACCAATATCTCTGGTACCGCGAGATAGCGCGGACCGTTCGCCTTGATTCCCTGAGGATTGTCCTTGGCGACGAGCTCGCCAACGGCTCGCAGTGCTTCTTCTGCACTTCTACTGCCAATCCTCAGGACCTTGGCGCCGAGAAGCTCCTCGTAGCCAGGGGTGGACGTGCGGACATACAAGCCGTCCTTGAAGAGATAGAAGCCAATTGGCAGCTGCCCAAAGCCCAGCGTTCGCAGATTTCCAATCGCCGTGGGCGTGTTTCGCTCGGAGACAAAGAAATCAGATGTCGAATCACCTGTCTTTAGGATATATGTGTGTCCATTGCCCGGTCCCGCCATGGCGACGATTTTCAACATGCCAACGACGAATTGCGGGAACGAAAGCCGCGGAATGCGAGCGTCCAGGTCGCGCACGGCGTCATGGAACTCTTGGGGGGTGGTCATCCTGAAGAAATCGAGGTGCCTTCGCGGCAGCTCCCTCTCTAGGAAGAGCAGATCCTCGTGCCAACCTCGTGGGTCTGAGACTGCCGCACCGGCGATGCTGGGCATCGCGAACATCAGACAGACGGCGACCATGACAACTTTTGTGCAAGCGTTCACTGTTTCACAGTTCCCTTTCGAACTCGCGCCACATCGATAAGCATATACAGAATTCTTCGATTTGAATTCCCCGAGTCCGCATTCTGCCAGCGCTGGTGGTCATGGAGGAGCAGAAACGGTCTGTAATGTGCCCGGGAACGAAGGCTTCGTGCAGCCGTAATCCTCGCGTCCGGCATTGGTCACCAGCGACGGTACGACCAGCAACGTCGCCGCCAGCAGCAACGCGCCTCACGCCATTCGCCGGCGGCGCGGACCGACGCCAGACGCATCGCCCGCTTCGCGCTAACCCGCATACGTCGCGTTTCAGCTCGCTTCTTTGACCGGCGGAACTTTCCAGCTGCCGTCGAGGATGGATGGCGGCTTTTCCCTGGGCCAATAGAGCCGCATCATCAGGATGAATTTGTCCTTTGGTGCTGGCAGCCAGTTCTGTTCCTTGTCCTTGCCGGGCGACTCGTTCTGGATGTAGAGATCGACCGATCCGTCGGCATTGGCCTTGAGCTTATTGCGCTGGCTCACCGTGTAGCGGTTGATCGGATTCGGGACGAAGAAATAGTCTCCGTCGTACATGGTCAGCGACCAGAATCCGTCGACCGGTGGCATCTCGCCCTTGTTGAAATGCATGACGTACTTCTTGTCGCCGCTGTACGCCTTGACGATGTCCGGGCCTGTGGATGTTGGGTACACCGCATCCTGCGGGCGGTTGGCGCCGAGGCCGATCGCGGTGACCAGCGCGCGTTGCCGGTAGGCTGTGTCATAGATGCCAGTCTTGGTCGTGAACGACCAGCCATCCGTGAGCTTGATGTCGCCGGCAACGATGCCTTCCTTCATCCAGTTCATGATTTTGTCCTGCGCGGGCTTGGGCGCGGTCGCGAGTCCCTTCGCCACTGCCGGGTCGAGCTTTGACGCGTCGAAGTCCTGGCCCGGCACGATGCCGATCTTGGCGAGCTTGGCCACCATCGGCGCGTCTTCGGCCGTGGGCGGATTGGCCTTCATCAACTGGGCGGCGAGCTTGAAGTACGACGCCGCGTCCATGGCATTGACCTGGTCGCGGATCGAAGTCTTCATATCGATGGCCGGATCGACGGTTCCAGGTGCCGCCGTATAGGGCTTGCCATACGAAGAAAGTGGCACCGCCGTCATCTGGTCCTGCAGCGCGTGAACGGCCCTGTAGTCCTCGGGCGTACCGGTGCAGTAGATCCGGCCAAGCAGCCACACCATGCCGGTAGCCGACTTGTATTCCTTGACGCCAGCGGGGAGCGCCCCTGTCCAGCCGGGGCCGGTGATCGCGAATTTCTGCGCGCCCGTGCCTGTGGTGCGCTTGCCGGGGTCGGCGAACACCGTGGTCCATCCGTCGAGCATCGGCAGGAGGAAGAAACGGCCCTTCATATCGGGCGCGCTGATGATCCAGGGCTCCTTGGACACATCCAGCCAGATGACGGTGTACAGCGTGTCGGCGTTGGGCGCCGTCACGGTGTGGTCATCGACCGCGGGATAGCCCCGTAATCTGGCGAACTGAGTCATCGGCGCCTTGCTGCCCTCGGGCGCAACGACGTTGGTTGACACCCGCCGCGTCAATTCCATGGTGACTAGCGGATAGGCGTAGATATAGGCCTCGATGCCCGTTTCCTTGGCTTCTTTTTCCTTCACGAGCGCTTCGGCGGCCTTCGCGTCGGCAACGACTTTGTCCTTAGCGTCGGTGGCGGCTTTGTCGACTGCGGTGTCGGCTTTCTGGCCGCAGCCGACCAGCGCACTCGCGATGACCACCAAACCAAACGCCCAGCGCAGCGATTTCACGTCCACGAATTTCTCCATTGATCGATAGGAATGGCCTGCTGCGGCGGCTACAACCATACTTCAGATGCCGGTTGGTCCGCGGAGCAAGGCGAAATTTTCACCCGACAAGGAGCATCGGGTCAAGATTGACAATCGCGCGATGCGCGGCGCCGCAGCGACGTCACGCATACTCGGTGGACACGCGTCTGGAGACTTGCCGTAGTACCACCCACTGATTCCACACGCGACCGGGCGCCATCGGAAAGTTGTAACGCTGCAACGGACGCCGCGAGCGACTCGTGCGGTTTGATCACTGCATCACTTCGTCCGCGCGCAGCAGCAGCGACTGCGGGATCGCGAGGCCCAGCGCCTTGGCCGTCTTGAGGTTGATGACGAGTTCGAGTTTTGTCGGCTGTTCCACCGGTAGGTCGCCCGGTTTCGCACCTTTGAGAATCTTGTCGACATAACCTGCTGCACGGCGCAACTGATCGGCGAGGCTCGGTCCATAGCTCATCAGGGCGCCAGCATCTACGTATTCTCGGTTGTCGGATACTGTCAACAGCCGATGCTTCACCGCCAGTTCCGCGATCTCGCGGCGTTGTTCGAGGAAGACGCCATCGCGCACCACGATGATGGCACCGGCCTTGCCCTGAGAGATTGCGGAGAAAGCCCTCTCGATGTCCGTTGCAGTCCGCATCTCCACCGGCAGTATCGTCAGGCTCATGCTCTGCGCCGCGGATTGGACGCCTTTTACTAATATGGGCTGTGACGTGTTAGCAGGATTCACCAGAACAGCCACACGGGAAAGGCTTGGCGCCACGCTGCGCAGCATCTCGAGAAGCTTGGGACTGCTGTCGGTCCTCAAGGTCGAAAGTCCGGTGATATTGCCTCCGGGGTGGGCCAGGCTCACTACGAATCGGTTGCCGATCGGGTCGGCCGAGCCGCCCATGACGATGGGTATCGTGTCGGTTGTTCGCTGCGCTGCGCCGGTGGCGACGGTCCCCGCGGTCACGATGACATCCACCTTCAGACGCACCAAGTCGTTCACCAAGGCAGGAAGACGCTCGGTCTTTCCGTCGGCCGACCGGGATTCGATCAGGAGATTCTTGCCCTCGATGTAACCGAGATCACTCATCCTTCGCGCGAATGCGGCGTGCAAGTCCGGTTCCTGACGCACGCTCAGAAAGCCGATGCGCCAGACCTTGCCCGGCTGCTGCCCGAAAGCGCCGGGCGGCGGCGCCAACGCGAGCGCGCACGATCCGAGCGCAAGGAGAAGTTTTCGGCGAGTATTCATTGCGCCTCCTTGGTCGGGAATTATGCCCGCTTCAGCAGCTGGCCGGTTGTGGGCGATCGAAGAATGCTGAGACTAACGACGATCCGACGCTGGCTGCCACATCACGTCTGGGTCGCGAACCATACGCTCGCAATAACAGCCTGCTAGTAGACAACCTCCACGTTCTGCGGCTCGAGCCACTCGCGCAACCCGCCGAGCAGGTGATCGTCGAGGTTGACACGCCACGCGTCGCCCAGCTGGATTTCGCCGCCGGCCACCGCATTGCGATAGTTGATCGTCACCGGGCAGGTGCCGCTCCTGAATGGCTCGATCAAATGCAGCAGCTGCTCCGCGGAGCTGCCACCGTTGCACGCAAGCTTCAGCGCGCGCGCCCATTTCTTGCGCGCGCCGGCGAGGTCGTAGATCGCCTCGGCGACGACGCGAAGGCCGGGCGTCTGACCTTCCTCGCCCATGCGCTGCGCGATCTTCACTTCGGCGACCAGCAGCGCATCGTCGCGCAGCAAATGGCGATACGCGTCGAAGGTCTCGTTGAACACCGCGATCTCCGCCTGGTCCTTGCCGTCGTCGAGCGTGATGAAGGCCATCTTGCCGCGACGCGACGTTTGCGTGCGCATGGCGGCGACGACACCGGCGATGCGCACTGGCAGCGTGGTCGGCTGCAGGGCGCCGAGGCGTTGCTGCACCAGGCGCGACAGCTCCGACGCCACCGCATGATAGGGATGCCCCGAAAGGTAAAAGCCAAGGCTCGCCTTTTCGTGGACGAGGCGCTCGCCGTCGCTCCAGTCGCGGGCGATGGTCAGCGCGGGACCGGTGGCGGAACCCTGGCCCGAGTCCTCTCCGAACAGCGAGACCTGCGACGCCGCACGCTCGGCGCGCTCGGCGTCGTCGATCGCCGGTCCGACCGACGCGATCAGGCTCGCGCGTCGCGGATCGATCGCGTCGAAGGCGCCGGCGCGGATCAGCGCCTCGATCGCGCGGCGATTGACCGCGCGCGTGTCGACGCGACGGCAGAAATCGAACAGGTCGCGGAATGGGCCGCCTGCTTCGCGTGCCGCGGCGATGGCTTCGACGGCAGATTGCCCGGTGCCCTTGATCCCGCCCAGGCCATAACGGATCGTCGCGGCGTCGACCGGCTCGAAGCGGTAGTTCGACGCGTTGACGTCGGGCGGCAGCACAGTGAGACCCATCGCCAGCGCGTTGTCGCGGAAGTGCCGCACTTTGTCGGTGTCGTCCATGACCAGCGACAGGTTCGCCGCCATGAATGGCGCCGGATGGTGCGCCTTGAAATACGCGGTCTGATACGCGATCAGCGCGTAGGCCGCGGCGTGCGACTTGTTGAAGCCGTAGCCGGCGAATTTTTCCATCAGGTCGAACAGCAGCGTCGCCTTCGACGAGGACAGGCCGCGCTCCACTGCGCCCGAGGTGAAGCCCTGGCGATGCTTCGCCATTTCATCGGGAAGCTTCTTGCCCATCGCGCGGCGCAAGAGGTCGGCGGCGCCGAGCGTGTAACCGCCGATCTCCTGCGCGATCTGCATCACCTGTTCCTGGTACACCATCACGCCGTAGGTGGGCGACAGGATCGGCTCGAGCCGCGGATCGACGTAGTCGACACGCTCGCTGCCCTGCTTGCGGCGCACGTAATCGGGAATGAGCTCCATCGGTCCCGGGCGGAACAGCGCGACCAGCGCGACGACATCCTCGAACTTCTTCGGCGGCGCCTGCTGCAGCAGGTCGCGCATGCCGCGTGATTCGAACTGGAACACGCCGGTCGCGTCGGTCCGGAAAATGGCGTACGCGGCGCGATCGTCGAGCGGAATGGTCTCCAGCGCAACCGTCGATGCCGGATCGAGCCGGCGGACGTAGCGCAAGGTCCAATCGAGAATGGTCAGCGTGGTCAGTCCGAGAAAGTCGAACTTGACCAGGCCCACTTGTTCGACATCGTCCTTGTCGAACTGCGACACCGGCGCGTCGGCGCCCGGCTGCGTATAGAGCGGACAGAAATCGGTGAGCTTGCCCGGCGCGATCAACACGCCGCCGGCGTGCATGCCGACATTGCGCGGCAGGCCTTCGAGCTGCTCCGCCAGCGCCAGCAGTTCGCGCACTTCCTCTTCGGCGGCTTCGCGTTCGTTGAGCAGCGGCTCGACGTCGCGCGCGTGAACGGTGTTGGGCGCCACTTCGCCGGTGCGCCGCCGCAGCAGCACCGTGCGTCCGGGTTGGAACGGAATCAGCTTGGCGATGCCGTCGCAGAAGCTGTAGGGCAGGTCGAGCACGCGGCCGACATCGCGCACGACCGCGCGCGCCGCCATCGTGCCGAAGGTGGCGATCTGCGACACCGACTCGGCGCCGTATTTCTGCTTGACGTACTCGATCACGCGGTCGCGCCCGTCCTGGCAGAAGTCGATGTCGAAGTCCGGCATCGACACCCGCTCGGGATTGAGGAAGCGCTCGAACAGCAGCGTGTAGCGCAATGGATCGAGGTCGGTGATGCCCAGGCTGTACGCGACCAGCGAGCCCGCGCCGGACCCGCGTCCGGGTCCCACCGGAACGCCGTTGCGCTTGGCCCAGTTGATGAAATCGGCGACGATCAGGAAGTAACCGGCATAACCCATCTGCACGATCGTCTTCACTTCGAACGCAAGTCGCGCGACGTAGTCCGCGCGCTTGGCATCGCGTTCGGATGCCTCGGGAAACAGCGCCGCGAGCCGGCGCTCGAGCCCCGCCGCCGCCTCGTCCTTCAGATGCTGCTCGATGGTGACGCCCGCCGGCGTGGGGAAGTCGGGCAGGTAGTTCTTGCCGAGCGGAACGGTCAGGTTGCAGCGCTGCGCGATGGCGACGCTGTTGGCGAGCGCTCCGGGCAGATCGGCGAAGCGCAGGTTCATCTCGGCCTGCGTCGTGAAGTATTGCTCCGGCGTGAACAACCGTGGCCGACGCGAATCGGACAGCACGTGCCCTTCGGCGATGCACACCCGCGCCTCGTGCGCGCGGAACTCCTCGGCCGTGACGAACTGCACCGGGTGCGTCGCGACCACCGGCAGGTCCAGGTCGCCGGCCAGCTTGACTGTCGCCGTGGTCAGCGCGCGATCGTCGCCGTGTCCCGCGCGCTGCACCTCGAGATAGTAGCGATCGGGAAACAATTTTGCCCATGCCCGCGCCGCACTGGCGGCGGCGTTGCCGTCGCCCTGGAGCAGGGCCTGGCCGACGTCGCCGCCGGCGAATCCCGACAAGGCGATCAGTCCCGTCGTGCCTTCGGCAAACCATTCGCGCCGCAGCTCGGGGCGGCCGCGATGCTGGTTGGTACGATAGGCGCGCGTGAGCCAGTCGGCGAGCTTGAGATAGCCTTCGCGCGATTGGCACAGCAGCAGCAGACGGCGCGGGGCGTCCCGCTCGGCTTCGTGCGTGATCCACACGTCGCAACCGACGATCGGCTTGATGCCGCGGGCACGCGCAGCCTTGTAGAACTTGACCATGCCGAATACGTTCGACAGGTCGGTGAGCGCCAGCGCCGGCATCCGGGCGGCGCCGGCAGCGGCCACGGCATCGTCGATGCGCACCATGCCGTCGACGATGGAATACTCGCTGTGGAGGCGAAGATGGACATACGACACCGCCGACGACACTGCCGACGAACCCGCGGATGAAGCTTCAGGCGAAGCGGCGGACGGGATCGCAGCGGCGGAGCGGGGCGTGCTCATGGGTTACAATTTTACTCGTTTTGCACCGCTGCCCAGGATGATGTCGAACTTCCCGAACGCCTTTGTCCGCACCGCCGTTGCACCCGTTCTGCTGTGGGCGGCGCTGCTGTTGGCGGCATGCAGCACCCAGCCTGTCTCGCCGCCACCGCCGCCGGAGACCGCTCCCGTCGCGCCCCCCGCGCCAGCGCCCCCGGCGCCACCACCCAAGCCGCAGACGCCGCCGACCACGCATCCCAATCCGCCGTCGAACGTGAACCTGCAGGGCTTTCCATTGCCGTATCGGCAAGGCTACACCGACGGTTGCGCAAGCGTAGGCGTCACCGAGCAGAAAGACGCCGCCCGTTTCAGGACCGACGGCCAATATCGGACCGGCTGGCAGGACGGCTTCTTCCTGTGCAAGAAGAAATGAGTCATTGAAGACTTCGACGTCGCAATTCGTCGCGATCCGCGGCCTGCGTTACCACGTACGAAGCTGGGGCGACGCGAGCGCGCCGACCGTGTTCATGCTGCACGGCTGGATGGACGTCGGTGCATCCTTCCAGTTTCTGGTCGATGCGCTGAAGCGCGATTGGCATGTCTTGGCGCCGGACTGGCGCGGCTTTGGCCTGAGCGAGTGGTGCTCGGACGGGTACTGGTTCCCTGATTATCTGGCGGACCTCGACGCGCTGCTCGACCACTTCGTCGGGGACGAGCCCGCGCGCCTGGTCGGGCACAGCCTCGGCGGCAACGCCGTCATGCTGTACGCCGGCGCGCGGCCGCAGCGCGTCGCGCGCGTTGTGTCGCTCGAGGGTTTCGGCATTCCGGCCGAGTCGTCGGCGCGGGCGCCGGCCAAATACGCCAAGTGGCTCGACGCAGTGCGGCAACCGCCCGCGTTCCGGCCCTACGCGGACCTCGCCGCAGTGGCCGATCAATTGCAGAAGAAGAATCCCCGCCTGTCGCGCGACCGGGCGGAATTTCTCGCGGGCCATTGGGCGAAGGAGCAACCCGACGGCAGTGCGCGCCTGGATTCGGATCCGCGACACAAGCTCCCCACGCCGACGGTGTACCGGATTGAGGAAGCGGTCGCCATGTGGAAGCAGATCACCGCGCCGGTGCTGTGGGTCGCCGCGGCGGAATCTTTCATCCTCAAGTGGTTGAGCGCGTATCCCGAGGGCGAAGCCGCGACCGACGGCCTCGCCAGCATTCGCGCGCGCATCGCGCACGTGCCGCAGGGTCGGCTGGTCGTCGTCGACGAGGCGGGACACATGCTGCATCTGGATCGCCCCGACGCGGTAGCCGAAGCAATCGAGCCGTTCCTGGCCGCACTGTGACGCGGCAGATCGCGATCCGCTCGCGCCGCGGCGCGTATGTCGCGCTCGTGTTCCTGACGCTGATCTGGGGCATGAACTGGCTGGCCATGAAGTACGGCCTGCGCTACGCGCATCCGGCGGTCTACAACGTCGACCGCATTCTGGTCGCCGTCGCATTTCTATTCGCGGCGATGCTGTGGGAAGGGCGCCCGTTCTGGCCGCGCTCGTGGATCGCCGTCATCGTCACCGGCTTTTTCCAGACTACGGTCAATTTCACCGCGACGACGATGGCGTTGGCGGGCGGCGGTGCAGGACGAACGTCGGTGCTCGTTTTCACCATGCCGTTCTGGACCATGATGATGGCGTGGCCGGTGCTGCACGAGCGCGTGCGCGGCACGCAGTGGCTTGCGGTTGTCTTCGCGCTGGTCGGCATGCTGATCGTCGTCGAACCCTGGCACTGGGAGGGCGAACTCGCGCCCAAGCTGTGGGCGACGCTGTCCGGATTTGGCTGGGCCGCGGGCACCGTCGCCACCCGATATTTTCAGCGGCGTCATCGACTCGATATGCTCAACCTCATCACCTGGCAGATGGCGGTGGGTGTGATTCCGTTGCTGCTGATTCCGGTCGCATTCTCGATGCCTTCCGCACAATGGAGTGTCGTCTACGTCGGCACGGTAATTTACGCGGGCCTCATTGCGACGGGCATCGGCTTCATTCTCTGGGCCGCCGTGCTCGGGGTGCTTCCCGCTGGAACGGCGTCGCTCAACATGTTTGCCATTCCCGTCATCGCGATCGTGTCGTCGATGCTGGTGTTCGGCGAGCGCATCACCGCGACGGAGTGGCTCGGGATCGGCTCGATCGGCATCGGGCTGGTCATCCTCACCGCGCGCGCGTGGGCGGAAGGCCGCCGTGGACAGAGCGATTCGATCCAGACACCGACGATCGAGACCGGTTGATGCCGTAGCGACGGTATACTTCGAGTGCCCATGAACGCACAACGCCATCGTGTCTGCTGACGACCTGTCCAAGCTGCGCATCGACCGCTCGCTGGCACCCATCGCGACGCGCCGTCGCCGCCGGTGGTGGTGGCTCGCGGCGCTGGTCGTTCTCGCCGCCGCCGGCGCCGCGTGGTACGCGTTCAGTCCGCGATCGACCTCGGTGCAGACCACGCCGATCGTCACGGTGTATCCGTCGCAGCAGTTCGTCGTGCTCAATTCGAGCGGCTACGTCGTGGCGCAGCGCAAGGCGGCGATTTCGTCGAAGGCTTCGGGCCGGCTCGAGTGGCTCGGTGTCACCGAGGGTTCTCGCGTCAAGGCCGGCGACGTCATCGCGCGCCTCGACGGCCGCGACCTTACGGCGCAGCTCGAAAGTGCAAACGCCAGCATCACGGTCGCGCGCGCCGCCGTCGAGCAGGCCGAAGCGGAGAATCGCGATGCCACGGCGTCGCTGAACCGCACGCAGGACCTGCTCAAGCAGAAGTTCGTCTCGCCCGCCGCGCTCGACCAGGCCAAGGCGCGCGCCGACCGCGCCGTCGCCGGCATCGCGAGCGCCAGGGCCGGTGTCGCCGTCGCGCAGGCGAACGCTCGCAACGCGCAGGTCGCGGTCGACTACACGCATATCCGCGCACCCTTCGACGGCATCATCCTGTCCAAGAGCGCGAATGTCGGCGACATGGTCACGCCATTTTCTTCGGCGGCCGATTCCAAAGGCGCGGTCGTCACCATGGCCGACATGAGCACGCTCGAAGTCGAGGCGGACGTGTCCGAATCGAGCCTGTCGAAGATCAGCGTCGGCCAGCCGGCCGAGATCACGCTCGACGCGCTTCCCGACGCGCGCTTTCGCGGCACCGTGTCGCGCATCGTGCCGACGGTCGATCGCGCCAAGGCGACGGTGATGACCAAGGTGCGCTTCGAGACGATCGATCCGCGCGTGCTGCCCGAGATGAGCGCCAAAGTGTCGTTTCTGTCGCAGGCGGTGACGGCGGAGCAGCAAAAGCCGATGACCGCCGTCAACGCAGATGCGTTGGCGCAGCGCGATGGCAAGACCGCGGTCGTTCTCGTCCGCGACGGCAAGGCTGCCGTCGTCGCGGTGACCGCGGGCAACAAGATCGGCGAACTGACCGCCATCGGCGGTAGCGTCAAGCCGGGCGAGAAGGCGGTGCTCAAACCCGCGGACGACCTGCGGGACGGCGCGCTGGTCAAGCTCGCGCCGAAATGAGGGCGGACTCGGCCACGACGAGTCCCGCCGCGGATGGAGGAATGACACCCCCGAATCCGGCCGCCGTGACGAACACGGTATTGGTCGAGATTCGCAAGCTCTCCAAGTATTACCAGCGCGGAGGCCAGATCATCCCGGTCCTGGTCGACATCGACCTCGATGTCCGGCTCGGAGACTTCGTGGCGTTGATGGGTCCTTCCGGATCGGGCAAGAGCACGCTGCTGAACCTGATCGCGGGCATCGACAAACCGTCCGGCGGGACGATCAAGGTCGAAGGTGTCGACATCGCGCGGCTGTCTGATGCCGATCTCGCGCGCTGGCGCGCGACGCACGTCGGATTCATCTTTCAGTTCTACAACCTGATGCCGGTGCTGACCGCGTTCGAAAACGTCGAGCTGCCGCTGCTGCTGGCGTCATTGTCGCGGCGCGAACGGCGCGAACGGGTGACGATGGTCATGTCGATGGTGGGGCTGAGCGACCGCGCGGACCACTACCCCAACGAACTGTCCGGCGGGCAGCAGCAGCGCGTCGCCATTGCGCGCGCGCTCATCACCGATCCGACGCTGATCGTCGCCGACGAACCGACGGGCGATCTCGATCGCACCACCGGCGAGGAGATCCTCGGCCTGCTGGATCGCCTCAACCGTGAACTGGGGAAGACGGTGCTGATGGTGACGCACGATCCCAAGGCGGCGGAGAAGGCGCGGCGCGTGGTGCACCTCGAAAAAGGTGTGCTCGCCGATTAGACAGTGACACGCAGCGGGCGCGCGGCAGCGATGCCTTCCCGCGCGTCATCCGCGCCGTGCCTTCCTCGAAACGTTGGGAATCGTCATCAGATCCTTGTCGAGCGCTGTGTCCATCGCGACCTGCGCGGGTTCGGGTGCGCCGATCTGGAGGTCGCGTTCGGCGGCGGCGATGGCCCTGAGTATCGAGTCCGTACCCATGTCCGTCGGCGAGTCGCCGGCGGCCGCCTTCCATGCATCCTTGACCGAGCGTTCGTCGATCATGTCCGCCTGGATGTCCTGCAACAGCGTATCGAGTTCGCTCACTTCCGCCGAACGCTCGGGGATCGGCGGCAGCTTCAGCGCTGTGCGGGGCTTCGTCGCCGCGGGTTCGGTCATCGCACCGAAATGCGCGAAGGTGACCTGCTGGGCGCCTGCCTGTGTCTCGCCCTGGAGCGAAGTGCGCGCCTTCGGGTCCATCCACGAGGTGGTGATGGCATGCCGGCGATGCGCGACGAAGGCGACCAGCGCGAGCGTGATCGTGGCGAAGATGGCGACCGTGTACGGCCACATCTGCTGCCAGATGGTCAGCGCCGGCGGCTGGGACTGCGCGCGCCATGTGAGTTGCTGCGGTTGCGGTAACGACTGCGCCGACAACGTGCGCGGTGTCGCGGTGCGCGGCGGCAACGACGCCGCTGCGGCTTCGGAAATGAAGCTGCCGACACCCGAGCTGGTAGACACGGTGGTGAGTTCGCGCGGCGCGGCAGGCGCAACATAGGCGACCGCAGCCGCAGGTTTGACCTCGGGAGCGATCTGCTCCACCGCCTTCGGGCGCGCTTCGGCGACCGTGTCGGCAGTAGGCACCGGTGTGCCCCAGGTCGTTGGTGGCAAGGGCGAGGCGACGCGGACGCTTTGTCGTGGCGTGGCCGAGGCGACGACCGCCTCCTTGCGCTGGCGGCGCAGCCAGGGTGCCTCATCCGGCTCCGCGGCGGCAACCATGGTCGGAGATTCGCTGCCTGGCGGGTCGAGCAGCAATACGTAATCGCGACGCGTGGTGCTGCCGCATCCGGTCTGGACCGCGAGACGCAGTGCCGGCTCGCTGACCGAGGTCGGCGTGGTGATCGTCAACCGGGTGCCGCTCGCCGACTGTTCGAGACTGACCCTTGCCGTCACTATTTGCGGCATCGAACCGCCATTGTTGTCGGCGACAAGTTTGACGCAGGCAACGTGTAGCGTCTCGGCGCCGGCAAGCGTCACCGGGATCGTGACGCGCAGCGGCTGCCCAAGCGACGATAGCGACGTAACGTCCCCCAGCGCGAGCCCATGCGCGGGCGTGGGAGCGAACAGCGCGCCGGCGACTAGCGCAAGCGCAAACGGCATCATGTGACGGTTCAGGGCGACTGAGCGCACGGCTGCACCTCGTTCAGTAGGTTCGTCGATGCCGGCAGCGAGGACTTCCACAGGCCCCGTGGCCGGCTCCACCTGCATTTCAGCAAGTTCCATGCCGCACCCCGGGAAATCCGTCCGCGCACAGCCCCGAGGATGGGTTAAGCTCAGTCTTCCGCTCCACCTTCGCCGCCGCGTCGTCGTGTATTTCGTCCGCCTCGTCCTGCGCAACGCCCTGCGTCACCGCCTGCGCACGATCCTGACCATTGTCGGCATCGTTGTCGCGATTACTGCATTTGGCTTGTTGCGTACAATCGTCGACGCCTGGTACGCGGGCGCGAATGCGAGTTCGAGCGCTCGACTGATCACGCGCAGCTCGGTGTCGCTGGCGTTCTCGCTCCCGCTCACCTATGCGCAGAAAATCCGCCAGGTGCCGGGGGTGACGGCGGTGTCGTGGGCCAACTGGTTCGGCGGCGTCTACGTCAGCGAGCGAAATTTCTTTCCGCAATTCGGAATCGATCCGACGAGCTATCTCGCGATCTACCCGGAGTTCGTGCTCTCGCCGGAGGAAATGAAGGCCTTTGTCACCGACCGCCAGGGCGCGATCGTCGGACGCAAGCTCGCCGACCAGTTCGGCTGGAAAGTCGGCGACCAGATTCCGCTGCGTGGCACGATCTATTCGGGCACGTGGACCTTCAACCTGCGCGGCATCTACGACGGCAAGGAGCCGTCGACGGTGGAAACGCAGATGTTCTTCCATTGGGACTACCTCAACGAAATCGTCAAGAAGCGCTACCCCCGGCGCGCCGACCAGACCGGCGTATTCATCGTCGAACTGCGCAATCCCGACTCGGCAGCGGAAGTGTCGCAGGCGATCGACGCGACTTTCGCCAATTCGCTGGCCGAGACGCTGACCGAGACCGAGAACGCGTTCGCGCTGGGCTTCGTGTCGATGTCGGAGGCTATCCTGCTGGCGATCCAGGCGGTGTCCTTCGTCGTCATCGTCATCATCATGGCGGTAATGGCCAACACCATGGCGATGACTGCGCGCGAACGCAGCGCCGAGTACGCCACGCTGAAGGCGCTGGGATTCGGCGCCGGCTTCGTTGCGCTGCTGATTTTCGCCGAGTCGATGTTGATCGCGCTGGTCGGCGGCGTCGCCGGCATCGCGCTGACTTTTCCGCTGGCCAATGCCTTTCGCGGGCTGACCGGGACGCTGTTCCCGATCTTCATCATCAGCGACACGACCATGGCGCTCCAGCTCGGCGCAGCGGCACTGGTCGGACTGGTCGCGGCCGCGCTGCCGGCGTGGCGCGCGGCACGCATCCGCATCGTCGACGGCCTGCGCGCGGTGGTGTGATGACCATTCCATTCACCTACATCGTGCGCAACCTCGTCGCGCGCCGGCTCACCACCGTCCTGACCGCCGGCGGCATGGCCTTGGTCGTTTACGTCTTCGCGACCGTGCTGATGCTCTCGGCCGGACTGAAGGCGACGCTGGTCGCCACCGGCCAGGACGACAACATGATCGTCATCCGCCGCGGCGCGCAGACCGAAGTGCAAAGCGGCATCGACCGCCGCCAGGCGGGCATCGTCGAAAGCCTGCCCGACATCGCGATCGGGCTCTCGGGCGAGCGGCTGATTTCGAAAGAGCCTGTCGTGCTGATCAACCTGCCCAAGCGCGTGTCGGGCAAGGCTTCGAACGTCGTGATTCGCGGCATCGCGCCGACCGCGCTGGCATTGCGGCCGCAACGTGAAGATCGTCGAGGGGCGGATGTTCCAGCCCGGCACGTCCGAGGTGATCACCGGGCGAGCGATCGCCGACGGCTTTCGCGGCGCGGGCGTGGGCGAGACGCTGCGCTTCGCCTCGCGCGACTGGACCGTGGTCGGCGTGTTCGACGCCGAGCGCACCGGTTTCGATTCCGAGATCTGGGGCGACGCTGAACAGTTCCTGCAGGCGTTCCGGCGCGTCGGGTTTTCGGCGCTGCTGTTCAGGCTTGCCGACCCCGAACGCTTCGACGCGGTGAAGGAAGTGATCGAGTCCGATCCGCGCCTGACGCTCGAGGCCAAGCGCGAAACGCGCTTCTACGCCGACCAGTCCGAGTCGCTGGCGCGATTCATCTTCTATCTCGGCACGACGATCTCGATCATCTTTTCCATCGGCGCGATCATCGGCGCGATGATCACCATGTATGCGAGCGTCGCCAGCCGCACCGCGGAGATCGGCACGCTGCGCGCGCTGGGATTCTCGCGCGGCTCGATCCTGATCGCATTCCTGGGCGAATCGCTGCTGCTGGGACTGCTGGGTGGCGTGATCGGGCTCGTTTGCGCCGCGTTCATGCAGACGCTTTCGATCTCGACCACCAACTTCCAGACCTTCGCCGAGATCGCCTTTCGCTTCGCGCTCACGCCGGACATCGTCCTGTCCGCGCTGGCCTTTGCCCTCGTCATGGGATTCATCGGCGGCTTCCTGCCGGCAGCGCGCGCTGCGCGGCTCAAGATCGTCGATGCGCTGAGGGCTGCGTAGTACTAACTGCAACTGCCGTCGGCGGGCTTGACCTGCTTGGTGGCACCATCCGCATCTTTCGGCCGCGTCTGTCGCAATGCGACCGCTGCCGCGCCGCAGCGCGCGCCCGGGTCGTCCGGGCGCAATGCCAACGCCTTGGCGAACGCAAGCCCCGCCTCAGGCAGGCGATCCACCGTCAAGTTGATATAACCGAGGTTGCGCCAGGTGAACGGATCCTGCGGCGCAAGCTGTGTAGCCTTGGTGGCGGCTTCGATCGCCTCATTGTATTGATGCAGCTTGGCAAAGCCGGCGCCCAGCTCCGCCCACGCAATTGCATTTTGTGGCTCCCGCCGCGTCCATTCCGTGGCGTAGAGCACGAGCACGTTCCATTTGCCGACATCCTTGAGCTGCTGAATCCGTACCGGGAAGGGCGTACTCAGATCGCCGGGGTCCGCGTCGCCGCTGTTGGCGCCGGGTTGCGCGGGGGCGTCGGCAGGCTTCGAGGCAGCGGTCACGGTCGGCGTGCGCGCCGATTCGACCTCTTCCGGCGACATGAATTTGTAGGCGATGGCGGCGACGACGGCGAGCGCTGCGACGGCCCCAATGACTGGCCAGCGCTTCGGTTTCGATGTTGGCGGACGGTCGCCGCGGAACACGGTGGATGCGATTTCGCCACTTGGCTTCGACTCGTCCTTCGCATCGCTGGCGTCGCGTGTCTTGGCGGCCCCGCGCGCCTGGATGGCCGAGCGCTCCTCTTTCCTGTGCAGCTGTTTCAGGGCTGTCGCGCGCGAGCGCAGGTAAGCGGCAATCACCAGCGACGCGTCGTTTCCGCCCTGGTCCGCAGCACGCCGCCACAATGCCTGGTCGATCGTGCCTTGCTGGTACTCCTTCGCCGCCTTGGCGAGAAACTCGTCCGAGGTCGTGATGTGAAGGTCGCGCTTGTTTGCATTGGCGGCGGACTCGTTGCCGTTGTTGCGAGCGCCATCGCCGCCGAGCGTCGGGGCATCGGCGGGCTCGAGAGCCAGCGCTTTTCTGAGAGGCGGTTTGTCGGCCATGCCCCGGATGACGCAAGCGCCATGCCAACCCGGTTGACCGAAACGCTTCGTTGGCTACAAGTGCGCGATCAGGCCTGCGCGCCCTGCGGCAGGCGCCGCGGATTCAACGTGTTGCGGAATGTTGCGTCGATCAACCTGCCAGAAATGCGCCGCCGTTGACGTGCAGCGTCTGGCCGGTGATGTAGCGTCCGCCGGGGCCGGCCAGCCAGACGACGGCATTGGCGATTTCTTCGGGGTGGCCGCGCCGGCCGAGCAAGGTCTTGTTCATGGCGTGATGCTCGGGTCTTGGCGACGCGCTCGCACTCTTGCGTACGGTATCGACCAGCCCGGGCGCGACGCAATTGACGGTGATGCCGAATGCCGCGAGCTCGTGCGCCAGCGCGCGGGTCAGGCCGCCCAGCGCCGCCTTGGCGGTCACGACGTGCGCGCGTTTCGAGGCGCCGGTGTGCGCTGTCAGGCCGCCGATGTTGATGACGGCGCCGGCGTCGCTTTCGCGCAGCAGCGGCAACGCGGCCTGGATGCAATGGAAGGCGCCGTCGACGCAGACCGCCTGCGCGGCACGCCAATCGGCGAAGGGCAGATCGGCGAAGGCGGCCTCGTGACGTATCGCGGCATTGTTGACGACGATGTCGAGCCGCCCGAATTGCTTCGCGATCGCCGCGATCATCGCGTCAACGTCGGCGCGCTGCGTGACGTCGGCGGCAACCAGCAGGGCCTCGCCGCCGCGGCCGGCGATCTCGCTCGCCACGGCCTGGCCTTCGTCGCGACTCGTGCGCACGTTGACGGCGACTTTCGCCCCGGCATCGGCGAGCGCCAGTGCGATGGCGCGCCCGATGTTGCGGCCCGCGCCGGTGACCAGCGCGACCTTGCCTTTGAGCGGAGCGCTGTCCACGGCTCGCCGCTAGCCGCGCAACGCGCCGAGGTCGACGCGCGGCATGGCGCGCAGCGCACGCAGGACGGCGAGGGCGCTTTGCGTGCGTTCCGCGGTCCAGCCGCCGTACGCGCAATTGGCGACGAACTTCGCCTCGAGCGCTGCGGCCGACATCGGCTCTTCGCGTCCGCCGCGAAAGTGTCCCTGCGCCGCCTCGCGCACTTCGCCGGTGACTAGCGTGACGCGCACGTGGCCGGTGAACTGCCGCGGGTACGGATTGTCGGGGTCGACGACGTAGCGCACCTTGCCGGCAAGCGCGCGCACCGCGGGGTCGTGCACGACGGCTTCTTCGTAGTCGATCAGGCCGGCATCGCCGCGCAACATGCCGACGGCGATGGCGTAGGGAATGCTGAACTTGGCGGCGTAGCCGTTGGGTGGATTCTGCTTGGCCGCCAGCGGCTCCCACAGGCGGTGCACGATGCCCTCGGCCGTCTTGCATTCGATCGCGGCCACCTCGTCGGGCTTCACCCCTTCGGCGACGAGCTTGCGCGCGCAGTCGATGTAAGGATGCGCCATCGTGCCGCAGGCGTAGGGCTTGAAGGCGATGTCGGCGGCAAGCCAGCGCTTGCCCGCGCCGTCGAGCATGGCGGTGAAGTCGCAGCCGTCGCTGTTGGCGAAGGCATGAAAGAAACCGTGCTCGCCGTCGAACAGCGTGCGCGGACCGGTGAAGCCCGCCTGCGCCATGCGCGCGGCGCGATAGCCCGCCTGCGCCGCCCAGCCCGGATGCATGCGCTTGGTCCAGGCGCCTTCGGCCAGGTATTCGATGATGCCCGAGGCCATGCTGCCGGCGATGCCCAGCGCGTTGAACCATTGCGTGTTGTCGAGGCGCAGCGCGTGGCCACGCCCGCCGCCGCGCCGAGCGCGCCGAACACCGCGGTCGGATGAAACCCCGCCTTGTGCACGCGCTTGGGCGCCACCAGGCACAGGCGGCACATGACTTCGCAACCCACGGCGATGCCGCGCGCGAGGTCGCTGCCCGCGAGCTGGTGCTGCTCGGCCGTCGCGAGCATGGCCGGGATGATCACGACGCCGGCGTGCACCGGTCCGCCTTCGAAGGTGTCGTCGTAATCCTCGCCGTGCGCGGCGGTGCCGTTGCACAGCGCCGCGGTGGCGACGTTGAAGCCGCCGGCGTGGCCGATGAGCGTGCACACGCCGGGCTCCGCGGTCGCGCGCAGCGCGGCCTGCAGGTAGTCGGTGTTGCGCGCGGCCACGCACAGGCCGGCAACATCCATCAGGACCGCGTCGCACATGTCCGCCACTGCGGCGGGGAGGGAGGCTGGCATGCCGGCGAAAGCCGCCGCGAGCTGCTCCGAGACGGAAACCTGCGGGAGGGTCATGGCGCGCGCTGATCGCGTAGCTATTCGGCTTCGATCTTGCTGGCGCGCGCGACCGCCGTCCAGTGCGCGATCTCGTCGGCGATGTACTTGCCGAATTGCTGTGGCGTCATCGGCATCACGTTGAGCGCCTCGGCATTGAACGTGTCGCGCAGGTCGGGCGTGGCGAGCACCTTGTTGATTTCCTCGTTGAGCTTTTTGGTGATGGCCTCGGGCAGCTTCGCCGGCCCGACGATGCCGTACCAGGTGAGGCCGTTGAATCCCTCGTAGCCCAACTCCTTGAACGTCGGCACGTCGGGCAGCAGCGGTTGCCGTTTTTCGCCGGTGACGGCGAGCGGCTTGAACGCGCCCGAGCGCACGTGCGGCAGCGCCGCGGCGAGCCCCGGGAAGACGACCTGGATCTGCCCGCCCATCGCATCGGTGAACGCCTGGCCGATGCTCCGATAGGGCACGGCCAGAACTGGGCACGCCCGAGGCATGCTTGAACTGCTCCATCAGCAGGTGGTTCAGCGTGCCCACGCCCGAGGTGCCGTAGTCGACCTTGCCCGGGTTGGCCTTGGCGTAGGCGACGAATTCCTGCAGCGTGTTGACCGGCACCGCGCGCGCCACCACGAGCAGATTGGGCGTGCCGCCGAGCATCGCGATGGGCGTGAAATCCTTGATCGCGTCGTAGCCGAGATTGTTTTTGACCGCCGGGTTGGTGGCGTGCGTGGCGACGTAACCGATCATCAGCGTGTAGCCGTCAGGTTGCGCGCGAGCGGTCATCTGCGTGGCGATCGCGCCACCGGCGCCCGCCTGGTTCTCGATGACGAAGCTTGACCCATCGCGACGCGCAGCTTGTCGGCGACGAGGCGCGCCACCAGATCCACGCCGCCGCCGGGTGCCTGCGGCGCGATGATCTTCACCGGCCGGTTCGGGTAGTTGTCCTGCGCCGTGGCCGGCGCGCCAATCGCGATGAGTGCGATGAGCGCGACCGCAATGGCCGCCGCCCGTCTGGCGCGCCGCAATGCGCAAAATGCCTGCTCCAACATCATTCTCCGCTGACGAGCAAGCCAGCATCCTACGCCATCAGCGGAATTAGCGAATACGCGCTGCGGTTGGCTTTACGTCGTGCATCCTGGCGGTATGGGGCCGACGCGGATCAGGCTGATGGTTCCAACCAGCCCATTGCTGCTTCCGCCGGTGAAACTGTAGTTGAGCGTCGCGGCAGAGCAACTCTGGAATGCTATCGTTCCGGTCCCCACTGCCACCGTTTTCTGGCCCGCTGGTGTCGGCGTATTGAATATCCCGCCGGTGGTTTCATAGATCGTCACGGGAATCGACCGCAAACCCGGCGTAAACGCGCCTTGTGCGGTGTACCAGCGTTGTCCAGCCGCGCCCGCGGCGCTCCCGTTCGGAATGTAGGTGTACCAGGCTGCGAAGAACGCTCCGGAGATCGGGTTCAGCTCGGCCGTAAATCCCTGCCCGGACGTCGCCGCACCACCGAACCAATTCCCGGAAAGCGCGAAGTCCGCATTGGTGGGATGCGGCGCCGTGGTCGAGCAGGTCACGTTCTGCGTCAAACGCGTCAACGGAATCGTCCCGGCACGACCGGTACCATCGGTGAACGCGAATGACAGCTGACCGCTTGAACACGTGTCGAAGCTCAGCGTTGCGGTCCCGACTGCCTGCGCATTGGTAGCCGGCGGCGCATTGAAATTGCCGCCAGTGTTCTGATAGATCGTCAGCGCAGCGCTGGGTTGGCCGGTCACCACCGGCCCTTGCGCCGTGTACCAACGCTGGCGCTCCGCGCCGCCGGTGACGTTGTCGTAGGTGAACCAGCTTACGAAGGCCGAACCCGTTCCTGAAGACGGATTCGCGAATACCTCGACTTCGATTCCCTGGCCGCCAGTCGCGGCCTGGTACCAGGAACCGGTCAAGCCATGCTGGTTCAGATCAAGGGCTGCAGCGCCGCCGCCGACGCCGGTGACGGAATAGCTTGGAAAGACGTAGCCGGGGGTTGCGAAGCTGGGATGGAAGAGGAACGCGATCTCGGTCGAACGCGGTCCGTTCGCGGCTGGCGTGAATACGATCATGGCGCTGCAGCCCTGGTTGGCCGCGTATCGCTGGCCGACCACGCAATCCGAGGTCATCCTGAAATCCGCTGCTTCCTCGCCGACGAGGCTGACGCCGTCGAATATGAGGACCACGCTCTCGGGATTGGTCAAGGTGATCGTCCGCGGCGCCGTCGCGACGCCGACGGGCTGATGATCGAAATCGATCCAGGTCGGTGTCGCGAATAAGCCTCGTGCGATGTCGTTTCCGGCAATTGAAACCGCGCTCAACGATATGGGCGTCGCCGGCGGCGACGAATTCGATTGCACCGTCAACGTCGCCGAACTCGTACCAGAGATGGTCGCAGTGATCTCGACGCGGCATCGTGCCCCCACCGCAAGGGTCGACGGGACGCTACAGGTGCCGGCAATGTGGTAGTCGGTGGGGTTGGTTCCGCCGAGCACGAGACCCGAGATCGTGAGTGGCGCGTCGCCGACGTTGGTCAGGAATACCGCTTGAACTTCGCTCGCAACCCCCGGGATGTCGCGGCCGAACGAGACGCCGGGGCGGCTCAGGTCGAGCACCGGGGCGGCGGCAGCCGCTGCGGACAAGATCAGTGACACCAGGATGGCGATGCCCCGTGGCGCGAGCGCGGTGATCATGACAACCTCCCTTGCCTGGAGGGGGTTGCCGCAGCAACCGGAGGGGTGCTGCCAACCCTATGCGACGCTATTCTACGCGCCGGCGCTTGTGGTTCAAGGGTTCCACTCGGCGGCCTGGAGACTGTCGGAGTCGCGGTCCGTCTGACGGGACCTAGGTTGCGTACCCCAGCACCGCGAAGTAGTGGCAGCCGGTTCCGGTCAGCACGAACAGATGCCAGATGAAGTGCCCGTAACGCACGCGCGAGTCGGTGGCGAAGAACGCGACGCCCGCCATGTACGCAATGCCGCCTGCCCCGAGCAGCAGCAGGCCCTGCAACGGGACTCGTTCGAACAGCGGGCCGAGTGCGAATACGCAGAGCCATCCCATCAGCAGATAGAGGCCGAGCGAGACGACGGGATGCTCGATGCGATCGAAGGCCTTGAGCGTCACGCCGACGACGGCGAGGGTCCAGACGAGGCCGAGCAGCGTCCAGCCCCAAGGACCGCTCAGCGCGCCAAGCGTAAATGGTGTGTAAGTGCCGGCAATCAGCAGGAAAATCGCGCCGTGGTCGAGTTTGCGCAGGATGGCCTTGGCACGCCGGTGCGGTACCGCGTGGTAGATCGTGGATGCGCAGTAGAGCAGCACCATCGTTGCGGCGAAGATGAAGGCGCCGATGACGTTCACCGCCTTGCCGGTTTGCGCCGTGGTCACGATCAGGATCGGCGCCGAGGCGAGCGCCGCCACGAACCCGAACCCGTGGCTCAGGCTGTTGGCGATCTCCTCTCCCAGCGACTGCGGTCGATCCGTCATGGCCAGACAACTCCCTCGTGCGCTATTTCGGAGCGCATCGAGTCGACGCACTTCGCGACACCTTCGATGAGTCCTTCCAGCCCATAAAGCAACGATTGTGCCCAGGCCGCGGTTGACGACTCGGCGCAGGCAGACTCGGTGGGCTTGAATATCGAGCCTCCTGCGCCTACACCGGCATTCGTTCACGCAGATGGATGCATGGTTTGCCCACCCCGGGAAACCGGGATCCATGTCAAGATCCGTCTCGGGCCTGATCGGCACGGTGGCAAGGGTATGTCGCCCAATGCCGCCTTGATCTGCCACGGCGATGTTGCAACAATGCCCGAGCTTGTAGGCAATACCGTGCTCCTTGTCGCCGCTACGTTGGGGGTGGGCTGGGACATGTGGCAGCCAGATGGATGTCGAGTGGCCAGCTGCGTGGCTGCCGAAACAAATTAAAAGACTTGGAGGATCGAATGAAATTGATGCGCTCGTTACACGTGCTGGTGGGGCTTGGACTCCTCGGCACCCTTGCGATTGGATCGGGAGCAGCGTTCGCCCAGGCGGCAGCGCCGGCGCCCGGAAAGATCGGATCGTCGTTGATCGGAAAGCTGGAAGGCCCGGAGATTATTCTCGACGCCAAGGCCTTTCCGAAAACTTTCAAGGAGGCCCCGATCCTTGCCGAGCAGGTGAAGGCAGGAAAGCTGCCCGCGGTCGACAAGCGCTTGCCGGATCCTTCGCAACTTTTCGTGGTGAAGCCCCTGCGCGAGATCGGCAAATACGGCGGCAACTGGCGCAGAGCCTTCACCGGACCGGCCGACTACGAGAACGGTGGCCGCATCGTTTCGCTCGACAAGATCCTGACCTTCGATTACACGGGCTCCAAGATCATCCCCAGCCTCGCGCGCGACTGGAAGGTCAGCGACGACGGCAAGACTACGACGATCTACCTGCGCAAGGGTTCCAAGTGGTCCGACGGCACGCCGTTCACCGCGAACGACTTCATGTTCTGGTACAACGACATCTATCTCAACAAGAACATCAACCCGACGCCCTTCTTCGAGTTCCAGATCAACGGCAAAGACGGGGTGATGAAGAAGGTCGACGACTACACGGTCGCCTTCGAGTTTCCCGAGCCTTATCCCTTCTTCGTTTCCCAACTCGCGGGCAGCACCTCCATCGGCGCCGGATTTGCGACGCGCGGCGGCTTCCAGAATTTCGGCGGCGCCTATGCTCCTGCGCACTACCTCAAGCAGTTCCTGCCCAAGTATTCGTCGGAAGAGGCGGTGACCAAGAAGGCCAAGGACATGGGCTTCGATAGCTGGGTGTCCCTGCTCAAGAACCGGTATAGCTGGGCGCTGAATAACGAGCTGCCGGTGATGACACCGTGGAAGACCGTGTCTCCGATCAACACGCCCACGTGGTCGATGGAACGGAATCCGTATTTCTGGGCGGTGGACACCGCGGGCAACCAGCTTCCCTACATCGACCGGATAACGATGACGCTGGCCGAGAACACCGAAGTCGCCAATCTGCGCGCGATTGCCGGCGAATACGACGTTCAGGAACGGCACATGGGACTGGCCAAGCTGCCGGTCTTCCTCGAAAACGCCAAGAAGGGCAACTACACCGTTCACCTCGACCCGGCGCTCAACGGATCGGACGCGACGATTCACATCGGCAATGCCTACGAAGGCGATCCCGAGATCTCGAAATTCCTGAAAAACAAGGATTTTCGCCACGCGCTCTCGCTCGGCATCGACCGGGACCAACTCAACGAAGCCTTCTGGCTCGGCGTGGGAACCCCCGGATCGGTGGCACCGGCGCCCGATACGATCTATGCCCCGGGCCCCGAATGGAACAAGAAATACGCGACGCTCGACGTGAAGCAGGCCAATGAGCTGCTCGACAAGGTCGGCCTGACCAAGAAGGATGCGGAGGGCTATCGCCTGCGCACCGACGGGAAGGGGCGCCTGCGTCTCGAGCTGGTCACCGTAGGCGGTCAATTCGTTCCGTTCACGGCGATCGGCGAAATGATCAAGCAGCAATGGAAGAAGATCGGCATCGACCTCGACGTCAAGGAGCTGGAGCGCAATCTCGCCTTCACGCGCGACAACAACAACGAAAACCAGATGATTACCTGGGCGAACGACGGCTCGGAAATGATCTACCTCTTCCCACGCCATGCGCTGCCGGTGGACGCGGCCGAAGCCCACATGGGGACGGCGTACGCCAAGTGGTATGCGTCGCGGGGCGCTGCAGGCAAGAAGCCGGAAGATCCGGAAATGCTCAGGGCCATGGATCTTTTCCGCGAGGCGTTTGGCGTGTCGGAGGAAAAGCGTGTCGCCAATGCGAAAGAGATCTGGAGGATCGCCGTCGAACAGATGTGGAGCATCGGCACGGTCGGGCAGTCACCGGCCGTCATGGGTGTGCGCATCGTGAAGAACAACATGGGCAACGTTCCCGACCGAACGGTGAACGCACAGCATGCGCGGACGCCGCATTCATCGATGCCGATCACGTACTACTTCAAGTAAGCAAAGAGGTCAGCCGCCCCTTCGCGATCTGCGAACGGGCGGCTGGAGTCGCTTCACGCGCCGCAGAGCGCAACGGGCGACCGCTACGCAGGGAGGCACTGCCGTGCTTGCTTATATCGCTCGTCGCTTGATGCTGGCCGTGCTGACGGTCTGGGCCATTTCAGTGCTGTCGTTCATGATCATCCACCTGCCTCCCGGCGATTACGTGACCTCGTACATTGCCTCGATGTCGGCATCGGGCAGCGCGGTTTCCGAAGGCGAGGCGGCGGCACTGCGCGAGCAGCTCGGCCTCGATAAGCCCATCACGGTGCAGTACGCCAAGTGGATGGGCCTCATCCTGCAGGGCAATTTCGGCATGGCGATGGAATGGGGGCGTCCGGTGTCCGACGTCATCGGCGACCGGCTTACCTTGACCATGGTCATTTCCATTGCGGCGATCATATTCACCTGGGGCATTGCCTTGCCCATTGGCATCTACTCCGCGGTGTACCCCTATTCGTT
The DNA here is from genome assembly GCA_963726915.1 of uncultured beta proteobacterium. Classification (GTDB taxonomy): domain Bacteria; phylum Pseudomonadota; class Gammaproteobacteria; order Burkholderiales; family Casimicrobiaceae; genus PALSA-1003. The sequence continues at coordinate 217,315 of CAVSEA010000018.1, forward strand.
GGCTCGACTATGTGTTCACCTTCATCGGTTTCATCGGGCTCGCCATTCCCGGGTTCCTGCTGGCGCTGGTCGTCATGTACGTTGGCTTCGCGTACTTCGGTGCAAATGTGGGCGGCCTCTTCTCGCCCGATTTCATCGAGGCGCCGTGGAGCATGGCGAAGGTCTGGGACCTGATCAAGCACTTGCCGATCCCGGCGATCGTCCTCGGCGTTGCCGGCACCGCGCAGTTGATCCGCATCATGCGCTCCAACCTGCTCGACGAATTGCGGAAGCCCTATGTGATGACGGCGCGCGCCCGTGGACTTTCGGAATACCTGGTGGTCATGCGCTATCCGGTGCGAGTCGCCCTCAATCCGTTCGTGAGCACCATCGGCTATCTGCTTCCCTATATCGTGTCGGGCAGCATCATCGTGTCGCTCGTGCTGAGCCTGCCTACGGTCGGACCCTTGCTGCTCAAGGCGCTGATCGCCCAGGATATGTTCCTCGCCGGCACCATCATCCTGCTGCTCGGGGTGATGACCGTCATCGGCACGCTCATTTCGGACCTGTTGCTGATGTGGATCGATCCCAGAATCCGGTTCGGGAGAGAGTGATGTCCGAAGTCGCAGTCATGCCGATCGCGGGCGACGTCGCCGAAGACCGCATCGCCGTCGCCACGCAATGGCAGCTCATCTGGTGGCGCTTCAGGAAGCACAAGCTCGCGGTGGGCGGGACCATTGTCCTGGTCGCGTTCTATCTGGTGGCGCTGTTCGCCGATTTTTTCGCCTATGTCGACCCGACGGAATCGGAAGCCCAGCGATCGCTGATGGCACCGCAACCGATTCACTGGATCGACGACGGCAGGTTCAGTCCTTTCGTGTACGGATTGAAAGGAACGCGCGACCCGAACACGTTCAAGCGAGTCTACGTTCCCGACACCAGCAAGAAAATACCGATCACGTTCTTCGGCCACGGTGAGCCCTGGCTGTTGTTTGGCTTCATCGCCACCGATCGTCATCTGATCGCGGTGGAAGGCGCCAAGACCAGCGAATCGCTGTTCCTGCTGGGAACCGATTCGCATGGACGCGACCTCTGGTCCCGGCTCATGTTCGCGACGCGAACATCGATGACCATCGGCCTGGTCAGCGTCGCGCTGAGCTTGTTGCTCGGCGTCGTGCTTGGGGGCATATCGGGTTACTTCGGCGGCGCGATCGATTCGGTCATCCAGCGCGTCATCGAGATCCTGCGATCGATTCCAACGATTCCACTGTGGATGGGACTGGCCGCCGCGCTTCCCGCCGATTGGAGCGTGGTGCAGGTGTACTTTGCGATCACGATCATCATTTCACTCATCGGCTGGACCGAACTCGCCCGCGTCGTCCGGGGACGCTTCATCTCGCTCAAGCGGGAAGATTTCGTGATGGCGGCCGAACTGCTCGGTTGCAGCAAGGCGCGGATCATCTTCCGCCACATGGTGCCATCGTTCATCAGTCACATCATCGCGGCGACGACGCTGGCGATCCCGGCGATCATCATCAGCGAGACCTCGTTGAGTTTCCTCGGGCTCGGCTTGCGGCCACCCGCGATCAGCTGGGGCGTCCTGCTGCAGGATGCCCAGAATATCCAGGCCTTGGTTATTTCGCCTTGGCTGCTTTACCCGTCCGTTGCCGTGATCGTCGCGGTCCTCGCGTTCAATTTCATGGGCGACGGAATACGCGATGCGGCGGATCCGTATCTCTAGACATGCCGAACGATACGAAGCCGCTGCTGTCGGTCAGGAATTTGCGGACCAGTTTTTTCCAGGACGAGGGAACGACCCTGGCCGTCGACGGCGCTTCGTTCGACGTCGCTCCGGGCAAAACGCTGGGCATCGTCGGCGAGAGCGGCTGCGGAAAAAGCGTCACCGCGCAGTCGATCCTGCGCATCGTCGATCGTCCCGGTCGCATCGTCGATGGCGAGATCATTCTGACGCGCGCCGACGGGTCGCAAACCGATCTCACCAAGCTCAACGCCAACGGCCGCGAGATGCGTTCGATTCGAGGCGGCGACATCGGGCTGGTCTTTCAGGAGCCCATGACCTCGTTTTCTCCCGTGCATACGATCGGCGCGCAGCTCACCGAAGCGGTCCTTCTGCACAATGCGGTGAGCAAGAAGGAGGCACGAAACCGCGGCATCGAAGCGCTGCGCAGCGTGGGCATCCCGAAACCGGAGCGCCGCATCGACGAATATTCCTTCGAGTTGAGCGGCGGGCTCCGTCAGCGGGCGATGATCGCGGTGGCGCTCTCCTGCGATCCGCGCCTGCTGATCGCCGACGAGCCGACGACGGCGCTGGACGTCACCACGCAGGCGCAGATCCTGGATCTGTTGCGCAAGCTGCAGCGGGAACGGGGCATGGCGATCATGCTCATCACGCACAACCTCGGCGTGGTGGCGGAGATGGCCGACGACGTGGTGGTCATGTACCTGGGACGCGTGGTCGAGCAGGGCAAGGTCGACGACATCTTTCACGACCCGAAGCACCCGTATACGAAGGCGCTGCTGCAGTCGATTCCAAGCATCGACTCGGTGCCGAGGCTGAAGCTTCCGACCATCAGCGGAACGATTCCGCACCCGTTCAATCGGCCGAAGGGCTGTCCGTTCCATCCGCGTTGCGTTTCCGCCATGGCCGGCCGCTGCGACGCCGAGGTCCCGGTTCTTCAGGCCGTCGGCGAAGGAAGAAGGGCAAGTTGCTTTCTGTACCAGCCATGAGCGGCAGTGCGAACATGACGAACACCAACGCCGGTTCGGACAAGTCCGTGCTTCTCGAGGTCAAGGGGCTCAAAAAATATTTCCCGATTCGAAGGGGGCTGCTGCAGAAGACCGTCGGCCAGGTGAAGGCCGTGGACGACGTGAACTTTGTCGTGAACCGGGGCGAGACCCTGTCTCTGGTCGGCGAGAGCGGCTGCGGCAAGACCACGACGGCGCGCTGCATCTTGCGAGCCG
>CAVSEA010000019.1:0-165392 GCA_963726915.1 uncultured beta proteobacterium
AAGCAGTTATTTTTCAGTGATCACGCCGCAGGGCGGAAGCCAGAACATCATCTTCGCGGCGAGCGGCTACCTCACGCAGCGCGAGCTGTACAGGCTCGGCTTCTTCGTCACGCTGGCGTTCCTGGCGGTGTTCCTGCTGATCGGGACGCCGTGGGTCCTCTTCGTGGCGACTTGAGGAATACCGGACCGCCGACGGCCGCCGACGAAACGAGCGTCGTCGGACGACCGCCGGCATGCCGAGCGCGCGTCAGTTCAAGTCGCTGTCCTTGTAGTACTTGGTTCCCTTGGCGGTGAGTTCGAGCGCGAGCCCTTTGTCGGTGAGCTGATAGAGCCAGACCCCCGGCGACACCGCAACGGCCCCCTGGTAAGCAGCGCCCTTGTCGCTGCCCTTTGCCGCGGCAGTCGCCTGTGCACCGAACTCCCAGCCGGAGTTGATGAAATTGTTCAGCGCCGCCTCGTTGTCGAACACCCAGACCAGCTGGAATTTCTTGACGCCGAAACCCAGCCCGGCCTGTATCTCGGCCATTTTCATGTACGCCATAGCCTTGGTCTTGTTGTTGACCGCGATGCCCTTGCCCGATCCACCACCTGCGACAAGGATTTTCATGCCGAAGTTGCTGAAGGCTGCGTAGCCGGCAGCGGACTCGACGGCCTTGCGCGCCGACGGCTGCGCCTTGTAGAGCGCGGCGAGCGCGTCCTGCCCAGCCTTGCGCACGTCCGCCTGCTCCTCCGCCTTGCTTGCGCCAAGCGCGATTCCGGGCACGGACAGCGCGCAGGCCATTGCCAAAACCATCATGCGACGATTCATATTCCCTCCCCGTTCAGTAGGCATGTCGAATCACGAGCCGCCGCCGCGACGAAGCGCACCCGCGCGAATGACTCGCAGTTCGCTCGACGCGGCGGTGTCGGGTAATGCTCGGCTGCAGTCTACGACCCTCGATGGAGTCACCGACAAGTTCAAGTATAGGCGTCCGTCGCGGCAAAATCTTGACCCAGCGCAGAAGCACAAGGGAAGCGGGAGCGTACTCTTGCGCTGGCACCTGCCGGGCAGGGCCGCTCCGCCAGATGACGTGGGTCGCTTCGCGCGCGCAGGAATCCATTGCACTGTTTTCGGGCACTCGGATGTCGGAGCAATCCTTGACGACAGTGAACACAAGGCGCTAAATGTTGGCTGTGGCCGCCCTTTCGTCGATGGGCGTTTTGGGGTATCTGATCGGAGATAACAAATGAAGAAATCAGCGTTCCTGCCTGCTGTTTCCGTTTTCGCACTTGCTGCCGGTTTCACGTCGGTGGCCTTCGCTCAAGTTTGCAATCCCGACGCTCTTAACTGCCGCAACGTCAAGGTCACGGTCCAGGGTAACCAGGTAACACTCGATCCGCCGACCTTGAATGTCACGGGGAGGGCGTCGCCCGCGGTCAAGATCGTCTATAACCTGATGACGCCGGGCTACATGTTCGTCGACCAGGCTGGCAACCGTCCGGTCAACTTCCCATCGGGTTACTTCATGAGCAACGATCCACGATTCTGCTATCCGTGGATGAGTAACACCGTTTACGTGTGCACCAACTGGAACGCCGATGCGTTTCCGTGGGGCACGGACTACACGCTCAAGGTGGTCCCGACATCCGGTGGCAGCCCGCTGTCGGCAACGGGCCGGGTCGTGAACAACTAGACGAAATCGCCCAGCCTTCGAAAGGCTGGGCGACGAAGTTCGTTGTTGCCCGAAGTTCGTGTTACTGCCAGCTCGCGAAGCTTCGCGATGGCTGAAACCATCGCGAAGCGGTCGTTTCGCGGGGCGGCGCGCCTGCAGGTGGGAGCGCCGCGCAAACCTTAGGAGACGAACGATGAGAACGAAGGCGGGATGGCTGTCCGGGGTGATTGTAATGGTAGCGCTGGGGCTCGCCTTCGCGGGTGCTCCCTTGGCACAGACGACGTCCACAACCGATGTGCGCAACTTCGAGGTGATCTCGGTTGACGGTAACCAGCTCGTCGTCCGCGATGAAAAAGGCACCCAGGAGATCACGGTGCCTGACGATTTCCGCTTTACGGTCGACGGCAAGAAGATGGCGGCGTCGGAACTGAAGGCTGGGATGAAAGGGACGGCGATCGTCACGACCACGACCACGGTCAAGCCGGTGTTCGTCACCGAAATGCGCGAGGGCGACGTCCTGCGCGCGTCGCCTCTTTCGATGACCGTGCGCACCGCAGATGGCACGCGCAAGTTCACCCAGGCTGAGCTGGACACCAAAGGCATCCGTATCTACAAGGATGGAAAGTCGGTCCGCGTGGCCGACCTCAAGAAGGGCGACAAACTGTCGGCAACGGTCATTACGTACGCAGCGCCTGTCGTCCTGACGGAGAAGGAGGTGCAGGCGGTACTCGACGAGCCCGCAGCGGCGCCCGCGCCAACGACGGTAGCAGCGGCGACTCCCACGCCGGCGACTCCGACGCCGGCGACTCCGGCCGCCCCCACTCCGCCGAAGGTGGCGCCTCCCGCCGAGCAGTCGGGACTGGGGCTGATGTGGTGGGTAGTGATCGCGGTGATAATTGCGTTGGTCGTGTTCTTCGCGCGGCGGAAAAAACAGACGTAATCCAATGAGAGCTGCGTGATGTCCAGAGCGTTGCGCGTGGTGCTGATCGCCGTCGCGGCGCTCTTGTTGCTGACGCTTGCGTGGAGTTGGTTAGCCCTGAGTTGGAGCTATTCCGAGGGCGAACGGGCCGGGTATATCCAGAAATTCTCCACCAAGGGCTGGCTGTGCAAGACGTGGGAGGGAGAGATCGCCATGGTCACGATGCCGGGGGCCATTCCGGAAAAATTCGCCTTCACGGTGCGTGACGATGCGCTGACCGCCAAGATCAATGCCCTCAGCGGGAAACGGGTGGTGTTGTCCTACCAGCAACACAAATTCCTACCAACGTCATGCTTCGGCGAGACGGAGTACTTCGTGACTGCGGTCCGCGAAGTGGTTGATCAGCCCACGGCGCCACCCGCTACGCCGCAAGGCCAACTCCAGACGCCGCGCTGAGCGGTCACGACCTCGCTCGACGATCCGCGCGGCGCGCCTAACCGCGCAATGGCGATCGTCGATTTCAGCTTGGCTCTGCGGTTCCGGTTTCCTTGGCGGGCGTATCTGTATTCCGTTTGCCCGCGACCCAACCGGTGAATATTTGGTATCCGAGCGCCAGCAGCGTGGCGCCGACGAACATGCCGAGGATGCCGCCGGTCGCCATGCCACCGAGGGCTCCGAGCAGGATGACCGGCATCGGCGCCTCGACGCCCCGACCGAGCATGAGCGGCTTGAGGATGTTGTCCGTCATCCCGGCCACAAAGAGCAGCACCGTGTAGGCGATCGCCTCGAACTGACCGTAGTCCCCGCGCCACCAGATGTAGCCGATCGCGGGCAAGGTTACGATCAGCGCCGGCACCTGGGCGATGCCGAGCACCAGAACAATCATCGCCAAGACACCGGCCCAAGGGATGCCGGCAACCAGCAGGCAGAGCCCGATGATGATCGCCTGAATGAACGCGACGCCGATGACGCCTTGTGCGACGGCCCGTATGGTCGCCGTCGAAAGCTCCGCAAATTCGGCGCCGCGCGCGGTGCCGGTGACGCGCTCGAAGATGGCTAGGCTTCCACGATCACCCGATTCGCCGAAGGCCATCAGGATGCCGGCGACGATGATGGCGGCGAGGAACTGCAGGAGGCCGCCCCCGATGCTCGCGACGAAGCCAAGAGCGGACTTGGCCAGATCACCGATCTTCGGCTGCATGCTTTTGACGAGCGCCGGAAGATCCTCGTGCGCCCTTGACCATAGGCCGTAGACCTTCTCGCCAACGACCGGCCAGCCTGCCACGGAATCGGGCGGAGCCGGAACCTCGAGCGTGTCGTTCTGCACGTTTTCGACCAAGTCATGGACCGAGTCGCCCAGCGAACTCATCAGGATGGCGGTCGGCCCAATGATCAACACGATTCCCAGGATGACTATGATGGTCGCCGAGAGCCACTCCTTGCCTCCAACCTTCGCAACCAGCATCCGATGCAGCGGATAAAGGGTGACGGCGAGGATGAGCGCCCATACCATCAACGTCAGGAATGGCGAAAAGATCAACAAGCAAAGCGCCGCCAGGGCGAATATGAGCCCGGCACGGATAAGTACATCGAGAAGTCCTGCGTAGCCTTGGGGCGCGGCTTCAACAGCGCGCTCGCGTTGTTGGTTCATCTATCGCTCCTTCATAACTGCATCGAACGCTCAAGCGCAAGCCTTCGTTGGTCGTAGAAGACTTGCCGAAATCGCCACCATTCTAATCCTACGCGTGTGCCGCGGCTTCGTCTTTGACCCATTGCGCCAAAACGGAGGTCGCCGACAAACTATATGCCTCCAGACGAAACAGGGATACTGTTCCAATGCGAGGCACAATGCTATGGTACGAGGTGCACCTCTGTGACCGCTTCTTAGCGCCCTTTGTTTGAAGTTGTGCGAGGAGTTGACCAATGACCAAGAAACCTTCCCCCCGGCGCACCATACGAGCCGTGGGCAAATCGGCCGGCCAGCGGGTCGCAGCCGCCACGCACTCTGCGGCGAAGAAAGTCGGGAAAGCCGCCGCGCGAGTCAGCGACCTGAACAAGGACGGCAAGGTCGATCGCGATGACGCGAGAATTGCCACTGCGAAAGCCAAGACAATCACAACGAAGGTTGCGGATGGCGCCGCGACAATGGCCAAGAAAGCAGCGAAGCACGACATGGTCAAGGATGCCGCCGCGGGTGCCGCAATCGGTGCTGCGGTGGCTATGCCCGTGCCGATCGTTGGCCCTGCGGCAGGAGCGGCCATTGGAGCTGTTGTCGGCGTCACCAAGAATTTGCGGGCTGCAAAGAATCCAGTGTCGGAGGCGCCGGGAAAGCAACCCGAGTCTTCGACCGTCAAGTCCGTTATGAAGCGGATCCGAAAACCCCGGTCCAGCGCACAGTAGGCGATAGACTTGAACTGTCGCTAGGGACCGCTTTCGCAAATGTAATGCCACGCCCGGCCGCACGGGCTTGGATAGGCAGATTGGTCGGAATTCTGCGAGCCGCCGAGGACTCGGCGGTTGAACCGTTTCCGACGCTTTCTCGTGGGGGGGCAACATGGACTTCTCTGCAATCGGTAGTTCGCTCGGCGACGCGATAGGGACGCAGTTGCCTCGCATTCTCGGCGCGGTTGCGATTCTCATCATCGGCTGGATCGTGGCGGTCACTGTGCGCGGCGGAATCCGTCGTCTGCTCGGGGCGGCGCGACTGAACGCGCAAATCGCCGAGACCACCGAGCACAAGCTCGACGTCGAGTCGGGCATCGCCGCCGGCGCTTTTTGGCTGGTCATTCTCATAACCGTGATCGGCGTGTTCAACTCGCTCGACCTCGTGCTTGCGTCCGGCCCGTTCGAGGTCCTGGTCAAACAGATCGCAGGATACATACCGCATCTGGTGGCGGGGACGGTTCTCGTGCTCGTCGCCTGGCTTGCCGCGATCGCGTTGCGCGCCATCGTCAATCGCGTGCTCGATGCCAGCGGCCTCGACGAAAAGCTTTCCGCCAGCGCCGGCATGGCGCCGATGCGCAAGAGCGTCGGCAACATGCTCTTCTGGCTGGTCATTTTGCTATTCCTACCGGCGATCCTCGACGCCTACGCTCTCGGCGGATTGCTTGAGCCGGTCAAGGCGATGGTGAGCAAGGCGCTGACCATCCTTCCGAATGCCTTCGCCGCATTTATTCTCGGCTTCGTCGGTTGGCTGCTCGGCAAGGTGCTGGCCGGGCTGGTGACCAACATCCTCGCCGCAGCCGGCGCCGACCAGGGCGCGCATCGCATGGGACTCGACACGACGGTGCGGATCTCGCAAGTCATCGGCACCATCGTGCTGATCCTGGTCTTCGTCCCGGCGCTGATTGCCGCCTTGGATGTGCTCAATATCGATTCCATATCGCGACCCGCGACCGACATGCTGGGCAAGATCCTGGCGGCGGTTCCGAACATCGTCGCCGCCGCGTTGATTCTCGCCGTCACCTACTACGTCGCCAAGTTTGCCGCCGGGCTGGTTGCGCGCCTGTTGGCTGGCATTGGACTCGACACGGTGCCCGAGAAACTGGGGCTTGCAAGCGCCTTCGCCGTTGGTATGCAACCATCGCGTCTGGTGTCGATGCTCGTCCTGTTCTTCGCCATGCTGTTCGCTACCGTGGAAGCGGCGAATCGGCTCGAGTTCACTCAAGTTCGCGACGTTGTCACGCTGTTTATCAAGTTTGGCGGCAACATACTCCTCGGGGCCACGATCCTGACCATCGGATTCTGGTTGGCCAACGTCGTCCACAACGCGATCAAGCGTGCCGACACGACGCACTCGGGGAGCCTCGCCGGCATCGCCCGCGTAGCGATCCTCGGTCTGGTGATTGCCATGGGGCTGCGCGCGATGGGCATCGCCGACGACATCGTGAACCTTGCGTTCCTGCTTACGTTCGGGGCCGTCGCTGTCGCCGTCGCGTTGTCGTTCGGGCTGGGTGGCCGAGAGGCTGCAGGGCGCCAGATGGAATACTGGCTGGCGAAATTGCGCAAGGATGGTTGAGTAGTGCGCTAACAAGCGCGCCTGCGGTCGCTGGTGGCTCGGAGGTGGCCGAGCTCAAGAACTCGAATGACATATCGCAGTCAGGGGGGACGGCCGTGTTGGATTTTTTCGTTCAGGCACTGCGCAACAATCCCGAGCTCGCGATCTTCCTCACGCTGGCGATCGGCTTCCTGATCGGCCGCGTCAAGTTCGGAGGCTTCAGCCTCGGGATAGTTGTCGGGACGCTCTTGGCCGGCGTCCTGGTTGGGCAACTCGATATCAAAGTTCCAGCCATCGTGAAGACGATCTTCTTCGATCTCTTCCTCTTTACGACGGGTTACAAGGTGGGTCCGCAATTCTTCCGTGGCTTGAGGCGCGACGCCATCCCCCAGGTCGCGCTCACCGTCGTGCTGTGCGTTGTGTGTCTGTTTACCGCATTCGGATTTGCGAAGCTGCTCGGATACGACGTCGGGACGGCCGCGGGCCTGCTCGCGGGAGCATTTTCCGAATCGACGGTGATCGGCACAGCCGGCCAGGCCATTCAGCGTCTTGCGCTTCCTGATGAACAGATAACTGCGCTGCTGAACAACATTCCAGTGGCGTATGCGGTGACCTATCTCGTCGGCACCGCCAGCCTTGTCTGGTTCCTTCCCACGATTGGCCCCAAGCTGATGGGGATCAACCTGCGCGAGGAAGGAGCGCGGGTGCAGGCGGAGATCGCGGGCGCTGCCGCATTGGGGGCCGGAGTCGTTTCGGGAACCCGGTTCTTCGATATCCGCGCGTACCGCGTGACCAACCCCGAGATCATGAACAAGACCATTGCACAGATCGAGGCGCTGCCGCAGGACGTGCGGGTCTTCATCGTGCGGCTACGTCATGGGGGAGAACTCGTAGAGTCGACGCCGGCGTCGATCATTCGGCAGGACGATGTGGTCGCGGTCGTCGCCCGCCAGGAGACGCACGTCGAACGGGGAGCGACGATCGGCCCCGAAGTCGACGACAAGAGCCTGCTCGACATCCCGATTGAAGCGCTGGATGTGGTGATCACGAATCGGTCCGTGGTCGGGACGAGCATGCCGGAACTGGCGCGACTCGAGTCCTCCCGTGGCGTGTTCCTGCGCAAGCTGACGCGAGCCGGCCATGAGATCCCAGTCGGCGCCATGACCCACATCGATCGCGGCGACGTGCTGCGGCTCATCGGCACCAAGCCCGAGGTCGACCGGTCGGCGAAGGAGCTCGGATATGCCGACCGCCTGACTCCGGAGACGGACATGGTCTTCGTCGGGACCGGCATCGTACTCGGGGGTTTCGTCGGTCTGCTCTCAGTCACCGTCGCGGGTATCCCGTTGACCCTCACCGCCAGCGGGGGCGCCTTGATCATGGGGCTGGTGTTCGGCTGGCTGAGGTCGGCGTATCCGTACTTCGGCCGCATTCCAGAGCCGGCGATCTGGGTCTTCGATACCGTCGGACTGTGCACGTTCATTGGCGTGGTCGGCCTGAGTGCGGGTCCGAGCTTCATCGCCGGGCTGCAGAAAACCGGTGTCAGCCTGGTGATGGTAGGCCTCGTTTCGGCCCTGCTGCCACACACGATTGGAATCCTCTTCGGTCGCTACGTCCTGAAGATGAGCCCGCTCATCGTGCTCGGGGCCTGCGCTGGCGCTGGAACGATCACTGCCGCGCTTCGCGCGATCCAGGACGAGGCCGGGAGCAGCGTCCCCGCATTGGGTTACACGGTCCCCTACGCCATAGGCAACATCCTTCTTACGGCCTGGGGACCTGTGCTCGTGGCAATGATGGCGATCGGAAAGTAAACCAACTACCGCCGTTGCAGATGATGACCCGCAGGCCAAGGTTGTAAAATAGCCGCTGCATCCCGGTTCATATCAATCAACTCATGAGGACTACCATGCACAGACTCATCGCTCCCATCGGATTCGCAATCGCCGTAACTTTTGCCGTCCCTGTGACCGCGCAGACCGCAGTCATGGCCGGCAGTGCGCCGGGCAAGGCAGGCGTTGCGCAGACGGTCAAGCTCACGGCGACGATCACCGCCATCGACAAAGCGACGCGCGACGTCACGCTGAAGGGGCCGCAGGGCACCGAGGTGATCGTGACGGCTGGGCCCGACGTCAAGAATTTCGACAAGATGCGCGTTGGCGACATGGTCGACGTCCAGTACATCGAGGCGCTGACGCTCGAACTGAAAAAGGGCGGCGGCATGGCGGTCGCGCGCACGGAGCAGGCGGGCGCCAAGGGCGCCAAGGCAGGCGCGCAGCCGGCCGGCGTCGTCGGCCGTCAGGTGACGGTCGTCGCCGATGTCGTCGATGTCGATCCAGCGAAGCAAAGCGTCACCCTGCGCGGACCGCAGAGAACGGTCAGCGTAAAGGTCAGCGATCCCGAGCAATTCAAGCGGATCGCGAAGGGCGACCAGGTCGAGGCGACCTACACGCAAGCGCTCGCAATCGCCGTCGAGCCGGCGGCAGCCAAGAAGTAGTAGTCGAATCTTGCGAGGGACGTCGCACAATGACGAGACAGGCGAGCGGGACTCGAGCAAGCGATGACCGCTTCGCAACCTTCAGCTGCAGCGACACCCTCCGGAACGGGCTCGCGGTGACGATCAGGCATCTGCGTGCCGACGATCGGGAACGAGTGGCCAAGGCAGTGCGGCAACTCGACCGCGAATCGGTCTATACGCGTCTTTTCAGCTACCGGGATGAGCTGACTCAGGTTGGACTCGATCGCCTCATGCAAGTCGATCCCGAGCGTGAAGTCGCACTGCTCGTCACCACCGCCTCCGGCAATGACGAAATCGTGATCGGCTCCGGTCGCTATTTCGTGTCCGATCACAATGACGACGAACGTAGCGCAGAGGTGGCGTTCGTCGTCGAGGAAGATTACCAGGGGCTCGGCATCGCCGGCCGCCTGCTGCAACACTTCGCAGATATCGGCCGCGAGCGGGGCGTTGCCGCATTCGAGGCCGACGTCCTTGCGGCGAACAAGTCCATGCTCGCCGTCTTCGCCCGGAGCGGATTGCCGATGCAGCAACGTCGTGAGGGCGGCGTCGTGCACGTAACCCTGTCGCTGGCACACGGGCCGCCAACGAGCACAGGCGCTGACGTCTAGCCACCCCGCGGTGAGCACACACCCCAGTCAGGGCAAGCAGTCTGCAACAGATGCGTTGCTCGACGGACACCAGCGCCTGCTCGACCCCATCGATCGAGTCTCGGAGATCATCTTCGGGCTGATCATGGCAGTGACCATCGTCGGTTCGCTATCCATTGCCAAGGCTGGCGCAACCGAGGTGCGGACGGCCATGATCGCGGCGCTCGGCTGCAATCTGGCGTGGGGCCTCGTCGACGCCGTGATGTATCTGGTGCGCGCGCTCACCGAGCGAACGCGCAACCTGGCGCTGGCCAAGCAAGCGATCGACGCGGATACGGCAACCGCCCATCGCCTCATCATGATGACGCTGCCCCCGCACGTTGCCGAGATCACCGGCCCGGCCGAGCTCGAGGGAATGCGGCGCCGGTTGCTTGCACTTCCGGCGGCAAGGCGCACCGGTCTCGTCCGCGAGGATTATCTCGCCGCGGTCGGCGTTTTCCTGTTGGTCGTCGCGGCCACCTTTCCCGTGGTCATTCCGTTCATGCTGACCAACGATGCCGCGTTGGCGATGAACGCATCGCGCATCATCACCTTGGCGATGCTGTTCGCTGCCGGGCTTGTGCTCGGGCGCCACGCCGGGCACGCGCATCCCGCGCGCACCGGATTGCTGATGCTGCTGCTCGGCGCCGCGCTGATCGCTGCGGTGAAGGCGCTGGGCGGATGACCGCCATCGCGCGTGCCTGCACGATACTGGCTACGGTGGCCGGTGTCGCCGCAACGGACACCAGCGCGGCCGAGGTTGCGGCCGGTGCCGAGCCGAAAGTGTCGGCCAGCGCTACGGCCTTCTACTATGCGATGCGCGACCAACCGGATTTCGGCGTCGGCGTCGCTTCCATCAATCTGGGTGCCCTCCGTTTCGAAGGGCGCTACAACTACGAAGTGCGCGATGCGGGATCGCTGTTCGTCGGCTGGAAGTTCTCAGGCGGCGACGTCGTGACCTTCGAGATCACGCCGATCGTCGGAGCATTGGTCGGCGCGGCGCGCGGCGTCGTGCCGGGCGTCGAGGCGAGCGTGGCCTATGGCTCCGTCGACGCCTATATCGAGGCCGAATACGTCGATGACCGCGCGCACCCGGGCAACAGCTACTTCTACTCCTGGAGCGAGCTGGGCTGGAAGCCTCTTGGCTGGCTGCGACTCGGACTCGCGGGACAGCGCACTCACGTGGTCCAGACCGGCCGCGAGCTGCAACGCGGGTTATTCGCCCAGTTCATCTTCGACAAGACGACGCTTAGCGTCTACGCATTCAATCCGGATACAGGCAGTCGCTACGCGATCCTTGCGCTAGGCGTCCAGTTCTAGGCTTCGGATCATCCCGGAGCGATCAGCGCGTGATGCCCATGCCCGAAGCCAACCCCGAAACGCTGCCCGCCGCCGTCCCGAAGCGTGGATGGCGGGCGCTGTTTCCTCCTGCGCAGTGGCTGACGGCATACCGGCTGCCGTGGCTTCGTCACGACATCGTGGCTGGGGTCACGCTGGCCGCCTATGCCATCCCGGTCTCGCTGGCCTATGCCACGCTCGCGGGCCTGCCTCCGCAATATGGCATCTACTGCTATCTCGTCGCGGGACCCGCATACGCGCTTCTCGGGTCGTCGCGTCAGCTCGCGATCGGGCCAACCTCCGCAATCTCGATGCTCGTCGGCACCACGTTGATGGGCATGGCGGATGGCGACCCGCAACGCTGGGCCGCGATCGCCGCGCTCACCGCGCTTATCTTCGCAGTCATGAGCGTGCTGGCGTGGGTGCTGAAACTCTCTTCGCTGGTGAACTTCATCAGCGAGACGATCCTGCTCGGCTTCAAGGCCGGGGCTGCGCTGACCATTGCGCTGACGCAATTGCCCAAGCTCTTCGGAGTGAAGGGCGGCGGCGAGCATTTCTTCGAGCGCCTGTGGATCCTGGCCGGGCAACTAGGCGAGACGAACCTGGCGGTGCTGGGATTCGGGCTGCTCGCGATCGGCTTGCTGGTCGCCGGCGAAAAGCTGCTTCCCGGGCGCCCGGTAGCGTTGCTCGTGGTCGCGGCTTCGATCGTCGCCCTGTCGCTGACGCCGCTTGCCTCGATGGGATTCAAGCTGGTAGGCGTCCTGCCTGCAGGGTTGCCCGATCTCGTCCTGCCATCGCTGCGCGCGCGCGACGTCGATGGTGTGATCCCGCTCGCGCTGGCTTGCTTCCTGCTCGCGTATATCGAAGGCGTCTCGGCGGCGCGTGCGCTGGCGCAACAGCACGGCTACGAAATCGACTCGAGGCAGGAACTGCTGGCACTGGGCGCCGCCAATTTCGCAAGTGCCGTGGGCCAGGGATACCCGGTCGCAGGCGGGCTTTCGCAGTCGACGGTGAACGACAAGGCCGGAGCCAGGACCCCGCTCGCCCTGGTGTTCGCGTCGATTACGATCGCGCTGTGCCTGCTCTTCCTGACCGGCCTGCTCGCCAACCTGCCCAACGTCGTGCTGGCGGCCATTGTGCTCGTCGCGGTGAAAGGATTGATCAATATTCCGGAGATCCGACGCGTCTGGAACTTGAGCCGAATGGAGTTCTGGGTGGCGATGGCTGCGTTTGCGGGCGTACTGCTGCTCGGCATTCTCAAGGGTGTGCTGCTGGCGGCAATGGTTTCGATGCTGCTGCTCATTCGGCGGGTGGCACGCCCGCATGTGGCACGGCTCGGACGCGTCCCCGGGACGAATCGCTACTCGGATTGCGAGCGCAATAGCGACAACGAGACAACGCCGGACGTGCTCATCCTGCGCGTCGAGTCCAGCCTTCTGTATTTCAATGTCGACCACGTACGCGATCACGCCCGCGAGCTCATCGCGGCCGCGGGCGGGGACCTGCGAATCGTCGTCTGGGACCTGTCATCGTCGCCTTACTTGGACATTGCCGGTGCTCGCATGCTCGGTGAAATGCAACGCGACCTCGATCAATGCGGCGCGAAACTGCGGTTGGTCGAGGCCCGTGCGGAGGCTCGCGACCTGCTGCGCGCGGAGATCGGCATGGACATCGGCGAGGTCAGTCGTCGCATCTCGATCGACGATGCGATCGCGAACGCTGGAATAACCCTTTCCGCCGAGCGATCTTCTTGATCCCCCCGGTCGCGTAGAATAATCGCACTTTGCGAGCCGCAATTTGCGAAGGATCGGTATGAGGCAAATTTCCCCCGCATCGCTGCGCGCCGCGCTGGCTTTGCTCGTCGTCGCGCTGTCCGTGGCCTGGCTTGCCGGCTGCGGCAAGGACCAGCAGGCCGCACCACCGCCCGCGCCGGTCGCGGTCAGCACGCTCACGGTGACCGCGCGCGATGTTCCCGTGACGACCGAGTACGTCGCCCAGACCCAGAGTTCGCAGTCGGTCAACATCCAGGCACGCGTCTCCGGCTTCCTCGACAAACGCGTCTACACCGAGGGCAGCGTCGTCAAGGCGGGCCAGGTGCTGTTCCAGATGGATCAGAAGCCGTTCCAGGCGCAGGTCGATGCGCAACAGGCGGCGATGCAACGCAACCAGGCCTCGCTTCAGGTCGCGTCGGCGAATCTCGCGCGCACCAAGCCGCTGGCCGCGCAGAATGCCTTGTCGCAGAAGGACCTGGACGACGCGCAAGGCCAATACGAACAGGCGGAGGCGGCGGTGGCGCAATCGAAGGCGCAGCTGGAGGAGGCGCAGCTCAACCTTTCGTACACGACGATCACTTCGCCGGTAACCGGAGTCAGCAGCTTCGCCGCGATAGCCGACGGCACCTACCTCAGCCCGCAAAACTCGCAATTGACGACGGTGTCGGTGCTCACGCCGATGTGGATCAACTTCAGCGTCTCGGAAAACGAGATGCAGCGCATCCGCAGCGAAGTCAAGAGCGGCATGCTGAAACTTCCGGAGAATCTGAGCTTCACCGTCGACATCGAACTCATCGACGGGACGCTGTTCCCCAACGCCGGCCGTATCACCTTCGCCGACCCTTCGTATAACTCGCAGACGGGCACGTTTCTCATTCGCGCTTCGGTCGACAACCCGCAAGGCATTCTGCGACCCAACCAGTACGTTCGTACGCGGCTGAACGGCGCGGCGCGCCCAAATGCCATCCTGGTGCCGCAGCGCGCGGTGCAACAGGGCGCGAAGGGTCATTTCGTCTGGGTCGTCAACAAGCAGCAGCAGGCCGAACTGCGCCCGGTCCTCGTCGGCGAGTGGTACAGCGACAGCTGGTTCATCGCGCAGGGCCTGGCCAGCGGCGACCAGGTCGTCGTCGATGGTGCGATCCGGCTCGCACCGGGCGTGCCGGTCAAGGCCACGCCGTACGTTGCCCCGAAGACGGCGACGTCCGGCAGTCCAGCGCCAGCGCCGCCTAGCGCAACGGCGGCGATGGCAACCGCGGTGGTGCATTTCGCCAGCGGCAGCGCGACGATCGACGCCGAGACTGGCAAGCTCATCTCGAATACGGCGAAAAGCCTCAAGGGCCTGGCATCGACGATCATCATCACCGGGTACACCGACAAGACTGGCGGCGTCGACGCGAACGTCGAACTCGCGAAACGCCGGGCGCTGGCGGTGCGGGACGCGTTCATACAGGCCGGGATTCCCGCCGCGGCGCTCCGCCTGCAGCCGCCCGTGCAGGTGACCGGCAGCGGCAGCGACGTCGACGCCCGCCGCGTCGACATCGTCGTCGTCCGATAGCGCGGGCGCCGCAACCCGCATGTTCTCGCACTTCTTCATCGAGCGGCCGATCTTTGCCGCGGTCGTCGCGATCATCATGGTCCTCGCCGGCCTGGTGTCGATCACCGCCCTGCCCGTGCAGCAATACCCGACGATCACCCCGGTACAGATCACCGTTTCGGCGACCTATCCCGGCGCGGACTCGAAAACGCTCGCCGACTCGGTCGCCGCGCCGATCGAGGCGCAGATCAACGGCGTCGACAACATGCTCTACATGTCGTCGACCAGTTCGTCGACCGGACAGCTGACGCTCACCGTCTATTTTTCACTCGACACCAATCCCGACATCGCCCAGGTCCAGGTCCAGAACCGCGTCAATCTGGCGCTGCCGCAACTGCCGTCGGCGGTGACGCAGCAGGGCGTGTCGGTGCAGAAGAAGTCGTCGTCGATCATGATGCTGGTTGCCGTATTCGGCACCGGAGAGCGGTACAGCGCCGACTACATCGCCAACTACGCCAACGTCTACGTTCTCGACGCGTTGAAGCGCGTACCTGGCGCCGGTCAGGCGCAGATCCTTGGTGTGCCCGACCAGGCGATGCGCATCTGGATGAACCCTGACCGCATGGCCTCGCTCGCCATCACGACCTCCGACATTGTCAATGCGATCAACGCGCAGAACGCGCTGTTCGGCGCCGGACAGATCGGCCAGCAGCCGACGGCGGGACCGGTCGAGCTGACGTTCCCGGTGGTGACGCAGGGCCCATTCACCGATCCGCGCCAATACGAGAAGATCATCCTGCGCGCGAGCCAGGACGGAAGTGCGATCGTCCGCGTCGGCGACGTCGCGCGAGCGCAGGTAGGCCTGAAGCAATACATCGTCGACAGCAAGCTCAACGCCGTACCGGCGACATTCATCGCCGTGTACCAGCAACCCGGCGCCAACGGACTGGTCGTATCCAAGGCGGTGCGCAACACGCTCGACGAGATGAAGACGCGCTTTCCGGAGGGGATGGACTACGTCATCTCGCTCGATACCAACGATTTCGTCCGTCTGTCGATCGAGGAGGTCTTCCACACGCTGGTCGAGGCGATCTTCCTGGTGGTACTCGTCGTTTATCTGTTCCTGCAGAGCTTCCGCACGACGATCATCTGCACCGTGGCGATCGTCGTCGCGCTGGTCACCACGCTCGCGGGCATGCTGGCACTCGGCTTCTCGATCAACCTGCTTACGTTGTTCGGACTGGTACTGGCCATCGGCATGGTTGTCGACGATGCGATCGTGGTGGTGGAGAACGTCGAACGCAACATGACGGAGTTCCATCTCGAACCCAGGGCAGCGACGATCAAGTCCATGAACGAGATTGGCGGTTCGCTGGTCGCGGTCGTGCTGGTGATGTGCTCGGTATTCATACCGGCAGCGTTCCTGCCGGGGACAACCGGCCAGCTGTACAAGCAGTTCGCGATCACCATCGTCGTCTCCGTCGCAATCTCCGGCTTCACCGCGCTGACCCTGACCCCGGCGATGTGCGCGATCATGCTCAAGCACAACCCGACGCCGCGGCGTGGATTTTTCGCGTGGTTCAATCGCCAGGTCGACGCCGTGACGCGCGGCTTCGGCCACGCGGTCGAATGGGTCATCGCCCGCACCGTCATCGCGTTGGTGCTACTCGGATTCTTCCTGTGGAGCATCTGGCACCTGTTCAATGTGCTGCCGACCAGCTTCGTGCCCAACGAGGACCAGGGCTACGTCATGGCGGCGATCATCATGCCGCAGGCGGCGAGCCTCGACCGCACGCAAGTGATCGCCGAGCGCGTCGATGCGATCTTCGAGAAGATTCCGGGCGTCGACAAGCGCACCATGGTTACCGGTTACAGCCTGCTCGACAGCGGATTCAAGACCAATGCCGGGACCTTCTTCGTGACCCTGAAGGACTTCAAGGAGCGCTACGCCTCGCTCGACACCGCGCGCACGCAGAATGCAAAAGCGATACTGATCGATTTCTACCGGCAGGCGCAGGCGATCGAGGGCGCCATCGTGGTGCCGGTCGCGCCGCCGCCGATACCGGGCATCGGCACCACCGGTGGTTTTGAATTCTGGATCCAGGACACCGGCGCGGGCGACCCGTCGCAGCTCGACGAGGTGACTCAGGATTTCATGAAGAAGGCGCGCGCGCGAACCGACCTCGCGGGCCTGTCGACGACGTTTCGCGCCAACACCCAGCAGTTGCGCGCCAACGTGAATCGCGACAAGGCGACGTTGCTCGGCGTGCCGATCCAGGACGTCTACAGCGCGATCCAGGCGCAGTTCGGCTCGCTCACTGCCAGCCAGTACAACCAGTTCAGTCGCGTATGGTGGGTCATCGTCCAGTCGGACGCACGGTTTCGCGAGAATCCGGAGGACCTCACGCGACTCTACACGCGCTCGAGCCAGAACCAGATGGTGCCGCTGTCGGCGCTGGTCACGACGCAGTGGGTCTCGGGCCCGGATCTGCTGCCGCACTTCAATGGCTTTCCGGCCGCCAAGATCAACGGCAGCCCCGCACCCGGCTACAGTTCCGGCCAGGCGATCGCGGCGATGGAGGCGGTGGCAAAGGAGGCGCTTCCGCCGGGATATACCTTCGCCTGGTCCGGCATCGCCTACGAGGAGAAGAAATCGGGCGGAACGTCCGCGCTGGCATTCGTGTTCGGCCTGATCATCGTCTTCCTCGTGCTCGCGGCGCAGTACGAGTCGTGGACGCTTCCGGGCGCGGTGATGACCGCGGTGCCGTTCGGCATTCTTGGGGCGCTGCTCACCAACTGGATGCGCGGCCTGGAAAACGATGTGTACTTCCAGATTGGGCTCCTGGTGCTGATCGGACTCGGCGCGAAAAATGCGGTGCTGCGCGTGTCGGCGGCGGTCGAATTCCGGCACCAGGGGAAGTCGATCATGGAGGCCACGGTGCTCGCCGGCGAGCAGCGCTTGCGGCCGATCATCATGACCTCGCTCGCGTTTGCCGTCGGCTGCCTTCCGCTGGCGCTCGCCACCGGCGCCGGCGCCAACGCGCGCCACTCGATCGGGACCGGCATCATCGGCGGGATGATCGGCGAGACGACACTCGCGATGCTGTACGTGCCGCTGTTCTTCTATCTGTTCGACCAGCTCGCCGAGCGCGGGGCGAAGAAGCCGCAGATGCCCTCGCCGGCGCCGCACGAGGCCGACTAGGATGAACGACCCCCACGCTCGCTTTGTGCGGCTTCGCCGCATCCCGCTTCGCGGGACCAGCCTTCGGCTGTCCTGCGGCCTCCGGCCTGGTGCTCGCTGCCCCCGGAGGGGGTCGGTCAGTCCCTCGGGGCGGCCCTTCGGAACTGACATGAAACGACCCCCACGCTCGCTTTGTGCGGCTTCGCCGCATCCCGCTTCGCGGGACCAACCTTCGGCTGTCCTGCGGCCTCCGGCCTGGTGCTCGCTGCCCCCAAAGGGGGCCGGTCAGTTCCTCGGGGCGGCCCTTCGGAACTGACATGCGCTGGCTCGCCATCCTGTGCTGCGCAGCCGTGGGCCTCGTCGGCTGCATGGTCGGGCCCGACTACGCGCGACCGAAGGTCGATGCGCCCTCGGCGTTCCGCCTCGACACCAAGATCGTCGCCGATGCCGCCGACACCGAATGGTGGAAGCAATTCCACGATCCCGTGCTCGACGCGTTGATCGCCGAGGCGCTTGCCAACAACGTCAACGTGAAGATCGCGGCAGCCAACGTCGAGCAGGCGGCCGCCATCCTGACGCAGACGCGCTCGCAGCTGTTTCCGCAGGTCGGTTACAACGCGAGCGGCCAGCGCGCGCGATCGACCGAGGTCGGCGCAACGCCTGAGCTCTCGAGCCTCGTCCCCAATCCGCAGTCTGCGTATCAGGCCGCGCTGACCGCGAGTTGGGAAGTCGACCTCTGGGGCCGCATCCGTCGCCTCTCCGAATCCGCCCGCGCCAGCGCGCTGGCCTCCGACGACGCGCGCCGCGGCGTGATCCTGTCGCTCGTCGCGTCGGTCGCGAACGACTACATCCAGCTGCGCGGCCTCGACGCGCAGCTGGCGATCGCCAAATCGACGCTCGGCACCTACGACGAATCGGTGAAACTGTTCGAGCTGCAATTCAAGTACGGGCAGGTGTCGCAGATGAACGTCGCGCAGGCGCAGTCGCAGTACGAAAACGCCGCCGCACAGATTCCGCAGATCGAGTCGCAAATCGCGCAGACCGAGAACGCTTTGTCGGTCCTGCTAGGCCGCAATCCGGGCCCGATCGGCCGGGGTAAGTCGCTCCATGCGCTGGTCTTGCCGACGGTGCCCGGGGGCCTGCCCTCGCAATTGCTCGAGCGGCGTCCGGACCTGATGCAGGCGGAAGAGCAGCTGGTTGCAGCCAACGCGCAGATCGGCGCGGCGAAGGCTCTCTACTTCCCGACGATTTCGCTCACCGGCGCGTTCGGCGGCGCCAGCGCGGACCTGTCGAAGCTGTTCACCGGGCCGGCGCGGGTGTGGAGTTACGCCGGCCAGCTGGCAGGACCCATATTTACCTTCGGCGCAGTCAGCGGTCAGGTAGCGCAGGCCGAAGCGGCGGCCAAGGCCGCGCTGCTCAATTACCAGTTCTCGATCCAGAACGCGTTCGCCGACGTCGACAATGCGCTCGTCGCCAATCAGAAGTTGCAGGAGCAGCTCAGCGCGCAAACCCGATTGGTGGCGGCGCTGCAGGATTATTCCCGGCTGGCCCGCCTCCAGTTCACAGGCGGCTACACGTCGTATTCGACGGTGCTGCAGGCCGAGCAGTCGCTGTTCCCCGCCGAGCTGCAGCTGGCCAGCGTTCGCGCGCAGATGCTCGCTTCCAGCGTCAACATCTACAAGTCGATGGGAGGAGGCTGGGTCAACATCGCCGACCGGTCGACCGCGACTGAAGTGGCCATTCCGCCGCCCGACGCGCTGCCACCGCTGTTCTAAGATTCAGCGCGACAACTTCGCGCCGGCGAGTTCGCGCGACAGGTCGGCAAGCATCGCGGCCCATGCCGTGTTGTACGCTGCCGCGAGCGCATCCGGACTCCGGCTGGACAGCGCCACGCGTTGCTTGAGCTCGGTCTGCCATACCGGAACGCCGCTTAGTACGCGATTGTCGATAAGGAAGAACTTCCCAGTCAGCACCGCGGCGGGTTTGGCCGCGTCGCGATAGTCGCCGTAGAGCTCGCTGACGAAACCTTCCAGCACGAAGTCGCCGTCGGCGTTGGCGCCGGCAGGCAGCACTTCCTTGAAGATGCCCGCCGATGCGAGCCACGTTGCCGCGCCTTCGGTCAGCATGGCCGACGGCGGCACGAAAAATTCGTTGTAGAAATCCGACTCGTACTTCAGGTCACCTTCGCGGTAGACCATGGACTTGCCGCGAAACGGCGCCGCGACGGCAATGGTGCCAACCTTGAGCACCGCCGGTCGCGGGGCAGCAGCCGCCTGCGTCGCCGCGGGCGCCTGCAACAGGTACGTCTGCTTGACCGGCGACGGCCTCGACAATCCGCATCCGGACAGCACGGCGAGCAGCAGCGCGGCGGAGGCCACGCGCAGTAAGGGCGCGCGCAAACAGGGAAGCGACGTCATGGTCCACCTTTCGCCGGCTGCGGCGGCTGACCGAAAATCACCCCGGCCGGGTAGCGCTTGGCATTCTCGGTGAGATCGCGCAGGTTGTCTGAGATCTGGCGCATGTTTTCCAGCGTCGTCGACAGGTCGGACTCGCCGCCGCCGATGATGCGGTCGAGCCGCGCCAGGGTGCGCTGCATGTGCGCGATCGCGCTGGCGAGGTTCGGATCCTCGATGAGTTTCTTGGCCTGGAGCACGGTCGCGTCGGTATTGCCGGGGAGCGTCTTGAACGCGGGATTGTCGAGGATGGCGCCGACACGCTGGTTGGTCTGGCGCAGCTCGGCGAGCAGCGCGGCGCCGTCCGCCCCGAGCTTGTCCATCGGCAGCTGGTCGAGCTTGGTCTCCATCTTGGACAGCACGCGACCGGTGCGCTCCGAGATTTGCGCGGTGTCGATGCTCTCGATGCGCTTGTTGGAATTGATCAGCAGCGTATTCAGGTTGGCGAGCGTGCCGTCGAGATCGAGCTTGCGCAGGCGCTCGACGATGTCGGACGCAGCGGCGACGAACTGCGTGACCGTCGACTGCGCGCTCGGAATGTAGAGGTTGTCCGGTTCCCACGGAATGGTCAGGATGGGATTGGTCTTCGGGTCGACGTAGTCGATCTCGAGGTAGCTGGTGCCGGTGATGCCCTGCGGCGCGAGGCGCACGCGCAAGCCCTTCTCGACTTCCGCCCTGGACGCGTCGGGACGCGTCAGATCGCCGGCGCCAGCGCGCCCGCCGAGCAGGCGCGGCAGGATGGTCGCCTCGACCATGACGTAGCGAAGGCGATCCGCCATCGGCTTGTCGAGTTGATACCGGGTGTAGGTGAAGCCGATGCTCCTGACCTCGCCGACGACCACGCCACGGTACTTGACCTTCGACCCGAGCTCGAGGCCCTGCACCGACTCGTTCAAGTACGTCTCCATCACGATCTTCGACTGGAACAGCTTGCCGGCGCCAAGCATCACCATCAGGAAGACCAGGCAGATCGTCGCGCCGATGACGAACAGGCCGATCTTGAAAAAGTTGGCTTGAGCGCTCACGAGCGTGACCTACGCGGCCTCGGCCTCCGCCTCGCGGCGGAAGAACTGGCGTACCCACGGATTGTCGCTGGCATCGCGCAGGACCTTGGGGTCGCCCTCGGCGATGATGCCCTTCTTGCGCTTGTCGAGCATGATCACCCGGTCGGCGACCGCATAGATACTCGCGAGTTCGTGGGTCACGATCACGAAGGTGATGTGCAGGCTCTTGGCCAGACGCAGGATGAGCTGGTCGAGTTCGGCGGAGGTGATCGGATCCAGGCCCGCCGACGGCTCGTCCAGGAACAGGATCGTCGGATCGAGCGCCATCGCGCGTGCGATGGCCGCGCGCTTCTGCATGCCGCCGCTGATTTCGGATGGCATGTGGCCAGCAAAGTCCTCCAGACCGACCAGCTTGAGCTTCATCCGCGAGAGAAGGTCCATCGCCTCGGGGTCAAGCTCCGTGTATTCCTCGAGTGCCAGGCGCACGTTTTCCAGCAGCGTCATCGAACCGAACAGCGCGCCGCTCTGGTACATGACGCCGATCTTCCTGAGGATCGCTTTGCGGCGGTTGCCTTCGGCGATGACGATGTCGTCGCCATCGATCAGCACCCTCCCCGCCATCGGCTGGTAGAGACCGACCATATGCTTGAGCAATGTGCTCTTGCCGCAACCGGAGCCGCCGAGGATGACGAACACCTCGCCGCGGCCGACCGTGAAATTGACGTCCTTCATCAGGACGTTGTCGTTGTAGCCCGCGGTGAAGTCTTCGACGCGGATGATCGGATCGGTGGCCATGCGCGAGCGTTCTCAGATGTCCATCAGATAGTAGATGAACGCGAAAAGGCCGTCGACGACGACCAGCAGAACGATGCCGGACACGACCGCGCGCGTTGCGGAAATGCCGACGGCGCTGGCACCCGTCTGGGTCTGCAAGCCGCGCAGGCAGCCGATGCCGGCGATCAGGATCGCGAACACCGGCGTTTTGGCCATGCCAGCCCACAGATCCTTGAGGTCGACCAGGCTGTCGACTTCGCGCAGGAACGTCAGCACGGGAATGTTGAAGCTGATCATGGTCAGCGCGCCGCCGAGGATGCCGACCAGGTTCGCGAACAGCGTGAGCAGCGGCACCATCAGCACCGCGGCGATGATGCGCGTGACGACCAGGAAGCGCACCGGGTCGAGGCCCATCGTCGTCAGCGCGTTCAGTTCCTCGTTCACCTTCATCGTGCCGATCTCGGCGGCGAACGCGGCGCCCGAGCGACCCGCCAGCAGGATGGCCGTCATCAGCGGCCCGAGTTCGCGCAGCAGGGACAGCGCCACCAGGTCGGCCACGAACAGTTCCGCGCCGAACTGACGCATGGGAACGGCAGACTGAAATGCCAGGATGATTCCGAGCAGGAACGAAATAAGCGCGACGATCGGGAGCGCGTTCACGCCGACCTGCTCGCAGGTGTACCAGACGTCCTTCCACCGCACGCTGCGTGGGTTGCAAATCGCGAACCACAACGCGGCACCGGTCTCGCCGACGAAGGCAACTTGCAACTTGATATCGCCCCACGTCGTCAGCGCCGCCTTGCCGATTTCCTGGACGGCGTGCAAGCGCGCTTCGGGCTTCGGCGCGGGCGTTCGCAGCGCCGTTGGATCGAACTGGTTCAGCAGCGTCTGGAATTCAGGCTTGAGTCCGCGCACGGTGACCGGTGCTTGCGCGGAGCGCTCCTGTCGCAGCAGGTCGACCAGCATCGCGACGCCGCCGCCGTCACAGTAATCGACGCGCGACGCATCGATGGTCACCTTCCGCTCGGGCACCTGGGCAACCGCGTTCCGGGCCTGCGCCCAGACACCGGCGATCGAATACGCATCGAGCCGGCCCGAGAGCCGCAGCTCCCGGGAATCGCCGGCATCGCTGACGGCAAGCGTCGCTGCAGGTCCCGTGGCCCCCGGGGCGGCAGCGAGCGCGGTCACTGCAACAATTCGA
This sequence comes from uncultured beta proteobacterium, assembly GCA_963726915.1. GTDB lineage: Bacteria > Pseudomonadota > Gammaproteobacteria > Burkholderiales > Casimicrobiaceae > PALSA-1003. Next base: position 22,967 of record CAVSEA010000019.1, read on the forward strand.
TCTGGGTTCCGAACACGTGCACGCGGTCGCCCGCGACGAACAGCGGCTCGTAGTTCTGGATGATCGAACGCACGCTGCCATCGTCCATTTTGACGACGATCTCCCAGCGCGTCGCATTGCGTTGCTTGGCTTGCGACTGGTAAACGCCGCCGCCCGCAGCTCCGATGAATACCTGGCCCTCGTTGGAGAAGCCCTTCCCGATCTGGTACACCGCGACACCGGTCGGCCCCAGGTCGGACGACGTCGGCACGCTCCCCAGCGGCGTCCAAGAGTCTTTCGTCGTCGCCTGGCGAACGGCCTCGACCTTGCCACAACGATCGCACTCTCCCGTGGTCTTCGGCACGGGTGACGCGGGTACGGTCGGCGCCATGGATGGCGGCGGCGTTTGCGCGAGCAACTGCAGCGGCAGCAGCCACGCCAGGGCCGAAGTCGCCATCAGCAAGACTGGGAGCCAGTGCATGTGCATCATTCGGGCAGCGTGTTGAGATAGAACATCGAATGCAGCAGCGGCCCCGGGCGCCCGAGGGCGCCGAGCCAGCGGTAGAAGATGTCGTCGATATCGCCGCTGCGATAGATTTCGACCAGCGCCCGATTCACCGCCAGGCGAAAATCCGCATCGTCGCGCGGCAGTACCAGCGCATAGGGCTCGAAGGAGAAGTCGCGTTCGAGCAATGAGAGCTTCGCGGGATCCGAGCTGCCGGCACGCAACGATACGAGCACGATGCGGTCGCCTGCATACGCGTCGACCTTCCCGGCAAGCAGCTGCGCAAGACCAGCCGCACCGTCGCCGACAGGGACCAGCTCGGCCTTGACATTGATCGCGGCAAATTCGCGCTTGAGGCCGGTCTCGGTCGTCGTACCCGGGATCACCGCCACCCGCTTCCCGGCGAGGTCCGCGAACTGATTCAGCTTCGCATCGCTCCGCGTCAACACGCTGCCGCCGTCGACAAAGATCGGCAGGCTGAAGTCGACCTTCTCGTAGCGCGCGAGGGTCACTGTCGTCGTACCGCACTCGATATCGACCTTGCCCTTGGCCACGGCATCGATCCGCTCCGTGGCTTCGAGCGCGGTCCACTCGACCTTGAGGGCAGGCAGCCGGAGCTGTTTCTGGATGCCGGTGGCGATGCGCGTGCACAACTCGACGCTGTAGCCGCGCACCCTGCCGTCGCGCTCCTTGAACGAAAAAGGCGCCGCGCCGGCGCGATAACCCAGATGGATGACGCCGTCGGCGCGAATCCTGTCGAGCGCATGCGTCGGGCCCGCGTTCGCGATTGCCGCCGCGAACAGCATGCACGCCGCGATGCAAAACCGGAGATGGTCGACGCAAAGACGGCCTGGCATCATTCTTCCCTGATGAACACAGCCTCGCCGGAATGACAATCGAACGCTCCCGCGAGTATCGCAAAGTGTAGCACGGCGGCGCGCGCGACCGGCGCTGCGCACCCGCCTCGATGTTGTGGCTACGCTATAATTCGCGTTCAAGCGGTCGCCGAATATTCCTCGGTCGCAGCCGCCTCGATCGCCCTCACCGCCCGGGAGTTTCCGTGACTCGTCTACTGCTCGTACTGCTCGTCGCCGCCACCACTTTCGCCCCCGCAAGCTTCGCGCAACGCGCACCCGACACGCTGGCGAAGATCAAGGCCGCGGGGACGATCACGGTCGCGTTCTCCGGCGACTCGCTGCCGTTCTCCTATGTCGAGGCGAACAATCAGCCTGCGGGCTATTCGATCGATCTGTGCAAGCGGGTGATCGCGGCGATCGGTCGCGCGGCGGGCGTGCCGGACCTCAAGATCAACTGGGTGGTCGACACCGTGCCCAACCGTATCGCCATGGTCGCCAGTGGCAAGGCCGACCTTGAGTGCGCCAACGCCACGGCGTCGCAGACGCGGATGGAACAAGTCGACTTCAGCAACCTGATCTTCGTCGACGGCGGCGGCTTCCTGGTTCGCGCCGACTCGACGATCATGGCAATCACCGATTTCGCCTCGAAGACGATCGCGGTCACCGCCGGTACGACCACCGAACAGCGGTTGGCCTTGACGTTCAAGGAACGTTCGATCAACGCCAAGGTGGTGACGGTGAAGGATGGCGTCGAGGGCATCGCGATGCTCGAATCGGGAGCCGTTGTAGCGTTTGCCAGCGACAAGATCAAACTGATCGGCCTCGCGGCACAGGCGAAGGATCCCAAGAAATTCGCGCTGCTCGCCGAGGACCTGTCCTTCGAGCCCCTTGCCTTCATGCTGCCGCGCAACGATTCCACCTACCGGCTCGAGGTCAACAAGGCGCTGACCCAGATCTACGTTTCGGGAGAAATCGAGGAAATCTTCCTCAAGTGGTTCGGCAAGCTCGGCCGGCCGAGCGGGCTGCTCGCCGCGATGTTCGTATTGAATTCCGTTCCGAAATAACTGCGCAGGGGCGCCGACTTGCATGTGCACGCCGTTCCGGATCGGCCATCGCATCCTCGTGAAGCTACAGGGTGTTGAAAAGCGTCACGAGGAGGGCGAGATGCGAGGCGCAAGGCGGCGAGCAACCGCAACGTACTTAGACGTACGTGAGGATTGCGAGCCGCCGAGCAACAATGCAGATCGCCCCCACAGCAGCTTTGCAACACCCTGGCGACTCGGGCTCTCGCGCGGCTAGTGATATCCGACGCCGGCCTTGACCTTGCCGCGAAACACCCAGTACGACCAACCCGTATACATGATGACGATCGGCAGCAGAAACATCGTGCCGACCATCAGGAACGCCTGCGACTTACCCGACGACGCGGCGTCCCAGAAGGTGATCGTGTAGGGCACGATCATCGGAATGATGCTGATTCCCAGCCCGATATAGCACATCGCGAACAGTCCCAGCGCGGCAATAAAGGGTGCGACGTCGCGTCGGGCCTTGAGAGAGCGCAGCAACCAGATGAACAGCGCCAGCGTGATGATGGGCACCGGCGCGAGGAACAGCAGGTTCGGCCACGCGAACCAGCGCGCCTTGATCTGCGGCTGGATGAACGGCGTCCAGATGCTGACCGCGGCGATGAACGCGGCAACGCCTAAAGTCAGCGCAAGCGCCTTCCGTCGTGCCCAATCCTGCAAGTGTCCTTCGGTCTTCATCACCAGCCAGCACGCTCCAATCAAGCCATACCCGGCGATCAGGCCGACGCCCGTCAGCAGCGCGAACGGGGTTGCCCAGTCGAAGCTCCCGCCCGCAAATTGGCGGCCACTGACCGGAATGCCCTGGACGTAGGTGCCGAGCACGAGCCCCTGCGCGAAGGTCGCGACTACCGAACCCCAGTGAAAGGAATAGTCCCAGTGGCGCTTGTGCGTCAGATGGCGAAATTCGAAGGCTACGCCGCGAAACGTCAGGCCGACCAGCATGAACAGGATCGGAAAATAAACGGCAGGCAGGATCACCGCGAAAGCCAGGGGAAACGCGGCCAGCAGCGCGATGCCGCCCAGCACCAGCCAGGTCTCGTTGCCGTCCCAGATCGGCGCGACCGAGTTCATCATCTGGTCGCGGCTCGTGTCGTCGGGCGCGTACGGGAAAAGAATGCCGACACCGAGGTCGAAGCCGTCGAGCAGGACGTACATGAACACGCCCAGCGCGAGGACGCCGGCCCACAGTGGAACGAGGTCGAGTCCGGCCATGACGCTAATCCGCCTCGGCTGCCGCGGAGAGCGGCCGCGCGGGTGTGCCGACCTGCTGCGCGCCCACGCCCTTGGGTTTGTCGATCGGCCCGGCGCGCAACATGCGCATCAGGAAAAAGCCGCCGGCGCCGAAGATGGCGATATATGCGATGACATATACCGCGAGCGAAACCATGACATCGCCCGGTCCGAGCGAGGGCGTGACCGCATCGCGCGTTCGCACCAGGTTGTAGACGACCCACGGCTGCCGTCCGACCTCGGTGGTCACCCAGCCCGCAATCACGGCGACGAATCCCAGCGGGGCGGCCAGCTCGCACAGCTTGTGAAACCAGCGCGCTTCCGCGAGCCTGCCACGGCGCCACACCCACCAGCTGCAAACGACCAGCGCAAGCATCACGACGCCGACGCCGACCATGATGCGAAAGGCGAAGAACGGAATCGCCACCGGCGGCCGGTCTTCCGGCTTCCAGTCCTTGAGCCCCTGCACCACCCCGTCCGGCTCGTGCGTGAGAATCACCGAACCGAGCACCGGAATCGCGACCTCGAAGCGATTGCGCTCGGCGCGCTCGTCGGGCAAGGCGAACAGCAGCAGCGGCATCCGCGCCTGCGTGTCCCAGTTCGCTTCGATCGCCGCGATCTTCACCGGCTGATGCTCGCGCGTGTTCAATCCGTGCAGATCGCCGAGTTCGATCTGCAAGGGCACGAGGATGGTGAGCAAGCCGAACGCCATTTTCAGCATCGTCGTGCCTTCCTCGCGGAAGCGCCCGGCGCGCAGGTGATACGCGGCGACGCCGGCGACGACGAATGCCGTCGTGATGTAGAACGCGGTGACGGTGTGCATGAAGCGATAGGGGAAGGACGGATTGAAGATGACCGCGATCCAGTCCGCAGGGAAGAACCTGCCTGCGGCCATCGAGTGACCGGTGGGTGTCTGCATCCAGCTATTGACCACCAGGATCCAGAACGTCGAGAACAGCGTTCCCGCGGCGACCATGATGGCGGCGGCGAAATGTATCCACGGGGGGACGCGGTCGCGCCCGAACAGCAGCACGCCGAGGAAGCCCGCCTCGAGGAAGAACGCAGTGAGGCCCTCGTAGGCCATGAGCGGGCCGACGATATCGGCGGTCAGATCGGAAAAGCGGCTCCAGTTGGTGCCGAACTGGAACGGCATGACGATGCCCGACACCACGCCCATGCCGAAGGACACGGCGAACACCTTGAGCCAGAATTTGGACAGCCGCAGGTAGACCGCGCGACCGGTGGTGAAGTGAAGGCCTTCGAGTACCGCGATGTAGGAAGCCAGACCGACCGTGAACGCCGGCAGCAGAATGTGCAGCGCAACCACCCAGACGAACTGCAGTCGCGACAGGAACAGCGCATCGAGCGACATGGAAGCCTCGGTCACACACGGCCGGCCAAAAACCACTATAGCACGTGAGCAGCGAGCGCTTTATGAACGGTCTCGCTAGGCATATAATGCGCTGGTCGTATGTAGAACTCACTGAACGGAGAAACCCATGATCGCAAATCGAATTTCACAAGTCGCGCGCTGGATGCTGGTGTCCATGCTGATCGCCACCAGCGGCGTCGCACTGGCGCAGACCGACCAGCAGAATCTGGTCAATAACGCCCAGAAGTCGCTGAGCAATTTCATGCGCGACCCGGACATGACCTGGCTGCAGCAGAACATCAACCGCGCCAAGGCGGTGATGATTGCGCCGGAGCTGGTCAAGGCGGGCTTCATCTTCGGCGGCTCCGGCGGTCGTGCGGTCACGCTTGCGCGCGACCCGAAGTCCGGCAAGTGGGTCGGCCCGGCGTTCTACACGATGGCGACGGCGAGCGTCGGCTTCCAGGCGGGCATTTCGGTCTCCGAGGCGGTCACGCTGGTCATGACCGAGAAGGGGCTCAACTCGCTGCTATCGACCTCGGTCAAGCTGGGCGGTGACGCCAGCGTCGCGGCGGGCCCGGTCGGCGCCGGCGCGAAGTCCGACGTCGTTGCGGATTTCATCACCTTCAGCCGTTCGAAGGGCGTGTACGGCGGCCTCAATCTCGACGGCACCGTGATCAGCATCACCAACGACTGGAACGAACTCTACTTCCAGAAGAAGGGCATCCTGCCGCCGGACATCCTGGTGCGGATGACGGCACACAACAAGGGCGCCGACAACCTGATCGCCGCGGTCAGCAGCGCGTCCAAGAAGTAGGCTCTGTTTCAAACTCGCCGCACGCTGCCGGAGCGGCTCTCGCTCCGGCCCCGCGCGGCGACCTCTCCTGACAGGCTGATGGGCGATCACGCCGATCTTGCGCAACAAGCCGCTGACCAGGAGATCCGCTTTGTCCTCGATGGCGAGATAGTCCGGGCCCGCGACGTTTCACCACAGACGACGCTACTCGAGTTCCTGCGTGATCGGCTCGGCCGCACCGGCACCAAGGAAGGCTGCGCCGAGGGCGACTGTGGCGCCTGCACGGTTGTGCTGGGCGACGCGAACGCCGACGGAAGTCTCGCCTGGCGCCCCGTCAACGCCTGCATCCGCCTCGTGCCGACGGTCGACGGCAAGGCGGTATTCACCGTCGAAAGCCTGGCATCCGCCGACGGGACCCTGCATCCGGTGCAGCAGGCGCTCGTCGAATGCCACGCGTCGCAATGCGGATTCTGTACCCCCGGCTTCGCGATGTCGCTGTTCGGCCTGTACAAGAATGTGCATCTGCCAACGCGAGCCGCCATCGACGACGCGCTTTCGGGCAACCTGTGTCGCTGCACCGGCTATCGGCCGATCATCGCTGCGGGTGAACGCATGGGCACGCTTGCGGCGCCTGCGGGGTGGCGCGCGCCCGGCGTCGACCGCGAGGGCCGACGCATGGTCGGCGACGAAGAACGTGCGCTCGCCACGACGCTGACATCGCTCAGGCGCGACCGGACTTTTGGCTTCGAGCATGCAGAACAGCGTTACTTCGCGCCGACGACGGTTGCGGAACTCGCCACGTTGCGGAGTGAATTTCCGGACGCGCGGATCGTCGCCGGCGCCACCGACGTCGGCCTGTGGATCACCAAACAGCATCGCGAGCTGGGCACGATCATCTACACCGGCAATGTGCGCGAGCTGCTCGACATGCGCCGTACAGAGGCACATCTGGAACTCGGCGCCGCGGTCACGCTGAGCGACGCTTTCGCGCTGCTGAACACGGAATATCCCATGCTGGCCGAGGCATGGACGCGCTTCGCCTCGGTGCCGATTCGCAACTCGGGCACGCTCGGCGGGAACATCGCCAATGGCTCGCCGATCGGCGACTCGATGCCGGTACTGATCGCACTCGGCGCGACCGTCGTTTTGCGGCGCGCCGACAGCGAACGCGAGCTGCCGCTGGAAGCGTATTACCTCGACTATCAGAAGACCGCGCTGGCGTCGGGCGAGTTCGTCGCTCGCATCCGCATCCCGCGCGCCGTGGCGGGCTGGGACCTTCGCGCGTACAAGGTATCGAAGCGCTTCGACCAGGATATATCGGCGGTCTTCGTCTGTTTTCAAATGCGGCGCGATGGAGACCGTGTTGCGGAGGTGCGCATCGGCTGCGGCGGCATGGCGGCGATCCCCAAGCGCGCAACGAAATGCGAGCAGGCGCTTATCGGACAAGGCTGGAACGAAGCGACGGTGGCCGCGGGGCAGGCAGCCCTCGACGCCGACTTCGCGCCGCTGTCGGACATGCGGGCGTCGTTCGACTATCGCCGGCTCGCGCTGAGAAATCTGCTCCAGCGGTTCTTCCTCGAAACGCGAACGCCGCGGATTGCCACGCGCGTCATCGACTACATTGCGCCATGAACGACGCATCGATTCCGGGGTTGCGCACACCACTGATCGGCGAGGCGACACCGCACGAGAGCGCGCACCTGCATGTTGCCGGCGCCGCGACATATATCGACGACATCGTCGAACCCCGCGACACGCTGCACGCCGCGCTCGGACGCAGCGCCCGGCCGCACGCGCGCATCGTCGCGCTCGATCTCGACCCCGTGCGCGAGGCGCCTGGCGTGGTCGCAGTGCTGACGGCGGCAGGGATTCCCGGCGTCAACGATTGCGGCCCAGTGCTGCGCGACGACCCGATCCTCGCCGACGGCCTGGTGCAGTACGCGGGCCAGCCGATCTTCGCGGTCGCGGCCACCAGCGTGAAGGCAGCGCGGCACGCTGCCATGCGCGCCCGCGTCGAGTACGCCGACCTGCCGGCGGTGCTGACCATCGACGACGCGCTGGCGACACACAGCTTCGTGCTGCCGACCGAAAAACTCGCGCGCGGCGATGCACCCGCCGCCCTCGCCAAATCAACGCACCGGCTGCGCGGACGCTTCCGCTGCGGCGGCCAGGACCATTTTTACCTGGAAGGGCAGGTCTCGCTCGCGGTGCCGCGCGAAGACGGCGGCATGCTGGTCCACTGCTCAACGCAGCACCCGGGCGAAGTGCAGATGCAGGTCGCGCACGCGCTCGGCGTGCACGCCCATGATGTCGCGGTCGAGTGCAGGCGCATGGGCGGCGCCTTCGGCGGCAAGGAGTCGCAGGCCGCGCTGTTCGCCTGCGTCGCCGCGATACTCGCGCGGCAGACGGGCCACGCGGTCAAGATGCGCGTCGACCGCGACGACGACATGATGATGACGGGCAAGCGCCACGCGTTCCAGTACGAGTACGACGTCGGTTTCGATGGCACCGGCCGCATCCTCGGGCTCGAGCTGTTGCTCGCGTCGCGCTGCGGCTTTTCCGCGGACCTTTCCGGGCCGGTCAACGACCGCGCGATGTTCCACGCCGACAACGCCTACTTTCTCGAGAACGTCGCGATCACATCGTACCGCTGCAAGACCAACACGGTTTCCGAGACCGCGTTCCGCGGCTTCGGTGGCCCGCAAGGCATGTTCGCGATCGAATACATCCTAGAGGAGATCGCGCAATTCCTCGATCGCGACCCGCTCGACGTGCGCCGCGCCAACTTCTACGGCGATGCTCCACGCAACCTCACGCACTACTCGATGCCGGTCGAGGACAACGTGGCCCCCGAACTCGTCGCGCGGCTGGCCGAGACGTCGCGCTACCGCGAACGCCGCGCCGAAATCGCGGCATGGAATCGGTCGAGCCCCATCCTGAAGCGCGGCATCGCGCTGACGCCGGTGAAGTTCGGCATCTCCTTCACCGCGACGCACTACAACCAGGCCGGCGCGCTGGTGAATTTGTACGCCGACGGCACGGTGCTGCTCAACCATGGCGGTACCGAGATGGGCCAGGGGCTGTACACCAAGGTCGCACAGGTCGTCGCGCACGAGCTCGGGGTCACGCTCGATCGGGTGCGGGTCACCGCCGCGGACACCGCCAAGGTGCCGAACGCGTCGGCCACCGCGGCGTCGTCGGGCAGCGACCTCAACGGCATGGCGGCGCAAGCGGCGGCGCGCACAATTCGCGAACGGCTGGTGGCGTTCGCCAGCAAGCACTTCGACGTTCCTGCCGCAGGGGTTTCGTTCGCCGCCAATAGCGTGCGTGCCGGAAAGCACGAACTGGAGCTCGCCTCGTTCCTGCAGTTTGCCTACCGCGCCCGCGTCTCGCTGGCGGCGACCGGCTTTTACGCCACGCCGAAGATTCACTACGACCGCAAGACCTTTTCCGGCCGGCCGTTTTTCTACTTCGCGTACGGCGCTGCCGTATCCGAGGTCGTCATCGACACGCTGACCGGCGAAAACCGCCTGCTCGCGGTCGACATCCTCCACGACGTCGGCGCATCGCTCAATCCCGCCCTCGACCGCGGCCAGATCGAAGGCGGCTTCTTGCAGGGCGTGGGTTGGCTGACCATGGAAGAGCTGATGTGGAACGAGCGCGGCGAACTCAAGACGCATTCGCCGTCGACCTACAAGATTCCCGCGTGCCGCGACTGGCCGGAACGATGCAGCGTTGAATTCTTCGGCGCGCCGAACCGCGAGGACACGATCCACCGCTCCAAGGCCGTCGGCGAGCCACCGCTGATGCTGGCGCTGTCGGTTTTCCACGCGCTGCGCAATGCCGTCGCGAGCGCAGGAGACGGCATTGCGGCGCCTCGTCTCGACGCTCCGGCCACCGCCGAGGCGATCCTGATGGCGGTGACCGAACTGCGCGAGCGCATCGCGCGGAGCAAACCGTCGAGCGCGCGGGCCGAGGCCGCACTCAAATGACCGACTGGCTCGTCGCGCTGAACGAGGTGCTTGCGGCCGAGCCGCAGGCCATGATCGTGACCGTCGCCGTGACGCGCGGGTCGGCGCCGCGCGAAGCGGGAACGCGCATGATCATCGGCGCCAGCGCGGTTCGCGGCACCATCGGCGGCGGCCACCTCGAATTCGATGCCACCCGCATCGCCCGCGAGGCGCTCGATGCCGACAGCGCAGTCGGCAACTGGCTGGTGCGCTTTCCCTTGGCGGCGCGCCTCGGGCAATGCTGCGGCGGCGTCGCGACGCTGCTGTTCCAGCGCGTGTCCGCGTCCGCCGAATGGCCGGCGCAGCTCCTGCGGCAACGTAGCGAGAATCGCCCACTCGCGCTGGTCGTCGGCATCGGCACGCCCTCCTCCGCGCCGATCATCGCCGCGCCGCAGATGATCGACGGCGAGGGAACACTTCCCGCCAGTGTGCACGACGCGGTGCGCACGCTGCTGGCAGCAGCAGAGCCGAACGCTGTGCTCGTGCCCGACGGTGCGACCACCTGGTACGCGGAGCGCATCGTCGCCAACGACTTCCACGTCGTCGTGTTTGGCAACGGTCATGTCGGCCGGGCGTTGGTCCAGGTATTGTCGACATTGCCTTGCACCGTCGCGTGGATCGACCAGCGCGAGCATGACTTTCCGCTGGCGGTACCCGCCAACACCACCGTCGTCGCGACCGATGCGCCCGAAGACGAAGTGGCCGACGCGCCACCGGGCAGCCTGTTCCTGGTCATGACGCACAACCATGCGCTCGACTTCGATTTGACGTCGTGCATCCTCGCGCGTGGCGACTTCGCGTACCTCGGGCTGATCGGCTCGACCTCCAAGCGCGCGCAATTCGAAAAGAGGCTTGCCGCGCGCGGCACGCCCGCCGACGCACTGAAACGGATCACGTGTCCGATCGGTATCGGTGCAATACGGAGCAAGGAGCCCGGCGCGATCGCCATTGCCGTCGCCGCTCAAGTGTTGCAACTCCGAGAGTGCGTTGCGAATAGCGAAGCCGGCCATCGCGCTCAAGCGTGATTGCGGCATAATCCACCGGTTGGGCCGACAAGTGGTGTGCGCAGTGACGTTGAGAAGTCGCTCGCACACCTGAGCTCTCGGCAACGCGCGGACCTCGACTCGAAAGTTCATGACACCGACGATCACCAGACTCACCAGAGTCGCGTTCGTTCTGCTCGTCCTCGTAGGATGGCTCTCGGCGGACGCCCAGCAGCCTCGGGTTGCCAAGATCGGGGTCATCACGAGTGGCGTGCCTGCCACGGCGGCGGCTTGGGTCGACGCGTTCCGTCAACGCTTGCGCGAACTCGGCTATGCGGAAGGCCGAAATGTCGCGATCGAAGTCCGCTATGAAGCGCCACAGCCCGAACGACTCCGCGAATTCGCGGCCGAGTTGGTTGGGCTCGGCGTGGACGTCATCGTTGCCTCGGGCACCAAAGCCACCCGAGCGGCAAAGGAGGTGACGGGCACCATCCCGATCGTCATGGTAAGCGTTGGTGACGCCGTCGGCGCGGGGCTCGTGAGCAGCCTGGCCAGGCCAGGCGGGAATATCACGGGGCAGTCGTTCCTAGGCCCCGAGATGGCGCTCAAGGAATTCGACCTGCTCACGGAAGTCCTCCCGCGGGCAAAGCGCGTCGCGGCAGTTTACAACCCGGATATTTCGTCGGGGACCGGCCGCCTGGTTGCCGCGGCGCCGTCGAAAAGCGTGACGCTCCAGCAAATTGAATTCCGCCGACCGGACGATCTGGAGCCCGCGCTCGCGGCCATGGGTCAGGCACGGCCCAACGCTTTGCTCGTCTTCGCGGTGCCAGCAGACCAGCTGAACCGGATCGTCGAGATTGCCGCCAGGAATCGACTCCCAGCGGTCTACGGCTTCAGGGAAGCGGTCGACGCCGGAGGGTTGATGTACTTCGGCCCCAAGCTTCCCGACCTATGGCGGGGAGCCGCGAACTACGTGGACAAGATCCTCAAGGGCGCCAAGCCTGGGGATCTACCGGTGGAACAGCCCACCAGATTCGAGCTGGTCGTCAATCTGAAGACCGCGAAAGCCCTGGGCATCACGATCCCCGCCTCGGTGCTTTCGCGGGCGGACCAGGTTATCGAGTAAATGGACGCACCCATTCCGCGCCTGCAGCTTTCAGGCATCAGCAAAGCGTATCCCGCGGTCGTGGCCAACGCCGACATCGACCTCGCGGTGCTGCCCGGCGAGATTCACGCCGTGCTCGGCGAGAACGGCGCCGGCAAATCGACGCTGATGAAAATCATCTACGGCGTCGTCAAGCCCGATTCGGGAACGATCCGCTGGAACGGCAAGCCGGTGGCCGTCGCCAATCCGGCCAAGGCGCGCGCGCTGGGCATCGGCATGGTGTTCCAGCATTTCTCGCTGTTCGAGACGCTCAGCGTGAGCGAGAACATCGCGCTGGCACTCGACCCACACGCGGTCGGCAGCGACCTGGACCAGCGCATTCGCGATGTCTCGCAGCGCTACGGACTGCCGCTGGACCCGGACCGCCACGTGCATTCGATGTCGGTCGGCGAGCGGCAGCGCGTCGAAATCGTGCGCTGCCTGCTGCAGCAGCCGCAATTGCTGATCATGGACGAACCGACGTCGGTGCTGACGCCGCAGGCGGTGCAGAAGCTGTTCGAGACGCTGCGCCGGCTGTCGAGCGAAGGCTGCTCGATCCTGTACATCAGCCACAAGCTCGACGAGATCCGCGCGCTGTGCCAGAAGGCCACGGTGCTGCGTTCCGGACGCGTCACGGGCACCTGCGATCCGCGCCAGGAGACCTCCTCCGGCCTCGCGCGCATGATGATCGGCGGCGACCTGCCGCATCCGCAGCACCGCGAAGCGCGAACGCGCGGCGACGGCGCGCTGGTCGTGCGGAATCTCTCGCTGCCGGCCGAGGATCCGTTCGGCACCGATCTCGTCGACATCGACCTCAACGTGCGCGGCGGCGAGATCGTCGGCATCGCCGGCGTCTCCGGCAATGGCCAGAAGGAATTGATGGCTGCCCTCTCGGGCGAGCGCACGCTGGCACGCGCCGACGCGATCGTGCTCAACGGCGAACCGGTCGCGCGCCTCGACGCCGCGAAGCGCCGCGCGCTCGGTCTCGCCTTCGTGCCCGAAGAGCGGCTCGGTCGCGGTGCGGTGCCCGAGTTGTCGCTCGCCGACAACGCGCTGCTGACCGCGCATCGCCAGGGACTGACGCAGCGCGGATTCATTCGTCACGCCGCCGTGCGCGCCTACGCGCAGGTGACGATCGACAAGTTCAAGGTCAAGGCGCCCGGCCCTTCGGCGGTCGCGCGCAGCCTCTCCGGCGGCAACCTGCAGAAGTTCATCGTCGGCCGCGAGATCCTGCAGGGCCCGCGCGTGATGATCGCCGCGCAGCCGACCTGGGGTGTCGACGTCGGCGCGTCCGCGCAAATCCGCCAGGCGCTGATCGACCTGCGCGACGAAGGTGTGGCCGTGCTCGTCGTCTCGGAAGAACTCGACGAGCTGTTCGAGATCTGCGACCGGCTCGCCGTGATCGCTGGCGGGCGCCTGTCGCCGCCCAAGGACACGCGCCTGACCAACGCCGAGGAAATCGGCTTGCTGATGAGCGGCTCGTTCATCACGGGCACCAACGCCCCGGCCCAAGCAGCCACCACAGGAGCCGCCGGTGCAGATTAAGCTCGAATCGCGGCCGGAACCGTCGCGCCTCATGGGCTGGGCGTCGCCGCTGCTCGCGGCGGCGGCAACGCTCATCGTCGGCTTCGCGCTGTTTTCCGGGCTCGGCAAGAATCCGCTCGAGGCGTTCTACGTATTCTTCGTCAAGCCGGTCGAAACGTTGTACGGTTTCGGAGAACTGTTGCTCAAGGCATCGCCGCTGATGCTGTGCGCGGTCGGCCTCGCCGCGGGTTACCGCGCCAACGTCTGGAACATCGGCGCCGAAGGCCAGCTCACGCTCGGCGCGATCTGCGGCGGCGGTGTAGCGCTCGCGTTCCACGACACCGGCGGCGCGTGGGTGCTGCCGCTGATGATCCTCGCCGGCGCCGCGGGCGGCATGGCGTGGGCCGCCATTCCCGCATGGCTGCGCACCCGCTTCAACGCCAACGAAATCCTCGTCAGCCTGATGCTGGTGTACGTCGCCTCGCTGCTGCTGTCGCTGCTGGTGCACGGCGCGTGGCGCGATCCCGAAGGCTTCAATTTTCCGCAATCGAAAATGTTCAACGAGTTCGCGCTGCTGCCGAACCTGCTGCCGGAGACGCGGCTGAACGTGGGTTTTTTCATCGCGCTCGCGGCAGTCGCCATCGCGTGGGTGTTCATGAGCAAGAGCCTCACCGGATTCCAGATGCGTGTCGCCGGGCTGGCGCCTGCCGCCGCCAACTACGCGGGCATCTCGGCCAAGCGCACGGTGTGGCTGGGCATGCTGATCGGCGGCGCGACAGCGGGACTGGCGGGCGTCGGCGAAGTCGCCGGTCCCATCGGGCAATTGCTGCCATCGGTGTCGCCGGGTTACGGCTTCGCCGCGATCATCGTCGCCTTCGTCGGCCGCCTGCATCCGTTCGGCATTCTGCTCGCGAGTCTGCTGATGTCGCTGCTTTATCTCGGCGGCGAGTCCGCGCAGATGGCATTGGCGCTGCCGTCAGCGGTGACCGGACTGTTCCAGGGCACGCTGCTTTTCTTCCTGCTCGCGGCGGACGTGTTCATCAACTACCGCCTGAAGATCGTGCGCCGCCCCGCCGCTACGGCGCTGGCGCCCGCGCCCAGCCAGGCAGGCGCATAGGCGCTGCATGGATCATCTCGCGACGCTGTTCGTCCTCACGCTCGCCGCCGGCACGCCGCTGGTCTTCGCCGCGCTCGGCGAACTCGTCGTCGAGAAATCCGGCGTGCTGAACCTCGGCGTCGAAGGCATGATGCTCGCAGGCGCGGTGGTCGCATTCATGGTCGCCGCGACGACCAAGCAGCCGTGGCTGGGCGCGCTCGCCGGGATGGCGGCAGGGGCAGCGCTGTCGGTCATCTTCGGCGTGCTCACGCTATCGCTGATGGCCAACCAGGTGGCCACCGGCCTCGCGCTGTCGCTGTTCGGCGTGGGCCTGTCCGCGTTCATCGGCCTGCCCTACATCAGCGTGGTCATCGACGGCATCAAGCCGCTCGCAATTCCCGGCGTGTCGGACATTCCCTTCGTCGGCAAGCTGCTCTTCTCGCACAGCCCGTTCATCTACCTGTCGCTGCTCCTGTTCGCAGCGGTGCAGTACTTCCTGTTCCATACGCGGGCCGGGCTCGTGGTGCGCGCGGTCGGCGAGTCGCCCGACTCGGCGCACGCCATCGGCTACCCGGTCGTCGCCATCCGCTACCTCGCGGTGCTGTTCGGCGGCGCGTGCGCGGGGCTCGGCGGCGCGTACATGGCGGTGGCGTATACGCCGCTGTGGACCGAAGGCATGACTGCGGGTCGCGGCTGGATCGCGCTGGCGCTGGTCGTGTTCGCGACGTGGAAGCCGTGGCGCGTGGTGGCCGGCGCGTATCTGTTCGGCGGCGTGACGCTGGCGCAATTCCAGGCGCAGGCGATGGGGGCGACGATTCCCTCGCAGTTCCTGTCGATGCTGCCCTACGTGGCCACGATCCTCGTCCTGGCGATCATCTCGCGCGACGCCGCGGCGATCCGCATGAACGCGCCGGCATCGCTGGGCAAGCCGTACCACCCCGACTCCTAAGCGGTCGTCCAAACAGGTAGAATTGTCTCGACGCCGCGGCGGCCCTTGCTGCTGCGCGGCCGACCATCAGATTGGGGAGAGGGAACATGCCGCAGAACTCGCACCGCGCCACCTTGCTGGCCGCGCTTGCCGCCATTGCAATTGGCATCACGCCGGCGTTCGCCGCCGACGAACCGTTCAAGGTCGGCTACGTGTACGTGAGCCCGATCGGCGACGCCGGGTGGACCTTCCAGCACGACTCGGGCCGCAAGGAAATGGAAAAGGCGCTCGGCGCCAAGGTGGTCAGCAAGTACGTCGAGAACGTGCCCGAAGGCGCGGACGCCGAGCGCGTGATCCGCGAACTCGCGCAATCCGGCAACAAGATCATTTTCACGACGTCGTTCGGCTACATGAATCCGACGCTCAAGGTCGCCAAGACCTTCCCCAAGACCGACTTCGAGCACGCAACCGGCTACAAGACCGACACCAACGTCGGCATCTACAACGCGCGCTTCTACGAGGGGCGCTACCTGGCAGGGCAGGTCGCGGGCAAGATGACCAAGAGCAACGTGGCAGGCTACGTCGCCGCGTTTCCGATTCCCGAGGTCGTCATGGGCATCAACGCCTTCGCGCGCGGGATGCGCAGCGTCAATCCCAAGGCGGAAGTGAAGGTGGTGTGGGTGAACTCGTGGTTCGACCCCGGCCGCGAGCGCGAAGCCGCCGACACGTTGATGTCGCAGGGCGCCGACGTGCTGACGCACCACACCGACTCCACCGCGACGGTGCAGGCGGCCGAGGCGAAGAAGATGTACGCGATCGCGTATCACTCCGACATGTCGAAGTACGGCCCGAACGCGCACCTGACCGCGGTGACGCACCAGTGGGGCGCGTACTACACCAAGGCCGTGCAGGATGCGATGAGCGGCAAGTGGAAGCCGGGCAACGTCTGGGGCGGCATCAAGGAAGGCATGATCAAGATGGCGCCGTTCAACGCGGTGGTGCCCAAGGACACGCAGGATCTCGTCAACAAGACCTCGGCGGACATCGGCGCGGGCAAATTCCATCCGTTCACCGGCCCGATCAAGGACAACGAAGGCAAGGAGCGGCTGGCCGCGGGCAAGGTGATCACCGACGCCGACCTGTCCAAGATGGACTACTACGTCGAAGGCGTGCAGGGCAAGCTGCCGAAATAGCATTGCTGGCGCACACCCGAGCGGCGTGTCCGCCGATGAGCCTGCCGACCAGCTACCTGTTCGTTCCGGGCGACCGCCCCGACCGCTTCGCGAAGGCGGTCGCCGCCGGCGCGGGCGCGGTCATCATCGACCTCGAGGACGCAGTCGCGCCGGAAGCCAAGCCCGCGGCGCGCGAGCACATCCGCGCCTGGTGCCTGGCCCAGCCGGGGCCGGCCGCGCCCATCGTCGTGCGCATCAACGATGCGGCGAGCTCGTGGTTCGCCGACGACCTCGAACTGGTGCATTCATGTGAGCTTCGCGGCGTCATGCTGCCCAAGGCGGAGCGCGCCGCCGACATCGCGCGCTGCGTAGCCAAGCTCCCGCGCGACGGCATCGTCATTCCGATCATCGAGACCGCGCGCGGCATGCTCGCCGTCGATGAAGTCGCCGCGGCGCCCGGCGTGCAGCGGCTTGCCTTCGGCACGCTCGACTACGCGGTCGACGTCGACCTTTCCGGCGACGAACGCGGACTGCTCTATCCGGCGTGCCGCATGGCGCTGGCGTCGAAGGTCGCGGGCATCGGTTCGCCGATCGGCGGCGTCACGCCCGCCATCGGCAACGACGAGCAGCTCGAATCCGACCTCAAGTTCGCGCGCGCCTGCGGCTTTGGCGCGAAGTTGTGCATCCACCCGTCGCAACTCGCGCTCACCCATCGCGCCTTCGCGCCCACCGACGAGGAGATTGCGTGGGCCCGGCGCGTCGTCGAGGCGGTGGCTTCGGGCCGCGGCGCGGTCCAGGTCGACGGCAAGATGGTCGACCGACCGGTCGTGCTCAAGGCGCAGAACATCCTCGACCGCGCACCGCGCTAGGCGATCTTTTTCAACAGCTTCAACACCGCCTCGAAGCGCTTGCCGTAGGGCGGGTGCAGCATCCAGGTGAGCGCGACGCGCGGCTGCGCGAAGACGGGCTTTTCGTGGGTGAAGGTGAGGAAGCCGCGCTCGCCGTGATACGCGCCCATGCCGGACGCGCCGACACCGCCGAACGGCAGTTCTTCGTTGCAGAAGTGCCACAGCGTGTCGTCGAGGGTCACGCCGCCGGCGGTGGTGCGTTCGAGCACTTTCATGCGCGCCCGCCGGTCGCCGCCGAACAGGTACAGCGCCAGCGGTCGCGGCCGCGCGTTGATCCGCGCGATCGCATCGTCGAGAGACGTGTAGGTTTCGATCGGCAATATCGGACCGAAGATCTCCTCGCGCATCACCGCCATGTCGCCGGTCACGCCGGTGAGGATGGTGGGTGCGAACTTGCGCCCTTCGCCGCCCAGCGCCTCGTTCGCCGGGTTGCACTCGATGACCTGCGCGCCCTTGGCTCGTGCGTCGTCGACCAGGTTCGTGAGCCGCGCGTGGTGATGATCGTTGACGATGCTGGTGTAGTCGGGATTGCGGGCGAGCGTCGGGTACTGCGTCCGCACGCTGGCGCCGATCGCCTGCACCAGCGCATCCACGCGACCGGCCGGCGCGAGCACGTAGTCGGGCGCGATGCACGTCTGCCCCGCGTTGAGCAGCTTGCCGGCGACGAGCCGCGGCGCCAGCGCCGCGATGTCGGCGCTCTCGTGCACGAGCGCGGGCGACTTGCCGCCCAGCTCCAGCGTGACCGGCGTCAGGTTGGCGGCCGCGGCGAGCGCGATCTTGCGTCCGACCGCGGTCGAGCCGGTGAAGAACAGGTGGTCGAAGGGAAGCTCCGCGAACAGGCTGCCGATATCCGCGCCGCCGTTGATCACCGCGAATTCGTCGACGGCGAACTGCGCGCCGACGAGCTTTGCCAGCAGCGCCGACGTCTGCGGCGTGAACTCGCTGGGCTTGAGCAGCACGCGATTGCCTGCCGCGATCGCCGCGACCGCGGGCAGGATCGCGAGCTGGATACGGATAGTTCCACGGACTGATCACGCCGACGACGCCGAGCGGCTGCCGGATGAGCCGGCTTCTCCCCGGCTGCAGGTACAACGGCGTGGGCACGCGGCGCGGCCGCATCCAGTGCGCGAGATGCCGGCGCGCGTGGCGGATGCCGGCCGTCACCATGAACAGTTCGGCCAGCCGCGTTTCCTGCGACGAGCGCGTGCCGAAATCGGCGGCGATCGCCGCGACGATCGCGTCCTCGTTGCGCTCGGTCAGCGCCAGCAACCGATCGAGCCGATCGCGGCGCACCGCGAAGGACGGATACGGCTCCGCCTCGAAGGCACGGCGCTGCGCCGCGAAGCAGGACTGCAGCTCGGCATCCAGCCTTGCATCCGGACTGCGGACATTGTCGGTATTCATCGTGGCCTTCGCGACTATGCGCTCAACGCACTTCGATCGCCGGACGCGGCAGCACCTTCACCGGCGCGTTCAGGCGCGCGCCGCCGCGATCGCTTCCAGCAGCGCGGCGGGCTCGTGCGCGCCGGAGACCGCGGTCTTGCCGTTGAAGATGAAAAACGGCACGCCGCTGATGCCCACCGCGCGCGCTTCGCGATCTTCCGCCTCGACCTCGGCGCGTCCCGACATCGATGCAAACATGGCGCGGACTTCGCCCTCTGGAACGCCGGCGTCCCGCGCCAGCGCGACGAGCTGTTCGGAATCGGTCAACAGGCGGCCTTCGATGAAATAGGCGCGAAACAGGCGTTCGACCAGCGCGTCGGTCACCGCCGCGTCGCCGCGTTGCTGTGTCCACGCGATCAGCAGGTGCGCAGCGAGCGTGTTCGGCTGCCGCTCGATGCGGTCGAAATCGAAGTCGATGCCAACGCCTTCACCCGCCGCGCGGACCCGTGCGTAGATTTCGGCCGCGCGCGCCTTGCCGCCGAACTTGGCTTCGAGGTAGGCCGCGCGAGCGATGCCCTGCTCCGGCAGGTCGGGGTTGAGCTGGAACGGATGCCAGCGGCGAAGGATCGCGAGCCCCGGTTCGCGCGCCCGCAACTCGGCCAGCGCGGTTTCGAGCTTGCGCTTGCCGATGTAGCACCACGGGCAGACGACATCGGACACGATGTCGACAACGAGATCCGCGACCGGCGTATCCGCGGCAAGTGTGGTATCGGCCATGCGCGAGTCTGACCTGAAGCAAGCACACCGGTCAACCCGGGCCGCGCGCATGGCCGACGCGCGATAATGCGCAGGTTGCCTTCCGCATCGAGTGCGCGTAATTACAGCCATGCCGCGAACGAATCAACGCTGGGATGTGTTCTGTTCCGTTATCGACAACTTCGGCGACGTCGGCGTGGCATGGCGGCTCGCCCGCCAGCTGGCGGGCGAACACGCCATCGCGGTGCGCCTGTTCGTCGACCATCCGGCTGCCTTGCGCCGCATCGCACCTGAAGGCGCGTCCGGCGTGGACGTGCGGCATTGGCATGGACCGTCGGGCGACTTTTTGGTGACAGACGCGACGCCCGCCGACGCCGTGATCGAGATGTTCAGTTGCGGCCTGCCGGCGGCGTATCTCGATGCGATGGGCGCGCAGCCGACGCAAGCATGCTGGATCAACCTCGAATATCTCTCGGCCGAGACCTGGGTCGAGGACAGCCACGGCCTCGCGTCGCGCCAGCCACAGCGTCCGTTAACGAGGCATTTCCTTTTTCCCGGATACACGTCTCGAACTGCAGGCCTGCTGCGCGAACGTGGACTGTTCGCGCGCCGCGATGCGTTTCGCACCGATGCCGCCGCACAGGCGGCGCTGTGGTGCATGCTTGGCATCGACACCCCGGCGTCCGGAACGTTGACGCTGTCGCTGTTCTGCTACCCCAACCCGGGATTGCCGTCGCTGCTCGACACCTGGGCTGCCGGCGAACGCCCGATCCTGTGCCTCGTGCCCGAAGGCGTGGCGAGCGCCGAACTCGAAGCCTGGACCGGCAACGCGCGATGGCTGCCGGGGCAGGTACTGCGCCAGCGCAACCTGACGCTCGCCTGCGTCCCCTTCGTGCCGCAGGACGACTACGACCGGATGTTGTGGGCCTGCGATCTGAATTTCGTGCGCGGCGAAGATTCGCTCGTCCGCGCGCAATGGGCGGCGCGACCGCTGGTGTGGCATGCGTACCCCCAGGCCGGGGATGCGCAACGGCCCAAGCTCGACGCGTTTTTGTCGCGGTACGCCTTGGGCTTGCCGCCTGACGTCGCGGCGGCACAATCCACGTTCATGCAATCGTGGAACGGACGCTCGGCGCCCGCCGACGCGTGGCCTGCCTTCGCCCGCGCGCTGCCGGTGCTCGACGCGCATGCGCCGGCCTGGGCGGCCTCGCTGGCGGCCAAGCCGGACCTCGCGAGCACCCTGGTCGAGTTCGTTGAAAAAATGATATAATCGACGGTTTCCCAAATTCAGGCGATTTCGCAAGGTTAGCCATGAAAACCGCACAGGAAGTCCGCGCCGGCAACGTCATCATGATCGGCAGCGATCCGATGGTCGTGCAGAAGGCCGAATTCAACAAGTCCGGCCGCAACGCATCGGTCGTCAAGATGAAGCTCAAGAATCTGCTCTCGGGATCGGGAACGGAGACCGTCTATCGCGCCGACGAGAAGTTCGACGTGGTACAACTCGAGCGCCGGCAGGTTTCGTACTCGTACTTCCAGGACCCGATGTACGTGTTCATGGACCAGGAGTACAACCAGATCGAGGTCGAGCGCGAGAACATCGGCGACTCGTTCCACTATCTGGAAGACGGGCTGGAGTGCGAACTCACGCTCTACGAAGGCAAGCCGATCTCGGTCGAATTGCCGACCTCGGTCGTGCGCGAGATCACCTACACCGAGCCAGCCATCCGCGGCGACACTTCGGGCAAGGTGCTCAAGCCGGCCAAGCTCGCGAGCGGGCTGGAGGTGAACGTTCCGCTGTTCGTCGCGACCGGCGACAAGATCGAAATCGACACCCGTACCGGCGAATACCGGCGCCGCGTCTAAACGTCTACCGGCAACACCAGCAACGGGCGCCTCGGGGGCGCCCGTTTGCATTCCGGCAGAGCGGCTTGCGCTAGACTTCCTCCCATGGCGCCGGATGGAGCAGCGTTGGACGACACGCATTTTCTGAGCGCGCGCGAGATCGCGCGCAGGATCGCGTCGGACGAACTGTCGCCCGCCGCCGCGCTGGCCACGTCGCTGGCTCGACTCGCGGCGACCGAGGGCGACTTGCGCGCCTTCGTAACCGTGCTGGACGACGCGGCACGGCGCGATGCGGCATCGCTGACACGCCGGCAGGCAGCAGGTGAGCCAACAGGTCCGCTCCACGGCGTGCCGGTCTCGGTGAAGGACCTCATCGCGGTCGGCGGCGCCCCGCTCACCTTCGGCTCACGCACCATGGCGAACAACGTCGCCGACGCCGACGCGCCGGCGGTCGAGCGCCTGCGTCGCGCCGGCGCGATCATCATCGGCAAGACGACGACCAGCGAGTTCGGTTGCAAAGCCGTCGGCGACTCGCCGCTGACCGGAATGACCCGCAATCCCTGGGACCTCGGCAAGACCGCGGGCGGATCGAGCGCTGGCGCAGCCGCGAGCGTCGCCGCCGGCGTCACGGCGATCGCGCTAGGCACCGACGGGGGAGGCTCGATCAGGATCCCCGCCGCTTTGTGCGGCCTGTTCGGCGTCAAGGCGCAACTCGGCCGCGTGCCGGCCTTTCCGGTGACCGCGACGCCGACGCTGTCGCACGTCTGCCCGATCGGCCGCGACGTGCGCGACGTCGCTTTGCTGCTCTCGGTCCTGTCCGGCTTCGATGCGCGCGATCCGCATTCGGTGCACGAACCCGTGCCCGACTATCTTGCCGCCTGCGAGCGCGATCCGCGCCGGCTTCGCATCGCATGGTCACCGACCTTCGGCTACGCGACGCCGGAGCCCGAGGTTCGCGCCCTTGCCTTGGCCGCGGTAAACGCATTTGCCGCGATGGGTTGCGTGGTGGAAGAAATCGAGACGCCGTTCGGCGAGGACCCGGCGGAAATCTGGAGCGCCGAATTCTATGCCGGCATCGGCACACGGCTGGCGCCCGCGCTCGCGTCGCAGCGCGAGTTGCTCGATCCGGAGGTCGCCGCGATCATGGAGCGCGCGCTGGCATTGCCCGGACCGGCCTACCTCCAAGCGGTGCAGCGGCGTTACGAATTTCGCGAGCGGGTGCGCCAATGCTTCGAGCGCCACGATTTGTTGCTCTCGCCCACGCTGCCGGTCGCGGGCGTCGATGTCGGCGTCAACGTTCCGCCCGGGCTGGTCGGGCGCAATCTGGTCAGCTGGGTGTCATACACCTACCCCTTCAACCTCACCGGCCAGCCGGCGGCGTCCATTCCGGCAGGATTCACGCGCGCCGGCCTGCCGGTGGGCCTGCAGATGGTCGCGCGGCCCTATCGGGAAGTCAATCTGTTTGCTGCCGCAGCCGCGTTCGAAACAGCGCGCCCATGGCAGCAGCGCCGACCGGCGTTTACGGGTCGGGCCTAATCATGACCAAGCGCGCGCGGGTGGTCGACCGTCCTCCCATCCTCGAATTCGCGAACGATGTCGCGACGATTCGCCTGGCCCGCCCCGGCGCGCACAATCGCATCGATCCCGCAGACATTCCCGTCATTCGTGGGCATCTCGACGCCGTTGCGCGCCGTACAGACACTCGCCTGCTCGTGTTCACCGGCGCGGGCGCCAAGACTTTCAGTTCCGGATTCACCGTCGATGCGATCACGGAGCGGCTCGATCGGAGTTTCGAGGACCTGCTCGACGCGATCGAACAATTTACGCTGCCTACCCTGTGTGCGTTGAACGGCAGCGTCTACGGCGGCGCGACCGATCTCGCGCTGTGCTGCGACTTCCGCATCGGCGTCCGCGGGTCGCGCATGTTCATGCCCGCCGCGAAATTCGGCCTGCACTATTATCCCGGAGGCATGCGCCGCTACGTGACTGCGCTGGGCGCCACGCAAGCGAAGCGGCTGTTCATGACGGCGCAAACCCTCGACGCCGAGGAAATGTTGCGCGTGGGCTTTCTCACCGCACTGGTACCAAGGGCAGCGTTGGCCGTGAGAGTCGCCGACTACGCTTCCGCATTGCGCGACTGCGAGCCAACCGTCGTCGCGTCGATGAAAAAGCAGCTCAACGCGATCGCGGCGGGCGACCCCCGCGCAGCGCAGGAAAGAGCCAGCTACGAGGCATCGCTCCGGTCGGCCGAATTGCGGCGGCGCTTGGCGGCGCGGTTGGCGAAACCGAAGCAGCGCCGCAATCGCGACTGAGCATCGAGCCCGGCTCTTGCCTCGCCTAGGCGGCGGTCGCTACAATCGCCGCGCGAAACTCGTTAGGGGACGACGATGCGCCAGCAAATCGGAATACTGAATGCGATCGCGGCCACGATGCTGCTCGCCGCCGCGCCGGCCGCTTTCGCGCAAACGGTGGGAGCAGGCAAGGAGCTGGTCAAACGCGGTGAATATCTGACGTTGATCGGTGGCTGCAACGACTGCCATTCGCCAAAGTTGATGACACCCAAGGGGCCGGTTCCCGACCCGGCGAGACTGCTGTCGGGTCACTCCGCGAATGCACAACTGCCGCCGCTGCCTCCCGGCGTGGTCGGCCCAGGCAAGTGGGCGGGATTGACCAACGACGACTTCACCGCTTGGGTCGGGCCTTGGGGCATCAGTTATGCCGCGAACCTCACGCCCGACGTCGAGACCGGGCTGGGCGGATGGACCGCAGCGCAGTTCATCGCCACGATGCGCACCGGAAAGCACCTCGGCGTCGGACGCCCGGTGCTGCCGCCGATGCCTGTCGGCAATATCGCGGCGCTGACCGATGCCGACATGAAGGCAGTGTTTGCTTACCTGAAATCGCTCAAAGCGATCAAGAATCAGGTGCCAGCCCCGACGCCGCCAAAAGGGCCTTAGCCCACCGCGGATGCCGTGTCGCGCGCGGTCAGTTGACGCTGCGCACGCCGCCGAACTGGCCCTGCAGCTTGGTGCAGGACTGGCTCTTGCCCGAGAACTGACCGTTGATTCCAGCCTTGCTCACGTCGATTTCGGACAAGGTGAACGGTCCCTTGTCCCCATTCGTGCAGTTGAAGTCGCCGGTGACCGTACCCAGGTGACCGTCCTGCGAGTACGTTCCCGTGTAGTTGCAACTCCCACCGCTGATGTTGGCCGCGAAAATCGTCACCGTCGCGCTCGACTGCGCGATCGACATCGATGAACCCTGATTGCTCGGTCCGTTCAGCGCACCGCCTGCGCATCCGGAAGCGGTGAACGCAAATCCGCCGAAGTACGTGCCGGAAAGGTCGAGGTTTTTCCACGTCTGCCGGACGACCGCCTTGGTCACGTTCACGCCGTTGACGGAATACGAAAGCGTCGCCGTCGTCGGACTGGACGCATCAAAGGTAATTGTTCCGACTTTCTTTCGGGTCACCGCGCCCGGCGTGAATACGCCGGCGCCAAAGTACGAACCGGTCGTGGCGATCAGGTCCCCAGTGAACACGAGGTCGCCGGAGCTCAGTTGACCCTGATACACCACGGATGCCGTGAACCAGACCGGATTGCTGTTGGTGTCGTACACAAACAGGTCGATGAACAGCACGTCCCCCTGCTGCAACACCGCAGCGCCCCATCCCGACTCGAACGGACTCCACCACTGGTCCGTGAAGTCCGTCAGAACGGCGGCTTGCACCGGCAAGCAGAGCGGCACGGACAGCGCCAGCACCAAGGCACACCAGAGATTTCGAGCGATCTTCATTCGCCTCCCATGTCATGCGGTCGTGACGACGGCACGGCGTCAGACGTAGAGCGCAATACTATCATCGTCGACAGCGTGTTCGCAGTCTAATCATAGCGCGCCAAGACCCGAATTCAAGGGTGGGCGGGAATTACGTTTGTGCGGCGACGCCCTCGCTGCGGACCATTTTTGGAAAGGCGACGCGCACGCGGGTGCCGCTGTGATCGTTGCATGCGTCGATCTTCAATTCCGCGCCGTGGCGGTCGACGACCTCCCGCACGATCGCGAGGCCAAGGCCCGAGCCTTCGCCGGGCGTGCCGGCGATGCGGTAGAAGCGTTCGAGCACCTTGCCTCGTTCCGAGAGGGGAATCCCCGGGCCGGTGTCTACCACGCACAGAGAGGGAATGTCGCCGTCGCAACCGGTCGTGACCGTGACCCGACCTCCGGCCGGCGTGTACCGAAGCGCGTTGTCGATCAGGTTGTCAACCAGTTCTGACAGCTGCAGCGAATCTCCCAGAATGATGGCGTGCTCGAGGACGAAACCGAGGTCGATCTTCAGGTCGAACGCGCGCGGAGACCACTCCCTCGCCGCAGTGCTGGCGATCGTCAAAAGATCGACGATTTCGTGCTCGCGGCCACGTTGCGCACCGCTTTCTGCCTTGGCCAGCGCAAGCAATTGCGTCGCAAGTCGGCTCGCCCGGACGGTCGCGCCGTGCATCCGCTCCAGTTCTGCCCGCACGTCGGGCGGCAATTCGCGCCGAAACAGCAGCTCGAGGTGCATCTGCAGCCCGGCCAGCGGCGTTCGCAGCTGATGTGCGGCGTTGGCCAGGAAGCGCTGCTGCATCGTGTTGGCGTCGCGCAAATGATCCAGCAGCCGATTGAAGGCGTTGATCACGGGTGCAATCTCGACCGGAGAAGCAGACTCCGTGAGCGAGCGCATGTCGCTCGGCGTTCGACTCAGCAATTCGAGCCGCAGGCGCTCGAAGGGAAGCAGTCCTCGCGTGACGCCGAACCACGCAAGTGCGATCGAGCCCAGGGCCACGAACACGGTCGACACCAGTTCCGCGACCAGGATCTCGCCGACCAGGCGATTGCGCTTGTGCAGGGTTTCTCCGACCTGGACGACAAACCCGCCGTCAGATCGAAGCGCGGCGACCCGGATTTTCTCGCCGCGGTAGGTCGCGTCGAAGAACCGGTGCTGGCCCACCTCGAAATCCGGCGGCGGCGGCAGGTCCGGGACGCCATCGATGATGTCGTTGTCGCGTGAGCGCACCTGAAAGATCACCTTGTCCACCTGGTCGTAGACGAGGGCTTCAAGTGCTTTTTGCGGAAGGTCGACATGCGCGCCGGACTTGTCCAGCCTGACGTTGTCGGCGATATCGAACGCCGGATCGAGCAACGAGCGATCGTAGGCGTTGTTGCTCAGATGCAGTGCGACCCAATAGGTGACGGCGGTGGCGCCGGACACCATCAGCACCGCGGCGCCGGCAAGAAACACCAGAAGGCGGCGTCGGATGCTGCTCGGCTTCGCGACCTCGTCACTCATCACCGGCCTCCCACATGTAGCCGAATCCACGCACGGTTCGCAATTGCGAACCCATCGGCTCCAACTTGGTTCGCAGCCGCGACACATGGACCTCGATGGCGTTGGGAGACAGCTGCTCGTCGAAAGTAAAGATGCGTTCGGCGATCTGATCCTTGCTGAGCACGTGACCGCGATGCGAGAGAAACAGCTCGAGCAACGTCCATTCCCTGGGCGTGAGGTCGATCGCCCGGTCGTTGATGCGGACACGCTTCGCCGCGGAGTCGATGCTCAGTCCCGCCACCGACCACGGTGTTGCGGGTGCGTTGCCGCGACGCACCAGCGCCCGCACGCGCGCCTCGAATTCCCGGACCGAGAATGGCTTGGTCAAATAGTCGTCGGCACCCAGATCCAGCCCACGAACCCGATCGTCGACCGCATCGCGCGCAGTCAGCACCAGTACCTTCGTCGTCGAGTGCCGCTCCCGCAATCGCCGCAGCACTTCGAAGCCGTCGATGTCAGGCAAACCGACGTCGAGTATCACCACCTCGAACGTCTCGGTTGTAAGCAGCAGGTCTGCATGCTTGCCCGTGTCGGCGCGTACGACCGCGTGCCCGGCGCGCGTCAGCACGCTGGTCAGCCCGTCCGCGAGAAGGGCATCGTCCTCGACTACAAGTGCTCGCATGGTTCAGCGATCCGTCGGTGGCGACTCAGAACTGCTTCTTGAATCCTACCTCGAATCCATGCGGCAGCAACTGGATCATGAACGGAATGTCGCGGCTGTGGGCATACCAGCCGGATACGCCGCCAACCGCCCAGCCGGCGAGCACATCGGTCTGCCAATGCGCCTGGTTCTTGATGCGTCCAGCCCCGACGTAAAGCGGGAGCAGCAGCAGCGCGTACGTGGCAGGGTACTCACTCGCGTATTCAAATACGTAGGGCGTCACCAAAGCCGCAGAGAATGCGGCCTCGCCACTTGGAAAGCTGTGATTCGACCCGCCCTGGAACCACAAGCATGGATTGTTCGCCGTATTCGGGCGCGTGCGTGTGAAGATGTACTTGCCGGCTTCCGCGCTCAACCCTGCGATGATCTGCGAGTCGATGCCCTGCCACATCGTCTTGCCGAAGCGCGAATCGGAACCTTCCCACAGGGCACCGCCGACTTGACCGACGGTCAGCACGCCAACGATACCGCGATAGACGTTCGGATTCCAGATCCCCGAAGCGTCGTAGCTGACGATATGGTCGATTCGCGACAGGCCGCAGTCCTGGGCAAGCGACGGCAATGGAATCGCCGTCAGCGCAACAAGCAGCAGTATCGGATTGGCGGGGCGCAATTTTTCGGCGGCTATGCGGGATCGGTCGCAGCCTAGCGCGGTTGCCTTGCGCGCCCCTGAAGCCAAACTGTCGATGCACTGACATCGCACCCGCGCCTGCCGGTCGCCTGAACCAGGCGCATGTCGCCGAGCGAGGATCACGATCCTTACGGGATGCTTACGTTCGCACAGGTGTTGGTGCCCGATCGATTCGACGTATGACGTTCGTTGATTTCACCATATCCGTGGCCTAAAGTTTTCTTTCCCCCACCGCGCGGGAAAGGTAGTGCGTTCGCTGAACGTCCGTATCAATCGTTTCGCACCCCGGAGGAAAAAAATGAAGACCCTCACTACGCTCTGCACGATCGGGCTTGCAGGACTTCTGCTCGCCAGCTGCAACAACGGCGGCAACAGCAGCAACAGTTCAGCCTTCGGTCTCAAGGCCGTGATCACCGTGCCGAACGTCGGCGCTGCAACCAACTTTTCCTTCGACATCAGCGCCGTGGATACGGTCAAGAGCCGCTACTACTTTACGGATCGGAACAACGCGGCGCTCAATATCTTCGACACCAAGACCAACACGTTCGTGAAACAGATCGGGGGATTCCACGGCTGCAACACGGGGCCCACCTGTGCCGGCGCGAACAATGACTTGTCCGGACCCAACGGCGTCAACATCATCACCGGAACGAACTTCGTCTACGTCAGTGACGTGAATGCCGTGAAGATCATCGATACCCAGACTGACACGGTCGTCAACACCATCAACATCGGCGGCAACTCCGGATTTCGCGCGGACGAGGGCTGCTACGATCCGGACCACAAGATCTACATGGTCAACAGCCCGGGCGAGACCCCGCCGTTCGCCACCTTCATCGACACCACGACGCAAAAGATCATCGCGACCATTCTGTGGACCGATCCCGGTTCCGGTCCGAACGGCCCGCCTTCGGCCGGTCTCGAAGCCTGCGTCTACGACCACGCGACCCAAAGCTTCATCAACAACAACGACGGCTCTACCGCCAACCCGCACGGGCAAGTCGACGTCGTGCCGGCATCGTTCGTGCTGACCGGCACACCCGCCGCGCCAGTCACGCTAACCCTTCCGGTGCCGACGCCCGGCAACGGATTCAAGATTTTCCCGCTCGGCAATTGCGATCCGACGGGGCTCGAGCTTGGGCCCGGAACAGACATGGGCGTGATGTGCAGGCAGGGGACGACCGGCGCGCTGCTGACTTTCATGATCATGAATCGTACCAACGGCACCGTTCTGTCGACGCTCAATGCGGGTGGCGGCGACCAGGTTGCGTACGATGCAACGACAAACCGCTACTTCCTGGCGGCGAGCCGCTTCACGGCGAGCGGCTTAGCCGGCGTAGGCGGGGCCTGCACGGCCGCCGTGCCATGCGTGCCGCAGCTCATCGTGGTCGATGGCGGGACGCGGCAAATTGTAGGTAGCGTCGCGACCGGCAACAACGCCCATTCGGTCGCGGTCGATTCGGCGCATCAACAGGCGTACCTGCCGTATTCCTCGGCGGCGGCGCCTGCCGGCTGCCTGACTTGTGCGGCGAATTTCCCGAGCGGCGGGGTCGGCGTCTATTCGACGCAATAGCGTTTGCGGCCTGGGTGACGATCGCCCGGGGCCTGGCCCGCGACCGACCATCGGGCGCGGGTCGGGCAGTCAAGGAGTACGGGAGCGTCTGCCTTAGGCGGACCGGGGCGGTCCCGGACTGACCGTTATTCGGTGATGCTCTTGAGGATCGCGACGATGAGCGCCGCGATCGCGGCCCACATGAGCACGCCAAGGGCGATGCCGTTGGCGATGCCGCGCGCCTTGCTCTGCGGCTCGAGCTCCGGCTTGCGCAGGTCGATCAGCGTCGCCGCGAGGCGTACGCGCATGGTGCTGGTGTCTTCGTCGAGGCGGCCCACGGGCAAATTCTACCAGCCCGCAAGCACGTGACAAGGGCGATAAGTCGACGATGTGGAATTTATGCCTCGAGCATGCGGCGACCGCCTCCACCCAATGGAAGAGAGTCGACGCAAGAAACCGCGCTCGTTAGAATGGCCATTCATGAGGCTTCCACCATGGACACGCTGATGGGCGAGACATGGCCCGCCCTCCCCTTGGGTCAATGGCAGGACACATGCGCCACACTGCACTTGTGGACTCAGGTTGTCGGCAAGGTTCGGCTCGCGCGGACACCCTGGTTGAACCACAGCTGGCATGTCGCGCTGTATGTTAACGCCCGCGGGCTCACCACTTCGCTCATCCCCGGCGATGGCATCGATTTCGAGATCCAGTTCGATTTCATCGAGCATGTACTAGACATCCAAACCACGAGCGGGACCCGTGCTCGACTTCCGTTATACAGCCAGTCCGTTGCGTCGTTCCACGATCGGCTGACGGACGCATTGCGCGAGCTCGGCATCGCCGTCGCCATCAACGATTTGCCGTGCGAAATCCCGGGTGCCATTCGGTTCACTCAGGACCACGATCACGCTTCCTACGATGCCGGATATGCAAGCCGGTTCTGGCGAGTTCTACTTCAAGCAGACCGGGTATTCAAAAAGTTTCGGACAAGCTTCCTGGGCAAGTGCAGTCCCGTACATTTTTTTTGGGGCAGTTTCGATCTCGCCGTGACGAGATTCTCGGGTCGCCGCGCACCGGTCTTCGGCGGTCAAGCGCCGGGCGTGGCCGCAAAGGTGATGCGGGAAGCCTATTCGCACGAAGTAAGCAGCGCGGGATTCTGGCCTGGCGGCAACGGCGTGGACGCCTCTTTCTACTCGTACGCCTACCCGGCGCTGCCCGCGTTCGCAAAGGCAAAGGTGCAACCCGAGAATGCGTTCTATCACGATGGATTGGGAGAATTCCTGCTTCCCTACGAGGCGGTTCGTTCCGCCGCGAACCCTGACTCGGAGCTACTCGTATTCCTCGAAACCACCTACGAAGCCGCTGCCGACGCTTCCCGATGGGATCGCGCCGCGCTGGAATGCCCGCCAGGAGTCGCGAGCGTTTGCAGGGACCCAGCTGAGCCTACCAGCGACCATACGTAGACAACGTACAACCGAACCGGATGGCGTCCAGTTACAGCGAACCTGGGCACCTTAGACTGACCGATTCACATGCAACGGAAGGAACCAGCAATGAACTTCGGCGTCAACAGCATCCTGGGTGTGCTGATTCTCGTGGGCGATATCTGGGCGATCCTGAATATCTTCCAAAGCTCCGCTTCCAACGAGAAAAAACTGATTTGGATTGTCGCGGTTGTCCTCCTGCCGGTGTTGGGTTTGATATTGTGGTTCTTCCTTGGCCCGCGGGATCGAAAGGTGTAGCTCCTGGGAGACGAGAAGTTAAAGAAAACGGCCCCTCGCGGGGGCCGTCATAGTTTCGTTTGGTGGAGGCGGCGGGAATGTGTCGGTCTCGCCTCTCGGCGATCCCGCCATCCCTCGCGTTTACAACGCTCGGGACCGCCGTGCGCTCCGCCACGGCGTCCTGCGCAACGCTCGCTCTTCGCTCGCGTCGCTGGTCGAACCAGCGGGTCCTCACCCGCCACACTCACAAACGCCGAAGGGCCGCACGAGGCGGCCCTTCATCGTTTGGTGGAGGCGGCGGGAATCGAACCCGCGTCCGAAAACGCTACACAGTCAGGACTACATGCTTAGTCGCGTCATTGTGCTCTCGCTCCGGCGCCGCTGACGGACAGGCGACGCCGATGCCAGTCACCTAGATTTAGCGTGTCGCCCAAGTGACCCGGACGCACGCGATCGCTCGAAATGTCCTCGCTGTGACAGTTACTGTTACATCACCCGAGCTGAGCGCCGCCCGGTGCGAGGTCCGGCGGGGTTAAGCCGCCAGAGCGTAGTTTTCGTCGTTCGCAGTTAAGTTTGCGATTGCAGAGGATTCACAAGGTTCTGCACCTTGGCATGCCCCAAGCTGCTTCACAGTCCCCGTCGAAACCAGGTCGCCCCCGGTAACCGGTCCTGCTGCGAGCTCTCACAACCCTCGCAAGCTGGTACGAATATGATAACACCGCGCCCCATAGGTTCCCTTGCGTGCCTGCTGATTGCAGGTCGACCTACATCCGTGTCGCCAGCCGCAGGGTCGTGCCACCCGTCGTGGGACGAAGACGATAAACGACGAACAACGGCGTGGTCGGGGTGCCGTCGGCCTTGCGCCCCGCCGTGACCGTGGTAACGATCGGCGCCAGATAGCCATTGATGCGGCCGTCGGGGCCGCCGGCGCCGTCGAGCAATTCAAACCGCCACTCGGGGGCGGGCTGGTTGCGCAAGGTACGAAAGCGGTAGGCACGTCGAATCACGTTTGCTGTCCTGTCGCCATAGAACACCGACAACACGTCGTCACACACCACGGCTGCCGCCGCCTGGACGACGCCCCCCGTGCTGCCGCGCCGCAGATTGCCGTCGAGCAGGCCGAAATCAAACTTCATTACCCCATTCGTTCCGCGTCGCCCATGGGCGAAGCGCAAGTTGCCGTTGGTGAGGTCCTCGTAGATCACCCAAATCGCGCCATCGAAAAAAGCTGCCGTCGGGCTCAGCCCCACGTTGGCGCGGATCGGACCCGTCGCGGGGTCGGCGGGAGGCGTTGACGAGCCCGCCCCATCCAAGGTCTCGCAGGCCCATCCGGCGGGTCGGCGCTCGGCGTGCCTCAGCCGATGCGTCGCGGGTCCAGCACCCGTGGCAAGCGCCGGGATGGTCTGTTCGTAGAATGCATGAGCCGTCCCGTTGGGCTCGAACACGAGGCACATCGTCTGGCCCATGTCGGCGACCATGGCCCCCGACGCCGTATTGGCGTGTCCGTCTACAGGCTCCTGCGACCACGCAGCACCGTTGAAGGTCAGGTGCACCAGGTTGCGCTGGCTGGCCTCGAGAATACCGGGGATGGGTACCATGCCGATCGGGGATTCCACAAACGCAAGCGCATGCAGCGTCCCGTCGGGCGCGACGCAAACACAGTTGTAATAGCCTGAGTATCCCTGGGCAATGGTGCTGCCGCTTGCTGCCTGGAATGTCAGTGCGGCCGGAAAGCCCAGGGGATGCATCGCATGCATCAACGCGCGGTTGAAATAAAGGAGGTGCACCATGCCGCCTGCGACCGCCGCCGAGCATTGACCTAGGAAAGTATTATTCTGGCGGTTGCCCGCGGCGTCCGGGTCGATCGGTGTGATCATCGGCGGGGTCGAAGCCTTGAACTCGAACAGGTTTCGCAGATCCGCGTCGGGTACGCCGCCTACCACGTCGTCCACACTGTGAAAGATGATCGGGTCCACGCCGTCCGTGGCGAGCGCATGCGCGCCATCGGAGATTACCGGCAACGTGCGGAATGTCCACTGCGCAGGCCCGGCACCCCCTCCAAGCGCCGCGCTGTTGACCAGCACGCCCGGTGCAGGCAAGTCGAACACGACGAGTTCAGCCCCACCCGCAATCGCGCGGAACGTCGGAAATCCCGCTGCGAAGCCATTGGCCACCGCGAAGGTCTGTGCGGCAGCGCAAGCTGTCTCGACCATCGTGAGGTCGGTCAGTCCGGGCGTTCCCGCAGGAGCGGTCCTGCGCCGAAAGCCCGACTTGAGCTCGATCACGTTGATGAACCGGCCGGTCGAATTCTGGCCATAGGTGAAGGTTGGAAATCCACACGTCGTCGGGTCGCCCGCCGGATTGATCGTCCGGAACACCGCGGGAATGTTGGTCTCGTCGACGACGCCTCCGAACATCGTGAACGAGCGCGCGTGCGAGCCGGCCACTGAAGCACGGAGAACCACAACTTCATCGCGCACGCCGCCGCCCGCAGGCGCGAAGGTGCGAAAGGTAGGGAACGCGGCCCGGAATCTGTCGGCAGGGTTGTCAGGCGCGTAGACTGAATAATCGAATTCAGCTAATCCACGGAATGCGTCGGCAGTGGCCATGGCAACTCCTCACGATCGCATTTGCGAAGGGGCTCGAGCCTTCCGGCGATCGTCGGCGGCCGAGCGGCGCCTACGCAAATTATACGAGCCGTCTGCGGCGGCGCGGCATGAGGATTCGGCATTCCCGGCAAGGCGTGTTCGGCATGGCCGGGCTCGCCTTGCGGCGCCAGTCGGCGCTAAGATTCCCTTTCGCGCGCGTCCCGCGGCGCCATAGAGGAAACAACCATGAATCCTGCAGCTTTTTGGGCCGGCGTGATCGCGCTGGTCGTGATCATCGGTCTGGTCGTCGTCGACATCGCGCGCACGCCCGCCGCCATGCCTGGCAAGTGCACACTGACTATGCGTACCATCCTGCCCGACATCTGCGTCAACAGTTGCAGCAGCGGTCCGGACGTTTGCACGGTGACGACACGGCCCTACCTTGTGTTCTTTACCCAGTCCGCGACGTGCGCCGACGCGGTGATCTGCAAGT
This sequence comes from uncultured beta proteobacterium, assembly GCA_963726915.1. Classification (GTDB taxonomy): domain Bacteria; phylum Pseudomonadota; class Gammaproteobacteria; order Burkholderiales; family Casimicrobiaceae; genus PALSA-1003. The sequence goes on from CAVSEA010000019.1 coordinate 57,542, forward strand.
AGTGCGTCGCCGCACCCGTCAACAAGCGATGACGATCCGGTACAATCCGGGTTGCCGCATCACTCTTCCCGCGGAGCTCCGCACCAATGCCGTTGATCCCGATCATCCTGTCCGGAGGTGCCGGAACCAGACTTTGGCCGCTGTCGCGCGAAACCGCGCCGAAGCCGTTCATGCCGCTTCCCGACGGCGAAACGCTGCTCGGCAAGACCGCCGTGCGCGCCGCGGCGCTGCCGGGTACGGCAGGCCTGGTCACGATCACCAATCGCGACTACTACTTTCACACCAAGGACGTGTATTCGGCGGCCGGTGTCGACATGCCGCGATCGACGTATCTGCTCGAGCCTTTCGGACGCAATACCGCGCCCGCGGTCGCGCTCGCCGCGCTGTACGCCGAAGCCGTGTTCGGCAGCGACGCAACGCTGCTCGTGTTGCCGGCCGACCACCTGATCCGCGATATCGACGCTTTCGCCGCCGCGGTTGAGCGCGCGACCTCGCTCGCGCGTTCGGGCTGGCTGACGACCTTCGGCATCGGCCCGACCCACCCGGAAACCGGCTACGGGTACATCGAATGCGGCGAGGCGCTGGGCGTCGCCAATGCGTTTCGCGCCCACCGCTTCATCGAGAAACCGCCGCTCGCCGACGCAACTGCGTATCTGGCGACGGGCCGGCACGTCTGGAACTCCGGCATGTTCTGCTTCACGCCGGCGACGATACTCGCGGCATTCGCGGAACATGCGCCAGTTGTAATCGAGGCCGCCCGCGCGGTATGGCAGGCGATGCGTTCGCAGGTCGACGCGGCCATGCTGGAAATCGACCCGGCATTGTTCGCCGCGGTGCCCGACGTATCGATCGACTATGCGGTGATGGAAAAGGCGGGCAACGTCGCGGTCGTGCGCGGCGCCTTCGACTGGAGCGACATCGGCTCGTGGCAGGCGATCGCGGCGCTTACCGAGCCGGACGCCGACGGCAACCGCGGACAGGGCGAGCGCGTGGCCATCGACTCGCGCAACACCTTCGTCCATGCCGAGGACCGGCTGGTGGCGACGGTCGGCGTCGACAATCTCGTGATCGTCGATACGCCGGACGCGGTACTGGTCGCTCATCGCGATCAGGTCCAGCGCGTACGCGAAGTCGTCGGCGAGTTGAAGGCGCGCGGCCATGACGCGTACAAGCTGCACCGGACGGTGGCCAGGCCATGGGGCGCCTACACCGTGCTGCAGGAAAGGCCGGGGTTCAAGATCAAGCGCATCGAAGTCAAGCCCGGTGGCAAACTCTCGTTGCAGTTGCATCACCGCCGCGCGGAGCACTGGGTGGTTGTAAGCGGCGACGCGCAGGTAACCAACGGTGAGCGCGTCTTCACGGTCCACACCAACGAATCGACGTTCATCCCGCGCGAAACCAAGCATCGTCTCGAGAACAAGGGCAGCGAACCGCTGGTGATGATCGAGGTGCAATGCGGCGACTACCTGGGCGAGGACGACATCGTGCGCTTTGACGACCAGTACGGTCGAGTCAAAGCCTAGCAGGCGAAAGCGTCATTCCAGCGGTGCCGCCATCGCGCGCGCCGCGCCGCGGCTGGTCACGTAGATGCCGGTGAGGATGAGCGCGATGCCGATGAGGTGATACGCGTGCAGGCGCTCGTCCAGAAACAGCCACGCCAGGATCGTGCCGAACACCGGCATCAGGTGGACGAACAGACCGGCAACGCTCGCCCCGACCTGTTCGACGCCGCGATTCCAGAAGATGTACGCCAGCACCGATGAGAACAGTGAGATGCCGAGCAACGCCGCGAAGTCGATCAGCGTGAACGTGAACGTGGCGCCCAGCGCCATCTCGGCGAGATAGAACGGCAGGATGCCCAGGTCGCCGATGCAGGCGATCACGAACAGGAACGTCAGCATGTGCAGTCCTGCAGGGCGCCAGCGCAGGCAGATCGTGTAGATCGACCACAGCAGCATCGACGCGATCACGAACAGGTCGCCCCGGTTGAGCTGGAAACTCGCCAGCGTCGCCAGGCTGCCCTGCGACAGGATGGCCAGAACGCCGGCGAGCGAGACGCCGACACCGGCCAGCTGCACGCGCGCGAGCCGCTGGCGCAAAAAGATCCACGACAGCGAAATGATCATCACCGGGATGAACGAATTCAGTATCACGCCGTTCATTGCTGTGGTGTAGTTGAGCCCGAGGTAGGCCAGCGCGTTGTGCGAGCCGACGCCGACCAGCCCGAGCAGGAGCAGGATACGGCGGTTGCGCCAGACGATCGGCCATTCACGCTTGAGATGCGGCGCCGCGAATGGCGCGAGAATCAGGATCGCGAACAGCCAGCGATAGAAGGTCATCGCCATCGGCGGTATCGACGACGACATCCCGCGGCCGAGGACCCAGTTGCAGGCCCAGAAGAACGGCGTCAGCGTCAACAGCAGATAAGGAGACACGGTCCGCGTGCGGGCGGACGCGGAAGGAACGCTCATCTTCGCATTGTCGCCGAACTCGACCGCATGCGTATCGGCGCCCACGTATAATTGCCGCTTTGGCTGTCCCTTTCGCGTTGCTGTCCCCTCTGCCCGGCACCACTTCGCCCACGCTCCCGAGCCTGTTGCCTGCCCTGCCGCCTCCTGGCCGCAAGGCGTCTTTGCACCTCCCTGCCGGCTCGGCGGATGCACTCGCGCTCGCGCAATGCGCTACCGATGCGGTTACGCAGGGCCGACTCCTAGCGATCGTGTGCGCCGATGCGCTCGCGGTGCAGCGACTCGCCGCGGAAATGGCGTGGTACGCGCCGGCGCTGCGCATCAGCGTTCTCCCGGATTGGGAGACTCTTCCCTACGATCACTTTTCGCCGCACCAGGATCTGGTCTCCGAACGTCTCGCCACGCTGTATCACGTGTCACGGGGCGAATGCGACGTGTTGCTGGTGGCGGCGACGACCGCACTGTACCGGCTGGCGCCACCGGCGTATCTCGCGGCCTTCACCTTTTTTCTTTCGCAGGGGGAAAAGCTCGACGCCGACCGCCTGCGCGCGCAGCTCTCACTGGCGGGCTATCAGCACGTAACTCAGGTCGTATCGCCCGGGGAATACACCATTCGCGGCGGCCTCATCGACCTTTTCCCGATGGGCAGTACGCTGCCGTATCGCATCGATCTGTTCGACGACGACATCGAGTCGATTCGCACTTTCGACGTCGATACCCAGCGCACGGTCTATCCCGTGCCAAAGGTACGGCTGCTGCCCGCGCGCGAATTTCCAATCGACGACAGCGGGCGCACGCGTTTTCGCGGAAGATTTCGCGAAGTGTTCGACGGCGACCCTTCCAAGTCGCCGCTGTACAAGGACATCTCCAACGGTATCGTTCCCGGCGGCATCGAGTACTACCTGCCGCTGTTTTTCGATCAGACGGCAACGCTGGTCGACTACTTGCCGGCCAATGCCGCCATGTGCCTGCACGGCGACGTCGCGAATGCGATCGGTGGTTTCTGGCAGGACACCGACTCGCGTTACCGCCTGCTGCGCGGCGACAAGGCACGACCGCTGCTGCCTCCGCACGAACTGTTCGTCCCAGAGGATGCGTTCAACCATGCGATCAAGCCGTTCGCGCGCATCGAGCTCGCAGCTGCGCCCCTGCCCGCCCCGGTCGAGGAGGAAGGCACGGCTCGCCGCGCACCGCGCGAGCCGACGCTGCCACTGCCTCCCATTCAGGTCGACCGCCGCGCGGAGGATCCGCTGCGTGCGCTGAAGCGATTCGTCACCGGCACGCGCGAGCGCGTGCTCATCGTCGCCGAGAGCCTGGGACGCCGCGAAACGATGCAGCAGTACTTCGCCGAATACGGCCTCAAGCCGGTGGTCGTCGCCGACTGGGCCGCGTTCATCGCCAGCGATGCGAGCCCGGCGTTGGCGGTCGCGCCATTGCATACCGGTTTTGCCTGGCCGGCGGGCAATCTCGCGGTGATCACCGAAGCCGAGCTCTATGCGACCGCTGTACGTCGAGCCGGCAAGCGGGAGACGAGGCGCAGCAATGTCGACGCCATGCTGCGCGACTTGTCGGAGATGCGCGTCGGCGATCCCGTCGTCCACGAGCAGCACGGCATCGGACGCTATCTGGGATTGACGACGCTCGACCTGGGTGACGGACCGAACGAGTTCCTGCATCTGCTCTACGCCAACGATGCGAAGCTCTACGTGCCCGTTTCGAGCCTGCATCTGATCAGCCGGTACAGCGGCGCGTCGCCGGAAGCCGCGCCGCTGCACGAACTCGGCAGCGGCCAGTGGGACAAGGCCAAGAAAAAGGCGGCGCAGCGCGCACACGACACCGCCGCCGAGTTGCTCAATCTTTATGCTCAGCGCGCCGCACGCGAAGGTCATGCCTTCAAGTTCAACGTGCACGACTACGAGGCATTTGCGGAAGGCTTCGGTTTCGAGGAGACCGCCGACCAGGCCGCCGCGATCGAAGCGGTCATCAAGGACCTGGTCTCCGGCAAGCCGATGGATCGCCTGGTGTGCGGCGACGTCGGCTTCGGCAAGACCGAGGTCGCGCTGCGCGCCGCGTTCGTCGCGATCGCCGACGGCAAGCAGGTCGCGGTACTGGTGCCGACGACACTGCTGGCCGAGCAGCACCTGCAGGTGTTCTCCGATCGCTTCGCCGATCTGCCGGTCAAGCTGGCAGAGCTTTCGCGCTTTCGCTCCTCGAAGGAGATGAAGGTCGTGCTTGAGGGGCTGGCGAACGGCAAGGTCGACCTCGTCATCGGCACGCACAAGCTGATCCAGCCGGACGTCAAGTTCGCGCGGCTGGGCCTGGTCATCATCGACGAGGAACATCGCTTCGGCGTGCGCCAGAAGGAACAGCTCAAACGGCTGCGCGCCGAAGTCGACGTCCTGACGCTGACCGCTACGCCGATACCGCGAACGCTGGCGCTTTCGCTCGAAGGCTTGCGCGATTTCTCGGTGATCGCGACCGCACCCGAGCGCCGGCTCGCGATCAAGACCTTCGTCGCGCAATACTCGCCTGGCGTGGTACGCGAAGCGTGCCTGCGCGAACTCAAGCGCGGCGGACAGATCTATTTCCTGCACAACGACATCGACACCATCGTCACCATGGGCGAGAAGCTGGTTACTCTGGTGCCAGAAGCGCGCATTGCGATCGCGCACGGCCAGATGCCGGAACGCGAGCTGGAACGCGTCATGCGCGACTTCTACCAGCAGCGCTGCAACCTGCTCCTGTGTTCGACCATCATCGAGACCGGCATCGACGTTCCGAGCGCCAATACGATCATCATGCACCGCGCGGACAAATTCGGGCTGGCGCAACTGCACCAGTTGCGGGGACGCGTCGGGCGATCACATCACCAGGCGTATGCCTATCTGCTGACGCCGCCCGAGGAAGCGCTGTCAACCCAGGCCAAGAAGCGGCTCGAGGCCATCCAGTTGATGGAAGACTTAGGCTCGGGATTCTATCTGGCGATGCACGACCTCGAGATTCGTGGCGCCGGCGAAGTGCTGGGTGACGAACAGTCGGGCGAGATGCAGCAGATCGGCTTTCAGCTGTATTCCGACATGCTCAAGGCCGCGGTCGACGCGCTGAAAAGCGGGCGCGAGCCGGATCTGACCGAGCCGCTGGGCGTCACGACCGAGATCAGCCTGCATGTGCCTGCGCTGCTGCCCGAGGACTACTGCAACGACGTGCACGAGCGGCTGGTGCTGTACAAGCGCCTGGCGAATTGCGCTACCCGGGACGCACTGACGTCAATGCAGGAAGAACTGATCGATCGTTTCGGCCTGCCGCCGGAACCGACGCAGGCGCTATTGGCTTGCCACCGCCTGCGGTTGGTGGCGAAGCCACTGGGCGTGACCAAGATCGACTCCGGTCCCGAACGATCCCAGGTCCAGTTCGGACGCAATCCGCCTTTCGACGCGACCAAACTCATCGCGCTCGTGCAGCGGGACGGTCGCTACCGCTTCGCCGGACAGGACCGCGTGCGCATCGAGCGCGCCGCGCCGGAGCTCGACGACCGCGTTGCGCTGGTCGAGGATTTTCTGGGCAAGCTGCGCTAGTACTCAGCAGCGCAACATCGCACACCGGATGTCATTCCGAGTGTAGCGAGGAATCCTGCGGACGTCATTCCGAGTGTAGCGAGGAATCTGCTGCTTGCACGACGTCATTCCGAGCGCAGTGCGGAGCTGACTCCGAAATGTCACTCCGAGCACAGCGAGGAATCTGCTGTTGAACGATCATCTGCGCCTCGGCCACTGGCCGATATCGAGCAGTCAGGTCACGAAGTACGCTTCACGGGTGCGCACCTATTACGTCTACATCATTGCCAGTCGATCTCGAAATCTCTATGTGGGGGTCACGAACGACTTGTTGCGACGGCTACACGAGCACAAGACCAAAGCCGTAGTTGGATTCACTTCACGTTATCGCATTGATTGATTGGTCTTCTTTGAAGAGACAAGCGACGTTAACGCTGCGATTTCGCGTGAGAAACAGATCAAGTCATGGCGACGCTCGAAAAAATTGCGTCTGATCGAGTCTGCCAACCCGACATGGGAAGATTTGAGCGCGGATTGGTATGATTCGCTGGAAGCAGATTCCTCGCTGCGCTCGGAATGACAAATGTTCCCTCCGCAACTCCACGTCTTCGTCCGCGACTGGCTGTCCGCCAACAACATCCTGCTCAGGAGTAGCAACGGGCACGTACTGATCGACTCGGGCTACGTGCGCCACGCCCCGCTGACGCTGGCGCTGCTGGCCTCGCCGCAGGGCATCGGCGACGCGCCCCTCGCGCGGCTGGTCAACACCCACTGCCACAGCGATCACATGGGTGGCAACGCGGCGATCAAGGCGCGCTACGGCTGTCCCATCGCGCTGCCCGAAGGCGAAGCGGCGCTGATCGCCGTGTGGGACCAGAAGGCGTTGTTGCTCGAGTACTGCGACCAGCACGTGGATCGCTTCGACGTCGACGAGATCATCGCGCCGGGAGAAACGCACATCTGGGGCGACCTCGAATGGCAGGCGCTCGCCGCGCCGGGACACGACATGGGGGCACTCGTGTTCTACAACCCGGAGCACCGGATCCTCATCTCCGGCGACGCCCTCTGGGAAAACGGGTACGGACTGGTCATGCCGGTCGAGGTCGATCCACGGGCGCTGCCGGCGGCGCGTGCGACGCTCGACATGCTAGCGAAGCTCGATGTGCGCATCGTCATTCCAGGCCACGGCGATCCGTTCACCGACATCGGCGCCGCCCTCGAGCGTGCGTTCAGCCGCACCGCAGCATTCGAGACAGACAGCGTGCGTGTGGCGCGGCATGCGCTCAAGGCGCTATTCATTTTCGCGTTGCTCGACAAGCAGCGCATGCGCATCGCCGACCTGCCGGACTATTTCGCCCGCGTCGGCATCTACCGCGACTTCAACGCCCGCTACTTCCATCTGACGCCGACCGCGCTGGCGGAATTCATGGTCGGTGAACTGGAGCGGTCGCGCGCTGCCCATCGCGATGACGGCTGGTTGCGGCCGGGGGCGGAATAAGCCGCGGTTGGGGGCTGTTTGCCGGCATGCCTTGCCATGGCGCGGGCGATCGGGTTCAATGTCGCTGCTGTGGCATTTCTGGGTTCGACGTCTTGTCTTCAGCTTACTTCGGGAGAGAATAAATGCGTGGAGCTTTGCTTGCTTTTGGGGGGACCTTGCTGGCGGGGGTGATCGCGATTGCCTACGCGCAGGACATCAAGCCGGACCGTGCCATCAAATACCGTCAGGGCGCACTTACGACGATGGCGTGGCACTTCGGATATCTCGGTGCAATGGCGAAGGGCGAGCAGCCCTACAACAAGGACGAGGCGATCCGGCGCGCGTCGATCGTTTCCGAAGTCTCGAAACTGCCGTGGGAAGGGTTCATCCCGGGCTCTGATCAAGGCGCTCCGACCAAGGCCAAGCCGGAGATCTGGAAGGACCCTGCCAAGTTCAAGGAATTGCAGACCAAACTGATTGACGAAACGGGCAAGCTCGCCACCGTCGCAAAGACTGGCGACGAAGCCGCGTTCAAGGCGCAGGTCGGCGCCACCGGTAAGGCGTGCGGCAACTGCCACGACGACTTCCGGGCTAAGTGACACATCGGTCCAAGAGCGGCCCGCGCAGCGGGTCGCGATTGGAGACCGATGTGTCATCCCCGCGCAAGCGGGGATCCACTTGCTTCGTTGCACGCCGTGAACATGGGTTCCCGCTTTCGCGGGAACGACTGCGTTCGTCATCCCCGCGCAAGCGGGGATCCACTTGCTTCGTTGCACGCCGTGAACATGGGTTCCCGCTTTCGCGGGAACGACGGGTTCGTCTTTCCGCGAAAGCGGGGATCCACTCGCTTCGTTGCACACCGTGAACATGGGTTCCCGCTTACGCGGGAACGACGGGTTCGTCTTTCCGCGCAAGCGGGGATCCACTTGCTTCGTTGCACGCCGTGAACATGGGTTCCCGCTTTCGCGGGAACGACTGCGTATCGTCATCCCCGCGCAAGCGGGGATCCATTCGCTTCGTTGCACACCGTGAACATGGGTTCCCGCTTTCGCGGGAACGACTGCGTATCGTCATCCCCGCGCAAGCGGGGATCCACCAATACTTCGACTTCGCGGCGGCGCCAGCACGAGCGCCGTGCCGATAATCGCCGCAATGCACGTCCACCCGGTGTAGCGTAACTCGGCGGAGGGTGCGAGCAGCGTCAGCGGCGCCGCGTAGAGTGCACCGCTGATCAGTGCGGCGAAGGCCGGCGCCATGTCGTCCCGCTGCCGACGGCGCCATCCCAGTACCAGCGCGATCACGATCAGGCACAAGTACGGCCACGCGCTCAGCAGCACGCCGTCGCGCATGGCGTCGAACAGTCGAATGAGCCACACGTGTGCACTGGTGGTATTGGGCGCGACCGGCGGATTGTCCTTGTACTGATACTCCCCGTCGACGTAGGTCAACCCGCTCGGCCAGTCGCGTGGCTTGCTGCCGAACAGCGCCTTGGTCAGCGCCCAGCGGTGCGCCAGGTACGAGCCCGGATGGGCGACGATGGCGTCGATCCACGCACGCCGGATATCGTCGTTCAATGGATCGTTGGGAGCGAGATAGGGCTGTCGCATTCCGGCCTTGGTCCGTTCGAACAGATTCGCGCTGTTGTAGGGAACGAAGGCCTGCCCCAGATCATCGAGCGACAGGTCCGGGCCGTAGCTCCCCGGTGGCATCAATATCGCGCCGACATCGAGCGATATGGCGGCCAGGTCCCACTGTTCCGTGACAGGAAAAAACGTGCGCCGAGTGTCCACCGTGCGTTCGAGCAGCGACGCCGCAACGAGAAAAAGCAGCGACATCAGCAACGCGAGCGCGACACTGCGCGTGCGCGCCGCCCCGGCTTGACCCGCGACGTGCTGGCGCAGATGCCACATGTAAATCAACAACGGAAATACAGCCGCGATCGCGTTATGGCGAAGCGTGACGGCCACGAACAGCAGCGCCCAGGCGGGCAGCAACCAGACGCGAGAACCTTCGTTGCCGTGGAGCATGAGGCCGACCGCGCAGGTGAGGACGGCCATGAGCATGGCATCGCTCCACACATGCGAAAATAAAACGAAGCCAATCGGCGCGATGGCCACAGCCAGCATGAACACGATGCGCCACAGGTTCGGCGCGGACAGGCGCCCTGCGATCAGCGCCAGCCCGCTCCAGAGCAGAAGCAGCTGCAGCGCGAACAGGACACCGGGACCGGGAGCCAGCGCGTTGCCCGCGCGCCACAGCCAGGTGATGCCGACGCCCTGGACGTTCGTGCTCTCGCCGCCGCGCGCCTGCCACCATTGGTACGCGCTGTCGAAGGACATCGCGCCTGGGTAGAAGACGGCCGCGTACGCGAACGCGCCAAGCACCGCCACAATCCACAGCGGCCAGCTACTGCGGTCTCCCGCTGCGCCGGGCCAACGGGCTGAGTCCATTCGGCGCGGGTTCCGGCAGCCGGTTCAGTGCCGCGTCACCAACCACCACACCGCGAATACACACACCGCGAGCAGCACGATCGCCTTCGCGTTCCCGCCTGCTTCGGCATCCGCTGCGGCGTGCGTCGCTGCCAGGCGTTTCGACCCGTGAACCATCGGCGCGATGAGGTTTTCCTTCAGCGCGAGCAGATAGAACAGCACCGCGCCGATGTGCGCGCACGCCAGCGCGACGATCACCCATGCATTCTTGCTATGGAAGCTGCTGATCTTATCCGACAGGTCTTTGCTGATGAAACGTACCAGCGGCCCGTCGGTCAGCACATCGTCGTTCGAGAACAAACCCATCCCCGCCTGTATCAGCAGCAGGAGCAGCATCGCGATGACCATCCAGCCGCCCAGCGGGTTGTGGCCCACGTGCAACTCGTGCGGTGGACGCACGACCGAGCGCGCGTAGCGCAGCACCGCCGTAGGTCCACGCACGAAGCTGGAAAAGCGCGCGTGGCGGTTGCCGACGAATCCCCAGATCAGGCGGAACAACACCAGGGCGAGCATCGCCTCCCCCGCGCGCACGTGCCAGTCCATCGCGTTGCCGCCGATCTTCGCGGTGGCGACCAGCGTCACGAGCAGCACGACGATCACCCAGTGCACGCAGCGCACCGGCCAGTCCCATACCCGGGTGATCACGACGTCGTCTGCATCCTTTGCCATCCATACCTCCCTTGCCGGAAATTGTGTGCGAGTACTGCGTCAACTATGGTACGAGGCGATGAAACCGCGAATCCCCCCCAGCAACATCTCGACCGCAACCGCAGTCAGCACCAGACCCATGAGTCGCTCGAAAGCGCGCACCACGCGCTCGCCGAGCAGTCGCTGCAGGCGGTCCGCGCCGGCCAGTACCGCCGTCGTCACGACCATCGCCAGCGACAGCGCCAGCACCCAGGTCCCGATGCGTCCCGGCTCGCGCGACGCCATCAGCATGACGGTTGCCATCGCCGAAGGTCCGGCAATGGCGGGGATCGCCAGCGGAACGATCAGCGGTTCACCGCTGACCGCATTGCCGAAAACACCTTCGGGGTGCCGCGAGAAGACCATTTTCAACGCGATCAGAAACAGGATCACGCCGCCGGCAATCGAAAGCGAAGTCTCCGACACTCGCATCAAGGTGAGAAATGCGTGGCCGCCGAACATGAACGCCAACAGCAGCACATACGCGATCAGGCATTCGCGCAACACCACGCGGATGCGACGTTCCCGTGGCACCGGCTGCAGCGTGCTCACCACCAGCGGCACGTTGCCGAACGGATCGATCACCAGAAGCAGCAGAATGGCCGCGGAAAGAAGGTCGGATTGCATCACCGGCAGCGGATCGTAATGATTCGGTGCCGAGTATATCGCCGAATCGTATTCGACCGCCCGACGCAATGTCTGGACGGTCGTACTACATGAAGTGGCGAATTGCGAGGTATATCGCCGGAAACAAAAACGCCGCCATTGCGCCTTGCAACCCGAAGGCGAGGCCGGCAAACGCACCCGCCTCGTCGTTGACCTGGAACGCGCGCGCCGTGCCAATGCCATGTGCGGCGATGCCGAGCGCGAAACCGCGGACGCGGTAGTCGGCAATGCCAAGTGCATCGAACACGAACTTGCCCAGCGCCGCACCAATGATGCCGGTGGCGACGACCAAAACGGCGGTCAGCGCGGGGATGCCGCCGATCTTCTCGGCAATGCCCATGGCGATCGGTGCCGTCACCGACTTCGGCACGAGCGACAGCAGCGTGACAGGCGATGCGCCGAGCCCCCAGGCAATCGCAACCGCGCTAAGGACCGCAGTCAACGAGCCCGCGACGAGCGCGCCCCCGATTGGCACAAACAACCGGCGGATGTTCGGCAGCTGCTGGTACAACGGCACCGCCAGCGCGACCACCGCGGGCCCGAGCAGGAAGTGCACGAATTGCGCGCCTTCGAAGTAGGTCGTGTACGCGGTGCCCGTCGCAAGCAGCAGGGCGACGAGCGCGGCGACCGCGAGCAGCACCGGATTGAGCAGCGGATTCAGTCCGCCCTTCTTGTACGCCCAGTATCCAAGCTGATACGCGATCAGCGTCAGCGTCAGGCCGAGTAACGGCGTCGTTGCGAGGTAGACCCAGATCTCGGCGAGCGGTTGCAGGGGCTGCGGCATCAGGGCCCGCCCGCATCAGCGCGTCGACGATCTTCGCGCGCGAGCAGCCGGCGCATGACCAGTGCCGTCGCCGCCAGCGTCAGGACCGTGCTGACAACAAGCGCCACGGCAATCGGCAGCCACTCGCTGGCGACGCGATGAAAATGCAGCATCACGCCGACGCCCGCGGGGACGAACAGCAACGAAAGATGGGATAGCAGCCCCGACGCCGTCGATTGCAGCGCTTCCGGCACGGCCTTCCTCACCACGAAAGTCGCGAACAGCAGCACCATGCCGATGACCGGACCCGGAACCGGCAGTCCCGTCCAGCGCGCCAGGATTTCGCCGATGCACTGATAGACCAGCAGCCACGTGAGGCCGGCGAGCATCAGCGTGGGAGATTCAATGCAGCTTGACGCGCGGTTCCATGCGCCGCCGTAGAAAGCGCCCGATGGTGTCGAGCACGACACGGATGTACCCGTGAATGGACACCTGATGCATCTTGTAAAGTGAGACGTACATCCAGCGCGCGATCAGGCCCTGGATCATCATGCTGCCGCCGATCAGCCCGCCCATGAGATTGCCGACCGCGGAGAGTTCGCCCAACGATACCAGCGAACCAAGGTCGCGAAAGTGAAATTCGGGCAGCGGACGACCCGCCAGACGTGCACGCACCGTCTTGACCAGCAGCAAGCACTGCTGGCGCGCCGCCTGCGCGCGCGGCGGTACCAATGCACCTTCCTTGCCCGCCTCGGGCCACGGGCACGCCGCGCAGTCGCCGAGCGCGAAGACGTCGTCATCGCGCGTGCTCTGCAACGTCAATTTCACGACCAGCTGGTTGGCACGGTTGACCTCGAGCCCGTCGAGATCGGAGAGAAACGCAGGCGCCTGGATGCCCGCCGCCCACACGACCAGGTCGGCTGGGATGAGCGCACCGCTCGCGGTGTGCACGCCGGTCGGATCGACGCTAGTGACACGCTCGTCGACGCGCACCGCGACGTCGAGCTTGCTCAGCAATTCCGTCGCTGCGAGGGCGATACGATCGCCGAGGAGCGGCAGTATGCGCGGCGCAGCTTCGATCAACGTCAACCTGATGTCCTCCACGGGTTTCAGATACTGCAAGCCGTAGCCCGCGTGGTCGCGCGTCGTATGGCGAATCTCGGCCGCGAGTTCGACGCCGGTGGCGCCGGCGCCGATGATTACGATGTCTACGCCAGCCGGCTGGCCGGTCGCCGCAAGGCCGTCCGCGCGGACGCAAGCGGCGAGCAGGCGGCGATGAAAGCGCTTGGCATCGCGCGCGGTATCGAGCGAGATCGCGTGCGTCGCAACTCCGGGCACACCGAAGTCGTTGCTCGCGCTTCCGACGCAGAAGATGAGCATGTCGTAGCGCACGGTGCGCTCGGGCAGCATCTCGCGTCCTTCATCGTCCTTGACTGCCTGCAGCATGAGTTCGCGGCGTTGCCGGGAGATTCCCGCGACGGCGCCCTGCATGAAGCGGAAGCGATGCCAGTGCGCCAGCGCCAGATAGTTGACGTCGTGCGCGTTGGCATCCATGCGACCCGCCGCAACCTCGTGCAGCAGCGGCTTCCAGACATGCGTCTCGTAACGATCGACCAGCGTGACCTCGGCCTGCCCCCGGCGCCCGAACTTCTCGCCGAGCGCGGTAGCGAGCGGCAGTCCGCCCGCGCCGCCGCCGACGATCACGATCCGGTGCGGGGTTTCAGTCACCACGCGCAATGCCTTCCCGCCGCGGGTCCGCGCCACCGGACCAGCCGCTGCGCGTGCGCACGATGCCGTGCAGTCCGCTGTTCATTTCGCCGACGCGTATTTCGTGGCCGAGCGCCCGCAACTGCGGCGCAAGCGCTGCGGCCGCCGTGCCGGATTCCAGCTCGGTCGGTCCGTTGCGGCTGCCGACGTTGGGCAGGTCGATCGCCGCCTGCGCGTCGAGTCCCCAGTCCAGCACACCGATCAAGGTCTTTGCCACGTAGTTGATGATGGCGCTGCCTCCGGGCGATCCCACCAGCAGGAACAGGCGTCCTTGTGCATCATAGACCATGGTCGGCGCCATCGACGAACGCGGGCGCTTGCCCCCTTCGACACGGTTGGCAACTGGCATCCCACCGCTTTCGGGTACGAACGAAAAGTCGGTGAGCTGATTGTTGAGCAGGAAACCACCGCGGGTCATCAGGCGGCTGCCGAAGGCGTCTTCGATGGTCGTCGTCATCGCCACCGCATTACCGAAGCGATCGACGATCGAGAAGTGCGAAGTCGAGGGGTACTCGAGTGCGGCGCCGGTGCCATAGGCGACTCGACGCTTTTCGCCGGAAATACCGGCGGGCGTGCCCGCGGTCGCCTGCCCCATGCTCGCGTCAGGTCGGATCAGCCGCGAACGCCCACGCAAGTACGCGTTGTCGAGGAGGCCGGGTGGCGGCGGCGCGAAGTCCGGGTCGGCCAGGTACCGGTCGCGATCTGCGAATGCCAGCCGCCCCGCCTCGCTGAATAGATGCACGCTCATCAGCGATCCGGCGCCAATCGACTTCATGTCGAACGGTTCGAGCAAACCCAGGATCTGCAGCACCGTCATGCCTCCCGACGACGGCAATGGCACGCCGCAGATCCGGTAGCCGCGATAGCCACCGCACACCGGCTCGCGCACCTTTGCCCTGTAGTTCGCAAGGTCGGTGAGCGTCATGTCGCCGGGATGCGTTGCGCTCTGATCGACGGTGTCGACGATGTCGCGGGCAAGTTCTCCCTTGTAGAACGCATCGGCACCGCCTGCAGCGACGCGCTTCAGCGTTGCGGCGAACGCCGGATTGCGCAGCGTCTGTCCGGCAGCGACCGGAGTACCGTCGCGGTGGTAGAAGTAGGCTTTGGCGCGGTCCTGCGTCAGGTGGCGCTCTGCCGCGATCGCCGCGCCAAGGCGCGGCGAGACCACGAAGCCCGATTCAGCAAGCGCGATGGCGGGTTCGAACAACTGCGCCCACGGCAGCCGGCCGTACTGCCGGTGCGCGAGTTCGAGCATGCGCAGCACGCCCGGAACGCCGACCGAACGACCGCCGATCACGGCATCGTGAAATGCCAGCGGCTGGCCCGACGCATCGAGAAACCGGTCGGATTTCGCGGCGGCGGGCGCGGTCTCACGGCCATCGAACGCGCTGAGCAACCCGCTCCTGCCGTTGTGAAAGAGCATGAACGCGCCGCCGCCGACACCGGAGGACTGAGGCTCCACGAGATTGAGCACGAGTTGAACGGCGATCGCGGCGTCGACGGCGCTGCCGCCGCGCCCCAGCATGCGCAGGCCCGCGTCCACCGCAAGGGGATTCGCCGCGACGACCATGTCGCGCTTGCTGGCGACCGCCGCTTTCGGGGTCCATCCGGATGAGCGTTCCGGCGCCCGGTCCTGCGCCGACACCGTGGCCGCCACCGCGCCACCCAGCGCCAGAGCGACGACAACGGTGCGCAGGATGCGCGAGCACTTCATGATCGCGGTTGCAGACTCGTCGCCACGGTCGATTCTACCGCAGCCATAACGAGGGTTGCGTCGCACGCCGGTCTTGCGGCATGCTCCGTCACATGCGCCGTTCCCTGCTACCCGCCGATGTCGAAGCCTACGTTGCCAACCAGATAACGACGGAGACTGCGCTCCAGCGCCGCCTGCGCAAGGAAACTGCGGCGCTGCCGATGGGTTTGATGCAGATCAGTGCCGATCAAGGCGCGCTGCTCGCGCTGCTGTTGCGAATCATCGGCGCCAGGCGCGCCATCGAGATCGGTACGTTCACCGGTTATAGTGCACTGGCGATCGCTTCGGCGCTGCCTGCCGACGGCAAACTCGTCTGCTGCGACATCAACGACGAGTGGACGCGGATCGGGCAGCGCTACTGGGAAGAGGCCGGCGTGGCACCACGCATCGACCTGCGGCTCGGACCGGCGCTCGCCACTCTCGACGCCTTGCTGCGCGATGCCGGCGCGAACGCCTACGATTTCGCCTTCATCGACGCCGACAAATCCAACTACGACGCGTACTACGAGACCTGCCTGAAACTCGTGCGCGCCGGCGGCCTGATCGCGCTGGACAACATGCTCTGGGGTGGCCAGGTCGCGGTGCCCGACGCGCACGACAAGGATACCGACGCGCTGCGCACGCTCAACGCCAAGATCCGCGACGACAAGCGCGTCGACGCCTGCCTGCTTACCGTGGGCGACGGCGTAATGCTCGCGCGCAAGCGCTGAGCGCTGAAACATTGGTTAGCTGTGGCCGATTCACACGCTTCGGCAGGATACGCAGTCAACACCAGGGAGATGTCAGATGGCACACGAAGTTGTTACGGTCAAGGTGGTCATGCGCACGCCAGGCGAAATAGCGATCTCCGTCGACAAGGAGCCAGTACACCTGAAGAACGTCGGTCCCGATGAACATGTCCGCTGGGAGATCCATCCGGATTCCGTCGGCTGGACGTTCACCAAGCACAGCAGCGGTGCGTCCACCGGCATCGGAATCAAGGATGGACAAGGCGTGTTCCATGACAGAGGCGGCGCGAACAATCAGAAGCACCACCATTGGCATCGGAAGACCAAGGATCACAAGGTCTATAGTTACCTCATCAGCGTCACCAATGAGTCGGTGTCGAAGACGCCGACGACGCTTTCGTGGGACCCGCAGCTAGTGAACGACTGACCGGCAATCAGGCGGCGTTCCAAGCCAGGCACGTGCCTCCGCGAAGGCCTGGTCGTACGACATCGAGCGCCCGGCCTGCTCGAGTGCCGCAAACCGTGCATCGCCGAGCACCTGGCGCGCCCGTGCGATCAAGGGTGCCAGAAAAGCCTCGTCCGCAGGATCACGATGCAATCCTGTCTGGTCGGTGTGCGCTTCCACGGCGCCGAAAAATCGTGTTGCCCGCTCCCAGTCCTCAAGCAGCACCGCGAGACCCGCCGAGACTTCGAGAACGCTATGGCCGACGAGGTTTGGCCCGATTTCATCCGCGATCGCAACGACATCGAGGAGCGTGCCTCTTGCGCGATCCACCTTGCCGCGGCCGATCGACACCATCGCAACATTGAGCAACCCGATGGCGATGCCATGGTGCCTCTGGTCCTCGCGCGCCAGCACGATGGCCTGTTCGTAGAGCGGCTCGGCCCGATCCAGATCTCCTTCCAGACGGTGCACCTGCGCCAGCGAAGTGAGCGCAGCGGCAACCTGATGCTTGCTGCCGACTTCGCGCTCGAATGCCAGCGCTTCTTCGGAATGCTTCCTCGCCATCGCCAAGTCTCCCCTGCCCGAATACGCCAGCGCAAGCGGTTGTAACGCCGAGGCGATCCGCCGCTTGTCGCCAAGTTCCCTCGCGATGGTCTGGCTCTCCTCGAGATACTCCTTCGCGTCGTCGTAGCGCCGTACGTAACAGCTGAGCCACCCCGCGGCAAACAGCGCCTTGCAGCGCGAGAGGCCACGTGACTGTGCCCCCGGGCGATTGAGCGCGTCCGCCGCCACCCGACGCCCAAGTTCAAGAACGCCGCGAATGCTGAAGTAAGTCTGCAGGCCGTAGACGAACCTCAGGCCCAGTTCCCCGCCATCCTCCGCGTGGTCGCACCATGCGTGCGCTGCCAGCAGATTCTCCTGTTCCAGATCGAGCCGCTTCAGCCACGCCGCCTGCTCCGGGCCGGCGAGCCCCGGCCTTGCGGCTTCCGCGATGGCCAGGTGCCATGCGAGGTGCCGCGCACGGACCGCGTTTGCCTCGCCCGATTCGTGCAGGCGCTCCTTCGCGTACTGCCGCACCGTCTCCAACAGACGATAGCGTGCCCCTTGCGCGTCGGATGCCACCAGCGATTTCTCCACCAGCGCGGTCAGCAAGTCGATTGCTTCGCCTTGATCGACGTCTCCACCGGCGCACACGGTCTCCATGGACTCGAGCGTCCAACCTCCGGCAAAAACCGCCAGTCGCTGGAACAGCGCGCGCTCGTGCATCGTAAGCAGGTCGTAGCTCCAGTCGATCAGGGCGCGCAGCGTCTGCTGGCGCGGCAGCGCGGTCCGATCGCCCTTCGTCAGCAGATGGAAGCGGTCGTCGAGGCGCGCCGCGATTTCCTCCACCGACAGTGCGCGCACGCGCGCCGCGGCGAGTTCGATGGCCAGCGGAATACCGTCCAGACGCTGACAGATCTGGACTACCGTCGCTGCGTTTTGCTGCGTCAACTTGAAGGTAGAACGCGCAGCCGTCGCGCGATCGAGGAAGAGTCGAATTCCCTCGTATTGCGTGAGCGCGTCCGGCGTGATGTCGTCGCGCGGATTGGGAAGCGTGAGGACAGGAACCGCGTAGGTTGTCTCGGCGTTGATATGCAAGTGCTCGCGACTCGACGCGAGGATCTTCATGGACGCGCGCCGATCGCAGCAACGCCTCGGCCAGCTCGGCACACGCGGCGACGACCTGCTCGCAGTTGTCCAGGACCAGCAGCAGCAGCCGGTCCTTGACGTATCGCGCGAGCGCCTCGCTCACGGAGTTTCCCGCGCCTTCCTTGACACCGAGGACGGACGCCACCGCCTGCGGTACCAGACGGGGATCGGTGAGCGTCGCCAGTTCCACCAACCATACTCCGTCCGGGAAGTCGTCGATCATGTCGGCAGCCACCTGCAACGACAGTCGCGTCTTGCCGATGCCGCCCACGCCGACCAGCGTAAGCAGCCGTGTGCCGCCCAACGCCCGCCTGACTTCGGCGAACTCGCGTTCGCGACCGACAAACGACGTGACCTGTTGCGGAAGATTGTTTGGCGTACTCTCAAGCGAACGCAGTGTGGGGTAATCCCGGCGAAGCTGCGGATGCACGATCTGGTAAATGCGCTCGGAGTTCGTGAGATCGCGAAGGCGAACGGAGCCCAGGTCTCGTAGCGAGACCGCGCCGGGCAGGCGGTCGCGCACCTGATCGGCCACCACTTGCGAGAGCAGGGTCTGGCCTCCGTGCGCCGCACTCATGATGCGGGCGGCTCGATTGACCGGGCTGCCGTAGTAGTCGCCGTCGCGGAAGTCGAACGTGCCAAGGTGAATACCGCACCTGACCCGCAAGGGCACGCCGTTGGTTACCGATGGGTCGGCCAGCGCATGCTGCAGTTCCAGCACTGCAGCGATCGCATCGAGGGGATCGTCGAACGCGGCGTGCACACCGTCCCCGGTCATCTTCACCAGGCTGCCGCGGTGGTGCCGGATAGCGCTACGGGCGATGGTGTCGTGGTTCGCAAGCGCCTCGCGCATGCGCGCGGGCTCCTGCTCCCATAATCGCGTGCTGCCCTCGATGTCGGTGAACAGAAAGGTCGCGGAGCCGGATGGGCGTTCGGAATTCACGGGGCTCCGCACGGCAGGGGGCCGACGCTATGGTCGCAAAGGGAAAGCGGCCGGTCAAACACCGCAGGATCGATAGACCCTTCTGGTGGCCCTCTCCCGGCCGTGCGGGCAAGCGAGCGAAACCTTAATTCACCCGCACTTCCACGCGCCTTGCCTGCGCGTTGGTCCCGGCGCCTTGCGTCTGCTCGGGCTTCTTCAGTTCAAGCCGGTCTTCGGCGATGCCTGCCGCCTTGACCGCGTCGCGCACGTTGATCGCGCGCTGCTTGGCCAGTTCCTGGTTCTGCGCGAGATCGCCAGTCGCATCGTGAAAGCCGGAGATCGTCGCCTTGGCACCAGCATTCGCCTTGAGATGCGCGATTACCGGGGCCAGGCCCTGCGCCGGATCACCAGGGAGTTCGGCCTTGCCGGTCGCGAAATAGACATTGACCGTCGGCAGCGCCGCATCCTTGACGACAATGAATGCGCCCGCGGCGGGAACGTCCGCCATCATTGCGACCGTCGCCGCAGGCGCAGTGACAGTCTGCACCGATGGGGCCGATGCGGAGGGTGCGGACACCGGCGGTGTCGGCGGTGCCACCACGACATTCTTGGCGCCGTACTGCAACGCGAGCAATGGGACGATCATCAGCGCAACGATGTTGATGATCTTGATCAGCGGATTGACCGCGGGGCCGGCGGTGTCCTTGTACGGGTCGCCCACCGTGTCGCCGGTCACGGCGGCCTTGTGCGCGTCCGATCCCTTGCCGCCATGGTGACCGTCCTCGATGTACTTCTTGGCGTTGTCCCACGCCCCGCCGCCGGTCGTCATCGAAATCGCGACGAACAGGCCGGTGATGATGGTGCCCATGAGCAAGCCGCCGAGCGCCACCGGTCCCAGCACCAGGCCGACGACCACCGGCACCAGCACCGGCAGCAGCGACGGGATGATCATTTCGCGGATCGCTGCCTTGGTCAGCATGTCGACCGCCACGCCGTACTCGGGCTTGGCGGTGCCTTCCATGATGCCCTTGATCTCCTTGAACTGGCGCCGCACCTCGACCACGACGGCCCCGGCGGCGCGCCCGACCGCCTCCATCGCCATCGCGCCGAACAGATACGGAATCATGCCGCCGATGAACAGGCCGACGATCACCATGTGATTGGAGAGATCGAAGGAGACGTTGATGTTCGCGCCTTGCAGAGCGTGCGTGTAGTCGGCGAACAGGACCAGCGCGGCCAGGCCGGCCGAGCCGATGGCGTAGCCTTTGGTCACCGCCTTGGTCGTGTTGCCGACCGCATCGAGCGGGTCGGTGATGGCGCGCACCGAGTCGGGGAGATTGGCCATTTCGGCGATGCCGCCGGCGTTGTCGGTGATCGGTCCGTAGGCGTCGAGCGCGACGATGATGCCGGTCATCGACAACATCGCCGTCGCCGCCACGGCGATGCCGTACAGGCCCGCGAGCCAGAACGAGGCGAGGATCGCGATGCACACCGAGATCACCGGCCATGCCGTCGATTTCATCGACACGCCAAGTCCGGCGATGATGTTGGTCGCGTGGCCCGTGGTCGACGCTTCCGCGACGTGCCGCACCGGCTTGAACTCGGTCGCGGTGTAGTACTCGGTGATAACGACCATCGCCGCGGTCAGCACCAGTCCGATGAGGCCCGCGCCCCACAGGTGCAGCGTGGTGAGCTGCGGATCGATCGCCACCACGCCGCCCATGAGCCGGTCGGTAATGAACCAGAAGCCGATCGCCGACAGGCCGCCGGCGACTGCCAGGCCGCGGTAAAGTGCGTTCATGATCTTGCCGCCGGGCCGTGCCTTGACGAAGAAGCAGCCGACGATCGAGGCGAGAATCGAGAAGCCGCCGAGCGCGAGCGGATACGTCACCGCGGCTTCGGCGTTGGTGGGCAACAGCAGCGCACCGAGCAGCATCGTGGCGACGATGGTCACCGCGTAGGTTTCGAACAGGTCGGCCGCCATGCCGGCGCAATCGCCGACGTTGTCGCCGACGTTGTCCGCGATGACCGCCGGGTTGCGCGGGTCGTCCTCGGGGATGCCGGCTTCGACCTTGCCAACGAGATCGGCGCCGACGTCAGCGCCCTTGGTGAAGATGCCGCCGCCGAGGCGCGCGAAAATCGAGATCAGCGACCCGCCGAACGCCAGTCCGACCAGCGGCTCGATCGTGCCGTGCAGGCCCTCCTTCATCAGGTTCGGCACGTAGGGCGCCGATTGCACGAGGAACCAGTAGAAGCCTGCCACGCCGAGCAGGCCCAGTCCGACGACCAGCAAGCCGGTGATCGCGCCGCCGCGAAAGGCCACGGCCAGCGCTTCGTTCAATCCGGTGCGCGCGGCCTCTGCCGTGCGCACGTTCGAGCGCACCGACACGTTCATGCCGATGTAACCCGCGAGACCGGAGAGCACAGCGCCTATCGCAAACCCTCCTGCCGTCCGCGCACCCAGCGCCACCCAGATGATGACGAAGAGGATGACGCCGACAATCCCGATCGTGAAGTACTGCCGGTTGAGATAGGCCTGCGCGCCTTGCTGGATCGCCAGGGCGATTTCGCGCATGCGCTCGTTGCCGGCGGGCTTGGCGAGAATCCAGTTGATCGACCAGCCGCCATAGATCAGCGCGGCCACCGCGCACACCAGCGCGAATATCACTGCGTTCGACATAACGATCCCCTCAAATTTGGCAATATTGCAAAATTGTTGTCATCCGGGAGCTTCGCGCAGTTTCGCAACCTGCGACGACGATCGAAGCCCGCGGTAGGCCGCTGCAACCGGCTGCCCTGGCGGGCATCCCGGGCGCGCCGCCGGGAAAACACGCTATTTTGCCAGTTCCCGGTCCAGGAAGTCGAGTCGATCCTGTCCCCAGAACAGTTCGTCGCGATACACATAGGTGGGCGCGCCGAATACCTGGCGCTCGATCGCCTCCTGGGTCAGCGCTTCATAGCGTGCGCTGGTCTCGGGGCTGCCCGCGATGGCGGCGAGCGCGTGCGGATCCAGCGACTGCTCGCCGGCGATCGCGGCGAGCGTCGCGGCGTCGGCGATATCGCGATCCTCAGCCCACACCGCCCGCATGATCGCGCCGGTCAATGCCAGTGCGTCGGCAGGTGCGCGCGCCGATGCGGCCAGGATCCATTTCGACGCCAGGTCGCCGGAAACGGGGAAAAACTTGGGCTGCTTGTTGAGCGGTATCCCCAGGAATTTCGGCCAGCGTTCCAGTTCGGTCAACCGGTACGCCTGCCGCTGCGGCGCGCGCTGCTTGAGCGGCAAGCCGCCGGACACGGAAAACACCTTGCCTACGTCACAAGGCTTGACGTTGATCGACGCACCATGCCTCGCGGCGATCGACACCAGGCGCTCGTGACCAAGGTACGCATAGGGCGATACCGGCGTGAAGTAGTAGTCGACGACCTTGGCCATGCGTGTTCTCCCGGGCTGCGGTAGATATATCGTTCAGATCTTGAAACCCGCCGCGAGCTTTTTCGGCACCGCGACGTTCCTGAGCCGTACGTACTGCGGAAGTCCGCCTTTGTAGGGCGGGTAATCCTCGCCTTTTACAAGAGGCTCGAGGTAGGCGCGAGCCTTCGTGGTGATGCCGAACCCATCTGCGCTGATGAAATTGCGCGGCAGCTTTTTCTCGACGTTGGCGATCTTGTTCAGTGGCGCCACGCCGATCTTCCAGCGATAGGGCGAGTCCGAGGTGCGCAGGATCGCGGGCATCACCGCATTCTCCCCCGCGAGCGCGAGCTCGACCGCCGCCTTGCCGACGGCGTAGCTCTGCAGCACGTCGGTCTTCGACGCCAGGTGGCGCGCTGCGCGCTGCAGGTAGTCGGCGACCGCCCAGTGGTATTTGTGGCCGAGCTTGGCCTTGACCAGCGACGCGATCAGCGGACCCACGCCGCCGAGCTGGGCGTGGCCGAACGCGTCCTTGGTGCCGGCTTCCGCCATCAGTGCGCCTGCCGGATTCAACAATCCTTCGGACACGCCGATACAGCAGTAGCCGAATTTCTTCACGTTGGCATCGACCCGCGCGAGGAACTTGGCCTCGCCGAAGCGGATTTCCGGGAACAGCAGCACCATGGGAATAGGCGTGTCCTTGTCGTCGGCCAGCCCAACCGCGGCGGTGATCCAGCCGGCGTGCCGGCCCATGACTTCGAGCACGAACACTCGCGTCGAGGTCTTGGCCATCGACGCGACGTCGAACGCCGCCTCGCGCATCGACGTCGCCACGTACTTGGCGACCGAGCCGAAACCAGGACAGCAGTCGGTGATCGGCAGGTCGTTGTCGACCGTCTTCGGCACGTGCACCGCGCAGATCGGGTAGCCGAGCCGCGCCGAGATCTGCGACACCTTGAGGCAGGTATCGGCGGAGTCGTTGCCGCCGTTATAGAAGAAGTAACCGATGTCGTGCGCACGAAATACTTCGATCAGGCGCTCGTACTGCGAGCTGTCCTGCTCGAACTCGGCGAGCTGGTAGCGGCACGAGCCGAAGGCACCGGACGGCGTATGCATGAGTCCCGCGATCGCACGCGGCGACTCCTTGCTCGTATCGATCAGGTCCTCGGTCAGCGCACCGATGATGCCGTTGCGGCCGGCGTAGACGCGGCCGATGCGGCTCTTATGGCGGCGCGCGGTTTCGATCACGGCGCAGGCGGTGACGTTGATGACGGCAGTCACGCCGCCGGATTGGGCGTAGAACGCGTTTCGTTTGGGCATGGGGAAGGTGGGACGGATGCGCGAGCCGGGATTGTACGGCAGACCTCTGTCCCGCGACAAAGCGCGCTCGCGCCGCGTCGGGTCTCAGCCGGCAAGCGCCGCGTTGGCGCGACCGATCTGGTCGAGAACAGGTGCCAACCGGCCGGGGGCACAACGCTGCAGGATCTCCTGCCTCGTCGTGGCGGAGAACGACGCGCGGGCGCCCTCGCGCGCGTCCCAGCTCGCGGGGAGGTGCGCGCGATGCTTCGCTTCGAAGCGGCGCTTGTACTCGTCCCAGATCTGGTCGTAGTTGCCGGTCGATGCATGGATCAGCACCAGGTCGCGGCACACCGCCAGCCGACGACCGGCCAGGAACGCGCGGAAACTGAAATCGAGATCGTAGTGATGAAAGTGATCGAAGGTCGCCGCATCGAAGGCGGTTGCCGTTGCGACCTCGCGCCGCATCGCCATGAACACTCCGTCGAGCGCCTGCACCGAGGGCACCACCAGCGCGCCGCCGCCCAGCAGCATGGTGCCGTAACCCGCGCCCTCCGGCAGTGGGGAACTGATCAAGGTGTAGACGTAGGGATCGCCCGCCCCGGCCCAGCGCCCTTCGATCAATCGGGTCGTCCCGGCGACGCCGATCAGGTCGAACACGCCAAGGTGTTGGTCGACGCGGGCGGCGAAATCGGGCGTCAGTATCTCGATGTCGTCGTGCGAAAGAATCAGTACTTCACCGGTCGCCTGCGCGATGCCGCGGTTGTAGGCTTCGGCCAGCGATCGCGCATCGTGGATGCCGATGATCTCGATGGCGTGGCCGGCATAGAGCCGACGGTAGTTCTGGCTTACGTGCTGGAACTTGGTCGCATCGATGCTACAAACGACGATCGACACGCGCGGAGACGACGCAGCGTGTGTATGTTCCCCCCGGACGGCGCTGCGCGCCGCTCCCCCCAGGGGGCGAGTGCCTTGGGGCGGCCCTGCGGCACTCATCGCTGTCCTGCTGGCGCGAGCGCACGACGCGTGGCCTCGAGGAACTGCCGGCCGTATTGCTGGTCCGGCTCGAGATAGGCGCCTTCCGCCCATTCGTTCCACGCGTTGATGAACACGAGTCCCGCATCGCCCAGCTGCCGGGCGCGCGTCTGCGCGACCACGCCGGCAAGCCAGCGCTGGTAGTTGGCCGGTGGTGCGTTGACGAAAATCTGCCCGTTGTTTGGCAGCCGTGGCGTGTTGTCCCAGCCCGTCATCACGCCGCGGAAGAACGGATAGTCGGGGAGCGGCCGTGCGAGCGCCCATTTGGCGCCCGAGATGTAATCCCAGACGCCGCCCGCGAACGGCGAGCCCGGCTCGACGACGTTGCGCGTCAGGTCGCTGGCCATCAGCCCGTGCGGTGGAAACTCGATCGCCGCATCGAAGCCGTACACGAGCGGACTCGCTCCGTCGGCGTCCTGCACCAGGCAGAGATACGGCGCGGCGAGCCCTGCGCGTGCGCATTCCTCGCGCCAGGTTGCGACCATCGCGCGGACATCGGGAATGTCCTGCGGCCGCGACACGACCAGCAGCGGTCGCTCGCCGATGCGAACGTAGCGCCGATCGCGCAGCAGCGGGATGACGTCCAGGATGAAACGGCGGTCGTCGCCTGGAAGATAGTCCATCGGTTGCAGGATGTCGTCGGCGGCGCCGTCCCAACGACGGTTCCACGGGTGATTCGCCCAGCAGATGCAGAATGGAAAATCCGGCTCGCCGGAAGACGCGACTTCGGCCAGCGGTCTCTCGAGCAGGCGCTTGCCGCTGAACCAGTAATAGTAGTAGCAGAACGCGTGGATGCCGTAGGCGCGCGCCAGGGCCGCCTGCGCGGCGCGCACCTGGGGATCGCGCAGATCGTAGTAACCGAGGTCGGCGGGGACTCGCGGCTGGACATGGCCGGCGAAAATCGGCTTCGCGCGCCTGACATTCGTCCATTCGGTGAATCCCGCGCCCCACCACCGGTCGTTTTCCGGTATGGGATGGAATTGCGGGAGGTAGAACGCAATGAGCCTGACGTCGACGCTCATCGGATGACTCTTGAGCTACCGCTGACGATTGCTGCGCCGGTGACGCTGCGCAAGCCTCGTCAGGTCTTCAGTGCGGCGAGAACCGCGGTCCTGATCGCGTCAACCGTGCCGATGCCATCGACCTTGCGGTACTTGGGCGCATGAGCATCGCCCGTGACCATCCATCGGTCGTAGTAAGCGACGAGGGGCTCGGTCTGCGCGTGGTACACGGCCAGTCGCTTGGCGACGGTCTCTTCCTTGTCGTCCTCGCGCTGGATCAGCGGCTCGCCGGTGACGTCGTCGCGATCGGCGACCTTCGGCGGGTTGTACTTGATGTGATACGTGCGCCCCGACGCAACGTGCACGCGGCGACCGCTCATGCGCTCGACGATCGCGGCGTCGGGCACGGCGATCTCGAGCACGTAGTCGATGGCGACACGGGCGTCCTTCATGGCATCGGCCTGCGGCAGCGTCCGCGGAAAGCCGTCGAACAGGTAGCCGTTGGCGCAGTCGGCTTCCTTGAGCCGCTCCTTGACCAGTCCGATGATGATCTCGTCGGAGACCAGCGCGCCCGAGTCCATCACCTTTTTCGCCGCCACTCCAAGCGGCGTGCCCGCTTTCACCGCCGACCGCAGCATGTCTCCCGTGGATATCTGCGGGATGCCGTAGGCCTCGCGGATGAAACCGGCCTGCGTCCCCTTTCCCGCGCCAGGCGGGCCGAGCAATATCAATCGCATGAATGCCGCCAGAAGATATGTGGACTTGCCGCGACGCCTGCCGGCATGCGCTTTTATGCGCGCTCTTGTAACCGCCCGCGGATTCTGGCCGGAATAACGGGCGCGGTCAAACGGCGCCGCTTGCGAATAGTTGGCGCACGCGCTCGAGGTCGTCCTGCGTATCGACTCCGGGCGCGGGCGCGCCGCGCGTGACGCGCACGACGATGCGAAAGCCGTGCCACAGCACCCGCAACTGCTCCAGCGCCTCGAAGCGCTCGATCGGCGCGGGTTCCAGCGCGGGATACTTGCGCAGGAATCCGACACGGTAGGCATAGAGCCCGTAGTGACGGTACAGGGGCAACCCGGCCGGGATGGCGCCCATGTCCGCGGCGAAGGCATCGCGCGCCCACGGAATCGTCGCGCGGCTGAAGTACAGCGCGTAGCCGGCGCGGTCGAGGACGACCTTGACGACGTTTGGATTGAACGCTTCCGCCGGGTCGTCGATGGGATGACAGGCCGTCGCGATGGACGCGTCGTCGTGCGCCGCGAGCGTCTCGGCCACCTCGCGCATCAGCGATGGCTCGAGCAGCGGTTCGTCGCCCTGGACGTTGACCACGATCGCAGACTCGTGCAGCCCGAGCGAAATCGCGGCCTCCGCCAGTCGATCGGTCCCGGTCGGATGGTCGCCTCGCGTCATGACCGCAGCGAAGCCGTGCGCGATTACCGCATCGCGAATACGCTCGTCGTCGGTCGCCACCACGACGGATTCCGCGCCGCCGGCGCGCGCGCGCTCGGCGACGCGCACGACCATCGGCTTGCCGCCGATGTCGGACAGCGGCTTACCGGGCAGGCGGGTCGAGGCGTAGCGGGCGGGAATGAGGACCGTGAACGCGGGCCCCGCAGTGCTCATTCGTATTCCGCGGGTTCGAGCCGGCGCGCCTCTTCCTCGAGCATGACCGGAATGCCGTCGCGGATGGGATATGCGAGCCGCGCCGACTTGGAAATCAGTTCCTGGCGCGTCCGGTCAAAGATCAGCGGCCCCTTCGTGACCGGGCACACCAGTATCTCGAGCAACTTGGGATCCACGGAGCTTCTCCTCGACTAGCGCAAACAGCTGCGGATCGACGACTGCCCGGATCGGGAGCGCCCAGCATCGGGCATCGGCGAATGCGGAACATTTTACCGCATCCTTCTCGGTCATCAGGATCGCGGTCGCACGCGGCAAATCCAGGTCCCGCTGCGTGAATCGATGATGGTCGGGATACGCGTGACAGGTCGCGGCGATGCCCAGCGCCTTCAGTTGATCGAAGAAGCGCTGTGGATTGCCGATGCCGGCAAGCGCATGCACGCCGGGTCCGCGAAAGGCGTCGGCGCCGACGTTCGTGCCCTTCGCATCGATGCGAACGAAGCGCTCGCCGGTGAAATTCATGGCGAATTCGCGGCCCAGCGTGCCGGTCACGGTGCCACCGAGCAGCACCACGGCGTCCACCTCGTGCAGTCGCGAGCGCGATTCGCGCAGCGGCCCGGCGGGCAACGGCAATCCGTTGCCCAGGCCACGGCTGGCATCGACGACGGCAATTTCGACGTCCCGCGCAAGCGCGTAATGCTGGAGGCCGTCGTCGGTCACGATGACGTCGCAACCGGGATGCGCGGCGAGCAACCCGCGCGCCGCCCGTGGCCGATCGACGCCGATCCACACCGGAAAACCGGTCCGCGCCAGCAGCAGGGGTTCGTCGCCGACGTTGTCGGCGGTGGCGTCGCCGGTGACAGCACGCGGCGCGGAATTTTCCGCTCCATAGCCGCGGCTGACGATTCCGGGATGCCAGCCACGCGCGGCCAATGCCTCGGCGAGCGCGATCGCAAGCGGGGTCTTGCCACTGCCGCCGACGGTGATGTTGCCGATGACGACCACCGGCACCGGCAGGCGGTCGGAGCGCAGCGCACCTGACCGATACAGGCCGCGTCGAGCGACGGTGACGGCGCGAAACAACGGCGCAATCGGCGCCAGTACCGCGGTTAGCGGCGTCAGCCCTGACGCATACCAGTCGAGAACGAGGCGCTCGGCGAAGGTCATGGCCGTATTCTGATCCGTCGCAGCGACACGAGGGCAGACTTCGATCGCGAACCTTAGGGGCTTGCCATCATCGGCCGTCATTCCCGCGGACGCGGGAATCCATTTTTCGCTCGACCACAACAATTGGATCCCCGCCTTCGCGGGGATGACGCATTTGTCTCCAATCGTGGCCCGCTACGCGATCCACTCTTGGACAAGTGCATCACTTCTTCGTGGTCTGCGTCGCGAACGTGATGTGAATCAGCCCCACTTGCCGCGCCGCTTCCATGACATGAATCACCGACTGGTGCGTCGCGTTGGCGTCGGCGTTGATGATTACCACCGCATCCTTGGCACCGCCGGACGCACGCCCCAGCGCCTCGCCGAGCGCGCCGACCGTCGTGAACGGGAACACGTTCTTGTCGATCACGTACTTGCCCTGCGCATCGATGCCGATATTGATTTCCTTCGGCCGCTGCTTCATCTGATCGGCATCGGCCTCGGGCAGCGTAATCTGCAACTCCGCAACGCGCTGGTAGGTCGTCGTCACCATCAGGAAAATCAGGATGACCAGCAATACGTCGATCAGCGGAATGAAATTGATCTCCGGCTCGTCGCGCATGCGGTGACCGCGAAGATTCATGCCGAAATCCTTCTCTCAGTCGCCTCCGCACCAGCACTGGCAATGCAATCACCACCATGTCGGCGACGGCGCATATTCGTCCTGCCGTGCTGGCTCCGTAAGATCATCGCAGATTGAATGCGCGTTGTGTCGCCAGCCACTCCGCCTCCGGGGTCGCGTCCACACGCTGCGCGTGGAGCCCCTGCTCCGCCCTCCGGCGTCCTATCCCCACTTCGCGCGGAGCCCCTCGCCGGGTGGCTCATGCGCCTACTTGCGCTCGCCATGTGCGAGTTCGACCAGCTTGACCGCCTGCTGTTCCATTTCGAGGATGAAATCGTCGACTCTGGCCCGGAAATAGCGGTAGAAAATCATGCTGGGGATGGCGACGATCAGGCCGAGCGCCGTGTTGTAAAGCGCCACCGAAATACCGTGCGCAAGCTGGGTCGGATTCGATCCGGAAGCGGTTTGCGAACCGAAGATCTCGATCATTCCGACCACCGTTCCGAACAGGCCGAGCAAGGGCGCCATCGCGGCAATGGTGCCCAGCGTTGTCAGGAAGCGTTCGAGATCGTGGCTTACCACGCGACCGACTTCCTCGATCGCTTCCTTCATCACCGGCCGCGGGCTCTTCACATTCGCCAACCCCGCGGCGAGCACGCGCCCGAGGGGACCCTGCCCCGCGGTCTTGGTCACGAGCTCGGCGGAAAGGCCGTCGCGCTTGAATTCGGCGAGCACGCGATCGACCAGGCCCACCGGCGCGACGACCGATTGCCGCAGCGACCACATGCGCTCAAAGATGAGCGCCAGCGCAATGACCGACGCGAAAATCAGCGGCCAGATCGGCCAGCCTGCTGCTTGGATAATCGACCACACGAAGCGCAACTCCCGACGGGCAAAGGGTGCACTCTAGCGTGGCCGTCCCGATTCGGCAAGGCAACTCGCGCCGACGCGGTCACGATGCACGTCGCACTTCGCGCTAGCGTCGATCGCCCCAGTCTGCAAGCGTTGCCGAAATCGCGGCGCCAGCGAGCAGGATTATCCAGGACAGGTAGACCCAGATCAGAAACAGCGGCAGCGCCGCAATGGCGCCATAGATGACTTGATATGTTGGCACAAGCTTGATGTAGAACGCGAAGCCGGACTTCGCCACGTCGAAGGCGATCGCCGCCAGCACGCCTCCCACCACCGCCGCGCGCCATGGAACACGGCGCACCGGCACCAAGCCGTAGATCAGCGTGAGCAACAGCGCGCCGATCCCGAGGCTCAACGATCGCTGAAGCACCGACAGCGATTCGGAATCGATGGGCACGACCTGGAGCCACTGATCGAAGGCCCACTTGGTCATGAACACCGCAGCACCGATCAATGCCGGCACCGCCACGAACCCGATGGTGTAGACGACTGCGCGACGCGCCAGCGAGCGCCTGTTGGTGATTCCCCACATCGCGTTGATTTCCCGTTCGACCTGCGCCACGAGCATCACTGCCGTGTAGATCACGAACGCAATGGCGATTCCCTGCAGGTCGGCTGTCCGCGCCGTGAATTCGTGCAGATACTGGCGCACCGTGCCGCTGCTGCCGGGCAGCAGGAACTTCAGCAACAGCGGCTCGAGCGCGTCGACCCAATTCTCGAACCCGGGGAAGCGAGAAACGTAGTTGAAAGCCACTGTGAACAGCGGCACCAGGCCAAGCAAGGTCGTGAACGCAAGGCTTCCGGCGACGCGGTCGATATCCGCCTCGCGCACGCGCTGCACGACGCGCCAGATGAACGATGGGACTTGGCGGAGTGCGGCCAGCACCGTCAGCCCGGCATCGCTCGCGTCGACCGCTCGCAGGCGCCTTCGTGTAACGGCAGTTTTGGGCATCGGTTCGGTCCGGCGTTCCGTTCGTGTCGACGCGCGATTATCGCATCGGCAAACTCCGGGGCTCAACGGAAATCCGCACGGCCGTAAGCTTCGTAACGTCGCTGACGACCAAGGTGCCCGACGCGCGGATTCGCGCTATGCTGGTTAGGCTCTAGTGAAGGAACTTGAAATGGATACGACGCAAACGGCGGTGCTCGGCGGCGGCTGCTTCTGGTGCCTGGAGGCGGTGTACGATCAACTGAAGGGTGTCCAGTCCGTCGAATCCGGCTATGCCGGCGGGCGGGCGCCGAACCCGACCTACGACGACGTCTGCAGCGGCCGTACCGGTCACGCGGAGGTCGTGCGCATCACCTTCGATCCGGCGACGCTTTCGTTTCGCGACCTCTTGCGCGTATTCTTCACGATTCACGACCCGACCACGAAGGATCGTCAGGGCAACGATGTCGGGACGCAATACCGGTCGGTGATCTTCTGCCAGACGCCCGAGCAGCGCGCTGACGCCGAGGCCGTCATCGCCGAACTCGGCCGCAGCGGCGTGTGGCACGACCCGATCGTCACCGAGATTGCGGACGCGGCGACGTTCTACCCCGCCGAGAACTATCACCAGGAATACTTCGAGCGCAACGGTCGCCAGCCGTATTGCCAGGCGGTCGTCGCGCCCAAGGTCGCGAAATTCCGGAAGCAGTTCGTGGACCAGCTGAAACGCTAGCGCCGCCGCTACCGCTTTCGCGCCAGCATTCCGGCGCCGCCCAGTGCCGCGCCGACGGTCCAGAACACCGGCGCCACGCCAAACGTCGAACCCACTGCGCCAAACAGCAACGGCATCGCGAAGGTTGACGCATTGATGATGGTCATGCGCACGCCGGCCGCCTCTCCCATGCGGCCGGCAGGCGCCAGGCTGTAGAGCAGCGACATGACCATCGGCTGCCCGCTGCCCAGGGCGAGCCCGAGAGTGAACGACAAGGCCATCAGCACCGCGACCTGTTCGACGAAGGGAAACAATGCGAACGCAAATCCGGCGATGAACAGCGCCAAGGTCAGGATTTCGAATTCGGAGAATCGCTTTGCAATCCTGGGCATGAACAGACGAACGATGAACGTCGCGGCGGCAAACGACGCGAGGATCACGCCGATGCGGGAAGGCGGCAGCCCAATCCTGGCGCCGTAGATCGGAACGAAAAACGAGTGCAGGTCCCAGGCCATCGACAGCAGGGCGTTGATGATGAACACCCGGCGCAGACGCCGGTCGCTGAGCAGTGCCACCAGGCCGCTGCTCGTGCTCCCGGCGGGTGCCCGAAGGATTTTCGGCAATGAAATCACGCCGCGCGCTAGGACCACGATCGGTACCAGCGGCAGCACCGCGAGCACCACAAATGCTGTCGTGAAGCTTGCGTGTTCGATCAGGAATCCCGCGATGAGCGGCCCGCTGAACAACGATATCGAATACCCGAGCGCGAGCAGGCTGAAGTTCTTGGCGCGTTCGGAAGGCGGGCCGAAGGCGCCGGTCGCGTTCTGCATCGACAGCTGGAAAAGCATGAACGACACACCGATCAGTGACGTCGCGACATACAACGGCGCAATGCCCGGCAGGACGCACGGGATGACCGCACCCAGCAGGATGCCGCACGAGCCAGCCAGCATCGGCCGCCGCACGCCCATGCGGTCGGACAGCCGACCGGCAGCGACCGCCAGCAGCATCGGCAGGAATGCGTAGAGCCCCATCAGCGTGCCGACGACCAGCGGCGACGCTCCCTGCGCCAGTGCGTACAGTGCCACCGTGACGCGCCCGCCGGTGAGCACCGTGTGGTTGAAGATGCCTAGGCCGATAAGCGCGAGGAACGACCGGCGGCGCGCGTACTCCGGATCGCTCACGGCGCCAACCGCTCGACGCGCCACTGCGCGCCGTCGTGGCGATAGCGAATCCGATCGTGGAGGCGCGAGCTGCGACCCTGCCAGAATTCCATGACCATCGGCACAAGCCGATAGCCTCCCCAGTGCGCAGGGCGCGGCACCGCCGTGCCCTGTGTGCCGACCCGCAGTTCCGCCGCAGCGAATTCGCGCTCCAGCCAGGCACGGTCCGGGATGACCCGGCTCTGCGGCGATACCGATGCTCCGATCCGCGACGGCACCGGTCGGGACTCGAAGTACGCGTCGGATTCCGCAGCGGACACTTTGCCGACGCGGCCCTCGATGCGCACCTGGCGCTCGAGTTCGACCCAGTGGAAGAGCAGCGCCGCCTCCGGCCGCGAGGCCAGCTCGCCACCCTTGCGGCTGTCGTAGTTGGTGTAGAAGACGAATCCGTCGGCGCCAGCGCCCTTGAGCAGGACGATGCGCGCCGAAGGGTGGCCGGCGGCATCCGCCGTCGCGAGCGCCATGGCCGTCGGCTCGGGCAATTCGGCCCGCATAGCCTCGGACAGCCAGCGCTCGAACTGTCGCATCGGGTCGGCGTCGACGTCGGCTTCGGTGAGCGCGGCGCGGTGGTACTCGCGGCGAATGTCGGCAATGTTCACAGGCGTGCAAGGCGTCGGGCGCAGCGTCATTATCGCCGTTCGCCGCGTTCGCTGCACGACCATGGGGCGGGTACGACGCCGCAGGGCCGATCGCGCCTGCTCCTGCGGGAGCAAACGCGGATTCTCGCCGATGCAACACTCGCGGTTGCCCGCTGTCGTTACCGCGCAGATTTGCGTACCACGCCCGCGAGATTGCGGTATATTTGCCCCGATGGAGCGAAAGGGCCGATGTCAGGAGATCGGCCTGGCTTCATACTCATCGCCGTATCAAGCGATCAACCCCAGGAAGGAGAGCTATGGCTACTGCCAAGAAAGCTGCAAAGAAGCCCGCGAAGAAGCCCGCGGCGAAAAAGCCCGCGGCGAAGAAACCAGCGGCGAAGAAAGCTGTTAAGAAGGCTGCACCCAAGAAAGCTGCACCGAAAAAGAAGGCTGCACCGAAGAAGTCCGGCGCCAAGCGCAAGCCGAACGCTGCGTTCATGAAGGCGATGACGCCCTCCGGAACACTCGCGCTGGTGGTCGGCAGCATGCCGCTGCCGCGCACCGAAGTCACCAAGAAGATCTGGGACTACATCAAGAAGAACAAGCTGCAGGACTCGATCAACAGGCGCCTCATCAACGCCGACGAAAAGCTGAAGCAGGTTTTCGGCGGCAAGAAGCAGGTGTCGATGTTCGAGATGACGAAGCTGGTCTCGAACCACCTCAAATAGTCCTCGCTTAGCATTCTGCAGCCGGCGCGCGGCAATGCGCGCACGCTCGATACAGCGGCCGGTCATCGCAATGCGGTGGCCGGCCGTTTCGTTGGCGAGTCCCGCCAACGCGCCCGATACCCTACCCCTTGAGTGCCATCGCTCGCGCCACTGCGGGCCGTGCCGCGATGACCTGGCCCCAGCGAGTGAGGTGCGGCAGGTCGCCCGCCTTGTCGACGAGCGCCTTGCGCACCGCGTACACCGGATAGAGCGCGAAGTCGGCGATCGAAAGTTCGTCGGCAAGGTATTCGCGATCGGCCAGGCGCGCGTCGGCGCTGCGCAGATAGCGCAGGCATTGCTGCTCGAAGTAGGCGGTGTTGCCCGGGTCCTTTGCGGGAACCATGGTCGAAACCAGAAAGATCGCGCTGCTCGCCCTCGCCGCGTCGGTGGTCGCCTGCAGGAGCCACTGCAGCGCGTGCAGGCGACGCACCGGGTCGGCGGGGATGAACCTGCCGGTCTTTTCCGCGAGATAGATGAGGATCGCCCCCGACTGCGACAGCGTCAGCGGCTTGCCTCCCGGGCCATCGACATCGACGATGACCGGAATCGCGCCCGCCGGATTCACCTTGAGGAATTCGGGCGTGCTTTGCTCGCCCTTCATGAGATCGATCCAGTGCACGCGATACGGCAGCGCACATTCCTCGAGCAGGATCGCGACGCGCTGCCCGTTCGACGTGGCGAAAGTGTAGAAATCGATCATTGGTTACTCCCGTGAAGTGTGAATTCCTGCTCGAGCGATCGCGCAATCGCCGCCGCGACCCCGCGGTGCACTGCCGCGCGTCCGTTAGCGGCCTCGTCAGGCGCCGGCCTTGCTCTGCGGCCAGTCGTCTTCGTCGACGAGGATGCGCAGAACGCGCGTGCGTTTGCCGTCCCCGTAGCGCTCCATCTGCACCAGCACCGGATAGAGCTCCATCAGCTTGGCCCGCGCCGCGGCCTCGTCGTCGAAGGTGAGCACGGCACCGTCGGCACCGCGCACGTCGTGCCAGAGGCCGTTTCCCTCCTCGATTTCGATCTTGAAGCGCGTGCGCTCGGTCATTGCGCGGCGACTCGCAAGCGTCAGCTCATCGCAGGCGGCGGCTGGTGCGCCTGCAGCGCACGAATGCGCTCCTCGAGCGGCGGATGCGTCGCGAACAGCGCGGCAATACCCGCCTTGTCGGTGATGCCGAACCCGGTGAGCGCCTTCGGCATTTCGCCCGGGGTCAATCCGCCCAGCCGCGCCAGCGCGTGCATCATCGGCTGCGGGCTACCCAGATATTGAGCGCTTCCTGCATCGGCCCGGAATTCGCGCCGGCGCGAGAACCACGCCACGATGATGCTGGCGAGCACGCCGAAGAGGATCTGGGCGACGATCATGGTGATGAAGTAGCCCGGCCCTGTGCCGCGCTCGGTACGAAAGATGATGCGGTCGACGAAGAACGCAACGACCCGCGAGAGGAACACGACAAAGGTATTCACCACGCCCTGAATCAGCGTCAGCGTGACCATGTCGCCGTTGGCCACGTGTGCGACTTCATGACCGAGCACCGCCTCGATCTCTTCGCGCGACATCGAATTGAGCAGTCCCGTCGATACCGCGACCAGCGACGAATTGCGGAACGCTCCGGTCGCGAACGCGTTGGCGTCGCCTTCGTAGACGGCGACCTCGGGCATGCCGATGCCGGCCTTGTCGGCGAGTTTCTTCACCGTCGCGACCAGCCAGGCCTCGTCCTGGTTGGCCGGATTCTGGATGACGTGCGCACCGGTCGAGTACTT
Organism: uncultured beta proteobacterium; assembly: GCA_963726915.1. GTDB lineage: Bacteria > Pseudomonadota > Gammaproteobacteria > Burkholderiales > Casimicrobiaceae > PALSA-1003. Next base: position 93,954 of record CAVSEA010000019.1, read on the forward strand.
CGCGATGGTCTTGGACATCAGCAGCGAAATGATCGCGCCGGTGAAGCCGACCACGGCCGAGAACACCAGCAGGGCCCCCGGATTGAGTCCGTTGGATGCGAGCGCCTGATTCAGGCCGAGCACGTTCATGACGACGCTGAGCACGACCATCACCGCGATATTGGTGATCAGGAACAGGAATATGCGTTTCATGGGGTCCCCCGGAAAACAGGCCGCCGATTCTAGCAGGCTGCTTGAGGCTTGGCGCGGTCACCGTACGTAGATGTTATACGCCTTTGCCCCACGAGTCGCGCAGCGTCACCGCGCGATTGAACACCGGGCGGCCGGGACGCGATTCGCGCGCGTCGGCAACGAAGTAGCCATGGCGTTCGAACTGATACCGGGACTCGGGCTCGGCCAGCGCCACCGCCGGTTCGACGTAGGCCGAGATGACACGCTTGCCCTGCGGGTTGAGATCGTCCAGGTAATTGCGTTCCATCGGCTCGTCGAATTCGACATCTTCATCGATCGCGGCGACGGTCCCGCTCGCAACGGTGGTCGCCGCAAGCTCCGCGACCTCGCGTGCGCGCCCGGGTTCGGGAACCACGAACAGCCGGTCGTACAAGCGCACCTCGATCGGCTTCGCGTGTGCCGCCGAGAGCCAGTGGATATTGCCCTTGACCTTGCGCGATTCGGCCCCCGGCGTGCCGCTGCGCGTCGCGGCATCGTAGGTGCAATGCACGGCGACGATCTTGCCCGCGGCGTCCTTGTCGACACTGACGCACTTGATGATGTAGCCGTAGCGCAAGCGCACTTCGGCGCCGGGCGACAGCCGGAAATAACCCTTCGGCGGCTGGTCGCTGTAGTCGTCGCGCTCGATCCACAGCTCCCGCGTCAGCGGCAGCGACCGATGGCCAAGTTCCGGCTTCTGCGGATGGTTGGGCGCGAGGCATTCTTCTTCGTGGTCCGCCGGATAGTTGTCGATGACCAGCTTGACCGGGTCGAGCACCGCAATGCGGCGCTCGGCGCGTTCGTTGAGGTCGTCGCGCAGGCAGGTCTCGAGCACGCTGATGTCGATCCACTGGTGCGCCTTCGACACGCCGATGCGCTCGGCGAACAGGCGGATCGATTCCGGCGTGTAACCGCGGCGGCGCAAGCCGACCAGCGTCGGCATGCGCGGATCGTCCCAGCCGTCGACGTGCTTGCCTTCGACCAGCTCGATCAGCTTGCGCTTGCTCATCACGGTGTACGTGAGGTTCAGCCGCGCAAATTCGTATTGCTGCGGCAGCGGGCGCTGCAGCAATCCCGCTTCGGCCAGCCGCTCGATGACCCAGTCGTAAAGCGGCCGATGGTCCTGGAATTCAAGCGTGCAGATCGAATGCGTGATGCGCTCCAGCGCGTCGGAGATGCAGTGCGTGTAATCGTACAGCGGGTAGACGCACCACTTGTCGCCGGTGCGATGGTGCGTCGTATGGCGGATGCGGTAGATGGCGGGGTCGCGCAGGTTCATGTTGGGACTCGCCAGGTCGATCTTGAGCCGCAGTACGTGCGCGCCGTCTGGAAACTCGCCTTCCTTCATCCGGCGGAACAGGTCCAGATTCTCCTCGGCCGAACGGTCGCGGTACGGCCCCGGCTTTCCCGCCTCGGTAAGGGTTCCGCGCAAGCGCCGCACTTCCTCGGGCGTGGAGCTGTCGACGTAGGCAAGGCCGGCCTTGATCAGATGCCGCGCGAATTCGTACAGGCGACCGAAGTAATCCGACGCATGGTAGAGATGCGGCCCCCAGTCGAAGCCGAGCCATTTCACCGCCGCCATGATCGAGTCGGTGAACTCGACGTCTTCCTTGACCGGATTGGTGTCATCGAACCGCAGATGACAGGTGCCGCCGTTTTCGGCAGCCAGGCCGAAGTTGAGGCAGATCGACTTGGCATGGCCGATATGCAGGTAACCGTTCGGCTCAGGCGGGAACCGCGTCACGACGCGTCCACCGTACTTGCGCGTGCGCAGGTCCTCGGCAATGATCTGACGCAGGAAATTGGAGACAGGGGATGACGCAGTTTCCTGCGGCGGTGCAGCATTCATTACAGTTTGTTCATGAACAAATGAAAGCGAGCATGCATTCTAACCGGTGGGGTTGGGGTCGTCACCGGCCGCCATGCCAGAGGCGTGCTGCACCCGCCGCGAAACCCGCGCCCAGCAAGGGTTTTCAGGGACACACAGACATCTCGATCAGATCGTTGTCCACAATATCTGTGGATAAAAGTGTGCATATCTTGTAAATTTGGTAGCTAAGTAGTCCGCCGGGTAGGGAATTCGTTGTCATGCCCAAATTCGCGCCGACATTTAAGTATTACAATTCAGTGACTTGAATTGAGCTCTCCACACGGGTCGGCGCCTGCCTCCGCGCCGTCGCAAAGCGGCAAAACACTCGGTCTGCGCAAAACAGTTCGCTACTTTTGTCATGGACATTGACGGTAATTCGGGTTCGTTGTCGAAGCTGACAACCGTCTCAGGGCCGCTCGCCGCCGCCACCGGGGGTACGGTCGTGCCGGTGTCGCTGTTCATCAGTTCAGTCCGCCTCATCATCGAGCGGCATCTTGGACTCACCTGGATCAGCGGCGAAATCTCGGGCTTCACCCGGGCCGCGTCGGGACACTGCTATTTCACCTTGAAGGACGACCGGGCCCAGGTTCGCTGTGTGCTGTTCCGCAACAAAGCCCAGTTGCTGAACGTTGCGCTCAAGGATGGCCTCGCGGTAGAGGTGCGCGCGACGCCGACGATCTACGAGGCACGCGGCGACTTCCAGCTCTCGGTCGACACCGTGCGCCTCGCCGGCTTGGGCGCGCTTTACGAACAGTTTGCGAAGCTCAAGACCAGCCTCGACGCTGCCGGCTGGTTCAGGGCAGAACGCAAGCGCGCACTGCCCGCCTTCCCGCGCGCCGTCGGCGTCGTTACTTCACGCCACGCCGCGGCACTGCGGGACGTGCTGACCACGCTGGCGCGGCGCCTGCCCTCGCTCCCTGTGATCCTGTATCCGACCGCGGTGCAAGGCATCGACGCCGCTGCAAGCATCGCCACGGCCATCGCGACCGCCAACGCGCGCGCGGAAGTCGACGTGCTCATCGTCTGCCGTGGCGGGGGATCGATCGAGGACCTGTGGGCCTTCAACGAGCTGGCGGTCGCGCAGGCGGTGTTCGAGTCGACGCTGCCCGTAGTCAGCGGCGTCGGTCACGAGACCGACTTCACGATCTGCGATTTCGTCGCCGATGCACGCGCGCCGACACCGACCGCGGCGGCGGCGCTGGTCGCTCCCGACTGCGTCGCGCTCCGCGCGCAGGTGTCGACGATCGCGGAGCGCTGGCGCCGCTCGACCGAGCGCGCGCTCGAATCGCGCATGCAGCGGGTCGATCTCGTTTCGCGCCGGCTGGTGCACCCAGCCGCGCGGTTGCAGGCCCAGGCGCAAGCCATTGCGGGCCTTGCCCAACGGCTGGTGCGCGCCGCCGCAACGACCGGGAGGCTGCGCGAGCACGAGTACGCGACGCAGGGGCTGCGCCTGGTACGACAACTGCGCGCGCCCCTGCCCCAGCGGACGGCGCTGCTGCGCCTGGTGGAGCGGTGGCAGCGCGGCGGCGGCGACCAGATCCACACCATCGATCGCAAGATTGCCGCGCTCGACGCGGGAATGCGCCACCTCAATCCGCAAGGTGTGCTCGATCGCGGCTACAGCATCGTGACTGCGGCGGACGGATCGGTGGTGCAGGACGCGGGCGCACTCGCCCTCGGCGACACGCTGGACCTGCGCTTCGCCCGCGGTCAGGCAGGTGCGAAGGTTACGCGCAAGGACCCGCAGTAGCGAGTCACCCTGTCAGGCTTCGTCGGGATCGGGGTTGTCAACCGCGCCACCGCCGCGCAATTTGGCATTGACATCGGCTGGAGCCTGCGCGGCGATCTTCGGCGTCGCGCAGACGACGTCGGCATTCTGCGCGCGATGACGCAGCGCGTGATCGATCAGCACCAGCGCCAGCATGGCTTCGGCGATCGGCGTCGCGCGGATGCCGACGCAAGGATCGTGGCGTCCGTGCGTATTCACTACGACCGGGTCGCCTGCCTTGTCGATCGTGCGCCGGTCGAGCCGGATCGACGAGGTCGGTTTCACCGCGAACGACACGACGATGTCCTGGCCGGTAGAGATGCCGCCCAGGATGCCGCCCGCATGATTGGACACGAAGCCTTGCGGCGTCATTTCGTCGGAGTGTTCGGTCCCCTGCTGCGCGATGCTCGCGAAGCCGGCGCCGATCTCGACCCCTTTTACTGCGTTGATGCTCATCATCGCGCCGGCGATGTCGGCGTCGAGCTTGCCGTACACGGGCTCGCCCCAGCCGACCGGGACGTTCTGCGCGATGACGTTGATGCGCGCCCCGACCGAATCGCCGGACTTGCGCAACGCGTCCATGAACGCCTCGAGTTCGGCGATCTCGTCGTTCGCCGCAAAGAACGGATTGGTGTCGACGTGGTCCCAGGACTTGAACGGGATCGACCGCGAACCGATCTGCGCGAGGCAACCGCGAATGGCGATGCCGTAACGATCGTGCAGCCACTTGCGGGCGATGGCGCCCGCCGCCACGCGCACCGCGGTCTCGCGTGCCGACTGCCGACCACCACCGCGGTAGTCGCGAATGCCGTACTTCTGCCAGTAAGTGTAATCGGCGTGGCCCGGACGAAACGTGTCGGCGATGTTCGAATAATCCTTGCTGCGCGCGTCCTCGTTGCGAATGAGCAGCGCGATCGGCGTGCCAGTGGTCCGACCCTCGAATACGCCCGACAGGATCTCGACGGTATCGGATTCGCGCCGCTGCGTGACGTGCCGCGACGTACCGGGCTTGCGCCGGTCGAGTTGATGCTGGATGTCCGCGACGCCGAGCGCCATTCCCGGCGGGCAGCCGTCGACCACGCAGCCGATCGCGGGGCCGTGCGATTCGCCGAAGGAGGTGACGCAGAACAGCGTGCCGAGCGTATTGCCGGACATGGCGTGCAAATGGAACCTAATGGAACCTGATGTAGGACGTGATATGAGACGTGAACGTCGCTCGAGTGTAGCACGCACCACCGCGCGCTTCGGCGCGGCGGGCGAGTCGACGATCAGGTATGGTCGCGCGTTGGCGCCGGCGTGTCGTCGGCTGCCGGCGACGATATCTGGCGCGATAGCCGCCACGCCATCCATCCGAGCACGACCACACCCAACACCAACGTCGACCACAGCAGCCAGCGCTTCGCATCGATCGGTGCGGTCAGGCGCTCGGCTCCGCCCAGTGCCGTGACATCGGTACTTGCAGGCGCAGCCGTGCCGATCGCGGGCGCTGCGGGCGTGTCGTAACCGGGCACCAGAGTCTGGATCGGCAACGCGCTGGACGCCGCCGTGGCGCTGCCGTACGCGAGCACAAAAGGACCGCCGCCGCGTGCCGCGAACACGATCTGCTGCGGCAGCCATCCCGCCCGCAATTTTGGCGAGCCGGCGCCCAGTCCACCACTGCGCGGGTCGACATGCAATCGCCAGTAGCGCGGCGTGCCGGCGCTCACGCTGATCGGCGGCGAATTGACTTCGCCATCGGCCTGGCGCAGGCGGAACAGCACGTCCGACGCGATCAGTCGCCACGGTTCCTGCAGGGTCGCGCGCGCCAGCAGTTGCGCCGGCACCACGGAATTCTGCTCGGGCAGGACGATCGCTATCCGTTCGATGGGAAACGCGGCCTTGAGATCGAAGTCGTAGTCGCCCTCGTGGTCTGCAACCGCCACGCCGATGGCGTCGTTCCACAGCAGCGCTGGCCCGGCGATGCGGGCGGCGTACTCGCCGACGACGCCGGCGAGGTTCAGCGGCGGCTGGCTTGAGGCCCAGCTCAGCCGCAGATACTTTGCCTTCGTCGCCGGCATCTCGATGCGATCGCGGCGCAATCGGCGCCCCTCGTACTCCAGGTCGATCAGCGGTGCGTCGCTCACCACCGTCGTCCACGCCGCGAGATCGTCGCTTGCATCGACGCGAAAGCGCAGGCCGACGCTGCGCGGCAGCGTTTCCCAGTTCACCACCAGCGCGACCAGCGGCTCGCTTGCCGCCGACGCGTCCAGGACGTAACCGATCAGACGATCGCCCGCGACCGGGGCACCGTCCCGGGTGGCGAGGTTCAGCGTCGCGCCGCCTGCGTTCCGGCTCAGAGTGAACGACAGGCTGCCGAGGTCGGTCTCGGCTTGCTCGACACGCAGTGGGAATTGCGGCAGGTAGACCGGGGCCCGCTTTTCGCGCGTGGGCGCGGCGCGCGGCACGAAGGCAAAGGGCACCACGGCGCCGTCGGCGTTGAACACGCGCACATCGGCCAGGTCACCACGCACCGCGCCGGTGTGGACGGTGGCAGGCAGCTCCAGCTTGTAGAACGCGCTGTCGCCTTCGGTCGCCAGCGCGACGCCATATGCAAAGTCCCGTGGCGCCTGCGCGATCGCCACCTGCGACAACACGAACAGCAGCCAGGCAAGTCTTCTCACGATGCGTTCTCCGGGCGCCGCGGCGGAACCGGCGCAAGATAGCCGATCATGAGCAGCAGCAGGCCGACGCCGATGAAGGACACGATGCGCTCGGTGCCACCCGCTTGCGACAAATCGACCAGAAACAGCTTCACCACGACCAGCGCCAGGAGCAGCGCTCCGGCGATCCACGCGCTGCGCCAGTACCTGCGGTTGGCGAGCACCATCGTCGCCAGGGCGAGCGAGGACCACAGCAGCGCCAGCACCGCCTGGACCAGGCGCGAATGCCACAGTGCGCGCAAGCCATAGGGCACGTCGAACCAATGATGGATCGTGCGCAACGCGAGCCCGTTGATCCACACGAACACGAGCACGGCGAAGACGACGCCGAGCAGCACCGGATGCAGGATCCCCCTCGGTTCCATGCCGTCGCGTCGCAGGCGCAGGCACCAGCTCGCCAGCGCGATGAGTACCAGCGCCTGCGCGATGTCGAGCGGATTGAATAGCGGCAGGTAGGGCAGCGGCAGCGGATCGCCATCGCTGCCGAAGTTGACGCCGAGCGACCACAACGCCAGCGCGATGGCGATCGGGATCGCGCCGACGATCAGATACGCGTGACGACGAACCCCGACCTGCCCCCACGCGCTGCCGGCCGCCATCGTCACCACGCCCAGTGCGACGGCCGGGACGAGGCCCCAGGGCACCATCGCCCACACCCCATCGCCAGAACCGACGCGACTTCCCGCCCACGCGAGTTCATGCGCGCCGATCAGCGTGACGAGCCAGAGCAGCCCCGCGTGCCACAAGTCCCGCGGAAACTCGATTCCAACGCCGGCAGGCGCATCGTCCCGATCGGCGGAATGCAGAAGCCAGACAACGACAGCGAGGGCGATCGACCACGCGAGGACTCCGCCGTGCGCGAACAAGTGCGCGTCCACATGCCAGAAGGCTCCGGCGCGCCAGGGGCGCACGATCGACGCGATGGCGATCAACAGCAGCGCGGGGAGGAGCAGCATCGCGGGAATACGCGCCGCGGGCCACGCGAACCGCCGCGCAAATAGCGCGAACGCGACGGCGGTGAACGTGAGCAGCCCGACGCCGGCGCTTAGTTGCGTGTCGCGCGGCAACCAGTGCTGGACTTCGCGCCAGCCGGCGCCAAGCCACCACAGCGTGCCCCACGCCAGCAGCAATATCGCCCAGGTGCGCTCGCTCTCGGTCAAGTCGTCACGCCGACGCTGCAGGAACCACGCGCTGAACAGGCCGGCCAGGCCGACCAGCGACGCGCCGACGAAATCGCTGTTCAGCAACGGCCAGGTCTTGTCGGGCACGGCGCCATGCCAGAGCATGAGGCCGGAGGCGAAAGCGAGGCCAGCGCCAAATTGCAGCAGCAAGCCGAACGCCCGTATGGCACGCCGACGCTGCCGCACGCCGACCCACAGCATCGCCGCGCCCTCGAGTGCCCAGGTCGCCGAGGTCCAGCGCGCATCGAGTGCGAGCGGGATCGCGATCGTCGCGAAGATGACACCGAGCGCGAGAAAGGCTTCGACCAGCTGGCCGCAGTGCTCGTTGCGCCGCGCATGGAGCCATCTGGCCAGGACGAGGTACACCGCAGACATGCCGATCGCACTGAACGCCATGCCGTAGGGCATGGCGCGAACGAGTCCGCTTTGCAACCCCGCGACGAATAGCGGAGTCCCGAAGACAAGCGTGGCATCGACGTAGTTGCGCAGGGCGAGCGATTGACGCAACGCATAGAGCACTGCGATCGCGACATAGAACAGGAAGAACAGGATCAGGAACGGCTCGGTCGAGGCGAAATGCTCGGGCCGATAGCGGGTCACGCCCCAGAACGTCCCGATCACGAAGGTGAACAGAAATCCGAGCAGGTTCAGGCTGCGCCACGCCTTGAACCACGCAATGCCCAGGATGCCGGCGTTGAGCAGTGCGTAGTAGCCGAACAGCAGCACGTGATTGCCGCTGTGGCTCGACGTCAGTACCGGCGCAAGAAATCCGCCGACGACGCCGACCGCCGCCAGCGCCACCGCGTCCTGGCGTATTGCCAGCCATGCCGACAGCGCCGCGATGCACACCAGCAGTCCGAACGCGGCCGGAGCAGGCAGCAGCTCGTAAAGCCGCAGCGCGCCGAAAACGGTGAGGTACAACAGGCCGACCCCCGCGCCCTGCAGGATCATCGCGTAGCCAACACGGCGCAGGCGCAATCGCCAGCCGATGAGCAACAGAGCGTTGCCGCCCATCGCGACGCCCGCGAGGCGCAGCGCGATCGGAACGTGGACATGATCCGTCGCATACTTGACGAGGAAGCCGACGCCGATGAACAGCAGCAGCACGCCGACTCGCGCCAGCGTATTGCCACCCACGATCCAGGCAAGCCACGCCGGGCGCGAGGCTTCGCGTTTCTCGAGCGGAGCCGCGCCGGTCGGTCGCGGCGCAGTGGCGACACTCGGGGCGACCGCCGCCGTGCCGCCGGGGCCACCCTTGCGCACTGCGAGCGGCGCTGCGACGGCTGGCATGGCTGGCGCTGCAGTCTCCGGCGCGAGCGCAGGCGCGGGTTGGGGCAGCAGCGCGGCGACGCGCGCCTCGAGGTCGCTCACGCGCTTTTGCAGGCGCGCCTTCCACGATCCCGCCATAACGCCCGCGACGACGCCCGCCAGCGCCCCGAGCACGCCGGCCCCGGCACCGTAGGCGCCGCCGACGAATGCACCAAACACGAGACCGATCGCCCACATGTCATTCTCCCGGTCGAAAGCTCAGCGCCGATCGCCGCGCAATTGCAGGACGGTCGCCTGCAGAAACTCGGGCGTGGCAAGTCCGGGCGCTACCGGCGCGCCCGCCACCAATGCAATCCGCGAAAAGATCCCGCGCAGTCGCCGCATCGCCTTACCGTCCGAGACACGACTGAAGAAGCTCCCCCACAGCCCGCGCAGCGCCAGTGGAATCACCGGCACCGGCGCCTGCTCCAGGATGCGCTGCAAGCCCGGCCTGAAGCGATTCAGCTCACCGCTGTCGGTGATCTTGCCTTCGGGAAAGATGCACACGATTTCTCCCGCCTTGAGCGCCTTGGCCGCATCTTCGAACGCGCGCTCCATCATGGCCAGGTCTTCCCTCGCCGGCGCGATCGGGATGGCGCGCATGGTGCGGAAGATGAAGTTGAGCAGCGGCACCGAGAAGATCCGGTGGTCCATCACGAAACGGATCGGGCGTCGCACGCACGCCGCGATGACGACGGCGTCGACGAAGCTGACGTGATTGCAGACCAGCACGCACGCACCCTCCGCCGGGATGTTCGCGAGACCTTCCTCGTCGACGCGATAGAAGCTGTGAATGAGCATCCAGGCCAGGAATCGCATCAGGAATTCCGGCACCAGCAAGTAGATGTAGAGCGCGACCACGGCGTTCATCAGGCCGGTGATCAGGAACAGCTGCGGAATGGTCAGGCCGAGCTTCAGCAGCACCAGCGCGATCCCCGCCGACGCCACCATGAAGATCGCGTTGAGTATGTTATTGGCGGCGATGATGCGCGAGCGGTACGCGGGCTCGGAGCGCTCCTGGATCAGCGCATAGAGCGGCACGATGTAGAAACCGCCGAACATGCCTAGGAGCACCAGATCCGCGAGGATGCGCCAGTGCGCGGGCACGGCCAGAAAGCTGCCGACACCGCTCAGTCCCTGCGCCTGCAGCCCCCTGCTCGCGAAGTAAAGATCGACGGCGAACAGCGACAGGCCGATGGAACCGAAGGGCACCAAGCCGAGCTCCACCTTCCGTCCGGAGAGCCGCTCGCACAGCAGCGAGCCCACGCCGATGCCGACCGAGAAGATCGCCAGCATCAGCGTCGCAACGTGTTCATCGCCACCCAGCACGTCCTTGGTGAAATTCGCGAACTGGGTGAGGAACGTGGCACCGTAGAACCAGAACCATGAAATGCCGAGCATCGACAGCCAGACAACCCGGTTGCCGTGAGCGAAGCGGATGCTGCGCCACGTCTCGGTGAACGGGTTCCAGTTGATGCGCAGGTCGGGAGCGACCGCGGGCGTTTCCGGAATGCGCCGGCTGACCCAGTAGCCGGCCAGTGCCACCGCGATGGCGGTCGCGCCGGCCAGGATCGGTCCGTTCGGTTTGATGGCGATCACCAGCCCGCCGATGATCTCGCCGAGCAGGATGGCGACGAAAGTCCCCATTTCGACCAGCCCGTTGCCGCCGATGAGCTCGTCCTTGTGCAGATTTTGCGGCAGTATCGCGTACTTCACTGGGCCGAACAGCGTCGAGTGCACGCCCATCAGGCCCAGCGCGAGGAACAGCAGGATCAGGTCGCGACGATAGAAACCGACCGCACCGACGATCATGATCGCGATCTCGAACAGCTTGATAAATCGGATCAGGCGGGATTTTTCGTACTTGTCGGCGATCTGACCCGCGGTCGCCGAGAAGAACATGAACGGCGCGATGAACACCGCGGCGGCGACGTTGACCAGGTCGTTCGACGACAGCGCGGTGAGCGTGGCCGCCTGGAAGGCGACGAAGATCACCAACGCGTTCTTGTAGATGTTGTCGTTGCCCGCGCCGAGAAATTGCGTCCAAAAAAACGGCGCGAAGCGGCGCTCGCGCAAGAGCTGGAACTGGCTGTGCTCACTTTCCATGCGTTGCTCCCGGGTGCTATTGATGAATTGCCAGGTAATCCTGCACCGCCGCCAGCGCCTCGCGCACGGCGGCCACGTCGGTCCGGAAAAGGACTTCCTTGCCGACCTTCTCACTCCTCAGGACACCTGCCTGGCGCAGCACGCGCAGGTGGTGCGACACTGCCGTGCGCGACAGCGTCGAGGCGGCGGCAATCTGGCCGATATTCAGGCGCTCGCCCGGTTCGAACATCAGGACGATGCGCTGGCGATGCGCGTCGCCGAGCGCGACGAAGATGCCGGCAATGCGTCGCCAGGCGGCAGGTAGGGCGCGGGCATAGGCGCGTTTCATACGGCAGTCACTCGTAACTCATAACTACATGACTAGTGATTTAGTCATGATAACGGAGCCTTGTCAAGTGCGTTGTCAAGCGCCGGCCACCGCTCGTCGTGGGCTACAATAGCGTCCCCGCTCCACCCTCGTTGCCAGACGATGCACGCCTATCTCGACTTCATGCGCCACGTGCGCGATCACGGTCATCCCAAGAGCGACCGCACGGGGACGGGAACGCTATCGGTGTTCGGTTACCAGATGCGCTTCGACTTGGCCGCCGGTTTTCCGCTGCTCACCACCAAGAAAGTCCACACCAAGTCGATCATTCACGAGCTGCTCTGGTTTCTTGCCGGCGACACCAATGTGCGCTACCTGCGCGACCAGGGCGTGACGATCTGGGACGAATGGGCCGATGCCAACGGCGATCTCGGGCCGATCTACGGCTATCAGTGGCGGTCCTGGCCGGCGCCCGACGGCAAGCACATCGATCAGCTGTCCGATGTCGTCGCGCAGATCCGCAGGAATCCGGATTCGCGGCGACTGATCGTCTCGGCGTGGAACGTCGGCGACATCCCGCGCATGAAGCTGCCGCCCTGCCATGCATTTTTCCAGTTCTACGTCGCCGACGGCAAGCTGTCGTGCCAGTTGTATCAGCGCAGCGCCGACATCTTCCTGGGTGTGCCCTTCAACATCGCGTCGTACGCATTGCTCACGCACCTGGTCGCGCAACAAACCGGACTTGGGGTCGGTGATTTCGTGTGGACGGGCGGCGATTGCCATCTCTACCTGAATCATCTCGAGCAGGTCGACATCCAGCTTGCGCGCACGCCGCTGCCGTTGCCGACGCTGGTGATCAAGCGCCGGCCGGCGTCGCTGTACGAATACCGCTTCGAGGATTTCGAGATCGCGCACTACCAGCCTTATCCGGCCATCAAGGCGCCCGTAGCCGTGTAGGCCACCGAGCGGGGCCCCGCGCAGCGGGCGGCGAGCAAGGCCTACACGGCAGGCGACCGACTCGAATATTTCTGTATCACGCGACTGACCAAAGGAGGGCGCGCGTGTAGGCCACCGAGCGGGGCCCCGCGCAGCGGGCGGCGAGCAAGGCCTACACGGCAGGCGACCGACTCGAATATTTCTGTATCACGCGACTGACCAAAGGAGGGCGCGCGTGTAGGCCACCGAGCGGGGCCCCGCGCAGCGGGCGGCGAGCAAGGCCTACACGGCAGGCGACCGACTCGAATATTTCTGTATCACGCGACTGACCAAAGGAGGGCGCGCGTGTAGGCCACCGAGCGGGGCGACCGACGAGGCGGTGAGATCCCACGCATTCTACTAGCGGAAAAAAAAAGCCCGCTGGGAGGAAGTGAGCGGGCAAGGGGGATTCCGGTGGTCGAAGCACGACCCGGCTCCGGACGGGGCAGGCATGTCGGGCACGTCGCCCAGGGCCGCCTGCGGGCAATCGTACGATGCGCTAGACGACCTTTCTGGCGGCGCTCACGCGCTCGGCCAGTTCTTCCAACGCGACCTGCTGCGACGTCGAGAGCGCGCTATCGTGGACAACGCCCGCCGAGGCATGCTCGGCTGCCTCTGTCGGCTCCGCCAGCCAATACGCGGTGAATTCGGGTGAAAACGGCTCCATGATCCGACCTCTATGTTCCTTCCTGCGTTGGTCGCCCTTCAGCTACCTAACTTACATAAAGCAACGAGTGTGCCAAGAAAACTTAAGGCAGCCGTATCAGCCGCTTAGTTTGGTCGGCCCCGCGTAACTGCGCCGTGGGTTGGCAAATACTCACCAACACTCCTTCAGGCTGTCGCGTGGACCCGACAACTGCGCGGGGCTTCTGGATACTACTTTGAATTTGTTACAGAAATATTGTCGCCGGTCAGCGACAGGCACGACGCCGGCATAACCGTTTATGGCTTGCCTTCCTTGAACATCGAAGGCTCGAGGCGGTGCCGTTGCAGCAGTTTGTAGAACTCGGTCCGGTTACGCTTGGCCAGCGTGGCCGCTTGCGTCACGTTGCCGCCGGTGATCTTGAGCAAGCGCACCAGGTAATCGCGCTCGAAGGATTTGCGCGCCTCCTCGAACGGCGCGAGCACGCCGGCATCGTCGCGCAATGCGCCCTGCACCAGCGTCGCCGGAATCATGCTGGTCGTCGTCAGCGCGACGGCCTGCTCGAGCAGATTCAGCAATTGCCGGACGTTGCCAGGCCACGGCGCGCTGATCAGCAGCGCCATCGCGTCCGGGGCAAGCGTCGGCACGCTCTTGCGGTAGCGTTCCGCAAGTTTGCGCAGAAAATGCGTCGCCAGCAGCGGAATGTCCTCGCGCCGCTCGGCGAGCGAAGGTAGTTTCAGCGATACCACGTTCAACCGGTAGTACAGGTCCTCACGAAATTCACCGGCGGCTTTTTGTGCGTCGAGGTCGCGGTGCGTTGCCGAAATCACCCGGACATCGACCGGGATCGACGCGGTCGCGCCGACCGGACGCACCTCGCCTTCCTGCAGCACACGCAACAGCTTCACCTGCAGCGCAAGCGGCATGTCGCCGATTTCGTCGAGGAAGATCGTGCCGCCGTCCGCGGCCTGGAACAGCCCTTTGTGCGCCTGGACCGCGCCGCTGAATGCGCCGCGGGCGTGTCCGAACAATTCGGATTCCAGCAAGGGCTCGGGAATGGCCCCGCAGTTGACCGCGACGATCGCTTTGGCCGTGCGGCGGCTTGCGCGATGGATCGCCCGCGCCAGCAGCTCCTTGCCGGTACCGGATTCGCCGAAGATAAGTACGCTGGCGTCGGAGTCGGCGACCAGGCGCGCCTGCCGCAACAGGTCTTCCATGCGCGGACTGCGGGTGATGATGCCCGAGCGCCACTCGCCGACTGCCTGCCGCGCCGGTTCGGCCTCACCGCCAGACAGGCTCACGGCGGACGCAACCTTCTGCAACAGTTCCTGGCTGTCGAAGGGCTTGGTCAAGAAACCGAAAACGCCGCGCTCCGTCGCCGACACGGCCTCCGGAATCGTGCCGTGCGCGGTCAAGATGATGACCGGCAACGTCGGATGCTGCCGGTGTATCGCATCGAACAGCGTGAGCCCGTCGATCCCCGGCATCTTGAGATCGGTCACCACCGCCGCCGGGCGCGCGACGGCGAGCGCCGCGAGTGCGGTCTCGCCGCTGTCCGCGGTGCGCACGCGATAGCCGGCAGAAGTCAGGCGCAGGCTGATCAGCTTCAGCAGGTCCGGATCGTCGTCGACGAGCAGGACATCGGCGGAATGCGTCGTCTCGGTTTTCATCGACCTGTCCCTCCCCCGCCACCGCCGCTGGCGCCACCCGCGTTGCGGCTGCGCTCGAGCAACAGGCTGCGCTCGACCGCGCGCAACTGATCGAGTTTTTCCTGCGCCGCGGCGGTTTTCTTGCGCTCGTCGGCAATACCGCGCGCACGCTCGGCGATCTGCAGGTAGAGCACCGCTGCCAGCTGTTTTACCGGCGAAGCGCCGGCGCTCTTGCCAATGACGGATTCGAGCAGCGCGAGCGCGCGGGCGTCGTCCGGCGGACCCGCTGCGGGCAGCGTCATGAGGACCGCGAGCCGGACCCGGTTGGCGTCGGTACGCGCGCGGTTGACGGCCTGGTTCGCCGCAGCGAGTTCGCGCCTGAGATCGTCCGCGGATTCGCCGGCGTAGCGTTGCAGGTCAGCCAGCAGAGCGATCGCCTGCTGTTCTTCTTCGTTCACGGGCGGTGGTGTCGCCGGCGGCGCCTGCTGAATGATCACTACGGGCGGCGGCGGCTCCACCACGACCGGTATCGGCTCGGGCTTGACTTCGACGACCACCGGCGGCGCCACGGGAACCGGCTCGGCGCGCGGGGGCGGCGGCGTTGCACAGGCAGCAACGAGCACCAGTGCCGCGAGCGCCATCGTGCGCACATGCAGGGGCGGCGGCAAACTCATCGCTCGCCCACAATGGTGATTGGCGACTTGGGCGAAGGGCTCCGTTCGGGCTCGCCCGCGACTGCCACCGGCATCCACAAACGGAAATGCGCGCCCCGTTCACCGTCGGTCCGATCGACGAGCTCGACGCGCCCACCGTGCGCCAATGCGTATTCCTGTGCAATGGCGAGTCCGAGGCCCGAGCCCTTGATGCGGCCGCCCGGCGCCGTCTTGCCCTGATAGAAGGAATCGAAAATCCGCGGTCGGTCGGCCGGGTCGATACCCGGACCCTGATCGATGACGTCGAGTACCGCAAATTCCTTTCGAATCGAGAGCTCGACCCGCACCACGCCAGAGCGCGGCGAATACTTGATCGCGTTCGACAGCAGATTGTCGACGATTGCCCGGATCTTCGAACTGTCGCCTACGACG
The DNA here is from genome assembly GCA_963726915.1 of uncultured beta proteobacterium. Lineage (GTDB taxonomy): Bacteria > Pseudomonadota > Gammaproteobacteria > Burkholderiales > Casimicrobiaceae > PALSA-1003. The sequence goes on from CAVSEA010000019.1 coordinate 109,755, forward strand.
ATTGCCGTCCTCAGCTTCGCGTCGAAGGTCACCAGGCGCGCCAACGCGGCGAGCTTGTGCTCGCGCAGGACGACGCGCGTGATGTCGCCGAGCGCCACCGGGCCCAGCGTCTGTGGCTCCATGTTGCGGGTTTGATGGTAGGTCAGCAGATCCTCGATCAGCTTCTGCAGCGAAAGCGTGTTCTCGCGCACGATGCGCACGATTTCCTGCTGTTCCGACGACAGCGTTCCGCCGACGCGATCGCGCAACAGCTCGACGCCTTCGCGCACCGCCGTGAGCGGCGTCTTCAACTCGTGCGACACGTGGCGCAGGAAGCGCGTCTGCTGCTGCTCGAGGTCGTGCAGGCGCGAGCGCAGCCATTCGAGCCGCTGCCCCAGATAGCGCATGTCCTGCGGCCCGTCCACCTCGATCGCGTGCGTGAAGTCGGCCGTCGCCATCTGCCTGATCGCCTGGTCGAGCTGGCGTATCGGACGCGCGATCAACACCGAGAACAGAATCGCCAGCGCGAGCGCGATCGCACCGGCGGCGAGCGCGAGGTAGCCCCACGTCTTGCGGCCTTCGGCGGCGGTTTCCTGCAGGCGTTCGATCTCCCGTTCGGTGAGTCGATTGCTGGCGGTCAGCATCGCCTGCACACCTTCGGCGAGCCCGGCATAGCCTTCTGCCAACACCTTGTTGGCATCGGCGGGCCGCTGCGGGGACTTGAACAGCGCGTAGAGGTGGCTCTCGCGGTCGGTAATCGACTCGAGCTGCGTGATCTGGGCGCGATCGAGAGGAAGTTGCTGCAGTTGCTGCGAGGTCACGCGGAAGTCCTGGCGCAGACGTCCGTAGTCTTCGACCAGCTGCGGATCTTCCAGGATCAGGTGCTGCCGCACGAGTCGTTCGAGTGTCGTCGCCTGCTCGTAGAGCTGGCGGCTGGCGCGCCCCGCCTGCGCGGCCTGCAGCACAGCCTGCTGACCCTGCGTGCCCAGGCGATCCAGGCTTACGATCAATTCAACCAGTGCATAGAGCAGCGGCAGGCTGACCAGCAGGAATCCGAGCAGGATGAATTTGAGGAATGAACGCGGGTAATACACGTGTGGTCAGGGCGGCCGCTATAATAGTTGGCTAGCATTCCGTGCGAGTGCGTGAATCCCAGCCTGCGAGTCCCGCGTGAACGATACACTACCGCCAGCGGCCCCGCCAAGGGCGATTCCGGATGCGCACCGCCGCCCGCGGGTCGCGCTTATCGCCGCGATCGCGCAAAACGGTGTCATCGGCGTCGACAATCGGCTGCCGTGGCGGCTTCCCGACGATCTGCGGCGCTTTCGCGCGCTTACCACCGGACATTCGATCATCATGGGCCGCAAGACCTGGGAATCGATCGGCAAGCCGTTGCCCGATCGCCAGAACATCGTCGTGTCGCGCCAGCGCGATTTCCACGCGCCCGGGGCCGACGTCGTCACCTCGCTCGACGCCGCGCTCGCCGCCGCCAGACTGCCCGATCCGGTGTTCGTGATCGGCGGCGAGGCGCTGTACCGCGAAGCGCTTCCGCTCGCGAGCGACCTCTACGTGACCGAGATTCACCGGGACTTCCAGGGCGACGCTCGATTTCCGGGTTACGCACGCAGCGCATGGCGCGAAACTGCGCGCGAACTGCGTCGGGCCGAGACCGCGGACGGCTTCGACTTCGCGTTTACGAGATTCGAAAGGATCGCCGATCGGCCTTGATCCGGATTGGCGCAATCCGTTACCGCAACATCCATCAAACCTCAGGGGAATTGTCATGTCGGAAGGATTTCACGTCCACGGGCCGCACGATCACGAGGCAGAGCACCGGGCGCAGCACGACCCGTTTGCGGGGCGTATCGCGGTCATGACAGCGATCTTCGCGACCATCGGCGCGACGTTCGGATACATGGGCGGCGCCACGCAGAATTCGGCGCTGCTGTTCAAGAACGAGGCAGCGATCAAGCGCACCGAGGCCTCCGATCAGTGGAATTTCTACCAGGCCAAGAGCAGCAAGCAGAACCTCGCCGAGCTCGGCGCAACGCTGACCACCGGCGACACGCAAGCCAAGTACCTGAAGGAAGTCGAGCGCTACAAGAAGGAGAAGGACGAAATCATGCCCGCCGCGAAGAAGCTCGAGGACGAATCCAAAGGGGCCGAACTCGCGAGCGAGGCGTCGATGCACGTCCATCATCGCTGGGCGCAGGCGACGACGCTGATCCAGATCGCGATCGCGCTCGCGGCTATTACGATCCTCACCCGGAACAAGGGTTTGCAGTACACCGCCTACGGCGTCGCCGTGGCCGCGATAGCCGTGGGCGCGCTGGCCTTCCTGCATGTTTGAACTTTGGCGCGTGCGCAAGGGTAGGCGAGCCGCGGCAGCCGCTGTAGTATTTGAGCGCGGGCGGCAATCGGCAGTCGCGCTTCGCTTCAAGTCGCAGCATCGGGAATAACTTCAAGTGACCAACGAGCCCTCGACAGCGGCAGTCGCCGCGCCAGGCAATACCCCAGCAGCAGCAGCTGCCGTCGCCCCCGCTTCGACCAATATGGAGCGCGGCACGATGCGAAAGCTCGTGCTGGACCTGGTACGGCCCTATCATGGCTGGGCTCGCCATCGTGTTCATCGCGATGGTGGTCGAGACCGCGATGAGCATGGCCGGCCCCTGGCCGCTGAAGATCGTCATCGACAACGTATTGGGCTCGCACCCGCTTCCGGAGTGGCTGCGATGGATTCACGACCTGCCGTTCGGGCAGAGCAAGATGGGCCTCGCCGGGATTGCCGCCCTCGGTGTCATCCTGATCGCGATCATCGGCGCGATCGCGACCTATATCGACAACTACTACACCGAAAGCGTCGGCCAGTGGGTCGCCAACGACCTTCGCATCAAGATCTACGATCACCTTCAGCGCATGTCACTGGGGTATTACGATCAGCAGCAGACCGGAGTCCTGCTGTCGACGATCACCAACGATGTGAGTACGGTGCAAGACTTTGCTTCATCGGCCACGCTGAGCATTCTCGTCGATCTGCTGACGATCGTCGGCATCGTCGGTCTCATGTTCTGGCTCAACTGGGACTTCGCGCTGGTCGCAGTCGGCGTCACGCCGTTTCTGCTGCTCTTCGTCATGCGCTTCAAGAAGGCCGTAAAGAAAGCGCAGCACCAGGTGCGGTTGCATCAGGCGGATATCGTCACCGTCGTGCAGGAGGGCCTGGAATCGGTGCGCGTAGTCAAGGCCTATGGCCGGCAGGATCTCGAGAATACGAGGCTCGCCGAAGTCAGCCAGGCCACCGTCGACGCAGCGCTCAAGGCAAGAAGGATAAAGTCGCTGCTTTCGCCTGTCGTCACGGTCGTTGTCTCGCTCTGCACGGCGTTCGTCCTGTGGCGAGGTGCGTCGCTTATCGTCAGTGAGGCGATGACCGTTGGCGCGCTGACGGTATTCCTCGCGTACCTGAGCAAGTTCTTCAAGCCGGTGCAGGACCTGGCGAAGATGACCAACTCGATCGCTGCGGCGGCAGTTTCGCTCGAGCGCATTCAGGGCATTCTGGAAACCGACAACGTCATTCCCGACCGCGACGACGCAAGCGAACTCAAGTCGGCGCGCGGAGAGATCACGCTCGAACACGTCGCTTTCGGCTACGATCCCAAGACGCCGATCCTGCGCGACGTGAGCTTTCGCATCGCGCCGGGCCAGATGGTCGGCGTCGTCGGCACCACGGGTGGCGGCAAATCGACGGTCGTAGGGCTGATTCCGCGGTTTTACGACGCCGATGCCGGACGCGTGCTCGTCGACGGCGTCGACGTGCGCAACTATACCAAGCAGTCGCTGCGCAGCCAGATCGGCTTCGTGCTGCAGGATACCGTGCTATTCCGCGGGACGATCCGCGAAAACATTGCGTATGGACGGCCCGGCGCCACCGAAGCCGAGATCATCGAGGCCGCGAAGCTGGCCAACGCACACGATTTCATCACCGAGATGAAGCACGGCTACGACGCCGCCGTCGGCGAGCGCGGATTGACGCTGTCGGGCGGCCAGCGGCAGCGCATCGGCATCGCCCGCGCCATCATCCGAAATGCGCCGATCCTGATCCTCGACGAACCCACCGCGGCGCTGGACACCGAATCCGAACGACTGGTGATCGAAGGCCTGGAACGGCTGATGAAGGGGCGCACCGTCATCACCATCGCACATCGACTTTCGACCATCCGCGACGCGAACAAGATCCTCGTCCTCAAGGATGGCGTTGTCGCCGAACAAGGTACGCACGACGAGCTGATCAAGCTCGGTGGCGTTTACGCCGAACTGCACCGCATCCAGTACGAGCAGCCGCCCGCTGCGCCGGCGTCAGCGCCGAAGGCACCCAGCTGAGCACCCCACCGAGACCGTCATGGCCCGTTCACTGATCGTACTACCCGATGATTCCGCCCGACCGATTCTCGACGCCATCGCGGCGGCGAAGAAGTCGCTGCGCATCAAGATGTTCGTTTTCTCGGACCCGTCGCTGATCGCCGCGGTCATCGCGGCGCGCCAGCGCGGACTCAAGGTTCGCGTCATGCTCAATCCAGCTCGCCGCAGTGGCGAAGCCGAGAACCAGGAATCGCGCAGCGAACTCATCAAGGGCAAGGTAGAAGTCGAGGACAGCAATCCCGCGTTCGACCTGACGCACGAGAAATCGATGGTGGTCGACGACGTCAGCGCGTTCGTGAAATCGCTGAACTGGGACCCCGAGAATCTGACCGAAACGCGCGACTACGCGGTCGTCACCGACGATCCCGCCGAGGTCGCCGAGATCATCGAGTGCTTCGAAGCCGACTGGGCCCGCAAAGGCTTCGATCCGGGCGACGGTGCGCATCTGATCTGGTGCAACAATAACGGGCGCGAGCGGATCGCACATTTCATCGACCGGGCCAAGCACACGATCTTCGTCCAGAACGAACGCTACCAGGACCCGGTGATCATCGAGCGGCTGGTCCGCGCCCGTGAGCGCGGCGTCAAGGTGCACGTGATGGCGCGACCGCCGCACACCCTGAAGCGCGACAAACTGCTCGAAGGCGTCAGCGGACTGCGCATCATGCACGACGTCGGCATCAAGGTGCACAAGCTGAAACACCTGAAGTTGCACGCCAAGATGCTCCTTGCCGACGAGAAAGCTGCGATCATCGGCTCGATCAATCTGGCACCCGGGAGTTTCGACGCGCGGCGCGAATTGGGCATCGAGGTAAACGACAAGCACGTGGTCCACCGCCTCGACAAGATCGCTCGCCACGACTGGGAGCATTCCGATGCCCTCGATCTGAGCGACGAGGGCCTGATGACCGACCTCGAAAAACGCCACAGCGAACAGGCCGGCGCGGAAAAACTGGTCCTGGAAACCGGTACCGAAAAGAGCAAGAAGGACAAGCACAAGTCATGACCCGCGTGCTTGGCGCACGCATCTCTACCGCCACGCTTCGCATCAATCAAGGGAGATCTGAAATGAACCGCAGGCACTCGCGCGATCAGGGACGTCAGCCGTTGTTGGCGTTGACGCAAGCCACCTTTGCCATCCTCGGCACATTGATTGCCACCGGCTGCGCGCCGGATTCCGTGCGCAGCGTGCAGGCCACCGGATTCAACGGCTACATCAAGCAGCTCCCGATGTCGTGCAAGCCGCTCCAGATTGGCAGCGCGGATCTGGGCCAACAGATCGGGATGAACGACATGGGCAACAACGACTACAACTACTTCCTCGACGTCACCTCGAAGCTGTACTACAACCGCATGAGCCCGGAAAGTTACCGCCAGGCACTGGTCGGCTTCTTCGGCACCGGGACTTATAACGACGCGTCGTTCAACTGTATCTTCCGGACGCTGCCGCCCGATCGTCCGAACGCGCCCGTCGGCACGTATTGATTTAGCTTACCCGCCGATCGCCCAAAGTCACGACCAGAGTCTGCGCGAGGCACATCGGCGCCACCAGTGATCGAAAAGGCTGGGCTTCCCCGGCCTCGACATCCAGCCGTACTTTTGCGTTTTTGGCCAGTGGGCTCAGGGCGCCGTCGGTAATCACAATCACCGGCACACCGCGCTTGGCCGTTGCGGCGACGAGTTCGACGACCTCAGGCGCGTAGTCCTTGAAGCTGATGGCGAGCAAGGCGTCGCCGCGGCCCGCCAGTCGCAGGCGCTGCGCGCTCATGCCGCCGAGTCCGTCGAGAAGTTGGGTAGGCAGACCGAATCGATTCAACGCGTAGGCGATGTAGCATGCGACGGGGAACGACCGACCCTGGGCGAGTAGGTAAATCACATTTGCGCCGCTGAGCAGGTCTGCCGCGCGCACGAGATCCCTTGGCGAAATGGTGTCGCGCAACTGGTGCAGCGCAGCGACGCCATTGTCGACGAATTCGACGAGATTTGCCGCCGGCCCCGCGAGATGACGCGCCATGCGCTCTGCGCGCAGCGCCTCGATACGGTCGCCATAGCTGGTCGATTGCTCGATGAGCCGTGTGCGGAAAACCGCCTGCATCTCGCCGAAGCCCGGATAACCGAAAGCCTGTGCAAAGCGCACAACGCTGGACGGCTGCACCTTGGCCGCTTTCGCTACGACCGCCACCGTCTGCAACGCGATGTCGGTGGGACGCTCGATCGCGACCTTCGCGATCTGTCGCATCTGGCCCTGCATCGACTCGTAACGCCCGGCGATGAGCTCGTTGAGCGCCGTATGGCTCACCGGCGCTGCGCCCTTGCGCTGGCTGGATCGAAGCCGCGCCTTGGCGACTGCCGCCGATCGGGGTGGCGTGCTTGACACTGCGGATTTGAACATTTATTCTCTTTGCGACCCGCGCGTAAACGTTTGTTCATTATCACGGCGCCGTGTCGGGATTGCAAGAACCGGCTTGACGGCAGCACCTTTGTCGGAGTGGCTGGCACGGCTCGATGTCGCACGCGAGAACAGATCGAGACTGCCCGATCGGGTGGCGTTCCCGCGCATTCACCCAGGAGGAATACCATGAGCAGTTCATTTTCCCGCCGCCGCGCGCTCAAGACCGCTGCTGTCGGCACCGGCCTCGCGTTTTTCGGCCCGTTCAAATACATCAGCTACGCGCAGGGCAAGAAACCGGTCAAGCTCGGACTCACCTGCGATGCCAGCGGCCAATATGGCGACAGCGGCCAGGACGACATGCGCGGGATGGTTCTCGCTATCGAGGAATTCAACGCCAAGGGCGGCGTGCTCGGCCGCCAGATCGTCTGGATCACGCAGGACACCGAGACTACGCCGGCAACCGGTTCGCGCGTGGCGGAGCGATTCATCACGCGCGAGGAATGCGGATTCCTGGTCGGGGCCTTGCACTCCGGCGTCGCCAACGCGATTTCGCAGGTCGCGCAGAAGTACGGGTGTGTCTACTTCAACAGCAACTCGAGTTCGCCGACCGAAGCCGGCAAAGATTGCCACCGAACCAAGTTCGTCTGGGACGGTAATGGAACGAATTTCTCGAAGGCCACGGTCAAGAATGCGATCTCCAGCGTCGGCAAGAACTGGCTGCTGCTGACCAACGACTATGTGTGGGGACACAACACGTCAAAGGCGACCCGCGCCGAGATCGAAGCCAACGGCGGAAAGGTCGTCGAGGAACTGATGGTGCCGCAGAATACGCGCGACTTCACTGCATACCTGCTCAAGATCCAGCAGGCCAAGCCGGACGTCGTGGCGGCGGCGATCGGCGGCGACGACATCAAGGCGCTGCGCACGCAAGTGTCGCAGTTGAAGCTCGACAGCAAGCCGGCGTGGATCAACAACCAGCAAGATTGGCCCGACGTCTGGGGCCAGGGCGCCGACAGCCTGTTCGGCGTCTTCGGCACCAACTGGTATCACAAGCTCAAGCTGCCCGGCGTCGACGACTTCGTTCGCCGCTATCAGGCGCGCTGGAAGGACTCGCCGATTCCGATCCCCGGCAACGTCTCCTATAACGGCTACATGTGCACGCGCGAACTGCTGCGTGCTATCGAACGCGCGGGTTCGACCAACAACATCGCCGTCATCAAGCAACTGGAACAGCTGAAGGTTCCGGCGGTCGATCGCATGCAGAACTTCGATGCCTACATGAATCCGAACACGCACCATCTGCAACAGACGATCTACATGGCGCGCCGCAACACCAAGCCGGTCGACAAGACGGACCTGTTCGAGATCATGAGCTGGACCAAGCCGGAGGACGTGCTCGACTCGCGCGAAGACGACATGGCGTGCAAGCTCGAAAGCTACGATTCGACGCCGACGTACGAACTGTGATTGTCGCGATGGCGCGGCGGACCCGGCCGGACCCACCATGGCCGGGTTTTTGTTGCCCGCAGGCCGGTAGCCGATGACGTTTCTGGTCGACCTCCTGCCACATCTGGTGAACGGCATCAGCCTCGGGCTGCTGTTCGCGCTGATCGCGCTCGGATTCATGCTGATCCTGGGCGTGATGGAGGTCATCAATCTCGCCCATGGCTCGCTGTTCGCACTGGGCGCGTACCTCGCGTTGACGTTGCTGGCGCCGAAGTTCGGCATTTCCGGCGACAACTTCGCCTGGTATACCGGACTGCCCCTGGCGCTGCGCTATTCGCTGGCGCTGCTGATCGCTCCCCTGCTGGTTGGCATTTTCGGCATGCTCATCGAGCTCGGGTTGCGCCGCACCTACGGCAAGGACCCGCTGTACGGATTGCTGTTCACCTTCGGCGCGGCGCTGGTGATCGAAGAACTGATCCGCGTCATCTGGAGCACGCGCGATTATGTCCTGCCGCTGCCGGCGGCAATCTCCGGCGCGACCATCGTCGGCGGCATGATCTACGCGAAGTACCGCTTTTTCGCGGCGGCCTTTGCCATCGCCATGATCGGTCTGCTCTGGATCTTCATCGAGCGCACGCCTTACGGCGCGATCATCAAGGCCGGCGCGCACGACAGTGAAATCGTGCGCGCACTCGGCATCAATCTTTCACGTTTGCGGCTGTTCGTGTTCGCACTGGGCGCCGCACTGGCGGCCATCGCCGGCATCGTCATGGCGCCGTTCTGGGGCATTCGTCCGCACGTGGGCGTCGACGCGGTCGTGCCTGCTTTCCTCATCATCGTCCTCGGCGGCGTGGGCAGCTTCTGGGGCGCGGTGCTCGCGAGCCTGCTCGTCGGCCTCGCGGTCGGGTTGACCGGCGCCTACGCTTCCGAATGGTCGCTGCTGTCGATGTACCTGCTGTTGGTCGCAGTCGTGACGTTTCGGGCGCGCGGCCTGTTCGGCAAGAAGAGCGTGCTGGAAGCGTGATGGTCAAGCCGAAAACCATCGCGCTGCTGCTGCTGCTCGTTTCCCTGGCGACGCTGCCCTGGTGGATCTCGCGGATTGGACTCTACCAATACCTGGGCATCGAGATTCTCGTCTGGGGACTGTACGCGCTGTCCTACAACCTGCTGCTCGGGTATACCGGGTTGCCGTCCTTTGGCCACGGCGCCTACTTTGGCATCGGCGCCTACGCCTTCGGACTCATGCAAAAGCATGTCGGCACGAATCTCTGGCTCGACCTTGTCGGCGCGATGTTCGTCGCAGCACTCGCCGGCGCGATGGTCGCCGCGTTCATCTCGCACCGGCGCGGCATCTACTATGCGCTGATGACCATCGCGTTCTGCCAGATCTTCTGGTTCGTCGCGATCAAATGGCACAGCGTGACCGGCGGCGAGGACGGCCTGCTTAACCTGAAGCGGATGCCGGCCGAACTGGGCTTCGCGTCGATCCCGTTGACCGACAATGTCTCGCTTTACTATCTGGTTCTGATCGTCTGCGTACTGGTCACCGCGTTGCTGTGGCGGATCGTGCATTCACCGTTTGGCCGCGTGATCCAGGCGATCCGACAGAACGAGACCCGCGTCGCCTACGTCGGCTATAACGTCTGGCTCTACAAGTGGCTGGTGTTCGTCATCTCCGCCAGCCTCTCGGGGCTCGCAGGCGCGCTGTTCGCGCTGGCGCAGCTGGGCGCGTTTCCCGACGTCATGAGCCTGCATTCGTCTGGCTTTGTCGTCATGATGACGCTCATCGGCGGCGGCCTGGTCTCATTCTGGGGCCCCTTGATCGGCGCCGTCGTCTTTTTCGTCGCACGCGACGCGCTGGGCGCGCTCACCTCGACCTGGTCCCTGTGGTACGGCCTGATGTTCATGACCATCGTCGTGGTCAAGCCCGAGGGCATTGCCGGCATGTGGCAGGCGGCTTGGGCGCGCCGCCAGGCCCGGAAGTCGGGCGCTGCACCGACCGCGGCAGTTGCCGCAAGGCACTAGGGGACCTCATGGCATCGCTCGAGGCTCGTGGACTCCACCTGCGCTTTGGCCACCGCGTGGTGCTCGAGGATATCTCGCTCGTCTTTCCGGACCGGGCATTCACCGGGATCATGGGCCCCAACGGCGCGGGCAAGACCACCAGCTTCAACGTGCTCACCGGACGCTATCGCCCCGCGCGCGGCCAGGTGCTACTCGACGGCGAAGACATCACCGGCCTGGCGCCACGCACGATCGCGCGCAAGGGCGTCGCGCGTTCGTTCCAGACGATGAACCTGTTCAACGATTTCAGCGCTCTCGACAACGTCGCGCTGGCGGTCCCTGAGCATCGTGCCCGCGGCTTCGCGCTTCTGGGCGCCACGCGCCGCGACTCCGCCGGCAACGACAAGGCTTTCGCAACCCTCTCGCGCGTGGGCCTGCGCGGCAAGGCCGACGCGCCGGCAAAGAGTCTCTCGTACGGCGACCGGCGCGCGCTCGAAATCGGCATCGCGCTGGCGGCGGAGCCCGGCGTCCTTTGCCTCGACGAACCGACCTCGGGCCTCGGCCGCGAAGCCACCGCGCGGCTCGCCGACCTCGTCCGCAGCCTGAAGGGAACGTTGACTATCATCGCCATCGAGCACGACATGGAATTCCTGTTCGGGCTTGCCGACAGCATCGCCGTCATCCACTGGGGCCAGGTCATCGCGCGGGGCACTCCGGCGGAGCTGCGCGAGAATCCCTGGGTGAAGAATTCGAATCTTGGCAAGCTGCAATGATGCTGGAACTCTCCCATGTCGACACCTTCTACGGCGAAACGCAGGCGCTGTTCGACGTATCTCTGCGCGTGGACAAGGGAGAGGCGGTGGCGTTGCTTGGCCCCAATGGCGCCGGCAAGACCACGACGCTGCGCAGCATTCTCGGCCTGAATCGTCCGCGCGCGGGCGACATCGTGTTCAACGGCGCGCGGATCAGCGATCGCCCGACACACGAGATTGCGCGGGCAGGCGTCGGCTGGGTTCCCGACGACCGTCGCCTGTGCCCGACCTTGACGGTGGCGCGCAACCTCGCCATCGCGCACAAGAAGAGCCGCTTTCGCACCTGGTCGCTCAAGGAGATGTTCGAAATATTCTCGGCGCTGGAATATCTGATGGACCGCGAGGCGGAAAACCTGTCCGGCGGCGAGATGCAGATGGTGGCCATAGCGCGAGCATTGCTTGGCGCCCCGGGCCTGGTGCTGTTCGACGAGCCGAGCCAGGGCCTGGCGCCCAAGATCGTCGGCGACGTCATGGCGACGATCAAGCGCTTGAAGCGCGAAGCCATCGCGGTGCTGATCGTCGAGCAGAACGCAGAGTTGGCGTTGTCGGTCGCGGATCGTGTCTACGTGCTCGACCTGGGCTGCGTGGTGCACGAAGGCCCCGCTGCAGAGCTGCGCAGCGACGAGCGACTACGCCGACAATTGCTGGGCGCGTGAGGCGAGCACATCGATGACGACCGATGCACCCCTGCTCGTACTCGATCACCTGAGCAAGCGTTATCGGCGCGGCTGGCCGCGCCGGCGAACGACCTTTTCGCTCGAGGCCGATATGAGCTTTCCCAAGCCGGAAATCGTCGGCGTGCTCGGCCCGAATGGCGCGGGCAAGACGACGCTGTTTGAACTGATTGCAGGCAGCAGTGCGCCCAGCGCCGGCCGCGTCGTCTGCGCTGGCCAGGACATCCATCGCGTCAGGCCCGACCAGCGCGATCGCCTGGCGATCCACTACCACCAGTCCTACCAGGTACGCAAACGCCGCCCCGGTGCACCATCGTTCCTGCTCGACTCCGCGCGCAGCGACTATCCGCGCATCCATCTGTTCGACGAGCCGCAATTCAACACGCAGGATGGATACATCGGCTTCATGCTGGATTTCTTTCGCAAACTGCGCGGCGAGGGGCGTCTGGTGTTCCTGTGCCTGCACCCGACCGCGCACTACCACATCGCGATCCTCCGCGAAATCTGCGAGCGCTTCCTGTTCGTAGCGGACGGCAGGGTCAGCGCGGCGCCGAGCTTGTCGGTCCTGTGCGAGGATACGCGCGTGGCGCGCTATCTCGGCGCGTTGAAACCGGAATGACCATGGCCAAGCGACGTGGCGCGCCTGCAGCACCGAAGACCGCGGCCAAGTCCAAACGCATCACCCCGTCGGTTGACTTCGAACGCGAACTGGGCTCGCTGTTCGATCTTGGCGGCAAGGTCGCGTTGCTGCCCGGCGGTTACGGCGGCATCGGCGAGGCGATCGCCTGGGGGCTGGCACAGCGCGGCGCGGAAGTCGTCGTCGCCGGCCGCGACAAGCGCAAGGCGGAAGCGCTCGCCCGCAATGTCCGCGCGGCGGGCCACAAGGGTCATGGCATTGTCTTGAACGCTGCCAAAGTCCCAGCAATGGAAGGCATCGTGGACGCGGTCGTCCGCCGTTTCGGCGCGATCGACATCCTGGTCAACTGCGTCGGCACGCAGATCGAGGAGCCGATCGGCAAGGTGACCGAGGCCGCGTTCGATCAGGTGGTCGCGACGAATCTCAAGGCTGCCATGTTCCTGGCCCAGGCGGTTGCCCGGCACCAGATTGCCGCAGGGCGCGGCGGCAAGCAGATGCATTTGCTCTCGGTGCGTTCGCAGCTTGGATTGCGCGATCGCGGCTATTCCGCGTACTGCAGCTCCAAAGGCGCCCTGGTGATGCTGATCAAGCAGCACGCGATGGAACTGGCGCGGCACCAGATCAACGTCAACGGTATTGCGCCAACGTTCGTGTACACCGAGATGATCCGGCACGTGATGGAGAACGACACCTTCCGCACGCAGCTCCTCGCGCGTATCCCGCTCGGTCGCATCGCGGACCCCAAGGATGTAGTCGGCGCGGCGCTGTTTTTCGCATCGCCAGCGTCGGATTTCGTCACCGGCCAGATTCTCTACGTCGACGGCGGCATCACGGCGAGCCAGTAGGTAAGCCGGCCAGGAGCACATGGCTCACGGTCGCTCGACCGTCTCCTGCACAGCGAGGTCCAGCGCTTGCTCGAGCGCCAAGGCGCGGCCTTCCTGCCAGGAACGATCGAAGGCAGCGTCATCCGCCATGCACCGCGCGGGCTGCGGCCACGCGCCGGTCGTAGTCGGGCTTGTCCTTTGGCAATACCGGCGATCCGAGCTCCGTGCGCAGCCGTTCTGCCGCGCCCCAGGTGCGGGCCGCACGCGCCGAAAAACCGAGAGCGGCGGCCACTGCCGCGAGTCCCTCCAGCGCGAAGGCAATGCCCCGCTTGTCGCCCAGCTCGCGGCCGATCGCCAAGCCCTCTTCGTGCCGCGCCTTTGCGGACGCAAGATCGCCCCGATCCATGTCGAGATAGCCCAGCTCGTTCAGCGAGCTTGCAATGCGCTGCCGAAGTCCCAACTCCCGAGCGATTGTCAGGCTCTCCTCGTACAGCGCCTCGGCGGCCGGAAGGTCATGCAGGGCATAGGCCACGATTCCCAAGTTGAACACCGACGCGGCGATGACTCCTCGATCCCCCCGTTCCCGCATGATCGCGAGGCTCTCCTCGTGCAGCGCGCGGGCCGCAGGATAGTCGCCCTCGTCCCACGCGACATTTCCAAGATTGTTCAGCGAGCGGGCGGTTCCCCATCGGTCGTCGAGTTGCCGCATGATCGCCAAGCTTTCTCGGTGCAGCGTCCGTGCCGTAGCATGATCGCCCTGGTCCCACGCCACATTCCCCAGATTGTTCAGCGAATTGGCCATGCCCCACCGGTCGTCCAGCTCGCGCTGAATCCCAAGACTCTCCTCGTTCAGCGCTCGGGCGGTGCCATAGTCGCTCTGGTGATAGGCGAGGACGCCCGCCACATTGAGTGCCTTCGCGCGCTCACGCGTTCGCGTCTCGGCTCCAGCCTTTCCCAGCATACGTACGCACCACTCGCGGCCCTCCGAGAGATATCCCCGCGCCCACCAGAATCGTTGCAACGCCCCACAGAGCCGAAGGCCCCCTCGCGATCCCGCCTCCAAGAGGCTCCATTCCAGAGCCGACCGCAAGTTGTCGTGCTCATCTCCCAGACGTTTCAGCCATTCTGCCTGCTGCGCCCCCATCAACTTCGATTCCGCTTCGTTCGCCAGCGCCCCAAAGTAATCTCGATGCCGCTCCCGAACCGCCTCGCCGCCACCGCACTCCACCAGCTTCTCTCTGGCATATTGACGCACCGTCTCCAGCAACCGGAAACGAGAGCGCTCGTCATTCTGCTCCACGATTACCAAGCTCTTGTCGGCGAGCGAAGTCAAAAGATCGAGAACTTCGCGGGCCTCCATGCCCTCATCGACGCAGACCTGCTCCGCCGCCTCCAACGTCCACCCTCCGGCAAATACCGTTAGCCGCTGCAACAGCAGCTTCTCCGGATCGTGCAGCAGGTCATAACTCCAGTCGATGAGCGAGCGCAGCGTCTGCTGTCGAGGCAACGCGGTCCGTGAGCCACCCGTCAACAAGCGGAAACGCTGGTCCAGCTTGCCGTCGATCTCTTCGACCGAAAGCGAACGCACGCGCGTCGCCGCCAGCTCGATGGCCAGCGGAATGCCGTCCAGCCGAAAGCAGATGGAAGCGATCGTGGCGGCGTTTTGCGCGGTGACCTGAAAGTCTGCACGGGCAAGTGTTGCACGGTCGGTGAACAGCCGCGCAGCCTCGAATTGCTCGATGGACGCGGGCGTATGTACATGCTTCGGATCGGGCAGCGAGAGCGAAGGCACCCGATACGCTTGCTCTCCAGCAATACCGAGCGCTTCCCGGGTACTCGCGAGTATCGTTACATTCGTGCATCGACACACAAGCGAGTCGACAAGTCGCACGCAGCCCTCGAGCAGGTGCTCGCAGTTGTCGAGCAGAAGAAGCAGCCGCTTGTCCTTGAGGTGCTCGGTGAGCGTCTGGGTGATCGGCTTGCCTGGCTCTTCCTTCAGGCCGAGCACTGTCGACACCGCCTGCGGCACCAGGCTCGTACCTGACAGCGACGCAAGTTCCACGAACCACGCGCCGTCGGGGAAGCGCTCGAGAGAGTCGGCGGCGACCTGCAAGCTCAGGCGGGTCTTGCCACAACCGCCCGCCCCGGTGAGCGTCAACAGGCGGGTTTTGGTCAGCAGGCGCTTCAACACTGCCAGCTCGCCCTCACGGCCAATGAAACTCGTGGCCTGTTGCGGCAGGTTGTTCGGCGTGGCCTCGAGCGAACGCAACGCCGGAAAGTCCTGTCGCAGTTGCGTATGCACCAGTTGATAAACGTGTTCGGGAGTCGCCAAGTCTTTCAGCCGGACTTTGCCGAGGTCGCGCAGCGAAACCGCGGTTGGAAGAATCTCGCGCACGCAATCTACCGCTGTCTGCGAAAGCAATACCTGCCCGCCGTGCGCCGCACTCATGATTCGCGCCGCACGATTGACAGTGCTCCCGAAGTAGTCGTTGTCGCGGCGTTCAACGACACCCGCATGCAATCCGCAGCGCACATGCAGCGGAACACCGCAGGTCGCGGCGGGATCGGCGAGCAGCTGTTGCATGTCCACGGTCGCGGCGAGCGCGTCCAGCGCATCGTCGAAGACGGCGTGGACGCCGTCGCCGGTCGTCTTCACCACCCTGCCGCGGTGCGACTCGACTGCGCGCCGCGCGAGGGCGTCGTGCGCGGCCAGCGCTTGCGACATCCGAGCACCGTCGCTTTCCCACAGCGCAGTACTGCCCTCGATGTCCGTGAACAAAAACGTGACCGTGCCGGTCGCTGGCATGCGGTCCGCACGAGGTGTCGCAAGCATGGATGGGAACCGTTCGACTAGTGCATGTTCACGCTAGATAGTTCTTGCCGCGCATCCGCAATCAGAGTCGCACGTCTCAGGCCAGGCCCCGCAGCTCGCGCAACGCCACCGACAGCATCGCTGCATCGACGGGCCCGGCTCCGCGCAGCTCGGCGAGCAACTGTCCCGCCCGCTCGATGCCGCGACGGTTGCGGTCCTGCCAGGCGGCCACAAGAGCGGCGCGCGCGACGCTGTCGGGACTGCCGGCCAGGACATCGGCGGTGATGGTCCGCTGCAGGCCGGACAGATCGTCCTGCATCGCGTCCTTTGCCAGCATCTTCCAGTGGGCATCGTCGGGAAGCGCCGCCATGCGGTCGCGCAACCACGGCAGGCCCAGCTTGTTCGATAGCTCAAAGTAGAGTCCGGCGACGTCTTCCGGCGTGCGTGTGGCTGAGTCAGCGACTTCGACGATATCCAGCGCTGCGTAGAGCGTATCGAAGCCTACGACGCGGGTCGCCAGCTCCCGCGCCACGCCGCGATCGACGTACCGGGCGACGGCGGCGGCGATGCGCGCGCGCTCGCCCTCGTCCTGCACCTGCGCCAGAAGTTTTGCCAGCGCCGCGATCTTCGGCGTGAAGTGATCGATCGTGCTCGCCATGTCCTCGACCAGGCGCCGCGAACGAAGGAACCAGGTCGTGCCACGCGCGATCAGGCGCCCGGTCTCGATCAGCATCGCCGACTGGACGGCATCGTCCACCTTGTTGTCCAGCGCCTCGATCGCCATCCACAGGTCGACGAAGCCGAAGACTTCGCGCGTGAGCAGGTACGCGCGCACGATTTCCGCAGGTTTCGCGCCGGTCGACTCGAGGAGCCGGTGCACGAACGTCCCGCCGACCCGATTGATCATGCTGTTGGTGACGTGCGTCGCGATGATTTCGCGCTTCAGCGGATGGCGTTGCATGTATGCCGCATAGCGCTCGCGCAGCGCCGTCGGAAAATATCGCACCAACGCGGTCGCGACCCATGCGTCGTCGGGCAACGATGACGCCAGCAACTCGTCGTATAGCCAGATCTTGCTGTACGCCAGCAGCACCGCCTGCTCCGGGCTGGTGAGTCCGACACCGGCTGCGCGCCGCTCGCCGAAAACCTCGTCCGGCGGAAGAAATTCGATCGCCCGGTTGAGACGGCCTCCCTTCTCGAGAAAGTGGATGAAGCGCTGGTTCGCATCGAGCAGCTGCGGCGCGATGCGCCCGCTGACCGACAGCGCCTGCGTCTGGAAGGTGTTGTCGCGCAGGACCAGCGCGGCGACGTCGTCGGTCATTTCCGCCAGCAGCGCGTTGCGCTGCTTTACGGTCATGTCGCCATCGACGATCGGCAGCCCGAGCAGGATCTTGATGTTGACTTCGTGGTCGGAGGTGTCGACGCCCGCCGAATTGTCGATCGCATCGGTGTTGATGCGCCCTCCCGCCAGCGCGTACTCGATGCGGCCCAGCTGGGTGCAGCCGAGATTGCCGCCTTCCGCGAATACCTTGCAGCGCAGTTCGCGACCGTTGACGCGCAGCACATCGTTGGCCCGATCGCCGACCTGTGCGTGCGACTCGTCCGTCGCCTTCACGTAGGTACCGATGCCGCCGTTGTAGATCAGGTCGACTGGAGCCTTGAGGATCGCGTTGACCAGCTCGGTCGGCGTCATCGCCTCCGCCTTGATGCCCAATACTTCCTTGACCTGCGGCGTGATCGCGATCGACTTCGCGCTACGCGGGTGGATGCCGCCACCGGCCGATACCAGCGCGGCGTTGTAGTCGGCCCACGACGAGCGCGGCAGCTTGAACATGCGTTCGCGCTCCGCGAAGCTTGTTGCAGGATCCGCGCCGGGATCCAGGAAGATGTGCCGGTGATCGAACGCGGCGACCAGCTTGATATGCCGCGACAGCAGCATGCCGTTGCCGAACACGTCACCCGACATATCGCCGACACCGGCCACGGTGAATTTGGTGGTCTGCGTATCGACGCCCATTTCGCGGAAGTGGCGCTTGACCGATTCCCACGCACCGCGTGCCGTGATGCCCATCACCTTGTGGTCGTAGCCGGCCGACCCGCCCGAGGCGAATGCGTCGTCGAGCCAGAATCCGTATTCGACACTGACCGAATTGGCGTAATCGGAAAACGTCGCGGTGCCCTTGTCCGCCGCGACGACCAGGTAGGGATCGTCGGGGTCGTGCCGCTTCACCTGCGGCGGCGGCACGATTTTGTCTCCGACGCGGTTGTCGGTGAGATCGAGCAGCCCGCGCAGATAGTCCTTGTAGCAGGCCACGCCTTCCTTCATGTACGCTTCCCGGTCGGAGGCTGCGGGCGCGCGCTTGAGCACGAAGCCGCCCTTGGAGCCGACCGGCACGATCACGGTGTTCTTCACCATCTGCGCCTTGACCAGGCCGAGCACCTCGGTGCGGAAATCTTCCGGCCGATCGGACCAGCGCAAACCGCCGCGCGCGACCTTGCCGCCGCGCAGATGCACGCCTTCGAAGCGCGTCGAATAGACGAAGATCTCGAACATCGGCTTGGGTTCGGGCAGTCCTGGAACCTTGGCTGGATCGAACTTGAACGAAACGTAGCTGCGCGGCCGGCCCTCGGCATCGCGCCGCCAGAAGTTCGTCCGCGTCATGGCCTGCACCAGCGCCAGGTACTGGCGGAGCACCCTATCCTCGGACAGGTTTTCGACGTCATCGAGCGCCGTCTCGATCGCGCGCACCTGTTCCGCCGCGCGCGCGCCGGCGCCAGCGCCTCCGTCGGGATCGAAGCGCACCTTGAACAATTCGACCAGTTGGCGCGCGATCCCCGCATGCGCGGCCAGCGTCGACTGGATGAAGGTCTGCGACAACGGGAACCCGATCTGGCGCAGGTACTTCGCACACGCGCGCAAAATTACGATTTCCTGCGCCGGGAGCCGGGCGGCGACGACCAGGCGGTTGAATTCGTCGTTCTCGACCTCGCCGCGGAAAATCTGTCCGAACGCCGACTCGAATACCGCGTGCAGCGAGTCGATTTCGACTTCGGTATCCATCGACGGCACCAGCATGCCCAAGTCGTGCATCCAGATCGGCGCGCTCCCTGCCGGGGTCACGCGGTGCGGACGCTCGTCGAGCACCTTGAGGCCCATGCGCTCGAGCATCGGCAAGCTGTCGGACAACGCTATCGGTCCACCCAGACGGTAGAGCTTAAAGCGAAGCATGCCCGGAGCGGCTTCGAGCGGGCGATACAGCGACATCGCCAGCGGCCGCTCGGCGCTCAGCCCCGACATCAGCGCGATATCGGGAGCAGCGATGCGCGCAGAGTAATCCTCGCGGTATCCGGCGGGAAAGGCGCGGCCAAATTGCCGGTACAACTCGTTGCCGCGCGCCTCGCCGGCGGTGTCGATCAACGCCACCTTCAGGTCGTCTTCCCAGCGGCGCGACACCGTAGCCAGCCGCGACTCCAGCGCGCGTACGTCGAACGCAGGTATCTTGCCCGGCGTCGTGCGCACCGTGATCATGATGCGCGCGAGCACCGACTCCGAGAGTTGCGTATTGAACTCGCTGCTGGAGCCGGCGAAGGTTTCGAGCAGGATCGCCTGCCACTTCTGCCGGAGGTCGGTCGTATAATTCTCGCGCGGCACATAGATGAGGCAGACGATGAAGCGCTCAAATGCGTCGCGCCGCACGAACAGGCGGAAGCGCTGACGTTCGCCGAGGCGCAGGATGCCGAGCACCGTGGCCAGAAGTTCGTCCTCGCCGGTCTGGAACAGCTCGTCGCGGGGATAGTTGGTCAGGATGTTGGCCAGCACCTTGGCGGCGTGGCTGCCGGGGGCGACGCCCGCGCGCGCCACGATGTTCGCGGTCTTGCGTCGCAGCAGCGGAATCTCCGACGGATTCGCGCTGTACGCGATCGAGGTGAACAGACCGAGGAAGCGATCCTCGCCGCAGACCTGGCCCATGCTGTCGAAGCGCTTGACGGCAATGTAGTCGAGGTAGCCAGGTCGGTGCACGGTCGAGCGCGACGTCGATTTGGTGATGACCAGCAACTCCGGGCGGCGCGCATAGGCCCTGACTTCCGCGGGCAGCGCCGCGAAGCTGGCGGCGACTTCCTTGCCTTCGACCGCGCGCAGGATACCGAGGCTCGATCCCGGCACGATCTTCAGCGCATCCGCACCGTCGACGGTCACCAGTTCGTGACGTCGGTAGCCGAGGAAGGTGAAGTTGTTTTCGGCCAGCCAGGAGACGAATGCCTTGCCCTCGGCCAACTCCTCCGCGGGCAGCGGCGGCGCTTTTGCGGCAATCTCGCCCAGGATGATTCCCACCTGCGCGCGCATCTTTGCCCAATCCTCGACCGCCGCGCGCACGTCGTCGAGCACCCGCACGATGTCGGCTGTCAACGCGCTCATCGCCGCCGGGTCGCTCATGCGGTCGATTTCGACATGGATGAACGACTCGAGCTTGGCGCCCTTGGCATCGCTGGCGACAAGGCCGACCAGCGTGCCATCGGCGCCGCGCTCGACCGCGAGAATCGGGTGCAGGATGAGATGCAGCGAACCGCCGTGGCGGTTGACTTCCATCGTCACGGAATCGACCAGGAAAGGCATGTCGTCGTTGACGATTTCGACGACGGTGTGCGTCGACTGCCAACCGTGTTCTTCAACCGTCGGGTTGAATACACGCACGCGGGGATGACCGACTTCGCGCTTGCGCGCGAAATTCCAGTGCGAGAGCGCGGCGCCGTAGAGGTCGGTGGGCTCGCGGTCGACCAGATCCTCGGCGTCAGCCTGCCCGTAGTAGCGCGTGACGAACGCTTCGAGCGTCGCGCGCTCGCCCGGTGCGACCTTCGCGCGCACGAGCTTCAGCACTTCGTCGAGCCGGGGTGAGCGGTTTTCCTCCACGCGATCGTTCATCGTGGTCTCCTCGAACTTAGCCGGCGCGTCGCGCGCGCCTCGGTATCAGGTAGAACCGGCAAATGGGTCGCGCAGGTCGCCGCCCCGTGGATGTCTATTGTCTTGCAAATCGGAGGGAATGGCGAAAATGAATTGCACGAGCGCTACCTGAAATTCCACGCGCCCAAATCGTAAATGTGGATGCCCATACTGAGATTGCCGTGGGGGCCACCGCGCCCGATCTCGTGAATGACCCCAAAGTCGGTGATTTCATAGTCAGTCTCGGCTGGACTATACGCGATGCCCACTGTGGAACTGTCGCAATAGCGCTGCCCGGGGTGTGCCCGGCAATACGCATTGACATCTGCGAGCACCTGCCGGAAGTTGGCTTGCGTTACATGGACTCGGAAAAACCTGAGCCCGGTCCATACATTGCCGGTAAAGGTCGCCGAGTGAGGTGGCACTGTCCCATAGCGCTCGCCGGTGTGGATCGGCATGGAAGCGAAGGGTGTCGCTCCGTCATGAGCGACGAATGAAGGATAGGTGGGATTCGACCCGAACCTGTTGTCGAAGATTGCCAGCAGCAGTGCAAGCGTCTTGCCGCTCCTGCGATCGCGGAAATATGCGAACAAGTTGACTTGTCCGACCGGCTCGCCACCGGCCGACTCCATCGGATCCGGCCACGCGGCGAACCATGGAATCTCCACGCTCGCCTGCAGAACAAAATCCGTCGCTGCGTTATTGTCATAGATAAGAGGCGACCGCGCATCGTCGAAACTGTAACCATAGATCGAATGCGGGCCTCCGCCGGAAATCGAGACATCTGGAAACGTCCATGTATTGATGAAGGATCCGGCGTCGTAGCAATGCAACTGAAACGCGGACGAATTGTCTTCCGTGGCATCAACGCGACCAGCGCGCTGCCATGCGCTCCGCGGCTCGGGCACGCTCAAACCGGTCAGCGCCATGCCGCGAATTGGCGGCCACGGATAGGTCTGTGAAAAATGGCCGAAGTCTGCCGCCGCGGGTGCGCTGATCGCATCGACGCCGAGGTAGCGGGCGATCAGATAGTAGCGCCCGATCGGCAGCGTCGGATGTGGCGGCTCGGAAGGCTGTACGTTCTGTGCGAACAGCGAGAGCGATGCATCGGCAATGCAGTCGGGTGCCTTGAGCGCAGTCGCCTGGAAGTTGAACAGGTCGGCGGCACCCGCCGGCGCGATACCTGCGAACAGCCAGAACCACGCGGGCAAAAGCATTTTTCGGCGGATGCGATCTGACACTACCCGGCTCGATTTCCCGTCAGCATGCGATACCGCGCCAGGTGCCGAATGGCGTCCTTCGGCTTGCCGAGCTTTTCGCACAGCAGCGCCAGGTTGTAGTGACCATCGGCCAAGGTTGGGTCCGCCCGCAACGCCGCCGAGTACGCGTCCATCGCTTCGGTCAACCGCTTCATGTCATCGAGCAGCACACCGAGGTTGAAGAGCAGCACGGGATCGTCGCCGCAGGCGTCGATCCCGTCGCGGTAAACGCGCTCGGCCCTGGCGTAGCGCTTGGCCTCATGCAGCAGGCGGCCCAGATTGATATAGGCATCGAGGTACCTGCGATCGGCGTCGATGGCATGTTCGTACGCCGCCAGCGACGCATCGACGCCTTCCCGCTCCAGCATCACCGCCCGTTCGAACCACGCTTCCGCCGCGCGCGACCCCTCGTCGGCATCCTCGCGTTCGATCACGCTCAACGAGCCGTCGGTCGGATCGCCATCGAAACCCAGCAGATATTGGCCGGATTCCGCCTGCCAGCGGCTGCCGCCTTCGCGCACGACGACGCGGTTGGCCACGGCGCCGATCTTGAGTCCGGACAGCGGCATTGTGTCGGGCAGATGCCGGCGCAACTCGCGCATCGAGCGCAAGATCCGACGCGGTGGCATATTGGTATCGGCCAGCGCTTGCGCAGTGCGCAACACAATCAGGTCCTGGAAGGAGAACCGCCACGCGCCGCGCGGTCCGCGCGCGGGCGTGACGAAACCGGCGGCAATCAACGATCGGATCGTGCCGCGCGACAGGCGCAGCAGCTTCTCGACGTCCCGGACGCCGTAGGCGTGCACGGCCTCGGTGCGCCCCTGATGTCGCTTATTTCTTGGCCGCCTTGCGCGCAACCGGCGCCGGTGCGGCGGCCTGTGGCGCACGCTTGGCGGGCTTGCGCGTCACCGGCTCGTCTTCCGCGGCAGCGGGTCTGGCGGAGGCTGCGCGCGCGGGTGCCTTTTTCTCGAGGCTTGCTCGCAACGCTTCCATCAAGTCGATGACTTGTGCGCCGCCGCCCTCCGGAGCTTCGGACATCGTGATCTCGTGACCCTCGACCTTCTTCTCGACCGCGGCCTGCACGCGCGCCGCGACTTCGTCAGTGTATTGCGACGGGTCGAAAGTGTCGGACGTCTGTTGCTCGATCAATTGTTGCGCAAGCTTCAGTTCCGCGGGCTTCACGTCGGTCTTCGGGATCTCGAGGTCCTTCATCGCCCGCACTTCGCCGGCGTAGAGCAGCTGCTGCATGACCAGACCGTCCTCGACCGGGCGAATCATCACGATGTACTGCTTGCCGCGCGCGGCCCAGCGGCCGAGCGCGCAACGGTTGGATTCGCGCAACGCCGCCGCCAGCAGCGCATACGGCTTGGCGCCGCCCTTGTCCGGAGCGAGGTAATAGGCCTTGTCGAAGAACACGGGGTCCACCGCTTCGAGCGGAACGAACTCGGTGATTTCGGCCATGTGCGTACCGGCCTCCTCCATCGCCTTCAATTCTTCAGGCGTGAACATCACGTACTGGTCCTTCGCGAATTCGTAGCCCTTGACGATCTCCTCGCGCGGCACCACCACTTCTTCCTTGATGCAGATGTATTGCTGCTTGAGCCTCGAGCCGCAGGTCTTGTGCAGCATGTTGAACGAGACAGCCTTGCTCGCCTCGGTGGCCGAATAGAGCTTCACCGGGATCGAGACCAGCCCGAACGAGACCGTCAAACTCGCAATCGATCGTGCAGCCATGTTGTCTCCCGCCTGTGTGGCATGCGGACGTGAACTGTGAAATATGTCAATCTTTTCCATAATTTGCAAGCGTCACTTCGAAGTTTTCGATAGCGACGCCTCCAGGCTTTGCTTCTTTTGCAACGCATTCCGCCAGCGGTCTCCGACCCGGGCGAGACGCTCGGGCGCGTTGGCGAGCGTGAAGTCGAGCGGATGCGCTCCCGCCAGCTCATCCCAGGTCAACGGCATCGACACCGGCGCACCGGGCACGCCGCGCGGTGAATACGCGACGTTCAAGGTCTTGCCGCGAACGTTCATGTTGTAATCCATGAAGATCTTGCCGGTGCGCTTGGGAATGCTCCACTCCAGCGTGATGTCCTTGGGGTGAAGGCGCTGCAGATGGCGGCCGACCAGTTCCGACACGTGCCGCGCGGCGTCGAAGTCGATCGTGCGCCGGATGGGGACGAAGACGTGCAGGCCGGTCTTGCCCGAGGTCTTGACGATGGCTTCGAGCGACATGCTCTGCAACAACTCGCGCAGCCAGAACGCGAGTTCCTTGCCTTTCTCGAATGCAACTTTGTTCAGTTCGGGCTCCGCGCCCTTGGCTTCCTTGCCGGAATAGATGTACGGATCGAGGTCGAACAGCACGTAGTCGGGATAGTTCAGGACCGACGCTTCCAGTGCCTCGAGCGAACTCGCGTAGTCGGTGCTCTTCGAAACGGCATCGGCACCTAGCTTCGCGCGCGAGTGCCAGACGTGGAACTCGAGCGTGCCCGATTGCGCAAGCCATAGTAGTGTCGGAAGGTTATTGCACAACAAGTAGTCGTGCTGTTGCTCCTTGCTGCTCGAGAACACGGTGATGGACTCGACAAAATCCGGCCGCTCCTGTTCCCAGTGCTTCTGGAAAAACCGCTGGCCGCCGATGCCGTCGGGCATGCGGATCATGGTCAGCGGACGGTCGGCAAGATGCGGCAGCATGCAGGGCGAGACCTGCGCGAGATAGCTCAACAGGTCGCGCTTGGTGAATGCCGGAAGGTTTTGAGCCGGATCGGCCGGCCAGTAGACGCGATCGAGGTGAGTGAGGCGGATACGGTGCACGCCGACTGCCAGTGTGAACGCCGTCTTGGGGCTCGCAAACTGGCTTATGATTTCGTCTACGGGGCCACCGGAAGAACCCGCGGCCGCCGCGTGGTCGGCTTCGACACGTCGTACCGACGATGGATCGATGTCGTCGCGAAAGCGCAGGAAGACCGGCGCGCGCAGGTGACCGTCTTCGGTCCAGCTCTGGAAGCTCACCTCGGCGACGGCTTCCGGTGCGACCCAGGTCGTCGGGCCATTGAGTTCCGGCGTCTCGGCGAAAGGACAGGTCTTGCGTTGGAGCCGCTCCAGCCGCGTCTTGGCCTGCTTCAGTGCGCGCTCGTCGAAGCCCGAGCCGACGTGCGACGCGTAGTTCAGCTTTGCCTTGGGCCGATCGCCATCCCAATAGCCGACCAGAATAGCGCCCAGCGGCGCGCGCGCTCCCTTGCCGCGGGTGTAACCGCCGACGACGAAATCCGCGCTCTGCGTCGGCTTGACCTTCAACCATGACGGCGACCGCCGTCCGGTCTCGTAGCGGCTCTGCTTGCGCTTGCCGATCACGCCTTCGAAACCGCTGGCCAGCGCCGCGGCGCTCAGCGCCACGCCATCCTCATGCGCGTGCACGAGTTGCACCAGCGGCGAGGGCAGCAGGCATTGGGCGAGATAGCGCCGCCGATCTACATACTGCGCCTGGCGCAGATCGAGCCCCGCGAAGTGAAGCAGGTCGAAGCAGAAGAACACCACGGGCAGCGTCTTATCGGCCGCGGCAATCTCGCGTTCCGTCTTCAGTCCGGCGCGATCCTGCATCGCCGCGAATGACGGCTTGCCCTTCGCGTCGAAGGCGACCAGCTCGCCGTCGAGGATCATTCCGTTCACCGACTGTTGCGCGAGTTCCGTCACCAGGCGCGGGAATTTGGACGAAAGATCGAGGCCGCGCCGCGAGCGCAGCTTGACGCCGCGCTCGGTGATGAATGCGAGCACGCGATATCCGTCGAGCTTGGGTTCCCACATCCACTCGGCGCGATGGAACGGTGCGTCGCCCACCTCCGCGAGCATCGGAGCAAGCGTCGCCGGCATCGCCACGACCCTGCCTGCGGGCGCAAGCCGCGCGGCGGGAATGCGCTCGACCGGCAGGAACTTGAGTTCCGCGACGGTCTTGCCCGAAAGCACCGAGCGATTCTGCAGCGTGACGTCGTCGGTCGTGACGAACCGGTCCTTGTGCTTGATCATCAGCCACTGGTTCTTTTCCTTGGTGCGCACGAGCGCGAAAGAGCCCTTCAGCTTCTCGCCGCGCAACAGGATGCTCAGCTTGCCCTTCTCGACGCCGTCGCGGACTTCGCGCTCGGCGCGGGCGCGATCGCGAAAGTACGTCGCGCCGCCTTCATCGGGCGAGTAAACGCCGCAGTCCCAGACAATCACCTCGCCCGCACCGTACTGGCCGGCGGGAATCACGCCTTCGAAGGAGCCATAGTCGTAGGGATGGTCCTCGACGTGCACGGCCAGGCGCTTTTCGTTACGATCAAGGGACGGGCCCTTGGGCACGGCCCAGGACAGCAGGACACCGTCGCATTCAAGCCGGAAGTCGTAGTGCAGGCGCGTGGCCGAATGTTGCTGCACGACGAACAACAGCGGCCCGCCCTCCGCGGCAGGCAGCGCCGGTGGCGGTTCGGGCGTGGCCGTGAAGGTCCGCTTGGCCGCGTATTCTTTGAGAGCGCTTTTCGTCATTCGCAAACATACTGACGGAGGTCCCGGCCGATGACAACTACAAAGCTGCTGGCGGGCGCGAGCGGTTATTCCTTCAAGGAGTGGAAAGGCGTCTTCTATCCGGACGACGTCAAGGCCGAAGACATGCTTGCGTTCTATTCGGCGCGCCTGCCGACGGTCGAGATCAACAACACGTTCTATCGAATGCCCAAGGCGTCGGTAATCGAGCATTGGGCGGCGACGGTGCCGAACAACTTTCGTTTCTCGATCAAGGCATCGCAGCGGATCACCCACATGTCGCGCCTGCGTGCGGAAACGGCGGCCGAGCCGGTTGGCTATCTGTACAAGAACCTGGCGGCGCTGGGTGCCAAGCGCGGGCCGGTGCTGTTCCAGCTGCCGCCAAACATGAAAAAGGACCTGCCGCGTCTCACCGAGTTCCTGAGCCTGCTGCCGCCGGGCCACAAGGCGACCTTCGAATTTCGCCACGACACCTGGTTCGAGGATGACGTCTACGCCGCCCTCAAAGGCGCCGGCGCGGCGCTGTGCCTGTCCGAGCGCGAGGACAGCGCGCCGCCGCCGCTCGTGGAGACGGCGACGTGGGGCTATGTCCGGCTGCGTCTCGAGACGTATTCCGACGCCGATCTCAAGCAGTGGGCGCGCAAGCTCCAGGCGAGCTCGTGGCGCGCAATCTACGTGTACTTCATGCACGAACCAACCGCGCCGGGTTATGCCAAGGCGCTGATGAACTTCGCCTCATGAATGCCGAACGAACTGCCCCGGCGGGCGCCGCGCAGCCGATGACGATCGTCGTCGACGATGCCAACCGCGTATCGGGCTTGCTGCAGGTTCCGCCCAGAGCGCTCGCCTGCTACGTGATGGCGCATGGCGCCGGCGCGGGCATGACGCATCCATTCATGACCAGCTTCGCCAACGACCTCGCCGAACGCGGTATCGCGACGCTGCGCTATCAGTTTCCCTACATGGAGCGTGGCTCGAAACGCCCCGACTCGCCCAAGCTCGCCCAGGCGACGGTGCGGGCGGCGGTGACGGAGGCATCACGCCTGGTCCCCGAACTCGCCCTGTTCGCCGGCGGCAAGTCTTTCGGCGGCCGCATGAGCTCGCAGGCGCAGGCGGCCGCGCCGTTGGCCGGCGTGCGCGGCCTGGTGTTCGTCGGCTTTCCGCTGCATCCGCCGGGCAAGCCAGGCCACGAACGCGGAGCGCACCTGTTCGACGTGCGCATTCCAATGCTGTTCCTGCAGGGGACGCGTGACGAATTTGCCGAGCTGAGTCTGCTGCGGGCGCTGGCGAAAAAGCTCGGCGCGCAGGCGACTCTTACGCTCTTCGACGATGCCGACCATTCGTTCCACGTGCCGGCGCGCACGGGAAAGAAGGATGCGCAAATCCGGGCGGAAGTGGCGGATTCGCTGGCGGCGTGGACGGTCGAGCTGGCGTAGCCATCAGCGCAGGCACATGGATCGTGCGTCACTGCGCGGATCCACGTCCTGTTCCTTCGTCACTGTCCTACAAGCAAATAGGCGGGGCGCTGATTACCGGACCAGTACCAATGGTCTAGTTTTCATGCGTGACAAAGACCAAAGCGCCCGGACCTGTCAAAGAGCCGTGGCACGCCGTCAGCGTTGTCGGCGGGCCCAGGGCGTGCACGGCCGTCGACGAGCTGCGCGATAGACGCTTCCTTAGCGCACAGGCGCCCCGTTTGCCGCTTCCGGAATGTTCGTCGCCCTGGCGCTGCAAATGCACGTACCAGCATTACCCGGATCGTCGCGGAATTTCCCGTCGGGAGACGGATCGCGGCAGGTTCCCCGGTCCCAGGCTCGGGAACGAGAGGCGCGAAGAGCCTCAGGCACGCGGACGACGGGAAGACGATTAGTTGACGTCGGGTCAGGCGGCGCCGCGATAGACCTCGCGGCGGTGGCCAACCTTGACGTCCGGTTAAGCGAGAGGTCAGGCGGCAAGCGGCTCAGTGCAGCATGACCACACTCCTGGCGCCACAGTGACAACTCCCACGATAGGTTTTCAGCATTGGCGACCTCTGACTGTGCAACGTGCAACGACCCCTGTTGTCTTGTCTTTATTGCTTCTGTGCTGGGTCCCAGTGCTCGGCGATTTTCCCGTTTTCGATGCGGAACATGTCGAACCAGGTAGTCGTGTAAGTTTTCGAAGAGTCCTTCGGATCTGTAAGCTCCCTCACGAAGCCGAGCACAACGATATTCCCTTCCGCCGTTATGGAAACGAGAGGGGCAGACACCTTGGCCTCGATCGGCTTCGGCTTCTTGAACTTGGTGAAGAACTCTACAAAAGCGCCCCTGCCAGTTGGCACATTGGGGTTATGCTGGATGTACGACTCAGCCATGTATTTGTCGGCAAGTTCCATGTGACCGCCTTCAAAGACCTCGCGCCAGAAGTCGTACACAAAGCGCTTGTTCTCGGCCAGTTTCGGATCGGCGCTGGCGAGAAGGGCTGCGTGGTCCGAGTTTGATTGAACGGGCACTTGGGCAATCGTTGCCGATTGCACTGCGACGCACAGGCATGCGGCGGCAATGAGTTGAAGTAGCTTCATGTTGCACCGAGTGGAGAGTTTGAGACGTCTAACGAAACAAGCCAACCGGCGCGACGACGGACTTCGCGAAGCGCCGCCGAGGAGCGTCCGGGTTGAGCGAGAAGTCAGGCGGCAAGAATATGAATTTCATGGTAACGCGCGTTAGAGCCGCAATGCGGCAGCGTCACCGCAACAACCTAGCGACTGCTGCACCGGCGGGCACTTGACCGAACCGTAGGAACAAAACACGCAACAATCGCCTGATTGGGGTCGCAGCAAAGTATGGCAGCTCGCGCATTCGTGGAAATAGACACAAGCATCGGTTGGCATGACTTCGACAGAAGCGAAGCCGCAAGCCGGACACGTGAGGGTGGATTCGACGATCAGTGAGTGTTGCATCGCTTGATGGCTAACGTATCAACCTAACCGGCGGGCCGCGCCGATGCTCGCCAGGTCGGACACGCGTACCGGCCCGTCCGGTTGAGCGCAGGGTTGGGCATCAATCGCCCCGACAAATTCGAACAGAAGTCGCCATTCACCGATACATTACCGGATTACCTCATCGGCCAGCCCCAGCATCGACTGCGGAATCGTCAGGCCGAGGGCCTGGGCGGTCTTGAGGTTGATCACCAGCTCGAACTTCGTCGGCTGCTCGACGGGCAGGTCGCCGGGCTTGGCGCCCTTGAGAATCTTGTCCACGTAGATCGCGGCGCGGCGAAACAAATCAGGCTCGTTCGCTCCATAGGACATAAGGCCCCCGGCATCGACAAACTCCCTCGATGCGTAAACTGCCGGCAGCCGGTTCTTGGCCGCCAGGTCCACGATGCCTCTACGCTCTCTGAGGAACCTGTTGCTTGGCAGCACAGTCAGAGCACCCGCGCGCGCGCTGCTCATGTCCGAGAATGCCCTGACGAATTCGTCCGCACCTCGCGCCTCAACGAATTGAAGCCGCACCCCCAGCGCCCGTGACGCGACGTCTGCTCTTGTCAGCATGTCTTTGTCCGTGCGTTCGCCGAGGGCACCTGGCAGCCAGAGGACAGCGACCCGATCGACCCCCGGAACGGTCTGCTTGAGCAGTTCCAGACGCTTGCCGACTAGCTCCGGCCCGAGGGTGGACAACCCCGTGACGTTGCCGCCCGGCCGCGCGAGGCTGGTGACGAGACCGCTCTCAACCGGATCACCAACACTAGTGAAGACAATGGGGATCGTCTTTGTCGCCTGCATGGCCTCCAGGGTGACGCGTGTGCTTCCGCCCACGAAGATGACCTCAACCTTGAGCGCAACCAGATCGGCCGCAAGAGCGGGGAGCCGCTCGACCTTCCCCTCGGCATCTCGGTATTCAATCACGACGTTGCGACCCTCGACGTAACCGAGGTCACGCAGTCCTTGGAGGAAGGCGTCGCGCACGTGGGGACTCAAGGCCAGGCTGGTCGACAGGTAGCCTATTCGAGCGACCTTGGCCGCCTGCTGGGCTCCGGCAGCAAGCGGCGCGGCTAGAAGTGCCCCGGCGGAGATCAGGAAGCGCCTGCGCTGGACTCGGTGCATGCTCCTTACTTCGCAAACCGGCCGCGAGCGGACGGCGCGCAAGCGCCGCCAGCGAGCGGTCCGGTTGAGCGAGTGGTTAGCGCTCATTTTCTTATAGTCCAATCAGCAGCACCCGGGCCGGACTCTTTGAAGTCGATATGGACTTGAAATTTTCTATTGCAGCCGGATACGACCCAGAGCTCTTTCCACTGTCGTTGCCCCGGAACGCCAGTTGGCATCGCGACGACATAAGGCTCCAACCCTTCCGGCTTAGCGCAACCCATCACCCCAACCTTGGCGGCTACGCCTAGTTTGGCATCGGCGATCAATTGGGCGTTAGCAAGGGTGCCGTGCTCTATGGTTCCTTCCGGGAGCACTTCGTCGCTGCTAAAAGCAGGCAGGGCAATGAAAATCAACAAGCCAAAAAAAGTAAGACTTCGCATAGCTACTTCGTATCTTGAGCGCTAACGAACCAAGCTAACCGGCGGGCGTCCGCGTTGAGCGATGGCTTAGCCGTCTGTGCACACATCGCTACGCGACCTCAAGCAGCGCCTGAGGATTTTTCGCAGCGACCATCAGGAGCGTACGCGCTGCTCCGGAGGGAGCGCGGCGACCTTGTTCCCATTCCTGCAGCGTACGCACGGAGACTCCGAGTAGAACGGCGAACTTTGCTTGAGAAAGCCCCGTGTTCTCACGAATCGCTGAGACCGAAGGAACATTCACGACGCGGCCGATCTCGCTGCGCTTGAGCTCGCGCAGCCCTTCAAGGATTTCCAATCCAACGTTTCGCTTCAGTGAAGTCTTAGCCATCAATTTCGTCCTTGATCTGTTTCAGAACCTTAGCCGAAATATTGTCGGTCACGTTCTTGGCGTAGAGGGTAAGCATCCAAATCTGACCGTGCCGAGTACGAAGAAAGTAGATGACTCGAACGCCACCGCGTTTTCCGCGGCCGGAAACGCCCCATCGAAGCTTTCGGACACCTCCGGAACCTGGAATGATCGCTCCGGCCTCCGGATCCGACAGCAAAGCTTGCTGTAGTCTCAAGTATTCGTCGTCGGAGAAATATTCTTGAACGAGCCGCGTGAACAGCTTTGTCTCGATGAAGCTGATCATTCGCTTATTATACGGCAATGACGGACTACGTCAATGCCGTAGCACAAGAAGGCGGCTAATGTATCAAGCTAACCAGCGGGCCGCGCCGATGCCCGCCAAGTTGCGGTGAACGAGACGACCTCCGGAAGCGACAGGCGTTCAAACGCGACCCGTAGAGCAGCGCGTGCAGCCTCCGTGGCCAAGCCCTTGCCCCAAAACCTGCGGGCCAGGCGCCAACCCACCTCGACGCACGGTGAAAAAGAAAGGTGCGACGGGGTACCGACAGGCCCGTGAAACCGATGAACTCGCCTGACTCACGCGACTCGACGGCCCAGTTGCTCCAGCCTTGCGTCGCAAACTGAGCCTGCCATGCGGTGATGCTGGCGTCGCTGGCTGCTGATGATTGTGGTGACGCAAAGAACTCCATTACCTCGCGATCGATGTTCATCGCTGCGAACGGCGCGCGGTCGGACTCGCGCCACTGGCGCATTCGTAGCCGCGGGGTCTCCAACTCGATGATGAGCGACATATGAGGCGAGTGTCATGGCTTGTCTTTGTGTTTGAGGAACAACACATCGAACGCAGGCACCCAGGTCTTGCCACTGTCCATCGACATCACACCCGTCTCGCGGACGCCGCCGCGTTCAGCCTTCCAGGTGATCCGGTGGGGTATATCCCTGGTTTTGGTGTGCGAGGTTCCTTCGAGCGTCAGCACGCCATCCTTGAACGTGCCGGTGAGGAACATGTACGCGCCGAAGTTGGTCAGCCATGTCTGTTGCCACCGCTTGGTGATGGAATCGTAACTGAGGAAGCTGTCGCCAACGAGCCCGTCGGTCTGTTCATAGAGCTCATGCACGACGCAACCGGCGAGGATGGAATCGACGTGGGCGCGCGCCTGCGACTCGCCAAGCGCGCCTTCTGGCTCGAAGGTATCCCAGTCACCGAGCCAGAAGTCGAGCTGGTGACGCTCGAGCTCGGTGCAGCCCGGAGCCCGAGGGGCGACGGCGGGCGCGGACGTCCCCTCGGCGAAAGCCCCCGCAACGTTGGATAGAGCGCCCACGAATGCTGCGAGTGAAAGGAAAATCCTCAGCATGGCAGATGCCTCTGAATAGGTGATGAGTGCACACGGAACGGCGCCAGCGATCGCGGTTCGCATCCCGCTTCTCGGTGGCCCTGAACGAACTTTTTTACCGCGCACCATACGGTACTTGAACCCTACACTGCAAGCATAAGAATCTTGATCGAAATGCGATCTCCCGGTAGCGCATGCCAAGGAGGCGCGCAGCGCCGCCGAGGAGCGTCCGTGTGGCGCAGGATTCGATTGTCCATGAGTAGGCCTGTTTCCGGGCGCAGGTAGAGAAACGGCCACCAACCGGAGTCCATGTCGGTTAGACGATTCAGGAAGTCTTCGAGCGTGCGCATATGGTGCAACCTAACGAGTTAAGTAACCGGGCGCGCCTGCGGGCGGCGGAGCACGCCCGCCGGACGCGCTCCGGTTGACCGCGGGGTTGGGCGGCACGCCGACGGACATGAGAACCTGCACGCACGTTTGCTGTGGGTTCTCGTCGGAGTTGTCGAGGAAGCAATCGGCCGGAAAGTGAGTTCGCGTGAACTTAGCATGCAACGTTGCCACCCGGTTGGCACCGATGTGCCACGAGGGCCGATTGGCGTCGCGCGCCGCAGCCACCTCGACCCGAGGCAGCAGGACGCGTAGGAGCCAAGTGAGTCCGGCTCCGGCGAAGAGCGCGCCGTACTCCAAGAAAGCCTCAGGAGGCGCCTCGTGAACCGTGGCTTCGAGAACGACGTTTCGACCGAGTTGGTCAGCAGCGCAGATGCGAGGGATTAACGCAGCGTGAATCTCGGCGCGTTTCCTGCGGTGCTCGTCGGACCCGAAGTGGTTGCGGTTCCTTCCAAATCGAATAGACCATTCGTCATCCTCCGCGACGCGCACCCAGTAATAACGATCCGCGAGCAGCGTCGCGATAGTGGTCTTCCCACTCCCAGAGGGGCCAGACAGGAGGACGATCATGCCGCCCAACGAACCAAGCTAACCGGCGACCCGAAGGACGGCGCGTAAGCGCCGCCGGCGAGCGGTCCGGTTGAGCGAGAGGTTAGGCGTCAGAAGTTGGCGCATGCGAGTCCGATTTCGAACTACGAAGGCATCGCAGCAGCATCACTGAACCACCACGTTGGCGCGCACCAACAGCGAGCGCGGGACCGTGATGCCGAGCGATTTCGCCGCACGGAGATTTATTCCCAGGTCGATATTGCGAGGCTGGATGACGGGAAGATCGGAGGGTCTGGCACCGCGCAGAACGTTGTCGATTAGGAATGCGAGTTGACGCTGCAGCTCATCGTTGTCCGGGCCACATGACACCAATGCACCCTCTTCCAACCACGCGCGGTTGTCGAACATGATCGGAAGCGAATGTTGTTGCGCTGCGCGCAGAATTCGCAGGAAGTTCTCCTTGCTCGCAAGAAGAGGTTCGGGACTAATGTGTAGTACGTGTGCTCCGCGTCGCGCTGCTTCCGCTACAGCGCTCTCCAAGTCGGCAGCTTTCGTCACCTCGACGAAGATGGGCTGTAATCCGAGCGAGGGTGCAAATGCTTCGTACGTTTCGCGCCGCCAACCCTCCGCCGGATTCGTGGAAACGACTAGGAGCCCGACTCGTCGCGCTGCGGGCAGCAACTCATGCAGGATCTGAATCCGCTTCTGATCGAAGTCCGGTTCCATCGTGGAGGTGCCAGTAATGTTCCTACCCGGATGAGCGAGGCTCGCCACGAGACCGACACGGACAGGGTCGGCTGCCCGACTGAAGACAACCGGAATCGTGCTCGTCGCCTTCTGCGCAGCCAGAGCCGCGACCGTGCCATCGGCCACGATGAGGTCAACCTTGAGACGCACCAACTCTTCAGCAAGATCAGGGAGGAGGCTTACGTTGCCGCTTGTGTAACGTTGCTCGACGACCAAATTCTTTCCTTCGATCCATCCGTGGGCACGCAAGTCCTTCGTGTACTCGTAGAAATTAGCGGCAGGCACTGGGGCGCGGTTCCATAGCCAACCAATGCGCCGGACTTGCGCGGCTGGCTGCCCTCCCACCCCGATGGAGGCAACGATCAGGCCGCCCGCCGCAAATCCGACAAACGTTCTTCGATGCATCGATCATCTCCACCACGTGACCGCGTTTGACGCCTGAAGACCGGCGGCTCGCGATGAAGGTGAATACGATAGGTCAGAAGTGCCACGTCCGGCGACAGTTCGGTCACCTTGAAATCACTGGTCGTCTGAGTCGACGGTGACTCTGCTTTCAAAGTCGAAACTAGATCGGCCTTGCTGTAGATGCGGCCAGAACTGCCGAATTCGATGAACTCGTCCGCCAGGAGGTCGACAAGAGTCTGTGATTTGCGGATGTCTGGTAGAAGGAGGGACTCCTCGAGTTCACGAAGGTGCTCGGCGAGTGCTGGGCCAAGATGCGGAGTGGTCATTGTGACCTCTGTGATTGGTTCGTGAGGCCTAACGAACTAGCTAACCGGCGACCGAAGGCGGGCGAACGCCCGCCGAGGGCGTCCGCGTTTAGCGCCGGGTTAGGCATCGTCACTGCGCGGATCGCGGATTGCTGTTTGATACCAGGACCTTGAGATTTGAGCCAACTTAAAACATCCGCGTCCACGCGCAGTGAAATCGACGCCTTGGGTGGCACGGGCTTAAGATCGCCGGAGCGCCGCCGTCGAACGTGTGCTGACTGAGGCTTCTGGGAATTCTGCTGAAAGCGAAATATCACGATCAGTCATGGTGCGGACGAGCGCCAATCGGTCAAAGAGGCTTTTGAAGAAGATCGCTTGTTCATTTTTCGTCGCCGCGCGAGAGCAAACAGAATCAGCGCGAAGTTTCGGTCTGGACCATTGAGAGTACCAAGTCATCCAGAAGGCCGAGCGTGACGAAACGCTGTTCAAATAGTCGAGACCGGTTGACTTGAGATGTTGTCTCGAGGTGTGAAAAGTCAAGCCGAAGAACGGGCCTGGGTTGAACGAATGCACGATGGCATTGCGAAGTTCCCAGAGTCGATCGGCAAAGGGATGGTAATCCTCGGGGAAGTAGGTCGCCACGAAAATGCGGAACCGTTCCCCCGCTCCCTTCATTGGCGCGAACAGTCCGGCAAGAGCGTCTGTCGCGCTGACGATCGCGAGGAACGCGAGATAGGCGCCGTCTTCGTTTAGGAGGTGAGGAATGCCACCGACGTACATAGTGTCGAAGTGAAGGCGATAGCCGTCGATTTCGTCGAGCAGAGCGGGCGTCATGGTGCTTACGATGCCTAACTAGAAATGGAGAACCTATTTGACGGGAAAATAGTCGTCAATCGACCATTCGGCCATTGTTTTTGGTCTGCAATCTTCCGCAAAATCATCATCGTTGGTCCAAATAGAGGGACCTAATCGATCCCGTCACGTTCGGTGCCAAGCTTACGCCCGTCGCGGTCGCTTTTCCATTTGACCGCGCCTCAGCAGCGAGATGGCGATGGGCCATTTAGAGGCGCGCTGCGGGCATCTTGCCGAGTGCAAAGCATCGAGGCTTGCAGACCCGGATCGGCGCATCCGGCAAATGAAAACGGCCCCAGATCGGGGCCGTCATTTTGAGTTTGGTGCCGGGAGGGGGAATCGAACCCCCACTCTGTTGCCAGAACTGGATTTTGAGTCCAGCGCGTCTACCAATTCCGCCATCCCGGCCGCGGGTGCGCACCGCGGCCAGGGGCGTTGCCCTGTCCGCGTTGCCGACGCACGGCGAAGGCGGCATTATCGGCCAAATCCCCTGCTGCTCCAAACGTGGCGTCCGACCTGCAAGCTGCGCTGTACGATTGCCGCGATGACCGATCGAATCTTCCACCTCTCCGACTTCGACTTCGAGCTGCCGCCGGATCTCGTCGCGATGCGTCCCGCAGCCGAAAGGTCGGCGAGCCGTCTGCTGCATGTATCTGGCGCAAACCTCGACGATCTCGGCTTCGCCGCGTTGCCGGAGCTGCTCGAAGCCGGCGACGTGCTCGTATTCAACGACACGCGCGTCATCAACTCGCGCCTGTTCGGCCGCAAGCCCAGCGGCGGTCGCGTCGAACTTCTGCTCGAACGCATCATTGCTCCCGACGAGGCCTGGATGCAGCTTCGTGCCAGCCATCCGCCCAAGGCCGGTTCGCACATCGAGTTGCCCGGCGGCGCGACTGCAACCGTGCTCGAACGCGACGGTCGTTTTTTTCTCCTGCGCCTTGCCGCAGGCATGGCCTTCGAAGCCTATCTTGAGCGCTATGGTGAAGTTCCGCTGCCGCCGTACATCGCGCGGCCGGCGGAGGACGTCGACCGCGACCGCTACCAGACCGTCTATGCGCGCGACCCTGGTGCAGTCGCGGCGCCTACCGCGGGCCTGCATTTCGACCTGCCCATGCTCGCGCGGCTCGAAGCGAGCGGCGTCGAACTCGCGTATCTGAGCCTGCATGTCGGCGCGGGAACGTTTCAGCCCGTCGACACGGACGACCTGACGCAGCATCGCATGCATCGCGAACGATTCAGCCTGCCCGCGGCGACGGTCGCCGCGATCGAGCGAGCCCGCAACGCAGGCCGCAGGGTAGTCGCGGTCGGCACCACGAGCCTGCGCGCGCTGGAATCGTCGGTCACTGCAGATGGACAGCTCGCGGCGGGAGAAGGCGAAACCGCGTTGTTCATCACGCCGGGTTATCGCTTCCGCGTCGTCGATCGCCTGCTCACCAATTTTCACTTGCCGCGTTCGACGCTGCTGATGCTCGTTTCCGCGTTCGCCGGCTACGAGACGATCCGCGCCGCGTATGCGCATGCAATTCAGCAACGTTATCGCTTTTTCAGCTATGGCGACGCGATGTTGCTCGAGCCCGGTACGACCTGACGCGCTACAATCGTCGCGATGGAATTCCAGGTCAGCGCCCGCTGCGGCGCCGCACGCCGCGGCAGGCTCACGCTGGCGCATGGCGTCGTCGACACGCCGATGTTCATGCCCGTCGGCACCTACGGCACGGTCAAGGCGATGTCGCCCGCCGAGCTGACCGAAAACAACGCGCAGATCATTCTCGGCAATGCGTTCCACCTCTGGCTGCGGCCTGGCCTCGAAGTCATCGCCGCGCACGGCGGTTTGCATCGCTTCATGGGCTGGAATAGACCGATCCTCACCGACTCGGGTGGCTTCCAGGTCTTCAGCCTGGGCCCGCTGCGCAAGGTGCAGGAAGACGGCGTGGGTTTCTCGTCTCCCATCAACGGCGACAAGCTGTTCCTGACGCCCGAGATCTCGATCGAAGTCCAGCGTACGCTCAACTCGGACATCGCCATGGTGTTCGACGAGTGCACGCCGTGGCCGGCCACACGCGATGAGGCCGCGGGCTCGATGCAGCTCAGCCTGCGCTGGGCGGCACGCTCGAAGCATGCGCACGAGGGCAGCGACAACGCACTGTTCGGCATCGTCCAGGGCGGCATGCATGAAGACTTGCGCGACGAATCGCTGGCGGGCTTGGCGGAAATCGGTTTCGACGGCTACGCCATCGGCGGCCTGTCGGTGGGCGAGCCGAAGGACGAGATGCAGCGCGTCCAGGATCATGTCGCGCCGCGCTTGCCCGAGGATCGGCCGCGCTACCTGATGGGTGTTGGCACGCCGGAGGACATCGTTGCGGGCGTGGTCAGCGGCATCGACATGTTCGATTGCGTCATGCCGACGCGCAACGCGCGCAACGGGTGGCTGTTCACGCGCCACGGCGACATCAAGATCCGCAACGCCCGCCATCGCCTCGATGCGGGCCCGCTCGACACCGGATGCGCCTGCTACACGTGCCGCAATTTCAGCCGCGCCTATCTGCATCACCTGCAGCGCACCAACGAAATCCTCGGCGCCCGCTTGAACACGATCCACAACCTGCACTACTACCTGACGCTCGCGTCTGAGCTGCGCCGTGCGATCGCTGACGGCACCCTGGCGGACTATGTCCTGACCTTCCAGGCCAGCCGCACAGGCATGGTAGAATAAGCGGTTTCCCTAATCATTTTGTAAGTCGGCAAGGCCCGCATGAGCGCGAAGTCGCTGCAGCGCTTACTGCCGTATCCTCGCCGCTTCGCCGCAAGGAGGACTCACCCGTGTTGATCTCACCCGCCTACGCCCAGGCAGCCGCTGCATCGCCCGGCAGCGACCTGATGGCATTTCTGCCGATGGTCGCCATTTTCGTCGTGTTCTACTTCCTGCTGATCCGCCCGCAGCAGAAGCGCGCCAAGGAAACCAAGGCAATGCTCGCCGCGCTGCAAAAAGGCGACGAGGTCGTCACGGCAGGTGGCATCGTCGGCAAGGTCTCGAAGCTGGGCGACGCGTACGCAACCGTCGAAATCGCACCCAACGTCGAGATCACCGTCCAACGCAGTGCGATCTCGCTGATGCTCCCCAAGGGCACGGTAAAGAGCCTTTGAACCAAGGCGTCGAGTATTCGCCAACATGAATCGCTACCCGTTCTGGAAGTACGCGCTGATCGTCATCGCGCTCGTCGTCGGCGTCCTGTATACGCTGCCGAATTTCTTCGCCGAAGTCCCTGCGGTGCAGGTCTCGACGTCGAAGGCAACCGTCAAGATCGACGCATCGACGCTGCAAACCGTCGAAGACACGCTCAAGGCAGCCGGCATCGTCTACTCGGGCGCGGCGCTCGACGCCACTGGCATCAAGGTGCGGCTCGCCGACGCGGATACGCAACTCAAGGCGAAGGACGCCCTCCAGCAGAAACTCGGCGAGAACTACATCGTCGCGCTCAACCTGCTGTCGAGTTCGCCGCAATGGCTTGCATCGATCGGCGCGCTGCCGATGTACCTGGGCCTCGACCTGCGCGGCGGCGTGCATTTCCTGTTGCAGGTAGACATGAAAGCCGCGCTCGACAAGGCCGCCGACCGCTATCTGACCGACGTGCGCTCGCTGCTGCGCGAGAAAAAGGTGCAGTACTCCGGGATCGCGCGTGAAGGACAAAACGTCTCGGTTCGCTTCCGCGATGCGGCGGAGCGCACCCGGGCCAATCAGGAGATCGGCAAGGCGTTCCCGGACCTGCTCATCAAGGAGGTCGACATCGGTGGAGACCTGAAGCTGATCGCCGGATTGAATGCCGAAGCGCAAAAGCGCATCCAGGACGGCGCCGTGCAGCAGAACATCACCATCCTGCGCAACCGCGTCAACGAACTCGGCGTCGCCGAACCGATCGTGCAGCAGCAAGGCAGCGACCGCGTCGTCGTGCAGCTGCCCGGCGTGCAGGACACCGCACGCGCCAAGGACATTCTCGGCCGTACCGCATCGCTGGAAATTCGCATGGTCAACGAAGAGCCCGGCGCGCTGGAACAGGCCATCGGCGGCCAGCCGGTACTGGGTAGCGACTTGTTCACCGAGCGCGGCGGCGCGCCGGTGCTGGTCAAGCGCCAGGTCGTCCTGACCGGCGACCGCATCAGCGACGCGCAGCCGGGGTTCGACAGTCGATCCAACGA
Organism: uncultured beta proteobacterium; assembly: GCA_963726915.1. Classification (GTDB taxonomy): domain Bacteria; phylum Pseudomonadota; class Gammaproteobacteria; order Burkholderiales; family Casimicrobiaceae; genus PALSA-1003. The sequence continues at coordinate 150,125 of CAVSEA010000019.1, forward strand.
GGCCGCCGTGCACGTCAACCTGGATGGAACCGGCGCGCGCATTTTCAAGGAAGTCACGCGCGAGAACGTCGGCAAGCGCATGGCCATCGTCCTGGTCGAGAAGGGCAAGGCGGAAGTCATCACCGCGCCGGTCATCCGCGAGGAAATCGGCGGTGGACGCGTGCAGATCAGTGGCAGGATGAACACGCGCGAAGCCAACGACATCGCGCTGCTCATGCGCGCAGGCGCGCTCGCCGCGCCCATGGAAATCGTCGAAGAACGCACCGTCGGCCCCTCGCTCGGCAAGGACAACATCGAAAAGGGCTTCAAGTCGGTCATCTACGGCTTCATCGTTCTGGCCATTTTCATCTGCGTCTATTACCAGTTGATGGGTGTCATTTCGGCAATCTCGCTGGCGATCAACCTGCTGCTGCTCATCGCGATCCTGTCGATGCTGCAGGCAACGCTGACCTTGCCCGGCATCGCCGCCATCGCGCTGACGCTGGGCATGGCCATCGATGCCAACGTGCTCATCAACGAGCGCATCCGCGAGGAGCTGCGCTGGGGCGACACGCCGCATGCGGCCATCCAGGCCGGCTACGAACGCGCGTGGAACACGATTCTGGATTCGAACGTCACGACGCTGATTGCCGGCCTGGCGCTGCTCATCTTCGGGAGCGGCCCCGTCCGCGGTTTTGCAGTGGTGCACTGCCTGGGGATCATGACCTCGATGTTCAGCGCGGTGTTCATCTCGCGCGGGCTGGTGGCGCTCGTCTACGGCGGCAGGAAGAAGCTCGACAAGATATCGATCGGACAAGTCTGGAAGCCGGCTGCAGGCGCAGCGTAGCTGCGCCTGCAGCCGTCCTCGCGAAAGCGGGGACCCACTTAGCTGTTGCCTTGTTGCATGGCAATAGTCTGCAGGCAAACAAGAATGGATTCCCGCTTGCGCGGGAATGACTGAAATGGAATTTTTCCGAATCTCGCGCGTCATTCCGTTCATGAAGCACGCGCTCGTGTTCAACATCGTATCGTTGGTCACGTTCGTGCTGGCGGTCGTGTTTCTCGCGGTGCGGGGGCTGAATCTCGGCGTCGATTTCCGCGGCGGCACCGTGATCGAAGTCGCCTACCCGCATGCCGCGGATATTTCGCGGGTGCGCACCGTCATCGACAAGATGAGCCTGGGCGAATTCGCGGTACAGACTTTCGGCAGCGCCAACAGCGCGCTCATCCGCCTGCCGCTCAAGGAAGGCGTGTCGACCGCGCAGCTGTCCGAACGGGTCATGAGCGCACTCAAGGCCGACGATCCGGCGGTGACGCAGCAGCGCGTCGAATTCGTCGGCCCGCAAGTCGGCAAGGAACTCTACGAGAACGGCGCGCTTGCGCTTTTGCTGGTCTGCATCGGCATCGTGGCCTATCTGGCGATGCGCTTCGAGTGGCGATTCGCGGTGTCGGCCATCGCCGCCAACCTGCACGACGTAATCATCATCCTCGGCTTTTTCGCGTTGTTCCAGTGGGAATTCTCGCTGCCGGTGCTGGCGGCGGTGCTCGCCGTGCTGGGCTACTCGGTGAACGAATCGGTGGTGATTGCCGACCGGATTCGCGAGAATTTCCGCAAGATGCGCAAAGCGAGCGTGCCCGAAGTCATCAACAGCGCGATCACGAGCACGCTGTCGCGCACGATCATCACGCATGGATGCACGCTGATGATGGTGTTGTCGATCCTGTTCTTCGGCGGCGAGACGCTGCACTATTTCGCGCTCGCGCTCGCCATCGGCATCTGTTTCGGCATCTACTCCTCGGCGCTGGTCATGGCGGCGCTGGTCATGTGGCTCGGCGTATCGCGCGAAGACCTGGTCAAGCCGGACAAGCGCGCCGGCGCGGGCGGCGTCGAGAAGATTCTTCCCTGACGCGACGCGTGCGGCGCATGCGTCGACGGCGCCCGGGCTGAGCGCCCGGTAAGCCGAAGGCAGCCGCGAATTTCCCCGCCACTATGGTCACGACGCTCCTCTACTCGCTGTTCGCGCTGGATCAGACGCTGGCGGGACTTGCCGCGCAGCACGCATGGTTGCTGTTCGCGGCGTTGTTCCTCGTCATCTTCGCCGAAACCGGATTGGTAGTGTTTCCGCTGCTGCCGGGGGACTCGCTGCTCTTCCTCGCCGGCACTGTCGTCGCCGCAAGCGGCATCAACGTGCACCTGCTGGTGCTGACGTTGTTCATTGCGGCGGTGCTGGGCGATTCGGTGAACTACGGCATCGGGCGTTACGTCGGACCCAAGATCTTCCATCGACCGCAGGACAGCGTCCTTGGCCGCTTCCTCAAGCCGCAGTACCTCGAACGAACCCGGCGCTATTACGAAAAATACGGCGGCTTCACCATCGTCATCGGTCGCTTCGTGCCGATCGTGCGCACCTTCGCGCCGTTTCTCGCCGGCATCGGCGCCATGGCCTACCACACGTTCCTGTCCTACAACATTCTGGGCGCCGCGGTCTGGGTGTCGTTGCTCGTCTACGCCGGCTACCTGTTCGGCAATATCCCGTGGGTCAAGGACAACCTTGCGTACATCGTCGTAGCCATCGTCGTGATCTCGCTTATCCCAATGGTCGTGCAGTGGATGCGCGAACGGCGCCAACGCCGCTAGCGACAACGCGCCTCAGACTCGTCGTGCCAGCCGGGCGGCGTTACCAATGTAGGTGGCCGGGGTCAGCGCTTTCAGCCGTAGCTTGGCGTCGGCAGGAATGGCCAGCGCATCGATGAACGCGTGCAGCGATTCGCGCGTGATGCCTCCCTTGCCGCGCGTCAACGCCTTGAGCTGTTCGTACGGATTCGGCACGCCATGGCGCCGCATCACCGTCTGGATCGGCTCGGCCAGCACCTCCCAATTGGCATCGAGATCCGCCGCGAGGCGCACGGGATCGGCCGCCAGCCGCGACAGACCCTGGCGGCACGAAACGAAGCCGAGCAGCGAGTAACCGAACGCGACACCGACGTTGCGCAGCACGGTCGAGTCGGTCAGGTCCCGTTGCCACCGCGAAATCGGCAACTTGTCGGCCAGGTGCCGCAGCAACGCGTTCGCGAGTCCGAGGTTGCCCTCGGAATTCTCGAAGTCGATCGGGTTGACCTTGTGCGGCATGGTCGACGATCCGACCTCGCCCTCCTTCGCCCGTTGCCTGAAGTAGCCCAGCGAAACGTACCCCCAGATGTCGCGGTCCAGATCGATGACGATGGTGTTGAGCCTTGCCAGCGCATCGAGCAACGCAGCGAGGCCGTCGTGCGGTTCGATCTGCGTGGTGTAGGCATTGAACTCGAACCCCAGCTTGCCGACCACGCCGCGCGCCAGTGCCTCCCAGTCGATATCGGGGTACGCGACGACATGCGCGTTGTAGTTGCCCACCGCACCGTTGATCTTTGCCGGCAACGTCGCCGCCGCGAACGCGTTGATCGCGCGCTCGAGCCGGGCAACGACGTTGGCCATTTCCTTGCCCAGCGTGGTCGGCGTCGCCGCCTGCCCGTGCGTGCGCGAGAGCATCGACAGGTCGGCGTGCGCGTGCGCCAGCGCGCGGAGGTCCGCAGCAAGTCCGGTCAGCGCCGGCAGCAGGGTGTCACGCCGGGCGGCACTCACCATTGCGCAGTACGCGAGATTGTTGATGTCCTCCGACGTACACGCGAAGTGGATGAATTCGCTGGCGGCGGCGATTTCTGGAGCGTCGGCGAAGCGTTCCTTCAGCCAGTACTCCATCGCCTTGACGTCGTGGTTGGTCGTCCGCTCGATCGCCTTGACCCGGTGCGCGTCGGCGACGGAGAAGCCCGACGCGACGGCGGCGAGAGCGGCGCGCGCAGCGGCGGAAAACGGCTTGACCTCGGTGATACCGGGCTCGTCGGAGAGCGCCTCGAGCCAGGCAAGCTCGACCCGGATGCGTTCGCGAATGAGGCCGAATTCGCTGAAGTGTTCCGACAGTGCCGCGACCTTTGCCCTGTACCGCCCATCCAGAGGCGACAAGGCGGTCAGGGGCGTAAGCGCGTCGGCGTTCGACATGTCATGTGCAGGTTCGGCACGCAAATTCTAGCACAGCGAGTGCGGGCGTCCGTTCGCGTGGCATCATCGCGCGATGTTATAATTCACGACAAGCATTCGCGTCTAACGCCGCATTCCGAGCATCAGTCCGCCGTCATCGATGAAGCTGTATACCGCCCCCACCAGCCCCTACGCCCGCAAGGTCCGCGTGGTGCTGACCGAAAAGAAAATCGAGTGCGAGTTCGTCAATGAGGACCCGTGGATTTCCGAAACGACGATCCCGCAATTCAATCCGCTGGGCAAGATTCCCGTGCTGCTCCTTGACGACGGCACGGCACTCTACGATTCGCGGGTGATCGTCGAATATCTCGACACGGTAAGCCCGGTGTCGCGATTGATTCCAGAACCGCATCGCCAGCGCATCGCGGTCCGGCGCTGGGAGGCGCTCGCCGACGGCATCTGCGACGCGGCGCTCTCCGTCGTGCGCGAACAGAAGCGACCGGCGAAACAGCAGAGCAAGGACTGGATCGACCGGCAGCTACAGAAAATCCGGCTCGGCGTGCAGGAACTGGCCAAGGAACTCGAGGACCGACCGTGGTGCAGCGGCGATGCGTATTCGCTCGCCGACATTGCCACCGGCTGCGCGCTCGGTTATCTCGACCTGCGGCACCCGACCATCGACTGGCGCGACGACTACCCGAATCTGGAGAAGCTCGCAGACAAACTGGCGAAGCGCGCCTCGTTTGCCGAGACTGCTCCGCCGCGGCCGTAGCGCTTGGTCGTCATTCCCGCGAAAGCGGGAATCCAATTGTCAGCCAAAAATGGATTCCGGCTCGCGCCCGCTGCGCGGGCTTTGCCGGAATGACGTCCAATGCCTACAGCGCCTGCTTGAGCTGATCGAGGATGCCGGGATTCTCCAGCGTAGAAATATCCTGCGTGATGTCCTCGCCCTTGGCTACAGATCGCAGCAATCGCCGCATGATCTTGCCGGAGCGTGTCTTTGGCAGGTTGTCGCCGAAGCGAATGTCCTTCGGCTTCGCGATCGGGCCGATTTCCTTGCCGACCCAGTCGCGCAGTTGCTTCGCGATTTTCTCCGCCTCCGCACCCGTCGGGCGTGCCTGCTTCAGCACGACAAACGCGCATATCGCTTCGCCTGTGAGGTCGTCGGGACGGCCGACGACGGCGGCCTCGGCGACGATCGGATTCGCGACGAGCGCCGATTCGATTTCCATCGTGCCCATGCGATGTCCGGAAACATTGAGCACGTCGTCGATGCGACCCATGATCGTGAAATAGCCGGTAGTCTTGTCGCGTACGGAGCCATCACCGGCAAGGTAGAGCTTGCCGCCCAGTTCGTCCGGGTAATACGATTTTTTGTAGCGCTCCGGATCGCCCCAGATGGTGCGGATCATCGCTGGCCACGGCCGCTTGACGACGAGGATGCCGCCTTGTCCGTTCGGCAGATCGTGGCCGGTCTCGTCGACGATCGCGGCCATGATTCCCGGCAGCGGCAGCGTGCACGATCCGGGCACCAGCGGCGTCACGCCCGGCAGCGGCGAAATCATGTGGCCGCCGGTTTCGGTTTGCCAGAAGGTGTCGACGATGGGACAGCGGCCGCCGCCAACGTTGTCGTGGTACCACATCCAGGCCTCGGGATTGATCGGCTCGCCAACGCTGCCGAGCAGGCGCAGCGTCGACAGGTCGTAGTTCTTCGGCGCGGTTTGCGGGTTGGCGTCACAGGCCTTGATCAGCGAACGGATCGCCGTCGGCGCGGTGTAGAAGATCGAGCACTTGTGCTTCTGTATGGTCTGCCAGAAGCGGCCCGAGTCGGGAAAGGTGGGAACGCCTTCGAACACGATCTCGGTCGCGCCGACAGCCAGCGGGCCATAGGTGATGTACGTGTGCCCGGTCACCCAGCCGATGTCCGCGGTGCACCAGAACACGTCCGTGGGCTTGATGTCGAAAGTCCACTTCATGGTCAGGATCGCCCACAGCAGATAGCCGCCTGAACTGTGCTGCACGCCCTTCGGCTTGCCGGTCGAACCTGAGGTATAGAGGATGAACAACGGGTGCTCGGCGCCCACCCATTCGGGCGCGCAGGTGTCGGCCTGCTTCGCGGCGAGTTCGTGCATCCAGACGTCTCGGGGAGCATTGAAGGCGATTTTGCCGCCCGTGCGCTGGTAGACGATCACGCTACCGATCGCTTCGCAGCCGCCGAGCGCCAGCGCCTCATCGACGATCGCCTTGAGCGGAAGATGCTTGCCGCCCCGCACCTGCTCGTCGGCGGTGATCACCGCGATGGCGCCGGCGTCGATGATCCGTTCCTCCAGCGACTTGGCGGAAAATCCTCCGAACACGACCGAGTGCGTCGCGCCGATGCGCGCGCACGCCTGCATCGCGATCACGCCTTCGACCGACATCGGCATGTAGATGATGACGCGGTCGCCTTTCTTGATGCCCCGCGCCTTCAGTCCATTGGCGAAACGGCAGACACGGTGATAAAGATCGCGATAGGTGACCCGCGTCACCGCGCCGTCGTCGGCCTCGAAGATGATCGCGACCTTGTTGGCGTTGCCGTTTTCCAGGTTGCGGTCGAGGCAGTTGTACGACACATTGAGTTCGCCGTCCTCGAACCATTTGTAGAAGGGCGCGTTGGACTCATCGAGCGACTTCGTGAACGGCTTGTGCCAGAGCAGCTCGCCTTGCGCGAGCTTCGCCCAGAATCCCGCGTAGTCCTTCGCGGCGATGGCATTCATCTGTTCGAACTGCGCCCGGTTTACGTTGGCCTGAGCGGCAAACTCCCGTGGCGGTTCGAACACCCGCGTCTCATTCGAAACGGACTCGATATTAGCCATGGCGCCATGCCTCCTCAGGGGTTCGATACGGGCGCCGACGACGTCGGGCACCGGAGCTGCGGTTTTTTCCAAGTCTACCGACTGTTTCGCATTGAGCGCAATGCAATGTCCAATGAAGGGCTCCGCCGGCCGGTTACCCCGGGTCGGGTAGTGAGCGATGGTAGAATGAAGCTCACCCACCGTCCCGGTCGCAGCCGCCCGTGCCCACGATGGAAACGCGCTCCCCCAAGCCGACGTGCCCGCTGTCGGCCCTGATGTTCGCGAGCCGCTGGCTTCAGCTGCCGCTGACAAGCCGCAATGGCCAGATTCCGCATTGATTCCCACCGAAGCCAATCGAGACGCACCGTCGTGACTGCCATCAAGCAGGAAGACTTCATCGCGAGCATCGCCGACGCGCTGCAATTCATCTCCTACTATCATCCCGTCGACTACATCGACGCGCTGGCCGAGGCGTATGCCGCCGAGCAGTCCCCCGCGGCGAAGGACGCGATCGCGCAGATCCTCACCAATTCGCGCATGTGCGCCGAGGGCCACCGGCCGATCTGCCAGGACACGGGCATCGTCGTCGCGTTCGTCCGCATCGGCATGGACGTCAAGTGGTCGGGCGTCACCATGGGACTTTCCGACATGGTCGACGAAGGCGTCCGCCGCGCGTACACGCACCCCGACAACCCGCTACGCGGGTCGATCGTCGCCGACCCCGCGGGGGCACGCAAGAATACGAGCGACAACACACCGGCCGTGGTCCACTTCGACCTGGTCCCGGGCAACACGGTCGAGGTGAAGATCGCCGCCAAGGGTGGCGGCTCGGAGAACAAGTCCAAGCTCGCGATGCTCAACCCGTCCGATTCGATCACCGATTGGGTGGTGAAGACGCTGCCGACGATGGGAGCGGGCTGGTGCCCGCCCGGCATGCTCGGCATCGGCATCGGAGGAAGCGCGGAGAAGGCCATGGTGCTGGCCAAGGAAGCGCTGATGGAACCGATTGATATGCACGCGCTGAAGCGGCGCGGGCCGGCCAACGCGACCGAAGAGCTGCGCGTCGAGATCTTCGACGCCGCCAACGCGCTGGGCATCGGAGCCCAGGGGCTCGGCGGGCTGTCGACCGTGCTCGACGTGAAAATACTCCAGTACCCGACGCACGCGGCATGCAAGCCGGTCGGCATGATTCCGAACTGCGCCGCCACGCGTCATGCCCATTTCACGCTCGACGGTTCGGGCGCGGCAAAGTTCGATCCCCCCGACCTTGCGCACTGGCCCGACGTGCGATGGGCCCCGGCGCCGGACTCGAAACGCGTCGACCTGGATACGCTGACGCGCGAAGTCGTCGCGCGCTGGCAGCCCGGCGAGCGCTTGCTGCTCAGCGGCAAACTGCTGACCGGGCGCGATGCCGCGCACAAGCGCATCGCCGACCTTTTCGCCAAGGGACAGCCGCTGCCTTCCGGGGTCGACTTCACCAACCGCGCGATCTACTACGTCGGGCCGGTCGATCCCGTGCGCGACGAGGCGGTCGGTCCAGCCGGACCCACGACGTCGACGCGCATGGACAAGTTCACCGACGTGATGCTCGCGAAGGCCGGGCTGCTCGTCATGGTCGGCAAGGCCGAGCGCGGGCCCGTCGCGATCGAGGCGATCCGCAAGCATGGCGCCGCGTATTTGATGGCGGTCGGCGGCGCGGCCTACCTGGTGTCGAAGGCAATCAAGGCTTCGCGCATCGTCGCCTTTGCCGACCTTGGCATGGAAGCAATCTATGAATTCGACGTCAAGGACATGCCGGTGACGGTCGCCGTGGATGCCCGCGGCACTTCCGTACACGATACCGGTCCGCGCGAGTGGCAGCAGCGCATTGCCGGGATCGCGGTGACGACGGCCTGAGGTCGGCGACGCGGCGTCGGCGCTGTCGGCGCCCCGCCCACGCAGCACGACCGAACCATGTCCCGATCTACCTCACCTCTGACCTCCGCCACGGTTTCACCACTGACGGTGCGGCCGATGCGCGTCGGCTTGCTGACCAAGCTCAACGTACTGGCGATCGGCCTGATCGTCGCCACCGCGATCGGCATCGTCGCGCTGCTCGTTTACCAGCAGATTCGCGACGAGCAGCAGCGTCTGCGAACGCAGGGCATGACGATCGTATCCATGCTGGCCGAGCGCAGCGAATCCGCAATCGCGTCGGGCGACAACGCATCTTTCGCACACATGGCGAAAGGCCTCGCCGACGACCAGGACGTCGCCTACCTCACCGTGCTCGACAGCCAGCAGAAGACGCTTTGGGTCAAGGCGTTCAGCGACGCGCCGATGCCGGCCAAGCCATACGCGCGCCTGGATCCGCAAGCGGTCACCAGTGCCCGGCAGGACTACGAGGGCCACCGCTATCTCGAGTTGGTCGCGCCGATCGTCTCAACGCGGCAAGCCGGGGCAGCGTCGGTCGCCGCCACGGCGACGGCGCCCGAGTACAAGGACGTCATCGGCTACGTACGATTGGGCATGAGCTTCGATCGCAGCCGATCGCAGTTGCGCGACAACCTGATCGGAGTCCTGTCGGTCGTCGGCGCGCTGTTGGCGTTCGCCATTCTCGCGACGCTCTTGCTCACGCGCCGGCTGGTGGCGCCGGTGCGCATGCTGACCGGCGCCGCGCGTGCGGTCGGCGCGGGCAGGCTCGACATTCACCTCCCGGCAAAATCGGCCGACGAGCTGGGGCTGCTCACGCAGACCTTCAATCACATGATCGAGCGGCTTTCCGCGTCGCAGGCGGAAGTCGCGACCTACCAGCGCACGCTGGAGGAAAAGGTCACGCAGCGCACCAAGGAACTCGAAGTCGCGACGGCGCAGGCCTACAAGCTCGCGCAGCACGACATCCTCACCGGCCTGCCGAACCGGGCCTTGCTCAACCAGCGGTTGAAGCAGATCGTCGCGCAGGCCGCGCGCGACTCGCATCAAGTGGCGTGCCTGTTCCTCGACTTCGATCACTTCAAGCGTATCAACGACACGCTCGGACACGATGCCGGCGACCAGCTGCTGCAGGCGGTCGCCCAGCGGCTGATCAACGCCGTGCGCGAATCCGACACCGTCGCCCGCCTCGGCGGCGACGAGTTCGTGATCATCCTGCCCGGTCTCGATCCGGCCAAGGCGACCTTCGAGATCATGACCGTGCTGACGCGCGTGCGCGAATCGTTCCTCGCATCGTTCCGCCTGGGCGAGCAGACGCCCACACTGACGTGTTCGATCGGCGTGTCGCTCTATCCGGTCGACGCCGAAGACCCCGTCGCCCTGATCAAGCAGGCCGACACGGCGATGTACGCCGCCAAGGATGCGGGACGCAATGCGTACCGGTTCTTCACCACGGACATGAATACGCGGGTGCAGGCGCGCCTGCAGCTCGAGACCGACATGCGGCGCGGGCTCATGGACGACGAGTTCTTCGTGGTCTACCAGCCGCAAGTCGACATGGGCTCCGGCCGTGCGTGCGGCGTCGAGGCGCTGCTGCGCTGGCGCGATCCCGAGCGCGGCGTGATCGGCCCCAACGAATTCATTCCGATCGCCGAGGAATCCGGGATGATCCAGGCGCTCGGCGCCCGCGTCCTGCGCGACGCGTGCCGGCAGGTGATGACGTGGCATCGCCACAACATGCTGCTGCGCCTTGCCGTCAACCTGTCGGTGCAGCAATTGCAGCACGACAGTTGGCTGTCGATCGTCGACGACGCCTTGAAGTCCAGCGGCATGCCGGCGCGCTATCTCGACCTAGAGATCACCGAAAGCGTGATCATCACGCACCCCGACAAGGCGGTCGCGACGCTCATCCGCCTCAATCAGATGGGGGTTTCGATCACCGTGGACGACTTCGGCACCGGCTATTCAAGCCTTTCGTACCTGGCGCGACTGCCGATCCAGGGCGTCAAGATCGATCAGCGCTTCGTGCACGGGCTTGAGAAGAATCGCAGCGACGAGGCGATCACGCAGGCGATCATCGCGCTGTCGCACAGCCTGGGCCTGCGCGTTATTGCCGAAGGCGTGGAGACCGTAGCGCAATACGAATTCCTGAAGGCGCATGGCTGCGAAGAGGCGCAGGGCTACCTGATCTCGCGACCGCTGGAGGAGCCGGCACTGCGTGCCTGGTGGAAGATGCAGGACGCGGAAAACAGGATCGTCGGCCGGCAAACCGACATGTGGCGGCAGGAAACCGGCGCCTGATCTGCGCCGACGTCATTCCCGCGCAAGCGGGAATCCATTTGAATGCGTCAACGCAAAATGGGTCCCCGCTTTCGCGGGGACGACGATCCGACAACTCATTTACGCGCGGTGGAAATCAAGTCCGCCGGCGTATCGATATCGCGCAGGACGCCAGCGTCGTCCACGTCGACCCATTGCATCGATTCAGCATGCGCGGCCAGCAGGTGCCGCGCGCCTTCATCGCCGGACAGCGCGGCGAGCTCGCCAAAGTAACGTCCACCAACACCCACCGGGTGCCCGCGAGAGCCGTTGATTCGAGGTGCGACCAGAGTCGCGCCGCCGCGAATTGCAGCGACAACGCGGCCGATCGTCCGCGGGTCGATCCACGGCATGTCGGCGAGTGCAATGACCCAGCCCGCCGCAACCGGCGCGCCGCGAACACCCCACGCCAGGCTCGCGCCCATGCCGTCGCTCGCCCACGGGCACACGCTGACTCGCGCCCCGTTCGTGGCAAGAGCCTTCGCCGTCACGTTGTCGCCGGCGCGCACGACGGCGATGACCGAATCCACAGCGGCCGCGAGATTCCTGAGGGCAGCGACGCCGACCGGCGTACCGTCGGGTAGCTTTGCCGCCAGCTTGTCCGCGCCGAAACGCGAGGCGCTGCCGGCGGCCAGCAGGATGCCGACGACCGGCTTGGCGCTCATTCCGGCAGCAACCGGAACTTGCCGTCCTTGACGACGACCAGCACGCGGGCGCGCTCGTCCATGCCGTTGTGGTTGGTCGCGCTCATGTTGAACACTCCTTGGCAACCGGTCACGTCCTTCAGCTGTTCGAGCGCGTCGCGCAATGCGACGCGAAATGCCTCGGTCCCCGGCTTCGCGGCCTTGAGGGCGACGGGCAGCGCCTGTTGCAGCAGCAAACCGGCATCGTAGGTGTTCGCGCCGAACGTCGCCGGGCGCGTGCCGAACTGCTTCTCGTATGCACTCATGTACGTGCTCGCTACCTTCTTGATCGGATCGTTCTGCGCAACATCGTCGATCACCAGCATCGAACCCGCGGCGAGAATGGTGCCCTCCACCTTCTCCTTGCCCAGCCGGATGAAGTCGTCGGTGGCCACCGCGTGCGTCTGGTAGATGCGTCCTTTGTAACCCTGATCGTAGAGCGTCGCCTGCGGCAGCACGGCCGGGCCGCCCACCGCTGCGATCAGCACGGCGTCCGGCTTGGCTGAGATCAGCTTCAGCGCCTGTCCGGTTACGCTCTGGTCCGTGCGCGCGTAGCGTTCGTTGGCGACGATCGAGATGCCGGCTTTTTCGGCGAGGCCACCGAAGACCTTGAACCAGTTTTCGCCGTAGGGGTCGTTGAAGCCGATGAAGCCGACGGTCTTCACGCCGTTCTTGCTCATGTTCTTGATGAGCGCGGCGGCGATCAGGTCGTCGTTCTGCGTCGTCTTGAACACCCAGCGGCGCTTGGCATCGATCGGGTCGACCACCGACGAGGTACCCACGGTCGCCATGAGCGGAACTTTCGCCTCGGCGATCACGTCGAGAATCGCCAGCGCGTTCGGCGTGGTCGACGGACCGATGATGGCGTCGACCTTGTCCTCGCCGATCAGCTTTTTCGCGTTCTGCACGGCACGCGTGGTATCGCCGCCGTCCTCGAGCTGGAAATACTCGATCGTCGCGCCGCCCGCAGTCTTCGGCAGCAATTCGGCCGTGTTCTTCTGCGGGATGCCGATGGCCGACGTGGGCCCCGTCGCCGACACCATCAGGCCGATCCTGACTTGCGCCATGGCGCCATGCGTGAAAAACACCGCCAGCGCGGCGAGGGTCATGGTGCGAAAGCGCATTGCGGTCTCCGAAACGGGAGTGGATAGGGAAACGAATGCTAAGCCGAAGCCGGTGCGCGAACAAGTTCGCACCTGCGGCTATACGCCCGGGCGCATTGCGTCACGCATGATCGGTCGAAACTTGTATCCCGGCCGCAGCAGCTCCCGGTCCTTCTGCAGGAAAGCGAGCACGGTGGCCGCCGAGTGCACCCAGTTGCGTGCACCGGACTCGGCGAAGCCGGGGCCGCCGGTCGCGCCGCGATCGCCGAGTGGATGATCCTTCGAGTCCTTGCCCATCCAGAAACCGAGCACGATGCCCTTCTCCGGATGTTCGAGCGGCCCGGGAATGAACAGCAGCAGCCACACGTCGGAGGTCTTGCCATCCGCATTGGTCGCAGTGCCGGTCTTCCCGGCGAGCTCGCCCGCCTTGTCGAACGGAAACGCGAGCATTTGTTGTTTGCGTTCGTCGGGCTTCAACTTCCAGATCGCGTCGCCCAACGGGTCCATTCCGGGAATCACGCCGGTCCTGATTGCGGACGCCGTTCCGGTGGGACCGATGTCGAGCGGAGCCTTCAGAAGCTCGACCATCGCCGCCGCTACGGCCGGATGCATCAGCCGCTCCTGGGCAGGATGGTTTTCGCCTCTGATATCGCAGTCCTTCGAGCGCCCTTCGTCGTCGGTATGGAGGAGTGACTTGCCGTACTGGCAGACGTCGTTGGCGAAGCCCGGCGTCACGCGAAATCCGCCGTTCAGGAACGCCGCCGTCGATGCCATCGACAGCGGATTGACCTCGGAGGCGCCAATGGCTGTCGTCGGGTACGGCTGCAGCGGATGTTTCCGGTCCCTGGGGATCCCTAGGCGATAGCTGAGATCGATCACGTTCTTGATTCCGGCTCGCGCGCCGGCGCGTATCGCCGCCGTGTTGCGCGACTCGCCCAGCGCGATCCGGCAGGGGATCTCGCCGCGGTACTCCGGCTCCGAGCGCGAGTGGAAGTTCTCGATCTTCTTCACGCCACGGCCGCGGCCCAGCGAAACGTACACCGGTGCGTCGAGCATCGTGCAGCGCTCGAGGACCCTGGCCGCGATCGCTTCGACGGTCTCCAGCTTTGGCTCGGTGGCGAGCACCTCGTAGGTGAGTCGCTCGACCAATCCACCGTAGGTGAAGACCTTGAACGTCGATCCCGGCTGGCGCCAGCCGGTCGCGATCACGTCGTACTTCGATTGCCTGAAGTCGACATTGCCGACTTCGGCGAGCACGTTGCCGGTGAACTCGACCGCGAACGCTCCGGCGCGCAGCTGGTTGTTGTCGGGATCGTCCGGATGACGCGCGAGATAGGTGTGCACCGTCAGTTGGACCGCCCGGGCAAGGACCTCCTGCAGCGCGTCGTCGCGCGTGATCGAGATCGTGAGCCCACCCGTGTTGATCGGAAATCGGTCCTTGTAAAGGATGCGGACCCGCTCGAGGAAGTGGTCGTGCGTGCCACAGCCCGTGCCCGGCGGCAGGACATCGCTCCGCAGCGAGTTCCCAACCCGATCTAACGCCCGCGCATGCTCGACTTCGTCGATCGCACCTTCATCGAGCATCAGGTCCAGCACCCGCATCGTGCCCCGCATCGATGCGGCCCAGTTCGCATCATGGATCTGTTCGCGCGTGCGCAGCAGCGGATCGGTCGCAAACGAGCGGTCGGGAAGTGCCGGCTTATTGATCAGGGACACGATGAACGCGACTTGAGGAAGTGCCAACTCCTTCGCGGGCTTGCCGAAATAGGCACGGCTCGCCGCTTCGATCCCGTACTGCCCGCGACCGAAGTAGGGCATGTTGACGTATTTGAGCAGTAAATCCTGCCGCGAGAAGTCGCGCTCGATCCGAAGCGCCATGACGATGTCGCCGACCTTCTCGATCTCGGTCGACGCGTGGCCGGTCCCGCCGCGAAGATGTTTGGCGATCTGCATCGGCAGCGTCGAGGCTCCCGAGCGGCTATCCTGCAGGGTCCGCTTGATAAGCGCCCGCACGATCGCAGCTTTGTCGACCCCTTCGTGCGTGAGAAAATTCCTGTCCTCGGAGGCGAGGATGGCGCTGACAAAGAGCGGAGGAATGTCCGCGGCATTGTCGATCAGGATGCGGTGCTCGGGCGAGGAAATGCATGCAACCGTCTTGAGATCCTCGGTCACGAGCATCGATTGCTGCGCGAAGTAGGCGCGATCGTTGAGTCGCACGATCGAGTTCCGATCGATGCCCAGGTGGGCGTCGATGTCGCTGGCGTAGCGGTCATCGATCATCCGGACGATCGACTCGAACTCGACGTAGCCGAGCACGGTCAGCGCCACCAGGACGCCGACCGCAACGAAGAACCACCGGGTGACCCTGCCAAAGAACCGCAGCACCGCCCAGGGTAGCCTCAACAGGAAGATCTTGAAATCGCTACC
>CAVSEA010000020.1:0-39553 GCA_963726915.1 uncultured beta proteobacterium
TGGGTTCTTATCTGAAGATGCTTGTGGTGCGTCTTGCGAAGTGGGATTTTTCCTAGCGTTCTCAGATGGTTGAACCAAAACGAACTCTGTGCGCATTGAAGTCGGTGTAAAGCCCCCGCCCGTCGTTGCGACGGGTAGTGCCGGTGCGGTCCCGCCATTAGTCGTTCGGCGACGATTTCAGGATAGCCGCCGCCGCCCGGCTCAACCTTCCTCAAGAGTTCCGTGCCTAGAAATCCATCAACTCTGCCGGCCGCACGCCGAGTGTGTCGGCCAATCGGCAGATGTTGATGAGCCCAATATTGCGCTGGCCTCGCTCGACGCCGCTCAGATAGCTGCGAGCCAATCCGCTATCCGCGGCCAGTTGCTCCTGCGAGCAGCCACGCTCCCGCCGGAGCTGTGCAAGTCGTCTGCCAAAGCGCGCTTCGAGGATCTCGTTTCATATTTGGGCTGTCGTTTCGAGCCCATGCTATGAAACTGTCCTATTTAAGGCCACGCTCTATGAGTGACATTTTGCCCGTGCCGCGGTACATTTCGCTCTCACCCCACCCGTAGAACGTCCTTCCCCAACACGCCCCGCAAATGAAGCTGGTTGGGCATCACGCCAAGCTCGCGCACCTGTCGCCTGCCCAATTGGAAGCCCTCGTCGCCGCCGTTCCTCGCCGGCGCGCGGCCGGGTCAGCTCATCCGCGAGTACCAGATCCAGGCCGGACCCAGCCAACTCTGGCGCGTACTCCCGGGCCAGTTGCTCGAAGACCAGCGCTGTCCGGCCTGTGGGGCGCCAATGCTGAAACCCCTTGGAGTTCCCCACTACAACCGCTATGCGGCTGACGTTCGCTGTACTACTTGCGGTCACGCCGACGGCAACGCGCTGTGCCTGCGACTTACTGCCTGAAACGGCTCGACGCAGAGGTTTCTGAGCAGGTTGCGCGAGAAGAACGTCTGATCCAGGAATTCTGCGTTTCGACCCGACGGCCTAACACTGCGCCGTCTGCAGCGCGCGAGTGGACGCTGCGTACCGCCGTACTGTTTATCGCTCTCGTTCGAACATGCGAACTACGTGGCGAAGGTGAGCTGGGGCCCGTGAGCGAATCCTCCATACCCTTCGCCCCTCGCGGTCGAGCGGGCTTGTCGTTTCTGGAGGAACTGCTCGCTGCTGGACTTGTTGCGATCTCACCTCTCTCGTTTTGCAATGCCTTCGTAATCGAGGGGAATCAGGTCGTGCAGTGGCTTCCTACCGAAGCATGCTGGTCTGTACAGGTAGATGACTACGCAGAACATGGTCCGAGAACTCGAAGATGTCGCCCTTCACGGTGACTGGCCGATACATTGGTTCAGTGAAGTCGCGAGCATTCGTCGCGACTTGGCAATAGCCGAGAGCGAAGAATTTCTCGAATACTGTGCGGACGAACGTCGGCTGGCGGCTCCAGATGGGCCAAAGACGCGCGCGATGATCGAGAACCTGCTCCAGGATTTCTCGGTTGGGCAGACTTACCGGATCATTCACATTGGATGCACCCATGCGGCCGACTTCCTGGTCCGAAAGCGATGCTCGCGACTGCACGCTTCCAATTTCATCATCGGTGACTGCCAGCGGTGGGCAGACCGCGCACGCGCTGAACGATTGGGATGTCGGTGTGTACCGCCGAAATTTCAATTGCCCGCGCAGTCAAGTGAGCCACGTACTACACGACGTATTTCTGAAGTTGGGCGAGCGCGGTTTCACGGAGCCGTTGTCGTATCGCTTTGACTCCGCAGCATCCATCGGCGCCAATGAACGGTCGAAGTTCCGATGGCTGGTGAAGCCACGCCGACAGCCGTCAGATTCGCCTACTACCATCTCAGGGAGCCGCAGAATGACCGGAAGACTCATTTCCGCATGACCATCGGTGACGGCGTTAGCATCAACTATGACGATGGATACCTCGAAATTTCACCACACGAGCCCATCGTGACTTCGGCATCACAATCCCGGTCCAGCGCGGAGACCCAAGCCAGGAAGTTCGATTGGTGTACGGTGCGGACGACGGGATTCTATATTTGAATTGCGGGTTCCCGGTGTTGACGGTGTCTGTGCAATGCACAGCGAGGGAAGCAGGGACGCTTTCCGAAGAGCTTGATCTTCCAATCACTCGATGCGACGCATAGCCATCGAACTGGCGTCATTCAGCCAACCTTGGGCCGCGATGTGTGATCGAGGAGATGCGAAATGACACGACGGACAGACCCGATTTTCGAGGTATTCGACGCCGAGGATGCATTCAGGTCGACACCCAGCGAAGAGGAAATGCAGCAGGTATGGGACCTGATCGGCCCTCTGATGGAAAGGTATCTGCGTCTGCGACCGATTTGGCAGGTTGCTGCCGGCGCATTCATCGAAGGCTTTGAAACCGGGGCGCTGAAGCGCCTCATGTGGTACGGCGAGGGGCCATTTCCGAAAGATTCCATAGAGGACCATCAAGACGCACCGCCTTCGAAGCGACCGATGATCATCGGAACAACGCCGATCCAAGACTATCCGCGCCTTCCCAGGGAATTGCTTACCGAGGAGGAGGCAGCCGACTATTTGCAGATCCGAGTGCAGACGTTGCGCCAGTGGCGCAGCGGCTATCACAAGAAGGAAAAGATCCCGTACCTTAAAGTCGGTCGGGCCGTTCGCTATCGCAAGGCCGATCTGATCGCTTGGACAGTAAGTCGCGTTGGCGAAACCGAGCGGGCCAAAGAGGCAGCCGTGAAGGCGCGGGAGGAGCAGATGCGGGAACTCCGGGACAAGTACCAGCGCCAAGGTACAGCTGCGCCTGAGCAGGAACCCGAGCCCGTCGAACCTTCCGCCTCCCTCATCTGGCGGGCGTAAGCGCGGGAGGTGAGCTGTCTTAATCGCGATTTGATCGCGCAGTTACTGTTAGATGGACTCTCACCTTGCCGGGCCGAGTTTGGTCATTGATTGCTGTTGACGGGAGTCGACTGGCTGACCGCTTCCCAAGGCGGGAAGGAGTCATTCGATACCGTCAGGCGAAATGGAGCTTTCGACCCTCTCCGGTCGTTCGGGTGTCTCCAAAGCGGTCACCTCACTTCGGCGGAGCTGACATTCGGAATCTGAACGGGCGGCCCGCTATAGCTCGATAGCGACGGTGGTGCGCGTGCGATCAACGCCTACCGCGTCCGCCGCCGCGGAATCCTCCCCCGCCGCCGCCGCGGTCGAAGCCGCCATGGGATTCAGGCTCGCTCCCGCTGCTGTGGAAACCGCTGCCGTAGCTGTGCTCGCCCCCACCCCACGACGAAGCTCCGGAGCGTTGCTCGCCCATGTTGCGCGCCTGCTGCTCGGACTCCATCGACCGCGCACCCTCGCTGCTGGCGCTGCTCCATCCGCCGCTACTATTGTGTTGTTCCCAGCCGCTGCCGGTGTTCTTGTAGACGTTCCCGTTCACATCGGCGTAGTGATCATTGCCCACCGTGGCGGCGCGCACATCGTTGCCCCCAGGGCCACTCACGTTCGCGCGCGCGACGTTGGTCGATTGTCCCGTGTACGCGTTGCCGACCGTGCCTTTCGCGCCCGAAGCCGATACGCCCGTCGTCGGGTTGTACGTCGCGCCGCGCGTACCGCTCGCGTAGTTGCCGGTGTAGACGTTGCCCACTGTGCCGCGCTGGCCCGCCGAAATCTGTCCGGTCTGCGAGTTGTACGAGTGCCCGGCCTGTCCTGACCAGGCGTTGCCGGTCCACGCGTTGTAGCCCGCGGACGAATGCGTGACCGCGCTCGTGTTGCCCCACTGGTGATAGGTGTTGCCCGACGTGGCCGCCCATGCGCCCGGACCCCACGCGCCGTAGGCGCCCGCGGCGCCCCATGCGGCGCCTGCGTAGGCGCCCCAGTACGGCGCAGCGCCCCAGCCCCACGCGCCCGTGCCCCACGCGGCCCCGTAGGCCCACCCCATACCATAGCCAAAGCCCCAGCCGGTCCATGGCGTCCACGCGAGGCCCGCCGCATAGCCGTAGGTCACGGGTGGCGCGTACCAGACTGCCGTGCCGATGTAGGGGGCGTACGCGTAGCCCGTACCGTAGACGACGGTCCCATCGGCGACGTACGAGCCCATATAGCCCGGAAGGTAGCCGACTGTGACCGTCGTTGGCGTCGCTTCGTAGACCTTCACATACGTAACGTAGTAGAGCGGCGAGCTGGGCGGGATCGCGTAGATTTCGGCCGGCACCGATGTGGCGACTGCCCACGGGCCCCTCGGCGTCGGCGCGGTGAACCATACGGCCTTGTCCAATGCGTACCAGGCCCCGCTCGGGACCTGGATCAGCGGCGAAGCCGAATTGACGACGTACTTGAGCGAAGTATTCGCAAGCGGCGCGATGTCCGGCGCGCTGGGAAGCTGCGGATCGAAAGTGGCCTTGGCCCGGTCTACCTGAGCGGTCTGCGGAATCTGCGTTGCGATCAACGCTTCCTTGGCCTGCGTCGTCCCCGGAATCGACGCCTTCACGTTCTCCTTCGGGCTGTCATTTGGGATCTTGCCAAACGCTGCCGGAAGATCCTTGGCCGCGAGGTACGACCACGGACCTTTGAGATCTTTCGTCGTGAACCAACGCCCGCTCACAAGCACGTAGTTCTGGCTTGTGTCCATGTCGACAAACAGATTTGCGTCGGTGTTCTTCGCATAGAGCAGCGAGCCGGTACCGTCGAGGCCGACCCAGTCGGGCGCACCGTCGGTGACGATCAACTCGGTGGGTTTGGTCACGACGATGACGCCCGGTGCGCCGGCGGCGAGCGAGGGCTTCTTGGCGGTCTTTTCGTCGACTGGGCCTTCCATCAAATCGACCGCCCCGCCAGCGCCAAGATCGGTAGCGGCCTTGACGATGCCGGGTGGGACGAGTGTTGCGACCGACCATGGGCCGGCGAGCCCCGGCGCCTTGAGGAATCCGTCGAAGAGGTGGAAATAGACGGTGGACCCGTCCCGCAACAGCAGCGGTCGCGTGTTGAGCACGCGCTCATACGAAGTCCCCGCGATCTTTCGCCACGCCGGGTCGCCGTCGACCGTGACGAGCACCGCCGGAGTCGTCGAGAACACGAACTGCGGGACCGGATTTTGCACCGGAACCGATTTCGCCTGGTTCTGCGCGTTGAGTACGGCCAGCGCCGCTTCCACGCGGTCGAGTGCGACCGTGAACGGCCCCTTGACGAACAGCGCCTGAAACGCCTGCTGATAGCTCGCCGCCCAGTTCGGCGCGGAAGGAAAGATCGCGGCCTGCACCGTTGTGTCGGTGAAATACACGGTCCGCGCGAGGCGGTCGACCTTCGTCTTCGCCGTGAGCTTCAGTACCCCGAACGCAGGAGCTTCGCTGCCCGGCGGGAGGACGGACACGGCCGCGTGCGCCGTCAGGTTGAACGAGTCCCAACTGTCGAGCTGCGGCTGGTAGATCGTGTAGGTCGCGCCGTCGAGTTGCGCGGTCTTCGGCCAGCGATCACCGGTCGCGGGTTCGTCGCGGCTTGACCTGCAGCGGGTGCCGCCGACGCCTGCGCGAAGGCGCCGCCGATCACGGCGATGGCGAGCAGACAGATCGTTGCGATTGATCTTCTCATTCGTCACTCCCTCGTTGTCCAATTTGCGTCACGGCGCTGATCGATCAGGTCGCGCTTGCTTGTTCGGAATGCTTCTCGTCCCGGGACTCTGAAAGGGGCCACACCTTCGACAGAGCCCATGCGACGGCGATACCCACGATGCACCCGAACAGCACCTCCCCGACGCGGTGCAGGCCCTGCTCCATCGCCGTCAGTTTCTCGTGATGCTGCAATCCACCCGCGATGACGATCGCCGCGGTGATGGGCGCCTGGCGCCACATCGCCGGGACGCGAACGAAATACGACGAGAGGATCACGGTCACCGCCATGGCGAACGGCAGCTGCCACTCCGTGTGTCCGAGCCACACGAACAGCAGTCCGACCACGCAGCCGAGCAGCGTGTTGAGGATGCGGCCACGCAACGTCGAAAACGCCTGCTTCACCTGCGGGTCGCTGGTGGCCACCATCGAGCTGATGGCCCAGATCGGGTTCGCGTCCCCAAATTCCTTGACCAGAATCCAAAGGACCGTGGTCGCGATGAAAATGCTCACGGCGTAGTGCACGCCGCGCATGTCGTCGGCGAGGAAACGCTCGAAGCCCTTCACGACCGGCCTGCCTTGCACAGAACGTCGCTCCGCGCGCCGCTTGTGGATGAGCGACAGCTGCGCGCTCTGGAATTCCTGCGCGAGGGTGAACAGCACGCCGGTCGACCAGGCGAACGTCATCAGCCCGGCGATGGGGAGCATGCCATCGAGCAGGCGCCAGCGCAGCGGCAGGTTGAAGCTGCTACCGACCGTGGTGTATTGCATGAGCGCGAAGTAGTACGACGTGCTGGCGCTGGGCATCGCGTCCTGCCACACAAAGAACGCGGCCCACACGAGCAGCTCGACGAGATGAACGACCACGATCATCCAGCTCGCGACAATGAGCACGGCGCCGCCGCGCAAGAAAGAGACCTGGGCCGCGGTCTCATGCTTGATGACGTGGGCGGCGAAGAGCGTGGCGAGCATTCCGCAGCCATGTATCGCCATCGTGACGGCAACGAGCGTGATGCCCCAAAGCACTTCCTCGACTGACGTGGCGTAGTGCATCTTGATCGATTGCCGGCATCCCAGTCCGACGCGGTTGTCGCCTACTCGTGGGCTTGCGGAGGGTTGCCCTTGAGCCTGTAGACCATGCCGGTCTTGGTGGCTCCGAGATAGATCCAGGCGCTGCCGATCTGCTGCAGACGAATGAAGAATTTCGCGCAGCGCTCGCGCGCTTTGTCGTGCACTTCGGCCCGGCGCTTGAACTTGACTTGGAACGCGAACTCGCCGACGAGCGGCCGGTGCTCGCCCCGCGTGCGCCAGAGCCCGATATTGGCATCCGCCGTGACGCCCTTGCCGAAATCGAGCGTCCCAAGATCCTGCAGGACCTCCTCGACAATCGTTTGGTTGACGAGCGACACCCGGTCGCCTTTGCTCTGCGTGAGCGTCTTCAGGGCGGGGAATACCTCCCCCAGCTTCTCCATCGCCATTCGATCCCCGCCCGGCGCGTGACTTAGCGGGAACTGCACGTTATGGGAGAAGAGCAGGCGGTAGCCGCCAAGGCGGTCCTTCAACGGCAACGCCTCGGCTTTGAACTTGATGCGGTAATCGCCGGGAAGGTTCGGGCGTACGTCGACTTCCGCCGCCCGCTGCTGATCCGGGTGACGGAACTTGAACACGACTTCCGGCTCCTCCGACGGGAATCCGTCCTCGAATCGAACGCGCCGGCGAAGGATGAAGGCGTTGTTGTAAAGCCGGAAATCCTCAGAGTCGAGGAACATCACCTCGCGAATCGCCGGCCGCGTACCGTCCGCGGCGGACGAGTCGAATTTCACGCCGCACTCCTCCGCGGCTTTCGCGACCAGCTTCGCGTACTTCTTGAATCCCTTGGGCGAGGTGAATTCGTCAGTCTTGAGAATCAGCTTGCATTCGAGGTACTGGACATCGTCCAGTGGGCTCCCGTCGGCATACTGGCCCGGCTTGAGGTCGCCTACACGGGTCGTTCGCGGATCTGCCATCTCGATTCTCTTCATCTCGATTCCCTCGCAGTCTGTACTGCTTCGCGCTTACCGAAGAACATCGCCGCAATCTTCTGCGGCCCCAGGACGCGGCCGATCTCGCCGAACGCGAAGAATGGAACGAAGGCTACGAAGAGCATCAGCACGCGCGCGCCAAGCTCGTAGTCGCCAAGGCTGGCGATTTCGCGTAGACCACCCACCAGGCCCTGCTTGTGGAACCACCCTTCGACGAGGTGCTCGACCACGCCGAACAGCAGCACGAGGATGGCAGACAGGATCGATTTGTAGAGCACCGGCACGATCAGCGGCTTGTTGTCGAAGCGCCGAGTGAAGCCGAACATCCCGCCGATGAGAATGACCTTGGCGATGACGAGCGCTTCGATCACCGCGATGCCGTAGTGCAGATAGGCTGTGCCGGTCTCGGCAATGACGAGCCTGCGGTAGACCGTGAACGAGCCCAGGAACACCCACAGGTACACGGCGATGATCCAGAAGAGCTTGAACTCCTCGATCGCCCGCTCCTTCAGGCTCGCTCCGGCTTCGTGTCCCATTTCGATGCTCCTTGCGAGAGGACTCTGCAGTCAGGTCGCCTTCGCGCGTTGCCGCGCAAGTTCGTCGGCGAGAATCGGCACGCCGAGGTTCAGCGCCTGGACGCCTTGCACGACGCAAAGCTTCAGCACCTCCATGACCTCCTCGATGGTCGCGCCCGCCTTGAGCGCGTTGCGGATGTGACGCCGCGTGCCGGGCGCATACATGTGCGTGAACGACGCGTCGAGGGCGATGCTCAGTAACTCCACGTCTTTCGGGGGCAGGACTCCGTTCGCGTAGATGCCCGCGCCGGTTGCCATGAACTCGTCGGTAAACGACGGGTCAAGCTCGTAGAACGGGTCCCACGCCGTGTTCCACTGCCCGATGGCTTTCATCTTGTCGCAGGCTGGCGTTGGCACTGGGAGGTCGGCTTCCCGCTTCACGCCGAGGTTCTTCGCTTCTTCCAGGAGAATGGGCGCTCCGAGGCTGCACGAGTGAATCGACATCACCGCTGCACACTTCAGGGTGAAAAGGATCTCGTCGCGGCTGGCGCCGGCCGCGAGCGCCTTGCGAATGTGCCGTCGCGCGCCGTCCGCGTTGAGGTTCGTGCATGCGGCATTCAGGGCGACGCTGATGAGTTCGACCAGCTTTCGGGACAGGACACCGGATCGCCACGGGTTGGTCGCCATGAGTGCACACGTCTCCGCGAAGCCGGGTTCCCACTCGCGCAGTTGGAGCAGTGCGTCGTCCCAAGGCCCGGTTTGCGGCTCGGTCTGGTTGCCGTCATTCATGGATTCGTTGGATTGCATGGATCGCCGAGTGGGTTACTCCCAGAGGACACGGAAGCGCAGCGCCTGCGTCTGTGCTTCGCGCAAGCGCCGCGCCTACGCGCTCGCTACAGGATGCTCACGGGGTTGGTGCGGGTGTCTCCCGCCTTCGGCAGGCGACCATCCGTGTCGTACGCGAGGAATCCCTTGTAGCCCTCCGGCCGGTTCGGCGGCAGTCCTGCCTTGAACAGCGTCTCTTCGACCGTCTCGTACCACACGCCGATCTTCATGATCTGGCGCGCCTCGTCGGCCGTCGCCACCTTGCGGCCGAACTGCTCGCTCTGCTTGACCGCCCACTCGACTTGTTTCACCGTCGACCAGCGCTTCTTGTGCATGTCCCAGATGTTGTCCTCATTGCCGACGCGAACATGGACGCCAAGGATCGTGGCGAGCGTCTGGATGGCGATGTTGCCGCGCATGCTGCTCCAGAATGTGACACTCGATGCGCCGTGCGGAGCGCGGCGCAGCATCTCCATCCAGTCGAACGGGTTGCGACCCATCGTGCCGCCGCCGTAACCGCAAAGCGCGAGATTCAGCGGGCCCTTGTACACACCCGCGCGCAGAACCCGCTCGATGATTTCGAGCTGGTGGACGTGGGCCGGCACAAAGTACGGCTGGATCTTGTTCGCGGAGAGCCGCTTCAGGTGTTCGAGGTAGAACTTGGAAGTCGAATCCACGACCATATCGGCCCAGGCGGCCGCGACCTTCGGATCATTGAGGTGCGTCCCGTCCGCATCGCCGGGGACGAATGCTTGCGTCACGTCCCAGAGCGT
Source organism: uncultured beta proteobacterium (assembly GCA_963726915.1). Classification (GTDB taxonomy): domain Bacteria; phylum Pseudomonadota; class Gammaproteobacteria; order Burkholderiales; family Casimicrobiaceae; genus PALSA-1003. Next base: position 9,724 of record CAVSEA010000020.1, read on the forward strand.
CGTCCCGGTCGTGACCGTGACCACGTCCGGCTTCGGGTTGAGTTCCGTGAGCATGTGGCGCGTGTCATAGTCGAGCCACTTCGCCTTCGCGTCCGCCGTATGGGGCGCAAACGAGATCGATCCCCCGACCTGCAGGATCATCTTCGGCACGGCGGCGCGCAGCATGCTCAGAAGCTCGTTGTATTGATCGAAGTTGGTCGAGCCTTGGCCCGTCTTGGGATCGCGGACGTGGACGTGCAGCATCGTGGCACCGGCGTTGTAGCAGTCGACCGCCGCCTGCACTTGGTCCTTGAAGCTGACAGGAAGATCCTCCACATCTCCGGGAAGCCACTCGGGACCGAAAGGCGCCGCAGTGATGATCGTCGGCTGCATGTTTTCGGGAAACAGCGAATCGTCGGTGAAGTACATGAAAGCTCCTCTATCAGGTTCGACGGGAAAAAACCGCTGCCGGCTTATCGCCGGCAACCGGAGTGAAGTAGCGGCGACCCGCGAGTAGCGCGTCGACCGCCGGCAACAAATCGGTCGCCATCGCACGCTTCAGAACGAGGCCGTCGGCGCCTGCCGCAACCGCGGCAGCGGCGACCGCCGGCTCGTCGTGCACGCTGAGCAACAGTACCTTTGCGGCCGGCGCGCCCTCTCGAAGCGACTCAAGGAGACACGCCAAGTCTCCGCCGGCGAGCGCCAAATCAACGACGACCAGCGTAGGTTGAATACGTGCAGCGCCTTCCATCAACGAATTCGCGTCCGCAACCATGAACACGGCGCTGAAAGCTGTCTCCAGCAATCCACGGACGCCGTCGCTCAGGCCGTGATGCCGCTCGCCCAGTAATACGCAGTTCATGCCGTTCGCCATGAAGGACGTTGCTCTTTTCGATTGAGGCGAACCGGATCATGGGCGAACCGTGGCCCGCCGTCAGCTCGCACGTTTTCGAGCGACAACTGGAAAAGTTACGCGGCGAAGACTGGAAAAATTACTAGCGACGGCGGCGGGCGCTGCAGTCGCCGAGCGCGCGGCCTTGCGCGTTCGGGGCTAGACGATGCCCTGCTTTATCGTGAACTGGATCAGTTCGGCGCTGTTCTTGAGACCAAGCGACTCCATGAGCTTGTACTTATGGAATTCGACCGTGCGAGATGATATGTCGAGCGCCTTGGCAATTTCCTTTGCCGAACGGCCGTCCGCGAGCAGGCGCAGAACGTCGCGCTGGCGCGCCGATAAAGTGACGCGCGGCCCATCGTTGCGTCGCGCCTTCGCCCTCTCAGCTTCAAACAGCTCGGCGGCGAGCGAAGGACTCACATACGTTCCGCCTTCCAGGGCGACCCGCACGGCCCGTACCAGCTCTTCTGGAGCCGCATGCTTGAGGACATAGCCCGCAGCTCCGGCCTCAAGCGCCATAGAGGCATACTCCACGTCGTGGTGCATGGTCAGGAAGACAACCGGGACTTCGAGACCATCCTTCCTGAGCTGTTCAAGCGCCTCGATGCCGTTGAGCAAGGGCATGCTGATGTCGGCGACGATGGCATCGGGACGCAGCGTATGTGCCGCATCGATCATCCTTTGTCCGTCTTCGACGACGCCAATCAATTCGAAGTCGCGAGCGAGGAGACTCTTGAGTCCTTCCACCACGATCCGGTGATCGTCGGCGAGCACGATTCGGGGACGTGTCATGCGGCCTCCTGCATGGGCACCCAGGCAACCACCGAGGTGCCGTGATCGGGTCGACCGATGATGTCGAGCTTACCGCCAACAAGGCGAACCCTTTCACGCATGCTCACGAGGCCGAGGCTCGCGCGGCCATCGGCGCCTGAATCAATCAAACCCCTGCCGTTGTCGTGCACGGCAAGCGTGATTCCGCCTTCAGTGCGCCGCAACGAGACCTCGACGCTACTTGCGTTTGCATGACGCACGACGTTGCGCAGCGCCTCCTGCGCGACTCGGAATAGACAGATGGCCGTGTTCGCATCGACCTTTTTCGGGATGTCCTCAGAAGCAAAATCCACGCTAATGGGCTCCTGGCGCGCAATTCTGTTGCATTCCACTCTCAACGCCGCGACCAGTCCCAGGTCCTCGATCACCGCGGGGTGCAGGCGATACGACAACGCGTGTACGTCCTGGCTCAATTCCACCAAGCGCTCGCGGATGGTATCCAACGCTTCGCTGCTCGCAGAGTTTGCCGCATCGTGCTGCATCTTGGCGGCATCGATGGCGAGGGCAGCCAAGCGCTGCGTCACGTCGTCATGCATCTCTCGCGCAAGCCTGCGTCGTTCATCCTCCTGTGCCGTCAGGATGCGCCCTCCGAGGCGCTGAGCATCTTGTTCGGCCCGCCGGCGTCGGCTCCGCTGGATGAGGAGCGCGGTGATCAGCGCCGCCTGCAAGAGCAACGCGGTCGTCGTCGCGATGACGGCGACTTGGTGCTCCTCCCAGATCGACGGAGGTTTGTACCGGACCTCACTGCCGGGCGGAAGCCTCCCACTGTCGATGTTCCACCGGCTTAACTCGCGCCAGTCGTACACCGGAGCCTCGGAACCGATGATGTCGACCTGCGGCTGAAAATCGGTTGGGATGTGCAGCGCGCGAAGGGTCGCCGTGGCGATATGCTCGCCCCGGATACGTTGCGAGGAATAAGGACCGCCGACGATGCCCTTGCCAAGTTCGCTTTCGTATAAGCCGAAGATTGGAGCGTTCGCCGCGGAATGAAGCTGCGCCAGCGCGTCCTGCCTCTCGTGAGGAACGCCCGCGGCATCGACAATGAGCAGAGCGTACAAGACCGCCGAATGCGGTGGCAGCTTCGCAATTCGCTCCTGCATCTGTGCAAGCGAGAGGTCGTTGAGCCACTCGAACTTGACCCGGCTCGTGAACGATGCGAACTCGCGTTTGAGTTCCCCGAGCCAGAAGCGTTCGAGTTCGGATGCGCCGACCACGACAGCAATGGTCTGGGTTTCGGGCAGCACCTGCAGTATGTTGCCGACCAACGCAGGAAGGTCGAGCTTTCCGGCCACCACGGCATCGCCCGGCAGCAGGGGAAGCTGCTGCGAGAATCGTGCGTCCAGGGCACCCATGACGAGCGGCGCATTGGCGAATAGTTCCGCCCGGTGCCGTACGTAGAACCGAGCAGCGGGGGGGCCAAGCGTTACCACGACATCCGGTGGGCCGTCGTCGGACCGAGCGTTTAGGAATTCGACGTATGCGCGCTCTTCCTTCTCATTGGCTACGCGCCTGAAGTCGAGGTTGACTTCAACGAACGTGAGCGGCTCGGTGGAGCGCCGCGCGAGATCGGTGCGAAAGGTGGACGCGATTGCGTCGTACGGCGCGAAGTCGCGACTAAAAGAGTGAAGGATAAGCACACGCTTGGGACCTGCGGCCTCGGCGCCAAGCGCGAACAACAACGTGAAAAGCACGCAGGGCAAAAGCCGCACGCATGCGCGCAATGAGGCTACGCGAGGTCCCGCGCAAGAGCTTCATACAGGGTTATGATTTTTCGAGATCGGCTCCGCCATGGCGCTGTTTTCAGTGAGGAAATGTGCCGCGAGTTTCGTACCGTTATTGAAGGCAATACGGCACCCGCGCCCTCACTCAATTGCGAATCCATCGCATTGGAAGCAAATTTTATGAAGTATGGCGATATTCGGCGGACCCCGCAATCGTCGGCACAAACCGCATTGATCAGTTTGACCTTCTAGCCAAAAACGCGCAGCGACTAGGGGGCCAACCGCCCCATTACCGCGGTGGACCTAGGCGCGCTAAACGACCGGTTTGCGGGCAGTTGAGAGGCACTGGCAACCGGCTCCTTGTGCCCGTTCTCGGAAGTCCGCGAACGGCTGCTGAATATGCTGGTGGTGGAGAGAGTTAGATTCGCCTTATAACTGCCGGTCATGGCCTGGCCGTTTGATGTACGAGTCTGCTCTGTAGGGACCTTTCTGCAGTAGCCGGCGCTCATCAACAATTCAGGCATCGAGCCCAAGTGAATAGCGCAACCCCCTGCGATCACTGGAACTTATAGAACTGCTCATTCAGGTACTGCTCCACGTTCGCCCGGTCCGCGTCGCTCAGGTTCATGTGCGCACCCGCGCTGCATCCCGTCAACTGCTTGTCGAGTGCCGCCAGCGACTTGATCTTGTGGTCGGGCCGCGTGTGGACACTGGCGTTGTGGCATTGCACGCAATTTGCGTCGTAGAGCTTCTTGCCGGCGGCGCTGTCGGCGCCGTGCGCCGGCGGTGCCAACATGACGATAGGCAACAAGATCGGAAGTGCGCGTTTCATGATGACCTCACGGTATCGAAGGCTGGCGGTCAAATCATAGCGCGTTCGACTCGTCGATGTCCGCTTACCGGAGAAATGGATGGCAAGGCCGAGAGGCGGCTCATGGCCGACAATGCGTCCGGTCGGCACGTAGTGCCGTTCGCCAGACTGGCAGCTATCGACCCCAAGCGGTCCGTCGACGTGCCGGAAAGCTGACGTTCGACGGTAGGTAAGCGGACCGTCCTTGCCGCGCTATTTGTTGGCACTTCCAAGCGGAATACTGAGCGTGGCGAAGAGCGCGTAGCCTTCGAGGCGATTCTGCGCCCAGAACTCCCAGTAGCCGCGCAGATTGAAATACGCCGGCTCGCCGTTGAACTTGAACACGTAGCCAACCTCCGGGCCCGCCGATGCAACGCGCGACTTGAACGCGCCGACACGGTCGCCGTTGCCGCTGTCGCCGGTTAACTGGTAATACACGTAGCCGACAACACCCAGTTGCCAGTTTTCGGACAGGAACTGCGACAGCGCCCAGTCGAGATGAGAATCGACGCCGTTCTTGACGTTGGTGTGTGTGTTCTCCCAGTTGTACGTGACGCCAGCCACGCCGGAGAACTCCAGCCCCGTTTTGTCGTTAAGATATGTGTAGCCACCGCCGGCGTCGACGGCGCCGTGCCCGATACCAAGGTTGGAGAGACGACTCGCCTGATACGCCCCCACCGGAATATCGCCGCTGAGATACGTCATCCAGTTGTCGTTGCCTTTGGCCCACGCCAAGCTCGCGAACGGATACAGATCGGTACCACCGGTGATCGAGTCGATGCGCGTGGCTGTGAGTGCCGGTTGGGACAGCGTGATGTCCGCCGCAGTGCGATTGCTGCCGGGGCCCCAGCCAATACCGACGTAGGACTGGCCACCAAGGATTTTCTCCTCCGCTGCATACCCCGGCTGGAACAGCAGCAAAGGCGCGTTCGACTTCACACCGGCGCCCACGGTCGGGCCGATCTGGAAGGTCTTATCCCTGCTGGCGCTGCCGTTGTAATAATACGGTGACGTGATCAGCGACCAGCCCGGCGTCGCCGGCACCGCAGCGAGGCTCGCGAACTGACCTGAGAACCAGAACGGCACGCCGCCCTGATCCGCGTCGGCCTTCATTGGCAATGTAGCCATGACCGCCGCCAGCGATAGCGCAAACAGAGTTCCGGTTATGCGTCCGCCGCTATTCATTCCCGAGTTCGCGTGAGGCAACTCAGCCGCCACCCGTGCGGATCTGTGTCAGGTTGGGTGCAGGTGGATTCGGATACTTCTTGACCGACTCCAGGTACTCGTCGACAACCTTGAAGGCGGGTCCCGCCACCCAGCCAAACAGTGCTGCAACCACGAGATCTTCGTGCGGGTCCATTTCGATGTTATAGATCTTCGGGTAACCGGCCATGGGCGCGCTGGCCGAGAACATGCCCGGCTGACGTTGCGGTCCGATTCCGCTCGGGTGGACATCGGTGAGGTACATGCGCCATTGCTTCCACCGCACCGCCACCATATCCGCGCCGATGAATGTCAACAGGCTGTCGCGATTACCGGTCTCGCTCTTGCCGAGGAGCACGTCGGTCTGGTCGATGCCGTCGATGGGTCGGTCCGTGGGCACCTTGCTGCCGATGAGGTGGGCGAAGGTCGGGAAGAAATCCATGGTCGAGAACATCGCATAGGAATCGGTGCCCGGCTTGACCTTGCCCGGCCAGCGAACGATACAGAAGGTTCGGATCGAGCCCTCGGTGGCTTCACCCAGCTCGCCGCGGAAGGGACCGGAGTTGCCCATGTCCGGTGTCCCCTGATTGCCCATCTCGCGGGCGGTCTCGCCTTGCGGCCCATTGTCCGAGGCGAAGACAATGAGCGTGTCGTCATCGACGCCGAGTTCTTTCAACGCGTCAAGGATCTGGCCGACGTGGAAATCACCCTCCATCAGCTTGTCACCGTACTGGCCAATTCGCGACTTGCCCGCGAACTGCTTTGACGGGAGATTCGGAAAATGTCCCATTGAGAACGGCAGGTAGAGGAAGAAGGGCTTGCCGGCCGCTTTCTGTCGCTTCATGAAGTCGATGGACTTCGCCACCAGTTCGGTGTCTATCTCGGCCCGCACCTCCCGCGTAAACGGCTTGACCGTGCGCAATGGTCCTTCGGCGACGGCCTCGACGATTTGCGGCCCCTTTGCCAGCAGTACATCGGGCGGCGCGTTGATCGAGTGTGTCAGCGTGATCGTGTCGACGTAGGTCGACGAGTCCCACGAGATGTCGGGCGGAATGCCGTAGAACTCGTCGAAGCCGTGGGCCGTCGGCAGGCTCTGCGGTTCAGCGCCGAGGTGCCACTTGCCGAAGATCGCCGTGGCATAGCCTGCGCTCTTGAACAACTCGCCCATCGTGACAGCACGTTTCGACAGCGTGCTCTCGCTGCCCGGCACGATGATCAGCGACAGGCCGTTGCGGATCGAGTATTGCCCGGTCATCAGCGCCGCGCGCGACGGAGTGCATCCAGGCTCGACCAGATATTGCGTCAGGCGCAGACCCTCGCGGGCGAGCTGGTCGATGCGGGGTGTCGGCGCACCGCGCAAAACGCCGCCGCCGTAGGGACCCAGGTCGCCGTAGCCGACGTTGTCGGCAAGAATGAACACGACGTTGGGCTTCTTCTCTTGCGCCAGCGCCGGCAGGGCGGTGAACAACGTGACTGCGATAATGGCGCAGCCGAGGTCAAACATCGTTCCTGATTTCATTGATTACACTCCTGTCATTCGCTTACGCGCGGCGGAACGGAATTCCGCCTTGTCACGATTCGGTTACTGCTATATCGGGAATGTTTTCTGCGGCGCCATTTTAGCGGCCATCCACCGGACGCGACAGGTCGATTCGGTTCTAAAGCTGCCCATCAGGTCGCACCACCATTCGCGATGTATCCGCTTTGGCCCCGACTCCGTCCACTGGATGCTCGGCTACCAGCCGCGGTGCGAATCTCTGCGTGAGAACAGGGCCGAGAACCGAAGTGGTCAGCACGAGCACCAGGACCACGTTGAGCATTCTGTTCATCGAGCAGCCGCTCCCCGGATTGATTGAGGGTATGGAACGCGACCAGCGTCGCTGCCAGCGTCGCTGCTACTTGCGGCAGTGTCAGCGACCACATGGTCATCCGCGCCGCCGATGAATAGCGGAACAGCCGGCCCGCTACCTGCGCGGCGATCCATTTGCCGGTGAGTAAGGCCGCGATGATCGCTACGACGCCCGGAAAGTTGTCGATGATGCTTTGGACGAATAATGGCGGATCGATGAAGAACCCGGTGCCGATGAAGAACACCGGGATGAATAGCGAGCGCCCAAAGAATTCGAGCTTAGCCGTCGCTGGCTTCTGTCGTACCGCAGCGTTGACGGCGAGACCGGCGAGGAAGGCACCAACAATTCCCGGCAAGTTGACCAATTGCGCCAGCACCGCGGATGCGGCAAGCATCCCGAGAACGAATAGAAAATACGTATCCTCCTCGTCTTCCACCGTCTTCAGCACCCTGACGCCCAACCGGCTCAGGCCGACCAGAACGAGCGGTACGAACACCGCGATCTCCACGAGCTGGATGGCGAGCGCCGAAACGGAGAAGCCGGACACGAAAGTGGACACGCAGATGGCGAACACCACCAGCGAGAGCGTGTCGGACAATACCGTGGCCCCGATGGTGATCGTTATCGGTTCTAGGTTCGTTGCGCCTAACCGCCGGACGATTGCGCTACCCAGCAACGTATGCGACGCGAGGAGCGAGCCGATAACGATGGCCGGAACAAGCCCGTAGCCGAGCCACAGGCCCACGAGCGTGCCCAGCAACAGCGGCAGTGTGGTCGTTAGGATGCCGAAGCTGACCGAGCGGACCCGTGCCTTTCGGAACAGCGCCAGATCGATTTCCAAGCCGGCGAAGAACATCAGCAGCAGTTTCCCGAGGTCGCCGAAGAACTCCACGATGGGCCGGTGCTCGCCGAAGAGATCGAGCACATGCGGTCCGAACAGGACCCCGCTGAGTATGAGGCCCACCTCGGGCGGCAGCTTGTATCGCTTCGCAATGCGCGGCACCACGAGAACCAGCACCACGGCCGCGGCGAACTTCGCGAAGACAGGCAGCGTGGTGAGCGCCGAGCGAATCGTCTTCAAGAATCGCCACGGCTCATTCGCTTCCGCGGGCCACAGGTTCCGGCATGGTCACGGCCGGTGCGGCATCGAAGCTTCCACCCAGCACCTGATGCAACCGCACCCGGTTGACACGCTGCGCGCTTTGCACCTTGATGAGGTCCGCTTCGGTCGCCAAAGCAGCGGATTGGAGCTGGGCCACCCACAGCAGGTCGCGCCGGCCCGCCTTGTACTGGATCGTCGCGATCCGCACGGCTTCCATGCGGTCGTCGAGGGCCTTCTGATCCAGCGGCAGTTGCAGCGCGAGGAGTCGCTCGTTCGCCACGCTGGTCTCGACTTCGCGAAATGCGGTCAGCACGACCGCTCCGTAGCGCGCCACGGCCTGCGCCTGCTGCGCGGTAGCGATCTCGACCTTGGCGCGCAGCGCGCCGCCTTCGTAGATCGGGATCGAGACGCCGATGCCAGCCGACGCCAGCCAGGGATTGAGGCGCAGCAGGTTCATCACCTGGTCGCCCAGCCGCCCGCCCAGTAGAGAGAACGAGAACTCGGGCAGCAGCGCAAGCTCCGCCGCCTCTTCGGTGCGGAACGCCGCCAGCACTTCGCGCTCGGCCGCCACGAGATCGGGTCGGCGTTCGAGCAGGGTAGACGGCACCCCGGCGGCCGGCAGCGCGGGCAGCGCAGGATAGGCGGCCGCCACCTCGATCTCGGCGGCAGGGTAGCGTCCGAGCAGTACTTCGAGGCCGCGGCGCGCCTCGCCATACCGTTCCCGTGCCCGCTCGACCTCGCTTTGCGCCGTCTCCAGCTTCGCCCGGACATCGACCACATCGAGATCCGAGTCCTTGCCCGCGGAACGTCGAATTTGCACCAGCGCCAGAAGCTGGCGGTAGATCGCCACAGCCTGCTCCGAAAGCGCCACCAATCGACGAGTCTCGATGGTGAGGTACCAGAGCTTCGCCGTTGTCGCCGCGAGTGACTGCCGCGCATACGCGTAATCGAGCGCCACCGCCTCGTAGCTCGCCTCGGACGACGCGCGCTGCGCGCGCAGCCGTCCCCATACGTCCAGCTCCCATGCGACGCCGGCATACGCGATGGTGCTGTCGGACGTGCCACTGTGATCCTCGTCGTTCGTCGCCCTTGCGCCCAGCACGGCGCCGACCTGCGGCAGGAGCTGCGACCCCACAACGATCACCGACTGTTGTGCAATGGCGACTTTGGCCGCGGCGATGCGCAGGTCGAGATTGTTGGCGATGGCCTCGGCAACGAGCGCGTCCAGTGCCGGGTCGTTCAACGATTGCAGCCAATCATTCACGACCGGGTTCGGGGCCGGGGCCGCCTTCCACGCTGGCGGGATGCGCGTTCCCACGGGCAGCGCCTGACCGACCACCTCGTCATGGGTGAGCGGCGGCTTCAGCGCGCAGCCGGCCAGCGCTGCTGCCGCGGCGACGACGACGGCGACGCGCCTCAACCCGAGAACGGATAGATGAAGTTGAGCCATGTGTAGCCGCGGATGCCGATCTTGCGCAGGACCACGAACGCGCTGTTCGGATTGGTGTAGATCGCCGCCCGGCCCTGGGTGCCGATGGGATACTTCGACTGATCCGCGCCATCGAGGCGAATCGCCACGACGAACTGTCCCTGTGGAATTTCGGTCGGCACGTAGTTGAAGCTCGGCAGTGTGCCGCTCGGCAGCATCTGCCCCGCCCCGCTGCCCTGCCAGATCGCCTCGACCTTGCCGGTGAAGATCTGGCCCGGATAGAGATCGAGCGCGACCTCCACCGTCTGTCCGGGCTTCACATACTTGAGGTTCTCCTGAAAGTAGTTGGCCAGCAGGTAGCGGTCGGCGTCGGCGATGAACGAGGCGATGGCACCGTACCGGATGTCGCCGGACACCATGCCCGGACGCACCTGCAGGTTGATGATGTAACCGTCCTCGGGCGCCACCATTAGCGTGTTGGCAAGGTAATAATTCGCCTGGTCGAGTTCGGCCTGAATCGCCGCCACAGTAGTGTTGACGCCGCCGATCTCGGAGGTATAGCGCAGGCGCGCGCGCGCCTCCTCGGCCTGCGCTTCCTTGATCGCGGCATCGTCGGCGGCCACCTGTGCCATCCACTTCTGCGCGTCCTCCTCCGGGCCGGCACCTTGCCTGGCCAGGTCGGCCGAGAGCTTCTGCTGGTACCTGGCGAATTCGAGATCGGCCGTCAGCCGCGCGATCTTTTGTGCATTGATCTGAGTGTCGGCCTTGAGCACCAGCACGTCCTGCTTCGCCTTGGCGAGCTGGGCTTCGAGCTGCCGAACCTTGTATTCGTAGGGACGGCGGTCGAACTGGAACAGCGGCTGCCCCTTCTTCACCGGCACATTCGGCTCGACTAGGACCGCAGTGACCAGCGTCGGCTCGGGCAGCCGGGGCACGAGCTGGATGGTGTGCTGGATGACCCGGGCCTCCGTCGCCAGCGGCGTGACGAAGCGCAAGCCGATCAGGAAAATGAGCAGCAGGTGTACGGCGAAGAACGTGGAGAAGAAGCCCCAGGCAATGCTGAACTTGAGCCAGCGAAATTTGAAGAAGACCAGCCAGACCACGAAGGCGTAGCCGAACAGCAGGACAAATCCCAGCAGCATGCGGCGTCCCGGTCAGGTCTTCGTGCCGTTGCCGGAGCGTGCCGGAGGCACCGGCGCATCGCCCACCGGCATCGCAAGATCCGTCGCGTTGGCGTGCTTACCGTGCATGCGTGGATCATCCTTAAGTCGCGCGATGTCTTCGTCGATGGCGCGGGCCTCGTCCTTCGGGAAGCGCCGGATGTCGACGATGTCGGTGGGCTTGAACGCCCAGATGAATGCCTGAATCCATGGCAATACCGTCGGCAGCAGCCCTGCCCAACCCATGAGCTTGACCGCTTCGGCGTCTGGGTGATTACGTGCTATCGCAATGCGTCCCGGCAGTCCGGCGAGCCAGATATAAAGCAGCATGACCGAGGCGCCGGCCGCGGCAGCCGTCGCGAACGTCGCGTAGTCCCAGAAATCAAGTTCGAAGCCGAGCATGTCTTTGCTCCTCGCGTAATGCGCCGGATTTGTTACGCGAACGTATCCGAGATAACAAGGGCGCACACTATGGACTTTCGGTCCCATCGCGTGTGCGCCCCCAGATCAGTTGGTCGGCGCGGAAATGGTCTCCAGCTCCTTCAGCCGCTTCATGGCCTGCAGCGCCTGCAGCGAGTTGTAGTTGATGCCCGCCGCGTTCAGGCTGCTGCCCTGCTGGAACGGATACTCTGGCAGCGTCGACAGAAACGCCTTGAGCTTTTCCTGCACCGGCACGAACAGCCAGATGTTGTCGGCATACCAGCGCAAGTAGAGCCCGGATTCGTGCGGCGCTTTCTCGTAGGGGTCGGCGCGGAGATTGACCAGCACCGGCCAACCCGGCACGTCGCGGGTGGCGGTCGCAATATTGCCGTCCTGCACCGCGAAGCTCGCTTTCCAGTCGTTCCAACGAACGGCATTCAGCTCGCCGCCCTGCCCGAAGTAGAAGATCTCCTCGCGCGGACCCTTCTTGGTCTCGCCCTTGAAGTACGGCAGGAAGTTGTAGCCGTCGAGGTGGACTTTCCACGTCTTGCCGTTGGCCGGGTAGCCCGTCTTCAACTTCTCGACGATGTTCGGCTCGCCGGCAGCCGCCAGCAGCGTCGGCAGCCAGTCCTCCTGCGAGAAGATCTCGTTGACGATGGTGCCCGGCTTGATCACGCCCGGCCAGCGCACGATCATCGGCACGCGGAAGCCGCCCTCGTAGGTGGTGCCCTTTTCGCCGTGGAAGGGCATCGTTCCGCCGTCCGGCCAGGTTCCGGTCTCGGCACCGTTGTCGGTGCCGTACACGACGATGGTGTTTTCGGCGATGCCGAGTTCATCGAGCCGCTTGAGCAACCCGCCCACCATGTCGTCGTGCTCCACCATGCCGTCGGGATAGAGCCCGATCCCGGTGCGCCCGACGGCCGACGGCTTCAGATGCGTCCAGACGTGCATCCGCGTGGTGTTGAACCAGATGAAGAACGGCTTCTGCGCCTTCACCTGCGTGTCCATGAACTTGTTCGCAGCGTCGTAGATCTCAAGATCGACGGTCGGCATCCGCGCACGGTTCAATGGACCGGTGTCCTCGATCTTCTGCCCACCCTTGCCGTCCGACCATGTATGCAGCACGCCGCGCGGGCCGTACTTCTTCCTGAACTCGGGGTCTTTCGGGTAGTAGTAGGTCTCCGGCTCTTCCTCGGCATTGAGGTGATAAAGGTTGCCGAGGAACTCGTCGAAGCCGTGCATGGTCGGCAGGTGCGAATCGCGGTCGCCGAGGTGATTCTTGCCGAACTGGCCGGTCGAATAGCCTTGCGCCTTCAGCAGGTCGGCGATGGTCGGCGCCCAGTCGGGAATGCCTTGCGGCGAACCCGGCATACCGATGGTGAGCAATCCCGTCCGGAACGGATGCTCGCCGAGAATGAACGACGCTCGGCCCGCCGTGCAGCTCTGCTGCGCGTAGGAGTCGGTGAAGATCGCCCCCTCCTTCGCGATGCGGTCGATATTGGGCGTGTGATAGCCCATGATGCCCATGCTGTAGGCGCTGATGTTGTCGCGGCCGATGTCGTCACCCCAGATCACGAGGATATTTGGCTTCTTGGCCGGGGTCTGTGCGAGCGCCGGCGAAGCCATTCCCAATGCAAGTCCAATGCCGGCAGTTACTCCGAACAACCATTTTTGCAATCGCATAACATGACTCCTCGATTTTGTGCTCGACACAGCTGTCCGTGACGTGCGTACCGTCGGCCGCGTTGGTAGAGATCGCTGAATGTCGCATTGCATCCTTCGGACTGCGCTCATTGATTGCGCAAGGCACGCAACCGTTGGGCAAATTCGCTCGCCCATTTGTCGAACGCTGTCTTGGCGTAGGTCCATTGAGTGAACGAATCCATGTAGCCGTTCACCCAGTTCTCGGCGGCGCCTGCAGCGCCGGCATTCATGTCGGCGGCGTACTTGAGCCCGATCTCCCTGTCGGCGCACTCCGCCACAAGTTGTCCGGAGGCGCCATCGCGAAACTGCACCTCCATGCCGGTCTGACCCAGATACGGCGTCGAGCCTGCCGGTTTGCCGGTCGCCGCACCGGCGCCGATCTCGGCGACGAAACCGTACGGCGCCGCCGTACCCGCGAGGCTTAGCGCCGTATTGGTCGGGACCAAATCGGTGAGCGCAATCCGCACCCGGAGCACGCCTGGTCCCGTGGCGTTGACGACTTGCGCTTCCGGCTGGATCGCTTTGACCAAATCGCTATGGAAGTAATCGATCAGCATCTTGAGGTCGGTCGGGTCGACGGACTGTGACGACCCCGGTTTGAGATAGACCTGGATGCGCTCGAACATCACCTTTGTGTACTGCTTCCAATCCACGCCCGTGCTGCGCCAACACAGCAATCCACCACCGCCTGGCATCGGTTTGAGCCGCGAATAGTCGGTCAGGAATCCGACCCGTCGCACATTGGCGACCGTCGCTTCGGACGCGACGGTGCCAGCGGTTCCCGCGTCCGTCGAGTTGGTGCCCGAACCGGGCGCGGCGCATCCACTGAGCAACACAAATACGGCGAGTGCGCCCGCTCCAACAACTCGAATCCCGGCTCGATACTCCGCGTCCATCGTCACTTGTCCTGTTGTCATTTTGGAAACATGAACTGAACCTGCGCACGGTTAGCCAGTTCGCACCGAAAACGGGCTTCACCACGTTGCAGGCGGCTGCGGGTGCGGATTACTCAAACGAGAAGATGCGCTTCCAGTCATCCTTCATGCTGATCACGATCCAACCCTGCTTCATCGCCTCGTCGTACAACGACTGCGGGAACGTGCCGACCTTTGAGTCAGGTAGTCCCTTCGCCGGACCGTAGGCGTACTCGCGCTTCGCATCGTCGTGGAGCACGAGCATCGACAGCCGCGCGCCGTCGCCGGTCTTCGTGTACTCCAGCATTTGCCGGTCGCCCGTCGAGTTGCCGAACGCCGCGTACGGTCGGCGGCCGATCATCAGGTGAATGCCTTCCGGCTTCCCGGCGTTGTTATCGTTAAGCATCAGCTTGGGTTCCTTGGTCAGATACGGCTTGCCGTCCTTGCCGTAGCCGTACTTCGTCCCGCCGGCAGTGCCGATCACCTGTTCGGGCGGGATGCCGTAGGTGGCATCGGAGTACACGCGCACAAAGTCCTGTCCACCGCCGGTGACGATGTAGGTCTTGTAGCCGTTGGCGCGCAGATACTTCAGGACTTCCTGCATCGGCAGGTACGTCAATTCTGTGTAAGGCTTCTTCCAGCGCGGGTCCTTCGCTTCGGCCAGCCACTTCTTGGCTTCTGCTTGGAATGTCGCCACGGGCATGCCGGTCAGCGTGGCCGCCGCCAGCTTTTCGAGATCGGGCATGGTCAGCTTGGAAATCGCTGCCCGGTCGCCTTTCAGTACCTCCAGCACCGTCGAGAACGGCGCGACCTTGGCCAGTTCGGGCTTCGCCTTGACCAGCGCCGGCACACTCTCAAGGATGTACATCACCTGCGAGTACATCGGATGTTCGACCCACAGCGTGCCGTCCTGGTCGAAGGTGGCGATGCGCTCGGCCGGCGGAACGAACTGTGGGCTACCCTGCGTCGTAGTTGCCTGCACAAACTCGACAATGGCTTTCTTCGCGGCGCCGTCGTTCCACGAGGGCAGCGGGTCGGTTTGCGCCTGTACGTGGTTGCCGAGGGCGAGCAGCGCGCCAAGTGCAAGAACTCGAACAGCATTTGCGTATCTTGAATTCATCTTCATGTCTGTCTCGTTTTGGAAGTAAAGCGGGCGACCCTCTCGGATCGCCCGCTCAGTTATCGCAGGTCGTCAGCCTCTCGACTCAATCGTGCCCATTGTGGCCGCTCTGCTGCATGGCCTTGAGGATTCCGTCGAGGTTGTAGGTCTCCGGTGCCTGCATCGCCGGAAACTCCTTGTACGACATCAACTCCTTCTCCCAGAGCAGCTGCCCTATCGGCAGCATGTTCCAGTTGTAGATGTACGCGTTGCCGGGTGAGCCAAGCGCACCGCCGTAACCCAGCAGGGACTTCGCATCATCGCCGACCGTCTGCTCGAAGGGGTCGCGCTTGAGATTAAGGAGCTGGGTCCAGTGAAAGCTGACAGCTCCAAACAGCCCGCCGGTCCCGGTATCCGGCACGATCGTGTAGTACATCTTCCAGTTCTTGTAGCGCACCGCCGACGGTTGCGAGCCGGTGTAGTAGAAGAACACTTCACGCGCCGACTTCTCCGATTTGCCGGTGAGGTAGTCGGTCTGGTCGACGCCGTCGAGCTTGGTCTTGACGATGCCGGGGTACTTGCCCGCCATGATCTGTTCGTTCAGCGCGTTGCCTTTCAGGCCGCCGGCGATGTCGACCAGGGTCGGCAGCCAGTCGAGCGATGCGAACATCTCATTCTTGATCGTGCCCGGCTTGATGACGCCCGGCCAGCGCACGAGCAGCGGAGCACGCATACCGCCTTCCCAAGTGGTCAACTTGCCGCCTTTGAAGGGGTGGTGCCGCCGTCCGGAAAGGTGATGTTCTCGGCACCGTTGTCGGTGGTGAAGACGATGATGGTGTTGTCCAACTGGCCCATGTCCTCAAGCTTCTTGATGACATAGCCGATGTTGTCGTCCATCTGCTTCATGCCGGCTTCGTTGGTGCCCCAATCCTTGCCCCCGGGTTCGCCCACCATGGCCTCGTACTTCGGCGACAGCATGGTCGTGATGTGCATGCGCGCCGGGTTGTACCAGACGAAGAACGGCTTGTTGGTCTTCTTGGGGTCGTTACGGTCAAGGAAGTCGATGACCTTCGCCGAGATTTCCTCGTCGACGGTTCTCGAACGATCCAGCGTCAATGGACCCTCGTCCTTGCAGGTCGTGTTCTTCTGCGTGCCATCGCTGGACGTGCACCAGATGACAGGACGCGGCGGGGTCAGGCAAGTGCCTGTTCTCGGATCGATGGCGCCAGGTACCTCGGGCAATCCCGTGATCGGAGTGTTCTTGCACGGCGGCGCGATGCCCTGCACCAGCGGAGTCTTGTTGATGTCGACAAAGCTCACGCCCTGCATGGCATCGAGGTGATATAGGTAGCCCCAGAATTCCTGAAAGCCGTGCGAGGTCGGAAGCGCCTCGAAATGGTCGCCGAGGTGGTTCTTGCCGAATTCGCCAGTGGTGTAACCGAGGTCCAGCAGGAACTTGGCCACCGCCGGTGTGCCCGGACGCAGCCAGGACGGGCTGCCCGGCAGTTGCGGCGGAATCATGCCCGTGCGCAGCGGGTGCATACCGGTGAAGAAGGCGTTGCGCCCGGCCGTGCAGCTCTGCTCGGCGTAATACGTCATGAACTTGGCGCCTTCCTGCCCGATTCGGTCGATGTTGGGCGTCTCGCCCACCATCAGCCCTTGATGGTAGATGCTGGGCTGCATCCAGCCGATGTCATCGCCCATGATGAACACGATGTTGGGCTTCTTGGCCGGCGCCTGCGCCGACGCCGGCGACACGGCGTACAGCGCGACCGCAAGGCCGGCCATAGACGCGGAAACCAACTTGCGCAGAGTCATGAATTCTCTCCCGTACGGAATGTTAAGTTCGAACTAAGCCCAACTAGCGCCATAGCCAAGCAGCGGCACCGCCACGCCAATCCGACCGTTGTGTTATACAGCCGGTCGTCGGCCCCGGGAACTAGTCTTTGGTATAGATGGTGCAGGCGACAATGGAAATCCCTTAGGGTGGGTCCTTTGGCGCGCCCGGTGAATCGCCATGGAGTGCAATACCGACCGCTTCGAGCAGTTGGTCGCTGGAAAACGGCTTGCGCAAGAGCCGCACCCCGCCCGACCCGCGTGCCGCATCTTCCAGCGCCCTGTCGTCACTGGCAGTGATGAAAACAACGGGAATCTTAGGATGCGCGGCGCGCAAGCGCGCCTGCACTTCGAGACCGGAAAGTCCGGGCAAATGCACGTCAAGAATCGCGCACGCCGGGCACCGCATGTCGAGAGACGCCAGAAACTCCTCACCGGAGCCAAAGGCTTCGACCTCGTAGTCAGCCAGGCGCAACAAGCGTCTTAGGGCAACGCGGACGGGCGCCTCATCGTCGACAATAGCAATACAGGGCTCACCGTGCGCCATACGGCGAAGGTTAACGCGATGGAAGACGACTAGGAACTAGCCTTTGGTGTAGTGGCAGGCGCAATAGCGCCGTCACCTAAGTGTTTCCGCGCACGCGTATCCAAAGGAGCGGCGGCATCAGTCGTTGAGCTTGGAGTCGCAATTCCGAGCCGCGCGGCCATGTGCATCAGTTCGGCGACGTTTGCTGCGTGCATCCGTTCCATGATGCGCGCGCGATGGAACTTGACCGTTTGCTCGACAATGCCAAGGTCGAACGCGATCTCTTTGCTGCGCCGGCCCGCCGTTACGGCCGCCAGTACTTCGCGCTCTCGCAGCGTAAGGCTGGCGAAACGCTGCCGAACCACCTCGGTATCTGCCACTACGTCCCGTTGCGACTGATATTCCTCGATGGCCGCGTGTATCGCTACCACGAGCGCTTGTGCCCTTACCGGCTTGGTGAGGAAGTCGGATGCCCCGGCTTTGATCGCCCTGACCGACATCGGAATGTCGCCGTGCCCGCTGACAAAGACAATGGGGAACGACTCTCCCGCTGCAATCAGTCGTTGCTGCAACTCAAGGCCGTCAAGGCCCGGCATCGATACATCGAGCACGAGGCATGCCACGTCGGGCCGTTCGCTCCGCGCGAGGAACGCTTCCGCCGAAGCGAAAACCTCGACCGCCCAGCCTTCTTCCCGCAGCACGCGCGACAGCGCCTTCAACACCGCTGGGTTATCGTCGACCAGGAAGATGGTCTTCGCTGCACCGGTCTCGTTCACGGGATTCGCCCTATCGGCAACGTTACGCAAAAGGTGGCGCCGCCGCCAGCATTGTTTGCCGCTGCGATGCTACCGTGATGCGCGGCAGTGATGGATTCGCAAAGCGCGAGACCCATGCCCATCCCGCCCGCCTTGGTGGTCCAGAAGGCGTCGAACACGCGCTTCAGGTCGGTCGCGGCGATACCTTGTCCATGATCGACAACGCACAATCGTACATGGGTAGCGTCCATCTCCGTGCGTATCGTGAGCTTGCGTTCTTCCACGACGGTCGTTCTCATCGCGTCCGCGGCATTGAGTACGAGGTTGAGCACGACTTGCTGCAGCTGCACCGCGTCGCCCTCAATGTCCGGCAGCATCGACGCGAATTCGGTGTCAAACGCCACATGTCGATTAAGTAACTCGTTGCGCACAAGGTCGAGCGTCTCAAGGGCAAGCTCGTTCAGATTGATCCGCTCTATCTTCGGCTCGCCGCGTTTGTACAGATCGCGCAGCCGTCGAATGACTTGCGACGCCCGGATGTCCTCGCTGACAATGTCGTTGCAGATTTCGCGCAACTCAACATGATCTACGTTCTCGCGTCCGAGCATCTTCTGCGCCGCTTCGGCATTGCCGAGGATGGCGGCGAGAGGTTGGTTCAGCTGATGGGCAATCGAGGCGGAAAGCTGCCCCAGCAGCGACACCCGGGTCATGTGCTGCAGGGCGAGCCGGTCGTTCGCAGCCTGCAGCTCCGCGACCTTGCGCTCGGTGGTGTCGATGACGACACCGAGCAGGCGCACACCGCCGGTCTCCGCGTGTCCGCGCAACGCCACCCAGCGAATGCCTCCGTCCGGGTCCACTACCCGGTACTCAAGGTCGAGTTGGGTGTTTCCCGCGGCAGCTTCTCTGATAGCCTGTTCGACGGTACCGCGATCCTCCGCATGCGATGCGCCCAGGACTCGCGCCAGACTGAGCGGCTCCGTGGCCGAGAAGCCAAGCAGCGCGCGTGCCTGATTCGTGGCCCATACCGAGTCGCGGGCGATGTCCCAAGTCCACATTCCAAGGCTGGCCGCAGTGCCCGCAAGTTGCATGCGGCTCTCGCTTTCCTGCAGCTTGCGTGAAAGCTGCGCCGCCGCCAACACGTCGGCGTTCAACTCGCTGGCCATCGCCAACAGAATAGCCAGGTAACACCAGCTGATCAGATAGGGCGTCTCGACGATCCCCGCTTCGACCAACGCGGAATGGCCACCTGCCGCGATAAGGAAGAAAACCACGGCGCCCCCGACGACTGCTGCACGCCGGTGGCCGCCCCGGCGCCACAAGCGGACAGAGGCATCCCCAACGAACACGATCAGCGCCAGGACCGCAAGATACGGAAGCGCGTTCCAAGGGTTGGGCACCCCTTCCGCCACGTTGAAGGTAACGCCCCCAAATGTCGTGACCGTCCTGAAGCCCGTAACCTTCTCGTAGGTCATGCCACCCCCGGGAAGATAGTCGAACATCAAGCCGGCGACATAGAGACAGGGCACCAGCCATGCGAGCCACTTATTGCCCGTGCCGAAGTAAACCCAGACAAACGCCGCGAGCGACACGAGCATGACGCCGACGGCAATGTCCAGCCCGCGCATGACGGGCCACCATTGGGCGAGGGTATCGGCCCGCAGCAACGCCAACTCCAGCCCGGCGATGGCAGCGACCGCGAACGCGCTCAGTGCGAATAGGAGGCGGGGCGCCCGCGGGCGCTGGCCGATGCCGATGCGCAGTTCGATCAGGCCGAGGGTGAGGCACGCAGCGGCTACCATCGGCCATGTCACGGTGATCCAGTTCATGGCGCAGTATCCCTGCAGCAGCGCGCCATGTCAGCGGAACGAAATCGATACCGGAACCGGGAACCAGCATCCTGGCGACCCTCGCGTCTGCCGAGGCTCACATTCTCGGCCGCGGCAAACCGGGGGCCGCGCGCAATCTTGCCGCCAGCTTTTCCGCGGCCGGCGCCGCGTGCGCGAAGAATTTCTTGAGTCCCGGGCACAGGTAGTTCAGGCCGGGCTCCCCGTCCGGCGCACGCACCAGCCGGTTCTTCGGGCACTCGCCCCAGCAGTCGCGAAGAAACGCGCACTGCTTGCAGTAGGCGGGCAGCGTGTCGGACTTGGCGTACGCAAACTTCACCTGCGTGGGCGAGAACACCATGTCGCCCAACGACTTCTGTTTGACGTTCCCCAACCGGTATTCCGGATAGACGTAGTGGTCGCAGGCATAGACGCTGCCGTCGTGCTCGATGGCGACCCCTTTGCCGCAGAACTCGCTCTGGATGCAATTCTGCGCCGGCATGCCCATGTGCTGGACGACCAGCGTTTCGCAGAACGTCACCATGACCTTGCCGTAGTCGCGCGCGAGCCACTCGTCCCAGATCTTCGAGAGGAAGTAGCCGTACTCGTCGGGGTCGACGGACCATGGCGTCACCACCGAGTCCGGATGGTCCGGCTTCGCCTGCGGCGTGCCGACCACCGGCAACCGCGCCGGGTCCCACTTCTGCGGCGCCGTGGTCTCGAAGTCCTTCGGTTCGACGATTGGGATGAACTGCAGGTAGGTCGAGCCCAAGCTCGCGGCGCAGGAAGCGATATACGTCGAGCGGCCGCGACGCGTTGTAGCGGTTGACGCACGTCAGCGTGTTGAACGGCACCCCGAAGCGTTGCAACATCTTTGCCGCCGCGTACACGGTGTCGAACGTCGGCGCGCCGCGCTTGGTGATCCGGTATTTGTCGTGAATGTCCCTGGGACCGTCGATGGAAAGTCCGACGAGGAAGCGATGCTCCTTCAAGAACTGCGCCCAGTCCTCGTCCAGCAGCGTGCCATTTGTTTGCAGGTCGTTCTCGATCCGCTGTCCCGGCTTCGCATGCTTCCGCTGCAACGCCACGACCTTGCGGAAGAACTCGACTCCGAGCAGCGTGGGTTCACCCCCTTGCCACGAAAATACAACCTCGTCTGTCGTCACACTCTGGATGTAGTCACGCACGAAGCGCTCGAGTACCTCGTCGTCCATGTGCCCGCCGCCGGGACCGCCAGACAGCGTCTGCTTGCTCAGGTAAAAGCAGTACGTGCAGTCGAGGTTGCACGCCGAGCCGGCGGGCTTGACCATCACATGGAACCGCCTCTTGGCACGGTCGCCCAGCCATTGCGGAGCGTGGTACTTGTCGATCTTCAGATATTGATCAAGCGTCGGCGTAGCCACATTGCCTCACATTCGCGAGCGATACCAGAGCCAGGCTGCATGGGAAAAAAGCGCGATCCCTCTCCCCGGGGTCTGCCGCTACCGGTAGAGGATTTTGCCGGTAATACCGCCATTCGGCCTTGTCTTGGATCAACCCCGCCAAAGAGACGGACGGCCCTAAATTTGCACATAGATCGCGGATGGCGGCTTTCGGGAAATTCCTGCCGTGGGGCTCAACTTCCGCAAATGGCCGCACTCGGCCCCACGGGCGACCGTCCCAGTTCGGACCCATTCCGGGCACCCGGGACTCGAATGCGGGCCGCAACTTGGACCAGTGCTACCCTTGGCAAAGGTGCTTTTCCGCGTCGATCCGTGGTAACCAGTCGGACGTACCGATAGGGTTGCCTGTCCTAACCATCCTCGACTCCGCTTCAACAAGGTCTTCCACGTGCCGTCATCGTCCACTCGCGCCCTCGGATTGACTCGTGTGCTGCTCGGCGTCAATGCAGGAAACGCCATCGAGTTCTACGACTGGATGGCATACGCGTTACTCGTGCCGTACTTCGGGCAGCAGTTCTTTGCCAACCAAAGCCCTACAGCAGTGTTGCTTTCGTCATTTGCGGTATTCGCCGTGGGATCGCTGGCGCGACCGATCGGCGCGGTCGTGCTGGGCAGGTTCACCGATCGGCACGGCCGTCGTTCCGGACTGCTAGTCTCCGTCACGCTGATGGTCGCTGCTTCCTTCGGCATGGCGCTGCTGCCGGTCTATGCGAGCATTGGATTGCTGGCGCCCCTGCTGCTCGTCGTCCTGCGCCTCGTGCAGGGATTCGCGCTCGGTCCCGAACTGGGTGGCAGCGCGACCTATCTCGCCGAGAGCGCTCCCGAAGGAAGACGTGGCCTGTTCGCCTCCACCTACCAGAGTAGCGTCGCCCTGGGCACTCTCGCCGTGGCTGGGCTCATCAGCGTTCTCCATGTCTTCCTCGATACGGATCAAATGGAGTCGTTTGGCTGGCGCATCGTATTCGCCGTCGGTGGGCTTGTGGCCCTCGGTGGCCTCGCGCTGCGACGCACATTGCCTGAGACTGATCGTGCGTCCGAAGACGAACGGCGCAGGAGACGACCTTTCTCCGACCTGTGGCGCAACCATCGCGCCGCCATTGTGCGGATCGCAATCATCGGCAGCGCCGGACTCGTCGTCATGTACGGGTTCACCACCCTGCTTCCCTCACTCGGCCCGACGTTTACCTCGATCACAAGGGAGCAGGCAGCACACGTCAACACGATCGGGTCGGCAGCCATGCTGGTGGCGTCGCCTTTCCTCGGCCTCTTGTCTGATCGCATCGGCCGCTTGTGGACCATTCGCCTGTTCGCCGTCGCCGGCCTCTTCGCCATTCCGGTAATGGCCTCGCTCGACGGATCCTTAGGCCATCAACTTGTCGCCCAGTTATTCGCTGTTTTGCTTATGTGCACCTGGGCTGCCGGCGCATTCGCCGCCTTCCCCGAGATGCTGCCACTGGCCGTGCGTGCCGCTGGTATCGCCGCCCCGTACGGTCTGGCCGCTGCCCTCGTCGGCGGCTTCTCACCCATGGTCTCGACATCCCTGGCGGCGAATCGAGGCCTAGTCGCGGTGGGCTGTCTGGTCACCGTGATGACCGTGATTGCCGGCGCAGCGACCATCGGCATGAAGGAGACTGCCTATCGCTCCCTCCGAGAACAGTAGTTTCACGCCCCGTTAGCGTCCTGCAGCTCCGCCGCGATCAGCGTGTTCGCCAGCAACATGGCGATGGTCATCGGCCCCACGCCGCCGGGCACCGGCGTGATCCAGCCGGCGCGCTCCTTCGCCGATTCGAAGTCCACGTCGCCACGCAGTTTTCCTTCCGGCGTGCGATTCATCCCCACGTCGATGACGATGGCGCCGGGCTTGATCCAGGCGCCCTGGACGTACTGCAGCTTGCCCATGGCGGCGACGACGATGTCGGCGCTGCCGACGAGGCCCGGCAGATCGCGCGTCGCCGAGTGGCACACGGTGACCGTGCAGCGCGCCATCAGCAATTCGAGCGCCATCGGCCGGCCGACGATGTTCGACTGCCCGATCACGACCGCGTGCTTGCCGACCAGGTCCTCGCCGGTTCCGCGCAGCAGCGCCATGCAGCCGAAGGGCGTGCACGGCCGCAACCGCGGCCGTTTCAGGACCAGCCGGCCGATGTTGTATGGATGAAAGCCGTCGACGTCCTTGTCGGGATGCACGCGCTCGGCGACCGAGGTCGGCGATCGATATGCGCCGGCAGCGGCAACTGCA
This sequence comes from uncultured beta proteobacterium, assembly GCA_963726915.1. Taxonomy (GTDB): domain Bacteria; phylum Pseudomonadota; class Gammaproteobacteria; order Burkholderiales; family Casimicrobiaceae; genus PALSA-1003. The sequence continues at coordinate 33,502 of CAVSEA010000020.1, forward strand.
CCAGGATGCCCTGCACCGCGGGGTCGGCGTTCAGGCGATCGATGAGCGCGAGCAATTCCTGCTGCGTCGTCGTGGCGGACAGGTCGAAGGACAGCGACTGCATGCCGACCTCGTCCGTGATCCTTCGCTTGTTGCGCACGTAGATCTGCGAGGCGGCATGTTCGCCGACCAGGACCACCGCGAGCCCCGGCGCGGGCCTGCCTGAGGCGAGACGCGCGCGCACGCGGGCCGCAACGTCGTCCGTGATCTGCGCGGCCCGCGCCTTGCCGTCGATGATGTTCGCTGTCATCGCAATTCCTGTTCGAGTGCTGCGCCTATCCGATCTGCATGACGGGCCAGCGCTTGTCGGCAGCCATCTCGGCCAGCGACGCGTCCGGGTTGACTGCAACCGGATGCGTGACCTTCGAGAGCAGCGGAATGTCGTTGCGCGAGTCGCTGTAGAACCAGCTCTGCCGAAAGTCGCCGAGCCGCTGCCCGCGGCCGTCGAGCCAGGCGTCGAGGCGGGCGATCTTGCCGTCGCGCATGTTGGGCAAGCCCGAGACCTTGCCGGTGTAGCGACCGTCGATCATCTCCGGTTCCGTGGCGATCACATGCTCCAGGCCCAGCTTGCGCCCGATCGGTCCTGCCAGGAACCGGCTGGCCGCGGTGGTCATCACGCAGAGGTGGCCGTTGCCGGCATGCTGCGCGACCAACCGGTGCGATTCGGCCGGGATCGCAGGTCGATTTTCGTGCGCAGATACGTCTCGCGCCAGGCTTCCAGTCGTTCGATCGGATGCCCGACCAGCGTCGAGAGATAGAATTCGGTGAACTCGAGCAGCCCGACTTCGCCGCGGCGGTAGCGCTCGGTGATGCGCCGGTTGCCGGCTTCGAAGCTCGCGCGTTCGACGACGCCGTGTTCGATCAGGAACTCGACCCAGGCCTCGTCGCAGTCGACGGTGAGCAGCGTGTGATCGAGATCGAACAGCGCCAGCACGTCGTAGGGCACGCTATGGACCTCGGCACGTATTGCCGGCCGCGAAGCGACGCCTGCGGCTCAGGCAACGCGCATCTCGGGCCACCCCATGTGCCGCGCGTGCGCGGCGAGCACGGGGTCGGCATTGACGACGACCGGATGGGTGACGTGCGTGAACAGCGGCAGATCGTTCAGCGAATCGCCATAGAACCAGCATTCGCGAAAATCGGTGATCCGCTCGCCTCGGGTCGCCAGCCACATCAGCAACCGCTCGTACTTGCCCTCGCGGATGTTCGGTACGCCGACGACCCGTCCGGTGTAGCGACCGTCGACCTGCTCGGCTTCGGTCGCGATCACGTCGTCGATGCCGAATTCCGCCGCGATCGGCTCGGCCAGGAAACGAAACACGGCCGTCGTCACCAGCAGGCGGTCGCCCGCCGCGCGATGCCTGTCGACGAGCGCTCTCGCCGCCTGCCGGATCCGTGGACGAATCTTGCGCGTCAGGTACTTCTCGCGCCAGCGCATCGCTTCGGCCTGGTCGAACGACGTCAGCGTCGACAGATAGAACTCGGTGAATTCGATGCTGCCGGCTTCACCCCGGTTGTAGCGGGCAATGAGATCGCGATTGGCCGCGTCGTAGCGGACGGCGTCGAGCGCACCCTGTTCCACGAGAAAAGCGACCCACTGCTCGTCGCTGTCGTGCGGCATGAGCGTGTGATCGAGGTCGAACAGCGCGAGTACGTCGGCGGGCATCGGCAGGTCGGAAAAGCTACAATGCGGGCTTGGAAATGAGCGCCATTGTAACCGGGATTCGCGAGCGGCTCGAAGCGATCCTGGCTCCGCCGCGGGGCCGCTATCGGCCGTTCGTGGTCGACAACGCAGTCGTCGGCTGGATCGACGACCTGCGCGCCCGCCGCCTCGAGCAATTTGCCGATGTGCTTGTCGTCGACAAGGACCGCGTGCGCTTTGTCGATGATCTCGCCATGCCGCAGTCGCGCACCGAGCGCGATGGAGCGCGTCGCACGCGAGCTGTCCGCGGAGGGTGCGCTCAGCGCCTGGCGCGACGAACGCTATGCGGTCGTGCGCGAGTTCGGCGACGACGCCTGCTTCGAGCTCGAGCGCTGTGCCGCGCGCTATTTCGGTATCCGCACCTTTGCGGCGCACATCAACGGCCTGGTGCGCACGACGGCCGGTATTTGCACCTGGCTCGGCCGTCGCAGCCCGCATAAGGCGATCGACGCCGGACTGCTCGACAACATGGTCGGCGGCGGCATCGCGGCCGGCGCTTCCGTTGCGGCAACGGTCATCAAGGAAGCCTGGGAGGAAGCTGGCATCCCGGCTGCGGTCGCGGCAATCGCGCAGCCTGCGGGCACGGTCAGGATCTGTCGCGCCCACCCCAGGGGCCTGGAACGCGAGACCGTATACGTGCACGATCTCTGGCTCGATCCGGATTTCATGCCGAAGGGCGTCGACGGCGAAGTCGTGGAATTTCGCCGCGAGTCGCTCGTCGACGCGGCCCGACTCATCGCCAACCGCGAGGGCCCGACGTCGTCACCGCCGACGCCAGCCTGGTGCTCGTCGATTGCCTGATCCGCCACGGCGTCATCGCCGCCGAGTGCGACGACTACGCGGCGCTCGACGCACTGCGTAGCGTTTCGCTCGAACCTTCGAATCACGCGTAACGGAATTCAGGCGGCCTTGACCGCGGTCGGCGCGACCTGCTTGATGCCGAGTTCGCGCAGCGCATCGCGCACGGCGTTGACGGCGTGGCGCATTTCGTCGGGTCCGATGGCGCCGATGCAGCCGACGCGAAAGGTCTCGACCTGCGTCAGCTTGCCCGGGTAGAGCACGAAACCCTTGTCGCGGACCTTGTCGTAGAACGCCTTGAACGCGTAACGCGGGTCCGCGGGCGCGTGGAAGGTCACGATGATCGGCGCCTGGATCTTCGGATCGAGAAAGACCTTGAATCCCATTTCCTTCATGCCCGAGACCAGCGTCTCGCAATTCGCCGTGTAGCGCGCCAGTCGCGCCGCCTGTCCTCCCTGCGCCCGGTACTGCTCCAGCGCGGCGTCGAGCGCAACCACGATGTGCGTCGGCGGCGTATAACGCCACTGCGTCGTCTTTTCCATGTACGACCACTGATCGAAGAGGTCCAGCGACAACGAGGTCGAGTTGCCGGCGCAGGTTTCGAGCACGGATTTGCGCACGAACACGAAGCCCATGCCGGGCGGTCCCTCCACGCATTTGCCCGACGCGGCGATCAGCGCGTCGAAGGGAATCCTGGCGGCGTCGATCGGCAACGCACCAAACGAACTCATCGCATCGACGATCAGGCTCCTGCCGCGCACGGCGACCGCCTCGGCGATCTCGGGCAGCGGATTGAGAATGCCGGTCGATGTTTCGCAATGGATCAGCCCGACATGCGTGATCGACGCATCGGCATCGAGCGCCCGGGCGACGTCGGCGGCGGTGGTCGGGACGCCGTCCGCCGTCTCGAAGGTCGACATCCTGCGCCCCATCATCGCAGTGAGTCGCGCCATGCGCTGGCCATAGGCGCCATTGACCAGCACCAGCACGTGGCCGTCGCGGGGAACCAGCGTGTTGACCGCGGCTTCGATGGAAAACGTCCCGCTGCCCTGCATCGGCACGCAGACATGCGTCGGCGCTCCGTTGATGATGTCGAGCAGCCGCTCCCTGACGCGCGCCGTCACCGCATTGAAATTGCTGTCCCACGAGCCCCAGTCGCGCAGCATCGCCGACTTGGTCTGCAGCGACGTGGTCAGCGGTCCCGGCGTCAGCAGGATGGGGTCACGATCGAAGTTGGTCATGGTTTGCTCCGCAAAGGGCGTACTTCGCAAGGAATCAGACGGTGAGGGGCTTGCGCCAGGCCTGCGTGCGCGTCAGCAGCAAACGCGTGATCACCGCGTAGAGCAGACACGACGGTCGCCGTACGAAGTAGCGACGATCAGTGTTGCCATCGCCGCCGCTGCACCGATCTCGCCGGCGTCGTCGAGCTTCAGGATCGCCACCGCCGCCGGCATGGTGTCCGGGCGAATAGAGGAAAACCACCGCCGAGATCGTCATCATCGCGTTGACGAATAGTATCGTCTGATGTCGAGGAGGCCGGCAGGCATACCGGAACGGTGACGCGCGAGAACGTCTTGTAGAACGGGACCTTGAGGCTCGCCGACACCGCCTCGAACTCGTTGTCGAGCTGCTTCAGCGCTGTCACTGCAGTCAGATGACTCGATGAATAGAAATGCACGACCGTCGATAAAACGAGGATGCTCATCCCGTGCCATAGAGGCCGTTCAGGGGATTCGCCGGGGCGTTGAAGAACAGGATGTAGCCAATTCCCAACACCATCCCCGGCACCGCCATTGGCATGAGCGCTTGCATCCGGATCAGCGGCCGCAAGACGTCGGCACCCCACGCGTTTTCTCAAGCCAGGTATGCGCCGGCAAAAGCTGACCAGCGGCACCAAGCAGGGGCGCAACAGGTCGCCATTATCAGGCTGTTGCGATAAGGCATTCTCTCGACGCCGCCGTCTCCTCGAACCCGTACGTATAGTGGTTGAGGGTGAATGACAGATCATACGGCCACACCTTGACGAACGAGCCCGAATACCGCCATGCCACACGACCAGCATCACATGATCGATGCCACTCACCACGACAAACAGCAACAACGCCCGATCACGCAACGTGGCCTGACGTGCTACATATGGGACGCTACGGGCACTAAGCAAGGGCCTTTTGGCGGTGACGCACGGCACTGTCGACGAAAAATGCTGCTAGCGCCGGCACACAGCAGTATCTAGCCCGACAACGGCGCCCAATTGGAAGTTCTGCTGTCCGATAACCTGCTTGTAGATATCGATCGCGAGCACGTTGTAGTTGCCGCCGATCACCTTGGGCACGCCAAACTCGGATACCGCCATCGTGAATACCACCATCGCCGCAGAGATCAGTCCGTAACGCGCACCGGGCAGCGTGATCGTGAAGAATTTTGCGCCTCTCGCTGGTCCGCCATGGAATCCGCCGCTTCTTCGTACAGTCGCGCATCGGCGAGCGCCAACGCCGCCAGCAGGATCATCACGGCGTGCGGAAACGCCGCGAAGGTCACCTCGACAGCACCATACCGGGCAGACCATAGACCGAGGCGATGCCGAACCAGCCGAGCACGAACTTGAGCCAACCCTGATTGCCGAATAGATAGATGAACGATATCGCGGCGAGAATCGAGGGGGCGAGAATCGGAATCAGCGCAATGTTGCGCCGAGCACCCTTCCAGGGGAATGCAGCTGCGTTGGCATCGCATAGGCGAAGGCAAACGCCAGCGGCACCGTGATGGCGGTCAGTGAGTCCGGGCGAAAGCGAGCGTGTGCAGCGCTCGAAGTCGCAAATGCCGAGGGTTTGGAAGTAGTTGGACGAAATTGGCAAAGCCAACGAAGGCACTATGCTTGTCCTCGACGCTCTTGACCAGGATCATGAACAGCGGCGCCAGCAGGAACACCACGAGAATCGCGCACACGAGCAGGAGCAGCCCCAGCGCCAGATGATCGTGCCAGTGCGCCGCGGGCTTCACCCGCGGCCCGGCCACCCGGGCGGCCGTGTCGGCGGTCGCCGCCGTCATCGACTCGCTTCCGTACGGACGCGCGTCATGCCAGCAGCCGCATGCACTCTGCGGGCAGCCCGACATGCAAGGCGGAACCCTCGGCGAGGCTCAATTCGTCGATGCTGTGACGCGAGATGTTGATGAGCAACGGCTGCTCTTCCGCCCCCGCGAGCGCCACGGTGACGTGACAGAACGCGCCCAGGAATTCAACCTTGGTGACCTTGGCGTGCACCGCATTCGCCGGGCCTGCCGCTGCCGCCGCACCGTCGATGACGATATCCTCGGGCCGCAGGTACAGGCGGACGCGGGTACCGGCGGCGACGGCGGCGTCGCTGCGCGCGCCATCGACCAGCAGTGTGCCGACGCGGAAGCGGCCGCCGCCCTCCGCGACAGCGTTGATCACATTGATCTTGCCGACGAAATCGGCGACGAACGCCGAAGCCGGCTCGCGATAGATTTCCTGCGGCGTGCCGATCTGCTCGA
>CAVSEA010000021.1:0-31289 GCA_963726915.1 uncultured beta proteobacterium
CTGAGCGATCAACTGCGCGGCGCTCGCCGCATTGACGCCGGTGCCACCGCTGCCGAGCAGCGTGGCGGCCATTTCGAACAGAGGTGGCGCGCCGCCTTCCACTTCCGCCAGACGCTGTGCGTATGCCAGCACCGCCTGGCGGACGGTGTAGACGAGATCGACTGCGCGCAGCTTGCCTTCTTCACCGAGCCCAACGACTACGGCTGCCGCCGGGCGCGCCATCTCGAAAGGATTGTCGGGATTCTTGCGCAGGTTGCCGAAGATGTAATGTGAACCTGCTGCGTCGGGATAGAGGCCGGCCGCGAGCGCGCGGCTCATGCTTTTGCCGACAAGACGATCCACGATCGCCTCGGTGCCGGTCAGCTTCAATGAGCGGTAGTGGCCCAGGAGCAGCGGCTGGCGCACGAACCTGAGGTCGCCGTTGAGCACAGTCACGCATAGCGCGGCCGATGTCGCGCCGCGCTGAGCTGTGGCGCCATCCTGGCGACTGGCGCCGAGCGCATCGCCTTGGTCCGATGGCGGCTCGGAACCATGCAGTCCGTGCGCCGGTCGGCTTCGCACAAGCGCCACCGGCGCGGAAAGCGTATCGGCGCCCGCCGCGCGCGTGCCGCGCGCGATGGGTTCGAAGCGATCGAGCAGGCGCGTCTCGCCAGTGCTGAGCAGTTCGATGTAGGCCGGAAACGCATCTGAAACGGCGGGCAGCTTCCCGTGCTCGGCGTCGAGCTTCCAAGTGCTCACGCCGGACAACAGCGCGCTGGACAGAGTGACGCGGCCGTCCCCATCGTCGGGCGTGTCGAGGTACTCGAGACCATTGGGGCCGGTTACGATTCCGGCGGGCGTGAATGCGGCGTGACCGATGACGAGCAACATCTTCTGCACGTCGGCATCGAGTTTTCCGACCTGCGCATCGAGCCGGCGCCGCAACGCAACCGCCCGATCGAGGACGGCCTGCGGCGGGGCTCCCCATTCGTAGATCGCGAGCTGTATCTCGTCGGAGTGCCACACGCTGCGTGCCCGCAGCGCTGCGATGTCGTCGTCGGCGAGCTTTTGCCACGTCGTCGCCCGATCGAGACCGAGAGCCGGGTCGAGCAGTGCCGCCTGCAACTGGATGAAGCCGGGCAAGCCCGCCATCATCTTGCGCGCGCCGCGATTGTCGAAAAGCGATCCGAACGCGACCAGCGTGTTGCCGAAGGTATCGTCACCGGAGAGCGTCTGCATCGGCGCCCACGAGCCGGCGTTGGGCGTGCCCAGCATCAACAGGCGCGCACCGTCGCGTGCCATCATCCGCTGCCAGGTGTCGGGCTTTTCGAACTGCATGGTGCGAGCGACGAGTCCGCCCATCGAGTGCGCGATCATGCGCACCGGTTGCTGGCTTGCGTCGCGCGCACCGAGCGCGGCATCGACTGCGTCTGCGAGGCGGCGTGCTTCATCTTCGATCGGGCGGCGCCAGTCGAACGCGAAGGGGATCACCTCGTGGGTGTCGGCCAGACGCTCGATCAGATCGTCGTAGGTGGTTCCGATCGGACCGTCGGGCTCGATGCGCGACGTGGTAGCCGGGTCCCATGCGAGCTTCATCAGCCCGTTGACGAACCTGAAGCCCAGCCAGATGCGCTTGCCGTCGAGCTTCAGGTTGGACCCTAGAATGCCGGGTAGCACGAAGACCGCCGGGCGGTCCGCAGCGCTTGCGCCGGGCCCACCACGCGATCGCGCGACCGCCTTCGCCGCACGCGTGCCGCTTGCATCCTCGCCGGCCCACGACAATGGGCCGATCGCCGCGAAATCGGTCGGCGCGGCGTCCATCAAGGCGCTCTTGATCGCGCTGACGGTGCGGTCATTCGAGAAATAGTTGAAGTGCGTGACTTTGGCGCCGCGATCGAGCAGGAAGGTCGCGCCCGGACCCGCTGCGCCGGCCTCGCGCGGCGCGCCGCCATACATCGAGCGGGTCTGCACGACGAGATCGTTGTCGGTCCAGTAGAACGCATCCGAAAGCAGCGTCTTGACCCATGAGCCGATCGAATCACCCTCCAGGTCACCGGCCACTACGCGCAGTTCACTGGGGAGGGTGTTGCCCCTCCCGTTGAGCCACGTTACGAACGCGCTCTCGGGCATCATCGCTTCGATCCCCGGAATCTCGGTTGGATCCGCTCGACGCCGCGCGACTTCGTGCAGAAATTCCACGAGTTGCGGCGCGACCGGAACGCCGGCCAATTGCAGTCCCCATTGCAGCACGGACAGGTAGGCGTCGAAGCGCTTCGACGCGAGAAGAGTCCCGCGTGAAGGGCACGCCACGCGCACCAGCCGGTCCACCTTCAGCTTCTTGTCCCGCGCCATCTTCACCAGCGCCTGCAGATCGGCACGGTGCGTCGCGTACTTCGCGCCAGCGAACAGCGCCAACTCGTCGCGGCCCAGCGGCCCGCCGCCGCACGCCCGCGCCATTACCTCGGCGACCAGACCGCCTCGGGAGTGGGAGACAAGATGCAATCGCGCTGCCGCCGGCATTGCGCGCGCCAGCGCCAGCGCATTGGTAATGGGGCTCTCGGTCATCGTGGGGTGATCGAGCGCGTACACGCGGCCCTTGTAGTAGCTGAAGAGGTCGCGCACCACCTGCGGGTGCATCGCCCACAGTTTTCCGAAGGTGCTGATGGTATCTACGAAAGTGCCGTGCACCAGCACCAGCAGCGGGCCGTCGTCCCTCGCGGCGTCGACTTTGGTCCGCTTGAGGCCGCTTCCCTTGAGGGCGGCCGGGAGAGCGTCTGGCCCCAGCTGGTAGATGCCTTCATCGACCGCGCCATCGACTTTTTTGGTTATGGCCGCGGCGGCCAGGCTCACCGCCGGGTCCTTGACCAAACCGGTGATCACCTCAACCGCGGTGAGTACGGCCTGGCCCATCCAGCCTCGGGTTGCGCCGCGCGTGCCGGAAGTTTCGAGTTCAGGCCAGCCGAGCTGCGCTGATACGATCACCTCGTTGCTTTTGCCAGCCTGAATCGGGCCGCGCGTTCTGGCCGCACCGCTCGCGGTGGCGCTGCTTTGCGCGCGCAGCAGGTCACGCGCGTCCTCGGGATGGAGCACCAGCGTCGGGCCGTTCGCGATGCCCAGTACCATCACGTCTTCGCCTGGGCGTGCGGTGACCCGCACAGCGTCGCCGCCGGCGCGCTGTGCACCCACACGCACCGATACCTTGACAGTGCCAGCGCGACCGCGTGTGCTCGTCGCCGCGGCGGCCGCAGGCTGCGCTTGGCCCGGGACGATGAAGGTGATGTCGCGCGTGCCGGTCGCCATGCTCTCCCTCCAGCTCGATGTTGCCTAGACGCTAAATGGCGTCTGCGCCAGGAATGCGCCCGCCTTCCCGAGCGCGAACAGGTTTGGCGTCTGGGTCGCCGGCATTGCCGCCTTGATGCGCGCGTGGAAGCTGCCGTAGTTGCCTTTGAACGTGCCTTGGCCCCAGACCTTGAGCAGTTGCTCTGTGAACGCGCCGTTATGGTCACCATCCATCGATGTCTGGTTGTCCTGGCATCCCGAGATCAGCACGACCGCCGGATTGAAACCCTTGACGATGGCCGTGAGGCGCCCGCTCGCGGCGACGTGCGCCAATGCGGTGTCGGGGTCGACCGCTGCTTTGCCCGAGGCTTTGGCGACATCGAGCTGCAGCTTGTCGTAGAAGGCTTGGTGCTCGCGATAGGTGCGCATCGCGACTGCCGCAGGCATCAGCTTCGGGCGCTGGTGTGGAGTTGCAAGCACGGGCGGGGCGTTGCGCGTGACGGTGCCACTGTGGCAGCTGTCGGACAATACCAGGATGCGCACGCCGGCCGCGAACCGGCTCAGTTCGAAATACAGCTCGTCGTCGATCAGCTGACCGTCGTAAAGGCACCAGGTTTCGTCCTGCTTGTCGGCTTCATCGCCGCTCACGTCCGGCACCTGTCCGCCGTGGCCTGAATAAGTCAGGAAGAACAAGTCGCCGACCTTGAGCGCCTTCGCGGCACTGCGCATTCCGCCAAGCACGTTGGCACGCGTCGCCTTCTTGGTCAGGAGCACTGTGGATTTCACGCCCTTCGACTTGGCGATGGCCGCCATGTCGTTGGCGTCGAACTCGCAGGCTGCGAGCGGGCCGTCCCAGCCACCGTACGCGGCGCCGCTGACGCCGTTCAGGCCGATGTGCAGGGACAAGCCTTGGTGCTTGGTGGTAGACGATCGGGCGTTCTTTCTGGGCATGATGGATTTCCTCCTGTGCGTCGCACGATGCGTGCGGTAGTCGGTTGGAATGGGGCGTTTCCCCAGGCGCCGACAGGCATCCGAACGCCCTTTCAACCATTCGCCATTAGTGCGCCAAGAAGCAGGCACGTCAACGTGAATATTACGAATATCCCGTCGGTAATCGCGAGATTCGGTTCATTGTAATGCCGAGGTTTCGATCAGGGCGCCGTGCCCACGTGAAAATTCACCGGACTGGAAGTTCGACGCGCTCTAGACCAAACTTTGCGAGGTCTGGTACCTTGGTAACGTGTCCCACTGCGGGCATAGCGACTTTCGGAGAACGTCTGGCGTGTCATGAAGGGCATCTTCATCAGCTATCGACGTGAGGACACCGCCGGCTACGCCGGTCGCCTTTACGATCGCCTGGCTGCCTATTTCGGGCCCGATCGCGTCTTCATGGACGTCGAAGGAATCGAGCCCGGAGTCGACTTCGTCGATGCGCTCGAGCGCGCGGTCGGGTCGTGCGAAGTGCTGATCGTCCTCATCGGCAAGGACTGGCTCGTCGCGGACGGTGCCGGCAAGCGGCGCCTGGACGATCCGGCCGATTTCGTGCGAATCGAAACCGCAGCGGCGCTCGCCCGCAACATTCGTGTCGTTCCCGTGCTCGTGGATGACGCCGAGATGCCGCGCGCCAATCAGTTGCCGGCGGACATGGCGTCGCTCGCACGGCGGCAGGCCCTCGAGTTGAGCCACAAGCAGTGGGACGCCACGAGCAGCGAGCTGATTCAGACGCTCGAAAAGATTCTCAACGCGGGCAAGCCGGGCAGTGGCGAAATTGCCTCACGCGAATCGGAATCGTCGACCGCGTCGCGCGCGGGGGCTCCATCCGACGCCTCGGCCGCCTCTCCGGTCGCACCGTCGCCGGGCAATCGCCGCGTCTGGGCGATCGTCGGGGCTCTTGCGGTCCTGGTCGCGATCGCTGCGCTCTTCCTGACGCAGCCGTGGAGCAGGTTCGTCAAGCCTGCGCCGCGCTTTGGGCATCTCGTCGTCGCGCCGGAAACACTCGAATTTCCCGAGCAGCCCCCGCGCGCCACAGGGCCGGCTCGAATCATCACGCTCACCAATGACGGCGGTGCCCCGTTGCGCGTGACCGGCATCAAACTCGAAGGACCCTCCGGTGCCGATTTCGCGCTGAGCGACGACCAATGCAGCGATCGCACGCTCGCGCCCGCTGCGGCCTGCTCGGTAAAAGTGTGGTTCAGCGCCCAGGGCATAGGCGTTCGTTCCGCGACGCTGGCGATCACCACCGAGCCGCAGGGCTCGGTCCTGCTCGCTGTACAGGGGCGCGGTGTCGCGCCGAAAGTCGCCGAGGCTGCACGTCCGCCCGAGAAGCCTCCCGAATCGCCGCCGATTCGTCCGGTCGCGCCACCGGAGACCAAACCCGAGGCGCCGACACCGCCGAAGATCCTGAATTTCGAAGCGCGTGGGTTGGACAGCAATGTGCAGCTTTGCTATGGCGTAGAGAACGCGACGAGCGCGACGATCACGCCATCGCCCGGGAATGTCAAGCCAGCGGCGAAGGAATGCGTGCCTGTTGACGCCGGCAGGACCTATACGCTTACGGCCCGCAACGCTGCCGGCGCCGCCGTCAGCCGCTCGCTCACGGTAGAGGCGGCAGCGAGTACGCCGCCCGTCCAGACTGTCGCCGTGCCGAACGCGATCGGGAAATCGCGCGCGGACGCAGTCGCCGAGCTCGAGAAGGCCGGATTCGAAACGCGCGTCGTGGAGGGCAAGCTCGAGCCCGACGCATCGGGTCCGGCGGGGTCGGTCGTTGCGCAGCTTCCAAAGGCCGGCGAGAAAATCAAGGCTGGCGGACGGGTCACGCTGCAGGTGATGCCGGAACAAGGTGCTTGCCGCGACAGTTCCGGCTGCGCTTGCCGCGCGTCGGGGACGTTTGGGAATATCGCTCCCGCAGCATGTGGAAGACCGTCGAGCCGAGCACTTACACCCATCAAGTCACTGCGGTGTCCGAGCGTGAGGTGCGCGAAACCATGAGCAATGCGGCAAGTGCCGGCAAGACCTCCGAGAGCAAGACCTTCACGCCCGATACCCGTTTCGTCGAATGGCGCGGCAACGGCTACTACTTCATCGAGTTCAACCCGTTCATCCAGGCATTCGGCGATTTGCAACCCGGGACGCACGTGGAAGCTGTCGATCCCGGTCGAGGATCCATTCTTCGGCAACTGGTACACCCACGGCCGCGCGGGCAATTGGGACTCCGTAAGCGTGCCGGCGGGCACTTTCAAGGCGATTCGCGTGGAGATCAACAGCAACCGTCCGGCGAGCGGGTCGTCAGCGATGCGAGACAAGGAGCCGACTCGCATCCTGCAGGTAATCTGGTACGCGCCCGATGCGAAGCGAGCGGTCAAACTCGTGCGCACCGTCTACGGGGCAACGGGTGATAGGATCAACGAGGACACTTACGAGTTGGTCAAATACCGCGTGCAGTGAAGCCGCACGCGCTGACGATCAGGGGCTGGCGATGGGCCGAATGAACAGCTCGCGGTCCCTGGCCTTGGCGGTCCCAGGGGTGCAGGCGGACGCGAACCACGTCGGTTGGCCCGGCGGGGGCGGTCTCTTCAACCGCAGTGGCTCGACGGCAGTCCCTTGGTCGACAGCATGCATCGCCGCCCGGAATTCGTAGTGATCGAACAGCCGCACCGCCTCGATGGCGTAGGCGGTAACCACGCGTCGGTTGACGATCATGATGAGGTTGTCGCCATTGTTCTCCTCCCCGGAGGGCGAGAGATTCGACGAACCCGAAAACACCACCGGGTTGGTGCCGTTGAAATCGCACACCACGAACTTGTGGTGAACGTGCCGTCCGGCGCCGCCGCTCCACTCGCCTTGGAATGGCGGCGGCACATGCGTATCCAGATAGGCAAATGGCACGATGGCATGTGTCCCATCGGGCTTCTGCAACCTGAGATTGCCAGGCGCGTCGGACGTCCCGTAGGTAAACATAGCGCTCGCGACCGCGGCGTCCAGCGCGTTACGCACCAAGCCCGAGGACTGATAGAGAAACGCGACCGAAAACAGCACCGACGACTGGGCACTCCCGATTGCATCGGCGACTCGCGTGAGCGAGATGTCCGCACTGGTGTGCGGCGAAAAGCACAGTGCCACCTGGCTGTCGGCGTCGATCGCAACCTCATGCCACGCCTTCGCCAGCGCGTTCTGGCGGAAATGCGTGCCGCTGTTCCAGTAGGCGTCGAACACCTGCCCATAGAGTCCGGTGACGTCGTCGTGAGTGAATTCGAGCAGGTTGTTGGCCTGGATGTAGATGCCGCGCAGGGTGAAATTGGTCGATCCCGCTATTACTCGAAACGGTTTGCCGTTGCGGCGCGCAATCAGCACCTTGTTGTGCTGCAGATTGCCGAAGTGCATGCGCTTGACGTTGCCAGCGCCGGCGCTGATTTGGAGACGGGCCGCGGCCGTTGATTCGCAGGTCGCGGGGTCGCGGTTGTCGGTGGAATCATCGATGATGGCGCGCAAGCGCACGCCGAGTTGCTCGAGTTGCGCGAGCACCAAGGGTTCCTTCAACTCGTAGGCCAGGAAGTCCACGGTTATCGTGCTGTCGGCAACGCAGTCGGCGAGAAACTGCATGATCAGTCGTCGCGCTTCGAAGCCCAGCCAGTCGTATTCCGCGGGAAAGGGAGTCATGTCGAAGGGCAGTTCGGCGCAGCCGACGGTCCCTGGCGGCAACGGTGGAGGCAGAATCTTCGTGTTGTTCTTGAAGCGGCTGACGTAGGCCTGCGACGATACAAAACCCCGTGTGAAGCCGATATTGACAAGGCCGGGCACCGAAACAGGCGACAGGTTCACCGCCACCTCGACCCCGGGTTTGTGCGTGAGATTGTCGGCGGCGTCCATGTAAGCCGGAGAAAGGCGATACGTGAAATCTCCGTCGCGCACTTCGGACGGGAAGTGGACCCAGCGAAATTTCTGCAAAGGGGCATCGAGCGAGGAGAATTTGCGCTTGCCGGTCTTGTCGGGCGGGATATCGAAGCTCAGGCGATTGGTCACCGCGTAGTATTTGTTGCCGCCCGGATATTTGACCTCGAGCGAGAAACCTACGAAGTCATCGGTGCGCAGCGTGGGATCGATATCCATCGCGAGCAGGCAATTGCCTTCCCCGCGATAGGCCACAATGTGCACACCGTTGGCCGAAGCCTTGGCTAGCTCGTTCGTCATGGGGCACTCCCGTCGTGCTGATTATCGGCGACATGACCGGTCGCGAGCCCGGTCGCTCCGTTGCGCTGGCACGCGCATGCTCGTGACTGTCCATGATTCTCGATCAGAGCCCGGTCAAATACAAGCGGACTGTATTGCGCGAGGGCTTGCATGACGCCGTCCCCGCGATCGTCAAATCAGACCAGGCATGGGGTGGGCATTTTAACGATGCTACCGCCGACATTCCGCTGAGCCGCTCTGGACTGGCGCGAGGATGATCCGTAGCATTGTCGTGGGGAGGTCAAGCACCTCAGGTTACTCACCGGCTTGCATGGCTCCCGATTTGAGAATGCGAACCCCTGGCCTCGCATCGAGGGTGGCTGCCAACAGCGCGGACGCGACGGTGCGGGCAGCGATCGGTCGCACCGCATCCGGCATGATCCAACCGAGCGGCCTGGCCAGACGGGCCGCCCATATCTCGCCACTGCGCGCAGGTTGTCCCAACGCGGCTCGGTCGCCCAGCAGCAACGACGGCTGCGCGATCACAACCGATTGGTAGCCGAGCTGCGCAACCGCGGCTTGCATCTCGCCCTTCACGCGGTTGTAGAAGACGCGTGACGTCGCATCGGCGCCCAACGCCGAGACGACGGCCAAACGCGTAGCTCCTGCAGTCCTGGCGTTGCGCGCGATATTCACCACGAAGTCATGATCCACCTCGCGAAAGGCTGCTTCCGAGCCGGCGACCTTGATTGTGGTGCCGAGGGCGATGAATACGTCATCCGTCGCGGGCAATGTCGCCGGCAGGCTCGCGAAGTCGACTTCGTGAATTGTCAGCTTTGCACTGCTTCGGATATCCGGCAGCTTGCGGCGGAGCAGGACATGAACAGTACGATAATGCTTGCTTGCGAGCAGCAGCGACAGGAGTTCGCGACCGACGAGCCCGGTGGCGCCGGCGAGCAAAGCAATTCGTGGGCGAGCAAGGGCGTCGCTCATGAGACCAGGCTGCGGCCTTATTGCGAGATCAGCGCGAGCGCCGCGGGGTGCGCGATCACTGCAATGCCCAGCGCCATGAGCGCCACACCCGCGATCTTTGCAAGCACGATGCCGTGCCTCCAGTGCTTTTCGGCGAAGAAGAGGACGAACATGGTCGACATCCAGAGCACGTTCATCAGTCCTACCACCACGAGCACCGTCATCAGTGCCCAGCAGCAACCCAGGCAGGACGCCCCGTGAACGATGCCGGCGCGCAGGCTGCTGCGAAGGCCGCCACCGAAATCATGACTGACGACGAAGGCGAAAGGGCTGAGGCAGCTGTCAAGGCAGCGTTGTTTCCAGCGGGTGAACTGATAAGCGCCGGCGACGATGAGAATCGCACCCGCGAGCGCAGGCAACCAGAGCGACTGCGCTGCGTCATCGGCCAATCGCGCGAAACCCCAATAGGCGATCAGCGGTACGACGCCGATTGCCGCCCAGACCAGCAAGTAACCAACGATGAAGACGATCGTCGGGAGCGGGCCATTGCCGCGGCGGCGTTCGACGGCAAGATGTGCAAGCACCATCGGAGCGACCGTCGGCAGCATCATCGCCACCATCATCGTCACCCACATGACAAGGAACAACACGGCACTCATGCTCCCCTGGAAGCGGCTGCCAATCTGCCCCAATCCCATGACCATGCCGCGCATCGCGTTCGCCTGCTCGATGGTGCTTCGCCATGCGAGCACCGATACGGCGACCAGGACAACGACGACGACGACGTTGATGCGCCACGAAAGGAGGGCGAACGCCGAGCGCGGCGTATCTTCATGGGGCGTCATGATGGTTGCCACGCAGATGCGATCAGTCCGGTCCGCTCCAGGCGAACGGAATGTGCTTGCTCGATTGGCCGCTGCGGTTCCATTTGAAGCCGTAAGCGTCAGCGCGATCCACTTTCGAAGTTCCCCATGTTGCGACCGCGTTAGGACCAACTTCGGAGCCGGGCGGATTCAGCGTCTGGACGCGCTGACCCGGCAGTGTCGTGGGACCGGTGAGGGCCTCGGCCTTCGCTTCGACTTTGCCGGGGATCGACGCGCGCCACGTCGCAAGATCATCGGCCACCTCGAATTCGATCGGCACGAAGTCGATGCCACGCACTTCACTGATGCTTTGCGCGAACTGGCCGGGCCAGCCACCGGCCTTGCCGCCAAAAACCGTCTCGAGCGCGGAGCGTTGCGTGTCGTTGGCGCGCTCGTCGATGAAGATACCCATCGACGCTTTCGCGCCTGCCCAGAGATTGCCCTCGAAGTATCCGAGGGCAACCACGTTCAGGCCATCGAGCGTCACGTTGCCGTACTTTCCCTTGCGCACATGCCAGACGAGGATGCCCTCGCAGTTGTCGAATGTCGGCGCCTGGCCGAATTCGCAGGGACACGGAATGTTGCATTTGCATACGTCGAACCAGTCGCCCTCCAGTTGCCACTTGGGAATATCTGCCACAGCGCGCCTCCTTGGCTCCGGTGGGCCCTGGGTAAATTTACACCCGGGGGATCCGCCTTTCAATCAGCACTCGAGCGTCCTGAGTGGGATGATCCGACCGACCTCACGCCTCTCATTGTCAAGATCACGACAGTTCGTGCTGCGAGCTCAAAATCGTCACGTCTATTCCGAGTGACTTGCACGGCCGTTGAGCGGGTTTGATATATTGGCTCGGTGAACGATGCCGACAGTCGCCGAACTCCTGCGCGCGAGGATGCTCTCGACCCGCCGGAGGTGGAAGTGATCATTGAAATACCGCGCGGGAGCTTTCTGAAACGCGGCTCGACCGGTCACCTCGACTTCATCTCCCCCCTGCCGTGCCCGTTCAACTACGGTTCTGTGCCGAGCTATGTGGGACTCGAAGGCGATCTGCTGGACGCGGTGGTATTGGGACCGCGCCTGCCGCTCGGAGCGCAAAGACGGGTGAAGGCGTGGGGCGCCGTAACCTTGACCGATCGCGGCATGACCGACGACAAGCTCGTCTGCAGCGACCGGCCGCTGGATGCATCGGCGCGCCGCCGGATACTCCGGTTCTTCCACTTTTACGCATGGTGCAAGGGGCTGTTGAATTTCTGGCGCCGCCGCCCCGGACGCAATGCGTGCGACGGCTGGTGTGAAGCCCGCCGGGCTATCGCTCGCGCCCAGCCGCGCGATGCCTCATGGCGCGGGCCGCCCGTCGAGTTTTGATCGGAGATCGCATCGTCTCGACGCGACGCGCGCGAGGACGAGCACGCGGTGAAACGTACCGTCAAGCGATAGCGAGGTGAGATGATGGCTGCCCATTCACCTGCCGGCATGCCGTTCTGCTAGCCTATCAGCACGTTCACGATCGCATTCCCGATTCCCATCAGTGCAGATCCGGAAATCAGCCCGGCACAAATCGCCTCCATGCCCTCGACCCAGAACCGGTTGCCTGGCGTGCCTTTGGTTGGATAGCGCAGCCGCATCGCCCAGAAGATCATCGCACCGACCCACATCGCGAAAGTGGCTTCGGGCGGCAGTACCACGCCCAGCCCGATCGAGACGGAGGAGAGGGGAAACCGGCCTTTGGTGAAGATCCGCGCGATCTCGATCGCCGCTGCGGCGACCGCCGCCACGATCATCGAGACGACAGCCGAATAAGGCAGCGCGCTGAAGCCCTTGGCTATCAACTCGGCAACGCCCTTCCACTGCAGCGCCGCCGGGAAGGCGAAATTGTCGGAGACCATCGTCGATACCGAGCGCACGCCATTGGCATCGGGTGGCAGGAACAGCAGGAAGAAAAGCGGCACGCAGGCGATCGCGCCCGAGAAGATGCCGATCACATGTCCGATCGCCTGCTGCCGCGGCTTGCCGCCGAGCATATAGCCAGGCTTGATGTCGGAGAGCAGATTGGCGGCATTGCTCGAGATCTCTCCGGTCATACCTGCCGGTATCAGGTTGCTCGCCGGATTGGTGCGGTCGATCGCACCCATCGAGAATTGCGTGATCTTGGACAGTGCCCCGATGGGCGTCCACGACGTGAGCGCCATCGAGTTGGTGCAGATGACCGTGAGCACGAAAATCAGGGGCAGCGAGATGAACGCCAGCAGCCACGGCACGCCGAAGAACTCGTGCGAGACCGATGCCCCCAGTACGCTGAAGATCGGCACGCCCACGGCGGAAATCCACAGCGGGAATTCGATGTGCCCGAGCACATCGGGTCCGTCGCCCTTCGCGCTGCGTTTGAACAGGCCCTTGAAAATCTCGGGGCGGCCGAACAGGCTCACGAGCGAGCCCACGACCATCATGGTCACCCCCCACCAGAGCGACCACTGGTTCACGATCTCTACCCGTGAAATCGGTACAACCACGCCGTCGAGACCGACGCGGGCGACTATGTCGCCGGCCCGGATCATGATCGGCGCGAGGATGACGAAATTGATGAATGCACCCAGGAGACAGCTGGTCGCAACCACGATACCCATGAGGCCGCCGACGCCGAGCATCGCAGCGTCGAGGGTGAGTCGCAATCCGAGCTGGCGAATGTCGGTGCCCAGGATCGTCGGAATGTACTCGCTCGCCTTGCCCACCGCGGCGTAGTAGTACGAGTCGAGGCGCTCATGGAACGTCCACGGCTCCTTCATGCCCGCCCACTTGTCCATCCGCAGGATCTTGAACTGCAGCAGATTCATCCAGCCGTCGCTGATGATGGCCTGGTAGATGCCGGTGTAGAGCGCGGTAAAGCCGAGCAGTCGCGCCTTGAACATGCCTTCACCGGCGGCGCCGGTGTACAGCGCGTCGAGTACCACGCCGCTCGCGCGGCCTTCCGGAAACGGCAGCTGTTCTTCGTTGATGAACCGCCGCTTCATCGGGAAGGCGAGGAGAACGCCGAGAATCGCCACCACGCACATCCACGCGATCATGTGGGGCCACGGGATGATCTTGCCGGTGATCAGCATATAGGCGGCAAGGCTCGAGATCATCGGCGAGACCATGTAACCGGCAGCCGTGGCGATCGACTGCGTGCAGTTGTTTTCCAGGATGGTGAAATCCGTGGCGATCCCGGCGCCATGCATCAACCGATACAGCGCGAAAGCGAGGATGACCGAGGTAAGACCGACACCGATACCGATGCCGGTCTTTGCGGCAATGTAGAGCGCGGTCGCTGCGAGCACGCCGCCGAGAAGAAATCCCGTGATCCCCGAGCGAATCGTCAATTGCGGCATGTCGCCGCGAAAGACGTTCTTGAACCACCATTCGTCCTTCTGAGTCCGGGTCCAGGTACGGATCTGCTCTTCGGTCAGCTGCTTAAGGGCCATGAGGCTCGTCCAGGACGTTCGGGCGGTTTGCCACGACGCGCATACTGGCCCGCCCTTGTAGAAATTACAACCACGATGAGTCGCGGTATCGCCGCAGCGAAGATTCCGACCCGTTGCATTTCGGAAAGCAGTCGCGGACTCAGTAACTTAGCGGATCGACGGCGAAGCGCGCGCAGAGCCCCGAACGGGCACGAAACCTGCGGTCGAAGCGACGCGGGTTTACAGGCGCAACAAACGCAACAAAATTCGTCATCCGACGAAGCCCGGTTGCCGTTCCTGCGCGATAGACTTGCCACGACATGTTCAACCTCCGAGGGCCCCGCGATGAGAATGCGGCGTGCTACAGTAATTGTCCGAATGTCACTTGTCGCAGTGCTTGCAGGCTGGGCGGCGAATATGGTGAGCGCGACTTCGATGGTTCCCGAAAAGCTCAGTGTGCCGGCGACGCAGACGCTATCGCTCGAAGCGCACGCTGTCGGGGTGCAGATCTATGACTGCAAGCCGAGCAAGGACGACCCGGCACGGTTGGAGTGGGTTTTCAGAGCGCCGGAAGCGGATCTGTTGGACACCGCGAACAGGAAGATCGGCAAACACTATGCGGGTCCGACCTGGGAGTCGAATGACGGCAGCAAAGTGGTTGGCGAAATCAGGGCGCGAGACGACGGTCCGGATGCCAGCGCGATCCCATGGTTGTTGCTGAGTGCCACATCGACTTCAGGCAGCGGCGTTCTTGCCGGGACTGTGAGTATCCAACGCGTACAGACCGTCGGGGGCAAGGCGCCTGCGGGCGGATGCAGCCAGGCGGAAATGGGCAAAGAGACCCGCGTCCCCTACAGCGCCATGTACTATTTTTATGTTGCGAGGCCGTGAACGGAAATACGCCGATTGCGGTTTATGGACGGCGTGATTGACCGCGATCGACCAGACAACGCTCACGTCAGGCGCAACTATTGAGCCCGAGCGCTGATTCGGCGCCCGCGCCTGTGACCGATCCGATTCGCCGCCCCGCGGCACTCCTCGCGTACAGTCCGTCACTCAATCCTGATACGTTCACCGTCCCGCAGCGCGCGCAACTCGAGGCGATGGTGGATCTGCTGCGCGAGACGCCTGCGGACGATCTTTCCGACCCGGCGGTGGCAGCACTGCTTCCACGCGTCGAGATCATTGTCACCGGATGGGGCGTTCGACCGATCACCATTGACGTGCTGGAAGCAGCGCCGAGGCTGCGCCTCGTCGCGCATCTCGGCGGGACGGTCAAGGCGTTACTGCCGCGTGAGGCATGGCAGCGCGGAATCGCAGTGACACATGCGGCGGCTGCCAACGCTCTGCCCGTCGCCGAATACACGCTTGCCGCAATCCTGTTCTCGAACAAGCAGGTGTTTCGCCTTCGCCGTAAATATGCGGAAGCGCGCGCGCCGCTGCGGGCATGGAGCGCTGCAGCCCCCGGCATCGGCAACTACCGCAAGACCGTCGGACTGGTCGGCGCATCACGCATCGGACGCCGCGTTGCCGAGCTGCTGCGCCCTTTCGACTTTGACGTGCTCGTCTACGATCCGTATCTGGCTTCCGAAGTGGCCACGGCGATCGGCGTCCGCAAAGTCGGACTCGATGAACTGTTGTCGCGTTGCGACGTCGTCAGCTTGCACGCGCCGGTCACCGCAGAGACGCGCGGGATGATCGATCGTCGCCGCCTTGGGCTGCTGCGTGACGGCGCGGTGCTGATCAATACCGCGCGCGGCGTGCTCATCGACCAGGAGGCGCTGGTCGACGAGACCAGGAGCGGCCGCATCGACGCGGTGCTCGATGTCACCGAGCCCGATGTGCTGCCGCCCGATTCGCCACTCTACGACACTGCCAGCGTATTCCTGACGCCGCACATCGCCGGCGCACTCGGGACCGAGACACAGCGGATGACCGATCTGATCCTGGGAGAAATCGGCCGCTATCGCAGAGGCGAGTCACTTGAGCACGGCGTGCTCGCATCCGAACTCGAACGCTTGGCATGACGTCGTGCTCCGTAACCTTGCGCGCTGCGCCGCCGGCCGATACCAGAGATTTATCTGCCGGCCTTCGCGCCTGCGCCGGCGGCCGTTGCGCCAGCACCGCTCGTCGGGGCGGCGCTTCCCGCAGCGGGTGCCATCGGCACAATTCGATCGGAAGGCGGCGGCACCTGACCGCTGTTGGGAACGCTGCGAAGGGGCATGCGCGATACCGTTGACGCTGGAACTTGCTGATCGCTTTGCGGATTCGCGGCACCGTTGTCAGTTGCGGTCGGGGCTTCGTTGCCCCCAGTCGTCCCGGCAGCGGAAATGCCCGTGCCGCTGGGCACAATCGGGTTGCTGCCGCCGGTCGTCGCAGTTGCACCTGTCCCGCTAGGCGTGATCGGATTGGTACCCCCGGTCGTTTGCTGGGTAATGGGCGTCGTCGTCAAGGTTTGAGAAGGCGCGACCGCGTTTCCCCCACCTGCTGGAACGCCCGCCGATCCGTAGGGCGACGTCGTACCCGCCGCCGATGTGACGGCGCTGGCGCCGTAGTTAGCCGTGCCCGCACCATTCGCACCACCACCCTGCGGCTGGCCGTTGAGGTCTCGACACGTCGCGAGCGCTGCGCCGCTCATTCCTGTGCAATCATGGCTCGAATTCAGCGAGCCATCGGGCCTGACCATGGCGCCTTCGACGGCTGCCGCATTGAGCTGTCGGCAGTTGGCCAGCGCCACCCCTGCGAGGCCACTGCAATCGTATTCGGCCGGCTTGGCGACTCCCACCGGCGCCGTTGTCTGTGCCATTGCGCCGCCGGCGACGGCGAGAAAGATCACGCCAAGTTGCTGCAGTGTCAAGACTCGACTGGATTGGAGACGCAACAAGCGGCTCTTCATTGCTCCCTCCTGGATCGAAAGGTTTGAAATGCTCGACGCAAGCATCCCATCGTATCGAGTATGCTCGGCACGCTTCATTTCGTGCATCGGAGAAGTGCTTTTTTTGACGTCAGACTTGTCCGACATGGCGACAGCGATGGTCGTCGCACGCACGATCAAGTACTGTTCCACGCCGCAGACAGCGTGATTTGCGGCAAGCGTTGCCGCGGCACATGGAATGAAACCCTAAGGGAGCTCGAGCTATGTTCGTTACACTTTTGTACGCAGGTCTTCTGACGCTCTGGTTCGTGCTATTAAGCGTGCGGGTCGTGAATCTTCGCCGGCGCGGCATTATCTTCGGAGACAACGGCGACCTCCACGTCATTCGCATTGTCCGTGCGCAGGCCAACTTTGCCGAGTACGTCCCGCTCGCCTTGCTGCTGATGGGTTTTCTGGAGGTGAGTCGCTATTCGATCTACCTGCTGCACGGGCTCGGCATTACCCTCCTCATGGCGCGCCTTCTTCACGGCTCTGCACTTTCATTCGGCTGGCAGATCCGCGTTGGTCGGGTCGCCGGCGCCGCACTGACGTTTGCCGTGCTGCTGGTGGAGGCGGTTCTGTGTTTGTATCAAGGATTCAGGGGCCAGTGGCTTTGGCTGCAATGAGCTTCGCTCCGATCCAGTGCGGATCACCAGCGCAGGGTTGCGCCGAGCAGGTATTGATTCTCGGGAGCGCTGTGGTTCAATCGAGCGTGCTGATAGCCAAAATCGAGATCGAACCCGGGCGTCAGGGTGTATATGAGACCTGCCAACGCCGCGGCGGGCCACTGCGCGACGGATTTCAGGGGATGCTGATCGGCGATCAGGTCGAGACCGATCTGCCATCCCGGACGCGGTTTCCAGAGCGCCGCGGCGGAGACGTGCGCGAGCCAGGCCCTGCCATCGGTGATTGCCGCATTTCGAATCGCGCCGACATTCGCCTGGATCTGCAGCACTTCGGTGGACCGCATCGCAACAAGGAACGCATAGGGCGTCGTTTGTCCGGTATCGAGCCCGCGAGCCCCATTGCCAACGGGGAATCCTGCGCCGCCGGTGACGGCGCCGCTCCACTCGCCCTCCTTGAAGAACCGCCACTTCAAGCCGGCAAAAACGTCGCCGAATCCCGACGCACGCTGCGGATCGACGCCAGTGGAGAAATTGACGTTGTAGTTGGGGCGCAGCTGGACGTCGAGGGTCTCGATGACGCCGTACGATAGCTGTGGCGCAAATTGGAACGCTGAAAGCGTCGAGTCACCAACCGGCGTCCGCGTGAATTGGGCGCCGAGCTGAAGCTCGAAATTGCCGGTGCCCTGGGTAGCGGTGTCGTCCGTGACAAAGGGGTGAGCCGCCCACGCGAGCTGCGCACAAGCAGACAGCACGACACCGCCGACCGCTCTTCGTGCTCGACCCAGAGCTTGGCGCACGCGGCGGGATCGAGCTGATACGGAGTAAATGCGAGTTCCTGCCGCTAGTCGATGGTAGCGCCGGATTCCTTTGCCAGTCGCGCCCAGAACTTCGAGTCTTCGGTCAGAAACGCGGCGAACTCTTCGGGCGAACGCGAAAGCGTCACCTCGGTGCCTTCGCGCGCCAATGCCTCCTTGACCTCCGGCTGGCCCATGGCGACCAGCGTCGCGTCGAACAGCTTCTTGACGATATCGTGCGGCGTACCCAACGGCACGAAGAACCCGTACCAGAAAGCGATGCTGTACTGGGGCAAGCCGGCCTCGGTCATGTCGGGAATTTCCGGCATCAGCGGCGAGCGATTGCGACTCGTGACGGCCAGTGCGCGCAGACGGCCGGCCTGAACCATCGGCAACACCGACGGCGGTGTCGCGAAGGTCACCTGTGTGTCGCCGGCGACGACCGATGCCACCGCCGGCGCTCCACCCTTGAACGGGATGTGCACCATGCTCGTGCCAGCGACCTGATTGAACAGCGCTCCGCCGAAGTGCGGCGCCGAGCCGTTGCCGGAGCTGGCGTAGTTGAGCTTGCCGGGTGATTTCCTGTCCGCAGCAATCAGCTCCTTGACGGAGGTAATTCCTGTCCCTGGGTTGACGACAATGAGCAACGGTGCTGCCGTGATCTTGGTGATCGGCACCAGATCCTGCGGGCGGTAATTGAGTTTGGGATTGAGAGCCGGATTGACCGATATGCTGCTCGGGCTTGCGATCAGCAGGCTGTATCCGTCAGGCGCCGATTTGGCGACGTTCTCTGCGGCGATGGATGATCCCGCGCCCGCACGATTCTCGATGACGACGGGCTGCCCGAGTTCGCGCGCCATGGCGGCGCCGACCGTGCGCGCGACGGTGTCCGCGGCTCCGCCGGGAGCAAAGCCCACCACCAGGCGAATCGGCTTGGACGGATAAGTCTGCGCGACCGCCTGGCTGCAGATGCCGAAGGAAAGAACGATTGCTGCGCGTGTGAAAATTTGCATGATGGTTTTTTGTCGATCGCTATTTGCCGGTGAAAACCGGACGGCGCTTTTCCATGAATGCGCGCCGCCCTTCGGCGTAGTCCTCGCTTTCGAAACAACCGCGGATCAGGTCCTGGCACAAGACCGCGTCGAACTCCGGCGACGGCTTGAGGATTTCGGCGATGATCGCCTTTCCGGCGCGCACTGTGAGGGGCGCATTGGCGGCGAGCGCCGACGTGTATTCCGCCAACAGCGAGTCCAGCGCTTCGGGGGCGCATACGCGCCCGATCAGCCCGAGCGACAGGGCTTCCTTGGCGTCGACCTTCCGTGCCGTGAAGAATAAATCCTTCGCCGCCCCGACGCCGATCAAGTCGATCAGATTCTTGAGAGCCGAGTAACGATAACCCAGCCCCAAACGCGCTGCGGGGATGGAAAACACCGAATCGCTCGTTGCGATGCGCAGATCACAGCTGATGGCGACATTGACGCCACCGCCAATGCAAAAGCCGCGAATGCACGCCAGCGTCGGTTTGGCGAAACGATAGATGCTCAGCAGCGCGCTCTCGGCCATATGCTCATAGCGACTGACCGCTTCGCGAGCCGCGCGCATGTCTTCGAATTGCGAAATGTCCGCGCCGGACGCAAACGCCTTGTCGCCGGCGCCGGAGAAAACGACCAGACGGACCCGTTCATCGCCATCCGCCTGACCGAGCAGAACGGGAATGGCCTCCCACATCTCGACCGACAAGGCGTTATGACGCGCGGGATTATTGAAGCGCAGATGTAGCGTCGAGGCATCAAGCCAGACCTGCATGCGCTCGGTCGGTGACTGATAGGAAACGTTGTGCATCAGAATATTCCCTCCGCTTTCATGCGTGCGAGATCGTCGGCACCAAAACCAAGCTCACCAAGAATCTCTTCCGTGTGCTCGCCGCGGCGCGGCGCGGCGCGCACGATGCGGCTTGGCGTGCGCTCGAGCTGCATTGGCTGACCCACCAGGCGCTGCGCGCCAAGATGCCTGGACACGACATCCTGCACCATGTGCAGATGCTCGACCTGCGGCTCCGCAAACACCTCCTGCAGGTTGTTGATGCGGCCGCAGGCGACACCGTCGGCATTGAAGCGCTCGATCCAGTACGCGCAGTCTTCGCGTGCCAGGTGCTGATCGATCGCGGCGTTGAGCGCATTGCGATTCAACGAGCGGGCCGACTTGTCGCGAAAACGGTCGTCGGTGATCCACTCCGGCGCACCCAGCGTTTCACAGAAGCGTTCCCAGATCTTCGAGCCGAATACCGCGATATTCATGTACCCATCGCGCGCCTTGTACACGCCTGTGGGGATGCTGGTCGGATGATAGTTGCCTGCCTGGCCCGCGACTTCGCCGTCGATGAGCCAGCGCGACGTCTGGAAATCCATCATGTATACCATCGCTTCCAGCAGCGAGGTGTGGAGCCATTGGCCCTGACCCGAGGTTTCACGCTCCAGCAGCGCGACAAGAATGCCCTGGGCCGCAAAGATCCCCGCGCACAAGTCGGCGATCGGAATGCCGACACGCAGCGGGCCTTGTCCCGGCAAGCCCGTGACCGACATCAGCCCGCCCATGCCCTGGGCAATCTGATCGAAGCCCGGCCGCCCCGCAAGAGGGCCGGTTTGTCCGAAGCCGGAGATGCTGGCGTACACCAGTCGCGGATGCTCCTTGCACAGCGTCTGGTAGTCGATACCAAGCCGGAACTTGACGTCGGGACGAAAATTCTCGACCACGACATCGGCAGTTGCGATGAGGCGCTTGAGAACGCCGATGCCATCGGCTTGCTTGAGATTGAGCGTGACCGAGCGCTTGTTGCGATGGGTATATTGATAGTCGGAGCCGTCCTGCCCGCCGAGCGTATCGTCGCCCCGCATGTGATCCGGCATCTGCACCTGTATGACGTCGGCACCCCAATCGGCAAGCTGCCGGCACGCTGTCGGCCCGGCGCGGACTTGCGTGAGGTCGATGACGCGAAAGCGCCGGAGCGCTGCGGAGGCGGGCGTGTGCGGCATCGTCGCGGTTCGATGAGCGTCGCGGGAACAAGGGCCTGATTGTTATGGCAGGGCGCTCGAAGTGTCAATTCGCGGACAGGCGAGGATCGGTGGCGATCCCGCCGACGGCTTTTACGTCGCAGGCCCTTGGCATCGGGCGGCGTCCTACGCGGAAAAAGTCGCGGGCCGACAACAAATCCGGAATGGACTGACGGACTCCGCGTTGCGAAGCCCATAGGATTGTCGGCGTCAGCGGTCATGTCTTGGTCGATGCAGTGCGAACGTTCACGAAAGTCTTCTTCTTGTCGGCCGCGCTGGTGGCGGCAGCCTGGGTGCATGACGCACTCGCCGAAAAGAAGACCGTTTGCAGCATCACCGTCAATTCGCCCGACGAAAAAGAAGCTTTCCGAAGAAGCCTGCCGGCGGACAAGTTCCAGTTCGTCGAGCTGGTCGAGCGCGGTCGGTCCGACTGGTTAGAATCGGCGTGTCGGCAAGGCGTGCACTGCGACGTTCTGATCATCTCCGGGCACTACGACGGCGGCAATGAGTTCTTCTCCGATCAGCTGGATGCGCACGAATTCCTGCCTGTCGACGAGATGGAGCGTGTCTCGTGCAGTGATTCGTGTCCCGGGCTGTTCTCGCAGCTGAAGGAGGTCTACCTTTTCGGGTGCAATACGTTGAACCCGGATGGAACCAGGAGCGCGTCGTCCGAGATCGGTCGCAGTCTGGTGCGCTCGGGGCATTCGCACGCCGATGCCGAACGTCTCGCCCGCGCGCTGAGCGCGCGTCACGCGCAAAGCAGTCGCGATCGCATGCAGCTCATCTTCAAGGACGTGCCCGTCATCTATGGCTTTTCATCGGTCGCACCCCTCGGGCCGACTGCCGCATCCTTTCTGAGCCGCTACTTTCAATCCGCCGGCACCGGAGAGATCGGCAGCGGTCGCGCTAGCTCCAAGCTGCTTGGCCAGTTTGCGGGTCACTCGTTGGCGGTTTCGAACGGTCTGACCGATGCGGATCCGCGCATGGCCTATCGGCGGGATGTTTGTCAATTCGCAGATGACCGACTGTCGCCTGCGCAGAAGGTCGCGTTCATCCACACGCTCGTCGGTCGCGAAATGGCCGAGGCGCGCATGTTCCTCGAGCGCATCGAGAAATATGTCGCGTCGCTGAGCCCGGCCGAGCGGCAAATACCCGCGGTGGCGCTGGCGCTCGATGAAATCGCCCACGACGAGA
Source organism: uncultured beta proteobacterium (assembly GCA_963726915.1). Classification (GTDB taxonomy): domain Bacteria; phylum Pseudomonadota; class Gammaproteobacteria; order Burkholderiales; family Casimicrobiaceae; genus PALSA-1003. The sequence continues at coordinate 22,276 of CAVSEA010000021.1, forward strand.
CCGCGCGTGCCCGGTACCTCGAGTTCACGCGCGATGCCGATGAACCCGCTGTCCGCGCGCGGATGATCCATCTGGCGTATAGCCTCGGCTGGCTTTCACCGCGCCAGGAGCGCGAGGAGCTCATGCGGATGATCGGTGACCAGATGGCGCGCACCGTCGTGACCCCGGCCGAAGTGGATCTCGCGTGCTCGCTCAACAAGGACGGCGGGCTGGACGAAGAGCTGGATCGGCTGCAGCTCTCGCCCGCGCAGAGCGCCAGGGTAGGTCATCGGGCGATCCTGGCGTGCCTGGGGGATCAAGAAGCCCGGGCGCAGGTCCTCCTGGCGTTGACGAGCCCGAACGACCAGGAAGTCGAGGTCGCGCAGGTGTACTTGCGGCGCCGGCCGATCGCCGACGTGAACGAGCTGCGCGTGCTTACGTCCGGGATCGTGCGCATGAACGCATCCAGCGCGCAGGTCCGTGCCCTCGACACGCTCGCAGCGCAACGCTTGTCCGATCCCGAAAGTCTTGAGGAGCTCGCGCAATTGTTCCCCGTTGCCGAGTCGGTCAATGTCCAAGCGGCTATCGCCGGCATCCTGATCCGCTCCGACTTCCAGACGATCGCCACACCCGAGTTTGTGCAGACGCTGCGGCAGAGCCGGCTGAAGGCTTCATCCGGTGCCGACGTGATCGACGCTCTTATCCGCCGCCTTCAGGCGCGATAGAGCCGTAACCGGGTCGAATCACCCGGAACCTCTCGCCCCTGTTCCGGGGCATATGAGCCATGCAATACTAGCGCGCCCGCTTTACGTTGGCGTCCTGCTCATGCCTGCTTACACGAAACTCGTCCTTCTGGGGGCGCTTCTGACCGTCGCCTGGGTTCACGACGCGCGCGCCGACAGGAGGACCGTATGCACGATCACCGTCAATTCGCCTGACGAGAAGGAGACATTCCGCCGGCTGCTGCCGCAGGATGAGTTTCAGTTCGTCGAGCTGGTGGAGCGTGGCCGTTCGAATTGGCTGGAATCTGCCTGCCGCCAGGGCGTGCAGTGCGATGTACTTCTCATCTCCGGCCACTTCGACGGCGGCACCGAGTTCTATTCCGATCGCCTGGACGCGAAGGAGTTCCTCCCGGTCGACGAACTGGAGCGCGTCTCGTGCAGCGACTCCTGTCCCGGCTTGTTCTCGCACCTCAAAGAGGTGTATCTCTTTGGCTGTAATACGCTGAACGCAGAGGCGATGACGAGCGCATCGGCCGAGATCGCGCGAAGTCTCGTTCGCTCAGGGCACTCTCAGGCAGATGCGGAGCGCGTGTCGCGTGTGTTGAACGAGCGCCATGCCGAAAGCAACCGTGATCGCATGCGCCACATCTTCAAGGATGTGCCGGTGATCTACGGGTTTTCCTCGAAGGCGCCGCTCGGCCGGACGGCGGCGCCGATGCTGGAACGTTATTTTCAATCGACCTCGGGCGACGAGGTCGGCAGCGGCCGGACCAGCACGAAGCTGCTCGGTCTGTTCGCACCGAGTTCGATGACCGCTGCCACCGGATTGACCGGTTCGGATCCGGACGCGGACTTTCGACGCGACGTCTGCCGTTTCTCCGATGACCGATTGTCGTCCGCGGCAAAAGTCGGGTTCGTCCACGAGCTGCTGGATCGCGATGTCGCGGAAGTACGCATGTTCCTCGACCATATCGAAAAGTATTCGGCATCGTTGACCGAGGCCGAGCGTCGAGCGCCCCAGGTGTCCCGGGCGCTCGACGAGATCGCGCACGATGCCGCTGCACGGGGACGGTATCTCGAATTCGCGCGCGATGCCGACGAGCCCGCGGTTCGCGCACGCATGATGGAGCTGGCGCGCAGCCTCGGTTGGCTTTCGCCCGCGCAGCAGCGCACGGAACTGATACAGATGATCGGCGATCGGTTGGCGGATCCCTCTGTCGGCTCGGCAGACGTCGACCTGGTATGCGCATTGAACAAGGATCGCGAGTTGGACCAGGAGCTCCACCGGCTGGAGCTTTCGCCAGCACAGGCGAACAAGGTCCCTCATGCTGCGATCCTCGCCTGCCTGGGCAGCGCTGAAGGTCATGCACGGGTAGTTCGTGCATTGACGAGTTCCGACGACGAAGAAGTGCGGATCGCGCAGATTTATTTGCACCATCGGCCGATCACCGATGCGATCGAGCTGCGCAGCGTCGCGGCAGGGATCGCGCGAATGAGCGGATCCGATGCGCAGGTTCGCGCGCTCGACACGTTGGCACGCTATCAGCTTTCGGATCGCGAAAGCCTGGAAGAGCTGACGCGTCTGTTCCCGCTCGCCAAGTCCCTGAATGTGCAGAGGGCCATCGCCGGGATCCTGATCCGCTCCGATTACCGCACGATCGCCGGGCCCCAGCTCGTGCGTGCACTGCGCCAGCATCGCCTGAAGTCGCCGGAAGGGGAAGACCTCATCGACGTTCTCATCCGCCGTCTTCAGGCCTCCTAGAGCGAAGACCGGCGGATGTCCTCGCGTACGCGGTCGGCGTTCGCGCGCGCGGCTCACGCGGACATGGTAGGGTTGAATGCCCCGGAACTCGTCAATGCCGCCGGCGTCAGGGTCGATTGAATGTATGTCGTGGAACGTTTCGCTGTTTTTGCCGAGGGCTTTCGCGCGAAGCCGCTCCCAACTCTGGTGCTGCACCACGCAAAACGTGCGGTCATCGACTGGTATGCAGCGCTGCTCGCCGGCGCTGCGGTTGCTCCCGCGACGCTGCTCGAGCGCGCTCTCACGGAGGAACTCGACCGCGGTCGGTCGCGACTCGCGTTGGGCCGACACGCGACAGTACGAGCCGCGGCGCTCATCAACGGCTCGGCCGCGCATACCGTCGAGGTCGACGATATCTTCCGCGATGGCATTTACCATCCGGGTGCCCCGACCATCGCTGCCGCGCTGGCGCTGGCTCAAGCCCAGGGCGCATCCGGAGAAGCGTTCCTGCGTTCCGTTATCGCCGGCTACGAGATCTCGACCCGCATTGCTGCGGTGATGGGCCGCGCGCACTACAAGTACTGGCACAACACCGGCACCATCGGTTGCTTCGGTGCTTGCGCCGCGGCAGCCGAGCTTCTGCGCCTCGACCGAATACGGTTCGCGCACGCGCTTGCCACGGTCGCCACGTTCTCCGCCGGGTTGCAGCAGGCATTCCGCATGGACTCGATGTCGAAACCCCTGCATGCCGGACGCGCCGCGGAAGCAGGCGTGACTGCGGCGCTCGCTGCGAGCGAAGGCCTGACCGGCTCGCTCGACGTCTTGGAAGGCGAGTCAGGGTATGGGCGCGCGATGAGCGAGGGCAAGTTGCCCGACTGGGAACAGGCGCTCGTGACGCTCGGCGATGATTTTCATATTGCCCGGATGACTTTCAAGAACCACGCCTGTTGTGGCCACGTCTTCGCCGCAATCGATGGCGCACTGGCACTGCAGAAGAAAATGCAGGTGCCCGCGTCTGACATCGAGCGCGTGACTATCGGAACGTACAAGGCAGCGCTTGACGTGGCGCGCCATGAATCGCCGCAAACCGCGGCCGAGGCGCGGTTCTCGCTCAAGTACACGGTTGCGTCGGCGCTGGCGCATGGCAGTGTGCGGCTCGCTGCGTTCCAGCCGGCGCGGCTCGAAGATCCGGTCACGCGCGAGCTCATGCGACGGATCGACGTGGCCGTCGCCCCCGACCTGGATGCGGCGTTCCCGGCCCAGCGCGCAGCGCGTATCGCAATCGAAGCGCGCGACGGTCGTCGCGGCGAGCACTTCCAGCCAACGCGCAAGGGGGATCCTGAGGCGCCGCTCTCGGACGCCGAACTCGAGCACAAATACCTGGAGCTTGCTTCTCCGGTGCTTAGCGAGGCACGCGCGCGCGAGCTGCTCGTGCGGTTGTGGCGCCTGGAGCTTGAAGCGCAAGTCGACTGATCAAGCGTGAGTACGTCGCCTTCACTTCGCTTGGATCTTGCGCAAGCGCTATTTGCTCCTCGCTGCATCGCGCTGCTCGGTGCATCCGGCGACGCGGCAAAGCACACCGCCCGCCCGCAGCGCTTTCTGCGCAAGCATGGTTATCCGGGTCGAATCGTGCCCATCAACGCCTCGCGGAGCGAGGTGCTCGGCGAGCGCGCCTGGCCGAGCGTGGCCGAAGTCCCCGTCGAAATCGACCACGCTTTTGTAATGACACCCAGCGAGTCCGTCGAGCAGGCCCTGGAGGAATGCGGTGCGCACGGCATCCCGGTGGTCACGATCCTGAGCGGCGGTTTCGCCGACGCGGGTGCCGAAGGGGCCGCGAGGCAAGCCCGGCTCGTGGCGCGTGCCCGCGCGCTCGGCGTGCGCCTGCTCGGCCCGAACAGCATGGGCGTGATCGACATTCCAGGGCGTGTTCCGCTCACGGTCAATGCGGTGCTTGAAATCGATACGCTTCCTGCGGGCTCCACGAGCGTGGTATCGCAAAGCGGCACCATGCTCGGATCGGTCCTCTCCCGCGGCGCTCCTCGCGGCCTGGGATTCGCGAAGCTCATTTCGGTCGGAAATGAAGCCGACCTGGGTGTCGGGGAGCTTGTGGACATGCTTGCCGACGATCCGGCAACGCGGGTCATCCTGTTGTTCCTCGAGACGGTGCGCGACAGCGCACGCCTCGCTGTCGCGGCGCGCAAAGCACACGCCGCGGGAAAGCCGGTGGTGGCTTACAAGCTGGGGCGCTCACGTCTCGGTGAGGCGCTGGCGCATTCGCACACCGGTGCGCTCGCCGGAGTCGACGCCGCGGTGGATGCCTATTTTCGCGATTGCGGCATCGTCAGGGTGGATTTGCTCGAAACGCTCATCGAGATTGCGCCGCTCCTGTCCGGCAGGAGTCCCCCGGACTTGCTGCACGCTCCACGCGTCGCAGTGGTGACGACCACCGGCGGCGGCGCGGCGAGCGTGGTCGACCGGATGGGCATGCTCGGCCTGAAGACCTTGGTGCCCGATGCGACGTTGCGGGAACGGCTGGCCGCGCTCGGTGTGCGGGGCCTGGACTCGCCGATCATCGATCTGACCATGGCGGCGACGGGCAAGCGCTACGCGGACGTGCTCGCGGCGTTGCTCGAATCGCCGGCATGCGATGCGGTGCTCGCAGTCGTCGGATCGTCGGCGCAGTTTCATCCGCAACTCGCAATCGAGCCTATCTTGCGCTCGTCTCGAACGGCGAAACCGCTGGCCGCGTTTCTCACGCCACACGCCGAGCGCTCGCTCGTGCTGCTCGCGGAGAGGGGCACCGCTGCGTTCCGGACCCCCGAGTCCTGCGCTGACGCGCTCGCCGCATTGTTCGCCTGGCGCGCACCGCGCCGCGCGGCAGATCAGCCCGCGATCGCGCCGCGCCCCGAATGGCCCGGCGGACTACCATGCCGAGGCAGACTCGACGAAGCGCAGGCACTCGCGCTTTTCTCCCACTTGGGCATACCGACGGTCGAGTCCGCCATCGCGCGCGAGCCGTGCTACGAGCACGGGCTTGCGTACCCGGTCGCGGCAAAGATTCTCTCCCCGGATATCGCACACAAAAGCGAGGTGGGCGTGGTCGCGCTGCATATCGCGAACCGCAGCGAGTTCGAGGCGCAAGTGCGCGCATTGCTCGAATCGTCTGCAGCTGCGCGACCTGCCGCGCGCATCGAAGGAATCATCGTTCAGCGCATGGAAGTCGGGCTCGCCGAGGCCATCGTCGGCTATCGCCATGACGCCATGGTGGGGCCGCTGGTGCTGGTCGGTGCGGGAGGAATGCTCGCCGAACTCTACGCGGACTACGCGGTACGCCTGGCGCCGGTGAGTGAAGCAGAGGCGGCGACGATGATCGAGGAAGTAAAGGGACTGGCGACGCTCCGTGGCTATCGCAACCTGCCGCGTGGCGATGTCGCTGCACTCGCCAGCGCCGTCGCGGCATTGTCCCGGCTCGCGCTTGTGACAGGCCAGCCCGTGGCCGAAGCCGAGATCAATCCCCTCATCGTGAAAGCGGAAGGGGTGGTCGCCGTCGATGGACTCGTGGCAGTGAAGGACCAGGATTGAAGAACAAGCGGGTGTCGTGACCCGGATCTGGCGGCCGGTGTCGTCATGGTTGAGGCGCTCCTGCACCTTCAGACGATTGGCACCCGTTTGGCATCTCGTCCGGAACGCCGTTGAGGTGCAGGCGCCTAACGCAAAGTCTCCCGCTTCACGGCAACATCGAAACGCAAGCTGCTTTGCGCTTCGCCGCGACCCGCCATCTTGCTGCGGCCGATCCAGAGCCAGCTGCGGCCATCGCTGCTGCGCGCGTACTGGAATTTGCGCCGCAGCGTTGCGCCGATGCGCGGGACCTCTTCCTCTTCGATATTGAGAATGTCGTCGTCAGGCATTTTGGACCTGGGGTCCCGGCGCAACATCCACCCGCGGGGATAGAAGATGTACGCAAGCGGGCTGCCCCCGGCGGGGACGAGCGTGATGAAATTCTTCTGGGCATCGAGCGTCGCCAGGAAATGCTCATAGTCGTCATCGTTCACGCCGATGATGTCGACACCCGCCTCGGGGTAGAACCGCATCATGCCGGCGCGCGTGAGTTGAATGCTCAGCGGATCGAGCAGGTCCAAGGCCTTGGCGCGAACGGGAAGCAGCGGCGTCCAGTTCGCTGGAACCGGCGTCTGCAGACGGTATACGAGCTGCGGGGTGTCGACGCCGTCGGGGAAGGCGATTTTCTGCCGGAACGCAAGCCCCTTCGCCTCGAGGTCACGATCGAGCGGTTCGCCCGAAACGCCCTGCACCGTATGCTCGATGGCCCACGCGAGATTGGCCATTTCGTCGCGGGCCAGCATCGTCTCCTCCAGCACGGCACCTTCCTGCACGCCGTCCAAGCTGTCCGGCAGGAACATCATGTGCTCGAGCCGGGGCTTTTGCGGATCGTCCGTGGTGAGCGAGTACATCGTCCATTGCGAACCGTTGGGGTTCGCGATCGGATTCGCCCTGGCCTTGATGCCGAAGCTGTCGGTGATGAAGAACTCGTCGACGTGATGCACCCAACCCACCGGCAGGCGGACCGGAACCAGGAACCAGTCGTTGCCGAAGGTCAGCGCGAATTCGGTCACGCTCATGCGCAGCAGGTCGGTCACGCCGGCCTCGGCGCCGGCGAAATTGACGTTGCCGTCCTCGAACTCCCAGTGACGCTCGGCCGGCATGCCAGGATAGCGGACCGGCGTCGGGTGGCGCGATGCGACGGCAAACGTCCGCACCACCGGATCGTCCTGCGGCGTTGCCGCGCTCGCCTGGAACTCTTCCCAGTCGACGTGGCCGTCCGTGTACTCGCCGGCAGACAGCAGCGTGTCGTTGGCTTTCAGCGCGAATGCATACTCCATGCGGTTTCGCTGCCACGAAGGATTGGCCGCATCACCTTCATAGAGCAGGTCGTCGAGCCAGGCGAGCCACGCCGCGAGCGTGGTCTTCGCGTTGCCGGGGTCGGCGCCGCCCAGGCTTAAGCCGGTCGGCAGTCCGGTGAGATTCCCCGCCGCATCGACCAGCGGACGCAGGTCATCGGCGAGGGCCTGCGCGTCGACGGTCCGTCGGTCCAGCAGTGTCGACCAGAGCAGTCCGGCGCGGTCTGCATCCGGATCCGCGGGCGCCGACAGCTTCAGCGGATAGGCGGTACGCAGCCCGGCGCGTAGCGCCGGTTCCACCATGCGCAACGCGTGCTGGCCCGCCTCGCCACGCAGCCGCGGGTGCGTCTGCCACACGAGCTCGGCCTCGACGCGCGTTTCGATCGGGACGTCGTGATCGGCGACTGGCTGCCACGGCGAGGCCACGTTGGTGCCCGCACGGAACGCATCCACCTTCGTACCCTGCACGGCGAATTGCAGGCGCAGCGGTGTGCCAGCATCCTCGCCCTGGAATTCGTTGAACTGCCATTGGCGCGACAGCATCCACAAGGGGTCGGCCAGCGGCGCCGCAAGCCCCGCTTGCAGGTTGATGGCAGTGGGCTGCGTTTCAAGCCGCGTGATACCGGTGATCGACGGCTTCTTGTCGCCGACGAAGGTCTGGCGCGCGAATTCCCTGGACACTATGCGGCGCACGCTATCTCCTCGCGGTCAGATCTTGCCCAGCGGCAGGCGGGCGACTTCTTCGTTCGCGTACTTGGCGATGCGCTGACGCGCCTCGCGCATCATTTCGAGCAGGCGAACGCTCGGCAGGTCGTCGGTGTAGGTGTGCGGCAGGTAGTTGCCCGGCAGGACTGCGCCCAGCCCGCCGCCCAAGTCGCGCGGACGCACGCCACGCAGCCTGGCCAAATCGAACGCCTCGTGGATCACGTCGACCGCGTCATCGAAGCTCCACGCGGCTTGCCCCAGCGCAGGCGGCAGCGCCAGCAGTATCGTCTGCGGCGGACGCGCGCCCGGCGCGTCATAGTGGAACGCGATGCCCGTGGTCTGGTAGGGATCGGGGACGAACTCCGGCCATTCGTCGCAGACGAACGCCGCGATGAGGGCGTTGCCGTCGATCGCGTCCACGCCCGGCGCGTACAGCGCGATCGTCACGTCCGGCGCAATGCGGTTGATGTCGTGGTATTGCGCACCCGGCGCCGCCGCCAGGTAAGCGTGCAATTCCTCCGGCACCTGCTTCGGGTCGAACGGGACGCCATCGTCCTTGCGCCATGCTTCGGGAAGTGCCGCCCAGGTGTTTCCCGCTTGATGCGGAAACTGCACGACCTTGAAATCGCCGCTTGCCACCGGCGCGCACAAGGCTTCGTGCGCCGAAATGGCCGCCGCAAAGCGATCCGCGCCTTCGCGCACGCGCGCGACCTGACACAGCCAGCCGTTGATGCGCCACGGGTCATTCACGCTCAGCGCCGCTTGATCCGAAAGCGACGCATTGAACTCGGTGGCGTAGGGACCGATGGCGAAGCGCGGCAGCACCGGGAAGTCCTTCCCGAAGAGGCGCTTGAGGCGATCGATCGCATGCTGTGCGATTTGCGCGTCGGTCGGGGCCTTGCCATCTTCGACGGGCGGCGGGGAATTCGCAGCCTCGTGCATGCTCTTGAG
>CAVSEA010000022.1:0-56959 GCA_963726915.1 uncultured beta proteobacterium
CCCGACGCCCACGCCCACTGGAAGTTGAAGCCTCCCAGGTGTCCCGTGACGTCGACGACTTCACCGATGAAGTACAACCCGGGCACGCGCGTCGCCGCCATGGTCTTCGATGACAGTTCGCGCGTGTCGACGCCGCCCAGCGTTACCTCGGCCTTGTTGTAACCCAGCGTTCCCGACGGCCAGATCGGCCACGCGTGCAACAGCGTCGCGAGTTCGGCGATGCGCCGGTCGCCGAGGCTCTGCAGCGGTATCGCGGCATCGTGCGCCGCGCACCAGTTCTGCGCGAGCCGTTTCGGCAACCGTTGCGCGAGCAGCGTGTCCAGGCGCGTCGCCGCCGCCCGCTGATCGCGCAGCCAGTCGCCGGCAGCGACGTCGGGAAGCAGGTCGATGTGAATCGGATCGCCGCCCTGCCAGAACGACGAGATCTGGAGGATCGCGGGGCCGGACACGCCGCGATGCGTGAACAGCACGTTTTCGCGAAAGCGCCCGGCGTGGCAGGTCACTTCGGCATCGACGGAAACGCCGGACAGATCGCCGAAGCGCGCGAGCGCCGCCGGGTCGAGCGCGAGCGGCACGAGCGCAGGGCGCGGCGCGACGACGCCAAGCCCGAATTGCTCGGCGATCCGGTAACCGAATGGGGTCGCGCCGATCTTGGGCACCGTCAGGCCGCCGGTCGCAATGACCACGGACGCGGCAATGACCTGCCCTTGCGGCGTCGAGACGATGAATTGACCGCCGTCGTGCTCGATCGCATCGACGCTGCACGGCATGCGCCACTGCACCTGGCCGCGATCGCATTCGGTCCGGAGCATGGTGATGATGTCGACTGCGGTGTCGTCGCAGAACAGCTGCCCGAGTTTTTTCTCGTGCCAGGCGATGCCATGCCGTTCGACCAACGCGATGAAATCGCGCGGCGTGTAGCGCGCCAGCGCCGAGCGGCAGAAATCCGGATTTTGCGAGAGGTAGTTGGCGGGACCGGCGTGCAGGTTGGTGAAATTGCAGCGACCGCCGCCGGAGATGCGGATCTTTTCGCCGAGCTTGGTGTAGTGCTCGACAAGCAGGACGCTGCGGCCGCGCTGTCCCGCGGTCGCGGCGCACATCATGCCCGCGGCGCCCGCGCCGATGACGACGACGTCGAAACGGTCGACCGGGTTCCTGGCCGACGTCACTGGCGGATCAGGTTCCGAAGAAGTCGCGCACGCGGTCGAGCCAGTTCTTGGCTCGCGGGTTGTGTCGCGCGGGGTCCTCGCTATTGATGGACTCGAACTCGCGCAGCAATTCCTTCTGCCGTCCCGTGAGTTTCACCGGGGTTTCGATCGCCACGTGGCAATACAAATCGCCATGCACGCTGCTGCGCACGCCCTTGATGCCCTTGTTGCGCAGGCGGAACACCTGTCCGCTCTGGGTCTCCGTCGGGATCTTGATCTTGGCGTGACCGTCGAGCGTCGGGATTTCGATTTCACCGCCGAGCGCGGCGATGGCGAAGGAAATCGGCATTTCGCAATGCAGATCGCTGTTCTCGCGCTGAAACACCGGGTGCGGCTTCAGGCTGACCACGACGTAGAGGTCGCCCGGCGGACCGCCGTTGAGCCCGGCCTCGCCTTCCCCCGTCAACCGGATGCGATCGTCCTGGTCGACGCCCTCGGGAATCTTCACCGACAGCGTCTTGTGCTTTTTGGTGCGTCCCGCGCCGCCGCAGGTTGCGCACGGTTCGGGAATGATCTTGCCGGTGCCGTGACATTGCGGGCAGGTCTGCTGGATCGAGAAGAACCCCTGCGATACGCGGACCTGACCCTGTCCGTGACACGCAGGGCAGGTCTTGGGCTGCGTGCCCGGCTTCGCACCGCTGCCGTGGCACGTTTCGCAGGGTTCGAGCGTGGGAATGCGAATCTTGGCTTCGGTGCCGCGCGCGACTTCTTCCAGCGACAGTTCGAGGTTGTAGCGCAGGTCCGCGCCGCGGTAGACGCCGCTGCCGCGACCGCGCCCTGCCCCGCCCTGCGCACCGAAGATCTCTCCGAAGATATCGCCGAACGCGTCGGCGAAACCGCCGAAGCCCTCCTGACCGCCGAAGCCGCGCGCACCCGCGGCACCGAATCCGGCCGAGGGATCGACGCCGGCGTGCCCGAACTGATCGTAAGCGGCGCGCTTGCGCGCGTCCGAGAGAACTTCGTACGCTTCTTTCGCTTCCTTGAATTTCTCTTCCGACGCCTTGTCGTCCGGATTACGGTCCGGATGATGCTTCATCGCCAGCTTGCGATAGGACTTCTTGACGTCCTCTTCGGAAGCGTCGCGATTGATGCCCAGCGTCGTGTAGTAGTCGCGCTTCGCCATTGATACATTTCCCCAATACTCAAACAGCAAGCGGCCGAGTCAAGGGGCGCCTCACGTTTCGGTGAGGCGCCCACTTCAACTCGGCCAGATATCGCGTCACGCCGCGTTGCCGTTTACCCGAAGTCCCATCCTCGGGTCGGCGTGACGTGATATCACTTCTTGTCTTTGACTTCCGTAAACTCCGCGTCGACCACTTTCTCGTCGCCCTTGGCGTCGCCGCCCGGCGCCGAGCCCGCGGCCGAAGCGTTAGCGCTCGCGGCCTCGGCTTCGGCCTGCGTCTTGGCGTACATCGCCTCGCCCAGCTTCTGCGACGCCGTCATCAGCGCCTGCGACTTCGCCTCGAGCGCGTCCTTGTCGGCGTCCTTCTGCTTCAGCAATTCGTCGGCATCCTTCAGCGCTGCCTCGATCTTGGCTTTCTCGTCGGCACCAACCTTGTCGCCGTATTCACCGAGCGACTTCTTCACACTGTGCGTCAGCGCGTCGAGATGGTTGCGCGCCTGAACGACTTCGAGCACCTTCTTGTCGTCCTCTGCATGCGCTTCGGCGTCCTTCACCATGCGGTTGATCTCGTCCTCGGACAGGCCCGAACTCGACTTGATCGTAATCTTGTTTTCCTTGCCGGTTGCCTTGTCCTTGGCCGACACGTGCATGATCCCGTTGGCGTCGATATCGAAGGTCACCTCGATCTGCGGCATGCCGCGCGGCGACGGAGGAATGCCCTCGAGGTTGAACTGGCCGAGGCTCTTGTTGCCCGAAGCGACGTCGCGCTCACCCTGCAGCACGTGAATGGTCACGGCCGACTGGTTGTCGTCTGCCGTCGAGAACACCTGCTGTGCCTTGGTCGGAATCGTCGTGTTCTTCTGGATCAGCTTGGTCATCACCGAGCCCAGCGTCTCGATGCCGAGCGACAGCGGTGTCACGTCGAGCAGCAGCACGTCCTTGACGTCGCCCTTGAGCACGCCACCCTGGATGCCGGCACCGACGGCGACGGCCTCATCGGGATTAACGTCCTTGCGCGGCTCGCGGCCGAAGAATTCCTTGACCGTGTCCTGCACCTTGGGCATGCGCGTCATGCCGCCGACGAGAATCACGTCGCTGATATCCGACAGCTTCACGCCGGCATCCTTGACCGCGATGCGGCACGGTTCGACCGTCTTGGCGATGAGCTCCTCCACCAGCGCCTCGAACTTCGCGCGGGTGATCTTGATCGACAGATGCTTCGGGCCGGACTGATCCGCCGTGATGTACGGCAGGTTGATCTCGGTCTGCTGTGACGACGACAGCTCGATCTTCGCCTTTTCCGCGGTTTCCTTCAGGCGCTGCAACGCGAGCACGTCGTTCTTCAGGTCGACGCCCTGGTCACGCTTGAATTCGGTAACGATGTAGTCGATCAGGCGCTGGTCGAAATCCTCGCCGCCGAGGAACGTATCGCCGTTGGTCGACAGCACCTCGAACTGGTGCTCGCCTTCGACGTTGGCGATCTCGATGATCGAGATGTCGAAGGTGCCGCCACCGAGGTCGTACACAGCGATCTTGCGATCGCCTTCCTTCTTGTCGAGGCCGAACGCGAGCGCGGCCGCCGTGGGTTCGTTGATGATGCGCTTCACTTCGAGGCCGGCGATCTTGCCGGCGTCCTTGGTCGCCTGGCGCTGCGAGTCGTTGAAGTACGCCGGAACGGTGATCACCGCCTCGGTGACTTCTTCGCCAAGATAATCCTCGGCGGTCTTTTTCATCTTGCGCAGGATCTCCGCGCTCACTTGCTGGGGCGCGATCTTCTTGCCGCGCACTTCAACCCAGGCGTCGCCGTTCTCCGCCTTGACGATCTTGTACGGCATGAGCGCGATGTCCTTCTGGACTTCTTTCTCGTCGAACTTGCGTCCGATCAGCCGCTTGACCGCGAAGATCGTGTTCTTCGCGTTGGTGACTGCCTGCCGCTTGGCCGGCGCGCCGACGAGGATTTCGCCGTCTTCCGCATACGCGACGACCGAAGGCGTGGTGCGCCCGCCTTCCGAGTTCTCGATCACTTTCGGCTGTCCGCCTTCCATGATGGCGACGCAGCTGTTGGTCGTGCCGAGGTCGATACCGATGATCTTGGCCATGTTCTGTCCTTGGTTTGCCTGGTTAAATCGTTGGGAACTAGATGGGGGTTTTCGCTGGCGCTTCAAGCACCTGCCGAACCGGACGCGCTGTCTGCACGTGCCTGGGCCACGGCGACCAGGGCCGGCCGCAGCACGCGGTCGTTGAGCAGGTATCCTTTCTGGAAGACCTGGACCACGGTGCCGGGCGGCTGATCGGAATCGAGCATGGTCATCGCCTGGTGGCGATGCGCATCGTACTTCTCGCCCACCGGGTTGATTTCGGCGATCTGCGCCTTGTCGAAGGCCGCCTGCAGGTTCCTGAGGGTCAGCTCGACGCCGTCCTTCAAGGTCTGGATGGTGGCCGAAGGCGTCGCGAGCGTGAGCTCCAGCGCGTCCTTCACCGTCAAGAGCTCCTGCGCAAACCGCTCGATGGCGTATTTGTGGGCCCGGGCGACGTCGTTCTGGCCCTGCTTCCGGACGTTGTCCGTTTCCGCCTTGGCCCGCAGCCATGCGTCCTTGAACTCTGCCGCCTCGGCTTCGGCCTTGTTCAGCAACTCGGCCGGATTCGACGCCGGATTCGCGGCTGCGCCTGCGGCATCGTCGGCCGGCGGGAAAACCTGATCGAAATTGTCGGGATTATTGCTCATTGCCATTCCTCTTCAAGACCTGCCGTAGATTGGGGATCGATACGGACGTTTCAAGGGCAAGGACGGCGCCCCGGCATACGCTGTTCAGGCCTGGCCGGAACCACCTATTCGCGGTGCGTCGAGCGTGGGCCAAACCTGGCCGCGGATGCTGTCCACCCAGATCGTCCGCCCGGCATTGCGCAGCTGCCACAGCGGATAGAACCGGGAACGGCTCGCCGGCGAGGAATCCCACACGAGCTGCGCTTCCGTGCCCGGCCCGAAGCCTGCGCGCTTAACGGCCTCGTCCGCGCTAAGCAGTGCATGCGGCACGCGTCCAGGCAGGTGCGCCGACTCCAGCACTGCTCCCGAGACTGCATCGACCGCGGCGATCGCCACTGCGCGCTCCGGTTGACCGAACACGACCAGCACGAACGCGCTTGCACCAGGCTGCATCCGCCCGATCGACCAAGTCCACACAGGAACCGTCGCGTCGAGCCCGAGCGCCGACCTGGCACCCGCCACCGCCACGTCGACCGCACCGGCGTCGGGGGCGCTCATTGAACCGATCAGAGCCCACCCCGGTCGTAGCTGAGTTTCGTGAACACCGCGCCGTCGTAGACGCGCACGTAGAGCCGCTGCGCACCCAGCAGCATCATGCGAAACGGGTAGAACGGAGACAAGGATTCGCGGCAAGGCCGCCAGACAAGCGCGGGGTGCACGGACAGCCCCTGCGGCCGCACGATCAGGCGTCCCGCTCCGGCGGGCAGGTCGAATTGCCGGCCTCGCACATGGTCCGTCGCCTTCTGCGCGTCGGCGAAGCCGAAGATCGGCGCGTCAGGATTGGGCATCGCCATCGCCTGCTGATAGTTGCCGGAGTGCGCATCGATACCCACTACGGCGCGCATGCTTCCCTGCGCGTCGACGGCCGGCACGATCCAGTAGTAGCTGTCCAGGCGGTCGAGGCGCTGGGCCAGGATGGGTTCTCCGGCGCGGGCTCCTTCGAACACCTTCGACCAGTCGGGGCGCGACAACAGGCCCGCCTCTCTCAACTTGCCGAGCAGTTGCTCCTTCACGCGTTCGGCATCGATCAGCGGGCCGTCGGTCGGCAGTGGCGGCTTGGGCAGCGGCTGGGGCGCCGCGGCTGTTCCCGGAGCATCCGGCGGGTCTGGGTCGCACACCGCGACGTATCTCCCGAGCCATTGCGTGCCGTACCCGTTGGGAGTCAGGTAATCCGTTTGCCACGTGCTGTAGGAGACGTTGATGTCGGCGACACCACGCGTGCCGCCGCTTCCGCAGACGTCGCCATCGGTATGCGGAGGCGGACCCGGCGGCGCGGGCACGGGAGGCCAAGGATTGTTCAGGTCGAAGCTGGAGATGGTGTACGAGGTATCGTAGGACGCAGTAGGCGCCGCGCTCGCCGTATATCCGCGCACGACCGCCCAATGGTTGCCGCCGAACACGAGCGCGATCGGCGCGCATTGATAGTTGTGAATCGCCCAGCAGATGGTGCGGCTGATCGGATCCTCGGTATCGGTCGAGTCGAGCGTGAAGTGCTTCTGCGTCTGCCGGTTGTTCAGCGTCCAGCACAGGCCGTCGGGCGGCGTCGCCCAGGCGATCGCCTCGACCGAGTGATTGTGGTTGTCGTTGTACAGATCGACCTGCGCCAGCAGCGGCTGACCGCTCGCACGCAGCACCATCTGCACGCAGGCGGCGCCGCAATACAGGTCGGTGTCCTGCTGGTGGTACGGAACGTCGAGGTGCTCGTGCATTGAGCTCTCCTATCTCGCCTATTTGACTGCGCCCAACGCCTTCGCGCGAGCCGATCGCTGCGCAAGGGCTGCTGCATCCGGCGGCGACTCGAGCCATCCCTGCAGGTGCTGCACCGCCAGGTCGGCGAGTGCGGCGATCCACGCCGGGCGCTCGTTCAGGCAAGGAATGTAGTGGTACTCACCACCTCCGGCCTTGAGAAACGCGACCTTCCCTTCCTGCGCGATTTCCTCGAGCGTCTCGAGGCAGTCGCTGACAAAGCCCGGGCACGCGACATCGACCCGACGCGCGCCATCCCTCGCGAGTGTGATCAGCGTCGGCTGCGTGTACGGCGTCAGCCATTGGGCGCGGCCGAAGCGGGACTGGAAGGTGATGACGAATTGCTCCTTGGTCAATCCGAGTTCGGTCGCCAGCAGGCGGCCGGTGGTCAGGCACTGGCAATGGTACGGGTCGCCGAGTTCGAGACTTCGGCGCGGCAGCCCGTGGAAAGACAGCACCAACGTGTCCGGACGGCCGTTCTTGACCCAGTACTCGTTGATGCTCTGCGCCAGCGCCTTGATGTAGCCGGGATCGTCGTGATACGAATCGACGACGCGCAACGCCGGGACGCGCCTCATCTTCATCACTGCAGCGAAAATTTCGTCGAGCGCCGATGCCGTGGTGCTCGCGGCGTATTGGGGATACAGCGGCAGCACCAGGATCCGCTCGCAGCCGCCTTCTTTCAAGGCGGCGAGCGCGTCGCCGATCGATGGGCTACCGTAGCGCATGCCCAGTTCGATTCGCGCGTGGTCGGAGGGCAGGCCCAATTCCTTCAGCCGCTGCCCGAGGTATCCTAGCATCAGCGTTTTTTGCCGTTGGCTGTGGACCAGCAGCGGCGAACCTTCCTTGGTCCAGACCGTGGCGTAGCGCTGCGCCGAACGCGGGGACCGCAGCGTGAGGATGACCGCATGCAGCAGCGGTTTCCAGAGGACGGCCGGGATCTCGACCACGCGCGGATCGGACAGGAATTGCGCGAGGTAGCGGCGCACGGCGGCCGAGGTCGGTGCATCCGGCGTGCCGAGGTTGACGAGCAGCACACCGAGGCGCGCGGCACGGTCATGGACGAACGCCGGTTCTCGCGCAAGCGCCATGTTCAGCCTGGCGTTTGGGCGTAAACGGCCAACGCCTTGGCTGCCTGCGCGCGAATCGCCGACTGGACCGGCGGCAACCAGCCCAGAAACAGGCCCTTCGCGCCCATGGCCATCGCCGACCAGCGCCACAGGCTGAAGCTGTCCACGTGCCGCACGATCGATCCGTCGCGGAAATCGAACGCGGCGTCGATGCGGTTGGTCACCTTCCGACCGGTGGCGGAAAAAGTGTAGTTCGCTACCCAGTGCGCGCGCCCCGCGCTGGCATCGGCGCCGATGTCAGATACGACGATCTCGAGATCCTTGCCGCGCTTGCACAGCATGCCCCACATCGCGGCCACGCCGCGCGCATCGAGCGCCGGGAACACCGGATCCGAGAACGTGACCGCCGGGTGATAGCAGGAGACCATGGCCGTCGCATCGCGTCGCGCGAACGCGGCGTAGAAACGCTCGATGAGCGCGCGGTTCGCCGCGCCGTTCGTCACCGCCTCAGCGCTCATTGATCTGCTGCGTCAGCGCGTTCGACAGCAGTTTTGCGGTGATGTCCACGATCGGGATCACGCGCTCGTACGCCATTCGCGTCGGGCCGATCACGCCCAGCGTGCCGATGACCTGGCCGTCGACTTCGTACGGAGCGGTAATCACGCTGCACTCGTCGAGCGAGGCGATGCCCGACTCGCCACCGATGAACAAATGCACCCCATGCGCGTCGTGGCTGAGTTCGAGCAAGTGCAGCAACGAAGTTTTCTGCTCGAACATTTCGAACAGCCGCCGCATCCGGTCCATGTTCGACGCCAGATCGGAGGCCGACAAGCAGATTGCGTTCACCCGACACGACGAGCCCGTCGCCGCTCTCGGCCAGTGCGGAAGTTCCCGCGTCGACCGCCGCGGTCATCAGTCCGACGACGTCTTCGCGCAACTGCTTCAATTCGTCGCCGAGCAACGCGCGAATCGCATGGAACGGCTGCCCGGCATACTGTCGATTGAAGAAATTCGACGCCTCGAGCAACTGCGATTGCGTATAGGCTTTGTCGGTATACAGGATGCGATTCTGCACGTCGCCGTCGGGAGTGACGATGATCAGCAGCACGCGCCGGTCCGACAGTCGCAGGAATTCCATGTGCCGGAACGACGCCTCGCGTCGTCGCGGCGTGGCGACGACACCGGCGAAGCGCGTGAGATGCGAGAGCAGCTGCGCGGCGGTATTGACCAGCGCCTGCGGCCTGTCTGCGTTGAGGTGGTCCTGCAGTTCGCTGATCTCGCCCTGCTCCAGCGGCTTGATCACCAGCAGGCTGTCGACGAAGAAACGATAGCCCTTCGGTGTCGGCACCCGGCCCGCCGACGTATGCGGGCTGGCGATGAATCCCATCTCCTCCAGGTCCGCCATCACGTTGCGGATCGTGGCCGGTGACAACTCTAGCCCCGACTGCCGCGACAGCACGCGGGAACCGACCGGCTGTCCATCGGCGATGTAGCGCTCGATCAGCGACTTCAGCAGATGTTGCGCGCGGGGGTCAAGCATGTCGGTCATTTTATGCTTTAATCGCGGCCATGAGCGCCTCTGCCCAGGCCTTTCCCACGATTGCCCTGGTCGGGCGGCACGCCACCCCGGGCATCGCCGAACCGCTCGGCGACCTGGCCGCGTTCCTCGCTGCACGCGGGCATCGGGTATTGATCGACGCCGAAACCGCGAAGTTCACGCCGCTTCCCGGCTACCCCACGGCGCCGACGATCGAACTTGCGCGCACCGCCGATCTCGCGATCGTCGTCGGCGGTGACGGCACCATGCTCGCCATCGCACGCCAGCTCGCACCATTTGGCGTGCCGTTGATCGGGATCAATCAGGGGCGACTCGGCTTCCTGACCGATATCGCGCTTTCCGACATGGAAACCGTGCTCGGCGCGATGCTCGACGGCAACAACGTCGAGGAAACGCGGACGATGCTCGACGCGACGCTGACGCGTGCGGGCGACGGCGGTGGCGAGCATGCCGAGGCGCTGAACGACGTCACCGTCAATCGCGGTGCACTCGGCGGCATGATCGACTGCGCGATCGCCATCGACGGGCGTTTCGCGTATTCGATGCGCGCCGACGGCCTGATCGTCGCGACGCCGACGGGGTCTACCGCGTACGCGCTGTCGGCGCTGGGGCCGATCGTCGACCCCGCGGTGCCCGCTATTCTCCTGGTACCCGTGGCGCCGCACGCGCTGACCAACCGACCGATCGTCGTGCGCGATTCCGCGGTCATCGAAATCGCGCTGCTCGGCGGCAAGGACGCGAGCCTGCATTGCGACGGGCAGGCCAATTTCCCGTTGGCCGAGGGCGATCGTGTCGTCGTGCGCCGCGCCGCGCACCACGTGCGACTGTTGCACCCGAAGGACCACGATCACTTCGCGATGCTGCGCCGAAAGCTGCACTGGGGCGAAACGCCGGAAAGGTTGCGTTCGGGTACTCAGTAATGCTGTCCACGTTGTCGATTCGAAACTTTGCCGTCGTGGAGACGCTCGACGTCGAGTTCGACACCGGTTTCACGGTGTTGACCGGCGAGACGGGCGCGGGCAAGTCGATCCTGCTCGACGCGTTGTCGCTGCTGCTCGGCGACCGCTTCGAAGCCCGCCAGTTGCGCCCGGGTGCCGAGCGCGCGGAAATTGCCGCCGAATTCGACTTGAGCGACGCGTTGGCCGCACGCGCCTGGCTGTCCGAGCACGATCTCGGCGACGCGCAGACGCTATTGCTGCGCCGAGTGCTGGATGCGCAGGGCAAAAGCCGCGCCTGGATCAACGGGTCGCCGGCGACGCTCGCGCAGCTCGAAGCGGTCGGCGAGCAGCTGATCGATCTCCACGGCCAGCACGCGCATCAATCGCTGGTCCGGGCCGAAACGCAGCGCGACCTGCTCGACGCCTTCGGCGGCTTTGCGACGCTCGCGACCGAAGTCGCCGCGGCGTGGCGAACTTGGCGCGCGGCCGTTGCACGACGCGAAACCGGCGTGCGCGACGCCGCCTCCCGGCTCGCCGAGCACGACGCACTTGCCGCTCGCCACAAGGAACTCTCGGCGCTGGGAGCGACCACGGCGGAATGGACCGAGCTCAGCGCGGCGCAGTCGCGGCTCGCGCATGCCGCGGCGCTGCTCGAAGCCGCGGCCGCGGGTGAGTCCGAACTGGCCGACGGCGATGCCGCGCTCGGTGCGCGGCTGACCGCGCTGGCGCACCGGCTGCGACAGGCCGCGTTGCACGACGGCAGCCTCGACGCGATCGTGACCCTGGTCGAAGACGCGCGCATCGGTATCGACGAAGCCGGTCGCATGCTGCGTCACTATCGCGAGCGGCTCGAGCTCGACCCGGCCGAACTCGCGCGCGTGGAAGCGCGGCTCGCGGCGATCCACGACCTCGCGCGCAAGTTTCGCGTTCGGCCCGAAGATCTTCCGCAACTCGCCGCGGACACCGACGCAGCGCTCGACGCGTTGTCGGCCGACACGAATATCGCCGCGCTGGCCGCGGCCGAAGCCGGCGCCCGCAAGGACTACGATTCGCTCGCGGTCGCGCTTACGGCCAAGCGCAAGTTCGCCGCCGCCGAGCTCGGTCATCGAGTGACGGCGATGATGGGCGATCTCGCCATGGCAGGCGGACGCCTCGAAGTTGCGCTCGCCCCGCTCGCGGAGCCCGCCAGCTTCGGACGCGAAAGCGTCGAATTCCTCACCGCGACGCACCCCAAGCAGGCGCTCGGTCCGTTGGCGCGCATCGCTTCGGGGGGAGAAATGTCGCGGCTGGGCCTAGCGATACAAGTCGTACGGTCGGAGGTCGGCGCCGTGCCGACGCTCATCTTCGACGAAGTCGATGCGGGCATCGGTGGCGGCGTCGCCGCGGCCGTCGGCAGTCTGCTGCGTCAACTGGGAAGCCGTCGGCAGGTGCTGTGTGTCACGCACCTGCCGCAAGTCGCGGCGTGCGCCGATACGCACTGTCGTGTGACCAAGAAGACGCGCAAGAGCGAAGTCGGCACCGAGCTGGCGCAATTGGGCAATGCGGAACGGGTCGAGGAACTCGCGCGCATGCTCGGCGGACAGGACGTCACCGCCAAGACGCGCGCGCATGCGAAGGAATTGCTGGCGCAGAGCCGGCCGGCTCGCGCGCGGCCGAAATAAAGCAACGCGCCTATACGCGTGCGGGGATTGCCTTCGCGCGTCGCGCTTTGGCGGTTGGCTTGGCCGCGACGGTCGGCGGCAAAGCTTCGCCGGTTTCGAGCCAATGCTTGACGCGGTTGGCGTCGCCGATGCGAGTCAGCTTTCCATAGGAGTCCAGCAGCACGATGACGACCGGGCGGCTGGCGATCGTCGCCAGCATGACCAGACATTTGCCGGCTTCGCGGATGAATCCTGTCTTCGACACCTGGATATCCCATCCGCCACTCTTGACGAGTGCGTTGGTGTTGTTGAACCCGAGCAACTGGCCGGTCGGCTGCACCTCGACGTAATGGCTGGGTGTAGTCGTGAACTCGCGAATGAGCGGGTACCCGGCGGCCGCCTGGACCATGCGCGCCAGATCGTGCGCGGTGGCGACATTCTCGCTCGACAGGCCGGTGGGATCGCTGAAATGGCTGCGCGTCATGTTCAACGCCAGCGCCTTCTGATTCATCGCCTCGACAAACGCCGCGCTACCGCCCGGATAGTGCCGCGCCAGACTGGATGCAGCACGATTCTCGGACGCCATGAGTGCCAGCCGCAGCATTTCCCGCCGCGACAATTCGGCACCAAGCCTGAGGCGCGAGTGACTGCCCTTGAGCAGGTCGAGGTCGGCGATGTCTACCGTGATCATCTCGTCCAGCGGCTGCGCGGCGTCGAGCACAACCATCGCCGTCATCAGCTTGGTAACCGACGCTATCGGCGTGACGGTATCCGCGCCTTTGGAGTAGATCGCCTGGCCCGCATTGGCGTCGTAGACCAGCACGTTGGCAGACGCGAGCTTGAGTTTGCTGACGTCCAGGGGCGCGTTTGGCTCGATTTCGGCAGAGTTCGTGGCCAACGCGACGCCAGACCAGGCGCTCGCGAATGCGATAAATGATGCAAAAACAATAGGTAAGCGGATCTTCATCACAAGTGATCTTAGAAAGTTGCCCCGGTTTATAGCACGGTTGCAAGCGACGTGCCAATACCCAAACGAAAACAAACGCTTAGACGGGGTGTGCGGATGACGTCAGAAACGGGGCCAAATCGGGTCCGCCAGACGGGTCGGAACCTTGCGGGCGCTCCTGCTGTTGCAGGGCCCACATGCGGGCATAGGCGCCCTCCGCCGCCAGCAGCGCGGCGTGGGTACCACGCTCGACGATGCGGCCGTCGGCCAGTACCAGGATCTGATCGGCGCCGACAATCGTCGACAGCCTGTGCGCGATGGTCAGCGTCGTGCGATCCGCCGAGATCTGTTCGAGCTCGGCCTGGATCAGTTTTTCCGAAGCCGAGTCGAGCGCGGAGGTCGCCTCGTCGAAAACGAGGATGCGCGGGTTCTTGAGAATCGCCCTCGCGATCGCGACCCGCTGCTTCTCCCCTCCGGACAGCTTCAACCCCCGCTCGCCTACCGGCGTCGCGTAACCTTCGGGCAATGCCGTCACGAAGTCGTGCACCTGCGCCAGCTTCGCGGCCGCGACGATCTCATCGTGCGTGGCGCCGGGATGGCCGTAGGCAATGTTGTATTCGATCGAGTCGTTGAACAGCACGGTGTCCTGCGGCACGATCGCGATCGCGGCACGTACGCTCGTCTGCTGGACTGCGCGCAGGTCCTGCCCGTCGATGGTGATGCGCCCACCGCCGACGTCGTAGAAGCGGAACAGCAGGCGCGCGAGCGTGGACTTGCCCGAGCCGCTGGGTCCGACCACGGCCACCGTGCGGCCGGCGGGGATCGCGAAGGAAACATCGAACAGGATCTGCCGGTTCGGTTCGTAGGAAAAGTCGACGTGCTCGAAGCGTACTTCGCCGGCGCTCGCCCGCAGCGGCGCCGCCCCCGGCGCATCCTTCACCTCGGCATTCTCGTCGATGAGCTGGAACATCCGCTCCATGTCGGCGACCGCCTGCTTGATCTCACGATAGATCACGCCGAGAAAGTTGAGAGGAATGTAGAGCTGGATCATGAACGCGTTCACCAGCACGAGGTCGCCGATGGTCATCGTGCCGTCGACCACACCGAGCGTCGCGCGCCACATGATCAGCGTCACCGCGATGGCGATGATCGCGCTTTGCCCGATGTTGAGCAGCGACAGCGACGTCTGGCTGCGCACCGCCGCGCGCTCCCAGCGTTGCAGGCTTTCGTCGTAACGCGTCGCTTCGAATTCCTCGTTGTTGAAGTACTTGACCGTTTCGTAGTTGAGCAGGCTGTCGATCGCGCGCGTGTTCGCCTTCGAATCGAGCTCGTTCATCTGCCGCCGGAAGCCGGTACGCCACTCGGTGATGGTCACCGTGTAGACGATGTAGATGCACAGCGCGCCGAGCGTGATGCCGATGAACCAGATGTCGTAGCGGGCGATCAGGATCGCCGAGACGAGCGCGATTTCGATCAGCGTCGGCAGGATCGAAAACAGCGTGTAGCCGATCAAGGTGGAAATGCCACGTGTCCCGCGCTCGACGTCGCGCGTCAGGCCGCCGGTCTGCCGCGAGAGGTGAAAACGCAGCGACAGCGCATGCAGGTGGCGAAAGGTCTTGAGCGCGATCGTGCGCACCGCGCGTTGCGTCACCTTCGCAAACAGAAACTCGCGCAATTCGGTAAACGCAGTTGTTGACAGGCGTAGCGCGCCGTAGGCGACAAGCAGCGCGACGGGCAGTACCAGCATCTGTCCTGCGGGCGGGAGCGTCAGCCCGTCGACGATCTGCTTGAGCAGCAGCGGCACGCCGACGTTCGCCAGCTTCGCCGCGATCAGGCAGGCGAGCGCGAGCAGCACGCGACCCTTGTACGCCATCAGGTACGGCAACAGCGTGCGTACGGTCTGCCAGTCGCCTCGGGGGGCGCGGGCGGAACGTTCAGGCGGGGCTGGGAGCGTCCGGGAGGAGCTGCTGCGCATGCGATCGGTCGGTCGTTCGGCGACGGAGCAACATCGCCGGTTCGTGCGAATGGAATAGTCTATCAGGTGCGATCATGGGGGACGTTCGCACTGCGCGGTTCGCCATTCGCGCTCGGTGCGTCCTGTCGCGCTCGCTCGACCCCCAAGACTCAACGTCGGGCTGCTCCCCGAAACCACTCGTTGCCGCCGTACCCGAGAAAGCCCATGGCGACGCGCACGATCCCGTACGCGACCCAGATGGTCGCCTTGTACAGGCGCGACCGCCCCTGCCAGTCGTCGGCAGCGACCTGGCGCGCCCCGCTCGAAATCATGTCTCCCAGCTGGCGCTTGAGTTCCTGATTGAAACCGGGATCGCGTACGAAGACGTTGGCTTCCCTCGCCATGAGCAGGCTGTAAGGATCGATATTGGACGAGCCGACCGTTGCCCAGTGATCGTCGACCACCGCGACCTTGGCGTGCAACATGCTGAGGTGATACTCCTGGATGACCACGCCTGCCTGCAGCAGTTGCCCGTACAACGCGCGCGACGCGAAATGCAGCAGCAGGTACTCGACCTTCGCCTGCAACAGCAATGTCACCTTGACGCCGCGCTGCGCGGCGGCGGTGAGCGCGCGGCGGAAACGGATACCTGGAAAGAAATAGGAGTTGGCGATGACGATGTCGCGCTTCGCCGTCCGTATCGCCGCCAGATAGGCGTGTTCGATGTCGCGCCGATGGCGCAGGTTGTCGCGCGCCACGAACTTCGCCGTCTGCGTCCCGACGCGCTCCACGTGCCGACGTTCCGGGAAGAGCGGCACCTCGCTCGCGCCCGTCTGCACCAGTTGCACCAGCGCCCACACCCGCTGCATCGTCTGTTCGATCGCGGGCAGCAGCGGGCCTTCGACGGTGACCGCGAAATCCGCGCGCGGCGGCTTCTGGTGCGGCGTGTTCATGTCGTCGATGATGTTGATGCCACCGACGAACGCGATGCGGCCGTCGACCTGGCACAGTTTGCGATGCAGGCGCCGCAGTCGATGCGAGCGGAACTGCCAGGGCGCGACTTCGGGGCGATATTTCATGAAGTCGACGCCGGCCTGCGTCATGTCGCGTTGCAATGCAGGCGTGAGGTAGAGTTTCGCGCCCCACCCGTCGACGAGCACGCGCACGTGCACCCCGCGCCCCGCGGCGCGCGAAAGCGACGCGGCGACCAGTCGTCCGGTCGCGTCGTCCGCGAAAATATAGGTCTCGAGCCAGATTTCGCGCTCGGCGCCGTCGATGGCGTGCACCAGCGCGGGAAAGAACTCCGCGCCATCGCGCAGCAGCGTGACGCGATTCCCGGGTAGAAACCGGTTCATCGCGGTGCCGTTGCCGTTCATCGTGCGCTGGACGGCTTGGGGCGCACCAGCTCGAATGTAGCCGCGAGCGCCGCGTGATCGGACATGCGCGCCACCGGATACGCGTAGTGGACGTCGGCGGTCAACACGCGCAGCCCACGCGCGTAGATGCGGTCGAGGCGAAATACCGGGAGCACCGAGGGAAAGGTGCGCGCCGGTCTGCCGCGCGCCGCGACGAATACCTCGACCACCCCGAGCTGCTCCTGCAGCACGCGGTCGGCCTTGCTTCGCCAGTCGTTGAAGTCTCCGGCGACGATCAGGGGCGCATCCGCCGGGACGGACTCGCGGATACGCTCGGTCAGCGCGTGTATCTGCCAGCGTCGGCCGCGCTCGAACAGACCGAGGTGGACGTTGATGCAATGCAGCGCCGGGAGGCCGCGCTGGAGCTGCATCACGCAATGCAGCATGCCGCGGCTTTCGAACAGGTGCGCGGAAATGTCCTGGTTGGCCCGGGTCAGGATAGGGAAGCGCGAGAGCACGGCATTGCCGTGGTGGCCGTGGCGGGTATCGGCGTTCCTGCCGTAAGCCACCTCGTGCCAGACCGTGTCCGCGATGAATTCGTGCTGCGGCTTGCCCGGCCAGTCGCGATAGCGCAAGGCATGGCGCCGGTGCACCCCCTGCACCTCCTGCAGGAACAGAATGTCCGCGGAGAGGCCGTGCAAGCGGTCGCGCAGCTCGTGGATCACCATGCGGCGCGCGAGATGGGAAAAACCCTTGTGAATGTTGTAGGTCGCGACGGTAAAGCGCATGCCGAATCTTAACTCGGGATGCGCCCCTCCTCCGTGTCGGACCGCAAGGGATGCATCCGGCAGGACCGTCGCGCCGGCGGCCTGTACGGCCAAGCCGCCCATCGTGTAAGTTATGCAGTGCCTGCACGACCAAGGCGCAGATGGGTCCGTTGGGCCCGTCTTCACAAACCCTTTCCGACATCTGCAAGGAGACTTTCATGAAGCAACAAGCAACGATTCAAGCTGCGATCGCCGGACTGCTGGCGCTCGGGCTGGCGGGCTCGGTGGCATCGGCCCCGGTAGCGCCCGATGCGAGCAAGGACAAGTGCTTCGGCATCGCCAAGGCTGGCCAGAACGATTGCGCCGCCGGCAAGCACTCCTGCGCGGGCCAGAGCACCGTCGACAAGGACCCGATCTCGTGGAAGTACGTGGCCAAGGGAACCTGCGCGAGCATGGGCGGCACCTCGGCACCTCCGAAATCCTAAATCGCAACGACCGCCGGTGGCGACGAATCGAGTTGCCACCGGCACTCTGCCTCAGCGCAAACCCATGTCCACCACACCCGAACTTCCGGTTGCAGTCGGCATCGGCCTGCGCGGTCCGCACGTCGCTCGCGTTCGTGCCGAGCGTCCGGCAGTCGGTTGGCTCGAAGTTCACAGCGAGAACTATTTCGTGGACGGCGGACCGGCGCTCGCTGCGCTGGACGCGATACGCGCGGACTACGCCGTCTCGCTGCACGGCGTCGGGATGTCGCTGGGTTCGGCGGATCGACTCGACGCCTCGCACCTGGCGCGATTGAAGCGGCTGGTTGCCCGGGTCGAACCTGCGGCGGTATCGGAACACCTCTGCTGGAGCCACGCCGACGGCCGCCACCTGAATGACCTGTTGCCGCTGCCGTTCACCGAGGAAGCGCTGGCCGTCGTGTGCGAGCGCATCGAGCAGGTGCAGACCGCGCTCGCCCGACCGCTCCTGGTCGAGAACATTTCGGCGTACCTGCGCTTTGCCGACGACGCGATGGCCGAATGGGAATTCGTCGCCGAGATCGCGAAGCGCACCGGTTGCAAGCTGCTGTTCGACGTCAACAACGTCTACGTCAACGCGGTCAATCACGGCTTCGATCCGCTCGACTTCGTCGCGGCGGTTGCGGGCGACACCGTCGCCGAAATCCACCTCGCCGGATTCGATGCGAGCGGTCCGTGCCTGATCGACAACCACGGCTCGCGCGTTGCGCCACCGGTGTGGGATCTCTACCGCGCGACGATCGAACGCTTTGGCGACAAGCCGACGCTGATCGAATGGGACACCGACCTTCCCGCCCTCGACGTGCTGCTGGACGAGGCTGCGCTGGCGCGACAGATTCTGGAGACGCACGATGCCGTCGCTGCGTGACCTGCAGAGCGGATTTCGGACCGCCGTGCTGTTCGACGACGGCGCCGCCATCGCCGCGCTGTCGGTCGTCGCGGGCAAGCTCGACCCGCATGCGCGCATCGAGATCTATCGCAACAACATCCTCGGCAACTATCGCAAGGTCCTCGCCGCGACCTATCCGGTGGTGCGCCGGCTCGTCGGCGCGCCATTCTTCGACGCGGCAACGGACCACTTCGTGCGCGGACATCCGTCGAAGCACGGCGACGTCAATCGCTACGGCGGCGAGTACGCGGTATTCCTCGCCTCGTACCCTCCCGCGCGCGACCTCGCCTATCTTCCGGACGTCGCTCGGCTGGAGTGGGCGATCGACCAGGCCAACATCGCCACCGACGCCGCGCCGCTCGACCTGTCGGCGTTGGCAGCCGTTGCGCCGGACGTCCTTGGCGAACTGCGCTTTCAGCTACATCCCTCCGCGCGCCTGGTCGCCTCGGCGTTTCCGATCCTGCGCATCTGGCAGGCCAACCAGCCGGATCATGTCGACGTCGAACGCGTCGATCTCGGCGAAGGTGGCGACACGTTGCTGGTCACGCGCGCCGACCAGGGCGTCGCCATCGAGCGCATCGGCAGGGGTGAACACGCCTTCCTTGCCGCGCTGGCCGCCAACACAACGCTATTCGTTGCTACCGACCGAGCCGTCGACGCTGCACCGGATTTCGAACTTGCCGCCGCGCTGCGCCGGCACGTCGCCAACCACGCCCTGGTCGCATTTCGCGCGCCGGCCGCCCCACCCATTGGAGGTCATTCATGAATGCGATCGCCAGCGACTCCCGCTTCGGGCGCTTTGCGAACCTGTATTGCAGGTCGGCGGGTCTGATCGACAAGTTGCAGCCGGTGCTGTTGCTCGGCTTCCGACTCTACGTCGCGCGAGTGTTCTTCCTGTCGGGCCTGACCAAGATCCACGACTGGAGCGTCACGCTCGCCTTGTTCACCAACGAGTACCACGTGCCGGTGTTGCCGCCGGCGGTCGCCGCAGTGATGGGCACGGCGACGGAGCTGTCGATGCCGGTGCTGCTTGCGCTCGGCCTTGCCACGCGCTTCGGTGCCTTCGTGCTGTTCTTCTTCAACATCATCGCTGTCGTTTCGTACGCGGCGCTGCCGGACATCGCGATCAAGGACCACGTCCTCTGGGGCACCATGATCCTGGTGATCCTGTTGTGCGGGCCCGGCAAGATCTCGATCGATCATCTGCTCAAGCGGCGCCTGGCGCCAGGCGCGAGGTAGCGCGCCACAAGCGCAGGACAGCGTGACGGCGTTACTTGCCGTAACGCTGCAGTGCCCTGCGCAGGAACTCGACCTGCCGCTGATAGCGCGTGCACGCCACGCACCAATGCAGATGCAAGCGCAGCTTGATCCTGTCGCGCAGTGAGAGCGGCCGCTCCTGCGCGTCCGAAATGAGGCGCGCTGCCTGCCGGCAATTGATGAAGCGCGCAAGCCGGACGAGATCAAACACGCGGCCCCGACGACGACCGGGCCGACGCGCTCGCGTTCGTGGCAAACCAATGCTGCTCCAGGCATTGCCGCAAGGATAGCCGCGCGCGATGCAGGATCACCCACAGGTTGTTCGAAGTGATGGTCAGTTCCGTGCAGATCTCGTCGGTCTCGAGCTCCATGACCTCGCGCATCACAAAGATGCGCGCGGTGTTCGCCGGCAACTTCTCCAGGCAGCCCTGCATGACCTCGAAGAACTGCTGCTCGGACAGCTGCGATTCCGGATTGCCCCAGTCCGCGGGCGGGTTCTCCCAATGCCCGGTCTCGTCGAATAGCGCATCGAGATCGTCGACGCGGCACTCGTCGTCAAACGACGCGAAGGTCGGTGCACGCGTCTTTTGCCGGATGGCGTCGACGATCTTGTGCTTGAGGATCCCGGTCAGCCAGGTCCGCAGCGACGATTTGCCGGAGAAGCCCTTCTCCCCTTGCAGGGCGGCGACCATCGTATCCTGCACGACGTCCTCGGCGAGCGCCGGGTCGCGCAGCTGCAAGGTCGCGATACGCAGGAGATAGCGCCGATTCGTCTCGAGCTGTGCTGCGAATGCCGAATCGGCCATGTCCCCGCCCCCCGAATCCAACCGGAACGATGATACCGGCGCGGGCAAGCTTTGCATACTTCAGCAGGTCGCCGCGGCGCGCGGCCAAGGACGCGAAGCTGCGAGCTTCGCGTTTGTAAGTTTCGCTGCGGTGGCCTGACTAAACTGGCAACGGGGCTGCACGGCGGCAAGCGCAGGACATCCGATTCCAACGCGCGTCCGAATCGGGACGGGTCAGTCGCTGCCGCCATGTACCCCGGACCCTCACCCCACCGCAAAGGAATGATCATGCTGCATGGCAGGACCGCGCTCGTCACCGGATCGACCAGCGGCATCGGACTCGGCATCGCCAGGGCTCTCGCCCGCGACGGCGCCAACGTCATCCTCAACGGCTTCGGCGACGTACGAGAGATCGAAGCGCTACGCGTCTCGATCGCCTCCGAACATGACGTCGATGTGCGTTACGACAGCGCCGATTTGTCGAAGCAGGACCAGATCGAGGCGATGATGGCCAGGGCGCTCGGAGAATTCGGGGCCGTCGACATCCTCGTCAACAACGCCGGCATCCAGTTTGTCGCTCCGATCGACGAATTTCCCGTCGACAAGTGGAACGCCGTCATCGCCATCAACCTGACCGCGTCGTTCCACACGGTTCGCCTGGCCCTCCCGGCAATGAAGGCCAAGAAATGGGGCCGCATCATCAATATCGCTTCGGCGCACGCGCTGGTCGCGAGCCCGTTCAAGTCGGCCTACGT
Organism: uncultured beta proteobacterium; assembly: GCA_963726915.1. GTDB lineage: Bacteria > Pseudomonadota > Gammaproteobacteria > Burkholderiales > Casimicrobiaceae > PALSA-1003. The sequence goes on from CAVSEA010000022.1 coordinate 21,277, forward strand.
CGCCGCGAAGCATGGTATCGCCGGCCTGACCAAGACCGTGGCGCTGGAAGTCGCCGAATCCGGCGTCACGATGAACGCCATTTGCCCAGGGTACGTCTGGACGCCGCTCGTGCAAAAGCAGATTCCGGACACCGCCAAGGCGCGGGGTATCAGCGAAGATCAGGTGATCAAGGATGTGCTGCTGGCCGCGCAGCCAACGAAGAAATTCGTGCAGATCGAGGAAGTCGCGGCTTTCGCGTCGTTTCTCGCGGGCGACGCGGCCGCGTCGATCACCGGCGCGGTTCTCCCCATCGAAGGCGGCTGGACCGCGCACTGATGGGTTCGCAGGCGAAACCGCAACGATCCTCAGGAAGAACCATCATGGCAGCATCGATCAAACGCAAGAAACAGCACGGCAATGGCGCGTCGAAGCGCGCGCCGGCGCTCCCCGGCCAGGTCGTGCTGGTGATGCAGGGCGGCGGCGCGCTCGGCGCATACCAGGTCGGCGTTTACCAGGCGCTGCATGAAGCAGGCATCGAGCCGGATTGGGTGATCGGAACCTCGATCGGCGCTATCAACGGCGCGCTGATCGCCGGCAACGCCCCCGAGCGTCGCCTCGAGGCGCTCCACGAATTCTGGGGGCGTGTAGAGCAGCGGGCAGGGGCCAGCGGCTTCGCCGGCGCGCCCGGGCTCGCTACGGCGCTTGCCCACCTGTCGACCATGGCCAACGGACTCGCGCCATTTTTCAGCCCGAATCCGAAATCCTGGTTCGGGCCGCATCTGCAGGTTGGACTGGAAGACGCAGCGTATTACTCCACCGCTCCGCTGCGCGCGACCTTGGCCGAGCTCGTCGATATCGACTACCTGAACGATAGCGACACGCGGCTGACTGTCGGCGCGGTGCACGTGCGAAACGGGGAAATGCGCTATTTCGACAGTCGTGACGAACCGATCGGGCTCGACCACGTCATGGCCTCGGGTGCGCTGCCACCGGCGTTCCCTGCAGTTCGCATCGATGGCGAACCGTACTGGGATGGCGGCATTTACTCGAACACGCCGATCGAAGCGGTGCTCGACGACAAGCCGCGGCAAGACTCGGTCATCTTCACCGTCCACATGTGGAATCCGGAAGGCCCCGAACCGACTTCGCTGTGGGAGGTCATGGGGCGGCAGAAGGACATCCAGTTCGCAAGCCGCGCGAAAAGCCATATCGCGCGACAGAAACAGATCCATCACCTGCGGCACATCATTCGCGAACTTACCAAGCACGTCCCGGAGAAGTTGCGCACTGCGGCCGAGGTGAAGGAACTTGCATCGTGGGGCTGCGGCAGCACGATGCACGTTGCGCGCCTGATCGCACCGCGGCTCGACGGCGAGGACCAGCTGAAGGACATCGACTTCACGCCCGCAGGCATCGATGCCCGCTGGGAGGCCGGATACGCCGAAGGGTGCCGCGTTCTCGCACTTGCACCCTGGCAGCGGCCGGTCGACTCGATGGAAGGCGTCATCATCCACGATACCGCCGCCGTCGAGTCTGCGCTCGCGCACGGTGTCGACGGATTCGACGGCCGGACGAAGTAGTTCCGGCGCGCTCGGCGCCGTCGGACTGCGCTTCGGTGCGCAGGCTCGACACTTGACGTCACCGTGCACGGTGCCGCGATAGTGATATCACCAAAACATGACAACTTTCGCTGTAAGCAATCGACGTTTGCCGCGACGAATTGTTGCGCTGTGATCATGTCGATCACGGACAAATCAACCCAAGGGAGTTCCACATCATGAGCATCAACATCAAGCAGGTTCAATCGAATTGGAAACGAGTCGCGTTGGCAACGGCCATCGCCGGTGCGTTCACATTTGCGGCGACGATTGCGACTGCGGGCGAATGCCCCGCCGACAAGCGCGTTGCCGACGGCATGGGCCAGAAGATGAGCACGGCAGCGGCCAAGGATGTGACCGACGTGGTGCGCGCGACCACGGACCTCGCGAAGGAACCCGCGGCGGTGAATGGCCGTCTGTTCCGTTTGCGCCAGCTCGACATGCAGCCAGGCGCGATCGTCCCATGGCACAGCCATAACAACCGGCCGGCGATGATCTACATCGTGTCCGGAGAGGTCGTCGAGTACGCCAGCAATTGCGCCGTGCCGATTACGCACAAGGCCGGCGACGTGGCGCCCGAAAAGAACGGTACGTCGCACTGGTGGCAGAACAACGGCAGCATGACTGCGGTGCTGATCTCGGTGGACCTGTTTCCCGTCGACAACATGAAAGACCAGCACATGATGTAGGGCTCGGTGAAGCCCCTCTATGCGAGAGCGTGACGTCAATCCTGGCCTGTCGGCGGCACGCTCCCGTTCCACCTAGCGCTCCTCGAAGATCGATCACGATGACTACCACCGAAATTCGCGCAATGCCGCATTACGAAAGCAGCGCCCCGACAGGCGCGTTGTTGCGCTCGTTCGTGATCGGATTGACCGCGTTTCTTACGGTGGTCGACCTGTTCGCCACGCAGGCGATCCTGCCGTCGCTCGCGAAGGCGTATCGGGTTACCCCCGCCGCGATCGGCTTCGCAGTCAACGCGAGCACTATCGGCATGGCCATCGCCGGGCTCGGCGTCGCGTTCTTCAGCAGCCGCATCGACCGCCGGCGCGGGATCCTGGCAAGCCTGACGCTGCTCTCGATCCCCACCGCGCTGCTCGCGATCGCGCCCGACCTCACCACGTTCACCGCGCTGCGCATCGCGCAGGGCCTGTGCATGTCGACTGCCTTCGCGCTGACGTTGTCCTATCTCGCCGAACGATGCAGCGCCGCGGACACGGCAGGCGCATTCGCCGCGTACATCACCGGCAACGTCGCGAGCAACCTGGTCGGACGATTGATGTCGGCGGCGTTCACCGACCACTTCGGTCTGGCCGGAAACTTTTTCCTCTTTGCGGCGCTCAATCTCGCCGGCGCCGTCCTGGTTTACTACACACTGGGCCGCACCAGGCCGATGCAGGCCGTTGCGGCACCCGTACGCTCGCCGTTCTCGTACTGGGCGGAGCATCTGCGCAACGCGCCCATGCGGGCGACCTTCGGCATCGGCTTCCTGATCTTGTTCGCGTTCATCGGCACGTTCACGTATGTGAACTTCGTCCTCGTGCGCGAGCCTTTCGCGTTGAGCCGCATGGCGGTCGGATTCGTCTACTTCGTATTCCTGCCGTCGGTCTTCACCACGCCGCTGGCCGGGCGCGCGGTCGAGCGCTTTGGCACGCAGCCAACGCTGTGGGCAGCGCTGGCGCTGGCCGGGGTCGGCCTGCCGCTCCTGCTCCTGCCGTACCTCATCGCAGTCATCGCCGGCCTGATGCTCATCGGCGTCGGAACGTTCTTCGCGCAGGCAACCGCCACCAGCTTCGTGGGCCGCGCGGCAACGACCGATCGCGCCTCGGCGAGCGGGATCTACCTCGCGTGTTACTTCTTCGGCGGCATTGTCGGCAGCATCGTCCTCGGACAGCTGTTCGACCGCTTCGGCTGGGTCGCCTGCGTCGGCGGCATTGCCGCGGCGCTGGTACTCGCTGCGCTGCTTACGTTCCGTCTGCACACGCCTGTGTCCACTGCAGCTGTCGAGATGGCCACCTGAGTGAATGCATTACCCATTGCTTGCGCAGTTCCTCGCGCCGGCATCAATCCCAAGGAGAAGTCCATGCTTACCCGCATCATGAAGTCAGTTCCTGCAGCCTGCCTCGCGCTTGCGCTTTGCCTCCCCAACTTCGGCGCGGCTCAAGGCATCAATCCTGGCATCAATCCTGGCGCCAACGCCCAGGTTTTCGAAGACGGTATCGTCAAGGTCAAGAGCGCTTATTCGATGGACGAAACGATCGCACGCGTGAAGCAGGACATCGCGAGCAAGGGCATCACGTTCTTCTCGGCGGTCGATCAATCCAAACTGGCCGGCGATGCGGGCATCGCCCTGCGTCCGTCGACCCTGCTGATCTTCGGCAATCCGCCGCTAGGCACGCTGTTCATCAAGGCCAACCCCGTCGCCGGTCTCGACTGGCCGGTGCGCCTGCTGGTATTCCAGGACGAGAAGGGCGACGTCTGGACCGCCTACACCGACTTCGGTTACATCGCGCGCCGCCACCACATCATGGGCATGGACAATGAAGCCTTCGACAAAGCGTCGGGCGTGATAGCTTCCATAACGTCGAGCGTGGCGATCAGGTAATCTTTACACGGCAGCTGGCGCGTTGGTGTTTCGCCGGAGGAGTCCACGTGAAGCAGACGTTTGATTCGATCGTTATCGGCACGGGGCAGGCAGGTCCGCCGCTCGCAGTTCGCCTGGGCGCGGCGGGCCGCAAGACCGCGATCATCGAGCGCAATCTGGTCGGCGGGACCTGCGTCAACAACGGCTGCATCCCCACCAAGACCTTGATCGCAAGCGCTCGCGCGGCCCACATCGCGCGCCGCGGTGCGGACTTCGGCGTGATGATCGATAGTCCTGTTCGCGTGGACATGTCTCGCGTCAAGGCGCGCAAGGATGCGATCGTGCAGCAATCGAACCAGGGCGTCAGCAACTGGCTGCACAAGGCTCCCAACGTGACCTTGATCGAGGGCCACGCGCGCTTCGAGGGGCCGCATACCGTTGGCGTCAACGATACCCTGCTCGAAGCGGAGCAGATTTTCATCAACGTCGGTGGCCGCGCCGCGGTGCCAGCCATGCCTGGCCTTGCGCAGGTGCCGTACCTCACCAACTCGAGCATGATGGCAGTCGATTTCCTGCCCGAGCATCTGGTCATCGTTGGCGGCAGCTACATCGGCCTCGAATTCGCCCAGATGTACCGCCGCTTCGGCAGCCGCGTCACCGTGGTCGAGATGGGTCCGCGGATCATCGGTCGCGAAGACGACGACGTCTCCGCCGCGGTACAGGCAATGCTCGAGGCCGAAGGTATCGCCTTCCGGCTCAACGCCACCTGCCTCGACGCCAGCAAGCGCTCCGACGGCATTACCGTGCATGTGAGCTGCGAAAGGGACTCGCCCGAAGTCCACGGCTCGCACCTCCTGCTGGCGGTAGGACGCGTCCCGAATACGCATGACCTCGGGCTCGACCAGGCCGGCGTGCGCGTCGATTCACGCGGATTCATCGAAGTCGACGACACGCTGGCGACCAGCGTGCCCGGCATCTGGGCGATGGGTGATGTCAATGGCAAAGGTGCGTTCACGCACACGTCGTACAACGATTTCGAAATCGTTGCCGCAAATCTGCTCGATGCCGATTCGCGTCGCGTCAGCGACCGCATCTCCACGTATGCGCTGTTCGTCGATCCGCCGCTCGCGCGCGTCGGCATGAGCGAACGCGAAGTGCGCGCCTCCGGGCGCAAAGCGCTCGTCGGCCGCATGCAGATGGCGCGCGTGGGGCGGGCCCGGGAACGCAGCGAGACAACAGGATTCATGCAGGTCCTGGTCGACGCCGAAACCAGGCTCATTCTCGGTGCAACGCTGCTCGGCACCGAAGCCGACGAAGCCATCCACTGTCTGCTCGACGCCATGTACGCCCGCGCGCCCTACACGGTGATCCAGCGCGCGATGCACATCCATCCCACGGTGTCGGAGCTGTTGCCGACGTTGCTTGGCGATCTCAAGCCGCTGGTCTGAGCGACGGACTCAGAGGTAGCCACTTACGGCAACAACGACGCTCACTGTCGGTGATCATAGGCGACGCGGCTCGCGCACTCCGGCGCCTCGCCCCAACGACCTTCGCAGAAGCGTCGGCGCACGCGCTGGTCGCACACGATGCGAGCGATCAGGTCGCCCCCGCAGCTCGCCAAGCTTGCATGCATCGCCTCCCACGGATCTGGCCGCCGTGCTTCGCGGGTTTCCGCGGCCGGCGCATCGACGGGTGCGGCGGCCAGGGTCTGTGCTACCGGTGTCGGCGCCTCAGGCACCGGGCGTTGGCGCACGCTCGCGTGCTTCGTGGCGGGAGCAGGCACCGGACGTTGACGCGTGCTTACATGCTTCGTGGCAGGCACAGGCACCGGGCGTTGATGCACGCTTGCGCGCTTCGGTGCCTCAGGGTCGCTAGTGGGAATAGGGGCCGGCAGGGCGGCAGTTGTCTCAGGTTCCAGAGGCTTCGATTCTTCCGCCATAGCCACGACAGACCCCGCCGTGGGTGGGCTGTGCACGGCGGTAGCGATCGGTTGCGAGGCGATTTTCGCTACGTCGGGCATTGCCGCATTGTTGCGGTACGCGGTATAGGCGCCCGCAATCAGGATCGTCGCGGTGGCACCCAAGCCCCAGATCAGGATCGTCACGATGACAGCCAAGCCCCAACCCGCTCGCAACGCCCCGGCTGCAGACAACGGTTGCGTCACGGTTGCTGCGACGCCCACGTCGTCTGGTGGCGTCAACGCAGGCGCAGGATCAGCGGCTGAAAATACGGTGGTGAATATCGCTGGATATTCCACGCCGCACTTGTGGCACTTTGTCGCGGCCTGGAGATTCACCGCATCACATTGGTTGCACGGCTTCAGCGGCGAGCCACAGTCGTTGCAGAACTTGGCATCAACTGGATTGCGGTGATCGCAGAGGGGGCACGCCCGGCCGCCAAAATACCCGGCGAGCACGGCGTTGGTCCAGGGGACGGGGAGCGGCCAGTCCATGTCGGCATTCTACGACTGCTTCCGGGAATTTGGGCGGCGAGGCTGACCGACTGGTGTTAGCCCCGTGCGCGGACTTGTGCTGCATGGGTCCTGGGCGCAACACTATCCCCCTCGCTCCAGGTCGAACATGAGGTAGTACGGAACGCGGCATGCATCTTCGAGGTCCGGGTGCGCCTGCATGGCCGAAGCGGTTGGCGCAGGCTCGCGGATGGCTCGCACGGCGAAGCCGGCGTCGAACATCCATCCGAACCAGTCTTCAAGGGTAGCGTGGTACGCCGAAGTCGCGAACTCGTACAACCAATCCTTCCAGGCATACTTCACAGGCCCACGCTCAAAATATCGGTCGATGCAGAGCCATTGCTTCGCTCCCGACTCGTCCTTGGCCCATGCTCTAAACGGCGTGTCGCTGCAGGGGTGCGTGATCGAGGCCACAAGCCTGGCACCCGGTGTCAGCACGTCGTGGATCGACCGAAGCACCTTGGCAATGTCCGGCATGTCCTGCAGCGCCATGCACGAAGTCGCCATGTCAAAGGACTCGACGTCGAGATACTCGCGCAATCGGGCAGCGTCGCCGTTCAGGTATCGAATGCCGAGCGGCGCAGTGGATTCCATCTTCCGCGCATGGGCGAGCATGCCTGGCGACAAATCGAGAGCGGTCACGACCGCGCCCCGACGCGCCATCTCGCGCGCGAAGTAACCGCTTCCGCAACCAACATCGAGGAGCCTCAGACCCTGCACTTCGCCGCAAAGTGCAACCTGCACCGGGCCGAAGAATTCAAGTCGGTAGTAGTCGCGGCCCGTCGCTTGACCTTCGGCATAGGCGTCCGCAGCGGTGTCCCACTCGTCTCGAACCGAACCCGCGTCGAACCGCTCGGAACGTTCAGGCATTTGGCCCCCGCCGCGATGTCCGCTCTCGGGCGCACTCTACCGCATCCGCTGCGCAATTTCTGGTGAAGTTGCGCATAATCACGACCTTGGCGGCATCGCGCCGCACCATGTCGTTTGCAGGAGTGCCTCTATGGTCCGCGTTAGCTTTGCTTTCATGCTTTCCGCTGCGCTTCTTGTTCCGTCCGTCGGTGCTGCGCAAACACCTGAGCGATTGATTTTCGCCACCGATTGGCTCGCGCAAGCCGAACACGGGGGCTTTTACCAGGCGGTCGCGGAGGGGATCTACAAGAAGCACGGCCTGGACGTCACGATCAAGATGGGCGGCCCGCAGGTCAACGGCCTGCAGTTGCTCGCCGCCGGCCAGCTCGACGTCGTTATGGGCGACGCGCTGCAGGTCGTCTCGGCGATCGAGCAGAACGTACCACTCACGGCGATCGCGGCAACGTTCCAGAAAAATCCCACCGCCATCATCGCGCACCCTGGCGTCGCGAAACTGCAGGACCTCAAGGGCAAGCCCATTGCCATCGCCGCGGCAAGTAACACGACGTTCTGGCCCTGGCTCAAGCAGCGCTACGGCTTCGCCGACGACCAGAAGCGGCCGTACGCATTCAGCGTGCAACCGTTCCTCGTCGACCCCGCGCTGTCGCAGCAAGGCTTCGCGACCTCCGAGCCTTTCTCGATCGAAAAGGGAGGCATCCAACCGGTCGTGTTCCTGCTTGCGGACCTTGGCTACCCGCCGTATTCGGAAGCGCTGGTGGTGACGCGCGACACCTTGTCCAGGCGCGGCGATGCGCTTGCCCGCTTCGTCCGCGCCTCGGCCGAAGGCTGGAAGAGCTATCTTGCCGACCCTGCTCCGGGCAACGCGTTGATCAAGCGCGACAATCCAGAGATGAGCGATGCATTGCTCGCCTACAGTCACCGCAAGATTAAGGAATACGCCATCGTGGCCGGCGGCGATGCCGCCACGCGCGGGCTGCTGACGATGACCGACGCGCGCTGGAACCAAACCATCGACTTCCTGCGCTCGGCCGGGTTGACCAAAGCGGGCACCGACTACACGAAAGCGTACACGTTGTCGGTTCTGCGCGACGTGAAGGTCTTGCCCTGACTGCAACTGCCGCAGACGCTTTAGCGGTCGTCGAGATCGCCAGCGCGAGCAAGACCTATCCCACGGGACGGCAGGCGCTCGCACTGGTCGACCTCGCCGTACGGCGCGGAGAATTCCTGACTTTGCTCGGGCCATCGGGTTGCGGCAAGACGACCTTGCTCAACCTGATGGCCGGATTGATCGAGCCTTCCACCGGCACCCTGCGTTGGTGGGGCGATGACTTCAACGCGACCGGCAGACCCGGCCGCCGGCTGGCGATGGTGTTCCAGGCACCGACGCTCATGCCATGGGCGCGCATCGATACCAATGTCCGACTGCCGCTCGATCTGGCGGGGATACCGCGTGCCGACGCCGAGCGCGACGTTGCAGCGTCGCTCGGCCTGGTCGGATTGTCCGAAGCGGCAACACAACTGCCGCGAGAACTTTCCGGCGGAATGCAGATGCGCGCATCGATCGCGCGCGCCCTCGTAACGTCTCCAGACCTGCTGCTGATGGATGAGCCCTTCGGCGCGCTGGACGAATTCACGCGGCAGCGGCTCGACGCCGAGCTGCTGGCGCTGTGGGCCGCCCGCAAACTCACCGTCGTGTTCGTCACGCACAGCATCGTCGAAGCGGTTTTCCTGTCGACGCGCGTGGTCGTCATGGCGGCCCGGCCGGGGCGAATCGTCGCCGCAGTGCCGATCGAAGAGCCCTATCCACGCACCGACGCGTTCCGACTCGATCCTGCATTCACGCGGCATTGCCACCAACTTTCGCAGCAAGTTGCCGACGCCGCCATGGACGTTGTGGCGTGACCCGCGAAACCGACAACGGGATGTCGCGACTCTCGCGCTTCGCCGCGCCCGCGCTGGTCGCGCTCGTCGTGCTCGGCGTTTGGCAGGCGCTGGTCGTCGCCTACGACGTCCCCGCCTATCTGGTCCCGTCGCCGCTGCTGGTGCTGCGCACGCTGGTCGCCGATCGCGCGCTGCTCTTCGATTCGCTGATCGTCACCCTCGGCGTCGCGCTCACCGCGCTGGGCATCTCGATCGTGCTCGGCGCACTCGTGGCGTTGCTGTTCGTGCGCAGCCGCTGGATCGAGATGAGCCTGTTTCCGTACGCTGTCCTGCTGCAGGTGACGCCTATCGTCGCCATCGCGCCGCTGATCATCATCTGGGTCAGGGATACTCGCACGGCATTGGTCTTATGCGCGGTCGTCGTCGCGATCTTCCCGATCATCGCCAACACGACGCTGGGACTGCGCAGCGCGGACCCGGGCCTGCTCAACATGTTCAGGATGTACCGCGCCACGCGCTGGCAGATCCTGATGCGACTGCGCGTCCCCAGTGCGCTGCCGTATTTCTTCGGCGGGCTGCGCATCGCCAGCGGCCTGTCGCTCATCGGCGCGGTGGTGGCGGAATTTGTCGCCGGGACGGGCGGCCAGGGCGCGGGACTGGCCTATCAGATCCTGCTCGCCGGCATCCAGCTCAATATCCCGCGGCTGTTCGCGGCGTTGCTGCTGATCACCGCCAGCGGCGTGGCGTTGTTCGGCCTGACGGTCTGGATCTCGCACCTCGTGCTATCGCGCTGGCACGAGAGCGAGGTCACACCCAGCGAATGATTCGGTCGTAGACCTCGCGTCGGCTGAGCAGGTCGAGATGGCCCATTGCGTACGCTACCCAGCGATGGGCCGCCGGCAACGCAAGGCTTAGCGTCGCGTCGGCGCGCAGCCCAAGCGCACTGTTGACGGGCACCAGTCCGTCACCGCGAATCCTGGCTCCCGCCGCCTGCGGGCGTTCCTGCTTGCTCGCTGCGATCGCGTAACACCGAACGCCGCGCGGCAGTGGTATTACGTCGTCGGCAGCTCGCGACGCCTGCCGACGAGGTAGTTGCCAGTCCTCGTCGCGCAAATACCCGTGTTGCAGGTCCTTGATACCTGCGCTGCGGACCTTGCCCAGCCGCGCGAATGGCGCCGTATACGGACTGATGCCGATCACGAAATCCGCCCAGGTTCCGGCGCGCGCCAGCGGCGCGCCGAAGTGAGGCGTCCCCAGAAAGACCAGGTGGCTGAGCCGTTTCACCCAATCGTGACCGGCAAGCGATGATTGATAACACGCGCTGCGCGCGACCAGGCCGCCCATGCTGTGGCCGATGATGCTCAACTGCTCGATCGGGTGCGGCCATGCACGGACGAGCGCGTCCATCAGCGCGCTGAATTCCCGGCCGTTGGCGGAAACATGCTCGCCCGTGTTGTAGTGCAGGTAGACGGGAGCGTAGCCAAGGTCGCGCGCGAGGGCCGCGCCGTGATCGTGGCCCTCGCGCGTCCACTGCAGGTCGTTCATGCATAGTCCGTGCACGAGCACGGCCACTTTGCGATTGCGCTGCGGAAACGCGGCTTGCAGCGCGTCCCGCGTCAACGCGAGCGGCATCCCGTTAGCGCGCAGGCGCATGGCGATGGCCAGGGGATTGCCGGTGGCGACGAGATAGTCGCCTAGTACTCCATTCAGTGCAGCAATGACGGCCTCACGCTCCAGCGTCGATGGCCTCTCCGCGATCAATGGTGCGAGTGCACCGAGCAGCGCGTCGATGCCACCCCCGACCAGGCGCGTGACACCGCGAACCGACTTGTAGACCAGTCCGGTGATGCCGCTTGTGCGTCCCACCGGCGGCTGGCCGAGAATGCCCGGCGTCCGGAGAACCGTGTGGTGCAGGGACTCGACGAGATCCGTCAGCCCGACCGTGGCATCGTTGGCCAGGCGCTGGAAGCCACGCAGGTCTGACAGGGAAATATGTGCAGGTCGTGCCATCTGACGCGATGTCCGTGTGAATGCCGCGCCGCCAGTATCGCCGATCGGCAGCACAAGGGTCACGCATTGCGTTGCGGCAATCGCAGGCCGCCTGCGGCGCCGCCCGTGCTACAGTTTCGCTCGCCGCAAGTGCACGGAGTTCACGCCATGAACAAGCTGCTGCTGATCCTCGCCACGCTCCTGTGCATGAGTGCGCACGCGCAACCCTATCCCAATCGCCCGATCAAGTTCATCGTCCCGTTCCCGCCGGGAGGCAACCTCGACTTCATCGCGCGCACCATCCAGCCGAAACTGTCGGAGGCGCTCGGCCAGCAAGTCGTCATCGACAACCGGGGAGGCGCAGGCGGCATCATCGGCGCCGAGTACGCGTCCAAACAGCCCGCCGACGGATACACCATCTTCCTTGGCAACACCGGGACGCTGGGCATCTACCCTGCGGTGTATCCGGACCTGCCCTACGACCCGATCAAGGATTTCGCCGGCGTCGGCTTGACCTCGACCAATACAGTGCTTGCAGTGCTGCACCCTTCCGTCCCGGCCAACACGTTGAAGGAGTTCATCGCATACGCCAAGGCGAATCCAGGCAAGGTCGCTGCCGGCGTCGCCGGCAGTGGTTCGCTCCTGCACTTCGCTACCGAGCTGCTGAAGTCGCAGGCGGGCATCGACCTGCTGGTAGTGCCTTACAAGGGCAGCGGTCCAGCCGTGACCGATCTGCTCGGCGGCCAGATCCAGCTGCTGATCGATGCCCCGCCCGTGACGATGCAACACGTGAAGGCGGGAAAACTGAAGGCCATCGCCGTGACCGGGAAGGTACGCCTCGCCGCGCTACCCGACGTGCCGACCTTCGAGGAAGCGGGTGTCGTGCTCGACGCGAGCGGCTGGCAAGGCATTGCGGTCCCGACGGGCACGCCGCCCGAGATCATTTCGAAGCTGTCCGATGCGCTCGCGAAAACGATCGCGCAGCAGGACGTTCGCGACAAGTTCGCGGCGCAGGGACTCGATGCCGCGCCCTCGACGGCAGCGGAGTTCTCGGCGCTGATCCGCTCAGAGGTTCCCAAGTGGATCCGCATCGCCAAGAGCGCGAACATCAAGGTGGAGTGACCGTCTAGCCTGGAACCAGCCGCAGATGTGTGATCTCCGACGGCGCGCCGAGCCGCATCGGCGGCCCCCAGTAGCCCGTGCCGCGGCTGACGTAGACCCAGAGCGACTGGAAGCGATGCAGCCCCGCGGTGATCGGTTGTTGCAGGCGCACGAGAAAGGTCCAGGGCAGGAACTGGCCACCGTGCGTATGCCCGGAAAGCTGCAGGTCGAAGCCCACCGGTGCTGCCGCAAAGGCCGATAGCGGCTGATGCGCGAGCAACAGCCTGAACGCCGCGTCGCGCGGCGCCCCCACCATTGCCGCGGCGGGATCGCTGCGTTGCGCCGGATCGTAGTGATGCGCACCATGATCGGTGACGCCGCCCACGACGACTGCGGCGCCATCGTGCTGCAGCACGACGTGTTCGTTCATGAGCACGCGCAATCCGAGGCGGCGAATCTCGGTCACCCACGCCTCGACCCCGGAATAGTATTCGTGGTTGCCGGTGACGAAGTACGTGCCATGCCTCGCCGCAAGCCGCGACAGCGGCTGCGTGTGCCGGGCCAACTGGGCAACGCTGCCGTCGACCAGGTCGCCGGTGACTGCGATCAAGTCTGCGCCGAGTTCGTTCACCGCATCGACGATCGCATCGAGGTAATTGCGCTTGATCGTCGGACCGACGTGAATGTCGCTGATCTGCGCGATCGTGAATCCGTGCAACGCCACCGGGAGATCCGCGATCGGCACGTCGACCCGGAGCACGCCGGCACGCCGGCGCGCATTGATCAATCCAACGAGCGAAGCGAGTGCCGCCAACGCTGGCACGGCGGCCGCGCTGTAACCGCGAAACATCTGCAGCGAGGTCGAAGCGACAAGCCAGCCGCCGGTCACGGCGCCAGCGAACAACGTCAAGTCGCGGACGACGGTAAGCACGAGTAGCGAAGAGAACGCGCCCATCATCAGCAAGCCAGCCCACGCAACCACCTCCGCCAGCGGATGTCGTTGAATGCGGCGCGCGGCGAAGCCCAGCGGCATCAACACGGCCGAGACGAGCAGCCACAAGCCCAGCGCGGCGACCACAGGAACTCCAAAGTGCAGATCGGGTAACAGCCGCCACGCGACGTAGCCGTGCAGCAGGGCAATCATTACGAACCATTGCACCATGAATGAGCGTTTCCTGGGTGTCTTGCGATCAACGCGGACGCGTCAGTGCGTACCTTGGGGCGCATTCGTGCCAGGCAAGCCGGATATTGAACGCAATCGTGGCCGGATCGCATCTTCTCACCCATTTGGGCGATACGTCCGGGTGAGGCCTTTGCCCTAGGCCACTCGGGGGACACCCCTCAAGGTGGGCGATTCGGGTGACGTTTTCTCGGCGCGACTTCTCTACTCTGCAATCGTGGGTAGAGGAAATGGTTCGATTCGAAGCAGGAACCCATCCCCGGCCCAGTGATCGCGGCGCAACCGGCCGCATGTCGATCCGCCATTGAAAGAGGTCGCAAATGAACAAGTCGCAGAAAATCCTCAAGGCCATCGCGTTCCTGTTCGCTTCGGTCGCCGCCGCGTGCGTGTTTGGCGCCTTCGCCGCCTGGGCGATGTCCAGCCTCGACCCGGCCGTCCAGCAAGCCATCGGCAACCTGAACTCGACCTGGATCGCCGCGCCAGTCGCACGCACGGTAACGGGATTCGAGTCGGTCACGGTAGTAGGGCGCGCAGACAACGCCCGGCCACGGGCCGTCTCGACGGAAATCACCGACCGGTAGTCGCATTAGACGCCGCTCCGGATACTTTCGCGAAAGCCATCATGAACGCCACCATCGCGCACGCAAGCCCAACCCTTGCCGTCATATTCGGCCCATGGCGTCGGCACGACACGGCAGATCGCTTCATGCGCGTTCCGCAAGCGCTGCTTGCCGCGTCGATGACGCTATCGGCCATCGGCTCGCCCATGGCCACGGTGCTTGGCGCGTTGTTTTTCGCGCTGCTCGCCGGGTGGGCGAGAACGCGAGTCCAGCGCCGGCGGCCGAGTGCCACCGCCCGCGCCTCGATATTGCGCGCGTCAGGACGATGCTGCACAGTAGGGCTTGCGGACCCGGTCACCATGCAGTCAACGCAAGAGCGACTTGTGCACTTCGGTTCCTCGGGGGGAAAACCATGGCTGCAGGCTCGTCGTCGCTTACCAAGAACCACTACATCGACCTGGTTCACGGCAAGTTCGATCAGACAAATGCCACCGACCTCATTGACGCGTTCCAGACTTTCGCGGCCTCCGGGACGAATCATCTTGCCGTGTTCTTTCACGGCGGGTTGGTCAAGCGCGCCGACGCCATGACCGCCGCGAGCCGTCTTATCGGTGGTTATCGCGGTGCGGGTGCGTATCCGTTCTTTTTCATCTGGAACTCCGATCTGTGGACAGCGCTGCGACGCCTGCTTTCCCCCTTCGCTGACGACCTGGCAATTCGTCGCGTCGTCCAGCGCCACCTCATATTCATCGCCCAGCAAATGCGCGAAGGGTATTGGCTCAACTCGGAGCAGCGCGAAATTCTCTCCGACATAATCGGGCAGCCACACCACGACGTGCCGCCCTCACTGGAAGAGCTCGCACGGCTTGGGCGCGCCGTGGACGGGGTCTGGAGGCAACGCCCGGATGGCGCGACGCTACCGCCGGTGGCGCAGGTGAGTTCCGAGATTCAGAGGCTCGAGGACGAACTGTACGATGACAAAATCCTTATTGATGTCCATCGCTGGCTCAATCAGAGAAAGCGCTTCACGCCTCAACTCGGTGCCAGCTACTTATGGCGAGTATGGGCGCGCCTAAATTCCGGTCACGACCACGGGCTGTACACGACGCTGATCGAGGAGACTGTCATTTCGCTCGGACTGCATCGGATCCTCATCGGTCTATGGCATGCCATGCAGGACGATATCGACGCTGCCTTTCGCACCGACCCTGCGGCGTTTGGCGGCACGGCCTTCCTCGACGAACTGGCCAGAGTATGGAACAGCGGTACCCGCCTGACGCTCATCGGCCACAGCGGCGGCACGGTGTACATCAACCGCATGCTCAATGCGCTCGACGACCGGTTTGCGTCAGGCGTTCAGGCAGACATCGTGTTCATTGCCGCCGCGCTCTCCTGCGAAGTCTTCGCGGAGACGGTGGACCGCAAGGTGTTCGAACGTCGGGTGCACTCCTACCGCTGCTTCGCACTGGACGACTACACTGAAGGCAATTACTGGGAGGTCCCGCACGTTTACGACAAGTCGCTCCTGTATCTCCACTCGGCACTATGCGAAGGTGATCGCGAGGCGGACAAGCCACTGGTAGGCATGCAACGCTACTGGAGCGACAAGCCGCCGTACGACGTGCCTGACCTGGAAAAGGTAACGGACGCCATCAAGACGAGCGAGCGCGTGTGGTCGCCGACAGCCATGACCGAACCGGATGGTCACCGCTCCCAAGCTCTACACCATGGCGACTTCGCGCTCGACACCGAAGCGGACCTCAGTGTCCGGCATTTCCTGCGCTACGGCTGAGGCGAGACATGAGAGTCGGCATCATCCCCGTCTTCACCGACTACCACCGGCGAGGGCGCCATCACCGCGGCTTCCTGCAGCCGCAGGTGGGCCCGCTCATCGCCGCGTTGTTGCCGCCCGATGTGGATTGCGAGGTCGTCAACGACACGTGGACGGACCCCGACTGGAGCCGGGACTACGATCTCCTGTTCCTGTCGTGCCTGCATTCCGATCTCGATCGCGCGCGGCAGATCTCGCATTACTGGCGTCGCCGCGGCGCCAAGACCGTCCTGGGCGGTCCGATCGCCACGCTCTACCCGCAGTTGTGCGAACCGTTTTTCGACGCGGTGGTGGTCGGCGATCCGGAGGCGACGGTTCCGAAGGTGTACGACGACTTTTCGCGCAATCGCCTGCAAGCTCGCTACCGCGCTCCGCCGACGCAGCGCCACGCGCCGCCGACGCCGCGCTTCGACCTCGTCGCCGACCAGCAGATAGCGCCGCGAAGCATGGAGATCACGCGCGGTTGTCCGTTTGCGTGTCGCTTCTGCACGCTCACCGGCGTCGGCACCCGTTTCCACACGCGCGACCTCGCCGAGGTGCGGCGCGACATCCTGGCGTCAGCGACCGTCGTCAGGCGGGACTGGTCGCCGCTGCGGCGCCGCTTCATGGCGTTCTACGACAACAATCTTGGCGGAAGCCTGCCGTACCTCCGCGCATTCTGCGCCGCGATCGAACCGCTCGGCGTAAGTTGGGCGACCTGCGTGACTTTCAACGTGGTGTGCCAGGAAGAGCTGGTCGCGACGATGGGGCGCAGCGGCTGCCGTTACCTTTTCGTCGGGCTCGAAAGCTTCAACGTCGAGACGCTGGCGGCGATGGCAAAGCACCAGAACGTCGTGCACAAGATCCGCGAGGCGATCGACCGCTGTCACCGGCACGGCATCATGCTCGCCGCCGGCCTGATGCTGAGCCCGACCAACGACACGCTCCCATACCTCGAATCGATCCCGCGCCAGCTCAGCGAGTGCGGACTGATCATGCCGTCCTACGTCTCGTTCGAGACACCGTTCCCAGGCACGCCGCACTTCTTCGACGTCGTGCGCGGCGAGAGTGCGCGCGTGTTGCCCAACGCATTGCTCCAGGATTTCAACGGGTACACGCTGGTCACGCAGCCGCGGCACGCGAGCGCCCCGGAATTCGTCGACGCCTACCAGCGTCTTCATCGCGAGGTCTATCGCCCGGGCAGGGCGTGCAGCAAAATCCTGCACGACGTGCCGGCGCTGCTGCGCGGAGGATTCGCATTCACGTCGCTGGCTACGATGTACGAATCGCTGTTCGATTGGCAGCCGCTTCCCGCAGGCCGAAGCTACATTACCGGCAGCGAGGCCCCGTTCCCCGAATCCAGCCGCGTGCCGCTCACCGACGACGACTTCGACTCGGAGTCGCACCGCGCTGCGGTCATGGATCCGTGGCGGGTGAGCGATGGGCGGGGCGAAATCCTGCCGATGTGGCGCGGGGCGCAGCCGGCGTTGCCGCCGCCGGCGAGCACGCGGCGCGAGCGTCACGCGCGACAACGTGTGGCAATGCCCGCGCGATGAACACGGCGCCCGACACCGTGAAGTCGCCGCGTAGCACCAGCACGCTGCGCGAATTGATCCAGGCGGAGCAGGTGCGCCTGCTCTATGGCGGATTGCTGGTTTCCACGTGGGGCGTGCTGCTCTCCGTCGCGGTGGTCGTTCTGGTCTTCTGGCCGGTGATCCCGGCGCACGTGCTGCTCGGTTGGGCCGCGTGCATGGTGCTCAACCAGGGCTGGCGGCTATATCTGCGCCATCGCTTCAACAGCCGCGTCCCCGACAAACGCACGGTCGCGAATTGGGCCACGCTGTGGGCGATCGGCGCTGGGATTTCCGGCATCCTCTGGGGCGCGGCGTCGTTCCTGCTGTTCGTTCCCGACTCGCCGGTGCACCAGGCTTTCCTGTTGGCGCTGGTGGTCAGCGTCACCTCCGCCGGCCTGTTGCTCATCGGCGCGCACCTGCAGTCCTTCTATGCGTTCATGCTGCCCGCGGTCATTCCGCTTTTCGTGCGCAATCTGCTGGCGTGGACGGCGGACAGCCTGACCCTCGCCCTGATCGCCTTCGTCTCGTCGGTGGCGCTACTGTCCTTCGGCCGGAACTACAACCGGATCCTGCTGAATTCCCTGCGCCACCGATTCGAGAACGAGGCCATGACCCAGCAGCTTGCCATGCAGAACGAAGAATTGGATCGCGCGCGCAAGGCGGCCGAATCGGCCACGGCGCAGGCGGAAGCAGCCAATCGCGCCAGGACCCAGTTCTTCGCTGCCGCCAACCACGACCTGCGGCAGCCGCTGCATGCCATGGGCCTGCTCGCCGGCTCGCTGGCACAAAAAGTGAAAGAGCCCGACGTCATTGCGCTGATCAATACCATCAGCGCGTCGATGGAGGCGCTGGAAGGATTGTTCAACGAGCTGCTGGATATTTCGAGGCTGGACTCGGGCAAGGTCTCGCCCAGCCCCATCCACTTCTCCAGCCGACAGTTATTCGAGAAACTGCGCCTGGACTTCGAGGCAGAGGCCGCGGAGAAAGGCCTGAGCCTTCATTTTCGCGCCCGAACCCGGTTCCTCTACAGCGATCCCTTGCTGATAGAACGCATCCTGCGAAACCTGATATCGAATGCGATTCGCTACACCGCCGACGGCGGCGTCCTGGTCTCGTGCCGGACTCGTCACGGCAAGCCGTGGCTCGAGGTGTGGGATACCGGGCCAGGCATACCGGCGGATCAACAGGAACGCATCTTCGAAGAATTCGTTCAGCTCGAGAATTCGGCACGCGATCGGCGCAAGGGCCTGGGGCTCGGGCTGTCGATCGTGCGGCGCCTGTGCGGCCTGCTCGGTCACGAGCTCACGGTATCGTCGCGCATCGGTCGCGGTTCGGTGTTCCGCTTGCAGGTACCCCAAGGGCGAGAGCCCGCAAGCGTCCCCCGGCGCGAAGTCGAAGCGGTCGCCAAACCGAGCGTGCTCGAGGGCAAGACGGTGGTCGTCGTGGACGACGATATCGAGATCCAGACCGGAATGCGGGCGTTGCTCACAGGATGGGGCATGCAGGTGAGCGTGTATACGACGGCCGGCGAAGCCGAGGCGGCAGCGCTTGCCATGCCCATCGCGCCGGACTTGATCATCGCTGACTACCGTCTTCCGGGCAACGCCAACGGACTCGACGCCATCGATGCGTTTCGGCGGCGATTCGGCGCCGACGTTCCCTCGATTCTCATCACCGGCAGCGCGGATCCCCAGCTCGTGTCGATGGCCGAGGAAAAGAGTTTCCACTACCTGCTCAAGCCGGTGATGCCCGCCAAGCTGCGTACGCTGGTGACCTTCAAGGTCAAGGGCAATGCGCCCTAGTATCTACTCGGGCTCGCCGGAGCTGCTCCGCCTATATTCCACGCGAAAGCCCCCTTGCTGCGCCGCAAGTACAGCCTGCGTCCGGTTGGTCGCGTTGAGCGCGCGAAAGATGGCGCCGACGTGAGACTTGACCGTGTTCTGCGAAAGACCGAGCTCGCGACAAATGAGCTTGTTGGGCATGCCTTTAACGAGCAGGTCGAGCACGTCTCGCTGCCGCCCGGTCAGGCTCGACACCGATGCGGAAGTCGGGTGCGAATGCGCGACAGGTTGTGGCTCGCGCAGGACGGGTTCCGGCTGGCGATGCTCGCTTGGCGGCGACCCCGCCGTCTTTTCCAGCACCTGGGGTGGAATGTAGATGCCGCCGGCCAGAACGAGCTCCAACGCGCGCATCAGCACGTCGCGGCGCGAGGTCTTGGGAATGAACCCCATGGCGCCGAGGTCGAGCGCCTCCAGGATGGTCGCGCGATCGTCCGACGCAGAAATCACGACGACGGGCATCACCGGCGCGACGTCGCGGAAGCGATGAAGCGACTCCAGGTGCACGTAGCCTGGAATGCCAAGATCGAGCAGGACCAGGTCGAAGAACGCGCCGCCGCGGACCGCCTCCTCGAACCGAAGCAGCGACTCGAAGCCATCGACCGAAGGTCGTTGCTCCATCGAGGCGATGATGAGCGACAACGCATCCAGCACGAAGGGATGGTCGTCTATGATGGCGAAGCGCATGTCTTGTCGGAGCTTCGTGACGCCCAGCCCCCGTTCCTCGCGTCCACGATCGACGAGCGCATTGTACGCCAAGCCCTCCAACGCGCACTCTCACAGATTTGCGCCATTCCAGGTGTCGAGCCCCAGTCTTGAAAAATTTTGTCCCCGGAGCTAACCTGAAGCCATGATTGGGAGAAAGTGAGCCATGAAATACCAGGCATCGCTGAGCGCACTCTTGTTCCCGGAGAAACTCCCGCCGATGTTCAAGTCGTCGCGCGAGTACACCGACGAAATGGTCGCGGTCGAAGCAGCCCGGCTTTCATACTTCAAGTTCGAGAAGGACGCGCCAAGCCGCGCCCTCATCGAATCGTCGCTGGCGCTGGTCGGCTACGATCATGTGGAGTTCTTTACGGGTAATGTGCATGGCGGTCAGGTGGTCACCGCCCTGCAGATCTCCGGCAACAACGCCCTGATTGCATTCCGCGGCACGCAACCGAACGACATCACCGACATCGCCACCGACCTCGACATCGCGCGCAGCCCGTGGCCCGAGGGCGGGACGGTCCACTCGGGATTCAGGATCTCGTTCGAGGAGTTGTGGCCAGACGTCCGCGACTGGCACGCCCGCACCGCGGGCCGGCACAAGTTGATAGCGGGTCACAGCTTGGGGTCGGGACTGGCGACGCTGTGCGCGACGAGATTCGACGACAGGACGCTGGTGACGATCGGATCCTCGCGCGTCGGCGACGCTGCCTTTGCGTCGCTGCTCAACGGCGTCGATATCCAGCGCTTCGTCGGTTGTTGCGACGTCGTGACCTTGTTGCCGACCGAGTCGGTAGGATTCCGCCACGCCGGACTGCCGCGCTATATCGACCGCAATGGCGCCGACCTCGGCGATGCCCCGTCCGAGGTTATCGCCGCGGATCGCGAGCGCGCGCGCCTCGACTACCTGGTCAAGTTCGCGTGGCGCATCGGCGATGTCGGCCTGCGCGATCTGGCCGATCACGCTCCGATCAACTACGTCAGCGCGATCCTGGGCGAGCGCGAACAATAGGCGCGCAGTCTCGCATCAAGGTCCCGCCAGCAGCCCGGTACCGCGAAGCAGGCTCGCGACGTCGTTGGCGTAGCGCGGCGCATCCTGCTGCAAGGTCGCGGGGTTGTACGTTGCCGGGTTGAAGGTCCACACCGGTTTCGCGGTCCTGACGTCGAACAGCGTCGTGTAGATGGTCGCCGCCTGATAGTTCGCGGACACGATACCCGGTTCGTACCAGCCGACGTACATGTCGGAACCCACGGAACCTACGGGAGCCACGACGCCCGACGAATATGCGTAGGCAGTCTCGGTCTTGAATCCCGACAGCCGCACCAGCAGCGCGCCGTCGGCGCCAGATTGCGCGATCGCGGCGCGCATGGTCGCCTGGTCCGGCGTGCGATCGGTTGGCACGTAGCGCCAGCCCGGCACCGCCACCACACCGGCGCCCTGCAGCGTCGACACCATCAGGTCTTCGAATCCGCGCTGGTCCTGCAGGCTTTGCGCACTGAGGCCGACGACGAAGATTTTCTTGAACGGCGGTCCGTTGAAGGCGGGATCGCGCCAGGTGGTCGTCGTGACCGGACTCGGTACCGACGCACAACCAACGATCAGCAATATGGCAACAAGGCTCAGTGCGGTGCGCAGCAAGGGTTCCCTCCGTACCTACGTAAGTTTTTGAGCGCGTCGTGCAAGGCCAATGAGGCCCAGACCGAGCAGCGCGATGGTCGAAGGCTCCGGCACGGCTGCCGCGATGGCGACGGTTATCGCCCCGAGACTGGTGCTGGCATCGAAAGTTCTCGTCTCCCCGCTAGGAGCAAGGACGACGTTGAATCGGGTGGCATCTGCATCGGTGTAGGAAACGTCGTGCACGAGAAATTCCGGACCAGGCAGCAACGCCGGATCGATCTTGAACGCCACGTGGATTGGATCGACGAGCCCGGTCGTCCCGCCAGGATAAACCGCGAATACGTGTCCCGAGTCAAGGTGCTCGCTATCGTACTTGACCTCGAAGCCTTGTAAGAATGCAGCGTCTGCCAGGCTGGGATAGGTCGTCGGATAGTAGAGCGTCGTTCCCGTCGTTCCCACACCGCCCAGCGAATCGCACCATGGCGGGGGACACACGATACCGTCGATCTTCTCCGTAAGCACGTTGTGGGCGGCCGCCGCGCGAACCTTGCTGACAGGCGGCAAGAGCAGGCCGATGAGGACGCTAATGATCGCTATCACGACCAGCAGCTCGATCAGGGTGAACCCGTTTCGATGGAATCGTGATTTCATGATGGCGAGCTCCTCGATCTTCGAGACTCAGGACAAGGCAACCGGAATTGACCTGCCAGGCGGCCGACTTGTCACTGCCAGCATCCTTACTCTATATGCTACCACCGCCGCGATCAAAATTCGCGTCTATGGAAGGGTCTTGCTCGCAATGTGCTTGCCGTGCACGTAGATGTGCTCGACCGTACGATTGGCCGGCAGCGTGTACTCAAGAATGAGATCGCCATTGGACGCGGTGACGTAATAGGTGGTGACACCGCTCTGTGTCCTCGTCACGCGCCGGTTGTTCCCGTCGTAGCTGTAGGCGATTTCCGTACCGGTGCCACAGTCGACACAAACCAGGTTGGACGCATCGTCATACTGGTAGTGGCGCGGTCCCACCAGACACGCGACCAGCGCCGGGCGTCTCGCGGTCACTACGTGCAAGAGTCTGCGGAGCGCGTTTGATCGCGCATCGCGGCCGCGCGGCCGTGACGCGCCTTCCTGGTACGCGCTTGACGCCATCTGCCCCCCGCTCGTGGCGATGCGTGCTTCTTTCGCAGCCTTGGCACGAACATGTCGCGCCGTGACGATTCCTGCGCAATCGTCCCAAACTACGCCTTAATAGGGCCGATCGGTTCCATCCGCCTTCGTGGAACCTGTAGTGCCGCCATCCCCCGCAAGGGCAACGCGCGTGGGACCAGATCCGCGATAACGGAGCGACAGGCGAGAATGCAATACCGATGTGGCGGTAGACGCCAGTTAGCGACACCTATTTCGCAGGCGAGACCTTCTGCCAAGTCGTGTCTGGATCGTACGTTTTCATCGCACGGGCCACAGAGTTGGTGTTCGCCCCGAGATTCTTCTGGTACACGACTCCGTCCTGGTTGACGATGAAGGTCATCACGCCGGTGTCGCCATACTTCGCCGGCCACGCCACGAGCGCATAGCCGTCGGTCATGCGACCGCCCTCGAGGTAGCTGCGGGCGCCACCCGGAGCGCTCGCACCTTGCGCCGTGAGGATCTTGTACAGATAGCCGTGGTACGGCTGATTCGGCTTCGCGTCCGCGAATTCCGCGCCTAGCGGACTCTCCGGCTCGTCGGGCAACGCAGCCCAGTAGAGGCCGTCGCGTTTACCCGGCGATGACAATGCGCGGGTCGCATACTGCATGACGCCCTCACCGCGCCAATCACGCGCGCGATATTCGTTCTGCGCATCGGTGTAAGCGAGCGCGACCTGGATCGCGGCAAGTTCGTTGCGGCCGATGCGCCGGATGCGCATCTCCTCGGCGGCAGCCGTAGTGTCGAAGCGCCAGCCATTCGCAGCCCTTACGATCGGGATGGGCAGCGTCCAGCCGTGCTTGCCGGCACCGAGAAACGCCTTGTCGGCGCCCGCGGGCACGATCCTGTGCGCTTCGGCCCACGCCGCGAGGAAGTTCGTCACGTCCTCGGGGTCCACCTGGCTCGCCGGAATGTACTTGGCGTAATCGGGACCGATCACCGCCTTGATGGCGTCGCCGTCGTGCCGCGCGATGCCGTCGACCAACGCGGCCGCCGCTGCTTCGGGTGTTGGGTATGCGTTCAGTCCAGACGCCACCGGCGCGATCGCGAACGAAGCGGCCACCACCGCCAAGCTCAGAATGTATTTGATGTTTGTCATGTTCATCCGCTCCGTCTCAACGACCTCGTCCGCCACCGCCGCCGCCGCTCGGGCGACCACCGCCTCCACCGCCGCTTGGGCGCGCCCCGCCTCCACCGCTCGCCGCGCGGGCACCACCGCCGCTGCTTGCCGCGCCACCGCCGCCGCCACCACCACTACCGCCGGAGCGCTGCGCTGCCGCCTGGCTCGCAGCGCCACGGTCGGCCTGAGCTCGGGCCTGAGAACTGTTCGCCCCGCGCAACGCGTTGTCACGGTTCGCGGATTGCGCCTGCTGGCGCGCGGCATCGCGATCGGCGCTCTGCACCTGATTCCTCGCGGTGCTGCGGTCCACGTTCTGCGTCCGGTTCTGCGCGGCGCTGCGATCGACGTTCTGCGCCCGGTCCTGCACGGCGCTGCGGTCGACGTTCTGCGCCCGGTTCTGCGCGGCACTACGGTCTGCGTTCTGCGCGGCGCTGCGGTCGACGTTCTGTGCCCGATTTTGCGCGGCGCCGCGGTCCACGTTCTCCGCCCGATTTTGCATTGCGCTGCGGTCGACGCTCTGCGCGCGTTCTCGGGCGGACCCGCTGCCGGCATCGATGCCACGGCCCTGCATCGCCTGGTTGGCGCGCTCGCGGCTCGCGTCGCGGTTCATATCCTTGCCGCGATACTGCTCGCGATTGCCGGACTGGTACCGATTCTGGAGATTCTGACGGGTCGCATCGCCGCCACGGTACGGCGTGTTGCCGCGCCGGTCCGGATTGTGGTTCCAGTTGGCCGTCCTGCTGTTGACGTCGAGGCGGCGGTTAACGTTGATGTTGTTGTAGCGATTGACGTTGATATTGACACTGTTGTGGCCCCAGCCGCCGCCCCAGCGAACGCCGCCCCATAGGGCGTTGGTGACGCCGATGCCGATACCCCAGGCGATGCCTGTCGCGATGGGCCGCGACCACCAGAAGCCGGGCGGCGGCGGGAAGAAGAAAGGCGGGTACGCCACCCATGGCCACGGTCCGTACACCACCGTGGGGTTGAACGACGGCACGAAGACCACCGACGGCTGCGCAGGCGCGATTACGATGACCTGCGCCGGCGCCGACTGCTGGACGACCACCGTTTGCGTCGCCGATGGCGGAGCAGGCTCCGGTTCCTGCATGGACACTTTGACCTGTTCATTGGACTTGAGATTGCCCGCCGCCTGCGCCTTCTGGCGGAGCCGTTGCACCGAGTCCATGACGTCGTCGGGTTGCGCGAGGAACGCGTCGCCGATGTTGCGCACCCAGTCGGGCTGCGCGCCGAACGTGATGAGCACTTCGGGGAACGCGACCAGCGACGCGACCGAAGGATCCCACGGCTCGTTCTCGACCATCTTGACTGCTTCGTCGCCTTTGGCGTCAGGGTGCGCCTTGGACCACGCGGCTGCCGCGGCAAAATCCTCCGGATAGGTCGTGGCCATCAGCAGCTGCGCCAGCAACGAATCGGGATAGAGCGCAATCTGCGCCGTCATCTGATCCAACTGTTCCTTGGTGAATGGCTTGTCGCTGCTCTGTGCTGCAGCCAACAGCGGCAGCGCAAGGGCGATTCCGAGTCCAAATACCACTCGCACAAACCACGAGTAAAAATCAATTTTCACGAGAACCTTTCCAGAACAAATTGGCCTTGCGAGGACTTGCGCGTCCCAGTTTTCATTTCAAATCAACCTTCACGCTGCCGATCTTGCCGTCGAACGCGAACGGTTTGCGGTCGAAGTAATCGAGCGACACCGTCGAGCCGAGGTCGACACCGACATCGAAGGTCTCGCTTGCCGAGAACGCCCCCGGCACAGTGCGCTTTACCGTCGTGCGCGCTACTTCCTGCCCGTCGACCTTGAGCAGCACGTCGGCAGGCGACAGCGGCTGGTTGCTGGCCAGCGTGGTCGTGACTTCGATCCGGCGCTTGCCGGCGGGAAGTTTGGCCGCGCTGCGAGCGATGTAGCGCTCGATGATCATCATGTTGTATTCGTAGATGAGCTGGCCCTTGTCCATATACAGCACCAGCCCGCCTCCCGCGCCACCCAACGCGTAGATCACGCCAGACGCATTGTCGCCGATCTCCGCGTCGATGGTCACGACATTGTTCTCGCGGCCGATTCCCGGCGCGGTGAATTCCGGCATTCGCGTGGTCGTGGCGTCGAACTGCCAGCTCGTGTACGGCGTCTTGATGCGGTCCTCGGGGTGCAGGCGAAGCCAGATGCCCGCGCCCAGCGGATAGACATGGTTGGCCCGCGCCTGCTGATCGAACGTCTCTTGCAATTGCGCAAGACGCTTCGGGTCCTTGGCCGCCAGATCATCCGCTTCGGAGAAATCCTTCGTGATGTTGTAGAGCTCCCAGCGGTCCTTGGCCGAATCCCACTGTGCGAGGCCGGGCGCACCCGGCAGCCACGGCACCAGCGGGCCGAATGTCGCCGCAATCCAGCCGTCCTGGTAGATCGCGCGGCTGCCGTTGTTGTCGAAGTACTGCACGTGCTTGCGCGTCGGCGCTTTCGCGTCGGCAAACGTGTAGGCCAGGCTCACGCCATCGATCGGATCCTGCACGAAGCCGTCGACGACCTTCGGGGGCTTGATGCCGACGAGCTCGTAGATGGTCGGCGCGATGTCGTTGACGTGATGGAACTGCGCCCGCGGCGTGCGGTCGGGCTTGATGCCCTTCGGCCACGAGATGACCATCGGGTTGCGCGTGCCGCCGAAGTGCGAGGCGATCAGCTTCGTGTACTGGAACGGCGTGTTGCCGGCCCATGCCCATCCGGCGTGATACATGCTGTCGGTCTTCGGGCCACCCAGCACATCGAGGCCGCCCATCTTGTCCAGCGCTGCGAGCTGCTGCTCGACCGTGTTCGGGATGCCGTTCTGTGCCAGCAGTTCGCTGATCGTGCCGTTCTGGCCTTCCGCGCTGGCACCGTTGTCGCCGAAGATGTAGATGACGATGGTGTTGTCGCGGATGCCGAGCCGATCGAGCTCGTCGATCAGCTTGCCGGCCTGCACGTCCACGTGTTCGACGAAGCCGGCGAAGATCTCCATCAGCCGCCGCTGGAATGGGCGCTGCGCCTCGGGAATGCTGTCCCACGACGGCATGTTGTCGGCGCGTGGTGTGAGCTTCGCATCCGCCGGAATCCAACCCATCTGCTTCTGACGCGCGAAAACGCGTTCGCGATACGCATCCCAGCCATTGTCAAACTTGCCCTTGTACTTGTCGGCCCACTCCTTGAAGATCTGGTGCGGGCCGTGCCCAGCGCCCGGCGCCCAGTACAGCAAGAATGGTTTGTCGGGCGAAAACGCCTGATGGCGCCGCAGCCAGTCGACGCCATGCTGCGCGAGGTCTTCGCTCAGATGGTATTTCTCGTTGTGCGGCGGCTCGATCTGGTTCGTGTTCTCGACCAGCCGCGGTTCCCACTGCGATGTCTCGCCGGCGATGAAGCCGTAGAAATAGTCGAAACCGTGCCCGGTCGGCCAGCGATCGAACGGGCCCATCGCGGTGGTCTGGTCGGCCGGCGTGTTGTGCCACTTGCCGATCGCGGCCGTGTTGTAGCCGTAGTCGCGCAGCACCTCGGCCATTGTCGCCGACGTCTTCGGGATCACGCCGGTGTAGCCGTCCCAGTCCACCGCACGCTCGGCAATCGTGCCGTTGCCAACGCGCTGGTGATTGCGCCCGGTCAACAGCGCGGCGCGCGTCGGCGAGCAGATCGACGTCGTGTGAAACGTGTTGTAGCTGATGCCCTCGTTCGCGAGCCTGGAGAGCGTCGGCGTGTTGATCTCGCCGCCGAAGGTCGACGCCTGCCCGAAGCCGACGTCATCGAGCAGGATGATGAGCACGTTTGGTGTGCCCGGCTTGAGGTGCTGCGGCTGCGCGCGCCGTTTGTGCACTGAATCCTGCAGGCGAGGTGCGGCTTTGCTCGCGGAGGGTACCGGCGGGAACGGCAAGACGGAGCCGTCGCTCGGCGTCGCGGTCGTCCCCGCGGCGTGGCTGTCGAATACGGCGCTGGCGCCCAGGAGCAGAACGACGCTCAGCAAGGAGAGCTTCTTCATGCATCCTGCGCGTGAGGATTTGTCAGCGGTTGTCATAGGTCACTTTTTCAGATAGACAATTTTGGTTGTGCCAATCGTGCCGTTGAAAGGAAACGGTGCCTGGTCGTAATAATCGAGCGACACGGGTGAATCCAGATCGATGCCGATGTCGAAGGTTGCATTGGATGTGAAGTGGAGCGACATGGCCGCCGGTACACGGCCCTGCCCCACGACGCTACCGTTCACCTTCAACGTGACGTCCATCGGGCCGCCGATCTTCTCGACCAGTTTCGATTCGACCTCGATCTTGGCTTTGCCCGCTGGTAACTTGTCCTTGGACCTGATCTTCGTGCGCTGGACCTCGAACAGGTTGAACTCGTAATTCAGGAAGCCGTCCTTGACGTAGCACGTGATGCCCCCGGAAAAGCCGGCAAGCGCGTAGAGCACGCCGTTGGCATGGACCGGCACGTCCACATCCATCGTCACCAGGCTGCTGTTCTTGCCAAGCTTGGGGGCCGCCGATTCCGGCATCCCCGTGATCGGCACGTCGAACGTCCATTCGGTGAGGGACGACGCAGGCGCGTCCTCCGGATGAAACATTGCCGTGGACCACATGCCGCCACCGATGGGAAGGTTCTTGTTCTTCGCGGATTCGACGATGAAGAGCGCCTTCATCTCCTCGAGTTTCTGTGGATTCGCAGCGGCCAGATCGTTGGCCTGGCTCCAGTCTTCGTCGATGTTGTAGAGCTCCCACTTGTCCGTCAAAGGGGACCACTCCTTGATGCCCTTCGGCATTCCGCCTACCCACGGGTCACGCGGGCCGCGGGCACTCGCGAACCAGCCATCGTGGTAGATCCCGCGGCTGGCCATGATGTCGAAGAATTGGGTCGTCCGCGTCCCCTTGACCTTGGCATCGCCAAACGCGTACGCCATGCTGACGCCTTCGATCGGATCCTGCTCGAATCCATTGACGACCCGAGGCGCGGTGATCTTCGTGAGCTCGTAGATCGTCGGGACGATATCGATCACGTGATGGAACTGGGGCCGTGCAACAGGATCGGCTTTGATGCGTTTTGGCCAGGAGACGGCCATCGGCTGGCGAGTGCCGCCGAAGTATGCACCCATGAGTTTGGTGCCTTGGTAAGGCGTGCTGCCCGCCCAGGCCCAACCGGCATGAAACATGTTGTCGGTCTTCGGGCCGCCGAGCGCGTCAAGGCCGCCGAGTTCATTCAACGCCGCGATGTGCCGCGAGATCTCGGTCGGGATTCCGTTCTGCGCCAGTTGTTCGCTGATCGTGCCATTGAGGCCCTCGGATGAGGAGCCGTTGTCGCCCCAGATGTAGAAGATAAGTGTGTTGTCGAGCTTGCCTTCCCTCTCGATCTCGTCGATGACGCGGCCCGCGTTGTAGTCGGCATGCTCGGTGAATCCGGCGAAGACTTCCATCAACCGGCGCTGGAACGGCTTCTCGGACTCGGGGATCGAATCCCAGGAGGCCATCGAAGCGGGGCGCGGCGTGAGTTGGGCGTTCTGCGGGATCCAGCCCTTGGCCTTGGCACGCGCAAAAGTGCGCTCACGATACTTGTCCCAGCCGTCGTCGAACTTGCCTTTATATTTGTCGGCCCATTCCTTGAAGATCTGGTGCGGGCCATGCGACGCACCGGGCGCCCAGTACATGAAGAACGGCTTGTCCGGCGCGTAGGCCTTCTGCTCGCGCAGCCACTTGATCGCGTCTTCCGCAATGTCCTCGGTGAGGTGGTAACCCTTTCGCTTTTCGTCGGTGACCTGGGTCGTGTTGCGCGTCAGCGTCGGTTCATACTGCGACGCCTCGCCGGCGAGGAATCCGTAGAAGTACTCGAAACCATATCCGGTCGGCCAATAGTCGAACGGTCCCTTGGACGTGATCTGCTCTTCGGGCGTGTTGTGCCACTTGCCCCAGGCTCCCGTGTTGTAGCCATAGTCCTTGAGTACTTCTGCGACGGTCGCCGACGACTTCGGGACGATGCCCGTGAATCCGTCGAAATCGTTGGCCAGCGCGGCGATCTGGCCATTGCCGATGAACGTGGCGTTGCGCCCAGTCAACAACGCAGCACGGGTAGGCGAGCACATCGCGGTGGAATGGAAGCGGTTGAACGAAACTCCCCATCTTCGCCACCCGGTCGAGCGTCGGCGTGTTGATCTCGCCGCCATACGTCGAGGGCGTACCCGGTCCGAGGTCGTCCATCAGGATGATCAGGATGTTCGGCGCACCTTCTTGCAGGTGCTTCGGCTCCACACGTTTCTTGTAGGTGGAAGTCTCCATCGTCAGCCCCGCCTTCGAGGCAGACGGCGCAGGCGGGAACGGCAGAACTTCCTGCGCCAATGCCGCCGGGACAAACAGGATGCAGAGCAATGCGACGCAATAGGACCACGTCGGACTTGTGCTTCATGAATTGCTCTCCCATCAAAACGTATAGACCATCTTCAGCCAGATGTAGTCACCATTCAGGCGATTCTTGGTTTCCAGTTCCGGCAGCCACTTGAGTTCGAAGAGCAGCTTCTCCTTGCCGATCGGCTGTATGTAGCCCAGCACGGGGCCGATGCCGGCGGTGCGTCCCTTGAAGCAACCGAGCGTCGCGCCGGATCCGCTGTCGCAGGTCACCTGCTGGAAGTACCACCCCTCCACACCGACGTTCGCGAAGCCCGAACCGAGCGGGAAGATCTGCTGCACCGCCGCGTCGACGTGCAGGTAGTCGCCGCTCTTGTAACTGGTGGCGTTGTTCTCGGTGTTCATCGCATAACCCGCGTGGATGGCCGCGTTGAAACCTGACTTGGTATTGCTGTAGGCCGCGCCGACGATCGGATCGAAGGTCCAGTAGTTGAGCCCCGTGTTGCCGAGCCGGCCGACTTCGTAGCTTCCTGTCGGCGCGTAGACCGGCATCAGAAAGTCGTATTGCCAGTTGTCGGACTTCCAGGCCAGCATCACCGGCACCAACGTCAGGTCGCCGATGCCGGAGACGCTGTTCTGGATATGAAGCCCACCTAGCGCCGCGGAGTTCCCGGAGATGGAGAGCCAGGTGTAGGGCAGGAATGCGGCGACGCTGTAATGCGCGCCTCCGAGGATCGTCTGCTCCAGTCCGTAGCCACCGCCGAGCACGAGCGTGTTGGCGTCCGCGCTCAGATTGGCGACGATCCCGGCCGCCGTGGGGACCGTAGCCGAGGCGTCGCCCACGGTAGTTGATGTACATCGGCTTGAAGAATCCTCCCGGCGACGTCGGCGGCAGGTCCACCAGCGTTGCGTTGGCGCCCGGCATGATGTGCGACGTGCCACCTTCGCCGGCGATCGCCAGTGGCGATGCGAATGCGAGGACAGAGAGCATCGCGACCACCAGCCGGGACTGGCGGCGGCGTCTCCAGATTCAACTTCGTCGACTTCAGCATGTTGTGGCTCGAAATTGGAAACAGACCTTGCGACTGAACCTCGTTACCGCATAGGCGCTACGACGACATATTGCACCGACGTCCCGACATATTGCGGCTGATACCAGGTGCCGCCGCAGTTGCTGTAGCCAACGCCATTGATGACCGTTGTCTGGCACGCGGGCGGCAGCGTTGTGACCATCGACCCGATCACCGCCGACGTGATGGCGGCGGTCGCGCCGATCGCGACGCCGGTCGCGATCGGGTGGTGGTGATCGTCCCAGTCGTTGTCACAGCAGCCATGGTGATCGACGTCGACGTTGATGTTGCGATTGCTGTTGACGTTGACGTTGGTGTTGCGGTTGACGTTGGTATCGCGATTGATGTTGGTGTTGCGATTGACGTTGGTGTTGCTGTTGGCGTTGACGTTGCGGTTGGTGTTGACATTGCGGTTCGCGTTGGAGTCGCGGTTGGCGCCGCTGCTTACGTTGTTGCGCGCGCCACCGCCGCTCTTGACGTCACGGGCGTCGGCGAGCGCCGGCAGGGACAGGCCGATTGCAACGGCAAGGACAGCAGCCGCGCCGGCGGGGAGAAATCGATTCATTTTCATGGTTGGCTTCCTGTCTTGGGGGGATGGTCACTGCGCCGCTTCTTTGACGGCAATCCTGGTCGCGCCGGACGGCGGCACAAAGGTGAACGCCGCGGCATCGGGCGCTGACCCCGCCTTCCAGGTGAGGATGGAACGGCGTACGGGCTGCGCGGGATCGCCGTCGGTACCGGTGACGACCAGCTTCCGCGGCAGCGGTGCCGCGCCGCGCTCGATGCAGACCTGCCAGTCGACCCCGGGCTGACGGAACGCCAGCTGGTCGCATAGCACGCCACCGATCAGTTGCGGTCCCACGTAGATGGC
Source organism: uncultured beta proteobacterium (assembly GCA_963726915.1). Lineage (GTDB taxonomy): Bacteria > Pseudomonadota > Gammaproteobacteria > Burkholderiales > Casimicrobiaceae > PALSA-1003. Next base: position 53,644 of record CAVSEA010000022.1, read on the forward strand.
CTCGGTGATCGACTTGGTGTCGAAGCGGTCGGTGCCCATCAGGAACAGGTCGGCGAGCGGGAACTCGAGGCCGTATTTCTTGGCAGCGATTTCCACCGTTTCGCCAATCGTGGCGGGCGCGGAGAACGAGCCGTAGTACTTGAGCTTTTCCGCGTAGATCGTGACGGTCTTGCCGTCGTAATAGACCTTGCGACTGCGCTGGGCGACGTCGAGTAGACCCGCAGCTTGTCGGGTCTGCGGGCGGCGATTTCAGTCGACAACGCAGTTCTCGACCTTCTGTCCGGAGTCGAGCACCTCTTCCACCGTGACGTCGGCGTTGACGGTAAACGCCTTGAGCGAGCGCAGGTACGCGCCCATCGCGTTGAGACGCTCGACGGCCTTCTCGTTGACGACCGCAGCGTCTGCGGGGGCGTGCGGGCTGGGCCGCGGCCGCGGGTGCCGGTTGCTGGGCAAGTGCCGGGGCGGCCGGCGCCAGCAAGCAGACCAGCGCAAAAGCGGCGCGGCCAGTAAAAGCCCATCGGGCGGATCGCAACGGGGCAGTGAGAGTCATGGTGTTTCTCCTGAGTGACGAACAAGCAATGTGAACTGTAGAGGTGGGCGACGATCGCGTGATACCAGCAGCACAGATTCCAATGCATCCAATGCATATCCAGCGACATTCGTTGGATCGTGCAACGTCTCGCGGCGACAGCGCGGCAATGCGAGGGATTCGCATTCACCGCGTTGCGCGGTTCAGGGTCGAACGAAGGGCTGCGATTGTGCAGTTCAATGCGTTGTGTTCCAATGACAAAAACACAGGAAACGATAACTTTCACGCATGTCTCTTCTGAATCGGGAACTCGAGTACTTCCTCGCGATTTGCGAATCGCGCAATCTGGCGCGCGCAGCAGAGGCCCTCGGCATCAGTCAACCCGCGCTCACGCGCAGCTTGCAGCGGCTGGAAGCGCATGTCGGAGCACAGCTGTTCGTGCGCGCGCCGCGAGGCGTCGAATTGACTCCGATTGGCGCGGCAATGCGCGACGCGTGTCGACACGGCGCGCGTCACGCTGCACGACGCCGAACGCGAGGTCGCGCAGCTGGCGGCCGGCAAGGTCGGCAAGGTCCGCGTCGGCGCCGGCCATGTAGTGGCGCGTCTCGTGAGCCAGTCGCTTCTGCCGCGCTTCATCATGGAGCGCCCGGCCGCCCAGATTCAGTTGCACGTGGGCTTCAACGCCGAACTGTTCGGACTCCTGGAATCGGGGAATCTCGATTTCGCCGTCTGCGGACTCCTGGAGACGCCGCCACACCTGCATTTCCGCGAGCTCCTTGCGACCGACCTTGTCGTGATCGTGCGCAACGGCCACCCGCTCACCAAACTCAAGCGTCCAACGATTCGCGATCTCGGCGCGTTTCGCAGCGCAGCCCCGAGTACCGGCGTACCGGCGCGGCAGGTCGTCGAGCAAGTGCTGATGAAGTTCGGCTTGGGCGATCGCCCGCACGCTATCGAAACCAATTCGTGGGAGGCTATTCTGGAGGCAGTGGGGGCGACCGATTTGTTCAGTCTCGCGCCACGTGACGAAGCAATGCGTCATGGCTGGACTTCGCGCCTCGTGGCGCTGAGCATCCCGGAGCTCGACATCCGCCCCAGAACGGGGGTTCTCACGCGTGCAGATGCCTACGTCTCGCCGCTCGCGGCCCGAGCAATTGAACTTATCGAGCTGGGCTTCACCGAGCTCGCGCGTGACAAGGCACGCCCCACGCGTGTCCGGCTGGCGTCTGTCCGCTAACACCCGCCCCGTTCACGCCGCGGTTGCGTCATGACGTCCGTCAACGATCCCCGGGTCGGAATGAGTCGCTCAACGGCACCGTGGATCGGGTACGACATTGCGGCGCACGGATACACGTTGATCGTTTCCGGCGTCGCGTATCCGATCTTTTTCGTGTCGCACGTCGCATCTGGACGCACGAACACCGACATGCTCTGGTCGGTGGCACTAGGACTTCCGCTGCTCGCCGCCGGGATTCTTGGCCCATGGATCGGCGCGATTGCCGATTCGGGAGGCCGACGGCGTCCGCTCCTTTTCGCGATGACGATTGTGTCTGCCGTTGCGACCGCGCTACTTGCGGCAGTCAGTGCCGGAGACGTGGCCCTCGGCATCGCGCTGTTTGCCGTTGCGCACCTTGCCCACCTGCTCGCGACCGGCCTCTACAATTCCTATTTGCCGCTGATCGCGCCGCCAGACCGCTTCGCGCGCATCTCCGGGCTCGCGTGGGGGCTTTCGTACCTGGGCAGTGTTGCGTGCTACCTGCTAAGCCTCCCGTTCACGCGAGGCGGCCTCGCTCCAGAGAACGTCGCGAACTTCAGGGGCGCATTTGTCGTGTGTGCGCTGTTCCTGGCGTTCCTCGGACTGCCATGCATATTGGGCTTCCCCCGGAGCGCACCGTCTCGCTCGACGATTGCCAAGACCAAGCCGTATCGCCGCATCCTGTCGACATTGCGCGCCTGGCGCGACGATCGCAACGTGCCGAAGTTCCTGCTCGCCTACTACCTCGTGAACGATGGGGTCGTCAGCGTCGTGTTCTTCACGGCGCTGACGTTGCGCAAGACTTATCAGATGGACGTTCAGGAGATCCTGGCGCTGACGTTGCTGTTGCAGCTGGTCGCCATACCTGCCACGATTTTCTTTGGCTGGCTCGGCGGACGCTGGTCGCAGCGCGGGGCCCTCAATGTCGCAATCGTTCTTTGGATTGGAGTACTCGCCCTGATCGCGAGTGCCGAGGGTCACCATGGAGCTATTGCCGTCACGCTCGCACTCGGGCTCGTGCTCGGCTCGACGCAAAGTCTTTTCCGCAGCATGTTTGCCGGCTTGGTGCCTGTCGATAGAACGTCGGAGTATTTCGGATTTCACACGCTGATGGGTCGGGCGTCCGCAGCACTGGGGCCGCTGACGTTCGGGATCGTCAGCACTGCGAGTGGCAGTCAACGAGTGGCGATGGCATCGCTGGCGATTTTCTTCCTGGCCGGTGGCGTCGTCCTGGCTTTCGTTCGGGTGCCCGAGAAGTAGTCGCTGCGAGGGCTTTGGCCCGGGCGATATTGACCGCGACCATCGATTCGTCGGCCACGAGCCGACAAGCAGCACCGTCGAACCCCCTAACCGCATTGAGCTAACCGGTCGGCTTGCCCACGCCCGTCGGATTGCCATGAACTTGATCTGTATCAACGTTGTTCACACTGGTGCGGTCGGAGTCTTGACGCACACAAGATCTGCTACTAGCCTGACCAGACTACACCATATGTAGTGGTCCGCGCCGTGCCGCTCTCGCTGCACGGCTTTGT
>CAVSEA010000023.1:0-61068 GCA_963726915.1 uncultured beta proteobacterium
GTTGCGACAGGTAATCGGCGGTGACATCGCCGGTGATGTAGTAGCCGTCGAAACACGACGCCTCGAATTCCTTGAGTTTCGGATTGACTGCGCGAATCGCGCGCTTCAGCGCTTCCAGATCCTGATAGATGAGCAGATCGGCACCGATCTCGTGCGCGATCTCGGCTTCGGTGCGCCCGGTGGCGATAAGTTCGCGCTGGTTCGGCATGTCGATGCCGTACACGTTCGGATAGCGCACGGGGGGGCTCGCCGAGGCGAAGTAGACCTTGCGCGCGCCGGCTTCGCGCGCCATCGACACGATCTCGCGACTGGTGGTGCCGCGCACGATCGAATCGTCGACCAGCAGCACGACCTTGTCCTTGAATTCCATGCCGATCGGATTGAGCTTCTGGCGCACGCTTTTCCTGCGGATGGCCTGCCCCGGCATGATGAACGTTCGACCGATGTACCGGTTCTTGACGAATCCTTCGCGGTACTTCAAACCCAGGTGGTTCGCGAGTTCGAGCGCCGACGGCCGGCTCGAATCCGGTATCGGAATGACGACGTCGATGTCCTGCGCCTCGGGAATCGTGGCGATCTTCCGCGCGAGCTCTCCGCCCATGCACAGTCGCGACTCGTAGACCGACGCGCCGTCGATGACCGAATCGGGCCGCGCAAGATAGACGAACTCGAAGATGCATGGATTGAGCTGCACATGCTCCGCGCACTGACGCGAATGAAAGCGGCCCGCCTGGTCGACATAGATGGCCTCGCCGGGGGCGACGTCGCGCAGCACCGTGAAGCCCAGCGCCTCCAGCGCGACCGACTCGCTGGCGACCAGGTACTCGGTGCCGCCCATCGATTCGTTGAACCCGATGATCAGCGGCCGGATGCCGAAGGGATCGCGAAATGCGACCAGACCGTAGCCAGCGATCATGGCGACGATGGCATACGCCCCGCGGCAGCGCTTGTGCACGGCGGTGACCGCCGCGAAAATCGCGTTGGCGTCGAGGCGGGCGTGGTGCGCGGCGCGCTCGAGTTCCAGCGCAAGCACGTTGAGCAGCACTTCCGAATCGGAATTGGTGTTGACGTGGCGGAAATCGAGCTGGAACAGTTCCTTTTTCAGCGCGTCGCTGTTGGTCAGGTTGCCGTTGTGGGCCAGCGTGATGCCGAAAGGGGAATTGACATAGAAAGGCTGGGATTCGAGGTCGGACCACGCCGAACCCGCCGTCGGATAGCGGCAGTGGCCGATGCCCGCGTTGCCCATGAGGTCGCGCATGTTGCGCGTGCGGAACACGTCGCGCACGTACCCGGGCCCCTTGAACATGTGGAATACAGGACCATCGCTGGTCACGATGCCGGCGGCGTCCTGCCCGCGGTGCTGCAGCAGCAGCAGCCCGTCGTAGAGCAGCTGGTTGACCGGCGTGTGCGTGACCGCACCCACGATGCCACACATGGTTCTAGACTCCTGTGCCCGTCGCCGGCCGGGACTTGGACGGCGCGGGTTTGCCAAAATCGAGATGCTCTGCCCAAGGTTGCGGCAGCCACGGCTTCAAGCTCATCGCGGCCGCCACCAGCGGCGGCGCAAACAACGCATTTTGCCACCAAACCTGCTGCGGGAGGCTGGTCAGACCCGCGACGAGCACACCTATGACAGCAATTATCGCGCCGCGTGCCACACCGACGACACCGCCGAGCAGCCGGTCCAGGAAACCGAGCCCGATGGCGCGCACGAGTCGGTACAGCAACCAGCCGAGCAAGACGCCCACCAGCAGGACGACGATGACGATCAGGGCGAAAGCCGCGACATAGCGCGTCGTCGGAGAACCACCGAACTCGGGCAGCATCGCACCTAACGGTACCGACAGCTGAATCGCCAGCGCAAAGCCGAAGACCCATGCCGCCAACGACACCGCCACGCGCATGAATCCGCGCGCGAACCCGAACAACGTTGAAAGCACAACGACGCCGATGACGACGAAATCGAAGGCCGTCACTTCGTCTGCGGAACGACCAGCGCGCGATCGTACCCAGCCAGCTTCAGCTTGGCCACCGCCGCATCGGCGTCGCCGCGAGATGCAAACGGCCCAACCCGCACGCGCTGGACGGAACCCTGCGCGGTAGGTACGGATTCGGTATACGAGGCGAAGCCGCTGGACTTGAGGGTCGTCGCAAGATCGGTGGCCACTTTGACGTCGGCGTACGCCGCGACCTGCACCGAGTACGCGCCTGGCGATGCGGGTGCGGTGGGTGCTGCGGGCGAAGGCGCAGCGACGATGGGTCCGGGTGGAGCCGCAGCCGGCGGTTCCGCCTTGGCCAGCGTGGCGTCCTTGCTTGCGGGTGGCGGCGCGACCTCGGTTACAGTCGGCGCTGCCGGCGGTGCCGTCGGCGCGCCGACGGCAGAAACCTGCGGCGACGAAGCCCCCGGCGATGCGCTGGGTCCCAGCACCCGTCGCTCCGCTTCCGCGATCGACTTTTTCGGCGTGATCACGACGCCGGGTCTGGGCTCCGCCTTGGGATCGGACGCACCCGGCGCCCCGCCTTCCCGTCCCTTGTCGGGGACCAACGGATTGACGAACTTGCCGCTGTCGATCGGCGGGATGCGAATGGATACATCATCGCCGAGGGGCTTGGGGTCGCTTTCCAGGAGAAACGGCAGGATCACCGCGGCCGCGAGGGCCAGCACGATTGCTCCGACCAGGCGACGACGCGCGCGTCGTTTCAACTCGTCGACAGCGAGATCCGGAGCGGCGGAACGTGTGGCCATGCGATTCGGTTCAGGCAGCCGCAAGCCATCACGCAGAAAGCGCGGCGGCGACCGTTTGGAAGGAGCCAAAGACGATAATTCTATCAGCTTCCGCGGTGGCGCCGCAGGCAGCACGGTAGGCCGCCACGGGATCGTCGAATTCGCGGATCGCAGCCGGCGCAACGCCAGCCGCCTCGAGCCGGTCGCGCAACATCGCCGCGCTGGCACCACGTGGCGGCGGCAAGGTCGCGACGCGCCAGGTATCGACACGCGGCAGCAGCGCCTCGATCACGTCGTCGATGTCCTTGTCGGCCATGATGCCGAACACGGCATGCGTTTGCGGATGATAGCCCATCGCGCCCAGGCCGCTGGCCAACGCGCGCGCCGCCTGCGTATTGTGCGCGACGTCGAGCACGCGTACCGGGCGGCCCGGGAGGACCTGAAAGCGGCCGGACAATGCAACCTCGACCAGCGCGGCGCGAATCGCGCCCATGTCGAGCGGCAGGCGCGGGCGCAGCGCGTCGGCGGCGGTGAGCGCGGTGGCCGCGTTGGCAAGCTGATAATCGCCGCGCAAAGCGGGATGCGGCAAGCCGTGGCGCGCACCGCCCGGTCCGCGATAGCTCCATTGCGGCCCGCTCACCGTGAAATCGTAGTCGACGCCCAAGCGCAGCAACGTTGTGCCGATGGCGGTCGCATGGTCGAGCAGTGTGTGCGGCGGATCGCGATCGGCGCAGATCGCGACGCGTCCCGCGCGGAAGATGCCCGCTTTCTCGCGACCGATCGCTTCGCGGGTGGCGCCGAGATAGTCGACGTGGTCGATCGCGATGGTCGTCACGATGGCGACATCGGCGTCGATGATGTTGACCGCGTCGAGACGCCCGCCCAAGCCCACTTCCAACACCATCGCCTCCACCCCCGCGCGTGCAAACAGCCACAACGCCGCCAGGGTTCCGTATTCGAAGTACGTCAGCGCAATGTCTCCGCGCACGGCTTCGACCGCGGCGAACGCGTCGCACAGTTCGCCGTCGCTCGCGTCGGCGCCGCCCACACGCACGCGCTCGTTGAACCGCAGCAGATGCGGCGAGGTGTAGAGGCCTACGCGATAGCCGCCCGCGACGAACATCCGCTCGAGCAGCGCGCAGGTCGACCCCTTGCCGTTGGTTCCCGCGACGATGATCGCCGGACAGGCGAAGGCGAGTCCGAGCCGGGCGTAGACCGTATGCACGCGGTCCAGACCGAGCGCGATGGTTTTCGGGTGGAGCGTCGCGAGGTACGCGAGCCACCCGTCGAGTGTCGTCGGCGTGCTCACACTTCGTCGGCGCGCGTCGTGCGCGCGCGATCTCAAGTCGTCGGCAGCGGCTCGCGCTGGAGCAGCGCCAGCAGACCGGGCAGTTCGTCCTTCAACCGCCTGCGGTCGACGATCATGTCGATCGCACCCTTTTCCAGCAGGAACTCGGCGCGCTGGAATCCTTCGGGCAGCTTTTCGCGCACCGTCTGTTCGATTACGCGCGGGCCGGCAAACCCGATGAGGGCGCCGGGTTCGGCGATCACGATGTCGCCGATCATCGCAAAGCTTGCCGACACGCCGCCCATCGTCGGATCGGTCAGCACCGTCACGAACGGCAGGCGCGCCTTGGACAGTTCCTGCAGCACCGCCGTCGTCTTCGCCATCTGGAACAGGGAGCTGACGCCCTCCTGCATGCGGGCGCCGCCGCTGGCGGTGAAGCATACGAAGGGCACGCGGTTCTCGTACGCTACGCGCACGCCGCGCACGAAGCGCTCGCCCACGACCGAGCCCATCGACCCGCCCATGAATTCGAATTCGAATACGGCGACCACCAGCGGCACCGATTTGATGCTGCCCTGCATGACCACGAGCGCATCGGTCTCGCCGGTTTCTTCGAGCGCGGCCGACAGCCGCTCGGGATACTTCCGCGTGTCCTTGAACTTGAGGCTGTCGACCGGCACAACCTCGGAGCCGATTTCGTAACGCGCTTCGGCATCGAGCAGCTGGTCGATGCGCTCGCGTGCAGCGACGCGGCCATGATGATTGCACTTGGGACAGACGCCGAGATTCTTTTCGAGATCGGTGCGATAGAGCACCGCTTCGCACGCGGGACACTTGATCCACAGTCCCTCGGGCATGGTCTTGCGCGCCACGCCGGTCGCTGCCTTGATGCGCGGCGGCAGCAGTTTCTGCAACCAACTCATCCGCGTTCACCCTTGCGACTGTGGTTCGGCAACTTGGCGCTCATGGATCCGCGAGTCGCGCTCGGGCGGCCCGCCGCGCTCAGGGTAATGCATTCGCGCTCAGGGCCGTCCTTCGCGCTCGTGCCGTTCTTCGTGCTCATGCAGCGCGCCTCGCCACCGCATCGATCGCGGTGCGGATAGTGGCCAACCACGCCCCGGCGCGCGCAGCCACCTGGTCTGCGGGCCCCGATTCGATTTCCTGGATGAGACGGCTGCCGATCACCACCGCGTCCGCGTGCGCCGCGATGGCCTGCGCGCCCGCCGCATCGCGAATGCCGAATCCGACGCCGATCGGCAAGGAAATATGCTTGCGAATTTCGGCGAGCTTCGCGATGACGTCGGCGGTGTCGAGGTGCCCGGCGCCGGTCACGCCCTTGAGCGATACGTAATACACGTATCCGCGCGCAAGCGCGCCGACGGTGGCGATGCGGGCTGCCGGCGTGGTCGGCGAGAGCAGGAATATCGGGGCGATTCCGCGCGCCTCGAGCAGCGCCGCAAACTCGCGCGCCTCCTCGGGCGGGTAGTCGACGACGATGACGCCGTCGACGCCGGCCGCCTGCGCGCGATCGGCGAAGCTCGTCGCACCCATCGCTTCGATCGGGTTCGCATAGCCCATGAGCACCAGCGGCGTGGTCGCATTGCGCTGGCGGAACGCAGATGAGATGCCGAGCACATCGGCCAGCCCTACGCCCTGTGCCAGCGCGCGCTCCGACGCGCGCTGAACGACCGGCCCGTCGGCCATCGGATCGGAGAACGGCACGCCGAGCTCGATCACATCGGCCCCGGCAGCCGTCAGCGCCTGCAGGATTGCCAGCGTCGCGGCGAGCGACGGGTCGCCCGCAGTGACGTACGGAATCAACGCCGTGCGACCTGCCGCACGCAGCGCCGCGAAGGTGGCGTCGATGCGGTTCATCGCGTCAACGCGCGACCGCGACATAAGGGCAGCGCGTCATTGTCAGAATTTCAGGCCCGTGCGCTCGGCGACCGTGTTCATGTCCTTGTCGCCGCGTCCGGAGAGATTGACCAGCAGCACTTTGTCGCGCGGCAACGTCGGCGCGAGCTTCGCCGCGTAGGCGAGGGCATGCGACGATTCCAGCGCCGGAATGATGCCCTCGATGCGACAGCATTCGCCGAAGGCCGTGAGCGCTTCGTCGTCGGTGATCGACACGTAGTTCGCGCGCCCGCTGTCCTTGAGCCACGCATGCTCGGGACCGACGCCGGGGTAGTCGAGCCCGGCCGACACCGAGTGCGTCTCGATGATCTGGCCATTGGCATCCTGCAGCAGGTAGGTGCGGTTGCCGTGCAGGACACCGGGACGCCCGGCGGTGAGCGACGCCGAGTGCCGCCCGGTCTCGATGCCGTCGCCGGCGGCTTCGACGCCGATGAGCTTGACGTCGCGATGCCCGAGGTACGGATAGAAAATGCCCATCGCGTTCGAGCCGCCGCCGACACACGCGATCACCATGTCGGGCTGGCGGCCAATCATTTCCGGCATCTGCCACAGGCATTCCTTGCCGATCACCGCCTGGAAGTCGCGCACCATCATCGGATACGGATGCGGGCCGGCGACCGTGCCGATGATGTAGAAGGTGTTCTCGACGTTGGTAACCCAGTCGCGCATGGCTTCGTTAAGCGCGTCTTTCAGCGTCTTCGAACCGGATTCGACGGGGACGACCGAGGCCCCCAGGAGCTTCATGCGGAAAACGTTCTGCGCCTGCCGCCTGACGTCTTCCGAACCCATGTAGACGACGCATTCCATGCCGAAACGCGCGGCGACGGTCGCGGCCGCCACCCCGTGCTGGCCGGCGCCGGTCTCGGCGATGACGCGAGGCTTGCCCAGGCGCTTGGCCAGCAAGGCCTGCCCCATGCAGTTATTGATCTTGTGCGCGCCCGTGTGGTTGAGGTCCTCGCGCTTGAAGTAAATCTGCGCGCCGCCGAGGCGCTCCGACCAGCGGCGCGCGTGGTAGACCGGGCTTGGGCGTCCGACGTAGTGCTTGAGTTCGGACTCGAACTCGGCAACGAACTCCGGATCGGCGCGATAGCGCGCGTACTGATCGCGCAGGTCGTCGAGCGCGCTGATCAGTGTCTCGGCGACGAACACCCCGCCGTAGGGGCCAAAGTGGCCGCCGGCATCGGGCAAACTGTAGGGCATGTCACCCATCTGCATTGCGCACCTCTCGGATGAATGCGGCGATCTTCGGCGCGCTCTTGATACCCTTCTTCGGCTTGCCACCCTCGTCCGTGACCTCGACGCCACTGGAAACATCGACTGCCCACGGCTTGACGACACGAACCGCCGCACCCACGTTCTGCGGCGTCAGCCCGCCGGAGAGTATCAATGGCCGCGTCAGCCCGGCAGGTATCGCGCTCCAATCGAACGTAGTACCGGTGCCGCCGGGGAGTCCTCCCGGCTGAAACGCATCGAACAACCAGCCTCTCGCGCCGGCATATCGACTCGCATAGTGTAGCAAATCGACCCCCGGCTTGACCGGAATCGCCTTCACATACGGGCGACCGAAACTCGCGCAGAAGTCCGGCGCTTCGTCGCCGTGGAACTGCAGCAGATCCAGCGGCACCACGGCCAGCGCGGCGCGCACGGCATCCGGCGTGGGATCCACGAACAGGCCGACCACCGTCACGAAGGGCGGGACCGCAGCGGCGATCGCGCGCGCCTGGTCCAGCGCCACACAGCGCGGTGTCCCCGGCCAGAAGACGAGACCGATGGCGTCAGCGCCCGCGAGCGCTGCGGCAACGCCATCGTCGACGCGGGTAATGCCGCAGATTTTCACGCGAGTGCGCATGTCGTTCACGGTTCAGTGTCCGGCGACGCGCACGGGGGCGAGCGTCGCCGGAAGGTTCCACCGCGTCGCGTAGTCGACGCCGGTGAGATACAGACCCGCCGCCGCGAACGTCGGGGCCGCAAGCGAGCGATCCCGGCTCGCGAGCACGTCCGCGAGCCATTGCGGCGGCTGCCTGCCGGAGCCGACGCAAACCAGCGAGCCGACGATGTTGCGCACCATGTGGTGCAGGAACGCATCGGCGTGCAACTCGAAGCGGAGCATGTCTGTCTCGCGTGTAATCTCGAGCCGGTCGAGCGTCTTGACCGGCGACCTGGCCTGGCACTCCGCCGCACGAAACGCCGAGAAATCGTGCGACCCCAGCAGCGCCAGCGCAGCATCCTGCATCGGCCCCAGCGCAAGCGGGCGATGGTACCAGCCGGCACGGGATTGCAGGAGGGCAGGTCGCACCGGGTGATTGACCAGCAGATAGGTGTAGTGCCGGCCGGTTGCAGTGAAGCGCGCGTGGAAATCGTCCGCAACGTCGACCGCCCAGCGCACTGCAACCGTTGGCGGGAGCAGGGCATTGACCCCGCGCACCCACGCAGTTTCCGGCCGCGGCGCCAGGGTGTCGAAATGCGCCACCTGCAGCGTGGCGTGCACGCCGCTGTCGGTGCGGCCCGCGGCGATCGTGCGGACCGGTGCTCCGGCGATCGCGGACACCGCGCCCTCGAGCGCGTCCTGCACGCCGCTGCCATCGGCCTGCGACTGCCAGCCGTGGAACGGCGCACCGTCGTACTCGAGACCTAGTGCAATTCGCATCGTATGGAACCTTCGGAGGTTCCCAAAAAGAAAACGGCGGCGATGCTCGCCGCCGCTTTCATCGATCTTGTGGAACTACGCCAGTTTGGCCATGAGCGCCTGGGCTTCCGCCTTCTGCTGGTCGTCGCCCTCGTGCAGAACTTCCTGCAGGATTTCCCGCGCACCTTCGACGTCGCCCATTTCCTGATAGGCCTTCGCCAGGTCGAGCTTGGTCGCGGCGTCATGCCATTGACCATCGAGCACCGAGGGTGTCGGATCCTCGAAGGTCGAGCGGGCGGGATCGAATGCGAGATCGAGCTTGTCGAGTTCGATCGCCGCGGCCGGCCGCGCCAGTTGTGGCGCCGGTGCGCTTGCTCCGGCCATGGCGAAGGCCGCCTCCGGCGATGGCGCCACGGGCTTCGACACGGACGCCGGCCCGGTCTTCGCGACGGAAGGCGGCCCGTCGTCGAGGTGGAAATCGAGATCGAACTTGGGCACCGACTCGGGCTCGAAGGACACCGTTTCGTGCAGATCGCTGGCGGGCTTGGCCATCGCAGCCTTGGCCAGGAGCGCAGCGTTCGCGGCGATCGCAGCCGCGCCACCGGTGATGGTCGTGGCCGAAGTGTCGAACACGCTTTTCGCGGTCTCGGTGACGCTGCGGCTCGACTTGGCGACTTCCTGCGCCGCCCCTGCCAGAATGGCCGCGGGAGACTTGGCATCGGCAACACCCGACGACGGCGACAGCGAAATTTCCTCGTCCAGGGTGAAATCCAGGTTCGACGCTCCGCCGGCCTCGGGCTTGTGCTCCGGCGGCACCGCGAATACTTCGGTGTCGCTCGGCGCCTCGCCGCCCGCCGTCGCCAGCGCGGCGCCGCTGGCAAATCCGCCTGCCGCGCCCGACTCGCCAAACAGCGGGTTGCTTGGATCGAGCTGGCGACCCAGCGCCATCGCCTTTTGCCAAGTCTCGCCCTGGCCGCCGGAAACCGAGTACAACTCGCTCGCGACCGTTTCGAACGCGGACGGCTTGTTGTGCTGGGCGTGGATCTCGAGCAGCTTGAGATAGATTTCCTGGCGCTGCGAATCCTTCTTCAGCGCGTCCTTGAGAATCTCCTCGGCTTGCGCATCGCGACCGTACGCGAGGTACACCTCGGCCTCGGCGATCGGATCGACTTCGTCGGTGTCGATGTTGCCCAAGCCCTCGCGGCTGAAATCGCTGGCCAGGGAATTGTCACCCGTGTTCACGACCCCACCGCCGGTCGAACCGAACACGGTGTTGGTCTTGATGTCGGTGCCCGAGATGATGCTGTCCTCGAACTTCGTGGTCTTGCGCCGGCGCGCTGCGATGATTCCGGCGATGCCCGCAAGGATGACCAGCGCACCACCTCCGACGGCCCAGGTCGGCGTGTTGCCGAACAGGTCGTCGATGAACGACGGTTCGGGCGCCGCCGCTTTCTTGGACGGCACGGGTGCTGGCGCCGGCGCCTTGACCGGCGGCGGTGCGGCTTCGACCTTCGGCGCCGGTGCCTCGACCTTGGCTTCCGGCGGCGGACTGGTGACGACGGGCGGCGCTTTGGCCTCCGGCGCGGGGGTGGGTGCGGGTGTAGGCGTCGGCGGCGCCACCGGCACCGGGGTCAGCGTTGCCGCGGGCGGTGCGGTACTTGACGGCGCCGGGGTCGGTGCGGGCGTGGTCACAGGTGGCGGCGCGGCCGCTATCTTGGGAGGCTCAGCCTTCGGCGCTTCGGGCGCTTTCCCCTTGGTCGCATTCGCGGCGCGGGCCTGCAGGTCCGCCATCGCCTGGTTGCGCAACTCGGCCGCCTTTTGCAGGTCCTTGACCGTCTTCTCCAGGTCGGCGATGCGCGCATTCGCCTCACGCAGCGCCTTGTCCCTGGCGGTCCGGTCTTCCGCGCTGGCGATAGCGCCGCCAGCCGCGGTGCCGGTCGCCGCACGCGAAACCTGCAGCTTGTCGCCGCCAGGCTGCGCAGCGCCGGCCTTGTCTTCGACCGCGGTGCCGATCCTGCCGCTCGCGGATTGCCGTGCCTGCGTGCCATCGGTGGTAGGTGCCGCGCCGGCGACGCGATCGCGATACGCGCGCCAATCGGCAGATTGGACCTTGACCACATTCGACGCATCGGCCGGCGTGATCGCCGCCGCCTGATCGGCCTGCGGTATGGCGATGATCTGCCCGGTGCGCAGGCGATTCATGTTCTTGCCGTCGAAAGCGTCTTCGTTGTTGCGGAAAATCGCGACGAGCATCTGCTCGAGGCTGACATTGTCCGGCTTGTAGTCCTTGGCGATTTTCGACAACGTGTCGCCGCGTTGAACCGTGTAGTCGCCCCCGGCGGCGGCCGCAGTGCCGGCAGGTGCTGCTGCCGCAGGCGCTCTGGCTGCCCCGCGCGGGGCCATGCCGCCACCCCGTGGCGCACGCGCCGGAGTCGTCTGCGCGATGATAGGTGCTGCCGGCTCGACCGCCTGCGTCTCGCTGCCCGAGCCGCCAGGTGGATCGAGCAGGAAGGTGTAGTCGCGCACCATGCGTCCGCTCGCCCAGTTGAGCTCGACGATCATGTCGAGGTACGGGTCGTTGACCGCCTGCGGCGTGACCACGCGCAGGTAGGGGACGCCATTCGCGCCCTGCTCCAGCGTGATGCGTGCACGCGCCAGCGATGATGCGTAGGGAACGTTGTTGTCGCGATACACGGACGAGTCGGCAATCCGTGCGCGCAGCGAATCGAGTTCTTCTCGTTGGGCCGAGGTCAACTCGATTTGTGCGGATAAGGGCTGGCCGAGTCCGGAAAGGACGGTCAGCTTGCCGAGTCCCAGCGCAAGCGCCGGGATCGGCAGCGCCAGAACGCCCGCCAACAGGCCGCAAGTGACAATTGGTTTTGCTCGCATGCCGACCTCTAGAGTGCGCATTAGCTAAGCTAAACTAACATCATGAAGTTAGGCCTGCAAGCTAAACCTCGGTATTAGCATGATATTTCCAGGCAAAGTGTATTTTCCGGGCACTGGTGGCGGACTCGGCCAAGCTCGATGAGAAGCGCTACGGATAGAGACGGGAGCGCACGCCCCTACAACAGCTTGTGGCCGCGGAACCCGCCGCCGTACGCCCACCACCTGTTGTATTGGCGTCGTCCCGCGGGCCACGGATGCGCCTCCACTTAGCGCCAACGCATAAAACCCGACAAAAACCGGCGCTTGTGCGGCGGCGCCTCCAGCCCTGTCATAAGAAAGCTCTGAGCCCGGTTTTCGATCACCCGGCGTGCAGGATGCGCAACATGCGCCGCAATGGCTCGGCCGCGCCCCAAAGCAGCTGGTCGCCGACGGTGAACGCGCCGAGGAACTGTCCGCCCATCGCCAGTTTGCGCAGACGGCCGATCGGAATGTCCAGCGTCCCGGTGACCGCGGTGGGCGTCAGCTGGCGCATGCTCGCGTCGCGCGTGTTCGGCACCACCCGCACCCAGGCATTGGCACCAGCGATGATCCGCTCGATCTCGGCCAGCGGGAGGTCGCGCCTGAGCTTGATGGTCAGGGCCTGACTGTGACAGCGCATCGCGCCGATGCGCACGCAGATCGACTCGACCGGGATCGGCGAAGCTGCGCGACCGAGGATCTTGTTGGTCTCGGCGCCGCCCTTCCATTCTTCCTTGCTCATGCCGTCACCCATGTCGTCCGCGATCCAGGGAATCAGGCTGCCGGCGAGCGGCACGCCGAAGTGCTCGGTCGGGAAGCGCTCGTCGCGCAGGATGCCGGCAACTTCGCGGTCGATGTCGAGGATCGAGGATGCGGGATCGTCGAGAAGCCCCTTCGCGGCGAGATGCGCCTCGCCCATCTGCTGCAGCAACTCGCGCATGTTCTGCGCGCCCGCGCCGGAGGCCGACTGGTAGGTCATGCACGTCATCCATTCCACCAGGTCCTGTTGTAGCAAACCGGCGATGGCCAGCATCATCAGGCTCACGGTGCAGTTGCCGCCGATGTAGTTCTTCACACCCTTGGCGAGCGCCGTGTCGATGACCTTGCGGTTCACCGGATCGAGGATGATCACCGCGTCTTCGGCCATGCGCAGCGTCGACGCCGCGTCGATGAAGTAGCCGTTCCATCCGCTCGCGCGCAGCGCCGGATACATCGGCTTGGTCCACTCGCCGCCCTGGCAGGACACGATCGCGTCGAGCCCGGCGAAGGCTTTGACGTCGCCGGCATCGCGCAACGGCGCCCCCTTCCCGATCGACGGCCCCTTGCCGCCAGCGCTCGAGGTCGAGAAGAACACCGGCTCGATCAGCTCGAAATCGTTCTCCTCGAGCATGCGTTGCATCAGCACCGACCCGACCATGCCTCGCCAACCGACAAATCCAACGCGCATCATGAATATTTCCTCGACTGTGCCCGACTTTCGGCGCGCGACGCGACGGCCAGCGGCGTGCGCAGCGATCCGTCCTTCATTGCGCCAACTGCGGTTTGAACGCCGGATGGAAGCGGGCCATCGCGTACGAATCCACGTACTGGCCATCGCGAAATGCATACGCGCGATAGGTGCCTTCGATGACGAATCCGAACTTCCGGTACAGCGAGAGGGCGGCAAGATTGTCGGTATAGACATTCAACTCGAGGCGCTGGTAGTTGAGCCAGCCGTCGGCGAGTTCGAGCGCAGCCTTCATCAGCGCGGAACCGACACCGCGCCGCTGGCGGTCGTCCCGAACCGACATGCCGATGCTGCCGACATGCCTGCGTCGCGGTGTCTTGCCGGCCTCGTGCAAGCCGAGGTTGCCGACCACCTCGCCATCGATGGTCGCGACCAGCGAATAGTCGAAGGGAGAGACCTCGGTCAGCCGCTTGCGCCAGAGCTCCACCGACGGATACGGAAGCTGCAGCGTGCCGGCGATCGCCTTGGGCCCGGCGAAGATCGCGTGCACCGCCTCGGCGTCGCGCGGCTCGGCGCGCCGGACGACGATCGGGTGGCCGGCGGATGTCATTGCAGCGCCTCGACCACGGCGTCGCCCATCTGCCGCGTGCCCGTTACGCGATCGCCCGGCAAGGCGATGTCCCCCGTGCGCATGCCGCCGGCAAGGACCTTGCGCACGGCCTGCTCGATGCGCTCGCCGACCTCGGGTCGATTAAAGGTGTAGCGAAACATCATCGCCACCGACAGGATCGTCGCCAGCGGGTTGGCCTTGTTCTGCCCGGCGATGTCCGGCGCCGACCCGTGGATGGGTTCGTAGAGTCCCTTGCCGTTTGCGTCGAGCGACGCCGACGGCAGCATGCCGATCGATCCGGCAAGCATCGAGGCCTCGTCGGACAGAATGTCGCCGAACAGGTTGCCGGTGACGATCACGTCGAACTGCCGCGGATTGCGTATGAGCTGCATCGCGGCATTGTCGACGTACATGTGTGAGAGCTGCACGTCAGGATTGTCCTTGCCCATCGCGCTGACGACTTCGCGCCACAGGATCGACGTGTCGAGCACATTGGCCTTGTCCACCGAGCAGAGCTTGCCGCCGCG
Organism: uncultured beta proteobacterium; assembly: GCA_963726915.1. Classification (GTDB taxonomy): domain Bacteria; phylum Pseudomonadota; class Gammaproteobacteria; order Burkholderiales; family Casimicrobiaceae; genus PALSA-1003. The sequence goes on from CAVSEA010000023.1 coordinate 14,045, forward strand.
CTTTCTCGCGATGTCGAAGCCGATGCGCGCGATGCGGCGAATTTCCGGCTCGCTGTAGTGCATGGTGTCGAAGCCCTCGGCGTCGCCTGCGCCGTTCGAACGTCGACCGCGCGGTGCACCGAAGTAGATGTCGCCGGTCAGCTCCCGCACGATCATCAGGTCGAGACCGGCCACGACTTCGGGCTTGAGCGTCGAGACGCCGGCGAGCTCCGGATACAGCAGCGCCGGTCGCAGATTCGCGAACAGTCCCAGCGCCTTGCGGATCGCGAGCAGCCCCTGTTCCGGTCGCATTGCACGCGGCAGCGCGTCGTACTGCGGCCCGCCGACGGCGCCCATGAGCACCGCGTCCGCGCTTTGCGCAAGCCGCAGCGTCGCATCGGGCAGCGGCTGCTTCGCCGCATCGTAGCCGGCGCCGCCGATCGGCGCGGTCTCGGTCTCGACGGCGACGCCATCGCGGCGCAGGCGATGGAGGACCTTGAGCGCTTCGGCCACGATCTCGGCCCCGATGCCGTCGCCCGGGAGGATCGCGATCTTCACGAGGGCGCCCCCATGAAGCGCGACGGGCCGCCCCGAGCGCCGAAGTGCCCAAATGAGCCCGAGCGCGCAGCGCGAAGGTTCACTGGCACGCGCGTGCGCGGACCGCGGACAACAGTTGAATTCGGGCGTTCTACTGTGTCTCGAGGTCTCTCTGCGCCTGGCTTGCTCAGAAAAGCCACGGTTGTTCGGTCTTGTGTTTGGCTTCGAACGACCGGATCGCGTCGGCGTGCTGCAGCGTGAGGCCGATGTCGTCGAGGCCATTCAGCAGGCAGTGCTTGCGGAACGGCTCGACCTCGAAGCCGAAGACCACGGAGCCATTGGTCGTGGCCACCGTCTGCTGTTCGAGATCGATCGTCAGCCTGAAGCCCGGAAACGCGGCGGTTTCGTGGAACAGACGATCGACTTCGTGCATCGTCAGGACGATCGGCAGCAATCCGTTCTTGTAGCAGTTGTTGAAAAAAATGTCGGCGTACGACGGCGCGATGATCGCGCGGAAACCGTAATCCTGCAGCGCCCACGGCGCGTGCTCGCGCGAACTCCCGCACCCGAAGTTGCGCCTGGCGAGCAGGATTTCCGCGCCGCGATAGCGTGCATCGTTGAGCACGAAGTCGCGGTTCAGCGGACGCTTCGCATTGTCCATGCCGGGTTCGCCGGCATCCATATAGCGCCATGCGTCGAACAGGTTCGGGCCGAAGCCGCTGCGCTTGATCGACTTGAGGAACTGCTTGGGAATGATGGCGTCGGTGTCGACGTTGGCGCGGTCGAGCGGCGCCACCAGCCCGGTCAGTATGCGGAATGGCTGCATGATGTCGCTCAGCCGAGTCGACGCACGTCGACGAAATGACCGGCGATGCCGGCGGCGGCGGCCATGGCCGGGCTGACCAGATGGGTGCGGCCGCCGGTGCCCTGCCGTCCCTCGAAATTGCGATTGGAGGTCGACGCGCAGCGCTCGCCCGGTTCTAGCCGATCGTCGTTCATCGCCAGGCACATGGAACAGCCGGGCTCGCGCCATTCGAATCCCGCAGCGGTGAACACGCGATCCAGGCCCTCGCGCTCTGCCTGCGCCTTGACCAGGCCGGAGCCCGGCACCACCATCGCCAGCTTGACGTTGTCGGCCTTGCGCCGCCCGTTCACCACTGCCGCGGCCGCGCGCAAATCCTCGATGCGCGAATTGGTGCACGAACCGATGAACACCTTGTCGATCTTGATGTTGGTCATCGCCGTATTCGGCTCCAGGCCCATGTAGACCAGCGCGCGTTCGATGCCTTCGCGCAGGATCGGATCCTTTTCCTTGTCCGGGTCCGGTACGCGGCCTTCGATCGTCGTCACCATTTCCGGCGTCGTGCCCCAGGTGACCTGAGGCGCGATCGCCGCCGCATCCAGTTCGACCCGTCGATCGAACATCACACCGGGATCCGACACCAGCGTCCGCCAGTGCGCGACGGCGCGATCCCATAGCGGGCCCGTCGGCGCGAGGCGCCGGCCCTTGAGATACGCGATGGTCGTGTCGTCGACGCCGATCATGCCCGCGCGCGCGCCGGCTTCGATGGTCATGTTGCACACCGACATGCGCCCTTCCATCGACAGCGCGCGAATCGCCGAGCCCTCGTACTCGATGGCGTAGCCGGTGCCGCCGGCCGTGCCGATCTTGCCGATGATGGCGAGCGCGATGTCCTTGGCGGTGCATCCAAAGGGCAGCGTGCCGTTCACGCTGACGCACATCGCCTTGGACTGGCGCGTCAGCAGGCACTGCGTCGCGAGCACGTGCTCGACTTCACTGGTACCGATGCCGAAAGCGAGGCAACCGAACGCGCCATGCGTGCTGGTGTGCGAATCGCCGCATACGACGGTCATGCCTGGCAGCGTCGCGCCCTGTTCCGGGCCGATGACGTGGACGATGCCCTGGCGGCCGTCGCGGAACGGAAAGTAGGCCTTGGCACCGTGTTCCTTGATGTTGGCGTCGAGCGTTTCGACCTGCAGCCTCGAGATCGGGTCGTCGATGCCACGGTCCCAGTGCTGCGTCGGCGTGTTGTGATCAGCGGTCGCGACGATCGAATCGACCCGCCAAGGTTTGCGGCCGGCTTGCTTCAAACCCTCGTAGGCCTGGGGGCTTGTCACCTCGTGGACAAGATGGCGGTCGATATAAAGCAGCGCCGTGCCATCGCTTTCGGAGCGGATGACATGGCTGTCCCAGAGCTTGTCGTAGAGCGTGCGCGCAATCATGATTCGGTCAGCGCCATTCGAGGCGTGAACCGATGATTATTGCATGGCAGCATGCGGACGTCTAACGACTGGTCATGGCGGCAATCGCGCTTGCCATCGCGTTTGCCATCTGGCCGACACTGGCGGTCGAGGCGTCGAACGCGGTGGCCTGGGTCGATCGCAGCCAGGTGAACTGTCGCTTAGCCAGTTGCCGCGTCGCGACAACGCCCCGCTCGCGCAGTGCGGCGAGGTCAAAGACGCCGTCGAGGAATTGCCAAGCCTGGCGGTAACCGACGCAACGCATCGACGGCAGCTCCTGGCTCAGCGCATAGCGTTCCCGCAACGCGCGCAATTCGTCGACGAGCCCGGCGGCCAGCATCGCCTCGAAGCGCCGCGCGATGCGCCGATGCAGCGCATCCCGATCCGACGGCATCAGTGCAAAGGCCAGCGCGCCCTCGATGTCGCCGGCGTTGCGGGTGCCATGCAGGGTCGACAGCGGTTGTCCCGAGATCGCGTGGACCTCGAGCGCGCGCTGGATGCGCTGGCTGTCGGTTGGCTCGAGCCGTGCGGCAGTGACCGGATCGACGCGCGCCAGCTCGGCGTGCAACGCCGGCCAGCCTTCGGCCGCCGCCTTCGCGTCGAGTTTCGCCCGGATACCGGGATCGGCACCCGGCAATGCGGACAGTCCGTCGCGCAACGCCTTGAAGTACAGCATCGTGCCGCCGACGAGCAGCGCGGCGCGGCCGCGGGCGCGAATCGCCGCGATCTCGGCCAGCGCATCGATGCGAAAACGCGCCGCGGAGTAGGATTCGTCCGGGTCGATGACGTCGACCAAGTGATGCGGCAGCTGCGCGCGGGTCGCGCGGTCGGGCTTGGCCGTCCCGATGTCCATGCCGCGGTATACCTGCGCCGAGTCGACGCTGACGATCTCCAGCGGCAGGCGTTGCGCGAGTTCGAGCGCCACCGCACTCTTGCCCGACGCGGTAGGGCCCATGAGCAGGATGACGGGCGGACTCACCGTCCCCGCATGAACAGCCGGTCCAGGTCACCCAGCGTCAGCTGATACCACGTCGGACGGCCGTGGTTGCACTGGCCCGCACGTTCCGTGGTCTCCATCTCGCGCAGCAGGGCGTTCATCTCGGGCACTGTCAGGCTTCGATGCGCGCGAACCGCGCCGTGGCAGGCCATGGTCGACAGCAACTCGTCGCGCTGCGCGGACAGCACCTGGCTGCCGCCGTATTCGCGCACGTCGGCCAGCACCGCGCGCGCCAGCGCCACCGCATCGGCTTCGACCAGCGGGGCCGGCACGCCGCGCACCGCGAGCGTCGAGGGTCCCAACGCCGACAACGAGAATCCGAGTGCGCCCAAGGTGTCGGTGTTCTCGTCTGCGGTCGCCATGTCCAGCGGGTCGGCGGCGAAGGTCGCGGGCACGAGCAATGGTTGCATCGGCACGCCGGCGTCGAGCGCCGACTTGAGCCGCTCGTACAGGATGCGTTCGTGCGCGGCGTGCATGTCGACCAGCACCAGGCCGTCGCGGTTCTGTGCCAGCACGAAGATGCCGTGCAATTGCGCCAGCGCGAATCCAAGCGGATGGTCGTCGTCGTTGGGTAGGTCGGCGCCCGTAGCGGGCCGCTCGCGATCGCCGAACAGGCGGGAATAGAAGGACGAAGGCTCGGCGGTCGCCAGCGCCATGCTGCTCTGTTCCGATAGCGGCGCCATGCCGGTTCGCGGGCCGCCCGCCGGCGCCCAGGGCGGCATGCGCGCGGCCGCCGCGCCAAGCTTCTCGGCAGCCGACACCGCGGGCTGTTCGGCCGCCGTCGCCGCCAGCGACTTCTCGACCGCGCGCCGCACGAATTGATGCACGGCGCCGCTGTCGCGAAAGCGCACCTCGGTCTTGGTCGGATGGACGTTGACATCGACGAGCCTCGGTTCGATCGTCAGCCATAACGCGTAGGCCGGTTGCCGGTCGTGATGCAATACGTCTCGGTACGCTTCGCGCAGCGCGTGCGAGAGGACCCGGTCGCGCACGAACCGGCCGTTGACGAACAGGTATTGCGCATCGCGCGCGGCGGTGGCATGGGCCGGGCGCACGGCCCAACCGGCGAGCGACAGCTCGAATCCGCGTTCGTCGACCTGCGCTGCCTGCGTCGCGAATTCGTTGCCGAGCAGCGCGTCGACCCTTGCCCGGCGTCCCTGCGCAAGCAGGCGGAAGCGTACGCTGCCGTTGTGCTGGAAGGTGAAAGCAACGTCGGGCTGCGCCAGGGCAACGCGGCGAAAGGCTTCCTCGCAATGACCGTATTCGGTGGCGTCGGTGCGGAGAAACTTGCGCCGCGCCGGCGTGTTGAAGAACAGTTCGTTCACCGTCACCGTCGTGCCGCTGGCCAGCGCCGCGGGTTGCGGGATGCCGACTTCGCCGGCGTCGACTTCGACGCGCCATGCGTGCGCCTTGTCGCGCGAACGCGACGTGAGCGAGACGTGCGACACCGACGCGATGCTCGCCAGAGCTTCGCCGCGAAAGCCCAGCGTCGCAATCGCCTCGAGGTCGTGCGCCGTCGCGAGTTTCGAGGTCGCGTGACGCGCGACTGCAGGCTGCAGATCCTCGCGCTCGATGCCGCCACCGTTATCGGCGACGCGAATCAGTTTCACTCCACCACGCGAAAGCGCGATGTCGATCTCGGTCGCCCCCGCGTCGATGCTGTTCTCGAGCAGCTCCTTCAGCGCGGCGGCCGGCCGCTCGACAACCTCGCCCGCCGCGATCTGGTTGATCAGCTGATCGGGCAACGCGCGTATCGCAGCCATCAGTAGACGAGCCCCTGCGCCCAATGCGCGTAGACGTCGTCGGCGACGCGCGAGAGTGCCGCGAGTCGCGCGTCGACATCGTGGAGAATGTCCGCTTTGTTCTGCGTTGCTCCGATCGTATTCGGCGGCAGTTCATCGGCCCCGGTGCGGCACCACGTTTCGACCATTTCGCGCGTCATTTCGATGTGGCACTGAAGACCGATGTGCTTGCCGATGCCGAACGCCTGGTCGGGGTTGAATGCATTGGTCAGGAGCCGTACCGCGCGCGCCGGCAAGCTGAAAATGTCGTAGTGCCATTGAAAGGTCGTGAACCGCGCGCGCCCGCCCAGCCAAGCGGCGGCGGCCGGCTGAACAACATTTACGTCGCCCCAGCCAATTTCCGGCGACGCCGTCCGTCTGACTTCTGCACCGAGCACCTTCGCGAGAAGCTGGCCGCCAAGGCAATGTCCGATGACTGGCACGTCGGCGTCGACGGCGCTGCGCAGCAGCTCGAGCAGCGGGGACTTCCACGGCAAGTCGTCGTTGACGCTCATCGGACCGCCCATCATGCCGATCCCGGCAAATCTGTGCACATCGACAGGCACGATTTCGCCGCGATCCACGGCGATGACCTTCCAGGCGATGTACTGTGAGTCGAGCCAGTCACCGAAATGCCCGGGACCCTCGGTCGGAGAGAAGCGAAAGATAGCGACGGGTTTCATGATTTGGCCGGCAATTGTACCGCGCCAAGCCACTGCTCTTATCCTCTGTGCGGGGCACGCGGTCGGGAAATTCGGGCGCGGTGCTACTATCACCGCGCATGGTCTCGCTAGCCCACCGGCGGTTCGCCCGCCGCGAAGATCTGGGTCTCACCCGCGCGGAATTTGCCATACTGCGCAAGCTCGACACACCGTTGCGCATCCAGGCCTTTGTCAGCGCGATACCAATCAATCACGAAATCGGCGGCGAGACCCTTCTCTCCGTCCGCCAGGCGCTCCGCCAGCGTCGCGCGCATTGCATCGAAGCCGCGTTTGTCGCTGCTTGCGCATTGTGGATTCACGGCGAGCCGCCTCGGGTCATGCACCTGGACTGCGCGGCGAGCGACGATCCGCACGTGGTCGCGTTGTTCCGCCGCCAGCGTGCCTGGGGCGCGATCTCCAAGAGCAACGGCGCGCATTTGCGCTATCGCGACCCGATCTATCGCAGCCTGCGCGAACTCGCGCTGTCGTACTTCCACGAATACTTCGACCGGCGCGGGCGCAAGACGCTACGCAGCTATTCCGTCGCGTTCGACCTGCGCGGCGTCGACCCCCGACTGTGGGTCACGCAGGATGCGATGTGCGAAGAAGCGAATGCGCGACTGGCCGGACTGCGCCACTACGCGCTGATTTCAGGCGGCCAGGAAAGGCTGCTCTCGCGCCGCGACACATTCGAACGGCGCGCAGCGATTGTCGTTGAACATCCGCGACCGGGAAAGGGTTCCTAGCAGGCGCCGCCCGGAGTAGCGCGACCGGTCGTGCGCTGCAATACACTTGCCACGAGGAATGTTTGCGTACTGCACCCGGATGCTGAATGTCGGGTCCGGCAACACAATCCACCAGGGGGATAAAATGAAGGAATCTGCGTTCACGGTATGCTGCGCTGGCCGCGATCACGCTCGGCAGTACGATTGCCTTCGCACAACCCGCCAACATGACCTTCTTCGTATCCAGCGCTGGCTCAGGTAAAGGCGCCGACTTCGGCGGCCTGGCGGGCGCGGACAAGCATTGCCAGGCGCTGGCCACGGCGGTGGGTGCGGGCAATCGGACCTGGCGCGCCTACTTGAGTTCCAGCGCGGCGCAGGGGGCATCCGCGGTCAACGCGAAGGACCGCATCGGCGCCGGCCCCTGGCAGAACGCCAAGGGCGTCGTCGTTGCCACCAATATTGCAGAACTGCACGGCAGCAACAATCTGACCAAGCAGACTTCACTCACCGAAAAGGGCGACGTCGTCAACGGACGCGGTGACACCCCCAACATGCACGACGTCCTTACCGGTTCGCAGCCCGACGGCACGGCATACACCGGCAACGACGACAAGACCTGCGGCAACTGGACGAAGAGTGGCGAGGGCGTGGCCCAAGTCGGTCACATCGACCGCATCGGGCTGAAGGACGACGAGCCGTCGCGTTCGTGGAATTCGTCGCATCCGAGCGCCGGCTGTGGCGACGAAGCGTTGCGCAAGACGGGTGGTGCGGGATTGTTGTACTGCTTTGCGATGAAGTAGTCGGCAGCGGCCGCCGCCGACCTCGGGTCGGCCACGCCACAGACCTAAATCTGGATCCCGTGCGCGATGCGGGCGTACGCCGAATGGTTGTGGATCGACTCGAAGTTCTCGGCCGCCACGCTGAAGCCCGCATAGCGGGGGTCGCCGACCAGCCTGCTCGCGATGCCGCGCACCAGGTCCTCGACGAACCGCGGCCGCTCGTAGGCGCGTTCGGTGACGAACTTCTCGTCGCTGCGTTTGAGCAGTCCGTACAGCTCGCAGGACGCTTCTTCCTCGGCGATCCTGACCAGTTCGTGCAGCGCTACCCGCGCGTCGGCCAAAGGCTGCACGCTCAGGGTGATATGCGAGCGCTGGTTGTGCGCGCCGTAATCGGCGATCGCCTTGGAACTGGGGCACAGGCTCATCACCGGCACGACGACGGTGACCGTCACGCGCCGCGCGCTTCCGGTTGCGTCGGCCTTGAGCGTCACCGCGTAGTCCATCATGCTCCGCACGCCGGACACCGGCGCGGATTTGTGGATGAACCACGGAAATTCGATGTCGATGTTCCCGGCATCGGCTTCGAGGCGAACGAGCAGCGCGTCGAGCAAGGTCGGCAGTTGACGCAGCGACAGCGGTTCGTGCATCTCGTCGATCGCGGCAACCAGCCGCGACATATGCGTGCCCTTGCGGTCGGCGGGCAAGGCCACGTAGAGCCCGAAGGTCGCGACGGTCGATTGCGCAAGCGCGTCGCCGTCCGCGAACTGGATCGGGTAGCGCAGGCCACGGATGCCAACGCGATCGATGGCGAGTTCCCGCGCATCGGGATGCGACTGGACATCGGGTATCGCGGGTGTTTCGGGTCGGTTCATTCTCTGTTCGCATTCATCGGAGCATGTTCGCGCTTGGGCCGCCCGTCGCGCTCAGGGTAATGCATTCGCGCTCGGGGCGGCCAGTCGCGCTCATTTCGCGGTCGCTCATGCCGCGGGCTTCGCCACGTGCACGACTGCCGGCGAAGGTGCGGGAACCGACTGCGGGCCGAAACGCGCGAGGATCGAGGCGGCGATGCCCTTGGCGTCGAGACCGCACCGGGCCAAAAGCAACGCCGGGTCGCCGTGCTCGATGAACGCATCGGGCAGCCCCAGATGCAGCAGCGGCACCGCGATGCCCCGTTCGGCGAGGGCCTCCGCCACCGCGCTGCCGGCGCCGCCCGCGATTACGTTTTCCTCGACCGTCACCAGCGCGTCGTGCGACTTGGCGAGCCACTCGATGAGGTCGATGTCGATCGGCTTGACGAAGCGCATGTTGGCGACGGTCGCGTCGATTTGCTCTGCCGCCTCGAGTGCCGGGTGCAGCATGCTGCCGAACGCAAGCACCGCGATGCGCTGCGACCGGCGCTTGGCCTCGCGCCGCAACTCGCCCTTGCCGACCGGCAGCGCACGCATCTCGCGCTCGATCGCGACGCCGGGCCCGGCCCCGCGCGGATAGCGCACGGCGCTGGGCGTGTCGAGCTGGAATGCGGTGTAGAGCATTTGCCGGCACTCGTTCTCGTCCGCAGGCGCCATCACCGTCGTATTCGGCAGGCAGCGCAGATAGGTGAGGTCGAAGCTGCCTGCGTGCGTGGGGCCGTCGGCGCCGACAATCCCGCCGCGATCGATCGCGAACAGCACCGGCAGATTCTGCAGCACGACGTCGTGGATCAACTGGTCGTAGGCGCGCTGCAGGAACGTCGAGTAGATCGCGACGACCGGCTTCAATCCTTCGCAGGCAAGCCCTGCGGCAAAAGTGACCGCGTGCTGTTCGGCGATGCCGACGTCGAAGTAGCGTTCCTTGTACTCCTGCGAAAACCGCACCATCCCCGAACCTTCCCGCATCGCCGGCGTGATGCCGATCAGCCGCGAATCGCGCTTGGCCATGTCGCACAGCCAGTCCCCGAAGACCTGCGTGTAGGCAGGCTTCCCGGGCGGCTTGGGCACGATGCCGACGGCGGGATCGAACCTGGTCACGCCGTGGTAGAGGATCGGGTCTTCCTCCGCCCGCGTGTAGCCGTGACCCTTGCGCGTGACCACGTGCAGCAATTGCGGGCCGGGCAGCTGCGAGACGTTGCGCAGCGTTTTCACCAGCGAGCCAAGGTCGTGGCCGTCGATCGGCCCGATATAGTTGAAGCCGAACTCCTCGAACAGCGTGCCCGGGAGCACCATGCCCTTCATGTGTTCTTCCCAGCGCCGGGCAAGTTCCTGCATCGGTGGCACCCGCGACAGCACTTCCTTACCGCCGCGTCGAACCGAGTTGTAGATGCTTCCCGACATCAGGCGCGCAAGATAGTTGTTGAAGGCGCCGACCGGCTCCGATATCGACATCTCGTTGTCGTTGAGGACCACCAGCAAATCCGCGTCTGTCGCGCCGGCGTTGTTCAGCGCCTCGAACGCCATGCCGGCGCTCATCGCGCCGTCGCCGATTACGGCGACCACCTTGCGCTGCTCGCCCTTGACCTTGGCCGCGATCGCCATGCCGAGTGCGGCGGAGATCGAAGTCGACGAATGCGCCGTGCCGAAGGTGTCGTACTCGCTTTCGCTACGTTGCGGAAACCCGGCGACGCCTCCCCATTGCCTCAGCTTTGCCATGCCGGCGCGACGGCCGGTGAGGATCTTGTGCGCGTAGGTCTGGTGGCCCACGTCCCACACCAGGCGGTCGCGCGGCGTGTCGAACACATAGTGCAGCGCCACCGTAAGCTCGATCGTGCCAAGATTCGACGACAGATGGCCGCCGGTCTGGCTGACCGACTGAACGATGAACTCGCGCAGTTCGCGCGCAAGCAGCGGCAACTGCTCCGGCGTCAGGCGGCGAAGCTCGGCAGGCGCGTTGATGGTTTCGAGCAGCATCAGTTTTTCCGCAGCGCGATCCAGTCGGCGATTTCATGGAACCGGCGCGCGGTCGCGCCGAAGTGCGCAAGCGCGGCGTGCGCTTCGGCGCGCAGCGTTTCGATGCGCTGCCTCGCCTCGCCGAGCCCGAGCAATGAAACGTAGGTGGCCTTGTTCTGGGCCGCATCCTTGCCCGCGGTCTTTCCCAGGCTCTGCGCCGTGCCTTCGACATCGAGCACATCGTCGACGACCTGGAACGCCAGCCCGATCGCGGCCGCGTAGCGGTCGAGCGCCGTGTCCTCGTCATCACGAAGTGTCCGACCGCAGCCGGCGCCCAGCCGTACCGCCGCCCGGATCAGCGCTCCGGTCTTGAGGCGATGCATGTGCTCGAGTTCGGGAATGCGCAGCGCCGTGCCGGCCGCGCCCAGGTCGATCGCCTGCCCGCCGGCCATGCCGTGCGAGCCCGCGGCGTGCGCGAGCAGCAGCAACTGGCGGCCCGCGTCTCCGGCGCCCGCCTGCGCGAGGACTTCGAACGCCAGGCTTTGCAGTGCGTCGCCCGCAAGCAATGCAGTCGCCTCGCCGAAGGCGACGTGGCAGGTCGGCTTGCCCCGCCGCAGGACGTCGTCGTCCATGCAGGGTAGATCGTCGTGCACGAGCGAATAGCCGTGGATGAGTTCTACCGCCGCGGCGGATGCATCGACATGTGCGGGCTCCGCGGCCACGAGTTCCCCGCCGGCATAGGCGAGCAACGCGCGAACGCGCTTGCCGCCACCGAGGACCGCGTAGCGCATCGCTTCGTGCAGCGCGCGCGGCGGCTCGGTCGTCACCGGGAGCAGCAAGTCGAGGACGCCGGCGACGCGCTGGGCGCGTTCGCCGCTCCAGACGGGGAACGCGACGTCAGGGTTCATCGCGTTCGTCCGCGTCGGGCCGTTCCGGAGCGAATGCCTTCAGCACGCCCTTTTCCAGGACCTGGACCTGTTGCTGGGCATCCTTCAAGGCGGACTGGCAGTACTGCAGCAACTCGGCCCCGCGTTTGTATGCTGCAAGCGAATCCGCCAGCGGAAGTTGACCGCCCTCCATCGTGGCCACGATGGATTCGAGTTCGGCCAGTGCGGATTCGAAACTCTTGGGCGTTGCGTCTGAAGGTTTGGGCATCGAAGGTAGAAGCGCATCGCGGCGGCCGGACCTCCGGGATGTCCCGTCGCGCCCGCAAACCGCTTGAATTTTCAGCCAACGTACCCCAAATCAGCACGCGCGGCAACGTTGACCCAGCAAGCCGATACCGGGCCGTGTTTCGGCCTGCACCTGGAACTTCGACGTGGACCGGGAGTCCATACCGCGCTATAATTGCAATCTCATTTGACGACGCAGCCTTCCTACGTTCTTTCTGTAGTCGGCTGACTTAGCAAATCGGTTGGGGGGCGGAGCAATCCGCCACTTATATTGGTTGTTGGGTTGGCGGTTTACGAAAAAGGACAGGCTGATGTCAAATCTTGCCACTGCGGACCGGCTGCGTACGGCCACTTCGCAGCTTCCGGTCTCCTGGTATTTCGATCCTGCAATTCACGCGCTGGAGCAGAGGGTGCTGTTCGACCAAGGCCCGAGCTACGCCGGCCACGAGTTGATGGTCCCCAATGCCGGCGACTATTACGCCCTCGCCTCGCGCGACAACGCCCAGGTTCTGGTGCGCAATGCCGGCGGCGTCGAACTGCTGTCGAACATCTGCCGCCACCGGCAGGCGATCATGCTCCACGGCCGCGGCAACGCACCCAACATCGTCTGCCCGATCCATCGCTGGACCTACGATCTCAAGGGCGGGCTGCTCGGCGCGCCGCTGTTCGAAGACAAGCCCTGCGTGAAGCTCGCGAGCAGTCCGCTGCAGCATTGGCACGGGCTGCTGTTCGACGGCAAGCGCAACATCGAGCACGATCTCGCCGGCATGGGTGTCGCGCGGGACTTCGACTTCTCCGGCTACGTGCTCGACCGGGTCGAGGTCAAGGCCTGCAACTACAACTGGAAGACCTTCGTCGAGGTCTATCTCGAGGACTATCACGTCGGCCCCTACCATCCGGGGCTGGGCCAGTTCGTCACCTGCGACGATCTGCGCTGGCAGTTCAGCGGCCGCTTTTCGGTGCAGACGGTCGGCGTCAACGCCGCCCTGGCGAAGCCGGGCACCAAGACCTACGAACGTTGGCACAAGGCGGTGCTCGACTACTACAACGGCGAGCCGCCGAAGCATGGCGCGATCTGGGCGACGATCTATCCGAATGTGATGATCGAGTGGTATGCGCACGTGCTCATCGTCAGTTCGCTGATCCCGAACGGCCCGGAGCGGACCACCAACATCGTCGAGTTCTACTATCCGGAGGACATCGCGCTGTTCGAGCGCGAGTTCGTCGAGGCCGAGCAGGCCGCCTACCTGGAAACCGCAGCCGAAGACGACGAAATCGGCGAACGCATGGAAGCGGGCCGGCGCGCCCTGTGGAAGCGCGGCCGCAACGAGTTCGGGCCATACCAGTCGCCCATGGAAGACGGCATGCAGCAATTCCACGAATTTCTTCGGCGGGAACTCGAACCGCACTTGTAGCGTCGAAGGACGCGTCCGCATGCGGCGGGGCGTGCCAACCGATGGCTGGCACGCCGCTGGCCGGTGCATCCCGCCCGCCAAACACCTTGTGAATCCTAGATGCGAAGATTCCTGTTTCTTGCCATGCTCGGCCTGACCTTCGGTACCCGATTTGCCTCCGGCGCGCCATTGCCGACGATTCCCTATGAGAAGTACCGGCTCGCCAACGGCCTCGAGGTCATCCTCGCCCAGGACCGCTCGCTGCCGATCGTCGCGGTCAACGTCTGGTACCACGTGGGCGCGGCCAACGAGGAACCCGGCCGCACCGGTTTCGCGCACCTGTTCGAGCACATGATGTTCACGGGCAGCAAGCACATCCGGCGCGGCCTCGCCGAAGAGTTGCTCACCGCGGCAGGCGGCAGCGATTCCAATGCGTCGACCTTGTTCGATCGCACGAATTACTACGATACCGTGCCGTCGAATCAGCTCGAGCTGGCGCTGTGGACGCATGCGGACCGAATGGGGTATCTGCTCGATTCGCTCGATCAGGCGGCGCTGACCAACCAGCAGGATGTCGTGCGCAACGAGCGGCGCCAGTCGACCGAGAACCGGCCCTACGGCGTGGTCGATGAAGCGATGTTTCGCGCGCTGTTTCCGCAGGGCCATCCTTATCGTCCAGCGGTCATTGGTTCGCACGTCGACATCCAGGCGGCAAAACTGGACGACGTGCGTAGTTTCTTCAAGCGCTACTACCGGCCCAACAACGCCACGCTGGTCATTTGCGGCGACTTCGACACCGCGACGGCCAAGCGCCTGGTGCAGAAGCAGTTCGGCACCTTCAAGCGCGGCGCCGAGGTTCCGCCGCCCGCGGTCGCGACGCCGCAACTCGCGTCCGAACAACGCATCACGGTCACCGACCAGATCGAGCTCGAGCGCGTCGACATGGCTTGGCTGACGCAGCCGAAGTTCAAGCCGGGCGACGCGGAACTGACCATCGCCGCGCAGATTCTCGCCGGCGGCAAGGCCAGCCGCCTGTACCAGAAGCTCGTCTACGAACTGGAAGTCGCGCAGGACGTTTCCGCCGAACAGGATTCCTATGCGCTGACCTCGATTTTCGCGGTGCAGACGGTGGCGCGGGCAGGACACACCGCCGCCGAACTGCAGCCTCTGATCGACGCCGAGATCGCCAGGCTTGCGGCCGACGGCCCTACGACCGCCGAGGTGGAACGCGCCCGCAACCAGATCGAGCGTTCCCTTTACCAGGGTCTGCAGGGGGTCGGCGGACGTGCCGACCAGCTGAACATGTACAACCAGTACCTCGGCGACCCGGGCTTCCTGCCGAAGGACATCGAACGCTATACGCGCGTCACCGCGGCCGACGTGCAGCGCGCGGTGCGCGAGTCGCTGCGCATGAATGCGCGCGTGGTCATCCTCGCCGTGCGCGGCGAGAAAAAGCTCGACCCAGATCCTCCGGCTCCGCCCGCGCCGGTCGCCAGCGGCACCGAGTCGATCAACGCCGACGAGCCCTGGCGCACGACTCCGCCCAAGTCCGGGCCGGTGCGCACCCCGGTGCTGCCGCAGCCGCAATCCTTCAAGCTCGCGAACGGCTTGACGGTCATGCACTTCCAGCGTCCGCTGATGCCGATCGTGACGGCCGAACTCGTGGTCAACGCCGGGCTCGCATCGACCAATCCCGCACTGCCCGGCGTGCCCGGTTTTGCCGCGGCGATGCTCGACGAGGGCACGCGTACCCGCAACTCGCGACAGCTGGCAGAACAGTTCGAGCAACTCGGCACCGCTTACAGTGCGCAGACGCGGCGTGACGTCACGTCGCTTGGCGTCGACGGCCTGTCGCGCAACTTCGGCGACACCATGAACCTGCTCGCCGACGTTGCGCAGCATCCGAGTTTCCCCGCCGACGAAGTCGAGCGGCAGCGCAAGGCGCGCTTGAGCGATATCGCGAGCGCGCGCGAGGATCCTGGCGCACTTGCGGGCGTGGCGTTCGCGCGCGCGATCTACGGACCGGCGAATCCGAACGGCGCGTCGAGCATCGGCACCGAGCAGTCCGTCGCCAAGACCACCGGCGCGGATTTGCGCCGCTGGTGGCAGGCGCAGTTCCGGCCCGCCAACGCGGCGCTGATCGTCGTCGGCGACATCGATGCGGCAAAACTGCGCGCTCTGGTCGAGCGCGAGTGGGGCTCGTGGCAACCCGTCAGCGAGGTACTGCCAGCGGGCAATTTGCCGCCCGCGACGACGACCAAGGCGCGTGCGATCATCGTCGACAAGCCAGATTCGCCGCAAACCTCGCTGCGCATGGGTCGTCTCGGGATCGAGCGCACGACGCCCGACTACCCCGCGCTGCAGGTACTCAATCACGTGGTCGGCGGCAGCTATACCAGCCGCATCAACCAGAACCTGCGCGAAGACAAGGGTTACACCTACGGGGCGCAATCGCGCTTCGACTTCGGCCGCAAGCAGGGCTCGTTCTACGTCGCTACCGCGGTGCGTGCCGACGTGACCGAACCAGCCATCCGCGAGATCGTCGCCGAACTGACCAAAGCGCAATCCGCGCCGCTGACCGCGGCCGAACTGGGCCAGGCGCGCGGCGCGCTCACCCAGTCGCTGCCCGCCAGGTTCGAAACCAACGGCGCCACGTCGTCATCGTTCTCCGACCTGTTCGCCTATGGCCTGCCGCTCGATTATTTTCGCCGGCTTCCCGCGCAATTCACGAGCGTCAAGGTAACGAGCACGGATGCGCTGGCGCACCGCTTTCTCGACCCGGCATCGATGGTGATCATCGCGGTCGGCGATCGCGCCAAGCTCGAAGCGGCGCTGGCCAAACTCGGCATCGGCCCCATTGAAGTCTGGCCGATTGCCGGCACTTTGTTCTGAAAGAGCAACTGAGGTCACCACCCGCAGCATGAACTACACGACACTGATTTCGACCACGGCGCTTGCCGGTCACCTCGACGATCCGAGCCTGGTCATCGTTGACTGCCGCCACAACCTGACCGATGGTGACGCCGGCGCCAGTGCCTACCGCGCGGCGCATATTCCCGGCGCGCGCTTCTTGCATCTCGACCACGATCTATCCGGCCCGAAAACGGGCCGGAACGGCCGCCATCCGTTGCCGGATATTGCGGTCCTCGCCGCCACCTTCGGCCGCATCGGCATCGACGCCGACAAGCAGGTTGTTGCGTACGACCAGAACGGCGGGATGTGGGCGTCGAGGCTGTGGTGGATGCTGCAATGGCTGGGACATGAGCGCGTGGCCGTACTCGACGGCGGCCTCAACAAGTGGGCCGCCGAGGGTCACCCGCTCAGCGCCGAGGTGCGCGTTGCGCGTACGACGACATTCGTACCGCAACGCCCGCAGCCCACCGCATCGGCGCAGGAGATCCTGCAGCACCTGGCCGATGGCACGCTGACCGTGCTCGACGCCCGTGCGCCCGAGCGTTTCCGCGGCGACATCGAACCGATCGATCCGGTCGCCGGACATATACCTGGCGCCATCAGCCGGCCTTACGCCGAGAACTTGTCGCCGCAGGGCACGTTTAAGTCGCCCGAGGCGCTGCGCCATGAATTCGAAGCGCAGCTCGCGGACCGCGCCCCTGCGTCAGTCGTGCATCAATGCGGATCCGGCGTGACCGCGTGCCACAACGTGCTGGCCATGGCGGTCGCCGGCTTGCCCGGGTCGCGTCTGTACCCGGGATCGTGGAGCGAATGGTCGTCCGATTCCGCGCGACCAGTCGCGCGGGGCAACTAGGGCATCGCGTTCGGCCACGTCTGCACAACCTCGTAGCGCACGCCGCGCGGGTCGAGCGCTGAGGCGACCAGAGAGAACGATTCGACCTGCCACTCGATCGCGGGCACGAGGCGCCGGGCAACGAGCGACTCCGCGCGACGTGCCAGCGTCACGTGCGGCATGAACCGGCGTTCATCGATGACGATGCGCACGGCGGCCAACGCCTGCACGACGCGCTCGCGCAGTGCGAACAATGGCGGGGCGCTTTTGCTCGTCGCCAGCCACGCAATGCCCGTCTTGCGCCAGCAGCCCACGTCGTCGAGCAGCAGCCTGAACGGCGCGACGTCGATCGCCGACACGCTTGCGCGCAGATCCGGCAGCATCGCGGCCGGACGTTCCCCCAGGAACGCGAGCGTCAGATGCAGGTTATCCGCCGCCACCGCGCGCCCCCGCGTCTCGACCGCAACTTCGCACGCAAGTGTGTCGAGCGCGGCACGGGTGGCGGCATCGGGCCACAGCGCGAAGAACAATCGGTGTGAGAGCGGGGGCACCTGCATATTTTATGCGTTCTCCGGATTCGGCTCGGCCGGATATGCATGGTTGACGCGCAGCAAGGGAGCGGGAATACTGATTTGAACCTTGCGGCAGCGAGCGCACTTCGAGGAGCGATGACCATGCCCAAAGACGATCTCGCCATACAGCGCACCGCCTCCGTCGAGAAGCGCGTCGATGCCATCCAGGCGGCGTTCGACGAGCGCGGCATGAATGCGACCAAGGCCGTCGAGGAGTTAAGTCACCTCGCGCAAGAGCAATGGGTTCCGCAGAACGGCGCACGCGTCGTGGCCCGCGCCTGGGTCGACCCCGCCTTCCGCGAACGGCTGCTCGCCGATGGCCGCGCCGCCATCGCCGAGCTCGGCCTCACGATGCCGAAGCATCACCGGCACCTCGTCGTGCTGGAGAACACGCCGGCGGTGCAGAACGTCATCTGCTGCACGCAGTGCTCGTGCACCGCATTCACCATCATCGGATTGCCGCCGGACTGGTACAAGGACCTCGAGTACCGCGCGCGCGTCGTGCGCGAATCGCGCACCGTGCTGAGGGAGATGGGCCTCGACCTGCCGCCGGAAGTCGAGATCCGCGTGTGGGACACGACTGCGGACACGCGGTACATGGTGCTGCCGGTACAGCCTCCCGCGACCATCGGCTGGCCAGAGCAAAAGCTGGCAGCCATCGTGACGCGCGATGCCATGATCGGCGTCGCGCGGCTATAACCGGGAATCGAGCCATGGACGGCATGCACGATCTGGGCGGGAAGCAGGGCTTCGGCCGGGTTCGTTACACGCTCAATGCGCAGGCGTTTCACGCCGCGTGGGAAGTGCGCGCGAATTCGCTCTATGCGCTCGCGGTGCGGCTCGGCATCTTCAACATGGACGAGTATCGTCATGCGATCGAGCGCATGGAGCCGCGGCACTACCTCGCGGCCAGCTACTACGAACGCTCGCTCACCAGCCTGGCGACACTCTTGGTCGAGAAGGGCATCGTGAGCCGCGAGGAACTCGAGCGGCGGGCGCAGGGACCATTTCCGCTTGCGGCGCCGAGTGCGCCGGGGCGCACGAACGTGCTGACCCGAGAGCGCTTCAAGGCGGGGGATCGGGTGCGGGTGCGGCTCGACTTCATCCCGGGGCACGTGCGGATGCCGGGCTACATCCGCGGGAAGACCGGCGTCGTGGTGAGCGAGTCGCCGGCCTATCCATTTCCCGACGCGCATGCGCATGGCGTCGACGCGCAGGACGAACCGACCTACGATGTCCGCTTCCGCAGCGAGGAGTTGTGGCCGAATTCGGCTGACGCCGCGCTGGTTCATGTCGGCGTGTTCCAGAGCTATCTCGAGCGCGTCGTGTAGCGGAAGTCGACTACCGAATCACCTCGTCCGCGCGCGCGATGACCGACTGCGGGATCGTCAGGCCGAGCGCGTTCGCTGTTTTCATGTTGACGACGAGTTCGAATCTCGTGGGCTGTTCGACCGGCAGGTCGGCGGGCTTGGCTCCCTTGAGAATCCTGTCCACGTACCCGGCAGCCATCGCATAGTGTTCGGCCAGCAGCGGGCCATAGGCGATCAGGCCGCCGTCCCTGGCCATGCCCGGGAGATCGTAGCTCGCCGGCAGGCGGGCGCCTGCCGCGAAGGCGAACACTTCGGCGCGGTATTCACCAATCAACGGATCGCCCATGACCAGAAGCGCGTCCGGTCGCATTTCGCGGATCATTGCAAACGCGTTCGGAACGTCCTCCGCCCTGGCCACCTCGGCGACGGCGACGCTGAGATTGAAACCGCGACCGGCCTCCATTGCGTCCGTGACGTACCTGTGTGCATTGGCGTTGGATGGGTTCAACAGGATCACGAGCTTGGTGGCACGCGGGACGAGTTCACGCATCAACCCGATCTGCTTGCCACTGTAGGAAAGATTCGTCGTGCCGGTGACATTGCCGCCCGGCCGAGCCAGGCTGGCGATCAGCCCGGCACCGACCGGATCGCCCGCGTGCACCATCACGATCGGGATCGTGCTGGTGGCCTGTCGCGCGGCACGGCTGGTGGTCACCGCAGGCGCAACGATGACATCGACCTTGCTCGCCGCGAACTCACGCGCGAGCTGGCGCAAACGTTCCGCATTGCCCTCTGCGGAACGGTCCTCGATCAAGATGCTCTTGCCTTCGACGTAGCCGAGCGCGGCGAGGCGCTGGCGAAACACCGCACGATTTTGCAGAGCCCCGGGCGTGTCCATCGAGCCGTACCAAAGGAAGCCGATGCGCGGAATCTTCGACTTGGGCTGTCCGCGGCCGAGCCGGGGCGCGACCAGCAAGCCGATGCTCCCTGCCAGTAAGATACTGCGGCGCGTGATCACTGGATCACCTCGTCAGCGCGAAGCAGCATCGACTGCGGTATGGTCAGGCCGAGCACCTTGGCGGACTTGAGATTGATCGTTAGGACAAACCGCGTTGGCTGCTCGACGGGAAGGTCGCCCGGCTTGGCACCCTTCAGGATCCGGTCGACGTAGCGGGCAGCGAGGCGCGGGAACTCGTCTCGCGATGGCCCGTAGGCAATCAAACCGCTTGCCGGAAGACCTCGACTGCCGCCCACGTTGGCCAGCGGCAATCCGTGCGTCTGCGCGAACGTCGCGATTGCGTCGCGGTTGGCTTGGATCACCGGTTCCGGCGGAAGCAGTATCGCTTCCGTTTTCGCGTTGCCGATTGCCTCAAACGCAGCATCGAAATCTCCTTTGCCCGAAACCTCGATGATCTGCGCCTGCATTCCGAAGGCCGCGGAATCGACCCGGATTTGCTTGGCGAGCGGAGCAGCAGCTTCGTTGCTTGGATTGACGAATATAGCGACGCTGCGCAACCGAGGTACTGCCTCCTTGAGGAGTTGCAGCAGCTTACCCGCGTATTCGTTGGCGAGGTAGTTTGAGCCGGTGACGTTGCCACCCGGCATCCTGTAATCGGCGACGATTCCAAGCTCCACCGGATTCCCCACGCCCACCATCACAATGGGTATAGCCTTCGTCGCTAACATTAGCGCGCGAGTGGCCGGCACGGTCTGGACGAGAATCAGGTCGGGACCCTGCGCGACGAGTTCACCGGCCATGAACTGCAGGCGTCGATTGTCGCCGCCCGACGTTAGCGGCTCCAGCAACACGATGTTCCGACCATCGGTCCACCCGAGTTTTTCCAGCTCCGGTCGCAGTTGGCCAAGGAAATTCTCGATGTCGGCGCGGGCGAACCCGGAGAGAAATCCGATGCGGCGCGCTGCTACCGGCCCTTGGGCCCGCAGGCTGGAGGACAGTCCGAGCAGGGCGCCTCCGGTCATGGCGACGAATGTCCGTCGGTCCAGCATTGGATCACCTCGTCGACCATTGGACACCCGGCCATACTACGCCTCTAACTGCCGGCGATGACGCCCAAAGCAAACGGCGCGACACCCTTGCGGATGTCGCGCCGTCGGTGACACTCCGAGTGGCTGTTGCTTAGCCGTTCGCCACCGACAACTCCGCCTTGGGCTTCTCGAAGAACTGCTCGTCTTCGGTGGAGCCCTTGAGCGCGGTCGTCGACGATTGTCCGCCCTGGATGGTCTGCGTCACGGCATCGAAGTAGCTCGTACCCACTTCGCGCTGATGCTTGACCGCGGTGAAGCCCTTCGAGATCGCCGCGAATTCCGCTTCCTGCAGCTCGACGAACGCGGTCATCTGGTTGTTGGCGTAGCCGTGCGCCAGATTGAACATGCTGTAGTTCAGACTGTGGAAGCCGGCCAGCGTGATGAACTGGAACTTGTAGCCCATCGCGCCGAGTTCGCGCTGGAACTTGGCCACCGTCGAGTCGTCGAGATTCTTCTTCCAGTTGAACGACGGCGAACAATTGTAGGCGAGCATCTTGCCCGGGAACTTGGCGTGGATCGCGTCGGCGAATGCTTTCGCGAACTCGAGATCGGGCTTCCCCGTCTCGCACCACAGCAGATCCGCAAAGGGTGCGTAGGCCAGTCCACGCGATACCGCCTGATCGAGCCCATTGCGGGTCTTGTAGAAGCCTTCCACGGTGCGCTCGCCGGTGCAGAACGGCTTGTCGTTGTCGTCGACGTCGGAGGTGACCAGGTCGGCCGCCTCGGCATCGGTGCGCGCCAAGAGCACGGTCGGCACGCCCATGCAGTCGGCAGCGAGCCGTGCAGCGATCAGCTTCTCGACGGCTTCGCGCGTCGGCACCAGCACCTTGCCGCCCATGTGACCGCATTTCTTGACGGCGGCCAGTTGATCTTCGAAGTGCACACCGGCGGCGCCGGCTTCGATCATCGCCTTCATCAGTTCGAAGGCGTTGAGCACGCCACCGAATCCGGCTTCGGCGTCGGCCACGATCGGCGCGAAGAAGTCGATGTCGCCGTTGCCCTCCATGTGCTGGATCTGGTCCGCTCGGGCGAAAGTGTTGTTGATGCGCTTGACGACCATCGGCACCGAGTTGATCGGATAGAGCGACTGGTCCGGATACATTTCACCGGCGACGTTGGCGTCGGCGGCAACCTGCCAGCCCGAAAGATAGATTGCCTTGAGCCCGGCCTTGACCTGCTGCATCGCCTGGTTGCCCGTCATCGCGCCGAGTGAGTTGACGAACGGCTGCTCGTTGACGAGCTTCCAGAGTTTTTCGGAGCCGCGTCTGGCCAGCGTGTGCTCGATATGCACCGAGCCGCGCAAGCGCACCACCTCTTCCGCGGTGTAGCCGCGCTTGATGCCCTTCCAGCGGGAATTTTCTGCCCAGTCCTTCTTGAGTCTTGCCGCTTCGAGATCGTAGTTCATCGGAGTTCCCATCGTTTGCGTCATGGCCAAACCAGCATCGCGCCTCGGGCGCGACCCGGAACCTGGTCTGCGGCGCCGCCCGCATCGAGCGAGCTGCGACCGCGAGTGAATCGCGCGCGGACATGAGCCGCGTGCTTTCCACTGCACATACCGGTGAAGATCATTCGACCGGTCGGGCGGGCATGGATGGGGTGAAGGAGCAGACCCAGGCCCTGCGCACCCGCCATCCTGGTTACCGGCGGGCGCCTGTTTCAAGCACGACATTAGCAAAAATGCTGCGCCGTGACAATCAAAATTGTCGCATTGCAATAGAGCAATTATGTATTAAACAACAATGACTTATATATCTTGTCGAGAGTTGCAGAGCGTACTGCACCAAAAATGGCTGCCCGACGGCACCGCGCCTGCGAACCTCTGACCTTATTCGGCTTGGGGCTGGCGCGGAACGGAATAGAATCAGGGTTGGCGCTGCCGATCAAGACCACTTAGCCTCTCCTACTGACTTCGGGCACGAAGCAAAATGGCGGATCGCATCGACGAGTTCAAGGTCACTCCGCCGAACCTTTCGGGGACGATCTCTCGTCCCAGGCTAATTGGGTGGGTCGGCGCAGTTGGCACCCCGGCCAAGTGGCTGAGCGCGCCTCCCGGCAGCGGCAAGTCACTGCTGGCCGCGCAGTACGCGCGGGCAACGCGCAAGCGAGTCTGCTGGTATCGTCTCGACCCACGCGACGATGATCCTGCGTTCTTCTACGCGCGGTGGGGAAGTGTCGCGAACAGCGGGTCACGCACACCGCGTCGCGTCGCGTTGCCACGTGTCAGCGGCGAAGACTTTGCGGACGAAGCAGCATTTGCGCGACGGTATTTCACCGCCGCGATCGGTTCCGGCGTACCTGCCTCGATCTTCGTCTTCGACGATGTTCATGAGCTCAGCGCCAGCGAGCGCCTGAAGGCCCTCGCGCAATTCGTAGCCCTGTTGGGTGGCAAGCACGAGATTCTCTTCGTCGGGCAGGACGCCGCCCCACGCGAATTCTTCGACCTCGTCGCGTCACGCAAGATCGCGCTGTGCAACGACACGGCGCTGGCCTTCGACGCCGAAGAGTGCGATGCGCTCGCGCAAAGGCTCAGGGTATCCGGGACCTCCGGGCCGAAGCTGG
Source organism: uncultured beta proteobacterium (assembly GCA_963726915.1). Lineage (GTDB taxonomy): Bacteria > Pseudomonadota > Gammaproteobacteria > Burkholderiales > Casimicrobiaceae > PALSA-1003. The sequence continues at coordinate 37,465 of CAVSEA010000023.1, forward strand.
CGACCATTACCGGCGGACATGCCGGAGCGCTGGTGCTGGCATGCGAATTCCTGCGCAGCACGGGGGGAAGGCATGAGGGTTCGCCCGAGGTGGTCAGCCGGATTCACCAGCACATGCTCGAGCGACTCCTCGAGCGCATGGCACCGGCGCGACGCGAGCTTCTGTTGCAGACCGCCCTCGCACCGCGCTTCGACGCAGCGCTCGCGGCGGCCCTCGCCGGCGACGACGCCGCGCGCGAACTCGATGCCCTCGTCCGGCAAGGCATCCTGAGGTATCACGCTTCGACGCGCGGCGACGTTTACGAAGCACACGGACTGGTGCGCCAGGGCGCACGGGCGTCGCTATCGGCGCGGCAAGGCGACGCAGCCTTGCATGCCCACGCGATGAAGACGGCCGACCTGCTCGAGGCGCATGGCCATCCTGAAGACGCCTTCGAACTGCTGATGGAGTTTCATGCGCAGGAGCGCGCGGCGCAGGTCCTCGAGCCGCTGGCGGCCAAGCAGGCGCGTTCCGGCGAAGCGGCACTGCTGTCGCGCGCCGCTTCGCTGCTCGATGACTCGGTTCTGCTTCGACACCCCTGGTTGTGTTTCTGGGTCGGCCGCGCGCTGCAGGGAATCGACGAAGAGCGGGCCCGGAGCTGGTTCGAGCGCAGCTACGCAGGCTTCGCTGCGGCGAATGACGCCTCCGGAATGCGCATCGCTGCCGCGAGCGTGGTCATCGCGTTCGTCATCGAGTACGGCGACATACGCACGCTCGAGACCTGGCTGCGACGCCATGTCGAAGCGGGCGGCGAGCACCCTGTCGAGCAGGGCAGTGCGCACGAGGCGACGCTGTGCATGGGCGTGATCTGCGCCGCGCTCAACGCCGGCGCCTATCCGGCAACCATCGATGCGAATGCGGTTACGCGGCGTTTGCAGGTGCTGCTCGATGATGCCACCGTATGGCTGACGTGCGACCATGCCATTGAAGCAGCGCGGCTTCTCGTCGACAACGCGCGTGCATTCGCCAGCCGGCAGCAGGCGCAGAACATGGTGTTGGCGACGCGCAGACATATCGACGATGCGGACGCGGGCGCGCTGCAGCGCGGGCGCTGGTGCCTGAGTGCCGCCAACGCCTACTTGCTCGACGGCAAGCTGGGGCTTGCCGAACAATACCTTGAGCAGGCACGCTTGTTGGTCGAGCAAAACGGTTCCCGGCGGCTCGTCTTCGAGCTTGCAATGCACGTCGTCGATGCCGCACAGAGGCGAGGAGACACGACCGCCGCCGAGGCACACCTCGTGCAGATCGAGCCCATCGCGGCGACCGCGCCAGCCGCCCAGCGCGCGGAATACGCACGCCTTACGGCGCGGGTAATGCTCGCGCAGCACAAATATGTCGAAGGACTGCATTGGGCAGACGAGGCCCTCAGTGCTGCGACACTGGCCGGATACGCCGGCGCGGGTGCGCGTGCCTTCGAACTCGAGCGCGTCTACGGTCTTGCCGCCAACGGCCGCACGGAAGAAGCAGCACAACTCGCCGCTGTGATGGCATCGCGGCTGCAGGGTGCCCAGTTCGTGACAATGGACTCGCTCGCGCACTGCCTGCGCTTTCTGGCAGGCGACAGACGCGACCTCGATACCTTGCGCCACGGTCTGCGACAGGCCGAGAGCGCCGGCTTTGTCTATTTGCTTGCGCGGGCGGGGAGCTGCCTTCCCGCCCTATGCGAAATCGCACTGGCTCACCAATTGAATACATCCTTCGTACAGCGATTGATCGCCACCAACAACGTGCGGCCCCCAAAGAACGCCGGGCCTGGATGGCCCTGGCCGGTGCGTATCCGGACGCTGGGTGGCTTCGATCTCGAGATTCAGGGTGAATCCTATCGTCCGGCGCGCAAGGCCCAGGACAAGCCGCTCGAGTTACTCAAGCTGTTGATATGCTGCCAGGCGATGCGTCGCGAGTCAGTCGACAAGCAATGGCTTGCCCAGCGACTGTGGCCTGACGCCGACGAAGCGAACGCACGGAAGTCTCTGGACATGACACTGTCCCGCCTGCGGCGACTGCTCCGCGACGACGCCGCGATCGTGGCATCGGAATCGCGCCTCGCATTCTCGCCCACTCACATCTGGACGGACGTTGCACCGCTGCTCGGTGCGCTTTCCCGCGTGAGCCAGCTTCGGGACCAGCGCGCCGCCGGCCACGAAGTTCATCGCGCCGCGGCGGCCGCAGAGGTCGCGGCGGTACTGGAACACTTCCAGGGTTCGTTCCTGCCGGAAGACGAAGGCCCGTCATGGTTGCTGGCGGGCCGCGAAGCAATCGCCACTGCGGTGCGCTCGACGTTACTGATCGCCGAGGCGCTGTTCGAAGGCGACGAGGATCCCCGGTTCGCCGACGCGCTCGAACGCGCATTCAACGCGGATCCGACTTCGGAGGACCTGGCGCGTGCGTTGATGCGCTCGCTGATCCGATCTTGCCAGCATGCCGAGGCACTTCGGATCTACCGCCGCCTGCGCGACATGCTTTCAGTCGTGCTCGGCGTTGCGCCCGCGCACGAAACCGAACAGTTGCGATTACAAATTCACGCCGGAGCGAATGCGGGCATCGCTTCGACAACATCCGCCTCGAACTAGGGGCACGCCCGCTCAAAAGAGGGAGAACAAGCCATGGCAACGAACAAGAAGCGGCCGACGTGGAAGCAATTCAAGGCGCAGCTCGACGCCGCCATCAAGGACGTCGTTGCGGCAGAAAAGGGCCTTATCGCCGCGCAAGCGACGCTGACCCGGGCGCAGAAGAAACTACGCCATCTCAGCGATACGCCGCCCGGCCAGATACCCGAGGTTGGTGGCTGACATGGTCTACCGCACGTGGTCGCCCAATCCCTACGCCATTGCAGAATTGCTGCTGGGGAAGAACGTCGACGTGCACGGCTGGGATGCGCAAGGCGTGCGGCTGGAAGATGTGTACCAGATCGAGCGGCGCTTGCTGTTCGACCCCGTTGGTAAGCGTGCAGCACGCTTTGCGCTGTTCCAGGGCATCGCCGATCTGGGCGGCAAGCCCACGAGCCTGGACGAAGTCATGAACCTTCCGCTGGTCGTCCAGGCTCGAAGGCTCTATAGCGACGAGCAGATCCAGCGCATCCTGCCGTTCTTGATCCCGATCGACGACGCGAAGTTCAAGGCGCCTGGCAAGAAAGTCGCTTCGGGCAAGTTCGTCGGCGAATACCGACCGGTCGATAAGTTCATCATCGACGGCGCGACCTTTCTGGATCCAGTCCAGGGCGGCATCGCCGATTGCTATCTCATCTCGTCGCTGATCGCGCTGGCGTGGGTCCAGTCAGCATCCTGGCGCAAGTTCATCGACCATTCGACCGTAGCCCGCGCGGGCAAGACCAAGTTCCACTTCAAGCTTTTCCGGGGTCCCTCGACCCGCGCGCCGGCGCTCCACGCGCCCGGCGATGTCCCCTTCGACAATGAAGGCAGGCAATGCTTCGCGCGCTCGGAGACCGCGCAGGAAGGGTGGCCATCGATCGTCGAGAAGGCCTACGTCATGCGGCGCTGCGGCAAGTTGGACACCGATCCGCAGCCTGCGGACTATCAGACGATTTCCCATGACGGTGAGCTGCCGCAGCAGGCGTGTCAGATGCTTGTAGGGGGTAAGGCCAGAAGCGAGCGCAATCTCGAACTCGACCCCAAACGGCCTTGGCATCACTTTCCCACCCGCTGCGACGCGCGCGGAATCGCCCGGTTTCCAACGATGGCGTGGACATGGAAAGAAGCGAGCCACCTGCGGCCCCTGACTTTCGTGCACACCGGCCTCATTCCGAACCACGCCTACGCGGTTCTCGGCACGACAACGCGAGATGGCAATTCGTTCATGGTGCTGCGAAACCCGCACGGCGTTTCCTTGGCCGGCACCGCGCGGCCGCCGGAGTACCTGACGGGAACGTGGGAACCGGGTGCTGCCGATGGAGTCGCGCCGGTGGTCAAGCTCGACGAGTTGGGAGTGTTCGGGTTACCCATGAAATGGTTCAACAGATGCTTTGACGCGATGGGTTGGGTCGAGCCCTTGTTGGCCAAGAGGAGCAAAGCACATTAGACGTCCCGCGTACGATGGAGTTGCGCTGGACGATCGTATCAAGCCGCACGATACAGTTCCCGCCGCTCGATCGCCTCGCGCTTGCGCGTAATGCGCTGCGCGATGCTCGCGCGCTTCAAAATCGCCAGCCGGATCGAGGCCTCGCAGACCTGTTCCTGCTCGTCCTGGGCCTGAACGCGAAAGGTCACCTCATTTTCGGCGACGCCCTCGACCCAGCCGATCACCCGCAACAGCGCTCCTTTCGCCACTGGCGCGCGGTGCCTGCACTCGACGACGACCCCAGCCACGGTTTCCCTTCGCGGGTCGGTGAAGGCCAGCAATTCGCGCATGCATATCGATTCGAGCATCGCAATCAGGTACGCGATTGCCATTGCCTCGACGAGGTTGCCGGCACCGTCCGCGGTGGGTGGAAACTCGCTGAACAACGGCGGCGCCGTCTGGTCCAGTGGCACCGTGTAGCGCTCGTCAAAGACGATCTGGCTGATCGCCTGGTGATTCGCAGTTTGGCGGTCCATCAGCGTACCCCGAGGTCGTAGTACTGAGGGTCGCACTCGGGGTTGCCGTCGCATGCTCGGACATCGAGCGCATCGGGCGACATCGGCGGCAGCACCATCGGGATCTCGTCCGGAACGATCAGTACGGCGATCGGCTCCGCGTGCAGCGGCGCACGCGACAGGGATTCGCCGAGGGCGGTGCGAAAGGTGGGGTGCATCAACATGGCCCCTACGCAAAGCGACGCGGCGAACAACAAGGCGACGATCGGCGCCCGCTTCGCACGCTGGATGTCTTCGGGGTTATCGGGAAGCTGATAGCGTGTCATGGTCTGTCTCCTGGTGAACCCGGCAACGCGCCGGGCTGGAGACAGATTGCGCGGGGCGTACCCACGGATTGGCCACGGTTTCGCCACGCGAACGGGCGGGAGCCGCGCAGAGAGACCTGCGTCAACCGCCCGCGCTATGGAGCACTCTATGGAAGAAACGTCGCCGACTGGGTCAAAACACAATATAAATCAACGAGCTACGAGAGCATGTCTGCCCAGATGTTACGCGCCCACCCTTCCGCGAAAATGCCTTCCTCCGCGCTTGGCGCGGGTGACAGGCCACCGCTGCCGGGGACCACCAGCATCGTTTTCTTGTCGCGATCGTAGGCGTGCACCGACGCCACGTGCACGACCTCCTTGTCGTCGATGTAGCTGTAGCAAGTGTTCGCGACGATCGGCGCAGCATTGACGTCCTGGTCGGTGAGCAGCGCGACCACCGCTGCTGCGCACACCTTGCCGTGCTGGTTGGCCATATGTCCCGACTTCGGCATCAGCGGCGCGACCTGGATCGCATCGCCGAGGATGTGGATGTTCTTTTGCGCGGTGGACTCATAGCTCAGGAAATCGACCTGGCAGAATCGTCCGTTGGCGTTGGCCATGCCCACCTTGCCGCGCGATCGCGCCGGCGTATTGCGGCGGAATGACGTTGAGCACGTCGGCCTTCACGCTTTCGAAGTCCAGCTTCGCGGTGAGCGTCGCCACGTCGACATCGACCAGCGCGCTGTTGGGCCGATACTCGACATAGCCCTTGTAGCGGCCATCCCACGCCGCCATGAACAGGTTCTTCTTCGACTGGACTTCTTCGTTGGCATCGAGGATGAGCACCTTGGATTTCGGCTTGCGGCGCTGGAAGTAGAACGCGACCTGGCACGCGCGCTCGTAGGGCGCCGGCGGACATCGGTACGGCGCACGGGGAATGTGAATGACAAACAAGCCACCGTCGGGCATCGCTTCCAACTGCTTGCGCAACGCAACCGTCTGCGGGCCGGCTTTCCAGGCGTGCAGGACCCTGGCCTGCGCCGCGGCGTTGTCGAGACGCCGGGATCTCGCTCCAGATGAAGTCGACGCCGGGCGACACGATCAGGCGATCGTAGGCAAGCGTCGCACCGCCTGCGAGCCGGACCGTTCGCGCGACCGGGTCGACGGCGATCGCGTCGTCGCGGATGCGGCGCACGCCCCACCGGTCGAGCCCATCATAGGAAACCGTGATGTCGGCGATCTGCCGGCTGCCACCGATCACCAGGTTCGACAGCGGGCACGAGACAAATTCGTCTCCGCGCTCGACCAGCGTGACGTCGATCTTGCGGTCGCTCCACATGCGCGTGTACTTGGCCGCGGTCGCACCGCCGTAGCCTGCGCCGACGACAACGACTTTTGGTCCGCGGCTTGGGACGCTGGCGCAGCCCATCGCCACCGCGGCGAGGGTGGCCGATCCAGCCTTCAGAAATTCGCGTCGTGTCCGGCGCATCGGCGGATCCTCAGGGCTTTTGCGCCGCCAGGTACGCAGCGACAGCTTCGATCTGCGCATCGGTATAGCCCCTCGCAAGCTGCGGCATGACGGTCGCCGGGCGCGTGCCGTCGCGGAATTCCCTTAACAGCAGCACGATCTCGCCTTGCGGACGGCCGGCGAGGCTGGGGATCGGAGCGAGGCTCCTGCCGTTGGTGCCGTGACAGTTGGCGCAATTGGCCGCGATGTCCTTGCCGTTCGGCTCGGCAGCGCCCGTCGCGAAGCTGGCGACCAGCGACGCGATGCACACGACGACACGCAGAAACCGCTTCTTCATCTCGCCTCCTGACCCGATCGACATTATGGGCCTGGCAGAAACGAAACGGGAGCCCGCAGGCTCCCGTGCTCGCTGCAACCAGTGACGGCGATCAGGCGACTGGCTCGGCCTCTTTGGCTTCGTCGAATTCGAGCTTGACCTTCTCGTCTGCATCGATGCCGATGGTCACCTTGCCGCCGCTTACCAGCTTGCCGAACAGCAACTCGTTGGCGAGTGCCTTGCGTATCGTGTCCTGGATCAGGCGCGCCATCGGGCGCGCGCCCATCTGCGGATCGTGACCGTTCTTCGCCAGGAATTCCTTGAGCGCCGGGGTGAAGGAAGCCTCGACCTTCTTTTCATGCAGCTGCGCTTCGAGCTCGAGCAGGAACTTGTCGACGACGCGCAGGATAACGTCGTGATCCAGCGTCCCGAACGAGATCGTCGCATCCAGCCGATTGCGAAACTCCGGAGTGAACATGCGCTTGATCGATTCCATCTCGTCGCCCGCCTGCTTGCTCTCGGTGAACCCGATCGACCCCTTCGACAGCACGTCTGCGCCGGCGTTGGTCGTCATGATGATGATGACGTTGCGGAAATCCGCCTTGCGGCCGTTGTTGTCGGTCAGCGTGCCGTGATCCATCACCTGCAGCAGGATGTTGAAAATATCCGGATGCGCCTTTTCGATCTCGTCCAGGAGCAGCACGCTGTAGGGATGCTTGGTGATCGACTCGGTGAGCTGGCCGCCCTGGTCGAAACCGATGTACCCAGGCGGCGCGCCGATCAAACGCGACACCGCATGGCGCTCCATGTACTCCGACATGTCGAAGCGAAGCAATTCGACGCCCATGCAATACGCAAGCTGGCGCGCGACTTCGGTCTTGCCCACACCGGTCGGCCCCGAGAACAGGAAGTTGCCGATCGGCTTGCGCGGATTGCCGAGCCCGGAGCGCGACATCCGGATCGCCGTGACCAGTGCGTCGATCGCCGGGTTCTGCCCGAACACGACGTTCTTGAGGTCGCGGTCGAGCGTCTTCAGCGAATTGCGGTCGTCCGAGCTGACACTGCGCGCCGGGATGCGCGCGATCTTGGCAACGATCTCCTCGATCTCGGTCTTGCTGATGATCTTTTTCTGTTTCGACTTGGGCAGAATCTTCTGCGCCGCGCCGGCTTCGTCGATGACGTCGATCGCCTTGTCCGGCAGATGCCGGTCGTTGATGAACCGCGCCGAAAGCTCCGCCGCAGTCGTGAGCGCCGCCGGTGCGTACTTCACGCCGTGGTGCTGTTCGAAGCGCGTCTTCAGGCCCTTGAGGATCTCGATGGTCTCGGCGATGGATGGCTCGGGCACGTCGATCTTCTGGAACCGCCGCGAAAGCGCATGATCCTTCTCGAAGATGACGCGATATTCGGTGTAGGTGGTCGCGCCGATGCACTTCAGCGCACCGGTGGACAGCGCGGGCTTGAGCAGGTTCGAAGCGTCGAGCGTGCCGCCAGACGCGGCGCCGGCGCCGATGATCGTGTGAATCTCGTCGATGAAGAGAATCGACTTCGGATTCTCGACCAACTGCTTCAGCACCGCTTTCAGCCTTTGCTCGAAGTCGCCACGGTACTTGGTGCCCGCCAGCAGCGCGCCCATGTCGAGCGAATAGACCGTGAACTCCTTGAGCAGCTCCGGCACGTTGCCTTCGATGATCCGGCGTGCGAGCCCCTCGGCGATGGCCGTCTTGCCGACACCGGCCTCGCCGACGAGCAACGGATTGTTCTTGCGCCGCCGGCAAAGCACCTGGATTACCCGCTCGAGTTCGTGCTCGCGACCGATGAGCGGATCGGTCTTGCCCGTCTTGGCGAGGTGATTGAGGTCGAGCGTGTACGCGTCGAGCGCACCGGCGGCCTGCGGCTCGCCCTCGCCTTCTTCCTTGGCGGCTTCGGACTTGTCCGGCTTCTGCTGTTCTTTCTTGGTGATGCCGTGGGCAATGTAGTTCACAACATCCAGGCGGGTCACCCCACGCTGGTTGAGGAAATAGACGGCGTGCGATTCCTTTTCGCCGAATATCGCGACCAGCACGTTGGCGCCGGTGACTTCCTTCTTGCCGGACGACTGGACATGCAGGATGGCGCGCTGGATGACGCGCTGGAAACCCTGGGTCGGTTGCGTATCGGCGTCGGAGTGCGGGGACAGGCGCGGCGTGTGTTCGTTGATGAAGTCGGTGAGCACGCCACGCAACTCGTCGAGGTCGACGCCACAGGCCTTCAGCACTTCCGCTGCCGACGGGTTGTCGAGCATCGCCAGCAGCAAGTGTTCGACCGTGATGAACTCATGCTGCTTCTGCCGGGCTTCGACAAAAGCCATGTGGAGGGAAACTTCGAGTTCCTGCGCAATCATGATCCGTCCCGGCTCCAATCGCAGCGGCGTCGCCACGGCGGCGCGCCTGCCGCACCAACCCTTACGTTTCCTCCATCGTACACTGCAGCGGGTGCTGATGCCTTCGCGCAAAATCCAGCACCTGGTCGACCTTCGCAGTTGCAACTTCGCGAGTGTACGTACCGCAAACGCCCATACCCTCGCGATGCACCTGCAACATCACCTGTGTCGCCTTTTCCCGACTCATGGCAAACACAGTCTGCAACACCACGACGACAAAGTCCATCGGCGTGTAGTCGTCGTTGAGCAAAATAACCTTGTAGAGCGGTGGGGGTTTGAGCTTGGCCTTCTCGACTTCGAGAACGTTGCCTTCGCGCTCGTGAATCCCCGCGTCTCGACCTGGAATACCTGCCACCCGAATGCCCTATGTGATGATTGCAACAAAATTATCAAGTGCCGCGTCCGTTTGAACGCTACGACTTGACGCCACCTGGGATGCGCGCGTAACAATGGTCTGCTGGACTGCGACGCCACCGCTTCATACATGCGTCGCAATTGACCTCGGTGCTCGCCGCCGCGCCTGCCGCCCAAGCAACATTATCGTCAATTTAGGGTGGAACCAGCACTATGGCAACAGCAACGGCCAAGTGGTTCAACTCGTCCGGGCTTTCACGCGCGACGGGCGGCTGACACCCACGCGCTGAACTGCATACGTAAAACCCGCCCGGAGGTGGGTTTTTTATTGCGGCTTCAAGCCTCGCGACCCCGCTCGCGCGCATCCTTGGCCTGCGCCTTGCCTCGGTCGAACTCTGCGCGCCTGCGCGCGATCTCTGCGGGCGTGAGCCGTTCGATGTTGCAGTAATCCAGCTTCCAGTCGGGACTGTCGCTCCATGTGAGCGGGGATTGCACGGTCGTCCGCGCGGCAGGTGCCGACTCTAGAACGCTCAATGCAAGGGAGAGGGTCAACGCCTGCGACTGGGGGTCCTTCGGCCGCCCCGCCGCATTGCCGAGCGGGAAATCGGAGAACAGGAAGCGCGGGACGCCTACATATTCCACGATATCCTTTGCACAACCCATGACGATGGTGGAGATGCAGTTCTTCTCCAGCATTCGTGCAACCAGGCTTGCAGTCTGGTGGCAGACCGGGCAATTGGGAACCAGGATCACCGCATCGACCGCTTCGGCCTTGCAGCGCGCGACAATTTCAGGACCATCGGTCTCCAGCGTCGCACGATGACTGCGATTGGTCGGCGCACCGTGAAAACTCGGGGCGACCGAGCCGATACGGCGCGCAGCGGCCAGCTGGCGCAGTCCCGTCAGTGGAAAATAGGTGGCGCAGTCCTCGGCCGTCGTATGCATGCGGTCGATGGCAATGTGCGAGATGCGCAGGTCATGGTCCTGCGCCGAATCACCGGAGTAGACGGTGTAGAACTTCGCGCGTGCGTTGTAGGGCGCGCCGGGACCCTGCTCGCCATTACCCGGCTGATAGGGCGCCGCCGTCGTGACCAGCGCGACCCGGCATTCGGCCAACGGCACGGGTAGCGGATGAAACGGCACTTCGGCATAGTGGGCCCACTCGTAGGGCGCACCGTAGCCCAGCGCCTGGTAGTACTCCCGGATTCGCTTGAGGTACGGGATTGGCACGTCGCTCGCGGCGGCGAAGCCGTATTCGCTTTCGTTACCGATCTTGGCGCTTGCGATCATTGATCGTCATCCCGGCCAAGCCCGCGGCTGCGGGCGCGAGCCGGGATCCAAGTTGACTTTCCACGTCGACAGAATGGATCCCCGCTTTCGCGGGGATGACGCAGCCGTTTCCAATCGTGGGTCGCTGCGCGACCCTCTCTTGGACATCTTCCGTCGGCTCCTTCCACCAAATCACGAATCGAAGCGTCACGCGTCGCCTGCATGCGCCGACTCGCCTACGCGCGATCCCCGCGCTTCGCACGGGGCCCCTCGCCGCGGGCTCGCGTCGCTACATCCTTTCGATCATCGCCTGGCCGAAGCCCGAGCACGACACCTGCTTGGCGCCCTCCATCAGCCGCGCAAAGTCGTACGTGACCACCTTGTCCGCGATCGCCTTCTCGAGGCTCTTGACCACGAGCGCGGCGGCTTCCTTCCAGCCCATATGCACGAGCATCATCTCGGCGGAGAGGATTTCCGAGCCCGGGTTGACGTAGTCCTTGCCCGCGTACTTGGGCGCCGTGCCGTGCGTTGCCTCGAACATGGCGACCGAATCCGACATATTGGCGCCCGGTGCAATGCCGATGCCGCCAACCTGTGCGGCCAGCGCGTCCGAGATGTAGTCGCCGTTGAGATTGAGCGTCGCGATGACGTCATACTCGTCCGGCCGCAACAGGATCTGCTGCAGGAAGGCGTCGGCGATCACGTCCTTAACGATGATTTCGCGCCCGGTCTTCGGATTCTTGAACTTGCACCACGGGCCGCCGTCGATCGGCTGCGCACCGAATTCCTTTTGCGCCAGTTCGTAAGCCCAGTCGCGGAAGCCACCCTCGGTGAACTTCATGATATTGCCCTTGTGCACGATCGTCACCGACCGGCGATCGTTGTCGATCGCATACTGCACGGCCTTGCGCATCAGGCGCGTGGTGCCTTCGATCGAAACCGGCTTGATGCCGATGCCCGAGGTTGCCGGGAAGCGGATCTTCTTCACGCCCATTTCCTTGATCAGGAAGTCGACGATCTTCTTGGCGCCGGCGGACTCGGCCTCCCACTCGATGCCGGCGTAGATGTCCTCCGAGTTCTCGCGGAAGATCACCATGTTGATCTTCTCGGGCGCCTTGACCGGACTGGGAACGCCCTTGAAGTACATGACCGGACGCAGGCAGACGTACAGGTCGAGCTGCTGCCGCAGCGCGACGTTGAGGCTGCGGATACCGCCACCCACCGGCGTGGTCAGCGGTCCCTTGATCGACACCACGTAGTCCTTGACGATGGCCAGCGTCTCGTCGGGGAGCCAGACATCCGCGCCGTAGACCTTGGTCGATTTTTCGCCGGCGTAGACTTCCATCCAGTGGATCTTGCGCTTGCCGCCGTAGGCCTTGGCCACGGCGGCGTCGACCACTTTCAGCATCACCGGCGTGATGTCCATCCCGGTGCCGTCGCCTTCGATGTAGGGAATGATCGGCTGGTCGGGAACATTGAGGCTGAAATCCTTGTTGATGCTGATCTTCTGGCCCCCGACCGGGACCGTGACGTGCTGATAGGCGGGCATGGCTTCTCCTGGATACGGCAAGAACGACGAAGGAAGCCGCTGATTATCCGCGATTCGGACTCGGCCCGCCACGCCGCCGTGCTATGATCCGTGGGCGTCGCTGACCCCCCGCAGTGGATCAATGCACCGAAATGCGGCGCCCAAACCGAGCGCGCCCACCCGCAGTGCTCTCCACAGTGCCCTCCAGACTGGTTCGATGATTCGACGCCTGCTCGCGCGCTTCCTTCCCGGCAAAAACTCGACTGCACCTCGGGTCTACGGACCGGATGCGCATCCGGTTCGCAGGAGCCAGATTTCCCGCGGCGCCCAGGACGTCACCCGCAAGCTGCAGCAAGCCGGCTTCAAGTCCTTTGTCGTCGGCGGCGCCGTGCGCGACCTCCTGCTCGGCATCGCGCCCAAGGACTTCGACATCGCGACCGATGCGACGCCGGAACAGGTCAAGCCGTTGTTTCGCCGCGCGTTCATCATTGGCCGCCGCTTTCGCCTGGTCAACGTGCTGGCCGGCCCGGAAACGATCGAGGTGTCGACGTTTCGCGCGCGCCAGACCGGCGACGACGCGTCCGACGAGCACGGGCGACTGCTGTCCGACAACGTGTTCGGCTCGCAGGCGGAGGACGCGCTGCGCCGCGACTTCACCTGCAACGCCCTGTACTTCGATCCGGTCAGCGAGGAAGTCTGGGACTACGTCGGCGGCGTGCCCGACGTACGGGCCCGGCGCATGCGACTGATCGGCGATCCCGGTTACGCGCTATCGCGAGGACCCCGTGCGCATGCTGCGCGCCGCGCGCCTGGCGGCCAAGCTTGGACTGACGCTCGAAAAGAAGACCGCGGCCCCAATCCCGGAACTCGCGCCGCTGATCCAGAACGTGCCGCCGGCCCGCCTGTTCGACGAGATGGAGAAGCTCCTGCTGTCCGGCCACGCGCTGGAATCGGTGAAGAGCCTGCGCCTGCACGGCTTGCACCACGGCGTGCTGCCGCTGCTCGACGTGATCGTCGAACAACCGCTCGGCCAGCGCTTCATCGAGCTGGCGCTGGGCAACACCGATGCGCGCGTACGCGAAGGCAAGTCCGTCACGCCGGCCTTCCTGTTTGCGACGCTGCTGTGGCACGAAGTGCTGGCGAGCTGGACGGCGGCCAAGTCGCGTGGAGAGCGCCCCATGCCCGCGTTGTTCGAAGCGATGGACAAGGTGCTGGAGCAGCAGGCGCAGCGCCTGGCGATTCCGCGCCGCTTCGAGGCCGCGATCAAGGAGATCTGGGCGTTGCAGCCGCGCTTCGAGCAGCGCGTGGGACAACGGCCATTCCGCCTGCTCGAGCATCCGCGCTTTCGTGCCGGATACGATTTTCTCCGCCTGCGCTGCGACAGCGGCGAAATGGAAGGCGAACTCGCGGGACTGGCCGACTGGTGGGAACAGTTCCAGCACGCCGAACAGGGCGACCGCGAAGTCCTGTTGCGGCCGGACGAGGCGCCGAAGAAAAAGCGGCGCCCGCGCAGCCGTGGGCGCAAGCGCGGCGGCGAAAGTCCCGACGGCACCCCGAACGAACCGGCCACTTCATCCGGCGAGTCATAGACACCTGATGGCAACGCTGGCGTACATCGGGCTGGGCAGCAACCTCGACCACCCGCGACGGCACGTGGCACGCGCGATTGCGGAACTGGCGCGCCTGCCGCGCTCGCGCGTCATCGGCGCCTCGCCGAATTACGTCAGCGCGCCCATCGGGACCAGCGGCGGGCAGCCCGACTACGTCAACGCCGTCGCCGTCTTGCGCACCCGATTGTCACCGCGCAGCTTGCTCGCGCGCATGCACGCCATCGAACGCCGCCATCGCCGCACGCGCGTCGCGCGCAATGCGCCGCGGACGCTCGACCTCGACCTGCTGCTGTTCGGCCGGCGACGAGCGCGCCAGTCCGGGCTCGCGCTGCCGCACCCGCGCATGCACCAACGCGCATTCGTGCTCAAGCCGCTGCGCGATCTCGCACCGACCGCCAGCGTGCCGGGCCATGGCGCCTTGGGCCCGTTGCTGCGCGCCGTGCGCGATCAACGCATCGCGCCCACCCGCCGCCATGCGTGGCGCTGAGTCGCGATGAATATCGATAAGTTGCACTACGTGGTTGTCGAAGGACCGATCGGCGCGGGCAAGACCAGCCTCGCGCGGGCGCTCGCTGAGCATCTGGGCGCCGACATCCTGCTGGAAGCGCCACAGGACAATCCGTTTCTCGAACGCTTCTACGAGGACATGCGGCGCTACGCGCTGCCGACGCAGCTCAATTTCCTGTTCCAGCGCGTCGACCAGATTCGCGGACTGACTCAGCTCGACATGTTCCGCCGCCAGACCGTCGCCGATTTCCTGCTGGACAAGGATCCGTTGTTCGCGCGGCTCAACCTCTCCGACGACGAGTTCGCGCTGTACGACAAGATGTATTCGCACTTGAAGCCGCAGACGCCGACGCCCGACCTGGTGATCTACCTGCAGGCGCCGGTGACCACGCTCATCGACCGCGTACACAAGCGCGGCGTGGACTTCGAGCGCAAGATCTCGGAGCAGTACCTGGCGCGGCTTGCCGACGCCTACAGCCGGTACTTCTACACCTACGAGGACGCGCCGCTGCTGATCGTCAACAGCGAACGCCTGAATTTCGTCGACGACCCCGAGCACTTGCGGCTGCTGATCGGCCGAGTGGGCAGCATGCGCGGACGGCGGGAGTTCTTCAATCTGGGGCAGAGTTAAGGCGACGAACACAGAGGCCAGTCAATCTGGCCGGGGATAATGACCGAATCCGCCACACATTTCGGTCATACGCCCGACGAAGTCATTGAACGCATGCCCCACATGTTCAGGCGTTGAAAACCAACCATGATGCCGAACTGTTGCGCCGCACCACTCCCTTGCAAAGGACGATCTCAAGAGAAAATACCGCTTGACATCGCGACCTCATGGCGTAACGTGTTTTCACGAGAAAAATCCGTCCGGGGTGGCCATCGGGAATCGAGTTCTCTGCGAGCGCGCCAGGGTCGCGCGCGATCTTGCGTCGACCGACGACAAACTGCCTGTGAATGAGGTGCCTTATGCAAGCAACGTTCCCCAGGGCGGCGGCTGCAGTTTGGATACCGGTGCTTGCGATGCTGTTCACCGCATTCCTCGAACCGGCGATCGCTCAGAGTCCGTTTCAGTGCTCTGCGAACGCCGGCGTGGCGACCCCTGCACGCTTCGAGGGCTTGGCGGAGCCCGTCGGAGACTTCGTCATTACATGCACGGGCGGTGCTCCAACCACGGCGGGTTCTCCGATCCGAACGGTGAACTTTACGGTATTCCTCAACACCTCTGTCACAAGCCGAAATCTGGCAAGTGGACGGTCCGAGGCTCTGCTGCTCATGGATGAACCGATTCCCTCGACTCAGCGGGTTTGTGGAACCCCAGGCGATGCCGAGGCTGGCGGAGTTTGTACCATCACTGGAACTGGAACGGGCTCGGGCGATTTCAACGGCACCCCTGGCCGTCCGAACGTCTTCCAGGGCATCCAGAACGGGAATTCCGTCACGTTTTTCGGCATTCCGATCGATCCTCCGGGAGGCGGCGCTTCGCGTGTGATCCGCATCGTCAACATCCGCGCCAATGCGCACGCTCTTGGCCTTGGTGTTCCCGGGAGTCCCCCGACGCCGATCATGGCGTCTTTGTCTGTCTCGGGCTCTCTGTCGCTGCCTGTCGTCAATCCGTTGCAGACGGTCGCGTTCGTTGCGCAAGGCCTCACTTCGTCGGTGAGCGGGAGTCCGAGGTTTTCGCAATGCGTGTCCCAGAACGCAAGCCTGGCCGGTAACCCGAGCCAATCCGGGGTATCCCAGTTCAGCGTTAGTTTGGGAGAGAATTTCGCCACGGCATTCAAGAGGCGCAACGTCGCCACGACCAGCAGCATTCCCACGACCCTGGCGAATCAGAACGATCTTAGGGTCGGGACTTACAACACGGAAACCGGTTTTTTCAACTCCAGCTTTCCCGCGATCGCGGGACAAGGCAACCTGGGACTTGCGGGCCTGGCCGACCAGGGCACACGGCTGCTGATCTCCTTCACCAATGTTCCAGCCGGTGTGTCGTTGTTCTCGAGCGTTTCGCCTATCGTCTCTGGTGGAACGGATGTCGTTCGAAGGGTGTCAACGGACTCGGTCGGAAGCGGATCCTATTTGCCGATTTCGGGAAACGATTTCGGGATCGCGCCGATATCTCTAGTTGGCGGTAGCGGAATCGCGGCGTATGAAGTCATCCAGTCGGATCCGAACACATTCGCGACCGTGAATATCCCCATCTATGCAGCTTACGATGCGACGTCAGCGCTTCCAGCCCTCGGCACGGCAGTGATTTTCGCCAATCTTGGGCCCTTGAGTTCAGTCACGACCGCCGATGCAACTGCCCCTGTGCCGCGATTCGCATCCACGGCCTCCGCCTTGAACGCATTTACGATCACTGCGTGCACGCCGAGCATCGACCTGAACCAGCACGGCTTGACCGGCTCCTGGTACGAAGATGCAACCAGCGGGCAGGGGGTCGAAGTCGAAGTATTTGCCAATCCGTCGTCTGGAACGGGATCGACCTTTGTGAGCTGGTTCACTTACGATACCGTCGTCGGTGGCGCAGAGCGCCAGCGCTGGTACACCGCGCAGGGTCCGGTAGTGACTGGACAGCCCACTGCGACGCTGGCGATCTTTCAGAACACGGGCGGCAACTTCAATGCGCCGCCGGTCACCTCGGCGCAGCAGGTCGGAACGGCGACGTTGAGCTTTAATTCGTGCACCAGCGGTCAATTTACGTACAGCTTCACCGACGGTACGAATCGCACGGGGACCATTCCGTTGACACGTCTGACGCAGAACGTGACCTGCTCGACCACGACGCCGCATCCCACCAATGCGGACTTCGCTCTTTCGGGAAACTGGTTCGGTGGTGTGACGACGTCGGGTCAGGGCTTCACGGCCGAAGTCAATCCGGTCTCCGGCGCGTTCTTCTCCGCTTGGTATACGTATATGCCGAGTGGGGCCAGTGCCGGCGCCGCTGGCCAGCGCTGGTATACGGCGCAAGGCAGCTTTGCCGCGGGCATGCGCTCGATTCCAGTGACGATCCTCGAGACCACCGGCGGGAGGTTCGACACCCCGACGCCTCCGGGTCAGAACACCGTGGCGGTGGGGACAGGGACGATGGCATTCCAAAGTTGTTCGGCCGCGACGTTCAGCTATACCTTCACCGGCGGAAGCAGCAGTGGGTTGTCTGGTACTATCACGTTGAGTCGCGTCGGCCCGGTGCCTCCAGGCTGCCCATCATGAAATCAACTCCGAGCGCCTACGCACTGACTACGCATTGACATTCCCGCGTGGATCGCGGCGCAGTGGCGGACGTCCTACGCTCATTTTGTGGCGGCCACCTCCGCTGATCGTGGACCGCTCATTGTCGGTCTACGACCTTCGAGCCTGAAAGCGAGCGGCCTGATTGTCGGCGGTCGCAGTTCGACCCAAATCAGCCGGTCGATCTTCTCGGATGTAGCCATTGAACGAAAGAGTTCAACCGGCGACTGCGCGCAGCAGTACGTCCGGGATCCGTACCGCCAGCGCAGTCTGGCGCAAGCACTGGCACGGTGTTTACTGCCTGTCTCTTGCGGCCATCAAGTGCCTGCTGACGCGCATCGCCTTTGCGGGTAGCGTCAGAAACCAACGCATTGTGACAGCCGCGCACCCTCAACTACTGCATCGTGCCGCTTGCCGTCGAGCGGTTCGATACGCGTACCCAATTAGGGGGCAGGTGGCGTGTCGCCACCTGCCGTCCTGGCCTACTTGAGCTTTAGCTTGACACCTTGTGCAGCCAGGGTCAGGCGTGCACCTTTCTGCGTGCCATGCAGGCGCAGCACAACGCCGTTCTCGTTCTTCATGATCGTATCCGTCGGACCACCGGCGACGGCAATGCCCGCCTCGGCCGCAACGTAGTTACCGCTGAAATCGGCAACGTTTTTCAGGTTGAAGACTTCGCCCGTCGTCGTGATGTCCGAGACGCCGAGATCCAGGACGCTGAGGCCATCCACCGAGAACGCGTACGGCTTCCCGCCGAAGGTCAGCGTGCCATCACCCCAGCTCACGCCGACGCCGATGGCCACCGCCTTGCTGCTCATCTTGACCGTACCTGACACCGGTGGGTCGGCCGCCATGGCTACCGGGAATGCCGCGAGACAACACAATGCAACCAGCCAATTCAAAGTCCATTTCTTGATCATAGCGCTTCACCTCAAATGATTGGATCTGTTGATTAAAGCAGACACTCAACAGGGCGTCCATTATATATGCTGGTGGCGTTCTACGCCCGGCAAGGACAAGACGGCGCGCATCACGGGGGCCGCCGCGCGTCGCTCGCGGCCGCTGGGCGAGGGCCCTGAGATTGTATTGGCACGG
Source organism: uncultured beta proteobacterium (assembly GCA_963726915.1). Lineage (GTDB taxonomy): Bacteria > Pseudomonadota > Gammaproteobacteria > Burkholderiales > Casimicrobiaceae > PALSA-1003. The sequence continues at coordinate 56,135 of CAVSEA010000023.1, forward strand.
CGTTTGCTAAGTCTTTCGTGCGGCCCTCCAGTGTCTGCTGACGTTCATTGCCTTTGCGGGTAGCGTCAGAAACCAACGCATTGCGACAGCCGCGCACCTTCAATTTTTGCGGGAGGCATGTCTATGAATCCTCAAACTGTCGAAGCCGTGGCCGTGGCCGCCGGATTGACCGAAGTCGATTCCGATCACTCGCCAATGCGGGCTGAACCCCCAGTGGCGCGCGGCGTATGGACGCGCGACGTCGAGGCATTGTGTCGCGCGCTTGACGCTCAGCAGCGAGCGCATTTCCGGACCATTGCCGCAGCGGACAAGTAACGCGGCCTGAATTATTGCACGCACGCGGTCCCGACCGGCGTTTCGGGATCACACGGGACGAGCCCCTTCAGGTCGAAGATGTAAAAACGGGGCCTCTCGCTACATGAGATGAGCGACGTCTTGCCGCTCTTGCGGTTGCGTACTTCGACGCCGGTATCCAGAAGCCGCGAGCCGCGTGCCCGGGTGAAGACGGTGTAGTCGGTGTTGCCGGTGACGAAGCGCACCGACTGCGTATACACGCGTTCGTGCGTATACGTCGCAGCATAGAACCGCTTGAGTGAATTCGCGCTTTCGGCAGGATACTCGAGCTCGACCGCCTTCTCGGCACCGTCCTTGTCGAGCGATCCAAAGCGATAACGAAGGTATCCCGACTGCGCATCGAGCGGTGACGGCGCGCAAAGCTCGATGAACTTGCGGCTCTTTGCAGCATCGCAGCCGAAGATGGGAAACGACCCGCTGTCGCAAGCGTTTCCACCGACGAGAGACCGGCAAGCAAGGCGAGACATCCGCTGCGGGCACGCGCAATCATGCGGGCATTGTCGCGCAACCGATCGGTTCGCGCATCAAGCCAATCCTCAGCCCGACATGTTGAAACTCCACGCGTGCTGGGTGACTTCGAAGTCCAGCGAGACGATGTGTCGATCCGGCGTGAGCGAGACATAGTACGAAAGCGGGTCGATCCGCTTGAATCCGAGCATCGTCTGGATGCCTGATTGCTGCCAGTTGCCCGTCAGCTCGGCCTTGACCCGGTATTTTCCATCCGGAAAGGCGTTCAGGTGCACGTCGGGCACAGTGAAACTCACGACGTGCATGTTGCCCTCGTCGGGCGCAAGCGAAAGCGGAGCCGCCGCGGTCGTGACCTTCCAGATTCCAGTCTTGGGATCCGGTTCCGGGCCCGACGCACCAATTCGAAACCTGGTCGCCGTGTGCTCGTCCACAGAGACCCTGAATCCGCTGCGAGGGTCTCCGACCGGGCTACCATAGCCCTTGTTCCACCGGATCTTGCCGAACAACATCGGGGGCAGCTTGGCAACTTCGCCTGCAGTCAGGAACTTTGAGCCTGGCATGGTTATGTCTCCTTCTCGAGAAACTCACTCTAGCTCTTTCCCACTGCTAGTGGTGCAATGTTTCGGCAAGTTGTCGCGGGGGCCACGGAACTGGATCCGGCACCAATGGACAAGCTGATCCTCGACTACGTGTTCGACCACGAAGCTGCGCAGCCGGACCAGGTGTTCCTGGTCCAGCCCCTCGGCGCCGGCAAGGTGGTGGAGTACACCTGGCGCCAGACGCTGGACCAGGCGCGCCGCATGGCGGCGCATCTCAAGCAGCGCGGCTTCGAACCCGGCGCGCGCATCGCCATGCTGACGAAGAACTGCGCGCATTTCTTCATGGTCGAACTGGCGGTATGGATGGCCGGCGGGACCACGGTGGCGATCTTCCCCACCGAAAGCGCTGCCAACGTGCGCTACATACTCGAGCACAGCGAGGCGAGTCTCCTGTTCGTGGGCAAGCTCGATACCTGGGCGCAACAGGCGCCGGCGATTCCAGCAGGGTTGCCGTGCATCGCGCTGCCGCTGGCGCCGCACACCGACTTCGAAACCTGGGACTCGATCGTCGCGCGCACTGAGCCTCTGCGCGGTCGGCCGCAACGCGACGCGGACGACCTGGCGATGCTGCTCTACACCTCCGGCTCCACTGGTCAACCCAAGGGCGTGATGCAGAGTTTCGGCAGCATCACGCGCGCGACCAGGTGCCGCATCGACGACCCGCGGGATCGCCTGCCCGAGGACGTCGAGCCGCGCATGCTGTCGTACCTGCCGCTGGCGCATGTCTACGAGCGCGCGTGCGTCGAGTGCCGCAGCTTCATCGAAGGGCGCGGCCGCATATTCTTCGGCGAGTCGCTCGCGACGTTCGCCGAGGACCTCAAGCGGGCACGCCCCACCGGGTTCGTTTCGGTGCCGCGGATCTGGGCCAAGTTCCAGCAGGGCGTGTTTGCGACGATTCCGGCTTCGCAGCTCGACGCGTTGCTCGACAATCCGGCAACGGCCGAAGCCGCGAGCCGCAAAGTGCTCGCCGGGCTGGGACTCGACGCGGTGCGCATCGCGGCAACCGCTTCCGCGCCGATCCCCGTCGAGCTGCTCGGCTGGTACCGGCGCCTCGGGCTCAACCTGCTCGAGGGTTACGGGATGACCGAGGACTTCGCCTATTCGCATCGCACCACCGCCGAAACGCGTGCCCCGGGTTACGTCGGCGTGGCGTGCCCGGGCGTCACGGTGCGGCTCGACGAAGACGGCGAAGTGCTGGTCAAGGCGCCAGGGCAACTGGTCGGTTACTACAAGCAGCCCGATCTTTATGCAGAGAGCTTTACCGACGACGGATTCTTCCGCACGGGCGACCTGGGTGAACTGCGCGCCGACGGACAATTGAAGATCACCGGCCGCAAGAAGGAGCTGTTCAAGACCGCGAAGGGCAAGTACGTGGCTCCGGCGCCGATCGAGAATCGTCTCAATGCGCACCCGCTGGTGGAGCTGTCGATGGTATCCGGCGTCGGTCAACCTGCGCCGTATGCAGTGGTCGTTCTCGGCGAATCCGTGCGCGCGCAGACCAACGATGCCGCGATGAGGGTACGCGTCGAAGCGGAACTCACCACGCTGCTGCACGAATTGAACGCAGACCTGGCGACGCACGAACGCCTGCACGTGCTGGTCGTCGCACGCGAGCCGTGGTCGATCGAGAATGGATGCCTCACGCCGACGATGAAGATCAAGCGCAGCCGTATCGAGGCCGGCGTGGCGGCGCAACTGAACGCATGGTACGCACAGCAGCGGCCGATACTGTGGACCTGACCACGCCGGGTATAACATGCCCCATGAGTGACGAGCCCGCCCGGGCACTGATCGTCGCCCGCCGCGCGCTGTTCTGGCTGGCGTGGCTGCTGCTCGCGCTCGGCCTGCTCATGCCTGCCCCCGTCGGCTCGATCGGCGCGAACACGCTCGGCGGGTCGGCGCTCAATGTCTACACGCAAGCCATCGCCTGGAGCGAGGCGGCGCCGGGTTCACCGGGCAGCCTCGGCCTGTTGCGCGCGACCATCCTCGCGCTGACGCTGTACTCGCACGTGATGTTCATCATCATGCCGTACATGCTGCGCGTACGCAGCGTGTCGGCAGTCTGCAAGGGCTTTCTTGTCGTCTTGCTCGCGATCGACGTCAGCGTCGGGTTCCTGGTCCCCGAACTCGCGCGCCTGCCCGCGTACTGGGTCTGGCTGGGTTCGATCGCGTTGCTGGTCATCGCCTTCGTCGTGTTTCCAGGCGAGGGCATGCCGCCTGCCAGCGCGAAGTCGCGCAAGAGCCTTGCCCCGGTCGATCAGGGCGAACTGTCGCCATTCGTGTGGGTGCTGCTAGGGGTCACCCTGTTATGGATCGCGGTCAGCGCCGCCAATCATGCTTACCCGACGCAGGATCGCGCGACCGCGCGGGCCAACGCTCCGCTCACCGCCTACGTCAACGATCGCGCGAAACTGCTGACCGCCGACGAGGCGTCGAGCCTCAACATCGCGCTCCAGAGCTTCGAGGCCGTGACGCCAAATCAGATCGCGGTCGCCATCTACCCGCGCCTGCCGGGCGGATCGATCGATGAATTCACGATCGGGACCGCGGACCGATCGCGACTCGGCCGTGCCGGCCTCGACACCGGCGCCATCCTGTTCCTGTTCATGAACGAGCGCATGGCGCGGCTGGAGGTGGGCTACGGACTGGAAGGCGCCCTCACCGATGCGGAAGCGCATCACATCCTCGAGACTGCACTGGTGCCGGCGTTCGTTCGCGGCGCCTACTTCGACGGTATCGACACAACCCTGAAGGCGATTTTTGCCAAGGCGCAATACGCATACAAGCGCGACGGCCCGCCCGACAAACTGACGTTGTGGAGCCGCCAGGCGAAAGCCGAAAGGCCGAACAGGATGAGCACCTTGTGGCAGACTGTCAGCGAGGTGGGGCTGGTCGCGCGCATCGGCATCACGATACTCGCCACTTTCGTCGGCCTGATCCTCTGGTCAACGGTCCCGCAGTGGGGCCGACTCGCGCGCGACCTTGCGCGCGGTGCCGGCAATCTGCTCGCCCGACGGCCGTTCACGCAAGGCATGGAGTCGGTCGACGGCAACACGATCGTGGATTCGCTGAGGCTCTTTTTCTGGACGTTGGGCATACTCATTCCGGCGGCCGGGGTGATCCTCATCGCGGGCGGCGGCGCGTTCGGCGGCGCCGGATCGCTGATTCGCTGGTAATCGCAGCAGCACGGGGAAAGTCGAATGACATCGAAGCTGGCGACATCGCAGTCAAGCACCCCTGGCATCGCTGGACGCCGCGCAATGGAGTACATTCAGCCCGCCGACAACCCGACTCGAAGCAAGTCGTCGACGCCCTTACTCCACGACCAATTCTCCCGGCAAATGGCCAGAGTGTGTCCGAATTGTGGTGGACAGATATACCGGATGCGGCGCCGCACGGTCGACCGCGTGCTGTCCATGTTTCGTCCGGTGTGGCGCTATCGCTGCGTTTCCGTCAATTGCCTGTGGGTCGGGAACCTGCCGGCGGCCCTGCCGCAGCGCGCTGACTCTCCGC
>CAVSEA010000024.1:0-328820 GCA_963726915.1 uncultured beta proteobacterium
CAGGCCATGGCCGAATGGTTCCCTCGCCTTATTCTGGGCGCCGTGTTCGGTCGCGAGAGCATCGATCTCAACAGCATGGCCCTTGGGCCGGCGCGTTTTACCAATGTCGCGGCGTTGCTGGCGATGCCGATCTTCAACGCCGGACGCACGCAGGCGATCAACGACATCGCCGAGAGTGGCCAACGCGAAGCCGTCCTGCGCTACGAAGACGCGATCGCGCGTGCATTGGAAGACGTCGAGAACGCGCTCGTCGCGCTGGACGACCAACGGCACCGGGCACAACTGATGCAGAGCGCGGCGGCCTCGGCCGAGGCGGCGCTTGGCCACGCGCAATCGCTCTACGACCGCGGGCAGACCGATTTCTTGCCGTTGCTCGACGCTCAGCGCGTCCGGCTGGTGGTGCGGGTCTCCGCAAATGAGGCGGACACTCAACTGCTGCTCGACAGCGTGCAACTGTACAAGGCGCTCGGCGGTGGCTGGCAGGCGTTCGAGCCCGTTGCCGATCCCGCCGTGTCTTCCAACCCGAAGTCGCCAACATCATGAAACTCCGTCGATTCTTACGAGGATCTATCGTGAATCCGTCTCTCGCCCCCGCATTCGTCGGCGTCGTGGTGATCGCCGTCGCCGGCCTGTCCGCGTGCTCATCGAAGCCGCCCCCTGAAGCGCTTCGCGCCGTGCGCACCGCCGAGGTCCGCTACGACAAGGCGCAGGAAACCGACCGCTACGTCGGCACCGTACAGGCGCGTCATGAAGTGAACGAGGCATTTCGCGTTGGCGGCAAGGTCGTGCAGCGCAAGGTCGACGTCGGCCAGAAAGTGCGCGAGGGCGACGTGTTGGCGGTGCTCGACGACACCGATTACCGGCTGGCCGAAGAGGCGGCGCGCCAGCAGCTCGTCTCCGCGACGACGCAGGCACGGCAGGCGGAGTCGGATCGGCACCGGCTCGACGCGTTGAAGAGCGACGGTTCGGTGAGTGCATCGGACGACGAGAAGGCGCAAAGCGGTGCGCAGACAGCTTCGGCGTCGGCCGAGGCCGAGGCGAGGAAGCTCGAGCTTGCACGCAATCGGCTGAAGTACACGGTGTTGCGCGCGTCGCAGAGCGGTGTCGTCACCGCCGTGCGCGTCGAGGTCGGACAGGTCGTGGCCGAAGGCCAACCGGTCGTCTCGATCGCCAACGAAGGCGAGCCCGAGATCGTGACCGACGTGCCGGAGGATCACTTGGCAGTATTCAAGACCGCGCGGTACAAGGCGTGGCTGGCAAGCGCGCCCGAGCAGACGTTCGAGGTCGCGCTGCGCGAACTGTCGCCCCAGGCGGCGGCGCAGACGAGAACCTTTCGCGCCCGCCTGAAGCCGGTCACCCCACGGCCGCTGCCGCTGGGCGCGACCGCCACCCTTGTCGTAGAAAGGCAGGTCGGCGAAGCGTCGACAGCAGTCATCCCAGCCTCGGCGATCACCCAGAACAATGGCCAGCCCGCAGTCTGGGTCGTTCGTCGAGCGGGTGCCGAACCAGCCGCGACTGTCGATCTGATCAACGTCTTAGTGCACGGGTATCGCAATGACGAGGTACTCGTGTCGGGACCGCCTGCCGGTGACCTCGTCGTCACCGCTGGCGTCCAAAAGATGGCGCCGGGCTTGCGGGTCGCGCTTCCAGACGCCGCGCGCAGCGCCGAACCAAAGCAGGCCGCCCGATGAAGTCATTCAACCTCACCGAATGGGCGCTGAATCACCGCGCCATCGTTCTGTTCCTGATCCTCGCGATCGCCATCGGCGGCGTGCTCGGCTTCACGAAGCTCGGCCAGCTCGAAGACCCGAACTTCTCGGTGCCGTCGATGACGGTGATCGTCATCTGGCCCGGCGCGACTGCGCAACAGCTCCAGGACGAGGTGCTCAATCGCATGGAGAAGAAGTTCGAGCAGCTCGACCATTTCGAGAAGGTCAAGACCTTTGCGCGCCAAGGTTTTGGCGGCATGACCCTCACGGTGGTCGGCGGCACCTCGCATGCGGACCAACGCGAGGCGTGGTACCAGGCGCGCAAGAAGTTCAGTGACGTCAAGCTCGAGCTGCCGGAAGGCGTCATCGGTCCCATCTTCAACGACGAATACGGTGACGTGACCGGTCTGTTGTATGCCGTGAAGGGAGACGGCGTCAGCCTCGCGGAGCTTTCCGACGTATCCGAGGACATCAAGCGCCGCCTGCTCAAAGTGCCGATGGTCAAGAAAGTCGACATCTACGGCAAGCAGACGAAGAAGGTTTACGTCGAGTTCTCGCACGAGCGGCTGGCCGCGCTTGGCATCACGCCACTCGCGATAGCGGAAAGCCTGCGCAGCCAGAATAGCGTACTGGCAAGCGGCTCGATCGACACCCACGGCGACCGCGTGCTCGTTCGCGTGAGCGGCCAGTTCACGGGCCTTGACGAAATCCGCAACGTTCCCATTGCGGCGGGGGGACGGCTGATCAAGCTGGGCGATTTCACGACGATCACCCGTGGATACGAAGACCCCCCCACTTACACGGTGCGCCACAACGGGCAGCAGGTTCTGATGCTCGGCATCACAATGACCAACGATGGAAACATCGTCGAGTTCGGCAAGGCGATCGACACGGCCGTCGCCAACGTGCAGGCGGAATTGCCGCATGGCGTGGAGCTCGAGCGGGTGGCCGATCAGCCGACGGTCGTCAGCGAATCCATCTGGGAATTCGAGCGCTCGCTGATGGAAGCGCTCGCGATCGTGCTCGCGGTCTGTCTGATCAGTCTCGGCTGGCGGACGGGTATCGTCGTCGGGCTCTCGGTGCCGATCGTGCTCGGCGTCGTCGCGCTGGTGATGCTCGCAATGGGCTGGAACCTCGAGCGCGTGTCGCTCGGATCCCTGATCATCGCGCTCGGACTGCTGGTGGACGACGGCATCATCGCCGTAGAGATGATGGTCGTAAAGATGGAATCGGGCTGGGATCGCGTGAAAGCGGCCGCCTTCTCGTACGCCGCGACCGCGATGCCGCGGCTGACCGGTGCGCTCATCACCGTCGCCGCGTTCATGCCGATCGGCTTCTCCAAATCGACCACCGGCGAATACGCAGGCGGCATTTTCTGGATTGTCGGTACGGCCGTGCTGCTCTCGTGGGTCGTCTCCGGGATCATCACGCCCTACCTCGCCGTCAACATGCTGCCAAAGGACTTCGGCACGCATCAGCACGGCGCCGACCCGTACGACACGCCCTTCTATCGCAAGCTACGCGGGTGGATCGACTTCGCCATCGCGCGGCGCTGGTGGGTCATCGGCGCCACCGTCGCCGCACTGGCCGTCGCGGTTGTCGGAGCCAGGTTCGTGCCGCAGCAGTTCTTCCCCAACAGCTCGCGGCCCGAGCTCGTCGTCGAGCTGCGACTGAAGGAAGGCGCTTCGTTCGCCGCGACGACCGAGCAGGTGAAGAAGATGGAGGTCGATGCTGAAGCAGGACGAGGAAGTGCGCTTCTTCACCGCGTATACGGGCGCCGGCCAGCCGCGCTTCTATCTCTCGCTCAATCCGGAGCTGCCGAACCCGGGCTACGCCGTCTTCATCGTCATGACGAAGGACATGCAGGCGCGTGAACGCGTGCGCTCACGCCTGATGGCGGGCGTCAACGAGGCATTCCCGGAGGTTTGGGTCCGCGTCACGCGTCTCGAGCTCGGCCCGCCGGTCGGCTTCCCGGTCCAGTTCCGTGTCGTCGGTCCGGATACGCAGAAGGTTCGTTCGATCGCGCGTGAGGTCGAAGCGGTGGTCGCTTCGAGTCCGAAGGTGCGCGATGTGCAGCTCGACTGGAACGATCCGGTTCGCACGCTGAGAGTCGACCTCGACCAGGACAAGGCGCGTGCGCTCGGCTTGGCGCCGGCCGACGTGGCCTTCGTGACCCAGACCGTGATGAATGGCGCAACGATGTCGCAACTGCGCGAGCACGAAGACCTGATCGACATCGTCGCTCGTGCGGTTCCGTCCGAGCGCCTCGACGTCGACACCCTGAAGGACGTCAATCTCTATACCCGTGAGGGGACTGTCGTACCGCTGTCGCAGGTTGCGCGCGTACGGTACGAGCTCGAAGAGCCGGTGCTGTGGCGGCGCAACCGCGACATGGCGATCACCGTGCGCGCGGACGTCAAGGACGGCGAGCAGGGCGTGTCGGCGACGCAGGAGATCCGTCCGATGCTGAAGAACATCGAAGCGAAGCTGCCTTTCGGCTATCGCATCGATGTCGGCGGCGCCGTCGAAGAAAGCGACACCGCCAACCGCGCGCTGATGGCGGTCTTCCCGGTGATGGTCGTCACGATCCTGACGATCCTGATGCTGCAGCTCCAGAGCTTCTCGCTTATGTTCATGGTGTTCCTGACGGCACCGCTCGGACTCATCGGCGTCGTCGCCGCGCTGCTCGTTTTCCAGGCGCCGCTCGGCTTCGTCGCGATTCTCGGCGTCACCGCGCTGTGCGGGATGATCATGCGCAACGCGGTAATCCTGATCGACCAGGTGCAGGCCGAAATGGCCGAGGGCCTGGCTCCCTGGAATGCCGTGCTCGAAGCGGCCGTGCACCGGACCCGTCCGGTGGCGCTGACCGCGGCGGCCACCGTGCTGGCGATGATCCCGCTCACGCGCAGCGTGTTCTGGGGTCCCATGGCGATCGCGATCATGGGCGGACTGACGGTTGCGACCGTGCTGACGATCTTCTTCGTGCCGGCTCTTTACGCGGCGTGGTTCAGGATCGGGCGCGCTGCTGCGCCGAATCCGATGCCATCGGCGGCCGCCGCCCCGGCATGAAGCACCGATAAACGAGGCCCACGGTCGATTGGAACGACCCGCGTGCTTGCAGATCAACGCGCCGTGACAGGCGCTCGATACAAGAGGAGAGAATCGATGGGCAACACGATGAAAGCAGCCGTCGTCCGCGAACTCGGAAAGCCGCTCGACACTCGAGGAGGTGCCTGTTCCGCAGCCGAACGAGAACCAGATCCTCGTTCGCATCGCGGCGACCGGGATCTGCCACACGGACCTCCACGCGGTGAAGGGCGATTGGCCCGTCAAGCCAAGACCGCCCTTCATCCCTGGCCACGAAGGCGTGGGAACGGTGGCCGCGATCGGCCGTGCCGTCCGCGGCGTCAAGGAGGGCGATCGGGTCGGAATTCCGTGGCTGCATACGGCCTGCGGGCACTGCTCATACTGCCGGACCGGGTGGGAGACGTTGTGCGGCTCCCAGTTGAACAGCGGCTACTCCGTGAACGGCAGCTTCGCGGAATATGCGCTAGCCGATCCAGCCTATGTTGGTCGTCTGCCGGACAATCTCGAATGGGGTCCGGCGGCTCCGATCCTGTGCGCCGGAGTGACCGTCTACAAGGGTCTCAGGGAGACGGAGGTGAGGCCCGGCGAATGGGTGGTGATCTCGGGGATCGGCGGCCTCGGCCACATGGCGGTCCAATACGCCAAGGCGATGGGCATGCACGTCGCCGCCGTCGACGTGCATCCCGATAAGCTCGAGCTCGCCAAGTCACTCGGTGCCGAGATCGCACTCGACGCGCGTGCCGGGGACGTCGCGGCCGAGATGCAAAAACTGACCCGTGGCGCCCACGGTGCACTCGTCACGGCCGTGTCACCGAAGGCATTCGAACAGGCTTTCGACATGCTGCGGTCGCGCGGCACGATGGCGCTGGTCGGTCTGCCGCCCGGCAAGATGTCGCTGCCGATCTTCAACATGGTTCTCAAGCGCATCACCGTGCGCGGCTCCATCGTCGGAACGCGTCAGGATCTGGAAGAGGCGCTGGGCTTCGCCGGCAGCGGAGCGGTCTCCGCCCACTTCTCCTGGGACAATCTGGAGAACATCAACGACATCTTCGCGCGCATGGAAGACGGCAAGATCGACGGCCGCATCGTTGCGAACCTGCAATGACGGGCCGGAGAGAGAGCGCGATGAACAACCCTGCTTCGCTGCTCGACGAGTTGCGCGTTCGATACGAGGCGCTGCCGGAATCGACCGACGACCACGGCGACGTCGAGAGCTTCCAGGCGATCGATGGACGGCTGCGCGAGGCTTTTCGCTGGCTGGAAAAGGCGATCGCCTATCTCAACGGCCTGAAGCCCCCGATCGAACACCGGTTCGACCTCGGCTATGGCTACGCATTCGATGCGCCGCGGTTCGCCCACGGTTCGGTCGGTCAGCACGAGCGCCGCATCCGCGGCTTCCCGGTGCTCGAGGGGATCGACGTCTACTACGAGGTATCGGCCGCCAAGCCTCTGTCGATCGAGGTGGTCCCCGGGTGGGTCTCGTTCGCCGAGAAGACCCTCGATGCGTTCGGGCTGCAATACACTTGCCGCCGCGTGGAAGGTCCCGACAGCACGCTGCGCAAATGCATCTTTTCGGTCCCGCCCGTGATCCCGGCGCGGGTCTCGTTTCGTGCCGACTATCGGACGGGGGTCGTGACCGTGGCCCTCGTCAACGTCGATCGCCTCGAGCGCGTCACGCTGGAGTTCCCGAGCACCGCCATCGAGGAGCCCGTTCTCGAGGATCTGGTGCGACTGATCCTCGGCAGCGACTCGGCATTCCTGAAGCGCGAGCAGGCTTGCCGGGCTGCGCGGCCGGGCCTCGGGTTAGCGTTCAGTACGCGGCGGAAAGCCGAACCTCGATCGATTTGCTTCGCGGCCATGATCAAGCTTGCTCGGAGATGCATGGCAAGGACGCCCTCCCCCGGAGCGCGATCGGCCATCGTCATCGCCGCCATCGCCTTCGTCCTGACGGGTTGCGCGACGAACCGCACGATGATGCCTACTCCGGTGCTTTACACAGGGGCGAATGCCAAGCCACTTTTCACCGAGTTGTCGACCGACGGTCGCCGGCCGCCGCTCGATCTGTTGTTCATCACCGATCGCGCACCGGCAGAGCAAGGCGACGGCTTGCCGTATACCGCGGCCCGATCGCGTTCGATGGCGTTCGGATCGACGATGATCGAGTTCGGCGAACACGTCTCCTGGGACGTGCTGGTCAAGGAAAGCACCGCGACGCAACGCGTCGACTCCACTGCAGCTCGAGCTCGGGCCGACCACGGAGCTCGGTCGCTTTCCGGCCATACCCTATGAAGTCGCTGTCGCTCCGGATGGCATAAGACGTGTACCCGCCGTCGTCGAAGCGTACGAAAAGGCGAAGCAGCAGCTACAAGCCGAGATTGCGAGGCGGCTCGCGATCGCGCGCCGCAAGGAAGTCGTGCTGTTCGTGCACGGCTACCACAGCAGCTTCGAGAGTGCCGCGCTGACGATGGGCGAGCTGTGCCATTTCCTGGGACGGGACTTCGTGTGCGGCATCTTCTCGTGGCCTGCTGGCGGATCGCGCGGCATACTGTTCGGCTACGACTTTGACCGGGAGTCGGCCGAATACGCGGTCGAGGACCTGTTAAAGGTGATCCGGATCGTCGGCCGGACGCCGGGCGTGGAGCGTATCCATCTCATCGCGCATAGCCGCGGCACGGACACGCTCGCATCGGCGCTGGCCGAGCTCAGCGTCGAAGCCTATACGCTCCAGAGCTCACTGGATCGCGAGTTTCACATCGGCAACGTTGTTCTCGTCGCTCCGGACCTTGATGGCGACGTCGCGCTGACCAAGATCTTCAAAGTTTTCTCCGACCCTGACTTGCCGTTCGGCGGGAAAGCGGACCCGGGCGCCCTCATCCCCCCTTCACCTGGCCTCAGGGTCACCCTCTACGTTTCGCCCGACGACAAGGCGCTTGCGACGGCGAGTTGGCTGTCCGGCAGCATCGCCCGGCTCGGGCGGATCGTCGCGACGGCATTCACCGCTGACCAGATCGAAGCGATCGATTTGTTGCGCGCGGTCGACATCATCCAGGTCCGCGGAACAACAGACTTCTTCGGCCACAGCTACTTCATTTCCAATCCGCAGGTGAGCGCCGACCTCATTGCGATGCTGCGATACGGTCTGCGGCCTAACGAGCCTGGCCGGCCCCTCGAACAAATCGCGGGGCCTTTCTGGCGCGTGCCGGCGCAATGATGGCGTCCACGCCCGCGACGCGCCCATACCCTGTCACGCGCCCCGGCTCACCTGGGACTTTGAGTCGGCGACATCGGCCGCAGCGAGATCGCGAACACGCTGCTCCCACAGTTCCCTTGCGAGGGTAAGCACCACCGGACCGATCACCAGACCGACAAGCCCAAGCACCTCGAAACCGCCAAGGCACCCCATGAGGACCCAGACGAAGCGCAAGCGAAGCCCGTTACGCGCGACTACCGGCCGAACGACCTTGTCGCCACACAACAGGATGAAGCAGCCCAGCCCGAACGCGAGAACCGGTGGCGTGGTGGTGACCGTCATCGCGAGTTGCAACGTCAACGCACCGACCGCCACATATCCAAGGAACGGGACCAGCGCGAGCAAACCGGTAACCGCGGCCCACACGGCGGCGTGCGGCACGCCGACGATCGCATACGCGACACCGCTTGCGAAGCCATCGAAAAGGGCCACGACCAGCATGCTGTTCACCGAGGCGCGCACGGCCCGCGTGGCGAGGTCGACATAACCGTCGGCGTTGCTCGCCTATGCGACGACGAAGGACTCGCCTGAAACCCTCCGCCAGCGATTCACCGTCCTGATATAGGAAGAACAACAGCAGGATCGTGAATCCGATGATGAACGCGTGCCGCACCATGAATTGTCCGAGCGACTGCGCCCACGCAAGGAGCGCAGTCGCGTCGGTCCGCTGCGTCCACGTCAGAAGGGCGCCTGGCGAGGCGAGCTGAGCTTTGCCAACGAGCGGCGAGCCACGGCCCGATCAGTGGCGCGTTCTCCAGCCCCTGAGGAACCGCAATTCCCTTCGTGTCCGCGGCGGCGATCTCCAACAGCAGCGCGTGCGCTTCGGTGAGCAGTGCGCCGAACGCGAACATCAACGGTGCCAGCACGAAAACCGTCATCGCGAGCGTGAAGATCAGCGATTTCGAGCTTCGGCCGATGCGCCGTGGCAGACGGGCCGCAAACCGTGTGTAGAGCGGCCAGCTGGCGATCGCAGTCACGCACGCCGCCAGCAGAGCCTGAAGGAAGCTGTGCAGGATCCAAGCCGACAGGACGACGATCGACGCGACATAGAACCAGCCTGGCGGCAGCTTTATGGTCATCGTCCTTCGGCAGCACGGGTCGGTTGTCGCATGTCATGCGGTTCGCTCCTTGGTTCATGCGTGTCCGCCGCGGTCGAATGCTGCAGCGTTCGGCTGCTTCGCCGCCCTGTCCGCGAGCTAGCATCGCGCCATTGCAAGTCATGCTAGACGCCGCGCTGATCTAAGTCCTAAGCGAAACGTCGCGGTTCCGTCGCCGTTGGTGACCGGCGTTCGACCGCGAGTCGTCGGGCTTGATGGCCCGCCGCGCAGCGTTCGGGCCTGACCCTCGAGCCCGGCGGGAGCCGTCGTGGAAAGGGATCCAGACAGAATTCCCATCGAATGCAGACGTTTCGCTGACGACTCTGCAGGCGCGAGGCCCTAACCTGAGCGCATGACATCACCCTGCAGCTTCGACCCGACAGCTCCATTCCTGCTACCGCAGTTCGATGGGTAGCGATCAAGAAAGAAAGACACCATGAGCAATTTGGCTAGAACAGCTTTCCCAGAGCCACGACGTATCCGCGAAGGTCGCGCAGCTGGTGCAAGACCCGCACGAGCCTCGCGCTCGAGCGCTTCAACGAGCGGGCGCAACAGGCACGGGAGCAGATCGCCGGGTTGACGACGAATCCGAACGTCGCTGTCGGAACTCTGGGCCGATGGCGCGCGATACGGCGTCGACTTCGCGCAGCGCTCCATCCTGTTCTGGGACATGCTGCGCCAACGCGGCAACAATTTCGTCGAGCACGAGCGCCAGGGATTGCCGCCGGTGCTGCGCTTCGACTACGAGATCGTGATGGACGGGCGCTCGTTCAAGCGTCCGGTCAACTACGCGCTGCTGCGCATCGTTCCGCCCAAGGGCGTCACGGTGGATGCCAAGCGCCGCCCGTACGTGATCATCGACCCGCGCGGAGGTCACGGTCCGGGCATCGGCGGCTTCAAGGACGATTCGCAGGTCGGGGTGGCGCTGCACGAAGGGCATCCGGTGTACTTCGTCATCTTCTTCCCGAATCCCGAACCGGGACAAACACTGCTCGACGTGTGCGACGCCGAGCGCGAGTTCGTGCATCGCGTGCGCGAGCTTCATCCGGATGCCCCGAAGCCGGGAATCGTAGGCAACTGTCAGGCCGGCTGGGCCGCGATGATGCTGGCCGCTGCCAATCCCGACGACACCGGTCCGATCGTGATCGTCGGCGCGCCGATGTCCTACTGGGGCGGCGCCTGGAGCGAGGGCGAGGGAGACAATCCGATGCGCTATTCCGGAGGGCTGCTGGGCGGCACCTGGCTCGCTTCGCTCACGTCCGACCTCGGCGCAGGCAAGTTCGACGGCGCGCATCTGGTGCAGAACTTCGAGAACCTGAACCCGGCCAATACGTTCTGGGGCAAGTACTACCAGGTGTTCGCCAACATCGACACCGAGGCGCCGCGCTTTCTCGAGTTCGAGCGCTGGTGGGGCGGTTATTACCTGCTGAACCGCGAAGAGATCGAGTGGATCACGCAAAATCTCTTCGTCGGCAACAAGGTGTGGTCCGGCGCCGTGAAGGCGGGACCGAGCAAAGGTTTCGACCTGCGTGACATCAAGGTGCCGATCGTCTTGTTCGCTTCGGCGGGCGACAACATCACGCCGCCGCAGCAGGCCTTCAACTGGGTTGCTGACGTTTACGGCAGCACCGAGGAGATCAAGGCCCGCGGGCAGGTGATCGTCGGCTTGATGCACGAGGACGTCGGCCATCTCGGCATCTTCGTCTCCGGCAAGGTCGCGAAGAAGGAGGGAACTCAGATCGCGTCGGTGCTGAAGTCGATCGAGGCGCTGCCGCCGGGCCTGTACGGGATGCAGATCGCGGAGCAGAAGGATCGCAGCGGCAAACCGGCGTACGAGGTGAGCTTCGTCGAGTTGCGTCTGGAAGACATCATTGCGCGCTTGAATCGCTTCAAGCGTGCCGATGAGCGACCCTTCGAAGCCGTGAAGGCGGTCTCGGAGTTCAATCAGCGCGCATACGAGCTCTTCGGGCGCCCGCTGGTACAAGCACTGTCGAACGAGTACGCCGCGAAGCTCTCGCGGGAGTTTCACCCACTGCGTTTGCAGCGCTGGTCGATCTCGGACCTCAATCCCTGGCTGTGGTGGCTCGCACCGACTGCGCAGGCAGTGAAGGCACAGCGTCAGGCGCTCGGGTCGGAAGATCCGGCCCGCAAGCTCGAGTCGGCGGTATCGGAGCTGACAAGCGCTTCGCTGGATTGCTATCGCGCACTGCGCGACGCGGCGGCTGAAGCCGCCTTCTTCCAAGTCTACGCGAACCTGTTCGCCTTCTATCTCGACAACGAAAAGGGCATCGAAACCGCCACGCCGCCGGTGGACGACCCCCGTGAGCTTCCGTTCGTCAAGGAAGCGCTGGCTTCGATCGACAAGGGTGGCTACCCCGAGGCACTCGCGCGTGTCGCCTTCCTGATGGCGCACGAGGACAAGCCTCTTCCACTTTCGAGGCTGCAGCTCGCACACGATCTGATCGAAGAGTACCGAGAGTTCCTGCCAGAGTTGGCGCCCGACGAGCTGCGCCGTATCGGCGGCGAACAGGAGATCATCGCGCGCTACGAACCGGAAAAGGCAGTCGAGACGCTGCCTGTGCTGGTCGCCGATCGGAAAGACCGGAATCGGCTGCTGACGCTGCTGGAACGCGTGCTCGCCGACCCGCGCGTGCAACGCATCCAGCCCTCGGCCGAGCAGAAAGCGATGCTCGCGCGTATCCGCGGCGTGCTCGGCGCCGTGGAGCGCCGGCCGACCGGGTCGCGGCGCCGTTCTCGGCTGACCCCAGGCAGTGCTCGGGTCACGATTGCGAAGCCGCGCGTCGCGCTGGCGAAGAAGTCCGCCGGAGCAGCCTAGCATGCCGGCGCAAAAGCAGCGGGCGACGGCAGGCGTGGCGGCGGTGGCGCGCGAACCCGGGAAGGCGCGTGCCCACGAGAAATATCAGCGCCTCGTCGACGATTGCAAGACGCTGCCGCCGACACCAACCGCGGTCGTGCACCCGTGTGACCAGAGCTCGTTGCAGGGCGCGGTCGACGCGGCTCGGATGGGCCTCATCGCGCCGATCCTGGTCGGCCCGCGCACGCGCATCGAGGAAGTGGCCAGGCAGAACAAGATCGACATCTCGGGGCTGCCAATCGTCGACGCGCCCTTCAGCCATGCCTCCGCCGAAAAGGCGGTCGATCTCGTCCGCGAGGGCAAGGCCGAGGCGCTGATGAAGGGGAGCCTGCACACCGACGAACTGATGGGCGCCGTCGTTCGACGCGATTCAGGGCTGCGCACCGCGCGCCGCGTCAGCCACTGCTTCGTGATGGATGTGCCCAGCTATGCGGAACCGCTCATCGTGACCGATGCGGCGGTGAACATCGCACCTACGCTGGAAGAGAAGGTCGACATCATCCAGAACGCGATCGATCTCGCGCACGCGCTCCAGTTCCCGGAGGTGCGTGTGGCGATACTCTCCGCGATGGAGACCGTCAACCCGAAGGTGCCCTCGACCGTGGAAGCCGGGGCGCTGTGCAAGATGGCCGACCGCGGGCAGATCACCGGCGCGATTCTCGACGGGCCGCTCGCGCTCGACAATGCGATCAGCCTGGAGTCGGTCAAGATCAAGAAGATCGAATCCCCCGTTGCAGGCCGCGCCAACGTGTTGGTCGTCCCCGATCTCGAAGCCGGCAACATGCTGGCGAAAAGCCTGTCGTTCCTCGCGGGCGCCGACGCGGCGGGCATCGTGCTCGGAGCGCGCGTACCCATCATCCTCACGAGCCGGGCGGACTCGCTGCTGACGCGTCTCGCGTCCTGTGCGGTGGCCGTGCTGGTCGCGAAGGCTCGCCGCGAAGCGAGCACGAAAGCGGTGGCGTGACGTGCCCGATGCGATCGCCGTTCTCAATGCAGGCTCCTCCAGCCTGAAGTTCTCGCTCTTCGCCGAGCGTGGCAACGCGCTCGAGCTGACCGTGCGCGGACAAACCGAAGGTCTCCATACCGCGCCGCGTTTCGTCGCCAAGGATCGGCACGGGAAGATCCTGGGCGAGAAGTCCTGGGGCGACGGCGTCAAGCTTGGGCACGATGGCGCGCTCGATCATCTGGTCGCCTTCCTGCGCGCGGAGCTCGGCAAGCAGCGCCTGACGGGAATCGGACACCGCGTCGTTCACGGCGGGCTCGAGTACAGCCAACCGGTTCGCGTCGACGCGACGGTGCTGTCGGCGTTGGACAAGTACGTTCCGCTCGCACCTCTGCATCAGCCGCACAACCTGGCGCCGATCCGCGCCCTGCTGCGACGCGCGCCGGAGCTGCCTCAGGTCGCTTGCTTCGACACCGCATTCCACCGTGCCCAGCCCGAGGTGGCACAGGCATTTGCACTGCCGCGGTCGATCACCGATCGCGGCGTAAGACGCTATGGATTCCACGGGCTCTCCTACGAGTACATCGCGCAGGCCTTGCCCACCTACGACGCGAAAGCCGCCGCCGGCAGGGTCGTCGTGCTGCATCTTGGCAACGGTTCCAGCATGTGCGCGATGACGAACGGCCGCAGCGTCGCGAGCACGATGGGCTTCACCGCGGTCGACGGCCTGCCGATGGGAACAAGGTGCGGCAGCTTGGACCCGGGCGTGATCCTCTACCTTCTCGACGAGCTCAAGATGGACGCACGCGGAATCGAGAAGCTCATCTATCAGCAGTCGGGCCTGCTCGGCGTATCGGGCATTTCCAGCGACATGCGCGCCCTGCTCGAAAGCGACAAGCCCGGTGCGAAGGCCGCGATCGACCTCTACGTTTACCGAATCGGCCGCGAGCTGGGCTCGCTCGCGGCTGCGCTCGGCGGGCTGGACGCCGTCGTCTTCACGGCCGGGATCGGCGAGAACAGCGCGGCCCTGCGCGAGCGGGTGTGCCGCGATGCTCGCTGGCTGGGGATCGAGCTCGACGCGGCGGCAAACGCAGCCGGCGGTCCGCGCGTCAGTACCGGGGCAAGCGGCGTCTCGGTCTGGGTAATCCCGACCAACGAAGAGCTGATGATCGCGCGGCACACGCAGGCGCTGCTCGCCCGGACGGATGTCCGCGCGGCGGACTGACGTCGCGACTCGGCTTCCAGAAGGAAACGCAATGCAGACCCTACCCCTCGACGGCGTGGTGACGAAGATTCCCGACGGCGCGAGCCTGATGATCGGCGGTTTCATGGGGGTCGGCACGCCGGAGCGCCTGATCGATGAACTGGTCCGGCAGGGCAAGCGCGACCTGACGGTGATCGCCAACGACACAGCGATGGTCGGCAGAGGAATAGGCAAGCTCATCACGGCAAAGCTCGTTCGCAAGGTGATCGCGAGCCACATCGGGCTGAATCCCGAAACGCAGCAGAAGATGCTCTCGGGAGAGATAGAGGTCGAGCTGGTCCCCCAGGGCACGCTTATCGAGCGTATCCGCGCGGCGGGCTACGGCCTCGGAGGCATCCTCACGCCCACCGGCGTCGGGACCGTCGTGGAGCAAGGCAAGCGCAAGCTCGAGGTCGACGGTCGCGAGTACCTGCTGGAAACGCCGCTTGCCGCGGATTTCGCGCTGGTGGAGGCGTTTCTGGCCGACTATTTCGGCAACCTCACGTACGCGCTGACGGCGCGCAATTTCAATCCGGTGATCGCCATGGCTGCGAAGACGGTCATCGTCGACGCGGAGCATATCGTGCCGGTGGGCATCATCTCTCCGGACCACGTGATGACGCCCGCGCCGCTCGTCGATTACCTCGTTGCCCGATGACCATGGACCCTCAGACCATCATTGCCAAGCGCATCGCGCTGGAGCTGCGCGACGCTATGCTCGTGAATCTCGGCATCGGCATTCCTACGCTCGTGGCGAATTACGTACCGGCCGGCATGCACATTTTCTTTCAGTCCGAGAAC
Organism: uncultured beta proteobacterium; assembly: GCA_963726915.1. Lineage (GTDB taxonomy): Bacteria > Pseudomonadota > Gammaproteobacteria > Burkholderiales > Casimicrobiaceae > PALSA-1003. Next base: position 15,006 of record CAVSEA010000024.1, read on the forward strand.
GGACTGATCGGTACGGGCCCGATACCCGAAGAGGGTATGGCGCAACCGCGCCTGACCGACGCGGGCGGCAGGCCCGTCAGCGCGATACCCGGGGCTTGCACGTTCGACAGCGCCGTGTCGTTCGGCCTGATCCGCGGGGGGCACGTCGACATGACAGTGCTTGGAGGATTGCAGGTCGACGAGCGGGGACAGCTCGCCAACTGGATGATCCCGGGGAAGATGGTTCCGGGCATGGGCGGCGCGATGGACCTCGTGACCGGGGCGAAGCGCGTGGTGGTCGCCATGCAGCACACCGCCAAGGGCAAACCGAAGATCATCAAGCGATGCACGCTGCCGCTGACTTCGGTGCGCGCTGTCGACCTGGTGGTCACGGAGCTCGCGGCAATCTCGTTCGAGGGTGGTCACGCGACGCTCCGCGAGACCGCACCCGGCGTGTCGGTGCAGCAGGTGCTCGCGGCGACCGAGGCAAGCCTGGTCGTGCCGCCGCAGGTGCCGCAGATGCAAATCTAGGAGACCAAGGATCATGACCATCGAAATTCCGCCGCCCGTGCTCAAAGGCGCCAAAGCGCTCGTCGTCGGCGTGGCGAACCAGTATTCGATTGCCTATGGATGCGCGAAGGCGTTCCGTGAGCTGGGCGCCGAGCTCGCGATCACCTATGTCAACGAGAAGACGAAGACCTACGTCGAGCCGCTCGCCAAAGAGCTCGGCGCGCCGATCTTCATGCCGCTCGATGTCGCCACGCCGGGCATGCTCGAGGCGGTGTTCGACAGGATCACGAAGGAGTGGGGCCAGCTCGACATCCTTGTCCACTCGCTCGCCTGGGCGCCGAAGGAGGACTTGCAGGGCCCGCTCATCGATTGTTCGGCCGAGGGCTTCAAGCAGGCGATGGACATCTCCTGCCATTCGTTCGTGCGCATGGCGCGGCTGGCGGCTCCCTTGATGAAGAACGGTGGATCCATGTTCGCGATGAGCTATCACGGAGCCAACAAGGTCGTGCCGAACTACAACGTGATGGGCCCTGTGAAAGCGGCGCTCGAGGCGTCGTGCCGTTATCTCGCCTTCGAGCTCGGCGGCAAGGGCATACGCGTGCACGCGATCTCGCCTGGGCCGCTCAAGACGCGCGCGGCGTCCTCGCTCAAGGACTTCGATCTGCTCCTGAACGAGGCCGCACAGCGCGCGCCGATTGGCGAGCTGGTCGACATCATGGACGTCGGCTTCACCTGCGCATTCCTTGCCACGCCCTACGCACGCCGGCTGTCCGGTGCAACGCTGTACGTCGACGGCGGCGTGAACATCATGGCTTGAAGAGATCCGAGACGGCGCGAACAGCCCGGGGGCTCAGGAGAACGAGAATGACACTTTGGATGGGGAAACAATGACATCTCTGCAAACAATCGGCGTTATCGGCGCCGGCACCATGGGTAGCGGCATCGCGCAGGCGTGCGCTGTCGTTGGGCTTTCGGTCACGATGATCGACGTCGACGAGGCCGCGGTCGCGCGCGGGCGCAACGCCGTGTCGTCGAGCCTCGATCGGCTGGTGAAGAAGGAGAAGCTGTCCGCCGCCGATAAAGAGGCCGCGTTGAACTGCATCGACGGCACGACGGATTATGGCGCGCTCCGCAAGTGCGACTTTGTCATCGAAGCCGCGACCGAGAACGAGGCGCTGAAGGTGAAGATCCTCAAGCAAGTCGACGAGTTCGCGAAGCCCGAGGCGACCATGGCGACCAACACCTCATCGATCTCGATCACGAAGCTCGCCGCGGCGACGAAGCGCCCTCAGCGCCTCATCGGCATGCACTTCTTCAACCCGGTGCCGATGATGGCGCTGGTCGAGGTGATCCGCGGCTTGCAGACCGACGACGCGACCGTTGAGGCCGCCAGCGCGCTGGCGAAGCGACTCGGCAAGACGCCGATCGTGGTGAGGAATTCTCCAGGGTTCGTCGTGAACCGCCTCTTGTGCCCGATGCTCAACGAGGCGGTGTTCCTGTACGCGGAAGGGATAGCGAGCGCGCAGGAGATCGACGACGGGATGAAGCTGGGCTGCAACCATCCGATCGGACCGCTCGCGCTTGCCGACCTGATCGGCCTCGACGTGCTCCTCGCGGTCATGGACGTGTTCTACCGCGATTTCAACGATCCGAAGTACCGGCCGGCGCCGCTGCTCAAGGAGATGGTCGCCGCGGGCTATCTCGGTCGCAAGACGGGCCGCGGTTTCTACACCTATGGTTGACCTGGCGGCGGAGCTTTTCGTGCTCCCCTGCCATGGTGTCTGAGGGCTCACATGTCGAATGTAGCGGCCTATCTCGTCAAGGAAGCGCTGAAGGACGGCAACGAGGTGACCATCCGGGCCATGCGCCCGGATGACAAGGAGCGCCTTGTCAAAGCCTTTCTTCATCTCCAGCCTCAGACGATTCGCACACGCTTCTTCTACCCGAAAAGAATCCTGAGCGAGGACGACCTCCGTTGGCTCGACGAAATGGGCCACGGGAACCACTTGGGACTGGTGGCCACCGTGCCAAGCGGACGCGACGAACTCATCGTCGGCGAAGGCAGCTACGCGGCGCTCGGCCAGACGGCGGAGATAGGCTTCACCGTCGCAGAAGCCTGGCAGGGACGGGGCGTCGCAAGCCGGCTGCTGCAGCATCTCGCCGGCATTGCGCGAGACCAGGGAGTACGCCGAGTTCGAGGCGTACGTGCTCACGGAAAACGCACGATGCTCGCGGTATTCCGTCACAGCGGGCTTCCAATGACGACTCGGTACGCCGAAGGTTTGCTGCATGTCACGCTTGCTGCTCGATTCGCCAGCGGCACCGCGTTGATCGTGGCAACTCGACTGCAATGTCATATCGCCCCATTCGTCATGCTCACCGCCGTTGCGTCAACAGGGACCGTGCACGCACAGTCATCGTCATCGAGCCCTGACATGACGCGATCGACCACGCCCGCACCGCCATCAACCACGACCTCTGTCTGGGATGCGCCAGAACCGTGGCGAACGGATCGGTTTTATTTCGAAACGAGTGTCTATACTCGGCACTATCGCGACGACGCCGGGCACAACGATCATCAGGATGCGATAGTCGTCGAATGGAACGTCACGGAGCGATGGCTCGTCGGTGCGAGCGCGTTCAACAATTCCTACGGCCAGGCGTCGCAGTATGTGTACGGTGGCTACCGGTTCCGGCCATTCGAGTCTATATTTCAAGCTAACGGCCGGCCTCGTCCATGGCTACCGTGGCCAGTATCAAAACAAGATTCCCCTAAACGGTTCGGGGATTGCCCCGACGATCGTGCCGTCGGTGGGCTACTGTCTCAACCGGTTCTGCACTGAACTCGTTTTCATCGGCGGCGCAGGAGCGATGCTCACGGTCGGCGTCACCGTGCCATAGCTGAGCGCGCGGGTGCGCTGACCGCAGCGGCCACCGTGCTCGCCATGATTCCGCTGACGACGGCACTCGCAATCTCTACCGAATTTCCACGCAACGCAGACGTTTCGCTGACGACTCCCCGGATTGCGGGCGCTAAAGTATGCCGCATGACCCTCGCAAAACAGCCTAACCATTGAAACACTTCAAGCCTCTCCTAAGCTCGGCACCCGCGAACAGCATCCTCAACGCGCAAGAGTTCCATTACAGGAACAGCGCGAACACCGACATCCGCAAGACGTTCGCGAGCTGCCGACGCAACGCGTCGAAGCACCCCCTCCTACCGAGCACCGCGACGAACGTTCGGACATTGTCGAAGAATCCGATCGACGCAAGGCTGGCGACTTGTTCGCTTGCGTCGCTGCGACGATCCTCGGGCTGACCGACTCAATACAACACTACGCAAGGAAAATGAACATGCTGACTCGATGCATTCAACGGTTAGGTCTGTGGATGTCCGTATGCCTGCTCGCAGCAGGCACCGGCAGAGGGGTGATGGCCGAATCCCCCGTCCCCACTGACGAGGGCAAAGTCGAGGCCATCGAGATCTATCGCGCGCCCGTCGACAAGCCTGTCAACGCCGGAACCTTGATCGGCGGCCTCGCCGGCGGCGTGATCGGCCACCAGATCGGGAGCGGCCGCGGGAACACGGCGGCGACCATCGCCGGCGCAATCGGCGGCGCCGTCGTCGGGAACGAAATCGAGAAGAAGCAACAGCAGCCGACGCGATACCGCTTCATCGTGCGACTCGATTCCGGGAGCTCGCTGATCGTCGAAGACACGCGCGACCTCAACCTGCGGGTCGGCGACCGTGTGCGGGTCGAGGATGGCCACATCTATCGGATCTAAGCACGGGCTCGTGGGGACGACCGAAATAATCGGGAGCGTCGCTATGGTCAACCACATGTCGTCCAAGAAGCAGCGGATCCGCCGTACCGGCACCTTGTTTGAAGGCATGCAACCTGATGAATGATTCGGACCGCGAGCCATGGGCCATCCGTTTGTCTGCCCCGCGACGGCTCGCGATCGTCATTGCTGTCGGCATCGTGGTGTATTCCATCGGGCCAACCGTCGTTCCCATCGCGAACCGCCTGCTGGTGACATGGATCGCAGCGTCCATGACCTACCTGACCCTGTATTGGTTGACGATCCTGCACGCGGACGCGAACCTGACTCGTCGGCGTGCGACCAGGTACGATCAGGCCGCGTATGTCATCTTCCTGCTCGTAACGAATGCGGCGTGCGCAAGCATCGTCGCCATTGGCTTCGTGATGGGCGACGTCAAGTCGCTGGACTTCTGGCCCAAGGCGCTTCACGTCGCGCTAGCAATCGCCGCGCTGCTGCTGTCCTGGATGCTGATCCAGACGGTGTTCGCGTTTCACTACGCTCGCCGCTACTACGCGCCGGCTTCGGTACGCGAGGGTCCGGCCGCGGGATTGAATTTCCCTGGAGTCGAGCAGCCGGCCTACTTTGATTTCGCGTATTACTCGTTCGTCCTGGGCATGACGTCGCAGGTTTCGGATGTCTCGGTCACGACTGCGCAGATGCGGCGCACGACGCTGGCCCACAGCATCCTCAGCTTCGTTTTCAACATTGCCGTGCTCGCGATGAGCATCAATGTCATCGGCGGCGTCATTTGAAAGCGTGGATCCACCTCGGAATTCCGCTCGCCTATCAAAATCCTACGCGTCTGCTCCATGCTCCCAATGATGATGCGCTTGAACGATCTGCACCTCCGCCACGGTTTTTTCGGACTCGGCCTTTGTGACCTGGACTTTTCGCCGAGTGCAGTTGCGCCTCGAGTCCGGTCGTATCCATCCGGGCGAGGACGTCGCCGGCATGAATCACGCCTCCCTCGAAAGCCGAGCGGATGCAGTCGCATAACTGTTCCCGGGAAACGGCTTGCTGAGGTAACAATGGATGCCGACGGAATGCCGACCATTCGCTGACGACAAGCCGCGTGCGGACCGCTACGCTGGAGCCCAGTCGGGGACGCCAGCATTGCCGCAGGTCCAGTGGGTGCGGGCGCCAAGTCGACGGTCACCGCGGATCTCATCTCGTTTTCGCGCGCGAAGGGTGTCTACGGCGGACTCAATCTCGACGGTACGGTCGTGCACACAAAACGCTCAGCCGCGACGAGTCAACGGTGAAAAGATTCCGCAAGCGGAACTGAAACCGAACGGATCACAGCCTTCGGCGAGATGGCCGGCCGAGTATTTCAGATTATTCTACCGGCACAGTTCGCACGACTTCGCCATTCAGGTCTCGACAACTGGACAATGCCGCGCCGGTCAAGTCGGTGCAATTGTTCCTGGCGCCTCTCGGTGAGCCCGTTTGCTCGGTTGCTCTCCTCGCAGTCGCCGCATTAAGGGCACGGCAATGGCTGAGGGCCACACCTTCGAGGCCGCTGCACTCGTATGCCGCGGGTCTAGTAACGCCGACCGACACGCCTGGGGCGCTTTGCGGCCGCGCGAATCCGCTCGCAGCCGCTGTATTGAGGGCTCGGCAATTGCTGAGGGCCACACCTTCGACGCCGCTGCAATCGTATGGGCCGCTCTGCGCCAGCGCAGATCCGCTCGTTGCTATGATTCCAAACAGGACGCCAAACAATATTGCCGTGTGGCCTGCGTGAATGGCGACCGACTGATTTAGTTGCGCATATGATTTCATTTTGACTCCTATTCGAAGTGCTTCTCCGACTGAATGGGGCGGATCATGACGATTCAACCGGGAGACCCATCCGTTTCAGTGACGACGCATCGTAACGCCGACGTGCGCCGGAAGTCGTGGATGAAACGTCGATATTCGGTCGGGATTCTGTAAGCGGCGGCTGTGGTGGGCAACGAGGTCGAAGAGCTGGCGCGACTTGGCCCACGTGCGCGCAAGACCGTTGCGAAATGGCGACCGAACGAATCAACGCGCTCGTGCAGCCGAAGATACGCTTGACGTAACGGCTCTCGCTCGAAGGATCTTCGGATGTCGAACGGCGTGCTTCACCTCTCAAGCCGGCTGCATCGTCGTCGTCACACCGCCTGCAGGATCGACACGGCGGTGTCGGGAACGATCGTGGGGTTGGCCGCAACAGGAATCTTCGGCTTTCTAGAATCGATGAAGAAGGTGGCGATCTCGAGCGTTTCGCGTACACCGATGGCACGGCCATGACGGCCGATGAAATGCCTGCCAGCCATGAGACCCTCTTTGTGCGGCAGCTGAAGCCAGGCCCGCGCTCGCTCGATGCCATTTCCCTGCTCGAACAGTTCGAGCCGCCGCGGTCCGATGCGGTGAAGTCGCAGCCGCGCGAACCTCCCCTCCGCGTTGCGCGCATCTCCTAGCACCCGCATCCACCGCGGGGAACAAGTCGGGCAGGCAAGCGGAGGCGAGCAGCGCGTCCACCGACAGGTCGGCATTCGAGATGACACGCGGCAGGCCGCTCCGCACGTTCGTGACGGTCACGAATAGCGCCGGCGCCGACTTGCTGCGTATCGCATCGATGTCGACGTGCCTAGCGATCGCGTCGCGCAGCGGCTTGATAGCGAGCGCGCTCGCGCCGTACAGAGACATGATGCCGCTCGTCAGCAACAAGTCGTTCGTGGAATTCCGCCATTGCCGCTCCAGCGGACCCCACAGGCTGCGAACAATGTCGGATGCGGCCGGATGCGCGATCGACAGCCAAAACGAGCGCAGCGCCTTCCGCGCCTGAGCGGGCGATCCCTTCGCGAGCGAGCCGGCGACGATGGCGGCGTTAATCGCACCGGCACTCGTGCCGCTGAGCTGCCTGATCTCCACGCTGCGACTCGCAAGAAGCGCATCGAGCGCGCCCCACGTGTACGCACCCCAAGAGCCGCCGCCCTGCAGCGCGAGTCCTACCGGTCTGGGTCGCGGAAGCGGTCGTACATTGGTGTCAGAAAGGTTCGAGTTCATCGCGCTCGGGGAGATCAGCCCGATTTCGAGCCTAGGTCTGCTCTTCGCGCACATTCACCGGCCACACGATCGCGAAAACCGACGCACGCTCAAAGTCGGCCGGCACGAGGAACTTGTCATGGGCCTCCCGGTCGCTGACGTTCCCACCCGCGGGAAGGATGGCATGACCGATCAGCGCGAAAGCCTGTGCGATCAGGCTCGAGCAGATGAAGCGAGTCGCGCTCCGCCCCATCGTCGTAGAAACCGAGCGAAGTCGCGCCCACCAGCGCCGGAGGAGGAGGCTGCGTGCGAGCAGCCATGCGTGCGCAAAATCGTATTCGCTGCCGATGTAGCGCAGTACGGATTCGGCAAGTCGGCCGCGGTCGGTCTCGTCCAGGCCCACCGGCCGCAGCACATCCCCGCGGCGCAGCACCCTGGCGAGCGCCTGACGGTCCGCGATCGTGAGCGTCGAAAATTCTTCGAACGGCTCTGCGAGATAGAGCGTGAGCGCACTGATCACGCGAGCACGCGCGTGCTCGAGCAGGGCCGATAGGGCACGGATTTGGCCGCGCTTGGCGTGCGTCGGCATCATGCCGCCTCGCTCGATCCGTCGTGCGCAACAGCGTCGGCAGCCGCGCGCGCCTTCAGGCGCCCGTATTCCGCGGGCAGGATCGCAAGCCACGCGAACAAGGGACCGCAGGCTGCTTCATACCGTTGGTGGAACGAGCACGGCTGAACATGAGGCTCGCCGCCGGCGGCTCCGCACTCGGGACAACATCTCGGCATCACGACCATGACACTCTCCTACCGCGCCCACCTGTTCCACTTATGTCAACTCGGCGCCAACACCCCTCACGATGCACTTACCGATTACCAGCGCAATAACTGAACATGCTTAAAACCGTCCACCGCCCCAGCCTGATTCGTTTGCAGTGGTGTGCCATCGAGATCTAGCCCGCACCCGGGTTGCTCCGACGGGTCAGCCGACATCTGCATCAGCGCCATGAGCAACATGCCAGCCCAGCCACCGCCGATGAATGCGGCTAACAACCACCAAATGGAAATCATTGCACCACTCCTTTCCCGCTACCGTCCACCAATGGCTGACGGCTCAATGCATGCGTCGCATGCGGACATGGTTGAACATGAGGCTCGCCACCAGCGGTGCCGCACTCGGGACTACATCTTGGCATCACGACCATGACACTCCCCCACCGCGCTCGCTTGTTCCACTCATATATCAATCGGCGCCGACACACCACAGCCCCGTCTTTTGCGCAGCATCGGGCTGCAATCGCGCCTTAACCGAAGCCTCAACTCGTCGGCATAACGCACTTCGTCCGCCGTTGCGCACATTGGCTGTGGCGACGTGCAACCTACCTCGCGCCTCGGCGCATCGAAATTTGGGACAGCGCACACGGTAAAGGTCTTCGGCAGCATCAGTGCACCGCGCGCGCGAACGTGCGCGCGCGCATGAGTTGCACCGCCTCGGGATGCTCCTCGGCGAGATCGACGAGCGACTGCATCACTTCCTCGTACAGATCACGGCCAGCGCTGTAGCCGGACCAAGTGAAAATCGAGAGCTCCGCGACCTTCAGGTCGGACCGCAACCAGAAGCCCGACAGCATCGGCAGGCGCTTGAATAGTTCATGCACATGGCGGGCGACCACCGCCTCGGTACGTTGGCGACACACTTCGCTTAGGTGTTGCTCGGAGGGTTTCATGCGAGGCACTCTCTACTAGGACTCGTTGAGGACAAGCAGCTCGCGCTCCAGCGTGGTGGCGACCGCGCGGATGAGGTCGGCGACCGCGGCATCGCCGCGGCACAATGCCGTGAGCGCCAGCAGGGCGGGATGGTCGCGCCCGGCCGCGAGGTTACGCTCGATGGCCGGCGCGCGTTGCGATAACGCGCCAGCCGTGGCGGCGATGAAGCGATAGCCCCGCCTCGACACCGTCTCGATGTAGCGCGGCTCTTTCGGGTCGTCGCCGATCGCCGCACGCACTTCGCTGATGGCCGTCTTGAGCACCGACTCCGTGACGAAGCGATGACCCCAGACGAGGTCGAGCATCGCGTTCTTCGTCACTAGGCTTCCTGGAGCGCTCGTTAGTGCGCAAAGCACTGCGAAAGGCTTCGGCGCAAGAGTGACTGCCTTTCCGTTGCGCAGCAGGAGGGCATTGGCCTCGTCCAGCTCGAATGCGCCGAAGCGCACGCGTACTGGGTTCAGGACAGCCGGGTGTTCACTCTTTGCGCGGTGGCCTGCGTGAGGCGCGCTGAACGGAACGACATTCGCAACATTCATTTCTAACCTCCGCAACGAGGGTTGCTCATGTCGGCACTATCGCGCCGGAGGCTAACGCGCACGAGCCCACTTCAGTGTCGATTTGCGGCCCGATCGGTGTTCCGTACGACCACTGAAGAGTAGGCGGCGCCCACCGAAAGGCGCTCGCGACACCCTCATTAGGGGAGTTGCTCGCGCCTCTTTCCGTCGGCCTTGCCGTTGCGGATTTCAACGCGCCTCCAGCCGAACAGGCGCGCATCGAGGGACCAGGCCCCTGGCCCAAGCAGCGCAAGCGAAGCGGCGAGCGTTGCGAGTAACGCGTAGAAGCCTGCATCAGCGGGGTTGAAGAACCCGTCCAGCGCCGCGCCGATTGCCGCCAGCACGCCAACGATCGGCGTCCACAGACCGACGACCAGGAGCACGCCCATGGCAGCGCAGAGAATGTGGAACGTGACCGGGACGGTGGCCACTCCAGCGACCAGAGCAGCGACGCCGTGAAACAGCAGCGCGGCGCCTGCGACCAGGCGCATTAGCAGTAGCCCGGCGCCGGGGGCACCATGGGCGAACGTCGAGAAAAGTCTTCGCACCCGTCGAGTCTACGAACGGCCCGACGGCGCGGAAACCCTCAAAAGAGTGACGGGCCATGCCCCTTTGGTTTCGGGCCCCAGGGGCCGGGTGAGACCGAGGAGGCGAGACGCCCGCCTAGAACTGGATGATCCCGCGCTTGAGTCCGATCATCGCGGCATGCGTGCGGTCCTTGGCGTCAAGCTTCGACAGGATGTTTCGCACCTGACCCTTGACCGTCTCTTCGCTGAGCGCGAGCGTCCTTGCGATCTCTTTGTTAGCATTGCCCTGCGCGATCAGCCGCAGGACGCGTATTTCCGCCGGCGTGAGCGCATCGTCGGTGGCGTGCTCGGCCAGCTCGAACGATACGTCCGCGGCGAGCGCCTTGCGCCCGGCGTGCACCGCGCGGATGGTGTCGAGGAGCTCTTTATGCAATGCGCTCTTCAGAAGGTAGCCGCGAGCGCCGGCCTGCAACGCGCGAAGCGCCTGCGCATCGCCGGCATAGGTCGTGAGCACGATGATGCGCGCTTCGGAAAACTCGCCCCGGATCGCGGCGATCGCGTCGAGCCCGCCCATCTCGGGCATCTGCAGATCCATGAGCGTAACGTCCGGCTGGTGCGAGCGGAACTGCTGAATCGCCTCGCGTCCGTTCGCTGCTTCTGCCACGAGGGCCATGTCGGGCTCCGCGGCGAGCAGCCCAGCGATGCCCTGCCGCACGACCGGGTGGTCGTCGACGCAGAGGATCCTAATACGCTGGGGGTTGTCACTCATGAAGCGCTAGTATCGCTCGGCGCGGATACCTTCTGCGTAAGCCACGATCGGGGTGGTGAAGAGCTGCTGTACGCGCGCGGCCCGGGAATACTCAATTCCACCTCGGTTCCCGCATCCTGACCGCTCCAGACGGTGAGCTTGCCGCCGGCGAGCTTCGCGCGTTCCCGCATTCCGCTTAGGCCGAAGTGCCCTTCCCGTCCCTCCGCGCGCAACACCTCCGGGTCGATCCCCTTGCCGTCGTCGCGCACCCGCACCCGTAGCTCCCCCACGTCGTAGCGCAGCTCGACTTCGATCTGCTTTGCACCGGAGTGATGGAAGGCGTTGCGCAACGCCTCGCCGGCGATGCGGAAGACCTCGTCCCGCACGATTGGATGCAGCGCCCGCGGCGCGCCCTGCACCTCGACCCGCAAAACGTTCTCGCTGGAGTTCTCGTTCGCCAGCTCCTCGCCAAGCGCACGAATCGCATCGGCCAGATCGTTCATCTCGGTCGCCGAGGTCCGCAGTCCTTGCAACGCGTCGCGGCCCTCCGTGATCGCCTCGGCTGCCTGGTCGATGGCGCTTGCCAGGACCTGCTTCGATTCGGCCGGACGATCCGGCAGAAGGTTGAGCGCGGTCTGGAACCGCAGCAGCAGCCCGTGGAAGCTCTGCAACAGGGTGTCGTGCAGGTCGCGTGCGATGCGCGTGCGCTCGGCAACACGCGCGTCCAGCGTCATTTCGAACTGACGATGCAACCAACGGATGCGTAGCTGGTAACCTGCCCACGCCAGAAGCAAGAGCAGCATGGCGCACAGCGCGCGAAACCAGTTGGTCTGGTAATAGGCTGGCGCGATCGAGAAGTCGAGCGTGGCCCCTTGCTGGTTCCACACACCGTGGTTGTTACACGCGATAACTTGAAACCGATAGTGCCCCGGCGGCAGATTCATGTAGAACGCCTCACGCCGAGTCCCGGCCTCCTGCCAATCGTGATCGATCCCCGACAGCCGGTACCGATATCGCACCTTTTCCGGCGAGACAAAGCTTAGCGCCGCGTAGTGGATTTCCAGGTCGCGCGTCAACGCCGGGAGCTCCCCATCCACCGCCGTGTCAACGCTCTTGTGATCAGCGACCATTCCCCGGATATGGACCGGGGGCACGAGCTCGTTGCGGGGAATGTTCTTTGCGTCGATCATCTGCAGGACCGAGCCGGTCGCGAACCAGAGGCGACCGTCCGCCGTTCTGGCGTGTGTCGGGTCAAAGGGCTGCCGTCCGGCACGGGCGCCGTCCGACGCGTCGTAGAGCCTGAGGTCGAGGTGGATGTCGGGCTCACGCGCCCACGCATCCAGGTCCTTCTTGCCGATGAACGCATATCCGCAGGCCAAGTGAAGCCAAAGGCCGCCTTGGCCGTCAGTTATCAGATCCTGCACTGCTTCGCAGGGAAGGCCATTCTTCGCCGTGAGACCAGACCACTTTCGGTCAGCCCACCGATGCAGTCCTCGACTCGTGGCCACGAAAAGAGACTCTTCATCGTACGCAAGCAGGCTTGAACCCGTTCGCGGACCCGTCGGTAGCAAGATCTCCTCCCAGACGTTGCCGTCGTGAAGAATGGAGATTTCACCTGACAGGTAGGCAAGCAGATAGACCAGACCATTCGGACTGCGGGCGATCCTGTTCGACGGCTGCGACTTCGGCATCACCTCAGCGACTTCCGTCGTCGGATCCAACCTCAATAGACCGTCTCTTGCGGTGGTGAGCACCCATATCGCGCCGCGCGCATCCTCGGCCATTCCAACGACCATGCCTGTTGAGGTTCCGTCGCTGCGAACCTTCTTGGTGAAGCGCCCATTCGAATAGGAAAACAGATCCCGGTCGATGCCCATCCAAAGAACGCCCCGAGCGTCTTGCATCAGACCCGTTACCTGTCCCGGCAAGCCCTCCTTGCCCGCGATGGTGGTGACCTTGCCGTCCCTCATTGCAGCAAGTCCCTGCTGCCCCGCAGTCCACAACGTAAGCCCGTCGCGCGAGGCGAGTATCGCTGACCCAACTCCGGAAAGGCCCTGTTTGCTCGAGAATGAGATAACACCAAGGCGATGGAAACGATCGAGCCCGTTGGGAGTGACAACCCAGACATTCCCCTCTCGATCCTCATATAACGTAGAGACGTTGTCGTCCGACAAGCCATCTGCTACCCCGAAATGATCCACGAACCCATTCTGCAGGTGATAGAGCCCGTCCTCCCGGGTACCAACCCACAAGCCGCCGTCGCGGTCGTAAAGCAGTTTCGCACCCCTTATCTTCATGATCTTGGAAACATCGGCGGAAGCCGGCTGAAAGGGGACGAAAATTCCTCGTTCGAGCCGGCGAACACCAACATCGCAACCGATCAAGATCGAGCGATCGACGTCCGCCAGCAACGAATCGACCAGGGGTTTGCAACCCGCGTCGGCGGCGGGTACCGGATATGCGACCCCAGTTCCATCCTTCCAACTGCATACTCTGCCTGCGTCGGCTATCCAGATTGTCCCACCCTGATCCTCGATGAGCGTGTTTGCGGCCCGACAATCAAGCCCATCGTGCTGACCGTGGCACAGCAGTCGGGTGCCCTCGATTTCGCACAGAGGCCCTCGCTCGTCACGAATACGCGTTCTTGCGAGCCAGATCCGACCATTGCGGTCTTCGATGATGTCGTTGTAACGAGCATCCCCGCTCGTCACCGCTGAAAGCTTGCCGCCTTGCAGTTTCGCCAGACCGCTGCTTGTTCCCAGCCACAGGCTGCCATCGCGCGCACCCAGCAGAGCCCAAGCGCAGCAAGTTTGAAGTTCGGGAATACCGCGGCCCCGCGACTCGAAGCGAACGCCGTCGAAGCGTACAAGCCCGTCGCGCGTGCCTATCCAGAGGAAGCCATCGGTCGTTTGCGCGATCGACACCGGAGAGGCGGTGAAGGCGCCCTCCTGCACCCTCCAGGCTGTGTGAGCGTACTGCGTCAGTTGTTCGGCGTGCGATGTGGTCGAGGCGAACAAGGTCGCAGCAAGTATCACTGCGGCGATAGAGGACGCCCACGATCGTCGAAATCGTCCTGCGAGACGCGTCGAATCGGCGTGTAACTCGACACTGATACACGACTTTCCCACCTCCGGCAGACCACAAATAGCTACGCAGCTACAGTAACAGTAGCGACTTCGCGCATGCCCAGATGCGCTGCTCAGCTCGCTACGTCAACGGCTGATATGGTTGGAATTACCCCTGTGTAATGACAGTCTAACGCGTTTAGCTTTTCAGGGGCCTGGCAGCGAATCGGCAATGGTTCGCCTACAGAGCATGCAACACTGGGTCTACGGGTAAGGTCACATCGACGAAGGGGCGCGCTGGTGCCCCAGGCACAGGCGACAGCTTGCTACTAGTTGATCTCGGCCGGAGTGCCAGGCGCAGGCGTGAAGCCCAGGTCGCCACGTGCCAACGCCTTCTCGCGCCCGCCGAATTGCGTTAGCAGTTCCGCCTGCCGCCGCTTCGCGCGCGCGTCGGTCGCTTCCGGATCGAGCGCGGCGCGCAGCAGGCGCTCGCCTTGGACGAGCGTTGCAGTGTATCGCCGGTCATCTGCGACATCAGCCAGCTCCTCCGGATCGGCGCCGAGATCGAAGAGCTGCGGTCGCGCGCCGACATAGTGGCAGTACTTCCACTGGCCGAAGCGCAACATGTACGCGCCCGCGACAGAGCCCGTCGCGTGGTACTCGGAGATCACCGGTCGCCGCGGCATCGCGCCACTTGCCAGCGCGCAAAGCGACGCGCCGGGCAGCGCGCGGCCGCCGACGCGCGGCGGCAGCCCCGCGCCTTCGAGGATCGTCGGCGCGCAGTCGATGTGCGATGCCGGCGTGGCGACGACGCGTCCGGGCGGAACGTCGGGACCCGCAAGGATCAGCGGCACGCCGGCCGACTCCTCGTAGAGCGTGGACTTGCCCCACAGGCCGCGCGCGCCGACATTGTCGCCATGGTCGCTGGTGTAGATGACGCGCGTTTCGTGCTCGAGGCCAGTGTCGCGCAGCGCGCGCAGAACGTAGCCGACGTTCTCGTCCATCGCCGACACGAGCCCGGAATAGCCTGCGATTGCGCGTTTGACGTCGGCTTCCGAGGTGAAATGAGCATCGTAATCGACCGTATGCGCGTAGGTATCCAGGAACGGGTGATGCGGACGCTCGTCCTTCGCGTACAGCTTGGGCATCGGCAGGTCCTGCTGCCAATAGCGGTAGAACCACTGCGGCGGCGCGGTGAGCGGGAAATGCGGGCTCACGAACGACACGAACAGTACCCACGGGCGGTCGCGCCACTTCGGCGCCTCCTCGTGCAGCCAGATTTGCGCGCGCGACGCGATGTCGCGGTCGTACACCGTGTATGGGGACTCTCCGGGCCCTGCGCGCCTGGCCATCTTGTCGCCGCCCTTGCGCTTGGGAATGTTCTCGCGGACCAGGCCCTTGACGTCGCCGATGCCATCGATGATGTGCATCGGCACGATCTCCTCGGAGAAGCCGTGGTCGTCGCCCTGACGGCCGCGGAAATGCAGCTTGCCGATCGATACGACGCGATGCCCGGCGTCGCGCAATGCGTGGTGCCAGCTCGGGATCGCACCTTCGTAACCGTCGGCGTTGTCCCAGTAGCCGATGTCGTGAACGTAGCGGCCGACGGCAAACGCTGCCCGCGCCGGCACGCAGATCGGGCACGTCGTGTATGCCGACGTGAAGCGTGTTCCCCGTGCGGCGAGTGCGTCGAGGTTCGGCGTCGCGATGAATGGATGGCCGGCAGCCCCGAGGAACTTTGGATTGTGCTCGTCGGACATCAGTACGAGCAGGTTGGTGGCACGCATGCGAGAAAGTATCGCACGACCGCGCGGCCGTGTATTCTTCGCGATCGCGCCGCCGTCACGGAGGAGACATGAAGTCCCTACATCTTGGTGCCCTGCTGCTCATGGCGTCCGCGCTCTGCGCCGTTGGCGCAAGTGCGCAGCCGTATCCCAACCGTCCGGTCAAGCTGATCGTCGCCGATTCGGCAGGAGGGGCGCCCGACCAGCTCGCCCGACTGGTTGCGCAGAAGCTTTCTGAAAATCTGGGCCAGCAAGTGGTCGTCGACAACCGCGCGGGCGCGGGCGGCGTAGTCGGCGCGGATATGGCCGCCAAGTCGGCGCCGGACGGATACACGCTGCTGCTGACGACGACGGCGATCTACGCAATCCTTCCCAATCTGCGCAAGGACCTACCGTACGACCCGGTCAAGGACTTCATCCCAATCTCGCGCATCGCGACCGCTTCGAACGTCCTCGTGGTCAACAACGCGCTGCCGGCGAAGAACATCGCCGAGCTCGTCAAGCTCGCCAAGGAGAAGCCCGGCGTGCTCAATTACGCTTCGGCCGGCGTGGGTACGCCGGCGCATCTGGCCGGCGAAATGTTGAACCTGCTGGCCGACATCAAAGTAGTGCACGTTCCGTACAAGGGTGCGGCACCCGCGCTTACCGACGTCATCGCGGGCAACGCGCAATACATCATCACGTCGCCGATCGCCGCGGGCGCGCACATGACAAGTGGCCGCGTACGCGCGCTGGCTACCACCGGCGCCGAGCGCAATCCGAGCCTGCCCGACCTGCCGACGATCGCCGAAACGGTGCCCGGGTACGAGATCACGCAGACGTGGGGCATCGTGGTGCCGGTCGGCACACCGCCGGAACTCGCGAGCAGATTGAATGCTGAGATCGTCAACGTCATGAGCCAGTCCGACGTAAAGGAGAAGGTGCTGGCAACAGGCGCGACGCCGGCCGGCGATTCGCAGGCGGCGTTCGGAGCCTACATGACCAAGGAGCGGCAGCGGCTGGGCGAAGTCATCACCAAGCGCAGCATCGTTCTCACCGACTGACACCGCGCTTCTCGCCGTCCGTTGCCCGACCTCAATAGACCACGCAGTTGCATCCGGTGCTGCGCGAGCGAGCGGCCGAGATGGGCCAGTTCCAAGCCACGTACCTTAGCCACAAGGCCAATGGCCCGATTCATGCTTTGCCATCCGTCACAAATGATGCGAAGACGGGGAAGGCGTGTCGCGCAACTTATTTAATGCAACACCAGGATTTTGGGCGCACCGGCGTTTGGTCCTCGTCGCGGCAGTCTGCGCGGGTCTTGCCGTCGCCATAGAAAGCCACGCAGCCAGCCTCCCAGCTGCCTGCAAAATCGAGTATTGGGTCTCCCCGGAAGGAAACGATGCCTCCGCGGGTGACCAAGCGCGTCCGTTTCGTTCCGTGCAGCGCGCGCAGGAAGCCGTGCGCGCAGACGGGCGCCGGGTTTCGTGTGACGTGTTTGTCACGTTGCGCGCCGGCACCTATCGCCTTGGGCAGCCGCTCGTCCTCGACTGGCGCGACTCGGGCGTGAACGGTCATGAGGTCACCTACCGCGCGGCGCCGGGCGAACGTGCGACGATTTCCGGAGCGATCCCCGTCCGCGGGTGGTCGATGCACGACGCCCATCTCGGAATCCAGCGGGCGTATGTCGGTCCGCAACGTACGCGCCAGCTCTACGTGAACGGCGTGCGCGCGGTTCGGGCGCAGACCGTCCCGTATCCGGCCGATTTCGAGCGTACCGTCGCCGGCTACCGCTTCGTGTCGCCCGGAAATTCGATGCCGCTTTGGACGAACCCCGCCGAGATCGAGGCCGTGACGGTCACACAGTGGAAGATGATGCGCTGTCCGGTGGTGTCGATCGTTGGACCCGACATCACGATGGGCAATCCGTGCTGGGACACTCAATATACGATGACGTTGAACGACCGGCCCAGCCTGACTCGTGCTGGGATTGGCCAACGTGCCTTGGCGTTGACTTGTCGACTGCGGCCCGGCGTTCCCCGAGCGTTGCCGGGCCGCGCGTCTGTGACCTGATAGGAGCTTTGTTCTGCACCGTGAGTGTCCTGTCCTGCGAACGGGTTGGCAATGCATCTCTACGCATGCAGGAGGATCGAATGAATGAGTCGGCTGAAGAGCGCGAAGTAATTCTCGGTGTTGACACGCACCTCGACGTGCATGTGGCGGTGCTGATCGACGTGGTGGGCCGCGTCGTTGCGACGACATCCATCCCGACGACGGCTTTGGGCTACGAACAACTGATCGAATGGGCACGCGGATTTGGTCGCTTCACCCGCGCCGGAATTGAAGGCACTGGAACGTACGGCGCGGCGCTTGCGCGACGGGTGCAAGATCATGGCGTACAGGTGCTCGAGATCAACCGGCCAGATCGTTCACGGCGGCGGTTGCGCGGCAAGAATGATCCCACTGACGCCGAAAGTGCGGCTCGGGCAGTACTGGCCGGAGAAGCCAATGCCATCCCGAAAGCGCAGTCGGGCGTGGTGGAAGCAATGCGGGCCCTGAGTATGGCGAGGCGCAGTGCGGTGAAGGCAAAGACCCAAGCTATCAATCAATTGCGGGCGCTGCTGGTGACGGCACCCGATTCGATACGCGCCACGCTCTGGAAGGTGAAACCAGAACAATGCGTGGCCCGTTGCGCTCGGCTGCAATCGCTGGGCGATACACCGCTGCTCAAGGCGCTAACCAGTACGCTGCGCCTGCTTGCAAGACGCTGGATGAGCCTGGCGAAAGAACTCCATCAGCTTGACGCCGCGCTAGCGGAGCTCACCAAACGGGCAGGCCGCCGGCTTCTCGCGCGATTTGGCGTTGGACCGCAAACCGCGGCCACGTTATTGGTAACGGCGGGCGACAATCCCGATCGGCTACGCAGCGAGGCTGCGTTGGCGGCGCTCTGCGGCGCAAGTCCGTTGGAAGCATCCTCGGGAAAGACGACCCGACACCGGCTCAACCGGGGCGGCGATCGGGCCGCCAACAATGCCCTGTGGACGATCTCGATGGTTCGTATGCGGAGCGATCCTCGGACGCGTGCATACGTCGCTCGCCGGACTGCCGAGGGATTGTCCCCCAAGGAGATTCAACGTTGCCTCAAGCGTTATATTGTTCGCGAGTTGTATCCGCTGATCCTGGCAGATTTGGCAGAATCGGCACGCCCGACTTGACATAGGAGCGTCAATGCTAACGTCTTTCAGGCGCCGCCGGGTCAGTCCGCGCTGTGGAATTTCCGGTTGCTGAGCCGTTTTGAGAACGCCTACGAGTTCCTTGATAGCCCCGGCGAGTGGTATCTGGATTCGACAGCGGGCTGGCTCTATTACATTCCGCGCGCTGACGAGGACCTCGCTACCGCGATCGTCGAGCTGCCCGTGCTGGAGACGTTGATCGAAGGGCGCGGCGAAGTGGATCGTCCGGTGCAGAACCTGCGCTTCGAGGGACTGATCTTCGCCTACGCCACTTGGCTGCAACCGAGCGGCCCCGATGGCTACGCGGCCGACCAGAGCGGTTTCCACCTCGTGGGCAAGGGCCACCCGGCGAATGTCATCGGACACGACGAGCACGTGGCCCGCACGCCGGGAAACCTGCGCTTTCGCTATGCGCACCACATCGAGTTCCACAACAACGACTTCGTGCATCTGGGCGGTGTCGGGCTCGACTTCGATACCGGCAGCCAGCGCAACGCAATCGTGGACAATCGCTTCGAAGACATCTCGTCGGCCGGCATCCAGTTGGGCGGAGTCGGTGCGGACGACCATCATCCTACGCTCGACGCGCAGGTGACCCGCGATAACGAAATCGCAAACAATCTCGTCCACCGCATCGGTCGTGAATATCTCGACGCCGCCGGCATTTACGTCGGGTTCACGACGCGAACCACAGTGAGCCACAATGACATCGTCGACGTGCCTTGGTCGGGTATCGCCATCGGCTGGGGCTGGGGCCTGCTCGACGAGGGAAGCTTTCCCGGATTGCCCAACGCGACGCGGGGGCAATGGGGCCAGTACGATACGCCGTCGACGAGCCGCGGCAACCGCATCGTGCACAACCGGATCAAGGGGTTCCTGAACGAACTCTGGGACGGCGGCGCGATCTACACGCAGGGCGCGCAGGGCAGTTCGCTCGCGGATGGCGAACTGATCGCATGGAACGTGGCCTCGGGCAAGCGGCCGGCCGCGGGCGGCAACACGTTCTACACCGATGGCGGCAGCCGCTACGTCACGCTGTTCGAGAACGTCTCGTATAACAACCTGCCGGGCACGACGAATTTCGGGCCCTGCGGTCTGCCTTCGGCGCTGCCGTGGTGCCGGCTGGGCGAGTCATCCAGTGCTCTTGATGCCGATCGCTGCTCGTCATTGGCGTTGTGCTGGCTGGTCATTCCCTACGGCGGCGACAGCGGCGGCTGCGTTCCGCACGGCGACCTCCTGTTTGTCGCCAACTATTGGGCGTCCGATGCGTTTGCGACTGTGTGCCCTACCAACCTCACGGTTGGCATCGTTCACTGGGACAACCACATCATCAACGGCATCATCGAGGCCCCGGCGCGCATCCTGCGTGAGGCAGGCAGGCAGCGACACCTTCCACCCTAGACGTTGGGCGATCGTCGGTTCGGCGGTCGCTACCCGATTGCAACCATTCGGTTCGCCGGGCGCAGCGGTCATCGACCCATTGCAGCCAGTCATACGTTCTGAGAGCTGATCACGGGGTTAAAATAGCTCGTTAACTTGCACGAGGGGGAGCTGGCATGGGACTGATTCGGCTAGGCAACAAGCCACCCTTGACGGTAGCACCGGAGGATACGGTCATTTCGGCGGCGCGCGCGATGACCGAACGCCACGTCGGTGCCGCGACCGTCCTCGAAGGGACTGGGGTCATCGGCGTGGTGACTGAGCGTGACGTGATGGAAAAGGTCGTCGCCACCGGCGGCGACCCCAATACCACGCGCGTGCGGGACATCATGACGAGTCCGGCGCTATCGGTTAGCGTGAACACCACGGTGGACACAGCCGCAGCGCTGATGCGCAAGCATCACATCCGCCATCTGGTCGTCCTCGACGAGCACGAAACGCTGGTCGGCATGCTGGCCCTGCGCTACCTACTTTACGACCTCATGGACGACATGGAGCGCAATGTCAGCGATCTTATGGGCCATATCATGACCGACGGGCCCGGCGGGTAGGTGACCGGCGCTCGTGGCGGAGCTCGGTTCAGAACCATCTTGACGCTCGATTGTGGATCCAGATCCGCAGAGCACGGCTGGCCCGAACTTGATCAAAAAGCGGCGAATTGCCATCGTGCAATGCGATCGTGCTCACTATGGTCTCTTGATCACGCCGGAAGCGATCAACCATTCTTCGGCAAGCGTCGTCCAGGCGGCGACCGGCAGCCCTTTGGCATTCCGGATCGCAACGCCATGCGGACCGTCCCTGAAGATGTGCAACTCCGCGGGGATGCCGGCTTCTTTCAATGCTATGTAGAAGCGGACGCTGTTGCGCGGATCGACGCGGTTGTCCTCGTCGGTATGCATCAGGAAGGCCGGCGGCGTATCTTTGGTCACCTGCCGGTCGGTCGGATACTCGTCGTAGAGCGCCTGCTTCTGCGGTGGAGGCACCGGCGCCTGCGCCGGATTGAGCAGATATTTGCGGGCGTTGCTCGAGTGCGGACCATACGCCAGGATCATGAAGTCCGGACGGGCGCTGATTGCATCGCCAGCATCGACCGACTCGTAGACTTTCCGGTCGTAGCTGGTGCCGATCATCGACGCCATGTGGCCTCCGGAAGAGAGGCCGACGATGCCGATCCGCTTCGGGTCGATCCCCCATTCGGCCGCGTTGCTGCGCACGAGACGGATCGCGCGCTGCCCGTCCTGCAGCGGCACGTTGCTGCCGTCGGCGTGGCCTTCGCCCGGCAGCCGGTTCTTCAGCACGAACGCCGTGATGCCAATGCCGTTGAGCCACTTCGCGATATCGGTCCCCTCCTTGTCGATGACGAGCGACGTGTAGCCTCCGCCGGCCGTGATCACGGCCGCAGCACCGTTGGGCCTGGCCGGAATGAACGCACGGATCGTGGGCCTCGCGATGCCGCTGATGATTCGCTGCGGATCGTTGACCGGATCCTTGCCGTCGTCCTTAACCGTTTCAGTCAGGCTGACGCCTGCCGAGCCGGGTGGGGTGGATGGCCAGAGCGCGTATTCGGTGCCGTTGGAGATCGGGAACGATGTGGCCGGTGGCGCCGCACAGAGCAGCAGCGTCGCCGCCATCGGGATGCCTCGCCACAACATTCGGGCGGACACGAAGCGACGATCGCGCTTTCGCGGCATGGGGACCTTCATCATCATCCTCCCGGTTCGAACCAACTGCCTGTGCATGGCGAATTCCCGCTCACGCGGCGATCGGCGTATGAAACAGCCCTCTGCAATGCTTCAGAGTGTAATGCTCTACGACTCGAGTTGGCCCGTCAGCAACCTTCAGGCTGAACTCGAGCGGTTTGATTGTCGAAGGTCGCAGATCGACCCTGAGCCGACGAAATGGGTGCTCCAAAGCGGTCATAGTCTCCAATCGAAACGGACATTTGCTCAGGTACTCACGACCGCGCAGCGTGTGTCTGGGCATGCCCCCGTCGCGGTGTTCCCCTGGTGCGCGGATTGCATTCCGTCCGTTCCAGTCCATCCCCGCGTCATTGCACCGGACGAAACGCAAGCGCGCACGCCTCGTCGTCGGTGAGTCGGTGACCTTCGTCGAAGAGCTGCGCTAGGGTCTCGGGCGTACGCTGCGCGGCCAATAGAGAGAGCAGGCGCTCGCGAAGGCGCACTGCCACACGCCGCGGCCGGAATCCCTTGGCTTGAAAGTAGGATTCCGCGTAGGCGAAGACGCGCGCCGAATCGTCGTAGCAGTTGCGCAGCGCCAGCAACGTCGCCGCGTCGTACAGTACGTAGGCCCCTGCGCCGAAGTTTCGCTTGACCATCGACAGTGCCTCGCGATAAAGAGCGTCCGCCTCCTCCAGCCGGCCGGCGCTCATGAGCGCGGTCGCGAGGGTGCGCAGATTCCTCCCGTCACCGAGATGTTCTCGCGATACTGGAGCGCCGGCCAGCATTTCACTTGCCGCGGCGCCCGCCTGCTGCACCTTGCCCTCCTGCATATCGAGGTCGACCAATATCGAACGTGCGGTCCATTCGTCGACGAGGCTTCCCATCTGACGGCTTGCCGCAAGATACTCGAGAAGATGCGCGCGCGCTTCGCTCACCGCGCCAAGATCCGAGAGCACGATGCCGGCGATATTGTCCAGGGGGGCGCGAACCCACGGCGGCCACGCCGGATCGCGCAGCTCGAGCGCATCGTCGAGCGCGTGTCTTGCCTCTTCCATGTGCCCGCCTTGCCTCGACGCGTACATCACCATGTTGCACGCGAAATAGGCGCCCAGACGGTCACCGAGGTTGCGATACAGGAGCAAAGCGCGGTTGGCATCTTCAATTGCCGCACGCGGCGAAATTGACGCGCCCTGCTCGGCGCAGGCGAGCCAGAATCGCGCGGCGTCCATAGCAGGAATCGTGTCGTCGACGAGCGGTCTTAGCGTTTCGCACCAGCGTGACGCTTCGGCTTTGCTCACGACATAATGGAAATAGCCTTGGCCCGACCCCACCGCGCCGAGCAGCGCCACGGCGACGCGACTATCGCCTCCCGACTCGCTGGCCCAGCGCAACGCGCCGCGGAGGTTGTCAATGTCGGGCGCGAGCTGGGCGGCGCGCTTCGCCGGCGGCGTACTCCGAAGCATGTCGCGGTGGAAGTCCTCGAACAGCTCCAGCATCACTTCCGCATGCCGGCGCATCGTTTGCGTCGTCGCGTCGCGCACGGCGAGACGCTGTAGTGCGAACGCCCGAGTTGTCTCCAGCATTCTATATCGCGGGGAGGCGCCAGAGTCAGCGCTAACCAATGACTTGTCGACGAGCGCGCCCAGGTGATCGAGCACCGCCCACTCGTCCATTGCAGCATCGGAGGCAAGTCGTTGCGCGCACTGCAGCGAGAAGCTTCCAGCGAACACGCCGAGCCTGTCGAATACCGCCTGCTCAGCCTCCGTAAGCAATTGGTAACTCCATTCGAGCGCCGCACTCAGCTTCTGATGCCGCCGCAATGCCAGGCGCGACCCGGCCGTAAGCAGGCGGAAGCGTTCGTCGAGTCGCTCGCGCACGCCCTCGACCCCGAGGAGCGGCACGCGCGCTGCGGCAAGCTCCAGGGCCAAAGGGATTCCATCCAGCCGGCGGCAGATTTCAACGATCGCGCCGACGTTGTCTTCGCCAAGCACGAACTGCGGCTCGACCGCCTGTGTGCGCGCGACGAACAACTCGACTGCTCCCGCGTCGCGAGTAGCTGCCACGGTCGCTTCCGCGGGAACCGCCAGCGTGCCGAGGCGATAGACGTGCTCGTCCGGATGCCGAAGCAGCTCCTGACTCGTCGCCAGGATGTGCACGCTCGGTGCACCCGTGCGCAGTGCTGCGACCATTCGGTCCAGCGCATCGAGAAGGTGCTCGCAATTGTCGAGAACGAGCAAGAGACGCCGACTGGCCAACGCCTTCACCGTTAGGTCAAGTGCTGCAAGCTCGTCGCCGGCCGTGAGGCCGAGCGCGCGCGCGGTGGTTACCACGACTAGGGCCGGGTCGCCGAGAGGTGCCAGGTCGACGACGTGCGCGCCATCCGGAAACTCGATTCGCAATTGATGGGTTACGGCCTTCGCCAATCGCGTTTTCCCGATCCCGGCAGGCCCGACAACCGTGACAAGGGCGTGGCGGCGTACGGAGTCGCTCAAGGCAGCGATATCGTCGTCTCGGCCGTACAGCCTGGGCGACTCGCTCACCGCATCGTCATCGTCCGCGGGCATCGCGGGAGTTGACGGTGCCTGATCGGGCTGTGACGCGTCGTCTGGCGCGAGCGCCAAACGATAGCCGCGCCCGGGAATCGTCGAAATGACCTGTGGCCCGAGAACCTTGCGCAGTGTGCTGATCTGTACCTGCAGGTTGTTCTCCTCGACGACGAGCCCGGGCCACACTAATTCGAGCAATTCGTTCTTGGAGACCAGCCGACCCGCACGTTCGGCCAGGACAAGTAGGACGTCATACGCCCGCGCGCCCAAAGCGATGGGGCGCCCCTCGACGAGGAGTTGCCGCTGATCCGGCTGCAGCTCGAAGGAACGAAAACGATACGCGGTCATTGGCCTCGATCGCCGCGACAATCAAAAGCCGCGGCGGTGTCGCGAATGTACTCTAGTCCTTCCGATCCCTAAAGGTACGCACGAAATCTCGCTCGACATACGCCGCCAGCGGCATGGCGTCATAGTCACCGTCGCGGCATTGGGCACGGGCGCAAATCCCGGCGACGCGGAAAGTCGATGGAGCGAGGCGCACGGCGACGATAGAACACCCTCCGACCGGGGCGGTGCGGCTGGTATTGTCCAGTGCGCGTTACCTGGTCCGGCACGCGCTGTCGGCACGAGCCGGGTTCACGAGCAGCGAATGGAAATCGCCCGGTACCAGACACTCGAGCACTTGTTGCGCCGTCGCGGGACGCATACGACGGAACGTGCGTGCTAAGCGCCCAGTTGTCTTGTTACTGAATCACCTCGTCCGCGCGCAGCAGCATCGATTGCGGGATCGTGAGGCCCAGGGCCTTCGCGGTCTTGGCGTTGATGACAAGTTCGTAATTCGTCGGCAGTTCGATCGCCAGGTCGCCGGGCTTGGCCCCCTTCAGGACCTTGTCGACCAGCACGGCCGCGCGTCGCGAGAGCACGTCGAGGTTCGGCCCGTAGCTCGCAAGAATGCCGGCCTCGCACAGCAGCCGCAGGCCGCTGAAGACCGGCAGGCGGCCGGAAGTGGCCAGCTCCGCGAGGCGCGTGCGGTTGGTCGTCAGCATCGGATTCTGCAGAACCAGCACCGCATCGGGCCGGTCGGATGCCGCCTCGGCAAACACGGACTCGAGTTCTTGACGCGTACGCGCCTCGACCGGACGTGCGAGGAGCCGGAGCCTTGTCGCGGCGATCAGGGCCTCGCCGAGCGCGTGCTGGTGAAAGGCCGCGTTGCCAGGATCCCAAACGACCCAGACTCGCGCCGCGCGTGGCAGCATCTGGCGCACGAGCTCCATCTGCTTGCCCACCACCGTGTGGAGCTGCGCAGCCGTGCCGGTGACGTTCCCGCCCGGCCTCGAGAGATTGCCGACGATGCCGGCGGCAACCGGGTCGCTCGTGGCGACCATCACGATGGGGATGGTAGTCGTGGCGTCCTTGGCAGCGACCGCCGGTTGCGTGAGGAAGGCCACGATGATATCCGGCTTCAAATCGACCAGCTCCGCCGCAAGCGCTGGGAGCTTTGCGTAATCGCCGTCAGCCGAGCGACGCTCGACGACGACCGTGCGCCCCTCGACGTAGCCGAGCTCGCGCAGTCCCCCAAGAAACGGAGGTTCCGTCGTGCCCGTTCGGTTCACGACGAGGAAGCCCAAGCGTGGCAAGGCGCGGCTGTGCTGCGCATGAACGCGGAGTGCTCTGCCCGCCAGCGCAAGCGCACTGGCACTGACGAATGCCCGGCGGCTGATCACCGAATCACCTCGTGCGCCCGAAGCAGTAGCGACAGTGGGATCCCCAGGACGCGGGCTGACACCGCTTTCCGCTGCATCTCGTCTCCCCCGCGATTGTCCAGCATCGGCAAGGCGAAGCTACCGCCTTTGGACTCCGCGGGTCAAGCGATAGCCGCCTGTCATCCCGACAATATGGCGTGAGTAGGTGCGCATAGCCTCCATCATTGAAGTCGCAGGCCTTTGCGCCGCCCGGGCCGAACGGCGCGAGGCAGGACTTCAATGAGTCATTACGCGTGTTAATCAAGGTGGGATGTTGGCGCGCGTCAATGCATTGCGCGCCGACGGTCGGGCCTCCGCGTCGCAGTAGACCGATGAGTGTCCGCAAACGAGGAAGCTACGCCACGACTGCTTGTGGCCGAATTGAGCCCCGAGAGATCGGGACTTTCCATTTCTGATGCCCATCGTCACGTCAAGCACGCGCGGCGCGCTGTTGATAACAATTCGTTCGTACCCAAAAAAGTGCCGCTCATTTGCTGGTCATTAAGCGCACGTTTGCGCATGGCAATATCGAGCTAATCACAATGAGGCGTCAGATGAAAATTGTCCGCCAGCAGAACCGGTATCAATTGCAGAACCGTCGATAAGGCTCACGTTGATCAAGACGCATCTAACGCGCGAGCAACTTGAATGCTTGGATCGGTGCGCGAGAGGCATTTCCGTACGGTTTGAACATTGGGAAATCGTCGACGCTCTAATTGTCGGAGGTTATGCTGAGAAAGGTGTTGCAGGTACGGTCACTGTGACAGCCAAGGGTCAACAGTACCTACGGAGGCACGCAAGTTGAGTTGCTTTCTGTCTCGAGAGGGCAAGAGGTTACACAACTCGAATGTGTGCACCGTCGTTGCCTGATTCTGAGACGAACGCTCAGACCTTCAACGACTACCGAGTCGATTCCGGCGCTGAGTCGCTATCTTGAACGGATAGGAAGTCCAACCCCACGAGGTGCCTGCTGGGCCAGCGTAGCGGGGGTTGACGCGGGCGGGCCGACGGGGAGATCGGGCGGCCGGCGCGAAGGCGGTAACCGTCGCGCGCAGGGATGAGTTGGGGGCGAGAACGCCGAAGTAGCGTTGGCGTGAACGACCGCTCCCGGGAAATTTCCGCGACAACCGCGGACGGCCGGAGCTGGCCGACGGCCGACGTTCTCTGGGCCGAAGTGAACGGCCGGTGTCGTTGCCCGCGACCACGACCCACGTATCCCCTTGGCGGCAGCCATCGGACCGCAACCAGACCAAGCCGCGACGTTCCAGGCCGAACTAAGCCTCTCTGCGGATAACGACGCCCGTCCCGTCTTGCGTCAACTCGAATTCCACTTTCGGCGATTGTCGTGCGCCCCAGGAGTTCGCATCGCGGACCCAATCCGCGTCTTCCTCCAGTCCGGACTGCCGGCGGAAATCGCCTATCGGCACCGTCACGCTGCCATCGAAGGTGACGGGCGCCTGCATCACTTCAGACACTACCCAGTCGAAAACGAACATCATCGCTCCTTTGCAAGACCTGTTCGAACCGTTGCGAAACTTCACGATCGCCACCACGTGCGCCAGATGCCCCGGTACTCCGGCTGGCATTTTCGGTCCGATCGGCATCGGACACCAAGAATATCCTGAATTGCGACACCATCACCCAGTCCACACGAGATCTTTGAGTAAGGGACCGTTGTCGACCAAACCGGCCATTGCGACTCTTGAAAACCAGACTCCTCGCGAATCAATCCAACCCGCCTGCGAAGCGCGCACGTAGGCACGCCGACGCCACATCAGGTTAAACGAGTGCCTAGACGTAAACGGACGAGAAGAGCCACCGGAACCCCGACCAGAAGGCCGGTGACGTGACCTACCATGCTGACACCGGGGAGAAAAGACATGGCGATGCCACCGAGGAGCGTCAGCCAAAGCCCCCTACGTATACCGGGGTTGGTTGGTGGAATGCGGTAGACGAGAACGAGCGCGGCACCGAGAAGCCCGAAGAGTCCGCCCGACGCGCCAACTGATGTTCCGGCAGACGGTACGACAACGTGCTTGAGAACGATGGCGACACCGCTGAGGACCGATGCGGCGAAAAAGAGGGAGAGGAGAGCAACGGGACCGACGCGGCGCTCCACCTCGGGACACACCCAGAGCAGGAAGGCTACGTTGAGGAGGAAGTGGTCAAGATCAGCATGAAGCAGACCGAAACTGAGGAGACGCCAGTATTCGCCAAGTAGCGGCCCGCTGTCGGGAAGTGCCCCGAGGCTAAGCAGGACCGCATCATTGCCCAAAGCACCACGCGCAAGCTCAACGGCGAAAGCGATCACAATAATCGCGAGGAGGGATATTGTGCCCGCCATGCCACGCATGAGAATTAGGATACTAAACCGCTAGCTGTCGTACTGGCGCAAAGGATCGAATCGTCCGACAATTGCGGCTTGGTGAAAATCCTGCGTCGCGTCCTGCGGCGACTCGCCATGCGCTGCGAGTCAATGGACGCACCATCGCAACCGCTCTGCACCCCGGTCAAGCACTGCGCGCTTGTTACTGTACGAAGGAAGACGGCGAACCGTTCGGTTTGCCGTCGTCAACTTCACAAGGGCGGGCGTTCAGCCATCAGCTCGTTCTGAGCGGCTGCGCCGTCCAGCGCAGCCCCCGCATGCTCCGGTCGTACTCGGCTATCACCTGAGCGCCGAGCAACAGGACAATCGCCGCCACTTCCAGGCTCAGCAAAATGACAATCGCCGTCGCGAAAGACCCGTAAACCATGTTCACCTGCGAGAGGGTGGAGAAGAACCAGACCAAGACGTGTCGCATCAGCTCCCACAGTAGCCCTGCAGTAACGCCGCCGATGAGCGCAAGGCGCCACGAGGGGCGCTTCACCGGCATCACCATGTAGATAGAGGTAAGTGCGAGGATCTCTCCTGCAACGCCGATCAGATAAAGCACGAACCCGGAGATGCCGACAAGCGACTGCGTGCGTCCGAAGATCTCGATGCTGTCTTGCTCCATCGCCTGCAGTACGCCCGCAACGAATGTGACGGCGAGAAGTCCGAAGCCCAGGCACGCGATGTAACCGAAGGGAATCAGCGCTGAGACGAAGAAACGCCGCCGTTGGACACGTACGCGATGGTAAAAGATTACCGACATCGCGTTCTCCACGACCTTGAACGCGATTGCACTGAAAAATACCAGCGTGATTACCAGCAACCAGCCGACCACCTTGCGGTGGTCGAGGAATTGCGTGAGCTCCCGCATGATCGCATCAGACTGCCCCGGCACAACCAGATCCAGATAGCGATCAAGCGTAGCGAGCAGGGCACCCTGATCGATGAAGTGCGTCAGCGCGATCAGGGTCAGGATTAGCAGGGGAAGGATCGACAGGAGCGTGTTGTAGGCGATCGCGCCTGCCAGCAGGTATCCCTGGTTGGCGGCAAAGCTCTTGACCACCCTGAGCGCAAAGGCCCCAGGATGCTTTAGCACATCGGTGTGAGGACGCAAGCGCGACCTGATGCGGGCTGAGCGGGCGCCTCCGTTTTTACCGATTGCCGTGCCGCGATATCGCAAGTCACCTCCCTGTCGAATCGGCAGTTTACGTCGATCCGATTTTAAAAGGTACGAAGCGAGCGTGCTAATGCGGTGACGGAGAGTGATTTATGTAACCACCCCAGCAGACCCGCTGAGAGGTGGGCCCGTCAAAGCCGCTTCATACCTAGCCGGGCCCACTCGCGCAGCCTGCGGTAGCCCCCGCGCAGAAAGTCATCGCACCGAGACACTGCTTCCGCGTCCCTCAAGGGATCGCGCGACTCGTAGCGGACACATCCTCACAGCCTTCGATTCTAGGGAAAGCAATTCTTCTATCGAACCTTGACGACGACTTTCCCTTTTGCCCGTCCCTTCTCGACGTAAGCCATCGCCTCTTTGGTCGATTCAAATGGGAAGACCCGGTCCAGGACCGGGCGTATGGCGCCCGTCTCGATGAGAGCACCGATCTGTCGCAACTGATCCCCGCTTGCTCTCATGAAGAGAAAGGAATAGTTGACCTGATGACGCTTGGCTTGTCTTCTGATCCGGAAGCTCAAAAGACGCATCACCAGTTCAAGTATCCGGCTCAATCCAAGGTGCCTCGCAAACTCGGGATCGGGTGGACCGGAGATAGAGATGAGATTTCCACCGGGTTTGAGCACTTGGAGGGACTTCTTGAGCGTCTCCCCGTCCAGACTATTAAGAACTACATCGCAATCGCGCAGGTACTCTTCGAACGAATCCTTCTTGTAATCGATCACGATGTCGGCACCAAGACGCCTAACCAAGTCGATATTCGCCGTACTCGTTGTCGTAGCCACGGTTGCACCAACATGCTTCGCGAGCTGAATTGCGAATGTTCCCACGCCACCCGAGCCCGCGTGGATCAGAACCTTCTGCCCTTTCTTCAATTTCGCCTTTTCGATGAGCGCTTGCCAAGCGGTCAAGCCGACCAAGGGGATGGAAGCCGCTTCCTCCATCGTCAGGCTCTTGGGTTTGATCGCCAAGTCATCTTCGCTTACTGCGATGAACTCCGCGAATGTCCCGATTCGGTTCTTGTCAGGTCGTGCATACACCTCGTCGCCGGGCTTGAATCGCCGCACGCGAGATCCCACTCGGATTACGACTCCTGCCAACTCGTTACCGAGAATGAGCGGCAATCGATAGGGCAAGAGCAGTTTGAACGCTCCGTCTCTGATCTTGGAATCCAGTGGGTTCACACCAGCAGCGTGGATCTCGATCAGGACATCATCCTCCCGCATTTCCGGGTCTGGCACTTCGCTGGCCCGCACGCGATCTGCGCTTCCATAGCGATCGACGATGAATGCTTTCATGTTGCTCTCCCGGTGCCCTGAGTTAGGAGATCGCTTACTTTTCCAGGACCGGGGTGCGAGGCAGCGACGCTATCGGTGCGTCGAGCCGCAGATCCTTTCGAATGCCAGCGTCCACCAATCCAGCCGGCGCAAATCTGCGAAGTAACCGCAGACGATTCGCGAGCCCGCCGGCCGCGTAGCGAAGTTTTGGGCGGTCGGCGATGGCCGCTTCCAGCACAACGTCGGCCACGACGGTCGGCTCGTCAGCAGTCGCCATCACCTCCTTGAGCACCTTGTCCAGGAGCGCGCGAACTTCGCGATACTCGTCGAGCTTCGAATCGGGGGCCAGAAAGTTCGCGTCGAACTGCGTTTTCGTGTAGGCGGGCTCGATGACCGAAACCCGGATGCCTCTTGTGCGCAACTCATGATCGAGCGACTCCGAATAGCCTTCAACCGCATGCTTGGTTGCGGCGTAGAGCGCTCCGTAAGGCATCGGAAGGAAACCTAGCACCGAGCCGATGTTGATGATGCGGCCGTTCCCCTGGCGTCGCATGTGCGGCACGACGGCACGGGTCACGCGGATGAGCCCGAAGAAGTTGGTCTCAAATATTGCCTTTGCCTGGCCGATCGAGCTCTCTTCTGCTCCGGCGGGGGCAACGCCGAATCCGGCGTTGTTCACGAGCAGGTCGATGCGGCCTTCCAGGCGAATGAGTTCCTTCACGGCGGCTTCGACCGATTCGTCGCTGGTAACGTCGAGCGGCAGCATTGCGAAAGACCGCTGGCCTGACTGGGCGCCGCGCCTGCTGGTGCCGTAGACCTTGTAGCCCGCCGTTGCGAGGCGCTTCGCGATGGCTTCGCCGATGCCTGATGACGCGCCGGTTACGAGGGCGATGGACCCTTTGATTTCCATGGAATGCCTTTCAGTGGTGTTGGTGACGCACGCAATTGCGGTGGCGGCCGTCGGGTCGGAGAGTGACGCGTCGATGGTGCGTATATGATGAACGTCATATAAAAGAGCGGACGTGTGCAGACGCTGGTTCCAAGTAGCGTCAGCTCTGGGTCAGAGCGAGATGCTTCAGCGCTGCCTTGCGCAGTGCGTTGGAAAGTCTGGGGTCGTCGACGGCGCGCGCCAGCACCAGTGCGCCGACCATCGTCGCGACGGCGACAAGGGCGCGCTCGTGTTCACCTGGCCGCCCCCACTCGGGCGACTGGCGCGCGACGAGGTCGATCATCTCCTTGATGCGGCGAGTGGCGGCGCGCCTTACTTGCGGTGCCTGGCGTGGCATCTCCGAGCCGAGGGCGGCAGTTGCGCAGCCGCTCTCAACCCCTTCGACGTGCGCCTTCGAGAGATAGGCCTGCATCATGGCCTGGAGTGCCCGCTGCGGTGGCGAGGCGGCGGCGATGCGCTCCATCATGGCCACGCTTTCACTGCCGGCGCGATCGGCGGCCTCGGCGAGCATCGCCTCGCGCGATGGGAAATGGGCGTAGAAGCCGCCGTGCGTCAGGCCGGCGTCCTTCATGATGTCGGCCACGCCCGTGCCGTTGTAGCCGCTGCGCCGGATGGCACGCGCGGCGGCATCAACGATGCGGTCGTGAGTAGCTTCCTTGGATCTACCGGCGGCTCGTTTCATATGACGCGCATAATATTACATTCCGGCGCGGAGCGCAAGCGGCATTGTTGCCAGTGGTCGCTCTTCAGAAAGTACTTTTTGACAGCGTTTTTGCGGATTAGAAATGACACACGGCTCAAGTTTTCACGTAGACCAGTGATTTACGAGGCGGACTGTTCGGAGACCAGGCCCCACAACGCCTCCGCTGTCGGCGCCATGATTGCGTTCTGGCGATATAGCCGTACCTCGAGCGGCACGCGCGATGCCGCGGACCCTGCTGCGACGAGCCTGCCGCTTCCGAGTTCTTCGGCGACGAGCGATTCGGGCAGCCACGCGATGCCGCGGCCCTCGAGTGCCATTGTCTTCAGCAGGACCGCGTTGTGCGCTGTGAACACGACGGCCACTTCCGATACTGCGCCGCGCTCCGACGTCTTCGCAAACAGCGCGCGCAGAATGCGGCCCAAACCCGATGCGTCGCTGTAGTCGAGGACTGGCACAAGCTCGCCTCGCCCGAACTCGAACAGCGGCCGGCCAGCGGCGTCAGGTGCCGCGACCGGTAGCACGACATCGGTACCAAGGCAGACGACCGGATAGCGTCCTTCGTCCAGACGGCCCGGGACGTCGGAACGGCCGTAGCAAAGAACAAACTGCACGCGCCGCTGGATCATCAGGTCCTCGCAGGCACGCGAGTGGTCGGATAGCGTATGCACCGGACCATGCTGGAGGTTCGTTTCGAGCGCGCCAAACCAGCGCGGGAAGAACGTAATTGAAAGGGCGTGGGTGACCGCGAAGCGAAGGCTCGCGGCCGATTGGTCCTGCGCGAGCCGCGCTTTGATTCGGGCCGCTTGGAGGCCAGCGAGAGCATCCCGCGCGAACGGCAGGAACGTGCGGCCGGCGCCGTTGAGCTCGACGGGGTGCGTACCACGGTCGATCAGGTCAATGCCGACCCACTCCTCCAGCGACCGAATGTGGCGCGAGAACGCCGGCTGCGCGATGGCGCGCGCTTCAGCGGCCCGCGAGAAGTTACCGGTCTCGGCGAGCGCGACAAAGTCCTCGAGCCAATCGAGGTCCAGTGAACGGTTGTCGGGTCCCATCGGTATGGAGTGAATAGTTCCATGCGATTTTAGTATTGGACCCGGCCGGCCGGCGAGGGAAATGATGCCACCCGTGTCCCACGGGTCCCGAGGAAGCTCAATGCCCGCAATTAGCAACTACCGCGGCATCATCCCTGCGATCGCTTGCCCGTTCACCGCCGACTATCGGATCGACGAGCCCGCCCTGCGCAAGCTCGCGTCGTGGCTGGCCGGGCACGCAGGCGTCGTCGCGGTAATGACCAACGGCCACACCGGCGAGGTGTTCTCGCTCACCCCGACGGAGCGCGCAACGGTGACGCGCATTGTCGCCGACGAGCTCCGTGGACGCCTGCCGGTCATCTCGTCGATTGTTTGCGAGGGTTTCGCCGACGCGGCCGAACATGGGCGCATGGCGGCCGAAGCCGGCGCCGTCGCCCTTGACGTCATGCCGCCGCACCACTGGCTGCGGTTCGGTTGCACGCCGCGCCACGCACTCGCGTACTTCGACGCGATCCACCGGGCGGCTCCTGCCCTCGACCTTGTCTGCCACGTTTATCCCGCGTGGACTCGGGCGTCGTACTCGACACAGCTCCTGGCCGACCTCGCGCGACTGCCGTACGTGCAGGCATTCAAGGTCGGGCAGCGCGACATGAACAAGTACGCGCGCGACATCGAGGCGATCCGCAACGCCGATGCGACGAAGTCGATTCTCACCTGCCACGACGAGTACCTGCTGGCATCCATGGTGCAGGGCATCGACGGCGCGCTCGTCGGCTTCGCGACGTTTATTCCGCAGCTGGTCGCCGATTTGTGGGACGCTGTGAAGGCAGGCGACCTGAAGCGCGCGATGGCTGTCCAGGACATCATCACGCCGCTTAAGGACGCGGTCTACGGCGGTGGCGAGCCTACCGGCGAGGCGCACGCGCGGATGAAGGCCGGCATGGTGCTCGCGGGCGTGCTCGCCTGCGGCCACGTGCGCCCACCGACGGAGCAGCCGGACGCGCGCGAGCTCGACGCGCTGCGTGCAGCCGTCGCGCAGGCCGGCCTGCTGGCGCGCTGAATATGATGACAACGAAACGATTCCCCACCAGGAGGACACCATGAAGCGCTCTGCATTTCTGCGTATCGTACTCGCAGGGGTTGCGTCACTCACCATGAGCAGCGCGATTAGCCAGGGTTATCCCAACCGGCCGGTGCGGATGGTCATTCCGTTCCCGCCGGGGGGCACTCTCGACGCGTTGGGCCGGGCGCTCGCGCAGAAGGTCGGAGACCAAATGGGCCAACCGTTTGTCGTCGAGAACCGGCCGGGCGGTAACGGCATCATCGGCGGCGATGTTGTCGCCAAAGCCCCGCCCGACGGGTATACGCTGCTCTTCAATGCCTCGACCTTCGTCACTGCACCGATGACGATGAAGGACGTGCCGTACGGGATCGAGAAGGACTTCACACCGATCTCGCTCGTGGCCAAGGCGCCGCTGTCGGTCGCGATCGCCAAGGATCTGCCGGTCACCGACATCAAGTCGCTGATCGCATACGCGAAATCGAGGGGCGACAAAACGACCTTCGCCGTGGGCTCGATCGGCTCGGCCGGCCATCTCGCCACTGAGTTGCTCGCGCGCGCGGGTGGCATCAATTACACGGTCGTCCCATACAAAGGCACGTCGCCTGCGTTCCAGGATCTTCTCGGCGGCCGCATCGACGGCTTCATCGACCCGATCCTTGGCTCGCTGCAGTACCACAAGGCGGGCCAACTCCGCGTCATCGCCGTGACGTCCGCCACACGGGCGCCGAGCCTCCCGGACGTAGCGACCGTGTCGGAAACCATTCCTGGCTACGAGTTCTATAGTTGGTACGGGTTGTGGGGGCCGGCGAAGCTGCCGGACGAGATCCGAACGCGGCTGAACGGCGAAGTGAACAAGGCGCTCGCGTCCGCCGACATTCGTGACAAGTTCGCCCCGCAGGGTCTGGTACTCACGCCCGGGAGCAGCAATGACTTCGCGAACTTCCAGCGGGAGGACATGGCGCGGTCGCAGAAGATCATCACCGAAGCCAACATACGTGTCGAGTGACGTCCTCGCCCGCGGGGTGCTCGCCGGGCTGCACGTCGTCGTCACCGGCAGCAGTGGCGGGATCGGTCGCGCGATCGCCGCGCGACTCCTTGCGCTCGACGCGGTCGTGCACGGATTCGACCGCTCGCCACCCACACTGGTGGTGGATGGGCGCTTCCACCCGGTGACCGTCGATTTCACCGATGGCGCACAAACGACCGATGCCGCGCGCGCCCTAACGCGTATCGACGCGCTCGTCCACGCGGCCGGCGTGATGCGCGTGGGACGAGTTGGTGCCCTCGATCACGCCGAAGGCGACACGATGTGGCGTATCCACGTCGAGGCGGCGACGCGGCTCGCCGATGTGCTCGTCCCGCCTATGGTCGAGCGCGGTCGCGGCCGTGTCGTCTTGCTTGGGAGCCGCGTCGCGCATGGCATGCCCGGGCGCGCGCAGTACGCAGCGACCAAGGCCGCGCTCGTGGCGCTCGCGCGAAGCTGGGCGAGCGAGGTCGTGGCGAAGGGCGTCACGATCAACGTCGTCGCGCCGGGGGCAACTGGAACGCCGATGCTCGAGGATCCCGCCCGCGTCGCGAGTGCCCCGCGCGTGCCGCCCTTGGGCCGCCTGATCGACCCTGCGGAAATCGCGGAGCTCGTCGCGTACCTCCTTTCACCCGCCGCGGCGGCGATCACCGGCCAGGAGCTAACGATCTGCGGTGGCGCCTCGCTGACGTCCTGACGCTTCGCTCTCTTCCTCCCTCACTCCACGAAAATCGTCAATATTCTCGAATCGACGCGTCCGATCCGCTCAAACGTGCGCAACGCGTACATCGCTCGAAGCCTGGGCGCTTTCACTTTTCGCGTACAGAAAGTACGCAGACTGCTCGACGGTGTCAGGCTCGCAGGTTCAAATCACGGACCCGATTCCTACATCAGAGCCGGGTGCGCATTGGGTAGATACAACACTCTAGCTGCCGCTCGTCGGTTGTTCCGTTCCACACGCAATTCTCGCCCGCTCGACGACATCAAGCCGCGTGCAAGGCTCGCAACGCCGTCTCCGGCTCACGCTCGACAATGGTCAGCAAGACCACCGCCGGTCCGGTCGGCTGCCGGCGATGCTGTTCCCAATTCTGAATTGTTTTCAACTTCACACCGAGCAACTGAGCAAACTCCGTCTGCGACAATCCAGTCCGCTCGCGAATCATCTTGACGTTCGGTGTCTTGACCTCGAAGACCCGCGAGGGTTTCTTCTTGCCACGCACAATTCTGCGGGCCTCGTTTAAGCTTTGCACCAAGTCCTTGAACAGTTCCTTGTCCATACTTATAGTTCCTTTACAAGATCACGCAACACAGTCGCTTCCTTGACCGTCAGATTGTCTTTGCTCGATTTCGGGTAAGCGACAAGCATCAGGATCTGATCGTGTTCTTTGCGCCAGAAATATATAGTGCGAATCCCGCCACGTTTGCCGCCGCCGGGCCGACCCCAGCGCAATTTCCGAATTCCGCCACCACCCTTGATCAAGTCCCCGGCGTCCGGATTGGCCATTAACGCACTCTGTAATTCCTTGTACGCGTCATCCGGTAGCAGCGCTGTGATTTGCTTGGTGAATGTCGGAGTCTCGATGAAAAGCATGAACGACTATACGCCACTGGCGGATGGCTGTAAAGATTCACTTCGGTGACGATGTCGGCGGGCTGAAATTTACTCTTCTGGCAAACCTGTAGCCACACCGAACCATGAGGGACACCAGGCACCGGATCACCCTGTCGTGCTCTCGGCTGATTGTTGCCCGACTGAACCAAGCATCCAGCAACGGCTACTTGGTGTCTGAGTTACCCACATTTTGCGGAGGAAATCTGGAATTGCAGAGCAAAAAGAACGGCCCGCATCGCTGCGGGCCGCACTGCCCTTCCTGAGAGAGGGGTAACACTTTATTCCGGCGGTGGGTGTCAAGGTTGTTGTCGCGTCGGTCAAGCAGCAGCCCGATCTGAAGCGCGTTCGGGGTTGAGAAGGACAAGCCCGACTGGCAACCAGCTTCGCGTCGAGCCACTCCAGCGCTCCGGGTTAGCACGGCGCGCGCGTTCGTACAATTCGTGGCGACGCGCGAGGACCGTCCTTTCGTACCCGTTATGACGCTGGTCGGGTGTCACGTACCGGATCGCGCTGTGGCGGTGTGTGCCGTTGTACCACTCGACGAAACGAGCCACCCAGCGGTGGGCGGAGGCGAGATCAGCAAAGGGCAGCCGCGGGTACGCTGGCGTGTGCTTCAGCGTGCGAAACAGCGCCTCCGAGTACGGGTTGTCGTCGGACACGTGCGGGCGACTGAAGGAGGGAACAACGCCGAGCCACTGCAGCGTGGAGATCATCGTACTGCCGCGCATGGGCGTGCCGTTGTCGGAGTGCAGCGCGGTCTCCATCACGCCTCGAGACGGAGCGATTCGTCCGCCCAAAGGCGCCGCGTCGAGCCCTCTCATACGCGATGCAGATGCAGACCGCCGCCTACGTTCAGGATTTCTCCGGTTGCGAAGGGCAGCAGCCCGCAGGCGACGGTCGCGACTGTCTGGCCGACGTCTTGTGGTTCACCCCAGCGTCGCAACGGCACGCCGTCGTCGGCAATGAGGCGGTCGTATTTTTCCGTTGCGGGCGCCGTCATATCTGTGCGAATGATGCCGGGGCGCACCTCGAACACATGAATGCCAGCAGTCGCAAGGCGAACAGCGAATAGCTTGCTCGCCATCGAAAGCGCGGCCTTGGTCATGCAGTAGTCGGCGCGGTTCACGCCGATGACATCGGCGTTGGCGGACGTGATCGTGATGATCGAACGATAGTTCATACTGGGCGCAGGCATGCCCAGCATTGCACGGGCAACCGCCTGGGTCAGAAAGAACGTGCCCCGCAAATTGACTTCTATGCAGCGGTCGAAGCTCTCGGGTCCAAGCTCCAGCATATCGCCGCGACTAAGAGAAGTGACGCCTGCATTGTTAACGAGACAATCGATCGGACCGATTCGTTGATGGATTGCTTCGACCAACGCCCCGTGCAACTCCAGCTTCGCGATGTCCTGCGCAAAATAGAGCACTTTTCTCCCGTATGCGCGCAGCTCACGGAGTGCTCCCGCTACCTCCGGCTCCGGCTCAAGACTGACAACCGCGAGGTCGAAGCCTGCTTCGGCCAGCGCCGCCGCAGAGGAAAAGCCGATTCCGCGTCCTCCACCGGTGATCAGCGCGGTACCCACGGCTCACTCGTCATGATCTGTTAGTCATCCATCCCAGACCCGCAGTGGTGCCGCCAGTGACCGTACCCGCGCGGGGTCGATACTCGCAACCCACCCAGCCGTCGTAGCCGCATTCATCGAGGATTGCGAACAGGTAGTGGTAGTTCAACTCGCCGATGTTTGGCTCCTGCCGCTCGGGAACGCCGGCGATCTGGACGTGGCCGACGTTACCGGTCGGCAGGTAACGACGGATTTTCATTGCCACGTCGCCTTCGACGACCTGGCAGTGATACAGGTCCATCTGCACCTTCAGATTTGCGGCACCCACCTCCTCGACGATGGCGTGCGCCTCATCTTGGCGGTTGAGGAAGTAGCCGGGAATATCGCGTGTGTTGATGGGCTCGAGGAGGAGCGTCACACCAGCGCTTGCCGCAAGCTTGGCCGCCCCGCGTAGGCGATCGACGTATACGTTGTGCAGCGCATCGCGATCGGCGCCTTGTGGACGCAATCCAGCCATTACGTGAACCCGCGCGCAGTGCAAGACCTCCGCATAGTGAAGCGCTTGGTCGATAGCCGCATGAAACTCATCATCGCGCCCCGGTAGACACGCGAAGCCGCGCTCTCCCGCGTCCCAGTTTCCTGGCGGCGCGTTAAAAAGCACCTGCTGCAATCCGTTTTTGCGTAGCCGAGCTGCGATCTCGTCGGCGCCAGACGCATAGGGGAACAAGTATTCGACCGCTTCGAATCCGTCACGCGCCGCCGCATCGAAGCGGTCAAGAAACGGCAACTCCTGGTACAGCATTGACAAGTTCGCGGCAAATTTGGGCATGGCCTCACCAGCGAGCGCCGAAGGTCTGGCGCAGTTGATCGATCTGTGAAGCACTGAGCGGCTCGATGTGCGCGCCACCGGTGCAGACGAGACGCGCGGTCTCCTCCAGCTCCTCGAGCACTGCCATCGCGGACGCTGGCGTATCGTGCCACACGTTCGGACCAAGCCGTTCCAGCATGACGGCGCGAATCGGTGTTCCGCGCTCGCCGTAACGCCTGATCGCGTCGGCAACAGCTGTGGCAACGGCAGGGGCCCCGGGGCGATCGTACGGGACGAGCGGAACGTGACCAACCTGCATGACGAAGTACGGCGTGATCGCCGCGAGCAGCTCTTCTCCGCACGATGAAAGCGTCAGCGCGACACAGTGGGTGCTGTGGGTGTGAATGACGCAAGCGACGCCAGGATCGTATTTCGTTGCAGCCGCGTAAATCTGCGCGTGCAGGGCCATCGTTTTGCTGGCGCGATCGCCTTCGACCTGCTGGCCGTTCGCATCGAGCCGTGCGAGCCGCTCCGCATCCAGGAATCCAAGGCACGCATCGGTGGGCGTAATGAGATAGCCCGAGCGATCGGTCAGACGAACGCTGATGTTGCCGGCCGTACCATGGGCATGGCCGCGATCGAAAAGGCTCTTCCCGATGCGGCAAATCTCGTCACGCGCCTCGCGCTCGTTCATGTCAGTGTCGCAAAAGCCCTGGTAAAGAAATCGTCGCCGCCAAAGTTGCCTGACTTAAGCGCGAGGTGCAGGCCATCCGGCGCAATCCTGCAATTCGCATGGCACCACGGCACGCCAGGATCGATCTGCGGTCCGATCCTCATTTGGGTAACTTCAAGTGCCTGCACGCAAGCACCCGCTGTCTCTCCACCCGCGATCACGATCTGACGAACACCTCGCTCCACCAGCCCGCGTGAAATCGCCGCCAGCGCTTGCTCGAGCATCGAGCCAGCGCGCTGCACACCGAGTGCGCCTTGAGCAGCCTTGACGTCGTCCGGCTCCGCCGTCGAATAGAGGAGGACGGGCCTGTTTGACAATCTCGGCCCTGCCCACGCGATGGCTTGCGCCACCACGTCAACGCCGCACGCAAACTGCACCGGATCCACACGATACGATTCCCCACCCGATTCGGTGAAGGCACGCACCTGGCGATTCGTGGCGGGCGAGCAGCTCCCCGAAACAACGGCGCGCGATCCTCCAGCAGGCGGCAGCTCGCTCGCCGCATCGGAGGGCGCGATGCCAAAGTTCGCGGGCAATCCGATGGCGACGCCCGAGCCCGCAGTCACCAGAGGCATGTCTTTGAGCGCAGGGCCGAGCTTGCGCAAGTCGTCGTTGGAAATCGCGTCGACGATGGCGATTTCCACTCCCTGCTTCTTCAATGCGTCGATGCGCTCGAGAATTGCGACGGCGCCCCCGGCAACAGCGCGATAGTCGATCAGCCCGACGCGCCCGCGACATTGCGCCTGCAGCACCCGCATGAGATTGGAATCCGTCATCGGCGTCAGAGGATGGTTTTGCATGCCGCTTTCGTGGAGCAACACATCGCCGACGAACAGGTATCCCCTGAACACCGTGCGACCGTTGTCAGGGAACGCGGGAGTGGCGATGGTGAAACGAGACCCGTCCCTCGCCACCTCGTCGAGCAATGCCTCCGCGACTGGCCCGATGTTGCCTTCCGGCGTACTGTCGAACGTCGAGCAGTACTTGAAGTAGATCTGCACCGCGCCCTGCGCCTTCAACCAACGCAACGCCTCGAGCGATTGCGCAACGGCTTCACGTGCGGGAATGGTCCTCGATTTGAGCGCCACGACGACTGCATCGACCGCCATGCCCAAGCCCCGCGAGGGAACACCGATTGTCTGGATGGTCCGCATGCCCTCGCGAACGAGGTTGTTGGCGAGATCGGTCGCTCCGGTGAAGTCGTCGGCAATACAACCGAGAAGGAGCTTGCTCACGTCTACCCGTGCCGTCAGGCGGCCTTTGCCGCGGCGCCTTTCGTGCCCA
The DNA here is from genome assembly GCA_963726915.1 of uncultured beta proteobacterium. GTDB lineage: Bacteria > Pseudomonadota > Gammaproteobacteria > Burkholderiales > Casimicrobiaceae > PALSA-1003. The sequence goes on from CAVSEA010000024.1 coordinate 56,983, forward strand.
GTTCTCCATTCGAGCGCGCGCGACCGCGCTTGTCGAGTCCCGCGACTGTGGACGGCCTGGGCCTCACGGGCCATAGCGTCGACAATTCGGCCGCGCATCGCGTCACGTACGGCGCGAGCTCGCGCACGCGGCTCTCGGTCATCCGTGCAGAAGGGCCGGCAATGCTGACCGTACCAACGGTCGCTTTGTCGCCGCGGGATCGAATCGCGGCGGCTATCGCGGTAACACCGGGCTCGGCTTCGTTGAACGCCATGCCGTAACCTCGCCGGGCGGTCGCGCGAAGCTCCTTCAGGAGCGCATCGATTGATCGAATGACGCTGGGGCCATATCGATCTGCCTTTGTGAAGCCACCTTGTTTTGCGACGTGCTGGACGGCATCGTTGGCATCGAGCGTGGCGAGCCATGCCTTCCCAGTTGCCGTCGCGAACAACGGTACCATGCCTGTGGTCTCCGCCGGTTGGTACAAGAGCCCTCCCGTGGCGCCTTGCGCGTGCGCGATCCATACCAGCGCACTGCCGTCGACAACTGCGAGACGAGCAAACTCCCCGCACTCGTGCGCGAACCGATCGAGGACCGGCTGGCAAACATCTGGCAGGCCCGAAGCGACGTAAAAGCGCTGACCGAGAACGGCGAGGCGCATCGTGAGTCGATAGAACCCCGTTTCCCCGTCCTGTTCGGCCCAACCCAGGTCCACGAGTGTCGCAAGCAAACGATGCGCGCCGCTCTTTGGAAGGTCGAGTCCGTCCGCGATGTCGCCGAGCGGCAATTCCCGCGCGCCATCAGCGAGGAGCTCGATGATTCCCAGACAACGCTCTGCCGGTACGTGGGACATGGCTTAGGCTCGCGCGAAGAACGCCATGAGTGCATCGGATTGGCCAGCAAGCATGTCGCGTCCGTTCACATGTCTGCAACCATGCCGCATGGCGTGCCGGATGATCGGTGTCGCAACCTCGGATACGATGACATCGCCTATAAGTGTTCCAGGGTGAAGCGCGCCAATCTCACCCGGCATGCCGTCCGACTCCCGCATGCCGACGGTCGATGCATTGACGACCATATCCGCGTCATCTGAGACAGCGGCGGCCGTTTCGATGCGACATGCGGGAAAGCTGCCGTGAAGGGTTCGCGCAAGGGCTTCGGCACGTTCCGTCTGCGGATCGATGATCGTGAGCGATGCAACGCCTGCTGTCGCTAGCTCGCAGGCAATGGCGCTGCCTGCGCCACCCGCCCCGAATAGCGCCACCCTGCGCCCGCGCAACACTTCACCTTTCTGCTCCGCACCGCGCACGAACCCCACGCCGTCGAACATGTTGCCCGTCCACGTCCCGTCCGCTTCGCGGCGCAGTGCATTCAACGCTGCAACTCGACTCGCCGTCTCTCCCAGCCGCGTCGCGAAACGCGCAGCCCGCCCCTTGTAAGGCACCGTAACGATAATCCCATCCAAATTCTCTATCTCCATCAACGCCGTCATCGTGGGATCAAATCGCTCTGGCAGTACATGCATGGGAATCATTACGGCGTTCATCCTGGCTGCCGCGAACAGCTCGCAGTACAGCTCGGGCGACTTCACCTGAACAACCGGATCGCCGACGATCACATACAGCCGTGTCGCGCCATTGATGCGTATAGCGGTCATCGGCCCTCCCTACCTTCATGCCATCTCGCGACACGAGCCGATCGAAAGCGGTGCGGCTTCGCGTGAATGTCCGCAGACAAGCCCATTAATGCCCGCTTGAAGATGCGCGCGTCCATGGGTTTCAAGTCACGCGACACGGCCGGCGCGAACCCCATATTGGAGATCACGTCCCGCTCGACGTCGAGCCCTGGCGCGATCTCGATCAACTCGAGACCCTTGGACGCGACACGAAAGACGGCGCGTTCCGTGACGAAGAGGGCCACCTGTCCACGCTGCCGGCCCATGTTCGCGTTGTAGCAGACCTGCTCGAGCTTTGGCACGAACTTCTTGTGGCGGCCCTCCTTGCGAATGACGGTCTTGCCATCTTCCCAGTCGATGTCCAGGTCACCAGCGGTCAGCGTTCCACTGAAAACGACACACCGAGCGTTCTGGCTGATATTGATAAATCCGCCAACGCCGATGATCTTGTCGCCGAACCGACTTACATTGACGTTGCCTTCCGCGTCGACCTCGGCGAAAGACAGGAATGCGAGATCGAGGCCGCCGCCATCGTAGAAGTCGAATTGGGCAGGTTGCTCTATCATGGCGGCGAAGTTCTGCCCGCCGCCCGAATCTCGGCCCGTGATGGGCGCGCCGCCAATGATGCCCTGCTCGTTGGTCAGGATGGCGGCGTCGAGCAAACCCTCCTCCGCCGCGATCGTTGACAAGCCAGTCGAGACGCCGGCGCCGAGATTGCAAATCGCGGCGGGGAACAGCTCCATTGCCGCGCGACGCACGATCACCTTGCGTGGCCCGAACGGAAGGGACTTTATGTCGTCGTCGGGGATGCGGAGCTCACCCGAATAGCTGGGATCGTAGTGCGTGGCGTATGTTTGGCTCTGCTCGCGGTCGACCACCACAAAATCGACGAGGATGCCGGGAATTTTCACATGCTGTCCCGGCAACGTACACCGCTTCGCCATGCGCTTAACCTGCACGATGACGATGCCGCCGGCTTGGCGCGTCGCCTGTGCCATCGCCAGCATCTCACCGAGGACAGCCTCTTCCTCCATCGTTACGTTGCCGTCTTCGTCCGCGGTCGTTCCACGCAGAAACGCGACCGTGACCGGGACCGGCTTGAAGAATAGCCACTCTTGACCTGCCAGGTTGATTACTTCCACAAAGTCGGGAGGCGTGCGTGGGCTTTGCCGTGCGCCCTGCTGACGCGGGTCGACGAACGTATTGAGGCCGGTCTTGGTGATAAGCCCAGGACGCCCCGCCGCCATGTCCCGCATCAATTGCGAAAGTACGCCCTGAGGGAGGGTGTAGGCCTCGATCTTGTCCTCGGCAGCGAGGCGCACAAGGCCGGGCGAATCGACGAGTGCGCTCGTGATCGCTCGCTTGAGCAATCCCTCGTGCGCGAGATGCGAAGCACCGAGGGCGGCGCGATCGCCGACACCAACGACGCTCACCGAGGTCAGCCCGCGCGGCATTCCTTCGGCGAGGAAACGTCGCTCGATCGCTGCCAGCAACGCTTCGGGCACGGCGTGCCCGCCCCCCGAACCGCTGATCAGGATCGAGTCGCCGTCCTCGATGAGTTTTGCCGCTTCGTCTGCAGTGATCTTTTCCATGGGCTTCGTAGCTTGTCCTAATGCAACTTGTCCCCGTCTATGCTGCGGAGCTCACGCAATCCATTCTTGGCAAAGAACGCAGGGCCGACGTCATCACATACGGAACCTAAGTCACGGACTCGACCTTCCTCATCGAGGATGCCGGGCCACTCGCGTCCGCGTTCGCCGTGCCGTACTAGCTGCATCAATGCTTCCCTGGTAAAGACACCCTGCATATTTCGAGCGCATAAGTGGCGGCGTCACGTATATCAACGCCGAGACGGTCGAGGTCACCGCTCTCGAATAGACGCTTTGCACGATCACTGGCGGCCGATGTCGACGTTTCGCACAGGACAACCCACGACGGCACGTCCAAGACGCGCGTGCTAGATTCCGCCGTAGGGATGTGGCTCGCATCCTCGTCAGCGACAAAAAGGTGACATGCGATCACGCCGATGAACGACATCGTCCGCGGAAAAGCATCGCGGACCATGTAGTTGCACAGGGCATCGCTGCGTCCCCGGGGCACATTCAAGCGCATGGCGAGGACATGCCCACCGGTGCTCGCCCCCACAGAGTGGACAATCCGGCACACAGCACGCGACGTATTGCGAAAATACCGAAGCGTTCGTTGCGTCGCCGGCGTCGGCGCATTCAATCGCGCGAGGTAAGCGGGCGACGTGACGACGGAAAGGTCGTCTGCCTCATACATCGTGAACCACTCGGGCGAATGCAACGGCTTGACGAAGCGACGGCCCCGTCGAAACCCCGCAATCGCGAGTCGCTCGGGCACATGCTCCTTGTCGTGCCACTCATAGAACTCGTCGCGGCCCTCGTCAGCGACGTCATTCCAGATGAGCACCGAGCCCCGACCCATGAGCGCGCCACCCTCGGGATGCGCCACCGTTGCGTACGCGTCTTCGCTGCTCATCGCCCGGTGAACTCCGGTGCGCGCTTGCCGAGGAATGCAGCCACCCCTTCGTGCAGGTCGTTGCCATCGAAGATCTGCTGCTGCGCTACGGTGGACATCGATAGTGCGGCATCAATCGGCATATCGTCCGCGGCGTCGACGAGTCTCTTGGCGAGTCGGTTCGACATCGGCCCCCGTAGAGCTATGGTAGATGCCAGCCGACGCGCGGCTTCGAGCGCTGTCTCTCCCTCCGCGACGGCGTTGACGAGTCCCCACGCAAGCGCCGTTTCGGCCATGAACGTTTCACCCGTGAATAGCATTTCCTTCGCGCGCGCCGGTCCGATCAAGCGCGCAAGCCGCACAGCGCCATTGCCGGCAAGCCCGCCCAACCGCGACTCGGTCAACCCGATGCCGACGCCCTTCCTAACGACACGCAAATCGCACGCAAGCGCAATTTCCAGGCCGCCCCCCAGCGCAGGGGCGTCGATCGCTGCAATTGTCGGCATTGGCAAGCGCGAAAGCGTCCGCAGCACCAGGTCCTCGAACAGAATCTTCTGCTCGCTCGCATCGTCGCGAAGGTGTTCGAATTCCTTAATGTTGCTTCCCGCACAAAACGCACGTGCGTCTCCACCATGGAGAATCAGGCAACGAATTTGAGGGTTCGCCGATGCTGAGCCAAGCGCCCTGTTGAAGGCGCGCAGCATGTCCTTGTCGACCAGGTTTAAGGGGCCATTGTGCAGGCCCAGTTCGCCGACGACTCCATTGACGACGAGACGGACCGTAGCACCCACCTCTGCCACCTCATGTCCCATCAGTTGTCGCCAGCGCCGGCGTATCGATCCCATGCAAAACACCCAGACGCTCAAAGTGGCGATGAATGCGATCGACATATGCCGCGAATTCCTTGACATCGCCGAGCACGATTGGACGCGGTCTTGGTAACTCGACGCGAATGTCCTCGACCACCTCGCCTGGGCTTGGGCTCATGATCAGAATCCTGTCGGACAGGCCGACGGCTTCCTCTACACTGTGGGTGATGAAAAGCACCGTAGGCCGTCGACGCAGCCACAGGGCTTCCAGGTCCGTCCGGACTTGAAGTCGCGTCAACGCATCCAGCGCACCAAATGGCTCGTCCATGAGGAGCAGCGACGGATCGTGCACAAGCGTGCGGATGAGCGAAACGCGCTGGCGCATGCCGCCGGATAGTTGGCGCGGATATTTGTCCATCGCTGCGGTCAATCGCAGTTGCGCAAACAGCTCCCTCGCCCGTTTCTCGAGAGGCTTGCGTGCCAGCTTACGGAGATCCGCATGCAGCATTACGTTGTCGAGCGCGGTACGAAATTCGAGGAGCAGGTGATCCTGGAAGGCGATCCCGACATCGGTGATCGAACCATTAACGGGGCTGCCGCCGACCACAATCTCGCCGGCGCTGCGATTGAGCAGACCAGCAACCATCAGCATCAGCGTGCTTTTACCGCATCCCGACGGACCGACCACAGACACGAACTCGCCCGCGTCAATGTCGATCGTTACCCTCTTCAACGCCTGAAACGGGTTGTCACTGTCTTCGCCGAAGACCTTCGATACGCGGCTGATACGAATCGGAACACCGCTTCTTCCCGTTGCCACAGGGTTGGTCATATCGACGCCTCGACCGCAGTCAAAGGAACTTTCGACACGAGTAGTGCCTTTCGCCCGCGCTGTACGACGCGATCGTCGTGAGTGACGACTTCGACGTCGAAAATGGCAATCGCTTGCGTCGGCTTCGACTTGCTATCGCGCAGCTCCGCGATGCGGTAGTTCACGAATATGGTGTCCCCGATGAAAATCGGATCCACGAATTTCCAGTCGGTAATACCCAGGAAGGCGATCGCCGTCTCCCGCAGCTCACCGGTGCGCGCCCACATGAGGCCGTGCGCGTAGGCGAGCCCGAGCATTCCGTGCGCAACACGCCGTCCGAACTGGCTGCTCTTGGCGTAAACGTCGCTCGTGTGGAGTTCGGAGTAGTCGCCGGTCAGCCCGGAAAAGCTCATGAGATCGGCATCGGTGATCGTCCTTCCCGGGCTGCGGAATGACATCCCGACGTGGAGGTCGGAATACCCGTAACCGACCTTTTTTCGTTCAACCATCGATCGCGTCTCCGGTTTGACCGCTACTTGCAGGCCCGCATTTGCGCAACGGGCGGCAGGTAGTCGTTCGAGTAATAGGTCTTCGGATCCTGACCAGCCGGGAGCAGCTTGACCTCGGAAAGCAAGTCCTGCGACTTTGCCCACAAGGAGTCTTCCGCCTTGCCAATGTACTTCGCGCCGCCACTGCAAAACAGTGGTCCAATAGCCGCCAGTTCGGCTGCGGCCAGCTTCTCGTTGACCTCCGGGAATACCTGCTTCAAGTCCTTGACCGCCTTGGCCGGGTTATCGATCGCGAAACTCCATCCCTTGAGGCTCGCGGCGATGAACTTCTTGACCACATCGGGGTTGCTCTTCAGATAGTCGTTACCGGCGAAGATCGACGTGCTGACCGTAGGCACGCCGTAGTCGGCGAACCGGTACACATCGAGTTGCGCACCCTGCGCCTCGGCCTGTATCTGGTACGCATCGATCGACCCAAGAACCGCATCGACCTGCCCCTGCAGGAGCGCCGGCACCATCGACGCAACGGGCATGTCGATCATCGTGATGTCCGACTCTTTCAGGTTGTTGGATTTGAGAAGCAGCGGGAGCATCGTGGTTTGCGACGATCCCGATGGAACGCCTACCTTCTTGCCCTTCAAGTCTCCGACAGCCTTGATGCCTGTCTTCTTGAGCGACATTACGGCGTTCGGATTCGATTGATAGACGGTGGAGACGATTTTCATCGGTGCGCCCTTCGCGATCAGCTGACTCACCGCCACCGCATCGGCATAAGCAAGCTGTGCGCGCCCGTTGGCGACGAGCTGCGCGGTATTGCCGGAACCATTCCCCTGCACAAGCGTGACGTCGAGACCCGCATCGCGGTAGTATCCTTCCGCGACTGCCGCGGCGAAGCCCGCGTTGGCGCCCCCCGCCATCCAGTTCAACTGGAACGTCACCGGCGTGTCGGCTGCTGCGGCCGATACGGCGACGATCATCAGTGCAGCGGCCACGCCGCGGGAGACGCCTTTGATGAACAAATTAAACATGTGACCTCCTCTTTTGGGTAGTGCGGGGCGCACGAGGCGCCCTCTGTTGAACCCGCTTAAATACCGGGCGTAATCAGTTATGTGACCTTCGCGCGCTGCCACGGTGTCATCGCCCATTCACTAAACTCGACGACGTAGTTGATGGCGACGCCGATCAGGGTCAGCACCACGAGTACGGTGAACACGAGCTCGATGTCCATGGTGCTGGTTCCGCGAAGCAAGACATACCCGAGCCCCTTGTTTGCACCCACGAACTCCGCGACTATGGCGGCCGTCGCTGCGATAGTGGCGGATGTCTTGATCCCTGAAAAAATCACCGGAAGGGCCGCCGGGAACCGAAGATGGCGAAAAGTCAGCCACCGTGATGCGCCCATGGATTTTGTTAGGTAGAGCAGCCGATCATCGAGGATCTGGAAGCCGCTGATGCTTGCAATAAGCAACGGGAAGAACGTGAGCAGTACGGTCAGCAGAACCTTGGATTCGATTCCAAAACCGAGCCAGACGAGAAAGAGCGGAGCTACGGCAATCTTGGGGACGAGTTGCATCAGCATGATGGGCGGATAGACGAGCTGCTTCGATAGCGGTGACAGCGCGATGAGCAGGCCCATTGGAATCGCCGTCACGATGGTGATACCGAAGCCCAGCAGGATCTCTGTCAGCGTGATCTGCGAATGGGTCCAGAGCAGGCCGGCGTCGGTAACAAGCCTCGCGAATACGCCTTTTGGTCCGGGCAAAAGGTACGCCGGAATCTTGAAGAGTTCGACCGCGCCCCACCAAAACCCGACGATGGCGAAAAAAGTCAGCGGAGGGAGCAGGTTCCATCCGATGCGACGCATCGTCCGCACGGCTTTCGAGCGCTTCTTTCTGGGCACCTCCCCCAGATCCGCCTCCGACAATGGCGGCTGCAAGTTCGCTGGACCACCCATGCCGTCTGCGCGGTCGGGCGAAGACGAGACCTGCATTGCTTTCTCGCTCCTCTCGGTTGCGTCCATTTTTCTCTGCGCGCAATCCGAGTGCACGGAGGGTCGGATCGCCCGTTTTGCCTTGGCGGTGACTCAAACCGGTCAACGCTGAACTATAATCAATGATCGAAATGTATTCCATCTTGCTGCATCACGCAACCTAAATTCGACATACCCAATGCGCATACCCCAACCGCCTGTCGCGCTGTTGATGGACTTCGACGGCGTCATTCTCGATTCGGTGGAACTAAAGACTCAGGCATTCGCAACAGTCTATCGAGGGGAAGCGCCGTCCAAGATCGAGCAAGTCCTCGCGTATCAGCGGCTGCATGGTGGGGTGACACGTCGCACCAAGTTTGAGTACTTTGAGCGCAATATTTTCGGCCGCCCTGGGGACGACGAAACCGTTGGACGCCTAGCATCGAGATACCGCGACTTGGTCTACGAAGCTGTTGTCGCGTGTCCATTCGTCTGCGGCGCGGAGAATTTTCTGGGGGGAACACAAGGACGAATCGATCTCCACGTCATTTCTGGAACCCCTCAGGAGGAACTTCGCGAAATAATAGCCCGACGAAATCTCGCTTCGTACTTTCAAACTATTGTCGGCGCGCCAACGACGAAGCGTGCGGCATTCCAGACCATACTTTCCGACAGAAAGCTCATCGCGACTGGGGCTGCGGCCATCGGCGACGCGCTGACCGAATACTGGGCTGCTGAAGAACTTGGAATTCCCTTTATTGGAGTCGCTCCCGACGGCCAATCGAACCCTTTTCCCGCGGCGGTGCCCGTTGTGCGGACCCTAGAGGATCTACCAAGAGTCCTAGGGATCGGGTAGGCGCTGCACGAGGCGAGGCGCAGTCGGAGACATAGCGGCGCCGTAACTCCGGCGTAACCCCGCACCACAAAAAAACGGCCCGCATCGCTGCGGGCCGCATGTAGAAACTTGGCTCCCCGACCTGGGCTCGAACCAGGGACCTGCGGATTAACAGTCTGTCGCGGTCCGCCGCTCTTTCAGAGACTTAGGTCAAAATCCGTTCCGCAATTAGCGCAAATTTCGCATCGCCAAAGCCTTTACTGGCGCGGCTCGCTTTGGAATTGCGGAATGCGATCCAGTCCGCCTGCGATTTTAGTTTCCGTCTTCGTGTCTTCCGCCGTCGTAAACCGCGAGCTTCGGCGGTAGCTTGACTCCTCGCGCCTCTGCCATTGCGCGCGCGAGTTTTTCCAGTACGTCCGGGCGAACCTCCTGCAGCAAGTCGCACCACTTTGCAACCGCCGCTCCAAAGTCCTCGATCGTCCGAACGCCCGTTGCGTTGAGCCCAGCTGATCGGAATTGTTCAATTTCGTCGGGCGTGAAGCGAACAAGGTCTCCGGCGCGGATCATGGCTTGGCGCCCTCATCTGACGCGTTCTCGTATGCGGTAGTCAACATGCTCGGTTTGCCCCGTCAAGGTATCCCCGGAGACCGACCGATCATTGCGGTCGTACCTCGGGCAGCACGGCATGAAAAAGGGCGATCTATCCAAGTTCATTGAGCGCGCGGTGCAAAAGGAAATACTGACGCAGACGGCGGCTGAAGTGAAGCAGCGCAACGCGGACTTGACGCCCGACGAGCTTCAAGAATTGATTGATGAGGCGGTTGCTGCCGTACGGAAGGAAGTCCGTGCAGAGGTCCGAGCGACGGCTAAATCGCGTTAGGCTGCTTGGGACCACTGGGAGGCATATGAAGCTACAAATCGAATGGACTCGACCGATCGTTCTCAAGGAAAAACACGCAGACCGGTAAGCGCATCCTACTAACTGGAAGTGTTGTAACGAGGCGAGGTCAGCAGATTGCGAAGTGCTTGACCGGCGACCATTCTCGGTCACGAGTCTGACGGAAGACGAACTTCCGCTCTGCGCGCCATTGCCGACGGTCGAGTCGACCCGGCAAAGGACTCTGATCGGCCAACAGCAGTCAGCAATGGCCGCGGCCCAATCATCTCCGTAGCCGCCGTTCGTGCCGCGGCAGATTACCGATAACCCGTCAGACGCGCCGCGGCTGAAGCACCAAGTCGGTCGCTTCCTCAGCCTCTTTGAGGAGCGTCTTGCGCGGCGTGCCTATCTGCGCACGCATGGTCAAGGCACGAGCAAAATCTGTGACTTGGACCGCGCGCACGGCCACCGGAAAGTCAGGCGGGATTTCTCCCGCGCTGATCCCGTCCCGGAAACGGCGCTCCACCAGCGCCACGCCGCCCGCGACGGCGCGCTGCAGGTACCGCCGAACCTCAGCGTCATTCACAAGTGGCGCGACGCACATCATGAGGCAGCCCCGGGCCGACCCTCTCTGGGTTGCACTTTCTACGGCGTACCTCAGAAAGTCCGCGATCGAGTCGCGAAGACCCTGTGGTGAGAGGAGAGACTTCGCGGCTGATGCGCCCTTCCGTTCTGCGTACGTCCTAAGGACGCGCAAGAATATCGCCCGCTTGTCCCCGAAGACGGCATACAGGCTCGGCCGTCCTACGCCCATCCCGGCGACGAGATCGTCAATCGTTACTCCGTCGTAGCCTTTCGACCAGAACACCTGAGTCGCCTTATCCAGCGCCCCCGTCTCGTCGAAGCTCCGCGGTCGACCCCGCGGCCTAGCGGTATTTTGAATCATTTGGTTCAAAACTCCTTGACAATGGTCACCGCACCAATATATAACTGAGTAGTTCGAAAATAGCAAGCCGGCCCTCGCCTCACGGGGGCCTCACGACTCGACCCCCTTTCACCACGGAGCCCCCATGGAACATTCAATCGCCCTCATCACCGGCGCCACGTCCGGGCTCGGTTATGCGGCGGCCGGCTTGCTCGCCGCCAAGGGCTATAAACAGGTCATCGTCACCGGACGCAGGCTGGGCGCGGTCCAGCATACGGCTGCTCAACTCGCGGCTGAGACCAAGAAAAAAATGTTCACGCCATTGGAGTTGGATCTGGACTCGCCATCCAGCGTTCAGTCCGCACTCGCCGAACTGGTCAAGCGGGGTCAGCCGATCGATTTCCTGCTCCTCAATGCAGGGATGGTTCCAGGCAAGAATCGTGTGCTCACTGCGGCGGGCATCGAGGCTTCTCAAGCCCCGCTGATCGGCCATCATCAATTGACTGTCGGGTTGCTTCGCGCCAACCTGCTGAGTTCTAACGCGCGGATCGTTATCACCAGCGCGGAGCCTGCCCGCGGGGGCGTGCCCATGTTCAAGTACACCGACGCGTTCGCCTTCGCGGCTAAATACTTCCGGGGTGACCAAACCGCCGCTGCAGAAGCCCTGATTCGCAACGGGCCGCACGTGAAGTACGCTCCCAACAACGCGTATGCCGACGCGAAGCTCATTGTCGCTTGGTGGGCCGCAGCGCTGGCCCGTCGGCTGCCCTCCGGCATGGCCGTGTATGCCGTATCGCCTGGCGCGTCGAACGCCACCAATGTGGCGCGAAACGCTGGCCCGTTGTTGAAGTATCTGATGATTCCAATCGTGAACCTCATTCCCGGCATGAATCAGGCGCCGGAGACCGCGGCCCGTCGCTACCTCCAGGCGTCGGAGTTCGGAACCGATGCCTCAGGGCAATTCTTCGCCTCGGCTCAAGGGAAGTTCTCAGGCCCGATGGAAGTGCAACTCCAACCACATCTCCTCGATGGCGCCAACCAGGAAGCCGCGTGGCACGCCGTCGTCAACGTCTCCGGCGTCAATTTATCGCCTGTCAGACCCGCGTCTCATGCGGGTCCGCTGATGCCAAAACGGCCCGTCGGATTGACATAGAAAAAATTGTCGACTTCCGCAGCAACTTTAGAGCGGCGTCCTGACGCCGCCTGGCCGTCGGCGTCAGATTGTAAGGTGCCGATCGTCGCCGTTGGGCAATGCGAACTATCGACCCGAAGCAGACGTTTACGTTGCCGATACCCGGCCCGAGCCGACGGCAGGAGGTGCCGCTGGTGAGGGTCGGTGTGATCGGCGGGTTAGAGCGTTGTCGATATCACTTGTCAGCCGCGCCGCGCAGTCCTGCTCTTTGAATCGCTGCTTTGACAAGTCCTTCGGCTTTTACATCCTCAGCGTACTTTCGCACATAGGCCATTCCGCTCTCCCGGCCTTTCGGGAGTGCTATGGCAACTTCATCCACACCAATCCGACCATCAAGAACCCGAGAGCCGGGCATCTTGTCCGACAACCCATACAGGTTGGCCTTGTTGGCGGCGAAGGCATCCACCTTTCCGGACTTCAGCATTTCTTCACCGGCGGGAACACTCGGACTCGCGACCACCGTGGCATTCTTCAGTGCGCGCTTGAGAAATGCGTTCACGGACCCGCCTTGTGGCGCACCGATGCGAATCCCTGGTCGATCAACAGCGTCGATGGTCGAAATCGGAGAACCAGCGGGAACGAGGTAGCCGTGCTCGATGACGAGCAGAGGTTCAGTGAAGTTCAAGACACTGTCACGCTCCGGGGTTGGCCCAAAAAAAGCGAGATCCCATTCGCCTGACTTCAGGCCGACCATGATGGCTCCTGGCGACGGGTACACCACGGGCTCGAATGGAACCCCAATACGTCGGGCAAGCTCTTTACCTAAGTCGAATCCCACCCCCTTCGATTCGTCCAGCGTAGCGCCCTGAACGATGGACGCGGGCGCCCCGGTATAGAGCGCCACGCGGAGCTTGCCGGTTGGGGCCAGTGCCTGTCGTTCTCCCTGACTAGGCGTGGAAGCGTTACTCGCGCACCCTGCAGCTAAAAATCCAACTACCACAGCAGTAAACCACGTTCTCATTGACCCTCCCTTTGATGTTGCGGTTGCTCTCTAACGGACCTACCCGGGGCACGCGAGACTGGCGACTGACCGGCGCCTGCTGGAAGGCCGGACAATTGGAATTGTGGCTGCGACGGCGCCAATCGCGACGAGCACCTTACGCTGGAGCCACGCGATCCTCCCCTTGGAACGCGCCAAAATTATACTAAAGTGAGTGACCGGTTTTGGCCGTTCAGAGAAGTCGGGAACGACCGCTTCTCCGTCGCGCGAAGGGCTGCAACGGGGGGTCGAACACGGCAGTTGAATGTAAAGCGTTGCAATTTCATCGGACATTGTTTGTCAGGCCCAATCCCGATCAGGACAAACAATCCACAGAATTGCGGAACGCGGGCGGTTTTGCGGAACGAAACGCGGGCGCGGAAATCGCCGAAACCCGCATGTATGGCTCGATGGCTCCCCGACCAGGGCTCGAACCTGGGACCTGCGGATTAACAGTCCGTCGCTCTACCAACTGAGCTATCGGGGAACAGCCCTCGATTTTATCGTGTCGGACGGCTTCGGGTCAATCTCGTGCGTGTCCTCGGATGGAGGCGGCGGAGAGGCGGTGTCGAGATGCGGCGCGGCGAGCCGCAGGTAGTGGAACATCGACCACAGCGTGAGGATTGCCGCGACCCACAGCGCGAGCGTCCCGAGCACGACCGTATCGATCCCCGGGATCAGCGGCTGGTAGAGCAGCAGCGCGATGATCGCGGTGATCTGCGCGCCCGTCTTGACCTTGCCGATGAACGCGACCGCGATGCTCTTCGATTTCCCCAGTTGCGCCATCCATTCGCGCAGCGCCGAGATGGCGATCTCGCGGCCGATGATGATGATGGCCAGCCACGCGTCCGCGCGATCGAGCTGAACGAGCACGATCAGCGCCGCGGCCACCATGAGCTTGTCCGCCACTGGATCGAGAAATGCGCCGAAGGCCGACGTCTGTCCCAGCTTGCGTGCGAGATAGCCGTCGGCCCAGTCGGTGATCGCCGCCAGCGTGAATACGGTCATTGCCAGCCAGTTCTTCGCCGGCATCGACAGCCACGCCGCGGGCAGATAGTAGACGCCCACGAATACCGGGATCAGTATGATCCGCAGCCAGGTAAGCGCGGTGGGAAGGTTGAACGACATGCGATAGATGCGCGACGCGGGTTGTGCAACATTCTACTCCGCCGCCAGGAACGACCGATCGGCTAGTGCAATTCCGCGAAAATGCGCTCGGCCAGCGCGCGGCTGATGCCGGGCACGCGGGCGAGATCGTCGATGCTCGCGGCATGCACCCCCTTCAAGCCGCCAAAGTGCGCCAGCAGCGCCTTGCGCCGCACTGCGCCGATGCCACCGATGGTCTGCAACGACGAGGTGGTGCGCGCCTTGCCGCGACGGGCGCGATGACCCTGGATGGCGAACCGGTGGGCCTCATCGCGGATCTGTTGCAGCAGATGCAGGCCCGGATGGTCCGTGGGCAGATGCAATGGCGCCGTGTGATCCGGAAAGACGATCTCCTCCAGTCCGGGCTTGCGTTCCGGACCCTTGGCGATGCCGATCAGCCGGGTCGCGTGCATGCCCTGCTCGGCCAGCACCTCCGCGGCAACACCGACCTGACCCTTGCCGCCATCGATGACCAGCAGGTCGGGCGCGGGATATTCGCCGGCCACGATGCGCGCCACGCGGCGCGACAGCGCTTCGCGCAGCGCCGCGTAGTCGTCGCCGCCGATCGCCGGTGTGACGTTGAAGCGACGGTACTCGCCGGTCTGCATCGCCAGGCGATCGAAGATGACGCAGCTCGCGACCGCGGCCTCCCCCATCGTGTGGCTGACGTCGAAGCATTCAATGCGCTGCATCGACGACGACATGCCGAGCGCGTCCTGCAGCGCCGAGAGACGATCCTCTTGCGTAGTTTTTTGCGCCAGCTTCTGGCCGATGGCGAGTTCGGCGTTCTGCACCGCCATGGTCACCCACACGCGCCGCTCGCCACCCGGGTTCGCGACCAGCTGCACCCGATGTCCCGACTGCGAAGCTAAGCACTTCGGCCAGTACCGGATCGTCGCCGCCCTGCTCGGCGATGATCGTCGGCGGTGTGGGTCGCTCCAGGTAGTGCTGCACCAGGAACGCGGGTATGACCTCGTCCAGCGTCGCGCCCTCGGCATGCTGCGGGAAAAAGGTCCGGTCGCCGACGTGCCTGCCGCCGCGGATCATCACCAGGTTCACCGCCGTCAGGCCCTGCGCGGCGACGCCGACGACCACATCGATGTCGCCCGCGGTCGCGCTCTCGACGAACTGGCGCGACTGCAATTGCGTCAGTCGCGCGACCTTGTCGCGCAGGCGCGCTGCTCGCTCGAATTCGAGCTTCGATGCGGCCTCCTCCATCTGGTGCTGCAGCCCCTCGACCACTTCGCCGGTCTTGCCCTGCAGGAACAAGGTCGCGTTGTGGACATCTTCCTGGTACTCCGCCTCGGTGATCAGGCCGACGCACGGCCCGGTGCAGCGCTGGATCTGGTGCAGCATGCACGGCCGCGAGCGATTGGCAAACACGCTGTTCTCGCAGGTGCGCAACTGGAACACCTTCTGCAGCAAGGCCATGCCTTCGCGCACCGCGCCGGCGCTGGGGAACGGTCCGAAATAGCGGTGCGGCTTGTCCAGCTTGCCGCGATGAAAGCGCAGTTGCGGAAAAGTCTCGCCGGTAAGACAGACGTAGGGGTAGCTCTTGTCGTCGCGAAACAGCACGTTGTAGCGCGGCTGGTGCGCCTTGATCAGATTGTTCTCGAGCAGCAGCGCTTCGCCCTCGGAGCGCGCGACCGTCGTTTCCACGTTTGCGATCTGCGCCACCATCAGC
The DNA here is from genome assembly GCA_963726915.1 of uncultured beta proteobacterium. Classification (GTDB taxonomy): domain Bacteria; phylum Pseudomonadota; class Gammaproteobacteria; order Burkholderiales; family Casimicrobiaceae; genus PALSA-1003. The sequence goes on from CAVSEA010000024.1 coordinate 72,854, forward strand.
GCGGTGCGCGGCTGATGGTCGGACTTCTGGAAGTAGCTGGATACGCGCTTCTTCAGGTCGCGCGCCTTGCCGACATACAACGTCTCCCCGGACGCATCGAGCATGCGGTACACGCCCGGACGGTTCGGCAGCGACGCGAGCAGCTCGCGCGCGTCGAAGTTCGGGCGCGTCGCGGGTTCGGCCGGCGTGGGCGTCATGAACGGTCAGGCGCCATGCGCACGGCGCTGCGGGTGCAGGTGCTGCGCGATCTGGTCGAACACTGCCTCGAACATCGCGGTGGTGAGCCGCCGCGTGTTCGTGTTGTAGCGGCTGCAGTGGTAGCTGTCGAACAGGCGCACGCCGCGTGCCAGCGCGTGCTGCGCACCGTGCGCGAAAGGATATTCGCGCCGGGCGAGTCCCAGCGCGCGCAGGCAGGACTCGTGCGCGACGGTGCCGAGCGCAAGTATCGCGGTACCCGCGGGCAACTGCGCGAGTTCCGCGCCGAGGTACGCGTTGCAGTTGCGGATCTCGGCCGGCAGCGGCTTGTTCGCCGGCGGCAGGCATTTCACCGCGTTGGTGATGCGTGCGTCCACCAGCCGGAGGCCGTCGTCGACACCGGTCGAGGTCGCCTTCGTGGCAAACCCGAATTTGTGCAGCGTCGCATACAACAGCAGTCCGGCATGGTCGCCGGTGAAGGGGCGGCCGCTGGCATTGGCGCCGTGCATGCCGGGCGCCAGTCCGATCACGATCAATTTTGCGTGAGCGTCGCCGAACGGCGGCACCGGGCGGCAGAAATATCCCGGGTTGTCCGCGCGAACGTCTTCGAGAAAACGCACCAGTCGCGTGCAGCGGCGGCAGTCGGGGTCGTAGATTTTGTCGACGCGGGCAACGTCGTCGGGATTGCGGACTCGGATCATGTAAAATGGCGCGTGTTTAGGTACGACGCTGCGCATTGCCGCAAGCCGGCGGCGAAATCGATCTTAGCATGTCGGCCAGGTAATGCTCCCACCAGAAACCCGTCTCGAAGTTCGCTCGCGGCTGCCCGCGCGACGCAACGGCAAACCGCCGCTGCTGTTCGTGCACGGTGGTTATTGCGACGCATGGTGCTGGGACCCGTATTTCCTGCCCTGGTTCGCTGAGCGCGGCTACGCGGCGCACGCGCTCTCGCTGCGCGGCCACGGCGAAAGCGGCGGGCGTGAATCGCTGTTCGTCGCCGGAATCGACGATTATGTTTCCGACGTCGAGCGCGTGGCGGCGACGCTGCCGTCGCCGCCGGTGCTGATCGGCCACTCGATGGGCGCCGCCATTATCGAGCGGTTGATGGCGACGCGCCCGGTGCGGGCGGCGGCGCTGATCGCGCCGATTCCTCCCGGCGGTCTGGCGCCGGTCGCGAGCCGGCTGATGGCGTGGCAGCCCGAATACCTGGTCAACATGCAGCGCTTCGACGCGCCGCATCTGGCCGGCGACATGCTTGCCGCGCTGCGACCGATGTACTTCAGCAACGACGTCGCGCCGGAAGTCCTCGGCGAGGCGGTCATGCATCTGACGATGGAGTCGGCGCGCGCGCTGATGGACCTGACGCTGCGCATGCACGACGGCAAGCCCGTCATCGCAACCTCCGCCTTCGTGCTCGGCGCCAGCGACGATCGCATCGCCACCCCGCGCGACGTCAAGGCGACGGCGACGATGTACGGGGTCAAGGCCACGATCGTCCCCGGCCTCGCGCACATGATGATGCTGGAACGGCAGTGGAAGACCGTGGCGCAGCCACTGCTGGACTGGCTCGTGTCGCTGCGAAAGGCTTAGCCGCTAGCTCTTCTTCGCCGCGGCCAGCATCTGCTGCACCGAACGCAAGCCCGAATCGAGCGCGCCCTGCATCCACGTATGCGCCAGCGAGGTGTGCTCGCCCGCGAAATGGATGCGTCCTTCCGGCGCGATGACGTAGCGATACAGCGTGGTGTGCTGGCCCGGCAGGAACCAGGCGAACGCACCCGAGCTGTAGGGATGGTTGTCCCAGCTCCAGCTGGCCGTCTGCCGGACGACACCGGGTTGTCGCAATTGCGGATGCACGCGCGACAGGTGCTGCAGCACGGCGGCGGCCCGCTCTGGATGCGGCAGGCTGGCGAGCCGCCGCGCGGCCTGGCCCCACGAATACGATGCCAGCATCACGCCGGGCCCGTTCGATACGCGGGGATCCTTCGCTTCGGCGTTGTCCGAGGGGTAGTAGGTCGTGCCGGTCGGCAGGTCGGTATAGGTTCCGCCACCGAAAATGCCGTCGTCGGCTTCCCAGAAGCGGCGGTTGCAAACCACCAGCACCTTGGTCGAAGAATCGTAGTTGAGCTGGCGGATCGCGCGCGATTTCGGACCCGAAAAGTCCGGCTCGACGGCGATGCGCGAAAGCACCGGGAACGGCAGCGTGCACAGGACGAAGTCGCCCTCGGCGCGCTTTTCGACACCGCGCTCGCGATAGATCGCCGCCGCACGCCGGCGTTCCGGCTGCTGCGTCAGGCGCACCACCTCGCAGCCCAGCTTCGGCTTGGAGCGCAGCTTGGCGGCGAAGCTCGATGCCAGTCGATCGGTGCCGCCGACAATCTCGTCGAACCCTTGCGACCATACCTCGAGAAACTCCTCGCGGATCGTTTCGGTCGCGGCGGTCGCGAGTTCCGTCTCCTGCCCCTGCGTCACCGCCAGGAATTCGATCGCCTCCTCGGACAGCCCACCCGATTCCAGGACTTGCTGCAAGGACATCTGGTCGAGCAGGCGCACGCGGACGCTGGTCAGCGTCTCGCCGGTGAGCTCGCGCCGCTCCTGCTCACCGAGCGCGGCCGCGGTCTTGCCCACGGTGTCCGCCCACAGGTCGTCCGGTGTCTTGTTGCGCTCATCGTCGCGCAAGGCATAGAGCCGGTTGAGCTTGGCGACGTCGGCGATACGCTGGCGTTCGCCGCGCAGAAAATAATACGCCTTCGGATTCGATAGCACGAACTTGCGCAGCGGCAGCCCGAATTCTTTGACGTAATGGCGCGTGATTTCGTGGCGCGTGGGAATGCGCATCGCCCCCGCCTCGCCGTACAGGCCGTCGGCGAAACGAAGCGTGCGGGTGCGTCCTCCAATGTGACGCTGATCGGCCTCCAGCACCGTCACCCGGTGGCCGCGCTGTTCGAGCTCGTAGGCGGCGCAGAGCCCGGCGAGTCCAGCGCCGACGATGACGATGTCCAGCGGGGCTGCGTTCGGCGTCTGCGCCAGCGCGTCCGCGACGTGGTTGGTCGCAATGCCCGCGCCCAGCGCCGAGGCGCGCTGCAGGAATTGTCGCCGACTCATTTGATGCATGAAAGATCTTTCTTATGCGCTGGAGGATGCGTCAAGTGCCGTGCGCCCTAAGCCGCGCGAGCGGGCCGAGAACGCGAAGGCCCGCAGCGAGTCCCGAGATAGTACATGCACGTACAGCGAGGGACGAGCGAGGATACGACAAAGTTATCGGCCCGCGCAGCCGGCTTCAGTGACGAGTTTTGGTGAATTCCACGAATTCCAAAGGCGGCAAAGCCTTGCTGACCCAGAATCCCTGGAAGCAGTGGCAGCCGTGCACGTCGAGGAACTCCAGTTGCGCCTGCGTGCCTACGCCTTCCGCCACGACGCGCAGGCCCAATCCGCGTGCCAGCGCGATGATCGCCTCGGTGATGGCCGCGTCGCCCGGATCGGTCTCCAGGTCGGCGATGAAGGAAATGTCGATTTTCAGCGTGTCGATCGGAAAGTGCTTCAGGTGCGACAAGCTTGAATAGCCCGTGCCGAAGTCGTCGATCGCCACCGAGAAGCCCTCCTCGCGCAGCCGCTGCAGCACCTTCTTGATCGACTCCAGATCGTGCAGCAGGCTCGATTCCGTCACTTCGAGTTCGATCCAGGAAGGGTCGCAGCCGACTTCAGTGACAATCTCCATGATGCGCTGCGCCAGGTCCTCGCGATAGAACTGCCGCCCGGACAGGTTCACCGACACCATCAGCGGCATTCCCGCCTTGCGCCACTCGACGCATTGTTCCGCCGCCGTGCGCAGCACCCAGTCGCCGAGCACGTGAATCAGGCCCGATTCCTCGGCCAGCGGGATGAAGGTATTCGGCGCGACGTCGCCATGCTCCGGATCGTGCCAGCGCAGCAGCGCCTCCGCGCCGATGATCGTGCGATCGGAGATGCGCACGACGGGCTGGTAGTGCAGCCGCAGCGCGTTTTCCTTGACCGCGGTACGCAACGCGCTTTCCAGCGTGTGCTGCTTGAGCCGGTGCTTGGCAAGGTCCGCGTCGAAGAACTGGTAAGTATTGCGGCCGAGCTCCTTGGATCGATACATCGCGACGTCGGCGTGCTTGAGCAGGCCCTCGGGGTCGTCGCTGTCGTCCGGATATACGGCAATGCCGATCGACGAGGTCACGTAGATGTCGTGCTCCTCGATCTCGAACGGCTGCGCGATGGCTTCCTGCAGTTTCTGCGCGACCCGATTGAGCACGGCAGCATCCTCGAACTCCTCGACGATCACCATGAATTCGTCGCCGCCCAGGCGCGCCAGCAGGTCGGTCTCGCGCAAAGCCTCGGACAACGCACTGGTCACGCGCTTCAGCAGTTCGTCGCCGATGCGATGGCCGAGCGTGTCGTTGACGTTCTTGAACCGGTCCAGGTCGATGAACAGCACGCCGACGCGGCGGCCGTTGCGCTTGGCCTGTGCGATGGCCTGTCCCAACCGCTCCTGCAGCAGCAGGCGATTGGGCAGGCCGGTGAGCGCGTCGCGCGTGGCGAGGTACTGCAGCCGCTCTTCCGCCTGGATGCGCGAACTCACGTCCTGCACGAAGGACAGGATGGAGACGATGCGGCCCTGCTCGTCGAGCAGGCACGAGTGGTACCACTCGCACCAGATGGTCTCGGCGTCCTTGCGGTAGTTGCGGTTGAGACCGGTCGCGCGCGGCTCCTCTCCCGACATCAGCTTGTTGATCAGCGTGACCACCTGGTCGCGATCCGCCTCGTGCGTTAGCTGGCTGCCGGTGATCGGCATGCCGAGCACCTCCTCGGCGCGCCAGCCGAAGATGTGCTCCGCCTGCGGCGACCAGCGGACCAGGCGGAAGTCGCGGTCCCATTCCAGCACCGCCAGCGGCGTATTGTTGATGTGCGAGGACAGCATCCAGTTGGCGCGCCGCAGGGCCTCCTCGTTGCGCTTCTGGTCGTGGATGTCGGTGTGCACCGTGTAGATGCCGATGACGTTGCCCTCGGCGTCGCGGTTGGGCGCGTAGTGGATCGATTCCCAGCGCTGCTCGCCATTGGGCTGGAGCAGCAGCTGCTCGGTCGACACCGTCTCCCCCGCGAACACGCGCGTGACCAGTGGTTCGAGCTGGTCGGCGCGGGCTTCGCCGACCACTTCGGCGATCTTGCGGCCGGTCAGATCCTTGCGATTTTCCGACAGCCATTCCTCGTTATGCCGGTTCACGAACCTGAATCGCGATTCGCGGTCGATATACGCGACGCGCGCCGGAACGTTGTCCATGATCAGCCGCAGTTCGGCCTCAGACGCGCGCAACGCTTCCTGGGCCTGCTTGAGCCCGTGGATGTCGTTCATCAGCACGAACGCGCCGTGCACGCCGCCGGCCGTCGCATCGGGCACGACGCGAATGGTCATCCATCGCCGCGCGCCACCCGCACCCGGCACCAGGCGATCGAAGGATGTCGACTCGCCTTCGAGCGCGCGTGTCAGCATCGCCTGCGCGCTGGCGTAGATGCCGTGGCCGACCACGTCGCGCAGGCGCATGCTCGCCACCTGCTCCGCGGTCAGCCCGAAATACTGCAGGAACGTCCGGTTGACGTACTGGCAGTGCTCTTCGCGGTCGATGTAGGCAACCGGCGCCGGCACGCCGTCCATGATCGCGCGCAATTGCGACTCGCGCGCAGCCAGCGCTTCCTGCGCTTCCTTCAGGTCGGTGATGTCGTGGCCGACGATGTAGTAGCCCTTGATCGTCGCGTCGAAGGCCATGTCCGGGACGATCTTGTTGCGCAGCCAGCGCTTGCGGCCGTTGAAGTCGATCGCCTCGCGCTCGTAGGTCACGTCCTCGCCGCGCGCCGCGCGATCGATGAACGGCTGCTGGAACTCGAACGCTTCCTCGCCAAGCACTTCCTTCGCCGACTTGCCGATGACCCCTTCGCGATCGAAGCCCACCAACCGCAGGAACGCGTCGTTGACGAAGGTGTAGTTGCGATCGGTATCGACGTAGACGACCGGTTCGGGAATGTTGTCGGTGAACAGCCGCAGCTGCTCCTCGCGCGTCGCCAGCGCCTGCTCGGTGAGCTTGAGGTCGTGGATGTCGTATTCGGTGCAATACAGGCCGCGTACCGTGCCGGTGGCGTCGAGGTCGGGCGCGATGCGGCCGTGCATCCACCGCCGCTGGCCATCCGCGCTGACCCCGATGCGCTCGTAGTCGACGTTCTCGCCTTCCTGCGCGCGCTTGATGATCGGCCGCAGGAACGAGTTCACGTCGTGCGGCATCACGTCGTACGGCGTCTTGCCGTAGATCTCGTCCTGCGGACGGCAGACCCAGTTGGCGAACGCCTGGTTGACGAAGGTGTACTTGAGCTTCCGGTCGAGATAGGCGATCGGGCCGGGAATGTTGTCGGCGAACAGGCGCAACTGCGATTCCTGCGATTTCAGCGCCTCGCGGATGCGGATGTCGTCTTCTATATCGTTGATGACGACGAAGGCACCGCCGGTCTTGCCGCCCGGCTCGCGATCGGGGAACAGCGTGATGCGCGCCCAGCGCAGCTCGCCCGACGCCGGCCGTTCGCGCCGCTCGTAGCTGACCGTTGCGCCGGCGAACGCGCGCTCGATATAGCCCTGCATCTCCGCCAGCGCGTCGGGCGCGATGAAATTCTTCAACGGCTGGCCGATTACGTCGTCGATCGGACCGCCGATATAGTCGCCGTAGGGCTTGTTGGCGAAGCGCAGGCGCTGGCTGCGATCGAAGTAGAAGATCGGCAGCCCGACGCTGTCGGTGACGATGCGCAGGCGGTGCTCGCGCTCGCCGGCCTCGAGTTCGAGGCGCTTGATGTTGTCGACGTCGGTATACGTCGCCAGGATGCCGCGCACGTCGCCGCGCGGACCGCGGTCGGCGTAGTAATCGACGCGGATCCAGAAGGCGTTGCGCTTGACCGACGACAGTTGGCGTTCGAAGCTGACGCGCTCGCCGGCCAGCGCTGCCTCGAGGTAGGCGTGGTAGAGCTGGTAGAGCTCGCGTCCGTCGACCTCGACCACCTCGCGGCCAAGCACGTCGCCCTGGGGCTTGCCGGTCCAGTCGAGGAAGGCCCGGTTGACGAAGCGGTAGCGCTGCTGGGCGTCGATGTAGCAGACCGGCAGGCCGAGCGCGTTCAGCTTGCGCTGTGACAGCGCCAGCAAGGCTTCCCGTTCCATCCCCTCGCCCACGGTCTCGAGCGTCGGGTGGTCCAGTCGCGTCAGTGATCGGGTAAGCGCCATCTGGCCCGTTTTGCCCCCGCCCCACCCTGTGGGCTGCGAGCGGCAATGCAGTCTAAGTGTCGGAACGAGGCATGACAAGCAAAGATCGGGCCTGTGGTGTTCAACTGCCTGTTTGAGGGCAAAAAAAGCCGCCCGAGGCGCGTTCATTGGCGGCTTGCAGACTGCACGCTACAATCAGCGTCACAATAACCCCGCGCACGGCATATGGCTTGGCCTGCAATAGCGCGGCACCCCCCGGGAGAGCCCTTGTTCCGCGCCATACGCAGCGTACGCTTCCTGTTGCCGAATTGCCGCCTCGCGGTCGTAGCACTTGGGCTGCTTTCAGCCCCGGCGATGGCGGCAGCCAACAACACCCCGGCGGTTGGCGGGATCCCCTTCGAGTTCATCCTGTTCGCGGCCACGCTCGCCGGCGTCGCGCTGCTGCACCGGCATACGCTGCCCATCGCGGTTGGCGGCCTGATCGTGATCTCGCTGTACAAGATCGCGGTGGCGCCCTTCGAGGGTGGCCCGGGCCTGACCGGGTTGCTGCTGCATCTGGGCCACGAGTGGGTCATCATCGCCAACCTGTTCGGACTGCTGCTCGGCTTCGCGCTGCTGTCGAAACACTTCGAAGCGAGCCGCGTCCCGGAGTGGCTGCCGAAGTTCCTGCCCGACGACTGGAAGGGTGGACTGGTGCTGCTGGTGATGATCTTCGTGCTGTCGTCGTTCCTCGACAACATCGCCGCCGCGCTGATCGGAGGCACCATCGCGCGCGCGGTGTTCCGTGGCAAGGTGCACATCGGCTACCTCGCGGCCATCGTCGCCGCCTCGAACGCCGGCGGCTCGGGCAGCGTCGTCGGCGACACCACCACCACGATGATGTGGATTGCCGGCGTGCATCCGCTGGAAGTGGTCGAGGCATACATTGCGGCAGGGGTGGCGATGCTCATCTTCGGCGTTCCCGCGTCGCTGCAGCAGCAGCGCTACTCGCCCATCACGAGCGACGCGCCGACTAACATCGTCATTGACTGGGTACGGGTGGGCATCGTCGCCCTGATACTGATCGCAGCGATCGTCGCCAACATCGTGGCCAACGTTCGCTTCAGCGCGATTGCCGACACTTTTCCTTTCATCGGCGCCGCGGTGTGGGTGGTGCTGCTGCTGTGCGCGCCAATCCGCGCGCCCGCGTGGAGCGAGTTGCCGAGTGCGTTCAAGGGCTGCGTGTTTCTGCTGTCGCTGGTGCTCGCCGCGTCGATGATGCCGGTCGAGAAGTTGCCCGACGCGTCGTGGCAGACTGCCCTGGGCCTGGGCTTCGTGTCGGCCGTGTTCGACAACATTCCATTGACCGCGCTGGCGTTGAAACAGGGCGGCTACGACTGGGGCTACGTCGCCTACGCGGTGGGCTTCGGCGGGTCGATGATCTGGTTCGGCTCGTCGGCCGGCGTGGCGCTCACCAACATGTATCCGGAAGGCAAGGACGCGATCGCGTGGGTAAAGGGCGGATGGCATGTCGCGCTGGCGTACGCGATCGGCTTCATGGTGATGCTCGCCATCCAGGGCTGGGTACCGCAGCCCAAGCACCACGCGCAGCATGCGCCCGCGGGCGCCGTCGTGATGGTGTACCCGGCGTCGGCTGCCGCGACATGATCCGCATCGCGACGAACGCGGGCGCATTCGCGCTGCTCGCCGCCGCCGCAACGTTCCCCTCATCCGCGGTAGCGGCCGGCACCTTTACCGGCGAGGGCCTGTCGCTGCTCTGGGGCGTTCCGTTCGCCGGCCTGCTGCTCTCGCTTGCGCTGTGGCCGTTGTTTGCCGCCGATTTCTGGCACCACCACTACGGCAAGATCGCCCTGGCCTGGAGCCTCCTGCTCCTGCTCCCTTTCACCGTCGCCTTCGGCGCCGGCGAGACCGTGCACCAGGTCGTGCACGAGGTGATCCTGGAGTATTTGCCCTTCGTCATCCTGCTGTTCTCGCTCTACACGATCGCGGGCGGCATCGCCGTGCGCGGCACGCTGCATGGCACACCCCCACTGAACACCGGCATGCTCGCACTGGGTTCGCTGCTGGCGAGCCTCATGGGCACGACGGGAGCCGCCATGCTGCTGATCCGGCCGCTGCTGCGCGCCAACGAATCACGCCGGAGCAAGGTGCACATCGTCGTGTTCTTCATCATTCTCGTCGGCAATATCGGCGGAGCCCTGAGTCCACTGGGCGATCCGCCCCTGTTCATCGGTTTTCTCAAAGGCGTGGACTTCTTCTGGACGACGCGCGCGCTGGCGATGCCGACGCTCCTGCTCGTCGGGGCGTTGCTGACGATTTTCTACCTGCTCGATCGCCATTACTGGCGCAGCGAAAGGCCGGCGCCTCCTGCGGCCTACACGCCGCTCGGCATCGACGGCGCGTTCAACTTCGCATTGATCGCCGCCGTGGTCGGCGCAGTGCTGCTGTCGGGAATCTGGAAGCCGGGAATCGCGTTCGATATTGCGGGGACACTCCTCGAGCTGCAGAATCTGGTGCGCGATCTCATGCTGGTCGGCCTGGCCCTGGCTTCGATCGCGCTGACGCCACGGGCGGTGCGAGACGCCAACGCCTTCCAGTGGGAACCGATCGCAGAGGTGGCGAAGATCTTCGCCGGGATCTTCCTGACGATCATTCCGGTCATCGCCATGCTGCACGCCGGCCGCGCGGGTCCGCTCGCGGGCGTCGTCGACCTGGTCACCGACAGCGCCAGCGGTCAACCGCGCCAGATAATGTATTTCTGGATGACCGGACTGCTGTCCGCATTTCTCGACAATGCACCTACGTACCTGGTGTTTTTCAACCTCGCCGGCGGCGACCCCTCGGCGCTGATGTATTCGCGGCAGGTGACGCTGGCGATGATCTCTGCCGGGGCGGTCTACTTCGGCGCACTCACCTACGTCGGCAACGCGCCAAACTTCATGATCAAGGCGATCGCCGAAAGCCGTGGCGTGAAAATGCCGAGCTTCTTTGCGTACTTCGGTTATGCGGGGGTCGTGCTGCTGCCGTTGTTTGCCATCATTGCCTGGATCTATTCCTGACAGGGCGTGCAAAGCTGCTGCAGGGGCGATCTGCATTGTTGCTCGGCTGCTCGCAATCCTCACGTACGTCCATGTACGCTGCGGTTGCTCGCAACCTTGCGCCTCGCATCTCGCCCTCCTCGCGACGCTTTTCAATACGCTGCGACGATCGCGACGACAATATTAGCCGCCGACCACCAGGATATGTTCGCGGTATGGGCCATGCGCGCCAAGGACGATGGTCTGTTCGATGTCGCCGGTGCGCGACGGGCCCGAAATGAGATTGATCGCGCGCGGCACGCTGCCACGCTCGCGACGAATCAGCGCGAACGCCTCCTCCATGCCGGCCACGATGCGATCGGCCGCGATCACGGCGATGTGTGTGTCCGGCAGCAGCGTCGTCGCCGTCGGCGAATCTGCTCCGGACAAAATAACGAGCGTGCCGGTTTCCGCGATCGCGCAAAACGCTCCGGTGATACCCAGCCGGTCGTCACCGCGGGTGGGGCGCGCTTCGATGGACAGTCCCGCGCCGGACCAGTCCAGATCGGTAAACTCCGGCCAGCAGACGCCGCGCTGCGATTTCTGCGCCGCGAGTATGGGTGGCAGATCCAGCGCACTGACGTAGCGCGCCACCGCGGCGGGAATTGCCCGCCGGTCCGGAATCGATTCGACGGTGCTTTCCATGTCGGTCGCACGCTGCAGGAATCGCGCGCGCAGGTCGAGCTCCAGCCTGGGGCGCGGTCCCTGCGCATGCGCGTCGACGTACTTGCGGGCGTCAGTCATCGTCGTGGCATCGTCGCCCGTCTTGTGGAGCGCGGCCCGTACCCGCCCAAGGATGGCGTCGCGCGCCGCGCTCACGGGTGTCCCCCGTGCGGTGCTGCGCACCGGTTCCCCCGATGGGGGCGAGCGCTTTGGGGCGGCCCTGCAGCGCTCATTTCTTATGCTTGGTGACGAAGTTCGCGATGCGCTCGACCCCCTTGCGAATCGCATCGGGCGACGCCGCGTACGAAAAGCGGATGTGCTGGCCGTCGCCCGGCACCCGGCGACCGAAATGGATGTCGGCCAGCACCGCCACACCTGCTTCGTTGAGCAGGCGCTTGCGCAGTTCTTCGGAGTCCGCACAACCGGTGAACTTGCACGCCTTGGTGACGTTGGGCCATGCGTAGAACGCACCGCCGGGGGTCTTGCAAGTCACGCCGGGCACCTTGTTGAGCAGACCCACAATCAGGTCGCGGCGCTCGAGGAACGACGCGCGCATCGCGGCGGCCGCTTCCTGCGGCCCGTTGATCGCTTCGACTGCGGCCCACTGGCTGATCTGCGACGCGCAGGAATCGGTATTGGTGATCCAGCGTGTGAATATTGGCGCGAGCGTGCGATTGGCGACGTAGCCGATGCGCCAGCCGGTCATCGCCCAGGTCTTCGACGCGCCGTCGGAAATGATCGTGCGCTCCAGCATTCCCGGAAGCGTGGCGATCGATTCGAACTCGCCATCGTAGAGCAGCCGCGAGTAGATCTCGTCGGCATACACCCAGATTTGCGGATGCCGGCGCAGGATCTCGGCGATGGCCTCGAGGTCGGCGCGCTTGAGAATGCCGCCGGTCGGATTTTGCGGCGTGTTCAGTATCAGAAGCCGCGTGCTGGCCGTGATATTGGCTTCGAGTTCGTTCGGGTCGAAGGCGAAATCGCGTGACTCGCGTAGGTAGATCGGCACCGGCAGCGCACCGTTGGCGAGGATCTGCGATTCGTAGATGGGAAAGCCCGGAACCGGGTAGATGACTTCGTCGCCCGCGCCGTGGTCGGTCACCGACGCGATCGCATAGGCGATAAAAGGCTTGGCGCCGGCGCCGACGACGACGTCTTCCGGCGGAATGTCGAGCCCCCGGCGCTGCCCGAGGTCGCGGGCGGCTGCGGCACGCAGCTCGTCGATGCCGGCGGACGGGGTGTAGCCGTGCTTGCCGGCGCGGATCGCCGCGACCGCTGCGTCCTGGACGTTCACCGGCGTCGGAAAATCCGGCTGCCCGATACAGAACGAGATGATGTCGTGGCCCTGGCGGACACGCGCATTGACTTCGGCCAGCACCACGAATGCGTTTTCCGTGCCGAGGCTCTCGGCGCGGCGACTGACCGGTGGCGCGCTCTTATTCATGTCGCGCGGTGCGTTCATCGCGGAGCCTCTTTTTCGGCGTACAAGTCGCGGAAGGTGCGCCCCGGCGGTGCCGGCATGTCGCGCCCCTCGGTCCAGCCGCCGCCGAGCGGCAGGCGGCGGATCATGCCGTCCTTGTTGCCCAGCCAGCTCAGCACGCGCGCACCGATCCGTGTCGCCAGTGCGAAGAGCTTCGGCCGCGACGCCAGCCACGCCCAGGCCCGCAGGCCCGCGCGCTCAGCCCACGGCCGCAGCGAGCGATCGAACTCCTGTTCGCGCAACTTCCTGAGCAAGTCTGGCAGCGGTATGCGCACCGGACAGACTACGCCGCACTGGTTGCATAACGTGGATGCCTGCGGCAGTTCGAGCGCGTTCTCCAGGCCGATGTACGACGGCGTCAGGATCGAGCCGATCGGGCCCGGATATACCCAGCCGTAGGAGTGTCCGCCGATGTTCTGATACACCGGGCAATGATTCATGCACGCGCCGCAGCGGATGCATTGCAACGCTTCCTTCACCTCGCTGCCGAGTACGCCCGAACGCCCGGCGTCGACGAGGATGAAGTACATGTGCTCGGCGCCGTGGAACTCGCCCGCGCCCTTGGTCCCGGTCAGGATGTCGACGTAGTTCGATATCGACTGGCCCGTTGCGGAACGCGGCAGCAGCCGCAGCAGCGTCGCGACGTCTTCCAGCGTCGGCACGATCTTCTCGATGCCGGAGATCGCGACATGCACCTTCGGCAGCGTCGTCGTCAGCGTGGCATTGCCCTCGTTGGTCACCAGCACGACCGATCCGGTCTCGGCGACGAAGAAGTTGCCGCCCGAAATGCCCATGTCGGCGGTAAGATAGTGCGCGCGCAGTACCTGCCGTGCCTCGAAGCAGAGCTCGGTGATCTCGAGCTTGCGCGGGGTGCCGTGCGTCTTGGCGAAGAGGTCGGCGACCTCCTCCTTGCTCTTGTGCAACGCCGGCCCGATGATGTGCGACGGCGGCTCGTAATCGTTGATCTGCAGGATGTACTCGCCGAGATCGGTCTCGACGACTCTGAGCCCCGCCGCCTCGATCGCGCGGTCCAGCGCCGATTCCTCGCTGACCATCGACTTGGATTTGATGATCTTTGCCACGCCGTGCCGATGGGCGATCTCGAGCACGAGGCGATTGATGTCGGCAGGCGTCTCCGCCCACAGCACGGTGGCGCCGCGCGCGGTGGCGTTGGTCTCGAACAGCTCGAGCCAGGTGTCGAGATTGGCGAGTGCGTGCTGCCGGATCGCCTGCGCGGCATCGCGCGTGCCTTCGAAGTCGTCGAGCTCGGTCATCGACTCGCGGCGCTTGGCGACGAACTTGCCGCGAAACTTCTGCAGGTTCAGCTGCAGCTGCGCATCGTCGAGACTGACGTGCGCGCGCTCCTTGAAGTGCATCGACGCGACGTGCATCTCAAGCCTTCCGCAACGTTGTGCAGGTCACGGTTCGATCCCCGCCGCAACCTCGGCGATATGCAGGACGCGCGTGGTTGTGTCGCCGCGACGCCGCAACCGGCCTTCGATGTTGAGCACGCAGCCAAGGTCGCCGAGCACGACCGTGCCGGCCCCCGAATCGATGATGTTCTGGCACTTGTTATCCGCCATCCGCGCCGAGATGTCGCCGAACTTGATCGAGAACGTGCCGCCGAAGCCGCAACAGGTCTCGCAATCGGTCATTTCCGTCACGGTGACGCCGGGCATTTTTTCGAGCAGCGTGCGCGGCTGCTGCTTGACGTTCATTTCGCGCAGGCCGGCGCAGCAGTCGTGGTAAGTGATGTTGCCCGCAAATCGTCCCGGCACGCTTTGCACCTTCAGCACGTTGACCAGGAAATCGGTCAGTTCGCGGGTCTTTGCGGCGAGCGCGCCCGCGCGCCGCAGCATGGCCGGGTCGTCGCGAAACAGATCGGCGTAGTGCGTCCTGATCATTCCGCTGCACGATCCCGACGGCGCCACCAGATAGTCGCATCCCTCGAACTCGGCGACGACCTTGGACGCGAGCGCCATCGCGCCGGCGCGGTCGCCGGAGTTGTAGCCAGGCTGGCCGCAGCAGGTCTGCGTCGGGGGAACGTATACGTCCACGCCGCCAGCCTCGAGCAGCTTGACCGCCGCGAAGCCGATCGACGGGCGCATGAGGTCGACGAGGCAGGTGACGAATAGACCGACGCGCATGGAATCAACCGTGGGATTGGGAGCCTGTCGGGCTTGCTTTCGCGCATGCGACGGCGGCGAGTTGGGTGCAGTTCAAGGCACGAGCCCGAAGCCATACCGGGAGTATGGCGAGGGCGAGCAACGCAGAAATGCGCCCAAATCGCCCCGTCCCTCCGGGTTGCCGCCAAAAGACGCGTCTGCGTTGTTGCTCGGCTGGCGAATATATCAGATATTCGCTGCGCCTCGCGCCTCGCATCCATCGCCTTTTGGCCCGGCAACGCATACGTGAAAGTAAGCCTGACAGGCTCCAGTAGCTTAGCACAACGCGTCCCACCCGCCCGGCTAGAACGAGTACGACAATGCCAGCACGCACGCGCCCATCAACGGTTGCGGGAAGATGCCGAACGCCAGCAGCGCGAGGCCGTTGGCGGAGAGCAGCGCGCGCGTATCGCCACGAGCCTCGATCGGCGTGTCGTCGACCGGATCGTCGAAGTACATCAGCTTGACCACGCGCAAGTAGTAGAACGCCCCCACCAGCGAGGTCAGCACGCCGACGACGACGAACCAGACCAGTCCGACATCGATCGCCGCCTCGAACACCGTGAACTTGGCGTAGAAGCCGACGGTAGGCGGCACGCCCGCCAGCGAGAACATGACCAGCAGCATCAGGAACGCGTACCAGGGGCTGCGCTGGTTGAGGCCCTTGAAGTCGTCGAGCTTGTCGGCTTCGAATCCGGCGCGCGAGAGCAGGAGCACGATGCCGAAACCGGCCAGCGTCGTCAGCACGTAGGTGACCGTGTAGAACATCGCCGCGCTGTAGCCGTTGAGGTCCGCCGTGAGGAAGCCCATCAGCATGAAGCCCATGTTCGCAATCGTGGAGTAGGCCAGCATGCGCTTGATGTTCGTCTGCGCGATTGCGACCACGTTGCCGAGGATCATCGACAACAGCGACAGGATCAGCAGCATGCCTTGCCAGTCGAAGGCGATCGCCGCCAGCGCGCCGACCAGCAGGCGCATCATGAACGCGAACGCGGCCAGCTTTGGCGCGGCGCCGATGAACAGCGTGATTGGCGTCGGCGCGCCTTCGTACACGTCGGGGATCCACATGTGATATGGCACCGCGCCAAGCTTGAAGGCGATGCCGGACACCAGGAACACCAGCCCGAAGGTGAGGATCAGCGGATTGACGTGGCGGCTGTTGACCGCCTCGGCAATTCGATTGAGGTCGAACGACCCGGTCGCACCGTAGACCATCGACATGCCGTACAGCAGCAACCCCGACGCCAGCGCGCCGAGCACGAAGTATTTCATCGCCGCCTCGATCGCCGGCTTCGAGTCGCGGTGCAGCGCCACCAGGGCGTAGAGCGATAGCGACATCAGTTCCAGGCCCAGGTACAGCGTCAGCAGGCTCGCGGCCGAGATCATGACCATCATCCCGAGCAGTGCGAACATCATCAGCACAAAGGTCTCGCCGCGAAACAGGCCTCGCGCGGCAAGGTAGGTGCGCGAATAGACCAGCGTGAACACCACCGTCATGCAACTGAGGAACTTGAGCAGGTCGGCAAGCGCGTCCGCGACGAAGCTGCTGCCGAAGGCTCGGACGGGGGTCGCGTGAAAGACGTAGAGCGTCAGCCAGGCGGTCGCCAGCAGCCCGATCTGCGCCAGCCAGTACGACACATGGCGCTTTTCATCGGGAATGAACAAGTCGGCGATGAGCACGACGCAGGCGAAAACGAGCAGCGTCATCTCCGGCAGGGCCGGCGCGAAGCTTGCGGCGGTGAGCATGGGCAGCGCCATCAGAGTTTGCTCTGTGCAACGTGCGCGAGCAGATCAGCCACGGACGCGTGCATGACATCGGTGAAGGGCTTGGGATAGATGCCGAGCGCCAGCACCGCAACCACAAGTGTTGCGAGCAGCCAGAACTCGCGCCGGGACACGTCCTTGAGCGCCGCGACGTGGGCGTTGCCGACCGCGCCGTACCAGACGCGCTTGTACATCCACAGCGTGAAGGCCGCGCCGAGGATCAACGTCGTCGCGGCCAGGAAGCCGATCCAGAAATTGGCCTTGACCGCAGCCAGGATTACCATGAACTCGCCGACGAAGCCGCTGGTACCGGGCAGGCCGGCGTTGGCCATGGCGAAGACCATCGTCAGCGCCGCGAATTTGGGCATCGTGTTCACGACTCCGCCATAGTCGGCGATCTGGCGGCTGTGCATGCGATCGTAGAGCACGCCGACGCAGAGGAACATCGCCGCCGACACGAAGCCGTGCGAGATCATCTGCACGATGGCGCCTTCGACGCCGAGCTCGCTGAACAGGAACATTCCGAGCGTGACAAAACCCATGTGCGCGATCGACGAATACGCGATCAGTTTCTTCATGTCCGGCTGGACCAGCGCGACAAAGCCGATGTAGATCACCGCGATCAGCGATAGCGTGATGACGAAACCGGCAAGATAGTGGCTGGCGTCGGGCAGGATGGGCAGCACGAAGCGGATGAAGCCGTAGCCTCCCACCTTCAGCGTGATCGCCGCGAGCACCACCGAGCCGCCGGTCGGCGCCTCGACGTGCGCGTCGGGCAGCCAGGTGTGTACCGGCCACATCGGGACCTTGACCGCGAAGGCGGCGAAGAAGGCGACGAATAGCAGAATCTGCGTATTCAACGACAGCGGCAGCTGGTACCACTCGAGGATGGAGAAGCTGCCGCCGCTGACCGAGTACAGATAGATCAGCGCGACCAGCATGAGCAGCGAGCCGAGCAGCGTGTAGAGGAAGAACTTGATCGCGGCGTACACGCGATTCGGACCGCCCCAGACGCCGATGATCAGGTACAACGGGATGAGCATCGACTCGAAGAAGACGTAGAACAGCACGCCATCGAGCGCGACGAACACGCCGTTGGTGAGGCCGGACATGATCAGGAACGCCGCCATGTATTGCGCGACCTTCTTTTCGATCACCTCCCAGCCGGCCCACACCACCAGTACCGTGACGAAGCTGTTGAGCAATACCAGCAGCAGCGAGATGCCGTCGACGCCCAGCAGATAGTTGACGTTGAAGCGCGGGATCCACTCCCTGGCTTCGACGAACTGCATCTCGGGGGTGCCGATGGTGAAGTGCGCGTACAGCGGAAGGGTTACCGCAAACGACGCCACGGCACCGACCAGCGCCAGCCAGCGCGCGGCCGTTGCATCGCGGTCGCGGTGCAGCGTGAGCACAAGCACTCCGGCGACGATCGGAACCCAGATCGCGAGGCTCAGGTAGGGCAGCATGGTCGTCGCGTTCAATGCGTCACCCACCACGTCAGCATCACGAAGACGGATAAGATCATCGCGAAGGCGTAGTGATAGACACGCCCCGTTTGCAGATGCCGCAGAAGGACCGAAGCGGCCGCGACGACGCGCGCGCTGCCGTTGACGAAGAAGCCGTCGATGATCGAGCGGTCGCCGACGTTCGAGAAGAAGTTGCCCAGGAGACGGAAGCCACCGGCGAAAAACCAGTCGTTGAATTTGTCGAAGTAATAGTTGTTCATCAACAGCGTGTACACGCCGCCAAGCCTTGCAGCGATCTTCGCGGGCAGGTCCGGGCGCTTGATGTACAGGTACCAGGCGGCGGCGATGCCGGCCAGCGCAAGGTCGATCGGAAGGCCGGTCAGGCCATGCACCATGAAGGCCACGACGCCATGCCAGTCCTCGCGCATCTCGGCGAGCCCGCTGTGGTCCTGAGCGATCATGATCGAATCGCCGAAATACGGGCCGAATACGACGTCGCCGATGTACGCGGCACCGGCGTACACGGAGAGGATCGCCAGCGCGATCAACGGCACGGTGACCACCCACGGGCTTTCATGCGGATCGGCATGGCCGTCGTGGCCATGATCGTCGTGCCCGTGCGCCGCGTCGGGCTCGGCATGACGAAATCGTTCCTCGCCGTGGAAGGTCATGAAGACCAGGCGGAACGAATAGAAGGCGGTCAGGAACACGCCGACGGTCACCGCGAACAACGCGTAGCCGTGTCCCGGGATCTTCGACAGGTGCACCGCCTCGATAATCGCGTCCTTGGAGAAGAACCCGGCGAACGGCGGAATGCCCGCGAGCGCCAGCGACCCGATGACCATGGTCCAGTAGGTGATCGGCATGTACTTCTTGAGCCCGCCCATGCGGCGCATGTCCTGCTCGTGATGCAAGGCGATGATGACCGAGCCCGCGCCCAGGAACAGCAGCGCCTTGAAGAAAGCATGGGTCATCAGGTGGAAGATCCCGACCGAGTACGCGGAGACGCCGAGCGCGACGGTCATGTAGCCGAGCTGCGACAGCGTCGAATAAGCCACCACGCGCTTGATGTCGTTCTGAACCAGGCCCAGCACCGCCATGAACAACGCCGTTGTCGCGCCGATCACGGTCACGAATGACAATGCAGTGTCGGACAATTCGAACAGCGGACTCATGCGCGCGACCATGAAGATGCCGGCGGTCACCATCGTCGCGGCGTGGATCAGCGCGGAGATCGGCGTCGGGCCCTCCATCGAATCGGGGAGCCACACGTGCAGCGGCACCTGCGCGCTCTTGCCCATGGCCCCGATGAACAAGCCGATGCAGATCGCCGTCAGCAGCGACCATTGCGCGCTGCCGACGAGGTTGATGGTGGTACCGACGAGCTTCGGCGCGGCGGCGAATACCGTGGCGTAGTCGAGCGATCCGATGAAGGCGACGATCAGGCCGATGCCCAGCGCAAAGCCGAAATCGCCGACGCGGTTGGCGAGGAACGCCTTCAGGTTGGCGTAGATGGCAGTCGGCCGTTCGTACCAGAAGCCGATCAGCAGGTAGGACACCAGGCCTACCGCCTCCCAGCCGAAAAACAGCTGAAGGAAGTTGTTCGCCATCACCAGCATCAGCATGCTGAAAGTGAACAGCGAGATGTACGAGAAAAAGCGCGTGTATCCCGGGTCGTCGGCCATGTAGCCGATGGTGTAGATATGGACCATGAGCGAGACGAAGGTGACCACCACCAGCATCAACGCGGTCAGGGGATCGATGAGGAATCCCACCGCGAACTTGATCCCGCCCGAAGTCATCCAGACGTAAATGTCGCCGTTGAAAGTGTTGCCCGAAAGCACGTCGCGCAGGATGAACGCCGAGCCGACGGTCGACAGCGCCACGCCGACAATGCAGATCCAGTGCGACGCGGCGCGCCCCAGCGCCTTTCCCCAGAGGCCGACGACGATCGCACCGACCAGCGGCGCGAGCGCAACGACGAGATAGAGCTGGATCATGGTCATCGCGCCGTCAGCCCTTCAGGCTGCCCAGATCTTCGACGTCGATGGTGCCGACGTTGCGGAACAGCAGCACGAGGATGGCGAGGCCGATCGCGGATTCCGCGGCGGCGACCGTCAGGATGAAGAAGACAAAAATCTGGCCGGAGGTGTCGTCGAGAAAATGCGCGAACGCGACGAAATTTAGATTGACCGCGAGCAGCATCAGCTCGATCGCCATGAGCATGATGATCACATTGCGCCGATTCAGGAAAATCCCGATGACGCTGATCGCGAACAGGATCGCTCCCAGCACGAGATAGTGCGACAACGTCGGTTGCGAAAGGAACGTCACTGCCACTCCCTGCTTCTCTCCGGCCCGTACGGTGACCGTCGAAGATTGTTGTTTCCCCGTTACCTGCGCGTTTCCGTCAGGGCTCGCGTTTTTCGGACGGCATGCGCAGGATGCGCAACCTGTCCTTGGCGCGCACCTTTACCTGCTCGGACGGATTCTGGTACTTGCTTTCGCGTCGCTCGCGGTGCGTCAGCGCGATCGCGGCGATAATCGCGACCAGCAGCAGCACCGCCGCGATCTCCAGCGGATAGGCGTAGTCGGTGTAGATCTGCAGGCCCAGCGCCCGCGTGTTGCTGAAGTTGGCGGGCGCGGGCGACGGCACCGGCGCGCTGCCCGGCACCAGGTAGCCGCCGATCAGCACCAGCGCCATCTCGACCAGGACCAGGATACCCACGGTCGCACCGACCGGGATGTAGCTGCGGAAGCGCTCGCGCATGCGGTCGAAGTTGACGTCGAGCATCATGACCACGAACAGGAACAGCACCATGACCGCGCCGACATAGACCAGCACGAGCACGATGGCGAGGAACTCCGCCTGCAGCAGCATCCACACACCGGCGGCGCTGAAGAACGACAGCACCAGCCACAGCGCGGCATGCACCGGATTGCGGCTGGTGATGACGCGCAGCGCCGCGAACACGAGGATCGCGGCGAAGGCGTAGAAGACTGCGGTGTGGAAGCTCATCGACCGGTTACCGATACCTGGCGTCTTCCGCGCGATCCGCAGCGATCTGCGCCTCGTAGCGGTCGCCGACCGCGAGCAGCATGTCCTTGGTGTAATGCAGGTCGCCGCGCTTCTCGCCGTGGTACTCCAGGATACGCGTCTCGACGATCGAATCGACCGGGCAGGACTCCTCGCAGAAACCGCAGAAAATGCACTTGGTCAGGTCGATGTCGTAGCGCGTGGTGCGGCGGGTACCGTCCTCGCGCTGTTCCGATTCGATGGTGATCGCCAGCGCCGGGCACACCGCCTCGCACAGCTTGCACGCGATGCAACGCTCTTCGCCGTTGGGATAGCGCCGCAACGCGTGCAGGCCCCGGAAGCGCGGGCTCTGCGGCGTCTTCTCCTCGGGAAACTGCACCGTCACCTTGCGCGCGAACATGTTGCCGCCGGTGACCCACAGTCCCTTCCACAGCTCGACGAGCAGGTAGGTATTGAAGAAATCGCGGACTCTTTGCAGCATCCTCGTCTCCTCAGTGGAAAAGGTAGGCCCAGCGCGTCTGCATCATCGCGCCGAGAAAAATGATCCAGATCAGCGTGATCGGGATGAACACCTTCCAGCCCAGGCGCATGATCTGATCGTAGCGGTAGCGCGGAAACGTCGCGCGGATCCAGAGAAAGATGAACAGCACCGAGCACATCTTGAGCAGCAGCCAGCCGATCCCGTCGCCGAGCGGATGCCAGCCTAGGATTTCCGCATGGTTCAGCAGCGGCCAGGGCGCGAGCCAGCCGCCGAGGAACATGATCGACGTCATGGCCGAAATCAGGATCATGGCCATGTACTCGGCGAGGAAGAAAACGGCGAACGCGACGCCCGAATACTCGACGTGAAAACCGGCGACGATTTCCGACTCGCCCTCGGCGACGTCGAACGGATGGCGGTTGGTTTCGGCGATGCCCGACACGAGATACACGACGAACAGAGGCAGCAACGGCCAGATGTACCAGTACGCCGCGCCGCCTTCCTGTCCGCGCACGATGTCGCTGATATTGAGGCTCGACGCGGCCATCAATACCCCGACCAGCGCGAAGCCCATCGCGATCTCGTAGCTGACGATCTGCGCCGCGGAGCGCAGGCAGCCGAGGAAGGCGTACTTCGAATTCGACGCCCAGCCGGCGAGGATCACGCCATACACGCCGATCGAGGTCATCGCCATGATGTACAGCAGCCCGGCGTCGATATCGGCGAGGACCACCCCGTCGGCGAACGGCACGACCGCCCAGGCGGCAAGCGCGGGACCGATCGACAGTACCGGCGCGACGAAGAACAGGTAGCGGTTGGCGCCCGACGGGACGATGATTTCCTTGAACATCAGCTTGAACACGTCGGCGAAGGGCTGCAGCAACCCCAGCGGCCCGACGCGATTGGGACCGATACGCACCTGCATCCAGCCGATGACCTTGCGCTCGGCGAGCGTCAGGTACGCCACGGCCAGGATCAGCGGCATCGCGATGGCGACGATCTTCGCCAGCGTCCAGACCAGGGGCCAGGTCGGGCCGAAAAAGCTCGCGACGGGCAGCAGCAGGCTGTCCATCAGACCGGCTCCACCGCGATCGTGCCGAACATAGGCCCGAGTCCGCTCGTCGCCGGATGGCCCGCAGCGATGCGCACGCAGCCGTCCGGCACGCCCGCGTCGACGACGACGTTCAGCGTCGCCTCGCCGCCGCCCTGGCGCACACGCACGGTGGCACCGTCGCCGAGGCGCAATTTCGCGAGCGTTGCTTCGTTCATCCTGGCCGCAGGCACGCGCGCATCGCGAGTCTTCTGCAATGACGGCGCGCGCCGCACCAACGGGTCCGTCGCATAGATGGGAACGTCGGCAATGCGTTCGAGGTCCGCCTGCGGTGCGGGCAAGGTTTCGATGCCGACGTGCGTGGTATCGGACGACTGCGAGGACAGCCGCGATGCGATGTCGTCACTCGCGGGCAGCTCGGCGCGAACGTCGTCGATGCTTTCGAACTCGAAGCCGGGAATATCGAGCATCGAGCCCAGCACCCGCAGCACTTTCCACGCCGGCCGCGTTTCGGCGAGCGGCGGTGCGGCACCCGCGAATGGCTGTGCGCGCCCCTCGCAATTGACGAAGGTTCCCGCGGTCTCGGTGAACGGCGCGACCGGCAGCTGGACATCGGCGCGCCGTCCCGCGGCCGACCGGAACGGCGACAGCGCCACCACGAATTCCGCAGAGGCGAGCGCGGTCCGAGTCAGCGTTGGATCGGCCGTGTCGAGCTCGGGTTCGACGTGCAGCAATATGTAGGCCTTGCGTGGCGCGGCAAGCATCGCCTGCGCATGGAGCCCGCGCTGCCGGGGCAACGCCTGCACCAGATGGCCGCCGACCGAATTGGCGGCCTCGGTCAGGAACCCGACGCGCGCGCCGGTCATTTCGGCCAGCGCCTGCGCCAGCGCGTGCAGCTGCGACGCACGTGGATGCTGCTGCGCGAAATTGCCGAGAAAGATGCCCTTGCGCTCGCCGCTGGCAAGGCTGGCCGCGATCGCGCGTTCGGCTATCGAAGGCTCGACGCCTTGCAGCGCGTCGGGCGCATTCTTGCCCGCGGCGGCCGCGACGGCGACCACGATTCCGGCGAGCGCGCGTGGCAGCGCGGATGGCGCAACGACAACCTCGGTCGCGACCTTCAGCAGCAGCTCGTCGCGCGCGGAACTGACGATCGACAACTGCGTGCCCTTCTTCGCCGCCTGGCGCAACCGTTGTGCGAGCAGCGGATGGTCCTTGCGCAGGAAGCTGCCGACGACGAGCACGCGGTCGAGCGCGCCGAACTCGGCGATCGACATGCCGAGCCACGGCGTCGCACTCGTCGTGAAGTCGGTCTGCCGCAGGCGAAAGTCGATGTTGTCGCTGCCGAGGCCGCGCATGAGCTTCTGCGCGAGGTGCAGCTCTTCCAGCGTCGAGTGCGGCGAGGCGAGCAGTCCGACCGCGTCCGCACCGTGCTGCCCGATGATGCGCTTCAGCTCGCCGGCGACGCGCTCGAGCGAAGCCTGCCAATCGGTGTCGACCAGCGCGCCGCGAGTTCCCGTCTGCGGCCGCGTCAGGCGGTCGTCGGAATTCAAGCCTTCGTACGAGAAGCGATCCTTGTCCGAGAGCCAGCACTCGTTGACCGCTTCGTTCTCGAGCGGCACCACGCGCATGACGCGATCGTTCTTGACCTGCACGACCAGGTTGGCACCCAGTCCGTCGTGCGGCGACACCGACTTGCGCCGTGCGAGTTCCCAGGTGCGCGCGGAATAGCGAAACGGCTTCGAGGTCAGCGCGCCGACCGGACACAGGTCGATCATGTTGCCCGACAGCTCCGAATCGATCGTCCTGCCGACGAAGCTCATGATCTCGGAGTGCTCGCCGCGCCCGGCCATGCCGAGTTCCATGACGCCCGCGATCTCCTGCCCGAAACGTACGCAGCGCGTGCAATGGATGCAGCGCGTCATGTCGGTGGAGATCAGCGAACCGAGATTCTTGTTCAGCACCACCCGCTTGGGTTCGTTGTAGCGGGAGCTCGACGCGCCGTAGCCGACGGCGAGATCCTGCAGCTGGCATTCGCCACCCTGGTCGCAGATCGGGCAATCGAGCGGATGATTGATCAGCAGGAACTCCATCACTCCTTTTTGCGCGGTGACGGCGCCTTCGGAGTGCGTCCACACCTTCATGCCCTCGGTGACAGGCGTCGCGCATGCCGGCAGCGGCTTGGGCGCCTTCTCGACCTGCACCAGGCACATGCGGCAATTCGCCGCGATCGTCAGCTTCTTGTGCCAGCAGAAATGCGGAACGTAGAGCCCGAGTTGGTGCGCGGCGTCCATGACCGTCTTGCCAGGAGCCACCTGGACCGGTTTGCCGTCGATTTCGAGGTTGAGCATCTGCGCCTTGGTCAAACGTAGTCAGCAACGAGACAACGCTTGTGGTCGATGTGGTGCTGGAACTCGCTGCGGAAATGCTTGATGAAGCTCTTGACCGGCAGCGCCGCGGCGTCGCCGAGCGCACAGATGGTGCGGCCGGCGATGTTGTCCGACACCGAAACCAGCAGGTCGAGATCCTCATTCCTGCCCTGGCCGCGCTCGATGCGATCGACGACGCGCCACAGCCAGCCTGTCCCTTCGCGGCAAGGCGTGCACTGCCCGCACGATTCCTCGAAGTAGAAGTACGACAGTCGCAGCAGCGAGCGCACCATGCAGCGCGTATCGTCCATGATGATGACCGCGCCCGATCCGAGCATCGATCCCGCCTTGGCAATCGAGTCGTAGTCCATGTCGGTGGCCATCATGATCTCGCCCGGCAGCACCGGCATCGACGAGCCGCCGGGAATGCAGGCCTTGAGCTTGCGCCCCTCGCGCATGCCGCCCGCCATCTCGAGCAGCTTGGCGAAGGGAGTGCCGAGGTTGACTTCGTAGTTGCCGGGCCGCGCGACGTCGCCCGATACGGAGAAGATCTTGGTGCCGCCGTTGTTCGGCCGGCCCAGATTCAGGAATGCTTCGCCACCGTTGCGGATGATCCACGGCACCGCCGCGAAGGTCTCGGTGTTGTTGATCGTGGTCGGCTTGCCGTACAACCCGAAGCTCGCGGGAAACGGCGGTTTGAAGCGCGGCTGCCCCTTCTTGCCCTCGAGCGACTCGAGCAGCGCGGTTTCCTCGCCGCAGATGTACGCACCGTAGCCGTGGTGGTTGTACAGGTGGAAACTGAAGTCGCTGCCGAGGATCCTGTCGCCGAGCAATCCTGCCTGGTACGCCTCCTCGAGCGCTTCTTCGCAACGCTCGTAGGTGTCCCAGATCTCGCCATGCACGTAGTTGTAGGCGCGCTTGCAACCCATCGCGTACGCCGCGATCGCCATCCCCTCGATCAGGATGTGCGGGTTGTAGCGCATGATGTCGCGATCCTTGAACGTGCCGGGCTCGCCTTCGTCGGAATTGCATACCAGGTACTTCTCGCCCTGGAACTGCTGCGGCATGAAGCTCCACTTGAGGCCGGTCGGAAAGCCCGCACCGCCACGCCCGCGCAGTCCCGATTTCTTGACCTCCGCAATAACGGTCGCCGGGGGAATCTTCTCCGCCAGGATCTTCTTCAGCGCTTCGTAGCCACCGCGCGCGACGTAATCCGCGAGCTTCCAGTTGCGGCCGGTCAGGCCGGCGAGGATGATCGCGTCCGGTCCGTAGTCGAGAAACTCCGCCGGCGCGTTCATCGCTTGCCTTCCTCGCGCAGTTCCGTCACGAGGCCGTCGAGCTTGTCCGGATGCATCCAGCTGCACATCCGCTTGTTGTTCACCAGCAGCACCGGCGCGTCGCCGCACGCCCCCATGCACTCGCCCTCCTTCAACGTGAACATGCCGTCGGGCGTGGTCTCGCCGAAGCCGATGCCGAGCCTGTGCTTGAGGTGTTCCGCCGCCTTCGTCGCGCTCTGCAGCGCGCACGGCAGGTTGGTGCAGATCGTGATCTTGTACTTGCCGGTCGGCTCGGTGTTGTACATCGCATAGAACGTCGCCACCTCGTACACCGCAATTGGTGGCATGCCGAGATAGTCGGCGACGAAATCCATGGTCGCCGTCTCCAGCCAGCCCTTCTCGTCCTGGGCGATGGCGAGCGCTGCCATCACCGCCGACTGCTTCTGGTCGGCAGGGTACTTGGCGATCTCGCGATCGATGCGTTTGAGTGCGTCGGCGCTCAGCACGTCATGTCTCGTCGGTCCAATAATCCACGTGATCGCCCGCGTGCGTCATGTGCCGCAGGCCGCCGCCAAAGGCGGCGATCTTGTTCGAATCCGGGTATTCGCAGACTTCCGCCGGCATCTTCGTGCTGACGGACACGTAGGCGAGTACGGCATTCGAATCGTTGACGATCTGATGCGCCGTCTCCGGGCCGCCGGTCGGACAGCAGATGAAGTCGCCCGCGCGGATGCGTCGCGATTCGCTGCCGTAGCGCAGCGTGCCCGTGCCTTTCACGATGAAGAACATCTCCTCCTCGCCACGGTGGCTGTGGAACGGGCACGAGCGTTTGCCCGGCGGGACGACATCGTACGAATAGCCGAGGTCCTTCGCGTCCAGCAGCGGCCCAATGCGCACTGCGTCGCACTCGAACTTGTCACCCTTGGCGAAGTGCTCGAGCTTGAGCTCGTCGATGTTGATCACCCGGGAATCGATTACGCTCATACGACCCGCCACGCTTGCGGCCGCATTGGCCAATGCCGCAGCTGCGCTGCCCCCCGGGGCGGCGGAACTCGCGCCTTGGGACGGCCCTGCGGTGCTCATCGGTCGATATCCCCGAAAACGATGTCCTGCGTGCCGATGATCGCCACGACATCGGCCAGCATGTGCCCGCGCGACATTTCGTCGAGCGCCGCCAAGTGCGCGTAACCCGGCGGACGCAGTTTTAGTCGATATGGCTTGTTGGCGCCGTCCGACACGATGTAGACGCCGAACTCGCCCTTGGGATGCTCGACGGCGGCATAGGCTTCGCCGGGCGGCACGTGCATGCCCTCGGTGAAGAGCTTGAAGTGATGGATCAGCTCCTCCATGTCTTCCTTCATCTCGACCCGTGACGGCGGCGCCACCTTGTGGTTGTCGGTGATCACCGGTCCCGGATTGGCGCGCAGCCACGTCACGCACTGCTCGATGATCCGGTTGGCCTCGCGCATTTCCTGCACGCGCACGAGATAACGATCGTAGCAGTCGCCATTGGTGCCGACCGGAATGTCGAAATCCAACCGGTCGTAGACCTCGTAGGGCTGCTTCTTGCGCAGATCCCAGGGCACACCGGAGCCCCGGAGCATCGGGCCCGTGAATCCGAGCGCCATGGCGCGTTCCGGCGTCACGATGCCAATGCCGACCGTGCGCTGCTTCCAGATCCGGTTATCCGTGAGCAGCGTCTCGTAGTCATCGACGTTGGCGGGGAACCGCTTGGCGAAGTCGTCGATGAAGTCGAGCAGGCTCCCCTGCCGGTTTTCGTTCATCCGCGCGACGGCCTTGGCGTCATGGATCGGCGAGACCTGGTACTGAGGCATCCGCTCGGGCAGGTCGCGATAGACCCCGCCAGGCCGATAGTACGCGGCGTGCATCCGCGCGCCAGACACCGCCTCGTACACATCCATGAGGTCCTCGCGCTCGCGGAAGGCGTAGAGAAACGTGGTCATCGCACCGACGTCCAGCGAATGCGAGCCGAGCCACAGCAGATGGTTGAGGATTCGCGTGATCTCGTCGAACATCACTCGGATGTACTGGGCGCGAATCGGCACCTCGATTCCGAGCAGCCTCTCGATGGCGAGGCAGTACGCGTGCTCGTTCGACATCATCGACACGTAATCCAGCCGATCCATGTACGGCAGAGACTGGAGGTATGTCTTGTACTCGGCGAGTTTCTCGGTGGCGCGATGCAGAAGGCCGATGTGCGGGTCGGCGCGCTGGATGACCTCGCCATCGAGCTCGAGCACCAGCCGCAGCACACCGTGGGCCGCGGGATGCTGCGGCCCAAAATTCATGGTGTAGTTGCGAATCTCAGCCATGTTCGTCAATGCGTGGCAGCGGCCGAGACCGTGAGGTCACCATGAATTTCGGCATAGGCTAACTTGCGCCAGCAAGTTAAGCGCGGCGTCGCCGCGCGGCCGAAGCCAAATTTCATCGTGTAATTGCGAATCTCCGCCATGTGTTCAGCCCTTGCGGAACCCTTCGCTCTCCGCGTAGGCGTTCTCGCGGATGATGCGCGGCGTGATCTCGCGCGGCTCGATCGTTACCGGCTGATAGATGACGCGTCCCTGGTCCGGGTCGTAGCGCATCTCGACGTAGCCGGAAAGGGGAAAGTCCTTGCGGAACGGATGCCCGATGAACCCATAGTCGGTCAGCAGGCGCCGCAGATCCGGATGCCCGGTGAACATGATCCCGTAGAAATCGAAGGCCTCGCGCTCGAACCAGTTCACGCCGGGCCAGACATCGATCAGCGACGGCAGCACGGGAAATTCGTCGTCCGGCGCGAACACGCGCACGCGCAGCCGCCAGTTGTTCGCGAGCGACAGCAGGTGACAAACCACCGCGAACCGCGGCCCCTCGCGACCGGCTCCGCCATAAGTCGAATAGTCCACGCCGCAGAGGTCGATCAGCGATTCGAAACGCAGCTCGGGGCGGTCACGCAGCAGGCGCATCGCTTCCAGCATGGCATCTGCGCGGACGACGCCGGTGACCTCGCCAAGCGCAACGCTGACACCCGTTAGCCGGTCGCCGAGAATTTCCGGCAGCGCGGCGACGAGTGCGTCGGTCTTCATCCGCGCGCGATGGTGTTGGTGCGCCAGATCTTGTTCTGGAGCTGCAGGATGCCGTAGAGCAGTGCCTCGGCGGTCGGCGGGCAGCCGGGCACGTAGATGTCGACCGGAACGATGCGATCGCAACCGCGAACGACCGAATACGAATAGTGGTAATACCCGCCGCCGTTGGCGCACGAGCCCATCGAGATGACCCAGCGCGGCTCGGCCATCTGGTCGTAGACCTTGCGCAGGGCGGGCGCCATCTTGTTGCACAGCGTGCCGGCGACGATCATCACGTCGGACTGCCGCGGGCTCGGCCGGAACACGATGCCGAAGCGGTCCAGATCGTAGCGCGAGGCACCGGCATGCATCATCTCGACCGCGCAGCACGCGAGCCCGAAGCTCATAGGCCACATCGAGCCGTTGCGCGCCCAATTGATCAGCGCATCGAGCGACGTGGTGACGAAGCCCTTTTCCAGGATGCCTTCAATGGGCATGAGATTCTCCTGTCAAACTCACGCCGCCTCCTAAGTTCAGTTCGCGAACATTAGGCTTAACGGGTCGGCGGCCTGCCAAGATTCGGCTTGCCGTCGATCCCCGCGCTGTGCGCGGGGCCCCTCGCCGAGTGCCGAACTTGGCTATTCCCATTCCAGCGCTCCTTTTTTCCATTCGTAGATGAAGCCGATGATCAGGATGCCGAGAAAGATCATCATCGACCAGAAGCCGAGGGCGCCGATGTCGGGCAGCACGACGGCCCACGGAAACAGGAACGCGATTTCAAGGTCGAACAGGATGAACAGGATGGCGACGAGGTAGTAGCGCACGTCGAACTTCATGCGCGCGTCTTCGAATGCCTCGAAGCCGCACTCGTAGGGCGAGAGTTTTTCGGGGTCGGGCCGGTCGGGGGCGACCAGGCTGCCGACCGTGAGCAGAACCAGGCCGATGCCGACGCCGACGATGATGAAGAGCAGGACCGGAAAATACTGTTCCAGCATGATCGAACGACTCCAACCCCCGTCAATCGTTTCCGGGCGAAAGTTTTGTACCCTTCGCCATCCGCCTGCCTGTTGCCACTGCCACCGGCGCTCGCAAGCGCCAAGTACTCTGCATTGCCTGGTGCCGACGGGGAGACTCGAACTCCCACAGCCTTTCGGCCACTAGCCCCTCAAGCTAGCGTGTCTACCAATTTCACCACGTCGGCGTCGATTATTTCGGTACGTCTCCCGATTTCGAGCCGGGCGCGCTTGGCGGCGCCACCGCCGTAGGCGCGCCCGCGGCCGCCGGCGCCTGCGCTGGCGTCGGTGCGGGCGCCGGAATTTCCGCCGACTTCGATGCCGCCTCCGGTGCCTTCTGCGTCACACCCTGTTGCATGAGATCCTTCGGCGCGCCCCGGTTGGCCGCCAGAACGGTCAGCCCGAGGCTCGACAGGAAAAATACCGTTGCCAACGCGGCCGTCGTCCGCGACAGGAAGTTGGCCGAACCCGCCGCACCGAACAGGCTGCCCGACGATCCGCTGCCAAACGCAGCGCCCATGTCGGCGCCCTTGCCATGCTGCAGCAGCACGAAACCGATCAGCGTCGCCGCGACAATGACATGCACTGCCAGCAATACCGTTTCCCAGATCATTCCGCATTCCTCAAGCGCTTGCCCGCAACCTGTATTGACCTCAGGCAGCGGCAATCGCCAAAAATTCGTCTGCCTTCAGCGATGCCCCGCCGATCAGGCCTCCATCGATATCGGGCATTGCGAACAGGCTGCCCGCGTTACCCGCCTTGACGCTTCCCCCGTACAGGAGAAGCACATCCTTTCCCGGCGTCCCGAGATGCTTGCGCAGCAGCTTGTGCACCGCCTGCGCCTCGGCCGGGGTCGCGTTCAGGCCGGTGCCGATCGCCCACACCGGCTCATAGGCAACAACCGCTCGCTCGATACTTTCACCCAATCGCGACAACACGGCATTGATCTGGCGCAGAACCACTGCATCGGTTTGACCAGCCTCGCGTTCGGCCAAGGTCTCGCCCACACAGACCACCGGCGTCAGACCAGACTCGATAGTCGCGGCAGCCTTCGCCGCGACCGTCGCATCGCTTTCCTGGTACAGCGTGCGCCGCTCCGAATGCCCGACGATCGCGTACGTGCATCCAAACTCGGCGATCATGCCCGCCGCGACCTCTCCGGTGAACGCGCCGCCCTTGTGCTCGCTCAGGTTCTGCGCGCCCCAGGCAATCGCCGACCCCGACAACGCCGCCTGCGCCTGCCACAGGTACGGAAACGGAACGCACACCGCGATTCGGCGCCCATCCCGCTCAGTCCACCCTGCGCGCACGGCCGCCAGCAGCGCATTGTTCTGCTGCAGGCTCCCGTTCATTTTCCAATTGCCGACAACGAGCTTGCCGCGCATCGTTTCCTGACCCCAGCATGCCCGTATTCGTACGCGGCGGCCGAAACCCGTGTAAACCCTTGAATTTTACCCCGCCGCAGGTAGTCGGGTCAACGCGCTGCGCCGCAGCAAAGTGACCCGTGCGAAGGGACTATGCCGCTACGTCGATGCCCGCTAGGCGACGCAGCCGCGTCATCAGCAGCGGCAGGAACCATACGGCGAAGGTCATCGCACCCAGGCAGGCCGCGATCGGTCGTTCGAAGAAGACCCAAATGTTGCCGTCGGACTTGATCATCGACGTAATGAAATTCTCTTCGAGCATGCCGCCGAGCACCACGCCGAGAATCGCCGGCGCGACCGGGAAACCGCTCGCTTCCAGGAAAAACGCCGCAATACCGGCGACCAGCATGACCGTCACATCGAACGCGGTGTTGTTGATGGCGAAGGAGCCGACCACGCAGAACAGCATGATCACCGGCATCAATACGGTGCGCGGCACCTTGAGAATCTGCTTGGAAACCTTGATGCACCACCAGCCGAGGGGAATCATGATCAGGTTGGCGATGATGAACAGCAGATACACTGCATAGATGTTCTGCGGATTGTTGGTGAACAGGCTCGGCCCCGGGTTCATGTTCTTCATGTACAGCACGCCGATCACGATCGCGGTGATCGAGTCGCCGGGGATGCCGAACACTAGCGCGGGTATCCAGGCACCGGCCAGTGCGCTGTTGTTGGCCGAACCCGATTCGACGATGCCTTCCACATGCCCGGTGCCGAACTTTTCGGGTTCCTTCGAGAACCGCTTGCTGATCGCGTACGTGATCCACGCCGCGATGTCCGCGCCCGCGCCTGGCAGCGCACCGATCAGTGTCCCGACCACATTGCCGCGCAGGATCTGCACCGGGTACTTCTTGGTCAACCTCCACATGCCCTTGAATACGTTGCCGATCGGCTTGTCGACAATCATCAGCGGCGGATTGGTATCGACGGCAAAGCGAATGATTTCGGAAATCGCAAACATGCCGATCATCATCGGAATCATGCCGATCCCGCCGAGGAGCTCGGTGCTGCCGAACGTGAAACGGGGAATGGCCGCCGGATTGCCCAGGCCGACGCAGGCGACCAGCAATCCGAGCAGGAGCGTGACAAAACCCTTGAGCGGTCGGTCCGAGGTGATGAACACCGCGCAGGTCAGCCCGAGCAGCACCAGCCAGAAGTATTCGAAGGAACTGAATTTCAGTGCGAACTCGGCAAGTGCCGGTGCCGACAGCATCAACACCGCGGTCCCGAACAGGCCTCCCAGTGCCGAGAACACGAGCCCCGCTCCCAACGCCAGCTCGGCCTGGCCCTTCTTGGCCATGGCGTAGGCCTCGTCGGTGTACGCCGCCGAGGCCGGCGTGCCGGGCATGCGCATGAGGCACCCGGGGATGTCGCCGGAAAAGATCGCCATCGCCGTCGCAGTGACAATCGCTGCGATCGCCGGGATCGGCGCCATGAAAAATGTCACCGGCACCAGCAGCGCCGTCGCCATCGTCGCCGTCAATCCGGGAACGGCACCGACGAACAGGCCGAACAGCGACGCACCCAGCATCACGAAGATGTTGTAGGGGTCGAACACCATCGCGAACGCCTGTGCCCAGGCCGCGCTCATCGCCGCAGCTCCGGAAATACGCAGGAAATCACTCGCGCTACCATGCGACGCCCTGCAGCAGGCCCCACGGCAGCGGAACCTTCAACAGCTTGTAGAACGCATAGTGGATGCAAAGCGTGATGACGATGGCGAGCGGAACGATCCAACTCCTGCGCACCCGAAAGACCAGAAACAGGACCGCCAGGTAGACGACGCCGGTCGGAATGAAGCCAAGCCGGTCGACGACCAGGATGTAGAAGACATTGAGCCCGATGACCAGCGCCAGAGCCAGCACGTGTCGCGGCAAGCGCATCCAGGCTTCGAGCGTGATCCACGATTCGCGCGCACCGGAGGATCGTCTCGCCGCCAGGCCCTTGATGACCAAGAGCACCGCGCACACGGCGAGCCCAACCGCAAGCAGGCCCGGGAACAGCGCAGGACCGACGTTCTGTCCGGGGATCTTCGGAAAGCTCTGGACGTGCACGAGGATGGCCGCGGCGAGCAGCAGCAGGACCGCGCCCCAGACGGCGTCGTTGATTTTCATGCGGGCATGATCATGGCGACCTGGCTGAAATCGTCATTCCCGCGGAAGCGGGAATCCATTCGATCTGAGCTCGTCATTCCCGCGTAAGCGGGAATCCATTTCTCGTCGCACATCGCAACATGGAACCCCGCTTTCGCGGCGCACCCAAGAAGCCACTGGATCCCCGCTTTCGCGGGGATGACGCATTTGTTTCCAATCGCGGGCACAAACGTGCCCGCGATTGGACAAATGCGTCACTTTACAATCCCGACCGCCTTCATCGTGGCGCCGAGGTCCGTGTCCGACTTGGCCATGAACTTGGCGAAGTCTTCCGGGCCGGCGTAGATCACACCGAATCCACGCTGCGCCATGAAATCCGTGTAGTCCTTGCTGGCGACGATTTTCTTGATTGCCGCGACCAACTTGTCGCGCGCGTCGCCGGGCAAACCCTTGGGTGCGGCGATTCCCCGCCACGCGGCCATGGTCCAGCTGCTGCCGGTCGCGGCTTTGAGTGTCGGCACATTCGGATACAACGCCGACGGCTGATCGGCCATGACGGCGAGGCTCTTTACCTTTCCCGCATCGATCAGCGACCGTGCCTCCGGCAGCGACACCGGCGCTACCTGCACGCCGCCGGCGACGAGGTCCTGCAACCCCGGAGCAGCCCCGTTCGAAGGCACCCACGGCACCGATGCCGGGTCGACCTTCATGTCCTGCAGCATGCCGGCAATGGCGAGATGCCAGATACCCCCCTGCCCCGTGCCCGAAGCCTTCAGCTTGCCGGGGTTGGCCTTGATGGCTGCGACCAGATCGTTCACGCTCTTGTAAGGAGCGTCGGCCGCAACTTCGATGCCGGCAGGGTCAGCGTTGACCAGCCCGACCGGCGTGAACGACGCGCCGGTGAGTTCGGTCAGCCCCTGCCAGTGCATCATGCCGATCTCCACCGTGACCATCCCCATGGTGTAGCCGTCGGGCGCAGCACTGGCGATCGCCGCGTGGCCGACGACGCCGCTGCCGCCGGTGCGATTGACCACATTGACCGGCTGGCCCAGCTCCTTTTCGAGCAGTGCGCCGATGATGCGCGCGGTGGCATCGGTACCGCCGCCTGCCGCCCAAGGCACGATCAGCGTGATCGGGCGCTCGGGATACGCGGCGAGAGCTGACGTCGAGAAGGCGACAAGCGCGAGCACAGCCGCGGCGAGGCCGCGACGAAGCGAGATGTTCATGATTCCTCCGATTGAGTTGCGCGTCGCGGCCGATCTGGCGCCGGCGCTGGCGATGAGCCCGGCAACCATAACAAGCCGAGTGCAACCGGTCAACGGGTCAGGCCAATTTTCTGCATCTCCACCAATGCCGGCGCCCAGCCATGAGCGTACACCGCGAGCGCATCGGTTGCGTCAGATTCGGCGCGAGACGAATTGCGCGATGGCCTGCAGCAAGCGCGTGAGGTCTCGCTGCAACTGCGCAAAGCCGGCGTTCTGCTCCAGCGTCGATTCATCCATGTACAACCGGCGGTTGATCTCGACCTGCAGGCTGTGCCTTCGCTCCAGCGGCCGCCCGAACTTGCGCACCAGCTCCACGCCTTTGTATGGATCGTTGATCGCGACGGCATAACCCATGGCCGCCAGCGTGGTGGCAACGAACGCCGTGAATTCGGGTTCGCAGGTCGATCCGTCGCGATCGCCAAGGACGAAGTCCGCACGCGCGCGCCCGGGATCGTCGGACATGACGTCGCCGACGGCGGGCATCGAGTGGCAGTTGATGTGCCAGACCGCGCCGAATGCGCGATGCAGTTCATCGAGTCCGGCGGCGACACTGCGGTGGTACGGCTCGTAGTAGCCGGCGATGCGCCGCTGCACCTCCGCGACCGCGAGCTTGCGCGCGTACATCGGCGCGCCGCCATGCGCGAGGCGCCAGACCAGCCCGATGCCGAGCTCGGTCTTGCGCGACGGCGTGACCGGACCCGGCCAGGCGTCGACCAGTAGCTCTCGATCGATGTCGGAGATGTGGCGGTTCGGATCGATGTAGGCGCGCGGGAACAGCGCCTCGACCAGCGTCGCGCCAAGGCCGGGCGCCGCCGCGTAGAGTTCCGCCACGTGCGTGTCCTCCGCCTGACGGACGATGGCACGCGAGGGCAGGTGATCGAAATCCGCTGGATACTCGGTCCCGCTGTGCGGTGAGTCGAGCAGCAGCGGTATCGGCGCGGATCGCGGATCGTGGCGACGAAGGACGTTCATTGGTCGAGCTTGGCGCCATCGTTGAGCAGACACGCGGAAAATCGCCCCGGCGCAATGGCTTCGAGCGCGGGTACGACTTCGCGGCAGCGCGCCATCGCGTGCGGGCAGCGCGGATGGAAGTGGCAACCCGAAGGCGGCGCAAGCGGCGACGGAATCTCGCCGCGAATGGGCATGAACTCGCGCTTTTTCGGCTCGACGCTGCCGACTTCGGCGAGCAGCGCCCGCGTGTACGGATGATTCGGCGTCGAGAAGATCTCCGCCGCCGGTCCGGACTCGACGACGCGCCCGAGATACATGATCACCACGCGATCGCTGATATGGCGTACGACCCGCAGGTCGTGGCTGATGAACAGGTAGGTCAGATTCAACGCCGCCCGCAGGTCCATGAACAGGTTCAGCACCTGCGCCTGGATCGACACATCGAGCGCCGCGATCGATTCGTCGCAGACCAGGAACTCGGGTTTGACCGCGAGCGCGCGCGCAATGCCGATGCGGGCGCGTTGCCCGCCGGAGAACTGGTGCGGGAACCGTCGCATCAGCGTGGGATCGAGCCCGACGCGATTGAGCTGGAGTCCGACGTACTCGACTTTCTGCCGCGCTCCAATGATGCCGTGCACGACCGGCGCCTCGCCGACGATGTCGACGACCCGGCGCCGCGGATTCAGCGATGCGTACGGATCCTGGAAGATCATCTGCATCGACAATTGCCGGGCCCGCGCCTGTCTCGCATCGAGCGCGGACAGCGCCGCGCCGCGCCAGATGCGTTCACCGTCCGACGGTTCCAGCAACCCCACCGCGAGCCTGCCCAAGGTCGACTTGCCGCATCCCGATTCGCCGACCAATCCAACAACCTCTCGCTCGCCGACGCGAAGATCGACGCGATCGACCGCGTGCACCACCTCTTCGCGCGCCCGCGCGCCGAAGCGGTTGGCGACGCGTGCCGCGACATCGAGCTTGCGCACGAAGCGCTTCGACACACCCCGCAGCTCGAGCAACGGTGGGCCGACGTGCGCACCCGCGGCGTTCACGTTCAGCATGGCGCAGCTGCAGGCAGCGGGTGAAAGCAGCGAATCGTCCGGCCGTCGCTACCGAGCGCACGCATCGGCGGATCCTCGTTGCAGTCTTCCGCGGCAAAGGCACAGCGCGATCGAAACGGGCACCCTGCGGGCAGATCGAGCAGCGACGGTGTCATGCCGGGGATCTGCCGCAAGCGCTCGTGCACCGACGCGTCGCCGGGGACCGAGTCGAGCAGCCCGCGCGTGTACGGATGGCGCGGCGCGCCGAGCACCTCGCGCGCCGTTCCGTGCTCGACCACGCGTCCGGCATACATGACGCAAATGCGATCGGCCAGCCCCGCGACGACCGACAGATCGTGCGTGATCCACAGCAATGCAGCGCCGGTCTCGCGCGACAGCTTCTGCATCTCGAACAGGATCTGGCCCTGGATGGTCACGTCAAGCGCCGTGGTCGGTTCGTCGGCGATGATCAGGGCCGGTCCGTTGAGCAGCGCGATGGCGATCGCCACGCGCTGGCGCATGCCGCCGGAAAACTGGTGCGGATAGCCGCGCAGGCGTTCGTCGGGCGAGGCGATGCCGACCCGCACCAGCGCATCGCGCGCGCGCGCGAGTGCGGTCGTGCGCGACACCTTGCCGTGCGCAAGTACCGCTTCGACCATCTGCGTGTCGATGCGCAGGACCGGATTGAGCGTCATCATCGGGTCCTGGAAGATCATCGCGATGCGGCTCCCGCGCAACTGCCGCATGGCTTCGGTCGAAAGCGTCGCCAGGTCGCGACCGTCGAAGCGGATCGCGCCGCCGACGATGCGTCCCGGCGCGTCGACCAGTCCCATGATCGAGTACCCGGTCACCGTCTTGCCCGACCCGGATTCGCCGACCAGCGCGACCACTTCGCCGCGCGCGACATCGAAACTGACGTCCTCCACGGCGCGTACCACGCCGGCACGCGTGAAGAAATGCGTGCACAGCCCGTCGACGGCAAGCAGCGGCTCGCTTGCACTACGTCCGCCGCGCGTTGCAGCGCTCATCGCTGCAACCTCGGGTTGAGCACGTCGCGCAACTGGTCGGCGACGAGATTGATGCTGACGATCGTGAGGAGCAGCGCGATGCCCGGAAAGAAGCTGATCCAGTACTTGCCCGACAGCAGGTACTGATAGCCGTTCGCGATCAGCAAGCCCAGCGACGGTTCGGTGATCGGCAGGCCCAGTCCGAGAAACGACAGCGTCGCCTCCAGCGCGATCGCCGCCGCAACCTGCACCGTCGCCACCACGAGCAACGGCGGCAGGCAATTCGGCAGCAGGTGTCCGAACACGATGCGCGCCGGCGACAGCGCGAGGCAACGAGCGGCTTCGACGTACTCCTTGCGCCTCTCGACCAGCGCCGCGCTCCTGACCGTACGGGCGTAGTACGCCCATTGCACGGTCACCAGCGCGGCGATGATCTTGAACGTGCCCTGCCCCAGCACCGCGAGCAGGATCAGCGCGATGAGGATTGCCGGGAACGACAGCTGGATGTCCGCAATGCGCATGATGAGCGCCTCGGTCCTGCCCCCGAAGTACGCGGCGCACAGCCCCATCGCCAGGCCGATGGTCAGCGCGATCGCGGTGCTGATCGCGCCCACCATCAGGCTGATGCGTAGGCCGTAGAAGATGGCCGAGAGCATGTCGCGGCCCTGGTCGTCGGTGCCCAGCCAGAACGTGCCGCCGGCAGGCGAGGGCGATCCGGGTGGCAGCCGCGCCTCCATCACGTCGAGCTGCGCCAGGTCGTAGGGATTCTGGGGCGAGATCAGCGGCGCCAGCAGCGCGGTCGCGACGATGGCGCCGAGCAGCGCGAGCCCGAATACCGCCATCGGATTGGCGACGAAATCGGAGGCGATGCGGCGCAGCGGCGTCTCTACCGCGGTAGCAAGTTGTCCCCCTGCTGCGCTCATCAGTCCCTGCTCTCCGTCAGCCGCACGCGCGGATCCAGCGCGCAGTACAGCACGTCGACGAGAAGATTGATCACGATGAACATGACCACGATGACCATCAGATACGCGACGATGATCGGCCGGTCGAGCAGGCTGATCGAGTCGATCAGCAGCTTGCCCATGCCGGGCCACGCGAAGACGCTCTCGGTGACGATGGCGAATGCGATCACCGAACCGAACTCGAGCCCGATCACGGTGACGATCGGGATCAGGATGTTGCGCAACACGTGTACGCCGATCACCCGCGCGTTGGTCAGACCTTTCGCACGGGCGAACTTGACGTAATCCTGCAGCAAGGCTTCGCGGGTACCGGCGCGCGTCAGGCGGATCAGCAGCGCGAGCTTGAACAGCGCCAGATTCGTCGCCGGCAGGATCAGATGTCGCCAGCCCTCGACGGAGAGAAAGCTGACGGGAATGCCGAAAAGCAGGGTGGTAGGGCCGCGACCGTTCGACGGCAGCCAGCCCAGCATCACCGAGAACACCATGATCAGCATCAGTCCGACCCAGAAGGTCGGCAGCGAAAAGCCGAGGATCGATCCGGCCATGATCGAGCGACCGGTGACCGAATGCGGCTTCAGCCCCGCCCACAGTCCAAGTGGAATGCCGAGCAGGATGGCGAGCAGCATCGCCACGATCGCGAGCTCGAGCGTGGCCGGCATGCGTTCCAGGATCAGTCCAAGTGCGGAGCTGCTGTGCACGAACGACTTGCCCAGGTCACCGTGCAGCGCACCGGCGAGGAATTTTCCGTATTGCACCCAAAGCGGCCGGTCGAGACCGAGCGCCGCGATGGCGTGCTCCCGCTCGGTCTGGTCGGCCTGGGGATTGATCAGGATGTCGATCGGATTGCCGATCGCAAAGACACCGACGAAGACCAGCGCCGACATGACCAGCAGGACGACCACGGCTTGCAGGCTGCGGCGAATAATATAGGCGAGCACGCGACAAGGACGCTACGGGCAAAGCGCTAGATTACCTGAACCGGTGCGCGTCGCCGCAACGCGCGAGCAAGCGCGGCGATGCTAGGCTGTAACCACCAGCCACTCACTCGGACACGGCATGCACATCGCCTTGGCGCTGTCGAGGGTCGTTCCGGGTGCGAGCCACTCATCGATTTCCTCGTCGCCGATGACGACCGGCATGCGCGTATGGATGGTTGCCATCAGCGCATTCGGCTGCGTGGTGAGGATCGTATAGCTGGCGATTGACTGCTCGCCTTGCTGCCAGTATTCGTACAGCCCGGCCAGCGATAACAGTTCGCCATCCGCGCGCGCGATGCGCAGCTTGGCCTTGCGCTTTTCGCCCGGTATCGCCTTCCATTCGAAGAATGCGTTCGCCGGCACGATACATCGCCGCTTGCGAAACGCCGCCCGGAAGAACGGCTTGTCGGGCGCGGTCTCGCTCACCGCGTTGAACGGATTGCTGATCGCCTTCGGATCCTTGGCCCACGAGGGCACGAACCCCCAGCGCCGGAGTTCGATGCAGCGCGCCTCGTCGCGGACGAGCACGACGGGATTGGTCGTGGTCGGCCGAACGTCGGCGTTCGGCGCGAAGTCGAGGTTGCCCGGTTCGATCCGGTAGCGCGAACCGAGGTTCGCCGGCGTCTCGTTGAGTTCGTAGCGTCCACACATGGACCGATATTGTAGCCTTCACCTTCACCGCAACCGCCGCGACATCAATCCGACCGACCTCGCGATCGCAACCTGTCATTTTCTACAGTTGTTTGTGCCCCGCGTTCATGATTGACTTCGCCTGAGCGGTCGATAGGCGCCACAAGACGGTGTCGACGCATGCGCGTCGGCAACCCGCGCCGCGATCTGGGCTCTCGTTTCTTATGCGTCATGGGATGAGGGGACGCGCATGAGAATTCTCGTCGTGGATGACCATCCACTGATTCAGGTCGCACTTCAGCACGTGCTCGAGGAGCTCGACGCCGAGCTGGAGCTGTTCCAGGCTCACGATGCACGCGCTGCGCGCGACGTGTTGTCGGTGTCGCCGCAGATCGACCTGATCATGCTCGACCTCACGCTGCCGGGTTGCGACGGCTTCGACTACCTGCGCGAACTGCGCACCGAGTCGCCGGGCATCCCCGTGCTGGTGCTGTCCGCGACGCACGATCGCGCAACCATCGAAGCCGCGCTCGACATGGGCGCGATGGGCTTCATTCCCAAGACCGCCAATGCGCAGCTGCTGCTGGGCGCCCTGCGCCTCGTGCTTGCCGGCGGCGTCTACGTTCCCACCGAAAGCAGCGGCTTCGACGGTATCCGGCCGCGTCCGGCGTCCAAGCCCTCGGAACTGGGTCTGACGATGCGCCAGGCCGACGTCCTGAAGCTGCTGGTCCAGGGCAAACCCAACAAGCTGATCTGCCGCGATCTCCGACTATCCGAAGGCACGGTCAAGGTGCACGTGAGCGCCATCCTGCGCGCGCTGAACGTGCATACGCGCACGCAGGTCGTTATCGAACTCGCGCGGCGCGGTGTCCGCCTCGAGCCACCATCGGCCCGCGCCCGGTAAAAAAAAGCGCCCCGCGAGGGGGCGCCGGAGGACAGACCGAGTTCGGGATGACCGGTTAAGGTCGGGGGGGTGAACCCGGCCTGCGGTTGCTACGTGGAGGGGACGACGGCAATCGCCTCTCCCAACCCTGGCACTACTTATGACAATAGCATTATGCACCGCTCCTGCGCAAGTGCAATGCCGTTCGTCGGCCGGCCGGGCTGGCCGAAACCCCTAGGCCAGCGGGCCGGGGCGTGAGACCGCGCCGGCGTGAAACGCTACGGGCGTTCATGCCGCGCGCCTGCCTACTGCGCGAAGCGTTCCATCATGTGCGCCCGAAACTGCTCCATGCGCGCAAGCCTGGCGACGAATGCGTCCCGCACAACGCCTTTCTGGGTCGCGCTGAAGGTCGCGTAGATTGCGAGCCAGCCGCTGTGCACCGCCTTGCGGGTGCTTTCGTTTTGCTGGCGGACGGCATCGACCTGCGCCGCCAGCGCCGCCAGATCGGGCTCCGCTTTCGCCATCTCGGCCTGCGTTGCTGCCTTGATCTGGTCGAATCCGGCGTGTGCGGCCTGTCGCGCGGCCTGCGTCTGCGCCACCATGCTGTCCCACTGCTGCTGCTGCGAGGTGTTGAGGTTGAGCTTGTCTTTGAGCGCGGCGATCATCGCGACCGGATCCGCCGGACCGTGATGCGACCCCGGCCCCGGGCCTTGCCCTTGTGCCAACGCGGGGGATGCAACGGCCGCGAATCCCGCGGCGGCTGCGAGTGCAAACAGGAACTTCTTCATGGTCAAACCTTTCAAGTAATCGATTTTGGCTTGCTCCCGCGCCACATGGCACGGCATGCGATTCGAAGCTTACCGGCCAGGTGTTGCCGATCCATTGCTGCGGCATGCCGTTTTGTAACGCTTCATGCGCTTCACGGGGGTGTGTTCATGCCTTAGCGACGGATTGTGCGCGAATCCGGACCCGGCGCGAGGCTGCCGTTGTAACCATTCGTTGCGCGGCTGCGCTCCCGTTACAATCGCATACAAGCGCGACGCCCAACGTTGCGCCGGTCTGACTACGATGGGAGCCATGAAACCGACCGTGCCAAAGATTCTGGTGATCGACGACGACGCGCGCCTGCGCGACCTGCTCGTGCGCTACCTCACCGAACAGGGATTTCAGGTGCAGGCGCTTGCCGATGCCAGGGACCTCGACAAGAAGCTGCAGCGCGATCCGCCGCACCTGCTGGTGCTGGACCTGATGCTTCCTGGCGAAGACGGCCTCGCCGTGTGCCGGCGCTTGCGCGGCGCCGGCGAGATGGTCCCGGTGATCATGCTCACCGCCAAGGGCGAAGACGTCGATCGCATCGTCGGGCTGGAGATGGGCGCCGACGACTACCTGCCCAAGCCGTTCAATCCGCGTGAGCTCGTCGCGCGCATCCACGCCGTGCTGCGTCGGCACACCGATCATTCGACGCCGGGCGCGCCGGCGCTGGAAGGCAAGATCAGCTTCGGACCGTACCACCTCGACCTGACCACGCGCACCTTGCTGCGGGGCGACACCGTGGTCCCGCTGACCACCGGCGAATTCGGCCTGCTCAAGGTGCTCGCGACGCATCCGCGACAGCCGCTCGCGCGCGAAAAGCTGATGCTGCTTGCACGCGGACGCGACCACGATGTCTTCGACCGCGCGATCGACGTGCAGGTCTCGCGCCTGCGCAAGCTGATCGAGGCCG
This sequence comes from uncultured beta proteobacterium, assembly GCA_963726915.1. Classification (GTDB taxonomy): domain Bacteria; phylum Pseudomonadota; class Gammaproteobacteria; order Burkholderiales; family Casimicrobiaceae; genus PALSA-1003. Next base: position 116,164 of record CAVSEA010000024.1, read on the forward strand.
ACGTCGCCGCTCCGCGCTACATCCAGACCGTCTGGGGCTTCGGCTACGTCTTCGTGCCGGACGAAGCGCCGAGCGAAGTTCCCGTCACGGGCACCCGGACCTGACGCGAGACCTCGCTTGAGACTCTGGCCGCGCTCGCTGTTCGGCCGCCTCGCGCTGCTGCTGCTGCTGGTGATACTGATCAGCCAGGCGACCGCCATTTACCTGTTTCGCCAGGATCGTGTGGCGCTGCTCGCGCGACAGTTCGACGACACCAAGATCGTGCAGCTGAAATCGCTGCGCGCGGCGCTCGCCGCCGCCGATCCGCGAAGCACCAGCGCGACGCTGAGCCAATTCGGCCAGGCCTACCAGGCGCGCATCGTGCCACAGGAAGAGGCGCCGCCGTTTCGCGGACCGCCCCAGGGACCGCGCTTCCAGGAGCTGGAGCAACGGTTGAAGGCCGAGCTCGGACCCGAGACGGAACTGCGCATCCAGCCGCGGATGCAGCTGCTCTGGATCAAGCTGCAGGCGCGCGACCGGGCGTACTGGGCCGTGTTTCCCTTGCCGCGGCCGGGCGAGGATTCCCCCTCGCGCGCGCTGGAATGGAGCCTGATCGCGCTCGTGGTGCTGCTGCTCAGCGCCTACGCCTTCGCGCGCTATCTCGCCCGACCGCTGCGCCAGCTCAGCGATGCGGTCGCGCGCGTCGGCCAGGGTCAGTCGCCGGAGCCGATGCCGGAGAGCGGACCGACGGAGATCGTCAACCTCAATCGCGGCTTCAACCGCATGCTGACCAATCTCAAGCAGGCCGAGGAGGACCGCACGCTGCTGCTGGCGGGCGTGTCGCACGACCTGCGCACGCCGCTCGCCCGACTGCGGCTCGGCATCGAAGTCGGCATGCGCGACGAGAAGGAACGCGCGGGAATGGTTTCCGACATCGAGGAAATGGATCGGATCATCGGCCAGTTCCTCGATTTCGCGCGGGGCGATCGCGACAACGGTGCCGAATTGCGCGAACTCAACGAGATCGTCGCGCCAGTGGTCGAGCGCTATCGCAGCGGCGGGCGCGATGTCGCCTTTGCCGCCGGCGCGTTGCCGCCGCTGTCGCTGCGCGCGACGGCGATGTCGCGGCTCGTCGGCAATCTGCTCGACAACGCCATGCGCTACGGCAAGGCGCCGGTCGAGGTCAAGACCGCGCAGGAAGGGTCTTCGATCGTGCTGGAAGTGGCGGATCGGGGTCCGGGCATTCCGCCCGACCAGATCGAGCGGCTCAAGCGTCCGTTCACCCGCGGAGAATCGGCGCGAACCGATGCCACCGGCGCGGGCCTGGGGCTCGCCATCGTCGAGCGCATCGCGCGCATGCATGGCGGCACGCTCGACCTGTTGCGCCGCGACGGCGGCGGCATGCTGGCGCGGGTGACGCTGCCGCTCAACGCGCAGGCATGAACAGCAGCACGCTCGCCATCGCCGCGATGCCTTCGCCGCGCCCGGCGAAGCCCAATCGTTCCGTGGTGGTGGCCTTGACGTTGACCTGATCGACGGTGGCATCGAGATCGACCACGATGTTGTCGACCATTTGCGGAATGTACGGTGCCAGCCGTGGCGCTTGCGCGATGAGCGTGGCGTCGACGTTCCCGAGCGTATAACCGGCGACGATCGCGCGCCGCCAGACCTGCCGCAAAAGTACGCGGCTGTCGGCGTCCTTGTAGGCGGCGTCGGTGTCGGGGAAGTGGCGCCCGATATCGCCCGCACCGATGGCGCCGAGGATGGCGTCGCAAATCGCGTGCAACAGCACGTCCGCGTCGGAGTGACCGTCGAGGCCCCGTTCGAAGGGTACGTCGACGCCTCCCAGCACCAGGCGCCGCCCGGGCACGAGCGCATGCACGTCGAAGCCGTTGCCGATGCGTGGTGGGCCTGTCGGGGTCATGGGCGGACCCTGCTTGCCAATATGGCTTCGGCCAGTTCGAGATCGCCGGGATACGTCACCTTGATGTTGGCCGGACTGCCGAGCACCAGGCGCGGCTTGACGCCCAGCGCCTCGACCGCCTGTGCCTCGTCCGTGATGCTGGCGCCTCCGGCTTTGCGGAACGCGTGCTGCAGTATTGCGTAGCGGAACATCTGCGGCGTCTGGGCGCACCACAGGCCGGCCCGATCCTCGGTCGCAACCACGCGCAGTCCGGCGCCCGGTTCCGCGCGCTTGAGCGTGTCGGGCAGCGGTATCGCCAGCAAGCCTCCCACCGGCTCATCCTCGAGTTCGTTGAGCAGGCGATGCAAGGTCGCGACATCCACGCAGGGACGCACGGCATCGTGCACCAGTATCCAGTCTTCCGCATCCACCTGGGTGCCGATCGCGCCGAGTCCGTTCGCAACCGACTCCGCGCGGGTCCGTCCCCCGCAATACAGCGGCACCACGCCGGCCATGTCGCCGATGCGTTCCTTGTAATACGCGTCGTCGCGCGCAAGCACGACGAATACCGCGTCGAGCGCGATCGATTCATTCAGCGCCCGGATCGCGTGGCGGAGGATCGGCGCACCCGCGAGGGGCGTGTATTGCTTCGGCACGCTGCCGCCAAAGCGCGATCCCGCTCCGGCAGCGGGGATCAGACCAAAGCGTCGTGGCGCTGTCAATGGACCCCCACGCTTGCGGACTCAAAGGCCAAAGCGTCCGCTGCGCTGCCCCCAATGGGGGCGCAATTCGCGCCTTGGGGCGGCCCTTCGGCGCTCATGACAAGGCCACGACAAGCGGTGCGAGCGCCGCGCGAATGGCTTCCGGCACAGGTGTCGGACGACGCGTCGCGCGATCGACCCACACATGCACGAAGTGCCCGCTGGCCGCGGCTTCGGTCTCGCCTGCCGCAAACAACCCGATCTCGTACCTGACGGACGAATTGCCGAGTTTGGCGACGCGCAGCCCCGCGTCGATCACGCCCGGGAACGACAGCGGCCGGTGGAAGCGACAGCCCGTCTCGACCACGATGCCGATCTCCGGCGCTTCGCGAATGTCGAGCTCTACCCACGCGAATGAGGTGTTCGTTGACCACCGTGTCGAAGTAGGAGTAGTAGACGACGTTGTTGACGTGGCCGTAGCTGTCGTTGTCCATCCAGCGCGTGGGAATCGCCAGGAAATGCGGGAAATCGGCTCGCTGCGAAGATGGCGTCACGTCGATCGACTCGACCGCGCGGCCGAGCGCAAGCGGCCTTCGAAGACTTCGATCCAGTGCCGCACCGGCAGCCGCGTACCGCCGGCGAGATGGGTCAGGCACCCGATATTGGCCGTGACGATCAGACCGGGAGCGCCAGCTTCGAGCGCGGCCAGCTTGTTGGCTTTCAATCGCCGCGACAGTTCGGGTTGCAGGATCGAATAGGTCCCGGCCGATCCGCAGCAAAGATGCCCGCCGCCGACGTCGGTCAGCTCGAGGCCGATGGCTTCGAGGATCTCCTCCACCCTGCCCCCCAGCTGCTGGCCGTGCTGCAGCGAGCACGGGGACTGGAACGCGACGCGCTGGGGACCATGATCCATCGCCACCATCGGCGCAAACCGCTTCCACTCGGCGGCGATCACTTCCACCGGATCGCGCGCGAGGCCGGAAATCCGTTTCGCCTTGTCGGCATATTGCGCATCGTCGCGCAGGAGGTACGCGTAGTCCTTGACGACGACGCCGCAGCCGCTCGCGGACGCGAGGATCGCCTCGGCGCCCCGCTCGACGTGCGGCCACCAGGCGTCGATATTGCGTCGAACGTAGCCCAGCGCCTCGTCGTGCGCGCCAAGGTGCTCGCTGAGCGCGCCACAGCATCCGCCACCGGCACGCACCAGCGAAATGTCGATGCGGTCGAGCACCCGCGCCAGCGCGGCGTCGATCGACGGCGCCAGCACCGGCTGCACGCAGCCCTCCAGCACGAGCATGCGCCGCGCGTGGCGCAGTTGCGGCCACGGCTTGCCGGTGGACTTCGCGGGGATCTTCGCGGCAAGGGTCGCCGGCAGAAGCGGGCGCGCGAGGCGACCCGCCAGCAGTGCGCCACCGAACAATCCCCGGTTCGTGAGCCCCTTGCGCAACAGCCAGCGCAACGTGCGCTGCCCCACCCCGCGCTCGACTTTCTGCTCGATGACATGCCTGCCGATATCGACGAGGCGTCCGTAGCGCACACCGGAAGGACACGTCGTTTCGCAGCTGCGACAGGTCAGGCAGCGGTCGAGGTGCAGTTGCGTGCTCGCGGTGACGTCGGCACCTTCCAGCATCTGCTTGATCAGGTAAATGCGGCCGCGCGGACCGTCGAGTTCGTCGCCGAGCAATTGGTAGGTCGGGCAGGTCGCCGTACAGAAGCCGCAATGCACGCAGGAGCGCAGAATCGCATCGGCCTCGCGCCCTTCGGGCGTGTCCTTGATGAAATCGGCGAGCCGGGTCTCCATGACCGTTCAGAAGCCTGGATACAGGCGGCGGGGGTTGAAGATGCCGACCGGATCCAGCGCTGACTTGAGGCGCTGGTGAAGGACGAGCATGGCTGCGGGCAGCGGCTGAAACGCCCCCGCCGACTTGTCGGTACCGTGGAACAACGTCGCGTGTCCGCCGTGCGTACCCGCCCACGATCGCAGATTTTGTCCTTGTTCCGGATGGCTGCTACGGTACCAACGCAACGCGCCGCCCCATTCGATCAGTGGCTCGCCGGCGCCTTCAGGCGCCGGTGCGGTCGAACGCACGGAAGTTCGCCACAGATCGGCGTCGCGGTCGTCGAAAAACGCGCTGCGCTGCTCGCGTACGTCGGCCCAGAAGGTAGCAGCGTCGGGCAAGGGTTCGCCACCGATGCGACGCGCGGAATTCGCCACGGCACTCTCGGCGCCGGACAGCCTGATCGTGGCGCGACCGCCATCCCAGCACGTTGCCGTTATCGGCAGCGGCATCCCGCCCCACTCGTTGAAACGGCGGAGCGCGTCGTCGACACCGATCTCCTGCGCGATCGTCATTTCCACCTTGGGACAGGGAAGGCATCGGAGCGAAACCTCGACGATCACGCCGAGCGTCCCGAGCGAGCCCGCAATCAGCCGCGAGACATCGAATCCCGCGACATTCTTCATGACCCGGCCTCCGAAGGAAAGATCGTCGCCGCGGCCGTCGAGCAAACGCACGCCGAGCACGACGTCGCGCACCGCCCCGGCGTAGGGACGGCGCGGCCCCGACAACCCGGCTGCGATGCAGCCACCGAGCGACGCGTTCGACCCGAAATGCGGCGGCTCGAAGGCAAGCATCTGCCGCTCGCGCGCGAGCGCCTGCTCGATCTCCACCAGCGGCGTACCGCAGCGCGCGGTAATCACCATCTCGGCCGGATCGTAGTCGACGATGCCCCGATGCACCGTGGTATCGAAACGCTCTCCGATCAGCTCCTGTCCGTAGAAGTCCTTGGTGCCGCCACCCACGAGCCGCAGTGGAGCATGCGCTGCGGACGCGGCTCGAATCCGCTCGCGCCAGGCACTGACGGTATCGTTCATCCGTGGCGCAATCTGTTCACGCGTGGTCGGCCGGCGCGGCGGACGGCAACTCGATCACTTCGCGTTCATTCGCGGCGTCGGCAGCCCATTCCCGCATCGCCGGAAACGCGAGCAACGATTGGCAATAACTCGCCGACGCGCCCGTCAGCGCGACGCCGTAGCTCTCGAAGCGAAAAGCGACCGGGCACCAGAACGCGTCGACGATACCGAACGCGCCGCACAGGAATTCGCCAGCCTGCCCGAAACGCTCGCGTCCCTCGCGCCAGATCGCGTCGATGCGCGCGATATCGGCGGCGGTACCGGGCGAAGGCCGCACGGTTTCGCGCTTGCGCAGGTCCATGCCGAATTGATTGCGCAGATCGGCGAAGCCCGAGTGCATTTCCGCTGCGGCACAGCGCGCCCAGGCGCGCGCGGCATTCGCGGCAGGCCACAGCCCGGGGTGGCGCTCGGCCAGGTATTCGGCGATCGCCAGCGTGTCCCACACCACGGTGTCGCCGTCGTGCAGGCAAGGGAGGCGTCCACTCGGCGACACGCCGAGAATTCGCTCTTTCGATTCCGGCAGGGAGAGCAGGATCCTGTGCTCTTGAAACGGAATGCCCGCAGCCCGCAGCAACACCCACGCGCGCAAGGACCACGACGAGTAGTTCTTATTGCCGATGTAGAGCTTGTACATGCTGGTATCGGGCATCCGTAGTTCTAGAGTGTACCGGCCAAGGCTGATGCCTGATCCCTGAAACCTGCCACCGGCTGCGTGTTACCCGTCAGAGCGGTACCGTCTTCCCCGGATTCATGATGTTGTCGGGATCGAGCGCCCGCTTGATCGCGCGCATCGAATCGACGGCCTCGCCGTGCTCCTGCGCCAGGACGTCGAGCTTGTGCCAGCCGATGCCGTGCTCGCCGGTGCAGGTGCCGCCCATGGCGATGGCCCGCATCGACACGCCTTTGGCCAGCGCCTCGGCGCGGCTGCGCTGCTCGGGCAGCTTGGGGTCGAACAACACGACGAGGTGAAAGTTGCCGTCCCCGACGTGGCCCAGGATCGGCGCAGTCAACCCGCTCTTCTCGACGTCCGCCTTTGTCTCCATGATGCAGTCCGCCAGCCTCGAGATCGGCACGCAGGCGTCGGTGGCGAATGAAGTCATCCCGGGTCGATACGCCATCGCGGCGTAGTAGGCCGCGTGCCTTGCCTTCCACAACCGGCTGCGATCCTCGGCCTGCGTCGCCCACTGGTGCGCGCTGCCTCCGAAGTCGTCGCTGATCGCCTGCATCGCCTCGCTCTGCTCGCGCACGCCCGCGGGCGAGCCGTGAAATTCGAAGAACAGCGTCGGCTTCACTTCGAAGCCTTCGAGCTTGGAGTAACGAATCGACGCGTCCATCTGCACGTCGTCGAGCAACTCGATGCGTGCGAGTGGAATGCCAGTCTGCATGGCGACAATGACCGTGTTCACCGCACTCGCGAGATCGGGAAACTGGCACACGCTCGCGGCGATCGCCTCGGGCACGCCGTACAACCGCAACTGGATTTCGGTGATCACGCCCAGCGTGCCTTCGGCACCGACGAACAGGCGAGTCAGATCGTAGCCGGCGCTCGACTTGCGCGCGCGCCCCCCGGTGTGGATCAGCTTGCCATCCGCCGTGACCACCGTCAGGCCAAGAACGTTCTCGCGCATGGTGCCGTAACGAACCGCGTTGGTGCCCGAGGCGCGGGTCGCGGCCATGCCCCCGATCGTCGCATTCGCACCCGGATCGATTGGAAAGAACAGGCCGGTACCCTTGAGTTCGGCGTTGAGTTGCTCGCGCGTCACGCCCGCCTGCACGCGGCAGTCGAGGTCGCCTGCGTTGACTTCGAGCACCCGGTTCAGTTGCGACAGGTCGACGCAGACGCCGCCGTAGAGGGCGGCCACGTGTCCTTCGAGAGAGGTGCCGACGCCGAAGGCGATGACCGGCACGCGCGCCGCACGGCACAGCCGCACGATCGCCACAACCTCTTCGTTCGAGTGCGGAAAGACGACCACGTCGGGCATCCCGGAATCCGCCAGGCCTTCGCCATGGCTGTGCTGTTCGCGCACCGCATGTCCGGTAATCGCCCGTTCGCCGTAGTCCCCGCACAGTCGACGCACGACATCGGCGATGGCGGCGGGGTCGGGACGCACCAGGGTGCTGGCAATCATCGTGAGGCTTTCTTCAGAATCGTGGCAGGTCGGGATGCGGCAACTGGCCGCGATGCACATGCATGCGCCCCATCTCGGCGCAGCGATGCAGCAGCGGAACGGCCTTGCCGGGATTGAGCAGGCCTTCGGGATCGAACGCGTGCTTCACGCCGTGGAAGCGCTCCAGCTCGAGCGGCGAGAACTGCGCGCACATCTCGTCGATCTTCTCCACGCCCACGCCGTGCTCACCGGTGATGGTACCCCCGGCGGCGATGCACAACTCGAGGATTTTTCCGCCGAAGGCGATCGTCTTTTCCGCGTCGCCCGGATGATTGGCATCGTACAGGATCAGGGGATGAAGGTTACCGTCGCCGGCGTGAAAGACGTTCATGCAGCGCAGGCCGAACTCGCGCGACAGCTCGGCGATCCGCGTCAGGACTGGCGCAAGAGCGCGGCGCGGAATGGTGCCGTCGATGCAATAGTAGTCGGGCGAGATGCGGCCCGCAGCCGGGAACGCAGCCTTGCGCCCCGACCAGAACCTGAGCCGCTGCGACTCGGTCTGCGAGACGTCGACATGCGTCGCGCCGCAGCGTTGCATCAGGGCACACACGCGGTCGATCTCTTCGGCCACTTCCTCAGGCACGCCGTCGGATTCGCAAAGCAGGATCGCTTCGGCGTCGAGCGGATAGCCCGCATGGACGAAAGGCTCGACTGCACCGATGGTCAGCCTGTCCATCATTTCGAGCCCGGCCGGAATGATGCCCTCGCCGATGATTGCCGCGACCGCATCGCCGGCCTTGGTCAAATCGTCGAAAGCCGCGAGCACGCAGCGCGCCGCCTGCGCCCTGGGCAGCAACTTGACCGTGACCTCGGTGATGACCGCGAGCAACCCTTCCGAGCCCGTGATCAGCGCAAGCAGGTCGTAGCCCGGAGCATCGAGCGCGTCGGCGCCGAATTCGACAACCTCGCCGCTGATGAGCACCGCGCGCACGCGGCGCACGTTGTGCACCGTCAGCCCATACTTCAAGCAATGCACGCCGCCCGAATTTTCGGCGACATTGCCGCCGATCGTGCACGCGATCTGCGACGACGGGTCGGGTGCGTAGTACAGCGCGTACTGTTCTGCCGCTTCGGATATCGCCAGGTTGCGCACGCCCGGCTGGACAACCGCGGTCCGGGTCAGGGGATCGATGCCGAGAATCCGGTTGAACCTTGCGAGCGACAGTACGACACCTTGCTTGCTCGGCATCGCGCCTCCGGACAGGCCGGTGCCCGCGCCACGCGCGACGACCGGCACGTGCGCGGCGTGACAAAGCTTGAGGATCGCGACCACCTGCGCTTCGGTCTCGGGCAAAAGTACGGCGAGCGGTTGTTCGCGAAACAGCGTCAGCCCGTCGCATTCGTACGGACGCGTATCCTCCTGCGTGGTGAGCAACGCCGAGGGAGTCACGATTTCGCCGAGGGCGGCGATAAGAGATGGATCCAACACCGCGATCCGATTATTCCACAAAGCGCGGTTCCAGACCACGCATCCGCAGCTTGCGCTCGTCTATAATCCCGCGTTACCGGGGCAGTGGGGTCGCCGCCGATCGACCCGTCCCATGGGACCGTAACGATGAATCCAGGTGAAATCTTCGCCAAGACCGAAGAAGGTTTGCGAGAACTCAAGGAGCGCCAACGCAACCTGCCCATCACCTTGCGCAGCCTGCTGATCATGGTCGACGGGAACCGAACCGTGGCCGAATTGCTGGAGCGCGCGCGCGCATTGCGCGTGGACGCCAGTGCATTTGCCGCGCTCGAGCGCGATGGGCTGATCGCCAAGCGCTTCAGCGCCCCATCGGCGGCGGAGTCCACGGCGGTGCCGGTCACGCGCAGCGAGAACGAAGTGCAGCGTTTTCTTTCCGCGCAGCAACAGGTGAGCAACACGATCAACTCGCACCTGGGATTCCGCGGCTACCTGATGATGATGCGCCTGCAGCGCGCGAGCAACCTGCGCGACCTGCACGATATGCTGCCGGACCTGGCCCAGGCGCTGGTAAAGCGACTGGGCGTCGACGCCGCGACACCGATCGTGCAGGAACTGCAGCGGCTGATCGTTCACGGCGACTAGCGCCCGTTCTCGGAACGCTTTACGCGATAGAAGCGCTGGCAGCAAACCGCGGAGCCTTGCGTGCGCGGTGCGCCTGCTCGAACGCGTACGCGTAGCCGATGAGCGTTGGCTCGCTCCATGCCCGACCGAAAAATGAAATTCCGACCGGCAGGCCCGAGACGAACCCGGCGGGGACGGTGATGCTCGGGTACCCTGCAACGGCCGCGGCGGTCGAACTGCCACCCAGCGAATGGTCGCCGAGAATACGATCGGTGAGCCACGCGGGGCCGGTCGTCGGCGCCACCATCGCATCGAGCTTGTTTGCATCCATGATCGCATCGATGCCTTCGGTTCGCGCCAGTCGCCGACACGTCGCCAGAGCCTCGACGTATTCGGCGCTGGTGAGCGGTCCCTTCGTCTCGGCCTTCACGAACAGGTCCTGGCCGAAGTAGGGCATTTCGCGCAGCCGGTTGCGATCGTTGAATTCGATCACCTCGTGCAGGGAATGCACGCTCGCGCCACTCCCGCGCCGCGTCAGATACGCGTTCAGGTCGGCCTTGAGCTCGTACAACAGGACCAGCAACTCGGGGTCGCCCAACTTGTCCATGTTGGGCAAATCTGCCGGATCGACCAACGTCGCGCCTGACCTGCGCAACACGTCGAGCGCGTCGCGCATGAGCGCATCGACGCCATCGTGGAAACCGAAAAAGTTGCGTGCGACACCGATACGCGCGCCTTGCAGCGAATTGGGGTCAAGATGCCGAGTGTAGTCGTGCGGCAAGTGCGCGCCACCCGCAATGGTTGCGGGGTCGTCGGGATCCACCGCGGCAAGCGCCCCGAGCAGGATGGCCGCGTCACGTACGGTCCGCGCCATCGGCCCGGCAGTGTCCTGGGTGTGCGAAATCGGAATGATGCCAGTACGGCTGACGAGCCCCACCGTTGGCTTGATCCCGACGATGCCGTTGATCGACGACGGGCTGACGATCGAGCCGTCGGTCTCGGTGCCGACCGCGACGACACAAAGGCTCGCAGCGACCGCCACCGCGGACCCCGAGCTCGACCCGGAGGTATTCCGGTCAAGCGCGTAGGGATTGCGCGTGAGGCCGCCGCGCGCGCTCCAGCCGGACGTCGAGTAGCTGCAACGAATGTTGGCCCACTCGCTAAGATTGCTCTTGCCGAGGATCACCGCGCCCGCGGTGCGGAGCCTGCCGACCAGATACGCGTCCTGCGAGGCGCTGGCGCCTGCGAGCGCAAGCGAACCCGCCGTCGTCTTCATGCGATCGGCCGTATCGATGTTGTCCTTGATCAGTACCGGAATGCCATGCAACGGGCCGCGCGGCCCCTTTTCCTTGCGCTCGCGGTCCAACGCGATCGCGATGGCAAGAGCATCAGGATTGACTTCGATGACGCTGTGCAACGCCGGCCCCGCCGAGTCGATCGCCTTGATGCGCGACAGATACTTTCGGACAAGCGCATGCGCCGAGTAGCGGCCTGCATTCATGCCATCCTGCAGCGCGGCGATCGTGATTTCGTCGAATTCAAACGGTTCCACACGGTCCCCGGCCGACGCAGTCGCGCCATTGGCATCCACGGCCGCGCACACCGACGACATTGCGGCAGCGTTCCACAACAGTCCAGATTGCAGAAATCGGCGGCGGCTGGGCGCCATCGTCATCTCGCCGCTTGCATCCCGCAGGCCGCCACCCACGCCTTGCCGCTTGTGCTGTTCACGTCAGTGAGGAACTTGCGGTCACTTCGCTGGCCGGAACTTCTGCGCCAGCGTATTCTCGTCGGTGCGCGGAATATAGGTGATCCCGTTCCGCGTCGCCCACAGATTGACCTGGAAGTGCAGCGGCACGATGCCGGTGTCGTTGATGGCGAGTTCAGTCGCGCGCTGCAGAACCGCCTCGCGCTTGGGGTCTTCGACAGTGGCCAGCGCCTCTTCCAGCAGCGCATCCACTTTCACGTTCGAATACCGTCCGCGATTCGCGGTACCGAAACCCTTGTCCTTGCTGTAGGTCGCCAGCAACGCTTTTAGCGGACTCGACGCTTCGCCCGTTCCGGAACTCCAGCCGAGCAGCATCAGGCTGAATTTGAGGTCGGTCGCCTGCGCGAAAAACGGCGCCGACGGCATCGTTTCCACCTTGGTGACGATGCCGACGCGCGTGAGCATCTGCGCCACCGCCTGCGCGATCTTCGCGTCGTTCACGTAGCGATTGTTCGGTGCATGGATCGTCACCCCGAAGCCATTCGGATAGCCGGCTTCGGCCAGGAGCTTCCTGGCGCCCTCGGGGTCGTAGGCCTCCACCTTGAGATTCTTGGTGACGCCAAACATGCCATCGGCCAGCAGCTGGCCCGACGCCACCGCCTGCCCTTCCATGACCTTGTCGACGATCGCTGGGCGATTGATCGCCTTGGAAATGGCCTTGCGCACGCGCGGATCCTTGAGCGGGTTCCGCGTCAGTGGCTTGCCGTCCTTGTCAGTGATGAACGGCGAGACCTCGCGATCGCTGTCCATGTGCAGGTAGATCAAGCGGTCGGCGATGACCGTATACATGTTCAGTTGCTTGTCGGCGCGAATCTTCGCGACGTCGGTTGTCGGTACGTATTCGATGGCCTGGACGTCGCCGGCGAGCAGCGCGGCGACGCGCGAAGCATCGTTGGGCAGCAGCCGCAGGGTCACCTTTTCCCAAGGCGTCTTGCCGCCCCAGTATGCGTCGTTGCGCGCAAGGTCGATGCGGTCGCCCTTGGCATAGCGGACGAGTTTGTACGGGCCGGTGCCGATGGCGGCCTTGCCGCTGTTGAAATCCTCGGTCGACGCCTTGGCAGCTTGTTTGGAGACGATCGCCACCTGCGTCATGTCGGTGGGCATCAGCGGGTACGGCGCGGCCGTCTTGAAACGGATCGTGTACGGGTCGACGACGATCATTTCCTTGATCTGCTTGGTGTACGCCGTGAACGGCGACGGGCTGTTCGGTACTTGCGGCACGCGCTCGATCGACGCCACGACGTCGGCGGCGGTGAATTCGCTGCCATCATGAAACTTGACGCCCTTGCGCAGCTTGAACTCCCACGTGAGCGGATCGACGGTCTTCCAGCTTTCGGCGAGCCCGGGGATCGTCTTCTGCCGCTCGTCGCGCAGCACCAGGTAGTCGAAGATGTGCGCGGCGACATTGTTGTTGGGCGTCACGTTGTGGAAATGCGGATCGATTGCGGTGACGTCGGCGCCGATGCCGATGGTCAGGTCCGCGGCGACAACGGAAGTGGACAGCACGAGCACGCCAAAAAGAGCGGGCAGCGCTGCGAAAACGCGACTGTAGAAACTCATCGAACTCCCCATCGTGCGCACGTCCGGCGCACGTCGGACAAGCATAGCCGAACGGTAACGAATTGTAACGTCGTGCAGCATCGTCAACGACCGCATCGCGACCGGCGTTTTAGTAAGCGTCCCGCGAATAAATGCGGGCGCAAATTGATGGAGGTAAGCATGAACCGTCGTATCGCTGGCCTCGCTGCAGCAACCGCGCTTGCAGCCGGAGTCGTCCTCGCACCGAACGCCATGGCAAACGGCAACGTCGCCGTGTCTATCGGACTTCCGGGTCTGTCGGTTGGGTATTCGAACCGCGGCTTCGGATTCGCCACGCTGTCGCCGTTCTTCGCCCCGGCGCCGTTCGTCACCTATGCCGCACCCGTGGCGCCCTTCGTGCCCGCGCCGATCGTTTACGCGCCGTACTATCGTCCGCACTTCGTCCGTCCGCCGGTCCGGGTCGGCTTCTACGGGTACGCACGCCACTATTGAGCGAATCCTGGGTCAGGGCGTTGCACGATAACTGATGCGGTAGATGGCGTCCCCCGTGTCGTCGGCGACCAGCAGCGACCCGTCCGGCGCGACCTGCACGTCGGCCGGACGACCCCACGCCTGATCCCCCTGCAGCCAGCCGGTGGCGAATGGCTCGTAGGCAACCGCCTTTCCGTCTTCGATGCGCACCAGCGTGATGCGATAGCCGATCTTGCGGCTGCGGTTCCACGATCCGTGTTCCGCGATGAAGACCTGCCCGCGGTATTGTTTTGGAAACTGAGTGCCCGTGTAGAAGCGCATGCCAAGCGAGGCGACGTGCGGGCCGAGGTTCTGCGCAGGCGGAGTGAATTCGCTGCACGCGCGCTTGCGCCCGAATTCCGGGTCGGCGATGGTCCCGCCGTGGCAGTAGGGGAAACCGAAGTGCAGACCCGCGCGCGTGGCGTGGTTGAGTTCGTCGGGCGGCTCATCGTCGCCCAGCATGTCGCGGCCGTTGTCGGTGAACCACAATTCGCGATCACGCGGGTCCCAGTCGAAGCCGACGCTGTTGCGCACGCCGCGCGCGTAGACTTCCAGCCCGGTACCGTCGCGATTCATGCGCATGATGTTGGCGTAACGATCCGGATCCCGCTCGCAGACGTTGCACGGCGCGCCTACCGGCACGTACAGCTTGCCATCGGGGCCGAAGGCGATGAATTTCCATCCGTGGTGCGTCTCGGTGGGAAAGCGGCTGGTGACAACAACCGGCGCGGGCGGATTCGCAAGCCTGTTCTCGATGTCGTCCAGGCGCAGGATGCGATCGACCGCAGAAACGTAGAGCGCACCGCCGGCGAACGCGACGCCCGCCGGTAGCTGCAGTCCCGATGCCACCGTGAACACCTGCGCCGCCGCACCCGGCGCAAACCGTATCGCATATACCTTGCCAGCCCGCATCGAGCCTACGAACAGCGTACCCTTGTCGCCGAACGCCATGCCGCGCGCGTTCTCTACTCGAGCCACGACCTCGATCGCAAAATCCTTCGGCAACTTGATGTGCTCGAGCGGCAGCGACTGCGGCTGCGCGTTGGCGAAGGCCGCGAACGCGAATAAAAATACGATCATCGACAGATGCAGCATCGTAAGCTCCTTGCGGGCATGCGCATGAAGGTGGCCGCCGGAGCATTGTCGCTCAGGATCGCCAGCATTGACATTGACCAGCGCGGTTCCTATCCTGTTCCCATGCTCCGCGCCGAGACACCATCGTGAACGCCACCGCCACCGCCGAACGCCCCAAGCTCATCGGCCTGGACCTGATCCGCACGCTGATCGCGTTCGACACGACCAGCCGTGACTCCAATCTGGCCCTGATCGATTGGGTGCGCGATTACCTTGCCGGACACGGCATCGACGCACAGCTGACCTTCGACGACGACCGGCGCAAGGCCAATCTGTTCGCGACGCTGCCCGCGCGGGACGGCAATGCGTCGCAGGGCGGCATCGTGCTCTCGGGACACACCGACGTGGTTCCCGTCGACGGCCAGCCTTGGGACACCCCGCCCTTCGCGGCAACGCTCGTCGGCGATCGCCTTTACGGGCGCGGCACCTCCGACATGAAGAGTTTTTCGGCGATTGGGCTGGCTTTCGTGCCCGAGTTCCTGCGGCGCGGACTCAAGCGCCCGTTGCACTTCTCGCTGTCCTACGACGAGGAGGTCGGCTGCATCGGCGTCCGGCGCCTGATCGCCGATATCCGCTCGCGCGGGATCAAACCGCTGGGTTGCATCGTCGGCGAACCGACGGGCATGCACCTGGTGGTCGCGCACAAGGGCAAGAAGAGCTACCGCTGCCGTGTCCGCGGCCACGAGGCACATTCATCGCTGACGCCACGCGGCGTCAACGCCGTCCAGGTGGCGTGCGAGATCGTCACCTTCCTCACGCAGATGGCGCGTCGCTTTCGCGATCGTGGGGGCTTCGATGCCGCGTACGACGTTCCATACACGACCGTGCACACCGGCGTTATCCACGGCGGCACCGCGCTCAACATCGTGCCGCGCGACTGCAGCTTCGACTTCGAATTCCGGCACCTGCCATTCGACGATCCGGACGTACTGCTGGCCGAGGTCAAGCGCTTTGCCGCGACGCTGCTGCCGGACATGCACGCCGTCGATCCCGCCACGTATATCGCGTTCGATCCGCTCTCCGCGATGCCGGGATTCGACACCCACGGCGGCAGCGAGATCGCGGAACTCGGCCGCGCCTGCAGCGAAACGCACGACTACGGCAAGGTGTCGTTTGGTACCGAGGCGTCGCTGTTTCACAATGCCGACATCTCGACGATCATCTGCGGACCGGGACACATCGAGCAGGCGCACCAGCCCAATGAATGGGTCTCGCTCGAGCAACTTGCGCGGTGCGAAGCGTTCATGGGCCGGCTCGCCGACCACGTCTGCGCCGTGTGAGCGGGAGCACTCGCGCCTTGCCGCATGCGCGCGTGTGCGGCATATGACCACCCTGAACCAGCGCACGGCGTCACCGATCGAGGTCGCGTTCCCCGACCTCGCGCCGTATGCGGCCGGCAACACGGGCACCCCCTACGTCTGGAGCTTTGCGAGCGCCATGTCCGGCCCGCATGTGCTGATCCAGGCGCTCACGCACGGCAACGAAGTCTGCGGTGCCATTGCGCTCGAACGGATGCTTCGCGACGGCCTGCGACCGACCCGCGGCACGCTCTCGCTCGTTTTCGCCAACGTCGCGGCGTATCTGCGCTTCGATCGCGCGGACCCCTTCGCATCGCGCTGCGTCGACGAGGACTTCAACCGCCTGTGGACCGCCTCGGTGCTGGACGGGCCGCGATCGAGCGTGGAACTGACGCGGGCGCGTGAACTGCGGCCGATCTACGATCGTGTCGACTATCTGCTCGACCTGCACTCGATGTCCGAGCCCTGCGCACCGCTGGCGATGGCCGGGCGGCAACGCAAGGGCATGGCGCTCGCCCGGGCCGTCGCCATGCCGCAGCACGTGATCGTCGACGGTGGCCACGTCGGAGGAAAGCGCCTGCGCGACTACGATTTCTTCGACGATCCCGACGATCCGCGCAATGCCTTGCTGGTCGAGTGCGGGCAACACTGGGAAGCGAGCGCTCCCGGCGTCGCACGACAGGCCGCACTGCGCTTCCTCCTGCACTTCGGCATGCTCGATGCAAAGTCGCAGCAACGCGAAGTGGAGCCGCTGCCGCTGCAACCGCAGCGGATCATCGAAGTCACGGCGACGGTGACGATCGCGACCGACACTTTCAGCTTCGCCCGGCCGGTGCATGGATTGCAGACGATAGCCAAGGCGGGGACCGTCTATGCAACCGACGGTCCGACGCAAATCCAGACCCCGCACGACGATTGCGTGTTGATCATGCCCACCCGGCGCCCGAAACGCGGCGAGACCGCAGTCCGTATCGGTCGCTACGTCGACTGACCCGATCTATTCCAACGGGACAAGCTCGCCGCGCAGCGGCGACTCGCGCCAATAGCGAGTGTGTTCCTTGCGTTCGGCGCGCGGTTCGCGCGTCTGGCCTTCGCCGAACGCGAAGGTCAAGGCGCCGTCGTAGTCGGTACGGTAGCTTCTGATTCCGGCCGCGTCGTAGCGCTCGACGACTTCCGGTCGTGGGTGCCGAAATCGATTGCGATACCCAGGCGTGAAAACGGCATAGTCCGGATGCACCGCGGCGATGAATGCGGGCGTCGACGACGTCCTGCTCCCGTGGTGCGGGACCACGAGAACGTCGGAATGAAGCGCGTCCCCGCTGCGACGAACCAGATCCGATTCGGTCCGCGCCTCGATGTCGCCGGTAAGCAGCGCGCTGCCGGCGGCGTTGGCGACGCGGAGCACGCAGGACAAATCGTTCGGCTTGAGTTTCGGGTTGGAATAGTTGGCGACCACCGGATGCAGGACGGTGAACTCGATGCCGTCCCAGTTCCACCGCTCGCCCGCGATGCAGCGGGTTGTCGCTTCGCCGCGCTCCGTTCGCGCGCGCAGGATCGCGTGATCTCCCGGCAGCGACGAGTACAGCGCTCCGACAGGGACGGTTTCGAGCAGCGACAGTGCACCGCCGCTGTGATCGGCATCCTGGTGGCTGATCACCATGGCATCGAGCCGAGCGACGCCGATCGAGCGCAGCATCGGCGCAATGATGCGATTGCCGGCATCGGCGGTATCGTTGAAGCGCGGCCCGGTATCGTAGAGCAACGCATGCCGGTGGGTTTGCACCAGCACCGCGAGACCCTGCCCGACGTCCATTATGGTCAGCCAAAACGCGCCTGTGGCCGGCAACACGGGCACGACGACGAACAGCGGAATCAACCACACCAGTCCGAGCATCCGCCCCGGTACGCCGCGCGGCGCCAGCATCCACGCGACGCCGAGCACACCGGCGATGGCCGCCCAGGCCGGCGGCGCGTGCTGCTGCCACACGGCGGACGGAAGCGCGCTGAGCAGTTCGAGAAACGCCGCGACCCAGGCGAAGACCTGATGCGCGACGATGAGCAGAAGGTCCCACGGCACGACGATTGCGGCCAGCGCAAGCGGCACGACGATGAAGGTGACCACCGGGATCGCGACCGCATTGGCAACCGGCGACACGATCGATATCTGCTGGAACAGAATCAGCATCAGCGGTATGAGTCCGAGCGTGATCGCGGTCTGCGCTCGCGTTGCTTCGCGCCACGCAGGCGCCTGGCCGATACGACCGACGCCGATATACAACAACAGTCCCACCGCACCGAAAGACAGCCAGAAGCCCGGCGTCAGGCTCGCCCAGGGATCCCATGCCAGCACGACCGCCAGGGCCCAAAGCCAGACGACCAAGGCCGTTCCAGGGCGCCCGAGCCAGAGCCCGATCGCGGCAACCGTCAGCATGTACAACGTCCGCTGCGCCGGCACCTGAAACCCGGCGAGCAATACGTAGACGAAGGCAGCGACGACACCGGCGACCGCCGCAGCCTTGCGCGCCGGCAGCCGGGTCGTAAGCGCATGGCTGCGCTTCCACAGCCAGAACATCGCAGCACCCACCAGCGTGGCGAAAAAGGTGATGTGCAAACCGGAAATGCTGATCAGATGCCCGACGCCAGTGCGATTGAACAACTGCCACTGCGTCGCCGGAATGGCGCGCTCGTCACCGATGGCCAGTGCGGCGATCACACCCGCGTGTGGGCGTCCTTCGAGCGCGGAGAGTATCCTGGCCCGTATCGATTCGCGCGTGCGCGCAACGTAGTCCGATGCGCGGCCGGCGAAGGCGTCGACCCTGTGGTTGTTGTCGTCCTTGCGCACGTAGCCGGTCGCACGCAGGTTGTTCTCGAGCAGCCAGGCTTCGACGTCGAAGCCGTTCGGATTGACCGTGCCGTGCGGCCGCTTCAGCCGCACGACCAGATCCCACCGCTCGCCCGCATGCAGGACAGGAACCTGATCGGCGGCCGCGTCGTCCGCGCGGGCACGGGCGTAGGTGCTGTACCACGCCAACGACAGCGTGGATGGGACGACTGCGTCCGGTGTGAGCACCCGCTCGACTGAGAACGCGAAGCGTGTGCCGCGATCGACCGGCTGCGGCAGTTCGTCGATGACGCCGACGACTTCGATGTCGCGCCCTTCCCAGGCAGGCGGCAGTTCGTCGGCGAGTCGCACTTCGGCCCGCCACGCGGCGTAGCCGAAACCGGCCAGTCCCGCGGCAGCGGCGAGGAAGATTAGCGCGATCGCGCCGGCAATGCGCCTGGCGCCATTGTGCACGCGCCGAGCGGCGCAAGCCCCCACAATCGCAATGGCGAGCGGAATCAGCGCATAGATCGAAATGTAGTTCGGCGGCAGCGTCGCCTGCTGTTGCAAGGCGACGACACCCAGGGCGAAGGCAAGCAGCGCGCAGCGCATGGCCTGCGATCATCCCGGTGCGGCGCGTACGCCCGCAAAAGGGAACGGCCGGCGCGAGCGTCGAATCGCCCGTTGCCGGCCGCTGCTGTGAAACGTTTCTGGTACTTTTAGTTCTTGGCCGTCGGCGCCTGCTTCATGAATTCCTGAATCTTGGCGTCGAACTGTCCATACGGCATCGCGCCAACGATCCGCACGCCTTCGAGCTTGCCATTCTGCAGGCGACCCAGCACGAATGCCGGCGTGCCGGTGACACCGGCCAACGTGCCCTCGGCGATGTCCTTGTCGATCGCCGCCTTGTACTTGTCCGACTCGGTGCATGCCTTGAACTTGGCTACGTCCATCGACGCGTTCTGCGCGTAGCCGGCGATCTTGTCGGGCTGCAGCTGGCTGGCATTGACGATCAGCGTATTGCGGAAGTCCCAGTACTTGCCCTGTTCCGCGGAGCAACGCGCGGCGACGGCGCCGCGCAGCGCGTTCTCGTGAAAACCGAGCGGGAAGTCGCGGCTGACGAAGCGGATCTTGCCGGTGTCGATGTAATTCGCCTTGATCTGCGCGAAGGCATCGTTGTGGAAGCGCTGGCAGAACGGGCACTGGTAATCGGTGTATTCGACCAGCACCAGCGGCGCGTCTTCCTTGCCCATCGTATAGGTGCCGGGCACGAACGCGATGTTCACCTTGTCGTCGACCGGACGCGCGGGTGCCGGTGCCGCCGCTTGCGGCGCCACGGGCCGGGTCTCCAGGTTCTTCCGGATCGCCTTCAGTTCTTCGAGGATCTGGGTTGCCTGTTCCGATGTCATGCCCTGCGCCTGCACGGGCAGCGCGCCTGCCAGGAGCGCCACAGCTGCGGCGACGCCGGCAACGTAACGCAATGTCTTGATCATCATCATCCGTCCGCTTTCGTTTGGGTTCGGGGACTCCGCGCCGCGGCACGAGCCGCAAACCTTGGAGATTCGAGAACATCATAAGTTTCACAGCTTTGCGCCGCAACAAGGCCTGATCGGAGGCCGTTGCCACGGAACAGACGGTCGCGCCGTCCGAGCTCCAGAAGCATGGAACGGGCCAGGCAATGGCCGAGGACCGGCACTGGCCATCGGCAACGGGTCAGGCCGACCGCGGCCAGAGCACCATTTGTGTGCATCGAAACAACGCCAGGGAGCGCCCCGTGGCCTTGTCGCGAACGACGGCATCCCAGACCTGCGTCGCTCGTCCGAGGTGCGCCGGTGTCGCCACGCAGGCGATGCTGCCCTGCCGGGCGGTACCCAGGAAATTGCTCTTGAGTTCGATCGTGGTGAAGTTCTCCGCACCCGGCGGCAGATGGGCGAGGCAGGCATAGCCACAGGCGGTGTCGGCAAGTGCGATGACGGTAGCGGCGTGCAGATAGCCGTTCGGGGCGACAAGGTCGGGTCGGATATCGAGTTCTGCCTCGATCCGGTCTTCTGCCAGCGCAACGATGCGCACGCCGACCAGGCCAGGCAGGAAACCGTCGCCAAGGCGGACGAAGTGCTCGAGCGCGGCGTCGGCGCGCAGTGGCATGATGGTGTGGTCGTTCCCGCTCGCGGGGGTGTTGCCCCCTGAAGCCTACAATCGTTGCTCGACCCAGCCCTTGACGCTGGCAAGCGCCGCCGGGAGCTTTTCGGGCATCGTGCCGCCCGCCTGCGCCATGTCCGCACGGCCGCCGCCCTTGCCGCCCACCTGCGTCGCGACATGGTTGACCAGATCGCCTGCCTTGATCCTGCCCGTCAGGTCGGAGGTCACGCCGGCAATCAGCGTCACTTTTGGACCGTCGGTGGAGCCAAGCACGATCGCGGCGGACTTGAACCGCCCTTTCAGCTGGTCGAGCGTATCGCGCAGCGACTTCGCGTCCGCGCCGTCGATGGCCGCCGCCAGCACCTGCGCGCCGTTCACCTCTACCGCCTGGGCAGCGATATCGACGCCCTGACTCGACGCAAGCTTGCTCTTGAACTTCGAGAGTTCCTTCTCGAGTCCCTTGAGCTGATCGAGCATCTGCTGGACCTTGGCCGGCACGTCGGCGCGCGAGGTCTTGAGCGCGCGCGCTGCGCCGTCGAGCTCCGCCTCGAGTTCGTGAGTGTGCGCGAGCGCGGCCTCCGCCGTCACCGCCTCGACCCGTCGAATGCCCGCCGCGACGCCCGATTCGGAGACGATCTTGAACGTACCGATGTCGCCCGTACGGCCGACGTGCGTCCCGCCGCACAGTTCGGTCGAGAAATCGCCCATCCGCAACACGCGAACCTCGTCGCCGTATTTTTCTCCGAACAGCGCCATCGCCCCCGATTTGATCGCGTCGTCGTACGGCATAAGCCGCACTTCGACCGGATAGTTGGCGCGAATCGCGCGGTTCACGAGCGCCTCGACCGTGCGGATTTCCTCTCCGCTCATCGGCTGCGTGTGCGCGAAATCGAAGCGCGTGCGCTGCGCGTCGACGAGCGATCCCTTTTGCGTGACATGCGAGCCGAGCACGCGGCGCAGCGCGGCGTGCATCAGGTGCGTTGCGGAATGGTTCCACGCCGCACGCTGCCGCGAGTCGCTGTCGACGCGGGCCGCCACCGTGTCGTTGATCCGAAGCTCTCCGCTCTTGACCTCGCCGTGGTGCCCGAAGACGTCGGCCTGGATCTTCTGCGTGTCGCGCACCGCGAACAAGGTCAGGCACGCGCCGCTCGCCGACAGCTCGCCGCGATCGCCGACCTGTCCGCCGGACTCGGCATAGAACGGTGTGCGATCGAGAACGACGATGCCTTGCTGCCCGCTTGCCAGCGCGTCGACCGCGCTGCCGTCGCGATACAGCGCAACCACGCGCGCATCCTCGGCCAGCGTCTCGTAGCCGTCGAACACGGTCTTGGCACCGTCGTAGTCGAGACCATCCGCCGACTTGAACGACGACGCGGCGCGCGCACGTTCGCGCTGCCGGTCCATCGCCAGCTCGAATCCGGCCTGGTCGACCGACATGCCACGCTCGCGGCAAACATCGGCGGTCAGATCGAAGGGAAATCCGAACGTATCGTAGAGCGTGAACGCGGTCGCGCCCGACAGCACCTTCGTCCCGGTCTTCGCGGCATCGGCAAGCGCTGCCTCGAGCACTTTCATCCCGTGCTCGAGCGTATCCGCGAAGCGTTCCTCCTCGGCGCGCAGCACCTGCACGACATGGTCCTGGCGCAGAGGCAACTCCGGATACGCTTCGCCCATCAGGCGCGAGAGTTCGGGCACCAGCTTGTGGAAGAACGGTTGCACCTGGCCGAGCTGATAACCGTGCCGGATCGCCCGTCGAATGATCCGGCGCAATACGTAGCCGCGGCCTTCGTTGCTGGGGATCACGCCGTCCGCGATCAGAAACGCGCAGGCGCGGATGTGGTCGGCGATGACGCGCAGCGACGGCGACGCGAGGTCCTTGGTCTGCGTGTTCGCGGCGGCCACGCGGATCAAGTCACGGAACAGGTCGATTTCGTAGTTGCTGTGGACATGCTGCAGTACCGCCGCCAGGCGCTCGAGTCCCATGCCGGTGTCGACGCAAGGCTTGGGCAATGGCGTGAGCGTGCCCTTGTCGTCGCGATCGAACTGCATGAAGACCAGGTTCCAGATTTCGATATAGCGGTCGCCCTCGGCATCAGGCGAGCCGGGGGGCCCGCCGGCGATGCCGGGACCGTGGTCGTAGAAAATCTCGCTGCACGGCCCACACGGTCCCGTGTCGGCCATTTGCCAGAAATTGTCGGAGGCGTAAGGCGCGCCCTTGTTGTCGCCGATGCGCACGATGCGTTCGCGCGGCACGCCGATGTCGTCCGCCCAGACCGCGTAGGCCTCGTCGTCGGTCTGGTAGACCGTCACCCACAGCTGCTCGGGCGACAATTTGTAGACGCGGGTCAGCAGCTCCCACGCGAACCTGATCGCATCGCGCTTGAAGTAGTCGCCGAACGACCAGTTACCGAGCATTTCGAAGAAGGTATGGTGTCGCGCCGTATAGCCGACGTTCTCCAGGTCGTTGTGCTTTCCCCCCGCGCGCAGGCAGCGCTGCACGTCGGCGGCGCGCACGTAACTGCGCTTCTCGGTGCCGAGGAACACGTCCTTGAACTGGACCATGCCGCTGTTGGTGAACAGCAGCGTCGGATCGTTGCCCGGCACGAGCGATGCCGAAGGAACGATGGTGTGACCCTGGTTCGCAAAGTACTCGAGGAACTGGCGGCGGATGTCGGCGGCGGTCATGGCGATGAAGGATGGCGCGAAGGCCGGATCATACTGGCTGTAAATTCAATATGTTAGCACAGCAATCGCACTTCGGAACCGGCTACTGCCCGACTTTGCGAAGGAACCCCAGGATCGCCGACAGCGAGAAGCCGCGGGCCTGAAGAAAGCGCACCTGCCGCGCCTTCTCGCGATTGTCGGCAGGCGGGGCCCCGAAGCGACGTTGCCACAACGCCTCGAGCGCCGTGGCATCGTCGACGCTCATCGATTCCAGCGCGGCACTGATCTCGCCGGCGTCCACGCCCTTTGCCTTGAGTTCACCAGCGATGCTGCGACGACTGTAGCGCCCGGATTTCTGGTCCGCGAGGGCCAGCGCGTAGCGCTCGTTCGACACGTAGCCGAGTGCGACCAGTTCATCGACGACGACGGTCACATCGGCACGCGATGCTCCCTTGGCGACGAGTCGCGCTTCGAGTTCGGCGCGCGCGTATTCGCGTCGCGCGAGCAGCCGGACAGCCTGCGCGCGCAGCGATGGACCCGCTGCGTTCGACGTCGCGCTATTCTTCGGTGGGCGCCGCACCACGCGCCGCCGGCGGAACCGCGATACCCACCGCGGCGCGGATCTTCGCCTCAATCTCGGCCGCGAGCTCCGGATGCTCCCTGAGATATTCGCGGGTGTTGTCCTTGCCCTGCCCGATCTTGTCGCCCTGATACGCATACCACGCGCCGGATTTCTCGACGATGTTATGCAGGACCCCGAGCTCGACGATCTCGCCTTCGCGCGAAATACCCTCGCCGTAGAGGATATCGAACAGCGCCTCGCGGAATGGCGGCGCGATCTTGTTCTTCACGACCTTGACGCGGGTCTCGTTGCCGACGACCTCTTCACCCCGCTTGATCGAACCGATGCGGCGGATATCGAGGCGTACCGAAGCGTAGAACTTGAGCGCGTTGCCGCCGGTGGTTGTCTCCGGGTTGCCGAACATGACGCCGATCTTCATCCGAATCTGATTGATGAAGATGACCAGCACGTTCGCGCGCTTGATGTTCGACGTGAGCTTGCGCAGCGCCTGGCTCATCAGGCGCGCCTGCAAGCCGGGAAGCTGGTCGCCCATCTCGCCCTCGATTTCGGCGCGCGGAACCAGCGCGGCCACCGAGTCGATGACGATGATGTCGACGCCGCCCGAGCGCACCAGCATGTCCGCGATTTCCAACCCTTGCTCGCCGGTATCCGGCTGCGAAATCAGCATGTCGCCGACTTTCACGCCAAGCTTGCCTGCGTAAACGGGATCGAGTGCGTTCTCAGCGTCGATATAGGCGGCGACGCCACCGGCTTTCTGCACCTGGGCCACGACCTGCAGGCAAAGCGTCGTCTTGCCGGACGACTCCGGTCCGTAGACTTCGACGACGCGCCCTCGCGGCAGACCGCCGACCCCGAGCGCGATGTCGAGCCCCAGCGAACCGGTCGACACCACCGACAGGTCGCTTTGCACCTGGGCCTCGCCCATTTTCATGATCGAGCCCTTGCCGAACTGCTTCTCGATTTGCGCCAGTGCCGCTGCGAGCGCCTTGCCCTTGCTGTCGTCCATCGCGTTCATTCCAGTGTTCCTGCCGAGTCCGTTGCTCATGATGCGCCTGTAGGGTTGGGGGCCAGTACGAATCGATTATTGCATAGAACGATCGTTCGATGCCAGTCCTCTCTTGGCCTAGGCCAGACGGTGGATCAGGCCTTCCAGGACAACCCTGACCGACTCCCGCCGGATCCCCGCCCGGTCGCCTGCCAGTAGCCTCGTTTCCGTATCGACGCCCCTCGGGCCTGCCCAGCCGAAGCAGACCGTGCCGACCGGCTTGTCGACCGTGCCGCCGTCCGGCCCCGCCACCCCGGTAACCGCGACCGCC
Source organism: uncultured beta proteobacterium (assembly GCA_963726915.1). Taxonomy (GTDB): domain Bacteria; phylum Pseudomonadota; class Gammaproteobacteria; order Burkholderiales; family Casimicrobiaceae; genus PALSA-1003. Next base: position 141,630 of record CAVSEA010000024.1, read on the forward strand.
CAGGCCGCCCCGCTCGCCCGCCGCGCGCCCGCGGCCATCTCCGCCGCGGTCTGCGAACTCACCGCCCCATGCGTCGCGAGCGTCTCCCGCGACACGCCCAGCTGCTCGATCTTCGCTGCGTTCGAATACGTGACAAAGCCGCGATCGAACCAGGCGGAACTGCCCGCAACGGCGGTGATTGCGCCGGCAACGAGGCCGCCAGTGCACGATTCCGCCGTCGCGATCGTCAGCGCTCGCGCCAAAGACAGGCGTCCGAGCTCGATCGCCAGCGCGTACAGTTCGTCGTCGATGCGCATCTCAACCCTGTTCGCCGACGCAACCACGGTACCAGTAATCGTAAACCGTCGCGAACGCAAAATGGTCGTAGACCGCAAGCGCCGGTGCGTTGTCGGCACTGACTTGCAAATAGGCGAACCTCGCATCGCGCCGCTGGGCTTCAGCCAGCAGGGCGGTGACAATCGACCTGCCGTAGCCGAGTCCTCGATGCGCCTCGGCCGTGTTCACCGCGAACAGGCCGGCGTGATCCGCTTCGAACTTCACGAGACCGCAGGCGACGGCCTCGCCGTCGCGGCAGAGTATTGCCCCGGCATGCGGCAGCGGATAGGCACGCGCGCGCTCGACGGACTGCGCGAGATGTTCCGGAAGAATTTTTAGCAATCCCGCCACCGGCTCCTGCCACTCAGGCACCGGCATGATGGTCACGTCGGCGACGGGAACCGACGGCATGTGCAGATTCTCGAGCGGCGCGCGCAGCACGAGCGTGCGCTCGAAGCGCTCCCAGCCCTCGCGCTCGAGCCACGCGTCCAGATCGGCGGGCTGCGAAAATGGCAGCAGCCGAAAAAGTGCCGGCAAACCCGCCGCGGCATAGAAACGCGTGCAATGCTCGACCTTCTCCGGCAGCGGGAGAGTGGACGCGTAGAACGGATTGACGCAGCGCAGGCGCTTCGTCGGTCCGCGCCGGAAGCCGAGCAGCCATCCGTCGTACACGAGCGACTGAAACGCGCCCGACGCATTGAGCGACAGTTCTTCCAGCCGTCGCGCCTGATGTTCAGTTGTTCCGCGAGCAAGTCCGCTCATCGACTCAACCCACGAGCCGCTGCCATAGCGCGAGCACCAGCAACGTGTAGAACGCCGCCACGATATCGTCGGCCATGACACCGAAGCCGCCATGCCATTCGCGGTCGATGAAGCGCGCGGGCGGCGGCTTAGCGATGTCGAACAGCCGGAACAGCAGAAACGCGAATGCGTCGCGCAATGGGTCGGCGCCGACGAAGAACAGCACCAGGAGGAAGGCGACGACCTCGTCCCAAACGATGGCGCCGTGGTCGCCGACGCCGAGGTCGCGTCCGGTGCGGTCCGCCGCCCAGACGCCGACGACGAAGGCAACGACAACCGCCCCCAGATAGACCGCGTCGCTGGCGTACGCGCGCAGCGCGGCCGCCAGCGGCAGCGCGACCAGCGTGCCGAAGGTTCCCGGTGCGACCGGTGCTAAGCCCGCGCCAAATCCAAGCGCCAGAAAATGCGCCGGATGCGCGAACAGGAATCGCAGCGTGGGTGCCTTGGCGCGCTTCACGGTGAGAAATGGTCGAACGCGCGCGGCAGTGTTGCAAGATCGTGTCCGGCCTCGTCGCGGACGACGATGCCCGGGCGGCCCTTGGTCGTGCCGATGCGCGCAAGCGGCAGACCCAGCTCGCGCGCGAGGTCGGCGACGATGGCGTCGCGTTCCTCCGGCACGGTGAAACAAAGTTCGTAGTCGTCTCCCCCGGCGAGCAAGCAGCGCAGCGCCACGTCGCGCCCCGCACCCGATAGCAGGCGCTTCGTGGCCACGCTGCACGGAATCGCGGCGAGATCGATCGTCGCCCCAAGCTTCGATGCCCGAAGCACGTGGCCGAGGTCGCCCGTGAGGCCGTCAGAGATGTCGATCGCTGCGGTGGCCAGACCGCGCAGTCGTTCGCCGAGCGTGACGCGCGGGGTCGGCAGCAACAGCGCGCGCTCGCACGCCGCAAGTTCATCCGCATGCAGCGACACCTTTCCCTGAAGGTGTGCGAGCGCAAGCGCCGCATCGCCAAGCGGGCCCGACACCCAGATCGAATCCTCCGCCCTGGCACCCGCGCGAAGCAACCCCTGCCCCGTCGGAACTTCCCCAACGATCGTTATGCACAGCGTGAGCGGTCCCTTCGTCGTGTCGCCGCCGATCAGCTCGACCCCGTGCCGGTCGGCGAGGGCGAAGAGTCCTCGCGCAAACTCTGAAAGCCATGCGGTGTCGATCGCGGGCAGCGCGCCCGCCAACAGCGCCCATCGTGGTGTGGCCCCGATCGCGGCCATGTCGGACAGATTCACGGCGAGCGTCTTGTGACCGATCGCGTAGGGATCCGCGTCGGCAAAAAAATGACGGCCCGAGACGAGCATGTCGACTGAAATCGCGAGTTCGCAACCAGGAGTCGGCGCCACCAGCGCGGCGTCGTCGCCGATGCCCAGCACTGCGTTTGCCGCCGGGCGCTGGAAAAAGCGCTCGATCAATGCGAATTCGCTAAGCGCCGCCATCGCAAAATCTCGGGCGGGACGCGCTAGGCGAATGCCGACGGGAAATTGGACACGCTGCGTCTAGGCGCGCGCGGCGCTGATTTCGGGCGCGCGCGCCGCCACTGCGAGCTTGTCGAGCACGCCATTGACGAACTTGTGACCGTCGGTTCCGCCGTAGGCCTTGGCCAGCTCGACGGCTTCGTTGATGGCCACGCGGTACGGCACGTCCGGTTGATGCAGCAACTCCCAGGCGCCGATGACCAGAACGCTCTTCTCGATCGGCGAAAGCTGGGCTGCCGCGCGGTCGCAATGCGGCGCGATCGCGGTCACCAGCGCGTCGAATCCGGTGGTGACGCCGACCCACATGCGATCGAGGAACTTTGCGTCGCAGCGGGCGAACCCTTCCGTCTCGCCGAGCTGCTCGCGTATCACTCTCGGGTCGGTACCCGACAGCAGCCACTGATACAGGCCCTGCAACGCCAATTCGCGCGCGCGTGAACGGCTACTCTTCATCGATCGCGTCCAGCAGGTTGGCCATCTCCACGGCTGCCAGCGCGGCGTCCTGGCCTTTGCCGTCGGCCCGCGCGAGCGCCTGCGCCTCGGTGTCCGTGGTCAGGATGCCGTTGCCGATCGGCGTTCCGAATTCGAGCTGCACGCTGGCGACGCCGGACGCCGATTCGTTGGCGACGATTTCGAAATGATAGGTCTCGCCGCGGACGACCGCGCCCAACGCAACCAGCGCGTCGTAGTCACCGGTCTGCGCCATGCGCTGCAGCGCAAGCGGTACCTCGAGCGAACCAGGCACGGTCGCGATCGTGATCGCGTCCTGTTTCACACCGACACCATCGAGCGCGCGCAAGGCGCCGGCGAGCAGGGCGTCGCCGATGGCAGGGTTGAAACGCGCGACGACGACACCCACGCGCATATGCTCGGCGCGGGTGCTCGGAACAATCTTGCGGCTGGGCATGATCAGGGAATGGACCCGAAAATTGGCGCCGCATCCCTCCGGACACGGCGATGACAAACCATGAATCGGACGCTAGCCCGGAGGGACCCGATGCGGCGAAGGCGACTCCAGGTGACCGGTCACCTCAAGCCCGAATCCGGCCATGCTCGGCATCTTGCGCGGTCGCGCCAGGAGCCGCATCCGACCGACATCGAGATCGCGCAGGATCTGCGCGCCGATGCCGTAATTGCGCAGGTCCATCTTGATGTCCGGCCGCGCCTGGTCGGACAGCGCACGCTGCCGCAACTCCTGCGCGGACTCGCTGCGATGCAGAAGAACCAGGACGCCGCACTCTGACTTGGCGAGCGCCGCGAGCGCCGCGGGAATCGTCCACGAGTGCGTCTGGCTCCCATGGTCGAGCAGATCGACGACCGAGAGCGGCTCGTGCACGCGCACCAGGGTTTCGCGTTCCGGCGTGATACTGCCGCGGACCAGCGCCAGGTGCGTGGCGTCGGCCAGCTTGTCGCGAAAGGTCACCAGTCGAAATTCGCCTTCGGCGGTATGTATGGGCCGTTCGCCGACCCGCTCGATCAGGCGCTCGGTTTGACTGCGGTAGTGGATCAGGTCGGTGATGGCGCCGATCCTCAAGCCGTGGATGCGGGCGAATGCCACCAGATCGGGCAAGCGCGCCATCGACCCGTCGTCCTTGAGAATTTCGCAAATCACCGCAGCCGGCGTCAGGCCCGCGAGCTGGGTCAGGTCGCAGCCGGCCTCGGTGTGGCCCGCCCGCGCGAGCACTCCACCCGGCTGCGCCACCACCGGAAAGACGTGACCGGGCTGGACAATGTCGCGCGGGCGCGCGTCGGGCGCGCATGCCACGCGAATCGTATGCGCGCGGTCCGCCGCCGATATGCCCGTCGTCACCCCTTCGGCGGCCTCGATCGAACTCGTGAACGCGGTGCCGTGAACGGTGCGATTCTCGCTCACCATCGGCGCCAGATTCAGTTGCCGGCAGCGCTGCTCGGTCAGCGTCAGGCAGATCAAGCCGCGGCCATGCGTCGCCATGAAGTTCACGGCGCCCGGCGTGATGAAATCGGCCGCGATAACCAGGTCGCCCTCGTTCTCGCGATCCTCTTCGTCGACGAGAATGACCATGCGACCCGCCTTGAGGTCGGCGATGATCTCCGGAACGGGACTGACCGCCTGCGGCGTCGATGGCAGTCCGGCCACGGGAGGATCGACTGCGTGCAGCCGGGATTGACTCATGTTGGCGGCGCGTCGGTTGAAAGGATGCGCACATTATACTGCGCCGCACGACGCTGCGGCCCGCGGCGCCGACCAGCAGGTTGCTAGGCGGTGCCTGCAGCGACGCGCAGTCCCCGCGCGGGCGCCGTCGCCGCGGACTCCGGCTCGACCCGGAACCATGTAGCGTAGAGCGCAGGCAGGAAAATCAGCGTCAACACGGTGGCGATGACCAGGCCGCCCATCATCGCGACCGCCATCGGTCCGAAAAAATCGCTCCGCGTCAGCGGAATCAGCGCCAACACCGCCGCGGCGGCGGTCAGCACGATCGGCCGGAACCGTCGTACCGTCGCGTCGATGACCGCTTCCCATGGCGTGTGTCCGGCGGCGATGTCCTTGTCGATCTGGTCGACGAGGATCAGCGAGTTGCGCATGATGATTCCGGACAGCGCGATCGTGCCCAGCATCGCGACAAAGCCGAAGGGTTTGCCGAACAGGAGCAATGCGATGGCCACGCCGATGAGGCCCAGCGGCGCGGTGAGCACGACCATCAGCGTGCGCTTGATGCTTTGCAATTGAAGCATCAGCAAGGTCAGCACGACGATGATCAGCACCGGCACGCCGGCGGCGATCGACTTCTGGCCCTTGGTGGAGTCCTCGATGGCCCCGCCGACCTCGATCGAGTAGCCCAGCGGCAGGTTGGCGCGGATCGACGCGAGTCCGGGATTGATCTGGCCGGTGACGTCGACGCCCTGCGCATCGCCAACGACGTCGGCGCGCACGGTGATTGTCGGCAGCCGATTGCGCCGCCAGATGACGCCGTCCTCGAGCCCGTATTCGATGTCCGCGATCTGTGCCAGCGGCACGGCACTGCCACCTTTCGTGGGGATCGCGAGATCCTTGAGATAGCTGAGCCGCGCGCGCTCTTCCAAGGGGCCACGCAACAGGACCTCGATCAGCTTGTCGCGTTCGCGAAAATACGTCACGTTGAGGCCGGAGAGCGCATTGTTCACGAACGCCGCCACTTCCTGCGAAGTCAGCCCCGCGGCTCGCGCCTTGTTCTGGTCGACATGCAGCCGGATCACTTTGGACGGCTCGTCCCAGTCGAATTGCACGCTGGCGGTGTTTGGGTTCGCGCGCATGACCTCCGCGACCTGGCCGGCGATGCGCCGCACCGTCGGGATATCGTCGCCGGACACGCGGAACTGGACGGGGAACCCGACCGGCGGCCCGTTTTCGAGCCGCGCCACGCGGCCGCGCAGGCCGACGAAGTCGTTGTCGAACAGCTGCAGTACGCGGCTGCGCAACTGTTCGCGCTCCGCATTGCTGCGGGCGATTACGACGAACTGCGCGAAGTTCGACTGCTGCAGCTGCTGATCGAGCGGCAGATAGAAGCGTGGGCTACCGGTGCCGACGTAGCTGACGTAGCTTTCGACGGCGCCGTCCTTGGCGAGGATCGCCTCCATCTTCTTCGTCTGCTCGAGCGTCGCCGCAAACGACGAACCCTCGGCCAGCCGAAGGTCGATCAGCAGGTCGGGGCGGGACGACGCCGGGAAAAACTGTTGCGGGATAAGGCGGAACAACGCCAGCGAGCCAATGAAGGCCGCGACGGTGACCGCCAGGACGAGGACACGATGCGTTACACACCACCGAACCAGGCCGCGAAAGCGGCGATAGAAACGAGTCTGATAGACGTGATCCGCGTCGAATTGCCCGGCATCGGCCGCCGCGACGGGGGGAGGCTCGCCGCGCAGCCGCGCCAGTGCGCGACGCCACCATGACGGCGCGTGCTTCTGCGCCCGGTCCGGCAGCATGCGATACCCGAGGTAAGGTATGACGATCACCGCGATCACCCAGGACGCGAGCAGCGCGATCGCCGATACCTGGAAGATCGAGCGCGTGTATTCGCCGGTCGACGACTTGGCCATCGCGATCGGCAGGAAGCCGGCGACCGTGATCAGTGTTCCCGTGAGCATGGGGAATGCTGTGCTGGTGTAGGCAAAGCTCGCTGCGCGGAAGCGATCGAAGCCCTGCTCCATCTTGATCGCCATCATCTCCACCGCGATGATCGCGTCGTCGACGAGCAAACCCAGCGACAGGATCAGCGCGCCCAGGGAGATCTTGTGCAGACCGATGTCGAACCACGCCATGAAAGTGAAGGTGACCGCGAGCACCAGCGGAATCGACACGACGACGACCAGCCCCGTACGCAAGCCGAGGCTGACAAGGCTCACCACGAGCACGATCAGGATCGCCTCGGTCAGCGAGCGCAGGAACTGATTGACCGAACGCTGTACCGCGCGCGGCATGCTAGCCACGTGTTCGATCTCGACCCCGACCGGCAGCGCGTTCTGGATGCGCTCGACCGCGACGTCGAGCGCGTGCCCGAGTTCGATCACGTCGCCGCCTGGCCCCATGGTGATGCCCAGACCAAGTGCTTCGTTGCCCATGTAGCGCATTTTCTGCTGCGGCGGATCGACGTAGCCGCGGAACACCCGCGCGATGTCGCCAAGGCGAAACGCGCGACCATTGGCGCGCAGGGTCAGGTCGGCGATCGCTTCGACCGAATCGAAGGCGCCGCTGGTGCGAACGTAGATGCGGTCGGTCGCGGTGTCGAATGCCCCCGCCGCAGCGACGGCATTCTGCGCGGCGAGCGCCTGGATGATCGCGCCGATATCGACGCCGAGCGTCGCCAGTTTGGTGTCCGACAGCTCGATGTAGATCTTTTCATCCTGCTCGCCGATGAAGTCGACTTTCGCTACACCGGGAACGCGCAACAGTTCGGCGCGGATCCGGTCGGCGTTTCGCTTCAGCGCCGCATAGTCGAACCCATCGCCGGTCACGGCGTAGATGTTGGTATAGGTATCGCCGAATTCGTCGTTGAAGAACGGCCCCTGGATTCCGGGCGGCAGCTGGTTCCGGATGTCGCCGATCTTCTTGCGCACCTGATACCAGGTCTCCGGCACCTGCGCCGATTCCGCCGAGTCCTTCATCGCGAAGAACACCAACGATTCGCCGGGCTTGCTGTAGCTCCGCACCCAGTCGATGTTCAGCGTTTCCTGCAGCTTGCGCTCGATCTTGTCGGTGACTTGCTGTTCGACCTCGCGCGCAGTCGCACCCGGCCAATTGGTGCGGATGACCATCACCTTGAACGTGAACGGCGGATCCTCCGACTGGCCGAGCTTGCCGTACGACAAGGCCCCGAGCACCGCGAACACGACGATCAGATACAGGACCAGCGTGCGGTGGCGCAGCGCCCACTCCGAGAGATTGAAGCGACTGGCAGGCGGATCAGGGATCGGGTCGCGCATCGCTACCCCCGCGTATTACGATTTCGAGGCATCGTCGAACGGCCGCACCGGCTGTCCTGGGACAAGTTTGTGCACACCGGCGGTAACGACCCATTCGCCACTTTGCAGTCCCGAGCGCACGACCACGCCGTCCTCGCGGTACATGCCGACCTCGACCGCCCGCAAATTGACCTGCTTCGACGCCGGGTCGAAAATCCAGACCGCCGGCTTGCCTTCCTTCTGGTAGACCGCGGTGAGCGGAAGCAGCGCCGAGTCGGCGATGCCTTCACCCTGCAGCACCAGGTTCGCGGTCATGCCCCAGCGCACTGCGGCATCGGCGTCGACGATCGAGACGCGGGTCGCGAACGTGCGCGTCGTTGCATCGACGGCCGGCGCGATTTCGCGAACCTTCGCCTGATAAACGCGGCCCGGATTGGCCCAAAGCACCACGCCCAGACGCTTGGCCGACTTCAGTTCCGCCAGCCGATTCTCCGGAACGTTCACCAGGACTTCGCGCTCGTCCGCCTGCGCCAGGCGAAACACCGCCTGGCCCGCCTGAACCACCTGTCCGACCTCGGCGTTGACCACGGTGATAATGCCGTCGCGATCCGCGGTAAGAGTCGCGTAACTTGCCTGATTCCGGGTGACGGCCAGCTGCGCTTTCGCCTGCTCGAATTTGGCCTTGGTGCTGTTCATTGCATTGCGCTTTGCGTCTAGCGCGGACTGGCTGATGAATTTCTGGTCGAGCAACCCCTGGTAGCGCTCGAACTCGGCCTTCGCAAAAGAAAATTCGGTCTCGGCCGCAGCAAGCTGCGCCTTGGCGGCGTCGGTCTGCAGCCCCGCGTCGGCCGGGTCGAGCCGCGCCAGCAATTGGCCTTTGTTCACCTTCGCGCCGACGTCGACCATCCTGGCGACGATCTTGCCGCCGATGCGAAAGCCGAGGTCGCCCTCGTATCGCGGCTTGACTTCGCCGGCGTACACCGTCTGATCGCCGGATGACTTCAGCGCGACCTGCATCATCTGCACCGGCCGCACGACCTGCGGCGGAGGTTCATGGCGAGCGCAGGCTCCGACCGCGAGCAGCGCAAGCCCACCGGCCATCGACGCCAGCATCGAAATTACGCGAGTGATGATCCGCATGTCGTCGCAGCCTTTGTCATGTCATTGGCGATGTCAGTGCTTCGATGCGCGGCGCGCGGCACCCGCCAGCGCGCCGTCCCAGAGCGCGAACAGCGCCCGCTCGAGCTCTTCCGGATAGCGCCAGCTGAATACCGGTGACGCCGGCTCACCCGCCTGTGCCTCGGGCGCGCTCGTCGCGCTGCCCGCCATCTGCCACAGCCCGAGGATCAAGGCGTAGCTGTGTCTGAGAAGCACGACGCCGTCGCCAGGGGCGAGCGCCGCAAAATGGCGTTCCAGGCCGGCGCCCGCGCGTTCGAGCCGCTCGGCCATGCGCTGTTTGAACGCGCGAGCCGTGGCGATGGGGACGTTCTGGTCCACGACGCCGAAACAACGGCTCGCCAGCGCGAGAAACAGGGGCGGTTCGACGATGTGCGCGCGAGTCAGCGCAAAGACGTCTCCGATCGCCACGGCAGCGTCCTCGTCCAGCCGGTCGCTGAGCGCCCGAAAGAAACCGTCGATATTGCGCTCATGCAGGGCCAGCAATAGTTCTTCCTTGCTCGGGAAGTACAGGTAGACGGTACCCTTCGCGAGCCCGGCTTCCTGCGCGACTTCGGCCATGTTGGCGATGCGATCGGGCGAGCGCAGGAGCAATTGCTCCGCCGCGTTCAGGATTGCGTGGTGGCGCTCGTTCTTCTCGCCGACGTGGATGGCACGCTGTCGAATTACCATGGCATCAACAACTGACTGTTGGTCATTTATGCAGCCTAAATGACCGCGAGTCAGTTGTCAACACACGTGGCGTGCCGACTCAGGCTGGAAACAGGGCGAAAAGGCGCTTGAACAGTTCGCTGGATGGGTCCACGAGGTCGCTGAGGACGCTGAAATGGTGGCGATTCGGCACCAACAGCGGCCCCGACGCGCCGCGCGGCCGGGATGCCGGCCACGCGTCCCATTGCAGCTGCGACTGGCGAACGAATTCGCCGGTTTCATCGGCGCCGACGGCGAGCAGGAGCGGAGCATCGACCCGGGTCGAAAGGCGGACCGGGCTCATCGCGCGCGCCGTGGCCACGTCCAGCCGCAAATCCGAATTGAGGTACGGCACCTGGACCACCGGTTCGAGATCGAACAGGCCGCTGATCGAGGCACCCGCAGTCAGGACGTCGGGCCGCAGTCCGTAGGTCGACCAATCCGTCGCGAACAGCATCGCCACCAGGTGACCGCCCGCGGAATGGCCGGCGACCACCATTCTGTCCGTCGGCATGCCGTGTTCGCTGCCATGCCGTACCAGCCACGCGACCGCCTCGCGGCACTGGACGACGATATCGGGGATGCCGACTGCCGGGCACAAGTCGTAGTTCATCACGGCGACACTCACCCCGCGGTCGACCAGCGGGCCCGCGAGGAACGAGTGCGAGGACTTGTCGAGCGAGCGCCAGTAGCCGCCGTGGATGAACAGCAGCGACCCTCTCGGCTTGGCCGCGCGGAAAATGTCGAGCGTCTGCCTCGGCGCGCTGCCGTAGCGCAGTTCGAGCCGCGCGTCGAGCCGCGCGCGGACGGCAACGCTTTCAGCGGCCCAGCGCTCGAACCATTGCGGGTAGTCGGGACACGCCGCGCGATTATTGAAGCCGCGTTCGATGAGATCCACGGACGCGTCGGACATCAACCCTCCTGCGGTCCGATCACGCGTACCTTCAACTCGCCCAGCGATTCGATGCGTCCGACCATCAGGTCTCCCGTGACGACGGCGGCAACGCCGGCCGGGGTACCCGTGAAGACGAGATCGCCTGGCAACAACTCGTAGTATTGCGAGAGGAAATGCAGCATGTGCGGGACATCCCAGACCATGTCGGCAAGGTCACCCTGCTGTTTGACCGCGCCGTTAACCTCGACCGAAATGCGCCCGCGGCTGACATACCCGACCTGGCTGACGGGATGGATCGGTCCGATCGGCGCGGACTGGGCGAACGACTTGCCGATATCCCAAGGGCGTTTGATTTCACGCATCGCGTTCTGCAAGTCGCGCCGCGTCATGTCGAGACCGACGGCATAGCCGTAGACCAATCGATTCGCATTTTCCGGCGCGAGCCTGGCGCCGCGCGCGCCGATGGCAACCACCAGTTCGATCTCGTGGTGAAGGCTCTTGGTCGCAAGCGGGTAGTGAATCTCGCCGGTCGCCGGAGCCACGACCGGCACGATGGCGTCGGCCGGCTTGGTGAAGAAAAACGGCGGTTCCTTCGCGGCGTCACCGCCCATTTCCTTGGCATGCTCCGCATAGTTGCGGCCCACACAGTAGATGTGGCGCACGGGATAGTACTGATCGCTGCCGGCGATGGGGACGGCGGGAAGGTTCCACGCGGGGATCACGAATTGCATTAAGTAGCTCCTGGGATGAGTGACGAATGATGTCCTTGCGGTGCCGCGGTCCGACATGGGTCGCGCTGCCGATGGCACAGTGAGTCCGCGCTAGCACGAAACTTCTATGCCGCGTCGGGTTGCCGCTCCGGCGCCGCATCCGCAAACGCGGCAAGCGCGCCGCAACGTCGATCGATCCGCAACAAGGTCGGGTAGATCTCCAGCGGGATGGCGTAGCGCCTGGCATTCGCGAGTTGCGGCACGAGACAGATGTCGGCGAGCGTCGGCGTATCGCCATGGCAGAACGCGCCGGTCGCGGGGTCGTTGGCGAGTTGTGCTTCGAGCGCCGCCAGACCGAGGTCGATCCAGTGCCGGTACCAGGCGTTCTTCGCGTCCTCGCCGACATTGAGCACGCGCGTCAGGTACTGCAGCACGCGCAGGTTGTTCAGGGGATGGATGTCGCAGGCAATCGCCAGTGCGATCGCGCGCACTCGCGCGCGCTCGGCGGGCGCAGCCGGCAGCAGCGGTGGATCGGGGTGGCGCTCGTCCAGGTACTCGACGATCGCGAGCGACTGCGTCAGCGTCGCGCCGTCGTCGACGAACGCCGGCACCAGCGCCTGGGCGTTGAGTGCGAGGTAGGTCTCGGCGCGCTGTTCGCCCTTGGTCAGATGGACGGCAATGTATTCGTAGGCGAGGCCCTTGAGGTTCAGCGCGATGCGTACGCGATACGCGGCGGACGAACGAAAATAGTTGTAGAGCTTCACGGTTCAGGAAAACGCCGCGATCCCGGTCTGGGCCCGACCGAGTATGAGTGCGTGCACGTCGTGTGTACCCTCATAGGTATTGACCGTCTCGAGGTTCAGCACGTGGCGGATGACGTGAAATTCGTCGACGATGCCGTTGCCGCCGTGCATGTCGCGCGCCATGCGCGCGATGTCCAGCGCCTTGCCGCAGGAATTGCGCTTCATGATCGAGGTGATCTCCGGGGCCGCCTTGCCTTCGTCCTTGAGCCGGCCCAGCCTGAGGCATCCCTGCAAACCGAGCGTGATCTCGGTTTGCATGTCGGCAAGCTTTTTCTGGATCAGCTGATTGGCCGCGAGCGGGCGCCCGAACTGCTTGCGATCGAGCGTGTACTGCCGCGCCGCGTGCCAGCAGAATTCCGCGGCGCCCAGCGCACCCCAGGCGATGCCATAGCGTGCGTTGTTGAGACAGCCGAAGGGGCCGGCCAGGCCGTCGACGCCCGGTAGCAGGTTTTCCTCCGGGCAAAACACGTCGTCGAGTACGATTTCTCCGGTGACCGAAGTGCGCAGGCTGAATTTGCCTTCGATCTTCGGCGCCGTGAGGCCGTCCATGCCTTTCTCCAGGATGAAACCGCGGATGACCCCGTCGTCGGTCTTCGCCCAGACCACGAACACATCGGCGATCGGCGCGTTCGAGATCCACATCTTGGCGCCGGACAGCCGGTAGCCGCCCTTGGCCGATCGCGCGCGCGTCACCATCGAACCGGGATCGGAACCGTGGTCGGGCTCGGTGAGCCCGAAGCAGCCGATCCATTCGCCGCTCGCAAGCCTGGGCAGGAATTTCTGGCGTTGCGCCTCCGATCCGTACGCCAGGATTGGATACATCACCAGCGAACTTTGCACACTCATCATCGACCGGTAACCCGAGTCGACGCGTTCGATCTCGCGCGCGATCAAACCGTAGCAGACGTAGTTCATCGCTGCGCCGCCATAGGCTTCGGGCAGCGTCGATCCCAGCAGCCCGAGCGCGCCCATTTCGCGGAATATGCCGCTGTCCGTCCTTTCGTGACGAAAAGCGTCGGTTACCCGCGGCAGCAGCTGCTCCTGGGCGAATGCGTGCGCCGTGTCGCGCACCAGACGCTCCTCGGCGGAGAGCTGCTCGTCGAGCAGTAGCGGGTCGCTCCAGGCAAATCGGGGCTTGGTCTGCATGGGGAAGGCCTGAAGGAGATTTCTCGAGCGTTTCGGGATACGTTGGCATCCCCGCGACCATGGATTATGGCATGCCGCCGAGGCCATAGCGCTGGGGCGAGCGCGTCCGCCAACGATGGCGCCACGGCTCAAAGGCGTCTGCCATCCGAGCGGTCACCGGAACGACTATGTCAATCCATCCAATGACTTAGGCCAACGGTCGAAGTTTCAATCCGCAGCCGCCGGACTAGCATTCCCCACGTTGCCGGCACACCGGCGCCACAAACGTGGGAGTTCCGATGGCTGCGATCTTCGGCCAACGCAAGATGGCGTCGCTGGTGCCGGGATTCTCGCTGATCGAGTTCATGATCGCCCTGGCTATCCTTGGCGTCCTACTGACCGCGGCGCTGCCAGCCTATCGGCAGTGGATTGCTGCCCAGCAGCTCATGAACCACGCTCGGTTCCTCGCCGATACCTTGGACATTGCGAGAAGCGAGGCGATCAAGCACGGGTTTCGCGTCAACCTGTGCAAGAGCGTGGATAAGCGCCGGTGCACATCCTCCGCCGGCGGCTGGGAATCGGGCTGGATCATGTTCGTCGACGAGAATCACGATGGCGAGATCGAAAGTGACGAGCAGGTGATTCGTCGGGAAGGGTCCGCGCCCGACGGCATCACCGTTCGCGGCAACCACCCCGTGGCTAACTATGTCTCGTACACCAGCCTCGGTCACGCCAGATTGCTCGGTGGCGCCCTGCAAATGGGCACCTTTGTGGTCTGCAAAACGGGGCAGAATGCACTCAAGGTCGTGCTCGCCAACAGCGGCCGCGCCCGAATCGACAAATCGCACGATCGTTGTTTGTAGATACGAACTGCACTGCACAGGATCAGGCGACCGAGAACACTGCCCCCAACCCACCTGTACGCCTGTAACCGTCTGTTCCGCCAGCGATACCTCTAATCGGTTTGCGTTGCCTGAGGCGGCGCGACGCCATACCATGGCATTGCGCAAAAAGGGGAATTAGCCGTGCCTATCTTCGAAAGATCAACCGCATCGTTTCACGCCGTCCGCAGCAGGCGCGCGGCGCGCGGTGTCGGGGCAGTGCGCTTCAGTGCCATGGGCTTCACCGTGATCGAAGTAATGATCGTGGTCGCGATCGTATCCATTCTCGCCGCCATCGCACTGCCAAACTATGCCGACTACGTCAGGCGCGGCAAGATCATCGAGGCGACGTCGGCGCTTTCGGATCTGAGAACGCGCTACGAACAATACTTCCTCGACAATCGCACGTACGTGGGGGGTTGCGCGGTGATCAAACCCATTGTCAACACCGCGCGCGCCTTCGACATCGATTGCGGCGGTGAATCAGCGACGACGTATACGGGCACGGCGACGGGCAAGGCCGGCGAAGGGATGACCGAATTCACGTACCAGATCAACCAGGCCAATGCCAAGTCGAGCACGATCACCGCCGGCGGCTGGTCGGGCAGCGGCACCTGCTGGGCCGTGCGCAAGGACGGCTCTTGCAGCTGAGCGCGCCATGAAGAGACTCGCATCCTCCCGCGGCTTTACGCTGATCGAACTGCTGATCGCGGTGTCGATATTCGCATTCCTGATCATGATCGGCGGCCCGCAGTACGCGAATTTCATCGGCAACATGCAAATCCGCAATGGCGCCGAGAACACGCTTACCGGCGTCCGGCTGGCGCAGGCCGAGGCGATCCGCGGCAACACGCAGGCGCAGTTCGTGCTGGATCCCACTCCCTGCACGGGTGGCTGGCGGGTCAACCGACTGGACGACGAGTTGGGCAGCTTCGTCCTGGTGCAGTCGTACACGTACGCCGAAGGCGCCTGCAAGGCGACCGCGACTCCGACACCCGCCGGCGCGACCACGGTGACTTTCAACGGGCTCGGGCGGGTCGTCCCCAATGCGGATGCGAGCGCATCGATCAGCCAGATCGACGTCACCAATTCCTACGTCTCCGCCACCGATCGCCGCCCGCTGCGAGTTGCGATCACGGCGTTCGCCAACGCAGGCGTCAAGTTATGCGACCCCGACCCTGGCGTGGCCAGCGACGATCCACGCGTTTGCCCGAGTTGAAGTTTTCTTGCAAAGCCCGATGATGCAATCGTTCAAGCCAATTCGACGTACCCAAGGCGGCGCCTATCTGCTCGAGGCGCTGATCGGCATCCTCATCTTTTCTTTCGGCATCCTCGGCATCGTCGGCTTGCAGGCGCAGGCCATCCGCTTCACCAACGACGCCGAATACCGCGCCGAGGCGGTGTACCTCGCCAACTCGCTGGTATCGCAGATGTGGACCGAGAAACAGACGCTGCTGCAGACGAAATACCGCAGCCCGGGCGGATCGGAGTATCTGAACTTCAAGACCAACCAGGTCGCGGCCACCTTCGGCGCCGCGATGAGCACCCCGCCTGAGGTACTGGTCGACACGGTCCCGTCGCTGTCGGCGCCCTCCACGACCAGCAGCGTGGTGCAAGTCACGATCTTCTGGAAACTTCCGGGCGACACCGTCGAGCACAACTACACGACCGTTGGCGTGATCGGCCAGAACTGATGACTGCCATGACCCCCGGACGCCGCCTCAAGCACCAGGGCTTCAGCCTGATCGAGATCATGGTCGGCATCGTCATTGGCCTGATCGCGGTACTGGTCATCTACCAGGTGTTCGCGGCCGCCGAAGGCATCAAGCGCAATACGACCAGCGTTGGCGACGCCCAGCAGAACGGCCTGCTGTCGTCGTTCATCCTGGGGATCGAGCTCGCGAACGCTTCCAACGGCATCGCCGACGCGATGCCCCAGCTGGGCACCTGCACGGCAACGGCGGATCCGGCCACGACCTATCGTCCCATTCCCTTGCTGATTACCGACGGTGGCGCCGACGCGACGCCGGACAGCTTCGTCGTCAACTACAGCGTGTCGCAGCGCGTGGTGACGCCGGTGGAGTTCTTCGGCCCCGCCACCGCCGGGGCGGACTACCGGGTGCACAGCCTGACCGGCTTCCGGCCGGGCGACCTGATGATCGCGATCTCGATGAAAGGCGACTGCGCCGTGTCGAGGGCGACAGCGGTGGTGTCGGATCCTCAGCTTCCGACTCCCGACGGGGATGACGTCGTGAAAATATCCCACACCGGCATTGGCGTCGACATGCCCGCCGGTGCCTTCCTGCTCAACATGGGTCCTCAGGCCGGTGGCCAGCGGGTGCAATTCGACGTGGCGAGCGGTGTCATGCGCAGCACGGCGCTGTGGAACGCGACCGGCGCGGCGGTTGCGGAAGCGCCAAATCCGATCGCGTCGAACGTGATCAACATGAAGCTGCTCTATGGCATAGCCAACGTCGGCGGCGGCGTTACTTGGGTGCCGGCGACAGGCGCGTGGAGCGCCGCCAACGTGCTGTCCGCGCCGGTTACAACGCTGGGCAAGATCAAGGCCGTGCGCATCGGACTCGTCGTGCAGGGCGAGCAGTTCGACAAGGCCAAATACGACCAGGACGTGCTGCTCCATCCGAAATGGAAGCTGTTCGGAAGCGTGCTGGGGACGGCGCTGGAAGGGGATATCCCGCCCGGATTCCGCGTGCGGACCTACGAAACCTCGATCCCCCTGCGCAACCCAATGTTCAATCCGACGTAATGACGCAGATACCGCATACCGTTCGCAGACACCCGCGCAGGCTTGCACGCAGGCAACGGGGCGTGGTGATGTTCATCGCGCTGATCGTCATGGTGGCGCTCAGCCTCGCCGCCATCGCGCTGGTGCGTTCGGTCGACACCACCAATGCGGTCGTGGGCAACCTCTCCTTCCGCCTGGCGTCGATCCTGCCCGGCAATTTCGCGGTGGAAAAGGCCGCGGCGGCGCTGTTTCCGAATTCCGATATCCTCGCCGCCGTGCGGATTGCCGACAAAACCAAGAATTACCTTCCCGAGAACTACTTTGCCACGCGCCAACCCGACGACGCACGGGGCATACCGAACACGTTGCTGAAAAAGACCGCATTCGACGGCGCGGGCCTGACGAAATACACCGATCCGGCGACCAGCACCGAAATTCGCTACGTCATCGAGCGCATGTGCGCGCCCGGGCTTCCAGAGGGGTCTCCTCCCGTGGAATCGAACTGCGATCTTCTCCCGTCGAGACTACCGCCCGGCATGACCGGAGGCAAAGCGCCGATCCCGCTGCCGCGGGAGCCGTACTATCGCGTGACCATCCGGGTCGATGGCCCGCAGAACACGGCATCATTCTTGCAAGCGATGCTGAAGTAGGCGCCCGCTCACGGGACCCCAAGGACAATGATCATGGCAAAAGGCAACACCGTACCGCAATACCGGCGCTGGATCGCCGGTATCCTTGCGGCCATGATCGGGCTCGGGCCGCTGGCGACGCCGGGCGTCGCCGCGCCGACCCTGCTCGGGGACCAGCCGCTGAGCGTCCAGAACCAGTCCAAGCCGAACATCATGCTGACCATCGACGACTCGACGTCGATGCTCTACGACTTCCTGCCCGACAGCGCCATCCGCAAATACTGCCGCGATGCGACAGGCAACATGAACGCGGCCTGCGGTCGCGTCGACTCCAATTTCGACCTTACGGGCGTAGGCCACGGCAAGTACACCACAGCGGGCTACATCTACGAACAATTCGGGTTCCCCTTCCCGGCGTACGATGCGAGCTTCGATGCCAGCGGACCAGGAGCAGGCTGCAAGCTGACGCCCTTCATTACATCGAGCTGCACCGGCGGCGTCGACCCGGGTCCGTTGCCCGGTCTCGAGCGCTATCCCGGGCCGCTGGGGCCGGGGAAATCTCCATCGGCCGACAAGCCCTACGAGTACTGGTCCCTGTGGCCGGCGCCGGTGCACAACACCGAACTCAACCACGCCTACTACAACCCGCGGCTGAATTACGAGCCGCCCGTGCACGCGGACGGCACGCCCTACCCGCAGATGAACGGCGCGAACACGTCCGACTGGACCCATGTTCCGGCCGACCCCTGGGCGACGACCATCAAGTACGTCGATCTCACCAAGCTGGTCACGATCGGCCTGTGGTGCAACTCCGACTGGAGCCAGGGACTGGAGAACGATCCAAACCATTGCCGCACCAACGGCGTCGGGCCGGCGGCGGCAACTTCGTCGGCAGCGAGCACCGATGGCGACTACAGCTATCCGTGGGCGGCCCCCGGCGTCGACCCGACGAGCGGGTCGAGCACTGCGCTGTCGATCGCCTACGCCAAGGTCAACGCCACGACCCACGCGCTGCTCGCCGCGTGGACGACGGCGAAGGACCCGAAGTACTTCTACCAGAACGACAACATCATCTGGTGCGACTCCACCAGTCCGTTGTGGCCGAGCTACGGCCCCCTGCTCCCTCAAACCTGCAGCGACCCGGCACCGGTTTCAACGCCCCAGGTATGCGAAGGCGTCACGGACCAGACCTGCGGCGGCGGCGCCGCACAGACCTGCGTCGGCACCACGACTCAAGTCTGTAATGGCGCCGTGCCACAGACCTGCAACAGCATCAGCCCGCAGGTGTGCAATGGCGTGACCCCTCAGACCTGCACCGGACTGACGCCGCAGACCTGCGCCGGCGTTGGTCCCCAGACCTGTACCGCCGTCGCGCCGCAAACCTGCGACGGCGCCGTGTTCCCGACTTGCGACGGCATCAGCTCGCAAACCTGCGATGGCGCAATCTCCCAAACCTGCGGTGCCATGACGCCGCAGACCTGCGACGGCACGGTCAGCCAGTTCTGCAACAACATCGTTCCGCAGTCGTGCAACAACGTGCATACGCAGACCTGCGATGCGGTCGGCGAGGTCTGCAACCTGCCCGATCCCGCGACCTGCCCGCTCGTCTGGATGCCGCCGGGATGCGACCTTTGCGATCCGGATGCGGGTGAGTGCGGCCTTTGCGTCAAGGTGCCGGCGTGTCCGCCCGGGGTCTGCAGCCTGACGTCAGGCAACTGCGCGAGCAATGCCGACTGCCCAGGGGCCCGGCAGTGCAGCATCAACCACAACGCCTGCAGCACGACCGCGGATTGCGCGCCCTTGTCGGGAACGTGCTCGGTCGACGGTCATGGCTGCCTCGTCGCGGGCGACTGTCCCAACCTTGGCGAGTGCACCGCCAGCCACAACGCCTGCGCGACCAATGCCGAGTGCCCGCTGCTCGCCGGCACCTGCAGCGCGCTGCACAACGTTTGCACAAGCGCAGCGGATTGCACCTCGTCCGGCCACTGCACGAGTTCGTCTGCCATCTGCACGAGCAACGCTGACTGCCCGAATACGCTGGGGCACTGCTCGGTCGTGCCTACGGGTTGCATGACCGCAGCCGAGTGCCCGAACGAGGGCCATTGCAGCAACAACGGCAACGCGTGCGTCGATGCGAGCGGATGCCCCGCCGTCGCCGGCCACTGCAGCACCGACGGCCTCGCCTGCTTCTCCGACAGCACCTGCCCGGACGAGGGGCATTGCAGTCTCGACATGACGCTTTGCCACGGACCCGGCGACTGCACCACGCTGCCCGGCGCTTGCACCATTACCGGGGCGGCTTGCCTCAGCGACACGACCTGTCCCGATGCCAACGGGACCTGCACCGTGACGCATTCGGCGTGCACGAGCGATCTCAATTGTCCGATCGTGCCTGGCGTTTGCAGCCTCGATGCGCACAGTTGTCTATTGACCACCGACTGCGCGCCCAGCGGACAGTGCTCGTCGACGACGGCCGTCTGTCACAGCGACGGCGAATGCCCGACGATCAACGGCGTGTGCTCGAGCGTGCCGACGCCATGCACGACCGACGCCGCGTGCCCGGTGATTTCCGGTCACTGCAGCATCAATACCGGGACGGCGTGCACGACCGACGCCAATTGCCCGGTGGCCGGCGCCACCTGTTCGGCCACCGGCGAATCCTGTTCGGGGTCGTACAGCCCGTACTGCGACTTTTCGCTGACCACCTGCAGCGAGCCGGCGTACTGCCCGCGCGTGGGCGGCACCTGCAGCGTCGACCACTCGGCTTGCTTCCACTTCTATGCCCCGCCGACGTGGGACCTGACCTGGTGCAACCCGGTATACACGCCGGGCAAGTGCTCGATCGACCACAACACCTGCACCTACGACGGCATGTGCCCGCCGATTCCCTCGGCCTCCAACACCGCGGTGTGCAGCGACCTCGTGCGCGGCTCGCTGTCGGGCCCCGTTGCCGTGCCCAACGGCAATTTCGAGACGCCCTTCGTCGCTGACTACCAGCCGGCGCCGCCCGGCGCGAGCTGGGTCTGGGGTCCCGGCAGCGGCATCCAGCGCTATTACAGTTCGTACGGCGCGTACCCGAGCAGCGATCTCTGGCAAACCGCCTTCATCCAGGGCGCAGGGTCGTTCTCGCAGAACGTCGTCCTGAGCCCGGGTTCGTATCGCGTCACGTTCCAGGCGGCACGGCGACCGTACAGCGTCCCGGCGGGTACCTATCAGCCGATCGTCGTTAGCGTGGACGGTGTGGCGCTTGGCAGCCCGGTGGTGCCGACCCTCGACTTCCAGTTCAACACCTTCGCCTTCGGCTTCAGCATCGCCGCCCCCGGCCCGCACACGATCAGCTTCGCGGGTATCGATTCGTCGGGCGACAAGACGACCTTCATCGATCTCGTGCAGATCACCTCGGGCACGAGCCTGCTGGAAGACGCGAACGGCCCGGGCCTCGTCTGCCGGCACAACAACAAGGCCTACGGCGCGACGAGTGCCGATCGCTACAACTATCCGGACGCCGTCTTCAATACCCCGGTCGCGGCGGGTACCGGCCCGAATGCCTGTACCTCGTCGCCACGCTACGCCGAGGTGCCACGCCACTATTACAAGACCGGCGTCGAGTGGTGCGACATGTTCATTGCAACCGCCGGCGACAAGTGGTCGGGATACGGCACGTCGGCAGGCGGCTCATGCCAGGATTCCGCGGATTCGACGCACATCTATCCGCGGTTCTATCAGTTCGGCCAGGACCCGGCGACGGACAACTACGCGACGCCCGCGTTCCAGCGCATCGATCTCGACATCAGCAAGAAGACCACTGCGAGCTATACGCATGTCTGGACCGACGACAGCGGCGACGTGCAGACCGTCACCAGGGCGTTCGACGGCATGACGCCGGAAGACTCCGAGATGACCAACTACGCCAACTGGTTTGCGTACTATCGGACGCGCCTGCTGGCGGTGAAGACGACGACCTCGCTGTCGTTCAGCGAACTGGACGCCAAGTACCGGGTCGGCCTCCATACGCTGTCGAACAATACCGCGAACTTGGCCGGTCAATCCGATCCGTCGAAGTTCGTCGACATCGCCGACTTTTCGCCGGTTCAAAAGGCCGCCTGGTTCACCGAGTTGTTCAACGTGACGATTCCGCTCGGTTTCGAGACCGCTTCGCTCGACGCGGTGGTGCGCATCGGCGAGTACTACAAGAACGGCGGGCATCCGCAATTGGTGGGCTCGAGCGATGCCATCGTGCTCGCCTGCCAGAAGAACTGGCACATGTTCTTTACCGACGGCTTCACCAACCAGACCGGGTTGCCGCCGACGGTGTACGGCGATCAGGACGATGTCGTGCCGCCGCTGCCGGTACCGGTGCCGGGCCTGCTGCCCGGGTCGCCGTGGCCGCCGCCGTATCGCCAGGATCCGCTCGGGGCGGCGGCGAATTCGCTGTCCGACTTCTCCACCTATTACTGGGTGACGGACTTGCGCACCAGCGGCGCGCAGTCGGCGAACAATGTTTCCGCGAGCAGCAAGGACCCGGCCAGCTGGCAGCACCAGAACTTCGCGGCGATATCGCTTGGAACCGCGGGCAAGCTGCCCGCAGGCAGCCAGGCGGTCACCGAATCGCAGCTCGCCCTCGGCGCACTGCAGTGGCCGAAGCCCTATCCGACCGTGTTCAAGCCCGACAATTCGGGTGTCGACGACCTGTGGCATGCCGCGATCAACGGGCGCGGGCGATTCGTCAACGCGCAGTCGGCCGACGAAGTGAAGCTGGGTATCGGTCAGGTGCTGGCGGACATTGCCGGCGTGTCGGGGGTTCGCGCAGGGGTCGGCTTGCAGAACGTCAACTTCGGCGCGTCCGCGAATTTCATCTATCAGGTCAGCTTCGAACCCAGTTGGGGCGGCGGTCTGCGGAAACTGCAGATCAACCCGCTTACGGGCGCGGTCATCGTCGAGACATGGAAGGCGGAGACGCAACTCGACACGCAACTGCAGGTGATCCCGCACGTCATCGACACGCCGTGGTTCACCCAGCGCAAGATCGTCACTACCAACGAGGCGGGTACGGTAGTGCCCTTCCTTTGGGCAAACATCGGTGCGAACCAGCGCGATTCGCTGGCGCCCGGCAAGCCCGCAGCGCGCGGCCAGGCAATCCTCGAGTTCCTGCGCGGCAACCGGGCGCGTGAGGGCGCGAAGCTCAACCAGTTGCGGTCGCGCAATACCGCGCTGGGCGATATCGCGGATTCCGAGCCGGTCTACGTCGGCGCACCGAACGCGCCATACCGGGATGGCGACGATCCAGGCTACAGCTCGTTCAAGTCGACCTTTGCCACCCGTGACGCGCGCATCTATGCGGGCGCCAACGACGGCATGTTGCATGTGTTCGACGACACCACGGGCAACGAGACCTGGGCGTATATCCCGAGCGTCCTGTTCCGGGGTGGCACCGCCGGCGGTGATGCCAAGACCGGGTTGGGTGCGCTCGCCTATCAGGACGGCGCGTTGCCACCGTTCCGGCACCACTACTACGTCGATGGGTCGCCGAAGGTCGCGGATGTCAACGTCGCGGCGCACACCGCCGGCCTGGACTGGCGTACGGTGCTGGTCAGCGGCCTCGGCAAGGGCGGCAATGCGTACTTCGCTCTCGACGTGACCGATCCTTCTGCAATCACCACGGAAGCGGCGGCGGCCACCAAAGTGCTGTGGGAGGTTAATTCTTCCAAGGCGGGCTTCGCCGACCTCGGCTACACCTACGGCAAGCCGGTCATCATGAAGACGCATGCGTTCAACGGCGCCTGGGTCGCGATCCTCGCCAGCGGCTACAACACGAGCGGCGTAGGCAAGCTCTACTTCGTGCGCATCAGCGATGGCACGCTGCTGAAGACGATGTCGACGGGCGTGGGTTCGGCCGGAACGCCGTCGGGGCTCGCCCATCCGTCTGCCTACACCAAGGACTTCCATAACCAGCTGGCCGAGCAGGTCTATGCCGGTGATCTGCTGGGCAATCTCTGGCGCTTCGACCTGTCGAATTCCAACCCTGCCCTGTGGACCGTCGGCGTGTTGGCTACGCTGATCGATGGCGGTGGCTTCGCCCAGCCGGTGACGACCCCGCCGCAGATCGAGATCGATCTCAAGAACAAGATCGACCGCTGGGTATTCGTCGGCACCGGCAAGCTGTACGACGATTCCGACCTGTCCAGCACGCAGATCCAGACGATGTATGCGGTGCGCGACGGGACCATGGACGGCCCGGCGCCACTGCCGGGAACGCCGCTGAAGCGTGGCACCGCACCGGCGACCGACCTGATTGCGCTGACCCACGACGTGTTGCAAAAGTTCGGCCTGAGCGACAAGCCGGACAAGGGCTGGTTCGACGACTTGCCTGCGGGCCAGCAAATCGTCGTTGCGCCACAGGCGGCATTGTCGATCCTCGGGTACATCGGCTCCTCGGTGCAGACCGATCCCTGCCTGACCGGTATGCAGGCGCATGTCTACGCGCGCGACTTCTCGACCGGGCAGTCGCTGTTCCCCGATGGCGGTGGGTCGTGGGTCGAGAGCATATCCGTCCCTGAAGGCGGCGTCGGGTTGTCGATCGTTGCGCTGGAGACCGCGGCCGGAGCCGCGCCGGAAGTGCGGTTTTACGTAACGTCTGCGGCCAAGGTGGCGCCGATCGTGCTCACGCCCTCGCCGCCCGGCGGGCTGGCCGACCACCGCATGTCGTGGCGCCTGCTCGGTCAATAGCCGCGATCCGTGCAATGACTTGCGGCCGCCCTCGCGCAATCGGGGCGGCCGCAGTATTTTGTGAGCTTCGAGGTACGATTTTGTGACAACTGCAACGATGAGCATGCGCTCCATGTCGAGTCTAGACGCACGCGACCGCCGGTTTTGGCTGGCGCTCGCCGCGTCGCTGCTCGCTCACTTTGTGGCGCTGCTCATCTTCGCCGGATTGCTGCTGCCGTTGCCGATACCGGTCTGGGTCAAGCTGGGTCAACCAGCCGTCGTGCAGGTCCTGCTCGCGGGACCGGAGCCCGCGGCCGTCGCGCCGCAACCCGAGATACCCGCCGAGGCCGCGAAGCCACGCCCTGAAATCGAGCCGGTAGCGACGTCGCTCCCGGCGCCGGCTCCGTCACAGGCGATACCGGACTCGCCCGCCCCCGTCCGCCGGACCGATCCGCTTCCGCCCGCTGCGCCGGCAACGGGGGCGGCAACGCCGACGGAACCGCTGCCCGACGCGGTCGCCGACGACGCTCCGATTCCTCCGGGAGATGTCGCCGTCGGCACGGCAACGACCAATGCCGCGCTAGGAACCACGCAGGCGCTACGGCTGGCGCAACGATTTCCGCAGCAGGTCGCCGTGAAACCTCGGTTGCAGGACCCGCTGATCGTGCCCTACCCAGCGCGCGCGGCGCGCGCCCATCGCGAGGCACGCGTGTCGGCGCTGTTGATCATCGACGAGGACGGCAAGGTGCTCGAGACGACGCTACTGCCCGACGATCAGCTGTTCGGGCCCACGGTTCGCGACGCGCTCGCCGGCGCCAAGTTCAAGGCTGCCGAGGCCGAATCCCGACCAGTGGCGCACTGGACGATCCTGGAGTTCGTATTCACCATGCGGCCTGTCCGCGCACCGCGACAGCGCGCATCGAACTGACCCGTACTGCCGGTTTACGATCAGGTCAGCGTCGGCATGTGGAACCCCGGCGCGGCGCTGCCGTCGTCGGGCCAGCGCGTCGTGACGGCTTTCGCGCGGGTGTAGAAGCGCACGCCATCCATGCCGTGCACGTGCAGGTCGCCAAACAGCGAATTGCGCCAGCCGCCAAAGGAGTAGAACGCCATTGGCACAGGGATGGGGACGTTGACGCCGAGCATGCCGACTTCGGCATCCTGCTGGAAACGACGCGCCGCATAACCCGAACGCGTGAACAGCGCCGCGCCATTGGCATACGGGTTCGCGTTGATCAGCGCGATGGCGTCCGTTAGCGAGTCGACGCGCACGATGATCAACACCGGCCCGAAGATTTCCTCGCGATAGATCGTCATGTCGGGACGCGCGTGATCGAACAGCGTCGGGCCGACAAAGAATCCGGCCTCGTGACCTGCGACGCCAGGCTTCCGGCCATCGACAACGAGCGTTGCACCTTCGGCCACGCCGCGATCGATGAGGCCGGTGATGCGGTCGCGCGCCGCACAGGTGATCACCGGTCCCATGTCGGATTCGGGGCGATCCCCGGGTCCGACCTTGACGCGGCGTGCCCGTTGCGCAAGCTGCTCGCACAGCGGGTCGCCCGCATCGCCAACGGCGACCGCAACCGATACCGCCATGCAGCGCTCCCCGGCGGAGCCGTAGGCGGCGCCGATTAAAGCGTCGCTCGCGAACGCCAGATCGGCGTCAGGCATGACGATCGCGTGATTCTTGGCGCCACCCAGCGCCTGCACCCGCTTGCCGTGACGGGTCCCGGTCTCGTAGATGTAACGCGCGATCGGCGTCGACCCGACGAACGAGATCGCCTTGATGTCCGGATGCGAGAGGATCGCATCCACCGATTCCTTGTCGCCGTGGACGACGTTGAACACGCCGTCGGGAAGCCCGGCCTCGTGCAGCAGCTCCGCCATGCGCAGGCTCATCGTCGGGTCGCGCTCGGACGGCTTGAGGATAAAGGTGTTGCCGCAAGCAATGGCGACCGGAAACATCCACATCGGCACCATCGCGGGAAAATTGAAAGGCGTGATGCCGGCGCAGACGCCCACCGGCTGGCGCAGCGAGAAGGTGTCCACGCCGGTGCCGGCGTTGTCGCTGAATTCGCCTTTGAGCAGATGCGGAATGCCGGTGGCGAACTCGACGACTTCGATGCCGCGCGTGATCGAGCCTTCGGCGTCGATCACCGTCTTGCCGTGCTCCTGCGACACGAGCCGCGCCAGGTCCTTCTTGTGCGTCTCCATCAGGTCGCGGAAACGCATTAGCACGCGTGCCCGCCGCAGGGCGGGCGCAGCGCGCCACTCGCCGAGCGCCGCGGACGCGGCAGCGGCGGCGGCGGCGACGTCATCGGCATCGCCGAGCGGAACGTGGCGAAGAACTTCGCCGGTCGCCGGGTTGGTGACTTCGGCATAGCGCGTGGTATGGGCAGGCACGGCGCGGCCGCCGATCCACAGCGGCAGGCGTTCGAGGGTGGTCAGGTCCATGGCTTTCCTTCTTCTATCTGCGCATCGTGCAGCCGCGCGACGTAGCGCGCGAGCACGTCGATTTCGAGATTGACCCGCGCTCCGGCTGAAAGCAGCCTGAGCGTCGTCACCGCAAGTGTATGCGGTATGAGGTTGACGCAAAAGCGCCGGCCGACGACGCCATTCACCGTCAGGCTTACGCCGTTCACGGCGACCGAGCCTTTGGTCGCGATGAACCGCGCGAGCGATTCGGGCACGTCCACTTCAAGCAACATGCTGCCGGCGTCGTCCCGGGCGGGCTCCATGCGAGTCACGACGCCGACACCGTCGACATGGCCGGACATCAGGTGGCCGCCGAGCCGATCGCCGACGCGCAGCGCGGTCTCGAGGTTCACGTCGCCGGCACGATCGAGGCCGGTCGTGGCAGCGAGCGTTTCCGCGGAAACGTCGAAGCGCAGCGCCGCCGCGTCGATCTCCACCACCGTCAGGCAGCAGCCCGCGAGCGCAACGCTGTCGCCGACGGCGACGTCGCGCAGATCCAGCGACCGGGCGTCGACGGTGAGCCGGAGGCCGCCGGAACGCTCTTGCGCTTCGGTGATGCGTCCGACCGATTCGACGATGCCGGTGAACATCAGGCGGTCTCGGGCAGGATACGCGCGACGATGCGCCAATCCTCGCCGACGGGAACCACTGCCCGCACCTGCAGCCGGACACGCTGGTCGAGGTCGCTGATCGGGACCGCGTGATCGAGCACGCCGCGCGCGGGATCGCCGAGCAGGCACGGCGCCATATACAAGAGCAGTTCGTCGACCAGGCCCGCCGCGAGCAGCGCACCGTTGAGTTTCGCCCCCGCTTCGGCCTGCACCTCATTGATGCCGCGTTGGCCCAGCGCCTTGAGCATGGCCGCAAGGTCGATGCGCCCATTGTCGTCGGGCAAGACCTGCGTTTGCACCTGCGGCGGCCACGGCGCCCTCGGCGCAATCGCGCTGAACACCAGAACTGCGCCCTCGGCCAGCAGGCGCGCCGTCGGCGCCATTTCCGCGTGGCGATCGACAACAACCTTGAGCGGCTGGCGCGGTGTTGCAACATCGCGCACCGTCAGTCGCGGATCATCCTGACGCACCGTGCCGATCCCGGTGAGGATGGCGCAGGAGCGCGCACGCCAGCGGTGTCCGTCTGCCCGCGCGGCTGCACCGGTGATCCACTGGCTCTTGCCGTTCGAGAGCGCGGTCCGGCCGTCTAGGCTGGCTGCAATCTTCAGGCGCAGCCACGGCTTGCCCGTCTGCATGCGCTTGATCCATCCCGGGTTGAGGTCGCGCGCTTCGTCCTCGCGCAGACCGATGTCGACCTCGACGCCCGCCGCGCGCAGGCGGTCTGCCCCGCGCGCCGCCTGCGGGTTCGGGTCGCGCATAGCGACGACCACGCGTTCGATGCCTGCCGCGAGCAGCGCTTCGGTGCACGGCGGCGTCCGGCCATGATGGTTGCACGGTTCCAGCGTAACGTACGCGGTGGCGCCGCGCGGATCGTTGCCGCGCTCGTGCGCGTCGGCAAGCGCGCGGACTTCGGCATGCGCTTCTCCGGTGCGCTCGTGCCAGCCCTCTCCGAGTACCTGCGCACCGCGGGCGACGACGCACCCGACGCGCGGATTGGGAGTCGTCGTGTACATGCCGTGCTCGGCGAGACGCAGCGCGCGCGCCATCAGGTCGCTGTCGAGGGCGGACAGCGGCGTCATGCACCAGCCCCGCGTGGCAAACAGATGCTCAACGCGGCTTGCGGCGCGCGGACGCTGGCTCGACTTCCTTCAGCGCATCGCGGAAATCGGCCACGTCCTGAAAGCTGCGATACACCGATGCAAACCGGATGTAGGCCACTTTGTCGAGCTTGTACAACTCCTGCATCACCATCTCGCCGACCTGCCGCGAGGGAATTTCGCGCTCACCCAGGCCCAGCACCGTCTGCACGATGCGTTCGACGGCCTGATCGACATACTCGGTGGGCACTGGCCGCTTGTGCAGGGCGCGCTGGAAGCCGTTGCGAATCCGCGCGACGTCGAAATCGGATCGCGTGCCATTCTGCTTGACGATCTGAGGCAACCGCAGCTCGGCGGTCTCGTAGGTCGTGAATCGCTTCTGGCACGCAAGGCAGCGCCGCCGTCGACGGATCGAGTCGCCCGCCTCGGACACCCTCGAGTCGACCACCTGTGTTTCCGGGCTGCCGCAAAAGGGACACTTCACCGGTATACGGGAAATCTCTCGGTGAGCGCCTTGACGCCGCCGGCTACGCGGTCGATCGTCGCCGCATCGTTCGGTGCGTCGAGCAGATCGGCGATCAGATGAGCGAGTTCTTCACATTCGATTTCGGTAAAGCCGCGGGTGGTGACCGCGGGACTGCCGACGCGAATGCCGCTGGTGACGAACGGCTTCTCGGGATCGTTCGGGATCGCGTTCTTGTTGACGGTGATGCGCGCGCGCCCGAGGGCCGCCTCGGCATCCTTGCCGGTGATCTTCTTCGCGCGCAGATCGACCAGGAACATGTGCGAATCGGTGCCGCCGGAGACGATCCGCAGGCCACGCTCCTGCAGCACGACCGCCAGCACGCGCGCGTTTTCGAGCACGCGCTCCTGGTAGATCTTGAACTCGTGGGTTTGCGCCTCCTTGAACGCGACAGCCTTGGCGGCGATGACGTGCATCAGGGGGCCGCCCTGCAACCCGGGGAATACGGCCGAATTGATCAGCTTGCTGTGCTCGGCGTCGGCGAGAATGAAGCCGCCGCGCGGTCCTCGCAGCGTCTTGTGCGTCGTGCTGGTCACGAAGTGCGCGGCGCCGACCGGGTTCGGATACAAGCCCGCGGCGATCAGTCCGGCATAGTGCGCCATGTCGACCATCAGCATTGCGCCGACGCTGTCGGCGATCGCACGAAACCGCTGCCAGTCGATGATGCGCGAATACGCCGACGCGCCGGCAACGATGAGTTTCGGCTTGTGCTCCTGCGCAAGGCGCTGCGTGGCATCGTAGTCGATGAGTTCGGTCTGCAGGTCCAGGCCGTAGGAGACGACGTTGAACCACTTGCCCGATTGGTTGACCGGAGAACCGTGCGTCAGATGTCCCCCGTGCGGGAGCGACATGCCGAGCACCGTATCCCCGGGCTTCAGCACCGCGAAAAAGACGGCCTGATTGGCCTGCGCCCCCGAGTGGGACTGGACGTTGGCGAAGCCGGCGCCGAACAGCTTCATCGCGCGCTCGATGGCAAGTTGCTCGGCGACGTCGACATGCTCGCAGCCGCCGTAGTAGCGCTTGCCCGGATAGCCTTCGGCGTACTTGTTGGTCAGCTGCGAGCCCTGCGCCGCCATGACGGCGGGACTCGCGTAGTTCTCCGACGCGATCAACTCGATATGCGCCTCTTGCCGCGCATTTTCGGCGCTGATGGCGTGCCAGAGTTCCGGGTCGGCGAGCGTGAGGGTCTGCGAGCGGCTGTACATGAGTGAAACGTGGTGAACAAAGGGTCATTTTAGCACTGACGTGCGTGCTGCCGTCCATGGTTGCGACAGGGCAAAGCCCGATTGCCAAGGCTGGCGTCGCGAGTTACTCTTGCGCGGGTTTCCAACCGCCAACCGTTGCCTCCCGGCGAGAGTTGCGGACGCGGATGGCCACTCCCCGAGGGCACCCGGGGCAGATTCATGGAGGATTTCACGGTGTCGTCACTGCTAGCCATCTCCCGGCTGATCGATCGCGTCACCGACCGGATCGGCCATACCATCTACTGGCTCGTACTGGCGGCGGTGCTGATCAGCGCCGCCAACGCCGTTGTGCGAAAAGTGTTCAACTACAGCTCGAACTCGTTCCTGGAGATCCAGTGGTATCTGTTCTCCATGATCTTCCTGTTCTGTGCGGGCTACACGCTGAAGAACAACGAGCACGTCCGCATCGACGTCCTCACCAGCCGCCTGTCCGCGCGCGCTCGGGCCGGCATCGACATCTTCGGCACGCTGTTCTTCCTCTTTCCGATGGCCGCCCTGATCATGTGGCTGTCGTGGCCGGTTTTCGTCGATGCCTACACCCGGCATGAGGTGTCCACCAACGCCGGCGGGCTGATCATCTGGCCGGCGCGACTGATGGTGCCGATCGGCTTCTTCCTGCTGCTCCTTCAGGGTTTTTCGGAGCTCATCAAGCGCATCGCATTCCTGCAGGGCCTGATTCCGGATCCGGGCGAGAAGATCGTTACCAAGACCGCGGAAGAGGAACTCGCCGAGGAAATCCTGAGGGCGCGCGGCGAACGCGCGCTCGCCGAGGAGATCGAAGGCATCGCCAAGGGCCGGGTGGAGCCGAAATGACCGCCTTCCTGATCGACAACATTGCGCCGTTGATGTTTGCGTCGCTGGTGATCGTCCTGCTCATCGGCTACCCGGTCGCATTCGCGCTTGCGGCAGTGGGCATCGGCTGGGGCCTGGTCGGCATTGAGCTGGGCCTGCTGCAGCCGACGCTGCTCCAGGCGCTGCCCGAGCGCATCTGGGGCGTCATGTCCAACGATACGCTGCTGGCGGTGCCGTTCTTCACCTTCATGGGCCTGATTCTCGAACGCAGCGGCATGGCCGAGGACCTGCTCGACACGATCGGCCAGCTGTTCGGCCCGTTGCGCGGCGGCCTGGCCTACGCGGTGATCTTCGTCGGCGCGCTGCTGGCCGCGACCACCGGCGTCGTCGCCGCGTCGGTGATATCGATGGGTCTCATCTCGCTGCCGATCATGTTGCGCTACGGCTACGATCGCCGACTCGCGTCGGGCGTGATCGCGGCCTCGGGCACGCTGGCGCAGATCATCCCGCCGTCGCTGGTGCTGATTATCATGGCCGACCAGCTCGGCCGCTCGGTCGGCGACATGTATGCCGGCGCGTTTATTCCGGGCATCGTGCTCGCCGGCTTTTATGCAGCCTACGTACTTGGCGTCACTTTCCTCAAGCCAGGATGGGCGCCGGCGCTGCCGGCAGAGGCGCGAACCTTGCGCGAGCCCGACGGCACGTCGGGCAACCGCTCGCTGCTCGTACTGACGATCGTATCGATCGCTGTCGGTGTGGCGTTCTGGATGATCTACTACGACCGCTACAACCCCGATACGGCCACCGACGAGCGCATCGTGATCACGACGTCGGTTGCGATCGGCGTGGCATTCTTTGCCGCGGTCATCAACAAGCTGCTCAAGCTCGGCCTGCTGTCGCGGATCGCCGAGCGCGTCACCTTTGTGCTCATCCCTCCGCTCGCGCTGATATTCCTGGTGCTCGGCACGATTTTCCTCGGCGTCGCCACGCCGACCGAAGGCGGCGCCATGGGCGCCAGCGGGGCACTGATCATGGCGCTTGCGCGGCAGCGATTGTCGCTTCCCTTGCTCAAGCAGGCGATGAACACGACGGCCAAGCTGTCGACCTTCGTCGTGTTCATCCTAATCGGCGCGCGCGTGTTCAGTTTGACCTTCTACGGCGTCAACGGCCACGTCTGGGTCGAGCACCTGCTGACGAGCCTCCCGGGCGGCCAGCTGGGATTCCTGATCGCCGTCAACATCCTGATCTTCGTGCTGGCGTTCTTCCTCGACTTCTTCGAGCTGTCGTTCATCATCATTCCGCTGGTCGGGCCCGTGGCCGAAAAGCTCGGCGTCGACCTCGTCTGGTTCGGCGTGCTCCTCGCGGTCAACATGCAAACCTCGTTCATGCATCCGCCGTTTGGGTTCGCGCTGTTCTATCTGCGCAGCGTTGCTCCAGCCAAGGAATTTCTCGATCGGATTAGCGGCCGTAAAACGGCGCCGGTCACCACGGGCCAGATCTACTGGGGCGCGGTGCCGTTCGTGCTCATCCAGGTCGTCATGGTCGGCCTGATCATTGCGTTTCCGAAAATCGTGTCGGGTGGTCTCGACACGAAGGACAAGGTCGATATACAGAACATACACATCCAAATGCCCTCCGGCACCTCGACGCCCGGCGCCTCGACCATGGGCGGAGGCAGCGCCGATCAGGACGAGGCCACCAAGGCGCTGGAGAAGGCTATCAGCGGGGGTGGTGACGACAAGGCACCTGACAAGGCACCTGACAAGGCCGCCGAGCCCAAGTAGGCGCCCAAGCAGGCGCCCAAGTAGTTGCGTTTTGCGCTGACGCGCCGACGTCGAAACGTCGCCCGCAAAACAAACGGCGCGCCTGCAGTAGCATGTCAGGCGCGCCGCGCAAGTCGGTCCCGTCAATCGGGACCCGATGCGTTACGACTTCTTCTGCGACATCCGTTCAGCGATGTTCATGAAGTTGTCGAAACTCCGCTCCGCGACCCCGAACCATTCGACTTGCTCGCTGAGGAATTTCTTCCACGGCGTGTAGATCTTCGCGAACTTCTCGTTCTTGGAGGCGATCTCCTCGTAGGTCTCCTTGCTCGCCTTGTAGCACGCTGCCATGATCTCGTTGGAGAACGGTGCCAGCTTGACGCCGCTGGCGAGCAGGCGCTTCAGTGCCGCCGGATTGAGGCAGTCGTACTTGGCCATCATATCGACGTTGGCATCGGCGCACGCGGCCTCGAGGATCGACGCATAGTCCTTCGGCAATTCTGCAAGCGCCTTGGTATTCACGAACAGCGCGAGTTCAGGTCCGCCTTCCCACCAGCCTGGATAATAGTAATTCTTGGCGACCTTGAAGAATCCGAGCTTCTCGTCGTCGTAGGGTCCGACCCATTCAGCGGCGTCGATCGTGCCCTTTTCCAGCGCCGGGTAGATGTCGCCTCCCGGAATCTGCTGCGGTACCACGCCGAGCTTGGTGAGCACGAGACCGCCGGTGCCCCCGATACGAAATTTGAGGCCCTTGAGGTCGGCAACGGTCTTGATTTCCTTCCGGAACCAGCCCCCCATCTGCGTGCCGGTGTTGCCGGCGACGAAGCTGGTCATGTTGTATTCCTTGAGGAAGTCGTTGTAGAGCGCGAGACCTCCGCCGTGGTACATCCACGCGTTTTGCTGGCGCGCATTCAGGCCAAAAGGAATTGCGCAGCCGAACGCGAAGGTCGGGTCCTTGCCGAAAAAGTAATACGGCGCCGTGTGGGCGCACTGGACCGTGGCGTTCTGCACGGCGTCGACGACGCCGAATGCCGGAACGATTTCGCCGGCAGCAAAAACCTGGATCTGGAATTTGCCGTTGGTCGCCGCCGCACAGCGCTTCGAAATGACTTCGGCCGCGCCGTAAATGGTATCGAGACTCTTCGGAAAGCTTGATGCGAGGCGCCACTTGACCTCTGGACTGCCGGCAGCCGCGGGGGCCTGCGCGAGCGCCGGCGCGGCCATTGCGCCGGCCGCGACGCCGACGCCTGCTTTTTTCAGGAATGAACGACGTTTCATTGCTAGATCCTCCAAAATTGATGACTGCGTGTCGGGCCCGCCAAGGCGGCGGCACAACCGCGACCGATGCGCTCTGCGGCCGGAGGCGCCACGACTGCGCCTCCCCCCGGCCCTGAGTCTGGCGCGATTCTAACCGATTTTGCCCGGACCGAATCCCGTATCGCGGGCGATTCCGGCCGATTACGCGGAGAGCTTGCGCACCGCGTTGAACAACGACCAGGCCCAACCGGCCTGGCGTTCGAGGGTCTGCGTAAAGCGGATGAGGTAGCGCGCGTTGCCGGTATCGAGTTCGACCATCCCGCCGGGCAGGAAGCGGATATCGGGCCCGATCAGGCTGCGTTGCGAAGATTGGCGATTGTCCGGATGGGCAGGCAGGTAAAGCCCGAAAAACGGCCGATCCACGGCGCCTCGACCCGACTCCGTCGGCGCGACCCAGCTGCGCAGCAGCACCCTGACCATGCGCCGCGCGACGACTTCAACGCCGCAAATGACTTCGTCGACCTGCTGGCGCTGCATCCGCCGGACTACCGCCAGCGACCAGCCTTCGTCGTCGCGGAACGCAATCATCTCGCCCAGCATGGTCGGCGCATCGCCGGAAGGCGCGATCAGCCTGCATCCGCTCTCACTCAGATCGACGATCCTCCACTGCGAACCGCGAACGCGGCGAGCGACCGAATCCGGATTCGCTGCCGGATTCACCATTTGCGTCACTTCGTCGAAGCTGTGCCGGGCACCCGACGTGCCGGCCTCCGGCGCCAGCCGCCCGACTTCCGCAACGGCGCGCGTCAGGGCCTGCAGTCCGACCACGACGCGCACCTCCGCGTCGGTGGGTTTGCGCGGCGCCCGTGGCGAAAACGCGAGGGCGTCCGGCCCGAGCAGTGCCGCCAGCCGCATCAGCAAGAGCTTCTGCTCGCGCGCCGGCAACGCCCCCGGCGCGAGCACCTCCTCCTGCTGCTCGGGCAGCAGGCGCATCCGCTCGACGATACGCGCATACACGGCACTCGAGTCGAGGAACATGAGCCGCCCGCCGGCGCGCGGCTTGTCCGTCCGCTTGAGTCCCTGCGAACCGGACAGGTCGACATAGAAATTCGCGCCGGTTCCCGGCGGCGGCACCAGCGTCAGCGGCGCGACCCACTCATCCAGGATGCCCGACACCCATTGCACCTGGTCCGGGGTGAAGCTGCCACTGTCGAGTCGCATCAGCAGCAAGGCTTTGACGTACTCCTGCTCCAGCGACATCGCG
Source organism: uncultured beta proteobacterium (assembly GCA_963726915.1). Classification (GTDB taxonomy): domain Bacteria; phylum Pseudomonadota; class Gammaproteobacteria; order Burkholderiales; family Casimicrobiaceae; genus PALSA-1003. The sequence goes on from CAVSEA010000024.1 coordinate 177,020, forward strand.
GGTTGCTCGAAGGAATCGCCACTCGTTGTCAATGGCTCGCGCTGCCATCCGCGCATCCGGGCGAGTTCGTAGAGCTCATGCAGATCACGCCACTGCGCCGGGATCCATTGGCCGTAGCGGAACAACCGGAACTTGCCGTCGAGCCCTCGGTAGTGCGCAAGCCGGATGAGCACCTTGGGCATGACCGATTTCCAGCGTCGCTGTTCACCCACATGTCCGGATTTCAGCGCGGCCTGGTATGCGGCGATGAACGCCTTTACCAGGTCGAATACGCCATGCCACAGCCGTGTCTCGACGCTGGTGGAGCGCTGATAGTTGGTTGCGTATTGCGCCGTCAACTGGGCAATGAGCGGCTCCAGGCGCGCGTCGATGCGTAGCAGCGCTTCGGCCTGGCTCGGCCCGATGCTGCGACGCCCGCCCGGAAACGACGAGACCAGGTCCAGCGCCTCGCGCTGCAGTTGCAGCGCATCGCCGGCAGGCAATGTCGAAATCCAGCGCGTGGCGGCCGGCGCACTCCGCAACGGATCCGACAACGAGCGCCGCCAAGCCATCAACCGGTCGCGAATGCCTCGCTTTGCCATGAGAGCGCTGCGCGCGGCGGCTAGTTGCCGGCGATTGTCATCGCGCCGATCAGCATCGACCCGCATTGTCGTGACCCCCGTCTGTCCACGTCCCTACCGATGGCGACAATGTCGCGATACATCTGCGCGAGATTGCCGGCGATGGTGATCTCCTCAACCGGATAGGCGACCTCGCCGCCTTCCACCCAGTATCCCGCCGCACCACGGGAATAGTCGCCCGTAACCGGGTTGACCCCGTGCCCGAGCAGCTCGGTGACCAGCAGGCCGCGATCCATCTTTCGCAGCAGCGCGTCGAGGTCGTCGTCGCCGTGACTGATCAGCAGATTGTGATTGCCGCCCGCGTTCGCCGTCGACCTGAGTCCGAGTTTGCGCGCGGAATAGCTGCCCAGGAAATAACCCTGAACGACGCCGTCCAGAACGACGTCGCGCGGCTGCGTCGCCACGCCCTCGTCGTCGAACGGGGCCGATGCCTGCCCGCGCGGAAGATGAGGTTCCTCGCGAATCGTGATCCCCGGCTTGAACACCTGAGCGCCGAGGCTGTCGAGGAGGAACGACGACTTGCGGTACAGGCTGCCACCGCTAACCGCATTGACGAAGTGTCCCACCAGTCCCGTGGCGACCGGCGCCTCGTACAGGACCGGACACTCGATGGTCGAAAGCTTGCGCGCTCCCAAGCGCCGTACGGTGCGCAACCCCGCCTTGCGACCGACTTCCTTTGCCGGCTCGAGATCCTCCGGCGAACGCGCGGACGTGTACCAATCCTCGCGCTGCATGGCGTCGTCTTCCTCACCGATGACCGCGCAGTAGATCGCGTGTCGCGAGCTCGAGTAGCCCCCCGAAAAGCCGTTGCTGTTCGAGTAGACGAACTGCGCTTCGTGCAACGACACCGTTGCGCCGTCGGAATTGGTCAGGCGCCGATCCACCGCCAGCGCCGCAGCCTCGCACTCGCGCCCGAGTTCGATGGCCTGTTCGACCGACAGCTCCCACGGGTGATAGAGCTCGAGATCGCGCCAGGCATGCGCCAGCAGTGCGGGATCGGCAAGCCCCGAGCATGCGTCGTCCGCCGTGTAGCGCGCGATCGTGAGCGCCTTGGCGACGGCATCCTTGATGGCAGCGGGTGCGAAGTCGGCGGTGCTGGCGTGACCACGCCGCGCGCCGACGTAAACGGTGACCCCGATTCCCTTGTCGCGATTGTAGGCGATCGTCTCTACATCGTCCTTGCGTACGGTTACGCTCTGGCCGAACGCCTGCGACACTTCGCTCTCGGCCGCCGTGGCGCCGCCAGCCTTCGCTTCGCGCAGCACCTGATCGGCCACGTCCGCGAGCATCGCTGCGGAGAGCGGAAACCGGGTTGACTGCGAGCTGATGACTGGACTTGGCATGGGGCGGCGCGGGGATCGGTTATGATAACAAACCCTCTGCGTGCAATACCGTCCGATGCGACGATCCGACGAAACACCCCGCCGAGCCGGACAGGTGGCTGGCCGGCATGCCGACCCGCCCGGCGAAAGCGACGAGCCATTGGCGGACGATCCGCCGGTGTCCAAGACACGGCGCAAACACGCCATGCTTGCGCTGCAGGACCTCGGCGAGGCATTGACCGAACTGAATCCGGCCCGGCTGGCAGCGCTCGCACTGCCCGAGCGACTCGCGGAAGCGATCGCGACCGCGCGCAAGCTCACGCGTCATGAGGCCCGCCGCAGACAGATGCAGTTCGTCGGCAAACTGATGCGCGAGATCGATCCCGCCCCGATCCGGGCCCAACTCGAGCACTGGGCGGTCGCGCCCAACGCCGAAAAGGCGCGCATCGCTGCCGTCGAGCGCTGGCGGACGCAACTGCTCGACGAGCCCGCTGCTCTCGATCAACTCTGCGCGCAATCGCACGGCGCCGATCGGCCCCGGCTGGCTGCGCTGATTGCGCGTGCGGCCGAAGAGCGCACGCGCGGCGAGCCCCCGCATGCCTATCGCGAGCTGTTCCGCGAACTCAATTCGCTGTTGAGTACAACGGAGCGGTCATGAGCGCGAGGCTACACCGGTGAGCGCGACGGACCGCCCTGAGCGCCAGGCTACGCAAATGAGCGCGACAGGCCGCCCTAAGCGCGAATGCTTCATCCTGAGCGCGGCGGGCGGCCTAAGCGCAACGCGACGCAGATGAGCGCGACGGGCGGCCCGAGCGCGAGTTCCAAATTGGTACTCCGGTGAGCACTGACCGGCCGCTGCTGATTGGCCTGGTCTCGATCAGCGATCGCGCCTCCTCGGGAGTCTATGAAGACAAGGGCATTCCGGGCCTGCGCCAGTGGTTCGATGCCGCGTTGAAAACGCCTTGGCGCATGGAGACCCGGCTGATCCCGGATGAGCAGCCGGTGATCGAGCGCACGCTGATCGAACTCGTGGACGCGATCGGCTGCGACCTGGTGCTGACCACCGGCGGCACCGGTCCGGCGCCCCGCGACGTTACGCCCGAGGCAACGCTTGCCGTCGCGCACAAGGTGCTCCCAGGCTTCGGCGAACAGATGCGGCAGGTCAGCCTCAAGCACGTGCCGACCGCCATCCTGTCGCGACAGGTGGGCGTGATCCGCGGGCGGGCACTGATCATCAACCTTCCCGGTCAGCCCAAGGCGATCAAAGAAACACTCGATGGCGTGTTCCCGGCGGTGCCGTACTGCATCGACCTCATCGGCGGTCCCTACGTGGAAACGCACGAGGCGATCTGCGCGGCGTTCCGGCCCAAGAGCGCGGTGCGTGCGCCGTCGGCGTGACCGGCGTGAATGCAGCTGCGCAGGACACCAATCAGGCACCGCCCTACGAAGGGCGCAACCTTTACCTCTCGCATCGAGCGCTGCAGGAGGCGGTGACGCGCGAGGGTGCGGAATGGGCGGGTTCGCGCCTGGTGGCCTGGGGGGCGAGGCTCGGATCGGCCGAGACACTTGCATTGGCGGTGCGCGCCAATCGTTTCGGACCCGAACTCCTCACGCATGATCGCTTCGGCAATCGCGTCGACGAGATCGCGTTCGACCCGGCCTGGCACGAATTGATGCGACTCGCCATGAACGAGCGAGAGCACGCGGCGCCGTGGGCCGAGCCACGGCCGGGCGCGCAGGTCGCGCGCGCGGCCGCATACCTGATGCACGCCGAGGTCGAGAACGGCACGCAATGCCCGCTGACGATGACCTATGCCGGCATCCCCGTGTTGCGCCGTCACGTCGAGGACGTGCCGGCGCTCGCAACGACGTGGTTGCCGCGACTGCTTGCACGGGACTACGATCCGCGCTCGACCCGGGTCGGCGACAAGACCGCAGCGCTGCTCGGCATGGGCATGACCGAGCGCCAGGGCGGGTCCGACGTACGCACGAACACGTCACGGGCCGTGCGCGACGCAGCCGGCACGTACCGGCTGACCGGACACAAATGGTTCTTTTCAGCGCCGATGTGCGACGCGCATCTTGTGCTCGCGCAGGCCGAGCACGGACTGTCCTGTTTTTTCCTGCCGCGCTTCCTCGACGACGGTACGCGAAATGCGGTGCGCATCCAGCGCCTGAAGGACAAGCTGGGCAACCGCTCGAACGCCTCGAGCGAGGTCGAATTCGACGCTGCGACGGCGTGGCTTCTGGGCGACGAAGGCCGTGGCGTGGCGGTCATCATCGAAATGGTCCGCCATACCCGGCTCGACTGCGCGATAGGCAGCGCCGGCCTTATCCGCGCGGCGGTGGCGCAGGCGCTTCATCACGCCGCGCACCGAAGCGCGTTCGGCAAGCGGCTGGTCGAGCAGCCGCTGATGCGCAACGTGCTGGCCGACCTGGCACTGGAAAGCGAGGCGGCGACGACGCTCGCGCTGCGGCTCGCCCGCGCATTCGACGCGGACACCGACACCGCGGACGCCGCCCTGGCGAGGCTGGCGACGCCCGCGCTCAAGTACTGGATTTGCAAGCGCGCACCGACGGTCGTCGCCGAGGCCATGGAAGTACTGGGCGGCAACGGCTACGTCGAGGAAAGCGTGCTGCCGCGGCTGTATCGCGAAGCACCGCTCAATTCGATCTGGGAAGGGTCCGGTAACGTGATGTGCCTGGACGTTCAGCGCGCGGCGCAGCGCGAACCGGCGGCGGTCGACGCGCTGTTTGCCGAGCTTGCGCATGCTCGCGGAGCAAATACGTTGCTGGACCGCCACGTGATCGCGCTCAAGGCAAGCTTTGCCGGCGATTCGAATGAAGCCAACGCACGGCGACTGGCCGGAAACGTCGCCCTCGCACTGGCCGCGGCGCAACTCGTGCGCCACGCGCCGGCGGCGGTTGCCGACGCTTATTGCGCCTCGCGCCTGGGCGACGGCGGCGCCGGGGCCCTGGGCACGCTGCCCGCGAGCGTCGACTACGCCGCGATCGTCGCGCGGGCGTGCAACGGCTAGCCTAGTTCGTCGGAATGCCGAGTATCTTCTCGGCCTTCGCCAGCGTGTCGACGGATTCCTGATGCTTGCCGGCCTTGTGCAGCGCCTCGCCTTCGGCGCGGTACTTGGCCACGTCTGCCTTCTGCGCGGCGGTGAGCGTCGGATTCTTGGCCATCGCGTCGTCGATCTTCTTCATTTCCATCGGGCAATGAAACGCCCAAGCGCTCCCCGCGAAGAACAGTGCGCCGATAAGCAGTGCGATGCGAGCTTTCATTTTGCCTCCTTGCGTTGTCGAGTCGCGCCGGCCTCCCTGGGACTTCGGACGATATGCACGCTCGTTCTTTGATCATAGCGCACCCGCCGGGATTTTCAAGCCTCGAGCAGCAACTCGGTACGACTGGCAGGATCCTGCTTGTAGAACCACGAATACAGTTCGTAGATCTTCGGGTATTCGTGCAGCAGCAGCGTTGGATCGACGAAGAACACTTCCGACAGCACGGCGAAGAACTCCGCCGGGTCTTCCGCCGCGTAGGGATCGATCGCCGTTTCCTCGCCCGTTTCGACGCGGGCGCGGAAGTGTTCGAACGCCGCGTTCATTGCCTTTTGCCAGGATCGCGGGGGCATTTCCGGCGGCAGCGGCGGACACCCGTTGGCGGCGCCGCTGCGCATATCGAGCTTGTGCGCGAATTCGTGGATGACCAGGTTCATTCCCGCGGTCGACCAGTCCGCGCTGGCTTCGACATCCTGCCACGACAGCACGACCGGCCCGCCCGGCATCGACTCGCCGGCAAGCGGCTCGTGCCGGCGGTGCACGACGCCGACTTCGTCCTCGAACTCGAGTTCGGACATGAATTCGTCGGGGTAGACGATCACATTCTCCCAGCCGTCGTAATAGCGCGGGTCCAGGTGCAGGATCAGCACGCAGGCCTGGATGGCGATCACGACCCGCATTTGCGGGGTCACCTCGAAGCCGCGCGCAGGCACGACGCTCTTGTCGGACAGAAACAGCACGACGAGCTCGCGCAAACGCGCCAACTCAAGATCGGTATAGATCGCCAGAAAAGGTTGCGACTCAAGCGCATCGCGCCACAGCGCGTCGGGTATCGCCGCCTGCGCGAGCACCCGCCGCCGTTGCCATTTTCTGATCGTGTCGAGCATGGAATCAGGTCATCGCAACGATGCGCCGGGTGGGTCGGTCAGCGGCCGTCGCGCGATTGCGGCGGATCGATGTCGGCATCCTCGGGGCCGACGTCCGCGCCGAGGTCCGCATCCGCATCCGCGTCGTAGACCAGCCGCGGTTCTCCCGCCGGGAGCCGCTCGGTGCCTGCGTCCGGCAGGGCCTCGACATCGCGCAGCCTGCGTGCGATCGTCGTGCTCTTGCCGCGAGCCTCGTCGATGGTATTGCTCGCTTCCTGCAGTTTTTTCTGCGTTCGGCCGAGGATCTCACCAAATTTTGTGAAGTCGGTCTTGACCGCGGCCAGGACCTTCCAGACCTCGCTGGACCTCTGCTCGATGGCCAGCGTGCGAAAACCCATCTGCAAACTGTTGAGAAGGGCAAGGAAGTTCGTGGGACCGGTTAGCGTTACCCGATAGTCACGCTGCAACAGCTCGGCAAAACCCGGCCGCGACATCATTTCCGCAAATAGCCCCTCGGTCGGAACGAAAAGAATCGCGAAGTCGGTGGTAAACGGCGGAGAGACATAGGAGTCGCGAATCGTTTTCGCCTGCAACTTCAGGAAGTCTGCGAGCGCTTTGCGGGACACGTCCGCGGCGCCAACATCCGCACGTTCGAGCGCGTCCTGCAGCCGTTGCCAGTCGTCGAGCGGGAACTTCGCATCGACCGGCAACCAACATGGATTGCCGTCGTCGCCCCTCCCCGGCAGGCGGATCGCGAACTCGACGCGTTTTCCACTGCCGGGCACGGTTTCAACGTTCTTGTCGAACTGCTGCGGCGTGAGCACTTCGGCGAGAAGCGTCCCGAGCTGGACTTCACCCCAGGTGCCGCGCGTCTTCACGTTGGTCAGCACCCGTTTCAGGTCGCCAACTCCGACCGCGAGCGTTTGCATCTCACCAAGTCCTTTGTGCACCTGCTCGAGACGATCGGACACCTGCTTGAACGACTGGCCGAGGCGCAACTCCAGCGTCGCGTGCAGTTTTTCGTCCACCGTTGCCCGCATCTGCTCCAGCTTCTGCGCGTTGTCGCTGCGCAGCAGCTCAAGCCGCTGCTCGAGCGTCTTGCGCACAGCGTCGAGGCGCTGCTCGTTGCTTTGGGTCAACGTCGACAGCCGCTCGTTCTGCACGTGCGCCATGGTGGCAAGCTGATTCTGCAGCGTCTGCGAGAACTGGCCGATCGTCGCCCCCAATTCCGAACGAGCGGTCTGCGCGTTCGCGCTCGACTCGGTGCGGGCCTGGACCAGCTCTGCGCGCAACTCGCGCTCGAGCCGCTCGTTCTGCGCGACTAGCGATTGCAGGTGGGTCCTGAGTTCGGCGCCGTCGACCGCCGCGCGAGCAAGTGCTCCGACGCGGAGCAAGACGAAGACAAGCAGGACGGCGACTAGGACGAAGCCGATGGTCAAGGCACCGATCAGGAATAGCGCATCCACGCCGCGAAGTTTACGTCGTCAACGCAAGGACGGCAAAGAGTCTGCGCCAGCTGTCGTCGACCTTGCAGCGACGAGCGGAATCGCTACGCTGCTTCGCGGCTCGCCTTCTTGCGCTCGTGCTCGAGCAGGTAGCGCTTGCGGATGCGGATCGATTTCGGCGTGATTTCGACCAATTCGTCGTCGGCGATGAATTCGACCGCGTATTCGAGCGTGAGCTGGATCGGAGGCGTCAGCGCGATGGCTTCGTCCTTGCCGGACGCCCTGACGTTGGTCAGCTGCTTGCCCTTGATCGGATTGACGACGAGGTCGTTGTCGCGGCTGTGAATGCCGATGACCATGCCTTCGTACAACTTGTCGCCAGGCGACACGAACATGCGGCCGCGCTCCTGCAGTTTCCACAGTGCATAAGCAACTGCGTCGCCCGCCTCGGCCGAGATCAGTACACCGTTGCGCCGCTCCGGAATCTCGCCCTTGACGGTAGCGTAACCGTCGAAGACGTGGCTCATGAGACCCGTGCCGCGGGTGAGGTTCAGGAACTCGCCCTGAAAGCCGATGAGCCCGCGCGCCGGGATGCGGTAATCGACCCGCGTGCGGCCGCGTGCGTCCGATTCCATGTGCACGAGTTCACCACGGCGGGCGCCCAGCGCCTCCATGACGGCACCCTGATGCGCGTCCTCGACGTCGACGGAAAGTTGCTCGAAGGGCTCGCGCTGCTCGCCATCGACCTCGCGCACGACCACGCGCGGACGGGAGACCGCCAATTCGTATCCTTCGCGACGCATGTTCTCGAGCAGGATCGTCAGGTGCAGTTCACCACGCCCGAACACGGTGAAGACGTCGGTATCGGCGGTGTCGTCGACGCGCAGCGCGACGTTGGTCAGCAATTCCTTGGCGAGACGCTCGCGCAGGTTGCGGCTGGTGACGTACTTGCCTTCCTTGCCTGCCAGCGGCGATGTGTTGACCTGGAACTGCATCGACAAAGTCGGTTCGTCCACGGCGATCATCGGCAGCGCCTCGGGCGTATCGACCGCGGCGATGGTCGTCCCGATCGAAAGCTCGTCGACACCGGTGACCAGCACGATGTCCCCGGCAGACGCTTCCTCGACCGGTCGCCGCTCGAGGCCGGAGAATCCCAGCAGTTGCCCGATCTTTGCGCGCGTACCTTGCCCGTCACCGTGCAGCACCATGACTTCCTGCGCGGGCTTGAGCCGGCCGCGACGAATGCGCCCGATCCCGATGCGGCCAAGGTAACTCGAATAGTCGAGTGCGCTGATCTGCAGCTGCAGCGGTGCATCGGGATCGCCCACCGGCGCGGGAACCTTGGCCAGTATCGTCTCGAACAGCGCGCGCATGTCGGTTCCCGGCGTATGCGGGTCCAGCGATGCATAGCCGTGCAGCGCCGACGCATAGACGACTGGAAAATCGAGTTGCGCCTCGGTCGCGCCCAGCTTGTCGAACAAGTCGAAGGTCTGGTTGACGACCCATGCCGAGCGCGCGCCGGGACGGTCGACCTTGTTGACCACGACGATCGGTTGCAGCCCCAGCGCGAGCGCCTTGCGCGTCACGAAGCGCGTCTGCGGCATCGGTCCCTCGACGGCATCGACGAGTAACAGCACACCGTCGACCATCGACAGCACGCGCTCCACTTCGCCCCCGAAGTCGGCATGGCCCGGCGTATCGACGATGTTGATGTGCGTGTCGCCGTACTCGATGGCGCAGTTCTTGGCGACGATGGTGATGCCCCGCTCGCGTTCCAGGTCATTGCTGTCCATGACCCGTTCGGCGATGTGCTGATGCGCGGCGAAGGTGCCCGCCTGGACGAGCAGCTTGTCGACCAGCGTGGTCTTGCCGTGGTCGACGTGAGCGATAATCGCGATGTTGCGGAGCTGGCGGGCGGCGGTCATGGTGCGCTGCGGGATGGAAACCGCCCATTGTACCAAGTCGCGCCGGTCGACCGCAAAAATATTTGCAAAATCCGGTATTTACGCGTAACATGCGCGGCACTCGGTGGGCCTTCCGGTCACTGCCGATCCCCAGACGGGCAGCGTCGCGCAGCCGCGCCACGAGCCCGTTGCCAACACAACGTTATTTGAACGTTGGAATTCGCAGCCTGGACCGGAACTCGCGAAAGTGAGTGGGCCGCGCCAGGAGCCCCATCGATGAGCAGTACCCCGAGCTTTAGCGAGCTCGGCCTCAGCCCGGAAATTCTCCGCGCCGTCGCCGAAGCCGGCTACACGACACCAACCCCGATCCAAGCGCAAGCAATCCCCATCATTCTCGCCGGCAAGGACGTCATGGGCGGCGCCCAGACAGGCACCGGCAAGACGGCTGGTTTCACCCTGCCGATCCTGCAAAAAATGCTGCCGATGGCGAACACCAGCCCCTCGCCGGCCCGGCACCCGATCCGCGCGCTGATCCTGACACCGACGCGCGAACTCGCGATCCAGGTCGAGGAATCGGTCAAGACCTACGCCAAGTACACCGGTCTGCGCTCCACGGTCGTGTTCGGTGGCGTCGATATCAAGCAGCAATTGCCCATCGTTCGCGCCGGAATCGAGATCCTGGTCGCCACGCCGGGTCGGCTGCTTGATCACATCGAACAGAAATCCCTGTACCTTGGCCAGGTCGAGATCTTCGTCCTCGACGAAGCCGACCGCATGCTCGACATGGGCTTCATCCCGGACATCAAGCGCATCATGGCGCTGCTGCCGGCGACCGCGAAGAGGCAGAACCTGCTGTTCTCGGCGACCTTTTCGATGGACATCAAGAAGCTCGCCGACCAACTGCTCAATGCCCCGCAGCTGATCGAAGTCGCCAAGCGCAACACCACCGCGGACACCGTGTCGCAGAGCGTCTACAAGGTGTCGACCGACCAGAAACGGGCGCTGCTCGAACACATCGTGACCTCGCGCAACCTCTGGCAGGTGCTGTGTTTCGTGCGCACCAAACACGGTGCTTCGCGCCTGGCGCGGCAACTCGAGAAGGACGGCCTGAAGACGACCGCGATTCACGGCGACAAGAGCCAGGCGGCGCGGCTCGAGGCGCTGGACGATTTCAAGGCGGCCAAGGTACAGGTGATGGTGGCAACCGACGTCGCCGCGCGCGGACTCGATATCGACGACCTGCCCCTGGTCGTCAACTACGAGCTCCCCTACGTTCCCGAGGATTACATTCACCGCATCGGTCGCACCGGCCGCGCGGGTGCAGAGGGCCAGGCCATCTCGTTCTGCGCACCGGAGGAAGAGAAACTGCTGGTCGAAATCGAGCGGTTGCTCAAGCGTTCGATTCCGGTCGTCGCCACGGAACCCGTCGCCGTCAAGCACGAGTCGCAACCTCGCCGCGCCGCGCCGTCTTCACGCGCACCGAAATCCGAATCGCGAGTCGACGGACACGCGCCCGAGCCGCGCCGTCAACGCGATGAAAGCGTTTTCGATCGCAATCCCGACCAACCCCTGATACAGCGTCGCCCGGAGACCGCGCCGGCGCAGGCGCTGACGTCGAACACGCATCCGTCACGACAAGATCCTGCGCGCAGCGCGCGACCCATTGCGGCGTTGCTGATGAAGCGCAGTTCGCCCGAACCCGAAAAAGTCTAGGCGCGCGCCTTTCTTCTGACTCCCGCCATCTTCGCCCACTGCCGCGCCGGCTTCGAGGCGGAGTGCGCAGCTGACATCGGTCGCACCGCGGCGGCGGCCGGCGCCTCACTCACCATCGACGCGCCGCTCGGCCGGGCTTTTGTCACCGCAACCGGTCGGGTCGACTCCGCGCGCTGGACCACTGCCTTGGCCGCAACACCGCCGATATTCGCGCGGTCGCTCGCCACCGGTTCGGGGCCGCACGCGCTGTCGAAGCGCGATCGCATCACTCCCCTCGTCTCGCTCGCCGCCAGCCTCGGCCCGCCGTATCAGTGCGTCTGGCTCGAAACCGCCGACACCAATCCGGGAAAAATGCAGTCGGGAATGTGCCGACGGCTTGCGCCGTTGCTGGACGAAGCCATGCACGGCGCTGGCTTGCTTGCGGCAGGCGACGCCCGCCTGCCACGCCTGCACGTGCTGTTCGAAGGCGACGAGCGGGCGTGGCTCGGCGTCAGTCGCCTTCCGCATGGAAGTCGCTGGCCGATGGGCATACCGCGACTGTCGATGCCGCGCGACGCGCCCTCGCGGTCCACACTCAAGCTCGCCGAGGCGCTCGTGAGTTTTCTCGACGACGACGAGCGGCTACGCTGGTTGCGCCCCGCGATGCGCGCAGTCGATCTGGGCGCTGCCCCCGGTGGCTGGACGTGGCAATTGGCGCAACGTGGACTGCGCGTCATCGCGGTCGACAACGGGCCGCTCAAGGGCGCCATCGCCGATGATCCGCTGGTCGAGCACCTGCGCACCGACGGATTGACGTTTCGTCCAAAGCGGCCCGTCGACTGGATGGTATGCGACATGGTGCTGCAACCGTCGCGCATCGCAACCCTGGTCGGCGCGTGGATCGCGGAAGGCGCCTGCCGGAGGACCATATTCAATCTCAAACTGCCGATGAAAAAGCGTGATGCCGAGGTCCAACGCTGCGCCGACATCATTCGCGATGCGCTTGCCCAGCGACGAGTCAGGCATGTGTTGCGGTTCAGGCAGCTCTACCACGACCGCGAGGAGATCACCGGCTACTGCGCGCGATTCGACTGATCCGCATTGCGGCGCACTTCAGCGCCCGAGCCGCGTCATCTGATCCTTCAGCTTCGCCAGCGTCGCTTCCAGTCCGGCAAGGCGCGCGCGTTCCTGCGCCACGATATTCGCCGGCGCGCGAGCGACGAATCCATCGTTTGCCAGCTTGGTCTTGAGTTTCGCAATTTCAGGGTCGACCCGCTCGACTTCCCTGGACAGGCGCGCCCCCTCGGCCGCGATGTCGACTTCGATCTTCAGCATCAGCCTGAATTCGTCGACGATCTGCACTGGGGCATCCGTCGCGGGCAATGCATCGACGATCTGCACTTCGGATAACCTCGCCAGGGCCGCGACGTACGGAGCAAATGCAGCAAGTCGCAACGCGTTGCCCGTCGCGATCAGCGGCACCTTTTGCGCCGGCGACAGTTTCATTTCGCTGCGCAGCGTGCGGCAGGCATTGACGACGTCCTTGAGCAGCGCCATGTCGGCGTCCGCGGCGGCGTCGACGCGATCGAAGTTGGCCTGCGGGAACGGCTGGATCGATATCGACGCGCCAAGCTTTCCGGCAAGCGGCGCGATCGACTGCCAGAGTTCCTCGGTGATGAATGGAATAAAGGGGTGCGCAAGCCGCAGCAAGGCTTCGAGTTCGCGCACCAGCATGCGCCGGGTGCCGCGCGCCGCCGCTTCGTCGCCGGCCGCATCGGCGCGCTGCAACTGCACCTTGGCCAGTTCGACGTACCAGTCGCAGAACTCGTCCCACGCGAACTCGTACAGGGCCTTCGCGGCGAGGTCGAAACGGTAGGTCTCCAGATGGGCCGCGATATCGCGCTTGGCAACCTGCAATCGGCCCAGCAGCCACCGGTCGACGAAAGTGGTCGTTGCCGGCAGCGATTCATCCAGCCCGACGTCCTTGCCGTCGACGTTCATCAGTACAAAGCGCGTCGCGTTCCACAGCTTGTTGCAGAAGTTGCGATAGCCTTCGCAGCGGCTGAGATCGAAATTGAGCGTGCGGCCGAAGGTCGCGAGGCTCGCGAAGGTGAACCGGACCGCATCGGCGCCGAACGCGGGTATGCCGTCGGGAAACTGCTTGCGCGTGCGCTTCTCGATCGTCTCGCGCTGCTTCTCGATCACCAGACCCGACGTCAGTTTGCGGACCAGCGCTTCGAGGTCGGTGCCATCGATCAGGTCGAGCGGATCGAGCACGTTGCCTTTGGACTTCGACATCTTCTGACCTTCCTCGTCGCGCACGATCGAGTTGATGTACACGTCGCGAAAGGGCACCTTGCCGGTGAAATAGGCCGTAGTCATGATCATGCGCACGACCCAGAAGAAAATGATGTCGAACCCGGTGATCAGGACCGAACTCGGCAGGAACGTCCTTAGCTCCACGGTGTCTTCCGGCCAGCCCAGCGTCGAATGGCACCAAAGTTGCGAAGAGAACCAGGTGTCGAGTACGTCCTCGTCCTGACGCAAGGCGCTCGCCGGAAGGCCGGCCTTGCGCGCGGCTTCGTCCACCTCGCGGGCCACGAACATGTTGCCCGCGTCGTCGTACCACGCAGGAATGCGGTGGCCCCACCACAGTTGACGCGAGATGCACCAGTCGTGCACGTTGTCGAGCCAGTGGTTGTAGGTCGAGGTCCAGTGTTCCGGAACGAAACGGATCGTGACTGAGTCGCCACCGGCCGGATCGGGAAGGCTGGCGTTGACTGCGTCGAGGCAAATGGTCTTGAACGATTTTCCCGGAAAGTACCGATGGGCTGCCGGAGCCGGCCTGGACATCGCGACAAACCACTGGTCGGTGAGCATCGGCTCGACGACTTCACCGCTGCGCTCGCAGCGCGGGACGACCATCCGGTGCGGCTTCTCCGCCGCGACGAGCCCAGCGGCCGTCAGGTCGGCGAGAACCGCCTTGCGCGCGGCATAGCGATCGAGTCCTCGATATTTTTCCGGCGCGTTGTCGTTGATGGTCGCCTGGAGCGTGAAAATCGTCAGCGGATCGAGACCGTGGCGCTGGCCGACTTCCCAGTCGTTGAAGTCATGCGCGGGCGTGATCTTCACGCTACCGGTGCCGAATTCTTTGTCCACGTACGCGTCCGCGATCACCGGAATGCGCCGCCCGGTCAACGGAAGCAGGACTTCCTTGCCCACCAAATGCATGTAGCGCGCGTCGTCGGGATTCACCGCGACCGCCACGTCGCCCAGCATCGTCTCGGGGCGCGTCGTCGCGACCGTGACATGGCCCGAGCCGTCGGCGAGCGGATAGCGAATCTCCCAGAGGGTTCCGCTTTCCTCCTCGCTCTCGACTTCGAGATCGGACACGGCAGTGCCCAGTTTCGGATCCCAGTTGACCAATCGCTTGCCGCGATAGATGAGTCCGTCCTCATACAGCCTGACGAAGGTCTCGACGACGGCGCTCGACAGCCCCGGGTCCATCGTGAATCTTTCGCGCGACCAGTCGCAGGACGCGCCGAGCCGCCGCATCTGATGCGTGATCGTCGACCCGGATTCGCCTTTCCAAGCCCATACGCGCTCGACGAAGCGTTCGCGGCCGAGTTCACGGCGCGATGTCCCCTGCGCCAGCAATTGATTCTCGACGACGATCTGTGTCGCGATCCCGGCATGATCGGTGCCGGCCTGCCAGAGCGTGTTGTCGCCGCGCATGCGGTGATAGCGGATCAACGTGTCCATCAGCGTCTGCTGAAACGCGTGCCCCATGTGCAGCGTGCCGGTGACGTTGGGCGGCGGTAGCTGGATGCAGTAGGCAGGTGCACCGGCGCTCATCGACGCCTTGAACAGCCCCTTCGACTCCCAAAACGGGTACCACCTGGCTTCGATTGCATGCGGTTCGAACGTCTTGGCGAGTTCCATTTCGTGTGACCGGTTGTTTCGGACGCAAAAGCTGGAAATTATAAGGGAAAAGCAGTCACCGCCATGACGGGCAATTTGCAATCACGATGTCATCGCCAGGCTATGCAAAAGAATCGGGCGGCCCAGGGCCGCCCGATCGCTGATGTATGTCGTGGTTCGACAACTGGGTCAGCGATGATCGATGCGCCACTGGACGATTTCGCGCTCGATCGCTTCGGCGACGTAGCTGCGCACCAGTTTTCCCACCTGGTCGTTGATCTCGCCAACGAGCTCCGCGCTGGCACGGTCGACGATCGGCTGCAGGTGTCGCGCAAGCTGCTCCTTCAGGCCGGTGTCGGTGAACAGGTCAATGCGTTGCAGCACCTGCATTGAAATTTGCTCCGCCAGCACGCGCCAACGCTCATCGGAAGCCGTCGCCAGCAAGGAATCAGCCGCTTGCTCCGTGATCGCGGGCCGCGGGGCGGGCGCAATCAACTCCGCGGCGACGACCGAGGGCGGAAGGGGAATTTCCAGCGCTGGCGGTGGCGGCGGCTCCGGTTCTGGCGCATTGGACATTTGCGGCGGCGGCGTGGCCGCGGAGCCCGCAGCCTTGTGCGTCGCGCGGGCTGGCGCGTCGAACTCCGCTGAAGGTTCTTCCGATACCGGTTCAGGCGCCGATACCGGATCCGGCGCCTTCAAGGTTACCGGCGGTACCACCGCAAGTGTATCGGGTGATTCACCGGTGACGCTGTGCAACGCCGGATCGATAGTGTCCATCACCAGCCAGTCGGACGGATCGCCCTCGAATACGGATGCGGTCGCTGCCGGTCGGGTGACGACTGGCGACGTCTTGACGACAGCAGACTCGACCCGGTCGGTCAGTACCGGGATGGCCGCCGCCGGCGAACCGAACTGCGACGGCGTCGTGTCGATCGCGTCGGTCAGCAGCGGAATGTCGGTGTCGACGCGACCTCGATTCTTGCGCATCAGCGCGTCGGCCTGCTCCAGCAGTTCGCGCGCGGTCGGCATTACGCGGGTTCCGCCAGACGATGCGTACGCAACTCGTATCCGCGCTCGCGATAGAAACGATAGCGGCTGCGCGCCGCAGCGGATTCCTGTTCGTCGGTACCGACGATTTCCGCAAGCCGCTCGAAGCGAGAAAAGAACGGCGGCGGCGAGGCATGCAGATTGATGAGTACCGCCGCAGGACCCTGGTGCTCGAGTGAGTGGTCCACCCAGATCGGGGTCTCTGCCGCGAGCCGGTGATCGGCGCGACAATGGGGCAGGAAACTTACGGACGGATGCAGCCAGAGCAGCCGGTCCAGCGTGTCGGTCATGGCCGCATCGGGAGTAAGTACCCTGACGCTGCCGTGTTGCGCGAAGGCCTTGGCAACAAGCTTCGCCGCGACCTCGAGTCGATCGTTTACATGCGTGTAGAAATCGATCGCAGTCATGTCTCGCGTCTACCGCATCATGAAACGGCGTTCTCCTGCGCGAGCAGCCACGTGGTCAGCAGCGCCACCGGCCTGCCGGTCGCCCCTTTTTCCTTGCCTTCCTTCCACGCGACACCGGCGATATCCAGGTGTGCCCAGTCGAATTTCTTCGCGAACTTGGAGAGGAAGCATGCGGCCGTGATGCTGCCGCCGCTGCGGGTGCCAACGTTGGCAAAGTCGGCAAAGTTGCTGTTCAGGCCGTCCTGGTAGTCGTCCCAGAGCGGTAGCTGCCATCCGCGGTCGAACGATTCCTCTCCGGCATTGAGCAAGGCGCGCGCCAGTCCGTCGCTGTTGCTGAAGATGCCGCAGGTCACGTGACCCAGCGCGACGACGATCGCCCCGGTCAGGGTGGCGACGTCGACTACTGCAGCGGGTTCGTAGCGTTCGGCGTAGGTCAGCGCATCGCACAGGATCAGCCGGCCTTCGGCATCGGTATTGAGCACTTCGATCGTCTGTCCGGACATGCTGGTGACGATGTCGCCCGGCTTCGTCGCTCTCCCGCTGGGCATGTTTTCGCAGGTGGGAATCAGGCCGACAAGGTTGATCTTGGCCTTGAGTTCCGCGATCGCCAGAAAAGCACCAAACACGCTCGCCGCGCCGCACATGTCGTACTTCATGTGATCCATGTCGGTAGCCGGCTTGAGCGAAATGCCGCCGGTGTCGAAGGTGATGCCCTTGCCGACGAGTACGACCGGAGGCTGCTTCTTGCCCGCGCCATCGTACTCGAGCACGATGAACCGAGGCGGCTGGTCGCTGCCGTTGGACACCGACAGGAACGAACCCATCTTCAATTCTTCGATCTGTGCGCGTTCGAGCACCTCGCACTTGAAGCCGAGTTCCTGGGCAAGCGCCTTTGCGCGTTCGCCCAGGTAGGAGGGCGTGCACACGTTCCCGGGCAGGTTGCCCAGGTCGCGGGCCAGATCCATGCCGTGGGCGATGGCAAGACCGCGGGCCGACGCGGCTTCACCCGCCGCGAGGTCGCTGCGCTGCGGCACCGACAGCGTGAGCTTGCGCAGCGGTCGCCGCACTTCGGCGGGCTGGCTTTTCATCTGGTCGAAGCGGTAGACCGCCTCCATCGCGACCACGACCGCGTGCTCGACGCGCCATGCGACTTCGCGCCGCTTGACCTTTTCCTCGGTCAGATAGACGACAGCCTCGTAGGACCCGGTCTCGTTGAGCAGGCGAACCGCGGCGCGCACGGCGCTGCGGAACTCGCGTTCACGGAAATCCCGCTCCTTGCCGAGCCCTACCAGCAGGACGCGGTCGGCGAGGGTGCCCTTGACGTTGTGGAGGAGCAGCGTGCTGCCGAGTTTCCCCTCCATATCGCCGCGACGGATGATTTCGCTGATATAGCCGCCTGAAGCGCGGTCGACCAGGTCCGCCGAAAGGCTGGGCTTGCGGTTGTCGAACACGCCGACGACCACACAGGCGCTCCGCTGCTTCTCCGGGCTGCCACTTTTTATGGTAAATTCCATCGCCGTTCCCTCGAACGAAAAATTTGCCTTTAAGCGGCACGAGCAGCATTATCGGCAAAACATCCTAAAAAAGTCAAAATATTTCCGTCGTCATGGTGTTCAGGCGCAGCCTGGTAAGAGAACTGACGGCTACAGCTGTTGGGCTGTTTCTGGTTTTGCTCGGAATCCTTTTCACCAATCTCGTATTGCGACTCCTGGCGCGGGCTGCCGGGGGAACCGTGGCTCCCGAAGGCATTCTTGCGCTTTTGGGATTCAACGCATTGTTTTATTTCAATATTTTGCTGTCCGTCGCACTGTTCTTTACGGTGCTGCTGACGCTGTCGCGTTGGTATCGGGATAGTGAAATGATCGTCTGGTTTACCTCCGGCCAGGGATTGACCTCATGGCTGAAGCCAATCCTTTGGTTCGCCAGCCCCTTTCTCCTCGCGATCGTCGTTTTGTCACTTTGGCTATCGCCGTGGGCGGAGCAGCGTCGCCTCGAATATGAACGACAGCTGGAGTCGCGCGAAGAGCTTTCATTGCTCTCGCCGGGCCTATTCAAGGAGTTCCGTCAGGCGCGTCTGGTCGTTTTCATAGAGAGCATCAACAGTTTCGACGGGACGATCCGCAACGTTTTCCTTCATTCCATCGAGGGCGACAAGGACGTGACGACCGTCGCTCGCTCGGGCCGGCTCGAGGAAGCCAAGAACGGCGACCGCTTCATCGTGCTCGAAGACGGCCGACGCTATGAAGGTCAGCCCGGCACGCCCGAGTTCCGGATCGCGGAATTCGGCCGGCTGGGCAAGCGCATCGAGCCCGCGGAAGTCCGCTCGCTCCCACTCTCGCTCAAGGCGCTGCCGCTCCCGGCGCTGATCGCAGGCGATAGCGCACCCCAGCGCGCAGAGCTGTTCTGGCGCATTTCGGTGCCGATCAGCGCAATTCTGCTGGTGCTGCTCGCGATCCCGCTCTCCTACGTCAACCCGCGCATGGGCAGGTCGTTCAACCTGTTTGCGGCGGTGTTCATTTACATGCTCTACAGCAACTGCCTCAATATCGTGCAGAGCTTCATTGCGCAGGGTCGGCTGTCGATCGGTGCCGGTTTGCTGCTCATCCACCCCATCGCGGCGACGCTCGTCATCGTGCTCTTCTATCGCCGCCTGTCGGTGACGGGCTGGTTTCCCAGCCGCCGGCCCGCATGAAGACGCTGAGCCGCTATATCGGACGCGAAGTCCTGTATGCGACGCTGCTCATTTTCGTCGCGCTGTTGAGTCTGTTCGCGTTTTTCGACCTCATTCACGAGCTCGGGAATGTGAGCAAGGACGGATATCCGCTGAGCCGTGCGTTGCTGTTCGTCGGCCTGAGCCTTCCGGGTCACGTCTATGAGCTCATGCCCACCGCAGCGTTGATCGGAACACTGTTCGCGATCGCGCAACTGGTCAGCAATTCCGAGTACACGGTCATGCGAGCATCGGGCGCGTCCCTGACGCAAATCACCGCGTCGATCATTCGCATCGGCATCCCGCTCGCGATCGCGACCTTCCTCGCCGGTGAGCTGCTCGCTCCACCCGCCGAACGCCTCGCCCAGCAGGTTCGCCTCCAGACGCAAGGCGCGCAGAACCGGATCTTTGCCCAGCAATTCCAGTCGGGTTTCTGGTTCAAGCAGGGGCAACAGGACGCGTCGTCGGCAGACCCCGCGGACCAGGACCAGACTTTCGCCAACATCAAGAATTTGCTTGCGGACAACACATTGCTCGGGGTGCGCATCTACCAGTTCGATGCCGATATGCGCCTGCGCGCACTGCGCGTCGCCGATTCGGGGACCTTCGTCACTGACGGCCAATGGTTGCTGAAGAACGTCAGGACCACCGAACTCACCGGCGAAGGCGCCCGCGTCAGCCGCGCCGACGAGTGGATCTGGAAGACCGTACTCAAGCCGTCGATCCTGACTGTCTATCAGGTCGCCCCGGAAAAGCTCGAAATGACGTCGCTCTACGACAACATCAGCGTCCTCGGCAACAACCAGCAGAAGACGTCGCGCTTCGAGATTGCACTGTGGAACAAGATCTTCTACCCCGCCGCGGTGCTGGTGATGATGGTCCTCGCGCTGCCCTTCGCCTACTTCCAGCGCCGGGCCGGTGGCGTAGGGTTTCGCATCTTTGCCGGAACGATCCTCGGACTCGTCTTCTTCCTGCTCGGACGGCTGTTCTCATATCTCGGCGTCATCAACGACTGGCCGCCACTATTTTCCGCCGCGTTTCCGGTCGGCGCGTTTGTCGTGGTTGCCGCGACGATGCTGTGGTGGCTGGAGCGGCGCTAAGCGCAAGGGACTACGGCGAATCCTGCTGGCAAAAAAATCCCCGCAGCGGCGGGGATCCTTCTTCGGCGACACGCTAAAACGGAGTCTAGGGCGCCGGAACGATATTGACGAATTTACGGCGCTGGACGCCCTTGGTCACGAATTGCACCTGACCATTGATCAGCGCAAACAACGTGTGATCCTTGCCAATGCCAACGTTCACGCCGGGATGAACCTGCGTGCCGCGCTGACGGATGATGATGCCGCCGGCGAGTATCGCCTCACCGCCATAGGCTTTGACGCCCAGGCGCTTGGAATGCGAATCGCGGCCATTGCGGGAACTCCCGCCTGCTTTCTTGTGTGCCATTGCCGTGTGTCCTGTTCGGTGTGCGTCAGCCGACGATGCCGTCGATCTTGAGCTCGGTAAATCCCTGACGGTGCCCCTGGTGCTTCTGGTAGTGCTTGCGCCGGCGCATCTTGAAAATGCGCAACTTCTCACCGCGGCCGTGCGCGAGCACGGTCGCAGTCACCGTTGCACCCGCGACGGTCGGCTGGCCCAGACGAACGCTGTCTCCATCCCCGACCATCAGTACCTGGTCGAGAATCACTGCAGCGCCCACGTCCGCCGAAATCAGTTCTACCTTGAGTTTTTCACCGGGGGCAACCTTATACTGCTTGCCGCCGGTCTTTATGACCGCGTACATAGGAATACTCCAACGGGCTGTTGCGCGAAAAAGTTTGCTATTTTAGAGGCTTAGGCGAGGAATGTCAAAACAGCCGGACCCCGGCCGTGATGCAGGCCGTGGCGCCGGGCCGTGGCAGCGGCCGCATCGGGTACACTACAAAGACCCCGAGTTTGGCGCCGTAGCACCGCGGCCCGGCCGTCGATCGCAGGATTCCCGCCCGCCCGTGACCATTCCACTGCTGCAATCGATCCTCCGCGACGATCTGGGCGCCGTCGATCGTGTCCTGCGCAAGGCACTCGACTCGGATGTGGTGCTGATCCGCCAGGTTGCCGAGTACATCATCGCTGGCGGCGGGAAGAGATTGCGTCCGGCGCTGCTGCTGCTGTCCGCGCAGGCCCTCGGCTATCGCGGTGCGCACCAGCACACCCTCGCCGCAGTCGTAGAGATGATCCATACCGCGACGCTGCTACACGACGACGTGGTCGATGAATCCGCGCTGCGGCGTGGGCACGCGACTGCCAACGCGAGCTTCGGCAACGCCGCCAGCGTCCTCGTCGGGGATTTCCTGTATTCGCGCGCCTTTCAGCTCATGGTCACCGTCGACAACATGCGCGTGCTGCAGATCCTTTCCGATGCGACAAATGTCATTGCCGAAGGCGAGGTCATGCAGCTCATGAACTCGGGCAATCCCGAAGTCGACGAGCAACGCTACCTGGACGTCATCCGGCGCAAGACCGCGAAACTGTTCGAGGCGGCAACGCGACTTGGCGCGGTGCTGGGCAACGCCGCGCCCGCTAGCGAGCAGGCGCTTGCGCACTACGGCATGCACCTCGGGACTGCGTTTCAGCTCATCGACGACGTGCTCGACTACACCGGCGTCCAATCCGACATCGGCAAGAATCTGGGCGATGACCTGGCCGAAGGCAAGCCCACGCTGCCGCTGATCCGCGCGCTCCAGGTCGGCACGCCGGCACAAGTGGATGTCATCCGCAGCGCCATCAGCAGCGGACGGCTCGCGGATTTCAGTCCTGTCCTCGCCGCGTTGCGCCAGACCGGAGCGCTCGATTACGCTCGTGCCTGCGCAGAAGAGGAAAGCCGGCGCGCCGCCTCGTGCCTCGACTCGCTGCCGCCTTCGACATACCGCGAAACTCTGCTAGAATTGTCGGCTTTCGCAGTAACGCGAACCGCCTGACGTCATGTGCCGCTAACGCGGCGAGGCCGCGCAAGCGGTATCGGCGCGGCGATGCTGCGGACATCGGGGTGTAGCTTAGCCTGGTAGAGCGCTACGTTCGGGACGTAGAGGCCGGAGGTTCAAATCCTCTCACCCCGACCAGCAATCCTGCTGGTCTTCTCGCCTTGACGCAAGTGCGATTCGAATTGATTGACCGCCCCGGAGAAACCCATGTCATTGCCGCGCGCCCTGCTTGCCACGTTGTGCTTCGCCGCACTCGCCCTGAGCGGATGCAGCAAGAACGGTAGCAACAGCAGCAGCGGAAATGGCCTGGTCCGCGTCGTCAACGCGTTCTTCGAAGCGCCCTCGCTCGACTACGTCATCGCCGGGTCCACGCTGGCGACTGCATTGCCGTTCCAGGGCTTGAAGCCCTACCAGGGCGTCAACAACGGCGCACAGACGTTCACCGTCACCGTTACCGGCGCGACCACGCCACTGGTCAACGCCGTCAACGTGATCAACGGCAGCGCCAATTACACCTATATCGTCTACGGCCCGCTCACCAGCGTCGGCACCATCTTCACTCTCGATACCTTCGCCGACCCGGGCAGCGGCTTCTATGCGGTGCGGGTCATCAACACCGCAGCCGGCATCGGCCCCATCGACGTCTATCTCACGCCGCCAGGCGCCGACCTGACCGTCGCCGCGCCGGCCCTCGCCAACGTCCCCTACGGCTCCGTCACCGCTTTCATCGCAGTGGCCATCGGCGCGAATTTCGAGATCCGGATCACGCCGAACGGAACCAAGCAGGTCATCTTCGATTCGGCGCCAAAGGTCTTCGCGGAGCATTCGGGCACGACCATTCTGGCCTACAGCAAGGGCAGCGGGACGCTCGTCAACGTCGGGCTGCTCAGCAGCGACGGCGTGGGCGCGGGCGTCATCCTCGACAATCTGGTCGCACAATACAAGGTCGTCAACGCCAGCCTGGTGCCGTCGCCGCTGAACATTTTCATCGACGGCAGTCTGCAGCTCTCCAACATTCCGTTTGCCGGGGTGTCGAATTACCAGCAGACCACCGCCGGCAGCCACGCCATCACGGTGCAGGCACAGGCGACGCCCGGGGCGACGCTGCTCACACTCAATCCGACGCTGTCCGCCGCCACCGATACCTCGATCGCGCTGGTCGGGGCCGCCGGCAGCATGAACGGCGTGGTGCTTCTCGACGACAATCAGCCGCCGGCCACGGGCAGCGCCGGCGTGCGCTTTGTGAACACGTCCGCCAGCATTGCCGCGGTCGACGTCTATGTCAATTTCAGCAAGCAGGTGCCGGGGCTGGCGATCAACACCGCGTCGTCATATCTCAATCTCACGGCATCCGCGCTTACCGGAACCGCATACGAATTCGACTTCAATGTCGCCGGTACGGTGACGTCCCTGCTCAAGTTGCCAAGTGTCGTCCTCCTTCCGACCCATAAATACTCCGTGTACCTCGCCGGCCCGACCGGGTCGCTGCAAGGCATCGTCACCCAGGATGACTGAGGCGGGCCCTGCGCGGCATGCCGCCATCGTCGGCCCGGCGCGACCGCTCATACCCACGCCGTTGCGACTCGAAGCCTAGTCCGGAGAAGTCATGCGCCTGCGGCACCTCGCCCTCGTAACGCTATGCGGCATCGCGCTGCTCCTGTCCGCGTGCAACACCGGCAACGGCGTGGTCACGCTGGCGAGCACGAAATCTAATTTGCGCATCGTCAATCTGATCCCGTACGCAGGCGCACCGATCGACGTCACGCTCGATGACAATTTCTTCGCGCCGGGACTCGTCTTCGAGAGTCTCTCGCTCTACCAGCAGATCAACGCGGGTACGCATACGATCAAGGCGACGGTCGCGGGCAGTGTGTCGAATCTGATTCTGTCCAGCGTATTGACCCTCGGCGAGGCGAACTACACCTACGTCATGTCCGGACCGATCACGAATCCGCTGGGGCAACTGTACGACGATACCGTGGTCGACTCCGGCGGTGGAAATTTCAATCTGCGCGTGATCAACGCGGCGTCCGGGCTGGGTGCCGTCGACGTCTACCTCACGGCGCCAGGCGCGGACCTCAACCTGGTGTCGCCGGCCGCGCCGAACGTCGACTACGGCGCGCGAACCGGATTCGGGGCGCTGCCGATCGGCAACCTGCAACTTCGCGTGACGCCCGCGGGCTCGAAGGAGGTCATATTCGATTCGCCCCCGCACGTCTACAGCGAGCGCGCATCGTTCCAGATTGTCGTTTATACGCGCGGCAGCAGCACGCTCGCCAACGTCGCCCTGCTCAACATTGACGGTGCCGGCTCAGGATCGATCCTCAACAGCCTGCTTTCGCAATACAAGGTGATCAACGCGTCGACGGTCGGTTCGGCCCTGAACGTATTCTTCGACGGCATTCTGAAGCTGTCCAACATACCCTTCACGGGCTCGACGGGTTACCAGCGAACGACGGCCGCGCAGCATACGCTGAGCGTCCAGGCTACGGCCACGCCGGGAGCGACGCTGCTGTCCTTCTCGCCGACGCTCGTGCCCGCGATGGACGCGTCGATCATCCTCGAAGGGCCGGCGGGCGCGCTGACCGCTACCGTGCTGAGCGACAACAACCTGCCCCCGGGGACAGGCAATGCGCGGGTGCGCGTCGTCAATGCCACCGCGAACATCGCTGCGCTCGACGTATTCATCGACTTCAGCAAACAGATCTCGGCATTGCCGCAGAACTCCGGCGCGTACTCGCTCGAACTCGCGGCGGATTCCGCGACGGGTACGTCGTTCCAGTTCTCGTTCAACGTCGCCGGTACTCCGCAGACGGTGCTCACGCTGCCCGCAGTGACGCTGATCGGAACCAAGACTTACACCATCTACGTGGCGGGCTCCGGCACGACCCTTTCCGCGGCAGTCACCCAGGACAACTGATTTCCGGTGCGCAGCCGCACGCCGCACGCCGAAGCGCCACTCTCCGCGCACACGCCGATGATGCAGCAATATCTGCGCGTCAAGGCGGAGCACCCGGACAAGCTCGTGTTCTACCGCATGGGCGATTTCTACGAGCTGTTCTACGATGACGCCGAGCGCGCAGCGCCACTGCTCGACATCACGCTGACTTCGCGTGGCGCCTCCGCGGGCGCGCCGATCCCCATGGCAGGCGTGCCCTATCACGCCATCGAGCAATACCTGGCCAAACTGATCCGCTTGGGCGAATCGGTCGCGCTTTGCGAACAGGTCGGCGATCCCGCCACGTCCAAGGGTCCGGTCGAACGCCGCGTGATGCGAGTTGTCACTCCGGGCACCGTCACGGATGCGGGCCTGCTCGATGCGAAACGCCAAAACTTGCTGGTCGCGGTCCACACTTCCGGGTCGCGCGCCGGCGCCGCGTGGCTCGATCTCGCGGGTGGCAGTCTATCCGCCACCGATATTCCGCTGGCCGGACTCGCCACCCTGCTCGACCGCATCGCGCCGAGCGAACTCGTCTACCCGGATGGCGAATCCATTGCACTGCGCGACGGCATGCCGGCGCGCGCATTGCCGCCGTGGCAATTCGATGCGGACGCGGCCATCAGAAGGTTGTGCGAACAGTTCGGCACGCGCGACCTCTCGGCCTTCGGCGCGGAGGACGCTCCCCTCGGCGTCGCCGCGGCCGGGGCGCTTCTGCACTATGCGCAGGGCACCCAGCAGGTTGCGCTGGCGCACGTGCGCACGCTGCACGTCGAGCAGGCCGCCGATCACCTCGCAGTCGACGCCGCCACGCGCCGCAGCCTCGAGATCACCGTCACGCTGCGCGGCGACAGTGCGCCTACACTGCTGTCGCTGATCGATCGCTGCATCACTGCCGGCGGCAGCCGTTTGCTCCGAAACTGGCTCGGCAGTCCGCTGCGCGCGCAGGAGAACGCCGCGCGGCGCCATGCCGCGATCGCCGAGCTCGGCGCGCATGGAGAACTCGCGCGCCGTATCGGGGCCGAAGTGCGGCACACGGTAGACATCGAGCGCATCACCTCGCGCATTGCGCTGGCCACCGCCCGTCCGCGCGACCTGTCCGGGTTGCGCGACACGCTCGAGCGGCTGCCGGCAATCGCCGCTGCTGCGGACGGATGCACTTCGACGCTGCTGGGCGAGGCATTGGCGGGTCTCGCCGTGCCGACGCAATGGTGCGAACTCCTGGCCCGCGCCATGCAGCCGGAGCCAGCCGCGGTCATTCGCGACGGTAACGTCATCGCCAGCGGATACGATGCGGAACTCGACCAGCTGCGCACGTTGCAGGACAACTGCGGCGCGTTCCTGGTCGACCTGGAATCGCGCGAGCGCACGCGCACCGGCATTGCGAGCCTCAAGGTCGAATACAATCGCGTGCACGGGTTCTACATCGAGGTCACGCACGCGCACACGGAAAAAATTCCCGACGATTATCGCCGCCGCCAGACGCTGAAGAACGCGGAGCGCTACATTACTCCGGAGCTGAAGGCCTTCGAGGACAAGGCGCTGTCCGCGCAGGAACGCGCGCTGGCGCGCGAAAAATCCCTCTACGACGCCCTGCTCGCCGAGCTGGCGCCGGCGATTCCGGAGTTGCAACGCGCTGCGCATGCGCTGGCAATGCTCGACCTGGCGTCGTCGCACGCGATCGCCGCGTTGGAATTCGGCTGGACGCAGCCGGTCCTCTCCGCCGAGCCGGGTATCGAGATTCGCGGCGGCCGTCATCCGGTGGTCGAAACGCAGGTCGAGGCGTTCATCGCCAATGATCTGACGCTCGATCCGTCTCGGCGACTGCTGATCGTCACCGGCCCCAACATGGGAGGCAAGTCCACGTACATGCGCCAGGCCGCGGTTATCGTGTTGCTCGCCTACAGCGGACTATTCGTTCCGGCAGCGTCTGCGCGTCTGGGTCCGGTCGACGCGATCTACACCCGCATCGGCGCCGCCGACGACCTGGCCGGCGGCCGCTCCACGTTCATGGTCGAAATGACCGAGGCCGCATTCATCCTCAATCGCGCGACGCCGCAGAGTCTGGTGCTGATCGACGAAATCGGCCGTGGCACTTCCACCTTCGATGGCCTGGCGCTCGCCTGGGCCATCGCGCGCGAGTTGGCGCTGACCAACCGCAGTCTGTCGTTGTTCGCGACGCACTACTTCGAGCTGACCGCATTGCCGTCCGAACTCGAAGGATGCGCCAACGTGCACTTCGACGCGGCCGAGCACAAGAACGGCATCGTGTTCCTGCATGCGGTCGAGGACGGCCCGGCAAGCCAGAGCTACGGGTTGCAGGTGGCGAAACTGGCGGGGGTGCCCGCGGAGGCGTTACGCCAGGCGCGTTCGTTCTTGGCACGGCTCGATCAATTCAGCGTGCGGCGCGACGTCCAGGCCGACATGTTTGCCGCCACCGCGCCAGTCGACGCGCCCGCACGTCCGGACGCGCCCGTCCTCGACCGGCTCGCAGCGCTCGACCCGGACGCGCTATCGCCGCGCGATGCGCATGCCGCGCTTTACGAACTCAAGCGCCTGGCCGAACGTGGGAAGACGACTGAGCGAAGCTGAACGCTCAGTGGTGGTGGCCGTGTTCGCCGTGAACATGCCCGTGTGCCATCTCTTCGGCCGATGCGGGTCGCACGCCGAGCACCGTGCAGTCGAAGCGCAGGCGCTGTCCGGCCAGCGGGTGGTTGCCATCCACCACCACCTTGCCGTCGGCAACATCGGTCACCGTGTATACGCGTTGATCGTCGCCGGCCTCATCGTCCTGATCGTTGCCCTGCCCCGCGTAGCCTTCGAATTGCATTCCAACCTTGACCTCGGCGGGAAACCGTTCCTGCGGCTCGACCCGAACCAGCTCCGCATCGTACTCGCCGAATGCGTCCTCGGGTTCGAGCGTGACCGAACACAGGTCACCGACCTTCTTCTGCGCCAGCGCGGCCTCGATCTTCGGGAAAATTCCGTGATGTCCGCCGTGCAGATAGGTGATCGGCTGCGCCGATTCCTCGATCAGTTCACCGGTGGTCGAGAACAATTTGTATGAAAGCGTGACGACAGTGTTTGAAAAGATATTCATGCGGTGTGCTGAATGGAATAGGTAGGTAGTAAGTGATGGCAGGCCGACAAATCCGCACATCGATTCGGCGCCGATATTTTAGCGCAAGCCGGTGCAATCGCGCCCGCTATAATCGAACGATGGCGACCACCGCAGCGCTCGCCCCACTGGGCGGACTGACACCCGCGACGTTCCTTCGCCGCCACTGGCAGAAAAGGGCACTGCTGGTACCAGGCGCGATTCCCGGCTTTACCGGCTGCGTGTCAGCGCCGGAATTGTTCGCGCTCGCGGCGCGCGACGACGTCGAGTCGCGCGTGGTGCTGCGCGAACGCAGCCGCTGGTCGACGCTCGAAGGCCCGTTCCGCAAGTCCGACCTCGGGCAACTGCCGGACAAGGGCTGGACCCTGCTCGTGCACGGGGTCAACCTGCATCGACGCTGCGCCGACGCCTTGCTTCGCCGCTTCGCGTTCATCCCCTATGCGCGCCTCGACGACCTCATGGTCAGTTACGCCGTGCCCGGTGGCGGCGTCGGCGCCCATTTCGATTCCTACGACGTGTTTTTGCTGCAGGGCAACGGGCGGCGACGCTGGCGTGTCGGTCGACAGCGCGACTTGTCGCTTCGGCCCGGCTTGCCGCTGAAGATACTCGCGCGCTTTCATCCAACCCACAGCTGGACGCTCGGTCCTGGCGACCTGCTCTACCTGCCGCCGGATCACGCGCACGAAGGTGTGGCGGTCGATACGTGCACGACTTATTCGATCGGCTTTCGTGCGCCGTCTGCGCAGGAACTCGGAACGGCGTTCCTCGACTGGCTGCGCGACAACCTGGACCTCGGGGGACGATACGCCGACCCCGACCTCAGCGCCACCGGCGAGCCGGCGCGAATCGGCACGCGCATGCAGGCGCAGTGCGGCGCAATGCTGGCCGCGATGCGCTGGGATCATTCGACCGTGCAGCGCTTCCTGGGTTGCCACCTGACCGAGCCGAAGTCGACCGTGGTCTTCGACCGGCCACCGCGTCCGGCGCCGCTGCGCGCGGTTCACGCTCGACGCACGGCGTCGAGGTTTGTGCTTGGACCCGCGAACACAAATCCTATACGATGGCCGCAACGTGTACGTCAACGGCGAGTCCATGTCCTGGCCACGCCATTCGGGGCCCGTCCTCAGGCGGCTTGCCAATCAGCGTCGAGTTGCCGGTTTGGAACTGAGCGGTGCTGACGTGGTTCGAGTGCTACATGAATGGTATTGCGATGGATTCCTCACCTTCGCCTGAACCGCTGGTCGAGCCGCGCGTGGTCATGCTGAGCAGCGTGAGCGAGCAGGCCGCTGCGATCGACGAATTGATTCCCTTGGCTCGCCGCCAGATCCGGGTGTTCGACCGCGACCTGGCGCAGACGGGTTGGAATACCGCGGTACGCGCGGAACGCCTCGGCGCGTTTCTCCGACAGGTGCGGGGACGCCGTCTCGACATCATCGTCCACGACACGCGCTATCTCGAGACCGCCTGCCCGCGCATACTGACGCTGTTGCGCACATTCAGCGATTCGATGTCGATACTCAAGACCGGCGATGAGGCCAAAGTCGCGACGGACCCGCTGGTGATCGTCGATACGATGCATTACCTGCACCGCTTTCACTTCGAGCAACCGCGTGCCACGCTTGGTATTGCGCAACCGGAGCAGGCGCAACCGCTGGCCAATCGCTTCGGCGAGATCTGGGCAACCGGCGAAGTCGGCGTTTCCGGCACGGTGCTGGGACTCTGAACCAGGCACAAACAAGATCACGCACTGGCCAAGCGTGGACAGGGGACGGTACCCACCATGGCGCATGAACCCGCTTGGTGCGAGCCGCCCTGATCTATTTGAATTCATTGTCATTTTGTGGTAGACTACCAATCGTCGGTGTTTGCTCTGCCGTTTAACGCATCCTTGGACCGGCCAGGTCGTCACCCGATTTGCGAGCGTGTGCTCGCGCCATTCCACACTCGAGTAGGGGAACTAAAATGAAGAAGTCCGTTTTTTTCGTTGCTGCGCTGGCGCTTGCGCTGACCGCCTGCGGCGATAGCAACAAGGCCGCGGCCGACGCGAAGGCTGCCGCCGACAAGGCTGCAGCGATGGCGAAGGAAGCTGCCGACAAGGCCGCGACCGCCGCGAAGAATGCCGGAACCGCAGCGATGCAAGCCGGCGCATCGGCGACCGACGCCGCCAAGTCAGCGGGCACAGCCGCGATGGACTCGACCAAGGCGACGGACGCAAGCAAGGACGCAGCCAAGGCGGTCGATGCAGCCAAGGATGCTTCGATGAAGGCGGCGCCCCCGGCGGAACCCGCCAAGAAGTAAGCGCTGCAGCGCGAATGCAAAAAAGCCGGCCCGCGGGCCGGCTTTTTGTTTTTGCGCTACGCGCGAAGCGACGACGATGCAGCGTCTACAGAGGCGCGCCGATCCGCTCCGCGACCTCGCGATACTTCCCGATGACGTTGCCGAGATTGCGGCGGAAGCGGTCCTTGTCGAGTTTTTCCTGGGTGCCCTGATCCCACAGCCGGCAGCCATCCGGCGTGAATTCGTCGCCCAGGAGCAACGGCCCGGTCGGGTCGTCGAGGGCATGGCCAAATTCGAGCTTGTAGTCGACGAGGTCCATGCCCGCTTTGGCGAACAGCGGCTTGAGCACCGAGTTGACTTTCAACGAAAGCGCTTTCATTTCCGCGATCTCCCCGGCGTTCGCCCACCCCAGTACACGGATGTGCTCGTCGTTGACCAAAGGGTCCTTCAGCGGATCGCTCTTGTAGAAGAATTCGAAGATCGGCTCCGGGAGCACCGTGCCCTCCGGGATGCCCAGGCGCTTCGCCATCGACCCGGCGCAGATGTTGCGCACGACGCATTCGACCGGCAGCATCTTGAGCGCGCGCACCAGCGAGTCGCGCTCGTTGAGCAGACGCACGAAGTGTGTCCTGACGCCGGAAGCCGCGAGCTTCTGCATGATGAAGGCGTTGATCTTGTTGTTGGTCTCGCCTTTCTGCTCGAGTTTTTCCACCCGTTCGCCGTCGAACGCGCTGGTGTCATCGCGATAGTGCATGACCAGCATCTGCGCATCGTCGGTGGTGTACACAGTCTTGGCCTTGCCTCGGTAGAGTTCCTGCTTTTTTTCCATCACCACTCCTGCATCATGATCAAAGAAATTCGCGCCAGCCGAAGCCCTCGTGCTGGTCGGCAATGCCGATCCAATCGTGCGCGCAATTGAGCGCGCCCGCCAGCGCCGCGCTCGCAAGCTCGCGCTTGTTGTTCTGCTGGGACAAATGCGCCGCGAACAGATGCTTGAGGCGCGAGTTGTCGAGGCGCGACAGCAGCTCCGCCGCCGCGTCGTTGTCCAGATGCCCGAACTTGCCCGCGATGCGCTGCTTGAGCGGATAGGGATAGTCGCCGTTGGCGAGCATGTCGCGGTCGTGATTGCATTCGAGCACGAGTGCGTCGCACCCCGACAGGCTCGCTTCGACATGCGCGGTCGACACGCCCAGGTCGGTCAACACTCCAAGGCGCCACTGCCCGTCGCTCAGCACGAACTGCACGGGTTCGCGCGCGTCGTGCGGCACCGGAAATGGCCGTACCTCGATCCCGCCGACCGCAAACACGTCGTGGCTGTCGAAGCCGTAGACACGCGGCAGCGCGGCAAAGCGCTCGGCGACAGCGGACAAAGTGCCGAACGTCAGCCACACCGGGGTCCCGAAGCGTCCCGCGAATGCGGCGACACCCCCGATGTGGTCGCTGTGTTCGTGCGTGACCACGATAGCCGCGATGGACTCGGGTGGAATCGCCAGCCTGGCAAGGCGCGCCAGCGTGTCGCGGACGCCGAATCCGCAATCGACAAGCAGTCGTGTCCCATCGGCTTCGACGACAAGGGCGTTGCCCTCGCTGCCGCTGCCTAGGCAGGCGAAACGCACGTCGCTGTCACTTCAACTGGTCTTTGAGCAGCGCGAGGATCTTGTCGCTGTTGACCGATTTGTCCGGTGCGCCCGCCGGGTCCTGTACCGTCACCACGCTCTTGGGATCGGCCTGCGTCACGACCACGCGGTATTGCTCGGGCTTGATGTCGTCGGTTTTCCAGAAGGCAAGTTTTTCGAGCCAGCCCTTTTCGCTTTTCTTCGCGTCGAGGTCGGGGTTCGCATAGCGGACGAAGTACAGCCCTTTCGAGCGATCGCGATCGACGACCGTGAATCCGGTACGGTCGAGTGCCAGACCCACGCGTCTCCAGGCGCGGTCGAACGCGTCGTCGACGACCAGCTGGCTGGCGCCGTCCTTGCCCTTTTCGATGACCGCACGCTCGGGTTGCGTGGACAGTGCCGCGACCGATTCGGTGGCCTTGTCCTCCGGCGTGCCGAAGGCGATCATCATGCGCCCGAGGAATTCCGCTTCGAGGTTAATGTCTGCCGGCGTCGCCTGCCATTGAAAATCTTCGCCGATGCCTTTGTTGTTCTTGGTCGGAAGCTGTGCGGCGCCATGATGGCTGATGAATATCTCGACCGTTCCAGGCTCGGTGCCCCGTTCGATCCGGGTGCGGAACTTGTCGCGCTTGTACGTATCGTTCATGAAGCTCACGTACTTGCTGACGAACCGCTGCATGAAATCCTGCGGCACCGCGGCGCGGTTCTCGGCCCAGTCGGTTTCCATAATGCCAAGCGATGCCTGTTCGCTGGCCACGACAAATCCGTTCTTGGTCCAGAAATTGCGGACCGTCTTCCACGCCACGTCTTCGCTGGTCTTGACCACCAGGTAGCGTTCGCTGCCAGCGCGCACCAGGCGCGCGTCAGCGCTGGTGGGAAGCACCTCGCTGGGTTTGGCCGTGGCGCGCGCAGCGGCCTGGCCGGATGCGGTCGCGACCTGGTAGCGGTCGTCGTAGGTCGGTGTCGACAAGTCCGGCGGGACCTCGAGCGTAGGCGTGCTGCCGGACGATTTGTAGTCGATCTTCTTGCCGAGCGACATGGTCATCGTCTCGCAGCCTGCGAGCAGCAGGCAGGCGGCGAACAGCGCCGCGCACTTGAGCATTGAAAGAGGGGACATGCGCATACTCCTAGAGGCAACCCGCTTCGCGCAGCGCCGAACGCACCACGGCGTGATGCTGCGCATCGAGCACCGTCAGCGGCAGTCTCAGCGCAGGGCCCATATGCCCCATCTCGGCGAGTGCCCACTTGACTGGAATCGGATTTGCTTCAACAAATAGTTTCATGTGCAGCGGCAGCAGCCGCGCGTTGATTTTGCGTGCATCTGCAAGCCTGCCGGCGATCGCCGCGGCGCACATGTCTGCCATCGCGCGAGGTGCAACGTTGGCCGTCACCGAGATGACGCCGTGCCCGCCGAGCAGGATGTAAGCGAGCGCCGTATCGTCGTTGCCCGACAGGAGCGCGAACTGCTTGTCTTTGGGCAGGTGCCGCTGCAAATCGACGTGACGCACCAGGTCGGAGGTCGCGTCCTTGACGCCGACGATGCCCGGAATCTGCGCCAGGCGCAGCAGCGTTTCATTGCCGAGATCCGCGACCGTACGACCTGGAACGTTGTACACGAGCAGCGGCAGGTCCACCGTTTCGGCAATCGCACGAAAGTGACGGTAAAGGCCTTCCTGTGACGGCTTGTTGTAATAAGGCACGACCGACAGGCCGAATTTCGCACCCACCATCAGCGCGTATCGAGTGAGCTCGATAGCCTCGGAAGTCGAATTGGCGCCGGTTCCGGCGATGACCGGAATGCGGCCCGAGACATGCTCGACCGTCGTCTTGATGAGCAGGCAGTGCTCCTCGAAATTGACGGTCGGCGACTCGCCGGTCGTGCCGACGATCACGATCCCGGACGTGCCGTTCGCGACATGAAAATCGATCAGCTTGCGCAGCGCCGACAGATCGAGAGCGCCGTCGGCCTGCATCGGCGTCGCGATCGCGACTAGACTTCCGTTCAGCATCGAGGACAAGCAGAAACACCCGTTAAACTGTCTATTTTACCTCATGGTGCGCGCGTCGCGCGCGGCCCTGCGCTCCGGGATTCAGACCACCGACCCGTGGCGAGGTTCAAGCCGGCAGTGCCGGCGGCCATGCGCGCCCTGCGCCGACCGCGGCGATGCGCTGAAGGACGGCCGGTCGCCCAGCGGCGACGATGCCTTGCTCGAAACCAACGACGACAAGGCGCTCGCCAAGCACCGCCAGCAGTTCGCCGGGCGACAGCAGGAAGTCGGGATTGGCGGGCTTGCCGTAGACCTCGTTGCCGCGGGCGAAGGTTTCGTACAGAAGCACACCGTCGTCGGCGACGGCGGCGATGAGCTCGGGCCACAGCGCGCGATGCAGGTAGTTGGTGACGATCACGGCATCGAAGCGCTCCCCCGCCAGCGGCCACGGGTCGGCCTCGATGTCGGCCGCAATCGGCGTGACGCGGGCGACGCCGGCAAGCGCCTCGAGCGCGTCAGCGTTGCGATCGATGGCGGTCACGTGACATCCGCGCGCCGCGAAGTACACGCTGTGGCGCCCTTGACCGCAAGCAACGTCGAGCACGCGGCCGTTGGCTTCGACCAGCGGCGCGAAGCGGACCACCCATGGCGAGGGTGCGCCGCGGTCGTGGCTGGTAGCAGGCGGCGGTGTCATGCGCCCCGGCGGCGGCGCGCCACCGGCCGCGCCTCGGCCGAGGTGTCGGCGGCTGCCGCGCGGTCCGCGCGAGTCTCCTCGATCAGCCAGTCGATGAAGGACTGCGCCTCGGGTCGAATCGGCAACTGCCCGCCGCGGACGACGTAGTAGGCCCGCGGCGTCGTGTACTTGCCGCGCAGCGGAGCAACCAGCCGGCGTTCCTTGAGCAGGTTGTCGATGAGCGGCAACCTGCCCAGCGCCACGCCCTGCCCGTCGAGTGCCGCCTGGATCACCTGATCGAAGTGGCTGAAGCGCAGCGAGCCGGCGGGGTTCAGTTCGCGCACGCCTACCGCGGCCAGCCACGCCGACCAGTTGAGCCAGGTGTAGCGTCCCCCGGCGTCGTCGATATGCAGCAGCACGTGGCGCGCCAGATCCTCGGGGCGTCGGATCGGACGGGCGCGGTCGGCGGCAAGCGCAGGACTGCATACGGGCAGGATTCGCTCGCCAAACAGGCGCGGCGCGCCCGGCGGCGCCATGGCCTCGGAGCAATAGCGCACGGCGAGGTCGATCCTTTCGCGCTCGAGGTCGACGATGCGGTTGTCGGCGGAAATGAACACGTCGACCGTCGGGTGGCGCGCCCGAAAATGCGCCAGCCGCGGGATCAGCCACAGCGACGCAAACGGCTGGTTGGTGGAAACCGTGAGCGGCTGCGCAGTCTGCTCGCGGTGGATCTTGCCGATCGCCTGCGTCAGCTGCTCGAGCACAGCCTTCGCCGTCGCGTGCAGAACCTGTCCCGCATCGGTCAGCCTGAGCTCGCGATGTCGCCGCTCGAACAGGGGCACGCCAAGCTGCTCCTCGAGCGTCTGGATCTGCCGGGAAAGCGCCGACTGCGTGACGAACAGATCCTGTGCCGCGCGCGTAAACGACAGGTGTCGCGCCGCGGCATCGAAGCCCTTGAGCAGGTCGAGCGACGGCAGCCGCGCCGGCGTCGCGCCCCATTTATCCATTCCAAATACTCATGCAAGCAATGCGTCGTTTTCGTTTGAAGCGCCCAGCTTCGACGCCGATAATCCATCTCACCAACCGTGTCAGTTCGGGTCGGGATCCAAGACGAGATGCATGCATTATATGCATTGAAAAGGAGAAACACCATGCCATTCGACTTCACACCGAAACCCCGCACGCGCAGTACCTTCCTCCCCCGGCGAGGCAGCCTCATCCTCGACGGCGCCGACGGCACGATCATCAGCGTCGACAGCGGCTGCCTGTGGGTGACGCTCGAAAATGACCCGCGCGACGTCGTACTGGTCAAGGGCATGCGCTTCGAGATCGACCGCAGCGGCCGTACGGTCGTCGCCGCCGAGGAAGACTCGCTGTTTCGGCTGACACCGGCGCCCCAGCCGGCCGGGCGTGTCCTGGCGGCTGTCCGCGCGGCATCGAGGCGGGCCTTTGGCCGCTCGCTCAGGGCGTTCCAGCAGCGGATGGCATGCCGGCAAGTCCCCTATTACTGAGGGGACGGCGCAGGCGGACTCAAGCGCGCGGGCGGCCATGGCCGCCCGCGCTGTCTTCACGAAGGTCGCGTGGCCCTCGCTTCAGCGCTTGGCGAACACGAGCGTGCCGTTCTTTTCCGCGACGTGCACGGTATCGCCCGCCGCGAACTTCCCGGCCAGGATTTCCTTCGCCAAAGGGTTCTCGATTTCCTGCTGAATGGCGCGCTTGAGCGGCCGCGCGCCATAGACCGGATCGAAGCCGGCGTCGGCGACCTTGGCCAGCGCCGCCGGCGTGACATCGAGCTTGATCTCGAGCTTGGCCAGCCGCGCTTCGAGGCTCTGCAGCTGGATCTTTGCGATCGAGGCGATGTTCTTTTCCGACAGCGCGTGAAACACGACGATCTCGTCGATGCGGTTGACGAACTCGGGCCGGAACTGCGTCTTGACCTCGGCCATCACCGCCAGCTTGATCACGCCGTAGTCGTCGCCCTGCATCTGCTGGATCATCTGCGAACCCAGGTTCGACGTCATCACGATGACCGTGTTCTTGAAGTCGACGGTGCGTCCCTGTCCGTCGGTCATGCGGCCGTCGTCGAGCACCTGCAGCAGGACGTTGAACACGTCCGGGTGCGCCTTTTCGACCTCGTCGAGCAGGATGACGCTGTACGGCTTGCGTCGTACGGCCTCGGTGAGATAGCCACCCTCCTCGTAGCCGACATAACCCGGCGGCGCCCCGATCAGCCGCGCGACCGAGTGCTTTTCCATGAACTCGGACATGTCGATGCGGATCAGGTGCGATTCCGAGTCGAACAGGAATGCGGCCAGCGCCTTGCATAGTTCGGTCTTGCCGACGCCTGTCGGTCCGAGGAACAGGAACGAGCCGTAGGGACGGTTCGGATCGGACAAGCCCGAGCGTGAACGCCGGATCGCGTCCGAGACCACGCGCACCGCCTCGTCCTGACCGACGACGCGCTTGTGCAGCGCGTCCTCCATCTGCAACAGCTTTTCGCGTTCGCCCTGCATCATTTTGGATACAGGGATTCCGGTGGCACGCGACACGACTTCGGCGATCTCTTCGGCGCCGACCTGCGTGCGCAACAACTGCGGCTTCTTGGCTTGCTCGCCGGCGAGCTTCTTGTCGGCCTTCTTCAATTGCGCCTCGAGCTGCGGAAGCTTGCCGTACTGCAGCTCGCTCACCTTCTGCCAGTCGCCCTTGCGCTTGGCCTCTTCCATCGCGAGCTTGACCTTGTCGATCTCCTCCTTGATGTGCTGCGTGCCGACGACCTGCGCCTTTTCGGCCTGCCACACTTCGTCGAGGTCGGCGTACTCGCGCTCGAGCTTGGCGATTTCCTGCTCGATCAGGTCCAGGCGCTTTTTCGACGCCGGGTCCTTCTCTTTCTTGACGGCCTCGCGCTCGATCTTGAGCTGGATCATGCGCCGCTCGAGGCGGTCCATGACTTCCGGCTTCGAGTCGATTTCCATCTTGATGCGCGCGGCGGCCTCGTCGATCAGGTCGATCGCCTTGTCGGGAAGGAACCGGTCGGTAATGTAGCGATTCGACAGTTCCGCGGCTGCGACGATCGCCGGGTCGGTAATCTCCACGCCGTGGTGGATTTCGTAACGTTCCTGCAGGCCACGCAGGATCGCAATGGTCGACTCGACGCTGGGCTCACCTACAAGCACCTTCTGAAAGCGCCGCTCCAGCGCTGCATCCTTCTCGATGTATTTGCGGTACTCGTCGAGCGTAGTCGCGCCGACGCAATGAAGTTCACCGCGCGCGAGCGCCGGCTTGAGCATGTTGCCGGCGTCGATGGCGCCCTCGGCCTTGCCGGCGCCGACCATCGTGTGGAGCTCGTCGATGAAAACGATGGTCTGGCCCTCGTCGGCGGCGATGTCCTTGAGCACCGCCTTGAGGCGCTCCTCGAATTCGCCGCGATACTTGGCCCCGGCGAGCAGCATCGCCATATCGAGCGACAGCACACGCTTGTTCTTGAGCGTTTCCGGCACCTCGCCATTCACGATGCGTTGCGCCAGCCCCTCGACGATGGCGGTCTTGCCGACGCCGGGCTCGCCGATCAGCACCGGATTGTTCTTGGTTCTGCGCTGCAGGATCTGGATCGTGCGCCGGATTTCATCGTCGCGCCCGATCACCGGGTCGAGCTTGCCCAGACGCGCACGCTCGGTAAGGTCGATCGTGTATTTCTTGAGCGCTTCGCGCTGGCCCTCCGCCTCCTGCGAGTCGACGCCGCCGCCGCCGCGCACGGTCTCGATCGCCGCTTCGAGCGCCTTTTTCGTCAGGCCATGCTCCTTCAGCAGCCTGCCGACGTCGCCCTTGTCTTCGGCCAGCGCCAGCAGGAACAATTCGCTGGCGATGAACTGGTCGCCGCGCTTGGTCGCGATCTTGTCGGTGAGATTGAGCAGGTTGCCCAGATCGCGCGAGACGCTGATTTCGCCGCCCTGGCCTTCGACCTTGGGCAGGCGCGCGATGGCCTTGGCGAGGCCCGTCTTGAGCGCAGGGACATTGACCCCAGCGCGCGACAGCAGCGAACCGGTACCCGCGTCCTCCTGGTCGAGCAGCGCGGACAGCAGGTGCTGCGGCTCGATGAATCCGCTGTCGTTGCCCAGTGCCAGGCTCTGCGCGTCGGCGAGCGCCTGCTGGAATTTGGTCGTCAGTTTGTCCATCCGCATGCTAATTCCTCGAGAAGCTTCGATTGGTTCCTTAGATGGGGAATTTCACCGCAATTTCAAGACATTTCCAGCGCGACGCGGACCCGTTTTCGACTTGAGGTTCAGCGTGCTAGCATCGTAGTCGTGAATCCCCTGCGGCACAAACCGCCAGGCCGCTGACGTCCATGAAGCCGCCCGATCGTGACGTTGTCGCGGTGCCCGCGAGCACAGAACGCGCAGCTCCCAGCGCCGGATTTCTGCGCGTGTTGGCCGCCGTGTTCTCGAGCTTCCTGGGGATCCGCAGGAAGGCCGCCGGCGAGCACGACATGGTGACGATCAAGCCGGTCCACGTGATCGTCGCAGGGCTGCTCGGTGCCGCGATATTCATCGCCATCCTGGTGGCACTGGTGACGATGATTACGCGGAAAGCCTGACGAATTCCTCGATCACCAATTCGGCTGCGCGCTGCAATTCGTCGTCGGTAGTCAGGATATCCGGACATAGTCGAAGCCCGGGCCCCCGCGCGTCGCAAACGAGTCCGCGCGCGGCGAGCGCGCCAGCGCATCGCGCTGCGGCACCATCAGCCATGGCGCCAAAGTCGACGACGCAAAAGGCGCCGGACTGCGCATCGCCACCCGTCACCGGAACACCGCCTTCGCGCAGCCGATCGACCAGTACGCGCAGCGACGCCAACGTATAGGCGCGAAGCCGCGCCGCGCCAAGACCCAGGATCAGGCGTTGGCCTGCGCGCGCCTGGTACCAGGTCAGGATCGGTGGCGTCGACTCGAGAAATGCATCGCCGCCCTCGGCCAATTGCAGTGGGTCCGGCCGAAGGTAGCTAAACGGTTCCTTCTTCGCGAACCAGCCGATGTCGAGTGTCGTGAGGCTGCCGTCGAGATGCCGCGGATGCAAATACAGAAAGCATGCCCC
Source organism: uncultured beta proteobacterium (assembly GCA_963726915.1). GTDB lineage: Bacteria > Pseudomonadota > Gammaproteobacteria > Burkholderiales > Casimicrobiaceae > PALSA-1003. Next base: position 216,899 of record CAVSEA010000024.1, read on the forward strand.
GGGTCCACCGCGCAGATACTTGTAGCTGCCGCCGATCGCGAAATCCGCATCCAGCGCGGCGATATCGACCGGAAAGACGCCGAGCGAATGGTAGACATCGACCAGCACCTTGGCGCCGGCCTGGCGCGCTGCCTGGATCAACGCGGGAAGCTGTGGCAGGACTTGCCCCGTATTGAACACGACCTGCGACACGACGAGCAGGTCGGCGCCGGCATGCACTGCAGACAGCAGGTCTTCCGCGGCAAAGCGTCCGCCGTCGCGCGGTTCGACGAAGCGCAGATGGATCCGATTGCGTCTTGCGTATTGACGCAGAATCACATCGATCGAGTCGAATTCGCCACGAGTAGCCACTACGCGCGGGACGGTGTCGTAGGTATTCAGGACGGCGCGCAACCCCTGCCCGGCGCTGGTCTTCGGTACGATGCAGTCCGAGCGCGGCGCGCCGAGCAGTGTCGCCAGGCGGCTCCGATACGCGTTCATTTCGATCGTCCAGTCGTCCCACGCCTGTCCCATCCGCATCTGCCACAAGACGACGGCTTCCATGACGTCGGCGGCGGTGGCGTCGAGCGGGCGCCCGAGCGAGTGGTTGGCGAGATAGATTTCCCGCGGACTGCGTCGAAGGACGCGGGAAAACAAGGGTGCGATGTGTTGCGCCAGGCCACGCGCGGCCAGCGGCCCTGGGCCAAGGGTTGCCACCGCGGCTTCGATCGCCGTCGCCGGCGGCGCCGACATATCGGCGTGCGCGTTCATCAACCGCCAATCACGGTTCGCACATCGAGCAACTCGGGAAAGAACGAGTGCTCGAGCGCGCGCTTGAGAAAGGCTGCGCCGCTCGATCCACCGGTACCCTGCCTGTGCCCGATGATGCGCTCGACTGTTTTCAGGTGCCGGAAGCGCCAGAGCTGAAAACTCTCCTCGACATCGACCAGCTTTTCCGCCATTTCGTAGGCATCCCAGTATCGTTGCGTATCTTCATAGATCGTCTTGAACACGGCCACCAGCGCCGCATTACGTTGATGCGACTGCGCAAAGTCGCGCTCGATGCATTCGCGCGGCACCGGCAGGCCGCGACGAGCGAGATGGCGCAGGTACTCGTCGTACAGCGAAGGTGCCCGCAACAGTGCCTCGAGTTCCGCGTAGGTCGACGCGTCATGGCGGAAGACCTCGAGCAGCGCCGCATCCTTGTTGCCGAGCAGGAACTCGATCGCCCGGTACTGCGCGGATTGAAACCCCGACGAATTGCCGAGCACGGGTCGAAACGCCTCGTACTCGGACGGCGTGAGTGTCTCGAGCACGGCCCATTGCTCGAACAGCTGCGTCTGGATCAACTTGACCCGCGACAGGATCTTGAAGCATGCGTCGAGTTGATCCGCGCGCACGAATCCAATCGCCCATTTCAGCTCGTGGATCATCAGCTTCATCCACAGCTCGGACGTCTGGTGCTGGATGATGAACAGCATCTCGTCGTGGCGCGGGGCCGACGTCGGTGTTCCGGATAGCGGCTTTTGCGATCCGAGCAACGTGTCCAGGCAAAGGTAGCCGGAATACGTCAATCGCCCGCGGAAATCCGTGACGATGCCAGGCTCGAGGGGGTCGTGTGACATGAGGGTGACGGATGGCGAGAGCGCAGTATAGGAATCGAACATCCTCGTGTCCACCGCAGCCGCACAATCCTGTGTCGACTCGAACCACGCGTCGCGGTGACGTCTGCTACCATTCAAGCATGCGCAATCGCCTCGCCGAAATGCGGCGAATCCTGATGCGAGGTACGCGGCTTGCACCGCTGTTGGCCTGCCTGCTCGTCGCCTGCGGCGAGCGGAGCCCAGCGCCGCACATCGCGTTGACCGATTGCCGCCTGCCCAAACTCACGACTGCCGCGCGTTGCGCCAGCATCGAGGTGCCCGAGGATCGATCGTCGCCGGGCGGGCGCAAGATCTCGATCGCGATTGCGGTACTGCCGGCAAACACGCTGAGCCCGAAGCCCGATCCGCTGTTCATGCTCGCGGGCGGGCCCGGCCAGTCTGCGGCGGCACTGGTGCCTCTCGCCGGCATGCTGGGCGGCGTACGGCGCAACCGCGACATCGTGCTCGTCGATCCGCGGGGCACGGGCAAATCCACTCCATTGCGCTGCGCCTCGCTGGATCAGCGCGACGCTCTCGACGAACTTGGCGATGTCGACGTGGCCGACGCCGCGCGCCGTTGCCTGCGGGAGATCCGGGCGGCCGGCAGCGCGGACCTCGCGCAATACAACACCTCCGCGTTCGTCGCCGATATAGACGCTGTCCGACAAGCGCTCGGTTACGACCGGATCAATCTCTGGGGCGGATCGTATGGCACGCGGGTCGCGCAGGAGTATCTGCGGCGCCACCCGCAGCAGGTGCGAGCGATGGTGCTCGACGGCGTCGCGCCGCCCGATCTGCGCGTCAGTCTCGATGTCTGGACGAGTCGCGACGCTGCCCTGGCGCAGTTGTTTGCCGCGTGCGCCGAACAGGCGTCCTGCCAGCGCGCGTTTCCCGATCTCAACGCGACGCTGGCCGCGATCCGGACCGGGTTGGGCGCCGGACGCCGCGTCGCCGTCGACGACCCGCGTACCGGAACGCGCCGTGAAGTACCGCTTGATTTCGACCACGTCGTCGGCGCGCTGCATGCACTGATCTACGTGCCGGAATTTGCCAGCCTCGTCCCGCCGTTGCTCGCACGGGCACAGGCGGGCGACTATGGTCCGCTGGCTGCCGCATCGCTGGTCGTGACCGACGACGTCGGTCGCACGGTGAATCAGGCGCTGCACTTCGCCGTCACGTGCGCCGAAGACGCGCCGCGAATCACCGCCGCCGAGGCCAGCAGGACGTTCCCGGCCCTGCGTGCACCATCGCTCGCGCAGCGCAACCTGGCCGCCTGCGAAGGCTGGCCGCGCCCGGCCTTGCCACCGGATTTCAACTCACCTCTCGTAAGCGACACGCCGGTACTGATTCTTTCCGGCGGGCTCGACCCGGTGACACCGCCCGGCAACGGCAAGAAAGTGGCGGCGACGCTGCCCAACAGCCGGAACGTCGTCGCCGCCGGCTATGGCCACATCGTCTCGCCGCACGCCTGCGCACCGCGCTTGATCGAGAAATTCATCGACGACGGCGGATTCGAGGCGCTGCCGCAGTCGTGCCTCGACCACTTCGCGGCCAGTACGCGACCGCCGCTGTTCGCCTCGCTGCTGCAGACGCAATGATCGCCGCCGACGGACTGGTCAAGCGCTTCGGCCGCAAGCGCGAGATAGCCGCGGTCGATGGCGTCAGTTTCCTTGCCGCGGATGGGGCGATCACCGGCCTGCTGGGACCGAACGGCGCAGGAAAAACCACGCTCCAGCGCATGCTGTCGACGCTGGTGGCGCCGGACGCAGGCAGCGCCATCATCGACGGTCTCGATATCGTCCGTGATCGCTATCGCGTACGTGCCGGCATCGGCGTGCTGTCCGATGCGCGCGGGCTGTATACACGGCTCACCGCGCGCGAGAACGTGCGCTACTACGGCCGGCTGCATGGCATGTCGGGGACGGCGCTCGACGCGCGCATCGACCTGCTGTTCTCGGGCCTGGGACTGGGTGAACTTGCGGATCGGCGTACGCAGGGCTTCTCGCACGGCGAACGCATGAAAGTCGCCATCGCTCGAGCGCTCGTGCACGATCCCGCGACATTGCTTCTGGATGAACCCACCAACGGCCTCGACATCATGAGTATCCGCAGCCTGCGCGACCTGCTGCACGGATTGCGCGCGGCGGGAAAGTGCATTCTGTTTTCGACGCACGTGATGCAGGAGGTCAGCGCGCTGTGCGACACGATCGTGATCATCGGTCACGGCCGGGTCATCGCGAGCGGAACCGCGGCGCAGTTGCTCGAACAGGCGCGCCGACCAACGCTCGAGGAAGCGTTCGTTTCGCTGCTGGGCTCGGGTGAAGGCTTGGCCGCGTAGACACGCCATGCATCGCATCCTCACCGTAACGCTGAAGGAACTGATCGACACGCTGCGCGATCGCCGTGCGATGATGGTCACGCTGCTTACGTCCATCGCCGCAGGACCGTTGTTCCTGACGCTGATCCTGAACATGGCGTCCACTCAGGCCGAGCGTGGGCGCGAGCTCAAGCTGCCTGTACTTGGTGCCGACCATGCGCCGGCATTGGTCGCATTCCTGGAGCGCCAGCAGATCGTCGTGCAGCCCGCGCCGCGCGATTACGAAACCAGGATCCGCAACGGCGAACTCGACGTTGCGCTGGTCATCGATGAATCGTTCGAGGCCGATGTGGCCGCCGGGAAGGCGGCAACCGTGCGGCTGGTCTACGATCGCTCGCGCGATCGGGCCCGCGCGTCCATCGAGGCAGCCGAAGCGGCGCTGCGCGCATACAACCGCCAATGGGGTACGCAGCGCTTGCTGTTGCGCGGCATCGTGCCGCAGGTTGCACTGCCGCTGGAGATCGAAGGTGTCGACCTGGCCACGCCGCAGCAATCCGGCGCGCTGATCCTGTTCCTGGTCGCGTATTACGGCTTGTTCGCCGCGCTGATGGGCGGCATGGCGCTCGCGCTCGACTCGACCGCCGGCGAACGCGAGCGCGGATCGCTGGAACCGCTGCTGGCGACACCGTTGGCGCCGCTCGAGATTGTCACCGGCAAATGGCTGGCGATCGTCGCTTTCGACGCGTTGGTCGTGTTGCTTACACTGGCCGGCTTCTACCTGACGCTCAACTTCGCGCCACTGCCCGCGGTTGGCGTTCCCTTCCTGTTCGGCGCCACCGAACTCCTGCGGTTTTTGGTCATTCTGGCGCCACTGATGGCGATGCTGCCCGCGGCGCTGCTGTACGTCGGCACGCGCGGGCGCACGCTCAAGGAAGCGCAGGCCAACGTGTCGGTGCTGCTGTTCATCGTCAGCATGCTGCCGGTGATCCAGCTGTTCCTGCAGAAGCGGGAGCCGGCATGGTTGCTGTGGGCGCCCGTCTCCGCGCAATACACGCTGCTGTCGCGCGCGCTGCGCGGCGATGCGATTCCCGCGCTCGACTGGCTGCAGAGTGCCGCCATGCCGCTGGCGCTTACTGTGCTCATGCTCTTTGCAGTAGCGCGGCTGCTGGGGCGAGAAACCGCGCTGGGATCACGCTAGGCAAGCTGACGCAGCACCGTCAGCGGCGGCTGCCGCAAGGTGCTGCGCGTGCCGAACCAGCCCGCGATCGCCACGCCGACGGCGCCGCCGACGATGCCGATCGCCCATAGCCACGGATTCCAGTGAAACGGAATCTGGAACACGCGATCGGCAAGCACGTAGCCGACGATCGTCGCACCGGCGGCGGCGAGCGTGCCGGCCAATCCGCCGATGGCCAGAAACTCGGTCACCTGCGCCGCGGTGAGCTGGCGCTGACTCGCGCCGAGGGTGCGTAATATCGCTGCGTCGTAGCGGCGTTCGTCCTGCGTCACGGTGATCGCGGCTTCCAGCACGAGAATGCCTCCGAGCAGCGTGAACAGGAACACGAACTCGACCGCGCGCGCGACCTGCTCGATGATGGCCTGGACCTGATGCAGGATTTCGCCGACGTCGATGACCAGGACGTTGGGGAACTCGCGCAGCAGCGGCGTCAGCCAGGTCGTCTTCCCGTCGGGTACGCGCACCGCGGCAATGTGCGTGGTCGGCATGGCGTCGAGTACACCCGGCGGGAATACCGCGAAGAAATTGACGCGGAAGCTGTCCCACGCCACCTTGCGCAGGCTGGTCACCTTGGCGCTGAGGCGCGTGCCGACAAAGTCCCAGGTCAAGGTGTCACCGAGCTTGATCTTGAGCGTTTCCGCGATGCCGTCTTCGAGCGACATGCCGCCGACTTCGCCCGGCTTCCACCACTGCCCGGAGACGATCGTGTTGCTGGCGGGCAAACTGGCCACCGACGACAGGTTGAATTCGCGCTCGCCGAGTCGTCGCGCGCGCTCGTCGGGCAGACTCGCCGGATCGAAAGGAACGTCGTTGATTGCGACCAGCCGCCCACGCACCATCGGATACAACACTGCGTCGACTGCCAGCTCACGCTTGAGCAGCGCGCGCACACCGGCAACCTGGACGGGCAGCACGTTGATCAGGAATGCGGTGGGCGCGTTGGCAGGCAGACTCGCCCGCCAGCTTTGCATCAGGTCGCCGCGAACCAGCGTCAGCAACAGCAGCGCCATCATGCCCAGTCCCAACGCACCGATCTGCATGCTCGCACCCAGCGGACGGCGGCGCAGATTGGCGAGTCCATAGCGCCAACTGTAGCCGCGCTGCGGTAACACGCGCAGGGCGGCGACAAGGCTGCGCGCGATCAACGCGGCGGTGGCGAGCACGGCCGCGATGGCGCCGATCATGATGAACGCCATCTTCGCATCCTGCGCCTGCGCCGCGATGAGCAGAGCGACGGTCGCGGCGCCGAGCGCGTACGCCAGCACCCCGCCCGCTCGCGGCAGGCCGAGATCGCGGCGAAGGACGCGCAGCGGTGGCACGCGGGCAAGCGCGACCAGCGGCGGCAACGCGAACCCCAGCAGCAATACGATGCCCGTGGCAAACGCCGCGACGGCGGGCCACGGACCCGGCGGAGGCAGGTCGGCGCGAACCATCGATCCGAGCAGGATCACGAGCAGTTGCTGACCGCCCAGCGCAAGCACGCAACCGACCAGGCTCGCGCCGATGCCCAGGACGACAAACTGCAGCGAAAACAGCCCGAGGATCTTTCGTTCGCCCGCACCCAGGCAGCGCATCATCGCTGCCGCGTCGAGGTGGCGCCGGAGATAGCGCGAGGCCGCCAGCGCGACCGCAGCCGCGGCGAGGATCACGGCGACCAGCGAAGCGAGTCCGAGATATTGTTCCGCGCGCTCGAGGGTCTGCCTGACCTCGGGGCGCAGGTCGCGGATCGACTCGATGCGCTGTCCGCGCTCCAGCCGGGCCTTGACCCAGTCGCGGTACGCATCGCTGGCGGTGCCCGCGACGAGCAGCCGCCATGTCGCCCGGTTTCCGGGCTGCAGAAGCTTCGTCGCGGCAACGTCGTCGATGTTCATCAGCAACCTGGGCCCCAGCGTGAACAATCCGCCGGTGACCTCGGGGTCCTGCTGCACGATCGCGGCGACCGTGAGCGTCGCTTCGCCGACGACCAGCCGCGCGCCTTCGCGCACATCAAGCCGCGCGGCAAGGCGGCTATCGATCCAGGCCTGGCCGGACGCGGGGATGCCGCTCGCGACGCGCCCCGCGGGATCGGACGCGTCGCCGAGCGTGATCGCGCCGCGCAGGGGATAGCCCGGCCCGACCGCCTTGACGTCGGCGAGCACCGCATCGCCACCGCCCGGCCGCTCGTCGGGCTGGACCATGCTGTTGAAACGGATGACGGGAACGACGTCGAGCCGCCGCGCGCGCGCTTCGCGCGCATAGTCCTCCGGCAGGGGCCGGTCACCCGACAGCAGCAGGTCTGCGCCAAGCAGGACGTTTGCTTGTCGCGTCAGCGCTCCTTTGACGCGGTCGGTGAAAAAGCCGACGGTACCGACGCTCGCGACCGCCAGGACCAGCGCCGCGAACAGCACCGTAAGCTCGCCGGCGCGCCAATCCCGACGCAACATGATCAGTGCAAGGCGAAGCGTGTTCACCGAGCACCCTCGCGCGTCGTTTCGTCCGCGACCAGCCTGCCTCCCGCCAGCGACAGCCGGCGGCTGCAACGCGACGCGAGCGTGACGTCGTGCGTGACCAGCAGGAGCGTCGTTCCGCGCTCCCGATTCAGCTCGAACATCAGCTCGGCGACTTCCGCGCCGGTTGCGCCGTCGAGATTGCCGGTGGGCTCATCGGCCATGAGCACCCTGGGTTCGCCGGAGAATGCACGCGCGATGGCCACGCGCTGCTGCTCGCCGCCCGACAGCTGCTTGGGATAGTGCGTCACGCGCGCCGCCAGCCCCACCCGCGCCAGCCATTGGCGCGCACGCGAGGCGGCGTCCGGCGCGCCGGCGAGCTCGAGCGGCAGCATGACATTTTCGAGGGCGGTAAGCGCCGGCAGCAATTGAAACGACTGGAACACGAAGCCCAGCCAGCGTTGGCGCAGCGCAGCGCGCGCATCCTCCGAAAGGTCGTTGAGCGCGGTGTCGCCGAGCCACACCTCGCCCGAGGTCGGCCGGTCGAGTCCCGCGAGCAGGCCCAGCAGCGTGGTTTTGCCCGACCCGGACGCACCGACGATGGCGACCGACGCGGCGGCCGGCACGTCGAAGCTCACCGCGTCGAGTATGGTCAGCGGCGAGTCGCCACTCTGCACGCGCTTGCTCAGATTGCTGGCGCGGATCACGGCGCCGGTATGGATGGCTCGGGTATCGTTCATGGAGTGCAGGTTGGGCCGCAGCCAGGCAACGCAAGGCACGGCATCGCATTGTACCGGTGCGCGAGATCGAGCCCCTGTTCAGCATTGCCGCCATGGAATGAAGCGCGGTAAATGCGCCTGCTAAGATGACGGCAGTCACCTGACGCAAGCCACCATGCTTCGCCGCCTGATACTCCTCTTCTGCGCGCTGCTTTGCGCGTGGCCCGCGTTGGCCACCGCGGCGACGGCCCCGGTCATCCTGATCCTCGGCGACAGCATCTCGGCGGGTTACGGTATTCCCGCCGATGCGGGTTGGCCGGCACTGTTGCAGCGCCGGCTCGTGTCCGAACGCTATGCGCACACGGTGTTCAATGCGAGCATCAGCGGCGACACGTCCGCGAGCGGTCGCGCCCGGCTCGACGCGCTGCTGGCGCAGCATCGCCCCGCGATCACCGTCATCGAGCTCGGCGGCAACGACGGCTTGCGCGGGGGCAGCATCGACGCGATGCGACAGAATCTCGATGCGATGACGGCCGCCGCACAGGCGCAGGGATCGCGCGTATTGCTGGTCGGCATGCGCCTGCCGCCCAACTACGGACCCGCCTATGTTCGACGCTTCGATGCAAGCTTCGCGGACATCGCCGCGGCGCGCAAGACCGCGCTTGTTCCGTTTCTGTTCGAGGGCTTTGCCGACAACGAAGCGATGTTCCAGCCCGATCGCATCCATCCCGTCCAGGCGGCGCAACCGAAATTGCTCGACAATGTGTGGCGCGTATTGAAGCCGCTGCTCGGCGCGCCCGGAAAGGCAGGATGAGCGAACGCCGCGACAACGCGCTGCGGGTCGATGTCGCCACACTCGCCGAATTCGCGGACCGCATCGACGTGCGCAGTCCCGCCGAGTTCGCGCTCGACCACCTGCCGCGCGCGACCAGCCATCCGGTGCTCGACGATGTCGAGCGCGCGCAAATCGGCACGCTGTACGCGACTTCGCCTTTCGAGGCTCGCCGTCTCGGTGCCGCCAAGGTCTCGCGCAACATCGCGCGCATGCTCGAGACCGATTTCGCCGGCAAGCCCCGCGAATGGCGTCCGCTGATCTACTGCTGGCGTGGCGGCCAGCGCAGTCGCGCGCTCGCGCACATCCTCAACGAAATCGGCTGGCGTGCGATGCAGCTCGACGGCGGCTATCGCGCGTATCGCAGGCACGTCGTGTTGCGGCTGGAGGCGCTTCCCGCACGCTTCGATTTCGTCGTCGTGTGCGGCCTCACGGGTTCCGGAAAGAGCCGCCTCATCCATGCGCTGGCAACCGCGGGCGCGCAGACGCTCGACCTAGAAGCGCTGGCGTGCCACCGCGGATCGCTGCTCGGCGGCATTCCCGGGGCAGCGCAGCCATCGCAGAAAGCCTTCGAAAGCGCGCTGCACGATCGCCTGGAATATTTCGATCCGGCGCGCCCGGTGTTCGTCGAATCCGAAAGCCGGCGCGTGGGCGTCGTGCAGCTGCCCGACGCGCTGCTAGCGGCGATGCGCGCGGGCCGCGCCCTGACGTTGCGGACCGCGCTGGCCCGGCGTATCGAACTGCTCAAGCAGGACTACGGGCACTTCATCGCCGATGACGCGCAACTCGAGCAGCGGTTGCGACCCCTGGCGCCGCTGCATGGGAAGGCCACGCTCGCCCGCTGGGCCGCACTGGCGACCGAGGGCGACTGGGACACGTTGGTCGGCGAGCTGCTCGAACGTCACTACGACCCGCTGTACGCACGTTCGCTCCTGGCGAATTTCTCGTCGGTTCAACATGGTCTCGACGTCGACGTACTCGATATGTCGCCGGCCGGACTTCAGGTGCTCGCACGCGATCTGCTGACCGCAGTCGAGCACGGGGAATCCGCACCTATCGCCTGAGGAGCCGCTGCATGAAGAGCTACGCCTATCGTATCGTCAACGTTTTCGCCGAAGAGCGCCTCGGCGGCAATCCGCTCGCGGTAGTCGAAGATGGCAGGGGGCTGGACGATGCGACGATGCAAGCCATCGCGCTGCAATTCAACCTGTCCGAGACGACATTCATCCTGCCCTCCGCCAGCGCGAACGCGCAAGTGAGGATTTTCACGCCCACCTTCGAAATGCCCTTCGCCGGGCATCCGACGCTGGGCAGCGCGCACGTCGTGCGTGAGCTCGAAGGCGCGGGCGATGCGGTGACGCTGGAGATGATCGCCGGTGTCGTGCCAGTGACGGCGGACGGCGCTCGATGGACCTTGCAGGCCAAGGCACCGCGCACGCGCGAACTGCCTGCAACCCGCGGCGACGTCGCCGCCATGCTGGGACTGGTCGACGCCGATCTGGGCGCGACACCGCTTTGGGTCGACACCGGAAGCGAGCAACTGGTGATTCCGCTCGCCAGCGCGGATGCGGTTCGCCGCGCAGCGCCGGATGCGGCAGGACTCGCGGCACATGGCAGCGTCGCACTGCCCGGCGGGGGCACGCGGTCGATGGCGTACGTCTGGGCCGCCGACGGCCCCGGTAAAGTGCTTTGCCGCTTCTTTTTCCCGAAGCACGGCGCCGTGGTCGAGGACCCGGGCACCGGCTCGGCCTGCGCCAATCTCGGCGGATGGCTGGTCGCCACCGGGGCGCTGCTGCCGCAGTCCCTGTCCCTGACCCAGGGCCAGGCGGTGGGACGGACCTGCCACCTTGGACTACGCGTCGACGAGACGGGTCGCATCTTCGTATCGGGCCGGGTGATCGAATTCGGACGCGGGACGTTCCAGCTGTAGCACGCTGTTACAACCGGCGATGCCGGCCCCGTCAACACGCGGCTACACTGACGCGTTGTTGCTGTGCCAGGACATACCCGGAGCCTCCATGCGCTGCAACGCGTTCCGACGAGTACTGCTCGCAGTCTGCGCGACTGTAGTCGCGACATCGGCGTTCGGCACGCCCGCGCCTGGACCTGCGCTCGGTTACGACGATGCGCGCCACTTGCTGAACCGCACCGGCTTCGGCGCCACCCAGGCGGAGGTCGAGCGCTTTGCCCGCATGACACGCGAGGACGCCGCGCGCAAGCTGCTGGCGGAGGCGCGCACCGCCGCCGTCACCCCGCCGCCAGCCTGGGTCGGCAGCACCGAAGCCTTGCGCTATCCGCGCGCCGGCGACAAGGCCACGGACGTCGAAAAGAAGATGTTCGTGCAACAGCAGGTCCGCGAAGGCCTCGACTTGCGCGGCTGGTGGGTGGCCGAAATGCTTGCCACGCCCTCCCCGCTGTCGGAACGAATGACCCTGTTCTGGCACAACCACTTCGTTTCGAGCCAGCAAAAGGTGAAGCTGGCCGAACTGATGTATCGGCAGAACGTGACGCTGCGCGCCAATGCGCTCGGCAACTTCGGCGAGTTGCTGCACGCCATCGCGCGCGATCCGGCCATGGTGGTCTACCTGGACAATGCGCAGAACCGCAAGGGAACGCCCAACGAGAATTTCGCGCGTGAGGTCATGGAACTGTTCACTCTCGGCGAGGGCCACTACACCGAGCAGGACATCAAGGAAGCGGCACGCGCCTTCACCGGCTGGAGCATCGATCGCGGCACCGGGCAGTTCCTGTTCCGGCGTTTCATTCACGACGACGGCGACAAGACGGTACTCGACCGGACCGGCAACCTCGACGGCGACCAGGTGCTCGACATCCTGCTGGCGCAGCCGCAGACCGCCGAATTCATCACGCGCAAACTGTGGCGCGAATTCGTATCGCCGGATCCTGACGCGGCCGAGGTCGCGCGTATTGCGCGACGTTTTCGCGACTCGCGCTACGACATCAAAGTCGCGCTGCACGCATTGCTGGTCTCGGATGCGTTCTATGCGCCCGAGCATCGCGCGACGCTGATCAAGTCGCCGATCGAACTGGTCGTCGGCACGCTCAGGCAGTTCGAATTCAAGCCTGCGGATACGCTGCCGTTCGCGGTCGCCGCCGCCGGCATGGGACAGAACCTGTTTTCGCCGCCGAATGTGAAGGGCTGGCCCGGCCAGGAAACGTGGATCAACTCGAGTACCCTGCTGGCGCGCAAGCAGTTCCTCGATCGCGTGTTCCGGACCGACGACGCAGGCATGCAGCCGGTGGCGGTAGCGATGGATGCGCAGCCGATGGCCACTATGCCGAGCCAGGCGATCGCGCCGACCGGCGCCCAGGACGAGGACAAGTTACGGCAGGCGCGCTTTCGCCGGGCGATGGACCGCGGCGTCAACAGCCTGCAGTTCGACAGCGCGGCGTGGATGGCGCAATTCGGGTCGTCGCCGGACGCGGCGCAGCGCACCGCTACCGCCACGCGGCTATTGCTGGCGACCGCGCCGCAGGGCGTGCCGGATCCGACCGGTGAGCCGCTGGCGATGGTGCGCGGCATCGTGCTCGACGTGTCGTACCAGCTCAAGTAACGCATGGACCGCCGCCACTTTCTCAAGCTCGCAGCGACGTCGCCACTGGTCGCGCTACCGGCGGGTATGGCGGGGCTGGCACCCAATATCGCGTGGGCATTGGAGCCGGCCGGCGCGAACTACCGCAATCTCGTGGTGCTGATCGAGCTCAAGGGCGGCAACGACGGATTGAATACGGCCGTTCCCTATACTGACGCGACCTACTACGCGCTGCGTCCGAAGATTGCGATAGCGCGCGACCAGGCACTGCCGTTGTCCGACAGCATCGGCCTGCATCCGGCGTTGGCACCCTTGCTGCCGTTCTGGAAAGACAAGCAGCTCGCCGTCATGCAGGGCGTCGGCTACCCCGAGCCAAACCTGTCGCACTTCCGCTCGATCGAGATCTGGGACACCGCATCGCGCAGCGAGCAGTACCTCCAGGAGGGATGGCTGACGCGAGCCTTCAGCGGCGCGCCGACGCCACCGGGCTTCGCGGCCGATGGCGTCATCATCGGATCGCCGGATCTCGGCCCGCTGGCGGGTGCCGGCACGCGCGCGATCGCGATGAACAACACCGAGCAGTTCCTGCGCCAGGCACGTCTGGCGACGCCGGAAGGCCAGTCGCGCAACAAGGCGCTGCAGCACATCCTCAAGGTCGAAGCCGACATCGTGCAGGCCGCCTCACACCTGACCGCCGGCAGAACCTTTGCAACGGAGTTCCCCAATACGGGATTCGGCGCCGCGATGCGCACCGCGGCGCAGGTCGTCGCCAATCAGGCCGGGGTCGCAGTCGTGCGCGTCACCCTGGGCGGCTTCGACACCCACACCGGCCAGCCGGCGACACACGCGCGACTGCTGGGCGAACTGGCGAGCGGCATCGTGGCGCTGAAAGCTGCGCTCGACGAGCTCGGAAAGTGGAACGAGACCCTGGTCCTCACCTATGCCGAGTTCGGACGCAGGCCGAAGGAAAACCTGTCCAACGGCACCGACCACGGCACGTCGAGCGTGCATTTCGCGCTGGGTGGTCGGGTCACAGGTGGACTGTACGGCGAACAGCCCTCGCTCGACCGGCTGTCCGCTGACGGCAACCCAGCCCATGCGATCGACTTCCGCAGCGTCTACGCAACGGTGCTCGAAAAATGGTGGGGGGTGCCGTCCACTGAACCACTTGGCGGAAGGTTCGCGCCCGTGCCAATGCTGAAAGCGTGAAGAAAGGCTGTTGAAAAGCGTCGCAGTAGTTTTTTGACAGCCTGCTAGGCTGCGTTGGCGTCCCACGCCTGGACGAACTCCTGCCAGTGCGGCTGACCTGATGCGATTACCTTCTCGCGCGCGAGCGATATTTCCGACGCGTATTGCCCGGCAGTGAGCGTTCCGCGCAGGAGCTGAAAGCGCAAGTACAGCAGGTACGTGTTCATCGCGTCGGTTTCGCAATAGCGGCGTATATCGTCGATCCTGCCTGCCGCGAAGGCAGCGTGCACCTGACTGCCGTCGATACCAAGCTTGCCCGGAAAACCGCACAAGCGAGCCATGGCATCGAGGCCGGCCGAGGCGCGGGGCTGATACATCGCCAGCACGTCCATCAGATCGAGATGCCGCGTGTGATAGCGGCCGAGGTAGCTGTTGAACTTGAATTCGCGGTCGTCGTCGCCCCAGTCCCAGAACTTCGCTGCGGTCACGCCGTGGATCAGCGCGCGATGGTTCAGGACCGGCAAGTCGAAGCCGCCGCCATTCCACGACACGAGTTGCGGCGTGTAGCGGTCGATCCCGTCATAGAAGCGGCGGATCAATTCAGGTTCGGAATCGGATGCCTCACCCAGCGACCAGACGCGGAAATTGCTGCCTTCGCGCATCGCACACGCGATCGCCACGACCCGGTGCAGATACAGCTGAAGGAAATCACCGCCCGTGGCCGCCCGTCGCTGTTGCAGGGCCCAGGTGACGACGTCGGCATCGGCGAGCGTCGCGGGCAGTCGATGCAAGCGGCGCAGCCCGTCGACATCGGGGATCGTCTCGATATCGAATACGAGCGTCGGTGTCATTGTCGCCGCGCGCGGCATTCAACCCGGGAACACACCCGTGGACAGGTAGCGATCGCCGCGGTCGCATGCGATGAAAACGATGGTCGCGTCGGCGACTTCCTGCGCGATGCGCAGTGCAACCGCGCACGCGCCCCCCGATGAAATGCCGACGAACATTCCCTCCTCGCGAGCGAGCCTTCGCGCCATCTCCTCCGCGGCGGACTGCGAAACGAGTTCGACACGGTCGACGCGTTTTGCGTCGTAGATCTTCGGCAGATACGCTTCCGGCCACTTGCGAATGCCCGGAATTTGCGAGCCCTCATCGGGTTGGCAGCCGATGATCGCGATCGAAGGATTCTTCTCCTTCAGGTAGCGCCCCGCGCCCATGATCGTGCCGGTGGTGCCCATGCTCGACACGAAATGCGTAATCGCGCCATTCGTATCGCGCCAGATCTCGGGGCCCGTTGTTCGATAGTGCGACAGCGGATTGTCGGGATTGGCGAACTGATCGAGGATCACGCCCTGTCCTTCGTCGCGCATGCGCTCGGCGACGTCGCGCGCGGTCTCCATGCCGCCGGCTTTCGGCGTGAGCACGATCTCGGCGCCAAACGCACGCATGGTCTGGCGCCGCTCGACCGAGAGGTGCTCCGGCATCACCAGGACCATGCGAAAGCCGCGCATCGCGGCAGCCATGGCAAGCGCGATGCCGGTGTTGCCCGATGTCGCCTCGATCAGGGTGTCGCCCGGCTTGATCTGTCCCCGCTTCTCCGCCTCCACCACCATCGACAGCGCGGGGCGGTCCTTGACGGAACCGGCAGGGTTGTTGCCCTCGAGCTTGGCCAGAACGACATTGGAAGTCGCGCCGGGGATGCGCTGCAGGCGGACCAACGGCGTATTGCCTACCGTGTCCTCGATCGTCTTGTACATGGGACGAGCTTCACGAAATGCGAGCCCGATTGTAACCGACCCGCCGTGGTACCCATGGCACGAAGGGAGCTATCAATCGCGCGGGTCGTTCGAGTCGCTTCGCGCTCAGAGCCGTCTGCCGCGCTCATGCCCATTCGGAAAAGCAAACCCCGCCTCGCGGGCGGGGTTTGTCGAAATGGTCATGCAACTATTTCGTGGTTGTGGTCTTGGCGTCCGTAGCCTTGGCGTCCGTGGACTTCGTATCCTTGGCGTCTTTCTTGGCTTTGGCATCGGCCGCCTTCTTGTCCTTCTTGGCCTTTTCTTCCGCCGCCTTCGCGTCCTTCTTGGCCTTGGCGTCCTTGTCGGCGGCTTCCTTGGCGTCTTTCTTGGCCTTGGCGTCGGCCTCTTTCTTGGCCTTGGCGTCGGCGTCCTTCTTGTCCTTCTTGGCCTTTTCTTCCGCCGCCTTCGCCTCCTTGCTCGTCTTTTCGGCCGGCGCCTTCGCGTCCTTCTTGGCCTTGGCGTCCTTGTCGGCGGCTTCCTTGGCTTCCTTGTCCGCCTTGGCCTTCTCCGCCTTGGTCATCTTGGCTTCCTTGGCCGCGGGTGCTGCGGTCGCGGGCGCAGCCGCCGCTGCGGGTGCAGCTGTCTTGGCAGCCGGAGCGGTAGCAGGGGCTGCAGCCGCCGGCGCGGCCGTCTTGGCCGCGGGCGCGGCGGGAGCCGCAGCTGCCGGCGGGGGCGCAGCGGGAGCCGCAGGCGCTGCCTTCGTTTCCGTCTTGGCGGGCGTCGCGGCAAGGGGCGTCGTTGCGCCCGTAACCGAGATCAAGCCCTTGATCTTGCCAAACGTGCCTTCCTTGATCCCGTTGACCTTCATGATGTCTTCGGGCGTCTTGAACGGGCCGTTCTTGGCGCGGTAGTCGACGATCGCCTGCGCCTTGACCGGTCCGATTTCGGGCAGCGCGTCGAGCTCTTCCTTGGTCGCAGTATTGATGTTCACGGCGGCATACGCGAATGCCGAGAACAGGAGCATCACCAGCAGCAGAACGAATCTTTTCATCATCCCCTCCGAACGGAAAAATTGCCTGGCAAGTGCCTGGTCCCAGGCAGCGGCTGGCGCACCGGTCTTGGCCGGGTACCTTAACGCTGCCGCGATGTTATGCGTTGACCTGGGATTGTGCAAGGAGCGCTTGCACGCAGCGTGGAACGCCTTCGTCGACGGTCAGCAAGGGTGCGGCGTAGCCTGCGCCGCGCAGGCGCCCGACGTCGGCTTGCGTGAAGCTCTGGTACTTCTCGGCGAGGCCCTGCGGAAACGCGACGTATTCGATCGCGCCGGCCCGGTGCAGTGCGTCGAAGGTCATCGCGTCCGTGCCCTCCGCGAGGCGACAGGCGTTGATCGTCGCCGCTGCCACCGCATTGAAGGACGCCGCCGTACCGGTGCCGAGATTGAATATGCCGCTGCGGTCCGGATGGTCGAGGAAGTCGAGATTCACCGCGACCACGTCGTCGACGCTGACAAAATCCCGCAACTGCTCGCCGGCAGAATAGCCGCCCGAACCCTCGAACAGCTGCACCTTGCCCGAACGCCGGTACTGATTGAAAAAGTGCCACACCACCGAGGCCATCCGGCCCTTGTGTGCTTCGCGCGGACCGTAGACATTGAAATAGCGAAAACCCGCGATCTGCGCCGTATGGTCTTGCAGCGTAGCCCGCACGTATTGGTCGAACAGCAGTTTCGAGTAGCCGTAAACGTTGAGCGGCGATTCGCAGGCCCTATCCTCGCGAAATTCGCGGCTTGCCCCGTATACCGCTGCCGACGATGCATAGAGCATCGGCACGTCGTTGTCCTGGCAATGCTCGAGCAGCGTCACCGAATAGCGATAATTGTTGGCGAGCATGTAACGCCCGTCGGTTTCCATCGTGTCCGAACACGCCCCCTGGTGCAGCACGGCCGCGATGTCGTCGTCGAAATCGCCGTCGCGAAGACGCAGAAGAAATTCATCCTGATCGCAGTAGTCGGCGATCTCGCAATCGACGAGATTGCGGAACTTGTCGCCATGCTCCAGGTTGTCGACGGCGAGAATACGCTTCTCGCCGCGGGCATTGAGCCCTTTGACGAGATTCGAGCCGATGAAGCCGGCAGCGCCGGTGACGACGGTGTACACGTTGAATTTCCGCGAGTTTACAGTTCGATGTCGACCTTGCCGATTTGCGTACTGACGCACGGCACCCGCTGCGCGACTCCACAAAGCAACTGATAGCCAACCGTGCTTGCCGCGGCCGCAACGTCGTCCACCGGCAAGCCCTCGCCCCACAGTATCACCGGGCTGCCGATCGTCGCCTCCGGCACATCGGTCAGGTCGATCGTCATCATGTCCATTGAAACGCGACCGGCGGTGCGAACCTTCTTGCCGCAGACCAGGACCGGCGTGCCGTTGGGGGCGTGCCGCGGGTAGCCATCGGCATAGCCGCACGCGACGACACCGATGCGATGCGCGCGCGCCGCGGTGTACCCGCCGCCGTAACCCACGCTGGCGTTGGCCTTGATGTCCTGGATGGCGATGAGCGCGCTGCGCAGCGTCATGGCTGGTGTGAGGCCCAGCGTCTCCGCCGAGTCGTACGAAAATGGCGACGAACCGTAGAGCATGATGCCAGGGCGGACATAGTCGCCACCGACTTCATCGAAGCGCAGCACGCCGGCAGAGTTCGCAACCGAGCGCGGATACGGCAGCCCCTTGCACGCGGATTCGAAAACCTTAAGTTGTTCCTGCAACCCATCGTCCTCTTCCGCACGCGCGAAGTGGGTCATCAGCCGTAGCGCGGCGACGCTGGCTGCCTTCGACAATCGCTCGGCGGTTTCCTGCACCTCTTCCGGTCTGAATCCGAGCCGGTTCATTCCGGTATTTACCTTGATGAACACTTCGAGCGGCCGTGACAGCGTTGCGCCCTCCAACATGCGCACTTGATCGGTGTGGTGCACAACTACGGCGACGCGTCGCGCAGCGATCTCGGTCAACTCGTCGGACGCGAAAAATCCTTCGAGCAGGAGGATGCGTCGCGCATAATGCTGTTCACGCAGCGTGACGGCCGCCTCGAGTTCGAGCAGCGCAAGGCCATCGGCCTCGGCCAGCGCAGGCAGCACACGCAGGAGTCCGTGCCCGTAGGCGTTGGCCTTCACCACCGCCAGCACTTGCGCGCCCGCGGCGCGTTGCCGCGCGATGCCAAGATTGGCACGCACCGCGGCAAGATTTATCTGGGCCAGGATCGGGCGAGTCATGACTGCGCGAAATTGAACCTGCGCCAGCCGGTTTGGTCAGAGATGTGAAACGTGGTATAAGGCGCGAGCCGCTTGCGCCGAGTGAACAAAAGCAATTATACACATGCGCGGCGCGCGCATCCCGGCACTCATTGCCGGGACGGAGGAAAGGGCGAGAACTCGCGCACACGAGGACAATGAAGGCCGGGTTCTACACCATCATGGCGGCGCAGTTCTTTTCGTCGCTCGCCGACAACGCGCTGCTCGTCGCTGCCATCCAGATGCTGCGCGACCTCGACTCGCCCGCGTGGATGACGCCCGCGCTCAAGCAATGCTTCGTGATTTCGTACGTCCTGCTCGCGCCGCTGGTCGGCGCGTTTGCGGACTCCATGCCGAAAGGCCGCGTGATGCTGATCACCAACGGCATCAAGATCCTCGGCTGTTCGCTCATGCTGTTCACCCTGCACCCACTCGCGGCGTACGCGCTGGTCGGGCTCGGTGCGGCCGCGTACTCTCCGGCCAAGTACGGAATACTCACCGAGTTGCTGCCGGCAAGACAGCTCGTGATCGCCAACGGCTGGATCGAGGGCACGACCGTCGCCTCGATCATTCTCGGCGTGCTGCTCGGCGGCATCCTCATCGCTGGCCCCGTATCCGGATTCCTCCTTGCCATTGACATTCCGCATATCGAAACGGGAATCAGCACGCCGCCGCAGGCCGCGATTGCCGTCATCATGGCAAGCTACGCCATCGCGGCAGTGTTCAACTGGTACATCCCCGACACCGGGGTCGCGCACCGCGCGCCGAGCAAGAACCCGATCTTCCTGATCCGCGAATTCGTTCACTGCTGCGCGCTGCTATGGCGCGACAAGCTGGGCCAGATCTCGCTGGCGACGACGACGCTGTTCTGGGGTGCGGGCGCAACGCTGCAGTTCATCGTCATCGACTGGGCGGCGTCGCACCTGTGCTACAACCTGTCGCGTGCGTCCTACCTGCAGGGCGTGGTCGCGATCGGCATCGCGCTGGGCGCGGTCGCGGCCGCGAAACTCGTCTCGCTGCGCAACGCGGTCAAGGTGCTACCGCTCGGAATCCTGATGGGCCTCGGCGTCACCGCGATGATCTACGTCATGCGCCTGGAGACCGCGGTCCTGCTGATGACGCTCATCGGCGCCTTTGCCGGATTCTTCGTCGTGCCGATGAACGCCCTGCTGCAGCATCGCGGACATGTGCTGATGGGTGCAGGTCACTCGATCGCCGTCCAGAATTTCAACGAGAACATCGGCGTACTGATCATGCTTTCGTTCTACGCCCTGCTCGTCTACCTTGGACTGTCGACCAACACGGTGATCGTGCTGTTCGGCCTGTTCGTCGCCGGGACCATGGCGCTGGTAATGTGGCGCCACCGGGTCAACCTTGCGGCTGGCGATTTGCTGCACCTGATCGCCGGCGAACATCCGAAGCCGACTCCCGGGCGTTAGCAGGCTTTCAGGTCAAGGGTTCACAGCACCACGGGACTGTCCGGCAACTCGTTCGGTCCGGCACCTGCGCGCGGGAAATGGTGCTCCAGCAGCGCGTTGATGGCGTCGATGCCGTCGACCGCGCCGTCGCTGAAGCGCTTCTCCCGGAACGCCGCCTCCATGCCGCGGCAGATCGCCTGCCATGCCTCGTCGCCGACCTTGCGATGAATGCCCCGATCCGCGACGATCTCGACGTCCCGATCGGCCATGAGCAGGTAGATCAGCACACCGCAGTTATCCTCGGTGTCCCAGATTCGCAGGCGGCTGAACACTTCGACGGCGCGCTCGCGCGGCGTCTCGCCGCGGACCAGCTGGCCCATCGGCAGCGAGCCTTCGACGACAAAGCGCACTTGCCCGGTATGTTTGCGTTCACCGTCCCCGATCGCCGCCTCGATCCGCTGCATCACCGTCGTCGGGAACGCCCGTCGCGCCGACCAGTGATCGGTGACCAGATGTCGACCGAAGCGAAGTGGTTTGCGTTCGTTCATGTCTAGGCTTTCAGTTCCATCCACCGGACGCGCCGCCGCCGCCGAAACCGCCGCCACCGCCCGAAAAGCCACCCCCGCCACCGCCGAAGCCGCCACCGCCCATGCCGCCGCCACCCATGGGGCCCCATCCGCCACGTCCGCCCAGCACGGAGAACAGGATGATGAAGAACGCAACGACGCCGGCAACGCCGGCGATCAGCAGCGACCCGGCGACAAACCACGCGGCCACGCCGGCGATGCCGCCGCCGACCAGCGATCCGCCGAGATTGCCGAGGATCGAACGCAGGATGCCTCCGACGACCGGCACGGCGACGAGCATGACGATGAACAGCGTGCCAAAATCGATGTTGCCCGAGCGCGAGGGCTTGCGCGCGGTCTTGCCGACAGGCGGCAGCGGGTTGCCGTCGTCGACCACCTTCATGATGCGATCCACACCCGCATCGATGCCGGCCGCGAATTTGCCTTGCGAAAACAGCGGCGCCACCGATTCACCGATGATGCGCCGCGACGTTACATCGGTAAGCACGCCCTCGAAGCCGTAGCCGACTTCGATACGCATCCGCTTGTCGTCCTTGGCGACGATGAATATCGCGCCATTGTCCTCGCCCTTCTGCCCGATCTTCCAGGCGTCCGCGACGCGGATCCCGTAGTCGTCGATGGTTTCCGGCGCCGTGCTCGGCACGACGAGCACCACCAGCTGGTTCGTGGTGCGGGCCTCCCAATCGCGCAGTTTGGCGTCCAGCACCTGGCGATCTCCGGCCGACAGCGTGCCGGTGAGATCGGTGACGTGTCCGCTCAGCGGCGGGACCGGTCGCAACCCGTCCTTGTTGACGTCCCACGTTGCTGCGCCGGCGACCGAAACTGCGACAACGGCCAGTGCAACCGCGAACAGACGTCCCAGTGCACGCATGCTTACCATGGCGCGGGGCTCAAGCTCCACACGCCGCGCTGCGCAGCGCTAATTCTTGGCCGGTGCAGGCGCTGGCGCCGGTGCGGCCGCGGGTTGCTTGCTGAAATCGACGGTCGGCGGCGCGGAGATCGCCTTTTCGTTGTCCACCGCGAAGTTGGGCTTGGCGTCCATCTTGAACAGCATCGCAGTGAGGTTGGTCGGGAACGAACGCACCGTGACGTTGTATTCCTGTACCGACTTGATGTACCGGTTGCGGGCAACGGTGATGCGGTTTTCGGTTCCCTCGAGCTGCGCCTGCAGGTCACGGAAGTTCTGGTCCGACTTGAGGTTCGGATAATTTTCAGCGACGACCAGCAGTCGCGACAGCGCCGATTGCAACTGGCCCTGCGCCGCCTGGAACTTGGCGAAGGCCGCGGGATCGTTGATGAGTTCCGGCGTGGCCTTGATGCTGCCGACGCTCGCGCGGGCATTGGTCACATCGGTCAGGACTTGCGCCTCCTGCGCGGCGTAACCTTTGACCGTGGCCACCAGGTTGGGCACCAGGTCAGCACGGCGCTGGTACTGATTGAGAACCTCGGACCAGGCCGACTTGATCTGCTCGTCTTGTCGCTGCAGGTCGTTGTAACCGCAACCGGAAAGTGACAGCACGACGCCGATCGCCGCGATTGCACCCATCGTCGAACCGAACAACCTGCGCATGGTGAACTCCCCTGAATGTGGCGGAGCGGGCGATTCCCGTCCGCCGTCAGTTGGGGGCCGCCGGCGCCGATTGCAAGTCTCCATCGGCTTGCAGCCTGCGCATCGTGGCCCGGGCAAGGCAGAGATCTTCCCACGCCTTCGCCTTGTCGGGCAAGTTCCGCAACAAGTAGGCAGGATGATAGGTCACGATCAGCGGCAGCGACCGATAGCGGTGGATGCGTCCGCGCATGCTCGCGATGGTGGCATCGACGCCGAGCAGCGTGTTCGCCGCGCTTTTGCCGAGAGCGATGATGAGCTTCGGGCGGATCAACTCGATCTGGCGATCCAGATACGGCTGGCACGCCTCGATCTCGACTGGCGTCGGCGGCCGATTGCCCGGTGGGCGGCACTTGAGCACGTTGGCAATGTAGACGTATTTGTCCCGCCGCATGCCCAGCGCGACGAGCATGTTGTCCAGCAGGCGCCCAGCCTGGCCAACGAATGGCTCGCCCTTCGCATCCTCTTCTGCGCCCGGTGCTTCGCCGACTAGCATCCATTCGGCGCGAAGGTCGCCTACGCCGGGCACGGTACGGTGGCGGGTCTTGCAGAGCGTGCACGCCTCGCACAATGCAACGTCGCCGGCGAAGTCGGACCACCCCAGCGCGGCGATCCGTGACCGCCGATCGGAGTGCGTCACCGCGCGTTCGCCGGCCATCTCCGCGAGCGGAGCCTCGCTCGCCACGAGCGCGGACGCGTGTGTGCGGCGAACGCGGTCGGCTCGCAGTCGCCACTCGGGCAGCAGCCCGAGTTCCTGCAGGACGTCGTATCGATCAGGCATGTGTACTCAAGGATTGCGCAACGCGCGACGCAGCACCAGCGCATCTTCGCGCGCTGCGCCGGAACGAGTGGCGGGATAGTAACCCGCGCGTCTGGCCACGGGGACGAAGCCTTCGGCCGTGTACAAGCCGATCGCGCCGGCGTTTGATTCGCGCACCTCCAGGAAACACTGGTCGGCGCCGAGCGTCGCAGCGTCGGTCAGGAAGCGCTGCAGCAGCCGACGCCCGATGCCGCGCCGACGCAAGGTGTCTACCACCGTGAGGTTGAGCAATTGCGCCTCGCCCGGCGCCAGCATCAATACGCCGTAGGCGACGATACTCCCGTTCGCTTCGCCGACCAGCGCGCTGTAACCGGCGGCAAGTGCGTCGCTGAAATTTCCCGGCGTCCACGGTGCGACGTGGGCGCAGGCTTCGATCCGCGCCACCGTCACGACGTCGGCATCGCGCATCGGTCGCCACGCAATCTCCGGCAACGAAGCGGCGTGCGCCGCAAGCATCGT
This sequence comes from uncultured beta proteobacterium, assembly GCA_963726915.1. GTDB lineage: Bacteria > Pseudomonadota > Gammaproteobacteria > Burkholderiales > Casimicrobiaceae > PALSA-1003. The sequence continues at coordinate 240,706 of CAVSEA010000024.1, forward strand.
ACTCACCGCAAGGCTCCCGCAGCGCGCTCCGCCGTCGTCAACGCAACGCGGTGGCGCACATAGAGCGGTGCGGCGGAACGTGCGTCGACGCCCTTGCCCGCCGCAAAGCCCGGGAGCGCCAGCGCGCCGATGGCGCTCGCCGCCGGCGCGATCGTCGCGTCGCAGGCTGCGAGCAAGTCGTCCATCCTCGCGCGAAGCGCCGGATACGCATCGAAACCGCCGCCCGCGCCGAACCAGTCCGAGCCCGGTGGCAATGGCGCCGATTCCGGCGCGGTCACCGCCGGCGCGACGCGTGCGTACCAGGACGCACCCTCGTATTCGTAGGCCGCGACGTAGACTTCGCGCATGCGAGCGTCCAGCGCCGCGATCACTCGATTACCGCCGCCGCGCAGGCGCGCGAGTTCCGCCATCGCCTCGAGCGTCGGAATACCGATGACCGGCAGTCCCGCGCCAAGCGCGAGCCCTTGCGCGACTCCGCACGCAATGCGCAGCCCGGTGAACGACCCGGGCCCCGACCCGAATGCGATGCCATCCAGACTAGTGACTAGGGTTTCCGTGCCGACAAGCAGCGTCTGGATCATCGGCAGGAGCAATTCGGAGTGGCGCTGGCCCGCGACCACGCTGCGCTCGACAAACCCGCCCTCCCCGCCGAGCGCGACAGAGCACGTGTCGGTCGACGCATCGAGTGCCAGTATCCGCATCGAACAATTCTACCGTGTCGCGGCATCTGCGCCGCGGCCGGTACAATCCGGCACTCGCCGTCATCTGCGTTCACGGAACAAGGCATGGACCCCGTTGTCATCACTGCGCTCGACCAGGAAGGCCGCGGTATCGCACGCATCGACGGCAAGGCCGTGTTTGTCGAGGGCGCGCTGATCGGCGAGCGCGCCATGATCGAGATTTTCCGCCGCAAGCCGAACTACGAGCAGGCGCGGGCGACCGAGATCCTCACACCGAGTCCCATGCGCACGACCCCAAGGTGCCCGCACTTCGGCGTCTGCGGTGGCTGCAGTCTGCAGCACGTCGAAGCCGGCGCCCAGGTCGCGGCCAAGCAGCGCGTGCTCGAAGACGCGTTCTGGCATATCGGCCGTGTTCGCCCGCAGCAGATGCTCGCGCCGATCCACGGCCTGACGTGGGGATACCGGCAACGCGCGCGCCTGTCGGTTCGGGACGTCCCCAAGAAAGGCGGCGTGCTGGTCGGATTTCGCGAAAAGAAATCGACCTACGTCACCGACATGACGAGTTGCGCGGTGCTGCCTCCGCGCATCTCGGCGCTGCTGCCCGCATTGCGCGCGCTGGTGGCGAGACTTTCGATCCACGATCGCGTACCGCAGATCGAACTGGCGTCCGGCGAGAGCGACGCGGGACCGGTCGACGCGCTGGTGCTGCGCAACCTCGCTCCACTGATCCCCGCCGACGAGCGCGAGCTCGCGGCTTTTGCCGATCGCCACGGCGTGCATATCTGGTTGCAGCCGGGTGGTCCGGCAACCGTCCGGCCGTTCCATCCTCCAGAGTGCCGCCTTGCCTACACACTCCCCGACTTCGGCCTCGAGTTCGCGTTCGATCCAACCGACTTCACGCAGGTCAACGCCGCCATCAATCGCGTTTTGGTCCGGCGCGCGATCGGCCTGCTAAATCCGGGTCCAGGCGAGCGCATTGCCGATTTCTTCTGCGGCATCGGCAACTTCACTTTGCCGATCGCACGCCGGGGCGCCATCGCAATCGGCATCGAGGGCAGCGCCTCGCTGGTGCGGCGGGCCGAAGCCAACGCTGCCGCCAACGGTCTGGCCTCGAACGCGAGCTACGTCACTGCCAACCTGTTCGCAGCGAGCACCGACAGCGTCGGTGCGCTCGGGCACTTCGACAAGGCACTGATCGATCCACCGCGCGAAGGGGCGATCGAGCTGGTCAAGGCGCTGCCGGCGGAAGGCCTGGCGCGGATCGTCTACGTGTCATGCAATCCTGCCACGCTGGCGCGCGACGCCGCCGTCCTGGTGCACGAGCGCGGATACGCTTTGCGCGCGGCGGGCATCGCCAACATGTTTCCGCATACGGCGCACGTCGAGTCGATCGCGTTGTTCGAACGCTGACACGCAAAGAAAAAGGGCGCCCGCAGGCGCCCTTTTCCGGCTTCGTGATGGCATTCAGTCGCGCTGCCCGGAGAAGATCAGCAACAGATTCAGGATATTCACGAATATGTTGAAGATGTCCAGGAACAGACCGATCGTGGCCATGATGTAGTTGGTCTGGCCGCCGCGCACGATCTGGCTCAGGTCGTGCAGCAGGTACATCGAGAAGATCAGCACCGCGACCGCCGAGATCGTGATGGCAAGCGCCGGCACCTGCAAGAACAGGTTGGCGAGCGACGCCACGATCAGCAGGATCACGCCGACAAACAGGAACTTGCCGAGGAAGCTGAAGTCCCGCTTCGACACCGTCGCAATCGCGGCCATGACGAAGAAAACGGCTGCCGTCATGCCACCCGCCAATGCAACCAGCTGCCCGCCGTTCTTCAACCCGGCCGCGTACTGCAGCATCGGGGCGAGCATCACGCCGGAGACGAAGGTGAATCCGAATACCGCGGCGATTCCCCAGCCGCTGTTGCGCAGTGCCGACACCACGAACAGCATGCCGAACATCGCTCCGAACATCAGCAGCGGCGCCATGATCGGCGAAGTCTTGTACAAGGACGCGAAATTCATCGACATGCCGAGATACGCCCCGGCAATCGTCGGCAGCATCGACAAGGCCAGCAGCCAGTACGTGTTGCGGATGACGCTGTTCTGGTCCAGCGCGACGGTGCCGCCGGCGCCCGGGACCTGCCACGTCGATTGCGAAGTCTCGATCGGAACCGGCTTCAGTTGCGTTTCCATATTTTGCCCTCTACCAAGGCGACGGAATTCCGTCACTGCATTAGACTAGCAGAAATGCGCCAGGTTTCAACTTTTCACGGTGGCTTGCCCGTGGTCCGGGCCCAACGGATGGGTGGCAGAGCGGTCGAATGCACCGGACTTGAAATCCGGCGAGGGCGCAAGCCCTCCGTGGGTTCGAATCCCACCCCATCCGCCACACATGGGGTTGTGCAGCCCTGAAACAAGGTCTACAGCCCATGAGACATGGGTGATACTCACGTGCCAAACGGGCGGTAGGTTGTCCAACGGTTGCAAGGTCTTCTGCTCCAAGTCGATGTATGTACGGGCCTGAGACAAGCGTGACAACGGCGATGTTGATGATTCTCGGAGTTGTTACACTGCGTGGCTTCCGCCGGTCGAGGCTCCGCCCATTGCATCAAAACCGTGAAGCATTATCGATAACAGACGCAGGCAAACGGAGTCGAATATCATGATTGGCGATAGGGATATACACGCTGGGAGTGTGTCCGTAAGCGAACCGCAGTTCACTGGCGAGTTCTTCGTTCCGGGAAAAGCCGGCGCACGCATCGAAGCCGACCACATTGCACGCTATGTTTTTGCATCGACATTCGCGCCGAGCAAAAGCGTCCTGGATATCGCATGCGGCGAAGGTTACGGGGCGCGGACATTGATCGAGGCTGGAGCGAAATCGTATGTCGGCGTGGATCTGAACGCGGATCTAGTTGCCCATGCCAGGCAGACGTATGCCTTTCCGCAGGCGAGCTTCGAGCTAGGCGACCTTCGCACTTACCGCGCAAAGTCGAATCCCGACCTGATAACGTGCTTCGAGACCATTGAACACGTAGGAGCCTACCGCGAAGCGCTCGCAAATCTGTTCACGCTTTTGGCGCCCGGCGGACTGCTGCTGATCTCGTCGCCGAATCGTCCCATTACGAGCCCGTCAGCGATTACCCTCGAAGACAAGCCCGACAATGAATTTCACATACAGGAATTCACACCAGTCGAACTGCGTATGGCGTTGACCGCAGCCGGATTCCGGGTCCGGCCACAGGTTTATGGTCAGCGCTCTCGAATCCCCCTCGCATCCTACCGGCTACAACAGTTGCGTAAGAGGCTCACTGGAGACCCCGATGAGACTGCTTCGGCTGCCGTCAGACATGTACGACTCAGAACGCCGCGGTACTTTGTGCTGATCGCGTACAAGTGATTGCCCCTTACGTGCGGCGAAGTGGGCTGCTGCCGGTTCAGTAGACATCAAATCAATTATGGTGGTGTGACGTTCACTGCGAAAAAATGGGTGACACGGCTCGGGCCGCATGTCGTGTGTTGTAATCCCGACGCCCAGGAATTCGACATAGGCCCATAGGGCCTGAAGGCGTCCAAATCAAGCCACGCGCCGCGTAACAAAATGTGAGCATGCAACTTCCCCGCCGGACTACGGTCTGTAGCGAGCGAGGCCGGATCCGGATGCCGGCTGGCCTGTAGCTTTCCCTTGATATTAATTTCCCGCATTCACCCCCGCACACGAGTGAAGACGCAATCGATGCGCGAGTCCTGCATGAACCTTGCCGCGCTGTGCGCGGCGTTGCTGCTCGCCAGCGCGCTCCCGAGTTACGGCCAGGCGATCGTCGCCGCTGGCGCGGCGGATTCCGGACGCGTGATCGTGAAGTTCAAGACCGACTCGACCCTGATCGGTGCGCAGGCGCTCGATGCCGCTGTGGCGGCGGACCGCGCGCGTGCGCTCGGCGCGCGCCTCGGCTTGAGCATGCGCTCCGGCGCGATGGTGGGTGAGCGCACGCATGTGATGGTCGCCAACGGCCTCAGCGCGAAAGCGTTGGCGCAGCGCCTTGCGCGCGAGCACGACATCGAATACGCCGTGCCCGATCGGCGCATGCGGATCCACAACGCCCCCAACGATCCGCTATACGCCAGCATCGTCGGGGGCAACGGTCCTGCGGTCGGCCAATGGTACCTGCGGGCGCCGAGCGGAGCGGTGAAGTCCTCCATAGACGCCGAAGCCGCGTGGAACATCACCACCGGCAATCCGGGCATCGTCGTGGCGGTGCTCGACACGGGGGTGCGCTTCGAGCACCCCGACCTGCGCGCGGTGGCGGCGGGAGGCAATCTGCTTCCGGGTTACGACATGATCAGCGATGTCGACGAGGCCAACGACGGCAACGGGCGCGATGCGGATCCGTCCGATCCGGGTGACTGGGTGACGCAGGCGGAGATCTCGAACCCGGCCAGCGTGTTCTACCAGTGCGCGACGAGCGCCGTAAACAGCTCGTGGCATGGCACGCGGACCGCCGGACTGATTGGCGCGCTCACCAACAACAGCGTGGGCATGGCCAGTGTCGGGCGCAACGTGCGCGTATTGCCAGTGCGCGTGCTGGGCAAGTGTGGCGGCGATGAATCGGACATCATCGCCGGCATGCGCTGGGCCGCCGGACTGCCGGTGCCGGGCGTCCCCAACAACCCGAACCGGGCGCAGGTTATCAGTATGAGTTTCGGCGACGACGAACCCTGCGACGCCGCCTATCAGGACGCCGTGAACCGGATCATCGCCGCCGGCACCGTCATCGTCGCCTCCGCCGGCAACCAGGGTCACGACGCCGGCGCGCCGGCCAATTGCGCCGGCGTCATCGCGGTGGGCGCGCTGCGCCACGACGGCACCAAGAGCGGTTTCTCCAGCGTGGGGCCCACAGTTGCGATCAGCGCGCCGGGCGGCAACTGCGTCAACACCGCGCTGAATGCACCGTGCCTGTATCCGATCCTGAGCACGACCAACACCGGCACGACTACGCCGGTCGCGTCGAGCTATACCGACGGCGTCAACCCGTCGCTCGGCACCAGCTTTTCGGCGCCGCTGGTGTCCGGCACGGTGGCGCTGATGCTTTCCATACAGCCGTCGCTGACGCCTTACGAGGTCCGGGCACTGCTGCAGTCCACCGCGCGAGTGTTTCCCCCGGTCGGCAGCAGCAGCGATGGCACCGCGGTCGCGCAATGCACCGTGCCGCAGAACGACAGCACTGGCACGCCGATCGACCAGTCGTATTGCTATTGCACGACCGACACCTGCGGCGCCGGCATGCTCGACGCGGGTGCGGCCGTCACGGCGGCAAACATCGGCTATCCCGCGGCCGGTGTGCCGGCGGGGGGTCTGTGGTGGGCTGCGCCGCCGGGGTCCGAATCGGGTTGGGGCATCAACGTCGCCCAGCAGGGCACCATCGTCTTTGCCACCTGGTTTACGTACGATGCCAGCGGCAAGGCCTGGTGGTTGTCGATGACGGCCACCAAGACGGCGAGCAATCCAGACACCTATTCCGGTGCACTGATCGAAACGCATGGTCCGCCATTCAACGCCGTGCCCTTCTCGCCGGGACTGGTGACGCGGGCAACCGTGGGTACGGGAACGCTGAGCTTCAGCGATGTCAATCGCGGCAGCTTCAACTACGTCGCCAAAGGCATCGCGCAGAACAAGACGCTCACGCGGCAGACCTTCGGACCGCCGCCGGCTTGCGCCTTTGCCGCGGCACCGGACTTCAGTTCGGCCACGAACTACCAGGACCTGTGGTGGGTCGCCGCGGGCGCCGAAGCCGGCTGGGGCATCAACTTCACGCACCAGGGCGACAGCATTTTCGCCACCTGGTTTACCTACGACACGGACGGCTCACCGATGTGGCTCTCGGTCACGGCGGTCAAGACCGCTGCAGGCGTCTACAGCGGGCAGTTGATCCGCACCGCCGGCCCGGCGTTCAGCGCGATCCCGTTCAATCCCGTGCTGGTAACGCGCACCGTGGTCGGTACGGCAACGTTAACGTTTCCGAACGGCAATGCCGCCACCTTTGCCTATACGGTCAACGGCGTGGCCCAGTCCAAGCAGGTCACTCGCCAACTCTTCGCACCGCCTGCAGGCACCGTCTGCCACTAGAAAGTATCCGCGCGTGCCATTGCCGGGGGCAACGGTCGCGATACACTCGCTGGGACGATCAGCCCAGCGGGACGACCTTCACCACTTCTTCGACAGTGGTCGAACCGGCGTCGATCTTCGCCGCGCCTGAAACGCGCAGTGGCTTCATGCCTTCCTTGTATGCCTGCTCGCGCAAAGCGGCGTCGGACGCTTCCTTGTGGATCAGCTGGCGCAGCGCCGGCGTCATGGTCATGATTTCATAGAGTCCCATGCGGCCGTAGAAGCCGGTCATCCGGCACTCGAGGCAGCCCACCTGCTTGTGCGGCGCTCGCGGCAGGTCGGCAACGAACGGCGCGGTGAGCATCCGCCATGTATCGTCGTCCGGCGGCTCGGCGGGCGCCTTGCAATGCGGGCAAAGGGTGCGTACCAGGCGCTGCGCCATGACTCCCAGCACGGTGGAGTTGATCAGGTACGGGGGAACGCCCAGGTCCAGCAGCCGCGTGATCGCCGTCGGCGCGTCGTTGGTGTGCAGCGACGACAGCACCAGGTGCCCGGTGAGCGCAGCCTGCACCGCCATGTCGGCGGTGTCGCGGTCGCGGATTTCGCCCACCATGATGATGTCCGGATCCTGCCGCAGCAAGGTGCGCACGCCGCTCGCGAAATCGACGCCGATGATCGGCTGCACCTGCATCTGGTTGAACTCGGGCGCGATCATCTCGATCGGATCTTCGATCGAGCAGACATTGACGTCCTCGGTGGCGAGGAGCCTCATCGTCGAATACAGCGTAGTCGTCTTGCCCGACCCCGTGGGTCCCGTGACGAGAATGATCCCGTACGGCTCCTTGATCATCTTCTCCCAGCGATCGCGATCCTCGTTGCTGAAACCGAGCTCCTGAAAATCCCGCACCAGCACTTCCGGGGTGAAGATGCGCATCACGACCTTCTCGCCGAAGGCGGTCGGCATGGTCGAAATGCGCAATTCGATCTCGCCACCGCCTGGCGAGACCGTCTTGATGCGCCCGTCCTGCGGCCGGCGTCGCTCCACGATTTCCATGCGCGCCAGCAACTTGATGCGGCTGGTCATGGCCAGCAGCACCGGGATCGGAATCGCGTAGACCTGATGCAGCACTCCGTCGATGCGGAAGCGCACGACGCCGAGGTCCCGCCGCGGTTCGATGTGGATGTCGGAAGCGCGCTGTTCGAACGCGTATTGCCACAGCCAGTCGACGATGTGGACGACGTGCTGGTCGTTGGCGTCGAGATTCCCGCGATTGCCCAGCTCGACCAGCTGCTCGAAATTGCGCGCCAGCGAGACCTCGCCCCGCGATGTCTCCTGCGCTTTTTTCATCGACCGCGCGAGCGTGAAGAACTCGCCGACGTAGCGGCGAATGTCCTGCGGGTTGGCGAAGACGAGATCGATGCGCTTGTGCAGGATTTGCTCGAGCTCGTCCGCCCACGCGCGCACGAACGGTTCGCTGGTCGCGACGGTCAGCACGCCCGAGGTCACGGCGACCGGCAGGATGCGGTAGCGTTCGGCGTACGCGTTGGACATGGTCTGCGTCACCGCGACCAGGTCGATCTTCAGCGGATCGATGTGGTGATACTTGAGCTTCAGGCGCGCGGCGAGCCATTCCACCAGCGCGTCGAGGGTCAGCAGCTTCTTGGACCCGGTCAACGACCGCAATTTTCGGTCGGCGATCAGCTCGAGCACGGTCTCGAAGCGCTGCGTGCGCGAGCGTCCGAGCAGCTCCGCGTCGGCCGCGGAGACCAGGCCGTCAGCCACCATCAGCTTGAGGATGTCTTCGAGTCGCAGGCGCCTGTCGGCAGGCTTGGCGGGACGCGCCGGAGCCGCTGTGTCAGGGGCGGCGGGCGTGGACGCTGCCGGCGCCGCGGCGTGCTTGTTCGATGCCATCGACATACTATAAACCGAACTGCCCCCACGCGACAGCGGCGCTATACTCGCCGATCGCACGCCAACGCACGTCGAATCGGCCCTCGATGCCCGCCCCGCTCGTCGCGATCCACGCCGACATCACCACGCTGCCGGTCGACGCCATCGTCAACGCCGCCAACACTTCGCTCCTCGGCGGGGGCGGCGTCGACGGGGCCATTCACCGCGCCGCAGGCCCCGAGCTGCTGGCTGAATGCCGGACGCTCGGCGGCTGCGCCACGGGCGAGGCGCGCATCACCCTTGCCTATCGCCTGCCCGCGAGGCACGTCATTCACACGGTAGGGCCGATCTGGAGGGGCGGGGCCAACGGCGAAGACGCGTTGCTGGCCGCGTGCTACCGCAACTCGCTGGAACTCGCCGCGAGGCACGCCGTCGCCACGATTGCTTTTCCAGCGATCAGCTGCGGGGCGTACGGCTATCCGCTGCAACGCGCGGTCGCGATCGCCGTCGCGACGACGCAAGGCTTCGCGCGGCTCGACCGGTTCGAGCGCATCCTGTTCGTGGCAAGCAGCGACGTCGTGCTTGCGGCCTACGCGACCGCGCTTGCCGCCGGCGCCTCGGGTACCTGAAACACTTCGCGCAGATACGCGACGTAGGAAGGGTCGTAGTCCATCGCCTTCGACGGTTCGTCGCTGATCTTCGCGACCGGCTGGCCGTTGCAGCGCGTCATCTTGATCACGATCTGCAACGCCTGGTGGCCAACGTCGTTGGTCAGGTTGGTGCCGATGCCGAATGCCGTCTGGCTGCGCCCCTTGAAGTATTCGTACAAGCGGATCGCGAGCGGGATGTTCAGGCTGTCCGAAAAGACCATGACCTTTGAATGCGGATCGACGCGCATCTTCTGGTAGTGCGCGATCAACTTCTCGCCCCACTCGAACGGGTCGCCGGAGTCATGGCGCACGCCATCGAACAGTTTGCAGAAGAACAGGTCGAAGTCGCGCAGGAAAGCATCCATGCCGCAAATGTCCGACAGCGCGATACCGAGGTCGCCGCGGTATTCCCGCGCCCAGGTATTGAATGCAAACACCTGCGAGTCCCGCAGGCGCGGGCCCACCGCCTGGCACGCCTGGAGGTATTCATGCGCCATCGTGCCCAGCGGCGTAAGCCCGTGCTCCAGCGCAAACAGGACGTTGCTGGTGCCGACGAACTTCGGCCCGATGCCGACTTTCAGCGTGCGCAGGACCTCGTCCTGCCACTGGCGCGAAAACCGCCTGCGCGTCCCGTAGTCCGCGACGCGGAACTCCGGGTCGGGTACCGCGTTGATCTGCGCGACCTTGGTCTGCAACCGCCTGCGGCCCTCCGCCAGATCGGTGCGCGGTTGCGTGTGGCGAAAGTACACTTCGCTGACGATCGCCAGCAGCGGCACTTCGAACAGGATCGTGTGCAGCCACGGGCCTTCGATCTTGATCTCGATTTCGCCGGACGCAGACGGCACGGCGCGGACCTCGACGAAGCGCTCGTCCAGGTGGAACAGTCCCAACAGATCGACGAAGTCGCTTTTCAGGAACCGCCAGCTGCGCAGGTAGTCGAGCTCGCGAAGGGAAAACCGCAGGCCGCACAAGCCGCCGATCTCGCGCTCGATCTCGCCGACGTACGGCGTCAGGTCGACGCCGGGTGTGCGGCACTTGAACCTGTATTCGACCTGTGCGGTCGGAAAGTGATGCAGCACCACCTGCATCATCGTGAACTTGTACAGGTCGGTGTCGAGCAATGACTCGATGATCATGCGCTGAGGCCGTGACGGGCGAGGGCGTCATGTTACCCGCTGTCACATGGGGTCGCCACCCGCCGCCGCCATGGCGCGGTGGCAATTCGAGGGCCGGCCGGCTATGATCGTGAATCCGCCGCGGTTCGCCACGCCAGCGCCTTCGAACCGCTTCTTTCGCCTACGTGCGGGACTTCACCATGCTCGTCAATTGCGTCGCGTACCAGGAAGGAAGAAAGCTCGCGGACATCCCCAAGGAGGACATCAGCGAGTACCTGAAGCGCCCGGAATGCTTCGTCTGGGTCGCGCTCAAGGACCCGACGCCGGCGGAACTCGAGGAAATGCGCGAGGAGTTCTCGCTGCACGAGCTGGCTGTCGACGACGCGCTCCACGGTCACCAGCGGCCCAAGATCGAAGAATACGGAGACTCATTGTTCGCGGTTCTGCAGTCGATCGAACCGCGGGAGGGCGAGCTTCAAGTCGGCGAAGTCGACATCTTCGTCGGCACCAACTACATCCTGTCGGTGCGCAAGCAAAGCGAGCGGGGCTTCGCCGACGTGCGCGCACGCTCCGAGCGCGAGCCGCACTTGCTGAAATTCGGCGCGGCGTATGTCTTCTACGCGCTGATCGACAAAGTGGTCGACCGCTATTTTCCCGTACTCGACGAGCTCGAGACCGAACTCGAGGCGATCGAGGAGCAGATCTTCGTCAAGAATCAGGCGCGCTCGAACATCGAGGCGCTCTACGAGCTGAAGAGCAAGCTGATGACGCTCAAGCACGCGGTCGATCCGCTGATGGAGGCCGTCGGCAAGCTCTATGGCGGACGCGTGCCGCAGATCTGCGCGGGGATGGGCGAGTATTTTCGCGACGTATACGATCACCTGCAGCGCCTGCACGCGACGATCGAGGGCATTCGCGAAATGCTCGCAACGGCGATCCAGGTCAACCTCGGCATGATCAGCCTGAACGAGACCGAGGTGACGAAAAAACTCGCCGGCTGGGCCGCCATCATTGCCGTGCCGACGATGATCGCCGGCGTTTACGGCATGAACTTCAAAAACATGCCGGAACTCGAATGGCAGTGGGGTTATCCGATGTCGATCGTCGCAATGATTGCCATCGACATCTGGCTCTACCTGCGCTTTCGCCAGGCCAAGTGGCTCTAACTCGCCGAGGGCCCCAACCGCTGCATGGACGCCGGGATCTGCGCGTCAGCGCAATCCGGAATTCTCTCCCGACGAAACCGGCCGCACGGGAATCACGCGCTTGCCCGTGAGCGGCTGATGCCAGGTCGGCTGCAGCGTAACGTGATCGATGTGAAACTGATCGGCAAGCACCCGCTGCGCCGCGGCCAGCGTTTGCGGCCACTGCGTTGGCTCCGCGATCAGCAGATGCGCGGATAGCGCGGCGCGTTCGCTGGTCATCTGCCACACGTGCAGATCGTGCACCGCGGCGACGCCGGGAACGCGAAGCAGCGCGCGCCCGACGGTCGCATAGTCGAGGTGCGCCGGGACGCCCTCCATCAGAACGCCGGTCGACTGCGCGAGCAGGCTCCAGGTCGAGCGCACGATCAGAAGCGAAACACCGAGCGAAAGGATGGGATCGATCGGTGTCCACCCCGTGGCCAGGATCACCGCGCCCGCGACGATCGCGGCGACCGAGCCGAGCATGTCCGACAGCACGTGCAGCAGCGCGGACCGCGTATTGAGCGAGTTTCCCGCACGCGACAGCATCCACGCCGATACGAGATTTACCAGGAGTCCCACCGCGGCAATGCCGAGCACCATGCCGCCCGCAACAGGCTGCGGCACGAGCAACCGGCGCACCGCCTCGATGACGATGAACACGACCAGCGCCAGCAGCGCGAGCGCGTTGACGAAGGCGGCGAGGACTTCGGCCCGCGCGTAGCCGTAGGTTGCGCGGCTCGATGGCGGCCGCCGGGCGACCCAGTGCGCCAGCAATGCGAGGCCAAGCGAGGCGGTGTCCGTGAACATGTGGCCGGCGTCGGACAACAACGCCAGCGAACCGGCCATCCAGCCGCCGATGGCCTCGATCACGCCGAAACTCCCGGTGAGCGCCAGCGCCCAGATCAACGCGCGCGAGGTGCCCGGATCGGACGGTCGCGGTGCATGCGAATGCGCCGGCGCGACCGGGTCCGGCGCGTCGTGGCGACGCGAGCCCGACGCGGAATGGGAATGACGGTGCGGTTTCATGATCGCGACGGTGGTCGAAGGCCCATTGTCAGTCAACGCTCGAGAGGGCGCAACGCGCGCGACCGGACCGATTAGAATATGCCGATGCGCCTGGGGCCCGCTACCGGCATGCGGTTCACGCTCGCCTTCATCGACGAGGCAGCATGTATCGGCTGCACGCTATGCATCCGGGCCTGCCCGACGGATGCAATCGTCGGCGCGGCGAGGCAGATGCATACCATCCTTTCCGACCGCTGCATCGGTTGCGAACTGTGTTTGCCGCCGTGTCCAGTCGACTGCATTGCGATGCAGCCCTCACGCCGCGAGTGGACCCTTGCCGACGCCGCGCGTGCCCGCGTACATGACGAAGCGCGGCGCGCTCGCCTGTCGCGGACGACGTCGAAGCGCGAGACGGCGTCGCCCGCGGCGACCAGCACGCGCGAGCAACGCAAGCTTGCCGTGGCCGCCGCCCTGGCGCGCGCGCGCGCCCGCCGGTGAACGCCGTCAAGCGACGCGAGATCTACGAGCGCCTGCGCCGGCAGAACCCGCATCCGCGCGGAGAACTCGAGTACGGTACGCCGTTCGAACTGCTGGTTGCCGTCGTGCTGTCTGCACAAGCCACCGACCGCAGCGTCAACCTCGCAACGGCAAAACTGTACCCGCGCGCAAATACCCCGAGCGCAATACTGGCACTGGGCGAAGCCGAACTGATTCCCTACATCCAGACCATCGGTTTGTTCCGCACCAAGGCACGGAACATCATCGCGCTTTGCCGGCAACTGCTCGCCGAGCACGGCGGTGAGGTACCGCAGGACCATGCGCAACTGGTCCAACTGGCAGGTGTCGGTCGCAAGACAGCGAATGTCGTCCTGAATATCGCGTTCGGGCAACCGACCATCGCCGTCGACACGCACATCTTCCGCGTGTCGAATCGCACCGGCCTCGCGCCGGGCAGGAATCCGGATGAAGTCGAGCGCAAGCTGGTGAAGTTCACACCGGAGGAATTCCGGCGAGACGCGCACCATTGGCTGATACTGCACGGTCGCTACGTGTGCGAAGCGCGCAAGCCGAAGTGTCCCACCTGCATCATCGCGGACCTGTGTGAATTCCGGCAAAAGACCGTGTCCGACGCGGAACCGGGCCAACAAAAAAGGCGCCGCAAGGCGCCTTGATTGCCAACCGCGTTGCGTCGGCGGGCTGTGGAAAAGCGTTCCGCAGTAGCTTTTTTCAGTGCTTGGTGGCGACGACCGGCGGCTGCGACGAATAGTAGGCCGCCAGGTTCTCGATGTCCTGCTTCGAGAGCGTCCCGGCGAAGCCCGCCATGATCGCGTTCTTGCGCGCGCCGGTCTTGTAGTCGCGCAGCGCTTTCGACAGGTAGTCCGGGTACTGACCGCCGATCTTGGGATAGTCGGGCGACGCACTGTTGCCATCCATGCCGTGACAGGCCTGACAGACTTCCTTCGCCTTGGCCGCGCCGGCCGACAGGTCGGCGGCAACCGCGCTACCGATGCAACTTGCGCCAATGACCATCAGCGCCGAGAAAATGAATGTACGCATGGGGGACGTCACTTGCTCGCCGTCATCGCGGCACCCGCCGCATAGTAGGCAGCCAGGTCGGCCATGTCCTGGTCGGACAGCGACGCGGCGATCGCGCGCATGCTCGGATGCGAGCGTTCGCCGCTCCGGTATTCCTGCAACGCCTTGACGATGTACGCGCCGTGCTGGCCGCCGATCTTGGGAACCTTGTAGACCTCTGGGTACGCGGTGCGCCAGCCCATGATGCCGTGGCAGCCGGCGCACATCTGTGTCTTCTTTTCCCCGGCCGCGGCGGTGCCTACGGGGGCGGCGGTCTGCGCCAAAGCCAGCGCCGGCACGGCGAGCGCGGCGGCGAAGACGGCGGCAAGGAACGGCTTTTGGGTCATCGTAGGATCTTTGGTGCGGTGCGTTTCGCTTGGGTGGTGTTGCGAGGGCTCGAATCCGCGCCATTTTACGCGGCAGCGGACAGGCCGGTCAAACTACCGCTCGAGCAATTGTCGCTTCGGCTTGACCTCTTTCCAGTCATCGGCATCCGGCGGAGCGGGTTTGCGCTCGATGATCGGCTTCCACAACTTGGACAACTCGGCGTTCAGCGCGGTGAAGTCCTTCTGATCGTCGGGGACGTCGTCTTCCGCGAAGATTGCCTCGACCGGGCACTCCGCGACGCACAACGTGCAGTCGATGCACTCGTCGGGATCGATGACCAGGAAATTCGGTCCTTCGCGAAAGCAGTCGACCGGGCAGACGTCCACGCAATCGGTATATTTGCAGCGGATGCAGTTCTCGGTGACGACGTAGGTCATTGCTTCAAATTCCGTTGCGACGACGGCATTGATTCTACCAAATCGGCCCCAAGCTAGTCGGCGATGGACCGATGGTTCGAATGCGGCTTGCGCCGGCACAGCCTTTCCGCTACTTTAGCCTGACACGATCCACCGCCGGAGCGATTCGGTCGGGTCACAGCGAGGAACCCATGAGCGACCATATCAAGCATGTCAGCGATGCAAGTTTCGATGCCGATGTCCTCAAGGCAGGCACGCCCGTGCTCGTCGACTACTGGGCGGAATGGTGCGGCCCCTGCAAGACGATCGCTCCAATCCTCGACGATGTGGCCAAGGACTATGCCGGCCGCCTCACCGTGGCCAAGCTCGACATCGACGCCAATCCGGGCACGCCGGCGAAATACGGCATCCGGGGCATTCCCACGCTGATCCTGTTCAAGGGCGGAGAAATCGCCGCGCAGAAGGTCGGCGCGCTCTCCAAGTCACAACTTACGGCTTTTATTGACAGCAATCTTTGAACCGGCTAGGCTTCTGACCCATTGAACTACGTCTGACGGGGCCACGCCTCCGCCAGACGTCACCACCGGCGCCGCTGGGCAGTCCCCGGCGCCACCCTCCCAGATCGATTTGCGCGGCCGTGGTTGTCCCCAGGGCCGCCCCGCTCCGCCCCCTCCCGCCCCCCAGTCCATCCATGCAACTGTCCGAACTGAAGTCAAAACCCGTAACCGAACTCGTCGAGATCGCGAACACCAACGAGATCGACGGTGCCAACCGGATGCGCAAGCACGACCTGATCTTCGCGCTGCTGAAGAACCAGGCGAAGAAGGGCGAAAGCATCTTTGGCGACGGCACGCTGGAAGTCCTGCCCGAC
The DNA here is from genome assembly GCA_963726915.1 of uncultured beta proteobacterium. Taxonomy (GTDB): domain Bacteria; phylum Pseudomonadota; class Gammaproteobacteria; order Burkholderiales; family Casimicrobiaceae; genus PALSA-1003. Next base: position 256,526 of record CAVSEA010000024.1, read on the forward strand.
GGCTTCGGCTTCCTGCGCTCGCCCGACACGTCCTATCTCGCCGGCACCGACGACATCTACATTTCGCCGTCGCAGATTCGCAGGTTCAATCTGCATACCGGCGACACGATCGAAGGCGAGATTCGCACGCCGAAGGACGGCGAACGGTACTTTGCGCTGGTCAAGGTAGACAAGGTCAACGGCGAGCCGCCGGAGAACGCGAAGAGCAAGATTCTGTTCGAGAATCTCACGCCGCTGTTCCCGGACGAGGCGCTGGTCCTCGAACGCGACATCAAGGCCGAGGAAAACATGACCGGCCGCATCATCGACATCATTGCGCCGATCGGCAAGGGCCAGCGCGGCCTGCTCGTATCGTCGCCCAAATCGGGCAAGACGGTGATGCTGCAGCACATCGCGCACTCGATCGCGGCAAACTATCCCGAAGTGATGCTGATCGTGCTTTTGATCGACGAGCGTCCGGAGGAAGTCACCGAGATGCAGCGCTCGGTGCGCGGCGAAGTCGTGTCGTCGACCTTCGACGAACCGGCCACGCGCCACGTGCAGGTTGCCGAGATGGTGATCGAGAAGGCCAAGCGGTTGGTCGAGCACAAGAAGGACGTGGTGATCCTGCTCGATTCGATCACGCGTCTCGCGCGCGCCTACAACACGGTCGTGCCCGCCTCCGGCAAGGTGCTGACCGGTGGCGTCGATGCCAACGCACTGCAGCGCCCGAAGCGATTCTTCGGCGCCGCGCGCAATATCGAGGAAGGCGGCTCGCTGACCATCATCGCCACCGCGCTCATCGACACCGGATCGCGGATGGACGACGTGATCTACGAAGAGTTCAAGGGCACCGGCAACATGGAAATCCATCTCGACCGGCGCATGGCGGAAAAGCGAACGTATCCGGCGATCAACGTCAACCGCTCCGGCACGCGCAAGGAAGAGCTCCTGCTCAAGCCCGAAATCCTGCAAAAGGTCTGGGTGCTGCGCAAGCTGCTCTATCCGATGGACGACCTCGAGGCGACCGAATTTCTGGTCGACAAGGTCAAGCAGACCAAGAACAACGCGGAGTTCTTTGACAGCATGCGTAGGGGTTGATAGCGCTTGAACTCCGTTCTCCGCCTCCGGGGTCGGATCCCCACCGCGTTGGGCCCCTCCTCCGCCCTACGGCGCCCTAGTTCTTCGACAGCATGCGTAGAGGCTAAGCCTCGGTGAGACCGCAAGCAGTCGATCGCTGTCGCATTACCACTCGCCTCATCGCGGACGCTCGGCCCCACGCTTGGCCGGACGCGACGTCCGTGCGAATCCTTTAAGGGAGCACCGGTGCTGTCACTACGTCGATTACTCGCGCTTGGCCTGATGCTGAGCGCACCCGGCCTGCTCGCGGCTGCGCTTCCTCCCGTTGAACCGATGCCGACGCTCGATGCTGCGACACTGGCGCCGGCGTTGGTCACCGGCGCCGGTTATGTCGTCGACGCGAGCGTGCCCGTGGTCGGTTACATGGGTCAATTCACGCTGCGCGCGTCCGCAGGAACCTTCAAGGCGGACGGCACCGAGATGCTGTCGATTCGCATCGGGGAACTGCCTGCCATCGCGCAGCTGAGCCAGCTGAGCCAAACCAGCGTATTTGCCGACGCGCTCGCCAGGTCGGCCGTGAACACGGGCGCGGCGATCGGACAGGCGGTGATGAACCCGGTCGAAACGATCTCGGGCATCCCCGCAGGAGTGGGTCGCTTCTTTCAATCCGCGGCGACGACGATATCGCGCGCCACGGAATCCAATGGCCCCAACTCGGCACAAACCGGTGTTGACACTGCCATGGGAGCGCTCGGCTTGAACACGGCGAGGCGGCGCATTGCGAGGCAGGTCGGCGTCGATCCCTATACATCGAACCCTGTACTGGCAAAGCAACTCGATGACCTCTCGCGGGCGGCGTTCACCGGTGGCGTGTCGCTCGATGTCGCGCTGGCGGTGTCGACGGCGGGGGTGGCGACCGCAATATCCGCAACGGCAACGGTCAGCAATCTGGTGTGGGACAAGTCCCCGGCGGACATTCGCACCCTCAACGAGCAGAGGCTGGCCGCAATGGGCGTAGGCGCGGATACGGTGCGCGCATTTGTCACGAATCGCTGGCTCACGCCGGCGCTCTCCGTGCCATTGGTCGATCACCTTGCGCAAATGCCGGCGGCGAAGGGTCGCGCGGCGATCGTTGCGCTGGCCAGCACTGTCGCCAGCGAGGGCGAAGCGCGGTTCATGCTCAATGCGGTCAGCATGGCGCGACAGGTCAACACCGAAAGCGATCCTGTCGTCGCACTCGAGTTGACCGGGCGGATCCTTTTGGTTCGCACGCGCAGCGGTCGCGTGGAGGTACCCGCACCCGTCGACTATGTCGTCTGGACCGAACCGGTCAAGGCGTTTGCGCAGCAGAAGTTCGCCGGTCGTGCCCAGCGCACCGTCCTTGTCACCGGGCTTGCCTCTGCGCGTGCCCGCGAGGGTTTGCAAGCGACCGGATGGACCATAAAGGAGCAGAGCAAGCGCTGATCGCACCCGCAACTCGCGATTTCGTCGCCGCGAAGCCCGGCCGATCATTGGCAGGAGATTAGAAATTTCCCTGCGTAGGCGCGCGGCACTTCGTCCAAGGCCTTGAATTCAGGTGGCCTGACCCCACCTGTGGTGGCGTCGGGGATCGTTGCGCTGCAGCACAAAAACCTTCATAATTGACTAGTTTTGCTGCGCGAAGGGGCCTCAACCGGGCTTGCCGCGGTTTTCGGCGCAAGAAAAGCAAGTAGAGGGCAGTCAGGGGGCCGCGCACAGCATGTTGCGCCAAACTATTGAGGCATTTGATGAAAACTGGCATTCATCCGAATTACAGCGAAATCCAGGTAACCTGCAGCTGCGGCAACACCTTCGCGACCCGCTCGACGGTGAACAAGCCGCTGCATGTCGAAGTGTGCGCAGCGTGCCACCCGTTCTACACCGGGAAGCAGAAGATCGTCGACACCGCTGGCCGCGTCGAGAAGTTCCGGCAGCGCTACGCAACCAAGGCCACTACCGCGACCAAGACCGCCCCGAAGGCGGCGTGACGGTCGCGTCTGGCGTGACCGTGTAAAAGGCAGCTTCGGCTGCCTTTTTGTTTACTGCCGCTATGCCTCTCACCGACCCTACTCGCAGCCCGGACGATACGTCCGAACTGTCGCCGTCCGGACCCTACCGCGCATTCAAGCAGGCGGGACTCGTTCTGTTGTGCGCGGCGTGGATCATGCTGGGTCTGTTCGGGCACGATCCGTGGAAGGCCGAGGATGCGACGAGCCTTGGCGTCGTCGCCGACATGCTCAAGTCCGGCGACGTTGTCGTGCCGAAACTTGCCGGCGTTACGATGCCCGAGCGAGCACCGCTGTTCCACGCGATGGCCGCGGGCTTCGCGGCCGTCCTCGAAGCGGTATTGCCCGTTCATGACGGCGCACGCGTTGCCAATGCAGTAAGTCTCGCGCTGACCTTGTGGCTGCTGGCCTTGGCCGGAAGGGAGCTTCATGGACGCGCGTTCCGCTGGCTGCCCGTACTTATCTTCATCGGCTGCGTCGGGTTGTGGGACCGCGCGCACTTTCTCAGTCCCGACGTAGGGCTGCTTGCGGCGTACGCGCTTTCGCTCTATGCGCTGGCGTTGGCGCCGCGCCGGTTCGCGTTGGGCGGCGTGCTGCTTGGCCTTGCCGCCGGCCTTGCGTTCCTCTGCCGAGGTGCGCTTGCGCCCGCGCTCATGGGGCTAACAGCTGTCCTGTTGCCGCTGTTCGACGCGTGGCGTCGGCGCCGGTACGTGGCAACGCTGGCGATCGCCCTCGCCATCGCGGCTCCCTTGATCGCTGCGTGGCCCCTCGCGCTCTACCAGCGCGATCCTGAATTGCTGCTGCAGTGGCAGCGCGCGAACAGCATCTATCGATTCTTCGGCCAGACCAACGACGCGCCTCCGGTCGAGGTGTTCTGGTACCTCAAGAACCTGCCCTGGTTCGCGTGGCCGGCGCTGCCGCTGGGGCTGTGGACACTATGGATACGCCGTCGCGGTGACCATGGCGGGCTTGGCTCGGCAGGCGTGGCGCTGCCGTTGACCATGACGCTGGTGCTCCTTGCCGTACTGTCGGCCGCGGCCGCGGAACCGCGCGCGGTCCTGGCCTTGCCGTTGCTCCTGCCGCTGTCGCTGCTCGCCGCGGCGGAGATCGATACGCTCCGCCGAGGCTTCTCGGGCGTGCTCGACTGGTTCGGCATCCTGACCTTTGGCCTGGTAGGGATCCTGGTGTGGGGGCTGTGGCTGGTGTCGTTGCGGCAGGGCCTGCCCGAGCCCGTGGCAAGGCTGTTCCACGACACGCAGCCCGGATTCGAGCCTCCGGTTTACTGGTTGCCGCTGACGATCGCAATTTTCCTGTCGCTGCTGTGGGTTGCGCTGGTACGCCCTGCCCGTCGATCGAACCGGCGCGCGGTCCTCAACTGGGCGGCAGGCATGACGCTGGTGTGGGGCCTGTACATGACTATCTGGCTGCCGTACCTCGATTCGCGCCGCAGCTACCGCCCCGTGGCGGAAGCACTCGCGATGAACCTGCCGGCGACCGGATGCGTCGCCAGCCACAACCTCGGCGATCCGCAGCGGGCATTGTTCGCGTACTTCATCGGCCTCACCACCGTTCGCGACGAAGTCGAGCCCGGCCACAATTGCAAGGCGCTGCTCATGCAGGTCGGTCGCGACGATTCCGACATCCCACCCGATTCCGCATGGGAGCAAGTGTGGGAAGGCCGTCGCCGTGGCGACGACACCGAGCGCTTCCTGCTGTTTCGTCGCACCGACACGCGGCGTCCGTCATGAAATTCGTCGACGAGGCCTCGATCGAAGTCATCGCGGGCGACGGCGGCAACGGCGCGGCCTCGTTCCGGCGCGAGAAATACGTGCCGCGCGGAGGTCCTGACGGCGGCGACGGCGGACGCGGCGGCAGCATATTCCTGCGCGCCGATCGCAACATCAATACGCTGATCGACTACCGCTACGCGCGCATTCATCGCGCCAAGCGCGGCGAGAATGGCCGTGGCGCGGACCAGTACGGTCGTGGCGCGGAGGACATCATGCTGCGCGTGCCGGTCGGCACGGTGGTCAACGACGCGGACTCCGGCGAACCGGTCGCCGATCTCGCCGTCGACGGCCAGGTCGCGCTGGTCGCCAAAGGCGGCCAGGGCGGCCTCGGCAACATCCACTTCAAGTCGAGCACCAACCGCGCTCCGCGCCAGGCAACGCCCGGCGAGAAGGGCCAGCAGCGCATGCTGCGATTGGAACTCAAGGTGCTGGCCGACGTCGGCCTGCTCGGCATGCCGAACGCGGGCAAGTCGACGCTGATCCGCGCGATCTCCGCGGCGCGACCCAAGGTCGCCGACTATCCGTTCACCACGCTGGCACCGAACCTGGGAGTGGTTCGCGTCGACGAGAACAAGAGTTTCGTCGTTGCCGACATCCCCGGCCTGATCGAGGGCGCCGCCGACGGTGCCGGGCTCGGTCATCGCTTCCTGCGCCACCTGCAACGAACCCGTCTGTTGCTCCACATCGTCGACATCGCACCCTTCGACGGCGAGGTCGACCCGGTCGCCGATGCCCGCGCCATCGTCAAGGAACTCCAGCGCTACGATCCCGCACTTGCACAGAAACCACGCTGGCTGGTGCTGAACAAGCTCGACCTCGTCGACGAGGACGAGCGCAAGGAACGCGTCGCTGCGTTCATCAAGTCGTATCGCTGGAAAGGCCCCGTATTCGCCGTCACCGCGATCAGCGGCGAGGGCTGCCGCGATCTCGTCTATGCAATTTTCGACTGGCTGCAAAAGCAACCGGTGGTACCGGTCGCACCGGAAGCGCCGTGAACGCAGCGCCAAATGCGTCGGTAGTTGCCGCCGCGCGCCGGCTGGTGATCAAGGTCGGATCGAGCCTCGTCACCGGCAACGGTCGCGGCATCGATCACGCCGCGGTCGCTCGCTGGGCGGAACAGATCGCGGCGCTGCGTCAGGCGGGCAAGGAAATCGTACTCGTGTCGTCGGGCGCGATCGCCGAGGGCATGCAGCGACTCGGATGGAGCGAGCGGCCCGCGGCGATGCATGAGCTGCAGGCAGCGGCGGCCGTCGGCCAGATGGGCCTCGTACAGGCCTACGAGGCCGCGTTCTCGCGCTTCAATCTGCACACCGCGCAGATCCTGCTGACGCACGAGGACCTTGCGGACCGGCGCCGCTATCTCAACGCGCGTTCGACCCTGCTCACATTGATCGGACTCGGCGTCATCCCGATCATCAATGAAAACGACACCGTCACCACCGACGAGATCCGGCTCGGCGACAACGATACGCTGGGCGCGCTGGTGACCAACCTGATCGAGGCCGACGCGATGGTGCTGCTAACCGATCAGCCCGGGCTGTTCAGCACCGATCCGCGCAAGGATGCGACGGCCACCCTGCTGCGCAATGCCCTCGCCGGCGACCCTGCGCTGGAAGGCATGGCCGGCGGCGCCGGGTCGCAACTGGCGCGAGGCGGGATGCTGACCAAGGTCCTGGCCGCGAAGCGCGCCGCACGCAGCGGCGCATCCACCGTCATTGCCGACGGCCGCGAAGAGAGCGTGCTGACGCGCCTCGCCGCCGGCGAATTGCTGGGGACGCAACTCATCGCCGAAACCATGACGCTCGCAGCACGCAAGCAATGGCTCGCCGACCACGTGCGCACGGCCGGGCGCCTCACGCTCGACGCGGGCGCCGCCCGCGCGCTGGTTCGCGATGGCAAGAGCCTGCTTCCGATCGGCGTGGTGGCGTGCGACGGATCGTTCGAGCGCGGGGAGATCGTCGGTTGCTTCGATCCCGAAGGTCGCGAAATCGCACGCGGACTGGTCAACTACAGCATGGCGGAAACGCAGCGCATCCTGCGCAAGCCTTCGTCGGAGATCGCGGCCATCATCGGTTACGTCAACGAGCCGGAGCTCATTCACCGCAACAACCTGGTCCTGCTCTAGGCTAGTGATCTCCGGGCGGCGTGGAGTACGGTGGTGGCATCGCCGAATGCGCCCAGCCGTAGAGCCGCTCGCGACGAGTTTGCGGGCGAGCGTGCAGGTAGCGCTCGAGTTCGGTCAGGGCGCGCCGATAGACGTCGCGTTTGAACTCGATCACGTTTTCGAGCGGGATCCAGTACTCGTGCCACCGCCACGCGTCGAACTCGGGACGATCGCTCGAGCGCAGCGACACGTCGGTGTCGCGCCCGGTAAGCCTCAGCAAATACCAGATCTGCTTCTGGCCGCGATAACTGCCGCGCCATTCGCGCTTGATCCAGTGCTGGGGAACCTCGTAGCGCAGCCAGTTGCGGGTGCGACCGAGAACCTTCACATGGTGCGGTTCCAGCCCGACTTCTTCCTTCAGCTCCCGAAACATCGCCCGCTCGGGCGTCTCGCCGGGGTTGATCCCGCCTTGTGGAAACTGCCACGAATGCTCGCGGATCCGCTTGCCCCAGAAGACCTGATTCTTCGAGCTGGCGATTACGATGGCGACGTTCGGGCGATACCCGTCACGGTCCAGCATCGCTACCACCTTGATTCTGCAAGTTAAGGCGATTCTTGCACAGTTCTCGAAGCTTGCAAAGCCCGGCCGATCCGCGCAGCCTCCTCCACTATCAACGATCAGATTCGGTCACTGGCCGGCCGCTTGCGTCGACTCGCCGCGCCCATGCCTCGCTGCGGGCTCGCGCCGCTAGGCTCGTTTCGCCTCGCGCGGCGTGACGTGCAATACGAGCCGGCGGTCGCGACGCAAGACGGCGACGCCGACACCGTCGCCGATGCGGCCACCCGTCAGCAGTCGATGCAGATCGTCGATGCCGCTGACCGGGGCATCGCCGAACGCGACGATGATGTCGCCCACTTTGACTCCAGCCGCGGCCGCCGGCGATCCGCCTTCGACCGCAGTCACGCGCACGCCGGATTCGTGCTCCAGCGCGAAGTGACGCACCATGCGCCGCGCGATCGGCGTGTCCTGTCCGCCCAGGCCCAGATGCGCCCGCCGCACCCGCCCTTCGCGGATCAGCGCGATGACGACGCGCTCGGCGGTGCTGGCGGCGATGGCGAAGCAGATACCCTGCGCCGGCAGGATCACCGCCGTATTGACGCCGATGATGTCGCCGGCGGAATCGACCAGCGGGCCACCCGAGTTGCCTGGATTGAGCGCGGCATCGGTCTGGATGATGTTGTCGAGCAGGCGCCCGGTCTGCCCACGCATGGAGCGGCCGAGCGCGCTGACGATGCCGGCGGTCACCGTATGCTGGAATCCGTATGGGCTGCCGATGGCGATCGCGATCTGCCCCACGCGCACACCCGAGAAATCGGCGAAGCGGCCGTAGCTCAAGCCAGGAGCGCCGATCTTCAATACCGCGAGATCGGAGTCCGGATCGTCGCCGACCAGTTCCCCGGCCGCGGTGCGCCCGTCCGGCAATGTCACTTCGAGCGAACTCGCGCCGCCGGCAACATGGCTGTTGGTGACGACGTAGCCATCGGGAGTGATGATGAAACCCGAACCGGCGCCCTCGCGTGGGGCGCCACCGCGTGCTGCGCGCTCGACCCGGATGTGGGCGACTGCCGGGCTGGTCCGCGCTACGGCACCGCTGACCGCGGCCGAATACGCATCGAGCAGCAAGTTGTCGCGGAGCTTGCCGGCGGGGGCAACGGCCGCAGAACCCGGGGGGTCGGACTCGTCCAGCAGCAGCCGTGGACGGACTTTCGCGGCGAAACCATCGAGAGGCGCCATAAGCTACAACGTGACGCCTGGCGACGCGGATTTCAAGCTCGCTGCGGGCTCGCGCTGCGGGCTCGCGCCGCTAGATCAGCGCGCGCTGCCGGTCGACACTGGCATCCACTACCGTCAGCGCGGTCATGTTCACGATGCGGCGTACCGTCGCCGACGGCGTCAGCACGTGCACCGGCCTGGCGACGCCGAGCAGCATCGGGCCCAGCGTCAGCCCGCTGCCGGCCGCGACCTTGAGCAGGTTGAAGGAAATGTTCGCGGCGTCGATCGTCGGCATGATCAGCAGGTTCGCGTCACCCTTGAGGCGTGAATGCGGTAATACCTCGCGGCGGACTTCACCCGACAGCGCCGAATCGCCGTGCATCTCGCCGTCGACCTCAAGGTCCGGATCCATCGCGTTGAGCAGCGCCAGCGCCGCCTGCATCTTCCGCGCCTGCGGATGAACGCTCGAACCGAAATTGGAATGCGACACCAGCGCGACCTTGGGCGTGATGCCGAAGCGGCGCATTTCCTCCGCCGCGAGCAGCGTGATCTCGGCGAGCTGCTCGGCCGTCGGATCGGCGTTGACGTAGGTGTCGGCGATGAATACGGTGCGGCCGTGGAGAAATACCGCGTTCATCGCGGCACTTACGCGAATGCCCCTGCGCAGCCCGATCACCTGGTCGATGTACTGCCGATGCGACTCGTGCGTACCGTAGGTCCCGCACAGCATGCCGTCGGCGTCGCCCATGTGGATCATCATCGCGCCGATCAGCGTCTGCCGTCGTCGCATCTCCATCCTTGCCAGCTGCTCGGTCACGCCCTTGCGGCCCGTGAGCCGGTGATATTCCGTCCAATACGCCCGGTACCGCGGATCGTCCTCGTTGTTGATGACCTCGACATCGTGCCCCGGCCGCAGGCGCAGACCGAAGCGTTCGAGCCGCTGCGCGATGATGGCGGGGCGGCCGATCAGGATCGGCTTCGCCAGCCCTTCGTCGACGACGACCTGGACCGCGCGCAACACGCGCTCGTCCTCGCCCTCGGCAAAGACGATCCGCTTGGGCGCGCGCTTGGCTGCCTGAAAGATCGGCTTCATCAGCAGGCCGGAGTGATATACGAACTGCATGAGCTGCTGGTGATACGCGTCGAAGTCGGTGATCGGCCGTGTCGCCACGCCTGACTCCATCGCCGCCTTGGCCACCGCCGGCGCGATATTGACGATCAGGCGAGGATCGAAAGGCTTGGGAATTAGATACTCGGCGCCGAACTTCACGTCGTCGGTGCCGTAAGCAGCCGCGACGATGTCGGATTGCTCCGCCATCGCGAGGTCCGCGATCGCGTATACGGTGGCGAGCTTCATCGCTTCGTTGATCGTCGTGGCGCCGACGTCGAGCGCACCGCGAAAAATGAACGGGAAGCACAACACGTTGTTGACTTGGTTCGGGAAATCCGACCGGCCCGTCGCGATGACCGCGTCCGGACGCGCCTGCTTGGCGAGGTCGGGCATGATTTCCGGTTCGGGATTGGCCAGCGCCATGATCAGTGGTTTCGGCGCCATCAGCTTCAGCAACTCGGGCTTGAGTACGCGTGCCGCCGAGAGTCCAAGGAAGATGTCGGCACCGCCGATGATGTCGGCGAGCTTGCGCGCGTCGGTCTTCTGCGCGTAGCGCGCCTTGTTGTCGTCCATCTCCTCCTTGCGCCCGGAGTAGACGACACCGGCGATATCGGCAACCCAGATGTTTTCGCGTTTGACGCCCAGGCCGACCAGCAGGTCGAGGCAGGCCAGCGCCGCGGCGCCGGCGCCGGAGCACACCAGCTTGACGTCGGCGGCCTTCTTGCCGACCACGCGTAGGCCATTGGTGATCGCCGCACCGACGATGATCGCCGTGCCGTGCTGATCGTCGTGGAAAACCGGAATATTCATGCGCTCCCGGCATTTCTTCTCGACGTAGAAGCACTCTGGCGCCTTGATGTCCTCGAGGTTGATGCCACCGAAGGTCGGCTCCAGCGCGCAGATGATATCGACCAGCTTGTCGGGGTCGCGCTCCTCGATCTCGATGTCGAAGCAGTCGATGCCCGCGAATTTCTTGAACAGCACCGCCTTGCCTTCCATCACCGGCTTGCTGGCGAGCGGCCCGATTGCACCCAGACCGAGTACCGCGGTGCCGTTGGTGATCACACCGACGAGATTGCCGCGCGCGGTGAGGTTGCGCGCCTCGATCGGATCACGGACGATTTCGTCGCACGCCGCGGCGACGCCCGGCGTGTACGCCATCGCCAGGTCGCGCTGATTGGTGAGTTGCTTGGTCGGCAGGATCGATATCTTGCCGGGCGGGTACGCACGGTGGTACTCGAGTGCGGCTTCGCGGATGTCTTTGTCCGACATTGCTATGTCCCTTCATGCGGGCCAGGGCGCGGCCAGAGATGATAGCAGAGGCGGTGCGGCGTCCGCCGCCGTGCGAATTCGCAGCCGGTATAATTGCGTTTTGACGGCCTGCAACGCCCTCCGCGATTCCCTGCCCCCATGTCATTGTTCTGGATCCTGGCCGCACTGCTGCTCGTCGCCACGCTCGGCGCCCTGGCCTGGCCGTTGCTCCGTGGCAGGCCTCGCGCCGACGCGCCCGACGCTGAGGCGGCGGCGATTGCTGTGCTGCGCGACCAGAAGCGGGCGCTCGACCACGAGCGCGACGCCGGCGAAATCTCCGCGGCAGAGCGCGATGCAGAGCTGACGGAACTCACGCGCCGGGTCACCGAGGAGACCCGTGACGGCGTCGCGTCGAATGCGCATTTCACTGCGCGCCGGGCGTGGCTCCCGGCCATCGTGCTCGCGCTCGTCATTCCCGTCGCAGCGCTATTGCTCTACCAGCGTCTCGGCAACCCCGGCGCCACGCTCGTCGCTGCGACGTCGGCTGGGCACGATGTCACCGAACAGCAGGTCGTTGCGATGGTCGACGCCCTCGCGCAGCGACTGAAACAGCGTCCGGACGACGCCGACGGCTGGGTGCTGCTCGCCCGCTCGTATCAGACACTCGATCGCTTTCCCGAGGCGGCCGATGCCTACGCACACGCCAATGCGCTGATCGTTGATGACCCGAATCTTCTCGCCGACCATGCCGACGCGCTCGCGATGGCGCAGGGTCGAAGCCTGTCGGGCAAGCCTGTCGAGTTGGTCGACCGCGCGCTCGCGATCGACCCCAAGCACAGAAAGGCACTGGCACTCGCCGCAACCGCCGCCCTGGAAAGTCGCGATTTTTCGAAGTCGCTCGGCTATTGGCGGCGGCTTGCGGGCGAGTTGCCCGCGGGTTCCGAGGAAGCGCAAAAGGTCGCCAGCGTAATCGCGGAGATCGGCGCCGCGCAACGCGAGGGCAAGACTTCCCTTCCGGTGAACAGCGGCCAGCGAAACTCGCGCCCGGTCGATGCAGCCGCCTCGCCTCCGCCGGTCGCCAGCAGCAAGTCCGGCGCAGGCGCGATCGCCGGCCGCGTCGACATCGCGCCTTCGTTGACATCCAAGGTTGCGCTCTCCGACACGGTGTTCATCTACGCCCGCGCGGCGGAAGGCTCGCGCATGCCGCTTGCCATCCTGCGCATACCGGCAAGGGAGCTGCCGAAGGATTTCTCCCTGGACGACAGCATGGGCATGGCCCCCGGCGTGAAGCTGTCCGCGACACCGTCGGTCATCGTCGAAGCGCGCATCTCGAAAAGCGGCAACGCCATGCCGCAGCCTGGCGACCTGTTCGGCCGCAGCGCGCCGATCAAGCCGGGCACCTCCGGATTGCGCATCGCCATCGACCAGGTCGTGCCCTAGCCACGCCTCGCCGTGCCGGCCTGCGCATTGGCTGACGCGGATCAAAGTCGGCGACGGGGGCTCGGCTATAATCCGGGCACGAATTTCAACGACGGGGCGCCATGCTGGAAGCGCAGCACATTGCCGCGCAGCGCGGCACCGCGACGCTGTTTACCGGGATCGACTTCACGTTGAAGTCCGGACAGGCATTGCTGGTCACTGGACCCAACGGCAGCGGCAAGACGACGCTTCTGAAAGTCGTGGCCGGACTCGTGCAACCCTCGGCGGGCGCGATCGCATGGCGCGGGGCGGCCGTGGTGCCCTTTGCCGCAGACGCGCGCGCATGCACCCTGTACATCGGCCACGCAACGGCCCTGAAGGACGAATTGACCGCCGAAGAGAACCTGGTTTCACTCGCCCGGTTGCACGGCGCGGCCGCGGATGTCGCGACGGTTGGCGACGCGCTCCGGACGTGGAAGCTCGAGTCGCAGCGCGCGCTTCCCGCACGCTTCCTGTCGCAAGGCCAGCGCCGGCGTGTTGGGCTCGCACGGCTGCGGTTGGTGGCCCGCCCGCTCTGGGTGCTCGACGAGCCGACCAGCGCCCTCGATGCGCCGGGGGTGGAGACGCTGCAGGAACTGCTGGCGACTCACCTCGCTCGCGGCGGGATCGCCGTCATCGCCACGCACCACGACCTGGCCCTGCCGCCCGGGTCGAGCCAGGCGCTGCAGCTGCAATGACCCTCGCCGACGCTGCGATCGCGAGCGCGCCGCCGGGCGGCGCGTGGCCAGGCATCGCATGGGCGATCGCGCGCGACCTTAAGCTCGCGCTGCGCTCGCGGGCCGAGCTCGGCGTGCTGCTGCTGTTCTTCGTCATCGTCGTGATGTTGTTCCCGCTCGGCGTCGGGCCCGAGCCTGTGCTTCTGCGCGCACTCGGCCCCGGCGTACTGTGGGTGGCCGCGCTGCTCGCGTCGCTGCTGTCGCTGCCGCGTCTGTTCGCCGCGGATTTCGCCGACGGAACGCTGGAGCAGATTGCGTTGTCACACTACCCGTTGCCCGCGCTGGTTGCGGGCAAGATTGCGGCGCACTGGATGTCGACCGGGCTGCCGCTGGTGCTGATGTCGCCGCTGCTCGGTCTGCAGTTCGGGCTGGCTGCGGATGAACTCGCAATCCTGGCGTTTGGCCTGCTGCTCGGCACACCCTCGCTGTCGCTGCTCGGCGCGATCGGTGCCGCGCTGACGCTGGGTGCCCGTGGCGGCGGTGGACTCGTGGCGCTGCTGATCCTGCCGTTGTATGTCCCGATCCTGATCTTCGGCGCCGGCGCGGTCGATGCGGTCCGTGGCGGCCTGCCCGCGACGCCGCAGTTGTCGCTGCTGGCCGCGGCGCTTATCGCTGCCGCCGTCGGCGCGCCGCTCGCCGCGTCCGCCGCCGTGCGCATCGCGCTGGACTGACATGAGTGCGTCGATGAACTGGTTTCGCTTCTCTTCACCCGCCTCCTTCTACCCGCTCGCAGGCCGGCTGGCACCCGGGTTCGCCATCGCCGCCGCGATCCTCGCCGCGATCGGGCTTTGCCTCGGGCTGGTCCTGGCCCCGACCGATGCGCAGCAGGGCGAGGTCTACCGCATTATCTTCATCCACGTCCCCGCGGCATGGATGTCGATGTTCATCTACCTGGTCATGGCCTTCTGGTGCGCGATTTCGCTCGGCTTCAACGCGCGGCTCGCCGCGATGCTGGCGCAGGCACTGGCCCCGACCGGGGCCTTGTTTACCGCCATCGCGCTGTGGACCGGAGCGCTCTGGGGCAGGCCGACCTGGGGCACGTACTGGGCGTGGGACGCACGCATGACCTCCGAACTGATCCTGCTGTTTCTGTATTTCGGTTACATGGCGCTGCGCAACGCGATCGACGACCCACGGCGTGCCGATCGCGCCAGCTCCGTCCTCGCGCTGGTCGGCGCGGTCAACATTCCGATCATCCACTTCTCGGTCAAGTGGTGGAACACCCTGCACCAGGGCGCGAGCGTGAGCGTCACCGCCGCGCCGAAGATGGCGGCGGTCATGCTCACCGGCATGCTGGTGATGACCTTCGCGGCGTGGTTCTATGCCATCGCCGTCGTGCTCGTTCGTGCGCGGGCCATCATCGTCGAGCGCGAGCGCGGCGCCGCGTGGATCGGCGAGCTGGCGCGATGACGGACCTGCTCGATTTCTTCGCGATGAATGGCTACGGCTACTATATCTGGGGCGCGTACCTGGTGAGTGCGCTGGCAATCGCCATCGAAGTCGTCATGGTGCGCGCGCGCTTCAGGGCGTCGCAACGCGCGGCAAATGGCACTGGACGCAATCGATGAAGCCGCGTACCCGACGCTTCGCCTGGATCGGCGCAGGGCTCGCCGCGCTGGCGATTGCCGCCGCGCTGGTCCTGAACGCGTTCCAGTCCAACCTGGTGTTCTTCTTCTCGCCGTCGCAGGTTGCGGCCAAGGAGGCGCCGCAGGGCCGCACGTTCAGGCTCGGCGGCATGGTCGAGGCCGGCAGCCTTGCCCGCGAGCCTAACTCGCTGACCGTGCGCTTTCTGGTCACCGACACGGCGAAAGCCATTCCGGTAACCTATACAGGTTTGCTCCCCGATCTGTTCAAGGAAGGCAAAGGCGTCGTCGCACAGGGCACGCTCGGGGCCGACGGCGTGTTTCACGCGACCGAGGTCCTGGCCAAGCACGACGAGAACTATATGCCACCCGAAGCCAAGGCCGCCGTCGACGCGGCACAAAAGGGTATGACCATGAAAAGTCTGCGCGAACCGGGAGCGAGCTCACGATGATTCCGGAACTCGGGCACTTCGCGCTGATACTGGCGCTGCTGGTCGCGATCGTGCAGGGAACGCTACCCCTCGTCGGCGCGGCGATCGGCGCGCCGCGCCTGATGGCGCTGGCGCGACCCACGGCGCGTGCGCAGTCGCTGCTGGTCGCGCTGGCCTTCGGTTGCCTCGCCTGGTCGTTCGTCGGCAACGATTTCTCGGTGCTGAACGTCGCGACCAATTCCAATTCGCAATTGCCGTTGCAGTATCGCGTCGCCGCGACGTGGGGATCGCACGAGGGATCGCTGTTGCTGTGGACGTTGATGCTCGGCGGCTGGAGTTTTGCCGTGACGGTATATTCGCGCAACCTGCCGCAGGCCTTGCTCGCGCGGGTGATCGCGGTGATGGGGCTGGTCAGCGTCGGCTTCCTGCTGTTCTTGCTGTTCACCTCGAACCCGTTCGAGCGGCTGGTTCCTCCCGCAGCGGAGGGTCGCGACCTCAATCCCTTGCTGCAGGATCCGGGCATGGTGTTTCATCCGCCGCTTCTGTACATGGGCTACGTCGGATTCTCGGTGGCGTTCGCGTTCGCCGTCGCCGCACTGATCGGCGGCCGGCTCGATGCCACCTGGGCGCGCTGGTCGCGGCCATGGACGACGGTGGCCTGGAGCTTTCTGACCATCGGTATCGCCCTCGGCAGCGGGTGGGCCTACTACACGCTCGGTTGGGGTGGCTGGTGGTTCTGGGATCCGGTCGAGAACGCCTCGTTCATGCCTTGGCTCACCGGCACCGCGCTCATCCATTCGCTGGCGGTGACCGAAAAACGCGGCGCGTTCAAGAGTTGGACCGTGCTGCTCGCCATCCTCGCCTTCTCGCTTTCGTTGCTGGGAACCTTCCTGGTGCGCTCCGGCGTGCTCACCTCGGTGCATGCGTTCGCGACCGATCCTGCGCGCGGGGTATTCATCCTGGTGTTCCTCGCCGTCGTCGTCGGCGGCTCACTGGCGCTGTTCGCGTGGCGTGCCGGCAGCGTCGGACTCGGCGGCACTTTCGGCGTCGTGTCGCGCGAATCGATGCTGCTCGCCAACAACATCCTGCTCATCGTGGCGATGGCGAGCGTGCTGCTGGGAACGCTCTACCCGTTGTTCCTCGATGCGCTCAACCTCGGCAAGATCTCGGTCGGCCCACCCTACTTCGACGCGGTGTTCTACCCGCTGATGGCGCCTGCCGCATTCCTGATGGGTATCGGTCCCGTGGCGCGATGGAACAATGCGCCGTTGCCAGAACTGTGGACACGATTGCGCTGGGCACTTGGCGTGGCGGCGGCGACCGCACTGATCCTTCCCTTCGCACTGGGACGCTGGTCGCCGCTGATCGCGTTCGGCCTGTTCCTGGCGTTGTGGATCTTCGCGAGCACGGCGGCGGGTCTGCGCGCGCGCCTCGTGAACACGCAACGACGCGGCCTGTGGGCTGCACTCGCAGCCAATTCGCCTTCGTACTACGGCATGATGCTGGCCCACGTCGGCGTTGGCGTGTTCATTGTCGGCGTCACGCTGGTGAAAGGCTATGAAGTCGAGCGCGACGTGCGGCTCGACGTCGGCGAAAGCACGGTCGTGGGGGACTACGAATTCAAGTTTCTCGGGGTCAAACCCGGGCCGGGGCCCAACTACCGTGCGCTGACCGGCACGGTCGAGGTCCGCAAGGAAGGGCGCTTGATCGAGACCCTCAATCCGGAAAAGCGCGTCTACAACGCTTCGGGGCAATCCATGACGATCGCCGCGATCGACACCGGGATTCGTGGAGATCTGTATGTTTCGCTGGGCGAGCCCGTCGCGGCCGGCGGCGCGGACAACATCGCGGGACCATGGAGCATCCGTGTGTACCTGAAGCCATTCATCGACTGGATCTGGATGGGCGCGTTCCTGATGGCGCTGGGCGGATTGCTTGCCGTTTCCGATCGCCGCTACCGGCTGGCGATAAAACGCAGGGCAACATTGCCGGTGAGTGGCGCTGGTGCGGTGGCCGCGGCGGACTGACCAGGGAAGATCATGAAAGCAGTGCGCTGGTCGATCCCGCTCGGAATATTCGTTGTCTTGATGGCGTTCCTGTACGTCGGGCTCGATCGGGACCCGCGCGAGGTCCCGTCGCCGCTGCTCGGCAAGCCCGCGCCAGGGTTCGCGCTCGCGCAGCTGCACGACCCTGCACGTCAACTTACGAATGCCGACCTGCAGGGCAAGGTGTGGCTGCTCAACGTCTGGGCGTCGTGGTGCGCGTCGTGCCGGGACGAACATCCGCTGCTGATGCAGCTCGCGGCGTCGAACATCGTTCCGATCTACGGTCTCGACTACAAGGACAAGCCTGACGCCGGCCGCGCGTGGCTCGCGCAGAACGGCAACCCGTATACCGCATCCGCGCTAGACCTCGACGGTCGCGTCGGCATCGACTACGGCGTCTATGGCGTGCCGGAGACGTTTCTTATCGACAAGCAGGGCATCGTGCGCTACAAGCAGATCGGTCCGCTGACCGCCGAGTCGCTGCAAAAGAAGATACTGCCGCTGGTCAAGGAATTGCAGAAGTGACTCGAGGGCAGCGCCTCGCGATCGGGCTGCTTTGTGCGCTTGCATTCAGCGTCAGTGCGGCCAAGATGGATGCGCCCTCGCCTGACGCCGCATTCGACCTCAGGCTGAAGAAACTGGAAAACGAATTGCGCTGCCTGGTTTGTCAGAATCAGACGCTGGCCGACTCGAACGCAGAGCTTGCCGACGACCTGCGCCGCGAAGTGCGTGGATTGGCGAAGTCCGGAAAGAGCGATGACGAGATCAAGGCGTACCTCGTCGCGCGCTACGGCGACTTCGTCCTTTACAACCCGCCGGTCAAGAGCACGACCTGGCTTCTGTGGGGCGGTCCGTTCGCGTTGTTATTCGGTGGCGGATTGCTCTGGTGGACCGTTCTGCGGCGGCGCGGGCGTGCCGAGACAACGCCCGCAGCGCCGACAGATCCAGGCGCCGATGCACGCGCACGCGAGCGGCTGGACGAAGACGACGACGGGCCGCCGTCCGCGGGCTGACGCCATCCGGCGCGCACTGGCAACTTATCGGGATGCCGTCGTTGCTGACCGCCCTGCTTTCAGACATCCACGCCAACCTGGAAGCCTTGAATGCGTGCCTAAGTCACGCTCGAGGCCGCGGCGCGAAGCGCTTTGCGTTTCTTGGCGATCTCGTCGGTTACGGTGCGGATGCACGCGGTGTCGTCGAAATTGTCGCCCGCTACGCGGCCGACGGCGCGGTGGTTCTCAAGGGCAATCACGATGAGGCCATCGAAGGCAGCGGCGGTTATTTCAATGAGGCGGCCCGCGCGGCGATCGAGTGGGCGCGCGAGACGCTCACCCCGGAGCAGAAACGCTTCCTGGCGGCACTGCCGCTTGTCGTGCACCAGGGAGAGGTCTGCTACGTTCACGCCTCGGCTGCCGCGCCAGAACGCTGGGATTACATCGACAGCCCGTCGGCAGCCCGGCGCTGCGCCGACGCGGCAATGCTCGCCTACACGTTCTGCGGGCATGTGCACGACCAAGTACTCTACTTCGAAGGCGCACATGGACGAATGAAGGAGTTCCGACCTGTCCCGGGCACGCCGATCCCGGTGCCGGAGCACCGACATTGGGTCACCATTGTCGGGTCGGTCGGACAACCGCGCGACCGCAATCCGTCGGCGGCCTATACGCTGTTCGACGTCGAGCGTCGCGAAGTCACCTTCTGTCGCGTCGGCTATGACGCCGGCGCAGCGGCCGACAAGATTCGCATGGCGGGCCTGCCTGGCTCGCTGGCGATTCGCGTCGAATCCGGAATATGACGCCAGGGCCCGGATCGTGCGCGATCAGGTAAGACCCGGCGCGGTCGTCGACGGCTACCGCGTCGCTGATTGCATTCACCAGGGAGGAACGGGCCTGATTTACCGGGTCGAAGCGCCTGCAGGCAACGATCCCGGATTCCCGCTCGTAATGAAGGTACCGCGCCTCGGCCGCGGTGAGCCGACGATCGGCATCGAGGGATTCGAGACGGAGCAGACGATCCTGCAGACGTTGAACGGTCCGCACGTGCCGCGCTTCGTCGCGACAGGAGACGTCAGCGCGACGCCATACATCGTCATGGAGTGGATCGAGGGCCGTTCGCTGGCAGACATCATCGCCGGCGCACCGGTTCCCCCGGAAGCCGTCGCGCGCATCGGCGCTGCGCTCGCGGATGCCGTCCACAGCGTGCACAGCCAGGAAGTCGTCCACCTCGACCTCAAGCCCGAAAACTTCCTGTTGCGACCGTCCGGTGAAGCCGTTTTGCTCGATTTCGGCTTCGCCCATCACGCGCGCTATCCGGATCTGCTCGGCGAGGAACTGCAGTTCGCCGCGGGGTCGGCAGCGTATGTATCGCCCGAGCAGTTGCGGGATGACCGTAGCGATTCACGCAGCGATCTATTTGCGCTTGGCGTGCTGCTGTACGAACTCGCAACCGGCAGACAGCCGTTCGGGGAGCCCGAAACGCTAACCGGGATGCGGGACAGGCTCTGGCGCGAGCCGGTGCCGCCCCGTGCCGTGAACGCACGCGTGCCGCCATGGCTGCAGGAGGTCATCCTCCGCTGTCTCGAACAGGATAGCGAGGTCCGCTATCAGTCAGCAGCGCATATCGCCATGGACCTGCGGCACCCGGATCTCGTGGACCTGTCGGCGCGCGCCGAGCGAACCGAGATCCCGGGTATCGGTCAGCACTTGAAACGATGGTGGCGTGCGCGGCGCGCGCGCGATCACCGCACACGACCGCGTGACGGCCCGGCGACGCGCGCTGCGGTAATCCTGGTGGCGGTGGATACGGAGCACCCCGACGATGATCGCCATTCCCCATTGCGATGGGCGACCGAGCAGATCATCTCGCTCAGTACCGAATATCGGCTGATGTGCGTGTCCGTGATCCGCAGCGCGCCTGTCGGCGAGGGCACCTCCGAGCTGGAGACCGCGACCGGGCGGCATCTCGAGCACAAGATGCGGTTGCGGCACTGGGTCGAACCGTTGAACCTGGATTCGTCGCGCATTTCACTGCATGTTGTCGAGGCCGCCAACGCTGCCGATACGTTGCTCGATCTGGCCCGCGCCAACCATGTCGACCTGATCGTTCTGGGTGCGCCGGGACCTTCGTCCCGGAAGAAGCTGGGGTGGTGGCGCTCGGTGGCATCGACCGTCACCGCTAACGCGCCCTGCAGCGTTCATGTGGTCCGCGTGTCCGAACGCCGCCCACAGTCGCCGAACTGAATCACCGAAGTTTGCGCACCGCCATTCGACCGGATGGGGCCTTGGGACGGGAGAACGTCCAGCTAGCCTATGACAAGCAGCGCCCAGGCAGCACCGATGGTCGCGAGCAGTGCAATCCCGAAGATCACCACCTTGGCACCTGTCCTGGAGTGAAAGCCAAGGTGATGGAGGCTGTGGTACATGCGCAAGCCTCCATGCCACATGAACAGCGACACCACCGCGAGCAGCGCAAGCTTGCCGAACCCGTTCCTCGCCAGCGCCAGCATGTGGTCATAGTTCAGCGCGTCGGCCGGGAGCAGGAAGCCGGTCGGGACCGCAATGCCGGTGATGAACACCAGCATCGGAGCGATCAGCGCCGCCAGCATGCCACCGGCACCGAACAGCGCCCAGAAAATCGGCGCATTGGAGCGTCTCATCGCGTCGCCCACAATACGAAGCAGAACAGTGCGATGCTCGCAACTGCGGCCGCGGCGATACCGGCGCCGACGAGGAGCCTTGGCGAAACATCGATATCCGGCGTCGTCTTCGGCAGCACGCTGAACCATGTCCAGGTGTGATAGACCGCGAAGACGAGCAGCACCAGATTCAGCAGTATTGCCAGCGGATGCGTCGCATACGACCACCACGCTGCGTACGCCGCGGGACCGCGCGCCAGCGCGACGATACCGGCAAGCAGCCACAGCGCATACACATAGAACAGTGGCGCGCTAGCTTCGCGGATCATGTACCTGACGAAGAACGGGTTCTTGCGCCACCATCCGGTCATCGGCCGCACATAGCTGCGGGTCGCACTCATCGCGTTCCTCCACGCGGCACCAGGAAGCGCAGGAAATAGTCGAGCGTGCTGGCTACCTTGTTCTGGTTGATCGCGTGGGCGGGATCCACGCCCTTTGGGCAAACTTCGGAGCAGTAACCCACCAGAGTGCAACCCCACACGCCCTCGTCCGCGTTGGCCAACTCCATGCGCTCAGCGCGCCCCGCGTCGCGCGAGTCGGCATTGTAGCGATGCATCAGCGCAATCGCCGCCGGCCCGGTAAAGGCGGAGTCGAGCCCGTATTGCGGGCATGCCGCATAACAGAGCAGGCAATTGATGCACTCCGAGTAGTGATAGTACTTGTGCATCTGGCCCGGCGTCTGCAGAAATTCGCCCTCCGCGTTCGACTTCTGCTCCTTCGGAATCAGGTACGGCTTGATCGCGGGCAGTTTGTTGCGGACGAAGTCGGTCTGGTCGATCGCCAAATCGCGCAAGATCGGAAAATGATTGAGCGGTTCGACCCGCACCTTCTCCGGATAGTAGTTGCGCAGAAAAGTGTGGCAGGAAAGCTGCGGCACGCCGTTGACCATGCTCCCGCAACTGCCGCAGATCGCCATGCGGCACGACCAGCGGAAGGTTAGGCTGCCGTCGAGCTCGTCCTTGATGTACTGCAGGCCCTGCAGCACCGACATGTCGTCGGTGAATGGAACCTTGTAGCTCTGAAAGTGCGGCTCCGCGTCCGTCTCGGGATTGAAGCGCAGGCACTCGATCTCGATCGTTTTCCTGATTTCCGCCATCGCCTCGCCCTCAGGTCAGCACCGCCTGCTTGCCCTCGCCACCGTACACGCGCTTTCGCGGCTGCGACCGCGTGATCGCCACGGGCATGGTACCGATGCGCGGCGCACCGTCGCCTCCATACACCGCAAGTGAATGCACGAGGTAATTGGCGTCGTCGCGCTCCTGGTACTCGTCCAGTCGCTGGTGCGCGCCGCGCGATTCCCTGCGCTGCAGCGCCGAATGCGCAAGCGCCTCGGCGACGTCGAGCGTGAATCCGAGCTCGATCGCGGACAGCCACTCGGTATTGAAGGCACGGTTGTGGTCGTCGAGCTTGAGTCCGTGCCGGTAGCGGGCCCGGAGCGCCGCGAGCCGGTCGCACGCGACCTGCATCGTATCCGCCTTGCGATAGATGCCGACGCCGGCCTCCATCGCGTCCATCATCTCCCGGCGGATCGCCGAGACTCGCTCCCCCTCGCGTCGATCGAGCAGGCCGAACATCCGCGCGCGGGCAGCTTCAGCCTGGGCGCGGATGCCGTTGCCGCCGGGCTCGCGCACGCTTCTCGCATACCTGGCGGCCTGTTCGCCCGCAACCTTGCCGAAGACCAGCAGTTCGGCCAGCGAATTCGAGCCGAGACGGTTGGCGCCGTGAATGCCGACGCTGGAGCACTCGCCCGCGGCGTAGAGGCCCGCCAGCGGCGTTTCAGTCTCCTTGTTGCACAGAATTCCACCCATCGTGTAGTGCACCGCCGGTCGAACCGGGATTGGCGCAAGCACTGCATCGACGCCGACGAATGTCTTCGCGACCTCGGTGATCAGCGGCAGACGCTCGAGAATCTTGGTCGCGCCAAGGTGCCGCAGGTCCAGGTTGACCGCGCTGCCATGCGGCGTCTGCAGCGTGCGGCCCTTCTGCTCCTCGTGCCAGAAGGCCTGCGACAGGCGGTCGCGCGGTCCCAGTTCCATCGCCTTGGCGCGCGGAAACGGCTCCGGCGGCCCCAGGCCATAGTCCTGGAGGTAACGGTAACCATCCTTGTTGGTCAGGATCGCGCCCTCGCCGCGGCAGGCTTCGGTGATGAGGATGCCGGTCCCGGGCAATGCCGTCGGATGCCATTGCATGAATTCCATGTCGCGCAGCGGCACGCCATGGCGATAGGCAATGCCCATGCCGTCGCCGGTGACGATGCCCGCGTTGGTGTTCTGGCGGAACATGCGTCCGGCGCCGCCGGTGCAAAAGACAACGGCCTTGCATTCGAACAGGAACATCTCACCGGTGGCGATCTCGATCGCCAGCACGCCCCGCACGCGGCCATCCTCGACGATCAGGTCGGCGCAGAAGAACTCGTCGTAGCGCGTGATACCCGGGTACTTGAGCGAGGTCTGGAACAGCGTGTGCAGGATGTGGAAGCCGCTCTTGTCGGCAGCGAACCAGGTGCGCTGCACCTTCATCCCGCCGAAGAAGCGCACGTTGACGTGGCCGTCTTCCTGGCGGCTCCATGGACATCCCCAGTGCTCGAGTTGGACCATTTCCTCGGTGCAATGCGCCACGAAGTAGTCGACGGCATTCTGATCGCACAGCCAGTCGCCGCCCGACACGGTGTCGTCGAAATGGCTCTCCAGACTATCGTCGGCGCGGACGACGCCCGCCGAGCCGCCTTCTGCGGCGACGGTGTGGCTGCGCATCGGAACGACTTTCGAGACCAGCGCAACCCGCAAGCCAGGGTCGCTCTCGACTGCGGCGATGGCCGCGCGCAACCCGGCGCCACCCCCGCCAACCACGACCAGATCCGTTTTCACGACTTGCATCCGATCTCCCCGCCCGTCCCCATATGCTAAGCCAGTTTCGCCGCCATCAAACTAATCCTGGCGGAACGCCGGACCCTTGACCTGCATCAATGGAGTTTGCGACAGGAGGGGCAGGATACGTTCTTGGCAGCAGCCGACGCGTCGCAGGAGGAGATTGATGTTCCAGGTGCGCATCCACGGCCGCGGTGGCCAGGGCGTGGTCTCCGGCGCAGAAATCCTGTCGATCGCAGCCTTCATCGAAGGGCGCCACGCGCAGGCATTCCCCAGCTTCGGGTCCGAGCGCATGGGTGCGCCGGTGATGGCGTTCTGTCGCATCGACGACAAGGATATCCGCTTACGCGAGCCGGTGCTCAACCCGGACGCCTTGATCATCCAGGATCCGACGCTGCTGCATCAGGTCGATCTGTTTCAGGGTCTTCGCGCCGGCGGCCATGTCCTCATCAACTCGACGCGCAGCCTCGATGAGCTCGGGCTCGGCGATTTCGCGGGACGATTTCACCGCAATCGCGTGCGCACGGTGGGCGCCACCGAGCTCGCGCTCAAGCACGTCGGTCGCGCCGTACCCAACGCCGCGCTGCTCGGCGGATTTGCCGCCATGACGCTGCAGATCAAGCTCGATTCCTTGATCGCGGCCATCGGCGAAAGGTTTCCATCCGCTGTCGCCGAGCGGAATGTCGCCGCGGCCCGCGAAGCTTACGCGCTCGTCAGTAGTGCCATGGAGACCGCCGTTGCTTAAGCAGACCGAAGGCTCGCGCGCCATGGCGGAGGCGATTGCGCTTTGCCGCCCCGAGGTGATCTGCGCTTACCCGATCACGCCACAGACGCACATCGTCGAGGCGCTGGGGGAGATGGTCAAGACGGAGGCATTGGTCCACTGCGAATTCATCAATGTCGAGTCGGAGTTCGCGGCGCTCTCGGTCGCGATCGGCGCATCGGCGGCCGGTGCGCGCACCTACACGGCGACGTCGAGCCAGGGACTGCTGTTCATGGCCGAAGCGGTGTACAACGCGGCCGGGCTCGGCCTGCCCATCGTCATGACCATAGGAAATCGCGCCATCGGCGCGCCGATCAACATCTGGAACGACCATTCGGACAGCATGTCGATGCGCGATGCCGGCTGGATCCAGCTCTACGCGGAAACCAACCAGGAAGCGCTGGACCTGCATATCCAGGCGTTCCGGCTGGCCGAGGAGCTGTCGTGTCCGGTCATGGTCTGCGTCGACGGTTTCATTCTCACCCACGCCTACGAGCGCGTCGACGTCCCGGCGCAAAAGGACGTGGACAGTTTCCTGCCGCCGTTCGAGCCCCGACAGGTGCTCGACCCTGCCGACCCCGTCACGATCGGCGCCATGGTCGGGCCGGAGGCGTTCACCGAAGTGCGCTACCTGGCGCACCACAAGCAACTGCGCGCGATCAAGCTGATTCCCGAACTATCGGCTTTGTTCAGGGATCGCTTCGGGCGCAAATCGGGCGGGTTGGTCCGGACCTATCGCACCGCCGACGCGGAGACGATCATCGTCGCCCTCGGCTCGGTCAACGGCACCATCCAGGAAGTCGTCGATGAAATGCGCGAGGATGGCGTCAAGATCGGATCGCTTTCGATCTGCTCATTCCGACCCTTCCCGCTCGCGGCGGTGCGCGAAGCCCTGCAGCACGCCAGGCGCGTCGTCGTCCTCGAGAAGTGTCTAGCCGTCGGACTGGGCGGCATCGTCTCCGACGGCGTGCGCAAGGCATTGTCAGGCGTCACGCTCAAGGGCTACACCGTAATCGCTGGACTGGGCGGACGCGCGATCACCCGCGCGTCATTGCGACAACTGTTCGAGGACGCAGGCAACGACGAACTCGAGCAGGTCACCTTTCTCGACCTGAATGCCGACCTGATCCAGCACGAACTCGAGCGGGAAGCGCGAACGCGACGCACCGGCCCCACCGCCGAAGCGATCCTGCGCCGGATCGGCACTGTCGCATCGCAGATCAAATGAACACGCCGCAGGAAGGCCTGGCCGTCATGGAAATGCAACCCGTCAAGTTCTATCAGACCGGCACCTTCACCGTCGGGAATCGATTGCTGTCCGAGGCCGAACGTGCGGTCCAGGCCAACATGAACCGGACCAACTCGCTCAATTCCGGACATCGCGCATGCCAGGGGTGCGGCGAGGCGCTTGGTGCGCGCTATGCAATCGACGCGGCGATGCGCGCCGCATCCAACCAGCTGATCGCCGCCAACGCCACCGGCTGTCTCGAAGTGTTCTCCACGCCATATCCGGAGACATCGTGGCAGATACCATGGATTCATTCGCTGTTCGGTAACGCCGCGGCAGTAGCGTCCGGCATCGCCGCCGCGCTGCGAGTCAAGGGGCGCCGTCACGTGCGCGTGATCGCGCAGGGCGGCGATGGCGGCACCACCGACATCGGCTTCGGTTGCCTATCCGGCATGTTCGAGCGCAACGACGACGTGCTCTACATCTGCTACGACAATGAGGCGTACATGAACACCGGCGTCCAGCGGTCGAGCGCGACGCCGGCCGCGGCGCGCACTGCGACCACACCGGCCCTCGGTCATGCACCGGGCAATACCTTCGGCCAAGGCAAGAGCGTGCCGTTGATCGCCATGGCACATGGCATCCCCTATGTGGCGACGGCAAGCGTCGCCAACCTGCGCGATCTGGAGCGCAAGGTGACGTTTGCGATGAGCATCGACGGCGCGCGTTACATCCACATTCATGTCCCCTGCCCGCTGGGCTGGGGTTCCGACCCGGCGGACACCATTACCATCGCGCGGCTCGCGGTCGAATCGGGCTTGTTCCCGTTGTTCGAGGCCGAGCACGGTGAAATCACGGGTCGCACCAGGATTCGCCGCAAGGTGCCGGTGGATGAGTATCTGCGGTTGCAGAAGCGCTTTGCGCACTTGTTCGCCGATCCGCCCGAACGCGGACGGCTCGCGTTGATTCAGGCGATCGCCGATCGGAACATCGCGCGCTTCGGCCTCGTCTAGGAGTATCGCCAACGTGGACAAGCCATTCGCAATCACGCTCGACGTCGGCTCGAGCCTCGCCAACAAGACGGGCGCCTGGCGGACCAACCGGCCGGTGTACCTGGATCGTCTTCCGCCCTGCAATCACGCCTGCCCAGCCGGAGAGAACATCCAGAGCTGGCTTTATCACGCCGAGGGTGGCGACTATGAAGCTGCATGGCGCGCGCTCGTCGCCGACAACCCGCTGCCGGCGGTCATGGGCCGCGTCTGTTATCACCCCTGCGAGGACTCCTGCAATCGCGGCCAGCTCGACTCCCCGGTCGGGATCAACTCGGTCGAGCATTTTCTCGGCGACGAAGCGCTGAAGCGCGGATGGAAGTTCGAAGCGCCACCCGCGGAGTCGGGCAAGCGGGTACTCGTCGTCGGCGCGGGGCCTTCCGGACTTTCGGCTGCGTATCAATTGCGACGGCATGGCCACCGCGTCACCATCGTCGAAGCGGGGCCGCTGGTCGGCGGCATGATGCGATTCGGCATTCCAAAGTATCGCCTGCCGCGCGAGATTCTCGATGCGGAGGTGCAGCGCATCCTCGATCTCGGCATCGAGCTGGAACTCAACCACAAGATCTCCAACGTTCTCGAGACGATGCAGCGAGGCCGCTTCGACGCCGCCTTCCTCGCCGTCGGCGCGCACATCGCCAAGCGCGCATACATCCCCGCCGGAAGCGCCGCGCGCATGCTCGACGCGGTGTCGGTGCTGCGCGGCATGGAAGGCGAAGACAAGCCGATGCTGGGTCGCCGCGTCGTCGTCTATGGCGGCGGCAATACCGCCCTCGACGTCGCGCGCACCGCCAAGCGACTCGGTGCAACCGAAGCCATCATCGTCTACCGCCGCACCCGGGAAAAGATGCCCGCGCACGACTTCGAGGTCGAGGAGGCACTGCAGGAAGGCGTCCTGATCAAGTGGCTGTCGACGATCCGGAACATGGCCGATGAAGGCACGTTGACGGTAGAGAAGATGGCGCTCGATGCCAAGGGCTTTCCGCAGCCGACCGGCGAGTTCGAGACGCTTGAATCGGACTCGCTGGTGCTGGCGCTGGGCCAGGACGTCGACCTCTCGCTGCTCGACAACGTACCCGGACTCGCCTTCGACAACGGCGTGGTCAAGGTGGGCCCGAACATGATGACCGGCTACGCGGGCATATTCGCAGGCGGCGACATGGTGCCGTCGGAGCGCACGGTCACCGTTGCGGTCGGCCACGGCAAGAAGGCAGCGCGACACATCGACGCCTGGTTGCGCGGTGAGCAGTTCCGGCCGCCCGTGAAACACGAGGTCGCGGAGTTCGGGCTCCTGAATCCCTGGTACTACAGCGATGCGCCGAAGACGGTACGGCCGGTACTGGATCTGGCCAGGCGGACGTCGACCTTCGACGAGGTTGTCCGCGGACTCGACGAAAACAACGCCCTGTTCGAGGCTCGGCGCTGCCTGTCGTGCGGCAACTGCTTCGAGTGCGACAACTGCTACGGCGTGTGCCCCGACAACGCGGTGATCAAGCTCGGGCCGGGCAAGCGCTTCGAATTCAACTACGACTACTGCAAGGGCTGCGGCATGTGCGTGTCGGAGTGCCCCTGCGGGGCGATCAAGATGGTCCCCGAAAGTATCTGATACCATCACCGCTGCACTGCGTCGCCCGCCAGCATAATCTTCGACCAACACACGTGTAGGGCGCTCCTCGCCATGCCTCCCAACGATAGCAGCTCCTCGCCTCCTGCGGCAGTCGGCGCCGCGCTCAATTCACTGCCGGTTCCTGCCTACCTGCAGGAGATTTATTGGTGGGCCTACGTCCATCCGTGGGCGGTTCGCATCTTCGAGCGGGGGTGGCTGGTCAACCTCATTCTCCTCGGCAATTACGCGCGCCTGCGAAACGCGGCGCTGGACGAGATCGGCTCGCCGCCAGGAGCGCGCACGCTGCAGGTGGCCTGCGTCTATGGCGATTTCACTGTTCGGTTGAGTGAACAGATCGCCGACAACGGGATGCTCGACGTCGTCGACGTCATGCCGATCCAGCTGCGCAACTTGCAGGCCAAGCTGCCGGCGGGTACCAAGGCGTGCCTGCTCCACCGAGATTCGACCGCACTGGGCGTCGAAGATGCGACTTATGACCGCGTCGTTCTGTTTTTTCTCCTGCACGAGCAACCGCTGGCGGTCCGCCGTCGCACTGTGGAGGAAGCGGTCAGGGTCACCAAGCCCGGTGGGAAGATCGTGGTGGTCGACTACCACCGGCCGCACCGCTGGCACCCGTTGTGCGCCGTCATGCGCGGCGTGCTGCGGCGGCTTGAGCCGTTCGCGCTCGACCTGTGGGACACCGAGATCGAAGGGTACCTTCCTGAGGGCGCTCCACTACGGGACGTGGTCAAGCAAACCTTCTTCGG
This sequence comes from uncultured beta proteobacterium, assembly GCA_963726915.1. Taxonomy (GTDB): domain Bacteria; phylum Pseudomonadota; class Gammaproteobacteria; order Burkholderiales; family Casimicrobiaceae; genus PALSA-1003. The sequence goes on from CAVSEA010000024.1 coordinate 285,867, forward strand.
TGGACTGTACCAGAAGGTCGTTGTAACGCGTTAGGCCCGAGCCAGCGCCCATGCGTTGCGCTTTGTCTCTGCTCGACAACCCAATCTTGTCGCCGACGTGCTCCACCGACGGGTACATCATGCCGCTGGGAGCCGCAGCCTGACCGTCCTGCCCGCGGCGACTCGAGTGTCGCCAGATAGACTGCCCGCCCCTGTATCACTTTCGCAACAAGCTAGACCACCTCCTCCGCAAAGTTTGACGCAGATCATGGACCGGGGACATGTTTGCTTACAGACTGACTACAGTCTTAGCCGCTGGTGCATTCGTCAGGCGAGACGAACCGGCTGAGGGCGGTTTCGAAAAATCGCTCTGGCCCACGCAATGATCGCACTGTCGGGAAGAGAGACTGGTCATGCGGCTGACGAGTTCTGTGGCGAAGCGCAGGCTGGCACCGATCCTCCTGGCTACGGTTCCGTGCATTGCGCAGCCCGGGCACCAGCAGGCGCGCCTCAGCGGCGGCGACCCGGTTGGCGCTCTACCTCAAGAGCCACCACGACGACACCTTAGGCATCCTGCAGCTAACGCATGCATCAGCACCTCGCGCGCGCCATGGCGCTTGGCTGCCGACGCGGGTGCCACAAGTCCGCAGCACACCGAGGGAGGATAGTCATGCGATTCAAGACTTACATCACCGCGACGGGAGTCATGGCGATCCTCGGGATGTTCCTGGCAGCGCCGGCGCTTGCGCAACCGGCCCCGACCCAGGCTCCTCAAACCAAGCCGATTTGCGCGAATTGCCACGAGGACAAGTGGCACGCGATTGACCTCTCCGCCCACGGCGCGAGGAACGACGCCAACGGCAGCATGTGCCAGGCTTGCCACGGCGATGCCTCCGAGCACCTCAAGGACCCGTTGAAGGCCAAGCCGGCCAACCCGTTCGCTCAGGGCAAGCCGGCCGCGGCCCAAGCCGCCGTATGCCTGAGTTGCCACAGCGGCAATCGCAATCTCGCCTTCTGGACCTCCGGCAAGCACGCGATCAACGAGGTCGCGTGCAGCAACTGCCACAGCATCCACGGGCAAACGATCCTCCCGACCTACAACGGCGTGAACTTGAAGGCACAGGCGGTGACGATCAACAAGTTCGTCACGACGTTCCTGCCGAACCAATCGGAGGTTTGCGGAACCTGCCATCAGCATATCCGCGCGGAGACATTCAAACCGTCGCATCACCCGATCATCGAGGGCAAGATCAAGTGCAGCGACTGCCACAATCCACACGGTGCGCTCTCGCCGGTGATGGTGAAGCAGCCGACGATCAACGACCAGTGCTGGTCGTGCCACGCGGACAAGCGCGGACCGTTCGTGTTCAACCACCCGCCGGTGCAGGAGAACTGCGCGACCTGTCACAACCCGCACGGCTCGGTTCACTACAAGCTGCTGAGGGAGCACACGCCCAATCTCTGCCAGGACTGCCACGACGGATCGCGGCACCCGGGAACGGTTTATGGTGCTGGCGGAGGCTTCACGTGTCAGGCGGGGATGACCAACGACCAGGTCAACTATCCCGGCTGCTTCGGCAAGCCCGTCGGGTCGTTGAGTTCGGCCGTCAACACCCGGCTGATCGACCGCGCCTGCGTGAACTGCCACAACCAGCTTCATGGCTCGAACGCGCCGGGCAACCGCGGCCAGTTCTTCCTGCGATAAGGTGAGGAGGGAACAATGAGCAAGAAACTGCTTTCCACCCTGATCGCCAGCCTGTTTGCGGCTGCGCCAGCGTTCGCGCAGAGCGACGAGGACCCCATGCGGGTCGAGGGGGGGGCGACTGCCGGCGGCATCTACAACCGCCAGAACGCGAACGACAAGGCCAAACTCCAGGAATACCAGGACCTCGGCAACGGCGTGCTGTCGAACGTGTGGGCACGCGGCCGCAACTCCACGAACTGGTTCGAGGGCTACGGCGAGAACTTCGGCCGCAGCGACCAGTACATGTTCCTGCGTGGCGGCCAGTACGACATCTTCAAGGCCGGGGCGTACTTCAACGAGATGCCCCACGACTTCTCGACCAACGCCATCACACCCTACAGCGGTGTAGGCAGCGGCCTGTTGACGGCGACGTTTCCGCAGCTCGATCCGAACCAATGGCAGTCGTTCAACCTGGGGTACCAGCGCAAGGATGCGGGCGGATACTTCGAGTGGCAGAAGAACAACCCGTGGTACTTCCGCGTCGACGGCAACCAGGTCAAATTCGACGGCACCAAGGTTGGCTCGTCCTCGAACTCATCGAGTCCTGGCGGCGGCTATACCGCGCTGCCCTTCCCGGTGCAGACCAGCACCAGCAACGTCGGCGTCGAGGGCGGGTACCAGACGAACAAGGCGACGTTCTCGTTGCGCTGGGACTACAGCAAGTTCGACAACGCGATCGAGACGCTCAACCGGTCCAACCCGGCCTTCGGCGGCCTGCTCGACGCGATACAGCTTCCGCCCGACAACACCTTCAACAAGTTCACGGCGACCGCCAACTACCGCGATCTGCCGTGGAACTCGGTGATCGCGGCCCGGTACTCGTGGGCGAAGACGACGAGCAATGTCAACATTCCGACAACGCAGCTCAACAGTTTCCCGACGGTGCCGGCGAACAACCTGACGCTCCCGGACCAGGGCACGTTCAACGGCGAGACCGTCAACCAGGCGTTCGCGCTCGGATGGACGGCGCACCCCATCAGCAACGTCGACACGCGCGTCTACTACTACTGGACCAAGCTGCAGAACAAGTCCACCGAAATCACCTTCGGCAACGCGCCGACGCAGCCGTTGCCGAGCGGTCTCGGCTGCGGGAACGTTCCGCCGGCGGCGGGGTCCCCGCCGGCCACGGCGTGGCCCTCCGGAAACTGCGAGCCCGATCCCTTCAATTACACCAAGAACGACGTGGGTTTCGACGTCTGGTGGCGCTTCGCGCGGGGTCAGCGGGTGGGCTTCGGCTACGACTACTGGAACGTGAACCAGACCCGCGTCGACTACGACAAGGCGCACGCCAGCACGGTCTTCCTCGAGTACAAGAACACGATGTTCGATACCGTGAGCGGCCGGCTCAAGTACCGGTACATCAAGCGTGATTCGACTCACAACTTCAGCAACGCCGGCGTCAGCCCCAGCGACCCGAATTTCCTGCTGCCCTTTACGTCGGCCTTCGACATGCAGGACCTGACGACCAACGACGTCAAGCTGGTTCTCGACTGGACGCCGATGCCGCTGCTGGGAATTAGCTTCGAGGGGCTCTGGGCCAGCAACAAGTACGACAACGTCACCCTCGGCCGGACGGATAACGACCAGCAGGGATATTACCTGAGCGTGAACTGGGGCGACCCGGAAAAGTTCATGGTGCGCGGATTCGGCGACTATCAGGAGACGAAGTATCCGTCGAACCACCGCTACATCGGCACGGTTTCGGGCGGCCCGCCGCCGGCGACCAACGCGCCGCCCGGATTTTGCACGCTCGCGCCTGCCGCGAATTCGAACCCCGGCTGCTACGACCCCAATGCCCCGCCGTTTTTCGTCAGCACCTCGACGTCGTCGTACAACTGGAACTCGCAGACCAAGGACCAGACATGGATGGTCGGGGTCGGCGCCGACTGGCCGTTCGCGCCGCGATGGATGCTGAATGCGTCGTACATGTACGTGAGCAACAACGGGAATGCCTCGTTCTCGTCGCAGAACAACATCGGCAACCCGCTCAACATCGGGAATTTCGACGATACCAGGCAGCAGTACTTCAACATCAAGACCAGCTACGCGCTCAACAAGAACTGGTCGTTCACCGGCGGGTACGCATACGAGAAATTCAGCCGCAACGACATCACGTCGCAAGGCTTCACGTACCTGACTCCGTCGCCGACGGTGACAACGCCGACCACGAGCCTGAGCTATCTCAACGGCTACTACCTGAATCCGAACGGCAACCAGAACATCTTCTGGCTGACGGCGACGTACAAGTTCGACGCGCCGCCGCTGCCGGCACCGAAGGTCGCGGAAGCGCCGCCGCCCGTTGTGAAGCCTGCGCCGGCTCCGTCGCCACCGCCACCACCACCGCCGCCGCCGCCGCCCCAGGTGCAGCGGATCACGCTCGACTCGAACGTGCTGTTCGAGTTCGACAAGGCGGTACTGAAACCCGAGGGCAAGACGGCGATCGACAACCAGGTGGTCGGCAAGCTGGCGCAGATACAAAAGCTCGAAGTCGTCATAGTAACCGGTCACACCGATCGCATCGGGTCTGCCGAATACAACCTGAAGCTTTCGAAACAGCGCGCGGATGCGGTGCGCGACCATCTCGTCAGCAAGGGCGTGGACGGGACCAAGATCCAGACCATCGGCATGGGCGAAAAACAGCCTGTCGTGCAATGCGCCCAGAAGGAGATGAAAGCGCTGATCGCCTGCCTGCAGCCGAACCGCCGCGTGGAAGTGCAGGTCAAGGGCGAGGCAAAGAAATAGTCGACTCGCCGGCGCAGTTCACAAAGCCCCGCCTTGCGCAGGGCTTTTTCTTTGCGTGCGGAACAAGCCAGACGGCTTGGGTTTGCTGTCGTTGGGTTCGATCGCGCCAGGCCTGTGCCGCGCGAGAACTCCTCCGGCGTGCCCGCATCGACCGTGCTGTCCTCGATCCCACCACGTTGATCTGCGTCAAGCCGCCACGCTCCGTCAGAGCGCAAAGTACCCAAAACTCGTCGCTAGGGATTCCGGAAGGAGTTCTTATGTTCGATCGCAGCACGACGTCGCGTCACCCCATCTGTCTGAGGGAATTTCGATGAGAAAGAGCGCGCGGACCATGCTGCTGCTGACGCTGACGATCGTTGCGGTCGCGACGGGCTTGGGTCATCCAGCAAGCGCAGCAGCCCAACCTGCGAGTACCAAGTCCGCTGGCGACGACATGCGCGCTGCCTACGCCACGCCGCAGGATGTCACCGAGGGCAAGCGCGTCGCTGACGCCTCGTGTGCAGGCTGCCATGGAACCAATGGCATCAGCACCACCAAGGGGATACCCAACCTCGCGGGCCAGCGGCCGGCATATCTCTACCTCGAACTCAAGGCGTACCAATCGGGCGGCCGCGGCGATGAGACGATGACCAACGCCGTCAAGTACCTGAGCGACGATGCCTTCGTCAAGGCAGCGGCCTACTACGCCAGCCAGGATCCCGCGCAACCGGTAGCCGCCAGTGCTCCGAAGGCAGGGACCACCAAGGCCGATCCCCTCCAGGCCGGCAAGGCCGCTGCCGCGGGCTGCGCCGGCTGCCACGGCGAGGCCGGCGTCAGCAAAACGCCTGGCATGCCCAGCCTGATCGGCTTAGATCCAAAATACCTCGTCGCCTCCATGAAGGCCTACAAGAGCGGGCAGCGCAAGAACGAATTGATGAAGACCATGCTCTCGGCGCTCACCGATGGCGATCTGAACAACATCGCGCTCTACTACGCGCTGCAAAAGCCGGCCCGGGCACAGACCCCCGCCACGGGCGACCAGGCGGCGGGCAAGACAGCGGCTGGCGCCTGTGCCGGATGCCACGGTGACCAGGGCGTCAGCGGCAATCCTGCAAATCCGAGTCTTGCGGGGCAGGACGCGCAGTACCTCGCCGCCGCGCTTCAGGGCTACAAAGATGGGGGGCGCAGCGACGAGACGATGAAAGCTCTGGCCGCGCCGCTCGACGAAAGCGCCATCAAGAATGTGGCCGCCTACTACGCGAATCTGCCGCCGCAGGCACCTAACGTCCGCAAGCCGCTGGCGACCGCCGAATTGGCGCAGCGGTGTGACCGCTGTCACGGCGTCGACGGCAACAGCACCGATCCACGGCTACCCGCTCTGGCAGCGCAGCGCGTGGACTACCTGGACAAGGTTTTGCGCGCGTATCAGACCGGTGCGCGCAAGAGCTCGGCGATGGCGGCCATGTCCGGGGCGTTGAGTGACGCGGATGTCGAAAATCTTGCGGCTCATTACGCGGGCAAGAAACCGCGCGCCGTCGTGTTCATACCGTTGCCAAGCAAGTGAGCAGACCTGGAGACCGGTCACATGCAGCGCGCCGGTTCGACCATGAAATTACTCGTACGCCGACTCTGGAGCACGGCTCACTAGCGCTCTCGTCCTTTGATCCGCCCCATCGATGGAAGCAACCATGACTGACGTCGCACTGCACCGGCATTATCTGCACTATTCGGAGCTACCCTACAGCCTGCGCGTCCTTTATACGGCGGCGCTCCTGGTGCTCAGCCTTGGCTACCTGTTCGCGCTGATCTATCTGTATCACACCTACGCTGGACGGGCCGGAGGAAACCCGGCGATGATGACTTACGACGACATCGTCGTCGCCTACACCGGCAGCGGCAAGGGCTCGCGCCTCGAATCGGCGCTGCGCGGCCCGATGTCGACGATGCTGCCTCGTGACGAGTCTCAGGCGATGATCGCGTGGGTGCAGCACGGCGCCGATCGCGCTGCGTACGAGAAAGACATCAAACCGGTGGTAGACAAGCGTTGCATGACCTGCCACGACGGGAGCAACCCGCACATTCCGAACCTGGGCGTATGGGACAGCATGAAGAAACTGACCGAGCAGGACACCGGCACCGATATCTTCACGCTGGTTCGCGTGTCGCACATTCACCTGTTCGGACTGACGTTCATCTTCTTCATCTTGGGTCTCATCTTCAGCCACGCGTACGTGCGACCGGTGTGGTTCAAGTGCGTCGTCGTCGCGGCCCCATTCCTCTGCCTTACAACGGACATCGCTTCCTGGTACGTCATGAAGGTGTTTCATCCCTTTGCTTGGGTTACGATGGGCGCCGGCGCGTTGATGGGCATGTGCTTCGCCTTAATGTGGCTAACGTCGATGTATCAAATGTGGTTCTCGAAGACGCCCAAGCCGGTCGCTGAGAGAGGCGACGTCAACACGCCGGTCGTCGGCTGAAGTGGGAATCGAGGATGCCCCTGAAGACCGCGGGCGGATTGTCGACATCCTGCACAACTGGCCGCTCAAGGCCGGCATCATCGTCGTCACCGACGGCGAACGCATACTGGGCCTGGGGGACCAGGGCGCCAACGGCATGGGCATCCCGGTCGGCAAGTTGTCGCTCTACACTGCCTGCGCCGGAGTGGACCCCGCCGTCTGCCTGCCGATTACGCTCGACATGGGCACCAACAACGAAGCGCTGCTCAACGACCCCTACTACGTCGGCCTGCGCCGCAGACGGGTGACCGGTGCGGCGTACGACGAGCTTATCGACGAGTTCATCACCGCGGCACGCGAAGTATTCCCTGGCGTGATCATCCAGTTCGAGGACTTCGCCAACCACAACGCGTTCCGTCTGCTGGCTAAGTATCGCGACCGCATCTGCACGTTCAATGACGACATCCAGGGCACGGCGGCCGTGGTGCTGGCGGGCATCCTGTCTGCGCTTCGGATCAAGGGTGGCACGCTTGCTGACGAAAAATTGCTATTCTTCGGCGCCGGCGAAGCGGCCACCGGAATCGCCGACCTCACCGTCACCGCAATGGCAACCATGGGCGTGGACCCCGTGGAAGCGCGGAAGAAGATCTGGCTTTTCGATTCGAAGGGTCTGGTGGTCAAGTCACGCAAGGACCTAGCGCCGCAAAAGCTGCCGTACGCCCACGAACACGCTCCGGTTGGTGACTTCCTCTCGGCGGTGAAGGCGCTGAAGCCTACCGAAATCATCGGCCTTGCGGCGGTTGGCGGCACGTTCACGCAGGAAGTGTTGCGCGCGATGACCGACTCCAACATGCGGCCCATCGTATTTGCGCTGTCCAATCCGACATCGAAAGCGGAGTGCACTGCGCAGCAGGCCTACCAATGGACCGACGGACGCGCACTGTTCGCCTGCGGCAGCCCGTTTGCACCGGTACCGGTAGGCGAAACGACGCTGGTACCGCGGCAAGGCAACAACTCGTATATCTTCCCGGGAGTCGGACTTGGCGCGATTGCCGCGGCGCAGGACTGGTCTCCACGACATGACCCTTTTCGCGCAGAGACTGGGCAACCTTCTCTGCAAACCGCGCGGTGTGCCCTTCGGTAGTCGCGTATATGATGCAGGTGGTTGACACTGGTGATCGGTGCTGCTTGTCTGGCTAGCGTGTCGCCCACGCGCACAAGTACCCGTGCGCAGCTTGGCTTCCGTCAGGCGAGTAACAATGCTTGTTCAAGCCGCAGGACTCTTTTCAACGTGACCGGAGACAAATATGAAGCATGCGATGATTGTTGTTTCGACCGCGGTGGGCCTCCTGGGTGGCGCACAGATCGCCGCAGCGGCCGATGGCAAGGAAGTCTACGACAAGACCTGCGCCACCTGCCATGGTAAGGGCATTGCCGGCGCGTTGAAGCTTACCGACAAGGAGAAGTGGGCACCCATCGTTAAGCAAGGCGTCGACGCGCTGACCGCTTCGGTCATCAAAGGCAAGGGCGTCATGCCGCCCCGAGGAGGCGGCGCATCGCTGTCGGATGCCGACATCAAGGCCTCCGTGGAATACATCGTGCAGCAGGTGAAGTGACGTTGACGCGCCATATTCGCGGTTCCGCGGCTGGGGTCGGTGCGGCGGCCCAGCCGCGGCTTGGACATGGATAGGTGATCGCCGCCGACCGGTTCACGGACGCGCCGGGCGTCACTGCGTCGGTACCGTCCCCACGTTGAACATGTAAATGACCGCATTCCGTATCTCGGGATCGGTGAGATCGGCCATGCCGCCGCGAGCCGGCATGCCCCCGTGCCCATTGATTGCCGAGCGAACCACGGGGTCGAGCCCTTGCTTGATTCGCGGTATCCACGCCGCCCGGTCCCCGATCTTCGGCGCACCGCCCACGCCCGCTTCGTGACACTTGGAGCACTGTATGCGTACGATCTGTTCGCCGGTACGCGCGCCGGGCAGGGCTGCAGCTTTGTTGATGGGCTCGTTCCAATGGCCACCCGACTGGTTGACCATATAGGTAATAGCGAGCTCGATCTCGAAATCGCTTAGACCGGGATTGCCGCCGTGTGGTGGCATTTGCCGAATGCCACGTAAGGCATTCTGCGTTAGGCCGGTGAGACCCTGTGACGCACGCTTGGTCCACGCTTTCTTGTCGCCGATCTTAGGCGCACCGTTGACCCCGGTCCCGTGGCAGGCGATGCACGCCGTGTCCACGACTTCCTTGCCGGTTTTTTCCGCGGTCGCGGCCTGCACCGATTCATGCGTTAGGAACAGCGAGAGCGCCAGCGCAGCAAGTGGCTTAGACCACGCGGCGGTTTCGGTAATCGACGACAGACCTTCGCTACGGCGTTGGCCAGCAATACGCATCACACACTCCTTTCGGCCCGATCACACGCATGATAACTCGTCCGCGAGCCGCCACGCCGCGCGCAACGAGACAATGACAACTAGACCGGTTTCACGACGACAGGGTTTGACGCAAAGCAACTTTCAGACAGATCCGGCGATGTGATTGCTGGCACAAGGTCGGCCGCCAGCCGGCGGGCACCGAATCTACCCCGAAAATGCCCTTGCCTGTAGCCCATGCGGCTGCGGGACGCGACGATCTGGCTCCCGTGCAATGCCTCGTTGCATCGATACAACACTGCGCCTGATCCGCATACCTGACGCCGCGGCAACCGCGGTTTCATTGACATGAATCAACCTTCACTCTTCAGCGAGCCTGCACAGTTCAAATGACTGACTATGCGGCAGTACCCCAAAGTGTGGAACGCTGCAATGCGCCGTGGCCAGTTCAAACGCCACGCATAACCGAGCAGGGTGGGGAGAAGACGAATGAAGCTGATGCACCAGGTAGAGTCCTTGTGCGCGTTCCTGGGTCTCCTTTTCGCCGCGACGGCTGCACTCGCCGCCGATGCTCCGGCTCAGCAGCCCAACCCGCGCGACAGGGACAAGGTTTGCATTGCTTGCCACGACCAGAATCAGGACAAGCCGATCCTGTCGATTTATCAGACCCGCCATGGCAACGCCGCCGACGCCCGGACTCCGGGCTGCCAATCCTGCCATGGTCGTTCCGAAGCGCACATCAAGAGTGTCGGGAAGGAGCGCCCCGAAGTCGTGTTCGGCACCAAGCAAGCTGCCGCCGGGCACGCGTCTTCGCCTGAAGAGCAAACCGGGGCTTGCCTGACCTGCCACAAGTCCGGCAATCGGACGTACTGGTCGGGCAGCGAGCACCAGTTCCGCGATCTCGTCTGCAGCAATTGCCACAGCGTACATGTACCCAACGATGCGGTCCTGACCAAGGCGACCCAGTCGGAAGTCTGCTTTGCCTGCCACAAGACGCAACGCGCGCAGATCCACTACTTCTCGACGCACCCGATCCTCGTCGGCAAGACCGCGTGCTCGGACTGCCACAACCCGCACGGCTCGACGGCGCCAAAGCTGCTGGTCAAGGATACGGTCAACGAAACCTGCTACACGTGCCACGCGGAAAAGCGCGGCCCGTTCCTGTGGGAACACGCTCCGGTGGTGGACGACTGCACCAACTGCCATACGCCGCACGGCTCGACCAAGGCGCCACTGCTGAAGGCACGCGTGCCGTGGCTTTGCCAGGAATGCCATACCGGCGACCATGGGGCCGCAATCAACAGCGGCGCCAACCTGCCGACAGGCAATGCGACGACGGTCAATGGTCAACAGCCGCTCGCGAATCAGAGTCCGCGCGCACAAACCAATGCGCGAGCCTGCCTGAATTGCCACGTCCTGATCCATGGATCCAACCATCCGGCTGGCGCTAAGTACCAGCGGTAATCGCATTCGAATTCGGGAGTAGCCATGAAGAATAGTCGGGCTCGTTTCGTGCGCAAGGCGTCGGTGGCAGCGGTACAGGCCGCAGTACTTGCCATTGCAGCCATGGCGGCGGCACGCGCGGCCGATCCTGACCCCGCGCTTCGCGCATTGACCCAACCCACCAACTCCGTCGAAGCCGGCGTCGGCTATGTCAGCGAGAGCTCGGCCAAATTCGGCCAGTACAACGGCTTGTTCAACAACGGGCCGTACGCCATCTTCAACTTCGACTGGCGCGGCGGCGCAGGTTATGACCTCAACAGCGACAGCGCGGTACGGTGGCGTCTGTTTGGCAGCGACCTCGGATTGGACACGCGCACTGCCTATGCGGAATACGGGGACCAAGGCAAGTTCCGCGTCTTCGCCGGATTCGACGAATTGCGCAGCAATTACACTGACACGTACCAGACGCCATTCAATGGCGTCGGGAGCAATTTTCTCAGCCTACCCAAGAACTGGGTCAAGCCGGTCGTTCCGCAGGTGAGCACGACCGCGGGCAATCTTCGCGCACTATCGCCGACAACCGGCCTGGCAAATGCGATCGTCAACGGCGTGGTCACACCACCGACGGCAGCGCAGCGGGCTATCGTCAACAACATCATCGCCAACGATGTGCCGGCCTTCGGGGACATCAACCTGGATACGATCCGCAAGACCTACGCAGGCGGGTTGATCTACGATTTCAGCCCGCAGTGGCGATTGCTGGCCAGCGCCAGCCAGACCGACCAGAACGGACTCAAGGCGCTCGGGATGCTCAACCTGGCGTCGGGTACGTCCTCGGTCATCAACCCGAACCTGATCGACCAGACCACCAACCAGTACAACGTCGGCCTGAACTATACCGGCGAGAAGTTCTTCTTCACCGCCGCGTACTACGGCTCGTACTACAGGAACCACGTATCGTCGATGACGTGGGAGAACCCGTTCGCGCCGGGAACGTTCGCGACCATGAGCAGCGCACCGAGCAACGAATTCAACCAGTTCACGTTGAAGGGCGGATATAACTTCTCACCGACGACCAAGCTGGTGATGGGCGCGTCGTACGCACGCGGCACGCAGAACGACCAGTACGTCGCCAACCCCGGCAACTCTCCGCTCGGCTTTCCGGTGCAGTCGCTCGATGGCCTGGTGGTTTCGACGCAATTCAATGCCAAGCTCACGGCCAAGCCGGTCAAGGATTTGAACGTCGCCCTCGGCTACAAGTACAACAACCGCGACAACAAGACCGCGATCAATACCTACACGTTCTACGATGCGGGAGAGCCGCCGGCGGCGACGGCGTCCCCATTCAATGCGACCCTCGGCCTTGCTCCGGGAACGCTGGCGAGCAATATCAACATCTATGCGAACCGGCCGTATAGCAAGAAGACCAACCAGTTCAACGCGGACGCCGACTATCTCGTGAGCCGGGGACAATCGCTCAAGGCCGGCTATGAGTGGCAGGAAATCGACCGCAGCTGTCCGGGTTCATGGATCAACTGCGCCGATGCGACGAAAGCCACGACCAACACCTTGCGCGTCGCGTGGGACGCCAATTCCATTGAGAACGTCACCGGCAGGCTCAGCTACGCGTATTCGGAGCGCCGTGTGGACTACGATCCGAACTCGTGGCTCGCGCTCGTGCCGATGGCCAACTTCGTGCCCTCCGGCGGCGCGACGCAAAGCGTCGTCAGCTTTCTAAACCAGACCGGCCTTGGCGGCTTCGGTGCCTTCGCCCCCTACGTGCCGTTGCAACCCGGCAACCTAGGCATCTATTTTCCCAACAACAGCTCCCTGGTTCAGCAGTTCTACGGCAGCCGCAACGACATCCATGAGATTACTGGCATGGCGCGCTATTACGCGGCCGACCGCAATCAGAACAAGGTGCGCGGGACGCTAAACTGGGATGTCAGCGAGAAACTGTCGTTGACCGGCAACGTGGAATACAACAACGACGACTATTCCCACTCGGTCTATGGCCTGCAGAAAGCACAAAATACGTCAGCGACGCTCGAGGGCACTTGGGCAGCGACCGAGAATTTGAGCATCAATGCGTTCTACACGTACGAGTACCAGAAAGCCAACAGCGCCGGCGCTTCCTACAGCTCGGGAGCGATCACCAACACGGCAACCGTCGGCGGCGTTGCTGGCAATACCGTCGTCTCCGACGGCTGCTTCGCCACGGTGATGGACAAGAACGCGAACGCCAAGATCGACCCGTGCCTGAACTGGGGAACCGACATGGTCGACAGCGTCAATACGGCCGGCATCGGTTTCAAGTACAACGGACTGATGGCGGGCAGGCTCGACCTTCTCGGCGACCTGCTCTGGTCGGATGCGCGGACGACCAACAATATGACCGGTGGAACCTATGCCAACAGCCCGTTTGCAGTCTCTGGCAAACCGGCGGTTGTTCCGGCGGCATTCTTCATCCCCGCCGCCAACCTGCCGGTCGTAAAGAGCAACCTTTTCGAGTTCAGGATCGCCGGGCAGTACGCGCTCGACAAGGCGTCGGCACTACGCTTGTTCTACTGGTATCAGCACCTCTCGACCACCGACTACGCGTATGACGGAATGCAGTACGGCACGATTACCAGTGTCATGCCGACCAACCAGACGTCGCCAAGTTATAACGTATCGGTGATCGGACTTTCCTACATTTACCACTGGCAGTAATCGGGGTCGTTGGTCGCCGCGTCGACACGGCGGCGCGCGCGTTGCAAGGTGAAGCTCGCGAAGCAGAGCAGGTATCGTTGCAGAGATGCCTGGCTGCGGGCTGTCGCCGCTACAGACTCGCGCCGCAGCTCCAGCACAACTCGAAGTTCGCGGGATTGTCCTCGTTGCAGGCGCGGCAGGACACGCTGCCGGTCTGCCCGCGTTCGACGGCGAGCGCGGCAAGCGTCGCTTCGGCAAGCGGCCGGTCGCGCGCGCGCTCCAGCCAGACCTGGGGTTGAGCCACGTCGGGAGGCACCTCGCCGACGATGCTCGACGCATGCTCGTTGAACACGTGCGCGACAATGCCGACCTGCTGCAGCCGGTGCAACAACAGGTAGGCGTCAAGCCTGTTCAGCGCGGTATAGAAGCGTTCCACTGAGATTTCAACGCACCAGGTTATGCCTGCGGAGGTAGCGGCTGCGTCATGTTACGCCTGCAAGATTGGCAGAGCCAAATGAAAAGCCGGGCACGCGGCCCGGCTTTTCCATGGATGCGGCGGGCTGACGCTACGCCGCTGCCTTGGCCTCGTCCGTGGTCTCGACGGCGACCTCGGGGCGATCCACCAGCTCGACCAGCGCCATCGGCGCATTGTCGCCCTGCCGAAAGCCGAATTTGAGGATGCGCAGGTAGCCGCCGGGCCGCTTGGCGTAGCGCGGTCCCAGTTCGTTGAAGAGCTTGTAGACGACGTCCTTGTCGCGCAGGCGATTGAACGCCAACCGGCGGTTCGCCAGCGTCGGCGTCTTGCTCAGCGTGATCAGCGGCTCGGCGACGCGGCGCAACTCCTTCGCCTTCGGCAGCGTGGTCTTGATGAGCTCGTGCTTGAGCAGCGAGTTCGTCATGTTCCGCAGCATCGCAAGACGATGTGCGCTGGTCCGATTTAGTTTTCTCAGTCCGTGGCGGTGACGCATTTTCGTTTCCTATGGGAGCTACTGCGGGGCAATGCCTCCTCGTAACGCTCCCTTAAGTTTTCAGACTACGGCCGGTCCAAATTTGCCGGAGGCCAGTTTTCCAGCTTCATGCCCAGCGACAGCCCGCGCGAAGCCAGCACTTCCTTGATCTCGTTGAGCGACTTGCGGCCCAGGTTCGGTGTCTTCAGCAACTCGGTCTCGGTGCGCTGGATCAGGTCGCCGATGTAATAGATGTTCTCGGCCTTCAGGCAATTCGCCGAGCGCACGGTGAGCTCCAGGTCGTCGACCGGACGCAGCAGGATCGGGTCGACCTGCGGCATCGAACGCTGTTCCAGTGGCGCTTCGGTGCCCTTGAGGTCCGCGAACACGCCAAGCTGCTCGACCAGGATCGATGCCGCGTAACGGATTGCCTGCTCGGGCTCGATGACGCCATTGGTCTCGATGTCCATCACCAGCTTGTCGAGGTCGGTGCGCTGTTCGACGCGCGCGCTCTCGACCGAATAGCTGACGCGTCGTACCGGCGAGAACGATGCGTCGAGCAGGATGTTGCCGATGCTGCGCCCGCCTTCGGGCTTGGCGCGCACGGTCGCGGGCTGGTAGCCGCGTCCCTTCTCGACCTTGATTTCCATTTCGATCTTGCCGCCTGCCGTCAGGTGCGAGATCACATGATCGGGATTGATGATCTCGACGTCCTGGTGCGCCTCGATGTCGGCGGCGGTCACGGCGCCCTCGCCGTTCTTCGCGAGCTTCAGCGTGACGTGATCGCGGTTGTGCAGCTTGAGCACGACGCCCTTGAGATTCAGCAGGACGTCGACGACGTCTTCCTGGACGCCGTCCAGCGCCGAGTACTCGTGCAACACGCCGGTGATCTTGACTTCGGTGGGTGCGTAGCCCGGCATGGACGACAGCAGGACGCGACGAAGCGCGTTGCCCAGCGTATGGCCGTAGCCACGCTCGAACGGCTCCATCACCACCTTCGCGTGGAAAGGCGACGTGCTCTGAACATCGATGATGCGCGGTTTCAAGAAAGCGTTGCTCTGCATGCTAATTCCTCAAGGCGAAACTCTGACGCGGACAGACCCGGATCGTGGCAGTCGGCACTCCGCTTACTTCGAATACAGCTCGACGACCAGGCTCTCGTTGATATCCTGGCCGAACTCGGAACGGTCGGGCGCTCCCTTGAACGTGCCTGCCATCTTCTTCACGTCGACCTCGACCCACGACGGGAAGCCGATCTTCTCGGCGAGTTGCAGCGCATCGACGATGCGCAACTGCGTCTTGGCGCCATCCTTGACCGCGATGATGTCCCCGGTCCTGACCAGCGCCGATGCAATATTGACGACCTTGCCATTGACCGTAACCGCGCGATGCGACACCAGTTGCCGCGCTTCCGCGCGCGTGGAGCCGAAGCCCATGCGGTAGACCACGTTGTCGAGACGCGACTCGAGCAGGCGCAACAGGTTTTCACCCGTGGAACCCTTGCCCTGCGACGCCATCGAAAAGTAGCGCCGGAACTGTCGCTCGAGGATGCCGTAGGTGCGGCGAAGCTTCTGCTTTTCGCGCAGCTGCTTGCCGTAATCCGATTGGCGCATGCCGGACCGGACGCCGTGCTGGCCGGGTTTTGAGTCCAGCTTGCACTTGGAGTCGAGCGATCGACGAGCGCTTTTCAGGAACAGGTCGGTGCCTTCCCGGCGCGCCAGCTTGCATTTGGGTCCGATGTATCGAGCCATGGCTAGTCCAAAAATATCAGTGGTTCAAATACGGCGACGCTTCGGCGGCCGGCAACCGTTGTGCGGCACCGGCGTAACATCCGAGATGCTCGTGATCTTGAGCCCAAGCGCATTCAACGCGCGCACCGCCGACTCGCGGCCGGGGCCGGGGCCCTTGATGCGCACTTCCAGATTCTTCACACCGCATTCCTGCGCGGCCTTGCCCGCCGCCTCGGCGGCGACCTGCGCCGCGAACGGAGTCGACTTGCGCGAGCCCTTGAATCCGGCGCCGCCCGAAGTCGCCCACGACAGCGCGTTGCCCTGCCGGTCGGTGATCGTGATGATCGTGTTGTTGAACGACGCGTGGATGTGAGCGATCCCTTCGGACACGCTCTTCTTGACCTTCTTGCGGGTCCGCGTGCCGGTCGTCTTGTTCGGTGCCTGTGCCATTCGTTATGTCCTCAATCCCTGTTCGCGTGCGAGCTACTCGCCCTCATTTACCCTCATTTACCTTTTGGAGCCGGCTTCGACGGCGACGCCTGGCGCGCCTTGCGCGGTCCCTTGCGGGTGCGGGCGTTGGTGCGCGTGCGCTGACCGCGTACGGGCAGGCCCTTGCGGTGACGAAGGCCGCGGTAGCAGCCGAGGTCCATCAACCGCTTGATGCTCATCGTCACCTCGCGGCGCAGATCGCCTTCGACGGTGTGCCGACCGACCAGCTCGCGCAGCTTGTCCATCTGCGCGTCGGAGAGATCCTTGATCTTCGCCGACACGGCGACTCCGGCCGCTACGCAGATCGCCCGCGCCCGCGCGCGGCCGATACCGTAGATCGCCGTCAACGCGATCTCGGCGTGCTGGTGGTTCGGAATGTTTACGCCCGCAATACGTGCCATAGCTATACCCTGTTATCGAGGCTGCACGAAACTGCAATCAGCCTTGTCGCTGCCGCGTCACCCTTGACGCTGCTTATGCCGCGGATCCGTGCATATCACGCGCACGACGCCGTTGCGCCGAATGATCTTGCAGTTGCGGCAGATCTTTTTTACCGAAGCCATCACTTTCATCGCAGTTCCTTTCGCTTCCGCCACTCGTCTTGCTTGGTGTCCTATTTCGCGCGGAAGATGATGCGCGCCCGGGACAAGTCGTAGGGCGTCAGGTCCACTGTCACCTTGTCGCCCGGCAGAATCTTTATGTAGTGCATCCGCATCTTTCCGGAGATGTGGCCCAGTACGACGTGACCGTTCTCCAGCTTTACCCTGAACGTTGCGTTGGGCAGCGTTTCCAGGATCTCTCCCTGCATCTGTATCGTTTCTTCCTTCGACATCAGCGCGTGGGCAACCCACCCTTGAAATTGGCTTTCTTGAGCAGGCTCTCGTACTGCTGCGACATCATGTACGCCTGCACCTGCGTCATGAAGTCCATCGTCACCACCACGATGATCAGCAGCGAGGTACCACCGAAGTAGAAGGGCACGTTCTTCCACGCGATCAGGAAATTCGGGATGAAGCACACCACCACCAGGTAAATCGAGCCGAGAAGGGTCAGCCGCAGCGTGATCTTCTCGATGTAGCGCGCGGTCTGGTCACCGGGCCGATAGCCGGGAATGAACGCGCCGCTCTTCTTGAGGTTCTCCGCCGTTTCCTTCGGGTTGTACTGCAGCGCCGTGTAGAAAAAGCAGAAGAAGATGATCGCCGCTGCGTACAGGATCTCGTGCACGGGCTGCCCCGGCCCGAGCGCGGCCGCGAGGTCGCGCAGCCAGATCGTGTTGTCGCTCGAGCCGAACCACTGCGCCAGCGTCGCCGGGAACAGGATGATCGACGAGGCGAAGATCGGCGGGATCACGCCGGCCATGTTGAGCTTGAGCGGCAGGAACGACTGCTGCCCGGCGTACACCTTGTTGCCGACCTGGCGCTTGGCGTAGTTGACCTGGATCTTGCGCATCGCGCGCTCGACGAACACGACAAAAGCAGTCACCGCGACGACCAGCAGCGCGATGCCGATCACCAGCACGACCGAATACGCTCCGGTGCTCACCTGCTCGAGCGTCTGTCCGATCGCTCGCGGAAGCCCCGCCGCGATGCCGGCGAAGATGATCAGCGAGATGCCGTTGCCGAGCCCGCGCTCGGTGATCTGCTCGCCCAGCCACATCAGGAACATCGTGCCGGTCACCAGCGTAACCGCCGACACGAAGCGGAAGGCGACGCCGGGATCGACCACCAGCCCGGCCTGCTGCTCGAGCGCGATGGAGATGCCGAGCCCCTGGAAGAACGCGAGTCCGAGCGTCGCATATCGGGTGTATTGCGTGATCTTGCGGCGCCCGGCCTCGCCCTCTTTCTTCAGCGCCTCGAGCGACGGCACGACGACCGTGCACAGCTGCATGATGATCGATGCCGAGATGTACGGCATGATGCCCAGCGCGAAAATCGAGAAGCGCGAGAGCGCGCCACCCGAGAACACGTTGAACAGCCCGAGAATGCCACCCTGCTGCTGACGGAAAAGCTCGTCGAGTATCGACGAGTTGATTCCCGGCACCGGGATGTGCGTCCCGACGCGATACACGATGAGCGCCCCGAGCAGGAACAGCAGACGCCTCTTCAGGTCTGCATACTTGTTGCCGCTCTTCAGCGCCGGGTTTGCGATGGCCAACGTAGTCTCGTTTGAAAGTCGCTCAGGCGACGCTGCCGCCCGCGGCTTCGATCGCCGCACGCGCGCCTTTGGTGGCCAGGATGCCGGAAAGCTTCACGGCCTTTTCGAGCTTGCCGGCCTTGATCACCTTCACCGTCTTCGCCGCCGCAGGAACCACGCCGGCGGCCTTGAGTGCGAGCAGGTCGATCTCGGCGACCGGCAGCTTGGCCAGATCCGACAGCCGGACCTCCGCGCTGTCGCCGCGCGTCGGCGATATGAAACCGCGCTTGGGCAGGCGGCGCTGCAGCGGCATCTGGCCGCCTTCGAAGCCGACTTTGTGAAAGCCACCCGAGCGCGACTTCTGGCCCTTGTGCCCGCGGCCGGCGGTCTTGCCCAGGCCCGAGCCGATGCCGCGCCCGACGCGGCGTCGCGCTTTCTTGCTGCCTTCGGCAGGCTTGATCGTGTTCATTCGCATTGCAATATCCTCAGCCGTTCGCCTCGGTGACCTTGACCATGTACGACACCTGACCGAGCATGCCGCGAATCTCCGGCGTGTCCGCCACTTCGACGGTGTGGCTGCGCCACTTGAGGCCGAGCCCGCGCACCGTGCCGCGGTGCGCCGGGTTCTTGCCCATCAGGCCCCGGACCAGCGTTACCCGCAATTTCTTCGGACCCGCCATCATCAGACCCCTGTCAGCTGCTCGACCGTCAGCCCGCGCTTCGCCGCGATGTCCGCCGGCGCGCTCGACTTTTCGAGCGCATCGAGCGTTGCGCGCACGATGTTGTAGGGATTGGTCGATCCGTGGCACTTGGCCAGGATGTTAGTCACGCCCACGACTTCGAACACCGCACGCATCGGGCCGCCGGCGATGATGCCGGTACCTTCCGCCGCGGGCTGCATGAACACCTTGGTCGCCCCGTGACGGCCGATGACCGCGTGGTGCAGCGTGCCGCTCTTGAGCCGCACCTTGACCATGCGGCGGCGCGCTTCTTCCATCGCCTTCTGCACGGCGACCGGGACTTCCTTCGCCTTGCCCTTGCCCATGCCGACGCGGCCATCGCCGTCGCCGACCACCGTGAGCGCCGCAAACGCCAGAATGCGTCCGCCCTTCACCACCTTGGTGACGCGGTTGATGCTGATCATCTTCTCGCGCATGCCGTCGCCGCGGTCGTCCTGCTGCTGACGGTTCTGCCCCTGCCTGCCCATTGGCTTTGCCATATGCTTCTCTCGCCCTAGAACTTCAAGCCGCCCTCACGGGCAGCGTCGGCCAGCGCCTTCACGCGACCGTGGTACTTGTAACCCGAACGGTCGAAGGCGACCGCGTCGATGCCGAGTGCCTTCGCCTTGTCGGCAATCCGCTTGCCGATCGCGGCCGCGGCGGACTTGTTGCTGCCGTTCTTGAGGTCTTTCCTGACGTCGACCTCGACCGTCGACGCGCTTGCGAGCACCTTGTCGCCGGTCGGCGCGATGATCTGCGCGTAGATATGGCAATTCGACCGGCTCACCACCAGTCGGTTCGCCCGCTGTTCCGCGATGCGGATTCGCGTCTTCCGGGCACGGCGCGTGCGAGCTTGTTTCTTGTTCATGGCCTCTGCCTTCTATTCAGCAGTTTCCACCTTGAATCGTCGGGCTCTGCCCGCGATTCAAGGGTGAATGATCCGACCAAAAGTAGGTTTTCACTTTTGGTCGCCTATTTTTTCTTGGTCTCTTTGAGCGTCACGCGCTCGTCGGAATAGCGCACGCCCTTGCCCTTGTACGGCTCGGGAGGACGGTAGGCGCGGATTTCCGCCGCCACCTGCCCCACCTGCTGCTTGTCGATGCCCTTGATCACGATCTCTGTCTGCACCGGCGTTTCGGCCTTCACGCCTTTCGGCATCTTGTGGACCACCGGATGCGAGAACCCCAGCGACAGGTTGAGCTTGTCGCCGGCAGCCTGCGCCCGGTAGCCGACGCCGACCAGCGTCAGCTTCTTTTCATAGCCGTCGGTCACGCCTTTGACCATGCCGGCGACCAGCGCGCGCAGCGTGCCGTGCAGTGCTGCAGCTTCCGCGTTCAGCGCCTTGAATACCAGCGTGTCGCCGGACTTCTCGACGCTTACCGCCTCGCCAAAGCGACGCGACAGCGTGCCCAGCGGGCCCTTGATCGAAATTTCGCCCGCGCCGATGGTCACGTCGACCTTGGGCGGCACCTTGACCGGGTTGTTGCCTATGCGTGACATGTTCGCGCTCCGGTCAGGCCACGATGCAAAGCACTTCGCCGCCGATGCCGGTGGCGCGCGCCTTGCGGTCGGTCATGACGCCATGCGACGTCGACACGATGGCGATTCCCAAGCCGTTCATCACGCGCGGGATATCGTCCTTGCTCTTGTAGATGCGCAGCCCCGGCTTGGATACGCGCTCGATCTTCTCGATCACGGGCCTGCCCGCGTAGTACTTGAGCGCGATGTCTAGCATCGGCTTCACGCCTTCACCGAGAACCGCAAAGCCGTCGATGTAGCCTTCGTCCTTGAGTACCTTGGCGATGGCCACCTTGACCTTGGACGTCGGCATCTGCACCGTTGCCTTCTCCGCCAACTGCGCATTGCGAATGCGCGTCAGCATGTCGGCGATTGGATCACTCATGCTCATCTTGTCACCTCACCAGCACGGGGCTACCAGCTCGCCTTGACCACGCCGGGGATTTCACCCCGTAACGCGATCTCGCGCAGCTTGTTGCGGCCCAGGCCGAACTTGCGGAATACACCCCGCGGACGACCGGTCAGCTTGCACCGGTTGCGCAGCCTCGTCGGGCTGGAGTCCCGCGGCAGTTGCTGCAACCGTTGCCGCGCCGCGAAGCGGTCTTCGTCGGAAATCTTCGCGTTGTCGATGACCGCCTGAAGTTCAGCGCGTTTCTTCGCGAACTTCTTCACGATCTTGCGACGCTTCAGGTCGCGGTTGATGACAGCCGTCTTGGCCATGGCATCCTCAGTCTCGGTTCGGTCTCAGACTAGTTCTTGAACGGGAATTTGAACGCGGCGAGCAGCGCCTTCGCTTCGGCATCCGTCTTTGCCGTCGTCGCGATCGTGATGTTCATGCCCCGGAGCGTATCGATCTTGTCGTACTCGATCTCCGGGAAAATGATCTGCTCCTTGACACCCATGCTGAAATTGCCGCGGCCATCGAATGAACGGCCCGACACGCCGCGAAAGTCGCGCACTCGCGGCAATGCAATCGACACCAGGCGATCGAGGAATTCGTACATGCGATCCTGGCGCAGCGTGACCATGCAACCGAGCGGGTAGCCGGTACGGATCTTCCAGATGGCGATCGACTTCTTCGCCTTGGTGATCACGGGCTTCTGCCCGGCGAGCTTGGTCATGTCGCCGACGGCATTGTCGAGAATCTTCTTGTCGGCGATGGCTTCGCCCACGCCCATGTTGAGCACGATCTTGCTGATCCGCGGCACCTGCATGCTCGACTTGTAGCCGAACTGCTTGGTCAGCGCCGGAATGACTTCCTTCCGATAGATTTCCTTGAGGCGCGCCATCGTCAGACTCCGATCACTTCGCCGTTGGACTTGAAGAATCGCACCTTGCGTCCGTCGTTGAGCGTGCGGAAGCCGATGCGATCCGCTTTCTGCGTCACCGGATTCCAGATCGCGACGTTAGAGACGTCGATCGGCATTTCCTTGGTGACGATTCCGCCCGGCTGGTTCTGCATGGGATTCGGACGCGTGTGTTTCTTGACCTGGTTGATGCCCGCGACGAGCACGTGGGTCGGGCCCACCGTGGCCTTGACGTCGCCACGCTTGCCCTTGTCGCGCCCGGCGATCACGACGACGTTGTCGCCCTTCTTGATCTTGCGCATGGTCAGAGCACCTCCGGCGCCAGCGAAACGATCTTCATGAAGCGCTCATTGCGAAGCTCGCGCGTCACCGGCCCGAAGATGCGGGTACCGATGGGCTCGAGCTTGGGATTGAGCAGAACCGCGGCGTTGGCATCGAACTTGACCTTGGCACCGTCGACGCGACGCACGCCGTGACGGGTGCGCACCACCACCGCGTTGTAGATCTCGCCCTTCTTGACGCGACCGCGCGGCGCAGCGTCCTTGACGCTGACCTTGATCACGTCGCCGATGTGGGCATAGCGGCGCTTGGACCCGCCAAGCACCTTGATGCACATCACCTTGCGGGCGCCGGTATTGTCGGCGACCTCGAGTATCGTTTGCATCTGAATCATTGCAACAATCTCCAACTTGACCCGCAGCAACCGCGACGGTCAGTTTTGGACCCCGTTCGGGAGAAGCCCGCCGCCGCTCGTTTGCGCTCAGTTACCGGTGCCCGGGCGCGTCTTCACTATGCCGGCGGCAAGCGAAGCTAAAAAGTATGGCAGGTTTTTTGCTCTCTGGCAAGTCCCGCTTCAAATCAACGCCTTGGATCAGACGTTCTTGGCCTTTTCGATCAGTCGTTTGACGCGCCACGCCTTGGTTTTCGCCAGCTTGCGGCACGCCTCGATCTCGACCAGGTCGCCTTCCTTGTACTCGTTCAGTTCGTCGTGCGCGTGGTACTTCTTCGAGCGCGTCACGAACTTGCCGTACAGCGGATGCTTGACCCGGTGCTCGACCAGTACCGTGACGGTCTTGTTCATCTTGTCGCTGGTCACGCGGCCGATCTGCGTCTGGATCAGGCTGCCCTTGACCGGCGCCGCTGCGCCTGCAACCGCTTGCGTCTGTTCGTTCATGCCTGCCTCGCCTTCTGATTCAGCAGCGTCTTGACCCGGGCGATGTCGCGCCGGACCGCCGGGATCTTGGCGTTGTTGCCGAGCTGCTGCGTCGCCTTCTGCATGCGCAGTCCAAACTGCTCCTTCAACAATGCCTGCAGCTCGGTCTTGAGCTGTTCCGGCGACTTCTCTTTCAGGTCCTTCCTGCGTTCGGAGGTTTTCATCGTTTTATCCTTCAGCCCAGCAGGCGATGCACGAACGTCGTCTTGATCGGGAGCTTGGCGGCGGCGAGCGCAAACGCTTCGCGCGCGAGCACCTCGGTCACGCCGTCCATCTCGTAGAGCACTTTGCCCGGCTGGATCTCGGCGACGTAGTACTCGGGATTGCCCTTGCCGTTGCCCATCCGGACTTCGGCCGGCTTCTGCGAAATCGGCTTGTCCGGGAAGATGCGGATCCAGATGCGGCCGCCACGCTTGATGTGGCGCGTCATCGCCCGGCGCGCAGCCTCGATCTGCCGGGCGGTGAGCCGGCCGCGACCGACCGCCTTCAGGCCGAACTCGCCGAAGCTGACCTTCGCGCCGACGGTCGCAACGCCCTTGTTGCGACCTTTCTGTTCCTTCCGATACTTCCTTCTAGCTGGTTGCAGCATGCTTCACTCCTGCGGGTTTGCGCGCACGCTTCGGTGCTTCGGGCGCCGGCTCAGGCGCCGCCAGCGGCTCCGCGTTGTGCGGCATCACTTCGCCCTTGAATACCCAGACCTTGATGCCGATGACGCCGTAGGTGGTCTTCGCCTCGGCAAAGCCGTAGTCGATGTCGGCGCGCAGCGTATGAAGCGGCACCCGACCTTCGCGATACCACTCGGTGCGCGCGATCTCGATGCCGTTGAGCCGCCCCGAGCTCATGATCTTGATGCCCTGCGCGCCGAGGCGCATTGCGTTCTGCATGGCGCGCTTCATCGCGCGGCGGAACATGATCCGCTTCTCGAGCTGCTGGGCGATCGAATCGGCGACGAGCTGGGCGTCGATCTCGGGCTTCCTGATCTCCTCGATGTTGAGGCCGACCTCGGTGCCCATCATCTTGCGCAACTCGGCGCGCAAGGTTTCGATGTCCTCGCCCTTCTTGCCGATGACCACGCCCGGACGCGCGCTGTGGATCGTGATGCGCGCGTTCTTGGCGGGACGCTCGATCGTGATCTTGCCGACCGACGCGTGCGCGAGCTTCTTCTTCAGGTACTCGCGTACCTTGATGTCTTCGTTGAGCGTGGGCGCGAAGTGCTTGCTGTTCGCGTACCACTTCGACGTCCAGTTGCGATTGACGGAAAGGCGGAATCCGGTCGGATTGATTTTCTGGCCCATGGGTGTCCTTATTTCTTTCCGTCGCCAACGGTGACGTGGATGTGGCAGGTCTGCTTCAGGATGACGTTGCCACGCCCCTTGGCTCGCGCCGAGAAGCCGCGCAGGTTGGTCGCCTTGTCGATGTAGATCGTCTTGACCTTGAGCTCGTCGATGTCGGCGCCTTCGTTGTGCTCGGCATTGGCGATCGCCGACTCGAGCACGCCCTTGATGATCTTCGCGCCCTTCTTGGGGCTGAAGCTCAGCACGTTGAGCGCCTTGTCGACGGCGAGTCCGCGGATCTGGTCGGCGACGAGCCGGCCCTTTTGGGCCGAAAGCCGTACACCGCGCAGGATGGCAGAGGTTTCCATTGGAGGCTCCTTACTTCCTTGGTCCGGACGTCGGTGCAGCGACCTTCTTGTCGGCCGAATGCGCCTTGAAGGTGCGCGTCAGCGCGAATTCGCCCAGCTTGTGGCCGACCATGTTCTCCGACACGTACACCGGAATGTGCTGCTTGCCGTTGTGGACCGCGATCGTCAACCCGACGAAGTCCGGGGTGATGGTCGATCGCCGCGACCAGGTCTTGATCGGACGCTTGTCCGAGGTCGCGCGCGCCGCCTCGACCTTCGACTGCAGGTGATGGTCGACGAAAGGTCCCTTCTTGATCGAACGTGACATGGCTTAGCCCTTCTTCGCTGCGTGACGGCGGCGTACGATCATGCCGTCGGTGCGCTTGTTGCGCCGGGTCTGGTAACCCTTGGTCGGCGTTCCCCACGGCGACACCGGATGGCCGCCGCCGTTGGAGCGTCCGCCATGCGGGTGATCGACCGGGTTCATCGCGATCCCGCGCACGGTCGGACGGATGCCGCGCCAGCGCTGCGCGCCGGCCTTGCCGATCGAGCGCAGGCTGTGTTCCTCGTTGCCGACCGTGCCGATGGTCGCGCGGCAGTCGACGTGCACCTTGCGAATCTCGCCCGAGTGCATGCGCAACTGGGCATACGCACCTTCGCGCGCGAGCAGCTGGACGGATGCGCCCGCCGAGCGCGCGATCTGCGCGCCCTTGCCCGGCAGCATCTCGACGCAATGAATCGTGGTGCCGACCGGAATATTGCGCAGCGGCAGGCAATTGCCCGGCTTGATCGGCGCATCGGCGCCGCTCATCAGCAGCGCGCCGGCAGCGACCCCTCTCGGCGCGACGATGTAACGACGCTCGCCATCGGTGTAGAGCAGCAGGGCGAGGTTCGCGCTGCGGTTCGGGTCGTATTCCAGCCGCTCGACCTTGGCCGGAATGCCGTCCTTGGTGCGACGGAAATCGACGATGCGGTAGTGCTGCTTGTGCCCGCCGCCCTGGTGCCGCATGGTGATGTGGCCGTTGTTGTTGCGGCCCGATCCACGCTTCTTGGGTTCGATCAGCGCTTCGATCGGACGCCCCTTGTGCAGGCTGGCGTTGACGACCTTGACCAGCCCGCGGCGACCGGGCGAAGTCGGCTTGACTTTGACGAGTGCCATCCTAGGCCTCCGTGGCGAAATTGAGTTCCTGCCCCGGCTTGAGGCTGACGTATGCCTTCTTCCAGTTCCGGCGCCGTCCCTTGAACGCGCCGAAGCGCTTCACCTTGCCGTGCACGTTGACGATCTGGACGCTCTCGACTTCGACCTTCTTGTCCTTCCACATCAACTCGACGGCGGCCTTGACCTCGCCCTTGGTCGCATCGGGACGAACGCGGAAAATGACCTGGTTGTGCTTGTCCGCGACGTACGTGGCCTTTTCCGAAACGATCGGCGCCAGCAGCATCGTCATCAGCCGTTCCGGGTTGAAGCCGGTCGCTTGCACAGTTTTGCGCGCGCTCATCCCAGTATCTCCTCGAGCTGTGTCACGGCGCCCTTGGTCAGCACCACGTTGTCGAACCGCACCAGGCTGACCGGATCCATTTCCCCGGCTTCGAGCACGAGCACGTTGGGCAGGTTGCGCGACGACATGTAGATGTTGTCGTCGAGCTTGTCGGTCACGATCAGCACCGTGCCGGTGAGGCCCAGCGCCTTGATCTTGCCGGCAAACAGCTTGGTCTTCGGCGCATCGACGGCGAGTTGTTCCACCACCGACAGGCGGCCTTCGCGCACCAGTTGCGACAGGATCGACGCGATGCCGGCGCGGAACATCTTGCGGTTCACCTTGTGCGAGAAATTCTCGTCGGGGGAACTCGGGAAGATCTTGCCGCCACCACGCCACAACGGGCTGTTGGCCTGGCCGGCACGAGCGCGGCCCGTGCCCTTTTGCGCCCAGGGCTTCTTGTGCGACTTGTTGATGTCGGCACGGCCTTTCTGGGCGCGATTGCCGCTGCGCGCATTGGCCTGATACGCGATGACCACCTGGTGGATCAGCGCCTCGTTGTATTCGCGCGCGAACACCGCATCCGGTCCCGCCAGCGTCGCCGCGGGCTTGCCGCTATCGTTGATCAGCTTGAGATCCATGTTCAGGCCCCCTTCTTGGCAGGGGTCTTGACCGAAACCTGCACGACGATGTGGCCGCCGTCGGCGCCGGGCACGGCACCCTTGACCAGCAGCAGTCCGCGGGCGACGTCGATACGCACGACCTTCAGCGTCTGCACCGTGCGCGTGACGTTGCCGTATTGGCCCGCCATGCGCTTGCCCGGGAACACCCGGCCCGGGTCCTGCGCCATGCCGATCGAGCCGGGCGAATTGTGCGAGCGCGAATTGCCGTGCGACGCGCGATTCGAGCTGAAATTGTGGCGCTTGATCACGCCGGAGAATCCGCGGCCCTTGGTCGTGCCCTGCACGTCGACCAGCTGGCCGACGGCGAAGGTTTCGACGCTGACCTGTTCGCCCACCTTGAACGTGGCCAGCGCATCGACTTCGACCGGGAATTCCTTGAGCAGCTCGCCCGCCTCGACGCCCGCCTTGGCGAGGTGTCCCGCCGCCGCCTTGTTCACGCGGCTGGCGCGGCGCTTGCCGTACGCCACCTGCACCGCGGCATAGCCGTCGATTTCCGGCGTCTTGATCTGCGTGACGCGGTTGTTGGCGACGTCGAGCACCGTCACCGGGACGGCGGCGCCGTCGTCGGTGAAGATTCGCGTCATGCCGACCTTGCGGCCGACCATTCCTATCGTCTGTTTCATCTTCTTTTCCTTTCATGCCGCCGATTACGATTGACCGGCGGTGGAATCTTACGTTCCGTTCCATCACATTGCAGCTACGATTCTCTTCACGGTGCGCTCGCTCGCGGTCGCCGCCCACTGCGTGGGGCCCCGCTCCGCGCTCGCTCGCGTCATTGCAGCTTGATCTCCACATCCACGCCGGCAGGAAGGTCGAGCTTCATCAACTGGTCGACCGTCTTGTCGGTCGGGTCGATGATGTCCATCAGCCGCAGGTGCGTACGGATCTCGAGCTGGTCGCGCGACGTCTTGTTGACGTGCGGCGAGCGCAGGATGTCGAAGCGCTCGATCTTGGTCGGCAGCGGAACCGGTCCCTTGACCACCGCGCCGGAACGCTTCGCCGTTTCGACGATCTCCTGGGCGGACTGGTCGATCAGCTTGTAATCGAAGGCCTTCAGGCGGATGCGGATTTTCTGGTTTTGCATGTTTCACCCCGGTTAGGGAGTGAAGGGGTGAAGTACGAACCGTGAAGGAGTGAAGGCGTGAAAAAAGTGAAGGGCTCAGCGACCACCGTTTCACTCTTTCACTCGTTCACTCTTTCACCGTCTCTTCATTCCTTCACTTCTTCACTATTTCACTTGTCCTATTCGATCACTTTGGCGACGACGCCGGCGCCGACGGTGCGGCCGCCTTCGCGAATCGCGAAGCGCAAGCCCTCTTCCATCGCGATCGGCTGGATCAGCGTCACCGTCATCTGGATGTTGTCGCCTGGCATCACCATCTCCGTGCCCGCCGGCAGCTCCACCGACCCCGTCACGTCCGTCGTCCGGAAATAAAACTGCGGCCGATATCCATTGAAGAACGGCGTGTGCCGACCGCCTTCTTCCTTGCTCAATACGTACACCTCGCACGTGAACTTCGTGTGCGGCGGAATGCTGCCCGGCTTCGCCAGCACCTGTCCGCGCTCCACTTCCTCGCGCTTGGTCCCGCGCAGCAGGATCCCCACGTTGTCCCCCGCCTGCCCCTGGTCGAGCAGCTTGCGGAACATCTCCACGCCCGTGCACACCGTCTTCAGCGTCGGCTTCAGGCCCACGATCTCGAGTTCCTCGCCGACCTTGACCACGCCGCGCTCCACCCGCCCGGTCACCACCGTGCCGCGGCCGGAGATCGAGAACACGTCCTCGACCGGCATCAGGAACGGACCGTCGATGGCGCGCTTGGGTTGCGGAATATAGGAGTCCAGCGCTTCCGCCAGCCGGTTGATGCACGGCTCGCCGAGATCCGACTTGTCGCCTTCGAGCGCGAGCTTGGCGCTGCCGATGACGATCGGGATCTTGTCGCCGGGAAATTCGTACTTCGAGAGCAGCTCGCGCACTTCGAGTTCGACCAGCTCGAGCAGTTCCTTGTCGTCGACCATGTCGGCCTTGTTCAGGAACACGACGATGTAGGGAACGCCGACCTGGCGCGCCAGCAGGATGTGCTCGCGCGTCTGCGGCATCGGGCCGTCGGCGGCCGATACGACGAGGATGGCGCCGTCCATCTGCGCCGCGCCCGTGATCATGTTCTTGATGTAGTCGGCGTGGCCCGGGCAATCGACGTGCGCGTAGTGGCGGTTCTTCGTCTCGTACTCGACGTGCGCCGTGTTGATCGTGATCCCGCGCGCCTTTTCTTCCGGCGCGTTGTCGATCTGGTCGTAGGCCTTGGCCTCGCCGCCGAACTGCTTGGAGAGCACCAGCGTCAACGCCGCCGTCAGCGTGGTCTTGCCATGATCGACGTGCCCGATCGTTCCGACGTTCACGTGCGGCTTGGTCCGTTCGAATTTGCCCTTGGCCATGTCAGTTCCTTCGTTCGATCACGTTTTCTTGTTGATCACCGCTTCGGCGACGGTCTTCGGCGCCTCGGTGTAGTGCTTGAATTCCATGGTGTACGTCGCGCGACCCTGCGACAGCGAACGCAAGCGTCGTCGAATAGCCGAACATTTCCGACAGCGGCACTTCGGCCTTGATCACCTTGACGCCGACCACGTCTTCCATGCCCTGGATCATGCCGCGACGGCCCGAGAGGTCGCCGACGACGTTGCCCATGAAGTCTTCGGGCGTCTCGACCTCGACCGCCATCATCGGCTCGAGCAGCACCGGCGTCGCCTGGCGCATGCCGTCCTTGAACGCCATCGACGCCGCCATCTTGAATGCGTTTTCGTTCGAGTCGACGTCGTGGTACGAACCGTCGAACAGCGTGACCTTCACGTCGACCACGGGGAAACCCGCGAGCACGCCGTTCGGCAGTGTTTCGCGCAGGCCCTTCTCGACCGCGGGAATGTATTCGCGCGGCACCGTTCCGCCCTTGATCGCGTCGACGAACTCGAAGCCCTTGCCCGCTTCCTGCGGCTCCATCTTGATCCACACGTGGCCGTACTGGCCTCGTCCGCCCGACTGCTTGATGAACTTGCCCTCGACCTGCACCGGCTTCTTGATCGCTTCGCGATACGCCACCTGCGGCTTGCCGACGTTGGCTTCGACGCCGAACTCGCGCTTCATCCGGTCGACGATGATTTCGAGGTGCAACTCGCCCATCCCGGAGATGATCGTCTGGCTGGATTCCTCGTCGGTGTGCACGCGGAACGACGGGTCTTCCTGCGCCAGGCGATTGAGCGCGAGGCCCATCTTTTCCTGGTCGGCCTTGGTCTTGGGCTCGACCGCCTGCGAAATCACCGGCTCGGGGAATACCATGCGCTCGAGCATGATCTCCTTGCCCGGATCGCACAGCGTTTCGCCGGTCGATGCTTCCTTGAGTCCGACCGCCGCGGCGATGTCGCCGGCACGAACTTCCTTGATTTCCTCGCGCTGGTTGGCGTGCATCTGCAGCAGCCGGCCGATGCGCTCCTTGCGTCCGCGATTGGCGTTGTACACCGTGTCGCCGGAATTGAGCACGCCCGAATACACGCGAATGAACGTGAGCTGGCCGACGTAGGGGTCGGTCATGATCTTGAACGCGAGCGCGGCGAACGGCTCGGTGTCGGACGCCTTGCGCGACTCCGGCTTGCCGTTCTCGTCCTCGCCCTCGACCGGCTTGATGTCGATCGGCGACGGCATGTAGTCGATGACCGCGTCGAGCATCGCCTGCACGCCCTTGTTCTTGAACGCACTGCCGCAGAGCATCGGAACGATCTCGTTCTTGATCGTGCGCAGCCGCAGACCGCGCTTGATATCCTCGACCGAAAGATCGTGGCCCTCGAGATACTTGTGCGTCAGGTCGTCGTCGGCCTCGGCGGCGGCTTCGACCATCTTCTCGCGCCACTTCTTCGCCTCGTCGACGAGGTGCGCCGGGATGTCGCGCAGCTCGTACTTCATGCCCTGCGTCGCTTCGTCCCAGTAGATCGCCTTCATGATGACCAGGTCGACCAGGCCCTCGAATTTCTCTTCCGCGCCGATCGGAATCTGGATCGGCACCGGATTGCCCTTGAGCCGTGACTTGATATGGTCGTAGGACTTGAAGAAGTCGGCACCCTGGCGGTCCATCTTGTTGATGAACGCGAGGCGCGGCACCTTGTACTTGTTCGCCTGGCGCCAGACCGTCTCGGACTGGGGCTGCACGCCCGCCACCGCGTCGTAGACCATGCACGCGCCGTCGAGCACGCGCATCGAGCGCTCGACTTCGATCGTGAAGTCGACGTGTCCCGGCGTGTCGATGATGTTGATGTGGTGCTCGGGATGGTTGTTCTGCATCCCTTTCCAGAAACAGGTCGTCGCGGCCGAGGTGATCGTGATGCCGCGCTCGCGCTCCTGTTCCATCCAGTCCATGACGGTCGCGCCGTCATGCACTTCGCCTATCTTGTGCGATACGCCGGTGTAGAAAAGTATGCGCTCGGTGGTCGTGGTCTTACCGGCATCAATGTGGGCACTGATGCCGATGTTCCGATACCGCTCGATAGGGGTAGTTCGTGCCACGATTTTTCGCTGTCTGTCGCTGTTTGCCGCTGTTTAAACATGTGCGCCGCGGAAATCCTGCTCTGCTCGTCCGTCGCCGCTCGTTGATCTGTCTCGTCTAGAACCGGAAATGCGAGAAGGCCTTGTTCGCTTCGGCCATGCGATGCACTTCCTCGCGCTTCTTCACCGCGCCGCCGCGTCCTTCGGACGCTTCGAGCAGCTCCGCCGCAAGGCGCTGGCCCATCGACTTCTCGCCGCGCTTGCGCGCCGCTTCGCGCAGCCAGCGCATCGCCAGCGCGACGCGCCGGATCGGCCGCACCTCGACCGGGACCTGGAAGTTCGCGCCGCCGACGCGACGGCTCTTCACTTCGACCATCGGCTTGGTGTTGGACAGCGCCTGCGTGAACACTTCCAGCGGATCCTTGCCGCCTTTCTTGGCGATCGATTCGAAGGCGCCGTACACGATGCGCTCGGCAACCGATTTCTTGCCCTGGCTCATCAGCACGTTGACGAACTTGGCGACATCGCCGCTCGCGTACTTCGGATCGGGCAGGATCTCGCGCTTGGGAATTTCTCTGCGTCGGGGCATGACTTCCTCGGATCAGATCTGGGCCGGCGTACTGACTACGCGGCCTTCGGTTTCTTGGCGCCGTACTTGGAGCGGCTCTGCTTGCGGTCTTTGACGCCCGCCGTATCGAGCGAGCCGCGAACCATGTGATAGCGCACGCCCGGCAGATCTTTCACTCGTCCGCCGCGAATCAGGACGACCGAGTGCTCCTGCAGGTTGTGGCCTTCGCCGCCGATATAGCTGATGACCTCGAAGCCGTTGGTCAGACGGACCTTGGCCACTTTCCGCAGCGCGGAGTTGGGCTTCTTCGGCGTCGTCGTATACACGCGCGTGCACACACCGCGCTTTTGCGGGCTGCGCTTCAGCGCAGGTACCTTGCTCTTCGACACAGGGGCAACGCGGCCCTTGCGCACCAGCTGATTGATCGTTGGCATCCTGATTTTCCGTTTCGTCTGGCCATGCGCCCTGGCGGCCGCATGCCCATCGTTTCTCGAAACTGCTTCTGCAATGCGTTTGCGTACCAAAATCAAAGTGGCCCAAGCATCGCCTGCTTAAGGCCACTCTTCCGCGCCTCGGCTGACCTCGCAACCGGGTACGCACGCCCCCACGGCCCCGAAGCCAGGCTCTCAGTTTGGTTGTGAGGCCGGTCGATCGGGTGGTAGGCGAAAAGACTATCGATTTTAAGGCACTAGCGCATTCCTGTCAACGAACTTGCCGGCCCCAAAAGAACGGGCGGCACCCCTTTCACAGGGACCGCCCGCCCAGACTCCTCCCAAGCGCACTTTTATGCAGCGTCGGCGCTGACTTCTGCCGTCGGGGTTTCGGCCACGGTGCCATCCGGCGGCAGCTCGAGGACCGGACCCAGCGCCTTCTGCTTCTTGCGGGCATTGTGATAGGCAAGGCCGGTACCGGCAGGAATGAGCCGGCCGACGATGACGTTCTCCTTCAGTCCGCGCAGTTCGTCCTTCTTGCCCATGATGGCCGCTTCGGTCAGCACCCGCGTGGTCTCCTGGAACGACGCCGCCGAGATGAACGAATCGGTCGACAGCGAGGCCTTGGTGATGCCGAGCAGCATGTGCTCGTAGGTCGCCGGCTGCTTGGCGTCGGGTCCACCCTTGACCCCACCGTGTTCGAACACCTTGTCGTTTTCGTCCAGCAGATCCGAACGCTCGACCTGCTCGCCCACGATGAATCGCGTGTCACCGGCATCCTGCACCTGAACGCGGCGCAGCATCTGACGGACGATCACCTCGATGTGCTTGTCGTTGATCTTCACGCCCTGCAGCCGATAAACGTCCTGCACCTCGTCGGTGATGTATCGCGCCAGCGCCTCGACCCCCAGCAGTCGCAGGATGTCGTGCGGATCGGCGGGACCATCGACGATCGATTCGCCCTTGTTCACCACCTGGCCATCGTGCGCCGTGACGTGCTTGTCCTTCGGGATCAGATACTCGTGCGCAAGACCGTCCATGTCGGTGATGACCAGACGCTGCTTGCCCTTCGTATCCTTGCCGAACGACACCGTACCGGTCACTTCGGCCAGCAGGCCGGCGTCCTTGGGTGAACGCGCCTCGAACAGTTCCGCCACGCGCGGCAGGCCGCCCGTGATGTCGCGGGTCTTCGACGTCTCCTGCGGGATCCGCGCCAGCACTTCGCCGACGGCAACGTCCTGCCCGTCCTTGACGGTAATGATCGACCCCAGCTGGAACGTGATGTTGACCGATTGATCGCCCGTCGCCAGCTTGACCTCGTCCCCGCGCTCGTTGAGCAGCTTCACCTGCGGGCGCACGCCCTTGGCGGCCATGCCCGAGCGGCGCTTCGGGTCGATGACGACCAGGGTCGAAAGCCCCGTCACGTCGTCGACCTGCTTCGCCACGGTCACGCCTTCCTCGACGTTCTCGAACTTCACGCGGCCGGCGTACTCGGTGATGATTGGCCGCGACGTCGCATCCCAGGTCGCCAGCACCTTGCCAGCCTTCACCACATCACCATCCTTGACCAGCATCGTCGCGCCGTACGGCACCTTGTGGCGCTCGCGCTCGCGGCCGTTGTCGTCGTGGATCGTGAGCTCACCCGAGCGCGCGATGACAATCATCTCGCCCTTGGCATTGGTAACGTAACGCATCTGCATCGAGAACCGGATGACGCCCGCAGACTTGCTTTCGAGCTGCGATGCTGCCGCGGTACGCGACGCCGCGCCGCCGATGTGGAAAGTGCGCATCGTGAGCTGCGTGCCCGGCTCGCCGATCGACTGCGCGGCGATGACGCCCACCGCTTCGCCGACGTTGACCAGGTGTCCGCGACCGAGATCGCGGCCGTAGCACGTTGCGCACAGGCCATAGCGCGTGTCGCAGGTGAGCGGAGTGCGCACCTTGACCTCGTCGATGCCCAGCGCCTCGATCTGCTCGACTTCGTCTTCGGACAGCAGCGTACCCGGATAGAACAGCGTTGCGTGCGTTTCCGGATTCACCACGTCAGCCGCGACCGAGCGGCCGAGAATGCGCTCGCGCAACGGCTCGATGACCTCGCCGCCCTCGACCAGCGCCTTCATTGCGACCCCGTTCGTGGTGCCGCAATCGTCTTCGGTGACCACGAGATCCTGGGTGACGTCGACCAGACGCCGCGTCAGGTAACCCGAGTTCGCCGTCTTCAACGCCGTGTCGGCCAGACCCTTGCGCGCGCCGTGCGTCGAGATGAAGTACTGCAGCACGTTCAGGCCTTCGCGGAAATTGGCGGTGATCGGCGTCTCGATGATCGATCCATCGGGTTTCGCCATCAGGCCGCGCATGCCCGCAAGCTGCCGGATCTGCGCTGCCGAACCGCGCGCGCCGGAGTCCGCCATCATGTAGATGGAATTGAAGGACTCCTGCTTGACCATCTTGCCTTCACGGTCCATCACGTCGATGGTGCCGAGCTGGCTCATCATCGCCTTGGCGATGTCGTCGCCCGCGCGGCCCCAGATGTCGACGACCTTGTTGTAGCGCTCGCCCTGCGTGACCAGGCCCGAGGTGTACTGCGCCTCGATCTCCTTCACCTGCGCCTCGGACTCGGCGATGATCTTGTGCTTTTCTTCGGGGATCAGCATGTCGTCCGCCGCGAACGAGATACCGCCGCGCGTCGCCAGGCTGTAGCCGGCCTGCATCAGCCGGTCCGCGAAAATAACGGTCTCGCGCAGGCCGCAACGGCGGAAGCTCGCGTTGATGATGCGCGAGATCTCCTTCTTCTTGAGCGGCTTGTTGATCGTCTCGAACGGCAGGCCCGGCGGCAGGATCTCCGAGAGCAGCGCACGGCCGACGGTGGTCTCGTAGCGCGTGATCTTCTCGCTGCGTTCACCGTTCGGCCCAATGACCGTTTCGGGAATGCGCACGTTGATCTTCGCATGCAGCGCCGCCTGGCGCGATTCGTAGGCACGCGTCACTTCGGCGATGTCGGCAAACAGCATGCCTTCGCCCTTGGCGCCGATCAGATCGCGCGTCGCGTAGTACAGGCCCAGCACGATGTCCTGCGAAGGCACGATGCACGGCTCGCCGTTCGACGGCAGGAGCACGTTGTTCGAGGCCAGCATCAGCGTGCGCGCCTCCATCTGCGCTTCCAGCGACAGCGGCACGTGGACGGCCATCTGGTCGCCGTCGAAGTCGGCGTTGAAGGCGGTACAGACCAGCGGATGCAGCTGGATTGCCTTGCCTTCGATCAGCACCGGCTCGAACGCCTGGATGCCCAGTCGGTGCAGCGTCGGCGCACGGTTCAGCATCACCGGATGCTCGCGGATCACCTCTTCCAGGATGTCCCATACGACGGGCTCCTGGCTCTCGACCATCTTCTTCGCGGCCTTGATGGTCGTCGCGAGGCCCATGGTTTCGAGCTTGTTGAAAATGAAAGGCTTGAACAGTTCCAGCGCCATCAGCTTCGGCAGGCCGCACTGGTGCAGCTTCAGCTGCGGGCCGACGACGATCACCGAGCGGCCGGAATAGTCGACGCGCTTGCCGAGCAGGTTCTGGCGGAAACGGCCGCCCTTGCCCTTGATCATGTCCGCCAGCGACTTCAGCGGGCGCTTGTTGGCGCCGGTCATCGCCTTGCCGCGACGACCGTTGTCCAACAGCGAGTCGACGGCTTCCTGCAGCATCCGCTTCTCGTTGCGGACGATGATATCGGGAGCCTTCAGCTCGAGCAGGCGCTTCAACCGGTTGTTCCGGTTGATCACCCGGCGATACAAATCGTTCAGGTCCGAGGTTGCGAAGCGACCGCCGTCGAGCGGCACCAGAGGACGCAGCTCCGGCGGCAGCACCGGCAGCACTTCCAGGATCATCCACTCGGGCTTGATGCCCGACTTGTTGAAAGCCTCGAGCACCTTCAGCCGCTTGGCGATTTTCTTGATCTTCGTGTCGGAGCCCGTCGTCTCCAGCTCCTTGCGCAGCTTCTCGATTTCGCTGTTGACTTCGAGCGCCTTCAGCAATTCGCGGATGCCTTCGGCTCCCATCGTCGCCGAGAAATCGTCGCCGTACTGCTCGACCTTGGCGAGATAGTCATCCTCGGTGAGGAGCTGGGCACGGTTCAGCGGCGTCATGCCGGGATCGGTCACGACGTAGGCTTCGAAGTACAGCACGCGCTCGATGTCGCGCAGCGTCATGTCGAGCACCATGCCCATGCGCGAGGGCAGGCTCTTCAGGAACCAGATGTGCGCGACCGGGCTGGCAAGCTCGATGTGGCCCATGCGCTCGCGGCGCACCTTGGCCAGCGTCACCTCGACACCGCACTTCTCGCAGATCACGCCACGGTGCTTGAGCCGCTTGTACTTGCCGCACAGGCACTCGTAGTCCTTGACCGGGCCGAAGATCTTGGCGCAGAACAAGCCGTCGCGTTCGGGCTTGAAGGTACGGTAGTTGATCGTCTCCGGCTTCTTGACCTCGCCGTACGACCACGAACGGATCTTCTCCGGCGATGCGAGGCCGGTCTTGATCGCGTCGAATTCTTCTTCCTGCGTGACTTGCTTGAACAGATCCAGCAATGCTTTCATTACCTGCTCCTTGGTTGAGCGTTGAGAGTCGAGCGTCTTGCGTCAGTTGCTGCCGGACGCCCGACCTCAGTGCCTTTCCAAATCGATATCGATTGCCAGCGAACGAATTTCCTTCACCAGGACGTTGAACGATTCCGGCATGCCGGCCTCGATCTTGTGCTCGCCCTTGACGATGTTCTCGTAGACCTTGGTCCGCCCGTTGACGTCGTCGGACTTGACGGTGAGCATCTCCTGCAGCGTGTACGCCGCGCCGTAGGCCTCGAGCGCCCAGACTTCCATCTCGCCGAAGCGCTGGCCACCGAACTGCGCCTTGCCGCCGAGCGGTTGCTGCGTAACCAGGCTGTAGGGTCCGGTCGAGCGCGCGTGCATCTTGTCGTCGACCAGGTGATGCAGTTTCAGGACGTGCATGTAGCCCACCGTGACCTGGCGGTCGAAGGCTTCGCCGCTGCGGCCATCGTGCAGCGTGATCTGGCCTGAACGCGGCAACCCGGCAAGCTCGAGCATGTCCTTGATCTCGGCCTCGGTCGCTCCGTCGAACACCGGCGTCGCAAACGGCACGCCGTCCTGCAGGTTGGTCGCAAGCTGCACGATTTCCCCGTCGTCGAGCGTGTCGAGCGCCTCGGTCTTGCCCGTTCCGTTGTAGATCTTGCCGAGGAACTTGCGTACGTCGGCGGTATTGGCCTGCGCGCGCAGCATGTCCGCGATGCGGTGGCCGAGTCCCTTGGCCGCCCACCCGAGGTGGACTTCGAGGATCTGCCCCACGTTCATGCGCGAGGGCACGCCCAGCGGGTTCAGCACGATGTCGACGGGCGTGCCGTCGGCCATGTACGGCATGTCCTCTACCGGGACGATCTTCGACACCACGCCCTTGTTGCCGTGGCGGCCGGCCATTTTGTCGCCGGGCTGCAGGCGACGCTTGACCGCAACGTAGACCTTCACCATCTTCTGCACGCCGGGCGGCAATTCGTCGCCCTGCGTCAGCTTTTTCTTCTTCGCCTCGAAAGCCTGGTCAAATTGCACGCGCGATTGCGCCAGCGAATCCTTCATGACCTCGAGCTGATGCGCGGACTCCTCGGCGGCAAGTCTGATGTCGAACCAGTCGTGCCGGGCGACGCCGTCCAGATACTCCTTGGTCAGTCGCGTGCCCTTGGCCAGGCGCTTCGGACCGCCGTTCGCGGTCTTTCCGAGCAGGAGCTTCTCGATCCGCGCGAACGCGTCGTTCTCGACGATGCGCAGCTGATCGTTCAGGTCCTTGCGATAGCCCTTCAGGTCGTCGTCGATGATCTGCGCGGCGCGCTTGTCGCGGTCGATGCCCTCACGCGTGAACACCTGGACGTCGATGACGGTGCCCGAAATGCCCGAAGGCACGCGCAACGACGTGTCCTTCACGTCGGACGCCTTTTCGCCAAAGATCGCCCGCAGCAGCTTCTCTTCCGGCGTCAGCTGGGTCTCGCCCTTCGGCGTGACCTTGCCGACCAGCACGTCGCCGGCCTCGACTTCGGCGCCGATGTAGACGATGCCGGACTCGTCGAGCCGCCCCAGTTGCGCTTCGCCCAGGCTCGAGATGTCGCGGGTGATTTCCTCGGGTCCGAGCTTGGTGTCGCGCGCCACTACCGAGAGCTCCTCGATATGAATCGACGTATAGCGGTCGTTGCCGACGACGCGCTCCGAAATCAGGATCGAGTCTTCGTAGTTGTAGCCGTTCCACGGCATGAACGCGACCAGCATGTTCTGGCCCAGCGCCAGCTCGCCCATGTCGGTCGAAGCGCCGTCGGCGATCACGTCGGCCTTGGCGATGAAGTCACCCACCTTCACCAGCGGACGCTGATTGATGTTGGTGTTCTGGTTGCTGCGCGTGTACTTGGTCAGGTTGTAAATATCCACGCCGACATCGCCAGCCGCGGTCTCGGTGTCGTTGGCACGAACGACCATCCGGTTGGCATCGACGTAGTCGACCTTGCCGCCGCGACGGGCGAGCACTGCCGTACCCGAGTCGACGGCTGCCGTGCGCTCGACGCCGGTGCCGACCAGCGGCTTTTCGGCACGCAGGCAGGGGACAGCCTGACGCTGCATGTTCGAGCCCATCAACGCGCGATTCGCGTCGTCGTGCTCCAGGAACGGAATCAGCGATGCCGCCACGGAGACGATCTGCGCCGGCGCCACATCCATGAACTGGACCTTGTCGGCCGTCGACAGCATGAATTCGTTCTTGCAACGGCACGACACCAGCTCGTCCTTCAGCTTGCCGGTCTTGTCGAGCTGCGCGTTGGCCTGCGCGATCACGAACGCGCCTTCCTCGATCGCCGACAGGTAATGGATCTCGTCGGTGACCTTGCCGTTGACGACCTTGCGGTACGGCGTTTCGAGAAAGCCGTACTCGTTGGTACGCGCATACAACGCCAGCGAGTTGATCAGGCCGATGTTCGGACCTTCCGGGGTTTCGATCGGGCACACTCGACCGTAGTGCGTCGGATGCACGTCGCGCACTTCGAAGCCGGCGCGCTCGCGGGTCAGGCCGCCCGGGCCCAGCGCCGACACGCGCCGCTTGTGCGTGATTTCCGACAGCGGGTTGGTCTGGTCCATGAACTGCGACAGTTGCGAGCTGCCGAAGAATTCCTTGATCGCGGCCGAGATCGGCTTGGCGTTGATCAGGTCGTGTGGCAGAAGGTTTTCGCTTTCGGCCTGGCCGAGGCGCTCCTTGACCGCACGCTCGACGCGCACCAGGCCCGAACGGAACTGGTTCTCCGCCAGTTCGCCGACCGAGCGCACGCGGCGGTTGCCGAGGTGGTCGATGTCGTCGATTTCGCCGCGGCCATTGCGCAGCTCGACCAGGATCTTGATCACCGCGATGATGTCGTCGTTGGTCAGCGTACCCGGACCGATCAGTTCGTTGCGGCCCACGCGGCGGTTGAACTTCATCCGGCCGACCGGCGACAGATCGTAGCGCTCTTCGTTGAAGAACAGGCCATGGAACAGCGCTTCGACGGCCTCCTCGGTCGGCGGCTCGCCGGGACGCATCATGCGATAGATCGCGATCCGCGCCGCCATCTGGTCGGGCGTGTCGTCCATCTTGAGCGTCTGGGCGATGTACGCGCCCTGGTCGAGGTCGTTCACGTAGATGGTGTGGATGGTCGTCACGCCCGCGTCGAGCAGTGTGGCTAGCAGTTCGTCGGTGATCTCGTCATTGGCCGACGCGATGATCTC
Source organism: uncultured beta proteobacterium (assembly GCA_963726915.1). GTDB lineage: Bacteria > Pseudomonadota > Gammaproteobacteria > Burkholderiales > Casimicrobiaceae > PALSA-1003. The sequence goes on from CAVSEA010000024.1 coordinate 326,428, forward strand.
GCCGGTATCCTTGTTGACGATGTTCTCGGCCAGCATGCGGCCGACGATGTAGTCGTTGGGCACCGTGATCTTCTTCACGCCGCCTTCGGCAAGCTCCCGGATATGCCTGGCCGTGATGCGCTTGTCCTTCTGCACCAGCACCTTGCCGTCCTTGCCCACGAGATCGAAACGCGCGACTTCGCCCCGCAGCCGTTCCGGCACGAGGTCCAAGTGCGAGCCCTTCTTGCTGAGGTGGAAGGCATCGAAGGCGAAGAACTGCTTCAGGATGGCCTCGTTGGACAACCCGATCGCCTTGAGCAGCGTAGTCACCGGCATCTTGCGGCGACGGTCGACACGGAAATACAGGAAGTCCTTCGGGTCGAACTCGAAGTCCAGCCAAGAGCCGCGGTAGGGAATCACCCGCGCCGAGAACAGGAGCTTGCCCGACGAGTGCGTCTTGCCGCGATCGTGCTCGAAGAACACGCCCGGCGAACGGTGCAGCTGCGACACGATCACGCGTTCGGTGCCGTTGATGACGAAGGAACCGTTGTCGGTCATGAGCGGGATCTCGCCCATGTAGACTTCCTGTTCCTTGACTTCCTTGACCGTCTCCTTGGGCGCTTCCTTGTCCATCAGGATCAGCCGCACCTTGGCGCGCAGCGCGGAGCAGTAGGTCAGGCCGCGCTGCTGGCATTCGGTGACGTCGAACGCGGGTGGCAGCAGCGAAAAGCCGACGAATTCCAGGCGGGCGTTGCCCGAGTGGCTGGAAATCGGGAAGATCGACGTGAAGGCGGCCTGCAGGCCTTCGTTCTTGCGCGACTCGGACGCGGTTCCAGCCTGCAGGAACGCGCGGTACGAAGCGAGCTGGGTTTCCAACAGGAAGGGCACCGGCAATACGCTGGCGCGCTTGGCAAAGCTCTTGCGGATGCGTTTCTTCTCGGTAAACGAATACTGAGCCATGGACCTGCACCTCGTTAGCGATTTCGCGGGCACGAGCCGCGCGGCGTACGTCCGCGATCGACTCGATGCCCGTCATTCATCGACTGGTCGGGAGCCTTGCGCTCCCTGAGGATGGTGGTTGGCCACTACCAACCGCTGGCGGACAACGGCGCACCGATACAGCCTGTTGCGTGCACCGTCCGACCAAACCTGCCTTCTGCAGCCGGGTCAGAAGACAAAGAGAAGCAAGCATAGATGGGGACGGTCGGCGCTTTATCAACCGGCCTTCCTGCATGCTTCTCTTCGGCCTCTGGACGCGTGCGCAAGCGCACGCTCCGGGGGTCGACGGTGGCAGCCCGATACCGGGCCACCACCGACTTGATACGACTTCCTATTGCTCCTGCCCTGCTATCGCCCCTGGCGGCTCACGTCCTGCGACGCTGCAACCGGGGCGCTTGCTCGCGGTCGCCGCCCACTGCGTGGGGCCCCGCTCCGCGCTCGCGCGCGTTACTTGACCTCTGCCTTGGCGCCGGCTTCTTCCAGCTTCTTCTTCGCCGCTTCCGCGTCGGCCTTGTTGACGCCTTCCTTGACAGGCTTCGGCGCGCCGTCGACCAGGTCCTTGGCTTCCTTCAGGCCAAGGCCGGTGATCTCGCGAACCGCCTTGATCACGTTGACTTTGTTCTCGCCGAAGCTGGACAGCACGACGGTGAACTCGGTCTGCTCTTCGGCAGCTGCGGCGGCCGGGCCGGCGGCGGCCGGGCCGGCGACCGCTACTGCGGCAGCGGCGGAGACGCCGAATTTGTCTTCCATCGCCTTGATGAGCTCGGACAGCTCAAGGACGGTCAGCGACGAGATCTTGTCGAGGATTTCGGTATGTGCAACTGACATGTTCTGCTCCTGAATCGTAAGGTTTCGAATGGGGTGGTCGTCGGTCGGTCGCTAGGACGCAGGCTTTGCATCGCGCACCGCCGCCAGCGTACGCACGAACCGGCTCGGTACTTCGTTGAGCGTCCGGACGAACTTGGCGATCGGCGCCTGCATGGTGCCCATCAACTTGGCGATCAACTCGTCGCGCGAAGGAAGCGATGCCAGGGCGGTGATCTGCTTGGCCGACATCATCTGTCCGGGCATTGCTCCGCCCGTGATCACGAACTTCTCGTTGCCCTTGGCGAAGTCGGACAGCACTTTCGCCACGGCGACGGGATCGGCGCCGATGCCATACGCCAGCGGACCGACCATCTTGTCGGCCAGCGAGGCGAACGGCGTCTCGGCAACCGCGCGGCGCACCAGGGTGTTTTTCACCACCCTGAAATACACGCCGGAAGCCCGTGCCTTCGCGCGGAGCAGCGTCATGTCCGCGACTGCCATACCGCGGTTCTCGGCCATCACGATGGCCTGAGCACCGGCGATCTGCTTCGCGACTTCCGCGACTACCGCTTGCTTCTGTTCTAAATTGAGACCCAAGGTCTTTCTCC
>CAVSEA010000025.1:0-414698 GCA_963726915.1 uncultured beta proteobacterium
TTCGAAGGCGCGATCGACTTCACATTTGACGCGCTGGCTGCGTTGCCGCTCGCCCGCGATCCTCGCGTACTACCGTGTACGCTCCGGTCGCGTGCTCCGCGGCGCCTTGCCATCACGCCAACTATTCGTCGCTCACCCCTTCATCGCTTGCGCAGCGCTTTCTGCTGCGCCCCTCGGTGACCTTACGTCAGGACGGATCCTGTGTTCGGGGCACCATCTGCGTAGGACGCCTCGACTGCCGGCGATTAAGCTCTCGCGAACTCCTACGGTCTTTGACGGCTCGCCGCGCGCTGTTCCGCGCCGCGCTCCCTCAAAATTTTTTACATCAATGCTGCGGCGCCTGCTGCGTCAACCCGGCTGTATCGACGCGGACACCCGCGCCCATCGTGCTCGATACGCTGATCTTCCGCAGGTAGATGCCCTTGGTGTCCTTCGGCCGCGATTTGTTCAACGCGTCGATCAGGGCCATCAGATTCGTCTTCAGCTGATCGGGCGTGAACGACGCGCGGCCGATCGTGCACTGGACGATCCCGGCCTTGTCGGTACGGTACTGAACCTGACCGGCCTTGGCGTTCTTCACTGCCGTGACGACGTCCGCCGATACCGTGCCCACCTTGGGATTCGGCATCAGGCCGCGCGGGCCGAGGATCTGGCCAAGCTGGCCGACGACCTTCATGGCATCCGGGGTCGCAATCGCGACGTCGAAATCCATGAAACCTTCCTTGATCTTGGCGGCGAGGTCCTCGAAACCGACGATGTCGGCGCCGGCTTCCGTGGCGGCCTTGGCCTTGTCGCCCTGCGCGAACACAGCGACACGCACATTCTTGCCGGTGCCCGAAGGCAGCACGACCGACCCGCGGACGGTCTGGTCCGATTTCTTGGCGTCGATGCCGAGATTCACCGCGATATCGATCGATTCGTCGAACTTGGCCGTCGCCGTTTCCTTGACGAGCTTCAGTGCTTCGTCGATCGCGTAGGACTTGGCGTGATCGACCTTGCCGCGCACGCCCTTCATGCGCTTCGACAGGTTCGCCAATGTCTTGTCTTGTGTGGTGGCCATGTTATTTCACCCCTTCGACCGTGATGCCCATGCTGCGCGCGCTGCCGGCGATGGTGCGCACGGCGGCGTCGAGATCGGCGGCGGTCAGGTCGGGCGTCTTGATCTTGGCGATTTCTTCAGCCTGCGCACGCGTGAGCTTGCCGACTTTCTCGGTATGCGGCTTGCTGCTGCCCTTTTCGACCTTGGCCGCCTTCATGATCAGCACCGTTGCGGGCGGCGTCTTCATGATGAAGGTGAAGCTCTTGTCGGCGAACGCGGTGATCACCACCGGGATCGGCAAACCGGCTTCCAGTTTCTGCGTCTGCGCGTTGAACGCCTTGCAGAATTCCATGATGTTCAGGCCGCGCTGGCCCAGCGCCGGGCCGATCGGGGGGCTTGGGTTGGCCTTCCCCGCAGGCACCTGCAGCTTGATGTATCCGACGATTTTCTTCGCCATCGATTTCTCCTGGTGGGTGCAAGCGGATCCGAAGATCCTCCCCGGTTAAACGACAGTTACGCTTTCTCGACTTGAGAGAAGTCCAGCTCCACCGGCGTCGAGCGGCCGAAGATCGTGACCGACACGCGCAGCTTGCTCTTCTCGTAGTTCACGTCCTCCACATTGCCGTGGAAGTCCGTGAACGGGCCATCCTTTACCCGCACCGCCTCGCCCATTTCGAACAACACCTTCGGGCGCGGCTTCTCGACGCCTTCCTGCACCTGCCGCAGGATGCCGTCGACTTCCTTCTGCGTGATCGGCGTCGGCTTGTTGGCCGTGCCGCCGACGAATCCCGTGACCTTGGGCGTGCTCTTCACCAGGTGCCAGGTGTCGTCGGTCATTTCCATCTCGACCAGGACGTAGCCGGGGAAGAACTTGCGCTCGGAGATCGCCTTGGCGCCGTTCTTCATCTCGACCACTTCCTCGACCGGCACCAGGATCTGCCCGAACTTGTCGGAAATTTCCGACCGCTTGATCCGTTCGGTCAACGCCCGCTGCACGCTCTTCTCGAAGCCCGAGTACGCATGCACCACGAACCATTTCTTGTCGGCCATCATTCCACTCTCCCCGTCAGCATCTTGATCATCCACGCCAGCGACGTGTCGATCGCGAACAGGAAGAGCGCCATGATCACAACGAACGCAAACACGACCAAAGTCGTCTGAATCGTTTCCTTGCGCGTGGGCCAGGACACCTTGCCGGCTTCCTGCCACGCTTCCTGGCCGAACGCGAACAATTCCTTGCCGGTTGCGGTAAGCCACGCGACTCCCGCCGCTGCCAGCAGGCCGCCCAGCACCATCAACACGCGCAGCACCTGCGCAGTGTCGCTGAAGTAGTAGTAGCCCCACACTCCGGCGATCACCAGCGCCACCGCCAGCGTCATCTTGACTTTGTCCATTTCAGGGATCAGGGATCGGAAATCAGCGACCGGCGCAAACCTTGCATGCCGTGCTCGACTCCTTTTCTCCGTCGCTCGCCTTTCTCTCTAGCTTCACCGTTCAACGCCAGTCACCGATACCTGCTACGCGATACCTGAAACTGGCAGGCCAGGAGGGAATCGAACCCCCAACCTGCGGTTTTGGAGACCGCCGCTCTGCCAATTGAGCTACTGGCCTAGTTCGTCGGCCGAAAGTAAAAACCTACTTTCGGCCGGTTTGGTTTCCGCCGAATCCCGGGCAGAGCCCGTTGATTCGGCGCACTAACAGCTACTCAATAACCTTGGAAACGACGCCGGCGCCGACAGTGCGGCCGCCTTCGCGAATCGCGAAACGCAAGCCCTCTTCCATCGCGATCGGCTGGATCAGCGTCACCGTCATCTGGATGTTGTCGCCTGGCATCACCATCTCCGTGCCCGCCGGCAGCTCCACCGACCCCGTCACGTCCGTCGTCCGGAAATAAAACTGCGGCCGATATCCATTGAAGAACGGCGTATGCCGACCGCCTTCTTCCTTGCTCAATACGTACACCTCGCACGTGAACTTCGTGTGCGGCGGAATGCTGCCCGGCTTCGCCAGCACCTGTCCGCGCTCCACTTCCTCGCGCTTGGTCCCGCGCAGCAGGATCCCCACGTTGTCCCCCGCCTGCCCCTGGTCGAGCAGCTTGCGGAACATCTCCACGCCCGTGCACACCGTCTTCAGCGTCGGCTTCAGGCCCACGATCTCGAGTTCCTCGCCGACCTTGACCACGCCGCGCTCCACCCGCCCCGTCACCACCGTGCCGCGGCCGGAGATCGAGAACACGTCTTCGACCGGCATCAGAAACGGGCCGTCGATGGCGCGCTTGGGCTCGGGAATGTAGGCATCGAGCGCATCGGCGAGGCGCATGATCGAGCCTTCGCCCATGTCGCTGGCGTCGCCTTCCAGCGCCATCTTCGCCGAGCCGATGATGATCGGCGTCTTGTCGCCCGGAAATTCATACTTCGAAAGCAGCTCGCGCACTTCGAGTTCGACCAGTTCGAGCAGTTCCTTGTCGTCGACCATGTCGGCCTTGTTCAGGTAGACGATGATGAACGGCACGCCGACCTGGCGCGCCAGCAGGATGTGCTCGCGCGTCTGCGGCATCGGGCCGTCGGCGGCCGACACGACCAGCACCGCGCCGTCCATCTGCGCCGCGCCCGTGATCATGTTCTTGATGTAGTCGGCGTGGCCCGGGCAATCGACGTGCGCGTAGTGCCGCTTCGAAGTCTCGTACTCGACGTGCGCCGTGTTGATCGTGATCCCGCGCGCCTTTTCTTCCGGCGCATTGTCGATCTGGTCGTAGGCTCTTGCTTCGCCACCGAATTTTTTCGACAGCACCAGCGTCAATGCCGCCGTCAGCGTGGTCTTGCCATGATCGACGTGCCCGATCGTCCCGACGTTCAGGTGCGGTTTCTTCCGCTCAAACTTGCCCTTGGCCATGATTCCTGCTCCTTGCTGTCACTGTTGCCGCACCAACTGGTCCGTGGTGCCCACGGCGCGGATTGAACGCGCGACCTCTCCCTTACCAAGGGAGTGCTCTACCACTGAGCTACGGGGGCGCTATGCGATATGCCCTTCCAACCGGACCGCCTGCGCGATCCGCTGCTGCTAGTCCGTAACTTATTGATTCTTATACGCGTCTGGAGCGGGTGAAGGGAATCGAACCCTCGTCGTAAGCTTGGAAGGCTTCTGCTCTACCATTGAGCTACACCCGCTTCGCCCTCAGTTTCCCTTACGTACCCAAGCGCTTGACCACGACCTTGCTATCCGCCCTCGCCACCACACCACACACGCTCGCGATTGACTGCTAACTGCTTGTCTCCATTGGTGGAGGGGGAAGGATTCGAACCTTCGAAGGCAGAGCCGGCAGATTTACAGTCTGCTCCCGTTGGCCACTTGGGTACCCCTCCGACGAAACCGCACATTCTAGCAATTTCCGTTCCGGAGTGTCAAATCCGTGGCTTTTCTTCCGCTCGATGGGGGTAGCTGCGCAGGCCGCGGGAAAGTGCCGGAATGACCGGCGGCTTTGCCATCTTCGGCGCCAGTTTCGACGGAAGCGGTCGCGCCAATCGGCTCTCGGACCCCCTTCCTTTCCGCAAATGCCCGCGCGTTACCCGCAAAGCCCTGCGCTCGCGGGGCCCTGCAACGCTGGCGCTAGCGCACCATCTTCTCGCGAATTTTCTTGAGCGCGTCGATCAGTCCGTTGACCCCGGTTTTCGACAACCCGGTCTTGTCGACGTCGAAGTCGATCAGCAACCGCTTCGCATCCTCCGAGACATGACACGTGATCGTGCCACTCTTGCCGAGATCGAACTTCTTCTTGATGCTGGCCATCGCAGCGGCTCCCCGGTCCACAATCGTCCGAGTGTAGCGCAGCGTCGCCGTTCGATTGTTACAGCATCGCGACGCGAACCGAATGTCTCGCCCACGGGCCGCGTTTCCAAATTGCACTTCACTCGACCGCGCGCAACGAGAGGGCCACTTATCCACAATTACTGTGGGTATTCTTGTGGATTAATGCTTCTGCCCCGCGTTCAGTGGGCTTGTCGGTGGGTTGCAAGAACATTGCGCAGTGAACAACACGGGCGATCTGCCTCGCAAGTTTCGGACCGCACGCGATTGCTCCGCGCGCTGGCTCCAACGCAGCGTCCGGATACCGCAACATACGCTGTGATACCGGGCATTCAAGCGTTCAAAAGCACCAATATCTCCGGACCGAGGATGAGCACCCACGTCAGTGTCAGCAGCAGCAACGCGAGAAATACCGCCGCACTGCCCAGGTCCTTGGCGCGCTTCGACAACCGATGGGTGTCGAGTCCGATGCGGTCGATCGCCGCTTCGACACTGGAATTGAGCAATTCGACGATCAACAGGAGAACCATCGATCCGATGAGGAGCACGCGTTCCGCAGGCGTCACCGGCACAAGGCAGGCTATCGGGGCAAGGATCACCGCAAGGACGATTTCCTGCCGGAATGCGCTTTCGTGGTCGAAAGCGAGACGCAAGCCGGACAGCGAGTAGAAAAACGCGTTGAAAAGCCGGCGCAGCCCACGCTGCCCCTTGTGCGGACTTTCGGCGTCGCCGGGCGCGCTGCTCTCCATTCGCCTCGAGGCTAGCGGCATCATATTGCGGCCTGGTGTCCGTTTTGTGTCGCTGACGTTGCAAGGGTTCGCGTCGCGCGCCCAAAGCAACGTTGCGTACGCAGGAGTCGAGTGCCGCGCCTTGACACAATTCCGTTACCGAATCGTCATATGCGAGTCGCATAGACGGGATACTGTGTGCGCATGCAATTCATGCGTGCGCTCGCGCGATCCGACACGCGATGACCCCGGAGCCCGTGCCATCGATGCGGTTCCGGGCGATCTGGATCTCCGACACGCATCTTGGCACGCCAGGCTGCCAGGCCGCGCGGCTGCTGGAATTCCTGCGCTGCACGGAGTCCGACTATCTCTACCTCGTCGGCGACATCATCGACGGCTGGCAGTTGCGTCGCCGCTGGTATTGGCATCAATCCCACAACGACGTCGTCCAGAAAATCCTGCGCAAGGCGCGCAAGGGCACCATCGTCGTCTACATACCGGGCAATCACGACGAAGCTGTCCGCCACTTTCTCGGCCTGGCGTTTGGCGAAATCGAAATTCGGGACGAGGCCGTCCATTGCACCGCGCGTGGTTTGCGCCTGCTGACCATCCATGGCGACTACTTCGACGGCGTCGTGCAGTACGCCAAGTGGCTGGCCTACCTGGGAGACCAGCTCTACACGCTGACTCTTCGGCTGAACCATCACTTCAACGTGCTTCGCGCGAGGCTCGGCCTGCGTTACTGGTCGCTCGCGCAGTTCCTGAAGCATAAAGTGAAAAACGCGGTCAGCTACATCACGGCTTTCGAAGAGGCGGTCGCCGCCGAAGCGCGCGCGCGCAATTTCGACGGCGTCGTATGCGGCCACATCCACAAACCCGAAATACGCGAGATCGACGGAGTGCTCTACTGCAACGATGGCGACTGGGTCGAGAGCCTGACCGCCCTCGTGGAGACGATGGATGGCGAACTGAAGATCCTGCATTGGCACGACGTTCTTGACTTCATTGCCACGCAGTCACTCACCGAGGAAAACGCGGATGCGCATACTGATCATCACCGACGCCTGGTCCCCGCAGGTTAACGGCGTTGTAACCACCGTCAGGAATACTGTTCGGGAACTCGAGGTTGTCGGTCACGAGGTCGGGATGATTACACCCGCGGGCTTCCGTACCCTGCCCTGCCCGACTTATCCGGAGATCCGGCTGGCGATAGCGCCCGGGACGCGCGTCTGCAGGATGATCGACGAATTCGAGCCCGACGCCATCCACATCGAGACCGAGGCCCCGCTCGGAATAGCAGCGCGCCGGCATTGCCTGGCTTCCGGCTACCCGTTCACGACCGCATACCACACGCAGTTCCCCGAGTTCATCCATGCGCGCTGCCGCCTGCCTGTGGGTGTCACCTATCGATTGATGCGCTGGTTTCACGATCCTTCGGCAGCGGTGATGGTGCCGACCGCGGAAATGCTTCGGCGGCTCGAGGTGCGCGGCTTCGCAAATCTTGCCCACTGGTCGCGCGGGGTCGATACCGAAATCTTCGCTCCGGCAGAGCGGTTGGACTTGCCCGGTCGGCCGATCTTCCTCTACGCCGGGCGAATCGCGGTCGAGAAAAGCATCGACGACTTTCTGGAACTCGACTTGCCTGGCACGAAATGGGTCGTCGGCGACGGACCGGCGCTCGCCAGCCTGAAGGCCAGGTATCCCGCCGCAGTGTTCCACGGGATGAAGCATGGCGCGGATCTCGCTTACTACTATCAGCAGGCGGACGCTTTTGTCTTCCCCAGCCGCACCGACACCTTCGGGCTGGTCCTGATCGAAGCGATGGCGTGCGGCACGCCAGTAGCTGCGTACCCAGTCTCCGGCCCGATCGACGTCGTGCGTGAGCCCTCGATCGGAATCCTCTCAGAGGACTTGCGCGATGCGGCGATGGCGGCGCTGGATCTCGACCGGGCGGCGGTACATCGCTACGCGCGACAGTTCACATGGGCGGCGGCGACAGCCCAATTTGCGTCGCACCTGCGGCCTATGCTCGTCGAGGCCGCGGCCTGACTGCGAGGCCTCGCGGCGAGAATCACGAGCGCTTCGCGCCCCCGGCGACGAGTCGCGGGCGTGCCGAGACGCGCCGCCGACGCAGCGCGAGCTCGCTCATTTCCGGCGAACCGAAGATTCCGCAGCTCGCATCTGCTGCAAATTCGGCGACCCAGCGGCGGCCTGGGCCGCCCCAGTAGACGTTTTGCCGCTTGGTCGCGGTATTCGCAACGCACACTGTGTAATTTGCATTCCAGTGTCTATCGCTGTACGTTGCATCCACGCGTCGGACGTCGAGCATGAAGGTGTCATGACTGAATCCCAGGCGGCTGAGCTCGGCCTCGAAGTCCTGCTTTTCTCCGAGCTGCTGCATCACCCTGCTATCACCCTCGCAGCGGACAGTCATGACGGACTCCGAGACGACCAGAATCACCATGGTCACGCGTGGTCGTTACAGGAATGTGACAGCTTCAGTGACTTCGCGCGGAACTCTCAACGGGTGAATCTGTGCTCGACGCAGCGCCTTCGGGTAGCGGGCGCACACGTCGTATCGGCAGCAGCACGGTAAATCGGCTGCCCTGGCCTGGTTCGCTCTCGATGACCAGTTCGGCCTGGTGCCGGATCAGCACGTGCTTGACGATCGCCAATCCGAGGCCGGTGCCACCCGTGCCCCGCGACCGGCTGCGATCGACACGATAGAAGCGCTCGGTGAGCCGGGGAACATGTTCCGATGCGATGCCGATGCCGGTATCGGCGACGCTGAACTCGCCACCGCGTTCGGTCACGCGCCAATCCAGGGCAACGCGTCCGCCGTCTGGCGTATACCGCACGGCATTGCTCACCAGATTGCCGAAGGCGCTGGCCAGCTCGTCGCGGCTGCCGAGTACCGTCGCCGCATCGCCGATGGTCAAGGTGATCTCCTGCCGGCCAGCGGCGAGCGCCTTCGCATCGGAGGACAGCTCGAGCAACAGCGGGACGATCGCAAATTCGGTCTCGGCCGCGATATTCTGATCGCTCTCCAGTGAAGACAGCGTCAGCAGATCGTCGACCAGCCGCTGCATGTTCCGCGCCTGCTCCTGCATGAGCGCGAGGTAGCGCTGCCGCTGCTTCTTGTCCAGGTCAACATCGCTGAAGGTCTCGAGAAATCCGGTGAGCACGGTCAGCGGTGTCTTGAGTTCGTGCGAAACGTTCGCGATGAAATCCCTGCGCACACGCGCGACGGCCTCGAGCCGTGTGACGTCCCGACTCATAAGCAACTTTTCCTCGACACCGAAGGGCACGATCTGCACCGACAGCGTGGACGTGCCTTCGCGCATGGACGCAAATACGACTGGCTCGTGGAAGTCGCCGCTTGCAAGGTACTGGACGAATGCCGGTTGCCGCACTAGGTTGGCGATGGGTGCGCGGAGATCCTGCCGCAGGTCGATGCCGAGGTGCGCCTCCGCCCTCGGGTTGGCCCATTGGATGCGGTCGTTCGCGTCGAGGACGACCACGCCTTCGGGCAGCGCCTCCGCGCCGCTGACGAAGCGGTCGAGCGCCAGTCGCAAGTCGCGTTGCCGCGCGCTGCGCAGCCGAACGCGATGGTAGAGCGCCGCGTACGCGAGCGCCCAGGTGCCGCGCCCCTCGGGCACCGGTGTGTCGATCGGACCCCCGGCCCATCGCGTCAACTGGTGCAGCTGCCAGAGATGCCAGGCAATGACGGCGAGCAGCCCGATCGTCATGATGGCGAATGCGGCTACCGCCCCGCGATCGAGCCACGCCAGTCCACTGAGCGCCGCCACCAGGAGTGGCGCAACCAGGCCACGGAGCCAGAGGGGAGTCATCATCGCTCGCGCACCATGGGTGCCTCGGCCTATTTGGGTGCGGTCAGCCTGTAGCCACTGCCACGCACCGTCTCGACCATGCGCTCGTGTCCTGCGGGTTCCAGCGCAAGGCGCAATCGGCGGATGTGCACGTCGACCGTGCGCTCCTCGATGTAGACATGATCGCCCCAGACCTGGTCGAGCAGCTGCGTCCGGCTGTGTACTCGCTCGGGCCGCGCCATGAGGAACTTGAGCAGGCGAAACTCGGTCGGACCGAGCGCGACCGGAATGCCTCCGGCAGCCGCGCGATGCGTCACCGGATCGAGTTCGAGCGTCCCCACCCGAAGCGCCTCCTGCGCCGACTCGGGCGCGCGCCTGCGCAGCACCGACTTGATTCGTGCCTTGAGTTCTCGCGGACTGAACGGTTTCGTCACGTAGTCGTCGACCCATACTTCGAGGCCCGCGACGCGATCGGCTTCGTCGCTGCGCGCCGTCACCATAATGATCGGCAACTCGCGCGTGCGTGCATCGCCGCGCAGCGTACGCGCGAAGGCAAGTCCGGACTGGCCCGGAAGCATCCAGTCGAGCAGGATCAGGTCGGGCAGCGCGCTCCGGATCTGCGCCTGCGCGCTCTCGGCGTCGGCGACGGCATGGACGGAGAACCCGGCGTCCTCGAGGTTGACGCGCAAAAGCTCCTGGATCGCCGGTTCGTCCTCGACGACAAGAATCGACGCGCTCATCGTTGGCCCCGCATCGACATCATTCAGAAACCTCGGCGCGGATCTGTTCCGCGGTAGCGTGACGTACATCCTTGCCCATCACGACGTGGACGACATTTTCAGCGATATTCTTGGCATGGTCACCGACCCGCTCGATCGACTTGGCGATGAACACGATCTCCAGCGCCGGCGTGATCGTGCGCGGATCTTCCATCATGTAGCTGATCAACTGCCTCAGGATCGAGAGGAAGGCAAAATCGATCGCTTCGTCGTTGCTCACCACCTGCGCCGCAGCTTCCACGTCCAGGCGTGCGAATGCATCGAGCGCCAATTGAAAGTTGTCTTCGGCCAATTCCGCCGCGCGCGTGATCTCGTGAAAGCGGACGTTGGACAACCGCTCTGGCCGTTGCATCTCCTGTGCCCGGTACGCGATCTTCTTGATCTCGTCCGCGGCGCGCTCCAGTTCGTTGACGATCTTGACGACGGTCAGCACCATGCGCAGGTCGATCGCGGTTGGCTGTCGTTTGGCAATGATCTGACTGCATTGCTGGTCGATGTTGACCTGCATCTGGTTGATGGCCAACTCGTCCGCGGCGACGCTGTCGACCAGGTCCACGTCGACGTGCTTGAGTGCGTGGATGGCCCGCGCAAACTGGGTCTCCACCAGGCCGCCCATCGCAAGGACGCCGGAACGGATTTCCTCCATTTCCGCGTCGAACTGCTTGTAGGTATGGTCGCTCATCTGTTCTCCTCTGTCGCTTCCCGGTTCACGCCGCTAGCCGAATCTGCCGGTAATGTAGTCCTCGGTTTCCTTGCGCTTCGGCTTGAGGAAAATCTCGTCGGTCGCACTGAATTCGATGAGTTCCCCGAGGTACATATATGCAGTGTAGTCCGACACGCGGGCGGCCTGTTGCATGTTGTGGGTAACGATGGCAATCGTATAGTCGTTCTTCAGCTCAGAAATCAGCTCTTCGATCTTGGCGGTCGAGATGGGATCGAGCGCCGAGGTCGGCTCGTCGAGCAGCAATACTTCCGGCTTGACCGAGACCGCGCGCGCGATGCAGAGCCGTTGCTGTTGGCCGCCGGACAGCGCCATTCCGCTCTGCTTGAGCTTGTCCTTGGATTCTTCCCACATCGCGGCCTTGGTAAGCGCCCATTCGACGCGCTCGTCCATGTCGCGGGCGCCCAGATTCTCGTAGAGTCGCACGCCGAAGGCGATGTTGTCGTAGATCGACATCGGGAACGGCGTCGGCTTCTGGAAGACCATGCCCACCTTGGCCCGCAGCATATTGAGATCGGTCCGGCTGTCGAGCACGTTCTGGTCGTTGAGCAGGATTTCACCGGTCGCGCGCTGACCCGGATACAGCGAGTACATGCGATTGAAGGTCCGCAACAGTGTCGACTTGCCACAACCCGAGGGCCCGATGAACGCCGTCACCCGCATGTCGGCGACATCGAGATTGATGTTCTTCAGCGCCTGGAACTTGCCGTAAAAGAAGTCGAGGTTGCGCACGCGCATCTTGGGTTGCGCGGGCGGCAATCCAGGGGTGACCGCCACCGGTCGCGAGATCATCGTCGTTTCAAGATTCACACGTATCCCTTCAGCGTATCGACGCCTGCCGGAACACCGAGCGGGCGAGGATATTGATGATCAGTACGGCAAGCGTAATGAGCAGGGCACCAGCCCATGCCAGCGTCTTCCAGTCTTCGTAGGGGCTCAGCGCGAACTGGAAGATCACGACCGGCAGGTTCGCCATCGGCGCATTCATGTTCGCGCTCCAGAACTGATTGTTGAGCGCCGTGAACAACAGCGGCGCCGTCTCGCCGGACATCCTGGCCACGGCGAGCAGGATGCCGGTGACGACGCCGCCGCGCACCGCCTTCAGCGTCACCATCAAGATCACCTTCCACATCGGGGCCCCAAGCGCCACGGCGGCTTCACGCAGGCTGTTCGGTACCAGATGAAGCATGTTCTCGGTCGTACGAACCACGACGGGAATTGCAATCAGTGCCAATGCGAAGGATCCGGCCCAGCCCGAAAAGTGATTCACGCGCGTCACGTAGATCGTGTAGACAAACAGCCCGATCACGATCGACGGCGCCGACAGCAGAATGTCGTTGATGAACCGCGTCGCATTGGTCAACCAGCCGTCCTTGCCGAACTCGGCAAGGTAGATGCCGGCCAGGATACCGATCGGCGTGCTGATGAACGTTGCCACCAGCACGATGATCACGCTGCCGTAGATCGCATTGGCGAGCCCGCCGGCAGACCCTGGCGGCGGCGTCATCTGGGTGAACAGGGTCGGCGACAGCGCCGTGAACCCCTGGTAGAAAAGCACACCGAGAATCCACAGCAGGAAGAACATGCCAAAGCCCATCGTGACCAGCGACATCACGAGATTGAAGCGGTTGGTCAGAAGGCGGCGGCGATAGCGGTTGTCCATGTCGGTGCCCAATTAGGTCTTCTTGCCTTCGCCCTTGGCAAGCTGGGCGATGAGCATGCGCGACAAACCTAGAACGATGGTCGTGAGCACGAACAAGACCAGGCCGAGCGCAATCAGCGACGCGCGGTGCACCGGGTCCGCCGCTTCATTGAACTCATTCGCGAGGGCGGAGGCGATCGAGTTGCCGGGTGCGAACAACGACGCGTTAATGCGGTAGGCGTTGCCGATCACGAAGGTGACGGCCATCGTCTCGCCCAGCGCGCGGCCAAGGCCCAGCATAATGCCGCCGATCACGCCGACTTTGGTGTACGGCAGCACGACATTCCACACGACTTCCCAGGTGGTACAGCCGATGCCGTACGCCGATTCCTTGAGCACCGGCGGGACGACGTCGAACACGTCGCGCATTACCGACGAGATGAACGGAATGACCATCACCGACAGGATAATTCCCGCAGACAGCATGCCGATTCCGTTGGGCGCGCCCTGGAACAACGGACCCAGCAGCCACACGTCGCCAAAGATCCTGGTCAACGCCGGCTGGATGTAGTCGCCGAACACCGGCGCGAATACGAACAGCCCCCACATGCCGTAGATGATCGAAGGTATCGCGGCGAGCAGTTCGACCGCGGTGCCAAGCGGCCGCTTGAGCGACGCTGGGCACATTTCGGTCAGGAACAGTGCAATGCCGAAACTGACCGGCACGCCGATTAGCAATGCGATGGCAGAGGTGACCAGCGTTCCGTAGATCGGCGCCAGCGCGCCGAAGTTGCCCTTCACCGGGTCCCAAACGTTGGTGGTGAAGAAGCCGAAGCCGAATTTGTCGAGCGCCGGAATAGCCGAATAGCCGAGTGCCAGCAATATCCCAAGCAGGGTCGCGAGCACGAACACCGCAAAGAACATGGTCGTGCGCTCGAACAGCCAGTCCTGCCACTGGCCTGCGACTTGCCTCGATGCGGGCGGGCGCGGATCGCGCTTCGTGCGCTGGATGCTCACGGGGACGGGGATTGTTGCAGAGGTAATCGAGGCGGCCATCATAACTCCCAACGCAGATACCGGTCGCGAACGCTGTTCGCGACCGGTCGGTGATGCACCAGGCCGCAGCACGCGCCGACGGTCGGCGCGTGGCGGAACACTCGATTAGTTCCAGACCGCCTTGCCGGATGCGTCCTTCAGCTGCGCTTTCCATGCCTCGCCGACGATCCTGGAGACACTTTCCGGCATCGGCACATAGTCGAGCTCTTCCGCCATTTTCTGGCCGTTCTTGTACGCCCAGTCGAAGAACCTGATGACTTCCGCGGCGTTCTGCGGCTTGTCCTGCATGGTGTGCATGAGGATGAATGAGGCGCCGGTGATCGGCCAGCTGGCCTTGCCAGGCTGATTGGTCAGGATCTGATACATCCCGGGCGCCTTCCAGTCGGCGTAGGCTGCGGCGGCCTGGAAACTGTCGTCTTCCGGCTTCACGAACACACCGTCCTTGTTCTGCACCGATGCCACATTCATCTTGTTCTTTTTCGCATATGCGTATTCGACGTAGCCAATGGAGCCCTTGATGCGCTGGACGTACGCCGCGACACCTTCATTGCCCTTGCCGCCCACTCCCTCGGGCCAGGCCACCGCGGTGCTCGCGCCGACCTTGTCCTTCCATTCCGGGCTCACCTTCGACAGGTAGTCGGTCCAGATGAATGACGTCCCCGAGCCATCCGAGCGACGGACGACGGTGATCGGATCAGCCGGCAGCTTGATGCCGGGATTGAGATCCGCGATGGCCTTGTCGTTCCAGGTCTTGATCTTGCCAAGGTAGATATCGGCCAGTACCGGCCCGGTCAGCTTCAGCGCGCCGGATGGGATGCCCTCGACATTGAGCACCGGAACGACGCCGCCGATGATCGCCGGGAACTGCATCAGGCCGGCGGCCTGCAGGTCTTCGGGCTTCAGCGGCATGTCCGAAGCGCCGAAGTCGACGGTCTTGGCCTTGATCTGCGCGATGCCTCCACCGGATCCGATCGACTGGTAGTTCATGCCCACGCCGGTCTTCGCCTTGTAGGCTTCGGCCCACTTCGCATAGATCGGATAGGGAAACGTTGCGCCAGCGCCGGTGATGTCGACAGCGCGAGCATTCAAGCCGAAGGCAAGGGCGGATACGGCCAGAAAACCTGCGGTATATCGTTTGAAACTCATGGGATGCGGCCTTTTCGTATGAGCGAGCAGTGGCCGCAATTGTGACGAACGCGCGTTACGGCAAGATGACAGCGGCAGAACGGCGAGTCCGCGCAGTGTGGATCTCTGGCGGGAAGCCATTTGGCATTTCTCGCATACAATCAATGACTTTGCTGCGGCACAGTCGGAACGGCTCCGTCGCAGCCGGCGCCGCACCGACCCGATCTCAGGCGTGGCTTCCGGCCTCGTACCAATCCTTGCTGCCATTGACGACACGGACGACCGCTAGCATCACCGGCACTTCGATCAGCACCCCAACCACCGTCGCCAGCGCCGCGCCGGATTCGAAGCCGTAGAGGCTGATCGCGGCGGCGACGGCCAGTTCGAAGAAGTTCGACGCACCGATCAACGCCGACGGCCCGGCAACGCAGTGCGCGACGCCAAAACGGCGATTGAGCCAGTACGCCAGCCCGCCGTTGAACAACACCTGAATGAGAATCGGCACTGCGAGGACGGCGATCACCAGCGGCTGACGCAGGATCGCCTCGCCCTGGAACGCGAACAGCAGGACGATTGTCGCCAGCAGCGCGGCGAGCGAGAACGGCGCAACGCGGGCGAGCGTCGACTGGTACGCCGACTCGCCGAGTTGCAGCAGCCATCGACGCCAAGCCTGCGCCAACGCCAACGGCACCAGGATGTACATCGCGACCGACAGCAACAGCGTGCCCCACGGCACGCTGATCGACGACACGCCGAGCAGCAGCGCAACGATCGGCGCAAAGGCGAAGATCATGATTGTGTCGTTCAATGCCACCTGCGTCAGCGTGAAATTCGGTTCGCCGTCGGTGAGATTGCTCCACACGAACACCATCGCCGTGCACGGGGCTGCCGCAAGCAGGATCAATCCCGCGACATAGCTGTCGATCTGGCTGGCCGGCAGCAGCGGCGCAAGCAGGTGACGCACGAAGATCCACGCCAGCAACGCCATCGAGAACGGCTTCACCGCCCAGTTGACGAACAAGGTTATGCCGATGCCGCGCGCATGGCGCCGCACCTCGTGCAGCGCACCAAAGTCGATCTTGACCAGCATCGGCACGATCATCGCCCAGATCAGGACCCCGACCGGAAGATTGACGTGCGCGAACTCCATGCGGCCAAGTGCCTGCGACACCGCCGGGACCCATTTGTCCGAGCGCGATGCCGGCGACGATGCACAGCGCCACCCAGACGGTGAGATAGCGCTCGAAGAATCCGAGCGGCACGCGCGGCAATCTGTCGACCGCCGTGGCGCTCGCTGCCGGGATCACGACGCCTTGCCGATCTCGCGCAGCCGGTTCTGCAAACCGAGCCGGTCGAGCTTGGCCAGCGGCAGGCTCGTGAACAAGCGAATGCGCGCGAGCAGCGTGTGGCATGTGTCCGAGAACGCCTTGCGCTTTACCTCGTCGGTGCCTTGTACCGCGGCTGGGTCAGGCACGCCCCAATGCGCGGTCATCGGTCGTCCGGGCCATACCGGGCAGACCTCTCCAGCGGCGTTGTCGCAGACGGTGAACACGAAGTCGAGCGCGGGCGAATCGGGTTGCGCGAACTCCTCCCAACTTTTGCTGCGAAGCCCCTCGACCGGCATGCGGTTGGCCTTCAGCAACTCGAGCGCGAGCGGATTCACCTTGCCCGCCGGATGGCTGCCAGCGCTGAACGCATTGAACCTGCCCTGCCCGGATTGCCGCAGGATCGACTCGGCCATGATGCTGCGCGCCGAATTTCCGGTGCACAGGAACAGGACATTGAACGCCCGTTGTGTATCACTCGTCGCCATGGCCATCGTCCGATTTGCGAGCGCGAACTAGCGGCAGCAGGACGTCTTCGCGCTCATTGGCATGGAGATCGGCGTGGTCTCAGGCACCGGGGCACAGCAGGCACTGGCCGCGTTCTCGCCGGCATCTGCCGCGCCGAACAGGGGAATGCTGCCGAGCGAGTGGAACGATTCCCACGCGATGCCGGCGGGATCCTTGACCCAATACTTGTCGGATTTCGCGTAGCAGCAATTCGCGCCCATTTCCGCGACGACGCCACGGTCCGCGGCTGCGAGTTGGTCATGCAGCGCTTCGAGTTCCTCGCCGCTGTCGACCTGGAAGCCTAGATGGTTGATGCCGATGCCAGCGCCTCGCTGCGAAATGGCGAAATTGACCCGCGGGTCGTCAAGCATCCATTTGGCGTAGTCGGCCTTCGTCACCGTCGGCTCGGCACCGAACAGCGTCGAATAAAAACGAATGCTCTGGGCGAGGTCGGGCACTGCAACGTGGACGTGAAAGCGCTTCATGCGACTCTCCTGCGTGAACTCGCCTTGGCCTGCACGCCGGCGGACGCGCGGCGACGAGGTTGGATTGTGGGCGCGCATGCCGCAGCCTCGGCCGGCGCGCATTCGGTGGTACAGGCGCCGCTACCACGACAACAGTTCTCGGTCAGGTAGCCGACCAGCGCATTCATCGCCTTGAAGTCGGCGCGATAGACGATGAATCGACCCTGCGGTTCCGGCCCGATCAGGCCCGCATGTGCGAGTTCCTTGAGGTGGAACGAGAGTGTCGGCGCGGCGACACCCAGACTGTCGGCGATCGCCCCGGCAGGCATTCCGGCCGGGCCCGCCTCCACCAATAGGCGAAAAATCGCGAGGCGCGTTTCCTGCGCCAGCGCGGCAAGCGCGACCACGGCAGTCCTCGTTTCCATGTTTCGAATAATATGGAATCATTGCGACAAGGTCAAGCCCGCCGTGCGTCGCGCCTGGTTCTACGGAGTTGGCTGCCTGCCGGCCACCGCCCACGCCGGCCAGTCGATCATCCAGCGCAGGCGTTCAGCCTGCGCGCGCAGCTCGGCCAGCTTCGCTTGCAACTTCGGCTCCTGCGGCCGCGCGGCAAGCCCGACCAGTGTTTTGCCGCGCGCCAGGATGAAGTCGGTGTAAGGCAACGGTTCGGACTGCGTGAATGCGGCCAGAGCCGCGATGTGCTCGTTCGCTTCCGGCCAATCGCGCCGCGCGATCGCATTGTCGATACCCAGACGGTGGTACGCAAGTTGGCTGTGCGCGACGCAACCACGCGCAAGCAGGGCGCTCGCTTCTGCATTGAACGCTGCGCGCTGTGCCGGATCCTCCGTCACGCGTGCGGTCAACGCTAGCAGCATCAGCCCGCAGAATTCCATGCCGGCCTCGCGCGCGAGTGCAAGTCCCGCCGTCAGGCATTCGCGCGCTTCGTCAACGCGTGCCAGCGCCATGGCGCATTCGGCCTGATGCGCCAGGATCACCGCCAGGTAGCGCTTGGCGCCCAGCGCCTCGGCCAGCGCGCGGCTGCGCAACTGGTACGGCGCGGCATCGGCGTAGCGTGCACACTGCGTGAGCAGCAACCCGCACGATTGCGTCGCGAACATCTCGACGTGACGATTGCCGTACTGCACCGCCGCATCGCGCGCCACGAGCATGTCGGCGAGGCCTGCGTCGAACTCGTTGCGATAGCTGCGGCAATGCCCGACCATGACGCGGTTGGGGATGGCGATGCGCGCAAAGCCATGTGCGTCGCACAATGCGACGCAACGCTGGAAGTTGTCGAACGCGGTGAGCATGCGACCTTCCAGGTAGTCGGCATCGGCCAGTCCCGACAGCGCCCTTGCCTCCCACTTCTTGTCCTTCAGCGCCTGCGCCTGTTCGCGCGTGGCTTCGTGCTCCGCCCGACACGCGGCGACGCGACCAAGCGAAAAGTAAAGATTGCCCCGAATGCTGTGCAATTCCACCAGCTCGTGCCCGAGCATCGCCGTGCGTGCAATCGGTTCGGCCTCGGCCAGCGCGCGCAGCGCGGCGTCGATGCCGGCAATCATTCGCTGTCCCGCCGCGATCCCTAGCAGCGCCCGACACCGCTCGGCGGGATCGACTGTGGCGGCAAGCGCAACCTGATACGCGTCGACCGCCGGTGCGCCGGCGCCGGTCTCGCGCAGCAACTCGCCGCGCAGCATGTTGAGCGCATGGACATCCGCCGGCGCCTTCGCCAGTTCCGCGCCGCGCTCGGCGAGTGTCAGCGCACTTTCGAACTGCAATGCCGCAGCCTGCACGCGGGCCGCTTCCAGGTATGCCTGCACCGCCTCCGGCGCATCGGCGCGATCGAGGTGGACTGCGCGCAAGGCAGGGTCCCGATCACCGAACCACGAGGCAGCAGCGCGATGCAATTCTGCGCGGCGCGCCCGCGTCAGCGACGCATAGATGCCGTCGCGGATCAGCGCATGCGCGAACAGGAATTCGTCGCCTTCCGCCCGCACCAGCGCATGCGCGAGCAGGTTGTCGCAGACGTAATCCGGCGCGTTGGCCAGCAGCCGTACCAGCGCGAGTGAAAAGCGCTGCCCGACGACTGCCGCAGCGCGCAATGCGGCGCGATCGCGCTCGGGCAGACGATCGACGCGCGCGAGGACGAGGCTGTGCAGCGACGCCGGCAACGCGTCCTGGTGCTCGTCCGCAGCGCTGAGCAATTGCTCCAGGAACAGCGGGTTGCCGGCGGCACGTTCGATGCACTGGCGGGCGTAGTGCTGCGAGGTCACCAGCAACCCGCTCGCCAGGGCCAGCGCGTCCTGCGTTTGCAGCGGCCCGAGTTCGATGGTGGACAGCGACGCGCCCTGGATCGCGGCGCGCCATGCTGGGTTGAGCGGGTCGCCTTCCGGTCGCGTGGTCATCGCCAGGACCATGGGCAGCGTTGCCGCCGCGCGGGTCAACGCCGCGATGTGGTCGAGCGTGGTGCGATCGGCCCAATGCAAGTCTTCAATCACCACGAACAGCGGCTGCTTTGCGCTCAAGCTTCGCACCACGCGCAGGAACGCATCGGTCCTGCCGCGTTCGCGCGCCGCATGATCCATGCCTTCGTACAGCGCGCGCGTCGCCGGCGGCTGCGGCAGATCGAGGAGGTCGCAAAGAAATGCACGTCCGGTCGCTCCCGGACTCGTCTCGCGAGGGCGATGCGCTCCAGCGACGCCAGGCGCTCCCCGGCGGTCGCTTCGGGCCCGATGCCGAGCATGCTGGCGATGAGTTCACGAACCGCATCGCGTCCCTTGCCCATGCCGAAGTCGAGGACGAGTCCCGTATGGCAGGCAAAGCCGTCGGCGCGCGCGACGCGGCGCAACTCCGCGATCAACCGCGACTTGCCGATGCCGGCGTCGCCGCGGACGCAGAGCGAACTGCCCTCGCCGGTCTTGCGACATTCATGCAACAGCGCGCTGAGTTGCGCCAGCTCGGCACGACGGCCGACAAAGGGTTGGCCGGACTCGGCCTGCACCGTGGCGTTCAGGTCGATCAGCCGCCACACCGCAAGCGGCGCGTCGACGCCTTTCACTTTCGCATCGGCGATGGATTCGCAGCGCGCGACGCGCAGCGTCGCGCCGTGTACCGACGCGTCGAGCACCGTTTCTCCCGCACCGGCCAGTTGCAGCAACCGGGCGGCAAGGTTCACCGAATTGCCGATGACGGTATAGGCACGATGTCGTCCGCTGCCAAGACCGCTGGCGATGACTTCGCCGGCGGCCACACCGATGTGCACCGCGAGCTCGCGTCCCACTTTTACGCCGAGCGCGGCAACCGTCCGGTGAATGTCGAGCGCGGCGCGCAGCGCACGCGCACCATCGTCACCGTGCGCCACCGGTGCGCCGAAAACCGCCATCACCGCGTCGCCGATATGCTTGTCGATGGCGCCGCCGCAGCGCTCGACGATTTCGTCGGCGGCCTCGAAATACTGCTCCAGCAGTCGATGCACCTCTTCCGCATCGAGTTCCCGCGACATGCGGGTGAAACCGACGAGGTCGGCGAACAGCACCGTCACCGGTCGACGCTCGCTCTCCGCCGCGTCGCCGCCCGCAGCTGGATTCGCGGCAACCGGTCCCGCACCCAGGGCCGCACCGCAGCCACCGCAAAACTTCTCGTCGGGCTGGTTGAGAAATCCGCAGGCGGCGCAAGTCACCGGCAGCGGCTTGCCGCAATCTGCGCAGAAGCGGCGCCCCGCGCGATTGGTCGACCCGCAGCCGGCGCAGGTGCTCATCGTCCGGTCCGCTTTAGGCGGCGAGCAGCGTTTCGCCCGGTCGCACGCGGGTGAAGCGAACCGGGATCTGTTCGCAGTACAGCGCGCCGTCGCGTTGGACGATGCGCGTGTACGCCGATGCCTCAGCAGGACCCGCTTGCGGGAAGTCCGCGCGGAAATGCGCCCCGCGCGAATCCTCCCGTGCCTGCGCGGCACGAACGATGGCGCGACTGACCGCGACCAGGTTGCCGAGGTTGAGCCAGTCGTGCCAGCTCAGGTTGTAGGCGCGGTCGCGCGCGGCGGCGGGCAGCGCGCCGGCGTCGAGTTCGTCGGCGAGCGCGGCGAGCACCGCATCGGCACGGATGAGGCTCGCGGCATCGCGCACGATTCCTGCGTCGTCCCACATCGTCGCGAACAGCCGCTCGCGCATGTCCTCGATGTCGCTTGCGATGCGCGCCCGGAACGGGCTTTCCGCGCGCGAGATCGCCGCGTCGATGGCCGCTTCGTCCGGCGCGCGCAACTCGCCTTCACGCGCGACCCACGCCGCCATCACGTCGCCGGCGATGCCGCCGAATACTGTCGAGTTGGCGACGCCATTGCCGCCGAGCCGATTGGCGCCGTGGACCCCGCCGGAGTCCTCGCCCGCCACGAACAGGCCGCGCAGCGCGGTCGTGCAGTCGGCTGCGAATTCCACGCCGCCCATCATGTAGTGCGCGGTCGGGACCACCTCGACCTTGCCCCCCGCCAGGTCGAAGCCGCAATCGGCGCAGCGCTCGACCATGCCCTTGAACTGGCGGCGCACGCTGTCGGCGCCGAGGTGCGCCATCGACAGCCACACCCCGCCGTTCGGCGATGTGCGCCCGGCACGCATCTCGGCGTAGATCGCGCGCGAGACGATGTCGCGGGTGGCGCGCTCGCCGCGCGGATCGTATTTCTGCATGAAGCGCTCACCGCCGGCGTCGAGCAGGTAACCGCCGGCGCCGCGCAGTCCTTCCTCGAGCACGGTGCCGGTCATGCGCGTATGTTCGCCCGCCAAGAGGCCGGTCGGGTGAAACTGCACCATCTCCATGTCGCGCAGCGGCAGGCCGGCGGCAAGCGCCATCGCCAGGCCGTCGCAACTCTTGTCGCCCGAGGGTGTGTGGTAGCGATACATGGTCGGCCCACCGCCGGTCGCGAGCAGCACGGCCTTCGCGGCGACGTACAGGTACGTGCCGTCGCGCACGTCGACCAGCACGACGCCCGCCAGTGTCGTCCCGTCCGCGCCGGGAATGAAGGCGAGCGCGCGATGCTCCTCCAGCCGGTCGATGCCGCGCGCCCAGACCTGTTCGGCCAGCCGGTTGATGATCTCGATGCCGGTCAGGTCGCCCTTGTGCACCGTGCGGTCGAAGGTCTGCCCGGCGAATGCCTTCTGGTGAATGGTGCCGTCGGGATTGCGGTCGAAAAAGCAGCCGAGTTCGTTTTCCAGTTCATGGATACGCTCGATCGCGCCGTTGACCAGCGTCCACGCCAGATCCTGATCCGGCAGCCACGCACCGCCGACGATCGTATCCATGAAATGCCGCTCGACCGAATCGCCCGGCGCGAGCGCCACGTTGTACCCGCCCTGGACCATGCGCGTGCAGCCGCATTTGCCGAGCAATCCCTTCACGGCAATCGTGATCGACAGCGAGGGATTGGCGGCGTGCGCGTGCAATGCGGCAAACAGGCCGGCGCCGCCGGCACCGAGGATCAGGATGTCCGTCTCGATGCGGCGCTCAGCAATCCCTCCAGGCCCCCCCCGAGGCGTCGCTTCGCGCCGCTTCCCCCCAAGGGGGCGAGCGCCTTGGGGCGGCCCGGCGGCGCTCATCAGCGCTTGACCCCGAGCGCGGCGAGCGCCCGATCCCGTCGCGAACGCGCGCCGGCGTCGACCGCAGCAAAGAGGCTGCCGCCGTGGCTGTCCATGGCGACGGTAAGCGGGCCGAAATCGCGGATCCGAAAGCGCCACAGGCTTTCGGGATTGAGTTCGTCCAGGTCGACGTCCTCGATCGCCTCGACCCACGTCGTTTCAAGCGCAGCGGTGCCGCCGATGATCGCGAGATACGCGCCCCCGAGCTCGGCGAACGCCGCGAGCGAACCCGCGCCGAGTCCGCCCTTGCCGATGATCAGACGCACGCCGCATTGGGCCAGCAGCGGCCGCGTGAAGCGCTCCATGCGCGACGAGGTCGTCGTGCCGACGCACACGGGCGCGTAGCCGGCCGGATGCTCGGGCGAAGGCGCAACCTTCTTCACGTTCGGCGCGGTGTGGATCACCGCGTGCCCGTGGAGGTCGAAGCGGGTCGCGATACCGCGATCGAACATGGCAATTTGCGTCGCATCGCGAATGCCGAAGAGCGTGCCTTGCAAGGTGACGGTATCGTCGATGCGCAAGGCGCGCACCTGCTCCTGCGAGATCGGCGTGGTCAGTACGTGGTGGGTCATTTCAGTCCGCGGATTCGCGGTGACGGTCGATCCAATACGCCCAGGCCAGGAATAGCCAACCCAGCAGACCGCTCAATGCCAGTACGTCGACGTTCGGCGGCGGCCCGAACACCGACACCAGGTAAATTTCCCAGCCGAGCAGCAGAAATATCGGCCAGAGCCCGTCCGCCCACTGCGCGGCGAGCGTCAGGGTGCCGAGCGAAGGCTTCGGCGCGACGTGCTTCGCCGCCAACGCCAGACCGATATGTCCGATGAACATCTCGTGTAAACGCCTGCAGGTCAGAAGCCGTAACGGACTCCATTCGCATCGATCGTCGCCGACGCGCGTCGCGCCGAGTGGCATTGCATGTTGACCGCGACCGGATTCATGGTGATGTGCGTCGCCGCCAGCTCGACGTGCACGGCGAAAGCCGTCGCATCTCCGCCGAGTCCCTGCGGGCCGACGCCGAGCATGTTCACCGCGGCCGACAGCTCGGTCTCGAGTTGCGCCCCGTCGGGGTCGTCGCAACGCGAGCCCAGCGGACGCGTCGCCGCGACCTTCGCCAGATGCACGCACAGGTCCGCCGTGCCGCCGATGCCGACACCGACGATGGTCGGCGGGCAGGTCTTGCCGCCCGCGTCGAGCACGCAATCGACGACAAAGGTCCGGATCGCGTCGACGCCATCGGCGGGAAGCGCCATCTTCAGCCACGAATTGTTCTCGGAGCCGCTGCCCTTGGGGATCATCTCGATCCGCACGCCGTCGAAATCGGCGGCGTAGTCGATGTGGATCACGGGCACGCCGATTCCGCACGACGAATGCTCGTTCTTGCGCGTCAGCGGATGGACGATCGACGAGCGCAACGGGTGTTCGCGCGTGGCCCGCTCGCAGCCACGGCGAATCGCCTGCTTTACCGCCGGGCCGTCGACCTCGACATTGCGCCCGATCGAGACGTTGTAGATTGGGATGCCCGTGTCCTGGCACAGCAGGTTGTCGGTTGCCTCGGCCACCGCGATGTTCCGTATCATGGTCGCCAGCACGCCCTGCGCCTTGGCGCTGGTCTCGTGCTGCGCAAGCGTCGCGAAACCCGACTTCACGTCGTCGGGGAGGATCTTGAGCGCGCGGATGTAGAGTTCCTTCGCGACGGCTTCGACGGCAGCAGCTTCGATACGCATCGACGACCTCAGATGAGATTAAGCGCGAACAACAGCGCGCAAAATGCCGCCACGCCGCCGGCGGCCGCCAGCATGGACTTCTGCGCCTCGCCGTGCCAGCCCACGAACTCGACCACCAGCAGCCGCAGCCCGCCAGTGAGGTGTGCGGCAAGCAAGAACACGAGCGCGATCTCGGAAGCCTTGAGCAGCGGCTGCTGGGTCCAGACGAGGAACGCGTCGAGCGCAGCTTCGCCGGCCAGCGCCTGGCTCAGCGCGAGAAAGTGCAAGGGCAGAAACAGCGCGAGCATGACTCCCGATACGCGATGAACGAGAAAGGCCCAGAACGCGGGATGCCCGCGGTTGCGCCAGTCAGATCGCATCATAGCGCCACCGCGGCCAGGGCGCGCGCACCGAGCAAGAGCAAGGCGACGCCGACGCCGCACCATAGCAGGTTGGCTGCGCGCCCGCGCCACCCAAGCCATTCGGCCGCGACCGTGCGCAGGCCCAGCGGCGCATGGATCGCGACGGCCACGACGAACAATGTGTAAAAGGCCGCCCAGCCGATGCTGCCCCGAGTCCGCCCCAGGATCGACGCGGCGTTAAGACCGCCGTGGACGGCGACGATCATGGTGACCAGATGCACGGCAACGCAGACCGCGAGGACCGCTGCGCTAATGCGCTGCGCGACCCAGGCGCGGGCTTCTATGCGCGCGCTCACAATCTGCCTTTAAGCACTGCCAGCGCGGTCGCGCGCTTCAGGCCCGCGATCGACGCGGTCGGCGACAAATGCTTGGGACAGCGCTCGGTGCAACTCGCGTGCGTGTGGCAGGCGTGGCAGCCGGCGTCGCCGGCGACCGCAGCGAGTCGTTCATTCTGCGCGCCATCGCGCACGTCGCGCTGCAGCGTCCAGGCGCGGTTCAGCGCCGCCGGGCCGAGGTAATCCGGATTCCACGCCACCACGTCGCAGGACGAGTAGCACACCGCGCAGCCGATGCACTCGATCGCGGCGTCGACGGCCGCGCGAGCCGGCGAGTCCGGCGGGATCGTCGCGAAATCGTCGTGACGCGTCGTCGTCGGACTGAACTGGCTCTTCGCTCGTGCCCATTTGTCGAAGAATTCGCGCATGTCGGTGACCAGGTCACGCACGATCGGCAGGTTGGACAGCGGCGCGATCTCGAGTCGATGCTCCGGCGCGACCGTCTCGACATGCGTGCGGCAAGTCCAGCGCGCGACGCCATTGACGGTCATCGCGCATGAGCCGCACATGCCGACGCGGCAGGCGAAGCGATACGCCAGCGACGGGTCGAGCCGGCGTTGGATGAAGGTGACGACGTCGAGCACGGTCTGCGAACCCTGACGCGGCACCGAGTAGCGCTGAAATCCGCCCTCGGCTCGACCACGCCAGACGCTCACCTCGAGCAAGGTGTCAGGTTCGCGCATCGCCGTGATAGAGGCGAACCGTGTGCCGCGCTTCCGCGAAGAACAGCCAGCGCTCGGCCAGCAGGCCCATGATGCAAAGGGCCGCCACCAAGGCGGCAACAGCTGCGCTGCGCATGCCCGCCGCGAAGGCGACGGCGGGGATGCCGAAGGCAAAGAGCAACGAACACGCCCGCAACGCGGTCGCATGCTTGCGGGCAAGCGTGAAGCCGAACTCGTTGGTCAGGAAGGTGCCGTGCGAATGTCCGGCATCGAACAGCCGCGCCTGCGCCACGGTCATCCCGGGCGGGTGCACGCCCTCGCGCACGCCGATCGCGCGTTCCAGCGTCACCGCAGCGGTCGTGTCGCGCATGGCGCGCCAGTACCCGAGTTTGGTCGCGAGCGCCGCGACGCCAAGCGCGACCGCAAGGATCACGAAGGGCCCGGGCCGCGCGCCCTGGGCCAGTGCAAGCGCCAGCAGCAGCAGCGCTCCCGACCAATGTCCAAGCAACACGTAGTTCGCCGGCGTCCAGCGCGTGTGCCATTGCCGGATCGGCTTGAGGCTCGCGTAAATCATCGCGGTGCAGAACAGAACGGCCCAGCAAAGCAGACACGTCAGCGCCGCGATCGGCATCCTGATCGCGTCGCGCGCGCCGCCTGCGACGCTTCCGCCATAGACGATGGCGACGCCGACCAGCGCCGCGGCGAAAACCGCTTCACGCGAAAGCCAGGACGTACGAAAGCGCGAGAACGCGCGCCACGCGTTCGCCGGCTTGGCGAGATGCAGTACCGACGATGACAGGCCCACCACGACCAGCGCCAGCGCCACCGCGATGCCTGTCGTCAACCCCGCCTTGGGCAGCGTTTCGGTAGGACAAAGATCGGTCAGGACGAGCAGTGCCAGCATGCCGAGCCCGGCACCGGAAATGACGGTGAAGAAAATGATGCTGAACGTCGGTTTCATCGCACCTAACGGCGGATGACGGGGTCTGCCAGGCTTGCGAGCCCGCGTTCGAGCAGCGCGCGCACGTCGTCGAGCCCGACGATCGGTTTCGGCTCGCGCGGCGGCAGGTAACGATTGACCGGTTCATAGCCCAGTTCCGAGAGCAGGCCGAAGCCCTTGCGCGATGCCGACAGCCGCGACACCTCCGAATTCGGGTCGTCGAAATCGCCGAAGAAGCGGGCGTGCGTGGGGCACGCGAGCACGCAAGCCGGCTGACGTTCTTCCGGGGGCAGCAATTCGTCGTTGATGCGATCGACGCACAGCGTGCATTTTTTCATCGTCCCCGAGGATTCGTCGAGTTCCCTTGCGCCATAGGGACACGCCCAGGCGCACAGGTTGCAACCCATGCACTTGTCCTGGTCGACAAGGACGATGCCGTCCTCGCGCTTGTACGACGCGCCGGTGGGACAGACGGTGACGCAGTCCGCATCGGCGCAGTGCATGCACGACATCGGGAAATTGATCGTCTTGCTCGCGGGATACTCACCGACCTCGTAATGTCGCACGCGGTTGAACCACACGCCCGACGCTTCCGCGCCGAACGGCTCGTAGTCGGAGAGCGGACCGCTCACCGGCGACGACGTGTTCCATTCCTTGCACGCCGTGGCGCAGGCGTGGCAACCCACGCACGTATCGAGATCGATGACCAGCCCCAGCTTCACCGTGCTGGCCCCGCAAATCTCGATTCCATTCGCTTGATTTCCGGAGCCATCAGGAATTATTCCTGGTAGTAAACCGCAGCACGGACGGTCGCACGCCATCGTCGCCAGGCAATCGCTTCGCGATTGGGAAAATCGGCCAGATTCCCGTCTCGCCGCGCGCGCACTTGCGCACTCTGACGCGCAGGTCGAACCACGCGGCCTGTCCGGTGATCGGATCGGAGTTGGTCATCCGTCGCTCGCCCTTGCCACCGGGCAGTAGTTCGGAGATCAGGTGATTGAGCAGGAAACCCGCGGTCGCCTCGCTCGCGTGCTCGCTCAACCCCCACGCACCAGCCTGCTTGCCGATGGCGTTCCAGGTCCATACCGTATTGGCCTCGCAACCCTCCATGGTCCTGAGCTGGCAGCGGATCTTCCCGTGATGCGATTCGACCCACACCCAATCGTCGTCGGCCAGATCGAGCCCGCGCGCGGTGCCGCGGTTCATATACAACCGATTCTCGGAAATGATCTGACGCAGCCACGCATTCTGTGCATCCCACGAGTGGTACATCATCATCGGCCGCTGCGTGATGGCGTGCAGCGGGTACTCGTCGGATACGCTACGCGACACGGCGTCGGCCGTTGCCGGTTGGCGATGCGCACCCTCGAGCGGCGCGTACCAGAATGGGAGCGGATCAAAATAGGTCGCCAGCCGCTCGCAATCCGCCAACGTCACCGGTTGCGGACCGTCGTAGAGCCGTTGCCCGGCGAGGCGAAACTTCTGCAGCGGCTCCGAATAGAGTTGCAGGACGACCTGCACCGGCGGCGTTCCGAACAGCGCGTGCTTCTCGGCGAACTCGAGGTAGTCCTTGTTCGCGAAGCGGTAGTAACGCATGTTGGCGGGCCAGGGATAGGCGAAGAACGACTGGTTCTCGATATACTTTTCCCATTGCTTCGGGTTCGGTTTTCCGCGCAGGGGCGACTCGCCGTTTTCGCCGCGCCAGCCGGCGAGAAAGCCGATACCTGGAAGCTTTTCGTAGTTGACGATGAAGTCGCGGTAGTCGGCAAACTTGCGTGTCCCGTCGGCACGCGTGAACGCCGGAAACTTGAGCCTCGACGCCAATTCGACCAGGACGTCCTGCCATGGTCGCACATCGCGATCGAGCTCGAGGATGGGATGCCGGATCGAGTCGGCCGCGGCATCGGGCTCGGAGATCGGCCGGTCGAGCAGCGAGATCGCGTCGTAGCGCTCGAGGTACGTCGTGTCGGGCAGCACCAGGTCGGCGAAACCCACGGTTTCGGAATGGAAGGCATCGACGACGACCAGGAACGGGATCGCGTATTCGCCGTCGGTGCCTTTGCGCACGAGCATATCGCGGACTTCCGCGGTATTCATGCTCGAGTTCCACGCCATGTTCGCCATGAACAGCAGCAGCGTGTCGATCGGGTACGGATCGCGATTGACCGCGTTGGTGATGACCATGTGCATCAACCCGTGCGCGGACAGCGGCGTCTCCCACGAGTACGCCTTGTCGATGCGCAGCGGCTGCCCTTGCGCATCGATCACCAGGTCTTCGGGGCGCGCCGGGTAGCCGTTGGGCATGCGCTTCAGCGGCGTGTCCGGCGCGAAGATGACGGCCGGGTCGTTCTCCGGCAGCGAACGGATCGGAATGCGGCGCGGGTATGGCGTCTTCGCACGGAAGCTGCCGGGATTCTCGAGCGCTCCCAGCAGCATCTGCAGCAGATGCAGCGCGCGACAGGTGTGAAATCCGTTGGAATGCGCCGAGATGCCGCGCATCGCATGCATGGCGACGGGGCGGCCGATCACCTTGTCGTGCGTACGCCCGTGCATATCGGTCCAGCGGATCGGCAATTCGACCGCTTGATTGAAGGCGACCTGCGCCATCTCCAGCGCGAGCCGGGTGATCGTCTCGGCGGGGACGCCGCATTGGGCGGACACGCGCTCGGGCGAGTAGCGGTCGTCGAGATAGCGTTCGGTCGCCAGCGCAAATACGGTCTTGGCTCGCCGGCCGTCGGCAAGTTCAGTTGTTGCATACAGCGCCGGCGCGATCTCGGGCAGATTGCCGTTCACAAGCTGCTGTGCATGCTGGTCCCATACCAGCGGCTCGCCGTCGGCGCCGCGCGCGAACAGGCCGTCGCCGGGCATGCCGGGCGTCTGTACGACCAGCCACGGGGCGTTCGTATAGCGGATCAGGAATTCCCAGTCGACGAGGCCGCGCTTGAGCAGTACGTGCACGAGCGCGAGTGCCAGCAGGCCGTCGGTGCCGGGCCGGATCGGCACCCATTCGTCGGCGATCGCAGAGTAGCCCGTGCGTACCGGATTGATCGACACGAACTTCGCGCCGCGGCGCTTGAGCTTGTCGAGGCCGATCTTGATCGGGTTCGACGAATGATCCTCGGCGACGCCCCACAGCATGAAGTACTTGGCGTGATCCCAGTCCGGAGCGCCGAATTCCCAGAACGAATAGCCGATCGTATACAGCCCGGCCACCGCCATGTTCACCGAACAGAAGCCGCCGTGCGCGGCCCAGTTCGGCGTGCCGAATTGCTGCGCCCACAACCCGGAGAGCGCCTGCATCTGGTCGCGTCCGGTGAAGAATGCTAGCTGCGTCGGATTGGTCGCCCGGATCTTCGCCAGCCGCGTGGTCAGCAGGTCGAGCGCCTCGTCCCACTCGATTTCGACGAAGTCGCCGGCGCCGCGCTCGCTGCCTGGACGGCGCTTCAGCGGCTTGCTGAGCTTCGCCGCCGAGTACTGCTTCATGATTCCCGCGGAACCTTTGGCGCAAAGCACGCCCTGGTTCACCGGATGATTGAGGTTGCCCTGGATGAAGCGAACGCGCTCGTTCTCGACCGTCACCTTGATACCGCAACGGCAGGCGCACATGTAGCAGGTACTGAAGTACGTTTGCTGCTTGGCGCGGTCGTCGAAGGGTATGCGAACGGTCATGGGCTCATACCCGCCCGCCGCAGCTCACTGCAGTACCGCGCGCGCGTCGACGTAGCGATAGCCGAGCGCCTCGGCCACCGGCTTGCACGTGACCTGGCCGAACGCAACGTTGAGACCGTTGCGCAGGTGCGGATCGTCGGCCAAAGCGCGGCGATAACCCTTGTCCGCGAGCGCAAGCACGAAGGGCAGCGTCGCGTTGTTCAAGGCAAAGGTCGACGTGCGCGGAACGCCACCAGGCATGTTCGCGACGCAGTAATGGATCACGCCATCGACGACGTAGGTCGGATCGGCATGCGTCGTCGGATGCGATGTTTCGAAGCAGCCGCCCTGATCGATCGCCACGTCGACGATCACCGAACCTTTTTTCATCTT
This sequence comes from uncultured beta proteobacterium, assembly GCA_963726915.1. Taxonomy (GTDB): domain Bacteria; phylum Pseudomonadota; class Gammaproteobacteria; order Burkholderiales; family Casimicrobiaceae; genus PALSA-1003. The sequence continues at coordinate 30,748 of CAVSEA010000025.1, forward strand.
CCCGACAAGCTCTGCCGTCACGAGTTTTGGCGCCGACGCACCCGGAATCAGCACACCGCCGACGACGAGGTCGGCACTGGTGACGTGGCGCTCGATCGCGTCGTGCGTCGAGAACACTGTGTTCAGCGGCCGTCCGAATTGCCGCCACAACGCGCGCAGTACGTCGGTATTGCGATCGAGCACCCATACTTCGGCCCCCATGCCGAGCGCGATGTGACATGCGTGCGAGCCGACCACACCGCCTCCCAGGATGACGACCTTCGCCGGGTCGACGCCCGGCACGCCACCGAGCAGAACACCGAGGCCTCCATGCGCCTTTTCGAGGAAGTATGCGCCCGCCTGGATGGCCATTCGTCCCGCGACCTCGGACATCGGTGCTAGCAACGGCAGGCCACCTGCCGGAGACGTCACTGTCTCGTACGCAATGCACACGGCGCCGCTCGCGATCAAATCACGGGCCTGGTCGGGATCAGGCGCGAGATGCAGGTACGTGAACAGCACCTGGCCTTGCCGGAGCAACTTGCACTCCGCTGCCTGCGGCTCTTTCACCTTGACGATCATTTCGGCTTGCGCAAAGACCTCCGTGGCGCTGGCGGCAATCGTCGCGCCCGCACGCTGATACGCTCCGTCGTCCATGCCGATACCCAGCCCGGCGCCGGTCTCGACCGTGACCTGATGCCCGTGCGTGCAGATCTCGCGCACACTCTCCGGCGTCAACCCTACTCGGTGCTCGAGGATCTTGATCTCTTTCGGGACGCCGATGTGCATCGTCGATCCGTGCGATGGCAAGCGGTAACGCCGTTGGGGTAGTCGTAACTTTGCACGCAGCGCGTGCCATCACGACAGGCGTAGAATCCTAGCATAGCCTGCGCGGGAGTCCCGTTCCCACGTCCCGTCAGCGCCCCCAAGGAGACCGCCATGACCCATGCCGACACGACCCTGAAAGATCTGGCCGCACAGCGCTCGTCCGCCCCGCTTTCGCTCGACGAGTACTGGATGCCGTTCACGCCGAACCGCGACTTCAGGAACGACCCGAAAATGGTCGTCCGGGCGGAGGGGATGTACCTCTGGAGCGATCGTGGCGACAAGCTCCTGGACGGCTCGTCGGGCTTGTTCTGCGTCAACGCCGGGCACGGCCGCCGGGAAATCGCCGATGCGGTGGGAGCACAACTGCGCGAACTCGACTTCATCGCGCCGTTCACCCGCGGCCACCCGAAGCAATTCCAGCTCGCGACGCGCGTTGCAGAACTTACGCCGGGCGATCTCAACCGGATCTTCTTTGTGAATTCCGGCTCCGAGGCCGTCGATACGGCGATGAAGGTCGCCCTCGCGTATCACCAGGCGCGCGGCCAGGGTGGTCGGAACATGTTCATCTCACGCGAACGCGCCTACCACGGCGTCAACTTCGGCGGCGTCTCGCTGTCGGGGCTGATCAACAATCGCCGCAAGTTCGGTCCGACGCTGCCGGGCATCGGACATATGCGTCACACGCACCTCAAGGAAAACTTCTTCGTGCCCGGTGAGGGCGCGCACGGCGTCGAGCTGGCCGAGGACCTGCTGCGCTTCGTCAACCTGTACGGCGCCGAGAACATCGCCGCGTGCTTTGTCGAGCCGATCGCCGGCTCCACCGGCTGCCTGGTGCCACCGAAAGGCTATCTGCAGCGCCTGCGCCAGATCTGCGATGCGCACGGCATCCTGCTGGTGTTCGACGAAGTGATCTGCGGCTTCGGCCGCACCGGCAAGGCTTTCGCCGCGCAGAGCTTCGGCGTGACGCCGGACCTCATGACGATGGCCAAGGGCATCACCAACGGCGCGCAACCGATGGGCGCGGTCGCCATCAGCGAGCGCATCCACGACACGATCTTCGGCGCGGCAGCAGAAGGCGCCATCGAGTTCTTCCACGGCTACACCTATTCAGGGCACCCGGGTCCCTGCGCCGCCGGCCTCGCAACGCTCGACATCTACCGTGACGAAGGCTTGTTCGAGCGCGGCGCCGCGTTGTCACCCTATTTTCTCGATGCGCTCTGGTCGCTCAAGGGATTGCCGATGGTGTCGGACCTGCGCGGTTACGGACTGCTCGCGGCGATCGACCTGCCTTCCGACGGGACTCCCGGGCGTCGTGGCCACACGCTGCAGAAGAAATTGTTCGACAGCGGCCTGCATTTGAAGGCCACCGGCGATTGCGTCATCGTCGCGCCGCCACTGATCGCGGAACGCGCGCATGTCGATGTCATCGTGGACATCCTGCGCAAGACACTGCAAACGCTGTAATTTCGGCCGCGGTTGGCGGCCTTGCGTGAAACTGACAGCGATGCCGACGCCGGGCATCGGGCGACGGCTGCACCCTGGCGGGAACCGGTCATCGGCGGAGGGTTGACAGTGCTGCCGCCGTTTGCCACGCTGGCCCCGTGGTCACCTTGGTTACCCGGCCGCAATTCCAGCGGCAAGTCGAGAGGGTCCGGAATTTTCCGCCCCTGCCGACGGCGATCGTCTATCCATGCGATCGCGACTCCCTGCAGATCGCGCTGTCAGGACAGTTCGCGGGCTACCTGGCCCCGGTGCTCGTCGGACCCGAAGGGCGCATCGCCGACGCTGCGGCGCAGGCCGGCCTCGATCTCTCGCGGGTCACCATTGTCGACACGCCGGACGAGCCCTTTGTCGCGGCGCAGCGCGCCGTGGCACTCGCGCGCTCTGGCGAAGTGCGGGCGCTCATCAAGGGCAGCCTCTACCCGGACGACCTGATGCGCGCGGTGGCCGCGCCCGAAGGCGGCCTGCGCGGCGAACATCGCCTGACCCACGCATTCTTCGTCGACGTCCCCGGCTTCGCACGATCGTTCGTGCTGTCGGACGCGGTGCTGAATATCGCGCCGAGCCTGGCGGCCAAGCGCGAGATCGTGCAAAACGCGATCGACTTCGCGCACGCATTGGGCACCGCCAATCCTTTGGTCGCGGTACTGGCTGCGGTCGAGGGGGTGACCCCGGCGCTGCCAGCGACCGGCGACGCCGCCGCCTTGGTCAAGATGGCGGCCCAGGGCCTGATCACGGGCGGCACCATCGAAGGGCCGCTGACCGCGGACAGCGCCATGTCGGCCGCTGCTGCGCGGGCCAACGGTGTCGACTCCAAGGTCGCGGGCAACGCCGACGTACTGATCGTGCCCAGCCTCGAGGCTGGCGCGCTGATGCTCAGGACCCTGACCGGGATGTTCGGCGCGCTTGCGGCGGGCATCGTGCTCGGCGCAAAAGTGCCGGTCGTCCTTGCCGCGCGCGGCGAGTCGATGGAAGTGCGCGTCGCGGGCTGCGTGCTCGCGTCGCTGGTGGCGCAGACGCTCAAGCCCGCGGATACGCAGCCGGCCCAAGCCGGCGAATCGGCAGTCCGCGTCGCCGCGTAACGCAGTACACACCCGCATAAAGCACGTCATCCCCGCGAAAGCGGGGATCCATCTTGAACTCTTCAACATCCAATGGATTCCCGCGTGCGCGGGAATGACGAAATACCGCTAGGCGTGTCGAACTCAGCGCGGCCGCACGCAGTCGACGAAGTAGGAGAGTTTGCCGTCGTCGTTGCGCTCCACCAGCCCGTGGATATCGGTATCGAACCCTGGAAACTGCTGGTTGAAGGTCCGCGCGAACTGCAGGAACTGCACGATCGTGCGGTTGAAGCGTTCGCCCGGTATCAGCAGCGGGATCCCCGGCGGATAGGGCGTCAGCAGCACACTCGTCACCCGCCCCTCGAGGTCGTCGATCCCAACGCGGTCGATTTCCCGATGCGCCATGCAGGCGAACGCATCCGACGGCTTCATCGCCGGCAGCATGTCCGACAGGTACATCTCGGTGGTGACGCGCGCCACGTCGTTGGCCTTGTACATGTCGTGAATCTGCTGGCTTAGATCACGCAGTCCGATGCGTTCGTACTTCGGATACTTCGCGCAGAACTCGGGCAGGATCTTCCACAGGGGATGGTTCTTGTCGTAGTCGTCCTTGAACTGCTGCAACGCAGTCACCAGCGTGTTCCAGCGGCCCTTGGTGATGCCGATCGTGAACATGATGAAGAACGAGTAGAGCCCGGTCTTCTCGACGATGACGCCGTGTTCGGCAAGATACTTGGTGACGATCGACGCGGGAATGCCCGTCTTGGCGAATTTTCCCGAGACGTCGAGGCCGGGCGTGATCACCGTCGCCTTGATCGGGTCGAGGATGTTGAAGCCCGGTGCCAGCTCTCCGAAACCGTGCCAGCGCTCGTTGGCCTTCAGCATCCAGTCCTCGCGCTTGCCGATGCCTTCCGCCGCGAGTCGCTCCGGTCCCCAGACCTTGAACCACCAGTCCTTGCCCCACTCGTCGTCGACCTTGCGCATGGCGCGGCGGAAATCGAGCGCTTCCATGATCGATTCCTCGACCAGCGCGGTACCTCCGGGCGGCTCCATCATCGCCGCGGACACGTCGCACGAGGCGATGATCGCGTACTGCGGCGAGGTCGAGGTGTGCATCAGATACGCCTCGTTGAACATGTGCGTGTCGAGCTTTCGCGTCTCCGAGTTCTGCACGATGATCTGCGACGCCTGCGAGATGCCGGCCAGCAGCTTGTGCGTCGAGTGCGTCGCGAAGATGATCGCTTCCTTGCTGCGCGGACGGTCCTTGCCGATGGCGTGCATGTCCTTGTAGAACTCGTGAAACGCGGCGTGCGGCAGCCAGGCCTCGTCGAAATGCAGGGTTTCGATCGCGTTGCCCAGCGTCTGCTTCAGCATCTCGACGTTGTAGGCGATGCCATCGTAAGTGCTTTGCGTGATGGTCAGGATGCGCGGCTTCTTGTTCTTCACCGCGTTCGCAAACGGGTTCGCCTCGATCTTCTTGCGGATGTTCTCCGGCTTGAATTCGTCGAGCGCGATCGGGCCGATGATGCCGAGGTGGTTCCGCTTGGGCGTCAGGAAGACGGGGATCGCGCCGGTCATCGTGATCGCATGCAGGATCGATACGTGGCAATTGCGATCGACAACGACGATGTCGTCTGGCGCCACGTTGGCGTGCCACACCATCTTGTTCGACGTCGACGTGCCGTTGGTGACGAAGAAGCAATGGTCGGCGTTGAAAATGCGGGCGGCGTTGCGCTCCGATGCCGCGACCGGGCCGGTATGGTCGAGCAGCTGCCCCAGCTCGTCGACCGCGTTGCAAACGTCGGCGCGCAGCATGTTCTCGCCGAAGAACTGGTGGAACATCTGGCCGACGGGACTCTTCAGGAAGGCGACGCCGCCGGAGTGCCCCGGGCAATGCCACGAATACGACCCGTCCTGCGCGTAGTTGACCAGCGCACGGAAGAACGGCGGTGAGAGCGAGTCGAGGTACGCCTTCGCCTCGCGGATGATGTGCCTCGCGACGAACTCGGGCGTGTCCTCGAACATGTGGATGAAGCCGTGCAACTCGCGCAGCACGTCGTTCGGGATATGCCGCGACGTCCTCGTCTCACCGTACAGGTAGATCGGGATCTCCGCGTTCTTGAAGCGGATTTCCTGGATGAAGGCGCGCACCTTCAGGATCGCGGGGTCGAGTTCCGGACCGGGGGTGAACTCCTCGTCGTCGATCGACAGGATGAACGCGGACGCGCGCGACTGCTGCTGCGCGAACTGCGACAGATCGCCGTAGCTCGTCACGCCGAGGATTTCCAGGCCTTCCTTGACGATGGCGTCGGCGAGCGCGCGAATGCCGAGTCCGGACGCGTTTTCCGAACGGAAATCTTCGTCGATGATGACGATCGGGAATCGGAATTTCATCGCCGCAATCCTGTTCCGGGTCGCACCAGATGGGTATCCGGCCACGCCCCGCGCCGTACGGGGCGCCGGTTGGAGAGCGGCGAATTATGGGACGATTTGCCGGTGGTGGCTACCGCGGCGTCGGCGGCAGGCGCGCAGGCGGGAAAAACCGTTGCCTGGACGCAACACCGCCGCAACATCAGCGCGACACCGGCCTAGCCGCGTTCGACCCGGCGACGTCAGATCTTCGGCAAGGTCACGCCCTGCTGCCCCTGGTACTTGCCGCCGCGGTCCTTGTACGACGTCTCGCAGACCTCGTCGGACTCGAAGAAGATGACCTGCGCCACGCCTTCGTTGGCATAGATTTTCGCGGGCAATGGCGTCGTGTTCGAGAACTCGAGCGTCACGTAGCCTTCCCACTCGGGCTCGAACGGCGTCACGTTGACGATGATGCCGCAGCGCGCGTACGTCGACTTGCCCAGGCAGATCGTGAGTACGTTGCGCGGGATGCGGAAGTATTCGACCGTGCGCGCCAGCGCGAACGAGTTCGGCGGAATGATGCACGAATCACCCTTGAAATCGACAAACGATCGATCGTCGAAGTTCTTCGGGTCGACGATGGTCGAGTTGAGGTTGGTGAACAGCTTGAATTCGTTCGAGCAGCGGATATCGTAGCCGTAGCTCGACGTGCCGTAGGACACGATCTTCTGGCCGTTGACCTCTCGCACCTGGCCGGGTTCGAATGGCTCGATCATCCGCTGCTCCTTCGCCATCCGGCGGATCCATGTGTCTGGCTTGATCATCGGCTGAACTTCCTCGGGCGCGACCGCGTCAGGTGTTCTGAATGACGATGTTCGGGAACTTGGCCGAGAAGTCCTCGGCCTTCTGCGCCACGAACACCGCGGTCTTGCGCGCGATGTCGCGGTAGATCGCGGCGATGGCGCCGTCGGGGTCGGCCACGACCGTCGGCCGGCCCGAATCCGCCTGCTCGCGGATGCGCATGTCGAGCGGCAGCGAACCGAGGAATGGCACGTTGTAGTCCTTGCACATCTTCTCGCCGCCCCCGGCGCCGAAAATGTGCTCGGCGTGCCCGCACTTGGAACAGACGTGGATGGCCATGTTCTCCACGACCCCGACGATCGGCACGCCGACCTTCTCGAACATCTTGAGGCCCTTGCGCGCGTCGATCAATGCGATGTCCTGCGGTGTGGTCACGATCACCGCACCGGTCACGGGCACCTTTTGCGCGAGGGTGAGCGCGATGTCGCCGGTACCGGGCGGCATGTCGACCAGGAGGTAGTCGAGGTCGCGCCAGTTGGTGTCCTTCAGCAGCTGCTCGAGCGCCTGCGTCACCATCGGTCCGCGCCAGACCATCGGCGTGTCCACGTCGATCAGGAAGCCGATCGACATCGCCTGCAGGCCGTAGGCTTCGAGCGGCTCCAGCGTCTTGCCGTCCTTCGACTCGGGCCGGCCGCTGATGCCGAGCATGGTCGGCTGCGACGGTCCGTAGATGTCGGCGTCGAGCACGCCGACCTGCGCGCCTTCCGCCGCGAGCGCCAAGGCCAGGTTGACCGCCGTCGTCGACTTGCCGACGCCGCCCTTGCCGCTTGCGATGGCGATGATGTTCTTGACGCTCGGCACAAGCTTGACGCCGCGCTGGACCGAGTGCGAGCCGACTTTCTGGCTGATGGTGACCGTCACTTTGCCTACGCCCGGTAATTGCGCCACCTGGCCGTGCACGAGCTTGCGCAAGCTCTCGTGCTGGCTCTTGGCCGGATAGGCCAGCAGCACGTCGACGGCAACGTTGCTGCCGTCGACCTGGATCTTGCGGATCGATTTGGTCGAGACGAAATCGCGGCCGGTATTGGGGTCCGGAAGCGCGCGCAAGCTGGCCTGAACGTCGGCCTCGGTGATCGGCATGGAAGGCAATGGGGTCGCGAGATACGGAGCCTCAAAGTCTAACGAAAAAGCGCCTCTCTCGGTACTCATCGTGCGGTCGCGCTGCTAAAATGCGTGATTCCCCTTCTGTAACAAAGGTCTTCTCCGCATGTCGCGCCGCACCCTGTTCGTGACGACCGCGCTGCCGTACGCCAACGGCCCGTTCCATATCGGCCACATCATGGAGTACATCCAGGCCGACATCTGGGTGCGTTTCCAACGCATGCAGGCGGACACGGTCGTCCACTTCGTCTGCGCCGACGACTCCCACGGTGCCGCAATCATGCTTCGGGCCGACGCGGAGGGCATTGCGCCGAAGGAACTGGTGGCCAGGATCGCGGCGACGCGTCCGAAGAATCTGCAGGGTTTTCATCTGAGCTTCGACCACTGGGGCAGCACCGACTCGCCGACGAACTTCGCCCTGTCGGAGGACATCTATCGCAAGCTCAATGACGCGGGGTTGATCTACACCAAGTCGGTCGAGCAATTCTTCGACCCGGTCAAGGAAATGTTCCTGCCGGATCGCTATGTTCGCGGCGAATGTCCGAAGTGCGGCGCCAAGGATCAGTATGGCGACGCCTGCGAGAACTGCAGCACCTTGAACGCGCCGACCGACCTCATCCGCCCGTACTCGACCGTGTCGGGAGCATCGCCGGTTCTGAAGGCGTCCGAGCACTTCTTTTTCCGGCTGTCCGATCCGAAGTGCGTGGCCTTCCTGCAGCAGTGGACGCAGCACGACGCGTCGGGGCGCGAACGGCTGCAACCGGAAGTATTCAACAAGGCGCAGGAGTGGCTCGGCGCAAGCGGCAAGGGCCTCGGCGACTGGGACATCTCGCGCGACGCACCCTACTTCGGCATCCCGATCCCCGATGCGCCGGGCAAGTACTTCTACGTGTGGCTGGACGCGCCGGTCGGCTATCTCGCCAGCCTGAAGGAATACGTCGACAAAGGCGAGGCACGCGCCGCGGGCGAGACGCGAAGCTTCGAGCAGATCCTTGCCGATCGCGAGACGCGACAGATCCACTTCATCGGCAAGGACATCGTCTACTTCCATACGCTGTTCTGGCCGGCGATGCTCAAGTTCGCCGGCGCCCCGTACAAGGTGCCCGACAACGTCTACGTGCACGGCTTCCTGACCGCGCTGGGCGAGAAGATGTCCAAGTCGCGCGGCACCGGTGTCAGCCCCGACTACTACCTCGACCTCGGCCTTAACTCCGAATGGCTGCGCTACTACATCGCCGCCAAGCTCAACGACAAGGTCGAGGACATCGACTTCAACCCGGACGATTTCGTCGCGCGGGTCAACAGCGACCTGGTCGGGAAGTACGTCAACATCGCGAGCCGCGCGGCAAAGTTCATTACCGAGCACTTCGATGGCATCGTCGCGAAGCCCGAGGCCGGAAGTTCGCTACAGCAAGGCGTTGCGGTTCTCGTCGAGGTTGCCGCGGACAATTACCGGGCCAGACGTTATTCTCAGCTAGTGCGCGACGTGATGAGCTTAGCGGATCGCATTAACCAGCATTTCGACGAGCGCAAGCCTTGGGAGCTCGCCAAGCAACCCGCGCATCGCGAACAACTACACCGGGTCTGCTCGGACGCGCTCACTGCGTTCAAGTCGCTGACGGTGGTACTGGCGCCCATCCTGCCCGAGTTGGCCTCGCGAGTCGCGCGCGAACTCTTCGGCATGGACCGCAACTTTGTCTGGGCGGACGCGATCGAGCCACCGACGCGCATCGCTCCGTTTGCGCATCTGATGACGCGCATCGACCCCAAGCTGATCGACGTACTGATCGAAGGTCCGAAAACGCCGGCATCCTCCTCGCTCTCACCCTCTCCCGCAAAGGGAGGCAGCGCGAGTCCCGGCGCCGCGGCCGCAGACAGCGCAGCCGTCGCACCGCCGATCTCGATCGACGAATTCTCCAAGGTCGAGCTGCGCATCGCGCGGATCGTCAACGCCGAGCACGTCGATGGCGCGGACAAACTGCTGAAGCTCACCCTCGACGTCGGTGAATCCCGACAGCGAACGGTGTTCGCGGGCATCAAGTCGGCGTACAAGCCGGAAGACCTGATCGGTCGTCTCACGCCGATGGTTGCCAATCTCGCGCCGCGCAAGATGAAGTTCGGCCTGTCCGAAGGCATGGTGCTCGCGGCTTCCGGCGACGGGCCTGGCATCTTCCTGCTCGCGCCCGACTCGGGTGCGCAGCCCGGCATGCGCGTGAAGTGACGCGGATGTCCAAGAGCAAGACGCGAAGCGTCGCCGCGATTGGAGACAGCCGCGTCATCCCCGCGAAAGCGGGGATCCAAGCGTTGTGGTGGCATCCCAATGGGTTCCCGCTTCCGCGGGAACGACGCAATGGAGTCATCCCCGCGAAAGCGGGGATCCAAGCGTCGTGGTGGCATCCCAATGGGTTCCCGCTTCCGCGGGAACGACGCAATGGAGTCATCCCCGCGAAAGCGGGGATCCAAGCGTTGTGGTGGCATCCCAATGGGTTCCCGCTTCCGCGGGAACGACGCAATGGAGTCATCCCCGCGAAAGCGGGGATCCAAGCGTTGTGGTGGCATCCCAATGGGTTCCCGCTTCCGCGGGAACGACGCAATGGAGTCATCCCCGCGAAAGCGGGGATCCAAGCGTTGTGGTGGCATCCCAATGGGTTCCCGCTTCCGCGGGAACGACGCAATGGAGTCATCCCCGCGAAAGCGGGGATCCAAAGGGGCCGCTAAGTGACCAGCGCCCTGCCCTTCGTCATCGCGTTGATCCTCGCGTGGCTCGCGATCGGCGCGCTGGGCTTGGCGCGACCGCGCAACCTGCTGTTCGCCGGCCGGGTCCTTTTCTCGGCCGGCGCCGTCGTCGGCTTCGCGCTTGCGCTCGTCGCGTTGCTCGCGCTTGGCGATCCGCCGCAATCGCTCCAGCTGCCGCTCGGCCTGCCGGACCTGCCGTTTCACTTGCGACTGGACGCACTGTCTGCCTTCTTCCTGTTCCTGCTCGGCACGGCCGGCGGCGGCATCTCGATCTTTTCCGCGGGCTACTTCCGCGCCAGCGAGGGAACCGCGCCGGGGCTTGTCTGCTTGCAATACCACGCCTTCCTTGCCGCGATGGCGCTGGTACTCATCGCGGACGATGCCTACGTGTTCATGGTCGCTTGGGAAACGATGGCGCTCGCGTCGTTCTTGCTGGTGACAACCGATCATCGTATTCCGGAAATTCGCCGTGCCGGCTTCCTGTACCTCCTGATCGCGCACATCGGCGCGCTCGGAATCCTGCTGTCCTTCGGGGTCTTGCAAGGCGGCAGCGGAGACTACAGCTTTGCCGGCATGCGCGCGGTCAGGCTGCACGAAGGATGGGCTTCGATCGCCTTCCTGCTCGCGCTGTTCGGGTTCGGTGCCAAGGCCGGGCTGGTTCCACTGCACGTCTGGCTGCCTGAGGCGCACCCCGCGGCGCCGTCGCCGGTTTCGGCGCTGCTGAGCGGCGTGATGCTGAAGACTGCCATCTACGGGCTGTTGCGCGTGAGCTTCGACCTCCTGCATGCGCAGCTGTGGTGGTGGGGCGTGCTCGCACTCGGGCTCGGCCTGGTCACCGCGCTCCTTGGAGTGGTCTTCGCCGCGGTCCAGACCGATATGAAGCGCCTGCTTGCGTACTCGTCGATCGAGAACATCGGCATCATCGTCGCTGGCATCGGCCTGACGATCCTGTTCAAGTCGTACGGAAAAACGCTGCTGGCGGCGATCACGCTCGCCGCCGTGCTGTATCACTGCCTCAACCACGCCTTCTTCAAAAGCCTCCTGTTCCTCGCGACCGGATCGGTCCTGCACGCGACGAAGGAACGCAGCCTTGGCAAGCTCGGTGGTTTGATTCATCGCATGCCGTGGGTGGCTTGGTTGGCGCTCGTTGGCACGCTCGCGATCGCGGGCCTGCCGCCTTTGAACGGATTTGTGTCCGAGTGGCTGTTGCTGCAGGCATTCCTGTTTACCCCCAGCCTGCCGCAATCGTTCGTGAACATGCTGGTACCCCTGGCCGCCGCGGCGCTGGTGCTCGCCGTCGCGCTCTCCGCGTACGTCATGGTCAAGTTCTATGGCGTCATTTTCCTCGGGCAGCCACGTGAGCCGAATCTGGCCTATGCGAAGGATGCGGGCCGCATCGAGCGCGTTGCGCTCGCCTGGTTCGCGTTCGGATGCGTGCTGCTCGGGCTGTTTCCTGTCACCGTCATTGCCTGCATCGACTACGTCAACATCGCGCTGATCGGCTCGACCGTGGGCGGTCATGGCGAGAGCTGGCTGCTGCTCGCGCCCGTGAACGCCGACCGCTCAAGTTACAGCCCGATCATCTTCCTTCTCGTCATTGTCGCCGTGGTCTTGCTTACCGTGCAGACCGTGCATCGCCACTATCGCGGCGGGTTGCGCAAGGGTCCCGCCTGGGACTGCGGCTTTCCGATGCAGACACCGCGCATGCAGGATACCGCCGAAGGTTTCGGTCAACCGATCCGGCAAGTGTTCGAGGCTTTCTTCCGAATCGAGCGTTCCTTGCCCTCGCCCTTCGATACCAAGCCGAGCTACCGGGTGACGCTCGGCGACCATTTCTGGCACTGGCTCTACTTGCCGATTGCGCGAACCATCGAGCTGCTGGCGCGCCTCGTTGGCCTCATCCAGCAGGGCCGGATCTCGGTGTACCTGACCTATAGCTTCTGCACGCTACTCGCGTTGCTCTTCTTCGTCCGGTGAGCGAGCGATGACCGTTACCGGCTTCCTGCTGCAGTTGCTGCAACTTGCCATCGCGCTGCTGCTCGCTCCAATCCTCGTCGGCTGGGTCAACATGTGCCGGGCCTGGCTGCAAAACAAGAGCGCGCCGTCGTTGCTGCTGCCGTATCGCACAATACGCAAGTTGTTCCACAAGGACGCCGTCGTCGCGGCGAACGCGTCGCCGATATTCCGTTTGATGCCGTACGTCGTATTCGGCGCCATGACGCTCGCCGCCGCGATCGTGCCGTCGCTGGCGACCGACCTGCCGTTCGCCCGCGCGGCCGATGCCATCGCGCTGGTCGGACTGTTTGCGCTGGCGCGCGTGTTCATTGCGCTGGCGGCGATGGACATCGGCACCGCGTTCGGCTCGCTCGGCGCGCGGCGCGAGATGTTCGTCGGCTTCCTGGCCGAACCCGCGCTGTTGATGGTGCTGTTCACGGCGTCGCTGATCTCGGGGTCGACATCGCTGCCCACGATCGTCGATACCCTGGCGCACCGCGAGATCGCGATTTATCCGAGTCTGGCGTTCGCCGGCGTCGCGTTCACGATGGTCTCGCTCGCCGAGAACGCGCGCATCCCGATCGACAACCCGGCGACGCACCTAGAACTGACGATGATCCACGAAGCGATGATCCTCGAGTACTCGGCGCGGCACCTGGCGCTGATCGAATGGGCCTCGGCGCTGAAGCTGTTCAACTATTCGTGCATCGGGCTGGCGCTGTTCCTGCCCTTTGGCATCGCGGAACGGGGCGCCGGATGGCAGGCGATCCTCGCCGCCACGCCGGTGCTCGTCGTCAAGCTGGCGGCAGGAGGATTCGCGCTGGCGATGATCGAAACCTTGTCGGCAAAAATGCGCATCTTCCGCGCGCCGGAGTTCCTCGGCACCGCGTTCCTGCTGGCAGTGCTTGGCATGCTCGTCACGCAGCTGCTCGGCGGATGAACTGAGGCCATGATGACGACTCCACTCTGGGCGCAGCTCATCAACCTGCTCGCGGCGCTGTTGCTGCTGCTCTCCTTCGCGATGCTCGCGCAACGGCGCGTGCTGAGCCTGATCGACCTGTTTGCCGCGCAAGGCCTTGCACTCGCGTGCTCTACCGCCATCGTCGCCTTCGCCACGGAGCAGCCGCATCTGTATTGGTCCGCCGGACTGACGCTGGTGCTCAAGGTCGCGCTCCTGCCGTGGATCCTGCATCGCTTGATTCGCCAGCTCGACGTCAAGTGGGATGTCGAGGGCCTGATCAACATCCCCCTGACCATGCTGATCGGCATCGTGCTGGTGGTCTTTTCTTTCAATCTGGCGTTTCCGATCGCGCAGCTGGCGAGCACGGTGACCCGAGGGACGATCGGCATCGCGATGGCCAGCGTGATGCTTTCGTTCCTGATGATGATCACGCGGCGCAAGGCGATTCCGCAGGTGATCGGGTTCCTGTCGATGGAGAACGGCCTGTTTTTCGCGGCCACCAGCGCCACCTACGGCATGCCGATGGTAGTCGAACTCGGCATCGCACTCGACGTGCTGGTCGCCATGCTGATCCTCGGCGTGTTCTTCTTCCAGATCCGCGAGCGTTTCGACAGTCTCGACCTCAAGCACCTCGAAAAGCTTAGAGAAAGCGAGTAAGGCTTGATCGAGATCCTCGCCGTCCTCGGCCTGCCGGTTACCGGCGCGCTGCTGCTCGCGGCGGTCGGCCACCGCCGACAGGCGCCCGCGGTCAACGTCGCCGTCTGCGCATCGACGCTGCTGGCCGCGGTGGCGCTGACGCTGCGCGTGATCCAGGACGGTCCGCTGCTGGCGCTCAATCGGCAGTTCTTCGTCGATCCCTTCAACGTCTTCCTAGTCGCGCTGACCGCTTTCGTCGGATTCACCACGTCGGTCTTCTCGCGGCCGTACATGCGCATCGAGGAGGAACGCGGCCACCTCAACGCGGCTCGACTGCGGCTCTACCACAGCATGTTCCAGCTGTTCAACTTCACGATGCTGCTGGCCCTGCTGACCAACAACATGGGCATCCTCTGGGTCGCGATGGAAGCGGCGACCTTGACCACGGTGCTGCTGGTGTCGCTGTACCGCACGCCGGCAAGCCTGGAGGCGGCGTGGAAATACTTCATCCTGTGCGGGGTCGGCATCGCGCAGGCGCTGTTCGGCACGATCCTGCTGTACTTCGCGGCGGAGAAACTGCTGGGCGCCGGAGGCGGCGCGTTGCTGTGGACCGAACTGAACAACGTGAAGGGCCAGCTGGAGCCGACGGTGCTGTCGCTGGCCTTCGTCTTCCTGCTCGTCGGCTACGGCACCAAGGTTGGACTGGTGCCGCTGCACAACTGGCTGCCCGATGCGCACGCCGAGGGCCCGACCCCGGTCTCGGCGGTGCTCTCGGGACTGCTGCTCAACGTCGCGCTCTATGCCGTCGTGCGCTGCAAGGTGCTGGTGGAAGGTTCGCTGCAAACTTCGTTCGCGCGGGAACTGATGATGGGCTTCGGCCTGCTGTCGGTGGTGGTCGCGGCATTCCTGCTGTCGCGGCAGAAGGACATCAAACGGCTGTTCGCGTATTCGTCGATCGAGCACATGGGGATCATCACCTTTGCCTTCGGCATGGGCGGTCCGATCGCGAACTTCGCCGGCTTGCTGCACATGACCGTGCATTCGCTTACCAAGTCCGCGATCTTCTTCGCCGTGGGCCACGCGACGCAGAAGGCTGGCACGCAATTGATCGACGGCATCCGGGGCCTGATCACTATGAGTCCGACGATCGGGTGGGGACTCGCGCTCGGTTCGCTGGCGATCCTCGGCATGCCGCCGTTCGGCGTGTTCGCGAGCGAGTTCCTGATCCTCACCACCGCGATGCGCGAGCAGCCATGGGCTACCCCGCTGCTCCTGTTGTCGCTTGCCGTCGCGTTCGCCGCGGTTTTCTCCAAAGTGCAACCGATGGTGTTCGGTGAGACAACGGTGCAGCGCCTGCCGCACCGACCGGCGATGGGGCCGGTATTCGTACATATGGCGATCGTGCTGATGCTGGGCCTGTGGATTCCGCCGTTTCTGGCCGATTGGTACCGCCAGGCTGCGCGATTGATCGGATGAGAACGCGATGAACGTCGCGCCGCTCGGTATTTCCGCCGCCACGATGCTCAGCGCGGTTCCGGCGCAGCGCTGCCCGGTAAGTTCGGGGCAACTGCTCACGGCGTGCCGCCTGGCGTGGGAACAGGGCGGGCAGCTCGTGGCGCTGTGGGCCACCGACGATCGCGATCGCCAGCGCGGCTTCTGCGTCCGCGTCCTGCTCCGCGACGCCGACGGCTTCACGTTGCTCGAACACGTGCTGCCCGACGAAGGCGCGCGCTATCCCGACCTGTCGCCGATTTTTCCGGTCGCCAGCCGGATGCAGCGTTCGGCCTTCGATCTGGTCGGCGTGCAATGCGATGCCGAGGATCAGCGCCCCTGGACGTGGCAGGCGGCGTGGCCGATCGACCGCTTTCCGCTGCGCCGCGACTTCGAGGAGTCGCCGAAGTGGGAACCCGGCCAGGAGGACTACCCGTTTGTCAGGGTCGCCGGAGACGGCGTGCACGAGATCCCGGTGGGACCCGTCCATGCCGGAATCATCGAGCCTGGGCACTTTCGCTTCCAGGTCGTCGGTGAAAAAGTGCTGCGGCTCGAGGAGCGCCTCGGGTACGTGCACAAGGGCATCGAGAAGCGCTTCGAATCGCTGCCGGCAAACGACGCCGGCCGTCTCGCGGGCCGGGTGTCCGGCGACAGCACAGTCGCCTACGCCTGGGCCTACGCGCAGGCGCTCGAAGCGATCGTCGGCACGGAGCTGCCGCCACGCGCGCAGTGGTTGCGCGCGCTCTGCCTGGAGCGCGAGCGCATCGCCAATCATCTCGGCGACCTCGGCTATCTCGGCAACGACGGCGGGTTCGCGTTCGGACTGGCGCAGTTCTCGCGGCTGAAGGAAGACGTCCTGCGTCTGAACGCGCAGGCGTTTGGCCATCGCCTGCTGATGGACGTGGTCGTACCCGGCGGTATCGCGCGGGACCTGGTCGATGCCGACGCGGCGGCGATGCGCGCGCAATCGAAGTCGTTGCGGCGGGAGCTTCGCGTCCTGCACGACATCTACGACGATCACGCCGGACTGCAGGACCGGTTCCGCGCATGCGGCGAGGTATCGCGCGAACTCGCGGCGAAGCTGGGCCTGGTCGGTTTCGCCGCCCGGGCGAGTGGTCTCGCGGACGATCTGCGCTGCGATTTTCCGACGCCACCCTACGAAACGCTTGCCGTGCGCAGGGTGACACACGCGAGTGGCGACGTCGCCGCGCGCGTTGCGGTGCGCTTCGACGAACTGGTCGAATCGCTACGGTTGATCGAGATCATGCTCGACGCGATGCCCTCGGGTGAGGTGGCCGCGCACATGCCGGAGGCGCCCGCGCTACGCTTCGCTCTGGGCGCGGTCGAAGGTTGGCGAGGGCCCGTGCTCATCGCACTTGAAACCGGGCCGGCCGGCACGATCCGTCGCTGCCATGCGCACGACCCATCCTGGCAGAACTGGCCGATTCTGGAGCATGCGGTGATCGGGAATATCGTTCCCGACTTTCCGCTGATCAACAAATCGTTCAACCTGTCGTACAGCGGGCACGATCTTTAGCCGATACGACTCCAGCCATGTTGCACATCCTCCATCAGATTGCCAGGACCGGCATCAAGACCGAACCCGCGCCGGCGCCGGCGGACGAGATGGTCGTCGTCGCGCGCTTGCAGGAGAAAATCCTGCGCACGCTCGGCCGCGCGCTGACCATTCGCCAGATCGACGCCGGGTCCTGCAACGGCTGCGAACTCGAGATCCATGCGCTCTCGAATCCGTACTACAACATCGAGGGCCTCGGCATCCGCTTCGTCGCCAGCCCGCGCCACGCTGACATGCTGCTGGTCACCGGCCCGGTGTCGAAGCACATGGCGATCGCGCTCAAGCGCACCTATGACGCGACGCCCGATCCGAAGCTCGTGGTCGCCGTCGGCGATTGCGGCTGCACCGGAGGCATCTTCGGCGCGAGCTACGCGAGCCTTGGCCGGGTCGGAAACGTGATCCCGGTCGACGTCGAGATCCCCGGCTGCCCACCGACGCCGACCGCACTGCTGCGTGGCATCCTTGCCGCGGTTAGCGTCCATGCGCCGCCTCCCGCGCCCGATGAAGCGCAGGAGCCGACCCTCGGACCGGCGACCGACCCCGACCAGGCCGGCTGAGCGGAAGGGCCTCGTTTGCTCCGGCACGCGTCCGCGTCTTGCCGGACATCTTGAAAAGCATTTCACCGACGCCATCTTGAAGGGGTGCGCGGCGCTTCAGCCGCAAACCTTCCAGGAGATTGACCCATGAGTCTGATTCGTTACTACAGCCCGCTTGATCGGGTATTCGACCGTGCCTTCGGTTCAGTAGCACCTGCGTTCAACGGCGACGCCGCCGTCGCGCCCGGATCCATCCCGCTGGACGTCGTGGAAACGGCGGAAGCGTTCGTCGTCAAAGCCGATCTGCCCGGCATTCCCAAGGACAAGATCGAAGTGAACGTCGAAGATCGCAACGTGACCATCGGCGCGGAAGTTCGCGAAGACGTCAACGCCAACGGCAAGGCGCTCTGGCAGGAGCGGACCGTCGGCAAACTGAGCCGCGCCATCCGCTTGCCGGAAGCCGTCGATGCCAACGCCACGCAGGCGACGCATGTCGACGGGGTGCTGCAACTGACGCTGCCGAAGGTCGCCAAGGCCAACGCCAGGCAGATCACGATTCAGTAAGGTAGTACTTTGCGGGGGCGACGAATGTTACGTCATCCCCGCGAAAGCGGGGATCCACGTCTTGTGCTGTATTGAAAATGGATTCCCGCGTGCGCGGGAATGACGTCCGAAAACGGCGGCAGGGCGACCAGCTACTTACGTCGTCGTTCCGGATCAGACATTAAAGAAGGTGATGGCCGCGGTTGCCAGGTTGTACATCGCGCCACTCATCTTGATGGTGCCGGCCTGTTCGAGCTCACGCAGGATGCTGCTCTTCTCGCGGATCTGGCCTATCGTCAGCTCGACGTTCTTCTTCGCCACGGCGTCGACGAAGCCATAGTTCTTCGCGGAGCGCTCGCCCTCGTACTTCGTTGCTGCGATGGCCGGCTTGATCTTCGCGAGCAGCCCGGTCAGGTTTCCGAGTTCGACATTGTCGATCGCGCCCTTGATCGCACCGCAGGCGGTGTGTCCCATGACCAGCACGACCTTCGCGCCGGTAACCTTGCACGCGAACTCCAGGCTGCCGAGTATATCGTCGTTGGCGATATTGCCGGCCACGCGCGTGTTGAAGGTGTCCGCAATGCCGAGATTCATGATGACTTCCGCCGGCGCGCGCGAGTCGATGCAACTCAGGACGACCGCCGACGGATACTGACCACCGGCCGAGGCCTTCGCCTCGTTGAGATAATTGCGCGCTCGCGTGAAGCCTTTCCTGAACTGCTCGTTGCCCTCCTTCATCGCTGCGAGGATCTGATCCGGCGACATCGCGGCACGTTGCTCCTTGGTCAGCGCATCCGCGAAAGCCAACTGGGTGTGTGCCATGCCGCCCACAAGGCCAAGCGCCGCCACGGCGCCCGACTGCTTCAGAAATATCCGGCGCCGGTCGTGGTGGATCTTGATGCTGCGATCAGGCGTGTGCGGCATGTCTTCTCCTCGCTGGTGAATGAACTTCGACCTACCCGAGCAGATCGACTGCCTTCTTGCCGCGCCCTGCGCGGACCGGCTCGGCGCGGGCGCTGCGGCGCGCCTCGTGCCGCTCGAGCGCGGGCTTGAGGTAGCGCCCGGTGTAACTGCCCGCCGCTTCGGCCACCTGTTCCGGCGTGCCTTCGGCGATGATGCGCCCGCCGCCGGCACCACCTTCGGGTCCGAGGTCGATCACCCAATCCGCGGTCTTGATCACGTCGAGGTTGTGCTCGATCACCACCACCGTATTGCCGTGGTCCCGCAGCCGGTGCAGCACGGTGAGCAGCATTTCGATGTCGTGGAAATGCAGTCCCGTCGTGGGCTCGTCGAGTATGTACAGGGTGCGTCCGGTGTCGCGCTTGGACAGCTCGAGCGCGAGCTTCACCCGTTGCGCCTCGCCACCCGACAGCGTCGTTGCCGACTGCCCGAGCGTGATGTAGCCGAGGCCGACGTCGAGCAGCGTGCGGAGCTTCCGCGCGACCACCGGCACCGGCTCGAAAAACGCGAACGCCTGCTCGACCGTGAGCGAGAGCACGTCGTGGATGTTGCGGCCCTTGTACTGGATCTCAAGGGTCTCGCGGTTGTAGCGCTGGCCATGGCATACGTCGCACGGCACGTAGACGTCCGGCAGGAAGTGCATCTCGACCTTGATCAGGCCGTCGCCCTGGCACGCTTCGCAGCGGCCACCCTTGACGTTGAAGGAGAAGCGTCCCGGACCGTACCCGCGCTCGCGGGCTTCCTTCACCTGCGCGAAGATCTCGCGGATCGGCGTGAACAGGCCGGTGTAGGTGGCCGGGTTCGATCGCGGCGTGCGACCGATGGGGCTCTGGTCGACACTGATCACCTTGTCGTAGAACTCGAGCCCGTGCATTTCGGTGAACGGCGCCGGCTCGGTCGTGCTGCTGTACAGGTGGCGCGCCACAGCCTGGTAGAGCGTGTCGTTGATCAAGGTCGACTTTCCCGATCCCGACACGCCGGTCACGCAGACGAACAGGCCCACCGGCAATTTCAGCGTCACGCCCTGCAGGTTGTTGCCGGTGGCGCCGGTCACGCTCAGCACCCGCTTGGGATCCGCGCGATGCCGTCGCTCCGGCATCGGAATCTGCCGATGCCCGGCCAGGTATTGCCCGGTGAGCGAGTGCGGCGCGTGCCGGATTTCCTCCGGCGTGCCCTGGGCGACGATCTGCCCGCCGTGTTCCCCCGCGCCGGGCCCCATGTCGACCACGTGGTCCGCCGAGAGGATCGCGTCGGTGTCGTGCTCGACCACGATCACGCTGTTGCCGAGGTCGCGCAGGTGCTTGAGTGTTTCGAGCAGGCGGTCGTTGTCGCGCTGATGCAGGCCGATCGACGGCTCGTCGAGCACGTACATCACGCCGGTGAGCCCGGATCCGATCTGCGAGGCGAGGCGGATGCGCTGCGCTTCGCCGCCGGAGAGCGTCTCCGCCGAACGGTCCAGCGACAGATAGTCCAGTCCGACGTTGTTGAGAAACTGCAAGCGGCTGACGATCTCCTTGACGATCTTGTCCGCGATCGCCTGGCGCTGCCCTTCGAGCCGCAACGCGCCGAAGAACTCGCCCGTCGCCTTGAGCGGCCAGTTGCTGATCTCGAAAATCGCGCGCCCGCCCACCTTCACGTGGCGTGCCTCGCGCCGCAAGCGCGTGCCTTCGCACTCCGGGCACGGTTTCGAGTTCAGGTACTTGGCGAGCTCCTCGCGCACCATGACCGAATCGGTCTCGCGATAGCGTCGCTCGAGGTTGGGAATGATGCCTTCGAACGCGTGCTCGCGCACCGTCGGCTTGCCGCGGTCGGACAGATACGTGAACGCGATCTTTTCCTTGTCGCTGCCATAGAGGACCATCTGCTGGACCTTGTCCGGCAGCTTCGCAAAAGGCTTGTCAAGGTCGAAGCCGTAGTGTTTGGCGAGACTTTGCAGCATCTGGAAATAGAACTGGTTCCGGCGGTCCCAGCCTTTGATGGTGCCGGAGGCAAGCGAGAGCTGGGGGAAAGCCACCACGCGCTTGGGATCGAAGAAGGTGATCGCGCCAAGGCCATCGCAGCGCGGACAGGCGCCCATCGGGTTGTTGAAGGAGAACAGCCGCGGCTCGAGTTCCTGCAACGAGTAGCTGCAGATGGGGCACGCGAACTTGGCGGAATACAGATGTTCCTCGCCCGAGTCCATCTCGACCGCGATCGCGCGGCCATCGCCGTTGCGCAAGGCGGTCTCGAACGACTCCGCCAGCCGCTGCTTCAGATCAGGCCGGATGCGCAGGCGATCGACGACGACTTCGACGGTATGTTTTTGGTTCTTGGTGAGCTTCGGCACCGCGTCGATCTCGTGGACCTTGCCATCGACCCGCACCCGCACGAAGCCTTTGGCGCGCAATTCGACGAACAACTCGAGCTGCTCGCCCTTGCGGTTCACCACCACCGGCGCGAGGATCATCAGCTTCGTTTCCTCGGGCATCATCAGCACCGTGTCGACCATTTGCGAGATCGTCATCGCCGCGAGCTTCTGCTCCGGATGGTCGGGGCAATACGGCTCGCCGACTCGGGCGTAGAGCAGGCGCAGGTAATCGTGGATCTCGGTGACAGTCCCGACGGTCGAGCGCGGATTGTGCGAGGTCGCCTTCTGCTCGATGGAAATCGCCGGCGACAGCCCCTCGATCAGATCGACGTCGGGCTTTTCCATCAACTGCAGGAATTGCCGCGCGTACGCCGACAGCGATTCGACGTAGCGGCGCTGTCCTTCGGCGTAGAGCGTGTCGAAGGCCAGCGAGCTCTTGCCCGATCCGGAGAGGCCGGTGATGACGATCAGCCGGTGTCGCGGCAGATCGAGGTTGATATTCTTGAGGTTGTGCGTTCTGGCGCCGCGAATGCGGATGTATTCCATGTTCTTCCTGCGATGCGGGATGCCTGCGCCGGCCGGGCCCGAAGTTCGATACCAATTCTCGCCGCCAAGCAGCGGCTCGACGACAGCGAACGCGAAGGCAACCTGCTAATATACTCTCTTCCGCGCGCTGATTCCAAAGTTGCTTGTGCCGGATGCGGGAGGGCCCGATCGGCACCGATCCCGCCTCATCCGAGCGTCTGATATCGCCCAAAGCCGCGCGGGAATATCATCGAATGAACTGTCTACGTCTGGTTGGGGGACTGCAATGGCTTCAGTGAACAAGGTAATACTCGTCGGCAACCTTGGCCGTGATCCGGAAACGCGCTACACCACCGGCGGCGACCCGATCACCAATGTGTCGATCGCCACCACGGACACGTGGAAAGACAAGAACGGCGAGAAGCAGGAAAAAACCGAATGGCACCGCGTCGCGTTTTTCGGCAAGCTCGCCGAGATCGCGGGCGAATACCTGAAGAAGGGCAGCCAGGTCTACGTCGAAGGCCGTCTGCAGACGCGCAAGTGGCAGGACAAGGAAGGCCAGGACAAATACACGACCGAAATTGTCGCCGATCGCATGCAGATGCTCGGCAGTCGCAGCGGAGGCGGTGCGCCGTCCGGCGGCGGCGGCGAGCCTCCGCCCGAACGCGAGCGCAGTGCGGGTGGCGGCGCAAAAGCTGGCGCGGCCCCGGCGAAGAAAAACGTCGACGACCTGGACGACGACATACCCTTCTAGGTCGGAATCGTTCGGATGCCCCACGGCCGTTCCGCATGGACGGCCGCAACGGGCTGCGCAGCCGGTGCGCTAGCGTTGAGTTGCTACGGCATGCGCGTCAAGGCGCATCGCTGGCCGGTGGCCGTAGGTCGCAAGCCGCCATACCCATTCCATCGGTCCATACTGGAAGTGCCGCAGCCACCACACGCTCAACGGCACCTGTATGACAAAGAAGATGCCAAAGGCCAGCGCGAATTCCGCTGCGGGCCCAAGCTTGTCCCAGAGGCCGAAGCCCCAGCCGTAGAATATCGCCGTCGCAATCAGTGTCTGCATCAGGTAGTTGGTGAGCGGCATGCGACCCGCGGCGGCCATCGGCGCGAGTCGTCGCTGCCACGCCGGCACCTGCGCCACCCGTACGATGGTCAGGACGTAGAAAATCATCATTCCCAGACGACTGAGCACGTAAGTGATGCTCACCACGATATTGGCAAGCGGCGGTTCCGGTGGCGGGTCGAGCTGGCCGAGAATGCCGAAGATCAGCGCATTCACGATGCCTGCGCCAAAGGCCCACCACTGCAGCCGCTTCACCCACGGCATGAGTTCCGGGATGCGCCGTATCCAGCCATTGCGGCCGATGAGAAAACCGATGAGCATCGTCGTGGCTATCTGCAAATAGAAGCCGAGCGCGCTCCAGAGCATGAACGGATCGGTGTAGAAGTAGACGGCTTCGCGCGCATGCTCCATCGCCGCGGCGAAGAAACGAGCCATGGCCGTAGGCCAGGTTGTTGGAAGCCTCCCAAAGCTGCATTTGGAGAATCTGCGCTGCGACGACATCCGGCGTCATCACGAATGGTCGCAGCGCGCTCGACACGACGGGGTATAGCAGGCACGCGCCGATCATCGTATAGACGACGCGGTCGGAGACATTGCGCAGCAACAGCAATCCGAACCCGAGCAGGGCGTAGATATGCAGGACGTCGCCGTTCCAGAACAGGACCGTGTGCAGCACGCCGAACGCCATGAGCGCGAGCAGGCGCCGGACATAAATGGCGATTGCGCGCTCCGGCGTTCGTTCCAGCAGGCGGCCAAGCTGAATGGTGAAGCCGATGCCGAACAGAAGGCTGAACATGCTGTTGAATTTGCCCGCGAACAGCATGTCGCGCGCCAACACGGCATGCTGGTCCAGCATGCTTGGCCACCGCTCCGAGCCATCGGCACCGGCGAAGAACGACGTCGAGAAACCGGGCATGTTCACGATCAACATGCCCAGCAGCGCGAATCCGCGCACGATGTCGAGCGTGGCGATGCGTTCGTCGACTGGCAGTGGATTGACGGTGTCGAACGTCGCTCGCATCTTCAGCCGTCAGACCAGCGCCGTCTGCCGCGGCTCCGCCGCCGCCTCCACGCTACTGCTTTCGATGACGCCGCCACCGAGACAGACGTTGCCATCGTAAACGACCAGGTACTGGCCCGGCGTGGGCGACCATTGGGGCGCGCCAAACCGCACACGCCAGCGATCCGCGCTCGCTTGCTCCATGACGCAGTCCGCCGGCGCCATTCGATAGCGGGTCATGGCGCTCAGATGCCGACCCGCTGCGGGCGGCGTGCCGGCGATCCAGTGCAGTGCGCCAGTCTCGACCCGATCCGAATACAGCCGCGGATCTTCGTGGCCCTGCACAACGATCAGCGCGTTGCGCGCGGCGTCCTTGCCGGCGACAAACCAGGGCTGCGCATTGCCGTCGCGCGTTCCGCCGATGCCCAGGCCCTGCCGCTGACCGAGCGTGTAGTACGCGAGTCCGCTGTGGCGACCGAGAACCGATCCTTCCGGCGTTTCGATCGGGCCCGGCTCACGCGGCAGGTAGCGCGCGAGAAAATCGCGAAAGGGCCGCTCGCCGATGAAGCAGATGCCGGTCGAGTCCTTCTTCGCGTGCGTCGGAATGCCTTGCTCGCGCGCGATGGCGCGCACCTGCCGCTTGGCGAGGTCGCCGACCGGAAAGAGTGTCGCGCCGAGCTGCCGCTGCGTCAGCTGATGCAGGAAGTAGGTCTGATCCTTGCCGCTGTCGGCCGCCCTGAGCAATTCCACACGGCCATCGATCGTGCGCACGCGCGCGTAGTGCCCGGTCGCGATCGCGTCCGCGCCCAGTCGTCGAGCAAAGTCGAGAAAAGCATTGAACTTGATTTCGCTGTTGCACAGGACGTCGGGATTGGGCGTGCGGCCAGCCGCATATTCATGCAGGAACTGCGAGAAAACCCGTTCGCGATACTCGGCGGCGAAGTTGACCGCTTCGAGCTCGACGCCGACGACATCGGCCACCGAGGCCGCGTCGACCAGATCCTCGCGCGACGTACAGTAGTCGTCGGTATCGTCGTCTTCCCAGTTCTTCATGAACACGCCGACGACTTCGTGTCCTTCGCGCTTCAGCAGCCAGGCCGCGACCGACGAGTCGACGCCGCCGGACATTCCCAGGACGATGCGCAGGTGATGGGTCATCGACATCGGGCAGTGGAGGATGCGCGCTGGTGGATTGCCGAAAATGAAAAGGGCAGGAGCCGTCGGCCCCTGCCCCTACTGAAGCCGGACCCGGTTATTGCCCCGACGATTCCTTCTTCAGGGCCGCGTTGCCTGCGGGCGTGTTCAACGTGCCCTTGGCTGGCGCAGGCCCGGCCTTCGACGCAGCTGCGTCGGCGGCGCCCTTCTTCGCGTCATAGTCGATCCCGCTGGAAACCTGCTCGATTGCCGTCCAGCTCTCGCGGTTCTTTGCTTGCGCTGCCTTCTTCGTCGCCGCTTGCTCTTCCGGCGTCATCTTCGCCCACTTCGCCTTGGCCGCGTCGCTGGCGGCCTTTGCCTGCTGCGTATCCATCTTGGACAGCGGCTTCATGTCGTTGCCAGCCAGCGCCGCCGTGGAGCCAAGCGCGAACACGCTGGCGCAAAGTGCAACAAGTAACTTGTTCATGTCTCATGTCTCCATCGGTGACGAGGGTCGCTTTCACGTCCGCGGCGTAACGCTAAATATGCCGCAAGCGGAAGTCGCCCAGAGGAAAAAAGCAGGAGCCGTGGCCCCTGCTCTTGACAGTCGCAGTTCAGGTAACGCTGTTACTTCTTGGCTGGCAGCGGCTGCAAGCCGCCTTCCTGCTGGGTCTTTTCCATGGTCTTCAGGTCCGCCTGGCGCTGCGCCGTTGTCGGCTTCGCCACTTCCTTGGACTTCGCGGCATCCGCGGCACCCTGCTTGGCGTCGTATTGCATATTGTCATTGGCGACCGCGTCGAGGGCCGTCGCATCGGCCAGGCGCTTGTTGCGGGCGGCCTTCTTGGCGGCTGCTTGTTGCTCGGGGGTCATGGCCGCCCACTTGGCTTGCGCGGCCGCGCGGGCTGCTTTCGCCTGCTCGGTTTCCATCTTGCTCAACGGCTTCATGTCGTTGCCGGCCAGCGCCGACACCGAACCCAATGCGAATGCGCTTGCGCACAGTGCAACGATCAGCTTGTTCATGTGATGTTCCTCAATGGTTGGTTCGGGTCGATCACTCTGGTCCGCGCTTGCCCGAACTGGTGGCTCGGAGTGTGAATATAGCAAAGCTCAATGATTATATTGACTTTTGCGGCAATATGCAACGGCCGGGAGCGATGTTTTGACCCGCCCGTTGCAGTCGAGCAACGTTGCTTTATTTGCTGGTTGCGGTCTTCGGCGCGTCAACGGCCGAAGTCGACGGCTTTGCGGCAGGCGTCGCTTGCGCGGTCGCCGGTTGCTTGGCCTTCTTCTTGGACTTCTTGGTGCTGGTCGAAGTCTTCTTGACGTCGGTGCTCGGGCTGGACTTGACCGCCATCGGGGCCGCAGCAGGTGCCGCGGCAGCCGGGGCAGGCGTCGCCGCCGGGGCGACAGTGGCCGCCTTGGCCGGAGCAGCCGGTGCCGTCGTGGCAGGCGCCGTGTTCTGTGCAACTGCCGTCAGCGACACGGCAAATGCGCTGGCGATCAGCGCGCTCAACAGCTTGGACATGTTATTTCCTCAGTGTAGTTTGGGTTGGTCGACACTCATCTGGATTCGTGTCGCCGCTTTTAACGTGGTCCTTTCCCCAACGGTTGACAGCTTCGTTCAAGCTTCGCGCCGCCTGCCGGAGCGCCAGCTGACGATGGGCCAGCCTTGGCCCGCGGCGTGCTTGGCCAGGACCGGGTCGGGATCGACAGCAACCGGGTGGGTGACCGCAGCGAGCAGCGGCAGGTCATTGTGGGAATCGGTATAGAACCAGGATTCGGCGAAATCGCGCAATTCGCGCTTCTGGCGGGCCAGCCAGGCCTCCACACAGGTAATCTTGCCGGCCCGGAAGCACGGTTCCCCCGTGATGCGCCCGGTGAAGCGTCCGGCGACCATTTCCGGCTCTGTGGCGACAAGATTCGTTATGCCGAACTTCTGCGCAATCGGCTTGGTCACGAAACTGTTGGTCGACGTCACCACCGCCACCAGGTCGCCCGCGGCGAGGCGCTGGCGGACGATAGCCTTTCCGGCAGGCAGCAGCATAGGCTCGATCTTCTCGGCCAGGAAACGGTCGCGCCAGGAGAACAATTGCGCCGGATCGTTCTCGGCCAGCGCGCGCAGCTGAAAGTCCAGAAACGCGCGAATATCCAGCCGACCAGCCTGGTAGTCCGCGAAAAACTCGGCATTGCGGCGTTCGTAACCGACCGCGTCGACCGCGCCGACTTCGATCAGGAATTGCCCCCAACCATAGTCGCTGTCGCCGGCCAACAACGTGTTGTCCAGGTCGAACAGTGTCAACCGTTGGCGCGTCGTTCCCATTCGAGTTCCTGTTGCAGCCAGTCCTTGATCATCGGCACCGTAATCGGCCGCTTGCTGGCAAGCGAACGGCGATCCAGCGCAGCGAGCGTCGCCAGCAGCGAGCGCATATCTCGGCGCCCGTGCCGCAGCAGATAGTCGATCACGTCGCCGGACAGCGAGAAGCCGCGCTCTTTCGCGTACACGATCAGCGCCTTCGACTTGTCCTCGTCGGCGAGTGGAAACACCTCGTACACCAGGCCCCAGCCCAGCCGCGTGCGCAAATCCTCGCGCAGGGGCAGCGCCGCCAATGGCGAGCGCGCCGCGACGATCAGGCGACCGTGCCGCGCCTGCAGCGCGTTGAACCGCGTGAACATCCGCGCCGCCGACGCGGCGTCGGCTTCGTCGACGCGATCGATCGCAATCAGCGCGTCTACCGCGCTGGCATCGTCGTCGAGATCCTGCGGCTGTGCGAGGTAGCGCGCCACCAGGCCCCGCTCGCGCGCCAGCGCCACGGCCGCGGCCAGCAGGTGAGTCTTGCCGGACGCCGGCGCGCCCCACAACAACAGGCCCGTCGCGTTGTGCGCCCCACCGATGAACGCCGGCAGCACCGACAGCAACTCTGCGTTGCGCCCCGGCAGAAAGTTGGCGAGACCGGGCGGTTCGGGCGCCGCCAGTTCGAATACCAGCTGTTCCACCGGAATGCTAACGATACAGCTCGGACTCGTGATAGACATCGCGCAGGTGGCGCAACCCGACGAGCAGCGCGGCGCTTGCGGGCAGCGCGAACAGCACGCCGGCAAATCCGAACAGGTGGCCGAATGCGAGCAGCGCGAATATCACGGCGAGCGGATGCAGGCCGATGCGGTCGCCGACCAGCCAGGGTATGAGTACGTAGCCTTCGAGCAGCTGACCGATGCCATAGACTGCGAGCACCGCGAAGAATCCCGGCCACCCCGTGAACTGGAGCAACGCCGCGACGACACCGAGCACGAGGCCGAGCCCGAAGCCGACATAAGGGACGAACACCAGCAGACCGGTCAGGATGCCGATCGGCAACGCGAATTGCAGCCCGGCCAGCGACAGGCCGATGGCGTAGTACGTCGCCAGCACGCCCATCACCCACAGCTGGCCGCGCACGAATTCCGCCATCACGTCGTCGATCTCGATCGCGATCGTCCGCACCTTGTCGAACCACCGGCGGGGCAGCAGCTCGCCGATTCTCTCCAGCAGGATGTCCCAGTCACGCAGCAGGTAGAACATCACCACCGGAATCAGCGCCAGGTTGATGACGATGGCGAGCAACAAGGTGCCGCCGGCGCGAATGCCAGTAAGCAGGCGCATCGACATGTCGTGCGCGCCGGTCACGTTCGCGGTGACCATGCGCCTGACCGCGGGCAAATCGAGCTGCATGTCGAGACCGAACTTCTCCTGCAGCCACGGCGAGATCCTGGCGAGCGCCGCGGCGGCGAGCTCGGGCAGGCGCTTGGACAATTGCATGAACTCGGTCTGCACCAGCGGCGCCAGGACCAGCAAGAGCACGACCAGTAGCAGCAGAATCACGAACATGACCACGAGCGTGCCAAGGGTTCGCGGCACGCGATGGCGCTGGGCCCAGGTGACCGCAGGCGTGCCGAGATAGGCAAACAGGGCGCCGATCAGGAACGGCGTCAGAATCGGACCGAGCCAATGCAGCAAGGCCGCGATCGCGAGCACCGTGCCGCCCATCCACAGATAGTGCGGAAGGCGCAGCACGCGCGCCCGCGTACGGGCGGGAGCCTGCGCCGATGCATTGGCGTTGTCCGGCGACGGGTCGGGAGGAATCATTTCCGGTAAAATCAAGGCGAAAAAGTCGCTCACTGTACCCCGCGCGACGCGACGACTCAATCATCCCATGTCAGTCAATCAACCTTCTCTGTCCTATCGCGACGCCGGCGTCGACATCGACGCCGGTGATCGCCTGGTCGAAGCGATCAAGCCGTTCGCGAAACGCACGATGCGCCCGGAAGTCCTGGCGGGCATCGGCGGCTTCGGCGCGCTGGTCGAACTTCCGAAACGTTTCCGCGAGCCCGTCCTGGTCTCGGGCACCGATGGCGTCGGCACCAAGCTCAAGCTCGCCTTCGCGCTGAACCGGCACGACACCATCGGCATCGACCTGGTGGCGATGAGCGTCAACGACATCCTGGTACAAGGCGCCGAGCCGCTGTTCTTCCTGGACTATTACGTGTGCGAGCGCCTCGACGTCGACGTCGCCAGCGCCGTCATCAAGGGGATCGCGGCAGGCTGCGAGCAGGCAGGCTGCGCGCTGATCGGCGGCGAAACCGCCGAGCATCCGCGGGCGTTCGTCAGCGGCGAGTACGACCTCGCCGGTTTTGCGGTAGGTGTCGTCGAGAAATCGCGCGCCATCGACGGCACGCGCATCGCTGCCGGCGATGCGCTCATCGGGCTTGCCTCGAGCGGTCCCCACTCCAACGGCTTCTCGCTGATTCGCCGCATTCTCGAGGCGTCGGGTGCGGATCTCTCGCGACCCGTTGCGGGTACCTCCGGCGCAAAAACGCTGGGCGCGACGCTGCTCGAGCCGACGCGAATCTACGTCAAGCCGGTGCTCAAGCTGCTCGGCGAGTTCGACATCAAGGGCATGGCGCACATCACCGGCGGCGGGCTCACCGAGAACACGCATCGCATGTTCCCCGATGGCGTGCGCGCGCGCATCGACTCCTCACGCTGGGTGCGACCCACTATCTTCGACTGGCTGCAGCGCGCGGGCAATGTCGCGCCCGCGGAAATGCATCGCGTCTTCAACTGCGGCATCGGCATGGTGCTGGTCGTGGCCAGCGATGCCGCGCCCGCCGTGATCGCACGCCTCGGCCAGCTGGGCGAGACCGCGACGCTGATCGGCGCGGTCGAGCGGAGCGTGACCGATGCGCCCAGCACCGTCGTCGTCTGAATGCATGCGATGTAAATGGATTCCCTCCCCGCTTTCGCGGGGACTAAAGGCCGCGGGAATGACGCCATATGCAGCGTGGATCTCCGCTGACTGGGAATGACAGAATATGAAACGTGTGGTCATCCTGATCTCAGGTCGCGGCTCCAACATGGCCGCGCTGCTCGCGGCGGTGCGCGAGGGAAGCATTGCCGCAAACGTCGTCGGCGTGATCAGCAATCGTCCCGACGCTGCCGGATTGGCCCACGCCGCGGGTCAGGGCGTGCCGACGACCACCGTCGACCAACGCCTGTTGGCCGATCGCGACGCCTTCGAGCGCGCGCTGGCGGCGGCGATCGATGCGCTGACGCCCGACCTGGTCGTCATGGCCGGCTTCATGCGCATCGTGTCGGCGAGCTTTGTCGCGCGCTATGCGGGCCGGCTCATCAATATCCATCCCTCGCTGCTGCCCGCGTATCCTGGCCTGCACACCCACCGGCGCGCGCTGGCCGATGGCGTCAGGATTCACGGCTGCACCGTGCACTTCGTGACCGCAACGGTCGATCACGGGCCGATCATCGCGCAAGGTGCCGTCGCGGTGCATGATGACGACACCGAAGCGACGCTCGCAGCGCGCGTACTCGAGGTCGAGCATCGCATCCTCGCGTCAGCCGTACGCTGGTTCTGCGCGGAGCGGCTGGTCAGCGCGGGCGCGGCGGTGCGCGTTAAGGGCACTGTGGCCAACGTTTCGGTGTTGACGGCGCCCGTCGCCGACTGACACGACCGCCACCGACCGCACCGCACATCATGACGACCGCCCACGCCAACGGCTTCGCAAACCCGCTTCGCGCTCCGGCCCGCAATCGCCGCGGCGTGCTGCTGATCGCGCTGGCGCTGTCGCTGCTGGCGCATCTGGCGCTGACGCAATGGCCGATCCACATGGAGGACGATCCTGCGGTCTCGCCACCGCTGGCCGTGGCGATCACCGAGTTGCCGGCGCCCCCCGCCCCTTCCGCGCAACCGATCGCACCCAAACCCAAGCCTAAAAAACGCGTCGCGCCCGTCGCCACGGCGCAAGCACCGTCGGCCACCGTCGTTCCGGAGCCGGTGGCAACCCCGGAGCCCGAGCCGGTCGCGACACCGGAGCCGGAACCAGCCGTCGCCGAAGCGCCGGCGCCTCCCATCGACGAACCGGTGGCAGCCGCCGCCCCCGAACCCGCGCTGCCCGCGAAGAAACTGCCACCACGCGTCGACCTGTCCTACAACGCGTTTCTCGGCACCCACGGCTTTCTCATCGGCCAGGCCGTCTACCGGCTCGATCACGCGGGCAACGACTACTCGATCACCACGATCGCCGAGGCGCGTGGCCTCGCGTCGCTCTTCTTCCCGGGCCAGGGCCGCGCCACGAGCGTGGGCACGATCACGCCGACGGGCCTGCAGCCGACGAACTTCAGCATCGCGCGCACCGGAACGAGCAAGGATCGCCGGGAGTCGGCGATCTTCGATTGGGAAAGCGGGATCGTGCTGCTCAACGACGACAAGTCGGCGCCGCTGGAGCTGCCGACCTTCGATCCGCTGGTCGTGCTCTGGCAGTTCTACTTCGCGCCGCCGGAGGCCGATGAAATGCAGTTCAACATCGCGACCACGCGCAAGGTGTACCACTACGGGTTCCGGCGCGACGGGACCGAAACCGTGGCGCTTCCTTTCGGCGATGTCGAAACGCAGATCTGGCGACGCGAGAGCGGTGACGGTCAGCTCGACGCGCAGGTGTGGCTCGCACCTTCGTTGCGCTTCGTGGCGGTGAAAGTGCGGCTGTCCAACGCGCGCGCCACCGTCGAACTGCTACTCGACAGCATCCGCGTCGACGAAACCGTCGCGCGGCAATGAGCGCCGAAGGGCCGCCCCAAGGCGCGCGCCCCCTTCGGGGGGAGCGGCGCGCAGCGCCGCACGGGGGACACCATGCAAGCGGCGCGGAGCCGCCTCGAGGCGTGCGCGCCAGCCAGCTCGGAGCGCTGTCCGACGCGCTCGCCGCGGTGTTGCCGTTGACCGAACCCGCGGACACGGCACTCCACCACTTCTTTCGTCGCCACGCCAAGCTCGGCCAACACGATCGCGCATTCGTCGCCGATGGCGTGTTCGCGACGCTGCGCCGGCTGCGCTCGCTTTGCGCCCAGGCGGAATCGAGCGCACCGCGCCGGCTCGCGGTTGCCGTCGCGCTGCGCGAACTCGGCCTGAGCCTGCGCGAACTCGAAGGCGCGTTGACCGCCGAGGAACGCACCTGGGCAGGCGCCTTCCGTGCGCGCAAGCCCGCGCTGTCGGACGCGGAAACGGCGGAACTACCCGACTGGCTGTGGGAACGACTCTGCACCGCCTATCCCGCCGCCGAACGCGATGCATTGACGCGCGCGTGGCTGTCGCCCGCGCCGCTGGATCTGCGGATCAATCCGCTGTCGATCCAGCGCGAAGCAGCGCAAGCCGCGCTGGCCGCGTCCGGCATCGTCGCAGCACCGACACCGTACTCGCCGCTAGGCCTGCGCATCCAAGGTCGACCGGCGTTGCAGCAGCACCCCCTGTTCAAGTCGGGAGCCATCGAAGTGCAGGACGACGGTAGCCAGTTGCTGGGTTTGCTGGTTGCACCGAGGCGCACCGACATGGTGGTCGACTTCTGCGCGGGCGCCGGCGGCAAGACGCTGCTGCTCGGCGCGCTGATGCGCTCGCAAGGGCGCGTCTACGCCTTCGACGTGTCGTCGCGACGGCTCGCGCGCCTCAAGCCCAGGCTCGCGCGTTCGGGCCTGTCCAACGTGCAGCCGGTGTTGATCCAGAATGAGCGCGATACCCACGTCAAGCGGCTGGCCGGGAAGATCGACCGCGTGCTGGTGGATGCGCCATGCAGCGGATTCGGCACGCTTCGCCGCAATCCGGACCTGAAGTGGCGGCAGACGCCGGCGGGCCTCGTCGAACTCAGCGCGAAGCAGGCACGCATCCTGGCTGCCGCCGCGCACATGGTGAAAAGCGGCGGCCGCATCGTCTACGCCACCTGCAGCGTATTGCCCGAGGAAAACGAAGCGATCGTCGAAGCTTTTCTCGCCACGCATCCGGAGTTCACGCTCGGCAACGCCGCCGCGGAACTCGCGAAAGCGAAGGTCGCGCTCGACACCGGCCCGCTGCTGAAGCTCTATCCGCATCGTCACGGCTGCGACGGCTTTTTCGCGGCCGTGCTGGAACGCACGTGATCCCGGCGCAGCGGCGCCGGTCGTGCGCCATCGCTCTACTGGCGTTGGTCGCACTGGTCGTGGCCCATGTCGCGGTCGCCGACACGTCGATCGGCAAGCACTATCCGGGCGTCGGCAGTGTCGACATCGCCTTCACGCCGGGAGACCGGATCGACCGGCTCATCATCGGCGAGATCGATCAATCGCGACACGAAGTGGTGATGCTGGCGTACAGCTTCACGGACAGGGCGATCGCGCGGGCGCTGGTGCGTGCGCACCAGCGCGGGGTGGTGGTGCAGGTGATTGCCGATCGCGAGCAGGCGCGCGCCCTGCCGCAGAACGTGCTCGCGGACCTTGCGGCGGGCGGCGTGGAAGTGTGGCTCAACGGCAGGTTCCAGGCAGCGCACAACAAGGTGATCGTGATCGACGCCGAAGCGCCGCGCGCGACGACGATCACGGGCAGCTACAATTTCACGATCGCCGCGCAGCGCAGCAACGCGGAGAACGTCATCGTTCTGCGCGACAACCCGGCGGTCGCGCAGGCTTACCGCGACAACTGGTCCCGCCTCAAGGCCGGCGCGACGCCCTTGCGCTAGAATCGGCCGATGGTCGCCCCGCTGAACCTCGAGCGCATCCAGACTGCTCTCGCCAGCCAAAATGGCTGGATCGAACTCGGTGCGATCCTGGCGTGTTTCGCCGTTGGTTGGGCGGTCGATCACCGCCTGCACGTTTCGAGCCATGGCAATTCCAAGATGGCGAAAATCGGCGCGGGCAGCGTCAATCGCCTGGTCTTCCCGCTGACCACGCTGGCGCTGTTGCTGCTCGTGTACGGCGCGGTGCCGCAGTTTCACACTTCGGCGTTCTTTCCCATTGCGATCCCGCTGGTCATCGCACTCGCGGTCATTCGCCTCTGCGTATACGCGTTGCGCAATCTCTTCGGCGACAACAATCCACTGCCGCTGTCCGAGCGCACGGTCAGCTTCGCGATCTGGGGCTTGCTGCTGTTGTACTACCTCGGCATCACCCAGGAAATTCTCAGTACCCTCGAGGCGGCCGAACTCACCATCGGCCGCTCGACCATCAACCTGCGCGACCTCGGCCGCGACGCAGTGATCGTCATGCTTGCGCTGATGATTTCGCTGTGGATCTCCGGATTGATCGAGCAATGGATCCTGGGCATGCCCAACGTGGACCGCAACGCGCGCGTGGTCATGGCCAAGTTCTTCCGCGCAGTGTTGCTCGTGGTCGGCGTGCTGATCTCCTTGCCGCTGCTGGGCATCGACCTGACGGTGCTGTCGGTATTCGGCGGCGCGCTGGGCGTGGGCATCGGCCTGGGCCTGCAGAAGCTCGCCAGCAACTACATTGCCGGCTTCACCATCCTGCTCGACCGGTCGATTCGCCTCGGCGACATGATTACCGTCGACAATCGCTTCGGCGTGGTCACCAAGCTCACGTCGCGCTACGTCGTCGTGCGCAGCCTCGACGGGATCGAGGCGATCGTGCCCAACGAAATACTGGCAACGACCACGGTGCTGAATCACTCGTACTCGAGCCGGGAGGCGCGGCTTGCGCTGCCTATCCAGATCAGCTACGACAGCGATCTCGACCTGGCGTTGCGACTCGTCCAACAGATCGCGCTGGACCAGCCGCGCGTGCTGCGCGCGCCGGCGCCTCCTGTCGTTTCCGTGCTGCGTTTCGCGGAAAGCGGCATCGACCTCGAACTTTCTGTGTGGATCAACGACCCGGAGAAGGGCCAGGGCGACCTGCGCTCCTCGCTGTATGTGGCCATCTGGAAGGCATTCGGCACCCAAGGGATCAAAATCCCTTATCCCAGGCGGGATATTCGGGTACTGGACTTGGGAAACGCAGCGTCGCCCGCATCTGGAGGACAGCAAAGCAGTGCGCCTTGAGAATTATAACACATTGATTTAAAGCGATATTATTTTGATAGCCGCCCGCATGGCCTCGGTTCATGTAAAATGCGCGGCAGTTGCGAAGCCGGCCCGCAAACCGAGTGCCGGCGGTTGCATGCCTATTACAAGAAACCATGACCTTTGACCCGCTTTCACTCCTTGCCAACGGCCTGATGCCACTGCCGTGGTGGGGTTATATCGTGGTAACGCTGGCGCTGACGCACGTCACGATCGCCGCCGTCACCATCTATCTGCATCGCAGCCAGGCGCATCGGGGACTGGACCTGCATCCCGTTGTCGGCCATTTTTTCCGGTTCTGGCTATGGATGACGACCGGCATGGTGACCAAGGAATGGGTCGCCATCCATCGGAAGCATCATGCCAAGGTGGAGACGCCGGAAGATCCGCACAGCCCGCAGACTCGCGGCATCAAGAAGGTGCTGCTGGAAGGCGCCGAGCTGTACCGGGACGAATCCAAGAATACCGAAACGCTGGAAAAATACGGCATCGGCACGCCCGACGATTGGCTGGAGCGCAACGTCTACACGCCTTATTCGTGGCAGGGCGTCGGACTGATGCTCGTGATCAACCTCGTGCTGTTCGGGCCGATCGGCGCCACAATCTGGGCGGTCCAGATGGCGTGGATCCCGGTCACCGCGGCGGGCATCATCAACGGCATCGGCCACTACTGGGGCTATCGCAACTTCGCCTGCGAAGACGCGAGCCGCAACGTGGTGCCATGGGGCATCATCATCGGCGGCGAGGAGCTGCACAACAATCATCATGCGTACGGCACGTCGGCAAGGCTGTCGTCGCAGTGGTACGAACTCGACATCGGCTGGATGTACATCCGCACACTGGAATTGCTCGGGTTGGCCAAGGTTCGCAAGCTTGCGCCGCAGCTCAAGTTCGATCGCGCAAAGTTGCAGGCCGACCTCGATACGTTGCAGTCGGTGATCACGCACCGTTACGCGGTACTCACGAGCTATGCCCGTTCGCTGAAGCAGGCCTACGTGGTCGAAGCGGCGAGCCTGCGTGAACGCGCACGGCGCGGCGAATTGACCAGCGACGTGCCGAGCCTGCGGCGTCTGCGCCACTGGTTCCACGCCGACCAGACTCAGCTTCCCGAGAGCGACCGCGCCCGGCTCGCATCGACGCTGGAGCACAGCAAGGCGCTCAAGACCCTGTACGCGATGCGGCAGGAATTGACCATGCTGTGGGCGCGCTCCAACGATTCGCGCGAGCAGTTGCTCGCCCGACTGCAGGACTGGTGTCATCGCGCCGACGCGAGCGGCATCGTGCCGCTGCAGAACTTCTCGCGTCGCCTGCGAAGCTACGCCTAACGCATCAGCGCGAGACGGCGCAATGCAAAAGCCCGCCGGTTGGCGGGCTTTTTGTTGTCGTCGTTCCCGCGAACGCGAGATTTCGTCATTCCCGCGCAAGCGGGAATCCAAGTTTGTATCTATGTGCGATTGCGAAAATGGATCCCCG
Source organism: uncultured beta proteobacterium (assembly GCA_963726915.1). Taxonomy (GTDB): domain Bacteria; phylum Pseudomonadota; class Gammaproteobacteria; order Burkholderiales; family Casimicrobiaceae; genus PALSA-1003. The sequence goes on from CAVSEA010000025.1 coordinate 67,771, forward strand.
CTTTCGCGGGGATGACGTTCGTTGACTCTTGGGCGCTGCGAACATGGATCCCCGCTTTCGCGGGGATGACGTTCGTTGGACTCTTGGGCGCTGCGAACCTGGATCCCCGCTTTCGCGGGGATGACGTTCGTTGGACTCTTGGGCGCTGCGAACCTGGATCCCCGCTTTCGCGGGGATGACGTCGGGCCCTAAGCCGCGCGATGCGCGGCTTGGTCCGACGTCACTTGAGTTTGGTTTCCTTGTACATGACGTGCTTGCGGGCGACGGGATCGAACTTCTTGATCTCCATCTTCTCCGGCATCAGTTTCTTGTTCTTCGACGTCGTGTAGAAGTGGCCGGTGCCGGCCGATGATTCCAGCTTGATCTTTTCGCGCATGGCAATGCTCCGATAGCGTCAGCGATTAGACGTGCTCGCCGCGAGCGCGCAGCTCGGCAACGACGACGTCGATGCCCTTCTTGTCGATGGTGCGCAGCGCCGCATTGGTCAAACGCAGGTTGACCCAGCGGTTCTCGCTTTCGACCCAGAAGCGGCGGCGCTGCAGGTTCGGCAGGAACCGGCGCTTGGTCTTGTTATTGGCGTGGGAAACGTTGTTCCCCACCATCGGGTGCTTCCCGGTGACTTGACAGACTCGAGCCATGGCCCGCTCCAACTCGTTGAATTTACGACAGCCTTGGATGATAACGTCAAATGGCGAATTACTCAAGTTCTGTACGCAAACTCGCTCTGACCGGGGGACTGCGTTCCTGGCCCTGGTCTGCTGCCATGTTGCTTTCAGAGGACTTGGCGCTTGTCGCCCGCGATCGCGCGCCTGCTTCTCCGGTCGCGCACTTCTGCTGGCACAATCGCCAGCCTGAATCCCGTCGCACCGAGAATCGCCGCGAGGCTGGAAAGCCGCGGATTGCCCGTCTTGCTCAATGTGCGGTAGAGCGCTTCGCGCGCCAGTCCGGTCGCGCTGGCAAGTCGCGCAATGCCGCCGCGCGCCTCGGCAACGCGGCGCAGCGCGAGCAACAGGACGGACGGCTCGCCCTCGTCGAGCGCGGCTTGTAGATATTCGGCCGCGAAGGCCGCGTCCCCCAGGCGTTCGCGCATGTAATCATCGTGCTTCAGGGTAGACGTCATCTTTCGTTCCTTAAAACTCTCGCAAATATCGAACCGCGCGGGCAAGTCCGCCGCCTGCCGACGCCTGTCGCCACCACACAGGAGCAAAGAGGGTCCTTGTAACTTAAAAGTTACAGCAGGGCAACCGCACCACCCGCCCACTCCCAAATCAGGCCGGCAAAGTGTCGAGTGCGCTATCGCACCTTGCTTAACCGAGCGGCGATCCGGGTTTGCCAACCCGGGCCTGTAGCCTTCCAGCGTTCAATAACATCGGTAGGCAACCGAATTGAAATGAGCTTCCGCGGGTTCGGCGACCTTGGCCTCCCGCCCTTGTTCACGACCGCGCGCGCCAGGTCCTGCTCGGTAACTTCGGGCAATTCCTTGTATTCGTGTGGCCGAATCACATGCGCATCGACCACAGCGAGATCAGACTTTGAAGTACGGCGCGAGGCGGGTTTTCTCACGATCATTGGCCTTTCGCATGCTGAAGACGTGGCGGGTATCGCCTCGAGGGGTATATCCAATAACAACCAAACGGCCGCAAAGCATGCCGTAACAAATGAATCGCGGTTCGCCATAGCTCTTGCGCGTGTCTTCGATGTCAACAGTGGTGCCCTCAAACACCAAAGCAGCGTCATCGAAGTCCAGGCCGCGATCCCTCAGCGTGCCGTCACGCTTCGCTGGATCGAAGGTGACTCGCACAGGTTATTGTAGCTACAACAACGGATGGAAACAAGGGCATCAGGCGAAGGTTCTTGCGGACGAACAGGCTCGTCCTACAGCAATCCCCGCTCGGCAAACGACACGGTGCGGGTGCCCGCGACGATGAAGTGGTCGAGCGTCTTGATTTCCACCAGCGCGAGCGCCTGCTTCAGGGTCTGCGTGAGCAGCTCGTCCGCGCGGCTCGGCTCGGCGACCCCGGACGGGTGGTTGTGGGCAAAGATCACTCCCGCCGCATTGTGGCGCAACGCGGACTTGACCACCTCGCGCGGATACACGCTGGTCTGGGTCAAGGTGCCGCGAAACAACTCTTCCGACAGCAGCAGCCGGTTTTGCGAATCGAGAAACAGCACGACGAAGACTTCGTGCGGACGACTGCCGAGCAACAGGCTCAGGAATTCACGGACGGCGCGCGGCGAGGTCATCGCGTCGCGCTCGCCGATCTGCTCGGACAACGACCGGCGCGCCATCTCCACGACCGCCTGCAGCTGCGCGTATTTGGCGGGACCGAATCCTCGAACCGCCGAGACGTCTTCGAGCGACGCCGCGAACAGCCGGTGCAAGCCGCCGAAGTGTTGCAGCAGATCGCGACCGAGCTCGACGGCGCTCTTCCCCGCGATGCCGGTGCGCAGGAAGATCGCCAGCAATTCGGCCTCCGACAGCGCGCCGGGACCCAGCTTGAGCAAACGCTCGCGCGGTCGTTCGTCCACGGGCCAATCCGCAATGCGCATGATGTCGCCCAACCCCTCCGTAATCGCTATGTACCCATGCCTCGGGGCATATTAAACTGCGACACGCCCTGCCCGAATCAACCAAACGGATGACCACAAGCATTTCTGCCCGACCGCTGCGCCGAGTCGTGCTCGGCATCACCGGCGGCATCGCTGCGTACAAGGCGGCGGAACTGACTCGGCTGCTGGTCAAGGAAGGCATCGCGGTCGACGTCGTCATGACGCAGGCGGCGACCAAGTTCATCGCGCCGATGACCTTGCAGGCGCTCTCGGGCAATCCGGTGCTCACCGATCTGTGGGATTCCGGCGCGGCCAACGCGATGGGTCACATCGACCTGTCGCGGCACGCCGATGCGATCGTGGTCGCGCCCGCCTCCGCCGATTTCATCGCCAAGCTGGCGCATGGCGAGGCCGACGATCTGCTGTCGACGCTGTGCCTGGCGCGCGACTGCAGCCTGCTGGTCGCACCGGCGATGAATCGTCAGATGTGGTCGGCGGCAGCGACGCAACGCAACGTCGCGCAGATTCGCGCCGACGGTGTCGATATCGCAGGCCCCGGCAGCGGCGACCAGGCGTGCGGCGAGATCGGCGACGGCCGCATGCTCGAGCCCGAGGAGATTCTCGCTGCGTTGATTGCGTCGGCGCAGCCGAAGCATCTGGCCGGCAAGCGCGTGCTGCTCACCGCAGGTCCCACCTTCGAAGCGATCGATCCCGTGCGCGGCATCACCAATTCGAGTTCGGGAAAAATGGGGTTCGCGCTGGCGCAGGCGTGCGCCGAAGCGGGCGCGGTCGTGACGCTGGTGGCCGGGCCGACGACGCTGGCCACGCCGGCGGGCGTGACGCGTGAGGATGTCATCAGTGCAGCGGACATGGCCGCCGCGGTCGACGCGCGCGTTGCTTCGACGGACATTTTCATCGCGGTTGCGGCAGTGGCGGATTACGCACCGGTCAAAGCCCACTCGTCCAAGGTCAAGAAGTCGGACGCCGCGCTGACACTGGAACTCAAGCCCACCATCGACATCCTGGCGCGTGTCGCGGCGCGGCCCAAGCCGCCGTTCTGCGTCGGCTTCGCGGCCGAAACCGACGACGTCATGAACAACGCCGACGCCAAACGCCGGCGCAAGAAAGTACCGCTGCTGATCGCCAATCGCGCGCAGGATGCGCTGGGCAAGGACGAGAACGAAGTGACGCTGCTGGACGACGCCGGGGCGCACGCGTTGCCGCGGATGGGCAAGCTGGCGCTGGCGCGTGCGCTGGTCGGGGAGATTGCGGGGCGGCTGAAGCGCTGACAGCACCCTGACCGGCCACCGCCCGCGACGGCGAACGGGTAAATACCCGCGCACGCTAGCGTTCACGCAAGCCGCTTGCGAAACCAGTTGGCAAGCTGCTCTTCGGTCATTGTCTTGGCAGCAACATCGCGCATGATTTGTGACCGCCTCCAGCTGATCAAACGCTAGTACGTAACCATTGTCGGCGAGAAACAGGCGCGCGGCGACCCAGGCCGTGCGCTTATTGCCATCAGCGAAACCGTGATTGGCGGCGATACCCCACGCGTACGCCGCGGCCAACGTTGCCGCATCGCGGCCGCCGTATGCCGCGATGTTTTTCGGCCGGGCCAGCGCCGCCTCTACGGCTGCCCAATTGCGTGTTCCTGCGCCCCCCCATGCTCCGCCAATTGACGATCATGGACGGCGATGACCACATCGGCATCAATCCAGCGCCAAGCCTTCACTTCGCAAGGGCACGGAGCATGTCGCGATCGGCGCGCATTACTTCCTCTGCGAGTCGCATTTGCCGTTCGAAATCGGGGTTATAGGGCGTGAGCCTGTAGCCGCCCTCGGGCATTTCGGTCAGGAACAGCGTGTCGCCCTTTTTCACCTTGAGCCGATCCCTGACTTCCTTGGGAAGAATGAATCCAATGGATGAGCCGATGGTCGTGAGCTTGAATGCAAGCATGCGGGTCTCCAAGATCGCCTATATAAGGTTTATATAGTAGACGTATTTCACTTCTGTGCGCCTTCGCAACTGATGCGCGCTGCCGATATGGCGCGGGCGATGGAGCGGCTCCCCATTCAGACGCTTAAGTCTCGCGTTGAGCCATAATCAAGCTTTCGGCGCGATTGGAGCTGCTCATGTTGCTTACCGCAGTCCTCATTCCCTCGGCAGAAGGCGGATTTACGGCGCTGAATCCCGAAACGGGTACCACAACGCAGGGCGAATCAATGGAGGAAGCGCTTGCGAATCTTCGCGAAGCGACGGAGCTATTTTTGGAGGAATTTCCGCTGGAGACGTCGGGGCAACCAATCGTCACGACGTTTCAAGTGGCGGTGAATGCCTAGGCAATCGGGAGGCGATCACATAATTTCAGTCCTTCTGATTCCCCATTCGACGTGCTTAAATCAATCATCAGAAGAATGGCAACTTCGCGCACGCGAAGCCGCCCGTTGCCTCAGACAGACGTAGCCGTGCGGGTCGCGCATCTTGTAGAGGCGGGCCACGCCGATGAGGCGCATGCTCTTTGCGTTAAGATTCTGGAAGCTGAGCCTGCCGATGCTGAGGCTTTGCAGTCGATCTGTGATATTGCGTTGCAGCGTCACGAATTTAGCGATGGAATCAGGCTGATTCGCGCCGCGATCGCGCTAAATTCGAGCGACGCCTCCCTGCACAATAAACTCGGCTACATGCTGGAGGACGCCGGCGAGCTTGAGGAGGCGATCGAGAGCTATGAGACTTCATTGCGGTTGAATCCTAGCTCTCCGAAGACCCTTTGCAATCTTGGGTTCCGCTCTGCAGAAATGGCTCAGATGGACCAGGCGCTCTCGTGCTTTGACGGGCGCGACGCTCGACGCGAACCTGTGGCAGGCGCACTACAACATCGGCAATTTTCACAAACTGCAGGGCCATTTGGATAAGGCGATCGTTCCCCTTCAGGAGGCCATGCGCTTGCGCCGCGCACCGGGCAAAACCGATCCTGCCTTGACGCAGCTGTTCTCGGGAACGTCCCATGCGAAGCTGGTGCACGATATCGAGCAACTTGGACACTTGATCGATCGAGGACTGATATCCGACAGCTATCAGACCGCGGTCTTGGCGCTCAACCGAGCGATCGTGCAGTTGGAACCGGAATTCCGGCGAGCGCCTGTCGTTTCATTTCCTCTGGCCCTGCAGGCAGACGCCGCGCCCGTCTACAACCGGCTGCTTAACTTCTACGATGCTCCAGCGCTCCCCGGCGGCGCTGTCAACCCGCGCCTCGATGCGCGGGCAATTCAGGAAGACTATTTTCGCAATCGCCCTGGCGTAACGTACGTCGACGATTTTCTGGTTCCCGAGGCACTGGCGAGTCTTAGGAAGTTCTGCGTGGAGTCCACGTTCTGGTTCGATTCTCAATACGCGCATGGGTACGTCGGTGGTTCGCTGGAAGATGGCTTCATCTGCCCTCTGCTTGCCCAAATCGCCGCTGAGTTGCCGCGAGCACTGCCAGGGATTTTTGGCGAATCACAAGCTTACCCGTCTCTGGGGTTACAAATACGACAGCGAACGCTCCGGAATCCACGAACACGCCGATTTTGCGGCGGTCAATGTGAACTTCTGGTTGACACCAGACGAAGCGAACCTGAATCCTGAATCAGGAGGACTGGTGGTGTGGGACAAGGAGGCGCCGCTGGATTGGAATTTTGACGAATACAATGGCGATACCGATCGCATCCGGCGATTTCTCGAGCATCGGGGGCAAATGCGCTCACAGTGCCCCACAAGCAGAACAGGGTAGTGATTTTCAATTCCGACCTGTTCCACAAAACCGACTCCTACAAGTTTCGGGACGGCTACACGAATCGGCGGATTAACGTGACCTTCCTATACGGGTATCGGCAAACGCGTGACGATCCATTGGCTAGCGGGCAGCGACCAACGCGATCGCCTCGAGACTAAGTAGTTCATATTTCACGCGATCTACCCTCGGCCTGCATTCGCGCGCTCAGCTCTTTCTCCAATAAACGCTTTGCGCATCGATTGGCACGAGAACATCGTCGATGTGCCGGGAAGCCGAAACTCCGCGATGGCCTTCGCGCACGGCTCCACGATGTAGTCATCGACGATAACAAATCCGCCCGGACTAAGTCGGTCGTAAAGGTGCGTCAGCGCATCCATTGTCGACTCATAGAGATCGCCGTCCAGGCGTATTAGCGCCAACTTCTGCACCGCAGCGCGGGGCAGCGTGTCCTTGAACCACCCTTCAAGAAATACGACGCGGTCGTCCAGGAGCTCATAACGTCTGAAGTTGTTTTTGACTTCGTCGAGCGAAATGGCGAAGTTCGGTGCATTCTCGCGGCTGTAGTCAAATCCCTCGTCAGCTGGATGCGTCGGCTTGGGCAATCCCTGGAACGAATCAGCGACCCAGACGCGCCGTTCGCCCATCTCGTACGCTTCCAGGTATCCGCGCATGAAGATGCAAGCGCCACCGCGCCAGACGCCCGTCTCGATGAGATCGCCGGGAACACGATCCACGCGCACGGCGTCCAAGCATCGTTCCAGACTATCCGAGCCGAAGCCGGCCGATCATCGTGTGCGAAAATTCGCAAACGTCGCGCAAGTTATAGTGCTTGGGTACGCCGTCTGATTGGTTTCGGTAAACAGATAAGCGATGTTGCCCACCTCGCGCTGCTGCGCAAGATACTCAATGAGGTCTGGCCGCTGGGCACGTATGTCTTGCACGACCTCGCGCGAGATCGGTGCGCCATTGGCGCTTTGGTAGAAGATGTACAGAAGCCTCGCTTCGAGCTCGATGTAAAGCTCGTTCAGCAGCGAACTTTTGAGGATTCCGAGATACCGTCGCACAAGTGATGCGCGATCGTGATCGATCGGCCCCTTCTGGTCGAGGCTCGGAGGGCCTCGCCTGTGCCAGCGACGGGCGACGCAGATTTATGCGATTTTTTGCCAAACACGGAATGATCCATCACGTTACGAACCGATTCGGATCGGATCGCCGGCCGAAGTATAGCCAGTAATAGTCCGCGGTTAGCAGGGTTGCACGGTCCATGAGTCGATTGAACGTTCGCCAGCGCATCCACTTGGCAGTTTGCCAATCGGTCCTACATACCTTTTCTACAAGAGACTTTTCCATATCGAGTTTCGGCGTACGGATTGCTGAATACTCACTCGACATTCGAGTTCATTGGCCATGATGCTGGGCTGTTCTGCGAATGGACAAACTGGCGCTGGCGCGTGTCCTGGTTGCGAGATTGCGCAACGTCTACCGCAGCGATAGTTCGTGAGCGGCGAGTCGATCAGCGTTTTGCGATGAACTTGACTCCGTCGATACCCTCGAAGTCGGAGTCCTGAGTCCAGACCGTCGCGCGGAGACCACGCGCCGTCGCCAGAATGACACTGTCGGCCAACGGCAATTTCAACTCAAGTGCAATCCTCGCGGCTATCACGGCCAGGTCTGGCGAAAGATCTGCGACCGTCCCTTGCCGCATGACCGCGATTGCTTGCATTGCCGAGTTTTCGTCGCGCTGCTGAGCGATGCGCTTGAATACCTCATAGCAATTGATCGATGCGACAACCAGAAGTTTGGTGTTCTCGATCGCAGGCGCGAAGAAACCTGCGTTCTTGCCGTCGGCAAAGTATTCGAGCCAACCCGACGAGTCGACGAGATTCACACGCGATCTTTCTCGCGCTTGACGGTGGTCTCGATGCCGCGCAGAAATCCACGCATGGCCTGGGGCGGCTTGACCAAGATGAATTCGATCCGGTCGCCCAGGGCAACAACTTGAACCTTCTGCCCGGCGCTGATCCCGAGTGCCTTACGCACATCGCGCGGGATAACAACCTGGAACTTGGGGAGACAGTCACCGTTGTCATACGCTTTTCCTATCGATCACATATGTATTACAATATATCATCGATAAAATATTCGTTCAACAAGCCCCGCGCCGACCGACCCACGACGTCGCTCATCCGGTAAACCAACGAGGAACCATCAGTGACAACGGCAACCATCGCCCTCAAGGTTCTCGACGAGCGTATCCGCCCCCACCTTCCGGCCTACGCAACCCCCGGCTCTGCCGGCATGGACCTGCGCGCCTGCATCGATGCGCCGATCACGCTGCAGCCCGGCCAGACCGAGCTGATCCCGACGGGAGTCGCCATCCATATCGGCGACCCGGGCCTGGCCGCGGTGATCCTTCCTCGGTCAGGACTCGGTCACAAGCATGGGATCGTCCTGGGCAATCTGGTCGGGCTGATCGACTCGGATTACCAGGGACAGCTGATGGTGAGTTGCTGGAACCGGGCAGCACCGCGTTCGAGCTCAAACGAAGCCCATGGAGAGATTGGCCCAACTTGTGCTTGTTCCTGTGGTTCAGGCATCCTTTGTCGAGGCGGAGGACTTCGATGAAAGCCAAAGGGGTAGTGGCGGGTTTGGCAGCAGCGGGCGGGCGTGAGCGATGGCTCGCTCGCGAGCGCGCCGATCGCCAGCGAAGGCACATCGATGAAACTGGTCAAGGACGTCGAGGCCTCACCTACAAGTCGGTCAAGTCGGCCGCCGACCTCGCGATCAACGGCGCGCCGCCGATGTTCGCCGAGCCGCTTCACGTCGGCCGGCCCAACATCGGCAACCACAAGCGCTTTCTGCAGCGCGCGTCCGACATCCTGGACAGCGGCTGGCTTTCCAACAACGGACCGATCGCGCAGGAATTCGAGCGGCGCGATCGCCGACGTTCCTCGGCGTCAAGCACTGCGTTGCGATGTGCAACGGCACGATCGCGCTCGAAATCGCGACGCGCGCGCTGGACCTGAAGGGCGAAGTCATCGTCCCGTCGTACACCTTCATCGCCACCGCGCACGCGCTGCAGTGGCAGGAGATCACGCCGATCTTCGCCGACATCGACCCGGCGACGCACAACCTGGATCCGGCCGCGGTCTGGCGCATGATCACGCCGCGGACCACCGGCATCATCGGCGTCCACCTCTGGGGCCGCGCCGTCGCCGGTCAAGGAGCTCGAGGCGATCGCCAAGGAGCACAACCTGCGTCTGATGTTCGACGCCTCGCATGGATTCGGCTGCCGCTCGGACGGCAAGCTGCTCGGCGGTTTCGGCGAGTGCGAGGTGTTCAGCTTCCACGCGACGAAATTCTTCAACACCTTCGAGGGCGGCGCGGTCGTCACCAACGACGACGCGCTCGCCGAGAAGATGCGCCTGATGCGCAACTTCGGATTCTCGGGCTACGACAACGTGATCTATCCGGGAACCAACGGGAAGATGACCGAGATCGCCGCGGCGATGGGCCTTACCAACCTCGAAGACCTGGATGAATTCGTCGCGCTGAATCGTCGCAACTATCACTGCTACCGCGAAGCGATCGCGTCGATTCCCGGCCTGAGCGTGCTCCAGTACGACGAATCGGAGCGGAACAACTACCAGTACGTCGTCGTGGAAGTCGCGCCCTACTTCCCAGTCTCACGCGATCGGATCGTCGAGATCCTGCACGCCGAGAACATTCTCGCCCGCAAATACTTCTGGCCGGGCTGCCACAACATGCAGCCGTATAAGTGCCTACTATCCGCACGCCGGGATGGTCCTTCCGAACACGACCTGCGTGGCGGAGCGGGTGGTGGTGCTGCCGACGGGGTCGGTCACAACGCGGACATCGATCCATTGGAATCTCGTTCGCTACCGCTGCCACCTCGGTTCGGGCAAGGTGTGACGTTCTGCAGGTCACGCGCCCGCGTTCGCACATCAGAAAAATGCTCGAACACAGGTCCGGGTAGCGCTGGCCCAGTTTGTAGCAACCTTCCAAGTACTCCTTCGAGATGATGTCCGTCTTGAGCAGCCGATCCCACTGGAAATTGGCGAGGGCCTTGAAGAAAATCCCGGAACGGAACGGACTTCGAGGCCCGCCGCGACCGCGTCACGCTCGAGCGTATCCAGCGAATAGGTACAGCGGTGGCCGTGGACGGCCTCCTCCGGCGTCACCGCAGCATTGTGAGAGATAAGCCCCATCATCACCGCGATCTGCCGTGACGGTGCATTTGCGTTGGGACAAACCAGAAAAAGCCGCCCCGCTCGGCGCGAGCCACTCGCGATTGATGCGTCCGAGGACGGCAACCGGATCGTCGAGATGTTCGAGCACGTGGGTGAGGACGATGTTGTCGTAGGTGACGGGCAGCTGGGCGGTCTCGAAGCGCGCGTTCACGAACTTGACTTTGCCGCCCACCTGCTTCCGTGCTGCCTCGATCGCCTGGTCCGACGCCTCGACACAGGTAATATCGTCGAAGTGCGCCAGTAGCCGGCGGGTGAAGTCGCCCTTGAAGCTACCAAGCTCGAGGCAGTTGCCCGGCCGGAGGAACGGTCGGAACGACCTCAGCATCAGTCGGATGCATGACGTCGAAATCGAAGTTGTACGCGTACTTGCTGCCCGCCACGTCGGCAAGTTCGAGGTTGTAGTCGCGTTCAGTCGTCATGGTTGGCGACCATCGCGGAGTTTCAGTTCCATCACCACGTTGCTCCCCTCACGTTCGATTTCCGAAAACCCGAATTTCTCGTACAAATGGATCGCTCGCTCGCTCTCCTGGCTGACCTTCAACCGTAGTGCTTCACACTCTCTCGTGCCCGCGCGCTGTCACGGCACCGCTCGAGCAGCGCCAGCGCGATGCCACGGCCCGTGAATTCCCCGATGACGCTCACGCTGCTGATGTAGCCGATGCGCGTACCGGTATCGCTCATGTACGCGGCGACCAGCCCGACTAGCACATTGCGCGCCCACGCCTCGAAAGTCCTCGCTCGTACCTTGAGCTTGGTCGAATACTCGCCGATATCGACCCTAAGGCTCAAGGCCGGGGAAAAGTCACCATCACATTGCTCCAGATGCGCCGCGATGTCCTCCTGGGTGGCGCGCCCCTCGTGATATTCGATTCCATCGCCGTTCATTCAAGGATCGCGATGCCGAAGCCGTGCCGCCCGAACTCGTTCCCGTTGTAGAGGAGGTAGGTGCGACCGTCGCATTCGAACATGTTGGGATAGCACTGCATGTCCGAGTCCCAATCCGCATCCGACACGTCGATGCCGACGCCCTCGTCGTCACGGGTCCATTGCCGTAAGTCGTGCGACCACGCGTGACCGAGGCGATACCCGCGTGCCTTGTTGGTCCTGAAATCGGTGGACTGTCGGTAGCAGAAGATCATGTGATAACGATCGCCGATTCGCGCCACCGTCGGCAACGCCTGGCTCTCGTCGGCATCCAGATCGTCTGGAATGATTTGTCGCGCCTCCTCCTTCTCCCAGCCACGGCCATCACGAGAAACGGCATGACCGATCTTGTAGGTGCGCTCGGGCACGCTACCTTCCACGGGACGCTTCCACGCAGGTCCCGAAGATGTACCACATGTGAAATTGATCGCCATGAACCTGTACGAAAGCGTCGCCGACAAGATAAGGCTCGTGCAACGACGAGGTCAGCACCGGGCCGTCGCCAAGCTTGCGGAAGGTGAGCCCCTCGTCGTCACTTTCGGCCAGCCCCACCGAGGTTTCCACGGACACCGAAGTCCGACGGCTCCATCCGCAGGTGTATCCGTAGATCTTGCCGCTGTGGCGCAGGACGTTGATCGGAAAGATGCCATGCTCGTCGAAGCATCCGAGCTTGCCAAGTTCGATGACGGTGCGATCGCTCACGCCAATGACCTGGCGAAAGTCCTTCGAGAAGTCCGCGAAGCAGACGTGGCTCAGATACTTGCCGTTGCGCGGATCGCGTTCTCGCGACGAGAAATAGATCCTGACGAAACGATCGAAGACCAGCGCCTGCGGTGACTGCGCAAACTGCTCGCAATGGTTCGGGAGTTCGAACTGGGACGGATCGAAGATCTTTCCTAACTTATTCCATTTCAACGGGGCAGTCGCAGCCTGCACTAGAGCTCTCCTTCCAGCTCGGCGATGCCGAAGCCTTCACGACCGACTTGATTCCCCAGGTAGAACATGTAGGTCTCGCCGTCGAGCCCGAAAACGTGGGGATAGCTGATCATTTCCGAGTCCCAGCCTTCGTCGGACACATCGATTCCCGCCTTCGAATCGTCACGGGTCCAATGCAACAGGTCGTCGGACACGGCGTAGCCGATCCGATAGCCATTCTCCTTGCCGCGAAAGTTCGCACTGCGTCGATAGCAGAAGAACATGTGGTACCGGCCGTTGCACAGGTACACGTCCGGGCTGGCTTGCGCCTCGTCTTCCTCCAGGCGGCTCGCGAGCAGGTCCTTGCCGGCCTTGGTCCAGGTCATACCATCGGTCGACCACGCCATCCGAATCTTGTAGACCGGTTCCGGACGACCGTCGATCTCTTTCCACTTGCATCCTGCGATGTAGAACAGGTACCACCGGTCGCCGAATCGCCGAATCTTAGGACCGCTCAGGACGAACGGCTCGTCCGGGGAGTAGGACAGTACTGGGCCGCGACCGAGCTTCCGAAACGTCTCGCCGCCATCAACGCTCGTCGCAGCACCAATGGCGACGTTGAATGGAACGGATTCGCAGCGCGTCCAACCACCGTAGTACGCGTGAACGCTGCTGCCGTCTCGGATAACTGACGCGGGATAGATCCCGAACTCGTCGAATTCCCCGACATTCCCGAGGGAAAGAATCGGCTTCGCGGCAAGCCTCACCACGTCGAACAGGTTGCTTCGCTTCAAGTCGACGAATGCGGTATAGCTGCAGTACTGTCCGTTCGCGTCGGGTGGCGGCCGACAGGAGAAGTAGACGCGAACGAAGTCCTCAAACAGCAGGGTGCACGGGGCCTGAGCGAATTCGTTCAGCCACGCGTTACCCTTGAATCCATGCGGGTCGAAGACCTTGCCCAGTTTTTTCCATTTGAACATGAATTGTTTTCAGTCACTTTCGAATGATCCAGCAAGCTACGTGCGATCGCACTAAATGAATTCGAAGCGAGTGTCGAGAAACTCCCGGATCCTGCTGACTGGATTGAACATCATCACGTCGACGATGGACAACGCGGGGACGAACGGATCGCCGAACTGCGGGTAAGTGATCTCATGCGACTTGAGAAACTTAAGTTCGACGCCAGACGCCAGAAACTCTTCCCTGAAATAGAGCTCCTGGCCACCGATAGCGTTGACATAAGTGCTCGCGCCAGCCGCCTTGCAAAGCGCAATCACGCGTTGCTCCGCTCTAAGTGCCGGGTCGATACTGAAGCTCGATGAAGACACGATACGCGTATCGATGCCGAGGAAGCGGCAACACTCCAGCACTGAGTTGTGGATGTAGTCGAACAGGTTTTGCAGAGGCGACATCACGGCTCTTTCGACGACTGGGAACGCGTCCGAAAAGCATGGCGCTCTCCGGTAGGCCTCGCGCAGTTGATTAAGCAACTTTCCACGATCGAAATCGTCTGCGACCGCACGATCCTTCACATCGAGAACATCGGCGTCGTTTCGCACCGGCAAGGTGAATACGACATCGGCACCATTGCGCAACAGGCGATTGCGGTTGATCCACCCCTTTTTCGTGTACTTGATATTGTCGTAGATGATGAATGTGTCTACCGAAGCAATGAGCTGGAAATACCCGATATAGGGAAAGAAATACGGCTGCATGATGGCGGCTCTCATGGCGACGATAGCGACCAGTGCGAACTGTGCGAAAAGCCAAGACCTGTTGCGATCCGACTATACCGCCGCGTACAACACGGTCTCTTCTTTGTGAATGCTGTAGTGGTCAAGGAAGAACCGGTATCCTACGCCGAGAGAGTCGATCCAAAGGGGGATTGCGAAAAAGTCCTCGCGACGATGATAGAGTGAGATTGCGAGCTTTGGCCGCCAGCGGCAGATCGAGGATTCTCCACCTTGTAACGCGCTGAGCTCGCTTCCCTCGATGTCCATCTTGATGAAGTCAAGTTGCGGTATGGTGTTGCGCGCCGCCAGTTCGTCGATCGTCGTCGTCGGCACTTCACCCATGATGCGCGCGCCGGGATTGATCATTTCATCCTGGGGCAATGGTGGGAACTCATTGACCTGATCCGACAATCCAACTGGAAAGATCGACACGCGCGGGGCCAGGGATGGATTCATCGCCACCGCCTCTTGCATGATCGAGCAGTGCTTGGGCAACGGATCGAAAACGTACACGTGACCACGCTCGCCCACGACATCCGCGAAACCCAATGCGGTGTCACCGAAACAGCCGCCAGCGTCGATGACATGCTCACCCGGCGCGGGAGCGATGATTACCCTGTCACGTTCGAAATAGTACTGTCGGTAAAGAAACGTCCAAGTAGCGTTCTCTTTCCAGCCCTTGATCCGAATGTCATGCCCATCTCTCGGAATTTGATAGATCGAGAGCGGTCCGAACGCGCCGACGTCGTTGGTCTCCGCTACGCGCCAGAGCTCCGCGGCCGCGATCTGCGCACGATTCGTCGGATTGTTAAACGGCAGGCGCACGTGCATATGGCCAAGCACTCGGAACAAGATCAGTTGGTCGTACAGATCTCGCGATGCCTCATCAGACAAGAGCATGCGCGCTTGATAGAACTGTTCAACATTGTTCAGCAGGAATGAAAAGTAGGCTGCGTGTTGCTCGTAGAAAAACGCGTTCGGGGCAACCCCGCGATAGCGGTCCGCGTCAAAATTGTCTTGCTCGAATTCGTGCATCAGGCCAAACATGCGCGCGAGCAACCCACGCTCCCACTCCGCGCATGCCAATTCGTCGCCGTTCGGCGGAATGATGTCTACTTGGCTCGGTGAGCGCGAACTCGAATGCAGGTCCTTGAGAAATTTTATTAGCATATGGTCGCCACCTTATCGGCCTGTCGAAGGGGAACTTACATCAATAGACTCTGCCGGGAGCCCGGCGCACCAGCGCTGCCACATCGTTCGCAAGGCGCGTTCCAGCCCCGCCGCAATGGCTCTCGGATTGCGGATCGGCGATTGCTCACAGCGCTGGCGCAGACCCGCACGCACGCTCGCCAGGGCATTCAGGTCGCGTGCCCACGTTACCCCCTTCGCTTCGAAATCCACGGCATCCGTGGCCACGAATGCGTCCAGCCCGACCTGACCGAGCATCGCCGCACCTTGGCGTCCCGGTGCGGTCGGGCCGGCGAGCGTTAATGTCGGCACCCCCATCCATAGCGCGTGGTTGGTCGTCGTGCCCCCGGTATACGGCACCGTATCCAGACACATGTCGACCTGGTGATGCAATGCCAAGTACGCCGCCATCCCGCCGCGCGGATGGAAGCTCAAGCGTTCGCGCGAAATACCTTCCTCGGCAAACCAGCCAAGCAACCCATCGAAGCCGCCCGCTGGGGGCATCCCGCCAAGCAGCATTCGCGAATTCGGGAGCGCCCGCAGCAGTCGCGACCACAGCGCTATTGCCGAGCGGCTCAGCTTGCCGATGCGGTTGAAGCTACCGAAGGTCGCGTAACCCTTGGTCAACGCCGGCAACGCATTGACCGCCGGCGCCCCCTCGTGCGGAAGAAACGGTGCATTCGCCGGCAGGTACACCAGCTTCTCCGTGAACTGATCGTCGAAGGACCCTGGAGGTAGAAAGTAGCGGTCGGCAACGTAGTAATCCATCGCCGTCAGCCCGGTCGTGCCCGGATAGCCCATCCAGCTCGCCTGGATCGGCGCCGGCTTGCGCGCAAAGCACAACAGCCGGTTCTCCGCGGTGTGTCCGGAAAGATCGATCAGGATGTCGATGCCATCGTTGCCAATCTTCTGCGCCAACTCTTCGTCGGACAGCCCTGCGATCGCGTGCCAGTGCCGAAAATAGCCGCGCAAGCGCGGTGTCATGCGTCCTTCAACGGCATGATTGTAGTAGGCATGCAGCGACAGCACCGTCGAGCCTGCAAGCTGCGACAGAATTGGCTCGATGAAGTAAGCCACCGCATGATCGCGAAGATCCCCCGACACGATTCCTATCTGGAGACATCGTGCCGGGTCGCGTGCATTGTGGTGCTCCGGCCAGATTGGACGTAGCGCTGACTCGAAGCGCTCACCAAAGCTGCGGTGCTCATGCAGGAGTGCCCGTGCATCAACCGCTTCCATGTGACTAAGGCAGAACAACAGGTTGCTCGTGGCCATCGGGAAATCCGGCTTGAGCCGTAACGCGTTGCGATAGCTCGCCGCCGCATCGTCCAGCTGGCCGAGGTCTAGCAAGGCATTACCCAGGTTGTTGTGCGCCTCGAAGTAGTCGTGTTTGATCTGCAACGCCCGACGGTAGCTCGCCACCGCGTCATTCGGACGTCCGAGGTCTTTCTGCGCCTTGCCCAGGTTGTATTGCGCCTCGAGGTAGTCCGACTTGCATTCCAGCGCCTTGCGATAACTTACTGTTGCCAAATCAAGTTGCCCGAGGTCGTGCAGGACTATACCCAGGTTGAAGTGACCTTCGGCGAAGTCTGACCTAGTCGTCAGCGCCCTCCGATAGCTCGCCGCCGCAGCGTCAAGTTGCCCAAGTTCCTTTAGCGCATTGCCAAGGTTGCTATGCGCTTCAGGCAGATTGGGATTGATTTCCAGCGCCCGCTGGTAGCTCGCGGTCGCTGCGTCAAGCTGGCCGAGGTCGCGCAGCGCGTTGCCCACATTGAAATGCGCCTCGGCGAAGTCGGGCTTGATTGCCAGTGCCCGGCGATAGCTCTGCACCGCGTCTTCAAGCTTTCCGAGCTCGCCTAGGGCATTCCCAAGGTTGCAATGTGCTTCGGACAAGTTGGGATTGATCTCCAAGGTACGGCGATAACTTGCGACCGCATCATCAAGCTTGCCAAGCTCCCGTAAGGCGTTGCCCAGGTTGAAGTGCATGACATCAACGCCGGGTCTGATCGCTACCGCCCGGCGATAGCTTTCGACGGCACCTTCAGTTTGGCCGAGCCCTTGCAGGGATACCCCGAGGTCGTGATGCGCCTCCACGTAGTCCGGGCTGATTTCCAACGCCCGGCGATAGCTTGCCACCGCTGCGTCGAGCTGCCCCAGATCCTGCAGAGCATTGCCTAAGCCGTAGTGTGCCGCAGCAAGCTCGGGCTTGATCGCCAGTGCCCTGCGGTGGCTGGCCACCGCGTCATCGAGTTGCCGGAGGCCCCGCAACGCATTGCCGAGGTTGTTGTGGACCTCGGCGTATTGGGGATTGAGCGTCAGCGCGCGCCGGTAACTCGCCACTGCCGCTTCAGGTTGACCTAGGTCTTCCAGCACCGACCCCTGCGCCACCTCCGCATCCACAAAGTCAGGCCGCGCCGCGATCGCCTTGCGATAGGCTGCCAGCGCCTCTTGCGGGCGACCCGACCGCACATAGGCATTGCCCATGTTGAAGTGGGCAGGGGCGTAGTCGGGGTCCTGTACCAGCGCGGTCGCGAACGCGTCCACCGCCCCCTGCGTATCACCCACCGCCAGGAGGATGTTGCCGCGATTCAGATGCCCTCGTGGCAGCGTCGGCGCGAGACGGATCGCTGCCTCGTAGCACTGCATCGCCCGATCGAGCCGGCCTTCGTCCTCAAAGGCATTACCCTCTCCGAGCAAACGCAATGCCTCCTCAGCGGAGGCATCCGAATCGACGTGCGTGCCTGCAGCTGCAGGCTCGACCAACCGAGCACGCTTAAACAGGGCCATTGCCAACTAGGCTGCTGAAGCTAGAAAGATAACAACGCGGCGTAAACTCGCAACATCGTAGTATGTGCCGTAAGTCATTTCCTCGTGCTCGAAATGTGTCCGAACGCACTTGAGTATCTCTTCTTGAGCGAGGATTTTCGCTGTCAGTCCGCCGAGAAACGACGTGTGTGAACGGCAGATCTTGGTTCTTATTCATTTGCTTCGCCGTAGGGGTGTCTTTCCGAGACAAAATCAATAAGTTGCCCCCCATGTTCGATGAGTACCTTGCCTGGAGAAATTCCTTCGCGCTTCATCTCTGCCACAATATCCTTTGCGCGCCACTGCGTAGGAATGATTACAACGTCTACGGCCACTTCCCTGAGAGCATCTCTGAACAAGATTTCTTGTCCGGTACCGGGCACAAACGTACCAGCTTTGTCCGGGTCGGAATCGACAACCAAGGGGAAACGCGCGGCGTCCGCATTGAACTGGTGGATGAATGCCGCAGCTTTGCCCGTACCGCCCCAGATGGCGACTCGCACACCGCTTGCCGCGAGCACGTCCAATTGACCGCGGATCTTCGAGCGATTTAGTTCGGCGCGTTGGGCGAAGACCTGGGTTGCTGCGGACTGCATCTGCATTGCGGACGGCACCCCCAGTTTTACGAGCGCAAAAATGACCTCGCCATCGTAGCCATGTGCGGTCTCGAAGACTTCGCCCGCTCGCGACATAAACGCGCGGAATGACTTCGTTGTGAAATGGGAAACGTGTTCGTAGAAAAAATCCGCCAATCGATCAGTCTCGAACACGCGATCAATGCAGGGCGCCTCCGAGAACAACCAGCAAGGTTTCGACAGCGCTTCAGCGCCCCATGCGAGCTGCTCCAAGAGTTCTGCCGGTTTAGTGAGGTGCTCGAACAAATGCCGGACAACGATGGCGTCTGGCTCGAATGCAGGCACGTCCACGAGTGGTTCAAACAAGCGAGGGTAGAACTCGATTCCCGATCCAGTCCCCACGCTTCCATTCGCATCGAAGCCAATGAATCGCCCATGCTGGCCCAGCGATTGTGCAACCCCGCGAACGAAATGGCCTTCGCCACAACCGACCTCAATCACCGTTGGCGAACTCGGCAACTGCATAAGGAGCACGTCGCGAGTACGCGCTAAGTGTCCCTTCCAAATACTGCCTTTATTGAACATCCGATTCGGGCTGCCCTTGTACGGAATCGCGTCATAGAGAAACGACCGATTCCACACGTGAGAGCACTTTGGGCACTGAACAAAGTCGTGTGGGTAGCGACTCATCCCTCGTGCTTCTGCAGCAGATGACGGCCAACCTAACGTCGCAAGCGTTTGTGTGCCACCGTTAAAGAATGTCGCTGCAACTGTGCAGTCACAGACTGGGCACGCCGCAGAAAGCAAATCGTTCGCATGTTGTCGAATCATTGCGTCAGCAACTTTCTAGAATAGACAATCGTTTCGATCGGCCCGTCCAATAGTCCCACTTCGGGTGTTCCACACTTCGAACTTCCAGTCCCACGCCCTGCAAGCTTTTGAGATGCAAAGTTGGCCCGCCTCGACATCTCCAGCGACTCCACTGACGAGGGTTATAGGTGTCATGCCTTGGCCTCTCCTTTGGTGCTCCAATGTCGCCACATGTCCCAAAGCGCAGCATCGAAATTGTGCGCGAAGCTAGTCGCGTCAAACATTGGCGAGGCAAGCACCTGCTGTCGCAACCCTGCGCGCAGGTCGGACAGGCGCGGTAGATTCGACGCGAATTCTATTGCCTTGACCAAGTAGTCCTTATTGTCGGCAGCAATCCAGTCGGACAGCCCTGAGTTGTGCGCTATGGTCTCGCCGATATGAGACAAGAATCGATCGCCTCGCCGCGTGATGAACGGCACACCCATCCAAAGTGCCTCTACGCTCGTGGTACCACCGGGGTACGGAAATGGATCAAGTGCAATGTCCACGCGATTGTAGGTGGCAATCAACTCCGCTCGGGGAGAAGAACCTTCTAAGATCAGCCTGTCAGGGGCGATTCCCCGAGCCGCAAAGCGTTGTTGCGTAGTCTCACGAATGCGTACATCCCTCAACTGCAAAGTCTTAAGTAGCAGGCGGGAGCCGCGGACTTCTTGCAAGACCCTGGCCCATAGCGCTACAACCTCGTCATTCATCTTCGCAAGATTGTTGAAGCAGCCGAACGTAATTTGGTGCGATGAGAGCGCGGGTAGCGCACCGACCTCAACCTCAAATCGTGGTGGCGTAAAGCACAAATAGCTGTCCGGCAATTGCCACAAGCGCTCAGTAAAATGGCTCGCTTCTTCTACAGGCGTCACATAGGGGTCACCAAGCACGTAATCGATCTCTGCGACCCCGGTCGTAGCGAAATACCCAAGCCATGTGCACTGTACTGGGGCCGGCCTGAAGGCAAAAACTGGCAATCGATTCTTGTCAGTGTGACCGGAGAGGTCTATCAAGACATGTACTCCATCGGCACGAATCAGCCGTGCAGCGGCTTCGTCGCTTTGGCCAAAAAGCGGTCTCCAGTCGGCGACTCGTCGACGAATTCCGCTAGTGATGTCGTCGCTCTTGTTGAACGTTGGGTAAGCAATAATCTCAAGTCGCATCGAGTCGGCGCGACTGAGCAGACTTTCCAAAAAGTATCCCACGGGATGGTTGCGCAGATCACCCGATACCAGCCCGACGCGCAACAGCCGCGGCGTTGGCTGACAGCACCATGACGCGAAGCGTGTGACGCCAGCCCGTGTTGCGGCTAGGTGGCCGTATCGGCGAGCTTGTTCAAGGCACGTTGGAATCGAATGACTGGCGGAGTAGTTCAGTGCGAATAGCAGATTCTTGTGCGTTTCTAAATTGTCTGGCTGGATCTGAAGCGCCCGTTTGTAACTTGCAAGCGCCTCATCCAACCTCCCCAGCTGCTCCAAAGAACTGCCAAGATTATGGTATGCCTCGACATAATTCGGATTGATACTTAGTGCATCGCGAAAGCTGAGAATAGCATCCTCAAATTGCTCGAGAGCTCGTAGGCCATTGCCGAGGTTGTAGTGCGCTTCAGGGAATGCTGGATTGATCTCCAACGCTCGCCTATAACTCGAGACTGCGCTTTTGAATTGCCCGAGGTTTTGGCGGACGGCGCCCAAACTACAATGTGCCTCGGCGAAGTCGGGTTTCATTTCGATGGCCCGTTGATAACTCGCGACCGCGTCATCAAGTTTCCCGAGCTCGCCCAGGGCGTTGCCGAGGTTGCAGTATGCTTCTGGCAAATGGGGGTTGATCTCCAAGGTGCGGCGATAGCTTGCGACCGCATCATCAATCTTGCCAAGTTCCCGCAATGCGTTGCCCAGGTTGAAATGCATGACTGCGACATCGGGTCTGAGCTCGAGGGCCCGCCGATAGCTTGCCACCGCCGTCGAGGTGTGGCCGAGCCCTTGCAGGTACATTCCCAAGTTGTGATGTAACTCAAAGTTCTGCGGGTTGATATCCAGCGCCCGGTGATAACTTTCCGCTGCGTCAGCATGTTGTCCGAGCGAGCGCAGCGCATCGCCAAGGCTCGCGTGTACTTCGGCATTTTGAGGGTTGAGCGCCAGTGCCCGGCGATAGCTCGCCACCGCCGCCTCGGTCTGCCCGAGGCCATCCAGTAACAAGCCAAGCGCCACTTCGGCATCCGCAAATTCAGGCCTCGCCGCGAGCGCCTCTCGGTACGCCGCCAGCGCCTCTTGCGGACGGCCTGAACGCACATAGGCATTGCCCATGTTGAAATGGGCCGGGGCATACGCGGGATCGTGCTTCAGTGCCGTAGTGAATGCCTCGATTGCTCCCAGTGTGTTGCCTACCGCCAGCAGGACGTTGCCCCGATTCAGATGCGCACGCGCCAGCGTCGGTGCCAGGCGGATTGCCTCTTCGTAACGCTGCATCGCGTCCTGGAGCCGCGCATCGTCCTCTAGGGCATTGCCTTCCTCGATCAAGCGCGCCGCACTCTGCTCCGCGCGTGTCATAGGGTCTCGGAAGCAATCTTTTCGAACTGCGCCGCCAATCCTGGGGACCTCCAACCTGGACACAACCGCATCGCGGAAACCCTCACTTGCTGCCTCGACCGCGGAGCCCAAGAATTGCTCGCGGACCGTCACTGGCTTGGCTACTAAAGGCCAACGCGCGCAGTTCGAACTCTTCCAGTCTAGGCTGCAACGCAGCGAAATACATATTGCAAAGGCTTCGCATCGTTAACTGCCATGTCGCCGTCCGCCGTTGCCGCAACTGCCATCATTCTGATAATTGGCAGAAATGACTCGCGTTGCGGCTCATCAAAAACGCGACCAGTGCCGTCTTCAATCGCGTAGCCAGCGCGCTTAAACATTTCATGAATCGTGCGTCGTGTAAACCAGCGGATGTGGGTCCTGTCAAACAGCCCAGAGTCCTCATAACGAAAGTCGCCGAAGCTCAGGCGCGCCTGCACGCTCCAGTGTTGCGCGTTGGGAATGCATGCCACGACGTACCCTTCGCCCATCGCAAGTGACCCTCGGATCGTGGCTAGGAGATGCCACGGATCATTCAGATGTTCGAGGACATCGCCAAACACCCAGCAATCGGCGGCCAGTTTGTCCTTCAGCATACCGGGTTCGACTGATTCAATGTCTATGTCGATTACGACATCGCAGTGTTCGCGCGCCATATTCGCATACTCAGGGTCGATCTCGATGCCGGTGTAGTACACGTTCGGATTGAGCTTCTTGTATTCCCTTGCGAGCGCGCCCGAACTGCAACCCACTTCAACAACCCTGCGGGCGCCCGCTGGCATGAAACGGAGCAAGTCCGGGTTGTGAAATTGGTGAACGGGTGTTTGTTTCATAAGGTCTCCGGTTCAAGTGACTCGCGATTGGGCCGCACTCCGCGCTTGACTCGACGACCGCATCAGTTGCCCCATTTTGCCAGGTACGCCGCGCAACCCTCCCGCCAGGCCGGCGAAGTGAAGTTGCCGCCGCTTTGATGCGTGAGGGTGATACGACTAGTGCCCAGCCGAAGGTTCTTTAATCGGGCAGTTCGACAGAAATCCATATCGTAAAAGTGAAAGCGAAACCGTGGGTCAAACAATACACCGTTGTCACGCAGGGTGCGCTTCTTTGCGGCGATAAACACACCGTCCAACAATTCGCATTCGGCTGGTGCATCGCCAAAATATTTGGCGCTTTCAAACGGTCCTTTGCCGTGCCCGACCACGCCACTTAGATTCCCGAAATCTGGCGTGAGATTGTTGCCGGTGGAGAACCACGCAATTTGCTCTGGCGATCTGCGACGATTGCCAGCCACACCGACCACATCGAAGGCATCGAGCGAATCGAGTAGTCGATCCACCAAGAAGTAGTCGCTCAGCCAAGCGTCATCGTGGACAAATAGCAGGATGTCATGATCTTGCGGCTCCAGAATACTTTCGTTGTAGATCTCTGGAAGCCCCCGCTTGTTTTCATAACTTATGCGCGTCACGAAGCAGCGATCGTGCCCAAAGCAGGTTAGAGATTGACCGAGTGCGGAGTTTGTCCAAAATTCGTCTTCTGAAAGCCTTGTTGCACTCACGACTTCCAACGAAATGGCTCTTGCTTTTTGCCCCAATTTCAATTGGTCTGAGACCGATTCACTCACAAATGGACCTCTATCCTGTTCGTCAATTTTGAATTGTTGGCAGTTGATTGGTGCGAGTTTCGCTCAGTAATCATCTAACAAGGGTATGGCCGCAAGCCGAACCTGTTTGTGTGGCCTAAGTCGCAATCCTTTCCTGGCATTCTGCACCAGAGCACCATCTTGCCCACATTTGAAGATACTGCGCTTCGATGCCGCGCACGAATCTTGGCTCGTCCATCAGGGGCGATTGGCGCATTTGTTCCCGCAGCCCGTGACGCAACGCGGTGAGGCGACGCACATCCCGTGCCAGTGCAGTCGCCAGTCCGACGTATTGTTCGGGAGACTGCGCGATGAATTCGGGGAGCCCGGCCGCGGTCAGCAGGCTCACACCGCTTCTCGCAACCGAATGCCCGCCTGCCAGCGCGATGACCGGCACCGACATCCACAACGCGTCGCAGGTCGTCGTCGCCCCGCTGTAGGGGGTGGTATCCAGGGCGATGTCGACCTGGTTCAGGAGCTGGTAGTACTCCTGCATCGGCACCCGGCCGACGACATCGATGCGATTGCGCGTTACGCCTTCGCTGGCGAAGTCGGCGAGCAAAGCGTCGCGCGCCTGCCCCTCCGGCACCCCGACTACGAGCAGTCTCGAGTCCGGTAATCCGACCAGAATTTTCGACCACAGGCGCCGGACCGATGGCGAGAGCTTGGCGAACTGATTGAACGAGCCGAAAGTCGCGAAGCCATTGCGCGTCACGGGCGGACTCGGATGCCGGCTCGGGCGAAAGATACGGTCGATAGCACCACTGGCTGTCCGGCAATGGTGCCAGGATTTCGGTGTGCAGCTGTCGCGGAAGTGCCCGGAGGATCGGTGCGCCCGTCGCAGAGGCGATAGTCGATGGTCTTCAGTCCGGTCGAGCCGAGGTATCCCAGCCACGTCACCTGGACCGGCGCGGGCTTCCGCGCGAACACGTCCAGGCGGTTCCTGCGCGGTGTGTCCGGAGAGATCGACGAGAATGTCGATCGCGTCCGCGCGGATCAACTCGGGTGGCGGTCTTCATGGTCCGCGCCGCGAATGTCGCGCCACGCGATCGGCCGCAGTGCCGGAAGCGCTCGGTCACATCGTCCTGCAATTCCGTGTTCGAGTAGCAAAACACCTCGAAGGATTGTCGATCGTGTCCCTCGATCACGGGCAAGGCGAAGAAGGCGACCGCGTGGCGGCCGTAGTCGCCGGAGACATAGCCGACCCTCAGCTTTCGCGATGTCGATCGCAGGTTGGCGAAGGTGGTGAACGGATCGGGCACGCGGCGCTGAATGCTGGCGCCGATCGCTTTCTGCTTCTCGAAAATTGCTTGCGGCGGCAGGTCGTCCCTGAACAGGAGCGTAAGCAGCAGCGTGCTCTGTGCCTCGACGTATGCGGGATCGTCCTGCAGTATCGATTCCAGCAGTTCGCAGGCTTCGGCTGGCTTGCCCTTGTCGCGCAGCACGCTTGCCAATGCGTGCCTGGCGGCGCCGAAAGAGGCATGCTTTCTCGCACGCGGTTCGCAACGCGACCTCGGCCTCGTCGAGCCTGCCGGATTTCTGCTGCAGAAGTCCCAGGTTGAGCAGGTAGCCCGGATGCTCGGGTGCTTGCCTTAGCGCTGCGGTCAGCGCATCGATGGCTTCGGCGTTCCTGCCCTGGAGTTCCAGTACGTCGGCCAGCGCGACATACGCGTCGGGAAAGATGGGCCGATGCCTGATCGCAGCGAGCAGCGACGATTCTGCAAGCTTGGCATTGCCGACGTCGCTGAGCGCGAGACCACGGTTGTAATGCGCCGGCGCATTGTCCGGCTCCAGCACCAGCGCGCGATCGTAGGCCTCGATCGCCTTGCGCGGTTCCGACTTCAGCGCCAGGACAATGCCGAGATTGAGCCATGCTCTGGCATGGTCTGGCGCGACGACCGTGGCCTCGACGTAGCGTGCAAGCGCCGCGTCGAGATTGCCGCGCGTTTCCTCCGCATTTCCCGCGTCGATCAGCCGGTCGGCGAGTTCGAACTGACTTCTGCGGTTCAGGAGGTGCGATTGCGGCACGGTTGGTCATGCATGTCCAGTGGATGCGAAGCTCCAGGATTGTCGGATTGAGTCGTCCAGCCGATCGGATTATATTGCGTGGAGCATTTTTTCATGCGTTACGCCCGATGCCGCGTGCGGTTCGACCGGCACGTTCCATGCAACGCCCGCTCTGCTCCTTAGTGGAAGGACGACCGAATGCTTTGGTTTGGAAAGAAGAACGCCCTGATCGACGAGTTCGGGATCGGACTCGCCACCGAACTGTCCAGGCGGGTGCCGCTGCAGCCCGACGCCCGGGCCGCCAGGAAAAAGGGAAACGACAAATACGCCAAGGCCATCGAGCATGCGCTCGACCGGACGGTCACCTTTCAGCGCGAAAACAAGCTCGGGGTCTACGGCAAGGCGCGCCTGTTCAACGCGTTCAAGTGGGAACTCAAGCGCCTTGGCTATCCCGAAGACTTCATCGACGGCGCAACCGCGGCCATCATGAACTTTGCGGCGGCGCGACCCGCCAGAAGTTGACGCCGCCGAGAGTGTGTCGCGAAGAGCGTCAGGCATGACTGTTGCTTGCACTCTGTGGCGTACACGCGACGCGAAATCGAGGGCAATCCGGCGTCCCGGACAGTTCCGGAACGGCGCTTGGACGCACGCGATCAAGCGTCCGTGAACGAGGAATCGTCGGGTTCGCCAGCGCCAATGCTGTGCATAAGTCGTCATTATAGTGACGCCTGGCGTCAGGCGCGTGCGAGGCAGGATCTGACCTGCGCCTCGGCCAGGCGCGGCGGAAATCGTCGATAACGGCCCGATTTTGTCGCCGCCTGGCGACGTGCCGCGCGTCCCGGCCATGACCGGAATTCCGCGATTTCTCATAGCAGAAAGCCTCCGCTCCAACCCCCACTGGCATAGCAATTGCTCAACACTGTGAAGCATCGAACGATGCCAAGGGTTTGGGAGTACTTACTCACTAACGGAGACGGCAAATGAAACGTGTACAACAAGGCTTTACCTTGATCGAACTGATGATCGTTGTTGCGATCATCGGCATTTTGGCGGCGATTGCGCTGCCGGCATACAGCGACTACGTGGTGCGGTCGAAGGTGACCGAACTGGCGGTTGCTGCGTCGGCGTGCAAGACGTCGGTCACCGAGTACTTTTCGTCGCAAGGCGCACTCCCGGCGGACATTACCGAAGGCCGGCTGTACGAGTCTGGCCACGAAGTACGCTGGTGCGCTGACGCTCGCGGGCGCGACCAATTACGATCGCGTCTGCGTATCGCCGGTGCAGCTGGCAACTTTGTCCTCGAGCCGCATCGCAGCCCCGGTCGTCGGCCCGCCGATCGACTGGACCTGCACGAACTCGACGATCACGCCGAAGTTCCTGCCCGCCAACTGCCGCGGATAATTGCTCTTCAAGCCTTTGGCGTCTTTGGCATAGCAACCAGAAGGGCCCCGGTTGGGGCCCTTCTTCTTTTCGGCTGTCAGGCGCCGCTGGCGCTGCGCCCAACTAAAGTTCAGCGCGCTTCGACCGCCTGCGGCAGCCCGGTGAATTCCAGCCGCGCCCCCGCGACCTCGATGACATCCCCCGGCTCGAGCACGGCTTCGGCGCCTTCCAGTACCACACCGTTGACCCGGGGCGGATCGCCCTCGACCAGGCTTAGCGCATAGGTGTCGTCGGTGCGAATGATCAGGGCAACCTGCACGCCCGCGCGGCCGATGGTGGTGCGGACCTTGGCAATGAGAATGGAGCGGCCCTCGCCGGCGCCTGACAGGACCTTCAGCGAAGCGGCGCGGGGAGGTGGACGCGACGCTGCCACAACCGCGTTGGCCCGCGTCTTTTCCACCGCCGGCACGGACGGCGGGCCTCGTCTGGCGGCCGCGTTCTCGGCGACCCGGTCGCGGCGCATGGCGCTCGGGCTGCCATCGCGCGGCGGCTGCTTTACAAAGGGCTTCGCCGCTTCGACGCGCTCGCCCAGGTCCCCGACGGCGCTTCTGGTCGGACCGCGGACCATTCCCGCCGTCAGGACAGCGTCTTCGTCGACGCAAAAGACCAGTATGTGCCTGCCTACATCGATCTGATCGCCGTCGCGCAGGAAGTGCTTGGACACCGGCGTGCCGTTGACCAGCGTGCCGTTGGTGCTGCCGAGGTCCTCCAGGAAGGAATCGGCAAGGATCGTGACCACCGCAGCGTGCTCGCCGCTGACCGCGAGATTAGGCAGGCAGATGTCGTTGTCGGCGCGGCGACCGATGGTCATCCGCTCGCGCTTGAGCGGCACGTCCAGCATGGTGCCATCCGCCGACAGTACGACAAGCTTGCTCATCCCGGCCCCGCTACGCCGGTTTCCGGCTCATCCAGCGCTGGAGCCAGCCGCCGGTGGGCAGGAACTCCGGCGGCACGCGCACGATGACGACCGAAATGTTGTCGCGCCCGCCGTTCTGGTTCGCCACGTCGATCAATTCCGCGGCGGCTTCGGCCAGATCGTTGCGCTTGGCTGCGACGATTTCCTGCACCACGGCCGGATCGACCATGTCGGTCAGGCCGTCCGAACACAGGATGTAAATGTCCTCGGCCTCGATCCGGTATTCGGAGATGTCCGGCGGCACGACAGCCTCGATGCCCAGGGCGCGGGTCACCAGGTTCTTGTTCAGCGAATACTTCGCCTGCTCCTGCGTGAGCATGCCGCTGTCGATCTGCTCCTGCAGGAGCGAATGGTCGTGCGTCAGCTGCTCGAAGCGATCGACGCGCAAACGGTAGCAGCGAGAATCGCCGATGTGCCCGATGCTCACGCGGTTCTGGACGAACACTGTCGCCACGAGCGTCGTGCCCATCCCCGCGCATTCGGGCCGCGCTTGCGCGGCCTCGTAGATTCCCTTGTTCGCCAGAGCGATCTGTTGCTGCAGCAGCAGCGCGGCATGGGTGAGCCCGCTGCTGATGTCGACTTTCGACAGCTCGCGGCCCGAATTCAGCTCCTCCAGCATGCCCTTGCTGATGACGTTGACGGCGATTCCGCTGGCGACTTCACCCGCACTGTACCCACCCATGCCGTCGGCGAGCACCGCCAACCCGGCCTCGCCGTCGACGAATACCGAATCCTCATTGTGCGTGCGCACCATTCCCGGATGCGAGAGGCTGGCGACGTCGAGTGACGGGCGGCCGGTCACCGCGCACTCCTGCAGTAGGCGCAGCGTGTGGTCGATCGAAGCAATGTATTCATCGGGCGCGAGTTTACGCTGTGGTTAGCGGTCGCGCGAGCGGGATCGTCGATCGCATGCTTCGCACGCCTACGCCTCGCTCGTGTCGCGACGGCGGCTCAGCGCATACCCCACCGTCACGACGACGATCACGCCGACGATCGGCGCCAGCCATAGGTACTTGGCCGCATGGGCCGCGAGCCAGGGCGCAATGGCGGGATCGCTGACTGCCATTTCACCCGCGATGAAGCCGAGCAGCCCCCCGCCGGCAACGACCAGTATCGGAAATCGCTGGATCAACCGCATGATCACCTGGCTGCCGACGACAACGATCGGAATGCTGACGACCAGACCGAACACGATGAGAGGCATGCTGCCTTTGGCCGCAGCGGCCACCCCCATAACGTTGTCCAGGCTCATCACCAGGTCGGCCACGATGATCGTCCAGACGGCGCCGAGCAGCCGGTCGCTGGCCTTGACCTTGTGTTCTCCGTCGTCGTCCTCCGCGATCAGCTTGATGGCGATCCAGATGAGCAGCGCGCTGCCGATGAGCTTGAGGTACGGGTTGGAAAGCAAGCTCATCGCAAAGAACGTGAGTACGATGCGCAGGCCAATGGCGCCGAACACGCCCCAGAAGATCCCCTGTCGCCGCTGGCGCGGCGAGAGATTTCGGCAGGCGAGCGCGATGACCACCGCGTTGTCACCCGACAGCAGGATGTTGACCACGATGATCTGGAAGACCGAGAGCCAGAATTGTGGTTCGCCCCACTCAGGCATCATTCCCTCGTGCACCAGTACAGACCAATGCGCGATCCTTTACGAAGGCGCGTCGCCGCAAGGCGTCATTCCCGCGCAAGCGGGAATCCATGTTGCAGTCACGATGCCAAAAATGGGTCCCCGCTTTCGCGGGGATGACGGTCTCGGACTTGCGGCGAAGCCTGCTCCATCACAACACACTCTTCAGCAATTTCCCCATCTCCGCGGGGTTGCGCGTGACCTTGATGCCGCACGCTTCCATGACGGCGAGCTTCTCTTGTGCCGTGCCCTTGCCGCCGGAGATGATCGCGCCCGCGTGACCCATCCGCTTTCCTGGCGGCGCCGTTACGCCGGCGATGAATCCGACCACCGGTTTTTTCATGTTGCCTTTGGCCCATTCCGCTGCGGTCTCCTCGTCGGTGCCGCCGATCTCGCCGATCATCACGACCGCATCGGTCTCGGGATCGTCGTTGAAGAGCTTGAGGATGTCGATGTGCTTGAGGCCGTTGACCGGATCGCCGCCGATGCCGACCGCCGACGACTGGCCGAGACCGAGCTCGGTGAGTTGTGCAACCGCTTCATAGGTCAGCGTGCCCGAACGCGACACGACGCCAATGCGTCCCTTGCGACAGATGTGGCCAGGCATGATGCCGATCTTGATTTCGTCCGGCGTGATCGTGCCCGGACAATTCGGTCCGAGCAACAGCGTCTTGCTGCCCTGCATGCGGTAGCGCGTGCGGATCATGTCGCGCACGGGAATGCCCTCGGTGATGCAGATCACGAGATCGAGTCCCGCGTCGACCGCCTCGTCGATCGCCGCCGCGGCGAACGGCGGCGGCACGTAGATCACGCTGACCGTCGCGCCGGTCGCCTGCTTCGCTTCGCGTACCGTGGCGTAGATCGGGATGCCCTCGAAATCCTCGCCCGGCTTTTTCGGATTCACGCCGGCGACGAAGCAGTTCTTCCCGTTCGCATAGTCGCGGCACATCCGGGTGTGGAATTGTCCCGTCTTGCCCGTGATGCCCTGCGTGATGACCTTGCTGTTCTTGTTGATCAGGATGCTCATCGTGGGCCGTCATTCCCGCGCAAGCGGGAATCCATGTTAGAGGTTCTAGTGACGTCATTCCCGCGAAAGCCGGAATCGCCAGCCCCGTCATTCCCGCGCAAGCGGGAATCCATGTTAGAGGTTCTAGTGACGTCATTCCCGCGAAAGCCGGAATCGCCAGCCCCGTCATTCCCGCGAATGCCGGAATCGCCAGCCCCGTCATTCCCGCGAAAGCGGGAATCCATTTTAGAGAATTTCGTCATATACGTCGCGCCAATCTGGATTCGTCTTTTCGACTAGCTCAATCTTCCACAAGCGATTCCACTTCTTGATTTGCTTCTCTCGCGTAATCGCCGATTCCGCGTTTTCATGCACCTCGTACCACACCAGTCTTTCAAGACCGTACTTATCCGTGAAGCCTTCGACCAACTTTGCACGGTGCTGAGCAACTCGCTGCGGAAGATTGGATGTCACCCCGATATACAGTGTTCCGCGCGGCTTGTTGGTCAGGATGTAAACGCAAAACTGTTTACTCACAAAAATGGATTCCCGCTTTCGCGGGAATGACATATTCCTTGACTTGGATTCCCGCTTTCGCGGGAATGACATATTCCTTGACTTGGATTCCCGCTTTCGCGGGAATGACATATTCCTTGACTTGGATTCCCGCTTTCGCGGGAATGACATATTCCTTGACTTGGATTCCCGCTTTCGCGGGAATGACATATTCCTTGACTTGGATTCCCGCTTTCGCGGGAATGACGTCCAATTGTAGCCTCGCGTGCTTACCTGTCGTTCACCGCCCCTTCGTCGCGGCGACTACTTTTTCCGCGGCTTCGGCCATGTTGTCGGCGGTGATGATCGGCAGCCCGGACTCGGCAAGGATCTTCCGGCCCAGTTCCTCGTTGGTCCCTTTCATGCGCACGACCAGCGGCACCTTGAGATGCACTTCGCGCGCCGCCGCGACGACGCCGGTGGCGATGGTGTCACACTTCATGATGCCGCCGAAGATGTTGACCAGGATCGCCTTCAATCCCGGGTTGCTCAGCATGATCTTGAACGCCTCGGTGACCTTCTCGGCGGTCGCGCCGCCGCCGACATCGAGAAAATTCGCCGGCTGCCCGCCGTAAAGTTTGATCGTGTCCATCGTCGCCATCGCCAGCCCGGCACCGTTGACGAGGCAGCCGATGTCGCCGTCGAGCGAAATGTACGAGAGATCGAATTTCGACGCCTGGATCTCGGCCGGATCCTCCTCGTCCAGATCGCGCATCGCCACGATGTCGGGATGGCGGAAGAGTCCGTTCGAGTCGAAATTCAGCTTCGCGTCGAGCACGACGACCTTGCCGTCGCCGGTGACGACGAGCGGGTTGATCTCGGCGAGCGAAGCGTCGGTTTCGTCGAAGGCACGGTACAGCCCCTGCAGGATCTTGCGTGCCTGCGGCACGCTGGCATCCGGAATCCCGATCTTGCGGGAAACGTCGTCCGCTTCGCCGTCGGTGAGTCCCTTGACCGGATCGATGAACACCTTGTGGATCTTCTCCGGCGTGTGCGCTGCGACTTCCTCGATGTCCATGCCGCCTTCCGAACTGGCCATGAGCGCCACGCGCTGCGTCGCACGATCGACGACCATGCCGACGTAGAGTTCCTTCTTGATGTCGGCGCCTTCCTCGATCAGCAGGCGGCGCACCTTCTGGCCCTGCGGACCGGTCTGATGCGTCACGAGCTGCATGCCGAGAATCTTGCCGGCCAACTCGCGCACTTCGGCAATCGACTTCGCGACCTTGACGCCGCCGCCCTTGCCGCGCCCGCCGGCGTGGATCTGCGCCTTCACCACCCACACCTTGCCGCCGAGCGTTTCGGCTGCCTTGACCGCTTCGTCGACCGAGAACGCGGGAATGCCGCGTGGCGTGGGCATGCCATATCGGCGAAAAATTTCCTTGCCCTGGTATTCGTGGATTTTCAAGACGGATCCTCTTTAGCACGTCGTCCCCGCGAAAGCGGGGACCCATTTTAGCTCTCGGCG
Source organism: uncultured beta proteobacterium (assembly GCA_963726915.1). Taxonomy (GTDB): domain Bacteria; phylum Pseudomonadota; class Gammaproteobacteria; order Burkholderiales; family Casimicrobiaceae; genus PALSA-1003. Next base: position 100,581 of record CAVSEA010000025.1, read on the forward strand.
ACGGCCACTTGGATTCCCGCTTGCGCGGGAATGACGAATTCAGCAGTCATCACTCCGTCCATATTACGCAGCGCCCCGGTACCACTGCGGATAGTAGCGACGCACGTTCTCGGTGGTCGTTTCGAGCGCATGGCAGCGATCGAGCTGGAAGGGCTTCTTGCCGTCGGGCTCGATCTCGCGGCGCAGGCCGGCGAACATCTGGATTGCCGCCGTCGGCGCGTGCGAGAGCATCTCGGTCACGTGGCTGCAGCCCTGCACTCCTCCCATCGCATCGTACAGAGCCTTGCGAAACCCGTGCAGCAGGCTCGCGCCGACGAGCTTGCCGTAGGCGGCGCAGATGCGATCGCAAGCGCCCGGATAGGGCATCGCATCAAAGGTCACTTCGATGCTCTGGATCACGCCATCGCGCGCGATGACCAGCCGCGCCCAGATGTCGTGCACGGCCTCGCCCGGGGCGCGCACGCCGGTCAGCAATCCGTATTCGTGATCCTTGACGTCGGTCAGGTGGCCTTCGATGTCGAACATGCCGTCGGCACGTTGGAAGCATTCGTAGCGCGTATGGCGCGTATGCAAGCGCGTGCGATCGGCCAGGCTGGGGTTGAGCGGCATCGGAAGTTGTACCGGCTACAATGTTGATGGTGCCACTTGGCTCGTCATTCTACGCGGCGGCGGCACAACAGACAACGAGGAGGAGCGGCGTGCCTATGCCAATTTCAGGCGACCGCTCAAGGAGAGCGCCATGTCGTTCGTGCTTGCCCTGGATCAGGGCACGACCAGTTCCCGCGCCATTCTGTTCGATCACGCCGGAGCGATTCGCGCCGTCGCGCAACGGGAATTCGCGCAGCACTATCCGCAACCCGGTTGGGTCGAGCACGATCCGACCGAGATCTGGGCGACGCAAGCCGGGGTTCTGACCGAAGCGCTGGCCAAGTCAGGCGTCAACGCCGCCGACGTGGCCGCGATCGGCATCACCAACCAGCGCGAGACGACGGTCGTGTGGGACCGCAGGACCGGCAAGCCCATCGCCAACGCGATCGTCTGGCAGGACCGCCGCACCGCGGGCACCTGCGACGCGCTGCGCAGCGCTGGCCATGCCGAATCGATACAGCGCAAGACCGGGCTGGTCATCGATGCGTATTTTTCCGGCACAAAACTGAAATGGCTGCTCGACCACGTGCCGGGCGCGCGCGAGCGCGCGCAACGCGGCGAACTCGCCTTCGGAACCATCGACTCGTGGCTGGTCTGGAATCTCTCCGGCGGCGCTACGCCATGTCACCGACGCGTCGAATGCGAGCCGCACGCTACTCTTCGACATTCATCGCGGTCAATGGGACGACGAGTTGCTCGCGCTGCTGGACATTCCGCACTCGGTGCTGCCGACCGTCGTCGAGTCCTCAGGCATCTGCGCGCACGCCGCGCTGCGCGGAGCATCGGTGCCGATTGCCGGCATCGCCGGGGACCAGCAGGCGGCGCTGTTCGGGCAGGCGTGTTTGTCGCCGGGCCTCGCCAAGAATACCTACGGCACCGGATGTTTCCTGTTGCTCAACACCGGCACGAGCGCCGTCAGGTCCACGAACAATCTGCTCTCGACGGTCGCCTGGAAACGGGGTGGCGTCATGAGTTATGCACTCGAAGGAAGTGTCTTCATTGCGGGCGCAGTCGTGCAATGGCTGCGCGACGGATTGCAACTGGTACGCACTGCCAGCGAAGTCGAAGCGCTGGCGGCGAGCGTTCCGGACAATGGCGGCGTTTACCTGGTGCCTGCCTTCGCCGGACTGGGCGCGCCGCACTGGGACGCCTACGCCCGCGGTGCCATGTTCGGTATGACGCGCGGCACGACGGGCGCGCATCTGGCGCGCGCCGCGCTCGAGTCCATCGCCTACCAGAACGCCGACGTGCTGTCGGCGATGGAAGCCGATGCCTCGGTCAAGCTCGAGGAATTGCGCGTTGATGGCGGCGCCGCCGCCAACAACCTGCTGCTCCAATTCCAGGCGGACATCCTGGGCGTGCCCGTGGTTCGCCCGACCGTGCTCGAGACGACCGCGCTGGGCGCTGCGTACCTGGCGGGGCTCGCGGTCGGGTTCTGGCGCGACGACGCGGAAGTCGCCGCCAAGTGGCGCGTCGATCGACGCTTCGAACCGGCGATGTCGCGTGACCAGGCGGCCGCATTGCGGGCCAAGTGGAACAAGGCTGTCGCCCGCGCCAAGGACTGGGCGGAGGTCGAGCCGCTCCCTTAGCCCGTCATTCCCGCGGAAGGCTGCCAGAGCCCGTCATTCCCGCGGAAGCGGGAATCCAGGTTACTGCCGTCCAAAGTCAACATGGGTCCCCGCTTGCGCGGGGATGACGGCCACCACGATCTCGGTTCAGCCCGCTTGCAATTGCGCCAAACCGTGCATATACTCCTAATTACGTGTACATGCTCCCATTCGATCCACCAAGCTGCCGATGACCGCCACCGCCGATTCCGTTTCGCTTCCCGCCTGCACCTGCGGGCGCATGCGCCGCGCCGCTCGCGCGCTGACGCAGCTCTACGACGACCTCATGGTTCCGTCGGGCCTGAGGGTCACGCAGTTTTCGCTGCTGCGCACGCTGCAGCGCACGGGTACTTCGACCATGTCGGAGCTGGCGGAAGCGCAGCTGCTCGACCGCACCGCCCTTTCGCGCAATCTCGATCCACTGCTCGAGCGCGGGCTGGTTGCCATCGCCCCAGGACGCGACGCGCGCACGCGCGAAGTTTCGCTCACGCGCGCCGGCGAACGGGCGATCCGTGCCGCGTTGCCGCACTGGGAGAGCGCCCAGGCGCAGGTCGCCGGGAAAATCGGCGCTACCAAGCTCCGATCGCTGATCGACACGCTAGGGACGATCGAGACGCTGCATCCGGGCCAGGTCGGCGGCGCGGAATAACCGACTGTCGCCGACACTGTTTTCATCGGGAGACCCCGTGTCTTCAACTTCGAATCGCGCCGACTGGCGCAGCCCCACCGTCGTCCTGATCTGTTCCGGCCTGATCCTCACGCTGGCCATGGGCATTCGCCATGGATTCGGTCTGTTCCTGCAGCCGATGAGCGCCGATTTGCATTGGGGCCGCGAAACCTTCGCGCTCGCCATTGCCGTGCAGAATCTGGTCTGGGGCGCGACTCAGCCTTTCGCGGGAATGATTGCCGATAAATATGGTTCTGGCCGCGTCGTGCTCGGCGGTGCGCTGCTTTATGTGCTCGGATTGATACTGATGGCGCATCCCGCGTCGCAGGTGGGCTTTGTGCTGACTGCGGGCGTGCTCATCGGCGTCGGCATGTCGGGCGTGACCTTCAGCATCATCGCCGGCGTGCTCGGGCGTGCCTATCCGCCGGAAAAGCGCAGCATGGTGCTTGGCATTTCTGCGGCTGCGGGTTCGTTCGGGCAGTTCGCCATGCTGCCGCTGACGCAGACGCTTCTCTCGAACATCGGCTGGTACGGCGCGCTGCTCACGCTGGCGGCGATCGGCCTGCTCATGGCGCCGCTGGCCGCGGTGATGGTCGAGAAGCGTGATACGAAGGTCCACGCTTTCAGCCAGTCCGCCGGACAGGCCATCGGCGAAGCGCTGGGGCATCGCGGCTATGTGCTGTTGACGATCGGCTTTTTCGTCTGTGGCTTTCAGGTGGTTTTCGTCGGCGTGCACCTGCCGTCGTACCTGATGGACAAGGGCCTGCCGGCCAGTGTCGCGGTCACCGCGCTCGCGCTGATCGGACTGTTCAACATCGTCGGGACCTACCTGACCGGGTGGCTCGGCGGAAGAATCCCCAAGCACTACATCCTTTCGTTCATCTATTTCGCGCGCGCGGTGGTGATCGCGGTATTCCTCTGGCTACCGTTGTCGCCATTGAGCGTGTATGCGTTCGCGGTGGCGCTCGGGCTGCTTTGGCTGTCGACCATACCGCCGACCAACGGCATCGTCGCGCAGATCTTCGGCGTCCGGTACATGGCCATGCTGAGCGGCGTGTCGTTTTTCAGCCACCAGATCGGCAGTTTTCTCGGTGCGTGGCTCGGCGGATTCATGTTCGACCGCACGGGCAGCTACAACCTCGTGTGGTACCTGTCGATCGCGCTGGGCATCGTGGCGGGGCTGTTGAACCTGCCGATCGACGAACGCGCGCTCAAGCGCCCGCAAATCGCGGCAACTCCCGGCTGAACCGGGCGCGAATTACTTCGGGGCGATGCGGTCGATCGCGTCCGTGATGATTGAGTCCACCTGCCATTCCCGCAGCGTGGCGACGACTGCGGGATCGTTGGGCGTGTAGGTCAGTACCCGGTAGCCGGCGCGATGCGCGGCAGCGACGAGTGTCGCGTCGAGCGCAACATAGTCGACATCGATGGCGACGCATCCGAGCGACGCCAGGCGCCGCTCCCAGTCGCCCGGGATCTCCTCCAGCAATAGCGCGCGCCGCAATTCGGGTACGGCGGCGCGCGCCGCTGCCAACGATTCCTCCGAGAACGACGACAACAGCGGCGCGATGGCCGCATTGCGCCATAATTCCCGTGCTTCGATCGCGACCGCGGTGCCCGTCGCGCGCTCGTGGCCCGGCATCGGCTTGATCTCGATGTTGCAGGCGACATCATTGGCAATGGCCCAGTCGGCAATGGCGGCAAGCGTCGGCAGGCGCTCGCCGGCGAATGCGGGCGAATGCCAGCTGCCCGCGTCGAGACTGGCGAGTTCGCTCCAGCGGATCGCGTCCGGACGACCCCGGCCGCTGGTCGTGCGGTCGAGCGTATCGTCGTGCAGCAGGAAGGTCTGGCCGTCGCCGGAGAGCTTGACGTCGAACTCGACCATCCGGTATCCATGCGCGAGTCCGGCGCGCATGGCGGCCAGCGTGTTCTCGGGTGCGACCTTGCCGCCGCCGCGATGCGCAATGAAGCTCGGATAAGGCCAGGGCGTCACTGCGTCAACCGGCTGCCCGTATCGCTGTCGAACAAATAGACTTTGTCGCGCGCGGCGGCGAGCGCGATCGGCTCGCCCACCTCGGCATGCGCGCCTTGCGCCAGCCGCGCGATGATCGACCGGCCGGCGACGGCCACGTGAATAAGCGTGTCCGCGCCCAACGCCTCGACGACTTCGACGCTTCCGACGAGATTCGCCTCGCTCGGCTTGCACGGCGCGAGGTGCTCGGGCCTAATGCCCGCGGTCACGCGTCGCCCGGACTCGACCTTGCCGGGGATAGCCATGCTGCCGCCGCCGTCGAGCGTGACGCGCCCCGCGCCGTCGCTCTTCCCGTCGAGGAAGTTCATCGCCGGCGAGCCGATGAAGCCGGCAACGAACACCGTCGCGGGATTCTGGTAGACCTCCATCGGCGTTCCGATCTGCTCCGCCCTGCCCGCGTTCATGACGATCATGCGATGCGCGAGCGTCATGGCTTCGACCTGGTCGTGCGTCACGTAGAGGCTGGTCGTGCCCAGTCGCCGATGCAGCTTCTGGATCTCGAATCGCATCTGTACCCGCAGCTTCGCATCGAGATTCGACAGCGGCTCGTCGAACAGGAAGACCGCGGGTTCGCGCACGATCGCGCGCCCCATCGCCACCCGCTGTCGCTGGCCGCCCGACAATTGCCGCGGCTTGCGATCGAGCAGCGGCCCCAACTCGAGAATCTCCGCGGCGCGCTTCACCTGCGCCTCGATGTCGCTGCGCGCAAGCCCGCGGATCTTCAGCCCGTAGGCCATGTTCTGGAACACGCTCATGTGCGGATACAGCGCGTAGTTCTGGAACACCATCGCGATGTCGCGGTCCTTGGGTTCCAGCGCATTGACCACGCGATCGCCGATGATGATCTCGCCCGCGGTGATGGCTTCGAGCCCGGCAACCATGCGCAGCAGCGTCGACTTGCCGCAGCCCGACGGGCCGACGATGACGATGAACTCGCCGTCGGCGATATCGACCGTGACACCGTGGATCACCTCGGTGTCGAGGTAGGTCTTGCGTACGTCGCGGAGTTGGACCTTGGCCATGGTGCTACATCGCTCTTCCCGTGCTTCCAATTCGTCGTTCTCGGCGCAGGCGGGAATCCGCTTTCGCGAGCGACTGACGCAATCTGGATCCCCGCTTTCGCGGGGATGACGTAAGTCCGTCGTTCCCGCGCAAGCGGGAATCCATTTTGGCGGCAGCACCGTGAGCAAATGGATCCCCGCTTTCGCGGGGATGACGTAAGTCCGTCGTTCCCGCGCAAGCGGGAATCCATTTTTGGTGGCAGCACCGTGAAGCAAATGGATCCCCGCTTTCGCGGGGATGACGTAAGTCCGTCGTTCCCGCGCAAGCGGGAATCCATTTTTGGTGGCAGCACCGTGAAGCAAATGGATCCCCGCTTTCGCGGGGATGACGCGGCTGTTTCCGATCGCCGCGACGCTTCGCGTCTTGCTCTCGGACATCCGCGTCACTTTTCCGTATCCACGAGGCCCTTGACGAACCATTTCTGCGTCAGCACGACGAGTAGTGCCGGTGGCAGCATGGCGAGCATGGCAGTGGCCATGACCAAGTTCCATTCGGTGGCCTGCTCGCCGCCGGCGATCATGCGCTTGATGCCGATCACCGCCGTGTACATCGATTCGTCGGTGGTCACCAGCAGCGGCCAGAGGTACTGGTTCCAGCCGAAGATGAACAGGATCAGAAACAGCGCGGCGATATTCGCCCGGGACAACGGTACCACCACATCCCAGAGGAACCGCATCGGTCCGGCGCCGTCGATCCGTGCGGCTTCGGCGAGTTCGTCGGGAATGGTGAGAAAGAACTGGCGAAACAGGAACGTTGCCGTCGCCGAGGCGATGAGCGGTATGGTGAGGCCCGCGTAGGTGTCCAGCATGTGCAGGTCGGAGACGACCTTGAACGTCGGCAGGATGCGCACTTCCACCGGCAGCATCAGCGTGACGAAGATCATCCAGAACGCAAACGCGCGAAAGCGGAAGCGGAAATAGACGATGGCGAACGCGGACAGCAGCGAGATGGTGATTTTCCCGACGGCAATGACCAGCGCCGACACCAGGCTGTTGAACATCATGCGGCCGACAGGCGCCGACGTCACGTTGCCCGACGAGCCCTCGGACAGGACCTTCGCATAGTTCTCGATCAGGTGCGATCCCGGCAACAAAGGCATCGGCGATTGCAGGACTTCGTCCACCGCAAGCGAGGATGCGACAAAGGTGACGTAGACCGGCAGCGCCACCAAGGCCACGCCGAGGATCAGCAGCGCGTGACTGAAGAACGTGAGCAGCGGGCGGTGTTCGATCATGATGTCAGTACTGGACTTTGCGCTCGACGTACCGGAACTGCGCGACGGTAAGCGTGATGACGATGACCATCAACACGACCGACTGCGCATAGGAGCTGCCGAGATCGAGTCCCTTGAAGCCGTCGGCGAAGACCTTGTAGACCAGGATCTGCGTGGCCTGCCCCGGACCGCCGCCGGTCGCGGTGTCGATGATGCCGAAGGTGTCGAAGAAGGCGTAGACGATATTGACGACGAGCAGGAAAAACGTCGTCGGCGACAGCAGAGGGAACACGATGGTCACGAAGCGCTTGACCGGCCCCGCGCCGTCGATCGCGGCAGCCTCGATCAGCGACTTCGGGATCGACTGCAGGCCGGCCAGGAAGAACAGGAAGTTGTAGCTGATCTGCTTCCAGACGGCGGCGATCACGACCATGATCAGCGCATCGTTGCCGTTGAGCAGGGGATCCCACGCAACGCCCATCCCCTTCAACCAGTGCGCGACAACGCCGAGCGTCGGGTTGAACAGGAACAGCCAGAGCACGCCGGCAATGGCCGGCGCGACCGCGTAAGGCCAGATCAGCAGCGTCTTGTAGATCGTCGCGCTTTTGATGACGCGATCGGCGAGCACCGCCAGCAGCAGCGAGATCGACAGGCCAAGCACGGCGACCAGCAGCGAGAACACCGCCGTCACCCTGAACGAGGCGAGATATTCGTCGTTGCGGAACAGGTCTTTGAAATTGTCGAACCAGACGAACTGCGAAGCGTTGCCGAACGCGTCCTGCACCAGCAGGGATTGATAGATGGCCTGCGAAGCCGGCAGAAAGAAAAACACCAGCGTGATCACCATCTGTGGCGCGATCAGCACATAAGGCAACCAGCGCGATTCGAAGCGAGCGCGTTTTTCCATGGACAGTACTGAGGAGCTCGCGCCTATTGTACGTCTACGGACCTAAAACCGGATTCGCATCGTGCGCTGCGTCGTCATTCCCGCGGAAGCGGGAATCCATTCGCCCTGCACTACAAATGGATTCCGGCTCGCGCCCGCGGTGCGGGCTTGGCCGGAATGACGGTCATCAGTATAGTGAACTTGCGCTACGTGTCCTAACCGGCGTTCGCTTTGTTGAATCGCTCGATGATCTCGTTGCCGCGCTTCGCCGCGTCGTCCAGCCCCTGCTTCGCCGTCTTCTTTCCCGCCCAGACGGCCTCGAGCTCCTCGTCCATCACGTCGCGGATCTGCGGGAAATTGCCGGCGCGCACGCCGCGCGAGTTGCTGGTGGTCTTGACGATCATCTGCTCGACCGCCACGCTCGTTCCCGGGTTCTTCTCGTAGAAGCCGGACTTCTTGGTGAGTTCGAACGCGGCCATGGTGATCGGCAGGTAGCCCGTGGTCTGCGAGAACTCGGCTTGCAGTTCCGGCTGCGAGAGAAAGGTCAGGAATTTGGCTACGGCCTTGTATTCGTCCTTTTTCTTGCCGCCCATCACCCACAGGCTCGCGCCACCGATGATCGTGTTCTGGGGTGCTCCGACTACGTCGGCGTAATACGGCAGCGTCGACTCGGCGAATTTGAACTTCGCGTTCTGCTTGATCGTGCCGTAAGCGGCCGACGAAGTCGTCATCATCGCGCACTCGCCGCTGTAGAACTTGGCTTCCGGCTCGTTCTTCCGCCCGCCGTAGACGAAGTAACCCTTCTTGATCCAGTCCTGCATGTTCTCGATGTGGCGAATCTGCACCGGACCGTTGAAGATCAGCTTGGCGTCGGAACCCGCGAAGCCGTTCTCCTTGGTCAGGAACGGCTGGTTGTGCCAGGCCGAGAAACTTTCGAGCTGCGTCCACGTCTGCCAACCGGTTGTGAACGGACAGGCGTGTCCGGAGGCCTTGAGCTTCGCCATCGCGGCGACCACTTCGGGCCACGTCTGTGGCGCACGATTCGGATCGAGCCCCGCTTTCTCGAACGCGTCCTTGTTGTACCAGAACACCGTGGTCGAACTGTTGAACGGGAAGGACAGCATCTGCCCCTTCGCGTTCGTGTAATAGCCTGCGACCGCGGGCACGAAGCTCTTGGGATCGAACTTCTCTCCGGCTTCCGCCATCACTTCGTACACCGGCCTGATCGCCCCCTTGGCTGCCATGAAGGTGCCGGTCCCGACCTTCTGCACTTGCAGCAGCACGGGCGCGTTGCCGGCGCGATACGCCGCGATCGCGGCGGTCATCGCTTCCGGATAGCTTCCCTTGTAGACCGCGGTGACCTTGTAGTCGCTCTGGCTCTCGTTGAATTTCTTGGCCATCGCGTTGATGCGGTCGTTGTTGGCACCGGTCATCGCGTGCCACCACTGGATCTCGGTGACCGCCTGCGCCTGCGCCGCCATCGCCAGCAGCGCCGCGGCGAACGCAGCGCGCACGAGCTTCATCATGGAATGCGTCATTGCTTCTTCCTCCTGGGCAAATTCTTGATTATGGGTGTACCGGGTGACGATTCTATTGCAAAACGCGGTGCCTGGCCTCAGTCGGCCGAGCCCGGTTGCGTCTTCGACGCGGGATGAGCGGGCGCGGCTGGACCGGCAGCCGGCAACTCTGCCGGTGCCCGCCGGCGCCCGGCAAGGAAGGTGTACGCCGTGGGCACGACGAACAGCGTCAACAGCGTGCCGAAGGTCATGCCGCCGACGATAACCCAGCCGATCTGCGTGCGCGACTCGGCGCCCGCACCGGATGCCAATGCTAACGGCAGCGAGCCGAGCACCATGGCGCCAGTCGTCATCAGGATCGGCCGCAAGCGCAGCGTCGCGGCGTCGACGACGGCATCGAAGACGCCCTCGCCTTTCGCCCGCAGCTGGTTGGCAAATTCGACGATCAGGATGCCGTGCTTGGTGATCAGACCGACGAGCGTTACCAATCCGACCTGGCTGTAGATGTTGAGCGTTCCGCCGGCCAGCCACAGGACGAACAGCGCGCCTGTCATCGACAGGGGCACCGACAGCATGATCACGAATGGACTGCCGAAGCTTTCGAACTGCGCCGAGAGCACGAGATAGATGAACGCCAGCGCCAGCACGAACGTGAAATAGATCTCGCCACCCGACTTGCGGAACTCACGCGACTGGCCGTCGAGGTCGGTCTGCGCGGTGGACGGCAAGGCGCGCTTGGCCGCGTCGTCCATGGCACGGAGCGCTTCGCCGACCGCGTAGCCGGGTGCCAGCGTGCCGGTGACCTTGACCGCGCGCAATCGATTGAAGTGATTCAGCGACTGCGGTGACACCCCTTCTCGAACGTCTACCAGATTCGATAACTGCACCATGCTCCCGTCGCGCGCTCGAACGTAGCTATCGCTGATGTCGGCCGGCGACGATCGATCCAGCGGTGCCACCTGCACGATCACGTCGTACTGTTCGCCATCCTTCTTGAAGCGTGTCACCTGCCGCCCGCCAAGCATCGTCTCAAGCGTGCGGCCGACCGTATCGACAGCCGTGCCGATATCCGACAACTTGTCGCGATTGATCGTGACGCGGACTTCGGGCGTGTTGAGCCGAAGGTCGGTCTGCAGATTCTGCACGCCCGGATACTTGCGCGCCTCGTCGAGAAAGCGATCGACGACGCGCTGCAGTTCCTGGTACGGGATCTGCGACATGATGACGTACTCGACCGGCGTCGAGCGGAACGGCTGCCCGAGCGAAGGCGGGTTGACCGGAAACGCCAGCGCTCCGGGTATCGACCCGAGCTTCGGCCGCAATTCCTCGGTGATCTGCTGCTGCCGCTTCGAGCGCTCTTCCCACGGTTTCAGGCGCAGCACCGCCACGCCGTCCGCGACCGTCGGGAACCCCGCGATCGCAATGTATGCCGCAGCCTCGGGAATCTGTGCATAGAAGCCTTCGATCGGCTTGATCTGGTCAGCCGTGTACTGCGGCGTCGAGCCCTGCGGCCCCGACACGATCCCAAGTATCACGCCGCGGTCTTCGAGCGGCGCGAGTTCCGATTTCAGCAGCAAGAAGAACATCGCTCCCAGCGCGGCCACTGCAAACCAGACCATGATGATCAGCCAGCGTGCATGCAGCACCGCCGTCAGCGCGCGACGGTACCCCTTCGTCAGGCCTTCGATCCAACCCTCGATGAGGTTGAACAGCCAAGAGTGCTTTTTCTCGTGGCGAAGCAACAAGGAGCACATCATCGGGGTGAGCGTCAACGCGACGAAGCCCGACACCAGCACGGCTCCGGCCAACGTCAGCGCGAACTCGATGAACAGCCGCCCGGTCCGTCCCGTCGCGAACGCCAGCGGCGCGAAGACCGAAGTCAGGGTGAGCGTCATCGCCACGATCGCGAAGCCGATCTCGCGCGCCCCCTGGATCGCGGCCTGCTTGCGCGGAATACCTTCCTCGACGTGTCGGAAAATGTTCTCGAGCATGACGATGGCGTCGTCCACCACCAGGCCGATCGCCAGCACCATGGCGAGCAGGGTCAGCGTGTTGACGGTGAAGCCGAACGCATACATGAGACCGAACGCGCCGACCAGCGACACCGGGATCGTCACGATCGGGATCAGCGTGGCGCGCAGGTTGCGCAGGAAGAAGAAAATGACTAGCACGACCAGCACGATCGCCTCGACGATCGTCTCGAACACCGATCCGATCGATTTTTCGATGAACACCGAGGTATCGTAGGACACGATCAGTTTCATGCCCGGCGGCAGCGACGCGTTCATGCGATCGACCTCCGCGCGCACCGCCTTGGACAGCTCGAGCGGATTGGCGACCGCCTGCTTGACGACGCCGACGTTGAGCGATGGCTTGCCCTTGTAACGCGATACCGTGCGCTCGTCGACCGCTCCGACCGCAGTCGTTCCGATGTCACGGACGCGCACCGGATAGCCGTTGACGTTAGCCACGATGATGTTCGCGAATTGCTCGGGCGTCCGCACATCGGTTTCGGCGACGACCGTGAATTCGCGGGCGGTCGACTCGATACGGCCCGCCGGTATCTCGGCGTTCTGCCGGCGAATCGCATCTTCGACGTCCTGCACCGTCAGCTTGTAGGCCGCGAGCCTCGTGCGATCGATGTTGATTCGCATCGACACCTGCCGCTCGCCGAAAATACGCACATCGGCCGCGCCCGGCAGCACCGATAGTCGTGGCTGCACGTAGCGCTTGACGTAGTCCGACGCCTCCAACGGAGTGAGCGAACCCGCTTCAACAGCGATGTAGATGACCGGGTTCGAATCCGCCTCGACCTTGGCAATGATCGGCTCGTCGATGGTGTCGGGCAGCTTGCCTCGGGCCCGCGCCACCTTGTCGCGGACATCGGCCGCCGCCGAATCCGGGTCGCGCTTGAGCGTGAAGCGCACGTTGATCTGGCTGATCTCGGAGCGGCTTTGCGACGTCATCACCTCCACGCCTTCGATGCCCGCCAGCGAATCTTCGAGGATCTTGGTCACCTGCGATTCGACCACTTCGGCCGACGCGCCGCGATAGGTTGTCTGGACGCTCACCACGGGCTCGTCGATGCGCGGATACTCGCGTACCGACAGCCGCGTGTACGAGATCAATCCGACCAGCAGGATGATCAGGGACAGCACCGTCGCAAAGACGGGGCGCTTGACGCAAATCTCGGGCAGAAGCATCGGTGCGCGCGGTCAGGACTTCGGCGTCGGCGGCGCCGTCGCTTCCGTCTTCACCGGCGCGACGTCGGGCGCCGATTTGGCCGCGGCAGTCGGGGACGGAGGTACCAACGCGGTCTGCACCGGTACGCCGTCGCGCAACTTCAACTGCCCAGCGGTGACGACAACGTCCCCTTCCTGCAAACCGCGCACAATTTCGGTCTTGCCGTCACGACGTTGGCCGATTTCGACCTTGGCGCGCAGCGCCTTGCCGTCGACGACCCGATACACATACCACTCGTCGCCCTGCGGTACGATCGCCTGCTCGGGCACGACCAGCGTGTCCTGGAGTTCCCGCGTCAGCAGCCGCACGCGCGCGAACATCCCGGGTCGCAGCACCGTGCCCTGGTTGCGCACCTGGGCGCGAATGACCACCGAGCGTCCGGCCGCGTCGATCAATGGATTGATCGCGAACACCGTGCCTTCGTAGCTCTTGCCCGGCATCGCATCGAGTGTCATCTGCAGCGTTTGTCCCACACGCACCTGGGTGAGATAGATCTCCGGGACGCGGAAGTCGACTTTGAGCGTATCCACTGATTCGAGGTTGACCATGTCGGTGCCTTCCTTGACATAGTCGCCGACGCTGACCGATCTCAGGCCGATGATCCCCGAAAACGGCGCGGTGATGGTCAGCTTGGACAACTTGGCCTCGGCCACCGCAACGACGGCCTCGCTAACGCGCAGATTGTTTTCAGCCTCGTCCCTCGCCTGGCCGGAAATGAAACCCTGCTTCTCGAGATCGACCGCGCGCGTGTACTTTGCCTTGGCCAGCGTGAGGTTCGCGCGCGCCTGCTGGGCCTCGGCCTCGGTCACCGATGGGTCGAGTTTGACCAGCGGCGCACCTTTTCCCACACGTTCGCCCTCACGAAACGAAATGGCGCTGATGCGGCCGGCGACTTCAGGTCGCAGCGTGATCGACTCGTCAGAGCGCAGACTGCCCACCGCCGTAATGCCCTGCGGCATCGACGCCTTGGCAACTTTGATCGCTTCGATCGACACGCCGGCGGGCGCGGCCGCTGGCTGCGAGGCGCTCCCGACAGACTTGGTCGTCGTCGAGGTATCGATGCCCCTTTGGCCGAGCCAGTACCCGCCACCCACGGCGATCGACAGCAACACGACGGAGACGACGCCAACGACTTTTTTGCTCATTGCGCGGCTAAACGCCAAAAAAAGGGTAATCAATAATTATGCGCCGCCTGCTGCAACGCGGCAAATCGACTGCGGCGATACTGCTAGAATCGTCCATTGTCGTGAACCACCCAATGCCGGAGGTAACTTGCGTCGCGCGTTGTCCACCATTCATCTTTTCTGGGCCTCGGTTTTCCTCGCCATGCTGCTGGCACCCGTCGCCGCCATGGGCCAGGCTTACCCGAACAAACCGATCCGCCTGGTTGTCCCGTTTCCGCCCGGCGGGTCGCTCGATGTCGTCGCCCGGGCTATCGGCCAGAAGCTCTCCGATGCGTGGGGCCAGCCGGTCGTCATCGACAACCGCCCCGGCGCCGGCGGCAACATCGGCGCCGATCTCGTGGCCAAGAGCGCACCCGACGGCTACACCATGCTCGAGGGCGCGTTGTCGACGCACGCGGTCAATGTCAGTCTCTATGGCAAGCTCCCGTACGACCCGATCAAGGACTTCGCGCCGATCACGCTGGTCGCGATCACGCCCAATGTGCTCGTCATCAATCCGACGGCGCCGTTCGGCACCGTTCCCGAGTTGATCACTTACGCCAAGGCCAACCCGGGCAAGCTGTCGTTCGGCTCCGGCAGCAATGGCAGCGCCGGCCATCTTGCCGGCGAGCTGTTCAAGACCGACGCCCACGTCGACATGGTGCACATCCCGTACAAAGGCGGCGCCCCCGCACTGCAGGCGCTGCTCGCGGGCGACACGCAACTCATGTTCGACAATCTTGCCAACTCGATGCAACAGGTTCGGGCGGGCAAGCTGAAGGCGGTCGCAGTCACCACCGCCAAGCGCTCGACGCTGGTGCCGGAACTGCCGACCCTGTCCGAAACCGGGCTGCCAGGCTTCGACATCTACACCTGGTGGGGGTTCATGGCGCCGGCCGGCACGCCCAAGGAAATCATTGCCAAGTGGAACACCGAAGTCACCCGCATCCTGGGCACACCCGAGATGCGGGCGTTTTTCGCGCAGCAGGGCGCGGAACCGGCGCCGACGACTCCCGAGCAGTTCGAGACGCTCATCAAGAACGAGATCACCAAGTACGCGAAAATCGTCAAGGAATCGGGCGCGAAGGTAGATTGAGGGAGAAGCTCGCGCACTACGAGCGGAACCCGATGCGTCATCCCCGCCCCCCGCTTTCGCGGGGGCAGGGTCGCGGGGATCCAAGTTGTTGCAGGAAAACAATGGATTCTCGCTTGCGCGGGAACGACATTGTTTCGTTTTGCGAGCCCGACCCGGAAGCAAGCGCAAAGTTGAAAGGAGGAGTGATGCATAACGTTCAACGCTGGATACTGGGTGTTCTGCTCTGCGCGCTAGCGCCCGGCGCCTTCGCGCAGGCCTTTCCAAACCATGCGATCCGACTGGTCGTGCCGTTCCCCGCCGGCGGAACGACGGACATCCTGGCGCGCGACGTCGCCAAGCAGCTCACCGAAACGCTGGGACAGGCGGTGGTCGTCGACAACCGGCCCGGAGCGGGGGGAAACATCGGTGCCGACATCGTGGCCAAGGCCGCGCCCGACGGCTACACGCTGTTGATGGGGACGGTCGGGACGCATGCAATCAATCCCAGCCTGTACGCGAAGATGCCCTACGACCACGTCAAGGATTTCACTCCGGTCGTGCTCGTCGCCGGTGTGCCGAACGTGCTCGTGGTCAACCCCTCCGTGCCGGTGAACACCGTCGCCGATCTGATCAAACTCGCGAAAGCGAAGCCGGGCTCGATCAATTTCGCATCCTCGGGCAGTGGCACGTCGATTCACCTGTCCGGTGAATTGTTCAAGACCATGGCGGGCGTCGACATGACGCACGTTCCGTACAAGGGCAGCTCGCCCGCGCTCACCGACCTCATGGGTGGTCAGGTGCAAATCATGTTCGACAACCTGCCCTCGTCGCTGCCGTTGATCAAGTCGGGCAAGCTGCGGGCAGTCGCGGTGACTTCACTCAAGCGCGCCCCGGCGCTGCCGGACGTGCCGACGATCGCCGAATCCGGATTACCCGGGTTTGAAGCCAGCTCGTGGTTCGGCATCCTCGCGCCCGCCGGTACGCCCGCGCCGATCGTCGCGCGGCTGAATGCCGAAGTGAACAAATGGTTACAAAGTCCGCAAGCCAAGCAACAACTCCTCACACAGGGGGCCGAACCCGCCGGCGGGCCGCCCGAAACCTTCGTCGCGCACATTCGCGCGGAGACCGAGAAATGGGCAAAAGTGGTCAAGGCTTCGGGCGCGAAAGCCGACTAGCGCTACGGGAACCATGGCAGTCGCGTGCTGTCCGATATCAACGGCCAACGGGCCACAGAGGAGCACAGTAAACATGATCCACAGGATTTCGATGGCAAGCGTCGCCGCGTTAGCAGTGCTTGGCGCACCGGTCGCCAGCGCGGCCGATTTCGTCGACATCGCGCCGGTCGTCGCCACCACGCCGATGCTCGAGCGCGTCAACACACCTCGCCAGGAATGCTGGAATGAGCAGGTAGTCACACCCGCCCCCGCGAACGGTGGATCGCCGCTCGGCGCCATCATCGGCGGCATCGCCGGCGGCGTGGTCGGGCATCAGATCGGCAGCGGCCGCGGCAATGCCGTGGCAACCGGCATTGGCGCCGTCACCGGCGCGGTCATCGGCGACAAGGTCGATCCGAATGGCGGCGTGTTCAGCGGCAACGCCAACGCGGGAACGCGCGAGCAGGTCGTGCAACGCTGCCGCATGGTCGACAACTGGCAGGATGTCGTTCGCGGCTACAACGTCACGTACCGCTACAACGGCCGCGACGTCAGCGTGCGCCTGCCGTACGATCCGGGTCCGAATGTGCGGGTGGCGGTCAGCCTGGTCACCGAGCAGCGGCCTCCGGTGTCCTACAACGGCCCCCCGTACAACGCGCCGCGCGACGCCGTACCGTACCCGAACTAGGGCCTGTCAACGCTATGGGCGCTAACGCGAACGGGCCCTAATTGTTCAGCCGCCTCCGGGAACGGCCGCCCGCGCACGCCGGCGGCCGTTTTCATCGCTGCCTCCAGACCACGCAGGCCAGCAGCAGCCAAGCGGCGACGAACGCCGCTCCGCCGATCGGTGCGATCGCGCCTAGCCACGACCATCCGGTCAGCGCAAGCGCGTAGAGGCTCCCGCAAAACAACAGCAATCCCGCCAGCAGCAGGCCGGCGACCCAGGCAAGCCTTCTGTTCGCCGGCCAGTGCAGCATCAGCGCGCCCACCCCGAGCAGGCCCAGCGCGTGCCAGAAATGGTAGTTGACGGCAGTCTGGTAGACAGCGAACGCCGCCGGGTCGAGGCGCGCACGCACCGCGTGCGCGCCGAATGCGCCGATGGCAACACCGGCCGCCAGTGCCGCGGCGGCGGCAACGAGGCAGCCTCGGGCATTCATCGAATCGGCGCCATTTCGACTACAATGTTTGCGTCATCGTTCAAGGATAGCATCGTGGCACAGGACTCCATTCAACGCGTGCATCCCGGCAAACGCCTGTCGGACGCGGTCGTGCACGGTTCGACGATCTATCTCGCCGGACAGGTCGCGAGCGACCCCAGCGTCGATATCAAGGCGCAGGCGCGCGACATTCTCGCGCAGATCGATCGCCTGCTGGGCGAACTGGGCAGCAGCAAGCAACGCCTGCTGACGGTGACGATCTATCTCGCCGACATGTCCGACTTCCCCTCGATGAACGAAGTGTGGGACGCCTGGGTGCCGCAGGGCGCGCTGCCGGCGCGTGCGACGGTCGAGGCCAAGCTCGCCAGGCCGGAATACCGCATCGAGATCCAGGCGATTGCCGCGCGCTAAGACCGACGAGCACGATAACGAGACAGACACTGAGCGATACCGCCATGACCGCCACCACCGCCCCCACCGCCGTCGCCAAACCCGGCGCGGCCAGCCTGAGCCTCGCCCCGACGCCGGCCGCAGCGCCGCTGCCGGTGACGCGCGCCATGTTCGACGAATACATGGTGCCGTGCTTCGCGCCGGCACAATTCATTCCGGTGCGCGGCGAGGGTTCGCGCATGTGGGACCAGCAGGGGCGCATGTACATCGACTTCGCCAGCGGCGTCGCGGTGACCGCGCTTGGCCATTGCCATCCGGCGCTGGTGCGCGCGCTCACCGAGCAGGCACGCACGATCTGGCACGTGTCCAACTGGATGACCAACGAGCCCGCGCTGCGGCTCGCGAAAAAACTCGTCGACGCGACCTTTGCCGAACGCGTGTTCTTCTGCAATTCGGGCGCGGAGGCGAACGAGGCGGCGCTCAAGCTGGCAAGGCGCTATGCGCACGACCACTTCGGCGCCGAGAAGCTGCGCGTGATCTCGACGCTCAACGCATTCCACGGCCGCACGCTGTTCACCGTCACCGCGGGCGGGCAGGCGAAGTACGCGAGCGGATTCGGGCCGCAGCCGACCGGGTTCACGCACATCCGCTACAACGACGTCGCCGGGCTCGAGGCCGCGTTCGCCGAAGAAGGCGGTGACGATATCTGCGCCGTGATCCTCGAGCCGATGCAGGGCGAAGGCGGCATGATCCCGGGCACGCCGGAATTCCTCGCGGCGGCGCGCCGTCTGTGCGACGAACACGACGCGCTGCTCATCTTCGACGAAATCCAGAGCGGCATGGGACGTACCGGCGCGTTGTTCTCGTACATGCAGAAAGGCGTCGTGCCGGACATCCTGACCTCCGCCAAGGGACTGGGTGGTGGTTTCCCGATCGGCGCCATGCTGACGACGGCGGAAGTCGCGAGCGCATTTTCAGTCGGCGTGCACGGCTCGACCTTCGGCGGCAATCCGCTCGCCTGCGCGGTCGCGGGCGCCGTGTTCGACATCGTCAACACCACCGAAGTGCTCGACGGCGTCAGGGCCCGCCACGCGCTGTTCATGGAAGGCCTGCGCACCATCAACTCGCGGCGGCAGGTCTTTGCGGACATCCGCGGCGAAGGCGTCTGGCTGGGATGCGAACTGAAGGCGCCGTGGCAGGGCAAGGCCGCCGCGGTGATGACGGCAGCCAGCGACGCCGGGCTCATCGTGCTCATGGCCGGGCCCGACGTCGTGCGCATCGCGCCGTCGTTGATAATCAGCCTCGACGAAATTCTCGAAGGACTGGCGCGCCTGGAAACGGCGCTCGGCAAGGCGCTGACCTAGCAGGCGATAGCGCTGCAGGCAGCCCTTTCGCCGATCGGCGAGTTCATCGAGCGCCGACCCACGCTTTCGGCGGCGGCGCTGGTCGCGTTCACGCTGCTCACGCATGCGATCATCCTTGTCACGCCGGGATTTTTCACCGGCGACGAATGGCAGCGGTTCGATTACGTCCAATCCCGAGGCTACTGGGAATTTGCGCTGACTTTCGGCACGCTTCACGCCGGCCCGGAGTTCGCCTACCCGGTGCGACCGCTCGGATTCCTGCAGCAAGGCATCGCCGCCCAGTGGATGCGCTCAGCACCGTGGGCGGCGCATCTCGTCGGCGTGCTGAACCATGCCCTGGTTGCACTGACCTTCGTCTGGGTGCTGCGGCGCGCCGGCGTGGCGACGGCAATCGCCGGGCTGGCCGGCGCGTTTTTCGTCCTGTCACCGCTCACGACTCTGGCGACCGGATGGGTCGCCGCGTCGTTCGATCCGCTGTACGTCCTGTTCCTGCTGCTGGCCGCCGCGGCGATCGTGCGCTTGCCGATGGATGGCATGACGACGCAACGCGCGCTTTGTATCGTGCTCGCAACGATCGCGGCACTGCTGTCGAAGGAAACCGCAGTCGTCGCGCCGGCTGGCGTCCTTCTGCTCGGTTACTTGCGGCGGGCATCGCATCCTGCGGAATTTTCCTGGCGTCCATACGTCCTCACGCTGGTGCTGGTGCTGATTCCCGTGTTCGCGTACCTGCTGTTTCGCGCGCCGTCGATCGCGGGCTCGCTTGCCGGCAACGCCACCGGAGCGTATGCGCCCGACGCGACCAACATTCCCGTCAACGCGTTCCGCTACTTCGCCTTTCCGTTTCGCCCTCGACTGGTCGAAATGTCGGACAGTGTCTTCCGATCGCCTTGGCAGCCCGCGGCCGCGTCGCTCGTGCATCTGCTGCTCGTCGGCGCGGTGTATCGGCTGCTCGGCGCTGTCTTCGCCTTCGCGTATCTGGCTGGCTATTTCCTGTTCCTCGCCCCGATCCTCGCCTTGCCCAACCCGGGACCCCACTATCTCTACGGCGCGGGTCTCGCGATGTCGCTGGCGCTGGCCGCGGTGCTTGCCCGCCTGCTGGCAACGCGACGTACTCGTCTGGCCTGTGTGGTTTTGGCAGGAGTGGCGGTGCTTTATGCGCACAATCTGGCGATCCAGGCGCTGCTGTTCCAGCATGGCCAGTGCCAGTCGCGATTCCTCAATGACGTCGACGCACTACTCGCCCGTGGCACGGCGGCGAATCCGACGGCCATTCGTGTCGTAGCGGAAGATGGGGCGCCGACGCGTGTCGCCATTCGCGCCGTCGCCGCGCGGGAACGCTACACGGCGAATGGCGTTGCCCTCGTTTCGTTCGAAGGCACCGCCGACGAGGTCGCCTCACCGCCGGGGCAAGGCACGATTCGCGTTCGCATGACCGCGGCGTGCACGCTTGTCCCTTATTGAGTGCGACAATTAATCAGGCGCGTGCACTGGCAGACGGTGATGCTTGCGCACCGGCGACCAGATCACCACGGCCACCGACAACACGAGGCCCAGCACGGCGACGGTAAGCAAGGTCGCGCGCAGGCCGATTGCAGTCGCCAGCGCGCCACCGACCAGAGCACCGAGCGGCGCCGATGCCACGCCGAAGAAGCGCATCGTCGCGGTCATGCGCCCGAGCAGACGATCCGGCGTGATCGCCTGCCGCAAGGCGAGGTAGTTGATCGCCCACTGGATCGCACCGAAATCGAAGACGAGCATGGCGAGGCCCAGCGCGAGCGTCGCGATCCATGGCGGCCCGCCGATCAGCCCGAACGCCTGCCAGCCGAGTGCCGTCATGATGAGGCCGTTGACGAGCATGGGCCCGACGCCGTAGCGCGCGGACAATCGCTGCGCGAGCGCGGACGCCAGCACGCAGCCGAGACCGCCCAGCGCGTAGGCGAAGCCGATGGCGCCGGCCGACAACAACAATTCCCGTGTCGCGAACAGGATCAGCACGGCGATTTGCATCTGGTGCAGAAACTGCCAGAGTCCCGCGAGCCACGCGAGCGCCAGCAACGTGCGATTGCGCGCCACCAGCTTCAGTCCCTCGCCGATCTCGCGCATGATGCCGGCGCGTGCGCCGGGGTGCGGGACGTCGTTGCGTGCCTCGACCCGGCGCAGCAGCAGCGCCGAGATGAAGAACGCCACCGCGTCGAGCACGATCGCGAAGGGGGCCGTCAGCAGCTGGATCAAGCCGCCGGCGATCCCGGGTGCGATCAGCGCGGACATCGTCTCGCCGATCGCCGACTTGGCGTTGGCTTCGACCAGGCGCTTGCGCCCGGCCATCTGCGCGAGCAGCACCTGGTACGCCGCGCCGCCGATGACGTTCTGCACGCCGCAAACGAAGCCGACTGCGAACAGCACTTCGATCGACAGCACACCGAGCCACGCGGTCACGGGGATCGCGAGCAGCGCCAAGCCTCGCCCGATGTCGCTAAGGATCACGATCGGCAGCTTGCGCACACGATCGAGCAGCACGCCGGCGTGCAGGCTCACCAGCGCGAAGGGCAGCGTTTCCAGGGCGACCAGAATCCCCATCTGCATCGGCGTCGCGTTGAGCAGCAACGCGGCGGTCAGCGGCAACGCGAGATTGGTGATCTGCGCGCCGAAGGACGTGATGGTGAGCGAGGTCCACAGCTTCCGGAAGTCCGGCGACAGCCAGAGCCCGCGGAAGCGGTGTCGAAGCAGTTTTTTCAATTTTTCGGTTCTAAGCATGGCATTTTCCTCCGGCCGCAACGCAATAGCGCGCGGGCCGCCGATATTCCGACACCGGCGGGACGAGAGTTACGGGGAAAATGCGCCCGGAGTTCAGGTCCCGCCAAACCTGGCGGGATCCCGCTCAGGCGGCTTAGGGCAACAGCGGCGAGTACATCGGCAGCGCGATGGCGCGGCCGGAGTGATGCGCGTCGATGGCAATGTCCCATGCGAACGCGCGCGCCGCGATTGCTTTCGCGGTGACGATGGTCGTCGGCGTTCTGGTCATGATGGGAGCATTCCTCGGGTTAGGTTGGTGTTGGCTCGATTGTAATCGGAGCCGCCGCAGCAATGCAATGCCGCTGTGACTTGCAGGACGATTCCAGCACCGCGTTGTTGTATGCGCGCGACGCCTACTGCTTTTTCAGCGTCGCTGCGCGCATGCCGACATCGAGATCCCAGTACAGCCACGGATTGGCGTTGAACGGGTTGTGCTTGTAACCAAGCAGCCACGGTTGCACGAGGTTGTTTTCGTACCTGTAGGCGAGCAGGTGCCACGGCGCATAGACGCTCATCAGCTCCGACATCTTGAGCAGGAGAAAATTGCGCTCCGGACCGTTGGGCAGCCGCTTGCCCCTGTCGAAGGCCGCATTGAACTCGGGCAGGTTGAAGCGCGACAGGTTCGACAAGCCTGCGTTGGGCCCGTAGATCAAACCCATCACGCCAAAACCTTCCGGCGACGACGACGTGCTGCCGAGCTGCCACATCTGAAGCTGCCCAGCGCGCGCCTGCTTGAGCAGATCGGGGAACTTCTGCTTGACGAAATCGACGCGAACCTTGATCGAGTTCAGGCTCTTTTTCCACAGCTCCTCGAGCTGGCGGTCGAAAGCCGACGGGATCGAGCCGATCTTCAGCGTGAACGGCGTCCCGTCCGGCAGGTCACGAAAGCCATCTCCATGCTTCGCGACGTAGCCGAACCGGTCGAGCAACGCGTTCGCCGTCGCAACATCGAACTTGGCCCGCCCGTTGAAGTTCGGGTCATGCCCGATCATGTTGGGCGCGATCATCTGCGTGGCCGGAATGCCCTGCCCCTGGCGGATGATCTTGATCTCGTCGTCGACGTTGTACGACATGCTGACGGCGCGACGCAGCGCCAGCTTTTCCTTCGTGTAACCGCCGACAACGGGGTCGTCCATATTGAAATACACGAACGTGATCGCGGGCTGAATGCCGCGCGCGAGCGTGATGCCCTTCTGCGCGAACTCGGGCTTGAGCTTGTTGTTGGCGTCGAGCACGTTCAGGATCAGGTCGGGCGGAACGGGGTTGGAGATGTCCAGCTCGCCCTTGATGAACGCAAGCAGGCGCGGATTCGACTCTTCCAGGATGCTGATCTCGATGCGGCCGATCGCCGGGATGCGCTTTCCTTTCATCACCGCCAGGATTTCCTTGTCCGCTGGATCGGAACTAACCGGAAAGTAGAGTTCGCGAAAACTCGGGCTGGCCTCGAGCGTCATCTTCTGCGCGCGGCGCCATTCCTTGAGCACGTAGGGGCCGGTGCCCACCGGGTTGGCCATCGCGCGGTGCGCCTCGTCGCCGTACTTCTCTACCACTTCGCGCGCGACCGCCGCCGTCGTGAGGCTCGTGAGGTCGTCGAGCAGATCGTAGTCCGGCAGCTGCAGCTTGAACTGGATGGTGTACCGATCGATCGCGCGTATGCCCTGGAATTCGAAATCATAGATATTGGCGCCCGAGCTGGCAGCTTTCATGAACTCGGTGTCGCCGACAAAGCGATCGTGCAGGAATTCGATGTTCGGCGCCCGCACCTTGGGATCGCCAAGGCGCTTCAAGGAGTAGACGTAGTCCGCAGCCGTCAGCTCGCGCTTCTTGCCCTTGAACGCGGGGTCGTCGCTGAAGTAGATGCCTGGCTTGATCTTGATCGTCCACGTCTTGCCATCGGCCGATATCTCCGGCAATGCTGCGGCCGTGTTGGGAATGATCGTGAACGGACGCGCGAGGTAGTCGTAACGATAGAGGGGGTCGAAGATCACGCGACCTACGATCGCCGAATACAGATCGTTGATCGCCTGCGGGTCGAAGCCGGTTTCCGCGCTGATGAACCCGATGTGCAGGGTCTTGTTCATGTCGGCCGCGGTGGCGACAGGCGCCACGGTCAGCGCAACCGTGGCGAGCGCGGCGACCAGAAGGCGTTTCATGGACTACAGCAGCTTTTCGACGTCGCCGGTGATGGCTTCCGGTTCCACGTTCGGTGCGTAGCGCTCGACGACGTTGCCCTTGCGATCGACCAGGAACTTGGTGAAGTTCCATTTGATCGCCTCCGAACCGAGCAGCCCGGGCTTTTGCTTTTTCAGATACTGGTACAGCGGTGCCGCTTTGGCGCCGTTGACGTCGATCTTCGCGAACAGCGGAAAGGTCACGCCATAGTTGATTTCGCAGAAGGACTCGATGGCTTTTGCATCGCCGGGTTCCTGCGCGCCGAACTGGTTGCACGGAAAGCCGAGCACCTCGAGCCCGCGGGGATGCATCTTCTGGTACAGCGCCTCGAGCCCTTTGTACTGCGGGGTGAAGCCGCACTTGCTGGCGGTGTTGACGATGAGCAAGACCTGGTCGCGGTATTGCGCCAACTTCCTTGGCTTGCCGTGAATGTCGTCGACCTCGAAATCGTAAACCGTTGCCATGGCGAACCTCTGAGCGTTGCGTCGAACGAAGTACCGGCGCAATTATGCCCGTTCGCCCGATGTGCCGAAAGAAGGCTCATCCCCGCACCGACCCGTAGCCGCCTCCGCCGGGCGTCTGGATGACGAACACGTCGCCGGGCAGCATCTCGACCTGGCACGTCGCGCCGTAGTCCTCGCGTCTGCCGTCGACGCGCTCGACCCAGTTGCGACCGGTCGCACCCGGCATGCCGCCCGCGGCGCCGAAGGGCGCGATGCGCCGGTGATTGGCAAGCATGACCGCCGTCATGCGTTCGAGAAAGCGCACGCGCCGGTCGCCGCCATCGCCGCCGCGATGCGCGCCCGCACCGCCGCTGCCGAGCCGGACCCGGTAGGACTCGAGCCGCACCGGGAAGCGCCATTCCAGCACTTCCGGGTCGGTCAGCCGCGAATTGGTCATGTGCGTCTGCACCACACTTGCGCCGTCGAAATCGGGCCCGGCGCCGGCGCCGCCAGAAATCGTCTCGTAGTACTGGTAAGTGTCGTTGCCGAAGGTGAAGTTGTTCATCGTCCCCTGCGACGCCGCGAGCACGCCCAGCGCGCCGTACAGCGTGTCGGTTACCGCCTGCGAAGTCTCGACGTTGCCGGCGACGACGGCGGCCGGGTAGCGCGGCGCCAGCATCGATCCTTCCGGAATGACGATGCGCAACGGCTTGAGGCAGCCTGCGTTCATCGGTATCTCGTCGTCGACCAGCGTACGGAAGACATAGAGCACCGCGGCCTTGCAAACCGCCGAGGGCGCGTTGAAGTTCGTCGCCTGCTGCGTGCTGGTGCCGGTGAAATCGATGGTGGCTTCGCGCGCCGCCTTGTCGATGGAAATGGTCACCGCGATCGTCGCGCCGCTGTCCATCTCGTATTCGTAGTGCCCGTCCTTGAGCACGTCGAGCACGCGGCGCACCGCTTCCTCGGCGTTATCCTGCACATGTCGCATGTACGCACGAACGACCGGCAGGCCGAAGTGCGCGACCATTTTCTTCAGCTCGCCGATGCCACGCGTGCACGACGCGACCTGCGCGCGCAGGTCGGCCAGGTTCTGGTCGATATTGCGCGACGGATAAGGTCCCGCGCCGAGGATCGCGCGCAGCTCGTCCGTCAGGAAGCGACCGCCAGCGACGAGCTGGACGTTGTCCAGCAGCACTCCCTCCTCCTCGACCCGCGTCGAATCCGGCGGCATCGAACCGGGTGTCGTGCCGCCGATGTCGGCGTGATGCCCCCGGCTCGCCACGAAGAACTCGGGCCGCTGAGCGTCTGTATCGAGCCCCTCTGCTTCGTCGAGGAACACGGGGGCAATGACGGTGACGTCGGGCAGGTGGGTGCCACCGTTGTACGGAGCGTTCAGTACGAAGGCGTCGCCCGGCTGCATCGTGCCCGAGCGCGCAGCGATGATCGTCTTTACGCTCTCGCCCATCGATCCCAGGTGCACCGGCATGTGCGGCGCGTTCGCGATCAGGTTGCCCTCCGCGTCGAACAGCGCGCAGGAGAAGTCGAGCCGCTCCTTGATGTTGACCGAATACGCGGTGTTGGCGAGGGTCACGCCCATCTGCTCCGCGATCGCCATGAACAGGTTGTTGAAGACCTCAAGCAACACCGGGTCGGCGGTCGTGCCGATCGCATGCGCACGCACCAGCACTTCGGCGCGCTCGAGCACGAGATGGTCGCGAGCGCTCAGCGTGGCTTTCCAGCCAGGCTCGATCACCGTCGTCGCATTTCTTTCGGCGATGACCGCCGGGCCGGCAATGACATCCTGCGGTCGCAATGCATCGCGCAGATAGACCGGCGCATCGCGCCAGGCCCCTTCCGTGAAGATCCTGCCCCGCTTCGCCGGTGTCAACGCGCCGGCGCGTGGCGCGAATTCCGGCACGGCCTCGTCGGGGTTCGCCACGACGCCGACCGCCTCGACCGCGACCGCTTCGATCACCAGCGGTTTGTCCCGCATCAGGAACCCGTATTGCGCGCGGTAACGGCGTTCGAATTCCGCGGTCAGCGCGACGATGGTGGCGGCGTCCGGTCGCGCGCCCGCTAGCTGTGCATGCGGAATCTCGAGCGTCGTATCGGTACCGTCGTACTTGAGATGGATCGTGCGCAGCAGTTCGATCGTCGGCGCGCGGATGCCTTGCGCCTCCACTTCGCCGCGCGCCGCCTGCGCGAGCGTCGCGAACAGCGGTTCGATGGCCATCAGCGCGGCCACGTCGAGCTCGGCCTCGACCGCATGCTGGCGCAGCGCACGCACATCGGCAAGGCCCATGCCATACGCGGAGAGCACGCCCGCGAGCGGGTGGATGAACACGCGCGTCATGCCGAGCGCGTCGGCAACCGCACACGCGTGCTGGCCACCCGCGCCGCCGAAGCAGCACAGCGTGTACTCGGTGACGTCGTAACCACGCTCGACCGAAATGTGCTTGATGGCGTGCGCCATGTTGTCGACGGCGATCTTGAGGAAGCCCTCGGCGACTTCTTCCGGCGCGTGCGCCCTGCCGGCGGCAGCGGTGACCGTGCGGGCCAGCGCATCGAAATGCGCGCGCACGACTTCGGCATCGAGCGGCATATCGCCACTCGCGCCGAATACCGCCGGAAACAGCGCCGGATCGATCTTGCCGACCATGATGTTGCAGTCGGTGACGGTCAGCGGGCCGTCGCGGCGGTACGACGCCGGCCCGGGATTGGCCCCGGCCGAGCCAGGGCCGACCCTGAAGCGCCCGCCATCGAAGGCGCAGATCGAACCGCCGCCGGCGGCCACCGTGTGGATGCGCATCATCGGCGCGCGCAAGCGCACGCCGGCGACTTCGGTTACGAAGGCCCGCTCGTATTCGCCGGCATAGTGCGTGACGTCGGTCGACGTACCTCCCATGTCGAAGCCGATGATCTTGTCGAAGCCCGCGAGCCGCGACACTTGCACCGCGCCGACGATGCCGCCTGCCGGACCCGAGAGGATCGCGTCCTTGCCCTGGAAACGGTGCGCGTCGGTTAACCCGCCGGACGACTGCATGAACTGCAGGCGCACACCGGGCAGCTCGGCTTCGACCTGCGCGACATACCGCCGCAAAATCGGCGACAGGTACGCGTCGACGACCGTCGTGTCGCCGCGCGACACCAGCTTCATCAACGGACTGACTTCATGGCTGACCGAGACCTGGGCGAAGCCGATTGCGCGGGCCAGCTCGGCGAGCGCGCGCTCGTGTCCGGCAAAGCGGTAGCCGTGCATGAGCACGATCGCGCAGGCGCCGACTCCGGACGCGTGCGCCGCACGCAACGCCTTTTCGGCGGCGTCGAGGTCGAGCGGAACGACCACTTCGCCATGCGCGCCGATGCGCTCGTCGACCTCGATCACTCGTTCGTAGATCAGGCTCGGCAGGACGATATTGCGCACGAACAGCTTTGGACGATTCTGGTAAGCGATGCGCAGCGCGTCGCCGAAGCCGCGCGTGATCACCAGCGCAGTCCGCTCGCCGCGACGCTCGAGCAGCGCGTTGGTCGCCACCGTGGTGCCCATCTTGACCGCCTCGATCGCGGCACCTGGAATCGGCGCTCCCGCAGGCAACCCGAGCAGTTCACGAATGCCGTGTACCGCCGCGTCGCGGTAGCGCTCGGGGTTTTCGGACAGCAGCTTGTGCGTGACCACCTTCCCGTCCGGCCGGAGCGCGACGATGTCCGTGAACGTGCCGCCACGGTCGATCCAGAATTGCCAGCGGGTGCGGGGGGACGCGGTCATGATCGGTGTCGCATTATATCGGCGGCGCCCGCTCGCCCGGCGTCTGCCGATGTGGTACAAATGCGGCGTTCCAGCCCTGTCATGCCGTCGCCATGCACTGGGCGCGTCCACGATCCGACCTGCAGGAGCCTTCGATGAAAATAATTCGCGTCATGATTGCCGCGCTCGGCTTGACGTACACGCTGGGCGCCGCCGCGCAAACCAAGTGGGATTTGCCGACGGCGTATCCGGCGACGAATTTCCACACCGAGAACATCACCCAGTTCGTCGCCGACGTGGACAAGGCGACCGGCGGCAAACTCAAGATCACGGTGCACGCGAATGCCTCGCTGTTCAAGGCCAACGAGATCAAGCGCGCGGTGCAGGGCAACCAGGCCCAGGCCGGCGAGATTCTGCTGGTGAACTTCGAGAACGAAGATGCCTTTTTCGGCCTCGACGGCGTGCCCTTTCTCGCGACGAGCTACGCCGACGCGATGAAACTCTACAAGGCCGAAAGAAAGACGCTCGAGGACAAGCTCGCCAAGCAGGGCGTCAAGCTGCTGTACACGGTGGCCTGGCCGCCACAGGGCATCTACACCAACCGGCCGCTCAACAGCGCGGCCGACATGAAGGGGCTCAAGTGGCGCGCCTACAGCCCGGCGACCTCGCGCATCGCCGAACTGGTCGGCGCGCAGCCGGTCACGGTACAGGCTTCCGAGCTCACCCAGGCGCTCGCCACCGGCGTTGTCGATTCGTACATGTCGTCCGGTGCGACCGGCTTCGACACGAAGACGTATGAAAGCATCAAGAATTTCTACGACACTCAGGCCTGGCTGCCGAAGAACGCGGTGATCGTGAACCAGCAGGCGTTCGATGCGCTGGACAAGGCGACGCAGGAAGCGCTGCTCAAAGCGGCCGCCGACGCGGAGGTCCGGGGCTGGAAACTTTCCGAGGAAAAGAATGGCTGGTATCTCGACCAGCTCAGGCAGAAGGGCATGATCATCTACAAGCCGAACCCGCAACTCACCGGTGATCTCAAGAAAGTCGGCGACATCATGCTGCAGGATTGGCAGAAGAAGGCCGGTCCTGACGGACAATCGGTGGTCGACGCGTACAAGAAGATGTAGCACCCATGCGCCGGACCCTCGACGCGCTCTACAACGCCGCCGCCTACGTGGCGGCGTTGTTTTTGATCGGTACGCTGGTGATGGTGCTGCTGGGCATCTTCGGTCGCCTGCTCAACTTCCAGGTCCGCGGCACCGACGCCTATGCAGGCTACTTCATGGCGGGTGCCGGATTTCTCGCCCTCGCCAGCACGCTGGTGCGCGGCGAGCACATCCGCGTCACGCTGATCCTGGAACACGCGGGCACGACGGGCAAGAAGTGGCTGGAACGCTGGGCGCTGGGCGTCGCCCTGCTGCTGTCGCTGGCCTTCGCGTATTACGGCGTGCGTCTGGCCTGGCAGTCGCATGCCTACCACGACATCTCGACCGGCAACGACGCGACGCCGCTGTGGATTCCGCAACTGTCGATGGCGATCGGTAACGTCGTGCTCGCGATCGCGTTCCTGGATCAATTCGTCGGCGAACTGCGCGGCACCCGGGTAATCGCCAAGCCCGACGCCGAACCATTACATATCGAATAGTTCGTGGACCTGTTCATCACCGCCCTGCTGATCGTCGCGCTGTTCGTCCTGCTCGGCAGCGGCGTCTGGATCGGCATTGCGCTCGCCGGCGTCGCCTGGATCGGCATGGAGCTGTTCTCGTCGCGCCCGGCGGGCGACGCGATGGCGGTCACCATCTGGGGCTCGGCGTCGTCGTGGACGCTGACCGCACTGCCGCTGTTCGTATGGATGGGCGAGATCCTGTTCCGCACGCGGCTGTCCGAAGACATGTTCAAGGGACTTGCCCCATGGCTGGAACGCGTCCCGGGCCGGCTGCTGCACACCAACATCATCGGCTGCACCATCTTCGCCGCGGTGTCCGGATCGTCCGCGGCAACCTGCGCGACCATCGGCAAGATGACGCTGCCGGAACTGGTATCGCGCGGCTACCCCGAGGACATCACGATCGGCACGCTGGCCGGCGCGGGCACGCTGGGACTGCTCATTCCGCCGTCGATCATCATGATCGTGTACGGCGTATCCGCGAACGTATCGATCGCGCACCTGTTCATTGCCGGCGTGATCCCCGGGCTGCTGCTGGCGTCGCTGTTCTCGGGCTACATCGTGGTGTGGGCACTCCTGCATCCGGACAAGATTCCGGCGATCACGACGCGCACCACCATCGCGCAGAAACTGCATGCGTCGCGCCATCTCATCCCGGTCATCGTGCTGATCGCGCTGGTGCTCGGTTCGATCTATGCGGGCATCGCGACGGCCACCGAGGCCGCGGCCTTCGGCGTCGTCGGCGCGCTGCTCATTTCCGGCGTGCAGAGATCGCTGACCTGGATCACGTTCCGCGACAGCCTGATGGGCGCGACGCGCATGTATTGCATGATCGCACTGATCCTCGCCGGCGCGTCGTTCCTCACGCTGGCGATGGGTTACATCGGCCTGCCCCGCCACCTCGCGGAGTGGATCGGCAGCCTCGGCCTGTCGCAGCTCGCACTGATCGTCGCGCTGATGA
Source organism: uncultured beta proteobacterium (assembly GCA_963726915.1). Classification (GTDB taxonomy): domain Bacteria; phylum Pseudomonadota; class Gammaproteobacteria; order Burkholderiales; family Casimicrobiaceae; genus PALSA-1003. Next base: position 131,539 of record CAVSEA010000025.1, read on the forward strand.
TCTTCTACGTCATCCTCGGCTGCTTTCTCGACGGCATCTCGATGGTCGTGCTCACCATGGGCGTCATCCTGCCGACGGTGGAGAAAGCGGGAATCGATCTCGTCTGGTTCGGCATCTTCATCGTGCTGGTCGTCGAAATGGCGCAGATCACGCCGCCGGTCGGCTTCAACCTGTTCATGCTGCAGGCCATGACCAACAAGCAGATCACCTGGATCGCGCGGCATGCGCTGCCCATGTTCTACCTCATAATCGTCGCAACGCTGCTGCTCTACTTTTTTCCGCAGCTGGTCACCTTCCTGCCGCACCAGATGAAGTTCGCCTGAGCGTCCGTCATGCCCGATGTGTGCATCTATTCTGCGAAACTGAAAACACCTTTCGCCGTGCTCGGAATTCGCACCGCGGCCGGAGCCGTGTCCGGTATTTCCTACCTGCCGGCAGGCGAACGCACGATGGCACCCACCGACGCCATCGCCGAACGCGCGTGCCGCCAGCTCGAACGCTATCTGGCCGATCCGGAGTTCCGGTTCACCGTGCCGCTGGCGCCCAGGGGCACCGAATTCCGCCGCCGCGTATGGGAGGCGCTGGCGACGATTCCGGTCGGCGAGTCGCGCACCTACGGCGAGATGGCACGCCGAGCTCGCCACCGCGCCGCGCGCCGTCGGCGGCGCCTGCGGCGCCAACCCGATCGCGCTGGTCATACCATGTCATCGCGTCGTCGGCAGCCAGGGCGCATTGGGCGGCTTCATGGGCGTCACCGACGGCGATCCGATCGCGATCAAGCGCTGGCTGCTGACCCACGAGGGATATCGCTTCGGACGCTGACTCGTCAATGCGGCCCGCGAATGCGTTGATCGATGCCTTCTGCGACCAGGTCTGGCTGCAGGATGGACTCGCCGCGTCGAGCCTCGCGAGTTATCGCCGCGATCTCATGGCGTGGGCGGACTGGCTCGCGCGGCAAGGCGGAAAGGATCTGCTCGATGCCGCGCGCGGCGATGTCGAAGCATTTCTCGCCGCGCAATTTCGCGCCAAAGCCAAGGCGACCTCGATCGGCCGCCGGTTGTCGTCGCTGCGCCGCTTCTATCGCCTGCAAATGCAGCAGGGCACCGCCAAGGCCGATCCGACACTGCGCGTGCAGGCGCCGAAACTGCCGCGCCGGCTGCCCAAGAATCTCTCCGAAGCACAGGTCGAAGCCCTGCTCGATGCTCCCGACACCAGCACGGCGCTGGGCATGCGTGACCGGGCGATGCTGGAGACGCTGTATGCCTGCGGCTTGCGCGTATCCGAACTGGTCGGTCTCAAACTCGCGCAGGTGAGCCTGGACATGGGCGTGGTTCGCGCATTCGGAAAGGGCAGCAAGGAACGCATGGTGCCGCTCGGCGAGGAGGCGGTCGGCTGGATCGAGCGCTATCTGGCGACGGCCCGCGTCGAACTGGCAGCGCACGCTACCACCGATGCCGTGTTCCTGACCGCGCGGCACGCACCGATGACGCGCCAGGCCTTCTGGCAACTGGTCAAGCGCCACGGAACGACGGCCGGCATCCCGCGCGAGTCGCTTTCGCCGCACGTGTTGCGGCACGCGTTCGCGACGCATCTGTTGAACCACGGCGCCGATCTGCGCGTCGTGCAATTGCTGCTCGGCCACGCCAACATCACGACAACGACGATCTACACGCACGTCGCACGCGAGCGCCTCAAGCAGTTGCACGCCAGGCATCACCCTCGCGGTTAGACCGGGTGACGGCTAGAATGAGCGCGATGCCTAGCCTGCCCATCTCCTCGCGCATGCTTAGCCTGATGCGGCACCCATTGCGCCGGCTCCGGCGACGACCCGTGCCGGTTCTGCCGCCGGACGCGTCGCCGCAGGTATCGTTCCGCTGCAATCTCTGCGGTACCGATTGTCGCGTCTCCGCAAGCGCCATTTCGCGCGAAGTACCGTCGTGCGCCCGTTGCGGCTCGACCGTGCGCTGCCGCGCCATGGTCCACCTGCTCACGACGGAGCTGTTCGGCCGCAGCGTCGCCTTGCCCGATCTCGCGCCGCGTCCGGACATCGTCGGCATCGGGCTGTCCGATGCCGCATGTTACGCAGAACCGCTCGCGCACAAACTCGGCTACACCAACACCTACTTTCACACCGAACCGCGACTGGATATCGCCAACGTACCCGGCGACCACGCGGCGCGCTACGACTTCATCCTCGCCAGCGACGTGTTCGAGCACGTCGCACCGCCGGTCTCGCGCGCATTTCGCAATGCGCACCGTCTCCTCAAACCGGACGGAGTGTTCATTCTTTCGGTTCCGTTCACGCTCGAACCCGACACGGTCGAGCACTTTCCGTTGCTGCACGACTACCGCGTTTACCAGAACAAGGGCAGCTGGCAGCTGGAGAACCGCACGACCGACGGCAGGATCGAGATCCACGACCAGCTCGTCTTTCACGGCGGGCCGGGCACGACGCTGGAGATGCGGCTGTTTTCACGTAGCGCGCTGGAGCGCGAATTTGCGGCCGGCGGCTTTGCCCGGATGCGCATCGCCGACGAAGCTTTTGCCGAGTTCGGTATCGCGTGGCCCGAGCCCTGGTCGGTCCCGATGGTCGCGCGCGCCTGAGCCGCGTTGCCCACATCGCATGCTGCCTGAACAGCCTGCCGCCGACGCGATTCGCGCGGCGTTCCTGATCGACGAATCCGAAGCTGTCGCGCGGCTGCTGCCGCTCGCACAAATGCTGCCGGACGCGGGGGCACGCGTCGACGCCCGCGCCCGCAGTTGGGTCGAGGCGGTGCGCGCACAACACGCCGGAAGCGTCGGCATGGAGTCGTTCCTGCAGCAGTACGATCTCTCGACGCAGGAAGGCGTGCTGCTGATGTGCGTGGCGGAGGCGCTGCTCCGGATTCCCGACGCCGAGACGGCAGACCGGCTCATCCGCGACAAGCTGTCGCGCGGCGATTGGCAACGGCACCTTGGGCAGAGCCAGTCGATGCTCGTCAATGCGTCGACCTGGGGACTGATGCTCACCGGCAAGCTGACGCAGATCGACAGCGAGACCGCGAGCGATCCTGCCGCGTGGTACGGACGCGTGGTCGCCCGCGCCGGCGAGCCGGTGGTGCGCGTTGCGCTGCGCCAGGCGATGAAGTTGATGGCCGAACAGTTCGTGATCGGACGGACGATCGGCGAAGCGCTCGCGCGCAGCCGCACTTCGCGTGGAACCGGCAATCGCTATTCCTACGACATGCTCGGAGAGTCGGCGCTGACGTCCGCCGACGCAAGCAACTATCACGCCGCGTACGCCGATGCGATCGACGCCATCGGCGCGGCGCGTGAGGCGGGTGTGTCGGTGCTCGCGCAGCCCTCGATCTCGGTCAAGCTCTCTGCCCTGCACCCGCGCTACGAACCGGCGCAGCAACAGCGCGCGCTGGCGGAACTTGCGCCACGTTTGCTCGAGTTGTGCGCCCGCGCGCGCAAATACGACATCGGGCTCACCATCGATGCCGAGGAAGCCGAGCGCCTGGAACTGTCGCTCGAGATCTTCGCGCGGGTGCGGCGCGATGCAGGCCTTGCCCGATGGAACGGCTTTGGACTCGCCGTGCAGGCGTACCAGAAGCGCGCGCTGGCGGTCGTCGACTGGCTCGCCGCGCTCGCGCGCGAAGGTGGCTGGCGCGTGCCCGTGCGACTGGTCAAGGGCGCGTACTGGGACACCGAAATCAAGCGGGCCCAGGTGCAGGGCCTCTCCGGCTATCCGGTCTTCACGCGCAAGGCGCACACCGACGTGTCCTACCTGGCCTGCGCGCGGCGCATCCTGGCCGCGCACGCCGAACTCTATCCGATGTTCGCAACGCACAACGCGCATACCGCCTCGGCCATCGTCGAGTACGCGGAAGAATGCTCGGTTTCGCGCACCGAATTCGAATTCCAGCGCCTTCACGGCATGGGCGGCGCGCTGTATGAACAGGTCGTGCCGGCCCATCGCTTAGGCGTCGCCTGCCGCGTGTACGCCCCCGTCGGCAGCCACAAGGAGTTGCTGCCTTATCTCGTACGGCGCCTGCTTGAAAACGGCGCCAATACATCGTTCGTCAATCGTATCGCCGACCCTAATGTGCCGATCGACGAGATCGTTGCCGATCCGGTCGCGCGCACGATCGCGCGTGGCCCCGCGCCCAACCCGCTACTGCCGCTGCCGCGCGACCTGTTCGCGTCCGAGCGCGTCAATTCGCGCGGACTGTCCGTCGCCGATCAGCCGGCGATGGCGGCGCTCGACCGGGCGTTCACAGCCAGGCGCGACGCACGCTGGACCGCGGCGCCGATCATCGGCGGCGCGCGTGTCGCCGGTACCGCGCTCACCGTCGCCGAACCCGCCGACGCGACGCGCACGCTGGGGACCGTCGTGGTCGCGAGCAGCGCCGACGTCGACGCAGCGATTCGTTGCGGGCTGTCCGCACAACCGGCGTGGGACGGCGCGGGCGGCGTCGCGCGCGCGCTCGTGCTCGACCGCGCCGCCGAAGGGATCGAACTGGCCCTAGATGTGTGGGTCGTGCTGCTTGCACGCGAGGCGGGCAAGACGCGCGCCGACGCGATCGGCGAAGTACGCGAGGCGGCGGATTTCTGCCGCTACTACGCGGCGCTCGCCCGGCGCCAGTTCGCGCTGCCGCTCGAGCTGCCCTCGCCCACCGGCGAATCGAACGCGCTCTCTCTGCATGGCCGCGGCGTGTTCGCGTGCATCAGTCCGTGGAATTTCCCGCTGGCGATTTTCGTCGGGCAGGTTGCCGCCGCGCTGGCCGCGGGCAATGCCGTGATCGCCAAGCCAGCGGAGCAGGCCCCGCTGATCGCGGCACGCGCGACCGAGATTCTCCTTGCGGCGGGAGTTCCCGCCGCTGTGCTGGCCTTGCTGCCGGGACCGGGCGAAACGGTCGGCGCGACGCTGGTCGCCGATGCGCGCATCGCCGGCGTTGCGTTCACCGGCTCGACCGACGTGGCGCGCGTCATCGCCCGCACGCTCGCCGAGCGCAGCGCTTTGGTTCCTTTCATCGCCGAAACCGGTGGCTTGAACGCGCTGATCGTCGACAGCTCGGCGCTGGCGGAACAGGTCGTGGTCGACGCCGTCGCGTCGGCATTCAACAGCGCAGGACAACGATGCTCGGCGCTGCGCGTGCTGTTCCTGCAAGAAGACATCGCGCCGCGCGTGCTCGAGTTGTTGCAGGGCACGATGAACGAACTGGTCGTCGGCGATCCCGCCGATCTTGCAACCGACGTCGGGCCGGTGATCGATGCGCAGGCCAAGGACGGCATCGAGGCGCACGTCGCGGCGATGGCCGCGTCCGGCAGGCTGCGCCATCGCGTATCGCTGGGTCCGGCCTGCGATGCGGGCACGTTTTCGGCGCCGGCGCTGGTGGCACTCGATCGCATCGACCAACTGGAACGCGAAATCTTCGGGCCGGTACTGCACGTCGTGCACTATCGCGCAGATGCGCTCGACGCGGTGGTCGACGCCATCAACGCCACCGGCTACGGGCTCACGCTGGGCATCCACAGCCGCATCGACGACACCGTGCGCCGCATCGCGTCGCGCGTGCACGTGGGCAACGTCTACGTGAACCGCAACATCATCGGCGCGACGGTCGGTGTGCAGCCTTTTGGCGGCGAAGGACTGTCGGGTACCGGCCCGAAGGCGGGCGGCCCCAATTACCTCCTGCGTTTCGCGGTCGAGCGCACCCTGACCATCAACACGGCGGCCGCTGGCGGCAACGCCACGCTGCTCGCGCAGGGCGACGCATGATGTGTCTTGATCGCGGGTGTTGCGCAATTGGTCATCGACTCAAATAATTGCGATCGGGATCAGTTGACCTTGGCGCCGGCCGCCCGCATGACATTGCCGAGCACTGCCGCCTCGTCGCGAAGGTATGCGTCGAAGTGCTCCGGCGACATCGACATCGGCACGGCGCCCATGCTGGCAAAGCGCTCCTTCACCTCCGGCGTCTGCAGCGCGCGGTTGACCTCGGCGTTGAGCTTGGCGACGATGGCGCGCGGCGTTTTCGCTGGCGCCAGAATGCCGATCCAGAAATTGAATTCCGCCGCCGGGTAACCGGCCTCGGCTATGGTGGGCACATCCGGCAACACTGGCGAGCGCGTCGGCGTGCTGACGGCGAGCGCGATCAGCTTGCCGTCCCTGATCGGGCCGAGACTGGAGATTAGCGGCGCCCAGATGAACTGGATGCGCCCGGCCATGGCCTCGTTGACCATTTCCGGCGCGCCCTTGAACGGGATGTGCTCCGCCTTGATGTCCGCGGCCACGCGGAATTTCTCCGAGTTGATGTGCGCGGCGCTGCCCACTCCTGCCGTACCGTAATTGAACTCGCCCGGCTTCGCCTTCGCCGCTGCAACGAGGTCGCGCGCCGACTTGTAGCCGAGCGACGGGGACACGGCAAGCACGCTGGGCAGGCTCGCTAGCGTGGCGACACCGGCATAATCCTTGATGGTGTCGTAAGTCAGATCCGGGTACAGCACCGGATTGACCACGTGCCCGGTTGACACAACCAGCAGCGTATAGCCGTCGGGCGCAGCCTTGGCCACTATGGCCGCGCCTACCGTCCCGCCGGCGCCTGGCCGGTTGTCCACCACCACCGGCTGGCCAAAGGCGTGCGAAAGCCGCTCGCCCACCGTGCGCGCCACGATATCCGTGGCGCTGCCCGCCGTGAACGGCACGACCAGGCGCACCGGCGCCGCGGGCCAGCCTTGAGCCTGGGCAACGGCAGATACGCACCACAGGCAGGCGGCCGCGGACAGGAACCGTGCGGCCTGCTTCATGTTCGGGCGGCTTTACTCTTGGGCGCGTTCTTCGCCCAATAGTCGTTCGAAGTTTTGGTCTTCGAAAGCTCCGCGGCATCGGCAAATCCGGGCGCCATCGACGCCTGCGTTCCGGCCAGCACTTGGTGATGCTCGATGTTGAGCAACCGCAACCAACTCTGCTGCCCCATGGTCAGCGCAATGAAACAACCCAACTCGACGAGTTCCGGCTCGCTGAAATGCTTGTGCAGGCGTTCCCAGAACGCGTCATCGGTGTCCAAGTGCCAAGTGATCGCCTCCGCATAGGCGAGCGCCGCCTTCTGCCGCTCGTTGTAGTTGGCCGATTTTTCGAAATCGAGCAGGTCCTTGACATGGTCCTCGATGACGCCGCTGGCGGCCGCCTTGATCGAGCGCTGGTTGCCGCAGTATTCGCACTGCACCGAACGCGAAACGTAGAGCCGGCACATTTCCTTGAGGGCGTGGTCGCACACACCGTTCTTAAACAGGTCACGCCATGAATTGGCAAAAGCCCAGAATGCGGCGGGCACATGGGCGCGCACCGCCGAGCTTTCCGGCCGTGGCGTGCCCTCGCGGCGGCAGCGGTCCATTTCCTTCTGCATGTTCGCATCCATCTGCGCAAGATCGACGTAGCTGATGCGTTGCTTGCTCATGGCGGTCTCTCCTCTTAGTTGCTTGCTGCTTCAATCCGAATCTTAGTCGCTTGGAGCCACAAGCGCAGCATTCAAAACGCGCGCGCAATCCATGCTAACGCGCGTCTGTCGGAAAGTGTCGACGCCGCAAAGCGTTAACGACGCACCGACGATCGGGGCTATGTCGGCACAACCCCGTGAACCTCGCCTCCGCCGGCGGAAGACCGCTTTTGGGACATTTTTGTCCTGCGGAGTGGCTGCAGGTGACCCAAAACCGGTCACACGCGAGCGCCGTCCAAATCCAGCGTGTAGGCGTAGCATGGCTGGACTTCTATTCGTCGACGAGGTGAATCAGTGATGGACCGGCGAACGTTCGTCGGCGGTGTTGCAGGGGGGGTCGTCGTGTGGCCGCTCGCCGCCGCTGCGCAGCAGCCCCAGCGAGTATGGCGGATCGGTTATCTCAGCGCCACCGAGGCACCCGGCGAGCCGCAGGCGCAATCTCGACGTCTCCTCATGGAGGCTGCCCTTGCACGGCTTGGCTACGTCGAGGGCAAGAACCTTGTAATCGAGCGCCGATTACTGAGCGATCGAGTTGAACGAGTGAACGAGGCAGCGGCCGAGCTCGCCGCGCTGCAGCCCGACGCGATGGTGGCAGTGAACACTCCCGATGTCGCGGCTGCGCTGTCGGTGACAAAGACAATCCCAATTGTTTTTGTCAATCCCGCGGATCCGCTGGGGTCCGGATTCATCGCGAGCCTTGCTCGACCAGGTGGCAATGCGACAGGAACCACTGGCCTCACAATCGAACTCATCGGCAAGCGTTTGGAGCTGCTTAAAGATATAGCAGCGGGCCATACGCATATTGGGTTCATATCAATGCAAAAGGGTATTTCTGCACCGTTGGATCGCGTGAACCAAACCAAGTTCGACACTGCATCCACGAGGGCAAAAGCGCTCGGCCTAACGGTTGCCTGGCGTCCTCTTTCCAACTCCAGAGATGTAGACGCTCTCTTCGCATCGATTGTGGACAACGGAGACCAGGCGCTTTATGTAGTATTCGATCCGCTGACCATTCAAGCCCAAAAGCGGATCGCTGACCTAGCCATCTCACATAAAATTCCGGCCGTCTACGAGATACGTGATTATGTGGTGTCTGGCGGTCTCGTGTCTTATACCTACCTCAGGGCACGCAACTTCGAACGAGTTGCTGTTTTCGTCGATAAGATTTTCAAAGGGGCCAATCCGGCGGAACTGCCGGTCGAGCAGCCGACCACATTTGAATTGGTGATCAACCTCAAGACTGCCAAGGCGCTTGGCCTCACGATCCCGCAATCGGTGTTGCTGCGCGCAGATGAGGTGATCGAGTAAAACTGCGAACGTCCGCTATCGAGAAATACGACTGACCAGGACGGGTCGGGTCGGTCGGATGGCTAGAACAACGATCCGACGCTGGCCGTAAGATCGAATGTCGCTTTCGACGCATAGAGCGATACAGGTTGCGCGATTCAACCCTCACCCCTGCCCCTCTCCCCCAGGGAGAGGGGTTCGTCGCTAGTTCAGCAACTCTTCTTCCCCCGCTCGACCGTGACGCCGATCTGCTTGACCCCGGGCATCGGCGCCAGCTTGGCGACGCTCACCCGTACCCATGGCGCGCCGAACTCGCGGCGTACGATCTCGGCGACCGCATCGCTGAATCGTTCCAGCAACTTGTGCGGATGGTCGGCAGCGAACGCCTGCAGCCGCTCGACGATGGTGGCGTAGTTCAGGGCATCGGCGAGCTTGTCGCTCGTCAGCGGCTTCGCCGAGGGCATTTCCAACTCGATGTTCAGCAGCAGCGGCTGCGCGACATGCTGCTCCCATTCGTAGACGCCGATGCGCGTCTCGATGCGTAGATCGTGAATGAAAATGATGTCCATGGGCGGTGTCTGAGCCGTACGGATGCGACGTGGTGCTTTGTTACAATGCGCCATGTCGCGTCGCCCGGCATTGTAAATGAATCCATCGCTGGCCACCCTCGCCGTCGTCGTTGCCGCATATCTGATCGGGTCGATTTCATTTGCCGTGGTAGTCAGCAAGCTGTTCGGCCTGCCCGACCCGCACAGCTACGGCTCGGGCAACCCGGGAGCCACCAACGTGCTGCGCACGGGCAACAAGGCGGCGGCAGCGTTGACGCTGGTCGGCGACGGACTCAAGGGATTCGTCGCGGTTATCCTCGCCAACCGTCTCGGCATCAGCTGGGGCGACGCCTCGCTCGCCACCGCGGGCGCGGCGCTGGCGGTATTTCTCGGTCACCTGTATCCGATTTTCCATCGCTTTGCCGGCGGCAAGGGCGTGGCGACGGCGCTGGGCATCGCCTTTGCGCTGGCCTGGCAGCTCGGGATCGCACTGTGCGTCCTGTGGCTCATCGCGGCATTGCTGACGCGCATGTCCTCGGTCGCCTCGTTGACCGCTGCCGTCGGCGCGCCGTTGCTCGGCTTTTACATGCTCGGCAACTGGCCCGAGGCGTGGGCGCTGTTCCCGATTTCCGCGCTGTTGATCTGGCGTCACCGCGAGAACATCCGCAAGCTGCTCGCGGGCGAGGAACGACGCATCGGCCAGAAAGGGTGATCGTGCGCCGCGAATGGCCGCTGCTGGTCAGCGTGGCGACCACGGTGCTGTTTCTCGTCTTCGGCAAGGGCTGGCTCGCCGACCTGTCCGGCACCGTCTGGTTCAGCTGCATGCTCGGCTGGCTGTTCGCTGCGGTCATGGTCTCTGCCTTCGCCGTCGTTCGCCATGCCGAGGCCCTCGCCGAACGCCTCGGTGAACCCTACGGCACGCTGGTCCTCACGTTGTCGATGAGCGGCATGGAAATGATGATGATCGCGGCGGTGATGCTCACCGGCACCGGCGAGTCGTCGCTCGCTCGCGACACGATGATGGCGATCGTCATGATCGTGTTGAACGGCCTGGTCGGCATCTGCCTGCTGCTCGGCGGCATCAAGTATCACGAACAGACTTACAACCTCTACGGTGCAAACGCGTTCCTGGCGGTGATCTTCCCGCTGGCGGTACTGGGCCTGGTGATGCCGAACTTCACCGTCTCGACCGCGGGACCGACCTTGTCGCTGCTGCAGGCGAGCTTCCTGATCGTGTTGTCGGTGGGACTCTACGGCGTATTCCTGGCGATGCAGACGCGCCGACACCGCGATTATTTCGTGTTCCCCGCCGAGGCTCCTGATGCGACCCACGAGCACGACGAGTCTGCTTCGATCGGCTTTCACGCATTGTTACTGATCGCGTACGCCATTCCGATCGTGCTGCTGGCGAAGCAGATCGCCGTGCCGATCGATTACGGCATCGACGTCCTGGGCGCCCCGGCAGCGCTGGGCGGTTTGATGGTTGCGGTGCTGATCCTGTCGCCGGAATCGCTGGCGGCGATACGTGCGGCGCGCGCCAACAAGCTGCAGCGCTCGATCAATCTCGCGCTCGGGACGGCGCTGTCGAGCATCAGCCTGACGATCCCCGCGGTGCTCACCATCGGCCTGCTGACCGATCGGACGATCATCCTCGGGCTCGATGCGGCGAACAGCGTGCTGCTTTGCCTGACGCTGGTCGTGAGCATGCTCACCTTCGCGCTGGCCCGCACCAACATGCTGCTGGGCGCCGTGCACCTGTTGCTGTTCGTCGCGTATCTAATGTTGATCTTCGATCGATGACGACCGCGCGCGAATGAATTCGCGCCTACTTGTTTTCGATCGCTGAATTTACTGTTCGTCCTGAGCCAGTCGAAGGACGAACGCGGACAGCACATCGGCGCTCACGTCCGATACCGCCACCCACTCCATCGCCGCATCCGTCGCGCGAGCGACGTTGAATCCGCGCAGCGTGCGCAAGGCGGGGCCCGGGCCACTCGACGACCGCGGCCGCACGAAGACGTCGACGACGTGTTCACGGTAGCGATAGACCAGCGTCGCGACCGGCTTGCCGTCGAGATAGTCGAGCCGTCCGCCAATGAGCACGAAGCCCGATGCGGCGAAGTCGCGCACGGGCGGTGAATAATCAAGGCGCGCCGACAGCCACGGCTTGACCGTGTGCTGGTCGGACGATGCGACGTCGACCCGGTGATTACCGAGCGTCGCCCGCAGGTGCGCCGCCACCGCTTCGGATGACAGGTCCTGCTGGGCACGCCAGTCCATCAACGTCGTCCCGACGACCCACGCCAGCACCGTCGCCGCGCACCCGCCGAGCGCTCCGGTCAGGAGCCAGTGCCAGCGGCCGCGCGACGGGGATGGTTGCGTGCCCGTGGCGGCAGCCGCCTGCACCCGCGCGCGCAATGCCGACGGCGCGCGATAAGTAGGTACCTCCGCGCGAATCCGCTCGCGCAGCGAGAACACCGCGTTACTCGCCGCGGCGCAGTCGGCGCAGGTCGCGAGATGGTCCCCGACCGCGTCGGCGCGGACTCCGTCGAGCTCGCCGTCGGCGTACGCGACCGCCAGCGCGGACGCTTCCCCGCAGGTCATTGCATTGTTCATCTCTGGCCTCCCGCGGCGTGCCCGCCGATCGCCTGCAGCAGCGGCGAGCGTTGCAGCATGCCGCGGGCGCGCGCCAGCCGGGACATGACGGTGCCGACGGGGATGTCCACGATGTGCGCGATCTGCTTGTAGGACAACTCCTCGAGCTCGCGCAGGATCAACACCTCGCGATAGACCAGCGGCAATGCGCCGACCGCATCGGCCAACGCGCGCGACTCGGCGTGGCGCACGGCGGCATGCAGCGGATCGACCGCTGCGTGGTCCACCGCCGCGGCAATCGCGCTACCGTCGTCGCGGGCGATCTCCGCCGGGCGGTTGCGCCCCAGCCAGTCGTAAGTCGCGTGGCGCACGATGGTGAGAAACCACGCCCGCGCATCCCCGTCGCGCATCGCGTCGAGATAACGCATGGCGCGGACACACGCATCCTGCACCACGTCCTCGGCGTCGTTGGCATCGCGTGTCAGCCAGCGCGCGAGGTTGTACGCGGCATCGAGGTGCGGCAGGACGAGCTGTTCGAAGCGCGGATGTCCGGAAGTTGCCATGAACCTGTAATACCTCTTCGCCTGCGAGTTTATTCCAACGGGAATATTTCCGGCGCCCGATCGGTATGACAGGGGTAGGCGGCAACGCCTCTCTCCAGGAGATCCAAATGGCACCTGCGCGCGAATTCACGATCCCCCGCTTGCTCATGGCGGCCGCCTTTTTCGTAATGGCTGCCGGTGCGCTTGCGGCGGGCCCCCAGGCGTACGTCGGCAACTTCAAGGACAACACCGTGAGCGTCATCGACACCGGCACCGGCACGGTCATTGCGACGCTTCCCGTCGCGGCCGGACCGCACGGCATGACGCAGACTCCCGACGGACGAACGGTCTTCATCAGCGGTGACGGCTCGTCCGAGGTCAGCGTGATCGACACGACGACCAACAAAGTTACGCGCTCGATCGACGTGGGCAAATCGCCGCATGGGCTCGCGATGACGCCGGACGGTCGCACGCTGCTGGTGGGAGTGTATGGCGACGATCGGGTCGCTTTCGTCGACACGACGACCAACATGGTCATTGGCACCGTTGCGGTAGCGAAACCGCACACGATCGCCGTGCGACCCGACGGGAAAGTTGCTTACGTCGCGTCGCAGGATCCGGGCAAATTCGCGCTGGTCGTCGTCGACCTCGCCGCGCGAACGGTGCTGCGCTCGGTAGCGCTGGACAAGCCGCCGCGCGACCCCGAATTCGCCGCCGACGGCCGCGCGCTCTACTTCACCGTTGCGGGCACCAATGCGGTCCAGGTCCTGGACCCGGCGACCGACAAGATCGTTGCGCAAATTCCGACCGGCGCGTCGCCGCACATCGCCTCACTCTTCAGTGGCGCCGCGGCCGGTACCGTCGTCGTCCAGGGGCCGGGCGAATTGCTGCTGTTCGACCCCGCGACGAATACTCCGCTGCGTTCGGTGGCCGTGGGCAAGCAGCCGCACTGGATGGCGGCGACGCAGGACGGCAAGAAGGTGTTCGTCACCAACGAAGGTTCGAACGACGTCACCGTCGTCGACCTTGCGACCGGCACGACCACGACGATTCCGGTCGGCGTCGCGCCGCGCAAGGTCGTCGTGCAGCGCGGCGCGGCCAAGACGGCCGGCGCAGCGGTCTCGATCGCGAACTTCGCCTTTGCTCCCGGCGACATCAAGATCGCGCCGGGTACGACGGTGACCTGGAGCAACGACGACGGCGCGCCGCACGGACTCGCCTACAAGGACGGCGCCAAAGGCACCGACGTGCTGCTGCCGGGGCAGAAATTCAGTCGCGCCTTCGACACGCCGGGCACCTACGACTACGTTTGTTCGGTGCATCCCTACATGATGGGCAAGGTCACGGTGCAAGCGCGCTGAGACTCGCAAGGTCCCAGCGCGGGCGGATCGTGAACGCGTAGTCGGCAGGCGCGCCGCCGCCCAGGCGCAGCGCGCCGACCAGCGCGATCATCGCGCCATTGTCGGTGCAGAACTCCAGCGCAGGAAAGTACACCTGCGCACCCTGCGCGGCCGCGGACGCGACCAGTCGTCGGCGCAGTGTGCGATTGGCGCCGACACCGCCGGCGACTACCAGCCGCGTGAAGCCCGTCGCGTCCAGCGCGGACAGCGATTTCGCGACCAGCACATCGACGATCGCGTCCTCGAACTCGCGCGCGATATCGGCCTTGCGCTGCTCGGTCGCAGGTTCGCGCCGCGACAGCGTCAACACGGCGGTCTTGAGTCCCGAGAAACTCATATTCAGGTCTCCGCTGCCAAGCATCGGCCGCGGCAACGAGACCGCCGCGGCGCGACCATGTTCTGCCAGTCGCGCCAGCGCCGGCCCGCCCGGATAGGACTGGCCAAGCAGCGTCGCGGTCTTGTCGAAGGCCTCGCCTGCCGCGTCGTCCTGCGTCTCGCCGAGCAAGGTGTATTTCCCGACGCCGTGAACCGCGAATAACTGCGTATGGCCTCCGGACACCAGGAGCGCAACGAAGGGGAAGTCAGGCCGGGGCTCAGCCAGCAAGGGCGACAGCAGGTGTCCTTCGAGGTGATGCACGCCGATCGCCGGCACGCCCAGCGCAAGCGCCAGCCCATTGGCGACGCTCGCTCCCACCAGCAGCGCGCCCGCCAGGCCGGGTCCTTGCGTGTAGGCGATGCCGTCGAGATCGGCGAGTACGTGGCCCGCCTCTGCCAATACTGCCTCGGTCAGCGGCACGACCCGGCGAATGTGGTCGCGCGACGCGAGTTCCGGCACTACACCGCCATAGGCCTCGTGCATCGCGATCTGCGAATGCAGCGCGTGCGCAAGCAGGCCTCGCCCGCTGTCGTACAGCGCGAGGCCCGTTTCGTCGCAGGACGTTTCGATTCCGAGAATGAGCACGGCGAAATGCGGCGTGACTAACAGCGGCCAAGTATAGCGTGCGACAATGCGCCCGGCCTTCGGGGCCAGCGCCTCGGACGAGGCCTCGAATCAGTGCTGTCGACGAAGCGGGCACGCATTTTGCTGAGGCAGGACCACTTCGCGGGGCGCGGGGGTATCAAATTCGTGACGATGTAGACAATGCGGCTGCGGCTAGCGATGCCACAGCTTGATTTTTAACGAAGGGCACATGCGGATTCGTTGGTTGCGCCGCCTGTCCGCACTGACGGGCAGCGTCATTGTCGCGCTCATTTCGGTCGCCGCAGCCGCGGCACCTTTGCCGACCTTCACACCCGCGCCGACCGGAGCAGGCAATGTCCTCTCCGGCGAGCCGTATCAGGTCAACGCCTGCTTCAACAATCTCTCGGCGACCGATCCCGGATTCGCCCCAACGATACAGGTCGTCGTTCCCGCCGGGTCGACGCTGAGCAGCGCGACCTATCTCGGCAGTACGCAAACCGTCCAGACCATCGGCACCTGCTCCATCGTCGGCGGCTGCCCCACCGGCTTCGTGAATCCGGACACGGGACTCGCGGTCCCGCTGGCGCAGAACGAGTCGCTTGCCATCGTTCGTTATTCGCTGGGCTCGTTTTCGCCGACGCAGCCACCCGCGTGCGCCGTCATGTCCTTCGCGCTCGGCAACTCGACCGTCGCGCCGCTGGAACTCACGCGTTTCATCGGACTGACACCGATCTTCGCGCTCGGCGCCGACCCGCTCGACGATCCCGTCCTCGACCCTGCCATCGCCGGATCGACGGTGTCGATGCCGGTCACGCCCAAGCTGCTCAAGCTGACCAAGACCATTGCGGCACCGGAGGGCGAAACCGCGACCGGCCCGAATTATCCGCGCACGGTCACCGTCAGTGTGCAGGTTGCGAACGGCGCGACCATCACCAACGCCGACGTCAGCGATGTGCTGCCGGCGGCGTTCCAGTTCATACCCGGCACGCTGACCTTCACCGGTTGCGCGGGTGCGGTCACCGACCTGGGCACGCCGAGCGGCGCCACGCCAGGCGGATCGGTGATCCGCCGCTGCGCGAGCGTAACCGGTGCCGGCACGCCCGGTACCCTCGTGCTGTCGTTCCAGTTCTTCGTGCCCAATCTGGACGCGGGCAGCGTCGCCGTGGTGACGCCGGCGGCGCCGACCAAGGCCATCGTCAACAACGCAAGCGTTGCCGCGCTGTACGGCGCGATACCGGTGAGCGACAACGGCAATGCGACCGTCACCGCCAAGTTGCTGGCGACGCGCAAGAGCGTCGCCGACGTCATCGATGTCGGCACAACCGGACCTTCGCCGGGCGACACGCTCGAATACACCGTGGTGGTCGACCTGTCCGACTACTGGAGCGTTGCGCTTAGCGGCGCCACCGGTCTCAAGGTCGTCGACACGCTCGGCGACGGCCAGACTTTCCTCGGCTGTGGCGATGCCAACACCACGCTGAGCGCGCAGATGAACGGCGTGAGCTATCCGACGCAGTCCGTCGCGGCCAACTGCGCGGCGACCGCCAAGGACCCGGTCACCGGCAAGACGACCGTTACTTTCGACGTAGGCTCCGCGCTGTCCGCGCTGTTCGGAGCAACGTGGTTCGGCGACCTCGCGCAACGACGCGATCAAGCAGGGCGCGAGCACGCTCACCCTCAAGTTCCGGTCGACCATCGACACCGCGTATTCGGGCAGTGGCTTCCCTGGCCCGGGCACGCCGGTATTGAGCCTCGGCGATTCCGTCGGCAATTCGGTGGTCGCCAACGGCAACGCGTCCGGCCAGCCGGTATCCGATCCCTCCTCGGCCAACGTGACGATCGTCAACGCGACGTTCACGAAATCGATCTACGCTTTCAACGGCATCGCGCCACCGCCGGTCGGCTTTCTCATCGGGCCCGGCGACACGGTGACTTACCGCATCATCGCGGCCATCCCGATCGCGTCGTTCGAGAACGGGCAGATATCCGACTTTCTGCCGCTGCCCTTCTTCGATGTGGGCGGCTTCGTTCCCGCAGGCGACACTGCGATCGCCAACAGCGGCACGCCACCCGCCGCCAACCGCTGGACCACCGGCCCGCTCGACGATTTCACGACGCTGGGCACGGTGAAATTCGTCGCCCCTGTCGCGAGCAGCAACACGGTCGCCAACTCGGTGCAATGGAACTACGGCACCTTCGATGGTCAGCAGCCGAACAAGACCATCGACTTGCTGTTCACCTTCCGCGCGACGGTCAGGCCATTCGCGGACTCGCTCGCGGTCTCCAACGTCGCGCAGGGCATCTACAACAACAGCACCGGCGTCATCTCCCAGACGGCGGCGGCCACCAACGGCACCACGCGGGCGCCGCGGCTGACGCTTGCCAAGACCATCACCGCGTCGAGCAATCCCGCCTGCGCGACGACTGCCCCACCGGTCACCTATGACTCGGCCGTGGCCGGCTGCGATGCGGGCGACACGATCGATTTCCGGCTGACGGTGAGCAACGTCGGGCACTCGACCTCGTACAACGTGCGCCTCGACGACGACGGCGGCCTGCCTGCCGCCGGTTACGGCGGCTCGTGCACGTTGCTGACCGTGACGGACGGCGCCGGTTCGACGGTTGCGACGGCGGGTAGCCTGTTCGACACCAGCGCGAACGGCGGCTTGTCCATCGCGACGATTCCCGCCGACACCAACGGCACGCTCGACCCGACTGAAATCGTGCGCGTCGACTATCGCTGCACGGTGCAGTTGCTCGCGCTGCCGGCATTGTCCGGCCCCGTACCGCCGGCCGGCGCGATCGACAACACCGCGCGCCTCAAATACTACTCGGCCGATCCGGCGCAGACGATCGACCCGCTGTACAACTTCGCGTCGAACCAGCGCTTCCCCGGCCCGAACGTGAGCAAGGCGCGCGCCTCGACCTCGAACATCAAGAACATCACCAAGGCCATTACTGCGTCGAGCGTCGCCGGCACCACGACACCGGTCATCAACTTCGGCGAGACGCTCACCTACCTGATCACCGTCAATCTGTCCGAAGGTACGTACCAGAACTTCAGCCTCACCGACAACCAGACCGCGATTCCCGCACCGATCACCTGCGGCAGCAATGGCTTCACCTGCACCGCCAACGTGAGCGTCGCGGGCAACGTCGTGACCGTCGCGGCGACGACCGGCTCGACGCCAGGAACCATCACCTACACCTACAGCGCGCAGCGCAGCGCTTCGGGCATCAACACCGCGAGCGTGTCGGCGGCAAACGCGCCGCAGCAGACGGCGAGCACGACCTGGACGCTGGGCACGCCGGCGCCTGCCGTCAGCAAGAATTTCAATCCCGCGACCGCCGACGCAGGCGACACCGTGCAGATCCGGCTCGGCTGGAACAACGGCAATGCGGCCAACCCCATGTTCCAGTGCGTCATCACCGACGTCGTCAGCCCGATCTATTTCGACGGGGCGACTGTCTCGGCGGTCACCACGCCGGCGGGATACACGTTCGCATTCAACCCGCTGACCGGTACCGTGACCTATACCGCTACCGATCTGACGACGCCCTGCCCCAACGTTCCCGCCAACGGGGCTGTCATCAGCGTGCAGTTGCGCGCAAGCGTGACGACCGGCGGCACGGTCAGCAACACCGCGTCGCTCGCCGGCAATACGCTGCCGTCACCGCAAACCGGAGGCGCAGCCGTCAATGCGTCGGCAACGGCCAACCTCGCGCTCACCGCACCGGCACTCACCGGCAAAACCATTACGGCGACCAGCGAGCCCGACACGGCCGGCGCCAGCGTTGCGATCGGCGAACTGGTCAGCTATCAGGTCGTGTTCACCGTCCCCGACGGCGTGACGCAGCAGTTGCGGCTGGTCGATGAAATGCAGGGTGGCCTCGCGAATTTCGGCTACGTCGCCGGCAGCGCCAGGCTGGCGCGAAGCACCACGGGCCTCACATCGGCGAACAACCCGGGCAACATCAACAGCGCGGCCGCGGGCACGTTCGTCAGCGTCACGCCCGCATGCGTCGGCTCGGGTTCGTGCCCGGCCAACGAGATCTGGATCGATCTGGGTGACGTCACCGACACCAACTTGGGCCCGGCGACGGCGGAGACCTACACGCTGACGCTGCAGCTGCAAGCACTCAACGTCGCTGCCAACGTCGGCGCAGTCAATCGGACCAACCGGGGCAGGATTCTGTATCGTCCGACCGGTGCCGGCGCCGACGTGTACGTCAACGGTGGTTCGGTCACCGCGACGGTCGTCGTGCCGATCGTGCAGCTGACCAAGACGGTGGTCCCGGCGCTGGTCGGCGGCGGCGACGTGGTCACGTATACGCTAACGATCCGCAACAATTCGTCGGGTGCAGGCGCCGCACCGGCCTACGACTGGACCTTTTCGGACACGCTGCCGGCGGACCTGATTACTCCGGTACTCGTGATGCCCTTGCCCAGTGGTGTGACCGCCGCGTTCGCCGGCAACGTCCTCAGCGGCACGGTGACCAGGCTCGATCCCGGCACGCAAGTGCAGATCCAGTACAACGCGACGATTCTGTCGAGCACGCCCGATGGCAAGACCATCATCAACGCCGCGAACGCACAGGCGACATCGCTCCCTGGCAGCAACGGCACAGCCAGCGCCACCCCGGGTGCGCCGGGAAGCTGCAACGGCGAACGCACGGGCAGCGGCGTCAATGTCTCGTGCAACGGCGTCACGAATTCGAACAACCTGAGCGCTGCGACGACCGCGCCGTTCACGACCAGTTCGCCCAACGTCACCAAGACGCTGGTCGCGCCGCAGGCCTTTTATGCGATCGGTGACGTCGTGCAATACCAGGTGCAGATCGCGGTTCCGGTCGGCACGGCGACCAACATGCGGCTGGTCGACACGCTGCCAGCGGGGCTCGCCTTCAACGCCGGCAGCGCGACGATCGGCACCACACCCGGCATCAGCTACACCGGCATACCGACGCCGCCTGGAGTCGCCGGACAGACACTCACGTTCACGCTGGGCAACGTCACCGCGACAGCGGCCGGAACCATTACCTTCCAGTACAGCGCGACCGTCGCCAATGTCCTCACCAACCAGGATGGCGTGGCGCTGGTCAACATTGCGAGCGTGCTCTATGACAACCCGAGCGGACCGGGCACGATCACGGTCCCCGTGCCAAGCCCGCCGACGGTGCGCGTCGGCGAACCGAACCTGACCAATACCAAGCAGATCACCGCCGGCGGCGCCGGGGCCGACGCGGGCGACAACATCGACTTCAAAATCGTCATCAGCAACGGCGGCAACACCACCGCGTACCAGCTCGACATCAAGGATGTGCTGCCGAACGGCCTGTTCCAGATCAGCAACGTCGCCATCGCAACGACCGGCAGCGTGGTGCTCAACGGCACCGCGACGCCGGTGGTCACGAGCATGGCGCACGTGAAGACCACGACCAACATCAACGACACCATCGACATTGCCGACACCGGTCTCGGCGATGCGGCGAGTACCGTGGCCATGGGGCCCGGCGCGTCGCTGACGCTGACGTTTCGCGCGGTGGTGATGGACAACGTGGTGCCGGGCCAGGTGCTGGTCAATTCGATCTACACGCCATACGCGAGCCAGGTGAACTGCGGCACCGTCGGCGTCGTTTGCCGCGATGCGTCCGGCGCCCCTGTCGTCGACGACGACAACAACACGATCCTGAACAACTACGGCGAATCGGCGAGCGTTGCCTTGACGATTCGCGCCAACATCGCGATCGACAAGCAGGTCGTGCCAACTTCCGCCCCCATCGGCGCGACGGTGCTGTTCACCAACAAGGTCTCGCTGATCGAAGGCGTCACGCCGAGCATGAGCTTCACCGACGTGCTTCCGCCAGGACTCACCTACGTCAGCCATACCATCGCCGTCGGCCACGTCGGCATGACCATCTCCAACCCCACCTACAACACGAGATTGGGGGCCGGTCAGACCGTCAGCTTCAATTTCGGCGACATCGGCAATCCGGCGAACGGCAGCAACGCCGACGACTTTGTCGAGATCGATATCACGGCGCGCGTCGACAACATCATCGCGAATCAGAATGCCGTGCCGCTGTCCAACGGCCAGCAATCCGCCGGATCTTTGGTGACCGTGACCTACGGCGCGATTCCGACAACAGTCACCTTCGACGCAGATCCCGCCACGCCGGGCATCCAGGGCCGCACGGTCACCGTGGTCGAACCGGTGCTCAAGGTCACCAAGACGGTGGTGCCGGCGTCGCAGGCGCTGGGCGACGTCGTCACGTACTCGATCACCGTCACGCACGATGCAACCAGCACGGCCGACGCGTTCGATGTTGCGCTGACCGATACGCTGCCGGTCGGCGTCACTTTCGTGTCGGGCTCGGTCAACCCTCCCGGCGCGTTCGTCGGCATCGCCGGACAGGTCCTGTCGCTGAACGTCGGTACGCTGACGAAGGCGGCGGCTTCGACCACGATCACCTATCAGGCGCGCATCGCCAACAGCGCGGTGGTCGGCGTGCCGCTGGTCAACAACGTCGCCGGCGTCTGGGGCAGCGTCCCGGGCGCGACCGGTGCACCTGACAACGGCCGCAACGGCACCACCGCGCCACCGGCGCTCAACGACTACCGCGCGACCGGCAGCGCGACGCTGACGCCGAATGCCGCGGCGTTCATCAAGGCGCAAAAGACCGTCGCGATTGCGATCGACGCCGATGCCTCGGGCAACCTGACGCCCGGCGACACGCTCGAGTACACGATCACGCCCACGAATACCGGCAGCGCGGTCACCAATGTGGTCTTCACCGACGCGATCCCCGCGAACACGACCTTCGTTGCGGGGTCGACGACGACCACGCGCGGCACGATCGTGGAAACACCGACGCTGCTGACGGTCAATATCGGCAGCATGGCGAGCGGCGACGTGGTGACGATCAAGTTCCGCGTGACCGTGAACGCGGGTACACCGGCGGGTACCGTCATCAGCAACCAGGGCAGCGTCGATTCCGACCAGACGGTGCCCAAGCCGACCGACGCCGACGGCATCGACGCCAACGGCGACCAGCCGACCGACATCATCGTCGGCGGTTCGCCGACGCCCGCGACCGCGTTGTACGCGGAGAAACACGTCGCGCTGCAAGTCGACACCGATGCCTCGGGCACGGTCACGCTGGGCGATGTGCTGCGCTACACGATCATCCTGCACAACACGGGCGCCGCGCCGCTGACCAACGTCGCCTTCAGCGACGCCATCCCAGCCGGATTGACCTACGTCCCGGCCAGCGCAACCGCAACCGTGGGTACACTGGCTGTCGCCGGCGCCAACGTCACGTGGAGCGGAATCGGCACCATGGCCCCGGGCGCGGTCGTATCTGCGACCTTCGACGTGACCATCACCTCGATCAGCGGATCGAGCCAGACCTACGTCAACCAGGGCACGGCGACCTCGACGCAAACCGGCAACGTCAAGACCGACAGCAACGGCGATCCGAGCGACGGCAATCAGCCGACGTCGATCACCGCGGTCGCCGGCGGCGGTGGCGCAACGCCGCTGCTCGACGTGCAGAAACGCTGGTCGCTCGCGATCGACACGCCGCCCACCGGCGTACCGAGTCCCGGCGACACCTTGTTCTACACGATCACCACCACCAACACCGGCGCGGCCGCCGCGACCAACGTCCACCTGACCGATCCGGTCCCGATATGTACCGGCGTGCTCAATCCCTGCACGACGTTCGTCGCCGGTTCGCTGGTGACGAGCCAGGGCGCGATCGTCAGCACCGCGCCGATCGACGTCAACCTCGGCATCCTCGCGCCCGGCGCGACGGCAACCGTCTCGTTCCGCGTTCTCGTCGATCCGGCCACCGCCGACGGCGTGGTAGTCGCCAACCAGGCCGCGGTCACACGTGCCGGCAGCGCCACGTCCGTGCCTTCCGACGACAACGGCAATCCCGCCGACGGCTTGAACCCGACGCTGACACCGATCAGCACGTCGAGCGGGGGCGGCGGCGTTCCGAACAATCTCACCAAGGCGCTCGTCGGCAGCAGCGAACCCGATGCGTTCAGCGCCGGGTCGACCGTGCTCATCGGCGAAGTCGCGCGCTTCCGCGTGACCGTCGGCGTGCCCCCGGGCACGACGCGCCAGGTGTCGATGCTCGATACGCTGCCCGCAGGCCTGGCGTACCTGCCCGGAAGCGCAAGGCTCGCGCGCGTGTTCGACACGGGCCTCGTCGCGTCGGCCAACCCGGGCGGCGTCAACAGCGCCGCGTCCGGCGTATCGGTGGCGTTGACCGACGGTGTCGGCATCACCATCGGCGCCGGCCCCGGCGGCACGACGACGCTCGCCGTATTCCTCGGCGACGTCATCAACTCCGACAGCGACGCCAACCTCGAGCAGTACGCGCTCGAATACCGTGCCGTCGTGCAGAACGTCGCCGCCAATCAGGCAGCGACAACGCTCACCAACGCCGCCACCGTCTCGTACTGGAACGCACTGTCGGTGACGCAGACCCTCACGCCGGTGAGCACGACACTGACCATCGCGGAACCGGTGGTCACCGTCGGCAAGTCGGTCAGTCCCGCGGCGCTGCTGACCACCGGCGGCACCACCACCTACACGCTGACCATCGCCAACGCGGCAGGCGCCGCGCCGGCGTTCGACGTCGCATTGACCGACGCCTTGCCTGCGGCGTTCAGCAGCATCGGTGCACGCACGATCACGTCGACGGGCGCGACCGGCGTCGTCGACACCAGCAGCGGCACGACCGTGAGCGCGAGCATCGCGCGCATCGATGCAGGCGGCAGCGTCACGATGACATTCACGGCGACGGCGCCGGGTCCGTTGCCCGTTGCGCCGATTCCAAACAACGCCAGTACGACCTGGACCAGCCTGCCTGGCCCCAACGGCTCCGCGGCCGACGGCGCGGCGACGCCGGGCGCGCCGGGAACGTCCACCGGAGAGCGCACTGCCAGCGGCGGCGTCAACGATTACATTGCCAGCGCATCGGCCACGGTGCAGGTCGGCGGCACCAACATCACCAAGGCCGTCGTCGCGCCGAAGGCGCGCTACGCCATCGGCGATACCGTGAGCTACCAAGTCGATGTCGCGATTCCGGGCAGCGCCTTCGGTGCGCTGGGCAACGTCGTCGTCACCGATATCCTCGCCGCGGGACTGACCTACGTTCCGGGTTCGCTTGCAATTGCGTACAACGGCGCGTCCTCGAGCACCAATCCGGCGGACTTCACGCGTATCGACAACCTGCCTTCGCCGGGACTCGAAACCTTGACGCTCGCGCTCGGCACGGTGAGCAATGGCGGCGCGTCGGCGACGACGATCCGGCTGACCTACAAGGCAGTCGTCGACAACATTCTGTCGAACCAGGCCAACACGTCGCTCACCAACAGCGCGTCGCTTTCTTTCAGCGATCCGGGTGCGGGCGGCGCGACGACGACGCGCGGTCCGGCGGCAACGTCGATCACCGTGGGCGAACCGTTCCTGGCGCTGAGCAAGACGCTGACCTCGCCCACGGCGGGGCTGCACGCCGGCTCCAGCGCATCGTTCAGCGTCGTGGTCGGCAATACGGGGACAACCACCGCTTTCGAAACCGTCATCAGCGACACGCTGCCTGTGGGGCTGTTCTTCCCGGGCGGCAGCGTGGTCACGGTGACACCCAGCAACGTTTCGGGCTTGCTCGAAATCCCGACGACGACGGTCATCGCCGCGGGCTGGCAGAGTTCGGCCTTCGACCTGCCGGTGGGCGACTCGGTCACGTTCACGTTCACGGCGACGCTCGCGAGCACGGTGGAGCCGGGACAGACTTTGCAAAATGGCGTGAGCGGCACCTACACCAGCCGCGACGGCAGCGATCCCAACGAGCGCACCGGCGCATCGCCAGGCAGCAACCAGAGCGACAACTCGCTACTCAACAACTACAACACCAGCGCCCTCGGCGGCACGGTCACCGTGGCGGATCCGATCGCCATCGACAAGACCTTCTCGCCGAATCCGGCGCTGAACCGTTACGCCATCGGAGCGCTCGTCACCTATCGCCTCAAGATCTCGCTGGTCGAAGGCACGACGAAGTCGGTCAAGGTCGTCGACGTACTGCCCGCCGGGCTGAGCTTCGTCACCAGCGGCGCACCAGGCACCGCGCCTGGCGCTCCGATCACATTCACATACTCGGGGACCCCGACGATCGTCGGCCCGCAGGTCACATTCGATCTGGGTGATGTCGTCAATTTGCCGAATGGCGTGGCCAGCGACGACTTCATCACCATCGACGTCACCGCGCGCGTGGACAACGTCGTTGCGAACCAGGATGGCACGGTGCTCGGCAACAATGCCAGCGTGAGCTTCACCGCGCCGGGCGGTGGCACGGTGGTGCGCAACTTCGACGCCGACGCCGCCACACCGGGCGTGCAGCCGCTCAACCTGACGGTGATCGAACCTGTAGTTGTATTGACCAAGTCGGCGAGCCCGCTGTCGGTGTCGCTGGGCGACGAAGTCACCTTTACCCTGCTCGTCGACCATACCGCCGCCTCGCGCGCCGACGCCTACGACGTGAAGGTGGTCGATACGCTGCCCGCGGGACTCGCCTACGTTGCCGGTTCGGCGTCGATCCCGCCGACGGTCGCCGGTCAGGTGCTGACCTTCAACGTCGGCACGCTGACGCTCGTTACCGACAACATCACGATCACGTATCGCGCGCGCGTCGCGGGCAGCGCCGCGGTGGGCGTGCCGCTGTCGAACAACGCCGTACTCACCTTCGGTTCGATTCCGGGCGCGACCGGCGCGGCGAATTCAGGCCGCAACGGCAGCGGCGGCATCAACGACTACACCAGCGCCGCGAGTGCGTCGGTCACGCCGAACGCCAATGCGCAGATCCGCGCCGACAAGACGGTGGCAATGGTCGTCGATGCGGATGCTTCGGGCAACCTGACGCCGGGCGATACCGTCGAGTGGACCATCGCGCTCACCAACAACGGGCCGCCGGTGACCAACGTCGTGTTCACGGACTCCGTGCCCGCCAACACCACCTACGTCGCGGGATCGTTGACGACGTCCAAGGGTACGACCAGCGTCGCGTTGCCGGCGTTGACCGTCAACGTGGGGCCGATGGCCGCCAGCGAAGTGGTGACGATCCGCTTCCGCACCATGGTCAATGTTGCCGTCCCGACCGGGACGGTGCTGTCGAACCAGGGCAGCGTGGATTCTGACCAGACCGTGCCGACGTTGACCGACGGCGACGGCAATCCCCTCAACGGCAATCAGCCGACGACCATTCCCGTCAACGGCGTGCCCGCGCTGGCGGTGACCAAGGCGCAGTCGTTCCCGAACGACATCAACCTGGACGGCCAGCTCAATCCGGGTGAGACGATCCGCTACACGATGGTCGTCAGCTCGACCGGCACCTCGCTGGCGGCCAACGTCGTGTTCACCGACCCGGTTCCTGCCAACACGACGATACTGACGGTGAACTCGACCGTCGGCAGCGTCACCTCGATCGCGCCGCCGACCGTCAATCTCGGCAACATGCTGCCCGGAGCGACGGCGACGATCACGATCGACGTGCGCGTCAATGCGGCGACCGTGCCGGGAACGATCATCGTCAACCAGGCCAGCGTCGCGGGCACCGGGCTTACGAGCGTTCCCAGCAACACGGTCAGCGTGCCGGTGGTCGCGTTCCCCGCGCTCAATCCTCCGGTCGGCATCAAGACGGTTGCGTTCTTCGCGCCGAACATCCTCGAATGGCGGCTGGTGTGGATCAACAACAACAATGTCTACCCGCTCGCGTTGCGGGTGCGCGACCCCATGCCCTCTGGCACCACCTACGTACCTGGCTCGGTGATTTGCGCTCCGCAGGGAACATCGACCGTGGCGTCGTGCGTGTTCGATGCGGTGAGCGGCAGCGTGCTGGTCGATGCGACGCTCGGTCCGGACCTCGGTAAGTTCAGCGAAGCGGCGGCGGCGAACGAACTGGTGATCACGTTCCGTACCACGCTGGCTACCAGTGCGTCGGTGGTCAACATCGCGTCGGCGAACTGGGACGCGAACGGCAACGGCAGCGCCAGCGACGAAGTGACGGGTGGCCAGTCGCCGATCAACATCAGTGCACAGTACGGCGCGACCCCGGTGCCGATCGACCGCCACGAATGGCTGTTGCTGCTCGCCGCCTTGTTGGCGATCGCGGGCATGATCCAGCTGCGAGGCAAGCGCCATTGAGCGTGCCCGCGGTAATTCGTTGCTTCGCGAACTGAGGTCTCGGTAAGCCGCTGCCCCGCGACGCAGGGCAGCGGGGAACGACGCGCCTAGCGTACGGTGAATGGCGCGGAGAACGGCCGGCCGAAGGCGATGCCGCCCGCGACAGTCTGCACCGGCCGGATCTGCACCTTGCCCTGGCGCTTGTTGTTGCGCGTATCGACGAATTCGACCGGACCCTCGATCACGTCGAGTATGGTCACGTCGCCCGGCGCGCCGACCTGGAGCGTACCCAGCTTCGGCTGCCGGTCGATGGCGCGCGCCGAGTTGATGGTCGCCATCGCCACGACCTGCTCGAGCGTGAATCCCATGTTGAGGAACTTGCTCATCACCCAGGTGAGAAAGGGCATGCCCGGCGAATTTCCCGAGAACACGTGCATGTCCGACGAGATCGTGTCCGGGAGCGCGCCTTGCGCGATCGCCGGCTCGGCCACGGTGTAGTCGAAGCTGCCGCCGCCGTGGCCGACGTCGAAGTGCACGCCGCGCTTTTTCGCCTCGGTCGCCGCGGGCAGCAGCTTGCCGTCCTGCACGATGTTGGTGAAACCGCCGGCGAGATTGGGCGCCCCGGAGTAACAGTGGGTCAGGATGTCGCGCGGGCGCAGCAGGTCGAGGATCTGCGACATCAGTTGCTGCGTCTGGACGCCGCCGATATGGCACATGATTTTCGCGTTCGTACCTGACATCTCGCAGGCGCTGATGGCGCGCTTGAGCGGCTCGACGCCGTGCTGCGCGATGACATTTTCCGACATCCGCACCTTGACCCCGATGACGATGTCCGCGTTCTCCGCGACGGTCCTCGCCGCCGCCTCGGGCTGCGCGAAGTCGATGTTGTAGAGCTCGCCCACGGGAAATCCCGCGAGCCCGATGTTGGCGATGTGCACGAAGGCATACAGGCGTGTACGCGTCGAGGCGACGATGAAGCGCCGGTATCCCGCGAAGTTGTTCGCACCCGCGTCGCCGGCGGAGACCGCGGTGGTCGTTCCCTGGAACGGCACCAGTTCGTCGGCCGGAATGCCGATGGCGGAACCGTAGGGATAGGTGTGCGCATGCAGGTCGACGAGCCCCGGGGTGACGAGCTTGCCGGAGGCACTGATCACCCTGAGCGCGCGTTCGGCCGGGATGTCCGCCTGCACCAGTTCGATCACGCCGTTGCGGATGCCGATGTCGCGCACCCCGCGCAGCCGCTGGCTCGGGTCGAGCACGTCGCCGCCCTTGATCAGCAGGTCGAATTTGTCGTTCGGACCCATGGCCGCGAGGACGGCCGAGGGTAGCGCGCTGCTGGCGGCTGCGGCACCGACGCCCAGCATGAACCGGCGCCGATCGAAGTGGCTGTGCATGGTGGTTCCTCCCTGGTTTTTGATTGGCCTGCCGGGGTATCGTGTTCCCAAGGGCACGGCTTGCGCGACCTCAAGCCGCTTGTTATAATCTTTGGCTATTCCAAGCACTTGTAGCCAATAAGGATTCGACCAACATGCCTAGCGTTCGCGTTCGCGAGAACGAGCCTTTCGAGGTGGCCCTGCGCCGCTTCAAGCGCACCATCGAGAAGACGGGCCTGCTCACCGAGCTGCGCGCCCGCGAGTTCTACGAAAAGCCCACCGCGGAACGCAAGCGCAAGCTCGCCGCCGCGGTCAAGCGCCACTACAAGCGCCTGCGCAGCCAGCAGCTGCCGCCCAAGCTCTACTGAGTCGGGCCAAGCAGTCGATCCATCCGAGGGGCGAAGCGATTCGCCCCTTTTGCATTCTCAGACCGGGGCCGCCGATGACGCTCAAAGCTCGCATTACCGAGGACATGAAAAACGCAATGCGGGCGAAGGATGCGACGCGCCTGACGACCATCCGCATGCTGCTCGCGGCAATGAAGCAGCGCGAAGTCGACGAGCGCATCGAACTCGCCGACACCGACGTAGTGGCGATCATCGACAAGATGATCAAGCAGCGCCGCGAATCGATCGCGGCATTCGACTCGGGCGGACGCCCGGAACTCGCCGCGGCGGAGCGCGCCGAGATCGAGCTGCTGCAAGCCTACATGCCGCAGCAGCTGCCCGAGGCTGAAATCGACGGCTTGATCGCGGCGGCAGTCGCGGCCGCAGGTACCGGCGGCATGGCGGCGATGGGCAAAGTCATGGCAGCGCTCAAGCCGCAGCTCGCCGGCCGCGCCGACATGACGCAGGTCTCGGCCAAGGTCAAGGCACGCCTGGCGGGTTGAATCCGCAATCCTGCCGAATCCGCCCTCGCGGATCCGGCAGCGTCGCCTATAATGAAATCAGGGTGCGTAGGCCGACCCCGGGGCCGACCCCAAGGCTGGACTGAGGCAGGGCGGAAGTCAGCGATAAGGCAATGATTCCGAACGATTTTATTCAGACGCTGCTGTCCCGGGTCGATATCGTCGCGGTCATCGACGGCTATGTGCCATTGAAAAAAGCAGGCGCTAACTATGCCGCCTGCTGCCCGTTCCACACCGAGAAGTCTCCCTCGTTCACCGTCAGCCCGACCAAGCAGTTCTATCACTGCTTCGGATGCGGCGCGCACGGCACCGCGATCGGCTTTCTCATGGAATACGCGGGCAAGACCTTCCCCGACGCCGTGGAGGAGCTCGCCCGCGACGCCGGACTCGAGGTACCGCAGGTTCGTGCCGGCGACGCCCCCGCCAGGCGGACCGAAAACACGGACCTTTCGGGACTGCTGCTCGAAGCCGCCAAGTCGTACCGGGCGGCGCTCAAGGATTCGCCGCGCGCCATCGACTACCTCAAAGGGCGGGGTCTGACCGGCGAGGTCGCAGTGCGCTACGGTATCGGCTACGCGCCAGACGACTGGCAACCGCTGGCCAAGACCTTCGGCGACTACCAGGACAAGGCGCTGGAAACGGCGGGCCTGGTCATCACCGGCGACGGCGGCAAGCGCTACGACCGATTCCGCGACCGCATCATGTTTCCGATCCACGACGGCAGCGGCCGGGTGATCGGCTTTGGCGGTCGCGTCCTCGACCGCGGCGAGCCCAAGTACCTGAATTCACCGGAAACGCCGCTGTTTTCCAAGGGTCGCGAACTGTACGGCCTGTTCCAGGCGCGCCCCGCGATTCGCACCTCGGGCAAGGTCGTCGTCGTCGAAGGCTACATGGACGTCGTAGCACTCGCGCAACATGGCGTCGAGTACGCGGTTGCCACGCTGGGCACCGCCACGACGCCGATCCACGCGCAGAAGCTGCTGCGGATGACCGATTGCGTCGTGTTTTGCTTCGACGGCGACGAAGCCGGCCGGCGCGCTGCGTGGCGCGCGCTGGAGAACACCCTGCCGGTGCTCGCCGACGGCAAGAGCGCCAATTTCCTGTTCCTGCCCGACGGCGAAGACCCGGACGATTACATCCGCCGCCGCGGCAAGGCGGCCTTCGAGGACCTCGTCTCCAAGGCGATGCCGCTGTCGGATTTCATGCTGTCCGAACTGGCTACGCGTCACCCGCCGAGCTCGTCCGAGGGGCGCGCCGCACTGGTCAGCGCGGGCAAGCCGCTGCTCGCGCAACTCACGGCGCCTATCCTCAGCGCGCTGCTGCGCCGGCGCCTGGCCGAAATGGCGGGACTCACCGAGATCGAAATGGCGGGTCTGGTGCCGCAGCCTGCGGCCGCGCCGAAGGCGGCGCCGCGCACTTCGCCGCGCGAGGCGCCGTCGCTGATCCGCGGGCTGGCGCAGTGCCTGCTGCTCGATCCCATGCTCGCCCGCCGCGTCATCGTACCCAAGCCCGCGAACGCGGGAGCCGAGGGCGCGGCGCTGGCCGAACTGGTCGCCTTCTGCGAGCAAGGCGATGCACCGCTGACGACAGCCGGGGTGATGCAGCACTTCGCCGGCACCCCGTCGGAGCCGTATCTGGTGTCCGCGCTCACCGCAGGAGCGAGCGACGGGTTCTCCGGGGAATTGCTCGAGGTCCAACTGGTCGAAGGAGTGAAGCGATACTGGCTCTACGCCAGCAAGCGGGGCGATATGGAGGCAGCCGACAATGTTGCGGTCGAGTTGTCGCCGGAAGAGACCGAACGGGCACGCCAGCGCAATCTGGCACGGTCCGCGAGCGAGCCGCCGCGCGCCTAGGCCAGGCTGTTGAACGCATGTTATAATTTGCGGTTTCCCAGCGTCGCCCCCATGTAGGGGGAGACGACACAACCACCGCGTGCCGCCCTCGGGCGTGCCCGCGACGAACGCAGGACGACCATGGCCAAAAAGCACTCCAAACCCGTCAGGAAAACGCGCGCAAAGTCCACGCGGTCCGCGACCGCTGCACGGACGGTGCGCAAGGCGAAGCCGAAGGCCAAGACCGCGGCCAAAGCGCCGGCGCGTGGTGCCAAGCGGGGCGTGTCCAAGCCTGCGCGTTCGACGCGAAGCGCGAGCAAACCCGCCAAGCGCAAGGCGGCACCGAAGGCCAAGGCGCACAAGCCCAAGAAACCGCTGGCCAAGGCCAAGCGGATAGCTCGCCCGGTGGCCAAGAGCAAATCTGCGAAGCCGGTCGCCAAGTCGCACGCGAAAGTACTGCCGAAGGCCGCAACCAAGGGTTCGGCCAAGCTCGCACCGAAGGTGCCCGCCAAGCCCGTAGCCAAGACCAACGGCAAGACCCCGGCCAAGCCGCAGGCGGCGCCTGCCGTGAAGCCCTCCGCTGGCGAGATTGCCGCCCGCCTGTCGGCGCGGCGCACGGAAAAGGCACTGGCGGAAGGCAAGGCTCGCGGCAAGAACGGCGGCATCGACCTGCGCAAGGTCGAGTTGACGCCGGCCGAGGCAGAAGCGCGCAAGACGCGCCTGAAGAACCTGATCGTGCTCGGCAAGGAGCGCAGCTACCTCACCTACGCCGAGATCAACGATCACCTGCCCGACGACATCCTCGACGCTGAACAGATCGAGGGCATCATCTCCATGATCAACGACATGGGGATTCAGGTCTACGACGAAGCGCCGGACGCGGAAACGCTGCTGATGTCGGAGGCCGCGCCCACCGCCGCCGCCGACGACGTCGACGAAGAAGCCGCCGAGGCCGCGGCGTCGACGCTCGATTCCGAATTCGGTCGCACCACCGACCCGGTACGCATGTACATGCGCGAGATGGGCTCGGTCGAACTGCTTACCCGCGAAGGCGAAATCGAAATCGCCAAGCGCATCGAGGACGGCCTGAAGTACATGATCATGGCGATCTCGGCGTGCCCGATGACGGTGGCACAGATCCTCGATCTGGCAGGCAAGATCGAGCGCGACGAACTGAAGATCGACGACGTGGTCGACGGCCTGATGGACTTCACCGAGAACGTCGCCGCGATCAGCGACGACGACGACGAGGAAGAGGACGAGGAAAGCGAAGACAACAGCATCGCGATCGCCGCCGAGAACCTCGAGCGGCTGAAGGTCGCCGGACTCGAGCGCTTCGGCGTCATCCGCCGGCTCTTCGCGCGCATGCTGGTCGTGCTGACGAAGGACGGGCACAAGGCGCCGAAGTACATCGAGCTGCAGAAGAAGATCTCCACCGAGCTGATGCAGATCCGCTTTTCTGCGCGGCAGGTCGAGCGCCTGTGCGACAGCGTTCGTTGCGAAGTCGACAACATCCGCCAGACCGAACGCAAGATCCAGGACCTCGTCGTGAACAAGGGCGGCATGCCGCGGCCGGAGTTCATCAAGAAATTCCCCGAGCACGAGACCAGCCTGCGCTGGATCGATCGCGAGATCGCGGGAGGGCACAATTACAGCGAGGCGCTGACGCGCTACCGCCAGGCGATCGTCGAACAGCAGCACAAGCTGCTCGACCTGCAGAAACGCGTGATGATCCCCTTGAAGGACCTGAAGGAGATCAACAAGCAGATGTCGACCGGCGAAGCCAAGGCGCGCAAGGCCAAGCGCGAGATGACCGAGGCCAACCTGCGCCTGGTGATCTCGATCGCGAAGAAGTACACCAACCGCGGCTTGCAATTCCTCGACCTGATCCAGGAAGGCAACATCGGCTTGATGAAGGCCGTGGACAAGTTCGAGTACCGTCGCGGCTACAAATTCTCGACCTATGCCACGTGGTGGATCCGTCAGGCGATCACGCGCTCGATCGCCGACCAGGCGCGCACGATCCGCATCCCGGTGCACATGATCGAGACGATCAACAAGATGAACCGCATCTCGCGGCAGATCCTGCAGGAGACTGGGCAGGAGCCCGATCCTGCCCTGCTGGCCGAGAAGATGGAAATGCCGGAAGAGAAGATCCGGAAGATCCTCAAGATCAGCAAAGAGCCGATCTCGATGGAGACGCCGATCGGCGATGACGACGATTCGCACCTGGGCGATTTCATCGAGGACGCGAGCACGGTCGCGCCGGTGGACGCCGCGGTCAACGCATCGTTGCGCGACGTGTGCAAGGACGTGCTCGACACGCTGACCCCGCGCGAAGCGAAAGTGCTGCGCATGCGCTTCGGCATCGAGATGAACACCGACCACACGCTCGAGGAAGTCGGCAAGCAATTCGACGTCACGCGCGAACGCATCCGCCAGATCGAAGCCAAGGCGCTGCGCAAGCTGCGCCATCCGTCGCGCTCCGAGAAGCTGCGCAGCTTCCTCGAAGGCGAAGGCTGATCGGTTGAGCGGTCGACTGCAGAAAACACAAACGCCCCGCGATCCGGGGCGTTTGCCTTAGGGCACGACGCGCACGCCTGCTCCCGCTCGTCCAGCAAGCGGTCGAGAGCGCGCACGCCAGTTCACAGTGTACGGTCACCGTGTCGGCCGACGTCGGCAATCGCTCCACGCGAATCGGCGTGACGGCGGGACCTGGGTGCGAGCTGCCGACTGAAACATCCGCCACCGCTGCAATCCACGAACGGCTACGCGCCATTTACGGCGCAAACGCTTCGCTGCGGCTCGTCAATACCGATCGCAACGAGTATCGCGCCGACCTGGAGATTCCCGCATGACCCTTCCCACAGCCATCATCGCCGAAGACGAAGCCGTCCTGCGCGGCGAACTGCGCGCACGCCTGGCCGCGCTCTGGCCGGAG
This sequence comes from uncultured beta proteobacterium, assembly GCA_963726915.1. Taxonomy (GTDB): domain Bacteria; phylum Pseudomonadota; class Gammaproteobacteria; order Burkholderiales; family Casimicrobiaceae; genus PALSA-1003. Next base: position 165,597 of record CAVSEA010000025.1, read on the forward strand.
CTTGTCATCACCGCCGAAGCTGCCGACGGAATCGAAGCAATGCGCGCCTTCACCGTGCATTCGCCGGATGTGCTCTTCCTAGACATCCAGATGCCCGGCATGAACGGAGTCGAAGTCGCGCAGCTGGCGAGCGGCAAGTGTCATGTCGTGTTCGTGACCGCCTTCGACAAATATGCCGTCGCGGCATTCGAGCGCGGCGCCGTGGACTACGTGATGAAACCTTTCACCGCCGCCCGCTTGGCCGAGACCGTCATACGCCTCAAGGAGCGGATGCGCGAGCGGCCGGCCAACCTTGACGAGTTGCTGAACGTGCTGAAGGCCAGAACTCGCGACGGAAAGGAGCATTTGCGCTGGGTCACCGCCTCGCAGGGCGACACGACGTCCATCATCACGGTCGACCAGATCTGCTATTTCCGCGCCGACAACAAGTACACGATGGTGATCACGCCCGACCGGGAGGCGCTGATCCGGCGCCCGATCAGGGAACTGGCGGAGGCGGTCGATCCGAACGTCTTCTGGCAGATCCATCGCTCGACCCTCGTCAACATCCATGCGATCGCCGGTGTGACACGCGACTTCCGTGGACATCTGAGCGTGAAGCTCAAACAGCGCAAGGAGACGCTCCAGGTCAGCGAGGGATACGTGCATCTGTTCAAGCAGATGGCTACCGAACACGAGCGCGCCGTTGCGGCGTCAGCTCCAGCGTCGCAATCACCTGCTCTCGGTCATCCGGGTCGGGTTGCACGACGAAGCCCAGCGCTACGGCAAGTCCCTGCATCGACCGATTGATAGCCAACACGCTGCCGACCAGGCGCTTGAAGCCGCGTCGGCGTGCGCACTCGATGAGCATCTTCATCATCGCGTAGCCGAGTCCCCGCCCCTGCCACGCATCAGCGATGGTAATTGCAAATTCCGCACTTTCCTTGTCCCAGTTGGCCACGTAGCGCACAACACCGACGATGTGGTCGGTGCCTGATGCATCATCCAGCGCGACGAGCGCCAGCTCGCGATCGTAGTCGACCTGCGTGAAGCGGGCGAGCATTTGCGGCGTAAGACTCGGCAAATGCTGCATGAAGCGATAGTAGCGGCTCTGCTCGGATAGCGCGCCGACGAAGGCCTGCTCCATGGTTGCGTCTTCGGGCTGGATGGGTCGCACCCGCAGGCTCACGCCACCCTTGAGCCGTATCTCGGTTTCCAGCTCGATCGGATACGGATGGATCGCCATGTGCCGATAGCCGTCCGGCAGCTCGGGGCGCTTCGCTTCGATGAGCGCACGTGCGCCGGCGACCTTTGCCGCGCCGCGTACGTCGAGCGCGAGCTGGAGTTCGAGCTCAACGACCCATGGCAATGCGCACGCAAGGGCGGAGATCTTGAGCAGCAATTCGGCCACCGCGTCACGCGCCGGCTCGAACTCGCCGTGACCCGCGCCACGGATCAGGTCGTTGGCCAATCGTCGATTGAGCGGCGGCAGCATGACCGATAGCTCCGCATATCGCGCCGATGCGCTGCCAAAGGCAATGACCGGGCCGAATACCGCGTCGGTGTATACCCCGATCCTTGCGGCATGATCGGCAGCGGGCTGGAGATCGGCACGCACAACGATCGCGGGCTTCTTCCGGCCTTTGTGAAGTCGCCGCGCCGACACGGCGAGTTCGCCGAACGCACGCGCGACTGCCGGCGCCGTCCGCAGATGGGTGCGCACCGCCCCGACACCCTCCTCGCCTTCGAGTTGCAGCGTCACCGGATAGCCGATGCTTCGTGCGACCGCTCGCGCGGCCTCCACCGAGGCGACGACGGCCTGCGGCATCGACACGCCGAATGCGGCGAGCAGGACCTGCGTCTCGCCGACGCTCAGTGCCGTACGCCCGGCTGCGAGTGCGCGCGTGCGCACCCGCAGCGCCGCAGCGATGTCAGGTGCGGGCAATTCAGGCTGCGGTGGCGGAACTTCGAGCAGCCATTCCTGATTGCGCCGGTACGACGCCATGAACGAAAAGGCGTCGACCGCGTTTTCCGGGGTGTAGAAATTGACCGCGCCCGCCGCCTCGAGCACCACGCGCGCGTCAGGGCGTTCGACTGCGCCGAGCCATGCCGCCAGCAACGGCTTGTCCGCGCCTGCAAGGGCCGCGGCGACCGCACGCGCAGTAGCGGCGGGTGCCGCGGCAGGCACTGCGACATGCAGTGCAAGTACGGCGTCGACACCGGGGTCGTCGAGCACCGCGCGGACCGCGGTGGCGAACTGGACAGGCGTCGCCTCGGATTCGATATCGACCGGATTACCCAACGTGCATTTGCATGGCAGCAGTGCCTTGAGTTTGGCGCAGGTCGGCTCCGAAAGCGTGGCCATGACCACGCCGGTTTCGCGCGCGCGATCGGCCGCCATCAATCCGGGGCCACGGCCGTTGGTGACCAGGCCCAGGCGATTTCCGCGCGGAATGCGGCCGGCCGAGAGCATGGTCACCGCAGCGAACAGCTGCGTATAGGTGTGCACGCGAACCGTACCCGCGCGGCGCAATGCCGCGCGGAATACCTGATCGGGATCCAAGGTCCCATCGCCAGGTGCGACCGCCCGCCCCGACTTGAGCACAACCACCGGCTTGGTGCGTGCGGCCGCGCGCAGCGCGGACAGGAACGCGCGCGCGTCGTGCACCGTCTCGACGTACAGGACAATGCCCTCGGTTTCAGGATCCGCGAGCGCAAACTCGAGGATCTCGCCGAAGTCCACGTCGGCGGCTGCACCAAGCGCGGCGACCGTGGAGAAACCGATGCTCGCGGCGCGTGCGAAGTCCAGCAACGCGCTGGCGACCGCGCCCGATTGCGAAATGAGCGCGAGACGCCCCGGAAGCGCGTCAACTGCGCCGAAAGTGGCGTTGAGTCCGATCGATGGCCGCATGATTCCGAAGCTGGCCGGTCCCAGCATGCGCACGCCCGCGCTGCGCGCGCTCGCGGCCAGTTGCCGCCGCCAGCGGTCGTATGCAGCGGGTTCCATGGCGGGCGCCGCGGTCAGGATCGCAACCGCACGCGCGCGGTCCCTGCATTCGGTGAGGATGTCGGGCACCGCGTCGGGCGGCGCGCAGATTACCGCAAGATCGACCATCCGATCGATCGCAGTGAGCGAGCGGAAGACCTTCCGTCCAAGAACGCGGTTGTGACCCGGGTTGACCAGATGCAACTCACCCGAGAACCCTCCTGAGACAAGGTTCTCGCAGGCGATGCGGCCGAGGGATCCCGCCCGGCCCGAGGCGCCGACCAGCGCCACCGATGCCGGCGCGAGCAACGGCCGCAGATGATGCGTGGAGTTCATGCCAAGCGCGAGTCTAGCAGGCAGCATGAGCGCGACGGGTCGCCCGAGCGCGAATGAACTTCACCCTGAGCGCGAGGGGCGGCCCGAACGCGAGTGCGATCCCGTGAGTGTGACGGGCCGCTCGAGCGCGAATGCTTCACCCTGAGCGCGAGGGGCGGCCCGAACGCGAACGTATTGCCTGAGCGCGAAGGTCATTCCGCTGAGGGCGTCGGCTATAATCGCGCCGCATTCAACCGCAGGAAGATTGCAGCTCACCCGCGGGCCCGTAGCTCAGTTGGTTAGAGCAGAGGACTCATAATCCTTTGGTCGCTGGTTCGAGTCCAGCCGGGCCCACTCAGATTTGACGCGGCGTTAGAGCGGCGCGCAGCCGCAGTTACGCTTCATGGCTGCTCGACCGCCTTCGCCAATGCAAGCTCAATCGATTGCTCGAGCGTCAAGGCGCGACCTTGTTGCCACGCGTGATCGAAGGCAGCGTCATCACCCAGTGCCGCGCGGGCCGCGGCCACGCTTCGGTCGTGGTTGTGCTGGTCTCGAGAGTACAGAGGCGATCCGATTTCCTCGCGCAATCGCTCGGCAGCGCCCCAGATGCGGGCTGCGCGGAGCGAGTCACCCAATCCGGCGGCGGCGTCGGACACTCCCGCTAGCGCGGAAACGATGCCGATGCTTTCGCCCAGCTCGGCGCAAATAGACAGGGACTGTTCACAGAGTGCCTTGGCGGAGGCAAAATCACCGAGAGCGGCAGCAACGGCCCCCAGGTTACCTAGAGCGTTGGCGACACCACTTTGGTCTCCCAGTTCGTGCGAGATCGCCATGCTCTCCTCGTGCAGCGCTCGGGCAGCCGGATAGTCAGCCCGGCCGTGGGCCACCAAGCCCAGGTTGTTCAGCGCGCTGGCGGTACCCTTCCGATCTGCGAACTCCCGCCGGATCGACAAAGCCTCCTGTTGCAGTGCCCATGCAGCGGAATAGTCGTCCTTCCGATAGGCCACAATTCCCAGATTGTTGAGTGCGTTGGCGATTCCATTCCGGTCGCCGAGTTCCCGCATGGTCGCCAAGCTCTCCTCGAACAATGTCCGGGCAGCCGCGAGGTCGCCCTGCTCGACAGCCACAAGACCCAAGTTACCCAGTTCGACGGCGATGCCCCGGCGATCTCTCAGCTCCCGGAAGATGGCCAGGCTCTCGTGCAGTGGCGCCCGGGCGGCGGGATAGTCGCCCTGGCGCCGCGCGAGATCCCCCGCGGTATTGAGGGCTTTCGCGCGCTCCAAGGTTCGCTCGCCTGCGCCTGGTTTTTCCAGGACCCGCATGCACCAGCGCCGACCCTCGGCGAAGTATCCGCGTGTATACCAGAACCGGTACAACGCTGTAACAATGCGCAGACCCGCGCTCGAACCGGCTAGCAGGAGATCCCACGCCAGCGCCGCCCGCATATTCTCGTGCTCGGCCTCCAGACGGAGCAGCCAGACGGCCTGCTCCGCGCCATACAATTTCCTGTTCGCGGCCTCGGCCAAGTCCACGAAGCACGCCAGATGCCGGTCCCGCACGCGTTCACCTTCGCCGGCGGCAACCAAGCGCTCTCCCGCGTACTCGTGGATCGTTTCCAGCATTGCAAACCGCGGTTCACCGTGGGCTTCGGTCTCGTTCAGCAGGCTCTTGTCGACCAGCGATTCCACAGTTTCGAGCCCAAGCAAGTCCTTGTCAGGATTGCACACCGATTCGATCGCCTCCAGCGTGCATCCCCCGACAAACACCGCCAGGCGCCGGAACAGCTTCTGTTCGTCGGCCGCCAGCAGGTCATGGCTCCAATCGATCGCGCTGCGCAGCGTCTTCTGTCGGGCCGGGAGGTCGCGCGTACCGCCCATGAGAAAGCTCAGTCGATGACTGAGCTCGGGCAACATCCTTTGCGGCGGCAACACGCGCACCCGCGCCGCGGCCAGTTCGATTGCCAAGGGCAAGCCGTCGAGTCGATGGCAGATCTCGGCAACCGCAGGAGCGTTCTCGTTGGTGACCGTAAAGCCGGGCTTCACCGCCGCCGCGCGTTCGATGAACAGCGCCACCGCCTCGTACTGCGAGAGTACGTGCATCGGCGGTAACCGCTTCAACTCGGGAAGCGATAGCGGCGGAACGGGATAATCCGTTTCGCCGGACAGGCGCAGGATTTCCCGGCTCGTGGCCAACACCTTCAATCGTGGCGCAGCGCTCAGGAGATCGCTGACGGACGACGCCGCATCGACCACCTGCTCGAAGTTGTCGAGCACGAGCAGTATTTCCTTCTCGCGCAGGTAGTCCCTGAGTTGGTCACGCAGCGGCCGACCCGCGGCTTCGCGCACATCGAAAGTCTTGGCGATCGCAGGCAACACGAGGGCGGGATCGCTCAGGGCAGCAAGCGGGACGAAGAACACGCCATGCTCGAACTCGTCGACCAGGTCCGCGGCGGCTTGCAGCGCCAGGCGTGTCTTGCCCGTGCCGCCGACACCGGAAAGCGTGAGCAGGCGCGTCTTGCTGCGGGACAAGTGCTCTTTGATGGCGCGCATCGCACCCTCGCGACCGATGAACGGCGTCATCTGTGCCGGCAGGTTGTTCGGACGCGCGTCCAGAGTCTTGAGCGGCGGGAAGTCAGCGGTGAGATAGGAAGCGATGACTTGAAAAACGCGCTCCGGCCGGATCAGATCTTTCAACCTTCGCTCGCCCATGTCGCGCAGCGCGACATTCGCCGGGAGCTGGTCTCGTACCAGCTCCTCGGTCGCCAGGGAGAGGAGGATCTGGCCGCCGTGACCGGCCGCCATCAACCGCGCCGCGCGGTTCAGCGCGGGGCCGTAGTAGTCGCCATCGCGTTGTTCGGCCGTACCGCTGTGCAGGGCCATTCGTGACTTGATGGAAAGCTCGTCCCAGGCGTGCGCGCTCAGGGCACGTTGCGCAGCGAGACATGCCGAGACTGCATCCGTAGCGATCCCAAACGCGCCGAGTGCGCCATCGCCAGTGGATTTGACGAGGAAGCCGCCGTGCGTCTCGATCGCGCTACGCAGGATCGCATCGTGCTGCACCAGCGCCTGTTGCATCGCTGCATGCTGCGTCTCCCACAGCCGCGTGCTGCCCTCGATGTCGGTGAACAGGAAGGTTACGGTGCCGGTTGGCAACGGGCGATCGACGTAAGCTGCCGCAGACATGGGGCGGGGATGGAACTCGAGATCCCGGGAAGCACATTGTGCGAGCCGGTCGCTGCCCGCGCAACCGGAGCGACCGCTCCAGGAACGTCCCCGCGCGTCACCGTTGCGCCACAAAACGCGCGACGCTCTACCAGAACGCGTCGCCGCTCCCAGGTCGTTGTGGTCCGCCCCCGGCACGGCCTGCCAGGACTTCGGACCGGCCCACGCGTCGAAAAGCGCGCGCGAGCGCTCGGGCGGAATGATCGAATCGGCACCGCCAACGATCGCGAGCAGAGGCATGTGGTTCCGTTTCGCATCCCCGAGTGCGTCGAAGCGGTGGCGCAATAGCCAGGAGACCGGCAGCCACGGATAGTGTTTCTTGCCTATGGCCGTGAGGCTGTCGTACGGCGACACAAGGATGGCGCCGGCAACAGGTCGCTCCGCGGCAACGTGAACAGCGATCGCGGTTCCGAGGCTTCGTCCGAACACGACGATGCGACGCGGATCGATGTCCTCCCTCGACGCCACCGCGTCGAAGATCGCCAACGCGTCGGCGGTGAGGGCTTGTTCGCCGGGCACGCCTTCGCTCGCGCCGTAGCCGCGGTAGTTCACGCCCACGATCGTCCACTCGCGCGGCCAGCGCGCATCGGCCAGCGTCCACGATACTTCTTCCGCGTTGCCGCCGAAGTAGATCACCGCCGGCGCGGGTGAGGCCGTACCCTTGACGATCCAGCCGCGAAGGTGTGTGCCATCCGCGGTGACGACTTCGAGCGGCGACGCACGTGCCGGCAAGTGCGGTGTTGAGACGACAGGCTGCGGAAAGAAGATCAGCCGCTCTTGCAAAAACCACGCCGCCGCGGGCACGCCGAGTGCGATAACGGCGATGACGATGAGCCATTCCATGATGTGATGCCGCCAGCGCGGTGGATCGGCCACCATGCCACAATTATAGGCATGAACCACGCGGTCCCTTCCAATTTCGACGTCGCCATCATCGGTGGCGGCGTCATCGGTTCCAGCGTCGCCTACTTCCTGATGAAAGAAGCGCCGGCGATGTCCGTCTGCGTGATCGAACCCGACCCGACCTACGAGTTCGCCTCCACTCTTCGCGCGTCGGGCGGTTGTCGCGTTCAGTTCACCTGCCCGGAAAATATCGCGATGTCGCTCTACAGCATCGGCTTCATCAAAGAGTTCGAGCAGGCGATGGCATCGAATGCTCGTCCGGCACCGGTGGATTGGACCGAAGGCGGGTATCTATTCATCGTTCCCCCCGCCCACGTCGCGAACCTCGAGCGGAATGTGCGCGCGCAGCGCGCCCAGGGCTGCGTTGTCGACTTGCTCACTGCGCATGAACTCAAGGCCAAATTTCCATCGATGAATGTCGACGACCTGGGCGCGGGAGCGCACACGCCGCACGATGGGTGGTGCGATCCGAACGGACTGCTGTGGGGTTTTCGCCGGAAAGCAGTCGAGCTGGGTGCCGTCTATGTGAAGGATCGCGTCGTGGCTGCCGAGACCGACCACACGAAAGCTCGAGCCCTCGTGCTCGCGCGTGGCGAGCGCGTTACGGCTGGCGCGTTCGTCAACGCCGCCGGCGCGTGGTCCGGTGTGATCGCGTCGAAGTTTGGAATGACACTGCCGGTGACGCCCATGCGGCGCTTCGAGCACTACTTCACCGCCGGGTCGCCGATCGAGCGCCTGCCTTATGTCAAGGACGTCGCGCGTCTCGCCTTCCGCTCGGAAGGCAAGGGCTTCTCGGGAGGCCTGGTGGATGGGGACGAGCGTCGCGGTTTCAACTTCGAGGTCGATCACGATTACTTCGAGCGGGTCGTATGGCCTGCGGTGGCGCATCGATTCCCAGCCTTCGAAGCCGCCAAGTGCCACCGGACCTGGTCAGGGCTTTACGAACAGAATGAGCTGGACGGCAATCCCGTCATCGGGCGTTGGCGCCGCGCGCCGAATCTCTACACCGTCGCCGGGTTTTCCGGGCACGGCATGATGCACGCCCCGGCCGCGGGGCGCGCGATCGCCGAGCTACTCGTGCACGGGAGCTATCAGTCGCTGGATTTGGGCCGATTGGGGTATGAGCGGGTGGAAGTCAATGAGCCTTATCGGGAGCAAGGCATCTTGTGAGCCGTCATTCCCGCGAAAGCGGGAATCCATGCTGCGACAATCACAGTCAAAATGGGTCCCCGCTTCGCGGGGACAACGCCAGTACTGTTACCCGGACAGGTCCTTTACTCTACGGTCGCGCCAGAAGAGACCACCACCTTGGCCCACTTCTCCGTTTCGGCGGCGATGACTTTTCCGAAATCTTCCGGCGTTCCGGCGAGGGGCTTGCCGCCCAGTTCGGCCAATTTCGCACGCATCGCCGGATCGGCAAGCGCGCGGTTCACTTCCGCGTTGACCTTGTCGATGATCTCGCGTGGCGTGCCCTTGGGCATGCCAATGCCGAACCACGCAGTCGCCTCATAGCCGGGCACGGTCTCGGCGACCGTGGGCAACTCGGGCATCGAGGGCTCGCGTTCCGCCGAGGTGACGGCGAGCGCGCGAATCCTGCCCCCCTTGATGTGGCCGGCGGACGAGGGCAGGTTGTCGAAGAGCACATGCACCTGCCCCGAGATGAGATCGGAGAGCGCGGGACCGGCGCCCTTGTAGGGGACGTGCAGCATCTGGCAGCCGGTCATGGACTTGAAGAGCTCGCCGGAAAGATGCACGGAGGTGCCGCTGCCCGAGGAAGCCATGTTGATCTTGTTCGGATTCGCCTTGCAGTAGGCGATGAATTCCGCGACGGTCTTCGCCGGAAAGGCGCTCGTCACCTCCATCACGTTCGGCGTGCGCACGATCCCCGCGACCGGCGCGATATCGCGGATGAAATTGAAGCGAAGATCCTTGTAGAGGGTCGCGTTGATGCCGTTCGCCGGATTGACGAGGAGCATCGTGTAGCCATCGGGTGGCGCGGTCACGACCATCTCGACGCCGATGTTATTGCCTCCGCCCGGCTTGTTCTCGACGACGAACGACTGGCCCATCTTCTCCGTGAGCCACTGCGCCATGATGCGCGCCAGGACATCGGTGGTGCCGCCGGGCGGATAGGGCACGATCCATTTCACGGGACGCACCGGATAGTCGGCGGCGAATGCGGGGCCGGCGCCGGCAAGCGCGGCGAGCAGTACAAGGGCAAAGATGCGGACAATGCGGATCACTATTCCTCCTATTCGACGACTTCGGGTCAACCGTCGCCAGCATTCTGCAAGGAACCCGAATCCTGGGCAAGCGATGTACACAAACGAATTCGGTCCGTGGTGTGAAGGATCGAGCGCTGCTGGTACGATGTCTTCGTCAGGGGCTCTGAGGGCACTCAATGCGTGTTGCACCGCACACCGATCCATGAAGCACGTTCTTGCCGCACTGTTCGTCATCCCGGTCTTTGCCGCGCCGAGCTTCGCTGCGGAAGTGACGGTCTTGAGCGCTGGGGCGGTTGCGCCGGGCCTGCAACTGTTCGCGCAGGTGGTCAAGCGCGAAACCGGCCACGACCTCAAGATCCAGTTCAATACGGCGCCGCAGATCGCCGCACGTCTCGCCGCGGGCGAGCCTTACGATGTCCTGATTGCTCCGCCGGATGCGATTGCCAAAGCCGCCAAGGATGGCAAGGTCGTCGCCGACACGCGGATTCCGGTCGGGCGGGTTGGCGCCGGATTTGTCGTGCGCAGCGGAGCATCGGTACCCGACATCGCATCGGTCGATGCAATGAAGCGGACGCTCCTCGCCGCGGACTCGGTCGTCTACAACACCGCGTCCACCGGAATCTACCTGGACAAGCTGTTCGAGAAGATGGGCATCCTGGAGCAACTGAAGCCGAAGACCACTCGCTATCCCGATGGCGCGGCGGTGATGGCGCATGTCAGCAAAGGCAAGGGAAACGAAATCGGTTTCGGCGCGATCACCGAGATCCGGGCCTACGAGCCGCAAGGCGTCGTGCTCGCAGGCCCGCTGCCGGCCGGCGTGCAGAACTACACCAGCTACGAAGCGGCGATGATGACCGGCGCGATCTCGCCCGAGGCGGCAAGGGCGGTACTCAACCAGCTTGGAACGGCGACTGCCAAGGCTGCGTTTGCAGCAGGCGGAGTGGAATAGCTGTTGCGCCGATAGCGCTCGTTGCGATTCGGCACAATGACGAATGCCAAAGAACTACACGATGGGAGACCGGGCGCCCACGACCAAGCCCGGCGAAACGTCGCCGATACCTGAAGGCCAGTCATGGCGAGAACGGCTGGGCGCATTGCGCAATCTGCCGCCCTTCCTGAAGCTGGTATGGCGGACCAGTCCCGCACTCGCGCTAAGTCAAGCCGTGCTGCGGGTCGCGCGCGCATTGTTGCCGGTCGCGACGCTCTACGTCGGCAAGTTGATTATCGACGAAGTGGTGCTGCTGGCCCAGGCTCCGCCCGCGGGCGAAGACCTGCGCCAATGGATCGCGGGTGGATTGCTGGACCGCATCGGCTGGCTGCTGGTGCTGGAATTCGGACTCGCGATCCTCTCCGACATCCTGGGCCGCGCCGTGTCGCTGCTCGACTCCTTGCTGTCGGAGCAGTTCAGCAACGAGACCAGCCTTCGCCTCATGGAGCACGCAGCCACGCTCGACCTCGAGGATTTCGAGGACAGCGAATTGCAGGACCGGTTGGAACGCGCACGGCGTCAGGCGGGCGGACGCTCGAGCCTGATCGGTCAGCTATTCAGCCAGGCGCAGGATGTGGTCACCGTCGCCAGCTTTGCCGCGGGGCTGCTCGTCTTCGCGCCTTGGCTGATCGTGCTGCTTGCCATCGCGCTCGTGCCCGCGTTCATCGGCGAGGCGCATTTCAATGCGCAGAGCTATTCGCTCAACTATGCGCGCACAGCAGAGCGGCGCGAGCTCGACTACGTACGACAGACCGGCGCCAGCGCGGAAACGGCCAAGGAAGTGAAGATCTTCGGTCTGAACGCCTTCCTGATCGAACGCTACCGTACGCTTGCCACCAGCTTTTTCGACGCGAACCGCCGCATCGCGCTGCGACGCGCCAGTTGGGGAAGCCTGCTCTCCGCGATTGGAACCGTCGCCTACTACGCCGCCTACGCCTACATCGTATGGCGCACGATTCACCACGACTTTTCCATCGGCGACCTCACCTTTCTTGCCGGCTCGTTCAGACGGCTGCGTAACCTGCTGGAGAACTTGCTCCTGGGATTCTCGCAGGTGGCGGGGCAGGCGCTCTATCTCGACGACCTGTTTTCCTTCTTCGAGATCAAGCCGGAAATCGTGCCGCCGCCGCATCCGCGCCCCTTCCCGCTCCCGATTCGCGACGGCTTCACCTTCGAGAATGTGGGCTTTCGCTATCCCGGTGCCGAGCGTTGGGCCGTACGCGGGCTGACATTCAAGTTGCACGCCGGCGAGATCCTTGCGCTCGTCGGCGAGAATGGCGCCGGCAAGACGACGCTGGTCAAGCTCCTGGCGAGGCTCTACGATCCCGACGAGGGCCGCATTCTGCTCGACGGGCACGATCTGCGCGAGTACGACCTGTTCGAGATGCGCGCCAACATCGGCGTCATTTTTCAGGATTTCGTGCGCTACCACTTCACCGCTGCCGACAATATCGCCGTCGGCCGCATCGAGGCGCGCGATGACCGCGCCCGCATTGTCGCCGCCGCCGAGCGCAGCCTGGCGGACGAGGTCGTGCGCAAGCTGCCCAATGGCTATGATCAGATCATCGGCAAGCGCTTTCGCACCGGTATCGATCTGTCCGGCGGCGAGTGGCAGAAGATTGCCATCGCACGAGCCTACATGCGCGACGCGCAGTTGCTCATCCTTGACGAGCCCACCGCGGCGCTCGATGCGCGATCGGAGTTCGAGGTTTTCAAGCGCTTCAAGGAATTGAGCGAGGGCAAAACGGCAGTGCTGATATCGCACCGCTTTTCCAGCGTCCGCATGGCCGATCGCATCGTGGTACTCACGGATGGCACCGTCGAAGCCATGGGCACGCATGCGCAATTGCTGGCGCAAGGAGGGCGCTATGCGGAATTGTTCGAATTGCAGGCTGCCGGATACCGCTAGTCGGCACCCGTCCGTTTGACAGGTGCGAGTGCGCTTCCTACTATTGTCTCAAACCTGCCAGGTGGCGGAACGACGGTGCCGCGCCGATGCATCAGGCAGATTCACCTGCACGCCGTCGCCTCAGGAAGGATCTCGTCATGTTTGCCAAGTTGCTTTGCCGCATCCTCTTCGCCGCCGGTCTCGGGCTCGGGTTGTTTGGCGCCAGCGCCGCCCAGCAGGTGGTGCGTGTCGGTTCGACGCCGACCGGTATTCCCTTCACCTTCCTCGACACCAAGACCAACCAGATCTCCGGGATCATGGTCGACATCATCAAGGAAATCGGCAAGGATCAGGGCTTCACCCCCGAAGTCACGCCGATGACCTTCAGCACGCTGATCGCGTCGCTGCAGGCCAACAAGATCGACGTCATCGCCGCAGCAATGTACATCACGCCGCCGCGCCAGGAGGTCGTCGACTTCAGCGACCCGATCTACACCTACGGTGACGGCCTGGTCGTGTCCGCGAAGGACACCAGGGACTACAAGTCCATGGAGGATCTGAAAGGCGAGATCGTCGGTGCGCAGATCGGCACCGCGTATGTGAAGCCGCTGACGGATTCTGGCCTGTTCAAGGAGATCAAGGTCTACGACACGATCCCGGACATCATTCGCGATGTGAACGTCGGCCGCATCAAGGCCGGGTTCGCTGATTACCCGATCGTCGCCTACCAGATCGCCCAGGGCGGCTATCCGGATTCCCGCGTCGCGAAGAACTACAAGTCGATGCTCGTCGGCAGTGTGGGAATCGCCGTGCGCAAGGGCGACAAGGCGATGCTCGACAAGGTCAACGCATCGCTGCGCAAGCTGAAGGCCGATGGCACGATCGACAAGATTCTCGCGAACTGGGGACTCAAGTAGGCCGGCGCGGCTTCGCATTGCCCGGCCGTGCTCACCCGCAACGACCTCGCGGAATACCTGCCACTGCTGGCGAAGGGTGCGCTGGTCACGGTCGAGGTTTTCGTGTGCGCGCTGGCCGTCGCCACGCTGCTGGGGATGGTATGGGCGCTGATGCGCGTGTCGGGGGTGCGCGCGCTGTCGCGCTTCTCCATGGCGCTGATCAATATCGTCCGTGGCATCCCCATCCTGGTCCAGCTGTTCTACATCTACTTCGTCTTCCCGGAAATCGGCATCCAGCTCTCCGCGTTCGAGGCGGGCGTCATCGGTCTGGGCTTCGCCTACTCCTGCTACATGGCGGAGGTGTTTCGCGCCGGCATCGAGGCGGTCGATCCGGGGCAGGTCGAAGCCGCCCAGTCGCTCGGCATGGGCCGCGCGCTCATCCTCTGGCGCGTGGTCCTGCCGCAGGCGTTCAAGATCTCCCTGCCGCCGTACGGCAACACCTGCATCATGCTGCTCAAGGATACTTCGCAGACTTCGATCATCACCGTGGCCGAGCTCTCCTTCCAAGGCAGGCTGATCGCGTCGTCGACGTTCAAGAACACCGAGATTTTCACGCTGGTGGCGATCTGGTACCTGGTCATGTGCGTACCGCTGATCCTCCTGGTCGGCCGGCTCGAAAAGAAGTTCGGGCGCAAATGATCACCATCCGCGACGTGCGCAAGTCCTTCGGCACCAACCTCGTGCTCGATGGGATCTCGCTCGACGTGAACCAGGGCGAAGTGGTCTGCGTGATCGGGCCTTCGGGTTCCGGCAAGTCGACGCTGCTGCGCTGCGTAAACGGTCTCGAAGGTTACGACGCCGGGGAAATCACCGTTGAGGGCAGGCGCGTGAACCGCGATGCCCGCGATATCGTGGCGATCCGGGAAAAAGTCGCGATGGTGTTCCAGCGCTTCAACCTCTTTCCGCACCGTACGGCGCTCGAGAATGTGATCGAGGGTCCGGTCTACGTAAAGCACGAGCCGCGCGCCGAGGCGAGCAAGCGCGCACGCGAACTGCTGGCGCGCGTCGGCCTCGCCGGCAAGGAAGACGATTACCCACACCGGCTCTCCGGCGGCCAGCAGCAGCGCGTGGCGATCGCGCGGGCGCTGGCGATGCGTCCCCAGGCAATCCTGTTCGACGAACCTACTTCGGGGCTCGATCCCGAGTTGGTCGGCGAAGTGCTCGCCGTCATGCGCGTGCTCGCCAATGACGGCATGACCATGATCGTGGTCACGCACGAGATGGGCTTCGCGCGCGAGGTGGCGGATCGCGTAATTTTCATCGACGGCGGCAGGATCGTCGAGCAGGGTAAAGCGCGCGAGCTGTTGAGCGCACCGCAGCAGGAACGCACGCAGGACTTCCTGCGCCGGGTAACGCATCCGATATGACTGCTCAGCATCTTCGGCGTCATTCCCGCGCAAGCGGGAATCCATTGCGCACTTGCGCAAAGTCAACTTGGATCCCCGCTTTCGCGGGGACGACAAGCCCCGCTTTCGCGGGGACGACAAGCCTGTGCCACTCAACGTCTCGAGGCTGAATAGATAGTGCAGCTGGTCAACGCCTATCCCCTTCCGCCATCGCTTTGGGCCTCGACCGCGCGCCCGGCGCCGGAAACGCCGCAGCTCGATGCTTCGCGCCAGGCCGACGTTGCCATCGTCGGCGCCGGGTATTCGGGACTCGCGGCCGCGCTGCAATTCGCCGAGGCCGGGCTCTCGGTTGTTGTGCTCGAAGCCGGAGAACCCGGCTGGGGCGCATCGGGTCGCAATGGCGGCCAGGTCATACCCGGCCTGAAGTTCGATCCCGACGAACTAGTCGCAAAATTCGGGACGGAGGCCGGCGAGCATCTGGTGCGCGTCGCCGGCGGCGCGCCGGATACCGTCTTCGATCTGATCGCGCGCCATAGAATCGAGTGCGACGCGAAGCGCTGCGGCTGGATCCAGCCGGCGTTCGCGGCCGCGGATGTCGGGCTCGTCGCCCGCCGAGCCGAACAGTGGCAGCGACGCGGCGCGCCTGTCGAAGTCCTCGACCGCGACACCGTGCGACAGCTCGTCGGCAGTCCAATCTACCACGGCGGCTGGATCGACCGTCGCGCCGGATCGGTGCAGCCACTGAGTTATGCGCGCGGCCTCGCCGCCGCTGCGCAGAAAGCGGGCGCGCTCATTTGCGGCGAGTCGCGCGTCACGGCGCTGGCCCGTGATCGTGCTCGCTGGAAGCTGACGACCGCACGCGGACCCGTGGTGTATGCCGAGCGCGTGCTACTCGCGACCAATGGCTACACCGAGACGCTGTGGCCGCGCTTGCGCCAGAGCGTGATCGCCGCGAACAGCTTTCAGATCGCCACCAAAAGATTGCCCGACAAGGTATTGCGAACGGTGCTCCCCCAGGGGCACGTCGCGTCCGATACGCGCAAGCTGCTGCTCTACTATCGCGTCTACCGTGGCCGCTTGATCATGGGTGGCCGCGGGCCCTTCCGCGAGCCCACGGGCCCGCGCGATTATCGCCATCTGGAAATGGTGATCGGATTGCTGTTTCCGCAGCTCAAAGGTATCCCTTGCGAGTTTTTCTGGTCGGGCCGTGTCGCGCTGACGCGCGACCACGTGCCGCACGTACATGAACCCGCGCCCGGGCTGACAGTTTTTCTCGGCTACAACGGACGCGGTGTCGCGATGGCGACCACGCTCGGAACGCTGGTTGCGAAGCATCTCATCGCACCGGCGGACAATCCGTTGCCGTTCCCGGTCACCGGTATCCACGCGATCCCGTTGCATTCGCTGCATCGCATTTATGCCTCGTCGGTCATGCAGCTGTATCGGCTGCAGGACTACCTTAGGCGCTGAGCGGGGACGCAAGCAACCACAACGGGCGGCCGAAAGAAACGGCTACGACGCTCCGAGACCGGCAATGTAATCGACGAGCACGTCAATGTCCTTGTCCGTCAGCGCCTGCGCGGCGGAAGTCATGTTGCCATCGAGATCGGCGCGAGTCTGGGCCTTGAAGCCACGCAGTTGCGTTTTCAGGTACTCGAACTGTTGTCCGGCGAGACGCGGGATGTGCTGCAGGCCGAGCAGGGCCGGGCCGTGACATTGCGTGCAGTTGAATTTCTGGGCGAGCGCAGGCGCGGCGGCGGCATTGGCGGGATCGGTCTTGTGGGTCGGCGGGGCGGGCTTCTGCGCGGAAAAATACGCCGCGAGATCGTTCATGTCGGCATTGCTGAGGTTCGCCGCCATCGGCGTCATCTGCGGGTCTTTGCGGTTGCCCTCGCGAAACTGGAACAACTCGGTCGAGATGAACTGCGCCGGTTGTCCGGCGAGAGACGGCATGACCGGATTGGCCGAATTGCCCGACGGCCCGTGACATGCGACGCATACCTGCGCCTTTTGCCGGCCAGCCTCGATGTCGGCGCCCGCTGCCGCTTCGATCCAAAACACCGGCGGCAGCGCAGCGATGAACGCGGCGGCTGCCGCCAGGCAACTACATTTCACTTCTTGTAGCTGACGCGGTAAACGATACCGTTGTAGTCATCCGAGACGAGCAGCGCTCCGTCCTTCATCACCATCACGTCCACCGGACGACCCCACATCGGCGGATCGGCTTTCTCGTCGACGAGAAAACCGGTGAGGAACGGCTCGTACTTGATGACCTTTCCCTTGGCGTCCAGCACGATGCGATAGACATCGTAACCCTGCTTGACGTTGCGGTTCCAGGATCCATGCCGAGCGATGAAAATGTTGTTCTTGTACTCCGCCGGGAACATCGTGCCGGTATAGAAGCGCATCCCGAGCGGCGCAACGTGCGCGCCGAGCTTGAGCGCTGGCGGACTAAACTGCGCGCAGGTGCGATTCTTGCCGTACTCGGGATCGAGCATGTCGCCCTGATGGCAATACGGGAAACCGAAGTGCTCACCCTGGTGCTTCACCACGTTGAGTTCGTCCTCGGGCGTGTCGTCGCTGATCCAGTCGCGGCCATGTTCGGTGAACCACAGTTGCCTGGTCTGCGGATGCCAGTCGAAACCCACCGAGTTACGCACGCCCTGGGCATAGTTCTCGAGCGCACCCGTCGCGGGGTCGACGCGCATGATCGCCGCCTGCATGTAAGTCGGCATGGTGATGTTCTGTGGCGAACCGATGTTGAAGTAGAGCTTTCCGTCGGGACCCATCGCGAGGAACTTCCAGAAGTGCCCAGGTTGGTTCGTCGGATCCAAATTCTCGATCACGACCTTGCCCTCCGGCGGATTGTCGAGCCGGTCCTCGATGCCGTCGTAGCGCGTGATGCGATTGCGCTCGGCGACGTAGAGCGTGCCCTGGCTGAACGCGATCCCGTTCGGCGCGTTCAGCCCCTTGAGGATGGTCTTGACCTCGCGCTTTCCGCCGCGATCGACGACCGCGTACACGTTCTTCGCGAGGCGATTGCTCACGAACACCGTACCCTTGTCGCCGAGTGCGAGCGAGCGCGCCTCGGCAATGCCATCGACCCATACCTCCACCTTGAATCCCGCCGGCACCTTTAGCTTGTCGACTGGCAACTCGCTCGCCGGCCGGCCGGTCATCTGCGGTGCAAACGGATGCAAGGTCGACGTGCCTTGGTCCGGCGATCGGCCCTGCTGCCAAGCCGGCGGAGCAGCCGGCGGGGCGGCGGCCGGGGCCGCGGCTGGTGCGGCGGCCGGTGGCGCCGCCTGCGCCAGAACTGTGGTGGGCACGACCAGGGCGGCGCAGGCAAGCGCCGCCGCAGCCAAACAGCGAATCGATACGGTCGACATGGTTTCCTCCTTTTCCCGCGTGATGGTCTTCCTCGAGTGGGGCCATCCAATCAAGCGGGCGCACTGGCATCATAGCCATCCCGGACCCCGGTTGCACAGGAAAATGCGGAAAATGAGGTCAGATCACTTGCTTGCCGAAGCCTGTCTACGGAAACCAAGGTTTTATCCCACACATCCTCAGTCGCGACAATTGCCATGCCAGTTATCGATCCTGCAGACATCGAATGGACCGCGATCCGCGCCCAAGGCGCGGGCGGGCAAAACGTCAACAAGGTCGCGACCGCCGTGCATCTGCGCTTCGACATTCGCGCGTCGTCGCTGCCGGACGCGGTCAAGATGCACCTATGCACCCTCGGAGACCAACGCGTCAGCACCAACGGCGTGATCGTCATCAAGGCGCAACGCTTTCGCAGCCTGGATCGAAATCTTGTGGATGCGCTGGCACGGTTGCAGGTGCTGGTGGACGGCGCGGCGGCAGTGCCGCGCCGGCGCAAGGCGACGCACCCGACCAAGGGTTCGCAGCGGCGTCGCGTCGACACCAAGGTCAAGCGCGGACACGTGAAGGCGACGCGTAGAAAAGTCGTTGAGGATTGAGCGGGACGATCCCCATCATGATCGATTGGCGTCTGAGCCCGCCTACGCGACTTAATCCGCGCCCAGTGGTATCTTCACTGCCGTGCTCATCACGCCATCGGGACCCGACTTGCAATGAAACTTCTGTCGAAACTCTACAAGCACATTTGCAGCCTCGCCATGTTGGCACTCGTCGCGGGTTGTGCCGGCACCAGCGCTCCGCCCGCTCCGCCGGCTCCACCGAATGAGGCGCTGTTGTCCGCCGCGGGCTTCAAGACCGTGGTCGCGAGCACCGACAAGCAATTGCAGGAAATCCCCAAGCTCCCGGCTGGCCAAGTGACGGTCATGTCGAATACCGGGAAGAACTATTTCGTCTACCCCGACATGGCCAGGAAGCAGATCTACGTCGGCACCGAAAAGGAGTATCAAGCCTATCTCAAGCTGCGAGCACAGAACAACATGCCCAACGCCAATCCGGAGGCGTCGTATTTCAAACAGGACGCCGCGATGAGAAAGGCGGACGCACGCGACAATTCGGTGTACTGGGAGCTGTTCCCCGACTTCAACGGACTGGGTTGGTAGCGACCATTGCAAAGTCAAACGGCAGCTCGCAGCTGCCGTTTGAGTCCGTCGTGGAGCCGCCTAGTGCTTGCGTCTGCGCACGAATCCGAGCGCCATCGCGGCGATCGCGACCAGCGCAAGGCTGCCCGGTTCGGGAGCGACCGCCAGCCGGCCGAACAGTCCATCCGCCTCGCCGTTGATGCCTGCGGTGAAGTAGACGCTGTTGGCGTCGAAGCCGTTGACGCCGTTGTGGGTCTTCAACGCCCACAGGCCATCGATCGCAAGTATGTTGCCTTTCGTGTCCGTCAGCTGACCGAGGAACGCGCCGGTCACCGGGTCGAAGGCGTTGATCCGCCCGTCTCCGAAGTTTCCGACCAGGAGGTCATTGGCGAACGCGCCGAAGCCGGCCGGCGCCAGCGCCAGGCCCCAGGGGGAATCGAGCGTACCGGCGCTGGCCACGCGTCGAATGAAATTGCCGCTGGTATCGAACTGATCGACGAAGCCGTGACCGGCGCCCGGGACGTCGTCTTCCTTGGTCGCGTCCTGTAGGGCGTAGGTGACGTAGAGCGAGCCGCCGATATTCTCGATATTGAACGGCGCATAGCCGGAGGGCAGCCCCGGGTCGACGAACGAACTACCGACGTGCAGCGCGAAGATGCTGTCGTATACGTCGATCTTCCCGCCGCGAAAATCGGTCGCGTAAAGGAAATCGCTGCCGCCCCTGACGCCGATAGCGAGGCCTTTGTAGACAGCGTCCGACAACACCTCGGTGAACGCAAACGTTCCCTGCGCGGTGTTCCATCCGGCAATCGTGCCCCTCTCGGTGTCGAATATGAAAGTTGCCTTGCCGCCAGAGGACAATTGAAAGCCCGACGCCGAGCTGTTGAAGACGATGCCTGTCGGCTTCTCGGGGACGGTCACCACCAGCGCCTGGGCGACACCCGCGGAATTGTAGAGGGTGGACAGGTTGGCGCCATTATCCGCAGCCCAGAATGGGCTAGCACCGGTCGACGCAAGTCCCCACGGGTTCTGCAGGTTCGGATCGGTGTTCGCGGCGAGACCTGGCACGTTCGACGAGAGATTCACCTGGAAGTAGCCGGCGAGCGCGAGGCCGCTTTGTGTGACTGCGGCGAGCGCGATAAGGACCAGCAACCACAGGCGTGGCCGGCGCGGAATTCTATTGACGCGTGACATCATCATGGTCTCCATACTGGTTGCTTGCGGTGGCCCATCTGCCGAAGGGAGCGATCCTGCCGGATCAGAGTCGAACGCCCGCACAGCGATGCGTCGATTTGGCCCACTTGAGACACTGGCGCAGTAACATGTTGAGTAGCACAATTCGTACCTGAAATCGCGACTCCGGAATTGTCTTCAAAATGAGAGGCCTACAAGATCGGCTTCGAGGCCGGAGGCGCACGGTGTAATGTTTTTCGACGTTTGCCGAGCATCGCGTGGCGCCGCCAGGAGCCATGTCCTTTTCAGAGATGTGATATTTGAAGCCAGGCGGAACAAGCAACCCTGAAACGATGTTTACGTGGGGTTATCCACGGCGAGTGCGACGGTAGATCGCATGATCAACTTTCGAGAGGAAAACGATGAAACTCAAGCAAGTCGTCGGTGTGCTGGTGGGTTGCCTGCTCCTGGTCGCTGCCGCGCAAGCCCAGACCAACGTGCGCGTTCGCGGAACGATTACCGGTATCGACGGCAAGGTGCTGGTTGTCAAGTCACGCGATGGCAAAGACCTCAGGATCGAACTCGCCGACAACGTCGCGGTCGCCGTGGCCAAGACTGTCCGCTTCGAGGACATCAAGCAGGGTGACTACGTCGGCGCCACGACCATGCCCGGCCCGAACGGCACGCAGGTGGCGGTCGAGGTGCATTACCTCGCCCCGACCACGCCGGAAGGCCAACTTGCATGGGACCTGCAGCCGGGATCGACGATGACCAATGCCAATGTGGCATCGATGGTGACCGGCGCCGCCAACCGCGAGCTGACGCTGACCTACAAGGGCGGCACGCAGACGATCGTCGTGCCACCGGGCGCGGCGCTGGTCCGTGCTGTGCCCGGCACTCGCGCCGACCTTATCGTCGGCGAATATGTGTTCATCGGTGCGCAGCAGGCCGCCGACGGCACGTTGAGCGCGGCCCGCGTGCAGGTGAGCAAGGACGGGGTGAAGCCGCCGCAGTGAGGGGCGACGGCATCACCTCAACACGTTGCTCGCCTCCGCCGCTGCCACCAGCGCATCGCGATCGACCTGCAGCAAATAGCCTTCGAGCATGGCGTTGTCCGCCGCCTTGCGCACGGCCGCGACGTAGCCGGCGTGATCGCGATAGCGCTCCTGCAGCGACAGCCGCGGATCCTTGCTGGCCAATCGTTCAGCGCGCGTGACGGCAAACGGAATCATGCCGCCGACGTAATTGCACACCTGGCCCTGGTGGAATCCCGACGCGGTGATGTTCCAGCCCAGGTACGTGCCGAGCGGTGCGTCGCGGAGCACCGTCGGCACGCCGCCCAATTCGTTGCCGTCCCGGTCGACGCGCGGCACCTTCATCGCGATCACGCGCTTGATCGGCGGCGGCAGTTTGCTCGGCACGCCTGTTCCGTCGCTGTAGTCGAATTGCGGGCCCCAGTCGTAGACGAGCACCGGGTTGACGAAGTTCTCCGGCGCGAAGATCGATTCCGGCACACCCGGAACGCCCGCCGGGAATCCCATCGCCTGCCTGGTCGGCGCGACGAGCGTGCCCGTGGCAAGGGTGGGATATCGGCTCGGCGGAGGCGCCGTATTGGTCATGACCCAATAGCGCAGCGCCAACCGCAGCACGTTGACCAGCTCGACTTCCGGCACGGGGTTCGCGCGAAACGTCCCCTGCCCCCAATTGTTGCCCGGACAGGCGGCGGGCTTGTCCGGCAGGTCCTGATTGAAGCCGCCCGCACCGCCGCCGTGCGTCGTGCTCGGCGCGTAGTAGCGGCGCACGTTGGCCGGCAAGGGAATGTCGGCGTTGGCCGACGTGCCGACCCATTCGGTCGTCATCTTCAACGCGTACACCTCGGCGCTGCCGAAGTGCTCGATGATTTTCGGGCAGGTGTTGCTCTTGCTGCAGCGATCGAGAATGCTTTGTGCCGGCAGGCCGCGCACGGGATCGGGCCAGTCCACCCACCATTGCGGGCCTTCGCTACCGAGTTGATAGAGCTCGAGCACGCCGTCGGGCTGACCCCAGCGCACGTTGGCGGCGACACGCCGTCCGGCGATGATCGGCCACGCGCCCTCGTGCACGATCCGGTTCGACTCGTCCTGATTGAAGCCCTGGTGGATGTACTGGCGCGTGAAGTTGCCCGACTGCGAGACGCCGCGGATCGCCGACCATTTGATCTTGCCGGCGATCGGGTTCGGCGTGCCTTGCGCGTCCGCGGCCTCGTACCGAAAGAAGGAATTGACGTCGCGGAACGCGGCAATGCCCACTCCGAGCAGGTATGCGCCCTTGGCCGGATAGACGACCTCGTAGAGCAGCTTCGGATCGAAGCCGTTCCTGACGCACACGTGCACCGGCAGGTTCGCTGGCAGATTCGCGATATCGATGTCGTCGGGAGTGCCCGGGAACGGGTGCGCGGCATCGCAATGCGCGAAGGCCCAGTCGGTCGCGGGAATCGTACCGCCGATGGTGATCTTGCCGTCGAGCGTCTCGTGTGTATGCGTCACCAGCGTGGCCTTGCTCGTGTCGAGAGTCGCCGGCAAATACGGCACGGGATTGCCCATCACGTTGAGCGGTTGCGAATCGCTCCCGCTGCGGTTGACGATGCGCCCGAGGACGTTGCCGGTGACCAGCGAACCGTCAGCGTTCTTGGCCATCGGCGCGGCGACCCAGTGATTGCTGCCCTTGGCGCGATCGGCAGGGATGCCGGTGCTGCCCGCATTGTCGGCCTGCCATCCGCTCGCCAGGCCGACGTCGCCCAAATTGCGCTCGGCGGGCGCGATCGTGTAGACGCCGCCGCGATTGGGCACGTCGTGCCACATGAACCCGCTGGCCTGCGTCATGTCCACCGGCTTGGTGAGCACGAAGGTCGTCTCGTAGCGCACCTTGCCGTCGGCCGACTTGCCGAGCGCGATGTCGGTGATGATCGCGTTGTGCGAATCGGCCGGATCGAGCTCGCCGAATGCGCGGCCGCGCACCTGTTCGTAGGCGTTGTCCTGTCCGGTCAGCGCGGTCGTCGAATCGATGACGATCCGGGTGACGCGGGCGTAAGCGGAACCGCTGAGAGCGAGCAGCAAAGTGGCGACAACGACGACCGTCCGCTGCGCACGGAGGCAAGACTTGGCGATCGGAATTGACATGAGCACCTCCTAAGTCTGAAACACGCGCCACGTTAACGACGGCACACGATTTTCCGTCATTCCCGCGTAAGCGGGAATCCATTTTCTCGATTCAGGCAAAGTCAACCTGGGTCCCCGCTTTCGCGGGGACGACGATTCTTTTTCGCCCGCACGTCTAGTCGAAGCTGACGATCTCGACCCAGTTCGCGCCCTTGCCGGTCGGATACCGATTGAGAAACTTCAGCGCGCCGCTGGCCGGATCGATCGAATACACCGAAATCGTTTCGGATTTTTCACCGGTAACGACCATGTACCGGCCTTTCGGATCGATCGCAAAGCCGCGTGGTTGGCGTTCGGTCGGTGTACTCGCGAGATACGTAAGCTTGCCGCTCGCGGCGTCGACGCCCAGCGTCCCGATGCTGTTGCTGGTCCGTTCCGAGATGTACACGAACTTGCCGTTGGGGCTCATGTGAATGTCGGCGGCCCAGACGTCGTTGTCGGTGTTACGCGGCGGCGGCCCGCCTGGCACGCCCACCGCACCGCGCGGCGCTCCCGGACCGAGCTTGGTGTCCGGCGGCAAGCCGGAGGCCGAGCCCACTTCGGTCAACAGGCCCGTCTTGCCGTCGATCGCAAACGTGGTCACCGTGCCCAGAAGCTCGCTCAATGCGTACAGGAACCTGTTGTCGGCGGAGGTGATGAAGTGCCGCGGGCCGGTCATCGCCTTCATCAGGAACACCGCCGGCGTATTCGAGCTGAGTTTCCCGGTCTGCGCGTCGAAGGTGAACTGGAAGATCGCGTCGCTGCCAAGCGTGGGCACGTAGACGAACTTGTTGCTCTCATCGACCCGGATCGAATGCGCGTTGCGCCCGACGGGAATCACCTGCAACGGCTCGGCGGCGACACGCCCGTCGGCACCGACCGCGTTGACGCTGACGACGTGGCCGCCGTAGGACGCGCCCAGCAGGAAGCGCCCGGTCTTGTCGAGCGAGATGTACGGAAAACTCTCTGCCAGCGGCGCGGTGGATACCGGCGTCAACGCACCGGTGCCGCGATCGATCGCATATTGATGCACGGTAAAGGGTTTGGAGCGCGATGCCGCGTACAGGAAGCGGCGATCGGGACTCACCACCATCGGCATGACCACGCTTGCCGCCTTCACGCGTGCGCCTGGCTGCATCTCGCCGGAATCCTGCATCCGATAGGTGCTGATGTCGCCATCGTCGGCGTTCGACACATAGACAAATGTCGCTGCCAGCGCCGGCGCACCGCCGACCATGGATGCCATCGCGACCACGGTGATCCCCCTCGCCAAAATTGCAATCGCCTTCATGAATCCCTCCCTGTTTAACCTCATATGGTCATCGCGCTGCAACATGCACATCCCCATTCGCGGGCGTACCGTCAGCGTCATTCTTGCATCAAATTCAGCGCACGTCGCGCAATTCCCGCAAGGCAGTAATTTTCAGCCGGCTCGTTTGCCACGGCGCAGGAAGCGTCCGCCACGCTCTGGCGCAACCGTACCCGGTCGATACGCGATCACGCCGTTGACCAGCACGCAATCGATGCCCTGCGACAGTTGCTTGGGCTGCTTGAAGGTGGCGACGTCGCTGACCGTCGCCGCATCGAACACGACGACGTCCGCGTAGGCGCCGGGGCGGATCTCGCCGCGATCCTCGAGCTGGAACCGGCGGGCGGAAAGCCCGCTCATCTTGTGCACCGCCGTCTCGAGGGAAAACAGTCCCAGCTCGCGGCTGTAGTGTCCGAGCACGCGCGGAAAGGTTCCCCACAGCCGGGGGTGAGGATGCTGGTCGTGTGGCAGGCCGTCCGAGCCGATCATCGTCGCCGGATACTTCAGTACCCGCTGCACGTCCTCTTCCGCCATCTGGAAATAGCAGGCCCCTCCCGGCTGCAGCCGGTCGCAGGCGTCCTGCTGCGTGCAGCCCCATTCCAGCGCAATGTCGGCAAGCATCCGCGCCGCCATCTCCGGATGCGGCGTCGACCAGGTGATCATGATGTCGATGACGCCGTCAACCATTTCGCGGCGCAGCACGGTCGAACCGGCGATGTACGGATACATGTCCAGCCCGATCGACTGCTGCTTGCGCGCGGCGTCGAAGTGCGCGAGCGTCTCCACCGTGCGGCCCCAGTTTCGCGGCCCGGCGCATTTGTGATGCGAGACCACGACCGGCACTTTGCCGCGCCGGCCGGTGGCGAAGGCTTCGTCGAGCGAATCGAGAACTTTCTCGTGCTCGTCCCGGATATGCGTCGTGTACACGCCCCCGGCATCGCCAGCGATGCCCGCGAGCAAGGAGAGTTCATCGACGTCCGCGGCGGCACCGGTGGCGTAGAACACGCCCGAACTCAAGCCCGTCGCGCCGGCCGCCATGCCTTCGCGCAGCAGTTCGACCATGTGCGCCTGCTCGGCGGGCGTCGCGACGCGGTACGG
Organism: uncultured beta proteobacterium; assembly: GCA_963726915.1. Taxonomy (GTDB): domain Bacteria; phylum Pseudomonadota; class Gammaproteobacteria; order Burkholderiales; family Casimicrobiaceae; genus PALSA-1003. Next base: position 191,683 of record CAVSEA010000025.1, read on the forward strand.
ATCCGCCATCGTCGCCACCCGCAGCGTCGAATGCCCGACCAGCGCCGCGACATTGACCGCGGGTCGCGCCCGCCCCACGGCGTCGACGTATGCCGCCATGGTCGGATGCACATATTTGTCGCCGCCGCCGAGCAGGTTGAGCGGCGGCGGAACGTCGGCGTGCACCAGCGGCGCCAGACTGATGCCGCAGTTGCCGACGACGACCGTGGTGACGCCCTGGCTGATCTTCGGCAGCATTTGCGGCGCCGAGAGCACGATCTGGTCGTCGTGCGTATGCACGTCGATGAATCCCGGCGCCACGATCTTGTCGGTGGCGTCGATGACCGCGGCACCCTGCGCCGGCAAATCCACACCGACCGCCGCAATGCGCTCGCCTTCGATGCGCACGTCGGCGACGAATCGCGGCGCTCCGGTGCCGTCGATGACGGTGCCGCCACGCAATAGCCTCACCCGTTCGGAATTGGCGTTCATAAAGGTCGCCTTTCGCGTTTGGACCATGCCGCTTCCAGCACCGGATGCGAATCGCTGTCCACGCCGCGCTCCTGCAGCACATCGCGCACGCGTTTGAGCTGGCGCAGCGCTGGCGGCCCCCGCCGCAACCCGGTACCGACCATCAGGATTTCGATATAAGCCACCTGCGCCAGATATGCCTCGGTCCCGACGCGCATCGACGAGTCGGCAGGCACGACGATCGGCAACACGATGTCTGCCAGGTCGGCCAGCGGCGTGTGCGGCTGGGTGATGGCGATGATCGTCGCGCCTTGCTCCTTCGCGACGCCGACCGACTCCAGCAGGAACGGCATCCTGCCCACGTGCGAGATCGCCAGCACCACGTCGTTCCTTGTCATCGTCGCCGCCGAGACCAGTTGCAGGTGCGCATCGAAATAGAAATTCGACGTCAGGCCAAGCCGTGAAAATCGCGCCTGGGCGTCGCTGGCCATGAACATCGAGGTGTTGCCGACGGCAAAGCAATCGACCCGCTGTGCCTTGGCGATCTGCGCGACCGCGCGCTCGACCACGGCTGGCGCGATATGCCGTTCGAGGTTGGTCAGCGCGCTCGCCGCGCCCTGCAGGACCTTGTGCGTGACCGTCTGCATGTTGTCGCCGGGCGCGAGTGCCCGATGCAGCGTCGTTGTCCCGATGGCAAGCGTATGCGCGAGATTCAGCTTGAACTCGCGCAGTCCGGCAAATCCCAGCGCCCGGCAGAAGCGCACGATCGATGGCGGGCTGACCCGGGCCCGGCGCGCGAGTGCGTCGACGTTGGCGCGAAGCGCGAACTGCGGATCCTCGAGCACCGTCGCTGCTACCTGCTGCTGCGCCTGCGACAGCGTGCCCGCGCGGTCACGTATCGTGCGGAGCAGGTCACCGACAGGAGCTTGCGGCGTAGTGCGGCGATTGGGCATGAGCGTCGAGACTTCGGTCGGGTCAGAAATAGGTCCGGATGGCGCCCGTCACGCGGTAGCCATCGTCGACGGTGAACAGGACACGCCACTTGTCGAAGGTCGTACATGGATGCGATATGCCGCAACCGATCAGGTCGCCGACGCGCGGCGCATCGCCATCACTAAAGCGCAGATACGCGTGCTGGTCGTTCATTGCGGTGATCTGCCACGACCCGGGCACCCGTTGCGGTACGGCATCGACGCCGGGGCGATAGCGCTTTCCCGGCACCGGCAGGTCGAGGTCGAAGGACGCGTCGCGCTTGCCCATCGTGAGCACCGCGAGTCCCGGCTCCGGACAGGACTGCACGCGCGACCACACTTCGAGCGCCGGCTGCAGGCCCGGGCGCGATTGCCAGGCGGCGCCGCTGCGTGCCTTTACCTGCTCGAGCATGCGCTGGTAGAAACCGGAATCGTGCGTGACATAGCAGCCGCTGCGCAGGATCGTCAATGCGGGCCTGGATAGGCGCAGCGGCAGTTCGCGCGCCACGATGTCGAATGCGGCCGATCCGCCGGCCGTGAGAATGATCGAAGTGCCAGCGAACAGGTGCTCGGCGTCGCAGGCAAGTGCGACCTCCTTCACCCGCTGCATCAGCGCGCCGACCATCGCCGTGTCGCGGGCCGAATCGCCGTTGACTTGCAGCCCTTCGTAGCATTCCAGGCCCGACAGCGCGACGATCGTGCTCGACGCAATCGCGCGCGCGACGGACATCGCCTCATCGAAGGTCCTGCACCCGGTGCGCCCGCCCGGAACGCCCAGTTCGACCAGCGCCGTGAGTTTGCGCGACATCGCAAACCCGCCGCCCACGGCCTCGATCGCGGCCAGTTGCGCCGGCGAATCGACCAGGAAATGGAATTCGAGCTCCGGATGCAATTCGCGCAATCGAATCACCGTGGCGATTTCGGCTGCACCCAGCAGCTGATTGGCCATGATCACCCGCCGCACGCCGAAGCGCACGCAAATACCCAGTTGTTGCACGTTGGCGACGGTGATGCCCCAGGCGCCCGCCGCGAGCTGTTGCGCGAAAATTTGCGGCGCCATCGTCGTCTTGCCGTGCGGCGCCAGCAGCACGCCAGTCGCCGCGGTGAAATCGCGCATCCACGCGTGGTTGTGCGCGAGCGCCGAATCGCGGATCACGGCCAGTGGCAGCGGCATGTCGCCGGCGAGCACGCTCCAGCGCTGGGCGCCGATGGCAGAGATGGCCATCGCCGGGCCCGCCAGCGGATAACCCTTGGTGGTCGCATCGAGCGTTTCGGCCAGGATCGGATCGAGGTTCATGATCGACTCGTCAAAGAATGTCGTCGCGCAGGCAGGCCTTGAAGCGTCCTGGCTCCACTTCGCGCAACGGTGGCACCGTCGCCGCGCACGCGTCCTGCGCATACGGGCAACGGGTGCGGAAGACGCAGCCTGATGGCGGGTCGACCGGGCTGGGAATGTCGCCCGCGAGCAGCCGGCGGTCGCGGCGCGCCTTCGGATCGGGCCGCGGGCATGCTTCCAGCAACGCCTGCGTGTAGGGATGCTTCGGCGCCCGATAGAGTTGTTTCGCCGGCGCGACTTCCATCACCTTGCCGAGATAGAGCACGACGATGCGGTCGCAAAGGTATTCCACGACGTCGAGGTCGTGCGATATGAACAGCATCGTCAGACCGAAGCGCTCGCGCAAGTCGGACAGCAGGTTGATGACCTGCGCCTGGATCGAGACGTCGAGCGCGGAAACCGGCTCGTCAGCCACGATGAACCGCGGTTCCACCGCGAGTGCGCGCGCGATGCCGATGCGCTGCCGCTGGCCGCCGGAGAATTCGTGCGGGAAACGCCGCGCGTGCTCGGGCGCAAGGCCGACCAGCGACAGCAATTCCGCAATCCGCTCCCGCCGCGCAGGGCCAGGATGCAAGCCGTGCGTGGCCATCGCCTCGTCGAGCGTGTCGCCGACGCGACGTCGCGGATTCAGGCTGGCGTACGGATCCTGGAAGATGATCTGCAGCTGCCGGCGATAGGGTCGCATCGCGCGCGCGGACAGCGGCGCCAGGTCGGTGCCTTCGAAGCGTACTTCACCGGCGGTAGGTTCGATCAGCTTCAATACCGAGCGACCGATCGTGCTCTTGCCCGAACCCGATTCGCCGACGAGCCCTAGTACTTCGCCGCTCGCGATCTCGAAGCTGACATCGTCGACGGCGCGCACCGGACGATCGCCGTGGCCGAAATACTTCTTCAGGCCGCGCACCGCCAGCATCGCGTCCAACGGAGCAGCTTCGCGCTTGGGGCGGCCCATCTCGCTCACAGCGTCGCCCAGCGAATGCAGCGCGAACGTTGGCCCGTCGCCAGATCGGCCAGCGGTGGCATCGCCGCCGCGCATTCGGGCAACATCAGTCCGCAGCGTGGCGCAAAGGCACAGCCAGGCAATGGATCCAGCGGGCTCGCCACCAGACCGGGAATCGCGTTCAATCGGCGCGCAGTCCCGGCCGGCTCCGCATCGTCGTCAAGCGCGCGCCGCGGCAGGCACGCCAGCAGGCCGCGCGTGTAGGGGTGCCGGGGCGCCTTGAACAATTCGTGGACGCCACCTTCTTCGACCACGCGACCGCTGTACATGACCACGACGCGGTCGGCGATTTCGGCGACGACGCCGAGGTTGTGCGTGACGAACAGCACCGCCATGCCGATGTCGCGCCGCAACTTGTCGAGCAACGCCAGAATCTGCGCCTGGATCGTCACGTCCAGCGCCGTGGTCGGTTCGTCGGCGATGAGCAGCGACGGATTGCACGCAAGCGCAATCGCGATCATGACCCGCTGCCGCATGCCGCCGGACAGCTGATGTGGATACTCGCCGATGCGCTGCTTCGCCGCGGGAATCTCCACCAGCTCGAGCATTTCCAGCGCGCGCTTCATCGCCTGGTCGCGATTCATGCCCAGATGCAGCGCCGCCGCCTCGGCGATCTGGTCGCCGACCGTGAACACCGGGTCCAGGCTGGTCATCGGCTCCTGGAAAATCATCGCGATGTCCCGGCCGCGCAATTGGCGTAGCGACTTCGCGGGCAACGTCGCCAGGTCGACGACCGTGCCGTCGCGGGCGCGGAACAGGATCTCGCCGCCGACGATGCGCCCCGGCGGATTCGGGATCAGTCCCATGATCGAAAGGCTCGTCACCGACTTGCCCGAACCCGACTCGCCGACGACGGCGAGGGTTTCTCCGGCGTCGAGCGTGAACGAGACATCTTCGACGGCCTTCACCAGGCCGGCATCGGTCGAAAAATGCGTCTGCAGGTGCCTGACCTGCAGCAGCGGACCAGAAGAGGACGCGGTCGTAGTCGTGGGCGCGGCCACCATCACATCGCCTTGCGCAGTTTCGGATCGAGCAGATCGCGAAAGCCGTCGCCTACCATCTGCAGCGACAGCGCCGACAGGATGATCGCGACGCCCGGAAACACGACGAGCCAGATGGCCTGGTGCGCGAACTGCTGGCTGCTCGCGATCATCGTGCCCCACGTCGGCAGCGCCGGCGGCACGCCGACGCCGAGAAACGACAGGCCCGCTTCGGCCAGTACGGCGTAGGCGAAGATGAATGTCGCCTGCACCAGGATCGGCGAAGCGATGTTGTTCAGGATGTGGATGAACAGGATGCGCCAGGTCGAGACGCCGAGTGCTCGCGCGGCTTCGATGAACAGCAATTCACGCACGACCAGCGTCGACGCCCGCACGACCCGCGCCACGCGCGGGGTGTAGACGATGGCGAGCGCGAGGATCACGTTGGTCATCGACGCGCCCAGCACCGCGACCAGCGCGATCGCGAGCAGGATGTCCGGGAACGACATCATCGCGTCCACCAATCGCATGATCGGCCCGTCCAGGCGACGGAAGAATCCTGCAGTCAATCCAAGCAGCACGCCGCCGGTCATGGAAATGAGCACCACCATGGCGCCGATCATCAACGAGTAGCGCGCCCCGAAGATCACGCGTGAGAAGACGTCCCGCCCGAGTTCGTCCGTGCCGAACCAGTGCGTCGCACGCGGACTCTGCAGGCGGTCGAGGATCTTCAGCGTCATCGGATCGTAGGGTGTGATCCAGGGCGCGAAGATCGCCAGCACGGCGACGATGCCCAGGATCACCGCACCGACCAGTACCAGGCGCCGGCGGAACAGCTTGCGCAGGAGGATCGATGTCGGGCTGCGCGGGGGCGCAATGGCATGCATCGCGGTCGCGGCGGTGGTCACGGCGGCGCCGGCGCGATCAATACTTCACCCGCGGATCGACCACCAGGTACAGCAGATCGATCAGCAGGTTGATGAGTACATAGAGTCCGGCAATGACCAGCAGCGCGCCCTGAATCACGGGGTAGTCGCGGCGCAGGACCGCGGAAACGACCAGGTTGCCGACGCCAGGCAGGCCGAACACCGTCTCGGTCACGATCGCGCCGCCGATCAGCAGCGCGAAAGTCAGGCCGAGGATGGTGATCACCGGGATGAGCGCGTTGCGCAACGCGTGGTGCAGGATCACGCTGGCTTCGGACAATCCCTTGGCGCGGGCGGTGCGGATGTGGTCCTCGCCCAGCACGTCGAGCATGCTCGCCCGGGTGAAGCGCAGGATCAGCGCCGAATTCACGACGCCGAGAACGATCGACGGCAACACCAGATGATGCAGCCGATCGCTCAGGGGTACGCCCGGGTCGCCGTAGCCGGCGACCGGAAACCAGCCGAGGCTCACCGCGAATATCTGCATCAGGATGAGGCCGAGCCAGAAGCTGGGGATGCTTGCGCCCAGCATGGCGAAGCCCGAGAAGAACTGGTCGACGGGCTTGCCGCGCCACACCGCCGCGATGATGCCGCAGGGCACGCCGATCAGGGTGGCGATGATGATCGAGAACAGCGTCAGGAAAAAGGTCGGCTCCGCGCGCTCCGCCAATGCCTGTGTTACCGGTCGCTGCAGGAAAATCGACTGGCCGAGATTGCCGTGCGCGAGTTCACCCAGCCAATAGACGAACTGCAGCGGCAGCGGCTGGTCGAGCCCATAGGACGCGCGCAGTTTCGCGATGTCGGCGGCCGTCGCCTGCTCGCCCAGCATTACCGCGGCGGGATCGCCCGGCGCGAGCCGCGTGATGAAGAACACGATGGTCGCAACCAGCAGCATCACGATCACCATGCCGGCGAAACGCGATGCGAGATACCGCGTCACGGATTACCTCCACCCTGCGCGCACTTATGTTCGCGCTTGGGGCAGTCCTTCGCGCTCAGGGAAATGCATTCGCGCTCCGGGCCGTCCTTCGCGCTCATTCCATACCGCTGCAAGGCCATCGATCAGCGCGAACAGCGCAGCCTCACTTCACCAGCCACGTGTTCCAGAAGAACGGCCACGGCATCGGCACGTAACCCTCGAGCTTCGGCGACCGCGCGGTCACGCTATTGAAGTAGCCGACCCGGATGTACGGCACCTCGTTGAACACGACCGACTGCACGTTGCCCCACAGCGCGCCGCGTTTTTTCGGGTCGGCTTCGGCGTTGAGCGCCGACAGCGCCGCGTCCTTCGCCGGCGAGCTCCACCAGCCCGGCGCACCGTCGCCAAGCTGCGGCGGCGTCAGCGTCGGGTCGGGCAGTACCGCGGAATGCGTGATGTAGATGTCCCACAGCGCGGGATCGTTGCGACGCTGGATCAACGTCGACCAGTCGACTACCTGCATGTCGACCTTGAACCCTGCGGCCTTGAGGTTTTCCGCCATCACCAGCGCCATGCGGTAGTGGAAGTCGTATTGCTGGCTGGTGAGGATCTTGATCGGGGTGCCGTCGTACTTGCCGCTCGCGACCAGTGCTGCGGCCCTCTTGGCGTCACCCTTGCCGTAGTTCTCGGTCCCCGCGGTCGAGTAGAACGGCGTGTTCTTGGCGTAGTGGCTCGCTTCCGTGGTGTAAAACTTCGGATCGCCGAACCCGGCGCCCATCATGTCCGCGTTGTTTAGCGCCGCCTCCACCGCTTGGCGCAGCGCGACGTTCGCGAGCGGTCCCTGCTTGGTGTTGAGCACCAGGTAGGGAAATCCGAACGGTGAAGTCAGCACGGGCTTCACGTTGGGCGCGTTCTCGATTCGCGCATACGATTCGACCGGCAGCAGGTCCGCGAACTGGTACTGCCCCGACAGCGAGCCCTCGACACGCGTATTGGCGTTGGGCACCGGAATGAAGCGCAACTCGTCGAGCCACGCTTCGCGCTTGCCGGCGTAGCCGCTCGCGGCTTCGGCGCGCGGGCTGTACCCGTCGTAGCGCACCAGCTGCACGTACTGGTCGGGTTTGCGTTCCTTGAACATGTACGGCCCGGTGCCGATGAATTGCGTCAGCGGCGTGGCGATCGAGTCCTTGGCCATGATCGCCGCGAATCCGTTCGGCAGCGCAAGGTGCGCAAGCAGTGGCGCATACGGACGGTTGAGCGTGATGACGATCGAGTTCGGGCCCTTGGCCTCGAGGCTCTTGATTTCCTTGGCCACCGCTTTGCCGCGAGGCGCCGTGTCCAGCCATCGCTTCAGCGACGCGACGACATCATCCGATGTCATCTCCTTGCCGTTGTGGAACTTGACCCCCTTGCGCAGCGCGATCGTGTAGACCAGGCCGTCCTTCGAGATCGCCGGCATGCTCTCAGCCAGCATGGGCGTCACGTTCCAGTTGGCGTCAAAGGTATACAGCAGTTCGTAGACGTGCTGCGTGATGATGCCGACCAGATCCGCGGTCGACGCCATCGGGTCGAGCGTCTGCGGCTCGCCGATCATCGCGATATTGGCCGCTCCACCCTTGACCGGCGCCGCTACCGCGGCACCGCAGGTGAATCCCGGCACGGATGCGACGACCAAGGCGAGGACGGCGAATACGGCGCGCAACGCCGCGCCGCGATGAACGAACTGCAAAGGCCGCGAGCGGCGGATCGGACTTTCAGACATGGTTCCTCCTTGCGCGATGGTGTAATTTAATTACATCCGCCGGCGAGTCTACGCCTTTCTGGTTCGTCGTCAAGGCCGCCGACGGGCCTTTTCCCATAGGTAAAGGCTGCGGCGTCGCAATGAAATTCAGCGCGCTGGTCCGACCCGGGCAAATCGGCTAACATGTAATTTAGTTTCATTTGCCGCCAAAAGCTGGCCGTGCGGCTTCGTCACGAAGAACCATCCTAGGAGGCAATCATGGGCATCGAATTTCTGGGCGGAACCCGGAGCGGACCCGGCGGACAACCGCTGCCGTTTTCTCCCGCGGTCAAGGCCGGGCCATTCGTATTCGTGTCGGGACAAGTTGCGTTGGGCGACAACGGCGAGCTGGTGCCGGGAGGCATCGAGGCGCAGACCCGACAGACGATGAAGAACGTGGAAAAGGCACTGGTACTGGCCGGGTGCTCGCTCAAGGACGTGGTGAAAGCGACCGTATGGCTCGATGACGCGCGCGACTTCTGGACCTTCAATCGCGTCTACGCGGAACACTTTGCGGAAAACAAACCCGCTCGATCGACGACGCAAGCGAAGCTGATGATCGACGCAAAGATCGAAATCGAAGTGGTCGCCTATCGGGTGTAGTGCAAGCCTGAGGCAAGCTGAGGCCATCCGAGCGCACCGGCAACTTTTATTTCGTCGACGGTGCGCCAGCGCACGGATTCCCGTCGTAGTCGCTGCTATGATGGGACGTGGATGACAATTCCCTACTGCCGGGCTATGGCGCTTCGCCAGCGCTTCGCGACCGGTTTCTCAGGGCGCTCGACGCAGACGACTATTCGGCGTTGCGCAGCCTGTCGGTAGACCTGCGAAGCTGCACCGACGTGCTACCCAGCAGCGTATGCGTCACGCTGGGCCTGCCGCGGGGCAGCACCTACGCGAAAGCCGCCAAGACCATCGTTGCGTAGCGCACGCTACGAGACGTAGTCGTACGCCATGTAGAGCAGCGTGAGGCAGAGAATCGACAGCGTCCAGGCGATGAGCGCTTCGGCCGCCATCGTACGGGCGCCACTGCGACGGTGCAGGAAGTAGGTGACGGGTGCCGCGATGGCGCCGTAAACAAAAAACGCCGCCGCCATCCAGAACATCAATTTGAGCATGCTGTGCAACATGAGGTAACCTTTGTCCGCCCCCAGTGTCCTGGCGCCCCTCGTGAGGGTGCTGGCACGCCGGATGCAGAAACAAGGGGTCGCCGGCGCGGACCGGGATATTAGAGGCACGCCAATGTCCGCACTACCGAATGTTTTGCATAGGTGATATGCACCATGTTCAACATCAGGCGCGTCGATCTCAACCTGCTGCCGGTGTTCGAGGCGGTCTACGAAGAAAAAAACCTGTCGCGGGCGGCCGCCCGCCTGACGATGACCCAGTCCGCGGTCAGCCATGCGGTGACGCGCCTGCGCACCCTGTTCCAGGACGAGCTTTTCGTGCGCCAGGCGCGCGGCGTGCTGCCGACACCGACGGCAGACAGCATCTACGCGAAGGTTCGCGGTGGGCTGAGCCTGGTTCGCGAGGCCGTCAGCGAGCTGCAGGGCTTCGACCCAAAGACCTCGACCCGCCGGTATTTCGTCACCATTCCGCATCCGATGGGGCCGATGATCACCTTGCGGCTACGCCAACGGCTGGCGAAGATTGCGCCGCACATCGACGTGGTTGCCAGCACCCGCTCGCGCCCGATCGACCTCGATCGCGCGTTGCGCGAAGGGCGCACCGATGCCGCCGTCGACTGGCTGGAGCCGCGCGGCACGCAGTTCAAGTCAATAACGCTGTTCGACGACCAGTTGGTCACCGTAGCACGCGAGGGCCATCCGGCATTGCGTCGCCCGGCGTCGGCGAAGATCCTGCGCGAGGGAAAGTATGTGATCCTGCGCGCCCGAATCGAGGGGGAGCATCCCGTGGCAGGCATCAACGACTGGCGCAAACTGAACCTGGAGGTGGCGCTGGAAGTGTCGGAAATCCTCGAGATCTTCATGGTCGCCGGCCAGTCGGACCTGTTCGGCGTCATTCCGCGCAGCATGGAAAAAGTCGCACGCAACCAGTTCGGGCTGCGCACGCTGCGCGAATCGACACAGGCGGCACCCGTCCCGATCCTGCTCATCTGGCACGCAAGCCGCGATGCCGACCCGGCGCACGCTTTCCTGCGCAAGGAACTCGGCGCGGCGGCGAAGGCGATCGTGCAACGCGGCTGAAGCGTACTTCTGGACTATTTGCGAACTCGCGCATGCACCTGGTTCGCCCGCGAGCGAAAGTCCCATCAGAGCGAACCGCCAATATTCGAGGAGTCGATCATGAAACAACTGCTACTCGCAATCGCAACTTTCGCGCTGGTGTTCGGAGCGGGTGTCGCACTCGCCGACGACACGAGTCTCATCAACGACATGAACATGAAACCGCTCACCCCGGCCCAATCGGCCCAAATGAGGGCCGAACGCGATGCGGCGAAAGCCAAGTGGGCGGCCATGTCACCGGCCGATAGGGCGGCCGCCACGCAGGCAATGAAGAACAAGCGCATTGCCGACATGAATGCCATGGACAAGTTCGCCCAGAACGACGACATGATGGCGATGAGCAAAAGCGAAACGGCACAGCTGAAGGCCGAACGCGAAGCGGCGCAGGCCAGCTACGCAAAAATGACGCCCGAGCAGAAGGCCGCGCTGCGCAAATCGGCCCAACAGAAGCGGCTGGCAGACATGAACGCCATGGAGAGAGTCGGCCAGAATGACGACATGGGCCGCTACCTCTCCTACTAGCGAGTCACTCCGCGATCAGAACGTGTAAAGCACATCTCGCCCACGCACCATTCTGCGGCGCGCCCGCGGGACGGAAGCTGCCATGTCCGGCACTGGCCGCTACAGGAAGGCGCATTGCTGTCGCGCACGAGCGCAGCGCGAACAATCCAGATTGACAGTACGCGCATACCATTGATAATGCGCGATGCGGACATGACCAGGGGTCCAGGTGCTAGAACAATGACCGGGTATCCGGCGATCGTGCTTCGTTCGCGAAGCTGAGGAACTTCAAGCTGCACAATAGGAGGAAGCTGCAATGAGCAACCGCATCGGCACTATCGCATTACGGGCATTGGCCTGTTGCCTCGCCGCATTGATCGCGTCGACTGCTGGCGCACAGGCGACGCGTCAATTCAGTTTCGCCTATGACCAGCCCAACACGACGGCCTATGGCATCGCGGGCAATATCTTCGACGCCAAGCTGAAGGAATTGAGCGGTGGAACCATGAGCATCAACCAGTTCCCGGGCGCGCAGCTGGGCCAGGAACCGCAGATGCTCCAGAAGATGCGCGCGGGCGATATCGACTTCGTCATTACCTCGACCGCGAACGCGTCGACGCTGGCGCCGCAGGCCGGCGTGTTCTCGCTGCATTTCATCTTCCGCGATCAGCAGCATCTGACCAAGGCGCTCGCCGACCCGGCGATTGCCGCGGAGTTCCGAGCCATGATCAAGGATTCGGTGCAGGGCGCACAGGTGCTCGGTCTTCTGACCATGGGTATGCGCAACATGTACAGCAAGAAGGAAGTGAAATCGATCGAAGACGTCAAGGGCCAGAAAGTTCGAGTGCAGGCGACCAAGACCGAGGACACGCTTTTCCCTGCCTACGGTGCGCAGACGGTGCACATGCCGTTCGGCGAAGTCTATACGTCGCTGCAGACGGGTGTCGTGAACGTGGCCGAAAATGGTGTCAATGTGTACCTCGCCAACAAGCACTACGAGGTCGCGCCCATCCTGTCGATGACCGAGCACGAGGCGAACAACAACTGCATCTGGGTGAGCCAGAAGACCTGGGATAGCCTGACGCCGCAGCAGCAGCAATGGGTCCAGGCCTCGGCCGACGAGGTGAGCAAGCGCGAGCCGGCCATGGCGCTGAAGCTGGAGAAGGACTCCGCCGACAAACTCAAGACGTTGGGCGTCAAGGTCGTCGAAGGTGTCGACAAGTCCGGCTTCATCAAGGCCGCGCAGCCGATCCAGGATCAGCTGGCCGTGGAACTCGGCCCGCACGCGGTAAAGCTGCTCAAGCTCGTCCGCGAAGTCCAGTAGCCGGAGCACATTGTCCCGGCGGAGGCTCGTTCGCGCGTCCGTCTGGCATGCTTTGTCACCAACTTCGCAAACCGCGGACGAGTTTTGCCGATGGCCGACCCCCGAGCCCTGATCCTGCAACGTCACCGCCAGCTCAAGTGGAAGGCGCTCGACTGGCTGGAAGCCGTGCTGATGATTCTGTGCGGCGTGTGCATCTTCATGTTCACGCTTACCGTGCTCTGCGACGTGGTTACACGGACGATCGGTGCGCCCTGGCTGTGGCTGCAGCAGGTCACCACGGCGTTCTTCGCTTGGGGCGTGTTCATCGGCATGGCCGCAGCGACACGCCGCCTGGACAACTTCTACCTTACCGAGATCACCAAGCGCATGACCGGCGCGCCACGCACCGCAATCGAGGTCACCAACCGCCTGATCGTGCTGGTCGTGGCGGTACTGATCGTCCGCTATGGCTGGCAGAACGCGATCCTCGACCTCGGCAGCTACCGCATGCCCTCGCTGCTTCCGCTTACCGTCTACACGGCGATCGTGCCGGTGGCGGGTGTGCTTGTGGCGCTTTTCACTGTCGAGCAGCTCGTCAACGGCTGGAAGAACGGCTTCGAGGGACCCGAGGACCAGGAGAATATCGTCGTGGAGCTCGCGGAGTGAGCGCTGCATGGCACAGTCATGAGTAATGGCGCGGTCCTGTGCCTGATGGGCTTTCTGTTCCTGCTGTTCGGCTACATGGGCGTGCCCGTCACCTTCGCGCTGATAGCCGGCGTGCTCGTTGCGAGTTCGTTCACACCGATCAGCATGCAGTCGCTGATCGGACAGCTTTTCCACGGCATCGACTCCGAGACGCTGCTCGCGGTCCCGTTTTTCCTGCTGGTCGGCGAGCTGATGGCGTCCTCCGACGTCGCCAACCGGATGATCCGGCTGTCGCAGACCCTGGTCGGGCACCTGCGCGGTGGGCTCGCCCAGGTGGTAACGCTGTTCAGCATGTTCTTCGCTGGCATTTCGGGCTCGTCGGTGGCCGACGTCGCCGTCCTGACCCGCACCGTCGCGCCGCAAATGGAGAAGGAAGGCTACGACCGCGCATTCACCGCCGCGCTCATCGCGTCTGCGTCGACCATGGCGAACCTGATTCCGCCTAGCATCATGGCCGTGGTCTATGGCGCCACCGGCAATGTCTCGATCGGCGGCCTGTTCCTCGCCGGTGTCGTGCCCGGCGTACTGATCGGGATCGGCCTGATGATCTATAGTTATTTTTGGGGGCCTGTCGGCGTAATGAAGAAGCGTTCGCCGTTTACCGACGTCGTCGTCGCGGCGCGTGGCGCCGCTCTGCCTCTGGTGATCCCGGTCATCATCATGGGTGGCATCCTCACCGGGTGGTTCACGCCGACCGAGGCCGGCATGATCGCGGCCATGTACATCCTCGTCGTGCTGATACCTGTTCTGCGCCCGCAACACGTCAAGAAGCTGCCGGGCGATTTCATGTACGCCGGCTTACTCTATTCGTTGCCGCTCGGCGCCGTCGCGGCCGCGTCGGCGTTCGGCTGGATGGTCGCGTACCTGCGCGGCCCCGACATCGTCGCGACTTACATCAGCGGGATCGCCGGCACCGACGGCGCGATGATCATGTTTCTGCTCGTGGCGTTGTTCGTGATCGTCGGCGATTTCATCGATGCGATCCCGGCGATCATCATATTCATGCCGATCATCGCCAAGCTGACCGAGGTCGGCAACATCAACCCGCTGCACATGGGCGTCGTGATCATCACGACGCTCGTCTTCGGCCTGATCACGCCGCCTTACGGCCTGTCACTTCTGGTGGCGTCGAAATACGTCGGCGTCGGCTTTGGCAAGGCGGTGGTGCGCTCGCTGCCGCTGTACATCGTGTTTTTCCTGACCATCGGTTTCTGCGTGCTGTTCCCCAAGGTCGTGCTGTGGCTGCCGAAGCAACTGCTTCCCGAGTCGGTCGGTTGCTTCAAGTCGCCGAGCGGGACAGGATATATCTGTCCGCAGTGAGATAATCCACGTCGAAGGGGCTCCCATGAATTCACCCGCCGACCTGCGCCTGCCCTTTGCCGTGCGTCCGTTGACGCCCAGACTCGGCGCGGAGATCTCGGGCATCGACTTGGCAGTTGGCGTCACGCCCGACGTTTTTCGCGCCATCTACCAGGCGTTCCTCCAGTACCAGGTGCTGCTGTTCCCGGCGCGGGAACTGCCTCCTGCGGCACAGGTCGCGTTCGCGCGGCAGTTCGGCGAGGTGCAGATTCACGTGATGTCGATCTACCACGCGGACGGGTTTCCGGAATTGTACCGGCTGTCGAATCTCGACGAGCACGGCAAACCCAACGGCCAGCATCCCGATAAGGGCACGCTCGCGTGGCACACCGACGGCTCGTGGCGCCGCGTCACCGGCCAGGCGACCATCATCTACGGCGAGGTCGTTTCCGACACCGGCGGCGAGACGCATTTCTGCGACATGTACGGCGCCTACGAGCGACTGAGCCCCGTCTGGAAGGATCGCATCGCCAACCTGCGCGCGGTGCACAACCTGGATTTCTCCCGCACGCGACGGCACGGCCGCGACCTGATGACCGAGGCGCAGCGGCGCGAAGCCCCGCCCGTCGACCATCCGATCGTCCGCGTGCACCCGGAAACAGGTCGCGAGTGCCTCTACCTCGGAGACCACGCGGAATACATCGTCGGCATGGCCTACGACGAGGGTCGCGAACTGATCGAGGAACTGAACACGCTCGCCGTGCATCCGGACCTGAGCTACGAGCATCGATGGCAGCCGCAGCAATTGATCGTGTGGGACAACCGCTGCCTTATGCATCGCGCGACTGCCTACGACCCGTTCACCCAGGCGCGGGTGGTGCGCCGCTGCACGGTGCTCGGCGAGGTCCCGACGGGGAAGAATGGCCACCCCGGCTGAACTGCGCAC
This sequence comes from uncultured beta proteobacterium, assembly GCA_963726915.1. Taxonomy (GTDB): domain Bacteria; phylum Pseudomonadota; class Gammaproteobacteria; order Burkholderiales; family Casimicrobiaceae; genus PALSA-1003. The sequence continues at coordinate 207,045 of CAVSEA010000025.1, forward strand.
TTTTCGCAGCTGCTGACCGCGCCAGATTCCTGGCTGTCACTGCGTCATACCGACCGAGGGGCGGCTCATGAAGTGCTCGAGATGCGGTCACGACAATCGCGCCGGGGCCAAGTTCTGCGAGGAGTGCTCTGCTGCCCTGGCGCGCGTATGTTCCAACTGCGCAGCCCAGCTTTCACCGACCGCCAAGTTTTGCTCGGAGTGCGCTCATCCGGCAGCGCAACCAGCTCCGGCCACATCTTCCGCGTCAGCCCGCTTCAGCGCGCCGGAGGCTTATACCCCTAAACACCTGGCCGAGAAGATCCTGACCTCGAGAGCTGCGCTCGAAGGTGAACGCAAACAGGTCACCGTATTGATTGCCGATCTGAAGGGCTCGATGGAGTTATTCGCCAGCCGCGATCCCGAGGAAGTGAGGAAGCTGCTCGATCCCGTTATCGAGCACATGATGGAGGCCGTCCACCGCTTCGAGGGCACCGTCAACCACGTTCTGGGCGACGGAATCGTGGCTCTGTTCGGCGCGCCAATCGCCCACGAAGACGCGGCGGTCCGCGCCTGCTACGCCGCGCTCCGGATGCAGGATACCGTCAAGCGCTACGCGGACGCAGTTCGTCGGAGCGAGGGTATCCCGATTCAGATCCGGGTGGGACTGAATTCTGGCGAGGTGGTCGTGCGCTCGATCGGGAGCGACCTCCGGATGGACTACACGGTCGTGGGCCAAACCACGAACGTGGCCGCGCGCATGGAACAGATGGCGGTGCCGGGGTCGATACTCATCTCGGCCGATACCCTGGCGATGGCCGAGGGCTATGTCCAGGTCAAGCCGCTGGGCGCCATGAAAGTCAAGGGACTGGACCTTCCGCTCGAAGTCTTTGAGGTCACGGGAGCGGGCACGGTGCGCACGCGCATGGAAGCGGCTGCGGCGCGAGGGCTTACCCAGTTCGTGGGCCGCGACGCCGAGCTGCAGACCCTCAACCGGGCGCTCGACAAAGCGCGCGCCGGTCGCGGCCAGGTCGTTGCCCTTGTCGGGGAGCCCGGCGTAGGCAAGTCGCGACTGTTCTGGGAGTTCATCCACTCACATCGAACGCAGGGTTGGCTTGTCCTCGAGGGGGGCACGGCTTCATACAGCAAGTCCAACGTTTTTTTGCCGGTGATCGACCTCCTCAAAGGCTACTTCCAGATCGAGCCGCGAGACGAGCCTCGCAAGATTCGCGAGAAGGTTACGGGCAAGGTCTTGTCCCTGGACAAGGCACTTGAGCCCGGACTACCTGCCTTTCTGATGCTGCTGGACGTACCTGTTGACGATCCACAGTGGCTCGCTCTCGATCCTCCAACTCGGCGTCAGCGCACACTCAACGCACTCAAGCATTTGCTGCTCAAGGAGAGCCAGGTCCAGCCCTTGAGTCTGGCGCTGGAAGATCTTCACTGGATCGATTCCGAGACCCAGGGACTGCTCGACAGCCTCATCGAAAGCATGCCCACGGCCTCCTTGCTGCTCCTCGTGAACTACCGCCCCGAGTACCAGCACGCCTGGGGCGGGAAGAGTTACTACACCCAGCTGAACATCGGTCCGTTGCCTCCCGAGAGTTGCGAGGGTCTGCTGCTGGGCTTCCTCGGAGCCGACGAAAGTCTGCGGCCGCTCAAGCAGAAACTGATCGCGCAAACCCAGGGGAATCCCTTTTTTCTCGAGGAGAGCATCCGGACTCTGGCCGAGACGCAGGTTCTCGTCGGTGAACGTGGTGCCTATCGTCTGGCCAAGGCGCTCGCGGGCATCCAGGTGCCTGCCACCGTCCAGGCCATCCTCGCAGCACGCATTGACCGACTGCCGCCGGAGGAAAAGCGCCTGCTCCAGGCAGCCGCCGTGATCGGCGTGGACGTGCCCTTCTCATTGCTGGAGGCGATTGCGGAACAGCCGGATGAGTTTCTGCAGCGAGGGCTCGCGCACCTGCAGGCAGCAGAATTTCTATATCAGACTCGCCTGTTCCCCGACGTCGAGTACACCTTCAAGCACGGACTCACCTACGAGGTCGCCTACGGTAGCCTGCTTCACGAGCGGCGCCGCGCACTGCACGCGCGGATCGTCGAGGTCATCGAGGCACTTTATCCGGAGAATCTCACCGAACAAGTCGAGCGGATGGCCTATCACGCGGTCCGCAGCGAGATTTGGGAGAAGGCGGTCCGGTATCTTTCCCAGGCTGGTGCGCGCGCGCTGGACCGCTCGGCACACCGTGAAGCGGCGTCCTACTTCGAGCAAGCGCTCGCCGCATTGAAACATCTCCCCGAGACGCGCGAAACGCGCGAACAGGCCATCGATCTCAGGCTTGGCCTGCGTAGCTCGCTTATTCCGCTCGGAGAAATCGAGGCCGTCCTCGAGCATCTTCATGCGGCCGAGCAACTTGCCTCGATGCTCGAAGATCAGCGCCAGCTTGCCCGCGTATCAAACGCGACCAGCCACCACTTTCTGGTCACCGGAAACGCAGAAGAAGCTCGCCGGTACGGCTTGCGCGCCTTCAACATCGCCGAGACGCTCGACGACATTCCTCTTCGGGTCCCGGTCGAGCTCTACCTCGGTGCGGCCTGTCTTGGCGTAGCGGAGTTCCGCGAAGCAGACGAGCATCTCGGGAGGACCGTACGGTTGCTCCAGGGCGTCATGGCACGCGAGCGTTTCGGGCTTCACGGCTACCCCGCAGTGATCGCCCGCAGTTACATGGCCTGGGCTCTTGCTGAACGCGGCGACTTCGGCGCGGCGATTGCCCGCGGGCAGGAGGGCGTTGATATTGCCGAAGCGGCGCACCATGCGTACAGCCTGGCCTACGTGTGCTGGGGTCTGGCGATGCCGCACGTCATCCGGGGAGACCTCGCCGAGGCGGCACGCGTGCTGGAGCGTGCTGCGGAGCTGTGTCGCGAGTGGAACCTTCCGCTCATTGACGCGCTCGTTTCGGGCCTGCTCGGGCTCACGCATGCGAGGTCGGGACGCACTGCGGAAGGTGTCGCGCTCCTGCAGGAAGCCACGACAACTTACGAACACACATTTGGAAGAGGCATATGGCATTCGCTGAATGTCATCTGGCTGGGCGAGGCTCTGTTGCTGGCGGATCGACTCGACGACGCGCACTCGGTTGCACAGAGGTCTCTGGCGCTAACGCGCGAATACAAGCATCGGATCTGCGAGCCATGGGCCCTCCGCCTTCTGGGCGAGATCGCTTCCCGACGCGGCGCCCCCGACAACGGAACTGCGGAGGACTTTTTCCGTCAGGCCCTCGTACTGGCCGAGCAATTCATGATGCGGCCGCTCGTCGCCCAGTGTCACCTCGGCCTCGGCAAGCTATACCGGTGCGGGGACGCGCGCGAGCGAGCCCGCGAGCACCTCAGCTCGGCAATAGCGATGTTTCGCGAGATGGACATGACGCACTGGCGAATACCCGCGGAAGCGGAGATAAGGCAGCTGGCATAGCGCTGGCACGGCCCTTGCTGATGGTGTAGTACCCGGACGGGGCGGCGCTACCCTGGTTACACTCCTCGCCCTTCGCGCCGACTCCGGCCCGGGTCCATACACCCCCCATGCACGATGTATTGCGTCGCGGCGCGCGAACGCCCGGCTTCGCGCCGCAATTTGCGCCTACGTCGGCATGGAAGCGCGTTTCGGGCCGCGCAACACCTCAACGGTTGTGAACCACATGCTGCGCAACGCTCCGCCGGCGGCCATCTTCCGGACGAATTGCGGCATATGCGGTGAGTCTAGACGGCCAGGTGCGAGCGGACGTTGTCCTGCTCCATGGTCGCACCCTTGCCACGCGCGACCACTTCGCCCCGCGACAATACTACGTAGTGATCCGCCAGGGACTTTGCGAAGTCGTAGTACTGCTCGACCAGGAGGACCGCGATGTCGCCCGCAGCCACGAGCTTGCGGATGGCGCGCTCGATGTCCTTGATGATCGACGGCTGGATGCCTTCGGTGGGTTCGTCCAGGATCAGCAAGCGCGGACGCATCGCCAGCGCACGGCCGATTGCAAGCTGTTGCTGCTGCCCGCCCGAGAGGTCGCCGCCGCGCCGGTGCAGCATGTCCTTGAGCACGGGGAACATCTCGAAAATGAATTCGGGCAGCTTTGCGCTGCCCTTTTTCGTCGCGAGCCCCATCTGCAGATTTTCCATGACCGTCAGTCGCGGAAAGATATCGCGTCCCTGCGGCACGTAACCGATGCCGAGCGCGGCGCGCGCATAGGGCGGCAGTCCGGCAATGCTGCTGCCATCGAAGGCGATCTCGCCCGAGCGGATCGGCAGCAGTCCCATAAGGCATCGCAGCAGCGTCGTCTTGCCGACGCCGTTGCGTCCCAGCAATGCGGTGCATCCGCCGTCGGGCACGTCGAACCCGACGTGCCGCAGAATGTGGCTGCCACCGTAGTACTGGTTCAGTTCCTTCACCGCGAGCATCGTTAGCGCCCCAGAAACACTTCGATCACCTGCTCGTTCGCGGTGATCTCGTCCATCGAACCCTCCGCCAAGACACTGCCTTCGTGCAGGACGGTCACCTTCTGCGCGATCTTGCGCACGAATTCCATGTCGTGTTCGACCACGATCAAGGTGTACTTGCCCGCGAGGGAAAGGAACAAATCGGCGCTGCGCATGGTCTCGTCGTCGGTCATTCCCGCGACCGGCTCGTCGAGCAGCAGCAACTGCGGCTCCTGCATCAGCAGCATCCCGATCTCGAGCCACTGCTTCTGTCCGTGCGACAACAGCCCCGCGGGCCGGCCCGCGTCGGTGTGCAGCTTGATCGTCTCCAGCGTCGCCGCGATGCGGTCGCGTGCAGCAGTGTCGAGTCGCGCGCGCAGCGTCGGCCAGACGCGCTTGTCGGTCTTCAACGCGAGTTCCAGATTCTCGTAAACAGTGTGGTGCTCGAACACGGTAGGCTTCTGAAACTTGCGACCGATTCCGCGATCGGCGATCTCGGGTTCCGACAGGCGCGTGAGATCGATGGTCTGGCCGAAGAACGCGGTGCCGCTGTCGGGACGCGTCTTGCCCGTGATCACGTCCATCATCGTCGTCTTGCCGGCGCCGTTCGGCCCGATGACGCAACGCAAGTTCGCCATTGTCGATCAGCAGTGAGAGCGCGTTGAGCGCCTTGAAGCCATCGAAGCTGACCGAGATCTCCTCGAGGTACAGGATGCCCTTGTGACTGGTATCGACGCCCTCGGTCAGTACGCGCGCGCCGGCACCGGCGTTGGCATCGTCCCACTGCTCGCGGACCGGTGCAGCCGCCGTCATGAAACGACCCCCACGCTGGCGGCTGTCGCCGCTGCGCTGCCCCCTGAGGGGGCGCAATGCGCGCCTTGGGGCGGCCCTGCGGCGCTCATGATTTCTTCTTCAGCTTCGCCCACAGCCCGGCAATGCCGTTGGGCAGGAACAGCGTCGACAGGATGAACAGCAGCCCGAGTGCGAACAGCCAGTACTCGGGAAAGGCCTTGGTGAACCAGCTCTTGCCGAGGTTCACCACGGCCGCGCCGAGCACCGGTCCGATCAGCGTCCCGCGGCCGCCCACCGCGGTCCATATGGCGATCTCGATGGAATTCGCGGGCGACATCTCGCTCGGATTGATGATGCCGACCTGCGGTACGTAAAGCGCGCCCGCGATGCCGCAAATCACCGCGGACAAGGTCCAGATGAACAGCTTGAAATAGACCGGGTTGTAGCCGGAGAACATCACGCGCGTTTCGGCGTCGCGAATGGCGGTGAGCACCCGGCCCAGCTTTGACAGCACGATCCAGCGCCCGAGCAGGAGGAATCCCAGCAACGCGGCGGCGGTCAGCACGAACAGCACCATCCGCGTTTCCGGTGCGGTGATCGGATAACCCAGAATGCGCTTGAAATCGGTGAAGCCGTTGTTGCCGCCGAAGCCGGTGTCGTTGCGGAAGAACAGCAGCATGAAGGCGAATGTCATCGCCTGGGTGATGATCGAGAAGTAGACGCCCTTGATGCGCGAGCGGAAGGCAAAGAAGCCGAAGACGAAGGCGAGCAGACCGGGTGCTAGCACGACCAGCAGCGCGGCGTACCAGAAGTGATCGGTAAAGCTCCAGTACCACGGGTACGCCTTCCAGTCGAGGAACACCATGAAGTCGGGCAGGTCGCTGTGGTACACGCCGTCGTGTCCGATCGAACGCATCAGGTACATGCCCATCGCGTAGCCGCCGAGCGCGAAGAAGGTGCCGTGCCCTAGCGACAGGATCCCGGTGTAGCCCCAGATCAGGTCCATCGCCAGCGCGACGATGGCGTAGCACATGATCTTGCCGATCAGGGTGACGGTGAAGTCGGACAGGTGCCAGATACTGTCCGCCGGGACCGCCAGATTCAGTACCGGAAACACGACGAACAGCACCAGCGCCGCGCCGACGTAGAACCACCACGCGCCGGCAGGCAACAGGCGCGCGAAGTGCGGCATCGGAGGCGAGGCAACGGCGGGCAACGGTGGGGCGGTATTGCTCATGGTCATGCTTCGACGGTTCTGCCCTTCAACGCAAACAACCCCTGCGGTCGCTTCTGGATGAAGACGATGATGAACACCAGCACCGCGATCTTGGCCAGCACCGCGCCGGACCATGCCTCGAGGAACTTGTTGACGATGCCGAGTCCCATGGCCGCGTACACGGTGCCCGCGAGCTGGCCGACGCCGCCCAGCACGACGACCATGAACGAGTCGACGATGTAGCTCTGACCGAGGTCGGGCCCGACGTTGCCGATCTGCGACAGCGCGCAGCCGGCGAGGCCGGCAAGCCCGGAACCCAAACCAAAAGCCCACATGTCGACGCGCCCCGTGGGGACGCCCGTGCAGCTCGCCATCGCGCGATTCTGCGTCACTGCGCGCACGAACAGTCCCAGTCGCGTTCGCGTGAGCAGGACCCAGATCAACCCCAATACTGCTGCCGCAAAGCCGATGATCACGATGCGGCTCCATGGCAGCACGACGCCGGTGATCGCCTCGATCCCGCCCGACATCCACGACGGATTCTCGACCGGCACATTCTGCGCGCCGAAGATCGTGCGCACGGTCTGCATCAGGATCAGGCTGATGCCCCAGGTCGCGAGCAGCGTTTCCAGCGGCCGGCCGTAGAGGAAGCGGATCACGGTCCGCTCGAGCACCATGCCGACCAATGCGGCAACGGCAAACGACACCGGCACGGCGGCGATCAGGTAGACGTCGAAGAATCCGGGCGCGTAGGAGCGAAAGGCGTTCTGCACCAGGTACGTCGTGTAGGCGCCGATCATGATCAGCTCGCCGTGCGCCATGTTGATGACGCCCATCAGGCCATAGGTAATCGCCAAGCCCAACGCGGCAAGCAACAGGATGCTGCCCAGCGAGATGCCGCTGAACACCCTGCCCACCAATTCGCCCGTCGACAGCCGGCTTTGCACCGAGTGCAGGGCCTTCTCGGCCTCGGAGCGCACCTCGGCGTCGGGTTCGACCGGCAGGCCGTTCTTCTGCGCGAGGACGCCGAGCAGCAATGTCTTGGTGCTGGCGTGATTACTCTCCGCGAGAGCGCGCAACGCGGCCAGTCGCGTCGTCTTGTCCGGACTGCCCAGCTGGATCGAGGCTTGCGTCATTTGCAGCATGCCCTTGATCTCGGCATCGGTCTCCTTGGCCAGCGCCGTGCTGATCGCCGGCAGCAGATCCTCATCGGCACCGTTCTGCAGCTCTTTGGCTGCTGCAAGGCGTACCGCACGATCCGGCGAGGTCAGCTTGAGCCCCGCCATCGCGCTGCCGATTTCGCGACGCAGGCGGTTATTGATGACGACGTCTTCGAGATCGGCAGGCAAGGTACTCAGCACTTTCCCCGTCCCGAGGTCGGTCGCGGAATCACCCTTGACCAGCAGGACGTCCTTGTCGCCGACGGTCTGTATCTGTCCGTCGAGCAATGCTTGCAGCAGTGCCAGCGCGGCCGGGTTGCCGCTGCTGCCCAGTGCACGAATCGCCGTCACCTTGGCCTCGCCGTCGCCGAGGGCGACGTCGCGGACGAGCATTTCAGGTGGCGTTGCCGCGGTCGCAACCGAACTCGCAATCAGCGCCGCAGCACCGATACAGAGGACGCAAAGTGCGCGCAACAATCGTCCAGGGTCGCAGTTCAATCTCAAGGCGTGCACCGGAATAGGTTCAGTTCAATAAGAAAAGGCGACAGCGAGTGATCACAAGCCGCTGCCGCCCCTCCGTTGCAACAAAATCGACAAATAGTTTCTATGCGCGCTGCGGCTTCCCATCGTCATTCCCGCGCAAGCGGGAATCCATGTTCGCTTCGTGCAGCCTAACTTGGATCCCGGATCTCGCTACGCTCGTCCGGGATGACGCTATCGACGGTTTCCATCCCTTTCGTCATTCCCGCGAAAGCGGGAATCCATCTTTGCTTCCGGCATCTCAACTTGGATCCCGGATCTCGCTACGCTCGTCCGGGATCACGGTGCTTCCGTCATTCCCGCGCAAGCGGGAATCCATGTTCGCTTCCTGTAGCCTAACTTGGATCCCGGATCTCGCTACGCTCGTCCGGGATGACGTAACTGTCTCCAATCGCGGGGACAGCCGTCCCCGCTCTTGGACAGTTACGTCACTTCTTCTCCGGTTCGTCCTTCTTCTTGTCGTTGCCTTCGATGTACTGGCTCCAGGGTTGCGCACGAATCGGACCCTTGGTCTTCCAGACGACGTTGAACTGCCCGTCCTTTTGCACTTCGCCAATGAACACCGGCTTCCACAGATGGTGGTTCTTCTCGTCCATCTTGATCGTGAAGCCATTCGGCGCGGCGAATGTCTGCCCGTTGACCGCTGCAATCACCTTGTCGATGTCGGTCGTCTTGGCCTTCGCCACCGCCTGCGCCCACATGTGGATGCCGATATAGGCGGCTTCCATCGGGTCGTTGGTCAGCGGCCGGTCGGCGCCCGGAAGTTTCTTCGCCTTGGCATACGCAGCCCATTGCTTCTTGAACGCGTCGTTCGACGGGTTCTTCAGCGACATGAAGTAGTTCCACGCCGCAAGGTGCCCGACCAGAGGATTGGTATCGACACCACGCAGTTCTTCTTCGCCGACCGAGAACGCGACGACGGGAACGTCGGTCGCCTTCAGGCCCTGGTTGCCCAGTTCCTTGTAGAACGGCACGTTGGAGTCACCATTGATCGTCGACACGACGGCAGTCTTGCCGCCGGCGGCAAATTTCTTGATGTCGGCCACGATCGTCTGGTAGTCGCTGTGCCCGAACGGCGTGTACTTCTCGTCGATGTCCCCATCGGCCACACCCTTCGACTTCAGGAACGCGCGCAGGATCTTGTTGGTCGTACGCGGATAGACGTAGTCGGTGCCGAGCAGTACCCAGCGCTTGGCCCCGCCGCCTTCCTTGCTCATCAGGTATTCAACCGCGGGAATGGCCTGCTGATTGGGCGCAGCGCCGGTGTAGAACACGTTCTTGGAAAGCTCTTCGCCTTCGTATTGCACCGGGTAGAACAGCAAGCCATTGAGTTCCTCGAACACCGGCAACACCGACTTGCGCGAGACCGAGGTCCAGCAGCCGAAGACCACGGCCACCTTGTCCTGCGAGATCAGCTGGCGCGCCTTTTCCGCGAACAGCGGCCAGTTGGACGCGGGATCGACGACGACCGCCTCGAGCTTCTTGCCAAGCACGCCACCCTTGGCATTGATCTCATCGATGGTCATCAGCGTCACGTCTTTCAGCACCGTTTCACTGATCGCCATCGTGCCCGAGAGCGAGTGAAGGACACCGACCTTGATCGTGTCGGCTGCGAATGCCGGCGTGCCGACCAGCACCCCGGCGGTCGCCAGCGCGGCGGACAGCGCCAGCTGTTTTACAAAACTTCTACGTTGCATGATTTGACCCCGTGTCCAATGGTTGATGAATTGCGCCCCTGAGCAGCCGAGACACGTCGCGACCGGCGGAACGCGATTGGTGCGTCGCGCGTCTCTGGCCTGTTGCTTCGCACAATCCATGCCACGGGGAAGGACAGATATTAATATGTTGATTTTTAATCGTTTTTGCAAAATACAGACCGCAACTCACGCATCCTGCGCCATGTCATTAGCTAAGTCGCGCGCATCAAAATAGTGCGGCCAAAATCGCCGCGCACTGTTTTGGGCATGCACCGCTCAGGTGCGCTTTTGACCTTTGCCAGCGGCCGCGCGACGGCGCAGGTGCAGGAAGATGGCGATCGCGAGTGCGGCAGTCAGCACGCCGGCAAACAGCCACACCTCGACGTGGCGCAAATCGCCGAGCAGCATGCGCAAGACCTCGCCGACCGCGTAGCCGGCCATGAGCCAGACGACCGCCCAGATGATTGCTCCAGCAACATTGAACAGCGCAAAGGTGTGCCAAGGCATGCGCGACGCGCCGATCGCGATCGGGCCGACCGTGCGCAGGCCGTACAGGAAACGAACGGCGATCACGGCAACGCCCGAATAGCGGACGACCAGCGTGTCGATCCGGCGAATCGCCGGCTTGAACCTCGGAAAGCGGGCGATCAGTCGCTTGCCGTAACGCCGACCGATCAGGAAATAGACCTGGTCGCCGATGAAGCTACCCAGCGCCGCCAAGGCGATCAACAGGGGCAACTGGAGGTATCCGCGGTGAGCGGCCAGCCCAGCCAGCGTCAGTATCGTCTCACCTTCGATCAGCGCGCCAAGAAACGTGACGAGATAACCGTGATCCGCGACAAGCTTGGCGAAATCCATGTCGGGCCGACGCTCAGGACGCCGCCTGCGGGCCTACTGAAGTGCTTTCGCGCTCATTGGAGCACCGTTGCGCTCATGCAAGGCGTACATATTCGTAGTCGATGGCGAGATTGTTGATGCCTCGCTCGGGCGGCGCGATCCACGCGGCCATCCTGCCCGGCGCCACGACGCGCTGCATCAGGCTCTGTATGAATGCGCGATCGGCGGCGGAAGGCAGCCAGTCGTCCTTGCTACGCAGAAACACGTCGGGCGCGATGCGCATCCCCGAGGGGTCGCAGTGCACGCCCGCCCACACCCCGATCGCGCGGTTGAAGCGCGCCGCCGGCAGCGTCACGCGAAAGCCGATGCCGCTGCGCTCGAGTTGCCGGTTCCAGCGCTTGAGTCCGAGCTCGCAATCGCGCACGTACGACGTGCGCAGCACTTCGTTCATGGCATTGCGCATGGGAACGTCTTCGTCCCTGACACCGCCAGCCGCGTCCGGCACCTGCAGCGAATATTTCGAATCGACGCAGCGATGGTCGGCATACTGCGCCTCGTCGGGCCGACCCTTGAGCCCGGTCGCGAAGCTCGACGCAGCGTTCGAGGACACTTCCGACCCGAACAGGTCCAGCGAAGAACTGAACCAGAAATTGAGATAGCGCTGGAACGTCGGAAGGTCGATCGCGCCCGCGGCACGCACCCGCGCCGGATCGTCGGTGCCGAGCTCAGCCATGACCTCCTGCGTGCGCTTGAGCACGCGCGCAAGGCCGGTCTCGCCGACGAACATGTGATGCGCTTCCTCGGTCAGCATGAACTGCGTCGTGCGCGCCAGCGGGTCGAACGCCGACTCGGCCAGGCTCTTGAGCTGGTACTTGCCGTCGCGATCGGTGAAGTACGTGAACATGAACAGCGACAGCCAGTCGGTGATTGGCTCGTTGAAGGTGCCGAGGATGCGCGGCTTGTCGGGATCGCCCGAATGTCGCTCGAGCAGTTCTTCGGCTTCCTCGCGGCCGTCGCGGCCGAAATACGCGTGCAGCAGGTACACCATGGCCCAGAGGTGGCGGCCTTCCTCGACGTTGATCTGGAACAGGTTGCGCAAATCGTAGAGCGAGGGGCAGCAGTGCCCGAGCAATCGCTGCTGCTCGACCGATGCGGGTTCGGTGTCGCCCTGGGTGACGATCAGCCGACGCAGCGGCGACCGGTATTCGCCCGGGACCTGATGCCATGCCGGCTCGCCCAGGTGATCGCCGAAGCCGATGGTGCGGTCGGGCTTGGCATCCGCGAGAAATATGCCCCAGCGGTAGTCCGGCATGCGCACCTGGCCGTAGCTCGCCCAACCCGCGGCATCGACACCGACCGCGGTGCGCAGATACACGTCGGCCGCGGCAAAGTCGGAAGGCCCGAGTTCGCGCCACCATTCCAGGAACCTCGGCTGCCAGTGTTCGAGGGCGCGTTGCAGCGCGCGGTCGCCGGCAAGGGCGACGTTGTTGGGAATGCGTTCGTTGTAGTCGATGGTCATAATTCTCGTCGCTTAAACGCGCTCCCAGTCGAAGCTTCGCCCGCGTGCCGCTGCCGAAGCGCTTCAGCGCGCCGCCGTCGCCGACCGCATTCGGCCGCTGGAACACCCAATTCTGCCACGCGGAGAGGCGCCCGAAGATGCGCGTATGCATCGTCTCCGGTCCGGTGAAGCGCAGGCTCGCTTCCATGCCGGTAAGTGCGTCGGGCGACAGGCTTGTGCGCTCTTCCAGCGCCAGCCGGATTTCGTCGTCCCAGTCGATGTCATCGGGTGCGAAGGTGACCAGTTGGGCCGCGTTGGCGGCTTCCGCGCCGAGCAGTACATCGACGGGATGCGGCGGCGGCGTGTCGGCACAAAAGCGGTTGGACAGCCGCGTGCGCCCGCTGGCCATCGGATACGCACCCGCGTTCATCGCCGACAAGGCAATGCGCGGTTCGTCCGCGCGAGCGTCGGGCAGTGCCTGCATGTAGCTGCGGTCGGCCGCAAGCGCCAGCTCGAACAGCGTACCTGCAAAACACGAACCGCGATCGATCAGGGCGAACAGCGTGCGCGAGGAGACGTCGAGCCGCGACAGCGTGCGCCGCCAAAGGCCGACGGTCTCGCGCACCAGCCAGTGCGTCGAATATGCGCCGAGGATGGCGTCGATCGCCAGCACGACCGCTGGATCGCCCTGCGTGCGCAGAACCCACATGCCGATGTCGAGTTCGTTGGTGCGCAGGAGCAGGATTGCATCGTCGAGTTCGCGTGCCGCCGCGAGCGGCCACCAGGTCGCGCCCGCGGCGACGATGGCCTCGGGCGAGTCGGGGCCCGGCTCGGCCGGCGCGCGCAGGGTCAGCGTGGCGATCCGCGCAGGCCGGTCCAGTTCGACGCTCAGGTGCGTGTAACGCCAGCGAGCGTCCTCCTGCACGCGTTGCAGCGGAGTCAATTCGATGCCGGCGGCGCCGGTCGGACGATCGCTGCAATGCGCGAGTTGCTGCGCACGCTGCCGGATCGCGTCCGCGAAGTCCTTGGGCTTGGCGCTGTGATCGACGAGGCCCCAAGCCAGCGCGCGATCGGCGCGCACGCCCTCGATCGTGGTGCAGAAAACGTCGGCCAGATCGCGACGGACACGGCGCTTGTCGGTCAGCCGCGTCAGGCCACCGGTGCCCGGCAGCACCGCGAGCAGCGGCACTTCGGGCAGGCTCACCGTCGAGCTGCGATCGTCGACCATAGCGATCTCGTCGCACGCGAGCGCGAGTTCATAGCCGCCTCCCGCCGCCGTACCGTTGAGCGCCGCCAGCGACTTCAGCCCCGAGTAACGGCTGGCATCCTCGATGCCGTTGCGCGTCTCGTTGGTGAACTTGCAGAAATTGACCTTCCACGCGTGCGACGACAGCCCGAGCATGTAGATGTTGGCGCCCGAGCAGAACATGCGCTCCTTGCCGCTGGTCAGAACGACGCAGCGCACGCCGGGGTGCTCGAAGCGCAGGCGCTGCAGCGCATCCGCAAGTTCGATGTCGACGCCGAGATCGTAGGAATTGAGCTTGAGCCGGTAGCCGGGCCGGATGCCGCGCTCCTCGGCGACGTCGAGCGCGAGCGTCGCCGTCTCGCCATCGATCGAGAGCTGCCAATGCACGTAACGGTCGGGATGCGTATCGAAGGTCACCATTGGCAATGTCTCGCAGGGTCGACACCCGCGGGCAGCGGGAGTATCCGTCGTCATAGTAACGGCGAATATCGTATAGTGCACGACCGATGGCGCTCGACATCCAGATCCTCGTGGGAACCATGACCGGCACCGCGCAACTTGTGGCGCAGGAACTGGAACTCGCGTTCGGCGATGACGATGTCGCGATCCACACCACGCTGATGGACGGACTCGACGGGAGCGTGTTCGACCTGCCCGGCGTCTTCCTCGTCTGCACGTCGACTTACGGTCACGGCGACGTGCCCGACAACGCCAAGGCGTTCTACGCCGATCTGGTCGCGCGCAAGCAGGATCTCGCCCACGTTCGCTACGGCGTGTTTGCATTGGGGGACAGGACGCACGTAGGGACCTTCTGCTTCGGTGGCAAGCATTTCGACGAAGCGCTGTCGGCGCTGGGCGCAAAGCGCCTCGGCGCGGTCGCCGAGCATGACGCGAGCGGCGGCACGCTGGCCGAAGACGCGGCGCTGGAATGGTTTCCGCAGTGGCTGCAAACGGTGCGCACGCTGCTCGCGACCGAGCAGTCCGGATGATCGCGCCGATCGCGCTATCGTCCGATTGACGATCCCCCCACCCCCCGCCACAATCGCCGCATAAGAATTTCCAGAGGAGACGCTGGCCGTGACTGTCGCTGCGACCCAGCATTCACACGTCGATCACTCGGTCTCGCCGCCGCGAATTTCGTTTCCGCGCGTGTACAACGCTGCAGCGGATCTGGTGGATCGCCATCTGGCCGCGGGTCGGGAAAACGACATCGCCTTCATCGACGACGCGGGGTCCTGCTCTTACGGATCGCTCGCGGCGCGCGTCAATCGCTGCGCCAACGCCTGGCGCCGGCTGGGTCTGCGGATGGAGGATCGCGTACTGCTGCTGCTGCACGACAGCATCGATTTTCCGGTCGCATTCCTCGGCGCGATTCGCGCGGGCGTCGTGCCGATTCCATGCAACACGCTTTTGACTGCCGCCGACTACGAGTTTCTCGTCGCCGACAGCCGGGCCCGCGTCGTCGTCGTTTCGGCGCCGCTGCTGCCAATGGTTGCGCCGCTCAAGGGCCGCGTGCCTTCGCTGGAACACGTCATCGTTTCCGGAGCCGGCAGCGAAGGTATGGCGCGCTTTGCCGACTGGATCGCCGATGAAGCGACACAGGCGCCGGTCGCGCCGACGACTCCCGACGATGTTTGCTTCTGGCTGTATTCGTCCGGGTCGACCGGCACACCCAAGGGCGCGGTCCATTTGCATTCGGACCTCGTCAATACCGCCGAACTCTATGCGCGGCCGGTGCTCGGCCTAAAGCGAGGCGACATCGTCTTCTCGGCCGCGAAACTGTTCTTCGCCTATGGCCTGGGCAATGCGCTCACCTTTCCCCTCGCCTGTGGCGCGACGGCTGTGCTCATGGCGGAGCGGCCGACACCGGCGTCGGTGTTTCGCCAGCTGATCAACCACCGGCCGACGATTTTCTACGGGGTGCCGACACTTTATGCGGCGATGCTGGCGAGTCCCGACTTTCCGCCGCGCAATGCCTTGGCGCTACGGTGCTGCGTGTCCGCCGGCGAAGCGCTGCCGGCGGAGTTGGGACGGCGATGGCTGGAGCGCACGGGCGTCGACATTCTCGATGGTCTCGGCTCGACCGAGATGCTGCATATCTTCCTTTCCAACCGGCCCGGTGAAGTTCGTTACGGCACGACCGGCACGCCCGTTCCCGGATACGCACTGCGCCTCACCAACGAGACCGGAGCGGCGGTGGCCGCAGGCGAGATCGGAGAACTCCAGGTCAACGGCCCGACCAGCTCTCCGTACTACTGGAACAACCGGGCGCGCAGCCTCGCCACCTTTCTCGGGCCATGGACCAAATGCGGCGACAAGTACACCGTCGACGCCGATGGCTACTACACCTACTGCGGCCGTTCCGACGACATGCTCAAGGTCGGCGGCGTGTACGTCTCGCCGTTCGAGGTCGAGGCCGCGCTGGCGAGCCACGAGGCAGTGCTGGAAGCCGCAGTCGTCGGTCATGCCGACGAGAACGAACTCATCAAGCCGAAGGCGTTCATCGTGGTCAAGCCCGGCCACTCCGGCGACGCGGCGCTCGCCGTCGCGCTCCAGGATCACGTCAAGGCGAGGCTAGCAACGTACAAGTATCCGCGCTGGATCGAGTTCGTCGGCGAGCTGCCCAAGACCGCGACCGGCAAGATCCAGCGCTTCAAGCTGCGTGCCCGGCCCTGAACTCCAGGATTGCGTTGATGACGTAACGCCGGGGCGCTGCTACCATCGCGCAGCAAAAGCATCCAACGGAGGAAAATCGATGACGACTCGTCGCAGGTTCGTAATTCAGGCGGGCGCGCTGGCCGGCGCAACGGCATTCGGCACGCTGGTGCCGACGATCGCGCGCGCGCAGGCCGCGAAGCTGCGCGTCGGGCTGATGTTGCCCTACACGGGCACTTTTGCCGCGCTGGGCACCGCGATCACCCAAGGCTTCAACCTGGCGATCGAGGAGAGCGGTGGCAAGCTGGGCGGCCGGGACATCGAATTCTTCACCGTCGACGACGAATCGGAGCCGGCGAAGGCGACCGACAACGCGAACAAGCTGGTGCAGCGCGACAAGGTCGACGTGCTGCTGGGCACGGTGCACTCTGGCGTGGTGATGGCGATGGTGAAGGTCGCGCGCGACACGGGAACGCTGCTGGTCATCCCCAACGCGGGCGCCAACGCGGCGACCGGCGGCCAATGCGCGCCCAATATATTCCGCACTTCGTTCTCCAACTGGCAGCCTGCCCATCCGATGGGCAAGGTGATGTACGACAAGGGTCACCGCAAGGTGGTCACGCTGACCTGGAAGTACGGCGCGGGCGAGGAATCGGTGGCGAGCTTCAAGGAAGCATTCACCAAACTCGGCGGCTCGATCGAAAAGGAAATGTTCCTGCCTTTTCCCAATGTCGAATTCCAGCCGTTCCTGACCGAGATCGGTTCGCTCAAGCCGGATGCGGTGTTCGTGTTCTTCGCCGGCGCGCGGCGCGGCCAAGTTCACCAAGGACTACATGGCGGCCGGGCTCAAGGACAAGATACCGCTGTACGGCACGGGCTTTCTCACCGACGGCACGCTCGAAGCACAAGGTGCGTCGGCGCAGGGGCTGCTGACGACGCTGCACTACGGCGAGGGCATCGAGAACGCGAAGAACAAGCAGTTCCGCTACGCCTACGGCAAGAAGTATGGCGTGCAGGCCGACGTGTACGCGGTGCAGGGCTACGACGCCGGGCTGCTGCTGGCCGGCGGCCTTGGGACGGTCAAAGGCAACTTTGGCGACAAGAACGCACTGTACGCGGCGCTGGAGAAGGTCAAGATCGACAGCCCGCGCGGGCCCTGGGTCATGTCGAAGGCGCACAATCCGATCCAGGACATCTACCTGCGCCGGGTCGAGGGAAATTCGAATCAGGTGATCGGCGTCGCCTGGAAGGCGCTCGACGATCCTGCGCGCGGCTGCAAGATGACGGGCGCTTAGTACGGTAAATCAGAAATTCGCGACATTCGTCCAGTCGTCATTCCCGCGAAAGCGGGAATCCATGGGCTTTGAAGACAAATGGATTCCGGCTCGCGCCCGCTGTGCGGGCTTGGCCGGAATGACGGCTGGGCATGTAGCGAACTTGCGATACAGCACACTAACGCACCGTCGCCCGTCGGCGGGGCGCATGCCGGAAGTTCATCGTGGAATGGCTGATCCAGATCCTGAACAGCGTGCAGTACGGACTGCTGCTGTTCCTCGTCGCGAGCGGTCTCACGCTGATCTTCGGGATCATGGGCGTGATCAATCTCGCGCACGGCAGCTTCTACATGGTCGGTGCGTATCTCGCATTCTCGCTGACGCAGTCGATCGGCAGTCTGTGGCTGGCGTTGCCGGCCGGCATCGTCCTGGCCGCCGCGCTGGGCCTCTTGCTGGAATGGCTGCTGATCAGTCGCGTCTACCAGCGTGATCATCTTTACCAGGTGTTGCTCACCTTCGGGCTCATCCTGGTGTTCGAGGAGCTGCGCAGTATCATGGTCGGCGACGACGTGCACAGCGTCGCAATCCCGCCACTGCTGGCGGCATCGCTGCCGCTGACCGATACGCTGTCGTATCCGGTCTATCGCCTGTTCATCTCGGCGGTGTGCCTGCTGCTGGCACTCGCCATGTACCTGACGCTACAGAAGACGCGCCTGGGTTCCCGCATCCGGGCCGCCGCGTCGAATCCCGACATGGCGCAATCGCTCGGTCTTGATATCCGCTGGATCCACGCGCTCGTGTTCGCGGCCGGCGTTGCCCTCGCCGCCTTCGCCGGCATGATTGCGGCGCCGGTGTCGTCGGTATTCCCGGGGATGGGCAACCAGGTACTGATCATCTGCTTCGTCGTCGTCGTGATCGGCGGCATCGGCTCGCTAAAGGGCGCACTGGTCGCGGCGCTGCTGATCGGCTTCTGCGACACCTTCGGCAAGGTGCTGTTTCCGGAGTTCGCCGGCGCGGCCGTGTACCTGATGATGGCGGTGGTCCTGCTGTTCCGGCCCGCCGGCCTGTTTGGCAGGACCTGATGAGCCGACGGCGGCTGCTGTTTGCCCTGATCGCGGTCGCGCTGCTCGCGCTGTTCCCGCTGGTCGCGGAGAAATTCTACCTGCAGCTCGTAACCAAGATCATGATCCTGTCGATCTTCGCGCTGTCGCTGGACCTGCTGGTCGGATACACCGGACTGGTCAGCCTCGGTCATGCCGCCTATTTCGGCGTCGCCGCGTATGCCCTCGCGCTGCTCGCACCGGAGAGCGATCCGGCCAACGTGTGGCTCACGCTGCCCCTGGCGCTCGCGGCCAGCGCTGCGGCCGCGCTCGTCATCGGCGCGCTGGTGGTGCGCACCGCGGGCGTGTATTTCATCATGGCTACGCTCGCGTTCGCGCAGATGATCTACTTCTTCGTCCACGACACGCGCATCGCCGGGGGTTCCGACGGCATGTACGTCAACGTGCGTCCTGCGACATACCTGCCGGGCTTCGATCTTGCCGACGACCGTCATTTCTACTACGCGGTGCTGGTCCTGCTCATCGGCGCATTCGCGTTGCTTGCCATCGTCCTGCGCTCGCCCTTCGGCCGCGCGCTGCAGGGTATCAAGGTCAACGAGCGCCGCATGCGCGCGCTCGGCTTCTCGACGCTGCGCTACAAGCTCGCTGCATTCGTGCTTGCCGGAACGCTTGCCGGCCTCGCGGGCTACCTTGCCGCGGCGAAGGAAGGTTACGTCAATCCGGAGATGCTGGCGTGGCATCAGTCCGGCGCGGTGCTGATGATGCTGATTCTCGGCGGCATGGGCACGCTGGTCGGCGCGGTGCTCGGCACCTTCTCGTATGTGCTGCTGCAGGAATGGTTCTCGGGGCTGACCAAGCACTGGCAGTTGCTCATGGGCCTGTTCATCGTCGGCGCCGTGCTGCTGTTCCCGCAAGGCATTTCCGGCCTGCCTGCAACGATCTCGCGTTGGCGCGCAGCGCGAAATTCGAAGGCACAAGATGACTGAACCACTGCTCAGCGCGACCGGCCTCACCAAACGCTTTGGCGGTCTCGTCGCCGTCGATCGGGTCGCGCTGGAACTGAATGCAGGTGCCGTGCACGCAGTGATCGGACCCAACGGCGCGGGCAAATCGACGCTCGCCAACCTGCTGTCCGGCGAACTCGCCCCATCGGCGGGGACGATCATGCTGCGCGGTGCAGACACGACCGGCTGGACCGCGGATCGCGTCGCGCGGCGCGGCCTGGCGCGGACGTTCCAGCATACGCATGTCTTCGCCCCGTTCACCGCGTTCGAGCACTGTCGCCTCGCAGCGCAGGCCCACGCTACTGGATTCCCCTCGTGCTTCCGCGCCGCGGAAAATTACTCGGCATGGAACGCGACGGCGAGCGAAGCGCTCGCCGTCACGGGTCTTGCCGCGCGCGCCGACGTCCCGGCGGCGCAACTGTCGCATGGCGAACGGCGCGCACTGGACATTGCGATGGCGCTGGCCACAAGTCCCTCGGTGCTGCTTCTTGACGAGCCGCTTGCCGGCATGGGGCCCGAGGAAGCCGCAGGCATCGTCGCGCTGCTGGGCCGACTCGCCGCCGACCACGCGATCCTGCTGATCGAGCACGACATGGATGCGGTATTCGCTTTGGCACAGCAGCTGACCGTGATGGCGAACGGCCGAGTGCTGGCGACGGGCTCGCCCGACGCGATTCGCGCCAACGTGGAAGTCCAGCAGGTCTATCTCGGCACCGAGGGCGTTCCTGCATGAGCGCTCGGCACGGCCCCGAGCGCGAATGCCTCACCCTGAGCGCGGTGGGCCGTCCGAGTGCGAATCTCGGAGCCCGCAGCGCGAAGGACAGCCCCGTGCGCGAATGCATCACCCTGAGGGCGACGGGGCGTCCGAGTGCGAATATCGGAGCCCGCAGCGCGAAGGACAGCCCCGTGCGCGAATGCATCACCCTGAGCGCGACGGGGCGTCCGAGCGCTATGGCACTTCAATGAACTCACCGCCACTGCTCGAAGCGCATGGTCTGCAATCGTATTACGGCAGCAGCCACGTGCTGCAGGGCATCGACTTTTCGGTCGGCGCAGGCGAACTCGTGGCCCTGATGGGCCGCAACGGCATGGGCAAGACCACGCTCCTGCGCTCGCTGCTCGGGCTGGTGCGTCCGCGCGCGGGGGACGTGCGGCTGGATGGCGCGTCGATCGCGCGGATCGCGCCATTTCGCATCGCGCGCCTGGGACTGGCGTACGTCCCCGAGGGCCGCGGCATCTTCCCGACGCTGTCGGTGCGCGAGAACTTGCAGCTCGCGGCACGCGCAGTATCCGGCAGCAACACGTGGACGCTGGACCGCGTGCTCGCCACGTTTCCGCGGCTGGCCGAGCGAATGACCCATCGCGGCAGCGACCTCTCGGGAGGCGAACAGCAGATGCTCACCCTCGGGCGTGCCTTGATGACCAACCCGCGCCTGCTGCTGCTCGACGAGGCAACCGAGGGCCTGGCGCCGCTGATCGCCCGCGACATCTGGCGCACGATCGCCATCGTGCGCGAGGCGGGCATGGCGATGGTCATCGTCGACAAGAATTTCGCGATGCTCGCGACGCTCGCGGATCGCTGCGTGATCCTGGTCAAGGGCCGCAAGGTGTTCGACGCGGCACCCGCCGCCCTCGCCGCGGAGCCCGGACTGCGCGAGCGCTACCTGGGCATCTGATGCCACCCGCCGTCGTCGCCGAATTCGCCGCCATCGGCGACCAGCGTCTGGAATTCGTGCGCCTCGCCGGGAACCCTGGCGCCCCCACACTCGTCTTTCTGCACGAAGGACTCGGCAGCGTCGCGATGTGGCGGGACTTTCCGCAACGCGTGGCGACTGCGACCGGACACCCGGCGCTGGTCTATTCGCGCGCAGGCTACGGCCGGTCTTCGCCGCTGACGCAGGCTCGGCGTTCCGACTACATGCACACAGAAGCATTAGCCGTGCTGCCGGCGCTGCTCGATCGGCTCGCCATCGAACGGCCGATCCTGGTCGGGCACAGCGACGGCGCGTCGATAGCACTCATCCACGCCGGCGCCGGAGTGCGCGCCGTGCGGGCGATCGCGGCGATCGCCCCGCACGTGTTCGTCGAGGAGCTTTCGGTGTCGAGCATTGCTCGCGCGAAGTCGAATTACGACCGCGGCGACCTGCGGCCACGCCTCGCGCGCCATCACGCCGACGTCGACTCGGCATTTCGCGGCTGGAACGATATCTGGCTCGCGCCGGAATTCCGCGACTGGAACATCGAGTCGTTGCTGACCGGCATCGCGTGTCCGGTCCTGCTGATCCAGGGCGAAGACGACGAATACGGAACGCTCGCCCAGGTCGATGCGATCCAGCGTCAGGTCGAGGGACCAGTGGAGCGTGTCGTGCTCGCCGCTTGCGGCCATGCGCCGCAGCGCGATCAGCCCGAGGCGACGCTGGCTGCGCTCGCGCGCTTCATCGCGGCGGTTGCCTGAGGCCAAGCGCGCGCTCGTACAGGCGATTCTTCGGCGCATGGGTCAGCGCAACCGCCAGCTTCACCGCTCGCGCCAGCGGCATTTCGGCGAGCAGCAGCGCCAGCAATTCGTCGTGCGCATCTTCTGCCTCGGCGGCGGCCGCCGCCGGCGCAGCGACGACGAGCACGAATTCTCCGCGCTGGCGGTCCGCGTCGGCTTCGATCCACGCGGCCGCCTCGCCGAGCGTGCAACGGTGAATCGACTCGAAGCGCTTGGTGAGTTCGCGGGCGATGACGACTTCGCGCACCGAGCCAAGTACTGCGGCCAGTGCCGCCAGCGTCGCCCGAATGCGGTGTGGTGCCTCGTAGAACACCAATGCGTACGGCAGGCCGGCGAGTCGCTCGAGCGCGGAACGGCGCGCCGCCGCTGTCGCCGGGAGAAACCCGAAGAACAGCCACGGCGTGGACTCGAGCCCCGCCGCGGACAACGCGGCCACCGCCGCGCTGGGCCCGGGCACGGGTACCACGCTGTAGCCCGCGTCGCGCACCGCCTGCACCAGGGTCGCCCCCGGATCGCTGATCGCCGGCGTGCCGGCGTCGGTCACCAGCGCTACGCGTTTTCCCGCACCGAGCACGCGGAGAATCTCCGCCGCCCGCCGCTGCTCGTTGTGCTCGTTGACGCTGAGCAACTGCGCGCGAATGCCGTGGTGCGCGAGCAGCACGCCGGTCACCCGGGTATCTTCGGCCGCGACGACGTCGACCTGGCCCAGAATGTCGAGCGCGCGCAAGGTGATGTCGCGCAGATTTCCGATTGGCGTGGCGACCACATATAATGTCCGGCCGAGCGCTGGCAACGGCTCCCCTTTGGTCATTGCGCTGTCCTTTTCGATGGCCTCGACACCTGTTTCGATGCCCACGCTGCGCGCGACGATCTGTGCGCTGGTGCTCCTGCTGCTTGTCGCCGGATGTTCATCGTCGCCACCATTGTCCGGTTCGCGCGCCACGACGGCAACCGCCGCCACGCCGGCAGCGGCGCCCAAACCTCAAGCCGCACCGCCGGCGATCAACCGGCCACCGCCGCCGGCAGTAGTCACTGCTGCGCTTCCCGCGCCCGCGATCGTCGAGCCAGTGGTGCCGCCCCCTGTCGCCATCGCCGCTCCGCGCAACGATGTCATCGCACTGGTGCTGCCGCTCGAGTCGCCCGTCTACGGCCGCGCCGCCGACGCGGTCAAGGCCGGATTTCTCGCCGCCGCGGCACGCGCGGGAAGCGGCGCGCGCGTACGCGTCATCGCCCACGGTGACGACGGCGTGCTGTCCGCGTTTTCCGTGGCCGAGAGCGCCAGGGCGGGACTGGTCGTGGGACCCCTGACGCGCGACGATCTCAAGACGGTGCTGGCAATGTCAGCGGAGCGCCCGCGCATGCTCGCGCTTAACCAGGTCGATGATGGCACGGCGTTGCCGCTGGACACGTATTCGCTGGCGCTGTCCGTCGACAGCGATGCGGCGCTGCTGGCGCGCACGGCGCGCGCTGATGGAGCGCGGTCGATCGCTCTGGTCGCCGCCAACGGGCCGTTGCCGCAGCGTTTTGTCGCGGCGTTCGAAGCCGAATGGCGGCGTGGCGGCGGCAGCCCGTCGCGCATCTACCCCTTCGATCCCAGTCCGGACCAGTTGACTGCGCTCCGTCGCGACCTCGCGTCACGGCCGATCGACGCGATCGTGCTCGCCGTCGACGGCGAATATGCCGCGCTCACGAAGTCGTTCCTGCCGCCCGTGCGCGTCTACGCGATCAGTCAGATCTCCGACGAGCTGCCGCCACTGATCTCGCACGATCTCGACGGCGTGCGCTTCGTCGAAGTCCCGTGGCTGGCGGACCCCACCGACCCGACGCTGGCCGGATTGCCGCGCGCCAACCTCGGCAATCCGGTCATCGAGCGGCTGTACGCGCTCGGCCTCGACGCGTTCGCGGTCGCCGCGCTGCTCGCGGCGCCGGTGCCACCGTCGATCGCCGAGGTCGATGGCGCGACCGGGCACCTTTCATTGACTCCTGCTCGCGTGTTCGCGCGCCAGGGCCGCTTGATGGAAATCCGCGACGGTCGCGCGACGCCGTACACTGCCGGGCAATGAACCGCGCCGATAGCGGCGCCGCAGCCGAGGCGCTGGCCGCGGATTTCCTGGTCGCGCGCGGGTTGACCATCGTCGAGCGCAACTTTCGTTGCCGCACCGGTGAAATCGACCTGATCGCGCGCGAACGCGAGACGCTGGTGTTCGTCGAAGTACGCCTGCGTCGCAGCGCGACATTCGGCGGCGCGGCCGCCAGCATCACGCCAGCCAAGCGGCAAAGGATCGCGCGCGCCGCGCGCTTCTACCTGGCCCGGCTGGGTAAGGAACCACCCTGTCGTTTCGACGCGATACTTCTCGACACCCTCGACCCGCGACGCATCGAATGGCTGGTTGACATCGACGTCTGATCGAAGCGCGGGGGCACCGGGCGAATATTGCTACAATCGTAATTTCGCCATCCAGTTGGGATCGATGGATACGACGCAACGCATACGCGCACATTTTGCCGAGAGCGCGGAGACCAAGCTGGCATCGGTCGATACGCTGGCGCCGCTGATCGCGCGTGCCGCCGGTCTGATGACCGAATGCCTGCTGGGCGACGGAAAATTGCTCGCGTGCGGCAATGGCGGTTCGGCCGCCGACGCACAGCACTTCGCCGCGGAAATGGTGGGTCGTTTCGAACGCGAACGGCCGGAACTGCCCGCGATCGCGCTGACGACCGACACATCGATCCTCACCGCGGTCGCCAACGACTACGACTTTGCCCAGATATTCTCCAAGCAGGTTCGCGCCCTGGGCCGCGCCGGGGACGTGCTGCTGGCGATTTCCACGTCCGGCAATTCGGGCAACGTATGTGCGGCGATCGCCGCGGCGCACGAGCGCGAGATGCGCGTGGTCGCACTTACCGGAAAGGGCGGCGGAAAGATGAACGAACTGCTGGCGCAAGACGATGTCCATATCTGTGTTCCACACTCGACCACGACGCGCATTCAGGAAGTCCACCTGCTGACGATCCATTGCCTGTGCGACGCCATCGATACGAACCTTCTGGGAGACGAAGCTTGACCAGCCTCGGCATTGCGCGCGCAGCGGCGACGCTTGCGCTGACAGCGGCACTCGTACTGTTGCAGAGTGGCTGCGTGCCGCTCCTTATCGGCGGCGCGATCGCGGGGGGTGCCGCCGTCGCCACCGATCGGCGCTCGACCGGAGCGCAGCTCGACGACGAAGTGATCGAGGACAAGACCGCGCTGGCGATCAACGAGCGCTTCAAGGGAGACGTTCACGTTAACGTCACCAGCTTCAACGGCATCGTGCTGCTGACCGGGGAGGTCCCCAGCGAGGCCATGAAGGGCGACATCGAAAGCCTCGTGCGTTCGACGCCCAAGGTCCGCGCGGTGCAGAACGAGTTGCTCGTAGGCCCCGTCACCAGCCTTTCGTCGCGCTCGAACGACTCGTTCATCACGTCCAAGGTCAAGGCCCGATTCGTCGAAGCGGCGAAATTCCAGATCAACTACGTCAAGGTTGTCACCGAGCGCGGCACCGTGTACCTGATGGGCATGGTGCGCCGTGAAGAGGGTGACGCTGCCGCCGAGATTGCGCGCACGACCGACGGCGTGCAGCGCGTAGTCAAGGTGTTCGAGTACATCAGCTAGGGCCTGCCTGCACCATGTCCGCGCCGGCATTCGCCGCGAAGATCGCGACCGCCCGGACGCTGCCGGAGCGCATCGCGACGCTGGCGCGACCACTGGTGTTCACCAACGGCGTGTTCGACATCGTTCATCGCGGTCATGTCACCTACCTCGACCACGCGCGCAGCCTCGGCGCGACGCTCGTGGTCGGCGTCAACGGCGACGCTTCGGCGAGGCGACTGGACAAGGGAGCCGGCCGACCGCTCAATCCCCTTGAGGACCGCCTGGCGGTACTCGCGGCGCTCGAGTCGGTGACGCTGGTCGTCGCGTTCGACGAAGATACCCCGCTCGCGCTGGTACTCGCGTGCCGGCCGGACGTCATTGTCAAGGGCGGCGACTATAGCGCCCAAACCACCGTGGGCGCCTCCGAGGTGATCGGCTGGGGCGGCCGCTTCGAGGCGATTCCCCTGGTTCCCGGTCGATCGACGACCCGCATCGTCGACCGGATTCGCGGCGGCGGCTAGTCGCTTGCCGCTGATATACTGGGGAATTGTCCGGGTTGTCCCCATGTATCAAACCATCGACGCAGCCCGCCTGCACGCCATGCTCGGCGGAGAGGCGCCGCCACAATTGATCGACGTACGCACCCAGTCTGAGGTCGCCCGCGGCTCGATCGCGGGCGCTGCTCACATCGAACTGGCGACGCTGCCGGGACGAATCGCCGAACTCGATACGGCGGCGGCGTATGCGCTTTATTGCCTCTCGGGTGCGCGTTCGGCACAGGCGTGCGGTTACCTTGCGCAGCGCGGCTTCGACCGGTTGTACAACCTCGACGGCGGGATTGCCGCCTGGGGACGGGCGGGATTGCCCATCGCGACACAACAGGCTGTTCAAGAATGACTACTGGCCAGGCGCTGCAGATCGATCGCGAAGTCGACGCACGGGGCCTCAACTGCCCGCTGCCGATTCTGCGCACCAAGAAGACGCTGAACGACATGATCTCCGGCCAGGTCGTACGCATCATGGCGACCGATCCGGCGTCGGTGCGCGATTTCGAGGCCTTCGCCCGACAGACGGGCAACCAGCTGCTGCAGAAAAGCGAGCAGGATGGCGCGTTCGTGTTCCTGCTACGACGTAAATAGAATCCGGCCACCGTGCCGTTTGCTGAAAGACAAACACGCATGTCCACGGACAACCCCGCCGTCCTCGAACTCACCGCCGAGAATTTCGCGCCGTCGATCAACGATCATCCGTTCGCCGTCGTCGATTTCTGGGCGCCATGGTGCGCGCCGTGCCGCGCGTTTGCGCCGACCTTTGCCGCCGCGGCAACCAGGCATCCCGACGTGCGGTTTGCGAAGGTGAATACCGAGGAGCAACAGGCAATCGGCGCGCATTTCAACATTCGCTCGATCCCGACGCTGATGATCTTCCGCGATAACATCATCGTCTACGCCGAAGCCGGTGCGCTGCAGGCCAGCGCGCTCGACCAAGTGCTCGAAGCGGCGCGCGCGCTGGATATGGATCAGGTCAAGCGCGATGTCGAAGCGCAGGCCACTGCGACCTCACCTGCAACGTAGAAACGAATACAGCGTCCTAGCGACGGCGGCCTCCGCACCACCAACGCAACGTCAATTCACGTTTGTCGGCCGCCACCGTCGACTAGCCTGCTGTCGATCCCCGCGTTGCACGCGGGGCCCCTCGCCAGGTGGCTAGCGACGGTACTTGTTGATGAAGTCCGCAACGATGCCGCGCTGACTCTTGTCGACGGCCGCATCGATGCTCTTGTCCAGCGGATCGTATTGCGCCGCCTTGCGGAAAGCGGTGATCGCTTCCTGGTGATAGCCCTGGGCCTGCAGCGCGTAGCCCATGCAGCGCCAGGGCTCCGCGTTCCAGAATTCCAGGTCCGCCCAGGCACGACATAGCTCGGCCGCGCGGCGCCAGTTCCCCGCGCGAAGCATGCGTGGTCCCTCGCCCCGCAGCAGCGACAGGCGCGCCTGCCGCTCGGCGAACAACGCTGCGGTGTCGGCATCGTTGACCGCCCCGACGGGTCCAGTCGAGGCCGGCGAGATCGTCGACGCGATGCTGCGTTCGATCGATCCGATCTTGCCCATGTCGCCCTGGAAACCCCGGGGCAGCAGCGACGGTGGTGACGGCACCCATGCCACGACCGTATTCCTCACCGCCGCGATCGACTCGGACATCGGCTCGTGCCACGCGACGCCGTACAACCACAGCATCGCCGCGAGTCCGACACACCCGGTCATCAAATTCAGTACGCCCGGGGGACTGTGTGTGACGAGGCAATCCTCGGCGAAGTCCCAGTCGGTTTCGCCGTTCTGGATGACTTTTTCGTAGGCGACCGCGATCAGGATGGGCGCCAGCAGCGGAAAGCCGCAGGCGACGCCCTCCCACCAGACGCGAAATGCCCGCCGCAACGCGCGTTGCAGCTGCGCGCGCACGTCGCGCCGCGCGTAGGCATCGCTGATGGAGAATTGCATGTAGACGCCGAACAGCCATTTGCCCGGGGTCTGCTGCAGCGATGCGATCAGCAACCCTTCGATCGGCACCCAGCTCAAGGTGATCAGGATCGGCGCGAGCAGCGGGTGGCCGATCCAGAACGCCGCGTTGTCGCCGACCGCACCAGCACCGTGGAGCGTCGACAGCAGCAACGCCAGCACCAGGCCCCAGATCGCATAATCGAACAGCCGCGCGGCGAGGCGGTTCGCCGGTCGCGGTTCGCTGGTACGGCCGGCCTTGGCGCGCTCCAGTTCCGCCATCCGCAGCTGGAATATCCAGCTCGCATCCTCCTGCGGCGTATCGGTGCCGAGGAATACGCTTTTTTCGCGGCGCCAGTTCAGGATTGCGAGATCGGTCTGCGGCAACAGCGCGGGCCCAGCAACGACCCGCCGGCGGCGCATCCACGCAACACCGTGGACGACGCCGTACACCAGCGAGAGCGCGAGCAGCGTCAGTGTCAACAGCACGAGCACCTGTTTGGCCACGGGTACCGCGTCGGTTGGCGTGACAAACACGATCGCGGCGGCGATGAACGCGCCGAAAAGTACGCACAGCGCAAGCTGCCCCATGGTCGAGCGGCCGAACGAGGCGACGCGCTCCGTCAGCCCCGGATGATGCAGATGCTTGTCAGGAGCAGGGTCTGGCAGCGACAGTGCTTTTTCGTCGATGACGTCGATGACGTCGGCGTGCGATGCCTCGCCCTGACCGGTGGCGGCGACGTTGCTGACGAAATGCGCGATGCGCTGCTCGGTATTGGCCTCGGTCGAGACGGCGAGTTCCTGATCGTAGTGTTGCCGGTGATCCGGATCGCTAAGTATGCGGCTGGCATGATTGATAAAGCGAAGCGCCTCTTCGACGTTGCCCTGCCCGTCACGAGTCTTTGCGTAGTATTTACGGATCAAACGGCGAAGCGCGGCCCGCACCTCTTCTCCGGAGGCACCCTGCGGAACACCCAGTGCTTCGTACAGCGTCGCCTTCATCGCCCAATCCCGCGCCAAAACAGCCAGTTTCTGACATTGGAATATTCCGGTAAATGCGGGCCCAATGCAAGCCAGGGCGCTAGCGCCCCGGAACGCGCCGTCCCGCGCAGGCGCCACGCGGCAGACGGTGCCGTATTACGTCAGACCTGGCGCGGAATCGCCACCCGCAGGTCGCTGTCACGACAAACCGAACAAAAAAAAGGCGGCCTTGGCGGCCGCCCTTGGGTCCTGCCGGTAGCCGGGCCTATTCGCCGGGCTTCGGGTCCTGCTTGGCGTCGTGCTTCGCGTCGTGGTGGGCGAGCTTTTCGCGAATTCGCGCGGACTTTCCGGAACGTTCGCGCAGGTAGTACAGCTTGGCGCGACGTACGTCGCCCTTGCGCTTGACCTCGAGACTCGCGATCAGCGGCGAGTACGTCTGAAACGTCCGTTCGACGCCCTCGCCACTCGAAATCTTGCGCACCACAAAGGACGAATTGAGCCCGCGATTGCGTTTAGCGATCACGACGCCCTCGAATGCCTGCACCCGCTTGCGCTCGCCTTCAACGACGCTCACGCTTACGACGACGGTGTCGCCCGGCGAGAACTCAGGCAGGGTCTTGCCCAGGCGGGCGATTTCTTCCTTCTCCAGCGTATCGATGATGTTCATTGCTGCTTCCTTTCTTCCAGTGGCCCGTGGCCTGGCGCGCAGAGCAGGACTTGCCTGATGCGCACGGTTTATTTTCGACTTCCGCTACGTCCTGCCCAACCCTTGCTCGCGCTTGAACTCCTCGAGCAACTTTGCATCCTCGTCCGTCAAGCTCCTGGCACCGAACAGATCCGGCCGCCGCCGCCACGTCCTGCCCAACGCCTGCTTACGCCGCCACCGCGCCACCGCGGCGTGATCGCCGGAAAGGAGTATCGCCGGCACGGCTGCGCCTTCGAACACTTCCGGTCGCGTGTAGTGCGGGCAATCCAGCAATCCGTCGACGAAGGATTCCTCGACCTTCGACTGCGCATCGTTCAAAACGCCGGGAAGCTGCCGCACCACCGCATCGATCAGCATCAGCGCCGGCAACTCGCCGCCGGACACTACAAAATCACCGACGGCGATTTCCAGGTCGACTTCGCGCTCGATGACGCGTTCGTCGATGGCTTCGTACCGTCCTGCCACCAGTATCAACCCCGCTTCCGCGGCGAGCGCTTCGACGCGACTGTGCCGCAGTGGCTCGCCCTGCGGCGACAGGCAGATCACCTTCGGCGTGGCAACGCCTGCACTGCCGTGCGCGGCGCGCGCCGCGCCGATTGCACGCTCCAGCGGCTCCGCCAGCATCACCATGCCCGGTCCGCCGCCATACGGGCGATCGTCCACGCTGCGATAGGCGTCGCCGGCAAAGTCCCGGGGGTTGCGGCAATCCAAGGCCCACAAACCCCGCTCCAGCGCCCGACCCGTCACGCCGTACTGTGCCGCGGTGCGCACCATTTCCGGGAACAGCGTTACGACTTCGATTCGCACTAAAACCTTTGCACTGAAACCACCAAGACCCTGTCGCAACCTCAATAGTCCAGCTGCCAGTCCACCTGCACCCTTCGCGCGTCGGGATCGATCGCCACCAGGTACGCCGGAACCAGCGGGATGAGCCGCTCGCGACCGTCATCGCCCGCAACGCGCAATACTGCATGCGCCGCCGTGTCCAGCATCCCCGCTACCGTCCCTAGCACCTGGCTCTCGCGGTTGACGACCGCGAAGCCGATCAGGTCCGACCAATAGTATTCACCCTTGCGCAACCTGGGCAGTTTCACGCGCGGTATGCCGACCAACGCGCCCCGCCATGCTGCCGACGCTTCCCGGCCGGTCAACCCTTCGAGTTCCGCCAGCACCGTGTCGGCGTGAATGCGCGCCGACACCACTGCAAATTCCTTCCATGCATCGTGCGCGTCCCGCCCGAGTCCGCCCTCGCTTCTACTTTGTGCCGCGAGCCACCACCGATCGTGATCGAGCAGGGTATCGGCCGACGCGGTGTACGGCCTCGCCTTGAGCCAGCCCTTGATGCCGTAGGGGCCGAGCACGCGCCCCATTACCACGATGTCCGCGCCGGCGCGCTGCTCGGCAGGTCTGGCCGACTCAGTTGCCTTCTTAGGCAGCGGTCACCGGCGCTACAGGCTTGACGGCGGACGCCCGCTTCACCAGCCCAGCGACCGTGTCGGACAACTTCGCACCCTTGTGCTTCCAGTGCTCGACGCGATCGAGCGCCAGTCGCAGCGCTTCTTCGCTTTCGCCGGCGATCGGATTGTAGAAACCGACGCGTTCGATGAAACGGCCGTCGCGGCGATTGCGCGAATCAGCGACAACGATGTTGAAAAACGGGCGCTTCTTGGCGCCGCCGCGGGCAAGTCGGATGACAACCATGGTGTGTTCCTGGTGAAGCCGAAAAAAGACTTTGATTATATGACGAAAATGACCAACTTTGCAATGGGCGGGAGCGACCTCTCCCCTGCCGCCCGCCGCAGCCCCGGCCGGCAAGGCGGCGTCTCAGCGCAGCCCGGGCAGGGCGCCCTTGAGGCCGCGCAGCATCTTCTGCATGCCGCCCTTGGCGACCATTTTCATCATTTTCTGCGTTTGCTCGAACTGCGCCAGCAAGCGGTTGACTTCCTGCACGCTGACCCCGGCCCCGCTGGCGATTCGACGCTTGCGCGAGGCCTTGAGCAATTCGGGCTTCGCACGCTCCGCCGGGGTCATCGAATTGATGATCCCTTCCTGCCGCCGGATGACCTTGTCGTCGACTTGCGAATTCGCCGCGGCGCGCGCCAGCTCCGCCGGCAATTTGTCGAGCAGCCCCTGCATGCCGCCCATCTTGCGCATCTGCCCGATCTGCGCCTTGAAGTCCTCGAGGTCGAAACCCTTGCCCGACTTGACCTTTTTCGCGAGTTTCTGCGCCTCTTCGACGTCCACCTGCCGGTGCGCGTCCTCGATCAGCGTGAGCACGTCGCCCATGCCGAGAATGCGCGATGCCATGCGTTCCGGATGGAAAACTTCCAGGCCGTTGATCTTTTCGGAGACGCCGACGTACTTGATCGGTGCGCCGGTGACGCTGCGCACCGACAGCGCCGCCCCGCCGCGCGCGTCGCCATCGAGCTTGGTCAACACGATGCCGGTGAGCGGCAGCGCGACGGCGAAGGCCTTGGCCGTGTTGACCGCGTCCTGACCCTGCATCGCGTCGACCACGAACAGCGTTTCGATCGGCCGCGTCGCGGCGTGCAGTTCCGTGATCTCACGCATCATCGCTTCGTCGATGGCGAGTCGTCCCGCGGTGTCGATGATCACGACATCGCAATAGTGCTTGCGCGCCCAGTCCAGCGCCGCTTCCGCGATCAACCGCGGCTGCTCGCCGGCGTGCGAAGCGAAGAATTCGGTACCGACCTGTCCCGCGAGTGTCTGCAACTGCGCGATCGCAGCGGGACGATAGACGTCGCAGCTCACCAGCAGCACTTTCTTCTTCAGGTCTTCCTTGAGCAGTCGCGCGAGTTTGGCAGCGCTGGTGGTCTTGCCCGCGCCCTGCAGCCCGGCGAGCAGGATGACCGCGGGAGGCGTGATCGCGAGGTTGAGCGGCTTGGCCGCTCCGCCCATCAACGCCGACAGCTCGCGCTGCACGACGCCGACCAGCGCCTGGCCCGGCGTCAGCGACCCGACCACCTCCTGCCCGATGGCCTTGGCGCGCACCGCGGCGATGAATTCCTTGACGACCGGCAGCGCGACGTCCGCCTCCAGCAACGCCATGCGCACTTCACGCAGTGCGTCGTCGATATTGGCATCGGTGAGTCGCGCTTCGCCGCGCAGGCTCTTTACGACGCGGCCGAGCCGCTCTGTCAGGTTTTCCAGCATGGGATGTCGGTATCGAACACTGCCGCTGCGCCGGAAGCGCCCTGGCGCGTGGTGTACACTCGATACGCTGCAATGAAAGCGTCGATGATTCTACTCTACGTGCCGGTCGCCGCGGCCTATCTGGCGGCGGCCTGGATCGAATGGCGTCGACTCGCACTGCCCGGCGCGAGCGACGCGCCCTCGCCCGCCTCGTTGACGTTCTGGCTCCCGCCCTTCGCGATCGGCGGCCACGCGCTGCTGCTGGCCAACACCATCGTCACCCCGGAAGGCCTGGACCTCAGCCTCCCGAATGCGATGTCGGCGGTCGAAGGTCTCATTGCTTTGATCG
Organism: uncultured beta proteobacterium; assembly: GCA_963726915.1. Classification (GTDB taxonomy): domain Bacteria; phylum Pseudomonadota; class Gammaproteobacteria; order Burkholderiales; family Casimicrobiaceae; genus PALSA-1003. The sequence goes on from CAVSEA010000025.1 coordinate 240,274, forward strand.
CCTGGCTAGGAACGATGTCGCGGGCATTGCCGGGTATCGCGGCGATCGCGTACCCGGTCGCGGCGGCGGGCGCGGCATTACCATTGTTCATTCCAGGTACGCATCGATTCTCTTTCGCCGCCGAACCGTGGGCGGCGCTGCACATCGCCGTCGCGCTGGTTGCCTACGCGCTGCTGATCGTCGCCGCGCTGCAGGCGCTCGTCCTGACCGTCCTCGAGCGGCGCCTGCACCATGGCTTGACCGAGCCCGGCGCGGCGACGCTGCCGCCGCTGCTCACGCTGGAGCGCTTCCTGTTTCGAGTGGTCACCGCGGGTTTCATACTGCTGACGCTGACCCTGATCAGCGGCGTGCTGTTTTCCGAGCAGGTCTTCGGCACGGCATTCACGTTCAGCAACAAGATCGTGTCGTCGGTGCTGAGCTGGATCGTCTTCGGCGCGCTGCTGTACGGGCGCCGGCGCTACGGCTGGCGCGGTCGCACCGCGCTGAACTGGATCATGGCAGGTAGCATTCTGCTGCTGCTCGCCTACGTCGGCAGCAAGCTCATCGCGGAATCGATGTAGATGGACGACATCCCACTTCGTACCCTGCTGATCGCGCTTGCCATCCTGCTGGCCCTCTCCGCGTTCTTCTCGATCGCCGAGACGGCGATGATGGCGGTCAATCGCTATCGACTGCGCCACCGGGCCAAGCATGGTCAGCGCGGCGCCAAGCTTGCCGTCGGGCTCCTGGCCAAAACCGATCAGTTGCTCGGTGTCATCCTGCTCGGCAACACGCTCGTCGCCGCGGGCGCGGCGACGCTCACCGCCGTCATCACCAAGCGTCTGTTCGGCGAAGGCGAAGTCGCGCTCGCGCTCGGTACGATCGTCATCTCCTTTGCACTGCTGGTGTTTTCGGAAATCACGCCGAAAGTGCTCGGCGCCGCGCATGCCGACCGGTTGGCACCCTTGGTCAGCTACGTGCTCGCGCCTTTGCTGCGCCTCGCGACTCCGGTGGTCTGGTTCGTCAATCTTTTCGTCCAGGGCCTGCTCAAGCTATTCCGCCTGCAACCGACGCCGGGCGCGGAAACGGCACTGTCGCAGGAGGAGATTCGCAGTCTGGTGCTGGAAGGCCACTACTTCCGCGGGAAACACCGCGCGATGCTCGCGAATCTGTTCGATCTGGAATCGATCACCGTCGACGACGTCATGACGCCACGCAACCAGATCGAGGCCGTTGACCTGGCCACCAAGGCGACGTTGCTGGCGCAGCAACTGGTCACGAGCTACCACACGCGCCTGCCGGCGTTCGAGGGCGGGATGGACAACATCGTCGGCGTCGTCCACCTCAAGCAGGTGCTGCGCCTGCAACATGCCGGCGAACTCGACGCGGAACACCTGCGAACCATCCTGCGGGCACCCTACTTCGTGCCCGCAGGCACGCCGTTGCTGACCCAGCTGCACCAGTTCCAGGTCGACCGCCAGCGCCTGGGGCTGGTCGTCGACGAATATGGCGAACTGCAGGGACTGGTGTCGCTCGAGGACATCCTGGAGGAGATCGTCGGCGAGTTCACCACCCAGGCCCCGGGAGGCGCCGAGGCCTACCAGCGCGCCGCGGACGGCAGTGTGATCGTCGACGGCTTGGCGCCGCTGCGCACCCTCAACCGCAAGCTTGGGACCGCATTTCCGCTGGAGGGGCCGAAAACGCTGAGCGGGCTGATTGTCGAAAAGCTCGGCGAAATCCCCGATGCCGGCATGACCTTCCCGCTGGACGGTCAAGGCGTCGAAATCCTGCAGGTCCAGGACCGTGCGGTCAAGGTCGTCAGACTGCTTCCCCCGGTCGGCCGCAGCGGCCCGGCGTCTTTACAAAGCACAGGCGAGCAGGCATCATCAATAAGTTAACTTTTATGCAACTGGAATAAGCGCTTAGCGCCTGGCGACCGACAATGGCAACGACGGCTCCCTCCCGAACGATAAGCGGCCTCGCCCGGGCGATGGTCCAGCACGGCCTGTTGACCGAATACGACGCCGATACGCTGCAGACGCAGGCGCAGGCCGCCAGCATCGGCTTCGTCCAGCAGGTCCTGGTAAGCAAGAAGATGAGTTCCTCTCAGGTGGCGGTGTTTGCATCGCGCGCCTTCAGCGCGCCGCTGCTTGACCTCACGAGCTACGATCTAGACCAGGTCAACAAGGAATTCGTCGACGCCAAGATCGCGGCGACGCGCCGCGTCCTGCCGCTGCACAAGCGCGGCAACCGGCTTTATGTCGCCGTCTCGGATCCGGCCAACCTGCAGGCGCTCGACGAGGTCAGGTTCAAGTTCAATCTCGTCGTCGATCCCGTCGTGGTCGAAGACGACAAGCTCGGCAAGGCCATCGAGCATGTCATCGAGTCGCTCGGCACGACGCTCAAGGACCTGGTCGACGACAACGACCTGCTCGACGTCGACATCGAGAGCAGCAACAAGGCCAGCGACGAGGAAAGTTCGGAGGTCGAAGACGCGCCGGTCGTCAGGTATATCCAGAAGATATTGCTCGACGCGATCGGCGCCGGCGTGTCCGACATCCACTTCGAGCCCTACGAGAAGTTCTATCGCATCCGCTATCGGCTCGACGGCGTGCTCAAGGAAGTCGCCCAGCCGCCGCTCGCCATCAAGGACAAGATGGCGTCGCGCATCAAGGTGATCTCCAAGCTCGACATCTCCGAGAAACGCGTGCCGCAGGACGGGCGCATGAAGCTTGTGCTGTCCAAGAGCCGTTCGATCGATTTCCGGGTCAGCACGTTGCCGACGCTGTTCGGCGAAAAGATCGTGCTGCGGATTCTCGATCCGGCGGGCGTGAAGCTCGGCATCGAAGCGCTGGGCTACGAGCCCGACCAGCAGAAGTTGCTGCTCGAAGCGATCGAGCGGCCGTACGGGATGATCCTGGTGACCGGCCCGACCGGCAGCGGCAAGACCGTTTCGCTCTATACCTGCCTCAACATCCTGAATCAGCCCGGCATCAACATCGCCACCGCCGAGGACCCGGCCGAAATCCAGCTGGCGGGCATCAACCAGGTCAACGTGAACGAGAAGGCGGGGCTGACCTTCGCCAATTCGCTGCGCGCCTTCCTGCGCCAGGACCCGGACATCATTATGGTCGGCGAAATCCGCGACCTGGAAACTGCCGATATTTCGATCAAAGCGGCCCAAACGGGTCACCTTGTACTGTCCACGCTGCACACCAACGACGCCCCGGCGACGCTGATGCGGCTCGCCAACATGGGCGTCCCCGCCTTCAACATCGCGTCCAGCGTTATCCTGATCACCGCGCAGCGCCTGTGCCGCAAGCTCTGCCCGCAGTGCAAGAAAGCCGAGGACATCCCGCCGGAAGCCCTGCTCCAGGCCGGGTTCCAGGAGGAAGATCTGGATGGCTCGTGGCAGGCCTACGGTCCGGTCGGTTGCGACCATTGCCTCAATACCGGCTACAAAGGCCGGGCCGGGATCTACGAGGTGATGCCGATCACCGACGACATGCGCCAGGTCATCATGCGCAATGGCACGGTTCTTGATATAGCAGAGCAGGCGCGCAAGGAAGGCGTGCGCAATCTGCGCCAGTCCGGCCTGCTCAAGGTCAAGCAGGGCATGACCTCCCTCGAGGAAATCGAAGCCGTCACCAACGAGTAGTCGCACGTCAATGAAACGGGAATAGCCATGGCCACCGCAACCACCGCACCCCGCCGGGCCCAACGCAAGGACGTCAAGGAGTTCACGTACCTGTGGGAGGGCATGGACCGCAACAATCGCGCCGTGCGCGGCGAGATGAAGGGCGCGTCCGAAACCGTCGTCACCACCAATTTGCGGCGGCAAGGCATCCGCATCACCAAGCTGCGTCGGCAGACTTTCCGGGGCGGCAGCCGCGTCAACGAAAAAGACATCACGTTCTTCACGCGTCAGCTGGCGACGATGCTCAAGGCCGGCGTGCCTTTGCTGCAAGCCTTCGAGATCGTGGCCCGCGGCCACAAGAACGCGCGCTTCGCGCGGCTGATGATGGATATCAAAGGTCGGGTCGAGGCAGGGTCGAGCCTGTCGCAGGCCTTCCGCGAGCATCCGGGACACTTCGACTCGCTCTACTGCAACCTGGTCAACGCCGGCGAAACCGCCGGTATGCTCGACGGCATTCTCGAGCGCCTAGCGACTTACAAGGAAAAGATCCTCGCGATCAAGAGCAAGATCAAGTCGGCGCTCTTCTACCCGATTTCCGTGATCGTGGTCGCCATCGTCGTCATCTGGGTGATCATGGTGTGGGTCATTCCGGCGTTCAAGACGGTGTTCTCGAACTTCGGCGCCAACCTGCCGGCGCCGACGTTGATCGTCATGGCCATGTCCGATTTCTTCGTGTCGTACTGGTGGCTGATGGCAATGATCATGTTCGGCACGATCACCGCCTTTTTCACTCTGCAACGACGATCCGAGGCGTTTCGTTTTGCGGTCGACCGCATATCGCTGAAACTTCCGGTCATCGGCGGCATCCTGGAGAAAGCGACGATCGCGCGCTGGACCCGCACGCTCGCCACGATGTTCGCCGCGGGTGTGCCGCTGGTCGAATCGCTAGATGCGGTTGCCGGCGCGTCTGGCAATGCCGTGTTCATCGCCGGGACGCGCAAGATCCAGACCGACGTGAGCACCGGTACCAGCCTCACCAACGCCATGCTCAACACGGGATTGTTCCCGACCATGGTGACGCAGATGACGCAGATCGGCGAAGAGTCGGGATCGCTCGACGGCATGCTGTCCAAGGTAGCCGAGTTCTACGAACGCGAAGTCGACGATGCAGTGGCCGCGCTGTCGAGCCTGCTCGAGCCGATCATCATCGTCTTCCTTGGCGTGGTCATCGGCGGCCTGGTGGTCGCGATGTACCTGCCCATCTTCAAGCTCGGACAAGTCGTCTGATACTCGCGCAACCGCTGTTGGCGCCGCAGCGCGCATCCTCGCGCGGCGGCGCGAGGGCGCACGCCGCGCCTGACTCATCCGAAACCGACGGCCGCGTCATGCCGGCCGTTTCAGCGCAGCACCGATCCTGACCGATGACCGCGATTTCACTGCCTCTACTTCTGGTCGCAGCGCTGGTCGGCCTGTGCATCGGCAGTTTCCTGAATGTCGTGATCTACCGCCTACCGCAGATACTCGAGCGGGGCTGGCGCAAAGAATGCGCGGAACTCGCCGGAACGGCGCCCGCGGAAGAGCCGACCTACAACCTGTTGGTTCCCCGCTCGCGCTGCCCATCGTGCAGTCGCCCGATCGGGGCACTCGAAAACATACCCGTGGTCAGTTACCTGTTGCTCCGCGGGCGTTGCGCCGGATGCCAGGCGCCGATTTCCGCACGCTACCCGCTGGTCGAGGCGTTGACGGCCGTGCTTACCGTTTGCGTGGTCCTGCGCTTCGGGACGACGCCGGCCGCGCTGGGCGCGTGCGTGCTGGTGTGGACGCTGGTCGCGCTGACGTTCATCGACTTCGACACGCAACTGCTTCCCGACAACCTGACGCTGCCGCTGCTGTGGGCAGGACTGCTGGCCAACGTCCTCGGTGCAGTGCCCTCGGTCACCCTGCGCGACGCCGTCATCGGCGCGATCGCCGGTTACGTGGCGCTGTGGGTCGTATTCTGGTTGTTCAAGCTCATCCGCGGCAAGGAGGGCATGGGCTACGGCGATTTCAAGCTGCTCGCCGCGATGGGCGCGTGGCTGGGCTGGCAGATGTTGCCGCTGATCGTGCTGCTGTCGTCGGTGGTCGGCGCCGCCATTGGCATTTCGCTGGTCGCCTTCAAGGGCCGCGACCACCAGATTCCGCTGGCTTTCGGACCCTACCTTGCGATTGCCGGCGTGATCGCGCTGTTCTTCGGCAAGACACTGCTGGCGCTCTACCTCCCGGGTTGATCTTGGCGCTGGTCGTCGGCCTCACCGGCGGTATCGGAAGCGGAAAGTCGCAGGTGTCCCATGCCTTTGCCGAGCGGGGCATCGAAGTCGTCGACGCGGACGCGCTGGCGCATGAGTTGTCCAGACCGGGGGCCGCAGGATTCAGCGCGATCACCGCACAGTTCGGTCCCGACATGCTGCTGCCTACCGGGGAACTCGACCGCGCGCGCCTGCGGCGCCTCGTATTCGCCGACGCCGCCGCAAGGGCGCGCCTGGAAGGCGCACTGCATCCGCTGATCAGCGCTGAATCGAAACGCCGCATCGCCGCGTGGCGAGGACCCTACGGCATCGTCGCAATCCCGTTGTTGCTCGAGCGCGGGGGCCTGCTGCCTCTGATCGACCGCATCCTGGTCGTCGACTGTCCCGAGGCCGAGCAGATACTCCGGGTCAAGCTGCGAAGCGGGATGCCGGAGGCGGAAATACGCGCGATCATGGCGACACAGGTCGATCGTTCGACGCGACTGGCACGGGCCGATGACGTTATCGACAATGCCGGCCCCGTCACGGCCCTCGGACCCCAGGTGGCCATGCTGGATCAGCGCTACCGCGAACTGGCACGATCGGCCGCGGCCAAGCGCCCGCATGCGGATTGACAGAATGCTGCCTCGAGCGCGCAAGTTAGTGCAGAATGTCGCATCTTCGAGCGTCGGCCGCCTGTCGTGATCCGTTACGAACATCCGCTGAACGAGCGCATTCGCACTTTGATGCGCCTGGAAGATCTGTACGCGCGTGCACTGTTCTTCGTGGCTGCCGAAGCGCCGGCGGCGCACCATGCGGCGCTGCTCGCGCTGTTCGAAATCTCCGACGTCGCTGCGCGCGCGGACCTCAAGACCGACATCCTGCAAGAACTCGAACGGCAGCGTCAGTTGCTGGCGCCGCTACGGGACAATCCCGCGATCGAGCGCGAAACGCTGGCCGAACTGCTGAACGAAATCGACGATGTCAACGCGCGCCTGCTCGCGCAGACCGGCAAGGTCGGCGCACACCTGCGCGAAAACGAATGGCTGATGGCGATCAAGCAGCGCACCGGCATTCCCGGCGGCGTCTGCGAATTCGATCTCCCCGCCTATCACTACTGGCTGCAGCACGAGCCTGCGGCGCGCCAGCACGATTTGCAGGCGTGGCTGGCGCCGCTGCTGCCGATCCTCGACGGCCTGTCGATCATCCTTCGTCTGCTGCGCGAAAGCGGCAAGGCGAGTCGGCACACCGCATACCGCGGCGTGTTCCAGCTGATGCTGACGACGGCCAAGGTCGCGCAACTTCTGCGCCTGTCGCTCGCGCTCGACCTGCCCTGCGTACCGGAGATCAGCGCCAACAAGTACGCGTTGAACATCCGCTTCCTGGGCATCGCCGGCATGGACCGCGGCTCGGTCTACGATGGCGACGTCGAATTCGACCTGATGTTCTGCAATCTTTGATGCAGATTTTGGCGGACCACGGCCGTCCACCCCTCCTTTGGTTTTTCCTCTGAGCGACTCGGAAGGGGTAGGCCTGCGCCGGAGGCTTGTGGGCCCCTCTATAGGCCGCACCATCTCCTGGGCGGGCATACGCACCGTCCGTCGTCGCGCCGGTTAGCTTGGTTCGTCAGGCGTCGTCGATGTGCGTTAATGTCGTGATTCTGTTGCGTTGAGAGAATAGCTATGACTTGGACGAGCGTCGCAGGCGCGGTCTTGGGTGCTGCACTGATAATCAGTGGGATTGTTGCCACAGTACGGAGGAAGACAAAGGCATCCGCGGAGTTGGAAGACGATCGGGTGTACGAGGGGAACTCCGCTGTAGTGCTCGGTATACTTTGGATGGTCGTGGGAGCGAGCATCGTGGCCTTCTCACTTACCACGGAGTCATCTGTAGGAGTCATCGGCCAGCTTCGGAAACTCGGTAGCATGTTGCTTGGAAGATAAGCTCGCACGCTTATGCCGGAGTCACCGCCTAACCTATCGCTCAACGTGGACGCCCGCCGGCGGGCATTCAGCCCGCCGGCGTTGGCTTGTTTCGTTAGGCCCCGGCGTTGAATATCGAGCTACCGCCAAGAGCCCGTGCGTTCTGGGCCAGTTTCGAGTCGGTGGCCGGCAGCGATGCGTCGGCTCGGTTCTATGAGTCGTTCCACTTCGGAGACACTGAGTCGCTGGCAAATGAACTGGCGGCCCTTGTGGTCGCCGGAACGAAGTGTGCTACGGCAAGCCTGCTGCGGTCTTACGAAGCCGACGACAAGCCAATGCCCAAGCCGGGCCATCTCAGCATCGTTGAACAATGGTCCGGCGAGCCGACTTGCATCATCGAGACCACGGCCGTTGCGGTACTCCCTTTCGACCGGGTCGGTCCAGAGTTCGCTGCCACCGAGGGAGAGGGCGACGGTTCGCTCGAGCACTGGCGCACCGGCCATTGGGCTTACTTTGGCCGCGAGTGCACTCGGATCGGAAAGAAGCCGAGTGCTAGCATGCTGGTCGTGTGCGAGTCGTTCAAAGTCGTCTACCGTGGGCTCGCATCTAAGGCCTGACCCGTTTGCCCGTTTCCTTAGGTGCCAACAGGCATGATTTCGCAATTTTTTGAAGTTCAGATCAAAGAAGGGCAAATCGATCGCTATCTGGACCTCGCGGATTCATTGAAACCATCCCTCGAGGCCATGGGTGGCTGCCTCTTCATCGACAGATTCAGAAGCTTGACCCGAAAAGATCTCCTGCTCTCCTATCAGATATGGCAGGACGAAGCGTCCATGACCGCTTGGCGGGTCAATGAAAAACACCATACGGTTCAAGAAACAGGCCGCCAAAAAGTCTTTGCGGACTACCGCATTCGGATTGCACAGGTCATCCACGAGGAGCTGCCCAACAAAATGGCGTGGCGTCCCGAGCGCCTGAGTCCGTACAACGATCCCAAGAGGCGGCCACCGACTTTTGTCGTTGCATCGGAATCCCGGAATCGAGACGTGTCGGCAAGAACATCTTGGACACGTGACGTGTTCGAGAGCATCTATAGACCCGGAATATTCGCTCATCTTGTTGACGTACCTTCACCTGACGCCGGTGTCGGCTTTGGCCAACAACTTTTTGCCGATTCGACAACCGAATACTTTCGCGTATTTGAAGTGATGCGCGACTACGGAATGTTCAATCGCGCAGAAGCACCTCAGTATTACCCACCTGTACCACCGCCAGTGCGATGAGACGGATATGACAGGGCTCCACGTATGCAGGCATCTGACCATGCGCTCCAGCCGACGTGCCAAGGCCTTTGGCCTCCGCACGCGGTTGAGCTAAGATATTTGGTTGCCCAATTTCGTCGCATTCCATGATCTCCGTCCGTCGCTATCAAGAATCCGACTGGCCGGCCCTCTGGCCTTTGCTCCAAGCCACGTTCGCAGCTGGCGATACCTACGCCTACTCCCCCGAGAGCAATGAGGCAGAAATACACACAGCCTGGGTTGAGGGCCCAGCCGCAACGTATGTCGCGTGTGCGCCCGATGGCAGTCTGTTGGGAACGTACATCATCAAGGCAAACCAACCTGGCCTCGGCTCACACGTGTGCAATTGTGGCTACGTCGTCACGCCTGAGGCTCAGGGCAAAGGCGTTGCCTCGGCCATGTGCGAGCATTCGCAGCGCGAGGCGGTGTCTATGGGCTTTCTCGCCATGCAGTTCAACCTGGTCGTATCCACGAACGAACGCGCGGTCCGCTTGTGGAAAAGGCTCGGCTTCCACGTAGTTGGTACGCTTCCTCGTGCTTTCCGCCACGTTCGCCTTGGGTTAGTCGATGCCTTGGTCATGTACAAAGAGTTGGCGACCTAACCCTTCCAAGGGACCGCGCAACATCGGGCTGCGCCTGCTGTTGCACGCCCTCATGTCCAACGTTACGGGGCTTGCTTCCTGGCGGGCTGACGCATGAATCTCGCGACACTCCGGGTAAACGGTCAAGTTGAGGCCGTTGCAGAATTGCGCAACGCGATTCGCCGTGAGCCCGACTCCACATGGATGAAGGGAGACCTCAAGCGCAATGGCGACGCCCACGCGTCGGCCGGCTTTGCCGCAACAATCGCCGACTCCCCAAATCCAGCAGAAATGGTTCGTTTGATCCGTCAGTTCTTGGCTGAGTGCAAGGCACGGGGCATTGTTCTTTCGGGCGCCAATGTGTCCTGCGAATTGGCACTTGGTGTAACGGTCGGAGATGCAGTACAGTTTGTCGCCTTGGTTGACCTCACAGCTGAAGACCTATCGTTGCTGGGCTCCTTGGGCATGAGTCTCTGCATTGCCGCGTATCCCACATCGGACGAAGCAAATGCTCCCGACGAAGCCGAGGCATGACCTGGCGGTCAGCACGAACACCCGCCGGCAGGCATCCAGCCCACCAGCGTCGTCGTTTAGCTAGTTCGTTAGTCGGCAGAGGGACCAATGACCATCACAGTTTCCATCAGCATCGACGTACCGAGTCTTGCAGAAGGGGTTACCTTCTACTGCGCCGCGTTCGGCTTCTCCAAGAAGTCCGAGCCTGTGCCCGGCGTAGCCGTTTTGCATGGCCTCAACGTCGAGCTATGCCTGCTTGAAAAGCCCGCGGGTTCCAAGCCTTCACCTCAGACCAATGACCGGCGCAAGTTCGACCGCCATTGGACTCCTGTGCACCTCGACTTTCATACAGAAGATCTCCACGCCTCCCTTCAGCGAGTTGAGGCGCTTGGCGCCAGGCGCGAGCAAGTCTTCGAGAACCCGGAGCATGGGTCCGCTGCGTTCTGCAGTGATCCATTTGGTCATGGCTTTTGTCTCCTTGAGCGCAAAAGCAAACAATGAAGCTGCCGCCTAACCCTTCGCTCTGTCCGACATGCGCCGGCAAGCCGGCGCCCGCGGGTGAACTCAAGCGTTAGGCCGCAAGAAACCCGTCGTGTACGGTCAGAGGTCGCGAATGCTGAAAACCTATCGTGGGAGTTGTCACTGTGGTGCCGTAAAGTTCGAGGCTGACCTCGACCTCACGCAGGATTCCTATCGGTGCAACTGCTCCATCTGCCGGCGAACACGCTTTTGGCCAGCAGTTGCAAAACCCCAAGGGTTCCGAGTCCTCTCGGGAGAGTCTGAGCTCACGCAGTATCTTTTCAACACGAGGAAAAACCAACACTATTTCTGCAAGATGTGCGGCGTGCGCGCCTATGGAGTGGGAACCGAAACGCCCATAGGGGTGATGTATGGCGTCAATATTGGTTGCCTGGAAGACGTATCGGACGAAGAACTCTCGCGCATTCCGATCGTCTACGTTGACGGTCGGAACGACCGGTTTGCCCCTCCCGTGCTCTTCGGCCATCTATGACCGAATGCGTAGCGCCTAGAGGACACATGACCTCGCGATCTGTCCTGCCGATTCTCAGCGTTGCCGCGGGGCTCTTGATTACCCCGCTTGATGCGGACGCTCAGGCTCAACGACTACATCAAAAGGAGTGCGACATGATCGGTGTTTTCGTTACATTTCGCTATGGAGACAATTTTGATGAGCGAGCCGTGCAGAAGATCGCCGAGACCGCACGCGTAAGGTTCGAAGGAATGCCGGGGCTACGCTCGAAGGCCTTCACGTTCAATCCCGGAAAGCGTGAGGCCGAGAACTTCTACGTTTGGGATTCAGAGGACGCAGCGAAAGCGTTCTTCACTGATGAGCTGGTCGAGCGGGTAGCCGGTCTCTACGGTGTGCGCCCTAGCGTCGAGTTCGTGCAGATTGCCACGCTCGTTGAGAACAGCCGGCCTTGACCACCGCGGGAGGTTCTATGACCAAAATCGAACGCCCCAAGCACCTCAAACTTGCACTCCGCATCGTCGGTGTTATTGCTGCTTTTGGCTTCTACCCGCTCACGGTCTTCTGGCCATCGGGGTGGGCGTGGTCCAGCGGACGATCGGAATATCTCGAGATGATCATCGCCATTTACGCGACCCTGGGTGTCTTCTTGCTCATTGCCGCTCGCGACCCGAATCAGCATCTGGGCTTGATCTCCTTCTTCATTTGGTCGTCTTTCGTCCATGGTGCGGTGATGGCGGTTCAGGCAATGCAGAACCCGATGCACGTTCATCACCTCTACGGCGACGTTCCCGGATTGTTTGTCATTGCCGCCGTTCTCGCCCTCCTTTCGCCCGAGGCATTTCGTTGGCCCTTTAACCGCCATGCGTCCTAATCCGCCGCTCGACCCGGATGCCCACCGGCGGGCATTCAGCCCACTGGCGATCGCCGGTTAGTTAGTTCGCGAGGCAGCAAGTCGACGCGCAGCGCGCGGCATGGCTGCGGCACTTCGGGGGCCGCCTGATTGGGCTGCATTACACCCCTGGAGCCGAATACGTCGGCTTCGCGATACATCGTCGTGCGCGCGTGCCGCAGATCGAGCCCTAACGTGCCGATTCGCAGCGTTCCGGCGAAGCATCTTGGCACGCACGAAGACATTTCACTTTGCCAAACGAGTCAATGGCCGCGCCGCCGCCCGGCTGTGCCGAACACTTCACTTGCCCCTCATCGTCCAAAGCGCAAGAGCCGGCGCCGCACTTGACGACGCCATTTCGGTCCCTGATTGCGCCGCCTCCCTCTTTGGCACACAGCACCTTGCCATATTGATCCGTCGCGCACTGCCCCTTTCCGCACACTACGTTCCCATACTGGTCCTTGATGCAATCTCCGGCACCAGCTTGCGTCGTAAGCGCAAAGACCAGAAGGCAACCAACGGCGAATCCGTGCTTCATGTCGTTTCTCCCATTGTCGACCTGACAGGCAGGCAGTATTGTGGCATCAAAATAACCAAATACCTGCGAGGATAACGTATTGAAGTTCATTGCCAAGTCCGCTTCGTGCGCATTTCGCTGGCGGCGCCGAAACAACTGAGACACTCAGCCCGTCGTGTTCTTGACATAGCCAACCTTCGCGTCTGACGTATGCCGCCCGTGAGTTTTTCGATTCGAAACCTGTTCAAACGTGCCGATACAGGATCCGGTGCAAGCGATGGTCGGCGACGCGCACAGCAGCTTGTCGACGACGGGATCGCCGCAGAGACATCCGGCGCGCTTTCGGAAGCGATGCGCTGCTACCGTGAGGCACTCGCGGCGGACGCCGGGTTCGCCCCGGCCCACATGAGCCTGGGTATCGCGCTACAGGCAGCTGGCGAGCCAGCCGCCGCCATCGCAGCGTACCGACAAGCAGTGTCGATAGACCCGGACTACGCCGCAGCCCACTACAACCTTGCCCTCGCCTACCTGCAGCGCCATGAATATGCGCAGGCCGAGGCCTCGTTTCGAGAGGCGCTACGGCTGAAGAATAACTTTCCCGAGGCCTGGGTAGGCCTGGGAGAAGCGCTGGCGCATCTCGACCGCGACGGGGAAGCGGTCGTTGCGCTCGAGAGCGCAATTGCACAGCGGGCTCACTACGAAGGAGCGTTGTTGAACAAGGCTCTCCTCCTGCGCCGGATAGGACAATGCGAGGCGGCCATCGAGTTTTTTCACCAGGTGCTTGCAATTGAGCGCAATCATCACCAGGCACACTACAACCTCGGACTGGCACTCCACGAGCTTGGCAGACATGCAGACGCGGCGACCAGTTATCGCCGCGCGATGGCCCTTCAGCCGGATTTTGTCGAAGCGCATGCCAACCTCGCATTGATTCTTAGGCTCGAGGGACGCTCGCCGGAGGCGCTTCAAGTGTTGTTCGAGGCGGCCGCAAGACAGCCCGCCAACACTCGGTTGCGGCAGGTTCTCGTAGACGCCTTGCCAGGCGCTTCGCTGATACATGCGGGCGACAAGGAGCGGAGCGTCCTGCTCAGTCTGTGCCTGGATGACACTGTCTCCATGCACTACCTCAACCCCATTGTCATCGGATTGTTGAAGGACGATCCTGGATTCGCTCTATTGCAGAATTGCACTCGCCGGCGTGAAGATCCCTTTGCGAGCGCCAACCCTGCAATTCACTCGTTATTGCGCGACCCGCTGTTGCTGGCGGTTCTGCCACGCATGACGATCATCGATGTCGAACTTGAGCGGGTTCTGACGCATTTACGTCGTCATGTTCTGCTTCGCACCGACGTACTGTCGGACTCTGTCGCCTCCGAGTTGGCAATGCCGGCAGAATTCGTCAGCGCTTTGGCGAGGCAGTGCTTCCACTCCGCACATGCCTTCTTTGCAGAAGACGAAGAAATTCGGCGATGGGCCGCTGTTCGCGACGAAATCGAGGCCGCGCTGCGGGACCCGACCAGAAGCGTCCGGTCGCTCGAACCGACGCTGCAGGTGCTGGTGCTTTACCAATCCCTGCACACCCTGGAAGGCTGCGAGCGGATTCTGAACCAGCCCATCATCGATTGGAGCGATTCGTTCCAGCCAATTGTCCTGGAGCAACTTGTGCATCGGCGCCGCGAGCGGGAAATCGCGGCGCAACTACCGGCGCTGACACCCATCGCGGACAACGTCTCACTCTCGGTGCGGGCGCAATACGAGGAAAATCCGTATCCACGCTGGATCAGTGCGCCGCATCCAAAAGCCGAAAGCATCGAGTCCCTCGCGCGGCGACTCTGTCCCGATCGGGAGATTCGCGTTCGTCCGCGCCCAGTGTCGATTCTGGTCGCCGGGTGCGGGACCGGCCACCATCCCATTCAACTCGCGAGGAAGCACGCCGACGCCGAAATTCTGGCCATTGATCTGAGCCTGGCGAGCCTGGCCTACGCGGCACGCATGACGGAATCGCTGCACATTCCAAACATAAAGTATCGTCAAGCCGATATTCTCGAACTCGGCAAGCTGGAACAACGATTCACCGTCGTCGAGTCCTGCGGTGTGCTCCACCATCTGAGCGACCCGATGGAAGGATGGCGAGTCCTGGTCAATCTTCTGGAAACCGACGGACTCATGCGGATCGCACTGTATAGCGAGAAGGCGCGCGGCGGAATCCGCGCTGCAAGGGAACTGATCCGTTCCCTGGACCTGCCGTACACCGCCGACGGAATTCGACGCTGCCGCCATGCCATCGCGGGGCTGCCGGATGGCCATCCGGCGAGGAACGTCTTGACCTTCACGGATTTCTACACGCTTGACGGTTGCCGAGATCTCGTCATGCACGTCTGCGAGCACCAATTCACCGTCCCCCGCATTGCGGACTGTCTAGATCGATTGGGCCTGCGGTTCCTCGGGTTTGAATGCGACGAAGGAATGCGTCGCCGCTTCAGCCAGATGTTTCCGGACGACGATCCGAATGCCAATCTTAAGGCGTGGCACAGCCTGGAAGAAGCCTATCCGGAGACGTTCAAATCGATGTATACGTTTTGGTGCTGCAAGAAGTAGTGTGATCCCGTCTTCGCCTGGGCAGAGTCGCGACCATTGACGCAATCAACTTTGCTGCGCGGCAGTTGCAGCACTAGCCGCCGCTCTGTATGGCGGAACCAGCGTCGATCATCGACTGTATTTCCACACCGTCGAAACCGAATTCGAGCAACACTTCGCGCGTGTTTTCGCCGAATAGCGGCGCGGCGCGCGTGACGCTCGCCGGTGTCGCCGAGAATTTGATCGGGCAGCCGATCGCTTGCGTCTCGCCGACGGTCGTATGGTGCGTCGTCACCACCATGTCGCGCGCCCGCACCTGAGGGTGCACGAGCATCTCGGCGATCGTGAGCACCGGACCCGCCGGCACGCCCACCGCCGCCAGCGCATCGAGCCATGACGCCGATGGTTTGCGCCTGAATCGCTCCGTCAACAGTTCGACCAGCGCCGATAGATTCGCCATGCGCGCCTTGTTGTCGCGGAAACGCGAGTCCGCAAGCAACTCCGGCGCGCCCAGCACCTGCGCCAGTCGCTCGAAATTGACCTGGTTCGAAGCTCCGATCGTGATCCATCCGTCCTGCGTCTCGAACGCCTGGTACGGCGCCGTCAGCGGGTGCGCGGAACCCAGCGGCCCGATTTCGCGGCCCGACCCCAGGAAGATCGCGCTCTGCCAGAACGTCTGCATCACGCCGGCTTCGAGCAGCGAGGTGTCGACCAGCTGGCCCTCGCCGGTGCGCAGGCGGTGCACGTAGGCGCTGACGATTCCCAGCGCGGCGAGAATGCCGGCGTTGATGTCGGTGACTGGAGACCCAACCTTGGTCGGCGCACCGCCGGGCTCCCCGGTGATGCGCATCAGCCCCGAGAGTCCCTGCGCGACGAGATCGAAGCCGCCCTTGCCGGCGTCGGGACCCGACAGGCCATAGCCGGACACCGCGCAATAGATGAGACTCGGATTGCTCTGGCGCAGGACTTCGAATCCGAGGCCGAGCTTGTTCATCGTGCCGGCGCGAAAGTTCTCGACGACGACGTCGACGCCATCGATGATTCGTCGCAGCGCCGCTTGTGCCAGCGGTTGCCGGAGGTCCAGCGCGATTCCACGCTTATTGCGATTCATCATCAGGAACGCGCTGGATTCGCCCTTGACCTCCGGCGGCGCAAAGCGGCGCGTGTCGTCGCCGCCGGGAATCTTCTCGACCTTGATCACGTCGGCGCCCATGTCGGCGAGGAGCATGCCGGCTGTCGGCCCCGACATGATGTGCGCGAGCTCCAGCACCTTGAGTCCCGCCAGCGGCCCCATCAGCGACCCCGGAATTGCGGCAATTGCTTCGCCAGGAATGCGCGCAGGCCTTCGCGATAGTCTTCGGTATCGAAGCACGCGAAGCCTTCGTTCCATTCCGCCGCAGAGAGCTGTTCGTGCGGCCGCAAGCGGCGGATGAACTGCTTGTGCCAGCGCGCAACCAGCGGCGCACCGGCGGCGATGCGTGCAGCTGCCGCGCGCGCCTCGGTCTCGACCTGATCGTCGGCGACAACGCGCTGCACCAGGCCCTTGGCCTGCGCTTCGCGCGCGTCGAAAACGCGACCCTCGAGCAGTATCTCCAGCGCGGTCGCCGCACCCACCACGGTGAGCAACCCCATGAGTTCGCCGTAACCCATGGTCAATCCCAGGCGATTGATCGGAATGCCGAAGCGGCTGCCCTCGCCGCAAATGCGCAGGTCGCACATCAGCGCGACCTCGAGCCCGCCGCCGACGCACACGCCGTGGATCATCGCGATCGTCGGATGGACGCAATTGCCGATCGTTTCCATCGTCGAGGCAATGAGCTCGCCGTATTCCTTGCCTTGCGCCGAATTTGCGCGCACCTCGGGAAATTCGGCGATGTCGGCGCCGGCGCCGAAGGCGCGGGTACCCGCACCGCGCAGGACAATGCAGCGCAAGTCGCGGTCCATCGATAACTCCCGCATGCGCGCGCCCAGCTCGCGCCAAGAAGCCTGCGACAGCGCGTTGAGCTTTTCCGGCGCATTGAGCACGACAGTCGCGATCGCACCGTCGCGCTCGACGAGGATTAGATCGGACATCGGAGCGGGTCGACCCAACGCATGCCCGTCATCGGCTCGCGCGCAGCGTCGTTCACGTTGCGCCCCGCGCGAGTGCACCGCGGATGCGAGCAGCGCCCGTCGAAAGTAGCGGCCAAATCAGCAACACTAGCGCAAGCGTGGTGATCGTTCCCACGAGACCATTGGACCAGAACACGCGCAGATCGCCGCCCGCCCCGATCATCGACAGGCGGAACGCATCTTCGCTGCGGTTGCCCAGCACCAAGGCGAGCGTGAATGGCGCCAGAGGTATGCCGATCTTCTTGAATACGTAGCCGACGACGCCGAACAGCAGCATGAGCCAAACGTCGAACATGGCGTTCTGGATGGCAAAGGCGCCGATGGCGCAAGACACGACGATCATCGGCGCGACCGCAGAGAACGGAACGCGAAGAATTGCGGCAAAGATCGGTACCGTGGTCAGCACAATCACGAGCCCGACGATATTTCCGAGGTACATGGACGCGATCAGACCCCACACGAAGTCCTTGTGCTCGACGAACAGCAGCGGACCCGGATTGAGTCCCCAGACCATCAAGCCGCCCAGCAGGATCGCCGCCGTCCCGGAGCCGGGGATGCCCAACGCCAGCATCGGCAGCAAAGCCGCGGTTCCGGACGCGTGCGCTGCGGTTTCGGGCGCAAATACGCCCTCGATGCGGCCCTTCCCGAAGCTCTCCGGGTCCTTGGAAAATCGCTTGGCCAGGTTGTAACCCATGAACGAAGCCGCGATTGCGCCGCCCGGCGTGATGCCAAGCCAGCAACCTATGGCCGACGACCGCAGCAGCGTTACCCAGTAGCGGGGCAGGTCCTTCCACACCTTCAGCACGACACGGAGACTGATCTTGGCCGAATGGCCGCGCAGCGCGAGTCGCTCCTCCATGGTCAGCAGGATCTCGCTGATGCCGAACAACCCGATGACTGCAACCAGGAAATTGACACCACGCAACAACGGGTCAAAGCCGAAGGTCATGCGCAGTTGGCCGGATACGGTGTCCATGCCGACGGCAGCCAGCAGGAGCCCGACCGTCATCGAGATGATGGTCTTTTGCTTCTCTTCGCGCCCCAGGCCGACGAACGAACAGAAGGTCAGCAGATAGACGGCAAAGAATTCCGGCGGCCCGAACCGCAATGCGAAGCTCGCGATCCGAGGTGCGAGAAACGTGATCAAAAGTACCGCGACCAGCGAGCCGATAAATGACGACGTGAACGCAGCGGTGAGTGCCTCCGCGGCCTTTCCCTGTTGCGCCATCGGATAGCCGTCGAAGGTCGTCGCCACCGACCACGCCTCGCCGGGAATGTTGAACAGGATCGAGGTAATCGCCCCGCCGAACAGAGCGCCCCAGTAGATGCACGAAAGCATCACGATGGCGGAGGTCGGGTCCATCGTGAAGGTCAGCGGCAACAGGATCGCGACACCGTTCGGTCCGCCCAACCCCGGCAGCACGCCGACGAAAATGCCGAGTACCAGGCCGACCATCATCAGCGACAGCGTCTTCCAGGTCATCAGAACGGCGAAGCCGTGAAGCAGGAGGGTGACGGCTTCCATCGTTATCGCCCCTAGAAGCCGAAGGCGGCTTCCAGCGGACCCTTGGGCATGATGACGTCGAACGCCACCTCGAAGGTCGCAAACATGATGACCGCGAACAGGACGCTCGTCAGCAGCGATTTCCACCACGCGATGCGCCCGATGAACCGCATGAAACCCGCGACCAGAAGAAAGCTCGCGACGTAAAGACCGAGCCACTGCGTCAGAAGGCAGAACAAAAAGGTCGGGACGAACACCTGCAGTACGCGCCGAAGCTGGTCGCGGGTGACGAAGGTGGTCGCCGGCTTGGTCCGCCGCAGGAACACAACGCCCAGGCCGTACAGCGAGGCGCCCGCGAGTACGACGCACAAATAGAACGGGAGATATCCCGACTGAGGGCCGTCCTTCGCCCACCCCATTCCGCTGCGCCAGTTGTCGAAGCCCAGGAGAAGCGCCAGCGCGAGCAGCGCCAGATACACGATCACTTCGACCGTGCGCGTGGTGGTCACCGCGGGCGAGCTATCGCTCGGCGCGCTCGGATCGTCGACAACGATTTCAGTCTTGGATTCCGACATGGTGACTTTCATGGAAGGACTCGTCGCACAGGAATTCCTCCGCCCCGCATCGGAGATGCGCGGCCGGAAGCTGCAACGCCCAATTTTTTCGGACTACGGGGCGACGAAGCCAGCCTCGTTCATCAGGCCCTTGTTCAGTGTGTCGTCTTCCTCGAGGAAGGTCAGCATGTCCTTGCCGGCGAGGAATACCGGCTTGAGCGCCTGCTTTTCCATGTAGTCCTTGTATTCCGCGGTCTGCGTCAGTTTCTTGAACAGATCGACATAGAACGCAGTCTGTTCCGGGGTCACCTTGCCGGGAAGGAACATGGCGCGCAGCATGAGATATTGGACGTCGAGCCCTTCTTCCTTGCACGTAGGTATGTCGTTCCACGACTGCGTGTCGGTGACTTTTGCCTTGTATGCCATTCGTTCCTTGTCGAACACGCACAGTGCCCGTACCTGGCCGGCGCGCCATACTTCGAGATTTTCCGAGGGGTTGTTGACGTTGGAGGCGGTGTGGTTGCCGACGAGCTGGGTCGCGGCCTCGCCACCCGATTTATAGGGCAGGTACGCGAACTTGGCGCCGGTCTTCTTCTCGATGAAAACGGTGAGGACGTGATCCTCGCGCTTCGAGCCCGTTCCACCCATCTTGAACGGCGGGTCGGCAGCCTTGGCCGCCGCCACGAACTCTTTTACCGATTTGAACGGCAGCGTAGTGTTGTCCCACAGGACAAACTGGTCGAGCGCGATGACGGAGACCGGAGTGAGGTCGCGCCAGTTGAACGGAATCTTCGCCGCCAGAGGCAGCATGTAGATCAGCGAATACGCGATGAGCACCTTGTTGGGATCGCCTTCGCTGGACTTCATGTACATCAATGCCTCGGCGCCCGACGCACCGCCTTTCAATGACACGACCATCGGCTGATTCATCAGCTTGTTCTTCTGGATCGCCGCCTGCATCATTCGCGCCATCTGATCGGATGCCCCGCCAGCGCCGGCGGCCACCACGATCTCGACGGGCTTGGTAGGCTCCCACGCGAGCGTCGTGCCGCTGGCCAGAATGATCGCCAGCGTGGCTGCTTTTTTGACGAACCTGTTCATTTCGAGATCCTCCTCTTGGCTAATAGAGTCGCGCCGACTCTACGAACTGATTTGCATTCTTCCATTGCTGCAGACGATCAATTCGAACGTTGCGCCGTTCTGGAGCAACCCCAAACAGAAGACGCTCGGATCATGCGACGCGTCTCGGTGCAGCAGCTGCGGTCTGTACACTGCGCTCGCCCAGGTACGCGAGCGCCTCTCCGACGCCGCCCTGCTTGTGCGGCACCTGCATCGCCGCAAGACCCATCTCGACGCCGCACAGCGTTCCGCACAGCGTCAGGTCGTTGAAATAGCCGAGATGTCCGATGCGAAACACGCGCCCTGCCACTTTGCCCAGACCCATGCCCAGCGACATGTCGTAGCGCGCAAGGATCTCGCGGCGTAAGGCGTCGGCGTCGTAGCCTTCCGGCATCATGACCGCGGTGACCACGCCGCTGTATTCGACCGGATTGCGGCACAGGATTTCGAGGTCCCAGGCACGCACGGCGCGGCGCGTCGCTTCCGCGTGCCGCTGGTGGCGCGCGAAGACGTTGTCGAGTCCTTCTTCGAGCAGCATTGCCGCCGCTTCATGCAGCCCGTACAGCATGTTGGTTGCCGGCGTGTAAGGAAAGTAACCCGTGCGGTTCATGGCGATGATGTCGTCCCAGCCCCAGTAGGACTTGGGCAGGCGCGAGGCCTTGCTGGCGGCGAGCGCCTTGTCGCTGACGGCATTGAAGGACAGGCCTGGCGGCAACATCAATCCCTTCTGCGAGCCGGCGACACTTACGTCGACACCCCATGCCGCGTGACGGTAATCGAGCGATCCGAGCCCGGAGACCGTGTCGACCATGTACAGCGCCGGATGACCGGCGCGGTCGATCGCCTGCCTGATCGCGGCGATGCGGCTGGTTACGCCGGTCGACGTTTCATTGTGGACGGCGAGCACCGCCTTGATCGCGTGCGTCTTGTCCTCGCGTAGCCGGGTTTCGACGACGGCAGGGTCGATGCCGGTGCGCCAGTCGCCGGGAACGAAGTCGACGACGAGGCCGAGCCGGTCGGCGATCTTGCGCCACAGCATCGCGAAATGTCCGGTTTCGAACATCAACACGCGGTCGCCCGGCGACAGCGTGTTGACCAGCGCCGCTTCCCACGCCCCGGTTCCCGACGCGGTGTAGATGATGACTGGGCTCTCGGTCTGGAATACCTGCTTCATCCGATCGAGCGTCTCCAGCGTGAGGCGGCCGAATTCGGGCCCGCGGTGGTCGATCGTCGGCTGATCGATCGCACGCAGAACGCGATCGGGCACGCTCGTAGGGCCGGGGATCTGCAGGAAATGTCGGCCGCTGGGGTGATCGTTCAGTCGCAGCATGAGGTTGTCCACCGAGGGCAGGAACAGCTTGGTATATTGTCATTGTAGCGCAAGCACGGATCGCCCGGAATGAACGCTCCCATCGAACGACCCGTCGTGCTGGATCGCCGCTTGCAGCGGGCAGCAGACGCATCGCAGTTGGCGCGGCGCCTTCGTGCCGAATGCCGCGGCCTGGTGCTGTTCGATGCCGCCTCGCGCGGTCGCTATGCGACCGACGCGTCGATCTACCAGATCTTCCCGATCGGCGTCGTCGTGCCGCGCGACGAGGACGATGCGAAGTCCGCGCTCGCCGTCGCGCGCGACCTGAATGTGCCCGTGCTGCCGCGCGGCGCCGGCTCTTCGCAATGCGGGCAGACGGTCGGCGAGGCTCTGGTCATCGATCATAGCCGGTCGCTCAACCGCATCCTCGCCGTCGACCGGGAGGCGATGACGGCGACGGTGCAGCCGGGCGTCGTGCTCGACCAGCTCAACGCCCACCTGCAGTCGCACGGCCTCTGGCTGCCGGTCGACGTGAGCACGTCGGCGCAGGCGACGATCGGAGGCATGTCCGGCAACAATTCGTGCGGGTCGCGCTCGATCGCGTACGGCAACATGGTGCACAACGTTTCCGGCATCGACGCCATCCTCGCCGACGGCAGCGAAGTGACTTTCGGACCCACTGCCGCGATGTCGCGCTCGGGCCGGAGCGGCGCCCTGGTCGATGCCCTCGCCGTCATCGGTGCGCGCGAAAAAGACGAGATCGAAAGGATGTATCCGCACGTTCTGCGCCGCGTCGGCGGATACAACCTCGACATGTACGCGCCGCAAAGCATCCGGCCCTACACCGACGACGGGTCGGTGAATCTGGCGCATCTGCTGGTCGGCTCGGAAGGAACGCTCGCGTACTTTTCCCGCATCGCGGTCAAGCTCTCACGGCTGCCTGCACATCGCGCGCTTGGCGTCGTCAACTTCCCGAGCTTTCGGTCGGCCATGGAAGCGACGCAGCACATCGTCAAGCTGGAGCCCACCGCGGTCGAACTCGTCGATCGCACGATGATCGATCTCGCGCGAGGTAATCCGGCGTTTCGTCCGGTCATCGATCGCGCACTGATCGGCGAGCCGGCGGCGATACTGCTGGTCGAGTTTGCCGGCAGCGACGCAACGGAGCTGTCAACGCGGCTGGACCGCTTGTCCGAACTCCTGGGCGACCTGGGCCTGTGCAATGCCGTCGTCCGCATGACCGAGCCGCGGCCGCAAAAGGAATTGTGGGAAGTGCGCAAAGCCGGGCTCAACATCATGATGTCGATGAAAGGCGACGGCAAGCCGGTGTCGTTCATCGAAGACTGCGCTGTGCCGCTCGAGCATCTCGGCGAGTACACCGAGCGCCTGAGCGAAGTCTTCCGCAAACATGGCACTACCGGCACCTGGTATGCGCACGCAAGTGTCGGCACGCTGCACGTGCGGCCAATCCTCAACATGCGGCGCCAGGGCGCAGCGCAGATGCGAGCCATCGCCGAGGAAGCGTCGGCAATGGTGCGCGAATACAAGGGTGCCTACTCCGGCGAACACGGCGACGGCCTCTGCCGCGGCGAGTGGGTGGCTTGGCAATTCGGACCGAGGCTGAACAACGCCTTTGCCGAAATCAAGGCGCTGTTCGACCCGACCAACCGCATGAATCCGGGCAAGATCGTTAGCACCCCGAAGATGGACGATGCGTCGCTTTTCCGCTTTCCGCCGGCCTACCGGCGTGCCGCGTTCGAGCCCAAGCTCGACTGGCGGGCCTGGGATGTCGAGCGCGACCCGCTCACCGCGCGTGAAAGCGGGCCAGGCACCGGCGGCGACCCTGCGCACGGACTCGGCATGGCAGTCGAGATGTGCAACAACAACGGGCATTGCCGCAAGTTCGACGCCGGCACGATGTGCCCGAGCTATCGCGTCACGCGCGACGAGCAGCACACGACGCGTGGGCGCGCCAATACGCTGCGCCTCGCGCTTTCGGGTCAGCTCGAGGGCGAAGACCTTGCGGGCGAGGCGGTGCACGAGGCGCTGGACCTGTGCGTCTCGTGCAAGGGCTGCAAGCGCGAATGTCCCACTGGCATCGACATGGCCAAGCTCAAGATCGAAGCGCTGGCGGCGCACGCGGAACGCCATGGTGTTGCGTTGCACGAACGTCTGATCGCGCTTCTGCCGCGCTACGCGCCGATCGTCAGCCGCGTGCCCTGGCTGCCTGCGCTGCGCGACCGGATTCCCGGGGCGGCGCGTATCGTCGAGCGCTGGCTCGGCATCTCGGCGCGGCGAGCACTACCGCGCTGGCAAGGTGATTTCCTGCGCGAGCGCGGGTCCCGTGCTGTTCCGGCTGCACCACCGACCAAGGAAGTGCTGCTGTTCGTCGACACCTTTACCAACTATTTCGCGCGCGAAAATGCGCAAGCGGCAAGCACCGTCCTCGAAGCCGCGGGCTATACCGTGCACACTAATGCCGTAATCGGCGATCGCCCGCTATGCTGTGGACGCACGTTTCTCTCCGCGGGCATGGTCGACGATGCCAGAGCCGAGGCGCGCCGCACGCTCGACGCGCTGCTACCCTACGTGCGACGCGGTGTTGCCATCGTCGGACTGGAACCGTCGTGCCTGCTCGGCCTGCGCGACGAGTTCCTCGACTACGGCTTCGGCACCGACGCGCAACTGCTGGCAGCGAACGCACTTCTGTTCGAAGAGTTCCTCGTGCGCGAGAAAGCCGCGGGCAGCCTCGCGCTGGCACTGAAGCATTCACCGGCGACCGAAGCCGTTGTCCATGGCCACTGCCATCAGAAAGCGTTCGCTGCGATGAAGCCGGTCGCCGAGGTCCTGGGCTGGATTCCCGGCATGACCACGCGCACCATCGATTCGAGTTGCTGCGGTATGGCGGGGTCTTTCGGCTACGAGGCACGCCACCATGACATATCGATGGCGATGGGCGAACTTGCGCTTCTGCCCGCGGTGCGCGCGGCAGCGCCGTCGTCGATGATCGTCGCCGACGGCTTCAGTTGCCGCCATCAGATCAGCGATGGTGCCGGACGCAATGCACTGCACGTCGCCCGCGTACTGGAACTCGCCCTCGGCTGAAGCCCGGCCTGTGCAATGAGCAAACCCCGCGTCGTCGCGTGTCCACAGTGCGGAAAACCTGCCGAGTGGGGTCCGCAGAATCCGTTTCGCCCGTTTTGCTCCGAGCGCTGCAAGCAGATCGATCTCGGCGCATGGGCGAGCGAGTCGTACCGCGTACCGATCGCCGAGGACCCCGACGATGCCGAGGAATCCGGCTCCGCTCCCGACCAGTCATAACGGGAACGTGATCGAATGAACAGGCGTGACACGATACGCGCGCTCGTTGCGCTGGGCGTAGCAACCAGCCCGCACACCTCATTTGCGCAGCAATCCAACAAAGTCTGGCGCGTCGGTTTCTTGTCGCTGACCCCTGCCTCCCTCAACGCGAAAAACACCGACGCGTTCCTGAAAGGAATGCGGGACCTCGGGTATGTCGAGGGCAAGAACCTGGTCATCGAATGGCGCATCGCCGATGGCAATTTCGAGCGCTTGCCAGCGATGGCTGCAGAACTCGTGCAGTTGAAAGTGGACGTCATCGTCGCGGTGGCGTCGGCAGCGATCGGTGCGGCGCAGAAAGCGACCACCACGATTCCGATTGTCATGGCAACCACCGGCGACCCTGTAGGTAGCGGGTTCGTGCAGAGCCTGGCGCGGCCTGGGGGCAATATCACCGGTCTCTCGAACATGGGTGGCGATACCGGTGCCAAGGATGTCGACTTACTGCTCTCGGTGTTGCCCAAGCTTTCCCGCGTCGGGCTGCTGGTGACCCCCACCAGCACGACCTACCGTGCAATTTTGGACAGCGTCCAGGCCGGCGCGCGGAAGGCGGGAGTGAAGACACTGGTGGCCGAAGCATCGACCCCGCAGGAGATCGAGAATGCCTTCGCAATGATGGCCCGTGAGAACGCCGAGGCCCTCATCGTCGGTGCCGCCCCATTTTTCGGCGTGCACCGACAGCTGATCGCAGAGCTGGCGATGAAATACGGAATACCGTCGATCTTCGGCAACCGGTACTACGTCGAGGCCGGCGGGCTGATGAGCTACGGGACGAACGGCACCGACAACTACCGGCGCGCCGCGTCCTATGTGGACAAGATCTTCAAGGGTGCGAAACCGGCTGATCTATCGGTCGAGCAACCGGTGAGGCTCGAACTTGTCATCAACCTGAAGACCGCCAAAGCGATTGGCCTTACGATTCCGAAGTCGATGCTGCTTCGCGCTGACGAGGTGATCGAGTGAAGCACCGGCTTCCAGGGGCAATTAGCTGAGCCACGCCGCGCGGCGCAGCGCGATGCCGTGCGCACCGTGCATCATCGCCGTGTCGAGATCGCCGCGGCCGAGTCCGCCCAGCGCGTAGACCGGGATCGGCGTTGCGCGCACCAGTTCGGCGAAGCGCCCCCAACCGAGCGGAGCCGCATCGACGTGCGTTGGCGTGGCCTTGACCGGGCCGAGCACGACGAAATCGAGGCCGAGCCGCGCAGCGCGCGCCAGCTCGCCGGCGTCGTGGCAGGATGCGGCGCATAGCATGTCATCGGGTCGCACCTGCGCCACTGCCAAGCGCGCGGTGGTCCAATGCACGCCGTCGCAACCCAGGCGACGCGCCGCGTCGACCTCGCCGTTGAGCAGGACGCGGACGCCGCGCGGTCTCGCCATCGTGCATAGCTGCTCAGCGAGCCGTTCGAGTTGCTCAGGCGGCATCGATTTCTCACGCAACTGGATCAGGCGCAGACCGTTGTCGATCGCAACGCGGGCACACGCCAGAAACGTGTCGTCGCCCAATTCCTCGGCCATCGATATGGCGTACACCGGCGGCAGCATCAGGGCGCGCAGCACGACCGAATTGGCGGGCAGCAACGGCGCGACGTCAAACGCACCAGGCGTCTGCCACGCGATCGACTGACCGTCGCGGCCCCAGGGTTCGCCCTGCCACGCGTGCACCCGGAAGAACTCCAGCTGCACGTGCGCATGCGGATACTCGTAGCGCTGGGTGATCCATGGTGTTGCGTGCGTGACTTCAATGCCGAGTTCTTCATGCAACTCGCGAGCGAGTGCCTGCGCGGCAGTTTCGCCGGGTTCGAGCTTGCCGCCCGGAAACTCCCAGTAGCCGGCGTACGGGGTACCAGTCACACGCTGTGCCAGCAGGACCGCGCCGTCGTGCCGCAGGATCACCGCCACCGCGACACGAACCGGCGATGTGCCGCTCACGCGTGCTTGCCGGCCTTGAGCGCGCGTGCCCCGGCGTGCGCGCGCGCGAATTGCCAGGCGATGCGCCCGCTGCGCGATCCGCGCTGGAGCGAGAATTGGATCGCGGCACGATGCAAGGCTTCGCGCGAAGCCGCATCGCGCGGCGCGGGCACATCGTGAAAGCGCAACCAGCCGTCGACCGCCGCCAGAAAGTCGTCCTGGCTGAATGGATAGAAGGAAATCCACAACCCGAAGCGCTCGGACAGCGAGATCTTCTCCTCCACCGACTCGCCAGGATGCACTTCCTCGCCGATGTGCCGCGTCTCCAGGTTTTCGCTGAAGTATTCGGGGATCAGGTGCCGGCGGTTCGAGGTCGCGTAGATCAGCACATTGGACGACGGTGCGGCGATGGTGCCGTCGAGCATGACCTTCAACGCCTTGTATCCCGGCTCGTCGGCATCGAAAGACAGGTCGTCGCAAAACACGATGAAACGCTCGGGGCGACCCGCGACGGGCTCGACGATGTCCGGCAGATCGACCAGGTCGCTCTTGTCCACCTCGATGAGCCGCAGGCCTTTGGCGCCATACTTGGCGAGCATCGCCTTTACCAGCGACGACTTGCCGGTGCCGCGCGAGCCCGTGAGCAGCACGTTGTTCGACGGCAGGCCGGCGACGAACTGGCGGGTATTCTCGTCGATCTGGCGCTTTTGCTCGTCGATGGCGACCAGATTGTCGACGCGAATCGTATGTGGATGTACGACGGCCTGCAGGTACCCGCGCTGACCGCGCTTGCGCCAGCGAAACGCGCGGGCGTGCCAGTCGGGCGCAGGCGGCGTTGGAGGCAATATGCCTTCCAGCCGCGCGAGGATCGTCTCGGCCCGCGTGAGCAGCGCCTGCAGCGATTCCCGTTCGGATTTGGCAGCCATCAACTACGGTAGTCGGCGTTGATGCTGACGTATTCGTGCGACAAGTCGCAGGTCCATACCGTCGCCTGCGCGTTGCCGCGTCCGATCGCCACGCGAATGGCGACTTCGGCCTTCGCCAGCGCGCGCTGCCCGTCTTCCTCGCGGTACGACTCCGCGCGCCCCCCATCGAGAACGACCAGCGTGTCGTCGAGCCAGAACGATACACGCGCGGGGTCCAGGTCGGCGGCGGCGCCGTTGCCGATGGCACAAACGATGCGCCCGAGATTCGGGTCGGACGCGAAGAATGCGGTCTTGACCAGCGGCGAGTTGGCGATGGCGCGCGCGATGCGGTTGCATTCGTCGACATCGCGACCGCCTTCGACCACGATCGAGATGAACTTGGTCGCGCCTTCGCCATCGCGCACGATAGCCTGCGCGAGCTCTTGCGCCACGCCGTCCAGCGCGGCGCGTACCGCAACCAGGCGCGGATCGTCGCCGCTCGCGATCGGCGCAACTTTCGCCCTCCCCGTCGCGATCAGCACGAAGCTGTCGTTGGTCGAGGTGTCGCCGTCGATCGTGATGCGATTGAATGACGCGTCCGCGATGTCGCCGACCAGCGCCGACAACAACGGGGCGGCGATGGGCGCATCGGTGGCGACGAAGCCGAGCATCGTCGCCATGTTCGGCGAGATCATCCCCGCTCCCTTGGCCATGCCGGTCACGGTCACCTGCGCGCCGTCCACGAGGATGCGGCGCGACGCGGCCTTAGGCACCGTGTCCGTGGTCATGATCGCGCGCACCGCCGCATGCCAATTGCTGGGCGACAACGCCCCGCGAGCGACGGGCAAAGCGGCGACGATGCGCTCAACCGGCAGCGGCTCCATGATCACGCCTGTCGAGAAGGGCAGCACCTCGTGCGCCGAACAGCCGAGCGTCTGGGCGACCGCGGCGCAGGTCCCGCGTGCATCGGCGAGTCCGCGTTCACCCGTGCCGGCGTTGGCATTGCCGGCATTGATCAGCAGCGCACGGCTGGCGCCACCCTGCGCGAGATGCTCGCGGCAGACGATCACCGGTGCGGCGGAGAACCGGTTCTGAGTAAATACGCCCGCAGCCCGCGCGCCTTCCGCCAGCGCGATGAGCACGACGTCGTCGCGCGTCCACTTCTTGATGCCCGCTGCCGCCGTGCCGAGTTCGACGCCTGCCACCGGCAGCAGCGATTCGGGCGACGGCGGAGTGTAGTTGACCGGCATGTTCCCCCGCAGCAGCTTTACGCAAGCCGACCGTGGCAGACCTTGTATTTTTTACCACTACCGCAGGGACAAGGATCGTTGCGCCCAACCTTCTGCCCGGCACGCTGGAACGGCGGCGCGGTGGCCGTCGCGCTCGCAGTCGCGGGCGGGGGATCGTCGGGCTTGGCTGCCAGCGCCTCGTCGTAGTTGGCGTGCTGATAGCGAACGTTCGACACCGCCGGCGCTTCCTCGACAGCCTTGACGTCCTCCTCGGAACGCACCTGTACCGTGAGCACGATCTTCACCACATCGTGCTTGATCCGGTCGAGCATTTCGGAGAACAGCTCGAAGGCTTCGCGCTTGTACTCCTGCTTCGGATTCTTCTGCGCATAGCCGCGGAGGTGAATGCCCTGGCGCAGATGATCGAGCGCCGCCAGGTGTTCGCGCCAGTGCTGATCCAGCGTGGTCAGCATCAGGTTGCGCTCGAACTGGTGGAAGGTGTCCGCGCCGACCAGGGCAAGCTTGCTCTCGTATTGCTTCAGGGCCAGGTCACAGGCGCGTTCGCGCAGGGTATCGTCGGACAACTCGGGTTCCGACTTGAGCCACTCGCCGATGGGTGCCTGCAACTGATAGTCGCTCGCCAGCGTCGTTTCCAGCGCGGCGACGTCCCATTGTTCCTCGACCGATTCGGGCGGCACATGCAGCCTCGCCGTGTCCTCGACCTGTCCGGCGATCATGTTGCGGATCGTCTCCGAGATGTCCTCGGTGCCGAGCAATTCGTTGCGCTGTTGATAGATCACGCGGCGTTGATCGTTGGCGACGTCGTCGTATTCAAGGAGCTGCTTGCGAATGTCGAAATTGCGCGCTTCCACACGATTCTGCGCCTTGGCGATCGAGCGATTCACGATCGGGTGCTCGATCGGCTCGCCTTCGGGCATCTTCAGGCGCTGCATGATGCCGGACAGTCGCTCGCCGCCGAAGATGCGCAGCAGGGGATCTTCGAGCGAGAGGTAGAAGCGCGAAGAGCCCGGATCGCCCTGGCGGCCGGACCGGCCGCGCAACTGGTTGTCGATGCGCCGCGATTCGTGCCGCTCGGTGCCGATGATGTGCAGGCCGCCCGCCGCGATCACCGCGTCGTGCCGCACCTGCCAAGCGCCGCGCAGCTTGCCGATCTGCAATTCCTTCTCGGCCTGCGGCAGCGCTTCGTCCTCGCGCAGCAGAAGCACCTGCGGCTCGACGGCGCCGCCGAGCACGATGTCGGTGCCGCGGCCCGCCATGTTCGTGGCGATCGTGATCGCCTTCGGCTGGCCGGCCTGCGCGACAATTTCCGCCTCGCGCGCGTGCTGTTTCGCGTTGAGGACCTCGTGCTTTAGCTTTTCCTTCTCGAGAAACCCCGAGAGCAATTCCGAATTCTCGATCGACGTCGTGCCGACCAGCACCGGCTGCCCGCGCTCGTGGCAGTCCTTGATGTCGGTGATGACGGCGTCGACTTTTTCCTTGAAGGTGCGGAACACCAGGTCGTTTTCGTCCTTGCGGATCATCGCCACGTTGGTCGGAATGACCATCGTCTCGAGGTGATAGATCTGCTGGAATTCGAAGGCTTCCGTATCCGCGGTGCCGGTCATGCCCGCAAGCTTGTCGTACATGCGGAAGTAGTTCTGGAAGGTGATCGACGCCAACGTCTGGTTCTCGCGCTGGATCGGCACGCCTTCCTTGGCCTCGACCGCCTGATGCAGCCCGTCGGACCAGCGCCGGCCCGACATCAGGCGCCCGGTGAATTCGTCGACGATGACCACTTCGCCATTCTGCACGACATAGTGCTGGTCGAGATGGAACAGCGAGTGCGCGCGCAGCGCCGCGTACAGATGGTGCATCAGGGAGATGTTGTGCGCGTCGTAGAGGCTGCTCCCCGCGGGCAGCAACCCGGCCTGCCCAAGGATGTTTTCCGCGTGCTCGTGCCCTGCTTCCGACAGCAGCACCTGATGCGCTTTTTCGTCGACCCAGTAGTCGCCTGGCGCGGCTTCGTCGGCCTGGCGAACGAGCTTCGGCGCCAGTTCGTTGAGACGATAGTACAAGTCGATGTTGTCGTCCGCCTGACCGGAAATGATCAGTGGCGTGCGCGCTTCGTCGATCAGGATCGAGTCCACCTCGTCGACGATGGCGTAGGTGAGATCGCGCTGCACGCGCTGCGACACGCTGAAGACCATGTTGTCGCGCAGGTAGTCGAAGCCGAATTCGTTATTGGTGCCGTAAGTGATGTCGGCCGCGTAAGCCGCCTGCTTGTCGGCGTGTTCCATTTGCGACAGATTGACGCCAACCGTCAGCCCGAGAAAACGATAGATCCGTCCCATCCAGTCGGCGTCGCGCTGGGCGAGATAGTCGTTCACGGTGACGATGTGAACACCGCTGCCGGTCAGCGCGTTGAGATACGCCGGCAGCGTGGCCACCAGCGTCTTGCCTTCGCCGGTGCGCATTTCGGCGATCTTGCCGTAATGCAGCGCCATGCCGCCCAGAAGCTGCACATCGAAGTGGCGCATTTGCAGCGTGCGCTTGCCGGCCTCGCGGACGACCGCAAACGCCTCCGGCAACACGGCCTCGAGTTCCTCACCGTTGGCGACGCGCTCCTTGAACGCCGCCGTCTTGGCCTTCAGTTCAGCATCGGACAGGTTGGCGAGGGCTGGTTCGAGGGCGTTGATCTCCCGGACGACCTGCGCGTACTGCTTGAGCAGCCGCTCGTTGCGGCTTCCGAATATCTTGGTGAGGATGTTGGGGATCATAGAACCTGTAGCTGACGCCCGCAGGGCGAAAAACAAGGGGTGAGGACCGCCTCACCCCTTACGATAGCGCTGGATCGGGAACCCGGTTTGGCGTCAGCCGGTCGTCTGCAGAAATCGCGCGGGATTTTGCGGCACGCCGTTCAAGCGCACTTCAAAGTGCAGGTGCGGCCCGGTCGATCGCCCCGTCGTACCGACCTTGCCAACCTTCTGGCCGCGGACGACGAAGTCGCCTTCCTTGACCAGCAAGCTTGAACAATGGGCGTAACGGCTCACCAACCCGTTGCCGTGGTCGATTTCGAGCATTTTACCATAGGCCGGGTGGACGTCCGCGAAGATCACCTTGCCGCTGGCCGCGGCAACGATCCCGGTGCCGACATCCGACGGGAAGTCGATGCCTTCGTGGAAGCTTTTCTGCCCACTAAACGGGTCGATTCGCCACCCGAAGTTGGAAGAAAACCAGCCATCTTCGATCGGCGGCAGGGAAGGCAGGAATTTCCGGTTCGCGGAGTCGCTTACCAGCAGTGCTTCCAGCACGCCGAGCTGGTCCGAGCCCTGCTCGACCTGGCGCGACAAATCCGCAAGCAGTGCGCTGAATTCCTCGAGCGAAAGGTCGCGGTGAAGCGTCGGCGCGGGACCACCGCGCCCCGGTACCACGCCCGGTTGCAGCATCGGCGGCAGTTCCTGGGGCTTCAAGCCGGCCAGTTTCGCCAGGCGCTCGCCCAGTCCATCGAGCCGCAGCATCTGCGCCTGCAGTTCGCCCAGCTTGACCGCCAAGAGGTTGAGATGGCTTTCGACGACTTCCTGGGTCTTTTGCGCCTCTTGCCGTTGGTCGGCAAGGACGATCGCCTGCAGCAGGGGGTGATTGATCGATGCTGCGTAGCGCAGCGTCACATAGTTGAACAGCAACGTGAAGGACAGGAACAGGACCAACAGGGAAACGGCGCCTGCGGACCAGTGTCGCCAGTCCAGCGTGAGCGTACGCGCCCGCGCGGTGGCGCCCGAGACAAAGATTATGTTCAAATGGCCTCTCCCTTCGATTGCCGCGTCGCGGTTCCCCACGCCGGCAAATGCGGACCTTCGACGACCATGCGCCGCCTCCAACAAATCATGTCCGGCGAATCGGTCTTCGCCGAACTACTGGCGCGGCGGAACCAGGAACAAGCACTGGAAGCACGCGTCAGGCGGGCGCTACCCCCTTCGCTGGCGACGTTTGTCGCCGTTGCCGACGGCCGCTCGCCCGAACTTGCACTGTCGACGACAAGTGGCGCCGCCGCAGCACTGCTTCGCCAGCGCATTCCGGACCTGCTTCGCGCCCTTACCGCCGAAGGCTGCGAATTTACTGGAATACGGGTGCGCGTGCAAGCCCGGTCGATGCCGCAATCCAGGACCATTTCATCGAAAAAACAGATAGATGCACCTGCCGCCGCGCACCTCGACGCCACCGCGAACGCGTTAGGCGCGTCGCCTTTGGCCGCCGCCCTTCATCGGCTCGCCCAGCGGGCGGCTGGTACGGAATCAGGCCAGCAGGAACATCCGGCGAAGCGCCAGAAACATGAAGATGAGAAGCAATAACACGACCGAGTACTTGGCGACCTGCCCGATGAAGCGCAGGTAGCGCCGATCGCGCCTGATGACAAACATGATCAGCGCGCCTGCGATCGTGGCCAGCGCCGAGTACAACAACACGCGGACGATGATCACAGCGTGAACGCTGGACCGGCGCGAGCGCCAGGCGTCAGGCCGGCAACAGTTGCCAGGCCTGGAAGGCGCTCGGGACGTCGGCCGTCGCGTTGAAAGTGACCAGCTCCCACGCGTCGGTGCGCTGCAGCAAGGCACGCGACACGACATTGTTGAGGGCATGGCCCGACTTGAACGCCGTGTACTTGCCGATCAGCGGGTGTCCAAGCAGATAGAGGTCGCCGATCGCATCGAGTACCTTGTGTTTGGCGAACTCGTTGTCGTAGCGCAGCCCTTCGCTGTTGAGTACACGCGTCTCGTCGAGCACGATCGCATTCTGCAGGCTGCCGCCAAGGGCGAGGCCTGCGGAGCGCATCGCTTCGACGTCCTGCATGAACCCGAAGGTACGCGCGCGGCTGACTTCCTTCGTGTAGGAATGCTGGGCGAAATCGATCACCACGTGCCGGTTTTCCGAGCCGAATACCGGATGCGGAAAATCGATGGTGAAGTCGAGCACGAAGCCGTCGTGCGGCTCGAACCGCGCCACCTTGTCGCCCTGGACGACTTCGACCGGCGACTTGATGCGCAGATAGCGCTTGGGCGCGTTCTGCTCCTCGATGCCGGCTGACTGCAGCAGGAATACGAACGGTGCCGCACTGCCGTCCAGGATCGGCAGCTCGGGGCCGGCGACATCGACATGCAAGTTGTCGATGCCCAGACCGGCGAGCGCAGACATCAAGTGCTCGACCGTCGACACCTTGGCGCCGTCCTTTTCAAGCGACGAACTCAGCCGCGTATCGCCGACATTGCGCGCGTCTGCAGGGATGGCAGCCGACTGCGGCAAATCGACCCGATGAAACACAACGCCCGAATCCGGCTGCGCCGGTCGCAACGTCAAGTCGACGCGCGCGCCGGTATGCAAGCCGACACCCGTGGTCTTGATCTGGGACTTCAGTGTGCGCTGTTTGAGCATGAGTTCGCGTGACCCCCTTCGCGCAAGCCCGGCAATGCAGGGCTATTCACTTGACGGTTCAAGGAGTTAACGCGTGAGTGTAGCACAAACGCGGCAACCACGCCCGACCCGCACCGCTAGTCCGCCTGCTTGCGCAGGAACGCCGGGATATCCGAGGTGTCGATCGCGGACGATGTCGCGCTGCCGGGCGCCGGTGAACGACCGCGCCGGACGACCGCTGGCGTCTTGTCGAGCGAATCGTAATCGACTTGCTCGACACGGACGCCTATTCCGTCGGTTCCCGTGCGGTCGACGACATGCTCGACAACTTCGAGTCGCGGCTGCCGCTGCTTCGCGACCGCACCGCCCAGGCCGGTAGCGATCATGGTCACGCGCAAGTCGTCGCCGATGTCGTCGTCGATCACCGTCCCGACGATCACCATCGCATCATCCGCCGTGAACGCCTTGATCGTGTTCATGACGTCGTGATACTCCTTCATCTTCAGGCCCGACGACGCGGTGATGTTCACCAGAACGCCGCGCGCCCCGGACAGGTTCACTTCTTCGAGCAACGGGCTCGCCACGGCACGCTCAGCCGCGATCTTCGCCCGATCCACGCCGCTGACCGTTGCCGATCCCATCATCGCCATGCCGACTTCCGACATGACGGTGCGCACGTCGGCGAAGTCGACGTTGACCAGTCCCGGGTTGTTGATCACTTCGGCAATTCCGGACACCGCGCTGTGCAGGACTTCGTTGGCCTTGGCATAGGCGTCGAGCACCGAGACGTCTTCACCGAGCACCTGCATCAGCTTTTCGTTGGGGATGATGATCAGCGAATCGACGATCTTCTTCAGTTCCTCGATCCCCGCTTCGGCAACTTTCTGACGCTTGCCTTCGAAGTGGAACGGTCGCGTCACCACGGCCACGGTGAGGATGCCCTTGTCTTTCGCCACCTGTGCGACGACCGGCGCGGCGCCGGTTCCGGTGCCGCCGCCCATGCCGGCGGCGATGAATATCATGTCGCATCCGTCGATCATCTCGGCGATGCGATCGCGGTCCTCCATCGCGGCGTCGCGGCCGATTTCCGGACGCGCACCCGCACCGAGCCCTCGGGTCAGACCGCTACCCAATTGCAGTTGCATGCGGGCGGTCGAGCGCTTGAGCGCCTGCGCATCGGTGTTGGCGGCGATGAATTCAACGCCGGCTACGCCACGATCGATCATGTGCTCGACGGCGTTGCCGCCGCAACCGCCGACGCCGATGACCTTGATGACTGCTTCCTGCGGATTTTGGTCGATGATTTCAAACATTTTGTCTCTCCTGTCTAAGTGTCGATGCCCTGAACTTTGTTTGTGCCTGCAACCGATCGCCTGGTATGCGTCCTGTTTTCATGCTCGCTAGAAATTCGCCTTGAACCACTGCTTCATCTTTTCCCCGACATTGCCCAATCCCTTGCCTTGTTCGCGCGCCAGTTCCGCGCGCAGATATTGTTCGCGTCCATCCAGCAGCAGGCCGACCGCCGTCGCGTAGCGCGGGCTGCGGACGACATCGGCGAGACCACCTACGTATGCCGGTACGCCGATGCGCACCGGCAGGTGAAAGACCTCCTCGCCCAGTTCGACCATTCCGGCCAACATCGCGGAACCCCCGGTGAGGACGATTCCGGACGAAAGCAATTCCTCGAGTCCACTTCGGCGCAACTCCGCCTGCGCCAGCGTGTAGAGTTCTTCGATGCGCGGCTCGATGACTTCGGCGAGCATTTGCCGCGACAGCTTGCGCGGTCCGCGATCGCCGACGCCCGGAACCTCGATGATGTCGTTCGGGTCGGCGAGCTGGCGCAGCGCGCAGCCGTGGCGAATCTTCAGTTCCTCGGCTTCCTTGGTCGGCGTACGCAGCGTCATCGCGATGTCGTTGGTCACCTGGTCGCCGGCGATGGGAATGACCGCGGTGTGGCGAATCGCGCCGCCGGTGAAGACCGCGAGGTCGGTTGTCCCGCCGCCGATGTCCATGAGACAGACACCAAGGTCCTTCTCGTCCTCGTTCAGCACCGCCAGCGCGGAAGCGAGCGGCTGGAGCATCACGTCGCTGACTTCAAGTCCGCAGCGCCGCACGCACTTGGTAATGTTTTCGACCGCCGACACGGCGCCGGTCACGATATGCACTTTGACTTCGAGCCGCACGCCGCTCATTCCCAGCGGTTCGCGCACGTCTTCCTGCCCGTCGACGATGAACTCCTGCGGCAGTATGTGCAGCACTTGCTGATCGTTCGGAATCGCGATGGCTTTGGCGGTCTCGATGACGCGATCGATGTCGGCCTGCGTCACTTCCTTTTCCTTGATCGCGACCATGCCGCTCGAATTGAGGCTGCGTATGTGGCTGCCGGCAATGCCCACGAACACCGAGGCGATGGTGCAATCGGCCATCAGCTCGGCTTCCTCGAGGACGCGCTGGATCGAGCCCATGGTCGCCTCGATATTGACGACGACGCCCTTCTTGAGTCCGCGCGAGGGCTGCGTCCCCATGCCGATGATGTTCAGCCGCTTTTCCGGCGTGACTTCGGCGACGATCGCGACGATCTTCGACGTTCCGACGTCGAGGCCGACGATGAGATTCTTGGCGTCCTTTACCATTCGTGCTTTCCCCTAATGCCTGCCCCGGGCCGTGCCCGGTGCCGGCGTTTTCGCCGGCGTTTCGCTGAATCCCGGTACGCGTGCCGCAAAACCGTTGCGATACCTCAGATCGACTTGGTCGACGCGCGTGCCCGCGCGGCGCAATTTCGCAATCGTGCCGGGGTAGTACGCCACGAAGCGCGCGAGGCGCGCACCGGGCTCGACGCGACCGAGTTCAAGCGTGAGCGGAGGGCTGCCGTCCGTCCTGAGTTCCCACGCGGCACGCTCCGACAGACGAATCTCGCTGAGCGCGAGGCCGGTTGGCTTCAGCACCTGTCCGAATTCGCGGAAACGCGCCGTGACATCGGCGGCGCTGCCTTCAGGACCGGAAAACTGAGGCAGTTCGCCGTCGTAGTCGCCGCTGAAGGTTTCGCCTTGCACATTGACCAGCGCGCTGTCGTTCCATCGCGCCAGCGGCTCGTGCTCGCTTACGGTGATTTCAAGCGTCATCGGCCACGCGCGACGAAGTGCCACCGAACGCACCCACGGCACCTTGGCCAGCGAGTCCCTGGCTTCATTCAGGCGCATCGTAAAGAACGTGCCGCTCAATTCCTCGCGGACGACTGCCTCCACATACGCGGGATTCGCGCGTACCAGCGGCCCGTGGATGACGACCTGCTGCAATGCGAACACCGGCTGGCGCACCGCCCAGAACGTCGCCGCGAAGGCGAGCATCGCCAGCGCCGCGACCACGACCACCATTGCAATCGCATTCAGCTGGCGCGGGTTATCCCACATGCGCGCCTC
This sequence comes from uncultured beta proteobacterium, assembly GCA_963726915.1. GTDB lineage: Bacteria > Pseudomonadota > Gammaproteobacteria > Burkholderiales > Casimicrobiaceae > PALSA-1003. The sequence goes on from CAVSEA010000025.1 coordinate 278,270, forward strand.
GCAGGATATCGACGCAAAGCTCGGCGAAGGACAAGCCAGCCTGCCTTGCCGCCATGGGCACGAGGCTGTGGCCGGTCATGCCCGGCGAAGTATTGACCTCGAGAAACGTCCATCGTCCGTCGGGCTTGAGAATCAGATCGAGCCGCCCCCAGCCGGAACAACCGACGATGCGAAATGCGGCAAGCGATTGCGCCTGGATCGCTTGTTCGAGCGAGGCATCGATCTCCGACGGGCAGTAGTACTTGGTGTCGTCGGAGAAATACTTGTTGTGATAGTCGTAGTTGCCGCCCGGCGCTTCGATGCGGATCAGCGGCAAGGCACGCTCACCGAGGATCGATGCTGTCAGCTCGGTGCCGGCGACGAATTCCTCCACGATGACCAGGTCGTCGTGCTTCGCCGCGTCGGTGTAGGCCGTCGCCAGCTCGTCGCGATCGACGGTGCTGACTCTGCTGATGCCGATGGTCGAGCCTTCGCGCGCGGGTTTGACGATCAGTGGCAGACCGAGTTCGGCAACCACCGACCACCAGTCGGTCGACGCGTCGACCACGCGATAGCGCGGTGTCGGAATGCCGCAGGCGAGCCAAACTAGCTTGGTCCGCAGCTTGTCCATGGCCAGCGCCGACGCCATGACGCCGCTGCCGGTATAGGGAATGCCCAGGACTTCGAGCGCGCCTTGCACCGTGCCGTCTTCTCCGAAGCGTCCGTGCAAAGCGATGAACACGCGATCGAAGCCGTCGCGCTTCAATTCATATACGGGACGTTCAGCCGGATCGTAGGCGTGAGCGTCGATGCCCATGCCTTTCAGCGCCGCCAGCACCGCGTTGCCGGATAGCAGGGAAATTTCCCGCTCCGCACTCGGTCCGCCCATCAACACGGCGACTTTTCCGAATTCGCTCACGAGGCACGCTCCCCGACGATGCGCACTTCAGGTTCGAGCCGCACGCCCGTCCGAGCGTGAACGACGTTGCCTACGTGCTCGATCAGCGCCTCGATGTCGGCCGCCGTCGCCTCGCCGTTCGCGTTGACGATGAAATTGGCGTGCTTTTCGGAAACCAGCGCACCACCGATAGCGTGGCCTTTCAAACCGCACTGCTCGATCAGGCGCGCGGCATGATCGCCTGGCGGGTTGCGGAATACGCTGCCGGCATTGGGCAGGTTGAGCGGTTGCGTGGCGATGCGCTTCGCCAGCAGTGCCTTGATGCGCGCGCGCGCCTGCGTAACGTCGCCATGCGGGAAGCGGAACCATGCCGCCGTGAACACGCCGTCGAGCATAGCGCCATTGGCAAGACGCACGCTGCGGTAGCCGATCGAATAGTCGGCCGGCGTGCGCACGGCGAAGCTGCCGCTGCGAAGCAGGACCTCGATGCGGGCGACGTGGCGCCAGGTTTCACCGCCGTAGCAGCCAGCATTCATGGCCAGCGCACCACCGACCGTCCCGGGAATGCCCGCAAGAAATTCCGCCTCGGCACAACCGTGCATCGCCGCAAAGCGTGCGAGCTTGGGACTGGCGACACCGGCCTCGGCGTAAATGAGGCCGTCGGCAACCGCGAGCGCACCGCCCGGATTGTGGAGTAACACCACCGCACCGCGCAGGCCGCCGTCGCGCACCAGAATATTGCTGCCCAGACCGATCGCCATGAGGTCGTCGGCCGGCGAGAGCTCGCGCACGAACGCCGCGAGATCGTCGCGGTCGGCGGGAATGTAGGCGAGTCGCGCGTTGCCGCCGCAGCGCCAACTCGTATGCCTGGCCAGCGACAGTTCGCGGCTGAGCTTGCCGCGCAGACCGGTGAAGCGAAGCGGTTCGTTCATCATCATGCTGTCGCCACGAGCGCAGGTGCGACCTGTCCGATCGAACCGGCGCCCATCGTGAGCACGACATCCTCGGCTTTGGCGACCGTGCGAATCATCGCGGGAAGCTCCGCGAGGTCTTCGACAAACACCGGCTCTACCTTGCCCGCCACGCGCAATGCGCGCGCGAGAGCGCGGCCGTCGGCTGCCACGATCGGCGTTTCGCCGGCCGGATAGACCTCGGTCAGCAGCAACACGTCGACCGTGGACAGGACCGCGACAAAATCCTCAAACAGGTCGCGAGTGCGCGTATAGCGATGCGGCTGGAACGCGAGCACCATCCGCCGCCCGGGAAAACTGCCGCGCGCGGCGGCGAGCGTCGCCGCCATCTCCGCCGGGTGATGACCGTAGTCGTCGACCAGCTCGAACGCGCCTCCACCTTCGAGCGCGATGGCGCCGAAGCGCTGGAACCGGCGCCCGACGCCCTTGAAATCGGCGAGCGCACGGGCGATCGCGGCGTCTGCGACACCCGCCTGACGACCGACGGCAATTGCCGCGAGCGCATTGCGCACGTTGTGCTCGCCCGCGAGATTGAGATCCACCGCGAGCGGCGGCGCATCTGCGCTCCTCGCCACGAAGCGCATGCGACCGCCCTCGTGCGTGACGTCGGTGGCGCGCAGTTGCGCGTCTTGCGCGAAGCCGTAGCTGACGATCGATTTGGTGATCGAGGGCATGATGTCGCGCACGTTCTCGTCGTCGATGCAGATCACGACGACGCCGTAGAACGGCAGGCGCTGCGCGAAGTTGACGAAGGCTTCCTTCAATCGCGCGAAGTCGTGGTCGTAGGTCTCCATGTGGTCGGCGTCGATGTTCGTGATCACCGCCAGCACCGGTTGAAGGACCAGGAACGAGGCATCCGATTCGTCGGCTTCCGCCACCAGGAACTCGCCCTTGCCGAGACGCGCATTGGCGTCGGCCGACACGAGCTTGCCGCCGATGACGAAGGTCGGGTCGAGACCGCCCTCGGCCAGCACGCTCGCGATCAGGCTCGTCGTCGTCGTTTTTCCGTGCGTGCCGGCGACGGCGATTCCCTGCTTCAAGCGCATGAGTTCAGCCAGCATCAGCGCCCGCGGCACGACCGGTATCGCGCGCTCTCGCGCAGCCGCCAGTTCGACGTTATCCGCGGCGACGGCGGTGGACACCACAACGACGTCGGCGCCGGCGATGTTCTCGGCCGAATGTCCTTTTGCGACCTGCGCACCGAGCGCCACCAACCTGCGTGTCGTGGCGTTGGTCGCGACGTCCGAGCCGCTGACCTGATAGCCCTGCGTGAGCAGCACTTCGGCGATGCCGCACATGCCGGAGCCACCGATACCCACGAAATGCACGCGCTTGACCTTGTGCTTCATCGCATTTGCGCCACGGCGATGCAGATGTCGGCGACACGCTGCGCCGCGTCGGCCTTGCGCAGTCGGCGCGCGGCGACCGCCATCGCCAGCAGACGCTCGCGTGTAGCTTCCCGCAGCCAGCGCGCAAGCCGCTCCGGACTGAACTCCGCCTGAAGGATGATCTCGGCTGCGCCGCAGTCGCCGAGAACTCGCGCGTTGTCGACCTGATGATCGTCGGCGGCGAAAGGGAACGGCACGAGCACGCTGCCGATGCCGACTGCAGCGAGCTCGGCGATCGTGGTCGCGCCGGCGCGGCAAATGACCAGGTCCGCCTCGGCATAGCGACGCGCGATGTCGGCGATGAACGGGAGGCACTCGGCATCGACCCCGGCCGCTACGTACGCGGCACGCAAGGCATCGATGTGCTTCTCCCCTGCCTGGTGCGTCACGCGCGGCCGGTCGTCGGGTGCCAGCAACGCCAGCGCCTTGGGCACGCGTTCGTTGAGCACAACCGCGCCAAGACTGCCGCCGACGACCAGCACGACCAGCGGCCCGGAACGGCCGCCAAAGCGCTGCTCGGGTGGCGCGACCGCGACAATGTCCGCGCGCAGCGGATTACCGACCCATGCCACTTTCCTGTTGTTACCGGCGCCGAAGGTGCGGGGAAAGCCGGTCAACACCCGATCCGCGCCGAAGTACAGGATGCGATTGGCGAGCCCAGGCCTTGCGTCGGGGTTGAGCAACACCAGCGGCACGTCCTGCACCACTGCCATCAGTCCACCGGGAAAAGAGGCGAAGCCGCCGAGACCGACGACGACGTTGGGGCGTCGACGGCGAATGATGCGCCGCGCCTGCCAGGACGCGATAAGCAGCGCGAAGGGACCGAGCACGAGCCGCAACAAGCCCTTGCCGCGCACGCTGCCAAAGTCGAGCGCTTCGAAATCCAGCTTGTGTTCGGGCACGAGGCGCGATTCCATGCCCTCGCGGGTACCGAGCCAGAACACGCGCCAGCCACGCGCGATGAGTTCGGTCGCGACGGCGAGTCCCGGGAAAATGTGCCCGCCCGTCCCGCCAGTGGTGATCATGACGATCCCGCTCATACGGTAAACCCTCTGAGCAATCTTCGATTCTCGAAGTCGACGCGCAGCAGGATCGCAATGGCGATGCAGTTGACGACGATGCCGCTGCCGCCGAAGGACAACAGAGGCAGCGTAAGGCCCTTGGTCGGCAGCACGCCCATGTTCACGCCGATGTTGATGAACGCCTGCACGCCGAGCCAGACGCCGATGCCGTGCGCCACCAGCGCTGCGAATGGCCGCTCGAGCCGCGCGGCCTGGCGGCCGATGGCGTACGCGCGCACCAGGATCCAGCAGAACAGCGCGATCACCACGGTCACGCCGATGAAGCCGAGCTCCTCGGCAATCACCGCGAGCAAGAAGTCGGTATGCGCTTCGGGCAAGTACAGGAGTTTCTCGACGCTCGCGCCGAGACCGACGCCGTACCACTCGCCTCGGCCAAAGGCGATCAGCGAGTGCGACAGCTGGTAACCCTTGCCGAGCGGATCTGCCCACGGATCGCGAAAGCCGGTGAAGCGCTGCAGCCGGTACGGCGCGATCCAGATCAGCAACCACAGCGCGACAGGCAACAAGAAGCCGAGCCCGATCAAAAGTCGCCAATCGAGCCCGCCCAGGAACAGGATGCCGAATGCAATCGCGACGATCACCACGCACGCGCCGAAGTCCGGCTCGCGCAGGAGCAGCGTGCTGATCGCGATCATCACCGCCAGAAGCGGAAGGAACCCGCGCAGCAGGGTCTGCCTGAGCGGTTGCTGCGCGTGCAGGAAGTCGGCCTTGCGCACGGCATAGCTGGCGGCATAGAGGACGACGAACAACTTCATGAATTCGGAGGGCTGCACGTTGACGATCACCAGCGAAAGCCAGCGCTTGCTGCCGTTGACCGCCTTGCCGAGGCCCGGCACGAGGACGGCCACGAGCAGCACCGCGCCGCCGATGAACAGATAGGGTGCCAGGCGCTGCCAAACCTTGACCGGTATCTGAAAGGACACGAACGCCGCCAGCAACCCGACCATGACGAATACCCCATGGCGGGCGAGGAAATACCAGGGCCGATAGCCGGTGTAGGACATGGCTTCGGCGGTGGCGATCGACGCCGAGTACACCATCACCAACCCGATCGCGAGCAGCAGCAGCGCAGCCCACGCCAGCGTGGAATCGAAGCTGAGCATCGCGCGGCTCTCGCGCGGCGCAGCGGCCAGCGCGGACAACCGTGGAAACGTCGAGCGCAGCGTAGTGTCTCTAGGCATGGGTAACCTCGCGTGCGTGCGCCGCGACGGCAGCCTTGAAACGGTCGCCGCGCTCGACGTAGTCGCGGAACATGTCCAGGCTCGCGCATGCGGGCGACAGCAACACGGCGTCGCCCGCCCGCGATTGCGCGATGGCGCGTGCCACTGCGGCCTCGAGCCCCGCCGCGAACTCCACCGCCGGACGCGCTCCGGCCAGTGCCGCCGCGATGATCGGCGCATCGCGGCCCAGCAACACGACGGCGCGGCAGTGCGCGTCCACTCCCCGCCTGAGCGGCGCAAAATCCTGGCCTTTGCCGTCGCCGCCCGCAATCAGCGAGGCTGGGCGATCGATGCCGTCGAGGGCGGCAAGCGTCGCGGCGACGGTGGTGGCCTTCGAGTCGTTCACAAACAGCACGCCGCCGACTTCCGCCACGCGTTCCATGCGATGCGGCAAGCCGCGGAACGCCGCGAGCGCGGCGAGCACCTTGCCGTCGATTGTCGCCACGGTCGATAGCAACGCCAGCGCAGCCAGCGCGTTCTGCACGTTATGACGACCGACCAGCGCGAGATCGCCTGCGCGCAGCAACCGATCGGTGCCGTGCGCAAGCCAAGGCTCGCCTTCACTCTCGATGAGGCCCCAATCGCGCGCGGTAGGTGGTGCATCGGCGCCGAAGCTCGCAACCGGCCTGCCGTTGACGCGCATCGCCCGGACGCGCATGTCGTCGCGATTGAGTATCTGTTCGCCGCCACCAGCGAAGATGCGCGCCTTGGCCGTCGCGTACTCGCCGATCCCGCGGTAGCGGTCGAGGTGATTCTCCGACACGTTCAAGATGCTCGCAGCCGTTGGCTTGAGGCTCGCCGTCGTTTCCAACTGGAAGCTCGACAGCTCGACTACGAACACGTCGGGCCATGGCGCGCCTCGCTCGTGAGCGGTCAGAACATCGAGCACTGGCTCGCCGATGTTGCCGACCACCGATGCGTCCAGCCCTGCCGCCCGCGCAAGCTCGCCCACCAGGGTGGCGACCGTGGTCTTGCCATTCGAACCGGTCACCGCAAGCAATTTCTGTCCAGGCGGCAGCGCTCGCGCAAACAGTTCGATATCGCCGACCAGCTCCGCGCCGCGCGCTTGCGCCGCCGCGATGAACGGTTGATCCTTGGCGAGTCCCGGACTGATCACGATCATGTCCGCGCCGGCCAGCGTGGCGTCGTTGAACGCTCCGGTGGCCAGCGGCACGCGCTGCAGTTCGGAGGCGAGTTGCGTCGCCGCCGGCGGCTGCGCTCGCGTATCGGCAACGCGGACGCGGGCACCGTGTCGCGCGGCCCAGCGCGCAGCGGACAAGCCGGTCAATCCCAGACCAAGCACGACGATATCGCGGCCCCTGACGTTCATCGCTAGCGCAGCTTCAATGTCGACAGCCCGAACAGCACGAGCAGCATGGTGATGATCCAGAACCTGACTACGACTTGATTCTCTTTCCAACCCTTTAATTCGTAGTGATGGTGGATCGGCGCCATGCGGAATACGCGCCTGCCGGTCAGCTTGAATGACGCGACCTGGATCACCACCGAGAGCGTCTCGACGACGAACACGCCACCCATGATGAACAGCACGATTTCCTGGCGAACGATGATGGCAATCACGCCCAACGCGGCGCCGAGCGCAAGCGCACCGACGTCGCCCATGAATACTTCCGCCGGATAAGCGTTGAACCACAGGAAGCCGAGGCCCGCACCGGCGATCGCGCCGCAGAATACGGTCAACTCGCCGGCGCCTGGAATGTGCGGCAGGAACAGGTAGGTCGAGTAGTCGGCGCGCCCGGTGACATACGCGAACAATCCCAGCGCCGAACCGACCATTACCGTCGGCATGATCGCCAGCCCGTCGAGCCCGTCGGTGAGATTCACCGCATTGCTCGCGCCGACGATGACGCAGTAGGACAACACGATGAAGCCCCAGACACCGAGCGGATAGCTGATGGTCTTGAAGAACGGCACGATCAGGTCCGCCTTGGGCGGCAGGTCGAGATTGAAGCCGCTTGCCAGCCAGGCGTTGAACAGCTGGAAGAACTGGGTATTCGACGGCGCCGACACCGAGAACGCCAGGTAGATGGCGGCGACGAGCCCGATCAGCGACTGCAGCGCGAACTTCGAGCGCGCCGAGAGCCCTTTGGGATTGCGACGAACGACCTTGCGGTAGTCGTCGACCCATCCAATCGCGCCAAAACCCGCCGTGACAATGAGCACGACCCAGATGAAGCGATTGCGCAGGTCCGCCCACAGCAGCGTCGTGATCAGAATTGACACCAGGATCAACGCTCCGCCCATGGTCGGCGTACCGGCTTTGCTCAGATGCGTCTGCGGTCCATCGTCGCGCACGGACTGGCCGATCCGGTATTCAGCGAGCTTCTGATCATCCGCGGGCCGACCACGAACGAGATCATCAGCGCGGTCATCGTCGCCAGCACAGAGCGCAATGTGATGTAGCTGAACACGTTGAACGTGCGCACGTCGGCGGCAATCCAGTTCGCCAGGGCAAGCAGCATCAGTGCGCCTCTGCCGCGGCGTTGGTGAGCGAGAACACGACGCGTTCCATGTGCATGAAGCGCGAGCCTTTCACCAGGACGGTGACACCCGCGTCGGCGTGCAGTGCGCCAGCGAGCTCGGCGACGGAATCGAAGTGCTCGCCTCCGGCGCCGAACGCAGCGACCGCGTGCTGCGCCAGTTCACCGGCCGCGAGCAGCCGGTCGACGCCGGCGGCGCGCGCGTACGCGCCGATCTCGCGATGAAACGCCACGCCCTGATCGCCGACCTCTCCCATGTCGCCGAGAACCAGCCAGCGCGGCGCGGGCGCGCGCGCGAGTACCGCGATTGCCGCGCGTGCCGAATCCGGATTGGCGTTGTAGGTGTCGTCGATGACGGTCCCGCCACCCGGAATTTCGACGGTGCGCAGGCGCCCGGACAGTGGGCGAAATGCCTCCAACGCCGCCTTGGCGTCGGCGATGCTCGCGCCGGCCGCGGTGGCCGCGGCGATTGCACCGAGCGCGTTGGCGACGCTGTGCCGTCCCGGCACCCTGAGTTCAAGCGTCGCGTTACCCTCGGACGTCGTGACGTCGACGGTGGATCCCCACGTTTCGACCCGAAAGCGCGCGGTCACCGCCGCCGGCGCACGCAGCCCGAAATCGCGCAGGGATAGCGCGGCGCCTTCGGCGTTGCGCCTGACCACGACTTCCTGCCAGAAAGACGCATAGTCGTCGTCGGCGTTGATGACGGCAACGCCGCGCTCCGGCAGCGAGCTGATCAGCGCGGCGTGCTCCGCCGCGACATCGGCGACACTCTTCATGAATTCCTGGTGCTCGCGCTGCGCGTTGTTGATCAGGCCGATCGTCGGCAGCGCGATCGCTGCGAGCTCGCCGGTTTCTCCAGGATGGTTCATGCCGATCTCGACGACGGCGGCCCGGTGTGGCGCGCGCAGTCCGAGCAGCGTCAGCGGCACGCCGATGGCGTTGTTGAGATTTCCTTTCGTGGCATGCAGCTGACGTTCGCCGAGGCCCACGCGCAGGATCGCCGCGGTCATTTCCTTGACCGTAGTCTTGCCGTTGCTACCCACGATACCGACGACAGGCAGCGTGAAGCGCCGGCGCCAGAACGCCGCGAGCGCACCGAGCGCGCGCAGCGGGTCCGCGACCGCGAGCAGGTTGCCGGTCAGCTTATCGGCGCGATCGGCGGCGACCAATGCAGCGACCGCGCCACGCTGGCGCGCCAATTCGATGTAGTCGTGACCATCGAAGCGCTCGCCCTGGAGTGCCACGAACAGTTCGCCGGGCCGGATCGTCCGCGAATCCGTGGCGACGCCGTCGAACCAGACGTTCTCGCCGCGCAGCGTAGCCGCGATCGCACGTGCCGCGGTGGCCGTGTCCATCATCGCGGACCCCGCGCGGAAAGTGCGCGCGCCGCATGCTCGGCATCGAGGAATGGCTGCCGCACTCCGGCGCTTTCCTGATACGACTCGTGACCCTTGCCCGCAAGCAGCACGACGTCTCCGGGTCGGGCTTCGGCGATTGCCGACGCGATGGCCGCCGCGCGATCGAGTTCCACCGCGTAGCGGCGGTTGCCGGTCTCCCGGATGCCGTGAACGATGTCGCTGGCGATCATCGACGGATCTTCGGTGCGCGGGTTGTCGCTGGTCACGACGACGCGGTCGGCGAGTCCAGCCGCGATCCGGCCCATCTCCGGGCGCTTGCCGCGATCGCGGTCGCCGCCACAACCGAAGACGCAGATCAATTCGCCGCCGGCACCGACGGCCCCGCGCAGCGCCGCAAGGGCCTTTTCGATCGCATCCGGAGAATGCGCGTAGTCGATGACGACCAGCGGCGCGCCGTCGCCACCGAGGCGCTGCATGCGTCCGGGCGGCGCCTCGACGTCGGCCAGGAATTTGAGTGCCGCGTCCAATTCGATGCCGCTGACCAGCAAGGTCCCGAGCACGCCGAGCACGTTGGCGGCGTTGAACGCACCGACCAGCCGGGTGTTCAGTTCGCCGTCGCCCCCATGGCGTTTCGACCGCCAATGCCAGGCCGCGGGCCGTCGACGTGAGGCGCGAACCCGCGACGTCGGCCGCGCCGAAGCCGTAGCTCAGCACCTTGCGGCCCTTCGCCCTCGCCTGGTCGATGAGGCTGCGGCCGAAGGCGTCGTCGGCATTGATCACGCCTACGCGCAGCCCCGGCCAGGAAAACAGCTGCGCCTTCGCGGCGCCATACGCGCCCATCGTGCCGTGATAATCGAGATGGTCGCGCGACAGGTTGGTGAACAGCGCGACCGCGAAATTGACGCCGTTGATGCGGCCCTGATCGATGCCGTGCGACGACACTTCCATCACCACCGACTCGGCGCCCGCACGCTTGTACAGCGCGAGCATCTCGTGCAGTGTCGCCGCGTCGGGCGTGGTGTTCGCAGTCGGCCGGATCGACGCGCCGATCAGGCCGTTGCCGAGCGTGCCCAGCACCGCAGTGCGGCGTCCGCTCGAGTGCAGCCCGGAAGCAATCCAATGCGCCGACGAAGTCTTGCCGTTGGTGCCGGTGACGCCGACCATCCACAGGTCCTGCGACGGATGCCCGTAGACAAAATCGGCGATCACGCCCAGGCGTGCCTTGAGGTGATCCAGCGGAAGGTGCGGCAGTTTCCAGGACTGCTCCCAATGGAATCCCTGCGTATCCCAGAGAACAGACCCCGCGCCGTGCGCGATCGCATCCGGGATGAACGCGCGGCCGTCGCGATGCGTTCCCGGATATGCGGCGAAAGCATCGCCCGGTCGAACTTCGCGACTGTCGGAGGTGATGCGCGACACGGGATGGCCGAGACGCTTGAGCAGCGCGGCAACGTCGGTGTCGGCGGCGGTCGCGACGTTCATTGGAGCACCTTCGCGCTGCGCACTTCGCCATTCGCGCTTGGGCCGCCCATCGCGCTCAGGGAACACATTCGCGCCGCGGCATCCTGCGCGCTCGCACGCCCCGTCGCGCTCAGGGTGAGGCATTCGCGCTCAGGGCCGTGCCGAGCGCTCACGTCTCCTCCCGGATGTCGGCGCCGTCGGGAGGCAGGATCACGTTGTTCACCGGCGCGTCCGTGGGCACACCCAGCATGCGCAGCGCAGCGCCCATGACCGTGCTGAATACCGGCGCCGCGACCGCGCCGCCGTAATACTGGCCGGCGGAGGGCTGGTCGATCATCACCGCCACGATCAGCCGTGGATTCGATACGGGCGCGAAACCCACGAACGAGGCGATGTACTGGTTCTCGGAATAGGTCTTGCCGTCGAGCTTGTGCGCGGTGCCGGTCTTGCCGGCGACGCGGTACCCCGCAACCTGCGCTTTCGGCGCGGTGCCGCCGGGCAGCACCACCATCTCGAGCATGTGCCGCACCGCGCGCGCGGTTTCCGGCGTGATCACCGGCCGCCCGGAGACGGGACCTTCGACCTTCAGCAGCGATACCGGCTTGAGCTCGCCGTCGGTCGCGAAGACCGTGTACGCGCGCGCAAGCTGCACCAGGTTGACCGAAATGCCGTGCCCGTAGGCGATCGTCGCCTGTTCGATCGGTCGCCAGCTCTTCGCGGGGCGCAGGCGGCCGCCGACTTCGCCTGGAAATCCGGTGTGCGGCGGCGTCCCGAAACCGGCATCCGCCAAGGTCTGCCACATCGTCGATGGCGGCAGCGACAGCGCTATCTTTGCGGCACCTACGTTGGAGGATTTCTGGATCACCTGCTCGACCGTCAGCGCGCCTTCGCGGTGGGCATCGTGAATCGTGGCGCCGCTGATGGTCAGCGTTCCCGGCGCGGTATCGATGATGGTCGCCGGCGTTACCTTGCCGGAATCGAGCGCCGACGCGATCGTGAACGGCTTCATCGAAGAACCCGGTTCGAAGGTGTCGGTGAGCGCGCGATTGCGCATCTTGTCCTTCGCCGTCCGCGCGCGACTGTTGGGGTTGTACGTGGGCCAGTTGGCCAGCGCGACAATTTCCCCGGTCTTGGCGTCGAGGATGGCGATCGCGCCGGCCTGCGCCTTGTTGGCCTCGATCGCGGCTTTCAATTCGCGGAACGCCAGGTACTGCAGCCTGCTGTCGATCGCGAGCGCGAGGTCGCGCCCTTCCTGCGGCGCGCGGATGCTGACCACGTCCTCGACGATCTCGCCGCGACGGTTGATGATCACGCGCCGGCTTCCGGGCTTGCCGCCGAGCCAGGGCTGTTGCGCGAGTTCCATGCCTTCCTGCCCGATGTCGTGGTCGCCGGTAAAGCCGAGGATCTGGCTCATCACGTCGCCGCCCGGGTAGTAACGCCAGTACTCGGTCTCGTCGTGCACGCCCTTGATCTGCAGCGCGGCGACGCGTTCGGCGACATCGGGCGCCACGGGCCGCTTCAGGTACACGAAGTCTCCCGCGCCGGTAATCTTCTGCATCAACGCGCCCGGCGGCATTTCCAGCGCGGCGGCGAGCGCCTGCAGCTGCTGTGGCGTCGCGTCGATTTTTTCCGGCCACGCCCACACCGCCTTGACCGGCGTGCTGATCGCCAGCGGTTCGCCCAGGCGATCGACGATGCGCCCGCGGTGCGCGGGGACTTCGATGTCGCGGCTGTAGCGCGAGCTGCCCTGCTCCTGCAGAAATGCGTTGTCGAAGCGCTGCAGGAAAAGAGAGCGGCCGAGGAGCAGCGCAAACAGCGCCAGCAGCGCGCCAAATACGAGCGGCGCGCGTAGCGCCGGCAGGCGTGGCGGCGGGAGTGCTGCCGGTTTCATTGCTTCTGCTCCTCCATCACCTCGACTCGGCTCGCCGCCGGCAACTGCATGCGCAGGCGTTCCCGCGCGATCTTTTCGACGCGCGCCGGCATTGCCCATGTCGACTGCTCGATCTGCAGTTGTCCGTATTCGATGTCGTAATTGCGCGCCTGTGTCTGCTCGCGTTCCAGTTCGACGAACAGCTTGCGCGACTGATGCCGCGACGTGACCAGCGACAGCGCGCAGACGACCAGCGCGATGAGCAGCACGACGCTGAGGCGCGTCATCACGCGAACACCGCCGCAGTGCGTTCGGCGACGCGCAATATCGCGCTGCGCGAACGCGGGTTGGCCGCGACTTCCTGCTCGCCCGCGCGGATGGCACGCCCGACCAGCTTCAGCGGTGCGAGCGGCAATGCGCGCTCCGCGATGGGCAGCCGCGCGGTCCGCACATCGCCGCCGAAGGGCTGGCTATGGCGACGGAAAAACTGCTTCACCAGGCGGTCCTCCAGCGAATGGAAACTGATCACTGCGAGCCGGCCGCCGCTGCGCAGCCGCGGCACGATGCGGTCGAGCGCTAGCGGCAATTCCTGAAGCTCCTGATTGATGAAAATCCGTACAGCCTGGAATGTCCGCGTGGCCGGATCCTGACTCCAATCACCCCGCCCGCGCGAGCCGATGGCTTTTGCCACGATCGCGGCCAGTTGCCGCGTCCGTACGACGGGTTCGTGCGTGCGAGCCGTAACAATCGCTCTTGCAATCTGTTGAGCAAACCGTTCTTCACCATAGTCCGCGATCACTCCCCTGAGTTCACGTTCGGTGACGTGGCTGAGCCATTCCGCTGCGCTTGGTCCGCGCGACGGGTCCATGCGCATGTCGAGCGGGCCGTCCGCGCGGAATGAAAATCCGCGCGCCGGATCGTCGATTTGCGTTGATGCAACACCGAGGTCGAGCAGCACGCCGTCGACCGCCGCCAATCCCTCGTGCCCGAGTACTTCCGGCAATTCGGAAAACCAGGCGCGATGGAAGCGAAAACGCGGGTCGCGCCAGGCTCGCGCGATGGCCTCGGCTTCGGGATCGCGGTCGACTGCGACCAGCGTGCCTTGCGGACCGAGCGCTTCAAGCAGGCGCTGGCTGTGCCCGCCGCGACCGAAGGTGGCGTCGACGTACACGCCGTCGCTCTTGAGCGCCAGCGCGGCCACGGCTTCGTTGAGCAGGACCGGGACATGGCCGCCATTCACTATCAGAGAGAAAAGCCGTCGAGCTCGGGCGGGAGGCCGCCTGCCGGGAACGCGATCGCTTGCGCGGTCTGCTCGGCCCACCTGGCGTCGTCCCAGAGTTCGAACTTGTTGCCCTGGCCGACCAGCACGACCTGCTTGTCCAGCGAGGCGTACTGACGCAACGCAGGCGGCACCAGAATGCGCCCCGCGCTGTCGAGTTCGACGTCGTCGGCGTGACCGACCAGCAGGCGCTGCAGGCTGCGGATGCGCTCGTTGAAACTCGACAAGGCCATGAGGCGGGCCTGGATCGGCTCCCACTCGTCGAGCGGATACAGCAGGAGGCAATGACTGGGATCGGCCGTCAACACCACCCGCGCGACCGAATCACCGGTGAGCGCGCTCCGGTGTTTCGCGGGGACAGCCAGCCGCCCCTTGTTGTCCAACGCGAGATGGGTAACGCCTCGAAACACCGCCAATCCTCCTGGAGCTCCTGGGCAATGGGTGAGTGCCCACTTTGCCCCACTTTTTCCCACCAAACGCCACTATATGCAAATCGTTCTGGCGGGTCAACAGGATTGTGGTTTGCGAACAAAGACTTAGCGCTGATGTTGTATCTGCGCATGATTCTTAGCATAAATAGATACTTACAGAGGATTATGCAAGTAAAGTGATAGAAACATGCTCGATCCGGGGCGAATCATGGTCCACGACCGAGTACGGTGAGGCTTTCCTGGATCTGTCGCGCGGCAAGTGCTATGCCTACGTCATCAATCTGCACGCTTGCCGGCACCTTGCGAGCCGCTCCGTCGCTTGAACATGCCGTTACAACTCTGGCGTCAACGGCCGTGATAGCTTGACGTTATCCGACTACGCATAAGACGAACCCGACGCTTCAGGGGAGCGACCGGGCCTGTGCCACGCAAGGAGGAATTCATGCCACCCCCGCATTTGCGGCGACTGCCGCGCGCACTCCTGTTCGCCGCAGCCATCGCATTCGCCTTCCACTGCACGCCGTTCGTGCGCGCACAGGCGCCGGCGCCGGCGCAAGCCTATGCCGACGCGGTACGCCTGCTCGAGCAATCGACATTCGGTCCCAACGACGCGCTCATCGCACAGGTCTTGCAACAGGGAACGCAGGCGTTCCTGAACGCACAATTCGCGGCGCCAGCAAGCCAATACCCCGCGCTCAAGTACGTTCCGTCGGGACAGCAGGTGACGTTCTGTCCGACCGACCCGAACCCGCAGTGCGGCCGCGACTACTACTCGCTGTTCCAGCTGCAGCGGACGTTTTTCACCAATGCCCTCACGGGCGCCGACCAGTTGCGCCAGCGCGTGGCGTTTGCCTTGTCGCAGATCCTCGTCACCTCGGGACTCACCGTGAACGAAGCCTATGCGATGAGCCGCTACCAGCAGATTTTCCTCGACAACGCGTTCGGCAACTACGAGCAGATCCTGACCAGGGTCACGCTGTCGCCGGTCATGGGCGACTTCCTGAACATGGTCAACAACGACAAACCGAAAGCTAGCGTCCAGCCGAACGAGAATTACGCGCGCGAGTTACTGCAACTCTTCTCGATCGGCGTGTGGCAACTCAACCAGGACGGCACGCAGAAACTCGACGCGACCGGCGCCCCGATCCCGTCGTATGGCCAAGACGAGATCGAAGGTTTTGCGCACGTATTCACCGGCTGGACCTATCCTGTCCTCCAGGGCGTTCCGACGCGCACGCACAATCCCAAGAATTACGTCGACGATATGTACCCGGTCGACAGCAACCACGACAAGGGTGCGAAGCAACTGCTCAATGGCGTCACCCTGCCGGCAGGAGGCACGATCCAGGTCGATCTTGCCGCGGCGATCCACAACGTATTCATGCATCCGAATGTCGGGCCGTTCATGGGCAAGCAGCTCATCCAGAAGCTGGTCACCGGCGATCCTTCGCCGCAGTACGTGAGCCGCGTCGCCTCGGCCTTCAACGACAACGGGCAGCGTGTGCGCGGAGACATGCGAGCCGTCGTCAA
This sequence comes from uncultured beta proteobacterium, assembly GCA_963726915.1. GTDB lineage: Bacteria > Pseudomonadota > Gammaproteobacteria > Burkholderiales > Casimicrobiaceae > PALSA-1003. The sequence goes on from CAVSEA010000025.1 coordinate 294,241, forward strand.
CGCGATCCTCACCGATTTGGAGGCGCGTGGCGCCGTCAAGCCCGACGGCGACTACGGCAAGCTGCGCGAACCCGTGCTGTTCATCGCCGCCGCGGCACGGATGCTGGGCGCGCAGAGCGACGGCGTCTATCTTGCGCAGCAGAGCGGTGCGCTGGGCCAGCCGTTGTTCTATCCGGCGTCGGTGTTCAACTACTATCCGCCGACGTATCTGCTGCCCAATACGGATCAGCTCGCGCCGGAGTTTGCGATTGCGAATTCGAGCACCGCGATCAACCGCTATAACTTCGCCAACACGCTGTCGTTCGGCACAATCGCGCCGTTGGCCACGCTGCCCGGCGCCATCGGCACGACGCCGAACTGGGCGTCGCTCAGCGCACTGGCGGGCGATCCGACCGCGCTGCTCGACCGTCTGAGCGCTCAGATGATGCACGGCACGATGTCCGCAGAGATGCGCGCCGCGATCACCCCGGCGATCACCGCGATACCCACATCCAATCCGCTGAGCCGCGCCAAGACCGCGTTCTACCTCGTGGTCACCTCGGCCGAATACCAACTGGAGCGCTGATCATGGCCGCCAATCGATCCTCCCGCCGCGCGTTCCTGCGCAACCTCGCGGCACTTTCGAGCGCGGGACTCGCTTCCCGCCTCGACCTGCTCAACGTTGTCGCGTCGGCGAACGCGCAGCAGGCGGGCGATTACAAGGCGCTGGTCTGCGTGTTCATGTTCGGCGGCAACGACGGCAACAACACGCTGATTCCGATCGACAGCGCCGGCTATGCGCAGTACGCCGCGGCGCGTCCGGTGGCGTCGGGTATCAACCTGTCGCAATCATCGCTGCTGCCGATCCAGCCCCTGAACACCGGGCCCTTCGGCTTGCATCCGGCGCTGACCGACCTGCAAACGCTGTTCGACAAGGGCAAGATGGCGGTGCTGGCCAATGTCGGCACGCTGGTGCAACCGATCACCAAGACTCAGTACGCCGCGGGCATGCGGCCGTTGTCGCTGTATTCGCATTCGGACCAGCAGGCGCAGTGGCAGAGTTCGATTTCCGATGCTGCCGTGGGAACGGGTTGGGGCGGCCGCGTCGCCGACAAGGTCGCCGCTCTCAACGCCGCGTCCGGGTTCCCGGTCGTGACTTCGCTCGACGGCACGGTGCTGTTCACGACGGGTGCGTCGACGTCGCCGTTGGCGATTCCCGTCTCCGGCTCGTTCGCGCCGGCCGGCTACACGGCGAGCACCGCCAACAATGCGCGGCTGGCAGCCGTGCAGCAGCTACTCGCGCAAAAGTCGAACAACATTCTGGTCAACGGCGCGAACGCGATCGGCGCGCAGGCGCTGCAGCTGTCGACGACCGTCAATCCCATCCTGGCCAACGCCAACTCGACGATCGCCTCGCTGTTCGCACCGCTCAAGACCGGCACCGCCAATCAGCTCTTCCAGGTCGCCAAGATGATCGAGGCGCGTGCGGCGACCGGCGCGCGGCGGCAGATATTTTTCGTGCAACTCGGTAGCTTCGACACCCACGGCGACCAGATCAACCGGCAGCAGAACCTGTTCGCCGAGCTGTCGCCGGCGCTCAAGGCGTTCTACGACGCCACGGCGGCGCTCGGCGTGGGATCGCAGGTGACGACGTTCACGCTGTCTGATTTCGGCCGCACGCTGCAGCCCGCGTCGGGCGGCGGCACCGACCACGCGTGGGGCAACCATCATTTCATCATCGGCGACGCGGTGCATGGCGGCGCGCTCTATGGCCAGTATCCGCAGCTCGTGCTGGGCGGCCCCAGCGATGCCGAGAGCGAGGGCCGCTGGCTGCCGACGACGGCGGTCGATCAATACGGCGCCACGCTCGCGAAGTGGTTCGGCGTCGCATCCGCCGACATGAACGCGGTGTTTCCAAACCTGTCGCGATTCTCGACACCGGACCTGGGTTTCGTCGGCTGAGCGCAGGGCACCGTAGCAGCGGCGCGAAACGAGGCGCCGACTTCGACGTCGATTTTGCCGTGTTCGCGCTGGTCAGATCACGACGCGCCTGTTCATCGGCACGTCCACCCAGCGATCGGATAGTGGCGCGCCCGACAGGAGTCGAACCTGTGACCTTTGGCTTCGGAAACCAACACTCTATCCAACTGAGCTACGGGCGCACGCAGCAGCATTCTACGCGCCGCACCAGGGTCAGTCCATCGAGCGCAGGATCGATTTCCGGGGCTTCCGCGACCACGATATAATGCGCATCTTTGTCGCGCTTGGCCAACTGCGACGACCCTTACCTCACCGCCAGGAACCACCGATGAGCGACGAGCACGCATCCGACGAGCACACCTCCTTTATCAAGACGCCGAAGCAACTCGCGATCGTCGTGCTGTTGGCATTCGCAGTGCCGATCGGGCTGATCGTGCTGCTGTCGCAACTCGTGACCGGGTTGATGCCGGCGGGCAACGTGAACGCGGACAACCAGGTACTCTCGCGCATCCAGCCGGTCGGACAGCTCGCCTTCGCCGACACGACGCCTTCCGGGAACAAGACCGGCGAGCAGGTTTTCCTGGCCGTCTGCAAGACCTGTCACGAAGCGGGTCTCGCCGGCGCGCCCAAGTTCGGCGACAAGGCCGCCTGGGCAGTGCCCATCAAATCGGGATTCGACACGCTGGTCCAGCACGCGATCAACGGCCTGCAGCGCCAAGGCAAGGTGATGCCACCGAAGGGCGGCAATCCGGATCTGACCGACACCGAAGTCGCGCGCGCGGTCGCGTACATGGCCAATGCCGCAGGCGCTGCGTTCAAGGAACCTGCGGCAACTGCTCCGACGACGGTCGCCGCGTCGGCTTCGCCGATCGCGACCGCTGCGGCGGCAACACCCGCCGCGCCCGCAGCCGCCGTTGCGACTCCCGCCGCCGCCGCAGCGCCTGTTGCCGCCGCGTTGGACATGAAAACGGCCGAGGCCATGATGCAAAAGAATGGCTGCGCCGCGTGTCACGGCGTCGACAAGAAAATCGTCGGCCCGTCGTACCAGGACGTCGCGGCGAAATACCGCGGCGACAAGGATGCGCTGGCGAAACTCACGCAGAAGGTGAAGGCGGGCGGCTCGGGCGTCTGGGGCGCAGTGCCGATGCCGCCGAATGTGCAGGTCCCTGAAGCCGACATCAAGGCGCTGGTCAGCTGGATCCTGACGCTCAAGAAGTGAGTCGGACGGCGGCCGTGCACGACCGCCTTCGATGAGTCACTATGTCGTCGGCGACATCCAGGGCTGCCACGACGAATTCCGGCAACTCCTCGACCTGATCGCGTTCAGCGCGACCGCCGACCGCCTTTGGCTGGTCGGCGACCTGGTCAACCGCGGTCCCGATTCACTCGGCGTGCTGCGCACCGTGATTGGATTCGGCACCGCCGCGACGACGGTGCTCGGCAATCACGACTTGCACCTGCTCACCGTTGCTGCCGGCCACAGCAAAGCGCATCGACGCGACACACTGGAGGCGATTCTCAAGGCGCCCGACCGCGACGAGTTGCTGTGGTGGCTGCGCACGCGACCGCTGGTGGTCCGCGACGACGAACTGCTGCTCGTTCACGCCGGGCTGCTGCCGTCGTGGACAGCCGGCCACTGCGGTCATGCTCTCGCGCGAGGTCGAAACGGTGCTCGCCTCCGACCGGCACGATGATTTCCTGCGTCATCTCTATGGCGACCTGCCGGCGCGCTGGGATGACGCGCTGACCGGCTACGATCGGCTGCGGGTGATCGTCAACGCCTGCACCCGGCTGCGCTATTGCGCGGCGGACGATTCGATGGACCTCGACGAAAAGCGCGGACCCGCGCACGCGCCGCCGGGTTTCGCGCCGTGGTTCGCGCACAGCGAACGCCGGTCCGCCGGCGTGAGCGTGTTTTGCGGGCATTGGTCGACGCTGGACCTGTTGCTGGCACCGCGCGTTGCGATGCTCGACTCGGGCTGCCTGTGGGGTGGTGCGCTGACGGCACTCAGGATTGACGATCAGTGCGTGTTTCAGGTTCCGAGCCGCCAGCAGCTAGTCCCAATGCCGCGCGAATAGCAACCTCGGCTTCCTGCGACAATTCGCGCCGATGCCTGCCCGCCGCAGGCAACGGCGGCGGCAACGTCAATTCGACGACGAGGTTGCGTACGCCGAGCACGCGCCAGAACGACGTCATGAACGAGGTTTCGCCGACGTACGCCGGCGCATTGCTGTACGTTCCATCGGTGTGGCAGTAGCGGATCGCGATCGACTGCACGTGGCCTTGCGCATCGACCACGGGTTGCAGCAGCGAGCCGTGAAAAGGCAGCAGCGTCGTGCCGTCGGTGGTCGTGCCTTCGGGGAAAATGGTGATCGTGTCGCCCGCAGCGAGCACGTCTCGCGCCCGGCCATTGATGCGATGCGCATCGCGCCGGCTCCCTCTATCGAGGAACAGCGTTCCGCATCCCGCGATCATCAAGCCGACGAGCGGCCACTTCCTCAGCTCTGACTTGGCGATGAAGCGGCCCGGCTCCACCGTGTTGAGAACGAAGATGTCGAGCCACGAGATGTGGTTGGCGACGATCAGCAGATTGCCAGGCAAGCCTTCCGATGGCAGCCCGCTCACCTTTGCGTCGATGCGCATCAGCGACAGCAGCTTGATGCTCCAGCGCCGGATCATCGCGCGGCGCTTCGGCAAATCGATCAGCGGGAATACCAATGCGGTCGACCCGACGCCCTGGAACACGTGCAGGCTCACGCGAACATAGCGGTACAGCCGCAAGGGCAGCGGCGTGCGCGCACCGGGTCCGCCGCGACGCTGGGCCCCGCTCACGTGCGCGCGGTCGCGATGCCAGCTACCAAAGCGATCCACCGAAGATTTCGTCGTATCGCGTCGCGAGCAGATTGCGATCGACGACGTGATTCTGTCCGCCGCGCGACGCGATCTTGACCGAGCCCAAGATCGACGCCAGGCGGCCGGTTCGCTGCCAGTCCCAGCCATGCGCGATTCCGTACAGCAGCCCGGCGCGATACGCGTCGCCGCATCCCGTCGGGTCGACCAGCGCCGTCGGCGCAACGCAGGGCACATCGAGCACGAAACCGTCGCTATAGATGCGCGACCCTTCGCTGCCCAGCGTGACGATCAGTGCGTCGACCCGCGACGCAAGCTCCGGCTGCGTAAGACCCGTGCGTTCGCTGAGCAATCGTGCCTCGTAGTCGTTGACCGCTAGATACTTGGCGCAGTCGATCATTTCGATCAGTTCCTCGCCCGAGAACAGCGGCAGACCCTGACCAGGGTCGAAGATGAACGGAATGCGGGCGGCCGCCATCTGCTGCACGTGCGTGCGCATGCCTTCTCGGCCGTCGGGCGCGACGATACCGAGCGCAATGTCGTGGACGTCGCCGACGCGGTTCGCATGCGCATGGTTCATGGCGCCGGGATGGAAGGCGGTGATCTGGTTGTCGTCGAGGTCGGTGATGATGAACGCCTGCGCGGTGTAGGTGCCCTCGATCGCGCGTAGCCCGTCGGTGGCGATGCCGAGCGCTGCCAGCCGCTCCGGGTATTCCCGATCGTCGCCACCGATCGTCGCCATCACCACCGGCGCGCCTCCAAGCGCCTTCAGGTTGTAGGCGATATTGCCGGCGCATCCTCCCCATTCGCGGCGCATTTCACCGACGAGAAACGACACGGAAAGTACGTGCGTCTGCTCAGGCAGGATGTGGCGCGCAAACCTGTCCGGAAAGACCATGATCGTGTCGAGCGCGAGCGAACCGCAGACGAGCGTGCGTGGGGACATTGAAAGCCGTGAAGGAGTGAAGAAGTGAAGGGGTGAAGGGGTGAATCGATCAGGCGCCGGGCTCGCGGCCGATTTCGCGCACGATGAATTGCTGGCGCCGCGATACGGGCAAGGCCTCGGTGATTCCGCGCAGCAGCACCTCCCAATGCGCGTCGCCGTCGGCGGAGACACGACGCTCGAAGCCGCGGATGGCGTCGCGCGCGACGAGGCAGTTGCGGTGCACGCGCACGAAGCGCGGCCCGAATTCCTCTTCGAGCCGGGTCAGCGACTCCTCGAGCAGGAATTCACGGTCGGCGGTGCGGATCGTGATGTACTTCAACTCCGCCTTCAGATAGACGATCTCCTCGAGCGGAACCAGGACGACGCGCGAACGCTCCGTGACCGACAGGAAGCGGCGGGCAGTGGCGGGCAGCCGATCGAGCTTGGCGTCGGAGAGGGGCCGCAGCCGGGGCACCTTCTCCAGCGCCAACAGCAGTCGTTGCACGCGCACCGGTTTGACCAGATAGTCGATCGCATGCACTTCGAACGCCGCGATCGCATGCTCGTGATATGCGGTCGTGAAAATCACCACCGGCGGCAAAGGCAGCTTGAGCAGGTGTCGTGCCAGTTCGATTCCGTCCATGTCCGGCATGTGGATGTCGGTAAGCACGAGGTCGACCGGCGACGATCCGAGCAGGGTGAGCGCCTCGTGACCGCTGCTGGCCTCGCCGACGACGCGCAGCGGCATGGCGCCCGTGCAGTCGTCGAGCAACTCGCGCAGCCTGCGCCGCGCCGGGGCCTCGTCATCGACGATCAGCACCTTCAACGGCGTGTCAGACATCCGCGCCCCTTGCGCCCGCGTCCGTGCGGTACGGCATCCGGATGTGCACTTCGTAAGTCTCCTTGTTTACTTTGCTCTCGAGACCGGCTTCGGCATCGAAATGCAGCGCCAGCCGTTCGCGGATGTTGGCCAACGCCATCTTGTTGCCGCCCCGGTGCCGGCTGCCGGACTGATAAGGGTTGCGCAGTATGGCGTGTACTTCGCCACGACGAAGAAAGATATTAATCGCGATGACCCCTGGTGCGCTAGACGGCTCGATGCCGTGATAGACAGCATTCTCCAGCAACGGCTGCAGGACCAGCGGCGGCACCAGCGCGTCGCCCGGCATGTTGTCCACGTGCCATTCGATGCAAAGCCGATCGCCTAGACGAAGTTTTTCGAGGTCGAGATACTGCTTGCACAGTGCGACTTCGTTGACCAGTGGCGCCAGTTGTCGATTGTCGCGCATCAGCACGCGGAACAGGTCCGCCATGTCTTCCAGCGCCGACTCGGCCCGGCGTGGCTCGCTTCGAATCAATGACAGCACCGCCGTGATGCTGTTGAACAGGAAGTGCGGTCGGATTCGCGCCTGGAGCGCCTGCAGGCGCGCCTCGGAAATGGCCGGCGACAGCGCCTTGGCGCGAAGTGCGAAATAGAACAGCAGCACCCCTGCCATCGCGAGTGCCAGCAACAACCGGCGCAGCAGTACAACCGTTGTCACTTCGCCGAATGTCGCCGCCAGCAACGTATTGAAGCCGAGCGTTACCGCGAAGGTAAGCCCCAGGACGACGATCACGCCCGCGCGGTAGGGCAAGCGTTCCAGCCATGGCGCGATGGCATACAGGATAAGCAATTCGACCAGCAACTGCGGCTCGACCATCGACGACATCTGCAACCAGGAGTCGGAGATCGCGCGCCATTGCACTTCGCTGGCGACCGCGACGGCAAAGACCATCGCGTTGACCGCAAGCAGAATGCGCAGAATGGTTCCAAGATTGCGCAGGTCCGGCAGCGCGAGCGGGTTCGGGTTTTGATTTATAATGGTGCGCATCGTTTGCCGCTCTGCGTTGCACATCGAACCTGAGCGAACCTGCGCGAACCTGCGCGAATACGCGGATCGATGCGGCGAGCGCGTCAGTTGCGGTACTCCACGATCGTTGCCGCCCGGCTATTGTGGGGAAGAGGTCCGGGTGAGGCAAGCCATGAACCCGCAGGGCCGTCTCGGGACGTCCAAGCGAGCGGGGCGAAGCCCAGGCGCGAAGCGCGCGTCCGCGAGCGCGGGCGGCGGCCGAAAGATGACGTGTAAGATATCGACTCGCTGCAATGAGGCCGCGAATACCGGAGCGCGCAGCGCGAAGGCCACTAAATGAGCGCACAAGACTCCGATTCAAGGCCTGCACGCCGTTGGTCCGGCCGCTTCAGCGAGCCGGTCGCGGAGCTCGTCAAGTTGTACACCGCATCGATCGACTTCGATCAACGCCTCGCGGACGCGGATATCTCGGCATCGATCGCCCACGCCAGGATGCTCGGCGCGACAGGCGTGCTGACGCCGTCCGATGTCGAAGCGATCGAGCGCGGAATGCAGCAGATTCGCGGTGAAGTCGAACGTGGCGAATTCGTGTGGTCGCGCGATCTCGAGGACGTTCACCTCAATCTCGAACGGCGCCTGATCGCGCTGATCGGAGACGCGGGCAAAAGACTGCACACCGGACGCTCGCGCAACGATCAGATCGCCACCGACCTGCGCCTGTATGTGCGCGCCGCGATCGATGCCCTGACGGAGCGCATCCGTGCCCTGCGCACGGCGCTGCTTGACCTCGCCGAAGTGCACGCGGCGACGGTCATGCCCGGTTTCACGCACCTGCAGGTCGCGCAACCGGTTACTTTCGGACACCATTTGCTCGCCTACGACGCGATGCTCGCGCGGGACGCCGAACGGCTCGTCGACTGCCGTCGTCGCGTCAACCGGCTGCCGCTCGGGAGCGCCGCGCTGGCCGGCACCAGCTTTCCGATCGATCGCGATGCGGTCGCGCGCGAACTCGGCTTTGACGGGCTATGTCCCAACTCGCTCGATGCCGTCGCCGATCGCGACTTTGCCATCGAGTTCGCTGCGGACGCGGCGCTGATCATGATGCACATGTCGCGCTTTGCCGAGGAGCTGGTGCTGTGGTCGAGTCCGCGCTTCGGTTTCATCCGTCTCGCCGACCGCTTCTGCACCGGCAGCTCGATCATGCCGCAGAAGAAGAATCCCGACGTGCCCGAGCTCGTGCGCGGCAAGACCGGACGCGTCTATGGCCATCTGGTCGCGCTGCTGACGGTGATGAAAGCGCAGCCGCTCGCGTACAACAAGGACAACCAGGAAGACAAGGAACCCGTGTTCGACATCGTCGACACGCTGGGGCCGACGCTGGCGATCATGGCCGATCTGGTCGCCGGCGGCATTGCGGTCGACGCCGAGCGGATGCGCGCCGCGGCCAATGAAGGCTTCGCCACCGCGACCGACCTCGCCGACTATCTTGTGCGCAAGGGAATGCCGTTTCGCGACGCACACGAGGTCGTGGCGTTGGCGGTGCGCCATGCGGAATCCGAGCGGCGCGACCTGGCGGATTTGCCGCTCGCGACGCTGCAGCGGTTTTCGCCCATGATCGAGTCCGACGTCTTCGTCGTGCTCGCGCTCGAAGGTTCGGTGGCGAGCCGAAATCATCCGGGTGGAACGGCGCCGGAACAGGTCCGCGCGGCGATTCGCTCGGCACGGGCATCGCTCGCGTCCGGTTGATGCCGTTCACGCAGCAGACACTCATCGCAGAGGAGCAATGATGGCAGGCAGCAAGCTGACGTTTCTGGGACTCGGCGTCATGGGCTCGCCCATGGCCGGACATCTGGCGCGTGCCGGGCACGCTGTAACGGTATACAACCGGACCGCCGCCAAGGCGACGCAATGGGTGGAGAAAAACGGCGGCAAATCGGCGGCCACTCCCGCGGCAGCGGCGGCCGGCGCGGACATCGTCCTGATGTGCGTCGGCAACGACGACGACGTGCGCACGGTCGCGCTTGGCACTGATGGTGCGCTGGCCGCGATGACGCGCGGGACGATCCTCGTCGATCACACTACGGCATCGGCGAGCGTGGCGCGCGAAGTCCACGCGGCGGCGAAGGCGCGCGGTGTCGGGTTCCTCGACGCGCCGGTGTCCGGCGGTCAGGCAGGTGCCGAGAACGGCAAGCTCACCGTCATGGTCGGCGGCGATGCCGAGGTTTTCGCGCGTGCCGAGCCGATACTCGCCACCTACGCCAAGGCGGTTACGCTCATGGGCGGCCCCGGCGCGGGCCAACTGACCAAGATGGTCAACCAGATCTGCATCGCCGGCCTGGTGCAGGCTCTGTCCGAAGGACTCAACTTTGCCGCCAGGGCCGGACTCGACGTGGAACGTGTCATCGAAGTCATCGGCAAAGGCGCGGCGCAGTCCTGGCAGATGGACAATCGCGGCAAGACGATGGCGGCCGACCAGTTCAATTTCGGATTCGCCGTCGACTGGATGCGCAAGGATCTCTCGATCTGCCTGGCCGAAGCGAGAAACAACGGCGCCGCGCTGCCGGTCAGCGCGGTTGTCGACCAGTTCTATGCCCGCGTCCAGGCGCGCGGCGGCGGTCGCTGGGATACGTCGAGCCTGATCAGGTTGCTGCGCGACTGACCTAAGTCCACCCTTCGATCAGGCTGCGGGTACGCTCCCGGCTTGGTCGATGGCGATCTCGTAGCTAATCTCGGCGGTCTTGGCGAGCATCAGGGTCGCCGAGCAGTATTTTTCCTTCGACAGCTTGACCGCGCGCTCGACCTGCGCCGGATTGAGATTGACGCCGCTGACCCGGTACTTGAAATGGATTCGGGTGAAAATCTTCGGTTCTTCGGGGGCCCGCTCTGCCTCGGCCTCGACCGTGCAATCGGTGACCGGCTGCCGGCCCTTCTTCAGGATCCAGACGACGTCGAAGGCGGTGCACGCGGCGGTGCCGGCGAGAACGAGCTCCATCGGACGCGGTCCCAGGTTACGTCCACCCGCGTCAGGAGAACCGTCTACGACAACCGCGTGACCACTCCCCGTCTCTGCGACGAAGCTCACGCCCTCGACCCACTTGATTCGTGCTCTCACTTTTCGCTCCAGTACCGAGGGATGCCGACAAGACTAATTACCGGAAATCCCTATTAATGTCGTGGACAAACAGTCATATTGCATTGCAAGAAAATCTTGCATGTTGCAGCGCAGTATGCAAGAATTTGAGCGTTCGTGGTCTGGGATCCTCCTCCTTTCCCTCTACGGACACATTCCTCCATTCTCCTCCTATGGCAGGAATCTTCGCGCGGCCTCAGGGCCGCGCCTTTTTTTGTCCTTGGCGGGCGCACCGACGGCCGTGCCGGGTAGCGAACGACGGCGTCCCTGGTTTGACAGGGATTCCGTCCATGCATTATCATGGAAGACTTTGCGAAATTTGATTCAGAACGGCATTTTCACATGAAAACCTACTCCGCCAGACCGGGTGACTTCTCCCGCGATTGGTACGTCGTCGATGCGAGCGACAAGGTGCTGGGCCGGCTCGCCAGCGCCATCGCGCATCGCCTGCGTGGCAAGCACAAGCCGATCTTCACGCCGCACATCGACACCGGCGACTTCATCGTCGTGACCAACGTGGAAAAAATAAAGGTCACCGGCAACAAGATCGAGGACAAGCTGTATCACCGCCATAGCGGTTATCCGGGCGGCATCCGCACGATGACCTTTGGCCAGATGCAGCAGCGCTTTCCCGGCCGTGCGCTGGAAAAGGCGGTGAAGGGCATGTTGCCGAAGGGTCCGCTCGGCTACGCCATGATCAAGAAACTCAAGTGCTACACCGGTCCCGTGCATCCGCACACGGCGCAGCAGCCCAAGACCCTCGAACTGTAAACCGCAAGGCTCGTTCATGATCGGCAACTACTACTACGGCACCGGCCGGCGCAAGAGCGCCGTGGCCCGTGTGTTCCTCAAGCAGGGCTCGGGCAAGTTCGTCGTCAACGAGAAACCCGTCGACGAATTCTTCACCCGCGAGACCGGACGCATGGTCGTCCGCCAGCCGTTGAAACTGACCAACCACGAAGTGACCTTCGACATCATGGTCAACGTCAACGGCGGTGGGGAATCGGGACAGGCCGGCGCCGTGCGCCACGGCATCACGCGTGCGCTGATCGACTACGACGGACAGCTCAAGCCCACGCTGTCCAAGGCCGGGCTGGTGACGCGCGACGCGCGCGAAGTCGAGCGCAAGAAAGTCGGCTTGCACAAGGCTCGCCGACGCAAGCAGTTCTCCAAGCGCTAGCCGGCTGTTCCTGCCATTGAGTTCGTTCAGGGCCGCCGCAAGGCGGCCTTGACGCATCTGGCCTGCACCATGGCATCAACTATGCCTTTGTCATAGGACGGACAGGCGATGCTAGAATCCACGACATCGTACCGAGGATATCCATGATCGAAATCGGCATTGTCGGCGGCACTGGATACACGGGTGTCGAGTTGCTGCGGCTGCTGGCGGTGCACCCGCAGGCGTCGGTTCGCGTGATCACCTCGCGCAAGGAAGCCGGCATTCCGGTGGCCGACATGTTTCCCAGCCTGCGCAACATGGGCGCCATCAGCAAGCTGCGCTTCAGCGATACCGCCACGGCGGGCCTCGGCGGATGCGACGTCGTGTTCTTCGCGACGCCGCACGGTGTCGCCATGAGCCAGGCGCGCGAGCTGGTCGGTGCCGGCATCAAGATCATCGATCTGGCCGCCGACTTCCGCCTCAAGGATCCGGCCGAGTTCGAACGCTGGTACAAAATGCCGCATTCGTGCACCGACCTGCTGGCCGAATCGGTGTACGGGTTGCCGGAAATGAATCGCGCGGCGATCGCCAAGGCGAGGATCGTCGGCAACCCTGGCTGCTATCCGACCGCGATCCAGCTCGGTTTCCTGCCGCTGGTCGAGGCCGGCATCGTCGATCCCGCGCACCTGATCGCCGATGCCAAGTCGGGCGTGTCGGGCGCGGGACGCAAAGCCGAACTCGGGCTGCTGTTCAGCGAGGCGTCCGACAACTTCAAGGCGTACAACGTCGGCGGCCATCGCCACCACCCGGAGGTTGTGCAGGGCCTCAACCGCTTCTCCAAAGCGCCGATCACGCTGGTGTTCACGCCGCATCTCACACCAATGATCCGCGGCATCCACGCGACGCTGTACGCCACTCTCACCGACAAGTCGGTCGACCTGCAGGCCTTGTACGAAAAGCGCTTTGCCGGTGAAGCCTTCGTCGACGTCATGCCCCCAGGCAGTCACCCGGAGACGCGCTCGGTGCGCGCCTCGAACGTCTGCCGGATCGCAGTGCACCGGCCGCAAGGCGGCGACATCGCGGTGATCCTCGCGGTCGAGGACAACCTGGTCAAGGGCGCGGCCGGGCAGGCGATCCAGAACATGAACCTGATGTTCGGCCTGCCGGAAACGACGGGCCTCACTGCGCCGCCGGTATTGCCGTAGCGTCCGCGATGAACATGCGCGTGATCGGGCGCAAGCTGCGCCAGACCTTTGGCATCAGCGCCCCGCGCATGGCGGTTCGAACCCACCTTTCGTGGCGCTGGAAGGTGCCGGCGCTGCTTGCGCTGGTCGGGCTGGTGGTGGGAATGTGGTGGTGGGGATTCGACTTCGGTCAGTTCCTGAGTGGCTTCAATCGCGGGGCAATCGCCGAAAAACAGAATCAGCTCGAGACCGACCTTGCACTGACCAAAAGCGAGAGCGCCAAGTGGCGCAGCAAGTCATCCGAACTGGAGAGCGACCTCAACATCATGCGCGGCGCGCAAGCAACGCTGTCCAAGCAGGCGCTTGAACTCCAGAGCGAGAACACGCAGCTCAAGGAAGAACTCGCGTTTCTGCAGAAACTGTTCAGCGACAGCGGCAAGCAGGGCACCATCCTGATCCAGCGCCTCACCGCCGAACGCGAACGCGACGATGCCTACCACTACAGCCTGCTCATCGTGCGCGGCGGCAAGCCCACCGAAGACTTTTCCGGGCAGCTGACGCTGCAGGCTAGCGTCCTCACCGGGGGGCGCGCGGCGACGATCGCCCTGCCCGAGGACCAGCCGGAAGCCGCCGCCGCGCTCAAGCTCAAGTTCAAGTATTATCAGCGGATCGAGGGCACGATTCGCATCCCGCCGGGCAGCCAGTTGCGCGCGCTGCAGGCCAAGGTGATGGAAACCGGACAGGCCACACCCAAGGCAACCCGGAGCTTGAACCTCTCGTAGGAGAACCCTATGTTCGATCGCAAGAAGTCGCCTCCACCGCAAAAGCGGCTCGACAGCCTCATCGGCGCAGGCACCACGGTGAACGGAGACATCCTGTTCACCGGCGGGCTACGCATCGACGGTGCCGTCAACGGCAAGGTCGCGACGGTGGACAATCAGTCGGGAACCCTGGTGATCAGCGAGCAAGCCAGGATCGACGGCGAAGTCCGCGTCTCGCACGTGGTGATCAACGGCGCGGTCAATGGCCCGGTCACCGCCAACGACTACCTGGAACTGCAGGCCAAGGCCCGGGTCCAAGGTGACGTGCAGTACCGGTCGCTCGAGATGCACGTCGGCGCGATCGTTCAGGGCAAGCTCGCCCACGCCGAACCGGAATCGGCTTCCATCGTCGAACTGAAGCGAGCGTCAGGCGAATGACCGGGTGCCGCAGGGCCGCACGTGGGACACTAAGTACATTGACCCGCCAGCAGGCGCGGCCGATAATTTGGCCATAACAGGCCAGGAGCAAGCCATGAATGCAATGACCGAAATGCCCCCCCCGTTGGTCTTCACGGATGCGGCAGCAAGCAAAGTCAAGACGCTGATCGACGAGGAAGGCAATCCGGAACTCAAGTTGCGAGTGTTCGTCACCGGCGGCGGCTGCTCGGGCTTCCAGTACGGCTTCACCTTCGACGAGGCGGTCAGTGAAGACGACACCGCGATGCAAAAGAACGGCGTCACGCTGTTGATAGACCCGATGAGCTACCAGTATCTGGTCGGCGCCGAGATCGACTACACCGAAGGCCTCGAAGGCGCGCAGTTCGTGATCAAGAATCCGAACGCGACCTCGACCTGCGGCTGCGGGTCTTCGTTCTCGCCCTGAACAGCAGAGCTGCCTGAACCCGACGGGGGCTGCGGCCCCCGTTTTGTTGTGCGCGCGGATCAGCGCATTCCGCTGTCGCACTCCAGTTCCACGGCCCCCCCCTTCGCCAATGGTAGCGTGACGTCCAACACGGGACAGCGCGGCACCTTGGCGGGCCCGAGAACGACATGCAGGCGATAGCGACCAGCCGGGGCAAGCATCCGGAACGCGCCGGCGGCATCGGTCGTCGTCGAGGCCGCGGCACGCCCATCGACGCCGGTCAGGCGCACTTCGGCTCCCGACATCGGGCCTTTGCACGGCTTGCCTTCGGCCTGGGCTCCGGCGCAGTTCGGGCTGATCATGACCACGCCGTCCAGACGATGGACGGGAGCATCAGCAGCGGTGCAAGAAAGCGGGTTCATCAGGACAGCCGCGATGAGCGCCGCGACCCACTGCGGCAAGTACGTTTGCGTAGCCATGCCATTGGGCGTCATGCGAACCTCGAGCGCGCGAGCCCCATCGCTTTTCACCTTGGCAAGGCCGAGCACGCGCAAACCGGCAGCCCTTCGCCAAAAGAGAAGGGCGGAACCCGCGCGATGCGGGTTCCGCCCCCAGTGTGGCTGCCTCCGCGGCTTGCCGCAAGAGGCAGGTTGCCCGGTCAGACCTTGAACGTTCCCTTGCGCCGCATCGTCGCGCCGAAGCCCAGCAGGCCGGCGATCAGGAGAGCGTAGGTCTGCGGCTCGGGCACCCGGTCGACCCGGATGTCGGCAATCCACGTCCCCCAGGTCGAACCGCCCGAGAGGGTGCAACCGGGAATGGCGGGAACCACTGCACCGCAGCCGGCGGCATTGTTCCAAAGTTCAGCATACTGCCCGATGGCCCAGAAGCTGAGCGGGTCGTTCGGATCCAGAGTGACCGCACTGTAATCGCCCCAGCGCTGCCGACCCGCTGCGGGCGCTCCCTCCACGCTGCCGTTGTGATAGTCGCTGACCGGGCTCACGTGCAGCAGGAGTTCGGCGGTCTGGACGAGCTTGCCGGCGAAGTCGGAGTTGTAGGTTCGAGCAAAGAAACTGACGTTGCCGTCCGCCAAGCCATCGCCATTCCAGATCCGTGGTCTGGAAGCCCGAACGGTTGTAGCCGATGACCACCTGGCCGAACTGGTTAACCGCCAGCGATCCCTCGTAGAAATCGTAGTTGGGGTCGCTGATCGTGCCTTGCTGGATGATGGCATTGGTCAGTTCGTCGGTGATGAACCAGCGCACTTCCGTGTGGTTCCACCGATGGGTGTCGCGGTGTAGACCGCGTAGATCTTGCCGTTCATCTCCCAGGCATTCGCGCCGATACGCTGGTCGAGCGGGTCGATGTTGCGCGTGCCGTCAGGCTGACGACCACCGCCATTGTCCGGCGCGTAGTCGGTCAGGCCGAGGTAGGTCACCGGGTCCGTGTGGCGCCTGCCGTCCCCGGGTTGATGACGTTGTACCGAATCGAATCGTTGGCAACGAGGCTGGCCGCCACGATCAGGCCCGAGTTGGAGCCGTTCCCGCCGTTGACGCCCTGGATGGCGAAGCCACGGTCGGTGGGGGTGGCAGTGACGAACTGCTTCAGGCTGGCGGTCGTTGGCGGGCCCGCGCCGAGCAAGTCGTCGCGCGCGATCACGTTGAGGGTCGTGCCGGTGAAGCTGGCCGTGCTGCACGCAGCGTTGGTACAAGTGAAGTTGTTCGTGCCGATATAGACACCCTTGGCATCGATCGCCAGCGTCGGGTAGTCGGCGACGCCGCCGAAACCGCCGGGCGCATTGCCGGTGAACTTGGTCGACTGCCACGGTCCCAAGGCGTTCGATGTGGTCGAGACCGCAATCTGGATGTCCTGAACACTGGCGCCGAACTGGATGGCGACCCACTTCTGCGAGGTTTTGTCGAACAGAACCCGCGCGTCGCCGTTCAAGCCGCCGGTAGCGCCTGCCGCGGCCCAGAACGTGTCCGCCCGCACCTTCGACTGCAGCGCGCCGGTGGTCTTGTCGTAGATCGCGTAGACGCCGTTGCTCGTCTCCATGAACTGGCTGGCGCCGATCGCGCCCATGGTATCCGGCGGAATGAAGCTGCTGCCGGCGAGCAGATTACGAAGGTCGAACTGCGAAACGCCCTTGAAGCTCAGACCCACCGACGCAGCGGCGAGGGGGCCGCCGCTCGCAAAGCCGCCCGCGGCGGTGACGCCGAATCCTGCGGAAGACGCGCCCGACAAACCGTCGTCGGGGCCGAGTAGCAGCGGCCCGCCTTCGAAGTCCTGATAGGGCTCCTTGACCTCCTGCGCCATGGCGGACACGGCGATCATCATCATGGCCGACGCGGCGAGCAGCGTCTGCCTGCATAGCGTCAGGACGCGTGCAGAATTCGTCTTCATTGCTTTGACCCCCCTAAACGACCGACTCGGAAAATTCAACGCCAATGCCTAATCGGTCACCCTCGCAAGCGAAGCCAACCGAACGCTGCGCGAGTCTCGCAATATCGGTGCCAAGAATCTAAGGGACTGATTTCAAATACGTTCAAGTTGTATCGAACGGGAAGTGCAGCGCACGTTGTAAAGATTTTCGACATCCCGATCGCTGCAGATCGAGGCGCCGGCAGCGCCGCCTAGGCGTGGTAGATCGCCCCAAGCACGCGCAAGCCGCGCGCGCCGGTTACCGCCGGCAGGTTGCCCGGACGTCCGGCCAGCGCCTCGCGCGCGAGCCAGGCAAACGCCAGCGCTTCGACTTCGTTGACCGGCACGCCCTGCGCCGCGGTCGTGGTCAGCGCACGAGGATGCAGCGCCGCGGCGAGGTCGCGCATCAGGGTCAGGTTGTGCGCGCCGCCACCGCAGACCAGAACCTCCGTGGCGCCGGCGCACTGGGCGACGATCGCGTCGGCGATCGTCTGCGCGGTCAGCGCGGTCAGCGTTCGCTGCACGTCCACCGGCGGGAGCGCCGCGCTCAGGTAACGCTGCAGCCAACGCAGGTTGAAATGGTCGCGGCCGGTGCTCTTGGGCGGCGCTTCCGAAAAATACGGGTCCGCCAGCAGTGCGTCCAGCAGCGTCGCGATGACGTTGCCTCGCGCGGCCCACGCCCCGTCCCGATCGAAGGCCTGGCCGGTATTGCGCTCGCACCAGGCGTCGAGCAAGGTGTTACCGGGGCCGGTGTCGAATCCCCGCACGGGTCCTGCGGGCGGCAGGTCGGTGAGATTGGCGATGCCGCCGATGTTGACGACCACGCGATGCCGGTCCGCCCTCCCAAACAGCGCCGCATGGAACGCCGGCACCAGCGGCGCACCCTGCCCGCCCGCGGCGACGTCCCGGCTGCGAAAATCGGCGACGACGGTGATGCCGGTTGTCTCGGCCAGCCGCGCCGGATTGGCCAGCTGCATCGTATAGCCCAGCTCCGGGCGATGGCGGACCGTCTGCCCGTGCACGCCGATCGCGGCGACCGCTGCCCGCTCGAGCCCTGCTCCGGTCAACAGTGCCGCCACCGTCGCCGCGCAGGCATCCATCAGCGCATTGGCGGCGAGGGCTGACCGATGCAGTTCATCCGGCCCCTTGCGCTGTAACGCCGAGAGTTCGGCCCGCAGCCCGGGATCGAAGCCGACATGCGCATGCGCGAGGGTGCGGCAGGGTGGGAGCGCGAAATCGGCGACGACGCCATCGACGCCGTCGACGCTCGTGCCGGACATGAGCCCGACGTAGAGCGAAGAGGTCAAGAGTTGAAGACGCTGCTAGTCGGCGCCCGCAAGCATCACATCCCGTCCCAGCGACAGCTGCGACGCGAGGGGTGCGACCCGCTGGATATACGCGGGCAGCGCGGCGGCCGGTATCGGTTGCGCATTGGGCAACGCGATGGTGAGCGGATCACGTTGCTCGTTGCCGACGCGAAATTCGTAGTGCAGATGCGGGCCGGTCGCCCACCCGGTCTGGCCGACGTAACCGATCAATTGACCCTGCGCGACTTGCGTGCCCGGTTTGACACCGGCGCCAAACTGCGACAGATGCGCGTACACGGTCGAATACGCACCGGCGTGCTGGAGGATGACTACGTTGCCGTAGCCGCCCTGCCTGCCCGCGACCACGACCTTGCCGTCCCCTGCGGCGCGCACCGCCGTGCCGCTGGGTGCGGCGAAATCGACGCCGCGGTGCGCACGCCACGTCTGCATGAACGGGTGAAAGCGCGCCATCGAAAAGCCCGAAGTGATGCGCGTGAATTCCAGCGGAGAACGCAGGAATGCCTTGCGCAGGCTCTTGCCATCCGCCGCGTAGTAACCTTCGCTTCCGTCGGCGCCGCGCCAGAGAAACGCGCGATAGGCGATGCCTTTGCCCACGAATTCGACCGCAACCACCTTTCCCGTCCCGGCAGGATGGCCGTCGATCTCGCGCATTTCGTAGACGACGCTGAAGCGGTCGCCACGCCGGAGGTCGTGGTGAAAATCGACGTCGCCCGAGAATATGTCGGCGATCTGGCTGGTAACCGCGTCGGGCAGGCCGACCGCGTCGGCCGCGGCGAACAGCGAAGAGCGTATCTCGCCGGCGCGCAACTCGAGGCGCACCGCGGCCTGCGGCGCGACGCTCGTCGCGACAAAGTCGTCGTTCCCGCGCCTGATCGTCAGCAGATCACCGCCCTGCGTGAGATAGGACAGCGCGAGCAGGCGGCCGAGTTCGTCGGTCTGCACGCGTACCGATTTGCCGGGCTTGAGTTGATACAGGGTCCGTGCCCGCGCATCGGTGCGCAGGAATAGCTGAGCGGGCTGATCGGCGACAGACAGGCGCGCAAGCACGCTGCCGATCGTATCGCCGCGCTGGATACGCTCCTCGCGCCAGTAGCCTTCGTCGCGCGCCAGCGGCGCAAGGGCGGGTGCGGCCAGGTCGCGCCGCACGAGCTGGGTCGGCGTGTCCGGCAGCAAGGTATCGGGTGCCAACCCGAATGCGGCGACCATGCCGACACCCATCAGCACCACGATGGCGGCAAGGCGAGCCGGTACGACATGCCCACCGAAGTTCTTCACGCTTTGCGCTAGAATTCGCAACTTGCTCACGATAGATGGGTCCCGACCCGAGCGGGCGCCGAGCCTTCAGGCAAACGGCCGGATTGTAGCAGACCCCCACCCCGCCATGCTCCCCGACATCGCCCACCAGTTGACCGTATTCAAGCGCGGTGCCGAGGAGCTCATCGTCGAGTCCGAGCTCGTTGAAAAGCTCAAGCGCGGAAAGCCGCTGCGCATCAAGGAGGGCTTCGATCCCACGCGCCCCGACCTGCACCTCGGCCACACGGTGCAATTCAACAAGCTTCGCCAGCTGCAGGAGCTGGGTCATCACATCATCTTCTTGGTGGGCGACTTCACGGGCATGATCGGCGACCCGACCGGGCGCAATGCAACGCGGCCGGCACTCACGCCGGACGAGATCGCCGTCAACGCGAAGTCCTACACCGACCAGGTCTTCCTGATCCTCGATCGCGAGAAGACCGAGGTCGCGTTCAATTCCAAATGGCTGGCCGCGCTCGGCGCCGATGGCATGATCCGCCTCGCCGCGAAATATACGGTCGCGCGGATGCTCGAACGCGACGATTTCGCCAAGCGCTATCGCGAAGGCTTGCCCATCGCGGTGCACGAATTCCTCTATCCCCTCGCGCAGGGCTACGACTCGGTCGCGCTCCAGGCCGACGTCGAACTGGGCGGCACCGACCAGAAATTCAACCTGCTGGTCGGGCGCGAGCTGCAGCGACAGCACGGGCAGGAGCCGCAATGCATCCTGACGCTGCCGCTGCTGGAAGGGCTCGATGGCGTCAACAAGATGTCCAAGTCATTGGACAACTACATCGGCATCACCGAAGCGCCCGACGACATGTTCGGCAAGCTCATGTCGATTTCCGACGACCTGATGTGGCGCTACTACGAATTGCTTTCGTTCCAGCCGCTCGACGCGATCTCGAAATTGAAACGGGAATGCGCCGACGGCCGCAACCCGCGCGACGCGAAGGTGCAGCTGGCCAAGGAAATCGTGACGCGATTTCACTCCGCGCAGGCGGCGGACACCGCCCTCGGTACCTTCGAGGCGCGTTTTCGCGACCACGCGCTGCCCGAGAACATGCCCGAGATGACGCTGCACTCCAGCGGTCAGGGGATTTCCGTGCCGCAGCTGTGCAAGCAGGCGGGGCTCACCGCGAGCACCTCCGAGGCGTTGCGCCTGATCGAGCAGCGCGGCCTGAAGATCGACGGCGACGTCGTCGCCGACAAGACGCTTAACATCGCGCCGGGCAGAACCATCGTGGTGCAGGCGGGCAAGCGCAAGTTTGCGCGCGTGACGATCGCCTGAAGCAGGCGTCAGCCGCTAACCGATTCCGGGATTTCCGGTGACTCCGATGAGTCGCGGCAGGTTCAACGCGCGCGGCCTGAGCGTCTTCTGCCCGCGCAGATAGCGCGCCATGACCTCCCAGATCGGTTCGCCGCCTGCCCCCCTGGCCTCTTCCGCCACCGGCGCCCAGCCCGCCACCTTGTACTTCTTGTCTGCCTCCAGCGGTCTGCCATTCAAGGTCATGGCCGAAATGCGGCTGCCCATCGCCGCATTGGGATCGCAGGCGTATTGCATGCCGCCGACGCGCACCATGTCGCCGCCCTGCTGGTAGTACGGATCGGGATTGAACAGGTTGTCGGCGACGTCCTCGAGGATCGTCTTGATCATCTCGCCGGAGAGCTCATTGACGGTGACGTACGGGTACGTGATCGCGGTCTGGTCCAGCAGGCGTTCGTAGGTGATCGGTTGGCCGGGCAGGAGCGAAGTGCCCCAGCGGAAGCCGGGAGAGAACGCAATCTCGGCGTTCTTCTCCGCCATCAGCCCGTCGAGTATCAACTGGTCGAAGGTGCCGTTGAAGTTGCCGCGACGAAAGAGTATCTGCTCGGTCACGGCGAGTTCCTCGTCGAGCTTGCCGAGATAAGGCGCGCGCGACTTTGCGATCAGCGCGGCCATCGCCGCGTCCTCTCGCAACAGATTGGAGAAGACCGGCAGCAGCTTGTAGCGGTAACCTTGCACGCGTCCTTGTCGCACGTCGAAATCGAGCACGGCCAGGAACTTGCCGTTGCAGCCCGCGTTGGTGACCAGCGTCTGGCCGCGGGCGTTGGCGACGGTCGTCGGCCGCGGGACACCGTCGTGCGTGTGCCCACCCAGGATGGCATCGATGCCGGTGACGCGCGTGGCGAGCTTGAGGTCGACGTCCATACCGTTGTGCGAGAGCAGCACTACGAGTTGCGCACCTTTCGCGCGTGCTTCGTCGACGACCTTCTGCATGTCCTCCTCGCGAATGCCGAAGGTCCAGTCGGGCACGAAGTACCGGGGATTGGCGATCGGCACGTACGGGAACGCCTGACCGATGATCGCGATCGGGACGCCATGCTGTTCGCGCATCGTGTAGGCGGGAAATACCGGATCGCCGAAATCCGCGGTCCTGACGTTCTGGGCGAGGAATTCGATGGCGCCCTTGAAATCGCCGTCGATAACCTGCTTGACGCGCTCGGCACCGTAAGTGAATTCCCAATGCCCGGTCATGATGTCGACCCCGAGCAGTTTCGACGCGTCGATCATGTCCTGTCCGCGCGTCCACAGCGCGGTCGCGGAACCCTGCCACGAATCGCCTCCGTCCAGGAGCAGGGCGCCGGGCCGCGTTGTCCTGAGCTGCGCGATCAGCGTCGCCAGGTGCGCGAAGCCGCCGGTCTTGCCGTAGATTCGCGCGGCCGCGGCGAAGTCGAGGTAGGTGAAGGCGTGGGCGTCACGCGATCGCGCCGCGATGCCGAAATGCCTGAGCATCGCATCGCCGACCAGATGCGGCGGCTGACCCCGCGCATTGCCGACGCCGATATTGACGCTTGGCTCGCGAAAGTACGTGGGCAGCAGCTGTGCGTGACAGTCGGTGAAGTGCAGCAGGTGCACGTTGCCGAAACGCGGGACCGCGTAGGTCGCGTCCGCCGCGCGCCGGGCTTGCGCGCCATCCGCCGCGGGCGCCATTCCGGCAGCGGCTGCAGCGGAAAGGAGGTGCAGAAATTCGCGCCGGTTCATGACTTCAGATGCGGCAAGCTCAGTAGCACGGGATCTTCGCATTCGCGCGGATGACGACTGCCCGTCGTTCCCGCGCAAGCGGGAACCCATGTGCCTTCGTCGCATACCAAGAGATTCCCGCTTTCGCGGGGATGACAAAAGAACACTGGATCCCCGCTTTCGCGGGGATGACGATCGTCCGTCGTTCCCGCGCAAGCGGGAACCCATGTGTCTTCGTCGCATACCAATGGATCCCCGCTTTCGCGGGGATGACGCAGTTGTCTCCAATCGCTGCGAGGCTTCGCCTCTTGCTCTTGGACAACTGCGTCACTTATTAACCGGCGATTCCGGATCCATGAGCAGCGCGGTAACGTCCTTCATCTGCTGCTCGGTGAGAATGGCATTGTGCCCGAAGCGCGGCATGTTGGAGCACGCCGAGAATGCGTCGGCATTGTAGATCTTGCCGTACGCGTAGCGCTGCATGTCGACGCCAAAACCGCGCAGCTTCGCGAACTGGTACAAGGTCGGCCCGATCGTGCCGTACGACAATTCCTGCGGCGCCAGCTGATGGCATGCGTAGCAGTTGGCGCCGACTGGGCCCGCGGGATCGTCGGAGAACTGCTTGCCGCGGCCCTCCTGCGCGATCTTCTCGCCGTTTTTCCAGTCGCCGAGCAGTTTGCCGTCCGCCGGGTATTTGATCGTCGCCAGGTTCAGCTTCTCGATCATCGTAGCGACTTCCTTCGACGGTGCCTTGCCGTCGAGCGCGCTGCAGACGCGTTGCGTCTCATCCTGGTCGAGCCGGTCGAGCCCGGCCTGACCGCTCGCCTTGAACGAGGTCTTGAGCATCGCGGCAGCTTTTGCCGCGGTCTCTTCCTTCGACGGCGCCATCGCGCAGGCGGCGACAGCCAGCGCAGTCAACGTCGCCACGGCAATCGCCACACTCGTGCGCGCGCTCATCGTGGCGTCACCGCTTGATCGCCGGTGCGTCGAAAGGCGCACCGTTCGCGTTTCGCGCGAGGAACATCGTCAGCGCGATCGACGCGTCCGATCCGAAGATGAGCTCCGGGAAACGCTGCTGCCGGAAGCAGTCGTACAGCCGCCATTGGAACGAACGCAGTTCGCCTTGCGACACCCGGTACGCGGGCCATGTCGTGTACGCTTTCTGCGCCCCCTCTTTCGTCGTCAGGTTCGGCAGGTCCTGCAGCCGGATGCGCTTCCCATCGTCGCCGTGGCAGGTCACGCAACCGAAGTCATGCGTGCCACCGCGGAAATGGAACATGCGCTCGCCGATGCGGTACATCTCGGCTTCCTTCGGGTGCGCGAGGCCGACGTTCATCGGGATGCCGCGCGACTCCGAGGTGACGTAGGCCACCATCGCCTCCATGTCCGATTTGCGCTCGTTGCCGTTGCCGAACAGTTGCTTGCGCGAGTCGGCGTCGCTCATGCCCTGCAGCGCGACCATGCACCAGAGGATGCGCGTCTCGAGGTCCATGACGCGATCGGCGTCGGCGAAATATCTCGGCAGTTGGGCATAGGCGCCCTTGACCACGCCGGGACCGAGACCTAGGTTGCAGGCTTCGAGCGATACCTGCTTCGGTCCGCGCTTCTGCTTCCAGATGCCTTCGCCGCGCACTTCCCACAACTCCGCCGGATTGCCGTCCTTCAGCGCGGCGCGATACTTGGCGATCTCGTCGACGGCGGAACTCTGTGCGAGCAGCGGCGGTGCGGCGACAAGCGCGCCGAGGACAGCGACCAGCATCGTCGTGCGGAACAGTGCCTTCAATCCCGGTACCTTGATCGCGCGCTCGACCGCCGCGCGCTTCACGCGATGGTCACTTCGTCGGTGCGCTTGTCGCCACGATTGTCGACCCAGGTAATCAGGACCTTGTCGCCCTTCGCGCCGCCCTTGAATTTGAAGGAGAGGAAGGGGTTCTTCGACACCGCCGGGCCCCATTGCGCGCCGAGCACGGTCTTGCCGTTCCACGTTGCCGTCACGCTCTGAATGAACCACGCAGGAATCGTCTTGCCCTGCGCATCCTTGCGCTGGCCGGTTTCCATCTCGTGGCTCATCAGTACCTTGACCTCGGTCGTGTCGCCGGTGACGTTGGCGCGAATCTTCATCGGGTCTGCCATGTCATCCTCCACATCCGCCCAGCGTGACCTTGACGTCCTTGGCCGCGACATAATACTTGCCGTCCGCCTTGACCAGGGCGTAGATGTTCGAGCTCTGGCCCATCTTGATGCGCGTCGTCACCGACGGCTCGGTACCCACCGGGATGTCGAACACCGCGGCAAGCATGTTCGGGTTCTTTTCGACCAGGATCGCGATCGACTCGGTCTTTGGAATGTTGCTCGTGATCCCGATCGGCACGACCGCGCCGTTCTCGGCGATGTCCGGTGTCTGGAAGAACACGATGTCCTTGCTCTGCGCGGGTTCGCCGCCGCCGAGTGCCTGCATCGTCTCGGCCATGTTGTGCGTGTCGAAGGCCGCCTTGTTCCAGGCCTGCGCCTGAACTTGGGCACCCACAACTTCCGGCCGCAGCCAGCCCGCGGCGGCGACCAGCGCCAGCAGGGTCGCTCCGCTGCTCTTTTTCAGGGCCGACCTGCGCCCTTCATTCATCCGTTGCTTATCCATACACCGCTCTCCTGATCCGATGATCGACGCCGCGCCACCTGCACGGTTGATCGATCGCGCCGGCTATTGTGCCCCGCCGAGGATCCATTCGACAACCTTGCGTGCATCTGCCTCGCCGACCTGCGACTGCGCGGGCATCGGCACGGTACCCCACGCGCCCGCGCCGCCGCTCTTCAGCTTGGCGAGCAGGCGCCCCTGCGCATCGGTCGCGTTGGCTGCGAAGCCCGGGGAGGCGTAGCGCGCAGAGACCGCGCGGAACGACGGGCCGACCAGCGCGGCGTCCACATTGTGGCATGCCAGGCACCCGAGCTTGCGTACCAGCGGGAGCCCGGCCAAGGCCACCGGGGCAGCTGCGGCAGACGCGGCCGGAATGGCCGCCGCCGGCACGCCGGCGATCGCACCCATCTCGCGCCGTTGCTGCGACAGGTCGCCATGCGAGTCACGGGCATACCCGGGAATCTCCGACGACGGCCGGATGCTCGCCACGCAGTCGCGCATGCAGGCCGTATTGGTGGTGTCGGGGCGGCCATCGACACGCATCAGTCCGTGCGCGGTCGTCAGCCCGTCGCGATTGGGCATCCTGACCTTGGGCAGGCTGTCGCGGTCGAGCACCGTCCCGGCGGGCACGATGTCGTTGAGATTGAGCACGTACGCCGTGAGTGCGTAGACCTCGTCCGGGGTGAGCGTTTGCGGATTGGTGAACGGCATGGCCCGGCGAATGTAGTCCCACAGCGTCGTTGCGTAGTTGAGCTTGCTGCCGGTCGTGCGCACCGGCTGCGCCGACCCAAGCGTGCCGACACCGCCAGCCACCTGCATATAGCTGTTGGACTCGCCGAAGGTCCCGTGGCAGTTGGCGCACTTTTCATCGTAGATCGCCTGGCCTTGTTCGACCGAGCCGCTGCCGGCGGGCAAGCCCGCGCCATCGGGTCGCACGTCGATGTCCCAGCCGGCGATCTCGCTTGCGGTGGCTGGCTTGCCAAAACCGAAGCCGCGGGTCTGCGCGTCGGCCGCGCGCATCGCCGTACCAGCCACGATCGCGGCAAGCACGGCGACCAACGCCATGCCGCCGCTACGAGCTGACCTGGACATTGCTCACTTCGCCGCTGACGTCGACGGCCCAGGTCTGTATCGCATTGTTGTGGTAGATCGACCGCGTCCCGCGCACTGCGCGCAATTGCCGATACGTGGGCTGGACGTAGCCGGTCTCGTCGATGACGCGCGATTGCAGCATGGCGGCGCTGCCGTCCCAGCTCCAGTCCAGGCGAAAGCGCGTGAGCGCCCTCGACAGCACCGGATCCTGCAGGCGCGCGGTTTGCCAGTTGCGCCCGCCGTCGGTCGACACATCGACCCGGCGCACGCGGCCGCGTCCGGACCACGCCAATCCGGTGATTTCGTGATAGCCGCGGTCGAGGATCACCTGCCCGCCCGACGGCGAGGTGATGACGCTCTTGGCTTCCTGGATCCAGGTGTACTGGCGGTGGATGCCGCCGGGAAGCAGGTCGACGTAGTGCAGCGATTCCTCGCGCGTATTCCAAGGCGTGTCGCCCACCTTGAGCCGACGCAACCACTTGACGCTCGACACGCCCTGGACGCCGGGCACCAGCAGTCGCAGCGGAAACCCCTGCTCGGGCCGCAGCGCCTCGCCGTTCTGGCCGTAGACGACGAGGATGTCGGCGGCCATGTCGAGCGGAATCGTGCGCGTGAGCGCGGCCGCATCGGCGCCCTCGGCCAGCACGAACTTCGCGCGCTTGCGGTCGATGCCGCATTCATCGAGCAGCAATGCCAGCGGCACGCCCGTCCATTCCGAGCAACTCAGCATGCCGTGCGTGTACTGCACGGTCGGGACGGCGACGTTGCCCCACTCCATCCCGGAATTCGCGCCGCACTCGATGAAGTGGATGCGCGACACCGAAGGAAAGCGCGTGATGTCGTCCATCGTGAAGATGCGCGGGTTGCCGACCAGGCCGTGCACCAGCAGCCGATGCTGGTGCGGGTCGATGGCGGGAATGCCGGAGTGATGCCGCTCGAAATGCAGCCCCGACGGCGTGATGATGCCGAACAAATTCTGCAGCGGCGCGAAAGCGACCGACGATTGCGGCGTCCGGGTGAGGCCGGGGCTCTCCCGGCGACGGACGTTGGCCTCGTACTTCGAGGGCCCGCCATAGGGTTCCGCGAGAATCGGCGCGCCGAGCATCGTCTGCCATTCGGGAACGTTCGGCGGCAGGTTGCGCGCGAGATCCTGCGCCTGAACGCGCGCACCGCCGGCAACGACAGCGCCGCCTCCGAGCGCGAGCGCGCGGCGCAGGAACCCGCGGCGGTCGTCGACGGCGCTACCGGTGTGTCCGCCCTCGGGCGCGGGTCGAATGCGACCCGGCTTGGCGACGTCCTCCGCCATCGGCTTCTCCCTGGTCGCGCTAGTGCTGCGCGGCAAACTCGAGCAGTTCGTTGCGCAACGGCGCCCGTTCCTCGATGCGCCCCGCAATCTGCACGCAGACGCTGCGGCAGATGTCGATAAATTCCGGATCGGCTACGCAGTAATAGACCAGGTTGCTCTCGCGTCGCCGGCTGACCACTCCGGCTTGGTGCAGGAGTCCGAGGTGTCGCGATACAGCCGTCTGCGATGCACCGGTCGCGGCGACGATAGCCGTCACCGACTGTTCGGTCTGGCAGATCGAGTGCAGGATTTTCAGGCGGGTGGGATCGGACAGCAGCGAGAAGTAGCGGGCAACGGAGGCGAACACGCGCTCGAGGTCTTCTCCCACTGGCGGCGCTGCCCGCGGCCGACGCGAAGGCTTCAGTTTAGGTCTCGTGCCCATCCGATTATCACCATATGCAAATGTACGCATATTGTCAAGGCGCAACGACGCGCCCGACGACGACCCGTGGTCAATGCACGGTGGCGGTGGTGAGGAAGCGCAACAACGCGCCGGACTTGAGTCGGTACAGGCCCTCGCCGACGTATTGCGCGTCGTCGAGTTCTTCGCGGGTGAATGCGAGTTCGGTGTCGCCGTGCTTGAGTTCCATGACGACATCTTCGGCCATCGTCGCCTCGTCCGGAGCGCGCAGATACCCCGCCTCGAAGACGATGCCGTTGAGTTGCACGAAATCGGCGTCGAGCATCGCTACAGCCAGAGTGGTCGGCGTCATGTTCATCCCGTCGTCGTTCCCGCCGGAGCGGGAAGCCATGTTTCCAAGATGAGGGCGCCGCGCGCGGGTTCAACCCCGCGCATGGCGGGGGCGGGCGCGCCTAGGACGCAACCAGGGCGCGAACGAAGTTCGGCAGTGCGAAGGCGGCGCGATGCACGTCGCCGTTGTAGTAGCGCAGGTCGCGGATCCTGCGTGTCGCGACCCGGCGGTCAGCCTCGAGCGAGGTCAGGTACGCCGGATTGAGCGTCGATGAAGCGCACGCCATCATCCACAGCCCACCGTAGAGGGGAATCGACGTCAGATAGGGGACGACGACCGCGAACGTGGCGCGCAAATTCGCGATGACGGCGCGAATGCGCTCGGGGTGCGCGACGGGAGACCCGACGTGCAGCGACATGGCGCCGGTCGGATTGAGCCGTGCCGCGCAGGCACGATAGAAATCGGCGTCGTACAGAGGTTCCGACGGGCCGCCAGGATCGGTGAGGTCAAGCACGATCAAATCGTAAGCCTCCGCTGTGGCACGGACGAAACCCAGGCCGTCCTCGACCTTGAGTTTGAGCCGAGGATCATTGAGCGCGCCGCGATGGATCTCGCCGAAATACTTGCGCGCGATGTCGACGACAGCCAGGTCGATCTCGACCAGGGTGACCGACTTCATCGAGGGGTACTTGAGCAATTCCTCGGCGGAGCCGCCGTCGCCGCCACCGATGATCAGCGCTGTCTCCGGCGCGGGATGCGACATCGCGGCGACGTGAACCAGATTCTCGTGATAGAAGAATTCGTCCTTTTCGGACGTCATGAAGTGGCCGTCGAGCCGGAACAGCTTGCCGAACGATTGCGTGTCGTGCACCTCGACCGTCTGGAACGGCGACGCAAAACGCTCGTATTCACGCGTGGACTTGACGAAGATGCCGGTGTCTTCGGCCAGATACTCGGTGAGCACCCCGGGCAGCAGGTCCGGGCTGTTACCGGTGTCAGCCATCGCGTCCACCGCGATGAATCGCCTGGAACCGCGCATCGGTCGGGCGTAACGCCTCTTCCAACGACTGGAACAGCCGTTCCGCCTTGGCGGTATTGTCGGTCGTGTAGTTGCAGACGAATACGTCGACGGTGACGAAGCCGTGTTCAGGCCAGGTGTGAATCGCCAGGTGCGATTCGGCGAGCAGCACCGTGCCGGTGACACCGACAGGCGCGAACTGATGGAAACTTTCGCCAACGACGGTCATGCCGGACGCGGTTGCAAGGCGCACACACAGCGAGCGCAACGCTGCGGCGTGCGTCATCTCCGGCATGTCGGCATTGCAGCCGTACCATTCTCCGAGCAGATGAATGCCGTCCATGATGTCCTTCCCCTCAGTTTCCCTCAGTTCCGCTCAGTTCCGCTCAGTTCCCCCTTTGCGCGATTGCAAAGGCCGAGTGTTGCGCCGGGTAAACTCGCTATTATTGCCCAAATTCGGTGCCTGAGCCATAATTTTAGCTCTTTGCCGCAGCACTTTGCGTCGGCCCGCGGTTCCGGCGCACCTTCCGGACCCATCATTTTCCAGCCATGACCACACCGCTCGCCGCGTCGACTCAAGCTTCGGTTTCGTCGACAACCCCGATGCCTGACACTGCGCTACTCGCCAACGCCATTCGCACACTGGCGATGGACGCGGTGCAGGCGGCGAATTCGGGTCACCCCGGCATGCCGATGGGCATGGCGGAAATTTCCGTAGCGCTGTGGCATCGCCATCTGCGGCACAATCCGGCGAATCCGCAGTGGGCGAATCGCGATCGATTCGTACTCTCCAACGGTCATGGCTCGATGCTGCAGTATGCGCTGCTGCATCTGACCGGATACGCGCTTCCCATCGACGAGCTTCGTCGTTTCCGCCAGCTGCATTCGCTGACGCCGGGCCATCCTGAAGTCGGCGTGACACCCGGCGTCGAGACGACGACCGGGCCGCTTGGACAAGGTCTCGCCAACGCCGTGGGGATGGCCCTTGCGGAGCGCCTGCTCGCGGCCGAATTCAACCGCCCCGGGCATACGATCGTCGACCATCGCACCTACGTGTACGTCGGCGATGGCTGTCTGATGGAAGGCATTTCGCACGAGGCTTGCTCGCTCGCCGGCACACTCGGGCTGTCCAAGCTCGTGTGCCTGTACGACGACAACGGCATCTCGATCGACGGCGAAGTCAAAGGCTGGTTCACCGACGACACGCCGCGGCGCTTCGAGGCGTACGGCTGGCAGGTCATCCCCGGGATCGACGGCCATGATGTCGATGCCGTCGATGCAGCGATTCGCAAGGCGCACACCGGCACCGGCCGGCCGACGCTGATCTGCTGCAAGACGATCATCGGCAAAGGCTCGCCGAACCGTGCCGGCACCGACCTTGCGCACGGCCAGGCGCTCGGCGAGAAGGAGGTCGCGCTGACCCGCGCAGCGCTCGGTTGGACCCTGCCGCCGTTCGAGATCCCGCAGGCGATCTACGATGGCTGGAACGCGCGCGCTACCGGCGCCGAGGCGGAAAGCGACTGGAACGCGCGGCTCGCGGCGTATCAGGCTGCACATCCGGTGCTCGCCGCCGAATTCGCGAGGCGCATCTCGAACGAGCTGCCCGGCGCATTCCGCGAGCTGGCGGTCGCGCTGGTGAAACAGCAAAATGAAAAGGCCGAAGCGATCGCAACGCGCAAGGCGTCGCAGCAGGCGATCGAGGCGCTGGCGCCGGTTCTGCCTGAGCTGATCGGCGGATCGGCCGACCTGACCGGCTCGGTATTCACGAACTGGTCGGGCAGCAAGGCGGTGACCGCGAGCCAACCAGGCAACTACGTCAATTTTGGCGTGCGCGAATTCGCGATGAGCGCGATCGCCAACGGGCTCGCGCTGCACGGCGGCTTCATTCCGTACGTGGGGACCTTTCTCACCTTTTCAGACTATGCCCGCAACGCGCTGCGCATGGCCGCGTTGATGAAGCTGCGTTCGATCTCGGTCTACACGCACGATTCGATCGGTCTCGGCGAGGACGGACCCACGCATCAGTCGGTGGAACACGCGTCCAGCCTGCGCCTGATTCCGAACTTGGACGTCTGGCGTCCGTGCGATACCGTCGAGTCCGCGCTCGCCTGGATCAACGCCATCGAGCGACGCGATGGTCCGTCCTGCCTGCTGTTCACGCGCCAGAACGTGTCGTTCAATGCGCGCAGCCCCGACCAGATCGGCGCGATCCGCCGCGGCGGCTACGTACTTTCCGACGCACCGCACCCGAGGGCAGTGATCATCGCCACCGGTTCCGAGGTGTCGCTCGCCATCGGCGCACAGAAGTCGCTCGCCGACACCGGTATTCCCGTGCGCGTCGTGTCGATGCCCTGCACCAGCGTCTTCGATCGCCAGGACGCGGCGTGGCGCGAGGGGGTGCTGCCGCGCGGCATCCCGCGCGTGGCGGTCGAAGCGGGCGTCAGCGATTTCTGGCGCAAGTACGTGGGAGCGATCGACGATCCGCGAGGCGCGGTCGTCGGTATCGATCGCTTCGGCGAATCCGCACCCGCCGGCGTGTTGTTCAAGCATTTCGGGTTTACCGTCGAGCATGTCGTGGCGACGGTGAAAAAGGTTCTCTGAATTATCCTGCCCCTTCGAGTTTGACCGATTGTCGTAACGCCACGCCGCGGGCTCTCCCGCGCGTGAGTCTTCCTGGAGATCGTGCATGACCATCAAAGTCGCCATCAATGGCTATGGCCGCATCGGCCGCAACATCCTGCGTGCGCATTACGAAGGCGGAAAGAAACATGATCTTGCGATCGTCGCGATCAACGATCTTGGCAGCCCGGACACCAATGCGCACCTGACGCGCCACGATACCGTCCACGGCAAGTTCCCGGGCAAGATCGAAGTCGACGGCGACGCGATGGTCGTCAACGGCGATCGGATCAAGGTGCTGGCGATGCGCAATCCCGCGGAATTGCCGTGGGCAGCGCTCGGCATCGACGTCGTGCTCGAATGCACGGGCCTGTTCACGACCAAGGAAAAGGCATCGGCGCACCTCAAGGGCGGCGCTAAGAAGGTGATCATCTCCGCGCCCGGCGGCAAGGATGTCGATGCTACCGTCGTCTACGGCGTGAACCACCACACGCTCAAGGCCGCGCACACGGTGATCTCCAACGCATCGTGCACGACCAACTGCCTGGCGCCGCTGGTCAAGCCGCTGCACGACAAGATCGGCGTGGTGTCCGGACTGATGACCACGGTACACGCCTACACCAACGATCAGGTCCTGACCGACGTCTATCACGAAGACCTGCGCCGCGCGCGCTCGGCGACGATGAGCATGATCCCGACCAAGACCGGCGCCGCGGCCGCGGTCGGTCTGGTGCTGCCCGAACTCAACGGCAAGCTCGACGGCTACGCGATTCGCGTACCGACGATCAACGTCTCGGTGGTCGATCTCTCGTTCATCGCCGCGCGCGACACGACGGTGGAGGAAGTCAACGCGATCATGAAGGACGCATCCGAGAGCGGCCCGCTGGCGACGGTGCTCAACTACAACAGCGCGCCGCTGGTGTCGGTCGATTTCAACCACGACCCGGCATCGTCGACCTTCGACGCCACGCTGACCAAGGTCTCCGGACGACTGGTGAAGGTGTCGAGCTGGTACGACAACGAGTGGGGATTCTCGAACCGGATGCTGGACACGACGGTCGCGTTGATGAGCGCCAAGTGACGGTGGCCATGAACCCATTCACCGCGCACCCGGCTTCCGTCAGCGAGACCTACGGCGAGCATTGCCGGTTCGCGTTCGCCTTCGGCGTGCGGATGACGGTCGGCGGCATCGCGGCGATGATCCACGCGGTATTTCCGTTCCTGTTCATCACCACCGCAAGCCGGACCCTGGACGCATTGAACGCGCTGCGCGCCCGCGGCGCGCGTGCGCCACGATGAACTTCAAGCGGCTCGCCGACATCGACGTGCGCGGCAAGCGCGTGTTCATCCGCGCCGACCTCAACGTGCCACAGGACGACGCGGGGACGATCACCGACGATACGCGCATCCGCGCCTCGGTCCCGGGCATCCGCGACGCCCTCGCGCGCGGCGGGGCCGTGATGGTGACCTCGCACCTTGGGCGGCCCACCGAAGGCCAGTTCAGCGCCGCCGATTCGCTGGCGCCCATTGCGCGTCGCCTCGGGGAACTGCTCGGTCGCGACGTGCCGCTCATCCGCGACTGGGTCGGCGGCGGCGCGTGGCTCGCGGCGCTCAAGCCAGGTGCGGTGGTGCTGCTCGAGAACTGCCGCTTCAACGCCGGTGAGAAAAAGGACAGCGACGCGCTCGCGCGGCAGATGGGCGCATTGTGCGACGTCTACGTCAACGACGCTTTCGGCACCGCGCACCGCGCCGAGGCGACGACGCACGGCATCGCGAAATACGCGCCGGTGGCGTGCGCCGGCCCGTTGCTGGCCGCGGAACTCGACGCGCTGGGCAAGGCGCTGGCGAATCCCAAGCGGCCGCTGGTGGCGATCGTCGCCGGGTCCAAGGTCTCGACCAAGCTGTCGGTGCTGACGCACCTCGCGCAGAAGGTGGATGCGCTCATCGTCGGCGGCGGCATCGCCAACACCTTTATCCTGGCCGCGGGCGGGCGCATCGGAAAATCGCTGGCCGAGGCCGACTTGGCCGGCCAGGCGAAGGCAATCCTCGATCGCTTTCCGGGCAAGGTGCCCATTCCCATCGACGCCGTGGTCGCCCGGGAATTCTCGGCGAGCGCGACACCGACCTTGAAGGCCGTCGAGAACGTGCTCGCCGACGACATGATCCTCGACATCGGCCCGCAGACGGTGATGGCGCTGAAGTTGATCATCGCGAACGCGGGCACCATCGTTTGGAACGGGCCCGTCGGCGTGTTCGAATTCGACGCCTTCGCCGGCGGCACCAGGGCGCTGGCCGAAGCCATCGCCGCATCGCCCGCGTTTTCGATCGCCGGCGGCGGCGACACCATCGCGGCGATCAACAAGTTCGGCGTCGCGGACCGCATCGACTATATCTCGACCGCTGGCGGCGCCTTTCTCGAGTTTCTCGAAGGCAAGACGCTGCCTGCAGTGGCGATGCTCGAAACGCGCGCCGCCGGCTGAAACATCCTCGCCAACTCAGGAGCAACCATGCAACGCGCCACCAAGATCGTCGCCACGCTCGGGCCGGCCAGCAATACTCCCGAAGTGCTGACCCGCATGATCGCCGCCGGAGTCGATGTCGTCCGTCTGAATTTTTCGCATGGCGCCGCGAGCGACCACCAGGAACGAGCGCGCATCGTGCGCGAAGTCGCTAAAAAGCTCGGGCGCACCGTCGCGATCATGGCGGATCTGCAGGGGCCGAAGATCCGGGTGGGCAAGTTCGCCGACGGCAAGGCTACGCTGCAGCCAGGGCAGGTTTTCGTGCTCGACGCGGACTGCGAGCTCGGCAACGCCGAACGCGTCGGCCTCGACTACAAGGAGCTGCCGCACGACGTCGCGCCCGGCGTGGTGCTGCTGCTCAACGACGGCCTGATCAGGCTGACGGTGGAATCCGTAAAAGGCAACGCGATCACGACCCGCGTCGAGGTCGGCGGCGTGCTGTCCAACAACAAGGGCATCAACCGCCAGGGTGGCGGACTGTCGGCGCCGGCGCTGACGGCTAAGGACATGGACGACCTCAAGACCGCCGTCTCCATCGACGCCGATTACGTCGCGGTCTCGTTCCCGAAGAACAAGGAAGACATGTACATGGCGCGACAACTGCTGCGCGCCGCCAACGGCAAGGCATTGCTGATCGCCAAGATCGAGCGGGTCGAGGCGATCACTGCGCTCGAGGAGATCATCGACGCCTCCGATGGCATTATGGTCGCGCGCGGCGACCTCGCCATCGAAGTTGGCAACGCGACCGTGCCCGCGCTGCAAAAACGCATGATCCGCGTGGCGCGGGAACACAACAAGCTGACCATCACCGCCACGCAGATGATGGAGTCGATGATCAACAATCCGGTGCCCACGCGCGCGGAAGTATCCGACGTCGCCAATGCGGTACTCGACGGCACCGATGCGGTCATGCTGTCGGCCGAGACCGCGGCCGGACGTTTCCCGGTGGAAACGATCGAGGCCATGAGCCAGATCTGCATGGAAGCCGAGAAATCCACGACCGTCGAACTCGATCGCGATTTTCTCAATCGCACCTTCACGCGCATCGACCAGTCGATCGCCATGGCCGCGCTGTTCACCGCGTTCCATCTGCGGGTCAAGGCCATCGCCGCGCTGACTCAGTCGGGGTCCACCGCGCTGTGGATGTCGCGGCACAATTGCGGTTGCCCGATATTCGCGCTGACACCGGACATCTCGTCGCAGCGCAGGATGGCGCTCTATCGCAACGTTCAACCGCTGTACCTCGAGCAGAGCAGCGACCGCGAAGGCGTGCTGCGCGCGGCGGAGGACCTGCTGCTCGAGAAGGGACAGGTCCAGCGCGGCGACCTGGTCGTGCTGACGATTGGCGAGCCCATGGGCAAATCCGGCGGTACCAACGCCCTCAAGCTGGTCAAGGTCGGCGAACATCGCTAACGGAATGTCGCGGGCTCGCGCTTGGGCCACCATGGCGAATGGCTCCTGCGAAGAACAAGCGCATGCTTTATCATTGTTTCAGCAGTCATGACAAAACGTCGAAGCGTGGACCCAAGGGGACGAGCGAGGGCCCCTGCGCCGAACTCGACACCCAGGCGTCTCAACCGGAGGATTCAATGAAGCAGCCCCGCATCCGCACCCTGATTCTGCTCCCGGCATTTGCCGTGGGTATTGGCGCCGCGTTTTCGGCGTCGTCGGCCGAATGGAAGCCAACGCGTCCGATCAACCTCATCGTGCCCTGGGCGGCAGGCGGGTCGACCGATCAGGTCTCGCGCGCCACCGCCGCCGAACTCGAAGCCGTACTCGGACAGAAAATCGTGGTCATCAACCAGCCCGGGGCTTCCGGCTCGATCGGTTCGAAGAGCGCGCTCGATGCGCCCAAGGACGGATATACGTGGACCGCGGGTGCCGCGCAGGACCTGGGCGCGTACGAGTCGCTGGGGCTGCTTACGACGCGGATCACCGACTGGAACCTTTTCCTGAACGTCGCCAACGTTCAGGTGATAAGCGTCAACGCCAATTCGCCGTACAAGACCGTGAAGGAATTGCTGGATGCGATGAAGGCCAAGCCGGGTCAGATCTCGGTCGCCACGGCAGGCGTGACGTCGTCCGGCCACAATGCGATGGATTCGATCGCCAAGGCCACCGGCGTGACCTATCGCCACGTCACCTACGACGGCGGCAACCCTGCGGTCCTGTCGACGGTCTCCGGGGAAACCGAAGTGACGACGCAACTTGCCGTCGAGCAGGCCGACATGATTCGCGGCAAACGGCTGCGCCCCCTCGCCACGGTCAGCGACAAGCCGCTGGAACTCGAAGGCTACGGTACGATTCCGCCGTTGTCTTCGTTCGTTCCCGGATTCAGCGCGCCCGCCAACTACTTCGGGATTTTCGTTCCCAAGGGCGTGCCCGACGACGTCGTGGAAACGCTGACCAAGGCTTGGACCACGACCATCGCCAAGAGCGACGCACTGAAGAAGTATGCGCAGAGCCGCGGCGCGCTGTTCGCTCCGCTTTATGGCGCGGAGGCGCAAAAAGCCGTGTTTCCGGCGGTGCAGGCCAACGCGTGGTTGCTGTACGACACCAAGAAGGCGAAAGTTTCGCCGGATACGGTCGGCATTCCCAAACCCTGACGTCGTCGGGAATCGCGCGTCCCGTTCTGCCTTTCGGCGGAATCGGGGCGCGTGCATGACCCTTGAATACTTCACCGCAAGAGCCGGGCGCCGCCAGCGCGCCCCACCATATCGCGCAGCCTGCGTCGCCGCGATCGGATTTCGTCGCCGCGCTGCTCTGGATAGTGTTCGGCATCGCGGTCGCCATTGGGTCCTGGCGCATGGACCGCCTGGAACAACAGGACGTCAATCCGTACACGGTGCCCGGCCTGCTGCCGGGTTTGCTCGGCCTGGCGCTCATCTTCTTCGGCGTACTGCTGCTCCTGCGTGCCTGGCAGCAAGGTGCGCTCGATCCGCGTGTGCCACGCGAGACGCGGATGTCGGCAGCGGAGAAGAAGCGCCTGCTGATCGTGCTCGGCCTTTGCCTCAGCTTCGGCATCGGCCTCGTGGGCCACGGTTTGCCGTTCTGGCTCGCGGCGGCGATCTTCGTATCGACGACGATTTCGATTCTGCAATATCCGCAAAGACGCGCCGACAATCAGGTCGTACGCGGGATCGCCGCGGCCATTGCCATCGGCCTCGGCGCGGGCTTCGCCATCACGCTCGTGTTCCAGGAGTTCTTCCTGGTGCGCCTTCCGTAACTGCGAACCGAAAAGGCTTCGGAAGCCCTCATGCTGCAAGGTCTCGAATCGCTGGGGCAGGCGTACCTGAGCTTTCTCAATCCGACGTCGCTCGCCTACGGCCTCGGCGGCGCGCTCCTTGGCATCATCGTCGGTTGCATGCCGGGGCTGTCCGCCACGCTGTGCATCGCGCTGCTGACGACGCTCACGATCAAGCTGCCGGCGAACGACGCCATTCTGATTCTGATCTGCTCGTACGTCGGCACCCTGTACGGCGGTTCGCGCTCGGCCATTCTGCTCAATATTCCGGGCACCGCCGCCAACGCCGCCTCGTGCGCCGACGGCTACGCACTGGCATTGCGCGGCGAGGCCGGGCGCGCCATCGGCATCGCGACTTCCGGCGCGTTCTGCGGGACGCTGTTCGGCGTGCTGTGCCTCGCGGCATTCACGCCGATTCTGGCGGAAGTCGCACTTTCCTTCGGCGCATTCGAGTTCTTCTGGCTGGCGCTGTTCGGAGTGACCATGTCGGGCAGCCTGGTCGGCAACGACCCGCTGAAAGGCTGGCTCATGGGCGCGCTCGGCCTCTTTGTCGCGCAAATCGGCCAGGAAGGCCTGTATGCGCACGACCGTTTCACTTTCGGCCTGCACGAATTGTCCGGAGGCATTGCACTCATCCCCGCGCTCGTCGGCGCGTTCGGGTTCGCCGAAGTGCTCACCACGCTGGCCGACCCGGTTGAGCGCAAGCTGGTCGAACTGCGCGATTCGATCCTGCCGCGCTTTCGCGAAGTCGCGCAATACTGGCGCACGGTACTTCGCTCAGGGGCGATCGGCGTGCTGACGGGACTCATGCCGGGTGTGGGCGAGGATTCGGGCGCGTGGATGTCCTACGCCGCCGCCAAAGCCACGAGCAAGGAGCGCCACCTTTTCGGCAAAGGCTCGATCGACGGCTTGATGGCCGCCGAAACCGGCGACATGTCGTCGATCCCTGGGCACATCATCCCGGCGCTTGCGCTGGGCATTCCCGGCTCCGCGCCTTCCGCCGTATTGCTGGCGGCCATGATTCTGCACGGGATCCAGCCCGGGCCCATGCTGATGATCGAGCATCCGCAATTCGTCTACCACGTCGTCGCGATGACCACGCTCGCGACCATTTGCATTTTGATCTTCGGCCTGTTCCTCGTGCGGCCGCTGCTCTACGTGTTGCGCATCAAGCGCAATGTGCTGATGCCGATCATCTTCCTGCTGGCCACGGTCGGCGCCTTCGCCACCCAATCGCGCCTGTTCGACGTCTATTCGATGCTTGCCATCGGCGTCGGCGCGTTCTTCCTGCGCCGCAAGGGCTATCCGATGGCGCCTTTCGTGCTGGGTTTGGTTCTCGGCAGCCTGCTCGACAAGAGCCTGCGCCGTGGCCTCGTGCTGTCGGACGGCAGCATCGGCCCGTTCTTCACGCGTCCGATCTGCATGGTGCTCGCCACGATAACGATCTTCACCATGCTGCTCTACGTTCCCGCGTTCAATCGCGCCGTCAAACGCGTCACGGGCGCTGTCATTGGTTCACTCCAATCCCTCGTCGGACGACGCGGGTAGAAGAACAAGTCATGAAAACTATTCGACTCGGCATCATCATGAACGGCGTCACCGGCAGGATGGGCACCAACCAGCACCTGGTCCGCTCGATCTGCGCGATTCGCGCACAGGGCGGCGTGACGCTCGCCGACGGGCGCCGGGTGATGCCGGACCCCATCCTCGTCGGCAGGAACGCCGGCAAGCTCGAACAGTTGGCGCGGGCCAACGGCCTGTCGCGATGGTCGACCGACCTCGCCGCCGCGCTCGCCAATGCCGACGACACGGTCTATTTCGATTCCGCGTCGACTGGATTGCGGCCCGGGCTCATCAAGCAGGCGATCGCCGCCGGCAAGCACATCTACACCGAAAAGCCTGTGGCACCGACGCTCGCCGAGGCGCTCGATCTGTATGCCGCCGCCAAGGCCGCCGGCGTCAAACATGGCGTGGTGCAGGACAAGCTGTGGCTGCCGGGCCTGCTCAAGATGAAGATGCTGATCGACTCGGGATTTTTCGGCCGCATCCTGTCGGTGCGCGGCGAGTTTGGCTACTGGGTGTTCGAGGGCGACTGGCAGCCGGCGCAACGGCCATCGTGGAACTACCGCAAGCAGGACGACGGCGGCATCATCGTCGACATGCTATGTCATTGGCGCTACGTGCTCGACAACCTGTTCGGCGAGGTCCGCAGCGTCAGCTGCATCGGCGCCACGCACATTCCCAAGCGCTGGGACGAGCAGGGGCGCGAGTACGCGGCCACCGCCGACGACGCCGCGTACGCGACCTTCGAGCTTGCGGGAGCGCATGGGCCGGTGATCGCGCAGATCAACAGCTCGTGGACCACGCGCGTGCGGCGCGACGACCTCGCGACCTTCCACGTCGACGGCACGCTGGGCTCCGCCGTCGCCGGGCTCACCGACTGCTGGACGCAGGCGCGCGTGAACACGCCGAAGCCGGTATGGAATCCCGACGTACCGCAGACGATCGATTTTCCGGGCACCTGGCAGAAGCTGCCGAACAACGTTGCCTACGACAACGCGTTCAAGGTGGAGTGGGAATTGTTCATCCGCCATCTCCACGACGGCAGCCCGTTTCGCTGGGGCTTGCTGGAAGGCGCGAAAGGCGTGCAGCTGGCAGAACTCGGACTCAAGAGTTGGGCCGAGAGGCGCTGGCAGGACGTCGCGCCGCTCGCCGTCTGACGCAATGGCAAGTATCCGCCTTCCGCGCGCCGACGGTTCGCTGCACGCGTATACGCTGCGCGGCGCCCGAAGTTGGCAGCGACCCAAGCCGGGCACGCAATTCAATCGCGTCGCATACGCCGCTGCGCACGTCGTCGCCGATCCTCTGGCCACGGCCGATCCCTGGGTGCAACCTGCGATCGACTGGGACGCGACACTCGAATATCGGCGCTATCTATGGTCGCTCGGATTCGGCGTTGCCGAAGCGATGGACACCGCGCAGCGCGGCATGGGCCTCGACTGGCCGACATCGCTGGAATTGATCGACCGTTCGTTGCGACTCGCGCGCGAAACGCCGGGCGCCGTCATCGCGTGCGGAGCCGGCACCGATCATCTGGAGCCTCGCGCGACGACGACCCTCGACGAAGTCACCGCGGCGTACGAATTGCAGTGCGAGGCGATCGAGAGTCGCGGCGGTCGCATCATCCTGATGGCCAGCCGCGCGCTCGCGGCGTGCGCGAAGTCGCCCGAGGACTATGCGACCGTCTACGGACGCATCCTGGCGCAGGTGCGCGAGCCGGTGATCCTGCACTGGCTGGGCGACATGTTCGATCCGGCGCTCGCCGGCTACTGGGGTCACGGCGCGGTCGAACGGGCCATGGATGTGTGTCTGTCCGTCATCCAGTCGCATGTCGCCAAGGTCGACGGCATCAAGATCTCACTGCTCGACAAGGAGCGGGAGATCGCCATGCGGCGGCGACTGCCTATGCGCGTACGCATGTACACCGGCGACGACTTCAACTTCGCCGAACTGGTCGCCGGCGACGAGTTGGGCCACTCGGACGCGCTGCTCGGGATTTTCGATCCTATCGCCCCGGTCGCCGCGGCCGCGCTTGCCGCGTTGCGCGACGGCGATCGCGCGGCGTTCGACGAGATGCTGGCGCCGACGGTGCCGCTGTCACGTCACGTCTTCTGCGCGCCGACCCGCTACTACAAGACCGGCGTCGTGTTCATCGCCTGGCTGAACGGTCATCAGCAGCACTTCGTCATGGTTGGCGGCCAGCAAAGCGCGCGCAATCTGCTGCACCTGGTCGAGTTGTTCCGGCTCGCCGACGTTGCGGGCGTGCTCAGCGAGCCCGATCTCGCGTGCGAGCGCATGCGCACCCTGCTCGCGTTCCACGGTATCGACACAAACCGATGAGCGCACCGGACTCGGCGCTGCTATCGATCAACACCGCCACCGTGCGCAAGCAATGGTCGCTGCCCGAGATCATCTCCGGATGCGCGCACCACGGTATCGGTTTCATCTCGCCGTGGCGTGACCAGGTCGCAGCGGCGGGATTGAAGGAAACGACACAGCGCGTTCGCGATGCGGGCCTGCACCTGTCCGGCTATTGCCGCGGCGGCATGTTTCCGGCCGCCGACCGCGCCGGACGCCGTGCCGCGCTCGACGACAACAAGCGCGCAGTCGACGAAGCCCTTACACTCGGCGCGCCGTGCCTGGTGCTCGTGGTCGGCGGGCTGCCCAAGGATGGCGACGGCAAAGTCGCGTCGAAGGATCTCGCCGGCGCACGCGAGATGGTCCGCGACGGCATCGGCGAACTGCGCGAATACGCGCAACCCGCCGGCATGCCGCTGGCCATCGAGCCACTGCATCCGATGTACGCGGCGGACCGCGCCTGCGTCAACACCATGGCGCAGGCGAACGATCTGTGCGACGAACTCGGCGCCGGCATCGGCATTGCCGTAGACGCGTATCACGTCTGGTGGGATCCGAATCTCGAACGCGAGATCGAGCGTGCCGGCGGGCACTCGAAGCGGTTGCTGGCCTATCACATCTGCGACTGGCTCGTGCCGACCACCGATCTGCTGCTCGACCGCGGAATGATGGGCGATGGCGTGATCGACCTTCCGCGCATCCGCTCGTGGATGGAAGCCGCCGGGTACCGCGGTCCGCACGAGGTCGAGATATTTTCAGCCAACAACTGGTGGAAGCGCGATCCGGACGAGGTGTTGCGTACATGCCAGGCCAGGCACCAGGAATGCACGTAATCCTTGCGTGTCTGTCACCGCATTAGAGCGTAAAATTACCGGTTACCGATACGCGCCCTGAAGGAGTTCGTCATGCCCCTCGTCTCGATGCGCCAGCTGCTCGACCATGCCGCAGACCACGACTACGGCCTGCCCGCATTCAACGTCAACAACCTGGAACAGGTGCAGGCGATCATGTCCGCTGCCGCGGAAACCGACAGCCCGGTGATCATGCAGGCGTCCGCGGGCGCCCGGAAGTACGCGGGCGAGATATTCCTGCGCCATCTGATCCAGGCCGCGGTGGAGTCGTATCCGAATATTCCGATCGTCATGCACCAGGACCACGGGCAATCACCGGCCGTATGCGATTCGGCGATGAAGCTGGGTTTTTCGAGCGTGATGATGGACGGCTCGCTGCGGGAGGACGGCAAGTCGATTGCCGACTACAGCTACAACCTGGACGTCACCAGGAAGGTCGTCGACGCCGCGCACGCCATCGGCGTGACCGTCGAGGGCGAGCTGGGCTGCCTGGGCTCGCTGGAGACGATGAAGGGCGACAAGGAGGACGGGCACGGCGCCGAAGGCACGATGACCCGCGAGATGTTGCTCACCGATCCCGATCAGGCGGCCGACTTCGTCAGAAGCACGCAGCTCGATGCGCTGGCGATCGCGATCGGTACCTCGCATGGCGCATACAAGTTTTCGCGCAAGCCCACCGGCGACATCCTCGCGATCGATCGCATCAAGCAGATTCATGCGCGGATTCCGAATACGCACCTGGTGATGCACGGCAGCTCCTCGGTGCCGCAGGACCTGCTCAAGGTGATCCGCGACAACGGCGGGGAAATGAAGGAAACCTACGGCGTCCCGGTCGAGGAGATCCAGGAAGGGATCAAGCACGGCGTGCGCAAGATCAACATCGATACCGACATCCGTCTGGCGATGACCGCGGCGATCCGCAAGTTCTTCCGCGAAAATCCGTCCAAGTTCGATCCGCGCGAGTACCTCAAGCCGGCGACGGCTGCGGCCAAGGCTATCTGCGTCGCCCGCTACCAGCAGTTCGGTTGCGCAGGCATGGCGTCGAAGATCAAGCCCCTGCCGCTGGAAAGAATGGCCGCGCGTTACAAGGGCGGCGAATTGCGGCAGGTGGTGAATTAACCGCGAGTTGCATCACCAGGTCGCGAACATCGCCGCCACGGCGGCGGCCATCGTGCCCGTGGCCAGCCAACCGAGCGCCTTCAAGCGCCGCGTAACGATGAACCGGCCCATGACCTTGGCGTCGTCGGCGAGCAGCATCATCACGACCATGATCGGCACCGCGATGACGCCGTTGATCACCGCGGACCAGAACAGCGCCTTGATCGGATCGATCGGCGAGAAGTCGAGTGCGACCCCGCCCAGCGTCGCCAGCG
Source organism: uncultured beta proteobacterium (assembly GCA_963726915.1). Lineage (GTDB taxonomy): Bacteria > Pseudomonadota > Gammaproteobacteria > Burkholderiales > Casimicrobiaceae > PALSA-1003. Next base: position 338,268 of record CAVSEA010000025.1, read on the forward strand.
CGATGATCGCGTAGAATTCGCGCGCCTCCAGCAGCTTCAGGTCGAGACCGCGCTTCCACTCGAAGGTCTCGGCAACGGCGTACGCTGCCGATCCCGCCAGGACCGGCACCGCGATCAATCCGGTGCCGATGATGCCCAGCGAGAACAGCAGGAACGTGAATTCACCTGCAAGCGGCCGGAGGGCCTCGGCTGCCTGCGCCGATGTCTGGATATCGGTGATGCCTGCGAGGTGCAGCGTGCCCGCCGCACCGAGGATGATGCAGAAGGCGACGATGTTCGAGAACGCCATGCCAATGTAGGTGTCGATCTTGATGCGTCGCAGGTGCTCGTCTGCGCCTTCCGGAGCATGGGCAAGAGCGCCCGCGCTTGGATCGGCATCCAGTTCCTCGACTTCCTGCGACGCCTGCCAGAAAAACAGGTACGGACTGATCGTGGTGCCGAACACCGCCACGACCACGGTCAGGTATTCCGTCGTCAGCGCAAAGTGCGGCGTGACCGCGTGTCGCACAACCTCGCGCCACGGGATATTCATGGTGAGCACGAGCACGACGTAGGAAAGCAGCGCCAGCGTCAGCCACTTGAGGTAACGCACATAGCGCTGGTAGGTCAGGAATACCTGCAACAGCAGGCACGTCAATCCGAACACGATGACATAGACGTGCGACGGCCCTCCGATCAGCAGGCGCAGGGCTTCGCCCATCGCCGCGATGTCGGCGGCGATATTGATCGTGTTGGCGCCGACCAGCAGCAGCACGATCCCGTAGAGCACCGGCCGTGGAAAGTGACGCCCGATGTTGGAGGCCAGGCCGTGCCCGGTGACCCTGCCGATGCGCGCGCTCACCAGCTGGATGCCGACCATCAATGGATACGTGAATACGACGGTCCACAGCGTCAGCAGGCCGAACTGCGCGCCGGCCTGCGTATACGTCGCGATGCCCGACGGATCGTCGTCGGCCGCACCGGTGATAAGCCCGGGGCCGAGTTGACGTGCCCATTCACGCAAGGTGCCTTTCATCGTATCGCTCCGCCGACGGCGCGGCGAGTATACCTCGGCGTCCGGTCAGTGCGAAAAAAAACCCCGGCGTTTGCCGGGGTCTGTCCTGCGTGTTGCAGTGCTGCTCTGTACAGTAGATGCGTCCGTCACTTCCAGTCGGATTCGATGTCACGATCCTTGTGGTCGCGCAGGAAGATCAGGCCCACAACGAATGTCATGAGCGCGACGACGATCGGATACCAGAGACCGTAGTAGATATCCCCGCTTGCGGCAACCATCGCCGTGGCGAGCAGAGGCAACATGCCACCGAACCAACCGTTTCCGATGTGGTAAGGCAGCGACATCGACGTATAGCGGATGCGCGTCGGGAACATTTCGACCAGGAACGCCGCGATCGGTCCGTAGACCAGCGTTACATAGATCATCATGATGACCAGTATCAGCATGGTCATCGGATAGTTGATCTTTGACTTGTCCGCACCATTCGGATATCCCGAGGTCTTAAGTGCCTCGGCGAATTTCTTGTCATCGAAGCCTCTGAGCTCGATGTTGCCGATCTTGGTGATTACTGCGTCCGTCGCCCCCGCCGGAAGGTTGGTCGAGGTGAAAGATAGACCCGCCTTGGTCAGGAAATCCTTAGCCTTGTCGCACTCGCTGAACGTAGACCACGGACCGACAAAAATGTGGAACACGCAGTTCCTGGGGTCGGCAGCAACGCTGATCGGCGTCGCGGTTTGGAAGGCTTCGAGTCCCGGATTCACGTAGTGCGTCAGTCCCTTGAACAGCGGGAAGTACGTCAGCGCAGCAATCAGACAGCCAAATAAAATGATCTTCAGCCGGCCGATCTTGTCCGACAAGGCACCGAACACGACGAAGAACGGCGTGCCGATCAGCAGCGACAGCGCGATCAGTGTGTAGGCGGTCGCCCCGTCCAGCCTCAAGGTGATGGTCAGGAAGAACAGCGCATAGAATTGCCCGGTGTACCAAACCACACCCTGCCCGGCGGTGGCACCGAACAGCGCAAGCGCCACATACTTGTTGTTGGGATACTTGAGGAAGCTGTCGCTCAGCGGCGCTTTCGACCCCTTGCCCTCGGCCTTCATCCGCTGGAACACCGGCGACTCGTTCAATCTGAGCCGGATGTAGACGGAAAAGATCAGCAGGATCAATGACACCAGGAACGGAATCCGCCAGCCCCACGTAGCGAAGTCCTTGGGCTCCATCCAGCCGGTGAAGCGGCACAGATAGATCACCAGCAGCGCCAGGAAGAAGCCCAAGGTCGCCGTGGTCTGGATCCAGCTCGTGTCATAGCCGCGCTGGTTCTGCGGCGCGTGCTCCGCGACATAGGTCGCCGCCCCGCCGTACTCCCCACCCAGCGCCAGACCCTGCAACAGACGCAACGACACCAACAGAATCGGCGCCAACCAGCCAATGGTCTGGAACGTCGGCAGGAGACCCACCGCAAAGGTCGAGAAACCCATCACGACGATGGTTACCAGGAAGGTGTACTTCCGGCCGACCAAATCGCCAATGCGCCCAAACACCAACGCCCCGAATGGCCGCACCAGGAACCCCGCCGCATAGGTGGCAAACGCCGACAGCAGCGCCGCGGTCGCATTACCTGGGGGAAAGAACACCGCCGCAAAGAACGGCGCCAGCGTCGCATACAGATAGAAGTCGTACCATTCGAAGACCGTGCCCAGCGACGAGGCGAAAATGACCCGCCGTTCTTCGCTCTTGGTACTCAGTTGTACGTGCGCTCCCGCACCCGGCCGACTGGCTGTGCTCATCTTTCCTCCTCCTGAGAATTACCCGTGCAGAAAAATTGGCAGCCCAGCGACGGCAAACACGCGCTCAACGACAACGCGAACCCCGTCTTAACGGCCCAGGCTACTACGCATTGCCGGGAAGCTTACGGGAATCCTGCGGGAAAAGGCAAGCAATTGCAAAGGATTGAATCGACTCTTGCAAGGAAAGCGATGCTGCGGCCGCACCGGGTTGGGACTTCCGGCGGTTGTACCACTCAAAGTCACAGCGCAATGCCAACGTCATTGACGCGCCGCAAACTCGTCGATGATTCGAGTAGCGATCAAACGCGGTCGATCCGCAACGCCATCCTTCCACGCGCGGAAGCCTGCGCGCTTCGTGCTAGCATGAAATCGCTGCGAGCATCGGCAGGCGCGCGCGGGACACCTGCGCGTGACTACGTCAGGGACGTCGACGACAGAGGAGTCCACCACATGGGCATCATCGGAATCATCGGCACCATCATTGTCGGGTTCATCATCGGTTGGATCGCGCGGGCGATCATGCCAGGCGCAGACAAGCTCGGTTTTCTGCTCACGACGGCGTTGGGTATCGGCGGGTCGGTCGTAGGTGGCTTCATCAGCAGCATGATTTGGAAGTCGCCCGACGGCAAATTTCATCCTGCCGGCTGGATCATGTCGATCCTCGGTGCAGTGCTTCTGCTCTGGGCCTACAACAACTTCATGCGGTAGCGAGCCCTCGCCTTTCCGCTCGTCCTCGGCGCCGACTGCGACAGCGCCGCGTCGCTCCGGCGCGGCCCGTTCAATGCGGCCGCCGCAAGAACCACATCGATGATGATCTCCCGTCGAGCACAAGTCGCCCCGGCGGCGGGCACTGCCGCTGCATGTGTCGCCGCGCCCTGTCGGGGCGATTAACGCACAGTTTTTCGATGATCGCCCTTGACAGCGCAACATCGGCGACCGTAATCTGCCCATAAATCGCACAATAGTTCGATAATCGAACATCAGGAGGAGGGTTCAACGTGGGCGAACTGATACAACTGATCGTGTCGGGCACCGCGACCGGCGCGATCTATGCGCTCGCGGCACTCGGCTTCACGCTCTTGTGGCAGGCATCGGGCACCATCAATTTCGCCCAGGGCGAATTCGTGATGGTGCCCGCCTTCGTCATGTTGTTCTTCATGGGCACCGCCGGCGCCCCGCTGTGGCTGGCGTTCCTGCTGACTTGCGTCGTTGCCATGCTGCTGCTCGGATACACGTTCAAGCTCGCGATCGTCGACCCATTGATCCGGCACGGAGTGATCCCGCTGGTCATCGCCACGCTGGGCCTGTCGATCGGGCTCAAGCAAGTCGTCAAGGCCGGGGTGACCGCGCAGGCCGAACCGTTCCCGAGTCCGTTCCCCGACGGTTTGCTGGCGCTCGGATCGATCAAGATCTCCTACTCCGACGTCGGCACCCTGCTGATCGCCGGACTGATCGTCATCTTCCTGCAAATGTTCCTCAACCGCACCGTGACCGGCCGCGCAATGCAGGCCGTCGCGCAGAACACCGACGCCGCCAAGGTCCTCGGCATCAACGTAAAGAGGATGGTGCTCTATACCTTTCTCATTAACGCAGTGCTCGCGGTCGTCGCGGCCATGCTGGTCACGCCGACGTATCTCGCCAAGTTCGACATGGGCGAGTCGATTGGCCTCAAGGCCTTCTACGCCGCCATCATCGGCGGGTTCAACCAGACTCGGGGCGCGCTCCTCGGCGGCGTCCTCGTCGGCGTGCTCGAGAACCTGATGGGCGCCTACGTCTCGCCCGCCTACAAGGAAGGCGTCGCGCTGATGTTGTTCCTGGTGGTGATCATCTTCAAGCCCGAAGGGTTGCTGGGCAAGACCGAGGAGCGCAAGGTATGAACAAGTCCCAGAAAATCGCTCTGGCGATCGGGCTGGTGCTGGTCGCGTGCTTGCCGCCGTTCCTCAAGAGTTACGGCATCTACCTGATGACGCTGCTGTGCGTCTACCTGATGGCGGCGTTCGGCCTGAACCTCATCGTCGGCTACGCCGGCCAGATGTCGATTGGCCAGGCGGCGTTCTACGGCATCGGCGCGTACATTGCCGCCATCCTGACGACCAAGATGGGCATTTCGTTCTGGCTGGTGCTTCCGCTCGCCGCCGTCGTCTGCTTTGTCGTTGGGTTGATGCTGGGATTTCCGGCATTGCGCGTGCAGCACCACTACCTCGCCTTCGCCACGCTTGGCTTCAACGTGCTCGTCTATCTGGTGATGCGCAACGAGGAGCAGTTGACCGGCGGCACGTTCGGCATCGCCAACATTCCTCGGCCGTCGCTGTTCGGCTACTCGCTGGACGGCGCATTGCCGTTCTTCTACTTCACCTACGTTTCGGTGATCCTGCTGGCTGCCGTGCTGTGGTACTTGCTGCGCTCACCCTGGGGCCGCGCCTTCGCGGCGCTGCGCGACAACCCGATCCGCGCGGAGAGCACCGGGGTGAACATCACCGCGTATACGCTGCTCGCGTTCGCGATCGGTGCCGCGTGCGCAGGCATCGGCGGCGTGTACCTGACCGCGCTGGTCAACTTCATCGAGCCCGGCCAATTCAATTTGTCGGTGTCCCTGATGATGCTGCTCGCGGTCATCGTCGGCGGCTCAGGGCGATTTTTCGGGCCGGTACTGGGCTCGGTGATCGTCATCCTGCTTCCTGAATGGTTGCGCTTCCTGAAGGACTGGTATCTCGCGCTCTTCGGTTTCGCCGTCATCGTGTTGATGATTTTCCTGCCGGGTGGTCTGCTCTCGCTTGCCGATCGCTTCAAGGCGCGTGGAGGTGCGAAGTGAGCAAACTTCCGACGTTTCTCGAAATCAAGGAAATGCGCAAGCATTATGGCGCGATCAAGGCTGTGGACGGTGTGAGCATGTCGATCGGACCCGGAGAGATCGTCGGCGTTATCGGCCCCAACGGATCGGGCAAGACGACGTTGTTCAACAGCATCCTCGGCCAGATCAGGCCGACCTCCGGCAGCGTCGAGTTCTGCGGCGAGGACATCACCGGCATGTCGCCGCTGGAACTTTCGCGTCGCGGAGTGGGCCGGACGTTTCAGACGCTGCAGGTGTTCGTGAAACTGTCGGTACGGGACAACCTGATCGCCGCGGCGCAGGAGTTCAAGGGCACCATGCCTGGTCGCTTGTTTGCGCCGCCCGATGCGGGCCTCGGCCATCACGCCGACGAAATGATCGAACTGTTCCGGTTGAAGCACGTGGCCCACCTGCCCGCCGGCAGCCTGTCCTACGGCCAGCAAAAGCTGATCGATATCGCGATGGCGTTCATGCCGGCACCCCGTCTGGTCTTGCTCGACGAACCGTGCGCAGGAGTCAATCCGAGCCTCGTCGACCAGTTGCGCGAGCTGCTGGTCGAACTCAACAAGACTCAGGGCGGCAGTTTTGTCGTCATCGAGCACAACATGGACTTCATCATGAAGCTGTGTCCGCACGTCGTCTGCATGGTGGAAGGCAAGGTGCTGGCCGAAGGCCCACCCGCAGAGGTGCAGGCGAACCGGCAAGTGCTCGAAGCGTATCTAGGCAACTGAGGACGATCCCATGGCTGAAAAAATCATCGAGTTCGACAAGGTCGTCGCCGGATATTCGCCGAGCCTGACGATTCTCAACGAAACGACGCTGGACGCGCGCAAAGGCGAGATCTCGCTGCTGATCGGGCCCAACGGCGCCGGCAAATCGACGGTGTTGAAGACGCTGTTCGGCATGCTCGTCCCGCGCTCGGGCGAAGTCAGGTTCGAGGGCAAGCGCATCAACGGCAAGCCGCCGCGACAGCTCCTGGCCGACGGCATCGCTTTCGTCCCGCAGGGTCGCAACCTGTTCGGCTCGCTGTCGGTGCGACACAACCTCGAACTCGGCGGCATCACGCTGCCGCGCGGCGAACTGTCGGGCCGCATCGACGAAGTGCTGCAGCGCTTCCCGCGCATCAAAGAGCGGATCGACAACCAGGCGTCGACCATGTCAGGCGGCGAGCAGAAGCAGCTCGAGATCGGCCGTGCTCTCCTCCTTCGTCCGCGCGTGCTGCTGATCGACGAGCCGTCGATCGGGTTGTCGCCGAAGCTGGTGCAGGAAGTCATGACCATGCTGCGGGGTCTTGCCGACAACGGCACGACGGTGCTGATGGTGGAGCAGAACGTGCGCACGGCGCTCAAGTATTCCAATCGCGCGCTGGTACTCGAAATGGGTCGCCTCGCACTCGATCGGCCCGCGTCCGAGCTGCTGCACGATCCGAACCTCAATCGCCTGTTCCTCGGCGGTCACGTCAAGACCGCTGCCGCAGCGTGAGCGCGAATAGTGCCGAAACGCGAAGCGCGAAGGACGGCCCGGAGCGCGAGTGCACTACCCTGAGCGCGGAGGGCCGCCCAAGCGCGACTGCAGCAGCGCGTAGCGCGAAGTTACTGCAGTGAGCAAAGTCCGTATTGCCGTCATCGGCGCCGGCGCCTTTGGCCAGCGCCACCTGAGTTACCTGCAGCGCGAGCAGCTGTGCGAAGTCGTCGCCATCGCCGATCCGATGCCCGCCGCCGCCGACTACGCGACCGCGCATGGCTATCGTTACTTCAGCGACTATTGCGACATGCTGGACGCGGTGAAGCCGGAAGGCGCCATCATCGCCTCGCCCAACGCGCTGCACGCGCCGATGGGCCTCGCCTGCGCCGAGCGCGGCGTGCATATCCTGGTCGAGAAGCCCATCGCGGAAACGCTCGCCGCCGCGCAATCCCTCGCCGCTGCCGCGCAGCGTGCCAAAGTTGCACTGCTGGTGGGCCACCATCGCCGCTACAACCCGGTGATCGAAAAGGCGCGCGAAATCGTACGCGGAGGTGGCATCGGCCGACTGACCGCGGTGGTCGCGTTGTGGATGATTCACAAGCCCGACGACTACTTCGACGTCACCTGGCGGCGCGAGCCCGGCGGCGGCCCGGTGCTCATCAATCTCATCCACGACATCGACGACTTGCGCTTCATCTGCGGCGAAATCGCCAGCGTGCAGGCGCTGACGTCTTCCGCCATTCGCGGTTTTGCGGTCGAGGACACTGCGGTCATCGCGCTGCGCTTCGCCAACGGCGCGCTCGGCACCGTGACACTTTCGGACTCCGTGCCCGCGCCGTGGAGCTGGGAAATGACTTCCGGCGAGGCCGCACAGTATCCCCAGCGTCCCGAGAATTGCTATCTGTTTTCCGGCACCGAAGCGTCGCTTACCGTGCCTAGGCTGGACCTGTGGCGCTACGACGGCGAAAAATCGTGGACGCGACCGCTGGCAAAACAGACGCTCGACGTCCCCGGCGAAGATCCACTCACCCGCCAACTTCGGCATTTCTGTCGCGTCATCCGCGGCGAGGAAACACCGAGAATCACCGGCTGCGACGCGGCGCAAACGCTCGCGGTGACGCTTGCGGTCCTCGAGGCGGCGCGCAGCGGTCATGCGGTCGCGCTGGCAGTGCCCGCCGAAGCGCGCTGACTACCCGACCCGATCATGCCTTCTCGCCGCCTGTCGCTCGCCGCGCTCACCGTGCTGGAGCTATCCCCGGCCGAGATGGTGTCCTGCGCTGCGGCAGCCGGCTATTCTCACGTCGGCATGCGCCTGCTTCCCGCCACGGATCGCGAACCCACGTGGCCGATCGTCGGCGACACGCCGCTGGTGCGCGAGGTCCTGCGACTGCTTGCCGACACCGGCATCGAAGTTCTCGACATCGAGATTTTCCGGATCAAGCCCGACACGCGAGTCGACGACTACCGTGCCGCACTCGAGACCGGGGCGCGTCTTGGCGCCAGGCGCGTGCTCGTCGCCGGCAACGATCCCGACGCCGCGCGGTTCACGGAACGTTTCGCGGCGCTGTGCGATCTCGGCGCACCGCTCGGCTTGACGATGGACCTGGAGCCGATGCCGTGGACCGACGTCAAGACCCTGCAGCAGGCGGCGCGCCTGGTGGCGAACACCGGACGGCCGAACGCGGGAATACTGATCGACCCGATTCACTTCGACCGTGCCGGAAATACCGCCGCGGACATCGCCTCGATTTCGCCGGAGGCATTTCACTACGCCCAGCTCTGCGATGCCCCTGCCGAACGTCCCACGGATACCGAAACGCTCCTGTATCAGGCGCGCGCGGAACGGCTCATGCCGGGCGACGGGGGACTCGACCTCAAGGGCATCCTGCGCGCGCTGCCGCCGGACCTGCCGCTGGGCCTCGAGATTCCGATGCAGGAACTGGCCAAGAGCGTCGGTGCCGTCGAGCGGGCGCGCCGCATGCGGATCAAGGCCGAAGCGCTGCTCGCGCAAATGTAGCCGGTACCGCCGGAAATTCGCCGCCTGAATTTCGACGGCGCACCGTTTTGGGCGACCTATAATTCGGTCATGTCCAGGCTCCCTTCACCCACAGTGATGTACCGCGCGCTTGCGGCGCGCGACCCGGCGTTCGACGGAATCTTTTTCGTCGCGGTCAAGACGACGCGAATCTTCTGCCGTTCCGTTTGCCACGCACGCACGCCCAAGCGCGAAAACGTCGAGTTTTTCGGCAGACCGCACGACGCGCTGTACGCAGGCTACCGCCCCTGCTTGCGCTGCCGTCCGCTGGACCAGGGTCGGCAGCCACCGCAGGTGGTCGAACGCTTGCTCGCCGCCGTCGAAGCCGATCCGTCGGGACGCCTGCGCGAATCCGACCTGGCGCGCATGGGCATCGATCCGTCGAGCGCCCGTCGCGCGTTCCAGCGCTACTGCGGCATGACCTTCCACGCCTACCATCGCGCACGTCGCATGGGGCTTGCACTCACTGGAATACGAGAGGGGAAAAGCATGATCGATCTGCAGTTGGACCACGGCTTTGAATCGGGAAGCGGCTTTCGCGAGGCATTTGCGCGCGTCTTCGGCACCGCGCCCAGCCGCGCGCAGGCGAACGACGTCTCGTGCCTGTACGCGCAGTGGTTCGATACCGTACTCGGACCCGTGCTCGCGCTCGCCAACGACGCGGGGCTGCACCTGCTGGAGTTCGTCGACCGGCGCGGCCTCGAGCGCGAGCTCGAGACGCTGCGCACACGCTTCGTCCATCGGATCGTCCCGGGCACGCACCGATACCTGGAGCAGATCGGCAGCGAACTCGACGCTTATTTCAGCGGTCGTTCGCTGCAATTCACGACGCCGGTCAAGGTCGAAGGCACGCCGTTCCAGCAGGAAGTATGGGCGGCGCTACGCGCGATCGCGCCGGGCACGACGCGCAGCTACGGCGACATCGCGGCGTCGATCGGGCGCAACGCCGCAGTGCGCGCAGTCGGCCGCGCGAACGGCGACAACAAACTGGCAATCATCATCCCCTGCCATCGGGTAATCGGGGCCAACGGCACGTTGACCGGCTACGGCGGCGGGCTGTGGCGCAAGGCCTGGCTGCTCGAGCACGAACGCACGCACCACGCGTTGTCGGCCGCGGCCTAACGCGGTGGCGGCCGCCGACGTCGCGCGGTTGCTGACGCTGGCTGCACTCTGGGGCGGCTCGTTTACGTTCATGCGCGTCGCCGTCGCGGGCCTGGGTCCGGTGTGGCTCGCCGCGCTGCGAGTCACGTTCGCATTTCTCGCGCTGTTCGCGCTTGCGCTAGCGCGCGGACACGTGCCGGCGTTTCGCGACCGGTGGCGGGACTATCTGGTCGTCGGCGTCATCAACACGGCGCTACCCTTCGCCCTGTTCTCGTTCGCCGCTCAGTACATCACGGCCTCGACCTCGGCGATACTGAATGCGACCGCTCCGTTCTTCGCGACGATCGTTGCCGCGCTGTGGCTGAAAGACCGTGTCACGCCGGCAAAGATCGTCGGCATGATCCTGGGCATCACCGGGGTCGCGCTGTTGGTCGGCTGGCAGCCCGAACCGATGACTTCCGACAAGCTGGCAGCGATCGTCGCGTGCCTCGTGGCCTCACTGTCGTATGGCGTTGCCAGCGTGTACGCCAAGGCGCGATTGACGGGCCTGCCCACGTACTCTATCGCACTCTACAGCCAGATGATGGCGATGATCGTCGTCGCTCCCGCGTTGCCTTTCGCCCCGCCGCCACCGGCGCTCACGCCGCTGGTCTTGGCCAACGTCCTGGGACTGGCGGTCGCATCGACCGCGCTCGCCTATCTGATCTATTTCAAGCTGATCGCGACGATCGGCCCGGCGCGCGCGCTGACGGTCACGTTCCTGATCCCGCTGTTCGGCGTGCTTTGGGGATTGCTGTTTCTCGACGAGAAGGTCGGCGCCAACTCGCTGCTCGCGTGCGCCCTCATCATTGGCGGGACCTGGCTGGCGCTGCGCAACGTGCCTGCGCGCGCGACACGCGCCGCGGACCCGGGGACGTCCTAGCGGGTCGAACTCAGACGAGTTCGGCGGCGGGCCCAAGGATCTGCTCGCGCAATTCGCGATAGCGCGGCAGCGTGGGCGGATAGACGCAGAGGTATTTGACTTGCGCCGCCTGGAGGCAGCGCTGCTTGATGATCTCGAGTTTCTGATCGCGCGGGTTCTGTACCTGCTCGGGCTCGCGCGCATCGACGATGGCGACGATGGTCATGTCGCGATCGCAAACGACGAATCCCACGTGCTGATTGGCAATCTTGCGAAACGCGCGCAGGCGTTCCATGCCCTGCGGGCCGATCTTGACCTGCAGCACGTCGGCAAGGCGAACGCGCGCAAAGATCTCGTGCCGCGGGAACGCCGCCTTCAGCAACAGGTACACGACGTTTTCGGCCTTCGACAGGAAACGCGGGCGCAGCAGGTACAACCCGGGAAGCTCCGCGCTGGACAACAGACGCGTGGTCTCGCCTTCGGTCCATTGCGCCGTCGTGACGGGGCCATCGGAGGAGGTTTTGCCAGCCCCAGGAGTGCGCTGACGCCGCATCAGCCCGACCAGGACGGCGACCACCAGCGCGCTGATCGCCAGAGCGAAGAGCATTCCGGAAGTCATCGTAGTGGCTCCTGGTTTGGCATCAGCCGGTCTGGCTCGAGTTCAGGGGCGGCGCAATTGGCAATGGTTGTTGCTCGTGGGCGCGGAGGATGGGCAACGCCATCGCCCGCGTAGTCTAATCCATTTCGCCAGGTAGCGGGCAGCCCCCGGATCGGTCGCGCGGCGTGCAGAAATGCAAAGCCCCGCCGGAGCGGGGCCTTGCTGGAACCTGGATCCCGGATCGCGCACCTTGCGGCGCTTGTCCGGGACTGGATCCCCGCTTTCGCGGGGATGACCAATCTGTGTCCGATCGCGGCGACGCTTTCGCGTCTTGCTCTCGGACAGATTGATCACATGTCCATGTCGCCCATGCCACCCATGCCACCCATGCCGCCACCACCGCCACCACCCATCGGCTTGTCGTCTTTCGGCGATTCGGCAATCATCGCTTCAGTCGTCAGCATCAGGCTTGCGACCGACGCCGCATTCTGCAGCGCGAAGCGCGTGACTTTGGTCGGATCGACGACGCCCATTTCGACGAGGTCGCCGTACTGGCCGGTCTGGGCGTTGTAACCATAGTTGCCCTTACCCTCGACGACCTTGTTGACGACGACCGACGGCTCATCGCCCGTGTTGGCAACGATCTGCCGCATCGGCTCCTCGAGCGCGCGCAGGATGATCTTGATCCCGGCGTCCTGATCGGGGTTGTCGCCTTTCAGGCCCTTGAGGTTGGCACGAGCACGCAGGTACGCAACACCACCACCTGCGACGATGCCTTCTTCGACCGCCGCACGCGTTGCATGCAACGCGTCTTCGACGCGCGCCTTCTTTTCCTTCATTTCGACTTCGGTCGCTGCGCCAACCTTGATCACCGCGACACCGCCGGCGAGCTTGGCAACACGTTCCTGCAGCTTTTCCTTGTCGTAGTCGGACGTCGCTTCATCGATTTGCACGCGAATGTTCTTCACGCGCGCTTCGATGGCGGTCTTGTCGCCGGCGCCGTCGATGATCGTCGTGTCTTCCTTGGCGATCTCGATGCGCTTGGCGCGACCCAGGTCCTTCAGCGTGGCGTTTTCCAGCTTCAGGCCGAGTTCTTCCGCAATGACCGTACCGCCGGTCAGGATTGCGATGTCTTCCAGCATGGCCTTGCGCCGATCGCCGAAACCCGGCGCCTTGACTGCGCAGGTCTTGAGGATGCCGCGAATGTTGTTGACGACCAGCGTCGCCAGCGCTTCGCCGTCCACATCTTCGGCGATGATCAGCAGGGGCTTGCCGGCCTTGGCGACTTGCTCAAGCAACGGCAGAAGATCGCGAATGTTGCTGATCTTCTTGTCGTGCAGGAGGACCAGCGCGTCGTCGATGATGGCGACTTGCTTGTCCGGGTTGTTGATGAAGTAGGGCGAGATATAGCCGCGATCGAACTGCATGCCTTCGACCAGTTCGAGCTCGTTCTCGAGACCCTTGCCGTCTTCGACCGTGATGACGCCTTCCTTGCCGACCTTGTCCATCGCGTCGGCAATGGTCTTGCCGATCGAGTGATCCGCGTTGGCCGAAATGGCACCGACCTGCGCGATTTCCTTGCTGGTCGTGCACGGCTTGCTGATTTTCTTCAGCTCTTCGGTGACCGCGATCACGGCCTTGTCGATGCCGCGCTTCAGGTCCATCGGGTTCATGCCGGCGGCAACGAATTTCATGCCTTCGGTAACGATCGACTGCGCCAGCACGGTGGCGGTCGTGGTGCCGTCACCCGCAACGTCGGAGGTCTTGGAAGCGACTTCCTTGACCATCTGCGCGCCCATGTTCTCGAACTTGTCCTTCAGTTCGATTTCCTTGGCGACCGACACGCCATCCTTGGTAATCGTCGGCGCGCCGAAACTGCGCTCGAGCACGACGTTGCGGCCCTTGGGGCCCAGGGTCACCTTGACGGCGTTAGCCAGGATGTTGACTCCGATGACCATTCTGTTGCGGACATTCTCGCCGAAGCGAACGTCTTTAGCTGCCATATTTGTTTCTCCTGAATACTGTGGTGTCTGCGCTTCGACCGATCAGGCAACGACGCCGATGATGTCGTCCTCGCGCATGTGCAGGTAATCCTGGCCATCCATCTTGAATTCCTGGCCCGAATACTTGCCGAAGAGAATCTTTTCGCCGACCTTGACGCCCATGGGCATCAACTTGCCGCTGTCGTCGGTCTTGCCCGGGCCGGCGTAAACAACTTCGCCCTGTGACGGTTTTTCTGCTGCGGTGTCGGGAATGACGATGCCGCCTGCGGACTTCTTCTCTTCCTCGACGCGCTTAACGATCACGCGATCGTGCAATGGACGGATTTTCATGTTAGCGCTCACTCCTTGAACAAATTTGACTGGAATCAGTTGGTTACGGCTGCCAACCATGATCACTTCCCGGCCGCGCCGACTGCTCGCCGCCGAAATGGTGTTTTGTTAGCACTCGCTGCTGCCGAGTGCTAATAATAAGGGCAGCGAGCGCTAAAATCAACCCTTTATGCGGAAGTTGGGGCTGTGGCGAACGTCCGTGTGCTATGGTTTTTGATCGGGCGCCATCGCCGCGCCGGCCGGAGCAACGACCATGGCAAGCCCTTTTCCTCCCGGAGCTCTCCCGCCTGGCCCAGGCAGTAGCTCCTCGCCGACGGTTACGCCACGCAGCGTGGCCGCCGGGAACGGCGCCAGTTGGTGGGCGGAGGCCTGGCGATTGTTCCTCCCTGCCATTGGGCCATGGCTGCTGATTGCCGTCCTGCTATTCCTTGTGAATGTGGTCCTGACCGTCGTCCCGGTCATAGGCAGCCTTGCCTCGCAGGTGCTGTTCCCCGTGCTGATGGGAGGGCTGATGCTGGGCTGCCGGGCGGTCGACCGCGGGCAGCCGCTGACCGTGAATCACCTGTTTGCAGGATTCAACGAGCGTGCCGGCCCGTTGTTCATCGTCGGTTTGCTGTATACGGGCATCGCCATCGCCATCACCCTGACGGTGGCAGGCATACTGCTCGTGTTCTTCGGCGCCGCGGTCTTCGCCCAACTCTTCAGGCTGTCCGACCCATTCGCGGCAAGCGCAGTAATTGGCAGCGTGCTCATGGTCTTGATGGTCGGCGCGCTGCTGTTCCTGCTGTTGTTCCTGCCGCTGGTCATGGCAGTCTGGTTTGCGCCGGCGCTTGTCGTCCTGCGCGGGCTTGAACCCTGGGCGGCGATGAAAGCGTCGTTCTTCGGGTCGCTGCAGAACGTGCTGCCATTCCTGATCTACGGTCTGATCGGCATCGTCCTGGCAGTGGTCGCCACGATTCCGTTCGCGCTGGGGTGGCTGGTGGTCGGTCCGATGTCGATCGCGTCGATCTACACGAGCTACTGCGACATCTTCGAGGACCCCGTCAACTGAGCGTCGACCGAGCGCCAAAACAGCGCCAACCGAACGCCCTCAGTTAAGCCCTGGGCGACTGCCCACCATGTCGCGAATCTTGCTCTTCAGGCTTTGGGGTGCCGCGTCGCGCAGGAACCAGCGCATGTGCGTGGTGTCTCCGACCACCATGAACCCGTATGGAAGCAACAGGTGCTGCACCGCCGCGCGATAGCGAGAACTGCGCGGGATGCGCACGACCCAGGTCTTCTTTCCATGCGTCGTCGCGAACAGCGCGTCCATCAGCGCGCGCCCATGACCGTCGCCGCGGCGCCCGAGTTCGAGCCCCGCCAACCACAGTTCATAGCCGCCCTCCAGCGCACGAAAGAGCCCGAAGCCTACCGGCGGGTTGCCGCTATGCCGGTCGTCGGGCCAGAACACGTAGCCTGGCACCGCCACCGAATCCATGCGTCCGGTCTTCGCATCTTCCTCGACGAAATAGCCGTGCGAGAGCGCCCGCTTCAGCTTGTCGAAAAAATCCAGCGATTGCGGACTGTCAACGGCCAGGCTCGACTCGAAACTGCCCTCTGCCGCGGACTGACGAATCAGCGTGCGCAGCATGGCGAGGTGACCGACGTGGGCCGGCGCGAGCATGGATCGACATACCTATAGAGCCGATGACGTCCTAAGCTAGCGCGTGCGCGGGGTGTCGGGGTCGCTAGCTTACGAGCGGTTGTCCCTGCGCCATGAGCGGTCGCTGCGGCCGCGGCCTCGCGCCGCTAGTGCGCTTTGTCCCAGTTGAGACCGCTGCCCACGTCGACGACCAGCGGCACGTCGAGCTTCGCGACGCCGGTCATCAATGCCGGCAGCTCGGCCTTGATCAGGGCCAACTCGCCGTCGGGCACTTCCAGCACCAGTTCGTCGTGCACCTGGAGCAGCAGTTTCGAGGCGAGTCGCTGCGCGTCGAGCCATTGCTGGACCGCGATCATCGCCAGCTTGATCAGGTCCGCCGCGGTGCCCTGCATTGGCGCGTTGATCGCGGCGCGTTCGGCCGCCTGCCGGCGCGGTCCGCCGCCGGCGTTGATGTCCGGCAGCCAGAGCCGGCGGCCGAATACCGTTTCGACGAAACCCTGTGCGTGCGCGAGCTCCCTCGTCCGCTTCATGTACTCGGCGACGCCGGGGTAGCGTGCGAAATACTTGTCGATGAACTGTTGCGCGGCAGAACGCTCGATACCGAGCTGCGCCGCCAATCCGAATGCGCTCATACCGTAGATGAGGCCAAAGTTCACCGCCTTGATGTAACGGCGCTGTTCCGCCGTCACCAGGTCGATGGTCACGCCGAAGATTTCCGCCGCGGTCGCGCGGTGAATATCCGCGCCCTTGGCGAACGCCTCGAGCAGCGATGCATCCCTCGAAAGGTGCGCCATGATGCGCAATTCGATCTGCGAATAGTCCGCCGAAACCAGCACGTGACCCGGCGGTGCGATGAAAGCCTCGCGAATCCGTCGTCCTTCCGCGGTGCGCACGGGAATGTTCTGCAGGTTGGGTTCCGTGCTGGCCAGCCTTCCCGTCACCGCGGTCGCCTGGCCGAAATTCGTGTGCACGCGGCCCGTGCGCGGATTCACCATCTGCGGCAGCTTGTCGGTGTAGGTCGACTTGAGCTTGGTCAGTCCACGATGCTCGAGCAGCAGCTTCGGCAATGGATAGTCTGCCGCGAGTTGCTGCAGCACGTCCTCATCGGTCGAAGGCTGGCCGGTGGCAGTCTTCTTGACCACCGGCAGTTTCATGCGGTCGAACAGGATTTCGCCCAGCTGCTTCGGCGAGCCCAGGTTGAACGGCTGACCGGCAACCTGGTGCGCCTGCTTTTCCAGCTCGAGGATCCGTTCGCCCAGCTCACGACTCTGCGCCGCGAGCAACGCGCTGTCGAGCAACACTCCTTCGCGCTCCATGCGAAACAGCACTTCACGCGTCGGCATCTCGATGCGCGAATACACGAAGTCCAGCTTTGTGTCGGCTGCCACCTTTGGCCGGAGCACGTCATGCAACTGCAACGTGATGTCCGCATCTTCGGCGGAGTACTCGGTGGCACGATCGACGGCGACCTGCTCGAAGCCGATCTGGCTAGCGCCTTTGCCTGCAACCTCGGCATAGGTAATCGTCTTCACGTCCAGCAACCGGCCCGCCAGACTGTCCATGTCGTGCGGCCGATGCGACTCGAGCACATACGACTCCAGCATCGTATCGTGCGCCACGCCCGCGAGTGCAATGCCGTGGTTGGCGAGCATGTGCTGGTCGAACTTTACATTCTGTCCGAGCTTTCCCGCCTGCACATTCTCGAACCACGGCTTGAGACGGGCGAGCACGGCATCGCGCGGAAGCTGTTGCGGCGCACCCGCATAGGTGTGAGCGAGAGGGATGTATGCGGCGCGTCCCGGCTCGATCGCGAACGAGAGCCCGACGATGCGCGCCTGCAATGGATCGAGCCCGGTCGTTTCGGTGTCGAAGCAAACGAGCGGTGCGCGCGCAATCGCCGCGACCCAGCGGTCGAATGCTGCGTCGTCGATCACCATTTCGTAGTCGCGCGGTACCGCGTCGCGCGGCGTCGGCGCCGCGTCCACCGCGGCAGCGGCCGCTGGCTGTTGCGTCGGCGTCGAAGCAAGCGTCGACCCCTCCGCCTTGCCGCCGCCGAGGTCCCGGGCCCAGCTCTTGAACTCGAATCGTTCGTAGAGCGCGCCGAGCTTCTGCGCATCCGCCGGTTGCACGGTGAGGTCCGCCGGCCCGATCGGCAACGCGCAGTCCGTCTTGATCGTCAGCAACCTCCTGCCCTGCGGCAGCCACGCCAGTGTCGCGCGCAGATTCTCGCCGACGACACCACCAATCTCGTCCGCATGCGCGATGATGTTGTCCAGCGTGCCGTACTGCGCCAGCCATTTGGCCGCGGTCTTGGGCCCGACCTTCGGCACGCCGGGCACGTTGTCGACCGCATCGCCGGTCAGCGTCAGCAGGTCGAGCACCTGATCCGCGCGAACGCCGAACTTGGCGACGACGCTTCGCTCATCCAGGATCTCGTTGCTCATCGTGTTGACCAGCGTGATGCGCGGCGAGATCAGTTGCGCAAGGTCCTTGTCGCCGGTCGACACGACGCTGTCCATCTGCCGCGTTTCAGCCGCGCGGACCAGCGTGCCGATGACGTCGTCGGCTTCGACGCCGTCGACCATGATCAATGGCCAGCCCTGAACCCGTATCAGCTCATGCAACGGTGCGATTTGTCGCACCAGATCTTCGGGCATCGGCGCGCGATTCGCCTTGTATTCCGGATACCATTCATCGCGGAATGTTTTGCCCGGCGCGTCGAACACGACTCCGAAGTGGTCCGGCTTGCCGTCCTCGACCAATCGGCGCAACATCGAAATCACACCGCGTATCGCGCCGGTCGGCTCCCCGCGCGACGTGCGCAGATCGGGCAACGCATGAAACGCGCGGTAGAGGTAGGACGAGCCGTCAACGACAACGAACTTGGGCATGAGCGATGATTCAGACGAGCAAGATTCCCGAGATGATCGACCCTCAGGCGATGTACTCGACGAACGGGCAGGAAGCGTGGCGAGTCCTGGGCATTATGGCAGAATTTGCGGTCGCGACCGAACGCCTGCGCGGTGTGCGTCCTGCGGTGAGCATGTTCGGCAGCGCACGCATCAAGAACGGGCACCCGTACTACGAAAAGGCCGAGCGCATTTCGCGGCTGCTGTCCGACGCCGGATTCTCGGTGATATCGGGCGGCGGCCCGGGACTGATGGAAGCGTTCAATCGTGGCGCGCACGCGGGACACTCGCCCGCGATCGGCCTCAATATCCTGTTACCGCACGAGCAGACCGGCAATCCGTATCAGGATATCGGCATTAACTTCCGCTACTTCTTTGCGCGCAAGATGATGTTCGTGCGCTTTGCGTCGGCGTATGTCGTACTGCCGGGCGGATTCGGCACGATCGACGAGCTGACGGAATGCCTGACGCTGGTGCAAACCGGCAAGAGCCGCAAGATACCGATCATCCTCGTGGGCGGTGAATTCTGGCGCGGACTGCTGGACTGGATGCGCGACAAACTGGTAGGCGAAGGCATGATTGCCGCAGGCGACCTCGACCTCATGCGCGTGATCGAGGAACCCGAAGCGATCGTCGAGGCGATTTTCGACTACTACGAAAGTCGTGGCTTCCAGCCTACGCGCTCGGAGCGCGACCAGATGCTCAACCTGTAGTAACACAATGGTGCGCCTTGCAGCGGCGCAGTGCGCAGGTTGGTTCTGCTAAAATCGACGCATGGAGAGAACGGAATCGCAGCAATGCGCAGGTCGCTGACCCGGGTGCTGGCGGCGCTGGCTTTTGCCGCGATGGCCAGCGCACATGCCGCCGATGCGCCTCCGCCACCCCCGCCGGGGCTCGAGCCGTTGCCGGAGGCAGAACCCCCGCCACCGGAGATCGCCAACGACCCCGAGCTCGAGCCGAAGATCACGATCGTGCGCCGGGACAATGTGACCATGGAGGAGTACCGCCTCGGTGGCCGCCTTGTCTGGGTCAAGGTCACGCCGCAAGTCGGGCGCCCCTACTTCCTCGTGCCCGATGGCAGCAACGGCGCGCTGGTCCGCCGCGACAGCCTCGACACCGGACTCAGGGTGCCCATGTGGCTGCTGTTCACATTCTGACCCGGAAGGCCTGAATCGGAATCGCGCAGCAGCGCCGCCGCGCCCGGCCGGCGGGTGCGCGGTAATTACTGATGTCTGTCTACACTCCCGTTTCCGCCGACGAACTCGCCGCCTGGCTGACGCGCTATGCGCTGGGTGAGGTTCACGCATTCGAGCCGATTGCCGCGGGCATCGAAAACACCAACTATTTCCTCACCGCCGACAAGGGCCGCTTCGTACTCACGCTGTACGAGCGGCTGCCGGCGGAGGAGTTGCCGTTCTACCTGAACTTGATGGCACACCTCGCGCGCAACGGCGTGCAGGCACCGGCGCCTCAAACCGACCGCAGCGGGGCACTCTGGAGTTTTCTCAACGGCAAGCCCGCCGGCCTGGTGACACGCCTCGATGGCGTACCGGCACTGCAACCCGACACTGCGCAATGCGCCGCCGCCGGTGAAACCTTGGCCCGAATGCATTGCGCGGTTGCAAACTATCGGGGCCGGTTGACCAACCGCCGGGGACCGGGCTGGTGGCGACAGGCTGCGCGCGCAGTGCGCTCATTCCTGTCCAGCGAGCAGAACACGCTGCTCGCGGCGGAAATCAAGTTCCAGACCGGATTCGCGCGAATGAAGGTGCCGCGCGGAGCGATTCATGGTGACCTGTTCTGTGACAACGTCCTATTCGATCGCGGCAAGGTCTCCGGTGTGATCGACTTCGGCTTCGCAGCGACCGACGCGCTTGCCTACGACCTCGCCATCGCAGTCAACGACTGGTGCACGGTTGCCGAGGGCGCAAAGGCAGGCGCGCTGGCTTCCGATCGCGTCGATGCCATGGTTCTTGCCTATGCGCGAGTGCGGGCGTTGAACGAAGAGGAGCGCGCGGCGTGGCCAGGGCTGCTCCGCGCGGCAGCGCTGCGCTTCTGGCTGTCGCGCCTGTACGACCTGCACCTGCCGCGTCAAGGCGAACTTACGCATGCGCACGATCCTTCGGTCTTCGAGCGCATACTTCGCTCGCGCGTGGCGGTCATGCCACGCTTTCCCGAAATGCCCGCGCCGTGAGCCAGCCACCCATACGTTTTGCCAGGCGCGACGCGCGCCAGGGCATCGAATGGCTGAAGCAGGCCAGCGCGATGTTCAAACGGAATCCGCTCGCTTGGCTGTTCTTGCTGTTCACTTATTACCTGCTGATCGGCGTCGCCGAACTCGGGCCCTGGGCCCGGGTCGGACAGGTGGTCGCTCCGGTACTGAAGCCTTTGTTCGCAGTTGGCTTTCTCGCAGCGGCGTGGACGCAGGAACGCGGCGGCTCGCCGAAGCTCGCGCATCTGTTTCGCGGTTTTCGGAGCAATCTCTACGCCTTGGTTCCCATCGGCATCGTATTTCTCGCCGGCATCACGCTGGCCGTGTTGGCGACATCGCTGGTCGACGGAGGCACGCTCATCGGGATGCTGTCGGGCACGGAGAAGCCGAGCGAGGCCGTCGTACTCAGCGGACGGCTGCAGCTCGCGATGCTGTTCGGCGGCCTGTGTGCACTACCCACGCTGCTCGCGTTGTGGTTTGCGCCC
Source organism: uncultured beta proteobacterium (assembly GCA_963726915.1). Classification (GTDB taxonomy): domain Bacteria; phylum Pseudomonadota; class Gammaproteobacteria; order Burkholderiales; family Casimicrobiaceae; genus PALSA-1003. Next base: position 359,562 of record CAVSEA010000025.1, read on the forward strand.
GCGCTCGTGGTATTCGAGGATGCGGGAGCAGGCACCGCGCTGGCGACGAGCTTCCGGGCGGCGGTCGCCAACTGGAGGCCGGTCGCGACCTACGGTTCGCTGGTCTTTGCGTTCGGCGGGGTGCTACCCGGCCTGGTGCTGTCGATCGGCCAACTGCTCGGCGAAACAGTCGCCGGCATGCTGGCACTGTTCCTGGTCCTGCCGTATCTGTTCGCGTTCGTCGCCACGCTGCACATATCCGACTACGTCAGCTATCGCGACGTGTTCCATCCGGATGAACCCGCGGTCGCTACGCCGGTAACAGCGGCCTGACGCGTGGCCTGACGCTTGGCCAGGTCACGCCGGTAGCAGCTTCGCGTACTCCAGCGCGAGCCATTTGACGCCGGCTTCGCGAAAATTGACCTGCACGCGCGCGTCGCTTCCTCGTCCTTCGGCGTCGATGATGATGCCCAAGCCGAATCGCGTGTGCTTGACGCTCTGGCCAATGCGCCAGCCAGGCACCCCGCGCGTCTCGACGTACAGCGCCGCAGGCGACGCCGCGCTCGCGTGAATCTCCCGCGGCTCGCGCCCCGATTTCGGCGACAGCCATTGCAAGGTGCCCGCCGGAAGTTCGTCGAGGAAGCGCGACGCGATGTTGTAGCGCAACTGGCCGTGCAGCATGCGGCTTTGCGCGTGCGTGAGGTAGAGCCGGCGCCGCGCACGAGTCACCGCGACGTAGGCGAGCCGCCGCTCCTCCTCGAGTCCGTCGTACTCGGAAAGACTGTTCTCGTGCGGAAACAGTCCTTCCTCGAGCCCGGTGACGAACACGGTGTGGAATTCGAGCCCCTTGGCCGAGTGCACGGTCATCAGTTGCAGCGCGGGTCGGCCCTCGGCCGCCTGCGTCTCACCCGCCTCGAGCGCTGCGTGCGAAAGAAACGCGGTCAGCGGGTCGAGGACTTCGTCGCTTACCGTACGCTCGGCCTCGCGGACGAAGCTGTTCGCGGCACTCACCAGCTCCTGCAGGTTCTCGATGCGCTCCTGGCCATCCTTCTCGGCCGCGTAGTGCTTGAGCAATCCGCTGGCGTGGATCACCTGCTCGATCGTCTCCGCCAACGGCAGGTCGTGCGTCGCCGTGCGCACGCTCTCGATCATCTGCACGAACGTGGCCACGGCTGCACCCGCCTTGCCACCCGCCGGCGCCGAGCAGGCGGCTTGCCAGAGGCTGACCCCGGTCGCTCTGGCGCGCTCCTGCAATACCTCGAGCGTCCGCGCACCGACACCGCGCGGCGGAAAATTGACCACGCGCAGAAACGCGCCATCATCGCTCGCCGCAGCGACGAGCCGCAGGTAGGCGAGCGCGTGCTTGACTTCCGCGCGCTCGAAAAAGCGCATGCCGCCGTACACGCGGTACGGCATCGCGGCATTGAACAGTGCGTGCTCGACGACGCGCGACTGCGCGTTCGAGCGGTAGAGCACCGCGATCTCGGCGGGCGACACGCCGTCGTCGACGAGCCCCTTGACGATCTCGACGATGAACGCGGCCTCGTCGATATCGGTGGGCGCGACGAACGCGCGCACCGGCTCGCCACGTGCGTCGGAGGTCCACAGGTTCTTGCCCAGGCGTCCCTGGTTGTGCTTGATCAGCGCGTTCGCGGCATCGAGGATGTGGCCATGCGAGCGGTAGTTCTGTTCGAGCTTTATCAGCTTGACTGGCTTGTCGGGAGCGCTGAAGTCGCGCTCGAGATGCTGCATGTTCGCCACGTTCGCGCCGCGGAACGCGTAGATCGACTGGTCGTCATCGCCGACGGCGAACATCGCCGTATCCGGTCCGGCGAGCAGCCGCAGCCACTTGTACTGGAGCACGTTGGTGTCCTGGAATTCGTCGACCAGGATGTGCGAGAAACGGCGGCGATAGTGCTCGCGCAGGCCGTCGTACTTGGTCAGCAGCTCGTAGTTGCGCAGCAGCAGTTCCGGAAAATCGACGACGCCTTCGCGTTCGCAGGTCTGCTGGTACAGCGCATAGTGCTCGACCTGCCGACGCGTAAACTCGTCGTGCGCCTCGACCTGGTTCGGGCGCATCCCGTCTTCCTTGGCGGCATTGATCATCGACTGCAATTGCCGCGCAGGAAAGCGTTCGTCGTCGATGTTGTGCGCCTTGTACATGCGCTTGACGAGCGCCAGCTGGTCCTGCGTGTCCATGATCTGGAACAGCTGCGGTAACTCGGCGTCCCGGTAGTGCGCGCGCAACATGCGGTTGCACAGGCCGTGAAAGGTGCCCACCCACATGCCGCGCGTGCTGATCGGCGTCAGCGCGGACAGCCGCGTCAGCATCTCCTTCGCCGCCTTGTTGGTGAAGGTCACGGCCAGCACGGAGAGCGGCGTCGCCTGGCCGGTCGCCAGCAGCCAGGCAATGCGCGTGGTCAGCACGCGCGTCTTGCCGCTGCCGGCGCCGGCGAGGATCAACGCCGAGGTGTGCGGCAGCGTGACTGCTTCGAGCTGCTCGGGATTGAGGTTGTCGAGGAGAGGCGATGCCATGGCGATCAAGTCGCGAGCCGGCGTCTCGAACCGGTTTGCCTGCGCGCGCGAAACCCGATTATAGGCGATGCGAATTGGAGGGCGGACGCTATAATCAGGCCCACTTTCGGACCTGCCGCACCCCATGCCAAACGTCATGCGCTTCAGCCCCGCCGCGAATTCGGCCACGACGCGCGCCTTCGTGCAGTGGATCCGGTCGGCTGCGCCCTATATCCACAGCCTGCGCGGCAAGACGCTGGTCATCGCCTTCGGCGGAGAAGTCGTCGCCGACGAGACGTTCCTCGGCATCATCCACGACCTCAACCTGCTGCACAGCCTGGGTGTGCGACTGGTGGTCGTGCATGGCTCGCGGCCGCAGATCGAGGCGATCCTCAAGCAGCAGAACATTCCGAGCCACTACAACCACGGCTTGCGCGTGACGGACAGCGAGACGCTCGATTGCGTGCTCGAAGGCACCGGCCATGCGCGCAGCCGCATCGAGGCGCTGCTGTCGCTGGGTGTGGCCAACTCGCCGATGGCGGGTGCGCGCATCCGCGTGGTCGGCGGCAACTTCCTTACCGCCAAGCCGATCGGCGTGCTCGACGGCGTCGACATGCTGTGGACGGGTGAAGTCAGGCGCGTCGACGTCGAAGCGATGCGCCAGCGCCTCGACGATGGCGACATCGTGCTGGTATCGCCGCTGGGCTATTCGCCGACGGGGGAGATCTTCAACCTGGCGGTGGAGGAAGTCGCGACGCAGGTCGCCGTGCGGTTGACCGCGCACAAGCTGATCTTCCTGATGGAGACCGATGGCGTGCGCAACGGTCGCCGTCAGCTGCTGAGCGAGCTGTCGACCCGGGATGCCGAGGCGCTGCTGGCGCACCGCGGCAAGCTGCCGGCCGACGTGCGGCACTATCTCCCGTGTGCCATCCGCGCCTGCGACAACGGCGTCAAGCGGGCGCATTTGTTGTCACGCCACAACGACGGCGCATTGTTGCTCGAACTGTTCACGCGTTCGGGTGTAGGAACCATGATCGCGGCCTCGCCGCTCGCCCACCTGCGCCACGCGACGATCGACGACGTCGGCGGCATCCTCGCGATCATCGAGCCGCTCGAGGAACAGGGAATCCTCGTCCGCCGCCCGCGCGAGCGGCTGGAAATCGAGATCGAGCGCTTCGTCGTCGCCGAGCACGACGACATGATCATCGGCTGCGCCGCGCTATACGCCTTCCCGGCCGAGAAGGCGGGAGAACTCGCGGCGCTGGCGGTGCACCCCGATTTCCGGCGCGAGGGCTACGGCGAAACCCTGCTGCACGAAATCGAGCAGCGTGCGCGCAAGATGAAGCTGTCCCGGCTGTTCGTGCTCACCACGCGCACCTCGGGCTGGTTCATCGAGCGCGGATTCGTCGAGAGCAACCCGGGCCGGCTGCCGCAGCAGAAGCGCGACCTATACAATTGGCAACGACGTTCGCTCGTCTACGAAAAATCGCTGGCCTGAAAGCCGGCCCCGCATTCGCAATCATTGCCGCAAGGATTCAGCCATGGCACGTACAGTCCACTGCATCAAGCTCGGCCGCGACGCCGAGGGCCTCGATTTTCCGACCTACCCCGGCGAACTCGGCAAGCGCATCTACGAGAACGTTTCGAAGGAAGCCTGGGCGCAGTGGCTCAAGCACCAGACAATGCTGGTGAACGAAAACCGGCTGAGCCTGGCCGATCCGCGCGCGCGAAAGTATCTCGCGGAGCAGATGGAACGTCACTTCTTCGGCGGCGGCGCCGACGTCGCGACCGGCTACGTGCCGCCGAAGGACTGATTCGGGCGTTGGCATTCGGCGGTCGGGTGCCTGTCGATTACCAGCGCGCAATCTGAGCTGCTCGAACTCCGAGCGTTTGCCGCGCCCCTCAGCTCGTGCGCCGATCCGCGCGGATCATCTCGGCCCCGCGTTCCGCGATCATCACCGTCGGCGAATTGGTGTTTCCGGAGGTGATCGAAGGCATGATCGATGCGTCGACGACACGCAGGCGTTCGAGCCCCAGCACGCGCAGCCGGGGATCGACCACCGCCTCCGGATCGGATGCCGCGCCCATCTTGCACGTTCCGACCGGATGGAAGATGGTCGTGCCGACGTCTCCCGCGGCTCTGACCAGCTCGTCATCCGACTGGAACTCGCGGCCCGGCTTGAACTCGTCCGGCGCGTACTTCGCGAGCGCGGGCTGCGCCGCAACGCGGCGCGCGAGTCGGAGTGCCTGCGCTGCCACGATCCGGTCATCCTGCGTCGACAGATAGTTCGGCATGATGGCAGGGTGTGCCTTCGGGTCGGCGCTCTTGATGCGCACGAATCCGCGGCTCGTCGGCCGCAGGTTGCACACCGACGCGGTGAATGCTGGGAACGTATGCAGGGGATCGCCAAACTTGTCGAGCGATAGTGGCTGCACGTGGAACTCGACATTGGGCGTCGCTTGCGAGGGATCGGAACGCGTGAAGCCGCCGAGCTGGCTCGGCGCCATCGTGAGCGGTCCGGTGCGGAAGACGGCGTACTCGAGGCCCATCATTGCCTTGCCGAAAAGGCTGTGCACGCGCTGGTTCAGCGTCACGACGTTCTTCACCTTGAAGGCGGTACGAAGTTGCAGATGGTCCTGCAGATTCTCGCCGACGCCGCGCAGCTCGTGCGCGACCGCGAGCCCACGCTCCTGCAGCAGCGGGCCCGGCCCGATACCCGAAAGCTGCAGCACTTGCGGCGAGCCGATGCTGCCCATGGCAAGGATCGTCTCGATGCGCGACCGTTGCGTAGACGTCCTCGGCACCCCGGGAAAACTCGATTCCGGCCGCGCGTCTGCCTTCGAGTCGAACGCGCTTCACCAGCGCCTTGGTCAGCACGGTGAGGTTCGGCCGATTCATCGCCGGACGCAGGAAGCCTTTGGTCGCGTTCCAGCGTACGCCGCGTTTCTGGTTGACTTCGAATAGTCCACAGCCCTCGTTGTCGCCGCGGTTGAAATCGTCGGTCTTCGGGATGCCGGCCTGCACCATCGCGTCCCCGAACGCGTCGAGGATCTCCCACGACAACCGCTGCCGCTCCACGCGCCACTCGCCGCCCGCGCCGTGCATTTCATCCGCGCCTCGGTGCGAGTCCTCGGAGCGCCGGAAAATGGGCAGCACATTTTTCCATGCCCAAGCCGGATCGCCCGTGAGCCGGGCCCACTCGTCGTAGTCGCGACTCTGACCGCGCAGATACAGCATCGCGTTGATCGAAGAGCAACCGCCGAGCACCTTGCCGCGTGCATAGAGCAGGGAACGGCCGTTCAGCCCTGGGTCAGCTTCGGTCTTGTAGCACCAGTCGGTGCGCGGGTTGCCGATGCAATAGAGATAGCCGACTGGAATGTGGATCCAGATCCAGTCGTCGTCTCCCCCCGCTTCGAGCAGCAACACCGTGACGTCGGGATCGGCCGAGAGCCGGTTGGCGAGCACGCAGCCCGCAGTGCCAGCGCCGGCGATGACGTAGTCGAATCCGCGGAGCTCACGCATGTGCTGTCTGCTACTTGTTCTCGACGTGTTCGCAAGATCAATCGATCAGAACCTGTACACACCTGCTGCGAGGATCGACTTGCGAGCGCCGAGCCCTCCCTCGAAGAGAACATAGCCGGCCTTGCCGAACTCGATCAAGCCGCCGAGCAGCGTGTTCCACGGTTGCTGCGGCGATTGGACCACGGCGAATTTAAGGTCCGTATTGGCAACGCTGCCGGCGACCGTTTCCTGGATGTTCTGATGCATCGCACCGACCCAGATCGCCCCGCCCAGGGAGGGGCTGGAAATGACATGCAATCCTAGCCTCGCGGAGAACACCGTAGCGATCGGCTTCGTGTTGGCGATCAGACTTTCGTTTTCGAACGACAGCTTCGTCTGGGTGCGGTTCCAGTCGGCCACCACGATAGCAGTCAGGTCCCGCCAGTCGCTGATTTTGGTACCCCCTTGGAGGGTGAATCCCGCGCCGTAGGTTGGGCCATTGAACGCGGCATTGAGCTGAAGTTCTCTCGGCTCGATGATGCCCAGGATGGGATCGCCGGGAACCTGGATGAGCCCCTTGGTCGTTCCCTTGGTATATCCGAGGAGAGCGTAGACGTCGAGAAACGGGAATACGAGTACGTCGAACTTCGCCGAGACGTTCTGCTGGGTCGTGTCGACCGTATTGATCTGCAGGAAATTCTTGACCGATACCGGGTCCTTTCCGTTGAATCCCAAGCGCAGATCCTGGATGTTCACAGGTTGTCGCGCCGAGTAGGCGGTGATCCCTATCCCGAAAGGGAGTGGAATTTGATAGCCCCTGGCCTCCGCTTCTGGGCCCCATATCGGCAGCCCCGACCAATGCGGCGCGGGAGTCGCAGGGTCGGCGGCCAGAGCGCCCCCGGATAACAGGGAGAGCGCGAGCAGCCCACCTGCGATGGTTGCGGGCGGCGCTATGAAGTTGGACATTGTCTTTCCCCATGCACATCATGCGGACTTCAACTGCGAATGACGCCGAGGCAATTGTTGCGGTCAGATAATACCTCGCATGCTGCGTGGACTGGAAAGTCGGTGAGACGATTTGGTCTGTTCCTCGCCATGCCTACGGCGCGCCGAGCAGCAAGTAAAGGCTCCAGTTGCCGGCTCCGCCGTAGCCGATGCCGAGATACGCGGGTCCGAGGAACGTATCCGCCCCGAGGAACGCCGATGTGGACCAAAGCGTTCCCGGCGACCGCGAGTTGTCGAAGCGATTGGCGATGTGGCCGACTTCCGCCGATCCGCCGAGGTAGAGCCCCGACCCGAGGATGTCCGGCAGCGGAAAGATCCGGCGGTAATACATAAGCCGGCCGAACGCGTAATCGCGGCCTGAGAACTCGTTGACGCGGTAACCCGACAGCCGCAGCGGCCCGCCCAGCGTGAAGGACTCGTACGCCGGCATATCGGACCCGAGCGCCGTGCCGCCGCTGACGGCGACGTTGAGCACGTTGGGGCCCCAGCTCTGGATGCCGCGCGCGGTGCCTTCGAGGCGCTGATAGTTTTGCGCCGATCCGAACGACGTCATCGCGGCGTAGGCCGTTCCGTTGAACCCGTAACCTGCGGACGGGAACCAGGCGGTGTCGGTCTGATCGACGAAGAGCGCCGCGCGCAGACCCGCGGTAACCTCCCGTACCGAAGGCAAGACGGGCGAGCCCGTGTCGACGCGCGCAAAGACCTTCGACCAGACGGCACCGCCGCGCAGCTGGCCCCAGGTTCCCAGACTGGTGCCGAGGTCGACGCCGACCTGTCCGACGCTTATCAGGTAATCGGCGACCTTGTCGCCTCCGACGAACGCGCCGCGCGTCTGCTGTCCGATCAGCGCACTCGGTGCGATGAACCAGCGGCCTTCCTCGTTGAGCGGTTGGTAGAACTCCGTCCACACGCGCGTGTTCTGGCCGATCTGGGCTTCCGTCGTCCACTCGCCTCCCAGACTGTTGAGCCAGGACTTCCGGTACTGGACCAGCGCATTGAACGCATTGTCGCCCTGGAAGTCGCTGGCGAGGGCCAGGCCGAAGCGCAGGTAATCGGCGCCCCACGCCTTCTCTGTCGGCTGGATGACCATCGCGCGCGGGCCGGTATCGCCGCCGACGATTCGAAAGCCGATGTTCTCGTAATCACGCGTGCCATAGATGCGCCGCAGATCAGCGCCAACCTTCTGCTCGGAGAGCGGCTCGCCTGGCTTGCTCTCGACCAGTTCGCGCACGACCGCCGGGTTCGTTTTCTCCAGCCCTTCGACGCGGATCTCGTCGACGGTGCCGAGCGCCTTGGCCGCGGCGATCTGCGTGCTCCGCAACGCCGCGTACTGTTCGGGCGGAAGGCTGTAGCGCCCGAGCTTTTCGGCAAGCGCACGCGTGGCCTCCTCGCCGATGCGGATGGCGTCCTTCGAACGATCGAACTTGGCCGCGGAAATGTCGCCCAGTTCCGGCGAGATCAGCACGTCCTTGTCCGTGAGGCTTTTAAGCTGGTCGTCGACGGTCTGCTTTCCGAGAAAATTGAGGAGTTGGCTCACGACCGAGAGTGCCGACGTAATTTCGCCACGCGACAACGGGGGCGTCGAGATGTTGACGGCGATGACTACGTCGGCGCAGAGCAAGCGCGCCTGGTCGATCGGAAGATTGTCGGCGATGCCGCCGTCGACCAGCAGCCGCCCGTCGATCTCGACCGGCGACATCGCCCCGGGCACCGACATGCTCGCGCGCATCGCCTGGGAGAGGCTGCCGTGGTCGAGCGCGACTCCCTCGCCAGTCTCGATGTCGGTGGCCATCGCGCGAAACGGGATCGGAAGCTTCCGAAAGTCGGTGATGTCGAATGCCGGCGTCACCATGGAGCGGAAGAACGACTCTATCGTGATGCCGACGAGCACGCCTTTAGGCAGGGCGAGCGCGCCGTCCTTGACACCGAACTCCGGCGCGAACAGCGTCTTGTAGTCGTCGATCTTGCGCCGGACGGCGATTTCGTCGCGTGGAGGTTTGTCCCGGAAGATCACGTTCCAGTCGGCTTCGAGGACTAACTTCTCCATTTCCGCCGGCGACCGCCCTGCGGCGAACGTCGCCCCGACGATCGCGCCCATGCTGGTGCCAGTCACGCACGAGATCGGAATGCGCAGTTCTTCAAGGACCTTGAGCACGCCCAAGTGCGCAATGCCGCGTGCTCCGCCGCCCGACAGCGCGAGCCCGATGCGGGGATTCAACGGCGCCGCCACCGGGACCGTTTGCGCCTCCAGCCTCAGGCAGCAGGCGGTCAGCATGGCAAGCGCCGTCCCGAACGCGAGGGCGCGGCTAGCGACTTTTGAGTGGACGTTCATCGATTCATGCTCCATCGGGTCGGGCACTCACTGTCTTGTGAGAGATGTGGAAAGTTCGAACACTGGACGCGAGTGTTCGGACGCTTCTTGCTCCAAGTCAAGCCGAACGGCGAAGATTGTCTGCCGTGTCGCAACGTCTCCGCCCGCGCGGCGCCGGCCGATTCCGGGGTAACTTGTCTGCATGATCGCCCTTCGATTATATTGATCCAGGTTGACCGCTCCCGATTTGATCGCGGAATCGTCGACCCCATCCAAGCCAACGTACGGCGCAATCATGAACCCGCCCGCGATCAGCCGTTATCCCATCCCGAAGCTCGAAGACCTGCCGGAGGATATCCGGGAGCGAATGCTCGAAGTGCAGGAGAAGGCGGGATTCGTTCCCAACGTTTTTCTGACGCTTGCGCACCGCCCCGACGAGTTCCGCGCTTTCTTCGCCTACCACGACGCACTCATGCTCCGTGAATCGGGATTGACCAAGGCCGAGCGCGAGATGATCGTCGTCGCCACGTCGGGCGCCAACGATTGCCTCTATTGCATCGTCGCGCACGGTGCGATCCTGCGCATCTACGCCAAGGATCCGCGCGTCGCCGATCAGGTGGCCGTCAACTATCGCAAGGCCGATATCAGCGATCGCCAGAAGGCGATGCTCAAGTTCGCGCTCAAGGTGGCGCTGCGGTCGATCGATCTCGAAGAAGCCGACTACAAAGAGCTGTACCCGCATGGCTTCAGCGACGAGGACATCTGGGACATCGGCGCCATCGCGGCGTTTTTCGCATTGTCCAACCGCATGGCCAACTTGATCGCCATGCGACCCAACGACGAGTTCTATTTGTTGGGTAGGGTAGCCAAGACAAAGTAGCAGGTCGACGCGGCGCACATCCGCAACACCACTTCAATCGAAGCTGCGGCGATAGTAGATGCCAAAGCTGCCGACGACGCCCGCCTCGGCGCGCAACGTCAGCGTTTGCGTCAGCGCGTATTCGATGCGCAACGCGTTGGTGGCGACCGTCAGTCCCTGTTCGTACACCAGCGTCAAGCGATCGCTCAGGCGCTTGCCGAAGGTGATGACCTGCCCTCGCGTGGCGCCGGTGGCGGTGGTCACGCTCGAATCCGCGAACGAAATGTCGTCGAGGCCGATGCGATTGGCAATCTCCTGGTTCAGCGGCCGTTGACCGCGGCCGAGCAGCGCCGCCGACGCCGCGGAGAGCGCCGCGAGATCGCCGCCGGAGGCGCGGCTCAGCCCCTGCCCGGTGATCAGCCACGCCAGCTTCTCGTTGTCGGGAACCGGCGGATTCGACACCAACCGCACGCGCGGGAAGCGCGCGGTGCCGGTGACCTCGACGCCCGCCTCGACGGCGAGGTTCTTGCGCAGCGCAACGACGTTCATGGCGGGATTGTCCAGCGGACCGTCGAAGATCAATTGTCCCCGGTCGATGGTGAGTTTCTGCCCGAGCGCGAAATAGGTACCGTTGACCGCCTGGATCGTCCCGAAGCCGGTCAGCGAACCATCGGGCAGCGTGGAGATTCGCACCTGCCCGCTCAGTCCCGTATTCAGGCCTTCACCCGAGAATTTGAAATTCGAACCGAGGTCGACCTGAACGTCCAGCTTGAGCGGCAGGTCGCCCAACGCCGATGCCGGCGGCGGCGGACGCGGGCGTCCGATGATCACGACATCGTCGGCAAGGGTCCCTGCCGTCGTCGGCTGATAGTCGACGAATCCCTCGTCGAACTTCACGTTGCCCAGGAGGTCGATCTTTCCGTCCACCAATGCGAGCGTACCGCTGCCGCCGGCGATCAGGCGCAGATCGGGACGGTTGATCACCCGGAAATGCTCGGCCTGCCAGGTGACCTTTGCCGTGGCCCCGCTCGCCGCCGTCGCGGCCAAGGTGCCCTGCGCGCTGAAGCGCCCCTCACCCGCCGCGATGGAAAATTCGTCGAGCAGCAACTTGCCGTTGTCCAGTCGCGTCCTCAAGCGTCCCGCATTCAGCAGCACGCCGTAGCGCGGCAGGTCGATACGGATGTCGTCGCCGGTGATGCCGCCGTCGAGCACGATGTTGCTCAAGGTGCCGTGCCCGGTAACGTCGACACGCGCGCGGCCGTCGATCACCGCGGTTGTTCCCAGCCAGGGCTGCAGCGGCTGCAATGACTGCAGCTCGACCTGCAGCGACAAGCTCAGCGGAGCGTTGCGCCCGACATGTCCCAGCGCACCGCCCGTATCCGCGCCGACTGCGAACGCCAGGTTGCCGCTCCCGCCGCGTGCGGACTGATACTGCGCGCGCACCGTCGTAGCGTCATCGACGAACTGCGCGACTGCCTCGAACAGCGTGATGCCGAAGCCCTGCGTCCCTGGGTCGATCGAAGCGCTGCTTGTGGCATAGAGGTCGCCCTGGTCGCGACCGATGTGGATGGCGCCGTTCAACCGGGGCGACGCAACGACCGACCAATCGCCCTTCAGCGTCAGCGTCGAGTGCAACGGCATCTTCTGTCCTGCCATGCGCACCAGTACAGCGAGCGGAATCGCGTTGAAGCTTCCGTGGGAGCTGATGCGTCCGTCATCGACGGAGACGTCGGCAATCTCGGCGTTGCCCTCGGCAATGCGGATACTCGCGTTGTTTAGGGCGACATGGCCGCCGGTTACCGTGAGTGTCGCCGGCGCGGTCAACGCAACGGCGTAATCGCCGCGGTTGTCGAGACGCTCCAGCGTGCCCGACCAGCGCCGCGGCAGCGCTGTGCCGCTGCCTTCAGGTCCCTGCATCCCTCCGGCGACCGCAGCCTGCAGATCGATGCCCTCGCCCCGCAGCGTGAAGCGCGCCGCGTGCCGCGCGACACTGCCGGCAACGTCCAGATGAGCCGCGGTGAACAGGCCCTGCGGCGTCTTGACGCCGGTGGCGTCGACGATCACCGTCACCGGGCGCTCTTCCAGCGTCAGTGGGCGGGTCGTCGCGTCCGGCGGCGCGAGCGTTGCGCGCGCATCGAGCGACGTCACAGCAAACGCCGATCCCCACGCCAGATTGCTCCCGTGAAGATCGATGTCGCCCCCGCGCAACTGCGGCTCCAGTTGCACCGCGCCACTCGCGCGTAACGAGCCACCGACGACTGCGGGCCATTGCTTCGAGATTGCCGGAGGCACGAGCAGGCGCCATGCGGCGAGATCCGCCGCGCGCACCGCGAAGCTCAGCCGGTCGCCCGGAGCCCCGGCATTGCCGGACACCGTCAACGCGCCCGAGGCGATGTGCAGATTCGCCGTCGCGTTGCGAACGCGACGCGGCGCGAGATCGCCGTGCACGTTCCCCGAAAGCGCCACGCCACTCAGCTTGCTTCCTGCTGCGATCGTCAATTCAGCTGTTGCCGCCCAGGTCGGACTGAGCGCTCCAGTCGCACCAAAGGTCGTATCAAGCGAGCCGCCGGGAAATTCGCCGAAACGCGACGGATCGAGGCGCCGCGTGTTGCCGTTGACGCTGAAGCTTCGCGTGCCGTCCAGCGCCACCCGGCCGCGACCGTCGATTTCGCTGGCGCCGGCGGTAGCGCGAAAGCGCGCGATATCGAGCTGGCGATCGCGGACCGTTGCGGCGAAGGTGAAATTCATTCCGTCCTGGCGCAGGTCGCCGCGCACATTTTGCATGGCACCGCTGACATCTGCGGCAAGGGTGCCCCGCAGCGCAGTGGCAGCGAGCGCGCGGTGGATCTGCTGCAGGTCCACGTCGACCACGTCGAGCGCGAATGTCGCAGGTTTGCCGTCGAAGGCGAACGCGGCGCGTCCGGTGACCCGCCCGCGGCCCGGCATCGTGGCAGTCGCATCGCTGAACTCAACCCCGCTTTGCGTCCACGAGAAATTCGACTTGAGCGTCGCCAGCGGGATGCGGTCGGCGTCGATCGGTCCCGGCTCGGCATTGCGCACGTCGATCGTGCCGGAAAACCGTTCGGCGGCAGGCACCGCGTCGAGCACCAGGCTCAGCTTGGTGGCCGGCAACGCGGGCGACCAGCGCGCCAGGTCGACACCATCGACGTTGATCGCGGCGGCGGTCAGCGCGACCGGGCCAAAGGGGTCGAGCTTCGCCGTTGCGGTGCCGCGCGCACCGCGTACCTGCACTTTGGCTTCGACGCCGAGCGCGGCCAACGTGCCTTTGAGATCGGCGTCGGCGGAAGCATCGCGATAGTCGCCATCGCCGGCGAACTTGAGCGCCGCAGACAGGGGAAACGGCGACACCGCACCAAGCGTGAGATTGCCGGACAAGGTACCCGCCGAAGTGATGAATTCGAGATCGCGCAACTGGTGTTGCGTCGCGCCGCCGGCGTAGCCGAAGGCCAGTCCGGTGACCACCCCGCTTCGGTCGCCCACCGTCCAGTCGATGCGGCCGATCCCTGCGCGGGCGATGGTGACTTCGAGCGGAAGTGCCAGGTCGGCCGGAAGCGTGCTCGCGCCGCTCGACGCTTTCACGGTCACCGCCAGATGTTGCGCGGCGAATCCCCGCACGTTGAAACGCCGCGAGAAAAGGTCGACGGGACTCCACGTCAATGCAACGCCTGCAGCTTCGAGTACGACGTCGTCGCCGCGCCAACGCAGGCTCTCAATGTGGACGGTCGACAGCAGCGATCCGGTTGCGCCATTGATCGCGAGCCGACCTTCGCTGCGCGCCATCGCACGCTCGAGCAGCAGGTCGAGGGCAGTCTGGGTGCCGAGAAACCACGCGCCGCCACCCAGGCAGGCAACGACCAGCAGCGTGAACACAGGCACCACGCGCCACCAGCGCCGCGTCGGCTTCGACACTTCGCGTGGACGCGATTCGGGTGGCATCGACTCGCTCATCAGAACGATAGGCCGACCGAGAAGTGGAGGCGGACCTGGTGCACCTGTTGCCCGTAGGCGACGTCGAGGCGAAAGGGCCCGATCGGCGTGCGCACGCGCGCGCCAACCCCGTAACCATAGTCGAAGTTGAACGAATGCAGCGTATCGGTTGCGTTGCCGGCGTCGACGAACGTCGCCACGCCCCAGCTCGGTTCGAACCAATGGGTGATCTCGGCACTGGCGACACCGTAATAGCGCCCACCCACCGTGGCACCGTCCTGTTGCACGCCGAGGCTTTCGAAAGCGTAGCCGCGTACGGTCGTATCGCCACCGGTGCGAAACAGGAACACCGAGGGAATGCCTTCGCGCGAATGCGCGAGCACGGCGCCGCCCTCACCGCGCAGATAGAGTTCGTTGCTGTGCCCGAGCGGCAGCCAGTAGGCGAATTTTCCAACCACACGACCGAAGCCTTCGGTCGACACGCCGGGGATGCCGCCGCCCCCCGTCACGTTGGCCATCCAGCCGCGCGTAGGCAGCAGCAGGCTGTCGGTGCGGCGCCAGGTGTACTGGGCTTCGCCGTACAGCGCGTGCGACCTCGCCGTGTCGCCTCCCGAGGGCTGCTGGTCGTTCAAGTAAAAACCGACGCTGAATGCGGGCGTATTGCGCTCGTCGATACCTTGGCGGCTCACGATAATACTGGCGGTGTGCGTGATCAGGCCTTCGATGTCGGTCCGTTCGATCCCACCCAGAATCGAATCCTGCCAGCCCCCGGCATTCGGCGGCCGCACGAAGCGGACGTTGGCGTTCTGCACCTTGGTCTCGAGGCGTGCATCGGCATAGAACCGCAGGGCGTCGCCGTTGACGTTCAGGTCGCGATAACTCGCGCTAATGCGATATTGCGTATCGGTCGAGTACCCCGCGCCGAACTCCAGGTGCCGAGTCGGCGCCTCGATCACCGCCAGCGTCACCGGAGCCGCGTCGGCCTGCGCCGGATCGGTCGCAATGGCGGCCTGCACACCGGCGAAATAGCCGGAGCCAAGCAGCCGCCGCACGAAATCGTCGAGTGCCGATTGGCTGTAGGGATCGCCACGTTGCAGCGTGCTGAAATTGCGGACCATTTCCGCGCTGTACCGTGAAAGTCCCTGCACGACGATGTCGCCGACAAAGAACGCCGGTCCACTTTCGATCGACACCGCAAGCATCGCGCTCGCGGCGTCCGGGTCGACGCGCGCTTCGCTCGACGTCAGGCGCGCTGCGGCGAACGCGTTGCCGGCCATCGCGTCGACGACGCCACGCTTGGCGCCGGCCCACCCGGTCTGGGTGAAGATATCGCCCTTCGGCATCGACCAGCCATTCCGCGCGGCTGCGATCGCGCGCGTGCCCAGCACAGATTCGGTGGCGGCAGGTCCGGTCACCGCAATGTCGACTGTCGTGACACGCGTAGGCACACCGGGCGTAACCGTCAGCGTGATGGTTACCGGCGTCGTGGCACGATCGATCACAATGTCGACGGTGGCGGAGAAATAGCCGCTGGCTGCAGCCGCTTCCTCGGCCTGAGGCACCGCTTCCTGCGCCAGCGCGTCGAGCAGCTCTTCGGACATGTCGGCATAGTCCTGCCAGCGCACGAGGTTGACGCTGGTCGAGACCACGTCCTTGATGGGGTCCGGAGCGACGATGACGACGCGATAGCGGACCGGGTCGGTTGCTCGCGGCATCGCCGCCGGTGCGCTCGCCGGGTCGGCAACGTCGGCGGCTGCGGTCGTGCTCACCCATGCCAGCGCCCATAATGCGAACGCGAGCACGCTGATCCGGTGGAGACGGCGCTCGATGGGGCCGATCGGGCGTCCCGGTTGAACCGAATCCCGGTCAGACTCCGCGCTGCTGGATCGACGACCTGCGCTCCTTGATTGGGGAGCCATGCGCGCTTTATATCATCCGCACGAAAACAGGTGTTACGGTCTGCAGGCCCACGTCGCGGCGACCGTCGGCGCGTACCCACCAGTCATCGCGGAACCGGCGCATCAGGCATGCCCGGGGCCGAAGGCCCCGGGCATGTCGGACGACTTGCCGCGCTTGGCGTCGCGCGAGCGCTACTTGGGTTTACCGGTCAAGTGCTCGAGCAGTTTCTCCTGTCGGGTGAGAATGCGCACCAGTCGGCGACAGCAATCGTCACCGCTGCCGCCACCGTCTCCGTTCGGACGCCGCTTGTCGTACACCGTCTTGGTTCGATACGACTCGCGGACGTAGGGCCGGCTGGCCTGCATGCCCTCGGCGCGGAATGTCAATTGGTAGACGCCGGCAACGAATGTCTGCGTGAACAGGTTCGCGTACTCGCCGTCGTCGTCCGCGCCGTCGTTGTGCAGACCGTCATCGTGGAGCTTGAGCGAGAATGCCTGTCCCGTCGGCGATTTGACCGCGACACTCACCTGTGAATTCCTCACCGGCAGGCCGGCCTCGCTCACGACCGCCGTGAGCCGGATGGATTCGCCGATGTACTTGGTGCCGGGCTCGACGTAGGGCTGCATCCGCAGATTCGATCCGGCGCCGATGGCGATGCCGTAGTTGACCGGCTTGTCGTACCTGGAGCACTTCTTCGGCGTGAACCCCGGCCCGACGTTGTCGCCTTCGATATTCCCTCGACAAATCCGCTTATCGTGCTTGATGATCACCTGCCAGCGGCCGGCGTAGCGGTCGGGCTCCTTGTGCGGGAAGAAGAAATCGGCGAAGCGCGCGGTGTCCGTCGAGTGAAAGCGAATCGAGAATCCCGGCGGAAGCGATGTTCCGGAAAGCACCTCTCCTTTCGGACTCACCACGTAGAACGGCAGCCTGAGCCCGTCCTGATCGTAGACCACGACCATGGCGTTCACGTCGCCGGGAAAGATGTCGAACTCGTGCACATGCGTGTCGCCCGGATTGATCGTGTAGAAAGGGTCGGCAATCTGCGACAGCCCGGCGGACTCCATGAAGATCTGCGTGAAATACTTCTCGAGCAGGAAAAAATCCTTGCCGGTCAGATCCACGACGCCAGCGTAGTGCGCACCGGTTGCCGTCGACATTGCGTCGAGAGCGTTGCCGTCGACCTGTCCCGGTTGCCCGAGACCGACGCCGTAGACCTTGATGTCGTTACCCGGGGTGGGCAGCGGGTCGCTGTCCTGCGGCGTGCCGTCCGGCAGCGGATCCGGACGGCGCATCTGTGGAGTATCGCCGGAGTCGCGCCCGGTGATCGAAAGCCACGGACCGGTACCACCTTCCTGCCAGCAACGATTCTCGATGCCATCGGTCAACACGATCATCGCTTTCTTCAGCACCGGTGGACTTCCGGGGTGCGGCGTGAATTCTGCCTCACCGTCGATGACGCCGCCCGCGATATTGGTCCAGCCGTCCGGCGTGAAATTGCCCGCGCTCATGGCGGCGACGAACGCAGGACGATTGCCCAGGATGGGCAGGATGTGCTGCACCGGTTCGGGCGTCGTCGAGAACCGGATCACCGCAGCGCGATCGTCTGCCGTCTCGCGCAGCATCTGTACGAACAGGCTGCCCGCAGCCCGAGCCGCTTCCGATTTGTTGCGCGCGCCGATCATGTCCGCCATGCTGCCGGAGTGGTCGAACACGAGCACAGCATCGATCGGGACGGGCGGCACGATTTCGGCAGTCAGCGGGAACGTCCACGTCTGGGTCGCCGGGAAATTCGTTCCGTTGTGCTGATCGATGACCAAGTTCGCCGAATACGTGCCCGGCACGTCGTTGGCGAAGAAGCTTACCGCCACCGGCATCAGGCTGTCGCCGGTCGCGCCGGGTCCGCAACGATGCGTCGGCAGCACCGAATACAGGCGCGTAGCGGGCGCGTCGGTGATGTCCTGGTCCGGCAGCACGAGTCCGAACAATGCGGCCTGCGCCGGGACGGCTCCAGCCGTAATGCGGGCGCGAAACTGCAGATCGCTGTCGCCAGAATTGCTCACATCCACGACGCGCACGGTGCGGAACCCGCGCTCGACCGTCGCGTAGTCGACCGGCGCGATACCGGGCACCACGATCTCGGCGTTGGGGATGCAGCCCGCGCCGTTCACGGGCACGTTGCGCGTGGCGCCCAGCGTCGGGACCACGCTGATGGTCTGCTGTGGCGCCGCAAAGTCGCCTGGCGTCGTGAAGTTGACGGTGACGTTGAATGCCACGCCCCCGACCGGCAGCGGCGAATTGGTGGCTGTCGTCCACGTGAAACTGGGATTGGGCGGCGCGGCGGCAATGCTGAACGCGAGGTTTTTTTCGCCGCTGTTGGAGACGGTAAAGTTCGAGGTCGCCGTTCCCGGGTGCACGATGGTGCCGAAATTCACCGCGTTGGTACTGGTGGCGATGCTGGCCACCGCGTCGCGCGCGTGGCCGGTGCAGTTGATCGTGGTGTCGCCGTTGTTCGGCGTGTGATTGACGGTGAGCGCGCGGGTGAGAGTGCCGGTCGCCGTCGGCGCGTATGCGATCGTGACCACTTGCTGCTGGCCTGGATCGAGATGAATCGGCAGCGCGGTACCTGCCTGCAGGCTGAACGGCGCGTTGGCCGGTATTCCGGTCACATCGAGGCAATCGTTGCCGTCGTTGCGCAATGTCGTGGTGGCGGTGCGCACATCAAGGCCGGGAACGTCGGCGCCGAGCACCGCGTCGCCGAAGGCGGCTGCATTCAGGTTGACCGGATTGATATGCAGCGTGCCGGCCGGACGCGGTCCCGTGGTCTCATTGCTGAAGCTGCTCGGATGATGAATGACCAGGTCGGTGCTCGTGATCTCGGCAGACACGGTGCCGGTGATGGTTATCGGGCCCGTCGCCGTCAGGACGGGGCTGCCGTTGTCGCTGCGCACGATCGACATCGTCGTGACTTCGTTGACGTTGCCGGTTCCGCTGAACACGAAGCTCAGCGTGCCGCTGCCCGGGGACGTGGCGAAATGCGGGAGTGACTGGCTGTTCGGCAGCGTTATCTGCAACAGTTGCGCCAGTGAAAGGCTGGCGCCGGTGAAGTCGACGATCGACACGGTGCGCGTCGAGTTGCTGCCGAGGTTGTCGATATGCAGCAGCCCGATGAACTGGCTGGCGCCGAAGACGATGAACCTGAAGTCGCCGTTGAGGTTGATCGGGCTGGCGAAGCCCGTGCGCTGGATCGAGATCTGCCCGGCAGACGGATGCGTGATGGTGACCGCGCCCGCGTTGAAGGTCGCATTCGCTGCGCTCCAAGTCTGGTCGGTGAAATTGCCGTTGCTGAGGTTGAGGCAGGCCATGGTGTTCTCCCGGAAGGTCGAATCGGATGGCGGGCGGCGCCCGCAGTTCGCGCCGAGTGCGGCGTTGAACGCCTAGATTGCTGCCTATGTTAGCGCCAATATGTAGCGTACAGTGTGAATCTTAGCGACTCAATCGCCTGAAAATTCCTTTCGCAAGGGCACGTGTTTTCACAGTGTCGTATTGAGTTTCCGGACACCCGCGCAGCAATGCTGCGCTCGCTGCGCACGATCTCGGCAGATAAATCACGGACTTACAAAGGACTGCTTGTAGGCCACGGACCCGGGCCTGGATCGTAAGCTACCTGTCTGCAGGCTCGCGGGCCCCGCTCAGGCTTCGTGCACAAGCTGGCCCGCAACCAAGGTGTAACGCACCTTGCCGGCCAGTTCCATCCCGAGAAAGGGCGTGTTCTTGCCCTGGCTGCGCAGAGACGCCCGGTCCACCGTCCACCAGGTTGCCGGATCGAATATACAGACATCGGCAGTGGCGCCGACGCCGAGGTGACCGGCATCGATGCCCAGTATCCGCGCCGGATCCGCCGTGATGCGCGAGAGTGCAACCGGCAGCGCGACCTTGGCTTCGGCTGCCCACTTGAGCGTCAACGGCAACAGCAGTTCGAGCCCGGTGGCGCCGGCTTCGCTTTCCGCAAACGGTAGCTGCTTGGCGTCGTCATCGACCGGGGTGTGATCGGAACAGACGAGATCGATGATCCCGTCGGCGAGTCCGGCGCGAAGGCTGTCGCGGTCGCGTCCGCTGCGCAGCGGCGGAATCAAATGGCAGTGCGTGTTGAACCAGCCGATGTCGGTATCGGCCAGATGAATGTGAGTGGCGGCGACATCGCAAGTCACTGCGAGCCCGGACCGCTTGGCCTCGCGCACCCGAACGACTCCATCGTGCGTCGACAGCCTCGCTATGTGGACTCGTGCTCCAGTGGCACGCGCGAGTCCGAAAATCGTATCGAGGGCAACGGTTTCGGCCCATGGCGGAATGGCGGCCAGTCCAAGTCTCGTTGCGACTTCGCCATCGTGCGCGACGCCACCGCGCGACAGGTGCACTTCCTGCGGGCGCAACCACACCCGATACCCGAAGGTCGCCGCGTACTGCATCGCCCGCCACAGCACCTGCGTATCGGCAATGGGCACGTCGGCCTGCGAGAACGCGATGCAGCCTGCCTCGGCGAGTTCCCCCATTTCCGTGATCGTCTCGCCCCGGAGACCGACCGTGAGCGCGCCGACCGGATAGACGTGCGCACGATTCAGCGATCGCGCACGGTGCTTGAGCATCTCGACCAACCCCGGCTCGTCCAGCGGCGGATCGGTGTCCGGCGGACACGCCACGCTGGTCACTCCACCCGCCACGGCGGCGTCCATCTCGGATTCGAGCGTGGCCTTGTATTCGAAGCCGGGCTCGCGCAGGCGCACTGCGACGTCGATGAGCCCGGGGCAGACCACGAGTCCCGTCGCATCGATGCTTCGCTGCGCTTGCCACGACGCAGGAGCGTTGCCGATCGCGACGACCTTTCCGTCTGCAATGAACAGCGACGCATTGCGGTCCACGCCGTGCTTCGGATCGATCAACCGGCCATTCCTGATTTCGATTTGCATGGCCGACTATGCACTCCCTGCGAGCATGCTCATCACCGCCATCCGCACGGCGATGCCGAAAGTCACCTGCGGCAGGATCACCGAGTGCTTGCCATCCGCCACCGCCGATTCGATTTCGACCCCGCGATTCATCGGGCCAGGATGCATGACGATCGCATCGGGCTTGGCCAACGCAAGCTTGTCAGCGGTCAGCCCGTAGTGCTTGAAGAACTCTCCGGCGGAGGGCAGCAGCGAACCTTTCATGCGTTCGCTCTGCAATCGAAGCATCACGATAACATCGGCGCCGCGCAGTCCTTCGGCCATGTCGTGGAAGACGCGCACGCCAAGGCTTTCCAGCGCGGTCGGCAGCAGCGTCTGCGGACCGATCGCGCGCACCTCCGGCGTGCCGAGGGTCGTCAGGCCGTGGATCAGCGAGCGCGCAACGCGCGAATGCAACAGGTCGCCGACGATCGCTACAGTCAGTCCGCGAAAATCCTTCTTGTAGTGCCGGATCGTGAACAAGTCGAGCAGGCCCTGTGTCGGATGCGCATGCCGGCCGTCGCCGGCATTGATGACGTGGATGTGGCGCCGACCCGTTCGCGACAGGTGCTGCGCGATCAGATGCGGCGCCCCGCTCTGCGCGTGACGCACGACGAACATGTCGGCATTCATTGCCACCAGGTTGTCGATCGTGTCGAGCAGGGTCTCGCCCTTGCTGGTCGAAGACACGCCGATGTTGAGGTTGATGACGTCCGCCGAAAGACGCTTGGCGGCGATCTCGAAGGTGGTACGGGTGCGCGTACTGCTCTCGAAGAACAGGTTGAAGACGGCTTTGCCGCGCAGCAGCGGCACCTTTTTGACGTCCCTTTCGGCGATCGACACGAAAGGAACCGCGGTATCGAGGATACGCCGGATGACTTCCGCCGGCAGGCCCTCCAGCGTCAGCAGATGCGTCAGTTCGCCGAGCTCGTTCAGTTGCGGATTACTCACGCGGCGCGCTCCCGGCGGGTTCGACCGACAGCGAGAGGCGCGCGTCGGGTCCGCGGTTCAGCACGATCGAAAGATCGCGGGCAGCGGCAACGCGCGCGCCGACGTACGTCGCCTCGATCGGAAGCTCGCGGCCACCCCGATCGATCAGCACGGCAAGCTCGATGGATTCGGGCCGACCGAAATCGAACAATTCGTTGATCGCCGCGCGAACCGAGCGGCCGGTGAAGAGTACGTCGTCGACCAGCACGATGCGCGCCCCTCCGACCTCGAACGGCAGCGCCGTCGTCTCGACCTTCGCGCGCAGGCCCTTGGTGCCGTAGTCGTCGCGATAAAACGAGACGTCGATGTATCCGACCGGATGGTCTCCGGGGAGCAGCTCGGCAAGGCGATCGGCAAGCCACGCGCCGCCGGAGAAGATGCCGACCAGGCGGGCGTCGACGGCCACTGCGGCACGCATGCGCTCCGCCAGCGCCGCGAGCGTCGCTTCGGCGTCAGGCAGTGCGGTCGTGTGCGGCACGCTGGTCAAGATACGCCTGCAGGATCAATTGCGCGGCGACCCGGTCGCGCACGCCGCGCGACTTGCGCGAGCTCACTCCACCATCGGCGAGCGCCTCGGACGCGGCCTGCGTCGTGAAGCGTTCGTCGGCCAGCGCGACCGTCACTCCGAAGCGGCCTTCGAGCTGACGTGCAAAGCGGCTGGCACTGGCAGTCATATCGTGCGCAGTGCCGTCGGCGTGCGTCGGCAGGCCGATCAACACCAGCGCAGGGCGCCATTCGTCGAACAATTTCCCGATCGCGGCGAAGCGATCGTCCTTGCGCTCCGCCGCGATCGTGGCCAGCGGGTGCGCAAGTCCCGTCGTGGTTTCGCCCACGGCAACGCCGATACGGCGAGTACCAAAATCGAAGGCGAGAATGGTGCCCGCGAGGGGCGCGGAGGGAGGTGCCGTCACTACCACGCATTACGCGTGTCCGACCGCGCCGGACAGCCGTGAAAAATCGATGCCGAGCAGATTCATCGCCGCCGTCAGGCGCGTCTCCGGCGGTTGGGTGAAGAGCACGTCGGGATCGGCCGCAACGGTAAGCCAGGCGTTCTGGCCGATCTCCTGCTCGAGCTGGTCGGCGGACCAGCCGGCGTAGCCCAGCGACACCAGGACATCCTCCGGACCTTCGCCGTTGCCAACCGCTTCCAGGATGTCCTTCGACGTCGTCAAACCGAGATCGTCGTTGATGGCCAGCGTGGACTGCCAGCTGCCCAGCGGACGATGAAGCACGAAACCGCGGTCGATCTGCACCGGCCCGCCATAATGCACGCGTGCTTCGCGCAATTCCGAATCGCCCAGCGGGACGTTGATCTGCTCGAACAGCGCCGACAGCGTCATGTCGATCGGCTTGTTGATGACGATGCCGAGTGCGCCGTTCTCGTTGTGCTCGCAGATATAGATGAGCGTATGGGCAAAGTGCGGATCGGCCATGCTGGGCATGGCGATCAGGAAGTGGTGGGTCAGGCTGACCCGGCTATCGTCCATGCAACTGCCTCATCGCAACGGTCGCGCAAGCCCGGCAATGCAGCGAGCCGGCAGCTCGCCGCCATCGCCTTGCCGTCCATCCCCGTGCGGGGGACCCTCGCCAGATAGCTCACGCGCCGCATTGTAAACTCCGGAGCCCCACGACACAATGAATTGCCGTCCGGCGGTGCCCGACGGCGTTTGCCGGTCTAAGGAACCTCTGCAAAAGTCCCACATGAGTCGCGTTTCTGTCGCAATGTCTTCAGATGCGAGGCGCCGCGCCGCGGCGAATAGCTTGGTCTATTCGCAAGCCGCGCAACAATGCAGATGAGGCCATTGCGACGAAACCCGGACGGGACGGGGCTTTCCGGGCGCGCTGCATTGTCGCTCGACTCGCCAATAGCACCGGCTATTGGCTTTGCCTTGCTTCGCACATCGCATCCCGGAAAGCCTCCGTCGCGACCACGCGGGGCTTATGCAGAGGTTCCCTAATGCCTCGTTACACACGCTCACTCGCCTGGTTTCGTCGCGACCTGCGCGACTTCGACCATGCGGCGCTGCACGCCGCGTTGAGTGCATCGCAGGCCGTATATTGCGCGTTCGTCTTCGACCGGGAAATTCTGGAGCGCCTGCCCTCCCGTGCCGATCGGCGCGTGGAATTCATCCACGGGTCGTTGCTCGAACTCGATGCGAGCCTTCGTGCCCGGGGCGGTGCGCTGCTCGTCCTTCACGCGGATGCGCGCGATGCCATCCCGCGGCTGGCCGCCGAACTCGACGTCGAGGCGGTTTTTGCCAATCACGACTATGAACCGCTGGCGATGGCGCGCGACGCCGCGGTGGAGCGCACGCTTGGCGCACAAGGCAAGACCTTCCACACGTTCAAGGATCAGGTCGTGTTCGAACGCGCCGAGATCCTGACCCAGTCCGGACGGCCGTTCACGGTCTTCACGCCGTACCGGAACGCGTGGCTCAGGACGCTCACCCCGGCGCAGCTCGCGTCGCATCCCGTCGACGGGCTTCCGGGTGCACTCGCCGCGCCGCCTGCTTCGCTCCAGGTTGCGCTGCCGTCGCTGGAAGCGCTCGGTTTCGAGCGCACCAACCTGCGCGAGCTGCCGGTCGAGCCCGGCATGACCGGTGGCGCGCGGCGCTTCGAGGATTTCCAGCGGCGGATCGACAACTATCGGGACGCCCGGAATTTCCCTGCGATCAAGGGCCCGTCGTATCTTTCGGTGGACCTGCGCTTCGGCACGGTATCGGTCCGGCAACTCGTGGCCTACGCACAAGCGCGGTCGCTGCATCCGGTTGGCGAGGGCGCAAGCGCGTGGCTCGACGAACTCATCTGGCGCGAGTTCTACGCGCAGTTGCTGTGGCACCGCCCGCAGGTGGTCGACTCGGCGTTCAAGCCCGAGTACAACGCGCTTGCCTTCCGCAACGATGCTCGCCATTTCGCGGCGTGGTGCGAAGGCATGACCGGCTATCCGATCGTCGATGCGGCGATGCGGCAGATCAACCAGACCGGATACATGCATAATCGCCTGCGCATGATCGCGGCGAGCTTCCTGGTCAAGGACCTGCTGATCGACTGGCGCTGGGGCGAACGCTATTTCGCCGACCGGCTCAACGACTTCGACCTTGCGTCGAACAACGGCGGCTGGCAATGGGCGGCGTCGACCGGTTGCGACGCGCAGCCCTACTTCCGGATTTTCAACCCGATGGCGCAATCGGAGCGCTTCGACGCCAAGGGCGACTTCATTCGTCGCTACGTACCGGAGCTTCGCGGCTTGCACGACGACGAGATCCACGCGCCCTGGTTGTTACCCGCCGATGTGCAGAAAGCACGCGGCGTGATGCTCGGGCGCGACTATCCGCAACCGATCGTCGACCACGCGCTCGCGCGCCGCGACGCGCTGGCGCTGTTCAAGGCGGCCCGGGCAAACTGACTCGCCATCTTTAACCCCGGATCGGCGGTCCTGCCGTTCATAGCGGCATTGCCCACGTTCCGGAGGTTCCGATGCTCACGCCCTGGTCACGCCGCACCTGCCTTGCCGCATGCGGCAGTCTCGCGCTTCTCGTCGCTCTAGCGTCCGTGCCTGCCGCGGCGTTCTGCGGCTTCTACGTCGGCAAGGCCGATGCGAAATTGTTCAACGAAGCCTCGCAGGTGATCCTGGTGCGCGATGGCAACCGCACCGTGATCAGCATGCGCAACGACTTCAAGGGCGACCTGACCGAATTCGCGCTGGTCGTCCCGGTGCCGGTCGTGCTCCAGAAGAGCCAGATTCACGTCGGCGACCCGAAGATCTTCGACCGGATCGACGCCTACAGCGCACCGCGACTGGCGGAATATTTCGATCCCAATCCGTGCGAGGTCGACAAGCTCTCGCGCAATATGGCTGGCATGATGCAGGCGGCGCCGATGTCGGCACGTCCGGATTTGAAAAAGGCGAAAGACGAGGCGCTCGGCGTCACCGTCGAAGCCCGCTATACGATTGGCGAGTACGACATCGCCATCCTTTCCGCGACCGAATCGAACGGGCTGGAGACCTGGTTGCGCCAAAGCGGCTACAACATTCCGGCCAAGGCAAGCAAGGCGTTGCAGCCCTACATTCGCCAGAACCTGAAATTTTTCGTCGCCAAGGTCAATCTCGCGGAGCAGGCCAAGACCGGATTCACCTACCTGCGGCCGCTGCAATTCGCGTTCGAGTCGCCGCGGTTCATGCTGCCGGTGCGCCTCGGCATGCTCAACGCGCGCGGGCCGCAGGACCTGGTGATCTATGCCTTGACCCGGAAC
The DNA here is from genome assembly GCA_963726915.1 of uncultured beta proteobacterium. Lineage (GTDB taxonomy): Bacteria > Pseudomonadota > Gammaproteobacteria > Burkholderiales > Casimicrobiaceae > PALSA-1003. The sequence goes on from CAVSEA010000025.1 coordinate 385,805, forward strand.
GGCCGCGTCGAAACGACCAACTACCGTACGCTGAAGCTGCCGTCGAACGTCGACATCCCACCCTACACGCGCAGCGAATTCGCGCATGTCTACAAGGCGCTGTTCGATGCGCAGTCCCGGCGCGAGGACTACCGCGTCGTGTGGACCGAGTACTTCTGGGACATGGCGTGGTGCGATCCCTGCGCGGCCAATCCGCTGTCGCAGGAGGAACTGCGCTCCGCGGGTGTGTTCTGGCTGGATGGCGACGAACCGCCGGTCGCGATCGCACCGAGCGCGTCGCCTCCTATCGCGAAGCCTCGCGGTGCCACGGGGGCACAGCCGGCGATGCTTACGCGGCTGCATCTGCGCTACACGCCGGAAACCTTGCCCGAGGACCTGATGTTCCAGGAAACCCAGGACAAGCAGAACTTCCAGGCGCGCTACGTCTTGCACCACCCCTGGAAAGGCGACATCAACGCATGCGCTGAAGCGAAGAATTACCTCGATACGGTCGCCAAGCGCCAGGAAGTCGAAGCGCAGACGCTAGCCAGCCTGACCGGATGGGACATCAACCAGATTCGCGGGCGCATGAACCTGCAGACGACGCCGAACGCGCTATGGTGGGAGCGGTTATGGAAGTGATAGGCGCAGTTCGAACGCCGCTGATTGCGTTCGTCCGCGCGCGGCGGCCCCGCGACGCGCGCGTATTCCAGATCGTGTTTCTCGCCACGCTGCTGCTGACCGGCGTCCTGCTGCGCGATTTTTCGATCCAGCCGTTGCAGGTCGCGCTGACTTTCGCCGCCGGCCTCGCCACCCAAGCCTGGTGGCTGAAACGACTGGGGCTCCAGCAGCGGGGTGTGCTGTCCGCGGTGGTGACGTGCTGCGGACTCTCGTTGCTGTTGCGCAGCGACACGCTGTGGGCGCATCCGCTCGTGGCGGCGTTCGCGATGTCGTCGAAATTCGTGTTGCGCGTGCACGGCAAGCACCTGTACAACCCGGCGAACCTCGGCGTCATCGCGGCGATCATGCTGCTTCCCGGCACCTGGGTCTCGCCGGGACAGTGGGGCAACGACCTCGCGCTCGCGGGTTGGCTCCTGATGCTCGGGACGGTAGTTACGCAACGGGCGCGCCGCCTCGACGTGAGCTGGCTGTTTCTCGGTGCGTTCCTGGGATTTGCGGCGCTGCGGGTCCTGCTGCTCGGACAACCGTGGACGATTTGGTGGCATCAGCTCGGCAACGGTGCACTGCTGCTGTTCGCGTTTTTCATGATTTCGGACCCGATGACGACTCCGAATCGACGCGAGGCACGGATCGCCTACGCGATCATCGTCGCCGCCGGTGCGATTGCCTGGCAGTACATCCTGTTCCGGCCGAACGCGCTGATCTGGTCGCTGTTCCTGCTGACACCGCTGGTGCCGCTGTTGGATCGCTTGCTGCCGGGCACGCAATTTGAATGGAAAAACCCAAGGTGAGCCTGAGAGACGCCGTCATTCCCGCGGAAGCGGGAATCCATTCGGATGTAGTCGACTTCAAGATGGATCCCCGCTTTCGCGGGGACGACGCACCAGCGATGTAGGCGCGAATTCATTCGCGCGCAACGCCGCTAATCCTCTTCGTGTTTGCGATGCTTCGCATATTCCGACGCCAGTTGCTGCTGCAGCGTCGCCGGCGCAGGCTCGTAATGCGACAGCGACATGGTCCACGCGGCGTGGCCTGCGGTCATGGCCTTGAGCCTCGCCGCGTAACCGTCCAGCTCGGACAGCGGCGCGATCCCGTTCACGGTCAGCGTGCCGGCCTGCAGCGACCGGGTGCCGGTCACTTGGCCGCGCCGCCCGGACAGGTCGCCGGCGACGTCGCCCATGCTGGCCTCCGGGCACAACACTTCCAGACTGACAATCGGTTCGAGCACGATGGGCTTTGCCTTCTCGATCGCGTCCAGAAACGCCTTCTTGCCGGCCATCACGAACGCGATTTCCTTCGAATCGACCGCGTGGTGCTTGCCGTCGTACACCGTCACGCGCACGTCCTGTAGCGGGAAACCCGCGATCGGGCCCTGGACCAGGACCTGCTCGACGCCTTTCTGCACCGCAGGGATGAACTGGTTCGGAATCGTGCCGCCCTTCACCGCGTCCTTGAACTCGAAGCCGCTGCCGCGCGGGAGTGGTTCGATGCGCAGGTAGACCTCGCCGAATTGTCCGGCGCCTCCCGTCTGCTTCTTGTGCCGGTGGTGGCCCTCGGCCTTGGCCATGATCGTCTCGCGATAGGGAACCCGCGGCGGCCGCGTTTCGATCTCCAGCTTGAACTGGCTGGCCATGCGCTCGAACACGGAGCGCAAGTGCAGCTCGCCCAGGCCACGGAGCACGGTTTCGTTGAGGCTCGTGTCGTGCTCGACAGTCAGCGTCGGGTCCTCGGCCATCATCTTGTGCAGCACGTCGGAGATGCGCTGCTCGTCGCCACGCTTCTTGGGTGAGATGGCGAACCCGTGCATCGGCGTCGGAAATTCCAGCGGGCGCATGTGTATGTGGTCTTCGTCGTGCGAATCGTGCAGCACGCAGTCGAACCCGATCTCGTCGACCTTGGCGACCGCGGCGATGTCGCCCGGACCCGCGCGGTCGATCTCGACCTGCTTCCCGCCCTGGATCATGAACAGGTGCGAGACCTTGAACGGCTTGCGGCCATCGCCGATGAACAGTTGGGTGTCCTTGGTGACCGTACCCTGGTGCACGCGAAACACGCCGAGCTTGCCGATGAACGGGTCGATCACGACCTTGAATACGTGCGCCAGCACGTGCTTGGCGGGATCGGGGTCCGAGTGAAAATCCACTGCATTCTCGTCTTCGCCCTTGGTGAACAGCGGCGGATTGCCTTCCGCCGGGTTGGGCGCGAGCTTGACCAGGATGTCGAGCAATTCGGCGACGCCTGCGCCGGTGCGCGCCGACACGAAGCACACGGGAACGAGATGCCCGTCGCGCAGCGCCTTTTCGAACGGCGCATGCAACTGATCGGGGGCAATTTCGCCCTGCTCGAGGTAGAGCGACATCAGTTCCTCGTCGACCTCGACCACCTGATCCACGAGTGCGCGGTGGGCGTCGGCCACCGACGAGAAATCCGAATCGCCGGCCGGATTGAAAAAACAATCCACGACCCGCTTGCCGTTGTCGGCCGGCAGGTTGATCGGCAGGCACTCCTTGCCGAACGTGGCCTGGATCGCGCTCAGCATGCTTTCGAGGTCGATGTTCTCGGCGTCGATCTTGTTGACGATGACGAGACGGCAGAGTTTGCGCTTGGCGGCCCACTCCATCATGCGCGAGGTGATCATCTCGATCCCGGCGGATGCGCTGACGACCACGGCGGCGGTTTCGACCGCATCAAGCGCACCGATCGCCTGGCCGATGAAATCCGGGAACCCGGGCGTATCGATCATGTGCACGCGGGTACCCTGTGTTTCGAGATGCAGCACCGACGCGCGCAGCGAATGCTGCCACGTCCGTTCGAGCGCATCGAAATCACTGATGGTGGTGCCGCGTTCGACGCTACCCGCCGCCTGGATCGAACCGGCCTTGTACAGCAGCGCCTCTGCCAGCGCGGTCTTGCCCGACGCGCCGTGACCGACCAGCGCCAGCGTGCGGATGTCCTTGGTCGCGAATTGCGGCATGGTACCCCTCCTCCGTGCTTATGGAGGGGATTCTACCTTGGGACAGGGTGCGGGCGGAGAAGGGCTGCCCGGCTATGCGTCTACGGCCACCAGCTCGCGCAGGTGGCGCAGCAATTCCTCTTCCTGATACGGCTTGCCGAGATAGACGTCGACCCCGAGCTCGCGCGCTCGATTGCGGTGCTTCTCGGCGGTTCGCGACGTGATCATGATGATCGGGATCTGCGCCAGTTGCGGGTCGGCCTTGATCGTCTTGGCGAATTCGAAGCCGTCCATGCGCGGCATCTCGATGTCGAGCAGGATGACGTCGGGGGTGCGCTCGCCGATCAGCTGCAGCGCGTCCAGCCCGTCTTTCGCGGTGACGATGTCGAAGCCTTCGCGCACCAGCAGGCGGCTGGTGATCTTGCGTACGGTCAGCGAATCGTCGACGACCATGACCAGCGGGGGGCCCGCTGCAGCGGCCGCGGCGGCCGCTGCAGCTGCCGCTTGCGGCGTCCTGACCGTCGTCGGCAGCTCGGCCGCGACATCCATCCGCTGCGCAAGTTGCACCGGGTTGATGATCAGCACCACCTCGCCGTTGCCGAGCACCGTCGCGCCCGCAATGCCGGAGACCCGCGCCAGCTGGGGCCCGATGTTCTTCACCACGACTTCCTGGTTGCCGATCATTTCATCGACGTGCACGGCGGTCACGTTCTGGCCACTCTTGAGCAGCACCACCGAGTTGTAGCGCGTTGTTTCGGGATTGTTGCCAGGGTCGCCCAGCAGTCGCGGCAGATAGAAGAACGGATACTTGCGCTCCTGCCAGACCACTTCGCGCGACAGGTAGAGGTTGATCAGGTCCTTGTCCCTGATCTGCTGCACCTGCTCGACCATCGGCGCCGGCAATGCCCACAGTCGCCCGCCGGCCCGCACGAGAACCGTTTGGGCAACCGCCAGCGTGAGCGGGAGAAACATCGTAAAGCTCGTACCTTTTCCGGCAGTTGTGGCGACTTCGACGCGACCGCCGAGCGCCGCGATATCGGAGCGCACGACGTCCATGCCGACGCCCCGTCCGGAGATCTGCGTGACTGTCGCCGCGGTCGAGAAGCCGGGCGAAAAGATGCATTCGGTCAATCGCGCCTCGGTCGGCTCCACGTCCGGCGCGAGCAGCCCGAGCGAGCGTGCCTTGTCCGCGATGCGCTGCAGGTCGAGCCCGGCGCCGTCGTCCGCGATTTCAATGGCGATTTCATTGTTCTGCTGGCGCACGGTGAGCGTGATTTCACCGGTCTCGGGCTTGCCCGACTTGCGCCGCGCCTCGCGGCCCTCGACCCCATGGTCGAGCGCGTTGCGCAACAGATGCTCGAGCGGCGCCACCAGCTTCTCCAGGACCGACCGATCGAGTTCGACCTGGGTGCCGCGAATCTCGAGGTTGGCGCGCTTGTCGAGTTCCTTCGCCGTCTGGCGCAGGATCCGGTACAGGCGCTCGGACAGGCTCCCGAAGGGCACCGTGCGAATCGAGAACAGCTGCTGCTGGACGTCGCGGGACAAGCGTGCCTGCGCGAGCAGCGCGGCATCGGCTTCGTCCAGGTTCTTGAGCAGCGATTGCTGGACCGTAGAAACGTCGTTGACCCCCTCGGCGATGCCCCGCGTCAACTCCTGGAAGCGCGTGAAGCGGTCGAACTCGAGCGGATCGAAACCTTCTGCATCCTCGTTGACCATCGACAGGCGCGACTGGATCTGCGAGTCCGCCTGGATTTCGATTTCGCGCACCTGCGACCGCAACCGGATGACGCTGCCGGTCAGCTCGAGTAGGTTGGATTTGAGCGAGCGCAGTTCACCTTCGACCCGTGCGCGGGCAATGGCCACCTCGCCCGCTTCGTTGACGAGCCGATCGATTAGATCGGCGCGTACCCTCAACTGCGCACGCGCGCCTTCGGCCTCGCTGGCGGCGGGTGTCGCGGCGACCGCCGTCGCGGCCGGGACGATCGGCAGCGTCGCCACCACCGGGGCCTTCAGGTCCGCGTCACGGGAAGCCGTGGCAGCAGACTCGACCGCCGGCGATGCAGCCGTCGCCTCGAGCCACGGCAACGCTGTGTTCACTTCGCCCTTGTGCAGGCGGTCGAGCACGAACGCAACGTGGTCTAGATCGTTGTCCAGCGCGTCGAGCAGCGCCGGCAACGGTCGCGCCAGAGCATCGTTTTCCGGCAGGCGGCTCTCCATGAGGTGCGCGAGTTCGCCCAGGCGCATCGCTCCGGCCATGCGTGCACTGCCCTTGAAGGTATGCAGCGTGCGCTTGAGTCCTTGCACTTGCTGCACGTCACCAGGCTTCTTTCGCCACATGCGCAGTTGTTCGCTCGCCTGCGGAAACAATTCAGCCGCTTCGTCGAGAAATATCGGCAGCACCTGGCGGTCGACGTCGTCGCTGACGCCTAGCAGCGTCTCGTCTGCCGGTGGCGCCACGGCGATGGCTGGCACAGGTCGCGGTACGGGCGCCGGTGCCGGCAGAGGCGCAATGCGGGGGGGTGCGGGCGCCTCCACCAAGGCGATCGGCGCAGCGCTCGGCACGACGGGGGTCGGCACAGGACTTTGTTCGACTGGGAGCGGCGTTTGACTTTGCACAACTGGCGGCGGGGCGACGGTCTCCACCAGCTTCGGTGGCGCGACGTGAAGTCCAAGCGGCGCTGCGTCCTGGGCCATTTCTTCCGCTTCCGCGACGCGCTCGGCGATCGTCTCGCTGTCGTCCAGCTCGGGTTCGGTGGTGGCTTCCTGGCGCAGGCCATCGAGCTCGGCGACGATTTCCGCTGCCTCGATCTCGTCCCCGGCAACAAAGGCTTCGCGCGCCTTCACCCGGGCCGCGAACGTCGTGAGTCCGGCGATGGCGCGCGCGAGCACCGGAAGCGAAGCGCCGGGCAAGGGCGCGCCACGCGTCTGCAGTCCGAGAAGGCATTGCTCGAGCGCCTTTGCCGTCGCGGCCAGCAAAGGGAAGCCCCCCGTGCGGTGAATGCCGCACAGCGTGTGGCTGGCGCGGACCATCGCCTGCGACGGCGTTGCCGCCGTATCGAATTGCAGGGTCTGCAGTTCCGCGTCGAGCGTTGCCAGGTGCTGCTGCGCCTCGTCGCAAAGAATGCGATACAGCGCGGTCGAAAGGGTCACGTCGCCCACCGTGGTTTCGTCGGGCTCGGCCGGCAGCGGGGCTGGCTTAGTCATCGCGTCGACGAACTCGGGCTCATGCGCAATTTCAAGCTGCGACGCGGTCGCGCGCGGCACAAATTCGATGACGGTCGATACGTCCGGCGAGTCGATCGAGTCGTCGTTCGACGCCAACTCCGCTTCCGAGGACGAACTCTCGTCGAGTTCAAGCACCTCGATCAACGGTGCGCTTAGGGCCAAAGGGTCGGATGTCTGTACCTCCGCAGTATGAGGCACAGGTATCGGTGCCATCGCCGGCGGCGGCGGTGGCTCATGCGATGAAGGCAGCTCCGCGTTTACCCTGGCGACCGCAGCCCGCAACGCCGTCGCGTCCACCGCAACACGGCCATCGTTGCGCAGTGAGTCGATCCAACCGCGGAAGCTGGTCCGGGCAACGTCGATCAATCCGACTACCGCAGGGGTGACGGGCAGGTCTTCTTCGAGCAGGCGGTTGTGCAGTTTCTCGACTTCGTAGGCGAGTTCGCCCAGGTCGGACAATCCGACCATGCGACCGCTGCCCTTGAGCGTATGAAATCCGCGGCGCACGGTCACCAGCGCCTCGCGGTCGTCGGCGTGCGCATGCAGCCGCGCGCTGCTTTCAGCGACCGTGTCGAGGACTTCGCCCGCCTCGGTCAGATAGATTTCGAGCAGCTCTCCGTCGAACTCCGACGCGTCTGTCTCGAGCAGCCGGATCGTCTCTTCGGACGGCGCCGGCGCAGGTTCGGCGGCGCCTTTGCTGGCGATCGCACCGATTGCGTCCTGCAGCGCGGCGGTGTCGCCTTCGCGGGCTCGCGTCAGTTCTTCCAGCGCCGCACTGGCTTCCTCCTGCAGGCGCGTATCGTCGATGAGCTTGGCGTCATCGATCAACGTCGTCAGATCGGCTTCCAGGCGCTCGCGCGCGCCCGCATCGCCCGGCGCACGCTGGAACGCTGCCAGCGTCGCCGGCAATTGTGCTTCCATATCGGCGACCGCGGCTTCCACGGTGTCGATTTCCGGCGCCTCTTCCAGGGTCTCGACGCCCAACCGGCGCGCCAGCATCGGTTCGATCAGCCGTTCGCGGTCCGGTCGTTGCTGCTCCACCGCTTCGATGTAGAAACCCAATCCTGACAGCGACTCGGCGAGCAACTCCAGATCCTCGTCGGCGACTGTCGAATCCGGCTTGGCGTATTCGTCGATTTGTTGCTGGCACAGTGCAAGGAGTTGCTCGGCCCGCGCGAGACCGAGCATTTTCAGCGCGCCTGCGATCTGCGCGCTGTCGTGCGGCAGCTTCGCGAGATCGGCGCGCTTGTTGTGATCGCGGAAGAACGCGTCCAGGACCTGTTCCATGTGGCGCAGGTTCGCCTGGATCTCGCGGGCAACCTGCGCCAGCACCAGACGCTCCTGTGCGCGTCGGGCCATCTCATCGAGGATGGGCGCAACGACGGTATCAGGTACTGGCTGACCCTGTGCCGCGGCGTCGAGCCGCGCGAGCATCGCGTCGACCTGCTTCGGAAACTCGGGCGATATCGAGGCGAAGTTGTCGAGCGCGGAGTCGGCGAGCAGCAGGCCGGTGGCGTACTCCATCGCCAGCGCGTCCGACACGGTGCCGGTGGTGGGGAGTTTGTCGAGACGGCCGGCAAGTGCCGCCGCGAGCCGCGACAGCGAAGGTTCGCCGATGGCGGTGGTCTTGTCGCGCAACTGCGAGAGGACCTGGCGCAGCTTCGGCAAGTTTTCGGGGCGGCCACCCGTAAGCTTGAGCCAGAGATCCTTCGCGGCGGTGAGCAGATCGCGTGTTTCGCGCAGCAGCGGTTGCACGCGAACGACATCCGCCGACAACACGTCCGCGCTCGGAATCAGTCCGTGCAGGCGGAACGCGCGCTGGACCGCCTGCACCTGGGGCCCTACCGGCGCGCTGATCGCGACGTAGTACAGCACCTCGCGCCGCATCCGGTCGGCAACTTTTGCCGAGCCTTCGACGAAGCGCCGGATCTGCAGGTCGACGCGGCCGCACAGTTGCTTGACGCCGAATGCGCTCTCGACACCTCGTTCGACAATGCTTTCGAGCAGCGCGCCGACCGTCCACCAGTACGAACGCTGCGACGAATGCGTCTGCACGTCCTCGATGCCCTGGATCGCATCGCGCATGACGCGCGCCGCTTCGTCATCGCCGTTGAGCCAGGCCAGCAGGCCCCGCTGGTACTGCCGACGCTGCTTGCGCAGGAACGACGGCAGTTTTTGCGCGGTCACGGTCTTCGCCGACGCAATCTTCGGCGCCCGCGGCGACAGGTCGGGGTAGAACAGGTCGGTCGGCGCGGCGGCCTTTACGCCGCGCGCCTGCTGCATCTGCTCGTATTCGGGAAACAACTTGAGCGGCACCGGATGCGCGCCGCCGACCAGCTCGTCGAGAAAGATGCGCAGCTTGCGGCAGGCGCGGTCGATCAGGTCGCAGGTGGGCTCGACCTCGCCCGGCGGCAATTCCTCGAGTCGCTGCAGCTGGCGCTCGAGTTCGTCGGTATACGCGGTGACCGCGTCGAGGCCGACCATCTGGATCGCGCCTGCCGCCTGGTGGATGTGCGTGCGCGCGTGCTTGAGCGTCGTGCGGTCGCCGGGCGCCGCCTTGAATGTGGCTAGCGCCTCGAGGCCGCGCGCAAGCGCCTGGTCGATTTCACCTTGCACCCAGGACAGGGGGCCGAGGTCGAATTCCGGTGCGGTGTCGTTGGTCACGGTGGCGGTCGCTGTCAGGTCGGCATGGACATCATCAGGGCAGTCCCACGCAAAAACCGCGCCTGCCGGAGGTTCGCAGGCCGCGTGAAGCCTACACCTTGAAACCGGCAACGGAGCTGCGCAGCTCCGCGGCCAGCTTGGAGAGCTGTCCGATGGACACGTTGGTCTGCTTGGTGCCTTCGGTGGTTTCCTCGGTGATCTTCAGGATGCCCTGCATCCCCCGTGTCACGTCGGACACCGAGGCGGACTGCTTCTGCGTTTGCGCCGAGATGCCACCGATCAGCTCCGCGAGTTCGCGCGACACCTTGCGAATTTCGTCCAGCGCCTGCCCCGCCGCGTCAGACAGTTTGGTTCCTTCGACCACGCCTACCGTGCTCTTTTCCATGGCCGCGACCGCATCCTGCGTGTCCGCCTGAATGGTCTTCACGATCGCCTCGATCTGCTTGGTCGCCTCGCCGGAGCGTTCCGCCAGGCGTTGCACTTCCTCGGCGACGACCGTGAATCCGCGGCCCGCCTCGCCGGCCGACGCCGCCTGGATCGCGGCGTTCAGCGCCAGCACGTTCGTCTGCTCGGTGATGTCCGAGATCAGCTCGACGATCTCGCCGATTTCCAGCGAGGATTCGCCCAGGCGCTTGATGCGCTTTGCCGTGTCCTGGATCTGGCTGCGGATCTCGTTCATGCCGGCGATCTGGTTGTGCACCGCCTGGCCGCCCTTTTCCGCGGCCGCGAGCGACTGCTGCGCGACTCGCGCCGACTGCGACGCGGTCTGCGACACCTCATTGATCGATTGCGCCATCTGCAACACTGAAGCTGACGCCTGCTGAATCTCCTTGTTCTGCCGCTGCGAAGCTTCATACAGCCGGTTCGAGATCGCCTGCGCGTCGGTCGTCGCCTTCGCCACCTGGTCGGTGGCGGAGTTGATGCCGCGAACCAGCGTGCGCAGTTCCTCGATCGTGAAGTTGATCGAGTCCGCAATCGCGCCGGTGACGTCTTCGGTTACCGAGGCCTGAACCGTGAGATCGCCGTCGGCCAGGTTGCCCATCTCGTTGAGCAGCCGGAGAATGGCCTCCTGGTTGCGCTTGTTCTCCTGCTCGCTGTCGAACGCGCGCACCCGCGCATCGTCGAGAAACACCTTGCCCAGCGCGATCAGCCAGAACAGCGCGAAGAAGGCGAAGGTCATCGCCGCCCAGAAGGTGAAATTGCGCGACGCGGTCTGCCCGTCGTAGTCTGCGGTCAGCTTGGTCACGTCGGACAGCAACGGCTCGGATTCCTGGGTGACGCCGCGGCCTGCCTGCTTGGCGATGACCAGCCGCTGCATGTTCTGCAGTATCGCGTTGACGCCGGCTTCGTAGCCGCTGAAACGCTTCTGCAATTCCGCCAGGGTGGTCCGCGCGTCGTCGGCATGGACCGCGGGAATGCGCAATGCGTCGCTGCCCTTGAGCAGACCGTTCAGAATGTCCTTGAACGAACCGGTATCCTTGCCGAGCAGAAACGCCACCTCGGGATCGATCTCGTCCGACGACACCAGCGCGTTCGCGTTCTTGGCGATCCGTTGCGACAGGATCGCCAGTTGATTGGTGAAATCGACCTCGCGCAGCGAACCTCCCCCCTGCGCCACTTGCGTCGCCGCCTGCTGAGCGAGTTCCAGGAGCGCATTGTTGCCCTGGTTGATGCTTTCGAGTCCCTTCGACAACGCGACCAGCGCCGCCTGGTTGTCGATGACCGCGCTGGCATTCTTCTCGACGCGGTCCCAGCGCGTACCCATCTCGCCAAGGGTCGCCTGCACCGTCTCGTTACCGGAGGCGTCGATGCTGACGCCCTTGATCGTGCCGCCCTTTGCCAGCGCATCCAGGTCGGCACGGAAGCGATCGCGTGAATCCTTGACGCCCTCGAAAGCGGTCGCGTTGCCCTGCACCGCCAGCGCCGTATTGCGCGCGAGGCGCTGCGACAGCATCTGCATTTCCGTCGCCGTCGTCACGCTCGCGGAAACCTGCGTCGCGATGCGCGTATTCAGGTACAGCATGATCAGGGCAAGCAGGATGAACGTGACCAGCAGCGTGCCGAGTATCTGGAACTGCCGCACGATCGGGAGATGGCCGATGAGCCACAGTCGGGTCGGCTGCGCAGCCTCGGTTGACCCGGTCCGCAGCTGCTCCATGATCGACACCGCGCCAAGCGGATCGTAGCCCTTTGGCGTTCCACTCATCTTGACCTGCGTCGTCGGGTCGTCAAGATCGTCTTCGGTGAGCGCCTGCCCCTGGGCGCCCCCAGCGCCAAAAAGGCCCTTCAAGCTAAACGCCATGTTCTTCCTCCCCCGAAACGGGTAGCAACACGCACATCGGTCTGGTCCTCATCGCGGCAGGCGGTCTACAGGCCAACCTGCAGAAATCCGGGATCCTGCGCCAGCAGCGCAAGGTCGATCTCCTGCCACAACCCGCCTTCCGCATCGTTCCAGCGCAGGCCGTACCAGGCAGGCGCGCCGGCTGGCGCGTCGCCTTGCTTGAGTTCGGCGAGATTGCGCAATCCGAGGACCCGCTGCACGACCAGGCCTGCGCGCAATTCGCCCGCGCGCGGTCCGAACAGGACCAGCCTCGAGCTGCTCGCTGCCGGCGCCGCGGGTTCGGCCTCGTGACCCAGAAAGACGGCAAAGTCGATGCAGCCGTAAAGGTTGCCGCGGATGTTCGCGATGCCCAGGTACCACGGACGCGTCATCGGCACCGTCGCGACCGGCGGAACGGCGATCACTTCGCCCGCGTCGGCCAGGCGAATCAACCACTGCGTGCCGCCGCAGGACAGACCGAGGCGAGACTGCTCGACCTGCGCCGACGTCTTGGCGGCGAGCCGTGTCGCGAGTTCCTGCTGGAAAGCGCGAAGGTCGAGTTTGGCGGTGCGGGCCATGCAGAAACGCTATCCGAGCGCGGTGATTTTCGCGAGCAGTTCCTCGCGGCGCACCGGCTTGACGATGTAGTCACGGGCGCCCTGGCGCATACCCCAGATCTTGTCGGTCTCCTGGCTTTTCGACGTGCAGAGGATGATCGGCACCAGGCGCGTCTGCGGGTCGCGGCTGATGGCGCGCGTCGCCTGGAAACCGTTCAATCCCGGCATGACGACGTCCATCAATATCAGGTCGGGCTTGGCCGACTTGGCCTTGAGGATCGCGTCTTCCCCGTTGTCGCTGGCGACGACTTCATAGCCGGCCTTGGTCAACATGTCGTTCAGGACATGCCGCTCGGTCGGCGAATCGTCGACGATCAGTACCCTCTTTATGGTCATGCTCTCCAAACCTTCCCGCCGGCCCCACGCCCCGGCAACGCGACCTTAATGCGCCGCGACCTTCACATGCGTCCCGACCGCCCTGAGCAGGCTTTCCTTGGTAAACGGCTTGGTCAAATACTGGTCCGAGCCGACCATGCGGCCGCGCGCACGGTCGAACAGGCCATCCTTGGACGAAAGCATCACGACCGGAGTCTGGTGAAAGCGCGTGTTTTTCTTGATCAGCGCGCAGGTCTGGTAACCGTCGAGCCGCGGCATCATGATGTCGACAAAGATCAGGTCCGGCTGATGATCGGTGATTTTCGCCAGCGCATCGAAACCGTCTTCCGCCAGAATGACGGTGCATCCGGCCTGAAGCAGGAAAATCTCGGCGCTGCGACGAATCGTGTTGCTATCGTCGATCACCATCACTTTCACGCCTGCCAATGTGCCCGGCTCCGGCAACTCGCTGCTCCCTAGGTTGTCTGTCGGTCCCGCCTGTAGCGCCAATGATTCCATACCCGCCTCCGGAAAGTTTGCCATGGTTGCAAGCAAATGACCAGAGCATAATCCTTGCCAGAACCGCGAAACTTGTGGTTTTTGAGCGATTTGCAACACCGGCGGTGTGCAATGCCAACACAAATGCGCCCATTTTGGGCACTTCGGCCTACGCGTTGCGTCCGAGCGGGCCTTTGGAGGGCCCGGCGCCGGCCGGGCCAATCATGCTATCGGCCTAAAAACATGCGGTAAGCCGGGTTGCCCGTTTCATCGACGCAGTGATACCCCAGGCGCCGGAGGAAGCCGGCGAATGCGGCTTTGTCCGAAGGCGGCACCTGCATGCCGACCAGCACGCGGCCGTAGTCGGCGCCGTGGTTGCGGTAGTGAAACAGGCTGATGTTCCAACCGCGGCTCATGCTGTCCAGGAATCGCATCAGCGCGCCGGGCCGCTCCGGAAATTCGAACCGGTACAGGATTTCGTGCTCGGCATCCGGCGCGTGCCCGCCGACGAGATGGCGCACATGCAGCTTGGCCATTTCGTTCTCGGACAGATCGTAGGCCTCGATCCGGCGCTTGTGCATCGCGCGCAGGAGATCCTCGGTCTCACGCCGGTCGGCAACCTCGATGCCGACGAAAATGTGCGCGGACTTTGCGTCGGCATAGCGGTAGTTGAATTCGGTGATATTGCGCTTGCCGAGCAACGCGCAGAATGCGCGAAAGCTGCCCGGGCGCTCGGGAATGGTCACCGCCAGGATCGCCTCGCGACGTTCGCCGAGCTCGGCGCGTTCCGCAACGAAGCGCAGCCGGTCGAAATTCATGTTGGCGCCGCTGGCGATGGCGACGTAGGTGCGGTCGCGCGTGCGCTGGCGCTCGCACCAGGCTTTGACGCCGGCGACCGACAACGCTCCAGCGGGTTCGAGCACCGCTCGGGTGTCCTCGAACACATCCTTCAGCGCGGCGCATGTTGCATCGGTGTCGACCAGCACGATGTCGTCGACCAGTTCGCGACAGATGCGAAACGTCTCCTTGCCGACCTGCTTCACTGCGACGCCGTCGGCGAACAGGCCGACGTGTTCCAGCTTCACGCGCCGCGCGGCGGCAATCGAACGCGCCATCGCGTCCGAATCGACCGGCTGTACGCCGATCACCTTGATTTCGGGTCGCACGCGCTTGACGTACGAGGCGATGCCCGCGATCAGTCCGCCGCCGCCGATCGGGACGAAAATCGCGTCGATCGGCCCCTGGCATTGCCGGAGCACCTCGACCGCGACCGTCCCTTGTCCGGCAATGACGTACGGGTCGTCGTACGGGTGAACGAAGATGGCGCCACTGGCCTTCTGCACCTGCAGCGCGTGCGCGTAGGCGTCGCTGTAGGAGTCGCCATGCAGCACGACCTTCGCACCGCGCGCCGAGACTGCGGCAATCTTTATCGACGGCGTGGTGACCGGCATGACGATGGTCGCCTTGCATCCCAGCCGCTGCGCGGCCAGGGCCACGCCCTGCGCATGATTGCCTGCGGAAGCGGCGACCACGCCGTGCGCACGTTCGGCCGCAGACAGATGCGCCATCATGTTGTAGGCACCGCGCAGCTTGAACGAGAACACCGGCTGCTGGTCTTCGCGCTTGAGCCACACACGGTTGCCGATCCGCCGTGACAGTGTCGGCGCCGGGTCGAGGGGCGATTCGACGGCGACGTCGTAGACTTTCGCCGTCAATATCTTTTGCAGGTAGTCGACCGGCATCGAGCAGCGCTGGTTGAAGCGAAGCGTCGAGCGTAGCAGAAAGGCCGGGAGCGCCAAAGCGCGCCGCGCGGCCATGCATGCGGCGCACGTTTTCTGCTAGGCTCGCTTCTCCGTCCGGCAACCACAGCGCATATCGTGACCACGGCCACCCTTGCTGTCGTCGACCTTGGGTCCAACAGCTTCCGGCTCGAAATCGGCCGGGTGGAGGGCGACCAGATCTACCGGCAGGACACGTGGCGCGAGACGCTGCGCTTTGGCGCGGGTCTCGATGCGCAGGGTCGCATCACCGCGCCGGCGATGAAGGCCGCGCTGGAATGCCTGGCGCGCTTCCGCGAACGTCTTTCCGGCGTGCATCCGTCCGCGGTGCGCGCGGTCGGCACCAATACCTTTCGCGTCGCGACGAACGCCAGGGACTTCCTGCGGCAGGCCGAGCGCGCGCTCGGATTTCCGATCGACGTGATCGGCGGGCACGAGGAAGCGCGACTGATCTATCTCGGCGTCGCCCACGTGCTGCCACCGTCGACCGCACCGCGCCTGGTCATCGACATCGGCGGCGGATCGACCGAATTCATCATCGGCCGGGGCCTCGAGCCCGAACGCCTCGAGTCGCTGAAAATCGGCTGCGTTGGATTTTCGCAGCGCTTCTTCCCCAAGGGCCAGGTCACGGTTGCGGCGCTCGACGCCGCCGAGACCACGGCGCGGGCAGAAATCGAAGCGATCGCGCGCGAATTCGGGCCCGGGCATTGGCGCGACGCCTACGCGTCGTCGGGGACCGCCGCAGCGCTCGCGGAAATCCTCGAGCAGAACGGATTTTCCGGCGGCGGCATCACCCCCGTGGGCCTCACGCGGTTGCGCAAGCGGCTCATCCTGGCCGGCAACGTCCGCCGGCTCAACCTCAATGCGCTCAAGCCCGAGCGTGTACCGGTGCTCGCCGGAGGTCTCGCGATCATGACCGCGGCCGTCGCCGAGCTCGGCGTCGAGCGAATGGAGCCGGTGGGCGGCGCGCTGCGTCTGGGCGTGCTCTACGATCTGCTCGGGCGTTCCATCGACGAGGACGCGCGCAAGGTCACGGTAGGCCGATTTGTCGAGCGCTATCGCATCGAGCGAGCGCATGCAACGCGCGTCGCCACGCTGGCCACCGCGTTGTATCGTCGCGCCAGCACCCATGCCGACGCCGGTCAGGCGCAGCTGCTGGAATGGGCAGCGCTCCTGCACGAAACCGGCATGTCGGTTGCGCATCTGGGCTTTCACAAACACGGCGCTTACATCCTGCAGCATGCAGACATGCCCGGATTTTCGGCTGGTGAGCAAAGCCGGCTGGCGCTGCTGGTATACGGCTGCCGTGGCGGACTGGCAAAAGTGCAACCGAGTTTGGGTGACTCCGGTGTGCGCACCCAACTGCTTTCATTGCGCCTGGCGGTAATATTCCATCATGCCCGCACCGCCATACCCGTGCCGAGGGTCAAGTTCAAGGTCGCCGACGGCATCGGCTTAGGCATCTCCGCGCGCTGGCTCGAGGCGCATCCGCTAACGACCCACTTGCTGGCCAAGGAGCGCGCGCAGTGGGAAGCGCTGGGATACCGCTGGCGAACCACCAAATAAGAGCCCCCCGGGACAGGGAGGTGCCGTGGCGGGGGCCTGAAGCCAGCCGGAAGGAGATCGCTGACACACGGAATCTACCGGCTGCAGATGACGGTTTCGCGTCCTACGTTCTAGCGCCTGGGACCTGAAGCCTTGTAGTCCAGCATCGACCCGCGGCAGCGCGCGGCGCCGCAACGGCAAGCCATTCCCTTGAGCGCGCGCTTGCTGAGGCGGCCGTGGTACACCAGCCGATAGTCGTAGGTCAGCTCCTCCCCGGGCTCGATCGCTCGTTTGGCATGGATGATTACACGTAGATTCGGATGCTCGATCGGCTCGCAATTCGGCGCGCAACTGTGGTTGATCCATTTCGCCGCACTGCCACGCACGGCTGCGTCGATGACCGAGCCGTCGCTGACCTCGAACAGCAAGGTGTGAAACGGATCGTTCGGATCGCTATCGGGTTTCTCGCACGCTTCGTCGTAGGTGGATCGCTTGCCGCGATACTCGATAATCTTCGCGCCCTTGCGGATCTTGCGCGTGGCGAAAGCGCCACGGCCATGCGTTGCAGAGGCGCGTATGGCGTAAGACTTTTTGCTCTTGGCTTGGGGCATCTACTGCTTCTCTTCTCGTGACAGAAACGGGGCCGGATCAATTCGCGAACGAGGCGGACGGCTTTTTGAAAGTCTCAGCCTATACCGGCGTTCGCGACTGTACCGCGCTTCCTCAAACGAAGTCCGGACCAATCATTACCTTGAGCACGACGGCGGAGCCGCTGTCGCGCACCCGATTGGTCAGCCACCATGCCGCGCCCTTGCGCACGCTCCACGAAGCATCCTGGCCGGAAAGCAGGAACGCCGCGACTTCGCCTAGCGTCGGCTGGTGACCGACGATCATCACCGGCTCGCGCGAATCGGGCCAACCCGCCACCGCAAGCAGCGCTGCCACCGTCGCACCCGGTGCGATCTCCGGTACCGTCCTGAATTTGCGTTTCAGCGCGAGCGCCGTCTGCTGCGCCCGATCGGCAGGGCTGACCAGGATGCGGCAAGTGTCAGGCAGGTGGCCGTCGAACCAGATCGCCATCCGTTCCGCTTGCTTGATGCCCTTGGCGGTGAGACGACGGCCCAGATCGGGTTCGCCGGGCTCGGCTTCGGCATGACGCCAGAGGATCAGGTCCATCGATTGAGCCTCACGGACGCGGTGGCGTGTGATCCGCCAGGCGGTCGATCAAGCCCTGCTGCGCCGAGATCGCGTGCTCGCGCCCTTTTGGCTCGTCGCGCTGGTAGCTGCCGTCCGCCGCCAGGTCCCACGCGTCCCGGTTGTCGGAGAGATACGGCTTGAGGCCTTCCTCGATGACGCGCGCCTTGAGCACCGGATCGAGCACCGGAAACGCAACTTCAACCCGCCGGAACAGGTTGCGCCCCATCCAGTCGGCGCTGGCGAGGAAAACGTCTTCGTTGCCGTTGTTCTCGAAATACCACACACGGTGATGCTCGAGGAACCGGCCCAGGATCGAGCGCACGCGGATGTTCTCCGAGACACCCTTGACGCCCGGCCGCAGCGCACACGCACCGCGCACGATGAGATCGATCTGCACGCCCGCTTCCGATGCTGCATAGAGCGACTTGATGACCGCTTCCTCGATCAGCGCGTTCATCTTCGCGATGATCCGCGCCGGCTTGCCTTCTCTCGCGTGCCGGGTTTCGCGCCGGATCGCATCGAGCAGGTGACGATGCATCGTGAACGGAGCGAGCCACAGGTGCTTGAGCCGGTTCGCCTTGGCCAGACTGGTGATGTGCAGGAACACTTCGCTGACGTCGGCGCACATCTCGGGGTTCGCCGTGAACAGCCCGAAGTCGGTGTACAGTCGCGCCGTGCGCGGATGGTAGTTGCCGGTGCCGAGGTGCGCGTAGGCCTGCAACTGGGTCTTGCCAGATGCGTCGCGCTCGCGCCGCAGCAACAGCGCGAGCTTGGCGTGGGTCTTCAGGCCGAAAACGCCGTAGACGACCTGCGCGCCGGCCTGCTCCAGCCGCTCCGCCCAGTTGATGTTCGCTTCTTCGTCGAACCGTGCCATGAGCTCTACCACGACGGTGACTTCCTTGCCGCGGCGTGCCGCTTCGACCAGCGACTCCATCAGCACCGAATTCACGCCGGTGCGATAAACGGTTTGCTTGATCGCAACCACATCGGGATCGTCGACCGCCTTGCGGATGAATTCGACCACCGGATCGAACGCCTGGTAAGGATGATGCAACAGCACGTCGTGCTGGCGAATGACCGCGAGCAGGTCCGGCTGGTCCTTCAGCTGGTCGGGCAGGCCCTGCAGGAATGTCGGGTACTTGTGCTCGTCGAGGTCGGCATCGTCGACCAGCGCCGACATCCGCGCCAGGTTCACCGGACCGTCGCAGCGGTACAAGTCGAACTCCTGCAACTCGAATTGCTGCAGGAGCAACTCGGCAAGGTGTGCCGGGCAGCCCGCGGCGACTTCGAGGCGAACCGCGAGTCCGAACTGGCGCTGCGGCAATTCGCCTTCGAGGGCCTGCCTCAAGTTCTTGACTTCTTCCTCGTCGAACCACAGGTCCGCGTCGCGCGTCACCCTGAACTGCGAATAGTTGATCACCTCGCGACCGGCGAACAGGTCGTTCAGATGCGCATGGATGACCGAGGAGAGCAGCACAAAAGTGTTGTCGGGCGCAACGTCCTTGGGCAATTCGATGACCCGCGGCAGCAGGCGCGGTGCTTTGACGATCGCGATCGAGGCCTCGCGCCCGAAGGCGTCCTTGCCCGAAAGCTCCACGATGAAGTTCAGCGTCTTGTTGACGACTTGTGGAAACGGGTGCGCCGGATCGAGGCCGATCGGCGTCAGCAGCGGCTTGACCTCGCGCCGGAAGTACTCGGCAACCCACGCGCGCTGCTCGGCATTGCGATCCGCGTGGCGCAGCAACCGGATTCCGGCCGCCGTCATCGCCGGCAGCACCTGCTGGTTCAACACCCGGTACTTGTCGGCGACCAGCGTCTGCGCCTGCTCGCTGATGCGGGTGAAATTCGCCCGCAGTTCGTGCATGGTGATGCCCGGAGGCGGCGCCTTGATGCGCAACTGTTCGCGCAGGCCGGCGACGCGGATCTCGAAGAACTCGTCGAGATTGCTGCTGACGATGCTCAGGAAGCGCAGCCGCTCGAGCAGCGGCACCGCGGAATCTTCGGCCAGCGCCAGGACGCGGCGATTGAAGGCGAGCAGCGACAACTCGCGATTGATCGGCGCGGTTTCGCGTCCTTTCGGCGGCTCGTCAGGCATGATCGGCGGAGTCGTGGCAGCCGCATGCATGCCTGCAGTATGGCTCGCGTTTGTTACCGTCGTGTTACCGGATTCCGCGTTCATGCTCTATTCGCCGACCGTCGCTAGTGCAAGCCATACGCACGCGCCCTTGGACGCGACGTTCAGGTCGACCAGATACGCCCGATGCGCCGCCATTTCGTCGGCCGTCGGCGCGACCAGCCGAACCGCGGGCGGTTCCGGTGCGTCACCGCCGACAACGGTCGCGAGCGTAGGCGCCGGCGCGATGACGTCGATCGTCAGCGTTTCCTGCCCGCGCGTCATCGCGAGATAGACTTCCGACAGCAATTGGGCGTCGAGCAGCGCGCCGTGCAGCGTGCGATGCGCGTTCGCCACGCCGAGACGCTCGCACAACGCGTCGAGGTTGTTGCGCTTGCCCGGAAACTGCTCGCGCGCGAGTGCCAGCGTGTCGATCACGTCCGACGCAAGCGTCGCCGTCGACGGCAGCTGCAGTCGGCGCAGCTCCTCGTCGAGAAATCCGATGTCGAATGGCGCGTTGTGGATGATCCACTGCGCGCCGCGCGCGAAGTCCGTGAATTCGCCTGCGACGTCGGCAAAGCGCGGCTTCTCGCGCAGCATGTCCCAGGTGAAGCCGTGGACGTCGGTCGCGCCGGCGTCGATCTCGCGCTCCGGATTGACGTACAGGTGCAGGTGGCGGCCGGTCGGACGCCGATCGACGAGCTCGACGCCGCCGATCTCGATGATGCGGTGCCCCAGCTTCGGGTCGAGGCCGGTGGTCTCGGTATCGAGTATCAGTTGGCGCATTGGCGTCGTAATCAGGGCGTTGAAATGCGTCGACGAGGAGGGCGAGATGCGAGGCGCGACTCATTTGCCAACTGAGCGAGCAACCGCAGCGTACGTAGGCGTACGTGAGGATTGCGAGCAGCCGAGCAACAAAGCAGATCGCCCCCGCAGTAGCTTTTCAATACCCTGATCATCGGCGATACCGCTTGATGGTGGCCTGGATTTCCTCGATCGCGCGCTCGATCTCGTCGTCGGTCAGGTCGCGTTGCACTCCGGTGCGATCGGTCAGCGTAAGGGTGCGGTCGATCTCGGTCTGGAACTCGCCCAGGCCCAGCGTTTCGGTGATGGTGGTCGTTGGCTCGTCGCTCAGCGTTTCCGGGCCCCAGCGCACCGCGATCATCGACAGATTGTCGCCGTCCGGGCCGCCGCGCGCCTCTGCTTCGCGCATCAGTACCGGCGCCGACTTCAGGATCGGCGTGCCGGTCAATGCGCGGGCGATCTCTTCCTGCGGGTAGACGCCCCACAGGCCGTCCGTGCACAGCACCAGCAGGTCGCTGTTGCGCAGCGGCGTGCGCCGCGACAGGTCAATGACCGGATCCACCAGGCCGCCAAGACAACTGAAGATCTTGTTGCGGTCGGGATGGTCGGCAACCTCGTGTCTGCCGATGAGCCCCTGATCGAGCAGATATTGCACCTTGGAGTGGTCTTTGGTCTGGCCGATCAGCCCGCCCTGGCGGAACAGGTACAGGCGCGAGTCGCCGACGTGCGCCCAATACGCGTAGTTCTGCTGCACGATGCACGCAACGCAGGTCGTGCGCGGCGTCTCCAGCATCGAGAACTGGTTGGCGTAGGAACCGAGCGCTGCATGCGCACGCAACATCGTGTCTTGCAGGAATTTGAGCGGGTTCTTCAGCGTCGGCTTGGCGTCCTGCTGGAAGCGCTCGATGAACAGGCGCACGGCGATCTGCGCCGCGATCTCACCGCCGGCGTGGCCGCCCATACCGTCGGCCAGCACCAGCAACAGCGTGTCGCGGCTGTAGGTGTAGGCGAGCCGATCCTGGTTGATCTTGCGCTGGCTCTTGCGACTTTCCTGGAAGATTGTAAACCGCACGCTCAGTTGTTCCGCTACATGACCTCAGTGAACAGCCGCTTCTTGATCGAGTCGATGAAGGTCAGCTTGCGCCTCTTCGGCGGGATGTCTCGAATCGCCTTCTGCAGCGCGAACACGCTCTGCGGACGCTCGAGTGGATCGAGCCGCAGGCACCAGTCGATGACTTCGAGCAGATTTTCGGAATAGGCGCCGGCCCAGATCTTCTTGGCCGAGACCAGGTGGTCCTCGGCAACCCGGGCGTCCGCCGCCTGCGGCGCGAATGCCGCGAGGCACGCGAAAATACTGGCGCCGATGCCGTAGACGTCGGTCCACGGCCCCAGCCGGTCCGGGTCGCGGTATTGCTCGGGCGCGGCGAACCCCGGCGTGTACATCGGCGCGAGCTTGGGCCGCGAGGACGTCAGCGTCTGCCGCGCGGCGCCAAAATCGAGCAGCACCGGCGAACCGTCGGTGCGCAGGTACACGTTGGCGGGTTTGATATCGAGATGCAGGAGCTTGTGCGTGTGCACTTCGCGCAGGCCGTTGAGCAGGTGCATGAAAACGTGGCGCACCAGGCGCTCCGACATCTGGTCCTGCCGCAGCTGGATCTGCTGCTGAAGCGTGCGGCCGCGCTCGTAGCGCATCACCATGTAGACCGTTTCGTTGGCGCGAAAGAAGTTCAGCACGCGCACGACGTTCGGGTGATTGATCTTGGCCAGTGCGCGGCCTTCCTCGAAGAAGCACTTCATGCCGTAGCGGAACGACGTGAGGTTCTCCGCCGAGCTCGCGCGCAC
Organism: uncultured beta proteobacterium; assembly: GCA_963726915.1. Taxonomy (GTDB): domain Bacteria; phylum Pseudomonadota; class Gammaproteobacteria; order Burkholderiales; family Casimicrobiaceae; genus PALSA-1003. The sequence continues at coordinate 408,336 of CAVSEA010000025.1, forward strand.
GATGTCGCCTTCGGTGCGCAGCACCAGCGACGACGGAAGGTATTCCTTGATGGCGACCGGCGCGCCGCTCTCGTCGAAGGCACGATAGACGATCGAAAATCCGCCGCGGCTGATCTGGCGGTCGACGCGGTAGTTCAGCAGCTGGTAGCTGGAGGGAAGTGCTTGATTGGTGACGCCCATGGAGGCTGGCGGCAGCGGCGTATTGCCCGCTCCGCCTATACTTGCGCATAGGATTGATAACCTCTACATTCTCTGCAACCCTGCGCATAAAGTAAAGATTTCATTGACTTTCCCGCCAATTTCCCGGCATCGCCCTCCCCGGAATCGTGACCGATGATCCTTAGCATGACCGGCTTTGCGGCGGTCGGGGCAGATTTGCCCGGTTGCGCCATAAGCGTCGAAATACGTTCGGTCAACCACCGCTACCTCGACCTGCAGTTGCGCCTCCCCGACGAATTGCGCGCGCTGGAGACCACGGTGCGCGAAGTGCTTGGTACCGAGTTGAAGCGCGGCAAGGTCGACTGTCGCATTGCCCTGTCCCGGGCGACGCCCGGTGCGACAACGCTCGCGGTCAATGCCGAACGCGTGGCGCAGCTGCGAGACGCGGCGGCCGAGGTGCTGCGGCACGCCCCGGGCAGCGCGCCGCTGTCGACCGTCGAAATTCTGCGTTGGCCCGGCGTGCTCACCGAGCCTTCGCTCGACCCCGAGACGCTCGCGGCGAAAGCCATCGAACTGACACGCCAGGCCCTGGCGGAGCTGGCGGCGTCGCGCGGACGCGAGGGCGAGAAGCTCAAGGCGATCCTGGAGGAGCGCTGCCAGGGCATCGAGGCGCAGTTGAAACGCGTGGCGCCACGCGTCCCGGCCATCCACGAAGCCTACACGGAGAAGCTCGGCGCGCGCCTGCGCGAGGCCGGGCTCGACCCCGACACCGAGCGGCTCAAGCAGGAGTTGGCACTGTTCGCCACCAAGGTCGACGTGGCCGAGGAAGTGTCCAGGCTCGTTACCCACGTCGCCGAAGTGCGGCGCGTGCTGGGTGCCGGAGGATCCAGCGGCAAGCGTCTGGATTTCCTGATGCAGGAACTCAATCGCGAGGCCAACACGCTCGGATCCAAGTCGGTCGACGCCGAATTGTCGCAGTCGGCACTGGAACTCAAGGTGCTGATCGAGCAGATGCGGGAACAGGTACAGAACATTGAGTGAACAGGTTGCGATGACGCCCGCCGGAAACCTGTTCGTGATCGCAGCGCCGTCCGGTGGCGGCAAGACCAGCCTGACGCGCGCGTTGCTCGAGCGCGAACGCGGCATCCGGCTGTCGGTGTCGTATACGACGCGCGCACCCAGGCCCGGCGAACGCGACGGCGTCGACTATCACTTCATCGAGGCCGACCGGTTCATGGCGCTCAAGGCCGCGGGAGAATTCCTCGAACACGCGCACGTACATGGCAACTGGTACGCGACGTCGGCCACCTGGCTCAAGGCCGAAGTCGACGCGGGGCGCGATGTGCTGCTCGAGATCGACTGGCAAGGCGCTGGCCAGGTACGCGCAATTCTTCCCGATTCGGTGCACATATTCATCCTGCCGCCGTCGCTGGAGTCGCTCCAGCAGCGGCTGGTCAAGCGCGGGCAGGACGACGCGGCGACGATCGCGCGCCGGCTCGCCGCTGCCCGCGACGAGATACGTCATTGCAAGGAATTCGATTATGTTATTATTAATCAGGACTTTGCCTCGGCAGTCGACGACCTGAGCGCGATTGTCAGGTCGGCACGGCTCCGTAGTACGCAGCAGCGCGTACGCTACCGGGGTTTGATCGAACAACTCATCTGAAGGAATGCCGCATGGCCCGCATCACCATCGAAGATTGCCTGATAAGAATTCCCAATCGCTTCGAGCTCACGCTCGCTGCCACCAATCGTGCCCGCCAGATCAGCGCCGGCTCGGCGCCAATGGTCGACGGCGACCGCGACAAGCCGACGGTTATCGCACTGCGCGAAGTCGCGGCCGGCAAGGTCGGCATCGAAATGCTGCTGAAGCCTCAGAGTTGAGTTAGCACACGCCGCCCCCAAGTGACCAAGCATGTCGGAAATCGCCGAATTTACCCGACACCTTGGTCACTACCTGCCCCCTCCTGACGTAGCGCTGGTCGAGCGCGCGTTCGCGTTTTCCGAACACGCGCATCAGGGCCAGTTTCGCAAGTCGGGCGAGCCCTACATCACGCACCCGCTGGCTGTCGCCAGCATCCTGTCGCAATGGCGGCTCGACGCACAGGGCCTCGCCGCGGCACTCCTCCACGACGTCATGGAGGACACCAAGGTCACCAAGACCGAGATCGAGACCTCCTTCGGCAAACTCGTCGCCGACATGGTCGATGGCGTGTCCAAGCTCGACCACATCGAATTCCAGTCGCGCGAAGACCAGCAGGCCGAGAGCTTTCGCAAGATGCTGCTGGCGATGGCGCAGGACGTTCGCGTCATACTGATCAAGCTCGCGGACCGGCTGCACAACATGCGCACGCTCGATGCGATGGCGCCCACCCATCGCAAGCGGATCGCCCGCGAGACCCTCGACATCTACGCGCCGATCGCCAACCGCCTGGGCCTGAACGCGCTGTATCTCGAGTTGCAGGAACTTTCGTTCAAGAACCTCTACCCGTTGCGCTACCGGGTGCTGGCCAAGCAGATCAAGGCGGCCAGGGGCAATCGCCGCGAGGTGATGAATCGCATCCTGCAGGCGATCCGCGACGGATTGAAGCAGTCGGGGATCGCCGCCACCGTGAGCGGTCGGGAAAAGACCGTCTACAGCGTCTACAAGAAGATGCGAGAGAAGCACTACACGTTCTCGCAAGTGTTCGACATCTACGGCGTACGCGTGCTGGTCAAGGACGTCACCGCATGCTACGCGGCGCTCGGCGTGCTGCACGCGCTGTACAAGCCCATTCCCGGCAAGTTCAAGGACTACGTCGCGATCCCCAAGGCCAACGGCTACCAGTCGCTGCATACCACGCTGTTCGGCCCCTTCGGCACGCCGCTTGAAGCGCAGATCCGCACCCAGGACATGCACCGCATCGCCGAGGCCGGCGTGGCCGCACACTGGCTCTACAAGACCGGCGACCAGCTTGACATCGCGGAGGCGCAACAGCAGACGCACCGCTGGCTGCAAAGCCTGCTCGAGATCGGATCCGAGTCGCGCGACTCGAAGGAGTTCATAGAGAACATCAAGGGCGACCTGTTCCCGGACGCCATTTACGTGTTCACGCCGAAAGGCAAGATCATGGCGCTGCCGAACGGCGCAACCGCAGTCGATTTCGCTTATGCCGTACACACCGACATCGGCCATCACTGCACCGCGGCCCGCATCAACTACGAGCTGATGCCGCTGCGCACCGAGCTCAAGAACGGCGACCAGGTCGAGATCACGACCTCGCCGACAGCGCGGCCCAACCCGTCGTGGCTCAACTTCGTCGCCACGGGCAAGGCGCGCTCCCGCATCCGGCATTTCCTCAAATCGCTGCAGCAGCGCGAGTCGGCAGCGCTGGGCGAACGCATGCTCGAGCAGGCACTGGCGTCGCTCAAGGCTCCCGCGGACGCCATCACCTGGGAACGCTGGGAGGCGCTGGCGCGCGAATACGGCGCAAAGGGACGGCTCGACATCCTGGCCGACATCGGCGTTGGCAAGCGCCTGTCCTTCGTGGTCGCGCAGGCGCTCACCCGTGCGGCCAACCGCGGTGCCGACGAGCCGACGGCGCAGCCCGTGAAACCGGGGGCGCTGCAGCTGCGCGGCGTCGAGGGCGTCGCGATCCAGTACGGCAAGTGCTGCCGTCCGATTCCCGGCGACGCGATCGTCGGCCAGTTCCGCCGCGGGCAAGGATTGCTGGTGCACACCCGCGACTGCCACACGCTGCGCAAGAGCCGCGTCGACACCGACCAGATCGTCGACGTCGAGTGGGCGCCCGACGCGCAAGGCGTGTTCGAAGCCGGCATGCGCCTGCTGGTATCCGATCAGCGCGGCCTGCTCGCGCAGCTCGCGACCGCGATCGCCGACGCGGGCGCGAACATCGAATACGTATCGATGGAGCGCCCCGACGAAGGTCCCGTGTTCAACATGTTCTTCAGCGTTCAGGTGCGCGACCGCAAGCATCTCGCCAACGTGATGCGCGCGCTGCACCGGATTCCCGAAGTCAAGCGCGTGCAGCGCGCGCGCACCTGACTCTGGCAAGTTCGGTTGGGCAAGGCGCGGTGCCGCGCTACCGCAGACTTTCGACTAGTGGGATGTCGACTCGCAGACCACGGTACCCACGTCGGTCATCGCATCGGCGGGATCGGGCACCTTGATGTGTGCCGTGCAGAGTGGATCTGCGTTGACGCGCAACTGATATTCGCCCGGTTCCACATTTTCGGCATAGAACTCACCGCGGCGGGCGGTGAACGACTGAATCACTACATCACCACGCACGAGGGCGATCTCGCGGAACTCGAGCGGCACCGGCTTCCCGTCACGTAACGCCACGAGCGTTCCGACGACAGCGTGGTTCTTGCGAATTGCGAACTGAACGAGCGTGCCGCTGCGCGTCATGGGCGAGATCACCTTTTCCGGAGTGGCAAAGACGTACTCGAGTGGCAAGTCCTTTGCGTCGAAGACGATGAAGTTGTCGAAGTAGGCGCTAATGTTGGTGGCGACGACTTCGCCCGCTGCGTTGGTCTTGCCGGCGTACCAGCTGTTGGCGTACACAGGTACATCGGCCAAGCCGGGCAGCCGTACAAGCGCAAAGCTGTCTTCGACCGGCCGGGCAGCAAACAGCGAGCCGCCGGTGTAGCCGATACTGCCCGCCAGAAATACGTTGCTCAGGGAAACACCCGCTTCGGGCGAGCTGGCGCGCGAATATTCGCCCCCGAAGGTCGCATTTGCCGCGTTGACCTGAACAAAAGCGCGGCCGAAGGTCCCGTCCGATCCGTTGCCACCAGCGTGGCCAGCCGTAAGCGTATAGCCAACGCCCTCGCCTTGCGGGACCGAGCGCTCCAGCGAGATCCCTTGCGTGTTTTGATTGCGCGTGCCACCAATCGCCGCCGCGACCGACGTAATGGCATCAAAGTAGTACCGAAATGAAAGCAGCCAGGTTGAAGTCGACTGGGGCTCGAGTGTGCGCGTGTAGGAGAGCGAGAGCAGGCCCTTCTGCTCGAACATCCCTAGCGTGTACGAAGCATTCCAGAGCTTGGTGCTCGGGCCGTCGTAGCTGGTGATCGCCGCGTAGGTCGCGCCGAACGTACCAAGGTTCGGCGAGTAGATGGACCCCGACGCGTACTGATTAGTGCGCGTTCGCTGGCCGGGCTCGATATCGGAGAGTTGCGCGAAATTGCGAGAAAGGTATTGGGCGCCGAGGCTCAATCCAAAATTGTTGCCGCTGTAGCTATACGCCGCCGACGTCGCGGGGCCCGAACGGCCGTCGCCCCCGCCCACCGAGACGCCGACGCCAAAGATTCCCAGCCTTGGAAGCTGATACGTGCCAAACGGACCGATGTTGTAAATACTCTTGGTGGCCTGCCCACGCAGTCCGAGGGTGAGCTCGTTCGTGAACGCGTATCGGTGGAAGGCGCTAGCGGCCAGATCACCGTAGTTATTGCTTTCGATGCCGTACTGACGACGAAGGAAGCCTACGTTATAGCTGTACTCATGCAGCCCTTGCGCCAATCCGGCATCGGTGGCAAAAAAGAATGGTTGCTGCAGCACCTGTTCGCGGCCGAACGGATCACGAATGGTCACGGATACATTGTGTCCACCTGTAACACCACTGATGTTGGTGATGTCCACCGGCCCCGGGGAACGGGGCGTTGCGCCACAAGATTCCCGTCGACGCGGACCTGCACGGTCGACGGAAATGCGACCTCGGTCCTGAACGCCGCCGTCGGAAACTGGATGAAATACGGGTCCATCGAGTAGAACTTGGTCAGGCTCACGCCGCCGAGAGGCACCGAGTTCGCCAGATTGGCCGACGGTGTGAAGAAATCGCCCAGCGTCAGGCGTCGCAAGTTCGGTCGATCATCGTACTGCAGGTTCGTCAGCAGCCGCGTGAATCCGGCGGTGGCGTCACCCCATTGGTCATTGGTGGTATTGTAAAAAAGCCAGTTGCCGACGCGCGCGCCGAACTCGGTCGCGAACTGGTAGTTTCGCTGGCCAAATGAGTCGTCGCCATTAGCATTGGAAGCCGTAGTTGAAAAAGAAACTGCTCTCGGCTGGATAGACCACTCCAGAGCGCCGTTGCGGCCCCAGGTTGACGGTAGTACCTGGAAAAGCCTTTGAAGCGACCTGAAGTTCCAGCGTCACGGTCTTCGCGTCAAACCTGGCGTTGATACCCTCGAGCTGCGACACGG
>CAVSEA010000026.1:0-753669 GCA_963726915.1 uncultured beta proteobacterium
TTCTCGTCCACCTTCGCTTCCGATGGGCTGTTCGCTGGCGCGGCTGACGGGTTGACCTTGGTTCCCGGCCGGGCCTTCTGAACCCCGTCCACGATCACCCTTTCGCCGGGCTTGAGCCCGTCCTGGACGACCAGCAACTGCCCCACGCTTGCGCCGGGCTTGATGGTGCGCAGCGCCACCATGTTGTCGGACCCGACCACCAGCACAGTCTGCATCCCCTGGATTTCCTGAACTGCCCGCCTGGGGATGAGGATCGCGTTCTCGGCAGTCTCGATGGACGCTCGCACGCGGCCGAATTGGCCTGGACGCAGCACGGCATTCGGGTTCGGGAACTCGGCGATGCCGGTGAGGGTGCCGGTCTTGACGTCGACGGCCCGATCGACAAAGACCATCTTGCCCTTGTGCGGATAGACGCTGCCGTCGGCCAGAACCAACTCGAGCGGTACGCCGATTGCTATTCGCCCCGCCGCCTGCTGGCTCCGAAGCCGGAGATATTCCGCCTCGCTGACGGTGACCGACGACGCGAATGGGATCGACGCTCGAAACCGTGTCGAGCAACGTCGCCTCGCTCTTGCCGACGAGGTTTCCGGCATCGACCAGCCGCTTGCCGATAAGGCCGGTGATCGGAGAGCGGATCGTGGTGTAGCTTAGGTCGAGTTCAGCCCCGACGACTGCGGCTTTGGCGGCCGAGACTCCCGCGCGGGCGGTCTCCAGGTTCGCGACGGCGTTGTCGTAGTCCTGCTGCGGCACGGCCCGCCGCTCGGCCAACGGCTTCAGGCGCCGCTCGTCGGTTTCGGCCTTGCCGAGTCTCGCCTGGGCACCCTCGAGTTGCGCCTTGGCCTGCTGCAGCTTCGCTTCGTATTCGCGCGGGTCGAGGGTGAACAGCAGCTGGTCCTTCTTGACGATCGTGCCCTCGGTGAAGTGCTGCGCGGCGAGGTACGCCTGCACGCGGGCGCGGATCTCCACCGTTTCCTTCGCCTCGATCTGCGCAACGTACTCGCTGTAGATCGGTACCGTCTTCTGGATGACCTCGGCAACGACTACCGCCGGAGGCGGCGGCGCGGCAGCCGCCTGTTTGGCCTTATCGGCCTCCTTACTTTGGTCGCAAGCGGCTAGCGACACACCCATCAATAGGACGCCGAGCACAGTTATCGCCCTCGCCCGCGACCTGACCTTCGGTAACCACTGCAAGATGACCATCCCAATTCCTTTTGCTGATCCCGACGCAAACACACAGGTGTGCCGTACGAACAGTACGTGCATCGACAAAAATCAACCTTGCTCCAGATCAACGCAAATGCGTGCAGAGCCTTGCCCCGAGCCAAACAGCGACCGCATAAGAGGAATAGCGCACGGATGCGCGCCCGATCACTGATTCGACATTTTCTGACCTCGCTAGTACCAAAGCGCAGCCGATCGTAGACGGCACGCAGCACCGTTAACGCACACGCCGGTATCGTTGTTTGCGCGGCACGCCGCATGAATTTTCCCGTGCCGTACAAATCCATGTGCAGACAAGCCCTTGCGGCCGGCGCGTGCCGCCACCTTTTATCTTGCCCTCCGCCGTTGCCCTCGCCCTGGCTACGATTCAGCGCAAAGATCTACTTCAGCTCTCGGTCTTCGCGGCAACTGAAGTAGCCCCTGCGACTGGTGCGTCTTTGTAGCTTCATTGCGCCGGGTCCGATATTCCCGGCTTTGCAAAGCGCGCACTTTCGGCCGGCGAACCAGCGACCGCATTGCCTGACGCAGTGCGCTTGACTACGCTCGACTAGGTTCCGGTCACGGGTGCTTGCCGCGACACTGCGCAGGTGAGTATTCGGGCACTTAAGGCCAGCGGGAGAAGTCTGTCGCGTGCAGGGCGCAATCGTTTGGCCGCCACGCTCAATGGTGCACTTCACAACTACATTGTAACTCGTCTAATAGGAACGCATCGAATCCCTCCATCACAAATGAAGAAGCGCTTTAGTGGGATTGCTCAAGAGGCAACTGCACTCCTGAAGCATTTCGACAAGGATGCGGGACACTTCACAGTTGCTACGCTCGACGCGATGAAGAGGCACGCCTTCAGATATTCGGACCGGTTGCGCGATACCTTCAATCTAGCGGCTGTCGTGTCGGAGGAAGACAAATTCGGACTGGTCGACGACGCAATAGCCCGCATTCTTGTTGGCGTTGAACTGCTTAGGAAGATGGCTATTGCCGGACGCGACCAAGAAATGAGAAAGGTGGCACTAAGGAAAACGAAGATTGGGCCGGGCAAAAGGCGCGAGCCAAGACACTCAGGCGATATACACCTCACCCATTTTTTCGGAGAACTGAATGGCGCGTGGCTTGAAGTATTTGACGAGGCGCCTGGTGTGAGCGTCAATGCTGGAGTTGTCGGCGGCGCATACGTTAATTTTGCGAAAGCCGTGTTGCACCGCTACGCGACCGCAATCCCTGACGAGCTCGAAGCCGTCGCTCCTGGACTGCGTCACCGACTACGGCTTTCAGAGCCTGCGATTCATGGGAATTTCAGGCGCACGAAGTTCTCGCGCCTCCGAGCTATTGCCAAATCAGATTCAGCCTGAGTCTGATCACGCAATGGCGTGAATTTTCCATGTGGCTACGATGGGTTACAGGCGACCACGACGGTCCGCCGTAACCATCGGAGACCCTATGCTAAATGCCACAACGACGACCGATCGCGCCGGCTGGTCGGTCCCGTCTTACTGCGCAGCCTGCGATTTCAGCAGGGCGACTTTTTACAATCTCCCCGACGACCTGCGACCGCGCTCTCTTAAGCTGGGAAAGCGTCGCATCATTATCGAACCGCCGTCCGTATACCTAGTTAGGCTCGCCTCGGCTCAGGTGGAGTCCGCATGAAACCTCGACGCGCACCTGGCGCGCCCCCTCCGGGGATGGCAACCAAGGCAGTTCCGGTGGGTCCATCGAAGTCGCTGCGCGTGGCGAGTCGCTGCAGGACGCAGCGCAGGATGTTCGCCACGGCGCAATTGTCGGACGAAGCGATCACGTGCACCAGTACGACAGCTTGTGGTTTGGTGGCTAAGCATTCACAAGGCTGGACTATATCGGGTCATACCGGACGCCCGCAGAGCCTCGTTGCCTTTTGCGCAGTGCGGGTCAGGGATGCTCGCTCAACAAACTGGCGCTACGCATTCGCAGAGGCTAACATTGTTGGGCGACTGGCACATGCGGGCGCGGGCGATGCTAGGCCACCAGTGGGTTGCTGAACAGGTGCTCTAACGCTTTACTCGGAAAACAGGCATGGCGACTTCCGGTCCATCCGTTGAATTGGAGCTCATCTAGGGAGGTGAACCAAAATGGCTGGCGAGTTGACAGTTCGGCTGCAGCGGGGAGACGTAGTCGTTGAATTGCAGGGGGACGCGGACACTGTCCGGGTTGCGTTTGCAGCTTTGAAGGCGGATGGCCTCGGAGCACTGGCGCCGTTTCTCGGCCTCGGGGTGACCGTCGCTAGCAAGAGTGGAGCGCCGACCATTGCGCCCAGCCCGACGCCATCTTTGACGAAGCCGTCCGCGTCATTCCAATTCGTTTTAGACGCATTGCGCCTTCCGACGAACCAGCAGAATTTCGCCTCTGACATCGACGGCGACGGTCGACCGGATAACGTCTTCGCCAACGTGGTCATCATCCTGGAAGCGCAGAAGTTCGGCCTTCAGAAATCTATCGATGCCGGGCTGCAAGCGGGAGGCCCAATCCTGTTGCTTACTTTGGCGACCGAGTTTGCGACGCCCGCCTCTGATCAGCGCGCCGCGGTCACGCTCTTTGCCGGCATTCCAATCAAGCCTGCACAGCATGTCTACACGATCGACGCACGTGTCCCGCCGGTAACATTGGAAGGACGTATCGCAGCTGGGCGGTTCGTGTCGGACGATCCACGGACCGGCGGCGTGCTAGTGAACCGCGACATTCTGATACCCCTCGGCCCGGGCATCGACGCCAAACTGCCCATCCAGGGTCTTCAACTGGCCTTCGACGTCGCCGTAAACGGAGCAACGATTCCGACCGGACAACTCACCGGCTCGCTGAAGCAGGCAGACGTTCAAAACACGTTCCTTCCAGCGCTTGCTGCCCTGATGAACAATATGCTCCAGAACGACCCCAAATCGCCAATAGGGAAAGTGTTCGACACCGCTGGAACGATGAATCCCGATGGAACGGTGGCGCAGGCGGGGGACGGCGTGATCGGGATCTCTGAGTTGCTAACCAACCCGTTGATCAGTTCGCTGCTCGCACCGGACGTTCAGATCTGGGACGCCGCGGGGGAAAATTACGCCCCCAACCCCCTTGGGGGCAAGACGGATTCAATGTCGTTCGGGATCGGCTTTTCCGCGACTGCGGCGTCGTATTGACGCTTACGGTCTCTATCGTCGCGGGAGCCCCGCTATACCTACGCAATGAATCGCCGCATGCTGAGCATCAGCTTTCAGCGCAGCTAAATGAGCGACAGGGGTCTATTCTGTTTGCAAGGACTTCCCCAGCGAGTCAAGCTGCATTGGTTGGGGCGGACCAGTTGAAGGCGGCATGGCAGTTGTCAGGTGATGGCTGCGGGCGCGACGGTAGACGAAGGAACAGACTGCGTCTTTGCAAACGGCCTTGTTGCGCAACGATGATGTGCGCGGGCCACGATATAAGCCGCCCGAGAGAACCCTATTTGAAGTTCGGCGTAGCGCGGCAACGGTGATCGCCGGTGCCGGGTGGAATGCTCGCCAACAGAATAGCCGGGCTCGTCTCTCGTTCGGTCTGACCTCGTCTTGCTATCGCGTGGAGCAGCCCTTCTTCGGTGGTTGATGGGGCTTATGCGTTGCCGGCGAGCGGTGGCTGGTTCATGGGGTGCCGCTGCCAAGCCGCGGCATCGTAACGTTCGTCCTTGGCGAGCATGGCCCAGAGGATGCGGGCATGCTTGTTGGCGATGGCGATTAAAGTCTTGTAGTAGCCCTTGCGACCATAGAGCTCGATGATCCAGCGCTGTAATCGACTGGCTCGTGATGGCTCCGTGTTGATGGCTGCCTGCAGCGTACTGCGGGCACCCTGAATCAGCAGGGTGCGCAGGTAGACGTTGCCGCGCAAGCTGATCCGTCCCAGTCGCGTCTTGCCGCCGGAGCTGTGCTGTCGCGGCGTGAGGCCGAGCCAGGCGCCAAACTGGCGGCCGTTCCTGAAGACCCTGGCATCGGGAACCGTCGCGACCAGCGCGCTCGAGGTGACGGGGCCAACGCCTAGCAGTTCGCCCGCGCGCTGCGCCGCAGGACTGTTTCTGGCATGAGCAGCGATTTGCGCGTCACAGCGCGCCAGACGGGCGTGCAACGCCGCGAATTGCTCGCGGGCCTCCAGCAGCAGGGCACGCACCGGATCGGGAAGCCTGGCGTCTTCGCTCAGCTTGGGAAGTGCGGCCAAGAACCGATCGGCAGAGCGAGCGATGACGACCCCGTATTCGGCGAGCAGTCCTCGCATCCGGTTCAGCAGCGCCGTGCGTTCTTCCTTCCAGCCCTCGCGCACACTGTGCCACGCTAGGATCGCTTGCTGATCGACAGTCTTGATCGGAACGAAGCGCATCGTCGGTTGCCGCGCGGCAATGGCGACGGCCTCCGCGTCCGCGGTGTCATTCTTGCCGCCTTTGCGGAACGGCACGACGAACTCGGCTGCAATCAGCCGCGCCGTGTGACCGCGTGCGGCAAACCAGCGACCCCAGTGATGGGCCGAACCACACGCCTCCATGGCCACATTGCTCGCCGGCAATTGTTCTGCCCATCGCTCGAACGCGTCGCGTCTAAGAACACGCCGTTCTATAGCCGCACCATGCACATCCAACACGCACACCGCAATGACATCCTTTGCGAGATCGATGCCAACCGTAGTAAGCTTTTCCACGACTTCCCCTCCTGTTCAGATTGAAGACTCAGAACCTCAATCTTGGCACTCGATGCCGTGCGACTTCAACGTCGCTTCGGGACGGGGAAGTCCCTTACATTTGAAAAACTCGGTGTACGACCGGGGGAATTGGAGAGCGCTAGCCAGGTGGTCGAGCGCTTTGCCCGCTGTTTGCGGTGATTCAGCCGGGTTCTAGGGCCCTGGTCGGATGTCGATGGGCGTTCGCCTCAGGCGGGCGCACTGATGCCTGGAGCCAGCGGTCCTTCCGGGCCAACCACTTCGCCAGTCGCCGTAGATTTTGAACCGTAGCAGCCAGCGGAACTCGTCGCTGGCACCGCTGAGGCCTCGTAGGCGCAAGCGATCCAGCTTGAGGATTCGCTTGAGGTGCGCGAACAGCATCTCGACCTTCTTGCGTTGGTAGCGTGAGCGCTGGTATGCAGCAGTTTTGGATTCGCGCGCGACGTCGCGGCCGCTTCATGGATGCTGCGCACGATCTTGCGAACCGGCGTGTTCGGACAGCAGCGGGCTTTCATCGGGCACGTTGCGCAGTCGGACTGACTGGACCGATAGATGATCGTGTCGGCCTTGGTGACGTGCGTGCGCGGGTTCTTGAACGCGCGCCACTCGCTGCGCACGCGTGTCCTTGCGGACAGCGGTATTCGTCGGCCTGTTCGTTCCACTGAAAGTCGCTGCTGGACAGCGTGTCGTCGTTGCGTTGCTGTCTTGTCCCACACCGGCACATGCGGCTCGATGGCTTTCTCGTCGACCATCCACCCCAGAATCTCTGCGGTCCCGTAATTGGTGTCGCCGATCAGCCGCTCGGGCTTGAGATCAAAACGCTTCTCGACCCGATCGATCATCGTCTTGGTCGCGTTGATCTCGTCGATCTTATGGGCAGGCGTCGCCTCAACGTCGACGACGATTCCCGCGGCGGTGTCGACCAGGTAGTTCGTCGAGTAGGCGTAGAACGCCGGTCCCCAGGCGGCGCTCCATTGCGCCGCCGGATCGGTCAGCGAGATGTTCTTCGGTGTGTTCTTCTCGACCTCGGCCTGATCCAGCGCTGCCAGATACTCGCGCACCGGGCGGCTGATCGATGCGGGTTCGACCAGTCGGCCTCGGCGCCGGGCACACCGCGCTGGCGGTTGGCATCGGCCTTCACCAAGCTCGCATCGATCGCGAACCCTTCGCCACTCACCAGCCCCTCCGGCACGCAGCGCTCCAGGACCTGCTCGAACACGAATCGCAGGGTGTCGCTGTCGCGGAAGCGGCCATGCCGATTCTTGGAGAACGTCGAGTGATCCGGCACCGGGATCTTCCAAGCCCAGCCGGCAGAACCAGCGATACGCCAGGTTCAGGTGCACCTCTTCGCACAGCCGCCGCTCGATCGGATGCCGAAGCAGTAGCCCACGATCGAGCATGAGCCGAACGCTGGGGATAGATCGTCGCGGACACGGAATTTATATTGCCGAGCGTATCAACCGGGCAGTGATCGAGACTGTCCTCGGATCTTCAGTCACCTGCATTCGTCGCCGCCGCCGTCATATAGTCCGGCGAGCGTGACCAGGTCACCGTCTGCGCGGGCGATGCGGGTCTTCTGCTTCTTTTTCTGGCCTGGAACTACCTGCCACTCAAAGAACGCGGTCGCCGGCACGAGGCAGCGCTTGGACTTGAACGGGCCGCGGAACATCGGCTTCGCGTAGGCTTCCTCGCTGCGCGCGTTGAACGGCGTGCTGATCGCCTTCGGGTCCTTCGCCCAGAACGGCACGATGCCCCACTTGCGCATCGATGCGATGCGCTTGCCATCGCGGAGCGGGATGACCGGATTTGTCGTCGTCGGACGCACGTCGGCGTTCTGCGGAATTTTTAAGGTGGCCGAGCTCGAGCGAGTAGCGAGCCAAGACGCGCCGGTGTTTCGTTCAGTTCGTAGCGGCCGCACATGGCGTGCTACGGTTGCCGCATCTTTTCCAAATGGTGATCAACAGCCTTCATAGTGTCGTCGACGAAGGGCGCGAGTTTTGTGTATTGCGCACGATTTACGACGAGGCCGTCCTTTTCAAGCTGTGGCGCAGGTCCAGGGCTACCTTGGCGCCGATCAGATTCAGGACCGACTTCGCGACGGGTGAGCGTTCGACTTCGACCATCCCAAAATGCTTCGTGTGTTCGTCATACACCCACACTTCACCGGTCGTATTGTCTAGAAGGAAAGGCGGCTTGAGTTCGTAGCGGGAGCAACCGCAAGCTGCGCCGGAAGCGCTCACCCCCGAGAAGCCCCGGAAACAATTTGCCGATCGGACCACCACCAAAACCAATACCACCAGAGCCCGTTGCCGGAGAGTCTGCGGCCGGCGGAGGCGCAGTCTCTTGTGGTCCCGCGGCAGCATCGAGCACTACTTCAGACAAGCCGCCAGTTGCGACCGCAGCACCGGTTCTAACGATATCGTTCCAGATAGTCATGTTTTTTGTCCTTTAAGGTAGAAAGAAAAATGCCTGTCTCACGCTGCTCGGATCGGCGGCAGTTTGATTCCTACGGAAGCAACACAATGATAGCCTTGGCGCATGCTCCCCGACCACTTCAACCCGCGACACCGGAACGCGTCGGCGGATGCTTTACGTGCCACTGGTCGGGCCCGCGACCGCTACAGTTTGGGCCACTTCAGCACCGATGGATGCCCTCCACGCGGCCGAATAACTGGTCGGCGACGATTCCCGCAGACGCTGCAGCGGCTGGGACCCTTTGGCTTCCGGAAAAAATTGCAACCGAACCAAGCCAAGTCCTTCAACGCGATCCTGCGCGTCATCGCCTTCATCACCGAACCGTCCACCATCCACGACATCCTCGTCCATCTGGGCGAGCCGGCGGCACCAGCTTGGATCGCCCCGGCCTGTGGGGCCCGCCACTATGGGACCTGCCGAATGCCGGGGCGGGTACCTTCGACCCCCACGCCCAGCCGGAACCGGAGTACCGGCGCGTGCCTGCGGCCGCCCGCTACGCGGCGCGATTCGCGCCGACACTTGCAAAACACTCGCACCCGGTGTCACCGTGGCCCCGCCGCGACGCCGGAGCGCTTCGGCTCCCCGTCGCTCTGGGCAAGTCAAGACGTACTACGCTGCTTGTGATGACGCGTCGTGGCGTTGGATTTCCTATCCTTCTTGTCAGGAACCGGTTCGCTCCCCTCCGGTCCTAAAATTGGATATTATGCTGACCGAAGAGGATCCTTATTCGGGGCTATCGTCCCCAGAAGAAAGGACGACGGTTATGTCGATGATGTGGAACATGTCGATGTGGCGCGTGTGGTTGGTCGTGTTATTCAGCGCCATCACGTCCACGGCATGGCCGGCCGATCGCACTCCTGTTCGGGGCCAGCCGTACCCAGCTTGTGGCGGCAAAGTGGCGGTGCCACAAGGCCGCATCAATAATCTTGCGTACTTGCTGCACTCCGCGGGGACGGGCGCGAGCCCTCAAGGCTGGCGAGCGACAACGCCTGACGGTAAGCAAACGGGAACGGCCTCGGAATTGGGAGGCCTACCGTTAATAACTAATTGATTTGTATGGCGTCCCCACGGGGATTCGAACCCCGGTTACCGCCGTGAAAGGGCGATGTCCTAGGCCTCTAGACGATGGGGACGAGGCGGTTGTTGCGAAGGACTGATGGTGGAGCTAAGCGGGATCGAACCGCTGACCTCTTGCATGCCATGCAAGCGCTCTCCCAGCTGAGCTATAGCCCCAGAGCCAACCATCAATTATAGCGTTTGGGCTGGCGGCATGGCAAACCATGGGGCGCTCGTAGCCATGGCGGCCCACGGAATTCCGCTATCATCGGCTGCTTTTTGCACGAAGCCGCCGATGCCACTACCCTCGCCCGTCGCTGCATCCATTGCCGATCTTGCCGGTCGCGTGGTGCTCGTCACAGGCGCCAGCGGCGGACTCGGCCGCACGCTTAGCCTTGCTTGTGC
Source organism: uncultured beta proteobacterium (assembly GCA_963726915.1). GTDB lineage: Bacteria > Pseudomonadota > Gammaproteobacteria > Burkholderiales > Casimicrobiaceae > PALSA-1003. Next base: position 9,844 of record CAVSEA010000026.1, read on the forward strand.
GAAACGCGGTGCGACCGTCGTACTGCATGGCCGCGTCGTACGCAAACTGGAATCGATATACGACGAGATCGTGGCGGACGGCAGTCCGGAGCCCACGATCCTGCCGCTCGATCTGGCAACGGCAAAGGCCGAGGACTTCGGTAACGTCGCCAGCGCGCTGCAAGCGCAGCACGGACGCATCGACGCCATCGTGCACACCGCGGTGCACCTGGGCGCGCTGGGCCCGATCGAGCATCAGGCCTTCGATGCATGGCTTGCCACGCTGCGCATCAATCTGCTCGCTCCGTTCGGATTGACGCGCTCGCTGCTGCCGCTGCTGCGCGCGGCGTCCGACGCGAGTGTCGTGTTCACGCTGGACACGCGCGGCGAGGAACCCAAGGCCTACTGGGGGGCGTACGCAGTGGCCAAGGCCGGGCTGTCCGCGCTGCTGACCATCCTGGCCGACGAGTGGGAGAACGTGCCTGCACTGCGCGTCAACGGCATCGTTCCCGGCCCCATGCGCTCGCCGCTGCGGGCGCAGACGCACCCCGGCGATGACAACGCGCGCCTGCCGCCTCCCGACGCGTTCGTGCCGCTGTATCTCTACCTGCTCGCCGGGCAGCCAAAGGCCGAAAGCGGCGCGATCATCGACGCGCAGGCGTGGCTGCAGCCGACGACGTAGCTCGCCCCAGCCGCAGCAGCACGCGCAACCGACGGAAGTCCTCTACCGGCAGCATGTCCGGGACGATGGCAATCGTGCGTGAACGGCGCGCTCCCGCCGGGCGCCACACGATCGTCGTCAGCGCGGCACCCACGTAGGAATCATCCCGCACTTCGCCTTCGGTTCGGCGCCCATTGCGCTCGATGACTGCGATACGGCGACCGGCGTCCAGCTCGACAGCAACTCACCGCGCTTTGCGTGGAGCGCTGGGCCCAGGACCGGGCGAGCATCACGCCATAGACTCCGAACGCCGCCGCGCTGCACATACGCAACCACACTGGCGCAGGCAGCCATGCGACGAGAGCCGCAGTTGCGACGACGCACGCCAGCGTCAGCGCACCGGCGATGCGCGATGCATGCAGATCGATGCTTATCGTCGCGGGCGGAGTTCACGTCGCCGCGATTGAGCACCCTGCCCTCGCCGCGCGTCAATCAGACGAACGGATGAGGCGCGATGCTTAGACCTAGCGCGGATTGGCCTTTGCCAGCGCGAGCCAGGTCTCGAGCACGGTGTCCGGATTGAGCGACATGCTCTCGATGTGCTGTTCCACCAGCCATTGCGCGAGTTCCGGGTGGTCGGACGGACCCTGGCCGCAGATGCCTGCGTACTTGCCGGCCTTGCGGCAGGCACCGATCGCCATCGACAGCATCGCCTTGACCGCATCGTCGCGTTCGTCGAAGGTCGAGGCGATGGCGCCCCCGGCGTCGCGGTCGACCGCGAGCGTGAGTTGCGTCATGTCGTTGGAACCGATGGAAAAGCCGTCGAAGTGCTCCAGAAATCGATCCGCGAGTATCGCGTTGGACGGAATCTCGCACATCATGATCACGCGCAAGCCGTTGCCGCCACGCTCGAGGCCGTTCCTGGCGAGCAGGCCGATGACTTCCTTCGCCTCGGTCAGCGTGCGCACGAACGGCACCATGACCTCGACATTGGTGAAACCCATGTCGTCGCGCACGCGCTTGAGCGCCTGGCATTCGAGCTGGAAGCAGTCGTAGAACTCCGGCGCGATATAACGCGATGCGCCGCGAAAACCGAGCATCGGATTCTCTTCGTGCGGTTCGTAGCGTGATCCACCGACCAGGTTCGAATATTCGTTCGACTTGAAATCGGACAGTCGCACGATCACCTTCTTCGGCCAGAAGGCCGCGGCGATGGTCGCCACGCCTTCGACGATCTTGGCGACGTAGAACTCGGTGGGTCCCGCGTAGCCACCGATCCGCCGGGCGACGTCCTGCTTGAGATCCGCCGGCAGCGTGTCGAAGTTGATCAGCGCCTTGGGATGCACGCCGACGTTGCGATTGATGATGAATTCGAGCCGGGCGAGGCCGACACCCTCGTTGGGCAGGCGGCGGAACTCGAAGGCAAGCTCCGGGTTGCCGACATTCATCATGATCTTGGTGGGTGCCGTGGGCATCTTGTCCATCGCGACGTCGACGATGTCGATCTCGAGCAGGCCGTCGTAGATATGTCCGGTGTCGCCGTCGGCGCAGGACACAGTGACTGCCTGTTGCTCCTTGAGGACGGTAGTCGCATCGCCGCAGCCAACAACGGCGGGTATGCCCAGTTCGCGCGCGATGATCGCGGCGTGGCAGGTGCGGCCGCCGCGGTTGGTCACGATCGCGGCCGCGCGTTTCATCACCGGTTCCCAATCCGGGTCGGTCATGTCGGTCACCAGGACGTCGCCGGGATTGACCTTGTCCATCTCGGCGGCCGATCGAATCAGGCGCACCGGGCCCTGCCCGATTTTCTGGCCGATCGCACGCCCGCTCGCCAGTACTTCCGAACGCCGGTTGAGCCGGTAGCGGCGCAACTGCTCCGCGCCCGTGGCGCGCGACTTCACGGTCTCGGGCCGCGCCTGCAGGATGTAGATCCGCCCGTCGACGCCGTCGCGTCCCCATTCGATGTCCATCGGGCGGCCGTAGTGCTGCTCGATGATGAGCGCGATGCGCGCGAGTTCCTCGGCCTCGGCATCGGTGATCGAAAAGCGAATCCGGTCGGCCGCAGGCACGTCCACGGTGGTGACCGATTTGCCGGCGCTGGGGTCCTGCGCGAAGATCATCCTGAGCGCCTTGTCGCCGACGGTCTTGCGCAGAATCGCCGGCCGGCCTTCGCTCAGGTTTCGCTTGTAGACGTAGAACTCGTCGGGATTCACGGCCCCCTGGACAACGGTCTCGCCGAGTCCGTAGGCCGAGGTGATGAACACCACCTGGTCGAATCCCGATTCGGTATCGAGCGTGAACATGACCCCGGCCGCACCCTGGTCGCTCCGAACCATGCGCTGCACGCCGGCCGACAGCGCGACCTCCCCGTGCGGAAAGTTCTGATGCACGCGATAGGCGATGGCGCGATCGTTGTAGAGCGAAGCAAATACCTTCTTTATGGCATTAAGAACGTTGTCCAATCCATTGATATTTAAATATGTTTCCTGCTGCCCTGCGAACGAAGCCTCGGGCAGGTCCTCGGCGGTCGCCGACGAGCGCACGGCGACGGTGATGCCGGGGCTTTCGCGGTTCAATGCCGCGTATTCGGCCGCGACCTCGGCCACCAGTTGGTCCGGGAGCGGCGCCGCTTCGATCCATCCGCGCAGCTCGGCGCCAGTTCGAGCCAGCGCATTGACGTCGTCGATGTCGAGGCCGGCGAGCGCTGCGTCGATTCGAGCGGCAAGTCCTGCCGCGTCGATGAACTCCCTGAAGGCGAATGCGGTCGTCGCAAAACCGCCCGGGACGCGCACGCCTTTGGCGGCGAGCTGCCCGATCATTTCGCCCAGGGATGCGTTCTTTCCGCCGACCTGCGCCAGGTCGCCCATGCCTAATTGGTCGAGCCGGATGACTCGCCGACGGTCGTTCATGCCGCTTTCTCCATCCATTGCGCGCAGGCACGATCGCCGTCGCACGCCGGGCTGGATTCTAGCGTGTGCCTTCGGGACTCAGGAAACTTTTGTTGCGCCGCAAGAAGCGCGGGGCGGCCGCGGCGAACCGCGGCCCGGGCACTGGGCCTGCCCTAGTTGGGTCCGGTCGCGTCGTCCAGCAGGTCGCCGTTGGTTTCGCCGCCGTGCTTGGCCATGAAGGCCTCGTCCGCAAGCACCGCCGGTTCGCCCTCGGGTCGGCGATGCTTGCTGCGCACGGCGCGACGCAGGCTCCGATACAGATCGGGATGCGATTCCTTGAGGTAGCTGATGATCTCGAAGTCCACGCGCTTCACCTGCGACAAATCGATTTGCTCGACATGCACCAGGCGCAGTAATTCGCGCACAGGCTTCGGCATCTCGCGCCCGCTCTCATAGCGCGAACCACCGCTTTGCGTCACACCGATCTGCGTCCAGAACTGCTCTTGATTCAGGCCAAGGCGCCGCCGGATCTCGCGCGGATTGAGTACACGCTCAAAGAGTTTCACGGATTTATCGTCTTTGTTGTTGGACCAGACTTCGTATGCGCAACCAGACCGCAGCGGCGCCCCCAAATACATTGGCATAATTGTTGATCAAACCCGGGCGAAGCGCAAGGGTATCCGGCGAACGGCTGCGCCGGCCCGCCGAATGGACACGGTTTCCGCGTGCGATTGTGGTCCACCAAACGCTTAGCCACGGAGTCGAAGGACCTTCGGGTTGGCTGCCGGCGGTCTTGTTAGAATGCATGCGCACCATGTCGAAATTTGCTTCCCGCACTGGCGACCAAGCCTTCCATGCCCCGTTACGACCTGCATTGCCACTCGACCCATTCGGACGGCCTGCTGCGGCCGGCTGAGGTCGTCCGGCGCGCTGCCAGCCGTGGCGTCGACGTGCTGGCGCTGACCGACCACGACGAGACCAGCGGCCTCGCCGAAGCACGTGCCGCGGCAATGGAAGCGGGCTTGCGCCTGGTCGACGGCGCCGAGCTCTCGGTGAGCTGGCACGACGTCACGCTGCACGTCGTCGCGCTGGGCATCGACCCGGATTGCCAAGAACTGCAGGAAGGTCTCGCCACCATACGCACCGGCCGCGACCAGCGCGCACGGCGCATCGCCGATTCGCTGGCGGACGCGGGCATCGCCGGTGCCTACGAAGGCGCTGCTGCCTATGTCACCAACGAGCGTCTCATTGGCCGCACGCACTTTGCGCGCTTTCTGGTCGAGACTGGACATGTCCGCGACGCCAAGACCGCCTTCCAGCGGTACCTGACCGCGGGCAAGCCAGGCTACGTCAGCCACCAGTGGGCGACGCTGTCGCAGGCGCTCGGCTGGATCCGCGCCGCGGGCGGGCAATCGGTGCTGGCGCACCCCGGTCGCTACGCTGTCGATTCTGCCCAGATGCGCCAGCTGCTGGGCGAATTCCGGGATACCGGCGGCAACGCGATCGAAGTGCTGTCCTCGAGCCATTCGCAAGCGCAGATCAGCGAATTTGCGCGGCACGCCCGCGTGTACGGCCTGCTTGCGTCGTCGGGGTCGGACTACCACGGTCCCGGCGAGAGCTGGGTCGACCTGGGCGACATGCCGGACCTGCCCGCGGGTCTCGCGCCCGTCTGGAAGGACTGGTGACGATGCCGGATCGCCGGACGGTTTTCTTTGTTTCCGATCGCACCGGCATCACGGCCGAAATGCTCGGCAACAGCCTGCTGTCGCAATTCGAGGACCTGAATTTTCAGCGCGAGACGATCCCCTTCGTCGACACACCGGACAAGATCGAAGGCGTTCTGCGCCGGATCGACGAAGTCGCCGCCAGCGAAGGCCAGCGGCCGCTGGTCTTCAGTTCGATCGTCGAGGAAGCGATGAGCGCGCAGCTCGGCCGTGCGAATGCGATGGTGCTCGACCTGTTCCAGGTGTTCATCGCGCCGCTCGAATCGGAGCTGAAGGCGAAATCGTCGCACGCTGCGGGCCGATCGCACGGCATCGCCAACAGCCACGAATATTTTGCGCGCATCGAGGCCGTCAACTTCGCCCAGGCGCACGACGACGGCGCGACGACGCGCGACCTGTCCAAGGCGCAGGTTATCCTGGTCGGCGTTTCGCGCTGCGGCAAGACGCCGACGACACTCTACCTCGCACTGCAGTTCGGCATTCGCGCGGCGAACTTTCCGCTCACGCCGGACGACTTCGCCGACAAGAAACTGCCGGCCTCGGTGTTGCCGTATCGCGATCGCCTGTTCGGGCTGACCATCAATCCGGAACGGCTGCGGCAGATTCGCGGCGAACGACGGCCCGGGAGCTCCTACGCCACGCTCGACAACTGCCGCTACGAAGTGCGCGAGGCGGAGCAACTCATGCAGCGCGAGTCGATTACCATGCTCGACACGACGACCAAGTCGATCGAGGAAATCGCAACGACGATCCTGCTGCGCGCCGGTCTGCAGCGGCACGTCTACTAGAAGAGGGATGCATACGATGTGCTACTCGAATTTTTCGGCGGGGCTCGCCCATGGCTGACCGCATTCGTGGCGTGTGGTGCGCGACCCTGACGCCGCTCGACGCTGCGGGCGCGCCCGACGCTCGCCTGCTCGCCGCGCACGTCGAGCGCTTGTTCGCGGCCGGGGTCGATGGCGTCGCGCCGTTCGGCACGACCGGCGAAGGACAATCGTTTTCAGTCGCGCAGCGCCGCACGGGACTGGATGCGCTGCTTGCCGCCGGCATTGCGCCGACACGCGTCGTCGTCGGCACCGGCTGCGCGGCACTCGCGGACACGATCGAACTCACCAGGCACGCGGTAGGCGCGGGATGCGTGGGCGCGCTGGTCCTGCCGCCGTTTTTCTTCAAAGGCCCGAGCGAAGAAGGCATCTACGCGAGCTACGCGCGGCTCATCGACGGCGTGGCCGACGCGCGCTTCCGTCTTTATCTCTACCATATCCCGCAGATCACCGGCGTACCCGTCCCGCACGACGTCATTTCAAGGCTCGCCACGACCTATCCCGGCATCCTGGCGGGCATCAAGGACAGCGAAGGCAACTGGACCCATACGCGCAACCTGCTCGAGCGCTTTCGCAACCTGTCGGTGTTCGTGGGGCACGAACCTCACTTGCCCGCCGCGCTTGCCGCAGGCGGCGCGGGCACCATCTGCGGCGTCGCCAACCTGTATCCGCGACTGGTGCGCCGGCTCCACGACTTCGCGCAGACGACGGGCGCCAAGGACGAGTTGGCGAGCGTGGAGGCGTTCGTCGCGCTGACGGGGCGCGTGCCGATATTCGCGGCGTTCAAGGCGCTGCTCGCGGAACTGACGGGCAACCCGGCGTGGGATGCACTGTGCCCGCCGCTGGTACCGCTGGACCGCGAAGCGCGCAGCGCGTGGCTTGCGTCGGTCGCCCGCGCCGGACTGTCGAAGGAGCGCGACGCGGCCTGAGCGCGAAGGACGGCCGTGAGCGCAACGGGCCGCCCAAGCGCGAATGCTGGAGCGCGCACCCGGGATAGCCCCAGTCGGGTATCATTTCCACGAACGCCGACCGCAACGTCGGTACGGCGCCGGCCTGCATGACCACTTTCCGTAGGAGGACCGCATGACCGATCACTTCCGTGACGATTCCACCGACAACACGCGTCGCCGCTTGCTTCAGGCAGGGCTCGGCGCGGCGGCGCTTGGCGCCGTTCCCGGCGCATCGCTGCTCGAGGCGCAGGCGCAAGCGGCCTTCGACTGGAAGCGCTTCAAGGGAGAGAAGATCGAGATCCTCCTGGTCAAGAGCCCGCGCGGCGACCTGCTTTCCAAGTATCACAAGGAGTTCGAGGACCTGACCGGTATCCAGATCGGCTCGGAGATGGTCCCCGAGCAGCAACAGCGCCAGAAAGCGGTGATCGAGTTCAACTCCGGCAACCCGAGCTTCGACGTCATCGGCTTGTCGTACCACGTGCAGAAGCGGCAGTTCGCCAAGAATAATTGGCTCGCGGATCGTGCGCCCGTACATCAACGACAAGACGATGGCGGCGCCGGATCTCGACTTCGCCGATTTCGCCAAGGGCGGACTGTTCTATGCGGTCGAGCCGGATGGCCGCGTGAATGAGCCTTGCCGTTCAACCTCGACCCGTGGGTCCTCTACTACAACAAGGAACTGTTCGCCGCCAAGGGCCTCGCCTATCCGAAGTCGTTCGCCGAGATGCTCGACGCGGCCGCGAAGCTCAACGACCCGGCCAAGGGCGTCTCCGGATTCGTCGGTCGCGGGTTGAAGAACGCCAACGTTCCGGTGTGGAGCAGCTTCCTGCTCGGATATGGCGGTGGATTCGTCGACAAGAACGGCAAGCTGATGACCGACACGCCGGAGGCGATCGACGCTGCGAAGATGTATCAGGCGCTGCTGTCGAAATATGGCCCGCAGGGTGTGGCGGGATTCAACTGGAACGAATCGCAGAGCCTGTTCAGCCAGGGCAAGGCCGCGATGTGGCTCGACGGCATCGGTTTCGCGCAGCCGCTCGAGGATCCGACCAAATCCAGGATCGTCGGGAAGGTCGGCTACGGCGTGATGCCTCCGGGTCCGAAGCAGCAGGTCTCCGCGCTGTTCGCCGACGGCGAAGGCATCTCGACCTACAGCAAGAAAAAGGGACCGTCCTGGTTCTACATCCAGTGGGCGTCGAACAAGGCCAACCAGACGCGGATGCTGCAGGCCGCGGCCGGCGCGCCGGTGCGCACGTCCGCGTACGCTGCCGCACAGGCGTCGAGCGACTTCAAGGCGCCGAAGGAATGGGTGGAATGCATGCTCGCATCGGCGAAGATCGCGCAGCCCGGGTTGCCGGTGATCTCGCCGGTCACCGAGTTCCGCGATACTTTCGGCATTGCGCTGACCAACATGATCAACGGCGCCGATCCGGCCACCGAACTCAAGAAAGCGACCGCCGAGTTCCAGCCGGTGCTGGACAAGAGCGAGAAGGCGTAGCGCGGCTGCCAATGCCCTCACCCCTGCCCCTCTCCCAAACGGAGAGGGGTTCGTTCTCTACCGCCATCGGCGCAGTAATTCCATCTTGACTCGATGAGCGCGAACACTTCAACGGTAGTGCCGCGCCCGGGCTTTCTCGCCCGCCGGCAGCGCAGCTACATCCTGTTCATCGTTCCCGCGCTGGTCGTAGTCGGCGCGGTTATCGTATTTCCGTGGCTGTTCACCGTATGGATGAGCGCGTTCGACTGGAAGATCGGTTCGGTCGCGCACTTCATCGGCTTCGACAACTACGTGAAGCTGGCGACCAACCAGCGCTTCCACGAAGCGATCGTCCACACGCTCTATTTCACGGCGCTCGCGGTCATCGTTCCGCTGATCCTTGGCACCATCGCGGCACTCATCTTTCACCGCGAATTTCCGATGCGCGGGCTCCTGCGCTCGATCTTCACGATGCCGATGATGGCGACGCCCGTCGCCGTAGCGCTGGTATGGACGATGATGTTCCACCCGCAGCAGGGCGTGCTCAATTACCTGCTGTCGCTGGTCGGGCTGCCGCCTTCGCTGTGGGTCTACTCGCCGACGCTGGTCATTCCCAGCCTGGTGCTGGTCGAGGTATGGCATTGGACGCCGCTGGTCATGCTCATCGTCCTGGGCGGGCTCGCGGCATTGCCCACCGAACCTTACGAGAGCGCGCGCCTGGACGGCGCGACCGAATGGCAGCTGTTCCGCTACATCACCTTTCCCCTCGTGGCGCCGTTCATCGTCGTCGCCGCCGTCATCCGCACCATCGATGCGATCAAGGCCTTCGACACGATCTACGTCATCAGCTCCGGCGGTCCGGGCACCGCGTCGGAAACGATCAACCTCTACCTGTACCTGCAGGCGTTCGCCTTCTACAACGTCGGCAACGCGTCGGCGGTTGTCGTTGTCTTTTTCACGATCATCCTGGCGCTGGCGATGCTGCTGCTGTACGTGCGGCAGCGGGCGAAGTGGTCATGAGCACCGCCACCGCTGCGCCACACGCCACACTCGCGCGACGCGGACGCCACCGCCGCGTGCTGCGCAAGGTCGGCTTCTGGCTATCGGTGGTGGTCATCGTCTCGCCGGCGATCCTGGTGTTCCTGTGGATGCTGTCGCTGTCGCTCAAGAACGAACTCGACAACAGCGCCTACCCGCCGGTGTTCATCCCCAGCCCGCCGACGCTGTCGAATTTTGTCCAGGTGTTCAAGGACAACTCGATGGGGCTCTATTTCTGGAACAGCATCGTCGTCTCCGGGCTGGGCACGCTGATCGCGCTGCTGGTCGGCGTCCCGGCCGGCTACGGCATCGCACGTGCCCAGGCGCACAAGCTCACCGTGCTGATCCTGATCGCGCGCATGACCCCTGCGCTGTCCTACCTGATCCCGCTGTTCACCGTGTTCCAGTTTCTCGGGCTCAACAACACACTGACCGCGCTGGTGATCACGCACCTGGTGATCACGGTCCCGATCGTCGTCTACATCATGGCGGGGTACTTCGAAACGCTGCCCAAGGAACTCGAAGAAGCGGCGTTGATCGACGGCGGCAGCGTCTGGACCACGTTCCGCTACGTCGCGCTGCCGCTGGCGCGCCCCGGCATCGTCGTCGGTACCATCCTGTCGTTCATATTTTCGTGGAACAACTTCGTGTTCGGCGCGGTACTTGCCGGGCGCGCCACGCGAACGCTGCCTGCGGCGGTCTACAACGTGCTGACATTCGAGCAGCTCGCGTGGGGACCGTTGGCGGCGGCGGCGATCGTCGTGACTTTGCCGGTGCTGCTGCTGACGATCATCATCCAGAAGGAGATCGTCGTCGGCTTGACCGCGGGCGGGGTCAAAGGGGCATGATCGCTTGCTGCAGTCGGACGACTGCTTGCTGATCGCTGCCGTTCGCACAGCGGACTGAGCCGAATGGTCACCGTCTTCGGCTCGATCAACCTGGACCTGGTGTGCCGCGTGGCGCGCTTTCCCGCGCCGGGCGAAACGATCGCCGGGTCCTCGTTCGCAACGTTTCCCGGGGGCAAGGGCGCCAATCAGGCGCTCGCCGCGGCACGCGCCGGAGCGCGCGTACGACTCCACGGCGCCGTCGGCGACGATGCATTCGCGACGGCGGCGACGGCGCTACTCGCGGCAGACGGCGTCGACATCGCCGGCGTGGTGCAGGTCGACGCGCGCACCGGCTGCGCCACCATTCTCGTCGACGACCATGGCGAAAACTGCATCGTCGTCGTCGCCGGAGCAAACGCGTTGGCCGACCCCTGCACAGTCCCCGACGACCAGTTGACGTCGAAGTCGCTGCTCTTACTGCAGCAGGAAGTCGAGGTTGCCGCCAACGCAGCGATGATCGCGAGGGCGCGACGTGGCGGGGCTCGCATCCTGCTCAACGCCGCACCAGCGCATCCGCTTTCGATCGAACTGCTGCGCGCGCTCGACATCCTCGTCGTCAACGAGTCCGAAGCCAGTGCGCTGGCCATGGCGTTCGGATGGAGCGCTGCGCCGCGCGGTTTCGCTTTGCGCGCCGTCGCAGCGGCGCCTGGTCTGGCGGTGGTCGTGACACTGGGTGCGGCAGGTGCACTATGGCGCGCGAGCGGCATTGCGCTGCGTGTGGCTGCGCCCAGGGTCGCCGTGGTGGACACGACCGGCGCAGGCGACGCCTTCGTCGGTGCGCTGGCCGCCGCGCTCGACGCCGGCGCCACGCCTTCGACCGCATTGCGTACAGGCGTCGCCGCGGGCGCACTGGCATGCACCGCGCACGGGGCGCAACCGGCGCTACCGCGACGGGATGCGATCCAAGCCCTGTTACCAACCGTTACAGCACACGAGGAATGACGCTGTTACAATTTTGCTTTCGATATCGGTAACAACGCCATGTTCAAGCGGCTACTGTTGTGCCTGTTCCTGCTCACTGCGGCATCTCGTGCCGGTGCGGTTGACTACACCGACATCTACTACATTCCCTCCGAGGATGGTTGGGGTGCCAACGTCGTGCAGAGCGACACCTTCTTGTTCCTTACCTTTTTCATCTACGGTCCCGACAATAAGCCCACCTGGTACACCGCGCAATTGACGCTGGACGCCAGCGGCAACTATAACGGCAAGCTCTATGCGACTACGGGAACCTACTATGCGTCGCCGTGGAAGCCGGTGGACAAGTCCGCTACCGAAGTCGGTACCGCCTCATTCCAGCCGACGAGCGCCTACACGGCAAAGCTGATTTACGTGGTCACCACGCCGGCGGCGACGGTCACCAAATTGATCCAGCGTCAGACACTGACCAGGATCACGCTCGGCGGGACCTACATCGGCGCACAGGCCGGCGCGTACTCAGGCTGCAACAGCGCCAGCTCCAACGGCGCATACAGCGATTTCTTCAGCTTGGGGGTCGTTCAGGGCACCGATGGCGCCGTGACCTTCACCTTTGCCTATCAGGGATTGACATGCACGCTCTCCGGCGCGCTGACGCAATTCGGCCAGCTCTACACCATTCCAACGACCGCCTACGTCTGCACCACCGGCCTGAATACCAACGCGTCCATGACCGAAATCAAGGCGACCGCACAAGGCATCGAAGGCCGGTTTTCGTCGCCTACGGTCGGTGGCGGCTGTCGCGAAGATGCAACGTTCTCGGCGGTGCTTCACTAAGCCTGGCGCGCACGCATTCGAATAGGCAGACGGCAGCGGCGGCGCTGGCGTTCAACGATTCAAACTTGCCCGGCATCGGAATGGTGACCCGCCGCGTCGCCGCCGCGCACAGCGCCGTGGAAAGCCCGGCCCCCTCGTTGCCCACGACGATCGCGATCGGGCCTCGAAGATCGGCCGCGAACAGCGAATCGCCGCCCGATGGCACGGTGGCAACGCTGGTGCCGTGGAAATTCTTCATCCAGGCGAGCAAGTCCACGTCCTCGAAGATCTCGAGGTGAAAGTGCCCTCCCTGCCCTGCGCGCAGCACCTTGGGCGACCAGGCGAAGGCGCAGCGCGGAGACAGGAAGACCTGAGCCACGCCGGCGGCCGCGGCCGTGCGCAGGATCGAGCCGACGTTGCCGGGGTCCTGCACGTCTTCCAGCAGCAGGCAGAAATCCGCGATGCGGCCCCGATGCCGGATTCGGCGTCGGCACGACTGCGAGCACCGCGACGTCGGCCGGCAACTGCGAGAATTCCGTCCACGCGCTCGCGGAAACCGCCAGCACCCGCGACGCAGGAATGCGCGCGAGCAGCGCGCGATGCGCAACGCTGTCCATCGCGGCATCGAGGACAATCACGGACTCCGGAGGTCCATGCCGGTCGAGGTAGACGCCGACCAGGTGCGCACCCTCGAGCACGCACAATCCGGCCTTGCGCCGGTCGCGCGACGACGCGAGCAGGCGCGCCGCCTGCTTCAGGCGTGGGTTGTCGGGAGACGTGATGCGAGGCATGAAGCGTGTGGAGGGGGCCGCAGATCGGCTCGGCGCCTGGGCGTTTGCGGCGTGCATGCCGCCGCGATGAACCGCATTGCCTCTATTTCGGCGCAGTCATCTTCGGCAGCTCGTTCTGGCGCGCGGGCGTGGGAAGCTGGAAGAATACTTCGTCGGTGCGGATCATGCCGAGTTCCGAGCGTGCGCGCTCCTCGATCGCCTCGAAGCCCTGCTTCAGGTCGCGCACGTCGGCGTCGAGCGCGACGTTGCGCGCCGCCAGTCCGACGTTGATTTTCTTCTGTGCGTCGACCTGGCGATCCAGTTCGCGCACGCGCAACCAGCCGCCCTTGCCCAGCCAGATCGGATACTGCAGGGCCAGGATCAGGATTGCGAAAATGGCGGCGAGCGTACGCAAGCCAGGTCCTATTTCAACTGGTAGAAGGCCGCGCGGCCCGGATAGCTGGCGACATCGCCGAGATCCTCCTCGATCCGCAGCAGCTGATTGTATTTGGCCACGCGATCCGAGCGCGACAGCGAGCCGGTCTTGATCTGGCCGGCATTGGTGCCGACCGCAATGTCGGCGATGAGGCTGTCCTCGGTCTCACCCGACCGGTGCGAGATCACGGTCGTGTAGCCGGCGCGCGTGGCCATGCTGATGGCGGCGAAGGTCTCCGTCAGCGTGCCGATCTGGTTGATCTTGATCAGGATCGAATTTGCGACGCCTTTGGCGATGCCCTGCTTCAGGATCTTGGTATTGGTAACGAAAAGATCGTCGCCGACGATCTGGACCTTGCGGCCGAGTTTGTCGGTGAGCAGCTTCCAACCGTCCCAGTCGCCTTCCGCCATCCCGTCTTCGATCGAGATGATCGGGTACTTGTCCACCCAGTTGGCCAGGTAGTCGACCATTTGCGAACGGGTAAGCTTCGCGCCCTCGGATTCGAGGTCGTACATGCCGTCCTTGTAGTATTCCGACGCGGCGCAGTCGAGCGCCAGCGCGATGTCGGTGCCGGCGGTGTAGCCGGCCTTGTCGATCGCTTCGAGCAGTAGTTGCAGCGCGGCCTCGTTCGACGGCAGGTTTGGCGCAAAGCCGCCTTCGTCGCCGACGGTCGTCGCCATGCCCTTTGCATCGATCAGTTTCTTGAGCGTCTGGAAGACTTCCGCGCCGTAGCGCAGCGCTTCCCGAAAGCTGGGCGCACCGAGCGGAACCAGCATGAATTCCTGCATGTCGATGCTGTTGTTGGCATGCGCGCCGCCGTTGATCACGTTCATCAGCGGCACGGGCAGCGCCATCTCGCCGGAGCCGCCCAGGTACCGGTACAGCGGCAGCGTCGATTCTTCGGCGGCGGCTTTCGCCATCGCGCTGGACACCGCCAGGATCGCGTTGGCGCCGAGTCGCGATTTATTCTCGGTGCCGTCGAGGTCGATCATCGTCTTGTCGACGAAGGCCTGCTCGGACGCATCCAGGCCGATGATCGCTTCGCAGATCTCGGTATTGACGTTCTCGACGGCCTTCAACACACCCTTGCCGCCGTAGCGCGAGGCATCGCCGTCGCGCAATTCGATCGCCTCGCGCGATCCGGTCGAGGCGCCCGACGGCACCGCGGCACGACCGCTGATGCCGGATTCGAGGACGATGTCCGCTTCGATGGTTGGATTGCCGCGCGAATCGAGAATTTCGCGGGCGATGACGTCGACGATGGCGCTCATGTGCTTGGACTCGACAGGTTGATGGACGGTGTGAAGGCGCAATGATGCATTTCAGGCTTCCATGAGGGCGGCTTCCGGAAAACCGGCTCTCTTGACGGTCGCGTCGAGCTCGACCAGCGTCGTCAGCAATTCTCGCATCCGATCCAGCGGCCACGCATTCGGCCCATCTGACAATGCCTTGGCAGGGTCGGGATGTGTCTCCATGAACACGCCCGCGACCCCTGCCGCGACCGCCGCGCGCGCCAGCACGGGAACGAATTCGCGTTGCCCGCCCGAAGTCGTTCCCTGCCCGCCCGGAAGCTGGACCGAATGCGTCGCGTCGAACACGACCGGGCAGCCCGTCGCGCGCATGATCGCCAGCGAGCGCATGTCGGACACGAGGTTGTGATAGCCGAACGACGCCCCGCGCTCGCACACCAGGATGTTGTCGCGGCCGCTCGCTTCGCGTGCCTTGGCGACGACGTTGACCATGTCCTCGGGCGCGAGAAACTGGCCTTTCTTGATGTTGACCGGTTTGCCGGTAGCCGCGACGGCACGAATGAAGTCGGTCTGTCGGCACAGGAAAGCGGGCGTCTGCAGCACGTCGACGACGGCGGCCACCTCGGCGATTTCCTCTTCCGCATGCACGTCGGTGAGCACCGGCACGCGAATCTGGCGTTTCACCTCAGCCAAGATGCGCAAGCCCTCGGCCATGCCCGGCCCGCGATAGGACTTGGACGAGCTGCGATTGGCCTTGTCGTACGACGACTTGAAAATGAAAGGTACCCGCAGCGCCGCGCAGATTTCCTTGAGCTTGCCCGCGACGTCGATCTGCAACTGCTCCGATTCGACCACGCAAGGCCCGGCGATAAGGAACAGAGGCCGGTCCAGGCCGGCCTCGAATCCGCACAGGTTCATGGTCGGTGCCGCTTAATCAGGCGACGAGCTGCGGGCGCGCCCGCACCGGGTCACCACGAACGAGGCGGTGGCGCTCGAGGGCGGCGTTGACGAACGCGATGAACAGCGGATGACCGCGCCGCGGATTCGACGTGAATTCGGGGTGATACTGGCAGCCGAAGAACCACGGATGGTCGGCCAGCTCGACCATCTCGCACAGGTCGCCGGCCGCGGCGCTCTTGGCCCAGGCGCCGACGATGAGCCCGGCCGCCTCGAGCCGCGGCAAATAGTGGTTGTTGACCTCGTAGCGATGGCGATGCCGCTCGGAGACCGTCGCCGTGCCATAGATCCGGTGCGCCAGCGACCCGGCGACGACGTCGCAAGCCTGCGCGCCGAGGCGCATCGTGCCGCCGAGGTCGGACGAGTGATCGCGCCGCTCGATGGTGCCGTCGCGGTTTTGCCATTCGCTGATCAAGGCCACCACCGGATGCGGCGTCTGCGGCTCGAATTCCGTGCTGTTGGCCCCGGCCAGGCCCGCCTTGTGGCGGGCGTACTCGATGACGGCGAGCTGCATCCCCAGGCAGATGCCGAGATAGGGAATGCCATTTTCGCGCGCATGCCTGATCGCGCTGATCTTGCCCTCGACTCCGCGCTTGCCGAAGCCGCCCGGGACCAGAATCGCGTCCATGCCGTCGAGGCAGCCGACGCCGTCGCGCTCGACCGCTTCCGAATCGACGTAATGGATCTGCACCTTGCTGCGCGTGTGGATGCCGGCGTGCGTCAGTGCCTCGGAGAGCGATTTGTACGATTCGGTGAGGTCGACATACTTGCCGACCATGGCGATGTTCACTTCGTGTTCCGGATGCACCAGAGCGTCGACCAGCTGGCGCCAGTTGGTCAGGTCGGCCGGCCGCGGGCTCAAGCTGAGCTTGCGGCAGACGATCTCGTCGAGCCCCTCCGCGTGCAGCGCCGCCGGAATCTTGTAGATGGAATCGGTGTCGAGCGCCGGAATCACGGCCTCCGGCACGACATTCGTGAACAGCGATATCTTGCGTCGATCGCTGTCGGGCACGGGCCGGTCCGCCCGGCACAGCACCACGTCCGGCTGAATGCCGATCTCGCGCAGTTCCTTGACCGAATGCTGCGTCGGCTTGGTCTTCATCTCGCCCGCCGCCGCGATGAACGGCAACAGCGTCAGGTGGATGTAGCAGACGTTGTCGCGCCCCTGCGTGATGCCCATCTGCCGGATCGCCTCCAGGAATGGCAGCGATTCGATGTCGCCGACGGTGCCGCCCACTTCGACCACCGCGACTTCGGCGTCGCCCGCACCGGCGAGGATCCAGGCCTTGATCTCGTCGGTGATATGCGGGATCACCTGCACCGTGCCGCCGAGGTAGTCTCCGCGGCGCTCGCGGCGGATGACGCTCTCGTAGATCTGGCCGGTCGTGAAATTGTTGCGCTTGCCCATCTTCACGTCGGTGAAGCGCTCGTAGTGCCCGAGGTCGAGGTCCGTCTCGGCGCCGTCTTCGGTCACGAAGACCTCGCCGTGCTGGAACGGGCTCATCGTTCCGGGATCGACGTTGATGTACGGGTCGAGCTTGAGATTGGTGACGCGGATGCCGCGGGAGGCGAGGATCGCGGCGAGAGACGCGGCAGCGATGCCCTTCCCCAGTGAGGAAACGACGCCGCCGGTTACAAATACGAACTTGGTCATGGACGACAAGTTCCGGAAATTGCTAGTCTACCGGAACGGGCAATCGCGCACAAATCGTCCAGGCCAGCCCGAACGAGCGTGAAGCTAGAGTTGCAGGCCCGGCGGCGATCCGCGCGCGCACCGCCTCGCGCCCGATGAGTTCGAGCACGGCATCGATCGCCGGCGTCGAGGGCGTGCCGGCAACCAGCACGCGCAGGGGCATCATCACCTGAGCTGGTTTCAACTTGCGCTTGGCCGCTGCCGACTTCACTGCGGCGGCAATCGCTTCGCGTTGCCACGGCAAGTCGGCAAATTCTCTGTGCAACTCGATGAGCGCGTCACGATTGCCTGCGTTGACGTGCTCGGCAAGGCGCTCCGGCGTCGGGTGAATCGCGGCGTAGAAGTAGTGCGCGGCGTCGGCCATTTCCGCCAGCGTCGGGGTGCGATCGCGCAGCAGCGCCGCGACGCTCGCCGGATCCGGGCCCGACTTCCAGTCGAGTCCAGCGCGCTCGAGAAACGGTGTCAGCAGCGCGCCCAGTTCGGCCTCGGGCAGGCGCTTGATGTGCTCGTGGTTGACCCACTTGAGCTTGTCCGGATCGAAGCGGCCGGGAGACGACGACAGCCCGTCCAGCTCGAACCAGGCGACGAATTGCTCGCGCGTGAATACTTCATCGTCGCCGTGCGCCCAGCCGAGGCGCGCGAGATAGTTGACGACCGCATCGGCCAGATAGCCGTCGTCGCGATACTGCATGACGCCTCTCGCGCCGTGCCGCTTCGACAGCTTCTCGCCTTCCGGCGTCAGCACCGTCGGCAGGTGCGCGTAGACGGGAGGCGTGCCCCCGAGCGCGCGAATCATGTTGATCTGCCTCGGTGTGTTGTTCACGTGATCGTCGCCGCGGATCACGTGCGTGATCCGCATCTCGAGATCGTCGACGACGACGCAAAAATTGTAGGTGGGGGTGCCATCCGAGCGCGCGATGACCAGGTCGTCGAGTTCGTCGTCGGCGATTTCGATGCGCCCTTTCACCGCGTCGTCCCAGGCGACGACACCGGCGATCGGATTGCGAAAGCGCACGACCGGGGAAACGCCTGCCGGAGGAACCGGCAACGCCTTGCCGGTCTCGGGTCGCCAGCGCCGGTCGTAGCGCGGTTTCTCGCCGCGCGCCTGCTGCTCGGCGCGCATCGCGTCGAGTTCCTCGGGCGACGCATAGCAGTGGTAGGCGGACCCTGCCGCAAGCATCGTCGCGATCACTTCGCGATAGCGGTCCATGCGCTGCATCTGGTAGTACGGGCCCTCGTCGTAATCCAGGCCCAGCCATTGCATGCTGTCCAGGATCGCCTGCACCGCTTCGGACGTCGAGCGCTCGACGTCGGTGTCCTCGACGCGCAGGATGAAGACGCCGCGCTGCTTGCGCGCGAACGCCCATGGATACAGCGCCGATCGGATATTGCCCAGATGCAGGAAGCCCGTGGGACTTGGCGCGAAGCGCGTGCGGATCTCGGACATACTTGGCTACCGTACCAACCCGACCCGTGCGACGATGGACGGGTCACAGGCCCGTGGAGAAGCGTCTGGGCTGAACGACGGGCTAGGTCTCATTCCCGAGCCTTCTCCGCGAGTGCGGTCTCGAGTTCCTTCTTCAATCCATCGAACCAGCCACCCGTAATCGTCTGCTCACCGACGACAACTTTCTTGATTCTTCCGCTTCGGTCGATCAAGTACCACGTTGGTGTTCCATAAAGCTTTGGATAATCACTACGGTACTCGTCATTGATCACACCAACGGGAAAGTCAATCGGCGCAATTTCACGCAGAAGCGCTTTGGCGTTCTCCTCCTTGTCACGAAAATTAATTCCCAATACAGTAAATCCTTGGTCACGGTACGCAACAAAGTGCTTTTGGACGTTGGGCATCTCTTTTCGACAGATGGGACACCAGCTTGCCCAAAAATACAGGAGCGTAACCTTACCGGTGACCGATTGTGCATCAAATTTGGAGCCGTCGAACAGGACAACGTTGTTGAGCTTAGCCTTCTCGCCGAGCGCTTGGCACTCGACCAGGGCGGGCGTCATGAACCCCGCGAACGTGAGAACGGCTGCGAAGAACCTAGCTGAGAAACCAATGCATATCCGTCCAGAAGTCAGCATCGCAAATCCCCCCTTCTTCGAGCGCGCGTGCGCGACGCACCCGGACTCCACAGCGAGAATCACCGACCAGACACTACCCGCGCTCAGCGCACCGCCAGTGCTCGGCGCGCCTTGTGCAACGATTGAATGGATACTGCGTTCCCGTCCGAACCGCCACGATCATTCTCTCGATTTCTGCCGCAGTACGCGGTCCAATCCAATAGTCGTACACAACGCTATCGATGATCAACGCCGCTTGCGGGGATCCGATATTGCCGCCGCTGGCAATGTCGAGTTTCTCTTTGAGCGGCTTGACCTCGGCGGGAAGGAATAAGCCTGACGGTACCGGGGATTGAACTGCCTTGACGACGTACGAAAACTGGATCGATTTGAACGCCTCCGACCCCCGGAGCTTTGGCAATTCGAACTCCCGCCAAGCGACGCATGGCGGGCAATCGTCTCCGCCCATGTAAACGAGGTGAACTCGCGCCGCGACACCAGGGCATGGCCATGCTTCAAAGGCGGGGTCGGACTTTGCGCAATCCGCCGCGATGCCAAAGCTTGACGATGTTGCAATTGCGCACAGCAAGGCGAACCGGATCCATAACGTCTTCACAATGCCTCCCGATCGAGCCTAGGGAAATTGGACTGAGCGACCCACAATCCATTCCCTCGCCCCTGCCCGTCCCCGGACGCAGAGGAGTCCGTTGTACTACGGCTGCCACCTCAGATCGAGTGTCGTCGGCGTCGCCGGGTTCACCGGTTCCGGCGCAATCGTCATCGGTCCGGGCGTGTGCCCATGCGGCCAGAAGCGCGCGACGCGCCGTGCTTCCGCCTCGTTGGCATTTACCGGAAAGGTATCGTAGTTTCGTCCCCCCGGGTGCGAGACGTGATACGTGCAGCCGCCGAGGGCTCGTCCGGCCCAGGTGTCGACCAGGTCGAAGGTCAGCGGCGCGTGCACGCCGATGGTCGGATGCAACGCCGAGGGCGGGCTCCACGCGCGGAAGCGCACGCCGGCGACGTACTCGCCCGGGATCCCGCTGGGCGTCAGCGGCAGCGTACGGCCATTGCAGGCGACCGCATGGCGACCGACGACCATGCCGTCGACCTTGACCTGCATCCGCTCCACCGACGAATCGACATAGCGTGCGGTGCCCGTGCCGCTGACTTCCTCTCCCAGCACGTGCCACGGCTCGATCGCCTGGCGCAGCTCGATGGTGACGTTATCGGTGGTGATCGTGCCGAAGCGCGGAAAGCGGAACTCGATGAACGGCGCGAACCACTCTCCCGCGAACGGATAACCGAATGCGACGAGCTCCTCGGCGACGTCGTGGATATCGGCGGCGACAAAGTGCGGCAGCAACCAACGGTCGTGCAGCGCGGTGCCCCAGCGGATCAGCTTGCCTTCATAGGGCTGCTGCCAGAAGCGCGAGACCAGCGCGCGCAGCAGGAGCATCTGCACCGCGCTCATCCGCGCGTGCGGCGGCATTTCGAAGGCGCGAAACTCGAGCAGCCCGAGCCGGCCGGTTGCCGTGTCGGGCGAATAAAGCTTGTCGATCGAAAATTCGGAGCGATGTGTGTTGCCCGTCAAGTCGGTCAACAGGTGACGCAGCAGGCGGTCGGTCAGCCAGGGCGGCGATTCGGTCTTGCGGCTGCCATGCTTGCGCGACAACTGCTGGAACGCGATTTCGAGCTCGTACAGGCGGTCGTCGCGCGCTTCGTCCACGCGCGGCGCCTGGCTCGTCGGTCCGATGAAAGTCCCCGAGAACAGGTACGACAGCGATGGGTGGTTTTGCCAATACGTCACCAAGCTGCGCAACAGGTCGGGCCGGCGCAGCAGCGGACTGTCGGCGGGGGTCGCGCCGCCGAGCGTGACGTGGTTGCCGCCGCCGGTTCCGGTATGGCGGCCGTCGAGCATGAATTTTTCGGTACCGAGTCGCGTTTGCCGCGCTTCCTCGTAGAGCGTCGACATCGTGGCCATCAGCTCGCGCCACGACGCCGCAGGCTGGATGTTGACCTCGATCACCCCCGGGTCGGGGGTGACGTTGAGCACCTGAACGCGTGGATCGCGCGGCGGCGTGTAGCCTTCGATGGCGACCGGCAGCTGCAGTACTCGCGCGCTGTCCTCGATCGCCGCCAGCAACGCCGCGTAGTCCTCGATGCGTTGCACCGGCGGCATGAAGACATAAAGATGCCCGTTGCGGACCTGGACCGCGAGCGCGGTCTTGACCACCTCGCGCGGCTTGCTGCCGCGGACCTTGCCCGCGCCATACTTCAACGCGTCGTCCTTCGGCATTGCGCCGCGGGACGCGAACGGATCGACGGGATGGTCGTGCTCGACTTCGGCGGGCAGCACATCGGGCAGCGACGACAGCGGCAAGCGCAGGCCGAGCGGAGAGTCGCCCGCGACCGCGTACAAACGCTCGCGCTTGAGCGGCCACGCGCTCGATTCCCAACTGCTCGAATCGGCAGTGCCAGCGCGACCCTCGGTGCGTACCGCCTTGAGCGGCAACACGAATCCCGCCGGCTGATCGAGCCCTGCGAGCAGGAGCCGGGCGAGTCGCGCCCGCTCTCCGGGCTGCGACAGGTCGGCCTTGAGCGGGTCCAGATTTTCGGGCAGCGCGATCTCGTCCTTGAGCAACCGCGGAACATCCTCGAACACTGTCAGCACCAGGCGTTGCGGCAGGCCGAGACGTTCCGCCAACCGCGACGTGAAATCGCGCGCGGCATCGATCTTCGTGCTGCCCCTGGATCGCGTGTCTGCGATCAGCGCGTCGTCGCGCCATAACGGCTCGCCGTCGACGCGCCAGTAGACACCGACCGCCCAGCGCGGAAGGACTTCGCCCGGATACCACTTGCCTTGCCCGTCGTGCACGAAACCACCCTTGGCAAAACGGGTCTTCAGTCGCCGCAATAGCGCTTCGCCGAGCTCGCGCTTCTTGACGCCGAGCGCCGCGGTGTTCCATTCGGGGCCATCCATGTCGTCGATCGACACGAAGGTCGGCTCGCCGCCCTGGGTGAGGCGCACGTCGTTCTTGACCAAGTCGACGTCGATCCGTTCGCCCAGTGTGTCGATCGCGGCCCACTGCGCCTCGGTATAGGGCCGGGTGACGCGCGGATCCTCGTGGATCCGCGTCACCTTCATGACGACGTTGAATTCGGTCTGGCACACGTCGGTGTACCCGATCACGGGCGCGGCGTTGCCTGGATCCGCGGTGCAGGCCAGCGGAATATGCCCCTCGCCCGCGAGCAACCCGGAGGTGGGATCGAATCCGATCCATCCCGCGCCGGGAAGGTAGACCTCCGCCCACGCATGCAGGTCGGTGAAATCGCTGGTCGGTCCCGCCGGACCTTCGAGCGGTTTGACGTCGGCAACGAGCTGGATCAGGTAACCCGAGGCAAAACGCGCCGGCAATCCGAGATGCCGGAAAATCTGTACCAGCAGCCAACCGGTGTCGCGACAGGAACCGCACGCGCTGCCAAGCGTCTGCTCGGGCGTCTGCACGCCGGGTTCCATGCGCACCAGGTAGCGGATCTCCTGCTGCAACTGCTGGTTCATGCGCACCAGCATCAATACCGTGCTTTCTCCCGGCCTGATGGTCGCACGGAATTTCTGCAGCCAATCGGACAACCGGGGACCGAGCTCGGTCGTTTCCAGAAACGGCTGCAACTCCTTGGCCAATGCCGGCGCATAGACAAATGGGTATTGCTCGGCGTACGGTTCGACGAAGAAGTCGAACGGGTTGATCACCGTCATGTCGGCGGTGAGATCGACCACGACTTCGAGCTTGTCGGTGCGCTCCTGGAACACCAGCCGCGCTACCCAGTTGCCGTACGGGTCCTGCTGCCAATTCAGGAAGTGATTGGCCGGTTCGACGTTGAGCGAATAGCCGAGGATCGGGGTGCGGCAGTGCGGTGCCGGCCGCAGGCGGATCTCGTGCGGCGAGACGTTGACCATGCGGTCGAAGCGATACGACGTCCGGTGCTGCAGCGCGACGCGGATAGCCATGCTAGAACCCACCCCAAAAATTGCTGTGCGCCCCGATTGCTTTGTCGTGTCCTCGCTTGCCCCTCGTTGTACGTCTATGTACTAACTCGGGGCTCGTTGCGGGCCTTCGCGCACTCGGGGCTGCTCGCGACATTTTTGCGATGGGTTCTACTCGCACGAAATCGCGAGCCGGAGGCGACCGTAGCCCGTCAGGTCCACTCGGGATTGGGCAACTGCGCGAACACCGCGCGCAAGCCCTCGCCCCACTGCGTGTGGACCATCTGAAAGTATGGGTCGGTCTCCTCGATCCGCTTTTGCAGCTTGATCTTGAGGCTGTCGGTCTCGTAAACGGCCAGGTCGATCGGCAGGCCAACCGATATGTTGGAGCGCATGGTTGAGTCGAAGGACACGATGGTGCACTTGGTCGCTTCGAGCAGCCCCGTCGAACGCTGGATGACACGATCGATCACCGGCTTGCCGTACTTGCTCTCGCCGATCTGGAAGTAGCAGGTATCGGGGGTGGCTTCGATGAAGTTGCCCTCGCTGTACACCTCGAACAGCCGCGGCGGCTCGCCTCGCAGCTGGCCGCCGACGATGAAGTTGGCGTTCGAGTCGATATTGTTCTGCAACAGGTACGGGCCGTCGCGCGTCTTTACCTCGCGCAGCGCGTCGCCGACCAGCCGGGCGACGTCGAACAGCGACGTGGCGTTCCAGATGTTGAGCTGCGAGTCGCCCGCACGCGCCCGTTGATCGAGGATGTTCAGCGCATTCTGGGTAATCGACAAGTTGCCCGACGAGAGCGTGACGATGATCCTGTCCCCCTCGCGCGAGAACACGCGCATCTTGGAAAAACGGCCGACCTGATCGACACCGGCATTGGTCCGCGAGTCGGAGGCAAAGATCATTCCGGCATCGAGCGACATGGCGACGCAATAGGTCATGACTGGAATTCGTGAGGATGGGACGTGCGAAGTCGGTGATTCTACCGGAATGGGGCATTCAGTATGTGGGCACGAGGAAATGCCGATTGATTTCACCACCGAGCGCCGAGATGCGGTCGAGGAACTCCATCAGGTATTCGTGCAGGCCCAGTTCGATGATGTCGTCGGTCCGGCCATAGTGCAGGCCGGCATGCAGCTCGCCGGCCGCGCGTTCGATCTCCTTCGACCCGGAATCGCACAGCACCTCGAGCGTCTCGTGAATGAAGTTCATGCACGAATGCAGCGACCGGGGCATGTCCTCGCGCAGGATCAGCAGCTCGGCGACGCGGCGCGGGGTAATCACGTCGCTGTAGATCTTGCGGTAGGACTCGAACCCCGACAATGACCGCAACAACGCGCTCCACTGGTAGTAGTCGACCGCGCCGCCGACGTCCGCCGCCGAGGGCAGCAGCGTGTGATACTTGACGTCGAGAATGCGCGCGGTGTTGTCGGCGCGCTCGATGTGCGTCCCCAGCCGGATGAAGTGATAGGCCTCGTCGCGCAGCATGGTGCCGAAGGTCACGCCGCGAAACAGGTGCGAGCGCATCTTGACCCATTCGAGGAATTCGGAGATTCCCTGGCTCTGGATGCGATCGTAGTCCTGGACCCGCATCTCGAGCCACGAAGAGTTCAGGTCTTCGTACATTTCCGACGTGATCGCGCCGCGCACCGAACGCGCCGACTCGCGCGCGGCGCGCATGCAGCAGAAAATCGAGGACGGCGTTGCGGCGTCGAGAATCATGAACCGCAGCACGTTCTCGGCCGACAGCTGCTTGAAGCGCTGGTAGTACTCGGTCGCGAGACCCGAGGTGATCAGCGGCACCGCCCACGGTTCCGCCCAGGCAAGTCCCGGCTCGACCAGTTCGTAGGGAAGCAGCGACATCCGGTTGGTGACGTCGAGCAGGCGTGCAACGTTTTCCGCACGCTCGATGTGGCGCGCCATCCAGTACAGCTCGTTGGCAGTCCGGCAAAGCATGCTAGGGCCTGTGAACGCTATGGGCGCAATCGCGAACGGACGCCCTGGAGCGCCAATCGCGACAGCCGACGAAGCCAAGACTAGCGGTCTTGGCGAGGAGAGCAACAACGAGTGGCGCTCCAGGGCGCCCGTTCCCTTCGGGTTGCTGCCGAAAACGCCCATCGCGGCGTTGCGAAGGCTCGCCGGGTACCCAACCCGCCTTCGCCTCCGCGCCTTGCGCTGAGCGTTTTCGGCTGTGCAACGCGTTTGTGTCCATAGCGTTCACAGGCCCTAGTTCGCCATCACCCAGGTGTCCTTGGTACCGCCACCTTGCGATGAATTCACGACCAGCGAACCTTCGCGCAGGGCAACCCGCGTCAGGCCACCCGGCACCAGATTCACGGTCTTGCCCGACAGGACGTAGGGCCGCAAGTCGATGTGCCGCGGCGCCAGGCCCGACTCGGTGAAGGTCGGGCAGGTCGACAGCGACAGCGTGGGCTGCGCGATGTACTTGTCGGGCTGGGCGACGATTCTTGCGCGAAACGCTTCGCGCTCGGCCGTGGTGGCGGCCGGGCCGACCAGCATGCCGTAGCCCCCGGCGCCGTGCACTTCCTTGACCACGAGTTCGTGCAGGTGCGCGAGGCAGTAGGACAATTCGTCCGCCTTGCGCAGCTGCCACGTCGGCACGTTGTTCAGGATCGGCTCTTCCGTAAGATAGAAACGGATCATCTCCGGGACGAACGGATAGATCGACTTGTCGTCGGCGACGCCGGTCCCGATGGCGTTGGCCAGCGTGACCTTGCCGGCCCGGTAGGCGGCGAACAATCCCGGCACGCCGATCATCGAGTCGTCCCGGAAGGCGTCCGGATCGAGATAGTCGTCGTCGACCCGCCGGTAGAGCACGTGCACCCGCTGCGGTCCGCGCGTGGTGCGCATGTAGACGGCGTCGTTCTGGACGAACAGGTCCTGGCCCTCGACCAGCTCGACGCCCATTTGCTGGGCGAGAAAGGCGTGCTCGAAATACGCCGAGTTGTACGCGCCCGGGGTCAGCACCGCGACCTCGGGTTGCTCCTCGCCGGCCGGCGCGACGCCGCGCAGATTCTCCAGCAGCAGGTCGGGATAGTGCTCGACCGGCTTGATCGACTGCGTGGCGAACAGCTCCGGAAACAGCCGCATCATCATCTTCCGGTTCTCGAGCATGTACGACACGCCGGACGGCACGCGCAGATTGTCCTCGAGGACGTAGTACTCGCCTTCGCCGGCACGGACCACATCGACCCCGGCGATGTGCGCGTAGATGCCGCCAGGCACGTCCATGCCCTGCATTTCGCGGCGGTACTGCGCGTTACCCAGCACCCGCTCCTCGGGCAGTACCCCGGCCTTGAGGATCGCGTGATCGTGATAGATGTCATGCAGGAACATGTTCAGCGCCCGCACTCGCTGCTTCAATCCGAGCTCCAGCGTGCGCCATTCGACCGCCGGAATGATGCGCGGAACGATATCGAAAGGGATCAGGCGTTCGGTTCCGCCGTCCTCGCCATAAACTGCAAAGGTAATGCCGACGCGGTGGAACGCGCGCTCGGCCTCATCACGCTTTTGGGCGATTTTCCCGGCAGGCGTGCGCTGTAACCAGTCCGCGAATCCCTGGTAGTGGGGCCTGACCGCGGCATCGACGCCGCGCATTTCATCGTAATTGATACGGGACACGAGCAGAGAATTGAAGATTTAAGGTGTTTTAGCAAGACTTGAGCCAAAAACAAATTTGCTTTTGGGACTATAAGCTTATCGAAAAACGGGTCCCTCCGGTACGCTCGCCGACGCCCTCGCAGGTGGCGGCAAGCACCGTATTGGTGCATTTTTTGTCCATGACACGCATGGGCAAACCTTCCGCACGGTTTGACCCTGGCTTTCACGCCGTGCTTAAATACTCACTCCTGTCTGGGTTCGCGCGCGGGCGGTTAGCTCAGAGGTAGAGCACTGCCTTCACACGGCAGGGGTCACTGGTTCGATACCAGTATCGCCCACCATGGAACCAAGGGGTTACACGCAAGTGTAACCCCTATTTTTTTGCGCACACTCGCGCATATGCACCACTTCCGTTCATTTTTTGCATAGCATAGTCGCGAAAACTACTGTGCAGATGCCACGATGACTGCTGATGACGCAACTGCCCTTTCCGTCGATGCATTGGTATTCGACGCATACGGCACGTTGTTCGACGTGCATTCGGTCGAGACGACGGCCGAGCGGATGTTTCCGGGGCACGGCGCTGCGCTGTCGCAACTCTGGCGCAGCAAACAGCTGGAATATACATGGCTGCAGAGCCTGATGCTGAGCGCGCACCAGCGCCGCGAAGACTTCGCCGCAATCACCGCGCACGCGCTTGACTTCGCCGTCGATCGGCTGGGACTGTCGCTGATCGCCACGGCGCGTCATCGCCTGCTCGACGCATACCTCGATCTGAGTCCGTTTCCGGACGCCGAACCGGCGCTGGCGCGCCTCGCGGCGCTGCGGCGCATCGTCCTGTCCAATGGCACGAGCGAGATGCTCGAGCCGCTGGCCGCTGCCACCGGCATCGCGTTGCATCTCGATGCGATCCTGTCCGTGGATGCCGCGGGAATCTACAAACCCAGCCCGCGCGTCTATCAGCTGGCGGTGGACTATCTCAAGTTGCTGCCGGTCCGCATCGGTTTCGTATCGTCCAATGGCTGGGATGTGGCCGGCGGCAAAGCGTTCGGATTTACCGCGATCTGGGTCAACCGCACGCACGCGCCGGTCGAACGGCACGGTCCCAAGCCCGACGCGATCGTCGACTCGCTGACCGACCTGCCGGCGTTGCTTGGCAAAGCCTAGCCTATGGCATGTATTGGCCGCCGTTGACCTCGATCACCTGCCCCGTCACGTAACCGCTCAGCTGGTCCGACGCGAGATAGAGGAAGGTTCCGGCGCATTCATCGGGCGCGCCGAGACGGTTCATGGGCACCGTCGCCTGCATCGCCTTGAGCTGCTCTGCCGTCGAATAGCGCTCGTGGAACGGCGTCGTGATGACGCCGGGCGACACCGCATTGACGCGTATGTTGTCGCCGACGACTTCCTTGGCCCAGCCGTGCGTCGCCGTGGAGATGAAACCCTTGGCCCCGGCGTAGATGATCGCCCCGCCGCCGCCGCCGTGGCGCGCCGCGATGGAACTGACGTTGATGACGTTGCCGCTGCGCTGCTTGCGCATGACCGGTATGACTTCGTGCATGAACAGTGCGACCTGGATCACGTTCAGCGCGATTACCTTGCCCAGATATTCCTCGGTGTAGTCCTCGATCTTGGTACGACCGACCATGCCGCCGGCGTTGTTGATCAGGACGTCGATCCTGCCGTACGCGGCGAGCGTCTCGGCGACGATGCGCTTGACGTTGGCGCCCTGCGTGACGTCGCCGCCGACGAGGACCGCCTCGGCGCCCGCGGCCTTGACTCCGGCGGCCACCGCTTCGGCCTGCTTCCGGCTGGCGTTGTAGTGGATCACGAGCTTGCTGCCGTGACGAGCGAATGCCAGCGCCGCAGCAGCGCCGATCCCGGTCGATGCGCCGGTGATGAGAACTACCTTGCCGCGCAGATCTGAACTCATGCGTTCCTCCGATTGAGATGCCGCCGCTTGACGGTGAGCGGTTGGCGATGTAACGTTTTAGTGAAACGTTTTACCAATAGTGTACGAAGTCCAGGGTTCAGTCAAACAGGCATTCAATGCCGAAAGTACCGGAGGAGCGCGATGAACGGCTTGCTGCGCCACTGTTGATGGACGACAAGCCGATCACGATCGAGGATGTGGCGCAGCGCGCCGGCGTGTCGATCAGCACTGTATCCAATGCGCTGAATGGCCGTCCCGAAAGGATGCGCAAGGAAACGCTTGGCCGCATCGAGTCCGTCATTGCCGAACTCGGATTTCAGCCGAACCGCGCGGCACGCCAGCTCAAGACCGGACACACACCGCTGATCGGCATTCTCATCCCCTCGATCGCAAACCCTTCGTACGGGTCGCTGGCACACGAAATCGAACTCGTGGCGCAGGAGCGCTATGCCCACCGCGTGCTTCTCGGCAGCACGTACCGCAATCGGGAGAAGGAATCCGGATTCTTCGACGACTTGCTTTCCCACGGCGTCCGCGGCGTCATCGTGATTTCCTCGCTGGCGGACCAGACCCATGTGCATGCCGCGGTGCGGCGCGGGCTTGTCGCGGTCAGCTATGACCGCCGGGCGCCGGCAAGGCAGTCTTCCCGGATCGACTACGTATCGATGGACAATGCCAACGCGTCGAAGCTTGCGGTCGAGCACCTGCTGGCGCAGGGGCATACCCGACTCGCATTCGTAACGGCCTCCGGCCGCACGCTGTCGCGCACTGAAAAGATCGATGGCTTCGTGACCGCGGTGCGTGGCGCCGGGCGGACGGCAACGGTTCTGGAACGGAAGGCGGAATCCGCATTTGGCGACGGCGAAATGGCCGACCTTGGCCGGGCCCTGGCGGACGACATTGCCAGGAGCAGGCCGCGTCCGACCGGGATCATCGCCATCAACGACATGCTGGCCATCGGATTGATCGCGGGCCTGCGCAGCCGCGCCATTCGCGTGCCCGACGACATTTCCGTGATCGGGATGGACGACCTTGCGCTTTCCGCACTCGTCAGTCCTGCAGTGACCTCGGTGCGCCCGCCGTTTGCCGCCATGGCACGGACGATGGTCGATCGCATCATCCTCCGGCTCGGCGATCCCAGGATCCCCACCGGCGAATTCCTGTTTCAGCCGACCCTCGTCGTGCGCGAGTCGGCCGGACCACGCATGGCGTAGTATCGTCTTCGCCGATTTGTGCCATGTTGAATACGGGAGTCCATCCCGAGCATCGCAACCCAAGGAGGAACGTGCAATGAATACTCGATCCGTGCTGCATCGCCTCATCGTCTGCCTTGCCGCAGCCGTGGCGCTATTGCCGATGTCCGAGGTCGCGGCGCAAGCCAAGAAGCAGGTGAAGATCTCGCACGCCACCGCCGCCGACGTAGCCAACGACAATCACATGGTCGCATTCATCATCGCGAGCTATATCAACAGCAATTCGGACACGCTCGAGGCGCGCATCTATCCGGCCAACCAGCTGGGCGAGGAACGCGCCGTGGTCGAAGCGATGCAGCTTGGCGCCGGCGCCACCATGCATATCGGCGGCACCGCCATCCACAACAACTTCAACAAGCGCATGGGTGTCCTGGACCTGCCCTTCATGTGGCACAGCTACGACCACTACCACCACGTGATCGACGCTAAAGTCGGCGAGACGCTCGCGGCCGAACACGAGAAACTTGGCCTGAAGGTGCTCGGGTGGCAGGACAGCTGGGGCTATCGCAACGTCGTGACGACCAAGAAGGAGGTCAAGAAGCCCGAGGACCTGAAGGGCCTGAAGATCCGCACCATCCAGACGCCAACCTACGTGGCGGCGCTGAATGCGATGGGCGCAAGCGCGACGCCGATGGCTTTCGGCGAAGTGTACACATCGCTGCAGACTGGAGTGCTCGACGGATTCGAGCACGCTTCTGCCGTCATCTACACCGGAAAATTCTACGAGGTGACGAAGTACATCACGCTCACCGAGCACCTGTTCGGTCCGACCGTGACCGTCATCTCGAAAAAAGAGTGGGATGGCTACACCGACAAGGAGCGGGAGGTTGTCGCCGCCGCGGCCAAGCTGGGGCAGGACGTCAATCGAAGCCTTTCGGTACAGCGCGCGGCCGAGTCGATGGACAAGCTCAAGGCCAAGGGCATGATCGTCAATCCGATCGACAAGACGGTCTTCCTGAAGGCTGCAGGCCCGCTGCAAGACCAGTTGGCCAAGACCATCGGCGCCGAAGATCTGCTCAAGACCATTCGCGAGACCAGGTAGGACCACGCGCCACGGCGGCGGGCGCGGACGCGCCCGCACCGCGCGCCTTAGGGAAGACGCATGACGTCGAATGTGTTTCGCGCGGTCGATCGTACCGTTGAATACGTGTTGTTCCTGATTTTCCTCGCCTTCACACTGGTCGGGGGTCTTCAGGTATTCAACCGCTTCGTGCTGGGACTGCCGTTGTCCTGGAGCGAGGAATTCCAGAAGTTCGGTCACATCTGGATGGTGATGCTGGCGATTCCGGTGGCGTACCGTCGTGGCGCGCATCTGGGCATGGACATGCTGCTGCGGCTGCTGCCCAAGGGCGCACAGCGCCTCGTCGGACTCCTGACCGAAGTCCTGTGGCTCGTGCTGGCTCTAGCGATTGGCCGCTACACGCTGGTGATCATGCAGGTGGCAAAAAACCAGGACAGTCCGGGCCTGGGCATACCGATGGACTACGTGTACGTCGGGATGCTGATCGGCAGTGTCTACCTCGCGTTCGTCGCGCTACGGCGGCTGGCGAGTTACTTCGGCTGGAACGATCCACCGCCCGAGGATCTCGGCGGGGGTCACTGATGCTGCTCGGCCTGTTCGTCCTGCTGCTTTCGCTAATCACGCTCGGGGTGCCGATCCTGCTGGTCATGGGCGTGATCGGACTCGCTGGCATTATCGCGACGCCCGGCCTGGTGCCGGCGTTGTTCCCGCAAAAGATGTTCGCGATGCTCGACAACTTCAGCCTGCTGGCGCTGCCCTACTTCATCCTCGCCGGAGAGTTGATCTCCGCCGGCGGCATTTCCAAACGACTCGTGCAGTTCGCGGAAACGGTCGTCGGCCACTGGCGCGGCGGGCTCGGTCACGCGTCGGTGGTGTCGAGCATGGTGTTCGCTGGCGTTTCCGGTTCGTCGGTCGCGGACACGTCGGCGATCGGCTCGATCCTGGTGCCCGCGATGAAAGACCATGGCTACAAACCTGGCTTCGCGGCTGCGCTGGTCGCCTGCGCGGGGACCATCGGCGCGATTATCCCGCCGAGCATGACCATGATCGTGTACGGCTCGATGGCCAACGTCTCCATCGGCGGGCTGTTCCTCGGTGGCATCGTGCCCGGCATCCTGATCGGCATCGGCCTGATGATCGTCATCTACATCTATTCCCGCTTTCCTGCATTTCCCGAATTGCGGCGCACGACGGGCCGCTTCGACCTGGGGAAAGTGCTGCGAGCCACGCTCAATGTCTGGCCCGCACTGCTGGCGCCCATCCTGGTCGTCGGGGGCATCCTGACCGGCGCATTCACCGCGACCGAAGCGGGCGTGGTCGCGTGCTTCTACGGCTTTTTTGTTGGCTTCTTCATCTACCGGATCCTGAAGTTGCGCGACCTGCCGAAGTTATTCATTCGCGCAGCGGTGACCACGGCCATGGTATCCGGGATCATTGGCGTCGCCGGAGCGTTCGGCTGGCTGCTGTCGTATCTCAATTTCAACGACATCGTGCTGTCTGGAATCACGCACATCACCGGCAACAAGCTCGGCGTAATGCTGCTGTTGATGGCGATCATGCTGGTGCTGACGATGTTCGTCGACTCGATGGCGATCCTGATCATCCTGATACCGGTCGCCGTGGTCATCGGCCGCAATTTCGGCATCGACGAATTTCAGCTTGGGCTGATGATGGTCATGGCGACCCAAATCGGATCGACAACGCCGCCGGTCGCCGTACTGTTATTCGTGGCGACCAGCATCGCCGGCTGCACCTACAACGAAACCATTCGCTACTGCTGGGCGTTCATCATCGCCGAGATTGCGGTCCTGCTGATGGTCGTCTTCTGGCCTGACCTCGCTGCCTGGATTCCGCACCACTTTCTCGGCTAATGCGTCACGTGCCGGAGACCGCCTTGCCCTTAACGCCGCGGCACGCCGCGACCGCTTCGCGGATCACCGCGATCGCGGCAGGTCGCGGAAAGCTCTTCCGATAAGCGAGCGCGATGCGGCGCGACGGGGCAGGTTTGCTGAACGGAATCGGCACCACCATCAGGCTGTGATACTTGGGCGTCAACGCGTCGCGCGGCAAGACCGATACGCCGAGGCCCGAGGCGACCATATTGCGGATCGTCTCCAGCGAGTTGGTGCGCGTCACGGCAGCGGCGCTCCGATTGAGCTCGGGGCAGCTGTCCAGGACCTGGTCGCGAAAACAGTGCCCGACATTGAGCAGGATCGTGTGCTCGCCGCTCAATTCGGACGGGGCGATCGACTTGCGCCTGGCCCAGGGATGGCGGCGAGGAACGACCACCTGGAATGGCTCCTCATAGAGAAAATCGGCAACGACACCCGGCGGCTGGAACGGCAGCGCGACGATCGCTGCGTCGACGCGGCCGGATTTCAACGCCGACTCCAGATACTCGGTCACGTTCTCCTCGATCTCCAGCGGCATGTCGGGAGCGCGCGCGTTCAGCGCCGGAATCAGGTCGGGGAACAGGTAAGGCGCGACGGTGTGAATGGCGCCGAGCCGAAACACGCCCACCAGTTGGTTGCGTCCGGCCTGCGCGATGTCGCGAATGTGCGCCGCTTCCTCGAGGACTTTCTGCGCCTGCTCGACGATGCGCTCGCCGACCGGCGTCACCGTGACTTCCGCCTTCGCGCGCTCGAACAGCTGAGCACCGAGTTCCTCTTCGAGTTTTTGGATCGCCACCGACAGCGCAGGCTGGCTGATGAAGCAGCGCTGCGCCGCCCGGCCGAAGCTCTTCTCCTGCGCCACCGCGACCAGGTAGCGCAGTTCGTTGAGCGTCATGGATGGTGCTTGAGGAACGCGGCGAACCGGGCTCCGACTTCCGGATGCTTGAGCCCAAGCTCGACAGTGGCCTCGAGGTATCCGAGTTTGCTGCCGCAATCGTAGCGCCGGCCTTCAAAGGCGTAAGCGACGACCTTTTCTTCGGCCAGCAGGTGGGCAATACCGTCGGTCAACTGGATTTCCCCGCCCGCCCCCGCCGGCATCGTGCGCAGGTGATGAAATATCCGCGGCGACAGGATGTAGCGCCCGACCACCGCAAGCGTCGACGGGGTCGTTCCCGGTTTCGGCTTCTCGACCATGCGGCGAATACGGCTGATGCGCCCGCCTGCGGGATCGTCGTCGACTTCGACGATGCCCCAGCTGCCGATCTCGGCGGCCGGCACGTGCATGACGCCGATGGCCGACGCGCCTTCGCGCTGCGCGACGTCCACCATCTGTCGGGTGACCGGCACCTTCGCGTCGATCAGGTCGTCCGCCAGCAGCACCGCGAACGGATCGTTGCCCACCACGGGTTCGGCGCACAGAATCGCGTGGCCCAGCCCCAGCGCTTCGGACTGCCGGATATAGATGCAGTTGATGCCCGGCGGCGTCGACGCCTGCACCGCTTCCAGGAGCGCGTGCTTGTCGCGCGCGGCGAGTTCGGTCTCCAGCTCGTAGGCCTTGTCGAAGTGGTCCTCGATTGCCCGCTTGTTGCGCCCGGTGATGAAGATCATGTCGGTGATGCCCGCGGCGGCAGCCTCCTCGACCGCATACTGGATGAGCGGTTTGTCGACGATGGGAAGCATCTCCTTCGGACTGGCCTTGGTCGCCGGGAGAAAACGGCTGCCGAGACCTGCAACCGGAAATACTGCTTTGGTGACCTTAGCGAACGCCATCGAGCAGTTCCTTGAATTGAGTTTCATCCAGCACGCGAACACCCAGCTCGGTCGCGCGGTCGAGTTTGCTCCCTGCCTCCGAACCAGCGACCACGTAAGTAGTCTTCTTCGATACGCTGCCGGCGACCTTGCCGCCCAGGCGCTCGATCCGCTCCTTCGCCTCTTCCCTCGACAAGGTCGGGAGGGTCCCGGTCAGCACGAAGGTCGTGCCCGCCAGCGCGCCCGCGGGCACGCGCTGCGGACTTTCCTCGGGCCACTGTACCCCGGCGGCACGCAGCTGGGCAATCACCTCGCGGTTGTGCGCTTCCCCGAAAAATTGCAACAGGCTTTGCGCGAGCACGCCGCCGACATCGTGAACCTCGAGCAAGGCAGCCTCGTCCGCCGCCATCAGTGCGTCGAGATTGCCGAAGTGACGGGCGAGGTCCTTTGCCGTCGTTTCCCCGACGTGGCGGATACCCAGCGCGAAAATGAACCGGGCCAGCGTCGTCTTCCGGCTGCGATCGATCGCCGAGACGATGTTCGCCGCTGACTTGTCGGCCATGCGCTCGAGTTCCGCCAGCGCAGCGACGCCGAGCTTGTAAAGGTCGGCCGGCGTGTGCACGAGATTGGCATCGACCAGCTGGTCGACGAGTTTATCGCCGAGGCCTTCGATGTCCATCGCCCGACGTCCGGCGAAATGGAGCAGCGCCTGCTTGCGTTGCGCCGGGCAGACCAGGCCACCGGAACACCGGGCGATCGCCTCCTCCGGCAAGCGCACGACCTTCGAGCCGCACTCGGGACATTGCTCCGGCAGCGAGAACACCCGCGTCCGCGGTGGTCGCTGCTCAAGCAGGACTTTCACGATTTCGGGGATCACGTCCCCGGCGCGACGCACGACGACCGTGTCGCCGACACGCACGTCCTTGCGCCGGATCTCGTCTTCGTTGTGCAGCGTTGCGTTGGTCACGGTCACGCCGCCGACGAACACCGGATCGAGGCGTGCCACCGGCGTCAGCGCGCCGGTCCGGCCGACCTGAATGTCGATGGCGAGCACCGTGGTGGTCATCTCCTCGGCCGGAAACTTGTGCGCCACCGCCCACCGCGGGTCCCTGGACTTGAAGCCCAATTGCTGCTGCAACGCGGTCTGGTTTACCTTGTAGACAACCCCGTCGATGTCGAAGGGTAGTTCCGCGCGACGCGCCTCGACGTCGCGGTGGAACGCACTCAACTCGTCGGCACCGCGTGCGATGCGCCGATCGCCGTTCACCGGGAAGCCGTAGGCGGCAAGGGCATCGAACAACTTGCCTTGAGTCGCCGGCATCGCCCACCCGGCGACATCGCCCACGCCATAGGCGAAAAAGCGCAACGGCCTGCTGGCGGTCACCGCCGGATCGAGTTGCCGCACGGCGCCCGCAGCCGTATTGCGCGGATTGATGTACAGCTTCAGCCCGGCTGCCAGTTGCCGCGCGTTCAGCTGCGCGAACTCGCGGCGCGTCATGTAGACCTCTCCGCGGACTTCCAGCACTTCGGGTGGCGTGTTGCCGCGCAGCCTTTGCGGAATGGCGCGGATGGTTCGAACATTGGCGGTGACGTCCTCGCCGACTTCGCCATCTCCGCGCGTCGCCGCGACGGCCAGGAGGCCATGCTCGTAGCGCAGACTGATCGCCAGGCCGTCGAACTTCAACTCCGCCATGTATTCGACGGGAGGATCGTCGGCGCCGAGGCCGAGTTCACGCCGGATGCGCGCGTCGAACTTGCCGGCGGCGGCGGCCGAGGTGTCGGTCTCGGTTTGAATCGAGAGCATCGGCACGCGATGACGAACCGCAGCGAACGCGCCGACCGGTTTGCCGCCGACGCGTTGCGTGGGCGAATCGGGAGTTACCAGTTCGGGGTGGGCCGCCTCCAGCGCCTCCAACTCGCGGTACAGCCGATCGAATCCGGCGTCGGAGATGGTGGGCGCATCGAGCACGTAATACGCATGGTTGTGCTCCTCGATCTCGGAGCGCAACTTCGCAGCGCGGATTGCAGGCTTTGGCGGCACCGCCATGGTACGGGTGCTACCCAAACAGGCGTACTGCGCGCGGCCCGCCAGGATCGATGTTCGCCTCGCCAAGCGCGCCCGCCGTCGACTGCACCTGCGTGCGGATGGCGGCCAGCGACGTATCGTTCAACGGTCGCCGATTGTCGTCGACCAACACGCCTTCCAGCGTCTGCGTCATCCGCTTCGCGACCATCCGCATCTGGTCGAACACGCGCACCGGATCCGCCACCCGCGGCACGTCGAGCAGCAGCACGATGCCCGGCGTGGCCAGCACGCGCAAGCCTTCCACCGTGAACGGCTCCTGCTTGTAATTCTGCAGCGCGTAGAGCATCGCTCCGGTCTCGTCCTGCACGTATTCGAACTGCCCGGCGGGCGTCAGGCGAAAGCCCGCCGCCTCCGCCACACCCCGCAGCCGCGTCCCTGCAATCTGGCCCGCGTCGCTCTTGAGAATGGTGAGACCGATCTGTACATCGAGGTCCGCGCAGAAGCGATCGAGCGCCTCGGCGCGCGCGGATTCCGCGATCGCGTCGGGCAACTCGCAGGTGGCAGGCAGTCCGGCGGCGGTCTGCGCCGCAAGGCGCAGGAAGTTGTCGATGTCGGAGCGCGTCGCCGCACCTGCGCGGTTGGCGATCAGCATGCACGCCGCGATTTCCTGCCACGGCCCCGATACGGTAGCGTCGAGTTCCTGCCAGGGCAACCCGGGTCCGCGTCGGCCGAGCCAGCGCACGGGCCTGGTCGACATGGCGGAAAATGCGCCGGCGAACGCGGCCGTCGGCACCGCTTGCGCCGGCCTCATCATCACCACGCATTCGATATCCGGATCGGGCGCGAGGGTACCCCGTTCCGTACGCGATGGGGCGGCACGCGCAGCGTCGAACGCCGCCGGCGCATCGGCCAGGGGTGACGCCTCGTCCTGGTTCGCACCGGCATCGATGTCCGTCGCATCGACCATGGCGCCCGCATCGTCCGCTGTCTGATTTCCGCCGAGCATCGGCTCGACCCGATCCTCGCCCGGCCCGGTGTCCGCCGGTTTGCGGAACGCGGCGTCGATGCGGCGGCGCACGCGGCGCTCCTGCAGCCAATTGATGAGGACGACGCCAAGAACGAGCACCACACCCGCGATCAGCAGGCCGAGAAACAGCGGGCTCATCGTCGGCATCTGTACCGCCTAGGATGGCGACCCACAAGTTTGCGTAAATGCCGCGAAGCGATCCCGCGCGCCGAGCGCGCGAAGCGAACCGCAGCCATAGCTCGGGCTATGGCGAGGATGAGCGACAATGCGATCGGCGATGCGGGTCGGTTCGAACATAGCGAAATTTGTGGGTCGCCGTACTTACTGCGCCGCCTCGGCGAGCTCGAGCGCTTCGGCGATGTCGACCGCGACCACGCGCGACACCCCGGGATCCGGCATGGTGATTCCGATCAGCTGGTTGGCCATCTCCATCGTGATCTTGTTGTGGCTGATGAACAGGAACTGCGTTGCTTCCGACATCGTGCGAACGAGCGCGCAGAAGCGATCGGTGTTCGGATCATCCAGCGGGGCATCGACTTCGTCGAGCAGGCAGAACGGCGCGGGGTTGATCTGAAACAACGCGAACACCAGCGCGATCGCGGTCAACGATTTCTCGCCTCCGGAAAGCAGGTGAATCGAAGTGTTGCGCTTGCCGGGTGGCTGCGCGACCACCTGCACGCCGGAATCGAGGATTTCCTCTCCGGTCAACAGCAAGCGCGCCTGCCCGCCACCGAACAGCGTCGGGAACAGTTTGCCGAAATTGACGTTGACCAGGTCGAAGGTCTGTTGCAGCAGTTGTCTGGATTCACGATCGATCTGCCGGATCGCGCTCTCCAGCGTGGTCATCGCCTCGGTCAGGTCCTGCGCCTGCGCGTCGAGATACGCCTTGCGCTCCGACGCCTGGGTGAGTTCGTCGAGCGCGGCGAGGTTGACCGCACCGAGTTCCGCGATAGCCTGGGTGATGCGCTCGATTTCACCCGGCAGCGTGTTGGCGCGTCCCCATGCCTTCATCTGCTCGGGCAGCGCCGCGAGATCGGCATGCGCCTCGACCAGCTGTTCTCCGTACTGCTGCTCGGCCAGCACCGCCGCCTGCTCCTTCAAGCGCACTTCGTCGATCTTCGCACGCGCGGGCTCGAGTTTCTGGTCGGCCAACATGCGTGCTTCCTCCGCAGCACGCAAGTCGGTACCGATCGCCTCGAGCCGGTCGCGCGCAGACGCGAGCGCCTGCTCGGCCTCGCCACGTACCGTCAGCTGGCCCTGCAGCGCGGACTCGACGGGGGCCCAGTCGATGCCCTGGCGTTCGGCAGCCACCTGCGTCAGCAGTCCCTGCTGCTGCGCGAGCTGCGCCTCAAGCGTCTCGCGCCGACGCGACAGTTCCACCAGCCGTTCCCGGCACGAACGCTCCGCGAATCCGGCTTCCTGAGCCGCCCGCTCCGCGACCCGCACCCGCTCGCGGCCACGGGCCAGCGCCACTTCGGCTTCGTTGACCACGTGTCGCGCACTGTCGCGGCCGGTGAATTCGACACCGAGGCGCTCGCGCCCGGCACGAAGGCCAGTGTCGACCGCGGCCAGCGCCTCGCGTTCGGTGGCCTCTTCCCGACCCAGCACGCCCAGCTCGTCGGCAATCTGCGCCCGCCGCCGTTCGGCCGTTTCCGCAGCCTGCTTCAATTGCATCAACTCGAGCTCGAGGTCGTGGCAGCGTCGCTGCTGCGAGGACAGCGCCATGTTCTCGCCGTGATATTCCTGCTGGCGAAGCTTGAGGTCGGCTTCCACACCCGAACGCGCCGCCGCCGCGGCCTCCGTCTCGATGCGCGCCGCGGCGATCGCCTGCTCCAGCTCGAGCAGCTCGCGCTGGCGCGCCAGCACGCCGTGGAGTTCGTTGTCGGGCGCGAAAAAATTCACGCCGTGCGCATTGACGACATGACCGCTCGGGACGACGAAGCTTTCGCCCGGCGACAGCGAGGCACGCTCGCGCAGCGCGGTTGCCAGATCGTCGCGACAATGCACGCCGTGCAGCCAATCGGCGAGAAGGCGCGAGAGCTGTGGTTGCCTGGCGCGCACTTTGCCGAGCAGCGTGTCCCCGCGCGGCTCGCTGCCGCGATCCGCCGGGCCCATCGCGTAGGCCGCGATCCGCCCCGGGAGCGCACCGTCCGCGCCGACCCATTCCAGTACCGCGTCGAGCGATGGCATTTCCAGCGCGTTGAGCCGTTCGCGCAGGACCGCCTCCAGCGCATCTTCCCAGCCACGTTCGATGTCGATTTGCTGCCACAGACGCCGCGAGTGCTCGAGACCGCGTGCGGATATCCAGGCGGCAGCGTCCTTGCCGGTGCCGATCTTGGCCTGCAGGTCGGACAGCGCCTGCGCCCGCGCTTCGCGTTCGGCCAATGCGCTGCTCGCCAGCTGCCAGGCATCGCTCGTGGCGAGATGGCTCGCTTGCAGCGAGTGCACGACCTCGTTCAATTCGGCGAGCGCCTTGCCGCGGTCCGCCAGGTCGGCGGTCTCCTGCTGCAATTGCTCGGCAACCGTGTCGATGTGCGCCGTGGTCGGGAGCGCGAGTTCATTCGCTTCCGACTCGAGGCGCTCGCGCCTCTGCCCAATCGCGCTCAGAACCTTGTCCGCGTTCTCGCGCTGCGTGTCGGCGACGCGCAACTCCTGCTCGATCTCGCCGATGCGCTGCGCAATGGCAGCCATGGCGCGTGCCGCGTCGGCGACCGCAACTTCGAGCTGGGGCAGTGCGGCGGCGGCGGACTGCTCTTCGGCAGCGGCGGACTCGCGCTGCGTAAGCGCGCGTTCGAGGTCCTGCTCGCCCGTGCGCGCGTCGCCAACCATCGTGCCGAGTTGAGCCGTGAATGCGGCGATCTGCTCGGTGACCTGTGCAACCTGCTGCGCCAGGCGGCCTTCGCTTTCGCGCGCGAACGCGAGCTGCTGCTCGATTCGGGTAACCTCGGCGTTGGCGGCGTAGAACCCGCCTTGCTTTTCGTGCAATTCGTCGCCGGCCTTGTAGTGATCGGCGCGCAAAGCTTCAAGGCGATTCTCGACGGCGCGCACATCCGCCTGCAGGGCTTCGAACGCGGCCGCAAGGTTGGCGCTTTCCGCCGCCTGCCGTTCGCGCGCGCGCACCGCATCCTGCTGCCTGGCGAACCAGAGCAGGTGCTGCGCCTGTTTCAAGCGGGTCTCGAGGTCCCGGTATTCGGTGGCGACCTTGGCCTGCGCGTCGAGGCGCGCGAGCTGGGCACCGAGCTCGATGCGAATGTCCTCGACCCGCGACAGGTTCTCGCGCGTGTCGGCGATCCGGCTCTCGGTCTCGCGGCGCCGTTCCCGATACTTGGAAACGCCCGCGGCTTCTTCGAGGAATACGCGCAGTTCCTCGGGACGCGCCTCGATCACGCGGGCGATCATGCCCTGCTCGATGATGGCGTACGCGCGCGGGCCCAACCCCGTCCCCAGAAACAGGTCGTGAATGTCGCGGCGGCGCACCGGAATATTGTTGATGTAGTAGGTCGAGTCGCCATCGCGCGTGAGCACGCGCTTGATCGACAGCTCGGCATAGCTGCCCCACTGCCCGCCGATGCGGCCCTGGCTATTGTCGAAGAACAGCTCGACCGCGGCGCGACCGACCGGGGCGCGATCGCCCGCACCGCTGAAGATCACGTCCTGCATCGACTCGCCGCGCAACGC
Organism: uncultured beta proteobacterium; assembly: GCA_963726915.1. GTDB lineage: Bacteria > Pseudomonadota > Gammaproteobacteria > Burkholderiales > Casimicrobiaceae > PALSA-1003. The sequence continues at coordinate 51,367 of CAVSEA010000026.1, forward strand.
GGACGCCTTGGATTCGCCGAGCACCCAGCGCACGGCGTCGATCACGTTGGATTTCCCGCAGCCGTTGGGGCCGACGATGCCGACGAGTTGTCCGGGAGTGGCGATGCTGGTCGGGTCGACGAACGACTTGAAGCCGGCCAGCTTGATCTGAGTCAGGCGCAATTCGAATTCTTCTGCACGGGCACGGTGGCGTCTGGGGCACGCACGCATGCGGGGTTGCCATGCGCGACCACTTGGTGGGCGGCCGCGTGAAGCATCGATTATAGCCGATTGGACGGGTCAGACCGCCGCGAAGGCAACGGGCGCCAAGCGCCCCTCTTCGATGGCATGGCAGGCCACCGCAACACCGTTGACAGCGACGGCGGCCTGCAGTACCGGCACCTCGCGCCGGCACCGCTCGTTCGCGTGGGGGCAGCGCGGATGAAACGAGCATCCCGTCGGCGGGTCGAGCGGATTGGGCACCTCGCCGGCGACGGCGGTCCGCGGCCTGGCCGCGAGGGACAAGTCGGGCACCGCGGCCAGCAGCATGCGGGTGTAGGGGTGCTGCGGCGACGCGAACAGCGTGCGGGTCGGGGCGAGTTCGACGATGCGCCCCAGATACATCACGCCTACGCGATCGGCGACGTGATGCACGACCGCGAGATTGTGCGAAATGAACAGGTAGGTGAGGCCCAGTTCGCGCTGCAGGCGGCGCATCAGGTTCAACACCTGCGCCTGGACCGATACGTCGAGCGCCGAGGTCGGCTCGTCGCAGATCAGGAACGCGGGGCGCGTCGCGAGCGCGCGGGCGATCGAGACCCGCTGCCGCTGACCGCCCGAAAACTGGTGCGGATACTTGCTGCCATCGGCGACACCCAGTCCGACCTGCTCGAGCAGGGCACCGACGCGCGAGTTCACCTCTGCCGCGGTCTGCGCCAGTTCGTGCGCCCGGATCGGCTCGGCAATGATGTCGCGCACCCTCCATCGCGGATTGAGGCTCGCGTAGGGGTCCTGGAAGATCATCTGCATGGTTCGTCGCAACGCGAGTTGCGGCTCGCCGGCGTCGATGCGCTCTCCCGCGAATGAAATGCGCCCCCGGGTCGGCCGGTACAGGCCGACGATGAGCCGCGCCACGGTGGACTTGCCGCAGCCCGATTCGCCGACCAGGCCCAGCGTCTCGCCTTTGGCGATACTGAAGCTGACACCGTCGACCGCACGCAGCACTTGACGGGGTTTGCCTTCGAGCACCCGATTGAGCCACGGAAGCGACACGTCGAAATAGCGCGCGACGTCGTCAAGTTCGAGCAGCGGCGTGTCGACCATCGGCGGCATCGTCGTTCAGGCCTGGTGCAGCCAGCACGCCGCGTGCGTCAAACCTACGCGGACCAGTTCGGGCCGTTCGCGCCGACAGCGTTCGAATACCTGCGGGCAGCGCGGGTGGAATGCACAGCCGGCCGGAATCGCGGTCAGGCGCGGCATGCTGCCGTCGATCTGGGCCAATTCATCGCGCTCGCCGACGATGGAAGGAATCGACCCCATCAGGCCGCGCGTGTACGGGTGCGCCGCCCGATGGATGACCTCCGCCACCGGCCCGATTTCGACGATGCGGCCCGCGTACATGACGGCGACGCGGTCGGCCGTCTCGGCGATGACGCCCATGTCGTGCGTGATGAGCATGACCGCCGTGCCGTGGTCACGACACAGGCGCTTGATCAGGGTGATGATCTGCGCCTGGATCGACACGTCGAGCGCGGTCGTCGGCTCGTCGGCGATGATCAGCTTCGGCTTCCCCGCCAGCGCAAGGGCGATGACGATGCGCTGCCGCATGCCGCCCGAGAACTGGTGCGGATACTGGTCGATGCGGCGCTCCGGCGCGGCGATACCGACTTCGGTCAGCAACTCGAGCGCCCGGGCGCGCGCCGCCGTTGCCGACAACTCTAGATGTGTGGTGATGGTCTCGACCAGCTGGCGCCCGACCGTGTACAGCGGATTGAGCGAGGTCAGCGGATCCTGGAATACCGCCCCGATTTCGCGGCCGCGCACGCGGCGCAACGCTTCCGCTGGCAGGTTGTCGATACGCCGCTCGCCGAGCAGGATCCTGCCCGCGCCGACGCGCCCGGGCGGGTCGATCAAACCGATGATCGCGGCGCCGGTGATCGACTTCCCTGCACCCGATTCACCGACCACGCCGAGCACTTCACCCGGTGCAATGGTGAACGACACTCCGTCTACGGCAACCAGCGTGCCGCGACGCGTAGGGAATTCGACGCGCAGGTCCTCGACCTGCAACAACGGGGCGCCAGTGCTCAAGCCTCTAGCGTCGGCCTGGCTTGTCGCGTCGGCGTTCGTCATGGTCGCTCACTGCAGTTTCGGGTTCAAGGCGTCGCGCAGCCAGTCGCCCAGCAGGTTGATCGCCAGCACCATGATGACCAGCGCCGCTCCAGGGAAGATCGTGATCCACCATTCGCCGGAGAACAGGAAGTCGTTGCCGACGCGGATCAGGGTCCCGAGCGATGGTTGCGTCGGCGGCACGCCGACACCGAGAAAGGACAGCGTCGCCTCGGTGATGATCGCGGTGGCGATATTGATCGTCGCCAGCACCAGCACCGGCCCGAGCACGTTCGGCAGCAGGTGCTGCCGCATGATCGCGAATGGGCGAATGCCGATCACGCGCGCCGCCTGTACGTATTCCTTGTTCTTTTCCACCAGTGTCGAGCCGCGAACGGTGCGCGCATACTGCACCCAGTTCGAAATACCGATCGCAAAGATGAGCACGAACAGTGCAACGGGTCCGTGCGCGTCGCGCGGAAGTACCGCACGCGCCACTCCGTCGATCAGCAGGGCGATCAGGATCGCCGGAAACGAGAGCTGCACATCCGCCACGCGCATGATGAAGCCGTCGACCTTGCCGCCCACGAAGCCGGCGATCAGCCCCAGGCTCACTCCCACCACGACCGCGAACAGCACCGAGGCCAGTCCCACCAGCAGTGAAATGCGCGCGCCGAACATGATCGCCGACAACAGGTCGCGTCCCTGGTCGTCGGTACCCAGCAGAAACTGGGGTTTCGAGCCGGCCATGCCGCGAGGCGGCGAGAGCGCATCGAGCAGATTGAGCGTCGCCAGATTGAACGGGTTGTGTGGCGCGACCCATGGCGCGAACAGCGCGGCGCCGAGGCAGACGAACAATACCGCCGCGGACACCATGGCGACGGGCGACTGCCGAAAGCTATAGGCCAGGTCGCCGTCCCACCAGCGGGCAAGGCCCGAGGGGGCAGCGTGAGTCAAGGGCATGCGGCGTCAGTCAAAGGAGTCGTCGTTCCCGCGCAAGCGGGAACCCAGTGTCGTACCTCACAACTCGCTGGATCCCCGCTTTCGCGGGGATGACGCAGCACCGTCGTTCCCGCGCAAGCGGGAACCCAGTGTCGTACCTCACAACTCGCTGGATCCCCGCTTTCGCGGGGATGACGCAGCACCGTCGTTCCCGCGCAAGCGGGAACCCAGTGTCGTACCTCACAACTCGCTGGATCCCCGCTTTCGCGGGGATGACGCAGCACCGTCGTTCCCGCGCAAGCGGGAACCCAGTGTCGTACCTCACAACTCGCTGGATCCCCGCTTTCGCGGGGATGACGCAGCACCGTCGTTCCCGCGCAAGCGGGAACCCAGTGTCGTACCTCACAACTCGCTGGATCCCCGCTTTCGCGGGGATGACGCATTTGTTTCCAATCGCGGGCACGTACGTGCCCGCTCTTGGACAAATGCGTCACTTTACAATCGTCCATTTCAGCAGGTTCGTGTTGTCCGCGAGCTGGACGAGTTCGATGTTCTTCTTGGCCGCCCAGGCCAGCGCCTGCTGGTGCAGCGGTAGCGTACCGAACTCTTCGGCGTGGATCTTGAACAGCTCGGCGATCATCGCGTTGCGTTTGCCCTGGTCGAGCTCGCTCGCGATCTGCACGCCGAGTTCGTCGACGCGCTTGTTGCTGTAGCTGCCGAGGTTGAACAGGCCCTGCCCGTTCGGCGCCGGGCTCATCAGCAAGGCGTAGATCGCGTTTTGCGCATCGTACGAGTCCGGCGTCCAGCCGAGCAGGTAGAAGGACGTGTTGCGCGAAAGTATTTTCGGAAAATAGGTGACCTTGGTCTCCGCCATCAGGTCCACCTTGACGTCGATCCTGGCCAGCATCGCCGCGACCGCCTGGCAGATCGACGCATCGTTGACATAGCGGTCGTTGGGACAGTTCATGCCGACTTCGAAGCCGTTCGGATACCCGGCTTCGGTCAGCAGCTTCTTGGCCGCGACGGGGTCGTAGGGCACGCGCTTGTTCATATCCGCAACGAAACCCTTGATCCCCGGCGCGATCATTAGGTTCGTCGGCGTCGACGCACCGCGCATGATGCGCGTCTTGATCGCTTCCATGTCGATCGCCTGGTAGAACGCCTGCCGGACGCGCTTGTCCTTGAACGGATTCTTGCCCTTCACGTTAGAAAAGAGCAGTTCGTCGCGCGACTGGTCCATGCCCAGGAAAATCGTCCGCAACTCCGGTCCCTGCAGCACATTCAGGTTGCCCGCCGCCTTCAGGCGGTCGATGTCCTGCAGCGGCACCGGCTCCATCATGTCGATATCGCCGGAAACCAGCGCCGCAACGCGCGTGGCGTCGTTCTTGATCGGCGTGAATACCGCCTCGGTGATGTTGCTCTCGATCTTCTCCCAGTAGGCGGGGTTGGGGACGAACACGGTGCGGACTGCCGGCTCGCGGGTCTTGAGCATGAACGGCCCCGTGCCGTTGGCGCGCAGCGTCGCGGCATTCTCCTTGCCTTTGCGCACGTCCACCGGTGCCGCGGCGCCATTCTTCTCGCACCACACCTTGCTCATGATGTACCAGGTGTTGATGGTGTCGGGCAAAATCGGGAACGGTTCGTTGGTCACGAAGTCGACGGTGTAGTCGTCGATCTTCCTGATCTCCTTGACCGGAGCGACCTTGGTCTTCATGTCGGAGCCGTCGACCTTGGAGCGTTCGTAGGAAAAAATGACGTCGTCCGCGGTGAACGGCGTGCCGTCGTGGAACTTGACGTTCTGCCGCAGATTGAAGCGCCAGACGGTCGGTGCAGTTTGCTTCCACGCCGTGGCCAGCAGCGGGATCAACTCCAGCTTCTTGCCGCGCCCCACCAATGGCTCGTAGATATTGCCGGTGAGCGTGAGCTGCAGCGATTCGTTCAGCGAATGCGGATCCATCGAGACCGCGTCGCCCTGATCGGCAAAACGGTACGTTGCCGCGCCGGCCGCGCCGGCGCCGAACACTCCGGCAACCGCCAGACCCATGAATATCCGATACAGCGTTTTCATCGACCGACTCCCTCGTTGTGTGAACTACGCGTGCGCATGGGCCATGCCCAGCTGCGCAACGGCTTTCATGCAGACGTCTCGCGCCTGCGTGCAGACCATCTCTTTCCAGTCGTCGGCATCGACGTAGAACATGTCGCGCAAATGCCGTTTGATTTCCTGCCGCAGCTTGGCCGGCGCCTCCGGATGATTCTGCAGCCAGTGCTCGGCGCGAAACGACTGCAGCACCTGATCCAGCGGATAGGTACCGTACTCGAGCGCAATGCCGGCAAATGCCGTTGCGGGACATTCGTCCTTGGCCGCCGCGCCGTTGATCCCGGTCAGCGGCGCCGAGGTGGACGTGCCCTCGAAAAACGAAGTGACATCCGCGCCCCACCACGCCTTGGTCCGCGCGATATCGGCGGCGCTGTCGACACCCGCGTAGATCTTCTCGCCGTGCCCGCGCGGACCCAGACCGGTGTGAAAATCGATCCAGCCCAGCCGCTCGCGCCTGGCTGCGTGCTCGCGCAGGACGGCGCGCAGCACCAGATTGCTCCATGTCGGCCCGTGGCCGCCGTAGAACATGCCGTCGGCGAATTGGTACTGACCCCCGCTGACGGCGGCCTGATAGGCCTTGGCGCCGTTCGCCGCGATCCACGCCCCGAGCTTGGCCTCGTTGCCGGTGGACGGCGGCCAGCTGGCCGGGAGCAGCAGCGGATGAATATCCGCGTAGGCTTTGTTCACCGGCAGCGGCGCGCGAAAATCGACGAAGTTGCGATTGAGGTCGGCATTGTCCTCGTTGACCCGTCGCAAATACGAAAAGCCATACGGATTCAGCGCGTGCAGCATGAGCACTTCGACGCCTGCGCGCTCGACGCTGCGCAGGAATTCGTCGTCATCGAGCAACGCGACCTGACAACCGGAGCCGCAAAACCCCTCGACACCGTGCGTCGCCGACAGCAGCAGCAGAAGACCCTTCGCGCCAGGTTTTCCGATGAAGGCGAAATCCATCGACAGTTCCTCGCCTTCGGCTCCGCGCTCGCTGGGATGCACATGGCGGAACTGTCGCGCCGCGCACGCATTTGCCGCAGCGACGAATTTCTCGCGTGCCTCGACGTAGCTCTGCGCAAAGTGGCGCGCGTAAATCATCGCTGCAACGGCATGGCCGCCTCGGCCAGTGCCGCCAGATAACCAGCACCCACGGGAATCACCTCGTCGTTGAAATCGTAGCGCGTGTTGTGCAGGAAGCAGCCGCCCTCGGCCCCTCCCTGCCCCAGCCGCGCGTAGGCGCCGGGCTTGCGCTGGAGCATGAACGAAAAATCCTCGGACCCCATCGACGGCTCCAGGTCGCGCACGACGTTCTCGGGCCCGACCAGCGCATCGGCAACGCCGGCCGCGAACTCGGCTTCGCGTTCGCTGTTGACCGTCGCCGGATAGACCCGTTCGTACTTGAGCGTCGCCGCCGCACCGAACGCGGCCGCGATGGCATGCACCAGCTCGTTGAGGCGACGCTCGATATAGTCCTGCGTCGACGGCCGAAAAGTGCGCACCGTTCCGACCAGCCGCGCGTCGCGTGGTATGACGCTCATCGCACCGAGGTTGCCGGCATGCATGGCGCAGAGGCTGACGACCGCGGTATCGATCGGGCTGACGTTGCGGGCGACGATCGATTGCGCCGCGGTGATGATGTGTCCTGCGACCAGGACCGGATCGACACTCAGGTGCGGATGCGCGCCGTGGCCGCCGCGGCCTTCGATGTGGATCTCGATGCGATCGGCGGCCGCCATCATCGGGCCCGGCCGAACGGCGATCTGCCCCGGGGGCAAGCCCGGCCAGTTGTGCAGCGCATAGATCTGATCCGCCGGAAAGCGCTCGAACAGGCCATCGTCGACCATGGCCTTGCCACCGCCGAAACCCTCCTCCCCCGGCTGGAAGATGAGGTACACGGTGCCGTCGAAGCGGCGCGTGCGCGACAGATAGCGCGCAGCGCCAATCAGCATCGTGGTGTGGCCGTCGTGTCCGCAGCCGTGCATGCGTCCCTTGAACCGCGACACGTGCGCAAAGTCGTTCTCCTCGTGCATCGGCAGGGCGTCCATGTCGGCGCGCAGACCGATCGAGCGACCGCTATCGTGGCTGGCGCCGCGAATGACTCCGACGACGCCGGTCTTGCCGATGCCGGAATGGTGCTCGACGCCGAGCGCGGTGAGTTCGCGCGTCACGACCTCGACCGTGCGGTGTTCCTCGAAGCCGAGTTCCGGATGGGCGTGCAGGTCGCGGCGCATTGCGGTCAATGCGACGTGGTCGTTACGCAGGTGCTCGATCGGCCCCATACATGCCTGCAGTCAGTGTGCTGCCGCCAGGCGCTCGATGCGCAGCCGCGGATCGACCGCATAGTACAGCAGATCGACGGTCAGATTGAGCAGCACGAAGACCAGCGCGATGAAGCACAGGTATGCCGCCATGACCGGCACATCCGCGAATCCCACCGCCTGGATGAACAGCAAGCCCATCCCCGGCCACTGGAACACCGTCTCGGTGATGATCGCGAACGCGATGATCGCGCCCAGCTGCAGGCCGGTGATGGTGATGACTGGAACCAGCGTGTTCTTCAACGCATGGCCGAAATGGATCGACCGATCGGTGAGACCGCGTGCACGTGCGAACTTGATGTAGTCGGTGCGCAGCACCTCGAGCATCTCCGCGCGCACCAGGCGCATGATCAGCGTCATCTGGAACAGCGAGAGCGTGATCGCAGGCAGGATGAGCGCCTTCAAGCCGCTGGCAGTGAGGAAGCCGGTGGTCCACCACCCGAGCGCGACCGTCTGCCCGCGGCCGAACGAAGGCAGCCAGCCCAGGATGACCGCGAAAATCAGGATGAGCAGGATGCCGATCAGAAAGGTCGGCAGCGACACACCGACCAGCGACGCGGCGAGCAGCACCTGCGAGAACCACGAATCGCGTCTCAGCGCGGTGTACACCCCCGCCGGTATGCCGATGGCCAGTGCGAGCAACGCGGCCGTGAAGGCGAGCTCGAGCGTCGCCGGCAGCCGCTCCTTGAGCAGCGTCGATACCGGCCGGCCCTGGCGCAGCGACAAGCCGAACTCGCCCTGCACCGCGCGACCGACAAAGCGCCCGAACTGGATGTAGAACGGCTGGTCCAGGCCGAGGTCCGAGCGCAGCCGCGCGCGATCTTCCTGGGTTGCGTCCTGCCCGACCATGAAGGTCACCGGGTCGCCGGTGAAATTGAACAGGCCGAAGGCGATGAATGCGACCACCGCCATGACGACGACGGATTGAAGGATGCGGCGGAGGATGAAGGCGAGCACGGGTGGCGGATTGACGCGCGCCGCAGGCGGCTTGAGCCTGCGGCGCGGGTGCGACGATCATGCCCAAAGGCCCCGGGAGCGTCAATGGCGCATGGAACAGGTGTCCGGAGCTAGGCGTTGAGTTCCGCGGCACGATGACACGCCACCTCGGCGTCACCCAGCGCTTCGAGCACGGGCACCTCGACGCGGCAGCGGTCGATCGCGTACGGGCAGCGCTTGTGGAAGGCGCAGCCGGACGGGGGATTGAGCGGCGACGGCAGTTCGCCCCTGATGACGATCCGCTCGCGCCGCGCCGCCGCGTCGAGCACCGGCGTGCTCGCCAGCAGCGCGCGCGTATAGGGGTGCTTCGGATGCCGGAAAACACCTTCCCTGGGTCCGTATTCGACGATGCGCCCCAGGTACATCACCGCGACCGCGTCGGCGATGTGACGCACGACCTGGAGATTGTGCGAGATGAACAGGTACGCGATCCCGAGTTGCTGCTGGATGTCCATCAGCAGGTTGAGCACCTGCGCCTGGATCGAGACGTCGAGTGCGGACACCGGCTCGTCGGCGACCACCAGTCGCGGGTGGGTCATCAGCGCGCGCGCCACCGCGATGCGCTGCCGCTGCCCGCCCGAGAACATGTGCGGGTAGCGCTGATAGTGCTCGGGGCGCAGGCCGACCTTGGCCAGCATGGCGCGTGCCGCATCGGCGCGGGCGCCGGCGTCGAGGTCGGTGTTGATCGCCAGTGGTTCCTCGAGCAGCGTGCCGACCTTCTTGCGCGGATTGAGCGACGCGTACGGATTCTGGAACACCATCTGCACCAGCGGCCGCAGCCGCTTCAAAGTGGCGCGGTCCGCTCGGCCGACGTCCACGCCGTCGACCTTCAGCTCGCCCCCGGTCGGACGTTCGATCATGGTCACCTGTCGTGCCAGCGTCGATTTGCCGCACCCGGACTCGCCGACGATGGCCAGCGTCTTGCCGGCATCGAGCGAGAACGCGACACCGTCCAGCGCGCGGACCAGCCCCTTGCGCCGCAGCAGCCCGCGCGACACGACATAGTGGCGGCTGAGTGCTACGGCTTCGAGCAGGGGCGTCGTTGCGGGCATCGCTTCAGGCCTCCGCCATCCGGACGCGGGCGTCCGGCGTCCAGCCCTGCGTCGGCCTGCCGTCGCGGTCGAGCGGGAAATGGCAGCGGACCTGCCGGCCCGCAGCGCCTACGAGCGCCGGCCGCTCGCGCCGGCATCGTTCGGTCGCGTAGGCGCAGCGCGGGGACATCAGGCAGCCTGCCGGCCGGTCGTGCTGGCCGGGGACGATGCCCGGGATCGCGTTCAGGCGCGCGCGCAGCTGGTTGTGTTCCGGCAGCGCCGCGAGCAACGCCTGCGTGTACGGATGTTGCGGCGCCTCGAAGATGTGCGGGACCGGGCCAGCTTCCACCTGCTGTCCGGCATACATGACCACCACCCGCTGCACCGTCTCGGCAACGATGGCCAGGTCGTGCGTGATCAGCAGCAACGCCATGCCGCGTTCACGCTGCAGGCGGCACAGCAGGTCGAGCACCTGCGCCTGGACCGTCACGTCGAGCGCGGTGGTCGGTTCGTCGGCGATGAGCAAGCGCGGCTGACAGGCGATGGCCATCGCGATCATCACCCGCTGCGCCATGCCGCCTGAGAGCTGATGCGGGTAGGCGTTGAGGCGGGCTTCGGCGTCGGGAATCTCGACCTGCTGCAGCAGTTCTAGCGCCTTCGCCCGGCGCACGCGCCCGCTGCGCCGTTCCGCCGCGGTGCCGTGCACACCCAAGGCTTCGCTCAACTGGTAGGCGACGGTGAAGCAGGGATTGAGACTCGCCAGCGGATCCTGGAAGATCATCGCGATGTCCTTGCCGATCAGCGACCGTCGCTCTCCCGCGGACACCGCCAACAGGTCGTGGCCGTCGAAGCTGAATTTCTTCGCGCGTACCCTGCCCGGAAAATCGATCAGTCCCATGATGGCGAGCGCGGTGACGCTCTTGCCGGAGCCGGATTCACCGACGACGCCGACCATCTCGCCCGGCGTCAGCGACAGGTCGAGGCCGTCGACCGCGATCAGCGGCGAGGCTTCGTCGCCAAACTCGACCCTCAGCTGTTCGATCTCCAGCATTATCGTTTCAGCTTCGGATCGAGTGCGTCGCGCAATCCGTCGCCCATCAGATTGAACGCCAGCACCGTGATCAGGATCGCGAGGCCGGGAAAGGTCACCACCCACGATGCGCGTTGAATGAATTCGAGCGCGTCGGCCAGCATCGATCCCCACTCCGGCGTCGGCGGCTGCGCACCGAGGCCCAGGAATCCGAGTGCCGCCGCATCGAGGATTGCCGACGAGAAGCCCAGCGTACCCTGAACGATCAGCGGCGCCATGCAGTTGGGGAGAATCGTGCTGAACATCACGCGCAGCGGCCCGGCGCCGGCGATGCGCGACGAGGCGACGTACTCCTTGCCCGCTTCCGCGATCACCGCCGCCCGGGTCAGGCGCACGAAATGCGGCAGCAGCACGATTGCAATGGCGTACATGGCGTTGATCAGACCGGGCCCGAGGATCGCGACGACCGCGATCGCCAGCAGCAGGCTCGGCAACGCCAGCATCACGTCCATGAGGCGCATGATCACGGTCTCGGTCAGCCCCTGAAAGTAGCCCGCGAGCAATCCCAGCGCGACGCCGGCGCTCATCGATATCGCGACCGAGATCAGGCCGATCAGCAGCGACAGTCGCGTGCCGTAGATCAACCGCGACAGGATGTCGCGCCCTACGGCGTCGGTGCCGAGCAGAAAGCGTGACGTGCCGGTCGCCGTCCACGCCGGTGGCGTAAGCGTGAAGTCGCGAAACTGCTCGTTCGGCGGGTGCGGAGCGATGACATTCGCGCCGACCGCCAGTACGATCAGCAACGCGATCAGGCCGAGCCCGATCAGCGCGCCGCGACTTTGGCCATAGGCCTTGCGAAATTCTTCCCACGAACCGGGACCAACGCTCGCCACATCGATCGCTGCCGCCGCTGTATCAGGCATGACGGATCCGCGGATTGATGACGCCGTAGAGCACGTCGACCAGCAGGTTGACGGTGATGACGATGGTCGCGATCAGAAGGATGCCACCCTGCACCACCGGATAGTCGCGCGACTGCACGCCGTGGATCAGCCAGTTGCCGACGCCTGGCCACGAAAAGATGGTCTCGGTCAGGATCGCCCCGGACAACAGCAGCCCGACCTGCAGGCCGATGACCGTGATGACCGGGATCAGCGCGTTGCGCAGCGCGTGCACCAGCACCACGCGCCAATACGGCAGCCCTTTCGCCCGCGCGGTGCGCATGTAGTCCTCGCGCAGCACTTCGAGCATCGCCGAGCGCGTCATCCGCGCGATGACCGCCAGCGGAATAGTGCCGAGTGCGATTGCGGGCAAGATGAGATGCGAAAGCGCCGAACGAAAGGCTCCCGGCTCGCCCGAGCGCAGTGCGTCGAAGAGCATGAATCCGGTGATCGTCGGCACGTCGAACTCGACGGCGATGCGGCCGGAAACGGGAGTCCATCCCAGCTGCACCGAGAAAAACAGAATCAGCAGCAACGCCCACCAGAAGATGGGCATCGAGTACCCGGTCAGCGCCGCCCCCATGACCGCATAGTCGGCAACGGTGTTGCGCCGGAGCGCGGCGATGATGCCGGCGGGAATGCCGATGCAGGTCGCCAGCAGCATCGCAAAAAAAGCAAGTTCGACGGTCGCGGGAAACAGCGTGGCGAATTCGCCGAATACCGACTCGTGCGTCGTCAGCGAGTTGCCGAGGTCGCCCCTGAGCACATGGCCGACATAGCTGAAGTACTGCTGCGGCAGCGAGCGATCGAGTCCGAACTCGTGCAGCAGGCGCTCGCGGCGCGCCGGATCCATGCCGCGCTCGCCGGACAGGTTCTCGACCGGGTCGCCGGGAATCAGGTGGATCAGCGCGAACGCGAGCAGCGTTACGCCGATGAACGTCGGTACGATCAGCGCGACCCGGCGCAGGACGAAGGCGAACATCGGCCGCTAGCGTGTCGCGCGGAGCGCTATGGCATCACCACATTCGTCATTCCCGCGAAAGCGGGAATCCATGTTTTGCGCGACCGCCCAGTTGGATCCCCGCTTTCGCGGGGATGACATGGGGCCTAAGTCCAATCACGGGGCCTTCGACGCAGCAGGTGCCATTTCCACGTTGTTGAAGTAGTGGTGCGCCGTCGCGTCCATCTTGTAGCCCTTCACCTCCGTGCGTACCGGGTCGAAGCGGATGGAGTGTGCCAACGTGATCCACGGCGCCTCCTCCTTGAAGATGACCTGCGCCTGCTCGTAGAGCTTAGCCCGATCGGCTTGCTTCGGCGTCTGCGCCGCCTTGATGATCAGGTCCTCGAAGCCCTTGTTGCACCAGCGGGCATTGTTGCCGCCGCCCTTGACCGCCTCGCAACCGAGCAGCGGAACGAAAAAGTTGTCTGGGTCGCCGTTGTCGCCAGACCAGCCGAACATGATCACCGTATGCTCTCCCCCCTTGGCGCGCTTGCGATACTCGGCCCACTCGTAGGTCATCAGCTTGGCCTTGACGCCAATCTTCTCCCAGTCGGCCTGGATCATCTCCGCCATACGCTTGCCGTCGGGGTTGTACGGTCGCGTGACGGGCAGGTACCAGAGGTCAACCTCGAAGCCATTCGGCAGTCCCGCCTGCGCGAGCAGTTCCTTGGCCTTGGCGGGATCGTAGGGGTAATCCTTGATATTGTTGTTGTAGCTCCACAGGATCGGCGGAATCGGATTTTTCGCCATCTGGCCGTTGCCGAGGTAGACCGACTTGAGGATCGCTTCCTTGTTGGTGGCGAGGTTGAGCGCCTGACGCACACGCTTGTCGTCGAAGGGCTTCTTCTCGGTATTGAAGGCGATGTAGCCGATATTGAGGCCTTCCTTCTGCTGAACGCTGAGGGTCGTGTCCTTCTTCATCTCGTCGAGATCGGCCGGCTTGGGGAAGGCCATCACCTGGCATTCGCCGGTCTTGAGCTTGGCGTAGCGCGCGGTGGGATCGCGCGTGATCGAGTAGACCAGGCTGTCGATCTTCGGCCGGCCCTTCCAGTACTGATCGAATGCCTTGTAGCGGATGGTCGCGTCCTTCTGGTAGGAGACGTACTCGAAGGGACCGGTGCCGATCGGGTAGACGTCAGCGGCGTTGGGCGTGCCTTTCTTTTGCATCGCGTCGAAATACTCCTGAGACAGGATCGATGCGAAGTCCATCGCCATGTCGGCCAGGAACGGCGCTTCCGGCCGCTTGAGGTTGAAGCGCACGGTGTAGTCGTCGATCTTCTGCACGCTGTCGACGATATTCTTCATCCCCATGTCTTCGTAGTATGAAAACGTCTGCCCGGCCGTCATCTTGTGGAAAGGATGGTTATCGTCGGCCATCCGGTTCCAGCTGAACACGACATCGTCGGCGTTGAAATCACGCGTCGGCTTGAAGTTGGCATTGCTGTGGAACTTGACGCCCTTGCGCAGCTTGAAGGTGTAGGTCTTGCCGTCGGGCGACACGGTCCACGACTCGGCCAATCCGGGGACGATGTTGGTGGTGCCGATGTCGAACTCGACCAGTCGATTGAACATCGGCACCGACACGGCATCGAAGGTCGTGCCGGTGGTGAAGAACTGCGGCTGGAACCCTTCCGGGCTGCCTTCCGAGCAGTAGACCAGCGTGCCCTTGGCAAGGGCGGCCAGCGGCGCGGCAGCCAGTGCGGTTATCAGCACCGCGCGGGCGTAGCAAAAACGGGGTCGGGTCGATGCGATGGTCATGGGATCCTCAAGGAGTTGGCGCGAATTCCGCACCGGGCGAACAAACCACCAATGCTAGACGTGCCGGCCAGTCATGGCAACCGCACGCTGCCGGCGCGTTTCGTATAGGCACACGCCGGCTGCGACCGATACGTTGAGCGAACTCACGCTTCCCTGGAGCGGGATGCCGACGACGCGATCGCAGGACTCGCGCGTCAGCCGGCGTAGGCCGGTACCCTCGGCCCCGAGCACCCAGGCCAGCGGACCCGACAACTCGGCTTCGAACAGCGTCTCGGTCGAACCGGCATCGGCGCCGATCAGCCAGACGCCGCGCTCCTTCAGCTCGCGCATCGTCCGCGCGAGGTTGGTGACGCTTACGAACGGGGACGGTGTCCGCTGCCCCCGACGCCGCCTTGGCCACCGTCGCATTGACGCCCACCGCGCGATCCTTCGGGACGATCAATGCGTGCACGCCGAATGCGTCTGCGCTGCGCAGGCAGGCGCCGAGGTTGTGCGGGTCGGTCACGCCATCGAGCACCAGCAGCAGCGGCGGTTCGGTCGCGCTGTCGAGGACGTCTTCGAGCGTGACGTGCGGCAACGCGCTGTCGACGACGGCGACGACGCCCTGGTGCCGGTCGTGCCCGGCCATGGCCTGCAGGCGACGCTCGTCGACGGCCTGCACGTCGACGCCTGAAGTCTCGGCGCGCTCGATCAGTTCGCGCATGCGGCGATCGCGGCGCGCGGCATCGACGAAAAGCGACTGCACGCCCTCCGCGTGGTGGCGCAGGCGGGCCGTGACAGCGTGGAAGCCAAGCAGGAGGCGGGTGGACTTCACGGTTGCACATCAGGCAAAGTCGCGAGTATGACCGTTCTGGCCGCCCACGACTCACTTCGGTATAATGACGACCTCCGTGAAAACGCGGGCGCGGATCTCAGCGCCGGCGGCTGTCAGGGCTGTTGTAGCTCAGTTGGTAGAGCAACTGATTCGTAATCAGTAGGTCGGTGGTTCGACTCCACTCAACAGCACCATCCAACGCCCGATTCGGGCAAAGCACTCACTAGCTTTGGTGACAATTCCACGCGTTTGGTAACAACTCATCAGCACATTCTTCCACGACGTGCGAAAGTAGAACCAAAAGTCGCCGATTCGCCTGGAAGCAACGTTGCGCAATGCTCACGTAACGGCGCGGAAAGGTACACAACGCGTCCATTTAATGAAACCGTGCGTTGCCACACCCGCCGCGCGGTTTCGAAGCGGCAGAGCGGACCGTCATGAATGTCGCATTTAGGTCGGCGACCGCAGGACTTGACGGTCGCCGAACGGTTGCAACCGTTCGGCCAACGCAGGGGAGCGACGGCCACCGACTCACACCTGCCGGTCGAACCCATGGAAAGCTGACGTTCGTCGGAGCGGAAACGGACGCTCATTGCCGCGTCATGTGAAGGCTGATTGTTCAGTGGTGTCCCGAAGAACATCTCCCGGACGGGCTTCGAGCCAAGTGCGTTGTACGCTCTTGCCCTCAAATCGAACCCCATGCTACGTTCGAATCTCATCCATCCAAAGGAGGCTTCTTCATGGCAACGACTCGCAAAACCACAGGGCGGAAAGCCGGCGCAAAGAAGCCGGCAGGGGGCACCACGAAGGCCAAGGCAAAGCGCGTCGCGCGCAAGGCGCAGGCGGCGGTCAAAGGGGCGGCACATGACGCCGGACTATCGCTTCGTCGCACTGCTCGCAAGCTAAAACGCACGGCGAAGACGAAGTTGGAGGAAGCGAAGGGGCCAGCGAAGCGAACGGCGCGGCGGGTTGAGCGCAAGGTGGCCTCGGCGCTGGAAAGTGCCGGCGAATCGATCACGACCGCGGGGCATCGAGCGAAGCGGAGTTTCGATGCCGCTAAGAAAGCATTCGCGGAGGCACCGGCCGCGACGAAGCGCGCGGCAAAGAAGCCAGGGGCTCGGCGCAAGAAAGCTTCATGAAGTTCTCCGCGCTTCGAGCCAAGTGCTTCGGGCTCCGCACATGCCAGCCGGCTGCAATTTGGCTCTTCGTCCGAGTTCGACCCACAACGGTCATACCCCGTTCTTGAAAGCGGCCATACGCGCAAGACTATTCGATCACTTCATCCGCGCGCAGCAGCAGCGACTTCGGCGTCTCGATGCCGAGCGCCTTTGCGGTCTTGAGATTGATCACCAGCTCGAATTTCGTCGGCTGCAGGACTGGCAGATCGCCAGCCTTGGCGCCATTTAGGATCTTGCCAGTGTAGATCCCCGCTTGGCGATAGGCTTCGGGCAGGTCGGCTCCGAAGCTCATCAGGCCGCCGCTGATGACGAAGTCGCGTAGGTCAAAGATCGCAGGCACAGCGTGGCGTGCTGCCTGCCCGACGAGTTGCTGGCGCCTGCTGTTGAAAAACGCATCGCTCGCGACCACTAGGGCATGCGCTCTCAGTTGGATGATGGCTGCAAAGGCCGTGTCAATATCCTGTTCGGTACGCGCTCGCAAAACATGCAGGTTGTGCCCAAGCAAACGTGCCGCTTCCTGCATCCGTCTCACCTGGGCCTCCATATCGGGGGAGCCCGGATTCATTAGCGCGACGATTGTGTTGGCTTTGGGCACCAGTTCATGCACCAACTCTAGCCGCTTCGCCATTAACTCGGAGGTGACAATGCTGACACCGGTAGCGTTGCCGCCCGGCCGACTGAGACTGGCAACGAGGCCGAGTTGGACGGGATCATTGCCCAGCGTAAAGACGATCGGAACCGTCGAAGTCGCCGATTTGGCGGCCATTGCGGCAACGCCGCCACCGGTGGCGACCAGCACAGAGACGTGACGACTGACCAAATCGGCCGCTAGCGCGGGCAGTTGCTCGTAGTGGCCCTCCGCCCAACGATATTCGATCGCGACGTTCTTACCTTCGACAAGACCGGCCTCTTTCAGGCCCCGCTGAAAGCCGGAAACGTTTCGGGTCCACTGTGCCGGCGACCCGCTACAGAGAAACCCAATCACCGGCATCGCTGACTGGGCGCGAGCAATGAGTGGCACGACGAGGAGGCCGCCCGCAACGGTGCCAACGAACCTTCGCCGATCCATCACGCTGAATCACCTTGTCGACAAGAATCAGTCCAGCCATGGTACGCCTACACGCTGGATTTGGACGCCGCCCGCGTGTGACCAGTTCTGGCCGAACTGAAAGTACCCACGTTTGATGGACACCTTAATTCGGGCAATGCTAGCTCGGGGGAGGTGTTCGATGGAATACAAGCCGCGCAGGAAATTGACACGGGATTTCAAGCTTGAAGCGGTGCGTCAGGTTGCATTGATGCACTGCGACTACAAGACACGCGACGATGCGCGGGTCAGCTTATTCGATTACATGGAAGTGTTTTACAACCGGCAGCGACGGCACTCATCGATTAGCTACGAGGCCCCGCTACCATTCGAGGCGATGAAATCGCCTGGCAAGGTGTCCATCGTTCGTGGGTAAGACCAAACTCGGTCGTAGTACCCAACGTCGCAGTACGATCCGGTCCCGACATTGAGTGGGGTCGGGACCAGACATTGAAACTGATGGAAGGTGCCGGTCGGGTCGCCGCTGGAAGGGGCGCCGGAAACGGGGAATTTCGGGAGCGACGCAGCATCGTCGCTATGGGAAAGCTTGGCGACCTCCATTGGGGCAAACCCTGTGTCGAAGGAATTTACAATTCTTCGAACTCGGAGCATTAACTCGTTGTTTTTCATCGGTGGCACAAGAATTGCGGGAATTCTGGCCTAGCCCGCCGCGCAAGTGAGGACCTTCATGAAGACCTTTGCCATTGCTTCTGCACTTGGCGCACTTGCCTTTGGCAACGCGATAGCTGCGCCGATATTGTTGGACTCGACGGACTTCGCCACGGCAATTGCCCCGCTCAGTGCAGTGGTTGAAGACTTCGAAGGATTCAGTGTTGGCAGCAAGCCCTCCCCGCTGGCACTTGCGAACTCGACCTACTCGTCGAATGCTCCGGACATCGTTAACTCCTTTATTAGCCCGACGAATACTCTCATTAACAACGCACCAGACCCTGCGACGGGTCGCGTTTTTTCGAGCTTCGCCGCGGGAACGGTGTTGTTCGGTCTAGATATTGGCGGTTTCAATGTCAACGACGTTCTGCACATCACAGTCGTAGGACAGAGCGGGACCCTCTCGCTCCTACAGACCTTAGGCTCGTTCGGAGGCTTCATCGGATTCCAAGATGACGAGCGCCTCATCAGCGTCGCCTTCCTGAACACTGGAACTGCGCTTGGAGTTTCGAACTATGACTTCGACAACGTCACTACCGCGGCGAGAGGCATCCCCGAGCCGGCAACACTCACACTTTTGGCCCTGGGCCTAACCGGACTCGGCTTCTCGCGCCGCAAGCAGTAGTCAGGTTCGACGTTATATCAGCCTCGCTCCGGCGGGGACTTTGATTTGTGCAGATGGATGCATCAATCGTTGAATGGCCGGTAACGAGAAATCTTGCTGGCTCCCTCGTATGCCCGCTCTTGGCCGAGAGCGCCCATTGATGAGCCGCGACTGAACGGCCGCTCCCGCGGGTGGATTCAACTGGTCAACGCAACACGTTCGCTGAACATCTCAGCGGGCGTGTGGAAGCCGAGCGTCTTGCGCGGCCTCTGGTTTAATTGTCTCGCAATTGCGTTGAGCTGAAGCTGCGAATAGCCCGACACGTCGATGCCCTTCGGCATGTACTGCCTGAGCAACCCATTCGTGTTCTCGTTGCTTCCGCGTTGCCAGGGGCTTTGAGGATCGCAGAAGTAGACCTGAATGTCGGTGGCCATGGTGAACTGCTTGTGGCCATGCATTTCCGTGCCCCTGTCCCAGGTTAGTGATTTGTAGAGCTCCTGAGGCAATTTGCGAGCGTTCTTGATCAGTGCGTTCACGACCGTCTGCGAGTCTTTGCCATCGAGCTTCACCAACATCACGTAGCGCGTTTGGCGCTCAACCAGGGTTGCGATCTGGCTACTGCCACTACCGAAGACTAAGTCCCCTTCCCAGTGACCAGGCACCGCCCGATCCTCGACCGACGCAGGTCGCTCGCGGATCGAAACGGCGTCGGCAATCTGGCCGTGGATTGCGGTCTTCTGTGTGTAATGACGAGAGCGACGCATGCCGCGAGTGCGTCTCAGGTGCTCCAACAGCTCCTTCTTCAAGGCGCCACGCGCTTGAATAAACAGACTACGGTAGATGGTCTCGTGTGACACGTATTGGCTCTCGTCGCACGGATAAGTATGCTTGAGCCAGCCAGCGATCTGCTCAGGCGACCACAGCAGGCGCAGTTTGTCCGCTACGACGCGCGCCAGTGGGCGGTTCTCGGCGAGCTTGCAGCGCTTAGGTCGAAGTGCCCTATCCCAAGCCGCGCTGTCGGCGTGAGCGGCTCGATAACCTTCTTGGCCGCCGTTGCGCCTCAGTTCACGACTGACTGTCGATGGCGCTCGACCAAGCCTTGCCGCGATTGAGCGGATAGATTCGCCTGTCACCAGCGCGCGCGATCTCTTCTCTCTCCTCCAACGACAGCGCCGCCAAGGAACGGCGTCGGTCTGGCGGTCGAATGCCACCCGTCCTCGACAGAATGCCTTGGATAGACGTGTGCCGTCGATCAAACAGGTGGCCGATCTCGTGAAGAGTCCAGCCGGCCTTCCACCGCTCCCACATCAATGCCTTCTGACTGTCGGTGTAGTAGGTTCGTGTCCGGTATTTCATCTGCAACACTCCTTCCGCCTCGGCGGCTCATAGTGTGTTGCATCGACCAGTTGAATCCACCCGGCATTGCAGACGCACAAGTGGACGACCCCGGCTATTTGAACGAGACGCGCGGCATGGCGGAGAAACTGCGAGACAAGCACTAGTCACCTTGCCCCGTCGATCGGGCTGCCAACAGCGCGGTACTCATCACGGACTTGCCCCGTCGTCCGATACCTTGGAAGAATGTTTTCTTCCGGCGTGACCGGAACGAAAAACCATCCGTACTGTAGAGAAGATGGCCATATCACACGTTCTGGGGGTGCCTCGGGTGCCAGCCTCGTCAGGCGATTCGGCCGGTCCCTGAAGCGGTAGAGGTCATACGCGGAGCAGCGCCCGACGCGGTAACACGATGGAACTGCGGCTGCATCTCCGGGCAGCGTGTACATTTGGTCCGAGTACGGGACAACCCGCGTCATCGTCGGCGCCATGAATCTATCGGCGACTGAAGCCGGTTGAGCAGATGCGATTTGTGCTTGCGCTGCAGGCGAGATCGATAACAGTACGCAGACTGCTCCGTGAATGAGGACGCGAATTCTGTTCAATCGTTGGTGGTCAAGCGCTATCGGTAAGCGGATTCCGCATGCCCTAGATGGAAAGATCAAGTAGGTGGCCCGTTGGGATGTTGATTCGTTATCACCAGATCGGTGGTTCATTCGAGTGGTTCGCGCAGTAGCGCGCTGCTCATCCAGTTGAATCGAACGGTCAGCGCACGCACGACGAAGAATAGCGCAATGGTGACGAACGCGGCCTGCGTCGCGGCTATGCCCTGTCCAAACCTCAGCCATACGAACGTCACGCACGCGATCAGAATGACCAGTGCCGAATACTGGCCTGGCAGCAGCAGACGCGGCGTTTCGCGTGCAAGCACATCGCGCAACAGCCCTCCCCCGACCCCGTTGATCACTCCCACGAGCACGACACCTGGAAGCGAGACTCCCTGCGCCAGGGCAATCTGCATGCCGACGATCGCAAACGCAGGCATGCCGACTGCATCGATCAATTCGATGAGCTTGTCGAGCCAGGCCTGGTTGAGGACCGGCGCGAGCCATTTCGCTGCGAGGCCGATGAGGACGGTTGCGAAGGCGATCAGTTCCAAGTAGACGCCATTGGTCAGGAGCACCGGAGTCCGGTGCAACAGGAACCCGTCGCGGAGCAATCCACCCCCGGTCGACGATACGAGTGCAATGACGAACACCCCGACGATGTCGTAGCGGCGACGAAAGCCGACGACCGCGCCCGAGAGTGCCCAGGCGAACGTGGCGAAATAATCGAAGTACAAGGGAATGAAAAATTCGTCCTGCATCGGTCACGCTCCTGGTCGCGCTAGAAGTCGCTCGCCACGGGATGAATGATTCAACCCGCAGGATCTCGCCATCGACCCGTTGCTGCCGGTTTCGAGCAACTCGCTGGCGGCGACCGGTCGCGCCAGCCGCCGCCATGGTTGTTCCAAGTAGAGATCGGCGCCTAGCTCTTCAGCTGATCGCCTATCGGCAACTGTCTTATGCGCTTGCCGGTTGCAGCGAAGATCGCGTTGCACAGCGCAGGTGGTACCGGCGGCACGCCCGGCTCGCCCACGCCGCCCATCGGCTTGCTGTAATCGCCGCCGACGATGTGCACGCGGATCTCGCGCGGCGCCGCGGGCATGCGCGTCACCTCGTACTGGTGGAAATTGTCCTGCTGCGCGCGCCCGCCTTTGAAGGTGATGGCGCCGGTCGTTGCCGCGCTCACGCCCATGACGCACGCTCCCTGCATTTGCGCGCGCACGCGGTCGGGATTGACCGTCGCCCCGCAGTCGATCGCAATATCCACACGCGGAATGGTCACTTCGCCCTTGGCGTCCACCACGACCTCCACCACCGCCGCGACGTAGCTGACAAAGCTGTAGTGCGCCGCGATGCCGAGTCCGCTTCCCTTGGGCATCGCGCGGCCCCAGCCGGCTTCTTTCGCTGCAAGTTCCGCAACGGCGCGCAGACGGCCGGTATCGACCGGATAACGTTCAGGGGATTCGCCGTGGTTCCACGTGTCGGCGAGCATCTGCGGTGTGACCACGCGGGCCGGGCCGATGACCTCGAGCAAATAGTCCTTCTGGTCGCGCCCCGCCGCCGCGGCCAGTTCGGCCACGAACGATTGCACCGCGAACGCATGCGGAATGTTGGATACCGAGCGGAACCAGCCAATGCGCGTATGGGCGACCGCTTCCGGATTCTCGATGCGGATGTTGGGGATGGCAAAAGGCACGTTGATGACGCCCATGCCGAGCTCCCAGTTCGCCTCCTGTACCGCACTCGCATCGAAGGTCGATACGATCGTCGGCGCCACGCTGCGATGCAGCCACGCGACAGGTTTCCCTTGCGCATCGACGCCGGCTTCGAGGTGCTCGGCGGATACGGTGTGGAAATAGTCGTTGTGCAGATCGTCTTCGCGCGTCCAGACGACCTTCACCGGCTTGCCATCCATCGCCTTCGACAGCACCGCCGCCTCGACGCCATAATCGGGCTTGGACTTGCGCCCGAATCCACCGCCCAGCAGCGTGACATGCACGGTGACATCTTCGACCGGCATGCCGAGCCGTTTGGCAACCAGGTCGCGCGCCGCCTGCGGTGACTGGAAGCAGCCCCACACCTCGCATTTGCCGTTCGCAATTCGGGCACTTGCCGCCGGAGGTTCCATCGACGCGTGCGCGAGGTGCGGAAGGTAATAGTCCGCCGTGATGCGCTTCGCGGCAGCGGCCGCGGCGGCGGTGAAGTCCCCTTCGTTGCGCACGACTTTGCCCGGCTTGCGCGCGGCCTCCTCGAGTGTCGCCCGGTAGGCAACGGAGTCGTAGCTCGCATTCGGACCGTCGTCCCAAACGATCTTCAGCGCGTTGCGGCCCTGCATCGCGGCCCAGGTGTTGCGGGCGATCACCGCAACCCCGCCAAGCGGATTGAACTGGGGCGCTCCCGCAGTCGCGTCGATTTGCACGACTTTCACCACGCCCGGAACCTTGAGCGCTGCGGAGGAATCGACGCTCGTGACCTTGCCGCCGAAAACCTGCGGTCGAGCCACCACGGCATAGAGCATGCCGGGCAGGCGTGTGTCCATCCCGTACTGCGCCTTGCCGACAGCGATGTCCTGCGCATCGACGAGCTTCAGCTTGCCGGTGCCGATGTAGCGGAATTGTGAGGGATCCTTGAGTCGCACCGTATCCATCGCGGGCAACGGCATCCCCGCGGCGGCCTTGGCAAGCGCCCCGTAGCTGAGACGGCGGCCGGTCGGAACATGCACGACTTCGCTGTTCTTCGCCTGCACTTCGCCTACCGGCACCTTCCAGCGCGCGGCGGCAGCCGCTTCGAGCATTTGTCGCGCGGCCGCGCCGCAGCGACGCATGGGCATGAAGAAATGGCGCGTGCTGCGCGAGCCGTCCGTATCCTGGTTGCCGTAACGGGCCTCGTCGCCCGGCGCCTGGACGACGCGCACGCGTGTCCAGTCGGCTTCGAGCTCGTCGGCGACGATCATCGGCATGCCGGTGCGTATGCCCTGGCCCATCTCCGAGCGATGGCAAACGATGCTGACGATGCCGTCTTCACCGATGGCGACGAATACGAGCGGGTTGTCGACCCAGCCGTGCGGCATTCCATCCGCGCCGTACTTGGGCGGGTCTGCCGCGCGCAAGACTGTCGTATAGCCAACTGCGAGTACCAATCCGCCGAGCGCGGAGGCGCCCTGGAGAAACTTGCGCCGGCTTAGGTTGGCGATCACCAACGATGTGGAAGACGATTCCAGGTCCACTGCCATCGCTTTGGCCGAATCGAAGGGCGCATTCATGCTGTCGCTCCTTTGTCGCCGGCCGCCTGCTTGATGGCGGCCCGGATGCGTGCATAGGTGCCGCAGCGGCAGATGTTGCCGGTCATGGCGGCGTCGATATCGGCGTCGGTCGGCTTGGGCTTCTGCTTGAGCAGCGCCGTCGCAGACATGATCTGCCCCGCCTGGCAGTAACCGCATTGCGGCACCCCCATGTCGACCCACGCCGTCTGCACGGCCTTGCCGACCTTGTCCGCGCCGATCGCCTCGATGGTGACGACTTTCTTGTTCGCGAGCGAGGAAATCGGGGTCACGCACGCGCGGCCCGGCTGACCGTCGATATGCACTGTGCAGGCGCCGCAGAGCGCAATGCCGCAGCCGAACTTCGTGCCGGTGAGACCGATCTCGTCGCGCAGCACCCACAGCAGCGGGGTATCGCCGGGCAGGTCGATGTCGTATGGTTTGCCGTTGATGTTGAGCTTGGCCATCTTGATCCTCCTGTTGTGCCCGAGCGACGCAGAAAGGTTACGCCCGCTACACAGATCGGGCAAGCATGCTCGCGGTCGTCGATGCGACAACCAGATTGCGATCAGGCCGTCGCCGAAGGTCGAGATCCGTGCGCATCGGATTCCGCATCGAAAGAGCTGACGCCGATGAGGCGCGAGACGCGGATCGGAACACCTGCTTGCTGAAATCTGTCGACGTCATCGAGCGACTTTCGATCCGCCATGGTCATCCGCGACCGCAAGCGGATATATTCCGCCCACGACGCGATGACGTAGCGCTCGACCAGCTTCGCCTCTTCGCCAAGATCCCGAAACACCCGCCAGCTGGTCGCCCCATTGCGACGGCGTATCGTTTCGACGGCATGGATCGCGCGCAGAAATGCCTGGCGATGCTGCGGCTCGATTCGATACTCGATCTGGATCAGGACCGGACCGTCGTCCGGTAGCGGCTCGACCGCAAGCGCCATGTCCGGCAGCTGCATGCTCGCCGTGACGTCCGCATCGGTACCCATCGTGACGCGCACGCGGCGATTGAGCAAATGGAGCACGACGATGCCTCCCGCGGAGGAGGCCAGGGCGATGCTGGTCCCGACCACGGAGGCCAAGGCGCCCCAAAGCGCGCTGCCGATCGCGAGGCTCGCTTGAACCGCAACGAGATTCATCGCCACCGCCCGGGCCCGAACCCAGGCCGGTGCGGTGCTCTGGGTGCCGGTCGAGAGACTTGCAAACACCGTCACCCAGGCGAAGCCGGCACCGAAGGCACCCGCGATGGCGATCGCCGGCAAATGGGTGACGGCAACGAGAAGGACGGCCAGCGTCCACAGGACCACTCCCGAGGTCACAACCTTGTTCAATGAACGGCTCTGGAGCTGACGCGGTATCGCCAGCGCGCCGACAACGGCGCCCGTGCCAAACCCGGCGGAGAGCAGGCCAAATCCCCCCGCGCCAAGTCCGAGCTGGTCGCGAGCGATCACCGGCAGCAGCGCCCAGAAGGCGCTCGCGCACACGGCGAAGTTGAGGTTGCGGATGATCAGCGAGCGCATGGCTGCAGAGTGGCGCGCGTAGCGCAAACCGCTCTGGATGCCGGAAAGCAGCGTCTCCGGGACGCCGAGCAGCGGGCGCTCCCGGCCTTTCCATCCACGCAGTGCAACGATCATCATCGTGAAAAACAGCGCGCTCGCCAGGAACGCCGTGCCCGATCCGGTCCACGCGGCAATCGCGCCTGCAAGCGCCGGCCCGATGGCCCGCGCGACATTGAAGGCGACAGCGCTCAACGCAACCGCGCGCGGGAGCTCTGCCCGCGTTACCAGCTCGTTGACACTTGCCTGCTGGGCGGGGAGGTAGAACGTAAAGCCGGCACCGATCAGGAACGTGAACGCCAGCAGCGCGAGCGGCCCGGTGACTCCGGAAATCGTCGCGACACCAAGGATGAGCGCCGCGGTGATCAACACGATTTGCGTGACGTAAATGACCTTTCGGCGATCGACAATATCCGCCAGCGCTCCGGCAATCAGCCCAAAGGCCAAGGTTGGCGCCGTGCTTGCCGTCTGCACCATCGCGACCATGAACGGCGATGTTGTAAGCGTGGCCATCAACCATGCGGCGACGGTCGCCTGCATGGTGTAGCCCAGCGCCACCGCGATCGATCCCAGATAAAACCGCCGGAACGACGCAATGCGCAGCGGGGAAGACGCAAACAGGCGCGATTGGAAAGCGGTTAGGCGATTGCGCACGCGGCTAGTCTAACGTGGGCACGCTGCGGGCGCAGCGATGCTGTTGCGATGTCATCGTGCGTCCACGTCTCAACCGCTCGATTCCTGCATGCAGACGTGACGAAGGTCTTACCTGCAGTAATCAGGCCGGCGCAACCGATACGCAGCGAAAGCCGATGTGGGTGGAAGACGAATCGACGGGTTGCGCGTGCCGCGCCGCCGGGCGGTAACGCCGGCAATAGTTCGGCGCGCACAAGTGCGATCCGCCCTTGAGCACCTTGCGCGGAATCCTGATCGCGGGCTGGCAGGCGTCAAAACTTTCGTCTTCGCGCGCGCCGCGCGGATTCTGCGGAATGCAGCAGGCTTTGGGCGCGTCTGCCACGTGCTTGGTCGAGTACCAATCGGTGGTCCATTCCCAGACGTTGCCGATCATGTCGTGGACGCCGTATCCATTCGCGGGAAAAGTCGTGACCGGCGACGTGCGTTCGTAGCCGTCGGTCGCGAGGTTCTGGACCGGGAAGTTGCCTTGCCAGGTGTTGGCCATCGATCGGCCGTCCGGGTTGAGCTCGTCCCCCCACGCGAACTCGGCGCCATCCAGGCCACCGCGCGCCGCGAACTCCCACTCGGCTTCGGTCGGAAGGCGCTTGCCGGCCCACAGCGCGTAGGCTTCCACGTCCCGGTACGCGACGTGCACGACCGGGTGGTCGTCCATGCCGTTGATCGATGTGCCTTGACCATAGGGCTGGCGCCAATTCGCCCCAAACAGAAACTGCCACCACTGCGACCAGTCGCTCAGATCGGTGATCTGTCGCGGCGGACTGAAGACCAGCGAGCCGGCCTTCAGCATGTGCGGCAGCGCTCCCGGATAGTCCTTCGGATCGGGTGGAATTTCCGCGAAAGTCACATGGCCCGTCGCTTCGACGAACGCACGGAACTGGCGGTTGGTGACGGGCGTGCGGTCGATCCAGAAGCCGTCGACGCTGACGCGATGGACGGGCGCCTCCTCCGGATAGTGCTGGTCCGATCCCATGCGAAACGTGCCGCCTGGAATCCACACGACATCGCTTGCATGCGCGGCATCTGCGCCTGACGATCGTGCCCCTGTTGCCAACTCGACATTAGTCATCTCGCCCATTTTATGGGAATCGATGCTCTACTGTCATCTTCCGCAGTTTTGCAAAGCGGCAACTGGACGAGCAATCTGCCGTAGACTGCATCCTGTGCTACGATTCCTGCTCGCCAACACCACGCATGGCAACGAATCCCGCCTACAGCAACATCGGCAATCGCCTGCTCAAGGTGGCGGTCATCCTGCTGTGCGGCGTCAATGCATTGATGTGGGAGTACTACACCGAGTCCCGGATGATGGCCATCATGTGGGCGGGTATCGCCGTGGCGTTCGTCTTCTGGATCGTCGACGACATACGGCGCTAAGCGCGCTGCCTGAAGCGGGCCCCTGGTCAGGCACCGACCGGCACGGCCCGCTGCAGCAGTGCGGCCATCTCGTCCGCGGTCGCCGGCGCACCGAACAGGAATCCCTGCACAACGTCGCAGTGGTGCTCCCGCAGGAACGCGAGTTGCTGCGGCGTTTCGACGCCTTCGGCGATCACCTTGAGCTCCAGACTATGGCCGAGCGCGATGATCGCGCGTGCGATCGAGGCATCGTCGGGGTCGAAGGACAGGTCGCGCACGAATCCGCGGTCGATCTTGAGGCTGTCGAGCGGGAAATGCTTGAGGTAGCTCAGGCTCGAATAGCCCGAACCGAAATCGTCGATTGCCACGTGGACCCCCATCGCCTTCAATTGGGTCAGCACCGCGCTCGCGGCGTCGGGGTCTTCGATCAACAGTCCTTCGGTGATTTCCAGCTCGAGGCAGTCCGGGGCCAGCCCGGTCTGCTCGAGCGCGGTCGCCACCGTCTCCAGTAGTTCCGCGCGGAACTGTCGCGCGGACACGTTCACCGCGACGCGAATGTGCGGCAAGCCTGCGCGCTGCCAGGCGACGTTCTGGGCGCAGGCGTGGTGCAGCACCCACTTGCCGATCTGGAGAATGAGGTTGGTCTGCTCGGCGATCGGAATGAAGCGGTTCGGCTCGATCAGCCCGAGTTCCGGATGCAGCCAGCGCAGCAGCGCCTCCGCGCCCACCACCCGATTCGTCCTGAGGTCGGTCTGCGGCTGATACTGGATGAACAATTCGCCGCGGTCGGCAGCGCGACGCAGCTGCCCCTCGAGGCTTAGCCGTTCCTGCTTCATGGCGTTCATCTCGGCGCGGTAGAACTGGAAATTGTTCTTGCCCTTGTCCTTCGCGTCGTACATCGCCACGTCGGCATTCATGATCAGTGTTTCGATGTCGCCGGGGTTGCTCGGGTACATGGTGATGCCCGCGCTCACGGTCAAGAAATACTCCTGGTCGTCGAGCGGGAACGGCCTCGCCAGCGCACCGACGACCTTCTCCGCGACCAGCGTCACCGCATCGACGCTCTCGGCATCTTCGAGAATGACCGTGAACTCGTCGCCGCCCAACCGCGCGACCGTATCCGCCGTGCGCAACACGCTGGTGAGCCGGTCGGCGACGGCTTGCAGCAGGCGGTCGCCGGCGCGGTGACCGAGCGTGTCGTTGATCTCCTTGAAACGGTCGAGGTCGAGCAGCATCAACGCGAGCTGGCTGCCGCCGCGTTCGGCGCGCGTCATCGCATGGCTCAGCCGGTCGCGGAACAGCGTCCGGTTCGGCAATCCCGTCAGCGAATCGAATTGCGCGACGTAGGCCAAGCGTTCCTCCGCGCGCTTGCGGCCGATCGCGGTGCCCAGCGAGGTCGCGATCGCCATGAGGAAGCTGGCGTCGTCCTTGCTGAAACGACTCGCTTCTCTGCTGTAGGCGCCGATCACACCGAATGCGCCGTCCGCCGTCGGAATCACCACCTCGATGCCGCTGCAAAGCCCCTCGGCGATGACATGCGCGGGCGCCAGGCTGTCGCCGGAATCGCGCACGTCGTCGATGATCACTGGCGTTCCAGCGAGCAGTGCGCGCCCGGTCGATGACTCGCGTTCAACGCTGACCGGTGCATCGGCACGCCAGCCGACGCCGGCGATCTGCAGCAGCGGGTCGGCCGCGCCGGACAGCCGGTACACCGCCGAGTGGGTGACATCCAGGCCCGAGGTGCTGATCGCCGCGGCATTCGCGATCAGCTTGTCGATGTCGCGCGTTTCGAGAGCGTACTGGCCATAGATGGCAATCGCTTCCTGCCGCAATGCGTGCGTGCGTATTGCATCTTCCGCTTCGCGGTACGCCGTGACATCGGTCGCCAGCGCGTAACTACCCTTGACGATGCCTTCCGCATCGCGCTCCGGGGCGAAAGCCACACGAATGTGGCGGATCTCTCCGTCCGCGCACTGGTGCGCCCGCTCGTAGGTCACCGATTCCCCGTCGAGGACACGCTGGAACTGGACCGCCGTCTTGGCGTAGCTCTGCGCGCCGATCACCTCCGACAGATGCTTGCCCAGGATTCCTTCCACGGTGAATCCGAAGAAGGCCGCGTATTGAGTATTGGCAAAGCGGCAGACGAAATGCCGGTCGTAGTACACGATCATCGCCGGCACGCTCTCGGTGATCAGTCGCAGCTGCTGCCGCGTCGCGCGCAACGACTCGCGGGCGCGTTGAAGTTCGATCGTGCCGCCCGTGCTGCGCGTGGTGCTGGCGATGCCGCGGATGGACACGGCGGCCAGCGAAGACACCGGCAGCGTGCGACCGCCATCGGGCCGCGAACGGCGCCGGTCGACGATCGTGGCGCCGCCAACCGCGATTCCCACCGCGCCAAGCAGGAAGAGCGTCGATGGGAGCGGGTAGTCGGCGAGGAGTTGGACGATGTCGACGGCGGCCATGTAGTAATGTCGCGCTACTCGCTCCGACGATTTGTGCACCGAGGCGCTTGGGGCGGCCCAGGATTTGACGAAAGTGACGCCGGGCCGCCATGATGCCACTGTCTCGCCCAGCTCACACCGAATTGCAGGGCGATGCAATTTTCGTGCCGTTTGCAATCCGGCAAGCTGCCAGCAAGACGGCCCGAGCTACTCGAGTTTGCCCACCCGCCGGACCACGTCGCCCAGCTTCTTCGCGTCTGAATCCCAGAATCGCTGCAGCTCCGGCGCATCCATGTACTGTACCGGTGTGTCGACCGTCCCCATCGCCGCCACGAATTTCGGATCGTTCGCCGCCACGCGCGCCGCTTCGCGCAGCCGCAGCAGTACCGGTTCCGGCGTCCCAGCGGGCGCGAACAGGCCCGACCACTGGAAAAACACCGCGTCGTAGCCGAGCTCGGCCAGGGTGGGCACCTCGGGCAGAGATGCCAGCCGCTTGTCGCCCCACGACGCCAGCACGCGCAGTTTCCCGGCCTTGACGTGCTGGATCACCGTCGACGGCCCGGATGCCACTGCGTCGATGGTGCCGCCGAGCAGCGCGATCACCGCCGGGCCCGCGCCGGTGAAGGGCACGTGCAGCAATTTGACGCCGGCGCGTGCAGCAAACATTTCCATGGGGACGTGCATCGTGCCGTAGTTACCCGACGAGCCGTAGCTGATCGCGCCGGGTCGATTCCTCGCGTCGGCGACAAACTCCGCCAATGTCTTCCACGGGCTCTCCGCACGAACGGCAAGCACGGTGGGGTCAGCGGTGAGCCGTGCGATCGGCACCAATTGGTCGAGCTGGAACATCGGCGCGCGGCCGGTGACCTTGTCGGCTTCGGGAATGATGGAAATCGAGGACAGCGCCAGCAGCAGCGTGTAACCGTCGGGCTTGGCCTTGGCCACGTAACTCATACCGATGCCACCCCCTGCACCCGCCTTGTTCTCGATGATGACAGGCGTGGACAGCTGACGGCTCATCGCCTCGCCGAACGGGCGGGCCACGATGTCGGCGACGCCACCGGGTGGAAAAGGCACGACCAGCGAGATCGGCTTCGACGGGTACGCCTCCTGCGCCGCGGACGGCGATGCACAGGCCAGCGCGACGCCGATCGCGACGAGCATCGGCACCCAGTCACGAGCCCGCTTTGGCAGTGCGGCCGCGACCACGCGAATACCCGTCAAGCGAGCACCCAGACGAGCAGGCCGCCGAGTAGCGCCCATTTGAGCACGTAGTAGAGGGTCTTGCTCTTGCGCTTGAGCGCCTTGGCCGGAAGGCGCAGGTAGTAGGCGAACCCGAATATCTTGTTCGCCACGCCGACGCGATCGCCCTCGGCATTGTTCGTCTCGCTGGCGCGGATCACCGTATTCTTGAACCAGTGATTGTACTTGGTCATGATCCGGCTCTTGAGCGGCCGCTCGATGTCGGCGAAAAATATCACGCGCAGGGTGTCCGTCTTGTTCTCAGCCCAATGCATGAAGGTCTCGTCGAACATCACCGCTTCGCCGTCGCGCCACGAGTACTCCTGCCCGTCGACCCAGATGCGACATTTGTCGGAATTCGGCGTCGACAATCCCAAGTGGTAGCGCAGCGAGCCTGCGTACGGGTCGCGGTGCTTCCCCAAGTCCGCGCCCGCCGGCAACATCGCGAACATCGCGCCGTTGATCGTCGGAATGGATTGGACCAGCGCGACGGTCTTCGGGCACAACGCCTGCGCCGATGGCAACGGCTCGTTGTACCACTTCACGTAGAAGCGCTTCCAGCCGCGGCGAAAGAAGGAGTTGAAGCCCAGGTCGTTGTACGTGGCGGCGGCGCGGATGTGGCCCTCGTCGAAGAGCTTCATCGCCTCCTCCCGCAAAACCTGCCAGTTGTCGGTGAGCGGTTTCAGTTCAGGAAAATGCGCGACGTCGATAAACGGCTTGTTCGGCACCGCCGAGAACATGTACATGAGCACGTTAAACGGCGCCATGAATGTCGAGTGGTCGGTAATCTGACGATAGAACCGGTGCCGCACCGTGCCGCGGTAATGGACGTACACCGCCGACGCAATGAACGCGTACAGGATGAAAAACTTCGGTGCAAGCAGGTTGGGGATGTGTTCAAACATGGTTCAGTTCCACCCGGCGATTCAGGTCGTGCGGAGGCTAACGACCGATAACCTTACATTATAGACCGTTGCAGGACCTCTTGGCGGTCAACGTTGCCGCCGCACGGTCTTCCAGCGTCGGTGTACCCAGAACCACTGTTCGGGATGCCGCAGCACGAGGCGCTCCAACGCGGCGTTGAACGCGCGCGTATTGCGTCGAATTTCGTCGTTGACGTTGTCGGACTCGATCAATGGTACCGGTTGCTCGAAACGCAGAATATGCTTGCCGTCGGGTTCGCGCCAGCCCGCCGCCGGCAGCACCGGTGCCTGCGTCGCCAGCGCGATGATGGCGAGGCTCTTGAAGGTCCACGCCGGATGGCCGAAGAATTCGCTCTCGATGCCGTCAGGCGGATTGGCGTGCTGGTCGAAGGGAAACACGACCATGTCTCCCGCTTCGAGCCGCTCGAGGATCGCGTCGAGCGAGCCGCGCTTGCCCATCACGCCGAATCCCGCGCGATTGAACCGGCGCGTGACCAGCGCGTCGAGCCAGCGCGGTTTGATGGCACGACGCACGAAATGAATGCGGCCGCGCATCTCCGGAAAGTGACCGAGGCCGGCGACGGTCGCCACCTCGAAGTTGCCGAAGTGACCGGTCAACACGATGACGCCCTTGCCGCGCGCGAGCGCCGCGGCGAGCACGTCGACATTTTCCACGCTGACGATGGCGGTCTTTTGAGCCTGCGTCATCCAGCGAAAGCGAAGGAACTCGCCGAACAGTCGCCACAGATGTCCGTAATGCGCCTGCGCGAGGTGTTCGATTTCATCGGCGGGGACCGCGGCGCCGAACACGCGGCGCAGGTTTTCGAGGATCACCTGGCGCCGGATGGGAAGCACGCGGTACAGGATCCTTCCCGCCAGCGGGGCAGCGGTGCGCGCCGGGATCGCCAGCGCCACCGCCGAGGCGCTCGTCCGGTCGTGCGTCAGCGACACGGCCAGCGCGCGAATCCGATGCCGGTCGAGCAGCGCCTGCGCACGAGCGTTGCAGACGACCTGCGGCGCGCCGTAGGCGTCGCGCGCGACGGAGAAGTCTTCCGGCTCGACCTGTCCCAGCGCCAGCTCGCGCGGAAACAGTTTCGCGCAGGCTTCCTTGGCCGCAAAGCGCGCGGCGAGGCTCGCACTGCGTCCCTGACCGCTGCCGCTGTCGGCGAACTCCTGCGCGGAGAAAATTCGCGCCAGCGCTGCAGGTGGCGTGTCGGCGAGCAGGCGGTCGATGCGCGCGATCTCGACCGAATCGATGCCGCAGCGCGTCGCTTCACCTGCCGCTGCGTCGGCGGCGTCCGCCATTGCGTTATGCGGCGCGGACGATCAGCGCGGCGTTGGTACCGGCAAAGCCACGGCACAGGATGAGCGCGGTGTTGTTGCGCGGTTTCTGCTCGGTGGCGGCAACCCGGATGCCGGCGCAGTCCGGATCGACGTTGGCCAGCGTCGCGATGGCCGGTACCACGCCGCGCTGCAGCGCGGCGAGCGCAAGCACGGTTTCGACGATGCCCGCAGCGGCGATCAAATGCCCGATCGCCCATTTGAACGCGGTCACCGGAGGCGTATCGCCGCCGGCTCCGAAGATCCGGCGCAGCGCCGCGGCTTCCGATGCGTCCGATTGCGGCGTGCCGTTGCCGTGCGCGACGACCATGCCGATATCGCCGGGCCGCAGTTGCGCATCGGCCAGCGCCTGTTCGATCGCCCGCGCAAGCCCGTCCCCGTCGTCGCGGATCGCCAGCAACCCCTGCGCTTCGCCGGCGTAGCCCCCACCCAGCACTTCGCCGAGCACCGTGGCGTTGCGCTGGCTTGCGGCGGCTTCGGTTTCCAGCGCCAGCGCGCCGGCGCCCTCCCCGAACACGCTGCCCGAACGCGCCACGTCGAAAGGTCGGATCGTGTCCTTGGCGAGTAAGCCGCACTGGTGGTAGTAGAGCACCATCTGCGGCTCGATCAGCGCGTCGTGACCGACCGCCACCACGCGGTCGGCTTCGCCTTGCCGCAACGCCTCCATGCCCTCGATAACCGCGAGGGTGCCGCCGCAACTGTGGTTGGTGATGCAGGCGTTGGTGCCCTTGAGGTTGTACTTGATGCCGACATGGCAAAGCACGTTGTTTGGCAGCGTGCGCAGCAACCACATCGGGTTGACGACGCTGGCGAGTTCGCGACCGAAGCCGACCAGGTCGCCGCCGGTCTCGCTCATTAGCGGAAAGTATTCGTACTGCGTGTTGTACGCGCCGCCGCCGGAGCCGACGTACAGTCCGCTGCGGTCCGAAAACACGGCCGCGGCGCCGGCGTCCAGCGCGTCGCGAACGGCGACGAAGCCGGCGGCATCGATCGCCTGGCTCGCGGCGTACAGGCCGAACATGTCGGTGCGGCGGATCAGCTTGTGGAGCTTGCGGTCCTCGACCAGCGCGCGCGCATTGAAGTCGGGCGTCTCCGCGGCGACGGTCACCGGCCAGCCGGCGGTGTCCCATTGCTGAATCGGCGCGATGGCCGAGCGCCCGGCCTGGACCGCGTCGAGAATGGCGGTCGGCGACATGCCCGAGCCGCAGACGGCGCCGCTGCCGGTGATGAATACGCGCGGATTCGCCACGTCAGCCCTGTCGCGCGTTGGCGCGATCCACTTCTTCGGGATTGCGCAGCACGACGCAGCTGTTCGATCCGCCAAAACCAAAGGAATTGGACAGCGCCATGCGCACGCGGCGCGTCTGCGGGCCGCCGACGACCAGGTTCAGGTCGCAGTCGGGATCGCGATCGACGAGGTTCGCGTTGATCGGCAGCACGCCGTGATGAATCGTCAGCGCACACACGATGACCTCGACCGCGCCCGCGGCGGCGATGAGGTGCCCCATCGTGCTCTTGGTCGAGCTGACCGAGACCGCGTTGGTGCCGGCCCCGAACACGGCATGGATCGCCGCCGATTCGCTCTTGTCGTTCATAGGCGTCGACGTGCCGTGCGCATTGATGTAGTCGATGTCCTCCGGCCGCGCGCCGGCGTCGCCGATGGCTGCGCGCATCGACTGGATCGGTCCGTCGCCATCCGGCGGCGAATCGGTGATGCGGTAGGACGATAGCGAGTTTCCGTCGCCTGCGAGTTCGGCGTAGATGCGCGCGCCGCGGCGTCGCGCGGACTCCCACTCCTCAAGCACGAGAAAGCCCGCGCCCTCCCCAAGCACGAAGCCGTTGCGCGTCGCGTCGAAGGGGCGGCTTGCGCGCTGCGGCGTATCGTTGTCCGCCGAGACGGCGGAGAGCAGGCAGAAGCCGCCGATGCCCACCGGGCTGATCATCGAATCGAAGCCGCCCGCGAGCGCGCAATCGACGCTGCCACGGCGAATGAGCTTCAGCGCCGTGCCGATCGCCTGCCCGCCCGAGGCGCAGGCGGTATGCACCGAGGTCGCGTAGCCGCGAATGCCGAAACGCCGGGTCAGCAGCGCCACGCCTGCCGTCGATTGGCTGCGGCAAAACACCAGAGGATCGGTCGCCGCGGCATCGCTCAGCAGCGCGTCGGCGTGCAGCTCGCCGTCGGCCGCGGAATGGCGCTGCACGCTGGACAGATCATCGTAGGCGACGCCCATCATGCCGGTACCGACGGCGCAACCCCAGCGCTCGCCGGTCGCGGCCGTCGGCGCGATGCCGGCGTCGGCAAAGGCTTGCTCCGCGGCGGCCAATGCGAAGCGATGCGAGCGATTGGCGAACTTGAGCAGCTTGCGATCGGTAGCCAGCGCGTCGGTGCTGAAGTCCTTGACCTCCGCCGCGATGCGGGTCGAGAAACCACTCGCGTCGAACAGGGTGATCGGCGCGGCACCGCTCCGGCCGTGCAGCAACGCGCCCCACGTTGTCGCGACGTCGTTGCCGACGGGCGTGATCAGCCCGATGCCGGTGATGGCGACGCGGCGACGCGGATTCACGCTGCGGGCGCCGGCCAGGGGCCCGCGCCGAATTCGACGCGCGCGGTGCCGATGGTCTTGCCTTCGAAGCTCGCCGAAAGCGCCACCCGCAACGTTCCATCGTCCTGCGGGGTCGCGTCGGCGCCCAGTTGGACCGCCTGGCCAGGCGTCGTGAACGAGCGCACCTTGACGTTGGTCATGCGCCGCAGCGACAGCGGCCCCGCCGTCCCCGGCGGCGACTCCGCCGCGAGCGTGATGGCCAGTCCCATCTGAGCGTCGAGCATCAAGGTCGCAGGAAACACCGGACGCCGCGGAAAGTGATCGCGAAAGAACGGCGCCGCCGTCGGTACCTGCAGCGTGGCGCGCATCGACTTTCCCGCAACGTGCTCGGTCACTACCGGCTTATCCAGATCGACACCGGCGAAGCGTTGCGGCGTGGCGCCGGCGCCACAGAGCAGCGCAAAGCGCTCGCGCAGCGCATCCGGCGCATCGAAGTCCGCGGCAGGCAGCATCGGACCCAGGCAGTGCACCAGTTCGGCGATGCACTGGCCGTCGATGCTGGCTCGCCCCCCGTACGCAACGGCGGCATCGTCGCAATCGGTGAGCAGCACTTCGAGATCGAGCTTCTGCCCCGGCCGCGGTTCCGCGTAGAAGCGGGTTTCCGAGGCGAGCGCCGCCACCGGGCGGCCGCGAAACTCGATCGCGCTCATGGCGACCCAGGCAGCGAGCTGGCCGACCGCTTCGGCCACCAGCGCACGCGGAAACGCGCGGATAGCGCCAGGGATCGCGAACTCGGCGCGCGCGCTCCGGCCAGGGTCGAGCGCGGTGATGCGGTCGACGAAGGAGAATGCGGCGAAGTGTTCATCCATGCGTAGCGCGGGCTGCGTTGGCCATGCGTTGGCCATGCATTGGTCATCAGGCCGCCGCCGGCGCTTCCTTTTGCGCGCGAACGACCAGTTTGCAAAACGTTTCCGGCGTGAACAGCCGCGGGATGTCGGCAACCTTCATCGGCGTCTTGAAGCGCTCGGCGGGAATTTCGGAAAGATACGCGCGCAGCTGTGCCATGCCCTTGTCGGTGACGATGCCCTTCTGTTCGAACTCGGCCTCGGGCAGGTCGCCGCGCGCGTTCTCCACGATCTTGCCGCGCGGAATCTTGATCTTGAATGCGCGTTCCAGGCGAAACACCATGTCCAGGAAGTCGATCGATTCGGCGTCCAGCCCTTCGATCAGCGAAACGTCGAGCTTGACGTCATCGACGTCGCAGCCGAGCGCGTCGGCCATGGTCTCGGCGACCTTGGGATACACCGCGAGTACTTCTTCCTTGGAAACTTCGATCAGCACCATTGCCTTCACTCCATTTTGAAGCCGCCATCGACGGCAAAAATCTGTCCAGTCACATAGTCCGCGTACCGGGAAGCCAGAAAGCACACGGCGTACGCCACTTCCTCCGGTTTGCCGAATCGCTTGAGCAGGATGCGCGACGTCACTTCCTTGCCGGCCATGTCGCGTACCGCCTCCGACATCTCGGTCTCGATCACGCCGGGTGCCACGGCATTGACCGTGATTTTGCGCGCGGCGAGTTCGACGGCCAAGGATCGCGTGAACGCATTGATCGCACCCTTGCTGGCCGCATAGTTGGTCTGGCCGCGTCCACCCTTGTCCCCGGCGACCGAGGACAGGTTGATGATCTTGCCCGACCGCTGCACGATCATGTGCGGCACCACCGCCCGCGTCACGTTGAAGACGCCGACGACATTGGTGTCGAGCACCAGTTCGACGTCCTCGTCGTCCATGGCGGCCAGCTGGTTGTCGCGAATCATCCCCGCGTTGTTCACCAGCAGGTCGATCCTGCCGGCGCGGTCGGCCACGCGCTCGACTGCGGCGGCGCAGGCGGCGGTGTCGCGAATATCGACTTGATCGGCAGCGACCCTGCCGGCGCCGCCGGCGATCACTTCGGCCGCGGCGGCGGCGTTGTCGCGATAGAAAAACGTCACGTCCATGCCTTGCGCCGCGAGCAGTTCGACAATGGCGCGGCCGATGCCGCGGCTGCCGCCGGTCACGATCGCGACCTTGCCCTCGAGCCCTGCTTCGCTGAGCATCGGCATGGTCATCCCGAGATGCAGAAGCCGCCGTCGACGACCAGCGTATGGCCGGTGATCATCGCGGCTTCCGGCAGGCAAAGCAGGTAGACCGCCCCGGCGACATCGTCGGGAGTGAGCACCGGACCCGCCGGCGTGCGCTGCGCGAAATTGGCCAGCAACTGCTCGCGATTCGGGAAGTGCTGAAGCGCATCGGTATCGACCACGCCGGCACTGACCGTGTTGACGCGGATGTTTTTCGGCCCGAGTTCCTGCGCCAGCGTGCGCACCAGCGACTCGAGCGCGGCCTTGGATGCGCCGATGAAGCCGTAGTCGGGCATTGCGCGCTGCGCACCCAGGCTCGACATGGCGATGATGCGCCCCCCGTTCGACATCAACGGCACTGCGTGCTGCGCCAGAAGATCGAGCGCGAATGCATTCGTCTCCAGACACCAGCGCCAGTGCTTGAGCGACATCTCCATCGCCGGCTTGAGCACGCCCGACGCGGCGTTGCTGACGACGATGTCGATGCGATCGAAATGCTTCGCGATCTCGGCGAACATGTCGTCGACGCTGTCCGGCATGCCGACGCTCCCCTGCACCGCATGCGCCCGGCGGCCGAGGGCGCGCAGTTCGGCGCACAGAGCCTCGGCCTCGTCGTGGCTGTTGTAGTAGTTCACCGCGACATCGGCGCCGGCCGTGCCGAGCTTGCGCGCAATGGCGCGGCCAATGCCGCGCGCGGCACCGGTGACCAGCGCGATTTTTCCGGCGAGGGGGCCTGACATCGTAGGTTGACCAGCTTTTCGACTGCCCTGCGGACGCCGGGACGGGCCGACGGCCCGCCTGTTACTGTGGGCAAACGTCAATTATCGCCTGCTTCGCCCTCTGGAGCAACGCTGCCGCGCGGGCGACGGCGGCCTGTCGATGGAAGTCAGTCCGCAGCGTGCGCACCGACTTCAAGATTCTGTCGCAGGTCTGCCGCGGCGCATTCCGCGCGCCACTCCTGCAACCAGCCGCGGAAGCGATTCTTCATGGCGGTGTCGGCGGCTTTGCGGTGCCACACCGCGAACACGGTGCCGTCGTCAGCGAACATCAACACCGCGTCCATGCCTTTCGAGCGACGCAGGGTTTCGATCGCCTGCAGCGGCGTCTGCGCGATCGGTCCGGCGACATTGAACGAAGTGTTCACCGCCACTTCCTCGCCGAGCCTGCGGCCGAGCGCCTTGAGGTACGTGTAGATCAGCGGATCCGTGCTTTCGCGCACGATCTGTAGTCGTCCCGTGCCGTCGGCGTGGATGACCGCGGGGATGCGTTCGCGCGCGCCCGGCTTGGCGCGGGCGGTAAGCACCATGTAGTTGTAGGCGTTGTAGTTGTCGTCCGACGCTCCATCGGACAGCTCGAACCAGCGCTGCGCGGCCTCGAGCGTAAGCATCGGCGCGAGCGGCCGGATCGCCTCGCGAAACTTCACTCGCTCGTTGAGCACTTCGCGCGTGCGTGGATTGCGCGCATTGGCGAGGATGGAGCGGTGGCCCAGCGCGCGCGGACCTGTCTCCGCGGCACCCTGAAACACCGCGATGATGCCATCGCGCTCGGTGATGAACGCCATCAGGTCGGCGATGGCGTCGCGCTGGCGCGGCGAAGCAGCATCGCCCAGATTCATCCACTCCACGTCGGACGCGGCCGCAAGTTCTGTGCGGATGTCGACTGCGGGCGACGCCTTGCCGCAATAAAACGTGTGCTCCATCGGTGGACCGATGCCGGCACCCGCAAGCTGGGCGAACAGATAGGCCGCGCCGAGCGGAACGCCGGCATCGTTCGGAATTGGCGGCACCCACAGGTGCAACCGCGTTCGCTTGCCGAGCACCCGCTCGTACCACGCCTGGTCGAAGTGGTCCAGCAGTCGCATGTTGGCCACCGCGTTCAGTGCGGTGCCGCCGGTCAGGACCAGGCGGTCGCTGCCGGTCTGCCGGATGAAGTGGTCGACGATGTGAATCAGCGCGTCTTCGAACACCATCTGCGTCGCCGCAGCCTTGTCCAGCCGTTCCTGCGTATCCGGTCGGTGGTGGATGTCCTCGACGCGCAGGACCGCATCCGGATTCCACATGTCTTCGGTTGGAATTGGCGGACCGAGGATGTCGACAAGCTCGGGCGTATAGGGATGACCGAGAAGGTCGCGTTGCCAATTGGCGAGGTCCCGATTCAGGGAAACCTGCCCTTCCGGCCCGAGACAGAGAACTTGCCGCAGGCGCGCGTACACGGCGTTGGTCTCCCGGTCGGCATTCCCGTACGCCGCCGCCCCCATGTACCGGCCCTCGCTGCTCAGCCAGGTCCAACCGCCCTGCGTCGAACTGATCACACCATAGAACGTACCGAGCGAATCGAACACGCTCTGATTGCAACGTACCTGGCGCATCGCTCCGCTTTGCGCGACGTAGAGCGAGATCGCACCGAGGTCGCCCGTGCCATCGAGCACGGTGATCATTACCGGCGTTTCGCTTCTCGCGAAAGGCGAAACAGCGAAGGAGAACCAGGCGTGATTGTCGTGGTGCGGCATGCCGATAACGGGCACTGGGCCAGGCAGCCCGAGAGCGAGTGCGAGATGACGCGGACCGCGCGTGGACGAATCGAGCTGCGAGCCGTTGATCATCGGCGTGTCGCGCATGCGCAACAGGCTCATGCTCGCCGGAAATTCCTCCAGCATGGTACGCACCATCGTCGCGGCGAAAACCGGGTAGTCCCAGGTTAAAAGGAAGGCCGCTATGCGTTCGGGCCCGATGCCGATGCCATCCATCGTCGCCTTGAGCGAGGCCAGCGCAAGGCGCGGGAAGTCGGTACTGTGCTTCTTGCCCGAAAAACGCTCTTCCTCGTTGTTGCAGATGATGCGCGGCCCGTGCTCGCGCGAGACTTCGATGAGAGCAACCCCGGAATTGTGCAAGCCTTCGGGGCCGATTCCGACCAGGTAGACGATCTCGCCGCGGTCGAGCGCGGCGCGTATCTCGCGCAGGCGCGCGACGGCAAAGGCGCTGGTCGAACGATAGATCTTCTTGCTGGCGTGAAACCACTCGAACAGCGGCCGCGTGATCCGGAAACCGGCGGCGGCGAGCCGCGGGTGGCGTGGTCCAGTGCGCATGCGATCAGGGGGACGAAGCGAAGCTCAGCACCGCATGTTGCGGCTGAGGGTCCGGGCAGAGTCTTGAAGGGCGAGACTCTACCTCGACCCGGCGCGGCCGTCGAGCATCGACGCGAGATCGGCTCAACGTTGCGCGGGCGCGGCCTGACTCGCCCGTATCAGTCGTTGCGCCTCGAGGCACCAGTGCTTCTTGATGCTGAACCACACATCGGCAGCCCAGAAGGCGTTGATGCCGCGGCCTTCCTCGGCACCCGGAGGATTGCCGTTGTTCGCGCCCGGCACGTAGGCGTTGATCCAGTCGCGCATTTTCGCGTCGCTGGCCAGCGCCTGGGTCATCGGAACGAAGACGTGGTTGTACGTCGCCGGCAGCGTCACATTGCGCACCTGCGCAGTGCCGTTGTGACGATACGGCGCCGAGTCCGGTCCGGTCAGCGCGATGATGTCGAAACCGATGTTGAATCCCGTGAAATTTTCCACGGTATTGGGAATCAGATGCAACCGTGGCGCCATGGTCCAGTGAAACGGCGACAGAAGCGCGATGCCGCCGGCACCGACGACCGAGGCATACGCCACCGTCACGCCGACGACCGGGCGCTGCGCACCGGTCAGCGGATCGACAATCGTAAATCGCAGTTCCGGCGCATCGCTGACTGGATTCCAGACGGCGACTTCCTTGGCGAAAGCGCCGTCGAGCTCGTAGAGGGTCTTCACCGCCTGGATGCCGCCCTGGCTGTGCCCGATGAGCATGGGGCGCATACCGTCTCGCTCGTAGTACCAGGCGATTTCACCGGCGAGGCGCTCGGTGCTGCCGAAAGGAGTCTGCGAATATTCCCCGCTGGACGGATCCCGGATCTTCGCGTCCGCGTAACCCATGCCGACCAGGAACTTGCCGAAACTCATCATGAGCAGGTTCGTTCCGTACACGCCTCCGTGCACCAGCATGATCCTGGGCGTCGGCCCCAGCGCGAGCGTCGTTCGGACGTCGTGTTCGGTGATGTGTTCGGGATCGAGCGCGAGAATCCGCTGCGCCAGCGCCGGATCGATCGCCATCGACCGCGGTGCTGGGCCGGCTTCGATCGCGGCGACTGCCCCGGGCGCATTCGGCGCCGACTGCGGCGTGGCGCAGCCGCCAAGGAGCAGCACCAGCACGGCGCCCAGCGACAGCGCGAGCGCCTGCAAGCGAAGGGAAATGGCCCGATTCATCGTCAAAGCGTCCGGATGGATTGAAGCATAGAAGCAGCGACGTCGTCGACAGTGTCGCGGCGAAATACGGTCGTCCGAAAGGTGATCCCGACGTTGATCGCATCGCCTACCATGGTGAAGGCCAGCACCATCGGCGCCAGCGGGCCGGTGGAAACCGCGCGGATATAGTCCGGCCCCCGTGGCCGCACCCCGCCGTCGGTCCAAATCCGGTCGACGTGCAGCGGCGTCGTGCCGGCGCACACGGGATAGTGCTTGGCGAAGTAGCGCTGGCGCTGCAGCGTCGACAAGAATCGCCATTCCATGCCAACAATGGCCATGGCAGCAAGCGTCTGCAAGTAGCGCTTGCCGTACTTGATCAATGCGGTCTGCGCGTGGATCGCGGCGGCGAGTTCGCGCAGCGGCAGTTCATCCGGAGCCTGGTGCGACACGCGGAATGAGGCGAGATACGGCGCCAGCGCCGGCGCAGCCAGCGCGCCGAGATCGCGTCGGATGTTCACGATCGACGCAATCGCGATCTCGTTGCGGTGCAAGGATTCCAGCCGGCGCATTGTCAATGGCGAGAGCGCCCGGAGCAGCATGGCGAGCAGCAGGTCGTGCGAGGTGATGCCCCAGGCGCTGGCGCATGCGTCTAGGCGCGCGCGGTCAGTCGCGTCGATCCGCGCGAAGAGAAACGCGTTGTAGCCGTCCTGCGGGGCTTCGTAGCGCAGCCGGTACGCACGACGGCAGCTAAGGGCAAGTCGCGGCAGGCCCGCAAGCGACTTTGCCAGGGCCAGGAAATTGCCGCGGAAAAGCCGCAGATAGGTCGGGCCGTAGCGACGGTCCGCGACCTGGTCAGACGGAGCATACCCCGGGGCGTCCAGATAGCGAGCGACCAATCCCCGCATCAAGGTGACGATCGAGTCCCCGCCCGCGATCCAGTGATCGTAAGCGAGACCGAAGCAGAAACCCGCGCCTTCGTCGACGGCGAAGAACCGGAATGGCTCGACGCGCCCTTCGGCGGCGAATCCAGCATTGAGTTCGCGTTCGATTTCGCGCGACAGCGCCGCTGCGGCGTCGCCATTCGCGGCGACCACGCGCAAGGTCGTACGCAGCGGCCCGCCAGTCCATTCGAAGCATCGGCCACCGGCGTCGAGGTCGAGTCCCGTGAGCTTGAGCGACTCCAACTCGGCGTGCAGCGCGGCTTCGAGCCGGATCGCATCGATCGGCTGCCCGAATCGCACGACGTGAACGGCGTTGTAGGGGTGCAGCGAACGCCAGCGCAGCATCGCGACTTGAAACAGATTCAGCTTGCCCTTCATCCGGGTGGCGTCCTCGCCGCCACGACGCGGCGCTGTCGAACCACGCGCTGTGCCTCGATGCACCAATGCTTCTTGACGCTGAACCAGATGTCGGCCGCGGGCAGGAGATTGCCGGTGTCGACGCCCTCGACCTGAGGCGGGGGCAGCGAGGTGCCCGGGCGATAGCGATCGATCCAGTCGCGCGTGTCGGCATGCAGCGCGAGTTCGCGGGCGTTGGGCAGTCCGATGTGACTCGTTGCCGCGGGCAGTTCGACGTTGCGCACTTCGGCGGTGCCCTGCGCATGGTAGGGCTCGTAGCCGGGCAACGTTCCCGCGATCGGGTCCCACAGGATGGTGAAGCCGGTGAAGTCCTCCACTGAATCGGGGATTGACCGCAATTTGCCGAGCATGGTCCACTGCCCCAGCAGCAGGCGCGGCAACTTGCCGGTGGCCATCGCCGCCGCATAGGGCACCTTGAGACCGACCACCGGACGCGTGCGCCCGTCGTAGGGATCGACGATCGACGTGCGGTGTTCGGATTGCTCCGCGGAGGGA
This sequence comes from uncultured beta proteobacterium, assembly GCA_963726915.1. GTDB lineage: Bacteria > Pseudomonadota > Gammaproteobacteria > Burkholderiales > Casimicrobiaceae > PALSA-1003. Next base: position 95,679 of record CAVSEA010000026.1, read on the forward strand.
TTCCATACGTCGATGGCATCGTGAAACGACCCGCTCAGCTCGTGCAGCACCCGGATCGCAAGCATCCCGCCGTGGCTGTGTCCGATCAGCATCGGCATCATGCCTTCGTTCTCGTAGTACCACGCGAGCGTGCCGGCGACCCTTTCGCTGTCCACAAAGCTCGAATACGAGAGCGTGCCGTTGACCGGATTGCGCAATCCCGCCTCGGGATAGCCCATCGCAACCAGGAACTCCGCGAAGGGTTGCATGGTGACCCACGCCAGACTCCCTTGCAGGTTGATGATGCGCGGTGCCGGCGCGTGGGCCAGGACGTCGCGGACATCCGAGGCGGAAATGTGCTCAGGGTCGAGTGCCAGGATGCGATCTTCGTTCGCGGCATCGGGCACGGCAACGGTTGTCGGCGTCGCCGCCATGAGCGGCGCCGCGCACCAGGCGACGACCGCCGCCGCCGCAAGCAATCGCTGCCATTCCAGCATGGCACTACGACAGGACAACATCAGGCCGAGCGCGCCCCCAGGCGCGGCACGAAGCGTCCGGTGCGGCGCAGGTACGCGGCGTACGCTTCGCCGTGCATCTTCAGCATGTGGCGCTCCTCGTTACGCGCCTTGAGGTGCATCAGAACGATGTGGATGGCCGCGACCGCGAGCATCGGTGGCGTGGCGACGATCACCGCGGAACAGAGCATCAGCATCACCGACAGCGCGTAAATCGGATGCCGAACCCGCGCGAACAGCCCGTCGGCAATCAATTCACCGCGCTGCGCCTCGCTGACCGCCATGCTCCAGTTGGCGTCCATGCGCGCCCAGCACCATGCGGTCAGCAGCAGGCAAATCAGGCCGATGGCAGCTGCCACCCAGCGCAGCCCGGAATACACGGGATCGGTCAGCGCAATGTCAGGAGTGTGCAGCCAGGGGCTGTGGCGCACGAGCGAGAAATACGGGAGCACGAGCCAGGCGGTGACCAGCGGCACCCACACCACCCACATCAGGCGTTCCGCCGATTGCTCGGGCACCAGCCCGCCCAGACGGCGCGATTTCCGATGCACGCGAAATACCATGAGGCCGACGCCGAACCAGTAGGTCCAGATCGTCGCCGTCAGAATCGCACCCGGGATATCTCGCGTTGTGATCATAGTTCGGACGGATTTTACCGCACCCCACTCGCGCTCGGACGAACGCCGGCGAGGGCTCCGCGATCTACACGCTCGCTCCATCTTGCCTGGCCAGGTCGGCCAGACGATGCTTGAGAACCTTGCCATTCGCCGCGACCGGAAGCGTCGCCACGACATGAATCTCGGCCGGCTGTTTGTAGGGCGCGAGCAAGGGACGCAGGTACGCCCCGATCTGGTCCACCGATGCGCGGGCGCCGGGTCGCAGTTCGACGAAAGCGATCACTTCCTCGTTGCCAGTCACCGCGCGCCCGACCACCGCCGACAGCAGGACCGCCGGATGCGCATTGAGTACACCTTCGACTTCCACCGGGTATACGTTGAAGCCCGAGCGGATGATCAATTCCTTGGTGCGACCGACGATGAACAGCGTCCCATCCGGATCGCAACGCGCCAGGTCGCCGGTGTTGAGCCAGCCTTCCGCGTCGACCGTCCGCGCGGTAAGCGCTTCGTTCTTGTAGTAGCCATGCATGACGTTCGGCCCGCGCACCCACAGCTCGCCGGGTTCGCCGGCAGCCACTTCGCCGTGGGCGGCGCTGCGCGGATCGACGATGCGCAGTTCGACGCCCGGCAACGCGCGGCCGACGGCGCAATCCCTGCGCGGCGCATCCAGTCGCGTGTGCGCAATGGTCGGCGCGGCTTCGGTGAGACCGTAGCCATTGTGCAAGGTCACGCCGAGCGCGCGTTCGACGTTTGCCTTGAGCGCGCGATCGAGCGGCGAACCGCCGGCAAAGCATGCGCGCAAGCGCGGTGCGTCGACCGGAGTGCCGCTGGCGTCGACGAGGTCGACCAGCTTGGCGTACATCGACGGTACCCCCTGCAACATGGTCACACCGCCGTCGGCCGCGAGTGCTGCATGCATCGCCTGCGGCGTGAACCGCGTCTCGAGCTCGAGGCAGGCGCCGGCGTACAAGGTGCCCAGGCTGACCGAGGCGAGGCCGTAGACGTGCGATATCGGCAACACACCGTAGACGCGATCGTCCGCGGCGAGCCGGCGCAGCGCACTGGACAAGCGTGCGATGAACAACAGGTTGCGATGCGTCAGCATGACGCCTTTCGGATCTCCGGTCGTGCCGGAGGTGTAGATCAATGCCGCGACTTGTTGCGCTGGGTCAGAATGAACCGTTTCCGGTCGACAGTTGACGTTGCACGCCGACATCGGCAGTTTTCCGATACCGGGAATCGTCAACTGTTCTCGCGCTTCGAAGCGCAGCGCGTGCGCGGCGGCTTCCGGCGAAACCTCGGTCGTGAATACGCTGCGCCGAGGCTCGCAGTGCGCGGCGATCAGGTCGATTTCGCGCGGCGACAACCGGGCATTGACGATCACCGCCCACGCGTCGAGCTTCGCGGCGCCGAGCAGCAAAGCAATCAATGCCGGGCAATTTTCACCGACGATCAGCACGCGATCGCCCGCACGGACGCCCGCGTCGACGAGGGCAGCCGCAGTTGCATCTGCGGCAGCGGCGAGCGCGGCGTAGCTCCAACGTTGCGTGCCGTAGCGCAGCGCCTGCGCCTCCGGATCGATGTGCGCAAGCCTCGGAATGTCGCTGAGCCGACGCGGCAGGCTCGCCAGCACCTGGACGGTGTCCGCGAGTTCGCGTTCGGTGGGCGCGGCGCTGGTCATGGTGATGTACCGTGGCAGCGCAAACGCGCCTTTGCCCGGCTTGGAAGTTCGTTTTCCGGAGGAGTGGGTACGACGTCGTCGCCTATGATACCGTCGCGACAATTCATTCGCGCAAAGAACCTTCATGCCATCCACAGCCGTTCGCAGCGACATCGTCGGCGTCGTCGGCGCCGGCCTCATGGGACGCGGCATTGCGCAGATCAGTGCGCAGGCCGGCTTCGAGGTCCGCCTCGTCGACACCAAGCCCGGTGCCGCAGCCGCGGCAAAGCAGGCGATCGCCGACGTCCTCGCGACACTGGTCGGCAAAGGCAAGATTCATACCGCGAACGCCGAAGCGGCCGTCGCCCGCATCGCACTGCCCGAGACGCTGGCGGGACTTGCCGGTTGCACGATCGTCATCGAAGCGATCGTCGAACGCCTGGACGCCAAGCAGGCGCTGTTTCCGGCGATCGAGGCGGTCGTCGGCGATGCGTGCATCCTTGCCACCAACACGTCGTCGCTGTCGGTCACGGCGATCGCGAGTGCGTGCAAGCACCCGGAACGGGTCGCGGGCCTGCACTTCTTCAGCCCGGTACCGCTGATGAAACTCGTCGAGGTCATCGACGGACTGCTGACCGCCCCGCCGGTGCTCGAACGGCTGCTCGCCTTCGGTACCGCGCTCGGCCATACCGCGGTGCGGGCGAAGGATACGCCGGGCTTCATCGTCAATCACGTCGGACGAGGCTATGGCACAGAGGCGCTGCGCATCGTCGGCGAAGGCGTCGCCGATTTTGCCGCGATCGACCGCATCCTCAAGTTTGCGGCGGGATTTCGCATGGGCCCGTTCGAGCTGTTCGACCTGACCGGGCTCGACGTCTCGCACCCGGTGATGGAATCCATCTACCGGCAGTACTACGAGGAACCCCGGTTCCGGCCATCGCCGATCACGGCGCAGCGGCTGTCGGCCGGCGTTCTGGGGCGCAAATCCGGGCGAGGTTTCTACGACTATCGGACCACGCATGCAGGCACGGCCACGGCCGCGCCCGCCGCTACGCAGCGCGCGGAGCGGGTGTGGGTTGGCCAGGGGGATCCGAAGCTACGCACCGCGGTGATCGAGCTCGCGCGGGAGCAGAACGTGCCCGTCGACGACGCGCCGGAGCCGGCGGACGATGCGCTTTGCATCGTCCTGCCGCTGGGTCAGGATGCGACGACCGCCGCGCTGGCGCAGAAGCTCGATCCGACTCGAACGCTCGCGCTCGACGCACTGCTCGGCCTCGGGCGCCATCGCACGCTGATGACCACGCCGGTTACCGCACCCGCGCATCGCGACGCCGCGCACACCCTGTTCGCGGCCGACGGCGTCGCCGTCGACGTCATCCGCGACAGCCCGGGTTTCGTCGCCCAGCGCGTGCTGGCGCATATCGTCAACGTCGCCTGCGAAATCGCGCAGCAGCGCATCGCCAGCCCCGCCGACATCGACCTGGGTGCTACCCTCGGCCTCGGCTATCCGCAGGGTCCCCTCGCCTGGGGCAACGCCATCGGCGCGACCCGCATTCTGACCATACTGCAGGCGATGCACGCGGCCTATGGCGATCCGCGGTACCGGCCCAGCGTGTGGCTGTCGCGCCGCGCGCGACTCGGCGTGTCGCTGCTGCAGGCGGACACCTGACATGACCGCGCAGGGCGAGTAGGATTGTGATTTTCGTCAGCCAAAGGCAGGTACGTTCATGAGCAAAGGCAAAGGTTCGACCGGTTTCAAGGGCAAGGATGTGAAAGGCGCTCCCGCCGTGCCATTTGCGCAGGGCAAGCGCCCGATGCCGCCGTCGGTGCCGCGCATCATGCCGCGCACCAAGGCGAGTTCGAAGGGCCGGTAACAGGAGAACCAACCATGAAATCGGGCAAGCGTCGTCATCTGTTGCGCACCGCCGCCGCGCTCGCCGCGGGCGGGGCCGCCACCTATGCAGCGCCGGGTCGCGCGCAAACACAAGCACGCACCCCGTTCATCGTCCCGGGCACGACCATTCCGATCGCCGGGACGACCGAGGTATACCCGGTGCGGCGAATCTACTGCATCGGCCGCAATTACGCCGCGCACGCCCGCGAGATGGGTTCCGACCCGAACCGCGAGCCGCCGTTCTTTTTTCAGAAGCCGACCGACGCCATCCAGATCGTGCCGCCGGGCCAGACCGTCGATCATCCGTATCCGACGCTCACCAAGAACTATCACTACGAGATCGAACTCGTCGCTGCGCTGAGCAAGGGCGGACGCAATATTCCGATCGACAAGGCGCTCGAGTACGTCGGTTGGTACACGATCGGGCTCGACATGACGCGGCGCGATCTGCAGCGCGCAATGGGCGACGAAAAAAAGCCCTGGGAAATTGGCAAGAGCTTCGATCATTCCGCCCCACTGGGCCCGTTGCAGCCGGTCGCGTCGGTCGGGCATTTCACCAAGGGGGCGATCTGGCTCAAGGTGAACGGACAGCCCAAGCAGACCGCGGACCTGGCGCAGATGATCTGGACCGTGGCCGAACAGGTGAGCAAGCTATCGCAGGCCTTCGAACTCGCGCCCGGCGACATCATCTACTCGGGCACGCCGGAGAACGTCGGCCCCGTCGTCGTCGGCGATGTCATGGAAGGCCACATCGACGGCCTGCCCAACATCAACGTGCGGGTGGTCTAGCGACTAGCGCAATTCGGACGGCGACGGATCGAAGGCGTCGCGGCCTGTCGGCAGGGCATCCGCGGCAAGCGGCGGCGCCAGGAAATAGGCCAGCTTCCGCCGCCACGCGGCACCGTCGTAGAGCCGCTCCACGGTAGCCCGCGCGGCGCGGCCGACACGTTCGCGCAGACCTGCATCGTCCCGAAGGCGCCGGATCAGCGCGATCGCCTCGGCCGTCGTGTCGAACAGGAAGCCGTTGACGCCGTGAACGATGTAGTCCGCGTAACCGCCGCCACGACCGCAGACGACCGGCAGGCCGCAGGCCATCGCTTCGAACACGACGCGCCCGTAGGCCTCGAGCCAACGTTCGCTGGTGCGGTAGAAGAAACAATCCAGGCCCTGCAGGAAATCGGGCGCAGGCATGGCACCCGCCGGCAGCAGCACGGTTTGGCCAAGTTCCTCGGGCTTGGTTCGAAGGCAGGTGCCGCCCATGATGCGGACCTCGATGTTCTGGGCGCCAAGCGCCGCGTAGACGGTCGCATCCTCGTCGTGATGCTTGCTGGCGATATCGCGCGATAGCCGCCCCACCCGAAACGGTCCTGGCACACGCGCGTGCGCCGGTCTGAACCACGCGATGTCGATCGGACTCTCAATCACCGTACCCGGCTCTCCAGACAGACTGCGCAACAGCCGCGACGTGTACACGATCTCCACGGGCGCCCGATGCCAGGCCCGCAGTCGCTGCAGGGCCTTCTGCAGCCGGTCCGGCTGAAACGTGTTGTAGATGAGGATGGTCCGCGCCGGCAGTGCGGCCTTGAACCAGTGCCCGATTCGAAAGTACGCACCGACGAAGATGAAGGTGCCGCCGACCGGGAACCGGCCGAGCCAGGGTCGAATCAGGTTTATCGGGTACTGCAGGCTGAATTCCTGCGCCGGGGTGAAGCGGCTCCACAATTGCACCCGCCGTCGCTGGCCGAGCATCTTGAACATTTCGATCGTGCGCCAGTCGCTGCCGCCGCTGCGATCCCACAGCGGATTGATCAAGTGCAGGGTCTCGGCCGAAGAAGCCGGCGACTCCTGGGACGGCCACGGTGTGCGATCGAATGGGGGCATCCGGCGCGCAAAGTACGATGACAGGGGTGCGACTGCATCGTAGGCCCTGGGTTGCGCGGCGAGCTAATGCAATTTTGTAACGAAACCTTTCTAAAGTGTAAGCAAGTTTCGGTCGTCGAATTCTACGCACCAATGCAGTGCGCAACCCACTGTGCGGTCAACTTTTCCTGCACCACGTTCTGCTCGAGTCGCGCGCGCAGTGCGCCAAAATCGACCGCGTCGAGCGGCTGGTCCTGGTTGAAGCACGAAAAGACATAGCGGATTGCGCCCGTCGCGGGATCGCGCTGTGGCTGCAGGCACTGCGCGCAGATCTCCTTCATCATGCATTGCATCGGTGAGTTGATCGACCCGATGCCGCGATGCGTCGGCTTGAAATGTGGCTGCAGCACACCGTGTCGCGCCGCCGCGACCGCCGCCATCATCCGGTCGGAGCCGATGGCGATGACGCGATCCGCCGACGACATGGCGATCGGCTGTTCGCCGAGACTGCCATCGGCGTACGCCAGCATCGCCTGCACCATGTTGCCGACATACGCCCTGTCCTGCGGCCGATCGGGGACGAAGCCGGGGCCCTCGTCGCAGCACCACACGACGACATCTGCGGCGGCTTCGATGTCGGCGACCTTGTAGCGGTCCGCCATGTGTCGATACCCGGCGAAGTACAGCACGCGCGAACCCGCGGCGCGAAAGGCCTGTCCGATCGAGAACAGCACGGCGTTGCCGAGCCCGCCACCCACCAGCACCACGCACTCGTTCGCCGCGATTTCCGTGGGGGCGCCGGTCGGCCCCATCAGGATCACCGGTTCCCCGGGTTGAAGTTGCGTGCACAAATCCGACGAACCACCCATCTCGAGCACGATGGTCGACACCAGGCCCCGCTCCCGGTCCACCCACGCGCCGGTAAGCGCGAGACCTTCCATGGCGAGGCGCGTACCGTCGACCTTGCGCGCGAGCGATTCGAAATTCTGCAGGCGATAGAACTGGCCAGGTGCGAAGCGCCGCGCCGCCGCGGGCGCATGCACGACGACCTCGACGATCGTCGGCGTGAGGCGCACGACGCGCTCGACGGTCGCCCGCAGTTCCGCGTTGAGCATGGCGATGAACCCGGCATCGCTCAGCGCCGATGCCGCGTTCACGCGACCGAGCATGCGGCTGACGACGGGATAACCCTGCGTGGCGCTGGCCATCGCCTTGACCACGTTGCCGAAGAACGAAGGATGCAGATCGCCGAAAAAACTGATCGCCCGGCCGTCGTCTTCGAGTGCGGTCAGTACCTGGGCTACGGCAGGCTTGGCCAGTCCCCGCTCTGGTGCAACGCGACGCCCTTGTTCATCGAGCGCCTGGAAATACCGGCCGTCGACATGGAAATGCTCCGGATCTTCGCGCGCGGCGACGGTATTCGGCTGCGTACCCGCCGCGATCAGAATCGTACGCGCGGGCAGCGAAGTGCGCGCGGATTCGTGCCAAACGCCGTCGCCATCGTTGTGCTGCACCGACACCGCCAGCCCCTTGGCGCAGCCTAGCGCATCGACTTCGATGGCCAGCGGCGTAAGCCCCTCGGCAAAGCGGATGCCCTCCTCCAGCGCCTTTTCCACTTCTTCGTGATTGAGCGTGTACGACGGGCTGTCGATCAACCGCCGGCGATAAGCGATGGTCACGCCACCCCACGCGTCGAGTAGTTCCAGGATGCGGGGAGCCCGCCCTTCGCTGCGCGCCTTCTCGCGTTCCCCGCGAATAGCACGCGCGTGTGCGAGGTATTCCTCCGCCGTCACGCGCTCTTCCGGCCGCCACGAGGCCTCGACGGCGGCGCGACCCTGCTCGACGACGAGCTGTTCGTAACGCGAGAGGAACTTTTCGACCTGGACCGGGTAGTAGGCGAGCGACTCGGTCGCCGTGTCGATCGCGGTGAGGCCACCGCCGACGACCACCACCGGCAACCGCAGCTGCATGTTGGCAAGCGAGTCGCGCTTGGCCGCGCCGGTGAGCTGCAATGCCATCAGGAAGTCCGACGCGGTACGCACGCCGTTGGCGAGTCCGTTCGGAAGATCGAGCACCGTCGGCCTGCCCGCACCCGCCGCCAGCGCGACATGGTCGAAGCCCAGCGCGAACGCACCGTCCGCGTCGAGCGTTCCGCCAAAACGCACGCCACCGAACAGGGCGAAGCGCTCGCGACGTTCAAGCAGGATGCGAATCAGCTTCAGGAAATTCTTGTCCCAGCGCACGGTGATGCCGTATTCGGCCACTCCGCCGAAGCCCGCCATCACCCGATCGTCCAGCGGTTCGTGCAGCGTGGCGATGTCGCGAATCGGCGCGAACGCGACGCGTTCCCCGCGCACAGTGACGCCGGCGAGATCGGCGGGCAGCGGTTCGATCTTCAATCCGTCAATGCCGACGACCGTGTGCCCGTCGTTGAGCAGGTGATGCGCCAGCGTGAACCCGGCCGGACCCGTGCCGACGACGAGCACGCGCTTTCCGGTCGCGTCGCGCGGCAGCGGGCGACGCAGATGCAGCGGGTTCCAGCGCGTCAGCAGCGAGTAGATCTCGAAGCCCCACGGCAGCGCCAGGACGTCCTTGAGCACGCGGGTTTCGGACTGCGGAATGTCGACCGGATCCTGCTTCTGGTAGATGCATGCCTTCATGCAATCGTTGCAAATGCGATGCCCCGTCGCCGCAACCAGGGGATTGTCGACGCAGATGATCGCCAGTGCCCCCACCGCCCAGCCGTCGGTGCGCAGCTTGTGGAATTCGGAGATCTTCTCGTCGAGCGGACAGCCGGCCAGGGTGACGCCGAAGGGAGATTTCTTGAACGGAGGCGGCGAGCCGTCGGCGGTCTTTTTCTCGCGCATCCCGGACGAGCACGAATCCTTCTGCTGCTCGTGGCACCAGATGCAGTAGTGCGCCTGGTCGAGGCTGCCGGCGAGATCGGTGCCGGGGTCGGTCAACGCAAAGCCGTCGCGGCGGCGAAGATGACTGGCCGGCAGGCGGAACATCGCGACGTCGTTGCGCGTTTCCACTTCGACCTGCACCAGCCGCATGAAGTCGAGCTTGCGCGGCGTCTTGAACAGAACGCCGGCCTTGTGCCGCGCCTTGCCTTCGGCGCTGTGTACCGCCCACGCCGCGTAGCGCAGCGCTAAGTCGATGTCGGCTTCGTTCGCCGTTTCGTCCCGGCCCCAGTCGCCTACCGCGCGCGCGAAGGCGAGTTCGCCGGCGGGGCCCGCGAGCGGCGACCCGATCTTCGCTTCGAGTTGCGCTCGCAGCGCATCGCCGTCGAAGTCGGACGCGACGTCGGCCTTGTAGCGATTGAGCGCCTTGCGCTGCACGACCTGGCGCTTGCACGCGAACAGCGGCGCCAGTTCGTTCTGTGCCGCCTGCAATGCCGACACTTCGGCCTGCACGCCGAACAGGCGCGCGAGAAAATCCTCGAGCTGCGGCGCCAACGCCAGCAACAACTCCGATTCAGCCAGACGTCCGAGTGCGGACGGATCGGCACGCGCGGCGAGCAATCGGTCACGCAGCGACGCGTCGCCCGTGGCGAGGTGCGCGAGAAAGGCGCTGTCGACGCGGGCCAGGCCCGCCGTTGCATACAGTTCGTCGAAAGTCAGTCCAAAACCGGGGTGGAGCATCCAATGTTCCTGATCTGCGTCGCGCTGCGTCCCGCGGCTGCGAGAACGGGCAAACCGCGCATTTTACCTGCAGCGCCATGTCCGCGTCTGCGGCTACGCTGCATATCGATATAAGCGCCATTCGTGGCACACGGTCCAAGGATCATGTTCCACCGCAGGCGTGCGACCGCTATCATGCCAATCTACTGCGCAGCACCTGCACGGCACAGCCGCGCCGGTGTCGCCATCATGGAGCAACGATGAAACCGAAGCTTGGCGCCCTGCCCGTCCTGATTGCGTTGGCAAGCCTGCTCGCGACGCCCGCGGTCTCGCAGCCGATCAAATTGGGTGAGCTCAACAGTTACAAGACCTTCCCCGCGTTTCTCGACCCTTACCGCAAGGGCATGGAACTCGCGGTCGACGAGATCAACCGCGCCGGAGGATTGCTCGGCCGGAAGGTCGAACTGGTCGTGCGCGACGACAACGGTACGCCGGGCGATGCGGTGCGGGTCGCGGAAGAGCTGGTGTCGCGCGAAAAGGTCGACGTGCTGCTGGGGACATTTTCCTCCGCGGTTGGATTGGCCGTCGCCGACTTCGCCAAGCAGCGCAAGGTGCTGTTCATCGCCTCCGAACCGCTGACCGACAAGATCGTCTGGGATAGCGGCAACCGCTATACCTTTCGCCTGCGGCCGTCGACGTACATGCAGACGGCGATGCTGGTGCCCCAGGCTGCGAAGCTAGGCAAACGCCGCTGGGCGATCGTCTATCCGGACTACGAGTACGGCAAGTCGGCGACGGCAGCGTTCAAGCAACAGATGATCGCGCTGCAACCCGCGGGCATCGAGTTCGTCGAGTTCGCGGTACCGCTGGGCAAGATCGACGCAGGACCGGTGGTGCAGGCGATCGCCGACGCCAAGCCCGACGCGATCTTCTCGTCGCTGTTCGCGGCGGACCTGGCCAAGTTCGTGCGCGAAGGGGAATTGCGCGGGCTGTTCCGCGACCGGCCGGTGTTCAACCTGCTCGGCGGCGAACCCGAGTACCTCGATCCGCTGAAGGACGAGGCGCCGCCCGGCTGGTACGTCACGGGCTATCCGTGGTCGACGATCGCGACCGCGGAACACAAGCGCTTCCTCGACGCCTACCAGGCCAAATTCAAGGACTATCCCCGCCAGGGTTCGGTCGTCGGCTACAGCGCGGTGATGACCGCGGCGGCGGCAATCCGCAAGGCGCGTTCGACCGATCAGGAAAAACTCGTGGCGGCGATGGCAGGACTCGGCGTCGACACGCCATTCGGTCCCGTCACGTTTCGCGCCATCGACCACCAGTCGACCATGGGCGCCTACGTCGGTCGCATCGCGGTCAAGGATGGCAAGGGCGTGATGGTCGACGCGGCCTACGCCGACGGCAAGGGCTATCTGCCGTCCGACGACTGGGTGCGCGCGCACCGACCCGCGGATTGATGCATTCCAACGTGTGGGCGTGTCGGGCCGCCTGCACGGTGTGAGCCGACCAGGGCCCGCGTCCCCTTGAATTCAAGCGCACTGGTGCTGCAACTGCTTAACGGTCTCGCTGGCGCGTCGGCGTTGTTCCTGCTCGCGGCGGGCCTGACGCTCATTTTCGGCGTCACCCGCATCGTCAACTTCGCACACGGCTCGCTCATGATGCTGGGTGCGTACCTGACGTACAGCCTGGCGGGAGCGTTCGGTGGCGGGGCCGGCTATTGGCTCGCGGTCCTGCTCGCCGCGCTACTCGTCGCCGCGCTTGGCGCGTTGCTCGAGTCGCAATTGCTGCGACACCTCTACGGCGCGGCGGAATTGCTGCAATTGCTCGCGACCTTCGGCGTCGTGTTGATCGTCAAGGACGTGGTGCTGGTGGCCTGGGGCCCGGAAGACCTGCTCGGTCCGCGAGCGGCCGGCCTGCGCGGCGCGGTCGACCTTGCCGGTGGCGCATTTCCAACCTACGACGTGTTCCTCATTCTGGTCGGACCCGCCGTCTTGCTCGCGTTGTGGTGGCTCATCGCGCGCACCCGGTTCGGCGTGCTGGTGCGGGCGGCGAGCGAGAACCGCATCATGGCCGCCGCACTGGGCGTCAACGAACGGCTCCTGTTCACGTCCGTCTTCGCGTTGGGCGCGGGCCTCGCGGGACTTGCCGGCGCGCTGCAGTTGCCACGCGAGCCCGCCACGCTGGGGATGGACCTCTCCACGATCGCCGATGCCTTCGTGGTCACGGTGGTCGGCGGCCTCGGCTCGATTCCGGGCGCGTTCATCGCCGCCTTGCTCATCAGCCTGTTGAAGTCGCTGTGCATCGGGCTTGGCACGGTCGCCATCGGCGGCGTGAGCATCGCCTTTCCCAAGCTCACGCTCGTCGCCGAGTTCGTGCTGATGGCGATCGTGCTGGCCTGGAAGCCGCAGGGTTTGCTCGGTCGCGCTCCGGCGATCGCGGCGACGACCACGCTCGCCGAGTTTCGTCGCGCGGTGCCGCCGGCCGGCGCAACTTCCGCAAAAGTCGGTGTGCTCCTGCTCGTCGCGCTGGCGGCGTTGCCGCTGGCGGTCGACGACTACGCGCTCGTGCTCGCGACCGAGGTACTGGTGTTCGCGCTGTTCACCGCAAGCCTGCGCCTGCTGCTAGGCCCGGGCGGCATGATTTCCTTCGGCCATGCCTGCTACTTCGGGCTCGGCGCCTATGCCGCGGCGCTCGCCGTCAAACACGGCATGCCGATGGCGGTTGCGCTCGGCCTCGCGGGTCCCGTCGCATTCGTCGGCGCCCTCGCCTTCGGCTGGCTGTGCGTGCGCCTGTCCGGCGTCTACATGGCGATGCTGACGCTGAGCTTCGCCCAGATCGCGTGGTCGGTGGCGATGCAGTGGGACGACATCACGGGCGGGTCGAACGGCATCGTCGGCGTCTGGCCGGCGGCGTGGCTCGCCGGCCGCCAGGCGTATTACTGGTGCGTGTTGGTGCTGGCGGGCGCTGGCATCGCACTGCTGGTGTGGATGGCGCAGACGCCTTTCGGCTACGCGCTGCGCGGGGTGCGCGACTCCCCGCTGCGGGCGGAGGCGATCGGCCTCGACACCCGGCGCACGCAGTGGCTTGCGTTTGCGTGGGCGGGCGGCTTCGCGGGACTCGCGGGCGGCCTCTACGCATTTTCCAAGGGCAGCATTTCACCGGAAACCCTGGCGATCCCGCGTTCCGTCGACGCGCTGGTAATGGCGCTGCTCGGCGGCGTCGATGCACTGGCGGGCCCGTTACTCGGCGCGGCGGTGTTCACCTGGCTGCAGGACACACTGCCGCGCGTCACCGAATACTGGCGTGCCATCTTTGGTATCGCAATCCTCGTCCTCGTACTCGTGTTTCCGGCCGGCATCGGCGGCGCAATCGCGCGCTGGCGCGCGCCGCCGCCCACCCGATGAATCCCGGATCGATACCGCTGCTCGCGGTCGAGCACCTGCAGAAAGCCTTCGGTGGCGTTGTTGCCGTCGACGATGTGTCCTTCGACGTCGCGGCCGGGGAAATGGTCGCATTGATCGGGCCCAACGGCGCCGGCAAGACCACCTGCTTCAATCTGATCAACGGCCAGTTGCGGCCCGATGCAGGCAGGGTCCATCTCGCCGGGAGGCGCATCGACGGCTTGCCGCCGCAGCGTATCGCTACGATGGGCGTGGGGCGCACCTTCCAGACCGCGGCGGTATTCGCGTCGATGACCGTGCGCGAAAATGTCCAACTGGCGCTAATCGCCGCTGCCGGCGAGCAGTGGCGCCTGACCGAACGCGCGACGCGTGCCCACGCGACGGCCGCCGATGCGCTGCTCGCGCGCGTCGGCGCGGACGCACTCGCGCCGCAGACCTGCGCGACGCTCGCCTATGCCGACCTAAAGCGCGTCGAAATCGCGATTGCGCTGGCCTCGGCGCCGCGCCTGCTGCTGATGGACGAGCCGACCGCCGGCACTGCCGCGAGCGACCGCGCGCAACTGATGCGCCTGACGGAAGGGATCGTGCACGAGGGGCGGATCGCAGCATTGTTCACCGAGCACGACATGGACGTGGTGTTCGGCCATGCCGACCGCGTGATCGTGCTCGACCGCGGCCGCATCATCGCGCAAGGTACACCGGCGTCGGTGCGCGCCGATCCTCGCGTGCGCGAGGTCTATTTCGCGGTCGAAGCGCGTTAGAATCGACGTCCGGACGAATTAATGCAATTTCTTCCTATAGTCTCGTAACACATTGTAAATCATGATAATAACGATGGCCGCATACCGGGCGGCGCTGTTGGCGTTGCTCCCTGCCCTTCTGCTCGCCCAGTCCGCGTCGGCCGCAGAGAATCGCAACGTCCTTGTCCTCTATTCCAACAATCGACTAGTACCGGGAAATGTCGCGGTCGATCGCGGGCTGCGCGCAGAAATATCGAGCCCAATCGGGGAGCGACACGAGAACGCCGGTGGACAAGCGCTCGCCAGCGCGCGCGACTGACGCCGATCTCAACATGCCGAAGAAGATCCTCGCCTTCGCATCGATCGTGGAGGTTGCCACGGGTCTCGCGCTGATCGCCGATCCCCGCTTTGTCGTCGGGCTGCTGGTCGGCCCAAGCACGCCGGCGGAGGAAATTCCAATGGGCCAGTTTCCGGGCATCGCGATCCTGGCGCTGGGCTTGGCATGCTGGCCCGCTGGGCAACAGGGTGAGAGCGGCGCGTCGGCCATCCGCGGCATGCTGGTCTACAATCTGCGGGTCACGCTGTTTCCCGGGTACCTCTATACCGGGAGGCACCCGGGTGGCGTGCTGTCGTGGCGCTGCTGCTGACCCGGACTTGGCGCGTAGCGCCACGGTGTGCACCAACCACAACTATGACAACGAACAATGTGGCCGCCGTGCAGTTGATCGCGTTAATGCTGACGTTGGCGCCCGTCGCTATCGTAGCGGCGCAGGGCACTGCGTCTGCACCCACAGGGACCGCCACGCCGGCCGTTGCGGAGAAGAAAGTGACGCTCGATACGCTAAAAGGCAGTTGGGTTCGTCCCGATGGCGGCTACACGATTGCGATCAGAAGCGTGGCCGCGAACGGGCAACTCGAGGCGGTGTACTTCAATCCGAATCAGCTGCCCTTCGCCAAGGCGCAGGCAGCGCTGGAAGGTGCTACGCTTCGCGCCTCATTCGAGTTGCGCGCCGGCGGTTATGACGGCTCGACTTACGAGCTGACCTACGACCTGATGACGGATCGCTTGAAGGGGATCTATTACCAGGCCGTCATGAAGCAGAAATTCGATGTCTTTTTCGTGCGGAAGTGAGCGTAGCGAGCAGGTTGCCGTTGTTGGGACAACCTGCGCATCTTTCCATACTTTCGAAATTGAGGAGTCGACGATGAACAAACGAATCTGTCTGGCCCTGGGCGTATCCGCATTGTGTGTGACCGGGATCGTCGGTAGCCAGGAAATGATCCTGAATATGGTTGCGCAAAAGGTCATCGCCAAATATCAGGGCGCCACCTGCGAGCAGTTGTGGCAGCAAAAAGGTCAACCCAAATCGCCGGAGGAACAGAAGGCCGTGAATTTCCTGCGCAACGATCCGCAGGCGCGGACCGATTTCCTGAACAAGATCGCGCCTCCGATCGTCAACAAGATGTTCGAATGCGGCATGATTCCCTAGCCGATTGCAAGCCATCGTTTCGATTTGATTGATTCTCGGGAGAGCTGGTGATGCGATATGCGTTCTTGGGGCATGCGCTGTTGCTCGCGGCAGGCATGGCGCTGGCCGCTGGTGCGAACGCGCAGTCGGCACAGCCCGCGCAGAAGGCCGCCAAGCAGGCCAAGGCCGCGAAGAAACCTGCGGCGCCTGCGGTGCAAATGGGGCTGGAGCCGAAAGCGATCGAGATCCTCAAGGCGGCGAGTGCCCGCCTGGCGGCAGCCAAGTCGATGGCATTCACGGCGGTGGTTTCCTACGAGAGTCCGAGCCGCCTGGGGCCACCGCTGATCTACTCGTCCAAGTCGGAAGTCACGCTGCAGCGGCCAAACAAGCTGCGGGTCATCACGCTGGGCGATGGTCCGGCGTCGGAGTTCTACCTCGATGGCAAGACGATGATGGCTTTCTCGCCTGCGGAGAATCTCGTCGCGGTCGCCGACGCTCCCGCGACAATCGACATGGCGCTGCAAGCGGCTTTCGATTCGGCAGCGATCTATTTCCCGTTCACCGACGTGATGGTCGCCGATCCCTGGAAGGACATTGCCGACGGACTCAAGATCGCGTTCTACATCGGTCAGTCGATCGTCGTGGGCGACACGACGACCGACATGGTGGCCTACGTGACTGGGGACGTATTCGTGCAGGCCTGGATCGGCACGGAGGACAAACTTCCACGCCGCATTTACGCCGTGTATCTCAACGATCGCGCGCGGTTGCGCCATGTCCTGCAACTTTCCAACTGGGCGCTCGATGCTGCAGTGCCCGCGGATGCCTTCGCCTCGGTCAAGGCAGCCGGCGCGCAGCGCATCGCTTTCGCGCGCCCGGACGCCACGAACGCACCTGGCATGAAGCCGCCACCGAAGGCCAGGCCCACCAAGGCGCAGCCAGCGAAGACTCAATGAGGAGCACATCATAATGAAGATCGTTATCAGTCTGGCGAGTCTGTTGATCCCGATATTCGCAACGAGTCCGGCCGCCGCCTGGTCGCATGCGAATGCCCACGGCGGCAGCTCATACGGCGCTAACGGTTCGTTCCATCACACCAACGCAGAGGGCGGCGGCGAGACGCACGTTGCGGGCGAAGGCACGACTGCCCATAGCGCTGCGGGCGGCACCGCCTACCATCAGGAAGGATCCGGTGAAACCCACGCAACCGGCGCGGATGGCGGGACGGCAACTCACTATCAAGGTTACGGCACGGCGGGTGTGAGCTCCACTGGCCAGGCGGCTTACCATCCCCAAGGGTCTGCAACGACCTACACCACCGCCAGTGGTGCGACGGCGTATCACAGCCCTTACTACGGCGCGGCGTATCCCGCCTACCATCCGCCGACCACGGTCAACGTCTACGGTGCCGGCTGCTACAACTGCGGCGGCTGGAACGCCGCCGGCGCCGCGGCGGCGGGTGCCGCCGTCGGCATGGCGGCAGGCGCGGCCGTCGCTTCGGCCAACACCGCCGCCGCAACATCGAATGCCTATGCAGCGGGTGCAGCAGCAGCCAGTGCAAACACGGCCAATGCATACAACGCCGGCGTCGTGGCTGGCGCTACAGGCGTGGCTGCGGTGGCAGCAAGCCCCGCGCCAGTCGCCAGCGGCGTGTTTGCGATGGGCGGCATCTACGCGGCGGTGCCTGCCGGCTCCATTGCCATACCCAAGAACGGCACCACGTATTACCTGAATGGCAATACGTGGTTCCAACCCTCCTTTGGCGCGAATGGTGTCTATTACCGGGTCGTGCCCGCTCCGTAGCCGCATGAGCAAATTCACCACGACGCTCAAGCACGAATTTGCGGAGGTGATTCCGCCGACGATCTATTTCTTTGTCATTCTGCATCTCGTCGCGCTCATCCGGACGCTGATGACCAAGAACACCGGGATCGATATCTCGACGACGACGTCGATTGCGGTGGCAGCACTTATCCTCGGCAAGGCAGTGCTTTTGGCCAACGCGCTGCCATTCATCAACCGCTATCCCAAGGAGCCGCTGATCTGGAATGTCTGCTGGAAGACCGCGCTCTACTTCGTGGTAGCACTTTTCATCCACTATCTGGAACATCTCTACGATGCCTGGAAAGTCGCTCCGGGGCTTGCCGCCGCGAACGAGAAGCTCCTTTCCGAGATCGTATGGCCACATTTCTGGGCCATACAGATCCTGCTGACGGTGCTCATATTCGTGTATTGCGTGATTACCGAGATGTCTCGCGTCTTCGGGGAGGGCAAGTTGAAGAAGCTGTTCTTTGGACCCCTCCCCGCGAATCCTGCGTCGACTCAATGATGGCAATCCATTGCCGATTGCCAGCCAACGCATGTTGATGCCCTGGAACAGAGTTCCGCCTTGAATGTTCGCCCGGAATCCACGACGGTTGCCTGCCCGGAATGCGATTTGCTGCAAGGAATTCCGTCGCTTGCGCCTGGCAGCAAGGCTCTCTGCAAACGTTGTGGCTGCCTGCTCGCCAAACAGCCGGTAGGCCCGCGCGACCTGCCGCTGGCACTGACCGTTACCGCCGCGATCGCCTATTGCATCGCCAATGCGTGGCCCTTGATGGATCTGTCTGCCGTAGGCCGTGATGCAAGCACGACGATTGCCGGAGGCGCGTACCAGATGTGGATGGACGGTCAGGAGATCATCGCCGTCCTCATCGCCTTTTGCGCAGTGATCGCTCCAGGAGCCTATCTGCTGCTCATGCTCACTTTGCAGCTTGCGGCGCGGCTCACCCCCCCACCGCATTGGGTTGCCGAGATGTTGCGCTGGTCCTACCACTTCCAGATGTGGTCGATGCTCGAAGTCATGATGCTCGGCATTCTCGTCGCCTTGATCAAGATCGCCGAGATCGCGACGGTACATGCCGGAATCGCCATGTACGCAGTCGGCGCGCTGATGCTGCTCTTTCCCGGGATCGTGGCGACCTTCGATGCCCGGAAACTCTGGCGTAGCGTCCCGTGGGTCGACGACTCAGTGCAAAATCGGTCGCCCACGGGTGGCCACGTCACGGAGCCTGGTCAGTGAAAGCAGCCGCCATGACCGCCGCTCAGGCCGGGCTCCTCTCGTGCGAGGCTTGTCAACTGCTGTCGCGGCCCGCCGACACGAACGAACCGGGCTTCTGTCCGCGCTGTGGCGAAAAGCTGGAATTGCGCCACTACAATTCGATCCAGACCACCTGGGCGCTGATCTTTGCCGCGGCGGTCTGCTACATCCCTGCGAACGCCTTGCCGGTCATGAACACGACGACGTTCGGAACCACCGAGGGAGACACGATCCTGGGCGGGGTGGCGTTCCTCTATTCGTCGGGATCGTGGCCGCTGGCGCTCATCGTGCTGATCGCGAGCGTGATCATCCCGCTCGGGAAGCTGGCGGCCCTCGCCTTCCTCCTGATCACGGTGCAACAAGGCTCGGTCACCAGCAATCGCGAACGCACGCGGCTCTACCGCATCGTGGAATTCATCGGTCGCTGGTCGATGCTCGATGTATTTGTCGCCACCTTTACCGTTGCCCTGGTGCAATTGCAGCCTCTGGTGTCCGTGGCGCCCGGCGCCGGGGTACTATTCTTCGCGGCCGTGGTCGTCCTGACGATGCTGGCGGCCGAAACCTTCGACCCCCGTCTGATCTGGGACGCCGCCAACCCGCACCATGGCTGACGAAATCGATCCACAACCGCTGCCGCAGGCCACCGTCGTCCGCAAGAAGCGCCTGCGGATGTCGATCATCTGGATCATTCCGCTGCTCGCGGCAGTGGTGGCCATTGGCATCGCGGTTCAGCGCGTTCGGAGCGAGGGCCCGACCATCACCATCGCCTTCAAGGAAGGCAACGGCATCGAACCTGGCAAGACGTTCATCAAATACAAGGATGTGCGGATCGGCGTAGTGACCGCCATCGAGCTTTCCGAGGATTTCACCATCGTGCTGGTCAAGGCGAAGATCGCCAAGCACGCCGCCGGCCTGATGGTCGAGGATGCCAAGTTCTGGGTCGTCGAGCCGCGCATTTCGCTGTCCGGCGTGTCGGGGCTCAACACGCTGTTGTCGGGCAACTACATCGAGTTCCAGGCGGGCAAATCGGCCGAGTCTCAATCCATTTTCGCCGGACTCGACACCCCGCCATCGATTACCGACGAGCCCGGCCGGCGCTTCGAGCTCAAGGCCTTCACCCTGGGATCGATGGGTGTCGGTACGCCCGTCTACTACCGACGCATCCAGGTGGGCCACGTAGCGGCCTACACCCTCGCTGCCGGCGGCAAGTCGGTCGACGTCACCGTATTCGTCAGAGCGCCGTACGACAAGTACGTCACGACCGAGACGCGGTTCTGGGCCGCAAGCGGGATCAGCATCGCGGTCGGCGCAGACGGTCTGGAAATCCACACGGAGTCGCTCGCTGCGCTCATTGCCGGCGGCGTTGCCTTCGACACACCCGAATTCGCTCCAGCGGGAGATCTGGCCGCCGAGAACGCCACGTTTACCCTGTATCGCGACCGCACCACTGCGATGAAGCAGCCGGATCCGGTCGAACGACGCTACGTGCTCCATTTCAACGAGTCGGTCCGCGGCCTGTCGATCGGAGCGCCGGTGACGTTGTTCGGATTGCGGGTGGGCGAGGTCACGAACATCGGTCTGCACTTCGATCCCGCGACGGCGATCATTCGCCCTCGTGTGCTCATCACGTTCTTTCCCGATCGGCTTATCGCCCAGATGTCCGCTCGGCAGCAAGCCACCACCGGCAAGACCATGACCGAGATGAGCCCGGAAAACCGCCTGCGCGTGTTGCGTCGCATCGTCGAGGAACGGGGATTGCGGGCGCAACTGAAGACCGGCAGCTACATCACCGGTGAGCTGTACGTCGCATTCGAGTATTTTCCGAACGCGCCGAAGCCGAAAATCGACTGGACGAAAGATCCGCTTGAGCTGCCCGTGGTTCCGGGCGGCCTCGCCCTCCTGGAGGCGAAGCTCGGCAGCATCCTCACCAAGATCGACAGCATGCCGCTCAATGCGATCGCGGAAGACGTGAAGAACGCGCTCGCGACACTCAACCAGACGCTGAAGGATGCCGACACGCTTGTGAACAGCGTCAACACGCAGTTGGTGCCTGAAGGGACCAAGACCCTCACCGATTTGCGCCAGGCCATCGCCGCCGCCGACCGGACACTCAGGAATGCGGACTCGACGCTGTTCAGCAAGGATTCACCGGCGCCTCAGGACCTGCGCGATACGTTGCAGGAAGTGACCCGTGCCGCCCGCTCCGTGCGCGTGCTTGTCGACTATCTCGAACGCCACCCCGAGATATTTGTCCGGGGCAAATCAGCGGAGAAGCCCTGATGCCGCGCATTAAACCCATTATCATCGCCTGCGCCGCCGCCGCGTTCCTCGTGGCGTGCGCAAGTCCGCCGTCGCATTTCTACACGCTGAGCAAAGTGGCGGAACCGGCCACCACTTCGTCGACCCTCAGTGTCGTAGTGGGTCCGGTGTCCATACCGGCCATCGTCGATCTTCCCCAGTTCGTCGTGAGCACGGGGCCGAACCAGGTGACGTTGAACGAATACGAACGATGGGCGTCTCCCCTGCAGAACAACATCTCGCGCGTCGTTGCGGAGAATCTTGTTGCAATACTCGGTACGCCGCGCGTTTCGCTGTTCCAGCAGTCGCTCAACGCGAGTGCCGACTATCACGTGGCGATCGAGGTGCAGAGCTTCGAGTCCGCGCCGGGCGACGCCGCGACTCTGAATGCGGTGTGGCTTGTGCGCCGTACGAAAGACGCGAAGTCCGAGACAGGCCGCACCGCTGTTCGCGAGCCGACGCTGCAGGCGGGTTACGACGCGCTGGCCGCGGCCCACAGTCGCGCGCTTGGGCGCATGAGCCAGGACATCGCGAACGCAATCCGAGCACTGGACCGCGCCGCGCCATAAGGAGCGTCGTGCCGCAATCATAGCAGCGCCGCCGCACAATGCTGCTATTGAATGTATCATCTGTTCGCTGCGCGACATCGCGCGGCTCCGTGTCGTTCCAATCCATTTTCAAAGGCCAGGAAACTCCATGAGGTATTTCAAACACTTCGTTCTCGCGATCGCTGGCCTGGTGCTCGCGCTGTTCGTCGCGACGCCGACGCTCGCGCAGACACCCGGCAAGCAGCCCAACATCATCATGATCATGGGCGACGACATCGGCTGGTCCAACATCGGCGCCTACAACCAGGGCATCATGGCGATGCGCACGCCCAACCTGGACCGGCTCGCGGCCGAGGGCATGCGCTTCACCGATTACTACGCCGAGGCCAGCTGCACCGCGGGCCGCGCCAACTTCATCACGGGCGAGATTCCGCTGCGCACGGGGTTGACGACGGTCGGACAGGCGGGTTCTCCCATCGGCATGCCGGCGCAGGCGCCGACGATCGCGACGGCGCTCAAGGCGATGGGCTACGCCACCGGCCAGTTCGGCAAGAACCACCTGGGCGACCTGAACAAATTCCTGCCGACGCTTCATGGCTTCGACGAATTCTTCGGCTATCTCTATCACCTCGACGCGATGGAGGACCACTGTCACCCGACCTATCCGCCCGCGCTGCAGGCAACGATCGGCGCGCGGAACATGGTGCATTCATGGGCGACCAACGTCGACGATCCGACGGTGCAGCCGCGCTGGGGTGCCATCGGCAAGCAGAAGATCGAAGACGCGGGTGAACTTTGTCCCAAGCGGATGGAGACCGTCGACGACGAGATTCTGGATCTGACGGTCAAGTTCATGGACAAGGCGCGCGCGGACAAGAAACCGTTCTTCGTCTGGCTAAATCCAACGCGCATGCACGTCGTCACGCACCTCTCGCCGAAGTACGAAGCTCTGCGCAATCCGGACAACAATTGGACCATCCAGGAAGCCGGCATGGCGCAGATCGACGACATCGTCGGCTCGGTAATGAAGTATCTGAAGGACAACAACATCGAGGGTGACACCATCATCGGCTTCACCACCGACAACGGCGCCGAGAACTTCACCTGGCCCGACGGCGGCCAGACACCCTTCGCTGGCGGGAAGGGAACGGCACTCGAAGGCGGCTTCAGGGTACCGATGATCCTGCGCTGGCCGGGCAAGGTGCCCGCGGGCAAGGTCGAGAATGGAATCGTGTCCGGGCTCGATTGGTTCCCGACCTTCGTAGCGGCCGCTGGTAATCCGAACATCACCGAGGAATTGCTCAAGGGCAAGCAGCTGGGCGACAAGTCCTACAAGGTTCATTTGGATGGATACAACCAGATGGATCTGATCACCGGCAAGGGTAAGTCGGCGCGCCAGGAGATCTTCTATTTCACCGAGGGGACGCTCTCCGCCGTGCGCATCAACGACTTCAAGTATCGCTTCACCGACCAGCCGCAGGGCTGGCTGGGCGGAACGATCAAGGTCGACTGGCCGATCCTGACCAATCTCCGCCTCGACCCGTTCGAGCGCACAGGCATGCCAAGCGGCGCGAACGGTTCACTGGCCTACTACAACTGGTTCGTTTTCGAGTTCTGGCGCTTCCAGTTCGTGCAGCAGGAGGTGGCGAAGGTCGCGCAGACCGCGATCGAGTTCCCGCCGATGCAGCCGGGCGCGAGCTTCAACCTCGAAGCGGTCAAGGCACAGATCGAAAAAGCCCGGGCAGCGCACGGCCAGTAGCCGCGGAAGCAAGCAGGTTTTTCGCCGTGCCAATCGCAGAGGATGCGAGTGGCACGGCGTCTTTGCGATGGCGGTCGTCTACGCGATCGGCACCCGCCCCGCGTTCATCGCGAGCCAGGCATCGAAGTTGAGCAATGCTGGGTTCAACGAGTGGGACAACTCAACGCTGCGCGCGCGCAGAAACTCGTCGCCGAGAATCGCCTGGAACTGGAACATGTTGCCGAGGTCGTCGGCACCGGGGAAGCCAAGCCCGCGATAGACGTCGAACGGCACGTCCTGGAATTCGACCTTGCGTCCCAGGGCGCGTCCGAATTTCGTCGCCATTTCCGCGCCGGACAAGATGTCACCGGTGACGCCGAAGCGCTGACCGACCGCATTGGTCCCGCGGCGAAAAATGCCGTAAGCGCACTTGCCGATGTCTTCCGCGCCGATGCCCGGGAGCTTGACGCCTCCGAGCGGCAGCGCAAGCACGAGCGCACCGTCGCCACCGCTGCGCGGTCCCATGCCGAAGTAGATGAAATTCTCCCAGTAAAAGGCGGCGAGCAGGTAGCTCGTCGGCGCCGCCTCGGCGGCGAACACGCGGTCCATCTCGCCCTTGGCGTCGAAGTGCGGCACCTTGTACTTGCCTTGAAGGGTAGGCAGGCGCCGATCGTCGAGCGGCACCCATTTGCGCGTGTCTTCGAGCGTCGACCAGACGACATGCTGGACGCCGGCCTTCCGCGTCGCGCGCGCCAATGCGGTCGCCTGGACCGCCTCGCGTTCCGCTGAAAAGTGCTCCCAGAAATTCGTGACGCAATAGGCGCCGTAGGCTCCGGCAAATGCCCGGTCGAGGCTCGGAGCATCGTCGGCGTCGCCGGCGACAACTTCCGCGCCGAGCGCGGCGAGCGCTCGCGCCTTGTCCGAGTCCGGTTTACGCGTGATGGCGCGGGCGGCGAAGGATCCGCTGCGATCGGCGAGGATCGCCCGCACCAAACCGCCGCCCTGCGCGCCCGTGGCGCCGACAACCGCAATGATCTTTCGTTCTGCCATGAGCTATGCTCCTGAAGTCTTGGTGGCCGAGGACACTCTGTTCTCGGTGCCATTTTGCATGATTGGAATGCGCGCGTGCAAAGGTCCGGTTTGCGCAGGCCGTTGATCGTCGCCTTCGCTGCCTGCGGCTTGCTCGCCGCCTGCGGCGTCCAGGTTAGCCGACCGCCTGTGCTCGGAGACCAGGAGCCCGAGGGATTCCCAACCGGTTACTACCAGCAACTCTCGCGGCGCGGCGGCGAGGTTTTGCAGATCGATCCAGTCCAGTCGCTGGTGGTCATCGAAGTGCGACGCGCCGGGTCCCTGGCCAACCTGGGACACGATCATGTCGTCGCCAGCCACGACGTACGAGGCTACGTCGCTCCCGGCGAAGGCAGGGCCGATTTCTACATTCGACTCGACCAGCTGGTCGTGGACGAACCCGAGCTGCGCACCGAGGCGGCATTCGATACGCAGCCATCCTTATCGGCGATCGCCGGCACCCAGGAGAACATGCTGCGCAAATTCAACGCCGAGGCGCACCCCTACGCAGTGGTATCCGTTGAGCGCATTGCCACCGAGCCGGCAGGTACGCAACTCGATATTTCCATCGCGCTCAATGGGGTCTCGCGCGCCATGCGCGTTCCCACGAAGATCGAAAAGACTGCGGGTCAAGTCACTGTGACTGGGCGCGTCACGCTCGCGCAGACTGCTTTCGGGATCACGCCATTTTCAATCCTCGGGGGCGCACTTCAGGTGCAAGATCAGGTGGACGTGCGATTCGCGATCCGTGCCCACAGCCTGCCGCACTGATCCCGATGAATATCGCGTGCGCACCGCGCGATGCTGCCTGCCGCGGGCGGAATAGCCGGGCCCACGGCGCTGTTGGTACTCCGAGAGTCCTCCCGATGCGCTTGCCGGTCGAAGCATTCGGTAACAGATAACTGCGGATGCACCTATGAAGGAGTACTTTCCACTGGCGACGCGCGCGCATACAATCGAATACATCGTTGTCGGAGTGCTGCCGTGCTGAAACACCTGCTTCGTGCGCTGTTGCCTTTGGTATGCGCGTGCAGCTATGGGCTGACGCCGGCCCACGCCGCGATCTATACCTGGACCGACGCCTCGGGCAGGATCAATATCAGCAATATCGCCCCGCCCGAAGGCACGCGCGTGACCAGCGTCGTGCCCGAAAGCCCCCCCAGCATCGCGCCGCTGCGGACGGATGGTCCCGACGAAGCGGCGCGCCGGCTTGAAATGCAGGCGCTGGCAGATCGCGTCCGGCAACTTGAGTTCGAAGTCCAACTTGCGCAACGTTCGGCGCCCCCGGTCGCTACCTATCAGGCGCCGCCGATGCTGCAGTACTCGGAATTCCCGCCCGCCTATGCGGACGCCCAAGGTCCCGGCTGCGATCCGTCATGGGCAGGCTGCGGAAACTGGTGGATGCCGTTTGGTTACCCGATTGTCGTCGTGCAGGCACCAGGTTTTCGCCGCACACGCCCCATCCATGGCGGCCCCAGCTTGCCGATACACCGCCCGATGCGCCCTTCCGCCGTCGCGTCCAGGCGTTGAATCGACGGTGCCGGCCGCGCCTGCCTCGGATCAATCCGGCTGAATCTTCGCGTCGCGCACGACCTTGACCCAGCGATCGAGGTCGGCTCGCGTCGTTTCGGCGAGCTGCTCGGATGTGCCGCCCGTGGGCGCCAATCCTTGTTTCTGCAGCGAGTCCGCGACTTCGGGCGACTTCAGCAGCGCGTTTACCGCGCGGTTGAGCGTGGCGACGATCGCTGTGGGCGTCCGCGCAGGGACGTAGAGCCCGTACCAGATGTCGGTATCGATGTCGCGCACGCCGGTGGCTTCCGCCAGCGACGGCACGCCGGGCGTGACCGCAGATCGCTGCGTTCCGCCGGCTGCCAGCATGGTGAGCTTGCCCGCCTCGACCAGCGGCAGCGCGACGTGGACCGGCAGGAACATCGCGTTGATCTGACCGCCGAGGAGATCCTGCGTCGCGCCCGCCGTGCCTTTGTACGGCACGTGCAGCAGATCGATGCCCATCTTCGACTTGAACAGTTCCATTGCCAGATGGTGCGGCGTGCCGTTGCCCGGCGACGCATAGCTCAGCCCGCCGGGATTGGCCTTGGCGAGCGCAATGAACTCCGCGACGGTCTTCGCTTTCACCGTGGCGTTGACCACCAGCGCGAGTTGCCCTATTGCCAGCGGCGCCACCGGCGTGAAGTCCCTGATCGGATCGTAGGGCATGGACACGAACAAGCCGCGGTTCTGCACGATGGTGGCTGCCGTCAGCAACAGCGTATAGCCGTCGGGGAGAGATTTGGCCACGGCCTCGGTGCCGATGTTGCCGCTGGCGCCGGGTTTGTTCTCGATCACGACCCCGACTTTCCATTCGTCGCCGAGCTTCTGGCCGAGCGTCCGGGCGAGGATGTCGCTGCCGGTGCCCGGCGTGAATGGCACCACGATCTTCACTGCGCGCGTCGGATACGCTTCCTGGGCGCCTACCTGGGCGACCGCCAGCAACAATGCCAGCGAAACCGAAAACACGGCTCCAATGGCAACGCGATGCCTGATCATGCAAACCTCCCTCGCTCTATATCGATGGCAAAAAGACCGGGTCCGATCGAGATTATCGGTTAAGAGTATCGCGGTCGTATTGTGCGACCCGCTTGTAGCTGTCCGAAATCGCGCGCAGCTCCTCGGCGCTGATGACATCCTCGATCCGCCCGAAGGGCTTATCGCCGGTGCGCAGATAGACTTCGCGAATGATGGCATCGGGTGGACTCGCGCGGTTGGCCAGCACGACAGCGGTGGTGGCAGGAAGCCGCGCCGCCTCATAGGCCTTGAGCGCGGCGGCGGGATCGCCGGGATGAGCGACCAGCACGTCGGCGAGCGCTCGCGCATCGAGGATGGCCTGCCCCGCCCCGTTGGATCCGCGCGGAAGCATCGGATGCGCGGCGTCGCCCAGCAGCGTGATGCGCCTGTCGGTCCACCACGGCAAGGGATCCTGGTCGATCATCGGATACTCGAGCACGCGCTCGGTCGCGCGGATCATCGCCGGCACGTCGAGCCAGTCGAAATGCCAGTCGGCGTAGGCCGCGATGAAGTCATCGACGCTTCCCGGCCGATTCCAGTCGCGGCGGTCGCGATGTTTCGGCGTCTCGATTTCCGCGACCCAGTTGACGAGCTGGCGGCCCTGCGCGTCGATGTTGTCGCGGATCGGGTAGATGACCATCTTCCCGTGCGCCAGCCAGCCAGCCCGGACCATGCTCGCGCCGGAGAGAAACGGCGCCCAGGGCGTCACGCCGCGCCACATGTTGACCCCGGAGTAGCGTGGCTCGCCTTCATTCGGATGCAACTGCTTGCGCACGACCGAATGCAGTCCGTCGCAACCAACCGCCGCGTCGGCACGCTGCGGTGCGAGCATCGCGCCCGTCGCGGCCTCGGCAAAATGCATCGTGACGCACTTTACGTCCTGATCGAAGCGCACGCACCGCCAGCCGAGCCGGATGCGATCCGCGCCCAACCGCTGCCGGCAGGCGTCGAGCAGCAATTCCTGCAAGTCACCACGATGAATCGAAAATTGCGGCGACGCATAGCCGGCATGCCGGCCGAGCGGTTCGCGATAAATGAGCTGCCCGAAGCGGTTGTAGAACACCGCCTCCCTGGTCTCGACCGCATTGCGCGCAAGCGCGCTTTCCAACCCCAACTCGCACAGCTCTTTGCTGGCGTGCGGCAGGACATTGATGCCGGCGCCGAGGGGCGCGATCTCCGGAGCCGATTCGAACACGCGCGACGCGATACCTGCGCGATGCAAACTCAGCGCCAGCGTGAGCCCGCCGATCCCCGCGCCGACAATGATCACTTCCATGAAACCGAGCTCCTAGGCGATGCGTGCTCCGGTACGCAACCACGACTGCATCCACGTCGTGACCGCTCATGCCAATCCGATGCTGGCCATTCTCAAGCACGACCTGTCGCGCTGTCCACCGAATCCCTCGCAAGGCGGGTTGTATAATTGCACTCAACGATCCTTACCGAAGTCTCCGCTGCCAAGCCGGCGCTCATCGCCGGATCCCAGGAATGTCGCTTCCATGCCCTTGACCGTAAGCACGTTGCCCCGCGCCAGCGCGCTCGATTGGCGTCGCGCGGCACGACTCCTCGTCGTCCTTTCCGCGGGCATCGCGACCGGCTGCACCGCGATCTCCGGCAACGTGCTGCGCGACAACCGGGAAAAATTCAACGAGATCGCGCAGATCACCAACGCGGAGCAGTTGCTGCAAAATATCGTGCGACTGCGCTACGCCAATTCGCCCTATTTTCTCGAGATCAGCAACGTCTCCACCAGCGCGACCATGGGCGGATCGCTGAGCATCGCCGGCAACACAACGGGGGCCGCATTCGGCCTTTCGCCCAATACTGCGATCAGTCCGGCAGTTAGCTACTCGCAAACCCCTTCGTTCGTATTTCAGCCGCTCACCGGCGAGAAGTTCGCACGCCAGCTGTTGCGGCCGGTCGACCTGCGCACGCTTGCATTGCTGCGCACCGCGGGATGGGACCTGCGCGAAATCCTGCTGGTCATGGTCGACAACATCAATGGCATTCCCAATGCGCCGGCGGCAACACAGTTCACCTCCGACGTGGTGCCGGAGAACGCGGAATTCCGCCGCGTCGTCGACCTGCTCGATCGTCTCGAGGGTTCCGGGCTGGTCCAGGTCGGCCTAGATTCCGGCACTGCGACGCAGGACCCACGCAACGACATCGTGCTGTCGCTGCAGATCGACCAAAAGGCGGCCGCGACGCCAGACGGGCTGGAGTTGATTCGCCGGCTGGCGCTCGATCCGGCCGCGCTCACCTATCGCCTGGTCGCGGCTGCCGCCGGCGGTGGCGGCAAGAACATCGCGGTGAAGCCGCGCTCGGTACTCGCAGCGATGCGCTACCTGAGCAAGGGCATGGACGTGCCGGACGCGGACGTCGCGGCCGGATACCTGCCTGTCCTGCGCAAGCCCGACGGGACCATCTTCGAATGGAATGTGCTTCTCGCCGGAGTGTTTCGCGTCCGAACCGCGGACATCGTCCCGGCGACAGCGTATGTGCGAGTGCTGCACCAGGGGCGCTGGTTCTACATCGACAATGCCGATCTCAAGTCCAAGCAGACCTTCGCCTTGATGGAGACGGCGCTCGCGCTCCAGGCCGGCGACGTCCCGCCCATCTCGACGATTCTGACGTTGCCGATCGCGCGCTGAAGATCACGGAAAGAAGCGAAATAACATGGACAGCCTGTTGAACTATCCGGTCCTGGTCTTTGTGCTCACCTTCATCGCGCTGTGGATCTCAGCGCGGATCGGGGCGAACATACGCCGGCGCCGGCCGGACATGGCAGAAGACGGCCGTGAGGATTTCGGCGTGATCCTCGCCGCGACGCTGACATTGCTGGGGCTGATCATCGGATTCAGTTTTTCCATGGCGACCAGCCGTTACGACCAGCGCAAGAACCTCGAGGAGGAGGAGGCCAACGCGATCGGCACTGCGTACGTCCGGGCCGACCTGCTCCCTGCCGCCGACGCCGCGAAGCTGCGGCCTCTGCTCGTGGCGTATGTCGCCCAGCGGGTCCTGTTCTACAAGTCGCGGGATGCCGAGGAGATACGGGGGATCAATGCCAAAATCGCGCAGTTGCAGTCCGATTTGTGGGCGGCGGTCAGGGCCCCGGCGCTCGCACAGCCGACAGCTGTCAACGCGCTGGTGGTCAAGGGCATGAACGACGTGCTGAACTCGCAGGGATATACGCAGGCCGCGTGGTGGAACCGGCTCCCGCGCGCGGCTTGGTGGCTGATGGCCGCGATCGCCGTATGCTGCAACCTTCTGCTCGGGTACGGCGTGCGCGACGCGAAGAAGGAATCGCGTCTGCTGCTGGTGCTGCCGCTGGTCGTCGCGCTGTCGTTCTTTCTCATCGCGGACATCGACAGCCCACGCGGGGGCGCGATCCGCGTCAGCCCGCTGAACCTGATGAGCCTCGCTGCGACGCTACCGCCGAATTGACGTCGGCGCGGCGCCAACGCCTAAGGGCGCAATCGCGCCAACCCGGCGGCAAGGTCTTCGGTCAGATCGCCGGGGTCTTCGAGCCCGATGTGCAGGCGCACGCACGGGCCCTGCGTCTCCCACCGCGTGGCCGTGCGCGTGCGCCCGGGGTACGTCGGCAGGATCAGGCTTTCGAAGCCGCCCCAGCTGAAGCCCATCCTGAACAGGCGCATGCCGTCCAGCATCGCGTCGATGCGTTCCTTCGCCACCGGCTTGAGCACGATGCCGAACAACCCGCATGCACCGGTGAAATCGCGTTGCCAGAGTTCGTGCCCGCGCGACCCCGGCAGGGCAGGAAAGATCACCTCGGCGACCTCGGGTTGCTCGCGCAGCCACTGCGCGATGCGCAGTGCGCTCGCGGTATGTTGCCGTAGACGCAGCGCCAGCGTGCGCAGGCCGCGCAAGGCCAGGAAGCAATCGTCGCCGCTCGCGGTCACGCCCATGTCGGTGAACAGGCGATGCATGCGCGGAAACGTCGCCTCGCCGCAGGTGATAAGCCCGATCAGCACATCGGAGTGGCCGCCAAGGTACTTGGTCCCGGCGTGTACTGCTACGTCGACCCCGCGCGCAAACGATGGAAATCCCAGCGGCGTCGCCCAGGTGTTGTCGAGCATCACCAGCGCGCCGCGCTGATGCGCGACTTCGGCGATGGCGGGGATGTCCTGCACCTCGAAGGACAGCGAACCGGGCGACTCGGTGAACACGACCTTGGTGTTGCTGCGGAACTGACTGCCGATATCGGCGCCGACCAGCGGGTCGTAGTAGCTGACGTCGACGCCGAAGCCCTTGAGCTGATTCTCGCAGAACCGGCGAGTCGGGCCATAGACCGAGTCGGTGACCAGGACATGATCGCCTTTGCGCGTCACGGCCAGCAGTGCGAGCGTGATCGCGGCGAGTCCTGACGGCACCGCCAGCGCCCGATGACCGCCCTCCAGTTCCGCGAATGCGGCGCACAAGTCGGTCACCGTCGGCATGCCGTGCAACCCGTAGACGACGCCGGGATACGTCCCGGCGACGGCGGACTCGAGTTCGGCGACGGAATCGAACAGGATGGTCGACGCCCGGTATACCGGCGTATTGACCGCACCCAGATGTTGCTTCGGGTTGCGACCCAGGTGCGCGACCGCGGTGGCCGGCCGCCACTTGCGATCGCCGCTCATGCGGTCGCTTTCAACCCGGACGCGATCTGCGCAACCTGCGCCGGGATGCTCTGCCGGATGTCGACGACGAGCGCGCCAGCGGGCTCTTCGAGGACGGCAAACTGGCTCGCGAGCAGGGATTTCGGCATGAAGTGGCCGCGGCGCGACGCGAGCCTCGGCTCGATCGTCGCCAGATCGCCCTTGAGATACACCCACTTCAGTTCGCCGCCGGACGCGAGACGGTCGCGATAGCGTTGGCGCAGCGCGGAACAGGCGAGGATCGCGTGGCGCCCCGCCGCATGCATCGATTGCAGCTCGGCGCTCAACCGGTCCAGCCAAGGCCAGCGATCGTCGTCGGTCAGTGCGATGCCTGCCGCCATTTTCGCGACGTTCGCTTCCGGGTGAAAGTCGTCGGCATCGAGGAATTTCCAGCCGAGTTCGTCGGCAAGTGCGCGGCCGACCGTCGACTTGCCGCAACCGCACACGCCCATGAGGACCGCAGTCATGCGCCGCTCTTCTCGACCTGATGGCCGCCAAATCCCTTGCGCATCATCGCCAGCAGCTTGTCGCTGTACTCGTTGCGCCCCTGGCTCGCGAAACGCGTCATCAGCGCCAAGCGTCAGCACCGGCGCAGGCAGGCCCTGCTCGATCGCCTCCGCCACGGTCCAGCGGCCCTCACCCGAATCCGCAACGCGCGGGGCGATGTCGTCCAGCGACGCGTCCTCGCGCAGGAAATCCGCGGTCAGGTCGAGCAGCCACGAGCGCACCACGCTGCCGTGCCGCCACATCTCGGAGATCGCGGCGACGTCGAGATCGAAGCCGTCCTTGCCCTTGATCAACGCAAGGCCCTCGGCCAACGCCTGCATCATTCCGTACTCGATGCCGTTGTGGATCATCTTGACGAAGTGTCCGGTGCCGTTCGCGCCACAGTGCAGCCAGCCGCGATCCGGCGCCGGTGCGAGAATCTTCGCGTAGGCTTCAATGGCGCGAGCTGCTGCCTGCGAGCCGCCGAACATGAGCGCGTAGCCATGCTCCCTGCCCCACACGCCGCCCGAAACGCCACAGTCGACAAAGCGGATGCCGTAGCTGGCGAGTTCGACCGCGCGCCGTTCCGAGTCCTTGTAATAGGCGTTGCCGCCGTCGACGATCACGTCCTCCGACGACAGCCGCGGCGCCAGCTCGGCCAGCGTCGTCTCTGTTCGCTCTCCGGCCGGTACCATCAACCACACTACACGCGGAGCCTGCAGCGCATGCACCAGCGATTCGAGGTCATCGGCAGCCGTGCACCCTGCCGCACCGAGCGCCGCGCGTGCCGCGGGGTCGGGGTCGAAGCCGACGACACCGACACCACCCGCAGCGAGCCGCCGCGCCATGTTGGCACCCATGCGACCCAACCCCACCATGCCGATCTGCAAGCTCATCGCCATCCCTGTTTCGTCGATCGGCCCGATGCTACACAACCGCCGGCATCGGCGCTACGTTTGCGGTGCCTTCAGGCTTGCCCACACGGCGGCGCCGACGATGAGCACCCCGCCGGCGATGGTCGCGGCATTCGGCATCTCGCCCAGCAGGGCCGCGGCCAGCGCGATGCCGTACACCGGCTCCAGCGCGACGACCACGCTCGCGGTGTGCGCCGAGAGACCGCCCAGGCTGCGAATGAACAGCGTGTGCGCAAGCGCTGTGCAGACCAATCCGAGGACCAGGATCAGGCCGACATCGCGCAACGTAAGCACCGTCGCCACCAGCATCAGTGCCGGCAGCACGCATAGGGCGGCACACGCGTTCTGCCAGAACGCGATCTCGACCGGGTCGCGCCGCGACGCCAGCGCGCGATTGCAAACCGCAAGCAGCGCGAAGGTTGCGCCGGAGACAACGCCCCACAGCAACCCTTGAACCACCCGATTCGAAAGCTGGAAATCGGGAGCGATCAGGACCAGACCCAGCATTGTCATCGCCGCGAGCACCCAGTCGCCGGGTCCCGTACGACGTCGCAGGAACGCCCACTCGAGCAACAGCACGAACAGTGGAAAGGTCGCGAAGCCCAACAAGCCGATCGCGACGCTCGCCTGCTGTATTGCCTGGAAGAAGGCGACCCAGTGCACTGCGAGCAGCGCGCCGCCCACGCCCAGGCGCCATTCGATGCCGCCGCGAAGCTGGCCCCGCCACGCGAGCATGCAGCCGAGGGCCGTGGCTGCGACGGCGGTCCGGCCGAACACGATGGTCGAGGGCGCGAGCGAAATCCACTTGCCGAAAAGTCCGGCGAAGCCGAACAGCGCCACCGCAGCGTGCAGCGAAAGAAGCGTCGAGGCTCGCGAATTCGGAGCGCCTTGCCCGGGGATGCCTTCGTGCATGGACCCGATTGTGCCACCGCCGGGAGCCTGACTACCGCCGCGCCCGGGTTACAATCACGCGCACGCCTTTCGCGCCACGATGCACATGGCGTACGAAGAGTCATCCAGGGGGATAGACATGCCGCAGAATTTCGCCGCCAAAAGGGTCCTCGACGCGATCCGCAAGGAACCCGGCCAGCGCGTCAAGGTGGCGGTGTCCGACATCGACGGCGTCCTGCGCGGCAAGTACCTGCACAAGGACAAGTTCTTCTCGGCGGCAGAAGGCGGCTTTGGTTTCTGCGATGTCGTCTTCGGCTGGGACATGACCGACCAGTGCTACGACAACACCACGGTCACCGGCTGGCACAAGGGATTTCCCGACGCGCTCGCGCGCATCGACCTGGGTACGCATCGCAATGTACCGTGGGACGACGGCGTGCCGTTCTTCCTCGGCGACTTCGTGACGCAGAAGAACGGCAAGGAAGTACCGCATCCGGTATGCCCGCGGCAGACATTGAAGCGCGTGCTCAAGCGCGCCGAAAAACTGGGCGTCGCGCCGATGTGCGGCATCGAATTCGAATGGTTCAATTTCGCCGAGACGCCGCAGTCGTGGGCGGACAAAGGCTACATTCGGCCCGACCCGATCACGCCGGGTATGTTCGGCTATTCGCTCTTGCGCGCCAACGAGAACCGGGAATTCTTCAAGGCGCTGATGGTCGAGATGCTTGCTTTCGGCGTGCCCATCGAAGGCTTGCATACCGAGACCGGCCCCGGCGTGTACGAAGTCGCAATCCAGTTCTCCGAAGCGCTCGAAGCCGCCGACCGCGCGGTGTTGTTCAAGACGGGAGCCAAGGAAATCGGCTCGCGCTTCGGCATCATGCCGAGCTTCATGGCCAAGTGGAACCCGCAGTATCCCGGCTGCTCGGGCCATATCCACCAATCGCTGACCGACGGCAAGAAAAACGTCTTCTACGATGCCGGCAACAAGAACCGCATGAGCAAGACCTTCGAAAGCTATCTTGCCGGGCAGATCGCATGCCTGCTCGAATTCGCGCCGATGTTCTGGCCGACCATCAACAGCTACAAGCGCCTGGTCGACGGCTTTTGGGCGCCGGTCAAGCCGACGTGGGGCATCGACAATCGCACGGCAAGTTTTCGCGTGATTGCGGGTTCGCCCAAGGCCACGCGGCTGGAGACGCGCTGCCCGGGTGCCGACATGAATCCCTATCTCGGCGCGGCCGCCTGCATCGCCGCGGGGCTGCACGGCATCGAGAAGAATCTGAAGCTCACCGCCAAGCCGATTCACGGCACCAATCTCGGCGCCGAAGATATTCCGCGCGCACCGCGAACGCTGATCGAGACGACGCGCAATTTCAAGAACTCGACCATCGCGCGCGACTGGTTCGGCGACGACTTCGTCGATCACTTCGCCGCCACCCGCGACTGGGAATGGCGACAGTGGCTCGACGGGGTGACCGACTGGGAACTGAAACGCTACTTTGAAATCATCTGAGAGTTCCGTCGCATGACCGTCCATCGCTTTGCCTTCCCCACGACCATCCTGTTCGGCCCCGGCGCACGCAAGGAAGTCGCAGGCCACCTCAAGGCGCAGGGCATCAAGCGACCTCTGATCGTCACCGATCGCGGCATCGCGCCGTTGCCGATGCTGAAATCGTTCGTCGCCGACCTGCCGGGCCTCGACGTCGCGATCTATTCCGACATCGCGGGCAATCCTGTCGCGAGCCAGGCGACGCGGGGCGCGGCGGCGTTCAAGGCGCATCGCGCCGACGCCGTCATCGGGCTCGGCGGTGGCGCAGCGCTCGACGTCGCCAAGGCCGTCGCGCTCATGGCCACGCACGACGGTGACGTGCTCGAATACGCCTGGGATCACCCAAAGGTGCGCGCGATCGTGCACGACCTGCCGTATTTCGTCGCGCTGCCGACGACCTCGGGGACAGGATCGGAGGTAGGCCGTTCGAGCGTGGTCTCGGACGACATCACGCACATCAAGAAGATTATCTTCTCGCCGAAGCTGCTGGCGCACGCCGTGTTCGCCGACCCGGAACTCACGCTCGATTTGCCGCCGCACATTACCGCCGCAACCGGCATGGACGCGCTGACGCACAATGTGGAGTCGTACCTGTCGCCTGCCTACCATCCGCTGTGCGACGGCGTCGCGCTCGAAGGAACGCGCATCGCGGCGAAGTCATTGCGGACGGCAGTGCGCGAGCCGCACAACCTCGCTGCGCGCTCGGACATGATGATGAGTTCGATGATGGGGGCGATCGCCTTCCAGAAGGACCTGGGTGCGGTGCATTCATGTGCGCACGCGCTGTCCACGGTCGCCGACCTGCATCACGGGCTGGCCAACGGCATCATGATCGACCATGTCATGCGCTTCAACGTGCCCGCGGCGACGGACAAGATGGCAGAGCTGGCGCATGTCGTCGGCATTCAGGCGGCATCGAAGGAGGTTGCCGCGCTCGCGTTCATCGACTGGCTGGTGGCGCTCAAGCGCGAGCTCGGCATTCCGCAGACCCTCTCTGTCTATCAAGGGAAACGCGCAGTCACGCGCGCCGACATCCCGGCGCTGGTCGACGTTGCCATCGCCGACATCTGCCACCAGACCAATCCACGGCCGTGCGCGCGGGCGGACTTCGAGCGCATTTTCGCCGAGGCGATCTGAACTTGAGCCGCCGCAGACGATTGGCCGTGGCCTGCACATGCTGAAGATCGGCATCTCCGCGTGTTTTTTCCACGCCGACCCTCGGCGGGCGATCTTCAAGGGCATGACCCTGCAGTACATCGAGCAGAACATGGCGCACTGGGTCATGCAGAAGGACGCGATGGCGCTCATGATCCCCTCGCCCGTAGGCGAAACACGGCGGCAGGATAGTCGCGTCACCGTGGCCGATTACGCGCGGGAGCTCGACGCGCTGGTACTGATGGGCGGCTCCGATGTCTGCCCGGAAAGTTATGGCGAACCGGCGCTGCGCCCCGAATGGAACGGCGACCGAATCCGCGACGACTACGAGATCGCGCTCTTGCGCGCCTTCATGGATGCTGGCAAACCAGTGCTCGGCGTATGCCGTGGCACGCAGGTCATCAACGTCGCCTTCGGCGGCACGCTCTACCAGGACCTCGCGACGCAACTGCCGGGAGCACTCAACCACCGCAATTGGGAAATCTACGCGGACAACGCCCATGCGACCTCGATCGTCCCCGGTTCCGGGCTCGCGCAGCTGTACCCGAACCTCGCCTTGACCAAGACCAACTCGGTGCATCACCAGGCCGCCAGAGATATTGGCCGGGATCTGGTGGTCGAGGCGTGGTCGGAACCCGACCGCGTGATCGAAGCGCTGCGCTGGACTGGACCGTCGTACGTATTTGGCGTCCAGTGGCATCCAGAATTTCACACGAACGGCGCGGTGTCGTACATCGATGATACGCCGATCCTAGACGACTTCCTGGCGCGCGCCAGGCACTGAAGACAACCCTATCGTGAAAATACTCAATCCCGCGAACAACACCGTCATCGCCGATGTGACCGAAGACAGCGTTGCCGTCGTGCGGGCGAAGTACCTGCGCGCGCGCGCTGCCCAGCCGGCATGGGCGGCTGTGCCGATGAAACAGCGGCTCGATGCGATTCGTGCCTTCCGCGAGCGCATCACCGAGACGCACGAGAAGCTCGCGCAAACGCTGACGCGCGAAGTCGGCAAGCCGATCAAGCAGTCGCGCAACGAACTCAACGGGCTGCTCGGCCGCATCGATTTCTTCCTGGCAGAAGCGGCACGCGCGCTGCGCGAGGAGAAAGTCTTCGCCGACGCGAAGCAAAAGCTCGAAGAGCGCATATCGCACGAACCCCTCGGCGTCATTGCCAATATCTCGGCGTGGAACTATCCGTACTTCGTCGGCGGCAACGTTTTCGTCCCGGCGTTGCTGGCCGGCAACGCGGTGCTGTACAAGCCCTCTGAATTTGCAACCTTGACCGGCTTGCACATCGCGGAAATGCTCGCCGAGGCAGGCGTCCCGGAAGACGTGTTCATTCCTGTCGTCGGTGGCGGCAAGACCGGCGCGGCACTACTCAACCAGCCGGTCGACGGCGTGTTCTTCACCGGCTCCTATGCGATAGGTGCCAGCATCGGTGCGAAGGCCGGCCGCAAGATGATCAAGGTGCAGCTCGAGCTCGGGGGCAAGGACCCGGTTTACGTGTGCGACGACGTCGACGTCGCGACCGCCGCCGCCAGTATCGCCGACGGCGCGTTCTACAACACCGGACAATCGTGCTGCTCGGTCGAGCGCATCTACGTCCACGAGAAGGTCCACGATGCCTTCGTGAGCGCGTTCCTCGCCGAGGTCAAGAGGTACAAGACCGGCGATCCGACGGACGAATCGACATACATCGGCGCGATCACGCGGCGACCGCAGCTCGACGTGCTCAGGAAGCAGGTTTCCGATGCGAAAAAGCGCGGCGCCAAGCTGCTGACCGGTGGCAACATCGTGCAGCGAAAAGGCAACTGGTTCGAGCCGACGGTGTTCGTCGACGTCAATCACAAGATGGCGTTGATGAAGGACGAGAGCTTCGGCCCGATCATCGGCATTCAGAAGGTCGCAGACGACGCCGAGGCAGTCGCGCTCATGAACGACAGCGAATACGGCCTGACCGCAGGCGTGTATACGCCGAACCAGCAGCGGGCGCGCAAGATCCTCGCCCAGGTGCATTCAGGCTCGGTCTACTGGAACTGCTGCGATCGCGTGAGTCCGCGCCTGCCGTGGTCAGGTGTCGGCCATTCCGGCATCGGCCTGACGCTGTCGACCTACGGCATCACGACCTTCACCCGTCCGAAGGCATGGCATCTCAGAGCGATATAGGGCTCTACGTCCGCACGTCATAGGTCCATCGGCACGCCGCATCGAATTCCGGGCGCTGCCTGTGTCGCATATCTTTACACCGCATGCCGCGCCGCGCCGCATTGTGCTGAGGAAACCACTGACAATACATTGGCTTACTGCACATCGACGCGTGCTGGCACAGCGCTTGCGTATTACAGTTTGGGATATACATTCGTGGCGATCGTGCGCAGCCAACTCGGCCGCGGCGACAATTTCGCTACGGCAAGGAGAATGTCTGGTGATGCAATTCAGAGATTGTTTAGCAATATCTGGGCGGACCACCGGTCGTGAGGTTGTGCGCGCCCTCCGAGCCGCGCTGCTTGGCATTGCGGCCATCGCGTGCCTCAGCCTTGGGGAACAATCCGATGCACGCGCCACAGTGTTCGCGGCAGTGACGGACGGTTCGTTTTTCGGTGTGGCGACATTCAACGATTCGCTCGGTTTCGTCTCCCAGGTTGCGCTTCCGGGACCCATCAGCGGGATTGCGGCCGGGACTGACGGGTTGTTCTATACGGCATCGGGCAATACGATTCGCGAGTACGACGCCAGCAACACGCTCCTGCATTCGGTCTCCGGCTCGGCGACGACGCAAACCCCGGCATTGGATTTTCTCGACGGAATACTTTTCGCCTCTGTGACAGACGGCTCGTTCTTCGGCGTGGCGCGATTCAACGATTCGCTCGGTTTCGTCTCCCAGGTTGCGCTTCCCGGGCCGATCAGTGGGCTAGCCGCCGGGACCACAGGATCGTTCTATACCGCATCGGGCAACACGATTCGCGAGTACGACGCCAGCAACACGCTGTTGCATTCGGTCTCCGGCTCCGCGACGACGCTGACCCCGGCATTGGATTTTCTCGACGGAATACTCTTCGCCGCGGTGACGGACGGATCGTTCTTCGGCGTAGCGCGATTCAACAATTCGCTCGGCCTCGTTTCCCAGGTTGCGCTTCCGGGACCCATCAGCGGGATTGCGGCCGGGACCGGCGGATCGTTCTATACGGCCGCCGGCAACACCATCCGCCATTACGGCGCCGACAATACGCTGTTGGACACCATCTCCGGAAGCGCAACTACGCAGACACCCGCCCTTGCGTTTCTGGCTCCGCGCCTCATCCCGGAGCCGTCGCCGCTCCTGTTGATTGCGCTTGGATTCTTCCTGCTGGGCGCCGGCAAATCCAGAGCCTGGCGTTCGTAGTACTCGCGAGTGACATTCGCCGTTCGGCGTAGCGCCCGGGCGCGAGCCGGGCTCCGAAGTGTGACTGTACGCGCGGGACAGCGCTTCACACTGCTATAGCATCCTGCAACTCCGCCGCGATCAGCGTGTTCGCGAGCAACATGGCGATGGTCATCGGCCCCACGCCGCCGGGCACCGGCGTGATCCAGCCGGCGCGCTCCTTCGCCGATTCGAAGTCCACGTCGCCACGCAGCTTTCCTTCCGGCGTGCGATTCATCCCCACGTCGATGACGATGGCGCCGGGCTTGATCCAGGCGCCTTGAACGTACTGCAGCTTGCCCATGGCGGCGACGACGATGTCGGCGCCACCGACGACGCCCGGCAAATCGCGCGTCGCCGAGTGGCACACGGTGACCGTGCAGCGCGCCATCAGCAATTCGAGCGCCATCGGCCGCCCGACGATGTTCGACTGCCCGATCACGACCGCGTGCTTGCCGACCAGGTCCTCGCCGGTTCCGCGCAGCAGCGCCATGCAGCCAAAGGGCGTGCACGGCCGCAACCTCGGCCGTTTCAGCACCAGCCTGCCGACGTTGTATGGATGGAAGCCGTCGACGTCCTTGTCCGGATGCACGCGCTCGGCGACCGGTTCGGGATCGATATGCGCCGGCAGCGGCAACTGCACCAGGATTCCTTGCACCGCCGGGTCCGCGTTCAGGCGATCGATGAGCGCATGCAATTCCTGCTGCGTCGTCGTGGCGGACAGGTCGAAGGACAGCGACTGCATGCCAACTTCGTCACTCACCCTTCGCTTATTGCGCACGTAAACCTGCGAGGCGGCATTTTCCCCGACCAGGATCACCGCAAGCCCTGGCGCAGGCCTGCCTGAGGCGACACGCTCGCGCACGCGGAGGGCAACGTCGTCCGTAAACTGCGCGGCCCGCGCCTTGCCGTCGATAATGTTCGCTGTCATCGCCGTTCCTGAGCGAGTGCTGCGCCTATCCGATCTGCATGACGGCCCAGCGCTTGCCGGCGGCCACCTCGGCCAGCGACGCGTCCGGGTTGACCGCAACCGGATGCGTGACCTTCGAGAGCAGCGGAATGTCGTTTCGCGAGTCGCTGTAGAACCAAGTCTGCCGAAATTCGCCGAGCCGTTGCCCGCGGCCGTCTAGCCACGCGTCGAGGCGGGCGATCTTGCCGTCGCGCATGTTGGGCAAACCCGCGACTTTGCCGGTGTAGTGACCGTCGATCATTTCCGGTTCCGTGGCGATCACATGCTCCAGGCCCAGCTTGCGCCCGATCGGTCCTGCCAGGAACCGGCTGGCGGCAGTCGTCATCACGCAAAGATCGCCGTTGCCGGAGTGCTGCGCGACCAATCGAAGCGATGCGGCCGGAATCGCTAGGTCGATTTTCGTGCGCAGGTACGTCTCGCGCCAGGCTTCCAGTCGCTCGATCGGGTGTCCGACCAGCGTCGAGAGATAGAATTCAGTGAACTCGAGCAACCCGACCTCGCCGCGGCGGTAGCGCTCGGTGATGCGCCGATTTCCGGCTTCGAAGCTCGCGCGTTCGAGGACACCCTGTTCGATCAGGAACTCGACCCAGGCCTCGTCGCAGTCGACGGTGAGCAGCGTGTGATCGAGATCGA
The DNA here is from genome assembly GCA_963726915.1 of uncultured beta proteobacterium. Taxonomy (GTDB): domain Bacteria; phylum Pseudomonadota; class Gammaproteobacteria; order Burkholderiales; family Casimicrobiaceae; genus PALSA-1003. The sequence continues at coordinate 137,397 of CAVSEA010000026.1, forward strand.
ACAGCGCCAGCACGTCATGAGGCACGTCTGGTCCCCCGCACGTGTTGCCGGCCGCGACGCGACGCCTGCGCTTCAGGCAACGCGCATCTCAGGCCACCCCATGTGCCGCGCGTGTGCTGCGAGCACGGGGTCGGCATTGACGACGACTGGGTGGGTGACGTGCGTGAACAGCGGCAGGTCGTTCAGCGAATCGCCATAGAACCAGCATTCGCGAAAGTCGGTGATCCGCTCGCCTCGGGTCGCCAGCCACATCAGCAACCGCTCGTACTTGCCCTCGCGAATGTTCGGTACGCCGACGACACGGCCGGTGAAGCGTCCGTCGACCTGCTCGGCTTCGGTCGCGATTACGTCGGTGATGCCGAATTCCGCCGCAATCGGCTCGGCCAGGAAACGGAACACGGCCGTCGTCAGCAGCAGGCGGTCGCCCGCGGCGCGATGCTTTTCGACGAGAGCTCTCGCCGCCTGCCGGATGCGTGGACGAATCTTTCGCGTCAGGTACTTCTCGCGCCAGCGTATCGCCTCGGCCTCGTCGAAGGACGTCAGCGTCGACAAATAGAACTCGGTGAATTCGATGCTGCCGGCTTCACCCCGATTGTATCGGGCAATCAGCTCGCGATTCGCGGTGTCGTAGCGCACTGCGTCGAGCGCACCCTGCTCCACGAGAAAAGCGACCCACTGCTCGTCGCTGTCGTGCGGCATGAGCGTGTGATCGAGGTCGAACAGCGCGAGTACGTCGGCGGGCATCGGAGGATCGGAAAAGCTACAATACGGCCTTGGAAATGAGCGCCATTGTAACCGGGATTCGCGAGCGGCTCGAAGCGATCCTGGCCGCGCCACGAGGCCGCTATCGGCCATTCGTGGTCGACGGTGCAGTCGTCGGTTGGATCGACGATCTGCGCGCCTGCCGCCTCGAGCGATTTGCCGAGGTGCTTGTCGTCGACAAGGCCCGCGTGCGCTTCGTCGATGATCTCGCCATTCCACAGGCGCGTACCGACGCGATGGAGCACGTCGCGCGAGTGCTTTCCGCGGAGGACGCGCTCAGCGGCTGGCGCGACGAACGCTATGCCGTCGTGCGCGAGTTCGGCGACGTCGCCTGCTTCGACCTTGAACGTTGCGCCGCGCGCTATTTCGGCATCCGTACCTTTGCGGCGCACATCAACGGCCTGGTACGCACGAAAACCGGTGTCCGCACCTGGCTCGGCCGTCGGAGCGCGCACAAGGCCATCGACGCCGGATTGCTCGACAACATGGTCGGCGGCGGCATCGCGGCCGGCGCAACCGTTGCCGCAACGGTCGTCAAGGAAGCTTGGGAAGAAGCTGGAGTCCCGGCTGCAATCGCGGCGAGCGCGCAGCCATGGGGCACGGTCAGGATCTGTCGTGCCCACCCTAAAGGGCTGGAACGCGAGACCGTCTACGTGCACGACCTCTGGCTCGATCCGGATTTCATGCCGAAGGGCGTCGATGGCGAAGTCGCGGAATTTCGCCTGGAGTCGCTCAGCGACGCGGCCCGCCTCGCCGCCAACCGCGAAGGCCGCGACGTACTCACCGCGGACGCCAGCCTGGTGCTCGTCGATTGCCTGATCCGCCATGGCGTCATCGCCGACGAGGGCGATGACTTTGCGGCGCTCGACGCGCTTCGTCGCGTTACGCTCGAACCCTCAAACCGCGCTTAGCGGAATTCAGGCGGCCTTGATCGCGGTCGGAGCGATCTGCTTGATGCCGAGCTCGCGCAACGCATCGCGCACGGCATTGACGGCGTGGCGCATTTCGTCCGGCCCGATGGCGCCGATGCAGCCGACGCGAAAAGTCTCGACCTGCGTCAGCTTGCCCGGGTAGAGCACGAAACCCTTGTCGCGGACCTTGTCGTAGAACGCCTTGAATGCGTAGCGCGGATCCGCGGGCGCGTGGAAGGTCACGATGATCGGCGCCTGGATCTTCGGATCGAGAAAGACCTTGAATCCCATTTCCTTCATGCCAGAGATCAGCGTTTCGCAATTCGCCGTGTAGCGCGCGAGCCGCGCCGCCTGCCCTCCCTGCGCCCGGTACTGATCCAGCGCGGCATCCAGCGCGACCACGATGTGCGTCGGCGGCGTGTAACGCCACTGCGTCGTCTTTTCCATGTACGACCACTGGTCGAAGAGGTCCAGCGACAGCGACGTCGAATTGCCGGCGCAGGTTTCCAGCACGGACTTGCGCACGAACACGAAGCCCATGCCGGGCGGCCCCTCCACGCACTTGCCCGACGCCGCGATCAGCGCATCGAATGGAATCTTCGTCGCGTCGATCGGCAATGCGCCAAACGAACTCATCGCATCGACGATCAGGCTCCTGCCGCGTGCGGCAATCGCCTCGGCGATTTCGGGCAAGGGATTGAGAATGCCGGTCGAGGTTTCGCAGTGGATCAGCCCGACATGCGTGATCGACGCATCGGCGTCGAACGCGCGGACGACGTCGGCGGCGGTGGTCGGCACACCGTCCACCGTCTCGAAGGTCGACAGCTTGCGCCCCATCATCGTCGTCAAGCGCGCCATGCGCTGGCCGTAGGCGCCGTTGACCAGCACCAGCACGTGCCCGTCGCGGGGAACCAGCGTATTGACCGCGGCTTCAATGGAAAACGTCCCGCTGCCCTGCATCGGGACGCAGACGTGCGTCGGCGCGCCGTTGACGATTGCCAGCAGACGTTCCCTGACGCGCGCCGTCACCGTGTTGAAGTTGCTGTCCCACGAGCCCCAGTCCCGCAGCATCGCCGACTTGGTCTGCAGTGAGGTGGTGAGCGGTCCCGGCGTCAGCAGGACAGGGTCGCGATCGAAATTGCTCATGGTTCTCTCCGCAAAGAGTGTACTGCGCAACGACTAAATGGTGAGAGGCTTGCGCCAGGCCTGCGTGCGCGTCAGCAGGAAACGCGTGATCACCGCGTAGAGCAGGCACACGGTCGTCGACGACAGCACGATCAGCGTCGCCATCGCCGCCGCCGGACCGATCTCGCCGGCGTCGTCGAGGTTCAAGATTGCCAGCGATGCCAGCTTGGTGTCCGGGGAATAGAGGAAAACCACGGCGGAAATCGTCACCATCGCATTGACGAACAGATAGCGTCCGATGTCGAGGATCGCCGGCAGGCAAACCGGAACGGTGACGCGGAAGAACGTCTTGTAGAACGGCACCTTGAGGCTCGCCGAGACAGCCTCGAACTCGTTGTCGAGCGCCTTGAGCGCTGTCACCGCGGTCAGGTGGCTCGATGTGTAGTAATGCACGATCGTCGCGATCACCAGGATGGTCATGCCGTGATACAGGCCGTTGAGCGGATTGTCCGGATGGTTGAAGAAGAAAATGTAGCCGAGGCCCAGCACCATGCCCGGCACCCCCATCGGTATCGCCGCCAGCAGCCGGATGAACGCGCGCAGGCCGGTCATGCCTCGCGTCTTCTCGATCAGGTACGCGCCGCCGAAGATCAGAATCGTGCCGAATACGGCCGTCAGCAGCGCCATTTTCAGGCTGTTGAAAAACGCCACGATGACGCCGCCGTCGACCAGGCCGAAGGTGTAGTGACGCAGGCTGAACGACTTGTCATACGGCCACAGCTTGATGAACGACGTGTAGATCGCCATGCCGAGCACGGCCAGCAGCAGCAGGCTGATGACCAGGCAGTACAGGAACATCAAGGTGTCGAATCCGCGCTTCGGTTTTGGCGCATACGGGACTGCGCGCGAGGAGAATTGTGCCCTCTGGCGGCCTTGCATCGACCAGTCGACGATAAAGGCCACCAGCACCGGCAACAGCAGGATCAAGCTGACCACCGCGCCCTTGTTGAAATTCTGCTGGCCGATGACCTGCTTGAAGATGTCCAGCGCCAGCACGTTGAAATTGCCGCCGATGATCTTGGGTATCCCGAAGTCGCTGACCGTATAGGAAAAGACCACCATCGCGGCGCTGATCAATCCGTACTTCGCGCCCGGCAAGGTGATGGTGAAGAACCTTCGCAGTGTGGGTGTGCCCAGCGATTCTGCGGCTTCGTACAGCCTGCCGTCGGCCAGCAGCAGCGCGGTGAGAATGATCATCAGCGCATGCGGAAACACGGCGTAGATGGAGCTCAAGATGATGCCGATGGGTCCATAGATCTTGGCGCTGCCGAGCAGGACCTTGAGCAAGCCCTGCGTGCCGAACCACTGGATGAACGAGATCGCGGCCAGCAGCGACGGCGCGAGGATCGGCGTGAGCGCAATCACACGAAAGGTACCCTTGAGCGGCATGCAGCTTCGGGTCAGCGCGTAGGCAAAGGTGAACGCCAGCGGGATGGTGATGCCGGTCACCGCCAGCGCGATCGAGATCGTATGCAGGATCGATTGGCGCAATGCCGGCGTCTGGAAGTAGTCGACGAACTGCTGGGCGCCGACGAAGGCGCCTTCCTTGTCCTGCACGCTCTTGACCAGGATCATGAACAGCGGCGCCAGCAGGAACACCACGAGAATCGCGCACACGAGCAGGAGCAGCCCCAGCGCCAGATGATCGTGCCAGTGCGCCGCGGGCTTCACCCGCGGCCCGGCCACCCGGGCGGCCGTGTCGGCGGTCGCCGCCGTCATCGAATCGCTTCCGTACGGACGCGCGTCATGCCAGCAGCCGCATGCACTCTGCGGGCAGCCCGACATGCAAGGCGGAACCCTCGGCGAGGCTCAATTCGTCGATGCTGTGACGCGAGATGTTGATGAGCAACGGCTGCTCTTCCGCCCCCGCGAGCGCCACGGTGACGTGACAGAACGCGCCCAGGAATTCAACCTTGGTGACCTTGGCGTGCACCGCATTCGCCGGGCCTGCCGCTGCCGCCGCACCGTCGATGACGATATCCTCGGGCCGCAGGTACAGGCGGACGCGGGTACCGGCGGCGACGGCGGCGTCGCTGCGCGCGCCATCGACCAGCAGTGTGCCGACGCGGAAGCGGCCGCCGCCCTCCGCGACAGCGTTGATCACATTGATCTTGCCGACGAAATCGGCGACGAACGCCGAAGCCGGCTCGCGATAGATTTCCTGCGGCGTGCCGATCTGCTCGATCACGCCCTGGTTCATCACGACGACGCGATCCGCCATCGACAAGGCTTCTTCCTGGTCGTGCGTGACCATGATCGTGGTCACGCCCAGGCGCCGCTGCAGCGCGCGAATCTCACCGCGCAGTCGCAGGCGCTCGAGCGCGTCCAGCGCCGACAACGGTTCGTCGAGCAGAAGCAAGCCAGGCGAGGTTGCCAGCGCCCGCGCCAGCGCGATGCGCTGCTGCTGGCCGCCCGAGAGCTGGCCGGGGTACTTGCCGCCGGCGTCGGGCAAACCAACCAGCTTGAGCAGTTCGCCGACGCGGCGGTGGATCTCGTCGCGACCTTTGCGCCGGTTGACCAGCCCGTAGCCGACGTTGTCGAAAATCGTGAGGTTCGGAAACAGCGCGTAGGACTGGAACACGATGCCGTAGTCGCGCTGCATCGGCGGCAGCAACGAAATGTCGCGCCCTCCCTGCACGATGGTGCCGGTGTCCTGCGTCTCGAGTCCGGCGATGATGCGCAGCAGCGTCGTCTTGCCACAGCCGGACGGTCCGAGGAAAGTGACCATTTCCCCGGGATGAACCGCGAGCGCGATACTCTTCAACGCGGTGAAGGCGCCGAAGGTCTTGCGCACCCCGTCGAGCTTCAGATACGGCGCGTTCGCTGGCGCAGCGTTGGACACGGCGATCACCCCCGTTGCACAAAAAAAAGCGCCCCGTTCATCGGGGCGCTGCGTACCGTGCCGCTTATTTGGGTTCCGACTTGCCGTCGTAACGCTTGGTCCATTCGGCCAGGATCTTGTCCCGGTTCTTGGCCGACCATGCGAAGTCGTTCTTCACCAGGCGCTGCTCGTAGTCGGCGGGAACAAAGTCGAGCGGCTTGGCGACGCCAGGCATGGCCAGCACCGCGAAGTTCTTGGCGAACAACGCCATCGCCTCGGGCGTCGCCAGCCAGTCCATCAACTTGCGCGATGCGTCGAGCTTCTTGGTCGTCTTCATGATGCCTGAAGCCTCGAGGTCCCAGCCCAGGCCCTCTTTCGGGAAAATGATGTCGATCGGCGCGCCGCCCTTCTTGGTCGTCACCGCGCGGTATTCGAAAGAGATGCCGATCGGGAATTCGCCGGCGCCGGCTTCGCGGCATGGCTTCGATCCGGAATGCGTGTAGTGCGCGACGTTGTCGTGCAGCCCGTCCATGAACTTCCAGGCATCGGCCTCGCCCCACATCTGCAGCCAGCCTGCGACGTCCAGGTATCCGGTGCCCGACGACGCGGGATTGGGCATCACGATCCTGCCCTTGTAGATCGGCTTGGTCAGGTCCTTCCACGTTTCCGGCTTCGGCAAACCAAGCTTCGCGGCTTCGACCGTATTGAAGCAGACGGCGGCGCCGTAGATGTCCATGCCCACCCATTCAGGCGGATTCTTCGGATCGCGGTACGCGGCAGTGAGCTTGTCCAGCCCCTTGGGCGCGTAGCCCTGCAGCATGCCTTCGTTGGAGAACACCGCGAGGCTCGACGCGGAGGTGCCGACGACCATGTCTGCCTGCGGATTGGCCTTTTCGGCGAGCAGCTTGGCCGTGATCACGCCGGTCGAATCGCGCACCCATTTGATCGCGACGTCCGGATACGCCTTGTAGAACGCGTCTTCGTAGGCCTTGATCTGATCGGTTTCGAGCGCGGTGTACACGAGCAGCTCGGTCTTCTGCGCGGAGGCCGAGATGGCCCACAGGGCCGTTGCTGCAACGACCGCGGCACCGATGCGCCGCCCCCACGATTTGCCTGCGCCGCCAAATCCGAACTGCATCTTCGTCTCCCTGGAAATGTGAACACTGCCCCAACTGCGCAACCACAGAAAATGCTACGCCCGCAATCTCCGGCAAGCAATGCCGATTATGGGCTCTGCCGCGTGACGGCGCGATGACTCGCGGCGCGCACGACACGCAGAACGGATAACTGCGGCCGATCCTTGCGATTGCAGATTGTTGACAATCTACACCCGTCGGCGTCTAATCGCAAGGATGGCAAGATCCGCCCAGACCACGCCCGCCGCCGCGCCGCGCGATTCGCAACTTGCGGGTGCGACCATCGCGCTGGTGCAGTCGAATTCCCTCCCCGCGCTGGTGCAGAAGGAGCTGGAACGCATGATCCTCGCCGGCGAACTGGCAGCCGGCGCCAAGCTCAACGAAGCAACCATCGCCGATGCGCTCGGCGTGTCCCGCGGGCCGGTGCGCGAGGCGTTCCGTGCGCTCGAGGAATCCGGCCTCGTGCGGCTCGAGAAGAATCGCGGCGTGTTCGTCCGCCAGATCAGCGTAGCCGAAGCCAACGAGATCTACGAAGTCCGCGCGGTGCTGGACGAATGGACCGGACGGCGACTCGCCCAGACCGCGACCGCCGAGAACGTGCGCGAACTGCGCGGGTTCGTCGAACGCATGGATCGTGCCGCATCCAAGGACGACGTGCACGCCTACTGGCTGCTGAATCTCGACTTTCACGATCGCCTGGTCTCGCTCGCCGGCAATGCCAAGCTGCTCTCGACCTACCGCCGGCTGGTGAACGAGTTGAACCTGTTCCGCCGGCAGACGCTGGCACTTGGCGGGACGCTGCCGGTGTCGACCCGCGAGCACCGCGACATCGTCGACAAGATCGCCTGCCGGCAACCCGGCCGGCGCCGGGCGCGCGCTCTACGACCACGTCATGGCCAGCCGCGAGCGCATGCACAAGACCCAGGCCGGCGCAGCGGCCACGTCTGCCGCCGCGCGCCGGCATCTCGCCGTCATCGCCCCGCGCCGGTCACGATGACTGCCGCACGCCGTCCCTCCGTTACCGTCAACGGCCGCGCGTATCGCTGGCCCGAGCGTCCGCTCGTCGTCGTCTGCGTCGATGGCTGCGAACCCGACTACATCAACCAGGCGATCGAAGCCGGCGTTGCACCGTTCCTTGCCAGCCTCAAGGACCACGGCACCTGCCTCACCGCCGACTGCGTGGTGCCCTCGTTCACCAATCCGAACAACCTGTCGATCGTGACCGGCGCGCCGCCGGCCGTGCACGGAATTTGCGGCAATTTCTTCTGGGATCGCGACGCCGGCGCCGAAGTGATGATGAACGACGCGAAATACCTGCGTGCCGGCACGATCTTTGCTGCATTTTCCGAGGCCGGCGCGAAAGTCGCCGTCATCACCGCCAAGGACAAACTGCGCAGCCTGCTCGGACACCAAATGCGTGGCATCTGCTTCTCTTCCGAAAAGGCCGACCAGGTGACGCTGGCCGGGAACGGCGTGACCGACATCGTCGGTCTGGTCGGCATGCCGGTGCCTTCGGTATACAGCGCCGAGTTGTCGGAGTTCGTCTTCGCCGCCGGCGTCAAACTGATGGCGCGCGACCGCCCGGACCTGATGTATCTCTCGACCACCGACTACGTCCAGCACAAGGCTGCCCCCGGCACGCGCCAGGCCAACGATTTTTACGCGATGATGGACCGCTATTTGGCGCAACTCGATGCGCTCGGCGCGGCGATCGTCGTCACCGCGGACCACGGCATGAACGCCAAGACCGACGCCTTCGGCCAACCCAACATCGTGTTCCTGCAGGACCTGCTCGATGCCTGGTACGGCGCCGGCGTCGCCCGTGTCATCCTGCCGATCACGGACCCGTACGTCGTGCACCACGGCGCGCTGGGCTCGTTCGCCACCGCGTACCTGCCCGCGGAGCGCATCGCCGACGCCGCCAAGCGCATCGCGGCGCTGCCTGGCGTCGAGCTCGTGCTGTCGCGCGCGGATGCCTGCGCGAAGTTCGAATTGCCGCCGGACCGCGTCGGTGACCTGGTGATCGTGGCCGAACGCCTCACGGTGCTCGGATCCAGCGTGGGCCGGCACGATCTGTCTGGGCTGGACGTGCCGCTGCGTTCGCACGGCGGCGTCTCCGAGCAGCGCGTGCCGCTGCTTGCAAACCGTCCCGCGACCGATCTCGCCGCGGATCGCCGCTGGCGCAACTTCGACGCCTTCGACCTTGCGTTGAACCACCTGCTGTAAATACGCGCCCATGAACATGATGTCCGAACTCGCGCAAGTCAGGCACGGCCGCGTGCTCAACGAGAAGATGCGCATCGGCGGCAAGCTGGTGGGTGGCGATCGCGTCATCGAAGTGCGCAACCCCTACACCGGCGCGATCGTGGGCACGGTGCCCAAAGCGAGCGTCGACGACATTCGCCACGCGTTTGCGATCGCCAAGCGCTTCAAGTCGCCGTTGACGCGCCACGATCGCTATCGCATTTCGCAGCGGACGGCGGTATTGATGCAAGAACGCGCAGCGGAGATCTCGGACCTGATCACGGCCGAGTCCGGGCTGTGCAAAAAGGATTCGCTCTACGAAGTCGGGCGCGCGTGCGACGTGTTTGTTTTCGCCGGCAACGCGGCGCTCACCGACGACGGCCAGGTCTTTTCCTGCGACCTGACGCCGCACGGGAAGAAACGCAAGGTCTACACGTTGCGCGAGCCGCTGCAGGGCGCGATTTCGGCGATCACGCCCTTCAATCATCCGCTGAACCAGGTCGCGCACAAGGTTGCGCCGTCGATCGCCACCAACAACCGCATGGTGCTCAAGCCGACCGAAAAGACGCCGCTCACGGCGTTGCTGCTCGCCGACATCCTCTACGAGGCGGGCCTTCCGCCGGAAATGTTCGCGGTCGTGACCGGCGACCCGAAGGAAATCGCCGACGAGATGCTGACCAACGCCGACGTCGACCTCGTCACCTTCACCGGCGGCGTGTCCGTCGGCAAGTACATCGCCGCGAAGGCAGTCTACAAGCGGCAGGTTCTCGAACTCGGCGGCAACGATCCGATCATCGTCATGGAGGACGCCGACCTCGAGGAAGCCGCGACGCTCGCCGCCGCGGGCTCGTACAAGAATTCGGGCCAGCGCTGCACCGCGGTCAAGCGCATGCTCGTCCAGGCCTCGGTCGCGGACCGCTTCGTCGAACTGCTGCTGGCGAAGACCAAAGCGATCAAGCATGGCGATCCGATGGATCCGGCCACCGACATGGGCACCGTGATCGACGAGGCGGCGGCGCTGTCGTTCGAGCAGAAAGTCAACGACGCGATCGGCCGCGGCGCCAAACTTCTCTACGGCAACGTGCGCAAGGGCGCGTTGTACTCGCCGACCGTCCTCGACCACGTCACCCCGGACATGCCGTTGGTGAAATACGAGACCTTCGGCCCGGTCTCGCCGGTGATCCGCTTCAAGACCATCGACGAGGCGATCGCGATCGCGAATTCCACCGACTACGGCTTGTCTTCCGCCGTGTGCACCAACCGCCTCGACTGGATTACGCGCTTCATCAGCGAGCTGAACGTCGGCAGCGTCAACGTGCGCGAAGTCCCCGGCTACCGGCTCGAACTCACGCCCTTTGGCGGCATCAAGGATTCGGGCCTGGGCTACAAGGAAGGCGTGCAGGAAGCGATGAAGAGTTTCACCAACGTGAAGACCTATTCGCTGCCCTGGTGAGCTCCGTCGATCCAACCATGGCCATGACCATCCCCGAGATCTGCGCACTGTTCGCCGCCAAGGGCGGGCGCATGTACTCGGGCGAGCCGGTGACGCAGCTCGAGCATGCATTGCAAAGCGCGACGCTGGCCGAGGCGGCGGGTGCTGCGCCCGCGCTGATTACGGCCGCGCTGTTGCACGACCTCGGCCACCTGCTCAACGACCAGGGCGAAACGCCAACCGAGCGCGGCATCGACGACATCCACCAGTACGTCGCGCTGCCCTTCCTGCGGCCGCTGTTCGCCGACGAGGTGCTCGAGCCGATCCGCCTGCACGTCGACGCCAAGCGTTACCTCTGCGCTACACGCGCCGGCTATCACGACGCGCTGTCGGCCGATTCCAAGCGCAGCCTCGCCCTGCAAGGTGGCGTCTACTCGGCAGCCGAGGCGGCCGAATTTGCCGCGCGGCCCGGCGCGGCGCGCGCCGTCGAATTGCGCCTCTGGGACGACACCGCCAAGATCGCCGGCATGGCAACGCCGCCGCTGTCGCATTTCGTGCCGATCATGGAAGCAGCGCGACCGCGATGAAGGTGCTGCTCAACCTGCTGGCCGGTGTCGCGCTGCTCGTCTGGGGCACGCACATCGTGCGCACGGGGATCCTGAGCATCTGGGGCGGCGACCTCCGCCGCTTCCTGCGCGAAAGCGTCGCCAACCGCTATACCGCGTTCGTCTCCGGACTGGGCATCACGGCGCTGATCCAGAGCAGCAACGCCACCGCAATGATGGTGGCGTCTTTTGCCGGTCAGGGCTTGATCGCCACCGCACCCGCGCTGGCGGTGATGCTGGGCGCAGATGTCGGCACCGCGCTGATGACGCTCGTGTTCTCGCTGGACCTGTCGTGGCTGTCGCCGCTGCTCATCGTCGTCGGCGTGACCTTGTTCATGCGGCGCGAGTCGACGACCATCGGTCGCTTCGGTCGCGTACTCATCGGATTGGGGTTGATCATCCTGGCGCTGCAGCTGATCGTGCTCGCCGCGAGCCCGCTGACCAGAGGGGCAGGCATCAAGGCCATCTTCGCCTCGCTGACCGGCGACGTGCTGCTCGACATGCTGGTGGCCGCAATCTTCACGATGATGTCGTATTCGAGCCTGGCGGTGGTGCTGCTGACCGCCGCACTCGCCACGTCGAAGGTGATCGCGCTGCACGTCGCGCTCGGCCTCGTGCTGGGCGCGAACCTCGGCAGCGGCTTGCTGGCGATGGTCAATACGATGCATTCGCCTTCCGAGGCGCGCCGCGTCAACCTCGGCAACCTGCTGTTCCGGCTGCTGGGCTGCGTGATCATCGTGCCGCTGCTGCCGTACATCGAGGATCTGTTCACCTCGTGGTCGCTCACCGAAGGCCAGATCGCGGTCTACTTCCACCTGGCGTTCAATATCACGATCGCGGCGGTGTTCCTGTTCTTCACCGAGCCGATCGCGCGGCTGGCGGAGCGCCTGCTCCCCGCCAAGCCCGACGCCGACGATCCGGCACGCGCGCGCTATCTCGATCCTTCGGCGCTCGATACGCCCGCGCTGGCCATCGGCAACGCCGCGCGCGAGGCGGTCCGGCTCGCGGATTTCATCGAGCAGATGCTGGTCGGCATGCTTACCGTGCTCAAGACCAACGATCGCGCGCTTGCCGCCAGGCTGCGCAACATGGACGACGTCGTCGACAACCTTTACACGGCGATCAAGCTGTATCTCACCCAGGTCAGCCGCAAGGCGCTCGACGACAAGGAAGGCCGCCGCTGGGCCGATATCGTCTCCTTCACCATCAACATGGAGCAGGTCGGCGACATCATCGAACGCGTCATCACCGACCTCGAAGAAAAAAAGATCGAGAAGCAGCGCAGCTTTTCCGAGGCCGGGATGCAGGAGATCTGCGACTTGCACGGCCGGCTGCTGGCCAACCTGCGCCTGGGCATGAGCGTGTTTCTGCACGGCGACCTCGCCAGTGCGCAGCGCCTGCTCGCCGAGAAGGTCCTGTTCCGCGATCTGGAGCGCGCATACGCCGAATCGCACATCGAGCGCCTCACCAGCAATACGGTACAGAGCATCGAGACCTCGTCCCTCCACCTCGACCTGATCAGCGACCTGAAGCGCATCAACTCGCACATCTGCTCGATCGCCTACCCGATACTCGAAGAGGCCGGGGTCCTGGCCAAGACCCGGCTCAAGGAAGTCGCCGACCCGGTCGCCGAAGCCGGGGACAGATCGCGCTTTCCCGCGGCCATGCGTCAACGGTGAGCCCGGCTTGAACGAAAACGCAGTCGGTTCCAGATAAGCGGTGGAGAATTCGGGACTCACGGCCGGCATTACGCTCGCCGTTCTCGCGGCGGGATTCCTGCACGCAAGCTGGAACGCGCTGCTGAAATCGTCTGCGGGTGGCGACGCGATGCTCGACACGGCGGCCGTCGTCGCCGGGTCGTGCGTCTGGGGCCTTCTGGCACTGCCATTCGTGCCGGTGCCGCAACCGGCGGCGTGGCTGTTCATCGCAGCGTCGTCGGTCATCCATTTCGGCTACTACATCACGCTGGCGCAAGCATACCGCAGCGGCGACCTGTCCTTCGCCTATCCTCTGATGCGCGGCACCGCACCGCTCATCGTTGCCGTGCTGGGCAGCATGTTCCTGCGCGAGCTGCCGAGTATGCCGATGATGCTGGGCATTGCACTGATTTCGTTTGGCGTGATCAGCATCGCCTTCGTACAGCGGCGTAGACATCCTCCAAGCGCGGCATGGTGGGCCTTCGCCAACGCCGCGATCATCGCCGCTTATACGCTGGTCGATGGGGCGGGTGCGCGCGCCTCGGGCAACGCTTTTGGCTACGTTGCCTGGCTGATTTTTCTGGAAGGCATTCCGTTCCTGATCTGGGTTGTGCACCGACGCGGACGCCCTGCCCTCGCCTACCTGCGCGCGTCGGCACGAACCGGGCTGGTCGGCGGTGCGTGCAGTCTCGCCGCCTACGGCATCGTGCTCTGGGCGATGACACGCGCACCGATTGCCGCCGTCGCGGCGTTGCGCGAAACCTCTGTGTTGTTCGCCGCGCTGATGGGCTCGCTCTGGCTCAAGGAAGGTTTTGGCTGGCGCCGCGCCGCCGGCGCCGCCAGCGTGGTTGCGGGCATCTTTGCGCTGAAACTCGGCTGAACAGGTTCCCATGGCCGCCCTGCCCTCTCAAGCGCAAGTCGTCATTGTCGGCGGCGGCATTGCGGGCGCCAGCACGGCGTACCACCTCGCCAAGCTCGGCTGTACCGATGTCATCCTGCTCGAGCAGGGCAAGCTGACCTGCGGCACGACTTGGCACGCGGCTGGTCTGGTCGGGCAACTGCGCGCAACGCGCAACGCCACGCGCATGAGCCGCTACGGCATCGAGCTGTACTCGACGCTCGAGGCCGAGACTGGATTGGCGACCGGCTGGAAGCAATGCGGCAGCCTGAATGTGGCCAAGACACCCGAGCGGCTGAAGCTGCTGAAGCGGCAGATGGCGCGCGCCAGGAGTTTCGGCATTGAGTTCGAATTCATCACGCCCGGCGAAGCCGGCAAGATCTATCCGCTGCTGCGCACCGACGATTTGTCCGGTGCGGTCTGGATCCCCGGCGACGGCAAGGCCAATCCGACCGATCTCACGCAGTCGCTGGCCAAGGGCGCACGCATGCGCGGTGCGCGCATCTTCGAGGACATCCGCGTCGTCGGCGTCATCGTCGAAAACGGGGCGGTCGCGGGCGTACGCTGGAAGAGCGCCGACGGCGAAGGCGAATTGCGCTGCGAAACACTGGTCAATTGCGCCGGACAGTGGTCGCGCGCGTTCGGAGCAATGGCTGGCGTTGCCGTGCCGCTTTTCCCCGCCGAGCACTTCTACATCGTGACCAAGCCGATCGAAGGCGTGCACACCAACCTGCCGGTCATGCGCGATCCCGACGGCTACATCTACTACAAGGAGGAAGTCGGCGGGCTGGTCATGGGCGGATTCGAACCGGTCGCAAAACCCTGGGACGTCCCGGCCATCCCGGACAAGTTCGAGTTCCAGTTGCTGCCCGAGGACTGGGACCAGTTCGAAATCCTCATGACCAATGCGATCCACCGTACGCCGTGTCTCGAGACCGCCGAGATCCGGATGCTGCTCAACGGCCCGGAGAGCTTCACGCTCGACGGCAATTTCATCCTCGGCGAGGCGCCGGAGCTGCACCGCTACTTCGTCTGCGCTGGATTCAACTCCGCCGGCATCGCCAATGCCGGCGGCGCGGGACGCCTCATCGCCGAATGGATCATCGGCGGCGAAGCGCCGATCGACCTGTGGGACGTCGATATCCGGCGCTTCGCGCCCTTTCATTCCAACCGGCGACATCTGTTCGACCGCACCGCCGAGACGCTGGGCCTGCACTACGCCATGCGCTGGCCGCGCGAGGAGCTGGCGACGGTGCGGCCGCTGCGTCGCTCCCCGCTCTACGATCGGCTTGCAGCGAAGCGGGCGGTGTTCGGGAGCAAACTCAACTGGGAACGCGCGAATTACTTCCTGCCCGAAGGCGCGTCACCGCCGCCGCCGACGCTCGACACACCAGGCTGGTTGCCGTACGTCCTCGACGAGCAGCGCGCGACGCGCGAGGACGTCGTCGTGTTCGACCAGACCTCGTTCGGCAAATTCCTCTTCACCGGCCGCGATGCGTTGCAGGTCCTGCAGCGCTTGTGCGCCAACGACGTCGACGTGCCGCTGCACCGCATGGTGTACACCGCGATGCTGAACGAACGCGGCGGCTTCGAGTCCGACCTTACGATCACGCGCCTCAAGCCGGACAGCTTTTTCATCCTCACCGGATCCGCACAGGCCACGCGCGATGCGGACTGGATCAACCGCCACATCCGCGCGAACGAGTTTGCAGTGCTGGTCGACGTCACCAGCGCGTATTCGGTGCTCTCGGTCATGGGGCCGAAGAGCGCGGACTTGCTCGGTCGCCTGTCGACGCAGGACCTCGGCAAGGATGCGATGCCCTTCGCAATGACCCGCGACATCGACGTCGGCTACGCGCGGGTGCGCGCGGCGCGGATGAGCTACGTCGGCGGCCCGGGATACGAATTGCTCGTCACCACGGACCAGTGCGTGACGCTGTACGAAGCGTTGTTCGGCGCCGGCGCCGACCTGGGCTTGCGCGATGCCGGCTACTACACGATCGACGCGCTGCGTATCGAGGTCGGGCGCCGCGCCTGGGGCGCCGAGCTCGGCCCGGACGAAACTCCGTGGGAGGCGGGCCTCGCCTTCGCCGTGAAGCTCGGCAAGGCGACGGACTTCATCGGCAAGGCGGCATTGGTTCGACAGCGCGCCGATGGCGCCAGGAAGCGCCTGCTGACCTTCACGTTTGACGATCCCGAAGCGTTCCCTTGGGGCGGCGAGCCGATCATGATGGACGGCAAAGCCGTCGGTGAACTCACTTCAGCCGGGTACAGCCGGAAGTTCGGACGCGCTGTCGCGATGGGTTACGCACGCGGCGACCAGACGTTGACCGATCAGCAGCTGCTCGACGCACGCTATGCGGTAGACATCACCGGGGAGATCTTTGCGGTGACGCCGCACCTCGAACTGCGTTGATTTCACTCGACTCCGCTGTCATAGAAGCTGACCTTCAGGACGGGGATCTTGGCTGCTGTACCTACGGCAGTCAACGTCGAAGCCAGGGCATCACAATCCACCCCCAAAGCGATACTGCCAGGCTGCGCCGATAAGGTCGTAGCTGTCGCCGGTGCGCGCCGACACGCCCTTGCTGGCGTATAACTTGATCGAATGCTCTCGATCCACTGGAAACGCCAAGGTCGCCCCGATGCGCCAGTTCTGCTGGAGATCGCTGTTTAGCACGCCGTTAACGGTCGTTCGGCCGCCGGTGAAGTATGTGGCATCGAGCGAGGTCCAGATTCCGGAGCGAAAACCGTAGATCACGTGGCCCTGCAGCGAGCAAAGCGGTTCCTGAGAAAGCGAGTTGCCACCAAAAAAATCGTTGTTGTCGCTATAGAACGTCACTCCTGCGGTGCCTTCCAGCGTCCACGGTCCGAGGGCCTTCGAGATCCCGACTTCCGGTTTGAACGACCAGCGATTGGTGCCGATGTTGACGAGCTTGCTGTCATCGTACTGGCCCCAGGGCGCCACCACCCGAAGGCTGGC
Source organism: uncultured beta proteobacterium (assembly GCA_963726915.1). Classification (GTDB taxonomy): domain Bacteria; phylum Pseudomonadota; class Gammaproteobacteria; order Burkholderiales; family Casimicrobiaceae; genus PALSA-1003. The sequence goes on from CAVSEA010000026.1 coordinate 154,071, forward strand.
GCCGATGATCACGTCCTGCTCCCAACTGGCAAATTCCTTCGCCGTAAGCGCCGGCGCCCCGTAGAGATTGACCGACAGCCGAAACGCGGAATTGGCGAAACCGCTTACGTTCCGCGGTACCGTTTGTCCCATGAAGTCGGCGGTTCCGGAGAGCCACGTATAAGGTACGGTCGCGTCGAACTTGGCCGACATTCCCCACAGGTCCAGCACTCTCGCGTATGCAACGACGGCGCTGGAGGTATTGAGGTTCGGATTGGTGATGGGCAACGACGGACCGAACGCAACCCCGCCCCGCGTATAGGCGTAGCCCGCAATCAGAAAGTTGACGCCGACCGGAGCGTTGGAATAGGCGCGCGGTTCGATGTCCTGCGCAAACGCCGGAAGCACGGTGCATAGACCAAGCGCCGCGGCCCCAAGCGTCAAATACGGTGTTCGCCGAGTTCGAAGCCGGACTTGCGCCGTGACCCAGGTCGCGTTGATGAGCGCGCGGCGCGCGAGGCTCCGCACTGGAGTAACTCGCTACTTTCCGATGTAGCCAAGCGCCCTGTCCATCGGGGCCCTGGAAATGGAGATTGTCCCTCCGAGCGGATCGCTCAACTCTTCGATCAGAAAGATCGCCCCCGAAAGCGACAGTGCGCCGAGGAACAGGACGGCGACTGCAATTGCATTGCGGGGTGCGAACAGGCCGAAGCTCGCAAACATTAAGGCCAACCAAAGTACTAGCACGACCAGGAACGGCGTCGGGATATTGTTTCCCTCTTCCTCGATCTCCATCCAGCGCGTCTCGGCTATCGAACCGATGATTTCCAGGGCATGCGATTGCTGCGCGCGCTGAGCGTCGGTCTGGGGCGAAAGCGCGCGGAGCTTCTGCACAAACCCCTCTATCGCCGCCGTCCCCTCGGCGGCGCCTAACGTAGCGCGCTGGGAACGGTCTTTGGGAAAAAGTCGATCGATTCGGGCGGCGAAGCCCATGCGAAGCATTTCGCGGACGTCCCTGGTCTCCGGGCCATATTGCGCCAGTGCGCGATCGAGCAGGATGACCTTGGACGCCGACTGCCTGAATCCTTCGTTGGCGGTATCGAACGAGTTCTTCGCCGAGGCGACGAGCAGTCCCAGCACCAGCGCGGCGAGTGTCGCAATGAGACCGGTGACGAGCTTCACGACGTCCTTCGACGCGTCGCTCAGATGATGTTCGGGCAGGACCGTACTGAGGAACATACCGAGGAGCGCACCCCCGAAGACGCACACAAGCACGACCAATGCAATTGCAACTGGGCTCACTGCTGTCTCCCCTTACCGCACAATCGAATCGGATTCATTGGCAACCTGTTGCAACTGCGGCTACCCACAGACGCCGCCGAGCATGCCCGCCTTGATTTCCGGATTCGGCGGATCGGCGCCGAGCCAGATAGCCAGGAACGCCTTCGCGAAATCATCTCCCTTGATGGTGCCCTTGACCGCACCATTCACGTCGACCTGCAGACCTGCGCCCGGCTTGTGAATGAATGTCAGCCGTTCGCCGGTCTTAACATCGGCCATCCAGCCATTGAGCATGGCGATGCGATCCTTCAATGCGGGCAGCTGGTCCTTGGAGTTCTTCTCGAACCCTTCGCTCCAGCCCTTTCGAAGGTCGTCGGCACCGACGTTGCGCACGAACTGAAGGATCAGCTCGCTCGGGGCATTCGATCCCATCAGCGCACTCGCATCGGTCGACGTTTTAGCTACGTACAACGCGGCAACGTAGACGTTGACCTTGAATGCTGTCGCCTGACGCAAGCCGAGACCGTTGATCGTCAGATTGGTCCCCTCGACCTGCGCCTGGTCGGGAAAATTGACGCCCTTGCATTCTTTGCCGTGCGCGACGCCTATACCCAGTGTGGCGACCACGAATGCCAGCGGTAACATCCGTCTCATGTTCGGTTTCATTTTCTTGTCCCCAGGATTGAGCTACGAGCGAATCAATGGACGGCAGCACCAGCCGCGCCGGCGGATGGGTCGGGAACGACGGTCGCACCGACATCCTTCAGCAGCCGCTGAAATTCGGGCGACGCCGAGATGATCGTCCCCGCTGCGGCACGCAGGCGATCGACGGCCTCGGGCTTCAGGACGAACGACGTGGGCTGCAAATTCAGGAAATCGCGCTCCGCCTTGTCGGGGAGCATGGCGAACGACACATCGATGGCGTAGACCTCCGCGTTCGGAGGACGTATCACGGCGCAGATCGGCAGGTCCTTATTGATCGAACACCCGGCCACGTTCCGCAGTTCGCGCGCCGCCCGCCACCGCGCCGCAATGTCTTTCAACTGCTCGACCGCCTCGAATGAATAGTGATCGATCGGAGCGCCAGTGGCCTTCAGCATTATGTCAAGCGTGCCGGGCGGGTTCTCCGATTCATCCCAGTTGGTGGGAGGCGACGACAGCGAATTGACGACGAAGACAATGATTCTGCGTGCGTGGTCGAGTGGTGTTGGCAGGCCCTTGTCGTGCAGGGCCTCGAGAAATTCCAGCGCGTCGAGAATGCCGCGCATGCCCAGGTTGTCGGACACGCCGCCGTCCACGAGATGGATATAGGGGCGATGCGCGCCGTCGGCGTAGGGCAGGACATCCTGTACCTCGCGTATCGCGCGTGCCGCGGGCCGTGGCGGGTCTGCGGATTGGGTAAACAGCTTGACCCAAGCCGGGACCTCGTAGTTGCAGGTGCCGCCATAGTTGTTGATCGTGATCGTGGAGAGGACGACGGGAACGGCCGACGACGCGGCCGCGGCGCGCGACAGTCGCACGGCATTGAGATCCGAGCAGAGCACGTTCCATACGTTCTGGTTGAAGGGCACCCGGCCGCCGGTCGAGATATCGGTCGCCGACGCCACGACGAACGGACCGTCGCCGCGGTTGAGGTCGCCGAAGGTCGCGCCATTGAACAGGATCTCGTCGTAGAATTCGGCCGCCAATTCGGAGCGGCCCCAGCCCGTCGACGACAGCTTGCCCCAGTTGCCCGGATTCATGGCACGGCCGATGAGTTCGCCCTGGACGTCACGCTTGAGGAAACGCTGTTCGTAGTCGACGAACAGCTTGTCGCCGTACAGGCCGTATGCGAGCGCGGTGAAGCTGCCGCCCGAGACGCCGGTGATCATGTCGACGGCGTCGAGGAGTCGGACCTTGTTGCCCTTGGGTCCGACGACTTCGGTGCGCCGCAGGAACTCGAGGACGCCATACGAAAACGCGGCTGCCCGCGTCCCGCCACCCGAAAAGGCCAGCACAACGAGAGTTTCCTGGCTCTTGAAGTGCGGCTGGCGCGTCTGGAACGTGTATCCAGTAGTCGCGCCGACTTCCTTGATCGGGGGATTGATGGGTCGGGTAGCGCAACCCCCCAACACAAGCAGCACGGCAAGCAACGACAACGAAATGCGGCGTGATCGATTCATCTCTTCCCCAGGTCATTCTCTGTTGTTAGCGGGACGGCGTGCGCGTCAGGGCGCAGCGACCACGCGGTAGTAGACGCCGTTCGCGCCGTAGGCCGGCTGGAACCATGTATTGCCGTTTAGGTAATAGGTCGTGCCGTTCTTGTTGATCGTGATCGAACCTGGCGGGACTGCGGCGTAGTTCACGCCCATTGCGTACGTTCCGCCGGCCGGCGCGCTCGCGGCGGCCACTCCGGTAGCGACACCGGCGTTGTAGGCAGCGCCGGTCGCCGCGGCGGTGTTGGCTGAAGCAACAGCCGCGCCGGCCGCCATGCCGACGACAGCGCCAGCCGCTGCGGCGCAGCCGGAACAGGTTGTGGAGTAGTAGGGTACGGCTACCGGCGGATGATAGACAGGATACGTTCCGTACGCTGGCGGATGATACGCCGTCGTGCCGTACGCGTCTGTGTGGTAGGCCCCGGAGCCATAAGCGCCGGCGGTCGTGCCGCCGTATGTGTTGGTGTGCTCCGTACCGCCTCCCTCCGCGTGCGCGGTACTGCCGCCGTAGGTGTTGGTGTGCTCGGTGCCTTCGCCCGCCTCGTGTGTGGAGCTGCCGCCGTAGCGATTCTCGTGGCTGGTCGAGCCTTCGCTATGGCTCGTGCTGCCTCCGGCCCGGTTGGCCGATGACCAGCTTGCCGCCGGGCCGGTCCACGCAGCAAGCGCGCCGACGAGCAGCGCGGTGGTGATGCTGACGACTGTCTTCATCGCAAACCTCCCTCAGGGTGACTTCGATTGCGGCTTTGCGACGGCAGCCTTCGACGGCGCCATCTTGACCAGCGGCTTGATGCCCGGCGGCTTGGAGCCTGGGTGCGCGAAGGCCATGTGCGGCGCCGCCAGCGCTTTCGCCGACGTGAAAGCTTCCGCCGCGATCGCCGCATCGAGCTGCCAGTTCGACAGCTCCAGATCGTTGCGTAGCTGCAGTGGGTCGGCAGCATAGATCGCACGGACTCGTCGCGGGAGCTTGTCGTCAACGCCGATCCAGATCTGGAGGAACACGTCCTTGTTGGCCCACGCCACCATGTCCGTCTTGACACCCCCGACAACTCCCGACGGGCCAATGTAGAACGCGAGGATCGCACCGTCCGTCATCGCGACATAGGGATCCGTCACGAGCAGATCGGTGAACGGGAAGAAGGTGGCCGCCGTGTTGTAGGCTTTCATCAGCGCCGCGTCGATGGTCGGTGGCGCATCGGCAACCGCGACCAGATTTTCCGCCGGCGCGTAGGCCATCATCGTTTTGCCGTCGTAGTAAAACTCGGACGCCGGCCCGTCACCAGGCATCAGGATCTTCAGCTTGTCGGGCCGTTGCATCGTCACGTCGTAACGCATCGTGTACGCGATTGGCGGCCCGAGCTTGCTCGGGAACTCATAGCCGACGGTCGCCGTGAACGACATCGATTTTGACGCCGCAAGACGCGCGCTCGTCGCCTTGAGCAGGTCCATCGCTTTCGGTTCGATCACCAGCTTGTATTGGGGTGATGCCGGTTTCTTCGCCGGTTTGGCCGCCTTCGCGGGCGGCGAGCCCGCTTTGCCATTCGACGCGGGCGTCTGCGCCACTGCGACGGTCATGCAAAGACCCACCGCGATGCCCAACGCCCATCCCCGCATGCTGGGGCAACCGCGCAAGGTTCTTATAGCTCGTCTCGATTCGGTTATCACGGAATCATCCCGCATTCAAACATCTTGTTGACGATCGGCGCCGAGATCTTGGCGAAGAACGCCTGACGCATCTGTGGATCCTGTTGCAGCATCGTGATGGCCCGCTGCTCCATCTCCGGCTTCGGCTGGCCCTGTTTTTGCGCCTTTTCTTGCCACAACTGCTCGCAGGACGAGGTCTGGTATTTCTGGATCACCTTGTCGGCAACCCTGTCCATGATCGGAAACTGTGCGTAGGCGATGCCGGCTGCAAACGAAGCCGCGACGGCTGCGACGTTCCAGGTGCGCTTGCTCATGTCGAACTCCTCAAGATGTTTGAATGACGCATTGAAAGTACACGTTCTCTGCAGGATTGCTAGGGTTTGATGTTGCTGAATGGTCCGCCAGCGCGGTCGTAGGTGTTGCCGAAGTTGTCCTGCGTGATGTGCGCGGTGCCGGTCTTGTCCGGCGTGAGGATCAAATCCTGCTCGAGCACCACTGACCGGAACTTCCAGCCCGCCGGAAGCTTCAGGCGGTTGCCGAGGGTGGCGATATCACCGAAGTTTTGATCCGGGAATGTAATAAGGCTGAAGGACTTCATGACCCAGGGGTTGCCATCAGGGTCTTCCAGCACGGATATTCGCGTGCCCCTATTGAAGCCGAAATGGGTGTGGCGCGTGACGGTGATGTTCTTGTAATCGGCCGCCCCCGGCTCCGTGCTGATGCCCTTCAAGTCCAGCCAGTTCACCCAGCGTGCCTTCATGCCGCCAAAGTCCAGTTCCTTGCCCATCTCGACCTGGATCCAGTCCAGCGTCCAGAGGCGGGGGCCATTCTTGAACACGGCAAGCATGTGGAATTGCTTTGCCATTGCCTTGACATCGATCGCGTCGAGAAGCGCCGGGGGGGCAGAGTCGCGGGTGGTGTCGCTGCCATTCAGGCCCCAGGTGTTGTAGACGTTTGCTTCCAGATTCTTGTTGATCGCGTTCCCGCCGATGAGGAACATTTCGGTGTAGCGGCCGCCGTACGTATCCTTGAACGTGTTCAGTTTCGCGCCTACGCCGTCAGGCGGCAAGGTCACGACGAGCTTTGGGTACAGCACAATCGCCGCGACGACGATGAGGGCGGCGACGATGCCGAGCGCCCGCTTGATGTTCTTGCTTATTGCCACGCTGCTCTCCTTAGGCGGTAAAGGTTTGGGGGGTCGATGCCGGCGCCGCGCTCGCAGCGCCCCAATCTGAATTCAAGGTGCACTACTACGGCACCCGCTTCACCGGCGGCGGCGTCCAGGAGCCGTCCAGGATCGAGGGCGGTGTGCCAGTGGGCGAATAGATGCGCATCACCAGCTTGAACTTGCCCTTGGGTGCGGGAAGCCAGTTCGCCTCCTTGTCCTTGCCCGGCGAGATGGCCTGAAAATACATCTCCACCGATCCATCGGGATTGGCGACGAGCTTGTCGCGCTTGGCGAGGTCGTAGCGGCGGATCGAATTCGGCACGAAGAAGAAGTCGTCGTCGTATATCGTCAGCGACCAGAACGCCTCTGCCGGCGGCAGCTGACCCTTCTCGAAGCGCACCACATACTTGTACTTGGCGCCATCGTACGCGTCGCCCTTCGCGTCCTTCTGTGACAGCGGGTACACGGCGTCCTGTGCGCGGTTCCAGCCGGGGCCGAGGAGGTTGGCCATACCGCGCAAACGATAGTCGGTGCCGAAATTGCCTACCCCCTTGGTGAAGTAGAGCCATCCATTGGTCGTTTTCTGCTCCTTCAGCAGCACCCCCATGTCGACCAGCGCCAGCTTCGGAACGGTCTTGATCACCTCGCGGTCGAGGAAGTCGAGCTTCGAGGGGTCGAAGTCCTTTCCGGGTATCAGCCCGATCTTCGCCATGCGCGCCACAATTGGCGCATCCTGCGCGGTCGGCGGATTGGCCTTCATCAATTCCGCGAGGCGCTTGAAATACATCACAACATCCATCGCGTTGACCTGCTTGCGCACTGCGGCCTTCATGTCGAATTTCGAATCGACGACGCCGGGCGGCGGCGTATAAGGCTTGCCGTACGCGGAGAGCGGCAAGACGGTGAACCGGTCCTGCAGCGCGTGCACTGCCTTGTAGTCCTCGGGCGTGCCGTTGCTGTAGATGCGCCCGAGAATCCACACCATGCTGGTGGGCGACTTGACCTCCTTGACGCCCGGCGGAAGCGTACCTGCCCAGCCCGGGCCGGTGATTGCATAGGTCTGTGCCCTCCCGCCCGTAGTGCGCGAGCACGCGACTTCGAAGACTTCCGACCAACCGTCCAGCATCGGCATGATGTAGTAGCGGTCGCCCATGTCCGGAATTCCGAAGATCCACGGTTCCTTCGACACATCGAGCCACACTTCGGTGTACAGCGTGTCGGCGTTGGGCGCCGCGCAGCAGTGGTTGTCCACCGCTGGGTAGCTGCGCATCTTGATCATCTGCCCCATCGGGGCGTGCTCGGCATCTGGCTCCGCAACGTTCGTTTGCTGTTTGCGAACTGTATCGAAGGTGATCAACGGGTAGCCGTAGACGTAGGCATCGACGGCGATGCTCATCGCATCCACGGGACCCGGTATGGAGGAATCGTCCGCACTCGAGGCATTGGGAATTGCTGCCAAGGCCCCGAGGCACAGTGTGGCGGCCATGCGCTTGATCGATTTCGTCGACACCACTTCCCTCCACGACAGTTGCTTCACGGGGCTCGCCGGAAATGCCCCCATCGACTAGCTTGGTGCCAGGCCTTGCGCAGGTCGTTGATCAACGCAGATGCGCCCGTCGACGATCCAGATTAGGCGCCGGCGAGCCGTACGCACCCAAGGAAGCAGTCTAGATTCGATTCAGTTGCGTCGGCGTGACATTTTCGGACCGATCACACTCGGCATTCTTGACATGGCGCAACCTATGCACGGAAACTGGCCAAAGCCGTGCCGAAGCTTCGAGGCGAGCGTTCCCGTGCGTCCGCCGGAGTCCCGGCGCCGAAGCCGGAATCTGCCGGCTTAAGGATTCCACGCGTGCCCAAAACTAGACAAACACGCCCCGTGCGGCGCATCGCCGGTACGAAATCGGTGGAACCTGCATTCGTGCCCGAGGGCGACATTCGGGTCGCGGTGCTTACCCCCGTCCCGGGCCTGCTGCGCGAACTCAAATGCGACCCCGCAGTGGTGCTGTCGAGCATCGGGCTTGACCTCGCGCTGTTCGATCGTCCTGACACCCGCATATCGTTCGCCACCGGCGGCACCCTCCTCGAGGCATGTGCCGCAGCGACCGGTGTCCCGCATTTCGGATTGTTGGTCGGCGCGCGCTTCGACCTCGCGATGCTCGGCGTCCTCGAGCACCTGCTGCGCAATTCCGAGTCGGTGCGCGCGGCGCTGCTCCAGTTCGTCCGGCATTTGCACCTGAACGACCGCGGCGCGGTCACCTTCCTGCTCAACCTGGGCGAGAAGGAGACCTCGTTTGGATACGGCGTTTACCGCTACGACACGCCCGGCATCGGCCAGATCTACGACACCGCGCTCGCAATCGGCTTACAGATACTGCGCTCGCTCTGCGGCCCGTCGGTGAAACTGACGCGGGTCATGTTCGCGCACGGTATTCCAAATGACGTCGCACCCTACCGTCGCTACTTCGGCGCGCCCGTGCACTTCGATTCCGCGCACTCGGAACTGATCCTGTCCGCCCGCTGGCTCGAGCGTCCGCTCGCCGGCGCCGACGTGTCGCGTCGCATCGCAGCCGAGCGCATCGCGCTTGCGGCAGAACACGGAGACGACGGCCGCCTTCTCGAGCGCGTGCAACGCGCCGTCCATGGTCTGGTGATGGCCGGGGACGCGTCGTCGCAACGCATAGGAGAGCTGCTTGGCATTCACGAGCGGGTGCTGCGCCGGCGTCTGCAGTCGATGGGAACGAACATCCATCAAATGATCGGTGCCGCACGCTACGAGGGCGCCTGCCAGCTGCTGCGCGAGACGCAGCTGCCGCTTCCGGAAATCGCTTCCGCGCTGGGCTATTCGGACGCGACGGCGTTCTCCCGGGCATTCCGGAGCTGGGCTCATACGACACCTAGCGAATGGCGGAATCGCGTCGAAGTAGCGCCCGCGCGCCCGCTACCAAAGTCCGCTCCAAGAAAATCTGGCGCGCGGCGCTGATCGCCGGCGCCAAACCCGCGTTATTGTGACTGTCGGCGCTTGCCCGGGGAGTCGTCCTCATACTGCGCAGCACCAGCGGCGTGGCGACCCGCAATGTATCCGAAGGTCATCGCCGGACCCAGCGCGATACCGCCCGACGGGTAGAAGCCGCCCATGATGCTGGCCATGTCGGTGCCGACGGCATAGAGGCCGGCAATCGGCGCGCCGTCAGAACCGAGCACCTGCGCAGAACCATTGGTCTTGAGTCCGGCAAAGGTTCCAAAGCTTCCGGGCAGCACCTTCACGGCGTAGTACGGTCCTTGCTCGATGGGTGCCACGCACGGATTGGGTCGATGCGACGGATCGCCTCCTTTGCGGTTGAAGGGAGTTGATCCGCGTCCCAATTGCGGATCCTCGCCACGCCTGGCGTGTTCGTTGAAGGCCCTCACGGTTTCGACCAATGCATTCGAATCGACGCCACACGACTTGGCCAGTTCAACGATGGAGCCACCACGTATCAAATAGCCGCTACGCATGAATGGCGCGAGTGGGAGCGGGAATGGCTTGGCGAACCCCAGCCCATAGCGGCGCTGGAAGCGGTGATCGCAGATGAGCCATGACGCCACCTCCTGCCCCTCCGGCACCGCCGCGACCATTGCCGCCGTGTAATCGTAATAGCCGCTGGCTTCGTTCACGAAGCGCTTGCCGTTGGCCAGCACGCCAATCAAGCCCGGCTTGGCGCGGTCGATGATGTGCGGGAAATGCCCGATGCTACCGTCGGAGTGAACCACTTTCGACACGGGCGCCCACGCGACCGGCGATGCGAGGTCAGTCTCCAGACACCCACCAGCTGCTTCGCCCAGGCTGATGCCGTCACCCGAGCAGCTCGCAGGCGGCAGCGCCAGATGCTCCATGCCGGTGGGCGTGCGCGGGAAGAGTGCCTTGCGTCGATGCACGTCGTTCGGAAAACCGCCGGCGGCCAGCACGACCCCTTTCGCCGCGCGAATCTCGATTTCACCTTCCGCCATGGCAACCACCGCGCCGCGCACACCGCCATCCTCCACGATCAACCGTCTGGCGGGTGTCGAATCGATCAGTTGGACGCCCAGGGTTTCCGCCGATTTCGCCAATCGCGCAATCAGCGCGACGCCATTGACCAACTGCATCGCGCGCCCATGGATCGCCAGATCCAGCAGGTGACGGCCAAAGCGCTTGCTTACATGGACCAGCGACTTGAACGAGCGAGTCATGCTGAGAAACGCCGCGAGGTCCGCTCCCGCCATGATCGGCATGCCCATGAACGAGGTCTCGCGCATGGTCCTGCGCAGGCGAGCCATCAACGGACCGACCTCGCGGCCGTCGTAGGGTGCGGCCGCGACCTGATGCCCCTGGGTGGCTGCACCCGGAACGTTGCCGTGCATGTCGGGAATCGCATTGCCATCGACGAATTGCAGCGCCGTGTGCTTTTCGAAGAACGCAACCATATGCGGACAGTTGTCGAGAAAAGCGTCGATGCGCGCCGCGTCGTACCGACCGCCGAGTTCGTTCTTGAGGTAGGTCCGCGGTTGCCGAGGGTCTTCGTCAATTCCTGCGCGCTTCGCGAGTGGATTTCCCGGCACCCACATCCATCCGCCCGACCAGGCGGTGGCACCGCCGAATACCGAATCCTTCTCCACGACGATGACCTTGAGACCATGCCACGCGGCGGTAACGGCAGCGGCCAGGCCGGAGGCGCCCGAACCGACGACGAGCAAATCGCAATTCATCGGGCTCGGGTGCTTCGTTTCAGCTGATCGCAGGAACGTCATGGCCGCGTACCCGACACCTGGCGCGAATCAGGCCGTGGCGGTACTTCGAGCCATCGCGTCGGCGCGACGCGCCGCCGCCCGACTCAGCTCCGGTTGCCATCTCGACAGCAGCATGTCGGCGCTCTCGGGGTCATTGCAAACGAGCACCATGTCGCATCCTGCCGCCCACGCCGCATCTGCGCGCGCCACGACATCGCCGACGCCGCGCGCACCGGCCATCGACAAGTCGTCGCTGAAGATCATGCCGTCGAATCGCAGGCGCTTGCGCAGGATGTCCTGCAGCCAGATGCGCGAGAACCCCGCCGGTTGCGCGTCGACGGCGGGATACACGACGTGCGCCGGCATGACTCCTTCGAGGCCCAGCGCGACCAGCGCCCCGAACGGCACCAGATCGTCCTTGATCAGTGCGTCGAGCGGCCGCTCGTCGACCGGGATCTCGTGATGCGAATCGGCGGCGACAAAGCCGTGACCAGGGAAATGCTTGGCGACGGCGACCGAACCCCCGGCCCGAAGCCCGCGGTGCAGCGCACTCCCCAGGTGCGCGACCGCATTGGGATTGCGATGAAATGCCCGGTCGCCGATGACCTTGCTCCCGCCGTAGTCGAGATCGAGCACCGGCGTGAAGCTGAAATCGATGTCGTGCGCCGCGAGTTCGCTGGCGATGACTCGGCCCAACCGTTCCGCTTCGGCAACCGCGGCGGCGACGTCGCGATCCCACAGCGCCCCCAGCGTGCGCATCGGAGGAATCACCGAGAAGCCATTACGGAAGCGCTGCACGCGCCCGCCTTCGTGGTCGACCGCGATCAACGGCGCCGGATCGCGCAGCGCCCGGATCGACGCGGTCAACGTCGACAGCTGCGCGGGCGAGTCGTAGTTGCGCGCAAACAGGATCACTCCGCCGACCCGCGGATGCAGGATCCGTTCGCGATCCTCGGGCTCCAGCTCGAGCCCGGCGACATCGAGCATCACCGGCCCGCGCGGATTCGTGATCCGCCGACCGCTCACTTGCCCGCCGCCTCGCGCATCAGTGACTTCATCTGCCGCACGGCTTCGCGCAAGCCGACGAACACGGCGCGGCTGACGATGGCGTGGCCGATGTGCAGCTCGCGCACGCCCGGCATCGCCGCGACCGGTTGGACGTTGAAGTAATTGAGCGCGTGGCCGGCGTTGAAGCGCATGCCGAGTTCGCGCACGGCGGCACCGGCGGCGCGGATCTTCGCCAGTTCGGCGACGACCGCAGCGCTTTCGGCGTCGCGCCCCCGAGCGTGAAAGGCGTGCGCGTACGGCCCGGTGTGGAGTTCGCACACGCGAGCACCGACGCGTGCCGCGGCTTCGACCTGATGCAGTTGTGCGTCGATAAACACGCTGGTCACGATTCCGGCCGCAGCGAGCCGGCTCACGACGTCCTTTAACCGTGCTTCCTGGCCGACGATGTCGAGTCCGCCTTCGGTCGTGACTTCCTGGCGCCCTTCGGGCACCAGCATCGCCATCTCGGGCTTGAGCGCGCAGGCGATGCCGACCATCTCGTCGGTGGCGGCCATCTCGAGGTTGAGCTTGATGTGGACGAGCTCGCGCAAGCGCCGCACGTCCTGGTCCTGGATATGCCGGCGATCTTCGCGCAAGTGCACTGTAATGCCGTCGGCGCCACCGAGATGCGCTTCCGCCGCCGCCCAGACCGGATCGGGCTCGTAGGTGCGCCGCGCCTGGCGCAGCGTCGCGACGTGATCGATATTGACGCCGAGTTCAATCATGAACGGTGCTCTGCCCTTCGTTGTTTTCTTCGTCGAGCGCCTGCAGATCGCGCACAACGCGCCGGCTGAAGACCGCACGCTGCTCGAGGTAGTGATCGAGCACCTCGCGCATCAGCCGCTTGGCCTCGGTGGCGGCATCGGGTTCCGCGAAATCGAGCCCCGCGAGCGCCAGCAGCGTCGAGCCCCGCACCTGTGGATAACGGCGCCCGGGTTCCGCGACCCGCAACCGTGGTCCGCGCTCGAACGCATAATAGTATCGTGTGGCAGGATCCACGGGCGCACCGGTGTCGGCCTCGTGCGTCAGCGGCAAGGCGTAACCGAGTTCGCTCAGCAGGCGCAGTTCGAACTGGCGCAGTACCGGCGCCTGCGCCGCACCGACGGCCAGGCGGCTGAGCGCACTCTCGTAGTCGCGAAACAGCTGCGGGTGCGCGTCCTCGCGCGGCAGCAGTTTGAGCAACAGTTCGTTGAGATAGAAGCCGCACAGCAGTGCCGACCCGGATACCAGCGGCAGGCCGCCACGCCACTCGGCGCGAATCAGCGTCTTCATTTCCCCGCTGCCAGCCCACGACAGCGTGAGCGGCTGGAATGCCTGCAGCACGCCGCGCAATTCGGAGCGCGGGCGCTTCGCCCCCCGCGCCACCAGCGCCACGCGACCAAACCCGGGCGTCAGCGCCTCGACGATCAGGCTCGTCTCGCGATAGGCATAGGCATGCAGCACGAATGCCTGCTGATCGTCGCGCCGCTCGCGCTGCTGTCGCATCGTCAGTAGCCCAGGGAATTGAGCATGCGCTCGTCGGTGGCCCAGCCCGACTTGACCTTTACCCAGACCTCGAGAAACACCTTGCCACCGAACAATTGCTCCATGTCGCGGCGCGCGGCCGCGGCGATACCCTTCATGCGCTCGCCGCCGGCGCCCAGCAACATGGCCCGCTGGCTCACCTTGTCGACGTACACGGTGGCGTGGATGCGGCGCAATCCCGCCACATCTGCAGTTGCCTCGAGCTCGAAGCTGTCGATCGCGACGCTCGTAGCGTAGGGCACCTCCTGCCCGAGCAGGCGGAAGATCTTCTCGCGAATAAACTCGGCAGCGAGAAATCGTTCGTCGCGATCGGTCAATTCGTCTTCGGCGTATACCGCCGCGCCGATCGGCAGCCACTTGGCGATCTCGGCTAGCAGCGCGTCCAGCTGCCACCCTTTGTCGGCGCTAATCGGCACGATTGCCGCGAACTCGCGCAGCGGCGAGAGTTCGGCGATGAAAGGCAGGAGGCGCGCCCGATCCGTCAGCCGATCGACCTTGTTGATTGCCGCGATCACCGGCAAGTCTTGCGGCAGCAACGCCAGCACCGCGCGGTCCGCCGCGCCGAGCCGGCCCGCCTCCAGCACCCAGACCACGGCATCGACGTCCTTGAGGCTGGCGCGCACCGTGCGGTTCATGCGCTCGTTGAGCACCGATGGATGCTCGGTCTGAAAACCCGGCGTATCGACGAACAGGTATTGCGCCTGCGTCGTGGTCAGGATGCCGAGCAGCCGGTGCCGCGTGGTCTGCGCCTTGCGCGAGGTGATGCTGATGCGCGCGCCGACGAGCGCATTGACCAGCGTCGACTTGCCGACGTTGGGGCGCCCGACGATGGCGATCTCGCCGCAGCGAAAGGCGCCATCGGTCGCCGCTATGGCGTCAGCGCGCGGCCGCTTGCTCATAGGCTTGCGCGGCGGCGGCCTGCTCGGCCACACGGCGACTGGCGCCTGATCCGGTGGCCGCAATGCCTAGCGCGGCAATGCGACATTCGACGTCAAAGGACTGCAGGTGCGCCTCCCCCGTCACGGCCACGATCGCGTATTCGGGCACGGGAATGCGTCGCGCCTGCAGCCACTCCTGCAGCCGGGTCTTGGGGTCCTTGGCGATTCCGCCCGTCCCCAGCCCCGCCAGTTCGGCCGCGTACACCCGCTCGATCGCGATCCGCGCCGCGTCGAATCCGCCGTCGACGAGCACCGCGCCGAATACCGCTTCCAGCGTGTCGGCTAGGATCGACGGCCGCGACGCGCCGCCGCTACGGGCTTCGCCTTCGCCAAGGCGCAGCGAACGCCCGAGGTCGAGACCCTGCGCGAGGCGGAACAGCATGTCTTTGTTGACCAGGTTCGCGCGCAGGCGCGAGAGTTCGCCCTCCGGCATCTCCGGAAACCGCTGATAGAGCAGCATGGCGATCACGCAGTTGAGCACCGCGTCGCCGACGAACTCCAGGCGTTCGTTGTGGGTGGCACCGAAGCTGCGGTGCGTCAGCGCCTGCTGCAGCAACTCCGGGCGATGAAAGTCATGGGCAAGCGTCAGGCCGGATTCGAACGGCATCGGCTAGGGCCTGCTAACGCTATGGGCGCAAACGCGAACGGGTGGCATGGGGCGCCAATCGCGGCAGCCGACGAAGACAAGACTGGCGGTCTTGGCGAGGAGAGCAACAAAGAGTGGCGCTCCAGGGTACCCGTTCCCTTCGGGTTGCTGCCGAAAACGCCCATCGCTACGTTGCGAAGGCTTGCCGGGTACCCAACCCGCCTTCGCCATCGCGCCTTGCGCTGGGCGTTTTCGGCCGCGCAACGCGTCTGTGTCCATAGCGTTAGCAGGCCCCTATTTTGTCGCCGTCGCCTCGAACTCCAGCATCAGGCTGACGTTGCCGACCAGGTGCAGCACCTTGGTCCAGTTCGCGGATGCGACGAGTTGATTGCCTTCCTTGCTCACTTCGACGTCCGCTCCGCGCACCGAATCGATATAGTCGGCAGCGGCCTGGAGATCGAAGTCGCGGCGAAACTGGTACAGCGTGAAGCCGTCCTTGGATTTCGCCAGTGTGTTGTTCATGACCTTCTGCACCGTGTACCACTCGATGTACGCCGGCACCATGCGAAAGCCGACCATGACGGCCAGCATCACCAGCGCGGCGACGATGATAAAGCCGACGATCGACAGTCCGCGCTGTCGTGTGCGAGTGCTCATGCGCTGCCTCCCATCACCGGATCGAGGTACCGATCCGCTTGAACGACATGCTGCTGATGTCATCCCAGTTGAACCAGATGAAGAACGCCTTGCCGCGAATGTGATCATCCGGCACGAAGCCCCAGTAACGGCTGTCGTCGCTGTTGTCGCGGTTGTCGCCCATCATGAAGTACATCCCCTCGGGCACCTTGCAGGTGAAGCCGCGCTCATTGTAATCGCAGTTCTCCCGCCCGGGGAACAGACGCACGTTGTGCGGGAATACCGGGGGCACGGACGGGTTTTCGGCGATGGAGTGCTCGTGCCCGTCGCTGCTTTCGCCGAAGCGCTGCGTGGTCACGTAGGCGAGCCCTTCGAGATAGCCGTAGGTGCCCTGCGCGACCTGCGGCCAGGGCACGCCGTTCACCGTCAGCTGCTTGTCGCGATAGACGATCTGGTCGCCGGGCAACCCGACCAGCCGCTTGATGAAATCCTGCGTGGGATTGACCGGGTAGCGGAAGACGATCACGTCACCGCGCTGCGGGCTGCCGGTCGGAATGATCTTCTTCTCGATGATCGGCAGGCGTATGCCGTAGGAAAACTTGTTGACCAGGATGAAGTCGCCAACTTCCAGCGTCGGCCGCATCGACGAACTGGGGATCTTGAACGGCTCGGCGACGAACGAACGCAACAGGAAGACGATCAGCAATACCGGGAAAAAACTCTTGGGATACTCGATCCACCAGGGTTCGGGCTGGCCGCTGGCGCGCCGCTTGCTGAATACAAGCTTGTCGGCAAGCGCGATGACGCCCGTGAAAGCGGTCAGCACGAACAGGATCAGGGCGAAATTCATCGTCGAATGCAGGATGGTTGGAGAGGTTGGCCGCCAGGAGCATGGCAAGCGCTCCTCATTTGTCGCCTACCTGCAGGATGGCCAGGAAGGCTTCTTGCGGAATTTCGACGCTGCCGACGGCCTTCATGCGCTTCTTGCCGGCCTTCTGCTTCTCGAGCAGCTTGCGCTTGCGCGTGATATCGCCGCCGTAACACTTGGCCAGCACGTTCTTGCGCATCGCCTTGACCGATTCGCGGGCGATGATCTGCGCGCCGATCGCCGCCTGGATCGCGACGTCGAACATCTGCCGCGGAATCAGCTTGCGCATCTTGGCGACGACTTCCCGGCCGCGGTACTGCACGTGGGCTCGATGCACCATCACCGAAAGCGCATCGACGCGCTCGCTGTTGATCAGGATGTCGAGCTTGACCACGTCAGCGGCGCGAAATTCCTTGAACTCGTAGTCGAGCGATGCGTAGCCCCGCGACACCGACTTGAGGCGGTCGAAGAAATCCATCACGACTTCCGCCAGCGGCAATTCGTAGGTGAGCATCACCTGCCGGCCGACATACAGCATGTTCTTCTGCACGCCGCGCTTGTCGGTGCAAAGGGTCATCACCGGCCCGACGTAATCCTGCGGCGTGAGGATCGTCGTGGTGATGATCGGCTCGCGGATCTCCTCGACGCGCGACAGGTCGGGCAATTTCGACGGATTCTCGATCTCGAGCACGGTGCCGTCGCGCAGCAGCACCTGATAGACGACCGTCGGCGCGGTCGTGATCAGGTCCATGTCGTATTCGCGCTCGAGTCGCTCCTGCACGATGTCCATGTGCAGCAGGCCGAGAAAGCCGCAGCGGAAACCGAAGCCCAGCGCCTCGGAGACTTCGGGCTCGTAGTGCAGCGAGGCGTCGTTGAGCTTGAGCTTCTCCAGTGCGTCGCGCAGCCCTTCGTACTGGTTCGATTCCACCGGATACAGCCCGGCGAACACCTGCGGCTTGACTTCCTTGAATCCGGGCAAGGCTTGCGCGGTCGGCCGCGTCGCCAGCGTCAGCGTATCGCCGACCCGCGCCGCCTTGAGCTCCTTGATGCCGGCGATGACGAAGCCCACGCCCCCCGCGGACAGTTCGTCGCGGGCGATCGCCTTGGGCGTGAACACCCCCACCTGCTCGCAGTTGTAGGTCGCGCCACTGGCCATCAGCAGGATCTTGTCGCGCGCCTTCAACGTGCCATTCATCACGCGCACGAGCATGACCACGCCGACATAGTTGTCGAACCACGAATCGATGATCAGCGCCGACAGCGGTGCGGCGGGATCGCCCTTCGGCGGCCGGATGCGCGCGATCACCGCCTCGAGGATGTCGTCGACACCCTCGCCGGTCTTGGCGCTGGCGCGAATCGCGTCGTCCGCCGGAATGCCGATGATGTCCTCGATCTCCTCGATGACGCGTTCCGGTTCAGCCGAAGGCAAATCGATCTTGTTCAGCACAGGAACGACGTCGACGCCAAGTTCGGTGGCGGTGTAGCAATTGGCGACGGTCTGCGCCTCGACGCCCTGCGACGCATCGACGACCAGCAGCGCGCCTTCGCAGGCTGCCAGCGAGCGCGACACCTCGTACGCAAAGTCGACGTGGCCGGGCGTGTCGATCAGGTTCAGGCTGTAGGTCGAACCGTCGCGCGCGGCATAGGAAAGCGCTGCCGTCTGGGCCTTGATGGTGATCCCGCGCTCGCGCTCGAGGTCCATCGAGTCGAGCACCTGCGCTTCCATCTCGCGATCGGACAGGCCGCCGCAACGCTGAATGAAGCGATCGGCCAGCGTCGACTTGCCGTGGTCGATATGCGCGATGATGGAGAAATTGCGGATGTGCTGCATCGATTGCGTCAAAGGAAAGGGGCACCGTGAAGTGCCCCTTCTTCAGCCCGTTCGGTATCGGAACAACCTGAATATTAACCGATTTTGAGTGTCAGCGCGACACAGCGTCGGTCGCATCGCGCAACCATCGCGCGACGGCTGGCGCGTCGAGCCGGAAGTGACAGAGTTCACGCTCGCCATCGAGCAGCACCGGCACCCGCTCGCCCCAGCGTGCCTCGAGCGCGCTGTCGGAATCGACGTCGATCATCTCGACGGTGGCCCCGGTCGGCGCCAGCAGCGGAACCAGCGCCACGTGCATCTGTTCGCACAGATGGCAGTACGCGCGCACCAGAAGCGTGAGCCTCACCTGAGTCTACTCGGTCCCGTTGCCAAGCTTGATCGTCGAGAAGAACTGCTGTTCGCCGCGGCGTAGCAGGAACGTCACCGACGCGCCCTTTTCGAGCTTCGCGATCAGGCCGTTGACCTGCTCCGCGGTCTTGGCCTCGATCGTGGCGCCGCGGCTGATCACGGCCATGATGATGTCGCCCGGCTGGATGTCGCCGCGCGACGTCCCGCTGCTGTCCTCGACGACGACGCCGGATTTGAGGTCGAGCTCCTTTTTCTGCTCATCGGTCAGGTCCGAAAGGATCAGGCCCATGCGATTCGGCTTGGCTTTTTCCTTGCTCGGCGGTGCGCCGCGCTTGGTCGCCTTGGCGCCGTCGTCTTCCTTGAGCTCGGCGACGGTGACCACGATGTCCTTGCTCGCGCCCTTGCGCCAAACTTGCAGCGTCACCTTGGTGCCGGGCTTGACCTGGGTGATGATGCGCGGCAGCTCCGACGAGGTATTCACAGTCTTGCCATCTGCCTTGACGATGATGTCGCCCGATTCGATGCCGGCCTTGTCCGCGGGCCCGCCCTTCTCGACCGAGTTGACCAGCGCACCACCGGCCTTGGGCAGGCCGAACGCGTCGGCGGTCTCCTTGCTCACTT
Organism: uncultured beta proteobacterium; assembly: GCA_963726915.1. Lineage (GTDB taxonomy): Bacteria > Pseudomonadota > Gammaproteobacteria > Burkholderiales > Casimicrobiaceae > PALSA-1003. Next base: position 173,483 of record CAVSEA010000026.1, read on the forward strand.
CCTGGATCTGCACGCCGATGCGCCCGCGCGTGACGCGTCCCTTGTCCTGGATCTGCTTCACGACGTTCATCGCGACGTCGATCGGGATGGCGAAGGCGAGACCCATGTAACCGCCGGTGCGGCTGAAGATGAGCGAGTTGATGCCGACGACCTCGCCTTTCATGTTGAACAGCGGACCGCCCGAGTTGCCAGGATTGATCGGGACGTCGGTCTGGATGAAAGGCACCAGGTTCTCGTTGGGCAACTCGCGGCCCTTGGCGCTGACGATGCCCGCGGTGATCGTGTTTTCGAGGCCGAAGGGCTTGCCGATCGCCGCCACCCACTCGCCGACCTTGAGCTTGTCCGGATCGCCGATGTTCACTTTCTGCAATCCGGTCGCTTCGATCTTGAGCAGCGCGACGTCGGTGCGCTTGTCGGTGCCGACGACCTTGGCCTTGAATTCGCGTTTGTCCGAGAGCTTCACCGTCACCTCGGTCGCATCGTCGACGACGTGCACGTTGGTCAGCACATAGCCATCGGGGGACAGGATGAAGCCCGAGCCCGTCGATTGCTGTTCCGGTTCACGCTGGCGCGGCGCCCCGCGCGGCGGACCGAAGCGCTTGAAGAATTCGTAGAACGGGTCGTCCTCGGACAGATCCGGGAACGGCGACTGCTGGCGCCTCGCTTTCGACGTCACATCGATGCTGACTACCGTGGCGCCTTGCTGCTCGTAGAGCTCCGTGAAGTCGGGAAGCCGCCCCTGCTGCGCGGCTGCGGCATGGGCAAACCAGGCGAAACTCGACAATGCAAAAAGCATCGTCCATACGCGATATTTCATACTTCGCTGCCTCTGTCGTTGGATGCGGATGATACGAAACGGATCGACTACTTGTGACTGACCGAATAAGCGATCTGGCGCACGGTGGCCCCCGGGGCCTCGCCGAGCACTGTCACCAGATGCTCGTTCAGCGGCCGGCTGTACACGTTGACGCCGCCCTGCTGCGACAGCCCGACCGGCTGCGGCGTCGACGGCGTCGGCTCGACGAACACCGACACCGCGACGAGCCCGTCGGAGAACACCAGGTGCGCGACCTTGTCCGGCTTGCCGCGCAGGCTGCGATAGCCCTCGACCACCTTGGAGAACCCCGGCGGCAGATCCTTGACGACCCAGCCGGTCTCCTGCGGCGCGACATCGCCGTGCGCCGATTCGCGGACCTGCCAGTCGGCGGGGGGCGTCGGGAACGGCAGCTTGAACATGTCGCGGTCGAGCTTGGCGCCGATCTGGATGTCGGTAAACGCGAATTGTTCGATCGTTTCGTTCTTCTCGCCGAGCAGGCGCGCCTTGAGCAGCAAGCCGGTGGCGGTGTCGGCCCAGAACTTGTGGCCGTAGCGCATGCCGTCCTTGGGCTCGAACACGTAGGCCTGCGTTTCGAGACCTGCGATGCGCGCCGACTCCGCCTTGCGAAAGTTGTAGTACTGGGCGAGGGTCGAGAGTTGTTGCGGCAGCAGCGAGGGGAACACGTTGTGCAGCGCGCGCGGCTCGACGCGGACCAGCTTGGCGTCGCTGTAGTAGCAGCGCACCTGATCGTTGACCCTTACCACTTCACGGGATGGACCGTCGAGGTTGGTGAGCTTTTCGTATTCACCACCGGCGTCGCTGAAATGCATCAAGCGCGAGGTCTCGACGCGCGCACCGTGCTGATTGGCGACCGTGCCGACGTAGTTGAGCGTGCGCGCCGCGTTCGCCGCGCGCTGCAGCCACTCGGCAGCGTCCTGGGCGAGCGCAGGCGCGCCGCTGGCCAACGCCACTGCCACCAGCCCCGCACGCAGGAACCGGGGACCGGCCGGGCGCCGGACGGCGCTACGGGCGCGCATCCGGCTCGGTGGCGGCAACTGCACGCAGGTACGGCCGCACGCCCTGGATTGCGGTGGTCGGCGAGTACTCCTGATGCACCAGCAGATATTCGTTGTCGACCGGTCGCCGTGCATCGGCAGCGCGCACCGACGCCGCCTGGCGCGCCGCCGCGACTGCCGTCGGTGGGGCAGGCATGGTGGTGAGTGCGACCCAGCCCACGACGCTTACCGCCGCCACGGTGGCGGCCATCGCCAGCGCCATTGCCGGAGCCCCCACCTTCCGGCGCTGCGGCGCGAGCACCGTCGGTTCGGCGGCGAGCCGTTCGGAGAAGCGCGCGGAGAAGCCTGGCGTCGATGCCGCGGACCCGCGCAACGCGTCGCCAATCACGTGGTAGCAAACCCAGGTCCCGACACAACCTGCATCACGCAACCCGGCACAGACGGGTTCGACGCGCTGCGCGTCGAGTTCACCGTCCATCAGCAGCGAGATCTCCTCCGCCTTGGATCCCATGGTCCCGCCGGCGATCGATTCGCCCGGCTCTGCCTGGAAAGTGCCCATCACCATCTCCGATCCTTTTCCGTCCCCAGCAGCGGCCGCAGCTCGGCCGCGATCGCTTCGCGCGCCCTGAAAATCCGGGAGCGCACCGTGCCAATCGGACAATTCATCACGTTGGCAATCTCTTCATAACTCAGGCCCTCGATCTCGCGCAGGGTAATCGCCGTGCGCAAATCCTCGGGCAACGCGTCCATCGCCTTGTTGACGGTGTTCGCGATCTGCTTCCCATGCAAGTGATCCTCGGGTGTCGCCGAATCACGCAGTTGCTCGGCGTCCTCGAAATTCTCCGCTTCCTCGTTGTCGAAGCCGGTGGACGTCGGCGCCCGCCTGCCCATCGCGACCAGGTAATTCTTCGCGGTGTTGATTCCAATTCGATACAACCACGTATAAAACGCACTATCCCCGCGGAACGAAGGCAACGCGCGGTAGGCCTTTATGAACGCCTCCTGCGTCACATCCTCGACCTCGCCGGGGTCGCGCACCAGCCGCGACAACAGTCGCCCCAGCTTGCGCTGGTATTTCAACACCAGCAATTCGAAAGCGCGCTTGTCACCCTTTTGCGCGCGCTCCACGAGCTGCTGATCTACTTCGCGGTCAGCCATCCGCGGGCGGTCCCTGTGTCGTTCGTCTCATCGCCGCACCGCTCACCACAGGCGCAACGTCCGCCGGCAGTATAGCCGAGCCGCCCCGCACCCCGGGACCGATGATGCTGGCGGCAACCTGCTTCGCTAGACCGCTGGCCGCTCGGTAAGTTCACCTCGCAGGAGGGTTTTGGACCGGGCCGATCAGCGCGATTCGAGTACCACGGTCGGCTCGACGCGGCCGGTGACGATGCCGCCGTAATTGCGGATCTCGGGCGCCCCCCATGACGCGAGTTCAGCGCGCTGTGCCGGTTCGAGGAGCCCCAGCTGGTCGAGCACCGAAACGGTCGCCGGATGCAGCCCGCGGGCGTTGCCGTCGACCACTTTGATCGCCACGCCCCAGCCCTTGCTGCGGATGCCGATGGCCTGGACGCCCTCGGCGCCGACCTTGGTGACCCAGTCGCCACGGCCGGCGCGCATCAGCACGAGGTCGTTGCGCCGCTCGCCGGAGACCATTTCCGGATGCGCGCTCATCGCCGTGGCGAGCCGCGACGGCGCGGCACCGTAGCGGGCGTCCTCCCGACCCGCCGCCAGCCGGGCGAAGGCGTGGGCAAGCCGATCCAGCGGCACCGCATAGTTTGGCGCGGAGCAGCCGTCGATGCCTGCGACCAGGTCGCGCTCGGCGACGCCGGTCAGGTGCGCCACGGCCTGCCGGATCGCCTGCTGCAACGGATGGTCCATGGCGAGGTACGAGTCGACTGGCGCGGCGCATTGACGGCACCAGGCGAGCATGCCGGCATGCTTGCCGGAACAGTTGTGCTGCAGCGCAGTGAAGCGGACGCCCGACGGTGGCAGTTCCTCGCGCGCCGTGTAGTACAACGGCGGATGCACGCCGCACTGCAACTGATCGACGGTGCAATCCGCGCGTGCGAGCATGTCGGCCACCGCGTCGACGTGCCGCGGCTCGCCCGAGTGGCTGGCGCACAGCAGGGCCACCTGCTGCGACGAGAAGCCGAAGCGTTCGACGCCGCCGCCGGCGACGAAGGGCAATGCCTGCAACGGCTTGAGCGCGCTGCGCGTCGTCGTCGGATAGTGCGGGTCGCCGGCCGCGTAGATCAGCCTGCCGTCGCGGTCGACGACGGCGACCGACCCGTAGTGCACGCTGTCGACGGCGGCGCCGCGGGTGACGCGCGCCAGCGGTACATGCGCGAGGGCTGGCATCAGCGCGCGGCCAGCGCCTGCCGGATCGACTCCAGCGCGGCCGGGTCCTCGATCGTGGTCAGGTCTCCCGGATCGCGTCCTTCGGCCAGCGCCTGCATCGAGCGCCGCAGCAGTTTGCCCGAGCGTGTCTTGGGCAGCGCCGATACAAAATGCACCGCGCCGGGCCGGCCGATCGCGCCGAGCTCGCGATCGACGGTGTCCAAGACTTCCTGGCGCATCGCGGCGGCCCCGTTCGCGTCGGCGACGCGAGCGGGATCCTTGACCACGGCGAAAGCGACCGGCACCTGGCCTTTGATCGCGTCGGCCACGCCAACGACCGCGACCTCGGCGATGCCTGGATGCGCCTGGACGGCCTCCTCGATCTCGCGCGTGCCCAGGCGGTGCCCGGCGACGTTGATCACATCGTCGGTGCGCCCGAGCACGAAATAGTAACCGTCGGCGTCGCGTATGGCCCAGTCGAAGGTCGAGTAGACCTCCTTGCCAGGGACTGTCGTGAAGTACGTCTTGACGAAGCGCGCATCGTCGCCCCACACCGTGCTCAGGCACCCGGGAGGCAACGGCGGCGCGATCGTCAGCACGCCCTTTACGATCGGCACCCACGTCCTCGCCGGTGACTTCGTCGACGATGCGTACGTCGTAGCCGCTGGTGGGAAACGACGGGCTGCCGAACTTGCGCGGCGTGTCCTCGATGCCGGGCTGCGCGGACAGGATCGGCCAGCCGCTCTCGGTTTGCCAGTAATTGTCGACAATGGCCACACCCAGCGCATCCGTGGCCCACCGCGCGGTCGGCTCATCGAGCGGCTCGCCCGCGAGGAACAGGTACTTGAGGCAGGACAGGTCGTGCTGTCGCATGAACGAAGGATCCTGCTTCTTGAGCACGCGGATCGCCGTCGGCGAACTGAACATGCTGCGCACGTTGTGCTCGCTGACGATGCGCCACCAGATCGCCGGGTCGGGACGGATCGGGAGTCCCTCGTACATGATCGTGGTCGAGCCGTTCAAGAGCGGCGCGTAGATGATGTACGAATGGCCGACCACCCAGCCGATGTCGCTGGTGCAGAAGAACGACTCACCCGGCGCGACGCAGAAAATGTCGCGCATCGACGCGGCCAGCGCCACCGCGTAGCCGCCCGTGTCGCGCTGCACGCCCTTTGGCTTGCCGGTCGTACCCGAGGTGTAGAGGATGTACGACGGCTCGGATGACTCGAGCCACTCGCACGGGACGACGGCATCGTGCTGCGCATCGACCAGACTCGCGTAGTCCAGATCGCGGCCGGCATCGCGGCTCATGGCCGGGTCGAGATGGCGGTCGACGATGACGACCTTCGCGGGAGGATGCTTGGCCAGCCGCAGCGCCTCGTCCACCAGGTGCTTGTACGGAATCACCTTGCCACCGCGCATGCCGGCGTCGGCAGTGACCAGCACCTTCGGCGTCGCATCGTCGATGCGCGTGGCCAGGCTGGCCGGCGCGAAACCGCCGAAGACCACCGAGTGAATGGCGCCGATGCGCACCGTCGCAAGCATTGCGAACACGGCTTCGGGAATCATCGGCATGTAGAGCAGCACGCGATCCCCCTTGCCGACCCCTTGCGCGCGCAGCATCGCCGCGCAGCGACCGACCTCGCGCGCCAGATCGGCGTACGAGTAGGAGCTGCGCTGACCGGTCTCGGTCGAGATGAAAATCAGCGCGGGCTGTTCCGCCCGCGCCGCGAGATGGCGGTCGATCGCGTTGTGGCAAAGGTTGGTGCGGCCACCGACGAACCAGCGCGCGAACGGCGGCCGGCTGTAGTCGAGCACCGAGGAAAACGGCGTCTGCCAGTCGATCAGCGCGGCGCGTTCGCGCCAGAAGGCGTCGCGATCGGCGAGCGAGCGGCGGTGGGTGTCGGCGTAGGTGGGCATCGCATCCTCCGGAGTGATGCGCAAGGCTACACCGCGCTCGCGCGCACGACCTTGCGCCCGATCAACCCAGAGTTCAGTTGCCGACCGAATCGGCGCCGATGCGCACCACCGTACGGCCGCGGATCATGCCCTTGAGAAAGGCGTCGAAATGCGACGGCAATTCGTCGAAGTCGATGGTGCGGACCTTGGCCTGGACCCGCGACGGTTTCCACTGGTTGGCGAGCCGGTCCCACAGCTGCTGCCGCAACGGCATTGCACCTTCCGAGCTGTTGACACCGAGCAGTTGCACCCCGCGCAGGATAAAGGGCATGACCGTAGTGTTGAGTTTCGCATCGGCCGCCAGCCCGACGCTGGCAACGGTGCCCCATTGCTTCATCGTCGAGAGCATCCACGCCAGCACGTCGCCGCCGAGATTGTCGATCGCGCCCGCCCATGTCGCCTTGTCCAGAGCACGGATCTTGGTCAGGTCGAGGCTCTGCCGCGCCATGATTTCGGCGGCGCCGATCGATCGCAGGTAGGTCTCTTCGTCGGCTTTGCCAGTCAATGCCACCACGTGATAGCCGAGCTTGGACAGGATGTCGATCGCGATGCTGCCCACGCCGCCGGTGGCGCCGTTGACGATCACCGGACCGTTGGCGGGCGTGAGGCCGTTGTGCTGCATCAACTCGATCGCGAGCGCGGCGGTGTAGCCTGCGGTGCCGAGCGTCATCGCTTCGAACGCGGTCATGTCTGGCGACCGGCGCACGACCCAGTCCGCCGGCACGCGCACGTACTCGGAGTAGCCGCCGTCGTGCGCAACGCCCATGTCGTAGGCGTGGACGATCACCTTGTCGCCGTGCCTGAAGCGCGGGTCCGCCGAAGTCTCCACCGTTCCCGCCATGTCGATGCCCGCGACGGTGGGGTACTTGCGCATGATCCTGCCGGTGCCGTTGTAGGACAGTGCATCCTTGTAGTTGATGGTCGAATACTTGGTCCTGACCAGCACGTCGCCGGCGTCGAGATCGGCCGGCGCCATCTCGACGAAGCGGCTCCTGATCACGCCGTCCTCCTGGAACGTCCGATACGCCTTGAACTGCTGCGGAGCCTGCATGGGTGTCTCCTCCTAAGGAACCAAACAGATTCAGACCGTGGACGGTTGCGTCCGGTGCGGCAATGCCATGTATTCCTGCGTGCGCATTTCGATGAGCCTGCTGACGGTGCGTGGGAATTCCAGGCTGTTCGGGCCTGCCACGTAGAGTTCCTCCGCCGGGACAGCCGCCGACAGCAGCAACTTTACCCGATGATCGTAGAGGACGTCGACGAGCCAGGTAAATCGCCTTGCCGCATTGCCCATGTCGGTGGTCAGCCGGGGAACGTCGGAGACGATGACCACGGCGAAGCGGCGCGCCAGCTCGAGGTAGTCCAGCTGGGACCGTGGGCCGTCGCAAAGCGTGCCAAAGTCGAACCAGACCACGCTTCCCGCGCGGCGCCTGGCCTTGAGCGTGCGCGATTCGACCAAAAGCCTCGCGTCCTCGTCGGCCCCCGGGCGCATGCGATCGAACAGCGCGCCCAGTTCCGGGTCGGCCGCGCCGCGCGGCGCCGTGTAGTAGTACACACCATGCTCGAGCGCGCGCAGGCGGTAGTCGATACCGCCATCGATTTCGACCACGTCGAGCCACTCCTTGATGAGCGCAATGGTCGGCAGCAGGCTTTGGCGCTGCAGGCCGTCCGGGTAAAGATCGTCCGGCCGGTAATTCGAGGTCATCACGAAAACGACACCGAGCCCGAACAATGCCGTCAGCAGGCGTCCGAGGATCATCGCGTCGGCAACGTCGGACACGTGGAACTCGTCGAAGCAGATCACGCGGTGGCGCCTGGCGATCCGTGCGGCGACCGCGGTCAGCGGGTCTTCCACGCGCGCGTGCGCACGCAGGTCCTCGTGCACGCTTTTCATGAAGGCGTGAAAGTGCACGCGCGTCTTGCGCCGGAACGGCAGCGCGGCGAAGAATCCGTCCATCAGGAAGCTCTTCCCGCGTCCGACGCCGCCGAAGAAGTACACGCCGCGCGGAGGAACGGGCGGATCGATCCATCGCCGCAGCAGCGAGCGGCGCGCGGCGCGAAACGCCAGCAGTTCGTCGTACAGGCGCTGCAGCCGCGCCAGCGCCGCGTCCTGCGCCGGGTCGAGTGCTATGTCGCGGCGCGCCAGTTCCGGTGCCAGCCACGCTTCAAGCGCGCCGCGCTTGGTGTCTGCCTGGCCGACCAGGCTGCGCGCGGCATCGTTCAAAGTGGCCGCGTGCCGCTGTCAACTGTTAAGCGTGCGTTTGTCGACCGCAAGCGCCGCCTCGCGCACGGCTTCCGACAGGGAAGGATGCGCATGGCAGATGCGCGCGATATCTTCGCTCGACGCGCCGAATTCCATGGCGACGACGCCCTCGGCAATCAGCTCGGAGACCATCGGCCCGATCGCGTGCATGCCGAGGATGCGGTCGGTCTTGGCGTCGGCGAGAAACTTGACGAAGCCGCGCGTGTCGCCGAGTGCGCGTGCACGGCCGTTGGCGATGAATGGAAAGCTGCCCGCGCGGTACGCTACGCCGGCGGCCTTGAGCTGCTGTTCGGTCTGTCCGACCCAGGCGATTTCCGGTGACGTGTAGATCACCCACGGCACGGTATTGAAGTCGACGTGGCCATGCTGCCCGGCGATACGCTCCGCGACGGCGACTCCTTCGTCCTCGGCCTTGTGCGCGAGCATCGGTCCGCGCACGACGTCGCCGATCGCCCAGACGCCGGCCAGATTGGTCTTGCAGTCGCCGTCGACGACGACGAAGCCGCGCTCGTCCAGCGCAAGGCCGACCGTGGCGGCACCGAGTCCCGCGGTGTGCGGGACGCGCCCGATCGACACGATGAGTTGGTCGAAGGCAATGCTCTGCGCCTTGCCGTCGGCGTCGGCGTAATCGACCACGACGTCCTTGCCCTGCGTGACCTTGGCGATGTTCACGCCGAGGTGGATCGCGAGCCCTTGCTTGGCGAACAGCTTCGCCGCTTCCGTGGCGACCTGTTCGTCGGCCGCGCCCAGGAGTGCCGGCAGCGCCTCGAGGATAGTGACTTCGGCACCCAGCCGTCGCCAGACGCTGCCCATCTCCAGTCCGATGACGCCGGCGCCGATGACGCCGAGCCGCTGCGGCACCTTGGTCAGCGCAAGCGCGCCCTCGTTGTCGAGGATGCACTTGTTGTCGAAGGGAGCGCCCGGCAGCGCGCGCGGCTTCGACCCCGTCGCGACGATGACGTGCTTCGCCGTCAGCGTCGCGGCGCCCGGCCCCGTGACCGCAACCTGCCAGGCGCCGGCGCCACCGCCGGCAAAGCTGCCGACGCCATGGTAGAAGGCGACCTTGTTTTTCTTGAACAGGTAAAGGATGCCGTCGTTGTTCTGACGTACGACCTTGTCCTTGCGCGCGAGCATGCGCGCGACGTCGATGGCGAGCCCCTTGACCTCGATGCCGTGCTCGGCAAAGGCGTGTCCGGCGTGCTCGTAGTTCTCGGAGGATTGCAGCAGCGCCTTGGACGGGATGCAGCCGACGTTGGTGCAGGTGCCGCCGGGGGCGGGCTTGCCGTCGACGGTCGTCCAGTCGTCGATGCAGGCGGTCGCAAATCCGAGCTGCGCGGCGCGGATCGCGGCGATGTAGCCGCCGGGACCGCCGCCGATGACCACCACGTCGAACGCGTCGGCCATTTAGAGATCCAGCAGCATGCGAGCGGGATCTTCCAGCGCTTCCTTGACGGCCACGAGCGAAAGCACCGCTTCCCGGCCATCGATGATGCGGTGGTCGTACGACTGCGCCAGGTAGTTCATTGGCCGCACCACCACCTGCCCGTTCTCCACGACTGCACGGTCCTTGGTTGCGTGCACGCCCAGGATCGCCGACTGCGGCGGATTGATGATCGGCGTCGACAGCATCGAGCCGAACACGCCGCCGTTGGATATGGTGTAGGTGCCACCGGTCAATTCCTCGACCTTGAGCTTGCCGTCCTGCGCACGCTTGCCGAAGTCGGCGATCTGCATTTCGATCTCGGCGATCGAGAGCAGGTCGGCATCGCGCAGGATCGGCACGACCAGCCCGCGCGGGCTACCCACGGCGATGCCGATGTCGAAGTAGCCGTGATAGACGATGTCGGTGCCGTCGATCGAGGCGTTGACTGCCGGGTACTTCTTCAGCGCGTGTACGGCTGCCTTCACGAAGAAACCCATGAAGCCGAGCTTCACGCCGTGTTCCTTCTCGAAGCGCTCCTTGTAGCGGTTGCGCAGTTCGAGCAGCGGCGCCATGTTCACTTCATTGAAGGTGGTCAGAATCGCCGCCGTCGACTGCGACTGCACGAGACGTTCCGCAACGCGCTGCCGCAGCCTGGACATCGGCACGCGCTGTTCGGGCCGGCCACCGAGATTGGCGGGTTGGACGCTCGGCATCGGCCTGGCAACACCCGGCGGCGGCATGGCCACCGACGGGGTCGCCTCGGTGCGAGCCTCGACCGCCGCCTGCACGTCGCCCTTGGTCAGGCGACCGCCGCGCCCCGTCCCGGAGACTTCGGCGGCAGCGACACCCTGATCGGCCATCATCTTGCGCGCGGCCGGCAGTGCGCTGGGGGCGCTCGCGGCCGCAACGGGCGCAGCCGGAGTGGGTGCGGGCCGCGGCGCTGCAGGGGCCACGGCGGCAGGCGCAGCAGCGGGTGCGACGGCTGGCGCGGGCGCCACGGTGGCAGCCGTCTTCGCGCCGGTGTCGATCACGGCGATGACTTCCTGCGCCTTCACTGTGGAGCCGTCGGCCCGGCGGATCTCGGTGATGACTCCCGACTCCGGCGACGGCAGTTCGAGCACGACCTTGTCGGTCTCGACATCGATCAGGTTTTCGTCCCGTTTCACCGCCTCGCCGGCCTTCTTGTACCAGTTGACCAGCGTCGCTTCGGTGATCGATTCAGGCAGGACTGGCACTTTCACTTCGATAAGCATGTTGCTTCCCTGTCAGGCGTCGTTGCTGTCGTCGTTGCGCAGTAGCGCGCTAGTGCGCGGTGACCATCTCGCCGGACGCGAGCTTCACCGCGAAGGCATCTTCGACCAGCTGCTTTTGTTGCGCGAGGTGACGCGACATGTAGCCGACCGCCGGCGACGCCGAAATCGGCCGGCCGGCGTAGGCGAGCACCTGCTGGCCGAGAATATCATTGCGCAGATACGCCCGCAGTCGATACCAGGCGCCCTGGTTCTGCGGCTCCTCCTGGCACCACACCACTTCCTTCGCTGCCGGGTATTTGGCGATCTCGGCCTTGAAGTCGGCGTGCGGAAACGGATATTGCTGCTCGAGGCGCACGATGGCGATGTCGCCGATCTTGTTGTCGCGCCGGTAGGCAGACAGGTCGTAATACACCTTGCCGCTGCACACGACGATACGGCGCACGTTCCCGGCCACGAGTTGGCCGGAGTCGCCGATTGCGGTTTGGAACTTCCCCTCGGCCAGCTCTTCCATCGTCGACACGGCTTCCTTGTGTCGCAACAGGCTCTTTGGGCTCATCACGATCAGCGGTTTGCGGAAATCGCGCACCATCTGCCGCCGCAGCAGATGATAGATCTGCGCTGGCGTCGTCGGCACGCAGACCTGCATGTTGTGCTCCGCGCACAACTGCAGATAGCGTTCCGGCCGCGCCGACGAATGCTCCGGGCCCTGCCCTTCGTACCCGTGCGGCAGCAGCAGCGTGAGCCCGCAGACGCGACCCCACTTGACCTCGCCGGCGGCGATGAACTGGTCGATCACCACTTGTGCGCCGTTGGCGAAATCACCGAACTGCGCTTCCCAAAGCACCAGCTTGTTCGGTTCCGACGTCGAATAGCCGTATTCGAAACCGACGACCGCGGCCTCGGACAGCACCGAATCGATGACGTCGAAGTCGGGTTGCCCGGGGCGGATGTGCTGCAACGGCACCCATATGCCTGCATCCCACTTTTCGCGATTCTGATCGTGCAGCACCGCGTGTCGATGCGAAAACGTCCCGCGCGCGGAGTCCTGTCCGGACAGGCGCACGCCGAAGCCCTGGTCGATGAGCGTCGCGTACGCGAGCGTCTCGCCCATGCCCCAGTCCAGCGGCAGCTCGCCCTCCCCCATCGCGCGCCGATCCGCAATCACCTTCTCGACGCGCGGATGAAGCTTGAAGTCTTCCGGTATGGTGGTCACCTTCTGCGCGAGCGCCTTGAGCTTTTTCATCGGCACCCGCGTGTCGGCGTTGTCGGTCCAATGCTTGCCGACGAAGCGCCCCCAGTCCACCGCGAATGGCGGCTTGTAGTTGGAAAGGATCGTGGTATTGGTGTGGTAGCCCTTGTCCATGGCGGTGCGATAAGTCTCGATCATCGCTTCCGCCTGCTCCGCCGTGACGACGCCTGCCTCCACCAGGCGCGCGGCGTAGAGCGCGCGCGTTCCCGGATGCTGATGGATGGACTTGTACATCAGCGGCTGCGTGATCATCGGCTCGTCGGCCTCGTTGTGCCCCTGGCGGCGGAAGCAGATTAGGTCGATGAACACGTCCTTGTCGTACTTCTGCCGGAACTCGATGGCGACTTCGACCGCCAGCAGGCACGCCTCCGGGTCGTCGCCGTTGACGTGGAGGATCGGCGCTTCGACCATCTTCGCAACATCGGTGCAATACAGCGTACCCCGGGTGTCGCGCGGATCGGAGGTCGTGAATCCGATCTGATTGTTGACGACGATGTGGATCGTGCCCCCCGTGCGGTAACCGCGTGTTTGCGCGAGGTTGAGTGTCTCCTGGACCACGCCCTGGCCGGCGATCGCCGCGTCGCCGTGGATGAGCACCGGCATGACCTGGTCGCAGGTCGGGTCGCGCCGCCGGTCCTGCCGTGCGCGGACCGAGCCTTCGACAACGGGGTCGGCGATCTCCAGGTGCGAAGGATTGAAAGCGAGCGTCAGGTGCATGGGACCACCCGGCGTGACGACGTCGGACGAGAAGCCCTGGTGGTACTTGACGTCGCCGGCGGAAAGATCCGCGGCTTGCTTGCCTTCGAATTCGGCAAAGAGGTTCGCCGGCATCTTGCCCAGCGTATTGACTAGGACATTGAGCCGCCCGCGGTGCGCCATGCCGATCACCATCTCCTGCACGCCGGCAGCGCCCGCCTTCTGGATCAGGTGATCGAGCATCGGGATCATGGCGTCGCCGCCTTCGCCCGAGAACCGCTTCTGCCCGACATATTTGGTACCGAGGTAGCGCTCGAGCGTCTCTGCGGCGGTCAGCCGTTCGAGAATGTGACGCCTGAACTCGGGGGAGTAACTGGGGCGCGAACGCAGCGGCTCGAGCCGATCCTGGATGAAACGCTTCTGCGGCGTGTCCGACATGTACATGTACTCGGTGCCGAAGGTGCCGCAGTAGGTTTCCTGCAGCGCGACGATCAGGTCCCGCAGGCGCATCCGGTCCGAGCCCGCCGGCCCGCCCTTGAACGAGCCGATGTCGAACTCGGTGTCCATGTCGGCCTCGGTGAACCCGTAGCTCTTGATGTCGAGGTCGGCGATGTACTGCTTCTCCTGGCGCTTGAGCGGGTCGAGGTCGGCGTGGAACATGCCGAGCGTGCGGAACTTGCTGATCAGTCGCAGCACGAGTACCTGTTTGTGCATCGCCTGCGCGTCGACCATGCCGCCGGCGAGCTTGCGACTCTTGGCGAGCTGGATGAACGATTCGATGACCGGTCCGTGAGCGACGTCGTGCACGCCGCCGCGAAGCGAGTCGAAGTAGCTGCGCCAGTCGGCGCCGACCGCGTTCGGGTCGGAGAGGTAGGCCTCGTACTGTTCCTCGATGAATGGTGCGTTGCCGCCAAAAAGCGTACTCGACTGCTCGTATTCCTGCATCATGGACATCGTGTCACCTTGGAGATCGGGGTTCGATTGGCGCAGTCAATGGCGACGCAATGCGCTCAGCGTTTGGCGATCGGCACGACGTCGCGGCGGACTGCGCCGGTGTAGAGTTGCCGTGGCCTGCCGATCTTCTGGTCGGGGTCCGAGATCATTTCGTTCCACTGCGCGATCCACCCGACGGTACGCGCCAGCGAGAAGATCGCCGTGAACAGGCTCACCGGGATCCCGAGCGCGCGCTGCACGATGCCGGAATAGAAGTCGACGTTCGGATAGAGCTTGCGCTGCACGAAGTAGTCGTCTTCGAGCGCGATCTTCTCCAGCGCCATCGCCAGCTTGAACAGCGGATCGTCGTGCAGGCCGAGATCCTCGAGAACCTCGTAGCAGGTCTCCCGCATCAGCTTGGCGCGCGGGTCGTAGTTCTTGTACACGCGGTGGCCGAAGCCCATCAGCTTGACGCCGGAGTTCTTCTCCTTCACGCGCTTGATGAAATCGGGGATCTTCGAGACGTCGCCGATCTCGGTCAGCATGTTGAGCGCGGCCTCGTTCGCGCCGCCGTGCGCCGGCCCCCACAGGCAGGCGATGCCTGCAGCAATGCACGCGAACGGGTTCGCGCCCGAAGAGCCTGCCAGCCGCACCGTCGACGTCGATGCGTTCTGCTCGTGGTCGGCGTGCAGAATGAATATGCGGTCGAGCGCGCGAACCAGCACGTCGTTGACCTCGTACTCCTCGCACGGCACCGAGAACATCATGCGCATGAAATTCGCGGTGTAGCCGAGTTCGTTGCGCGGGTACACGAAGGGTTGCCCCTGCGTGTACTTGTAGCACATGGCAACCAGCGTCGGCAGCTTCGCGATCAGGCGGATCGCCGAGACATGCCGGTGGTGCGCATCGGTGATGTCGAGCGAGTCGTGATAGAACGCGGACAACGATCCAACGACACCGACCAGCATCGCCATTGGGTGCGAGTCGCGCCGGAAGCCGCGGAAGAACTGGCTCATCTGCTCGTGCACCATCGTGTGCTGCGTGACGTTGCGGACAAACTCCGCCTTGGCCGCGGAGTCGGGCATTTCCCCCTCCAGCAGCAGATAGCAGACTTCCAGGAAGTCGCATTGGACGGCCAGTTGCTCGATCGGATAGCCGCGATAGAGCAGCTCACCCTTGTCGCCGTCGATGTACGTGATCTTGGAGACGCATGCCGCGGTGGACATGAATCCGGGATCGTAGGTGAACCTTCCTGTCTTGGCGTACAGCGGCCGGATGTCGATCACTTCCGGGCCGATGGTCCCCGGGAGCATGGGGAAGGTGATGGCAGGCGAAGCGTCGCTGAAAGTCAGGGTTGCGGTACGATCGGTCATGGCGTGTTGCTCCAGGCGGCGGTCATGATTGGGATGCGCGCGGTGGCGTGCGTCCCACGCTTTCTCAGATGGCTTTCAAGCACTCGAGCAGCGGTGTAACCGCGGCGTCGGCGGGCTCTTGCCGGCCCGAAAGCAAATCCCATAGTTCGTTGTCACTCAAATCCAGCAGGATGTCCAGCGCTGCCACTTCCTGCTCGCTGATGGCTTCCCCACGCGCGTCGAGAAAGCGCGTCAGGATCAAGTCGTTCTCCAGCATGCCGCGCCGGCAGCGCCAGCGGAGGCGGTTCAGCATCGCGGGATCCATGCCCGGTGCGCCCTAGACGGCGCGCTTCACCATGAGCTCCCGGATCTTTCCGATCGCCCGCGTGGGATTGAGCCCCTTCGGACAAACGTCGACACAGTTCATGATGGTATGACAGCGAAACAGGCGATAGGGATCCTCGAGATTGTCGAGCCGCTCGCTGGTGGCCTGGTCGCGCGAATCGGCGATGAAACGGTAGGCGGCGAGCAAACCCGCCGGCCCGACGAACTTGTCCGGATTCCACCAGAACGACGGGCATGCCGTCGAGCAGCAGGCGCAGAGGATGCACTCGTACAGCCCGTCGAGCTCTTCCCGCTCCGCCGGCGACTGCAGGCGCTCCTTCTCCGGCGGCGCCGTGTCGTTGACCATGTACGGCTTGATCGAATGGTATTGCTTGAAGAACTGGCTCATGTCTACGATCAGATCGCGGATGACCGGCAGGCCGGGCAGCGGCCGCAACTCGACCGGCTCCTTCAAGTCCTTGAGGTTGGTGATGCACGCCAGCCCATTCTTGCCGTTGATGTTCATCGCGTCGGAACCGCACACGCCTTCGCGGCAGGACCGGCGGAACGACACCGTGTCGTCCTGCGCCTTGAGCCGGATCAATGCGTCGAGCAGCATTCGATCGTGCGGGTCGAGCGCGACCTCGTACTCCTGCATGCGCGGCTTCGCGTCCCGATCGGGATCGTAGCGGTAGATGCGGAATTTCATCGATCGTCCGTGGCTCAGTAGGTACGGGTCTTCGGAGGAAAGGATTCAACGGTCAACGGCGTCAACCGCACCGGCTTGTAGCTGAGCCGGTTGGCTTCGCGGTGCCACAGCGTGTGCTTGAGCCAGTTGACGTCGTCGCGCTCGGGGTAATCGCTGCGCGCCTGGGCGCCGCGCGACTCGTGGCGCGCCGCGGCCGAGACGACCGTGGCCTTGGCGGTCTCGATCAGGTTGTCGAGCTCCAGTGCTTCCACCCGAGCCGTGTTGAAGGTCTTGCTCTTGTCCTTGATCGCGGTGCGTTGCACGCGCTGCTCCAACTCCAGGACCTTGGCAACCCCGCTGTCGAGCAGCTCCTGGTTGCGGAACACGCCGCAGTGCGCCGTCATCGCCTTGCGCAGGTCGCTCGCGACCTCGGCGACGGCCTCGCCCGATGCCGCGGTGTCGAGCCGCGCCAGCCGTCCACGCGACAGATCGCCGGCGTCGCGCGGCAGCGCCTTGTGCTGACGCCGTTCCAGTTGCTGGTCGACGAGGTGGTTGCCGGCGGCGCGGCCGAAGACCAGCAGGTCCAGCAACGAATTGGTGCCGAGGCGATTGGCGCCGTGGACCGAGACGCAGGCGCATTCGCCGACTGCATACAGTCCGTTGACGATCGCATTCGGATCTCCGCCGTCCGGTGCCACGACCTGCCCGTGGATGTTGGTCGGGATGCCGCCCATCTGATAGTGGATCGTCGGCACGACCGGAATCGGTTCCTTGATCGGGTCCACGTTGGCGAACTTGATCGCGATCTCGCGGATCGACGGCAGGCGCTTGATGATCACGTCCGGACCGAGGTGATCGAGCTTCAGCATCACGTAGTCCTTGTGCGGGCCGCAGCCACGCCCTTCCTTGATCTCCTGGTCCATCGACCGCGACACCACGTCGCGCGAGGCGAGGTCCTTGAGATTGGGCGCGTAGCGCTCCATGAAGCGTTCGCCATTGCTGTTGAGCAGGATGCCGCCCTCGCCCCGCACGCCTTCGGTGATGAGCACACCGGCGCCGGCGACGCCCGTCGGGTGGAACTGCCAGAACTCCATGTCCTCCAGCGGAATACCCGCGCGCGCGGCCATGCCGAGGCCATCGCCGGTATTGATGAACGCGTTGGTGCTCGCCGCGAAAATGCGCCCGGCCCCTCCGGTGGCGAACAGCGTCGCCTTGGCCTGCAGGAGCATGACCTCGCCCGTCTCCATTTCCAGCGCCGCGACGCCAAGGACGTCGCCGTCGGCGTCGCGGATGAGATCGAGCGCCATCCACTCGACGAAGAACTGCGTGCGCGAGTGCACGTTGCGCTGATACAGCGTGTGCAGCATCGAATGCCCGGTGCGATCCGCGGAGGCACACGCGCGCTGGATCGACTTTTCGCCGAAATTTGCAGAGTGGCCGCCGAATGGGCGCTGGTAGATCGTGCCGTCGGGATTGCGGTCGAAGGGCATGCCGAAGTGCTCGAGCTCGTACACGACTTCCGGTGCCGCGCGACACATGTATTCGATCGCGTCCTGGTCGCCCAGCCAGTCGGAGCCCTTGATCGTGTCGTACATGTGCCAGTGCCAGTTGTCCTCGCCCATGTTACCGAGCGACGCGCCGATGCCGCCCTGCGCCGCGACCGTATGCGAGCGCGTCGGAAATACCTTCGACAGCACTGCGACCGAAAGCCCGGCCTGCGCCAGCTGCAGGGACGCGCGCATGCCGGCACCACCGGCACCGATGACGACGGCGTCGAACTTGCGCACCGGCAGGCTCATCCGGAGCGCCCCCACAGGATCGACACGACCCAGCCCGCGTACGCGATGAGTATGAGCACAGTCAGCACCTCAAGCGTGAGACGCAACGCAACGGGCTTGACGTAATCCATCCAGATGTCGCGCATGCCGATCCATGCGTGCCACAGCAGCGCAAGGGCGAACAGGGCAGTCGCAATGCGGAACGCGTCATTGCCGAACAGCGCCTGCCAGCGCGGGTAGTCGATGCCGCCGCTGTACAGCGCAATCGCGACGACGAGCAAGGTGTATGCAGCCATCACGACGGCGGTGATGCGCTGCGCGAGGAAATCCATCCACCCGTAGTGGGCGCCGACGATGGCGCGCCTTACCATGAGGAACCTCTGAACAGGCCCCGCGCGGTTGCGACGGAGGCTTTGCGGGATGGGATGCGCGAAGCGGGGCGAAGCAAATAGCAGGCGCTATTTGCGAGCCTGGCGACAAAGCAGACCGCCCGCAAAGCCCCGTCCCTCCGGGTTGCGGCAACACGCGGCGTCTGCGTCGTTGCGCGCCTCGGCATCGTAGTACGAACTACGACCTTCGGCGCGCGTCTAGCATCCATCCGCGTCTTGCTCGCAACGCAATCCGCGTGCGGCCTGCTCAGAGGTTCCATAGTCGGGCTCCGATGATGAGCGTAAGCGCCAGGCTCACCACCAGGACGATGACGCTGGACTGACGTGCCTGCTTGAGCTGGATGCCCTGGTCCAGATCGAGCAGCAGAAAGCGAATGCCCGCACAGAAATGGTGGAGATAGGCCCAGATCAGCCCGATCAGCACCAATTTGGCCAGCGGATGGGAGAAGTATGCGGACAGCCGGGCGAAAGCTTCGGGCGACCCAAGGCTTTCGCGCAACGCATAGAGCGCCACTGGGATGCCGACGATGAACAGCGCCGCACCGCTGATCCGGTGCAGGATCGACACGAAACCCGGCAACGGCAGTCGGATCTGCGTGAGATTCAGGTAGACCGGGCGCGGCTTGATCACTCGCCAAATTATACAGCGATTCGGTATCCGGGGAACCACGGCCGCACCAGGTACCGGGCCGATGCGCGTCGCGACTGCCGGATGATTTCATCGCTCGGTCAGCGGGCACATCGATGAACAAGTACAGCGGCATCGCGCGCAGTACACGCGGCCATTCGACGAGGTGGCCCCCATACGTATAAAATAGCGGTTGCGTCGCCCTTGTCTCAGGCGCGCGCCACCGCCCCGTTCCGCGCAACCTCGCCGCCTTGGAGCTGTCGATGAAAAAGCCCGTACGCGTAGCAGTTACCGGCGCTGCCGGCCAAATCGGTTACAGCTTGCTGTTCCGGATCGCTAACGGCGAGATGCTCGGTCCGGACCAGCCGGTCCACCTGCAGCTGCTCGAGCTGCCGATCGACAAGGCGCAGGCCGCGCTCAAGGGCGTGATGATGGAGCTCGAGGACTGTGCATTCCCGCTGCTGGTCGGGATGCACGGCACCGCCGACGCTAAAGCGGCGTTCAAGGACGTCGATGTCGCCATGCTGGTCGGCGCACGTCCGCGTGGCCCGGGCATGGAACGCAAGGACTTGTTGCTCGAAAACGCGAAAATATTCACCGAGCAAGGCAAGGCCCTCGACGCGGCCGCCAGCCGCAACGTCAAGGTGCTGGTCGTCGGCAATCCGGCCAATACCAACGCCTACATCGCGATGAAATCGGCGCCGAGCCTGCCCCGGAAGAACTTCACCGCGATGCTCCGCCTCGACCACAACCGCGCGCTGTCGCAGCTTGCCGCCAAGTCCGGCAAGCCCGTCGGTTCGATCGAGAAGCTCATCGTCTGGGGCAACCATTCGCCGACCATGTATCCGGACTACCGCTTCGCGACCGCCGGCGGCGCCGCGTTGAAGGACCTGATCAACGACGAGAACTGGAACCGGACGGTATTCCTGCCCACGGTCGGCAAGCGAGGCGCCGCGATCATCGAGGCGCGCGGATTGTCGTCGGCAGCGTCGGCCGCCAACGCCGCGGTCGATCATGTACGCGACTGGATGCTTGGCAGCGATGGCAAATGGGTGACCATGGGTGTCCCTTCCGACGGCAGTTACGGCATTCCGCAAGAGGTGATGTACGGCGTTCCGGTGACCACTGCAAACGGCGAGTACACGCGCGTCACCGGTCTTCCGATCGATGCTTTCTCGCGCGAGAAGATGGACCTCACGCTCAAGGAGCTCGAGGAAGAACGCGCCGGCGTGGCGTCGCTGCTCGGTTGAAGCGGAGCGCGGCGCGGACCATGACGATTCGTTCTCCGGGAGCCAGGTTTCGCGCGGCGCTCGGCGCGGAAAAGCCGCTGCAGGTGCCCGGCGCCATCTGCGCCTACCATGCGATCCTCGCCGAAAAGTCCGGATTCAACGCCATCTATCTTTCCGGCGGCGGCGTCGCGGCCGGGTCGCTGGGAATGCCGGATCTCGGCATTTCGACGCTCGACGACGTGCTCACCGACGTGCGCCGGATCACTGCGGCGAGCAGCCTGCCGCTGCTGGTCGATGCCGACACCGGGTTCGGCGCCAGCGCGTTCAACGTGGCGCGCACCGTCAAGTCGCTGATCGGCGCGGGCGCCGCCGGCATGCACATCGAAGACCAGGTCGGCGCCAAGCGCTGCGGCCATCGCCCGAACAAGGAACTGGTGCCGCTGCCGGAGATGATCGACCGCGTCAAGGCGGCGGTCGATGCACGCACCGATCCCGAGTTCGTCGTGATGGCGCGTACCGATGCGTTGGCGGTCGAAGGCATCGACGCGGCAATTGCGCGCGCGCGCGCCTGCGTCGAAGCCGGCGCGGACATGATTTTTCCCGAGGCGATGACCGAACTCTCGATGTATCGCCGCTTCGTCGACGCGGTGCAGGTTCCCGTGCTGGCCAACATCACCGAGTTCGGCGCCACGCCGCTGTTCACGGTCGACGAACTGCGCAGCGCAGGCGTCGCGATCGCGCTTTACCCGTTGTCCGCATTCCGGGCGATGAACCAGGCCGCGCTCAACGTGTATCGCAGCCTGCGCCATGACGGCACGCAGCGCGCCGCCGTCGCCAGCATGCAGACCCGCGCCGAGCTCTACGACTACCTCGGCTACCACGATTACGAAGCGAAGCTCGACGCGCTGTTCGCGAGGGACCGGGCATGAGCGTGAAGCGCGGCACTGCTGTCTCCTATGAGCGCGAAGTGCGGCCCAGAGCGCGAATGCATTACCCTGAGCGCGACGCGCCGCTCGAGCACGAACGCATTCTCCTGAGCGCGAAGCACGGCCCAGAGCGCGAATGCACAATCCTGAGCGCGGCGGGCCACGCGAGCGCGATGACAACCCTATGAGCGAAACTCTCCCCGTGGCGCCCAAGCCAAAGAAGTCGGTCGCGCTGTCCGGCGTGACCGCCGGCAACACCGCGCTGTGTACGGTCGGGCGCACCGGCAACGACCTGCACTATCGCGGTTACGACATCCTCGACATCGCCGAGACCTGCGAATTCGAGGAAATCGCGCACCTGCTCGTGCACGGCACGCTTCCCGGCATCGCCGAACTGACCGCGTACAAGACCAAGCTCCGGTCGCTGCGCGGCATCCCCGCCAGCGTCATGGTCATGCTCGAGCAGATCCCCGCGGCGGCGCATCCCATGGATGTGATGCGCACGGCAGTGTCGGCGCTCGGCAGCGCGCTGCCGGAGCAGGAAGCACACGACGCCGCCGGCGCCCGCGATATCGCCGACCGGCTGATGGCGAGCCTCGGCTCGATGCTGCTGTACTGGCACCACTGGAGCCGCAATGGCAGACGCATCGACGTGGAAACCGACGACGAATCGATCGGCGGCCATTTCCTGCACCTGCTCCATGGCCGGGAACCGTCGCCGACCTGGGTGCGCGCGATGCAGACTTCGCTCAATCTCTACGCGGAGCACGAATTCAACGCCTCGACCTTCACCGCACGCGTGATCGCCGGCACCGGATCCGACATGTATTCCGCGATCACCGGCGCGATCGGCGCCCTGCGCGGTCCCAAGCACGGCGGCGCGAACGAATTTTCGTTCGAAACACAGAAGCGCTACGACACTCCGGACGAGGCCGAGGCGGACATCCGCCGACGGGTCGAAGCACGCGAGGTCATCATCGGCTTCGGCCACCCCGTGTACACCATCGCCGATCCGCGCAATCGCATCATCAAGGAAGTCGCGCGCAAGCTTTCGGCCGATGCCCGCAACATGAAAATGTACGCCATTGCAGAGCGACTCGAGGCGGTCATGCACGATGCGAAGAACATGTTCGCGAACCTCGACTGGTATTCCGCAGTCAGCTACCACATGATGGGCGTACCCACCGCAATGTTCACACCGCTGTTCGTACTTTCGCGCACATCGGGCTGGGCCGCGCATGTCATCGAGCAGCGCAGCGACGGCAAGATCATTCGTCCGAGCGCAAACTATATCGGACCCGAGGACCAGAAATTCATACCGCTCGCCCAGAGATCCTGATCGAGCGGCCATAACGGAGCACATGCAATGAAGATCCCCATCCAGGCACCCGCCTTCCTGCTGCTGGCCGCAGCGCTGGCGACCGCACACGCGCAGGCGCTGCCGGCGCCTGCACAGCCGGCGCAGCCGCCGCAGCCATCGACCCTCAGCCCGGCGGCGACCGGACGCGCTATCGGCGACAATGCAGCCCCGGACCCCGTAGCGGCGGCCACCGAAGCGACCGATCACTGGCTGGCCATCGTCGACGCCGGCAAGTTCACCGACAGCTGGCAAAACACCGCCCTGGTGTTCAAGCTCGCCGTGTCCGAATCCGAGTGGGCGGGCGATCTCGACTCGATTCGCGGCAAGCTCGGCAAGGCGACGATGAGGGAGCTCAAGACTGCGCAATTCTCGACCACGGTGCGCGGCGCGCCGTCGACGGGGGAGTACGTGACGCTTTCGTATCTCACCAAGTTCGCCAACGCACCGCTCGCGATGGAAACGCTGGTCGTCAGCAAGGAGTCCGATGGCGAGTGGCGCATCGCCGGATACAATATCGGCAAGGCTCCCGAATAGCGGTCCATTCGACACCCATCCATGTCCGCCCCCATCTCGAACATCCGCCCCAAGCCCGACAAGGTCCTGGTCGACATCGCCGACTATGCCGCGAGCTACAAGATCACCAGCAAGGAAGCCTACGACACCGCGCGCAACTGCCTGATCGACACGCTTGGCTGCGGCCTGGAGGCGCTGTCGTATCCCGCGTGCACCAAGCTCCTCGGACCCATCGTTCCCGGTACCGTCGTGCCGAACGGGGCGCGCGTACCCGGCACGCAGTTCCAGCTCGATCCGGTGCAGGCGGCGTTCAACATCGGCGCCATCATTCGCTGGCTCGACTTCAACGACACCTGGCTCGCGGCGGAATGGGGCCACCCGTCGGACAACCTCGGTGGCATCCTCGCCACCGCCGACTGGCTGTCGCGCACCGCAGTCGCCGCGGGCAAGCCGCCGCTGACGATGAAGGACGTGCTGACGGCGATGATCAAGGCGCACGAGATCCAGGGCGTCATCGCGCTCGAGAACAGCTTCAATCGCGTGGGTCTCGACCACGTCGTGCTGGTCAAGGTGGCGTCGACCGCGGTCGTCGCGGCGATGCTCGGCCTGACGCGTGACGAGATCATCGACGCCGTGTCGCTGGCGTGGGTCGACGGCCAGAGCCTGCGCACCTACCGCCACTCTCCCAACACCGGATCGCGCAAGAGCTGGGCCGCGGGCGACGCGACCTCTCGCGCGGTGCGTCTGGCGCTGATGGTGGCCAAAGGCGAGATGGGCTATCCGTCGGTGCTCAGCGCCAAGACCTGGGGCTTCTACGACGTCCTGTTCAAGGGCAACGCGTTCAAGTTCCAGCGCCCCTACGGCAGCTACGTCATGGAACAGGTGCTGTTCAAGATCAGCTTCCCGGCGGAGTTTCACGCGCAGACCGCGGTCGAATGCGCGATGACACTGCACCCGCAGGTGAAGGACCGGATCGACGACATCCGCAAGATCACCATCCGTACCCACGAATCGGCGATTCGCATCATCGACAAGCAGGGTCCGCTCAACAATCCCGCGGACCGCGACCACTGCATCCAGTACATGGTGGCCGTCCCACTGCTGTTCGGCCGCCTCACCGCACCCGATTACGAGGACGTGGTTGCCCACGACCCCCGTATCGACCGTCTGCGCGCCAAGATGGTATGCGTCGAGGACCGCAAATTCTCGCAGGACTACCTCGATCCGGACAAGCGCTCGATCGCCAATGCGATCACCGTCGAGTTCGCCGACGGCACGAAGCTCAAGGAAGTGGTCGTGGAATATCCGATCGGCCATCGGCGCCGGCGCAAGGAGGGGATCCCGGTGCTGGTGGAGAAGTTCAAGACCAACCTGGCCCGGCGTTTTCCGGGCAAGCAACAGCAGGCCATTCTCGACCTCGCGCTCGATGCGACGAAACTCCACGCAACGCCGGTGCACGAATTCGTCGACTTGTTCGTTATCTGAGCGTGCGCTTCATCAGGAGATCGCCGTGCCCTTCATTTCATCGATTTTCCGCCTCGCCGGGCTCTGCAGCCTGGCCTGCGCGTGCAGTGCGCTCGCCGCCGAGCCGCCCGTGCTCAAATCCGGATTGTGGGAGGTCTCTCGAGACAGCCCCCAGCAGCCGGGCCGCAAGAGCCTGACCACCATGTGCCTGGACGATTCGGTGCAGGCACAGATGCGCGAGTTCGGCATGGGAGCCACCAAGGAAATGTGCTCGCAGAACGAGCGCTCCTTCTCCGGCAACAAGATGACTATGACCGCGACGTGCAAGCTCGGACGACGACTATGAAAACCAACTCGGTCATGACCTTCAACGGCAACACGTCGTACCACATGGAAGGCACCGCGACCTACGACCCACCGATGGCGACCATGAAGGAAATGAAAACGTCGGTTGACGCGCGCTGGGTCAGCGCGTGCCGGCCAGGCCAGCAAGCGGGCGACGTCACGCTCGAAAACGGCCAGACCGTCAACATCAAGCAAATGATGGGCGGCAAGAAGTAACGTGTAGCGTCGCGCGGCAGGCGGCATCGTTGCGATGCCGCCCCCAAGGAGGCGTGGGCAGCAGTACTAGAGACGAAAGGCTTGGCAATGGGTCACAACCTGTTCGATTCAAGGCAGCAATTCACCACCGCTTCCGGCACCAAGGGCCACTACTACGCGCTTCCCGCGCTCGAAAAAGCAGGTATCGGCAAGATATCGCGCCTGCCCATATCGATCCGCATCGTGCTCGAAAGCGTGCTGCGCAACTGCGACGGCAAGAAAGTCACCGAAGAACACATCCGGCAGCTCGCCGGCTGGGCACCGAAGGCGGCGCGCACCGAGGAAATCCCGTTCGTGGTTGCGCGCGTGGTGCTGCAGGACTTCACCGGCGTGCCCCTGCTCTGCGATCTCGCCGCGATGCGCGGCGTCGCGCAGCGAATGGGCAAGGACCCCAAGGTCATCGAACCGCTGGTGCCGGTCGACCTGGTCGTCGACCACTCGGTGCAGGTCGATCACTACGGCACGCGCGACTCGCTCGACCTCAACATGAAGATCGAGTTCTCGCGCAACGTCGAGCGCTACAAGTTCATGAAGTGGGGCATGCAGGCCTTCGACACGTTCAAGGTCGTGCCGCCTGGAATCGGCATCGTGCACCAGGTCAACCTCGAATACCTCGCGCGCGGCGTGCACCACAAGGACGGCGTCTACTATCCGGATTCGCTGGTGGGCACCGACTCGCACACGACCATGGTCAACGGTATCGGCGTGGTCGCCTGGGGCGTCGGCGGCATCGAGGCCGAAGCCGGTATGCTCGGTCAGCCGGTGTACATCCTCACGCCTGACGTGGTCGGCGTGCATCTGACCGGACGGCTCAAGGAAGGCGTCACCGCGACCGACCTCGTGCTGACGGTGACCGAGATGCTGCGCAAGGCGAAGGTCGTCGGCAAGTTCGTCGAGTTCTTCGGCGCCGGTGCCGCATCGCTGGCGGTACCCGACCGCGCCACCCTCGGCAACATGGCGCCCGAATACGGCGCGACCATGGGCTTCTTCGGCATCGACGACAAGACCGTCGACTATCTGGTCAAGACCGGGCGCACCGCCGCCGAAATCGACGCCTTCGAAGCGTATTACCGCGCGCAGGAGATGTTCGGCATCCCCGGCGCGGGCGCGATCGACTACTCGCAGACGGTCGAGCTCGACCTCGGCACCGTCGTCGCCAGCCTCGCCGGCCCGAAGCGGCCGCAGGATCGCATCGACCTCGGCAAGATGAAGGAATCGTTCAACACGCTGTTCTCCAAGCCGACCGCCGACAACGGCTTCAACCAGCCCGCGGACAAGCTCGGCAAGCGCTATCCGACCAAGCTGCCGAACGTCGAGATCGGCAACGGCGATGTGCTCATCGCGGCGATCACCTCGTGCACCAACACGTCGAACCCGGGCGTGCTGCTCGCCGCCGGACTGCTCGCCAAGAAGGCGGCGGCGAAGGGACTCAAGGTCCGCCATCACGTCAAGACCTCGCTCGCGCCCGGCTCGCGCGTGGTGACCGAGTACCTGACCAAGGCAGGACTGCTGACGGAACTCGAAAAGCTCAACTTCTATCTCGCCGGCTACGGCTGCACCACCTGCATCGGCAACGCGGGGCCACTCGACCCGGCGATCGAGGAAGTCGTCACGCAGAACGATCTCGTATGCGCCGCGGTGCTCTCCGGCAACCGGAATTTCGAGGCGCGGATTCATCCGAACATCAAGGCGAATTTCCTCGCCTCGCCGCCGCTGGTGGTCGCCTACGCCATCGCGGGCCGCGCGAACATCGACATGACCATCGAACCGCTCGGCAACGGCAGCGACGGCAAGCCGGTGTTCCTGCGCGACGTTTGGCCCACGTCCGAGGAGATCGGCGCGGTCATGCAATACGCGACGGATCCGGCGACGTACCGCCGCCTCTACGGCGACTTCACCAAGGACAATCCGCTGTGGAACGCGATACCGACGTCCACCGGCCAGGTCTACGTGTGGGACAAGTCGACGTACATCGCCGAGCCGCCGTTCTTCAAGGACTTCAAGATGCAGCTCGGTGCGATCCCGGTGATCCGCAACGCGCGCGCGCTCGGCATCTTCGGCGATTCGGTGACCACCGACCACATCAGCCCGGCGGGCTCGATCAAGCCGACCTCGCCGGCCGGCATCTACCTGCTCGAACACGATGTCGGCGTGCCCGACTTCAACAGTTACGGCAGCCGGCGCGGCAATCACGAGGTGATGATGCGCGGCACCTTCGCCAACGTGCGGATCAAGAACCTGATGCTGCCGCCCAAGGCGGACGGTTCGCGCATTGAAGGCGGCGTGACGACCATGCAACCGGAGAAGATCCAGCTGCCGATCTACGACGCGGCGATGGCCTACATCGCGCGCGGCACGCCGACGGTAATCTTCGCCGGTGAGGAATACGGCACCGGCTCGTCGCGCGACTGGGCGGCGAAGGGAACGCAGCTGCTCGGCGTGAAGGCGGTGATCGCGCGCAGCTTCGAACGCATCCACCGTTCCAACCTCGTCGGCATGGGCGTGCTCCCGTGCCAGTTCAAAGGCAGCGACAGCGTCGCCTCGCTCGGCATCAAGGGCGATGAAGCCTTCGACATCAGCGGGCTGGAGGAAGGCATCCGGCCGCAGATGGACATCACGCTCTCGATCCGGCGCGCGGACGGCTCGGTGCAGGCCGTGCCGGTACTGCTGCGCATCGACACGCCGATCGAAGTCGACTACTACCTGAACGGCGGCATCCTGCCCTTCGTGCTGCGCGAGTTGCTCGCGGCGTGAGCCGCCCGCACCGCGGCGCCGCGTGATGACGCGCGGCGGGGATGGCGCGGCTACCGGCGACACGCGCCCGCCCGCTGCGGGCCGCGCCTTCAGGCACGCGCTGGCGCTGTTCCTGCTCGCGGGGTTCTGTCTTTCCTCGCTCGACGCGACGGCCAAGTACCTGGTCGCCGATCACGCGCTGTTCCTGGTCGTGTGGGCACGCTATGCCGGGCAGATGCTGTTCGTCACGCCCTTTGCGTGGCGGCATGCGGGGCCCGGCTTCTGGCGCACGCGACGGCTGGGCCTGCAGTTGCTGCGCTCGACGCTACTGCTCTGCGCGACGGCGTGTTTCTTTGCGGCCTTGCGCTACTTGCCGCTTGCCGAAGGATCGGCGATCACCTTCCTGGCGCCGATTTTCGGCGTCCTGCTGTCGGGCCCGTTGCTCGGCGAGCGCCCCAATCTCGCTCGCTGGATCGCGACCGGCGCCGGCTTCTGCGGCATCCTCGTCCTCGTGCGGCCGGGTTCGGCGGTGTTCCACCCCGCCGCGTTGCTGCTGGTTCTCGCCGCGCTGTTCAATGCGCTCTACTACCTGCTCACGCGCAAGCTGGTCGACGAGAGCATGTACACGACGCTGTTCTACAGCGCGCTCGTGGGCACGGTGGGATTGTCGCTGGCGCTGCCGTGGGAGTTGCACGCCACGACGCCTACGTCGCGCGATGGCCTGTTCCTCGTGCTCGGGCCTGTTCGCGGGTCTCGGCCACTGGCTGATCGTTCGCGCCTTCCAGCACGCGCAGCCGTCGCTGCTGTTGCCGTTTTCCTACCTGCAGATGATCTGGGCGACGCTGTACGGCTATCTGATCTTCGATCAGCTGCCCGATCGCTGGTCCGCGGTGGGCATGAGCGTGATCGTCGCCAGCGGTCTGCTGCTGGCGCTGCAGGAACACTGGCGCACCAGAAGGTGACGCTGGCGCGCCGCCCCGCTATTCCGAGGTGAAACCGGAGGCCTTCACGACCGAGCCCCACTTGGCGTAGTCCAGGCCGACGATTCTCGCGAATTCCTCCGGCGTACTCGTCGCCGGATCCATACCGAGCTTGGTCAACTTCTCGACGAGGTCGGGCGATTGCAGCGCCTTGTTGATCGCGCGGTTGAGCGTGTCGACGATCGGCTTGGGCATGTTTGCGGGGCCGAAAAATCCGAACCAGCCGGTCGCCTCGACGCCGACGAGGCCCAGTTCCTTGAACGTCGGTATGTCTGGGAGCGCGGTGGAGCGCTTCGCGCCCGAAGTGGCGAGGACGCGGATCTTGCCGCTGCGATGCATTTCCGACAGGTCGGCGACGGTATCGATCGCCGCCGGAACCTGGCCGCCGACCAGATCGTTGATGTAAGCCGCCGAACCCTTGTAGGCGACGTGCAGCATCGGCACGCCGATCTCGGTCGATAACAGCAAGCCGAAAAAGTGCGGCAGGCTGCCGGCGCCCGATGTTGCGAACGCGGCCTTGTCCGGATTCGCCTTGACCCAAGCCGCGAATTCCTGCCAGCTCTTCGAACCGCTCGCCGGTCCCGCGGCGACGGCGAACTGGAAGGTCGCGCCAAGCCCAAGCGGCGTGAAATCCTTGAGCGGATCGTAGTTCAAGCCTTTGGTGCTGTGCGGCACCACCGCCATCGGCCCGATCGGCATCACCATGATCGTGGTGCCATCCGGTGCGGCATTCTTCACCGCTTCGGCGGCGATGCGCCCGATCGCGCCGGGACGATTGTCGACGATCACCGGCACGCCGAGCGTGTCCTTGAGCTTGTCGGCGACGACGCGCGCGATCAGGTCGGCGGTGCCGCCGGCCGGAAAGCCGACCAGGATGCGCACCGGCTTGTCGAACTTTTCCTGCGCCGACGCGGTGGGAATGGCGCCCGACAGCAGCGCGCCGCTGAACACCGCCACGACGGAAAGAACTTTCCACGTCAATTTCACGATCGCCTCCTGGCCGCGATGTCGCGGCTCAAATGATTGCAATGCCAACATGACGCGGGCCATGCGCCAGCGGTCACGCGTTCTTGACCGCGCTGTGCTTCGCGATCCAGCGCGTCAACGGTCGCCACTGTTCCCAGTCCTGCTCGGCGCGCGAACGCGGCAGGTCGAACACCGACAAGCCGTCGCGCGCGCAGTGGACGTAGACCTGCGTCTGGCGCAGGTGGGCAACCAGGGGAAAATCGTAGGTCTTCAGGAATTCCTCGAGCTCGCCGGCGCTATGCGTGCGCGGGTCCACGCGCATCGCCACCAGGCCGATGACGATGGCCCCCTGCTTGACCGCCTTGTAATCGCCGATCTGTTCCAGGAAATGTTTCGTCGCCGCCATGTCGAAGGCGCTGGGCGACACGGGCACGAGCAGCAGGTCGGACCGGCGCATGGCATCGCGCAGCGCATCGCCGTGCAGGCCGGCGGGCGTGTCGAGGATCAGCCAGTGCGGATTGCGCTCGCGCAGTTCGTCTTTGTCCGTGGTCGGATTCCAGCGGGCAATCGTGGGGAACAGCGGCGGGCGACGCTCCAGCCATTCGGTCGACGAGCGCAGCGGATCGAAATCGGCGAGGACCACGCGCTGTTTGCGTCCGGACAGCCAGCCGGCGATGTTGGTCGCCAGCGTGGTCTTGCCGCTGCCGCCCTTCGGGTTCGCAACTAACAGCGTCTGCATCGACGTCCCCTTGCGCCGGCTCGCCGCCGACAGCCGCTATTGTAGGGCCCTGCCGCTTCGCCGCCTACGGCCGGCCGGGAGCGGTGCGGGCCAGGCGCTGTGCGCCGCCGCTCGGCGATGGCATGCACGCGGCCATGCTAAGATTTGCCGCTTCGCAGGGCAGCGCCTGCAACCATCGGAGAAGTGCATGTCTACCACTGCGGACCCATTCGCCTCGCTTTCGCCCGGTTGGTCGCTGACCCTTGGCGTGTTGCTGGTCATCGCCGGCATCATGGCGCTGGTCTATCCGGTCATGGCCAGCATCAGCGCAGCGCTTTACCTCGGCTGGTTTGCCCTGATTGCCGGTGTGATCGCGATCGTCGTCGCCATCCGCACGCGCAGCGAACCCGACTTCGGCTGGCGCGTCGCGATGGGCGTGGTGTACCTTGGCCTCGGTATCCTGCTGGTCAACAACCCCATTGCCGGCGCGAAATCGCTCGCGCTGCTGGTCGGCGCGTTCATGGCCGCATCGGGCGTCGTCGAGATCATGCTGGCGGTGCACATGAAGCCGCACGCGGGCTGGGGCTGGCTGCTGTTCAACGGACTGATATCGATCCTGTTCGCGATCCTGATCGCGATCGGCTGGCCGTATGGTTCGCTGATATTGATCGGATACCTGGTCGGCTTCCAGATCATCACCTGCGGGGTCGCGCGCATTGCACTCTCGTTCGCGACCAAGAAGGCCGCGCCCGCCGCAGCCGCCTGAGAGCAACGCCACCGCCGATGGATACCGTCGCGCCGCCCGCCGCGCCCACGGCGCCAGCCGCCCCAACCGCGCGCGTCGTCCATCGCGCCGAGTTCGAGACCAACAAGCTGCGCAAACGCCTGCGCCGGCAGGTCGGGCAGGCCATCGCCGACTTCGGGATGATCGAAGCCGGGGACCGGGTGATGGTCTGCGTGTCCGGAGGCAAGGACAGCTACGGCCTGCTCGACATCCTGCTGTCGCTGCAGGCGCGCGCTCCGGTCCCGTTCGAGATCATCGCGGTCAACCTCGACCAGAAGCAGCCCGATTTTCCTGCCGACGTGCTGCCGGCGTATCTGGCCGGGCGCGGCGTCTGCTTTCGCATCGAGGAACAGGACACCTACAGCGTGGTGAAGCGCGTGATACCCGAAGGCGGGACCATGTGCTCGCTGTGCTCGCGCCTGCGTCGGGGCGTGCTCTATCGTGTCGCCGGTGAAGTCGGCGCAACCAAGATCGCGCTCGGACATCACCGGGACGACATCCTCGCGACGTTCTTCCTCAACCTGTTTTTCGGCGGCAAGCTCAAGACGATGCCGCCGAAGCTCGTTTCGGACGATGGCAGGCACATCGTGATCCGCCCGCTCGCCTATGTGCGCGAGCGGGACCTTGCGCGCTACGCGGCGGCGCAGGCATTTCCGATCATCCCCTGCAACCTCTGCGGCTCGCAGGAAAACCTGCAGCGTCGACAGGTCGGCGAAATGCTGCGCGAATGGGAAAGGAAATATCCGGGCCGCGTCGAATCGATCTTCAATGCCATGAGCAACGTGGTCGGCACGCATCTGCTCGATCGCACATTGCGGGATTTCGGAGCGATACGCGCGACCGGGCTGCCGCAGGCAGGCGGCGATGTCGCCTTTGACGACGAGCCTTGCGCGGTGCCGACGCCGGCAATCCGCATCGAAACGATGTAGGCACACATTGCAGCGGCCTGAGTTGCGACGAACCAGGATCGATCTGACGCGGCGTCTACTCCTCGTCGTCGCGTTGTTGTTGATGCTGCCGGCGGTCGCGGAAGATCGGCCCGCAGAGGTATTGACCGGACCGGCGCTACTCGCGGCCCTGCGCGATGGTGGGCTGATCCTCTACTTTCGCCACGCGTCGACCGACTTCGGCCAGAACGACGAGCAGATGACCGGCTACGAAGACTGCGCGCGGCAACGCAATCTCACCGATCGCGGGCGCGCCGAAGCGCAGCGCATCGGCAGCGCGATGAAGCGGCTGGCGATCCCCATCGGCGACGTCATGGCCAGTCCGTTCTGCCGCACCATGGAGACCGCGCAGCTGATCTTCGGACGGGCAACGGCGACGGCGGCGGTCCGCGGCGGGCCCGCGCGCGCTGCCACACCGGAGCGCTACGCCGAGTTGCGCAAGCTCCTCTCGACGCCACGGCCTCCCGGCGCAAACCTGGCCATCGTCAGCCACGGCAATCCCTTCGCCAACGTTGTCGGACCGCCGTATCTGGCCGAGGGGGAAGCGGCCGTGATCCGGCCGCTTGGAAGCGCCGGTTTCATCGTCGTCGCCCGTATTACGAAAGACGGTTGGGAGGCGCTCGGCGTTCCGTAGGCGCGAGACGAACCTTGATCGTCATTCCCGCGGCCTTCAGTCCCCGCGAAAGCGGGAAGGGAATCCATTTTGACATCAACTTGGATTCCGGCTCGCTCCCGCTACGCGGGCTCGGCCGGAATGACGAAACAGATTGGCAACCCTGCCACAGGCGGCTCCGCTACTTGACCACGTCTTTGGTCTGGCCGTACAGGATCTTCTTTTCGGCGTCCGTCGTCGCGACGCCGAAGTTTGGATTGATCTGTTTCGCCTTGGCATAGGCGCGCAAGGTGGCGGGTCGCGCGGCGATCGATTCCTTCCAGCGCTTCAGGTGCGGAAAAACCTCGATGTCCACGTTTTGCTTCACGGGCTGCACCCACGGATAGCTCGCGATGTCGGCGATCGAATAGTCGCCCACGATGAATTCGCGCTCCGCGAGGCGTTTGTTCAGCACCGCGTATAGCCGACCCGTTTCCTTGACGTAGCGATCGAACGCATACGGCAGGCGCTCCGGCGGGTTGGCCCCGAAGTGGTGGTTCTGTCCCGCCATCGGCCCGAGGTTCGCCATCTGCCAGAACAGCCATTGCACGCAGTCGAGCCGTTCGCGCGGCAGCCGACGGAATCAGTCGGCCGATTTTTTCGGCGAGATAGAGCAGGATCGCGCCGGATTCGAACATCTCGATCGGCGCGCCGCCGTCGGCGGGTGCGTGATCGACGATTCCCGGGATGCGGTTGTTCGGCGAGATCTTCAGGAAGTGCGGCTGGAACTGCTCGCCCTTGCCGATGTTGATCGGAAAAATCTTGTACGGCAGCCCCGTCTCCTCGAGAAACATGGTCAGCTTGTGACCGTTGGGCGTGGTCCAGTAGTAGAGGTCGATCATGGACAGAAGAATTCCGTTTTCGAAATCAATAGGTGCCGGGATAGGCTCCGCCGTCGAGCAGGATATTCTGCCCGACCAGATACGACGCGTGCATGCTGCAGATGAAGGCGCAGACCGCGCCGAATTCGGCGATGTTGCCGAATCGCCCCACGGGTATCGTGGCCAGCGCCGCCTGGCGTGCCTCATCGACCGACGTCGCGGCCCGCTTGGCGCGCATTTCCATCGCGCCCTTCATGCGGTCGGTTTCGATCGAACCCGGGAGCAGATTGTTGATCGTGACGTTGTGTCGCGCAACCTTGCGCGCGACGCCCGCGACGAAGCCGGTCAGTCCGCTGCGCGCGCCGTTGGACAGCCCGAGCACATCGATAGGCGCCTTGACCGACGACGAGGTGATGTTGACGATGCGCCCGAAGCGCCGTTCGATCATGCCGTCGACCGTCGCCTTGATCAATTCGATCGGCGTCAGCATGTTGGCGTCAAGTGCGCGTATCCACGCGTC
This sequence comes from uncultured beta proteobacterium, assembly GCA_963726915.1. Lineage (GTDB taxonomy): Bacteria > Pseudomonadota > Gammaproteobacteria > Burkholderiales > Casimicrobiaceae > PALSA-1003. The sequence continues at coordinate 207,801 of CAVSEA010000026.1, forward strand.
GCGGTCCCAGTCGCGAAAGTCCCCGGCGGGCGGGCCGCCGGCATTGTTGACCAGGATGTCCGGCGCCGGACATGCCGTCAGCGCGGCGGCGCGGCCCTCCGCCGTCGTGATATCGCAGGCGAGCCATGCCACGCGTCGCCCCGATGCGGTGCCGATTTCTTCCGCCGTCTGGCGCACCTCGCGTTCGGTGCGCGCGAGTATGGTCACTTCGGCGCCCTCGCGCGCCAGCGCTTCGGCGCAGCCGCGGCCGAGGCCCTTGCTGGCGGCGCACACCAGCGCCTTGCGCCCGGCTATTCCCAGATCCATGGTGATCCTTGTAGTTTGCGGATGTGGCGGATTCGTCGCGCCCGTGGTGATCGCAGTTGAGCTCAGGTGACCTCAGTCGGCCGCATGCGCACCGGTGATGGTGCCGCGCGGCCGGCGCCGGACCTGAGCGACGGTGCTCACAGCCAGCAGCAATGCCACCGCGATTCCAGCGAACACTGCGCGCGGCGCGCCGTGATCGAGCAAGATGCCGATGGATACCGGGGCCAGCGTGGCGCCGAGGTCGAGCCCCGAATACACGAAGCCGTAGACGCGCCCGGATGCACCGGGCGGTGTCGCGTTGCGCACGATCATGTCGCGCGACGGCCCGGTGGCACCGAGGACGAAACCGGTGGCCGCCAGCAAGGCGATGGACCACTGTGCGATCGCCGGCACCAGCGCCAGCAGCAGCATGAATGCGGCACCGGTGGCAAGGCCGGTCGCAGCGACGCGGTCATGCCGCTTGGTATGGGTAGCGAGGAACCCCCCGAACAGGATGCCGGCAGCAGTGAACAGCAGGTATGCGGTCAGCGCCGAGGTCGCGACCGCGAGCGGCACGTCGTACGCGGCATGCAGACTGGTACCGATGAAGGTCTGGATGCCGATTCCCGCCACGGTCACGGTACAGAAGTACGCAAAGCACAGCAGGATCGCGGGCTGGCGGAACAGTTCGATGCTGTTGGCCAGCGTGTGCCGTGGCGCGCTGGCGTCGTGCGCGCGGCTCGCGAGCGCCGCGCGCTGCGTCGACAGCACGGCCATCGCGACCAGGCCGGCGGCACCGAGCACCAGCAGCGATGTCCGCCACCCGAACGCACTCGCGAGCCCGAAGCTCGCCACCGGCGCCAGTGCGTAACCGAGGCTGCCGCCGATCCCGTGCGTGCTGTAGGCGTGCCCGAGCCGGCGCGGCGCGACGTTGGCGTTGAGGATGGCGAAGTCGGCGGGATGAAACACGCCGTTGCCGAGCCCCATCAGGAAGACGAGCGGAAACAGCCAGAAAAAACCGGGCACGACACCGGCGAGCATCGCGCCTCCTGCCAGCAACGACAAACCAGTGAGCAGCACCGGCCGCGCGCCGAAGCGGTCGACGGCGAAACCCGCGCCGAACTGGCAGACGCCGCTGGCGCCATAGAACACGCTGACCAGCGCCCCGAGCGTCGCGAAGCTGACTCCGAACTCCTCGCGCAGGAACGGAAACAGCGGCGGCAGCACCAGCTGAAAGAAGTGCGACAGCGCGTGCGCGATGCCGACCACGCCGATGACCCGGGCATCTTTGCGGAACGTGGTGGCGGTTATGGCATCCAAGGCAGAGCCGGGCCGGCGGCCGGCGCGCAAAACCTCAATTATACTGCGTGCCGCGCGTAAGGCCGCGCCCGGGACTCGCGACTGACGCGCAGCACGTCCACAGCACAGGAGAAACCCGATGGTTGACAAGGTCAAGAAAACCGAGGCGGAATGGAAGGCGGAGCTCGCGCCCGAGCAGTATCGCGTCACGCGGCAAAAAGGAACCGAGCGCCCGTTCTCCGGCGAATACTGGAACAACGAGCGCGAAGGGCAGTACCGCTGCATCGGCTGCGGCACGCTGCTGTTCGAGTCGGACACCAAGTTCGACGCGGGTTGCGGCTGGCCCAGCTTCTACCAGCCGGCGGTAGCGGAGAACGTGCGCAATGAAGTCGACAACAGCATGTTCATGCGGCGCACCGAGGTGCTGTGCGCGGCGTGCGACGCGCATCTTGGACACGTCTTCAACGACGGCCCGGAGCCTACCGGCCTGCGCTATTGCATGAATTCGGCGTCGCTGAAGTTCGAGCCGAAGAAGGACTGACGCCCGATCCGATGCGCGTTCTTTTGGCCGAGGACGATCCGATGATCGGCGCCAGCGTGCAGCGCGGCCTGGCGCAGGACGGCTTCACCGTGGACTGGGTACCCGACGGGCGCGCCGCGGAACTCGCGCTGGCCGAACGCGTGCACGATGCCTTGCTGCTCGATCTCGGACTGCCACGCCGTAGCGGGCTGGAGGTCCTCACGTCGATGCGGCGCGGCGGCGACGCGCGGCCGGTGCTGATCCTCACCGCGCGCGATGCGATCGGCGATCGCGTCGCGGGGCTCGACGCCGGCGCGGACGACTACCTGGTCAAGCCCTTTGCGCTCGACGAGCTCGCGGCGCGGTTGCGCGCATTACTGCGGCGACGTTCCGGCCGCGCCGATCCGGTCGTTGCCCATGGTGGCATCGAACTCAATCCGGCGACACGCGAAGTTCGCAGGAACGGCGAACCGGTCGCACTTTCGCCGCGTGAGTTTGCGCTGCTCGAAACGCTGCTCGCGCGACCCGGCGCGATACTCTCCCGCGCGCAGCTCGAAGAGAAGCTCTACGGGTGGAACGACGCGGTCGAAAGCAACGCCGTCGAGGTCCATATCCACGCGCTGCGCAAGAAGTTGGGCGCCGAACTCATTCGCAACGTGCGCGGGGTCGGCTGGATGGCCGCGAAGCCGGTTGCAGAGTCCTGATGCCGTCGATTCGTCGCCAACTGCTGGTGTGGCTGCTGGCTGGTCTGTTGCTCGCCATCGTCGGGGCAGCGATCGGCACATATCTGCGCGCGCGTGACGAAGCCAATGCGCTGTTCGACCACCAGCTCAAGGAAATGGCCGCATCGCTGACCGACGCGCCGTTCGCCGGCGTGCCGCCGACTGTCGCGAGTCGTACGCCCGACCCGGACACGCTCGTGGTCCAGATCTGGGACCGCAACGGCGTGCAACTGTTCATGTCGCAACCGCGGCGCGTGCTGCCGCAGCACGCGCAGCTCGGATTTACCACGATCTCGACCGACAGCGGTGAGTGGCGGGTATTCAGCACGCTGGCGGGCGGCCAGGTGGTGCAGGTCGCGCAACCTATGAGCGCCCGCCGTGAACTCGCCGCGAGCCTCGCCTTGCGCACCATCGTGCCGCTGCTGGCGGTTCTTCCATTCCTCGGCATCCTGATCTGGTTCACGATCGCGCGCGGCCTGTCTCCCCTCGAGCGGGTGGCGGCCGACCTGGCGCGTCGATCTTCCTCCGCCTTGGAACCGCTGGCCGAATCCGCGGTGCCGCGCGAGGTGCAGCCGCTTATCCACGCCCTCAACGGGCTGCTCGAACGCCTGGGACAAGCGCTTGCCGCCCAACGCTCGTTCATCGCCGATGCGGCGCACGAGTTGCGCACGCCGCTCACGGCGGTGCATCTGCAGGCGCAACTCGCCGAACGCGCTACCAACGATACCGAGCGCAAGGCGGCGCTCTCCGAACTCAGGGGTGGACTGGAACGCGCCACACGCTTGTCGGAGCAATTGCTGGCGCTGGCGCGTGAAGAACCCGGCGTGCCGGACCGGCCGCTGGTGCAAGTCGACCTGGCCGCGCTAGCCCGCAGCGGTGTGGCCGACGTAGTCGCGCTCGCGACCGCCAAGGGCATCGATCTCGGTGCGGATGCCCCCGGCACGGTATTCGTGGAAGGCGACGCCAACGCGCTAACGACGCTCATTTCGAACCTGGTCGACAACGCGGTGCGCTATACCCCTGCCCCCGGCCGCGTCGACGTGATCGTGCGGACCGAGGGCGCGCATGCCGTGCTCGAGGTTCGCGACAGCGGTCCGGGCGTGGCCGCAGGCGACCGCGAACGCATATTCGACCGGTTCTATCGCGGCGTTGCGGCACAGGGCGCCGCTGCTCACGGCAGCGGCCTCGGCCTGGCGATCGTCAAGCGCATCGCCGAACGCCATCACGCACAGGTCGATCTGGGCGCGGGCATCGACGGTCGAGGATTGTGTGTGACAGTGCGCTTTCCATTGCCCACAGGCGGGTAGGCGCGAACTGATTTCGCGGACAAGCGTCACAGCAACCAACGCGGCCCGAATCAATTCGGGCCTACATGACGGCAAAGGGTGCCACGACGAGATAGTTGAATCCCGCGAGTTTCGCGAACAGCAGGAAGAAACCTATGTCGACCGTCGCGGCCACGCCGCCGACGATAAAGTAGCGCAGAATTTTCACCGGAATAGGTTGTACTTGAGAATGCAATAGAGGGCACGAAAGCCGTCCTTCCAGTCGACCTTCTTGCCCTGCTCGTAGGTCCTGCCGTGATAGGCGATCCCTACTTCGTAGATCACGCAGCCAGTCTTGGCGACCTTGGCGGTGATCTCCGGCTCGAAACCAAAGCGCTCTTCCTCGATATCGATGCTCTGAATGGCGGTGCGCTTGAAGACCTTATAGCAGGTCTCCATATCCGTCAGGTTGAGGTTGGTCAACATGTTGGACAGCAGGGTTAGAAAGCCGTTACCCACGCGATGCCAAAAATACAAGACGCGGTGAGGATGGTCTCCTATGAAACGCGAGCCGTAAACAACGTCGGCCTTGCCCTCCAGAATGGGTTTGACCAACCTCGTATATTCGGCAGGATCGTATTCGAGATCAGCGTCCTGGACGATGAAGATATCGCCGGTCGCGTGCCGAAAGCCGGTTCTGAGGGATGCGCCCTTTCCTCGGTTGATCTCGTGATGCGTCAGGTGGTCGATCCAGCCGCGCGCCTTGAGTGCCTCAAGTATTTCCCGCGTGCCGTCGTTCGAGCAGTCGTCGACGACAATGATTTCCTTCGGCGCGTACGACGAATTGCGCACGGCGCCGATGATGGACTCAATCGTCGCCGCTTCGTTGAAGCAAGGGATGACGACACTGAGCTTCATACACCTGCATCGCGGCGGGAGTGGTGCCGCAGGACTTCCTCGAAGTATGGGATGGTCGTCGACAACCCCTTCTCATCAGCCGTGTTCATGAGCGACACCAGGCCCTGTATCATGTTGTCGACATAGCAAAATGACCGCAATCGTTGAACATGCGCGCCGCCGAACGCGACCGAGTTCAGGCCGAGGCCCCTTCGCCGTCGGCAAGGGGCGTCTGGGAAGTGGCGCGCACCAGACGGAGCGGACGAACGGCCGCGCGGGGCGGCGGAGCGGGACGACGGGGCGGACAGGCAACGTGATCTGCGGTACCACGACATGGCGGCGAGTGGAAACAAGCACGTCTACGCAAGTGAGTCGCTGTATGGCGACGACCGCGGCAATGAGAGCTGGAGCGCACAACAACTGGGGCGCTGATGCGCGCGGCGCAATGACGAAGCGCCGGCACGGAAATGCTCTCGCTCGACCGGATTATGCGAGGCGCAACAACGGGCGTGCTGGGGCCGCGGCACATGATGAGCGCCGGACAGTATCGGAAGGCACGGAGCTCAGGAGTACGCGAGGCTCAACAACTCGGTCTCGCAGGGGGCAGGGAGAGGATAATGCGGGAGGAGGTGCGGAGCGAAGCCGCCCGCGGCAAAGGATCCGGCGACCAGAAGGGAGCGAGCGAGCCTGCCACGCTGGGCCGAAGCGACGGCACATTGAGCAGGGCGCGCCCGTGCCATCATCCATTGCCATCCTGTCTGCGGACCAGGGCCGACAGGATGATATGCGACCAGCCGGCAGCACAAGCGGAATAACAGAAGAGGGCAGCATCACGGCAGAACAGCAACGACGATCTCGATGATGTTGAAGGAACAACGAGAATTAGGTGGGTGCGCGAACTGCAGGTTCTCTGCAGGGTAGGAGAAGCAAAGTGGACGAGTCCGAAAAACCCGGTAACTAGCATACGACGAGCAAAGTCGATGCCCATGATGTTCTCGAGCGCCATGTACACGATCGAGCGGCGATGGTCGTTTCCACGAACGGCGGAAACCACATACCTCGGGGGCCAAGTGAAATGCTGAACCGATCAACGTGAAAGAGTGCGCCACGGTGAAGGTCGTCACGATCGCCAGGATCTGTCGCCATCCCCGCAAAGGGATGATCAGGCACAGAAGGAAGAGCATATGGTCAATGCCGGTCAGGATGTGCTCATGCCGAGCCGACGAAACCGGTCGCGGCGCGCCACCACGACGGGTTGAGCGCGACAGTGCCGCTGCGCGAAGTCATGATCAGCGTCCGACCTCGCCATCGAGCGGCTTGTAGCGAACGGTCAACTTGAGGGCATCGCCAAACTCGGGTCCCGCTGACGATCGGATGGACAACTCCGGATTCTGAGCCTGCAGCGGATACGTGAAGTACGCGTCGACGTACCCCTGGTCGATGTAGATCTGCGTGTCGGGCGCGACGGCTCCGAAACGTGTCGAAGCGCGTCGCCGTAGCTCTGGAAGGACCGGTCGGAAGGCAACGACAACCGGCCCGTTGCGCTCGACGCGGTCAGCTTGCGGCCATCCTCGAAGATGGCGACGTCTTGCTGGATCGCGGCGAGTGCCCGCTCGATGGCGGCCCCGGACTGCGGGACATCGATCTCGATGTTTTTTACCGGGAACCTCGTAGACTTGAAGAGGTAGAGCGGCGCCCGAACGACGAAGTGCGCCTCACCCGGCTCGACGGTGACGAAAGTGTTGATCACTGCGTCGAGGTTGAACTCGTGCGCACGCGCGGACGAGCCGCACACCGCGCGACACAGCGCGACTAGCAGAACGCAAGTCCCGGCAAGCGATGCATCATGCGAGCTTTTTCTGTTGGCGCCCGAATCAGCGCGCCGAAATGTGTCCTGTCGAAACCGGCGTGCACGAATGAGACGCGTGGACGGAAAAACGGCCGGGAAGGTTGCATCCGGCGTGATTTGAGAAACTTCAGCAGTTGCCGTTGCCGTTGCCGTTCGTTCGTTGTTGCACTGACGTGAGTGAACTTCTGGATGCGGCGGCGTTGATGTCTCACAGTGTAGAGTTGTTCGTAAGTAGGCGAGAATGTCGCGCAGTCAGCACGCGGAATATTCGGGCTATGCGGCAACCGTGTAGGCGCGAACTTGTTCGCGCACTCCTTAAGTCTCGCTTAAGTCTGCATCCCTACCTTGTCAGCACACCGGAACAGAAATCCGGTCGTGGCTTACAACTACAAGGAGCAATTCGATGCAAGCGAGAACGTTCAATCGTACTGCCATCGCCATCGCGGTCGCGGGCGCGTTCACGATCGGGGCGATCACTGCCGACAGGATATCGCTGCGCGGCGCCCATGCCGCCGTCACGCCGGCCGGTACACCAGCCGCATCGGCGGTCACGGCTGCGGCCGCAAGCGGCGCTCCGCTGGTTGCGCTGCCGGACTTCAGCGCGCTGGTCGCGCAGTATGGCGCCGCCGTCGTCAACATCAGCGTGACCACCGACGGCACCAAGGCCGCAGCGAAGCAGCAACGCGGCATGCCCGACATGGACGAGCTGCCGCCGGGCTTCCGCGGCATGCCGATGCCCCGCCAGTCGCCCGGGCCGATGCGCGGACAAGGCTCCGGCTTCATCATCGACACCGACGGCATCATCATGACCAACGCGCACGTCGTCGCGGACGCCGACGAAGTGACGGTGAAACTGGTCGACAAGCGCGAGTTCACGGCCAAGGTGCTGGGCAGCGACAAGACTACCGACGTCGCCGTGCTCAAGATCGACGCCAAGAATCTGCCGACGGTGAAAATCGGCAATCCCGAAACCACGCGCGTCGGCGAATGGGTCGTCGCCATCGGCACGCCGTTCGGACTCGAGAACACCGTGACTTCGGGCATCGTCAGCGCCAAGTCGCGTTCGCTGCCGGACGATTCCTACGTCCCGTTCATCCAGACCGACGCCGCGATCAACCCCGGCAATTCGGGCGGCCCGCTGTTCAACCTCAAGGGCGAGGTCATCGGCATCAACTCGCAGATCTTCAGTCGCAGCGGCGGTTCGCAAGGCCTTGGCTTTGCCGTACCGATCGACCTCGCGATGCAGGTCGGCGACCAGATCAAGCAGACCGGCAAAGTCAGCCACGGCCGGCTTGGCGTCACGATCCAGGACGTGAATCAGGCATTGGCGCAGAACTTCGGCCTCAAGAGCCCAGAGGGCGCGCTGATCGGGTCGGTACAGAAGGACGGCCCCGCCGCCAAGATTGGCATCGAGCCGGGTGACGTAGTCCTGAAGTTCAACGGCAAGACCATCACCCGCTCCGGCGAGTTGCCACCGATGGTGGCCGGGCTCAAGCCGGGTTCGGCAGTGACGCTGGACGTCTGGCGCAACGGCGCGGCAAAGCAGTTGTCCGGCACCGTCGGCGCGCTCGAAGACAAGAACGAAGTCGCGAGCGTGGACAAGGCCGAGCTCGGCAAGGCACGCCTCGGCGTCGCGGTGCGTCCGCTGTCGCCGGAGGAAAAGAAGTCCGGCGAACTCGCCAGCGGGGTCGTCGTCGAGAACGTCGCCGGTGCGGCCGCCAAGGCCGGGGTGCGCTCGGGCGATGTGATCGTCTCCGTCAACAACACTCCGGTGAAAAGCGTCGAGCAGCTGAAGGAGCTCATCGCCAAGTCGGGCAAGACTGTCGCCCTGCTGGTGCAACGCGACGACGCGCGGATCTTCATCCCGGTGACGCTGGGCTAAACCCAACAGCACTTATGTAGCTCTCTCCTGGTCGCGCCGCTCTCCCCTGACGGTGCGTCCTTTTGAGCGCAGGCGTAGCTCTCGCGCCTGCGCTCTTTTTTTGCCCTTGGCACCCCTTGACACGGACTGATATTGTAATGATATCATTCCAATATCGGACCTCCCGCATCGGGGCCGAAGTCATTCGAGGGAGAGCACCATGGATCGCACCAGCACCTCCAAGAGCACGCACGAGGAACGCCCGGTCTACACCTGGAACGGATTCTTCGCGCTGATCGCCGGCCTCCTGCTGTTCGGCGCCGGCGTCTGGCGGCTGATCGATGCGATACAGCACGCAATGTGGGTGGGCGTGCCCGGCGTCGCCTGGTCGCTGTTGTTGGCAGTGCTGCTGGTTCTGGCGGGCGCGCTGCTCCTCGCTGGCATGTTTACGCTGCAACCCAACGAAGCCGCCATCCTGCAATTGTTCGGCAGCTATCGCGGCACCACGCGTGTGGCTGGCTTGCGCGGCACCAATCCGTTCTACACGCGGCGCAGGATCTCGGTGCGCGCGCGCAACCTCAACGGCGAGCGCCTCAAGGTCAACGACAAGCGCGGCAACCCGATCGAGATCGCCGCGGTCGTCGTCTGGCGTGTCGCCGACACGGCCAAGGCCAGCTTCGACGTCGACAGCTACGAAAACTACGTCAAGCTGCAAAGCGAGGCCGCGGTCCGTCATCTCGCGAGCTCGTTCGCGTACGACCATGGCGAGTTGACGCTCACCGGTACGCCCGAGCCGACGCTGCTCGCCAGCACCGATATCGTCGCTCGCGCGCTGGTCGTCGAATTGCAACAGCGTCTCGAGAAGGCCGGCGTCGTGGTCGAAGAGGCGCGCCTGATGCATCTGGCCTACGCGCCGGAAATCGCGCAAGTGATGCTGCGTCGCCAGCAGGCGGAGGCGATCATCGCCGCCCGCCAGAAAATCGTGCACGGCGCGGTATCGATGGTGGAAATGGCACTGAACGAGTTGTCGGACAAGAAAGTCGTGGTGCTGGACGACGAGCGCCGGGCGGCCATGGTCAGCAATCTCATGACCGTACTGTGCGCCGAGAGCGACGTACAACCGGTGATCAACACCGGAACCCTCTACAACTGACGACAGGAGCGAAGCATGGTCACGAGAGCGAGAAATCCGGGCATGTGGACGGCGGTCGGAGCGAGCGCGGGTACGGCGCTGGGAACGGTGCTCGGCAACACTCCCGTCGGCCTCGCGCTGGGAGCGATGCTGGGCATCGCGTGGGCGCTGTTCAACGCACGAACGCGCAAGGGAAGCTGCTGAACGCCACGGGAGACATCCATGCAGGTCCTCGTTGCACTGGCGCTGGCGGCGCTGCTGGTCGTCAACGGCGCCATCATCGTCGCCACGTCGGGACAGTTGCCAGAGCGCGTGGCGTCCCACTTCGATGCCCAGGGCATGGCGACGGGATTCATGCCGCACGGGAACTACGTCCTGCTCATGGGCGCGCTGGCGATCGGCATTCCGCTGCTCGTCGTCGCCTTGCTGGTCGTGCTGCCTCGCCTGCTGCCGACGCGGCTGCGGGTACCGTCGCGCGAATACTGGACGGCGCCGGAGCGTCGAGAAGCAACGCTGCGCAGCGTGACCACTTCCGGCGTGGTGATCGCGTGCGTCATCGCGCTGTTCACCATCGGCGTGCACCTGCTCGTCGTCCGCGCCAACAGCCGCGTACCGCCCCAGCTCGACAACGCGATGCTGTACACGCTCATCGCGTTGCTGGTCGTGGCGATGCTCGCCTGGCAGTTCGCACTCTGGCGCAGATTCCAGGTTCCACGGTGAGCATGCGACCCCGTTTCCCGCGGCGCGGGCGAGCGCCGCCGGGCGGCTGACCGCGCATGGCCGAGAAAAAAGCGTTCCTTTTGCGTCTCGATCCCGCCGTCTGGGCCGACCTCGAGCAGCTCGCCCAAAGCGATTTGCGCAGCGTCAACGCACAGATCGAATACCTGCTGCGCGACGCCCTTTCGCGCCGCGGCATCAAGCCCAGGACCGCGCGCCCACCAACGCCGACGAGCCGTGGCGACGGCGTGGATTGACGCCCTGGCGGCGCGACTGCGCGGCGACCCTGCCTTCGGCGGTTGCACGCTGCGTCCCGCGACGCGCGACGACGAGACGTTCCTGTTCGAACTGCACCGCGCCGCGCTGGGTGCCTACGTCGAAGCAACCTGGGGTTGGGACGACGACTGGCAGCGCGCGCACTTTGCCAGGCACTACGCTCCGTCGCGCAATGCGCTCATCGTGCGCACCGTGCACGGCGATCCGGTGATCGGTCGCATCAGCCTCACCCGCCACTGGCGCAAAGTGTTCCTGCGCGACATCGAACTGATTGCCGGTGAGCGCAATCGCGGGCTCGGCACCGCGGTGGTGCATGGCGTGCTGGCGCTCGCCCGCGAGTCTGGACGTCCGGTCGAACTGCTGGTGCTTAACCGTAACCCGGCACGGCACTTCTACGCGCGGCTGGGATTCAGCGTGATTGCCGACGACGGCGCGCGACAGCGCATGCGCGCGGCATGACGGCGACGGCTCAAGCGCGAAGGACGCGCTGCAGCCACGCCGACACCGCGTCGATCTCCTCCATGCACACCGAGTGTTCCATGGGATAGGTGTGCCATTCGACGGTGTAACCGGCCTTGACCAGGGCCTGCCACGACGCCGTTCCCCAGTCGAAGCGCACGACCGGGTCGGCGGTGCCGTGACCCATGAAGATCGGCACGCCGCGATTGGCGCTCGCCGCCTCGATCGCCAGCGCATCGGCGCCGATCAGGTACGTCGACAGCGCGATGACACCGGCGAGGCGCTCGGCATGCCGTAGTCCCGTGTAGAGCGCTACCGCCCCGCCCTGCGAAAACCCCGCGATGACGATTCGCGACGCCGCAATGCCTCTTCCCACCTCACGCGCGATCAGCGCCTCGACCTGACGCTGCGACTGCTTCACGCCGGCGAGATCCGCGCGGTTGTTCAGATCGGCCGCAGCGATGTCGTACCAGGCACGCATTCTGAAACCGTTGTTGATCGTGACCGGACGCACCGGTGCATGCGGAAAGATGAAACGAATCGGCAGGCTCGTCGGCAACCCGAGTTCACGCACCACCGGCGCGAAATCGTTGCCATCGGCGCCAAGTCCGTGCAACCAGATGACGCTGGCGACGGGCTTGGGTGCGGTCTCGAGTTCGATGGCGGGAAGCAGTTCGTCGGCCATGCTCAGTCCTGAAAGATACGCGTGGCGCATTGTAGCCTGCCGTCGATGCCGATCACCTTGACCCACGCAGGCCAAACCCATAGAGTCGGCGTTGCACAGAGTCGCCATGAATCGGATTGCGTTCGGAGCGATCATGCAAGCGACCGGACCGCACTGATCAGGGAGGAGGAGACCGGACGATGGCTGAAGGCGCAGGCGGGGAGCGGGCACGAATACTCGTCGTCGACGATACGCCGGCGAATGCCAAGCTCCTGTCCGACCTGATCGAGCACCACGGCTACGAGGCGACGATGGCCGCATCGGGCCCCGAGGCTATTGCCGCGCTCAGACAAGGCGCTTACGACCTCATCCTGCTCGACATTGTAATGCCCGGCATGGACGGCTACGAAGTTTGCCGTCTCGTCAGACAGGAACCGCGGTGGGAGGCATTGCCGATCGTGATGGTCACCGCGCTCGACGCCAAGGAAGAACGCGTCAAGGGGCTCGAAGCGGGCGCCGACGAATTCCTGTCCAAACCGATCAATCAACCCGAGTTGATTGCGCGCGTGCGTTCGCTGCTGCGAATCAAGAACATGCACGACGCGCTGCAGCGCCAGGCGGCGGAGTTGAGCGACTGGGCGGCCACACTCGAACAGCGTGTGACCCATGGCGTCGCCGAAGTCGAGCGCCTGTCCCGACTCAAGCGCTTTTTCTCGCCCAAGGTCGCCGAGCTGATCCTGAGCGGCGGCGCCGGCGATCCGCTACAGGGCCACCGGCGCGAGATCGTCGTCGTCTACCTCGATCTTCGCGGCTTCACTTCGTTCGCGGAAAGCTGGGAGCCCGAGGAAGTGATGCGCGCGCTAGCCGCGTACCACACCGCGATGGGCAGGATCGTGATGGATTACGAAGCGACGCTGGAGCGGTTCACGGGCGACGCGATGATGGTGTTTCTCGGCGACCCCGTCGCCGTCGACCGGCCTGCGGAAAAGGCGGTCGCGCTGGCACTGGATATGCGCGCCGCGGCGCTCGAACTGTCGGCCAAATGGGCCAAGCGCGGCGTGACGCTGGGGCTCGCCATCGGCATCGACCAGGGCTTCGCCACGGTCGGCACCATCGGCTACGAAGGCCGGATCGACTACGCTGCGATCGGCACCGTGACCAACCTCGCTTGCCGGCTATGCCAGCACGGCCGGGCGGGGGAAATCGTGCTCTCGCAGCGGGTGTACTCCGAGGTGGAGACGTTGATCGACGCCGAGGACTTGGGTAAATTGCAACTGCCCGGCTTCTCGCGACCCACGCACGCCTATCGCTGCATGGGCCTCTCGGGCCTCAAGGCGAAGGTGGGCTAGGGCCTGAGCGCATTTGAAACCGTCGAATCTGCGCGTTCACATTCGGCAACTCTGCTGCCTGGGGCTGCCCGGCAAGCAGCTTATGCCGTCGCTGCTGAAGTCGCTGCGACAACTCGTCGACGCCGACTCCGCCGGATTTTTCTGGGTAGACGCCCGTGGCGAAATGACCAATCTGTACGCGGAGCGGCTGCTGCCCGCGCCGCTGCGACAACTCTATTTTACAAATTTCTACGAGGCCAACGATACTTCGTTCCGTCAAGCGTTCATCGAGCGCGCAAGGCACGTCGAACCAGTGACCGCGCTGACGCCTTCCGCGGAAACCGAGCGCTCCGCGTACTACAACGAGGTCTTCCGGCAGCTCGACGCGCACCATGTCCTGTACGGCGTCGTGCGCGAGCAAGGACAGGCGCTGGGCCAGCTCAGTCTGTACCGGCCGAAGTCCGCACCTGCATTCTCGGCGACGCAACGCACCGAACTGACCTCGGTCATGCGTTACGTCGCGCACGGCGTATCGCGACATGGCGACGCGGCGGCGACCCCGCAGGAGTTTCTCGACACCGAAGACGACAATATCTTTTTTGTCGGCGTGGATGGCGAAATCCGCCAGGTTTCGACAGCGGCGCAACGGCTGCTCGCGCTCGCGACCCAGGACACGCTCGGACCCGAGGCATCCGGCGCACGCGCGTTCGAGGCGGCACGGCCGACGTTGCGGCAACTCGTGGAGCGCCTGCAGAGTGTATTGACCACGGGCCAGGGTGCTCCTCCGAGCGCGATGCTGCACACGGCCTGGGGACGCTTCGTCCTGCGCGCGTACGCGACCTCCGATCCACCCCTGCTGGCGGATAGCGTGATCGCGGTAAAGATCCAGCGCCAGGAGCCGATGCTGCTACGCTTCGTCGACGCGCTCAGCACCTTGGCGCTGTCACCGCAGCAACGCGAGGTTGCCGTCGGCCTCGCCCGGGGCGCGTCGAACCGCGAACTTGCCGAAGCGCTCGGCGTGAGCATCAATACCGTCTCCTATCATGTCAAACAACTTTTTCAGCGCCTCGACACCCACGACCGGCAGCAGATGGTGGCGACGGTGCTTGCGCGTGGGTAGCATCAGTGTCGGGAACGTCGATTCACACGTTAAACAATGCTGCGGAGGCTGCATGAGGCTCTCATGGAAATCGATCGGTCCATGCGCCGCAGTGCTTCTTGCGCTGGCGTCGAGCGTCGACGCGCAGCCGGCGCCAAAGATTCCACGGATCGGCTGGCTGGGCATGGACTCGGGGATGCAGACCGCGCGGGTCGAGGCCTTGGTGCAGGGGTTGCGCGACCTTGGCTACATCGAGGGCAAGACCATCATCATCGAGCGCCGATGGGCGGACCGCGATTTCAGTCGCCTGCCTCAACTCGCCGCCGAATTGGCTGCACTGCCCGTCGACATCATCGTTACGGCCGCTCCACCCGCGGTGCGCGCCGCGCGCCAAGCGACCACGACGATCCCCATCGTGATGCTCATGCACGAACCGGTGCGCATGGGCGTGGTCGAAAGCCTGGCGCGACCCGGCGGCAACGTCACCGGGCAGGCATTCCAGGATACCGAACTCACTGCCAAGCGTCTGGACCTGTTCCGGCAGACCGTTCCCGGGCTTTCCCGGCTGGCGATCTTGTGGAACGCAGCAGGCACCGACGCGATCAGTCTTCAGAGCGTGGAAAGTGCCGCCAAGGCGACGGGACTGCAGACCTTGAGCATCGAAGTGCGCAACCCCGGGGAATTTGCTGGCGCGGTGGCCAAAGCAAAAACGTGGGGCGCGCAAGGTGTGCTGCAGATGGCGTCACCGATGCTCAGCCAGAACCGGGCACTGCTCGTCGAACTGCTCAAATCGAACAAGCTCCCGGCCACCTGCGAGTTGCGCATGTACGTGGACGATGGATGCCTGATGACATACAGCGCCGACCTCGACGCGATGTTCCGTCGCCAAGCCTACTATGTCGACCGCATCCTCAAAGGCGCCAAGCCGGCCGATCTTGCCATCGAGCAGCCGCGGGAATTCGACTTCGTCATCAACGAGACGACCGCGCACAACCTCGGCCTTACCATTCCTGCGTCGGTGCGGATGCAGGCAACCGCCGTGGTCAAGTGACCCGCACCGGCATGATCCGCCTTTCGACATTGATCGGCCTGTGCAGCGCCATGCTGCTGGCCTTGGCGTCCAGCGCCGAGGCGCAGCCGGCGCAGAAGATTCCACGAATCGGATGGCTGGGCTTGGACTCGGCCATGCAATCCGCACGTATCGATGCGTTCAAGAAGGGGTTGGCCGACCAGGGCTACGTTGAAGGCAAGAACATCGTGATCGAGTCGCGCTGGGCGGAAGGGCGATTCGACCGGTTGCCTGCGCTCGCCGCCGAGTTGGCCGCCCTCAACGTCGACGTCATCGTGACCGCTGCGCCACCCGCGGTGCGCGCCGCACAGCAGGCGACGAAGACCATTCCGATCGTGATGTCGGTGCACGATCCGGTCGGCATGGGCTTTGTCGGAAGTTTCGCGCATCCCGGGGGCAATATCACGGGAGTCGCGTTCCAGGACTCGGAGTTATCCTCCAAGCGGCTGGACTACCTGCGTCAGGTCGTCCCGGGTCTCACGCGCGTCGCGATCCTCTGGAATCGGGAGGGCAACGGCGACGCCGCGGTGCAGACAGTGGAACGCGCGGGACGGGCGATCGGGCTGGAGGTCCTGGTGCTGGAAGTAAAGGGACCGGGCGACTTCGCCGCGGCGATCACGAAGGCGAAAGCCTGGGGCGCACAAGGGCTCGTGCAGCTGGCCTCGCCACTCATCACCAAAAATCGCAGGATGCTGTTGGACGAGCTCGATGCGAACCACATCGCTGCGACCTGCGAAATGCGCGAATACGTCGTCGACGGCTGCCTGATGACCTACAGCGCCGACATCAATCTCTTGTTTAGAAGCCTGGCCTACTTCGTGGGCCGGATACTCAAGGGCGCCAAACCGGCCGACCTGGCCATCGAGCAGCCTCGGGAATTCGAGTTCGTCATCAACGAGACTACGGCACGACATCTAGGCCTGAACATCCCGAAATCGGTACTGCTGCAGGCCAACGAGGTGCTCAAGTAACGCTGTGGCAGCTGCGGAGCCTACCTGCGCAGGTAGGTTCGAAAGCCGGCAGCCCGCGTATCCTGATGAAGGGCGGAAGTAACCGCCAATCGTCGCAACAAAGTGACCGAAAGGACAGACGATGGATCGTGCCCTGCAGTTTGCGCGTGCGGTTTTCTCGATGTTGACAATGCTATGTGCGCTGGCGAGCGCGACGGCCTTCGCCCAGCTCGGCACGCCGAACTACCAGGGCCTGTGGTGGGCGGCGCCAGCAGGGTCGCAGTCGGGATGGGGCATCAACGTCGCGCATCAGGGCAACGTGATCTACGCCACCTGGTTCACCTACGGCGCCGGAGCTGACTCGCGATGGCTCGCGGTGACCGCAGAAAAATTACCGGACGGAAGCTTTAGCGGACCCCTCGTCCAGTTCGTCGGATCGTCGTACGCCGACATACCGTTCAATACGGGCGCCGTCACTGACGCGAAGTTCACGCTTGGCGCAGCCACCTTCAGGTTCGACAGCCCGACGACCGGCACGGTGACGTATCAGCCGGGCGCCACGGTGATCGTGCAGCCGATCACGATGCAGGTTTTCGGTCCCTTGCCGACCTGCGTCTGGGGTGCGCAACCCGACTTGACCAAAGCCAACAACTACACCGACCTGTGGTGGGCATCGCCACCCGGCACGGAGAGCGGGTGGGGCATCAACCTGACCCATCAGGGGACCACGATCTTTGCGACCTGGTTTACGTACAACAACTCGGGGAACGCAGTTTGGTTTTCGGCGCAGGCGACACAGACAGCCCCGAACACATTTGGAGGGCCGATGTATTTGACGACGGGTCCGGCATGGGGCACCTTGCCGTGGGGGGCAATTTCGTATCAAACCGTCGGCACTGCCACCTTCATCTTCACTGACGGTAACACCGCGACGTTCACCTACAACGTCAATCGTTTCGGAATTGCAATCCCACCGTCGTACCAGATCAAGCCGATAACGCGACAGGTGTTCCGGCCCCCCGGGACGGTTTGCCAATATCCAATCGAGCATGGCTGATCGGCGGCAATTGATCGGCTGTGCTCTTCTTACTGCAACGCTTGCCGCAGTCGCGAAGGATCTGCCCAAGGTCGGATGGCTGGGCATGGATGCGACCATGCAAGCCACGCGCTTCGATGCATTCAAGGCGGGATTGCGCGATCTGGGCTACATCGAGGGCAAGAACATCGTCATCGAGTCGCGCTGGGCTGGCGGGCACCTCGAGCGCATGGATGTCCTGGCCAGGGAGCTGGTGGCCGCGCACGTCAGCGTGATCGTGACCGCCGCACCACCGGGGGTCCGTGCCGCGCGTGGTGCGACCAGCACGATCCCCATCGTGATGATCGTGAACGATCCCGTCAGCACGGGCATCGTCGCCAGTCTCGCTCGACCCGGCGGCAACGTCACCGGCATCGCGTTCCAGGACACCGACCTCAGTACCAAGCGCCTGGACCTGTTCCGGCAGGCGGTCCCCGGGCTGTCCCGCGTCGTCATCCTGTGGAATGCGGCCGGTACCGACGCCGCCGGTGTGCACGTGGTGGAGGACGCAGCCAAGGCCATGGGGTTGCAAGTACTGCTGCTTGAAGTCAACGAGCCGCGCGATTTTGCGACGGCGATGGCGGCCGCCAAGTCCTGGGGCGCGCAAGGCATGGTCCAGTTGTCTTCACCGTTCATTACCAGGAATCGGCAAGTTTTCGTCGACCTGCTCAGAACCTACAAGTTGCCCGCCACCTGCGAGTTTCGGCTGTATGTCGTAGATGGGTGCCTGATGACCTACGGCGCGGACCTGGATGCCATGTTCAAGCGGGAGGCGCACTATGTCGATCGAATCCTGAAAGGCGCCAAACCCGCCGAACTCGCCATCGAGCAGCCGCGCGAATTCGAGTTCGTCATCAACCTGAACACCGCCCAGACGCTCGGGTTATCCATGCCACCGCAGCTCCTGCTGCAGGCCAACGAAGTCATTCGCTGACGCAACCTGTCGGCGTTCGGTATGATCCAACGAATGACGACACGGCGCCGGTTGCTGCTCGCGCTGGGCACGGGCCTGTTGGCATGGGCGGGACGCGGTCGCGCGCAGACGACGAAGATCTCGCATGTGGGTTACCTCTCGACGGGTTCGCTGAAGATCAACGGCGCCCTTCTTGATGCGCTCAAGGACGGGCTGCGCGAAGCCGGTTACGTAGCCCGCGTGCCCGACCAAATCGACCGCGCATTCGCCCGGTTGAAACCCGAAGGTGCCGGCGCAACGAGCGCGCGTTGCTGGACGCGCTCTTCAGACCAGCGGATTGCGGACGGCCACACCGCGAAAGCGACCGAAGTCGCGATCCGCAGTCCACAGCTCCCTGATGCCGTGAAGCTGGCACAACGCGGCCACGCGCGCATCGTGAACCCGCGGCCCGGCGATCCGTCCATCGCGCATCGAAGTCTTGAGCTCGGTCCAATAGCCCTCAGCCTCGGCCAGCAAGGTCAGGCCCGGCGATGCCAGCCACGCGTCCACCTGCTCGAGCGCAGCCGGCAGCGGAGTCGGCGGTGCATAGATCCTGGGGTGCGTGACGATTGCCAGGAACTCATGCAGGCAGGGCCAGGGAATCGCCCAGGGCTCGCGGCCTTCCGCCAGCTCCACCACCCGAACGAGCGCGGCATCATGCCACGGCGAGTCCTCGCGATGGGCGTAGACCAGGATGTTCGTGTCGACGGCGATCATCCGCCGCGTTTCTCATATGCCATCTCGCGGATACGCTCCCACGAGGCGCCTTCCACGTCGGGCTGCAGGCCCTTGCCGCGGAACGAAGCCTTGCGCAGGCGAAACGCCTGGGTGCGCTTGCGCTCGGAAATGACTCGCCGCAGTCCCTCGATGATCAGCACCCGCAGCGTCGTATCCTGGCGCGCGGCAACGCGCTTCGCTTCATCGAGAAGCGAATCGGGAAGCTCTACGGTCGTCTTCATATGGGTGTATGTATCACGAGAGCTGTGTCGCCGTCAATTGTGCCGTCGGCTGATGCTGGCAGGCGAGGCGATTCGCTGATGGATCGGCGAGCGTTCGCCACTGCCCTCCTCGGCTTGGCGCTTGCGTCGCTGCCGTTTGGCGCGCGTGGGCAAAGCGCGCGCGCGGCAGGACCGCCCGTCCGCCTTGGCTTCTTGCGCATCGCGGTCCCGCCCAAGGTCTATATCGATGCGCTCGAGCAGGGACTGCGTGACCGTGGTTACGTTCCTGGGCGCGATGTCGTGATCGACTATCGCTTTGCCGATGGTCGCGAGGACCAGCTCGCGCGCCTCGCGCAGGAGCTGGTCGATGGCAAGTCCGTAATTCTCATCGTCGCCGGCAATCAGGCGATCCGCGCGGCGAAGAGCGTGACGCGTACCGTGCCGATCGTGATGGCCGTCGCCAACGATCCGGTAGCGAGCGGATTTGTCACGAACCTGGCGCGACCCGGCGGCAATATCACCGGCGTCACCCTCCTGAGCAGCACCCTCGCCGGCAAGCGCCTGGAGATTCTGAAGGAGGTTCTGCCCAACGTGTCGCGCGTTGCGGTACTCATCAACAAGGACAATCCCGCCCACGCCATCGCCTGGAAGGAAACGGTGCTGGCCGCTGCGACGCTGCACCTTGTCGTGTTGCCCGCAGAGATGCAAGGCGCGGCGTCGATCGAAGCAGCATTCGCGAAAATGACCAAAGACCGTGCCGAGGCCGTCGTTCTTTTCGAGGATGCAACCTTCGCCAGCGAACGGCTGCGGATCACCACGTTGGCAGCGCGCGCACGGCTACCTGCGGTCTACGGGCAGCGGACCAGTGTCGACGACGGCGGATTCATGTCGTACGGACCAAGCATCGACGAGGCGTATCGGAACGCGGGCTCGTTTGTCGACAGGATTCTGAAGGGCGCCAAGCCAGGCGACCTGCCGGTCGAGCAGCCGACCAAATTCGAACTGGTGATCAATGTGAAGACCGCGAAGACACTCGGCATCACGATCCCGCAGTCGCTGTTGTTGCGCGCGGACGAGGTGATCCAGTGATCACGCGCCGCAGCGTTCTTTTGGTAGGCGGCGTCAGCCTGCTCGTCGCGCACCGCGTTAGCCGCGGGCAGCCTATCGCGACTATTCGTCGTGTCGGGTGGCTGTCGATCGGATCGGAAACCAGCCCCACCGAACTCTATGCGGTGTTCAAACAAAAGATGCAGGATCTCGGGTGGCTGCAGGGGAAGAACGTCGAGTATCGGACCGTCTACGCCGATGGCGACGTGAACCGCTTGGACGCTATTGCCGGCGAACTGATCAGGCAGAACGTCGAGGTGATCGTGGTCGGCAACGCGACGAGTACGCGCGCGGTTCAGCGGGCGACGAAAACTATTCCGATCGTCATGACCGCCGTCAACAATCCAGTGGGCAACGGATTTGTCGCAAGCCTGGCCAAGCCGGGTGGCAATATCACCGGGATGTCCCCCCAGGGTGACGATGTACTCGGCAAACTGATCGGAACCCTGCACGAGATCGCGCCACGCGCCCAGCGCATCGCCATCCTGCTGAACGAAAGTAACCCGAATTACTCCCTGTACTGGGGCGCAGCGCAGAGGGGCTGTGCTGCGTTGGACCTCGTTGCGCTGCGCGCGGTCGCCAACTCGCCGGCGCACTTCGGCGCCGCTGCCGGAGAGATCGTCCGGCAGCGAGCGCAGGCCGTCGTGGTCGCTCCGGACGCCATCTTGCTGAACGAGCGCGTGAAGCTGCACGAGCTGCTGCAGGCCACGCACTTGCCGGTCGCGTACGCGTCGCGCGAGCATGTGGTCGCGGGTGGGCTGCTCAGTTACGGCGTAGACCTCCCCGCGACCGTCCGCAACGTTGCGATTTACGTGGACAAGATTCTGAGGGGTGCCAAACCCGCGGATCTTCCGGTCGAACAGCCCACGAAGTTCGAGCTCGTGATCAATCTCAAGACGGCGAAGGCGTTGGGCATCATCATTCCGAAGGACATGCTGCTGCGCGCGGATGAGGTGATTCAGTGATCACGCGTCGCAGCGTCCTTTTGGCAGGTGGCATCAGCCTCCTTGTCGCGCCCCGGCTCAGCGTCGGACAGCCAGTTACGGCGATCCGTCGTGTCGCGTCGGTGTCGCTCGGATCGATCACCAGTCCCGCTGAAGCCTATGCGGCGTTCAAGCAGGGGATGCACGATCTCGGCTGGCAGGAGGGGAAGAATGTCGAGTATCAAACTGTCTATGCCGATGGCGACGTGAATCGCCTGGATGCCTTGGCCAGCGGGCTGATCGCGCAGAAAGTCGACGTGATCGTGGTCGGCAACGCGACGTCCACCCGCGCGCTGCAGCGGGCGACGAAGACCATTCCTATCGTCATGACGGCCGTCAACAACGCAGTGGGCAACGGATTTGTCGCAAGCCTGGCCAAACCGGGAAGCAACATCACCGGGGTTGCCACCCAGTCGGACGAGATACTAGGCAAGCTGATCGGGATTCTGCACGAGCTTGCACCCAGCGCACGGCGCATCGCCATTTTGCTGAATGAAAACAATCCGAACCATGCCGTGTTTTGGGCTGCGGCCCAGCGCGCCTGTTCCGCGTTGGACCTCGTCGCGCTGCGCGTGGTCGCGAACGGGCCGGCGCAATTCGGCGCCGCCAGCGAGCAGATTGTCCGGCAGCGATCGCAGGCCGTCGTGGTGGTCGCGGACCCGACCTACCTGAACGAGCGCGTCAGACTCCAAGAGCTGCTGCAGACGACACGGCTTCCGGTAGCGTATTCGTGGCGCGAGCACGTGGTCGCAGGTGGACTTCTCAGCTACGCCGCTGACCTGTCGGCGGCGGCTCGCCTCGTCGCGTCATACGTGGACAAGATCCTGAAAGGCGCCAAGCCCGCCGATCTTCCGGTGGAGCAGCCGAGGAAATTCGAGTTGGTGATCAATCTCAAGACGGCGAAAGCACTCGGCATCGCCATTCCGAAGGACGTACTTCTGCGCGCGGACGAGGTGATCCAGTGACGACGCGCCGCAAGATCTTGCTGGCAAGTGGCGTCGGCCTGCTCATCGTGCCACGGCTGAGCTACGGACAGCCTGCCAAGTCCTATCGGGTCGGCTTGCTATCAAGTCCAACGGCCGAATCCGCGGCGCCACTGCTCCGCGCGCTCAATGAAGGGCTGCGCGATCTGGGCGTCGTCGAGGGGCGCAACTTCGTGTTCGAGCGACGACATGCTGATGGCCAATTGGAGCGGCTGCCGGACCTTGCCGCCGAGCTGGTGCGGCTGCAGGTAGATGTGATCGTCGCTGGAACCAATCCAAGCATCGCAGCCGCCAAGCGCGCAACCACGACAATTCCGATCGTCATGGTCCTTGCGGAGGATCCTGTCGGCGCCGGATTCATCGGGAGCCTCGCGCGGCCCGGCGGCAACATCACCGGGGTGACCGTCGACGCGAATCCGGAGATCCTGGGCAAGAATCTCGGTCTGCTGACGGAGATCGTCCCCAAACTGTCCAGGGTTGGCGTTTTCCGTCAGGCAAATTCCGGCACTGCGTTCGCGGCGATCGAAGCGACCGCGCGAAAACTGCATGTGGCGCTCGACGTCGTCGACATTAGAAGTCCTGACGACATCGCAGGCGCATTCGATGCAGTAACAGGAAGGAAGGTCGGCGCAGTCATTTTTGTCGGCGACGCGGTGTTCTACCAGCGCCGGCAACAGATCGCGGAATTGGCGCTCAAGCATCGCTTGCCTGGCATTCACCTGCTCAAAGAGTACGCGGAAGCAGGATTGCTGATGTCCAACGGGCCGAATCTGCTGGATATCTTCCGGCGGGCCGCGAGTTACGTCGCCAAGATTCTCCGCGGGGCGAATCCTGCCGACCTGCCGGTCGAGCAGCCGACCAGGTTCGACCTGGTGATCAACCTGAGGACCGCGAAGGCACTTGGCCTGACGATCCCGCCACCGCTGTTGCTGCGCGCGGACGAGGTGATCCAGTGAACGCATCAGTCGCAACGATCTGCGCCGCGGCTACCCAGCTATTCAGAGCAAGATCAGGAACCTGGCAGCCTGCTCTGATTCAAGTGTTTCAATCTGAGGCGCATGTTTCCTTAGCATCGCTTCAGTTTCACTTGTGGAGCAGTTCCCACGTCGAATCCAGACGATCTTGGGCGCTGAATCGGCGAATTGACTCCGTTCCTGAAAGTCCGAGTCTTTGGTCACGATGGCAAAGCCACGTTCCAGCGCGAAGCGCCATACTTGCTCGTCGTCCGCCCGCGCAAGCCCGGCGTCGCGTACGTGCAGCGATTGCGGAAAAACATCCGCGAGCAACACGACGAGGCTCGGTGATAGATTCTGATCGAACAGCAGCTTCACGCGCCTGCCGTGAGCTGCGTGCGCTCACGGTCAGCGGCGTAGGCGAGACAGGCTTGAATGTCCTCGGCTGTAAGATCTGGGAAGTCAGCAAGAATTTGCTGCGGCGACATCCCCGACGCAAGATACCCAAGCACGTCGTAGACTGTAATCCGCATTCCGCGAATACAAGGCTTGCCCCCGCGCTTTCCCGATTCAATGGTGATAATGTCGCGATAATTCATGCCGCCGCTCCATGTCGGGAATGGGTATCGCGTCATTATACCCATCGCTTCGACGTACCGACATCCGTGAGCAACAACCGCCGACGGACCCAGGCTCGCGCGCCGTGCACTGATCCATCGCGCGGAATCGAGGTGATCCAGTGATCACGCGCCGTCGTGTCGTGCTGGCGGGTGGCGTCGCCCTGCTCGTCGCGCACCGGCTCAGCCATGGACAGCCTGCCGCGACCATCCGTCGTGTCGGGTTCCTGGCGTTCTCGTCGGAAGCCACGAATGCCCATCTGCGCGCGGCCTTCACGCAGGGAATGCAGGATCTCGGCTGGCTGGAAGGGAAGAACGTCGAGTATCGATTCGTCTACGCCGATGGCGACGTGGACCGCTTGGACGCCCTGGCCCGCGAACTGATCGGGCAAAGAGTCGACGTGATCCTGGTCGGGAGCAGCCAAAGCGCCCACGCGGCGCAGCGGGCGACGAAGACGGTACCCATCGTCATGGCAGGCGTCGGGAACGCCGTGGGCGCCGGGCTTGTCGCCAGTCTGGCCAAGCCAGGTGGCAATATCACCGGCTTCACCAGCCAGCAGGACGAGGTGCTGGGCAAGCTGATCGGGATTCTGCACGAGATCGCGCCCGGCGCCCGGCGCATCGCCGTCCTGTTGAACAAAGCAATCCGTTACAAGCCGCGTACTGGGCCAGCGCCCAGAGCGCGTGCGCCGCGTTGGACCTCGTTGCGCTGCGTGTTGTCGCCAGCACGCCGGCGCAACTCGGCGCCGCCGTCGAGAGATGGTTCGACAACGAGTCGCAGGCCGTCGTGGTGACCTCGGACAGCATGTACTTCACCGAGCGCGCGAAGCTGCAAGAGCTGATGCAGACCACGCGGCTGCCAGCGGCGTATGCATTGCGCGATAACGTGGTCGCGGGTGGGTTGCTCAGCTATGGATATGACAGTCGCCGCGAACTACCGCAACGCGGCGAAGTACGTGGACAAGATCCTGAAGGGCGCCAGGCCCGCGGATCTTCCCAGTCGAGCAGGCGACCAAGTTCGAGCTGGTGATCAACCTCAAGACCGCGAAGTCGCTTGGCAATTACGATCCCGCAACGACATGCTGCTGCGCGCGGACGAGGTGATCCAGTGATCACTCGCCGGAGTGTCTTAATGGCGGGTGGCGGCGCCCTCCTCGTCGCGCACCGGCTCGGCTACGGACAGCCTGTCGCGACCATCCGTCGTGTCGGTATGCTGCAGATCGCTCAGAAAGCTCGGGCACCCATATGCTCGCGGCGTTCACGCAGGGAATGCAGGATCTCGGCTGGCTGGAAGGGAAGAACGTCGAGTATCGATTCGTCTACGCCGATGGCGACGTGGATCGCCTGAAGACGCTGGCCGGCGAACTGATCGAGCAGAAGGTCGAGGTGATCGTGGCCGGCAAGCACAACGGCCACGCGCGTGGCACAGCGGGCGACGAAGACGATACCCATCGTCATGGCGAACGTCGGCAACCCGGTGGGCAATGGGTTTGTCGCGAGCCTGGCCAGACCGGGGGGCAACATCACCGGCAGTACCGACCAGTACGATGAGGTAATCGGCAAGTTGATCGGGATCCTGCATGAGGTCGCGCCCGGCGCCCGGCGCATCGCCGTCCTGTTGAACGAAAGCAATCCGCAACTGCCGTGTATCTGGGCGGCCGCGCAGAGCGCTTGCGCTGCGTCTGGGTCTCGTTGCGCTGCGAGTTGTTGCCAACGCGCCGGCGCAATTTGCCACCGCCGTCGGAGAAATCGTTCGCCAACGATCGCAGGCCGTCGTGGTGCTCGCGGACGGTATGTACTTAGCCGAGCGCGTGAAGCTGCAAGCGCTGATGCAGGCCACCCGGCTGCCGGTGGCTTATGGGTTGCGCGGTCACGTGGCCGCGGGCGGGTTGCTCAGCTACGACGCCGACCTCGCAGCGAGCTTCCGCCACGCCGCGAAATATGTGGACAAGATTCTGAAGGGCGCCAAACCCGCGGATCTTCCGGTCGAGCAGGCGACCAAGTTCGAGCTGGTGATCAACTTGAAGACCGCGAAGTCGCTCGGAATCACAATCCCGAAGGATGTTCTGCTGCGGGCGGACGAGGTGATCCAGTGAATCGGTCAGCCCGCGATCCAGCTCTCGACACGAAGGCCGCGGATTCTGGAGAATTCACGCAGGTTGCTCGTCACAAGGGTCAGGTCGAGCGCCAGCGCGTGCGCCGCGATCAGCGTGTCGAGCGGGCCCACCGGCTTTCCCGTCGCCTCGAGTGTTGCCCGGACCGAGCCATACGCTTCGGCCGCCCGCGCGTCGAATGCGGCAACATTCAGGGCGCGCAGCACGCGATGCATTGCGCGGCGATTACTCTCCCGGCGCTGGCTTTTCTCGATCCCGTAGCGCAGCTCCGCAAGCGTGATCGACGACACCACCAGGTCTTCCGGATTCTCTGCGTCGAACCGCGCGATAACCGCCTCGTGACGCGGCCTGACATTGAGCACGTACACCAGAATATTGGTATCGAGCATGAATCTCATCAAAGCCGCCAGGCGCGTCGATCTGCCTTTCTCGGCTGCTTGCGCTCGAGCGCGAAGCCGTCCGACGCACCGGCAAGCGCTCCTCGAAGCGCATCGCCCAAACGTGGCTTGATTGGCTGCAGGCGCGCGGCAAGCGCCTCGTGGATAATTGCCGATCGACTCTTGCGCTCGCGTCGGGCGGCCGCGTCGAGCAATTGCTCCAGTTCGGGCTTCAAGCGCACTGACAGTGGCATGATGGTCGCTCCGGCGAAATTCGTGTATCACATTGTATCACATCGATGCGGCAAGGTGATCCAGTGATCACTCGCCGTCGTGTTGTGCTGGCGGGTGGCATCGGCCTCCTCGTCGCACACCGGTTCAGCCATGGACAGTCAGCCGCGACCATCCGTCGTGTCGGATGGCTGGCGTACGGATCGGAAGCCAGCGCCCCCGACCTTATAGCGGCACTAATTCAGGGAATGCGCGATCTAGGCTGGCAGGAAGGGAAGAATGTCGAGTATCGAGTCGTCTACGCCTATAGCGACGTGAACCGCATGGACGTCTTGGCCAGTGAACTGATCAGGCAGAAAGCCGAGGTAATCGTCGCTGGGAGCGCCCCAACCGTGCGTGCGCTTCAGCGGGCGACAAAGACAATACCGATCGTCATGGCAAACGTCGCCAATCCAGTGGGCAACGGGTTTGTCGCAAGCCTGGCCAAGCCGGGTGGCAACATCACTGGCATTGCCAACCTGTATGACGAAGTGCTTGGCAAGCTGATTGGGGTCCTGCATGAAGTTGTGCCCGGCGCCCGGCGCGTCGCAATCCT
This sequence comes from uncultured beta proteobacterium, assembly GCA_963726915.1. GTDB lineage: Bacteria > Pseudomonadota > Gammaproteobacteria > Burkholderiales > Casimicrobiaceae > PALSA-1003. Next base: position 235,118 of record CAVSEA010000026.1, read on the forward strand.
GTTGAACGAGACAAATCCCGTGCATCCCGTGTTCTGGGCGGCCGCTCAGAGCGCTTGTGCAGCGTTGGGCCTCGTTGCGCTGCGCGTTGTGGCCGACACGCCCGCGCAACTTGACACCGCAGTTGGAGAGATCGTTCGACAACGATCGCAAGCCGTCGTGGTGGTCACGGACGGGATGTACCTTACCGAGCGCGTCAAGTTGCAGGAGCTGATGCAGACGACCCGGCTACCGGTGGTGCATGCATTGCGCGAGCACGTGGTCGTGGGCGGGCTGCTCAGCTACGGCGCTGACCTCGCCGCGAACTACCGCCACGCGGCGACATATGTGGACAAAATCCTGAAGGGCGTCAAGCCCGCCGATCTTCCCGTCGAGCAGGTGACCAAGTTCCAGCTTATGATCAACTTGAAGACCGCGAAGGCGCTCGGAATCACGATCCCGAAGAGTGTTCTGCTACGCGCGGACGAGGTGATCCAGTGATCGACCGGCGCACATTCATCGGGAGTATTGCGAGTGGCCTGGTCATCGCGCGGTCGCTTGCCCACGCACAACCAGTCTCGACGCCCCGTCGAGTCGGGATCCTGTCCTTCCCAGCAGAACCCACGATCGCCCCTCAGCTCGCCGCGTTCACGCAGGCAATGCGCGATCTCGGCTGGCTGGAAGGGAAGAATATCGAGTATCGATTCGTCTTTGCGAATGGCGACATGGATCGACTGGACGCGCTGGCCGGCGAACTGGTTGGGCAGAAGGTCGACTTGATTCTGGCCTCGAGCCCGCCACCCACGCGCGCAGCACAACGGGCGACGAAGACCATACCGATTGTCATGGCGAGTGTCGCGAACCCCGTGGGCAACGGATTTGTCGCGAGCCTGGCTAAGCCGGGGGGCAACATTACCGGCGTCACCAACCAGCAAGAAGAGATACTCGGCAAGCGGATCGGGTTCCTCCATGAGGTCGCGCCAGGCGCTCGGCGCATCGCCATCCTCTTGAACGAAACCAGTCCTTCATATGTTGTGAATTGGTCCGCCGCCCAGAGCGCTTGCGCGGCGCTGAATCTGGTTTCGCTCAAGGTTGTCGCCAGCACGCCAACGCAACTCGGCGCCGCCATCGAGCAGATCGTTGGACAGCGATCGCAGGCCGTCGTGGTGCCCCCGGACAGTCTGTATCTAAACGAACGCGTGCGGCTGCAAGCGCTGATGCAGCCCACGCGTTTGCCAGTGGCGTATGGGTGGCGCGAGCACGTAGTTGACGGCGGGTTGTTAAGCTACGGACCTGACATCGTCGCGAGCTTTCGCAACGCGGCGAAGTACGTGGACAAAATCTTGAGGGGCGCCAAACCCGCAGATCTTCCTGTCGAGCAGCCGACGAAATTCGAGCTGGTGATCAACCTCAAGACGGCGAACGCGCTCGGCCTGGCGATTCCGCAATCGCTGCTGCTGCGCGCGGACGAGGTGATCCAGTAATGGACCGGCGAACGTTCATCGGTACATCAGCGAGCGCCTTCGTCGTCGCGTCGTCCGGCGTCCTGGCCCAGTCGGTGGGCAAAGTGTACCGGATCGGATTTCTTGGGAGCAGTTCTCCTTCGACTCCGGGTCTCGCCGCTTACGTCGAGGCATTCCGGCAAGGACTACGCGAGCTTGGCTATGTCGAAGGAAGAAACGCAGTAATCGAGTATCGTTACGCAAATGGCGAAAACGGTCGCCTGCCGGCGCTTGCGACGGAATTGCTCCGCCTTGAAGTTGACGTGATCGTGACCGAGGGAACGAGTTCGACCATAGCGGCCAAGCGCGCAACCGGTACCGTCCCCATCGTCATGGCCTTGGTGGGGGATCCCGTCGGGACGGGACTCGTCGAGAGCCTGGCGCGACCGGGCGCAAACGTCACCGGCGTCACAACGCTTGCGTTTGCGCTGGTCGGGAAACAGATGGAGTTGTTGAAGGAGGTCGTCCCGAGTCTTACCACGCTGGCTGTGCTCTGGAATCCCGCCCATCGGCCATCGGCCGTCGCCATGGAACGCATTGTCGTCGAGGCTCGTTCTCTAAGATTGGAACTGCAGAAGATTGAAACCCGCGGCACGGACGACCTCGAACCGGCTCTCGCCGAAGTAGGCAAAATGCATCCGAGCGCATTCTTGCCGCTTCCCACGCCTGAGCTCGATGGCAAGCAAATTCGCATCGCAGAATTTGCGCTTCGGAGCAGGTTACCCGCCATTTACAACAAGACCGCTTTCACCGAGGCCGGCGGCCTCATGACTTATGGGGCGCGCTTCCCGGACTTGTTCAGGCGCGCTGCGTATTACGTGGACAAAATCCTGAAGGGCGCCAGGCCCGCGGATCTGCCGGTCGAGCAGCCGACGAAGTTCGAGCTGGTGATCAACCTCAAGACTGCGAAGGCGCTCGGCCTGACGATTCCGCAGTCGCTGCTGCTGCGCGCGGACGAGGTGATCAAGTAATGGACCGGCGAGCTTTTATCGTCGCGCTCGTTGCCGTATGCGGATGCGGTCAAAAGGATGAGCCGAAAAAGTTCGTGGAGGCGCCAAAGGCAGCATCGACAGGCAGCGATGCGCAGAATTCGGCAATGCCGGTCATCGGGTTTCTGGGCAGTGCGTCCCTCGCGCTGTTTGCGCCGTATGTTGCCGGGTTTCGCCGCGGCCTGAACGAAACCGGATATATCGAAGGCAAGAATGTGCGTATCGATTTTCGCTGGGCGGAGGGCCACTTCGATCGACTCCCCGCGCTAGTGACGGATCTGGTCCAGGCACAGGTGGCGGTTCTCTTTGCGACTGCAGCTGGTGGGGGTGCACAGGCCGCCAAGACGGCGACTTCGACGATTCCAATCGTCTTCACGACAGGCAGCGACCCCGTCAATATGGGACTCGTCGCGAGCCTGGGTCATCCGGGCGGGAACCTTACCGGCGTCAATTTTCTCGCCACCGAGTTGGGGGAAAAGCGGCTGGAGTTGCTGCACGCGCTGCTGCCCAAAGCCAAGGTCATCGCCTTTGTCGTGAATCCGAGTGGGAACCCCATCGAATCCCGCGTGCGGAGATTACAGGAGACCGCGCGCACGTTGGGGCTGCAGGTGTGGCTTTTGAAGGCGGCCACCGAACGGGAAATCGACGTGGCCTTCGCGACCTTCGCGCAACGAAAGCCCGACGCGCTACTCGTGGATTCCGATATTTTCTTCAACGCCCGGCGCGAACAAATCGTCGCGTTGGCGGCGCGCCACTCGGTACCGGCGATCTACGATTTGCGCGACTTCGTCGCCGCCGGCGGCCTGATGAGCTATGGTGCCAGCTTGTCCGAAGCCTATCGCCTGGCGGGCATCTACGTTGGCAAGATCCTCGGCGGCGCCAAGCCGGCTGAGTTGCCGATTGTGCAGTCGACGAAGATCGAATTGGCGTTGAATGCCAAGACCGCGAAGACGCTCGGCATCACGATTCCGCAATCGCTGCTGCTGCGCGCGGACGAGGTGATCCAATGACCACGCGCCGCCAGTCGTTGTTGCTGCTCGGCGCCGGGGCCGCGACCCTCCCCTTTGCCGCGCGCGCACAACCCGCGCGCGCCGTGCCGCGGCTGGGCATTCTGCATCCGGCGAGCGTGGAGGCCAGCACGGTGTACAAGGTGCTGGTTGCAGGCCTCGCCGATCGTGGCTATGTGGAAGGCAAGAACATTGCGTTTGAACTTCGCTCCGGCAACGGCAAGCCGGAGACGCTGCCATCGCTCGCCGCCGATCTGGTGCGCGCCAACGTCGACGTCCTGCTGGTCGTGGGCCCGGCAGGAGTGAGGGCCGCAATGGGCGCGACCCGCACGATTCCCATCGTGGCGATCGATATCGAATCGGACCCGGTGCAAAGCGGATGGGTGAAGAGCATGTCCCGGCCCGGAGGAAACGTCACTGGATTCTTTCTCGACACGACCGCGATGTCCGCAAAATGGCTGCAGCTGCTGCACGAGGCCGTTCCCGGGCTGCGCCGGGTCAGTCTGCTGTGGGATACCTCAAGTGGCAAGTCCCAGCTCGCGGCGAACCAGGCCGCGGCATCGACATTTTCCGTTGAAGTGCAGACCGTTCCGGTAGAACAATGGAGCGACTTCGATGCGGCGGTAAACGCGGCCATCCGCGCGCGAACGCAAGCGTTTGTCGTCCTTTCCTCGCCGACTGCGTTCCAGTACTCAGCGCGCTTTGCCGAGTTCACGCTGCGCAATCGCGTTCCTGCGATTTCACCGTTCCGTCCATTTGTCGTGGCGGGTGGATTGATGGCTTATGGCCCCAATCTCGATGTGTTTTTTCAGCGCACGGCGGCAACCATCGAGCGCATTCTCAAAGGGGCGCCGGCCGCGGAAGTGGCGGCCGAACAGCCCACCAAGTACGAATTCGCCATAAATCTCCGGACGGCGAAAACGCTTGGGCTCACCATTCCGCAGTCGGTGCTGCTGCGCGCGGACGAGGTGATTCAGTGAACGTCTGGCGCCGACGGACTGTTTATGTCGCTCGGCATCCTCGCAAGTCATTGCTCACGCCTGTCAGCGCAGTCGCCAGGACGCATCTATTACGTGGCATTTCTTGCGCCGAAGGCCAACCGGCTGCCCGCCGATTCGAGTTGATGCGGGTCACCCTGGCACGCGCATGGGCTATCACCAAAACGGGAATGTGCGCTTGCGACGAAAGGACCAATACGCGGGGGAAGACGCCGAGCCGGTTGCAAGCGTACGCGAAGGAACTGGCTGCCGCAAAGCCCGACGTCATTGTAACTTCCGGCGCGCGTGTCGCGATCGCGCTCGCCAAAGCGACGCAAACCGTTCCTATTGTCGCCGTCAACGTGTCCGATCCGGTGGGTCTTCGGAATAGTGAAGAGTCTCGCTCGTCCCGGTGGCAATCTGACCGGTTTGACGACGATGAGCATCGAGCTCTCAGCTTCAGGCGGTAGAGACGACTTGAAACTATTGAATGCTCGAGGATTTTTCCCGCAAGTGCATCGCGGTGGCAGTCGTGGGGTCGTGAAGCCGGACATCCCGGACACTCCGGCAGAACTTGCGGCACTGGCGCGATGCGGCGAAGCGTGTTCGGATTTGAGATCAAAACGTTCAGATGCCAAGACTGTTCTAAGCGACTACGAAGCGCGCTGCAGCCTTGTCACGGGATTTTCACGCGCAGGCCGTCTACATTGCGGTCAGCCCCAGCAGCACCGAGCTGCGGCGCCAGATCGTGGATCTTGTCGCCGGAGCTGCGGATTCCCGGTATCTACTGGAGTTGCGCGTACTGACGCAAGCCGGTGGACTGATGAGCTATAGCATCAATGATGCCACCCAGGCGCAGCGCGCTGCGACTTACGTGGACCAGCATCCTCAAGGGGGCAAATCCCGGCGACTTGCCCGTCGAGCAGCCGACCAAACTCGATCTCGTCATCAATCTAAAGACTGCAAAGGCGCTTGGCGTGACGTTCCCGCAGTCGCTGCTGCTGCGCGCGGACGAGGTAATCCAGTGACAATGCGCGGAGACCGGGGGCCGACCCCATTTCGCCAAGTGTTGGACCGTCGCAGCGTTCATTGCACCGTCGCCGCAGGCGGACTGCTCGCCGTCCCGCTCCGTGCCTTCGCGCAACACGCGGCCAAGGTATGGCGCATCGGCTTTTTCTACTTCGGTTCGCGCCAGTCGGCGCAGGACACCGGCCGCTATGATGCGTTCGTGAAGGCGATGAGCGAGCTCGGTTACGTCGAGGGCAAGAATCTCACCATCGAGGCACGCTTTGCCGACGGAAAACTCGACCACGCTCCCGCACTCGCGGCGGAGCTTGTGCAGGCGAAAGTCGACGTTATCGTGGCAACGGGCAGCGTCGCTTACCGTGCCTTGCAGCACGCCACGACCAGCATTCCCGTGGTCATCACCGTCACCAACGATCCGGTGACCGCGGGCATGGCCGCAAGCCTGGCTCGGCCCGGCGGCAACTTCACCGGTCTGGCCGACACCGCGGTCGATCTGGGTCCGAAGCAACTCGAGCTGCTCAAGTCGGTCGTGCCCCAATTGTCCCGGGTCGGCTTGCTCCTCAATCCGGACAATGTGACGCACCCGGTCCAGATGAAGCGGCTGATTCTGGCCGCCCAGAAGGTCGGAGTACAGGTCGTGCTGGCGGAGGCAGGCACGATCGCGGAAATCGATGCAGGCTTCGCGTCGCTGGTGCAGTACCGCGCCGAAGCCGTCATCGTGCCCGCCGATACGTTCTTCACGCAGCAGTCGCTGCAAATCACGCAAGCCGCGACGAAGCAGCGGCTGCCGGCGATGTACAACCTGCACGAATACGTGGAAGCCGGCGGCCTGATGAGCTATGGGGCCGACCTCACCGACAATTTTCGGCGCGCCGCGATCTACGTGGACAAGATCCTCAAAGGCGCGAAACCGGGTGAGCTGCCGTTCGAGCAGCCGGCAAGGTACTTCATGGCCATCAACCTAAAGACTGCAAAGGCGCTTGGCCTTAACATCCCTCAATCGTTGCTACTGCGCGCGGACGAGGTGGTCAAGTGACCAGCCGGCGAACCTTCATGCGCACGAGCGCGCTCGCGCTGCTCGGCACGTCGTTGCGGGTGGACGCTCAGCGCGCAGGTAGCTTGCCGCGCATCGGCTTGCTCACATCGGGACCCAGTCCCTTCGAGCGCGGGTTCTGGCCGGCGATGCGCGAGTTGGCCTACGTCGACGGCAAGAACATCGTGGTCGATCGCCACTCCGCGGAAGGCGACTTCGCAAGACTGCCGGCGCTGGCGGTGGAGCTCGTGAAGAATCGGCCGGACATCATCGTCGCGATCGCCTCGGCCCCCGCGATCGCCGCGAAGCAGGCAACCGCGACGATACCGATCGTGATGGTCGGCGTTTCCGATCCCGTTGCGTCCGGTCTGGTCGGCAACCTCGCCCGCCCCGGTGGCAACGTCACCGGAACGGCCAGCCAAGTGAACGCTGCGGTCGGCAAGGAATTCGAGCTCATCCGCCAGCTGCTGCCCAACGCCAGGCGCGTGGTGGCGCTGTGGAATCCCGCCAACGCGAATTTCCAGCAACTCATGGTGAGCGAGGCGTTTGGCGCCGCCTCCCGGCTTCAAATGCTGCTGCGCCTCCTCGAAGTCCAGACGCGGCACCAGCTCGATCAGACCTTCGCGGCGCTGGAAGGCGAGCGACCGGATGCCGTCGTAGTCATGCAGGACCCGTTTTTCACCGCCCACGGGGCACGCCTTTCCGAGCTTGCGCTGGCCCAGCGTCTGCCGGTGTTCAGCGGTTCACGCCCATTTACGGAGGCTGGCTGGTTGGCCAGCTACGGGCCGGACCTTGTCGCCATCGGCCAGCGCTCGGCAATCTTCGTGCAAAAAATCCTCAGAGGCGCGAAACCGGGCGACCTTGCGGTGGAGCAGCCGACGAAATTCGAACTGGTCATCAACCTGCGCACGGCCAAGGCGCTTGGCATCGACGTTCCAGCGGCCGTGATCGCGCGGGCGGACGAGGTGATCCGGTGACCGATCGTCGACAATTCGTGCGCGGCGTCGGACTCGCGCTCCTCGGTGCTTCGTTCGACGTCCCTGCGCAGCGCAGCGGCGCGATGCCGCGGATAGGCGTTCTTGCACCGGGACCTAATCCCCGCGAGCCGGCATTCTGGGAGGGGATGCGCGATCTGGGCTATGTCGAGGGCAAGAACATCACCGTCGATCGCCGCTCGGCGGAAGGCGATTTCGCGCGACTGCCGGCGCTGGCGGCGGAGCTCGTGAAGAATCGGCCGGACGTCATCGTTGCGATCGTTACTGCAGCCGCGATCGCCGCGAAGCAAGCCACATCCACGATACCAATCGTGACGGTCGGTGCCACCGACCTGGTCGCGTCGGGACTGGTCGGCAACCTCGCGCGGCCCGGCGGCAATGTTACCGGGACGGCGAGCCTGTCGATCGCCGCGGTCAATAAATTGTTTGACGTCTTGCACCAGTTTCTGCCGCGAGCCGAGCGTATCGCCGTACTGTGGGATCCCGCAAACGCCATTTCGCAGCAACTGCGGCTGGGCGAGACGCTCATCGCTGCCGCGCGACAGAATCTTCTCGCTCGCGTCATCGAAGTCCGGACGCGGGAGGACCTGGACCGCGCCTTCGCCTTGCTCAAGATCGAGCGACCGGACGCGACGCTGGTACCGAGCGACACGTTTTTCCTTTCCAACGCAGGCCGCGTTGCAGAACTCTCGTTAGTGGACCAGTTGCCGGTATTCAGCACCGGGCGGACGTTGACCGAGGCAGGCATTCTCGCGAGTTATGGAGCGGACGTGACAGCGTTCGCTAGGCGCTCTGCGAGCTATGTCCAGCGAATCCTGAAAGGCGCGAAGCCGGGCGATCTTCCGATCGAGTTGCCGACGAAATTCGAATTCGTGATCAACCTGCGGACGGCCAAGGCGCTTCACATGGATGTTCCCGTGGGCCTGATCGCACGGGCGGACGAGGTGATCCGGTGATCACGCGCCGTACATTCATCGGAGCATTGGCCAGTGGCGCGCTCGTCAGTCCACTTGTCGCCACCGCGCAGCAGCCGGCGCAGATTCGTCGCATCGGCTTCCTGTCGAGCGGCGCTGGGTCCAGCATACCCGCGGTCTTTACTGACGTTCTACGCGAGTATGGCTGGGTCGAGGGCCAGAACTTGATGATCGAGTTGCGTGGTTCGGGCGGCGAGCCTGGGCTTGCGGACGCACTTGCGGTGGAACTCGTACAACGGAAGGTCGATGTCATCGTGACATTTGGTGCCGTTGGGGCCATTGCTGCGAAGAATGCAACGACGACCATTCCTATCGTGGCCACCACCGGGGACCCGGTTCGACTCGGGCTTGTCGCAAGCATGTCGCGACCCGGCGGAAATATCACTGGCATGAGCACCATAGCGCCCGAGCTGGCAGCGAAGCGCCTGGAACTTCTCCGTGAGCTGTTTCCCAAGATCACGCGCATCGGTGAACTTGTCGACCCGGGCAATCAGTACTGGCAACTGGTCAGGAAAGACTACGAAGTCACCTTCCGCACGCTGCAGATGCAGCCCATCTTCGTCGAGGTGGCCAACCCGGCCGCGTTGGAACCGGCGTTTGCGCAATTGACGCGGCAGCGGGCCGAAGCGCTGATCGTCCGCGGAGATCCGATCTTCTACACCATGCGCGATGAGATCGCGCGCCTCGCGCTGAAGCACATGCTGCCGACGATGGCGGAGAACCGGGAGAGAGTGACGGCGGGTGGGCTCGCATCCTACGGACCCACTACGCCCGAGATGTTTCGCCGCACCGCATTCCTCGTCGACAAGATTCTCCGAGGGGCAAAGCCCGGCGATCTGCCAATCGAACAGCCGACCAAGTTCGAGTTCGTGATCAACCTCAAGACTGCGAAAGCGCTTGGACTCACCATCCCACAGGCGTTGCTGCTGCGCGCGGACGAGGTGATCCAGTGATGGATCGACGAACATTCCTGGCCAGCGCTGCTGGTGGCGCACTCGCCCTGCCCCTCGGCGCGCATGCTCAAGCGCAGGGCAAGGTGTGGCGCGTCGCCTTCTTCTATTTCGGCACCCGACAATCCGCGCTGGATACCGGTCGTTACGACGCGTTTGTCCAGGGCATGCGCGAGCTTGGCTATGTCGACGGAAAGAATATCGTCATCGAGGCGCGCTTCGGAGACGGGAAGATCGATCAGCTTCCCGCTTTGGCGGCAGAACTGGTGCGAGCGAACGTCGATGTCATCGTCGCCACGGGAAGCCCGGTGTACAGCGCGTTGCGCTTTGCCACGAACTCGATTCCCGTCATCGTCACGGTGACGACCGACCCGGTCATCGAAGGCCTCGCCGCAAGCCTGGCGCGGCCAGGTGGAAACTTCACCGGCCTGACCGATACCGCGGCCGATCTCGGCGCAAAACAGCTCGAGCTGCTCAAATCGGCGGTGCCGAAATTGTCCCGGCTCGGCGTCCTGTTGAATCCGGACAACGTGACCCATCCAACGCAAATGAAGCGCGTCATGATGCCGGCGCAGAAGATCGGGGTACAGGTTGTGCTGGCAGATGCCGGGACGGTCGCGGAGATCGAGCCTGGCTTCGCCGCATTGGCGCAGGCGCACGCCGACGCGGTCATGCTGTTTGGCGATACGTTCTTCGTCCAGCAGCTGCAACAGATCGCGCAGGCAGCGCTGAAGTACCGGCTGGCGTCGATCTACCTGATCCGTCAGTACCCGATGGGCGGCGGACTGATGAGCTATGGGCCCGATATCGTCGACAATTTCCGGCGCATCGCGACCTATGTCGACAAGATTCTGAAGGGCGCCAAGCCGGCCGAACTGCCGTTCGAGCAGCCTTCCAGGTATGTGCTCGCCGTCAATCTCAAAACCGCCAAGGCGTTGGGCCTCACGGTCCCGCAGTCGGTCCTGCTGCGTGCGGACGAGGTGATTCAGTGACACCCGGAAAGTCGAGTCTGACGCCATTTACTGGACGCCATTTACTGGCTGCATGCAACCACCCTGCAGCTTGTTTGCGATGGACGGCATGCTGTGACACAATTGATATAGTTGTGCCACATTGGGAACCTGCCATGAAGAACCTGAGCATCCGCGAGATCCGCAAGGAGTTGACGCAGCTCGACGAGCTCGTTTCGCGCGAGGGCGAGGTGGTGGTCACCCGCCGCGGCCGGCCGATCGCGCGCCTGCTCCCGTTGCGAAGCCAGCAGCGCATGCCGTCGCATGCCGATCTGCGCGCCAGCATGCCCCGCTTGACGCATGGCAGCGAAGTGCACATTCGGGCGGAACGGGATGAACGCTAGTGGGACCGTATCTCGACACCAGCGCGCTCGCCAAGTGGTACCTCAACGAGCCATTCGCCGAGGAGTTCGAGGCTTTCGTCCGGGAGCAACCCACGGCAGCGATCAGCCGACTGACCGTCGTCGAATTCCGCTGCCTGCTTGCACGTCGCCGGCGCGCGGGCGAAGTGACCCGATCCATCGAATCGCGGGTATATGCGTCGTTCGAGAAGGATGTCAGCGCGGGATTCCTGCAAGTCTATCCGGTGGCCGACGAGCATCTGATCGCTGCGCTCACGCTACTGACGCGACTTGGTCGCTACGCGTTGCGAACCCTCGACGCTTTGCATCTGGCGATAGCCCAAAGCATTCAATGCCAGTGGCTGGCAACGGCGGACAAGAGCATGGCTGCCGCCGGGAAAGCGGCTGGTCTGGACGTTGCGCGCTTCTATTGAGTCGCTGACCCGATGGCCTCCACCCCGCTCCCCGCTCCCGAAATGGTCGCCGCCCCGCGGCGCATCAGCCGCGGCCGGCTGTTCCGCAAGTACCTGATCCTCATCCTGTCGCTGGTGATGATCGCGCTGCTCGCGTCGAGCGCGATCAGCATCTACTTCACCTACCAGGAAACCAAGTCCGCGCTCGCCAGCCTGCAGCACGAAAAGGCCATCGGCGCGGCGTCGCGCATCGAGCAGTACATTCACCAGATCGAGCAGCAACTCGCCTACGCGGCACTGCCGCAACTCGATGCCAACGACGTCGAGCTGCGACGCATCGAATTCCTCAAGCTGCTGCGGCAGGCGCCGGAAGTGACGGACATCTCGCAGCTCGACGCCGAAGGCCGTGAGCAGATCGCGGTCTCTCGCCTCGGCATGGACAACATCAATTCCGGCAAGGACCGTTCAAAGGAAGACGCGTTTCTCAACGCCAGGCGAGGCCAGCCCTGGTTCGGCCCGGTGTACTTCCGCAAGGAAACCGAGCCGTACATGACGATCGCCATCCGGCCCAGCGACAAGGGCCCGGTCACCATCGCGGAAGTGAACCTCAAGTTCATCTGGGATGTCGTGTCGCGAATCAAGATCGGCGAAAAGGGCAAGGCCTACGTGCTCGACGGCAACGGCTTCCTGATTGCGGACCCGGACATCGGCCTGGTGCTGCGCAAGACGCCGATGGCTCAACTGCCGCACGTGAAGGCCGCTCTCGCCGCGTCACCGGCCGACACCAACGAACCCGCCATGGTGTCGGTCGACCTGGCCGGCACCGAAGTGCTGACATCGGTGGCGCCGATTCCGGCGCTGCGCTGGCACGTGTTCGTCGAGCAGCCGGTCGCGGAAGTCTACGCCAAGCTCTACGCGTCGATCATACGCACGGGCCTGTTGATACTGGCTGGCATGGTGCTCTCGGCTCTGGGCGCGCTGGCGCTCGCGCGCGGCATGGTGCGCCCCATTCGTACGCTGGAGGAAGGTGCGCAACGCATTGGCGCGGGACAGCTCGACCAGAAGATCGAGGTCCACACCGGCGACGAGCTGGAGGCGCTCGCCAATCGCTTCAACACGATGTCGGTGCAGCTGCGCGATTCCTACGCCGGACTCGAGCGCAAGGTCGAGGAGCGCACCAGTGAGTTGAAAAATTCGCTCGAGCAGCAGACCGCGATCAGCGAGATACTGCGCGTCATATCCAGTTCGCCGACGGACGTGCAGCCGGTGCTCCAGGCGGTTGCGGAACGCGCCGCGCACCTCTGCGATGCGCCTTACGCGCGGGTTCTGCTCATCGACGGCGATGTGCTGCACCCCACGGCAGAATACTCGGTGGAGCAGGTGCCGCTGCCGCAACCGGGCAAGCCCATACCGCTGAAACGGTCGGTGATCACCGGTCGTGCCGCGATCGACCGGCAGACGATTCACCATGAGGACGTCCTGCCCCTGCTCGAAACCGAATACCCCGACTCACGCGATAGCGTACTGCCTCTGGCCGCGCGGGCAGTCCTGGCGGTCCCGCTGATGCGCGAAGGTGGTGCTTACGGCGGCATCTTCCTGTTCCGGCGCGAGCCCCGGCTGTTCTCTCCGGGTCAGGTTGCGTTGGTCGAGACCTTCGCCCGACAGGCAGCGATCGCGATCGACAACGTACGGCTGTTCAACGAGACCAAGGAAACGCTGGATCAGCAGACTGCGATCAGCGAAATCCTGCGGGTCATCGCCAGCTCGCCCACCGACGTCAAGCCGGTGCTGGACGCCATCGCCGGCCGCGCGCTCCACTTGTGCGACGCCGCGGCGGCGTCGATCTACCTGACCGATGGCGATACGCTACGCCACGTCGCGTCGGAAGGCATGACCGAGGAGGAAACCGTCGCGCTCGAGACGCTGCCGATCACTCGCGATTCCACTTCCGGCCGCGCGGTACTCGAGCAAAAGACGATTCACGTCCACGACATCCTGGCCGAAGCGAATGAATATCCGCTCGGCGCCGAAATCGCGCAACGCTTCGGCAACCGCACGATGCTCGTGACGCCGCTGTACCGCGAGGGCCAGCCCTTCGGCACGATCCTGCTTCGACGCAAGGAACTGCGGCCATTCAACGAGCGGGAAATCGCTCTGCTTAAAACCTTCGGCGACCAGGCAGCCATCGCGATCGAAAACGTGCGCCTGTTCAACGAAATCCAGGACAAGAGCCAGCAGCTCGAGGTCGCGAACAAGCACAAGTCCGAGTTCCTCGCCAACATGTCGCACGAACTGCGCACGCCGCTGAACGCCATCATCGGTTTCTCGGAGGTCCTGCTCGAAAAATTGTTCGGCGAGCTGAACGCCAAGCAGGAGGACTACCTGAAGGACATCTTCAGCTCGGGCAAGCACCTGCTCATTCTGATCAACGACATCCTCGACCTGTCCAAGGTCGAAGCGGGTCGCATGGACCTCGAGCCGTCGACCTTCGACATTGCCTCCGCGGTGTCCAATGCGATGACCCTGGTGCGCGAACGAGCGCAAAGCCACGGTATCGCCTTGGGCCAGCAGGTGGACCCGAATCTCACCGAGATCACTGCGGACGAGCGCAAGTTCAAGCAGATCCTGCTCAACCTTCTGTCGAACGCGGTCAAGTTCACCCCGGACAATGGCCGCATCGACGTGTCGGCACGCCTCGAGGACGACAACGTCGTGGTCGCGGTACACGACACCGGCATCGGCATCGCGCCCGAGGATCAGGCAGCCGTATTCGAGGAATTCCGGCAGGTCGGCAGGAACTACACGAGCAAGCAGGAAGGCACCGGACTCGGCCTTGCTCTCACCAAGCGCTTTGTCGAGCTGCACGGTGGGCGCATCTGGCTCGAAAGCGAACCCGGCCAAGGTTCGACCTTCACTTTCACCATACCGGTGAAGCCATGAGCAAGGCGAGCGAAGTTAAGGACCGAAGGTCGCGTCGCCTAGCGATTGGTCGCGGCCGACACGACGCCGTATCAGTTGTTGCACGTTTACAAGGAGGGCGCTCATGAGCTTGATCCTGATCGTCGAAGACAATGAGCGGAACCTCAAGCTGGTGCGCGACGTGCTGCAGGTCAAGGGCTACCAAACGCTCGAGGCCGTGACCGGCGAAGATGGCGTCAAGCTCGCCATCGAGCACAAGCCCGATCTGGTGCTGATGGACATCCAGCTGCCCGGAATCAACGGCATCGAAGCCTTGGGTCTGATGCGCGCCAATCCGGTCACCGCGAAGATTCCCGTGATCGCCGTGACTGCCTCGGTGATGCAGCAGGACCGCAAGCAGATCATGGAGGCAGGGTTCGACATGTACGTCGGCAAGCCGATCAACCTGAAAGAATTCCTGGACGCCGTGCGCCTTGCCCTGGAGGGCAAGCCGCAGTGACTACACCCGCCAAGGTGATGGTAGTCGACGACACCCCGCACAACGTCAAGCTGCTCGCCGATCTGCTCGGCGTGAAAGGCTATGCGGTGGCGACGGCGGCGACGGGCGAGGAAGCGCTGGCGAAGCTGCCCATCGAGAAGCCCGACCTGGTGCTGCTCGACGTCATGATGCCGGGGCTGTCCGGCTACGAAGTCTGTGCGCGCATACGCGCCGATCCGGAGACCGCGCTGCTGCCGGTAGTCATGGTCACGTCGCTCGATCCGCAGCAGGAGCGGGTCAAGGGCATCGAAGCCGGCGCCGACGATTTCCTGTCCAAGCCGATCAACCAGCCGGAACTGTTCGCGCGGGTGCGCTCGCTGCTGCGGGTCAAGACGCTGCAGGATGAAGTCAAGCTCCAGGCGGCCGCGCTCAAGGACTGGAACCTCAAGCTCGAACAGCGCGTCGACGAACAAGTCGCACAGCTCGATCGCATGTCGCAATTGAAGCGATTCTTCTCGCCCGCCGTGGCCGAAGCCATCGTCAATTCCGGCGAAAAATCGATCCTCACTCCGCACCGGCGCGAAATCTGCTACGTGTTCACCGATTTGCGCGGATTCACCGCCTTCACCGACAGCGCCGAACCGGAGGAAGTCGAGTCCGTGCTGCGCGACTACCAGCAAGCGATGGGCGCTATCGTCACCGCGCACGAGGGCACGCTCGATCGCTTCGCCGGCGACGGCATCCTCATCTTCTTCAACGATCCGGTGCCGATTCCCGAGCCGGGCAAGCGTGCCGCGAGCATGGCGCTGGCGATGCAGACGGGATTTGCGCCGTTGCGCGAGCGCTGGCTGAAGCTCGGTAACGACCTGGCGCTGGGCATCGGCATCGCGCAGGGTTTCGCCACCTTGGGCGCGTTCGGCTTCGAAGGACGACTGGACTACTCGGCGATCGGCAGCATGGTCAATCTGGCCTCGCGGCTGTGCGATGAAGCGCAAAGCGGCCAGATCCTGATCGACCGGCGCACGCGCGCGGCACTGGGCGACGCGGCTGAAGTTGATAGTATTGGACCGTTGACGCTCAAGGGTTACGCGGCGCCGGTGCCCGCGTTCGTGCTCAAGCGTCTAGCGTCCTAGAGGTACGGCATCGGGCAGTGCATCTGAAGCCCTGCGGCACGCGTGGATCCCGGACAGCGCGATGATCACGACCTTTCTGTTCACGGATATCGAGGGCAGCTCCAGGCTGTGGGAGCAGGAGCCGGGTCGGATGCAAGCGGCGCTGGCACAACACGACGGCATTTGTCGCGCGGCCGTCGAGGCAAATCACGGCGAAGTCGTGAAGATGACCGGCGACGGCATGTACGCCGCATTTGTCGATCCCGCCGATGCGCTCCGTGCCACGCTGGCGCTGCAGTCCGCGCTCGCCGACCCGGCCAATACGCACGGCATTGCATTGCGCGTCCGCTGCGGCGTGGACATCGGCGTCGTCGAACGCCGCGACAACGATTTCTTCGGCAGCGTCGTCAATCGCGCCGCGCGCATCATGAGTTCCGCGCACGGCGGCCAGATACTGCTTTCGCAGGCCGTTGCTAACCTCTTGATCCGTCGTCTGCCTGACGGCGTGGAGCTGCTCGATCTGGGCTCGATACGGTTGCGCGATCTGTCGCAGCCCGAGCGCGTGTACCAGGTTGCGCATCCTTCGCTGCGCCGGAGCTTCCCCGCGCTGCGCTCGCTTCTGGCGGCGCCGAACAACCTGCCCCAGCAAGTGACCTCGTTCGTCGGTCGCGAGGGACCGATGGCGGAGACCAAGGCAATGCTCGCCAATGCCCGCCTGCTGACACTGCTGGGCATGGGCGGTCTGGGCAAGACACGCCTGGCGCTGCAGGTCGCCGCGGACGTCATCGACGACTACCCCGACGGCGTATGGTTCGTGGAACTGGCGCCGCTTGCCGATGGCCAGCGCGTCGCGCTGGCGGTCGCGTCGGCGCTGGGCGTCAAGGAAGAGCCGGGGCACCCGGTGCAGGATGCGCTGGCGAAATATGTCGAGGACCGGAAGCTGCTGCTGGTGCTCGACAATTGCGAGCACCTGCTCGATGCATGCGCGGCGCTGGTCGCGTCCTTGCTGCAGGCGGGACCGCGGTTGAAACTCCTGGCGACGAGCCGTGAGCCGCTGCGCGCGGCTGGCGAAGTGACCTATCACGTGCCCGCGCTCGCGGTCCCGGAGCTGCACCGCGCCCCACCGCTCGAGGCGTTGACGCAATACGATTCCGTGCGGCTGTTCAACGACCGTGCGGCCGCGATGATGCCTGACTTTCGACTGACGGATGGCAACGCGACGGCAGTCGCCGCCATCTGCCATTGTCTGGACGGCATTCCGCTCGCGCTCGAACTGGCGGCAGCGCGCGTGCGCAACCTTCCGGTCGAGACGATTGCCGAGCGACTGAGCGACCGCTTTCGCGTCCTGACCGGAGGCAGCCGGACGGTGCTACCGCGCCAGCAGACGCTGCGCGCGTGCATCGACTGGAGCTACAACCTGCTCACCGAGGCGGAGCGCGCCCTGTTGCGAAGCATGGCGGTGTTCGCGGGCGGGTTTTCGCTGGAAGGCGCCGAGGTCGTGGGCGCGGGACCCGAGATCGACAGTGCGGACATCCTCGAGCTGCTGACCCAGCTGGTCGACAAGTCCCTCGTGGAGTTCGACGCCAAACGCAATCGCTACCGGCTGCTGGAGACGGTGCGGCAGTATGCGCACGAGCTGCTGCTGGTGTCGGAGGAGCAGGAGGAAGCGGCGCGCACGCGACACCTGGATTTCTATCTCGCGCTGGTCGGCGAGGCGGACGGGAAACTGTACGGCCCGGACCAGGGAGACTGGCTCGCGCGACTGGACGAGGAGCGCGAGAACCTGCTCGCGGCGCACGCATGGTGCGGGTTGGCCGATGCGCGAGCCGACTCGGGGCTGCGCCTCCTCCTCGCCGTGCAGCTCTACTGGATGCGCCGCGGCATGCTGCGCCTGGGCCACCAGGTGACCGTCGAAGCGCTCGAGCGGCCGGCCGCGCGGGCGCGCAGCTTCGCCCGCTGCCGCGCGCTCTACGCGGCGGGCAACCTCGGCCGGGCGATGGGGCGCTACGACGAGGCGCAGGTGTACGTCGAGGAGAGTCTGGCGATCGGGCGCGAGCTCGGCGACCGACAGCGCATCGCGGCGGCGCTGGTGCTGTTGGGCACGATCTTCAGCGAAAAAGGCGAACTGGCCGAGGCTCGAAGTTGCTTCGAGGAATCGCTCGCGCTGGCCGAAGCCTTGGGTGACTCGCTTCGCGTCACCAATGCGCTGGGCTCGCTCGGACGGCTATGCAACACTGAAGGCGATGCGGACGCCGCGGAGGTGTTTTTCGAACGATCGCTCGCGCTCTCCCGTCAGCACGGCTACCGCAATACCATCGCCTCGTTGCAATGCGACCTCGCGCTGGTATCGATCCGCCGCAAGCGGGTCGACCGCGCGGCCGCATTGCTGTCCGATGCGCTGGCGATCGTCGAGGAAATCGGCTCCAAGTCTTCCGGCCTGGAAATCCTGCGCATCGCCGCCGCGCTGGCGGCGACCCGAAGCGAATGGGAACGGGCGGCACGCTGTCACGGCGCGTCGACGGCCGAGAGCCTCCGTCAGGGATTCGCCGCCAACCCCAGCGATACCGTCGTCACACCGCTGATCGCGCTGGCGCGGAGCACGCTGGGCGAGGCGGCGTACGCCGCCGCGGAGAACGGCGGCCAGAAGATGCCCTACGAAGAGGCCATGGCGGAGGTTCGTGCGTGGCTGGCTGCCACCTCGCCGAAACAACCGTGACTGCGTCGCGTTGATCATGCCACGCTCGAAGCTGCAACAGCAATGTAGCCGCTGCGGAACAGCGCTGCCACCGACCGCGAAATTCTGCATCGAGTGCGGCCAACCGGTCGCACGCTCTCAAGCTGCGACTGCGCCAGGCATCCGCCACGCCAGCGCGCAGACCCTGTCCGCAGCGCTCGAAGGCGAGCGCAAGTTCGTCACGGTGCTGTTCGCCGACCTCAAGGGTTCGATGGAACTGGTCGCCGACCGCGACCCGGAAGAGGCGCGCAAGCTGCTCGATCCGGTGCTCGAACATATGTGCGAGGCAGTCGAACAGTACGGAGGCACAGTGAGCCAGGTGATGGGCGACGGCATCATGGCGTTGTTCGGCGCGCCCATCGCCGCGGAAGACCACGCCGTGCGCGCCGCGCGCGCCGCGCTGACCATGCAGGACCTGGTTCGCCACTACGGTGACGACATCCAGCGTACCCATGGCGTGCCCGTCCAGATCCGTGTCGGATTGAATTCCGGCGAGGTGGTGCTGCAAATGAGCGAGCATGGCCTGCACATGAGCTACACGGCGATCGGCGCTGCGGTGCATATCGCCGCGCGGATGGAACAGCTCGCGAAGGCGGGCTCGATCCTCGCCACCGCCGACACCGTTCGCCTTGCCGGGGACCACGTCGAATCGCGCCCGGTCGGTCCGGTAACCGTGAAGGGCTTCGAACGTCCGATCGAAGTCGCGGAAATCCGGCGCGCGGCACTGACCCGTTCGCGCTTCGATGCCGTGCCAACACGCGCCATCACGCCGTTCGTCGGTCGTCAGGCCGAACTGCAGCGGATGCTCGACGCGTATGAACGTGCGGCGAAGGCAGGCATCGGTGCCGTGGTGGCAATCGTCGGCGATGCGGGCATGGGCAAGTCGCGACTGGTCTACGAATTCATGCGCGCGCTTGCCGGCAGCAACGTGCTGATGCTCGACGGCGGTGCCGCGCCTTACGGTAGCGGCGCCGGCTACCGTCCCGGCATACATATCCTTCGCCAGTACTTCAGCGTTGCCGAGGGCGACGATGAGAACACGATTCGCCAGAAGGTTGCCGGCCGCGTCGTCGCGTTGGGCGGCGAGGCAGCCCGCGTGGCGATTCCGCTGCTTGCGGTCCTGCGTGCGTTGCCCGCGGACAATCCGTTCCATGTGCTGCCGGACAAGGAGCGCCGGGCGCAGGTGGTTGACGCGCTGATGTGGCTGAACCGTCGCGTCGCCTCCGACCGGCCGTTGGTGCTTGCCTACGAAGACCTGCAATGGGTGACGTCGGATACGCGCAAGTTCCTCGAACGCCTGGTCGCGGACGTCCCGGCATCGACGCTCATCGTGCTGACCTATCGCTCCGACTATGACGCAGGCGCGCTGGCAACATCCAACGTGATCGAAATCCGGCTCGACGGCCTTGCGCGCGACATGACCCGCGAACTCATCACGCGGATACTGGGGCCCGATGCGTCGCTCGACCGACTGAAGGAGGAGTTGGCCGAGCGCAGTGGCGGCAACCCGCTGTTCGTCGAGGAGCATGTTCGCAGCCTGATACAGGCGGGCGACCTGGAAGGCGCCCCGGGCAGCTACCGCAGCGCGCGGCAGATCGAGACCGTCGACATTCCGCCCACGGTCCGTGCCGTGCTCGCCGCCCGTATCGACCGGCTTGCGCGCGAGGACAAGCACACGCTGCAGGCGCTCGCCGCGGTCGGCGACGCGAGTACGGTAGGGGTGCTCGCGCATGCGATCGAGATGCCGGCGGAGGACCTGCGCAAATCGCTTCGCCGCCTGCAGATCGCGGGATTGCTGATCGAACGCACCGAGCGCGAGCAGCTGGCCTACGAGTTCAAGCATTCGCTGACGCAGACGGTCGCCTACGACAGCCTGCTGCACACCCGCCGCCGCGAATTGCACCGGCGCATCATGGATGCGCTCGCGCCCTCGGGGGAGGTCGACGTGCTCGCCCGCCACGCGGTACTCGGCGAAGCCTGGGAGCAGGCGCTGACCTATCTGTGGGAAGCCGGCAAGCAAGCTGCGCGACAGTTCGCCGACGTCGAAGCGGCGGCCTGTTACGAACGCGCGCTGCTGGTCACCAAGCGCCTGCCACCCGACCGGCGCTCGCTGGCGAGGGCGATCGACCTGCATCTGGACATGCGCAACGTGCTCGTTCCGCTGGCCAGGCACCGCCGGCTGGTCGAGGTGCTCCGCGCAGCGGAAAAGCTCGCGGCGGAGCTCGGCGACGAGCGCCGCATGGCGCAGGTTGCCTCGTTCCTCAGCAACTACCACGGCAATGTGGGACGGTCCGAACTTGCGCTGGAATATGCCGAGCGCTCGCTGCGGCTTGCCGAGCATACCGGTGACAACGAGATACTGATCATGGGGACGCTCAGTGCAGGCGAGATCCACCGTACGCTCGGCAACTACCATCGCGCCAGGGAGTACCTTCTGCAAGTCGTCGCACTGCTCGAGCCGCTCGATCCTGCCCTCCTGCACGGCCACGTCGGACTGCCTTCGGTACGCGTTCGCAATCACCTGGCGTGGATACTTGCCGAGCTCGGCGACTTTGCGGAAGCCCGGCGCTTTGCCGAGCAAAGCTTGCACATCGCCGACGCTGCCGACCACGCCTATAGCCTGGCACACGCCTGCCTCGGACTCGGTGGCATCCGCGTGCGCCAGGGCGAATTCCAGGCGGCGATATCGATACTCACGCGCGGCATGGCGGTCACCGAGCGCGTGCCTATCCTGCGGCCTCCGCTCGCGGCGGATCTCGGCGTCGCGCACGCGCGCTGCGGCAACCTGGAGGAAGGCCTCGCGCATCTGCACGCTGCGGTCGACAGCGCCACGGCGATGGGCCGTTTGAGCCGACTGCCGCTGATCCAGGTGAAGTGCGGCGAGATCCACCTGCTCGCCGGGGAGATTCCCGCGGCGGCGAGCCTGGCCGAGACGGCGCTCCGTCTCGCGATCGAACAGAACGAGCGGGGAAACGTTGTCTATGCGCGTCACCTGCTCGCCGAGATTCGTTCGCTGGACCGCAACGCGAATATGGAGGCGGCCGAGCAGCAGTACGACGACGCACTGACGCTCGGCACCAAGCTGGGCATGAAACCGCTGGTCGCCCGTTGCAACGCCGGCCTCGGAATGCTGTGGACGCGCAGCGGCAAGTCCAAGCAGGCCGATCGCCCGCTGCAGGCCGCGCGCGCCATGTACCGCAGCATGGGTATGCGCTATTGGCAGGACAAGCTCGAGGCGGATCTGGCAGCGCTCGCGTAGCCGTCAGCCGCTGATTTGCCGCCTCGAGGCGCAAAGCGTAGAATCCGCGCCTCGGGACGGGGCTGTGACACAATCGTGGCACCCGTGGTTGCGGAACCTACCGGCTCCGCGCAATTCAGGAACACAATTTCTGGAGTTCGCACGATGGCCCCCTCCTCTGCCGGCGCGCTGGCGCTGCGCAACCTGCTTCCGGTCACCCTCGACGACAAGTACGAACTCGCCACAGGTCGCGCCTACATGACCGGCGTCCAGGCGCTGGTGCGGCTGCTCATGATGCAGCGGCAGCGGGACGCCGCAGCCGGGATCAATACCGCAGGCTTCGTGTCCGGCTACCGCGGCTCGCCGCTCGGCGGCCTCGACCAGGCATTGTGGAGCGCCGAGAAGTTTCTGACCCGCGCGAACATCGAGTTCCAGCCCGGGCTCAACGAGGACCTCGCGGCAACCGCGATCTGGGGCACGCAGCAGGTCAACCTGTACCCCGGCGCCAAATTCGATGGCGTGTTCTCGATGTGGTACGGCAAGGGCCCCGGCGTCGACCGTTGCGGCGACGTGTTCAAGCACGCCAATTTCGCCGGCACCTCGAAGCATGGCGGCGTGCTGGTGCTCGCCGGCGACGATCATGCGGCCAAGTCGTCGACCTTGCCGCACCAGTCCGACCATCAGTTCTCGGCGGCGATGATGCCGGTCCTGTATCCGTCGTCGGTGCAGGAGATCATCGACCTCGGCCTGCACGGCTGGGCGATGAGTCGCTACTCCGGCTGCTGGGTCGGCTTCAAGTGCGTGTCCGACACGGTGGAGAGCTCGGCATCCGTACTGATCGATCCGCAACGCGTGCAGATCGTCACGCCGGACGACTTTCCTCTCCCGGCCGACGGCGTGCATATCCGCTGGCCGGACCCGTTCCTCGCCACCGAAGTGCGGATGCACGACTACAAGGTCTACGCCGCCCTGCACTACTGCCGCGTCAACAAGCTCAATCGCATCGTTGTCGATTCACCCAAGCCGAGGTTGGGCATCATTACCAGCGGCAAGAGCTACCTCGACGTGAGGCAGGCGCTCGACGATCTCGGCATCACCGAGGCCGACGCCGCCGAGATCGGCATCCGTGTGTTCAAGGTCGCCATGCCGTGGCCGCTGGAGCCCGAAGGCGTTCGCCAGTTTGCCGAAGGTCTCGAGGAGATCCTCGTCGTCGAGGAAAAGCGCCAGATCGTCGAATACCAGCTCAAGGAGCAGCTGTACAACTGGCGTGACGATGTGCGCCCCCGCGTCGTCGGCAAGTTCGACGAGCGCGGCGAGTGGGTGCGCCCCCATGGCGACTGGTTGCTCCCGGCAACCGCCGAACTGACGCCGGCGATGATCGCACGCGTCATCGCCCAGCGCATCGAGCGCCTGCAGCTGCATCCGCGCACGATCGAAAAGATCAAGAACCGCGTCGCGTTCATCAACGGCAAGGAAGCCGCGCTCGCCAAACCGCGCATCACGCTGCAGCGCGTGCCTTACTTCTGCTCGGGCTGTCCGCACAACACCTCGACCAAGGTGCCCGAGGGAAGTCGCGCGACGGCCGGGATCGGCTGCCACGTCATGGCGATCTGGATGGATCGCTCGACTTCAGCCTTCACGCATATGGGCGGCGAAGGCGCGCCGTGGATCGGCCTCTCGCCGTTCACCGAGGAAAAGCACATCTTCGCCAACCTGGGTGACGGCACCTACTACCACTCCGGCATCCTCGCGATCCGCGCGGCCGTCGCCGCGAAGGTCAACATCACCTACAAGATCCTCTACAACGATGCAGTGGCGATGACCGGCGGGCAGCCGTTCGACGGGCCCCTGTCGCCTGGAGACATCGCGCGACAGGTGACCGCCGAAGGCGTGAAGACGGTAGTTGTCGTCTCCGACGATCCGGAAAAATATCCCTCCGGCTATTTCGCGTCCGGCATCGAAGTTCATCATCGCGACGATCTCGACCAGGTTCAGCGCAAGCTGCGCGAAATGCCTGGCGCCACGGTCCTGCTCTACGACCAGACCTGCGCCGCCGAAAAGCGCCGCCGCCGCAAGCGCGGCAAGTTTCCCGATCCGGCCAAGCGCGTCGTCATCAACGAACTGGTGTGCGAAGGTTGCGGCGATTGCGGCGTCAAGTCCAATTGCGTGTCGGTGGCGCCAGTCGAGACCGAGTTCGGGCGCAAGCGCACCATCGACCAGTCGTCGTGCAACAAGGATTTTTCCTGCGTCAACGGTTTCTGCCCGAGCTTCGTCACCGTCGAGGGCGGTAGCTTACGCAAGCCGAAAAAGGCCGCGGCCGGCGAATTTCCGACGCTGCCCGAGCCGACGCCCGTTAGCGCAGCCGAGCCCTACGGCATTTTGATCACGGGCATTGGCGGCACCGGCGTGGTGACCATCGGTGCGCTGCTCGGCATGGCGGGACACCTCGAGGGCAAAGGCGTATCCGTGCTCGACATGGCCGGGCTGGCGCAAAAGAACGGCGCGGTGGTCTCGCACGTACGCATCGCAGCATCGCCGGAGCAGCTGTACGCGACGCGGATTGCCGCGGGCGAGGCACGCCTGGTGCTCGCCTGCGACATCCTCACCGGCGTCAGCTACGACGCGATCGCCAAGATGCAAAAAGGCGTGACCAAGGCGCTGGTGAACACGGCGCTGGTAATGCCGGCCGACTTCACCCGCGATGCCGACCTGCGTTTCCCGCTCGGTTCGATGGAGCAAGAAATTCGGGATGCGGTGTCGACTGGCGATGCCGAGTTCCTCGACGCCACCAAGCTGGCCACCGGACTGATGGGCGATTCGATCGCCACCAATCTGTTCATGGTCGGCTACGCCTATCAGCGCGGCCTGCTGCCGCTGTCGGAAGCGGCGATCCTGCGCGCGATCGAGTTGAACGGCGCCGCGATCGAATCCAATACGCAGAGCTTTCGCTGGGGCCGCCTCGCCGCGGTCGACCCGAAGCGCGTGCTGGCCGCGGCGATCCCCGCCGACAAGCCGGACTCGCAGCGGATGTCCGCGTCGCTCGACGAAGTCATCGCGCGCCGTTCGGAATTCCTGGTGGGCTATCAGGACGCCGTGTACGCAAGGCGCTACGTCGACTTCGTGACCAAGGTCCTGACCGCCGAGTCGGCAAAGGTCCCCGGCAAGACTCCGCTCACCGAAGCCGTCGCGCGCTACTACTTCAAGCTGCTCGCGATCAAGGACGAATACGAGGTGGCGCGGTTATATACCGACGGCGAATTCGAGAAGCGCGTCGCCGCGCAGTTCGAAGGCGAGTACAAGCTCACCTTTCACCTCGCCCCGCCCCTGACCAACGCACCCGACGACAAGACAGGCGAAGCGAAGAAGAGCACCTATGGCCCGTGGATGATGCGTGCGTTCCGCGTGCTGGCGAAGTTGAAGGGCTTGCGCGGTACCGCATTCGATATTTTCGGGCGGACCGCCGAACGCCGCATGGAACGCCAGCTCGTCACCGACTACGAGGCGCTGATCGACGAACTGCTGCCCATGCTGGCGCCGCATAATGTGGCGATCGCCACCGAACTCGCCCGCATTCCCGAGCACATCCGTGGCTACGGTCACGTCAAGGAACGCCACCTCAAGGCGGCGAAGACGCGCGAGGCGGAGCTGGTAGCCGCGTATCGCGCCGCCAAGCCGGTCGAAGCCGCAGCCGCGGTCAAGGTCGCCGCGTAACGACGCTCACGGCGGCGGCGACGTAGCGCCCAGCGTCTGCTGGATGATCTGGGTGTCGAGCGCGCGCCGCGCCGACGGCGAGAGCATCCAGCCGAGCGGCAGCGGCACGATATTCTGGCTGGGTTGATAGAACTCGAATCGACCCTGCGGCTTGCCCTCGGTGCGCCATTCTGACTGTGCGCTTGAGCACGGCCTGCGCCTGCGTGCCACGTCCTTCGCGCGTCTGCAACAACGTCTCCAGGGGCGCGCGCGTCTCGACCGCGACGCGAAGCGGATCTGGTGGCGTCGCGGTCGGGTCTTCGGTTGGTCTGGCGGAGGCGGGGTTGTTGGACAGCAACAGCACGGTCGGCACGATCTTCGAGGCAAGCCTGGCCTTCTCCGCCGCGCGCTGCAGCGCGGACAGTACGTCGAGTGCGGTCGCGGCACCCGAATTCTCGAAGTATCCGCCGTCGACCAGGTGGCCCCAGGTGCGCTCCTTGCCGTCCGGACCGATGACGCGCACGGTCGCCGCCGGGCTCACGTACATGAATCGTGCCGACAAATGCGCCGCGGTGCTGAAGCGCATCGGTTTGCCCATGAGTTTGCGCACATCGATCGTATCCGGGAATTCGAGCGGCGCCACCGGCAACGGGCTGACCAGCGCGCGCCTGCCGTCCTCGACACTGGTGACGTTGAGCAGCAGCAGCGGCGATCCGGTCGATGGGTCGGGATTGGCCGTGGTCTCGTAGGACGTGTTCATCCAATCGTTGTTCATCACCGCGCGCCAGCGCGACTCCCACCCGCGCTCCATGGCGCGAGCGCGATCGGTCAACGGCACCTCGAACGGGACGAAGCGCTGGACGAGGTCCGGGTAGAGCATCACGCCCAGCGTGGGCGCCAGGAAATCGCCCGCCAGGATCGCGGTCGCGCAACTCGTCACCGGCTGCTTGACGAATGTCCCGCCGCAATCCTTGAACACGCTACCGCGCGCGACGGCTTCGCGCTGTTCGCGCACGAGGCCGTCGAAGACCACCGCGCCCAGGCTTCCCCCCGACACGCCGCTGATGGCCAGCGTATGCGCGGCGAAGGCGGGATCGAGGTCCTGCCGGAACGCGAGCATGCCCGCGGTCCAGTACGCGGCGCGAATGCCGCCGCCCGCCGCGGCAACGATATAGACAGGATACGGTTGCGGCGCTTTCTCGATCGCGTCGCGGCGTGCTTCGAGCCAACGACGCGCGTAGTCGCACAGCGGGTACCTCGCGCCCGGCGGCTGCGGCATGGCATCGGGCGGCAACAAGTCTTCGCAATCGCCGCCCGCCGGTGCGCGATCCTGCGCGATGCTGCGCAGGGCAAGTTCTCCGGCGAGCGTGCGGATCGCATGGTTGTCGTTGGAGCAGCTCGACACCAGGGCGAGCCCAAGCAGCAGCGCGAAGAATGGAATGCGATAGGCCCACGCGGACAAGTACACGAGTGCGCTGCCGAAAGGGATCCACGCCGCGAGCGCGGCCAGCAGTATCGCCGCGGCGCCAGTCGGCAGCACGCCGAACATCTTGATCCGCGCCTCGCTTTCGACGAACGGTATCGGTGAGGTCTCGCCAAGCCAGAAACTGAAGAAGAAGACGAGCGTCAACACCACCGTTGCCAGGAAGGCATCGCGATCGAACCTGGGCAGTTCGCGCAGGCTCAGACTGCCTCGGGCGAGCGAGCGTACATCGCGGCCGTCTCCGAACCAGCGCATCTGGTGCCGCATCAGCGTCCAGGCGATGAACACGGCGGCGAGCACGAACAGCAGCCCGGCGATGACGCGCATCTGGAACACCGAAGTTTCCGCGTAGCCGATATAGGGGCGCGAGGCGAGCAGGATGGCGATCGGCACCACCAGCGCAGCCATCCAGCCGAGCAGGCGCGGCACCCAGATCCGAAACAAAAGTTCGTGCGGCAGCGGTTCCGGCGCTTCGGGCATATGCAGGTCGGTGAGCAGGCGCGCCGAGAGCCAGGTATTCAACGCCCAGATGCCCGAGGTGAAGGCGAAAAGCAGGAACTCCGCGGCATCACCCCACAGGCCGTCGCGCGCCGCGAATTCGCGCAATACTTCCTGCGCCTGATCGTTGAAGACCAGCGCGTACGTGCCTATCAGCAATGGCAGCACGGAGAAACGCGTCAACCACAACACGCGCCCCAGGACGCGAACCGTCAGCCAGATTCGCCATCCAAGCGCCAGTGGCGGCGGATCGGGCGGCTGCGGCGCGCCTGCGTTGGTGCTGGTTCCCTGCGACATCGCCCCGCTCATGCGCGTGTACCATCTCGATGGTGGAGCCTCAACTGCAACCTACACCCGGGCCCTCGCGACCGCAACGCGAATATTGCGCATCTCGCGCGTTCGATCGTGCGCACGAGTGGTTTGCGACCCAAGACTGGGTGCCGTTCGACTTCCAGGAGGAGGTGTGGACCGCGTTCGCACGCGGCGAGTCGGGCTTGATCCATGCCCCGACCGGAATGGGCAAGACCTACGCCGCATGGCTCGGGCCGCTGCTGCTGGGACCCGAGGGCGCGCCTGAACAGCCACCGCCGCTGGCAGTGCTCTGGATCACTCCGCTGCGTGCGCTCGCGGGCGACACCGGACTGGCGCTGCAGCGCGCCGCGACCGCGCTCAAGCCGCACTGGAGCGTCGACGTGCGCACGGGAGACAGCTCGAGCGCCACGCGTGCCCGCCAGACCAGGCGCCTGCCGACAGCGCTGGTCACGACACCGGAGTCGCTCACGCTGCTGCTCTCGCGCGCCGACTGGCGCGAACGCTTCGCGCACCTGTCCGCGGTGATCGTCGACGAATGGCACGAATTGCTGTCGACCAAGCGCGGCGTGCAGGTCGAGCTGGCGCTGGCCCGCCTGCGCTCCCTGGCGCAGTCGCGCGAACGGGCGTTGCCGGTGTGGGGGCTGTCCGCGACGCTGTCCAATCTCGACGAGGCGCTGGCCTGCCTGACCGGCGTCGCTTCGGCGCGAATAGATGCGGTCCGCGTCGTGCGCGGCGTCGATACCAAGCGCATCGTCATCGACAGCCTGATACCGAAATCCATCGACCGCTTTCCCTGGGCCGGCCACCTTGGCCTCAAGATGCTCCCGGACGTCGTCGCGGCGATCGAACGCGCCAGCTCTACGCTGGTGTTCACCAACGTGCGCTCGCAAGCCGAATACTGGTATCAGGCGCTGCTCGAGGCGCGTCCGCACTGGGCCGGGCAGATCGCCCTGCACCACGGCTCGCTCGAGCGCGAGGTGCGCGACTGGGTCGAGGATGGCTTGCGCAACCGCAAGCTGCGGGCGGTGGTGTGCACGTCGAGTCTCGATCTCGGCGTGGATTTCGCGCCCGTGGACCAGGTGCTGCAGATCGGCAGCCCGAAAGGCGTCGCGCGACTGCTGCAGCGCGCCGGACGCAGCGGACATCAGCCGGGCGCCGTATCGCGCATCACCGTGGTGCCGACGCATGCGCTCGAACTGGTGGAAGCCGCCGCTGCGCGCAGCGCCGCAGAAGCGCGCCGCATCGAAGCCAGGCCGGCGCTCACCTGCGCAACCACGCTACCGCTCGACACGCTGACGCAGCACCTGGTCACCTGCGCGCTCGGCGGCGGATTTCGGCCGGAGGATTTGCTGGCGGAACTCAGATCGACGCACGCCTACGCCGACCTCACCGACGCGCAATGGCAGTGGGCGCTCGATTTCGTGATTCGCGGCGGGTCGAGTCTGGTTGCGTACCCCGAGTATCACCGCGTCGTCGCCGATGAAGATGGCGTGCTGCGCGTTCCGGACCGCGCCATCGCCCATCGGCACCGGCTCAACATCGGCACCATCGTCAGCGACGCCTCGGTCAACGTGCAGTTGAAGCGCGGCAAGCGCCTCGGGCATGTTGAGGAATCGTTCATCGCCCGACTGTCGCCGGGCGATTGCTTCGTATTCGCGGGACGCGTGCTCGAATTCCTGCGCGTGCGCGACATGACCGCTTGGGTACAGCCGGCGCCCGACAAGTCGGCGGTCGTTCCGCGCTGGTCGGGTTACAAGATGGCGTTTTCGACCCAGCTCGCGGCCGAAACGCGCAGGCTGATCGGCGAGGCGCGCGACGGCGTGTACGCGTCGCCGGAACTGCAGCGCTGCGCGCCGCTGCTGCGCTTGCAGGCCCGCTGGTCGACGCTGCCGGGCGAGCGCGATTGGCTGATCGAACAGATCGCCGCACGCGAAGGTCACTACCTGTTCTTCTTTCCTTTCGAGGGGCGTCTGGTGCACCTGGGACTGGCGACGCTGTTTGCCTATCGCCTGTCGCGCGAGGTTGCTCGCAGCTTTTCGATTACTGTGACCGATTACGGCTTCGCCCTGCTCTCGCCCGAACCGCTCGGCCTTTCGATCGGGGAACTCGGAAAACTGCTCGCGGCCGACGACGTCGAGCGGGACATATTGGCCGGACTGAACGCTTCCGAACTTACGCGACGACAATTCCGCGAAATCGCGCGCGTCGCCGGCCTGATCTTCCAGGGCTATCCCGGGCAGGGCAAGAGTGCACGCCAGCTGCAGGCGTCGAGCGGACTGGTCTACGACGTGTTCGCGCAGTACGACCCCGGCAACCTGCTGCTCGTGCAGGCGTTGCGAGAAGTGCTCGAGCGCCAGCTCGAAGCCTCGCGCCTGCACCTCGCCTTGAAGCGCATCCGCGGCGCGCGCGCGGTGATCACGCGCCCGGCGCGGCCGACACCGTTCGCATTTCCATTGATGGTCGAGGTGTTTCGCGACCGGCTGTCGACCGAGCAACTCTCCGCGCGCGTCGAGCGCATGGTGGCAGCGCTCGAGCGCGACGCGGGCGAGTAGTGCATCGCCACGGCGCACTGCGCTCGTGGATGCCGTCAGCGAGAATCAGCGTTCGCGCCTGTCCAGGAATAGTGGCCAATCTTGCAGTACTCCCGAAAGCCCAGCTTACGATAGACGCCGGCTCCCATCGGCGATGAGTGCAGGATTCCCACGCGGTAACCCATCGCATGCGCGTCGCGGAGCGCCCGCGCGGTCATCGCGGCGCCAATGCCTTTCTGCCGCGCGCCGCTGATCGTCGCGACGTCGTAGATGCCGGCGACACCGGCGCCGAGGTACAGCGTCGACGTGGCAACCGGCTCGCCATCCAGGCGGCCGACATAGTTGCGCAGCAAAGGCGTCGTGAACCCGAGGCTGGAGAACAAGCTGAAAAACGCACGACCGACGAATTCAGGCATGCCGAATCCGGCAGCAAGTACATCACACCACTCAAGCAAGGCGTCGACGTCCTTGACCGGTTCGATGCGCAGGCCTGGCGGCAGTGCAACGTTTCCGTTGCAAGTCGATAAATCGACGGCCATGCCCGGCAAGTCTCCGTCGTGTGCGAAGCCATGCCCTTTCAGCAAGCTGCCCAGGTCGGCGGGTCGGGTGTGGGGACCGGTCCACCACAGCCTCGGTACCCTGCGCGCGCTGCCGAGTGCGATCGCTTCCTCGATGGCGGCGTCGACACGGGCAGGATCGAGGCGCGCCCTCAGGACGCTGTTGAAGACCGGGAACGGAACATCGGTGATCGACGATAGCAAGTCGGGCCCGTCGTGGACCTCGGCCCGCGGCCACTTGCGAAACCATCCGATGAATTCAAACAGATTGGCCTCGATGGCGGTCACCATCGCGCTCGTCGATGCATCCTGCGGAATCTCGGTCATCGCGATTGCTCGTTCGCCAGTCCAGGTTCGGCCGTCAGAATCCAGTTTCGTTGGAGTAAAGCTGCGCGACAGTACCAAGGAGTACTCGTCCGCACAACACAATCACCGGTACGTGCGCGAGCCGGCACAGCTCCGTGATCGAATGCGTGGCACGCTCTCGACCGACCCCGGTCGTGGTACCTGACGATTCCGCCCAACGAGCCGGGTCTGCATTCCGCGCTTGACTGTAGCCGACAAAAGCGGAAATATAGTGCCGTAAGAGGAAGCGAGGTTTGGACTCGTTGTGCGGGTTGGTTTGCCCGACGATGACGATGTCGGGCGTCTTATAGGAGACTCGACATGTTGACGCGTCACGCCCTTGTTGCTTTTGTCGTCGCCCTTGCCTTTCTGGCAGCGGGCTGCCAGCCGGTCATACTGATCGCCAAGCCGGATCGCTCTCCCCCTAGCGACCCCAAGGTCCAGTTCGACCCCGTCAGTAACGTGGTCGTCAATTTCACGAGCAATTTCAAGCCGACGGAAGCCTGGTATGTAAGTCTCGACAGCACCAATCTCTCGGGGTTCTCTCCGGCGCCGGTCCCGGGCGGGACCAGCAGCGTCCCCATCACGATCACAACCGCCGGCTCGCACAAGGTTACAGCCCAGGGAACCTGCGGAACCTTCTGTTCTTACCAGAGCGATGAAGTCAGCTTCACGCCGCCGGCGCTGATGTACAACTCGATCTCGTACGTCAGTGTGCCGCAGAATGTGAGCAGGTTTACGCCGTCCAGCGTATACGTCGGCGTGCAGAATTTCCGCACGGTACCACTCACCGTCACCATCGTCGAAACGAGTTTTCCGAACCACGTGAAGTTGGCGCGGGTCGGCGGTGCGTTTGCGGCGCCCGGGGACCCGATCACGGTGACCATCCCGGCCTCCACCACCAAGGCGGACTTCGTGATCCAGGGCGATGTCGTCGGGACCTACGTCCTGAAGTTCACTTCGCCCGGGACTGTGCAGGGCGGCGGTTCCGGCAATGTGATGTGATGGCATAGGCAACGCGAAGGCAGCTGCGCCACGTGCGTGCGCGCGGCAGCAGCGCCTGAGGTCATATTTGCGCCGGAAACGTCGCGCCCTAGAACGCGACGTTCTGGCGCCCCTTGAGGGCAAGGATCCGTCGCGCCGCGTCGGGACTCGCGACGGTGTGCCCCATGCTTTCGATGATCGCCCGCGCCGCCCGAACCTGCGCTGCGTTCGATTCGGCCAGCTTGCCGGGACCGATCCACAGGCTGTCCTCGAGACCGACGCGAACGTTGCCGCCCATCTCCACCGACATCGTCGCGACCGGCAACTGGTTCCGCCCTGCCCCGAGCACGCTCCAGCGATACTGGTTCCCGAACAACCGGTCCGCCGTGCGCTTCATGTGCGCGACATCGTCGGGATGAGCTCCGATCCCGCCGAGAATCCCGAATACGCTCTGGATGAACAGCGGCGGCTTGACCAACTCGCGATCGAGGAAGTGCGCCGCCGTGTAGAGGTGGCCGATGTCGTAGCACTCGATCTCGAAGCGCGTGCCGTTGTCGGCGCACGAAGTGAGAATGTAGGCGATGTCCTTGAACGTATTCTTGAAGATCCGGTCTTCGGAGCCCTCCAGGTACGGACGCTCCCAGTCGAAGCGGAATTCGCGGAAGCGCTTGAGCATCGGGTAGAGCCCGAAGTTCATCGAGCCCATGTTCAGCGACGCCACCTCGGGCTTGAGCTGCAACGCCGGCTGCAGCCGCTCGTCGATGCTCATCGTCGCCGCGCCACCGGTCGTGAAGTTGATCACGACGTCGCTGCGCCGGGCGATGTCGGCGGCGAACTCGCGGAAATACTTGGGGTCCTGCGTCGGATGACCGTCCACCGGATCGCGCGCATGCAGGTGCACGATCGCGGCGCCCGCTTCCGCCGCGCCGACCGCGGCATCGGCGATCTCCTGCGGCGTGATCGGGATATGCGGCGACATCGACGGCGTATGAATCGAGCCGGTGACCGCGCAGGTGATGATGACATTGCGGCTTGCATTCATGTTTTCCTCCACTATTCGGAATTGGCTTGCGTTTTCTTGTGCGCGACGAGCGCCATCAGGCGGCGGTCGCGCCAGCGGGTGCGCGCTTCGAGCTCGGCGGGCGTGCGTGCCGGTCCAAGCGCCTCGCCGACGATCGCCGCATTGGCGGCCTCCCATACGGACGGTGGTGCCGGGTCCGCCGCGACGCGGCGATAGAACGCGCTGTAGCGCGCGCTGTAGTCGACCACGCCACCGGGAGCGTTGAGTTCGATCGTCGCGAACGGCCCGATGAAGGCCCAGCGCAATCCGAGGCCGTCGCGGACGGTCTTGTCGAGGTCCTCCGGCGAAACGTAGCCTTCGCCGACCAGCCGCATCGCTTCGCTCAGCAGGGCTCCCTGGAGACGGTTGAGAATGAAGCCATCGAGCTCGCGGCGTACGACGATCGGCACCTGCCCGATGTCGCTGTATACGGCTTGCGCCCGCGCGATCGTCGTGGCCGCCGTCCACGGCGATCCGCAGAGCTCGACGATCGGCACCAGGTGCGGTGGGTTGACCGGGTGCGCGACCAGGCAGCGCGCGCGGCCCGTCAGCGCCTCGGTGAAGCGCGACGCCGGAATCGCCGAAGTCGAGCTGGCCAGCACCGCTTCGGCCGGCGCGTTGGCGTCGAGCGCCGCGAACACTTCGCGCTTGATTTCGACGACCTCGGGCAGGTTCTCCTGTACCCAGTCGACGCCGGCGACGCACGCGGCCAATTCCGCGACGTACTCGATCCGCGCCAGCGCCGCGTCCGGGTCGGACGCGAGACCGTAGGTCGCCTGCTCGGCCAGGCTGTCCGCGATGAAGCCGCGCGCCGCGCGCAGCTGCGCGTCGCTGTTGTCGTACAGGCGCACGCTCCAGCCCGCGCGCGCGAACACCATTGACCAGGCGCGCCCGATCAATCCGGCACCGATCACCGCTACGGTCTTGCTCATGACTTCATATCCATGGTTGCCATCCCATTCGCAGTTGTCGTTACATCCACAGCACGCTGCGGCGCAGCTCGAGATTTTCCCGCAATGCCGAAGCCTCGCCTTCGTAGACCACGCTACCGCGTTCGAGCACGTACGCGCGGTCGGCGAGTGCGAGGACCAGGTCGAGATTATGCTCGACGATTACCATCGACACCTCGTTTCGCAGCTTGTCGAAGGCGTCGAACAGCTCGTCGACGACGGCCGGCGCCAGCCCTTCGAAGGGTTCGTCGAGCAGCAGCACGCGGACGTGGCCGGAAAGCGCACGAGCGACCGCGACCATCTGCTGCTCGCCGCCGGAAAGGAAGTCCGCCGGCGTGTCGAGACGGGACTTGAGCCTTGGAAAGAACTTGAGTATGCGTTGGTCGCTCCACGCGGTACTGGTACCGGTCCCGGTGCCCGACCGGCGCTTGAGCCGGCCGAGCTCGAAATTGTCGCGCACGCTCATGCCGGCGAACAGGCCCCGCCCCTGCGGCACGTAGCCGATGCCGAGCCGCGCGATCGTCGCGGCAGGCAGCGTCGTCAACTCGTCCTCGCCGAGGATGATGCGGCCGCCACCCGCGCGCACGATGCCGATGATCGTCTTGAGCAGCGTCGACTTGCCGGCCCCGTTGCGACCCAGCAGCGCGACGAACTCGCGCTCGCGCAGCGCCAGCGACGCGCCCTGCACGATGTGGCTCTTGCCGTAGTAAGCGTCGACGGCGTCGAGCGTCAGCAAGGGCGGGCGCGGCGCAGCCGCGTCCTCGCGCACCGCCACCGTGCGCGCGGCGGCGCCACCACCGATATACACGTCGCGCACCGCGGTGCTGTTGCGCGCGTCGTCGACCGTGCCATCGACCAGGACCTTGCCCTCGTTCATGACCGTCACCCGATCCGCCAGCGCGAACACCCGGTCGATGTCGTGTTCGACCAGCAGGATCGGAATGTCGTGCGAGATGTGCTTGATCAGATCGCCTACGCGCTCGCGCTCGGCGGCGGCCAGGCCGGCCAGCGGCTCGTCAAGCAGGAGCACGCGCGGCGCCGACGCCAGCGCGAGCCCCATGTCGAGCAGGCGCTGCCCGCCGTAGGACAACTCGCCGGCATCGGCCTGTTCCATGCCCGTCAATCCAAGGAAGCCGATCAGTTCGGCGGTGCGGGTGGTGACCGACGAGATCGCCGTCACGCTCGTCCAGCCGTCGAAGCGACTGCGATCCCGCGCCTGTACCGCCAGGCGCAGATTCTCTTCGACTGTCAGCGCCGGAAACAGATTGGTGATCTGGAACGAGCGCGCCAGTCCCGCCGCGACGACTCGGCTCGGCGGTTCACCGGTAAGATCGTTGCCACCGAGCAGCACCTGGCCATGGTCGGGCTGATACAGGCCCGACACCAGGTTGAACAGCGTGGTCTTGCCGGCGCCGTTGGGTCCGATCAGTGCATGCAGCGTCCGGTCGGCAACGACGATGCTCGCGTTGTCGACGGCGTGCGTGCCGCCGAAGGATTTGGAGAGGCCGCGCGCCTCGAGCACCGGACCTTGCTCCGGCGCCAGCGGCCGCAGGAACGACGGTAGCGCAAGTCCGGTGACGATGTTGCGTCCTGCCATCGCCGCGGCTTCGATCGACCGCCGGCGCAGCGGCGCGGTGATCCGGCGCCAGACGCCGACCAGTCCGGTCGGCGAAAACACCACAAAGCCTACGAACAGCAGCCCGAAGAAGAGCAGCCAATTCGGCGTCCAGATCGACAGGTATTCGCGAAACAGGATATAGAACAATGCGCCGAGCGCCGGCCCGAGCAGGCTCCTCATGCCGCCGATGATGACCATCGCCAACAATTCACCCGAAGACGAAATCGAGGTCGGGTCGGCCGAGGCGAAACGATGGTGAAACGCGAACAACACCCCGGCCATCCCGGTCAGCGTCGCCGACAGCACGTACGCAATCTGCTTGTAGCGCAGCGTCGGATAGCCGACGAACTGTGCCCGCTGCTCGTTCTCGCGAATGGCGAGCAACACGCTGCCGATCGGCGAGGCGTGAAAGCGTGCAAGCGCGTGGACCGCGCACAGACCGAGCACGGCAACAAGCGTGTAGTACACCCACGGATTCTCCAGGTCGACGCCAAACCAGACGGCACGCGTCACGCCACCGAGTCCGTTCTCGCCACCGGTGAAAGCGGTCCAGCGAAACGCGACCGCATAGGTCAGCGCCGAGAATGCCAGCGTGAGCAGAGAGAAGTACACGCCCCTCCGGCGCAGAACCAGAAACCCCACCAGCACCGACGCGAGCAGCAGGAAGGCGAGCGCGAACAGCGCCGGCCACAGCATCGATCCCGGAAACCAATGCCGCTGCGCGAGTGCCGCCGCGTAGGCGCCGAGGCCGAACCAAGCGCCGTGCCCGAAGGACACCAGCCCGGTGTGCCCGACCAGCAGGTTGAGCGCCATGCAGGCAACGGCGAAGATGACCACGTCGGTGGCGCTGGTCATGGTCAGGCCGCCCGCGCGCAACGCAAAAGGCAGCACCGCGCAGGCCAGGAGCGCAACGACCAACGGCGAGCGCAGCATTTTCATTCGAAGCGCGCGATCCGCTCGCCGAACAGGCCACGCGGGCGGAACAGCAGGACCAGCAGCATCAGGACGTACATCGATGCCTCCGCCGCCGGCGGGAAGAAGTACACAGTCAGTCCTCGCACCACGCCGACGATCAGCGCGGCGAACACCACGCCCCAGAACGAACCAAGCCCGCCGATGACCACCACCACGAACGACGCGGTGAGTATCTCGGCGCCCATCGCCGGATGCACGCCGGCGATCGGTGCGAGCAGCACGCCGGCCAGCGCCGCCAGCGCGACCGCCAGCGCCACTACGCTCGCCATGTAAGGCGCCAGCGAGATGCCGAGTGCTGCAACCATGTCGGGGTTCTGCACGCCGGCGCGCACTACGCGGCCGAAGGGCGTGCGTCGCAGCAGGAGCCAGAGCCCGCCGACGGCGGCCGCGGCCACCGCAAGCATCAGCAGCCGGTATTTCGAGTAGATGAAATCGCCAAGCAGCAACTGGCCCTTGAGCGCCGGCGGGATCGAGAACGGAAGCGGTGCCGCGCCGAAGATCCAACGCAGCGACTGCTCGGCGACCATCGCCAGGCCGAAAGTCATCAACAGCCCGAGCGCAGGGTCCTCGCGATAGAAACGGCGGAACAGAAAGCGTTCGACGACGATGCCGATCAGCGCGACTGCGATCGGCGAGAGCACGAACGCCGCGCCGAAGCCGAACACGTCCGCGATCTTGACCGCGAAGTAGGCACCGAGCGCGTAGAACGCGCCGTGCGCGAGGTTGACCAGCCCGCCCAACGAGAAGATCAGCGTCAGGCCGAGCGCGATCAGCAGATAGTAGGCGCCGGCGAGCAGGCCGTTCAGGACCTGCTCGAGAATCTGAATCAGCATGGTGAACGGCACGACGCGCGCGGGTGCCGCGCGCGTCGAACCGTGCGCATCAAGCCGGCATCGTGCAGCTGTTTTCGGTCCTTGTCGGCGCCAGGACCTCCAGGCTCTGATCGGCGGCGGGCACCGGCGCCGACAGCGTGAACAGATCCCAGCGGTCCTTGACCTCGGCCTCGGGCTTGAAGGTCAGCGTATACATCTGCTGCATCAGCTGATGATCCCAATCGCGATAGTAGCCTTCGCGCGTCTTCAGGATGTCGAACTTGGCGCCCTTCTCAAGGTGCTCGACCACCTTGGTCGAATCGGTGCTCTTGATTGCGTTCATCGCCTGCGCGACGTGCTTGGTCGACAGATAGTCGCCCCACGCCTGGTTTTCCGGCGGCTTGCCGTACTTTTTGACGAAGGCTTCGACGAAGCGTTGCGACGACGGCGTCTTCACCTGCGAGTCCCACACCAGCGGCCAGGTTCCGAGCACGTTGCCCTTGCCTGCCCCCCACGCCACCGCGGTGTCGAAGCCGAAGCCGGCCACGGGAAATGGCAGGCCATACTC
Source organism: uncultured beta proteobacterium (assembly GCA_963726915.1). Lineage (GTDB taxonomy): Bacteria > Pseudomonadota > Gammaproteobacteria > Burkholderiales > Casimicrobiaceae > PALSA-1003. The sequence continues at coordinate 273,176 of CAVSEA010000026.1, forward strand.
CTTGTACTGCTTCATGAAATTCGTGATCTGGTTGCCGGCTAGATTGGAGATGACCAGGTCGGGCTTGGCGTTGCGGATTTTCAGCAGGTACGGCGAGAAGTCGGCGACGTCGGTCGGCACCAGCTCGTCGGCCGCGAATTCGCCGCCGTTCGCCGCCATGAAGCGCTTGGCCACGCGCAACAGGTCGTGGCCGAAAGCATAGTCCGCCGTCAGGCTGTACCACTTCTTGCCCTTCACCATGCCATCGCGCAGCAGCGCGTTGCCCTCCGCGGCGACGTACATGCTATTGGCGGCCTCGGTGTGGAACATGTACCGGTTGCACGACTTGCCCCGCAGCTCGTCGGAGTTGCAGCCGGTGTTGAAGAACAGGATGCGGTTGCGCTGCGCGACCTGCGCGATGGCGAGGCCCGATGCGGAACTGATTTCGCCGATGATGGCGACGCACTTGTCGCGCTCGATCAGCCGCTCGGCCTTGGTCGAGGCGGTCTGCGGATTGACGCTGTCCTCGGCGATGAGTTCGATCTTGCGCCCGTTGATGCCACCCGCGGCGTTGATCTCCTCGACCGCGAGATTGACCCCCATCACCGCGTACTCGCCCAGCGGTCCGAGAAAGCCCGTGCGCGGCGTCAGGTGTCCGATGCGCACCATGTCGGACTGGCTGCGGACGATGGCTGGGAAACCGAGGCTACCGAGCGCAGCTGCGGCGCCTGCAGTCTTGAGCAAATGACGACGACGACGGCTGACGGGCGGTTGATCCATGACTCCTCCTGTGGATGGCGAAATGCGCGACACGCCGGCTCGGAATGGCCGTTGGAGTACACGCAACTGCGAAGGCACTTATAATCCAGGCGACCGCTCGCTGTCCAGTTTCGCCCCATGTGCGATCGGATCATGGAGGATTGACGATGGATCTCGACATCCAGGGACTGCGCGTGCTGGTGACTGCCGGCGCCTCCGGTATCGGCCTCGCCACCGCGCGCGCCTTCGCACGCGAAGGCGCGCAGGTATTCATCTGCGACGTCGACACCACTGCACTGAGCGCGGTGGCAACCAGCGACCCGGCACTGCGACAAATGGTATGCGATGTCGCCGATCCCGCCGCCATCGCGCGCATGTTCGACACCGCGACCGCTGCGCTCGGCGGGCTCGATTCGCTGGTCAACAATGCCGGTATCGCCGGCCCCACGGCGGCCTGCGAAGCGGTGCAGCTCGCCGACTGGCAGCGGACGCTCGCGGTCAACCTCACCGGCCAGTTCCTGTGCGCGCAGCACGCGATCCCGCTGCTGAAGGCAAGCGGCAATGCCAGCATGGCCAACCTGTCGTCGGCGGCAGGCCGCTTCGGCTTTCCATTGCGCACGCCTTATGCGGCGTCGAAGTGGGGGGTGATCGGATTGACCAAGTCGCTGTCCATCGAGCTCGGTCCGCACGGCGTGCGCGTCAACGCGATCTGCCCGGGTTCGGTTGCGGGTCCCCGCATCGACGCGGTGTTCGCGAACCGTGCAGCCGCGCGCAACCTGCCGATCGACGTGGTGCGCAAGGACGCGCTGGCGAAGACATCGTTGCGACGACTGGTCACCGCCGACGACATCGCCAACGCCATCGTGTTCCTCGCCTCTCCGCTCGGTGCCAACATTTCCGGACACGCCCTGCCGATCGACGCCGACACGCAGTCGATCGCCTAGCGCCAGCGCATGCCATCGGCGCACGCATTCTCATCTCCTTCAATGCTTGCAATCGCAGGAAATTCCAATGGCTGACCCAGTGTTCGATCTATCCGGCAAGGTTGCGCTCGTCACGGGTGCATATCGCGGACTCGGCTTCGCGATCGCGCAAGGCTTGGCCCGCGCCGGCGCCCACGTCGTCCTCAACGGCCGCAAGAAGGATCTGCTCGATGCGGCAGCCGGCAAGTTGCAGGCGCTGAAGCTGTCGGCGTCCGCTGCGGTGTTCGACGTGACCGACGGCGATGCCGTACGCAAGGGCGTCGCAGCAATCGAAGCCGAACGCGGCCACATCGACATCCTGTTCAACAACGCCGGCATCCAGCGCCGCGGGGCCTTCGCCGAATTTCCGCTCGAGCAATGGAACGAGATCATTGCGACCAACCTCACGGCGCCGTTCATCGTCTCGCAGGCGGTGCTGCGCGGAATGATCGAACGCAAGCACGGCAAGATCGTCCACATCGCGTCGCTGATGAGCGAGCTGGCGCGCCCGACGGTCGTACCCTATACGGCAGCCAAAGGCGGCGTGCGCCAGCTTACGCGCGGCATGGCGGTCGAACTCGCGCAGCACAACATCCAGGTCAACGCGATCGCACCCGGCTACTTTGCAACGGAGATGAATCGCGCGCTGATCGACAACGCCGAATTCAACGCTTGGGTGTGCAAGCGCACGCCGGCGGGCCGCTGGGGGCAGCCCGACGAACTCGCGGGCCTCGCTGTGTTCCTGGCCTCGGCCGGATCGAACTACATCACCGGCCAGATGTTCGTCGTCGACGGCGGCATGAGTGTAGCGCTGTGAGCAGCGAGAGGGGACCCGATGCGCGCAGCGCATTGGGGTCGAGCGTCCGCGAATCAGCGCCGGACACCGACACTCGATGCACAAGCTACGGCTACGGCAATAGGAGGCGGCCCTATGAGTTGTAGGCGCGAATTCATTCGCGCCTACCGTGGTTAACGCTCGGCGACCGTCCCGCCGCCCTGCCAGTCGCCGCCCAGCGCCTTGATCAGGAATACCGACGTCAGGAGCTGCTGGCCCTGGAGCTGTGCTGCCAGCCGTTCATTGTTGAGCAAGCCCTGCTGCGCGGTGATCACGTCGAGGTACGTCGCGACACCACCCTCGTAGCGGTCGTTGGCCAGGTTCAGTACGCGCTTTGTACTTTCGATCGCGACCTGCGCCTGCGCCGTCGCACTGTCGAGCGCCGCGAGTCCGGTGATGCCATCTTCCGCTTCCTGCATCGCAGTCAGCACGATTCGCCGGTAGTTGGCGACGGTCACGTCGTAACCGCCCTTGGCAAAATCGACGTTGGCGCGGATCCGCCCGGCATCGAACAGCGGCTGCAAGACCGTAACGCCCAGCGCCCAGATCAGGCTCGGCGCATTGAATATCGACGACAGCGATACGCTTTCGCCGCCGTAGAACGTTGGCGTAATCGTGATCGTCGGATAGAACGCGGCGGTCGCGACGCCGATCTGGGCATTAGCCGCGGCCATCGCCCGTTCGGCAGAGGCAACGTCCGGCCGGCGCTGCAGGACATCGGAGGGCACGCCGAGCGGCACCGCCGGCGGCTGGAGGCGCTTGACGTCCGGCACGATGCTGAACAGCGGCGCCGGCGTCCCGATCAAGGTCGCGATCGCGTGCTCGAACTGGCCCCGCGTCCGACGCAGCACGTCGACCTGAGTCAAGGTGCTGTCGAGCAACGCCTGTTGCTGCGCAACATCGAGTCCGGAGGCGGCGCCGAGATCGTGGCGCGCCGTGGCGAGTTCGAGCGCGCGCTTTTGCAGATCGATCGACCGCGCCAGCACGTCGATTTCAGTATCGATTTCGCGCAAATTGAAATAGGCGGCGGCAAGATCCGTCGTCACCAGCAGGCGCGTGTTCTCGAGATCGGAAGCGGATTGCTCGGCCGATGCCGTCGCCCCTTCGATGGTGCGCTGGATCCTGCCCGAAAGATCGAACTCATAGCTTACGGTCAACGTCGCGATGTAATCGTCCTGCACCGTCGAAAAATTCGGTGCCGCATAGTTTGTCCGCGGTCGATTGGCTGATATAGCCTGGCGGCCGGCGCGAGCGGCCACGTTGACCTGCGGATAGAGGCTCGCGGAAGCCGACGCGACTTGCGCGCGCGATTGCATGAGCCGTGCATTGGCCGCCGCCAGGGTCGGATTTGCGGCGACTGCCTGTTCCTCGAGCGCATCGAGCTTCGGATCGCCGAAGCGTTGCCACCACGGACCCTTCCCGGCCAGGTCGTTCGGTGCCGCTTCGCGCCAGGGCGGCTCGATCTTCCAGGCGACAGGCATGTCGAGCACCGGCCGCTGGTAGTTCGGTCCCGCCGTGCAGGCGGCGAGAAGTGCGGTGCCGGCAGTGAGGAAAAGGCCTCGCGCTATGGTCACTTCGCGTCCTTGCCCGCCGGAGCAATCGTCACCTGATCACCTTCGGCCAGCGAGTCCGATGGATTGAGCACCATCCGCTCGGTCCCTTTGATGCCATCCACGACCTCGACCGCTTCGCCATAGTTGCGACCGATGCGAATGGGCTGCAGGTGGACTCGCCCCTGCGCATCGACCACCGCCACGCGGATGCCTTCGCCCCGGATCAGCAGTGCCGTCGTCGGGATTTGCAGCGCCTCGCTCACCGCCAATGGCAGCGCGACCTGCACGAAGGCGCCGGGCAGCAGCGTACCGTCGCGGTTGGGCAGTGCCACCTCGATCTGCATCGTGCGGGTGGTCGCGTCGATCGAGGCCGAAGTGCGCGCAACCTCGCCTTCGAATTTCCGGTCGCGCAGTTCGGCCTGCGTCACGACGACTTTCTGGCCCGGCTTGATCATCTGCGCGTACGTCTGGGGCACGTTCACGTAGACCCGCAGCGGATCGGTCTGCGCCAGCAGGAACAGGGCGCGCCCGCCGCTGCTGCCGGCGTCGATCAGGTCACCAACGTCGACGTTGCGGCGCGTGATCACGCCGGCGAACGGAGCCACGATGCGCTTGAAGCCTTCCAGCTGTCGCAGGCGTTCGACGTTGGCATCGGCGGCGGCCAGGTTGGCGAGTGCCTGCGCGTTGGCGCTGCGCTTTTCCTCCAACTCCTGTTGCGATACCGCATCCTTCTTGCGCAGGCTTTCCCACCGCTCCACCGTACTGCGCGCGAGATCCAGGCTCGCTGCGGCCTGCTGCCGCGCAGCGATCGACTGCGAGAGTTGCTGGTCGATTTCCGGTGTTTCGATTTCGGCGAGCAACTCGCCTTTGGCGACGCGAGCGCCGATATCCTTGTACCATCGGCGGAGGTAGCCGCTGGCCCGCGCGGCGATAGGCGATTGGACAAAGCCCTGCAGCGTCCCCGGCAGCGACAAGGTCTGTCCGGCTTCGCCAGTCTTTGGCACCGCCACCTTGACGTACACTTTCGCGCGCTCGGCGGTGCCTTCGTCGAGTGCACGCGAGTTGGACATGCGGCTGATCACCGTGCGCGTCGCTCCGAGCGCGAGCAGGACGAGGACGACAACAGCTAGGACCTTGCTGCGCCGGACGACCTTCGCGCGATTTTGCGCGTCGTCCGCGCTTGCGGGTGCCGGCACCGGCTGCGTCTCCACTGCGGCTTGACGCGGATCCGTCATTGTTTTAACTCTCCTGATGCGATACGACGAGCGGCCCGTGCGCATGCGCCGCCTTGTGTTTTGCCAGGCGGCCGTGGACGCCGGCGAACACGACCGGTACGAAAAACAGCGTCGAGACGGTCGCGAACAGCAGGCCTCCGATCACCGCGCGTCCGAGCGGCGCGTTCTGCTCCGCGCCTTCGCCCACGCCCAGCGCCATCGGAATCATGCCGATGATCATGGCGAGCGCGGTCATGAGCACCGGACGGATCCGCGTCGCGCCCGCCTCCAGCGCCGCTGGCGTGGCTGCCATGCCAGCCTCCTGTTGCTGCCGCGCGAACGAAACGACCAGGATACTGTTGGCGGTAGCAACACCCATGGTCATGATCGCGCCGGTCAGCGCCGGCACGCTCAGCGTCGTGCCGGTGATGAACAGGATCCAGGCGATGCCCGCCAACGCCGCGGGCAGCGCGGCGACGATGATGGCAGCATCGATCCACGACTGGAAATTGACGACGATCAGCAAATATACCAGCACGATCGCCATGACCAGGCCGACACCGAGCCCGATGAACGAGGATTGCATGGTCTGCACCTGCCCGCGGATCACGACCTGGCTGCCGCGAGGAAGCTTGGGCCGGATCTGATCGACGAGTTCCTGCACCTTGCCCGCGACCGTCGCCAGATCGGTACCCTCGACGCTGACATAGATGTCGATCGCCGGCGAAAGGTTGTAACGCGATGCGACCGCCAGTTGGCGTCCCGGCTTGACCTCGACCAGGTTACCCAGCAGCTGGGTGCTGCCGCCGGCCGCCGCACCCGTTGCCGCGACCGGCATGTTGAGCAGCGTGTCGAGCGAGTCGACGCTGGTTTGCGGCGTTTGGACCGCGATATTGTAGACAACGCTGTTCTGTGGATTGAGCCAGAACGCAGGCGCCGTCTGCGAGCTACCCGAGAGCGAGACCAGCACGTTCTGTCCCACGTTGAAGGCGTTCAAGCCAACCTGCTGCAGCCGCGTCCGATCCATCTGCATATCGAGGACCGGCCCGTCCATGCGTTGATGGACGTGCGCATCGACCGCGCCCGGGATCGTCTTGATCGATTTCAGCAATTCGGCGGCAACGACCGCGTTCTTTTCGAGGTTCGCGCCGGTGAATTGAACATCGATCGCTGCCGGCAAGCCGAAGTTGAGGATCTGCGTGACGATGTCCGCGGGCTGAAAGAAGAACTCGATACCGGGAAACTGCTTCGGCAACTGGGCGCGCAGTTCGGAGACGAATTCGTCGGTCGGGCGATGGCCGGGCTTGAGCGAGAGCAGTATTTCGCCGTCGAGCGTGCCGATGGTCCCGGCATTGCTGTAGGACAGATTGATACCGCTGTTGGGAACGCCGAGATTATCGAGGATGGTCTCGAGTTGATCGGGCGGCACGATCCTGCGGATCGCCGCTTCGATGCCGTCCGCGAGGCGCGCGGTCTCCTCGATCCGCGTGCCCGTCGGCGCGCGAACGTGCAGGCGAATCTGCCCCGCATCCACCGTCGGGAAGAAGTCGCGACCCAGGAACGGAATCAGCAGGCACGACAGAACGCAAAAGCCGAGAAAGACCAGGGCAAAGGCTTTCTTCCGCGCGAGCAACGCCGAGAGCACCAAGGTGTAGGCGCGCCGCACCCGTTCGAATTGCGCGTCGAACTTGCGATACAAGCGCTGCAGCAGGCTTCGCTTCCGGCTTTCATTCTCGTGCGCCTTGCGCATCAGCAGCATCACCAGCGTCGGCACCAGCGTCCGCGACAGGATGTACGACGCGATCATCGCGAACACCACTGCCTGGGCGAGCGGGACGAACAGGTAGCGCGCAACGCCGGAGAGAAAGAACATCGGGACGAACACGATGCATATGCACAGCGTCGACACGAATGCCGGCACGCCGATTTCTCCGGCACCGACCAGGATCGCCTGCTTCAGCTCGATACCCATGTGCAGGTGGCGCTCGATGTTCTCGATGGTGACGATCGCCTGATCAACCAGTATCCCGACCGACAGCGCCAGCCCGCCCAGCGTCATCAGGTTGAGCGTCTCGCCCATCAATTGCAGCGCGAGGATCGACGACAAGATCGAGAGCGGAATCGTGAGCGCGATGATCAGCGTGGTGCGCCAGTTGCCGAGAAACAGCAGGACCATGGCGGCGGTGAGCAATGCCGCAATCAGGGCTTCGCTGATCACACCCTTGACGGCAGCCTTGACGAACAGCGATTGGTCGAACAACGGAGTGATCTTGATGTCTTCCGGCAAGGTGGCCGCGACTCGCGGCAGCAGGGCGCGAAGATTGGCGACGATATCGAGCGTGGAGGCGCCGCCGTTCTTCAGCACCGACAGCAGCACGCCGCGCGCGCCATCCTGGCGCACGATGTTGGTCTGCGGCGAAAACCCGTCGCGCACATTGGCGACATCGCGGATGTAGGTCGTCGCGCCACTGACCGTCCGCACCGGCAGATCGTTCAAGCCGGCGATGGCGTCGGGCGAGCCGTTCATCCGGACCGTATATTCGGTTCCTCCGAACTTTGCCGTGCCTGACGGCAGGATCAGATTCTGCGTGTTGATCGCATTGACCACATCGGCCGGCGACAGGCCGCGCGCCTGCAGCGCCTGCGTGTCCAGATCCACCGAGATGAGACGGTTCTTGCCGCCGTAGGGGAATGGGACCGCGACGCCGGGAATCGTGATCAGTTGCGGCCGCAGAATATTGACGGCCGCGTCGAACAGCGACTGCTCGGGTCGCGTCGGGCTCGACAGCCCGAGCTGCACGACCGGAATGCTCGATGCCGAGTACTTGATGACCAGCGGTGGCGTGATGCCTGGCGGCAACTGTCGCACCTGGGTTTGCACCGACGCCACCACCTGGGCGATCGCCGTCTGGATGTTCGCCGTGGGCTGGAAGAAAACCTTGATGATCGTGATGCCGGCCAGCGATTGCGACTCGACATGCTCGATGTCGCTGACGGTCGTCGTCAAGCCGCGTTCGGTTTGCCCGGCGATGCGCTGGCCCATTTCCTGTGCGGGCAGGCCGTTGTAATTCCAGATGACGCTGACGACCGGAATATTGATTTCGGGAAAGATATCCGTCGCCATGTTCAGCAACGCGAACGGCGTCGCCAGGACGATGAGCATCGCCATGACGATAAACGTATACGGGCGCCTGAGCGCCAGTTCGACCATTGACAAAAGTGGCCCTTCCCTTTACGCCGAGATGCGTGTGACGGTCGTCTCCAGGCGCGTCATGCGGGCTTGCGCGCTCGCCGTCGTCTGGCTTTGGCAGGCGTCGCCTTGCGCGCCGGTTGCTTCAGCGTCTTCCTGATCGCGGCCCTGTCGGCAGCCGCCTTGCGCGTCGGTGCAGGGGACAGTTTCCCGATGTAATAGTCGAGCGCCCAGCGCGTCTTGGTCTGCTGCCCCTTGTCGCGCTCGGCGCCGACCTCCGCCAGGAACGCCATGAAGCCACCGATCGCTGCCGCGGCCTGAACAGTGGGCGCCTTGATCGAGAGTTCCATCATCTGTTTGCGATCCCCGCGCGTCCACAGCTCCGCAGTGATCGCCCAGGGACAACCCGGGTCCTCGAATTTCCAGCGCTGGGCCATCAAGGGGCCGAGCACGACCAGACTCGTGAAATCGATCTTGTGGCCCGCGATGGACTCGAGGAATTTCTCCTGCTCCAACGTGAAGATCGCACCGATCGGCTTCTTGCCGCCGGCCACGCGCTTGATGTGCCCCTTCTCGACCGGCATCGAGAACGACGCCGACTTGACCATGGACGTTTCGCTCGCGTCGGCCTCGATCTTGAAGAACGGGTACCTGCGCCACTTCTGCCCAACGTCGGCCGGATTGACCGGCCGGAACTTCACCGTGCTGTCGTGGGCGTCGCCGACGACGCGGCGCGCCCGAGTAATGATTCCAGCGCCAAGCAGATCGAGCTTGGGGGTGTCGAAGAAATAGATGTAGCGCTCCTCGTCATTGCTTTCGGTGAGGCCGAAGCGCTTCAGCGCCTGCTTGATCTGGTGGTGCGGAACCGTGGCCTTGATCTCGATATCGTCCGAGCCGGCGATTGCCTTGGCCACCTTACCGCGCGTTGCCGCTCCTCGCTCCATCAACCGATCTCCTCACGCACTGCCCTGCTGCGCAATTGCGCAGCCCTGCGCCGCGCCACTCATTGCCTTGCAAGTGTAGCAAAGCCCGGCGCGGCGGCCTCTTGTCCACACCGCATCACGCATGAAGCGCGCGTCGTTCATCGCGGCCGCGCGCTAGCGGCGCTCGGCAGAGAATTTTTGTGGATTTCTCCGTCTTTCGTGATCACCACGAAATTGCGTTCCGGATCGGCGATCAGGCGGATTCGGCAATCGGGTTCCCGTCGACAAATGACAAATCTGCGAACGCACCTTCCTCGAGTACATTTGCCGGCCCCGACAGCTGACCGGTGGTGCCGTTGAAAATGCGGACGTTCTCGAACAGGGGTGCGGCAAGCGAAATTCGCACCGATGTTTTTGTCGGTGGAATTTACATTTGCGAGGTACCAGCGAGGCGCGCCGGTGAAGCGTCGACAACAAGTCTTTGTTATTACGCTGGAAAAGTTCGATGGTGCAATTCGTGCTTGCGGGCTTGCAAGGTTCCGGACAGCTAACCCTGCGACTCGAGGCTCGACCATGCATCCACTGCGAATATTCAGGCCCGCGAGGGAATTGGCTTTGGCGTGGGCATTGGCCGCCGCGATGTTCGGCGGGCCGGCTTACGGCCAGCAGTGGATCAACGCCGGGACAGGCAGTTGGTTCAACGCAGCCAACTGGAATCCGGCGACCGTACCCGTTGCCGGTGGCAGCGTGCTGATCAGCAACGGCGGCACGGCAACGCTGACGGGCATCGCAGCGACGCCGCTGCTTGGCAGCCTGGTGATCGGCACCACAGCCCAAGGCAATGGGCGCGGCACCGTGCAGAGCACCGGCACCGCCATCCTGGTGTCCGGGGCACTCGAAGTCGGGACGCAGCTGTTTGCAGGTGGCAGCTTCGCGCAGGGCGTGCTTTCGATCAGCGGCGCGGGTGGACAAGCCGGGCAGATAGAAGTGGGGTCGATGGGTTCCGGCACGGTTGCGACGAGCGTGTCCGGTCAGATGTCATCTGCCGCCGCGTTCACGCTCAACAACGGCGCCCTTGTGGTGGGCCAGATCTTCGAGGCGGCCCGGGGCTCGACCGCGGACGGGTCGGTCAGCATCGGCGGCAATGCCGGCACGGTCAACGGCCTCTGGATCGTGGGCAACGTCACCACGGCCGACCCGGTTCAGATCGGCAGCAGGTCCACCGGTTCGCTAAACGTGCTCAACGGCGGCAACCTCGCCCTGTTTGGCGGTACCGGCACCTTCATCGGCACCACGGTGGGCGTGGACCGCGTGGCCGACGCCGGCGCGCCCGGAGGCTTTCGGGTCAACCAAGCGCAGGGCCACGTCAACATCACGGGCACGCTGTCGGTCACCGGGGCGCCCGGCTTCACCGGCATCGGCGTGACCCAGGGCGGCATCGTCGATGGTTCGCTCACAGTCGGCGCGCTGGCCATGGGCGCCAACAGTGATCGGCGTGACCCAGGGCGGCATCGTCGATGGTTCGCTCACAGTCGGCGCGCTGGCCATGGGCGCCAACAGCTTCAGCTCGCTCAGCATCGGCACGTCAGCGAGCGGCGGTCAGGCCCAGGGCAGCTTCAGCGCCGGCAGCGGCGACCTGCGCACCGCCAACGGCATGGGCGTCGGCACCACGACCGGTGGCACCGCGCAGGGCAGCGTCACGCTTGGCGGTGGCGGCAAATTGCTCGGCAACAACTCAGGTTCGCTCAACGTCGGCACCGGCTCGGGCAGCGCAAGTGAACTGGTGAGTGCCATCGGTTCGGTCAACGCCGCCGGTGGCGTCTCCGGGTTCACCGGCTACAACGTCGGCACGCTGTTCGGGCCCGCCTTGACCATCGGCGCCGGTTCCGTCGCCCAGGGCAGCCTCATCGGCGGCGCCGCTGCGGGGGCGTCGAGTACCAGCTCGATCACCGTAGGTTTGTTGAACAACACCACCACCGGCGCGGCCAGCGCCAGCGGCACGATGACGGTTGGCAATGCGCTCACGGTGAACAGCAACATCATTGTCGGCGACACGTTCGAGGCGGCCCGCGGCTCGACCGCGGATGGGTCGCTCAGCATCGGCGGCAACGCGGGCACGGTCAACGGTATCTGGATCGTCGGCAATGTCACTACCGGTGATCCGGCCCACGTCGGCACCCAAGCCACGGGCGCGTTCAACGTGCTCAATGGCGGTAACCTTGCCCTCGCGGGCGGTGTCGGTACCTTCATCGGCACCACGGTGGGCGTGGACCGCGTGGCCGACGCCGGCGCGCCCGGAGGCTTTCGGGTCAACCAAGCGCAGGGCCACGTCAACATCGAGGGCACGCTGTCGGTCACCGGGGCGCCCGGCTTCACCGGCATCGGCGTGACCCAGGGCGGCATCGTCGATGGTTCGCTCACAGTCGGCGCGCTGGCCATGGGCGCCAACAGCTTCAGCTCGCTCAGCATCGGCACGTCAGCGAGCGGCGGTCAGGCCCAGGGCAGCTTCAGCGCCGGCAGCGGCGACCTGCGCACCGCCAACGGCATGGGCGTCGGCACCACGACCGGTGGCACCGCGCAGGGCAGCGTCACGCTTGGCGGTGGCGGCAAATTGCTCGGCAACAACTCAGGTTCGCTCAACGTCGGCACCGGCTCGGGCAGCGCAAGTGAACTGGTGAGTGCCATCGGTTCGGTCAACGCCGCCGGTGGCGTCTCCGGGTTCACCGGCTACAACGTCGGCACGCTGTTCGGGCCCGCCTTGACCATCGGCGCCGGTTCCGTCGCCCAGGGCAGCCTCATCGGCGGCGCCGCTGCGGGGGCGTCGAGTACCAGCTCGATCACCGTAGGTTTGTTGAACAACACCACCACCGGCGCGGCCAGCGCCAGCGGCACGATGACGGTTGGCAATGCGCTCACGGTGAACAGCAACATCATTGTCGGCGACACGTTCGAGGCGGCCCGCGGCTCGACCGCGGATGGGTCGCTCAGCATCGGCGGCAACGCGGGCACGGTCAACGGTATCTGGATCGTCGGCAATGTCACTACCGGTGATCCGGCCCACGTCGGCACCCAAGCCACGGGCGCGTTCAACGTGCTCAATGGCGGTAACCTTGCCCTCGCGGGCGGTGTCGGTACCTTCATCGGCACCACGGTGGGCGTGGACCGCGTGGCCGACGCCGGCGCGCCCGGAGGCTTTCGGGTCAACCAGGCGCAGGGTCACGTCAACGTCACCGGCACGCTGTCGGTCACCGGGGCGCCCGGCTTCACCGGCATCGGCGTGACCCAGGGCGGCATCGTCGATGGTTCGCTCACAGTCGGCGCGCTGGCCATGGGCGCCAACAGCTTCAGCTCGCTCAGCATCGGCACGTCGGGTGTCGGCGGGCAAGCGCAGGGCAGCGTGAGTGTTGGGGGCGGTACGTTGCGTGTCGGCAACCTGCAGGTCGGGACCACGTCTGGCGGCACGGCGATTGGCGAGCTGGCGTTGGACGGCGCCGCCCTTGAAGCCAACAGCGTGCTCGCCGGTTTCGGCGCGGGCGCCAGCGCGCATCTGAGCCTGGTGGATGCATCGGCCGACATACTCGACGACCTGACGCTGCTCAGCGGCGAACTGTCATTGCAGCGCAGCCTGGTCAGCGTTGGCGATCTGCTCACCTTCGGCGACGACGCCAACCTGCGCGTCGGCATCGACGGGCTCGTGCGCGGAACCGAGTACGGCGCCATCGACGCGGTCCACGCGATCCTCGCAGGCATGCTGACGGCCGACTTCAGCACGCTTGTGTTCGCGGCAGACACGATGGTGTTCGACCTGATCCGATCCGGCAGCGCGGACGGCATCTCGGGCGACTTCGGAACACTCGCATTCATCGGTCTGGCGCCAGGGTACGTCGCGACCGCCGGTGTCGAGCTGGACAGCGTGGAGATTTACCGCCTGCATCTGGCCCGCACCTCGGTGCCCGAACCCGGCACCTGGGTGCTGTTCGCCATCGCGCTCGCCGGACTCGCCTTCTCGCGCCGCAAGGCAATGAACGTCGCGGCCGAATAGGTCCGGCCCGTCGGGCCCGGACTCTACTTCGCCGCCTCGCCCTTCGTCTCGCGCCACTCCAGCTTGTCCAGCCACGCGAGACCGGCGCGCGTGCCGTCCGCGGGCCGGTATTCGCAGCCAACCCAGCCGTCGTAGCCAAGGCGATCGAGCAGATCGAACAGATACAGGTAGTTCACCTCGCCGGTATCGGGTTCGTGCCGCCCGGGCACGCCTGCGATCTGCACGTGCCCGATGTGCGGCTGCCAGCGCCGGAACTTCTCGGCAAGGTCGCCCTCGACGATCTGCACATGGTAGAAGTCCATCTGGACTTTGAGGTTTGCCGCGCCGACCTCTTCGCGAATGGCATGCGCCTCGTCCTGCCGATTCAGGAAGTACCCGGGCACGTCGCGCGTGTTGATCGGCTCGATGTTCAGCGTTACGCCACGCTCTGCCGCCTCGCGCGCCGCCAGGCGCAGGTTGCGCACGAAAGTGGCGCGATGCCTGGCGCGTACCTCGGCATCGGCACCTTCCGGGAGCACCCCCGCCATGACGTGCACTCGCGGACACGACAGTGCCTCCGCATAGCGCAGCGCGGTGACCATGCTCGCGGTGAACTCGTGCTCGCGCCCGGGGCACGACGCAAGGCCGCGTTCGCCGCGGACCCAATCGCCGGGTGGCGCATTGATCAACACCTGCTGCAGGCCGTTGCCGGCAAGCCGCGCCGCGATCTCCGCCACCGGGTAGTCGTAGCCGAAGGCGAACTCCACCGCGCCGAATCCAGCCTGCGCCGCTTCGGCGAAGCGCTCGAGAAACGGAACCTCGTTGAACAGATACGAAAGATTTGCATCGAAGCGTGGCATGGCTGCCCTCTCGCGCGGCGTGACTCGTGGTCCGCCACGTCGCTGGTGAACTACAATGGTTGCTTGCATGTTGCAACGTTGCCGCGCTTCGCGCAACGCCGCCGCCGAAATTGTTTGTCTCCGGACTGTCATGAATCGCATCGCTCTGAAACACCGCGCAGCGCAGCGCATGGACATGTCGATCGCCGGTGAGCGCGTGTGGCTGTACGCCGAGCGCGGGTTGTTCTGGCCCGCGGGACGCACGCTGTTCGTCGCCGACGTGCACCTCGGCAAGACCGCGGCGTTTCGCGCGGGAGGCATCGCCTTGCCCGCGGGCGCCACCGCCGCCAATCTTGAGCGGCTGAGGCAATTGATCGCGGCGACCCGGGCCGAGGCGCTGGTCGTGCTGGGCGACTTGATCCACGCCGCCGCCGGGCGCACCGCCGCGCTGCTGGACGCGGTCGCCGTCTGGCGAGGCGACCACCGCGAGTTGGCCATCACGCTGGTGCGCGGCAATCACGACAACCATGCCGGCGATCCGCCGGCGGCGTGGCGGGTCGGCACCGTCAGCGGGCCGGAACCGGCGCCGCCTTTCCTGCTCTGCCACGAACCGCCCGACGCCGACGCCGGCGGACTGTTCGGCTACGCGCTCGCCGGCCACGTGCATCCGGCAGTACGGGTCGCCGGCGCCGGGCAGCAGAGCGAGCGGCTGCCCTGCTTCGTGCTGGGGTCGCATCGGGCGATCCTGCCCGCATTCGGAAGTTTCACTGGATCCTCGGCGCAGGCATGGTCGAGCAACGACACCATCGTCGCGATCGCGGAGGAACGGTTGTTTCGCATTCCACGGCCGTGACACAGTCGTCCTTGCCCCTCGCATAAAGCATGCGCGCTGTGGACAACCCGGTGCATTCGCGGTGGATTTGCGGTGCAGCAATGCGGGATCAGCATCTACCTTGCTGATTTCCCGATGCTTTTCAGGGCCCCTTTCTGTGCATCAAAAAGCACTTGCATCGCTGAACACGAGCTACTATGATTAGTGTTGATTCAGCACTTGAACACAAGATATAGTAGGTTTTGATTTCTAAGGGAAATCCCTAAGTCGCCTCGGAGCACCCCCGGGAAGGGTGCAGGTCCATCCGCGGCCGCTGTCGGGAAATCCGCGCCAGGTCTGGAATTGCGCAATGCAGGCAGACCGCGCGGCAGCAACCAAGAACCATAAGATTTACCAGGAGAACGCACAATGCAAGTCGCCAGCCCCACCCCCGCACCTTCCTCTGCGACACCGCGCACCGTCATGGCCGGCGAACCCAACGCGCCCCTCGCGGCGAACACCGATCCACGACTAGCCCAGTACAAGGTGATCCGCCGCAATGGCGCGGTCGTCGGCTTCGAGCCGTCGAAAATCGCCATCGCGGTCACCAAGGCGTTTCTCGCCGTCAACGGCGGTCAGAGCGCGGCGTCGGCGCGCGTGCGCGAGCTGACGGCCCAGCTCACCGACGTCGTGGTCGGCGCGCTGATGAAGCGCAAGCCCGACGGCGGCGCCATCCATATCGAGGAAATCCAGGATCAGGTCGAGCTCGCGCTGATGCGCGGCGGCGAACACGAAGTCGCGCGCGCCTACGTTCTGTATCGCGAAAAGCGCTCGCAGGAACGCGCGCACGAGAAGAAGGTCACCAAGACCGATGCGATCGGCATCAATGTCGTCGACAACGGCATCAAGCGGCCGCTCGACATGGCGCGGCTGACCGAGCTGGTCAAGACGTCGTGCGAGGGGCTGGCCGACGTCGATCCCGAACGCATCCTCAAGGCGACGCTCAAGGACCTGTACGAAGGCGTGCCGATGGAGGAAGTGCGCAAGTGCGTCGTGCTTGCGGCGCGCACGCTCATCGAAAAGGACCCCGCGTACAGCCAGGTCACCGCACGCCTGCTGCTCGACTCGCTGCGCTTCGAGGCGATGGGCGAAGAGGCGTCGCAGGCGGACATGGCGACCAAGTACGCCGAGTACTTCCCGCGCTTCATCAAGCACGGCATCAAGATCGGGCTGCTCAACGAATCGTTGTCGCAGTATGACCTGAAAACGCTCGGCGCCGCGATGGTGCCCTCGCGCGACATGCAGTTCGGCTACCTCGGACTGCAGACGCTCTACGACCGCTATTTCCTCGTCGACCAGTACGCTCAGTTTGGTGGATCGGGGCGCCGATTCGAACTGCCGCAGGCATTTTTCATGCGCGTGGCGATGGGCCTCGCGCTCAACGAAGTCAATCGCGAAGCCCGCGCCATCGAGTTCTACAACGTGCTGTCGACCTTCGACTTCATGAGCTCGACGCCGACCCTGTTCAATTCCGGCACGCATCGCTCGCAGCTCTCGTCGTGCTACCTGACGACGGTGGCCGACGACCTCGACGGCATCTACGAGGCGATCAAGGAGAACGCGCTGCTGTCCAAGTTCGCCGGCGGCCTCGGCAACGACTGGACCAACGTGCGCGCGCTGGGCAGCCACATCAAGGGCACCAACGGTCGCTCGCAGGGCGTCGTGCCCTTCCTCAAGGTGGTCAACGACACCGCCGTGGCGGTGAACCAGGGCGGCAAGCGCAAGGGCGCCGTATGCTCGTACCTGGAGACGTGGCACCTGGACATCGAGGAGTTCCTCGAACTGCGCAAGAACACCGGCGACGACCGCCGACGCACGCACGACATGAATACCGCCAACTGGATTCCCGACCTGTTCATGAAGCGGGTGATGGAAGGCGGCGACTGGACGTTGTTCTCCCCCTCGGACGTGCCCGACCTGCACGACAAGTGGGGCCGCAAGTTCGAAGAGGCGTACACGCGCTACGAAGACCAGGCCGCGCGCGGCGAACTCAAGCTGTTCAAGAAGGTCCCGGCGCTGCAGCTCTGGCGCAAGATGCTGTCGATGCTGTTCGAGACCGGGCATCCGTGGATCACCTTCAAGGATGCCTGCAACGTGCGCTCGCCGCAGATGCACGTGGGTACCGTGCACAGTTCCAACCTCTGCACCGAGATCACGCTCAATACCAGCGACACCGAAATCGCGGTCTGCAACTTGGGCTCGGTCAATCTTCTGAATCACATGAAGAAGACCGGCAAAGCTCAGTTGCCAAATGAGAGCGCCAGCTGGGAGCTCGACCACGAAAAGCTGAAGTGCACGATCACGACGGCGATGCGCATGCTCGACAACGTCATCGACATCAACTACTACGCCGTGACCAAGGCGCGCAACTCCAACCTCAAGCACCGTCCGGTGGGACTGGGCATCATGGGCTTCCAGGACTGCCTGCACCTGCGCCACACGCCGTACGCGTCGGACGCGGCGATGGACTTCGCCGATCGCTCGATGGAGGCGGTGTGCTACTACGCCTACTGGGCGTCGACGGAACTCGCGGAAGAGCGCGGCCGCTACGCGACGTACAAGGGCAGCCTGTGGGACCGCGGCGTGATGCCGCAGGACTCGCTGAAGCTGCTGCGCGAGGAGCGCGGCGGCTACGTCGAGATCGACGAGTCCGTCACCATGGACTGGAACGCCCTGCGCGCACGCGTCAAGGACCACGGCATGCGCAATTCCAATTGCGTCGCCATCGCGCCCACCGCAACGATTTCCAACATCGTCGGCGTCGCGGCGTCGATCGAGCCCGAGTATCAGAACATCTACGTCAAGTCGAACCTCTCGGGCGAATTCACCGTCGTCAACGAGCACCTGGTGGCCGAACTCAAGACGCAGAACCTGTGGGACGAGGTGATGGTCGCCGACCTCAAGTATTTCGACGGCTCGCTGGCCAAGATCGACCGCGTGCCGGCGCCGCTGCGCCAGTTGTACGCGACGGCGTTCGAGGTCGATGCCAAATGGATCGTCGAGGCGGGAGCGCGCCGCCAGAAGTGGATCGATCAGGCGCAGTCGCTGAACATCTACATGTCCGGCGCCTCGGGCAAGAAGCTCGACGACATCTACAAGCTGGCGTGGGTGCGCGGGCTCAAGACCACCTATTACCTGCGCACGCTTGCGGCGACGTCGGCCGAGAAATCCACCGGACAGGGCGGCGAACTCAACGCCGTGTCTTCCTCGGGCGGCAGCATCGGCGGCGGCGCTTCGGGCAAGACCGCCGCGCCGCGCGTTGGCGCGGCGACGCACTCGGTGCAGGAACCGGAGCCACCGAAATTCTGTGCGATCGATGACCCCGATTGCGAAGCGTGCCAGTGATCGCGAGCGTCGTGCGCAAACCAAACGAACACCAATGAAATTTAACCTAGGATCGACATGGGATTGCTGAGTTTCATCAAAGAAGCCGGAGAAAAGCTGTTCAGCAAAGGCAACGCGCAGGCCGCGATGGCGCAGGCACAGGCCAACCCCGCGGATGTGGAAAAAGCCAAGGCGGCCAACGACGCTGCCGGCGATGCGATTCTCGACTACATCAACGGCCAGGGCCTCAAGGCCACCGGCCTGACGGTGACCTTCGACGGCGCCACCGCTGCGGCCAGCGTCTTCGGCATTGCCGACGACCAGGCGACGCGAGAAAAGATCATCCTCTGCGCCGGCAACGTGCATGGCGTCGAGAGCGTCAATGACCAGATGACCGTAGACCAGAGCGCGCCCGAAGCGCAGTACTACACCGTGGTTCGCGGCGACACGCTGTCCAAGATCGCCAAGCAATATTACGGAGACGCCAACAAGTATCCGGCGATCTTCGAGGCCAACAAACCGATGTTGAAGAGCCCGGATCTGATTTACCCGGGCCAGATGCTACGAATCCCGCCGCAGTAGAGGCAAAAGGGATCGATGAAAAGCATGACGCCCGCGAGCCCGGACAGGAACCGTTGCGTTGTACGCGGAGCGAGCAGCAAAGCCGCAGTCGTTTGCGGTGGAGGTGGATGAGCACTGCTCCGGCAACCAACGTGGGGAGGCTAGGTCGATGGCTCAGTACGAGTACGTGCCCTGTCATGTGGTGGATGCGCGGTATCTAGGCGATTACAAGGTGTGGTTGGAATTCAACGATGGGCGCAAGGGTGTCGTGGATCTTGCGGATGAGCTGTATGGCGAGGAATTCGAGTCGTTGCGCAATCGGGATCGCTTTGCCGAGTTTCATCTGGACTATGGCCTGGCGACGATCGCGTGGTCCAACGGCATCGATTTCGCGCCGGATTACCTCTATGAGCGGCTGAACGCGGTGCACTAGAAAATCGTCCCGGCAAAGAAAATCCCCGCCCGGCACATCGTTGCCGGTGCGAGGAAAACAGAGCCGGGACAGGAATCTGCAATTGGTGATGGCCAGGACCCAACGAGGGACAGTATGCTGACATTCGAAGACGATTTCGTGACACCGTCGGCGCAGCCCATGCTGCAGCCACCGACGCCGGACACGATTCGCGCACAGACCACCGGCGGCATCTTGTCCCGCGAGCCGGTGCACGACCTCGATGCCGAGTCGCAGGCACTGCAGAACGGTTTCCGGCGCGTGCGCGCCGAAGACAAGCGGGTGATCAACGCACAGTCCGACGTCAACCAGCTCGTCCCCTTCAAGTACAAGTGGGCCTGGGACAAGTATCTCTCCGCGTGCGCCAATCACTGGATGCCGCAGGAGATCAACATGCAGCGCGACATCGAGCTGTGGAAGAACCCCACCGGCCTGACCGACGACGAGCGCCTGGTCATCAAGCGCAACCTCGGCTTTTTCGTCACCGCCGATTCGCTGGCTGCGAACAACATCGTCCTCGGCACCTACCGTCACATCACCGCGCCGGAGTGCCGGCAGTACCTGCTGCGACAGGCGTTCGAAGAAGCCATCCACACTCACGCCTACCAGTACATCGTCGAGAGCCTGGGGCTGAACGAGTCGGAGATCTTCAACGCCTACCACGAGATCAAGTCGATTCGCGACAAGGACGAGTTCCTGATCCCGTTCATCGAGGTGCTGACCGATCCGGCGTTCAAGACGGGCACGATGGAGAACGACCAGCAGCTGTTGAAGAGCCTGATCGTGTTCTCCTGCATCATGGAAGGGCTGTTCTTCTACGTCGGCTTCGTGCAGATCCTGGCGATGGGCCGGCAGAACAAGATGATGGGCTCGAGCGAGCAGTACCAATACATCCTGCGCGACGAATCGATGCACTGCAATTTCGGCATCGACCTGGTCAATACCATCAAGATGGAAAATCCCCATCTGTGGACGTCGGAGTTCCGCGAGGAAATCCGCGAACTGATGAAAAAAGGCGTCGACCTCGAGTACGCCTATGCGGAGGACACCATGCCGCGCGGCGTGCTGGGCCTCAACGCCACCATGTTCAAGGAATACCTGCGCTTCATCGCCAATCGCCGCTGCCAGCAGATCGGCGTCGATCCGCTGTTCGACAAGGCCGACAATCCGTTCCCGTGGATGGCGGAGATGATCGACCTCAAGAAGGAGAAGAACTTTTTTGAAACACGGGTCATCGAGTATCAAACCGGTGGCGCGCTGTCCTGGGATTGAGGCGAACGCGAATGCACACTCTAGATGCAGCGATTCGCAGTCCGGTCGACACCGGACTTTTTTTTATGCTCTGTGACACACATTGTGAGCGACAAATATCTTCGGTCCTGCCTGATCGCCGGGCGGATCGCGGGGCGCAGTCGGGACGCCATGATCCCGTCAACACGAAACCGGAGAAAAAGGAGTAATTACATGGTTTCGATTTGGTGGCTGTTGGTAGCGTTTGTCGGCGGAGGAACGGCCGGCATTCTGGTGATGGCGCTGATGCAGATGTCGGGCGGACTGCCGGAACAATCGAGCTACGCGCCCGATCTGAACGGGACGCCGTGGTAGTCGCGTCGACGTGAGCTAAGTACCGAGCACTTGCCGTCGACAGCCATCGCCAACCGGTCACGGTTGCGCGACTGGATGAGCGCCCACTACGAATTCCTTGAAACCTTGCAACACGCTGTCGGCGAGTCTTAGCCCGATCAGCACGCCTCAATCCAGCTTTGCTCCCGATCGTTTCACTAAGTCCGCGCTTGCGCCGCCGACGCGTGATCGCGACGACGGCGTCGCCCGCTCAGAAGGCGCGTGAATCGCGTGCCTGCCGGCAGAACACCCGGCACCTGGTCCTCGGAACCGTCCAGGCGCTTGACGTCCCCCGTCAACTCGCCCCCCTCCGCCACGATCAGCTTGCCGTAGCGGATCGTGCCCGAAACGCGGCCCGTGCCATGCACGACCAGTCGCGTGCGCGCCGTCAGTTCGCCCGAGAACTCGCCGTGAATCTCGGCGACGTCGATGATCGCAGTGCCGCTCAACGTACCCGGCTTGTCGATCTGCATGCTCTTGCTGTGCACCGTGGCCTCGACCTGACCTTCGATGATCAGCGCATCGCAATTGGAAATCTCCACGCCCTTCAGGCGAATGTCGACGCCGACGCTGAGCTTGCTTCCGGTCGCATCCTTTGCGGCAGTCGTTGCTGCGGCGGCCGGCGCCTGCGTGCGTGTACCGGACGACGTCGCATCGTGCGCCGCAGGCGGCGCGGCTGGTATGCCGACGCCAGGACGATTCACCGTTCCCGCTGGCGCGGATCGGGTGGACGACTCCGGCATTTCCGCCAAAGGCTTCAGTGGAATCCTGCCGGGAGACTTGAGATCGGCAGCCTGATCGCGTCGATTGAAACTGAGCATGATGTTTCCTTCCGGTATGTCGTCACGACCTATGACGACGTCATTGTTCCCCTTCTGTACAGATTGCGCAATACAAATTGTGATGTCCGACGCCTCCTCGTACTGTGATCACTGATTCCCTGCTCCGCCCTACGGCGTGCGGGCCGCCGTAGCGTACGCGCCGCCATACCGTGGCGAGCCAGGGCTGCTGCTCGAGCGGCAGGCCGGTGGGCCGATAGTAGTGCCGGATCTCGGTGAAGCCGGCGCCGGTCATGAACGCATGCCACGTTTCCAATCGGTGGTACGCGCCGAAACGTCCGCGATTCCAGCCTTCGTCGTCGCTGCCGTGCGGATTGGAGCTGAACAGCACGCCGCCGGGCTTCAGCGTGCGGTGCAGTTCGCGCAGCACGCGCGGCAGTTCCTGCGTAGGCACGTGGAACAGCGACGCGTTGGCGAAGATGCCGTCGAAGCGGCCCTCCGGCAGGTCGAGCGCGAGAAAGTCCTGCTCCCAGACCTCGCATCCGCTGTGCTCGCGCGCCATCGCGGCGAACGGCGGCGCGGCTTCGAGACCGATGGCATGGTGACCGAGCGCGGTGAACGTGATCAGGTCACGCCCGGGTCCGCAGCCGAAGTCGAGCAGCGTGAACGGCGCAGGCGCGCCGATGCTCTCCAGCAGCGCAGAGACGTTTTCGCTCACGTCGTGGTGGCGCGTGCCCTCCCAGAAGCTCTCCGCACGCTGCACGTAGCTGTCGAGCGTGCGACTGGAAATGTCCTGGAGATCGCTGGGCGCCAGCGGCGACTTGGTCATGAGGTATCGAACGATGTCTGCGCGTGGCTCGTCACCGCGACGAGTTCGAACGCACAGACGCATAGTACTGCGATCGCGTGCCACGCCGACGCCGGCGAAGGCGAATCTCGGCAAGGCTATAATGCGCTCGCCACCATCGCCGACAGCCTCACCACGATCGCGGCGTGGCATTCAAACCGGAGCCATCGATGCAATTCATGCAACCTGGGAAATCTGTCGCGTGCGCGTCCGCACATGCGAGCGCGGCAGTTGTCGCATGCTTTGCCGTATGGGTGGCCGGCTGCGTGAGCGCACCGACGGAAGACCCGCGCGCCGCAGCGGAGCGCTATAAGTCGGCGATCGCCAGCCCGGTGCGCACCGACCAGGACCGGCGCACGGACGCGTCGCGCCACCCGGTGGATTTCCTGCCCTTCACGCAGGTCAAGCCCGGCATGCAGGTGCTCGACGTCGCGACCGGCGGTGGTTACACGACGCAGTTGTTGGCACTCGCAGTGGGTCCGACCGGCAAGGTGTGGGCGCAGGCGCAGCAGCCGGGTGCGACGATCACCAAACGCCTCGCCGATCAGCCTCAGGCCAACATCGTGCTGGTGGCACGTTCGTTCGAGGATCCCGTGCCCGACAACGCACCGAAGCTGGACCTGATCACGATCGTCCTCAACTACCACGACATCTCGTACCTGCCGGTCGACCGCGCGAAAATGAATCAGCGCCTGTTCGCCGCGCTGCGGCCAGGCGGCAAACTGGTCATCGTCGATCACTCGGCACGGGCGGGAACCGGCATCGCCGACGGCAAGACCCTGCACCGCATCGACGAGTCGGTCGTCGTCGCCGAGGAGAAGCAAGCCGGCTTCGTGCTCGAGGCAGAGGGCAGCTTCCTGCGCAACCCCGCCGATACGCGCGCCGAGTCGTCGAACGCCCCGAAGGTTCCCACCGACAAGTTCGCGCTGCGCTTCGTCAAGCCGGCCACCAGCCTATGAATCCAACGACCCTCGCCGCCGGCATTGCATTGCTATGGGACCAGGAGATCGTCTCGCAGCTGACCGACTACATCCGCATTCCCGCCAAGTCGCCGCATTTCGACCCGGAGTGGCTGGCGCACGGCCACATCGAGCGCGTCATCCGCCTGGCGGAAGCGTGGGCGAAGAAGCAGCCGGTCAAGGGCCTGACGGTGGAGATCGTGCGCCTCCCGGGCCGCACGCCGCTGCTCTATTTCAACGTTCCGGCCACCAACAAGAGCGAGAACACGGTGCTGCTCTACGGCCACCTCGACAAGCAACCGGAAATGGTCGGCTGGCGCGAAGGCTACGGTCCCTGGGATCCTCTCTACGAGAACGGCAAGCTGTACGGACGCGGCGGCGCGGACGACGGCTACGCGACCTTCGCCGCGCTGTCGGCGATCGGCGCGCTGCAGGCGCAGGGCGTTGCGCATTCGCGCTGCGTCGGCATGATCGAAACCTGCGAAGAGTCGGGCAGCTACGACCTGCCGGCGTATCTCGCCGCGCTGGCGCCGCGCATGGGCAATGTCGATTTCGTGATCGGGCTGGATTCGGGTTGCGGCGACTACGAGCGCCTGTGGGCGACGACCTCGTTGCGCGGACTGGTGGGAGGCACCCTGACCGTCGAAGTCCTCACCGAGGGCGTGCATTCGGGTGACGCCAGCGGCATCGTGCCGTCGTCGTTTCGCATCGCGCGCAAGCTGCTGGATCGGCTCGAGGACGCGACGACCGGCCGCGTGTTGCCCGCGGCGTTTCACGCGCCGATTCCGCCGGAGCGCGTGGAGCAGGCCGGGCGCGCGGCGCAGATTCTCGGCGCCACGGTGATCGACAAGTATCCGTTCAAGGACGCGACGCAGCCGATGGTCGTCGATCGCGCCGAGGCGCTGCTCAACCGCACGTGGCGCCCCGCGCTGTCGGTCACCGGCGCCGATGGCATGCCGCCGATCGCGAACGCCGGCAACGTGCTGCGTCCCCAGACCTCGCTCAAGTTGTCGTTACGCGTCCCGCCAACAATCGACGGCGAGCAGGCGTCGCGCACGCTGAAGCAGTTGCTCGAGGCCGATCCGCCGTATGGTGCGCGCGTGCACGTCGACCATGAGAACGGCGCCACGGGCTGGAACGCTCCGCCGACCGCGACGTGGCTGACGCAGGCGATCGACGAAGCGTCGGCACGCTTCTACGACAAGCCCTCGGCGGCGATGGGGGAAGGCGGGACGATTCCGTTCATGGCCATGCTGGGCAAGCATTTTCCCGACGCGCAGTTCCTGATCACCGGTGTCCTCGGCCCGCACGCCAACGCGCACGGGCCCAACGAATTCCTGCACGTGCCCTACGCGAAGAAGCTCACCGCCTGCGTGGCGCACGTGCTGGCCGCGCACGGGTGAGTCGCCACCGACGCGCGCAGTGCGGCGCGTCCTTTACTTGGTCCAGGCGGTGAGCGTGCGCTCGTAGTCCCCGCTGGCCTTGGCCAGGTGCAGCCACTGATCGACCCAGGCCTTGAACACGACGTCGCCGCGGGGCAGCAGGTACGCCATCTCGCCATACTGCAGCGGCTTGTCCGGATTGACCGCGCACAAGCCCGGCCGCAACTTCTGCTGCACGATGGTCTCCACCGATTCCGAGATCATCACGTCGGCGTTGCCCTTCAGGATCTCGTCGAAGATCACCGTGTTGTCGTTGAAGATGACGATCTTCGCCTGCTTGAAGTTGGCGCGCGCGAAACGCTCGTTGCTGCCGCCCGGATTCTCGATCACGGTCACGTTCGGCTTGTCGATGTCGGCGACGGTCTGGAATTTCTTCACGTTCTCGCACTTGGTGATCGGCGCCTTGCCGTTGACCATGTAGGCGTCGGTGAAGAACGCGCGCTTCTGGCGGTCGAGCGTCACCGAGATGCCGCCGACCGCAATGTCGCATTTCTCGATGAAATCATCCATCAGTTTGGGCCAGCTGGTCTTGACGAACTTGGCCTCGACGCCGAGCGACTTCGCCATCGCCTGTGCGAGATCGACATCGAGCCCTTCGTAGCTGCCGTCGGCCTTGGCCAGGCTGAATGGCTTGTAGTCGCCGGGCGTGCAGACGCGCAGCGCCCCGCTCTTCTGCACCGCGTCGAGGCGCGATTCCTGCGCCTGCGCGGCAATGGCGAACACCCCAAACAACACCGAAAGTACGTACTGGCCGCGCATGAACCCTCCCCGCCTCAAGGACATCCGGAATGTGCCGCGATTTAACCATGAAATCTGTCCTTGCAATGTGACCGGTTCGCCGCCATATTCCGGGTCACACGCTAGGAGGATCGCAATGAAAAATCTGACCATCCTGACTTTGGCCGCAGTTGCCGCGCTGACCCTTGCTCTGAACGGTGACGCCGATGCCAGGCGCCTGGGCGGCGGCGGCAACTTCGGCGCGCAACGCAACGTCGCGCCGCCGCAAAAAGCTGCCCCTGCGCCCACCGCGCCCGCGGGCAACGCGCCACGCAACCGTCGACGCCTGCGCAGCCTGCCGCGCCCGCGTCGGCAACAGCACCCAAGGCCGCACCCGCCACACCCGCGCCATCGGGCATGTCGCGCTGGCTGGGTCCGATCGCGGGCATCGCCGCCGGTCTGGGCCTGGCGGCATTGATGTCGCATCTGGGCCTGTCGGAAGGCTTTGGCACGCTCCTGCTGGTCGGGCTGATGGTCTTCGCCGGGATCGTCGTCCTGCGCATGTTCCTCGCCCGCCGCCAGAGCTCGGGCGCGCCACTGCAGTACTCCGGCGCCAGCGCCAGCGCGGGCCTGCCTGCCGGCAGCGCGTCGCCCACCTCGGGGCCGAGCTGGCGCATTCCCTCGTCGGGCGACCTGCCAGGCCCGGCCGCAGCTGCGCCCGCGGCGGAAGCGATGACCTTCGGCGTGGAGCGCAAGGCACTCCCGCAGGGTTTCGACAGCGCCGCATTCGCGCGGGAAGCGAAGCGGCAATACATCGAGATCCAGCGCTCCTACGACGCTGCCGACCGCACCGCGCTATCGGGTGTGATGACGGCGGAGATGGCGACCGAAATCGGCCGCGAACTCGACCAGCGCGGCCTGCATCATCCGACCGAGATCGTCACCCTCGACGCCGACGTGCTCGACGTGTCGACCGAGGACGACAAGTACTGGGTCAGCGTGCGCTTCACGGGCCTGGTCAAGGAGGACGGCGAGCCGGTGCCGCACTCGATCGACGAGGTGTGGAACCTGACCAAGCCGGTCAAGGGCGGCTCGGGCTGGCTGCTGGCGGGTATCTCGCAGCTGGCCTGACGGCCCGCGTCAGCGCGCGACGGTGTTCTCGATCCGCCGGTCGGGAATGAACCACATCGCGGCCACCAGCACGTACAACGCGCAGGCTATCCACGGGTTCAGGAAAGCCAGCGCGATCGCCGCCGCGTAGATGACGACCGAGACGATGCCCTTGTAGTCGTTGCCCATCGCCCGCGCCAGCGCGGAGTCGGCGCCGTGGTGCGCGATCAGCGTGCGCTCGAGAATGTAGTACGCCGTCGCCCGACATCAGCAGGACCACGCCGTAGAGCGCGACGGGCAGCGATGCGAAATGGTTCTCGTTGACCCACGCAGTCACGAAGGGAATCAGCGAAAGCCAGAACAGCAGATGCAGGTTGGCCCACATCGACCGGCCATTGATGCGCTGCACGGCGTGCAGCATGTGATGGTGATTGTTCCAGTAGATGCCGACATACATGAAACTCAGGACGTAGCTCAGGAATACCGGAACAAGCGGCGCCAGCGCCGCCAGATCGGTGCCGTGCGGCGCTTTCAGTTCGAGCACCATGATGGTGATGATGACTGCGATCACGCCATCGCTGAATGCCTCGAATCGTCCTTTGCCCATGCCTGATCTCCCTGGTCGTAAAGAATTGCTTCGCGTGACGTCATTCTACGTTCGACCTGCGCAGGCGTGCGCGCCGACTGATTCCCGCATACCATGTGCGGCATTGCAGGGGTACCCACGCAGGTGAACGGTTGAAGACTCCCAAACGGCTCGAAGCGCTCGTCCATGAAGGCCTCATCGACGAGGTCGTGCGCCAGCTCATGAGCGGCAAGGAAGCCACGGTGTACGTGGTGCGCTGCGGCGACGACATGCTTTGCGCGAAAGTGTACAAGGACGCCAACAAGCGCAATTTTCGACAGGCGTCGCTGTACACGGAATCGCGCAAGACCAAGAGCACCCGCGCGACGCGCGCCATGGCCAAGCGCACGAAATTCGGCCGCGAAGTGCAGGAAGCAGCGTGGCAGAGCGTGGAAGTTGACGCGCTGTATCGGCTGTCCGCCGCGGGCGTGCGCGTGCCGCGTCCCAGCGGCTTCTTTCACGGTGTCGTGCTGATGGAACTGCTCACCGATGCCGACGGCCACGCCGCGCCACGCCTCAACGACCTGATCCTGACCGAGGCGCAAGCGCTGCAGTATCACGGCATGCTCATCGCCGAGATCGTGCGCATGCTCTGCGCCGGGGTCATCCACGCTGACTTGTCCGAGTACAACGTGCTGGTCGACAGCACCGGTCCGGTGATCATCGACCTGCCGCAGGCGGTCAACGCCGCGGGCAACAACAACGCCGCGATGATGCTCAAGCGCGACGTCGACAACATCACCAACTACTTCAGCCGCTTCGCGCCTTCGCTCGCCGCCACGCGCTACGGCAACGAGATCTGGGCGCATTACGAGACCGGAACGTTGACCGTGGACGCCGTGCTCACCGGGCGCCACGAGGAAGATACGCGCCGTCCCGACGTCGCCGGCGTCTTGCAGGAGATCGACGCGACGCGTCTCGAGCATGAAGCGCGCGAACGGCACAAGGCGCGGCTGGAAGAGTGACTCAGGCGGCAGAGCACCCCGATCATTGTCGCAACTGCGGCACTGCCGCGCCGGGCAAATACTGCCCAGCGTGCGGCCAGGAGACGCGCGTCGCGCTGCCGACGGTGCGCGAACTCATGCGCGACGCTGCCGGCCACTTCGTCGCGTTCGACGGCCGGCTGTGGCGAACGGTGTACAACCTGCTGTTCCGGCCGGGGCTGCTCACCACCGAATACCTGCGCGGCCGGCGCAAGCACTACGTGCGCCCCGCGCGGCTGTTCTTCGTCACCGCGATCCTGTTGTTCGCGGTGATCCGCCTGGCCGACACGCCGCCGACGATCACCGACGACGTCAACGTCAACCTGCGCAAGACGCCGTCCGATGCCAAGGCGACCGCGCCCGGTCCAGGGGCGCCGGGTAGTCCCGAGTGACCCCGCGCGCCCGGCAGTCGTGCACATCGACGACGAAGACTAAGGTGGCTCGACGACGTCAGCAAGCAATTGCCCGGCGAGCTGCACAAGCGCATCGATCGATTCAGGATTTGTCGCTGGAGGACAAGGCGGACCAGGTGTATTCGGGGGTGCTGCGTTCGCACCGTATGCGATGGTCGTGCTGCTGCCGGCGTTCGCGCTGCTGCAGATGCTGTCCTATCTGCCGGGCCGACGTCGCCATCCGCAGCGACCGAGCCGCTACGCCGAACATCTCGTCTACGGCGCGCACCTGCACGCGTTTGCGTTCCTGATGATCAGCGCGATCGTGCTCGCACCCGTGGTGCCGGTGCAGCTCGCCTCGCACTGTGGATCGTGGTTTACGTCGGCCGTGCGCGCATCAGGGTGTACGGCGGGACCTGGCTCGGCGGCATGTTCCGGATCCTCGGTGTGGCGCTGATCTACACGACCATGCTGGCGCTGACGATGGCAGCGCTGGTCCTGGTCGCGATCGTGCTGCGCTAAGGAACCTCTGCCTGTGTTACGGCGTCGCCGCCGGGTCGACCATCGACGCGCGCTTGCCGCGCGCTGCTCGTCCTACCTGGCCGATCCAGACGACCGCAAGCATCGTCACACCGGCCGCGACCCAGCCGTTGGTGCCGTAACCGAGAATTGCGCCGCCAGGTCCGCTGCTCAGCAGCGCCCCGCCCAGCCATGCGCCCAGCCCTACTCCCAGCGACTGCACCGCCGAGTTGACGCTCAGGAAGGCACCGCGTTCGGCGGGCTTCGGCACTGTGGTCATCAGCGCCTGCAGCGGTATGAAGCGTCCGGAATTTGCGATCATGAGCAACGGGAACAAAACGATCATCGCCAGCAGCGACAGCGCGGGCATGTGCGTGACGAACATTATCGGCACGATCGAGGCCAACGCGAGGACGCGGAACACACGTTTCGCCCCGAAGCGGTCGGTCAGCCGACCGATGATGCGCGCGGTGAAGAACGTCGCGGCGCCGCCCGCCATGTAGATCCACGACAGCTCGGCGGGAGCGATCCCGTAATTCGCCACCAGCACCGGCGCCATGAATGGAATCACGATCATGCTCGCGCCCATGGTCATGCTGGTGAGCAGAAACGCGCGCAGGTGTGGCGGGCGCACGATCAACGCGAACAAGTCGGGCACGACCCGCGTGAGCGGCGCCGGATGCTCGCGCAGGTGGCCCCTGAGCGTCGGCACGATGCGCAGCGCCGCCACCAGGATCAGCGCCGAGAGCGCGGCGAGCAGGAAGAACGGCCACTCCCAGCCGAAGTGCGCTCCCAGCAGGATGCCCACCGGCACGCCGAACACGGCAGCCAGCGAAAACGAGGTCATGACGACGCCGGTGGCCGCACCTCGCCGCGACTGCGGGATCACGTCGCCGATCACGGCCATCACGATCGAGCCCAGCACACCTGCGGTCAGCCCGGCAAACGCGCGTGCCAGTTGCAGCATGAGGAAACTCGGCGCGAGCGCACAGGCGAGGTTGGACAGCGCGAACAGCACGAACACGGCCAGCATCAGCCGCTTGCGATCGAAGCGGTCGATGTAGGTCGCGGCGAACAGGCTCGATATGCCGGCGCACCATGCGTACGCGGACACCGCCGTGGCGAAGGCCGCAGGGTCGATCGCGAACGCGCTCATGATCTGCGGCCCGAGCGGCATCATGATCATGAAATCCATGATGATCGTGAACTGCGTCAGCGCGAGCAGCCACAGCAAGGCGCGTTCCCGTGCCGCGGGCAGCGTCGTCATCGTGCCCGTCGAGGAATCGGGTCCGGTCATCAGTCGACTTTCTTCACGTCGTCCGCCGCGCGCTCCAGAATCGCCTGGATTTTGCGCAGCTGTTCCTCGCTCAGCGTTTCCGCGCGCACTTTGGATACGACGGTCAGCTTCAACGCGTGCAGCGAATGCTTGATGTCGCGGCCGCAATGCGGACCACGCTCGCGCCCCGAGCGCGAGACGCGCGCGAAAATCGCCTTGACGAAGCCGCGATTCTCGTCGAGAAATGCCTGGCCTTCCGGCGTGATCGTGTGCAGCTTCTTGTTGCTCTCCTGGGTGACCACGACGTAGCCGAGGTCCTCGAGCATCGCCAGCAGCGGATAGATCACTCCCGGGCTCGGCGCGTAGCCGCCGCCGGTGCGCTGCTCGAGATCCTTGATGATCTCGTAGCCGTGCCGGGGCTGCTCGGCGATGAGTTGCAGCACGATGTAGCGCAACGCACCGGCCTCGAACATTTTCGGGCCGCGGCTGCCGAAGTCGTGTCCGTGGTGATGGCCGAGGCGCATCTGGAACCGTGGATGGGCATGAAAGCGGAACATGGGTTTCCTATAAGATATGACGTAATACGATATATCCGCTTCGGCTGCCGATCGGTCGAGGTCCTTTTTCCAAAAGTGGAAGAGCGCGGCCACGTAGTGCACGTAGGCAACGTGCGGACTCCTGTGCAGGGCTGAAGCGACATTGCGTTCGGCCTTGTCGAGCGCTTGACTCCAGTCAGCCGTCCAATGGTTCTGCCAGTTCAAATTCTGCGCGATCGCAAGGCCGGCATAAGCCTCGCCATATTCAGGATCCTGGGCAATGGCTTGTTCAAAGAGCTCGGTTGCCCGCTCGAAGCCCTCGCGGTCCACGATCGTAGCCAACAATAGCCGCACGCCCCTTCAGGAAAAGGTCGTGTGCGTTGCTGTTGGTTGTTTCGCCGGAATCGAGCCTCGCCGCTTCACCCGGACTCAGTTGTACCTTCAGGGCATCGACGATCTGCCGGGTCACCTCGTCCTGGACGGCGAAGATGTCGCTCAGTTCGCGATCGAAACGGTCGGCCCAGAGGTGTCCCCCGGTTTCCGCGTCGATCAGCTGGGCAGTGATCCGTACGCGGTTGCCGGCGCGGCGGATGCTGCCCTCGAGCACCGCACGGACGCCGAGCTCGCGGCGCCACGACACGGATGTCGACGGTCTTGCCCTTGTAGGCGAAGCTGGAATTGCGCGCGATCACCAGCAGGCCGCTAACTTTGGAGAGGTCGGTGATCACGTCCTCGGTGATCCCGTCGGCGAAATATTCCTGCTCCGGATCGCCGCTCATGTTCTGGAACGCCAACACGGCGATCGACGGCTTGTCGGGCGATGCGAGCTCCGGAGAAACCTTGCCCGGCGCAGCGGGCTGCGCCTGCGTCGCGGGCTCTCCTTCGGCGGGGCTGCCGACTTCGAGCGAATAGACCCGGATCGGATGCGCGATGTTCTTGAGCTTGCGTCTCGCCCAGATCGCTTGACCGCCAGGTCAAGCTTCGTTCTGATCTGGCGAAAGGCGTCTTCGGACATACAGATCGCGCCGGGATTGGCGATTCCTTCCAGCCGCGCGGCGATGTTGACGCCGTCGCCCATCAGATCGCCGTCGCTTTCCTCCACGACGTCGCCCAGGTGAATACCGATGCGGAATTCAATGCGGCGCTCTGGTGGCAGACCGGCGTTGCGCTCGATCATGCCGGTTTGCACCTCGATGGCACAGCGCACCGAGTCGACCACGCTGCGGAACTCCACGAACGCACCGTCGCCGGTGCGCTTCACGACTCGTCCATGATGCGCAGCGATCGCGGGGTCGATCAGATCGCTGCGGAGCCCCCGGAGGCGCGCCAGCGTGCGCGCCTCGTCGGCGCCGGCGAGCCGGCTGAATCCAACCATATCCGCGACCAGGATCGCCGCGAGTTTCCGAATTTCGCTCATAGTGCGGGCCCCGACCAGTCACCCGGACACGAAGACTACACGAGAGACGCCCGGTTCAGCTGCCGGCGGGCAATCCCTGCGCACTGCTCGACGGGCTGCTTTGGGTCATGAGGCCGAAGGCCTCGGCGAGCAACCGGTACGAGCGCTGCCTCGCTAGCGGATCGAAGGTCCACGTCACGACGACAAGTTCGTCGAGGCCGAGGCGCTCCGCCTCGCCGCGCAGGCGCTGCGCTACCTGTTCGCCGGTGCCGACGAAGGCTTTGCGGCGAAGCGCATCGATGCGCTCCTGTTCGGCCGGCGTGTACGGATGCCCCAGCGCTTCGTCCGGCGACACCAGCGGATTGCGGATGCCCTGCTCGAAGCCAACGCGCCAGTACTCGCGCGAATGCAGCAGACGGCGCGCCTCCGCCTCGGTGTCCGCGGCCAGCGCCCAGATGCAGATCGTGGCGACGGGACGCGGATGCCGCGGGCTCGGGCGGAAGTTCTCGCGATAAAGGCGCAGTGCCTCCTCGACGCCCTTGCCGTCGCTGAAAAAATAGGCGTAGGCGTACGGCAGCCCGAAATGCGCGGCCAGCTGCGCACCGTAGTCGGAGCTGCCCAGGATCCACAGCTCGGGCACCGTCGGGCCCCGCGGATGCGCGACGATCCTGGCGAAGGGATGTTCTTCCTCCAGCGGCGAGCCGGACACCCAGTGCATCAGGTCGAGCACCTGCCGCGGAAAGCGCTCCGACGCGCGTTCATCGGGGTTGAGCGCCAGCGCGGTGATGCGGTCCGACCCGGGGGCGCGACCCACGCCCAGGTCGATGCGGCCCGGCGCGATGCCCTCGAGCACGCGGAATTGCTCGGCCACCTTGAGCGCCGAATAGTGCGGGAGCATCACACCGGCGCTGCCGACGCGGATGCGTTCGGTGGTCGCCGCGATCGCGGCCATCAGCACTTCGGGCGCGGTGCCGACGATGCTGCCACTGTTGTGGTGTTCAGACACCCAATAGCGGTGATAGCCCAGCGCGTCGCACAGGCGCGCCAGTTCGAGCGTTTCCTGGATGGCGTCGCCTTCGGGGCGTCCCTTCGCGGCGGTGGACTGGTCGAGTACGGAGAGCTTCATGGGGCTGCGGCGATCGGGCGGTAACCGGGCGTGCGTGCGGCTGCAAGCATACCTTGAGTCGGGGCCGATTCGCCGGCCGTCTTGAAGCGTGAAGTGACCAGCATCGATTAGAATGGCGCCTGCGTTGCGCAAGCGCTCCTCATCGACGCCTGCGCGACCGTAACTCCAGAGGACATTCGCGTGCCTGCATCCACCCCCGCGCCGTATCGCGGCATTTTTCCGATCGCGCCGACACCGTTCACCGATTCCGGCGAGGTCGACCTCGAGGGCCAGCGTCGCGTTCTCGATTGCATGATCGATCAGGGCGTCGACGGCATCTGCGTCCTCGCCAACTATTCCGAGCAGTTCCTGCTGACCGACGACGAACGCAACGTGCTCGTCGAGCTGTGCCTCGCGCACGTCGGCGGCCGCGTGCCAGTGATCGTGACCTGCAGCCACTTCAGCACGCAGATCGCGGTCGCGCGGGCGCGCAAGGCGGCGAGCGCCGGCGCCGCGATGCTGATGATGATGCCGCCGTATCATGGCGCCAGTCTGCGCGCCGACGAAAAAGGCACGCTCGAGCATTTCGCGGCGGTGGCCGACGCCGCGCGCCTGGCGATCATGGTGCAGGACGCGCCGCTTTCCGGCGTCAGTCTTTCGGTGCCGTTTCTGGTGCGGCTGGCGCGCGAAGTGCCGCTGGTCTGCTACCTCAAGGTCGAAGTCGCCGGTGCGGCGGCCAAGCTGCGCAGCCTGATCGAGGCTGGAGGCAGCGCCATCGCCGGCCCCTTCGACGGCGAGGAATCGATCACGCTGATGGCCGACCTCGACGCCGGCGCGACGGGGACGATGCCGAGCGCCCTGCTGCCGGACCTGATCAAGCCGGTGCTGGAGCAGCATCGCGCGGGCCGGCGCAAGGAGGCAGCAGCGAGCTACGCGCGAATTCTTCCGCTGATCAATTTCGAGAATCGGCAGTGCGGGCTGCGCGCCTGCAAGACGGTGATGGCGGAAGGCGGCGTCATCAAGAGCGACGCGGTGCGGCATCCGCTCGAGCGCCTGCATCCGGCCACGCGCGCCGGCCTGCTCGAACTCGCGGCGGAGGTCAATCCTCTCGCGTTGCACTGGGGACACTGAAACGGACCCGCGCGCGACAACGATGCACGACGATTCCGCAGACATCGCAAAGACGAGTCGCTATGTCGCGCGGGTCCTCCAGCAGCACCTGGTCGAGGACGCGAACCGACGGTTCTGGACGAGTCACGGCAGCGCCGTCTTCATCGACATCTCCGGTTTCACCAAGCTATCGGAACGGCTTGCCCGCAAGGGACGCGAGGGCGCGGAGCAAATCTCCCATGCGATCGGCCTTGGTGGCCAGGCCCTGATAGACCTTGCGCAGGTTATGCAGTGCCTACGAGACGCAGCACTACGCCTCGTCCTGCGTCACCTGCGGCGTTGAACCGCCATACCCAGCACGGCCGCGAACAGCAGGACGAGCGTCCCTGGAACGGGCACGGCACTGCCACGGACAGCGATCCGATCGAACCGTACGTCCGCCTGGTTGCGGGCCGGGTCGACAGCGCTGGCGTTGCGATTGTCACCCCACGCCACATAGAAGAAGTTGTTGTCGGCCTGGGCGATGTCGTAGTCGCCCATATAGGTGGAGTTGACGACCGGGTCCTGCCCGAACACCGGCAGGAAGGCGACGTCGCTGATGCGGAAATTGGCGCCGCAGGACACGCCCAATCCGACGACATCGCAGATATCGCCGTAGTACTCGATCAGGTTGTCCGCGGCGTCGTTGCGCCGGTCGTACCAGAACACGCCGAGGTGCGATCCGTCCGGCGTCACGGCGAGCGTCGGCTGCCACTGGTCGTTGAGCGTCGCATCGTCGTTGATGCGGATGGCGGAGCCCCACGTGGCGCCTGCGTCGTTCGAGATGCGCAGAAAGACGTCCGCCTTGTCTGCTCCGACGGGATTGTCCGCGTAGATGATGTAGTAGGCACCCGTCACCGGATTGACGACGACCTCCGGGAACTGATTGCTGCGAAACGCCGATTGCGAAGCGAATCCTGCGGGCTGGCCGGTGAGCGCCAAGTCGCCATTGATGCTCGTGGTATTGAGGCCGCCAATGGAGGTCGTGGCACCGAAGGTCAGGCCACCATCGGTCGAGCGACGTTCGGCAAGCGAATTGGCGCCGCCCACGGTACGAAAATACGAGACCGTGACCGAGTGGTCAGGCGCAACCGTCAC
Organism: uncultured beta proteobacterium; assembly: GCA_963726915.1. GTDB lineage: Bacteria > Pseudomonadota > Gammaproteobacteria > Burkholderiales > Casimicrobiaceae > PALSA-1003. The sequence goes on from CAVSEA010000026.1 coordinate 309,214, forward strand.
TTCCGGTCCCTGCACGTTGCCCGCGGCACCCGAGGCGATTAGTACCGCGGGACCGAATGTCATCCCGCCATCGGTCGAACGAACAAGGTAAACGCCATTGCCCGGGCCGAAGTCGCGGACCGTGATGTAGACATTGCCCTGACCGGCACCGCTGAAGTTGTCGACCACGATGCTGTGGATGTCGGGGCTGTTGTTGGCCGGCAACGTGGAAGTTGCATTGACGGGCGGCCCGAAGGTCAAGCCGTTGTCGGTCGAGCGGAACAACTGCAGGCCCGGCGTCGTAAAGGCGAGCGTGGACAGATAAATCGTGCCCGTCAGATTGTCTCGCGCCAGATGCGGGTCGCCGGAATCACCGCGCACATTGGTCGGCAGCGTGCCCATGTCGGTGAAACTAAGTCCACCATCGGTCGAACGCGCAAAGCCGGTGAATTTGTTTGCCCCGCCGACATTCGAACCCGAGTCGTTGAACGCGGCGATGATGGTCGACCCGAAGACCAGCAACGCAGCCTCGCTCTGCGTTTGCGAGGTCGTCGTGTCCAGTGCCGGATTGTTAACTAGGATGTTGCCGGCGCCGGCGTTGGTCGCCACGAATGCTCCAAGGACGCACGCGAGCGATGTGGCGTAGCGACGCGCGATCGAGAATCGTTTACCGCGGGATTGCAACGTCATGACCGCCTCGCCGAGAAAGTCCCAGATGTGCAGGAGATTGAAAATCTGATCCCGACGCGCGGCGGGAAACGATCCGGCGTCGGCAGCCGGCGTTAGCGCTGCAATTGTCGAGCCAAGACGACGAAATGCATACATATCAGAGACTTCCAGCCGTCCTGCTCAAACGTGATCGACGATGTGTAAGCTGTATCGACACTCGCAGGAGCTCTTGGCGCGACGCGCTGCAGCGGCGTGGGGAATCAGGTCGAACGGTTGAACCACAGCAGCGACAGCAGCATCGCCGCCAACAGCAGCGCCGTCGCGATCGCGGCGAACAGGAAGCTGATCTCGGTATCCTTCTTTTCCAATACCAGTTTGGTCGTCAGGCCCTGATAGACCTTGCGCAGGTCCGCCGACGTCCCCGCATAGAAATACTCGCCGCGCGTGATGTCGGCGACCGCCTTGAGCGTCTCCTCGTCCAGGCGCACGTACGCCGACCAGCCTTCGAAGCCGATCGAGCCGCCTTCCGCCGTGCCGAAGCCGACCGTGAAAATGCGCACGCCGTGGTCCGCCGCCATCCGCGCGGCGTCGAGCGGGTCGGGACCGGTCGTGCGCCGCCCGTCGCTCAAGAGGATGATCACGCCCGACGAGTACGATCCGGGCTCGACCGGCTTGACCTCCTTCTTCACCGGCTTGGGCTTGGCATCGAGGCTGTTCCCCATCGGATTGCTGCGCGACCACGCTCCCTTGAAGAGCAGCGATTCGAGGTCGATGCCCTCGTCGGGGAACAGCGTCTGCAGCGCGACGTAGATGGCGCTGCCCGTCGCCGTGCCTCGCTGCAACTGGAAGCGATCGATCGCGGCGAGCAGGTCCTCGCGACTCTGCGTCGGCGGCTGTACCAGCGATGCCGTGCCCCCGAATGCGACGAGGCCGATGCGCGCATCCATCGGATGCTCCTCGACGAACTGCTTCGCCGCCAGCTGTGCCGCAGTGATCCGGTTCGGATCGACGTCCTTGGCGCCCATGCTGAGCGAAACGTCCATCACCATGACGATCGTCTGCTGCTGCGACGGCAGCGTGATCACCGCGTTCGGCCCGGCGATCGCGATGATCAGTGCGGTTACCGCCAGCAGGAACAGCAGCGGTGGCACGTGACGCCGGAAGCGTTGTCCGGGACCGATCGCCTCCTTGACCACGCCGAGGCTGGCGTAGCGCAGCGCGCGCTTTTTTCGCCGACGGAGCAAACCGACGTACGCGGCGACCATCAGCGGCACCGTCAACAGCAACCACAGCATCTGCGGCCAGATGAACTTCATGAGAACCGATTTTACTCCGACTTGTCTGATCCGCAGCGGGGTGATTCCCACCGTGTTGCAAACGACGCCGATGGGCATGTAACAGCTTAGAACGGAGCGTCGATGGCCGTGGTGCGAGCGCGGCCGGACCGAGGTATGCTTATGTCGCGAGGCACATTCGAAGGTCATCCACGCCGAGGAAACTCTGACCATGAAAACATTCCGCATTGCGCGCACCCGATCCGCAGTGACCGCCACGCTCATCATCGGCGCAGCGCTGTTCTCATCCAGCGTCTGGGCCGATTCGGTCAGCGGTACGGTGTCCTATCAGAGCAAGGCCGGACCGATCAACCTGGTCATCAAGAATGTGTACCTGGTCAAGGGTCCGAATTCGATGGACGGTAAAGTCATGCGCCGGCTGATCTTCACGCCGCTGGACCTGGGCGCCAAGATCAAGGCCTGCGCCGGGATGTCGTGCTCCGACAGCGACCTGAGCGAAGGTCTGGAGGTCGACCTGGTCGCCGGGCCGAGGATGAACTACTGGTTCGTCGGCAACGGCCAAAAAGTGCAGTACTCGGGGACCGCGAAGCCAGAGACGTTGACACTCACCACCGACACGCCGCAGCGGCTTGCCGGCAAACTGGTCATCGACGACAGCGCGGCCGGAGGCGCGAAGGTCAACGTCGAATTCGACGCGACGATGCTGAAGGAATTCGCAAAATAGCAGTTGCCGATGACTGAAGCCGACGCCTGCCCGCACCTGTCTGCGATCGCCGACGTCTCGCCGTCCGCTGACGGTTGCGAGGAATGCCTAGCGATGGGCAGCGGCTGGGTGCACCTGCGGCTGTGCCTGGTGTGTGGCCACGTCGGCTGTTGCGACGATTCGCCCAACCGCCACGCGTCGAAGCACTTCCACTCGACCAAGCACCCGGTGATGCGCTCATTCGAGCCGGGTGAGACATGGGGCTGGTGCTTTGTCGACCAGCTGGTATTCGATCCGATGCCCACTGCCGCGTCATTGCATGGGAAGCGGCGGCGATGATCACCATCGACGAGCTTCGCGCCATTCCGTTGTTCGCGACACTGCCGGACTCCGAGAGCTCGGCGCTGGCGGCGCGTCTGGCCGACATTCGCCTGCACGCGGGCGAATGGCTGGTGCAGGAAGGCGAGCAGCCATCGTTTTTCATGCTGGTCGACGGGTCGCTCGACGTGCGCAAGGTCGTGCACGGCAACGAACGCCAGGTCACCACCTACCGGCCGGGCGACTATTTCGGCGAACTGCCGCTGTTGCTAGGCGCGCCCGCGATCGCCAGCGTGCGTGCGCTCGAGCCGTCACGCGTGGCGCAACTCGACCGGGGCGATTTCTCGGAATTGTTCACGGCCTGCAAGAAGTTCTCTGCCGAGTTGACGAGCACGATGACGCAGCGCTTCACGCGCCTGCGTACGTTGGCGGAGGAAGCGCCGCCGGCGCGCGTCACCATCGTCGGCCATCGCTTCGATATCGCCTGTCACCAGCTGCGCGATTTTCTGGTGCGCAACCGGATCCTGTTCCGCTGGCTCGATCCTACCCGGCCTAACTTGGCTGGCGAAGTCGAGCCGCCGCGGCCCGGTGATCGCTACCCCGTAGTCCAGCTGCCCGGCGGTCGGCGACTTGTCACGCCCACGCTGCGCGAGCTGGCGGAAGGCATCGGCCTGCAGACCGCACCGCGCCGTGAACTCTACGACCTCGCCATCATCGGTGGCGGGCCGACGGGACTCGCCGCCGCCGTCTATGGCGCCTCGGAGGGCCTCAGCACGATCATCGTCGAGCGCGAGGCGCCCGGCGGCCAGGCAGGCACATCGACGCGCATCGAAAACTATCTCGGCTTCCCGACCGGCGTTTCGGGTGACGAACTCGGCGGGCGAGCGTTGCAGCAGGCGCAGCGATTCGGTGCCGAGATTCTGGTGTCGCGCAACGTCGTCGGTCTCGACGCCGATCCCGGTCAGCCAAATCGCAGCGTGCTGCTCGACGGCAAGGATCGCGTGCAGGCCCGTTCGATCGTGCTGGCCAATGGCGTCAAGTGGCGCGAGCTCGACATACCCAGTGCGAACGCGCTGGTGGGGCGCGGCATCTATTACGGCGCTGCGCGCAGCGAGGCCATTGGCTGCACGGGCCTCGACGTCTTTCTCGTCGGTGGCGGCAATTCGGCGGGACAGGCGGCCCTGTATTTTTCCAACTACGCCAGGCACGTAACGCTGTTCGTGCGCGGTCGATCGCTCGTCGACAGCATGTCGCACTATCTCATCCAGCAGCTCGCGGCCAAGGATAACGTCGAGGTCCGAACGCGCACGCGTATCGTCCGCGTCGAAGGCGAGCTGCAGCTCGACGCCATCGTCGTGGAAAACCGGGACACGGGTGCGGTGACGACCGAACCCGCGCACGCAGTGTTCGTGCTCATCGGCGCCGATGCGGAAACGGCGTGGCTGCCGCGAGGGGTGATCTGCGACGAAAAGGGTTACGTCTGCACCGGGCGCGACGTCATGGATCTCGTGGCCGGAAAGCGCAGCCTGTGGCCGCTGGAGCGCGACCCCTACCTGCTCGAGACCAGCGTCCCCGGTGTGTTTGCCGCCGGCGACGTCCGCCATGGCTCAGTCAAGCGCGTCGCCTCGGGCGTCGGCGAAGGCAGCATGGCCATCGCCTTCGTGCACCAGTACCTGGCGAGCGTGGAACAGTTGGAATAGTTAGACGGCCCGGAATTCGTCATTCCCGCGAAAGCGGGAATCCATGGTGAACTTGCGCTGGCACAATGGGTCCCCGCTTTCGCGGGGACGACATTGCAACCCTACACCAGCTTCACGTTCTTCAGCGGCAGGCTGCGCACCGGTTTCCCTGTCGCCGCGTGAATCGCATTGAGCACCGACGGCGCGACGACGCAGATCGTCGGCTCGCCGACGCCACCCCAGAAATCGTAGGTCGGCACGATCACCGTCTCGACTTTCGGCATTTCCGCGAGACGCATGATCTCGTAGGTATTGAAGTTCTGCGATGCCATGCGGCCGTTCTCCACCGGACACTCACCGTACAGTGTCGCGGTGAGGCCATAGGCGACCGAACCTTCGACTTGCGCTGCGATCTGCTGCGGGTTCACGGCGTGACCGCAGTTGAGCGCCAGCACCAGCCGGTGCACCTTCAGCTTGCCCTGATCGCTGACGGAGACTTCGGCCACTGCCGCCGAATAGCTCCCGTAGCCCATGAACTGCGCGATGCCGCGGTGCACGCCTGCCGGCAGCGGCTTGCCCCAGTCGGCTTTTTCTGCCGCCGCATTGAGCACGGCCAGGTGCTTCGGATGCTTGCTCATCAACGCGCGGCGGAACTCCAGCGGGTCGGTGCCCGCGGCGCGCGCAACCTCGTCGATGAAGCATTCCATGTACACCGCGTTCTGGTTGGTGTTGACGCCCCGCCATGGGCCGACCGGCACATGCGTATTGCGCATCGCGTACTCGAGCAGGAAGTTCGGGAAGGTGTAACCGAGTTGCGCGTCGCCCGCCTTTTCGTAGTAACCCTGCACCTGCCGCTCATCCTTGCCGTTGGCGACTGACGCCGGATTCAGGAAGGCGTTGATCGACTGCCCCGACAGACGCAGATGCAGGCCGACGAGCTTGCCGTTCGCGTCGAGACCGGCAACGCCGCGCGCCTGCGAGATCGGCCGGTAGAAGTCGTGCATCATGTCTTCTTCACGGCTCCAGACGAGCTTGATCGGCACGCCGGGAAACTGCTTCGCGATCGACGTCGCCTGGCGCACGTAGTCTTGCGTGCCGCCGCGCCGGCCGAAGCCGCCGCCGAGGTCGATGCGGTACACCTCGCACTTGTCCAGCGGCAGCCCGGACTCCTCCGACAGCGCCGCCAGCGACGCTTCCGCGTTCTGGGATGGCACCCAGCATTCGGCGCGATCGGCGCCGATCCGCGCCGTGCAATTCATCGGCTCCATCGTCGCGTGCGCCAGGAATGGCGTGCTGTAGACGGCCTCGATCTTCTTCGCCGCGCCCTCGATGGCCTTGAGCGCATCGCCTTCATTGCGCGATGCGTAGGCACCCGTCGCGGTCAGGCCTTCCTTGAGGCGCTCGGCAATCGTCGCGCTCGACTGCGCGGCACCCGCGCCCTCGTCCCAGACGATCGGCAGCGCGTCGAGTGCTTTCTTGGCATGCCACCAGCTGTCGGCAACCACCGCGACGGTGGAGTCGTTCACCTGCACGACACGCTTGAAGCCTGGCATGTGCGCAATCTTTACCGCATCGAAGCTGACCAGCTTGCCGCCGAAAACCGGCGACTGCTTGATCGCCGCGTTGAGCATGCCGGGCAAGCGCAGGTCGATTCCGTAGACCAAGCTGCCGTTGAGTTTTTCGGCGGTATCCAGCCGCTTGACCGGCTTGCCGGCGATGGTCCAGGTCCGCGGATCCTTGAGCTTGATGCTCTTGGCGTCGGGCGGCGTCAGCCTGGACGCCGCTGCCGCCACTTTGCCATACGTCGTCTTGCGCCCCGTCGGCGTATGGGTGATGACGCCTTCGGTCACCGTGACCTCGCTCACCGGCACCTTCCACTCGTCGGCCGCCGCCTGCAGCAGCATCATGCGCGCCACCGCGCCGCCTCGACGCACGTAGTCTTCGGAGGTGCGGATGCCGCGGCTGCCGCCGGTGCCCATTTCGCCCCAGACGCGCTTGCGCGAATAATTCTGTCCGGCGGTGGGCGACTCGGTGGTCACATTCTTCCAGTTGCACTCGAGTTCTTCCGCCACGAGCTGCGCGAGTCCGGTCCGCGTACCCTGCCCCATCTCCGACCGCGCGATGCGCACGACACAGGTTTCGTCCGGCTGAATGACGACCCAGGCATTGATCTCGGCGATATCGCTGGCTGCCCCCTTGGTCGCGGCATGGGCAACACCCGTGTCGAGGTCGAACGGCAGCTGCATCCCGAGCGCGAGACCGCCGCCGGCAGCCGCCGACCCAACGATGAATTTGCGTCGCGAAAGATTCGTGGTGCCGGACTTCGTGCCAGCCGCGGTGGTCTTCTTCATGGTCATCCCCCTACGCCTTCGACTGGACCATGGGCTGCAGCCCCGGCCAGCCGTCTTTCGCCGTTCCTGCGGCGATGTGCACCGCTTCGCGAATGCGCTGGTACGTCCCGCAGCGGCAGATGTTGGTCATCGCGTCATCGATGTCCTTGTCCGTGGGCTTGGGGATCTTCTTGAGCAGCGCCGCGGCAGCCATGATCTGACCGGACTGGCAATAGCCGCATTGCGGCACGTCGATCGCGGCCCACGCGACCTGGACCGGATGCGTGCTCGTGGGCGAGAGCCCTTCGATGGTCACGATCTTGTCGGTGGCCTTCACGCTGCCCACCGGGACCGAACACGAGCGCGTGATCTCGCCGTTGATGTGCACCGAGCAGGCACCGCATTGCGCCACGCCGCACCCGTACTTGGTGCCGGTCAGGCCGACCTGCTCGCGGATCACCCACAGCAGCGGCGTATCGGCCTCCACCTGCACGTCGCGTACCTTGCCATTGATGTTGAGCTTTGCCATGTGTCCTCCTTCACTCACTGATGGTCGGCGCAGTCGCTGCGCGTGATCTTGTCGGTCGCTTCCGGCCAGCCATTCCACATGCCGGTGGCCGTCAGCGCCTCGAGTTCAATCCTACTCCATCCGGCCGCGCCCGGCTGCACGGGTCCCGGCGGGATGTTTTTGGAGTTAACATTATCGCCAGGGTAAATCGTCCCGTGCTCGGGGAAGCGGGATGCGAAGGCGGCGGCTAAAACATGGCGTCAGCGATACCAACGAATGGGCAGTGGTGGCCCGTGGCGGCCGTTACGTGGTGGTGCCTTGCGCTGCACATCGGCCTGGCTGCGCCGGGGGCATACGCCGCGGAACGCGAACCTGGCTTCGTGGTGGTCGCTGACACGATTCCTGCTCCGCTCGGCACCGCCCAAGGCGACCCCGGGCGCGGGCGCGCCCTGCTCGTGGCGCGCGACGACGCCAATTGCGTGCTCTGCCACGCGATCACCGATCCGGCGGTACGCTATTCCGGCAACGTCGGTCCGTCGCTCGACGGCGTCGGGCGCCGGCTGAGCACGGCGCAGCTACGCTTGCGCGTCGCCGACAACCTGCGCGTCAATCCCGATTCGGTGATGCCGGGTTACTATCGCATCGAAGGGTTCGACCGCGTCGCCGCAGCCTACCGCGGCAAGCCGATCCTCAGCGCCGGACAGATCGAGGACATCGTCGCTTATCTCGCTACATTGCAATGAATCTGCGCTCACCGAATTGCAACACCTCGCGCCGGCGCCTGCTGCAAGGTGCCGGAGCCGTCGCACTCGTTTCGCCGCTGGCGGCTCTGGCGCCTGCCGTGTCCGCGCAAACACTGCCGGAGATCCCCGCGCTCGCCGCCCTGCTCGCGGGACGCGTCCCGCGCTGGGAGCGCCTGCGGCTGGAGATGCCGCTGTTCGCGGACAACGGGCAAGCGGTGCCCATTCGCATGTCGATGCCTGGGCCCTTCGCCGCCGGTTTTTCGGTACAGGCGATCCACCTGTTTTCCGAGCGCAATCCGGTCGCCGACATGGCGGTGTTCGAATTTCCGACGCCCCCGCAGAAGGTCGAGGTCGACGCCCGGGTGCGCCTCGCCGGCAGCCAGCGGGTGCTGGCGATCGCGGTCATGAGCGACGGCACCGTCTACGCCGCAGGCGCCGACGTCGAAGTCACGATCGCCGGCTGCCTGGACGCGAGCTAGCGCAACGCCATGGCCGACTCGCGCATCAACGTCCCCGCCGAATGCCGTCGCGGCGAGCCTTTCGAGGTACGCATCTCGATCCGGCACACGATGGAGACCGGCTATCGCACCGATGCGGTCGGCAAGACGATCCCGCGCAACGTGATCCAGCGGGTCACCTGTCGCTACAACGGCGAAACCGTGTTCACGGTGCGCATGAGTCCCGGCATCGCCGCCAATCCGTATCTGCGGTTTTTCGTCACCGCGCGCGAATCCGGGCCGCTGGATTTCGAATGGATCGACGACCAAGGCGTTCGCGGCACCGCGCAGGCACCGGTCAAAGTCGCGTGAGCTCGCGCGCAACGTGCTGCTGAAGGTCGCGCTGCTGGCGCTGGCGTTGGCGGGATCCGGCGTCGAGGCACAGCAGCGCACCTTGCCCCTGGACACTTTGCGTTCGGGGATCACGTTCGCCGGCGCGGATGTGCGCGCGATGCAGGCGGACGATCTCGCCAACCCGGGCTTTCTCTGGGTCGATCGCGGCGAGCGACTGTGGCGGGACGGCGCGGCGGGGCCGAGCTGCGCCTCGTGCCATGGCGAGGCTGCCTCGTCGATGCGCGGTGTCGCGGCCCGGCTTCCGGCGTACGTTGCTGCCGCAGGCGGCGTGCTCGACCTCGCCGCACGCATCAACGATTGCCGCGTACGCCGGCAGAAGGTGGCGACGCTGCCACCTGAATCGGACGACCTGCTCGGGCTGGCTGCCTATGTGGCGCTGCAGTCGCGCGGCATGCCGCAGGCGGTCGCCATCGACGGTCCGGCGCGCAGCGCGTTCGAGCGCGGCCGCGAATTCTACTTTGCGCGGCACGGGCAGATGAACCTGTCCTGTGCGCAGTGCCACGATCAGAACTGGGGCAAGCGCTTGTACGCGGAAACCATCAGCCAGGGCCACGGCAATGCGTTTCCTGCGTACAAGCTCGAGTGGCAAGCGCTCGGTTCGCTGCAGCGGCGCATCCGCGCCTGCATGTACGGCATCCGCGCGGAAATGCCGACCTACGGCGCACCCGAACTCACCGACCTCGAATTGTTTCTCGCATGGCGCGGACAGGGGCTGCCGGTCGAGGCGCCCGGCGTGCGCCGATAGATTCAGCGCGTGGCCAATTCACCGCCGCCCGCGCACGCCAGAACCGCGCAGCACGCCAACTCGCACCGAAGCACGCCGGGGTATGGGCTGCTGTTCGTGCTGCTATGGAGCACCGGATTCATCGGCGCCAAGCTGGGGCTGCCGTACGCCGAGCCGCTGACTTTTCTCGCCCTGCGCATGGGCTGCGTGGTGGCGCTGCTGCTGGTCGTGGCGATTGTGGCCCGCGCGCCGTGGCCGCACGGCGCCCGCGCGTGGGTGCACATCGCCATTGCCGGCCTGCTGGTCCAGTTCGGTTACCTCGGCGGCGTGTTCAGCGCGATCCATCACGGCATGTCGGCCGGCGTGGTTGCGCTGATCGTCGGCCTGCAGCCGATCCTCACCGCCCTCGCCGCCGCGCCGCTGTTCGGTGAACGCACCACGGCGCGCCAGTGGGCGGGCCTGGTGCTGGGGCTGGTCGGTGTGGCGCTGGTGCTGTCGAACAGCCTGGGCCACGGCACGATCGACGCGGCGAGCCTGACGCTCGCGGGTCTCGCACTGATCAGCATGACCGCGGGCACGCTGTATCAGAAGCGCTTCGGTGCGTCGATGGACTTTCGCACGGGCGCCCTCATCCAGTACGCGGTGACCGCCATCGTGCTGCTGCCGCTGGCGGCGCTGACCGAATCGATGCAGGTGACCTGGAACGGCCAGTTCGTGTTCGCGCTCGCCTGGCTTTCCGTCGTGCTATCGCTTGGCGCGATCAGCCTGCTGTACTTCCTGATCAAGCGCGGCAAGGCCACGCAGGTGTCGAGCCTGTTCTACCTGACCCCGCCCGTCACCGCAGTACTGGCGTTCGTATTCTTCGGCGAGACGCTCACGCCCGCGGCGATGGCGGGCATGGTCATCGCCGTCGTCGGCGTCGCGCTGGTCAATCGATAGCGTCACATGATTTTTCGGATCCATGGGTTATTCGGGCCGCATTCATTTCGGCCGTCGCCTATGCGAACATGTATGCCGGAGCGCTGGTGCAGATCGTTCGGACCATTCCTTGGTGGAAAATTGAGATGAAAACAATCAACAGTGTGAAGCGCCACGGCGTTGCGGTGCTCGCGGCACTCGGTCTGATGCTGGTCGGTTGCGCGCAAGCCCTTGCGCAGACCGACCCGCTTCCGTCGTGGAACGACGGCGCCACCAAGAAGGCGATCGTCGAGTTTGTGCAAGCGACGACGACGCAGGGCAGTGCCAAGTTCGTGCCGCCGGCGGAGCGCATCGCCACCTTCGACCAGGACGGCACGCTGTGGGTCGAACATCCGCTGTACTCGCAGCTCATGTACATCCTCGAGCGCGTACCGGCCCGAGTGAAGGCCAAGCCCGAACTCGCCAAGGTCGCACCTTTCTCGACGGTACTGGAGATACTGAGAGGGGATCGCGCGGCAATTTCCAAGCTTACCGTGCCGGATCTCGAAAAGCTCGCCGCCGTCACGCTGACCGGCATGCCGGTCGACACATTTCAAGCCGAGGTGAAGAAGTGGCTTGCGGAAGCGAAGGACCCGCGCTGGAAGAAGCCCTACACCGAACTGACCTACCTGCCGATGCAGGAAGTGCTCAAATACCTGCGCGCCAATGGTTACAAGACCTACATCGTCACCGGTGGCGGGCAAGACTTCGTGCGCGTCTACGCGGATGCAACCTATGGCATCCCGCCCGAGCAGGTGGTGGGTACCTCGGGGGCAACGAAATACGCCTACGGCAAGGACGGCAAACCGTTCTTGACCAAGGAACCGAAGATCGTGCTCAACGACAACAATGCCGGAAAACCGGAGGGCATCCACTTGATGATCGGCAGGCGTCCGTATGCGGCGTTCGGCAACTCGACCGGCGACCAGCAGATGCTGGAGTACACCAAGGCCGGCGACGGTGCGCGGTTGGCGATGCTCGTCCTGCACGACGATGCGCAGCGCGAATACGCGTACGGACCTGCCCGGGGGCTCCCCGACACCAAGGTCGGTCAGTTCCCGCAATCGCTCTACGACGAGGCGATGAAGCAGGGTTGGATCGTCATCAGCATGAAGGACGACTGGAAGCGGATCTTCTCGTTCGATCAGTGACCGGCATCGCCGCCCTTGAGCACCGCCAGTTCGATCGACACCGACGTTGCCGCATCCCCGAACAGGATGCTTCCGTCCTGGATCGTGCAGTGCAGACGCATCGAGCGCGCAGCCATGGCAGCGAGCGCGCGGCTGGCGTCGATCGGCACTTCGCTTACGCTTAAGCGCGGCAACGGGTCCAGGCGATCGCGCGCCTTGTTCCACCACAGCGAGACCGCGCGTCCACCATAGGCGTAGACGTGCACGTCGCGGGCACGACCGCAGGCTTTGCGCACTTCCTTTTCGTCGGGAAGCCCGACGTCGATCCACAGCTCGATCGCGCCGGTGAGATCGCGGCGCCACAAGTCGGGCTCGTCCTCGGTACTGAGGCCCTTGCCGAAGCTCAGCGCATCCTCGGCGTGCAACGCGAACGCCAGCAGGCGCACCATCATGCGCTCGTCGGTCTCCGACGGATGCCGCGCGATGGTCAGCGGGTAGTCGCCGTACACTCCGCGGCTAATGTCGGCCACCGCAAGCTCGGCCTTGTGGATCGTGGACTTGAGCGCCATCGCGTCGGCCCTGCGCTGGGGCGCGAGACCCTAGCCCGCCGGATTCGGAAAGCGCGCTTGCAGCGCGACGATCTCGGCCAGGGTTTCGGCGTCGAGCTCGACTTGCGCGCCATCGATGTCCTCTTTGAGCTGCGCCATGGTGGTCGCGCCGATGATCGATGCGCCTACGAACCAACGACTCTTCACATAGCCCAGCGCGAGCTGCACCAGCGTGATCCCGCGGCGTTTGGCGAGCTGGGCGTAGGCATCGATCGCTTCGACCACCATCGGCTTGCGAAAGCGCTGACCGAGGCCGTCGAACAGCGTGAAGCGGGAGTTGGGCGGCTTCGCACCGCCCAGGTACTTGCCCGACAGCATGCCCGCCGCGAGCGGGCTGTACGCCAGCAGCGACATTTTTTCGCGAAACAGTACTTCCGCGAGATCGTTGTCGACGCTGCGCGAGACCAGGCTGTAGCTGTTCTGGATCGTCACCGGTCCGGGCACACCGAGCTTCCTCGCGGCGTGACAGAACTCGCTGACACCCCACGCCGTCTCGTTCGACAGGCCATAGTGACGAATCTTGCCCGCCTTGATCATGGCCGCCATGCCTTCGACCTGCTCCGCGATCGACGGACCTTCCTTTTCCTTGGCCGGATCGAATTCGATTGCGCCGAACATCGGCACGTTGCGCTGCGGCCAGTGGATCTGGTACAGATCGATGTAGTCGGTCTGCAGCCGCGCCAGGCTCGTCGCCACGGCTTCGGCGATGGTCTCGCGTGTGACGTCGGTGCGCCCGTCGCGGATCCAGTCGCGGCGGCCCGGCCCGGCGATCTTGGTCGCGATGACCAGCGCGTCGCGGCGCTGGCGGCGCAGCCAGGTGCCGATATGCGCCTCGGTGCGCCCTTGCGTCGTCGCGTTTGGCGGGACGGGATACATTTCGGCGGTGTCGATGAAGTTGATGCCCTGCGCAACCGCATGGTCGAGCTGCGCATGCGCTTCGGCTTCGGTGTTCTGCTGACCCCAGGTCATGCTTCCCAAGCAGACCTCGGAAACCTTGAGCTGGGTGCCTGCGAGCGTGCGATATTTCATTGCGAGTCCTGTCGAACGCAAACGAAGCTGCGTAGATTACCTCAAAAGCACCGTCGCGCCGCCCGGTGTCGCCACGTCCACGAACATGAAGGCATGACCCGAATGCCCGCGCCATGGGAAAATAGCCATACGAGCGGTCAAACGTGCACCTTCAAAGATTATCCCGATGACTTACTGCGTAGGCGTCCTCCTGGAAAAGGGCCTCATATTCGCGTCCGATTCGCGCACCAATGCGGGCGTCGACAATTTCGCGAAATTCTGCAAGATGACGCTGTTCGAGCGCGCCGGCGATCGCGTGATCGTTCTGCTGAGCTCCGGCAATCTCGCCGGGACGCAGGCGGTCATCACGATCCTGAGGCAGCGCGGCGACGATCCCGGCGTCCAGCCCAACATCTGGACCGCGCGCACGATGTTCGACGTCGCGGTCATCGTCTCGGATGCGATGCGCGACGTCGAGCGCCGCGATTCCCTGTACCTGGAGGCCAGTGACCTCGAGTTCAATGCATCCTTCGTCCTGGGCGGACAGATCGCCGGCGAACCGATGCGCCTGTTCCGCATCTACGCCGAAGGCAATTTCATCGAGGCCGGCAGCGATACCCAGTTCTTCCAGACGGGCGAGGCCAAGTACGGCAAGCCGATCATCGACCGCGTCATCCGCCCGTCCACCGACCTCGCCGACGCTGCCAAGTGCGTCCTGGTCTCGTTCGACTCGACCATGCGCAGCAACCTGTCGGTCGGGATGCCCATCGACCTGATCTGCTACGAGCGCGATCGACTCGAAGTGACCATGCGCCGACGTTTTGAGCAGCATGACACTTACTTCGCCGCGCTCAGCCACGCCTGGAGCGAGGGCACGCGCAAGGTGTTCGCGCAATTGCCGGAACTGCATTGGTAGCGCGCGCGGCGGCGCGGCGGGCGCGGCGCCCTGCGTTTCTTCTCATCACCTGCGAGCATGGCGGCAACCGCGTCCCGGTTCCCTATCGGGAGTTGTTCGCTCGGCGCGCGGCAGAGCTCGAATCGCACCGGGGCTACGATCCCGGCGCTTTGAACATGGCGCGCCAGCTCGCCGACCGGTTTGGGGCGCCGCTGGTCAGTGCGAACGTGAGCCGGTTGCTGGTCGACCTCAACCGTTCGATCGGCAACCGCGCGCTCTACTCCGACGCGACGCGCGAACTGTCGCCCGCCTTGCATGCGCAGATCCTCGCGCGACACTACCTCCCCTATCGCACCAAAGTGGACGCGATGGTGCGCCGCGCGGTCACCGCCGGTCGCCGCGTGGTGCATGTCTCTTCGCACAGCTTCACGCCGGTCCTCGACGGAAGCGTGCGCAATGCGGACGTCGGACTGCTCTACGATCCGGCGCGGCCGGGCGAGCGTGCGCTGTGCGCACGCTGGGCCGACTTGCTGGCGCCTGCCATCGCGCCGCTGCGCGTACGTCGCAACTATCCCTACCAGGGCCGCAACGACGGACTGACGCTGCATCTGCGCCGTCAGTACTCCCCTGCGAGCTATGTCGGGGTCGAGCTCGAAATCAACCAGAAGCACCTGAACGCGCAGCGCGCTTTTCCACTGGCCATGCGCCGCGCGGTGATCGCATCGCTCGACGCGGCGCTGGCCGGTACAATCTGAACCTGTCGCCCGCCGCATCGGCCGGTCGGGCATGCGAGGATGACCGCTTGAAAATTCGCGTCGGCTACGAACTGGTTTACGAGTGTCCGCAACCGACACCGATGGTGCTGATGCTCAGCGTCCACTATTCGCGGGCGTCGGACCTGATCGCGCCGGACCACCTCATCACCGATCCGGCGCTGCCGATCGCCGCATATCGCGATTCGTTCGGCAACTGGTGCAGTCGCATCGTCGCGCCCGCCGGGATGACACGCATCACCTCGGACGCGATCGTGCGCGATTCTGGCGCTCCCGATCCCGTCGTTGCCAACGCCTGGCAGACTCCCATTCCGGAGCTTCCGGAAGAGACGCTGCTCTTCCTGCTGGGGAGCCGATACTGCGAAACCGAGTTGCTCATGCCGATCGCATGGAACCTGTTCGCGCACACGCCGCTGGGGTGGCCGCGGGTACAGGCAATTTGCGACTTCGTGCATAGCCACCTGACCTTCGGCTATCAATACGCCCGTCCCACGAAGACGGCGAACGAAGCGTATCGCGAGCATAACGGCGTCTGCCGCGATTTCGCCCATCTCGCCCTTACATTGTGCCGGTGCATGAACATACCGGCGCGCTACTGCACCGGCTATCTAGGAGACATCGGCGTGGCGGTCGTCGATTCTCCGATGGACTTCTCCGGCTGGTTCGAGGCGTTCCTCGACGGGCGGTGGTATACCTTCGACGCGAGGCACAACGTTCCGCGTATCGGACGCGTCCTCATGGCGCGCGGGCGGGACGCCGCCGACGTCGCGATCGCGACCAGTTTCGGCGTAAACCGCCTGGCCAGCTTCAAGGTCTGGACCGACGAAGTAGCCTGAAGGACTCGCGAGTAACAGGCACAACGCGGTGCTTATTCCAGCGACCTGCGTGCGAATCGCAATCATTCTCCGTCGCGACGGCATCGCGCAGTGCTATCTTAGCGGGGGCGCGGCGAGAGCCGCGTCCAAGTGGGGGATCCCTTCAACGGAGAACGATGATGAATGCAATGACGCGAAATTGGGTATGGTCGACAGCAGTACTCGCAGGGGCGCTGGGAATATTGGCGGGTTGCCAATCGATGTCGCCGATGATGGCGCAACAGATCACGCTGTCCGGAGCCAACGAAGTACCACCGGTGGCGACGACGGCAGCGGGCACCGCCATGATTACGGTCGGTGCCGATCGATCGGTCAAGGCATCGGTGACGGTGTCCGGCATGACGCCGACCGCATCGCATATCCACGAAGGTGCGGCGGGCGCGAACGGCCCGGTCATCGTGCCCTTCGCCAAGACCGGCGACAACACCTTTGCCGCGGCGGACGGCGCGAAGCTGACCGACGCGCAATACGCCAGCTACAAGGCGGGCAACCTGTATGTCAACGTGCACAGCGCAAAGAATCCTGGCGGCGAGATCCGCGCGCAGATCAAGGGCAACTGAGCCTGCACGGACGCATCGCCGGCAGCGGCGCGGCTCGACCCGCTATACTGTCGCGATGCGCAATGACATTGGTAACAAATGGTGGCGGGCGGCGATGGCGTGCGTCGTCGGCGCGTTGGTTGTCGCCTGCTCGACCCCGCCGATGATCCCGCCGCCGCCACCGGCAGCGGTGGCCGAGCTTGCGCCGTCGGGCACTCTGCGCGCGGCCATCAACTTCGGCAACCCGATCCTCGCCGCCAAGGACCCGGCGACGGGCGAGCCGCGCGGCGTATCGGTCGACCTGGCGCGCGAACTCGCGCGCCGCTTGGGAGTGCGCCTCGAATTGGTGCCCTTCGCCGCGGCCGGCAAGGTGGTCGAGGGCGTCAAGGCCAACGCATGGGACATCGCCTTCGTGGCGATCGATCCGGTGCGCGGTGCGGACATGGATCAAACCACGGCCTACGTAATCATCGAAGGCGCTTACCTGGTACCGCGGGCATCGCCGATCACGACGAACGCCGAGGTCGATCGCGCCGGCAAACGGGTCGTGGTCGCCACGGGCAGCGCGTACGACCTCTATCTCACCCGCGAACTCAAGCTCGCGCAGCTCGTCCGCGTACCGACTTCGCAGGACGTGGTCAACACGGTCGTCGCCAGCAAATACGAAGTGGCGGCGGGTGTCCGGCAGCAGCTGGAGAGCGATGCGAAGCGCGTGCCGGACGTGCGCTTGCTCGACGGCCGGTTCATGGTCATCCAGCAGGCGATGGCGACGCCCAAAGGCCGGCCGGCGGGAGCGCGCTATCTCGGCGAATTCGTCGAGAGCGTAAAGGCCTCCGGCTTTGTCGCGGAGTCGCTGAAACGCAACGGCATCGAAGGCGCCGCGGTCGCACCCCTCGCGACGAAGTAACGTCTGTTGCGTGCGCCAACGCTTCGCGACCTGCGCCTCGCCTCGGGCCTGGTGCTATTCACTTACATTGCGATACACCTGCTCAACCACGCGCTGGGCCTGGTCTCGGTAGCGCTTGCCGATCGCGGGTTGGAGCTGGCGCTCCGCGTATGGCACAGCGCGCCGGGAACGCTGCTGCTCTATGGCGCGGCGGCAGTGCATGTCGTGCTGGCGTTGCAGGCGATCTACCAGCGGCGAACCTTGCGCATGGCGCCCTTGGATGCCTTGCGCATCGCGCTGGGCCTGGCCATTCCGACGCTGCTGATCGGTCACGTCGTCGGCACTCGCGTCGCCTACGAAACCTATGAAGTCTCGCCCGAATATGCGCGCGTTGTGTGGGCGCTGTGGATGGCGAACGGCGAGGGCCGGCAACTGGCGATGCTCGTCCCGGGCTGGCTGCACGGATGCCTCGGCATCTATTTCGCATTCGGACGACGGCGGCTCTTCCAGCAGCTGCGCTTCGGACTCTTCGCTGCAGCGTTGCTGGTTCCCGTGCTCGGTGGACTCGGATTTCTTGCGATGGGGAAGGAACTTGCCGCGAATCTCGCCGCGCATGCGAATCTCGACAGCCTGATCGCGGTCGACGCGACCGCCAGTCTGGCACTGGCGCGAATGCGCGAGACGGTACTCGCGGTCTACTTCAGCTCGATTGCCGCGGTGTTCGCAGCAAGGGAAGTTCGCGCCATCATCGAACGACGGCGCAAGGCGCTGGTGACGATTGCGTACCCGCAGCGCGTCGTGGAGGTGCCCCGCGGATGGACCGTGCTCGAGGCCAGCCGAAGCCATCTCATCCCTCATTTGTCGATGTGCGGTGGTCGCGCGCGCTGTTCCACCTGCCGTGTGCGGATCAGCGCCGGCGCCGATCGATGTCCGCCACCGGAAGCCGCGGAGCGGGCAACCTTGGCGCGTATCGACGCACCCAGCGACGTTCGGCTGGCCTGCCAGTTGCGTCCGACGGGGAATATCGGCGTGATCCCGTTGCTCATGCCAGGCAAGCTTGTTCGCGCGCCGGCGCGCGCGCAGGCCACGATCGAACGCGACGTGGCACTATTGCTTGTGACCTGGAGCAACTTCGATGCCTCGCTCAACGGCCGCCTTCCCCAGGATATAGTCTTTGTCACCAAGACCTTCGCGGAAAGCGTCGCTGGCGCGCTACACGCGGCGCATTGCGACGAGGTCGATAGCGTCGGTACCGATGTCCTCGGCGTGTTTGGATTGTCGGACCCGATTGCGCCGGCCTGCCGCACGGTGTTGACGGCTGCCGAAGGCGTCGACCAGGCGCTGGCGCATCTGCGGCGGCAATTTGCCGCGGACTTCGGGCTGGCGGCGCAATTCACGTACTACCTGCACGCCGGCCACGCCGCTATCGGTCACGTTGGAACGCAGGAACCGCGTCGACTGGTCCTGGCGGGCGAGGCCAAGGACACGCTCGAAGTGCTGCGCGCCAGAGCCGGAGACGTGAGTTCAGTCATCTCCGCCAGGGTGCTCGAACTTGCGGGCAAGGCACGATCGTCGACTGCATGGCAGGACGTCGGGGGCGTCAAAGCCGAGATCCAGCGGGTCTCCGCGCCCGCAGCGACGGGTGTCGCTTGATCGATACTCGCGTAGTCTGCATCATGGCAACCTGCGGCGCCTGCCGACACGATCGGCGTCGATGTTGCGTTGGTCGCAGTTCACATCACTTTTGAACCGACTTCACCAATGATCTTTCGACAACTCTTCGACCCGCAATCGTCGACCTATTCCTACCTGCTTGGCGATCAGGCCTCGCGCCAGGCCGTGCTCATCGACCCGGTATTCGAGCAGGCGCGGCGCGATGCGGCGCTGATCGAAGAACTGGGATTGCAACTCGTGGCAACGCTCGAGACGCATGTCCACGCCGATCACGTGACCGGCGCATGGCTGCTCAAGCGCCAGCTTGGCAGCCAGATCCTGGTGTCGGCGGCAGGCGGCACGGCAGGAGCCGATCGCGAACTCGTACCGGGCGAGCAGGTTCGATTCGGACGGCGCCATCTCGAGGTGCGCGCGACGCCGGGCCACACCCACGGCTGCGTGACCTACGTGCTCGACAACGAGGGGATGGCCTTTACCGGCGATTGCCTGCTCATCCGCGGCAGCGGTCGTACCGATTTCCAGCAAGGCGACGCGCACGCCATGTACCGCTCGGTGCGTGGCGTGATACTGACCTTGCCGTCGACGTGTCTGCTCTATCCGGCACACGATTACCGCGGGCTGACGGTTACCAGCGTCGACGAAGAGCGACGCTTCAACCCTAGGCTGGGTGGCGACATTGGCGAGTCCGATTTCGTCGGCTACATGGACAACCTCGGCCTCCCGCACCCGAAGCTGATCGACATCGCGGTGCCCGCCAATCTGCGCTGCGGCCGTCCGGATGCCGATGTGCCGCTGGCGGCGGAACCCGGGTGGGCGCCGTTGACCTTCACCTTCGCCGGCATCTGGGAAATCCAGCCGCGCGCGCTCGAGGAAAACGTGGGAAAAGTGCAAGTCATCGACGTGCGCGAGCCGGACGAGTTCGAGGGATCGCTGGGGCACATCCGCGGCGCCACGCTGATCCCGCTGGGACAGCTTTCCGCGCGCGCCGGCGAAATCGTGCGCGAGCGCCCCGTCGTTACCGTCTGCCGTTCCGGCGCGCGTTCCGCGCAGGCGCTGGTGCTGCTGCAGAAGGCTGGCTTCGGACAGATCGCCAATCTCGCCGGCGGCATGCTGCGCTGGCGCGCTGAAGGATACCCGGTCGACGGCGGGCGCAATTGAGGTATCGCGTCGGCGCCGGCGGTACCGTCGTGCACGTGTCGCGCCTTGTCCCGCATCGCTGCCATCGCTTGCATTCGCGCATGGGCATTGGGACAATCCCCCGGTCGCTTTCTTGTCCACGTCGGGACCTTAGGTGCCAAAACATTTGACTCGCATGCCGCCGGCCACGCTAATGGTCGTACTTTGCACAGCACTGCTGTGCGTTAGTTGCAGCAAGTCCGCCGAGGACAAGTCCTTGAAGGACGAGTCGGCCGCCAAGCAATTCAGCGCCGACAAGGCGGCGGACGCCCGCCAACGCGAGGAGATGGCGCGCCAGCGCCAGGAAATGGAAGCCGCGAATCAAAAGGACATCCACAAGGAAACCCAGGAGACCTTCAAACAATTCGAAGCTAACCGCCCGGCGCTGACCGTCGCCGAGGAGGCCAAGGCGCAGGAGGACGCGGTGGAACGCCTGCGCGCGCGCATGCCGGATCCGGCCACCATGCAGGTTCGCAATGTTCAGTTCAATAATCAGAAGACTGCGATCTGCATGGAAGTGAGCTATCGCGAAGGTGGCAAGGATGTCGGCTTTCGACGGGCGTTCTCGACGCCGGAAGTCACCTGGGTCGAGCCGAACCCGAACGACGTGTCGCACCGTGTTTTCGAGTTGAACCTCGAAAAGTTCGGCTGCAAAGCCGCTCTCGGCAACAAGTAACAACGAGCCTGGTGCCGACCGATGAAGCCTGAACGACGCAGCTTCCTGCAACGCCTGGGCGCACTCGCCGCGATGCCATGGGCGCCCGCAGTCATGGCGCAGGCCGGCTTTCCGTCCAAGCCGATCAAGATCATCGCGCCGGTGCAGCCGGGCGGCGGCGTCGATCTGGTCGCGCGCACCATCGCCGACCGGCTCGGCAAGGCACTCGACCAGGCGATCATCGTCGAAAACATGAGCGGCGGCGGCGGCGTGGTCGGGTCGCTTGCAACCGCGCGCGCTGCGCCCGATGGCTACACGCTGATGGTCGGTTACGTGGGCACGCACGGCACCAATCCGGCGGTGCGCAAGCTGCCCTACGACGCGATCAAGGACTTCACGCCCATCGCCATGGTCGGCGGTACGCCGAACATCCTGGTCGTTCCGCCCTCGCTGCCGGTGAGCACGCTCAAGGAATTCGTGCAGTACGCCAAGGCCAACCCGGGCAAGCTTTCCTACGGTTCGTCCGGACCCGGCACCCTGACGCACTTGGCGATGGAACAATTCAAGGTTGCCGCCGACATCGACATCCAGCACGTACCCTATCGCGGCATCGGGCCTGCCATCACCGACATCCTCGGCGGCCAGACGCAGGCGCTGTTCCCCGGCCTCGCCGCCGCGCTGCCGCACATCAAGGCCGGGAAGATGAAGCCGCTCGCAATCACCGGCCCCCGCCGCGACCGCCTGGTGCCCGACGTCCCAACCTTCGAGGAGTCCGGCTACCCTGGCTTCGACGGCGTGCAGTGGTACGGGATCGTGGGTCCCGCCAACATGCCGGCGCCGATCGTCAAGCGCCTGAACGAGGAAATCAACAAGCTGCTGGCGAGTCCCGAGCTGCGCGAGCGCTTGTCGGGCGAGGCGCTCGAGCCGATGCCGATGTCGCCGGATCAGTTCGGCCGTTACATGCGCGACGATATCGCGCGGTGGTCACGTCTGGCCAAGGCGCGGAACATCGAGATTACCGAATGACGTCGCACTGAATGGCACAGAACACCAAAGTCGCGGCGGACCCCGCCGCGCCACCGGTAACGCGCGCGCTGGCCGAGTTCGTCTCGGGTCACGCCTCCGGCGGGTGGGACGCGAGCGTCGAGCGCGAGGCGCACCGCAGTTTTTTGAACTGGCTCGGCTGCGCCATCGGCGCGTCGCGCCACGCCACGCTCGAGGCCGCACTGGCGGCGTCGCTCGAATTGGCTCCGTCCGCGCAGGCGTCGATCCTCGGGCGAACCGAGCGCGTCGACATAGCCGCGGCGGCGCTACTCAACGGCATCAGCTCGCACACCTTCGACTTCGACGATACGCATCTGCGCACGATCATCCACCCGGCCGGGCCGGTCGCGTCCGCCGCGCTGGCGCTGGCCGAGCACCGTGGATTGAGCGGGCGGCAATTGATCGATGCCCTGGTCATCGGCATCGACGTCTCGTGCCGCGTTGGCAACGCGATCTATCCCGAGCACTACGATCGCGGCTGGCATATCACCGGCTCGACCGGAATGCTCGGCGCCGCAGCGGCGTGCGCGCGCCTGCTCGCGCTCGACGCGCAGCGGACCACGATGGCGCTGGGTATCGCGGCATCGCAGCCGATCGGCGTGCGCGAGCAGTTCGGGACGATGACCAAACCCTTTCACATCGGCGGGTCCGCACGCGCGGGGCTGATGGCGGCATTGCTGGCCCGGCACGGCTACACCGCGTCGGTGCGCGCACTCGAAGCACCGCGGGGGCTCATGCAGACGTTCTCGACCCGGTGCGACTGGAACGAGATCACCGACGGACTCGGGAAACGCTTCGAGATCTCGGCCAACACCTACAAGCCCTTCGCCTGCGGGATCGTGATCCACCCGGCCATCGACGGCTGCGTGCAACTGAGGACCGTGCACAGCCTGCGTGCCGAGGACATCGAGCGCATCGACTTGAAGGTGCACCCGCTGGTGCTGGAGTTGACCGGCAAGACCGCGCCACGGCATGGGCTCGAGGGCAAGTTCAGCGTCTACCACGCGTGCGCCGCGGCGATCATTTTCGGACAGGCCGGCGAGCACGAGTTCTCGGACGCGGTGGTTGCGCGTCCCGACGTCATCGCATTGCGCGATCGGATCAAGGCGCAGGCCGACGATTCGATCCACGAAGATGCGGTGGCTGTCCGCGTGACCTGCAAGGACGCGCGCAGCCTGCGCCTGTTCGTCGAGCACGCCATCGGCAGCATGGCACGGCCGATGAGCGATGCCGACCTGCACGCCAAGTTCCACGGCCTGGTCGACCCGGTACTGGGGGCAGCGCGTGCCGGGCAACTCGTCGAGCAATGCAGCCGCGTGGCGACGCAGGGCGATGTGCGCGGACTGATCGCGTTGACGCGCGGCTGAGGGTCGGCGGGGTGCTGTCCATGCTCCGTTGCACGCTCGCGTTGGTCGCGCTGGTGTCCTGCGCATTGTCGAGCGCACCGGCGCGCGCCGACGACTATCCCTCGCGCCCCGTGCGCGTCATCGTACCCTTCTCGCCTGGAGGTGCCGTCGACGGGCCGATGCGACTGATCGCGCAGGAGCTCGGCAAGCGGCTCGGCCAGAGTGTCGTCGTCGAGAACCGTCCGGGCGCGGGTGCGACCATCGGCACCGAAGCGGTCGCCAAGGCCCCGGCCGACGGCTACACGCTGTTGCTCGCCTCGCAGACCAACGCCATCAGCGCCACGCTGTATCCGAAGCTGTCCTTCGATCCGATCGAGGACTTCGCGCCGATCACGCTCATCGGCCGCGAGCCAGGCGTCGTCGTCGTCCATCCTTCGCTGCCGGTGAAAACCCTGCAGGAGCTCATCGCGTACGTGAAGGCGCACCCGGGCCAGGTGGATTACGCGTCGTCGGGCAACGGCAGCGGCCAGCACCTGTTCGCTGCGCTGCTGTGCTCGATCACCGGCATGAAGATGAATCACATTCCCTATCGCGGCAGCGGCCAGGCCACGACCGATCTCGTCGGGGGCCAGGTGCAGGTCGCGATCCCGGGCATGGCGGGCATGCTCGGGCACATCAAGTCCGGCAAGTTGCGCGCGCTGGCGGTCACGGGTGCTACGCGTGCGCCGCAACTGCCCGACGTACCGACGATGAGCGAGGCTGGCGTGCCCGGCTACGAAGCCTACGTCTGGATGGGCCTGCTCGCGCCCAAAGGCACGCCGCCCGCCGTGATCGACCGCTTGCAGCGCGAGGTCGTGGCAGCGCTGGCCACGCCCGAGGTGCGCAACTACATGGCCGGCGCGAGCATCGAGAGCGTAGGTTCGACGCCGGCGGAATTCGGTCGCTTCTTCCGCGCAGAGAAGGACCTTTGGGCGAAAATCGTGCGCGAGACCGGCGCCAAGGTGGACTGAAAT
The DNA here is from genome assembly GCA_963726915.1 of uncultured beta proteobacterium. Lineage (GTDB taxonomy): Bacteria > Pseudomonadota > Gammaproteobacteria > Burkholderiales > Casimicrobiaceae > PALSA-1003. The sequence continues at coordinate 333,592 of CAVSEA010000026.1, forward strand.
TACCATGACTGGATCTGCGATGACGACTGACGCGGCGGTGACGGGCGTCGAGCACTGGACGCGCAAGGGAGATGTTCGACTGTTCCTGTGGGAGAAGTTCGTCGGCGCGCCCGACGGCAAGCCCGCGGTGCTGTTCGTGCACGGCTCGTCGATGGCGTCGCAGCCGACCTTCGACTTGAGCGTTCCGGGCCGCCCGAACTCGTCGGTCATGGACTGGTTCGCGCGGCGCGGATTCGTCTGCTGGTGCGTCGACATGGAAGGCTACGGGCGTTCGGACAAGACGCGCGACATCTATTGCGACATCGCCAACGGCGCCGACGACCTGGCCGCCGCGACCGATTACATTTTCAAGGCCCGCGGCATCCGCAGTTTCGCCGCATACGGCATTTCGTCCGGTGCGCTGCGCGCCGCGCTGTTCGCGCAGCGGCACCCCGATCGGGTCGCACGCCTGGTACTCGACGCTTTCGTCTGGACCGGCGAAGGCGCGCCTACCCTCGCCCAGCGACGCAAGAAACTGCCCGAGTTCATGGCGAACAAGCGCCGTCCGATCGACCGTGCGTTCGTCTACTCGATATTCGAGCGCGATCATCCGGACACCGCGGAAAAACGCGTCGTCGACGCGTTCGCCGACGCGATCCTCGCGCTCGACGATTCGATGCCCAATGGCACCTACATCGACATGTGCTCGAAGCTGCCGGTGGTCGACCCGTCCGCGCTGGCGATGCCGACGCTGGTGCTGCGCGGTCAATACGACGGGATCGCTGCCTTCGACGACCTGATCGAATTTTTCAAGCGCCTGCCGAACCCAGACAAGCAGTTCACGGTAATGGCCGGCATCTCGCATGCGAGCTTCCAGCAGAAGAACTATCTGATGGTGTACGCCATCCTGCTCGATTGGTTCACACGCCCGTCGCCGGTCTACGTCGGTCCTCCGCACCCGGCGTGACCGTAGCCCAGGCTCATGAGCTGAGGTTCGCTGCCTAGTGGCGATAACCCTTCACACGAACCTTGAAGTCCATCGCCGGGCCAGGCGTTGGCGCGGTCTTGGTCTTGAGCACGTAGTCGGGCGATTCCAATTCCAGATCGAGCTTGTGGAACACACGGGCCATCGACAGTGCCATCTGCACTTCGGCGAGGCTCTTGCCCAGGCAGGTATGCGGGCCGCGGCCGTAAGGTGAGTACACGCCGGGCTGCAGATGCTCGGCTCGTGGCTTCTGATAACGGTCGATGTCGAAGGTCTTGGCCTTGGGCCAGTATTCATCCATGAAGTGGGGCACGCTGGTGCCGATGTAGAGCATCTCGCCCTCATAAATCTGATGACCTTCGAACACGAAGTCTTTGTTGGCGGTGCGCATCTGTGCGACGGCGATCGGGTAGAGACGCATGGTTTCCATGATGGCGCCGTTGAGCGCGGGTAGCTTCTTGAGCAGACCTTCTTCATTCACTTCGCCAGCTGAGAACAGCTCATCCACTTCCTTCAGCACGCGCGCTTTGACTTCCGGGTACTTGAGGACGGAGTAAACGACGGCGGAGGTGGTGTTGGCGACAGTGTCGAGGCCTGCAACGTAGGGGCCAGTCAGAGACACGATCAGATCGCTGTCAGGCATCTTCCCTGGGGTTTCGATGTGCGCGGCCATGATGTCGTCGATCAGGTTGCGATCTTCCGGCTTGGTCGTGGCATAACGCGCTTTGGCTTCCTTGATCATCTTGTAGCCCAGCTCCATGACCTTGCCCTTGGCTTTCCTGTATTCAGGACGCTTCAGCAAGATCTTGGGGCGTTGCCGCGTTACCAATACGTTGAGGATGTAGATGATCGCGGTCCGGATGTCCTTCACATATTCCAGCGGCGCCGCGCCGGTGAGAATGGTGCCGAGCTGATCGACGACCATGTACTGCATGGCTTCGACAACAGGTACATCCTCGCCTACCCGCCAGTCGCGCGCGAGCGAGCCGTCGGTGATCGCGATGAGTTCGTCGTAGCGGCCCCTGATCGATTCCTTGGAATAGCCGCTGCGCATGATGTCGCGCAGTTCCTTGTGGCTGTCGCCGTCTTCGCCGGTGAGCATGCGCTTGGCGCCGAACTCTCCCGTCAGGCCCTCCCAGAATTCTTTTGAACGCAGGCAATCTTTGCCAGCGCGCGAGCCCATGAAGTTGGCGGCTTCAACGCCGGAGATCAGGACGTACTTCTCGCCGAGAATGCTGAGGCGACACACTGGACCGTAAGTGCGGTAGCAGTGAACGAAAAAGGCCGCGGGCCCTTTGACCATGCCGAAAAGGTTGCCCAGCAACGGCAGCCCGGGTACCTGAGGTGTCTTTTTCAGCGCAATGGTTTCTGTAGTAGCACTCACGGCGCTCACTCTAATAATCAATATCTTGGCTGGGCATTGTCGACGGAATGTGCTTCGATCATGGGATGGAGAGTTTAGCCGCCGCTCCGCGCTTTACAAAGTCCAGCGATTGCCAACAGTAATCATCGGCCATTGCGCGTGGCTTTACCTTCGATTCTGCCTGAGCTTTCGTGGCTGCAATCGACGGGGTTCAATTGCCAGGTGCCGGTTGTCGAAGTGGCGAAGTTGAGTGACAATGCGAACGGCTTACCGCGGCCGCGACTCCCTCCTTGCCAGGCTTGAACGGCTTTCTCGTCTGTCAACGGGATGTCACACCCATGAAGTATTTGTAGCATCGTACGCGGCCCCATTGACCGATGAATCTACCAGTCCGAGGTGTTGCGCGGCGAGGGCCGGTCGCATGCGTGAGCGTCGCTTTACCTTAAAGGAGATTAGAAATATGGAAAGAGTTTTAAGACATTTGAGTCTCTTGCTGATCTCGCTGCTGTGGTCGACGGCAGGATCGGCGGCTCCGGGATGCCCGGAGATCGAACAGTTTCTGATGGGTAAGGCCGTCGGTGTCGTTTGCTTTCACACTACGGACCTGACAACCCACAACCCGACGCCTAACCTCATTACCCCCGCCAACAATTCCATCCTCACGTTTGCGGATGGCAGTCCGCTTCCCGGAATTCCGGCTTTCGGACAGCCGGCAGGCAATGGCGGGTTCACTCCCGCCACCGATCGTGGCGTCATCTCCAATGGGCCGACGCCTCCGCCCGCCGCTGTACCCGGTATCCAGGTCGAAGGCTGGTACGCAAACGATCCAACGAAGGAAGCGCGCTTTCTCCTTCGCTTTCCCGACAACTGGAACGGCAAGCTAGTCGTGGCAGGTGCTTCCGGAACGCGCAGCGAATACAACGGCGACTGGGCGTGGAGCGACTACGTGCTTCCCAAGGGATATGCGTACGCCTCGCAGAACAAGGGCGTGCTCAACCTGTACTTCGTGTCGCTGGCCTCTCCGACGCAACCAGCGAGCGATCCACTGGCATGCCGGCTTAATCCGACTTCTCAAATCTGGGTTCACTTCTACGACAACGACCCGCAGAAGCCATTCACCCAGTGGACCCAGTTCATGCTGCTCACCGCCACGCTCGCGCAGCAGGCGGCGAAGGTAACGTACCAGCATTTTCCGCGCCGGACGTACGCTGTGGGCACGTCGAACGGCGGCTATCAGGTGCGGCGGGCAATGGAGGAGGCGCCGGACCTGTTTGATGGTGGCGTGGATTGGGAAGGGACATTCATCGACCCGAGCGGGCCGAACATCTTGATCGACCTGCCGCCTGCCATCGCGAATTTCCCTGCGTATGTGGCGTCGGGCTTCGATCCCAACAGCACGGCGGCGAAGAATATTCTCGCCGCCGGGTATCCGCCGGATATCGTGAATGGCGCTGATTCGCTCTGGAGCCGTTATAACGCACAGTTCTGGGAGGTCACCGCGTGTCAGTGGCAGCAGCGCTTTGATCCGACCTATCCAACCTACACACTCGGGCTGGGCAGCTACGACTACCTCGCGCGAGTAAACGTCGTGCCGGGAGTTTTCGATAGCGTTGCCGCGACCGAGACCACGGGGAAGATCAAGAAGCCCCTCGTGACGGTGGCGGGCACGATGGACGCGCTGTTACCAATCAAGCGCCAGGCGCGTGCCTACGAGGACGCAGTGAATGCCTCACGCAAGGGCAACAACGATCAGCGCAACGCCCAGTACCGGCTCTACGAGGTGCAGAACGGGAATCACATCGAAGCCTACGTCGCTCTATTCCCGCAGCTGGTGATAATCCAGCCGCACGCGCAAAAGGCGTTTGACCTGCTGGTGGACCATGTGGAGGCAAACTCACCGCTTCCGCCCAGCCAGTGCGTACCCAAGGGCGGGGCGATCGCGCAAGGCCCTCTCGAACCGGGCCATTGCAGCGAACTTTTCGTGCCTTAGCAAGACCGGTCGTCTGAACCGGGGAGGGGTCGCGAGACTCCTCCCTTTTTCTTTAGGGTACCGATGCAAGCTCGCCGCGGTCGGAACGCGGAAGCGTGAAAGATGTTCTTGACTCTGCTCGGTTCCGGAGCCAAAGGCGTTAGCTACCGCTGCGGTGTTGGTGGGCCGATTACTTCGCCGACGCTGGAAACACCGGCAATTTGTCTACGTCGCGCGCATCGTGCTGAATGATTACGGTTGCCTTGAGATTCGATGCCATCTTCTTGATGCGCTCGAGCGATGCCACCGTTTGGGCACGATCGTAATTGAACGCAGGCACGCCATTGGTCTCGTAATTTTCACGGAAGTGCATGGCGTCCCCGCTGATCACCACGTTGCCCATCTGTGGCAGCTTGACGAGCAGGCCGTGATGGCCCGGCGTATGCCCCGGTGTATAGAGCATGATCACGGTACCGTCGCCGAACACATCCTTGTCGAGCGCAACGGGTTCGACCTTGCCGTCACCTTTGATCCAATGCTCAAACGGCTTGAAGTTCACACCTTCGCTTGGCTTCGGGCTGGTGATGGCATCCCAATCGCCCTTGCCCACCAGCAGCGTCGCTTTCGGAAAGGAGCTTACCTGGCCAGTGTGATCGCCGTGATAATGACTGATGCCGACATATTTGATCTGGTCGGGCTTGAGATCGATCTTTGCCAGCAGATCGACCAGGCTCACCTTCGGCGCGACATCGGGCGTGCTCATAGCGTAGCCGGTGTCCCACAGCAAGTATTCGTCGCCATGCTTGACGAGATAGCAACTGTAGACGAACTGAAGTTTCAGATCGCCATAAGCATAGGTGTCCGAGAAACGCTGGTTGACGGCCACGGGCGCTCGAGGTGTGCCGCACTCGAAGCGCGTGAGTGACATCTCCGGCGCCGCTTGCGCGGACGCATCGAGACTGGCGAGTGCGCTGGCGACGGTACCGACTGCGAGCATGATCAATATTCGATTCACTGCTTCTCTCCCTTGAATTGAGCCTTAGAGCGCTTCCCTCGGCTGGCTATTGAGAGCGTCGATGGACGAACCCATCGACAAGACGGCGATCAGGATACACTTGCACAAAAGGAGATGGAATGTCTCTTCTTGGCACTACTTTACCGTTCGGGCCGAGGCCCGCAAACGTCCGCAGTGGGTCGTTCACGCGCATCCGCCTACCCCTGGAACCCAAACTTCTTGTGCGTCCCGTCGCAATACGGCTTCGTCCGGGACCCGCCACACCGACAAAGGAACGTCAAGCCTGACCTCGCGCTTCGCTCATCGGAGCCGCGAATCATTAGCGGTCCCTCGCACCTGTTCGGCCCGTTTGGTGTCGGTCGAATCGTCAATGGACCTGTTCCGATGGCCTCGGATTCGAGCTTAGTGGGCATCTGGGCCGGATCGCTAAACCCGGACTTTACATGTGCACCGTCACAGAAAGGCTTATCCCGCGAATGACCGCACCGGCACAGCATTGCCGACTGCATAGCGCGGACACGCGTCGGTGTGACGACGGCGAGCTCACCTGTCACCAGGTTCGGACCGTTTATCTGCACGATCAAAATGTTCGACTCGTCGGTCATCACGGTATTTTAACGCGGCGAGCCCGGCAGACCGGGGCAGCACCCGGTGCTGCCACCCCTTTCTGGAAACCGAATGTCGGGCGCCGGTTGGGGCCAAGCCGGTCGTGTGATCGGCTGCGTGTGGCCAGAAGCGGACATCGTGTGTGAATCTGCGAGTCGGCATGAGTTCGGCGGGGTCCTGGAAGGTAGAATCAAAAATTACTGACGAGCGAGACCGAATATGCAATGGCCGACCATCGAAGACCTATCGGCAATGGTGCCGCTCCCGGACGGATATTGCTACGAAATGCTCGCACGCCCGGGAATCGCCGCACTCATCGAAGGCATCCGGCTCTGGCATCCCGACATCGCCGTCGGGGGAGGAAGTTGCTATTTGCAGGAAGACTTCTACAACAACGAAGTGGCGCTTGCCGGTGAGCCACACAAGGATGTTTTCGTCGGCGTGTTCAAGCGTGGCGACGAGCTCGTAGGCATGTGGTCATGGGAGCAAGTTCCCGACACCCTGTCGATGTATGGACGGCTAATCATCGTCGCGCCCGCGCACCGGGAGGCGAAATTGGCCTCGAAGGTCATGCCGTTGGCAGAACTCGCCGGGCGGGCGATGGGCGCGGAATTCCTGTTCGGCCTGGCCACGCTGAAGATTCCCCACATGCAGCGCGCGCTCGAGAGCGCCGGGTACAAGCTCATCGGCTTCACATCCGGCTACGACCGCGAGGAGGTTGCGCCGGGGGTCGTAAAGCGCGTTTTTGAAGCGGTCTTCACGAAAGTGCTGGTGCCCGAGGCGGAGCTGGTTCGTCCCGACCCGAATAATCTTACGCCGACGGCGCGGGCGCTGTTTGAGGTGTTGTTTCCAAGCCCGCCTGCCACGATCCCGCAACCTGCAGCGGGGGGCTGAGCATGAAATGGCCCGCTATCGAAGAACTATCGACGTTGATGCCGTTGCCGGAAGGCTATTGCTATGAACGGCTCGATCGCGCGAGCGTCGCGCCACTCATCGCGGCGCTCAAGAGCTGGCATCCGGCAATCGCAGTCGGCGCCGCAAGTTGCTTCATACGCGAGGAGTTCTATCCCGCAAGAGTATGTCTGGACGGCGGGGTCGACAAGAACATCCTCGTTGTCCAAATCATGTTCAACAATGAGTTGGTGGGCATGTGGTCAGTGGAACGGGAAGTGGACGCGCTAGCGATTTACGCCCGGCTGATCGTCCTGGCGCCAACCCATCGCGGTATGAAATTGTCAGTACTCACCTCGATGGGTTCGGAAAACGTTTCGCGGTCGATGGGAGCTCAGTTCCAGTATTCGCTGGCAACGCTGACGACCCCCCATGTGCAGCGGGCTCTCGAGCACGCAGGATATCGATTGCTGGGCTTTTTTCCGGGCTATGGCCGCGAAGAGCTTGCACCGGGTGTCGTGAAGCGTGTGTACGAAGCGGCCTACGCAAAATTGCTGGTGTCCGAGGACGAAGTGCATTGGCCAGACCCAAGGAACATGACGCCGAAGACAAAGGCGCTCTTCGACCTGCTGTTTCCTAAGGCGTAGAATTGCGCCAGCGCGAGCACCACCCGACGATGACCATGCCGCAGCCCGCACCGCTCCGCCGGCCGACGGCGCCGCAATTCCTGCGTTACGCGGGCGCGGGCGCCGCGGGTACGGCACTTCACTATGCGATCCTCGTCGCGCTGGTGCAGCTCACCGCAATCGGCGCGGTCGTAGCGTCGACCGTCGGCGCGATCGCCGGTGCGCTGGTCAACTACCGCCTGAATCACCAGTTCACCTTTGCCAGCGACAAGGCTCACGGACATGCGCTGCCGCGCTTCGCGGTCGTGGCGGTCGCCGGCATCGCCCTGAACGCCATCGCGCTGGCCGTGATGCTGGCGTTCGTCACCTCGCACTATCTGGTCGCGCAGGTGGCAGCCACCGGCATTGTGCTCATTGCCGGATTTCTCGCGAATCGCGCATGGACCTTCTGAGCCCGCTCGCTACGCCGTCGCCGCTCGTCGATCCCGGGCGCTATTCGCTGTCGGTGGTGGTGCCGGTCTACAACGAGGCGGCAGTACTGCCCGAGTTGCATCGGCGACTCGGCGCGGTGCTGGATACGCTTTCGCTCCGCGTGGAGATCATCTATGTCAACGACGGCAGCAACGACGGCAGTTCGGCGCTGCTCACGAACTTCAACCTGAAGGATCCGCGCGTGGCGGTGATCGAGCTGTCGCGCAACTTCGGCAAGGAAATCGCCATGACCGCCGGGCTCGATCACGCCGACGGCGACGCGGTGATCGTCATCGACTCCGATCTGCAGGATCCGCCCGAACTGATTGCCGACATGGTGCGCGTGTGGCAGGAAGGCACCGACGTCGTGCTGATGCGCCGCGCCAGCCGCGCGCAGGAGAGCTGGCTCAAGAAGGCGACCGCCAACGCGTTCTACCGCGTCATCGGCAGGATGAGCGACATCGATATCCCGAAAGACGTCGGCGACTATCGCCTGCTGTCGCGGCGCGCGGTCGTCGCCTTCCGCAAATTGCCCGAGCGCAGCCGGTTCATGAAGGGGCTGTTCGCTTGGATCGGCTACCCGACCCGGGAACTGGTGTACGACCGCGACGGCCGCTTCGCGGGCGAAACCAAGTGGAACTACTGGCAGCTCTGGAATTTCGCGCTGGAAGGCATCACGTCGTTCTCGGCGGCGCCGCTCAAGCTCGCGAGCTACGTCGGCTTCGCGACCGCGCTGGGCGCGTTCAGCTATGGCGCGTATATCATCGCCAAGACGCTGCTGTTCGGTGATGCCGTGCGCGGCTATCCGACGCTGGTGGTGCTGGTGCTATTCTTTGGCGGGCTGCAATTGATGGCGCTGGGCGTCATCGGCGAATACATCGCTCGCATGTTCATCGAGGTGAAGCAGCGACCGCTGTATCTGGTGGACCAGCTGCGCGCGCCATCGCGCCCCATCGCGCCCGGCGCGACCCCCGGCGCAACCGAGCCGGCGCGTCCGAACACGGAGCCATGGCGCTCGTCCTGACCACGCGCGAGCGCAGCTGGCTCGCATGGCTCGTCGTATCGATCGTCGCTGTCCGGCTGGTCACCCTGGCCGCGTATCCGCTGACCGATCCCACCGAGGCGCGCTATGGCGAGATCGCGCGCAAGATGCTCGAAACCGGGCAGTGGCTCATGCCGCAGTTCGAGTACGGTGTGCCTTTCTGGGGCAAGCCGCCGTTGTCGACGTGGCTGTCGGCCGCGGCAATGGCCATCTTCGGCGTCAATGAATTCGCGGCGCGACTGCCGTCCTTGCTGCTGACGATGGGTTGCGGCGCGCTGGTCTGGTGGCTCGGCGCCTTGCGCGCGGACCGCGATGCGGCGCTCTGGTCGCTGGCGGTCTTCGCGACCACCGGCCTCATCTTTGTCGCCGCCGGCGCGGTGATGACCGACCCCGCGCTGACCTTCGGCACCACCATGGCGATGGCGGGCTTCTGGGCGGCGGTTAACGGCCCGGCATCGCGACAGCGAAATGCGGGTTACGCTTTCTTCGTCGGTCTTGCGATCGGATTGCTGGGCAAGGGACCGATTGCCGTGATCCTGACGTTCGCTCCGATCGGTGCGTGGACATTGTGGACGCGGCAATGGCGCGCAGTGTGGGACCGGGTGCCGTGGGTCTTGGGGAGCCTGCTGCTGGCCGCGCTGGTCCTGCCGTGGTACTGGGCCGCGGAGCGCGCAACGCCGGGCTTTCTCGAATATTTTCTCGTCGGCGAACACTGGAAGCGCTTCACGCAGCCGGGATGGACCGGCGATCTCTACGGCGCCGCGCATGCGCGCCCGCGCGGCATGATCTGGTTGTTCTGGCTGGGTGTGGCGCTGCCGTGGTCGCTGGTCGCGGTCGGCTGGCTGGTGCGCGCGGCGGCTACCCGACGCGGCGACCTGCGCACACTGCGCGACGATCCGTGGCGCGCCTACTTCCTGCTCTGGGCGGTAACCCCGATGCTGTTCTTCACTGTCTCCGGCAACGTCCTGCCGACGTACGTGCTGCCCGGACTGCCAGCGCTGGCGCTGCTCGTGGCTGACGTGTGGCGTCCGCCTGAGACCGATGCCATCGCCGTGCGGGCAACGGTACGGCACGTCCTGGTGACCGGTGTCGTGATCTGCGTCGCCTTCGTCGTCGCGATCGGCGTGTTCCGTGGCAGGATGGAAAACGAACTCTCGCATAAGGCGCTGGCGCGGACCGTCGCCGCGCAGCGCAGCAGCAGCGACCAGCGCCTGGTGTACATGACGCAGCAGCCGGTTTCCGCGCTGTTCTATTCGCAAGGCGCTGCGACCAAGGTCGCCGACGCTGCAGCGCTGGCCCCGTATCTGGCCGATCCCCCCGCCGACTTCTACGTCTTGCGCGAACGCGATGTCGCGACGCTGCCGGCAGAGGTCCGTGCGCGGCTGGCGCCGATCGGCGACTTTGGGGAATACCGGCTTTTTCGCGAGCTTCCGCGCTGAGGCGGGTTCTGCCCTGCCCTCACATCTGTCGAAACAGATGAGCATACGGCTGACTTACGCGCAGCGTTTCCTTGCGCTTCTTGAGCCGGAGGACCAGGTAGTCACGCATGTCCCGTGATACCTCTGCAATCGCATCGACGTTGACGATCGTCGCACGGTGAATCTGCCAGAACACCGCCGGGTCGAGCTCATCGAGCAATTCCTTCAGCGGGGTCCTGATGAGATCCACATGGTCCGCGGTAACCAGGCTCGTGTACTTTGACTCGGCCTGGAAGTAACAGATTTCCTCCACGGTCACCAGCCGCACATTGGCGCCTTCCGCAACATTGATCCAGCGAAGATAGTTCCGCCTGGATTTGGCGATGTCCGCCAATTGCTGCAGCAGGCTATCGAGGTCCGCGGGTTTGGCATGCAATCGCTCCTTGACGCGATTGCACGCTGTGAGCAGGCGCGTCGCGCTGAAAGGCTTCATGACATAGTCGACCGCGCCATGCTCGAACGCCGCCACCGCATACTGGTCGTAGCCGGTGACGAATACGACGTGACAACGGTTGCTCGCGGCCTTGGCCACTTCCAGCCCGGAGAGTCCCGGCATCTGGATGTCTAGAAAAAGGATCTGCGGCTGATGTTCCTCCAGCAGCTGCTTCGCCTGTAGTCCGTCCGTCGCCACCGCCACGATGTCGAGTTCCGGCCAGACGTCGTTGAGCAGCCGCTTCAGCCCAGTGCGCAACACTGGCTCGTCTTCAGCGAGGATCGCGCGCGGTCTCAAGTGGAACCTCGATGACGGCAACGACGCCTTGGGGTACGTTGGCGCTCAAAGTGAGCGACGCAGTGGATCCATACAAGCCTTGCAGCCGTTCGTGAAGCGCAGACACTGCGGCATCGTTGCTCGGCGTTGCCACCCGCGGCAACCCGTCGTCTGAAACTCGCACGCGCAAGCGATCGCCGGCGACATCGGCGGCAATCGCAATCGTTCCTCCGTGTGGCAAGGGTTCGAGACCATCGCGAAGTGCATCCTCGACCAATGGCAGCAGCATCATCGGCGGGAATTCACAGTCACCAAGGTCGCCCCGAATGTCGACCCGGACGTCGAGCCGGCTGCCCATTCGGATCTGCATGATGCGCAGGTAGCTTTCGGCGAGCTGGGTCTCCTGCTTCAGTGTCGAGGTCTGAGTCCGCAGTTGTGGTAGCGCCGCGCGCAAGTACGCGATCAGGCTGTCGAGCATGCGATCACCCGCTTGCGGGTCGCGGTCATACAGCGCTTCGACCTGCGCCAAGGTACCCAGCAGGAATCCCGGCTCGACTCGCGCCTGCATCGCCGCCAGTCGAGAGGCAAGCACTTCGCGGGTTGCGCTGACGCGGTCCATCTCAGCGGCATTGAACGCTTCCCGCGCGAGGCGGGCGGATCGAAGGCGCACATAGACAGCAAGCGCCAGACTGCCGCAAAGTCCGAAGTTGGCTAGGCACCACACGAACCAACCAAACAGCCGGTGACGATCCCGCGATAGATCCCATCCTTCGGGTTGCGGCCCAATACTCGGTACCAGAATATAGAGCACAACGATCGCGAGGCTTGCGCCGACACATGCGACAACGGCGGCAGCAATATATCTTCGGACCGGCGGCAATCGCTCCCGGGTTCCGACCTCGGCCATGCCGATGCCCACGAGGAAGCAATAAGCAACGACGAGATAGATAACCGCCAACCCGAACGTCTTGACCACGCTCCAGCCGGCGCGTGGCGGTCCGACCAGTGCCAGAGCGCCTGGCAATACGCCTGCGACATGGGCGGCAAAGAAGGTCAGCGCAATCGCGCTAGCCCACGCCCAGCGACGCAGTGAGATGTCGCGCCATGCCCAAAACGCGAGCATCGCGAAGCCCGGCGTTCGACTGTGTGACATCGCACCCGCACGCAGAGGGAACATCCCCGGTTTCATGCCCCGGCCGGTTCCGCGCTGGGAACTTCTAAAGGCAATTCGATCCGCGCAATCACGCCACCCCCCGGATTAGCGACGAGCGAAAGTTCACCATTCTCGGCGTACATCGCCGCAAGCCTCGCACGCGTATTGGCCAATCCGACGCCCGTGCCAAAACCCTTTGGAAATCCGATGCCGTCGTCGATCACGGAGACACGAAGCCGCCCGGCAATGTGCTCGGCGCGGATGATAATTCTCCCTCCGTTCGGCAGTGATCCCAAGCCGTGCTTGATCGCGTTTTCCACCAAGGTCAACAGCATCATAGGGGGCAACGTAGCCGCCCGCAGATCGGCCGGAACATCGACAACCACATTGAGGCGTTCACCCATCCGCACTTTCAGGACCCTCATGTACGATTGTGCAAGTTCCAGTTCACGCGACAGCGTCGATCGCGCGTCACGCATCAGTGGCAGGGCGGTGCGCAGGTACGCGCCCAGGTCATGAATCAGCGGCTTGGCGCGCGAAGAACCGGTCTCGTACAGAAGCTTGATGTTGGCGAGCGTATTGAACAGGAAATGCGGCTCGATCTGCGCCTGCAGCGCCTGCAGGCGCGCCTCGATCGTCTGGCGGTCGAGCGTGACTTTCTCCAATCGGGTCGCGTGAAGCGCTTTCGCATCTTCGCGCTCCCGCACAAACAGATACAGCACGGTTGCCGCAAGGCCGCCATAAAGGATCGCCTGTGCGGAATACGTGAGTATGAACAGCCATTGGCGGCTGACTGCCGCCTTGTGGACAATTGGCGGTTGCGTATAAAACCATCCCAAGGCGAAGACGATGCTGCCGAGCAAGACCGCCGCGGACAACGCCAGGATTCGCACATCCTGCCTGGTGCGCACCGTAAGGTTATCGGCAACGGTTACGGCGAGCAGCATCGGGAGCGCGAAAATGAATCGCCGCGCAATGGCAAGACTGAAATCGACGAGCATGTCGGCGTCGAGGACGCAACCATACTCGCTCAGGGTCAGGCACACGGTCTGCTGTCGCACGGAAAAGATGGTGCAGATCAGCAGTACCAGTCCTATCCGCGCCAGCGTTAAACCACGCAAATAGTCGGCAACGCGCGACTGCCGAATAGCATCGACGCCACGCCCCCATGCCATGCGGGCGGCATGCGGCTGGCGGGCGGCAGTGATCGCTGGCAGTCCTTCCATGGGACCTCGTCACGAATACCGGGCGGCGTCGCGGGACCTGCGCCGACTACGAAGATGCAAGCGTATGCCGATTGCCCGGCTGCCGCCAGATTCCGGCGAAGCGGCCTTCGTTGAACGAGTCATCCTTCACGGACAATTCAATCCCACCGGCTGCGTCAACCGCGTCAGGTTCATGCTCCCGCTGCCGTAGCCCAGCACCGAGTTGAAATCGACCCTGCCATGATCGCAGTCGGCGAAGGTGAACGTCAGCGTGCCCCAGGTATTGCGCACGATCCGCGAAGCATCGAAGTTCGGAATCCAGCGTCCGCTTGTGGGTTGCACAACAGTCGTGATGGTCGCGGTATTGCCGCTGTACGCACCGACGCCGGTGAACCACGCCTGCTGCGCGCCTGATGGGTCGAAGGCAAACCAGCTTGAGCAAAAGTTCTTTAGTATGAACGTTCTCCATGTGTTCGGAACGTCAGGTGTGTCTTCTGTTGGTCCGCTCAGGTTGCTCGCGTCAATTGCAGACGGTCGGCGGATCGGCAAATACCTGCCGGGTGATGGCTTTCTTGTACGTCCAGCCGTCCACGCCGCATACATCGCACGCGAATGTGACGACACCGTTGCTACGATCATTGAAGCTGAGCGTGGCATTTCCGACCTGGGTCTGCGTCACGCCAGCGGGATCGAAGGTCGCCACGGTGTAGGCCGGACCATGCGTCTGGTAGATCGTCCCGGCGTAGGTATTCGACGCCATCCTGCTTGTCGTCATGGCAAGCCACGTCGCCTTGCCGCTCAGATCGTAGGTAAGCCACACGCCGAAGATTGTGTCCCCTTGATGGGTTAGGTAAAGGCCCCATCCCGGCTCGGACGCGTTCCACCACAAGCCCTGAAAGTTCGGCGTACGTCCCGGCGTTGCGCCCTCTACACACGTGGGTACGGGAGCGGAGAAGATCTGGTGCGAGATGCTCTTGTACAGCGTATCGCCAAAGGAAGTCCGGTAATAGAACATGCTGTCGCCAGCCGCATCGAAGTGGAAGCCTGCGATGCCTATCGGCGTCGCCTTCACTGCGGACGAGTCGAAGCTGTCGCCGGCGAAACGTGGTCCGGTCATCCGGTAGACCGTTCCTTCATGCGTGTTTGGCCCCCCGCCATCGTCAAACGGCCTTGGTTGGTACGGGACCGCGCGCGGCAGCACGAACCAGACCGGAGACCCGTCGACGTCGTAGGTCGCCCACGCGGCGAAAACGGTGTCGCCCTGGAGCTCGACGGCGATCCCCCACCCCGACTCGGATCCGGGTGCCGCGCTCCACCACAAACCCCCAAAGTCGAAATTCTCTCGCGGAGTTGCGAGGAACGTATAGGACTGGCCCGCGAAGTTGGTCGCTCGCGCGGGCCCGAAGTCAATGCGGTCGATATCCGGGTCGCCCCAGTGCGCATGGATGCCATCGGTTGGAAGCCCTGTATAGGGAAAGTCATTGGTCCCCAGCGTGACGACGCCATTGGGAACGAAGAGAAATCCGTTTGGCACCACGTAATCCGGCTTGACGAGGTTGAGGTCGGCGAATCCCTGGGTCCCGATGAGAAAGCTTCTGTTGATCGGGTTTCCGGGCAAGTCGCTGGGAAACGTGAATGAATTTGTCGTGCTGCCGTTGCTCGCGACGAGTTTCATGCCCGTCAGTGCCCCCGACTCGACAGTGTTCAACATGATGAATTGCACCGAGCCGTCGGCGTTCGAGTAGAGCTCATCGATGCCAATGAAAGGCGCCGTTTGACTGGCGGCAGTGCGAAGGATCAATCCGCAGGCGAGCGCCAATGCGCAAGTAATGATGTGCTTCTGCATGTTCGATCTCCTTGCGATCGCATTGCCAACAGCGTGAGGCTCACTGCAAACGATCGCTGAGGTGTGCGGGCATTAGCGTCCGGCAAGGTCCCACGTCGCGCGGCCGTCCCACAGCGTGAACGCCATGCCGTTGACCGTGCGTGCCTTCCAGCCCTACGGCCGCTGCCGGCACCGCCAGTCGCACCCACTTGTCCGGTCGCGGGCAACGCGCCCATGTAGCGTCGACTCACCGTCCCGTCGATGCCCAGGCCGATCAGGTTCGGTCCCCAGTAGGCGCGATGTTCCCAGCTGCCGTCGTACCACTGCAGCATGACTTCGCTCGGCGGATTCGCCGGATCGAGATAGACATACGTGAATAAGGTGTCGCCGACGCCGACCGCCAAGGTATCCCCGTCAGCGCCGAAGTAGTGTTGATGGAAGCCGGCTGTCAATGCCGACTGATGCGCGAGTGCTCCGGAGTACGGCGTCGGATCGCTGCTGACCCAGTTCCACGTATCGCCGCCGTCGCTCCACGACGTCGCACCGGCGGGCAGTGCATCCTGTACCCAGGCAGGAGAGGTCGACGCGTAGTCGAAGGTCGCGCGGCCGCCGTAGAGGCTGAAGGCCATGCCGTTGAGCGTGCGACCTTCGAGGTCTAAGTCCGCTGCCGGCACCGCCAAGCGCACCCACTGTCCGTTCGCCGGCAGCGTGCCCATGTAGCGGCGGCTCGAACTTCCATCCGTGCCGAACGGGACGACATTCGCACCCCAGTACGCGCGGTGCTCCCAGCTACCGTCGTTCCACTGCAGCATGACTTCGCTCGGTGGATTCGCCGGATCGAGGTAGACGTAGGTGAACAAGGTGTCGCCCACGACCGCCAGGGTCGCGGAAGCGCCGTAGAAGTAGTGCTGATGGAAGCCAGCGGTTATACCGGACTGGTGCGCGAGCGCGCCGGAGTACGGCGTCGGGTCGCTGCTGACCCAATTCCACGCATCGCCACCGTCGCTCCACGTCTTTGCGCCAGTCGGCAAACTGTCGTCCACCCACACCTGGTCACTACCGCCAGTGTTCTTGCCGGTGGTGATACGCCCCAATTGGTTGGCGTTGAATTCCGCGAACCAAAGATTGCCATCCGGGCCCGCCGCAATGGCGCCGGGCGATGCCCCAGTGCTGATGCCGGCGCCGAATTCCGTGACGACACCTGCCGGCGTGATGCGGCCAATCCGGTCGCGTTGTTCGGTGAACCAAAGATTGCCGTCGGGTCCGGCAGTGATGAAACAGGGGTACGCATCGCCAGCGCCGAATTCCGTGACGACGCCTTCCGGAGTAATCCGCCCGATGCGATTACCTTCGAATTCCGTAAACCACAGATTGCCGTCGGGGCCGGCAGTGATGCCGCAAGGGACTGCCCCTGCGCTGATGCCGTCCCTGAATTCCGTGACGACGCCTGTAGGCGTTATCCGTCCGATGCGGCCCGAACTTTCCGTAAACCAAAGATTTCCATCCGGGCCCGCAGTGATGCGCTCAAGACCCCCTGGGATCCATTCGAAGTCCGTGACGACCCCGGTCAGCGTTACCCGTCCGATGCGACTGTGGATGGGCTCAATGAACCAGAGATTGCCATCCGGTCCCGCGACGAGGCTCGCCGTGTCCCTGCCAAGAACGCGTGCCGCAACGACACCTTGCGGCGTGATCACGCCGATAATCGAAACCGGGGGGTAGGGGTTACTGCCAACACTGCTCCCGACGAACCAGATGTTGCCATCGGGGCCAGCCGCGAGATCTGTCACCATGGCGGGGACCGTGAATTTGGTGACCACGCCTGACGGGGTCATTCGTCCAATGGTGTCCGGAACATGGAAATAGCTTTCGTAATCGTAATTTTCGGACTCGATGAACCAGATGTTTCCGTCAGAACCAGTGACTACTGAAGCAGTGAATGAATAGTTAGTCTCGCTCGTTCTGAACTCGGTGATGACCTGTGCCGCCGCACTAGCGGACAACAGGATCAGTGCTGTGAGCATCCAACCGAATAGAACGCGGATGGATTGCATGAGCGTAGTCGTTTGCGTCCGCATGTCGATCCTCCCCGTGTCACACCAGGGTTTGGTGTTTGGAGGGATTCCAGCAGTCACCGACATCGCCCGCAACGAGCATCCGACGAAACCAAAAAATCGCCGATCAGGCCAAAAAATTGGCGACGAATCCGTGGCATACGGATCTCGCCTGCCGCCGATCGGGATCCCGTCCGCAGGCCTACGACGCCCACGGCTAGGCGGCCCTAAAGCGCCGCTTGCGGTTTGCCGGGATTTCGTTGTATGCTGATGTCATAGCCCTCAACGAACCGGAGGCACCACATGAGGGAGCGTACCCTGGTCACGCAGCGACTCTATTTCGGCATGAGCGCGCAGTACCTGCGTGCAGCTTCGACCAGGGTGCTGGCGCGCATCGCCGGGGTGCCGCCCAAGGCCGCGCGCCTCAGCGCGCGCAATCTCAGACAGGACTTTGCCGTGAACACCGTGGAGGGCTCCATGCTCGTCGATAACTTTGTCGCCAATGGCTTGCTGCAGCCGCACACCGAACAGCACGGGGACTATCGCATCACCGACCGCTTTCTAGAATTCGCGAGCGCGCGCGTAGTGGATCCGCTACCGCGACGCCGGGCCAAGGAACTGCTGCGCGAAGCCGCGGACCTCGCTGCCCGCATCAACGCCGAATGGACCCGTAACCCGCTCGAGATCGAGCTGGTCGCGCCTTTCGGCAGGTACCTCAAGCACGATGCTCAACTCGCGACGCTGGAACTGGGCATCGTCGTGCAGCCGCGCGCACTGTCCCGGCGCGCGCGGTGGGGCCGGTTTTCGACCAAGCCGGATGGTGCGCGTGACATGCGTACCGCTTTTCGTGAACTGAGCTCATTCATCCGGGTGAAGATGGTGACCGACAAGCAGTACCTGCCTCGCCCGTTCGCCGTCGTGTTCCAGGAACGCTAAGCTGCCGCTCGTCTTCGCCGGAAACTAAGGCGTCTTTCCCGCCACTTCGCCCTGCGCGCTGCGCAGCTGGCGAATGGCGCGCGCTCAATGCGGTAAACTCTTGCCCGGCGCCAATTCCGCGCCGCGCATGCACGTTTTGCCCACGTCACCCCAGGTCAGCGCATGACTTTCGAACTGCAGGACAGCTACGAGGCGCTGCCCTATCCGAATTTCTCGTTCGTGCAAACCCATCCCGATCACCTGGCAACGCTGGGGTGGATGTTCGGACACGTGTCGGCGCCGGTCGATCGCTGTCGTGTGCTCGAACTGGGTTGCGCCGCCGGCGGCAACCTGATTCCGCTGGCCGCAACGCTGCCGCACGCACAGTTCGTCGGCATCGACTTCTCTGCCACCGCCATCGCGAGGGGCGCTGCGGACATCGCGGCACTCCAGCTGACGAACATCCAGCTGCAGCAGCGGGACATCCGCAGTCTCGATGACAGCATCGGCACCTTCGACTACATCATCGCGCACGGCGTGTACTCGTGGGTGCCCACGGATGTGCGGGATGCAGTGCTGGACATCTGCGCGCGGCGCCTCGCCCCGAACGGCATCGCCTACGTCAGCTATAACACTCTGCCCGGCTGGCATGCGCGCGGTGCGGTGCGCGACGCGATGCGCTACCACGCACAAAGGTTCGTCGACCCGCTGATCAAGGTGCAGCAGGCGCGCGCCCTGCTCGATTTCCTGGCGGAGTCGCTGCAGGCGAGCCCCTCGGCCTATGGCGCCATGCTGCTCGACGAGGCGCAACGCGTGCGCCAGCAACCGGATGCCTACATTTTTCACGATCATCTCGAAGTCGTGAACGAACCGGTCTATTTCCATCACTTCATCGCCCACGCCGCGCGCCACGGGCTGCGCTACCTCGCCGACGCCGAATTCCGCAACATGCTGACGGGCGACCTTTCGCCGCAGGCAGGGCAAACGCTCGGCAAGATCGCGCCGGACCTGTTGCAGCGAGAGCAACTGCTCGACTTTCTGCGCAATCAGACCTTTCGTCGTACGCTGCTGACGCACGAAAACGCGACGCTGACTCGCACGCTCTCGCCTGAGCGCCTTTTCAACCTGCGCATCGCCACGCAGGCGCAACCGATGAATCCGACACCGGATGAAAAGTCAGGTGCACAGGAAAGCTATCGCGCGCCCGACGGCGCGTTGCTGACGACGGGACGGCCGCTGACCAAGGCGGCGATGATGGTGCTGAGCCAGCGCGCACCTCTCGCGCTCGGATTCGACGAGCTATGTGCCTTGGCGCTGGCGCGGCTCGGTGCGCAGCAGGCGGCCACCGTGGTCGATCGTAACGAACTTGCGTCCGACCTGCTGCAAGCCTTCGCGGCAGGTGTGGTCGAGTTGCATTCGATGCCATCGCCCTTCGTCGCCGCGCCCGGCACGCGACCTGAAGCAAGCGCGGTCGCCAGGCTGCAGGCTGCGCGCGGGGCGCAACTCACCAACCTGCGCCACGAATGGATCACCGTCGACGACGAGTCGCGCCGGTTACTCGCCGAACTCACAGGCGAGCGCGGAGCGCCGGAAATCGCTGCGCGAATGTGGCCTGCGTTACCCAATGATGCGGCGCAGAAGAAGCTGCACCTGGCGCTGGCCAGCCTCGCCCGCCAGGCATTGCTCGTCGCGTGACCGACGCAGGTTGAAATGAAAGGCAGCGCTATTGCAACCTGATTTCGCCATCGAAGCTGACGTTGATCGACAGGCCGGCAATGACCAGCGTTACCTTGGCCGGAAACGCCTCGGCACCTTTGATCTTGCCGCTGGCGAGCGCAGTCGTGACCGCCTGCTCGATCTCACGCTGAGAATTGATGCCGACCATTTTCAGGAACTTGCGGATGCTGAGGTTGAAAGTCTCTTGATCCATGGCTGTCTCCAGTCGTCGTTCGGGGCTTCGAATACCCCTATTATGAACCCAACTCCGTACCGATCCTGCGCGCGATCGTACCGCACGTCCTTCAGCGGCCGCGTCGACTACCGCACTACATCACATCCGAGAGGAGCATGACGTGAGCGAGAAATTCCGAGTAGGCCTGACCCGCGACATTCTCGATGCGCGCGGCCAGCCGGCCTTTGGCCCGGCCGCGCTCGAAATCCTCGATCAGGCTACGAATCTAACCTGGGAGTACCTGCCGAAGGTCGTGCCCGAAGTCGATGCCGAGATCGCTTCACGGTACGACGCGATCTACGTCAATGCGGCGCGCGTGCCGGCCGCGGCGGTGGCGCGCCCAGACTGCCGCCTGCGCGTGGTTGCGCGTCACGGCGTCGGCTACGACTCGGTCGACGTCGCCGCGATGACGCGGGCGGGCATTCTGGTCACCAACACGCCGAGCGCAATGCCGCGGCCGGTGGCGACCATCGCCCTGAGTTTCGTGCTTGCGCTGGCCGGCAAGCTGTTCCTGAAGGATCGGCTCATCCGAACCGGCCGGTGGAACGAGCGCATGGACAACATGGGCATCGGCCTGACCGGGCGCACGCTTGGCGTCATCGGCGCCGGGCGCATCGGCAAGGAGCTGCTGCGCATGGCCCGCACCTTCGATCTCAAGCTCATCGCCGCAGATCCATTGGTGAATGAGATCGAATTGGCCTACCTTGGCGCACGCAAGGTCGGCCTGGATGCGTTGATGCGCGAGTCCGATTTCGTCGTCGTTTGTTGCCTGCTCGACGCGACCACCCGCCACCTCGTCGGCGCCAAGGAGTTCGTGGCAATGCGGCGTGATGCGTTTTTCATCAACGTCGCGCGCGGGCCGATCGTCGACGAGACGGCGCTCATCCAGGCGCTGCGCGAAGGACGCATCGCCGGCGCCGCGCTCGACGTGTTCGAACAGGAGCCGGTCGACCCCACGAACCCGTTGCTCGTCATGGACCAGGTCATCGTCACTCCGCATTCGCTGTGCTGGACAGACGAATGCTTCCACAACATGGCTTCCACGGGCCTGCGCAGCATCGTCGATGCGTTGAGCGGAAGGCTGCCGGAATTCATCGTCAATCGCGTCGTGTTGAACGATCCGCGCGTCAAGGCGTGGCTTGGACCATGAACGAATGCAATGTGACCCCAGGGGTTGCCTGACGCAACCCGGAGCAAGGAGACCCAGGTGAAACTGCTCATTGCCGGACTCGCACTGTTTTTCCTGCCGCACGTGGTGCCAATGTTCACCGCGCAGCGCAGCACGCTGATCTCGCGCTGGGGAGAGCGCGGCTACAAGGGGGTTTTCTCCGCGGCTTCCGGCGTTGGGCTGGTCCTGATCGTCATCGGTTACGCCTACGGGGAGCGCGGCGACCAGTGGTTCGCGCCGTTCCCCGCCGCAAGAGCCGTCGCACCCTTCGCGATGATCCTCGCGTTCATCCTGTTCGCGTCGGCCAACAGCCCCTCGCACCTGCGGGCCACGATCAAGCATCCCATGCTCATCGGCTTGCTGATCTGGAGCACGGTCCACCTGCTCGCCAACGGCGACGCAAGAGGCACGATGCTGTTCGGATCCTTTGCGGCATATGCGATCATCGACCTGCTGTCGGCGCTGCAGCGCGGCGCCGTGAAAGTGTTCACGCCCAGAGCCCGCGCCGATGTGATCAGCGTGGTCGCGGGCACCGTCATTGCGCTGCTGGTCATGACCTTTCACCGGCTGCTGTTCGGACCGGCCGTCGTGCCATTTGGGGTATAAGCAACACCGTTACGCCAGGCTTCCGCCAAGCAACTCATCGAGGGAGAACCGTAAATGCCCACAGGTACTGTGCGACTGCATCGTGTGCTACGCGCGCCTCCGGAGCGCGTGTATCGGGCGTTCCTGGACGCCGACGCAATGGCAAAGTGGATACCGCCATATGGTTTCACCTGCAAGGTTCACCACATGGATGCCAAGGTCGGCGGCACCTTTCGGATGTCGTTCACCAATTTCACTTCGGGGAACGGACACTCCTTCGGCGGCGAGTATCTCGAACTTGTTCCTCACGAGCGGATTCGCTACACGGACAAATTCGACGACCCGAACTTGCCCGGGAGTCATACAGGTGACGGTCGCCTTGACGAAGGTGTCCTGTGGCACCGAGATCAACATCGTGCAGGAAGGGCTGCCTGAGGTCATTCCCCTCGAGATGTGCTACCTCGGGTGGCAGGAGTCCCTTGCGCAACTTGCTACGCTCGTCGAACCCGAGATCCCGGGCTAGTGCGGCGCGCCAGATCTGCTGGCCCCATCGACAACCTCAAGAGGGAATCGACGATGCTCAAGGGTTCATGTCACTGCGGATCTGTTCAATGGCAGTTCGACGGAATGCCAGAGTCGGCGACCGCATGCAATTGCACGGCATGTCGCCGCTATGGCGTGCTTTGGGCGTACGACTACGAGGGCGAAGGAATCCATGTTTCGGGCGCGACCAAGGCCTACGTCCGTGGAGAGTCGCTTGGGTTTCACTTCTGCCCCGAGTGCGGCTGCGTCGCCTATTGGCGCGCGCTCGAGGCGAACAAGGAAGGCCGTCGCCGCATTGCGGTGAACCTTCGCCTGACGGAGCCCGAACCCATAGCTCACCTCCCGATCGATCACTTCGATGGATTGGATACATGGGAGGACCTTCCAAGGGACGGACGATGTATCAAAGACCTTTGGTTCTAGCGGTCCCGCTTCGAGCAAGGCGGCCTAAGCCACCTGTATCGAAGCAATCATCTTTCCAAAGCTTCGCCCAGTCTCTATCCTTCGTCATCCGGGGAGTTCAATGCTCGAAACCGAAGTGCTCATCGTCGGCGGGGGACCGGTGGGCTTGTCGCTCGCGCTCGAGCTCGGCCTGCAGGGTCGCCGTTGCCTGCTGATCGAGCGCCACGACCGGGTCGGCTACGCTCCGCGAGCCAAGACGACCAACGTGCGCTCGCGCGAATTGATGCGCCGCTGGGACATCGCAGACCGTCTCGCGGCCGCATCGCCGTTCGGAATCGACTATCCATCAAATGTCGTGTTCGCAACGCGCCTCGCCGGCCACGAGCTGGCGCGTTTCGCCAACGCGTTCTATTGCGCGCCGGTCCGCGACGAGCGCTTTGCCGAGCATGCGCAATGGATTCCGCAATACAAGGTCGAACACGTTCTGCGCGCCCGCGCGGCCGAATTCTCCACCGTTGCGTTGCGCTTCGCCACGGAACTCGTCGACTGGACCGAGACGTCGGAGGGAATCGAAGCGCGACTGGCCGATATCGGCACCGGCGAGAAGATCGACGTTCGCGCCGCGTATCTCGTCGGCGCCGACGGGGCGCGCAGCACGGTGCGCGAGAAGCTGGGTATCCGCATGGAAGGCCGCTCTCCGCTTTCGCACCACCACAACATTGTCTTTCGCTCGCCCGGCCTCGCGCTACGGCATGCTCTCGGACCGGCCGTCATGTACTGGCTGGTCAACCCCGAGGTACCTGCCGTCGTTGCACCGCTCGATACGGGCGACCTGTGGACGTTCGGATGTCCGAAGCTCACGATCGCCGACGCGAATCCCGAAGCAATGATCCGCGCGGCGCTTGCGCTGGACGTGGCAGTCGAAGTCCTGTCGCGCGACGACTGGACGGCGCACCAGCTCGTCGCCGAGCGCTATCGCGTGGGCCGCGTGTTCCTCGCGGGCGACGCGTGTCATTTGCATCCCCCTTTCGGGGGCTACGGCATGAACATGGGGATCGGCGACGCCGTCGACCTCGGCTGGAAGCTGGCGGCCACGCTGCAGGGCTGGGGCGGACCGGCGCTTCTCGACAGTTACGAGATCGAGCGACGGCCGATCCACCGTCGCGTCGTCGACGAGGCTGTGATCAACCTTGGCTACACGTCGCACAAGCTCGTCCTCGACGGAGTCGAGGATGCCACGCCAGCGGGCAACGCTGCGCGAGCCGCCGCGGCTGCCCAGATCCTCGAAACCAAGCCGCGTGAGTTCAATTCGCTCGGCGTCGTCATCGGTGCCGCGTACGGTGCATCGCCGGTGCTCGGCGACGAGGCCGATGCGCCCATGATCCAGGAGGCTACGGCCTACACTCCGACCGCACGTGCCGGCGCGCGGGCTCCGCACACATGGTTGTCCGACGGGACCGCGCGCGGCGCGTCTCTCTTCGACCACTTCGCGACGAACGCAATGACTTTGATGGCGACGCGCGGGCTCACCCCCGACGCTGCAGCCAACGTGCGCAGCCACAGCCGCCGACGCGGGCATCCCCCTGGCGATCATCGCGCCGCGAAACGAGCGCGTGCGAGAGCTCTATGATGCGTCGCTCGTGCTCATCCGCCCCGACCAGCACATAGCGTGGCGTGGCGATGACCTGGCGGAGGCCTGCGCGATGCTGTTGCGCGCGGCAGGCCATCGCGTGCAGTCGCGACCGACAACGCATAAGCCGTCAGTCGACGGTCCGAGCCCCGAGGAGGAAACCGCATGATCCGCCACTTCTGCCGCATTCCGATCGCGTTGCTGCTTATACTCGCAGCACCCGCCGCACCCGGCCAGTCCGCTGCCGCGTGGCCTGACAAACCGGTGCGTCTCATCGTACCAGGGGCGGCGGGCGTCGCGCCCGACATCATGGCGCGACTGCTCGGAGAGAAGCTGTCGAAGATATGGAACCAGCCGGTCATCGTGGACAACAAGCCGGGCGCCGGCGGCTTGATCGGCTTCCAGGCGGCGAAAACCGGGAGCAAGGACGATCACACGTTCATCTTCGCGCCGGCGTCCGCGTACGTGCTGACGCCGTACATGTTCAAAAGTCAGACGGTCGACATCGTCAATGACTTCGTCCCCGTCGCTATGATCGGCATCAGCCCGATGATGGCGGCCGTCGCCGCCGATTCTCCGGCTAACACCCTCGCCGACGCGCTCGCTATGGCCAGGAAGGAGCCCGACAAGTTCGTCGTGTCGACCACCGCGCAATACACGGTTCCCAATCTCGCCGTCGACATGATCAGCAAGGCGTCCGGCGTGCCGCTTCGCGCCATCCCGTATACCGCGAGCGGACAGAGCATCTCGTCGGTGCTGGGCGGCGACGCACCCATGCTGATCGACGGCGTGCCGCCGATCGACCCGATGATCAAAGGCAAGAAGCTCAAGGCGGTGGCGATCTTCTCTGAGGCGCGACTCCCCAACAGACCGGACCTGCCCGCGGCTGCGGAAACCTATCCTTCTCTCGTCATCAACGGGTGGTTCGGCGTCGTGGCGCCCCGTGGAACGAGCAGTGCCGCGATCGAACGCGTGAACCGGGACCTCGGCACCGTGCTCGCGATGCCGGACATCGTCGAGCGCCTGGACGCGCTCGGCGTCTACGTCAAGCCCATGACCCCGACGCAATTCGCCGCCTACTGGGCAGACGAACGCACGAAATGGGAGAAAGTGCTGAAAGACGTCGGCGCGCAGCCGGTTCTGCAGTAGGCTCGTGTGCCTCAGCCTGGTTCGTTAGATTCCCGGAGCCAACATGATGAAACGCCATAATCCCGCAGGTCTACACAAGCCCACTGGCTATACACACGTCGTCGAAGTCACGGGCGGTCGTACGCTCTACCTATCGGGTCAAGTCGCGCTTGATCAAAGCGGCGCGGTCGTAGGCGGCAGCGACCTGCGCGCTCAAACCCGTCAGGTCTTCCAGAATATGCATACAGCGCTCACCGCTTCCGGCGCCACGTTGGACCACGTCGTCAAGATCACCGTGTACATGACCGATGTATCGCAGATCCAGGTGTTTCGCGAGCTTCGTGACAGCGTGTTTACGAGCGCCCTGCCGGCAAGCACGCTCGTGCAGGTGGTCCGTCTCGCGCGACCCGAGTTCCTGATAGAGGTCGAGGCAGTGGCGGTGGTGGATTCCACCCCGTAGCACAGGGTCGCAAGTCCGAGCGTTGGCCGTGCCGTCAACAAACCCGCAATGCTCATACTTGCTTGCCCGTCGCGCAACTCGGGCTGTCGCATGGACGTACTGAATAGATATCTTGCAACCGTTCCCCTCGAACTGCACGAGCACGTTCGTGCTCTGGACGCGCTCGTTCGCAAGGCTGCGCCCGGTCTCGTTCCAAGCCTGAAGTGGGGCAACCTGACATACCATCATACGGGGAACGTCTGCGCGCTGGTCGCGCACAAGCAGTATGTCAACCTCCAGGTGTGGGGCGGCGCCACGATCGCCGATCCGCGCGGTCTTCTCGAAGGCTCGGGCAAGCGCATGCGTCACATCAAGCTTGCTCCCGGCAAAGCCATGAACCACCGCGCCGTTACCGCCATCGTGCGGGCGGCGGCCGCAAGTGCGTGTCGCGACAAAAGGGAGGAGTCATGACCAAGAAATTCTTCATCGCCTGGATCGCAATCTTCGTCGTTTGGATGGCCGGCAGTTTCGTCGTTCATGGCGTGCTGTTGCACGACGATTACTTGAAATTGCCCAACCTGTTCCGGCCGGAGGCCGACGCGCAGCAATACTTTCCGCTGATGATACTGGCTCATATCGTCCTGGCAGGTGCGTTTGCCTGGATCTACTCCCGTGGCGTCGAGTCTGCGCCATGGCTGCCGCAGGGAATACGTTTTGGCATTGCAATCGCCTTCCTGACGGTGGTACCTACCTACATGATCTACTACGTCGTGCAACCGATGCCGGGTCTCCACGTAGTCAAGCAAATCGTATTTGATGGGATCCTCATCCTGATCCTTGGCGTCGTCGCTGCGTATATCTATCGACAGCCGCGTACTTGAACTGGAGCGTTGCGCAATGTCGCGCGTAGTCCGCCTGCTGCGGGGTTCGCTTCTAGCGGCCCTGTCTTCGACATTGCTCGCGCAGAGCTTGTCGCCATCCGAGGTTGACTTGCGGTCCCTCCGTCGCCCTCTGGCGACATGGAACCAGCCGGAGCGAGAGTTCGCGTTCGCCAATTGGGATCGGGCATTCCCGACACGGACCATCGCACGCGGCAAGCTGGTGCATCCACTGCCAGAGGGCGCCCCGCTGCCAACGTTCGCGGCGAGTGGTCGAGGTGCATTGCAACTTCAGCGAAGCATCGACGACTTCAAACTGGCTGGCATAGTCGTGCTGCACGACGGCAAGTTGCGCCTGGAGCGCTATGCGCTCGGTCACGGCCCTGCCGGGCGATGGGCGTCATTCTCCGTGGCCAAGTCGTTGACCAGTACCCTGGTGGGCGCCGCGATCAAGGATGGTTATATCTCCAGCGTCGACGACGCCGTGACGCGCTATATCCCCGAACTGAACGGCAGCGCTTACGACGGCGTGACGGTGCGTCAGTTGTTGACGATGACTTCGGGAGCGAAGTGGAATGAAGACTACCTGGACGTCAATGCGGACGTCGCACTGTTCTATTCCGCACCCGTCGAGCCGGGCACGGACGCTACGGTCAGCTACATGAGGAGACTCACACGCGACGTGACGCCCGGGCAGAGGTGGCACTACAGCACCGGAGAGACCAATCTGATCGGTGTACTGGTCGCTCGGGCGACCGGTCGGGACCTGGCAGCGTATGCTTCCGAGAAGATCTGGGCGCCCTACGGGATGGAACAAGATGCGGCGTGGATGCTCGATCGCAGCGGCCACGAGCACGGTGGCTGCTGCCTGGTAGCCGCGACGCGCGACTATGCTCGCTTCGGTCAGTTCATCCTCGACGGTGCGCGCATCGATGGCCAATCGATCGTAGCCGACGGCTGGCTGGAAGCCGCTACCCGCAAGCAGGTCGACATCGGACAACCTGGCGGCGGCTACGGCTACCAATGGTGGACACGGGACAACGGGCCGTTCAACGCCTTTGGACTTCACGGCCAGCAGATCCACATCGACCCTGCGCGACGACTGGTCGTCGCGATCAACAGCGCCTGGCCGGTGCCGGAGTTCACCAAAGACTCCCTCGCCGCACGCATGGCGCTCCTCGACGCGATCCGTGCGGCGATCGATTCGGAGTCTCGCGGCAATCCAGGAATAAACTCCAGCGGCAAGCGCCAATGACAAGCGTCCTTGAACGCCCAGTTGCATCGACGTTTGTCTGCCCGTCGTGCGGCACGCAGTCCGCCGGCAAATTCTGCAGCAGCTGCGGGGAACGCAAACTCGGCTCGGAGGATCGATCGATCAAGCACTTCCTCGACATCGTCGTCGATTTCCTGACGCATTTCGACTCGAAGGGGTACCGCTCGCTCGCTTATCTCATTGCCAAGCCGGGCTTTCTCAGCGTCGAGCAATTGCGTGGCGCCAGGGTGCGGTATGCGAAGCCGCTTTCGCTGTTTTTGTCCATCAACATCGTCTACTATTTTTCCATCGCTCTGTTTGGCGCCAATACGTTTACCACTCCCCTTGCCATTCAACTGCATCAAAACGACTACTACCCCGACTTCGCCAGTCGGCAAGTCGAACGTCGAGTTGAAGCCGACAAAGGCAACTTCGCGACGTTCGAGACCAAGTACAACGAGAGAACCAACGTCCTGTCGAAGACACTGATTTTCCTGTTCATCCCGATATTCGCGGCCATTTTCTATGCGCTGTTCCACGCACATCGGCGCTATCTCGTGGAACACACCGTGGTCGCGACCCACCTTTGGTCGTTCATACTTCTCTTGCTTGCCGTCGTGGTTCCTGCGATCGCTCTAGCATTGATGTGGTGGCATAAGGCATCGAGTGTTTCCGCGGTGCTTGCCGCCAATGACAACCCGGTCTCGATTTTCCTGCAGATCTGCATCGCGACGTATCTGGCACTCATGCTGCGCCGAGTCTATGCTGCGAGTTATTGGTATTGCATAACCGTCGCCCTGGCGATCGCGTGGTCCTTTTTTCACATAGTGTGGTTGTATCGGTTCCTGCTGTTCATGATTACCCTGCATTCCCTGTAGGCTATGGAAAGCGAACCCGAACGCAAGGAACAGAAAAATCTGGCCACAAGAGTGTTCGCCAAGCCCTACTTTGCGATTCCCTGGGCTGCCTTCCTCTTTGGCGTCGCCTTATTCGTGGGTTGGCCGCTGCGGAATGTGGCGCTCGTATTTTGGGTGTACGGGAGCGACGGTTATTTCGGCAAAGGAATTCGAGTTCTTCCGGGCAAACCCATAAGATTTTCCAATGGGGAGATGGCCCCCTTCGTCCCCGACTTGGTCACGGGGTTTGGTGCTTTCATCATCACGGCGGGTGGTCTGACACTCTTGGCGATTCTCGCACTGCGTCTCTACGAACGAATTCATCGAAGCTAGGCGACACTCGAACCGCCAATGAAGATCGAAGGCCCCGAGTTGAATGAGAGAGCCCAGTGCGAGGGCGTGCTGCGGTCGCTGCCAATGTGGTTCGGAATCGAGGATGCGCTGGTAATGTATGCCGATGATTCGGTCCGTCTTCCAAGCTTTGCTGTCGTTGAAAGCGAGAAAATCACAGGTTTCATTACTCTCAGGCAGCACTTTCCGCATGCGTGGGAAATTCATTGCATCGCCGTGCGCGCCGAGGCGCGCAACAACGGCTGTGGTCGCGCGTTGATCGCGCATGCCGAAAGCTGGCTGGCCAAGCAAGGCGTAACATTGCTTCAGGTCAAGACCGTCGCCGCAACCTCGCCCAGTGCAGCGTATGCACAAACACGCGGGTTCTATCACCACCTGGGCTTCCTGCCTCTGGAGGTTTTTCCGGAGCGATGGTCAGCCCGCAATCCGTGCCTGCAACTCGTCAAGTTCCTGCCGGGTGGCTGACCCGTCGGTCAACACGAACGCCCCATGCCGCTTTTCGACGTCGACTTGAGACGCACCTGGCTGTTCGGCCCCGGCGCCGACGCCCGCGTGCACGACGCCATGCTGCATAGCGGCGCCGATGCGCTGATCGTCGACCTCGAGGACTTCACGCCTCCGCCGCGTCGTGACGAAGCGCGCCGCGGTCTCGCGAATCTGCTGCAGCGTTGGCGTAACGCACACCTGATTGCCGTGGTGCGCATCAATGCCCTCGACGCCGACGGACCCACCGATCTGGCCGCCGCGATGCCCGCGCGGCCCGACGTGATCGCCTACCCAATGGCGTCGAGTGCGGCGCAAATGCACGCGCTGCATGCCGCGCTCACGCAATGGGAAGGTACCCTCGGCATCGCACCCGGTACGACCGAGATACTGCCGGTGTGCGAGACCGCGCTCGGTGTGGTCGAGGTGCGTGCCATCGCCGGCGGCAGCCCGCGCATTCGCGCCGCGCTCCTCGGCGCCGAAGACCTGGCCGCCGACCTCTGCGCCGAACGCCAACCCGATGCCGTGGAGCTTGACCATGCGCGGCGGCGATTCCTGCTCGAATGCCGGGCCGCAGGCGTCGAACCGATCGACGCCCCCTACACTTTCAGCGACGCCGAGGGCGCCGTGCGCGAGGCGCGTTACGCGCGCCAACTCGGATACCGGTGCAAGTCGCTGGTGCGCCCGGAGCACGCGCAGCCGCTCAATGCCGCGCTCACGCCGAGTGACGACGAAGTGCGCCGCGCGACGTCGATCGTCGACGGCTTCGAATCGGCACGCGCTCGCGGCGAAGACCGGGCGCTCGTCGACGGCCTGTGGGTGGAAGTTCCGACCTACCGCAACGCGGTGCGGCTTCTCGAGCGCGCACGGCGACTAAGTGGGCAAGACTGACGCTGCTGCCTATGACCAGATTTGTCGCTCTCCTGCGCGGGGTCAACGTCGGCAATGCCAATCGTGTTCCGATGGCGCAGCTGCGTAGCTTGCTCACCGGACTGGGCTATGCGGACGTCGTCACTTTGCTCAACAGCGGCAATGCCGTCTTCCGAGCCGGCAAAGGCTCATCGGCAAAACACGCGGCCGACATCGCTGCTGGAATCTCAAGCGAGCTGAAGGTCGACGTGCCTGTCATCGTCAAGTCGGCCGACGAGATGGCGATCATCGTCTCCGCCAACCCACTCGCCCCGGCGGCGCAGGACCATTCCCGCTTCCTGGTTGCGTTCGTGCAAGACGCCAAGGCACTGTCGGCTCTTGCTGCAATCGAGTCGTTCGTGGTCCCGCCCGAGAGGTTCGTGCTGGGAACGCATGCGGCGTACCTGCTGTGCGCGAACGGCATACTCGAAAGCAAGGCCGGCAAGGCACTGCTCGGCAAACCGGGCAAGGCGGCCACGACGCGAAACTGGGCGACAGTGCTCAAGTTGCAGGCGCTGGTAAGTGGAAGCGATGCCCGGCCTGTCCAGTGAGGGTTCCGATGGAAATCCGCGACGTTCGAGCATCGGAGATTGAGCCTGCGCGACGCCTGCTCGAGGCGAGCGGCTGGGCCCATCGTGTCTCGGATCCGGGGGAGTTTCGCCAACTCGTAGCGCGGTCGCAGCGAGCACTCGTCGCGGTCGAGGACGGTGAGGTCATCGGGTTCCTGCGTGCCCTTTGCGACGGAATGGCCAACGGCTACATTTCCATGGTCGTCGTCGCGGAGAATCACCGGCGCAAGGGTGTCGGCCGCGCGCTGGTCAAGGCGGTCATGGGCAATGATCCGGGAGTGACGTGGGTGCTGCGCGCGGCACGCGGCAGCGTCGCGGAATTCTACGAAAAGATCGGATTTGTGCGGTCGGAGGTAGCGATGGAGCGCGAAGGTGTGAGGACCCATGACAATTGACCGTCCAGTCAAGCCCGACGCCGCGTTGGGTATTTGGTATCGCACCACCGTACGCACTCTTGCCCTCGTCGTGGCAGTGCTCACCATGCCGCCGGCCGCGCATGCGCAACCGCAGAAGATGCATCGGATCGGCTGGCTCATCGCCGCACCTGGTTCTTCCACGCCGATGCGCCAGGCCGTCGCGGGCTTTCAACAGTCGCTGCGTGACCTCGGCTATGTGGAAGGCAAGAACCTGGTCGTCGACTACCGCTTTGCGGACGAAGGCAACAAGCAACTGCCCGCGTTGGCGGCCGAGCTGGTCAAACTCAAGGTCGACGTCATCGTAACCGACAGTTCGGATGCGACACGTGCCGCACAACAGGCCACCACGACCATACCCATCGTCATGACGGTCAGTGCTTCGCCGGTGGAGCAAGGGTTCGTCGCCAGCCTCGCGCGCCCAGGGGGAAACATCACCGGTCTGAGCATGGTCCTGCCCGAACTCGCCAGGAAACGGCTGGAGCTGCTCAAGGATCTCGTTCCCAAGGCGAAGCGCGTCGCCGTGCTGCGGATTCCGGGGAATCCCAACCACCTCCTGCAGTGGCAGGATACGGAGGCGGCCGCGCGGTTGTTGGGACTGGAATTGCAGGCGCTGGACGTCGTGCATCCGTCGCCAGGCTACGAACTGCTGTTCGACGCCGCCAGCCGCGCCGGGACCGACGCGCTCATCGTGCTGGCCGCTTCCGTGTTCGCACAGGAGCGCGACCAGATCGTAGCGCTCGCGGCCAAGCACCGGCTGCCCGCAATCTACTTCGAGCGCGTGTTTGTGGACGCCGGCGGCCTCATCAGCTATGGCCCAAGCATTCCCGACATGTTCCGGCGCGCCGCCAGCTACGTAGACAAGATTCTAAAGGGCGCCAGGCCGGGGGACCTTCCCGTCGAGCAGCCCACGAAGTTCGAATTGATACTGAACCCGGGGACCGCGCACGCGCTCGGGATCACATTTCCCGCAAAGATCCTGCGCCTGGCCGACGGCAAGGTTGAATAGCTGGACCGCGGGCGGTTGCACCGCGGTTATGATGTTGGCATAATCGGCCTTTGTCGATCGGGCCGATCCTCATGCCATCCAGGGCAGCTGCAAAACTTGTCTACTGCTGCGCGTTTGCGGTCGCCGGCATCGCCGCCGATATCGATTTCGCAGCGGCGTCTGCCACACTTGCGGTGCGCCCCCTGTTCCCCTCCGACAATGTGTGGAACGTCGCGATCGACAAGCTGCCGGTCGATGCCAATTCCGCCGCGTACGTCACGACCATCGGCGCGGGCAAGCCGGTGCATCCCGACTTCGGCACGGTGTACGACGGCGCACCGAACGGCATTCCCTACGTCATCGTGACTCGCACGCAGCCAAGCGTCGCGGTGAGCTTCAGCTACGCCGGCGAAAGCGATCCCGGTCCGTATCCGATTCCGCCGGACGCGCCGATCGAAGGCGGATCGCTCGGCAGCGGCGATCGCCATGTGTTGATCGTCGACCGCGACGCCGGCAAATTGTATGAACTGTTCGCAGCGTATCCGAAAGCGGACGGGAGCTGGAACGCCGGATCGGGGGCGGTCTTCGACCTGGACAGCAATGCGTTGCGTCCTGCCGGCTGGACCTCCGCCGACGCGGCCGGGCTGCCCATTCTGCCCGGCCTCGTGCGTTACGAAGAAGTCGCCGCGGGTGAAATCCCGCACGCCTTGCGCTTCACGGCGCCGCAAACGCGCAACACCTTCGTCTGGCCGGCGCGACATCAGGCATCGAGCCTGAGCGCAGTCAACTATCCACCGATGGGCCAGCGCTTCCGGCTCAAGCAGAGCGTGAACATCGACGGCTTCGGTCCCAACGTGCAGCGCATCCTGCGCGCACTGAAAAAGTACGGCATGTTCCTCGCCGACAACGGCAGCAGCTGGTACCTGAGCGGAGCACCCGATCCGCGCTGGGATGACGACGAACTGCATCAGCTTGGCCAGCTGCACGGCAGCGACTTCGAGGCCGTGGACGAGTCGTCGTTGATGGTCGATCCGAATTCGGGACAGGCCAAGGCCCCGGCGGCCGCAAGTCTTCCTGCCGCGACCACTACGGTCGAATTCCATTGTCGCAGTGCCGACCGTTACCTGATGACGGTCGATGCGACGATCGTCGCCGCGCTCGATGCCGGTTGCATCCCGGGTTGGACCCGCACCGGGCAGACGCTCGACGTCTTCGCCGCCACCGCGCACGTCGCGACGACGTCTGCGGACATGTGCGGCGCACCCGGTCACAGCCGGGGCAGCGCCGCCGCACAGATCGACGCGCGCGCCCTCGCCTGCGACGCAAGTGTCCGGCGCTTGCCCAATGTGTGGCCGCAAAGCGATGCGAACTTGCCCGCCGTGGCCGTGCCCAACGCGGTGGATGGCAGCTGCAGCGTCGGTGCGATCCCCGTATTCGGGTTGTCCAACCAGCGCGCCGATCTCAATCACCGCTACACGGCGTCGCTGGCGACGCGCGACCAAATGCGCGCGCTGGGCTGGAGCGCCGATGGCGCGGGCGCGCTGGGGGTTGCGATGTGCGCGCCAGCTCCCTGAGCCGGCCAGGCACCAAAGTCAGTGCGGCTCGCGCGCCGGGGATGCGGGCGTCGGCGGCGAGGCAAGCTGTGCATTCGCGCACTTTAGCGTCTTCGCCCAGTAATCGTTGCCGGCACCGAAAAACACCGTCAGTTTGGATTCCACGGCAAATCCGGCGCGCCCCGCCTCGCGCATGGCCATGAGCCCGGCGCAGTTCGCACGCACTTCATCGGTTGTCGGTATCTGCGCGTGCGCGCATTCGTGGAAGAAAATCAGATCGTGCACGGCTGGTGGCAGTTCGGCGAGCTTCTTTGCATTCCACTGGATCTGATAGCCTGAGCCCATCGCGCTGGTAGCCCCGGCATGACCGAGCTGGACCAGCCTGCTGCCGCTCGGCGCGTCGATCTCGATCACGGTGCGGTCGCCAGCCTTGCACACCGCCGTGGTGCCGTCGGAAAACACGAATGCCGTAGCGTCGAATGAAACCATCGACGCCGCGACCGCCGACGCGACGCAGGCGAGGATGCGCACTGCCGTCATCGTGCCGTCCCGATACCAGCCCGGGACCGCCGCTCAAATCGGGGGAACGAAGCCATTCTTTCCGATACTGACGCGGTCGGCGGAGAGCGAGCCATCGGCCTGCCGCGTCGCGTAGACCAGCACTTGCGCGCCGGGCACGAGCATTGACCGATCGGCGGGCTCGACCATGACGATCGGCGTGCCGGCCGGTACGACCACGACCTTCTCGCCTCCGGCATAGGTCAGGCTGAGTTTGCGCACCCCGTCGCCGGCGCCAACCTTCGCGACCGTGGCATTGGTCATGGTGTTCATTTGGGGTGCCGGACCCCCGCCGATGCTGCGGACGGTCGCATTGGTCATGGTGCTTCCGGTCGCCGCATCCATCGGGCGGTGCCCCTCGCCGGTGCCGCGCATCGATTCCGGAAAGATGTGCACTTCCGATGCAGTGAGCGTGCCGTCCGGGAGCGGCGTCGCGGTCGTTCCGATAAAGGACCCCTGGGCAATGCGATCAAGGCTGGCGGGCGACCGGCCGCTGAATCGAGTACTGTCGCCGACCTTCACCGCGACAACCGTGCCATCTTTGCCGCGAACCTGCAATGTCGGGGCATCGTAGGCGACGACCTGAGCGTTGAACTTCACCGGCTGCGCATTCACGGCGGCGGTCGTCGCCAGCGCGCAAATGCCAAAACCTGCAATCAGCGTGCGGAGG
This sequence comes from uncultured beta proteobacterium, assembly GCA_963726915.1. Classification (GTDB taxonomy): domain Bacteria; phylum Pseudomonadota; class Gammaproteobacteria; order Burkholderiales; family Casimicrobiaceae; genus PALSA-1003. The sequence goes on from CAVSEA010000026.1 coordinate 369,244, forward strand.
AAAGCGTTCATGTCGTCTCCGGATTGACCGCGACCGCGTCTGCGTCGTCGCAACACCCATCATGTTAATGCGGTTGCGGAGATTTCGCGCGTCCAGCGCACCGAATTGGCACGTGGCGATCTCGCTGCGAACCATGGACGTGCACTTCGGCGAGTTGCACAGCAGTTCGCACAACGGTTGCAGTGGCGGCGAATGAAGTCAAATTGAAGTCATAACAACGGCTTGCCGGCTCGATCAACGAGCGGGATGGGGATTGGCACATGCCTGATGCCGATCGACAGCGGGCAGATCCTGTTCGACGAAAAATCACTGCGTGAGACCAAGATCGGCTACGTGTTCCAGAACTATCGCGACGCGATGTTTCCGTGGCTGCGCACGGTCGACGACATCGGCTACGAAGCGCGCCACCGCCAGGCTTTGGCGACCAGCGTCCACACATAGGCCCGCCGGGTCGTGCTCAGCGCGCCGGCACCATCACCAGGCGATCGACGCCCGACTCTGCCCCCCACGCTTCGCCGGGACGGCCGAGCATCTGGCGAACGTTGGCTTGTTCGCGATTGGACGGGAAGCTGTCGAACTTCTCGCTGACGGGATCGAAGCGGACGAGCGCGTTGGTGCTCCAATCGGTCAGCCAGACCTTGTCCTGGTCGTCGACCCAGACCGAGTACGCGTGCGCGTTGCCCGGGAGTTTCCACTCGCGCCAGGACTTTGTCGCCGTGTCGTACATGCCGACCTGTCCGGTGTTCCAGTAACTCACCCAGACGCGGCCGCGCGAATCGGACCACACGCGCCGCGCGCCCTGCCCCTTGGTCGGCGGTTCGATCACCGTCGCGTCGCCGGTCTCGGTGTTGATCTGCGCAATGTGGTTGCCCGCCAGCGACGCGTAGTAGACCTCGCCCGCCGGTGTCGTCGTGATGCCGTAGGGCCCGCTGCCGCGCGGCGACTTCCACACCGTGACCACGCCGATACCGGGTTCCAGTCGGCCGTAGTAGCCGCTCTGCCCGGTAAACCACACGCGTCCCTTCTTGTCGAAAGTGAGCGTATTCAGGTTGGTGTAACCCGTATCGGCGGGCAGCGGCCAGACCTTGACCTCGCGCGTCGCCGGATCGACCCTAACGATCGCGTTCTGACCGCCATCGGTGATCCACGCTGCGCCATCCGGCCCGACGATGACGCCATGCGGGGAAGAGCGCGGACCGAGCGGGACTTCGATGGTCTTGCCCGTCTTGGGATCGAGGATGCCCAACTTGCCGGTAGGCTGCGCCGTGTAGTACACCGGCGCGCCTGTTCCGGACACTGCCGCGACATCGTGCGGATGCGACCCGCGCGGCACGTCGAAATACACCGGCTGCGCAGACAGCGCGGTCGCGATGATCGTCGCTGCGCCCAGCAAGCATTGCCACATTGCGACTCGTGCCTTGGCCATGACCTTCTCCTTGAAGTGCGCGGGGTGAAGTGCACGCGTTGGCGCTTCCTCCCGCCGTCCGTTGCACCGGCTGCCCAAGACTCGAGTTTAGGAGCAAATCACCGGCGGTGCACGGCCGGCACAGCGAGGTATCATGGTAGGCGTGGCCAGCGCTAAACGGCGCAGATGCATCCGTCTCGTTGGCCACGTGGAGGATCCACATCGCAATAATCGGGAGGAGTTGATGAATACGAATGCTTTCCGGTCCACACTCAAACAAGGTGTCGGGCTCGTCGGCTTGAGCCTGCTGTGCGCGGCGGCCGTGCAGGCCGCAGATCTCATCGTATCGGCGCAGGACGGGAAATTCGTCCGTGTGGAAGGCAAGGCGACGTTTCCGCAGCCGGCGCCGCCCGACAGCCTCGTCGTCATCGATGCGGCGAAGTCGCCGCCTGCCATCGTCGCCACGGTCGAAGGCATCGAGCACACGGTTCAGGGCCCGCCGCAGGCGGTGGCCATCACGCCCGACGGCAAGCTGGCGATCGTCGCCGCGCCTACGCGTTACGACTACGCCGCGAAAAAAGAGTTGTTCGACAACTTCGTGCAGGTTATCGACCTCGAGGCATCGCCGCCCAAGGCGCTCGCCAACGTCGACGTCGGAGGTCACGCCAACGGGCTGACGATCAATCGCGACGGCTCGCTGCTCCTCGCTGCAGCAACCGACGGTACGGTGAAGGTGCTTGCTATCAACGGCAAGGATGTGAAGCTGATCGACACGGTCAAAGTCGGCGAGAAAAGACTGTCGGGCATTTCCTTCACGACGGACGGCAAGGCCGCGATCGTCTCGCTGCGCGACGAGAACGGTGCCGCCGTGCTGAACGTCGACGGTACCGCGGTGAAGCTGAGCAAGGAGAAGGTGTCGACCGGCGTCAATCCCTACGCCATCGATGTCTCGAGCGACGGCCGCTGGGCGGTCATCGGCAATACCGGCGTGGGTGGACGCATCGTCGCCGATGCCGACGTGGTGACGCTGGTCGACGTGTCGAAGCGGCCCTTCCGCACGGTGCAACAGATTTCCGTGCCGGCGACGCCTGAAGGCGTCGCGATCTCGCCCGACGGCAACTGGATCGCCGTGTCGTCGATGGCGGGTTCCGGCCTGACCCCGGACGATCCCGGCCGCAATAAGCTCGGCAAGGTCGTGCTCTACGCCATCAAGAATGGCCAGGCGGTGAAAGTGAACGAATTGCCCGGAGGCGAGGCGGCCCAGGGCGTGGTTTTCAGCAAGGACAGCAAGAAAGTGCTGGTCCAGTTCGACGTCGAACGGGCGATCGCGGTCTTCGCGATCCAGGGCGGGAAGCTGGTCGACACCGGCAAGCGCCTCAACCTCGCCGCCGGTCCGGTATCGATACGCTCGATGCCGCGTTGAGAACGCGTCACCACGCGGCGGCGGACACCCCCGTGGCCACCCCATAACGGGCGATGGCCATGGGTTCAATCCTGATAGCGTTCGTCGCCGCGCTGATCGCGTTCTGCGTTCTCGATTTTGCGTGGCTCGGATTCGTCGCCAGGGATTTCTACCAGGCGCAAATCGGCGGATTGCTGCTGGCGAAGCCCAACTGGACCGCCGCCGCGATCTTCTATCCGCTGTACACCGCGGGCATCGTACTGTTCTGCGTCGAGCCCGCGCTTGCGCACGGGACATGGCTGCGCGCGCTCACGCTCGGCATGCTGCTGGGTCTGATCGGTTACGGGACCTACGACCTGACCAATCTCGCGACGCTGAAAGGCTGGAGTGTCAGCCTGGTCGTCGTCGACATCGTCTGGGGCATGGTCATCAGCGGCGCCGCGGCGACGGCAGGCTTCTTCGCTGCGCGGGTCGTATGACCGGCGCGGGAATCGGGTGCGCGTCCGACTACGGCTTGCACTTCGCGCGCAATTCCTCCGTCCGCTGCATCACCGCCGGATAATCGGGGGAAGACGACTGCACCGACCTGGCCAATTCCTGCATGCGTGGCTGATACGATTGGATGCGCTTGGCGATGGGTACCATTTGCGCCTTGAGTTCCTGCCGCTTGCCCTGATCGCCTTCCCGCGCCGCAGTGGCGGCCTGTGCGCTGAGTTTCTGCAGCGCGCACTGGTCGGGAGCGATCTTGGTTTGTATCTCGACGAACTCCTGCGCTTCCTTGGACATCGCCAGCGCATTTCCTGCCGCCAGCGACCATCCAAGCGCGAGGACAAGGTATCGGATCATCGCATGCCCCATTCACCTTCCTGCCGATCGCGACGCGCGCGACATACGCGCTGGGCGCCGCGTCCAGGCTCATGCCCAAAGCTTACCCCAATGCGTTATGCGTACATAGCAGGTACGTGCGCGGACAAAACGTTGCGCGGATACGAACTTGCGTTGATTCAGCGATGACTCCTCGTCGTCCGCTTGCTGCCGACTACAAGTATCAGTTCGACCAGCGCTTCGAGGAAGTTCGAATCCCGTCCACGACGTCACGCTGGATGCGCTGCACTTCATGCATTACAAGCCGTGTGGGCTGGTCTTTCTTCCTGCACGGCAATGGCGGAAACTTGCAGACCCGGACGACCGGCATCGATTTCTACCGACGTGTGAACTACGACTTGTGCCACAAAGACATCCAGCGATTCCCGCACTATTTCGACACGCTGGCGGCAAGGATAACCGCGGCGGGGTCGGCCCGGTCGCACCTTGAGCGGGGGAAAGCTTGCATGTCGCACGGCGCCGGGTTGCGTCATGCCCGGCTGAGGCATAGGATTTGTCTTTTGGTCCCGGAGTTCTACCATGCGAAAGCGCTCGATCGTGCTTGCCAGCTGCGGTGCCGCCTTGGCCCTTGCCGCATTCGGCGCGAATGCCATCACCTGCGACGTCGTGGTCGACCGTAACGGCGCCGTCGTCTATCAGGACGTCAAACCTCCCGTCGACATGTCCGAGCGGGGTGCGGCCGCGCGCGACCGGATGCGCCAGCGCGGCGAACAGTTGATTGTGATCGACGTCGACCAATGCCCGCAATTGGTCTTCTCGACCGTCACCGGCGCAGCGAGCGTCGAGGAGATCGTCGCCAGCATGCGGCCGTATACCGCGGTAACCGGCGGGATGGGCGCAAGTGCGCGGCCCGGGGCGAGCGGCAATGTCGCACCGGCGCCAACTCGCACCAGCGCGTCCGGGCGATCCTACTAGCCGTCGTTCATGCCGTGCGCCGGACCCTGCCGGCGCGACGGCGATGGTTAGCGCTCAGGCCTCGACTCAGGCCTCGTATTTGAACGAGAGCGCAACGCGGGCGCGGTACGCAACGACCTTGCCCCCGTCGATCTTCACGTCAAGTTTGACGATATCCGCTATGCGCAGGTCGCGCAGTGAACTCGACGCAGTCGCAACGGCGCGCTTGACCGCGTCTTCCCACGACACCTTGCTGGTGCCGACGAGTTCGGTGATCCGATAGACGCTGTCGCTGGAATCGCTTTTCTTGCTTCTTGCTTTTGCTTTAGCCACGATGTCGCTCCTCCTGGGTGAAGATCGGCGGCGAATTCAGCATTGTCAGTAGATGAACAGTTGAACGCGCACGCCGCATTTGTATGCCCGGGCGCACGCATTGTCAATGCAGACGATACACGGCTGCACCATTGTGCAGCGCAGTGCAAGTCAGTGTTCTGCCTGCGGCCTCGACCAGTCCGGACTTGGAATCGTGCGCGCGATCAGCGCGCCACATCCGGTGATGATGGCCAGGACGATGAATACCACGCGGTAAGCAGCATCGAGATGAGCGGCGAGCGCGGCACGTTCGGGTGCGGCAAGCTGATCGATGGCGGCCGGACCGTCCTCGATCACGCGGTGCAGCACGTCTGCCAGCGAACCCGAGGCAGTGCCGATGGACGCGAACAGCGCCGCGCCGGTGACCGCCACGCCGACCGCGCCACCGATGGAACGCGACAGCGAGATCGACGCGGTGGCGGCACCCAATGATTCGCGTCCCGCGGCGAACTGGACTGTGACCTGCGTCGGCGGCATCACCATGCCCAGGCCGACACCCACGAGCATGGTCATGCCGAGGATGGCCGGCGTCGCGACGCTCGCGATGCTGACGGCCAACAGCAGGAACGCCAGCGAGGCAAGCGACAACCCGATCTGCGGAAAGACGCTGACGCGGCCGGTACGCGTGATCAGCTGGCCGACGATTGCGGAGGTCAGCACCATGGTCAGCGTGATCGGCAGCAGCAGCAGCCCCGACTGACCGATGCGCAGTCCGCGTCCGAGTTGCAAGTACAGCGGAAGGTACAGGATGGTCGAAAACAGCGCGGCGCCGAAACAGACGACGACGGCATCCGAACGCGCGATGGCGGGCACGCGCAGAAAGCGGATCGGGATGACCGGGTCTGCCGCGCGCTCGCTCCCACCATGCCAGAACGACGAAGCCGAGGATGGCACCGCCGGCCAGCAACAGCAGCGCAGGCGAAGTCCACGCCAGACGATGCCCTCCCGACGAGAGCACGAACAGCAGCGTCGGCGTGGCCGCGCAAAAGAGCAGTGCACCGACGATATCCGGTCGGAACCGGGCCCGCGCCGGCATCGGCGTCAGCGGAATGCGCATCGCCAGCAACGCGGCGAGCAGTCCCAGCGGCAGGTTGATGACGAAAACAGCGCGCCAGCTGATGTGCTCGGTCAGATAGGCCCCGAGCACCGGTCCGGACGTGCTCGCCAGCGCAAACACGGTGGCGAAGTAGCCCGAGAAGCGGCCCCGCTCGCGCGGCGAGACGTGCTCGCCGATCAGCGACTGCGCCAGCGTCATCAGGCCTCCACCGCCCAGTCCCTGCAGCGCCCGCGCCGCGATCAACGCCAGCAGCGTCGGGGCCAGCGCACACGCCACCGACGCGACCGTGAAGATGGCCAGGGATACGAGCAGCATGCGGCGGCGCCCGAAGCGATCGCCGAGATGGCCGTACAGCGGCGCGCCGATCGTTGCTGTCAGCAGGTAGGCGACGATCACCCACGACAGGTCCGCCAGACCGCCGAGCGAGCTGGCGATCGTAGGCAGTGCGCTGGCAAGGATGGTCTGATCGGCCGCGGCGAGGAACATCGCCACCATCACGCCTGGAAACACGCGCAGGAACGCCTCGCGGCTGGTCAACGCTGGCGCCGTTTCGGCGCCGGCGGAGCGTGGGGATTCGCGGTCGGAACGCATGCGCGCGGGAACAACCTGGACAAGACTACGGCGCAACGATGGTAGCAGATGGACCGAGTGCGCCATGGAGCGGCCAGGCGCGCGCGCACGACCCGCGATGCCGCTGAGCGATAATGCGCCCATTGTGCCAACCCATGACGCCATGGACATCCCGGAACCATTGATCAGCGAGTTGCTGCGCCGGGCGCGCGAAGCGTCGCTTCACGCGTACGCCCCCTACAGCGGTTTCCCGGTCGGCGCCGCCGCACTGACGCCGGAAGGCGGGATCTGCGCCGGCGCCAACGTTGAGAACGCTTCGTATGGCCTGTCGATGTGCGCCGAGCGCAACGCCATTTTCCAGGCGATCGCCGGAGGCGCCAGGAGCATTCGCGCGATCGCGGTCTACACGCCGACCCGTGCGCCGACGCCGCCTTGCGGCGCGTGTCGCCAGGTCATCGCGGAATTCGGCGCCGACGTGCTCGTGATCTGCGGCTGCGACGAGCCAGGTGCTACGCGACGCTTTCGCCTCGCGGAACTGCTGCCCGCGGCGTTCGGTCCGGGACATCTTTGATCCGGCCGAGTCCACGATACAATTGCCGGTTCAACAACGATCAACTACCAGGGGGATGGCCCGATGGGTACTTCGAAAATTGCCGTGGTCACGGGCGCCGGCAGCGGCATCGGCCGCGCTGTCGCGCTCGCACTGCTGCAAGCCGGATACAAGGTCGCGCTGGCCGGACGCCGACGCGACGCGCTCGACGGAACGGTTGCGGCCGCAGGCAACGCCGCTGCAAATGCCCTTCCGGTGCCCACCGACGTGGGCAATCCAGCCTCGGTCGCCGCGTTGTTCGCAACGGTGAAGAGCACGTTCGGGCGGCTGGACCTGCTGTTCAACAACGCCGGCATCGGCGCGCCGGCGGTCAATCTCGAAGACCTGACGGTCGAGCAATGGAAGTCCGTGGTCGACATCAACCTGACCGGTCCGTTTCTGTGCACGCAGGAGGCGATCCGGATCATGAAGGACCAGACGCCGCGCGGCGGACGCATCATCAACAACGGTTCGATCTCGGCGCACGCGCCGCGGCCAAACTCCGCTCCCTACACTTCGACCAAGCATGCGATCACGGGCCTGACCAAGTCGACGTCGCTCGACGGCAGGAAGTACGACATTGCCTGCGGGCAGATCGATATCGGCAACGCGGCAACGGAACTCGCGGCGCGCATGGCCAAAGGCGTGCCGCAGGCGAATGGTCAGATCGCGGTGGAGCCGTTGATGGACGTGTCAAACGTCGCCAGCGCGGTCATGTACATGGCCAGCCTCTCGCTCGAGGCGAACGTGCAGTTCCTGACGGTGATGGCGACGAAGATGCCCTTCGTCGGTCGCGGGTAACCGCGAAGCAACGGGGCTAGCAGGCGCGCTTCTGCGGCAAGCGGCGGATGGCGACGAATTGCGGCTATTGGCCGCGATCGTTCGGTACGCCGCTGGAACATTGCGGCACCTGGCCCCAGCGACCGTCGCAATACTCGCGACGCACACGCTGGTCGCAAAAGATGCGCTCGACGACATTCCCGGTCGCGCAGCGCGCGAGGCTTTCCTGCATGACCTGCAATGCGTCGGGCTTCGGGGCTTCGCGTATTTCAGGGGCCGGTGCCACGGTGGGCGCGGCGGCGATCGTAGGTGGCGCGGGCGCGGGCTCCGGCGAGGGCGGCGCAGCTTCAACTGGCGCGATGCGCTGCCGCGCATTCGCGCGTTTTGCGGCGTCGGCTTTGCTCGGCAATGGTAAGCGTTCGTCGACGGGTATGGCGCCACTAAGGTCGGGCATGCGCGTTTCCGCCACGTTCTTCGGCGACAACCCCGGGGGCACGACTGACACGGCGTTAGGCACCGCGGCCGGGCTGGCGACCGCTGGCTGCTCGGCAACCTGCGGCGCATCCGCCTGTTGGCGGCCCTTCTGGATCTGGCGCGCAACGAGCGCAACGATCAACAGCGCGACAATGGCGCCCACGACGATAAAGGCCAGGTTCATTCGCCGCGACGCGACCGCAGCGGTTTCGGCGGGAGGTGGTATGACGTAGAGCGAACGCTCCGCGGTGCGGCGCGCGGTGGCCGCCACCGATTGGCTGGGGCGCAGCAGGCGTCCGCCTGATCGTCCCCGGCCCGCAGCGTCCAGCAGCGGTTGCGTGACCGTGGCCGCGAACGCGCGCTTGCGCGCCGACCGGCAGTCCGCGCACAGCTTTGTGCCAGGCAAACTGGCACGTCCGCATATCTGACACTTCATCATTTTTTGCTTGCGCGCACCCCAGCGATCGCCGGACCGGCCAGCGTCACAATCCGTATGATAACGGCATATTACCCCCAAGCGGCACGGATGCACCAGCCCCGGCACTGCGGCCGGTCCGCCAGGACCGGAATCCGCCACCGATTGCGGGCCGCGGCCTGACGCGCAGCTCGCTCCATTCCGCCGTCGATGCGGATCAGCCCGCCCCCTCTTGGCATGAAAATCGCTTTGATCCGAGTCGTCGACCCCTGAGGGTCGTGGCGACCCCATGGCGATGACGGAACAGGACGAACTACACGACGCGGAACCCGGTCTGGTCGCCGCGCCGGGCGACGGCGCCGAACTGACGGCGCTGCTTGTGCTCGCGCACAAGATGTCGCGCGTGGGTGACCCAAAACGCGCGATCGAGCTCGGCATGCTCGCACTCGACCTCGCACAAACGCACAATGACGCCGTCGCGCAGGCGCAGGCGGTCGAGGTCATCGCCGACGCGCATCTGGGTGTAGGCGCGTACGCCGAAGCGCTGTCGCGCCACTTCGAAGCGCTCTCGCTTTGGCGCACCCTGGACAATGTGCACGGACAGGTGCGCTGCCTGCGCGGCATCGCCACCATCGACCTCAATGTCGGCGACTATGCACGCGCGCTGGCGCGTTTCGAAGAGGCGTTGTCGCTGCTGCGCACGCAACACGACGCAGCGCTGGAGGCCGGCGTCTTTCACGGCCTGGGCATGGTGTATTCGCGACTCGGCGAGTTGAGCAAGGCGCGCGAGTTTCACGATCTCTCGCTCGCGCGGCGGCGGGAGCTGGGTGATCAGGCCGGAGTGGCGGCGAGCCTGAACAGCCTTGGCGTGCTGTGCCTGCGCGTAGGCCAGCAGCGCCGCGCCGCAGGCCCCGAAAGCATGGCGGCGGAGTTTGATCGCGCACGCAGCTACTTCGACGAAGCGGAACAGCTCGCGGCCAGCGTCGGCGACCTGCAACTGCGGGCGCTCGCACTCGGCAATATCGGCAGCGCCGTCGCGTTTCTGGGCGATGTCGAGCAGGCGATGGAGCTGTTCGAGCGGCAACTCGAGACGGTGCACGCCATCGGCGACCGACAAAACGAAGCGCTGTGCCTGGCCAACATCGGTGAAGCGCTGCGCCTGTGCGGGCGTCCGGAAGCCGCGATCGAGCCGCTGCAGCGCGCGCTCGCCCTTGGCGAGGAACTGCAGTCCAAGCCGCGAATCATGCGCGCGCACCAGGAACTTTCGGCATGCCGGGAAGCGCAGGGCGACACGACTGCGGCGCTCGTCCACTACAAGAAATACCATGAACTCGACCAGGCGCTACGCTCCGAAGAAGTCGACGCGAAGGCGCGCGACCTGCTCGTCCAGGCCGCCGTACGCAAGGTGCGCGAAGAAGCCGAATCGTACCGCGCCGAGCGCGACCGCCTGGCCGAAGCGAACGTGCAACTGTCCGAAGCCGCGAACGTAGACGCGCTGACGGGTCTCGCCAACCGCCGCTACCTCGACGCCAACCTCGACCGCATGTTCAACGATCTGGGAACGATGAATCACGCGCTGAGCATGGCGCTCGCCGACATCGACAACTTCAAGCACATCAACGACCGCTTCTCGCACGTCATCGGCGACGAGGTCTTGCGCGTTGTGGGCAGGATCCTGCGTGCAGCCTGTCGCCCGTCGGATCTGGCGGTGCGATACGGTGGCGAGGAGTTCGTGCTCGCGCTGCCCGACACCACGCTGGACCACGCGCGCGCCGCCTGCCAGCGCCTGCGCGCCGTCGTCGCCGGTCACCCGTGGCACGAGATTCACGAAGGACTGCAGGTGACTATCAGCATCGGCGTCACGGCGGCCGCCGACTACGACGATGCGGCGGCCATGCTGGCCGCCGCGGACCGACAACTCTACGAAGCCAAGCGCGCCGGCAGGAATTGCGTCCGTTAGGAAAGGCCGAGGGCGCCGCGGACCGGGACGAATCCGGCACTCGTTGACCTAGTTGGCGTTGCCGCGGTCCCCGTAGACCCCCGCCGGACATTGCGGGACCAGTCCCCAGTAGCCCTTGCAATACTGTTGCCCGACGCGGTGATTGCAGGCAAGTCGATCGAACAGGCTCTCGCGCGCGCACTCCTCGTGGGCCTGGCGCATGAGTTCCCAGCGGTCCGGTTGTGGCGCTGGCGCCGCGGGCGCTGCCGCCTGGTGCGTCGGCGCCGGCGCAGGCACGGCCGCGGGTGCGCTCGTCATTGGCGCGGCGGATTTGCCTGTGGCTGAGCCCGCCTTGGTCTGCGCGGTACCGGTTTTTGGCGCGGCCGGGACAACCGGCGCGGCCTTGGCGATGTCCGGCATTTGCGGCGCAGCCGGTGTGGCCGTCGTTGCCGGCGCTGTCTCGGCTGCCGTTGGCGCCGGCGACGATGTCATGTTGTTCGCGGGCGAAGCCGCACCGTCTTTCGGCGCATCGGCGGGTGCCTGCGCCGCCGGACTCGTCGTCCCCCTGGTATCTGTCGTCGTCAGCGATTCCTTCGGCTGCGCCGGGAACAGCATCTTGTATGCAACGAAGCTTCCGACACCCAGCACGGCGACGAACGCCAGCAAGCCGGCGATCAGTCCCAGACGCTGTCCACCCGCAGCGGGTGCGGCAGGGGGCAACGCGCCAGGCGCTGCCCCGGGGGGCGTGGCTGGCGGCGGCGTATACGCGGCGCGGGTCATTGTGGCCGCCGTCGCCGACGCGGACGTCATGGGCGGCGGCGCGGCCGGCCGCGGCGTCGCGCTCGGCGTTGCGAGCGGAGCCATTCCTGCGGGGGGAGATGCTGCGACGATGGTATTGCCGCATTGCACGCAGAATTTCGCGCCAGGCTGCGTTTCAAAGCCACAGGTGGTGCATTTCATTACGGTCCTCCCCACGCAGGCGTCCTACGCGCTGCCGCCCGGTCGCCAAGTTTAGCCGAACGCTAGTTTACGCCCAGCGACTCGCGGATTGGCACCAGCGCACTACCCGCACGTCGCCGAATGCTCAGGCTATTCGCATTCGATTGAATTTAGACTCGGAGTTCCCAGGTCTCGGCAACGAGCTTACGGCCGAAACTTCGGTGCGCCTCGGTCGCACGACGGACAAATCCGGCACGCTCGTAGACGTGGCGTGCGGCGAGCAGTTCGCTCTGCGTCCACAGGACCAGCCGGCGATAGCCGGCGCTCCGCGCGAAGCGGACGCATTCGTCGACCAGGCGCGCGCCCAGTCCGAGGCCTCGTGCCGAAGGTTCGACCAGGAGCAGGCGCAGCTTGGCCACCGTCGCGGACTTGCGAACGACAAACACGCAGCCGACGATCTCGCCCTCGCGCTCGGCGATCCAGCAGCGTTCGTGCAACGGGTCGAAGCGACCGATGAAGTCGGCGCCGATGCGCGCAACCAGCGCTTCGAAGCTCAGGTCGTAGCGGTACTCCTCGGCGTAGACTCGCCCGTGTCGATGCACGATCCAGCCGAGGTCGCCCGGCTGCAGTGTCCGCAGCACGAGCGGCGCGGACGTCTCCGCGCGCGCACCAAGCACGCGCTCGATGCTGCCCATTGCCGCGATGAGTGCATCCCGATCGCTGGTGGAAAGCCGTTCGAGCAGCGTGCGAACACCATCCTGCGAGCGCGCCTCCAGCGGCGCAAACGCCTTCCGGCCACGGCTCGTCAGGGAAAGCAGCGCCTTGCGCGCGTCGTCCGGCGAACGCTCCCGGCGCAACCAGCCGCGCCGCGCAAAACCACGCAGGATGCGGCTCAAATAGCCCTCGTCGATGCCGAGCGCCGCCGCGACCGCACTGGCGCTCGGGGGGAAATCGGCCGGCGCGTGCGCGAGTTCGTAGAGCACGCGCACCTCGGTCAGCGAATACGGGCTTGCCAGCAGCCCCTCGCCCAGCACGCCGATGCGTTGGGTGTAGAAGCGGTTGAAACGACGCACCGCCGCGATGCGGGTCGCAAGTGCCGGGTCCGCCCTGGTCATCGTTGTCCCATGCACCGGCGTCGAAGGGGCCGGTCGATGCCAATGTCAACAAACTGCTTGCTTTTGTCAAGTATCTGCGCGAACCCGGTCGCGGACGCCATCGCGCCGGCGGGCGCAGCCTCAGCCGACGTATTGCCGCAGGAACCGGAGCGTGCGCTCGCGCGCAAGCGCGGCGGAGGGGGCGTCGTAGCTCCCGCGCTGATCACAGTTGAAACCGTGATCGGCGGCATAGATATGAACCTGTACTTTTGGCTGTGCGGCGGCGAATTTCCTGACGCCGTCGACGGGGATCATCCCGTCGCGCTCGCCGAAGTGCGCAAGCACCGGGCAACGCGGCACTTCGTTGGCCGCGTCGAGGATTCCGCCACCGTAATAGGGAACCGCGCACGCAAATCCGGGAAGCTGACAGGCACTCATCCAGACGACGAAGCCGCCCCAGCAATAGCCGATGACACCGATCTTGCCGGCGCCGGCCAGCGCATCGCGCGCCGCGGCCACGTCGCTCAGGGCCGCGTCCGTTGCAGCCCTGGTCTTGAGTTCGCGGCCGCGCGCGATGTCGGCAGGCGTGTAGCCGATGTCGACGTCCTTTTCATAGCGGTCGAACAGCGCCGGCGCGATGACGCGATAGCCGTCCGCCGCGTAGCCGTCGCAGACGCTGCGGATATGGCTGTTGACGCCGAAGATCTCCTGCGCGATGACCAGGCCGCCTCGCGGTGCGCCCGGAGGGTCCGCGCGATATGCCCCGAGCACGAATCCGTCCGCCGCGGTGAGTTTGATCGCAGTGCCCATGTCGCTTGTCTCCCGGTTCCGTTGAAGATGTCGCGATCATTATGACATTAGCTCCATCGGCATCGCGCCACGGCGACGTCATCGCCTTGCAGGTCGCGCGACCATGGGATAATCCGGGATTCGTAGCAGGCAACCCCGCGGAAAGGCTCGCACGCCATGAACACCAAGAAAATCGCCGAACTCGTTCGCCAGCAACTCATCGAGATCGGCGAAGATCCGAAGCGCGAAGGCCTGCTGAAGACGCCGGAGCGCGTCGCCGCCGCCTACGAATTCCTGACCTCCGGCTACCGCACCGATCCCGAGAAGCTTCTGAACGGCGCGGTGTTCACGCAGGAGACCAACAGCATGGTCATCGTGAAGAACATCGAGGTGTACAGCCTGTGCGAGCACCACATGCTGCCGTTCTTCGGGCGCTGCCACATCGGCTACATTCCGAGCGGCCGAGTCTTCGGCGTCTCGAAGCTGGCGCGCCTGGTCGACATGTACGCGCGACGCCTGCAGCTGCAGGAACGGCTGACCGAGCAGATTTCGCAGCAGGTGATGGAACTGGTGGGCGCCAAGGGCGTGGGCGTGATGATCGAAGCGCGGCATCTGTGCATGATGATGCGCGGCGTGGAAAAGCAGAATTCGGTGATGATCACCTCGTCGGTGCTCGGCACGTTTCGCGAATCGACCGCGACGCGCGAGGAGTTCCTCGGACTTGTCGCCAATCGCGCTGGCTGAGGCGTTCAGGCCACCGGCACGATGAGCCTGGCGAGCCGGCGCAGGTCCGGTTCCACGCCCAGTCCGGGCGCGCCGGAAAGCGTTACGCGGCCGTGCTCGATCGCCAGCGGGAACACTTCCTCGCGCAGCGGATTGGGATTGGCGTCGACTTCGGCGTAGCCGTTGCCGTCGTCCGCTGCGGCGAGCGCATGCATCGACGCGGCGAGGCCCACGCCGCCAGCCAGCCAGTGCGGGCAATACGCGATCCCGCGCGCGACGGCACGCCGGGCGACGGCGATGCCACCGCTGACACCGCCCCACTTCCCCACGTCCGGCTGGATGAACTGGAGGTAGCCCGCATCGACGGCGTCGTCGAAAGCCTGCTGCCCGCGGATGTTCTCGCCCGCGGCCAGCGGCACGCGCGACGCCGCGGCGAGCGTTCGCCACGCCGCCGGTGTTTCATCCGCGGCGATCGGCTCTTCGATCCAGTGCGGACGATACTCGGCAAGTTCTGCGATCCGCTCCGCCGCGTCTTCGATCGACCAGGCCTGATTGGCGTCGGTCATGATCGTCGCCTGATCGCCGAGCGCGGCGCGCAAAGCCGCGAGATTGGTGCGGTCGCGCGCGGCGCCGAAGCCGACCTTCAGCTTGAATGCGCTAAAGCCTTCGCGCTGCTTGTTCAAGGCGACGGTGGCGACATCGTCGGGACCGATGCCGCTGGCGTACACGCGCACCTCACCCGACTCGTGCGCGCCACCGAGGTGCTGCCAGAGCGGCACGCCGGCGCGGCGAGCCGACATATCCCACAGCGCCTGGTCGACGCCGCCAGCGATCTGCGCGAACGGGCCCGGCTCGCCGCATTGGATCGCCATTTGCCGCGTTCGTCGGTCAAGCAGCGCCCGGTTCGCGGACGGCTCGTCGGACGTCGCACCGACAAGCAACGGCGCAAAGATGCTGTCGACCAGACGCGCGCGATGTTCCGCGCCGACCTGCGGAAAGTTGCAGAACACCTCGCCCCAGCCCCACGCGCCATCGCTCGCACTGACCCGCAGGAACAGCGCGGGGCGATTGGTCATCGCGCCGAACGCGTTGGCGACGGGTTGCGCGATCGGTGCGCGCAGAACCCAGCGTTCAACTTTGGTGATCTTGTGCGGCATCGGACGTGTCCTTCACGCGGGTAGTTTAAACTGACAAAAACAGTGGGGGTCCGATGCAGACTCAAGACATGCGATGGCGGGCAGTCGTCGCGGCGATAGCGCTGATGGCACTTTTCGCCACCCCGCACGCTTTCGCGCAACCGTTTCCGTCCAAGCCGGTACGGGTGATCGTTCCCTTTCCGCCAGGCGGCGCCGTCGATTTCTACGCCCGCGTCGTCGCGAATCCGTTGTCGGAGCTGCTCGGCCAGCCGGTCGTCATCGACAACAAGGCGGGTGCAAGCGGTATGATCGGCGCGGACATGGTCGCGAAGTCGGCGCCCGATGGCTATACGCTGCTGCTGGGCAACATCGCGTCGCTCGCGATCAACGCGGGTATCTATCCAAAGATGCCGTACGACCCGGTGAAGGATTTAACGCCGGTCATCCGCACCGTCGATGTCAACTACGTGATGGCCGTGCATCCTTCCGTACCTGCCAATACCGTCGCCGAGCTCATCGCCTACGCCAAGGCGAATCCGGGCAAGCTGGCGTACGGGTCCGCCGGCAGCGGTAGCCTGCCGCATCTGTCCGTCGAACTCATGAAGTCGCTCACTGGCGTCGACCTCGTCCACGTGCCGTACAAGGGTGGCGGTCCCATGGTCACCGACCTGCTAGGTGGTTCCGTACAGATCGTGATTGCCGATCAGGCGAACCTGATGCCGCACGTCAAGACAGGCAAGCTGCGTGCACTTGCGGTGGGCAGTCCAAAGCGGTCGACGAACTATCCGGAGATTCCGACTTTTGCCGAGGCGGGACTGGTCGGCTTCAATGCTATCGCATGGCAAGGACTGGTCGGCCCCGCCGGCATGCCGGCCGACGTCGTCAAACGAATCAACGAAGCGTTCAACAAGGTCATGGCGATGCCCGAGGTACGCGAGCGTCTCGTCGCAGGCGGGCTCGATCCGGTGGGCGGCACGCCGGAGGAATTCGGACGCTTCATCCGCACCGAGATCGTCAAATGGTCCAAGATCGCGAAGGATGTGGGCGCGAAGGCCGAGTAGGCGTCGTCGCGAATCCGGACCAAGCAAATTGCGTCGCGGCCGCCTGGTGCAATTCGTTCAGCGAGTGCCCAGGGTCTGGCGCTGACCCGGCTTGAGCGCGCCGCAGTCGGCGCCGAGCCAGCGCGATTCCGATTGCACGCTTATCTTGCTGTCGCCGCGATCGCTGCGCGTCTGCATGGTGATCTTGCCGATCACCCGATCCGAGCCGCCTGCCGAGAACTCTCCCTCCCCCGTCGATTTTCCACCACCGCATACCACCGTGAATCGCACGCGCTGGGCGGTCCGTTCCACCAAGGTCCGCCGGCAATCCGCCGAACCGCCGTCGTTCGCGAACGCATCCCAGCGATCGAGCATGTCCGACGACATGCAAGCGCGATCGCTCGTCGTGACGGGCTTGCCGCCTCCGGGAGTCAGATCCTGCTGCATCTTTGCGCGCTGCTCGGGCGGGATCTTGGCGGCGCCCTGCAGGTTCGCGGGCAGACCAGCGTCGAAGGTCAGCGTCGACACGGTTTCCCACAGTCCAGGCCTGGCATTGGGTATCGCCGCGACGGCGATGCCGACTACGCCGGCCACCAGGCACATCGGCACGCAAGTCACTATGCGCATCATCGAAACCTCGGTCCATGGTCCAGCGCGTAGCCTATGACGCGGCCGGCCGCGACGCAAGCGTCAGCGACCGAGCGCCGCCATGCGCTCGAAGCACGAGTCGAGGAACGCGCGCCGGTGCTGCTCCGGCAGCACAGGGTGTTCGAAGACTTCGCGCGTCGCGCCGAGCAGGTATGCCTCATCGTCGTCATCGTGCACGAACCAGCGCAGTTCCTGCGGGAACGCGTGGATCAGCGTGAAGTCCTCCTGCAGGCGCGCGACGAATTTCTGCTCGGAAATGCCGTTGTCGCGGGACAGGGCGGCGTTGCCGACGAAGTCGGAGCCCTCGAGACACTCGGTGAGCGAAGGTTGGCTGGCGACGCACGCAAGAGAAAACGCGCATGCGCACGCTGCCAGGAATGCAGCAATACGACGGTCTGCCCACTTCATCAGGCCTCCGTTCAGTGGCGATCCGGATGGTCTTTTCATGACTGCCGCGACCACCGCGGATGATTTCATCCTAGACGCACGACACAGATAATTCAAGTCTTGCCCGCGCTACAATGACCTCTTCACCTCGCGGGGAACAGATCATGGCGCTGAAGCGGCCCCATGGACACGCCGGTACGCTGGTCATACTCGAACACACGTCGCGCGTACTCCGGGACAATCCGTTGGGAGATCCGCACGTGCGAAAGCTGGGCGTCTGGCTGCCGCCTCAATATGACGCCACGGTGACTCATGCGCGTGGCAAGCGCTTTCCCGCGCTCTACGACCTCGTGGGATTTCACGGCACCGGACTTGCGGACGTCAGCTGGAAACCGTACGCCGAGAACCTGATCGAGCGCACGGCTCGCCTCATCCACGAGAAGAAAATCGGCCCGACCGTGCTCGTGTTTCCCGACTGCTTCACCGCGCTCGGCGGCAATCAGTACGTCAACTCCCCGGCCATCGGCAATTACGCCGACTATCTGACCCGCGAGCTGATCCCGTTCGTCGACCGCGAGTTCCGCACGCTCGCCTCGCGCGATCATCGCGGCTGCTTCGGCAAGTCCTCCGGCGGTTACGGTTCGATCATCCACGGGATGAAATACCCGCAATACTGGGGCGCCATCGCCGACCATTCGGGGGATTCGTACTTCGACTTCGTCTACTGGCACGACTGGCCGAACACGCTCAATGAGCTGGCGAAGCATCGCGTGCGCGAGCGGGTTGCAGGCAAGTACGATGCGTTGCGCGAAAGCCAACGCAAAGGCCTTGAGCAGGGTCGCGACGACGGTCGTGTCAAGCGCTTCCTCGAACACGTCTGGGAAACGGAAAAGATCTCGCGCGCCGAAGGCCACGCCATCATGAACCTGTGCATGGCCGCCACCTACGACCCCGATCCTCGCGTGCCGTTGGGCTTTCGGCTGCCCTTCAACCTGGAGAGCGGCGAACTGATTCCCGCGCGATGGAAGAACTGGCTCGCCAACGATCCCATCAATCTCGTCGACAAGTACAAGGCGGCGCTCAAGTCGCTCCACGGCATCTACATCGATTGCGGCTGGCGCGACCAGTACCATATCCATTACGGCACGCGCATCCTGTCCAAACGCCTTGCGCAGGCCGGCATCCGCCACCGCTACGAGGAGTTCGACGACACCCACTCCGATATCGACTACCGGATGGACGTCAGCTTCCCGTTCCTGTATCGCGCCCTGAAACCCTGAGCGTGCGTCAAGAAGATGCAAGCATGGCGACGCTCAGTCGAACATCGCCGGCAGCGCCGTCGCCAGATCGGGGAAGCGCCAGAGCAGGCCGATGACGACGACCTGGATCAGGATGAACGGCAGCGTGCCCCGGTAGATCTCACGCGTGGCCACCTCGCGCGGCGCGATCGAGCGCAGGAAGAACACCGCGAAGCCCGAGGGCGGCATCAGGAAGCTCGTCTGCACGGTCAGCGCCGTGAGTGCGGTGAGCCAGATCGGATGCGCACCGAGTGCCAGCAGCGGCGGCATCGCGATCGGCACGACCAGCAGCACGATCTCGAGCGCGTCGAGGAAAAAGCCGAAGCAGAAGGTGACCGCGAACACGGCGAACACGGCGACGCCGAGCCCGCCCGGGAGCATGCCCAGCAGCGAGTGCACGGTCTGCACACCGTTCAGGCCGCGAAACACCAGCGTAAAGGTCGACGCGCCCATGAGCAGCAAAAACATCATGCCGGTCAGCCGAGTGACCGTTCGCACGGTGTCGGCCAGGCGCGCCCAGTCGAGTTCACCGCGGCCCCACGCATACAGCGTCGCCACGATCGCCCCCAGCGCAGCCGCCTCGACCGTATAGATCCTGCCGGTGACGATCGAGCCCAGCAGGAGCACGATGAACGCAAGCGGCCCGAACACCACGACGGCCAGTCGCGACCAGGGCAGGCGCTTCCTGCGCTCCGGAGGCAGCGGCGGACAGGTCGCCGGACGCAGAACTGCGACCGCCACGACATACACCAGATATAACGCAAGCAGGATGCCGACGGGCGCCAGCATGCCGACGTAGATGTCCTTGATGATCAGCGCGCCGTGCACGTCTTCGCCGCGCATGATCTGCGCTTCGGCGTTGGCCCCGCGCATGAGATCCGCGAGCACGATGAGGATGATCGACGGCGGCAGCACCGTGCCCAGCGTGCCGGCGCTGCAGACCACGCCGCAGGCCAGGCTTCGGCGATAGCCCGCGGCGAGCATCGCCGGCAGCGCCAGCAGGCCGAGCGTCAACACCGACGCGCCGACCGCACCGGTGGTTGGCGCGAGCAGCGCGCCCAGGATCACGGTCGAGATCGACAAGCCGCCGGCGCGCGCGCCGAACAGGCCGCTCATCGCTTCCAGCAATTCCGCTGCGAGCGTCGTACGCTGCATGATCACGCCCAGGTACACGAACAAGGGGATCGCCTGCAGCAGATCGTTTTCCATCAACCCGATCAGGCGCTGCGGCAATGCGGTAAGCAATGCCAGGTCGAATGCGCCCAGCGCGTTTCCAAGTAGCGAAAACAGCAGCGCGCAACCCATCAGCGTGAAACCGACGGGAAATCCGAACGGCAGCAGCGCGAATACCGACGCGAACATGAGCAGGCCCAGCGCGGGCACGAGCCAGTTCATCGACCCGTCGGCTCCGGCTCCGGTGCCGCAGCGCCGGCATCCAATAAAATGGCGAGATCGCGCGCGACATGACCTACCGCCTGCAGCAGCAACAGCACGGCAAAGACGATCAGAAGGACCTTGAACAGCCAGTAGCCGGGCGACCACGTTTCGGGAAATTGTTCGAAGGCCCTGACCGAGCGCAACGTCGTTTGCCAACTGAACCACAGCACCATGCCGGTCCATGGAATGACGACGCCGAGCGTGCCGACCAGGTCGACCCACGCCCTGCCCCGCGCCGACAGGCGCTGATAGAACAGGTCGAGGCGCACGTGTCCGTCCCAGCGCAGCGCATAGGCGATGCCGATCGAAAAAACGGCTGCATGCGCGAGCTGGCCGAAGTCGTTGGCGAGAATGTGACCGCCGCCGACGAGCTCGCGCAGCGGCCATTGCCCGAACAAGGCGAGGATCACGAACAGCACGAGCCACGCGGCGGTGCGCCCGGCCGCATCGACGATGGCGTCGGCGACACGGGCAAACCAGCGAAGGCACTGCAGCGCACCAGTCATCGAACGACGGGATACCGCGTGATGAGGTTCCGCAGAATACCGCAGGCGCGCCGCGCGCCACCATAGGCGTTACAATTCTCGGTCTCCCATGCCGCACCTTCCGATTCCGCCGGTCGTCACCGTCATCGAGCGCCGCGAATGAACGACTCGATCGTCGCGGAGCCCGCGCCTTCGGTCAGCAAGAGCGATCTGTTCGTCGGCTTCCTCAAGGTCGGCATGTCGGGGTTCGGCGGCGTCATGCCGTTCGCACGGCGCATGCTGGTCGATGAGCGCCGCTGGATGACCGAGCACGAGTTCACGGAGGTGCTGTCGCTGTCGCAATTCCTCCCTGGCCCCAACATCATCAATCTCTCGATCATCGTCGGTGGCCGTTTCGCGGGTCCGGCCGGATCGTTCGCCGCCAGCCTAGGACTGATGCTGATGCCGTTCCTGATCGTGCTCGCGGTCGCTGCGCTCTACGCGCGTTTCGATGCGATCCCGGCCGTGCGTGGAGCGACGGCAGCCGTATCCTCGGCTGCTGCAGGCTTGATCGTCGCCATGGGCTTCAAGATGGCGCGACCGCTGCTCGGAACCGGCTGGCAGGTTGCCATCGCCGCGCTTGGATTCGCGGCGGTGGCGCTGCTCCGCGTCCCGCTGTTGTGGGCGCTGCTGGCGATCACGCCGATTGCGATCGCGCTGGCCTGGTGGACGCGTAGAAGATGATACCGCCGGAACTGATCGAACTCGCGCGGCAGTTCAGCCAGCTTTCGTTCATGGCCATCGGCGGCGTCAACGGCATCATCCCCGAGATTCATCGCCAGGTCGTCGACATGGAACACTGGCTGACCGACGCCGAGTTTTCGCAGGCGTTCGCGATCTCGCAGGCCTCGCCGGGGCCGAACATGCTGATCGTCAGCGTGATCGGATGGAAGGTCTACGGCATCCTCGGCGCGCTGGTGGCGACGCTCGCGCTTTGCCTGCCCTCATCGGTCCTGACCTACGGCATCGCGCAGGTGTGGGATCGCTTTCGCGCCGCACCGCTGCGCCGCGCGATCCAGCGCGGGCTCGCACCGGTGACCGTCGGTCTCATACTCGCCAGCGGCTACGTGCTCGTGCGCGCCACGGACCAAACCTGGGCGGCGTACGCGCTGTCCGGCGCGACTGCCCTGCTGGCATTGGCGACTCGCATCCATCCACTCTGGTTCCTGCTCGTCGCCGCCGCGCTGGGCGCGTTCGGCGTCGCCTGAGCCGTACTTTCGCGATGCCCGAACTGCCCGACGTCGTCGTGTATGTCGAGCAGCTCGCCGCACGCATCGTCGGGCAGCGCCTCGCGCGCATACGACTGCTCAACCCGTTCCTGCTGCGCACGGTTGAACCGCCACCCGCCGCCGTCGAAGGCCTTCAGGTCATCGGTGTGCGCCGGCAGGGCAAGCGCATCGTCATTGCAATGGAGGGTAACGTGTCCCTCGTGCTGCACCTGATGATCGCGGGTCGCCTTCGATGGCTCGAGCCGGGAGCCAAGCCGCCCGGGCGCATCACGCTGGCGACGCTGGAATTTTTATCCGGCACGCTCGCCTTCACCGAGGCCGGAACCAAGCGCAGGGCGTCCTTGCACATAGTGAATGGCGACGCCGCGCTCGCGGCCTTCGACCGAGGCGGCATGGAGGTCATCGACTCCGACCTCGAAGCGTTCCGGGAGCGGCTGCAGCGCGAGAACCATACGCTCAAGCGCGCGCTTACCGATCCGCAACTGTTCAGTGGCATCGGCAACGCGTATTCCGACGAGATCATGCATCGGGCTCGCCTGTCGCCGATTGCGCTGACCCGTAAGCTGACGGCGCCCGAGGTGGAACGACTGCACGCGGCCACACAGACCGTGCTGACGGAATGGACCGATCGGCTGCGCGCCGACGCCGGCCCGGAATTCCCGCGTCACGTCACCGCCTTTCGCCCGGACATGGCCGTGCACGGCAAGTTCGGACAGCCGTGCCCCGACTGCGGCGCACCGGTGCAGCGTATCGTCTACGCCGAGAACGAGACCAACTACTGCGCGCGCTGCCAGACCGGCGGCACGGTGCTCGCGGACAGGGCACTGTCGCGCCTGCTCAAGGCCAGCTGGCCGCGGTCGATCGACGAACTCGGGTAAGCGCTATGTCCAGGCGTTAGAATGGCTGTCTTTCCCGCAGTGGAGACTCCCATGCGCTGGCAGGATATGCGTCGAAGTGACAACGTCGAAGAAGGTTCGGGCGGCGGTTCACCCGGCATGGGCGGTGGCATGCGCCTGGGTGGCGGCGCGATCGTCGTCGTGGTCGTTGTCAGCCTGCTGCTGGGCAGGAATCCGCTGGAGCTCCTGGCGCTGCTGGGCGATGGCGGCGCGCCGTCGACGCCGACGCAGACGACGCCGTACGCCCCGCCGTCCGGCGCCGCGCCGACACCGCGCGACGAACAGAAGGAATTCGTGGCCAAGATACTCGGCGACACCGAAGACGTATGGGGCGGCGTGTTCCAGCAGGCGGGTACCCGCTACCAACCGCCCAAGCTGGTTATCTTCAACGGCCAGATCAATACCGCGTGCAGCTTCGCGACCGCGGCCATGGGACCGTTCTATTGCCCGGCGGACCAGAAGGTCTACCTCGATACCGCATTCTTCCAGGAACTGTCGCAGCGCTTCGGCGCGCCGGGGGAATTCGCCCGCGCCTACGTCATCGCCCACGAAGTCGGTCACCACGTCCAGAACCAGCTCGGCCTGATGGACGAGATACAGAAAAAGATGTCGCGCGCTTCGCCCGAAGTGCGCAACGCGGTGTCGGTGCGCCAGGAATTGCAGGCCGACTGCCTAGCCGGTGTGTGGGGCCAGTCGGCGGCCAAGCGCGGACTGATCAACACCAGCGACATCGAATCGGGCATCGCCGCGGCTGCTGCGGTGGGCGACGACCGGATCCAGAAGGCCTCGCGCGGCGTGGTCTCTCCCGAATCGTTCACCCATGGCTCGTCGGCGCAGCGCGTGCGCTGGTTCAAGACCGGATTGCAGACCGGCGACATCCGCCAGTGCAACACCTTCGCCTCGCGGGAATAGCGGGCGGCGGAATAGCCATCGACTGCGCGCTGTTGACCTGATCGCAGCGGCGGATCGCCGCAGGAGGGCAACATGCGAACGAATCGATATGCGCGCTGGATGGTCGCGATACTCGTCGCCGGCGCCACCGGGCTGAGTTTCGGCGCGGGCGGTGACGGCGGTGGTGGCGGGGGTGGCGGCACCGACGGCGTCAAGAAGCAGGACGCTGCGTACCAGGCGGGCGTACAGGCGATCGAGCGCCAGGACTGGAACAAGGCGATTCAATTGTTCCGAACGTCGATCCAGTGGGATCGCTTCAATGCCGACGCGCACAACTGGCTCGGTTACGCCTACCGCAATTCGGGGGACATGAAGCGTGCATTCGCCGAGTACGAGGAAGCGCTGCGCCTCGACCCGGGCCACAAGGGCGCGCACGAATACGTCGGCGAAGCCTACGTTATAGCCCGTGACCTGCCCAAGGCGCAGGAGCATCTGGCGGCACTGGAGAAACTCTGCGGCCGTACCTGCCCCGAGTACCGCGACCTGAAGGAATCCATCGACAAGGCCAAGGCCGGCGGTTAAATTCAGGGGGTGAACTGCCCCGGCTGCCAATCGCCGATGTTAGCGCTCGAATTCGAGCGCGCGCTGCTTCCCCCGCCCGTCAACGCGTCCTTCTGCTTCGCCTGCCAGCTCGCCTGGTTCGACAACCACGACTGTGCCCAGTTGTCGCCTGGAGGCGTGCTGGAGGTGTTCAAGGCGCTGAACGAACACCGCGCCGACGCCCGCAATCCGCTTCCCACGCTGCTCGATTGCCCGCGCTGTTCCTCACGCCTCGAACTGACCCAGGATTTGCAGCACACGACGCGCTTCAGCTATTACCGCTGCCCGTTCGGTCATGGCCGGTTGAACCCCTTCCTCCAGTTCCTGCGCGAAAAGAACTTCATCCGCCCGATCTCGGGCCTCGAACTCGCCGCGCTCAAGGCCAGGGTGCACAGCATCCAGTGCTCGAACTGCGGCGCACCGGTCGATCTCGAGCATTCCACTGCGTGCGAGTATTGCCACACGCCGATATCGATTCTCGATCCCGATGCCGTGACCAAGGCGATCGCAGCGCTCGGCGAGGCACAGGCAAAGCACAATTCGGTCGACGTCAACATACTCGCGGACGCTTTGCTGCAACAGCCGCCGCCTGGAACCAGCTCGACCACAACCAGCGCCGCGACTTTCGACCTGGTCGCCATCGGCGTCGGCATCGTCGCCGCGCTGCTGCGCTAGCCGAGGCGAACCCGGCCGCGCTTCCCGTTGCACCGATGCAGGGCTAAAATAGCCGTTTTTCGTGCCGACGAGGCCCCGACATGACGTTCCATACAGCCGCAGCTCTAACCCTTGCCGCGATCGCACTCACGGCATCGATCGCGGGCGCGCAGCAGCCTGCCGCCTCGGCCATGCCGACGGTGCCGGCTTCGACCTGTGTAAAACCCGACCTTCCGGGCGCGTTCGCTGACTCGAGACGATTCGAACGCTTCAACAAGGAAGGCAAGGCGTATTCCGATTGCATCAAGAAATACGTCGACGAGACCAAAGGACTATCCGACGCGCTGATCGAAGCTGGCAACAAAGCCATCAACGAGTACAACGCGTTCGCCAAAGAGGTGGAAGAGCGCATGCCTGCAAAGAAGTAACGGGCCAGGATACGCGCGATGACCGCCTCCGCATTGGCGACGACCCAGGCCATCGCGCGGGCGACGCTCGACGGCTTCAACCTGCACTACGCGTTGTTCCGCGATTGCGCGCGGGTGGCGAAGCGGCAGTTCGAGGCCGGCAACTGGCTCGCCATCGCGCACACCTCGAAGGACCGGATCGACTTCTACGATCGTCGGGTGCTGGAGACGGTGTCGCGGCTGGAGCGGGAATTCGGTTGCGCCGACATCGACGACGCGCGCTGGCAGGAAGTCAAGCGCCACTACATCGTGCTGCTCATCGACCACAAGCAGCCCGAATGCGCCGAGACCTTCTTCAATTCGGTGTCGACCAAGATCCTGCACCGCCTGTATTTCCACAACCTCTGCCTGTTCGTGCGTCCTGCGGTGTCGACCGAGCACATTGACGCCGAGCCGCCTTCATACCGTTCGTACTACCCGCGCCAGCACGGACTGCGCCATGCGCTCATCGACATCGTGCTCGATTTCCGGCTCGAGCGGCGCTTCGGCGACTTCCGGCGCGACCTGGTGCACATGCTCGGCGCGTTCCGGCGCCAGTTCCCGCGCCCCTTTCGCCTCGAAGCCAACCACCAGATCCAGGTGTTATCCAGCCTGTTCTACCGCAATCAGACGGCGTACGTGATCGGCCGCATCGTCAACGGCTATCAGACGCACCCATTCGCGGTGGCAATCAAGCACGGTCCCGACGGCAGGCTCTACGTCGACGCGCTGCTGCTCGACCGCGACCAGATCTCGCTGCTGTTCTCGGCCAATCGTGCCTATTTCCTCGTCGACATGGAAGTCCCGTCGGCGTACGTCACGTTTCTGCACCAGATCGCGCCGGAGCGCAGCGTCGCCGAACTGTACACGATGGTCGGCCTGCAGAAACAGGGCAAGACACTGTTCTATCGCGATTTCCTGCACCACCTCAAGCATTCGACCGACAACTTCATCATCGCGCCCGGAATCAGGGGGCTGGTGATGGCGGTGTTCACGCTGCCGTCCTATCCTTACGTATTCAAGGTCATCCGCGACAAGATCGCGGTGTCGAAGGAAACGACGCGCGAGAAGGTCAAGGAAAAATACGTGCTGGTCAAGCACCACGATCGCGTCGGAAGAATGGCCGACACGCTCGAATATTCGGATGTCGCGTTCCCCCGTGCGCGGTTCACGCCCGAGCTCGTCGCCGAGTTGCTGGCGGTGGCACCGTCGCTGATCGAAGTGAATGGCGACATGATCATCGTCAAGCACCTGTACATCGAACGGCGAATGACGCCGCTTAATCTGTACCTCGAGACCGCGACGCCGGCACAGCGCGCGCACGCGATCCGCGACTACGGCGACGCGCTCAGGCAACTCACCGCCGTCAACATCTTCGCCGGAGACCTGCTGTTCAAGAACTTCGGCGTCACCCGCTTCGGCCGTGTCGTGTTCTACGACTATGACGAGATCGAGTACCTGACCGCGTGCAATTTCCGCAAGATTCCGCCGCCACCGCCGGGGTACGACGAAATGTCCAACGAGGTCTGGTATCCGGTCGCCGGCAACGACGTGTTCCCGGAGGAATTCGAGACCTTCCTGCTCACTGATCCACGAATTCGCGCCGATTTTCGGGAAGCGCACGCCGAGCTGCTGGACGCCGCGTGGTGGCAAGCGGCGCAGCGAAAACTCGATGGCGACGAAGTGCCCGAGGTGCTTTCCTATCCGGAGTCCGTCCGTTTTACCCCTGGACAAGCCGCAGCGGCAACGCTGGCGCCGGACCGCGCCATCGTGGTCGGCGACACCTGATCATCGCGGTGTTGCGTCGCTGATCGCGGCAAGGCGCCGGGCAACGTCCTTTGCCTGCACGGCGGCGCCGACGTCACCCTGGCGCGCGGCGAGCACGTACCAATCCAGCGCCTTGCGCAGGTCTTGCGCGACGCCGTCGCCGTGTTCGTAGAAGCTGCCGATGATGTATTGGGCGCCGGCATCGCCGTTCCCGGCCGCGGCTTCGTACCAATGCGCCGCAAGCTTCCAGTCCTTGGGCGCACCGCGGCCGAGAAAGTACTGCGTCGCCAGCTGCACCTGGGCGTCCGCGTGACCCTGTTCGGCTGCCTTCTCCCACCACGCGGTCGCGGTGGTCAGCGCGCGCGGGACGCCGACGCCACTCTCGTAGAGCAATCCGAGGTTGTATTGCGCCTGGGCCATCCCGGCCTCGGCGGCCCGCGTCAGCCAAACGACGCCGGCACCGCTATCGGTCGCCCCGCCTTCCCCACGGATCAGCATCATCGCGAGGTTGTACTGTGCAAGACGGTCTCCCTCGCGTGCCGCAGATTCGTAGTGCTTGCGCGCAGCCGCGTAGTCGCCGCGATCGTACGCACGCCAACCGGCATCCGCCGCCGCCACCGGTTGCGCAAGGCCTGCGCACAGCAGCGCCACGGTCCACGCCACACCCAGCGTGCGTGCCAGGATGCCCAGTGTCATCGTTGCTCCCGGGTTACAATCGATGAGTCTAGCACCGCGGTCACCCACCTCGGGAATCCGCACGCCGATGCACGATCGGCCTTGGAGTTTCTAGTGTTCGTCAGTGCCTTTGATCTGTTCAAGATCGGCCTCGGGCCGTCGAGTTCGCACACGGTGGGACCGATGCGTGCCGCCTTTCGCTTCGCGCAGCAACTGCTGGCCGGCGGACAACTCGAGCGCACGTCGCGCATCGTCGTCGACCTGTACGGATCGCTCGCGCTCACCGGCCGCGGGCACGGCACGGACCGCGCCGTGCTGCTTGGCCTGTCCGGCGAGATGCCAGATCGCATCGACCCCGACCAGGTCGACGCCAAAGTCGAGCGGATCCGCTCGCAGCAGCTGCTGTCGATCGCCGGCCGCCATCCCATCGCGTTTCGCGAAGCCGAACATCTGCGCTTCCGCATCGACAAGACGCTGTTCTTCCACAGCAATGGCATGCGCTTCCGGGCGTTCGACGCCGAGGATTCGCCGCTGGCGCGAAATGTGTACTACTCCGTCGGCGGCGGCTTCGTCGTCGACGAATACGAAGCGGAGCACCTCGGCGATCCCGCCGCACCGCTTCGCGTGCCGTATGCATTCACCAGCGCGGCGGAGCTGCTGAAGCACGGGGAAGACGCGCACAAGCGCATCCCCGAGATGATGCGCATCAATGAACTCGCCCTGCGCAGTCCGGACCAGGTGCGTGGAGGACTGCTGGAACGCTGGACGGTGATGAACGACAGCATCGAACGCGGCATGCGCAACGAAGGCGTCCTCCCCGGCGGACTGAACGTCCGTCGCCGCGCCAAGGGATTGCGCGATGCACTCGTCGCGCAGCAAAGCGAAAGTTCACGCAGTCCGACCGAAACGATGGACTGGGTCAGCACCTACGCAATCGCGGTCAACGAGGAAAACGCCGCCGGGTCGCGCGTGGTCACTGCACCTACGAACGGCGCTGCCGGCATCATTCCCGCGGTAATTCGCTACTACCGCGAGTTCTACCAGGAAGCCAACGAGGAGGGTATCGTCTCGTTCCTGCTGACCGCGGCGGCGATCGGTGGGCTGTGCAAGCGCAATGCGTCGCTCTCCGGCGCCGAGGTCGGCTGCCAGGGCGAAGTCGGCGTTGCCTGCTCGATGGCGGCGGCGGGACTCGCCGCGGCACTCGGCGGCAGCAATGCCCAGATCGAGAATGCGGCGGAGATCGGTATCGAACACCACCTCGGCATGAGTTGCGATCCTGTCGGCGGGCTGGTGCAGATACCCTGCATCGAACGCAATGCGATGGGGGCGGTCAAGGCGATCAACGCCGCCTCGCTCGCCCTGCGCGGCGACGGCACGCACCGCGTGGCGCTCGACGCCGTGATCAAGACGATGTACGAGACCGGACGCGACATGATGTCGAAATACAAGGAAACCTCGCTGGGCGGACTGGCGGTCAACGTCGTCGATTGCTGAACTGCTACGGCTCCACCAGCAACCGGTAGCCGACCCCGACCTCGGTGCGCAAGTGCTGCGGCCGGGTCGGATCCGCCTCGAGCTTGTGCCGCAACTGTCCCATGTAGATGCGCACGTAGTGACCGCGCTCGACGTGTCCCGGCCCCCATACTTCGGTGAGCAGTTGTCGATGCGTGCACACCTTGCCCGCGTGCCGGATCAACGTCGTCAGCAGGCGGTATTCGTTGGGAGTGAGATGCACCTCGATGGCGCCGCGCGTGACGCGCCGTGCCGCGAGGTCGACTTCCACGTCGCCGAATCGAAACACGGTGTTCGACGAATCTTCCTCATGCAACGAGCGTCGCAGCGCGACTCGGATGCGCGCCAGGAGTTCGCCCATACCGAAGGGCTTGGTCAGGTAGTCGTCGGCACCGGCGTCGAGCGCCTTGATCTTCTGCTGCTCGTCGCTGCGTGCCGAGAGGATGACGATCGGCCGCGTATACCACTCGCGCAGCCGCGTGACCACGTCGACGCCGTCGATGTCCGGCAAGCCCAGGTCGAGAATGACCAGGTCCGGCTTCCGCGTGGCCGCTTCGACCAGCCCGTCGTGTCCCGTTTCCGCCTCGAAGATGCGGAACGGCTGCGCGGACAGACCGGTGCGCAGGAAGCGGCGAATCTGGGGGTCGTCCTCGATGACGACCAGCGTGGCCGTGGGCTCACTCATTGGTGTAGCTTCACGCTCGGGACCGGCGCGCTCAGGGTAATGCATTCGCGCTCTGAGCCGCCCTTCGCGCTCAGTCGAGCATCTACAAGTTTGAGGCGGCGCGTTGCGCTCACGGCGCAGCCCGCGCAACCTGCGACAAGTCGACTTCGGCCTCCAGCACCGGCGGGGTGCCAGCGGGCAGCATGAACCTGAAGACTGCCCCGCCGCCCACGCGACCCGAAGCAGTAATCGTTCCGCCGTGCGCGTCGATGATCGCCTTGCAGATGGCGAGCCCGAGTCCGACTCCGCTTTGCGCCGCCTCCACTCGACCGCGATAGAACTTGTCGAACAGCTTCGCCTCGTCGCCCGGCGGGACTCCCGGACCGCGATCGGCGACTTCGACGACGATTCCTTGAGGCGTCGCGTGGGCTCCGACATCGATCGGTGTATCGACGGGCGTGTACTTCGCGGCGTTCTCCAGCAGATTGGCGAGCACCTGCTCGATCAGCACCGGGTCGACGCTGAGCAGCGGCAATGCCGGCGGCAGGGACACCTGCACCGGATGACCGGCGAGCACCGCCTTCAGCCGGTTCAAGACACTACCGACGAGCTCCTCCAGCGACGACCACTGCCGGGCCAGCGTGGTGGTCCCCGATTCGAGGCGTGCCATGTCGAGCAGATTGTTCACCAGCACGGTCATGCGTTGTGCTTCATCGTTGATCGTCTCCGCCAGCTCGCGCCGCGCCGCATCGCTGAGCAAGTCCGGTGCATCGGTGAGACTCGATGATGCGCCGACCAGCACGGCCAGCGGTGTGCGCAGATCGTGCGAGATCGCGTTGAGCAGGGAGTTGCGCACGCTCTCCGCCTCGGCCTTGCGCGCGAGCTCCGCGCGCTCGGAAGCCAGCTGCACGCGTTCGAGTGCCGACGCGATCTGGCCCGCGAAGGTTTCGAGCAGGTGACGCTGCTCGGGTATGAGCAGGCGTTCAGGGCGCGTGGGCAGCACCGCCAGCACGCCGACAACCTGATGCGCCGCCGCGAGCGGGAGGTACAACGCGTCGGCGCCGGACAGCGTGTGCGTGCCGAGTCCGGCGGCGACTCGGTTGGCGTTGACCCACCGGGCGATGCCCAGGTCCGCGCCATGGAGCGAGCCGTAGATGCCGGGGGAACTCGGATGGACGATGGTTCCCGACTTGCTTGGAAGGAGCACCACGGCTTGCGCCTGGAACACCGTCGAGACGTGATGAACGCCCAAGGTGACGACCTCGCCGAGCGAGGCTGCGCGCGCGAGTTCTCGCGTCATCGTATATAGCGCCTCGGTACGCATTTGCCGATGCTGTGCGACACGCGCCTGCAGACGCACGCTTGCAGTGAGGTTGCTGATGACCACGCCCACTACCAGCATCACCGCAAACGTCAGAAGGTATTGCGAATCGGAAACTGCAAAACTGTAGTACGGCGGCACGAACAGAAAATCGAACAAGGCCACCGAGAGCACCGACGTGGCGATCGCCGGTCCACGACCGAAACGGTAGGCGACACCCAGGACCCCGAGCAGGTACACCATCACCAGATTGGTCGCCTCGAAACGACCGAAAAGAGCCCATGCCAGCGCGGTCGCCAATGCACAGGCCGCGACCGCTGCACCATACCCCGGCCATCGCTGTTTGCGCGACCGGGGTTTCGACTCGTCGATGCCGAGGTGAGCTTTGGTCCGTGCCAGCTGCTCAGCAAAACCGCGCTGTCCAGCCGCAGGATCAGCGTTGCCGATGATTTGCAGGTCGATACCGTGCAATCGCGTGATTACTTCGTCGACGACCGAGCCCGTAATCCACCGAAACCAGCTTTGCTTCGGCGGCGGCCCGATGAGCAGTTTTGTCGCATTGTTGGCCTGCGCGAACGCGGTGAGCTCATCGGCCACTGACGATCCTGACAGCACGCTGGTCTTCGCGCCGAGTTGCTCGGCGAGGCGCAGATAGCCGAGGATGCGATTGCGCTCCGCCTGCGGAAGCCGAAGGAGCCGCGGCGTTTCGACGTACACGGCGTGCCATGGCGCACCGATCGCATCGGCGAACCGCTTGGCGGCGCGGATATGCCGCTCGCCATGCGCGCTCGGCCCAATGCCGACGACGATGCGTTCGCCCGCGGCCCAGACCGGGGCGATCGACTTCTCGTCGCGGTATTCGCGCATCTGCGCATCGACGCGATCGGCGGTCTGCCGCAGCGCCATTTCGCGCAGGGCGATCAGGTTTCCCTTCTGAAAGAAATTCGCGAGCGCGCGCTCGACCTGTTGCGGCACATAGACCTTGCCCGCACGCAGTCGAGTCAGCAACTCGTCGGGCGGCAGGTCGATCAGTTCGACTTCGTCGGCGGACTCGAAGAATGTATCGGGTAAGGTTTCATTGACGCGAACGCCGGTGATCTGGCCGACGACGTCGTTGAGACTTTCGATGTGTTGGACGTTTAGCGTCGTGTACACATCGATGCCCGCGGCCAGCAATTCGTCGACATCCTGCCAGCGCTTCGGGTGACGCGCACCGGGCGCATTGGTATGCGCCAGCTCGTCGACCAGAATGAGCGTCGGCCTGCGTGCCAGCGCCGCGTCCAGATCGAATTCCTTGACCGGCGTGCCCTGCACATCGAGCATCAGCGGCGGCAGTTGCTGCAAACCCTCGAGCAACGCCGCGGTCTCGGCGCGTCCGTGCGTCTCCAGCAGCCCAACGACGACATCGGTCCCGGCGCGCAGCTGCTCGTGCGCGGCGGTCAGCATCGCATAGGTCTTGCCGACGCCGGCGGAAGCGCCGAAAAAAATCTTCAGCCGGCCGCGGCGCTCGCGCGCCGCCGCGGCATTGACCTCTGCCAGCAAGACGTCCGGGTCGGGTCTTTCCGTTTCCATGCTCAGCCGTCCAGTTCCATCGACGGCTAGTTTACCCGCCGCCGCGCTCGCCGGACACGGCGCGTCGGGCGGCCCCTAGTGCATCTGATCGAGCGCTCTGTTAAGTCCGAGCACGTTGACGCGCGGCTCGCCAAGTATGCCCCAGGTGCGGCCTTCGGTATTCTGAGCAACCAGCGCTTGCACCTGCGCTAACGGCACGTTTCGAACCTTCGCCACACGCGACGCCTGATAACTTGCCGCGGCGACGCTGATGTGCGGGTCGAGTCCGCTCGCCGATGCAGTGACCAGATCCACCGGCACCGCCGCATCGTTGCCAGAGTCGGCGTCGCGCAACGCCTTGATCCGATCCTTCACTGCATCCGCCAGGGCCGGATTGCGCGCACCCTGATTCGAGCCCGAAGACGAGGCGCCGTTGTATGGTTGCGGGGAAGTCGCCGACGGCCGGCTCCAGAAGTACTTGGGATCGTCGAAAGGCTGACCTAGCAATTGCGATCCGATGGTCTTGTCGCCGACGACGATCAGGCTGCCGTTCGCCTGATGCGGAAACGCGAGCCGGGCGACGCCCGTGACCAGAAGCGGGTAAGCGACTCCGGTCAGCGCGGTGAGGACGGCCAGCATGCGGACCGCCGGCAGAAGTTGAGAGAACATGATCGCGCCCCCTGGTTCAAGTGAGATGCATGGCAACCAACAGCAGGTCGATCGCCTTGATACCGACGAATGGCAGCAGGATGCCGCCGACGCCATAGATCAGCATGTTCCGGCGCAGGATCGATGCGGCACCGACCGATCGATACGCAACGCCCTTGAGCGCGAGCGGTATCAGCGCCGGGATGATCAGGGCATTGAAGATCACCGCCGACAGAATCGCGCTGTTCGGCGTAGCCAGGTGCATCACGTTCAGCGCATCGAGCACTGGATAGGTGCTGGCGAATGCCGCCGGGATGATCGCGAAGTATTTCGCCACATCGTTGGCGATTGAGAACGTCGTCAGCGCGCCCCGCGTCATCAGCAGTTGCTTGCCGATCTCGACAATCTCGATCAGTTTGGTCGGATTCGAATCCAGGTCCACCATGTTGCCGGCCTCTTTGGCCGCCTGCGTGCCGCTGTTCATCACCACGGCGACGTCGGCTTGCGCCAGCGCGGGTGCGTCGTTGGTCCCGTCGCCGGTCATGGCGACCAGTTTTCCTTCGGCCTGGATGCTGCGAATCAGCTTGAGCTTGGCTTCCGGATTTATCTCAGCGACAAAATCGTCGACGCCGGCTTCGGCGGCGATCGACGCCGCGGTCAGCTTGTTGTCGCCGGTGATCATGATGGTACGAATGCCCATCTTGCGCAGCTCGGCAAAGCGTTCCCTGATGTGCGTCTTGACGATGTCCTTGAGTTCGATGACGCCGAGCACGTGGCGGCCTTCGGCGACGACCAATGGTGTAGAGCCGCGCCGTGCCACGGCCTCCACGCGTGTAATCAACTCGGCGTCGACACTGCCGCCCTGCGATTCGACCCATCCACGAATCGCATCGAGGGCACCCTTGCGCAATTCACGGCCTTCGAAGGTGACCCCGCTCATCCGCGTTTGCGCCGAAAACGGGATGATGGTGAACTTGCCGGGAGTCAATGGCGGCGGGACGACACTGTAGGCGCGCTTTACATGCACCGCGATGCTTTTGCCCTCAGGGGTTTCGTCGCCGAGCGAGGCGAGGAGCGCCGCTTCGGCCAGATGTTGCAACGTGACCGTCGCCAACGAATAGAGTGCGGATGCCTGTCGATTGCCATGGGTGATCGTTCCGGTCTTGTCGAGCAGCAACACATCGCAATCGCCGGCGGCTTCGACCGCGCGGCCCGATGTGGCGACCACGTTGGCGCGCATCATGCGGCCCATGCCTGCGACCCCGATGGCGGAAAGCAGGCCGCCGATCGTCGTCGGAATCAGGCAAACGAGCAATGCAACCAGCACCGTAATCGTCACCGGTGAACCGGCTTTGGCGACCTCAACGCTGTAGAGTGAATACGGTAGCAACGTCACCGTAGCGAGCAGGAAGACCAGTGTCATCGCAACCAGAAGGATGGTCAGGGCAATTTCGTTGGGCGTCTTCTGCCGCTTCGCGCCCTCGACCATGCCGATCATCCGATCGAGGAAGGCCTCACCCGGATTGACGTTGATGCGCACGATGATCCAGTCCGACAGCACCCGCGTTCCGCCGGTCACGGTATTGAAGTCGCTGCCGGCCGCGCGAATGACCGGCGCGCTCTCGCCGGTGATCGCCGATTCGTCGATCGATGCCACGCCCACGACGACCTCGCCGTCTCCCGGGACCAGATCGCCTTGTTCGACGAGGACGACATCGCCCTTGCGCAGGGCCGACGAGGGAGTCGGCGTCTGCGTCGCAGTGCGCTCGGGTTGCGCAAGCTTCCTGGCGGTCGTGTCCCGACGCGCGCTCTTCAGCGACGCCGCCTGCGCCTTGCTGCGCCCCTCGGCGATGGCCTCGGCGAAATTCGCGAACAACAGGGTTACCCATAGCCACAAAGTCACCGCAAGAATGAATCCTGCCGGGGCCTCGCCCTTGCCGGTCAGCGCCTGCAACCAGAGGATTGTCGTCAGGATGCTGCCGATATACACGACGAACATCACCGGGTTGCGCCACTGGTAGCGTGGTGTCAGCCGGCGAAAGCTGTCTATCAACGCCGTCTTCATGAGATCGGGATTGATGAACCACGACAGGGTGTCTCGCTTTGCAATTGCGGTGGACATGGCTAGTTCTTTCGATGGTTTCGCCGTATCACGGCGCGCTGAAGAGCAGCAGATGCTCGACGACTGGTCCCAGCGCCAGCGCGGGCACGAAGGTCAGGGCGCCTACGGTAATGACCGTTCCGATCAGGACAAACACGAACAGCGGCGTGTGCGTCGGCAGCGTCCCCGCCGAGGCCGGTACGAGTTTAGCGGCGGCGAACGCGCCGGCGAGTGCGAGCACGGGTATCGCCAGCCAGTAACGCGCGAACAGCATGACGATGCCGAGCGCCGTGTTGTAGAACGGCGTGTTCGCCGACAGCCCGGCGAACGCGCTGCCGTTGTTGTTGCCGGCCGAGGAGAATGCGTAGAGGATTTCCGAGAAGCCGTGCTCGGCGGGATTCGCGACCCCGGCCTTGCCGGCGTCGACCATGACGGCAATCGCCGTTCCGCAGAGCACTAGCAGCGGCGGAATCAGGATCGCGATCGACGCCATCTTGACTTCGAACGCGCCGATCTTCTTGCCGAGATACTCGGGCGTCCGGCCAATCATCAGCCCGGCAATGAACACGGCGATGATCGCAAACATGATCATCCCGTACAGCCCGGAGCCAACCCCGCCGAAGATGACCTCGCCCAACTGGATCAACCACATCGGTACCATTCCCGAGAGCGGCATGAACGAGTCGTGCATCGAATTGACCGAGCCGTTCGAGGCCGAGGTGGTCGCGACGGCCCACAGGGCGGAATTGGCGACGCCGAAGCGAACTTCCTTGCCTTCCATGTTGCCGCCGGGATTGCTCGCGGTCGCGACCGAGTCGGCACCCAGCTTGGTCAGCACCGGATTGCCCGCACCTTCGCCGATATAGACCGCGACGAGGAGCGGTACAAACACGAGCGTCATCGCAGCTAGCAGTGCCCAGCCCTGGCGCGTGTCGCCGATCATTTTCCCGAACGTATAGCAGAGCGCCGCGCAGATCAGCAGAATTGACAGCGATTCGAGAAAATTGGCGAGCGGCGTCGGATTCTCGAGCGGATGCGCCGAATTGACGTTGTAGAACCCGCCGCCGTTGGTGCCAAGCTGTTTGATCGCGATCTGCGACGCCACAGGACCCAGCGGAATCGTTTGTTCGCTTGCAGTCGCCTTCTCCGTGACCGGATTACCCTTGTCGTCCTTGAGCGGCTGGCCATCGGGCCCGTTCTTCGGGTTGTCGTAGGTCACCGGCTGCACGAGCGTCGCGGTTGCGTACTTGTCGAATGTCTGCGGGACACCCTGGCTCACTAGCACTAGCGACAGGATGATCGCAAGCGGCAGCAGGATATAGACCGTCGAGCGGACGAGGTCGACCCAGAAGCTGCCGATGCCGCCGGCTTCCTTGCGCACGAAACCTCGGATGAGCGCAACGAGGACGGCCATCCCGGTCGACGCCGAGACGAAATTCTGCACCGCAAGCGCGAGCATCTGGGTCAGATAGCTCATCGTGCTCTCGCCCCCGTAGCCCTGCCAGTTGGTGTTGGTGATGAAACTCGTCGCCGTGTTGAACGCCGAGTCCGGTGTCACCGCGGCCATGGCCTGCGGATTGAGCGGCAGCCACTGCTGAAGCCGCTGAATCGCGTAGACCGCGAGACCGCCGACGACCTGGAACCACAGCATCGCGACGGCATAGCGTATCCACGACATGTCCTCGTGCGGATCGATCCCGGCGCCGCGATAGATGAGCCGTTCGAGCCAGCCGCCGACGCGCTGCGCGCGCGTCGCCCGCCCTTCGTAGACGGCCGCCATGTACGCGCCCAGCGGCTTGACTAGCAACAGCAGGACGACGACGTATATCGTCAAGTTGCCAGCCAACCCCATGCATTCATGAAAAGTACTCCGGCTTGAACAACGCGATCAGGAGATAAATAAAGATGCCCAGCGCCGCGAGACCACTCAGCCAGTACACCCAGTTCATGGCCTGCCTCCCTTGTCCATCAGTCGCGCACAGAAATGCAGTAGACCCACTGTCGCACCAAAAAATGCGAGCATGAGCACGATGTAGATAACGTCCATGACGAGGTCCATTGGCTTTTCCTTTGCCGTTGCCATGCGAGCAACATTGAATATAGGTGTCGTTGCATCAAGACTCCGTAAAATGCACTGGTACTTGATGTAAGGAAAGCGTAAGGGTTGCACACTTTCACCAAGGCCCCATTCGCAGGCCGCTCCACCCCGGTTGCGCTCCTGTGACTGCTTCGTGTCTAGGCCGCGCGCCGGAGGTCGAGCTGTCGCCGTGACTCTGGCGAAAGCCCATCACCACCGCCGCGACAAGATACGGCAATGCGATCAACGCCAACATCAGCAACCGCCAAAGCGCCCAAACATGCATCGTGTCCATGGTGTTTCCTTTCGTATTGACCATGGCGTCAATCTACGCCGCGCGGCAGAAAAGGCGCGTCAAATCCGAAGTGATTCGCGTCAAGAGCGCGTAAAGTTCCGTGTGCCGACTAACGCAATGATTGCGGCTATCGGTGACACTTGCTTTCGCGAGATACTCAGCTCGGTGGCTGATCCTAGCGAGGTCAACCGGCTCTTTGCTACCTGGCGGCCATCTTGAATGCGTTGGCGGCACGGCACGACGTGCCCGGCTGAGGTTCTGTGTTGCCGGGCTGTAATGTGCGATGTCGTCGAGGCAGCGTACGTCAGCCAGATCCCGTAAGCGGTCGCTTCGGGCGCACAACCGCTTCGAAATAGTGTAAAAGACGGCAGATGCGAATCGCCGCCCTGCTCCTCCTGATGCTTGCCTCGCTGACGCCGGCGCTGGCGTTGATCCCGGTCCCCGAGTTCGATCTGAACCGCTACCAGGGGACGTGGTACGAAATCGCGTCCATCCCCGGGTTTCTGCAGAGCCGCTGTGCGCTCGACACGAGCGTCGACTACACCGCTGCGGAAAACGGTGCGCTGGCCGCCCAGACGCGTTGTACGCGCGCCGACGGCAGTCCTGATGCCAGCGAATCGCGCGTCCGGCCGCTCGACTCGGCAACGCCCGCCGTACTCAAAGTGACGGCAGTCCAGTTTCTGGGTATCTGGTGGTATCCCCTCGGTCGCGAATCCATCGTGATTGCTGTCGCGCCCGACTACCGTTGGATCGTGCTAGGTCATCCCTCGCTTCGCTACGGCCGCATACTTTCACGCGAGCCGTCGCTCGGCGACGGCGAGCTCAAGCTCGCGGCAGCGGCGTTGGCCGAGGGACAATTCGACTTGTGCAAGTTCGTCACGACGCCGCAGACCAAGGGCCGCGTTCCGCCCACGCGGCTGTGCGACATCGTGAAATAGGAGCGCTCGATGCGTTTTTCTCTTGCCCTGTTGTCTGCTGCGCTGGTGCTGGTCGGCATCACGGCATGCGAACACAAACAGTCCAAGGAAGAGGAAGAGGCGGTCAAGAACACGTTTGCCTGCCAGCTCGCCGGGCAGCGCGTGGTCATCCGCTTCGACTCCGGCGAGGCGCGAATGCTCACCGCGGCCAACGAAAAGGTCACGCTCTACCAGATTCCTGCGACCGCGGGCCTCGTCCGGTACAGCAACGGCAGCACCGAGCTGCGGGGCCGGGGTGAAGAGCTGACGCTGATCGAGTACGGCGTAGCGACCAAGCTCGACGACTGCAAGCCCTACGCCGCGCCAAAGCCCTAGCCTGATCCGCGTGGCCGCCATTCCAACCGTCGGCGTCATCGGCACCGGGGCGATGGGGCTCGGCGTCGTGCAGAGTCTCCTGCGCAACGGCATTCCGGTGGTCGTGCGCGACATCAATCCCGACGCTGAGGCGGCCGCGGTTGCGCCGGCGCGAAGACGCGGCTGACTCCGGCCGCCGTCGCCCGCGATTGTTCGCTCGTCATCGTGCTGGTGGTCGATGCCCCGCAAATCGAGTCGGTCCTGTTCGGCGCCGACGGTGCGGCAACTGCGCTGGCGCCCGGTGCGATCGTCATCGTGTCGTCGACCGTCGCACCTGCATTCGTTGCGTCGGTGGGCCAGCGGCTCGCGGCGACCGGCGTACGGCTGCTCGACGCCCCCGTGTCCGGCGGACCGCAGCGCGCGGCCGACGGCACGATGACCATCATGGTGTCGGGCGATGACGCGACCATTGCCGCATGTCGCGCCACGCTCGCGGCGATCAGCGGCAAGTGTTTTGTCGTCGGCAACCGGCCGGGCGCCGCCGCGACCTTCAAGGTGCTCAACAATCAACTGGCGGCGGTGAATCTGGCGGCCGGTGCCGAGGCCATGGCGTTAGCGCTTCGCGCCGACGTCGATCCGCGCCTGTTTCTCGAGGTCGTGAACGCGAGTTCGGGTGCGAGCTGGATCTTCAACGACAGGATGACGCGGGCGCTCGACGGCGACCGGACGCCTCGCGCGGCGACGACGCTGCTCAACAAGGACGTGGGCATCGCGGTCGACACGGCGGCAGCGCTCGAGTTCGATGCGCCGCTGGCGCGCGCCGCGCGCGATGCCTTCGCCGCCGCGGTCGAGGCCGGTCTCGGGGCCGAAGACGACGCCTCGATGCTGCGGTACTACCAGGAGCGCGTGCAAGCCAAGCGTCGGTGAACCACAAAGTTGTCGTTTGGCCTTGAAGCTACTTGCGCAACGCCGGATCGATGTCGAGGTACTTCCAGATCTCGGCGCGAATCGGGTGCGGCTTGTACGCGACGACCCACGAGTACACCAACTGGTCCTCCATCAGGTGATGCGTGAGCTTCCACGGCGCGTACACGAGCATGAGCTCGGTCATGCGATTGAGCAGTTTGGTGCGCTCCGGCGTGTCGGGCAGCTTGCGCGCCTGCTCGTAGAGCTGGTTGAACTCGGGAAGGTTGAAGCGTGAATCGTTGCCCTGGCCGATGTTCGGCCCGTAGAGCAACTGCATGAAATTTTCCGCGTCGGGGTAGTCGGCATTCCAGCCGTCGCCGCGCACCTGGATCTGTCCGGCGCGCGCCTTCTTGCGCAGTTCGGGCATCTGGTCGTTGCGGAAGACCATGCGAATGCCGATCGCGTCCATGTTCTTTTTCCACAGCTCCTCCGTCTGGCGTTCGCGCAGGATTGGCGGCGACCAGCGCTCGATGACCAGCGGCTTGCCATCGGGACGCTCGCGATAGCCATCGCCATCGCGATCGCGGTACCCGAACTTGTCGAGCAGCGCCCGAGCTGCTGCCGGGTCGTAGATCTGCGCGATCGTCTTCAGTTTGGGATCGAAGCCCGCGATGCCGGGTGGCAACGGACTTTGCGCGGCCAGTGCCCGCCCATGAAAAATCACCCGGATGAATTCGTCGGTGTTGAAGCCCATGCTGATCGCGCGCCGCAACGCCACCTTCTCTGCCGTGTAGCCTCCGACGACCGGATCCTCCATGTTGAAGTAGTTCCACCAGGTGTTCGGACGAATCAGCACTTCGTGCCGGATGCCGCGCGCGGTCATGTCCTGCCTCAGTTTTCCGTCGACCAGCGCCTGATCGGTAAAGCCTGA
The DNA here is from genome assembly GCA_963726915.1 of uncultured beta proteobacterium. Classification (GTDB taxonomy): domain Bacteria; phylum Pseudomonadota; class Gammaproteobacteria; order Burkholderiales; family Casimicrobiaceae; genus PALSA-1003. The sequence continues at coordinate 410,476 of CAVSEA010000026.1, forward strand.
AGGCAGTTGCTGCAGATAGTCGAACCGCCGAGCGAGAAAGGCGAGCCAGCGCGGTTGCTCCTCCTCCAGGATGGCGATCTCGATACGCCCGATCAGCGGCAGCGTCTTGCCCGCGAGGCGGCGGACGATCGCGGCGTCGCCCGGATCGTCGCCGGCGCTCTCGGCAAACACTTCGCCTCGATAATCCCTGTTGGCCTCGAGCACGATGCGCGTTGAGCGCTTGTACTCGGCCAGCCGGTACGGCCCGCTGCCAACCGGATGCGCCCCGACATCGTTGCCGTAGGCCGCGACCACTTCGCGCGCCACCGCCGCGGTCGCCGGCATCGCCAGGACGAAAGCAAAGTTCAGATCGGGTCGCGCCAGCCGGATGCGCAGCGTGTAGCGATCGACGATCTCGAGTCCGGCCAGTGGCGCGTCGTAGTCGAAACGCGCGCCTGCCTTCGCCCGCGCGACCAGCGCATCGCCGCCAATCAGCTTTCCTTCGACCAGCCATGCCCACGGCGAGCGCAGCGCCGGGTCCAGCAGGCGCTTGAGCGAATACGCGTAGTCGGCCGCCACGAGTTCGCGCCGCTTGCCCCCGAAGGCAGGATCCGGCGCGAAGTAGATACCCTTGCGGATGCGGCAAAGATATACGGCGCCATCGGCGGATATTTCCGGCAGACGTTCCAGCGTATTGGGTTTCAGCCTGACCGGGCGCGCGAGATACTCGTATTCGAGCATCGAATCGAGAATGTGCTCGACGACGGCGGCGGAGGCGGCGTCCCACGCCGCGGCAGGATCGAAACTGGATTCCGCAATGCGAAACTCGCCGCGCAGCGTCTTGCTCATATCAGCAGGGAACGCGGTCAGCGGCAACAGGACGAGCAGCAGGACGAGCAGACAGCAGCGACGCAAGGAGGCTCCCATCACCATGTCGGATCGGCAGTCACTATAATGGCTGCATCCAGGCAAGCTAGGGACATCGACCTCGCCATGGAAATGAAAAAACTCTCCGGCGGAAACCTGCGCGCCGCCGGCTACGACGACCGGAATCGGCTGCTCGTCGTCGAATTGAGCGCCGGCACGTTCCAATACTCGGGTGTCACACCCGAAACCTGGCGGCGCTTCATCGGTGCCTCCTCTCCCTGGAGCTTCTTCCGCGACAACATCGAGGAAGACTACCCCGCCAAGCGCATACGCTAGCGCTCTACGGTCGACGTCGCCGCGCTGGCCCCGGCGCCGCATAGCGCTTGACCCAATCGAAGAATTCGCGCAGCCAGAGTCGCGAATTCTGTGGTTTCAGGATCCAGTGGTTTTCGTCGGGGAAGTAGACCAGTCGCGTGGCGACCCCTTTGGCGTGCAACGTGTTGTAGTACTGGAATGCCTGCGTCGCCGGCACACGGAAGTCCAGTTCGCCGTGCATCACCAGCGTCGGTGTCTTGAAGCGCTTGGCGTAGTGGTGCGGCGACTGGGCCATCACCTGCGCCGGCTTGTCCCAGTGGAAGCCGCCCAGTTCCTTGGCGAAGAACATGTAGCCGTCGGTCGCCATCATGCTGACCCAGTCGTAGCATCCGGCGTGGCAGACAAAGGTGCGGTAGCGGTCGGTGTGACCGTTCATGTACGCGACCATGTAGCCGCCGTAGCTGCCGCCGCTGGCGACCAGCCGCTGGCGATCGATGTAGCCCTGGCGCAGCATGAAGTCCGTCGCGGCTTCCGTGTCGGCGTATTCCTTCGTGCCATACATGGCGGTAATCGACTCGAGCCATTTCTGCCCGAAGCCCGAGGACCCGTGATAGTTCACACCCACCACCACGTACCCCTGCGCCGCGAACACCTGCGTGTTCCAGCGATAGTGCCAGCCGTCGGTGTGCGCCGCGTGCGGACCGCCGTGAATGGAATGCAGCAGCGGCCACTTCTTTTTCGGATCGAAATTCGGCGGATACGTGATCCAGATCTGCACCGGCTCGCCGCGCCAACCCTTGATCGCGATCTCGCGCGTCGCACCCAGCGCGACCCGCGACAGCAACGCCTTGTTCGGCGAGTCGAGCGGCCGCTCGCCGCTGCCGTCGTGACCGATCGCGAACAGCGCGACCGGCGACGACAGGCTCGCGCGGCCAAAGACGATGCGCTTGCCGTCGGCGGACACATCGAAACCGTTGAGTGTGCCTCCCGCGGCCACCGGCACAGGCATGGCATCGCCCAGTCGCAGGCGATACAAGCCCACGCGTCCGCGATCCTCGATGCCGAGGTAGATCGCCGCACTGTCGGGCGCCCAGGCCGCGTGCGCGGTGGCACGATCGAGACGCGGTGCGAGTCTGCGCGTGTCACCGGTGCGCCGATCCTGCAACGTCAATCGGCCCTGATCGTTGAACGCGCGCTTGGTGTTGAACGAGCGCCACAACAGATGCCGGCCGCTCGGCGAATAGCGCGGATACTCGTCGCTGAACCCGCTGGTCGCCGTCAGCGTGCGATGACGCGCGGTTGCGAGGTTGATCGTGACGATGTCCGTCTCGTTCATCATGCGCGGCTCGGGGGCGAGGTCGACGCTGATTGCCAGCTCGCGTCCGTCGGGGCTGATGTCGTAGTGTTCGTTCGACGGCGACCATGGCTGCAGCGAGAGCCCGGTCCCGGCGAGCAGGTCGCGCGCGCGACCGGTGGCGACATCCGCGGCAAACACGTGCGGCTCCCGGCCGTCGGTGAGCCAGTGGTCCCAGAATCGGTATTCGGCACGCTCGGTGACATGCGCCTTCACCTTCGATTCCTTGCGTTCCTTCAGTCGCTTTGCCTGCGCCTGGTCGGTCCTGAGGTCCGGCCACACGCGCGATACGAATGCGATGCGCTTCGAGTCCGGGAACCAGCGCAGCGCGGAAGCGCCGGTCGAGATCGACGTCAGGCGCCGCGCCTCGCCCCCGTCCGGCGCGATGAGGTAGATCTGCGCTTCGTCGTCGTCCTTGCGCTTCGCACTGAAGGCGACCCACTTGCCGTCGGGCGACCAGACCGGATCGCTGTCCTTGTCGCCCGTCGTCAGGCGCCGCGCGCGGCCGCCGTCGGTGGGAAACAGCCACAGTTCGGTCTGCATTTCGTTCTTGTCCATTGCCGCCGCCGTCACCGCGGCGCACGCCACGCGCCCATCGGGTGCGATGCACGGCGCGCCAATGCGCTTCAGCGAAAGGAGCGCGTCGATACTCAGTGGAAGTTTTTTTTGTGGCATGTCGATCTTTCCCGATACTGGGCAAAGCGGGGAATTTTACGCTTCGGGGCCGCTTTGCTGCGGTAAAATGCGCGATGAACCCTAGGTTTCACCCATGAGCAATCCTCTGGAAAGCTGGACCGAGGAACAGCGCTCGGCGTACCTCTACGGTGTCTGCGCGGAGGCCGAAGCCGGGACGCCGCGCGCCAATCTGTTCACGCGCCTGGCGGTGGAGGCACAGGCACAGGCCGCGATCTGGCGCGCGCAGCTGACCGCCAGCGGCAAGCCGGCGCCAGCGCCGTTTACGCCGGACCCGCGCACGCGTCTTGTTGCGCAGCTTATCCGCGCATTCGGACCGCGGCGCGTGCGCTCGGTGCTCGCGGCCATGAAGGTGCGCGGCATGGCGATCTATTCGGAGCGCGAGCCCGGCGGCCACCTCGCCCCTGTAGCGGGCGCGATCGAGCGCAGCCACCGCGGACTTGGCGGCGTCGGCAATCTGCGCGCGGCGGTATTCGGCGTCAACGATGGCCTGGTATCCAACGCGAGCCTCATCTTCGGCGTTGCGGGCGCGAACTCGAGCGCGTCGGCGGTCCTTCTCGCCGGCATTGCCGGACTCGCCGCAGGCGCCTTCGCCATGGCTGCCGGGGAATACGTATCGGTCCGCTCGCAGCGCGAACTGTTCGAATATCAGATCGGCCTGGAACGCGATGAACTCGCGGAGTACCCCGAGGCCGAAGCGCAGGAGCTCGCGCTGATCTATGGCGCCAAAGGCATGCCGGTCGGAGAAGCCAATCGACTGGCCAAGAAACTCGTCTCCGACCCGGAACGTGCGCTCGATACACTCGCGCGCGAGGAACTGGGGCTCAATCCCGCCGAACTGGGATCGCCCTGGGGCGCGGCCATTTCGTCGTTCCTGTCGTTCGCGATCGGCGCGGCGATTCCGCTGCTGCCTTTCGTCCTCGGCGCGGGGACCAGGGCGCTGCCGATTGCAGCGACCATGACCGCGGCCGCACTGTTCACGGTCGGCGCGACACTCTCGCTGTTCACCGGACGCGGCGCGCTCGCCTCAGGTGCACGCATGCTGTTGCTGGGCGGACTCGCGGCAGCGGTCACCTTCGGCGTCGGCCACCTGGCCGGTGTCGCCGTCGGCTAGCCCCTGGACGCGCCGCACGTCAGACTCAAGCCAGGCCGCGAGAAATCGCTGCGGCATCGGCATCCATGGATTTTCTCCGGCGCGATCGACCGCGTGGACGGCACGCCGGCCGCGGGTGCCTCGGTCGCACTGTATTCTGCCGACGGCGCGTTCCTCGCGAGCGCGTCCTGGAGCCCGCATTCGCAGATCCGGGCGCGCGTGTGGAGCTTCGACCAAACAGACGACATCGGCGACGCGTTCCTGCGCCAGCGCGTGCAGCGGGCGGTGCGCGCGCGCGACGCGTTGCTCGACACGCGTCATTCCGGCTGCCGCCTGGTGCACGGGGAATCGGATGGCCTGCCCGGGCTGATCGCCGACCGCTACGGGGAGGTCCTGGTCGTGCAGTTCCTCGCTGCGGGCGTCGACGCCTGGCGCGACACGCTGGTGGCCGCACTCGAGGCAGCGTCGGGTTGCCGTACCGTGTACGAGCGCTCCGATGCAGACGTGCGTTCGCTGGAAGGTCTGCCAACGCGAGTTGGCGTGATTTCCGGCTCGGCGCCCGAGCACGTCTCGCTGGTCGAGGATGGATTGAAGTATCGCGTCGACGTCGCCCACGGCCAGAAAACCGGTTTCTATCTCGATCAGCGCGACAACCGCCGGCGCGTGCGCGAGCTGGCGCGGGACCGCGACGTGCTCAATGCCTTTTGCTATACCGGCGGCTTCAGCATCGCTGCGCTCGCCGGTGGCGCGCGCTCGGTGCTGTCGATCGACAGTTCGGCCGAGGCGCTCGCCCTGGCCGCGTTCCACCTTACGGACAATGGTTTCGACCCCGCCCGCGCGGAGTGGCGCGATGCCGATGTATTCAGCGAACTGCGCAAGTTGCGCGATGCTGCGCGCGGTTTCGACCTGATCGTGCTCGACCCGCCAAAATTCGCACCGACCGCGCACCATGCGGAAAAGGCGACGCGCGCTTACAAGGACGTGAATCTGCTGGCGTTGAAACTGCTGCGTCCCGGAGGCATGCTCGCGACCTTCTCCTGCTCTGGCGGAGTGTCGGCAGAGTTGTTCCAGAAGGTCGTCGCCGGCGCGGCGCTCGACGCGCACGCCGACGCGGCGATCGTCGGGCGGTTCGGGCCTTCGGCCGATCATCCGGTCGCGCTCGACTTCCCTGAAGGCGACTACCTCAAGGGTCTGCTGGTCCTCAAGCGAGCGTAGTCCCCGCACAGTACTAACCCCTCTCCCGGCGGGAGAGGGGTTGGGTGACGGCCTACGCCTTCACCTTTTTCGACAGACAGGTCTTCATGAAATCCTTGCGCTCCGCCCCCTTCTTGCCGGACGCCTGCTTCGAGCACTGGCGCATCTTGTCCTGCTGGGACACCACCACCGGCGCGGCCGGTGGCGCGGCCGCGGCAGGCGGTGCTGCGGTACGCGTGGACTTCGGTTTGGCCACAGCGTCGTCCGCCTGCGCGAGGCCGGCGCCCATTCCGAGAAACGTCGCCAGCAAAGCAGTCACGAGCATCTTCAGTTTCATCATCGTCTCCTTAACGGTTTGTTGATTGGCGCGACCCGACGGAATTGTCATGGCCGCACCGTCATTAACGCCGCCGGAGAACCTGGGCACATCAGACGCACGGATGATGCAAACGGTGAGGGTGGCGCCAACGAATTCAGGGCACCACAAAAAACAAGGCGGCCACCGGATTGCTCCGGCGCCGCCTTGTCAGTGCGGCCGGGTGGACAGGAGGTCACCCAGCCGTATTCGGGACCCTGGTCAGGCCGCTTTCATGCACTCGCTTTGCGCTTTGTTCCGCTCGTCGCCCTTCATGCCTGCCGTCTTCTTGTTGCACATGGCCATCTTGCTCTCCGGCTTCGCCTTGAGGCAGGTATTGACGTAGTCCTGACGCGCCTTCTTTTCGAGTTTCTTTTCGGTCGCTTGCGCCTGGCACGCCTTCATCTTTTCCTGCTGGGGATTCGGGGCCGGATCGGTAGCGGCAAAGGCGCCGCCCGAGGCAAGCAGGCTCAGCAGGGACAGGGTCAACAGCTTTTTCATCAGGTTCTCCGAGGATCGTTGGGGATGAGTAGAGGCGATTCATGGCCAGTCTACGGCACCGTTAACGCCGCAGGCAATGAATTCGTGGACAGCCCGCTGCAAGGTGTCGCATATTTTTAACATGCACCGCAACATGGCATGGCGCGCTTTCGCGCTAAAATAGGGCAAATTTCTGAATTTTCACGGAAAACCCTGTTTCCGGGCGCTGCCATGATCCTCATCCTCGAACCCAATTCCGCCCCTGAAAGCAACGATTACAGGATTTTGAGCAGTCAGCTCGACCGCTTGCCGGGCATCAAATACCGGGTACACCGGGAGGTCGGCGCCGAGGTGACGCTGACCGAGATCTACCTGATCGGCAACACCGGCGCGCTGACGGTAGAGCAGATGCAGGTATTGCCCTGCGTGGCCAGGGTCGTACGCGTGTCGGAGGCCTACCGCGTCCTCGGGCGCCACAAGCAAGGCGACGACCGCCCCACGTCCTTCGAGTACAAGGGCGTCAAATTCGGGCAGGACACGCTGAACGTGTTCGCGGGCCTGTGCGCCGTCGACTCGCCCGGCTCGGTCGAGGCGATGATGAAGGCGTTGCAGGCACATGGCCAGGTTTGCACGCGCATGGGCGCGTACAAGCCGCGGACCAATCCCTATGCATTCCAGGGCTTCGGCGCGTCGTGCCTGCCCTACGTGTTCGAACTGGCGGGCAAGTACGGCATCAAGGTCATCGCCATGGAGATCACGCATGAGTCGCACATCGACGAGATCCGCGCCGCACTCGCGGCGACCGGCGATGCCACCGGCGTCATGCTGCAGATCGGCACGCGCAACACGCAAAATTTCGAACTGCTGAAGCTGGTGGGCAAGCAGCAGGAATTTCCGGTTCTGATCAAGCGCGGCTTCGGCATCACGCTGGACGAGTCGCTGAACGCCGCCGAGTATCTGGCGTCGGAGGGCAACCGCAAGGTGGTCTTCGGGCTGCGCGGCATGAAGACCAACATGGGAGATCCGCATCGCAATTTCGTCGACTTCTCGCACGTGCCGGTGGTCAAGCGGTTGACGCGCATGCCGGTGTGCATCGATCCCTCGCATTCGGTGGGCACCCGGTCGGTGGCGCCGGACGGAATGCTCGATATATTTCATGTCGTCGCGCAGGGCGTCGTTGCCGGAGCGAACATGGTGCTGGTCGACTTTCACCCTGATCCGGCCAACGCGCTGGTCGACGGCCCGCAGGCGCTGCTGATGTCCGAGCTGCCGCATTTTCTCGAGGACGTCGCGCTCGCGCGCGAAACCTATCTCAAGCGCAGCGCCCTGGCGGGCAAGTACGCGCCGCATTGATCGGCGCCGAGCGCGTTTCCGAAGCCGACTCCGGCATGGATTCCAGCGCGAAGCCGCCGCAGGAGATTGAGCTCAAGCTGGCGCTGGAGCCCGCCCTGCTCGCCAGCGTCCGCCGTCACCCCGCCGTCGCGCCCCTGCTCGAGGGACGCGCCCGCACCGTCGGCGTGGTCAGCCGCTACTACGACACGCCAGACCGGCGCCTGCAGAAATCCGGCGTCACCCTGCGGCTACGGCGCGCGGGACGGCGCTGGCTGCAGACCGCCAAGGGTGAAGGCAGCGCCGTCGCCGGGCTGCACCAGCGGATCGAATACGAGTGGCCGCTGGCGCGCCCCCTATTGGACGCGGCGCTGTTGGCGACGACGCGCTGGAAAAAGTTGTTCGCGACGGTGGCCGGCGACCTCAAGCCAGTGTTCACCACCGATATCCGGCGCACGTCGCAAGCGCTTGTGTTCGCGGACGGCACGCGCGCAAAACTCTGCCTCGACGTCGGCACGATCCGTGCAGGCCCGCGGCGCGCAGCGATCTCCGAAATCGAGATCGAATGGAGCGCCGGCGACACGCGACATCTGTACGAACTGGCGCAGGCGCTGGCAGCCGACCTGCCCGTCCGCGTGGCGCATCTGAGCAAAGCGGAGCGCGGATACACCCTCGCTGGTGGTGGGACCTTCGAACCGATACGCGCATCGCGCGTGCCGATGGCCGCCGAACATCCCGGCCGCGATGGCTTTTGCCGCCGTGGGTGCGGATTGCCTGCGCCAGATTGGTGCCAATGCGGAAGGCATCGCCGCCGGAGGCGACGCGGAATTCGTGCACCAGCTTCGCGTCGGCGTAAGGCGATTGCGATCGCTGCTCAAATTCTTTGCCACGCTCGATCCGCCGGTATCGCTTGCGGAGTTCGACCAGGACCTGCAGTGGCTCGCCAGCGTCGCCGGGGTCGCGCGCGACTGGGACGTCTTCGCGGCGGAAACCTTGGGCCCGATCGCAGCCCAGCTGACCGGGCCCCAGCTGCGCCGCGACCTGGGACGGCTCAAGGCGCGCGCCACCAAGCTACGCGCCGCGCATCGGGCCGCCGTAATGGAGGCAGTCCGCTCGCCGCGCGTGACGCGCCTGCTGCTCGCTCTGGCCGCCATGCTCGCCAGCGTCGCGGTGCCTGGCGGGAACGACGCTGCGCCGCCGTCGGCCCGCGCCCTGGCCGCGACGACGCTGGCGCTGCGCGATCGGCAACTGCGCAAGCGCAGCAAGCGGTTGCGATTGCTCGCGCCGGCCGAGCGGCATCGCGCTCGGCTCGCCGCCAAGAAGACTGCGTTACGCGGCCGAGTTCTTCGCGCCGCTGTACCGCGGCACGCGTGCCGCCCGCTACATCGAGGCATTGGCGAAGCTGCAGGGCGCGCTAGGCGTGCTCAACGATATCGCCACGGCCGACCATCTGCTCGACGAGCTTGTTCCTGCCGGCTCCAGCGTCGGGCGCAACGCCCATACTGCCGGTATCGTGCGTGGATGGGGCATCGCCATCGCCGCGGCCGAACTGGCGCGCGCCGACAAGGCGGCCCGTGCGTTCGCCAAGCTCAAGCCGTTCTGGCTATAAGAGGACACAACGATGCTCGAGTCTGCCGAAATCGGTCACGCGATATCGAAGAGCGCGTACGCACGCGAGGAACCGAAACTGCGCGAAGCACTGCTCAATGCGCAGTACGAGTTGTCCCGATCCGGACGTGGCCCCGTCCTGCTCGTCATCTCGGGTGTTGAATCAGGGGGTCGCGGCGAGACCGCGAACAAGCTGACCGAATGGATGGACCCGCGCTTCATTCGCGTCGTCGCCTTCGGCCCGCGCACCGAGGAGGAACTCGAACGGCCGCCGACGTGGCGCTACTGGCGAGCGCTGCCGCCGCGCGGCAGGGTCGGCATCTTCATGAATGCCTGGTACAACGAGCTGCTGGTCGGACGTGCACTCGGCAGGATCAGCGAAGCGCGTCTGCATGCGCACATGGAGCAGATTCGCCGCGTCGAACTGATGCTGACCGACGAAGGCATGGTGCTGCTGAAGTACTGGATCCATTTGTCCAAGCAGGAACAGAAAAAGCGGCTCACCGCGCTCGACAGCGATCCGCGCACCAAATGGCAAGTGACCCGGGAGGACTGGCGCGCATTCCACCTCTACAGCACGAGGCACCTGCTGTGGGAGCATTTGCTGCGCGAGACGTCGACTGGCGCTGCGCCGTGGTACGTGGTCGAAGGTACCGACGAACGCTATCGCAATCTGACGGTCGGCAAGATCCTGCTCACTGCGATCAACAACGTCCTTGCTGCAGAGCCTGCCATACCGAGGCACGCAGTGACACCGCCGACGCCGGCGGTTGTCGACAACGTCAAGCTGATCCGCACCCTCGACCTCAGCAAGAAGCTTTCGGAGAAGGAGTACGACGACGACATCGGCAAGTACCAGGGCAAACTGGCGAGGCTCTCGCGCCACAAGCGCTTCGCGGATCATTCGCTGATCGTCGTGTTCGAAGGCGTGGACGCCGCCGGCAAGGGCGGCGCCATCCGCCGCGTCACCGGTGCGCTCGATGCGCGCCAGTATGTCACCGTGCCGATCGCGGCCCCGACCGAAGAAGATCGCGCGCATCCATACCTCTGGCGTTTCTGGCGCCAGGTCCCGGGACGCGGAGGCATCGTCATCTTCGACCGCTCCTGGTACGGGCGCGTGCTGGTAGAGCGGGTCGAGCAGCTGTGCACGCCGACCGACTGGATGCGCGCCTACGAGGAGATCAACGAGTTCGAAGAGCAACTGGTGCAAAGCAACGCGATCGTCGTCAAGTTCTGGCTCCAGATCAGCAAGGCGGAGCAGCTGCGACGCTTCAAAGCGCGCGAGAAAACTTCATTCAAGCAATTCAAGATCACGGCCGACGACTGGCGCAATCGCAAGAAGTGGAGCGCATACGAAGTGGCCGTATGCGACATGGTCGATCGCACCAGCACCGAAATCGCGCCGTGGACGCTGGTCGAGGCCGAGGACAAGCGCTATGCACGCATCAAGATTCTCAAGACCATCGCCAACCGCATGGAGCGCGCGCTAAAACGATGAGCGCGCCTCCTGGCGAGTACCGGGCGCCGGCGTGGCTGCCCGGCGGGCACCTGCAAAGCATCTACCCCGCGCTCCTGCGCCGGCCAAGGCTGGCCTACTGGCGCCAGCGCATCGATACGCCGGACGGCGACTTCGTCGACTTCGACTGGCTTGAAGGCCCCGGTAACGAGTCGGCGCCGCTGGTAGTCCTGTTTCACGGACTGGAAGGCAGTGCATCGTCGCACTACGCTGCCGCGCTGATGCAGCACGTGCGCACGCTGGGATGGCGCGGTGTCGTCCCGCATTTTCGCGGCTGCAGCGGCGAGCCCAATCGCCTGCCCCGTGCGTACCATTCGGGCGATCACGCGGAAGTCGGCTGGATGTTGGCCACGATTCGCGCACTCGCGCCGACCGGGCCGCTGCATGTGGTGGGCGTGTCGCTCGGCGGCAGTGCGTTGCTCAACTGGCTCGGCCGGGCGGCGGAGCGCGCCACCAAGCTGGTCGCTACCGCCGCCGCAGTGTCGGCGCCGCTCGACCTGAATGCCGCCGGCATCGCGATCGAACAGGGCTTCAGCCGCGTGTATTCACGCATGTTCCAGCGCACGCTGGTGCCCAAGGCGCTGACCATGGCGCAACGTTTTCCCGGCATGCTCGATGGCGTCACGATCCGGCGCGTCAGATCCATGTACGACTTCGACGGTGCCGTAACGGCACCGCTGCATGGCTTCGCCGGTACTGTGGACTACTGGACACGCGCGAGCAGCAAGCCGTGGCTCGAGCATATCGTCGTCCCCACGCTGGTTCTCAACGCCAGGAACGATCCGTTCATTCCCGCGCGCTCGCTGCCCGGGACGGCTGACGTGGGACCCGATGTCCTGCTCGAACAACCCGAGGATGGCGGTCACGCGGGATTTCCCGCCGCACCGTTTCCCGGCAATGTGGAGTGGCTGCCGGCGCGACTGATACAATTCTTCCGGCAGACTCGATAGTGCAACCCATGGGCGCGTCCGTCACGGCGCGTCCAGGTGTCGTGCTGTCGCACAAACGCCGCCACCCGACCCAACCCTTTCTCACGCTTGGCATTCATGCTGCTTGCGAACGAAATTTTCAAAGCCTATGACATCCGCGGCGTCGTCGGCAAATCGCTGACGGCACCCGTCGTGCAGGCGATCGGACAAGCCTTGGGCTCGCTCGCCCTTGACCGCGGACGCGATACTCTCGTCGTCGGCCGCGACGGGCGCCTCTCCGGGCCCGATCTGTCCGCAGCACTGGCCGCCGGCATTCGCGCCAGCGGCGCGAACGTCATCGACATCGGCCTGGTCACGACGCCGATGAGTTATTTCGCCGCACAGCACCTGGACACGCAGTGCAGCGTCATGGTCACCGGTAGCCACAACCCGCCCGATTACAACGGGCTCAAGATGGTCATCGCGGGCAACACGCTTGCCGGCGACGATATCCTGGCCCTCAAGGCACGCATCGAGGCGGGTGACCTGCGGCGCGGCGCCGGCCGCGCAAGCGAAGCCGACGTCGCGGCTGCCTACCTCGAGCGCATCGTCGGCGACCTGCGGCTCGCGCGGCCGATGAACATCGCGGTCGATTGCGGCAACGGCGTCGCCGGCGCTTACGCGCCCGAGTTGTTCCGCCGGCTCGGTTGCACGGTCACCGAGCTGTTCTGCGAAGTCGACGGGCACTTCCCCAATCATCACCCCGACCCGTCGCAGCCGAAGAATCTGCAGGACCTGATCCGTTGCCTGGCAACCAGCGACAACGAACTCGGGCTCGCCTTCGACGGCGACGGCGACCGCCTTGGCGTCATCACGCGCGATGGAACGATCATCTATCCCGACCGGCAGTTGATGCTGTTCGCCGCCGACGTGCTCTCGCGCAACCCAGGCGCGACGGTAATCTATGACGTGAAGTCGACGCGCAATCTCCAGCCCTGGATTGCGAGTCGCGGCGGCAAACCGTTGATGTGGAAAACGGGGCACTCGCTGATCAAGTCGAAAATGAAGGAGACCGGCGCACTGCTCGCCGGTGAAATGAGCGGCCATACCTTCTTCAAGGAGCGCTGGTACGGCTTCGACGACGGACTTTACGCAGGTGCCCGACTGCTGGAAATCGTCTCGCGCGATGCCGACGCCTCCGAAGTGCTGAAAGCGCTGCCCGACAGCGTCAGCACGCCCGAGCTCAACGTCGCCTGCAACGAGACATCCGCGCACCAGCTCATCGCTGCCATGGCCGAGTCGGCAGAGTTTCCCGGCGCGGCGAACGTGATCCGCATCGACGGCATTCGCGTCGAATACGCAGACGGCTTCGGCCTTGCGCGCGCCTCGAATACCACGCCGGTGATGGTGTTGCGATTCGAAGCCGACAACGAGCGCGCGCTCAAGCGGATCCAGGGCGAATTCCGCCGGGTACTCAACGCATCGCTACCCGGTCGCGATCTGCCGTTCTGATGACAAGTGCCAACGGACGCACGCTGATGGCCATCGAGTACGCAACGTCTCTCGCGGACATCGACTGGGCCGCGCTCAAGGCCGACCTCGCCACCGACTATTTCGACAACGGACGGACTCCGGAGCAGATGGCGCGTTCCTTCGGCGCCAGCTACCGTTGCGTGTTCGGTCGCGACGGTGAGCGCATCGTCGGCACCGGACGCGTCATCTCGGACGGCGTCTGCAACGCGTACCTGGTCGACATGTGGACGCATTCGGCCTACCGCCGCCGCGGCATCGGCAGGCACATGCTCGAACTGCTTTGCGAGGGGCTGGCCGGGCAGCACCTGTATCTGTTCACCGACGATGCCGAAGCGTTCTACACGGCTTGCGGATTCGCGCCGCGGGGAGTCGGGATGGAACGCGTCATCGGCAACTGGCTGCAGAACGAAACCGGGAAGTGAGCTTGCATAACGCGCCGCTCACGCTCGCCGACATCCAAAGCGCGCGGGCACGCATCGCCGGCGGCATCTACGAGTCGCCGTGCGTCGAGTCCATTCCGCTGTCGCAACTGACCGGCGCGCACATCTTCTGCAAGCTCGACTATCTGCAGCGCACCGGCAGCTTCAAGGAGCGCGGTGCGCGCAACGCGCTGGCCTTGCTCACGCCGGAACAGCGCCAGCGCGGGGTCGTCGCCGCGTCAGCAGGCAATCATGCGCTCGGCGTGGCGTACCACGGCAGCCTGCTCGGCGCACGGGTCACCGTTGTAATGCCTCAATTCGCAGCGCTCATCAAGGTCAGCAACTGCCGCGCATTGGGCGCCACCGTCGTCCTGCATGGCGCGGACCTCAACGAAGCAAGGCAGAAGGCCGAAGAACTCGCGCAGCGCGAAGGCCTCAACTTCCTGCACCCGTTCGACAACCCCGCGGTCATCGCCGGTCAGGGCACGATGGCGCTCGAAATCCTGGAGCAGACGCCGCAAGTCGAGGCCATCGTCGTTCCGGTCGGCGGCGGCGGTCTCATTGCAGGCATCGGGACCGCGACCAAGGCGCTGCGGCCCGACGTGCGCGTCATCGGGGTCGAGGCCGAGCATGCGGCCAGCCTGGTCGCGGCAATGGCCGCGGGCAATCCGGTCGAGGTCGGACTCAAGGCGACGCTGGCCGACGGCCTGGCGGTGTCCCGCATCGGCGCGCACGCGTTCGCCGCGCTGCAAGGCGTGGTCGATCGCGTCGTGACCGTCGACGAGGCGTCGATCGCGCTGGCGATTCTGCGCCTGATCGAACTCGAGAAGAGCGTCGTCGAAGGCGCCGGCGCGACCCCATTGGCCGCCTTTCTCGCCGGGAAGGTTCCGGAACTAAAGGGCAAGCGCGTGGTGCTCGTGCTGTGCGGCGGCAACATCGACCTGACCATGCTCGACCGCGTGATCGAAGTCGGCCTGGTCGCCGACGGCCGGCTCGCCCGCTTTACCGTGTCGATCACGGATCGGCCCGGCGGCCTGGCGCGGCTCGCCGACGTCATTGCTTCCACCGGCGCGAGCATCAAGGAGATCACGCACGATCGGGCTTTCTCGGGGCCCGACCTGTCCGAGGTGCGCGTGGTGTGCGTGGTCGAGACCACAGGCCGCGCGCACATCGACGCATTGCATCGGGCACTGGCAACCGCCGGGGTCCGGGTCGTTGCCTGAGGCAACCACACCGACCATTGCGGCGCGCCGATCAGTACGCGATACCGAAGCGCCGGTAGACGAATCCGAGCAGCCACACCGGCCCGACCAGCAGCGAACGAACATCCTCGAGGAACGCGGGCTTGCGTCCTTCGACGACGTGGCCGATGAACTGGCCGATCCACGCGACGACAAATACCACGACGCTGACGATCAGCACGCGACCGCCGAGCAACGTCAGCGGATAGAACATCAGCGCGATGACACCGAGCATGCCCACCGCGAGCGATGGCGATAGCCACGCATAGAACAGCAGCGACCCGGCAACGGCGACATACGCGATGATCGGCGATGTGGCCCACAGCATGCCGAGCAGGCTCCACACTATCAGCGGCACGCACAGCCAGTGGATCGCCTTGTTGGTCGGGTTGCGGTGGAACTCGCCGTAACGCTCGAACATACGATCGATGTTGCGCATCGTGGGGCTTGGCGACCTGGCAATAGATACGAGAATGTTGTCATGGCGATTCCGGCCCGTCCAGCGTTCCGCCGCCGCTGCGCTATAATCCCCCGCCTCGGCCGCTCAACGAAGCGGCACGCTCGGCGTAGCCGACAGCGGCGCAAAATTCAATATTCGGAGGATGCATGCGCACGATCTCACGCAGTGTGGCCGGATGTTCACTGGTATTGGCGCTGGTTGCCGCACCGGCGCTCGCGGCTGACCAGTTCATCAACGTCCTGACCGGCGGCACCAGCGGCGTCTACTACCCGCTCGGTGTCGCGCTCGCCAACAGCATCGGCAAGCAACTTCCGGCGGTGAAGACCTCGGTCCAGGCGACCAAGGCATCGGTCGAAAACCTCAATCTGCTGCAGGCCGGCCGTGGCGAGATCGCGTTCACGCTGGGCGATTCGCTGTCCGATGCCTGGAAAGGCACCGAAGACGCGGGCTTCAAGACGCCGCTGAAGAAACTGCGCGGCATCGCCGCCATCTACCCGAACTACGTCCAGATCGTTGCTCGCGCGGATTCCGGCATCAAGACGCTCGCAGACATGAAGGGCAAGAGCATTTCGGTTGGCGCACCGAAATCCGGGACCGAGTTGAATGCGCGGGCGATACTGGCCGCCGCCGGGCTGTCGTACAAGGACTTCGCCAAGGTCGAGTACCTGCCTTTCGGCGAAAGCGTGGAGCTGATGAAGAATCGGCAGCTCGACGTCACGCTCCAATCGGCCGGCCTCGGCGTCTCCGCGCTGCGCGACCTGGCGACCTCGGTGGACATCGTCGTCGTTCCGATTCCCGCCGACATCATCAAGAAGACGAACGACCCCGCGTATCTGCCGGCGGTCATCCCCGCCAATACCTATCGCGGCCAGACCGCCGACGTTCCGGCTGCTGCCGTGCAGAATTACCTCGTGACCTACGACGGCCTGAGCAACGACACCGTCTATGCCATGACCAAGGCGCTGTGGACCAGCCTTGATCAGCTCGCGGCCGCGCACTCGGCCGCGAAGTCGATCGACCTCAAGCATGCGCTTGACGGCATGCCGGTTCCGCTGCACCCCGGTGCAGAGAAATATTACAAGGAAGTCGGCGTGATCAAGTAGCGCCCGGGTCCAGACGCGAGCAGCCATGGCCGAGCCCGAAGCATCCGCTACGTCCCACGCCGCCAGCGATGCTGCGTTCGATGAGACCGGCATCAAGCGCGAACTCAGCGGGATCGCATGGAAGATCGTCGCCGGCGCCGCGCTTGCGTTCTCGACGTACCAGCTGTTCATCGCCGCATTCAGCCCGCTGTCCAGCCTGGTGACGCGGTCGCTGCACGTCGGCTTCCTGCTGCTGCTGTCCTTCCTGATCTACCCCGTCGGCAATAGCGCCGATCGCCACCGCATCGCGTGGTACGACGCGGTGCTCGCAGCGCTGGGTTTTGCGCTCGCGTTCTACCACTGGGTGTTCGAGGCCGCGCTGATCCAGCGTTCGGGCGATCCGACCGTTGCCGACTTGGTCGTCGGCACGCTCGTCATCCTGATGCTGTTCGAAGCCGCGCGCCGCGTACTTGGCCTCGCCCTGCCGATCGTGTGTGGGACCTTCCTCGCCTACGGTCTGTTCGGGCAGTACCTGCCATCCGCGATCGCGCATCGCGGCTACGGTTTCGACCAGATCGTCGGCCAGCTTTTCCTCGGTACCGAAGGCATCTACGGCATCCCGACGCTGGTGTCGGCGACGTACATCTTCCTGTTCATTCTCTTCGGATCGTTTCTCGAGCACGCCGGGATGATCAGCCTGTTCAACAACATCGCGCTCGGCTTCGTCGGCCACGCGCGCGGCGGCCCGGCGAAAGTTGCGGTGATTTCTTCCGGCCTGATGGGCACGATCAGCGGTTCGGGCGTCGCCAACGTACTCACCGTCGGCCAGTTCACGATTCCGCTGATGAAGCGCTTCGGCTACTCGTCGGTCTTCGCTGGTGCAGTCGAGGCGACCGCGTCGATGGGCGGACAGATCATGCCGCCGGTGATGGGCGCCGTCGCCTTCATCATGGCCGAGACGCTGAACGTGCCCTACGTGACAATCGTCAAAGCTGCGGTGATTCCGGCTTTTCTGTATTACCTGACGGCATTTTGCATGGTCCATCTCGAAGCCGGCCGCAAGGGATTGCACGGGCTGCCGAAGGCCGATTGCCCCAACCCATGGCACGCGATCCGCGACAAGTGGTACCTGATGCTGCCGCTCGCAGTGCTCGTGTTCATGCTGTTCGACGGCTTCACGCCGATGTTTTCGGGCATCGTCGGACTCGCCCTGACTGCCATGCTGATCCTCGGCGTCGGCATCGCATCCGGGTTCAACTCGATGCTGTTCAGGATCGTGTTCTGGATGATTCTCGGACTCGCCACCGCAAGTTTCTTCAAGTACGGCATCTGGCCGTTGATCGCGATGATCACCATCCTGGTGGCGGTCAATTTCGTCATCCGCGGCGGCCGCGACACCCTGGCCATCATGCGCGGCAGCATGATCGACGGCGCGAAGCAGGCGATCGCCGTCGGGATAGCGTGCGCCATCGTCGGTGTCATCATCGGCGTGCTGACGCTCACCGGCGCGGCGTCCAATTTCGCGGGCTTCGTGCTCGAGGTCGGCGCCAAGAGTCTGTTCCTGTCGCTGTTGCTCACGATGGCGGTGTGCCTGGTGCTGGGAATGGGGATTCCGACCATTCCGAACTACATCATCACCAGCGCAATCGCGGCGCCCGCGTTGCTCACGCTGAAGGTTCCGCTGATCGTTTCGCACATGTTCGTGTTTTACTTCGGCATCATGGCCGATCTGACTCCGCCGGTAGCGTTGGCGGCGTTCGCCGCGGCATCCATCGCCAAGGCATCGCCCATGCGCATCGGCTGGAAGGCCACGCATATCGCGATCGCCGGCTTCGTGATCCCGTACATGGCCGTATACGACCCGGCGCTGATGCTACAGGGCGGTACGTGGGTCGACACCGCCTACGTCGTGTTCAAGGCGATCGTCGCCATCATTCTCTGGGGCTCGGCGGCAGTCGGGTACCTGCGCGGGCCGCTCAACTGGATGGAGAGAATCGTCGCGACCGCTGCCGCCTTCCTGCTCGTCCTCGCGATTCCGTGGACCGACGAGTCCGGGTTCGCGCTCGGCGCGCTGTTCATCGTCTGGCACGTGTACCGCACGCGCGCCGCGGCGAATGCCGCACCCAGCTGACGAGCCCGGGTGGACGCGGTCTGCCTGTTGCTCGCCGGCATCGTACAGGCAACGCTGCCGACCGACGAATTCAGCATCGCCTGGAATCACTCGGTCGAGAAAACGCGCTGGGAAGAGTCGTACCGGGTTGTCGGTGACAGGATCGAGTTGACTGCAGCGCGCCTCCAGGGCCTGGGCGCCGGCATGGAACCTCCCCCCGGCGCCGTCCTGGAGCGTGGCTGGTGGCACTGGCGCGCCAATGGAGATGCGCTGCTGGAACTGCGGCTAACGTTTTCGACGTACACGGCGGACTACCAATTGTGCTGGAAGCAACGTTGCGAGGCGCTGGCCACGGTGCTCGGATGGCAGCCCGCCGACGGCGACGTGGTCAGCGTGCGGCCCTGCGCCGCCAGCAGATAAGCTAAGCGGCGCCGACGACGTCGGGCTTGAGCGGGACGCGGCGATCGATGGTACTGACGTGCACCGGAAACGAGCCGAGCTTGCGATCGAGGAAATAGCAGCGCAACGTGCGGCCGATCGTGCGGAAAGCCAGTTGATCCCACGGGATGTCCTCTTCGCGAAATAGTGCGACCTCAAGGCTCTCGGTGCCCGGCCCGAATGCCAGGTCGGCGAGCGTCGAACGGAACATCACGTAGACCTGGTTGATGTGCGGCAAGCTGATGACCGTGTAGAGGCTGTCGATGGCAACCCGCGCGTCTGCTTCCTCCAGGGTTTCGCGCAGCGCTCCAGCAGCGAGCGACTCGCCGTTCTCGAGAAACCCCGCGGGCAGCGTCCACAGCCCCAGTCGCGGCTCGATCGCCCGCTTGCACAGCAGCACCTGGCCTTGCCATTCAGGCAGGCAGCCGACGACGATCTTGGGATTCTGGTAGTGGATCGTCCCGCATTGGGCGCAGACGTGGCGCGGCAGCGTATCGCCGTCGGGAACGCGAAACTCGAGTGCGGACGAGCCGCAGTTGCTGCAGAACTTCACGAGCGGATGAACGTGCCCCGATAGTACTTGAGCTCGTCGATCGATTCGTAGATGTCGGCCAGCGCTTCATGCTTGCCCTGCTTGATCCAGCCCTTCGCGATGTCCGGCTGCCAGCGCTTGCACAGTTCCTTAAGCGTCGACACATCGAGATTGCGGTAGTGAAAGTAGTCTTCCAGTGCCGGCATCCAGCGTGCGAGAAAGCGCCGGTCCTGACAGATCGTGTTGCCGCACATCGGCGACACCCGTGGCGGCACGTGCTCGCGCAGGAAGTCGAGCATGCGCGTCTGCACCACCGCCTCGTCGAGTGTCGACGCGCGCACCTTGTCGATGAGTCCGGAGCGCGCGTGCGTGCCCTGGTTCCAGGAATCCATGCCGGCGAGCGTCGGCTCATCCTGATGCACGACCAGCACCGGCGCCTCGGCAATCGTCGTCAGATTGCCGTCGGTGACGACGAGCGCGACTTCGATGATGCGATCCACCTCCGGCCGCAGGCCGGTC
This sequence comes from uncultured beta proteobacterium, assembly GCA_963726915.1. Taxonomy (GTDB): domain Bacteria; phylum Pseudomonadota; class Gammaproteobacteria; order Burkholderiales; family Casimicrobiaceae; genus PALSA-1003. The sequence goes on from CAVSEA010000026.1 coordinate 430,501, forward strand.
ATTTCCATGTCGATCCAGATCAGGTGATTGGCGTCCTGCGGCATGACGGCGGTCGAGTTGGCGTAAAATGATGGCTATTCTCGCACACACCCCGATCTCCGCATCGCATGTCGAATTCCGCAACCCTGTTCACTACGATGTTCCTGCTCGCGCTGGGCATCTCGGTCGTGCTGCAACTGTGGCTCGCGCGGCGACAGCTGCGCCATGTGCAGCTGCATCGCGCGACCGTACCCGCGCATTTCGCCGGGAAGATCACGCTGGAGGCGCACCACAAGGCCGCCGACTATACCCGTGCGCGCGTCCGGCTCTCCATGATCGACACCTCGGTCGACGCCGCCGTCCTGCTCGCGCTGACGCTCGGTGGCGGCGTTGCGGCGCTCGCCGCGTGGATCGCCGCGTTGCCGATCGGCGCGCTGGGACAGGGCGTTGCGCTCGTGATCGCGGTCACGGTTCTCGGCGCGATCGTCGCCCTGCCGCTGTCGTGGTATCGCACCTTCGTTGTCGAGCAGCGTTTCGGCTTCAATCGCATGACCATGCGCCTGTGGCTGCTCGACCTCGTGAAAGGCGCGGCGATCGGGATTGCGCTGGGCGTGCCGTTGCTGACGCTGGTGCTCTGGCTCATGGCCCGCGCCGGTCCGTGGTGGTGGCTGTACGCCTGGGTGGCATGGATCGCGTTTCAGTTGCTCGTGCTGGCGCTCTACCCGATGTTGATCGCGCCGCTGTTCAACAGGTTCGAGCCGCTGGCGGACGCCGGCATCAAGGAACGCGTCGAGCGCCTGCTCGAGCGTTGCAAGTTCGCGGCGAAGGGGCTGTTCGTCATGGACGGTTCGAAGCGCTCGAGCCACGGCAACGCCTATTTCACCGGTTTCGGCGCGGCGCGGCGCATCGTCTTCTTCGACACGCTGCTGTCGCGACTCCAGGTCGATGAGGTTGAAGCCGTGCTCGCGCACGAATTGGGACACTTCAAGCTTCGGCATGTCCTCAAGCGCACCGCGTGGTTCGCAGCGGGCAGCCTGCTCGTGCTGGCACTCCTGGGATGGCTGGTCGACCAGCCCTGGTTCTACGCCGGCCTCGGCGTCCCCGGGCCGGCGCCGCGCTACGGCGTGGCGCTGGTGCTGTTCATGCTTGCGCTGCCCGTCTTCACCTTCCTCGCCGCGCCGCTGGCGTCGCTGTACTCACGCAAGCACGAATTCGAGGCCGACGCCTACGCCGCGCGCAATGCCTCCGCCTCGGCACTCGTCACCGCGTTGGTCAAGTTGTATGAAGACAACGCCAATACGCTGACGCCGGACCCGTTGCATTCGGCCTTCTACGATTCGCACCCGCCGGCTGCGATACGCATCGCACGGCTCGAAGCGGCGGCAGACTGACGCGCCGGTCCCACCATGTCGATGCGACGACTGCTCGTGGCTGCCATTGCGGCATGGAGCGCAGCTGCCGGCGCCGAAGGCAACGCGGACGGCTTTCGCAACGGCGACGCCGCGCTCGGCGAGCCTGTCGCCACACGCGACTGCGTCGCCTGCCACGCGCGCCGTTTCGACGGCAACGCCGATCGCATCTACCTGCGCGCGGACCGCAAGGTGCGCTCGGCGGCACAGCTCATGGCGCAGATCCGTTACTGCAACACCGAGCTCGGTGCCGGCTATTTTCCGGAGGAAGAAGAGCACATTGCGGCGTATCTGAATCAGAAGTACTACCACTTTCAATGAGGACGCGCCGATGAACCCCACTGCCCCACCCGACGCCCATGCTCTGGCCGCGCTCGATTGCCGGCCGGGAGCGCCGCTGCTCTCGCCAGCCGAACTCGAGCAGCGACTGGGCTCGCTCACCGGGTGGAGCCACGTGGAAAGGCGTCTGCGCCGGAAATTCACATTCGCGGACTACTACCACACGATCGCCTTCGTCAACGCGCTGGCGTGGATGGCCAACCGGCAGGACCATCACCCCGACCTGTCGGTGCATTACGGGCACGTCGTGGTGGACTGGTCGACGCACGACGCCGGCGGCGTCACGCAGAACGACTGCATTTGCGCCGCGAAGACGGATCAGCTCGCGCCGTGACCGCGGCCACCGGCCTCATCACCTCGACGCATCGCCGCCACTATGCCGTCGCGCTCGACGACGGACGCACGGCGCTGTGCGTGCTGCGCGGCCGCGCGCGGACCATTGCCTGCGGTGACCGCGTCGCAGTCGAGACTGGCGCGGGCAGCGATGGCGTGATCACCGACATCCTGCCGCGCACTACACTGTGTTACCGCTCCGACGCGCATCGCGAAAAACTTATCGCCGCCAACGTCACCCAGATACTCGGCATCGTCGCGCCCGATCCGCCCTACGACGACGAACTCGTGCATCGCTGGACCATCGCCGCCGAAAGTACCGGCTGCCGTTTTATCGTGGTTGCGAACAAGACCGACCTGCCGGGCTTCGCGGCGATCGAGCCGCGGCTGGCGCCGTTGGCCGCGCTGGGCTACGCCATCGTCAGGACCAGTGCGCGCGATCATGCCCGTGAACTGGCGCCGTTCCTGGTGGAGCAGCGCAGCGTGCTTATTGGGCAATCGGGGATGGGCAAGTCGACGCTGATCAACGCGCTGCTGCCCGACGCCGCGGCAAAGATCGGCGAAATCTCATCGGCGCTGCAGACCGGTCGCCACACGACGACGCAGACGACGCTCTATCCGCTCGACGCGCACAGCTGGATCGTCGATTCCCCGGGCATGCAGGAGTTCGGCCTGGCTCACCTCGATCCCGAACACATTGCGTCCGCGTTCGTGGAACTGCGTCCGCTGCTGGGCCACTGCCGTTTTCGCAATTGCCGCCACGATTCGGAGCCGGGTTGCGTCGTCCAGGCGGCGGTCGAACGCGGTGAAATCAAGCCCTGGCGCGTCGCGCTGCTGCGGCAACTGCTCGCGGACAGCGCCCGGCGCACACGCACCTGGGCGTAGGTTCTGCAGCGGGTGACAGCGCGCTACGGCGCGAGGTTCGCGAGCGTAAGCAGCAACAGCAGCACCAGCCAGACCAGCAAGGCGCGCCAGGCGAGGCCCGTCGCGCTCGGCATAGTGTCGGCGTCGGCGACTTCACCCATGCCCAGTTCCGGCCGGAACTCGGGCTCTCCCGTCGGGGTCGTCAGCGTCCCGCCCAGTTCGCAACCCAGCGCGCCCGCTCCTGCGGCGAGCAGGATGCCCTCGTGCAACGACGGCCACTGCCTCGACTGGGTTCGCCAGCAATAGATCGCATCCTCGAAATCGCCGACGACGGCGAAGGTCATCGCCGTCAACCGCACGGGAATCCAGTCGAGCCAATGCAGCAGGCGCGACGCTGGCTCGCTGAAGCGCGCCAGCTGCATGCCCATCGGCGTGTCCGCGCCGCCGTGCCACTGCTCGACCAGCAATGTCGTCAGGCGGTAGAGCACCGCGCCACCCGGCCCAGGCAGCACGAGGAACCAGAACAGCGTCCCGAAGATGTGGCGATAGACATCGAGCAGTCCGCGCTCGATGGCGAGCTTAGGAATCTCGCCACTGGCGGCCCCGGTCGCGTCGCTTCCGCGCCAGGCCACCAGCCGCTTGCGTGCAACAATCGCGTCGCCCGCCTTCAGCGCTTCGGCGATCGCGCTGAAGGCGTGACTGAAGCTCCGGAAACCTACCAGCAGGTAGAGAATCGAAACATTCCAGGCCAGACCGAGCAGCGGATTGACTCGGTCGAGACCCCAATAGCCGATGGCAGCGAGCAGGACCGCTGGCGCCAGCGCCAGCATGCCGGCGATCGCACCTTGCTGCGCGCTACCCGCGTTGAAGCGCCGTTCCAGCGCACGCGCATAGCGACGAAAAGCCTGCACGACGCCTGCCCGCCACTGAAAGGAGCGCCATTGCTCGAGCGCGAGCGCCAACACGATCGCGATCAGGTTCATCGCCAGCTCGTACGCTTGTCGTACGAGACGTCCATCAGGTCTTCAGCTCCGCCCGGTCGCGGAACTGATCCAGCGCTTCCGGGTTGGCCAGCGCCTCGAGGTTCTGCACTTCCTCACCTCTTACGACATTGCGCACCGCGAGCTCGACGATCTTGCCGCTCTTGGTGCGTGGAATGTCGCTGACCTGCAGGATCTTCGCCGGCACATGCCTGGGCGTGGTGTTGGTGCGGATGTGTTTCTTGATGCGGTCGATAAGCGTGTCGTCAAGCGCGAGCCCGTCGCGCAGGCGCACGAACAGCACCACGCGCAGATCTCCCACCTCGCCGGGCGGCCAATCCTGGCCGATAACGATACTTTCAGTCACCTCGTCGAGCTGTTCGACCTGGCGGTAGATCTCGGCCGTGCCGATGCGCACGCCTCCCGGATTGAGCGTCGCGTCGGAACGTCCGTAGATGATCATGCCGTCGTGCGCAGTCAATTCCACGAAGTCGCCGTGGCACCAGACCCCGGGGAAGCGTTCGAAGTACGCGGCGCGGTACTTGGCGCCGTCGGCATCGTTCCAGAAGCCGATCGGCATCGACGGGAACGACGACGTGCAGACCAGCTCGCCCTTCTCCTCGCGCACGGGCCGGCCATCCGTATCGTAGACGTCCACGCTCATGCCGAGGCCACGGCACTGCAGCTCTCCGCGCCATACGGGACGTGTCGGGCATCCCAGCGCAAAGCACGAAACGATGTCCGTGCCGCCGGAAATCGACGACAGGCAAAGATCGGTCTTGATGCACTGGTAGACGTAGTCGAATCCTTCCGGTGAGAGCGGGCTGCCGGTCGACAACATCGCCCGCAGTGCACTGAGGGCGTAGTCCTTCCGCGGCACCAATCCGGCCTTCTTCAGCGCATCGATATACTTGGCAGACGTGCCGAAGTGCGTCATGCGCTCCTTTTCTGCGAGATCCCAGAGTATCCTGCCCCGATCGACGAAGGGAGCGCCGTCGAACAACAACAGCGTCGCGCCCGACGCGAGGCCGGATACGAGCCAGTTCCACATCATCCAGCCGCAAGTCGTGAAGTAGAACAACCGGTCGCCGGACTTCAGGTCGCTGTGCAGGCGCTGCTCCTTCAAGTGCTGCAGCAGCGTGCCCCCCGCGCCGTGCACGATGCACTTGGGAACGCCGGTCGTTCCCGACGAATAGAGTATGTACAGTGGATGGTCGAAAGGCAGCGGCTCGAAATCGATCGCGCCGGCCGCGAACGGCGCCAGGAAGTCGTCCCAGGCGACCGCACCGGCGATAGGCATCGCAACTTCCGGCGGCGGGGCGAACGCGCCGAGATAAGGCGCAACGACGATCTGCCGGAGCGACGACAGGCGCTCGGCGATGCGCGCCACCTTGTCCATGATCGGCTGCGGCTTGCCGTTGTACCAGTAGGCGTCAGCCGTAAACAGCACCTTCGGCTCGATCTGGCCGAAGCGGTCAAGCACGCCCTGCACGCCGAAGTCTGGCGACGCCGACGACCAGATGGCACCAATCGCGCTGGCCGCAAGCGTCGCGATGATTGCTTCCGGCATGTTGGGCAGGTAGCCCGCGACGCGATCGCCCCTGACCACACCCGCGGCACGCAGGGCCTGCACCGTCCGCGCCACGTTCGCATACAGCTCGGCGTGCGACATCCGCCGCTGGACCTTGTCCTCGCCCCAGAACACCAGCGCGTCACCCGCGTCGTCGCGCGCGCGTCGGCCAAGGAGGTTTTCCGCATAGTTGAGCCTGGCGTCCGGAAACCAGCGCGATCCGGGCATGCGCTCGCCGTCCTGCAACGTGCGCGCGCCGGGTTCACCGATGACCACGGCATAGTCCCACAACTCGCGCCAGAACAATGCGCGGTCGGCGATCGACCAGGCATATAGCGCGCCGTAGTCGGGCAGCGCCACACCATGCCGCTGCGTGATGCGCGCCGCGAATTCGGTCAGGTTGGCCTGCGCCGCGCGCGCAGGGGATGGGCGCCAAAGAGGCTCAACCATCGCTCGGTCCGCAGCGAGTCATCCGAAGAGCGCACGTACCGCGTCGGGCAGCGGCGTCGACCGGTGCGTTGCACCGTCGACCCACACGATTTTGGCCGCGCCGTCGGCGTGTTTGCGCGTGCCGACCCACAGCTCGTAGTAGGTGTCGAAACTCGAGCGCCCGGGCGCCCCCACGAACATGCGCACCTCCACCGTGCCCGGGTGCTCCATCGGCTCGATGAAGGTGCAACTCGCGTTGACGATGACCGAGCCGGGCGAGCTGAACGATCCGATCTGCGCCGCGATGCGCTCCAGCCATTCGATGCGCGCCTGCTCCATGTAGCGGAAATACACCGTGTTGTTGACGTGTCCCTGTGCGTCCATGTCGCCCCAGCGAATGGGGATCACGGTCGTGTGGACGGGTTGGCGAGTCGAGGTCATCGCAGGGAACCGGCAGGGCAAATCGAATTATAATCGACGCCGACTGCCGGTCCCTCAGACCGCTGGAGGAGCACGCTCGTGGCACGCGAGTCCATGGAATACGATGTCGTCATCGTCGGCGGCGGCCCGGCGGGCCTTTCCGCGGCGATCCGGCTCAAGCAGCTCGCCGCGGCGGCCGGCCGCGAGGTCGGCGTATGCGTACTGGAAAAGGGCTCCGAGGTCGGTGCGCACATCCTGTCCGGCGCGGTGATCGATCCCCGCGGGCTCTCTGAACTCATCCCCGACTGGGCCGCGCAAGGCGCACCGCTCAAAACACCCGTGACCGAGGACCGCTTTCTGGTGCTCGGCGCCACGACGGCGCGACGCATTCCGAACTGGACTCTGCCGCCGCTGATGGGCAATCACGGCTGCTACATCGTGAGCCTGGGCAACGTCTGCCGCTGGCTCGCGCAGCAGGCTGAAGCGCTTGGCGTCGAAATCTATCCGGGCTTCGCCGCGTCGGAAATCCTCTATACCGAAGCGGGTGCCGTGCGCGGGGTCGCCACGGGCGATGTCGGAATCGCGAAAGACGGCACGCACAAATCCGAATATCAACCGGGCATGGAGCTGCACGCCAAGTACACCTTGTTCGCCGAGGGTTGTCGCGGATCGCTGTCGCAGGAACTGATGACGAAGTTCGCGCTGCGCGAGGGCGTCGATCCGCAGAAATACGGCATCGGCATCAAGGAGCTGTGGCAGGTCGCTCCGGACAAGCATCAGCGCGGACTCGTCTTGCACTCGCAGGGATGGCCGCTCGACTCCAGGACCGGTGGCGGCTCGTTCCAGTACCACTTCGGCGAGAACCTGGTTGCCGTCGGCTTCGTCGTGCACCTTAACTACGAGAATCCACACCTTTCGCCCTACGACGAGTTCCAGCGCTACAAGACGCACCCCGCCATCCGCGGAACCTTCGATGGCGGCAAGCGCCTCGCCTACGGCGCGCGGGCGATCAGCGAAGGTGGGCTGCAATCGATCCCGAAGCTGAGCTTTGCCGGCGGGGCGCTGATCGGCGATGCAGCGGGCTTTCTCAACGTGCCGCGCATCAAGGGTACGCACAACGCGATGAAGACCGGCATGCTCGCCGCGGAGGCCGCGTTTTCCGCGCTCGGCGCGCAGCGCCAGCACGATGAGCTGACCGAATTCCCGGCATCGTTCCGCGCTTCGTGGGCCTACGATGACCTGCACAAGGTGCGCAATGTCAAACCCGGCTTCAAATGGGGTGCGTTGGCCGGCACGCTCCATGGCGGCATCCACATGTGGCTCAACGACCTGCACCTGGGTTGGTTGGTGGGCTGGACGCTGCATCACGGCAAACCGGACAACGAATGCCTCAAACCCGCCGCAGACATGCCGAAGATCGACTACCCGAAATACGACGGCGTGCTGACCTTCGACAAGCTCTCGTCGGTATTCGTCTCGAACACCAATCACGAAGAAAACCAGCCGTCGCACCTGCAGTTGCGCGATGCCTCGGTGCCCGTCGCGATCAATCTAGCGATCTACGATGGACCCGAGCAGCGCTATTGCCCGGCCGGCGTGTATGAATTTGTCGATGTGGATACTGCGGAAACGTCTGCCGCTGCGCCCGCCGGGCCAGCGAAGCGCTTACAGATCAATGCGCAGAATTGCGTGCATTGCAAAACTTGCGACATCAAGGACCCGCGCCAGAACATCCACTGGGTGACGCCGGAAGGCGGTGGTGGCCCGAACTACCCCAACATGTAGTCGCTCGCCACCATCATCCGTTCCACAGCCACGCGGCGCCGCGCACTCCGCTCGAATCGCCGTGCCGATGCCGCACGAGCCGCGTGTCGACGCGCTCCGAGAACACCCACCGTCCCCAAAGCGCCGGCACATCGACATAGAGTCGATCGATATTGGACATGCCGCCACCGAGCACGATCACGTCGGGATCGAGCAGATTGATGACGTGCGCGAGCGCCTTGGCCAGGCGCCGCTCGTAGCGCAGCATCGTCGCCACTGCAGCGGCCTCACCCTTGCCGCCGGCCAGGACGATCTCCTGCGCGGTCTCGCGTTGCCCGGTGAGGGCCCGATGATCGCGTTCCATGCCCGGTCCCGACAGAAAGGTCTCGATGCAGCCACGCTGTCCGCAGAAGCATGCCGGTCCCGGACGCTCTTCGTCTTCCGGCCACGGCAGCGGATTGTGCCCCCACTCGCCCGCGATCGCGTTAGGGCCCGACAACACCCGCCCGCGCACGACGATGCCCGCGCCGACGCCGGTGCCGAGAATCGCGCCGAACACGACGTCGGCATCGCGGCCTGCGCCGTCGGCCGCCTCCGACAGCGCGAAACAGTTGGCGTCGTTGGCGATGCGCACCTCGCGCCCGAGGAGCGATTCCAGATCGGCCTTGATCGGCTTGCCGTTGAGACAGACCGAATTGGACCCGCGCAGAAGTCCGGTGCTCGGCGACAATGAACCCGGCGTGCCGATGCCGACGCTGCCGCGATTGCCCACAGCGGTCTCGGCAGCGCAAACCAGCGAACAGATCATGTCCAGCGTAGCCTGATAATCGTCTTTCGGCGTCGGCACGCGCCGGCGCAGCACTTCCCCGCCGGACTCGTCGAGGCCGACGATTTCGGTCTTGGTGCCTCCCAGGTCGATGCCGAAGCGAGTCAAAGTCAGATTGGCCGAGTCGCGGCGTGCGTCGCGCGTACAAACTCAGGTTGACGTCGCGACGCCACATCGCCGATTATTACAGAATCATTACAAGAAAGAACGAACCGAGGAGGAGACACGATGGTACTACGCCAGGTACTCCTGGCCGCGACACTGGGTGCGCTCGCGCTGCCCGCCGCGGCACAGCAGCAGGTCAACGTCATCTGCCCCATGGCGGCCGAATGGTGCAACATGGCCGCCACCGAGTTCGAGAAAGCGACCGGCATCAAGGTTGCGTTGACGCTCAAGGGCTCGGGCGAGTCGTTTGCCACCGTCGCCGCGGAAAAGGCCAATCCGAAGCACGACATCTGGTACGGCGGCACGGGCGATCCTCACCTGCAGGCGGCCGAGCAGGACCTGACGATTCCCTACAAGTCGCCGCTGCTCGATCAGCTTCAGCCGTGGGCCAAGCGCCAAGCCGAGCAGTCTGGTTTCAAGACGGTCGGCATCTACCTCGGTGTGCTCGGTGCGGGCTACAACACGGAATTGCTCGCCAAGAAGAAGGCGCCGGTACCCGTCTGCTGGAAGGACCTGGGCAAACCCGCCTACAAAGGCGACTTGCAGATGGCCAATCCGAACGCGTCCGGGACCGCGTACACGACGATTGCGACACTGGTCCAACTCTTCGGCGAGGACGAAGCCTTCAAGATGCTCAAGGACTGGAACACCAACATCAGCAATTATTCGCGCCAGGGCGTGGGACCGATCAAGGCCACGGCGCGCGGCGAGAACATGGTGGCGGTGGCATTCATTCACGACGTCGTCACCGAGGCGCAGGCAGGCTTCCCGGTCAAGGTCGTCGCGCCCTGCGAGGGGACTGGATACGAAATCGGTTCAATGTCGATCATCAAGGGCGCGCGCAATCTGGACAACGCGAAGAAATTCTACGACTGGGCCCTGACTCCCGCCGCGCAGAAGCTGTCGTACGAGTCGAAGTCGTCGTTCCAGTTGCCGTCGAACGTGAATACGCCGGTATCGCCGTTGTCGCCCAAGCCTGCCGACATCAAGCTCATCGACTACAACTTCGCCAAGTACGGATCGTCGGCGGAGCGCAAACGCCTGCTCGAAAAGTGGGACAAGGAAGTCGGCGGCGGTGCCACGACCAAGTGACGCGGATGTCCAAGAGCGCAAGGCAACGCCGCAGCGCGATTGGAGACAGCCGCGTCATCCCCGCGCAAGCGGGGATCTCGGCTCCGTTCCGAATCGAAAAGTGGATTCCCGCTTTCGCGGGAATGACACGGTCAAAGTACCGGAGTCGGATTTGATAAGCAGGGTGATTGCCGGGCTTGCCGCCCTGCTCCTCGCGAGCGCAGCCTGCGCGCAGGGTACGCTGGCCATGTACTGTAGTTCGCCGGACACCGCGTGGTGTCAGGGCATGGCGATCGGCTTCGAGAAGACGACCGGCGTCAAGGTCAGCGTGACGCAGAAGGCGACCGGCGAGCTGTTCGCGCAGATCAAGGCGGAAGCGAATAGCCCGAAAGGCGACATCTGGTGGGCGGGCCCGGGCGACGCCTTCCTGCAGGCCGCGGGCGAGGGTTTGCTCGAGGCCTACAAGTCGCCAAATCTCGATCAGTTGCACGACTGGGCCAGGCGCGATGCGGAAGTCTCGAACTACCGCGTTGCCGGCGTCTACGGCGGCATACTCGCGCTGGGTTACAACACCGAGTTGTTCGAGCGGAGAAAACTTCCCGTGCCCAAGTGCTGGGCCGAGTTGACCAACCCGATCTACAAGGGCGAGGTCATGCTCTCGAATCCGAATTCATCCGGCACCGCGTACATGATGCTCGCGTCGCTGGTTCAGGTCTTCGGTGAAGAGGAAGCATTCCGCTACATGAAAGCCCTCAACGCCAACGTCAACCAGTACTCGCGCTCCGGCATCGGCCCGATGACCGCGGTGACGCGCGGCGAGACCGGAATCGGCAGCACGGTACTGCACGGAGTGATCAACGAAATCGTCCGCGGCTTTCCGGTCAAGCCGATTCTTCCCTGCGAAGGCGTCGGCTACGAAGTCGGTTCGATGGCAATCATCAAGGGCGCGCGCAACCTCGACAACGCGAAGAAGTTCTTCGACTGGGCACTGACGGCCGAAGCGCAGCAGATCGGTCTCGACGTGAAGGAGTACGCGATTCCGACCAACCGGAACGTCAAGCTGCCGCCCCAGGTTCCGAATCTCACCGACATCAAGCTGATCAACTACGACAGCGCCAAGTATGGGTCGACCGCCGTGCGCAAGCGCCTGCTCGAACGCTGGGAGAAGGAAATCAACGCGTCCGCGAAATGAGGTTCCATCGCAGCGCGCTCGTGTTCTGGCTGGCCGTCGGCGCCGTCGGTTATCTGCTCGTGCCGTGGTATGCACTGGATGCGTCGGTATTTTCCGCGGTGTGGCTTCGCGATTTCACCGCCCAAAAAAATGCGTCGGCGCTGGTCCAGGTTTGGCAGCACGGTCGCACCTGGCTGCTGCCCATCGGAGCACTGCTGATCGCCAGTGCGTGCCTGGCGTCGCATCGGCTGGACCGCGGCGTGCGCGCGCACGCGCTGCTCGTCCTCGGCGCGGCAGGCTTCCTGTACACCTTCGGCCAGGGCTTCGTGATCGGCGCGCAAGGCTGGTCCTTCGAGGCGCTGGCCCGTGCCTGGGGACCGCTGGCCGGCAACCAACTCGGCATGGGCCTCGGCGCGGCGCTGACGCTCTCGGCATTTGCGATGCTGTTCGCGCTCGGACTTGCCGAGCGCGGGTACTTCAACGGCGATGCGTTCATCGCCGGTTGCATCGTGGCGATTCTCGCATCGACAGCGATTTTCACGTTCTATCCGGTTCTCAACATCATGGTCAGCGCCTTCGAGGACGATGGCGGCGCGTTTTCATTGACCGCGTTCTTCGGTCGCGCGACGCAGCAGAAAGTCTGGGGTCTTGGCTGCCTGACCGGCGGCCCCCGCTGCGGCGTCGCCTGGAACACGCTGCTGCTCGCGCTGATCTGCGGCGCCGGGACGACCGCACTGGGACTCGCGTTCGCGCTGGTGGTCGCGCGCACGAACTTTCGCTTCAAGAAGCTGCTGCGCGCAATGTCGATCCTGCCGATCATCACGCCGCCCTTCGTCATCGGCCTGGCGCTGATCCTGCTTTTCGGTCGTTCCGGCGTGCTCAACCATTTTCTGGAGTTGAGCCTGGGTATCGAGCCCTCGCGCTGGTTCTACGGCCTGCCCGGACTCATCCTGGCGCAACTGCTGTCGTTCACGCCGATCGCATTCCTGGTGCTGATCGGCGTGGTCGAAGGCGTGTCGCCGAGCATGGAAGAGGCGGCGCAAACGCTGCGCGCCAATCGCTGGCGCACCTTCATCGACGTATCGTTGCCGTTGATGCGGCCCGGTCTCGCCAACGCCTTCCTGATCGGCTTCATCGAATCGATCGCCGACTTCGGCAACCCGATCGTGCTCGGGGGCAACTTCGGCGTGCTCGCCACCGAGGTCTTCTATTCGGTCGTCGGCGCGCAGCTCGACCAGGGCCGTGCCGCCGCGCTGGGCCTGATCCTGCTCGGCTTTGCGCTCGCCGCATTCTTCGCCCAGCGCTGGGTGCTCGGTCGCAAGGTGTACACGGCGATGTCCGGCAAGGGCGACTCGGGACTGCCGACGCCCCTGCCCGACAACGTGCGCAAGATCTGCTACGCGGCGGCGATCCCCTGGATCATCCTGACGCTGGTGATCTACGCCATGGTGGCGGTCGGCGGCTTCGTCGAGCAATGGGGACGCAACTACACGCCTACGCTCAAGCACTACATCAAGGCCTTCGGCGTCGAAGCGGGCGCGAACGGCCTGCTCTGGGTCGGCACCGCCTGGGCCTCGTTCTGGACGACGGTCAAGCTGTCGGCGATCGCCGCGCCGGTCACCGCCGGCGCTGGGCCTGCTGACCGCATACATCCTGACGCGGCATCGCTTCCGCGGCCAGTCCGCGTTCGAATTCGGCACCTTGCTCAGCTTCGCGATCCCCGGCACGGTGATCGGTGTTTCCTACATTCTCGCGTTCAACGTCCCGCCGATCGAGATCACGGGCACCGCGCTGATCCTGATCGTGTGCAACGTGTTCCGAAACATGCCCGTCGGTGTGCGCGCCGGCATGGCGTCGATGGCGCAGATCGACAAGAGCCTCGACGAAGCCTCGACGACGCTGGGCGCGCGCGGCTTCACGACGCTGCGCCGGGTCCTGCTGCCGTTGCTCAAGCCGGCGATCGTCGCGGCGCTGGTCTACAGCTTCGTGCGCTCGATGACCACGGTGTCGGCAATCGTATTCCTGGTGTCGGCGGAATACGAATGGGCGACCACCTACATCATCAACCGCGTCACCAACGGCGATTATGGAGTGTCGATCGCCTACTCGTCGGTACTGATCGTGCTGATGCTGCTGATTATCTGGCTGATCCAACGCGTGGTCGGCACCCGGCGGCTCGGGCGGCGCCAGGGCGTGGCACCGAACGTTGTGGGACAATTGGGCGCCGCTTGAGGCGCCCGCAAGCATCCGGACCCTGCTCCATATGAAAGCCGCCTCGATCGAATTCCGCAACGTCAGCAAGCTCTACGGTGAAGTCGCCGCCGTGAACGACATCTCGTTCACCATCGCCGCCGGCACCCTGGTCACCCTGCTCGGGCCTTCGGGCTGCGGCAAGACGACGACGCTGCGCATGATCGCCGGGCTCGAACTGCCGACCACCGGCGCAATCATGATCGGCGGTGCCGACGTGACGCGCATCCCGGCCTCGGAACGCGATGTCTCGATGGTGTTCCAGAGCTACGCGCTGTTTCCGCATATGAACGTGATCGAGAACGTCGGCTACGGACTCACCGTGTCGGGATTGCCCAAGTCCGAGGTACGCGCCAAAGCGCAGGTGGCTTTGACCACGGTCGGTCTCACCGGCTTCGACGAGCGTCTTCCTTCCGAGCTGTCCGGCGGCCAGCAGCAGCGCGTCGCGGTCGCCCGCGCGCTGGTGCTGGAGCCATCGGTGCTCCTGTTCGACGAGCCGCTGTCGAATCTCGATGCCCGGTTGCGGCGCCAGATGCGCGAAGAGATTCGCGACCTGCAACAACGCCTGTCGCTGACCGTCGTGTACGTGACGCATGACCAGGCCGAGGCTATGGCGGTGTCGGATCGCATCATCGTCATGAACAAGGCGACCATCGCGCAGGAAGGCGCGCCACGCGAACTCTACGAACAACCCAGGGATGTTTTCGTTGCGGGCTTCATGGGCGACGCGAACCGCGTTCGCGGCACGCTTAAGCGCGTCGACGAACGCTTCGGCGATGTTGCGCTCGGGCCGCTGACGGTGCGCCTGCCGCATCGCAACCTGCCCGCAGGGCAAATCGAGATCGCCATTCGCCCCGAGGCCGTCGAGATCGGCGCCCCGGGCACTGGCGGGACTGCCGGGGACAGTGCGCAAGGCGGCGTATATCGGCGGCGTCATGGAATATACGATGGCCACCGACATCGGCGATTTGTTCGTCATCAGCATGGCCGTCGACCGGCCGCTCGCCGCAGGCGCACCGGTGATCGCTGACGCTCGCCCGCCACGGCGTCGTGCCCATTTCCGTGGTATGAGCGCGACGGACCGCCCTCGAGCGCGAATGCAGGTCCCTGAGCGCGATGGGCGGCCGTAGCGCGAAGTTACTCCGATGACGAGCGACGAGATCCGGGCTCGCGCCGAATTCGGCAGACGGGTGGCGCGCGAGGCCGGTGCGCTCGCGCTGCGCTATTTCAAGCGCGAAATCGCATTCACCACCGAGGCCAAGGGTCCGCAGGACTTCGTCAGCGCGGCCGATCATGCCGTCGAAGCGCTGATCCGCTCGCGCCTCGCCGCAGCGTATCCGCAGGACACGATGTTCGGCGAGGAAGCGGGGGGCAAACACGGTGCGAGGGCCTGGTACGTCGATCCGATCGACGGCACCATAAACTTCGTCCATGGCGTTCGCTACTGGTGCGTGTCGATTGCGTTCCTGGTCGAGGGCGTGCGCCAGATCGGCATCATTTTCGATCCGACGCAGGACGAATTGTTCTGGGGCACGAGACTGGATGGCGCGTTCTGCAACGACGCGCCGATGCGAGTTTCGGCCTGTAACGCACTCGACCAAGCGATGGTCTGTGCGGGGTACGTCTCGCGGCAGCCGCTGGCCGCGCACCTGCAACTCACGCGGCGGCTGCACGAAGCGGGTACGGCGGTGAAGGACATGGGCGCCGGCGCACTCATGCTGGCGCATGTCGCGGCGGGGCGTTACGACGCGTACCTCGAGCCGCACATGCACCCTTGGGATGCGTTGGCCGGGCTGCTCCTCGTCGAGGCCGCGGGTGGTCGTATCCTTGCCTATCCTGGTACGGCCCGCCTCGCCGCCGGCGGCGCGGTTCTCGCGTCGGCGCCGGGCATCTACGAGGCGCTCGAGCGCGTGATGCTGTCGTGAGTCGCGTCAGAACTGCTCGTCCGCCAGCGCGAGCACCGAGTCGCTGCCGCGCGTGATGGCCTGCCCGAGGGCGGCAGCCTGCGGCAGGAGACATTCGGCATAGAAGCGCGTCGTGGCGATCTTGCCGCGCAGGAAGTTCGCGTCCGCGCCGCCCTCGGCCAGCTGCTTCGACGCGATCAGCGCGCCGCGGGCGAGTTGCCAACCGCCGGCGACCAGGCCCCACATCTGCAGGTACGGCACTGCCGCCGCGTGCGCGGCGCGGGTCGACGACGCGAAGTTACCCGCGAGCCAGTCGACCGCTTCGCCCATCGAGGCCGCCGCCGAACCGAGCGCCGCACCGACCACCTTGAGATCGGCGTCGGACGACGCGGCACACTGCGCCGCGACCTTGGCGACATCGGCGAGAATCGCGCGCGCCACCGTACCGCCGTCGCGCGCGGTCTTGCGACCGATCAGGTCGTTCGCCTGGATGCCGGTGGTGCCCTCGTAGATCGTGGTGATGCGCGCATCGCGATAATGTTGCGCGGCGCCGGTCTCCTCGATGAAGCCCATGCCGCCGTGCACCTGCACTCCAAGATACGTGACTTGCTGCGCGACCTCGGTGCTGCAGCCCTTGACGATCGGAATCATGAAGTCGACGAAGGCCTGGTGCCGCTTGCGCGCCTCGAGGTCGGGATGGCGCTGCGCATTGTCCATCGCGGCGCCGGTGACGTACGCGACGCTGCGCGTCGACTCGATCAGCGCCTTCATCGTCAGCAACATGCGGCGGATGTCGGGATGCTGCAGGATCGTCGCCGTTGGCGCCGCCTTGTCGAGCCCCACCGCGCGTCCCTGGATCCGATCCTTGGCGAAGGCCAGCGCCCGCTGATACGCGCGCTCGGAGATGCCGATGCCCTCGACCCCGACGGAATAGCGCGCCAGGTTCATCATGATGAACATGTACTCGAGCCCGCGGTTTTCCTGGCCGACCAGGTAGCCGACCGCGCCGCCCTTGTCGCCATAGGCGAGCACCGCGGTCGGACTCGCGTGAATGCCCAGCTTGTGCTCCAGCGATACGCAGTGGACGTCGTTGCGCACGCCGAGGCTGCCGTCGGGGTTGACGAGGACCTTCGGGACGACGAACAGCGAGATGCCCTTGACGCCTTCGGGTGCGGTCGGCGTGCGCCCGAGCACGAGGTGAATGATGTTCTCGGTGTAGTCCTGCTCGCCGTAGGTAATGAATATCTTTTGGCCGTAGAGCTTGAAGCTTCCGTCGGGCTGCGGCACGGCGCGCGTGCGCACCGCGGCGAGGTCGGAACCGGCCTGCGGCTCGGTCAGGTTCATCGTTCCGGTCCACACGCCTGCGACCATTTTCGGCAGGTACAGCGCCTTCTGCTCGTCCGAGCCGACCAGTTCGAGCGCCTCGATCGCTCCCTGCGTCAACAGCGGACACAGCGCGAACGCGATGTTGGCGCCATGCCACATCTCCTCGACCGCGGTCGCAACGATTTGTGGAAGGCCCTGCCCGCCATGGTCCGGATGCTTGGTGAGTCCGTTCCAGCCGTTGTCGGCGAATTGCTTGTACGCTTCCTTGAATCCGGTGGGCGTCTTCACGATGCCCGCATCGGTGAGCTTCGAGCCCTCGCGATCGCCGACCGCGTTCAGCGGGTCGAGCACCTCCGTGGCGAACTTGCCCGCTTCCTCAAGTATCGCGGTGACGGTGTCGCCGGTCGCATCCTCGAAGCCAGGCAGCTTGCCCACCTGCTCGAGGCCGGCAAGCTCCTTCATGACGAACAGCATGTCTTTCAGCGGGGCGTGATAGATGCTCATCGGCGTGCAATCGTTTGAGGGGGTTCGGAAACGGAAACTGAGGGGCTACCGTGCGGGAGTTCAGCCGAGTGCGGCGGTGAGTTCCGGCACGATCTGGAACAAGTCGCCGACCAACCCGTAGTCCGCGATCTGGAAAATCGGCGCCTCGGGGTCCTTGTTGATGGCGACGATGACCTTGCTGTCCTTCATTCCTGCCAGATGCTGGATTGCGCCGGAGATGCCGATCGCGATGTAGAGGTCGGGGGCGACGATCTTCCCGGTTTGTCCGACCTGATAGTCGTTCGGGACGTAGCCCGCGTCGACGGCCGCCCGCGACGCGCCCAGCGCCGCATTGAGCTTCTGCGCCAGCGCTTCGAGCATCTTGAAGTTCTCGCCGCTTTGCAGTCCGCGCCCGCCGGAAACGACGACGCGCGCGCCCGCAAGTTCGGGACGATCGGATTTGGTCAGTTCCTGTCCAACGACCACCACCTTGCCGAAGTCGGCGGGCGCGGCCACCGTTTCGACCGGCGCCTGGCCGCCCGTAGCCGCCGCGGCGTCGAAGCCGGTCGCGCGTACCGTGATCACTTTCTTCGCATCCTTTGCCTGCACGGTCGCAAAGGCATTGCCGGCATAGATCGGACGCACGAAGGTATCGGGCGACTCGACGGCGATAATGTCGGAGATCTGGGCGACGTCGAGCAACGCCGCGACGCGTGGCGCGGCGTTCTTGCCGAATCCGGTTGCGGGCAGGAACAGGTGCGAATACGCGCCGGCGAGACTCACGACCAATGCCGCGACGTTTTCGGCGGTCTGGCCCGCAAGCTGCAGCGCGTCGGCATGGAGCACCTTCGTTACACCCGGGATCTGCGCGGCCGCCGAGGCAGCCCCTTGGGCGTTGTGCCCCGCGACCAGGACGTGGATGTCGCCGCCGATCTTCTGCGCGGCGGTGATGGTGTTGAACGTCGCACCCCGGAGCGCGGCGTGGCTGTGTTCGGCGATGACGAGAGTGGTCATGGTCTGGTTTCGTCATTCCCGCGCAAGCGGGAACCCATTGAATTGATCTTCGTGGCTTTCGCCACATTCTTGGAAACTTGGATCCCCGCTTGCGCGGGGATGATTTGAGTGGCTCGCGCCATATCTTTGCAAACTTGGATCCCCGCTTTCGCGGGGATGATTTGAGTGGCTCGCGCCACTCAAATCACTTTCGCTTCGTTGCGCAGCTTGGCCACCAGTTCCGCGACGTCGGCCACTTTGCCACCGCCTTTGCGCTTGGGCGGTTCCACCACTTTCAAGGTTGTCAGCCTCGGGGTCACGTCGACGCCCAAGGCATCGGGCTTGACGATGTCGAGCGGTTTCTTCTTGGCTTTCATGATGTTCGGCAGCGTGGCGTAGCGCGGCTCGTTCAGGCGCAGGTCGGTCGTGATCACCAGCGGCAGCGGCATCTCCAGCGTCTCCAGCCCGCCATCGATCTCGCGCTTGACCGTCGCCTTGCCGGAGGCGATGTCGACCTTGGACGCGAACGTCGCCTGCGGCCAGCCGAGCAGCGCCGCGAGCATTTGCCCGACCTGGTTGGCGTCATCGTCGATCGCCTGCTTGCCCAGGATCACGATCTGCGGTTGTTCCTTGTCGACCAGCGCCTTGAGCAGCTTGGCCACCGCCAACGGCTGCAATTCGACGTCGGACTCGACCAGGATCGCCCGGTCGGCACCGATGGCCAACGCCGTGCGCAGCGTTTCCTGACACGCCGCGATGCCACAGGTGACGGCGAGGACTTCGGTCGCGACGCCCTTTTCCTTCAGGCGTATCGCTTCCTCGACCGCAATTTCGTCGAACGGATTCATCGACATCTTGACGTTGGCGGTATCGACGCCGCTGCCATCGGGCTTGACCCGGACCTTGACGTTGAAATCGATGACGCGCTTGACGGCCACGAGAATTTTCATCGGCATCCCAGAGCAGAGTGATCGGCCGGAGCGGCGCGGGGCAACTCAGGCCGAAGCCCGTAATTATAGCGCGAAGCCATGTCACGCCGAGGGTCAAGCCTAAGACAGGAGAAGAGTGGCACCCCTCACGATCGAGGGTGATCGCATGCGCGAACCGCTATTCGGGCTGCCCGAGTACCTCGAAGATGGACTTGAGCTGTGCGCTCATGGGCAGCTTGAGTCGCTCACCCGTGCGCAGCTTGCGCATGAACCACTTGTCGTAGAGCTCCGCGAGCTCGCGACTCGCGGCCAGATTCTGGAAGGTGCGCAGCACGAGCTCGGCGAACTCCGGATCGTCCTTGCGAAATACCAGGCCGTAGGGGTCGTAGGACAGGAGGTCGCCGACGATCGCATAGTCGTCAGGCCGCGCGGCCTGCGATATGAAGCCGTACAGCAGCACATCGTCGGTCGCAAAGGCATGAGCCTGGCCGGCCGCGAGCATGCGAAACGAATCGGCGTGGTCGGGCGCCGTGAGAAATTTCATTTCTAGCTTTTCGTGATCCGACAACTGGCGCAATGCTTTTTCGTTGGTGGTGCCCGCAGTCAGCACGACGGTCTTGCCGCCGAGATCCCGGTACGATTTGACGGCGGACGTGCGGCGCACGAGAAGCTTCGTGCCGCTCACGAAAATGACGGGCGAGAAGTCGACCCGCTTCTGCCGCTCGACGTTGTTGGTGGTCGACCCGCACTCGATGTCGACCGATCCGTCGACGACTTTTTCGATACGATCCGCGGGGGTCACCGGAACATAGACGACCTTGATGCTGTCGCGCTCGAGCTCCGCGCGCACTTCGTCGACGACCGCGAGGCACAGATCGATGGAATAGCCATGCGGGTCGCCACGTTTGTCGACGTAGGAAAACGGAAATGAATTTTCGCGGTAGCCGAGCGCGATCGTCCCGCGGTCCTTGACTTTCTTCAGTGTTCCGGCAAGTTGCTGCGCGACGCCATCCGGTGCCGCGCCGAGCGCGAGCATGAATACACCGGCACCGAGCAGCCAGAGCACCGCGCGTTGGAATGGCGCCGCGCGACTGCGCCCGGCCTGCGCTGCATGCATCGCGGCTTAAGCGCGCGCCGCGCCGACGACGCCCTCGTCGGCGTCGATCTCGGCCTGGCCTTCGGCTTCAGGGCGCAATTCACCTTCCCATTTCGCAACCACGGCGGTCGCAATGCTGTTGCCGACGACGTTGGTCGCGGAGCGCCCCATGTCGAGGAACTGGTCGATGCCCATGATCAGCAGCAGTCCAGCCTCGGGAATGTTGAACGTCGCCAGCGTTGCCGCGATGACGACCAGCGAGGCGCGCGGCACGCCGGCCATGCCCTTGCTCGTGACCATGAGGATCAGCAGCATGGTGATCTGCTGCGACCAGCTCAAATCGATCTTGTAGGCCTGGGCGATGAACAGCACCGCGAACGTGCAGTACATCATCGAGCCGTCGAGATTGAAGGAGTAGCCGAGCGGCAGCACGAAACTCGTGATCTTCTTGCTCGCGCCGAATCGCTCGAGCTGTTCGAGCGTCTTCGGATACGCGGCTTCGCTGCTGGCAGTGCTGAATGCCAGCATGATCGGCTCCTTGATCATGCCGAGCAGACGCACGATGCGCGGTCCGAGAAACACAAAACCGGCCGCTGCGAGCAGGCACCAAAGTACGCCCAAGCCGAGGTAGAACTGGCCCATGAACTTGCCGTACACCCACAGCACGCCCAGACCCTGCGTGGTGATGATCGCCGCCATCGCGGCGAACACGGCCAAGGGCGCCAGCGCCATCACGTAACCGGTGACTTTCAACATCACGTGGGCGACCTGCTCGACCCAGTCGACCACGACGCGGGCCTTGTCGCCAAAGGACGCCGCGGCGGCGCCGAAGAACACCGAGAAGACGACGATCTGCAGGATCTCGTTGTTCGCCATTGCCTCGAA
Organism: uncultured beta proteobacterium; assembly: GCA_963726915.1. Taxonomy (GTDB): domain Bacteria; phylum Pseudomonadota; class Gammaproteobacteria; order Burkholderiales; family Casimicrobiaceae; genus PALSA-1003. Next base: position 451,687 of record CAVSEA010000026.1, read on the forward strand.
CACGCTCCGGGGCACCAGGTGCGTCACGAACTCCTTGAGCGAGAGCGACGCCACCTTCAGGTTGGCCGACGCGCCGGCGTCGGGCAACGGCAGGTTCAGGGAGTCGCCGGGCCGCAGGATATTGACCAGGATCATGCCGAGGATCAGCGACATCAGCGACGCGCTGATGAACCAGCCCATGGTCTTCAGGCCAATGCGGCCGATGGACTTGGCGTCTCCCATGTGTGCGATGCCGACGACCAGCGTGGAAAACACCAGCGGCGCGATGATCATCTTGATCAGGCGCAGGAACACATCGGTGAACAGGGAGATGTACCCGGAAACGGTTTTCGCGGCTTCAGGCGTCGGGAGCAGTTCGTGGCACATCCAGCCCACGCCGATGCCCGCAGCCATCGCGATGAGTATCCAGGTCGTCAGCTTCATGCCCACACTCCCTGGGTGACCGGCGGCGATGGCCGCGACGGACCCGCTAGGAGCGCACGACGTCGCAGCTCGGGTTGTCGCCGTTCATGGTGCCGCGCCACGTGAGCGCATTGTTCTGGCGCACGGGGTCGGGGACGACCTGGTCGGGATCGACCAGCACGTCGATGCGCTCCACATCCTTGGCGAAATAGCGCGTCCTGGCGAGGTTCATGGTGAACGCCGACGATACACGGACCGATGCCGGCACGCTCAAGCTCACTTCCTGCTGCGCTCCGCCGGACCAGGTCACGCGGGCGACCACGCGAAACGCCGCCACGTCGCCCCACAACTGTTCCCGCGAGGGGATGATGTCGGCGCCCATGTTCTGCAGTTTGACGCTGACGACCAGCGTGCCGTCATTGGCCTTGCTGCAGCTCATCGCCCGGAGATTCACGTCGGAGCGCAGCGGACGGGGGTAGATCGGGTAGAAAAACATGGTTTCGTCGGGATAACTCAGGATATACGGCGGGCGGTCGCGGTCCTGAATCGTCATCGTGTCGCTGAAATCGTTGAATATCGGCGACGAAAACCTCGACTCGGGGGACGGCGTGATCTGGCAACCCCCGAACATCGTGGTTGCAGTCAACAGTCCCATCGCAGCGAGTATGCGCATGTGCGTCTCCCTTTACAGTGGTCGACCCTGCCCAGCCGCGCCGGAAGTCCGGCCGGCGTCGCCCCGCCCCGGAACCAATGATGGAGTGCCCGCGCCGCAAGGTCAACCCGGGACCACGCTCCGGGCCGCAATTGTCACTTGCAGCGTGGCAAATTGGCACCAATGGTGGCGTCGAACTGCGCCAATAGCCGGTTTTCCGCCTCCGCATCGCGTGCGGCGAGCGCTCGCGCCTGCGCCTCGGTCAACATCGTTCCACGCGCGTCCCAAGCCTGCGCGCTGACGAGTTGCCCGTGCTCGTAGTGGCATTCCGTGCGCGGGGCGCCGCTCGGATGGTAGGAGCGCAGTACGCCGTGCAATTCGTTGTTGCGGTACGGTGCTTCGAGCCTGCGCACCAACTCGCGACGGTCACTTGTGTACCACAGCGCCACCGTGCCGGTCCGCGCATCGTTGTCGTAGGGGATCACCGCGCTGCGGGCGCCGCCTTCGTTCCAGAAAATGAAGGTCCCGGTCTTGCGGCCTGCCGCGAATGCGCCGACCGCACGCATGCGCCCATCTTTCCCGCGCAGCTCGTAGGCACCGTTCGGCACCCCGCCGCGACAAGCGCCGACGACGCTCAACGCTTCGGCGCCCCGGGCTGCACCTGCCACCTGAATGCTGGCGACCAGCGCGACGACGCGTAGCTACCTGGCGCGCCGCGCCCACCATGCCGCAATCTCGCCGACGATGCCCCGCCGGAACGCGAGAACGCACACGACGAAGATTGCTCCCGTGATGACCGTGACCCACTGCCCGAAGGCCGCGAGGTAATTCTCGAGCCCGATGATCACGAACGCACCGACAACGGGCCCGAAAATCGTGCCCATGCCGCCGAGCAGGGTCATGAGCACGACTTCGCCGGACATCGTCCAGTGCACGTCGGTCAGCGACGCGAGCTGGAACACGATTGCCTTGGTCGCACCCGCGAGTCCTGCCAACCCTGCCGACAACACGAATGCCAGCAGCTTGTAGCGGTCGACGTCATAGCCCAGCGAGATGGCGCGCGGCTCGTTCTCGCGGATGGCCTTGAGCACGTTGCCGAACGGCGAGTTCACGGTACGGTAGATGAGCAGGAATGCGGCGAGGAATATCGCCAGCACCACGTAGTACATCACCAGTGTGTTACTCAGGTCGAGCAGCCCGAGGAACTTGCCGCGCGGCACCGATTGAATGCCGTCCTCGCCGTGGGTGAAGGGCGCCTGCAGGCAGAAGAAGTAGACCATCTGTGCCAGCGCCAGCGTGATCATCGCGAAATAGATCCCCTGCCGCCGAATCGCGAGCAGCCCGGCGACCAGTCCGAGTCCGACTGCCGCGACGGTACCGGCAAGAATTGCAGCCTCCGGTGGCCAGCCCCACTCCTTGGCTGCGTGCGCGCAGACGTACCCTGCGCTGCCGAGAAACATCGCGTGACCGAAGGACAGCAAGCCGCCGAAACCGATGAGCAGATTGAACGCGCAGGCAAACAGCGCGAAGCAGAGCGCTTTCATCAGGAAAGCCGGATAGATGCCGAGCAGCGGGGCAACTGCAAACACGACCGCCATCGCGCCGATCGCGAGCAGCACAGATGAAGACCGTGCCTTCACCCCTGCCACCGGATTCGCATCGGCCACGATTCAGCGCTCCTTGCCGAACAGCCCTGCGGGCCGCAGGATGAGCACGATCACCATGACCACGAAAATCACGGTGTTCGACGCTTCCGGATAGAACACCTTGGTCAGGCCCTCGACGATGCCGAGGCTGAAGCCGGTGATGACCGCGCCGAGTATCGAGCCCATGCCCCCGATCACGACCACTGCAAACACGACGATGATCAGGTTGGCGCCCATCTGGGGATTGACCTGGTAGATCGGCGCCGCCATGACCCCGGCAAACGCCGCCAGGGCCACGCCAAAGCCGTAGGTAAGCGTGACCATGCGCGGTACGTTGATGCCGAAGGCCTGGACCAGGGTCGGATTCTCGGTTGCGGCACGCAGGTAAGCGCCGAGCTTCGTGCGCTCGATGACGAACCACGTGGACAGGCAGACCAGTACCGATGCGACGATCACCCACGCGCGGTACTTCGGAAGAAACATGAAGCCGAGGTTGAATGCGCCGGCGAACTCGTCCGGCAAGCGATACGGCTGGCCGGAGCTTCCGTAGTAGTTCGTGAACACGCCCTGGAAAATCAGCGCCAGCCCGAAGGTCAGCAGCAGGCCGTACAGGTGATCGAGCTTGTACAGCCGCGACAGCATGGTGCGCTCGATGAAGACGCCGGTCGCCCCGACGACCAGCGGCGCGATCAGCAGCGACCACCAGTAGCCGACACCCCATTTCTCCAGCAGTAGCCAGGCGCAGAACGCGCCGAGCATGTACTGAGCGCCGTGGGTGAAATTGATGATGTTGAGCAAACCGAAGATCACCGCCAGGCCGAGCGACAGCATCGCGTAGAACGAGCCGTTGATCAGCCCGATCAGCAACTGGCCGAACAGGGCCTGGGTCGGTATGCCGAAAATTTCGGTCATGGCATGACGGTCATATTGTCGAACGCCTTGTCATTGAATGCGCGCTGAACCGCAACGTCATCCCCGCGCAGGCGGGAATGCGGTGACCTGCGTCATTCCCGCGAAAGCGGGAATCCATGTTCGTGCGACGGCAAAAATGGATCCCCGCCTGCGCGGGGATGACGCAGCTGTTTCCGATCGCTGCGACGCTCCGCGTCTTGCTCCCGGACATCATCTGCGTCACTTGACGAGCGAACAACCACCGTCAGCCAGCGGACGGAAGGCCTGGTCCGCCGGAATGGTCGCGCGCACCTTGTAGTAGTCCCATGGGCCCTTCGATTCCGACGGTTTCTTCACTTCGACGAGATACGCCGGATGAATCTTGCGGCCGTCGACGCGAATCGTACCCTTGCCGAACAACGGATCGTCGGTCGGCATTTCCTTCATCTTGGCCACGACCTTGGCGCCATCGGCATCGCTCTTCAGCGCTTCCACGGCCTTCAGGTAGTGCAACACCGCCGCGTAGACGCCCGCATGCACCATCGTCGGGTGGATGCCCTTGTCGACCGCGGCGAAGCGTTTCGCGAACGCGCGCGTCTGGTCGTTCTGATCCCAGTAGAACGTATTCGTGATCACCAATCCTTGCGCGGTGGGCAGACCCAGCGCGTGGATATCGGTAAGAAACACCAGCAGACCCGCGAGGTTCTGGCCGCCCTTGACGATGCCGAACTCGGCCGCCTGCTTGATCGAATTGGTCGTGTCGCCGCCGGCATTCGCCAGTCCGACGATCTTGGCTTTCGACGCCTGCGCCTGCAGCAGAAACGACGAGAAGTCCTGCGTGTTGATCGGCGCGCGCACCTTGCCCAGCACCTTGCCGCCGCTCTTCAACACCACCGCTTCGGTGTCGCGCTCCAGCGCCTGCCCGAACGCATAGTCGGCCGTGATGAAGAACCACGTGTCCCCGCCGGATTTCACGACAGCACTACCCGTGCCATTGGCCAGCATCCAGGTATCGTAGGTCCAGTGCACGGTATTTGGCGTGCATGCTTTTCCGGTGAGGTCCGACGAAGCCGGTCCCGACGCGAGGAACACCTTGTTCTTGTCCTTGGTGATCTGGGCGACCGCCAGTGCGACGCCCGAATTCGGCACGTCGACGATGACATCGACCTTTTCCGCGTCGTACCACTTGCTGGCGATGCCCGAGCCGATGTCCGCCTTGTTCTGGTGGTCGGCCGAGACCAGCTCGACCTTGTACCCGCGCTTTTCGATTCCTGAGTCTTCGATCGCCAACTTCGCCGCGGCGACCGAGCCCGCACCCGCCAAGTCCGTATACAGGCTGGACATGTCGGTCAGTACGCCGATCTTGACCACGCCGTCCGACACCTGCGCGTGCGCTGCACCCGCTACGCCGGCCAGTGCCAGCGCCAGCAGACTACGTTTGAACAGATTCATGCTTGCTCCATCGGTTGGTGATTTATGCCGGGCGCCGTCAGACACCCAGATACTCGTGCAGCTTGTTCATGTTCGCGTCGAGCTCGGCGTTCGGGATCATGTCCACGACCTTTCCGCGCTCCATCACGTAGTGCCGGTCGGCGACGGTGGCCGCGAACCGGAAATTCTGCTCGACCAGCAGGATGGTAAATCCCTTCTGCTTGAGCGCCTCGATCGTGCGGCCGATGTGCTGGACGATCACGGGTGCCAATCCCTCGGTCGGCTCGTCGAGCATCAGCAGGTGCGCGCCGGTGCGCAGGATACGCCCGATTGCCAGCATCTGCTGCTCGCCTCCGGACAATTTTGTTCCCTGGCTGTGCAGCCGCTCCTTGAGGTTGGGAAACAGATCGAAGACCTGCTCGAGCGACAGGCCGCCTTCCTTCACCTGTGGCGGCAGCAGCAGATTCTCTTCGACGTCCAGGCTGGAAAATATGCCGCGCTCTTCCGGGCAGATCGCGATGCCGAGCTTGGCAATGCGGTTGGACGCCAATGCGATCGTTTCCACGCCGTCGAATTGCACCGAGCCCTTGCGCTGCGCCACCATGCCCATGATCGATTTGAGCGTCGTGGTCTTGCCCGCGCCGTTGCGTCCGAGCAAGGTCACCACTTCGCCACGCGCAACGTCGAAGGATGCGCCGTGAAGAATGTGCGACTCCCCGTACCACGAATGCAGGTCGCGAACGCCGAGCATCGCGCCCTCAGGCATGTGCGGTCCCCAGGTAGGCCTGCACGACGTCGGGATTCTTCGACACCTCCGCGTAGTTGCCCTGCGCCAGCACCTGCCCACGCGCAAGGACGGTGATATGGTCGGACAGCGTCGACACGACCGACAGGTTGTGCTCGACCATGAGCACGGTGCGGTTGACCGCAACCTTCTGGATCAGCGCGGTGATGCGGTCGACGTCCTCGTGCGCCATGCCGGCGGTCGGTTCGTCGAGCAGCATCATTTCGGGATCGAGCGCCAGGGTGGTCGCGATCTCGAGTGCGCGCTTGCGGCCATAGGACAATTCCACCGCCAGCGTTTGCTCGTAGGTGGACAAGCCGACGGCGTCGAGCAGTTCACGCGCCCGCGCGTCCAGCGAATTCAGCGATTCGCGCCGAGCGCCAGAAGTCGAAGGAATGGCCACGCTTGCGCTGCAACGCGATGCGCACGTTCTCCAGCACCGTCAGGTGCGGGAACGTGGCCGAAATCTGGAACGAGCGCACCATGCCCAGCTGTGCGATGGTCGACGGCCGCACTCCCGTGATTGCCTTGCCGTTATAGATGATCTCGCCCCGCGTCGGCTTCAGGAATGCGGTGAGCAGATTGAAGCAGGTCGTCTTGCCCGCACCGTTCGGACCGATGAGAGCGTGGATGGTGCCGCGCTTGACCTGAAGGTCGACGCCGTTGACCGCGACGAATCCCTTGAACTCCCGGGTCAGGCCGCGCGTTTCGAGAATGATGTCGTTGGCCATGCCTGCCACATACTACGTGGCGCCCCTCGGTTGCTGGTGTCGGCGCGATTATCCCCATAGACCCCCTCCTTGGCAATGGCGGCGGGATCACTCATTCCACTGCGGGGGCCGCTTGTCGACAAATGCGTCGATGCCCTCGTGCGCGTGCGGGTCGAGCAGGCTGCACGCCATGGTATCTCGCGCATGGTCGTACGCCGATTCGAGCCCAAGGTCGACCTGCGCGTAGAACGCCTGCTTGCCCCGGCCGATCACACGCGCGCTGCGCGCACCAATCTGGCGTGTGAGTTGTCCGATCGCGGCGTCGAGTTCCGCCAGCGGCACGATTCGGTTGACCAGCCCCCACGCCAGCGCGGTCGCGGCGTCGATGGGTTCGCCCGTCAGCAGCATTTCCATGACGCGCTTGCGCGCGATGTTGCGCGCCACACCGACGGCGGGCGTGGTGCAGAAAACGCCGACGTTCACGCCGGGCAATGCGAACTTTACGCTGTCGGCGGCAACCGCGAGGTCGCACATCGATACCAGCTGGCAACCCGCGGCGGTCGCGAGGCCGTGCACACGGGCAATGACCGGTTGCGGCATGCGCGTCAGCGTCAGCATCATCGTCTCGCAATCCGCGAACAGTTGTCGCTGCCAGGCGAGCTCGGGGTGCGCCCGCAATTCCTTCAGGTCGTGCCCAGCACAAAAGCCCTTGCCGTTGGCGGCAATCACCACGCTGCGCACGGCGGCGTCGAGGGCTATGCGGTCGAGTTCCGCCTGCAGCGCCGCGATCATCGCCTGCGACAGCGGGTTGTAGCGTTCGCCGCGGTTGAGTGTGAGCGTGGCCACGCCCTCGCGCGTGTCGCGCAACACGTAGGGAAGCAGCCCGGTTTGCAGGGGAGCATTCATGCCGTCACTCGATCGCACTGGTCGAACGCGCCCGCTCGCGCAGGACGAATTTCTGGATCTTGCCGGTCGAAGTCTTGGGCAGTTCGCAAAAGATCACCTTCTTCGGCACCTTGAAGCGCGCCAGGTGCTTCCGGCAGTGCTCGATGATCTCGCTTTCGGTCACCTCTGCCGCCGGTCTGACCTCGATGAAGGCGCACGGCGTTTCACCCCACTTGGGATCGGGCTGCGCCACCACCGCGGCGGCAAGTACCGACGGATGGCGGTAAAGCGCATCCTCGACTTCCAGCGAGCTGATGTTCTCGCCACCGGAGATGATGACGTCCTTGGAGCGATCCTTGACCTTGATGTAGCCGTCCGGCTGCATCACCGCGAGGTCGCCGGTATGGAACCAGCCGCCGCGAAACGCCTCCGCCGTGGCGCTGGTGTTCTTCAGGTAGCCCTTCATGACGATGTTGCCGCGGAACATGATTTCGCCCATGGTCTCGCCGTCCCAAGGCACCTCGGACATCGACTCCGCATCCATCACCGTCAATCCTTCCTCGCAGGTGTAACGCACGCCCTGGCGGCCGTTGCGCTCGGTGCGTGCGGCGATATCCAGCTGATCCCAGGCATCGTGCTTGGCGCACACCGCGGCGGGTCCGTAAGTCTCGGTGAGCCCGTAGACATGCGTGATGTCGAATCCCATGCGCTCCATGCCCTCGATCACCGCCGCCGGCGGTGCGGCGGCCGCGACCAGCGCGTGCACCTTGTGCGTGATCCCCTCGCGCAGTTTCGCCGGCGCATTGATCAGCATCGCGTGCACGATCGGCGCGCCGCAGTAATGGCTGACCTTGTGTTCCCGGATCGCGTCGAAGATCGCCTCGGGCTCGACCCGGCGCAGGCAGACATTGGTGCCGGCGTTGGCGGCCATCGTCCAGGTGAAGCACCAGCCGTTGCAATGGAACATCGGCAGCGTCCACAGGTACACCGCGTGGCGCGGCATGCCCCAGTCGATGATGTTCGACAGCGCATTCAGGTACGCACCGCGGTGGTGGTAGACGACGCCCTTCGGATTACCGGTCGTCCCCGACGTGTAATTGAGCGAAATAGCGTTCCACTCGTCGGTCGGATGCTTCCAGGCGAAGCCGGCGTCTCCGTCCGCGATGAAGGCATCGTAGTCAACATCGCCGAGGCGTTTGCCACCGGGGCCGAGTGGATCGTCGATGTCGATGACTTTCGGCTTGCTCGCGAGTTGCGCCAGCGCCGGCCCGACGATCGGCGCGAATTCGGTGTCGGTGATCAACACCTTGGCGCCACCGTGCTGCAGCATGAAGGCGATGGCATCGGCATCCAGCCGTGTGTTCAAGGTGTTTAGCACGCCGCCGCACATCGGCACGCCGAAGTGCGCCTCGAGCATCTCCGGCGTATTCGCGGCCATGAGCGCAACGGTGTCGCCGATGCCGATGCCCGCGCGCACGAGCGCGGACGCGAGACGGCGCGACCGCGCGTAGGTTTCCGACCACGTATAGCGCCGGTCGCCGTGCACTACGGCGAGGTGCTGCGGATACACGTAGGCGGCGCGCGCAATCAGCGACAACGGCGACAGCGGCGAGTAGTTCGCAGCGTTCCGCTCCAGTTCCTCTTCGAATGGATTGCGCATGGCCAAGGGGTCCCCGGCTCATGGTACCCAATCTCGCTCAAAACACAACCGCAACCAGACCCAACCGCAGCGTGCATCCGCTTGCCCGGCCACCACGTATTGACTATGCTCGGCCCCTCTACCCGTCCACAGAACGCGACAGCCAATATTCATCATGGGCCACCGACTCTCCAAGATCGTGACGCGCACGGGCGACGCCGGGACCACCGGCCTCGGCGACGGCACCCGAGTGCCGAAGGATTCGGCGCGCATCGAGGCTATCGGCGCCATCGACGAACTCAACTCGGTGCTCGGCGTGCTGCTTGCGGAATCGCTACCCGCCGACGTCGCCGCCTGCCTGGTCGAGGTTCAGCACGACCTGTTCGACTTCGGCGGTGAACTGTCCATCCCCGGCTATCGCGCCGTCAGCGACGCGCATGTCATGCGGTTGGAGGACGCAGTCGACCGTCTGAATGCCGATCTGCCGCCGCTGAAGGAATTCATTCTCCCCGGAGGGACTCGCGCGGCGAGCCTGGCGCACGTCGCGCGCACGGTCTGCCGTCGCGCCGAACGCTCGCTGGTGCGCCTTGGCGACGTGGCCGAAGTACGCGACCCGTTGCGCAAGTACCTCAACCGCCTCTCCGACCTGCTGTTCGTTGCCGCGCGCGTGCTCAACCGCGTCGCCGGCTCCCCCGACGTGCTCTGGAGCAAGGATCGCGGGCGCACCGCTCCCTAGCCGGAATGCCTGCCGATCCCGCCACACAGGCCGAACGCAGTGCCCAGCTCATGGCGCTGCTGGCGCGCACGGCGCTGGCCGATCAGCGCGCATTTGCGGAACTCTATCGCCTGACCTCCGCGCATCTGTACGCGGTCGCGCTGCGTATATTGAGGGAGTCCGCGGCAGCAGAAGAGGTGCTACAGGAGTCGTTCGTCAGCATCTGGAACCACGCCGGCTCGTACGTCTCGGCTCGCAGCCAGCCCTACACCTGGCTGACCAGCATCGTGCGCAACCGCTGCCTGGATCAATTGCGGCGGCGCGACTTGGACACGGTAACGATCGACGACGAGGACGAAGGCATGACGCTGCGCGACGAGGGCCCTACCCCGCTGGAGCTGCTCGTCTCCGGCGCCGACGCCCTGGCCGTCAAGGGCTGCGTCGACGCGCTCGAAGCGGATCAGAAGCAGGCGCTGGCGCTGGCCTTCTATCGCGGGTTGTCGCACGCCGAACTCGCGGCGCACCTTCATCAACCACTTGGCACGGTCAAGTCGTGGGTGCGGCGCGGGCTGGAACGCCTGAAGGCCTGCCTGGACGCTGCGGGCTTTGCCCGCTGAGCCGATTGACGCTATGAACTACACCCCCGAACGCGCCGATGCCCTCGCCGCCCAGTATGTTCTGGGCACGATGTCGCCGCGCGCGCGCGCGCGCTTCGCGAAGCTAGTCGGCGTGGACCGCACCGTCACCGACGCCGTCGCGGCGTGGGAAGCGCGCCTGTTGCCCTTCGCCGAGAGCGTCGAAGCGGTGCCGCCACCGGGGCATCTTTGGCCGCGCATCCTCGCCCGGATCCAGGGTGGGCGTGCGCCTGCGGCCGACGAGTCGGCGGCGCCATCGCTGTGGGCCAACCTTGGATTGTGGCGAGGCCTGACGCTGGCCGGGTTTGCGACGGCGATGGCGCTGGCGATCGTGCTGCTTTCGCCGCCCGTGGAGCGTCCGGATCAGACGCTGGTTGCGGTACTCGCCGGCGCCGACGCCAAGCCGGTGCTCATCGCGACCGCCGATCGCGCCGGCCGCATCTTGCGCATCAAGGCAGTTGGCCCTGTCGACATCGCCGCGGATCGCGCGTTGCAGTTGTGGGCATTGCCAACCGGTGGCAGCCCGCGCTCGCTGGGCCTGATCGCGCCGAGTGGCATCGTTCAAATCGCGCTGTCGGGCCCCGCCGAGGCGGCGCTGGCGCAGGTTCCGGCGCTAGCGGTGAGCCTCGAGCCCAGGGGCGGTTCGCCGACTGGCCTGCCGACGGGACCGGTACTTTACAGCGGTCCGATCCAACGACTGTATTAGCGGTTCGCTTCCGCGCGCCAGTCTACTGAGGCAACTGCGCCAGCAACTCCTTCGCTTTTGGCGCGTCCGGAAAGGCTGCCTTTTGCGCCAGGGCGCGTTCCAGCGACGCGCGCGCAGCTTTGAGTTCTCCCGCTTCCTTTTGCGCGATTGCGAGCCGGTAGTAGGCCTTCGGATCCTCGGGCCGCAGCTTGCTGGCCGTGCCCAGGGCAACCACGGCCTCGCGCGGTTGGCCTGCCTTCAGCAGCGCCCAGCCGAGGGTGTCCTCCACCGCAGCGCTCTGCGGCATCACTTCCACCGCACGACGCGCGTAGGGAACGGCCGCCTTTGGATCGGTCTCGGTCAGCAGCGCGGCGATATTGTTGAGTGACAGCGCGTGCTTCGGGTCGTCCGCGATTACCGCGCGATAGATTTCCATTGCACGCGTCTTGTCGCCGCTGTCCTGGTAGAGCGTGCCGAGGTAAAAGCGATTCGACGGATTCTTCGGGTCGAGGTCGACCAGGCGCTGCGCGAAGGCGATCGCCTCCGCGGGCCGGCCGCGGCGAACCGCCACGAGGCTGGCGGACTGCAGCAGGCGCGGATCGTTGGGAGCGACCTTCAATCCGTCGGCAAGCGCCACCGCCGCGTTGCCATATTTGGTTTCGAACGCGAGAAAGGTGCCGTAGCGCCAGTGCGCCGTCGCGTCGCGCGGAAAGCGGGTCACGGCCTCGCGATAGGTGCGCTGCGCGTCGTCGAAGCGCGTGGCGTCCTGATATGCGGTCGCCAGCACGATGTAATCGCCAAGCACGGCGTTCTTGCGCTGCGCGAGTTCCTTGAACTGAGCGATCGCCTCGTCCGGCTTGCCGCCGAGCAGCAGACTTTCGCCCATCGCGTGCTGTATTTCCCTCGAGTCCGGGGCCAACTTGGACGCCACCGCGAACGCTTCGCGCGCTTCCTTGTATTCCGACCGCGCCAGGCGGGTAAGTCCGAGCTGGTATTGCGCAGTGTAGGCAAACCGGGCGGACGCCGCGTCAGGAGGTGCTGCGGCCACCTTCTGCAGCGTCGCGAGCGACGCGTCGAGCTGGTTCGCCGCGCGTTGCGCCGCGCCGAGTCCCAGCAGGACGCTTGGATTGTCGGGGTCGAGCTTCGACGCCGCCATCATCGTCGCAAGTGCGTTGGCCGGGTCGCGCGCACCGAGGTAGGCAACGCCGAGCACCACCAGCGCATTCGCGTCCTTGGAGTCGTCCGGCCGTACCAGCGGCGTAAGCAACGCGACGGCATCGGCGTAGCGCCGCTGCTGGTTATAGAGGCTGGCCAGGTCGATCTTGAGGCCGAGGTAATCGCGTGGCGCACCGACCAATCCCAGTTCGTATTCGCGGATGGCGCCTGCAACGTCACGCTGGCCGTCGAGCACGATACCCAGGCGCTGGTGGGCAAAGCGGTCGCCCGGATTCATGACCAACGCCAGCCTGAACAGGCGTGCCGCGTCGGCGGGTCTACCGTCGTTGTAGGCGAGACTGCCAAGTTCGACCAACATACCGCTCTGGTCCGGAGCGATCTTGGCGGCTTTGCGCAGCGCGTCGGCAGCGCCATTCGCGTCCCCGATGCGATCCAGCCCAATAGCGAGGACGATCAACGCCGGTGCACTCGCCGGTTCGCGCGCAAGGTAGCTGCGAAGCTGCGTGATGCCTTCCTTCGCGTGGCCCGCATTGATCGCCTCCAGCGCCTGCGCGACCGGCGGCGGCAGCGCCGTCGAGAGGCCCTGCTTCGTACCCGAGGAACCCTGATTGACGTCCCCCTGTATGCCGACGGGCGTGGCCGACACCGCGCCCAATCCGCATATAATCAGCAGCAAGCCAACGAGCTGGTGGCAGACCATGCGCTTCAAGGCAGAACTCAGAGGGGCCATGGCCCGGAGTTTAGCGCAGTCGCCTCGGCGGCGGAGATTGGGCAGAGCGCAGAGTAGCCGCCGCACCAAAGAAAGCGGCGACCCACCGGGCCGCCGCTTTACCGTTCTGCACGAAAACTCAAGTCCTTTGCAACATCCAACTCCCGATCTATTCAGTCTCCGTGGCTACCGTCGTTCTAGCTGCGGCGACGACGCAGCGCACCCATCGCCAGCAGACCCACGCCGAGCAGCAGCGCGCTGGCTGGTTCGGGAACGGTTTCCCGGCCAACGACGGTGATGTGGTTGTGCTCCGTCGCGACGACAACGCCGTCGACCTTGGCGGACACGTCGAAGTCGTAGACCCCCGCCGCCGTGCCCGTGAACATCTCGACAAACCCGAACGTGCGATCGACCGAACGGTCGAAGGTGCCCAAGATATCGGTGGGGACGAATGCTACGGTGATTCCCGCCGGCAACCCGCTCACCGACAGCGACACGTCACTGTAGTTGGCGAAGGCCGAGCCGATGAGCGCGGTCAGCAGCGCCGTCAGCGCCGACGTACTCGGGAAGACGGAGGTGTAGGTGCCTGGTACCGCGCCAGCGCCACCAAAAATGCCAGCCGCGCCGGCGAATTGGTTGAAGCTGTTCAATCCAGTGTCACCCGTGATGTTGCTGGCGTTGAGGGCTTCCACCGTGATTCCCTGCGCATTCAGGGCGGTCTTCGTGCTCGCCACCGTCGTGGGAGTGGTGGGAGTCGGCGGGTGGTCGTCGCTCGAGTGCGACGGCGCATCGCCGACGAGCACCATGATGTCCTTGGAACCCGCGCGCCAGCCGGTGGTCGTGGTGCTGCTCGCCAGCGTCAACGCATTCAACACCTGCTCCGGGTCGTCGCCGCCGCCGCCAGCGCTCATCGCGTTGATCGCAGTGTTGGTCAGCGTCGAATTGGTGCTGATCTTCTGGTTGATGGCAAACGTGGGCGTATCGCCGATGTCACGGTATTGGCCCGCACCAAAGGCGAGGTTGGGGCCGAGCGACGCGACAAGCGACGCGACCGTCGCCGTGAACGTGCTTTGGACCGCGCCAATGGCGGGACCCATGCTGCCCGTCGTGTCGATCATGAACAGAATGTCGGCCTGGGCTGTGTCTGGGATGCCCTTGTTGACCGTCACGGTCTTGTTGACGTTAAAAGTGACACCGATGGGGATGGTGACTGTTACGCTACTCGGCGAAATCGAGTCGGCCAGTGCGAAGCTCGACATGGCGGCCAGCGCGATCGCGATCGCGGTATTCTGGAAGTAACGTTGCGGTGCTTTCATGAAGATCCCCCGTCGATGAACATTACAAACAAAGCCTGCTACGCTTTGCTATGCACAAGCTGTGCCCGAAATGTTTTCTACTGCAATATCAATTAGTTAAAAAATATTGAGACAGGTTGTGAGCGGTAATCGTAAAATTTTTCGACAGTAAGCCAGCATCAGGCAAGCTTCCGTACCGTCTGGTCGATGGCGCCGAAGACCGAACGGCCGCCAGCATCCAGCATCTCGATGCGCACCCGGTCGCCGAAGCGCAGGAACGGGGTGGACGGTTTCCCGTCCTGGATCGTCTCGATGGTGCGCTGCTCGGCGATGCAGGAATAGCCGATGCCGCCGACGGCCGCGGGGCGTCCCGGTCCACCGTTCTCCTTGTTCGACACCGTGCCCGAGCCGACGATGGTCCCGGCCTCGAGGTCGCGCGTCTTGGCTGCATGCGCGATCAGGCGCCCGAAATCGAAGGTCATGTCCACACCAGCGTCCGGCTTTCCGAACAACGCGCCGTTCAGGTACGAAGCCAGTGGCAGGTGCAGCTTGGACCCGCGCCAGGCGTCGCCCAACTCGTCCGGCGTGACCGCCACCGGCGCAAAGCTCGACGCCGGCTTGCTCTGCAGAAAACCGAAGCCCTTGCCCAGCTCCGCCGGGATCAGGTTGCGCAGGCTGACGTCGTTGACCAGCAGCAAAAGCAGGATGTGCGCGGGCGCGGCCTCGGCAGTCACGCCGGCGGGCACGTCCGAGGTGACGACGGCGACCTCGGCTTCGAAATCGATGCCCCAGCCTTCGTCGGCGAACACGATGTCGTCGGTCGGCCCGAGGAAACTGTCGGAACCGCCCTGGTACATCAAGGGATCGGTCCAGAACTCGGGCGGCATCGGCGCGCCGCGCGCCTTGCGCACCAGTTCGACGTGGTTCACGTAGGCGGAACCGTCGACCCACTGGTAGGCGCGCGGGAGCGGCGCATGCGCCAGGCGCGCTTCGAAGGGCACGGCGTGTCGCGCACCGGTGCCATCGGCGTCGAGGGCCGACGACAGTTCGGCAAGCCGGGGTGCGACGCGTTGCCAATCGTCGAGTGCGGCCTGCATCGTGGGTGCGATGCCCCCGGCGACAGTGGCACGCGTGAGGTCGCGCGACACCACGGCGAGCTGGCCGTCGCGCGTTCCGTTCCTGAGTGTCGCGAGTTTCATGTTTTCCCCGGTGCCGCGCGTCCTTCGACTGGCTCAGGACGAACGATTTGTCATCGACACGCTACCGACGCTTCAACGCGTAGCCTTCGGCGCCGTCTTCCATTTCCCAGCCCATCTCGTGCAACGCCAGACGCAATCGATCCGCTTCCGCCCACTGCTTGGAGGCGCGCGCTGCCGCCCGCGCTGCTGCGAGCAGTCGCACCGCTTCCGGAATCACCTCTGCCTTCGGTCGCCATGTGGCGAGATTCAAACCGAAGATGCGATCGAATGCGAGAAGTGTCGCTTTCCTTGCTGGCGGAGGCAGGTCGCCGCGCAATACTTCCCACGCCACCGCCATCGCCCGCGGCGTGTTGAGATCGGCATTGAGTTCGGCGCCGAAGCGCGCGAGGTAGCCGGCGTCCGTCTCGCCCGACGTGCCGAGGCCGTAAATGCCACTGCGCAGGCGATCGAGCGCGGTGGTCGCCGCGTCGAGCGCATCCCAGGTGAAATTCATCTGCGTGCGGTAGTGCGCGGTAAGGCACAGGTAGCGATACGCGAGAGGATCGTAGCCGCGATCGGTCAGCACCTTGAGGCGCAGGAATTCGCCGGCGGACTTGGCCATCTTGGCGTCGTTCGCCAGCAGGAAGTAGCCGTGCATCCAGAAATTCGCGAGCCGCGTGCCGACACGTGCCTCGGTTTGCGCAATCTCGTTGGTGTGATGGACCGGAATGTGATCCTCGCCCCCGCAATGGATGTCGAAGTAGTCGCCGAGGTACTTCTGCGCCATCGCCGAGCATTCGATGTGCCAGCCGGGAAACCCGATGCCCCAGGGACTCGGCCACTCCATCTGGCGCTTTTCGCCATGCGGGGAAAATTTCCACAACGCGAAATCGGTGGGACTCTTCTTTTCGCCGAGGTCGACGCGCTTGCCGCCTTCGAGCCCCGCGCGATCCAGTCGCGCCAGGTAGCCGTAACCGGGCTGGCGGCTCGTATCGAAATACATGCCATCCGACGTGCGATAGGCATAGCCGTTCTTCTCGATGTCGGCGATGAACTCGATCTGTTCGCGGATGTGGTCGGTCGCGCGGCAGAGGATGCTCGGCGGCTCGATGTTCAGCGCCGCCATGTCGGCCAGGAAGTCCTCGGTGTACAGAGCGGCGATCTGCCATGCGGTCTTGCCCGTGCGCCGTGATCCGGCCTCCATCTTGTCCTCGCCGGTGTCGGCGTCCGAGGTGAGATGGCCGACGTCGGTGATGTTCATCACGTGCTTCACCGAATAGCCGTTCCATTCGAGCACGCGCTTCAGCACGTCCTCGAACATGAAGGTGCGGAAATTGCCGATGTGCTGATAGTCGTATACCGTCGGACCGCAGGTATACAGGCCGACCGCGCCCGCCTGCAGCGGTTCGAAGGCGCGCAGGGTGCGGGTGTAGTTGTCGTACAGCGTCAGCGGTGGAAGCATGGTTAGGGCCTGTTAACGCTATGGGCGCAAACGCGAACGGGCGGCATGGGACGCCAATCGCGACAGCCGACGAAGCCAAGACTAGCGGTCTTGGCGAGGAGAGCAACAAAGAGTGGCGCCCCAGGTCGCCCGTTCCCTTCGGGTTGCTGCCGAAAACGCCGATCACTGCGTTGCGAAGGCTCGCCGGGTTCCCAACCCGCCTTCGCCTCCGCGCCTTGTGCTAGGCGTTTTCGGCTGCGCAACGCGTTTGTGTCCATAGCGTTAACAGGCCCCAGTCAATCGCAGGTCAAACACGGGTCCAACAAAAAAGCCGCCAGGGTAGTCCCGGCGGCTTTCTTTTGATGAGTCGATCCGTCAGGCCGGCGTGCGCGCGCAATGCCCCGCACAACAGCGGCCGATGATGCTTCCCCGAAGACGGAATTCCGGCATGACTGCATGGTAGCCAATCGCGACAGCGCGGGCAAGCTTGACGACAGCGAGCGCCAAGCTAAACGCGGTAAAATCGCGCGCTGCCGACGCACCCTCGATGCAACCCTCGCCACCTTCCCTCCCCCGCATTCCCGACACCGCCCCGCTCTCGCGCCGAGGCGCGCTCGTATTGCTGCTGGCGTTCACGCTGATCTGGTTTTCCGGTTTCGACGTCCGTCGCCTGGTACACCCGGACGAAGGGCGCTACGCCGAGATTGCGCGCGAGATGGCGATCAGCGGCGACTGGGTCACGCCGCGGCTGAACGGCATCAAGTATTTCGAGAAGCCAGCGCTCCAGTACTGGATCACCGCGGCGGCATTCGATGTATTCGGCATCCAGCACTGGACCGCCCGGCTGTGGCCTGTGCTGGCCGGATTTCTCGGCGTGCTGTTCATCGGCTACGTCGGCCTGCGCCTCGGCGGACCGGCGCTCGGCATGTACAGCGCCATCGCGCTTGGCGGCTGCGTGTGGTGGACACTCAATGCGCACGTGCTCACGCTCGACGCCGGACTCAGCTTGTGGATGAGCGTCGGCATGGGCAGCCTGATGATCGCGCAGCGTGCCGACGCAACATCGCGCGAAGAGCAGGGCTGGATGCTCGTCGCCGCAGCCGCGCTGGCACTCGCCGTGCTGTCCAAGGGCCTGATCGGCGTCGTGCTGCCCGGCGCCGTGCTGATCCTCTACAGCGCGCTCACGCGCGATTGGGGGCTCTGGCGACGACTCCACCTGGTCAAGGCTGCGCTGCTGTTCCTGCTCATCTCAGCGCCGTGGTTCGTCGTCGTGTCGAACCGCAACGCCGAGTTCTTCGACTTCTTCTTCATCCACGAGCACTTCACCCGCTTCCTGACCAACGAGGCGAAGCGCGAGGCGCCGTGGTGGTACTTCATTCCGATCTTAGCCGTGGGCATCCTGCCGTGGCTCACGCTGTTCGCCTGGACGGCAAAGCGGTCCTGGACCGATGCGCAGGTGGATCGGAACGGCTTTAGCTGGCAGCGCTTCGCGCTGGTCTGGGCGGCGTTCATCTTCGTCTTCTTCAGCCTCTCGGGGTCGAAACTGTCGTCGTACATCCTGCCGATCTTCCCGGCGCTGGCGCTGGTGATTGCACTGCAGCTCGCTACCGTCGGCGACACCTTGCTGTGGCGCGTGTCGCTGCCGCTGGTCGCGCTGGCCGGCGTCGCCTGGGTTGTGCTGTTGCTGGCATACGACACCGTCGTGGCGCAGCTCGCCAGTGAAGCGCAGCCGGTCGGTCCGCTGCTCGCCTACGGACCGTGGCTCAAGTGGGCGCTGGGCGTGGCCTTTGCGGGCGGCGCGGCCGGCCTGTGGGCAATGTCGCGCAAGCGCCGGCTGATGGCCGTGCTTGCCATCGCTTTTTCGACGCTGATTGCGGCGCAGCTCGTGCTCACCGGGCACGATACGCTCGCGGAATCGCGCTCGAGCGCGCCGCTGCTCGCGCGCGTCACCGCCGCGCAGGGCCCACTGCGCGCGGACGTGCCGTTCTACACTGTGCGCATGTACGACCAGACCTTGCCGTATTATCTCGGTCGCACCGTGACGCAAGTTGAACATCCCGACGAACTGGCGATGGGCATCGCCAGCGAACCGGACAAGGCCATCGATTCCGTCGAGCATTGGCGTCCGGTCTGGCTCGCGGTGCAGGACGCCTATGCCATGATGCAGCCCGATGAATACGACAAGTTGCGGCGCGACGGTGTGCCGATGCGCGAGCTCGGACGCGACGCGCGCCGGGTCATCGTCGCTCGCAAGTAAGAACATGACCTGGACCGCCTTTTCGTTCCTGTTCACCGGCGTCGCGCTCAACGCCGTGGCCCAGCTCCTGCTAAAGGCCGGCACCAACGTGCTCGGCGTGATCACGATCACCCGCGACAACTGGGCCGGCGAACTGGGCCGGATGGCGGTCGAGCCGCATTTCATCGGCGGCGTGGCGTGCTACGGCTTGAGCCTCATCGTGTGGATCATCGGCCTGTCGCGCGTGCCGGTGTCCATCGCCTACCCGATGCTGTCGCTGGGCTATGTCATCAACGCGGTCGCCGCGCACTACCTGCTCGGCGAATCGGTCAACATTGTTCGCTGGCTCGGCATCGGCTTCATCGTGCTCGGCGTCTGGCTCGTCGCCCGCGGATAGGCCATGGACCCGCATGCCAGACGGCCGCTGAAATTCGCCGGACCCGAGATCGACGAGCAGACGATCGCCGGCGTCGCCGAAGTGCTGCGCTCGGGTCACATCACGAGCGGGGCCTGGGTGCGCGAATTCGAAACGCAGCTCTCCGCATTTTGCGGCGGCAGGCCGGTCCGGGCGCTGACGTCCGCCACCGCGGCCATCGAGGTCGCGCTGCAGCTCGCCGGGATCGGTCCCGGCGCAGAAGTGATCACCTCCGCGCAGAGCTTCTTCACCGTGCTCAACATGATCGTCAAGGTCGGCGCCCGGCCCGTTTTCGTCGATTGCGATCTGGTGACCCGCAACATCGATCTCGCGCAGGTCGAGGCCGCAATCACGCCGGCGACACGGGCGATCATGCCCACGCACTACCCCGGCGCACTGGTCGACATGGACGCGCTCTACGCGCTGGCGCGGCGACGCGGCTTGCGCGTCATCGAGGATGCGGCGCTGGTGCTGGGCTCGCGCTGGAAGGGAAACAACGTCGGCGCCTTTGGCGACCTCGTGACCTTCAGCTTCCATCCCAACAAGAACATCACTTCGATCGAAGGCGGCGCCCTGGTCGTCAACGACGAAGCCGAGGCTGCACGCGTCGAGGCACTGCGCTTCCACGGCATCACCTACCTGGCGGACAGGACGCGCGATGTCGCGTTTCCCGGCGGCAAGTTCAACCTGCCGGACGTGAACGCGCGCATCGGCTGCGCGCAGCTCGAGCGGCTCCCGGCATTTCTCGCGCGGAGACGGCGCCTGGCGGATCGCTACTTCCAGCGCCTGGCGACCGATCCGGGTTGCGTGCTGCCCCGGCGGCCGGACACGCCGGAGGACGACGGCAACACCTGGAACATGTTTTGCATCCTGCTGCCGCTCGATCGTCTCAGCATAACGCGGCGGCAGTTCCGTGATGCGCTCGATGCGCGCGGGATCGCCACCGGCATGTCGTACGAGGTGCTGCACCTGTGCACGCTCGGCCGCGCGCATGGCGGGCGCGAGGGCCAGTTCCCCAATGCCGAGCGCATCGCCCGCGAGACGGTCACACTGCCGCTGCACACCGGCATGGTCGAGGCCGATGTCGACCGCGTGTGCGAGGCCGTCGCCGAAGTCATCGCGGCGGCGCGAAAGTGACCATGCAGACGCCACGCGTTTCGGAACGCGTTTCGGTACGCGTTTCGGTACGCGTTTCGGTTGTAATTCCCGTCTACAACGAGGAAGCTGGACTGCAGACGCTGTTCGACCGCCTCTACCCTGCCCTCGACCGACTCGGCGTCGCCTACGAGGTGATCTTCGTCAACGACGGCAGCCGCGATCGTTCGGCCGCGTTGCTGAAGGAGCAATTCACCAAACGGCCCGACGTCACGCGCGTGATCCTGTTCAACGCCAACTACGGCCAGCACATGGCGATCGTCG
This sequence comes from uncultured beta proteobacterium, assembly GCA_963726915.1. Taxonomy (GTDB): domain Bacteria; phylum Pseudomonadota; class Gammaproteobacteria; order Burkholderiales; family Casimicrobiaceae; genus PALSA-1003. The sequence continues at coordinate 472,631 of CAVSEA010000026.1, forward strand.
CCGGCTTCGAGCGCTGCCGCGGGGAGCGCATCGTCACGCTCGACGCGGACCTGCAGAATCCGCCGGAGGAAATCGCCAAGCTGCTCGCCGCGATGGACGCCGGCTACGACTACGTGGGAGGCGTTCGCCGGACGCGCGAGGATTCCTGGTGGCGGAACCTCGCGTCGAAGGCGATGAACCGCATGCGCGAGCGCATCACGCACATCAAGATGACCGACCAGGGCTGCATGCTGCGCGCGTACAGCCGAGACATCGTGAACGCCATCGTCGCCTCGCGCGAGGTCAGCACCTACATCCCGGCGCTGGCCTACACCTTCGCCTTCAATCCGACCGAAGTCGACGTCGACCACGCCGAGCGCGCCGCGGGCGAATCCAAGTATTCGCTCTACCGCCTGATCCGGCTCAACTTCGACCTGATCACGGGATTCTCGCTGGTGCCACTGCAATTGTTCTCGATGTTCGGCATGCTGGTGTCGGCCGGCGCACTCGTGACGTACCTGATCGTCATCGCCGACCGGCTGGTGCTGTCGGGCTGGCGCGAAGGGATGTCGACGCTGTGGGATCGCGACATCCTTGCGTTCTTCCTGATCGGGATGCTGCTGTTCGGACTCGGCCTGATCGGCGAGTATGTCGGTCGCATCTACCAGCAGGTGCGCCAACGACCGCGGTTCATGATCGAAGCGGTGCTGGACCAAGCCGCGGACGAGCGCTAGGTCCCGTCGACGCGATGACCCGCGCCGTCGTCTGCGCCTATCACAACGTCGGCGTCCGCTGCCTCGAGGTCTTGCTGGCGCGGGGGGTCGAGGTACCGCTGGTGCTCACGCACGACGACCGGCCAGGCGAGACGATCTGGTTCGATAGCGTCGCGCGCACCGCGGACAGCCACGGCATTCCGGTGATCACGCCGCAGGATCCGAATGCGCCGGACATCGTGGCGCGCATCGCCGCGTGCAAGCCGGACTTCGTGTTCTCGTTCTACTACCGGCTCATGCTCGGACCGGCGCTGCTGGCGCTGCCGCCGCGCGGCGCATTGAACATGCACGGATCGCTGCTGCCGAAGTACCGCGGCCGGGTACCGATCAACTGGGCCATCATCCATGGCGAAACCGAGACCGGTGCGACGCTGCACTACATGACCGGGAAACCGGACGCCGGCGACATCGTCGCGCAGCGGGCCGTACCGATCCTGCCCGACGACACGGCCAAGGACGTCTTCAACAAGGTCACGCAGGCCGCCGGCTCGCTGCTCGAGCAGACGATGCCGGCGCTGGCCGCAGGCATCGCGCCTCGCGTGCCGCAGGACCTGAGCCGTGGCAGCTATTTCGGCGGTCGCGGACCGGAGGACGGGATCATCGACTGGTCGATGGACGCAACGTCGATCCACAACCTCGTTCGCGCGGTAGCGCCTCCGTATCCGGGAGCGGGCACGACGCTCGGCGGCCGCCCTGCGCGCGTTCTTCGCACGCGGGTGATCGATGCGACCACGCGCGGCGCGGTAGCACTGGTCGTCGATGGTGGCGCCATCATCGCGCACTGCGGCGGCGGTGGAACCCTGGAGGTGCTGGAGCTGGAAGTCGACGGCGTCCCCTGCAGCGCCGCCGAGATGTCCCGGCGGTTCGGAGCGTCGCTGCCGCGCCTTGGCGCGTGAGCGAATTGCCGTTCCCGTGTCTTTTCCCGTACCCTCACGGCTGTTCCAGCGGCCTCCCCGCAGCGTGCGCTGATCAGGATCACCCAACCCCATGAAAAAAGTTCTCATCCTCGGTGTCAACGGCTTCATCGGTCACCACCTCTCCAAGCGGATCGTCGCGGCGACCGACTGGGAGATCTACGGCATGGACATGCAGACGGACAGGATCTCCGACCTGCTGCCGGAGAAGCGCTTTCATTTCTTCGAAGGCGACATCACCATCAATCGCGAATGGATCGAGTACCACATCAAGAAGTGCGACACGGTGCTGCCGCTGGTGGCGATCGCGACGCCCGCAACCTACGTGCGCGAGCCGCTGCGCGTGTTCGAACTCGACTTCGAAGCGAACCTGCCGATCGTCCGCGCCTGCGTGCGCTACAAGAAGCGCGTCGTGTTCCCGTCGACGTCCGAGGTCTACGGCATGTCGCGCGACGATGAATTCGACCCGGATACCTCCGACCTGGTGCTGGGACCGATCAACAAGCCGCGCTGGATCTATTCATGCGCCAAGCAGCTCATGGACCGGGTGATCCACGCGTACGGCATGCAGGAAGGACTCGACTACACGCTGTTCCGCCCGTTCAACTGGATCGGTGCCGGCCTGGATTCGATCAATACCGCGAAGGAAGGCAGTTCGCGCGTCATCACCCAGTTTCTCGGCCACATCGTTCGCGGCGAACCGATCAAGCTCGTCGACGGCGGCACGCAGAAGCGAACGTTCACGTACATCGATGACGGCATCGCGGCGCTGGTCAAGATCATCGCCAACGACGGCGGCATCGCCAGCGGCAAGATCTACAACATCGGCAATCCGGCGAACAACTACTCGGTGCGCGACCTGGCGCGCATGATGCTCGACCTGGCGCTGACGTATCCCGAGTACTGCGACAGCGCGAAAGACGTCGCGCTGGTCGAGACCACCGCCGAAGCCTATTACGGCAAGGGCTACCAGGACGTGCAGAACCGCGTGCCCATGATCGCCAACACCTGCGCCGATCTCGACTGGAAGCCGAAAGTCACGATGGCGGATTCGCTGAAGCACATCTTCGACGCGTATCGGGGCCAGGTCGGCGAAGCGCGACGCCTCGTCGACTAGGGACCCGGAATGATCCTCGCGCTCAAGATCGACGTCGACACGTTGCGTGGCACGCGCGAGGGCGTGCCGGGCCTGGTCGAGCTCCTCCGGCGTCATGGCGTCGGCGCCACCTTCCTGTTCAGCGTGGGCCCGGACCACACCGGCCGCGCGATCAAGCGCGTGTTCCGCCCAGGCTTCCTTGGCAAGGTGCAGCGCACGTCCGTGGTCAAGCATTACGGCGTCAAGACGCTGCTGTACGGCACGCTCTTGCCGGGACCCGACATCGGCGAGCGTGGCGGCGAAGTCATGCGTCACGTGCGCGACGAAGGCTTCGAGGTTGGACTGCACTGCTGGGATCACACCAAGTGGCAGGACGGTGTCGCGGGTGCGGACGCGCAGTGGACGGAGCGGCAGATGTTGCTGGCCTGCGAGCGCTTCGCCGAAATTTTCAAGGAAGCCCCGCACACGCACGGCGCGGCGGGCTGGCAGATGAACCTCCACGCACTACGGCTCACGCAGACGCTGGGTTTCGACTACTGTTCGGACGGCCGCGGGGCGCGACCGCATCTGCCCACATGGAACGCTGAGCTGATCCGGTGTCCGCAGTTTCCGACGACGCTGCCGACACTCGACGAACTCATCGGCACCGACGGCATCACGGCAGAAAATGTTGCCGCGCGCCTGCTCGCGCAGACGGCGACGCCACCGGAACATGGCCACGGCCACGTTTTCACGCTTCACGCCGAGCTCGAGGGCATGCTGCTGTCGCCGGTGCTCGAAGCGCTGATCTCGGGCTGGAAGGCACAAGGCTACGATGTCACTTCGATGCGCCGACTCTACGAAACCGTGCAACCGCTCGCCTTGCCTCGACATGAGGTCGCGCCCGGCACGGTACCCGGAAGGAGCGGTACGTTGCTCGTGCAGGGCCGGGAATTTCTCGGCGACATGAATTTCGGATTCCAGACGGAGGCAAATCATGCTCGGCAAGAAAGTCGCTGACTTCTCCGCCGCCGCGACCGGCGGCGACTTCAAGCTGTCCGCGCACATGGGTCACGCGGTCGTGCTCTATTTCTATCCGAAGGACAATACACCCGGGTGCACGACGGAGGGTGTGCAGTTTCGCGACCTCCATCGTCAGTTCGTCAAGGCCGGCGCGGTTGTCGTCGGCGTCTCGCGCGACAGCCTCAAGTCGCACGAAAACTTCAAGGCGAAGATGGAGTTTCCGTTCGAACTGATCGCCGACTTGGACGAGAAGGTCTGCGCCCAATTCGATGTGATCAAGATGAAGAACATGTACGGCAAGAAAGTGCGCGGGATCGTGCGCAGTACCTTCGTGATCGACGCGTCGGGCAAACTCGCGCGGGAATGGCGCGGCGTGAAGGTCCCCGGGCACGCGCAGGAAGTGCTGGACGCCGTCAAGGCGCTGTAGGACCGTTCCGTGCGCTTTCGCGGTTCGACGGGCTCACGTACGGTCGATGTACCCTAGCCGAGAATCGACTGACACAGCAATGGCGCATGGCATCGGCGGCGCAATCCCCAAGGGCCGAGTTCGACCCCGAGCCGTCGCTGGCCGCGATCCAAACCGGTCGTAGAAACCGATTGAAGCTGTCGTTCAGGCCGCGGCAAGGGGCTCAGTTGGCCAACCGCACGACAGCCCATAAGACGGGACATCTGATGTACCAACCCCGCTAGTGGGGGAACAGGGTAATGAGGGTGGCACTGAGTCCCGCCCTGGTCGGGTCCAGGGAATCACGAACGCTTGGCCAGGCGGCGTGAGTTCGACCGAGAATAGCCCGCTCAGGTAATCAGGAAGAGAAGAAGAAACATCACCACTGCCGATTTGTCGCGCGAGCCTAAGGAAAGTGCACTCTGGGAGACCTCGGCATTCATGTCCATCGGTCGGATCGCAAAATGCGTCGCGTCATTGACCTTCACTTCCCAAGTCAGCCCGGTGACGTTGTCGCGGGTGCAGGCCCAGTCGGCGGGGTTGGTGCCAAGCGCGAGGCCAACGCCAGCTCCGAGATCGCTGCCGTTATTGGCGATTTTGCTGTAGTCGAAGCCTGCGGCACCCCCTCCAATCTTGGTGAGGCTGCCGGCCTTGGCTTTCGCGTCGCGCCCGAAACGGCCGTCCTGACGCGGTTAGGCGGCGACGTCGCCGGTGTTGGCGCTGGTGCAGGCAACGAAAACGTTATCAGTGCCGTCGACGTAGCACTTGTCCTGCCCGGTATCGGGCAGGCTCGCAGCGTGGGCAGCGGTCAGGCCCAGAGCCAAAACGGGAACAAGAATAAGCGCGATATGACGCATGGAAGTGCCTCCACAAAATGCCCTACGCGCAACGACAGACGACGCACCGGAACGAAACGGCAATGAGGTCGGGCGAAAATGCAGGGTCAAATGCAAAGCCTTACGGTATGACGCGAGCGACAGCAGAACAGCAGGGACTAGTCGCATAGCCCTCATGCGCTTCAAAGCTACCTTACGTCTATGTTCGGGCTGACGTCTTGACGATAATCAATAGTTGCGCCGCCGCTGCGCGATCGCTAAGTATTCTTCAAGTAACAGGCTGTCTGTCTTGCGTCGGCGAGTGGCTGCTTTCGGGATATTTTCAGGTCGCTACCGAAAGTCTCAAGTTGGCCGATAGCTGCCTGTTCGCCGATGGTGTCAGCGTGGTTGAACTAGGACGTAGCCACGGTTCTCTACCGTATCGAAGGTGCGCATGCCCTTGATCAGCGTTGCGATTGGCATCCAGACCCAACCCGCACTTGCGGGATTCACGTCCATGACGAGCACGGAGTCTGTCTCGGCGTCATATGCGCCGAGCGGCGAAATATGGGCGCCGCCTCGCTGGCCCACGTTCTCCCGCCGGTAATTGACGACCACGTAATCGCCGGCATGCTTGAGGTTCTCCACGAAATCGGCACGAATTTCCTCCTCCGATTTCTTGTCGTCAACCACGACGAGCCGGGTGACAAGATCATGCGCCCTCAGTAGTTCATCGAATTGGCGCAACTGATAGCCGGGGTCCGCGACCTGCTTCCCATCTACGGTCACGGGCTCTCCAAGCACTTGAGCGCGGGTCTTCGCGCCCTTGCTGATCACGTTGTCTTGCGTGAAACGCGGTACCGTCAAGTCGAATCCGCTCGGGATATACCGGAGGTCCTCAGGATGCAGGCGGCTGTGATCGCGGGGCAGGTCGCGGCTGCCACTACGTACCGCATTCAGCACGATGGCTGCCGTTGTGGGACCGCAGAAGGCGATATTGGACTGTGCTTCAAACTGATTCGCGAGGGCCGGAAAATCCACCTTTGCCGTTGATCGGGCCAAGCGGGCAAGTCCCTCGTCTGAGTTAAACCCGACAGGGGTTTGTTCGGGGGCCGGAGTTGCTTCGTCCCGTGCCAGCGTCTGCGGAACGACTGCAGTCGCCAATAGGACCACAAGCACAACACGGGCTAGCAGTGACATCGCTTTCTCCGAATTCTTGCCCATATGTGGGAGTCTAGCTTGCGTCGGCGTCCCTCGCCTGCCTTGACTGCGCCAGTCCGCGCCTTGGACATGTCTTGACGAGACCAAACATCCATGAGCGATCCTACATATTTCGCGGTGCGCAGTGCTGTCAGACCCCCAAGCCCTCAGGTGGTGAGCTTCATATGGAAGCGCCACCAAGGTGGATGACCGCTTACTGGACGCTTCTGCGGAGGCGCTGACGGTCTGCTCGTGGCCGCAAGCGGTCGGTAAAGGGCGCGCGGGTTGAGCCCAGCAGCAGCACCAACACAAAGCCCCGCGGTAATCGCGGGGCTTCGCAAGGTCTCCACATTGCTGTGGATGTATTTCGTCGCGTCACCGCAACGTGTGCCGGTAATTGCTTACCGGCTTCAGGGTCGAACTGTAGTGAATGTCATCTATAGATTAACCCCCTCTCGTCGAATGCTGCAGCCTCTGTGAGGTCGCGCGGAGGCCAACGGCGGAGAGCATCGGGCTGCGTAGCACTCGCCTGCAACCCGGGTCGCACCACCGTCGTCGCATCCACGAACTCCGGTCACGCCTTCCACGTTTTCAAGCTACGCCGAACTCGACAGAGTTACAAGCCTCCGGTTACGCGCGGAGCCGACGATCCCTCGCCATACCGCAGGGGCACACGACGGACCGAATCAGTGGTCTTCGTCCGAACCGACCTGCAATGGCGAGCATTGTGCCGAAGGCCCGAGGTATCGCTCCTCGAGTTGACGCCGCAACTTCGCCGCGATCTCGATTTCGGCATCGGTCGCGAAGCTAGCAGGCGGATCACCGAAGCTATCGTCGTTGTACAGTTCAATCTTGAGCATGAAGCGTTCCTTGCGCTAGAAGCAACCGACCCACCGGGTCGTCGCACGCTGAGTTGCATATCGCGTGCCAGCAACAACAGTCCCTTTGCAAACAGATCGCTGAGGTTCCGTTCTCGACTCGGGACAACTAGCCTGAGGCGCTCAATGTAAATATTCGCGACAGCGCGGCAAGGGGACGGTCTTCGCCGCTCTGACGATCGGACACCGAATGCAAGGTCAAATCCCGGTCAAAGCAATGACGATCATCACTCTGTGCCTGCAGAAGCCGGAGTCCCGCTGCCATGGGCGAAACGCGGCCTGCGGTGTTCCCTTTCCACCACAAACTGTGAGGTGCCGGCGGCTTCCGAACCACAACCCCTTGTATTCGGCAAGGCAGCTGGCTAGCATGGAGTCGCCCTGCCCACATGCCCCAAGGAGGCCCATGGTCGAGCGCACTCTCCGTCCCGCGCCACACGTCGCAAAATCCGCCAAGACGTCCATCCCCAAGCTTTTCGTGCTGGACACCAACGTCCTCATGCACGACCCCACCAGCCTGCTCCGCTTCGAAGAACACGACATCTACCTGCCGATCCTCACGCTCGAGGAACTCGACAACAACAAGAAGGGCACCAGCGAAGTCGCGCGCAACGCGCGCCAGGCGACGCGCTATCTCGACGAACTGGTGACCGCCGCGACGGCGATCAACCCGGACGGCCTCGCCGACGGCATCCCACTCAAGGCGCAAAGCGGCGGCGCCGCCACCGGCCGGCTGTTCCTGCAGACCGAGGCGATTTCGACCACGTTGCCGCCTTCGCTCGCCGGCGGCAAAGCCGACAACCAGATCATCGCCGTCGTGATGCACCTGCGGCACGCGCACCCGAAGCGCAGCGTGATCCTGGTGTCCAAAGACATCAACATGCGCATCAAGGCGCGCGCGCTGGGCATCGCCGCCGAGGACTATTCCAACGACAAGGTGCTCGAGGACACCGACCTCCTGTACAGCGGCATGCGCGAGCTGCCCGAGGATTTCTGGGACCGGCACGGCAAGGGCATGGAATCGTGGCAGCAGGGCGGCCATACCTACTATCGCGTCACCGGCCCGCTTTGCGCCAGCCTGCTGGTGAACGAATTCGTCTATCAGGAAGCGAAGGGCCCGGGCGAGACGGCGCTGTACGCCAAGGTGAAGGAAGTCGCCGGCCGCACCGCGCTGCTGCAGACGCTGAAGGACTACACGCACCAGAAGAACAACGTGTGGGGCATCGTCGCACGCAACCGCGAGCAGAATTTCGCGCTGAACCTGCTGATGAATCCGGAGATCGATTTCGTCACGCTGCTCGGCCAGGCGGGAACGGGCAAGACGCTGCTGACGCTCGCGGCGGGGTTGATGCTGACGCTGGAATTCAAGGTTTACACCGAGATCATCATGACGCGCGTGACGGTCCCGGTCGGCGAAGACATCGGTTTCCTTCCCGGCACCGAGGAGGAGAAGATGAATCCGTGGATGGGCGCGCTCGAGGACAATCTCGATGTGCTCAACAAGACCGACGACGAGGCCGGTGAATGGGGCCGCGCGGCGACGCGCGACCTGATCCGGTCGCGCATCAAGGTCAAGTCGCTCAACTTCATGCGCGGACGCACGTTCATCAACAAGTTCCTGATCATCGACGAAGCGCAGAACCTCACGCCCAAGCAGATGAAGACGCTGATCACGCGCGCGGGGCCCGGCACCAAGGTCGTGTGCCTGGGCAACATCGCGCAGATCGACACGCCGTATCTGACCGAGGGCAGCTCGGGACTTGACCTACGTGGTGGACAGGTTCAAGGGCTGGTCGCACTCCGGCCACATCACGCTGATGCGCGGCGAGCGCTCGCGGCTGGCGGATCACGCGGCGGAGATACTGTAGATTTGTCGTCCCCGCGGAAGCGGGGACCCACATTGACTATCGTGGTACAGGAATGGATTCCCGCGTTCGCGGGAATGACATACTGAATTGTCACTCGGCGCAGGCCGGGGTGACAACAATGCCGTTACGCGAGGCCCTGCCGCGACACGATCACGTTGCGGATGAGGTCCGGCTCCTGCAGGAGTTTCTGCCACCGCGTGGGTATCAGCCCGCCGTCGACGCCGATTTCCCAGCACATGAAGTCGCGTGATTCCAGGAACTGCACCACGAACCCGGCATCACACGCAAAGCCAGCCATCATGGCCGGACAGAACTCCATCATCATCTTGAGATTGCGCGAGCGATCGATGATGCCCGACATGCCCTTCAGGGCAAGCCCTTCTGCGCCCTCGATATCCATCTTGATGACATCGACCTTGGCAATTTTCCCGCCGAGGTAGTTGTCCAGGGTAACGACCTTCACGGTTTCACGTTCCAGGCCACCCGCGTTATCCGGGCTTGCGCCCGCCGCATTCCCGATCTCGAGGTGCCCCCCGCCCGACATCTGCGGGTCGTAGGCCAGCGTCAACTCGCCTTCCGCGTCGCCGAGCGCGAGGTTGGCCACCGAAATGGCGTGGCCGAGGCCGTTCACGCTCACCGAAGCCTTGATCAATTCATAGAACTTTTTGCTCGGCTCGAAGGCATAAACGTGGCCGCCCGGCGCGATTCGCGGCGCCGCGATCAGCGAGTAGAAACCATGATTCGCACCGACATCCAGCACCACGTCGCCAGGTCTGAGCAGATTGCAAAATGCATTCGCGTAGTTCGGCTCCCACATGCCGCCCAGCATCAGATGCGTCCCGATATCCACACTGCGCGTGTCGACGAAGATCTTCTGCCCCGACTGGAGATACGTCAGCGCGCGATGGTCTCCGAGGTAGACGGCTTGCGAGAACAGCACGTCCTGCTCGGCGCTGGGCCGGCGGGTAAACGCCTGCAACTCGGATGCCATGCCGCGCATGGTCGACTCGATGCGGTCCAGCCGCGACGACACGTCCCCGGTTTGCATCTGGCGTCCGGACTGCTGGCGCAGGTCCGTGGCCTCCTGCACCGCGTTGAATTCGGCGGCACGCACGAAATCATCGAACAGGTTCGGTGGAACCGCGAAGCGCTGCGCGAGGTCGGCGTGCTCGCGCGCGACATAGAAACGATTGAGCCCGTCGAAGTAGGCGAATGCGTAACCGGACTCGATGATCGTCCGCTCCCACTTGTCGTGCTCCGCTATCTGTGTGAGCGGCGCCACCGCTTCGACCAGGATGATCCAGGGGCGATGCTGCTGCAGCCCGGCACCGGCGAGGACGTCGGGCTCCGAGCCTTCCGCGTCGACCTTGAGAAAGTGGACCTCGCCCTTGACGTGCTCGGACCACACGTCGCCGAGCCGTTTCTGCTTCACGCGGCGCGACGTCGATGCCCAGCCCGCGTCGCGATGCTTGGCGGCCAGCTGCGCGTCGAACGTGGAGAGCCCCGTGTCCGGAATCTCGAAGAAATCGCGCTCGGACTCTTCCGCGCCGGCAGCAAGCATGAGATTCACGTCGCGCGGACGCGCCCGGCACAGCAATTCGTGATATCTGGGCACGGGCTCGATGTTGATGCCCGACCACCCACGTTCGTAGAACGCGCGCGTCACCGAGTCGATGTCCGGATCCTGCGCCCCGACGTCGATGTAGAAACCCTGCGGCACGTCCTTGAGCGCGCGCCATAACATCACGTCTTCGAAATTCTGCGCATACGACACAAAGGCCATGGCTGGTTCCGGGCCTAGAGCAGCCCGATCTCCTCGAGGCGGTCGCGCATCAATGCGGCAGCATTGGCGTGCGAAAATCGAGTCCGCACGTCATGCTGGCCGCGCTGCGCGATCCGCGTCCTGAATTCTACGTCATCGACCAGCCGCACCATCCAGTCCGCGGCTTGCGCCAGGTCCGGCTCCGCCCAGCGATACCGCTCGTCGTCGTAGAGGTACTCGCCCTTGCGAATCGGGACGAGCCGATAGTCGACCAAGCAGCTGTTATCGGTATTCATGAACTCGAGATTGCCGGAATAGGCGGTGCCGATCACCGGCTTGCCGAGGTACATCGACTCGGCCATGCCCAGGCCCAGGCCTTCGGCACGATGCAGGGAAACGTAGGCGTCCACCACGCTCTCGAGCCCGAAGACCTGTTCCCGGCTGAGAAAACCGTCGGTAATGACGATGCGTTCGTCGCCATCGATGAGCGCCTGCATTTCGCGCAACCTTTCGGGGCGGTGGGTGCCGTTGATCGACTTGATGACCAGCCCGACGTCCTGTCGCCGCGCCGCGAAGGCGGACTTGAAGGCCTTGATCGCGCCTTCCGGGTTCTTTCTCATGATGAACGAATTGAAATCGAAGCTGAAGTGGAACAGAAACCGGTCTTCGGGCAACGCGAACTCCGCGCGCGTGTATGCCCTGGGCAGCACGACCTCGATCGGTGTCGGTATCTTGATCACCGGCTTGTTCGTCGCCGCCCGCATCGCCTGGCGCACGAATTCGGTCGCGACCCAGATCTCGTCGACGGAGTCGATGGCGTACGCCCACTCCCGCGGAATCTGCTCGAGTTCCCAGAACCAGAAGCCGATGTTGTAGCGACGCGCGTTGCCGGTAGCGACCATCAGATGACGGATCGGCTTCAACATGTCCGGATTGAGGCAGAAGACCGAACCGGCATGCCTCAATTCGTCGACGACGTAAGGCCCCAGCGTCCGGTCTGCCTGGCGTGTCTTCAGCCGCATATCGACGTCCCGCACGACAAAGGGAATGTGCCCAAGGATGCAGGACTTGACGAGGGCACGCAGATTCTCGGCGAGGCCGAACTCGCCAAACGCGAAGCCGACGAGGTTGATGCCGGGAAGCGATTCCGCACTCGCCGCGAGCTTGCGGCGCTCGGCAATCTGCTCGGCCAATAATTCGAGGCGGTCGAGCGGAAAAGCGAGTACATGACCGACCTGGAATGCCGACTTGAGAAATTGCATTTTCCAGTTGAACAGCGACGGCGCGAACGGGTTTGGGGACGCAAGATCCTCGCATGCCTTGGCATAGAACCCGACAAACATGGCGACCTGCGCTGCCTCGGCTTCCTGGCGCAAAGGCGCCGATGCGTTGGCGGTCGAGCGCACGCGATGCCGGTATTCCACGCTTGGAACGAATGCCGGCTCTTCGAGCCAGACCGCGCGCAGCGCGAAATCCCAAGCGTATACGTGGGGCATCTCGTTGAACCCGCCGACGTCGTCGAAGAGTTGTCGACGGAAGAACAGATTGCCGACCGCGACCACGACGAATATCTGGTGGACCAGGGCAAACCCCACCGTGTCGGCTTCGGCCATGCCGCCGAGCGCTTCCTGCCAGCTGCTGATCGCGGCGTCTCGACCCGCGTCGGTCGATCGATCGTCGTTCGCGATGAAGTCGACGTTACTGAAGCCCCAGGCCAGCTCTCGTCCGGCGACGGCGCGCACCATGACCTCGATGCGGGATGCGGGCAGCTGGTCGCCCGCGTCGAACACGTTGACGAACTCTCCGGTCGACGCGCGCACGCCGGCGTTGACCAACACCGGCTCGCTCGCGCCCGGCATCATCAGCACGCGATGCGGAAGCGGACAATCCTGCAGCAGCCGGGCGATGCACTCCGCTGCGTCGGGCTCCCGCGCTGCGCTCACCACGACCAGCTCGATGCGCGGGTAGGTCTGCGCATACACCGACGCCAGCGCCTCCTCGATCGATGCGCTTGGGACCGGACAGATCAGGACGATACTGATCAGCGCAGTGAAGTTGCCGGACGCCTGGGGCAAGCTTTTCTGCCAGTCACGATATCCGGCGCGCTTGTGCGACGCGAATTCGATGTCCATGCCGGAAAGCGCCTGGGTGAACATGAAGTTGAGATCGGTCCACACGGCGTACTGGGCGGAAGGGGCGAGCGGATGCGACTGCATGGCCCCGGCCGCCGCAACGAGCTTGAGCAGCGCGTCGGTAGCGTCGCCCCGCTCGGAAACGCAGCGGCCAAGCAGGCGCAAGGCTTCCGGATGATTCGGCGTGGTTGCCAGCGACTCGCGGCAAAGGCGTTCGGCGTCGGCGAAATTACCGGCCTCGAACTGCCTGGCGGCCTGCTGCAGCGGGTCTGGTGTCGCGCCGGCAGGCAACGCGCCGTGACACTCCTTGTACCGCTTCCCGCTGCCGCAGTGGCAGGGAGAATTGCGGCCGGCAACATTCATCGATTAGTAGGAACCCGTTTGTGCCAGGTTCTCGAACCGCGTGTACTCGCCGAGCCACGCCAGGTTCACGGTGCCGATCGGACCGTTGCGCTGCTTGCCGATGATGATTTCCGCGACGCCTTTGTCCGGCGTTTCCGGGTTGTAGACCTCGTCGCGATAAATGAACAGGATCACGTCGGCATCCTGTTCGATCGCCCCCGACTCCCGCAGATCCGACATCACGGGGCGCTTGTTCGGACGCTGCTCGAGGCTGCGGTTCAATTGCGACAGCGCCATCACCGGCACCTTGAGCTCCTTCGCGAGCGCCTTGAGCGAGCGCGAGATCTCGGAGATCTCGGTCGCGCGATTTTCCCCTTCGCCGACCGCCTGCATGAGCTGCAGGTAATCGACGATGATCGCACCGAGCTTGCCGCCATACTGGCGCGACAGACGTCGTGCGCGAGCGCGCAACTCCAGCGCGTTCAGCGCCGGCGTCTCGTCGATGTGCATCGGCGCGTCGTTGAGCCGGCCGAGCGCGCCGGACAGGCGCTCCCAATCGTCGTTGGTGAGGCGCCCGGTACGCACCTTTTGCTGGTCGAGGCGGCCGACCGAGCCCATGAGGCGCATGGCGAGTTGCGTCGCGCCCATTTCCATGCTGAACACGGCCACCGGCATCTTCAAGGACAGCGCGATGTGCTCGCCGATGTTCAGCGCCAGCGAAGTCTTGCCCATGCTCGGCCGGCCCGCGATCACGATCAGGTCGCCTTCCTGGAAACCAGAGGTCAGGCGATCGAGATCGGTGAAGCCGGTCGCGATGCCGGTCACGTCCGAGGGATTGTCCCGGTTGTAGAGGAACTCGATGCGCTCGACGACCTGGGTCAGCAGCGGACGAATTTCCTGAAATCCCTGCTGCCCGCGCGCGCCGTGTTCCGCGATCTCGAACACCTTGGTCTCGGCGTGATCGAGAATTTCGCGCACGCTGCGCCCGAGCGGATGGTAGGCGCTGTCGGCGATCTCGCCTCCCGCGGCGGCCAGCCGGCGCAGGATCGCTCGCTCGCGCACGATTTCCGCGTAGCGGCGGATGTTGGCCGCCGTGGGCACGTTTTCCACCAGTGCGCCGAGATAAGCCATACCGCCGATGTAGTCGAGCTTCTTCAGCGATCCGAGCGCTTCGCCGACGGTGACGACGTCGGCGGGCTTGTTGTCGGCGATCAGTTCCATGATCGCCTTGTACAGCAGACGATGCGCGTCGCTGTAGAAGTCTTCGCCGCCGACGATGTCGGCGACGCGGTCCGAGGCGCCGTTTTCGAGCAGCAGGCCGCCGAGCACCGACTGCTCCGCCTCCATCGAGTGCGGAGGTACCTTCAGTGCTTCGAGTTGGGGATCGTTGGGCATTCCAGACAGACCTGCGGAGAGCGTGGCCATTCTAGCAAATCAGGCGCACCAACAAGGGTGTGTTTCGACTGCTTGCGCCTCTCAACCGAGGAAAAAAAAGGGCCGTCGCCGGCCCTTGTTCGTGGCTGTTTCGAACGCGTCAGCCGGCTGAAGGCGTGGTCGTATCGCCGAGGACCGAGACGACGATGTGCGCGGGAACGTCCGTGTGCAACGCGATTACCAGCGGGAATTCGCCGACGTGCTTCAGCGGACCGTCCGGCATGCGAATCATCGCCTTTTCCACCGTGTGGCCGAGTGCCTGGAGCGCGTCGACGATGTCGACATTGGTGACCGAGCCGAACAAGCGGCCATCGACACCGGCCTTTTGGGTGACCTGAACGGTCAGGCCTTCGATCTTGCCCGCCTGCTCCTGCGCATGCGCGAGCTTCGCGCCTGCGGCTTTTTCGAGTTCCGCGCGCTTGGCTTCGAGCAGCTTGATGTTCTCCGGCGTCGCCCGCTTGGCCTTGCCCTGCGGGATCAGGTAATTGCGCGCAAAGCCCTGCCTTACCTTCACTACGTCGCCGAGGTCGCCGACGTTCTGCAATTTTTCCAGAAGTATCACTTGCATGGTCGTAGGCTCCGGTCAGTGCAGGTCGGTGTAGGGCAGCAGCGCGAGAAAACGCGCGCGCTTGATCGCCGTGCCGAGCTGGCGCTGATAGCGCGCCTTCGTGCCGGTGATGCGCGCCGGCATGATCTTGCCGTTTTCCTGCACGAAATCCTTGAGGATATCGACATCCTTGTAGTCGATCTCCTTGACGCCCTCGGCGGTAAAGCGGCAGAACTTGCGGCGCTTGAACAGGTTATTCCCGCGTTCGCGGCGCTTGCCATCCTTGCCCTTGCCTTTACCTTTGGCGTTTCTTCCCATGGGACGGGGCATGTCAGTTTCCTTTGCTTGTATGCGTAGAAGTGTAATCGGTGAGGTCGAACGCATTGACGTGCAACGCGACGCTTACACCGGTGCGGTACCGACGGGCCAGGAAGCCGCTGCAGCGAATGGTCGCGCCGGGCGCGATCGCCGCGAGCTCGCGCGCAACCGGGCCAAGCGCCACGGCGGCGAGTTCGCATGCCACGCGTCGCTCGGCTCCGGCTTCGACCTGCAACGAATCGTGGGCAAGCGCGAAGTCGAGCACCGGCAAGCCCGCTGGCGTAAAGCGCAGGTCATCGCGCGATTGCAGCCGCGCGTCGAGCGTCACTTGATTCACCTGCACCGTTGCGGGTTCAGGACTGCGGCGCGGTCGCTTCGGCCGCGGCCGGTGCTGCAACAGGCGCAGCCGCAGTTGCGACAGCCGGTGCGCCTGTGGACGCGTTTGCCGATGCTCCGGCGGGCGACAGCGATCGCGATTTTTCTTCCTTCATCATCGGCGACGGCGTGACGACCGCTTCGCGCATCGCGACGATCAAGTGGCGAAGGACCGCATCGTTGAACTTGAAAGCATGTTCGAGTTCCGCCAGCGCCGCGGCATCGCACTCGATGTTCATCAGGACGTAGTGCGCCTTGTGCACCTTGGCGATCGGGTAGGTCATCTGGCGGCGACCCCAGTCCTCGAGGCGGTGGATGCGGCCGCCTCCGGTCGTGGCCATGGCGCGGTAGCGCTCGATCATCGCAGGCACCTGCTCGCTCTGATCGGGATGCACGATAAATACGATTTCGTAGTGACGCATGCAGATCTGCTCCTTGTGGACGTTGGTTGGGCGATGGACGAGTCCGCATTGGACCACGATGCCTGTTATCGCCGGCGGCCTCCCCGTCTGCTGCGGGTGAGGCAAGGAACCTGTGACTATAACTGGTTTTTGCCACCAAGACAAGGGGTTAGAGCGGGCATTACCGGGGTGGCGCCTGTGCGGCGCGACCCGGGTCGCTCCCCGCGCCGGCGGCCGCGAGCTCTCGGTCGCGAGCATCCTTGGGCATGCGCGCCAGCTCCTTCACACGGGCGTAGAACCGCGGCAGGTTCCCGCCTTCCGCGGCGAGGAGTGCCCTGAATTCCGGCACCTTGCGCGAATACAGCGCGACGGCGGCAAGACTGGCGTTGGTGGGTCCCTGCGCAAACCACGAGTCGTAGCCGGCGGACCCGCCCCATTGCAGCTTCAGCGCCGCGTAGTCGGCGCGCATCTGTGCGAAGGCCTCGAACTTTCCGGCGCGCTTGGCATCGTCGCTGACGTTGCTTGCATAAAGAGCCACGAGTCGCGCGCGGGTCCTGTCGACCAACTGCCGGAAGCCTTCGCGGTACTGCTGCGACGAGGCGAATTGCGCCGTGAGTGCCGGGTCGGCCTGCGCCGCCAGCCAGCGCTCGACACCTTCCTCCTCGACCAAGACGGCAAAGGACTCGTTGAACACGCTGTCGTCCTTGGCGTAGGCGACCTGATGCGCGAGTTCGTGGAAGATCAGCCGGGCAACCTCCGGATCGGGATAGCGGATGAACGTGGAGAGGATCGCGTCGTTGAAGTAGCCCAGGGTCGAGAATGCCGGCACGCCGCCGATGTGCACGTCGTCGCCCGTCGCCGCGAATTGCGCCGCCTCGTTCTTCGCGGCGGCCTCGTCGAAATAGCCGCGGTAATTCACGCAGCCGGCAATCGGAAAACACCACTGCCGTGGCTCGAGCGAAAGCTCGGGCGTCGCAATCACGTTCCACAGCACGAAGCGCCGGCCGATGTCGGCGTAGCGCCGATAACTGCCATTGTCGGGCAGCGCGAGCTCGCGGCTCGCGTAGTCGCGAATTGCCAGCGAACGTTCCAGCTTGCGCTTGAGTGCCGCGTCGGACGAGGATTCGATGATCGCGGGGATGGGCTGCGCACGCTCGAGCAGGTCGAGTTCGCCGCGAATGCCCTGCCAGTAGTACTCGACGCTGCTGCAACCGGAAAGCAGGGACAGCGACAGCGCCACGGCGACGGCACGCATCAGCGCAGGCTCGGTAACCACGCCGCGAGGCGCGCCATGCCCTCGCGCAGCTTGTCCTGCGAGATGGTGTAGGCGAAGCGCACGTGCGCGTCGGCGCGATGACGGCCGAAATCGATGCCGGGCGTGAATGCCACGCCAGTGGCCGCAAGCGCCTCGACGCAAAAGCGCTCGCTTTCCATGCCGAAGGGCGAACAATCCGCGTAGACGAAGAAGCCGCCCGTCGGCGTGACGGGTATCCGGAATCCGAGCTCGCGCAATGCCGGCACCAGGTAGTCCCGCCGCGCCTGGAATTCGATCCGTCGCGTCTCCAGCAGCGCCAGCGTTTCCGGCTGAAAACATGCCAGCGCGGCGTGCTGCGACAACGTCGGCGGCGAAATGTAGAGATTCTGCGCGAGCTTCTCGAGGTCGCGCACGTGTCGCTCCGGCGCGACCAGCCACCCCAGGCGCCATCCCGTCATGTTGAAGTACTTCGAGAAACTGTTGATCACGAACAGGCGGTCCGAGAGGCCCAACGCGCTCTTCGGTACGGCGCCGTAAGACAGGCCGAGGTAAATCTCGTCGACGATAAGTGCGCCGCCGCGAGCGTCGACTGCGGCGGCGATACGCCTCATTTCGTCGTACGAGACGGTGGTGCCGGTAGGGTTCGAAGGCGATGCGATCAGCGCGCCGCGGGTACGCGGTGTCCACGCCGCCTCCACTAACTGCGTAGTCAGCTGATAGTTCGACTCGGGTCCGACCGCAATACCGATCGCCTCGCCCTCGAGCGTACGCACGAAATGTCGATTGCAGGGATATCCCGGGTCGGCCAGAAGGATCGCATCGTCGCGATTGATCAGCAGCGCAAGGGTGAGCAGCAACGCGGCGGAGGATCCGGCGGTTACCACGATGCGTTCCGGCGAGACCTGAAGTCTGTGGCGATCGAAATAGTGGCGCGCGATAGCTTCACGCAACGTCGCAAGTCCAAGCGCGGACGTGTAGTAGATGGCGCCGCCTTGCAGCGCTTCGCGCGCCGCAGCGAGCACCGGTTCCGGCGTCGGAAAATCTGGCTCCCCGATTTCCATGTGCACGACGGTGCGCCCGGAAGCCTCCAGCGCGCGCGCGGCCGTCTGCACCTCCATGACGTGGAAGGGCGCAATCTCGTGCACTCGGGCAGCGGTACGGCTGCGCGTATCCATCGAATGGATGATTTTCAGGGTTGAGGAAAGGTGTATGTTAAACGCTTTCGCATGCAGGAGACCCGGCCATGGGCTACCTGTTGACTGCAGCAATGCTTGCCACTGCGCTTGTGGCGACCCCGGGCAGCGCGGCGGCCAACGGTGTCTACAAGTGTTCCGGCAGCGCCGGCAGCGTCGTCTACCAGGACGCGCCGTGCAGCCCGGGCACCGAACTGCGCAATTTCGATACCGATCCGCCGTCGCTCAGCGTGATTCCTGGAACGCCCGTTCCCAAAACGGCACCGGCGCCGGCCGCAAGCACCAAGGCAGAACGCGCAACGGCGTCAAACCGCGCGCGAACCGAGAAGAACAATGCAGCGAAAGCCGGCCAGCGTCGATTTATCCAGGTTGGCATGAGCACCGCCGAAGTCATCGAGCGCATCGGCAAGCCAGACGTCGACGCACGCAATCCGCGCGGCAAGGGCTTTCGCTGGTCGTACCTGCCCAAGGACGGCGATCCCAACACGATCACTACGGTCACGCTCGTCGATGGTCGCGTCGCCGACGTGGAGCGCAAGGTCGTCCGTTAAGTGCGCACATTGCTCCAGCGGGTCAGCGAAGCATCGGTGAGCGTGGACGGTCGACGCATTGCCGCGGTCGGTCCTGGCTTGCTCGTGTTGTGCGGCGTGACCGCCACCGACGACGACGGCGATTGTGACTGGCTTGCGCGCAAGATTGTCGCGCTGCGACTATTCGACGACGACGCCGGCGTCATGAACCGGTCGATCACCGACATCGGCGGAGAACTTCTCGTCGTCAGTCAGTTCACGCTCTACGCGTCGACCAAAAAAGGCGCTCGGCCGTCCTACAGCGTCGCAGCTCCACCGGAGATCGCGCGGCCTCGCTTCGATGCATTCGTCGACGCGCTGCAGCGAAAGTTCGGCGGCGCCGTGGCCACGGGCGTCTTTGGCGCGCACATGCACATTACGCTGTTGAACGATGGACCCGTGACGCTCTGGCTGGATTCACGGGTGCGCGAATAGCGCACGGCCAAGGCACCTACTCGGCCAGGCGTGATGTTATCTCGAAGCGCCCTGAAAGCGTCCGATGTACGGGACACCTGCCGGCGATTTCAAGCAGACGCGCCCGCTCGTCCGCGGATAACTCGCCGGCAAGATGCACGACACGGCGCATGCGATAGACACCGTCGCTCTCCTCGTGATCGACCTCGACCTCCACGCTTGCAAGCGACATTCCCTTGCGCCGGGCATACAGGCTAAGTGTCAGCGCAGTGCACGATGCGAGCGCTGCGTCGAGGAACTCGTGCGGATCCGGACCGAGGTCATCGCCGCCATTCGCCGGCGACGTGTCGGCAAGCAGAACGTGCTGGCCGATCGCGACCTGCACAGCGACCGCACCGGCGGGCGCCTTGGTCGTGCGCACCATCCGCAGCTTGGTCACGTACTCTGCGTCCTGACGGCGGCGAGTTCAGCCGCGATCCGCGCTCAACCGGCCCGGTCCGAAGGCCGCGACCATGAGCATCCCGCCCAGGATGGCGAGATTTTTCATGAAATTGATCTGCTGCATCTGCGCCTGCGCGACCGGGACATCCCAGAAGTTGTGGAAAATCGGGGTGATCACAATCAGGAACCCGACAAATGCCAGCGCGATCCAGCGTGCCTTCAGGCCGATGAGAAGCAGGAAGCCACCGCCCAGCTCCATCGCGACGGCGATCGCGGCGAGCACCGGCGGCATCGGCAAGCTCTTGCTCGCAATGTAGCTCATCGTGCCGGAAAATCCGACCAGCTTGCCCCACCCGGAGACGATGAAAATGGCCGCAAGTGCCGCGCGTCCGACGAGTGCCAAACCGTCCGCTGCTAGTTTCATTCCCATTCCTTCGCGTTGGTCGATGACGTAGCATACTGCAAGGACTCGGTGACTGTGCCGATCCCCGCGACCGCTCCTGGCTTGCGTGCTTCACCCGGTGCCGCGGGCGCCCGGCCGGCGGCGCGGGGCTGACTTCCCGGGAATGCGACTTCGACCCGCACCCCTCCCGCATGCGGCGGATCGACGATTGAGAGCTGCGCGCCGTGGCGCGCGGCAATCTCGCGCGCGATCGTCAAGCCGAGCCCGCAGCCTCCCGCAACGCTGTCGCGCGACCGGTAGAACGGTTCGAATACGCGTTCGCGCTCGAACGGCAGAATGCCGGGACCATCGTCGTCCACGAACAGCCTTACCGGATCCCGCGTGACGCCGACCGTTATCTTGCTTCCGGCCCCCGCGTATTGAATCGCATTGTCGACGAGGTTGCCGAGCAGTTCCGCCAGCAAGCGGTGCTCTCCCGTAACAATCACGTCGCTTTCGGGACCGTCGTAGCCCAGGTCGACATTGCGTTCGATCGCCAGGTCGGTCCAGCGCTCGAGTTCTGCGCGAACAAGCTGCGCCAGGTCGACTTCCTCCATTCGCAGCATGCCCACCGACGATGCGTCGGAACGGCTCAACGTGAGCAACTGCTGCGTCAGGTGCCGCATGCGCGAAACCGCTTTCACCACGTCGGCAAGCGCTTCGCCATGCCGCTGTGGGTCGGTCTCGCGCAATGCGCGCTCGGTTTGCACTTGCAGCGTCGCCAACGGCGTGCGCAGCTGATGTGCCGCATTCGCGACGAAGCGCTGCTGCGCCTCCTGCGACTGCGCCAGCCTGCCGATCAGCTGGTTGATCGCCATGATCAGCGGCTTGACCTCGGACGGCACGCCATCGACATCGCGCACCGGGCCCAATCCTTCCGGCGTGTAGCGCCGCAGTCTGGACGCCGTTTCGTCGAGGGTGGAGAGGCTCGAAGTGACGGCAAACCAGATGAATGCACCCGCCAGCAGCAGAATGATCGCCTGCAGCGGAACGATCATGAGGATGACTTCGCGCACGAGTGCCTCGCGCTTTCGCATCGTCTCCGCGACCTTGATGGTCACCACCTTCGATTCAGGCGGCGGACCGACGACTGTCACCGCAACCACGCGAACCCGGTGGCCATCGATCGCTGTGTTGTAGTAGTGCGGTTGGTCCAGC
The DNA here is from genome assembly GCA_963726915.1 of uncultured beta proteobacterium. Taxonomy (GTDB): domain Bacteria; phylum Pseudomonadota; class Gammaproteobacteria; order Burkholderiales; family Casimicrobiaceae; genus PALSA-1003. Next base: position 494,381 of record CAVSEA010000026.1, read on the forward strand.
GCCGGTCCGGCCGGAAACGGGGGTATCTCTGCGTTGCCGAACAGGTGTTCGCCGTCCCCGGACTCGACGTCCTCGTAGATCCGGTCGACGCTGTCCCATTCGAACATTTCCACGGCTGACTTGGGCAAGTTCAGGCGCGGACCGGCGCTGCCCGTACGAATTTGGGTTCCCAGCGCCATCGCCGAGTCCAGCAGCCACCGGTCGTGGACGACATTGCCGAAATGCACCGCGAGGCCGGCCGAAACGAACGAACCCAGCAACAGCACGCACAGCAACGGCAGCCACAACCTGATCAGGAGGCGGCGCCGAAGGCTGTACTCAGGCGCGGGCATGCTCCGATTTCTCCAACCGGTAGCCCAGGCCGCGGAAAACGCGGATACCGACGTCGGCATCGGCTAGGCTGAGCTTGCGTCGCAGGCGGCTGATGAACACCTCGACTGCGGACATGTTGGCGTTTTCCTGCCAGCGATAGAGCGAGTTGAATATCTGCGCCTTGCTGACGATCCGTCCGGGGCGACGCAACAGCAGTTCGAGCACCGCGAGTTCGCTGGGGGTGAGTTCGATTTCGTGTCCGTGCACCGTCAGGTGCCGCGAAGCCGTCTCGAAGGCGAGCGCGCCGAAGGTCAAGGTGGCTCCCAGCGGCTCGCCTCGCCGCAGCAGTGCGCGGATCCTGGCCTCGAGTTCCGCGATGTCGAAAGGCTTGGACAAGTAATCGTCGCCACCACCGTCCAGGCCGGCAACGCGTTGCTGCGGTTGATCCCGCGCGGTCAGGATCAGCACGGGGGCCTTCAGCGATTCCTGTCGAAGTCGGCGCAGCAGCTCCAGGCCGTCCAGGTCCGGCAGGCCCAGGTCGAGGATGACAAGCGAATACTGCGCCGCTGCGCACGCAGCCATCGCGTCGCGTGCGCTGTGCGCCGCGTCGGCGGCATATCCGGATTGCGCAAGCGAGGAAACCAGCCCGCTTGCCAATTCGACATCGTCTTCAACGACCAGCAAGCGCATGGGATCTGGCACCAGTCAGCTTATCGCAAGGTTGTGAGGCCGGACGGCTCGGGCTAGTTTGCTCGAAACCCCGGTGCATGGCAAACGCCACCAGTGCCTGGCGCTAGAGCTTGTACGCGCGCTTGGCCAGCTTGTAGGCGAGCTCCGGAGCGAGCTCGAAAGCCTCGTCCTCGTCGATCTTGTGTTCGGTGACGAGTTGCGCCAGAAACCGGCAATCCATCCGCCGGGCGACATCGTGACGCGCCGGGATCGACAGGAACGCTCGAGTGTCGTCGTTGAAGCCGACAGTGTTGTAGAAACCCGCCGTCTCGGTCGCCTGCTCGCGGAAGCGCTGCATGCCCTCCGGGCTGTCGTAGAACCACCACGGCGGGCCCAAGCGCAGCGCAGGGTAATGGCCGGCGAGCGGCGCGAGTTCGCGCGAGTATGACGTCTCGTCGAGCGTGAACAGGATGATCGTCAGGCCGCGCTCGTTGCCGTAACGATCCAGCAACGGCTTGAGCGCATGGACGTAGTCCGTGCGCGTCGGCATGTCGGCACCCTTGTCGCGACCAAAGCCGGTGAACAGCTGCGGGTTGTGATTGCGAAACGATCCGGGATGAATCTGCATCACCAGTCCGTCGTCCAGGCTCATCCGCGCCATTTCGGTCAGCATCTGGCCGCGGAAAGCTTCGGCTTCGGCTGGGGTCACGGTACCGGCAAGCGCCTTGGTAAACAGCTTTTCGCAATCGCTGGTGTCGAAGTCGGAGGTCACCGCGGTCGGATGGCCGTGATCGGTCGAGGTCGCGCCCATCGACTTGAAAAACGCGCGGCGCTTGCGATGCGCGCCAAGATAGCCGCGCCAGGTGCTCGAGTCCTCGCCCGCCAGCTTTCCCAGCCGCTCCACGTTTCCGGCAAAACCCTCGAATTCCGGATCGACGACCGGATCGGGCCGGTACGCCGTGATCACCCGTCCCTGCCAGCCGCTGGCGCGGAGCTTGGCGTGATGCGGAAGTTCATCCAGCGGCGATTCGGTGGTCGCGATCACTTCGATGTTGAAGCGCTCGAACAGCGCCCGCGGGCGAAATTCCGGCTGCACGAGGCAGGCATTGATCTGATCGAAGATGCGGTCGGCAGACTCCGGCGCCAGGCGCTCCCGGACGCCGAAGCTCTCGTGAAACGCATGATCGAGCCAGGTGCGGGTGGGAGTACCGCGAAACAGGTGATAGTGCGCCGCGAACCGTCGCCAGATCTTGCGCGCATCGCTTTCGACCGGTCCACCGTCCCGTCGCGGGATCGCCAGATCCTCCAGCGCCACGCCCTGGCTGTAGAGCATGCGAAAGACGTAGTGATCGGGCGTGATGAACAGCGCCGACGCATTGGCGAAGGGCTCGTTGTCGGCGAACCACTGCGGGTCGGTGTGGCCGTGCGGGCTGACGATCGGCAGGTCCTTGACCGTCGCGTAGAGCGCGCGCGTCAATCCGCGCTGTGCGGGATCCGACGAGAAAAGTCGATCGGGATGGAGGTTGAGCGCAGTCATGGCAGGTCTTTCATTGCGGCGGTGAAGCCGCACGCGACACGGTGCGGGCGGCACCGTCCTGGTGGAGCACCTTCAGCCACGCCGCGACCTTGCGCGCGAACGGCTCCGCTGCGGGCAGGTCATCGCCGAACACGGCACGCACGCCCAGCAGGCCGCGCGCAAGCCCGGCGGGATCGCCGCGATGCTCGGATGCGATGCGCGCGAAATCACCGGCCAGGGGATCCGAGACCTTGATCGACCGTCCCGCTTCGTCGACCCCGGCGACGTAGCGCATCCACGCCGCGACGCCAAGCGCAAGGCCATCGATGGGACGGCCGGCCGCGAGATTGTCGCGAACGGTGCCGAGCAGCCGTTGCGGGAGTTTCTGCGACCCGTCCATGGCGATCTGCTGGGTGCGATGCGGAAGCGCCGGATTGCGGTAACGCTCGACCAGCGCGTCCTGATAGGCGGCGACGTCGACGCCGGCCGGCAACTGCAGCGTCGGCGCCGCTTCGTCCTTCATCAGCGCGCGCATGTAAGCCACGAATGCCGGCTGCGCAGCAACCTGATAAATGAATTCATGCCCGGCCAGGAAACCGAGGTACGCCAGCGCCGAGTGGCTGGCGTTGAGCAGGCGCAGCTTCATCGATTCGAACGGCGCGACGTCGCCGACCAGCTCGGCGCCGCAGCGCTCCCATGCCGGGCGACCCGCTGCGAATGCGTCCTCGATGACCCATTGCCGGAACGGTTCGTGCATCACCGGCGCCGCATCGTGCACACCCAGCGCGGCGTCGTTCTCGACGATGTCGGCCTCGGTCGTCGCCGGCACGATGCGATCGACCATCGTCGACGGAAAGCGAACGTGCTCTTCGATCCACGGTGCAAGCCCCGGCGTGCGCGCATCGGCGAATGCCAGCACCAGGCCGCGCACCAGCGCGCCATTGTGCGGAAGATTGTCGCAGCACATGACGGTGAAGGGTCCGACGCGCGCCTTGCGGCGGGCGTCCAGCGCGGCGACGAGCAGTCCGACGGCAGTCTGCGGATGCGCGGGGTGCGCAAGGTCGTGCACGATATCGGGGTGACCGAGATCCAGCTGCCCCGTCGCCGGCTTGTGGCAATAGCCCTTCTCGGTGATCGTCAGCGACACGATGCGCGTGGCGGGCGCGGCAAGGCGAGCGTGCACCTGGTCGCGCTGGTCGCCCAGAAACAGCACCTCGCGCACGCTTCCGATCACGCGGCGGCGAATGCCCGAGGGACTCTTCTCCACCGCCGTGTACAGGCCATCCTGCGGCACAAGGCGATCGCGGACGTCCGGCGAGCGTAGGCTGACGCCGCAGATGCCCCAGTTGCGCGGGTCAGCGGCCAGTGCGTCGTCGGTGTAGACCGCGCCTTGGGCACGATAGAACGCGCCGAGTCCGAGATGGACGATGCCGACGGCGACGGTAGCGGTGTCGTACGCAGGTCGCTCGATGGTCGCAGGCAGCGCCGACAGCGTTGCCGGGGACAATTTGGTCATAGGCACACTTCGCGCTGCGCGACCAGATGCTCGCGCACCCGGCGGCCCTTCGCGCTCAGGGTGGCGCATTCGCGCTTCGGGTCGCCCGGTGCGCTCATGCCGGCTGCGGGTGTTCCTTGACCCGCGATACGAGCTGCGTCGGATTGACGAAGCGCAGCGCGATCAGGAGCCAGGTCAGCGTGACCATCATGTACACCATCGCCATCGCGTCGACCGATTGCGGCGCGCGCACACCCGCCGCGAAAACCGCGTAGTACAGCGCGACGACCAGCGTTTGCGAATCCGAGCCCGCCGTCAGGAAGGTGAGCTCGAACAGCGCAATGGTACGCACCAGGACCAGCAGGGACGCCGCCAGAATTCCCGGCGCCAGCAGCGGCACCAGGACGTGCCAGAACATGCGCCCGGTGCCCGCTCCGAACACGCGCGCCGCCGACTCGAGGTTGGGATCGATCTGCTCGATAAAGGGTGTCATCACCAGGATCACGAACGGCGCGGCGGGAATCAGGTTGGCGAGAATCACACCATAGATCGTGCCGGCGAGTTGCGCCTTGTACAGAACGGTCGCCAGTGGAATGCCATAGGTGATCGGCGGCACCATCAGCGGCAGCAGGAACAGCAGCATGAGGAAGCGCTTGCCGATGAAGTCCCGCCGCGCCAGCGTGTACGCAGCCGGCACGCCGATGAGCAGAGCCAGCGCGACGACCGCGAACACCACCTGCACCGTGACCGTCAACACCGAGCCCAGCTGAAACTCCTTCCACGCGGCCGTGTACCACGTGGTCGTCCAGCCTTCGGGCAGCCAGGTGCCCAGCCAGCGCTTGGCAAAGGAGCTGGTGACGACGGCGGCGATCATCAGCCCGACATTGACCAGGAACAGCGTCATCGTGCCGATGAGCAGTCCCCGCCACGCACGGTCGAACCAGCTCACCCTTTGCCTCCCGATACCGGACCGCGATAGAACACGTTGCGCAGTCCCAGGACCGCCGCCACGATGACGAGCTGGACGAAGCCCATGATCATCGCGATCGCCGACGCGAGCGAATAGTCGTACTGCTCGAACGCCGCTTCGTACGCGGCGATGGAAATCACCCGCGTCGGCCCGGCCGGGGAACCGAGCAGCACCGCGGAGGGGAACACCGAATAGGCCTGCACGAACGCAAGGCAGAAGCACATGGCGAGTCCGGGCGCGAGCAGTGGCAGGTAGATGTGCCGGAACTGCGCCTTGGGGCCCGCGCCCAGCGTCGATGCCGCACGCGCTAGGACCGGATCGATGCCGGTGATGTAGGAAAGAATCAGCAGGAACGCGAACGGAAATCCCGAGATCACCAGCGAGATCAGCACGCCCCAGTAATTGTGCGTCAGCCGGATCGGCCCTTCATAGAGGTGGAAGTACTGCAGGAACTGCGACAGCCATCCCTTGGGCCCGAAGTACGTCAGCATGCCCTGCGCGATGAGCACGGTCCCCAGCGTGATCGGAATGACGAGGATCGTCGTCACCCACCGCTGATAGCGCGACTTGACCCGCATCTTGTAGGCGATCGGCAGCGCGAAGCCGACGTTGATCAGCGTCGCCGGAAGTGCGAGCTTGAGCGTGGTCCAGATCGTCGGCCATTGATTGTCGGTCGTAAAGAAGGTCTTGTAGTTGCCGAGCCATCCACCCTCCTTCGGCTCGAAGGACAGGCCGAGCCCGTAAAGGAACGGGTAGACGAACAGCAGCAGCATGAACGCCGTGGCCGGCAGCACGAGCAGCAGCGTGCGGTCGAACGGCGCGCGTGCCGCGTTGACGGTCGTCTCAGCCATCGCCGTCTATTCGCCCGGATAGACCAGCGCGCGCTCGACCGGCACATGCACGCGTACCGCGTCGCCGACAGCGTGCGCCCCGGCGGCGCGCACGTGGAGCAGCGCGCCGGAGGCAGTGACGACATCGAGCAGCGAGTCGCGGCCGTTGTATTCGACGTTTTCGACTCGCGCGTTGATCGAGTTCACACCACCCGGTCCCTCGCCCAGGATGATTTCCTCCGGCCGTATGGCGACCGCGGCGCGGCCTGTTACCAGCGGCTGCTTGCGCACGCCGGTCAGACCGAAGTCCGGTCCGGCCAGCACGACGCGATCGCCCTCTTCGCGCACCACTTCGAGCGCCACCACGTTGCGGTAGCCCATGAAGCGTGCGACATGGAGGTTGGCGGGCTGCAGATACACGTCCTGCGGCGGCGCGATCTGCTGCACCACGCCGTCCTTCATCACCACGATGCGATCGGCCAGCGACAGCGCCTCGTCCTGATCATGCGTGACGTAGATCGTGGCACGACCGAGATCGCGATGGATGCGCCGGATCTCCGCCCGCGTCTCGATGCGCAACTTCGCGTCCAGGTTGGACAACGGCTCGTCCATCAGGATCAACGGCGGTTCGATCACGATCGCGCGCGCGATCGCAACGCGCTGCTGCTGGCCACCGGAGAGCTGGCCCGGCAGCTTGTGCTCCTGTCCCGCGAGCTGCACCAGCTTGACTGCACGCGCCAGGCGCGGCGCAATGTCCGCCGCCGAAACACCGCGCATGCGCAGGCCGAAGTCGATATTCTTGCTGACGGTCATGTGCGGGAACAGCGCGTAGTTCTGGAACACCATGCCAAAGCCGCGCTTTTCGGGCGGCAGCGTGTCGATGCGCGTGTCGTCGAGCCAGATGCTGCCGCCGGAGAGCTGCATGAGCCCTGCAATGCAGTTGAGCGCGGTCGACTTGCCGCAACCGGAGGGGCCCAGCAGGCATATGAACTCGCCCCGCTTGACGGTCAGCGACAACTCGTCCAGCGCGTTGAAGGCCTTGCCGCCCGCGCCGGCAAAGCGGCGCGTCACGCGGTCGAGCTTGAGTTCATTGAAATCGTGTTTCATGGGTGATGCTTTCACTCCAAAGCCACTAGATCCCCGCTTTCGCGGGGATGACGCATCCGTTACCAGTCGCGGCCCGTCCTGTGGCGGACCGCCCCTGGACGGATGCGTCACTTGGTCTTTTGCGCACCAACCTCGGCATCCCAGCGGCGATACGCCTCCACCACCGCCTTCGCGTCCAGCGTCGGCACATGCGGAAACTGCGTCAACCAGGCTTCGTATTCCGGCCGGCCGAATTCCTTGATCGCATCCTGGCTTTCCTTGGGCGCCATCGACAACGGCACGTTCTTCACCGCTGGGCCCGGATAGAAGTAGCCCTTGTCGTAGGTCAGCGCCTGCGCTTCCGGCGTGAGCAGATACGCCATCAGGTCGAGGACCACGGCCAGTTTTTCCGGCGTCAACCCCTTGGGTACGGCCATGTAGTGCGCGTCGTTGACCCACGTCATGTTCTTGAACGGCGTCACCTTGTAGTCCTTGGGGACGATGCCGAGCGCGCGCGGATTGATGTCCCACCCGGTCATGGTGACGGTCATGTCGCGCGAGCCCTCGCCCAGCTCTTTCATGACGGCGCCCGTGCCGGTGGTGTAGTACTCGATGCAGGTATTCAGCTCTTTTAAATAGGCCCAGGTCTTGTCCCACCCCTTGGCCGGATCGCGTGGATCCTTGTCACCGAGCAGATAGGGCAGGCCCATGATGAAGGTGAACCCCGGGCCCGAATTGGCGGGACGCGCATAGGCGAAACGGTTCGGATTGGCCTTGCACCACGCCAGCAGCTCCTGCGGTGTCGTCGGCACCTGCTTCACTTTTGCCGGGTTGTATTCGAGCAGCGGCCCCGCGGGCATGAACGTGACTACCAGCGCCTGGTTCTGCGCGAGGTCGTTCATCTTGCGTGCTGCTGGCAGATAGTTGTCGAGCACGTTCGGAAACTTGGACGCGTGATCCGGCAGCACCGTGACCCAGAGTCCCTGGTCGATGCCTGCCGACAGTGCACCGACGCCGGTCAACACCAAATCGATATCCGTGCGCCCTGCGGCCTGCATCGCCTTGAGTTTGGCGGGGAGCTCGGGTGCCGGCGCCTTGCTGAAGGTCACCTTCGACACAAGCTCCGGATGTTTCGCCTGATAGGCCTCGATCGCGCCTTGCGTCAGCGCAAGATCGCCCGCGACATCGACGACGTTGATGGTGACGGGACTCTTCGGCAGAGGTGGCGTCTGCGCGATGACGCTGCCAGCAGCAAACGCCGCCAGGAACGCGACGACGCATAATCGAATGCCGGGTGCGCGGATGCCGTCGCGAATATTGCTGTCAGCGCTGGCTCGCGCCTGCGCGGGATCTGTTCTCAAGTCTCCTCCTGTCACCCCGGCGGGGGCCGGGGCCTAATTTCGTCCTAACTCACCGCAAACATCGCAACTTGGATCCCCGCTTTCGCGGGGACACCAGCAAAGCCACTGGATCTCCGCTTTCGAGGGGACACCAACAAAGCCACTGGATCCCCGCTTTCGCGGGGACACCAACAAAGCCACTGGATCCCCGCTTTCGCGGGGATGACCAAATTCAACTTGGATCCCGGATCTCGCTGTGCTCGTCCGGGATGACGCATTTGTTTCCAATCGTGGGCCGCTTTGCGGCCCACTCTTGGACAAATGCGTCACTTGGTCTTTTGTGCGCCGACCTGCTGATCCCAGATCTTGAATGCCTCTACTTGCGCAGAGGGTGGCAACGACTGCGTATGCGGGAACTGCGCGAGCCAACCTTCGTATTCCGGCCGGCCAAATTCCTTGATCGCGTCCTGGCTTTCCTTCGGCGCCATCGACAGCGGCACGTTTTTCACCGCCGGGCCCGGATAGAAGTAACCCTTGTCCCAAGTGTACGCCTGCGCCTCGGGCGTCAGCATGAACGCCATCAGCTGGAGAACGACCGCGACTTTCTCCGGCGGTACGCCTTTCGGGATCACCATGTAGTGCGCGTCGTTGACCCAGGTCATGCCCTTGAACGGCTGCACCTTGTAGTTCTTCGGCACGATACCGAGCACGCGCGGATTGATGTCCCAACCTGTCATCGTGATCGTCATGTCGCGCGAGCCCTCACCCAATTCCTTCATGACCGCGCCGGTACCCGTCGGGTAGTACTCGATGCAGCTGTTGAGTTCCTTCAGGTAGGCCCAGGTCTTGTCCCAGCCCTTGATCGGATCCTTCGGATTCGAATCGCCCAGGATGTATGGCAGCCCCATGATGAAGGTACGGCCCGGGCCGGAGTTTGCAGGGCGCGCATAGATCAGCTTGTTGGGATTGGCCTTGCACCACGCCAGCAACTCGGCGGGAGTAGTCGGCACCTGCTTGACCTTGTCCGGGTTGTACTCCATCAGCGGCCCCGCCGGCATGAACGTCACCGCCACGCCATAGTCCTGCGCCAGCTCCTGCATCTTGGCGGCGGCGGGCAGATAGTTCGCCGTGAGGTTTGGAAACTTTGCAGCATTGTCGGGAAGGACTTTCATCAGCACGCCCTGCTCGATGCCGGCGGCGAGAAAATCGGTGCCGGTCATCACCAGGTCGATGTCGCTGCGCCCTGCTCCCTGCATCGCCTTGAGCTTGCCGGGAAGTTCAGGTGCAGGCGCCTTGGTGAAATTGATCTTGGCGACCAGTTCCGGATGCTTCTTCTGGAACAACTCGATGGCGTCCTGGGTCAGCGCCAGATTGCCGGCGACATCGACGACGTTCAGCGTGACCGGCCCGCCCTTGGGCGCCTGCGCCAGCACTGCATTTGGCATGGCACCGACGGCGATCAGGGCCGACGCATACAAGCCGACGAGCGCACTGCGCAGCACCGTGCGGCGCATGGTCGGCAACTTAGCTTGGGACAACTTCATGGTGAACCTCCTGTGAGTGGGCCAGCTGCAAACATAACGAACCCCTGGATATGACGTCACCTCGCCCGCCATCGCCGGCGTCGGGTGCTTCTCGATGAAAATTGGTGCTCACGCAATGCGCGCTTTCTTTTTTCCGCTCGAGGACCGTGACGGTTTGCCGCCTTCGTCCGCCCTCGCGGCATCGTCGAGCCCACGCCGGAATTCATTGATCACCCGCGACAAGTGGCGATGCATCGCAACGCGCGCTCCGGACGAGTCATGCGCCGCAACGGCGCGGACGATTGCGGCATGGTCACGGATCGTCTGCTCAGCGAGGTCTGTCGTGTGAAAGTGCTGCTGCATCCGGCCCCACAATTCTGCGCGCTGATTCCACAGGCCTTCCACGACGAGTTCCAGCGAACCGTTGGCGGTCGCCTTGGCCAGTCGGAGGTGAAACTCGCGGTCGCTGTCCTCGCGAATCGCGAAGTCGTCGACATGCGTCGCCATGCGCTCGACGCTTTGCTGCAACGCTTCGATATCGTCCGCCGTGGCTCCGGCCGCGGCGAGCGCTGCGATCTCGCCTTCGACCAGCTTGCGCGCGTTGAGCAATTCGAACGGCCCCGGCCCCGCATCGCGGTCCGCGTCGGGCCGCTGCTTCGCGGTCACGAAGATCCCCGTCCCTACGCGCACCTCGACCAGTCCGCCGATTTCCAGCGAAATGATCGCTTCGCGCACCGACGCACGACTGACACCGAGTTTGGCGGCGAGTTCACGCTCGGCCGGCAGGCGCGATCCCGGCAAAAATTCACCGGCGGCGATCAATCCGGCGATCTGGTCGGCGATCTGGCGATACAGTCGCCGTGGCTCGACCTGCTGCAATGGCACGCGTGCTTTCCTCCGAGTATCCTCCGAGCGAACGCGTCGCCACGAGAGGCATTGCCGAGCGTCCGGTGTCGCGCATGCCGTAGCAACGCACGATCAACCGGGGACATGTTCGTTGCCCGACCGGCAACTGGACCGCATGATAGGCCCGTGCTAAGCTGTGGTCAAGTGGTCGGACCACCGAACCACATCAACAAAGCACCACCGGTGCTCCGTCATCCACTCCTCGCCCAAGCCCGCCATGAAAATCACCGCATGCCGCGTCATCGTCTGCAGCCCGGGCCGCAATTTCGTCACCCTCAAGATCGAAACCGATGAGGGTGTGTACGGCATCGGCGACGCGACGCTCAACGGCCGGGAGCTCGCGGTCGCGAGTTACCTGAGCGACCACCTCGTACCCGCGCTGATCGGCCGCGATCCTGCGCGCATCGAGGATATCTGGCAATACTTTTATCGCGGCGCGTACTGGCGTCGCGGCCCGGTCACCATGAGCGCCATCGCCGCGATCGATACCGCTCTGTGGGACATCAAGGGAAAGGTCGCCCGGTTGCCGATCTACGAACTGCTCGGCGGCCGCAGTCGCGACGGCGTCATGGTCTACGGCCACGCCAATGGCCGAGACATCGCAGAAACGCTCGACGAGGTCGCGCGCTACAGCGACCTCGGATACAAGGCGATCCGGGCACAGTCCGGCATTCCCGGTCTCGCCTCGACTTATGGCGTGTCCAAGGATCGGATGTACTACGAACCGGCGGACGCCGCGATCGCGACCGAGAATGTCTGGTCGACCGCCAAATACCTCGACCATGCGCCGAAGTTGTTCGAGGCCATCCGCGTGCGCTTCGGATTCGAACACCACCTGCTGCACGACGTGCACCACCGTCTGACCCCGATCGAAGCGGGCAGGCTCGGCAAGTCGCTGGAGCCCTATCGGATGTTCTGGATGGAGGACCCGACACCGGCGGAGAATCAGGAAGGATTCCGGCTGATCCGTCAGCATACGGTGACGCCGATCGCCGTCGGCGAGATCTTCAACTCGATTTACGACTGCCAGACGCTGATCACCGAGCAATTGATCGACTTCATCCGAACCACTGTCGTCCACGCCGGCGGCATCACGCACCTGCGGCGGATCGCGCACCTGGCCGAGTTGTACCACGTGCGGACCGGCTCGCATGGCGCGACCGATCTGTCGCCGGTGTGCATGGGGACCGCGCTCAATTTCGACACGTGGGTCCACAATTTCGGCATCCAGGAATACATGCGGCATACGCCCGAGACCGACGCCGTATTTCCGCACGCGTATTTCTTCAAGGATGGATACATGCATCCCGGAACGGCGCCGGGGCATGGCGTCGACATCGACGAGACGCTCGCAGCGAAGTATCCGTACAAGGCGAGCGTGCTTCCGGTGAACCGCCTGGAAGACGGCTCGATGTGGAATTGGTAACACGTGGCATTGACGTCATTCCCGCGCACGCGGGAATCGATTTTGGACGTACCAAGCCAACATGGGTCCCCGCTTTCGCGGGGATGACGAGGTTGAGAGCGCATGGGGCCGCTCGCCGGACACTAGCGCGGCTATTCCGCCTTGAAATGCCCCGATTTTCCGCCTGACTTCTCCAGCAGGCGCACGCCTTCGATGCGCATGCCGCGATCCACCGCTTTGCACATGTCGTAGATGGTCAGCAAGCCGACCGCGACGGCGGTCAGCGCTTCCATTTCCACCCCGGTTCGATCCAGCGTCTCCGCCGTCACTTCGATGCCAACCGCCGCCGCCTCGAAACTGTAGTCGACGCTCACGTGCGTCAGCGGGAGTGGATGCGCAAGCGGTATGAGCTCGGCGGTGCGCTTGGCGGCCAAAATTGCGGCGATGCGGGCAACGCCGAGCACGTCGCCTTTCCTGGCGGTCCCGGCGCGGACGGCAGCCAGCGTCTCCGGCTGCATCGCGATCCGCCCCTCGGCGCGGGCTACGCGCTTGGTGACGGCCTTGCCCGCGACGTCGATCATGTGCGCCTGACCCGCTGCGTCAAAGTGGGTAAAATGCGAAGCTTGCCCCGGCATTGCGCCGCTCCTGAAACTTTGGACCGATCGCGGCAATCATAGCACCATGCCCGCATCCACTCCCCGCGCCGCCCGCCGCGTAATTGCCTTCGCGCTGGCGGCAGCCATGGCGACAACGCCCGTCGCGGCGATCCCGCAGACGCTGCCCGAACTCGGCGATCCTTCCGGCGCGCTGATGTCGCTCGCGCAGGAGCGACGCCTCGGTGAATCGGTCGTCCGCGACATCCGTCTGTCGGGCGCCTACCTCGAGGATCCGGAGGTGAACGGCTACCTCAACGAACTCGGCAATCGCCTCGTGACCGCAATACCGGGCGCGCCGTTCGACTTCGAGTTCTTCGCGGTCAACGACGCGACTATCAACGCCTTCGCACTTCCGGGCGGGTTCGTCGGCATCAATACCGGACTCATCCTGCTGACGCAGACCGAATCCGAACTCGCGTCGGTCCTCGCCCACGAAATCTCGCACGTCACCCAGCATCACATCGCGCGGAGCATTTCGAACCAGAAGGACGCGATGCTCACCACGCTCGCGGCGTTGGCGGCTGCAATCGTCGCAGCGCGCTCCGGCGGCGCCAACGGCGGTCAGCTCGCGTCGGCAGCGATCGCGTCCGCGCAGGGACTGGGCATCCAGATGCAGATCGACTTCACCCGGCAGAATGAATACGAGGCCGACCGTCTTGGGTTTCAGCGCCTGGAGGCTGCAGGATTCGACGTGAACGGAATGGCGACGTTCATGGAACGATTGCAGCGTGCTGCGCGCTTCGTCGAGGGCAACGCACCTTCCTACCTGCGCGACCACCCCGTCACCCATGACCGCGTCGCCGAGGCGCAGGCACGCGCGCAGGGCAAGCCATTCAGGCAGGTCAAGGACTCGCTCGACTTCAACATGGTGCGCGCGCTGGTCAAGAGTTATCAGGGGACGACGAAGGAAGCCATCGCGTTTTTCGAGGACGCGCTGGCGGAGAAGCGCTACAACGATCCGATCGCGGCGCGCTACGGCCTGATCGCGGCATTGCTTCGTGCGCAGGACTTCAAGCGCGCGCAATCCGAGCTGCTGATCCTCGAGAAGGTCGCGCCGCCGCATCCGATGATCGACGGAATGGCCGGCCAGGTGCTCATGCAGTCCGGGCAGTTGGCAGCAGCGATCGAGCGCTACCAGGCGGCGCTGGCCCGATACCCGAACAAGCAGCAACTGATCTACGACTATCCCGAGGCGCTGCTGAAGGACAAGCAGCCGGCGAAAGCGGCGGCATTTCTCACCGAGCAGTTGCTGCGCTATCCCAACGACGGGCCGTTGCACCTGCTCGCGGCGAAAGCCTACGCCGCGCTCGGCAAGCAGATGCTCGCGCATCGGCACCAGGCGGAGTACTACGCGTGGCAGGGCAACCTGCCGGGCGCGGTCATGCAGTTCGAACTCGCGGTCAAGGCCGGCGACGGCGATTTCTATCAGGTCTCCGTCGCGGAGAGTCGTCTTCGCGATGTGCGCCAGGAACTCGCCGACCAGAAAAAACGCGTGGCCGACGGCGGGCGCTCAGGCTGAGGGCGCCAATGTCGTCGTTGCTACGCCTTGCCCGTTGCCGGAATGAAGCGCAGCGACACGCCGTTGTTGCAATAGCGCAGCCGCGTCGGCGCCGGACCGTCGTCGAAGACGTGACCCTGATGGCCTCCGCAGCGCACGCAGTGATATTCGGTACGTGGCACGATCATCAGGAAATCCTGCTTGGTGGCGACACGGCCCGGGATGCTGGTAAAGAAACTCGGCCAGCCGGTGCCGCTGTCGTATTTCATCTGTGAACTGAACAGCGGTAGCGTGCACCCCGCGCAGACGAAGATGCCGGCGCGCTTCTCGTCGTTGAGCGGGCTGGTGAAGGGCCGCTCGGTGCCCTCCTTGCGCAGCACGTAAAACCGCTCCTCGGGCAGGACTTGCTTCCACTCGACCTCGGTCTTGGTGATCGGTTCGAGCGAGCGCGCGACGTCGGCGTCCTTGGCCAGCAGCAGCTGCCAGTCCTGCTGAATCTCGGCAATTGATTTGCCGGCCGGAACGGCGGTCGCCGCAGCAACCGGTACCGCGGGCAAGGTAGCGCCGGCGGCGCCGGCCGCCAGCGCCTGCAGGAAATCGCGTCGTTTCATGGTGCCTCCCAGGAACACTGCAGTCATCATTCGATGCGCTAGACAACATAACGATCGCATATGTTCCCCTTAGTCGCCAGTGCCTGCTCCTGCTTACGCCACCGGGACGGGAAAGCCGCTGTTTTCCGCTACACTTACGCCAGTCAGGTCAATGCCCCCGAAAAGAGGAAGTCGCTATGACCAAGGTGCGGACCACATCGACGCGTCAACTCCTGTTTGCAGTCGGCAGTCTGTTCACCGCTGCCACGGCCGTCGCCGGTGAAATCACGCTGTTCGAATATCCGGATTTCAACGGCCGCCGCATCACGCTGCGCGGCGCGGTATCGAATTTCGACCCTGCCGGCTTCAATGACCGTGCGTCATCGCTGGTTATTCGCGACGGCAACTGGGAATTGTGCACCGACGCCTACTTCCGCGGACGCTGCGCGACCTTCGGGCCGGGCGAATACCGCAACCTGCAGCCCTCGTTCACGGACACGATCTCGTCCGCGCGGGAAGTCAGCGGCGCACCGTCAGGACCAGCGCCGGGCCCGCCCGTCGTTGTTGGCGGCGGACCCCGGATCGAGCTGTGGGAGCGACGCGATTACGGCGGCCGATCGATTACCCTGACCTCGGGCGCGCCCGACTTCGAGCGCATCGGTTTCAATGACCGTGCCGATGCCGCCGTCGTGTATGGCGGCGTGTGGCGCCTGTGCGAGCACGCCGGGTTGGGCGGCCAGTGCCGGGAATTTGGTCCTGGCCGTTACAACGACCTCGGCTATCTGGGGGGGAAGGTCAGCTCCGCTGCGATCGTGGGAGGTCTCGGTGGCGGTGGCGGCGCAGCGTGGGTCCCGCCAGGAAGACCGCGCGCGATCCTGTACGAATACGGCGGCTTTGGCGGACGAACCTTCGTCATCGAAGGCGACGTCGTGTCGAACCTCGACCGCACCGGGTTCAACGATCGTGCCGCGTCGATCCGCATCGAAGGCGGCTACTGGATGTTCTGCACCGACGCATTTTTCCAGGGGACCTGCCGCACCTTCGGGCCCGGCGAATACGCTTCGCTGCCCTGGGATGTCACCAACAAGATCTCGTCCGGCCGACGCATCCACGAGCAGTATCCCTACAACAGTCAGCCATCCTGGGGCGGGCCCCGCTGACGCAACATGCAGCCGATCGACGACATCGCGGGACTGCGCCGCATTCTCCGCGACTGCCGCACCATAGCCGTCGTCGGACTCTCCGCCAACTGGTACCGGCCGAGCTATTTCGCCGCCAAGTACATGCAGGACAAGGGCTACCGCATCGTCCCGGTCAACCCCAACTACGGCGAAGTGCTCGGCCAGAAGTGCTACCCGAACCTGAGTTCCATCCCGCACGCGGTCGACATCGTCGACTGCTTCCGCAAGCCGGAGGAAATGGTGCCCATTGCGCGCGAGGCCGTCTCGATCCACGCGCGAGTCCTGTGGATGCAGCTCGGCATCCGCAACCTCGAAGCGGCGCGGATTGCCGCTGACGCCGGGCTCGAGGTGGTCATGGATCGTTGCGTGAAGATCGAGCACGCGCGCATCCTCGGCGGCCTGAACTGGGCCGGTGTGAACACCGGCGTCATCTCGGCCCGAAGGTCCGCGTAATTCTTTCAAAGCGCATGGCTGACCGCACTTTCGGCTTCGACACGCGTTGCCTGCACGCCGGCCAGATTCCCGATGCCGCCACCGGCGCGCGCGCGCTGCCGATCTACCAGACGACTTCGTTCGTATTCGACAGCGCCGATCATGCCGCGAGCCTGTTCAATCTGCAGACCTTCGGCAACGTCTATTCGCGCATCTCGAACCCGACCGTCGCGGCACTCGAGGAGCGTGTAGCGTCGCTTGAAGGAGGCCGGGCCGCGATCGCCGCCGCCACGGGCATGGCGGCGCAAATGATCGCGCTCTTGACGCTCGCCCAGAACGGCGACCACATCGTTGCCGCACGCACGCTCTACGGCGGAACCTACTCACAGTTCGCGGTGACCTTTGCCCAGTTCGGCATCGACACGACCTTCGTCGACTCCGGCGACCCTGAAAATTTTCGGCGCGCCGTCAAACCCAATACCAAGGCGCTGTACGCCGAGACGCTCGGTAACCCGCAGCTCAACGTGCTCGATATCGCCGCCGTCGCCGCGGTTGCGCACGCGGCCGGCGTGCCGCTGGTCATCGACAACACACTGGCGTCGCCGTACCTGTGCCGGCCGATCGAGCACGGCGCCGACATCGTGATCCATTCGGTAACCAAGTATCTGGGTGGCCACGGCACGACGATGGGTGGCGTCGTCGTCGAGTCGGGCAAGTTCGACTGGGGCAACGGCAAGTTTCCACAGATGACAACGCCTTCCCGCGGCTATCACGGCGTGATCTTCCACGAATCCTTCGGCGACTTCGGCTTCACCATGAAAGCGCGCATGGAGACGATGCGCACGCTTGGACCTACGCTGTCGCCCGTTCTCGGCCTTCATGCTGCTGCAAGGCATCGAGACGCTGCATCTGCGCATGCCGCGGCATTGCGAATCGGCGCTCGCCGTCGCGACGCACCTCGCGCAGCACCCGCGCGTCGAGTGGGTCAACTATCCGCTGCTGCCGGGCAATGCCGAGGAAGGCCGTGCGCGGCGGTACCTGCCGCGCGGGGCAGGCGGCATCCTCACCTTCGGCGTCAAGGGCGGTGCCAAGGCGGGGGAACGCTTCATCGAAGCAGTCCAGTTCCTGTCGCACCTCGCCAACGTCGGCGACGCCAAAACGCTGGTCATTCACCCGGCGTCGACCACGCATCGTCAGCTCGACGACCACGAACAGCGCGCGGCGGGCGTGTCGCCGGAGATGATCCGGCTGTCGATCGGATTGGAAACGCTGGATGATATTCTTTGGGACATCGATCAATCCTTGAGTCGCACTGAAGCCTGATGAACGACACCCGCTACCCCTCGCTGGCCTGGCCGTGGGTCGGACTGCTGCTTTGCCTTGCACTGCTCGGGCAGGAGTACATGCTCCAGGCCGCGGGCGGCAACGCGCCGCTCACCGTCTATCGACTGGTGCTGATGACCGTCGCGTTGACGTCGCTGGCGCTTAATCCTGCTGCCGCCGCGGCGCATCGCATATTTCCTCGCGTTCGGCGTTTGCGCGGGACTGATCGCGTACGCGTTCTACCTGCAATACGTGCTCGGTCTGGAGCCCTGCCCGCTATGCCAGTTCCAGCGCGCGTGCGTGATCGGCATGGGCCTGGTCTTCCTCGTCGCGGGCTATCACAATCCCGCGCGCACCGGCGCCGGCGTCTACGCGCTGTTGCAACTCGTGCTCGGCGGCGCCGGCATCGCGTTCGCCACCCGACAGGTGTGGCTGCAGTCGCTGCCCAAGGACCAGGTGCCTTCGTGTGGAATGGGTCTCAACTACATGCTGGAGACGCTGCCCTTCACCGACGTGCTGCGGCGGGTGTTCGAAGGCAGCGGTGAGTGCGCGGAGAAAGGCTGGGAGTTCCTGCACCTGTCGATCGCCGGTTGGACGCTCGTGTTCTTCATCGCCATGATCATCACCGCGTTCGCGGTGATCCGGCGCGACTAGCCGACAACAAGACAGCGGGGAGACGCGGTGAGAATCACGCTCGTGGGTTCACGCTATTTCGGCGCCGCCGCATTCGAACTGTTGCGCAAGCAGGGCATCGACATCGCTCGCGTCGTCGTGCCGCAGGCCGACGATCGCCTGGCAGCGGCGGCGACGGCAGCAGGCGTCGAGGTCGTCGTGCCGGAAAATCCCATGCTGGTACCGGCAGACGCGATTGCCGACGGAACGGCACTGATCGTCACCGCGCACAGCCATGCGCGCGTGAGCGGCGATGCGCTGGCGCGCGCGCGCCTGGGCGGCATCGGCTTCCATCCGTCGTTGCTGCCGCGACACCGCGGCATGGCGGCGATCGAATGGACGATCAAGTGTGGCGATCCGATTGCCGGCGGCACGATCTACCACCTTGCGGAGAAGATGGATGCGGGCGCGATCGCTGCGCAGGACTGGTGCTTCGTCACGAAAGGCGAGACCGCGCGCGAATTGTGGGAGCGCGCGCTGGCGCCGATGGGATTGCGGCTGCTGGGCGAGGTCGTCGCGCACGCGGCGAAGACCGGGCAGTTACCGGCACGCGCGCAGGACGAACAGTTCGCGACCCGCGCGCCGATGATCAAGGAATAGCGGCAACGCACATTTGCGACTTACGTCATTCCCGCGCACGCGGGAATCCATTTGGAGCTTGCAAGGTCATAATGGGTCCCCGCTTGCGCGGGGATGACGTCGGAACTGATTCGCGGGCAGCGGGCTATTTGGGTGCTAGCCGTATCGCGCCGTCGAGCCGTATCGTTTCGCCGTTGAGCATTTCATTGCGGATGATCTCGCCGACCATCGACGCGTACTCGGGGGGACGGCCCAGGCGCGGCGGAAACGGCACCATCTTTCCGAGCGATTCCTGAACCTCGGCCGACATCCCGGCCATCATCGGCGTTTCAAACAAACCCGGCGCGATCGTCATCACCCGAATGCCGTGGCGTGCGAGTTCGCGCGCAATCGGCAGCGTCATGCCGACCAGCCCCGCCTTCGACGCGCTGTACGCCGCCTGACCGATCTGGCCGTCGTACGCCGCCACCGACGCGGTGTAGACGATCACGCCACGCTCACCGGCGGGATTCGGCGTGTTGCGCGACATCAGGTCAGCGGCGAGCCGCGTCATGTTGAACGAGCCGATCAGGTTGATGTTGATCGTGCGCGCGAAGCTCGCGAGCGCGTGCGGCCCCTCCTTGCCCACGACTCTCTCGCCGATGGCGATGCCGGCGCAGTTGACCAGCCCATGCAGCGTGCCGAAGGATTTCTGCGCGACAGCGATCGCCGCCTTGGCGCTCGCCTCGTCGGTGACGTCGGTGCGCACGAAACGCGCGGCCGCGCCGAGTTCGGCCGCGAGCGCGTTGCCCTGCGCCTCGTTGACGTCAGCGAGCACGACCTTGCCGCCGTCGCCGAGAAGCATGCGCGCGGTTGCCGCGCCGAGTCCCGACGCGCCGCCGGTGACGAGAAAGACGCTTCCTGATATCTGCATACGACTATTTCTCCTGTGCCTTGAAAACGTTGGTGGCCGTGGCGACCAAGCCCGCCAGGTCCGACAGATTCGACGGTACGATCAGCGTGTTGTTGGTCCTGGCGAGATTGGCGAAGGCCGCCACGTATTGCTCGGCCACCTTGAGATTGACCGCGCTCAAGCCGCCGGGCGAGCTGATCGCCTCGGCGACCTGCTTGATCGCCTTGGCGTTGGCTTCCGCGATCGAGAGTATCGCCGAGGCCTGGCCCTGCGCCGTGTTGATCTCCGCCTGCTTGACGCCTTCTGATTGCGCGATCGCTGCCGCCCGCGCGCCTGCGGCGAGATTAATCTGTTCCTGCTGGCGCCCTTCGGAAGTTGCGATGACCGCGCGCTTTTCGCGCTCGGCGGTGATCTGCGCCTGCATCGCATGCAGGATTTCCTTCGGCGGAGTCAGATCCTTGATTTCGTAACGCAGCACCTTCACTCCCCAGTTGCCCGCCGCCAGGTCCAGCGCCGCGACGACCAGTCCATTGATGTGATCGCGCTCCTCGAAGGTGCGATCGAGCTCCATCCGTCCGATGACGCTGCGCAGGGTCGTCTGCGCGAGCTGGGTGATGGCGACCATGTAATTGCTCGACCCGTAAGAGGCAAGCCTGGGATCCATCACCTGGAAGTACAGGATGCCGTCGACCTGGAGCTGCGTGTTGTCCTTGGTGATGCAGATCTGGCTCGGCACGTCGAACGGGATCTCGCGCAGGTCGTGTCGATACGCGATGCGGTCGATGAACGGGATCACGACGTTGAGCCCGGGGCCCAGCACCGCGTGGAAGCGGCCGAGGCGTTCGACGACCATCGCGTGCTGCTGCGGCACGACGCGGATGGCCTTGGCAATGACGATGACCGCGACGACAAACAGCGCCAGTGTGACGATCGAATATCCCATCAGTTCGTGCTCCTGCATGGCTTGCGCTTCACGCGACCGAGGGACGGCGGTCGGTCAGTATGAGCACCGAACCACGCATCGCGCTGATGTACATCGTTTCGACCTGCGGCGTATCGGGCGCCGCGAGTTCGGCGTCCCAGCTGCTGCCACGATAGGAAACGCGCGCGGTGTGTCCTGGCCCCCAGGTCATGACCTGCACCTGCGCGCCGATGTCGAGCCCCGGCTGGGCCGGCGTCCTCGCCATGAGCCGGCGCTTCCAGCGTCGCAACACCAAGGTGCCAATCACTCCAAGCACGCTGGCGACCAGCCACTGCAGCGGGTCCGAAGCACCGAGTAACGCGGCGAGCCCACCGCACGCTACGGCAAGTCCGATGACCAGCAGGTAGAAGCTGCCGACCAGCAACTCCACCGCTATCAACGTGACGGCAGCGATCCACCACATCCAGTATGCAGCCATCGTTTACCTCCATGCGTCGAGCCAAGAATAGCAAGGAATGGACAGGCCGGGGGTCGGGCGACGGCACCCATGGCACGCTCGCGCAAGGTGCGAAGGGCCCTGACATTCCGGTATAATTACCTGTTCTGGATCAATCCCTTCGTGACGAATTGCTGACGGATTTCTGAGACGCGCATGCCCATTTACGAATATCGGTGCTCGGCCTGCGGGCACAAGCTCGAATCGCTGCAAAAACTGGCCGATGCGCCGCTGGTGACCTGCCCGTCGTGCGGGAAGGACTCGCTGAAGAAGCAACTGTCGGCTGCGGGGTTTCAGCTCAAGGGCAGCGGCTGGTATGCGACCGATTTCAAGGGCTCTGGCGCGAAGCCTGCGGCCAAGGACTCGGAAGCGCCGAGTGCGAGCAAGGACGGCGACACCAAGGCGACCGAATCCAAGTCCGACGCGAAGTCCGACGCCAAAGTCGAGACCAAGACCGAGAGCAAGGCGGACTCGAGTCCTGCAGCGCCCGCGAGCCCCGCCACGCCGTCGACCGGTTCCGGCAGTACGCCTTCCTCTTGAGCACCCGATGAGCGCACAACACGGCGTGGGTGCACTGTCGTCATGACGTTGCGCCGCTACCTGATTGCCGGCCTGCTGGTCTGGGTGCCATTGGGCATCACGATCTGGGTCTTCTATTTCCTGGTCACCACGCTCGATCAGATACTGTTGCTGCTGCCCGAGAGCATGCGGCCGCAGGCGCTGTTCGGATTCCGCATCCCGGGCGTGGGGGTACTCCTGAGTTTCGGCCTCCTGCTTCTTACGGGCGCGATCGCGGCCAACTTCTTTGGCGCGCGCCTGATCCTGATGTGGGAAGCGCTGCTCGGCCGAATCCCGTTCGTCAAGTCCATCTACTCCAGCGTCAAGCAGGTCAGCGACACGCTGCTGTCCGACAGCGGGAACGCCTTTCGCAAGGCGTTGCTGGTCGAGTTTCCCTATCCCGGGAGCTGGACGATCGCGTTTCAGACCGGGTCGCCGGCGATCGCCGTCACGCATCACTTGCAGAGCGAGCACGTGAGCGTGTACGTGCCGACGACACCGAATCCGACCAGCGGCTACTTCGTGATGCTCCCTGTGTCGCGCGTGCACGAACTGGACATGACCGTCGACGAGGCGCTGAAGTACATCATCTCGATGGGTGTCGTCGCGCCCAGGCCCCATTCGTCAGCCGCTGCGCGCGCAAATCCTGCCGCGGCGCCTGCGCTCGACCACCGAAATTGACCGGGCAGGTAGGCCTCGCGGCCCGCCGCAGTGGCGGGCCGTGATCGCAGCTTCCTGCCCGCCCCCATCCAACAAACCCCTGGCGGCTCGCTGCCGCACACTGCCATTGCCGGAGAACGAATTGAAACGCACCGACTACTGCGGTCTTATCGACCGCAAACGACTTGGCGAGACCGTCACCGTCTGCGGCTGGGTGCACCGTCGCCGCGACCACGGCGGCGTCATCTTCATCGACCTGCGCGACCGCGAGGGACTGCTGCAGATCGTCTGCGATCCGGACCGGGCAGCAACCTTCGCCTCCGCCGAAACCTTGCGCAACGAATTTGTTGTCGCGGTCAGCGGCCGGGTCCGCCCCCGCCCGGACGGCACCGTCAATGCTGGCCTCGTCAGCGGCGAGGTCGAGGTCCTCGCGCACGAGATCGAGATCCTGAACACATCGTTGACGCCGCCGTTCCTGATCGACGACGAGAACATCTCCGAGAGCGTGCGCCTCGAGCATCGCGTCCTCGACTTGCGCCGACCCATGATGCAGCGAAATCTGCGGTTGCGGCACAAGGCCGCCATGTCGGCGCGGCATTATCTCGACCGGCACGGATTCGTCGACATCGAAACACCGATCCTGTACAAGTCCACGCCGGAGGGCGCGCGCGAATTCCTGGTGCCTTCGCGCATCCATCATGGCCAGTTCTACGCGCTGCCGCAGTCGCCGCAGCTGTTCAAGCAGATGCTGATGATGGCGGGATTCGATCGCTACTACCAGATCGTCAAGTGCTTTCGCGACGAGGACCTGCGCGCGGACCGTCAGCCGGAATTCACGCAGATCGACATCGAGACCTCGTTCCTGGACGAGCTCGCGATCCGCGAGATCATGGAAGGTCTGGTGCGCACGATCTTCCGGGAGACGCTCGGCATCGAGTTTCCGGATCCGTTTCCGATCATGACCTACGCCGAAGCAATGCGCGACTACGGCTCCGACAAGCCTGACCTGCGCGTGCCCTTGAAGCTCACCGAACTCACCGCGCTGATGAAGCAGGTCGAGTTCAAGGTGTTTCGCGCGGCCGCCGACCTGGCCGACGGGCGCGTCGCCGCACTGTGCGTCCCTGGCGGCGGGACCTTGTCGCGCAAGGAAATCGACGACTACACGGCCTTCGTCGCGGTCTACGGTGCGCGTGGCCTCGCCTACATCAAGGTGAACGATGCCACCCAACCAGGCGAGCAGGGACTGCAGTCGCCGATCGTCAAATTCCTTCCCGCCGATGTGCTGCGGGAGATCGTCGCGAGCACTGGCGCGCAGAACGGCGACCTGATCTTTTTCTGCGCCGATCGCGAAAAAGTCGTGAACGATTCGCTCGGCGCATTGCGCAGTCGCGTAGGTCATGACCGCGGTTTGGCGCAACCTGGGTGGCGGCCGCTGTGGGTCGTCGATTTTCCCATGTTCGAATACAGCGACGAGAGCAAGTCGTGGGCAGCCCGCCACCACCCGTTCACCGCGCCCAAGGACGGTCACGAGGATCTGTTCGAGACCGATCCGGCCAATGCCATCGCCAAGGCCTACGACGTCGTGCTCAACGGCTGGGAACTCGGCGGCGGCTCGGTGCGGATCCACCGGCAGGAAGTACAGGCCAAGGTCTTCCGCGCACTTGGTATCAGCGTCGAGGACCAGCAGCGGAAATTCGGCTTCCTGCTCGACGCGCTGCAGTACGGCGCACCGCCACACGGCGGCGTCGCCTTCGGGCTCGATCGCATGGTCGCGCTGATGGCGGGTGTCGATCAGATTCGCGACGTGATCGCGTTTCCAAAAACGCAACGTGGCCAGGACCTGCTGGTGGGTGCGCCGTCGCCCGTCACCGAGCAGCAGTTGCGCGACTTGCACATTCGCGTGCGCCCGTCCGACCAGGTGAAGCCAAGCTAGCAGGCCGAGCAAACAAGCCGCATGCACTGCGCTACACTGTGCGCATGATCGCTCCAGCATCCTGGCGCGCGGTTGCTTGCACTGCAGCGATGCTCATCGTGGGCGTCGGCCTGGTCGAAGCTCGCTCGACACCCGATACACCGCCGGACGTCGCACTGTCCGCTCTGCCGCGGGAGGCGCACACGACGTTGACGCTGATCGGTCGCGGCGGGCCGTTTCCGTATCAGCGCGATGGCGTCGTGTTCGGCAATCGCGAGCATCGCCTCCCGGCGCACCCGCGCGGCTACTACCACGAATACACCGTGCCGACGCCCGGCGCCAAGAACCGGGGTGCGCGCCGCATCATTTGCGGGGGCGCTGTTCAAAGCGTCGCCGAGTGCTACTATACAAATGATCACTATCAGACCTTTCGGCGCATCCAGCCATGATCGTTCCTGACCTTTCGCAAGCGGCCGAAGCCGGGGTACACGATTGGCCGGGGTCGCCCGACGCGCTGAAGGCCGCGGCGGCGACCGCCAAGCTGCGCTTTTGCGCGATCGACATGCACGGAGTCGGAAGCAAAGACGAGTTGATGGCGGCGCTCGACAAGGGTCTCAAGCTGCCGGAGCATTTCGGCAGCAACTGGGACGCGCTGGCCGATACCTTCGAGGACAGCGACTGGCTCGGCAAGCACGGAATCGTGATCGTGCTGCGGCACACCGCGGCGTATCGCAAGGCCCACGCCGCAGACTGGGACACGCTGGCGGACATATTCAACGAGGCCGCGGAGTACTGGCACGACGTACATAAGCCATTTTGGGTGTTCGTCGGCTGAACCCGGGCTGCGTGCGGATTCGTGTCTCCGGGAGTCCAGGCTGAGGTCGTGTATTGCAGTACAAGATTCCCGTTTCCACACTGGTCCTCGTCCATACGCAAGACCTGCGCGTGCTGCTGCTCGAGCGCGCGGATTTTCCCGGGTACTGGCAGTCGGTGACGGGCAGCCAGGAAGCCGGCGAAGCATTGCGTGAGACCGCTACACGCGAACTACGCGAAGAGACAGGCATCGAAGCGGGCAGCTACGGCGGAGTGAACGATTGGGAACGGTCAAACGTTTACGAGATCTACCCGCGCTGGCGCCAGCGCTACCCGCCGGGAACGACGCACAACACTGAGCACGTATTTTCGCTGGAGGTACCGGATGCCGTCGGTGTGACGCTCAATCCGCGCGAGCACCTCGCGTGCGCGTGGCTGCCATGGCAGGAAGCCGCACCCAAGTGTTTTTCCTGGTCGAACCGGGCTGCCATCGAGGCATTGCCGTCACGGGTCGCACCTATCGCAAGGAACAATCAATGAAGCTAAACCATCGCATGTCGAACCACCCGCGACTCACTCTCACCGCGACGTGTGCGCTGTTCGTCACCGGCACCACGATGGCGCTCGCGCAAGTCGCGCCGGCGCCGATGCCACCCGCCCCAAGCGTCTCCGTGAGCGCATCGGCCACAGCGACGGTGACCAACGATCGCCTGCAGGCGTGGCTGCGCACCGAGGCTGAGAACGTCAGTCCCGCCGCGGCCGCGGCGCAAGTCAACGCGGCTTCCGCCAAGGCAATTGCCGACGCAAAGGCATTCCCGGGCGTCAAGGTGGCGACGATGGGCTACTCGACGCAGCAGATCACGGAAAAGGGCAAGCCTACGCGCTGGCGCGTGGCGCAAACGGTCGCCATCGATGCGACCGATTTCTCCGCTGCCGCGAGCCTGCTGTCCAAGTTGCAGGACGAGAACGGCCTGCTGCTGTCCAACATGAGCCTGACCATCACCGACAAGGCACGCCGCGATGCCGAGGACAAC
Source organism: uncultured beta proteobacterium (assembly GCA_963726915.1). GTDB lineage: Bacteria > Pseudomonadota > Gammaproteobacteria > Burkholderiales > Casimicrobiaceae > PALSA-1003. Next base: position 520,651 of record CAVSEA010000026.1, read on the forward strand.
GTGACGCAGCAGGCCATCAAGGCATGGCAGGCGCGTGCGGAGCAGGCGGCGAAAGGTCTTGGCTTCGCGGCATGGCGCGTCGGCCACGTGTCGGTGCAAACCAGCGGGGGTCAGCCGTTTCCGGTGATGCGTGCCCAGCCGATGGCCATGGCCGCGGCGCCACCGGTCGCGATCGAAGCGGGCACGACCGACGTGACCGTGACCGTCTCGGGTGACGCCCTGCTCGACAAGACGCGCTAGCCCGGCCCGACCATTTTCTCCGGCCGCACCCAGGCGTCGAACTCGGCCTCGGTGACGTGGCCCAGCGCCAGCGCGGCGGCCTTGAGCGTCGTTCCTTCGTGGTGCGCCTTCTTGGCGGTCCGTTCCAAGGCTCGTAAACTTTCTAGGCGCAACGACGTAGATCAAATTCGTGGACGAAACCACGCATGCAGTTCCTAACGGCAAGCTGTAATGGGGAATCGTTGATGCCAAACCTTCTCGATCTGCTATTTGGGCCTAACGGCTTTATGCCGCACGGGCACTGCTACCTGTGGCAACCAGGCATTCTATGGACGACAGTAACGTCGGACTTTCTCATCTTTGGTTCCTATGTCGCCATCTCGGCCGGACTGTGGTACTTCGTTACGAAGCGCCGCGACATTGAATTCAAGGCGCTTTTCATATTGTTCGGGACGTTCATTCTGGCGTGTGGAATGACGCACCTGCTCGACGTCATCACGGTATGGTATCCCGCGTATTGGGCAGCAGGGAGCGTCAAGGCGATAACTGCTGTGGCGTCGGTACTAACTGCAACTGTAATGTTTCCATTGTTGCCGCAGGCCCTGGCGCTGCCTTCGCCAAGTCAGCTTCGCTCGGCGAATGCCGAACTGGCTGAGCTTTCCGCTCATCTTCAAACCGCGCGCGAAGACGAAAGACGAGCCATCGCGAGGGAACTGCACGACGAATTGGGAAGTATGCTCACTGCTTTGGCAATGGACCTGCGAAGGATTCAAGGCAAACTCAAGACTCAAGGTAACGATATCGCGGGAGATTTGCAGTCTGCCATATCGCTATTGGGTTCCGCTGTCGACGTAAAGAGGCGAGTGATCGAGGATCTGCATCCTACCGTCTTGGAACAATTTGGATTGGCGCCAGCCCTGCGATGGCTGTCCGAGACCTTTGCCGCGCGCAGTGGCCTCCAGGCGACAGTCGCCCTCGCACAAGATCTCGAGTTGGGAAAGGAACAGAGTATTGACCTGTACCGCGTCGCACAGGAATCGCTCACCAACATCGCCAAGCATGCTCGCGCGACCGCATTCTCGATTAGGCTCGAGTCCAACGCGGATCAAGTCACGCTTTGGATCAAGGACAACGGCAGTGGCGCGGATCCCAATGTGCTTGCTCGCGCGCTGACGCATGGTGTGCGTGGCATGAGGCAGCGGGTAGCGCGATGGGGCGGCAAACTTGCAATTAGCAACTCTCAGGGCAGTGGCCTACTGGTGACTGCGTCGATTCCAACGCGATGAAAGGCTGAGACCAGACAATTCCTACAAGAAGATCGGAGTGCGCCCGACAGTCAATCCTGTCGTGGAGCGGCACTATTCTCATTGCCGCGCTATGTACCAGTTGCGTTGCTGAGACTAGTCTTAGCGCGCATCAGCGGGCAAACCTCTTCATCTACTCTACGCTAGGGAATTTTCATGACCACTCAGACAACATTTGTCGGATCCGCGCCGGTCGGCCGCGACGGCGGCGCCCAAATCATTAACGGGGACTACAAGACCGGCAACGGACCCGGCCCGGAAGTCATGGACGCGCATACCTTGATCGGTGACTCGGTCGTCAACGGCGCCGGCGACGATCTTGGGAAAATCGAGGCCATCATGCTGGACGTCGGCGCGGGCCGGATCGCGTACGCCGTGCTATCTTTCGGCGGTTTTCTCGGGATGGGTACCAAGCTGTTCGCGTTGCCTTGGGTCGCATTGACACTCGATGCACGGGAGAAGCGCTTTGTCCTGGATATAAGCAAGGACAAGCTGGAAAGCGCCGAAGGCTTTGACAAGGACAGCTGGCCGAGGATGGCCGATCCCGAATGGGCAGCGCGCCTCCATACCTACTACGGCGTTCGCCCATATTGGCATGAGGAATATGCCGGTTCCGACCACCGCCGCTCGACGCCCTCGACGCAAATTGGCGACGACACGGACAGAACCACGAAATACTAAGGGCCGCGCCTCGTGCTGCCAGCTCCTCTTCGGCGGAAGGGGAGCCACCGACTGTCCTACAGCGATATCGGCGTTCGCTGATTGTGACCGGTCCGGTGCATCGGCAGTCTAGTAAGCGTCCATTGGCTGTCGCCGAAGGTGGCCAATGCTCACACAGTCCAATTTGTGATGAAAGGAGCAAGTCATGAAACGTCCGCTGCTTATTGCAATGATGACCGCGTCACTTGTCGGGGGTGCGTCGGGCGCGATGGCGCAGACTACGACGTCACCGGACGTCGCCCCTCCGCAAAATTCGACTATTGTAGTCACGCCGGGCGCCGGAGCGCTCTACTATCGTTATGACGTCAGTCCGTTCTACTCCGGTGATCAGATTCGTGACTACGAGACGGCGCGAAGCGCGTGCGAGGCTCGACCGCTGTCGGAGCAACCGTCTTGCTTTGACGAGATCAACACCAGATTTACGTTTGGCGATGCGACGTGCGCCAAGTTCTCTGGATCCGCGCTGGACGCGTGCCTCCACGGGGCAGATCACGGCGGCTAATTCGCCGTAGTGTCGTGAGCCCGCGTGCAGAGTCGTCGGTACGCGGGCTGGTGCGCGCTACCGACGCATCGGCATACCCTCAGGCAAAACGACCAACCGCCTTGAAGCAATGGAACGCAGGACACAATGATCCAAGGAGATGACCTTGGCGCGATGCGACTTATGCGGCAACGACTATGACAAGGCATTCACCGTGACACAGAATGGGCGTACACACACTTTCGACAGCTTTGAATGCGCTATTCACGCAATGGCATCGGCATGCTCTCACTGCGGCTGTCGCATCATTGGCCACGGACTGGAAGCCACGGGTGCTTACTATTGCTGCGCGCACTGTGCCCAGATGGCCGGGGTTGCTGGAATGCGAGATCGAACGAGGTAACTCGGTGAGTCGCATCAGCCTCTTCGTTCGATTGCACGTGAACTGACCAGATCGGCAAGAGGACACTCGGCTCCCACTTCCTCTTCCTCCGCTCGCCAATCATTGACGCATTTCAGGACTACCATGACATCCGCAATCGCGGAGTGGAGCAACGCGCAGGCGTTGGCAACGATCAGCGCCGCTTCACCCCTGGTCCCTATGCCACCGGATTGGGACAAGCGACGCAGATCGACCTGCGCCGCCACCAGTTTGTCAGGAACCAGGCGAATATTCTCGACTAGGAAAGCGAGCCTCGCCGCGTCCGAGGTTTCCTGCCCGGTTGTTGGTTCAGACATCCCGACCTCCCGTTAGCGAGTCGAATCGTTGTTGACAAGTGTGCAAGCATCCTAGCGTGCAAGGCGAGTTGAAATATTGAAACGGCCCGGCTTGCGACGCAAGCATTGTCCGATGGCGGACAGAAAGCCGCCCGGACCCGGATGGCGTACACTAGATTCGAGTTCTGTTCACCAATCGACATCAGGATATCGCCTTGTGCCGGCTGTTGGATTTTTCCAACGTCTCAAAAGGTGCCCTATGTCCCCTCCGGAACGGCGCGTAACAGCAGCCAATCGTCTCATCGACAACCTTCCGCTCGCCGAGCGCGAACGAATTATCAGTGAGCTGGCGCAAACCGCGGCATGCAATAGGTTTCATCTGCTTGACGCACGTCTGGCAAGTTGGCTCCTGATGAGCCTCGATCGCGCGCACAGTAATACATACATATCGATTGACGCACGAATTTCTCGCCTACATGCTTGGCGTTCGACGCACGGGCGTCACCGAAGCGGCGGGACGCCTCCAGGCAAAGGAACTGATTCGCTACACCCGCGGCAGGCTGACCGTACTCGATCGACCGGGACTCGAAGGGGTTGCCTGCCCATGTTATAGGGCGCTCACCTCGCTGTACCTCAAGCAGCTTGGCAACGCTCCGCGAACGGGTCGGGCAAAGAACTGACACCCAAGCGATGAGCGGAAAATCGCAGCAAAAAAAATGGCCACCCTCAGGGGCGGCCGCGATTTACCGGCGCTGTTGCGGCATGTCGCTGTTTTCGGACTGTCGCCGGATCACCCCTTCACACCCAATGCGCTGAGCGTAGCGCTGTCGAGCGTCCCGCTTTTCGCCAACCCACTTAAGTCCAGCTGTAGCGCCACTAGCCCGGCCCAACCATCTTCTCCGGCCTTACCCACGCATCGAACTCGGCCTCGGTGACGTGGCCCAGCGCGAGCGCCGCGGCCTTGAGCGTCGTGCCTTCCCGGTGCGCTTTCTTCGCGATCGCCGCCGCCTTGTCGTAGCCGATGTGCGGATTGAGCGCCGTGACCAGCATCAGCGAGCGTTCGAGCAATTCTTCGATGCGCGCCTGGTTCGGCTCGATGCCACGCGCGCAGTTCTGGTCGAAGCTCGCCATGCCGTCAGCCAGCAGACGGATGCTCTGCAGCACGTTGTGGATGATCAGCGGACGAAAGACGTTGAGCTCGAAATTGCCCAACGCACCGCCGACGTTGACCGCGACGTCGTTTCCGAGCACCTGCGCGCAGAGCATGGTCATCGCCTCGCACTGGGTCGGATTGACCTTGCCGGGCATGATCGAGCTGCCTGGCTCGTTTTCGGGAATGGAGATCTCGCCCAGCCCGGACCGTGGCCCGCTGGCGAGCCAGCGCACGTCGTTGGCGATCTTGAACAAGGCTGCCGCCAGCGACTTCAATGCGCCGTGCAGGTTGACCAAGGCATCGGCGGCGGCCATCGCCTCGAACTTGTTCGGCGCCGTGACGAACGGCAGCCCGGTCATCCTCGCGATGTCGGCGGCGACCCGAGCGCCGAATTCGGGATGGGTGTTGAGCCCCGTGCCGACGGCGGTGCCTCCCTGCGCAAGTTCAAGCACGTGCGGCAGCGCCGCCTCGATGTGCGATTGCGCGTGCACAAGCTGTGCGACATAGCCCGAGAACTCCTGGCCAAGCGTCAGCGGCGTTGCATCCTGCAAGTGCGTGCGCCCGATCTTGACGATGCCGGAAAACGCTGCCGCCTTCGCCGACAATGTAGAACCCAGCGCTTGCAGCGCCGGCAGCAACTTCTTCACCGTCGCCTCCGCCGCAGCCACATTCATCGCCGTCGGGAAGACGTCGTTGGACGATTGCCCGCGGTTGACGTCGTCGTTCGGATGAACAAGGCGGCCCTCGCCGCGCGGTCCCCCAAGGATTTCGGAGGCACGGTTGGCCAGCACCTCGTTGACGTTCATGTTGGTCTGCGTACCCGAACCCGTTTGCCACACAGCCAACGGAAAATCGGCGTCGTGCCGCCCGGCCAACGCTTCGTCTGCTGCGGCGACGATCGCCGTGGCAATCTTCTCCGGCAAGCCACCCAGTTCGACGTTGACGCGCGCCGCGGCGCGCTTGACGAGCAGCAGCGCACGGATCGACTCCACCGGCATCTTCTCGTTGGAGATTCGGAAAAACTCGAGGGAGCGCTGCGTCTGCGCGCCCCAGAGCCGATCGGCGGGCACTTCTATGGGCCCGAAGGTATCGCGTTCGGTGCGGTGGGTTGCTTGAACCATGGTGGCAATCGTGAATGCGGTTTGCGCCGCGGCCAGCAGCGCACCGGAATGCGAGGCGACCAAGACCTCGATTCTACCGCTGGCGCGCCGTCGCGCAAGGCACCGAAGGAATGTTGTAACATCGCCGGCAAGGCCACCGGGAGGGAACGATGTCCATAGCAACCGGTTCACGCGCCGCAGCGGTCGTCGCAGTCGCATTTTTGTTTAACGCCGGTCTCGCCTGCGCCCAGCAGATCGAAGTACTGTGGCTCGGCCATTCCACGTTCCGGATCACCAGCACCACTGGCAAGGTGATCGTCATCGATCCGTTTCTGAAGAAGAATCCCCGGACACCCGCGAAGTACAAGGATTTGGCCGCGCTCGGCAAGGTGGACCTCATCCTGGTCACGCACGGCCATCCGGACCACGTCTCCGACGCTCCAGAGCTGTCGGTCCTCACCGGCGCGTCGATCGTCGCACCCTACGAGCTTGGCAACAACCTGGTGGCGCTCGGACTGGTCGAAGCACCGAAACTCGTCGCGATGAACAAAGGCGGCACCGTTACGCCCATCGGGCCGGCCATCAAGATACACATGGTTCCCGCGGAGCACAGTTCGTCGGTGGATATCCTGGTGATGAAGCCCGATTCGACCGGCGCCAGGCACCTGGAAGGAGGGAATGCGGTCGGCTACGTGATCGAGTTCGAGAACGGCTTCCGCATCTATCACACGGGCGACACCGATGTCTTCGGCGACATGGCGCTGATCAACCGCTTCTTCAAGCCCGATCTGGCGCTGGTTTGCATCGGTGGCCAGTTCACCATGGATCCGGAGCACGCAGCCATCGCGGTACGCGATTTCATCAAGCCCAAGCAGGTGATCCCGATGCACTACGGGACGTTTCCATCCGTAAATCGCACGCCGGCCGAGTTCAAGGCCGCGCTCGGCAACAGCCCGATCAAAGTGCTCGACATGAAGCCGGGCGAAGCGCTGCGTTTCTAGCTTCCAGCTCCAGCCATGAACATTTCGCGCATTGCCGCAATCGTCGTGTTGACCATGCTGGTCGCGGGATCGCTATCCCATACTGCGTCGGCGCAGCAGATCGAAGTGCTGTGGCTCGGTCACTCGTCGTTCCGCATCACGAGCGTCACCGGCAAAGTGATTGTCATCGACCCGTTCCTCACCAAGAATCCCCGCACGCCAGCGAAGTACAAGGACCTCGCCGCGCTGGGCAAGGTCGACCTGATCCTCGTCACGCACGGTCACGGCGACCACATCGACGACCTTCCCGAGCTGGCGCGAATGACCGGGGCGATCGTCGTCGCCCAGCATGGACTTGCGTTGCAACTCGTCGCACTCGGGCTCCTCGACGACGCTAAAACCATCACCATGAACAAGGGGGGAACCGTCGCGCCGATCGGACCGGGCATCAAGGTGCACATGGTGCCCGCAGAGCACAGTTCGCTGGTGGATGTCGCGAGGATGAAGCTTGAACCGAAAGGTGCAAAGTACCTCGAGGGTGGCGTCGCGATTGGCTACGTGATCGAGTTCGAGAACGGATTCAAGATCTACGACACCGGCGACACTGACGTCTTCGGCGACATGGCACTGATCAACCGCTTCTACAAGCCGGATCTTGCGCTCGTATGCATCGGCGGCTACTTCACCATGGATCCGGAGCGTGCGGCCTTCGCGCTGCGCGAGTACATCAAGCCCAAGCAGGTGATCCCCACGCACTTCGGCACGTTCCCGGTCCTCAACCGTACGGCGGCCGAGCTGAAGGCGGCGCTCGGCAACGCCCCGATCAAGGTGCTCGACGCGAAGGCTGGCGAACCGCTCCGGTTCTAGGCAGGGTCCATTTCTACTCGGGTACGCCCGCCTTACGCAGACCCGTCGCAAATCGCCCAGCGGCTTCCGCATTGGCAAACGGATACCAGTACGCGACGGCCCGGATCGACAACGGATCGCGGAAATCCTTGAGCTTCGTCGTTATCGTTTGGGCCAGCCGGGTCGCGTCGTCGCGGCGTCCAAGCAGGCCATAGATCGAGAGCAGCAGGCGCTGGGACCAGTAGTCCTCGGGATTGAGCGCAACGGCGCGTTCCAGCGACGCGGCTGCCTCCGCAAGACGGTTCAGGCCGAATTGCGCCAGCCCGCGCTGATACTCATAGCCTGAGGGGAAGTGCGGATTGAGCCGCATCGCGCGCTCGACGGCCTCGAGCGCGTCGGCCGGCCGACCGGCGAAGCTCAATGCGCGCGCCAGTGCAATATACCCATCGGCGTCGTTGGGATCCGCCGCAATCGCAAGCTTGGCTTCGACGATTGCTTCCTCGTGCTGCTGCGATTGCACCAGTATCGCGCTCGCGACCTGATGCGCGAGGGGCGTCGGGTTGCGCATCGCCTTGGCGAGGTTCTGCTCGGCCTCGTACTGCGCGTCGTGGACATGTCGTCCGATGCCCATGGCCAAACCCCAGTATCGTGTATAGCTTTCCCAGTAGGTCGCCGCGAGCGCAGCATAGGCCCGTCCATAATTCGGGTCCAGTTCCGCCGCTTTTTTGAAGTCGGCGATCGCAGCTTTGAATTCCTCCGGCGTCTGCCGCAGGTAGTGCTCCCAGCCTTTCAGGAACACGTCATAGGCCTGCGCGTTGGCCGTTCCCCGGCTCGCCACGCGCGCCTTGTCGTCGCTTGTCAGCGTCACGGAGAGCGCCGCGACGACGTTGCGCGCAACTGAATCCTGCAGGCCGAAGATGTTTTTCATGCTGCCATCGTAGCGGTCCGCCCACAAATGGGTTCCTGTCGCACCGTCGATGAGCTGAGCGTTGACGCGGATGTCGTCGCCGCTGCGGCGGACACTGCCTTCGAGCACGTAGCGCACGCCGAGCGCTTTCGCGATCGCGCGTACGTCATGCGCCTTGCCCTTGTAGGCGAATGTCGAGTTGCGCGCGATGACCAGCAGGCCGTCCACCTTGGACAGGTCGGTGATCAGGTCCTCGGTGATGCCGTCGGCGAAGTATCCCTGCTGCGGATCGCCGCTCATGTTGTCGAAGGGCAGCACCGCGATCGAGGGCTTGCCGGCGGGCACCGGCACGACCGCGGCCTGGCTCGGCGCCTGGGCAGTGACAGCGACCGGGGGCGCGCTCTTCGGTTGCAGCAGCCACACCGTCGTGCCGATGGCGCACAGCAACGCCACGCCGCCCAATGCAAGGGAGGCCACCCGACGCGAACGCCGAGGGGCAGCCGCCGATTTGGCCGGCTGCGGTGACGGCGTCGCTCCCTCAGGCCCGACCGCAAAGGCGCGGACAGGATCGACGATGTTCTTGACGGTTTGCATGCCGCGATCGTCGAACGTGGCTGCGACGCGGCTCTTGACCGCGCCGCGCACCGCCTCGGATACGATGATCCCACCCGGTTCGGCCAACGCCTGCAGGCGCGCGGCGATGTTGACGCCGTCGCCGTAGAGGTCGCCATCCGCCTTCTCGGTGACGTCGCCAAGATGGATGCCGATGCGAAAGCGCATCCGTCGTTCGTCCGGAACATCACGCAAAGACGCGTCGAGCGTGCGCTGCACCGCGACCGCGGCGGTAACGGCGCCGGCTGCGGTATCGAATACGGCGAGCACCGAGTCGCCGGCCATGTTGATCACGTGACCGTGATTGGACTCGATCTCGGTCTTGAAGATGTTGCGGGCGGCGTCCAGCGACGCCACCGTCGTTCGCTCATCGACTTCCATGAGACGCGAATAGCCCACGGCGTCGGCGGCCAGTATCGCCGCCAGTCGCTGTCGTTGACCTTCGTCGTTCACAGGCGCCGGCCTCCTATCCACACGGTCACGCCGGCAAATGGTACCCCGAACGCCGCCGGCCGGCGCTGTTCGGTTGGCTCAAAATGAGAAGGGCGCCACGTGGGCGCCCTTCTCGATCTACGACCTGACGACGTCGTCAGGCAGCGGGCGTTGCCGGCGCTTCGGCTGCGACGGGCGCAGCCGGGGCGGCATGCGCGGCGGCGTCTTCCGCCGCGGCTTTCATCGACAAGCGCACACGACCCTTTTCGTCGGCTTCCAGCACCTTGACCTTGACGATCTGGCCTTCCTTGACGTGATCGGAGACCAGATTCACGCGCTCCTTGGCGATTTGCGAGATATGCAGCAGACCGTCGCGGCCGGGCAGGATCTGCACGATCGCGCCGAAGTCGAGCAGGCGCAACACCGTACCTTCGTAAATCCTGCCAACTTCGACGTCGGCGGTGATCTCTTCGATGCGCCTGCGCGCGGCATCGCAGGCGTCGGCGTTGACCGATGCGATCGTCACCGTGCCATCGTCCTTGATGTCGATGGTACAGCCGGTTTCCTCGGTCAGCGCGCGGATGACGGCGCCGCCCTTGCCGATGACGTCACGGATCTTTTCCGGGTTGATCTTGAAGCTGAACATGCGCGGTGCATGCTGCGAAAGCTCGACGCGCGCATGCGGCATCGCCTCCTGCATCAGGTGCAGGATGTGCATGCGGCCTTCCCGCGCCTGCGACAACGCAACGGCCATGATTTCCTTGGTGATGCCCTGGATCTTGATGTCCATCTGCAGCGCCGTGACACCGCGATCGGTGCCGGCCACCTTGAAGTCCATGTCGCCCAGGTGATCTTCGTCGCCGAGGATGTCCGTCAGTACGGCGAAGCGGCTGCCGTCCTTGATCAGGCCCATCGCGATTCCCGCGACGTGCGCCTTGGTCGGAACACCCGCATCCATCAGCGCGATCGAGCCGCCGCAGACCGACGCCATCGACGAGCTGCCGTTCGACTCGGTGATTTCGGAGACGACGCGGATCGAGTAGGCGAATTCCTCGGCGCTCGGCAGCACCGCCATGAGTGCGCGCTTAGCCAGCCGGCCGTGGCCGACTTCGCGGCGCTTCGGCGTGCCGACGCGGCCGGTCTCGCCGGTAGCGTACGGCGGCATGTTGTAGTGGAGCATGAAGCGGTCGCGATATTCGCCCTGCAACGCGTCGATGATCTGCTCGTCGCGCGCGGTGCCGAGTGTAGCCACAACCAGCGCCTGCGTCTCGCCGCGAGTGAACAGCGCGGAACCGTGGGTACGCGGCAGCACGCTGTTGCGGATCGAGATCGGGCGCACGGTGCGCGTGTCGCGGCCGTCGATGCGCGGCTCGCCGGAGAGAATCTGGTTGCGAACGATCTTGGACTCGAGCTCGAACAGCATGTTGCTGATGTCGTTCTTTTGCGTGGGCGTCGCGTCGGGCGCGAGACATGCCGCCTCGACTTCCTTGGTCACTTCCTTGAGCCGCTGCTGCCGCGCCTGCTTCTGCCGCAGCGCGTAGGCTTCGCGCAGTTTGGCATCGGCGGCGGCCGTTACGCTGGCGACCAGCGCTTCGTCCTTGGCCGGCGCCGTCCAGTCCCACAGCGGCTTGCCGCCCTCTTCAACCAGCTGATGAATCAGGTCGATTACCGCCTGTTGCTGCTGGTGACCGAAGACCACGGCGCCAAGCATGATTTCCTCGGGCAGCTCCTTGGCTTCCGACTCAACCATGAGCACTGCAGCTTCGGTGCCCGCGACGACGAGATCGAGCTTCGACGTTGTCGTCAGCTCGGTCTTGCTCGGATTGAGGATGTACTGGCCGTCGACGTAACCCACGCGGGCCGCGCCGATCGGGCCGCTGAACGGGATGCCCGACAGGCAGACCGCCGCCGACGCCCCGATCATCGCCGGAATGTCCGGATCGATCTCGGGATCGACCGACATGACCGTCGCGATCACCTGCACTTCGTTGTAGAAGCCGTCCGGGAACAGCGGCCGCAGCGGGCGATCGATCAGCCGGCAGGTCAGCGTTTCCTTTTCGGAAGGACGGCCTTCGCGCTTGAAAAAGCCGCCAGGGATGCGGCCGGCGGCGTAGGTCTTTTCCTGATAGTCGACGGTCAGCGGAAAGAAGTCCTGGCCGGGCTTCGCGGATTTCGCGGCGACCACGGTAACGAGCACGACGCTGTCGCCGAGGCTTGCCAGCACGGCGCCACCTGCCTGGCGAGCGATCTCGCCGGTTTCAAGCGTCAGAGTATGGCGGCCGTAGGGTATCGATTTCTTGATGAGGGGCACGTTTGTCCTTGGAGTCTCAAAGCGACAATGGCCGACTCAAATTCCAACCGAGTTGCCCGCCGGGAGCCATCAAATCGGCCCACAGAGGCGCGACCATCATCAGGTTATTCAGGCGTCGTGCGGCGAGTCGGCATTCATGGAGGTAGGGCTCGATTACCGTGCTCGCGCCACGACGATTACTTGCGAAGTCCCAGCTTGTCGATCAAATCGCGATAGCTATCAGCGTTGCGCGTCTTGAGGTAGTCGAGCAACTTGCGTCGGCGCGAAACCATGCGCAACAGGCCCCGGCGCGAGTGATGATCCTTGACGTTGGCCTTGAAGTGATCATTGAGGCCGTTGATGCGCGCCGTCAGCAGCGCGATCTGGACCTCGGGCGACCCAGTGTCGCCCTGCATGCGCTGGTGCGCAGCAATGACCTTGGCCTTTTCCTGAACCGTGACAGACATTCTATGGTGCTCCAGCGAAAGGGTGGGATTGTAACTCGAAAAGTGCTTAGGATTCAAGCGACTCGACCGGCGGCGCGGCGCCACCAGGGGTCGCCACCAGCCGCCGCGGGCGAAGCATGCCCTGCACCGCGTCCGCGACCCCCGCAAAGACCCCGGCCGCGTAAGCGCGATACGTCGCATCGGGCAGTTCCGCGCGGCGAACCGCCCGTCCTTCCCGAAAGCCCGCCGCTTCCGCGCCGGCGAGATCGCAGCGCGGCAAAGCCGAGCAGGCCGCGTCGGCCGGCAGCAGCAACCTGTCCCGATCGGCTTCCGCGAGCGCCGCCAAGGCATCGAGCGTCACCGCATCGGCAATGCGGAAGCTGCCGGTCGTGGTCCGTCGCAATGCCGTCACGTGCGCGCCGCAGCCGACCGCTTCGCCCAGGTCTTCGGCGATTGCCCGGATGTAGGTGCCCTTGCCGCAGCGCACGCTCAGGTCGACCAGCGGCGGCGCCCAGCGGTCGACGACGAGTTCGTGGATGACGACTTCGCGCGGCTCGCGCGGAATCTCGATGCCTTCGCGCGCGTACTCGTAGTAGTTGCGCCCCTGATACTTGAGCGCCGCATGCCGCGGCGGGCGCTGGGCGATGCTACCAATGAAACGCGGCAGCACGGCATCGAACTCGGCGCGCGATACCCGGACTTCGCGTTGCAGAGTGACTTCGCCTTCGGCGTCGCCCGTCGTCGTCGTCGCGCCGAGGCGGATGGTCACGGCGTAGCTCTTGTCTGCGCCAAGCAGCAGTTGCGCGAACTTGGTCGCCTCTCCGAAGCAGATCGGCAACAGTCCGGTCGCCAGCGGATCGAGCGTCCCGGTATGACCGGCCTTGGCCGCGTTGAACAAGCGCTTTGCGTGCTGGAGCGCCGCGTTCGACGACAGACCCCGCGGCTTGTCCAGCAACAGGACACCGTCGACGGACCGCCGTGGCGGAGCCCGGCGTTGCGGCGTTTTCATCGCAAACTCCGTTGCCGCGCGCGGCTACGACGGATGCTTGCGGTCGTCGGCGATCGCGTCGTCGATCAACTTCGACATCTTGAGCCCCGACTCGATCGAATCGTCGTACTCGAAGTGGAGTTGCGGCACGGTATAGAGCTTCAGGCGATGCGAAAGCTCGGTGCGCAGGTAGCCTGCGGTGTGCTGCAGCGCCTCGACCGCGGTTGCCTTCTGTTCGGCGCCCGCCAGATGCGAAAAAAAGATCTTGGCGTGAGACAGGTCGGGTGACACCTCGACCGCGGTGATGGTCACCATGCCGATGCGCGGATCCTTCACGTGCAGGCGCAACAGGTCGGCCAGTTCGCGCTGGATCTGGTCGCCGACGCGGTGCGCGCGCTGGGTGTTCTTTTTCATGGGCTGGACTCCTCAACGTCATTCCCGCGCAAGCGGGAATCCACCTTGATATTGCGCGTCGCCAAAATGGGTCCCCGGCGGGGACGACGAATCTACCGCCTATCTTCGCGGGTTACGCCTAAAGCGTCCGGCTGACTTCGACGATCTCGTACACTTCGAGCTGGTCGCCCTTGTCGACGTCGTTGTAGTTCTTCAACGACAGTCCGCATTCGAAGCCGGCCTTGACCTCGCGCACGTCATCCTTGAACCGCTTGAGCGAATCGAGTTCGCCGTCGAAGGTGACCACGTTGTCGCGCAACAGGCGGACCTTCGCCCCCCGGCGCACCAACCCCTCGAGCACGTAGCAGCCCGCGACGGTGCCCACTTTCGAGATCTTGTAGACCTCGCGCACTTCGATCAGGCCGAGGCGGTTCTCCTTCTTCTCCGGGGCGAGCATGCCCGACAGCGCGGCCTTCACCTCGTCGACCGCTTCGTAAATGATGTTGTAGTAGCGAATGTCGACGCCGGCATGCTCAGCCAGCTTGCGCGCGGCGACATCGGCGCGCGTATTGAAGCCGATGATGACCGCCTTCGACGCGAGGGCGAGATTCACATCGGACTCGGTGATGCCGCCAACCGCGGAATGCACGATGTTGACCTTGACCTCGTCGGTCGACAGCTTGGTCAACGCGTTGGCCAGTGCCTCGTAGCTGCCCTGGACGTCGGCCTTGACGATGAGCGCCAGCGACTTGATCTCGCTCTCCGCCAGCTGCTCGAACATATCCTCGAGCTTGGCCGCCTGCTGCTTGGCCAGCTTGACGTCGCGGAACTTGCCTTGCCGGAACAGCGCGATCTCGCGCGCCTTGCGTTCGTCGCCCAGCGCCAAGACGTCCTCTCCGGCGAGCGGCACGTCGGACAGGCCCTGGATCTCCACCGGAATCGCCGGCCCTGCCGACGCAACCGCCTTGCCGGTCTCGTCGGTCATCGCGCGCACCCGCCCGAACACCGCGCCCGCCAGCACCACGTCGCCGCGCTTGAGTGTCCCCGAGTGCACCAGGATCGTCGCCACCGGACCCTTGCCCTTGTCCAGTCGCGACTCGATGACGATGCCCTTCGCGGGCGCGTCGCGCGGCGCCTTGAGCTCGAGCACTTCGGCCTGCAGCAGAATGGCGTCGAGCAGCTTGTCGATGCCCAGCCCGGTCTTGGCCGACACTTGCACGAATTGCACGTCGCCGCCGTATTCCTCAGGCAGCACGCTTTCCGCAACCAGCTCCTGCTTCACCCGGTCCGGGTTCGCTTCCGGCTTGTCGATCTTGTTGATCGCGACGACGATGGGCACGTTGCCGGCCTTCGCGTGCGCGATCGCTTCCTTGGTTTGCGGCATGACGCCGTCGTCGGCGGCGACGACCAGCACCACGATATCGGTCACCTTCGCGCCCCGCGCACGCATCGCGGTGAATGCCTCATGACCGGGAGTGTCGAGAAAGGTAATCACGCCTTTCGACGTCTCGACGTGGTACGCCCCGATGTGCTGGGTGATGCCGCCCGCCTCGCCGCTCGCGACTCTGGCCCGGCGAATCGTGTCCAGCAACGACGTCTTGCCGTGGTCGACGTGGCCCATCACGGTGACCACCGGTGGCCGCGGCAGCGATTCGGCGGTCGATGTCTGCGCGCTCTCGGCCAGCAGCGCGTCGGGGTCATCGAGCTTGGCCGCGATCGCCTTGTGGCCCATTTCCTCGACCACGATCATCCCGGTTTCCTGATCGAGCACCTGGTTGATCGTGACCATGGTGCCGAGCTTCATCATCACCTTGATGATCTCGGCGGCCTTCACCGACATCTTGTGCGCGAGGTCGGCCACCGTGATCGTCTCGGGGACGGCGATTTCGCGCGTCGTCGGCTCGCCCGAATCCTGCATCGCCTCGCCGGACTCCTCTCCCTCTTCGTGGCGATGCTTGCCGGTCTTCGGCTGCTTCCAGCCGGAGGCGGTCGTGCCGCCCGTCACGTCGCCGCGCAGCTTGAGCGCGCGACGTCGCGCTGCCTCTTCCTGGAACGCCGTTGCCGACGGCTTGCGCGAAGGCTTGTCCCGCTTGGTGCCGGGTTTCGCCAAAGGCTTGTGTAGCGTGCCTTCGGTCTTTGCCGGCGCCTTCGCATCCGCCACGACCGGCGGCGCAGCGGCTGCCGCTTCCTTGGCGGCGGCTGCAGCAGCCTCGGCTGCCTTCGTCGCGGCTTCCTCGGCCTCCTTTTCCTTCTTGGTCTGCCGCTTCTTCGCCTGATCCTGCTTCTGCTGCACGTCCTCCTGCTGCTTGGCGATCAGCGCGGCGCCCTTGCGCGCCTCCTCCTCGCGCGCGGCCTGTTCCGCCGCGGTCACCACCGGCTGTGCCGGCACGACCTCTTCCACCGGCGGCGCCGGCTCGGCGCCATCTCGCTTGACGAACACGCGCTTCTTGCGCACCTCGACCTGAATCGTGCGCGCGCGGCCAGTGCTGTCCGCGGCCTTGATCTCGGTCGTCTGCTTGCGGGTCAGCGTGATCTTCTTTTTCAGCTCCATGCCGCCATGCTGCTTGCGGAGGTAGTCGAGCAGGCGCGTCTTGTCCTGCTCGGAGAGCTTGTCGCCTTCCTTCTTGCCGCCGACGCCGGCCGCCGAGAGTTGCTCAAGCAGGATGCCCGGCGGCATCTTCAGTTCGGTCGCGAATTTCTCGATCGTGGTCAGGGCCATGTTTTTCTCCGGGCTACGCTTGGTGGCCTTGTTCCGCGTTTGCGGCGCTTTCCGTGCTTTCGAACCAGTGCGCGCGCGCCTTCATGATCAGTTCCTGCGCGCGTTCGTTGGACAGGCCGGTGAGTTCGACCAGTTCGTCGCCGGCGAGGTCGGCCAGCGCGTCGCGGTTGGTGATGCCTTTCTCGGCAAGCAGCCCGGCTGTCTCCGTATCCATTCCCTCGAGATTGAGCAGGTCCTCCGACACGTGCTCGACCGACTCCTCGCGCACGATCGCCTCGGTCAGCAGCGCATTGCGGGCGCGGCTGCGCAATTCGTTGACGGTGTCTTCGTCGAAGGACTCGATTTCGAGCATCTCGTTGAGCGGCACGTAGGCAATTTCCTCGAGCGTGGAAAATCCTTCCTGGATCAGGATATCGGCGACTTCCTGGTCGACGTCGAGCTTTTCCATGAACAACGCGCGTATTTTCTCGCTTTCCTGCTGCGTCTTCTGCTGCGACTCCTCGACACCCATCAGGTTGATTTCCCAACCGGTGAGTTCCGAGGCGAGCCGCACATTCTGGCCGCTACGGCCGATCGCCATCGCCAGGTTGTCCTCGTCGACGACGACGTCCATCGCATGCTTTTCCTCGTCGACGACGATGCTGGAAATCTCCGCCGGCGCCAGCGCATTGATCACGAACTTGGCCGGATCTTCCGAGAACAGCACGATGTCGACGCGCTCGCCCGCGAGTTCGTTGGTCACCGCGGTCACGCGCGAGCCGCGCATGCCGATGCACGTTCCCTGCGGATCGAGGCGCGGATCGTTCGACTTCACGGCGATCTTGGCTCGAATGCCGGGGTCGCGCGCGGCGGCCTTGATTTCGATCAATCCTTCCTCGATCTCGGGCACTTCGAGCTCGAACAGGCGTGTCACGAGGTCCGGTGTAACACGCGACAGAACCAATTGCGGTCCGCGTGCCTGCGGCTCGATCTTGACGACGTAGGCACGAACGCGATCGCCGACGCGCAGATTTTCCTTCGGGATCAGCTGGTCGCGCGGTATCACACCTTCGATGCGTCCGGACTCGACGATCGTCGCGCCGCGCTCGATGCGCTTGACCGTGCCGGTGAGCAGGTTGTCGTCGCGCTCGAGGAAATCGTTGAGGATCTGCTCGCGCTCGGCGTCGCGGATTTTCTGCAGGATCACCTGCTTCGCGGCCTGCGCACCGATGCGCCCGAACTCGACCGGCTCGAGCGGCTCTTCCACGACATCGCCGAGCTTGAGCTCCGGATCGCGGTCGGCAGCGTCGGTGATCGCGATCTGATGGGCGGGCTCTTCGTGCTCTTCGTCCGGCACCACCGTCCAGCGGCGGAAAGCTTCGTAGTCGCCCGTTGCACGATCGATCGACACGCGTGCATCGATGTCCTGCGTAAACCGTTTCTTGGTCGCCGATGCCAGCGCCGACTCCAGCGCCGCAAAGACGATGTCCGTGGGGACGTTCTTCTCGCGCGCCAACGCGTCGACGAGCAGCAGCAACTCGCGATTCATCCTCTGCTTCTCAGCCTTGAGGTCGGGAGCCGGTGGAGCCTGCTTGGCTCCGCTTTTGGTCACTTTTTCCTCGGAGCCAGTTGCGCGTTTTTTCATCTCGTGTTTCTCCACTCAATTCTCGGGACAAGGCGCGCCTTGTCGATATCGGCATGGGCGATGGTGCGCCGGCCAGCCTCGGTATCGACCAGGACGCAATCGCCGTCCACGCCGCGCAGCACGCCCTTGATGCGCTTGGCGTTGTCGATACTCTGGCGCAACGTCAATTTGACCTCTTCTCCCGTGAAACGGACGAAATCGGCCAATCGCTTCAAAGGCCGGTCCATACCCGGCGACGAAACCTCGAGCCGCTCGTAAGGAACCTGCTCGACCGCGAACAGGTGCGTCAGGTGATTCGACACGCGTGCGCAGTCCTCGACGTCGATGCCCGCAGGCTTGTCGATGAAAACCCGTACCAGGCCGCCCCGGGCGGATGACTCCCAGTCGACCAGCTCGTATCCCATCGCAGGCAGCGTACGCTCCAGAATTTCACCCAGATTCAAGGTTCAGTCGCAACCATTCCGAAAAAACGGAAAAAAAAATGGGCTGTCGAGCCCATTTCAGTTCCAATCCAGTGCCATGCACTTGCCGCGTTCTTGCCACGTTCTTGCCACATACTTGGCCGTTCCGTGGCAAATTCACGTTTCCAACTTAGCGCCCCCGACTATAGCAAAATTTGGACTGTTTTTGAAGGGGTGCCTGCCGACGCGCTAAGCTGCGCGATCGTCGCGAGTCGCCCCGAATTCGCGCCGGAGCAGCCGTAGTTTGGGCCGGGCAGGCGCAAAACCAGTCCCAGAGCGGGCAAACCCATGCAAACCACCGTGAAATGCAAGCTATTGCTGTACCTGTCGGCGGCGGCGATCGCCGCATCGGTAATGGCCGGATGTCGCGGACCCGAGGTCGACAAGCCTGTCCCCGGCCGACCGCTGGCCGGGGATACCGGGACCACATTGCCGCCGAAAACCGCAGAGTCGCCGTCACCATCGACGTCAAGTTCACCGCCCCCATCGCCACCTATCGTGACTACGGCGATGCCATCCGGAACGATCTATGTCTGCGTCACGGACACGGCGGGACAATCGCGACAAACCGCCATCGAAATGCAGCCTCAGGTTGCGGCACTTTGCCGCAAGGCCCCGGAAATGGGTCCCTGCCAGTTCGAGCGTGAAACCTGCCGCCGCAACAGCGGCCGAGTCTTCACGGTCGACGGGACCGAAATCACACAGCAAACCGAGGCTGAGTACGACAAGAGAGTGTTGCGCATCCGGATGCAGGCGAACTGAAAACGTGGCGTCTTGCCAATGCGGCAGCCGGAATTCACGGTCACCATGCTCCTGTCATGGGTGCGCGAACGCCGCTGACTGTGCTGCACATCGACTTGCGGTGAACAACTACGCACATCGGTTCGACATCGGCGGCGATGTCCTACCTGTTCTAATTAGCCATGCGCCATGCTATATGCATAGCTGATCAAGCACGGCAGAGCCGGACCGTTTGCGACATCCACGGGTGACGCGGCGTCGGCGAATACTCGACTTGGAAATCGACTTCAGACAACTTGCGCTGCGCATGTTCGTGCTGCTGGCGATCGTCGCCGCCAGCGTCTTGGCCGTCGCATCCGCCCATGCGGAAGTCGGCGCCGTCAGCTCGATCACGGTCAAATGGCGCGACGACGCGTTGCCGCCGGAGGCCAGCGCCATCCCTGACGCGCTACGCGCCGCGCTTGCCTCCACACTGCACACCGACATCAGCGTCATCGGCCGCAATCGCGACGGGGCTTTCCGGCTGCGGCTGGATTCGCCGCAATCCATCGACGATGCAAGAGTGGCGATCAACCGCGTCCGGATGTCACTGCCGGTCACCTACGTCAATTTGGGCGCGCCAGCGCAGGACGCGCAAAGCGCGGCTGCGCTCGCCGCAAGCAGCATCGCCGACCAACCGCTCGTGACCCGGCTCATGGTCAAGTATCGCGACCCCTCCCGGACCCGGACCTCGGCGTTGAACGGGAGGCTGGCGCAAGCCGACCTCGACACGCTGAGCGCGCGTTCCGGTCAACCTATAGCGAATGCGCGGGCAATGGCCGGAGGCGCCTTCGTGGTGCGTCTGTTCCAGGCTCTTCCGCCGGCGCAGGCGCAGGCGCTTGCGGCGAGTCTCGAAGCCGACCCCGCCATCGAATCTGTCGACGTCGATTGGCACGCGGCCGTTTCGATCACGCCCAACGACCCGCTGTACACCTCGAACCAGTGGGATCTCAAGACTCCGGGCAGCCCCGACAATGAGCCGGGTGGCGTGAATATGCCTCCCGCGTGGGCGTTGAACACCGGATCAGCAAGCGTCGTCGTCGCAGTCATCGACACCGGCATCCTGCCGCACCCCGATCTCGCCGGCCGTTATCTCACCGGCTACGACATGATCGTCGACCCGATCGTCGCGAACGACAGCAACGGTCGTGACGCCGATCCGACCGATCCCGGCGATTGGATCGTCCAGTCGGACATCGACACCTTTCCCCTCGAGTTCAGCGGCTGCCCGCTCAGCAGCAGTTCATGGCACGGCACGCATGTATCGGGGACGATCGGCGCGATCGCCAACAATTCCGCAGGGGTTGCCGGCATCAACTGGGTGAGCAAGATTCTGCCGGTGCGCGTGCTTGGGAAATGCGGCGGCAGCTTCTCGGACATCATCGATGCCATCAACTGGGCGGCGGGCTTGCATGTTCCTGGCGTGCCGGACAACGCGAATCCGGCGCGCGTGATGAACATCAGCATCGGCGGCAACACCCCCTGCCCGACTAACTTGCAAACGGCGATCAACAATGCGATTACCGCCGGTTCGGTCATCGCCGTCGCCGCCGGCAACAGCAGCGCAGACGCGAGCATCTCCGCGCCGGGAAATTGCAGCGGTGTCATCACCGTGGCGGCGACCGGTCGGCTGGGTCAGCGCGCGTCCTACAGTAACTTTGGACCGTCGGTTGAGATCGCTGCGCCTGGCGGCAGCGACGGCCAAAATATCCTGTCGACGCTGAACAGCGGCACGACGGTTCCAGCGACGTACACGTATGCGGGTTACCAGGGCACCAGCATGGCGACGCCGCACGTCGCCGGCATCGCGTCGCTGATACTGTCGGCCAAGCCGTCGCTGACACCGGCGCAGGTGCTGGCCACGATCCAGAGCACCGCACGCGCATTTCCCACGGGCACCGGTCGCGATTGCACCACGGCGCTCTGTGGTGCGGGCATCATCAACGCCGCCGCCGCACTCGCCTCGGTCACGTCACCGGCCTCGACCACGACCACGCTGGCGAGTTCGGGCACGCCGTCGACCTTCGGCGCGACGGTCAGCTTCACCGCCACCGTCAATAATGGCATCGCGCCGACCGGCACCGTCACCTTCACCGCCGACAGCACGCCCATCTGCAGCGCTGGTTTCACCGGCGGCAGCGTCAACGCCCCCACCGCCGTGTGCGCCACCAACAGCCTGAGCGTGGGCACGCACAGCATCGTCGCCACCTACTCCGGCGATGCCGGCAACCTCGGTTCCACCAGCACCGCACTGACCCAGGTCGTCAACGGCAGCGGCGGCGGCACCGACGTGATCTGGGTCGAGGACAGCGTACCGGCCGGTGCAACGCTGGCCGGCGACGAGAGCTGGAACTGGATCGGCAGCGGTCCGACGCCCTTCGCCGGCGCGCTGGCGCATCAATCGACGATCAATGGCGGTGTGCACCAGCACTATTTCTACGGCGCCTCCGCTACCCTCGCCGTCGGCGTCGGCGACACCTTGTTTACCTACGTCTACCTCGATCCGCTCAATCCGCCGAGCGAACTCATGCTGCAGTGGAACGACGGCAGCTGGGAACACCGTGCGTACTGGGGCACGAACGTCATTCCTTTCGGCATCGACGGCACGGTAAGCCGGCATTTCATGGGCGCCGTGCCGACGCCGACTGGCACCTGGCTGCGCCTGGCAGTGCCGGCGTCGCTGGTCGGGCTCGAAGGCCGCACCCTCAACGGCATGGCCTTCACCCTCTACGGTGGCCGTGCGACGTGGGACCACGCCGGCAAGACGACCGGCAGCAGTTCAGCAGCGCCGACCACGACCACGCTGGCGAGTTCGGGCACGCCGTCGACCTTCGGCGCGACGGTCAGCTTCACCGCCACCGTCAATAATGGCATCGCGCCGACCGGCACCGTCACCTTCACCGCCGACAGCACGCCCATCTGCAGCGCTGGTTTCACCGGCGGCAGCGCCAACGCCCCCACCGCCGTGTGCGCCACCAGCAGCCTGAGCGTGGGCACGCACAGCATCGTCGCCACCTACTCCGGCGATGCCGGCAACCTCGGTTCCACCAGCACCGCACTGACCCAGGTCGTCAACGGCAGCGGCGGCGGCACCGACGTGATCTGGGTCGAGGACAGCGTGCCGGCCGGTGCAACGCTGGCCGGCGACGAGAGCTGGAACTGGATCGGCAGCGGTCCGACGCCCTTCGCCGGCGCGCTGGCGCATCAATCGACGATCAATGGCGGTGTGCACCAGCACTATTTCTACGGCGCCTCCGCTACCCTCGCCGTCGGCGTCGGCGACACCTTGTTTACCTACGTCTACCTCGATCCGCTCAATCCGCCGAGCGAACTCATGCTGCAGTGGAACGACGGCAGCTGGGAACACCGTGCGTACTGGGGCACGAACGTCATTCCTTTCGGCATCGACGGCACGGTAAGCCGGCATTTCATGGGCGCCGTGCCGACGCCGACTGGCACCTGGCTGCGCCTGGCAGTGCCGGCGTCGCTGGTCGGGCTCGAAGGCCGCACCCTCAACGGCATGGCCTTCACCCTCTACGGTGGCCGTGCGACGTGGGACCACGCCGGCAAGACGACCGGCAGCAGTTCAGCGACGCCGACCACGACCACGCTGGCGAGTTCGGGCACGCCGTCGACCTTCGGCGCGACGGTCAGCTTCACCGCCACCGTCAATAATGGCATCGCGCCGACCGGCACCGTCACCTTCACCGCCGACAGCACGCCCATCTGCAGCGCTGGTTTCACCGGCGGCAGCGCCAACGCCCCCACCGCCGTGTGCGCCACCAGCAGCCTGAGCGTGGGCACGCACAGCATCGTCGCCACCTACTCCGGCGATGCCGGCAACCTCGGTTCCACCAGCACCGCACTGACCCAGGTCGTCAACGGCAGCGGCGGCGGCACCGACGTGATCTGGGTCGAGGACAGCGTACCGGCCGGTGCAACGCTGGCCGGCGACGAGAGCTGGAACTGGATCGGCAGCGGTCCGACGCCCTTCGCCGGCGCGCTGGCGCATCAATCGACGATCAATGGCGGTGTGCACCAGCACTATTTCTACGGCGCCTCCGCTACCCTCGCCGTCGGCGTCGGCGACACCTTGTTTACCTACGTCTACCTCGATCCGCTCAATCCGCCGACGAACTCATGCTGCAGTGGAACGACGGCAGCTGGGAACACCGTGCGTACTGGGGCACGAACGTCATTCCTTTCGGCATCGACGGCACGGTAAGCCGGCATTTCATGGGCGCCGTGCCGACGCCGACTGGCACCTGGCTGCGCCTGGCAGTGCCGGCGTCGCTGGTCGGGCTCGAAGGCCGCACCCTCAACGGCATGGCCTTCACCCTCTATGACGGTCGCGCCACCTGGGATCACGCCGGGAAACAATAGCGGACTGCCGTCGGCGTTCAGGCATCGGAACGGCGTTGACGCACACAACCGCAAGTGCGTGACAAATCCGACGCAAGCGGGGATGATCCGTGCCGCGTCAGCGCAGTCCGCCTCGGCAATTGGCACTTGCTTCCCGCACTCCCGATCCACGAACCCGAGGAATTCATCATCCTGGCCGCCGCTCCTCTCCCCGTTTCCCTTGCGATCCCTGGCGTGCGTGCATTGCCGGCGCCCGATCCGGCGATCGCATTGTGGATGTGTCAACTCGACCGCCTGCCCGAGAATGTCGACGCGATCACGCACTGGCTTTCCCCTGCGGAACGGGCGCGCGCTGCTCGCTTCGGGACCGACCTCCTGCGGCTGCGCTGGACGGTCGGCCGGGCGACGCTGCGCCTGCTCCTCGCCAGTGCATTGGGCATCGATCCTGCGGCGGTACCGCTGCGCCGCGACATGCGTGGTCGTCCGGAGCTCGCCGATCCGCATACGCTGGATTTCAACCTTTCTCACACGCGCGATATCGCGTTGATTGCGATCGCGCACGGTCTGCCTCGCGCCAGCCGGATCGGCGTCGACATCGAGCGCCGGGACCGCACGCTCAAGGCAGACGGGCTCGCGCGCAAATTCCTGACCGAACGCGAGCGATCGATCCTCGCGCCGCTCGACGCCGATGCCCGCCGACGCGGCTTTCTCCGCTTGTGGACCTGCAAGGAAGCGATGAGCAAGGCCACCGGCGACGCGCTGCTGGCGCCGTTCCGGAAGATCGAAGTCAACGTCGCCGATGGTTTGCAGCTGCGTGCCGGACCGCCACCCTACACGCCTGAACAGTGGCGATTGTTTGCCGCCGATGTCTCCGACGACTGGCTGGCAACCGTGGCGGTGTGGCGCGGGGCCTAGCCGAACGGCCTACACGCGACGCCCGCCGCGCGCGCGGGTAGCCTCCGGCGCTTCCGCCGGCTTCGCGACCTTCCACTTGTTCTGCTGCCAAAGCCAGTCGGCCGGACTCGCACGAACGTCGCGCTCCAGGCTGCGCGCGTAGCGCTCGACGATTATCTCGTTGGCATCCAGCTCGTAGGGAGGATCCGCCAGGATCGACAGCCGCACCGAGTAGCGCCCCCGGCGCACGCGGCGCATCGTCACGTACAGCACCCGGGCGTCGAGGTATTGTGCGATCTTGCCCGCGCCCTTGAAAAACGCGGTGTCCTGTCCGAGAAAGCGCGTCCAGTGCCGGGGATCGTTCTTGTGCTTGGGTGTCTGGTCCGCAATCAGGGCGTACGCTCGCGGCTGGCCAGCGTGGCTCATCAAGTCGAAGATGAATTCCTCACGGGGAATGAAGCGGCTGCCGAAACGCGCGCGCGCTTCGCGGAGGAACTGGTCGATGGCTTCGACGCGCTGGCGCTGATAGACCACGTCGATCGTAATGCCGAAGCGCACGCCGGCCGCCAGCGACAGCCATTCCCAGTTGCCATAATGCGCGGTCAGCAGTACGACCGACTGCTTTGCCGCGACGCACTGCTCGACGACTTCCGGATTCTCGAAAGCAACGCGCCGGGTCAGAGCTTCGGCGGTTGCGCCAAATCCCCAGAACGCCTCCACCAGCGTGTCCGCGAGATTGCGGTAGGCCTTCCGCAGAATTCGTGCGCGCTCCGCGACGTCCATATCCGGGAACGCGTTGCGCATATCCAGCTCGGCGCGGTCGCGACGCCAGCGCATGATTCGAAACGCGACGAAATAGATTACCCAGCCGCAGGCATACATCAGCGGTAGCGGGATGCGGGTCAGCGACCTGAGCAGGAATCGAGTCATCGTTCGGGTCGCCGCCGCGACAGCAAACGACAGACGTCGCTGCAGCGATCCGCGCTGTGCACCGGCGCGTCGCGCTCAGGCGACCGCAACCAGGCGGTCGAGCAATGCAGGATCGCGCATCAGCGCGTCGCTGGACGACTGGTGGACGATGCGACCGCGATCGAGCACGATCGCCTGCTGCGTAAGCTGCAAGGCGAGCCGCGCGTGCTGCTCGACCACGATGACGGCGAACTCGCCCGCGCGGACGATGTCGCCGATCACTTTCAACAACTCCTGCACGATAATCGGCGCCAGACCCTCCATCGGCTCGTCGAGCAAGAGTAATTTGGGATTGGTCATCAGCGCTCGCGCGATCGCCAGCATCTGCTGCTCTCCGCCGGACAGCTGATTGCCGAGGTTGCGCCGTCGCTCTTCCAGCCGCGGAAAGATCTTGTATACGCGCCCAAGGTTCCACGGCCCGCCGGCACGCGCGACTACGGTCAGGTGCTCCTCGACGGTCAGCGACGGAAACATGAACCGCTCCTGCGGCACCCAACCCAGGCCCGCGTGCGCGCGCCGGAACGTCGGGATGTGCGTCAGGTCCTCGCCGTTGAACACGACGCGACCCTGCTTCAACCGCGTCAGGCCCATCAGCGTAAGCAGCAACGTGGACTTGCCGACACCGTTGCGCCCGAGCAGCGCGAGACTCTCGCCCGGCGCCAGCTTGACCGCGACATCCTCGAGCACGATCGAGTCGCCGTAGCCCGCAGTCAAGCCTTCCGCAAGCAGCAGCTCAGGCATGCTCGGCCTCGCCGAGATAGACCTCGCGCACGCGGCGATCCGCCGCGATCTCGTCGGGCGTGCCCTCGACCAGCACGGTGCCGCCGACCATGACTGTGATGCGTTCCGCGAATTTGAACACCAGGTTCATGTCGTGCTCGATGAACACGATCGTGACGTCGCGCGGGAGGCTGGCGATGACCGCGAACAGTTCCGCGCTTTCGGCCGACGGAATTCCTGCCGCGGGTTCGTCCAGCAACAGTACCTTCGGCCGCGTCGCCAGTGCGAGCGCGATTTCCAGCAGCCGCTGCTTGCCGTAGGGTAACTCGCGCGTCAGCGTCGCGGCGTCGCGATCGAGCTTGAGCTGCGCGAGTATCGCATTCGCTTGATCGATGGCGGTGCGCTCGGCGGCCGCAACCCGCCACCAGACGCCGCCGCGTCCGCCGTGCTCGCAGCATGCCAGCACGATCGACTCGAGCGCCGTCAGGCCGGGAAATAGCGTGTTGATCTGGAACGTGCGCGTCATGCCGCGCTTG
This sequence comes from uncultured beta proteobacterium, assembly GCA_963726915.1. Taxonomy (GTDB): domain Bacteria; phylum Pseudomonadota; class Gammaproteobacteria; order Burkholderiales; family Casimicrobiaceae; genus PALSA-1003. The sequence goes on from CAVSEA010000026.1 coordinate 547,304, forward strand.
ACGCGCACGTGCTGCGGCAGCGCGGTGATGTTCTCGTCGCCGAGATAGACCTCGCCGGAGGTCGGCGGCAAGACACCGGTCAACAGGTTGATGAACGTCGTCTTGCCCGCGCCGTTGGGACCGATGAGCGCGTGCCGCGCCCCGGGCGCAAACGACAGGCTGACGTCCGCATTCGCCTTGAATCCGCCGAAGCTCTTGCCCAAGCCGACCGTGCGCAGCGCCGCGCTCATTTCCGCATCCTCGCCAATCGACGCTGCAATGCGATCAATCCACCCATCAGCCCGCCCCGCGCGAACAGCACGATGATCACGAGCAGCAGGCCCAGCCAGAACTGCCAGTACACCGGATTGAGGTTGGACAGGTAATCCTGGAGCAGCATGAATACCGCCGCGCCGATCAGCGCGCCGTAGAGATAGCCCGTGCCCCCCAGGACCAGCATGATCATGAGCTCGGCGGAGCGCGGAAAACCGAGCGTGTCGATGCCGACGAATTGCGTGGTCTGCGCGAGCAGCGCACCGGCGATCCCCGCGATACCCGCGCCTACGGTGTAGATGGCCACCAGCTTGCGCGGCACCGACGCGCCGATCGCCGGCATGCGCTTCTCGCCTTCGCGGATGCCGCGCAGCGACAGGCCGAACGGCGAGCGCATCAGCGTTCGCGCGAAGCAGAACACCAGGAATAGGACGACCAGGCTGTAGACATAAGCGGTCTTGCCGTCCATCCCGAAGGCGAAGACGCCAAACAGCTTGCTCATTTCCACGCCGGACAGGCCATCGACGCCGCCGGTAATCGAGGTCGCCTGGTTGGCCACTTCATGCAGCATCAGTCCGATGCCGAGCGTCACCATCAACCGGGCGAGATCCTGGCCGCGCACGACGAGAAAGCTGGTCACGAATCCGGCCAGCGATGCGACGAGCGCGGCGAGCACCAACCCGCTCAGCGGTTCGCCCCAACCGTGCTTGGCGAGCAGTCCGGCGGTATATGCGCCCAGACCAAAGAAGGCGGCCTGGCCCAGCGAAATGATGCGGGCGTAGCCGAGGATCAGGTCCAGCGAAAGCGCGAACAATCCGGTGATCAGAATCTGGCTGCCCAGTGTCAGATATTTTGGAAAAGCGAAGAACGCGACGATCGGAATGATCCAGAAGGCGATCTCGTATCGGCTCCAGCGCTGAGTCGGCAAGCCGAGGTTTGTCACGTGGCGGCCCTGTTCACGCCTGCCGCCCGACGAGGCCACGCGGAAAGAAGATGAGCATGACGACCATGACGACGTAGATGATGAACGAACCCAACTGAGGCGCGTAGTACTTCCCCGCGACATCGAAGACCCCGAGGATCAGCGCCGCGAACAACGGACCCTTGACCGTACCGGCACCGCCAACAGCGACGACAAGCAGGAAATACACCATGTATTTGAGCGGGAACGTGGGATCGAGGCCGAGCACGTCGATACCGAGTCCGCCGCCGAGCCCGGCCAGCCCCGATCCCAAGGCAAAGGTGAGGCTGAAGACGCGGAAGACATTGATCCCCAGGCCGGCAGACGCCTGCTGATTGTCGACCGACGCGCGGATCTCGGCGCCAAAGCGCGTGCGCTCGATCAGCCAGGTCAGCGCGACGGTGATTGCGATGACGATGCCGATCAGGAACAGTCGGTACGCGCCGAGGTCCAGACCGAAGACATGCACCTGGCCGCGCAGGAACGGCGGCAACTGCACCGGCTGCTGCTGCGGCCCGAAAAAGTAGGTCGTCGCCGCGATCGACATGAACACGAGGCCGATGCTGAACAGCACCTGGTCCAGGTGCGTTGCCTGGTAGAGACGGCGGTAGAGCGTGCGCTCCAGCAACATGCCGACGGCGGCGGCAACGACGAACGCGATCGGCAACGTCGCCAGAAAAGGCACGCCGAGCCGGGTCATCGCCAGGACGCAGGCGTAACCGCCCACCATGGCAAAGGCGCCGTGCGCGAGATTGACGAAGTTCATCAGGCCCATCGTCACCGACAGGCCGATGCTGATCACGAACAGCAGGCTGCCGTAGGCGATGCCGTCGAAGAGCACGCCGATGAAGTTGCCGATCATCGCCTTCCGCCCAGCATCAGCCTGCTATACCCCTGGGTCCTTGACGTTGTCGACCTTGTCGAACTCGACGCTCCAGTAGTGACCGTCCTTCAATTCCACCTTGCGGATGTAGATCGTCTGCACGACATCGCGCGTTGCCGGATCGATGGTCACCTGGCCCCTTGGGCTCATCCATGTCATGCCCTTCATCGCGTCGACGAGCTTCGTGCCATCGCTGCTGCCGCCGGCCTTCTTCACCGCTTCGTAGATGAGATGCATACCATCGTAGCCGCCGACCGAATGGAAATTGGGGCGCATGCCGTTGTTGGCCTTCATGAAGGCATCGACGTAGGCCTTGTTCTCGGCGGACGGGTGCGCGGCGGAATAGTGGAACGAGGTGACCACGCCGAGCGCCGGCGCTCCGATCGCATCGAGAACGTCGTCGTCGACGACGTCGCCCGTCCCGATCAGCGCAATGCCGGCAGCGGCCAGCCCGCGGTCCTGGAATTGCTTCATCACCGCCGTGCCCTGACCGGAAGGAACGAAAACGAATAGCGCATCCGGCTTCGCATCCTTGACTCGCTGCAGGAACGGCGCGAAATCCGGATTCTGCAGCGGCGTGCGGATCGATTCGACCACCGTACCACCGGCTTCGGTGAAACGCTTGACGAAGGTCTTCTCGGCGTCGATGCCGGGACCGTAGTCGGACACCAGGGTAACGACGCGCTTGATCCTGTTCTTCGCCGCCCAATCGGCCATCGGCGCGGTGATTTGCGGCAGCGCGAAGCCGGAGCGCACGATATACGGCGAGCGCGTCGGAATGATCGACGTTGCGGCCGCCATCACGATCATCGGGACCTTCGCTTCAGTAGCCACCGGAGCCGCCGCCAGCGCCAACGGCGTGAGCCCGAAGCCCGCCAGGACGTTGACGTGGTCCTGCAAGATCAATTCCTGGGCAATGCGCTTGGTCGTTTCGGGCGCACCGGTATCGTCCTTGACGATGAGTTCCACCTTGCGCCCGGCGACCGTGTCGCCGTTGCGTGCCATGTACAGGCGTGCCGCCGCTTCGATCTGCTTGCCGGTCGACGCGAACGGGCCGGTGAGCGGCAGGATCAGCCCGATTTTCAAGGGGTCTGCGGCAAATGCGAATTTCGAAGTCGATACCGCCGCGACGCCGGTCGCCAGCGTGGCGAGAAAGCGGCGGCGCGTGCTGCGCGTGGATTGCTTCATGGTTGTCCTCCTTAACAGACGTCAAGTTGCTGGTGTGAAGAAGTCTTATTGTGCCAACTGTATTAGCCAGTCGCACGCGAGCCGCCGTGGCCGCGCACGCATTCCCAAAGCGCGCGTTCCGGGGCATGATAACCGCTTTGCCCTGTGCGGTGGCTCTTCGCGCAGGGCACGAATCCGCCAGGGCCTGGAGGCATATCGATGTCCGTACGTACCCGACCGCCGTTTCGCGCCGATCACGTCGGCAGTTTCCTGCGACCACAGGCACTCCTCGATGCGCGCGATCGGCGCAAGAAAGGCGAGATCACGGCCGCTGCGCTGCGCGAAGCCGAGGACGCGGCGATCCGCGACGTCGTCCGCTTCCAGGAGGACCTTGGGCTGCAAGGTGTGACCGACGGCGAGTTCAGGCGCACGTACTTTCACATCGACTTTCTCGAGCAACTCGCAGGCGTCGAAACCAAGGGCGGAATTTCGGTCGCCTTCCACAGCGCTGCGGGTAATGTCGACTTCGCGCCGCCGGTGATGCACGTGACCGGCCCGGTGCGCCACGTCAAGCCGATCCAGCTGGCGGATTTCCAGTTTCTCAAGTCGGTGACCAAGCGCACGCCCAAGGTGACCATTCCATCGCCGACGATGCTGCATTTTCGCGGCGGACGCGAAGCCATCAGTCGCGATGCCTACCCCGACATGGAAAAATTCTTCGCCGATGTCGCAGCCGCGTATCGCGCGGAGATCCGCGCGCTGGCCGATGCCGGCTGCCGTTACCTGCAGCTCGACGACACCAACCTCGCGTACCTTTGCGACGACCGCATGCGCGAGGGTGCGCGCAAGCGCGGCGACGACCCCGACGAACTGCCGCGCCGCTATGCCAGGCTGATCAACGCCGCGATCGCCGAACGCCCGGCCGACATGGCCGTCTGCATCCACTTGTGTCGCGGTAATTTCAAGAGTGCGTGGGTCGCCGAAGGCGGCTACGAGCCGGTCGCCGAGGTCCTGTTCAACGAGCTCGCGGTCGACGGTTACTTCCTCGAATACGACGACGCCCGCTCGGGTGATTTCGCGCCGCTGCGCTTCGTGCCGAAAGGCAAGACCGTCGTGCTGGGACTGGTCACGACCAAGCTCGACACGCTCGAGACCAGCGACGCCTTGAAGCGCAAGATCGACGATGCTGCCCTCCGCATTCCGCTCGAGCAGCTGTGCCTTTCGCCGCAATGCGGGTTTTCCAGCACGGTTCATGGCAACGCGATCGCCGTCGAAGCGCAGGCGGCCAAGGTGCGCCTGGTCGTCGCCACCGCGCGGGAGGTCTGGGGGCAGGAGTAGGCGCGAATTCATTCGCGCGCCGACGGTAGACCGCCACCGCGGTCCGAATGAATTCGGACCTACAAATTCCGGCACGTGCATCACGCGAACGGCAGCCCGACGTAATTCTCGGCGAGCGACGCGGCAGCCGGCCGTGAGCCGACGACGTATTCCAGTTGCGATCGCTGCAACCGCTGCTGGAAGCCGTCGTCGCCCGGGAATCGATGCAGCATCGAGGTCATCCACCACGAGAAGTGCTCGGCGCGCCATACGCGCTTGAGACAAGTCTGCGAATACGTGTCGATCAGCTCAGTGCGCCGCGATTTGAAGAACGGTACCAGCGCTTTGGCCAGCGTGTGCACATCGGCCACCGCTAGGTTCATGCCTTTGGCGCCCGTCGGCGGCACGATATGCGCAGCGTCGCCGGCGAGGAACAGCCGGCCGTATTGCATCGGTTCCACCACGAAGCTGCGCATGCCGGTGACGCCTTTTTCCAGCACCGGTCCTTCGCGCAGCGACCAGCCATCGTCGGTTTCGAGACGCGCATGCAGCTCCTGCCATACCCGCTCGTCGGGCCACGCCGCAACGTCTTCATCCGGCGCGACCTGCAGGTACAGGCGCGTGATTTCCGGTGAACGCATGCTGTAGAGCGCGAAGCCGCGCTCGTGATAGGCGTAGATCAATTCGTCGTGCGTCGGCGCGGCCTTGGCCAGGATACCGAGCCAGGCAAACGGATACGTGCGCTCGAACACCGACAACAGCTGTGACGGAACCGCCTGCCGGCAGATGCCGTGGAAGCCGTCGCAGCCGGCGAGGACCTCGCAGCTGACTTCGATTTCCTCGCCACCGTGGCGACAGGTGAACCGCGGCCGATCGGAAGCAATGTCGTGCACCACGACTCCCGCCGCCTCGAACAGGATTTCGCCACGCGCCGCAAGGCGCGCAGCGATCAGGTCCTTGACCACTTCCTGCTGGCCGTAGACGGTGATCGAGCGTCCGCCGGTCAGCGAGGGAAAATCGATGCGGTGGCCCTTGCCGCCGAAGCGCAACTCGATGCCGTGATGAACCAGGCCTTCCCGGCGCATGCGTTCGCCCACACCCGCGTCGTTGAGCAGGTCCACACTGCCTTGCTCGAGCACGCCGGCGCGCACCCGGTGTTCGACGTAGTCGCGATTGCGGCTTTCGACGATCACCGACTCGATGCCGTCGAGGCGCAGCAGATGGGCCAGCAGCAGCCCGGCCGGACCGGCGCCGACGATTCCGACCTGGGTGCGTATTCTGCGCATGGTCCTCGGGCGGAGTCGCCTACGCTGCGCCCGGCTCCATCTGCGCGAAGACTTCTTCGGCCATGTGAAAAGCGCTGTTCGCCGCCGGCACCCCGCAGTAGATGGCAGCCTGCATGATGACTTCCTTGATCTGGTCGCGGGTGACGCCGTTGTTGGACGCCGCGCGCACATGGAGCTTGAACTCCTCGCCGCGGTTGAGCGCGATCATCATCGCGAGCGTCAGCAGGCTGCGCGTATGTCGAGGCAGGCCTGGACGCGTCCAGATTTCGCCCCAGGCGTAGCGCGTGATCAGTTCCTGGAACTCGCCGTTGAATGCGTTGCGGTGCTTCAGCGTTCGGTCGACGTGCGCATCGCCCAGCACGCCACGGCGAACCTTCATCCCTGCTGCGTTGCGCTCCTGCTCATCCATCGCTGGTGCTCCTCATCGGCCAAGAAAGTCCGTTAGCGCCGCAGTAAATGCAGCATCCGCCTCGATGTTGGAAATATGCGCGGCGTCGAGTTCGACATACTCGGCGCCGGGAATGACTTGGGCCATCTTGCGGCCGTCGGCGGCAGACGTCGCGAGGTCGTTCGTGCCGGCAATCACCAGGGTCGGTCGCCGGATCTGCGGCAGCAGCGACCATTGATCCATGTCGCGAATGGCGCCGCAGGCGCCGACGTAACCTTCGGTCGGCGTGGCGATCAGCATCGCGCGCGTGCGTGCCAGCGCAGCGGGATCGCGCTGCCGGAACGCAGGCGTGAACCAGCGCTCGAGCACCGCGTCGGCAATGCTGGCGAGGCCATTCGAGCGGACGACTCCGATGCGTGCGTCGTACGTCTCGGGCGACGCGACCCTGGGCGTGGTGTTGCACAGCACTAGACGGTCCACACGTTCAGGTGCGTTCGCGCCCAGCCACATGCCGGTCATGCCGCCCAGCGACAGCCCGCAGAAATGCGCGCGCGGGATCGACAGCGCATCGAGCAAGCCGACGACATCGCGCGCCAGTTGTGCGATCGAATACGGGCCAGGCGTTGCCGTAGTCGCACCATGGCCCCGCGTGTCGTAGCGCAATACTCGAAACTGCCGCGAGAGTGCGGGTATCTGCGCGTCCCACATCGCCAGGTTGGTACCCAGCGAATTCGACAGGACCAGCACCGGCGCTTCGGGTGCCGAAGGTGCCGGGCCGTCGATGCGGTAGTTGAAACGTGCGCCCTGCACTTCGATCACTGGCGACACCGCGTTCTCCTTGTTGACGCGCGCTCAGAAATCGAAGAATACGGTCTCGTCCGCGCCTTGCATGAATATGTTCCATTCGAGCGTGCCGGGCGCCGTGGGAATTGCGATCAGCGTTGCCCTGCGGTCCGCGGGCACGAGCTTGAGGATCGGATCCTCCGCGTTCGCGGGATCGTCGGGAAAGTACATCCGCGTGAGCAGGTGGCGCAAACTCCCGCGCATGAACACAACCACCGCCAGGTGCGGAGCCTGCAGCGCACCGCCCGGCCCGGGAACGCGACCCGGCTTGATGGTGGTGAAGCGAAAGTCGCCATCGGCGCCGGTCAGCACGCGACCGAATCCGCGGAAGCCGGCCTCGATCGGGACATCCTGCGTGTCCGCCGGGCTCGCGTACCTGCCGCGTGCGTTGGCCTGCCAGATCTCGATGGCGCCGTCGTTCACGGGCTTGCGGTCGCCGTCGAACAGGCGTCCCTGGACCGTGACCCGCTCCCCCGTGGTCTTGGCCGAGGCGATGGCGTCGGTTCCCAGCGTGGCGAAGCCGATTTTCAGGTACGGTCCGACGGTCTGCGAAGCGGTGGTCAAGAGGCTCATGATAGGCAGCTAGCTCCGGCTCGTTTCCATCGGCGTTTCATTGCGGCCACGCAGGACGATATCGTAGCGATACGCCAGCGCGATGTCGGGAATGGTCCGCTCCCAGTCGAAGGTCGAGATCATGCGGTCGCGCGCCTTCGGGTCGGCGACGCTGTTGTACATCGGGTCGTAGGGCAACAGCGGGTCGCCCGGAAAATACATTTGCGTCACCAACCGCTGCACCAGGCCGATGCCGAAGATCGAGAAGTGCAAGTGTGCCGGACGCCACGCGTTGTAGTGATTGCGCCAGGGGTACGCACCCGGCTTGATGGTGCGAAAGCGATAGTTGCCCTGGGCGTCGGTGAGTACCCGGCCGCAGCCGGTGAAATTGGGATCGAGCGGCGCGTCGTGATCGTCGACAGCGTGACGATAGCGCCCTGCCGCGTTGCACTGCCAGAGCTCGACCAACGCGTTGGCAATCGGCTTGCTGTTTTCGTCGAGCAGGCGGCCCGAGACGACGATGCGCTCGCCGAGCGGATCGCCTTCGTGCTGGTTGGTCAGGTCGCCGTCGCCAGGCTTCACATCGTCCGTGCCGAATACCGGCCCGGTCACTTCGGTCAGCGTGTGTGGCAGCAGGACCAGCGGCTTGGTCGGCGATCGCTTGATGGTCGACCGATACGGCGGATAAAGGTGATCCGGCTGGGTGCTGAAGTACGGCCGGCGATAGCCGACGACATTGCTCATCCTCGTTCCCCCTGCTTGCGGTCTACACGCGCTCGATGATCATGGCGATCCCCTGCCCGACGCCGATGCACATGGTGCACAGCGCGTAGCGACCGCCGGTGCGATGCAACTGATACATGGCCGTCGTCACCAGCCGCGCCCCGCTGGCGCCCAGCGGATGGCCGAGCGCGATGGCGCCGCCGTTGGGGTTGACGTGCGGCGCGTCGTCCGCGACACGATGATCGCGCAGCACCGCCAGCGCCTGCGCGGCGAACGCCTCGTTGAGTTCGATGACGGCGATATCGGAAAGCTTAAGTTGCGCCTTGGCCAACACCTTGCGCATCGCCGGCGCAGGGCCGAAGCCCATGATGCGCGGCGCCACACCCGCGACCGCGGTCGCAACGATCCGCGCCCTCGGCGTGAGGCCGTACTTCTTCGCGGCATCCGCAGACGCAATCAGCGTCGCGCACGACCCATCGTTGACGCCCGACGCGTTGCCCGCGGTCACCGAGCCTTCCGGCTTGACCACGCCCTTGAGTTTGGCAAGCGACTCCAGCGTAGTGGCGCGAGGATGCTCGTCAACTGCGACGACGACCGGATCGCCCTTTTTCTGCGCGATCGAGACCGGAACGATTTCCTGCGCCAGCCGCCCCGCGGCGATAGCGTCGGCTGCACGCTGCTGACTGCGCAGCGCGAAGGCGTCCTGATCGGCGCGGGAGACCTTGAAATCCACGGCGACGTTTTCCGCGGTCTCGGGCATCGAATCCACACCGTGCTTCGCCTTCATCAGCGGATTGATGAACCGCCAGCCGATCGTCGTATCCTCGATCCGGGCCACGCGCGAAAACGCGGAGTCCGCCTTGCCCATCACGAACGGTGCGCGCGACATGCTCTCGACGCCGCCGGCAATCATCAGCGACGTCTCGCCACTCTTGATCGCCCTCGCCGCGATGCCGATCGCGTCCATGCTCGACCCGCACAGCCGGTTCACGGTCGTGCCTGGAATGTCCACAGGCAATCCGGCCAGCAGCAGCGCCATGCGCGCGACGTTGCGGTTGTCTTCGCCGGCCTGATTGGCGCAACCGTAAATGACGTCGTCGACTGCGGCCCAGTCGACGCCCGGGTTACGCTCCACCAGCGCGCGCAACGGAATCGCCGCCAGGTCGTCGGTACGCACCGTTGCCAACGCACCGCCGTAGCGGCCGATGGGTGTGCGCAGTGCGTCGCAGATGTAGGCTTCTTGCATCGGTCGCTCCAGGTCTATGCAGCCACGGGCGCGCCGGCCCTGATCAAGGGAACACCCGTCAGCTTGGCCAATTCTTCGAACGACAGGCCGTCGATGCATTCGACCACCTGCAGTCCCTTGGGCGTGACGTCGAGCACCGCGAGGTCGGTATAGATGCGATGCACGCAGCCGATGCCGGTGAGCGGATAGGTGCAGCGCGCGACGATCTTGCACTCGCCGCTCTTGGTCTGGTGTTCCATCATGACGCAGACCCGCTTGGCGCCGATCGCCAGATCCATCGCACCGCCTACCGCCGGAATCGCATCGGGCGCACCGGTATGCCAGTTGGCGAGATCGCCGCTGACCGAGACCTGGAATGCGCCGAGCACGCAGATGTCGAGGTGCCCGCCACGCATCATCGCGAACGAGTCGCCGTGGTGGAAATACGATCCGCCGGTCAGCAAGGTGACCGGCTGCTTGCCGGCGTTGATCAGGTCGGAATCTTCGTGTCCGGGCGCCGGCGCCGGGCCCATGCCCAGCAACCCGTTCTCGCTCTGCAGGAAGATTTCACGGTCCTTCGGCAGATGATTGGCCACCATCGTCGGCAAGCCGATCCCCAGATTGACGTAGGCGCCCTCAGGAATGTCGTGGGCGACACGCTTGGCCATTTCATCGCGGGTGAGTCGTTTCATGAACTGCCCCTGCTCAAGCCGCGGCGGACTGCGCGGCGGCGATCCGTACGACGCGTTTGACAAAGATGCCCGGCGTGACGATCACCTCGGGATCGAGGCCACCGAGCGGAACGATCTCTCGCACCTGAGCGATCGTCGTGCTTGCGGCAGCGGCCATGATCGGGCCGAAATTGCGCGCCGTCTTGCGGTAGACCAGATTGCCCCAGCGGTCGCCGCGATCGGCCTTGATCAACGCGAAGTCGGCGCGGATCGGCATTTCCAGCACGTAGTTGCGGCCGTTGATCGTCCGCGTTTCCTTGCCTTCGGCGAGCAGCGTGCCGTAGCCGGTCGGCGTGAAAATCGCACCGAGGCCGGCGCCCGCGGCCTGGATGCGCACCGCGAGATTCCCTTGCGGCACGAGTTCGAGCTCGATCTTGCCGGCGTGGTAAAGGCTGTCGAATACGTAGGAATCCGCCTGGCGCGGGAACGAGCAGATGATCTTGCGGACACGCTCCGCCTTGAGCAGCGCGGCAAGGCCGATATCGGCATTGCCCGCATTGTTGTTGACGATGGTCAGGTTGCGCGCACCTTGCGCGATCAGCGCGTCGATCAGCTCGGAGGGCATGCCGGCGGTACCGAAGCCTCCGATCATGATGGTCGCGCCGTCGAATACGTCGGCGACTGCGGCCGCCGCCGAAGCAACTGTCTTGTCGATCACTGACGCTCCTCCTTCCTTGCGCGGGCCTGGATCAATTGTGCGATAATCGCACCATTGTTCGTTTATTGGACAAATATTGTCTTCCGGATCATTCCTTGTCAAGGGCGATCAGTGATTTCATGTGCGTTAATCGCCCAGACGCATATACTAAAGCGCACTGCACCGACGCGTTGAAACGCCCATGGCCGGCCGAACCCAGACGATACCCCCAGGACCTTCAGCACGCCCGAAAACCACGGTCGCCAATGCACCGTCCGTCGACGCCGCGGACGGCGATCCGAATTTCATGACCTCGCTCGCGCGTGGCCTGGCGGTGATCCGCGCATTCTCGCAGCACCGCAAAAAGCTGTCGATCGCGCAGATCAGCCACCAGACCGGCATTCCCCGCGCCGCCGTCCGCCGCTGCCTGCACACGCTGGCCCGCCTTGGCTACGTCACCGTCGACGCGCGCGACTTCGCCCTGAGCCCGAAGATACTCACGCTCGGCCACGCCTATCTCTCATCGACGCCGCTGTCGGCGTCCGCGCAGCCCCTGCTCGACCGTGTCGCCGCCGCCGTCCACGAATCCTGTTCGGTGACCATCCTCGAGGAGGACGAGATCCTGTACGTCGCGCGTTCGGCGGCAACCACGCGCATCATGTCGGTCGACTTGTCGATCGGCAGCCGCCTGCCTGCGTATTGCACGTCGATGGGACGCGTCCTCCTGGCCGGCCTGTCGGCCGAGGAACTCGCGGCGTACCTCGCGCGCGTCAAGCTCGTTCCCTATACGCAATACACGCTGACCGCGCGCGACAAACTGCAAAAGGCGCTCGAGGCCGTGCGCGAGGAGGGATTCTCGATCGTCGACCAGGAGCTGGAAGTCGGACTCCGCTCGATCGCGGTGCCGGTGCTGGACGGACAAGGCAAGGCGGCGGCGGCGATCAATATCGGCGCGCAGGCGTCGCGAGCGAGCTCCAAGCAGATGCAGCAGACGTTTTTGCCGCATTTGCAAACGGCCGCGCGCGAACTCGGCATGTTGTTAACCTAGCCGCGCAAGCCTGGCGCAATTTTCGTAGGAGGCGGCGATGATCGGAGACTTTTCCGCGCGCGCGCGCAGTTCTGCGCTGATTCTGGCAGCCTCACTCTCCTGCGCGGCGCAGTGCTACGCAGCGCCCGTTGTCCACCTGAGCAGGACTGCCATAGATTTTGGTCCCACCGCCTACGTAACGACCAGCAGTGTGCAGCCGGTATTTTTGACGAACACCGGTGATGCGCCACTTACCATCACTGCAATCACCCTCGGCGGCCCCCAGGCGGTCGATTTTGCCGCCGCCGGCACGTGCGGGCCACCGCTCACGATCGCACCCGGCGGCCAGTGCCGCATCGACGCGACGGTAACCGTCCAGGGCTCCTTCGTCCCGCTGCTGCGAAGCGGGACTTTGACGCTTGCTTCCAACGCAACGCCGGCCTCCACCACGATTTCATTGTCCGTCACCCTGGCTAATTTTGCGATGGTGCCGTCGCCACCATGGATCGATTTCGGGAACGAGATGATTGGCACTCCAGGAGCCAATCAGACACTTACGCAGTTTTCCACCCCGCTTCGCGCCACGATTAACGCCGTCGCGCTGGTCGGGGGCGATGCCCAGGACTTTACTTTCACGTCGGATTGCGTTGGTAAGACGGTGGGTGCCGGACTTACATGCGCCGCGACGATCGGTTTCACACCGAGCGCTGCCGGACCACGATCAACTGAAATCAGTTTCGATGTCAGCCCGAGCGATTCGCGGTCGGAGCACCGGTATATCCTCTATTCGATCACCGGAGTGGGTACGACCAGCGGCCCGCCGGGCACGCTCAACATTGATCAGCAGGGTCTCACCGGATCCTGGTACCAGGCGGCGACGAGCGGACAGGGATTCGAGATCGAAGTGTTCAAGGATAGTTCAGGCGCGGGTTCTGGATTCCTGCAGGGAAGCTGGTTTACGTTCGACGCGGCGACGAGCGGTGGCGCCGATCATGGCCGCTGGTACACGTTTGGCGGCGCAGTCCACGCCGGCACGAACAGCGCGTCGCTACCGCTGTATCAGAACCTCGGCGGCAATTTCAACGCGTTGCCCGTTACCTCTGCAACGCAGGTCGGTAACGTCGCGATCACGTTTAGCGATTGTTCGACCGCGCGCTACGACTACACCTTCACGGACGGCTCGAACCGCAGCGGGACGGTGCCTCTCACGCGACTGCTACCGAACGTCCTGTGCGCAACGGCCGACAGTGCGCCGGGAGCCTCCGATTTCGGTCTTTCGGGCAATTGGTACGATCCGACGAAATCAGGGCAAGGCCTCCTGTTCGAGGTGAACCCGGTGGCGAAGTTTGTCTTCTTCGCGTGGTACACGTATGCAGTTGCCGGTCAGGCGCAGGGTGTCTCGGGCCAGCGCTGGTTCACAGGGCAGGCGTCGTACACGCCGGGTGCGCGCTCGATTCCGGTGCTGCTCTATGAAACCACCGGAGGAATGCTGAACAGCACGACGCCGGCGCCGAGCACCGTTCAGGTCGGGTCAGGTACGTTGGCATTCGGCAGCTGCAACTCGGCAAGACTGACGTACGCCTTTACCTCGGGCTCCGTCAGCGGTCAGTCGGGCGCTATCGATTTGGTCAGGGTCGGACCCGTGCCCGCGAGCTGCGCGTTCTAGCCGAGACGGTACGATCACGGGCCAGCGGCCAGATTAAATCGGGGTTTAGACGTTTGGTGTTTTCCCAAAGGAGCGAATGAATACGCGACGCGAACTTGTTCTTGCGCTCATGGCAGGCGCGCTCGCAGCGCCGATCGCGTTCGCTCAGCAACCAGCCAGGATTGCCCGAATTGGCTTTCTGTTTCCGGCGACCCAGCAACTGTCCGATATACAGCTGCAAGCGTTTCGAGACGGGCTGCGCGAATTGGGCTACGTGGAAGGGAAAAACTATCAACTTGAGCTTCGCTCGGGGGACGGCAAGCTCGAGCGGCTGCCGGCACTGGCCGCTGAATTGGTTGAGGCGAAGGTGGATGTACTTGTCGCGGTGTCTTCGCCGGGGATCATTGCGGCCCACCAGGCGACGCGGACGATCCCCATTGTAATGCCGCTCAGTTCCGACCCAGTCGGGGACGGTTTGGTTGCAAGTCTTGCACGCCCCGGAGGCAACATCACCGGATTGTCGGTAATGGCTCCCGAGTTGGGTGAAAAGCGAATTCAGCTGCTCAAGGAGATGTTTCCCAAAGTTTCCCATGCCATGGCCGTGCTCTGGAATCCGGCCTACGTAGGCATGCGGGCCAGGTTTGAGCAAGCCCAGATCGCAGCTCCAACGGTAGGCTTGGCCGTTCGATCAATGGAAGTCAGAGACACACGCGAGCTCGACGCGGCTTTTGACGCCATCGTTCGTGAGCATCCCGAGGCCCTGCTGATACTCGTGGATCCCTTTACCCGCAGTCAGCGATCGCGAATCGTCGAGTTCGCCGCTGGACAGCGAATTCCGGCGATATACGAATCCAGCGAATTTGTCGAAGTTGGTGGCCTCGCCTCTTATGGTCCAAACATTGCAGATCAATTTCGCCGTGCCGCGACCTACGTAGACAAAATACTCAAGGGTGCCAAGCCGGCAGATCTTCCCATCGAACAGCCAACCAAGTTCGAGCTGGTGATAAACATGAGAGCTGCGAAAGCGCTCGGTATCAAATTCCCCGAGTCGATCCTGCTGCGCGCCGACAAGGTAGTCGAGTGACGGGTGTTGGCCGACCAGCGCCGGCCAACGAGCGCCGTGCGAGCAATGCGCTAGACGACCATCTCCAGCAGCGCGTAACTCAGCGTCTTGCCATGCGCGTCGAGCGCGAGCGAGGTGGTCACGCCGCCGCCCAGCGATTGCTCGCAGACGAATTGCAGCGCCCACAGATGCGGCAGTTCGAAGCGCCTGATCTCGCCCATGACGATTCCGCGCAAATGCTCTGTCACCGCATCGACCGTCACGCGCTCGACCAGCAGCGGGTAGTCGTCGGCGCGGTAGGCGATCAGCGACAGGATCGACGTGTTGCCTTTGTCGCCCGCGCGGCAGTGCGCTAGTTCATGCAGTCGCCGGCTCACCCGCCCACTCCAGATACGCGACGTGCGCGCCGACCTGCTCGCGATCGATCAACGTGGAAACGATGCCGACTTGCTCGCTGACGTACTTGCGCGCGCCGCCTCCGCCCGCCGGGCCGTTCAGGTAAAGCGCCTCGACTTCCTCGCCGACCCTCGCGGCATCGTCGGCGGTCGTTGCACGCGCGGCGACGCGCAGGCGGATTTCGTACGGATGCTCGCTGGCGTCGAACGACTTGCCGTGCAGCGACGTGCTGCCGATCAAGTCGATACGTAGTTCAGGAAACGCATCGCCGATGCGCTCGCGGATGATCTCGCCGGCGAGCCGCGCGCGGGCCAGTGCATTTGGTCCGGCATAGCCGATCTCGCCTTCACCGCGAAAACCGGCGAGGTAGCCGACGCTGACCTTCAGGGTCGGCGAGCGGCCGCGCGCGGTCGCGCCGGTCACGTGCACGACGTCCGCCGCCCCCGCGCGAAGCCGGACCGTGCTGAAGTCCGCCGTGACGTCCGGCGTGACGTAAGCGCCTGGATCGGTCACTTCGTACAGGAGCTGCTCCTTGACCGTGGCGAGGTCGATGCGCCCTCCGGTACCCGCGACCTTGCCCAGCGTCGCATTGCCATCGCCGTCAACATCGGCGAAGGGAAAGCCGACGTTTGCCAGATCGGGCACTTCCTTCAGTCCCGGATCCGCGAAGTAGCCGCCGGACACCTGCGCCGCGCATTCGAGCAGATGACCGACCACCGTCGCGCGCGCCACACGATCGAGATCGCCGAGCGACCAGCCAAAGTGATGCGCGATCGGCGCCACGAACAGCGATGGATCCGCCACGCGACCGGTGACGATGACGTCCGCATCCGATTGCAGCGCCGGCATCAATGCCTCGGCCCCGAGGTAGGCGTTGGCGGAAATCAATCGACCGCAAGCCGCAAGCGGCTCGCCGGTCTCCAGCGCGACGGCCTGCGGACCGAGCCGGTCGAAGACGTCGTCGCCGGTGACGACCGCGACCTTGACCGGCACGCGCAGGCGTCGCGCGATCGCGACGATGCACTCGCCGGCGGCCAAAGGATTGGCTGAGCCGAAATTGCTGATCAGGCGCACACGCTTGCGCTTGAGCACCGGCAGCAGAAGTTCCATCCGCCGCTCGAGCAGCGGATCGTAGCCACGACCGGGATCCTTGAGCCGTTGCAGCTGGCCCAGCGCGATCGTGCGCTCGGCCAGGCACTCGAGCGCCAGGTAGTCGATGCCACCGCGCTCGGCCAGGACGACAGCGGGCTCCAGGCGGTCGCCCGCGAATCCCGCCCCGCTGCCGATGCGGACCGTGCCGGCCATCCTAGTCGCCCGGCAGGTTGTGCACCTCGGGAAAGAACAGGTCCTTCCACGACGCGGGCTTGGTCTTGATGGTGCCGATCTTGTACATGAAATCCGCGGTCTTGCCGACTTTCTGCGGCATCAGCGTGTAGGCATAGTCGGATGCATTGATCATCGCGTAGATGTCGTCGACGCTGTTCTTGGTGTCCTTGGCCTGCTCGAGGTAGACCTTCGCGGCGGCGCGCTTGTCGCGATTGATGCTGTTGATCGCCTCGTTGAGCGCGTCGTAGAACGCCTTGTACAGCTTCGGGTTCGCTTCGCGGAACTTCGTCGACGTGGCGATCACCAGCGCGGTCGCGGGGCCGCCGAGGATTTCGTAGTTGGTGATCAGCGTGCGCACGCCGGGGATCTTGATCTCCTGCTCGTGAAACGGCGAGGTCGCGAAATGCGCGGTGACGCCGCCGACGTTGTTGGTGAGCGCAAGGAGTGCATCAGGGTGCGACAAGCCGACGGTCAACGCATCGAGCTTGCCGTAGTTGGCGTCCCCGTAGAGCTTTGCCGCTTCCATCTGCAGCATGATCGCCTGCGTCGAGACCTTGATCGACGGAATTGCGATCTTGTCCTTCTCGCTGAAGTCCTTGATCGATTTCACTTCCGGGTTGCGCACGTTGAGGTAGAGCGGGTATGTGGTCATCGCGGACATGCCCTTGACCTGCACGTTGCCCTTGGTCTTGTCCCACAGTGTGATCAGCGAAGGCGCACCGACCGCGATGAACTGGATCGCACCGCTGATCACGCCGTCGTTCATCACGCTCGGCCCCGCCACGCTGACCCAGTTCACCTTGATGTCACCCAGGCCCGCGGCTTTCGCGTGTTTCTCGACGAGCCGTTCGCGTTCCATCACCATCAACGGGAGAAAACTGACGCCGTACTGCTGCGCGACGCTGATTTCAGTCTGTTCGGCCGCCGCGGGAGCGGCCACTGCCGCGAGCAGGAATATCAGTGCCGCACGTTGAAGCATTGCCATGCCGCCTCCTCGATCCAGAATTCAAGTGACCTGCGGGCTGCACCTTAGCACCACCATGGTCGGAATGGTGCGCCCCGGGCCGGCAAACCGCGCTCTGGCCCCGACTGTCCCGATTGTCGCAAAGTGGCCGCGAGTGACAAATTTCGTCGCGCAGGGGTGAATTCCAGCGCTCCCCCGAGGTGACGCCCGCTGGCACGAACCTTGCAGCCAGGACCGTACGCAGATCATCTGGCGGAACGTACCGCGCGCCTTCGCCCCAGCATGCCCGGGGTACCAGCGCGACGAGAGGCAGCGAGGGATGGCAGTGAGCGAAGCAGCCGGACCGGAAATCAGGGCAGCGGCGACCGAAGGCAAAACTCCATCGCGAGTGCGCCGGGTATTCGCCCGCAGCTTCACGGCGCAGGCCGTGACCGTGATCGTACTCGTCTACGCGCTGGTGCTGCCGACCGTGCTTTCCGGGTGGCTGAGCGGACCGGCGTTCGCGCTGGTCGCGCTGACGCTGTCTTGCGTGGCGCTGGCGCTGCTTGGGCGCCGCTGGTCACGTGCGATCGCAGAAATGCGCACCACCCTGCAGCTGTTCGGCGTGAGCGGCGACGAAAAACACGCGCGTATCGAGGCGCAATCGCCAGGACTGGAAGGGCTGCGCCGCAGCCTCGAGAGCGTGCACCGGCGAGTCGGGCGCCGGGTAAACAAACTCAAGGAGGCGCGCGACGCCGCCGAACTCGACGCCGACGCCAATCGCACGCTGGTGCAGCAGCTGACTCGCACGCAGCGGATTGCCCGGGTCGGCGGCTGGGAGTGGGAACGCGGATCCGAAGCCATCGTCTGCTCGGCCGAGGTCTACCGCATCCTGGGCGTCGACGACGCGAGCTTCAGACCGCGCCCGGCGTCGATTCAGACTTTCATCCATAGCGACGACCGTCGCGCCTTCAGGCGCTGGCTGATCAAGCTCGCGCGCGGCGCGGAAGTTGAAGGCATGGACCTGCGCATCGTTCCGCAGGGAGGGGAATTGCGGCACGTGCACCTGCTGGGCGAAGGACTGGCCAATGAGGACGGTCGCGTCTATGCGGTCGCGGGCACGCTGCAGGACGCCACTGAACGGACGCGGGCGATCCAGCAAATCCACCGCCTCGCCTATTTCGACGTGCTTACCGAGCTGCCCAATCGTTCCCGCTTCCACGAGAAGCTCGCCGAAACGCTCGAGGCCGCGAAGCGCGATGCCAAGCCGTTCGCGATCATGTTTCTCGACCTCGATCACTTCAAGCGCATCAACGACACGCTGGGCCATGCCGTCGGCGACGACCTGCTGCGCATCATCGCGCAGCGCCTGACGCGAAGCCTGCGCCAGGACGACATGGCTGGCATGACGCAGATGAAGGCGGTCGAGCGCGATGTGTGTCGCCAGGGTGGCGACGAGTTCATCGTCCTGCTCAATGGCGTCGCCACCGAGCAGGAAGCCGCGCACGCGGCCAATCGCCTGCTGTCGACGCTGGCGCAGCCGATCGTCCTCGGCACGCAGGAGCTGTTCATCTCCGCGTCGATCGGCATCGTGCTGTATCCGCGCGACGGCGATAACCTCGACTCGCTGCTCAAGAACGCGGACGTCGCGATGTACCACGCGAAAGGCGAGGGGCGGAACCGTTTCTTCTTCTATCGAGAGTCGATGCGCGCGGCGTCGGCGGAGCGCCTGTCGCTCGAGCACGACCTGCGCAAGGCGCTCGAAGGCGGCCAGTTCGAACTGCACTACCAGCCGCAGATCGAGGTGCGCACCGGGCGGATCGTCGGCATCGAAGCCTTGATCCGCTGGAATCATCCGACGCTCGGCTTGCTCACCCCCGGCCATTTCATCGGCGTGGCGGAAGAAGCCGGCCTGATCATGGACATCTGGGAATGGGTCATGGTCACCGCACTCATCCAGCACAACGCGTGGCTGGAACAGGGGCTGCCTGCGGTAACGATCGCAGTCAACCTGTCGAGCGTGCAATTCGACGACCCGGACCTCGCCGGGCGCGTGCGGGAATGCGCGCGCGTCATTGGCGTGCCGCTGGACTACCTCGAGCTCGAAGTCACCGAATCGATGTTGATGCACGACTTCGATGCGACGCTCAAGACCTTGACCGCGCTGCGCGCGATGGGCGTGAAGATCGCGATCGACGACTTCGGCACCGGTTATTCATCGCTTGCCTACCTGCGCCGGTTGCCGGTGGACAAGCTCAAACTCGATCAATCGTTCACGCGCGACGTCGGCCAGAAGGAAGGTGACGGCGCGATCATCAAGGCGGTGATGGCGATGGCGCAAAGCCTGGAACTCGCAGTGGTCGCCGAAGGCGTGGAAACGCAGGCGCAAATCGATTTTCTGCTCGGACTGGGCTGCACTACCGTGCAAGGCTACATGCTCGGCCGGCCGCTGCCCGCCGCAGCGACGGCCGCCCTGCTGCGGGAACGCTTGCAGAACTCCGAGGAAGTCGCGGCCCGGGACAGCGATCACAGCTGGGATTCGATCGTGCAGTCGGGGACCGGTGCCTCCGCCGACGCGCGACTGGGGCACGCAGTCGGCGCACGGTAGGCGTGCGCTAGCGCCATCGCGGCAATCCTGCCGCGACCCGTACCACCCCCATCATCCTGCCACTTGCCGCCGCACGGGAAGGCTGCGGCGCGACACATGGTCGGTGATCCACTGCACCGAGCGCTTCGCGCGCTGCGCGACCAGCGCCAGCGGCATCTGCACGTAGTCGTCGTTGAACACCTCGAAGCTGTAATCGCCCTCGTACCCGAGTTCGTCGATCGCACGGATGAGGTCGCCCAGTGCCTGGCTGTGCGCACCCTCGCCGGGGAACACGCGGGCGTGCCGCGCGGTTTCGCGCCGCTCTTCGGGCGTCGCCGGCGCACTCCACATGAAATCGGAAAGCTGGACGAAGAACAGCTTCTCGGGCTTGATCGCGTCGAGCGCTTCGAGCGGCGTTTCCCGCGCGAGCATGTGAAACGAATCGACGGCGACGCCAAGGTTCGCACGGTCGGCGGCGTCGACCAGCGCCCATGCCTGTGCGAGGTCGTCAACCGCCCTGCCCCACGACAGCGCCTCGAAGGCCACGCGAATTCCCAGCGGAACCGCGAGCATCGCCAGTTTTTGCAAGTCGGCGACCTGCACGTCGAAATCGCCAACCGCGTGCGCAGAAGTGCTCGAGCACGCCAGTATCAGCGGCGCGCGCACGTCGCGGGCGAGCTCCAGCATGGCCTTGGCCACGTCGATCTTGTACGCGTGCAGCGGTCCCGACAGGCCTTCGAAATCGCGCAATACTTGCAGGCCGGTAACGCGCAGGCCGCTGCCGAGCACGGCGTCGACCGCGGCCCTCTCGCCGTTCGGGTGACCGACCAGGTCGCGCGCCGACAGCATGATCTGGGTGAAGCCTGCTTCCTTGACCGCGCGCAGCTTGGCCTCGATCGGCCCGGCCAGCGTGATCGTGTCCATGCCGAAGTCCTCGAGCTTCACGCGGCCGACCTCAATGCCACGGCGCTGACGACGAGTTCGATGCAGAACGCGCCGAGATAAATCTGCGTCAGCGCGCCCTTCTCCGAGGGTCGCACCGGCTCGCGGTCGACGAAGACGATGCCGCGCGCCTCGAGCGCGCGCACCGCCGCCAGCACGTCGGGAGCACCGAGGCCGACTCGCAGCAGCGCTTCGTTCCATTCGACAAAATCCGCGTTCGGTGGCGGTTCGACCAGCTGGAAGTAAAAGTTGCCGTGCGGACTCTTCAACAGCGTGCCCTTCGGCAGCACGCCGAAATACTGGCCTCGCTGCAGCGGTTCGAATCCGAACAGCGTGCGATAGAAATCCACCCAGTCCGCGCTGCGGTCCGACTGCACCGCCTGCACCAGTCCGAACCAATGCAGCCCGGCCAACGCCGGCGGCGACTGGTCGGCACCGGCGATGGGCACGAAATCCACGTCGTAGATGGACAGGTCGTGGTGGCGCTCGACGAAATAGATCAGGCTGTCGCCGACACCGTGGATACCCGGAATGTTCAACTCCATCGCGGCTGCGCGTGTCGGCATGTCCCATGCGCCAAGCTCGAGCGCCCGGCGATGCGCGAAGGCGGCGTCGCGCACCCGGAAAGCGACCGCGCCGACCGAAGGTGCCGCGCCGCGCGAAGTCTCGCGCACGCTTGCCGGATCCGCATCGACGATGACGTTCATGCCGCCTTGCCGGTAGAGCATGACCTCGCGCGATCGGTGTCGCGCGACCGGCTGGAAACCGAACTGCTGCAGCAATGCGCCGAGCGCGAGCGGCTCCCGCGTCGTGTACTCGATGAACTCCACCCCTTCCAGTCCGAGCGGATTCGATGGTACGGGCAGTTTCTCTTGGTCCATGGTCGGGTCGCGATGCGCGCGTTGGCGCGACCGGATCATTCTACCAGCCGCGGAACCAGGCGAGCACGCGCCGACGTTCCGCGCGCGGCATGGCAAACGCTCACCGGCTGGCGCCGCGCGCGCTGATCGGCCAAAGCGCCTCGACCCGCCCGCCGCGGACCGCGACGTACCAGTCGTGCAGATTGATCGTCGGATCGCAGTGCCCGGGAATCAGCAGCACGCGATCGCCGATGCGCAGGCGCGCAGCCTTGGGCCCGAGCTGCAGCCGGCCGTGTTCGTCGGAAACGCCGGTGACCTGGATGTCGTCCCGACCGTGCACCCAGGGCGGACCCTTTTCGGCGCTGTAGGACTTGAGCCCCGCGTCGACGATCGCCCGCTCCGCAGTTGGCACGCTCATCACCGTCGCGAGCACGAACAGGCTGTGCTTGAAATCCGTGTAGCGGCCGCCGTCCCGGTCGCCGATCCTGGCGTAGTCGGTGTCCATGAACAAGTACGACCCCGCCTGCAATTCGTTCCACAGCCCGCTGGCGGCCTCGATGCGGTACGTGCCGCTGCCCGCGCCCGTGACGAATTCGCAGGCGAGGCCAGACTCCTGCAGCGCCGCTTTGGTCGTACGGACCGCGACCGCAGCAGCGGCGATGGCGCGTTCACGCTCGGCGAGTGTCGGCAGGTGCTGCGCTGCGCCCTGATACGCCTGCAGGCCGCGGAACCGGAGGCCAGGCGCCTGCGCGATGCGCAGCGCAAGCTCCGCGGCGGGCCACCCTGGCCCGATGCCGCAACGCTGCATGCCGACCTCGACTTCGACCAGGCCACCCAGTTCCACCCCGGCCTCGGTCGCCGCCAGCGATGCGGCGTCGACCTGTTCGGCGGCGTCGAAACACAGGGCGATGTTGGCGCCGGCCGCCAGCGCCGCCAGACGACGCAATTTTCGGGCGTCGACGATCTCGTTGCTCACCAATATGTCTCGCACGCCGCCACGTACCAGCGCCTCGGCCTCGCCAACCTTCTGGCAGCACTGGCCTACCGCGCCCGCGGCGATCTGCATGAGCGCAATCGTCGGGCACTTGTGCGTCTTGGCGTGCGGACGCAGGCGCACGCCGGCGTTCTTCGCAAACGCCACCATCGCGTTCAGATTGTGCTCGAAGGCATCGAGGTCGACGATCAACGCCGGCGTATCGATCTCACCGATCGGCGCGCCGATGCGGGCGGGGATATCGTCCATGCTCGCTTGCCTCTGATCTTCGATACGCTCGATGTGCGTCTTGTACGCCTGCGCGATCTTATACGATGTCGATCGCCGTGCGCCGCCGATCGCATTTGCCGCGCGTTGCGACTGAGGGCATAGTGTGTGCTGGCAGCATCGACGATGACGTCCGAAAAATCCGATCTCCACCCCGAAACACGCGCGGCTCAGGGCATGGGGCGCATCGCGCAGCCCTATCGCGACCTCGTCCCGCCGATCCACGTCGCCACCACTTACGAACGCGGCGCCGACGGCGCGTATCCGGGCGGGCGCGTCTATTCGCGCGCGGACAACCCCAGCTACGACCAGGCCGAGGCCTTGCTCGCTTCGCTGGAAGGCGCGGCCGGCGCGATGCTGTTCGGCTCCGGCCAGGCCGCGGCCGCCGCGGTGTTCCAGGCGCTCGCCCCCGGTGACCGCGCGCTGGTGCCGCGCAACATGTATTGGGCATTGCGCAAGTGGCTGCTGGCGTTTGCCGAACCGTGGGGGCTGAAGATCGAGTTCTACGACAACGCTTCGCTCGACGACCTCGCCGCGAAGTCGCGCGCGGGACGCCCGCGCCTGATCTGGATCGAGACGCCGGCCAATCCGACCTGGGATATCACCGACATCGCCGGCGCCTGCGCGATTGCGCGCGAGACCGGCGCAGTCGTCGCCGTCGACTCGACCTGCGCGACGCCGTTGCTGACGCGGCCCATCGAGCTCGGCGCACAAATCGTCATGCACTCCGCGACCAAGTATCTCAACGGCCACTCCGATGTCATCGCCGGTGCGCTTGCCACGGCGACCGACGACGAACTGTGGCAGCGCATCCGCTACGTCCGCGGCAGCGGCGGTGCCGTGCTGGGTCCGTTCGAGGCCTGGCTGCTACTGCGCGGGATGCGCACGCTTCATCTGCGGGTCGCGATGGCCTGCGCCAACGCGCAGGCCATCGCGCAACGCTTCTACGGGCATTCGAAGGTATCGCAGGTGCTGTATCCGGGACTGCCTTCGCACCCGGGGCATGCGGTGGCCATGAAACAGATGCGTGGCGGATTCGGCGGCATGCTGTCGATCCGGCTACGCGCCGGCGAGGCCGCCGCAAAGCTGTTCGCGGCTAAGCTGCGCGTATTCAAGCAGGCGACATCGCTGGGCTCGGTCGAGAGCCTCGCCGAGCATCGCGCCAGCGTAGAAGGCCCGGAAACGCTCTGTCCAGCCGACCTGGTTCGACTATCCATAGGTGTCGAGCACAGTGACGACCTCGTCGCCGACATCGGGCAGGCGTTGGGATGAAGCGCATCACGCTTTGCCGGCGAGTAGCCGCGATAGATGCTTGCGGCATGACCCTGATCGAAATCCTTGTTGTCGTCGCCATCATCGCGATTCTTGCGCTCATGGCGGCACCGGGCCTGCAGGAGCGCACCATACGCGAACAGGTGGCGGCGGCGGCACCGCTGGCAGACGTCGCGAAGACGCCGATCGCTGCGACGTGGGCGGCCACGCAGACTTTTCCCGCCGACAACGCGGCCGCGGGACTGCCCGTGCCCGACAAGATCGTCAGCAACTACGTCAGCGCGGTCGCCGTCGCGAACGGCGCGATTCACCTGACCTTCGGCAACAACATCAACGCCGCGCTCAAGGGGAAGATCCTGACCATCCGTCCCGCAGTGGTCGAGGACGCACCGATCGTTCCGGTGGCGTGGATCTGCGGCAACGCCCGCCCGCCCGACCAGATGACCGTCAAGGGCGAGAACAGGACCAACCTGCCGCCGGCCTTCCTGCCGGTCAATTGCCGCGGGTAGGCGCGTCAGAATCCTGGTTGATCCATCGCCAGCCGAAGCGCTTCTTGGTCAGGCGCTCGACCAGAATCCGCTCGCAGATCCTGAACAGCAGCCAGAACAGCATGCTCAGGTACGCCGACCCCAGCAGCTCGAACAGCTGATCAAGTGCCCCGTCCTCGATCACCATCAATCCGTACTCGAGGAACAGATTGAGGTTCGCCTTGAGCAGGAAGAACAGGTTGATCGACGTCAAGCCGAACAGCAGGAAGAACACTCCCAGCAGCACGAACGTGAGCAGCGGGCGCCTGAACAGGAAAAAGACCCAATCCGTTCGAACCAGTTTCATCGGTGTCGCCTTGGCGGGACGTGGCATGCGAACCCCGCGAGTCGCGGTTCGCCACCAATGTCTTGACGCATGAAAACTGTCACCTGAGTCGATTATAGTATCAGTGCAACGTTCGGCGATCTGCACCTCGCCTTGGACGTGTCCGCGATGGGGAGGACATGACGGTATTGCCGCACGCGTTGGGCATTGCGATTCTTGCCTTCGCGGGGGCGAGCTGGGGCGCGCATCCGTTTGTCACCGACGACACCCGGACGCAGGGCTCCGGCAATTTCGAGCTCCAGCTCGGCAGCCAGTTCACCCGCACGACCGATGACGGGACAACACTGTCGGCATTTCAGTTCGCACCGCAGTTAAGCTACGGACTCGTCGATACCGTCGACATCCAGCTGCGGCCCAACTACAACAGCTACTTTACAACGGGCGCGGATCCGCAGCGCGCGTCGGGCTTCGGCGATGTCTTTGCCGGATTCAAGTGGCATTTTGTCGAAGACGGCGCCTGGAGCGGCGCGATCGGGGCGGGCTCGGGATTCCCCACGGGCAACGCGGCGCGCGGACTCGACGCCGGGCAGGCGACACCCTTCGCGTACCTTACTGCAATGTGGGCGACGGAAACGCTGCAGCTGCAGGCGACGGTCGGCGCCATCAGGAATGCGGCCATTCCGGCAGGGCGCTCCCGGCTCGCGCACATTTCCGCCGCCGCACTCTGGAAACCGCAACCCGGCCTTCAGCTCGGCGTCGATATCCTCGTCGATCAGCACCCTCTCCAGTCGGTGGCGCAGTGGCCCGCGGCTGCGCTGGTCGGCTGCATCTACACGCTGACGTCGTTTGTGGATCTCGACCTCGGTTATCAACGTCGCCTGAACCAGAGCGCGCCCGACAACCAATACCTGCTCGGTGCGACCTTTCGCTGGTAGCGACTTCGCCAGCCGGCGCCCGCGCACCGGCGCGTTGGCTTGGGCCATGACGAGGATGAAGGGTCAGTCCCTCGGCGCAAATTCCACGCCGTCTCCGCGCAGTGTCAGCGCGCGCCGCTCGGGGACTGGCAGCACGACGCGAAGAAGCTGCCATGGCAGCGGATAACGGCCTGTCTTCCGTGCCGTGACCAGCACTTCCTGCGCGGTAGTACGCACGTCGATGTCTATCTCGGCAAAGGCGCCGTCGCGGTAGCCCAGGCTGATGCCGTCGTCCTCGTAAAGCGCGAAGCGCGTGTTCGAGACGCCGTGCGCGGGGAAAACCCGCAGCTGCCGCGACGGTTCGTCGTGCAGCTGCGCAAAGTCCTCGCGATCGGTCATCGGGACGATCGCGCCGGCGCGCGCGAACAGCGGTATATGGCCGAGCGGCGCCGAGACGACGATGTCACGTCCACCTTCGTGATGTTCGCCGGTATGAAAGTCGAACCAGCCATGGTCGCACCGGGGCAGGTAGACGCGTCGTTCGCGCGCCCCCGCCTCGACGACATTGGCAACCAACAGCTGCGGTCCGAACATGAAGTCGTCGCTATCGGCAAAGGCTCGCGCGTCGTGCTCGAATTCGTAGCATAGCGGCCGCAGGATCGGTTCGCCGCGCTCGTGCGCCCGCCGGAACAGCGTGTACAGGTACGGTAACAGGCGATAGCGAAAGCGGATCGCCGCGCGGATTGGACCGATCGCGTCGGGATGCAGCCAAGGCGTGTTCACTTCGCCACCCTGCTTCCACGAGTTCATGATGAAGCGTGGACTGAACACGCCGTTCTGCACCCAGCGCACCAGCAACTCGGGGTCCGGCACGGGACCGTTGAAACCGCCGACGTCGTGGCCCGTGTTGAACATCCCGGACAGGCTCATCGTCAGCCCCATGCGCAGGTTCCAGCGCAGCGTGTGCCAGCTCGTCGTGTTGTCGCCCGACCACGTCTGCGCGTGGCGCTGGATGCCGGGCGGCCCCGCGCGGGTCACGGTGTAGACGCGCTCGCCTGGACGGTGTGCTGCCTGCGCTTCCGCGGTGGCGCGCGTCATCAGCAGCGCGTGCAGCGGCCGCGACCGATCGATCGCCAGCGCCTCGCCGAAGCCGTGCGAAACGGCGTCGTCATCCCAGATTCCATACTCGTTGTTGTCGTTCCAACCCGCATCGATGCCGTATTCCAGCACCTGCTCGCGCAGGTTCTCCTGCCACCAGCGAATGCCCTCGGGGTGCGTGAAGTCGAGATGCGCGCCCTCGCCATCCCAGAACTGCCCGACGCACGGCTCGCCCGAGCGCGCATCGCTCACGAACGCGCCGCGCGCTGCGACCTCGGCATAGGCGGGATGGTCGTCGAGCAGGCAGGGCTTCAGATTGACCACCACGCGAACGGTCTGGCGCTTGAATCGGGCAATCGCCGCCTGCGGATCCGGAAATTTCGAGCGGTTCCAGGTGAATACGTAACGGCGCTTGCCGATGCTGGTGTAACCGGATCCGAAATGAAACGCAGAGAGCGGAATGTCGTGCTCGACCGCGAGGTCCGCGAACTCGGCCAGCCGGGCCTGCGCATCCGGGGCGTCGGCAAGGCTCATCGCGGTGTTCGCATAGCCCAGGCTCCAGCGCGGCCCGAAAGCCATGCGGCCGGTCAGTTCGCTGAACTTGCGCACGACATCGCGCAGCCGGGGGCCGACAAACAGGTAGTAGTCCAGGTCGCCGCTGTCGATTTCCGCATAGCGGTAGAAGCCGTGATAATTGTCGTACTCGCAGCCGAGGTCGAAGGTCGTCGTCGCCAGCGTGTCGTAGAACAGCCCGTAGGAGACGCCGGACATGGCGTCGCGACCTAGCAGAAACGGCCAATGCTTGTACAAGGGGTCGGACGTCTGCGCGTCGTAGCCCAGCGCATCCAAGGCAAGTGTGCGCAGGCGCCGGCCGTGCAGGTCGATCGCGCCGGTCTTGTCGCCGAGTCCGAAAAACCGGTCGGCTTGCGCGCGCGCCATGTAGTGGCGCACGATGTTGTTGCGCTCGCTCCATTGATAGGCATACGTGGCGCGGTCGGCTGCGAACGACTTGCCGTCGGCCAGCCACTGCAAGCCAAAGGGCTGCAACGTCACCGTCACCGTCAGCCTCGCCGTCGTCAACGTGACCGCGCGCTCATCGTCGACGACCGAGAAGGGCGGACTGGGAAACACGCTCACGTCGCGCCGGTCACGGCCTTCCCACGGCACGTCAACGTCACCTGGCGCGATCATCCATGTCCGCGGTTCCTTGAATGTATCGTTGCGCAGTAACAGGACTCGGACCAGATCGTCGGCCAGCACGAACAGCTGGCAGGACCAGCCCGAATCGAGGTCGAAACGTACGAAATGGGCGGATCGTCCTGCGAACCTGGCTCCACCAATGGGGCGCATCGTCGCGGTTTCCTAGGGTCGCGCGAAGGCGAGTTCGCCCTCTGCGCTGTCGAACAAGTGCGCCTCGCCAACCGGCAGATGGACCGTGATTCGTCCGCCCACGTCGTGCGCCACTTGTCCCGGCGCATGCACGGTGAGCCGCTCGCCACTGGCCAGCGTGCAGTACAGGAAGCTAGCGGCGCCGAGTTGCTCGATGCGCTCGATCGTCACCGCTAGCGGCTGCGACGAAGTACGCGGAGAACCGACGACGATGTGCTCCGGCCGAATGCCAAGCCAGACCCG
The DNA here is from genome assembly GCA_963726915.1 of uncultured beta proteobacterium. Taxonomy (GTDB): domain Bacteria; phylum Pseudomonadota; class Gammaproteobacteria; order Burkholderiales; family Casimicrobiaceae; genus PALSA-1003. Next base: position 576,048 of record CAVSEA010000026.1, read on the forward strand.
CTGCCCCGCGGCAGCCTTGAGAGGGCGCACCGGTAACGCGGCCTGCGGCGTATCGCTTGGGGCCCCGTCGAGGACGACCCGCACCTCGTCGCCGCTCCCGGATGCAAGGCTGCCACCGAGAAAATTCATTTGTGGCGAGCCGATGAAGCCCGCGACAAAACGGTTGGCCGGCCGGTTGTACAACTCCAGCGGGGAGCCGACCTGCTCGACGCGCCCACCGCGCAGGACGACGATCCGGTCCGCCATGGTCATCGCTTCGACCTGGTCATGCGTGACGTAGATCATCGTCGTACCCAGCCGCCGGTGCAGTCCGGTGATCTCGGCGCGCATCTGCACGCGCAATTCGGCGTCGAGGTTCGACAGTGGCTCGTCGAACAGGAAGATCGTCGGATCGCGCACGATGGCGCGTCCGATCGCAACGCGCTGCCGCTGGCCACCAGAGAGCTGCGTAGGCCGGCGCGCCAGCAAAGGCTCGAGGCGCAGCATGCGCGCCGCGTCCTGCACCTTGGCGTCGATATCGGCGCGCGGAATTCTGATGTTCTCGAGGCCGAAGGCCAGATTCTGGTACACCGTCATGTGCGGATAGAGCGCGTAGGACTGGAAGACCATGGCCAGGCCGCGTTGCGCCGCGGAAACGTCGTTCACGCGCTTGCCGTCGATCGCGAGTTCACCGTCGCTGACCGATTCCAGGCCCGCGATCATGCGCAGCAGCGTCGACTTGCCGCAGCCGGACGGCCCGACGAAGACCACGAACTCGCCGTCGCGGACTTCGAGATCAACACCATGGATGACCATCGTCTCGCCGTAGCGCTTGACGATGCGTTGCAGTTGCAGTGAGGCCATCGCGCGATCCTTGTCGTGGGTTACTCGTCGAACCTATTTCACGCCGGCCGACGCGATGCCGGTCGTGATGTGGCGTTGCAGGAACGCGAATACCAGCGTGACCGGCAGCAGCGTGATGACGGTCATCGCGAGCAGGTAGTGCCATTCGGTCGTCAGCTCGCCCTGGAAAGCGTTGAGGGCCAGCTGCAGCGTGAATTTCTCGGTCCGCGACAGCACGATCAGCGGCCACAGGAAGTCGTTCCAGCGCCACATGACCGAGAAGATCGCAAGCACAGCAAGCGCAGGCGCGGACAGCGGCAGGATGATCCGCCAGAAGATCCGCCATTCGCTCGCGTGGTCCATGCGCGCCGCGTCGATCAATTCGTCTGGAATCGTGAGCATGTACTGGCGCAGCAGGAACACCCCTGTGGGCGTGGCGACTGCCGGCCAGATGACGCCCCACAGGCTGTTCAGCAGCCCGAGCTCGGATACGACCAGAAAATTGGGGACCAGGATGATCGTCGGCGGGATCATCAGGGTCGATATGATGAGCAGGAAAACGGTATCGCGGCCGCTGAACCGGTATTTCGACAGCGCGAACGCGGCCATGGCATTGAACAGCAGCGTGATCAGCGTCGCGACAATTGTGATGAACACGCTGTTCCAGAGAAAGGTGCCGAAGGAAAACTTGCGAAACACCTCGGTATAGTTGCCCGTCGCGAGCTGGAACTCGCGCACTGGCCTGCGCTCGCGGATGTTGACTTTGTATTCCTGGTCGGGCGCATCGGGATCGACGAGCGTCGCCTGGATGCCGATGCGCCGCACCTCGGCCAGCTCGCGCGTCGCGCCGTCGGGCAGGGTCACGCGATACAGGGGCAAGGGCTTGTCCTGTCCCGCGACCATGACGGTCTTCTGTCCGTAGGGCAGCAGCTGCGGCGGAAACTCGTTCAGCGCCGCGGCGCTCTTGAACGACGACAGTACCAGCCACAGTACCGGTCCGAACATGAGCACGAGACCGAGCACGAGATAGCCGTACGTGAACCAGTCGGTCCAGTCGAATGCGCCGCGGCCGCGACGTGCGGTCAACAGGGCTTTCACGCTAGGCATCGCCGCGCGCCCCCTTGGTTCCCTGAGCTTCGAGGTTCTTGCGCGTCAGCCGCAGTTGCAGCAGCGTGAGCACGAACAGCGACAAGGCGAGCACCAGCGACGCCGCAGCGGCGAGTCCGTACTGATGGATCGACTCCGCGAAGCCGGTCTGGTAAATGAACTGGACGATGAAGGTCGTCGCCGAGCCCGGACCGCCACCGGTTAGCACGAACACCTCGTCGAATGTCTGCACCGCGCGGATCAGGCCCAGCACCAGCACGACGATGAGGTTGGGCATCAACAACGGCAGCGTGATGCGCGAGAAGCGCCGCCACGGCGTCGCGCTGTCCATTTCCGCAGCTTCGTACAGATCGGCGGGAATTGCCTGCAGGCCGGCGAGGAGAATGAGCGTGTAGAACCCCATGTGCGCCCAGATGCTCACGAATACGCACCAGAAGAACGCCCAGCTGGCTTCGGACAGCCAGCCAACGGGCGAGGCGCCGCCTGCAGCCAGCAGCGCGTTGAGGACGCCCTCGCGCTGCAGGATCCATTTCCAGATCAGGGCGACGACCACCGGCGACAGCAGGACCGGATAGAAGAACACGCCGCGGAAGAAACCGCGTCCGAGGATCTTGCGGTTGAGCACCAGCGCGGTGACGAGTGCGAAGGCAACCATCAACACCACCTGCACCAGCGCAAACGTCGCCGTGTTGAAAATCGCGCGCCAGAACAGGTCCTTGCGGCAGGTCGACGGATCGAGGAAGCTCTCACACTCGAACAGCGTGGCAAGATTCTCCCATCCGGTGAACGGTCGCTGCGAGGGATAGAGCTGTACGCCGCCCGTGAAGGCGAAGTAGAAATTGATGACGATCGGCAGGAAGGTGAACAACCCGAGGATCGCCAGGTTCGGCGCAACGAACATCCAGCCGATGCGCGGCACGCCGAGCACACGTTGCAGCGCGCGCATCGGCGTGTCGATCACGTTCAGCAGCGCGCCGAAGATTGACGCGGGCAATGCCAGCAGCGGATGGCGTTGCGGACCCAAGGTCGGCAGCCGGCGGCGGAGTGCGGAGGTTACTTCGCGGCGGCCTTGGTCTGCTCGTCGATGTCGGCGGAAATCCGCTTCAGGGCGTCGTCGAGCGACATCTCGCCTACGATTGCCTGCCCGAGTCGCGCTGCGGTCGGGTTAAAGATCGCGCGATTGAGCTTGTAGCCCTGAATCTGATAGGCGACCGGCGACAGCTTGGGCACTTCGGCAACGAACACGTTGAGCGCGGCACGCGCCTGCGGCGAGATCTTGTAGTCGACCCCTTTATTGGCCACGCTGGCGTTGGCGGGGATGTTCTCGGTGCGCGCCATGTATTCCGCGTACACCGGCTCGCTTGCTAGGTAGTCGAGAAAACGCCCGACGTCCTTGGGATTCTTGGTCCGCTTGAGCGCGACGAACGCCGCACCGCCAGGGATGCCGGTGCACGCCGCGGGCCCACACGGATTGGGCACGGCCGCCCAGTCGAAGTTCTTGCCGATCTGGGAGTCCATGCGGCGAATCTGCCAACTCCCGGATAGGTACAGCACGACGCGGCCGTTGGCGAATTCTTCGAAGGCATCTCGATAGGTGGAGCCGCCGACACCGCCCCACACTTCCTTGGGCATGGTCCCGTCGCGGTTCCATTCGTAGAGTTTCCTCGCCATGGTGCGATAGCCATCGTCGACCACCAGGTCGCCCTTGGCATCGAAGTACTTCGCACCCATGCTGATGGCCGGCCCGGCGAAGCGATGCCCGCTGCGATCGAAGGCGACCGCGAAGGGAACCTGCGTAGCCTTGGCCACCTTGCGCGCGGCGTCGATCCATTGGTCCCACGTCGCCTGCGGTCCGGGCAGTGGAATGTTCGCCTGCTCGAATAGCGTCTTGTTCACGTACGGACCGGTGACCGTCAGCTGCGTCATCATGCCGTAGATGCCCTTGTCCGTTGCGGACGGACGCATCCACGCGAGCGTCTTGCCGAAGTTCGCTTCCCAGTACTTCGGGTCCTTCACGTAGGGAGTGATGTCGAGATAGTACTTCGACAGGCCGCCAAGGTCGGTGACGCGGGCAATGTCGGGACCTTCGCCGGCCGCGAGTTGCACGGGCAGCTGCTCGAGGATTGCCTTGTAGGGCACCTTGTCAATGACGACCTTGACGTCGGCGTTCTGCGCTTCGAAGCGCTTGGCGAGGTCCTGCGTGACTTCGCACTCGTTGCCGTCCGAATAGCACGCGACGCGGATCTCCCCGGCGCGAGCGTTGCTCAGTGCAAGCGAAAGTGCGACCGCGGCAGCGATGCCGGCGAAGCGGGCAATGGCAGGCATGTTCGGTTCCTCCGGAGTCCGCGCAGTGGCGGCGAGTTGTTGGAAATTATAAGCGATTGCCGATATAGCGGGCGCACCCAAGCAAGTGATGATCCTGCCGCGAAGGCATCTGCGCGCCCTCACTGTTTCACGAAGCGCATATCGCAGGGTCGCAGCTCTAGACGCTTGCCGCTGCCACTCGATCCCTCGAATCGCGCGGCGACGTGATAGCCAACGCGCGAACCTTCGGCGGCGCCCTTGATGCTGTACTTGGGATCACCCGTCAGTCCGGTTGCGCTGAGCGTCGCACTTCCATCGGGTTGAATTTGCCCCTCGAGTCTGAGCCAGTTCGGCTTGCCCTCGACGCCCTGATCGCCGCGAAGGAAGCCGTCCTTCACCTGCGCGATCATTCCAGCCTTGTAGCCTAACGCCCCGTCCGCGGTTGCCGCGCATACGATCGCAACGTTCCACTTGCCGTCGAAGCGAGCGGCGCTGGCGGTCGCATCCGCGGGCGTCGTTACGGGCTTGTCCACTGTTTGCATTGGCGCCGTCGCAACCGTGGCCGCCTCGCGAGATTTGACATCAGTTTTTCGCGCCGGCTGCGCAGTCTTGGCCATTTGAGCCTCGGATTCACTTTTCATGCGTGCTGCAGCCGCCTCGGCGTCAGCGCGAATGCGCGCAGCGTCGGCTTCGGCTTCAACGCGGATACGTGTCGCTGCGGCCTCGGAATCGGCTTTTTGCCTGGCCGCACGACCGGCGGCAGCGTCGATGCGTACCCGCGCAAGCTCGGCCTCCGCTTGTCGCTTGAGCGCCTCGGCTTCGGAGCGCAGACGCTGGGCCTCAGCTTCAAACTGTGTGCGCGCTGCGCTGCCTTCCGCAGGCGTCGCAGTCGCGGCATTGTTCGGTGGAGGCGTCACGACGGCGGTCTTCGGTGGGCCGCCGTCGCCGGAACCGACGCGCAACCAGCCGGTCTGCCACGCCACCACGCCTGCGAGGATGGCTGCACCGACCGCGCCAATGCCCCATCCAACGCGTTTTGGCGTCGGTGCCGCCGAGCGCAGGGTCGGTGCCGGACGCTCAGGTGCCGCGGTGCCGGACACACGATACGCATGGATGGGCCGCGAGATGTTCTTGAGAGACTGCTCGCCGATATCCTGAAAGCCAAGGTCCAGCTTGCCGGTGATCTGGTCGTAGACGCTCGACGAAATGCAGATCCCGCCGGGCTCCGCAATCGCTTCGAGCCGCGCGGCGACATTGACGCCGTCGCCAAGCAAGTCGTCATTCTTCACCACGACATCGCCGAGGTTGACGCCGACGCGAAACTGCATCTTGCTGCTCTCAGGGAGCGAATCGTTGCGCGTCTTGAGCGCTTCCTGGATTTCCACCGCACAGCGCACAGCCTCGACGGCACTCGTGAATTCGGCGAGCACCGAATCGCCCGCCGTGCTGATGATGCGGCCGCCATGGAAGGCGATAATCCCGTCGATCACCGCCCGATGCGCGGACAGCACGCGAATCGTGCCTTCCTCGTCCCGCGCCATGTGGCTGCTGTAGCCGACGGCATCCGCGGCGAGGATGCAAGTCAGACGTCGTTTGACATTGATCGATTCCACGATGTCCCCTTCCACTCCGGCTCGGCGTCAGTCGACCGGGTGATCGAACATCATGCACGTATCGTCGCGAACGGGCAACGGCTCCCGGTCGCCGCGCATTGCTGCCGCATGAGTGTCGATGCTGGCCAACCACCGCGTGCTCGTGGAACAATGCGTCTCGAGTGCATCGACAGGAATCCGGGCAATGCGAGCGAAAGTCGTCAAGCTGCTTAAGTGGGGCGCAGTGATCATCGGCGTGAGCCTGATATCGGTGCTGTCGATGCGCGCCTGGGAGGCGCGGCGCGCACCGCCGCTGCAGGTCTGGCACACGCACGTTCCGCATGAACTCAAGGCCCCGGAAATCGCCAAGGCGGACTGGGCCGGCTACCTCACTGCAGAGCAGGCGATCTTCGACGACGTACGCAAGGAAGTGACGCAGAAGCTCGAGCCCGAGGATCGCATCGCTTCCAACCGTTATTACGAAGGCAGCCCGATTTACCCGCCGAAATTCAAGTACGACTGGAATCGCTCCTACATCATGGAGCCGGCCGGCGCGCCGCGCGGCGCGGTGGTGCTCCTGCACGGGCTGACGGATTCGCCGTACAGCCTGCGCCACATCGCGCGGCGCTACCGCGATGACGGATTCGTCGCCATCGCGATCAGGCTGCCCGGGCACGGCTCGGTGCCCGCCGGGCTGTCGGCGGTCCAATGGGAGGACTGGTCGGAAGCGACGCGGCTCGCGGTGCGCGAGGCCAGGCGGCGCATCGGTCCCTCGCTGCCGCTGCACATGATCGGATTTTCCAACGGCGGCGCGCTGGCGATGAAGTACGCGCTCGATGCGCTCGGCGACAAGAGCCTGTCGCGCCCGGATCGCATCGTGCTGATTTCGCCGATGATCGGCATCACCAGCCTTGCCCGCTTTGCCGGAGTATTCGGATGGCCGGCCATCTTTCCCGCGTTTGCGCGGGCCGCGTGGCTGGGCGTCGTCCCGGAGTTCAATCCGTTCAAATACAATTCGTTCCCGGTCAATGCGGCGCGACAGTCCTCGCTGACCGCACGCATACTTCAACAGCAGATCGCGCAATACGCAGGCGAAGGCCGCCTGGGCGAGTTGCCACCCATACTGACGTTTCAATCCGTGGTCGACTTCACGGTCAGCACGCGGGCGATCGTCAACGCGCTGTACGTGCACCTTCCCGCGAACGGCAGCGAACTCGTGCTGTTCGACCTGAACCGAAATGCCAAGTTCGGCCCGCTGCTGCGCTCCAGCACCGACAATATCCTGGCGCGCCTGCTGCCACCGCCGCCCCGCAACTTCAGGACCGTGATCATCACCAACGCCAGCCCCCGCAGCGCCGAAGTCGTCGAACGCATCACCGAGCCCGGCCAAACCACCGAGCAGACGCGCGCATTGGGCATGGTCTATCCCAGCGACGTCTTTTCACTGTCGCACCTGGCGCTGCCGTTTCCGATGAGCGATTCGCTCTATGGGTTGAAGCCGGACTCGGACGAGGATTTCGGCGTCGAACTCGGTGCGATGGCGACTCGCGGCGAGCGCGGCACGTTGATCGTCAGCATGGATTCGCTGATACGCATGTCGTCCAACCCGTTCTTCCCGTACCTGATGACGCGAGTCGAGGAAGGCATCGGAGGGGGCAATACGAACGCCAACGCCGCGGCAGGCATCGCGCCCGTTGCGCCCACAAAATAGCGCCCTGCCTTTGCTCGACCCGGCAGAGCGCCCTTGAAATGGTCATTGTGAATCCGCTTGTCTCGCCTCAGTTCGGTCAACGAATACGCCGCGGTGTTTGTGCGCTCGGCATGGCATTGGCCACAATGGGACCCGCCTGCGCGGACGAGGGCGTCTGGACCTTCGACGCCCTGCCCGCCAAAGCGCTCCAGTCGCGATATGGATTCACGCCGAGTGCCGAATGGCTGGATGCGCTGCGCCTTTCGTCGGTCCGTCTCGGTGGAGGATCGGGCTCTTTCGTTTCCGCCAACGGGCTGGTGCTGACGAACCATCACGTCATCACGGGCTGTTTGCAGGCGCTTTCCACCGCGACCGGCGATCTGGTCAAGAATGGCTTTTACGCCCGGACCCGCGCCGAGGAGCGCACCTGCCCTGGCTTGGAATTGCGCCGCCTCGAGTCGACAGAGGATGTCACGGCAAAGGTACGCGAGGCAGTGAAGTCGGCTGATGACACGCTGGCGACCGCTGAGCGCAATGGCGCGATTGCCAAACTCGAGAACGAATGCAGGGCGAAGACCGGATTGCGGTGCGAAATGGTGACGCTCTATCGCGGCGCGGGCTTTCACCTGTATCGCTACAAGATCTGGAGCGACATTCGACTGGCGTTCGCGCCGGAAGCGCGGCTCGGCGACTTCGGCGGAGACGCGGACAACTTCGTCTTCCCTCGCTTCGCCCTCGATTTTTCGCTGCTGCGCGTGTACGAGAACGGCGACGCGATCAAGGTGGCGCATTTTCTCAAGTGGCCGAAAACGGGACTCAAGGATGGCGAGCTTGTCTTCGCGGCAGGGCATCCGGGATCCACCGACCGGATGCTCACGATGGCACAGCTCATCTACTACCGCGATGTTCGTTACCCCCTCGCGCTTGCAAGCGCGACCAGGGCGCGCAAGGTGCTGCAAGAGTATTCGGCCCGGTCGCCCGAATCGGCGCGGCGTGCCGCCGGCGCCCTGTACAGCACCGAGAATTGGCTGAAGGCAATGACGGGGGAGTACAAGGCACTGCGTGAGCCGGAATTGCTGGCGACAAAGAACGACGAGGAGCTGCGCCTGCGCAAGTCCTTCGTTGCGACGGCGGATCAGCCCGATCCCTGGGTGGCGATCGAGGTTGCCACGGCGAAGCGGACCCGCGACGCCAGGTCCCGGTGGGTGGTCGACTATGGCTTCAGGACGTTGTTCCAAACCGCCGGAGCGTTGGTCGAACTCGCCAACGAAACCACGCTGGCCGACGCCGATCGCATGTCGGAATACCGTGCGTCGAAGCTGCCCCGCATCGTGCACGCGCTCCTGGCCGACACCCCGTACTACAAGGATCTCGAGATCGCGCGCCTGGCCGGTATTTGGCAGGAGGCAATCGATCTGCTCGGCAAGGACGATCCCTTCGTGGTTCGCGTGCTCGGCAATATGACACCGCTGGCCGCGGCGACGAAAGCGATCGAGGGCTCGCAGCTCGCTCAAGTCGCGGAGCGCAAGAAACTCCTCGATGGCGGCAAGGCGGCGATCCTGGCGTCGACCGACCCGCTGATCGTACTGGCGCGGGACGTTTATCCCATGCACCGACGGCTCGAGAAGAGCTACGAGGTCGAAGTCGAGACGCCTACGCTACAGGCAGGCGACGAGCTGGCGAACATTCGTTACAGGTTGTATGCCAACGACGCCTATCCAGACGCGACGTTCACGCTGCGACTGAGTTTCGGCAAGGTCAGCGGCTACGACGCGGATGGAATGCTGATGCCGTTCCAGACCAATCTTGCGGGACTGTACGCCCGCAGTTTCGCCTTCGACGGCACGCCACCGTTTGACTTGCCTCAACGTTGGCTGGACAAGGAACGCGAACTCGACCTGGCGACCCCACTCGATTTTGTCTCGACGATCGACATCATCGGCGGCAGTTCGGGATCACCCGTGGTCAATCGAAATGGCGAAATCGTCGGAGTAATCTTCGACAGCAATCTCGAAGGGCTGGGGGGACGTTTTGCCTACGCGGATCGGAAGGCGCGAGCTATCTCGGTCGACGTCCGTGCCATCGTCGAGGCGCTGACGAAAGTCTACGGAGCGGCGCCACTGGCGGCGGAACTCACGGGACGCTAGTGCGCGACTCGCTTACAGGGTGTTGAAAAGCGTTGCGAGGAAGGCGAACTGCGAGGCGCGACGCCGCGAGAAACCGCAGCGTACATAGACGTACGTGAGGATTGCGAGCGGCGGAGTTACAAAGCAGATCGCCTCCGCAGTAGCTTTTCAACAGCCTGTCAACGCGCGTGTTGCCCCTCTTCGTGGTGCTCACCGGAGCGGCGAGTGCCCTGCGCCTGACTTTGAGCGTGCGTTCCGCCCTGCCCGTTGGCTGCGCCGGCATTGTGATGCGGATTGCCGCGCCCGGGTTGACCGTCACTGCCAGCCTGCGCCCCGGGCGCACTGGCTGCGTTCGCTTGGCGGTTGGGACCCGCCGGGATGACGGTCCCAGCTGGAGCACCCTTGGCCGTTGTCTGGCTGCGCTCGTTGAACGCTCCAGCTCTCGGTGTCGCGGCGACCCCGGGCGCGCCTTGGTTCACGGACGCCCATTGTGAGCGGTTGCTGCCTGCTGACTGCTCGTGCCGCGTTTGCACTTGCGTCGCACTGGTGTGGCGATCGCGCTCGGCCTGGCGCTCCTGCGCGCTCGGTTCGACCGCGATGCCGCCGCTGCCACCGTGATAGCTGACGCGCGACGCCGACGTATTCTCGATCACGGCCTTGTTGTAGGTGTTGTGAACGCTGGTCACGTTGACGTTGTTGACGGCGGTGTTGTAGTGGAATGCGCCATTGTTCCAATATCCGCCGTGATAGCCGCTGCCGACGTAGCCATAACCATAGTTGACGCCGCCATAGTAGCCGACGCGCGGGCCCCAATAGCCGGCATTCCACGCGTAGAATCCGTTGCGCCAACCCCAATATCCCGGTGTCCACAGGGCGCCGACAAAGGGCGCGCGAACCCACGTTCCGGGGACCCAGAAATAGCCGTTGATGCCGTACGCCCAATAGCCTGGCGTCCAGATGAATCCCGGTCCGGGCGCGATCGGCTGCGCGTAGAGAGGCAGCGGCGGCGGTGCAATGCTGATGTTGACCGACACTTGGGCCATCAGCGCGGTCGAGGCGCAGAGCAGCGCGGACACCAACAGCAGCGTGCGCAGGAACGGTCGCATAATCGTGTTGTCTTTCATGTCGGTCTCATCCCGAAGTCGTGTGGAAAGTAACGCCGCACATTGACGCGGCGTTGACCTGGCCGCTTTGGTTGCAGCGCAGCATTCGGCCTCGTGCAGGCTTTCAATAGCGCGCACTGCCAGGCGTGCGCGGGAAGGGAATGACGTCGCGCACGTTGGCGAGGCCCGTGACGTAAGCCACCGTGCGTTCGAAGCCGAGGCCGAAGCCGGCATGCGGCACCGTGCCGTAGCGGCGCAGGTCGCGATACCAGCCGTAGTGGTCCTGGTCCATCTTCGCCTCCGCCATGCGTTTGTCGAGCACGTCGAGCCGTTCTTCGCGCTGACTGCCGCCGATGATTTCGCCGATCCCGGGCGCAAGCACGTCCATCGCGGCGACGGTCCTGTCGTCGTCGTTGACGCGCATGTAGAACGCCTTGATCGCCTTGGGATAGTTCATGAGGATGACCGGCCTCCCGGTGTGCTCTTCCGCCAGGTAGCGCTCGTGCTCGGATTGCAAGTCGATGCCCCAGCGCACCGGGAATTCGAACTTCTGCTTCGACGCCTCGAGGACGCGGATCGCTTCGGTGTAGTCCATGCGCACGAATTCCGAGTCGACGATGCGCTGCAGCTTGGCGATCACGCCCTTCTCGATCCGTTCCTCGAAAAAAGCCATGTCGTCGGGGCGTTCTTCGAGCACGGTGCGGAAGATGTGCTTCACCAGCGCCTCGGCCAGCGTCGCGTTGTCGGCGAGGTTTGCGAACGCGATTTCCGGCTCGATCATCCAGAACTCGGCCAGGTGCCGGCTGGTGTTCGAATTCTCCGCGCGAAAGGTCGGACCAAAGGTGTAGACCTTGGACAGCGCCAGGCAGTAGGTCTCGACGTTGAGCTGGCCGGACACCGTCAGGAATGCCTCGCGACCGAAGAAGTCCTGCGCGAAGTCGACCTTGCCGTCCGCCGTTCGCGGCAGGTTCATCAGGTCCAGCGTCGAGACGCGAAACAGCTCGCCCGCGCCTTCCGCGTCGGACGCGGTAATGATCGGCGTGTTGACCCAGTAAAAACCGTGGTCGTGGAAGTAGCGGTGGATCGACTGTGCGATCGTATGGCGCACGCGGGTCACGGCGCCGATGACGTTGGTGCGCGCCCGCAGGTGCGCGACTTCGCGCAGGAATTCGAGCGTGTGCGGCTTCGGCTGGATCGGATAGGAGTCGGGGTCCTCGACCCAGCCGACGACCTTCACCGCGCTCGCCTGCATCTCGAAGGGCTGTCCCTTCGCGGGCGAAGGTACGATGAGCCCGGTCGCCTCCACCGCGCAGCCGGCGGTCAGGTGGAGTATCTCGCTTTCGTAGTTGGGCAGCGTGTTCGGCGCAACCGCCTGGACAGGATGAAAGCACGAACCGTCGGACACGTGCACGAAGGAAATGCCGGCTTTCGAATCGCGACGCGTGCGTACCCAGCCCCTTACCGTAACGGGCGTGTCCGCGGGGGCCTTGCCGGCGAGTATGTCGGCACAAGTCAATGCAGTCATCGACAACCTCGGTTCATGAACTAGGGCCTGTGAACGCCATGGGCGCAAACGCGAACGGGCATCGTCACTCGGCGGTCGCGCCCGATTCGCGCACGACCAGCTTCCACTTCTCGTATTCGCGCTGCACGAACTGCCCGAACTCGGCCGGCGTGCCGCCCACCGGGTCGGCGCCCTCGCTGATCATCTGCTTCTCGAGCGAAGGCATGGCGATGATTTCGTTCACGGTCCGGTTGATCTGCGCGATCACGGCTTCCGGCGTGCCCTTGGGTGCGAAGAAGCCAAACCACGCGCCGGCCTCGAAGCCGGGCAACCCGCTTTCGATGATCGTCGGTACGTCCGGCAGCGACCGCGAGCGCTTCGCGCTGCTCATGGCGATGGCGATCAGCTTGCCGCCTTGAACTTGCTGGATGACCGATGGAACCGTCGCGAACATGAACTGCAGGCGGCCGGCCAGCAGGTCGTTGAGCACGTCGGCACCCTTGTACGGAACATGCGTCACCTCGATTCCTATGCGCTTGCTCAGCATGTACCCGGACAGGTGCGACGAGGTGCCAATGCCGGTCGAGCCGTAATTCAGTTTGCCGGGATTGGCTTTCGCGTAGGCAACGAACTCCTCGAAATTCTTCACGCCCAGCGAAGGGTGTACGACCAGCACATTCGGCACTTCGGCGATCAGCACGATCGGCACCAGGTCGGTCAGCGGGTTGTAGCTCAGCGCCTTGTACAGCGTCGGATTGATCGCGATCGGTCCGACCGAATCGATGATCAGCGTGTAGCCGTCCGGCGGCGAACGCACGACGATTTCGGTGCCGATATTGCCGCCGGCGCCCGGCTTGTTGTCGATCACGAACGGCTGCTTCAGGCGCTCGGTGAGTTGCTGGCTGACACCGCGCGCAAGAATATCCGTCGTCCCGCCCGCGGTGAAGGCCACGACGATGCGTACCGGCCTGGCTGGGTACGCCTGGGCGTGCGCGATGCCCGGCAGGTGCGCCACGCAGGCGACCGCAACCACTCCGGCGACGATCCTTCCGAGTTTCACGAGGAACGCGCTCAATCCCGGTAGCTCGGGTCGATGCGGTCGAGCTTGCGCAGCAGCGCCGGCCATTCCATGACGCCGTATGGCCTGCGCGTCTGCGGTTGGTAGTTGCTCCAGGTCTCCTCGAGCACCGCTTGCGGCACCGTGACCAGCTTGCTGTTGCACGCCAGCGCAGCGAGTTGCGACCGGCACGCAAGCTCGAGCCGATGCGTCCAGTTGAACGCCTCGCCAATCGTACGCCCGACGACCAGCGCGCCGTGATTGCGCAGAATCAACGCTTCGCCGCTGCCGAGGTCGCGCACCAGCGATTCCTGTTCGTCCAGCTTGAGCACAACGCCATAATAGTCGTGGTAGCCGATCTTCAGGAAACGCATCGCGGTTTGCGTCAACGGCAGCAGCCCGCATTCGAGCGACGACACCGCCATCGTCGCCCAGGTGTGCGTGTGGATCACGCAGGCGACCTCGGGTCGGGCCGCGTGCACCGCGCTGTGCACCACGTATCCGGCCTTGTTGACGCCATACGCGAGCGGACTGAAATCGGGCGTACTCAGGATCGTGCCGTCGTGGTCGACCTTGAGCAGGCTCGACGCCGTGATCTCCTCGTACAGCATGCCGTAGGCGTTGATCAGGAACGCGTCCTGCTCGCCCGGCACGCGCGCCGAGATGTGATTGGCGATCATGTCGGACATGCCGTAGTGCGCGACCAGGCGATAGCACGCGGCGAGATCGACGCGCGTCTGCCATTCCGCCTCGGAGCAACGTCCGCGCATCGATTTCAATTCAAGACGGAACGACTCTGTCATATCTCGCTCCCGGATCGAGGCATCAAATCAATAACTTGCGTAACGGACATCGAAGCATACGGCGCAGCCGCCATTGTGGCATAGGCCAATCCGCTCGGACATGTGTGGTTGTTACCGAATCGTCCGCGGTCCGTCGCAAGCCCTCGTTCAGCCAGGCAATCGTCAAGAAACGAGTCGGCAGGTCCGCCGACGCCTTGCATGCGCCCACACGCAGGCATACCATGATTTCACACTTCAAATTCAACTCTGCATATGGCTCGAGGCCCTGATGTCCTACAGGGCACGCATCCTGCATTGCGCCGTATCCGCAACGTTGCACGTTCCAGCTTTGTGACCAAGGAGGAGGAGTCATGAACAAGACGATGTCCGTTGTGCTGTGGCCCGCGGTCGCAATTCTCGGGGCAGTTTCCTTTGCGGCGCTGGCGCTGAATCGGGGTGAAAGCGTAGGCGCAGTCTGGCTGGTGACTGCCGCGGTATGCGTCTATCTCATCGCCTATCGCTTCTACAGCAAGTTCATCGCCGACAAGGTGCTGCGACTCGACGACACGCGCGTGACACCGGCCGAGCGGCACAACGACGGCATGGACTACGTGCCCACGAACAAATGGGTGCTTTTCGGGCACCATTTCGCGGCCATTGCGGGCGCGGGGCCGCTGGTCGGCCCGGTGCTGGCAGCGCAGATGGGATTTCTTCCCGGCACGTTGTGGATCCTCGTCGGCGTGGTGTTTGCCGGTGCGGTCCAGGATTTCATCGTCCTGTTTGCGTCGGTGCGACGCGACGGCAAATCGCTCGGCGAAATGATCAAGATGGAGCTTGGTCCGGTGCCGGGTTCGCTCGCGCTCGTCGGCGTACTGGCGATCATGATCATCATCCTGGCGGTACTGAGCCTGGTGGTGGTCAAGGCCCTGGCCGGAAGCCCGTGGGGACTGTTTACCATTGCCGCGACAATTCCGATTGCCTTGATCATGGGCGTCTACATGCGCATGTTCCGCCCGGGGCGCGTTGGCGAAGCGTCGATCATCGGTGTGGTGTTGCTGATGGCGGCGCTCATTTATGGGCAATCCGTGGCGAATCACCCGGTCCTGGGGCCGATGTTCACGCTGAGCGGCACGCAGCTCGCCTGGGCAATCATTGTGTATGGTGCGGTCGCTTCGAGCCTGCCGGTCTGGCTGATGCTGGCGCCGCGCGACTATCTGAGTACGTTCCTCAAGATCGGTACGATCGTGGCATTGGCGATCGGCATCTACTACGTTGCGCCTCAACTGGCCATGCCCGCAACGACGCGCTTCATCGACGGCTCGGGCCCGGTTTTCTCCGGAGCGTTGTTCCCATTCCTGTTCATCACGATCGCCTGCGGTGCCGTGTCGGGCTTCCACGCGTTGATTTCGTCGGGCACCACACCCAAGATGGTCGAAAAGGAATCGCACATGCGCCTGATCGGCTTCGGCGGCATGCTGATGGAGTCGTTCGTGGCGATCATGGCGCTGACCGCCGCCAGCGTGCTCGACCCAGGCATCTACTTCGCAATGAATTCGCCTTCCGCAATCATCGGCACAACCTCGGCGAACGCGGCGCAGGTCATTTCCGACTGGGGCTTCAAGATCACCCCGGAAATGATCGACCAGACCGCGGTCGATATCGGCGAGAGCTCGATCCTGTCGCGCGCCGGCGGCGCGCCCACGCTGGCCGTCGGCATGGCGCAGATCCTCGCGAAAGCCGTCGGCGGCAAGACCATGGAGGCGTTCTGGTATCACTTCGCCATCCTGTTCGAGGCGTTGTTCATCCTGACGGCGGTCGATGCGGGCACTCGTGTAGGCCGCTTCATGATCCAGGACATGTTCGGTCACGTGTATAAGCCGATGGGCGACACCGAGTATCTGCCGGCGAACCTGGTCGGCACCGGCCTTTGCGTCGCGTTGTGGGGTTACTTCCTCTACCAGGGCGTGATCGATCCGTTGGGTGGCATCAACACGCTGTGGCAACTGTTCGGCGTCGGCAACCAGATGCTCGCCGGCATTGCGCTGTTGCTATGCACGAGCATGCTGGTGAAGATGAAGCGCGAGCGCTACGTCTGGGTCACCTTGTTGCCGACGTCGTGGTTGTTGATCACGACGCTGACCGCAGGCATGCAGAAGATCTTCAGCAGCGATCCGCGCATCGGCTTCGTCTCGCTCGCGCGGAAGTTCAGCGAAGCCGCCGCGGAAGGCAAGGTGCTCGCACCCGCCAAGTCGATCGAGGAAATGCAGCGCGTCGCCTTCAACAACTATCTCGACGCGGTGGTTTGCGGCTTCTTCGTCATCCTGGTGCTGGCGATGTGTGTATTCACGGTCAAGATCTGCTTGCAGGCGCTGAAGCAGGCGAAGCCGACCGCGCATGAAATTCCGCCGATGACAGGCGAAGCGGCGATGGCATGAAAGACCTGGTCCGGTATCCACCCACGGGTGCGCCGGCGGCGGATGACGCCGCCGGCGCGGCGCGGCCCGGGCTGCGCGATTATGCGCGCACGTTGCGCCAGGGGTGCCGGCAGGTGTTCGGCATCCCCGACTACGAACGCTATCTGACGCACATGGCCGCGCACCACCCGGGCGAACCGCCGCTGTCGCGACGCGATTTCTTCGTGCAGTCGATCGATCGCAAATATGGCAAGAGCGGGCCGCGCTGCTGCTAGCGGCACGGTACCGCAGTCGATGGCGAAGTCACGAGCCAAACGCCACCTGATCGGCTTGGTTTGCGCGGTCGCAATCGCCGCGATAACGCCCGCCGCGTCCGCGCAACACGTCGCGGAAGCGAAGAACATGGAGTTGGTCGGCTTCAACGACCTGCAGGCACGTAGCGCCTATCAGCCGGTGATCCAGAACCAGAACGGTCGCTGGATCGCGTATGTCGGCCATCACGGTGGAACCGCGGCCGTGCCCAAACCGCTGAACCCGCTCACGGGACAGACCGAGTTCAACGGCACGTCGATCATCGACGTCACCGACCCCAAGGCGCCGAAGTACTTGCGCCACATCCCCGGCGAAGAAGGCCTCGACGAGGCGGGCGGGGCGCAGATGGTGCGTGTCTGCTCCGGCAAGGGGCTATCCAAGAGCGACCCGAACAAGTTTTACATGTTGCGCGTATTCGGCAATTCCGCGCATGAAGTATGGGATGTGACCGACCCCACGGATCCCAAGCGCCTGAGCCAGATCGGCGGGCTCAAAGGCACACACAAGAATTTCTGGGAATGCGATACCGGCATCGCGTATCTCGTGTCCGGTCTGCCCGCATGGCGCACTCGACGCATGACGCAGGTCTACGACTTGAGCGATCCGGCCAAGCCGGTGTTCATCCGCGATTTCGGCCTGCCCGGGCAGCAACCCGATGCGACAGGAACCGCACCCGAAGAGTTGCACGGCGCGATTTCCACCGGCCCCGCGGGCAACAGGGTGTATTTCGGCTACGGCACCAACAAGAACGGCGTGATGCAGATCGTCGATCGCGAGAAGCTGCTCAAAGGGCCGACCGCGCCGACCAACGAGAACCTGCTCTATCCGCAGGTGGGAAAACTCGAACTTTCACCCAAGACCGGCGCGCACACGGCATTCCCCATCCTTGGCCTCGCGGTTCCCGACTTCGCCAATGACCGCGATGCGAAACGCGATTTCGTGCTGATCGTCAACGAATCGCTCGTCAACGAATGTACCGAGGCGCGGCAGATGGCGTGGATTGCCGACGTCAGCGTCGAAGCCAAACCGCAGATCGTGTCCAGCTTCACGGTGCCGGAAGCGAGCGGCAATTTCTGTACGCGCGGCGGACGCTTCGGCACGCATTCGTCCAACGAAAGCATGACGCCGATCTACTACAAGCGCGTGGTATTCCTCGCGCACTTCAACGCCGGCGTTCGCGCCGTCGATATCCGCAATCCCTTCAGCCCGGTCGAGATCGGCTACTACATTCCTGCGACCACGGACCAGACAACGCCACGCTGCATCAAGGTCGACGGCAAGGATCGCTGCAAGATCGCGATCCAGACCAACAATGTGGAAGTCGACGACCGCGGCTACGTCTACATCGTCGACCGCGCCAACTCGGGCTTGCACATTCTTCAGCTGACGGGCGAGGCGAGAAACGTCGCGAATTTCCCTCGATAGCCGTCCGGTGGGCGCACCCGACGGCGAAGTGTTCTGAAGGGAACGACCGAATACGCGCGCTGGAATCGCACCACCTTCTTGACGCAGATCAAGCGCGGCGCCGGGTAAAGGGATACCCTGAAAGCATGGTCCGTTTGGTGCGATATATGTGTCGTATCGCAGTCACTTTCGTGACGATCGCATTCGTATTCGGATGCACGCCCGCAGTCGCGCAGCAGAGCATGACAGTGGGGGGCGTCATTGTGAATTTCGGCATCGTGCCCGCCGCCGTCGCCTTGCGCGCCGACGGCCACCGCGATGCGCATCCGGAGCATCCGCCTTCCGGCTCGCAGCACCTGCTCATCACGCTCGACGAGGAAAAGAGTGGCAAGCGGATCGGCGACGCGGATGTGTTAGTCGAAGTGACCGATCCTCACGGCCACGTTGAGAAGAAGGCGATGCTGCATACGCAGGGAGGCGGCTTCCCGGACTACAGCGAGCTTTTCGCCTTCGGCTGGTCCGGAGAGTACTCGATCCGCGTGATCATCACCCAAATGCCAGGCGCGAAGCCGATCCAAACACGGTTCGTTGTCAAGCATGTAATCTGAGGCGACGATGCAGATCGGTTGCATCACTCGGCGACGATCTTGTGATCGGTCGCGATCTGCTTCCACTGTCCGAGCTCCTCCTTCATGCGCTGCGCGAATGACGCCGGACTGATCGCCGTCGGCAGCGTCCCGTCGGGCTCCAGCACGACGCGCATTTCAGGTGACGCAGCGATCTCGCTGATTTCACGATTGAACCGCTCGACCATGGGCGCGGGTGTGCCGGCGGAAGCGAAAACGCCAACCCAGATGTCGATTGCGTAGCCGGGCACGCTCGCGGCAAGCGCCGGCAAGCCGGCGAAGGCCGGATGGGCTTGCTTGGACGTGACGGCGAGCGCCCGGATCTTGCCGCCCGCCAGCATCGGTGCCAGCGTACTGTAGTTCGAGATCATCACCTGGATCTGCCCTCCAGCAAGGTCGGTCACCGCGTTGGCGGCGCCCTTGTACGGGACGTGCGTCATCTGCACCTTCGCTGCGTCATCGAGCAGTTCCGTCGCCAGGTGCCCGATGGAGCCCACGCCCGCCGATCCATAGTTGAGCGCACCAGGTCTTGCCCGCGCCGCCGCAAGAAGTTCTTCTGGCGACTGGAACGGCGCCGACGACGATACCGCGAGCAGCATCGGTCCCTGGCCGATCATGGCCACCGGCGCGAAGGCGCTCAGCGGGTCGTAAGGCAGTTGCGCCTGCGTCGCCGCGGCGGTCAGAAAGCTCGACGAGGTCAGCAAGAGCACCGACCCGTCGCGTGGCGCCTTGGCCACGTAGTCCGCGCCGATGACGCCCGCGGCGCCAGGCTTGTTCTCCACGATGACCGTGATGTCGAGACGCTTCGCGAGCGGCGCCGCCAGTGCACGGGCGATGACGTCGTTGCTGCCGCCCGGCGAGAACGGCACGACGATCCGGATCTGCTTCGGCAGCGTCGTGGCTTGCGCCACGGCAAGGGAGGTCATTCCAAACAGCAACGCGACGCCGAAGGCGATCCGGAGCATCAGCGCTCGCATTGGGTTCTCCACAAGGTAGCAGTGCCGCTGGAATTCCGATTGCACTGATAATTCTAGCAGGCTGCTATGATGGATTGATCGGCCGGGAGGATAGCTCGCTTGCACTCGCTGCGCATCATCTGCCCGAACGGGCACCTCGGGTTCGCGCCGCTGCGCGTCGAAAGCTTCAGGCTCGGCGTCGCCGCCGCGCCCGACTATATTGCCGCCGACTCGGGAAGCGACGATGTCGGGCCCGTGCCGCTGGGCACCGACACCTCGACCAGCCCGCTCGGCTGGCAGACGCAGGACCTCGAGCACATGCTGCTCGCGTCGCGCCAACTCGGCGTGCCGATGATCATCGGTTCCAGCGGTGACACGGGGTCGAACAGCCGCGTGGACCTGTACGTGCAGATCATCAAGGATCTCGCCGCGAAGCACGGGCTGAAGCCGTTCCAAGTCGGCTATTTTTACTCCGAAGTGGACAAGGAGTTCCTGCTGCGCCGCATGCACGCCGGAGAAATCGTGCAGGGACTCGAGGCGCACCAGGCGCTCAGCGAGAGCGAACTTGCCGCCACCGAACGCGTGGTCGCCATGGCGGGCGTCCACCCCTTCATCGACCTGCTGCAGCGGGGCGCGGAGGTGATCATCGGCGGCCGCAGCAGCGACAGCTGCGTCTTCGCCGCGCCGGCCATCCATCACGGGTTCCCCGAAGCGCAGGCCTACTACCTCGGCAAAGTACTCGAATGCGCGTCGTTCTGCGCCGAGCCGTACGGCGGCAAGGAGACTGTCCTGGGCGAAGTCAGCGCGGACGACGTGCGCGTCACCGCCATGCACCCCGGGCAGCGGTGCACGGTCGCCTCGGTGGCCGGACACGCCATGTACGAGCGTTCCAATCCCTATTTCGAGTACGTCGCGGGTGGAACCCTCGACATGTCGACGTGTCGCTACGAGCAAGTCGACGAGAAGACGACTCGCGTGACCGGTGCGCAGTTCCTGCCGGCGTCGGAATTCCGCGTCAAGCTGGAAGGCGCAGGAAAGATCGGCGAGCGCTATGTCGGGCTGGTCGGCATCCGCGACCCGTACACGATCGCGCATGTCGACGCGGTGATCGGTTGGGCGCGGCAGCAGGTGCGCGAACGCTTCGGGGACACCGGCTACGAATTGCATTACATCGTCTACGGGCGTGACGGCGTGATGGGCGAGCTCGAGCCGCTGAAACATCGCCCGGCGCACGAATTGTGCATCCTCGTGCAGGGCGTCGCGCCGACCGCGGCGATGGCCGAGGAAGTCTGCATGATCGGCACGCGCCAGATGTTCTATGCGCGGCTGCCGGAAGTGAAAGGTTCCGCCGGATCGGTCGCCTTCGCGCTCGACGAAGTGCTGCGCGCGAGCCCGGGCTATCGCTGGACGGTCAATCACACGCTCCGCTGTGAGCATCCGCTCGAACTGTTCCCAACACACATGACGACTGCAGGACAGTGACCTCACCGATGAAAGCGCAGAAGCTTTCCACGCTGGCGAAAACCGTGCGTAGCAAGAATGCGGGCGTGGACCTGATCACTTTTGACGTGATATTCAGCGATGCCGTGACCTATGAACGCGTCAAGCGCGCGCGCGTCCTGACCCGTGAAACGATCGCTCGCCTGTATGGGATCGCGCCCGAGCGCATCGCGGATTTCGTGGAATTTGATCCGGCGAACGCCATCAAGTTCACGCTCTACCGGCTGGCGCCGAGCGGAAGCCCCGGCGACCCGGACATCTTCGGTGCGCAGCAGTACGCGCCGCTGCTCGACATCGAGGTGCCGGTCGATTGACGAAAGGACAACCATGGCAAACGATATCTTCCTGAAAATTGACGGCATCAAAGGCGAAGCCACCGACGTCAATCACCCCAACGAGATTGAAGTCCTGTCGTGGAACTGGGGCGTCGCCGAGTCGTTCATTTCGTCGGGCGGGGGCGGCATCGTAGGTGGCATTCCAAAAATAGCCAATCTCGTCATAACCAAGCAGCTCGACAAGTCGTCCCCAAATCTTTTCAGGGCCTGCCTGAAGGCGAAACACATCAAGGACGTCGTGCTGACGCAGCGCAGGCCTGGCGCGGGAAAATCGAATTTCCTCACCATCACGCTGCAGGAGGTACTCATCTCCAGCGTGAACGACGTCGAGCCTGTCGCCGCAGCAGTGCCGACGGAGACGGTCGCCGTCAACTTCGGGAAGGTGATCTACGACTACGTGCCGAAGAAGCCGAACGGTCAACCCGACACACCGGTCACGCTGAAGTGGGACGTCAAGGCCCACAAGGAATTTTGAGGCCCGGATCGCTCAATACGTGCGATAGCGCGTCCCCTGCGGCAGTTTCTTGACGCAGTACGACAACAGCGCGGCCTCGGCCAGCGTGCCGGAGGCAGGGGCTGCTTTGCTGCGGCATTGCGTCGGATGTTGCCCCGCCTCCTCGAGCACTCCCTCGCCGGTCACCAGGAACTGGCTCAGGTCGCATTCGGGATGGCGCCACGCGTACATCGGCGTGAGCGTTGTCGGTGCCTTGTCGACGTCGATCACTTGCGGCACCGAATAGTGGTGATCGCCCGTGTCTCGAAATGCCTGCCCGTTGCCGCGCAGCCGCCAGACCAGATTGTCGAACTGAAAGAAGTGGTCACCGGCCGCGCCTGACTTTCGATAGTCGCTGACGGTGTAAGGAATGGTCTGATAGTCGCCCAGCTGCGCGACAGTGATGGTTGCACCGCCGATCGCATCCTGCAGTGCCGCAGGTCGCGCGACAGTGATTGCGGCAGGGCCGGGTTGCCCGCTCAGCCCGGGAGCTCCATGGCAGGCGATGCCTGAAGTGTCGACCCAATACAACAGCATGAATCCACCGATGGGGTCGACGCCGATTTGCACCGTCGGCTCCACCCGCGCGTAGAACTGCTTGAGCGAAACGTTGGTACAGCCTGTGAACGCCATAAGTGTCGTCACCAGCGCCGGGATGTACTTGAGGGATCGTTGCATCGATGGCTCCCGTTCGCGGCATTGCGCCTGGGTGACCTAGGATACGACAGCCCGAGGATGGCCCGGCGGCAGTCCACAGCCGCCCCGATATTCGCCTCCGGCATGCTATGCTCCGCGTCGAACGATCGTTCGATAACACTCGATGAGGAGTTGGCACGCCATGCGCGAGCCGTTGGCCAGAAGCCTTGCACCGACTATTGCGACTCCTCCCGGGAGCGGCCACGCAAGAGCGGATGATTTCCTCGCTCCACTCAACGTCGAACAGCGGTTGGCAGTGGAGCATGGCATCGGAAGCGAGATGCCGGGCGGTTGCGGCCCTCTGCTGATCATTGCGGGAGCCGGCTCCGGCAAAACGAACGCGCTCGCCTTCCGCGTCGCGTACCTCCTCGCGCACGGGGCGGACCCCCACCGTATCCTGCTGCTAAGCTTCTCCAGGAGAGCTGCGGCCGAACTCGAGCGACGCGCCGGCCAAATCGTCAGCCGCGTGCTCGGTCGCGGTGGAATACACAGACCGCCGGCCCTGCCATGGTCGGGGACCTTCCACAGCGTAGGCGCGCGCCTGCTTCGTCATTACGCCCAACGCATTGGCCTGCAGGAATCCTTCACCATCCACGACCGCCAGGATTCCGAAGATCTACTGGCATTGTCTCGCCACGACCTGGGATTTTCCGAGAGCAAGACCCGCTTTCCGACCAAGGCAACGTGTCTCGCCATCTATTCGCGCGTCATCAATAGTGGGGCTCCACTGCGCGAAGTATTGATCTCCACCTTCCCTCGCTTCGCTCAATGGGAGTCGGAGCTCAAGGCGTTGTTCGACGCTTACATCGCAGCAAAGCAGGCGCAAAACGTGCTCGACTACGACGATTTGCTGCTCTATTGGTCGATCATGGTCGCCGAAACGGATTTGGCCAGTGAAATTGGCAACCGTTTCGATCACGTCCTCGTCGACGAGTATCAAGACACCAACCGTCTGCAAGCTTCTATATTGAAGTGCATGAAGCCCGACGGATGGGGATTGACCGTGGTGGGTGACGACGCGCAGTCGATTTACTCGTTTCGCGCCGCGACGGTGCGCAATATTCTCGACTTTCCCGGACAGTTCGTACCCGGGGCTCGGGTCATCGTGCTGGAACGGAATTACCGTTCAACGCAACCGATTCTCGATGCTTCGAACGCTGTCATCGCGCTGGCCGCTGAGCGGTACAGCAAGAACCTCTGGACGGACCGGATCTCTTCGGAGAGACCGAGGCTCGTCGCGGTTCGCGACGAGGTCGCGCAAGCACAGTACGCGGCTGAACAGACGCTCGCCTACCGGGAGCAGGGAATCGCATTGAAATCACAAGCGATACTGTTCCGCAGCTCGAGCCACAGCGCACAGCTTGAGCTGGAGTTGACCCGACGCTCCATCCCTTTCGTCAAGTATGGTGGGCTGAAGTTCCTGGAAGCCTCGCATATCAAGGATGTGCTGAGCGTCCTGCGTTGGGCACAAAATCCGCGCAGCCGCCTTGCGGGCTTTCGGGCGGTAGGATTGCTCCCGGGCATCGGGCCGGTCACCGCCACCAGGCTGCTCAACGCCATGGAAGCTGCAGTGTGGCCCGCCTTGGCGATGCAGAAGTTCAAAAGTCCCGTCACGTCCACGGCGGACTGGAATGCGTTTGTCGCATTGTTCAGCTTGCTCAACGAGGGCAAATCGACTTGGCCCGGCGAGATGGAATGCGTCGGCAAATGGTTCGCGCCCCATCTGGAGCGCATCTACGAGGACGCCTTCGTGCGTCAGGCCGATATCCTGCAGCTGCAGCAGATCGCGTCGACCTACGCATCACGCGAGCGATTTCTGACCGAAGTGACGCTCGACCCGCCGTCGGCGACCAGTGGCGAAGCCGGAGTGTCGACCCAGGACGACGACTATTTGATTCTCTCTACCATCCACTCCGCCAAGGGCCAGGAATGGAAGGTCGTGCAGATCCTGAACGTCGTCGACGGTTGCATACCCTCGGATATGGGAACGAGCTCCACCGCAGAGATCGAAGAGGAGCGGCGGTTGTTATATGTGGCGATGACGCGTGCGCAACATCACCTTCACCTGCTTGTGCCGCAACGCTTCTACGTCCATCAACAACCAAGGTTTGGCGACCGGCACGTCTACGCGTCGCTCAGCAGGTTCATACCGAACGCGATCCTGAGGTTGTTCGAATCCGGCACGTGGCCCGACCTGGCTTCGGAAGCGAGTGACGCAGCGAATTCCGGCGTCGGCGCGATCGTCCAGATCGACGCGGCAGCTCGTGCGCGTGCGCAATGGATCTGAAGACCAGGGACGACTTTTGTCGTGCGCCAGTACCGCCTTGGATCGCAGCAGCGACTACACCGGCGCCGAGCGAGAAGTCACTTTCGGAAATGCTGACGCACTTTTGCCGCAATCTGGCGATCGGTCATCTTGTCAGCCGCTTCGACGCCCACAATTCGCGCGCCCAAGCCCTTGCTTGCGAGACGCTTTTCGAGTTCGCCCTTGGCTTCTCCCGGACCGAAGAGCAGGATGGAAGTCGCAGCGCGAACGAGTGCGACGATATTGTCGTAGTACCTGTCCAGATGGGCTGCGAATTGCCTGTCTCGCTGGTCATCCGCCGAGCCCTCTTCCGACGCGGCACGACCGGAGAACCGGACGTGCTTCTCCATGTCGGACTTGATTCGTTCGGTTACTTCGGCGTCTTCGTCGACAAACACGATGAATGCTTCCCTGTGATCGATCCAGATACCCACTTGTTCGGTCATTGTTCAATCTTTCTCTGATTGCATTGCGCCCGTTCGTACGGCTGCCCATGGCCGCATTCCGATTCGGCGCTCGATCCAGTTCTGGTTGATTACGTGACAAAGGAAAGGATCCAGCGCACGAGTTGCCGCGCCTGATCCTCGTCGACTTCCTTCACATTGGGAAGCATTCCCGCCTCGCCCACCTTGCCTTTCCAATGACGGTCCTTGCCGTAGTTGCCGGAGCCCGCGAGGACAATCTCCGTCAGGTGATCCTCCGCATCCTTCTGGCCCCGATACCGGGCGGCAATATCTTTCCACGACGGCGCCAAGGGTACCGAATCGCCTGGCTTAGGCGCTACCCGCTCGGCCTGATGGCACAGATAGCATGCTTTGGCAGAGGCCAGCTCATCCATCGCTGCGGCAGAAGGTTGCGCTGCCAACGCAGGTCGACCGATCAGGAGCGCCGCAAGCAAAGGGAGCGACACCGCGTGCATCATCGCCGCCAATCCCTACGCGGACTTGCGAGCTGTTTTCGACTTCGGACGCTTAGCAGAAGGTCGTCTCGCGGTCTTTGGGGTCGCTCTCTTGACTGCCTTGCCACGCGGGCTCTTGCGGGCCTTCGTGACCCTGCGCGCCTTTCCGGTCTTCGATGCTGCCGTGGACGCCTTGCGCCTGGTTCCCATGCCCTCCGACATTCCGATCAGGATGCCGCTCGCCAAAGTGGCGAAGTTCTGCGTAAGCAGATGCGCCGTCTTGAAACCCGTCTCGCGCTGCGCGCGCATGGCCGCCTGAGCCCGCTTTGCGTAGTCTCGAATATTCGACGCCACTTGCGTGCCGGTCGCGGTTCCGGTCAGCGTCGTCTGTTCCAGCACCCGCTGCCACGGCGCCCTGACCTTGTCGCTGGCGCTGTCCGTGGCCTGGACCAGGCTCCGGATGAATTCATCCTCGAGTTTTTCGAGTTCGACCAGCGCTTGCTTCAGGTTGGAGTCTTCATAGTCGAAACCTTTGCCCGTTACCCGATGCAGGGCCACGTTGCTGGCTTCCACCGCCTTGAGCAACGCGTCGTCCAACCCGGCAACCGTATCGGACAGCGCTTTCTCGACCTTCAACTCCCGCTTGGCCACGCCAAGGTGCACGCCTTCGACGATGCTTCTGAGCACCTTCCCGATCTGCTGCAAGCTGAGCTCGCGCTGTTGCAATGCCTTCAGGGTCAGCTCTCGCACCGTCGCGCGCACGTTTCCACCCTGTTTGATCGATTGGCTCGCCAGGGTTTTCAGCACTTGATCGACATCATTTGTAGAGCTTGTCATGGGTTGCTCCTTGGTTGGAAGCCGGCCCGCCATCGACACTGGCGGACCCGCGCTGGTTGTGCGGCGGCTTGCTAGCGTTTCGCTCGAACTCGGCAATCATAGTCACACGTCACGGTCCTGGTTGTTGATGCACGTCAAACCAGACCACGCTTTCCTGGAATACGCTGTTCAAGTGATCACGAGGGCCTTGTCCGCCGCATCAAGAAGGCTTCCATGGGCGCCGCGAACTATCAGCGCTCGTGCTTGGAAGCGAGACCGTCAAGGTGCTGACTCACTCGAAGATTCCGGTGCTGGTATTGGGATAGAACTGGCGCGCATCCAGTCATTACCGTCACGGTGAACCGGACCGACCACGAAATGACCGTCGAAACCCTTGTGCCGCCGACGATAGGGATCGAGTCGGCACTTCACGGGCAAGCGGCCGCGGTCCGGTGCTTCGGGGCCTGGACCGTCCATGGGCTTGCACAACTCGAGCATCAGCTGCAGACCTTATCCTGGCCCAAGGGAGAGCTCGTCGTCGATGGATCCGCCATGTCGGCGCTCGACACGTCGGGAGCATGGTTGCTGCACCGGACGATACGCACGCTGGAAAGGGGCGGACACAAGGTCGGGCTGAAAGGACTGCGGACGGAATTCAGTTCCCTGCTCGACCTCATTGCATCGCGCGAAGTCGCGGCGCAGCCGCCGGTAATGGCTGCGCCAGGTGCTCTCGCCAGGATCGGGCAACGCGTCTGGTCCGACGCGCTCGGAATGACAGGCTACCTTTCTTTCGTCGGGGAAAGTTTCACGGTACTCGCGCGTTCGCTCGTCAACCCGCGGCGTCTGCGTTGGCGCCCGATCCTGCACAACCTGCAGAGCGCCGGCGTCGCAGCGCTCCCCATCACGGGATTGTTGTCGTTCCTGCTGGGGATCGTGATCGCCTATCAGGGTGCGGACCAGCTGCAGCGCTTTGGCGCCAACATTTTCATCGCCGACCTGGTAGGGCTCGCGATGCTGCGGGAGCTTTCGCCATTGTTGACCGCGATCATTATCGCGGGTCGGTCAGGATCGGCGTATACCGCGCAGATCGGGACGATGAAGGTCACCGAGGAAATCGACGCACTCCGTACCATCGGCGTTGCGCCGCAGGAACTGCTGGTTCTGCCCAAAGTGCTGGCGCTTGTCGTCGTGCTGCCGTTGCTCACCGTCTATACCGACGTCACCGGCGTGCTGGGCGGAATGATCATGGCGCGCTCGAAGCTCGACGTCAGTTTCGGTGCGTTTCTCGACCGTCTCGACGAGGCGATCAGCCTTTCCTCGTACGTGACCGGCATCAGCAAAGCGCCGGTGTTTGCGATGATCATCGCGCTGGTCGGCTGTTACCGCGGGTTCCAGGTCAGCGGCAGCGCGGAGAGCGTCGGCCAGCAAACCACCATGAGCGTCGTGCAATCGATATTCCTGGTGATCGTCACCGATGCATTGTTCTCCATTGTCTTCAACTGGCTCGACCTTTGACCGGCGCGATGGAAAAGTCCGCGAACTCGAAGGCCGTGATAGAAATTCGCAATCTGAGCACGCGTTTCGGCCGTTCCATCATTCACGAGAGCGTCGACATGACGGTGTTCCCGGGCGAGATCTTCGCACTGGTGGGAGGCAGCGGTTCGGGCAAGTCGACCCTGCTGCGCGAAGCCATCCTGTTGCAACAGCCGGCCTCGGGGTCGATCCGGGTTTTCGATCAGGAGATCGTCGGACTCAGTGATGAGGAAGCCTTGCCGCTACGGCGCCGGTGGGGAGTGATGTTCGAGCGCGGCGCCCTGTTCAGTTCGCTTACCGTGACCGACAATGTCGGCATGGTGTTGCAGGAGCACACGCGGCTGACGGCAACACTGATAGCCGAGATCGCCGCCATCAAGATCGCGCTCACCGGGCTGCCCGCGGACGCCGGTCCTAAATATCCGAACGAGTTAAGCGGTGGCATGCGCAAGCGTGCTTCACTAGCCCGCGCGCTCGCCCTCGACCCCGAATTGCTGTTTCTCGACGAACCGACCGCTGGCCTCGATCCACTGAGCGCCAGCGGCATCGACGAACTCGTGCGCAGCCTGCGCGATTCCCTGGGCCTGACCATCATGATGGTGACCCACGACCTCGACCTCCTGTGGCGGGCCGCGGACCGCGTCGCGGTCCTGGGCAAGGGACGCATCGTCGGTGTCGGGACGATGACCGAACTCTCGAAGTCGGACGATCCGCTCATCCAGCAATACTTCCATGGACCGCGTGGACGCGCCGCACAGGAACAGGCATGGATGCAAAGGTAAATTTCGTGGTGGTCGGAGTCTTCGTGATCGTCCTGAGCACGACGCTGATCGCAGGCGTGCTGTGGTTGAGCAGCGGCAAGTACTATCGAAAGAATTACGACATCTATCGGACGTACATAAGCGAGTCGGTATCGGGGCTCAACGTCGACGCCCCGGTGCGGTATCGCGGCGTCGATGTCGGCCGAGTCCGTCGGATCGCGCTGGCACCCGGAAACGTGGAACAGGTGCTGGTGACACTCGACATCGACCGTGGCACTCCGGTCAAGGTAGACACTGTCGCGGTGCTGCAAACGCAGGGGTTGACGGGGATTGCCTTCGTCGAGCTGACCGCCGGCGGCCGGGACTCGGTGCCACTCGGCGCACAACCAGGAGAGGAGTATCCCGTCATCAAGTCGGGGCCTTCGCTCATGAACCGCCTGGAGACATCGCTCACATCGCTGCTTGGCAGCGTCAATCGCACGAGCGACAACATCAATGCCGTCCTCGATGACGAGAACCGTCGCGCCCTGCACAAGACACTGGCGGATCTGGAGCTCCTGTCACGAACGCTCGCTGCACGTTCGGCCACGATCGACGCCGGCCTGGCGAGCGCCGCCAAGACGATGGAGAACACCGTGCGCTTCTCGGATCAACTGCCGCGGCTGCTGCAGCGTGTGGAACGCAGTGCAGATGCGTTCGATCGCATGGCCGATCAGGTCGGCGGCGCAGGGACGAGCGCCTCCGGCGTGCTCGAAGGCACCCGCGCCGACGTGCAGCGGTTTACCAGCGAGACGCTGCCGGAAGTGCGCGAATTGGTCGCCGATCTGCGCGACCTTACTGCCACGCTGCGCCGCGTCAGCGGCGACCTGGAAAGGAACCCGAGCGTACTGGTCTACGGCAAGCCACTGCCGAAGCGCGGCCCGGGGGAGTGAATGACGATGATGTCGAACACTGCACCTGCAGACGGTTGACCTCGTGACTACAAATTGCAAGGTCGACGGCGTTGCCTGCGGGCGGCTATGTTGGCTGGTGGTGGCGGCGCTGCTTGCCGGCTGCACGGGCTTGCGCCCTGCGCAGATCGCGAATAGCGACACGTACGTACTGGAACCGAAGCCGATCGCCAAGACCGCGCGCGAGAAACGCGACCTCGTATTGGAGGTCAGCCCGCCGCGGGCCTCACCTGGATTCGAGACGGCGCAGATGGCCTACGTGCAACGTGCTTACGAGCTCGACTACTTCGCGGCCAACCGCTGGGCCGACACTCCGTCGCGCATGTTGGCGCCGATACTCGTTCAAGCGCTGGAACAGTCCGGCAGCTTCGGCGCGGTCGTACGGGCGCCCAGCATCATCCCGCCCGATATACGACTCGTCAGCGAACTCGTTCGTCTGCAACAGAATTTCGAGTTGCACCCGAGCCGGATTGAGATCACGCTTCGAGTTCAGCTGATCGATGTTCGCACCAGGCGCCTGCTCGCGACACGGGTATTCGAAGCGACCGAAAACGCGCCCAGCGATGATCCCTACGGCGGCGTGATTGCAGCCAACGTAGCGCTCCAACGCATACTGGAGCAGCTCGTTATTTTCAGTATCACCGAAGCGGGTAATCGTTGAATGCGCGAGATCCGCCATCCGCACAAGGCAACAGCATGAACTTTGGTCAGCATCGACTCCTGTCGTCGTTATTCATCGCCTGCATGGGTGGCGCAATCGCCGCTGCGGCGCAGCCGATCCCGAGCGGCACACGCGGCGAACTGCTCTACTCAACGCACTGCGTCGGTTGCCACTCGACGCAGGTGCATTGGCGCGATAAGACGTTGGCGACCGACTGGAGGAGTCTCCGGGCTCAGGTCTTCCGGTGGCAGTCGAACACCGGGCTCGGTTGGTCCGACGACGATGTTGTCGCGGTTGCCCGTTACCTGAACGATCTCTACTACCGGTATCCCGGGCCCGACAAGACGGCCGTCCTCACCTTTTGAGCGAAAGGATGTATCGGGCCATTTTTTTCGCGTCGCTGCTGGAAATTTCCGGATGCGGCGGCATGTGCCACGGCCCGCCGCTGCGAGCGCCCGCTCTCACCGAGCTGGCGACAATGTCGACGGCCTGCGGGATGCCTCTGTACCGGGCGGCAACATCGACATACGCTGGGCCGGTCTTGGCCTCGCCGTCCGCGTGGCAGGTGTAACACTTGTACTGCCGGAGCAGTTCCTGGGCAGCTTGAGCTTGCGATTGACCATGAGCAGCGCCGACGATGGACATCAAGGCGATGGCTACCGCTAACCTGCTCATATCGACTCCACGAAGCGCATCAGCGACGCGCCAACAGCAATCCAACGAATAGGCCCACGCCGGCACCCACCGCGATCGACTGCCAGGGTCGCTCATGCACGTAGGCATCGGTCGCCCGCGCCGCAGCGCCCGTCTTATCGTTCAATATGCGATGGGCTTCGGTAAGCTGAGTCTTGGCCGTCTCCAGCGTCCGTTCCAATTTCTTTCGCGCTGCTGCGCAGGCTTCCCCCGTCTGCGCGGCCGAGGCGCCAAGATAAGCTTCGGCGTCGACGATGATCATCTTGACATCATTGATCAGTTTGGTCCGACTCGAGTCTTTCAGTTCGGCTGTATTCATCGCGGCTCCTCAATCGACCGTTTCGCGATCTTCATCGCACACATTGGCAGGGCTCAACTCCAACCACTTGCGTCGCTCACCGCCGAACAGCGACGCGTTGCAGTTCATCATGGCTCACGCGCCAGGTTCAAGGCTTGACCGGCGTCAAACTAAGGCCACGACGTCGACCCGGTCACCGCGTCGTATCCAAGGCTCGTGGAATTCACAATCAAAGGGTTGCATCGTCCACGGCTGCTCGTCCTACACAATTTGAAGCACTTCGCTGACATCGCATGGCGCGCTCGATCGTTAGTATGGTCGTGTCGAAATCGACTCTGTACGACACTCACACGGAGGTATCCATGCGAACGACATCGAAGGCATTGCTGGCGGCAGCGGCGCTTGGTTTGACCGCGCCCGCCGCGGCGCAGATCTCGCTATATCAGGATGAAGGATTCCGCGGCCCGGTCTTCTCGACCGACAGGCCGGTGGAAAATTTCGACCGGCGAGGCTTCAACGATCGCGCATCGTCGGCGGTCGTGGAACGCGGCAACTGGGAGGTGTGCGAGGACGCCCGCTTCGAAGGCCGGTGCGTTGTACTGCGGCCGGGCAACTATCCGTCCCTGTCGGGGATCGGCATGAATAATCGCATTTCGTCGGTGCGGCCGGCCAATCGCAACGCGCACTATCAATTCGAATCACCTGCGCCAGTCGCCGTGCCGGTTTACGAATACCGTCAGCGCCCCAATGAACGGCTGTATCAGGTGCCGGTCAACTACGTTCGCGCCGTGGTCGGCCCCGCCGAGCAGCGTTGCTGGGTTGAACGTCAGCAGGTTTCCGATGGTGGCGGCAGTGCCAACGTACCGGCGGCGATTGTTGGCGCGGTGCTTGGCGGTGTGCTTGGTCACCAGGTCGGCGGCGGCCGCGGCAAGGACATAGCGACGGCCGGTGGCGCAGTCGCAGGTGCAGCGGTCGGCGCCAATGTCGGCCGCGGTTCCTCGACGTACAGCCAGGACGTGCAGCGATGCGAGACGGTGGCGAATCAAGGTCCCCCTCAGTACTGGGACGTCGGGTACAACTTCAAAGGCCTCGATCATCGCGTTCAGATGAGCGCGCCCCCGGGCCAGACGATCACTGTCAACGGGAACGGCGAACCGCGCGGATAAAACAGCTTCTCCTCAAAGCAAAAGCGGCCCCTTCGGGCCGCTTTTGTTTCGCCAGGCGCAATCTATCGATGGATTACTTTGGTTTTGCGTTGTCCGCCGCGCGCTCGACCGCCGCGCCGGTCGCCTTGACGTCCTTGCCTGCGCCTTCAACGGTGTTGCAGCCTGCCAGAACCGTCAGAAACACCATTGCGAGCAATGTGCTGAGCATTTTCATCGTTCATCCTTTCGAGTGTCGGAATACTGCTGTTACACAAACGATGATGCACGAGGCGTGCCACGTTTCGCCGCGTGTCGAATCAGCCGCTTAGCTTGCAGCGACCGGCGGCGCCTTGCATTCTTTACAGGACGCTGTACGCATTACCGCGCGCGCTGTGCAGTTACTTCCGTTCTTCAGTCGGCCTTTCCGGCACCGATGGAGGCACCAGCCAAAGCGGCGTCGCCACCGGGTTGAAGTTCACCCAAGTTCCGTTTTGCCACTGGCCCTCAGCTTCCTCGATGCTTCGTGCGCCGTTGTCGCGAAAGGCGTGCAGCGCGATCTCGCGCTGCGCTGCCGCTGGTGCATGCACCATGACCATGACACCGGCTGGGCGAGGCAGGACAGCATCCGCCGAGGACGAGTCGCCCATGCTGCCAAGGGCACCCGCGAAGGATCCGCCATAGGCGCCGACCGCCGCACCTGCGGCGACTCCAACCGGGCCGAGCAAGGCACCCGCGGCCATGCCGGTCATGGCGCCCGCAGCCGCGCCCACGGCGGCGCCGCTCAATGCGCCTTCATCGCCGTCCGCGGCACGTGCGTCGGCGTCCTGGTCTCCACCCGCGGGATAGCGGTCGTGCCGGCCCGGCGCACCGAGCACCACCTGGTCGATGTCATCCGGTTCCAGTCCCCCGGATGCGGACAGTGCACGCAATGCCGCTTCAGCGTGTGCGAAATCGTCGAATTGCGCAGCGATGATGTTGACCATGGTTGTCCCTTGAGATCGTCGCGACTCCGTCTACGTAGGATTGCGTCCGACGCCGGTCGTACAGGCTCCTACATATAAACCGGAATACACCGGATTGTTGCGCGGTCGCGCGTCGCACATCATTCCTAGGCGCCATGGCGACATCGGCGTACCCCACATCGGATCAATCAACTGGAGACCACGATGCCTTTCGCTCACAACTCCAACGACCTGCCCACGGACGCGTCGATTTTCGGCATCGTCGGAGCCGAGACCGTCATCGGTAGCGCCGTTGTCGACCAGCAGGGCAGGCCCATTGGATCGCTCCGCGACATCATGCTCGACTTGTCCACGGGGAGGCTGGCATATGCCGTCATTGCACTCGGCACGCGCAAGCATGGCAAACCCCTGGTGTGCGTTCCGTGGAATGCCATTCATGGTGATCCCCAGGCAAGGCGCCTGCGCATCAATGCCCACATCGACTGGATCGAAAGGGCGCCGACCGTACAGCGGGGTTACGCGCCCGATCGATTCGTGCAGCAGTGGGGCGCGCTCATTCATAACTACTTCGGGACGCGTCCGTACTGGGAAGCTGCACCGTCTGTGCAACACGCATGATGCGTCTCCCGGCGCGCTTCGAGTCAATGTAAATTCCCCCACCGGCCGGGTCAGGCAGCATCGACCCGGCCGGTTCATTCCGAATCCCGTCCACCTCGGCGATACGCGCCCGACGCCAAAGCGGAAACGTCGGGCATCGTCAGGACTTGATCGTAAGTTGGTCGACGACCGTCTCAACGCCGGCCACACTGCTGGCCACTTCCTTGGCGCGCTCACGAGACGTCGGTGTGTCGACCGACCCCGACAGCGTCACCGTTCCTTTGTTGGTGTCCACGCTGATCTGCAGCGAGCGCAGGCCGGGTTCCGCCAGCAGCGCTGCCTTGACCTTGGCCGTCAGCGCCGTGTCATCGGCCGCGACCGCGACTTTGTCGGTAGCTGCCGCAACCTTCTGCGATGCGCCCGGGGTCGGCGCAGAGGCGACCGGTGTGTTCGCGCGCTGATCGCAGGCGGTGAGAGCCAGTGCAGCCGCGAACGCGGCAGTGGCCGTCAATCCTAGGCTGTATCGAGTATTCATTTCGGTGCTCCTTAGAAAGTTGATGAATGAGTACGGCTGTTGACGCCATCGACGTGCTACGTTGCCCGGGTCAGGCGGCGAGCAATATTCCCGCGCCCGGTTGCTGCAACGACACCAGCGACTTGGCAGGATGCAAGTCCCCGGCGCGTTCGACGAGCGGGCTCAGATAGCGCAAGCGCGCTCCGCCAAAGAAAGTCGCGAACGCCACCTCGGAGGCGTCTCTTCCAGTCCCTATGCGCACGAGATCCGCCACCGGCGACAATTCGGTCGGATCGAACAGGTGCCAGCCGTCCTCGAGGTAGGCTTCGAAAACCGCGTGAAAGTCAGGCGGCGGCTCCTCGTACTTCGCGTACCCGGTGACGAATCGGGCGGGAATGTTGAGTGCGCGGCAAAACGCAATCGCGATGTGCGCAAAGTCGCGGCATACCCCTGCCTTCGCCCCCAGCGCGTCGCGCGCCGTCGATAGCGCATGCGACGTTCCGACCTTGTATTCGATGTTGTTGCGAATCCATTCACAGATGGCATGTACGCGCGATGCACCCCTTGGGAGATGACCGAACTGCCGCCAGGCTTGCGGAAACAACAGATCGGACTCGCAGTACCGGCTCGCGACGAGGTAGGGAAGCACCTCGACCGGAAGCGCCCGCAGGGGCAGTTCACCCTCGCTGTCCGCCGGCATTGGGCGGTGGACGTCCACGGTGGCCAGGTAGCGAATCGTCAGCGGACCGGGTGGCGCGACGAAGCGAAGCAGCCGATTCTCGGAACCGCCTGCCCGCAACTGCTCCACCGTCGACCCGGTGCTGGTCGCGATCGATTCCGCACAGGCGTGCTGCGAATCGGTGGCGGGCACCGCGATGCTCAGCAAAAACAACGTCTGCTCGCTGACGTCGTAGTTCAATTCGCAGTCGATGTGAAAGGTCTTCATCGATTCCTTTGGCCAGACAATTGGCTGTTTCCTCTCGTCACCGTTGTGACTTTTGGCAATGGGGAAAGTCTATGGCGGCTTCGATGCAGGAAATATCGGTGTGCGTCGGATTCCGTTGTAGGAGCCCCACCGACAGACAGGAACAGTCGCAGACGTGTCACGCGCTCGCCCGACGAGCAAAAGTGGCGAACGCGCCATCCGGCGCGTTCGTCACTGCGACACAAGATTGACGCTTCTACTGGTGGTATTTCATTTTCGCCGTGGCGATACAGGCGTCCTTGGCATCTCCCGACAAGGAGTCGCATTTCTCTTTCGCGACCTTGTAGTCGGCTTCCAGCTTGTCGTCGCGGGCATCGGCGACTGCGTCTTGTGACTTCCGTGACGCCTTGGCATCCGCCTTGGCCTTGTCCCGGTTTGCCTTGGCTTGCTGCATGCAGACATCCTTGTCGTTGCCCTGCCTGCCGTCGCACATCGCAACAGCCGCCTTATAGTCGGCGTCCGCCTGGCTGACCGCGGCGTTGTACTGGTTCTTGATGTTCTTGTCGGTATCGGTCGCTGCCTGGGCCCCGAAGGCAAACAGGCCCAGTGTCCCAACGCAAAGCATTTCGGATAAGGTCAATTTCATGTTCGTACCTCGCTTCAAGTTTGAATTTCAGGGGCGACGTCCCGCCGCCCGCCTGGTCCGGTCAGTTCAGTTTTTCCCATTCCTTGACTTGCTCGTCGGCCTCGTCGCGGCTGATCCCGTAGGCTTCCTGGATCTTCCCGACGAGCTGGTCGCGTTGACCCTCGATTTGCGTCAGCGTATCGTCGGTCAGCTTGCCCCATTTTTGCTTGACCTTTCCGGACATCTGTTTCCAATTGCCTTCGACGCGATCCCAGTTCATGGTGTGCTCCTTGTGGTTGACGAGGAAAAATTCCAGCGAACAGTTGCAACAACTGTTTAGCAACCGATGTGCCAACGCTCGATGTGAGGAAGAACAGTGACTTGCGAGCCAGCGCGCGCACGGAATCGCGCATCCGTGTAAAACTTCCCAGGCGCCCATGTAAATCGTGCTATGCGCGATGCGTCGCGCAAGCTCGGATCATGGGCCGAGGATCGCGCCGATCGGCTTGAGGCGGACGACGTTGTCGCACACCGTCTTGATCGCGACCATGACCGGTACCGCGAGCAGCAGGCCCCAACCGCCCCAGATCATTCCCCAGAACAGCAACGCGATGAATACTGCTGGCGCATTCATCCGCGCAGCGCGTCCCATCAGCCAGGTCTGCAGACCGACACCGAGGATGCCCGCCGCGAGTAGCGGCACGCCACCCGCCAGCATCGCGGACTGCAGCGTACCGAACTGGCCGTAGGCGGTGAGCGCGGCCGCACCGCTCACCACGGCCGATCCGAGATACGGAATCGTGTGCAGGATGGCTGCGGCGATACCCCAAACGACGGGCTGGTCCATTCCCAGGACATAGAGGCCCAGTCCGGTGACGGTGCCCACCGCGCCATTGACCAGCAGCACCACGGCAAAGTAGTGTTGATTGAGCCGGTCGATGTCGTCGAGGATGCGCAAAGTCGTCTTGCGCAAAGCCAGCGACGGACCAACGGCACTGACGAGCTTGCGGCGGAACAGGTTCCCCGCCGCCAGCAGAAAGTACGTCAGGAACAACACCGACATGAGCTGTCCGAGCGCGAAGAACACGTTGCTCGTTCCCACCAGCAGCATCGACCGCAGGTCGATCGCCTTTTCGGTCGCCGGGGTGGTAGCAGCGGTTCGCACCGCAGGCGCGGTAGGCAGTGCGGGCGCGGCCGCCACATTGGCGAGCTTCTCCAATTCGGTCGCGGTGCGCTGCACGTGCTCGAGCGCGCCGGCATGCTGGCGCTGCGACTCAGTAAGTGAGAGGCGTACACGCTGGACTGCCGACGGCAACTGTTCGAGCACGAGCGCGAAATCGTTGCCGACGCGGTAGAACGCTCCGGCCACGAGCGCCGCCACGAGCCCCACGACGATCGCGGCCCCGATCGGTCGCGGCACGCCCAGGCGCGAGAACTTTGCGACGACAGGGGCCAGCGAATAGTTGAGGAACAGGCTCAGCAGCAGCGGGATGAAGAATGCCGCAGCGGTCCGCAAGGCGAACAGCACCAGGATGACGGTGATGACACACAGGGTGAGCGTTCGAATATTGACTGGACGCGCTCGCGCTTCCCCTTCGCCATCCTGCACGGAAGCGGTGGTCGGAGCGGGCGACTCATGGTTCGCCAACTCGGCGCCGGCAGGCGTCGCGTTCGCCGTCATTGCAGACAGCCTCCCCCGAAGCGCGCGCATCACGGGCGAGAAAACGCCGAGTATGGGGTGCGCGCTTGAGTATCTGATTCCGTCGATGCGGGCGCATCGCGGTCGTCGCGAAACAATTCGACACCACGCTCGACCGCGCGTTTCAGAAGCGGTCCGAACAGGGCCGCAAGAATCGCCCGTGAAAGTCTCCCCTCGGGCTTTGCGCACTTGCACGTCGCGAGTGTTCGCGGCGAAGGCGACCGCGCGCCCCACATGGCAGCGGCAACCGCGACGCTGACGATCACGCCCGGCGCCGCCAGCGAGTGGCGACCGCTCAGCTTCAGCCGTCGCCAATCCGCTCGCACCGCTGCACTCCGCGCGATCAGCCGCGCGTCGGCCAGTACGACGTCGTAGTCCGTTCCGAGCGCAGCCACAGGCTTAGATGCCTCGCTGCTCGCCGCGAAGATGCGCGCGCGAGCGCGCGAACAGCACGCGCCGCGCCAGTATGCGCAAATTGAGCATGAGCGACACGCTGCCGATCACGCACAGTAGTGCCACGACAAGAATCGCCGTACTTGGCGCAGTGCCTTGCTCGATCAATAGCGTCGCCAATCCCGCGGCCAGTCCGGCCAAGCCGAACACAGCAAGCACTGCCGCGCCCACTGCGGATACCACCATCGACGTCAGCAGCCCTAAGGCGACGTGCGCCTCTGCCGCAACCAGGTCCGCCACATCCGCGGCGCCCGCACGCAGTCCGGAGAATAGTTCACGGACCGCGGCTGACAACGGAACGACAGCTTCCTGCTGGTCCGACAGAGGTGCCTCCGTCGTGCTCGCGCCCGATGCCGGCATTAGCGGGTGAGACGACCGAACAGGTAACCGGCAACCACTGCAACGCCCAGAACCGCGAGTGGCCGTTCACGGACATAGCCTCGGCACGATTCCATCAGAGCGTCCTGCTGTTGCTTGAGCTGATCGGCATTCTGCTTCATCCACTCCGCTGCGGGCGCCGCCGCACCGGCGACTTTGTCGACGGTGTCGTGTGCTGCCTGCGCAACGCGATCGATTGCCGGCGTCACCTTGTCCGCAGCCTGCCTGGCGACGTCATCCACAACCTGATGCGCTTGATTGGTCTTGCGATCGAGTGTCGAACTAGTAAGTTCCATTGCATACCCCTCATGTCGATATTAGAAAAGCGTTTGTCCCGCTATCACGCCAAACACGAGCACGATGAGAAACAGGACGATAAACAGATAGAAAAGCAGCTTTGCGACCGACTGCGCACCTGCAGCTACACCCGTAAATCCGAACACGCCGGCGACCACGGAGATCACGAAGAAAATCACTGCCCATTTCAGCATATTCCGCCCCAGGGATCCCCGTGGAGAACACTTCCTGACTCGATGCCGGGCATCTGGATGGAGTTCACTGCTTGCCCTTGCCCGGCGCGAGCGTCGAATGATCGTTCGCTTGCCCGGCCATTGGCATCGCCGTCGACTCCTCGCGCTTGGTCATCGTGTGCATTGGATCCTTCTGCTGCTCGTTCGACGACGTCTTGGATTCGTTGGCGCCGCCGTCCTTGAACACGTCGCCGGCCTTGGGCGTCGTGTCCGGCGCGCTCGGCGGAATTGCCACAGGCGCCGGCGCCTGCGTCACGCTTGGCGCGGGCGCCGGCTTGTCATCACCCGGACTGCAAGCCGCAAGCCCGACCGTCACGGTGGCGACGAACAATGCCATCACGCTTCCTTGAGCCCAATCCGCTGCACGCATGGTCCGGCTTTCTCGTCGTGATACGATTTTCAAGGCCCGCGCCGGAACATTCCGGCGATAAGCGAGACGATGAAAAGGATCAGGAAGATCACGAACAGCACTTTGGCAATTTCTGCCGCGCCGACTGCGATCCCCGTAAAGCCGAAGACCGCTGCGATCAGGGCAATCACGAAAAATACCGCTGCATAGTGCAACATTTGTAATCCTTTCCGCTCGCAATCGAGCAAAAATTACCGGGAATGCAGCGGGCACGGGTAGCGATTACCGGTTCCAGCCGCTGCGTCACTTGCTGCAGAAAGCAATGCAATCGCCGTGCCACGACGGCGCCGAAGGAGTGAGACGAGAACTACCGGGAAGAGGCGGCGCAATGCACCGCCGGATGCACGTACGAACTACGCCGCGCGCTGCATCAAGGAGAGAAAACGATCGTACTCGGATGACTTGTCGAAGAATTCGTCGGCGCCGGCGGCCGAACACTGCCGCTTGTACTCTGGGAACGCGTAGTTCGTCAGGACATAGATGCGGGGCCGCGGCACGTAGGGATCCGCGCGCACTTTCCGCACCACGTCGATCCCCGAACCTTCCCTGAGCTGGATGTCGGTGATCACGATGTCCGGCCGCAGCCTGGCGATCGACTCGACCGCCTCGTCCGCGGACTCGGCGAAGCCGACGACGTCGAAGCCGCCCATCGAGCCGACGTTCTCGATGATCCTCTTGCGGATCAACTCGGAGTCTTCGACGACGAAGACTCGTCGCGGCTGTTCATTCATCGGTCGACGCGTCAGCTCATGAGGTTGTTGCGCAGCGCATAGGCGGTCAACTCGGCGTTACGCGACAGATTCATTTTTTCGAGGATGCGTGTGCGGTAGGTACTAACCGTCTTCACGCTCAGGCAGAGTTCGTCGCCGATGTCGGTGACGGTCTTGCCTGCCGCCAACTGGACGAATATCTGGAACTCGCGCGTCGAGAGCTGCC
This sequence comes from uncultured beta proteobacterium, assembly GCA_963726915.1. Taxonomy (GTDB): domain Bacteria; phylum Pseudomonadota; class Gammaproteobacteria; order Burkholderiales; family Casimicrobiaceae; genus PALSA-1003. The sequence continues at coordinate 616,959 of CAVSEA010000026.1, forward strand.
GATGGACCGGTTCCGGCGTCCCGCCGGAGGCTTCCATGGCCAGCGCCTGCGCCAGTGTCGAACTGATGTACTTCTTCCCGGCGGCGATCGTCCGGATGGCCTGCAGCATGTCCTTCGCTTCGCCCGCTTTCGGGAAGAATCCGCTCACTCCCGCGCGCAGGAGATTGACGGCGTACTGCTCCTCTGCGTGCATGCTGACGACGAGGATCGGCAATTCCGGATGCTTGCGCCTGAGCGCACTCACGGTTTCCAGCACGCCTGCGTCCGGCAGCGAAATGTCCAGCAGCACTACGTCGAATCGCCCGGTGGCGGCGAGGCTCAGCGCCGCCGCCGCGGTTCCGGCTTCCCCAGTGGCTTCGATGTCATCGGTCGCTTCGAGCAGTTGCCTGAAGCCGGCGCGAACGACCGCGTGGTCATCGACGATCAATACACGTGTCTTTGCTGTCGTCACTGCGCTGTCTTTGGCTATGGCACCAAACCCGAGTTCGCTAGTGCTGGCATCCGACATTATAAGCCCATGGCCCAAGTGGCGTCGCGGTAGCAATCTACGCCGCGAGCGCGGTGCATTCCGCGATTGAACTTGCTCGAAGCGCAGCTGCGGCATCGTCGTACGCATGCAAACGGTTGTAGAGCGTCTTAAGGCTGATGCCGAGCACATGCGCAGCCTTGGACTTGCTCCCGGCTACCGCCTGCAAGGTCGCCGTGATGAGTGCCTTTTCTGCGGCGTCGAGGGACATCCCGACCGGTATGCGCACGGTGAAGGATTCACCAAACGCTACCGCTCCAGCTCCGACGTGCGCCGCACTCGCTGCCACGAACCCAACGGCGCCAGCTGGTGGCGTCTCCGGGCGCGCGGTGGCCTCCATGTCGACGTCGACTTCATCGTCCGAAAGCACGAATGCGCGGTGGATGACGTTTTTCAGCTCGCGCACGTTGCCAGGCCAAGGGTAGTCGAGAATGCGCGCTTTGGCGCGATCGCTGAGGTGCTTCTCCAGGCAATGTTCGTCATTCAATTGGCGCAGGAACATGTCCGCCAACAGCAATGCGTCGTCGCCGCGCTCGCGCAATGCGGGGACGCTGACCGGAATCACGCAAAGGCGATACATCAGGTCCTCGCGCAAGCGTCCGGAAGCGACCGACTGTTGCAGGTCGCGATTGCTGGCGGCGACCACCCTTACGTCCGTCGCGATTTCATGATCGCCTCCGACCCGGCAGAAGCGTCCGGTTTCGAGTACGCGGAGCAGCCGCACCTGCATTTCGACGGGCATTTCCGTGACTTCATCGAGGAATAGTGTTCCACCGCTCGCGCGTTCGAAGCATCCACGATGCGTGCGGGACGCGCCGGTGAAGCTGCCCCGCTCGTGGCCGAACAATTCGCTCTCGATCAGGTTTTCCGCGATCGCTCCGCAATTGACCGCGATGAATGGCTGCGTGGATCGATTCGAAAGCTGATGCAGCGTGGTCGCGACCAGTTCCTTTCCGGACCCGCTCTCGCCGAGAATGATCACCGGAGCCGTCGACTTGGACAAGCGCTCGATCTTTTCAAACAGCTGTCGCATCGGAAGGCAGGCGCCGTACAGCGCGCCGAAGTGCTCGAGGCCGGCGCGAGGACTACCTTCGACTCCCGCGGCGACTGCCATTGCGGCCCTGGATGGCGATTCACGACCCGAGGTCGGGTATTTCGCCAGGCTTGCCTGGCTCTCGATCTGTCCGAACATGACCCACTCCGTCGTTGTTGGATTCCTGACGACTCATGGTCACGTCTGGCGCTCGTCGGCGCCATCGGCGGGCCTCTGTAAATGCTGTAGTCCGCTACGGGCACGACGTAGGACGCGTTCCTACAGGCGATGCACTATGCCCGCATCGTGCGCGATCGATCCGGTCAATGCGGAGTAGGTAGCGACCCGCCTTCGTCTTCCCACCTCGCCAGCGCTTCCTTGCGGGTTTGGTGGTTCAGTTGTTGCCGGCGATACCGCGCCATGTCGACCAGCGCGACCAGCGCCAAGGTGTAGAGCGCGACTCTGGCAAGCATCCGCGTCATTGGAGGTCCTTCGCTTTGCATCGGTTGAAAAAGTGCAGCCGGACCGAGACTCGAAAACGGGCCATGGGAGGGATAGCCTGAAATTCCCGAGTCTCGATCCTCCTGCACCCGTGGCGTCGCAAATGTCGTGCCAGGCTGGACTCGAGTACGCCGCGTGCAGCGTACGGCGGCCGCGCGGGGCGACCAATACCGAGCCAATCGGTTGCGTGCGGGCGACGAAGTTGCAAATATACTTACCGATTTTGTAGAAACGCGCAGGTGCCGCCAAGGTGGAACCGCCACAGCAAATCACCTGCCGCATGCGCCGTACCGCTGGCATGAGCCTTGCGCGCGCATGAAGTATGATGCGTCTTACCAACGCTCCGGCGTGCCCGCGACCGCAGCGCATCAGGCGATCCTCGCCGCCGCGGCCTGCTGGCCCGCCACCAGATATCGCCACCATGCAAAGACTCGCCTTGGCACGCCCCGATATCTGGATTTCGGCGCTGCTCTTCGCGATTGGCCTGGTCATCGCCTCGTTTGCGGTATCGGTGCTGGTGACCTATCACAACGGGCCGCAGATTCTGCAGATCGCCGGCCTGGACCGGCTGCAATACGACACGGCCTGGGTAATCGTGCTGTGCGGCGCTTCCCTGCTAACGTATGCGACGGGACTGAGGGCGGCCGGAAGATTATGCGCGACCGTCGTGTTCCTCATCGGCAGCTTGCGCATTGCGGGCTACGTCTTCCCGCAGGTTGTCGGTGTTCACCCGATTCTCGCCAATCCCTGGCTGCGATTCGGCGCCGGCGACTACAACGCCATTGGCGTGCTGACGGCGCTCGTCGCGTTGGTGTTGGCGATCGCGTTGGCCTTCCTGGTTCCAGGTTCGCAACGGCGGCCATGGCGAACAGTATCCCTGGGATTGCTGGCGTCGACCGCGCTGGCGCTCTCGCTGCTGATTGCCTTCGGCGCATGGAGCGGCAGCAGCATCGCGTCGCAGTCGCTGCAGCTCGAGGGCGACGAACGAACCAGTTCGCTCGTGTTCATTCTGCTCTCGACGACCCTGCTCCTCTACACATTGATGGGCGGCGAACACGAGCGCCGGACACTGGGACGCTTCGCGCCCGTCATCGTCGGAATCGCCGTGTTCATCTGCACCCTCGTCGTATGGCGGGCGGCGCTGAACCAGGAGACGCGTTACGTCCGTCACGGTACTGAGCTCACCGCGTCCGGCGCGCGCGGCGCCATCGAGCGCGACCTGCGCAATCGGATCGACGTGGTGGAGCGACTCGCCGATCGGATGTCGATCCACCCTTTCAACGCGGATGTCTGGCAGCGAGAAGGTGCAACCATCCTCAAGGACGTCGGCGAACTGCGGTCGATCGCCTGGTCGGGCCCGGACTACACCATCAAGTGGGTTGCGCCATACAATAGCGCCCCCATCGGTTTCAACATACTCTCAGACCCCGCGCGCCGAGGTGCGGCGCAGCTCGCTGCGACGAGCCGAAAGACCACGCTGAGCCCCTTTATCAATCTGCTGATCGGCGGCAGAGGGGTCGTCGTCTATGTGCCGGTGTACCAGGGTGACGAGTTTCGCGGCCTGGTGTCGTCGGTGCTTGGCGACCAGTGGCTCAAGTCGCTCATCGACGGCCGCTTTTCCAACCATCACTTCGAATTGCTGGAAGACGCGCAGGTGCAGCTGACTGCGCCGGCCGAGACACCGCGGGCGAGCGAGGATTGGGCGCAGGAATTGCCGGTCGCTGTCAACAACGTGCGTTGGGTACTTCGGGTCACGCCCACCGAGGATTTCGTGGCGCGCGGCCGCTCGCCGCTGCCTGCGGCGGTACTGGCGATCGGTGCGCTGCTGTCCACCCTGCTCGGCCTGGCCACGTACCTGTTCCAGGCGGCGCGCCGGCGCGCGCGCGCGCTCGGCCTGGCGAACGCGCAGCTGAGCCAGGACGTGGCCCGGCGCCAGCACGCGGAGCAAAGGCTGCGCGAGAGCGAGCAGCGTACGCAACTCATCATCAATTCGGTCAAGGACTGCGCGATTTACATGCTCGACACCGAGGGCAAGGTCGCCAGCTGGAATGCAGGCGCACACGCCCTTTATGGATATCCGCCCGGCGAGATCATGGGTCGGCACTTCTCCGTGTTGTACCCTCCCGACCGCAAGGTTCCCGCGGAAGACGAACTGGTCGTCGCGACCCGCCGCGGCTGGTTCGAGGAGGAGTGCTGGCACCTGCGCAAGGATGAAACACGCTTTTGCGCCGATGACATCATTTCCGCGATTCGCGACGAGCAGACGCACCTGCGGGGATTCGCCGTGGTCACCCGCGACGCAACGCCGCGCATCGAGTTGCGCGAGCAGACCGAGCGAGCACGCGACCACTACTTCTCGCTGTTCTCCAGCTTTCCGAACCTGGTCTGGCGATCCGACCCAAGTGGTGCGTGCGATTATCTCAACCAGGCGTGGCTGGACTATACCGGGCTCGCGATGGACGATCAGCGCGGCGATCGCTGGCTGGATGCCATGCATCCCGACGACCGGAAGGCGTGGAACGACAACTTCGGCCGCATGCTCCCTGCCAGACAGTCCTTCGAGCAGGAGTTCCGCCTGCGTCGGGCCGATGGCAGCTACGGCTCGATGATCTGCACCGCACGCCCCTACCACGACATACACGGAACTTTCGCCGGCTTTCTTTGTTCCTGCTACGACAATACGCAGCGACGCGCCGCCGAAGTCGCATTGAAGGAAAGCGAAGAGCGCTATCAGCGAATGACGACCAACGTTCCGGGGATGGTGTTCAAGTTGGAACGCGGAACCGACCTGATGCGGAAGTTCCTGTATGTCAGTCAAGGCAGCCTCGCAGTCACCGGAGTCGAACCGGCCGCTATCTGCGCCGACGCCGAGAAATTCTTCGGATTGCTGAGCTCGGCCGACCGCGGCAACTTGCTGGCGACACTCGAGGACTCGGCGGAGCGCCAGACGACCTGGACCTGGGCGGGCCGCCTGCAGGCTGCCCACGAAGCGACCGAAAAGTGGATCACCATTCGCGCCAAGTCGCGCCGCGGCGATGGGGGCTCGACCATTTGGGACGGCGTCGTGTTCGACGACACCCAAAGCCGGCTCGCGCAGCTCGAACTCGAGCGATCGCGCGAGGAGCTGCGGTCGCTGTCGCGCCACCTGCAAACCGTCCGCGAGGAGGAAAAAGCCAGGATTGCGCGTGAAGTGCACGACGAGCTCGGGTCGACGCTCACGGGGCTGCGGATCGATCTCGACTGGCTCATCGACCACCAGTCGTCGGCGCCGGCCGGTGCTGCCGAGAAATATACCGGCATGCTGAGCCTGCTCGAGTCGGCGGTCACCGCCACGCGCAAGATCGTCACCGACCTGCGCCCGAGCATTCTCGACGACCTTGGTCTATCGTCGGCGATGCGCTGGCAGATCGGCGAATACCGGAAGCAGTCGGCGATGCGTTTCGAGCTGCGCTCGCCGGAGCCCGATCTGGTCATCGACCGCGCGCAAGCCCTGGTGCTGTTCCGGATCTTCCAGGAGACCATCACCAACGTCACGCGCTACGCCAAGGCCACGGTCGTCGACATCGACCTCACGCAGACGCCGGTCGCCTACATCATGCAGATTCGAGACAACGGCGTCGGCATCGCGGACAACGACATGCGCAAGCAGACATCGCATGGCATTCGCGGCATGCGCGAACGTGCGGAGCAACTCGGCGGCACGCTTTCCATCTCGGGCGAAGCCGGCAAGGGCACGACCGTCGTCGTGACGTTGCCGCGCGACGCTACGTCTTGAAACCTTTCGGCAGGCCTTCCAGCAGGTCGGCGAGGTCGTCGGCGTGCTCCTCCTCCTCTGCCTGGATGTCCTCGATCATCTTACGCGTGGTCGAATCGAAGCCCGCAAAATACGTCGCAATCTCCCGGTAGCTGTCGACCGCAATGCGTTCGGCGACCAGGTTTTCCTTGATCATCGCGATCAGATCGTTGCCGGCTTCGACATATTCGGTGTGGCTGCGCGTCAGCAAGCCTTCGGGAGAAAGATTCGGCGCGCCACCCAGTTGCACGATCCGCTCGGCGATGCGGTCCGCATGCGCCTGTTCGTCGTTGGCGTGCTCCAGGAACTCGGCGGCCACCGGTGCCGCGTGTATCCCTTTGGCCATGAAGTAGTGGCGCTTGTACCGCAGCACGCATACGATCTCGGTCGCGAGCGCATCGTTGAGGACTTTGATGGCGGTCGCCGTATCGCCGCCGTAGCTCGACGTCACGGCGCCTTCCTCGATGTGCTGACGGGCGCGCTTGCGCAAGGTCTTGACGTCGGTCAAAAAGGGTTTCTTTATCATTGTTACTCCCTGCGCATGAATGAGTAGGCCGACGGGTCATGGGCCAAGGGTGATTCCATTGGGCGCCACCCCGAACCTTCATCGATATTGCATTTGTCGGGCAGGCGTCCCAATCAGCGGATTCCTATTCTGCTGTAGGACGGATGCGAATTGACAAGCAATACCGCCCTGCCGCAGATCGTCCGCATGTTTCCGAGCGTTCGCCGATGATGCGTCCCGGCGCACCGATTGGCGCACCTGCGGCTATCGTGTATGGTGGGTCGCGTGAAAACGCAACCGCCTATCGCTGCCGATCGGTACAACGCAGCACTGCTTCCGACAACCTCCGGCAGCATGCCCTGGCAGATTGTCGGCGCCGTGCTCCTCTGCATGGCCATCATCATCGCGCTCGATGTCGGCTACCTCGTGATGTCCGGCAACCAGATTGCCGCGCGTGATCGACTCGAGCGCACGGTGGCTGCGGGCCATGCGCTGGATCGGTTGCAGGCGTTGCTGGTCGATGCCGAAACCGCAGCGCGCGGATACGCGTTGGTCGGCCGCGAAGCGATGCTCGAGCCTTACCGCAACGCCAAGGCTCACTACGCCGAAGCGCTTGCCGACGTAGCCGTCCTGACCGGAGATGATCCCGTCCAGAAGTCGAGCCTGGAGATATTGCGCGGCCTGGCGGACGACAAGTGGGCCATACTGCTTGCGACCATCGAATCGGTGAACAAGTCGGGACCGATGCGCGCCGCCGCGACCGAGGCCACGAGCGACGCCCCCGGCAAGGTGGTGATGGACGCGATCCGCAATCACATCGGCGCCATGCACGCTCGCGAGACGGCGATTCGAGAGCAATTGACCGTCGAGTTTCAACGCGCAGTTCTATACACGCGGACGACCGTCATTTTCGCGAGCCTCCTGGCCCTGTTCGCAATCTCGGCGCTGTATTGGGCGACCCATCGGTATTTCAGGCTCCGCCTGCAAGCCGAGACCGACCTGCGCGGCAGCGAGGAACGCTACCGTATTCTCACCGAGGTGTCGCCGCAGATCATCTGGACGGCGGACGTGAAGGGCGAGATGACCTTTTGCAACCGGCAGTGGATCGACTACACCGGGCTGAGTCTTGAACAAACCATCGCCACGGGAGCGTCGTCCGTCGTCAGCGAGCAAGACCGCGCCGAAGTCATTGCCGCCTGGAGACGTGCCATCCAACATGATGAACCCTTCGAAACCGAGGTGCGGCTGCGTCGCGGCAGCGACGGTGCATTTCGCTGGCACTTGGCACGGGCAGAGCCGATGCGCGATATTGCAGGGAGAACCACTGCGTGGCTCGGTGTCGCACTCGACATCGACGATAGAAAGATGATCGAGATCGCACTCGACGAGTTCAGGATCTCGCTGGCGGAGCAGGTAGAGGAGCGCACCGCCGCGCTCCAGAAACGCACGGCGCAGCTCAAGGCCCTCAATCAGAACCTGATCAGGGTTGCCGAAAACGAGCGCAGTCGACTCGCGCGCGAACTTCACGACGAACTCGGCGCGCACCTGTCGGTCGCGATGATGGACCTGACCATCATTTCCCGACGGCTCGCGGAGACCGATCTTGACGACATTTCCGTGCTGGCGCGACGTCTCGCTGAAACGCTCACCGCCACGACGCAAATCAGCCGGCGCATCATCTCCGACCTGCGTCCGGTCATGATTCGGGAACTCGGGCTCGCCGGCGCGCTCGACGCCTACTGTGCAAGTTTCGAACAGACGACCGGCATCCGCTGCACGCGCGCGTTTCCCGAACGGCTGGAGCCGATGGTCGAAGAGGCAGGGATCGCGGCGTTTCGCATCATGCAGGAGTCGCTCACCAACATCGTAAAGTATGCCCGCGCCGCGGAGGTGCGGCTCGACCTGAGAGTGGCCGACGGATTCGTCGAGCTGTCGATCAAGGACGATGGCAAGGGAATGGTCGAGGGCGCCAGCACCCGGAAGGGCGGCCACGGCCTGCTCGGCATTCGCGAACGCGCGGAAGCGTTCGGCGGCGCGCTACGCATGACAAAAGGCCTCCACGATCGAGGATCGGGTCTGGTTGTCACCTTTGCACTGGCGCAGATTGCGATTTCAGATGCGCCTTCGCCGCCAACCGCAGCTCTGCCATAAATCTGAAGTTCGGTGGGCAAGCTACTGTTTGGCCGTCATGCGTGTGCGCGACGACGCTGGGGCCTAACGCGTGGCGTGGCACCAGTCAGAATGCGGCATCCCAGGGAATCGAAAGTCGAATGGCAGCATTGATCAGGCCGACCATGCTGTAAGTCTGGACGAAATTTCCCCACGCTTCGCCCGTCACGGGATCGATATGTTCGGCCAGCAGGCCATGGCGGTTTCGTTGCGCCAGCAGGCGCTCGAACAGGACGCGGGCATCGGCGGTACGACCAATCGCCGCGAGCGCATCGACCAGCCAGAAAGTGCACACAACGAATGCGTTCTGCGGTACGCCGAAGTCGTCATGCTCCATGTACCGAAACACATAGTCACCGCGCTTGAGCTCGCGCTCGATCACACGTACGGTGGATACAAAGCGCGGATCCGTCGCTGTCGCGAAATTGAGCTCCGCCAGCAACAGCATGCTCGCGTCGAGTTCTGCACCACCGGCGGCCCCCATGTAACTGCCGCGTTTGTCGTCCCAGCAATGTGTGGTGATGAAGGCACGAATTCTATCGGCTTCGTCCCGCCATGCCCTGCAGCGCTCCTCCAGTCCGAGCCTCGCCGCGATTCGTGCCAGCCGATCGCAAGCGGCCCAGCACATCACGCTCGAATAGGTGTGGACGCGTGCCGTGCCTCGAAGCTCCCAGATGCCCGCGTCAGGCCGATCATGAGCATTAATTGCGAAGCGACCCAAGGGCTCCAGACGCTCGAACAGCTCTACGGTGCCGGGCCGTTCGAGACGCTGGTCGAAGAAGATGTGCGTCGCCGCCAGGATTGCCGACCCGTAGACATCGTGCTGCACCTGGCGGAAGGCGTCGTTGCCGACGCGCACTGGCCCCATCCCACGATAGCCATCGAGCGCGTCCTCGATCTGCTCCGCCAGCACGGTGTCCCCGTTGATTCTGTAAACCGGCTGCAGGAACCCGTTGCGTGCGCCCGCCGCGATGCCGATGATATAGCGAAGGTAGTTCTCCATGGTTTCCGTCGCACCGAGCCGATTGAGAGCGTTCACGACGAAGTAGCTGTCCCTCATCCAGCAGTAGCGGTAGTCCCAGTTGCGGCCGGAATCCTGAGCTTCGGGAATCGATGTTGTCATCGCGGCGACGATGGCGCCCGTGTCGTCATAGGTATTGAGTTGCAGCGTTATCGCGGCCCGTATGACGGCTTCCTGCCATTCGAACGGAATGGCGAGTCGGCGCACCCACGCCCGCCAATAGACGAGCGTCTCTTCGACAAAATGGCGTCCGGTCTGCGGGATGCTTCCGGCGATCGTCTCGTCCGCGCCCAACATCATCGTGACCTGGTCCTCCACGAAGAACGGCAGTTCCTCGGCGATTGCCGTCAACGACGCGTCTGTGGTGAGCCTGAGCGTGACGTCCTGGCTGACATAGCGAATATGATTGCTGCCCATCGTCCGCTCCGGTCTTCCACGGCCGTAGCGTTCGCTCGGGCGCAGCTTGACGACGACACGCGGATTGCCCGCGATTCGCCGTATCGCACGCACGATGGTCATCGGTTGGAATAATCGGCCATGCAGGTGAAACCGTGGCACACAGTCGGTTATCTCGACGATCCCGCCCGTGCGATCGTGCAGCCGGGTGGTCAATACCGGAGTATTGGTCACGTATTGCTGCTCCACGGAAGCACGGTCCACGACGTCGATCGACCACATACCATGCGCCTCGGAACCCGTGCTGTTTGCGAGCAACGCGCAGAATTTTGCGTCACCGTCAAACCGCGGAAAGCAACCCCATACGATCGTGCCTTCGTTGTCGAGCAACGCAGCGATACGACCGTTACCGACTAGTGCAAGGTCGAGATTGCGCATCTTCACTCACGGTTAGGCAGCGCCATAGCGACTCCGGTCAGCAGCCAGCGGTGGGCGGCAGCGATGTTTGGCAGGCGATATTGCGCGCGGGTCCGGCCCGTGCCAACTTTCACTGACCACCCACCCAATGCCTCGACTGCCGTGAAACCGTCTTCGTCGGTAACATCGTCCCCGACGAACACGGGTTTGCGTCCGGCAAATGGCGGTTCGCCCATGAAATCGACGATGGCCTTGCCCTTGTCTCGTCCGTCAGGCCGGATTTCCACGAGCTGCTTGCCCTCCCAAAGGTGGTAGCCTGCGCCGCCGGCTGCGTCGAAGGTCGAGCGCGCAACGGACTGAACGTGATCGGCTAGATTCGGCAGCTGGCGGTAGTGCAGCGCGATCGTTGCGCCCTTGTCTTCAAGGATGAGACCCGGATGCCGTGCAGCGAACGCCGCAAAGAGCGCGCGCAATTGCAGGAGAATCCCGGAATTCGAGGCGTGCAGGTGCATCGTACCCTGGGCATCGCGCCGCTCGCAGCCATGCTGTCCGGCAACCGGCACGTCGAGTTCCGGGAACATCCGATCCACGTCCGTAATTGCGCGGCCCGTCACCAGTGCCAGGGCACCGCCGTGCCGCATCCGCAGAATGGGTAGTGCCTCGATCAGCTTCTGGTCGATTCGCACCTGCTGCGGTGCTGCGGCGAACTCCGCGAGCGTGCCGTCGATGTCAAGAAAGAGCGCATAGTCGTCGGTCAACGCCGGCGGCGGACGCAGAATACGGAATGAACGGGGCACCACGAGGCCCGCTACCGGCGGTTTGCCAGCGTCATCGGACCACGGCAAGGCGCGCGTCACTGCTCCTTCCAGCTCCCGTTGCCGCACCAAAGCGGCGGCGCTGCCGCACGGCGCTCGCATCGAGCAGCATGCGACCCGCCCAGCGGTGGACGTTGAATTCGCGCACGAGGCCGCGCATCAGCCGCATCCGGTCACGCTGCTCATCAAGCGGCATCGTGATCGCGACATGCAACGCATGCGCGCATTCGTCAGCATCATAGGGATTGACAATCAACGCCTCCGGCAATTCACGGGCAGCACCTGCAAACTGCGAAAGTATCAGGACCCCTCGTTCATCGTCGCGCGCGGCGACGAACTCCTTGGCGACAAGGTTCATGCCATCGTGCAGGCTGCTGACGAAGCAGAAATCCGCGGCGCGGTGAAACTCGTAGACGGACTCCGGTTCATGATGCTGCGCGAGCAGAATGATCGGTGGCCTCGCTGCGCCTGAAAAATGCGCGTTGATCTCGTGTACTCGTTCTTCCACGCGCTCTCGGTACTCTCGGTATGCGCCGAGCGTCTCTCTGCTTGGCGATGCGATCTGCGCGAAGCTAAAGCGACCGACGAGGTACGGGTGGATCTCCAGGAGCCGCTCGATCGCGTTGAATCGCTCGATAATGCCCTTGGTGTAATCGAGACGCTCGATGCCCACGCCGAGCAGGTGCCCGCGCGGAAGACTCAGACGGACGCGAACGTCTTCGCGCGCATCCGCAATCGATTTCGCCGTGGCCAAGGGCTCGGGCGGCCATTCGATCGAGATTGGATAGGCGTGTACGGCGGTGACTTCGCCCCGACAAGTGACGTTGAATTGCTCGCGGTCGACACGCGCCTCGAGCACCCGGTCGACCGTGTCCAGAAAATTGTTGCAGTGGTACTGCGTGTGAAAGCCGAGGATGCTGCTGCCGAGCAGCCCGTCGAGAATTTCATTGCGCCAGGGACAGATGGCGAACGCCTCGGGATTGGGCCACGGTATGTGCCAGAACGAGATCACGGTCGCCTTGGGCAGGCGCTCGCGAATCATGCGCGGCAACAGCGCAAAGTGGTAATCCTGCACGAGCACGATTGGGTCATCGCTGCTCGCCTCCCGCACAACCGCGTCGGCAAACCTCGCGTTGATCAAACGGTAGTAATCCCAATCGGTCTTGCGAAAGGTCGGGCGAACGTGGGCGATATGACAGAGCGGCCACAGCCCTTCGTTGGCAAAGCCGCCGTAATAACCGGCCTCTTCCTCTTTCGTGAGCCAGATACGCCGAATGCGATACAAGGGATGTCCGGGTGGTACATCGACGCGGTCCTGACGATCGACCGTCTCCCTGTCCGCGGAGCCGCTGCCGTGGGCGATCCAGGTCCCGGAGCACGCGCGCATGACAGGCTCGAGCGCAGTGACGAGTCCGCTCGCCGGACGCCGCACGACGATTGCGCCGTTGTGCTTCTCGTGGATGTAAGGCTCGCGGTTCGAGACAACCAGAATGTCGTTGCCGCGAAGTTCCCCGCGCAGCGTGGCCCGCAAGGTTTCCTTGTTCCAGCGCTGCTGGTTCTCGTCTGTCGGCCGATACAGAAGCTCAAGTTCACGCAGCAGCTGGGTGACGTCGCGGGCAATCGGCCGCAACTCCGGGGCCGTCGCTACGCCCCTGCCGCGGATGATGCCCTCTCCACGCAGCAATGATCGCAGGCCGTTGACCCAGCCTCGCCACGACACCTGGACGATGACCACGGTTATCAACGCAACGCACAGCGCGAGGGCAAGGAAGAACAGGAAAAGATAGCGCCGCGCCTCCTCGTTGCGACGATCGACAAAGTTCATGTCATGAACGAGCACCAGCTTCGCAGACTCGGCGCCGCCGGTCGCGATCGTGCGTACCGATACATTCAGCGTGCCGAGTTCCGTGTGCAGGAGTGCGGAGGCGTCGCCCGCGAGCGCGGCGACTTTTGCGCAGTCGAGCAATTCCGGCGGAAAGTTGCCAGAGCTTATCGGTGCTGCGGTGTAGGGCGCCCGGCATAGGCCGACCGCATACAGGCGTTCGTCCCGGGTGAGCTTGTCGAAAAATTCGCCGATGCGAAAATCCGACCCGGATTGCACGAGCTCCTCCAATTGTGTCTGGATCGTCGTGACGATGAACCTTGATCGGGTTTCCAGGTCGCGCACGAACCACTGGGTCATCAGCGCATCGCTAAGCGGCACTGCCGCCCAGGCGAACAAGGACAGCGCGAGCAGAAGCGGCACGAGGAAGCGCAACGACAAGCGCATGATCGGGTCTCCCTAGAACACAATTATAATCATGGAAGAGCCTCGCCTGCGAGTCAGTCAGGCTCGCGCTGATTCAGGTGTAGGCGGAAGTCCTACGCCTTCGGCCCGGGAAACCCGGGCTCGTCGCCGGCCTCGCCGCCGGCCTTGCAGTCCCTGGCGTCAGGTGGCCTCGGCCATTGCCTTACTGCGTGTGCCATTGCCGTCGCCCAGTTCGGCCCGCAATTTTTCCTTGCCCTGCGCGAACTGGATGGCCATGTCTTCCCGCTCGGGATCGGTGAAGTGCTCACCGAGTTCCTCGAACAGGGCGCCTTCCTCTTCCTTGATGTGATGCTCGAGCGCTTCGTGCAGCACCTTCGCGTGCGCCTTCCACATGTCGGTCGTGACGTCCGGCGTCTCTGCAAGGCGATTGAGCACGATGTCGGCAAGGTTGTGCTCAACCATGCCTTCGTTGGCGGCCGCCCTCGAATCCGGCGATTTGCGCAGGCCCATCATGGGTGTATAGACGCTGGCTTCCTCCGAACGCGAATGCGTCACCAGCAGCGGCTTTAGATCGCGCAACAGCGCCTTGCGCCGGGGCACGGATTCGGTCTCGGCGAGCTCCTTGGCAAGCTCACGTATACGTACGTGGTCGGCTTGCAGGAGGCCGCGAACATCCGTTTCGGGATAAGCGCCCAGCGTGCTCCGCACCTTTTCAAAGACGTTCATGGTCGACTCCACTGTATCGGTATGGCGAACGGCGTGTTCGCGAGCCGAGATCATGCGCGGTGAGCGACAAGTCGTCAGTCGGACGACGGCTGATTCATGCGTAAGTGCCCTTCCTACGCGCGACAAGGGACGGTCCCGGAGTGGCGAATGGCATTGTTCAATACACCGATGCGTCCTACATGCGAATCAGACCACGTCCGATTTCGAACCGGCGTTCATTGCTCCAGGATCCGACTCGTACCTGCGTTGGCGAGTCCCGCGCGTGACGTTCAGGAGCAGCCATGAACAATTTGAGCAACCCCAGCGAAGCCTTGCGCCTCGAATATTTGACAGATTCGCCATCGGCGGCGGAATCGTCGGCGTCGGGCGTTTCCTGGAGCGCGGTGATCGGCGGTGCGTTTGTCGCGGCATCGATGGCGCTCATCCTGACATTTCTCGGCGTCGGCCTCGGCCTCTCCTCGATCTCCCCGTGGTCGGGATCTGGCGCAAGCGCGACCACGCTGGGTATCGCGGCGATCGTCTGGCTGATCGCGACGCAGGCAATCGCTGCCGGTGTCGGTGGTTATCTGGCAGGCAGGTTGCGTACCAAGTGGGCGAACGTCCACACGGATGAAGTCTATTTCCGCGACACTGCGCACGGTTTTCTCGTCTGGGCGGTCGGCGTCGTGATCACGGCGACGTTTCTGGCCTCGGCGGCGTCTTCGATTGTCGGATCCGCGGCAAAAGTCGCCAGTGCCGCAGTCGGCAGCGGTCCAATCCCGGCCACGGCACTCGGCGCGGCGGCGATCCCGGGCACCTCCGACACAACAGGCAATGCCAGACCAGCGCCCGGCAGTCAGAACTCGCTTCCGTACGCAAGCGGCTACCTGACGGACTCCCTCTTCCGCAACGATCGCGCAGAGCCCGATGCGGGTCAGGACTTGAGACCCGAAGTCGGACGCATCCTGGCCGAAGCGCTGCGCAAAGGCTTGTTGCCGACCGCCGACCGCACCTATGTCGCGCAGGTCATTGCGTCGCGCAACGGCATGACGCAGGCGAACGCCGAACTGCGCGTCGACGCCGTATACGCGCAGGCCAAGAGCGTCGCCGCCGATGCGGAACTTGCTGCGCGTACAGCGGCTGACGAGGCGCGCCGGGCAGCGGCCGGGAGTGCGCTGTGGACATTTGTCGCTCTGCTGACCGGAGCGTTCGTGGCGAGTCTCGCCGCAACGATCGGTGGTCGGCAGCGTGACCGCTTTGCAGACATGGAATCGTGACCTGCATTCTTGGTACCGATCGACGATTGACGGCTTCCTTTCAATTCCATTCCATAGGAGCACGTTATGCGTTCCATCCTGCTATGGGTACTTGGCATTCCGATTCCGATCATCATTCTGATCGGATTGTTTTCACACTTTTGAATCGATAGGATCCAGCAAATGAGGATGTCACGTCATTGGGCACTTGGTCTGGCCGGCGCACTTGGCGCATGTTGCAGCCTTTGGGTGAGCGCAGCGTCGACGGAGGTCGTGCCGCCGCTGCCACTGCCCGGACCCTATGCAGTTGCGTGCAGCAACGTGACGCAGGACTTCAGCCGCATGGCGGCTGGCGAGGACGTGAATGCCTATTGGGAAGGCATCCCGCGCGCGAACGGCTCGCCGCGCTACATCACCGACCTGCTTTCAGATGCCGGCAATACGCTGGTGGCGACGGTCACCGCACCCGGTAACTCGGACGTGTACGGATCCTTTGCCGGCAATACCATTCCGTTCGTCGTCGTCGTGTGCTATCCGACCACGCCAGGCAATTCACGCGCGGATTATGCGCTGCCCAATGGACGCGCCGTTCCGCGCATGCAGCGCGGATCCGATGCTCCGCTGCTTGCCGATCCCGCGGTACAGTATCCGTTGCTGCTGTTCTCGCATGGCCTGCAGGGCAGCCCCCTGTCCAACGACTACCTGACCGCGATGACGGTATTCGCAAGTAATGGATACGTCGTCGCCGCGCCTTTCCATGGCGATGCGCGCTTCGCCATCGTGCAACCGGAAAGCTTCAACGACTTCGCCTACCTGCTCACGCACTTGCGCGACTTCAACGCGATGCAAGCCCTGCGTCCGTTGTCGCTGTCGGCAACGCTGGACGTGCTGCTCGCCCACCCGCAATGGCGCGGACACCTCGACGCCACGCACATTGGCGGCTTCGGCGCGAGCCTGGGTGGTGAATCCTTGTTGCTCATGGCAGGGGCCGGACTGACCACGACCGTCGGCATGTCCTGGACCAAGGTCGCCAACGATGCACGGCTCAAGGCGGCCGTCGGCTACGTCCCGTACTTCGGACAGCCGGTGTTTCCTGCCTTTGGCCGGGATCAGCACGGACTGGATGACGTCACGCTTCCGTTCCTCGCGATCAGCGGTACCGCCGACACGACGGCGCCCCTCGCCTCGACCGTGCAGGGATTCGCGCAACTCAGCGGGCCGCGGGAACTGGTAGCGCTGGTCGGCGTAAAACACGCCTTCGACGTCGCCTCCACCAACGACATCTTCACCTGGGCGCTGACCTTTCTCGATGCCGAACTGCGTGGCGATCCGGCGGCGCGCGCGCGCCTGGCGCAAGCTGGCAGCGTGGCAGGCGGCGGCGACGATCATGTACTTTTCACTGCAGCACTGCCGGGTGTCGCGGCGACGACGACCAACTACGGCGGATTGTGGTGGAACGCCCCTGCCGGCTCGGAAGCAGGCTGGGGCATCGATCTCGCGCACCAGGGCGACGTGATCTTTGCCGCCTGGTTCACTTACGACGAATCCGGCAATGCGCTGTGGCTGGTGATGACCGCGAACCGCAATGCGGATGGCGTCTATAGCGGAACACTCTACCGAACCACCGGACCGTCATTCAGCTCAATTCCCTTCGATACGGCGAAAGTCATACGCACGCCTGTGGGTACGGGCACGTTGACGTTCACCGATCCGAACAACGGCACGTTCAATTACTCGCTCTACGGCAATACGCAGACCAAGTCGATCACTCGCGAAGTCTTCGGGCCGTTGCCGGTGTGCGCATTCGGCGCCCAGCCCAACCTGGCGCTTGCCACCAACTTCCAGGATATGTGGTGGAATCCGGACGAATCGGGCTGGGGCATCAGCTTGACGCACCAGGGCAACACGATCTTTGCCGCCTGGTTCACCTACGACCAGGCAGGCACGCCGTTATGGCTGACGGTGTCCGCGGAGTTGACGCCGCAGCCCGGCCTCTACGGCGGCACGCTCTACCGCACCTCCGGCCCGCCTTACTATGCGGTTCCGTTCAATCCGGCCACCGTCACGCGCACGGTGGTCGGTGCCGCGACGCTCAACTTTGCCGACGGCAACCATGCGATCTTTAGCTATTCCTTGTTCGGATTCACTCAAGCCAAGATCATCACTCGACAAGTGTTCCAGGCTCCGGGCACGGCGTGTCAGTAGCCATTTCGACGACGTGACCACGGTGCCTGGGTCGGTGTCCCGTACCGCCGACCTAGGCGCTCTTGGTCGCCATATGGTCCACCACGGCGTCGATGACCTTTTCCGGCTCCTCCGCATCGTCATCGGTTTCCTTGTTGAGCACGCGGGTCATCCGCGCCTCGTCGAGTTCTCCGCACCACTTGCCCACGACAACCGTCGCAACGCCGTTGCCGATCAGGTTGGTCAACGCCCGCGCTTCGGACATGAAGCGATCGATGCCGAGGATCAGCGCCAGTCCGGCGACCGGCACGTGGCCGACCGCCGACAGCGTCGCCGCCAGCACGATGAA
The DNA here is from genome assembly GCA_963726915.1 of uncultured beta proteobacterium. Taxonomy (GTDB): domain Bacteria; phylum Pseudomonadota; class Gammaproteobacteria; order Burkholderiales; family Casimicrobiaceae; genus PALSA-1003. The sequence continues at coordinate 634,877 of CAVSEA010000026.1, forward strand.
GCCGCTGCCGGTCACGCCGGCGGCGCCTTTGGACGTCAGCAGCAGCACCGCCAGCAACGTGATCTGCTGCGTCAGCGTCATCGGCGTATTCGTCGCCTGCGCGATGAATACCGCAGCCATCGTCAGGTAGATCGACGTCCCGTCGAGGTTGAACGAATAACCCGTCGGAATGACCAGACCTACTGTCGACTTCTTGACGCCAAGATTCTCCATCTTCGCCATCATCCGCGGCAGCACCGATTCGGACGAAGACGTGCCGAGTACGATCAGCAGCTCTTCCTTGATGTACCGGATGAATTTCAGGATGGAAAATCCATGGAATCGCGCGATGAGTCCGAGAACCACCAGGATGAATATCAGGCACGTCAGGTAGAAGGTGCCCATCAGCTTGCCCAGCGACAGCAGCGAACCCACGCCGTACTTGCCGATGGTGAACGCCATGGCCCCGAATGCGCCGATAGGTGCGACCTTCATGATGACGCCGACGATCGAGAACAGGACGTGCGACAGTTTTTCGATCAGATCGAAGACCAGCGTGCCTCTGCCGCCAAACTTGTGCAGGCAGAAACCGAACAGCACCGCTATCAACAGCACCTGCAGAATCTCGCCTTTGGCGAATGCGTCGACAACGGTGCTAGGGATGATGTTCAGGATGAAATCAGTCGTGCTCTGCATCTGGCCCGGCTTGGTATACGCGGCGATGCCCTTGGTGTCGAGCGACGCCGGGTCGATGTTCATGCCGGCCCCGGGCTGCACGATATTCACGATCGTGAGGCCGACGACGAGGGCGATGGTGCTGACGATCTCGAAGTACAGCAGCGCGTAACCCCCGGTCTTGCCTACCTTCTTCATGTCCTCCATGCCCGCGATGCCGACGACGACCGTGCAGAATATGATCGGCGCGATGATCATCTTGATCAACTTGATGAAGCCGTCGCCAAGCGGCTTCATCGCCGTACCGGTCTCGGGGAAGAAGTGTCCCAGCAGGACGCCGATCACGATCGCGACAACGACCTGAAAGTAAAGCGACTTGTAGAGCGGCTTGCCAGTAGGTGCCATTGACTTCCTCCTCACTCGATACGTCGATATTCCGGTCAGTCCGACGGCAGCCCTTGTACCCGGAACAGTTCCTCCAGATGCGGGCTCATCGGCAGATTGAGGCGTACCCCTGAAGGCAAGGGTTTCTCGAACCAGCGCTCGTAGATCGCGACGATTTCACGGCTGCCCGCGAGCTTGCGGAATGCGCGCTCGACCACCTCGGCGAATTCGGGATCGTCTTTGCGATACATCAGCGCATAGTCGGCGTAAGTCAGGAAATCGCCTACTACGCGGAAGTCGGCAGCGGCTTTCTTTTCAGCGATCATTCCGTACAGCTGCACGTCGTCATTGGCGAAGGCGTCGGCTTTCCCGGTGGCGAGCAGCTGGAACGACTCGCCGTGGTCACTGCCGAACACGAACTTGATCGGGATATTCTGCCGCTGGGCAAGCTTGGGTACCGCGATCTCGTGTACCGTGCCACGCGTCAGTACGACCGTCTTGCCGGCCAGATCTCGAAAATTGAGGATGCCGCTGCCCCGTCGGACCAGCAGCTTGGTACCGGTGACGAACATGGTCGGCGAAAACGCCACCGTCTTCCGACGATCCAGATTATTCGTGGTCGAGCCGCATTCGAGGTCGACGTCGCCAATGGTCACGAGGTCGAAGCGGTTCTCCGGCGTCACCGGCCGTCGAGCCACCTTGATATCCTTGCCGAGTTCCGCGGCAACTTCCTCGACGACGATTTCGCACAGGTCGAGCGAATAGCCCTGGGGATTGCGACGCGCATCGAGAAACGCGAAAGGCGGCGAATTCTCGCGATAGCCGATGCGGATTTCACTACTATCGTTGATCTTCTTCAGCGTCCCCGAATACTTGATGACGAGGCCGCCAGGGGGCGTCTGGGCGCCGACGGGCTGGATAAGGCACAGCGCCAGCACGGCGCCCATCGTCGCGCCGACGCCTCGCGGAAGCACGGAGGAAAAGCGCACGGCGTTCCGGCAAGCGAATTGTGCAATCGACGCGGACGCTTTGCGTCCATGCGGCTTCAACATGGATCCCCCCTTCCGCCCTGTTGGCGTGCACCCGGACCGTGCTACGGCACACTACGTAATTATGCACCTGTAAACGCCAGGTTGGAGGGGTCTTGCAGCCTGAGCCCGACTACGCCACGCGTTGTGCGCCGCCGACAGCGCGGGTGCGATGCCCGAACCGAAGACAGCCCAGCCGCCTTCAGGTGCAGAGCATACATAGAACACCTTGCAAGCTGTCATGCTTATATCCCTCGAATTGCGTACGCGAGCCGGGGCTGCAATTCGGATTTCGGTCAACGCCGCCCTGGCACCGCGCACTAGCACTTAGTGTTGATGCGCCGTTCCCTTTCGCCTCTTGAGCCCGCCGCCGGACTCCTTGTTCACGGTAGCCCAGGCACGACGTTGCGCTTCCTTGGTGCTCATGCCCTTGTGCTCGTAGCCCTCCTCGATGTGCTGTGCTTGTCGCTTTTGCTTCGCTGTGTAGCTGTCCTTGCTTCCTTGTGGCATTTCATCCTCTCGCATTGGGCGATCGCATGACCGCGCTTGAAGATTGCGCCGCATTGCTCGCGAATTTCAATCAGCGGGATCTGATTTGAGATAGGAGGTTGTCCTACCCGGTCGGCGCAACATGCCGGCGAGGAGTTCGAGCGATGGAAGCGTGAACATCCCGGCCGCACTCGTGCGTCGATTGCGTGTTTCTCCTACATGGCAATCGGCATGGCACCGATAGCGCAGACCGCGCGAGTCCTGGCATTCTCACAGTACGCATCGGATCGCGTCCAGGAGGCAATCTTGAAAGACTTGATCGGTTCACGACGCTTAGGTCGCACTGTCGCTTCGGCCATCGTGCTGGCGCTAGCAGGTGGCGCCTTTGCGGGCGAAATCACCCTCTTCGAAGAAGACAACTTTCGCGGCAATGGCATGCGTATCACGTCCGAGGTCGTCAGCCTCGACGGGACGGGCATGAACGACAGGGCGCAGTCGGCCATCGTGCGCGATGGGGTCTGGGAAGTCTGCCGAGACGCCAATTTCAATGGTGGCTGCATCCAGCTCCAACCAGGCAGCTATCCTCGCATGGACGGCAATTTCGTACGCAACATTTCGTCCGTACGCGAAGTAGGCGCTCCGCGATACACCGGAGCAAACCCCGCGTATTACCCAAGCGCTTCAGCGAAAGGTGCCGTCGATGGATTCGGCCAGGCAGTGCTCTACGAAGGTCACGATTTCCAGGGGCGTACGTTTCCCCTCGCCCGCGACGTCGTCCGCAACCTCGACCGATCCGGATTCAACGACCGCGCCGGTTCGCTGCGGGTCGAGCGTGGCTACTGGGTTTTTTGCAGCGATGCCAACTTCGAGGGCGAGTGCCGGACGTTCGGACCCGGAGAATATCCCAACCTGCCGCGCGAACTCGACCGGCGCATTTCGTCGGGGCGCCTGATCTCGAACGCATATCCCTATGCCAACGCTCCGCAATGGGATCGGCGCTGACCGCGTGCATGCTTTGAAGCCAACATGCAACTAGGCGACCAGGAAGCCAGCGGCAACGTCGAGGACCGGCGCGGCATGGGCATCGGCGGCGGCCTGGGGATCGGCGGGGTCGTGATTGGGCTCATCGCCTATTTTCTGGGCTTCGATCCCGGACAGGTCATCAACGTTGCCGAGCAGGTCGCGCCGCGATCCGACACCCGACCGGCGCCCAAGGGCGCGCCCGCGGATGAGATGGGGCAGTTCGTCTCGAAGGTTCTCGGCAGCACGGAAGTCGTCTGGGCGAAGATCTTCCAGGATTCCAACCAGTAAGTACCGTCCGCCGACATTGGTTCTCTACGACGGTCAGGTGCGCTCAACCTGTGGCATCGCGCAATCGGCCGTCGGTCCATTCTATTGCGCCGAAGACGAGAAGCTCTACATCGACCTCGCGTTCTTCCGCGATCTGCAGACGCGTTTCCGCGCTCCGGGCGACTTCGCGCAGGCGTACGTGATCGCGCACGAGGTCGGCCATCACGTGCAGAAGCTCACGGGCACGTTCGAGCAGATCGAAGCCAGGCATGGACGCGGTTCCCAAGCGGAATCCAACAAGACTTCGGTGCGCATGGAATTGCAGGCGGATTGCTATGCAGGCGTCTGGGGATACCACGCCGGTACGATGAAGCAAGTCGAGCCCGGAGACATCACCGAAGCCCTCGACGCCGCGACAGCGATCGGCGACGACCGCTTGCAAAAGCAGACGCAAGGTCGTGTCGTACCCGAGTCCTTTACGCACGGTTCGTCCGAGCAGCGCGTTCGCTGGTTCACGCGAGGGCTGCAATCCGGACGTCCAAAGGACTGCGACACGTTTTCCGCGAGTTCGTTGTGAGGTAGTGCGTGGAGGAAGTTGAGGACCTACAACAGGAGGCATCATGTTCTCGATATGGTGGTTGCTTGCCGCGCTGACATGCGGGATCTATCTGGGAATGCTGCTATTCGCGCTGATGCAGATGTCTGCAGACCTTCCCGCCCAGCCACGGGTCCGCTCCGTCCGCAAACACGGGGCCGCGATCCGCCGGTTGCGCGGGCGCCTGAACGCGGTGGCCGCGTGACCGTGTATTGCGCCGAGCGCGCACGCATTCAAAGCTGGGTGTCAGCGACCGGAATGAACGCCCTCAAAATCCCGGGCCGACTGCTCAACCCGGCGTGCGCCGGACCTTCAAGTCAGTGCGCTTGAATACGCCGGGCTGCAACTCGACGCCCAGGCCGGGGCCTTCCATCGGATACACGAAACCGTTTTCGATGCGGGGCATGACGGTCACCAGCTCGTTATACCAGCCGCGATAGAACGCGCGCACCGATTCCTGGATCAGCGTATTCGGCTGACTGAAGGACATGTGCACCGCGGCGATGAATCCGACCGGACCGATGCAATCGTGCGGCGCGAAGGGACGGTGCCAGGTTTCCGCCAGCGATGCGATCTTCCGTCCTTCGGTCAGTCCTCCGGTCCAGCACAGGTCCACCATCGCAACGTGCAGCGCATCGCGTTCGAGAAACTCCTTGAAGGGCCACCGCGAGCCGAGCGTTTCGCTGGCACACGTCCAGACGTGGGTCGATCGCGCAAATTCGGCGAGCGCCTGCGGTGAGTTCATGCGGATCGGATCCTCGTACCACATCGGCGCGTAGGGCTCGAGTGCGCGCGCAATCATCTTCGCCGCAGGCAGGTTCCACAGCGAGTGAAGTTCCACCATTATGTCCATGCGATCGCCGACGGCATTCCGAATCTTCTCGAATGGCTCGATCGCCTTTTTCATCTGGGCCGCGGAGATGTAGAGGCCGTTGTTCTCCTGCGCCGCCGGATCGAAGGGCCAGATTTTCATCGCATTGATGCCGCTCTCGAGCAGGCTCTCCGCAAGCGCGTCCGCCCGGTTCATGAACGCGTCGAGATCCTCGTACGGCCCTTCGCTCTTGCCCAGATTCCAGTTGGAGACCGGGCGTATGTTGTGCGAGCGAACGTAGCGATAGCCGGCGCAGGTGTTGTAGATGCGAAGCTTGTCGCGGCAAAGCCCTCCCAGCATCTGATGCACCGGCTGGCCGCAGACCTTGCCGAAAATATCCCACAGGGCGATGTCGATTGCGGACGCCGCCCGATATTCCACCCCGGTGGACGACTGCGCCATCGGCAGGTTGACCATCTCCTTGTTGAGCGCCTCGATATGCAATGGGTCGCGGCCGAGCAGCCGATCGGCCAGCGTTTCATGGATGTGGGCTTCGACCGCGCCGGCGCCGTAGAATGTCTCACCGAGACCGATCGTTCCGCTGTCGGTATGAACGCGAACCCAGATCACGTTCGAAAATTCCTCGGTCCGCAAAGTTTCAAGGGCGGTGATTTTCATCGATGATCCGTTGGTCGATCGCGCAGAAATAGCGGCGATCAATAGTGTGATATTTTAATCGCCTCGGCAAGGCCTCCACGCGGTAGCGAATATCATGCGCATCGTATTTCACGGCGAAAACGCCGCTTCGTTCAGCCACGGTTTCGAAGGTCTCGTTGCGAAGTCGGCGCAAGTCATCGTACTGCCCGACGCATTGGCCGATCCCGCCCACGCGCAGGCGTATGTCGAAGCAGACATCATCGTCGGCGCCCGCTTTTCCGCCAAGCTGCCGCGACCGGAGAAACTGCAGCTCTTTCATGTGCCGGGCGCGGGCTACGACGCTGTTGATCTCGGCGCAATTCCCGATTCTGCAGTGGTGTGCAATTGCTTCGGTCACGAGCAGGCCATCGCCGAATACGTGATGGCGGCCATGCTTGAACGGTACGTGCCACTCGTCGATGCCGATCGGCAACTGCGACAGGGCCAATGGACATACACGTCGGGTTCGCCCGATCGGGTCCACGGCGAGTTGGCGGAAAGCACCATCGGCCTGCTTGGATTCGGACATATCGGCAAGGCGATCGCGTCGCGGGCGAAGGCTTTCGAGATGAAGGTCCACGTGGCCAATCGCAGCCCGGTGGCCACATCCACGCTGGTCGACCGCTCGTTTTCCCTGGACAAGCTCGATGAGTTCTGGCGCTCGGCGGATTTTTTCGTGGTGTCGGTGCCAATGACCGCCGAGACGGCCGGGATGGTCGGCGCCGAGGCCTTCGCCGCGATGCGCGCGTCAGCGGTGGTGATGAACGTCGGACGCGGCCCTACCATCGACGAGCGCGCACTGTACGAGGCGCTCAAGGAACGCCGCATCGCCGGCGCGATCATCGACACCTGGTATCGCTATCCCTCCCCCGATCAGCCCACGGTGCTGCCGTCGGCACTTCCGTTTCACGAATTGCCGAACGTGGTGATGACGCCACACATGTCTGGCTGGACCAGCGGCACGATCCGTCGGCGTCAGCTCACCATTGCCGACAATATCGGCCGCCGCGCCGAGGGCAGGCCGTGCATCAACGTGGTGAGGCCGGCGCGCACCTGACGCACGGACGAATGCGTTCAACCAAGCAGGATCTTCCGTACCGCTGCACCGCTCCTGCCGACCAGCTTCCGCTTGCTGCTGGCGTCCAGCTTCTTGATCGCCGCTTCCATCCGACTCGCTTCCGACTGATTGCCGCAGACGAATCGTGCCAGCAGCCGACGCGGCGGATTGGCGCGGGTGTAGCGTGCCCCGGTGCCTGCGACGTGCTGCGCGAAACGCAGCGCCACATTGCGGGCGATGCCGGTGTAGATGGCGCCGTTGCGACAGAGGATGAGGTAGACGTACCAGCGCTTCGCCGCCCGGGCTCGGGCCGCCAGCGCGCGGGGGGACACGGTCGGCATCGGACGGATTCTACGATGTAGGGACGAGCGCCAACCCACAGACAGCCTCCCTCGGAGGTGGTAGCCTGCGAAGGTACCGATATGTACGTCGGCGACGGAACTCGACCGGAGAAGCGAATGTTCAAACGCATCTTCCATACCTCGGTGCGCATCGCGGCGGCGCTGCTGTTGTCGTCGATGCTCGCCGCTTCCCCCGCGCTCGCGGTGACCTTTACCGTCAACAGCATCGACGATCTGCCCGATACGAATCCCGGCTCCGGCACGTGCCACACGAGCGCCAATACCTGTACGTTACGCGCGGCGGTGATGCAGGCGAATCGATCCAGCGGAGCCGGCGCAACGATCATTCTGCCGGCCGGTATCTACAATCTGACGATTCCGGCATCGGTTCCGGATGGCGACTTCAATGGCGACCTGAACTTGACGCCGCCGCCCGGTGGTAGTCCAAGTGCGGCCATCGTCATCACGGGCGCCGGTGCAGCCACGACCATCATCCACGGAAATAAGCTCGACCGTGTGTTCCACGTGTACTCTGGCCGTACCGCAACGATATCGGGCGTGACCATTCGCAATGGGTACCGATTTGGAGCTGGTCAAAGTGGGAATGGTGGCGGCATCCTGAACGAGGGTTCGCTCACACTGGAAAATGCCGTAGTCACCAATCATGCCGCCTCAAATGGCGGGGGAGGCATCTATAACACTGGCGTACTGACGCTGCGCAGCACCACGCTAAGCCAGCAACAGCGCACTACTCGGCGGCGGCATCGACAACCGCGGCGGCCCCCTGAATGTCATCAACAGCACGATCGACCACAATACTTCCGCCTCCGGTGGCGGCATTTTTAACTTCGACAGCGACCTGGTCGTGGTAAACACCACGATTAGCCAGAATAGCGTAACTGGCGATGGTGGAGGCATATACAACGCCCATAACGGCACTGCCAACGTCTATAGCAGCACTATCGTTTTCAACGGTGCGGATTCCGACGGGACGGCGGCTCGGCGGGTGGCGTGTTCAACGACCCCGGTTCAACTTTTAACCTGCGCAACATCGATCGTGGCAGGAAACAACGTCGCCGACACACCGATCTATGACGAGTGCACCGGGACCTTGAACCTCTATGGAACGGAACATGTTCGGGGAGGCTGCTTCGGGACGACCGCATGCACGCTCAAGCAAACCGTTGGAAGCGCCTTGGCATAGCCTGAACTCGTTCGCCGACACTCGGCCCGCTGCAGGACAACGGCGGACCGACACTGACGCATGCGCTCTTGGCAGGCAGCTATGCGATCGACACTGGTGATCCGGCCCAAGGCTGTGTCGACAACAACAGCGTAACGATCGCGACCGACCAGCGCGGCCAGCCCCGCGTCGTGGGCGCGCGCTGCGACGTCGGCGCGTTCGAGTACAGTGCGGCGACTCCACCCCCGCCTTCAATCAACTACCAGGGACTGTGGTACCACGCGCCCGCCGAATCGGAGTCGGGGTGGGGCATCAATTTCGCGCACCAGGGCGACGTCATTTTCGCCACATGGTTCACCTACGACGTCAACGGCAAGGCCTGGTGGCTGACCATGACGGCCAACAAGACCGCAACGGGTGTCTACAGCGGGCAATTGATTCGCACCAACGGCGCACCGTTCAGCGCCTTCGTTCCCCCCGCGACAGCAACGGTGGTCGGGACCGGCACGCTGACATTCACCAGCGCGACGACGGGGACGTTCGCGTACTCGGTGAACGACGGGGCCAACGTCGCGACGCAAAGCAAGGCGATCGTGCTGCAGACTTTTGGACCGGTTCCAACCTGCGTTTGGGGTGCGCAGCCGGACCTGAGCAAGGCAACCAAGTATCAGGATCTCTGGTGGGCAGCGGGAGGCAGCCGAGTCCGGGGTGGGGCGTCAACCTGACCCATCAGGGAACAACCATCTTCGCGACCTGGTTCACCTACGACAGCAATCGCAATCCGCTGTGGTACTCGGTGACGGCGACGCAAACCGCGACCAAGACGTATACCGGGACATTGCTGCGAACGAATGGGCCCGCCTTCAACGCAGTTCCGTTCAATCCGGACGCTGGTCGGGCGAACACCGGTGGGCACCGCGACCTTCACCTTCACCAGCGGCAACGCCGGGACGTTCGCCTACGCGGTCAATGACGGCCTGAATGTCGCCACTCAGACCAAGGCGATCGTCCGCCAGGTGTTCCGCGATCCGGGGACCGTATGTGAATAGTAAGGTCGACGCAAAACCGCAACTCTCAAAGACCGGCACGATCTCGAAGCTGCCGCACTTCCGCTGGCGCAAGATTGCCGCGATCTGCCTCGTTCTTGTTGCAGCGGGATTCGGTCTCGGTGCGAACATCGCCGCTGCCCAGGACGCGGCACAGGGCAAGGTGCTCCGTGTTGCGGTTAAACCAATTGCGCCCTTTGTGCTCAAGCAGGGCACGGAATGGACCGGCTTCAGCATCGAACTGTGGAAAGAACTCGCGCAGTCGCTCAAGGTCGAAACCAAATGGATCGAAGTCACAACCGTCGGCGACCAGTTGCAGGCGGTGAAAAGCGGCAACGCAGACGCGGCGATCGCCGCGATCACGATCACGAAGGAGCGCGAGACTGTCGTCGACTTCACCCAGCCCTACTTCGACTCCGGCTTGCAGATCCTGGTGCATGCCCAGGGCAGCAATCACTTCCTGGAAGTGTTCGACTCGATTCCATGGCGAACGATCGCTACGCTCCTCGGTGCGTTCATCTTCATCATGTTCGTCATGGCAAATGTTCTTTGGATCGTCGAACGCAGAGTCAAGCGAAAACTTCCAGAAAGGCTATCTGAAGGGAATGGGCGAAGGGCTGTGGGGTGTCGCACTGATCGTCGCAACCGGCGAGCATGGAGATCGAGAGGCCCCGAGGATCGTCAAGAGGCTCATCGTTTTCTTCATGTGGCTGGTCGGCGTCGTGTTGATTGCCCAGCTGACAGCAACGGTGACTTCCACGCAGACCGTCGATCGCCTGAATTCGAAGATTCGTGGCACGGCGGATCTCGCGGGAAAGAGAATCGCAACCGTACAAGGCACGGTCGCCGCCGACTACTTGACCGAGCAGGGTTTGCTGTACGTCGCCGTGGCGACGGCGGAGGAAGGAGTCGAGCTCGTCTTGCAGGGCGAGGTCAACGCCATGGTCTTCGACGCGCCGACACTCCAGTACTTGGCCGCGAAGCGCGGCAACGGCGTCCTGCGCGTCGTCGGTCCGATCTTCGCGTCGCAAAAATATGGCATTGCCGTCGCGGACGGCAGCCCTCTACGCAAGCGGATTAACCGGGCATTGCTCGAGATGTACGAAGATGGGCGGTACCGGGCGCTTTACAACAAGTGGTTCGGGCGGGGATAGCAGCGCGGGACTTATCAACGTCGAGCGCGACCACCCGCCATCGGCCAGCTGCGGCTCAAGGACGCGGCCTGGTCCAGCGCACAGGTGCGGGATGACCGCCGCAGCGTTGCTGTCGATTGACTAACGCAAACGCCGCCGAGGACCCGCCAAAGCGGGCCCTCGAGGGCGAATTGTTGCGGGCCGGTGTTGGCCTAGCGACGCCGGCGGCGGATCCCCGCCATGCCGAGCGAGGCAAGCGCGATCAGACCCAGCGTACCCGGCTCGGGCACAGCCGCACGGGTGGCAACGAGATGGGTATCGTCGAGGACGAGCTCGGTGCAGTTGCCGCAGATGTGGCCGTAGTTGGTGAACGAGATCGCATCCGATGCGTCGGCCGTGAAGGTTACGAAATAACGCGTGCTCGCGCCCGTAATTCCGCCAGGATTCACGGAGGCGATATCGGTCAAGAACACGCTAGCGCCGCCGATATTGAGTTGGAAGAGGCCGGCGTGGTTGAAGCCGGAGGTGTTCGACTCGCCGCTGACCCAGAAGTCGAGGATGTAAGTAGCTCCCGGCGCCAACGATACGGTCTGGGACAGCACGACGGGCGTCTGATTGTTCGGATTGCTGCTGTTGAAAGTCGGCGTGCCCGCGAAGGTGACGGTGCCATCAGCGTTGAACGTCGGCGTAAGCGATGGTGTCGTGAACGTGTTGCCGAAATAGAGGCAGTCGGGGCCATCGACGCACGGCGCACCGGCAAATCCCAGCGGTCCCCACCAGCCGTAGGCTCCCGGGCCGTAGGTCGCGGTCCAATTCGGAATCGGCACCGATGGACCGTTGCCGTTCGGCGTTCCCCCCGAAGCCTGGCCCGCCGCACCGGCCCAGCGCTGATTGCCGGCCGCACCGGTCTCGAAACTGGGATTGAGCAAAAGATTGGACCCCGCGCTGCCTGGCCCCGAACCTGTGGTTATGCTGATGATCGCCGCACTTGACGCTGCTCCCGACACGACGGCAAATGCCAGCGCGACCAATGACGAACTGAACTTTACGTGTGCTTGCATGTTCTCCCCCGTGCTTGCAATTGCCCGCCAACAGACGCGACTGCCACTATGCCCAGTCCGCGCACCCACTTCGCAGGCGACGGCACGCGCCGTCCCCGAGACCTCCCGTACGCGCAGCAAGTTTCGATCCAAGCGCAACTGTGTCCGATGAAGAACTCATGAAATCAACCACTTAGCCAGAACGTCTGTCCCTTTTTCAAGTCGGTACGCGTGCAAATCGAAATCGAGTGTCAATTTTTCCGACATCGTTCCGATGCGTCAGACCAGTGAACATCGAACCACGCAATCGGTGACTGGGACTCGGCACAGCTCTGCGCGAATAACGCATTCATCACCATCGGCACGCTGACTCCATTCATGCCTTCCGACGTTACTACGATGAACGCGATCGGCTGGGATCCCGTGCGCGCGGCAGTTCCTGAGCCTGCCACACTCGCCCTTCTCGGCCTTGGCCTCGCAGGACTCGGCTTCTCGCGCCGCAAGCAGTAACTGATTTCGCATCTACTCTCGCCCCGCTTCGGCGGGGTTTTATTTTTGGCGGCATCACACGACGTGTTGGAACACGTGACAAATTACGTCGTCACTTCGCCGCCTGCCGTTCTTTGTCCGCCCTTGCTTGCGCGCGCTGTGGAGAGCTCACCACGAGAAAATAGATGATGATGCCCATGTCGGCCACGAACATGCCCGCCGCCGCCGCCGCCCAGAATCCCGGCACGCCCAGCGGCGCGGCGAGTCCCACGACGGAAAGATCGACTGCATCGGTCAAGCCAAGGACATAACCGCCTGCAAGTCCGACGCCCCACAATCCCCCAACGTTGATGAGCAACGGCACGACGGCTCGCTTGTAGCCGCGCAGGGCGCTCACCACCACGACCTGCAGCGCATCGAACAGGTGATAGGCGGCGACCAGTACGAGCAAGGTCGCGGCAATCGCCTGCACGTTCGTATCAATAGTGTAGAAGCCGGCTACGGCATTGGAGGAGAGCATCAATATCGCTCCCGAGAGCGCGGCAAAAGCCAACGCGAGCGTCATGCCGGTGACGCCTGTCGCCCGCGCCATGGCAAATTTTCTCGCACCGATGGCTTGACCGGACAGCACGCCGACAGCGTTCCCCAGCGCCAAGGGTAGAGTGAACATGACAACCGCCACGTTGGATGCAATCTGGTGCGCGGCTGAATTGACCGCTCCCAGGCGCGCGATGAACAAGGCCATGAATGTGAATGCAGTCACGTCCACGAGAAAATTCATGCCGATGGGGACGCCAAGCGCGATCAATCGCCACTGGTCGCCCCATCGCGGCCACGACCAGCGCGAGAAGACGCCATGCCGGCGATAGGCTGGCGATAGCCCGCACCAGAGCCAGGCAAGAATGCAGATGATCCAGTTCACGAGCGCGGTCGACAATGCGCAACCTGCCGACCCCATCGGCGCTGCTCCGAGATGTCCGAAGGTGAATACCCACGCGAGGGGAATTTTCAGTGCCAGACCCAAGAGATTGAGCGCCATCATCACGCGCGGAAGCGAAACTGCCGTGGTGTAGCTCGCAAACAGGCGGAATGCCAGCCCCGCAGGCGCGCCCCACGCGGCGACAGCGAGATAGAGCCGCACCTTGTCGGCAACCGCGGGCGGCGCCTTGCTCATGACCAGCAGCGGCTCCGGGTAACGGAACAACACGATCGACACGAGCGCGAGCGCGAGCGTGAGCCACATGCCCTGGCGAACTTGTTCTCCGATCTCGCCGTAGCGGCCGGCGCCGAGCAGTTGCGCCACGATCGGGGATACCGCAATCAGCACGCCCATGAGCGCCACGATTACGCTGAAATAGATCGACGCTCCGATACCAACCGCGGCCAGATCGTCGGTGGCGAATCGGCCTGCCATGATGGTATCGATCACCGCATAGGACATCACGGCCAGCTGCGCGATCAGGACAGGCCACGCCAGGCGAAAGATTTCGTGTGCGAGTTTGCGGGACACGAGCGAGTCGAGCGCGTTGTTGGAAAGATTGGCAAGCAAAAAAACTCGCGGTTCCGGATGCGTGCGCTTCGGGAACCGCGGATGCCATTTTAACGCGAGAGTATGGGGGCCGGCAGTGATGCCGCCATTCATCGCGGTGACGCGTGGTATTGTTGGGCCGGCATACGTCAGGGAGATAATTCAACCGTGGATCGGCGCAGTTTTGTCGGCGCAGCTGCAGGCGCGTATCTCATCTCGCCGCTCGCCGTCCAGGGCCAGCAGCCGGCCAGGATCGCTCGAATTGGCTACCTGAGCCCCAACCTGCTGACCACGAATCCGCGTCTGCTCGAGGCCCTCCGCCAGGGACTGCGCGAGCTCGGTTACGTCGAAGGTCGAAACGTCGTTATCGAAATCCGATCCGCAGACGGGAAGCCGGAGCGGCTACCTGCGCTCGCGGCCGAACTGGTCGCGCTCAAGGTCGACGTCATCGTGTCCGGCGGAGGCACACTCGCCGCCCTGGCCGCCCAGAGGGCAACCAGAACCCTGCCCATCGTCGTACTTGCCGTTGGCGATCCTGTCACCAGCGGGCTCGTCTCCAGCCTTGCACAGCCGGGTGCCAACGTCACGGGACTGTCGCTCCTCTTCCCCGAGCTGGTCGGCAAGTGCGTGGAGTTGCTCAAACAGGCCGTGCCGGGGGTCAGTCGGATCGCTGTCCTCTGGCAGCCGGGCGCCGTTCCTGAACGCTCGGAAAAGGACATCTTTCAGGGAGCAGAAGTCGCGGCACGTGCGCTCGGGGTGCAGCTTCAAGTCGTCGAGGCGCGAGGCATTGAAGACTTCGACCTGGCGTTCTCGAAGATGACCAGCGCGCGCGTGAGCGCCCTGACTGTGCTATCAACCCCTGTATTCGTAAATGGCCGAAAACGCCTCGTGGAACTGGCAGCGAAGAACCGGCTGCCGACCGTGTTCTCGTTCAGGGAGTACGTCGAAGCCGGCGGCCTGATGTCCTATGGACCGGATCTCACCGATATGCATCGGCGCGCGGCGACCTACGTCGACAGAATCCTGAAAGGCGCGAAGCCCGGCGACCTGCCCGTGGAGCAGCCGACGAAATTCGAGCTGGTGATCAACCTGGGCACTGCCAAACAACTCGGCCTCACTATTCCGCCGTCGGTGCTGGCACGGGCGGACGAACTGATTCGATAGTCACTCCCCGAGTTCAGTGGCCGATCAACTTCCACAGGGTGAGCGACAGCGCCGGGACATAGGTAATGACAATCAGCCCGATGCCGCAGGCAATCAGGAACGGGTTGCATTCGCGGAAGACCGCGTTGGCAGGCACCTTGGCGATCGACGCGCAGATGAAGACGAGAATTCCGACCGGCGGTGTCAGCGATCCAAGAACGGAATTGATGACGATGATGATGCCCAGGTGAATGGGGTCGACGCCGACCGCCAGCATCACCGGCACAAACAGCGGCACCATGATCAGCATGATCGGGACGACCTCGAGAAAGGTCCCGGCGATAAGCATCAGGATATTGATCAGCAGCAGCAACTGCCAGGGTTCGCTGACGAATTGCTTGGTCCACGCAACCAATATCTGCGGCACCTGCTCCGCGATCAACACCCACGCAAAGGGCACTGAGACGGCAATCAGAAAGCCGATCAGTGCCGTGTCGACCGCGCATTCGGCCATCTCGGCAAAGAACTCGCGCCACGTAAAGCTGCGATAGGCGAACTTGCCCAGCACCAGCGCCCAGAGCACGGCAACGACCCCCACCTCGGTCGCGGTCACCACGCCAAAGCGCAAGAGTCCCAGGATGAGCAGGATCAGCATGAACGCCGGCAACGCGCGCAGGCCGCTATGCGCAATGTCCGTCAACGATGCTCGCCGCTTCCCGGGTTCGTAGTCTCGCGTCCTGGAGACGAAGTACACGGCAACCATCATCAGCGCCGCCAACAACAGGCCGGGAAGGATGCCCGCCGTGAACAACTGCGCGACGGAGACCTCTGCTACGGCCGCATAGATCAGCAGCGCGATCGACGGTGGAAAGCAGGAGGGAAGAATCGAACCGACGGCCGTGATGGCGCACGCGAATGCAGGCGAGTAGCCGCGCCGGATCATTTCCGGCACCAGAATTTTCGTGGTGCTGGCAGCGTCGGCGCCTGACGATCCGCAAATGCCGCCGAGCATCACGCTGTGCAACACGTTTGCCTGCGCCAGTCCGCCACGCCAATGGCCGACCAGAGCGCTCGCGAAGTCGATGATGCGGGTCGAGAGCCCGCCGAGGTTCATCAGGTAGCCGGCGCTCAGAAAGAAAGGAATGGCGAGCAGCACAAACGAACTTGCGCCGCCGACCATGTTGTGGACCACGCCGGCGACCGGAAGCAGATTCGCACCCCACGTCGACAGAAACACGCCGAACAACATGGCGAAGCCGATCGGTACGCCGATGACCAGCGCGATGCCAAAGGAAACACCCATGATGAGGCTCGGGCTCGCATCGGGAAACGGCGAACCGGGCGTGGCCGAGGTGAGCGCATAGAGGCCGAACGCCAGCGCGATCGCCGCGGCACTGGTGACCATCGATCGGGGCCCGCGTTCGACGACGCGGCCCAGGAACAGGTAGGCAAGGCTCACCGCGCAGGACGCGGGAATGATGGCGTACTTGATGTAGTTGGGCCATTGCAGGGCGGTACTGGTCCCGCCGATCGACCGAACGAGTTCTTCGCCGCCGAACAGCAGCATCACCGTCGTGTAGGCGACGATCAGATCGACCAGAAATCCAAGCCTGGACTGCCAGCGCGGCGAGAGCGCGCCGTCGACCATGCCGACTGCTATGTGTCGCTCGCCTCGATGGCCGGCGGCAACGCCGGTAAAGATCAGCCAGATGAAGCTCCACGACGCCAGCTCCTCGGTCCAGGAAAAGGAGGAGTTGAATACGTAGCGGGCGATCACCCCGGCAAAAACGGTGACGACGATTTCGATCAACAGCAGTAGCGCGACCAGCTTGACCCCTCGGTCGAGCCAGGTCAGCAGACGGGAAACTGCGCGAACGGTATGCACCGAGTGCGGCGTCGAAATCGTCATTTTGATGCTATCATATTATGAATGAGTACCTCTCGCCGAAAACTGCCCCCAAGTCTGCACGAGCACGTCATCGACGAGCTCGGTGGCCGCATTGTGCGCGGAGAACTCAAGGCCGACGCAGTGCTCCCGATCGAAGACGACCTCGCCCAGGCATTCGGCGTCAGCCGTACAGTGGTACGCGAAGCGATCAAGGTCCTGGTGCACAAGCATCTGCTCGAGGTGCGCACGCGCACCGGTACGCGCGTCCTCCCGTCCGTATTGTGGAATCACCTCGATCCGGACATCCTTCGCTGGCGCTTTGCCAGCGCGCTCGACGCCAAGTTCGTGTCGGACGTAATTGAATTGCGGCGAGTGGTCGAACCCGCCGCCGCCGAGCTTGCAGCGGCGCGCGCGACACCCGGTGCAATACGCGCGATCAACGCGGCGCTGCACGACATGGCCACCACGACCGATGTCAACGCGCACAACGCGGCCGACCTTCGCTTCCATTTGTGCATCCTGGAGGCCGCGGGAAACGACTTGCTTCTCGGATTGCGGTATGGCATCGAAGGCGCGTTGAGCTTTGCGATTCGCTTGCTGACCCGGTCGAAGGAAGAAGGCGCAAGCTCACATGCACTGCATGTGGCGGTCGCGGCTGCCATCACCCGGAAAGACCCTGCGGCGGCGCGCGCCGCCATGGATCGGCTGGTCGATCGCTGGGCGGTCGACAGCATGCGCATGATCTCCGGGAACAAGAAAGGCGCCGCCCATCGGGAGACGCGCCGCCAAAGCCCGAAAAACACGAGCGTCGTATAGACGCCGAATATTGATCGCGTTGAGCGGTCATCGCACCAGAACCGCGGTTTCGACCGATAACTGGATCAAGGAGGAACATCATGCAGCAAGCATTGAATACCAGGTGGATGGTTGCGGCAATGGCATTGGCGGGAGTCACCGCCGCTGCGACACTGTTGTCCGCCGACGCCGACGCAGCGGCAAAGTATGTCGGTCGTATGTCGATCGAAGTGCAGGAAGGACATCCGAAGCAGGTCGCGATGGAACGGTTCGCCAAGCTGGTCAGCGAGCGGACCAACGGCGAAGTGGAAATCAAGGTTTTCCCCAACAGCCAGCTTGGCGGAGAACTCGAGACAGCCGAAGGTATCCGCTTGGGATCGATCCAGTTCGGCGCGGTGACGAGCTCGGTGCTGGCCAACTGGGTGCCCGAGGTGCAGGTGCTGGACCTGCCGTTCATCTTTCGCAACGAGGAACATGCGATCAAGGCAAATGCATTGCTGAAGGCCAAGCTCGGCGCGAAATTCGAAGCGCAGGGCTTTCATCTGCTCGGGTTTTCGGTGAACGGCGCGCGTGAATTGATCAGCACCTTCCCGATCGAGAAGCCGGAAGACGTCAAAGGCAAGAAGATGCGCGTCATCCAGAGCCCCATCCACATCGACATGTGGAAGGCGGTCGGCGCGAACCCGGTCCCGATTCCGGCGCCCGAGATCTATACCTCGCTGCAAAACAAGGTGGTCGATTATTTCGACAATACGACGACCAACTACTACACCTTCCGCTTCTACGAAGTCGCGAAGAATTTCACCAAGCTCGACCACATTTTTGCGATGGCGACCTGGATCGTTGATGCGAAGTGGTGGGCGCGGCTACCCAAGGCCCATCAGGAAGCCATCGAGAAGAGTGCGGCCGAGATACAGCTGCTGATCCCGGAGTTGCTGGCCAAGACCGACGACGCGGCGTTGGCCAAGACGGTTGAGCAAGGTGCCAAGGTGATCATCGTCAAGGACAAGGCGCCTTGGCAGAAAGCGATGGCGCCGGTCTGGGAACAGTATTCCGCGAAAATTCCCGACGGCAAGGAGTTGATCACCGCGATCGGCGCGTTGTAGGCGGCTACGAACCTCAAGCGTCGCGCAGGGCAGTAACCACCGCGGCACCCATCTCTTCGGTGCCGACGCGGCGCGTCCCCGCCTGGAAGATGTCGGCGGTGCGATAGCCTTCGCGCAACACCGCGCCGACCGCGCGGTGGATCCGGTCCGCACTCTCGGCCTGGCCGAAGGAATGGCGCAGCAGCATGGCGACCGACAGGATCGCCGCGAGGGGATTGGCGATGCCCTTGCCCGCGATGTCCGGTGCGGTCCCGTGAACGGGTTCGTAGAGACCGAGTCGACTCGTCCCGAGCGAGGCCGAAGGCAGCATGCCGATGGAACCGGTCAACATCGCGGCGGCGTCCGAGAGGATGTCGCCGAAGATATTGCCCGCGACCAGCACGTCGAACTGCTTCGGCTCGCGAATCAGCATCATGGCGGCGGCATCGACGTAGGCGTGGGTCAGCGCGACGTCGCGATACTCGGTCCCCACTCGCGTCACCACTTCGCGCCACAGCTGCGACGCTTCCAGCACGTTGGCCTTGTCGACCGAGCACACCTTGCCGCGACGAGTGCGCGCGGTCCGGAAGGCGACATGCGCGATGCGTTCGATCTCCGGTTCGGAATAGCGGATGGTGTTCACGCCCTCGCGTTCGCCGCGCGCGTTGACGATGATTCCCCGTGGTTCACCGTAGTAGGCATCCCCGTTGAGCTCGCGCAAGATGACGATGTCGAGCCCGTCGACGACCTCCGGCTTCAGCGTAGACGCGCCGATGAGCTCGGGAAACATGAAGGCCGGGCGAAAATTCGCGAACAGAGTCAGCGCCCGGCGCAGGCGAAGCAGGCCGCTTCCGGGACGCTCGTCGAATGGCAGGGTTTCCTCTCCCGGGCCCCCTGCCGCGCCGAACAGAATCGCGTCGGCGTTGCGGGCGAGTTCCAGCGTTGCCGCCGGCAGCGGGTCACCCGCAGCAGCGATGCCCGCGCCACCGATCGGCGCCTCGGTCAATTCGAGCGACGCATTGCTGCCCACGACTGCGCGCAACACCTTCACCGCCTGCACCGTCACTTCCGGGCCGATTCCGTCGCCCGGCAACACCAATATCTTCATCCGAACCTCCATTCGCTGCTGTTGTAGCGACGCTCGAATGCCGCAACGTGCTCGAGCTGGCTCAACGTGTAGTCGAGTTCGTCCAGACCTTGCAGCAGGCAATGCTTGGAATACGGGTCGATATCGAAGGCGTGAGTCGCACCGTCGGGAGACGTGACGATCTGCGCTTCGAGATCGACCTCCATGAGGCTGCCGGGTTTTGCCAGCAACGCGGCAATCGCTTCATCGACTATCGCGGTGGGCAGAACGACGGGGAGCAAGCCGTTCTTGAGCGCATTCGAGTGGAAGATGTCGCCAAAGCTCGGCGCAATCACCGCCCGGATCCCGTAATCGTAGAGCGCCCACACGGCGTGCTCGCGCGACGATCCGCAGCCGAAGTTGCGCTCGCCGACGACAATGCGCGCCTGGCAGTACGCCGGCCGATTCAGCAGGAATCCCGGCTCCTCGGACCCGTCCTTTCGATAGCGCAGATCGCGAAACAGGTAGCGACCGAAATCGTCCGCGCGCGGCTTCTGCAGATAACGGGCGGGCAGAATCTGATCGGTATCCAGGTTGGGCTGCGCGATGGGCAACGCGACAGCGTGCAAGCGCTCGAATGGCTTCATGCGCGTACTTGGTGCGTCGACAATTGCCGCACGTCGGTGAGGCGGCCGGTCACGGCCGCCGCCGCTGCCATCGCCGGGCTGAGCAGGTGGGTACGAGCACCCGGACCCTGCCGTCCGACGAAATTGCGGTTCGACGTCGATGCGCAACGCTGGCCCGGGCTGGCGATGTCGCCGTTCGTGCCGAGGCACATCGAGCAACCTGGATGCCGCCACTGAAATCCTGCTTCGACGAACAGCCGGTCCAGCCCTTCTGCCTCCGCCTGCGCCTTCACCAGGCCCGAGCCGGGAACGACCCAAGCCTCGACGCCGGCGGCGACCTTTCGGCCCGCGGCGACTGCCGCTGCGCTGCGCAGGTCCTCGATGCGCCCGTTGGTACAGGAACCCACGAATACACGATCGACGGCGATGTCTGTCAGCAGCATGCCCGATTGCAGGCCCATGTAGTTCAGTGCCCGTTCGATCGCCTCGCGCCGTTCCGCGTTCGGCGCAGTTGCCGGGTCGGGCACCCGTCCGGTAATCGGCGCCGCGTCCTCGGGACTCGTCCCCCAGGTCACCATCGGCTCGATGTCCGCGGCGTCGAGCGCGATTTCCCGATCAAAGGTCGCGCCGGGATCGGAGGGCAGCACACGCCAGCGAGCGAGTGCATGATCCCATTCACGCCCGGCGGGCGCGTACGGGCGACCAACCAGATACTCGAAGGTGCTGTCGTCCGGAGCGATCATTCCCGCGCGCGCGCCGGCTTCGATCGACATGTTACAAATGGTGAGTCGGCCTTCCAGCGACAGGCCAGCGATCGCCGACCCGGAATACTCGATGACGTGGCCCACGG
Source organism: uncultured beta proteobacterium (assembly GCA_963726915.1). Classification (GTDB taxonomy): domain Bacteria; phylum Pseudomonadota; class Gammaproteobacteria; order Burkholderiales; family Casimicrobiaceae; genus PALSA-1003. Next base: position 656,094 of record CAVSEA010000026.1, read on the forward strand.
CGCCGGCGGCACCGATGCGCGCAATGAGCGCGAGCACGACGTCCTTGGCCGACACGCCGTTGCCAAGCCGGCCTTCGATCGTGATCTGCATCGTCTTCGGCCGGCGCTGCCAGATCGACTGAGTGGCGAGAACGTGGGTCACCTCCGTCGCCCCGATGCCGAATGCGAGCGCGCCGAGCGCGCCGTGGGTGGAAGTGTGACTGTCGCCGCACACGATGAGCGTGCCGGGCCAGCTGAGGCCTTGCTCCGGGCCGACGACATGCACGATCCCCTGACGCCGATCGGTGATCCCGAGGCAGGTAATGCCGGCGCGCGCGCTGTCCGTGATCAGTGCTTGCGCCATGCCGCGCTTTTCCGGATCGCCGATCGTCGCGAGGTCACGGCTAGCCGTGGGAACGTAGTGATCGGGCGTGCCGAAGGTCCGCTCCGGCGCGCGCGGTTTGAGACCGCGTTGCCGCAGCGCCTCGAACGCCACCGCGGAGCCGTCCTGGACGAAGTGCCGATCGACGTAGAGCAGCGCCCGTCCATCGTCGCGCTCGAGGATCTGGTGGCGCGACCAGATCTTGGCGAACATCGTCTGCGGCGCGCGCGCGTCCACAGCGCTCACGACGCGTCCCTGGGCGTTGCGCGACGGGTCATTCCACCGCCTTCGCGCCGGAAATTCGCACGATCTCGCCGTAGCGCTTGAGCTCGGACTCCATGAACTGTCCGAACTCCTCCGGCGTGCCGCTTCCCGGCTCGGCTGCGAGCTTGGCGAGGCGACCGCGCATGTCCTCCGTCTTGAGCAGCGCGTTGATTTCCGCGTTGAGCCTCGCCACAATTTCCTTTGGTGTGTTCGCCGGCGCCGCGACACCGTAGTAGGTGAGCGTATAAACGCCTTTGATGCCCAGCTCGTCCAGCGTCGGAACGTTTGGCAGCTCGGGATTGCGCTGCGGCGCCGCCACGGCGAGCGCCTTGAGTCGCCCGGCCGTCACGAACGGCAGGCAGGTTGGCGGATCAAGCATGTAGTCGACCTGGCCTGCAACCAGGCCCTGCTCCGCTGGCGATGTTCCCTTGTACGCAATGTGCACCGTGTCGATCTTGGTCGCGGTGTTGAACATCACGCCGAAGAGGTGCTGCGAGGATCCTGGCCCTCCCGAGCCGAAATTGAGCTTGCCCGGGTTCGCCTTGGCGAGCGCGACGAGTTCCTGCGCGCTGTTCGCGGGCGAAGCCGCCGGGACGACCAGGAAGCTCGGCACCGTATACACGAGCGCGATCGGCGCGAAGTCCTTGATCGGCTCGAATCCCAGCTTGTCGTACAGGTGTGGATTGACCGAGTGCGGCGACAGCGACGCCATGAGCAGCGTGTAGCCGTCGGCTTTCTCGTGCGCTGCCGCCATCGTACCGATGTTCCCGGCCGCGCCCGGCCTGTTGTCGATGACGATCGGCTGTCCCAATCGCTGCGCGAGCGGTTCGGCGATCATCCTGGCGGCAGTGTCGACACCGCCGCCGGCGGGCCACGGCACGATCAGCTTGATCGGTCGTGTCGGGTAGGTTTGCGCATGCGCAAGACCTGCGCTGAAGGCGACGACCGCAAATAGCGCGAGCAACTTGATCCGCGCAACGCTGCCACCCACGCGTCCTTGCCCGCTGCCGCACGTGTCCGCTCTGCCGATTCCGTCGAATGCGAATTTCATTTCATTGCCTCCTGTTGCCTGAGCTCTTTTCGATCGCGCCATCGTCCGGCATCGACGCTTGTCTGCCGCATACTAAACGAGCCGGGTTGATGCGCAAGCACAATTAGCGCATAGTCGTTTTGCAAAAAACTCATATCAGCCGATGCCGCGCTGCCTGACCCTCTCAACGCCGTCCGCGCATACGAACCTCGCCTACCCGCCGCATCGTCCGCGCTCGACCCGCGTGGCGGCCTTCGAGGACTGGCTCGTCACCGTGTCGCAGGTCGTGCGCGACGGCTAGCACGCCTTCGCGAAAGACAGGCCGGCGTTGCAACGAGCGGCTGGCAGGCGTAACTTGTACATACTTGTCGAGCGGAAGCAATCATGCCCCATCCCATCGACGTCTCGGTTCTGGATCTTCTCGAATTGGTCGGCTCACGCGCGCGGCCCTATGCCGAGGTGATCGATGCCTGGCGGGCCTCGTCTCCTCGCTCAGCCGCCTGGGAGGAAGCCAGCACGCATGGATACATCAGCAGGCAGCATGTTGAAGGACGCGGCGTGATGGTGTGTGTCTCGACGTTGGGAAGATCGGTACTTAGGCAGCATCGTTCAGTCGAACAAACGACAACGGGAGCGCCCTACTTGCCGAATCGGCCCGGCCAGTCTCCCGACGATCGCCGCTAGGCTCGCCGGTCCCGCGCGCCCTGATTCCAGGCATCGCGCTACATTCCGCGTCCAAAATGGGCATTCGTCATGAGATGATCCGCTGATGGATCGGCGTAAGTTCATCGGCGGCGTTGCGGGTGGTTTGCTCGCAACGCCGTTTTCCATCGAGGCACAGCAAACGGCACGCTTGCCGCGAATCGGTGTCCTTTTGTCGGGAGGTGCCAGCACTAGCGCGGCGAACCTTAGCGTGGAGGTCTTGCGCCAGGGGTTGCAGGAACTGGGCTATGTCGAGGGTCGCACCGCCGTCATCGAATGGCGACGGTGGGAAGGGAAGCCCGAACGCCTGCGCGGAGCGGTCGCGGAAATGGTACGACTCAATCTCGATGTCATCGTCGTCGGCGGTTCCGAGGCGACCAAGGCATTGAAGGAGGCGACCCAGTCGATCCCGATCGTATTCGTCGGCCCCAGCTATCCGGTCGAGGAAGGCTTGGTGCAGAGTTTCGCGCGGCCGGGTGGCAACATCACCGGGATCACCTTGGCGCAGTCCGATCATGTGCCGAAGATGCTTCAGCTGTTGCGGGATGTCGTCCCGGCACTGGTCGATGTCGGCGTCATCTGGAGCCCGGCCAATCCAGGATCTACGTTGCTGTTTAGGGACACGGATGCGGCGGCCCGCGACCTGAAGCTTAAGGTTCTGCCGGTGCCAATGGGCAGCGCCGCGGATGTGGAACCTGCCTTGGCGGCAATAGCGCGCGCCCGTCCAGGCGCGCTGATCCTGAACCCGGCCGTGACGCCCAACGCCAACGCAGAGCAAATCGGCGAGCTGGCGATCCGGTTGCGGATACCGTCGATCACACAGTTAAGAACGTTGATGGAGTTCGGCCTGCTCATGTCCTACGGTGCGGATTTTCGGGATATCCAAAGACGCATCCCCAGCTTCGTCGATCGCATACTCAAGGGCGCCAAGCCTGCCGACATGCCGGTCGAGCGGCCGACCAAGTTCGAGCTTGCAATCAACATGAAGACCGCTAAGGCGATCGGCATTGTGATCCCGAATTCGCTATTGCTCCGCGCGGATACAGTGATTCAATGATGGATCGGCGTACATTCGTCGGCGCAGTGGCCGGCACGTTGCTCACTTCGCCGCTCGCCGGCGAGGCACAGCAAACGGGGAAAGTACCTCTAATAGGGTATCTCGGGCAGAACAGCGCTGTGTCAGGTAAACACCAACTTGCCGCATTTCGGGAAGGACTGCGCGAGCGCGGCTGGGTCGAGGGCCAGAATATCGTCATCGAATCCCGATTCGCGGATGGCAAGGTCGACCAGGTCCCCGCCCTCGTCGCCGAGCTGATCCGCCTCAAGGTCGATGTCATCGTGACGGGCTCGTCTGGAACGTCCTGGGCGGCCAAGAATGCCACCCAGTCGATCCCCATCGTCATGGCGGCCAGTGCCAATGCTCTGGGCGAAGGGCTCGTCGCGAGCCTGGCGCACCCCGGCGGGAACATCACCGGCATGACCTTCATTAGCGGACCCGAGATCGCCGGCAAACAACTGCAACTGCTCAAGGAAGTGGCTCCTTCCGCCTCCCGCGTGGCGGTGCTCGCGAATCCGACCAATCGGGCCCATGCAGGTTTTGCGAGCGAAGTGAAGGTCGCAGCCCGATCGTTCGGAGCACAGCTTCAAATCGTCGAAGCATCAAATCCTGACCAGCTCGACAGTGCCTTCGCCGCGATGACCAAAGAGCACGCCGCGGCGCTACTCGTGTTGACCGACTCGATGTTTCTTGGCCAGCGTCAACGGATCGCAAACCTCGCGGCGAAGAGCAGAATTCCGGCGCTGTTTAGCCAGAGGGAATTTGTCGACGAGGGCGGGCTCATTTCGTATGGACCGAGTCTCGTGGAAATGTTTCGCCGTGCCGCCATCCCCGTCGACAAGATCCTGAGAGGCGCCAAGCCAGGTGACATCCCGGTCGAGCAACCCACGAAATTCGAGGTGGTGATCAACTTGAAGACCGCGAAGGCGCTCGGCCTCGCGCTATCGCAATCGCTGTTGTTGCAAGCGAACGAAGTAATTCAGTAATTGCCAAGCTGGCTCGCGAGCAACAGGCGCCCCTGCCCTACTGATCAACCGTGATGTTGTTGCGCTGGATGAAGGCGCCCCACATCGCCCGCTCTGTCTTCAGGCTCGTCGCGAATTCCACCGGCGTATCGAAGACGGGAACCAGTGCGAGTTGCTCCAGCCGCGGCCCGAGCGCCTTCAAGGCATTGTTCACTTCGACCGCCATGCGTTGCACAATCTCAGGCGGCACGCGCGCCGGCGCCATGACGCTGAACGAGATCGGCGAATCGAATTTCGCCCAACCGGCTTCGACAAATGTCGGCACCTTCGGGAGCAGGCTGGTCTTCCTGTCGACGGCCAACGCTGTCACTTTTCCGGACTCGATATACGGCAAGGCCGACGCGAGATCCGAGTACATGAACTGGAGGCGACCCGCGAGCAGGTCCTGGTAAGCCGGCGCTACGCCCTTGTACGGGATATGCAGGAATTTGGTACCTGCCACCTCTTCCATCATGCGCACGCCAAGATAGGGCGACGTTCCTGTCCCCGCCGAACCATAGGTCAGGGCGTCCGGCTGCCTCTTGGCAAACGCCACGAAAGCAGCAAGGTCCTTCGCCGGGATCGATGGATTGATAACCAGCACGCTGACCGCAATGACGCCTCGCGCGACGGGGGTCAGATCGCGCTCGACGTCGAGATTTGGACTCTTGAGCAGAAATTGATTGATGGCGATGGACGCGTTGGCAGCCACCAGAAAAGTGTAACCGTCGGGTGTTGCCGCGGCGACCGCCTGGGCACCGATGTTACCGCTGGCACCGGGTTTGTTTTCGACGATGAACGACTGCTTCGTACTCTCGGTCAGTTGCTGTGCGAGCAAGCGCGCGAAGACATCGGTGCCACCGCCCGGCGACGACGGAACGACGAGCTTGACCGACCGACTGGGCCAGGCGTCCTGGGCGCCGGCGGCCGTGGAGGCTCCGGTGAGGACCAGCACCGCCAGCACGGAAAGAAAACGTTGCGTCATGATGTTCTCCAGACTGAATCTCCACTACGATCTATCCTGCACGCTTGCTTCGTCGATTGTGCAGGGCAGTACGGCAGCCGGTCAAACCAAAGTCTCAGCTAGCGAGCAAGGATCATCCATGTCGCAGCGTTCGATTCGGGGCGCGGATGCTTTGGTCCGTGCGTTGCGAGATGCAGGCGTGCGGCGCCTGTTCACGCTTTCCGGCAACCACGTCATGCCCGTGTTCGACGCCGCGCTGGACGTAGGCATCGACCTGATCCACGTGAGGCACGAGGCGGCCGCCGTGCACATGGCGGACGCGTGGGCTCGACTCACCGGCGAAGTGGGCGTTGCCCTCGTCACCGGCGGCCCCGGACATGCCAACGCTGTCGGAGCGTTGTACACCGCGTCCATGGCGGAGTCGCCGGTGTTGCTGCTCTCCGGACATGCGCCTCGCTCGCAGCTCGGCATGGGGGCGTTCCAGGAAATGCAGCAGGCCGAGATTGCGAAACCCTTGACCAAGGCCGCGTGGACCTGCGAGCACGCCAACGCTCTCCCTGGCGATCTCGTGCGCGCGTGGCGAACCGCGATTTCCGGTCGCCCCGGACCCGTACATTTGAGCTTGCCGACGGATGTGCTCGAGGCCGTCGTTACTGGCGAGGGTGACCGGCTGCCGGATGGCGCGTTCACCGCAATCAGGCAAACACTCGCCGTCTCGCATGCCAAGGCCGTGGTCGAAAGCCTTCAAGCTGCCACGCGACCCATCATTCTCTCGGGCCCGGTGACGTTGACGCAGTCCGGCCGCGCGCGCACGAAGGCATTGGAAGAGCGCTTGGGCGTTCCCGTGATCGGCATGGAAAGTCCGCGAGGAATTGCCGATCCGGCACTTGGTGCGTTCGCCGAGGTCCTCGCGGCAGCCGACCTCATCCTGCTGCTCGGCAAGAAACTCGACTTCACACTCACATTCGGACGACTGCCGGTGTTCGCGGCGACGTGCGAATTCATGCATGTCGACTCCGACGATCACGAGCTCGAGCGCAGCCGCCGCGCGCTCGGGTCGCGACTTCGCTCGGCCATCCGCGCGGACACGTTCCCGGCCATCGAGGCGCTTACGGATGTGTCGCCCGAGACGCCGGTACGTCATCGCGGCTGGCTCGACGAGGTCCGCCAGGCGATCGCCTTTCGCCCGTCGGCGTGGGACGGAGTGACGGCTGGCGAAGGTCGCCTGCATCCCGTGCAAGCGTTGCGCCCCCTGCAACAAATCCTGGATCGGCACCCGGACTCGGTGCTGGTCAGCGACGGCGGTGAGATTGGCCAATGGGCGCAGACCTGCCTGAGCGCACCCCATCGGGTGATCAACGGCGTCGCGGGTTCGATCGGATCGGCGCTGCCGTTTGCGGTGGCCGCGCGGCTGGCGCAGCCCGAGGCGACCGTCGTCGCGGTGATGGGGGACGGCACGTTTGGGTTTCACTGCGCCGAGATCGACACTGCCGTACGCTACGGTCTGCCATTCCTGGCCGTTGTCGGCAACGACGCGCGCTGGAACGCGGAATACCAGATCCAGCTTCGCGACTACGGTCGCGAGCGCACCATCGGTTGCGAGCTGTTGCCAACGCGTTACGATAAGGTATGCATTGGATTCGGTGGTCACGGCGAACACGTCACGACGGTGGAGGCATTGCTGCCGGCGGTCGAGCGCGCACTGGACAGCGGCTTGCCCGCGTGCGTTAACGTCATGATCGAGGGCGTACCGGCGCCGATTATCAAGCGAACGCTCTCGGCGAAGTGAGCGTGGCTGGTTCGAATTACTGCTCAAGGCGAACATGAAAATCCTCGTATCGGGTTTGCAATTCCCGGAAGGTCCGGTCGCCATGCCGGACGGATCGGTCATCCTCGTCGAGATCGCGCGGGAAACGCTGTCGCGCGTCACCCTTGATGGCCGCGTTGAAATCGTCGCGAACATTCCCGGAGGACCGAATGGGGCCGCGCTCGGGCCTGGCGGCAAAATGTACATCTGCAACAACGGCGGCTTCTCGTGGATCAAGGAGCGTGGTACCCATCGTCCGTACCTGCAAGCCGAAAACTACTCGGGTGGCAGGATCGAGATCGTCGATTTGCATACCGGCAAGGTCGAGCGTCTGTATGCGCGTTGCGGAGAGCATGCGCTGCGCGGCCCGAACGACCTGGTGTTCGATGCTCACGGCGGATTCTGGTTCACCGACCTCGGCAAGCGGCGGCTACGCGACATGGATCGCGGGTTCGTATACTGGGCACGCGCCGACGGGTCCGAGATTCGCGAAGTGATTGGCCCGATTCTCACGCCCAACGGCATCGGTCTGTCGCCGGATGGGGGCACGCTCTATGTTGCCGAGACCGAGACCGGACGCCTGTGGTCGTGGGAGATCACCGCCCCGGGCGAAGTACGCAAGAGTCCATGGCCGTCGCCGCACGGCGGCACGCTCGTCGCCGGGCTACCGGGCTATTCGCGGTTCGACAGCCTGGCTGTCGCTGCATCAGGGAGCATTTGCGTCGCGGCGCTTCACAGTTGCAGCGTCGTGGAGATCGCACCGGACGGGTCGTACGTGAGACATCACCCCGTTCCCGATCTCAGTGTGACTAATCTCTGCTTCGGCGGCCCGGACTTGCGGACTGCGTACGTCACCCTGTCCCACGAAGGACACCTCGGCGCCATGGATTGGCACGAGTCAGGATTGCGCTTGAATTGGCAAGCGTCGTAGCGCGCGGAAAGGTTTGGCGCGCCCCACTATCACGAAGGACAAATGCACATGAACGCGATTACAGTGAAAGACGGTACGAAGATTTTTTACAAGGACTGGGGCAAGGGACAGCCCATCGTCTTCTCGCATGGCTGGCCATTGAGCGCGGACGATTGGGACGCGCAGATGATGTTCTTCCTGAATCACGGTTTTCGCGTCATCGCGCATGACCGCAGGGGTCACGGGCGTTCGACGCAGACCGCCGACGGTCACGACATGGATCACTATGCCGACGATCTCGCGGCTGTCACCGCGCATCTTGATCTGAAGAATGCCGTCCACGTCGGCCACTCGACCGGTGGCGGCGAGGTCGTGCGCTATTTGGCGCGTCACGGCGAGAGCCGCGTGGCCAAGGCTGCGATCATCAGCGCGGTACCACCGCTCATGGTCAAGACGGCTACGAATCCGGGCGGTCTTCCCAAGGAAGTCTTCGACGGATTTCAGGCGCAGGTCGCCAGCAACCGGTCGCAGTTCTATCGCGACGTCGCGGCGGGTCCGTTCTACGGCTACAACCGGCCAGGCGCCAAACCGGCAGAAGGGGTGATCCAGAACTGGTGGCGCCAAGGCATGGCAGGCGGCGCCAAGGCGCACTACGACGGCATCGTGGCTTTTTCCCAGACGGACTTTACCGACGACCTGAAGAAGATCTCGATCCCGACGCTGGTGATGCACGGCGACGACGATCAGATCGTGCCCTATGCCGACTCGGCGCCGCTGAGCGCCAAATTGCTGAAGAACGGCATATTGAAAACCTACAAGGGCTTCCCGCACGGAATGCCCACGACGGAAGCCGCTACGATCAACGCCGACCTCCTGGCGTTCATCAAGTCCTGAGACGCCGGGTATCCCAGAGCGGTAGCAACGGTCCACGGCGACGCTGCGGGGCTGCGCACTACAGGGCGTAACCCACTGCGAACATCGCACCGACTACCGTTGCTGGCGATTGGCACAAGTCCTGCTAGTTCGGATGGCAGGTTGGTACCGTCCTTTGGGGATCGCGCGTGGGCTTGTCCGTAGCATTGTCACCGGCAGCAACAGAGGACTCAAGTCACTTGATCCAGGGGATAGCGGCCGAGCGCCCTCCCCTTTCGGCGCAAGCAGACCCATTCGAGGCGCAGAAGGCGGTCTGTGACGCGATTGCGCAACTCGTACGAGATGGCCCGCTCGCAATCAGTCAGCTCGATGCGCTGCTTGCGCTGGAACGGCAGGCGCGGCCGATACTCGCGCTGTTACTGACCCAATACGTTGAAGGCGACGCGCGAATAGGCTCCTTCGAATGGAAGGCGTGGCATTCCGCCTTGCGTCTTTGCCAGTCGCTGTTTCAGGCCAACGAGCATTTTCTGCAACACATACGGAAGGTCAACGGATGAAAACTGGACCGAGCACGAGCCCCTGGTCCAGGTTCAACTCTTCCACCACAGGAACGTCGAATTCCTGCTGCGCTTTCTGCGCTACAAGAAGCGCAGTTCGGAGCTGTGGCGACAATTGCACGAGATGTATCGGCTTGCACGCGAACGGGGTTTGCTGAATCGCTCCGAGGCGAGCGGCGAACCGGACGACGAACGCCGGACGATGGACACGCTGGAGCAGCAGTATCTGCAGATCCTGTTGCTGGAGACCATGAACAGCGGCCAGTTCTCACCTCGTGAAGCGCTGTGGGCGCACCGCTGGTTTGCGCGCTGGTGCAGTGGGCCGGGCCTGCAACTGACGCCAGCCGACCGACGGTACCCGCACTCGGCCGAAGGGGTTCGTGGTCGACCTGCGCGGCTCCGATGGACTCAGGCGAACCCCGGCCAAAGGGCAAGAGTTCCTGAATGGCGATGTGCTCTACCTCGATACCTCTCCCTTGGCCGTGATGATCGATCAGGAAGTGGCATCGTTGCGTAACGACACCAGTTCTTCGCATGGAGCGACGTCTGCGGTGCGCGCCGGACAGATCGCGTTACTGAACAAGCTCGCGATTCTCTTTGCGCCGACCCCAATCGACATCGAGCGCCGCGCGGAGCGCAAGGTTGTTGCCCTGGCTGTCCAAGCCATCGTCGGGTTCCCCTACATCGTCGACGAGTTGCGGAAGAACGGGCAGAAGCAGACCCGACGACAATTCGTCGGTCGCGACCCCGCTATCCGAAAACACCATCCTTCCTTTGGGCGAGCCGACCGTCTCGCCGATCTTCCCTGCCGGCGGCAATGTCGTGCCGATATCGCTTTCGATGGCGAGCCCAAGCGACGCGCTTCCGCAGAATTGGCAGGTCAAGGACCGAAGCGATTCGGGCTGTCGCATGCGCGGCCAGATCGACAATCTGAATCGTGTCATTCCCGGCTCGTTGATCGCCGTTCGCGACAATGAGCAAGAGCCCTGGATCCTGTCCGTAGTGCGTTGGTTCAGGAGACTCATGGTCGACTATGTCGAGATCGGCGTGGAGTACCTCGGGCGCGAGCCCCGCTTTGTCAAGATGGTGACCGACTACGATCGCGAACTGGCCACCGCCGAGGCGCCGAACTTTGAGTCGAGGTGTTTCGCGGCGCTGTACCTGCCGCCGAGCGAAGGCTATCCGACCATGCCGATCAAGACGGTGCTGCTTCCCGCACGCGAATTCAGGAGACGATTCGGATGTGACATTGCTTTCGTCCAGCGCAACCTACAGGATGCGTTTGAACGAACCTATCCAGCAACAGTTCGAGTACGTTTGGACCTCTTTTGCGGTCATCGGCAAGGCAGCACCGCTTCCAGCTTAAGACTTCCAATCGTCGACCGCCTGGGACCAAAAAAGCGGCTACGAAGGCGCTGGGTTCGCTATGATTGAACGAGCTGAACGGCGTCGACCAACGCCCTTGCTCTTGCAGCAGGCGAGCTAAGGCGACAACACCCGGCAAAACAATTGATAGGCCATGGCGTGAGCCAGACTCGAGCGCTGCTTTTGACCGACGTTGTCGACAGCACAAAGCTGTCGGCTGAACTCGGCGACGCGGCGATGGCCCAGGTCTGGGCCGCGCACGACCGCGCCGCGCGCGACCTGTTGCTGACCTGGCGCGGCCGCGAGTTGGGCAAGACCGACGGCATGCTGCTGTTGTTCGATGACGTAGCCGATGCGGTGGGCTTCGCGCTGGCCTACCACCAGGCGCTGGCCACGCTACCGGCACCGCTGAAGGCGCGCGCCGGACTGCACGTCGGATCCGTCGCGCTGCGCGAAAACAGCGCCGAAGACGTTGAGCGCGGAGCCAAGCCGATCGAGATCGACGGGCTGGCAATATCGATCGCAGCGCGTGTTATGTCGTTGGCGCTCGGTTGCCAGACGCTGTTGAGCGAAGACGCCCGCCGTGCGCTCAGCGAAGGCGAGTGGGCGCTGCAGTCGCATGGCCACTGGATCCTGAAAGGCCTCGCAGAACCGGTCGAGCTATTCGAAGTTGGAGCCGACAAGACCGCGTTTACGACACCGCCCGACGGCGAGAAGGCATACCGCGTCGCACTGGTGGCCGGACGATGGGTGCCGGTGGAACAAGTCCCGAACAACCTGCCGCAGCAAACGACCTCGTTCATCGGTGGTGAACGCGCACGGCACGAGGTTCGCGCGGCGCTCGAGACATCGCGGCTGGTCACGCTGCTGGGCATGGGCGGGTTGGGCAAGACCCGGCTTTCGCTGCAAGTGGCGGCTGAAGTGATGGTGCGGTTCCCGGATGGGGTCTGGTTCCTGGACCTGGCGCCGATCCGCGATGCAGCGCTGGTAGTCGTCGAGGCGGCGCAGATGCTGAACGTGCGCGAGGAACCCGGCCGGCCGCTGGTGCAGTCGATTTGCGCCGTACTCAAATCACGCCGCGCGCTGCTGATCTTCGACAACTGCGAGCACCTGATCAACGCTTCCGCGGAGCTGGCAGGCGCGATTCTGCGTGCGACCCCGCACGCGTGCATCCTGGCGACGAGCCGGGAGGCGCTGCGCGTGCCGGGCGAGCAGTGCTATCCGGTGCTCCCGCTGGCGCTTCCACGCCAAGGCGATGACCTGGAGGCCGTGTCTCGCTCGACCGCGGTGCGGCTATTCGTCGAAAGAGCGAGATCTCACAAGCCGGCGTTCGTGCTGAACGAGCAAGAGGCACCGGCGGTGACCGAACTGGTGGCGCGGCTCGAAGGCATTCCGCTGGCGCTGGAGCTGGCTGCTGCTCGCGTGCGCGCAATGAGTGTGACCGATATCAATTCGCGACTGAAAGATCGCTACAAGCTGCTCACCGGAGGCGGCCGCGTGCTGCTGGAACGGCAACAGACGCTGCGCGCACTGGTGGACTGGTCCTACGACATGTTGTCCGAAGCCGAGCGCACCGTGCTGAACCGACTCGCGGTATTTGCCGGCGGTTTCGACATCGAGGCGGCCGAGCAGATCTGCGGCGCAGATCCGCTGAAGGCATCCGACGTGCTCGACTTGGTGACTTCGCTGGTGGAGAAGTCGCTCGTGATGACCGACGAACACGGTAGGGTCACGCGCTACCGAATACTGGAAACCATTCGCGACTATGCGCGCGAGAAACTCGAACAGGCCGGCGATCTCGAGCCGACCGCCGCGCGACATTGCCAGCATTACTTCTCGTTTGCCAAGGCCGTCAACAATGGCATGGTAGGGTCCGAGCAGTCGGCCTGGATCGCACGGATGGAGGCCGAACTCGACAACGTGCGAGCAGGGATCGCGCTCGCCATGGATGGAGGCGTCGATCCAATCATCGCAGTCAAGCTCGCGGTTGCGATGCAGGGGTTCTGGATCATGCGCGGCTACGCCACCGAGGGCCGCGCCGCGGTGAGCGCCATGCTGGCCTTGGCGGCGGTACGGGCGTCGGATCAGGCGCAAGGTCATGCGCTTTATGTCGGCGCCGCGTTGGCCCAAAGTCAGAGCGACCATACCGAGGCGCGAACGATGCTCGAGCAGTGCCTGACCTTGCGCAGAAGGCTCGGCAATGAGATTGACATCGCAGCCACACTGTCCACCCTGGCGGTGACCTGTCTGGCGACAGGCGACGTCGACGTTGCCCTCGAACGCGCGCAGGAAGCGCTGGCGATCTTCCAACAGCGCGGCGACCGCGTCGGCGAGGCCATCGTGCTAGGGCAACTGGGGCAGATAAGCATGCGGGTGGGCGCCGATGCGCAGGCGCGCGCGTATATCGCCGGCTGCGTGGCGCTGGCATGCCAACTCGGGCATCGCGAGCTCGAGGCCGAGTGCGAACTTGTGATCGGCGAACTCGACTTCGAGAGCCGTGCACCGGTCCCGGCGCGCGAGCGCTTTACACGGTCACTGACGATCTGTCGCGTCGCCGCCGACAAGCGCGGAGAAGCCAACGCGCTGTGGTGGCTGGCCAAGGTCGACCTGGAGGACGGCGACTTCGCTACTGCCCGCATGCGACTTGACGAAGCGTTGCAGGCGTTTTGGGCCTTCGAGATGCGCGAGGAACTGCTTGGTTGCCTGGAGGACCACGCATCCCTGGCGCGGACTCAGGCCGTGAGCGACCTCGCAGTTCGGCTCGCCGCGGCAGCAGCGACCGCGCGCCAGCGACTCAACCTGATCCGGTCACCGCGCGCCGAGCGGCGCTGGAAGGCGCAACTCGATTCGCTGCGCGAGACCGTAACGAGCACGGCGTTCGACGTGGCGTGGAGCGAAGGGCAGACCTGGCCAGTCGACCATGCAGTGCGTATGGCGCTATCGAAGCAGGGCCAACTGCATCCAACCTAGGAGCGGGGTGCAAATTAGGTAACCACAGGATTCGCGCGTCGCATGCGATCCGCCATGTCGCCTCCAAGTGGACAAATGCATGGGTCCCTTGGCAAGCGGCAAACTTAAACGCTACGATACCGTCCAATCGCCGAGATCGGCGCCTCGATGGAGTCGAGCGTGTCCCAATTGATTCCCGGAGCCGAACCCGGACAACGTCATCTGAACGACAAATTGCGTTCCGGATCCATCGGAGAATTATGATCAAATGGCGTCCGTCCTGGTTCGCGCCTGCCCTTGTCATCGTTGTCGCCGTCTTGTTCGCACCGTTCGTCGTAGAGGCTCAGTCGGCGGCGAAAGTCGTCCGGATAGGCTATCTATCTCTCTTCGAGCCGAGACCTCTCGACGACGTCTTTCGACAAGCGATGCGCGATCTCGGTTGGGTGGAAGGCAAGAATCTCGTCATCGAGTACCGATCGGCGGGACGGAATCCCAAGCTACTAAGGCCTCTCGCCGAAGAGCTGGTGCAGCTTCGTGTCGCCCTCATCGTGACGGCCAGCGGGATCGCCGCCCTGACTGCGAAGGACGTCACGAGCACCATCCCGATCATCATGGCCGGCGCCGGGGACGCGGTCGGCACTGGTATCGTCGCCAGCCTGGCCCGGCCGGGTGGCAACGTGACCGGGACCACGAATGTCTCTCTCGACACGATTGGCAAGCGGCTGGGGCTGCTCAAGGAGACCGTGCCCAAGTTGTCGAGGGTTAGCTTCCTGGGATGCCTCAAGAGCGGCACCGGCCAACGGGAGTTGAAGGCGTTGCAGACAGCGGCGGACGCGATGGGGATCCGGCTGCAGAGCGTTGACGTGCCGAATGCTGCAGGCCTCAAGTCCGCGCTGGAAACGGCCGTCGGGCAACGGGCCCAGGCGCTCGTGTTGGGTGATTGCCCCGGCAGCTTCGAACCGCGCCAGCTCGCCGAGCTCGCTCTCCAGTACCGGCTGCCGACCGTGGCCGCGTATGCGAACTACGTTCATGCGGGCAGCCTCATGACATACAGCGCGAGCCAGGCGGATCAAGCTCGGCGAGCTGCGGCCTATGTCGACAAGATCCTGAAGGGTGCGAAACCTGCCGACTTGCCCGTCGAGCAGCCTACGAAGTTCGAGTTGGTGATCAACCTGAAGACCGCCAAAGCGCTCGGCCTCACGATTCCGCAGTCCGTGCTGCTGCGCGCGGATGAGGTCATTGAGTGATCGGCAGGCTCTGCAACCACGGAAATAACCTGCTACACCAAATCACTCGAGCTTGAGGTTCGCGCTTCTGGCGAGGTTGACCCAGAACTTGTCGTCCTCGACGAGGAACGCGCTGAATTGCTCGGGTGATGCGGACAGGGAAACTTCGGTACCCTCGCGCGCCAGGATCGCCACGACCGACGGCTGCCGCATCGCGGTGACGGTCGCGTCATAGATTTTCTTGACGATGGCTTGCGGCGTGCCGGCAGGCACGAACATGCCGTACCAGAACTCGAGGTTGTATTCGGGCAGCCCCGCTTCCTTCATGCCGGGAAGGCCCGGGACCAGCTCCGATCGCTCGCGCGTACTGACCGCGAGCGCGAGCAGTTTGCCCCCGTTGACCTGCGGCAGCACCGAGGGCGATGTGCCGAAGGTCAGTTGCGTGTCGCCCGCCATCACCGACTGGATTGCCAGGCTGCCGCCGCGGTACGGAATGTGCGTCATTTGCGCCCCCGTCAGCTGAGTGAAAAGAGCCGCGCCAAGGTGGGGTGCCGAGCCATTGCCGGAGGTGGAGTAGTTGAGTTTGCCGGGATCCTTCTTCGCTGCTGCGATCAGATCGGACACCGAGCGAATACCGGTTCCGGGATTGACCGCGAGGACCAGTGGGGACGTCGTCATCTTGGTGACGGCAATCAAGTCCTTGGCGGTGTACGTCAACGAAGGATTGAGCGCCGGGTTGACCGAAATGCTGCTGGGGCTCGCGATCAGCAGCGTGTAGCCGTCGGGTGCTGACTTGGCGACCATGTCCGCCGCAATGCTCGATCCGTTCCCGGGCCGGTTGTCGACCACCACCGGCTGTCCGAGTGCCTTGGCGAACGCATCGCTCATGGCGCGTGCAACCGAGTCGGCCGCCCCACCGGGTGCGAAGCCGATGACCAGCCGTATCGGTTTGCTCGGGTAAGCAGACGGCTGCGCGCTTGCGTCGCAGCCGATGCTGGCGACGGCGAGCAACAGAACGAGGCACAACGCTTTCATCGCTTGTCTCCCGATTCGAATCTCGAGAACATCATGGCGCGGCCGCCATGCGCAGGACAATCTTGCCGACATGCGCGCCGGCTTCCATGCGTGCCTTGGCTTCGTCCAGCCGCGCGAAATCGACGACCTGGTCGATCTGCGGCTTGATGCGCCCCGCGGCGATATGCGGCATCACCTCGGCCACGAATCGCGGCACCGCAGCCGATCGCTGCTCCTTGCTGCGCAGCTTGTTGGATACGCCGAACAGCGTGAGTCGCTTGGCGTGCAGCGCGCCGAGATCGATGTCGGAATGAAGCACGCCGTCGACGTATCCCACCGTGGCGAGCCGGCCTTCGAAGGCAAGCGCGCGAATGTCCTCGGCGAACACCGAGCCGCCGACGGTGTTGACGATGAGATCGGCGCCATGCCCGCCAGTTGTATCCATGACGGCGGCCGCAAAGTCGGCTGCGCGCGTGCACAGTCCGACATCAAGTCCGAGGGTCTTGAGCAGCGCCAACTTGTCCGTCGATCCCGAGGTGCCGATAATCTTTGCGCCCAGAACCTTGCCCAATTGCAGCGAAGCCACGCCAACGCCCGACGACACGCCGTTGATCAGCAGCCATTCGCCAGCCCTGAGGCGGCCTTGCAGCACCAGCATGTCGTACGACACGAGGAAGGTCATGGGGATGCTGGCGGCCTGTTCCCACGACAAGGTCGATGGCACGGCGATGGCCTCGGCCTGTTCCATCAGCGCGTATTCGGAGAATGCACCTGCGCAGCGGCCCATGACGCGGTCGCCTACCTTGAAGGCAGTGACGCCGTCGCCGATTGCAACGACTTCACCCGCGCCCTCTCCACCGATGGCCTTCCACGTGCCGGCCTTGCCGTGCAAGCCATGGCCCACGACGAATTCGCCGCGGTTCAGTGCGGCGGCATGCATGCGCACCAGCAGTTGGTTCTTTGCCGACTGCGGAACCGGCGTGTCCCGCAACTCAAGCACGGTATCCGCATCGGTCATCAGCATCCAATAGGACGACTGCATCGAGGACTGCATTGCTTGGTTGCTAGCGGCCGGTGAATACGGGTTTGCGCTTCTGCATGAAGGCGCTGCGGCCTTCGGTATAGTCCGCGCTTTCGAAACAGCCACGGATCAGCGACTCGCACAGCGCCATGTCCAGGTTGGTCGATGCCTTCAGGATTTCGCGCATGATCGCCTTGGCGGCCGCCACCGTCAGCGGCGCGTTGTCGGCGAGTGCGGACGTGTACTCGCCCAACACCGCATCCAGCGCCTCCGGCGCGCATATGCGCGACACCAGGCCAAGCGACTTCGCTTCCATGGCGTCGATCCGCCGCGCGGTGAAGAACAAGTCCTTGGCCGCACCGGGACCGATCAGGTCGACCAGATTCTTCATTGCCGAGTATCGATACCCAAGGCCCAGCCGCGCGGCTGGAATCGCGAATGCCGAGTCGGTGGAGGCCAGGCGGATGTCGCAGCTGATCGCGACGTTGACACCGCCGCCGATGCAGTAGCCACGGATGCAGGCCAGAGTCGGCTTGGGAAAATCCTGAATGCCCGTAAGCGTCAGTTCGGCCATCGTTTCGTAACGACTTACGGCCTCGCGCGCGGCACGCATGTCCTCGAATTGCGAGATGTCGGCACCAGAGATGAACGCCTTGTCGCCTGCGCCGGAAAAAACGACGATGCGCACTCGATCGTCCGTCTGTGCAAGTCGCAGAAGCGGCGGCACCGCTTCCCACATGTCGACAGACAAGGCATTGTGTTTCGCCGGGTTGTTGAAACGAATGTGCAGCGTTCGGCCGTCAAGCCAGGTCTGGACCCGCTCGGTGCTGGACTCGTAGACGACGTTCGACATCAATATACTCCTCCGGCTTTAAGTCGGGCGAGGTCATCGCGGCTCACGCCCAGCTCGAGCAGGACTTCCTCGGTGTGTTCTCCACGGCGCGGCGCCGCGCGGGCGATCGTGCTGGGCGTGCGCTCCAGCTGCATCGGCTGGCCGACCAGTCGCTGCGGTCCGAGTCGATTGGAAACGACCTCCTTGACCATGCCAAGGTGATCGATCTGCGGCTCGGCGAACACCTCTCGCATGTCGCTGATGAGTCCACTGGCGACGCCACCCTCGTTGAATTGCTCGATCCAGTAGCTGCGGTCCTGTGCGGCAAGACGCCGGTCGATCTCTGCATTGAGCGAGGCACGGTTGACGGAGCGACCTGCCTTGTCGTGGTAGCGCTCGTCCGCGATCCACTCGGGCGCACCAAGGATGTTGCAAAAGCGCTCCCAGATCTTGGAGCCGAACACCGCGATGTTCATGTAACCGTCACGCGCCTTGTAGACCCCGGTCGGGATGCTGGTCGGATGGAAATTGCCGGCCTGAGTTGCAACTTCGCCGTCCAAGAGGAAGCGCGATGTCTGGAAATCCATCATGTACACCATCGCCTCCAGTAGCGAAGTGTGGATCCACTGGCCTTTGCCGGAGGCTTCGCGTTCCAGCAGCGCGACCAGGATGCCCTGCGCTGCGAAAATCCCGGCGCACAAATCGGCGATCGGGATGCCGACGCGCATCGGGCCTTGACCCGGCGTTCCCGTGACGGACATCAACCCGCCCATGCCCTGCGCGATCTGGTCGAATCCCGGACGAGACGCGAGCGGACCCGATTGACCGAAGCCGGAGATGCTGGCGTACACCAGGCGGGGATTGGCGGCCGCCAGAGTCTCGTAATCGATGCCGAGACGGAACTTGACGTCGGGCCGGAAGTTCTCGACGACCACGTCGGCGCTTGCGATCAGGCGCTTCAGCGTCGCGATGCCTTCGGCTTCCTTGAGGTTGAGCGTGATCGAGCGCTTGTTCCGGTGGGTGTGCTGATAGTCGGAGCCGTCCTGACCTCCGAGCGTATCGTCGCCGCGCATATGTTCGGGCATTTGCACCTGGATGACGTCCGCGCCCCAGTCCGCCAGTTGGCGGCATGCCGTCGGGCCCGCTCGCACCTGCGTGAGATCGATGACGCGAAAGCGTTGCAGGGCGGAGGAGGCCGGCTGGTGTGGCATGTCGATCCTGCGAAGGAATGTAGGCGGCGGGGACCTTGCCCGGACTGCATCGTGACGCGGCATCGATGGCACGAAACGAGTCTCCGTGCATCCAAAGCCTGCGAAGCGTCGCGCAGTGGCCCGCGCATTCCAGCATCTAAGCCGTCGACTGTCAAACGAATGGAACCGGGGCGATCGTGACGTGCCGGCGTTGCTTGCGTCATTCGTGATAACCTTTTCGCGAATGGACATGCCCCTCAAGGATTGGACCCGATGCCCCGCACCTTCGTCGACCTCTCGATCTACCTCGAAAACGACGTGCAGAGCGACCCGCCGGGCTTCGGCCCGAAGATCCAGTACTTCACGCACGAAGACACCTACGACCAGATCGCGCCGTTCTTTCCCGGCTTGAAGAAGGAGGACCTGCCCGATGGCGAGGGCTGGGCCATCGAGATGGTCAGCCTGATCACGCACAACGGCACGCACCTGGATGCGCCATACCATTTCCACTCGACGATGGACGCCAAGAACGGCGGCAAGAAGCCGGCCATCGCCATCGACGAGGTGCCGCTCGAATGGTGCTTTCAGCCCGGCGTGAAGCTGGACTTTCGCCACTTCGCCGACGGCTACGTGGTCACTGCCGCCGATGTCGAAGCCGAACTCGCGCGCATCGGCCACGTCGTGCAGCCGCTGGAGATCGTCGTCGTGAACACGCGCGCCGGTTCGCGCTACGGCCACGCCGACTACGTGGCCGCCGGCTGCGGCATGGGCTACGAGGCGACGATGTACCTGCTGGAGCGCGGCGTGCGACTGACCGGCACCGATGCCTGGAGCTGGGATGCGCCCTTCGTGCACACCGCGAAGAAGTACGCCGAGACCCGCGACGCCAGCCTGATCTGGGAAGGCCACAAGGCCGGGCGCGACATCGGCTATTGCCACCTGGAAAAGCTGCACAACCTGGAGGCGTTGCCGGCCAGCGGCTTCTTCATCAGCTGCTTCCCGCACAAGATCCGCGGCGCTTCGGCCGGCTGGACACGCGCGGTCGCGATCTTCGACGACACCTTGATGGCCGGCGAGTTGATCGGCCTGCAGTTTTGGAGCAAGCTTCTCCGGCGCATTTTGCGGCCCGCAACCCCGTTATGTCCGTCCCGAGCAGAGCGAGTTGCGCCGGCCAGCGCATCGAATCGACAAAAGATCGATCCAGTCACGATCATGAGGCAAGGTAATGAACCATCGTTCGCAATTGGTGGATAGAGCGTGTCGAAACAGAAATCAATAAAATTGTCGGAGCTGGCGCAACTCTACTCGGCAGCGTTGACTGGCGAGGACGCCGTGATTCGTGGGGTGGCTTCATTAAAGTCGGCAACGTCTGGTCAAATTACATTTCTAAGCAGCCATAAATTTGCGACTCAGTTGAACGATACCGCAGCGACTGCGGTGGTAGTGCGCCACTCGATCGGGTTGCCAGATCGCATGTCATACCTTGTTTGCCCCGACCCCGCGCTGGTGTTTGCCCGGATCTCCCAGCACTTCAATCCGCTGCCGGAATCCAGGGCCGCGATTCATCCTTCGGCCGTGATTGCCGAATCAGCAGTGCTTGCGCCGGACGTTGAAATCGGCCCCAACGTTGTGATCGAGGCCGGCGTGACCATCGGACAGAGCGTGCAGCTCAAGGCGGGAGTCTTCGTCGGTGAAAATTCGACGATCGGCGCGGGTACCGTACTGATGCCGCGTGTGGTTATCCACTCGAATAGCACTATCGGCGAGCAGTGCCACATTCACGCAGGCGCCATCATTGGCTCACACGGATTTGGCAATGCCTGGGCAGGAGATCACTGGGAGCGGATGCCGCAGATCGGGCGTGTCATCATCGGGGATGACGTTGAAATTGGCGCGAATACGACGATAGACCGAGGCGCACTCGACGACACTTGCATCGAGTCAGGGGTGCGGCTCGACAACCTGATTCAGATTGCCCACGGTGTAAAGATTGGGAGAAATACCGCGATAGCCGCTTGCACCGGTATCGCAGGGTCCGTTGAAATTGGTGCCAACTGTCTCATCGGCGGCGGAGTATTGATTGCCGATCATGCGAAATTGACTGATCGCGTCAGCGTGCTATCAGGAAGCGGCGTGCCGTCCAACATCGATCAGAGCGGCGTCTATGCTTCGGGAACGCCGGTCGTACCCTATCAGGCATGGTTGAGAAATATGGTCCAGTTCAAGAAATTGAATGAATTGGCCAGGAAGATTAAGCAGTTGGAGAAGCGGCCAGGGGATTCAAAGCCGGGTCAGGCCAAAGAAAGCGACGACTAGGGGTGTCGTCGGGCAGATGAAACGCCCATCAATCCCCTATGACGACTCCGAATCCCCTGCGCATCGGCATTCTCGACGGCGACGACATCGGCCACGAGATCGTGCCTGCCTCCGTGGAAATCAGCCGCGCCGCCGCCGAGCTGCACGGCGTGACAATCGACTGGCATCCTCTTCCCATCGGCGCGCGGGCGCTCGATACCCATGGCCACACGCTGCCGACCCGACACGATGGCGACGCTCAGGACGCTCGACGGCTGGATTCTCGGGCCCATTGGACATCGCGCGTACCCGAAGGTACCCAACGCGATCAACCCGCATCCGATCCTGAGGAAGCAATTCAACCTATTCGCGAACGTCCGCCCTACGCGCTCATATCCTGATATTGGATGCCTGCAGGAAGGTGTGGACCTGGTGATCGTGCGCGAGAACAACGAAGGCTTCCAGCCCGATCGGAACATGGTAGCCGGATCGGGGGAATTCCGTCCGACCGACGAGGTGACGCTCTCGGTGCGCGTCATTACGCGCACGGGCAGCCGCCGGGTGGCGCGCGCCGCCTTCGAACTCGCGCGCCAGCGGCGGCAACACCTCACCTACGTCCACAAGGACACGGTCTTCAAGCTGAGCTGCGGCATGTTCGTGGAGGAGTGCCGCAAACTTGCCGCTGAATACCCCGACGTGCGGGTCGACGACGTCATCGTCGACACGTTCGCGATGCGACTGGTGCGCGAGCCGCAACACTTCGATGTCGTCGTGACGACCAACATGTTCGGGGACATCCTCTCCGACGAAGCGGCCGGCCTGGTTGGCGGCCTCGGCATGGCACCCGGCCTGTGCATCGGCGATGGCGACGTCGCGATGGCGCAGGCGACGCACGGATCCGCACCGGACATCGCCGGTCGCGGCATCGCCAACCCTTACGCCATGATCGAGTCCACCAGGATGATGTTCGAGTGGCTCGGACACAGCCGTGGCAACCTCGGCGCGGTGCGCATGGCGGTTTCCATGTCCCGCGCGACGGAGGCTGCGCTTGGCGACGCGCAAGCGCGAACCGGCGATATCCGCGGCAAGGGGAACACGGCGACTTTCACGCAAGCGGTGCTGCGCAACTTGAAGCATTGAGGCGAGCCCTTTCGCGACAATATGGCTAACCTCGAACTCGAAGGCATTACCAAACGCTATCCAGGTGTGGTTTCCGTCGACGGCATCAGCCTGTCGGTGGAACACGGAGAATTCGTCTGCTTGCTGGGTCCGTCGGGCTGCGGCAAGACGACCACGCTGCGCATGATTGCAGGCTTCCTCGAACCAGACGCGGGGGAAATTCGAGTTGGTGGCAAGATCGTGTCATCGGTCCGCTCCGTGGTCCCGCCCGAGCGGCGCAACATGAGCATGATCTTCCAAAGCTACGCCGTATGGCCGCATATGACGGTCCGACAGAACGTCGGCTACGGCCTGAAAATGAAATCGATGCCACCGCAGGAACGACAATCTCGTACCGAAGTCGCGCTCGATGCGACGAAACTCCGCGCACAGGCCGAGCGCTATCCTTCCGAGCTGTCAGGCGGTCAACAGCAGCGGGTCGCCCTTGCACGGGCGCTGGTGACGAAGCCCGACATCCTGCTGCTGGACGAACCACTGTCCAACCTCGATACCAATCTCCGCGGCGACATGCGCTTTGAAATCCGCCGGTTGCATGACGAATTCCACTATACGTCCATTTATGTCACGCACGACCAGACCGAAGCGATGACCATGGCCGATCGCATCGTCGTCATGAACGCCGGACGCATCGAGCAGATCGGCACGCCTGAGGACGTCTACGAGCGTCCCAATTCGGCATTCGTGGCCCGCTTCATCGGCGGTGGTAATGTCATCGACGCTACGTACGTCACGGGTCGCACGGTCCAGGTAGCCGGCCATAATCTCGACATCGGTCTGGGAAGCTTCTCGGGACCAGGCGAGCCGATGAGCTTCTGCGTCAAGACGCACGACGTGGAATTGTTGGCAGGTGATGGTATCGAGACCAAGAACACGCTCCCGGGGACCGTGCGCGGTCAGGCGTATCTCGGCAGCCACCGCGATTACGTCGTCAACGTGGGTCAGGATGTGCTGATCGCTGCGCCTGCCGACTTCTCGATTCCCAATGGATCAAAGGTGAGGGTAAGGTTCAAAGCTGAGCGGTGTCGCGGACTTGTTAATTGAAATTCGTTCACTATTTGGCGCTAGTGGAAATACCTGACAAATTAGGCCGTCATTCCCGCGCAAGCGGGAATCCATTTTCTTGCGCGACGAAAGTCAACATGGGTCCCCGCTTTCGCGGGGACGACGGATATCTCATTCGGCAAAGGGGGACTCCATGATCTGGAATTTCGTTAGGGCGCTCTTTATCCTGCTGCTCGCCTGCACGTTTGCCGCGCCCGTCGCAAGCCAGGAAACGACACCTGCGATGCTGGCGGCAGCCGCCAAGGAAGGCAAAGTTGTCTGGTATTCGTCGATCGACGTCAAAGTCGCGGAGTTGATCGCAAAAAACTTTCGTGCCGAGTACCCGAACATACAGATCGAGGTCGAACGTTCCGGCTCGGAGCGCGTGTTCCAACGGATCAACCAGGAATACCAGTCGGGCATCAAGAACGTCGACGTCGTCAATTCGTCCGATGCTTCGCATTTCATCTTCTGGAAGCAGCAGAAATGGCTCGCGCCGCACACTCCGCCCGACGTGAAGCGCTACCCCGCCGAGTTCAAGGACCCGGAAGGCTACTACGCAGCGTGGCGCGCGACGCTCTCCGTGATGGGCTATAACACCAACCTGGTGGCCGCGAAGGATGCACCGACAGGCTATCTCGATCTGCTCGATCCGAAATGGAAAGGCAAGCTCGTCAAATCGCATCCGGGTTACAGCGGCACCAGCCTGACCGGCACCTTCGCCATCGTCAAGGTGCTCGGCTGGGACTTTTTCGAGAAGCTGTCCAAGCAAGGGGTGCAGCAACTGCAATCGACGACGGCGACGCCGAAGAGCATCGCCAGCGGTGAACGGGCGGTGATGGTCGACGGCAACGAGTACAACATGTTCATCGAGATCGACGCCAAGAGCCCCGTGGCGATCATCTACCCGAAGGAAGGGACGCCGTTCGTGACCTCGCCCACGGCGATCTTTGCCGATGCTCCGCATCCCAACGCCGCGCGGGTGCTGCAGAACTTTCTCTATACCGCAAAGATCCAGCAACTGGCGGTCAACGAAGGGGGCACGCGTTCGCTCCACCCCGATGTCAAGGACCCGCCGGGGCGAACGCCGCTATCGCAGATCAAGCTATTGCCTGACGACCCGGCGGCGATGCTGCCGCAGGTGGCGGACATCAAGAAGCGCTATACCGCGCTGTTCGGCAACTGACCGCGTCCGGCGACGATAGCGGATACCGAGACATGGCTTCCAGTATGGTAGTCGCACGGTCGCGGGCCATCGACTGGACCGCGCCCTTTGCGATCGCGCTCGTGCTGCTGCTCGTGGCGCTGGTTCTTCTGCCGATGTTCCGGCTGTTGCTGACGAGTCTCACTGGCGACGCGGGACAGTTGTCGCTCGAGCACTATCGGCAGCTGTTCGTCGACCCGGCCTTCGTGAAGCCGTTGCTGACCACGCTGTGGACGTCCGCGGCGGTCGGTGTGCTGTGCATCGTTGCTGCCGCGCCGATGGCCTGGCTCGTATCTCGCACCGACCTTCCGGCCAAGCGCCTGCTGCGCGCGCTGATCCTGGCATCGTTCGTAACGCCACCCTTTCTCGGCGCGTTCGCCTGGGTGCTGCTGGGGGGACCGAACGCGGGGCTGATCAACCAGTGGTACTACGCGTTGTTCGGCCTGAAACCCTTCGAAGCCACGCCGCTGATCAACATCTTTTCCGCCGGCGGCATGGTGTTCGTCATGGCGCTGTACACCTTTCCTTACGTGTTCACCTTCGTGGCGAACAGCCTCGACGTCATTCCCAGCGAACTCGAGGAGGCCTCCGCCATTCTCGGCGCGCCGCCATGGCGCACCGCGCTCGACATCACCCTGCCGCTGGTCGTGCCGGCGTTGCTGGCGGGCTTTCTGATCGCGTTTCTGCAGTCGATGACGCTGTTCGGGACGCCCGCGATCCTGGCGCTGCCTGCAGGCATCGACACGATGACCACCAAGATCTGGAGCCTCTTCCAGTTTCCGCCGCAGCTCGGATTGGCCGCTGCCGTGTCGTTGCCGCTGCTGCTCATCACCGTCGCCTTGCTGCGGGCACAGTCCGCGATCATGGGCCGCCGCGGTTACTCGGTGATCGGCGGCAAGAGCACCGGCATGCGCCTGATTCGCCTTGGCGCATGGAAGATCCCGGCGCTCGCGCTATTTGCGTTCGTGCTCGGTGCCTCGATCGTGCTGCCGTATGGTGTTCTGGTCCGTACGGCATTCGTGAAGAACTGGTCCGGTCCGGTTGCCGGCAATCTTTCGCTCGAGCACTGGCGCTTCGTGTTTTTCGAGTTCAGCCAGACGAGGCTCGCGCTCGAGAACACGTTTCTGCTCGGCATTGCCGCAGCGACCGCCGGCACGGTACTGGTAACGATCGTCGGGTACTTGAGCCTGCGCAAACTGGTATGGGGGCATCGCTATCTCGGTTTCCTGGCCACCGCACCGGTCGCGATTCCGGGCATCGTCCTCGCCGTCGGCCTCTTTCTGAGCTATACACAACCACCGTTCGTCTTGTACGGCACCCTGTCGATCATCTTCCTCGCCTACCTGACCAAGGAGCTTCCGGTCGGTTATCAGCAGATCGGCGCATCGCTCAAAGCAGTACACCCCGAACTGGAGGACGCGAGCCGCATTTTTGGCGCGACCCGGTTGCGCGCCCTGTTCGATATCACGTCGCCGCTGATAAAGAACGGCGTGATCGCCACCTGGATCTTCATCTTCATCGGGTCGATTCGTGAACTTTCCGCCACGATACTGCTGTTCACCGCGCGCACCAAAACGATTTCGGTCACCATGTTCGACTTGCGTGAAAGCAACGACTGGGGGCCGATCGCCGTGCTCTCGATTACCATGCTGCTGATCACCTTCGCGTTGATCCTATTGATCAACCACTTTAGCGATCGGAGGTCGACATGACCGGCAACGAAGCCCGTGGCCTACCGGTGTTGGGCCTGATGCTCGGCGACTGCACCGGCATCGGCCCCGAGCAATGTGCGCGCGTGCTCGCGGATCGACGCCTGGCGGACGTCGCACGACTGCTGGTCGTCGGCGACGCGCGGGTGCTCGAACAGGGTGGGCGCGATGCCGGCGTAAGCGTGCCGTGGCGAAGCTATGTCGCGCCCGAGGACGTCGACTGGTCGCGCGACGAAATTCCGGTCATCGACCTTGGCAATCTCGACCCGGCCACGCTGCCTCGCGGCGCCGTGTCGGCGGAGTCGGGTCGCATCAGCGGCGAGACTTTGTCCTGCATGATCGATCTCGCCCTGGACGGACGGATCGACGGCATCACCTTCGCACCGCTCAACAAAGCCGCCCTCCACGCCGGAGGCTGGCGCTTCAACGACGAGCACCAGCTGTTCGCGCACCTCACCCGGCACCAGGGATTCTTCGGCGAGATGAACGTGCTCGACAACCTGTGGATGTCGCGAGTGACCTCGCACGTGTCGCTGCGGACGGCGCTCGACCAGATCACGCCGAGCCGAATCGATAAAGCCATCGCGCTCGCGGACCGCACGATGCGCAGCGCCGGTTTTGAGACGCCGCGCATCGCCGTCGCCGCGCTCAACCCGCACGGCGGCGAGAACGGCCTCTTCGGCCGCGAAGAAATCGAGATCATCGCCCCCGCG
Organism: uncultured beta proteobacterium; assembly: GCA_963726915.1. Lineage (GTDB taxonomy): Bacteria > Pseudomonadota > Gammaproteobacteria > Burkholderiales > Casimicrobiaceae > PALSA-1003. Next base: position 683,361 of record CAVSEA010000026.1, read on the forward strand.
GTCGCCCGTGCGGCCGAGCGGGGCGTTCAGTGCCGGGGACCCTTCCCTTCGGACACCGTGTTCCTCAAGGCCTTTGCCGGCGACTACGACGGCGTGCTGTCGATGTATCACGACCAGGGACAGATCGCCACCAAGCTCAAGGGCTTCAATCGCGGCGTCACCGTCACCGGCGGCCTGCGGACGGTGTTCACGACGCCTGCACACGGCACCGCGTTCGACATCGTCGGCAAAGGTTGTGCGACGACCGGCGCGCTGGAGCAAGCCGTTCGACTCTGCGCCCGTCTGGCCTCCGGTCGCAAGAACAACAACACAGTTCCCGCCCACGCGGCCGCTGCCGCATCACTTCCCTGAACGAAGGACGACCCCTCCATGCCCGATTCACCAGCAGCAGCCGCGCTCGATTCGTCGCTCACCGACTACGTCGCGGGCTTTGTTGTCGCCACGCGCGGACAGGACCTTCCGTCCGATGTGGCCCACCTCGGTAAGCGCTCGGTGCTCGACGGCATCGGCCTCGCCCTCGCCGGCGCCGCATCGCAGACCGGCGGCATCACGCGGCGCTACCTCGCCGCGTTGGGCATCGCAACCCAGGGCGGCAGCACCGTGATCGGCAGCGACATGCGTCTTCCCGCGCGCTTCGCCGCTTTTGCCAATGGAATTTCCATCCACGCCGACGACTACGACGACACTCAGCTCGCCGTTGCCAAGGATCGCGTCTACGGCCTGCTTACCCATCCGACAGCGCCGGCGCTACCACCGGCGCTGGCGCTCGCCGAGAGGGATCGCAGGAGCGGCCGTGACCTGATGACCGCGTATCAGGTCGGCGTCGAGGTCGAATGCAAGGTGGCCGAGGCGATCATGCCGCGTCACTATCAGCACGGCTTCCACAGCACCGCCACCTGCGGTGCGATCGGCGCCGCGGCAGCTGCCGCGAAACTGCTTGGACTCGATCGCGAAACCACGCGTCGCGCCCTGAGCCTGGGCGCCACGCAGGCGGCGGGGTTGCGCGAGAACTTCGGCACCATGACCAAGCCTTTCCACGCCGGGCGCGCCGCCGAAAGCGGCGTGGTAGCCGCCGAAATAGCGGCGCTGGGATTCACGGCATCGCTCAACGGCTTGGAAGCCGACCGTGGGTTCTTCCGCGCGGCGGGCGGCGGCTACAGCGCCGACATGATCGACGGCCGGCTTGGCAATCCGTGGACCTTCGCCACTCCCGGCGTATCGATCAAGCCACACCCCAGCGGTTCGCTCACGCATCCGGGCATGGCCGTCATGCTGGACCTGATCCATCGCCACGATCTGCGACCCGAGCGCGTCAAGCGCGTCACTGTCGGCACCAACCACAACATGCCGAATGCGCTCATTCATCATCGCCCGCACAACGAGTTGCAGGCGAAGTTCAGCATGGAATTCTGCATGGCGATTCTGCTGCTCGAGCGCAAGGCCGGTCTCGAGCAATTTACCGACGAAGTGGTCAACCGCGCCGACGTGCAGGCGTTATTGCAGCGGGTGGACTTCGGCGTCAACGCCGAAGCCGAAGCCGCCGGCTTCGACAAGATGACGACGATCATCGAGGTCGAGCTCGACGATGGCACGATCGTGAAAGGCGCGGCCGACTTCGGCAAGGGTAGCCCCGCCAACCCGATGAGCGACGACGAACTCGCGGAAAAATTCCGCCAGTGCGCAGCCTGGGGCGGGCTCGACGCCGCGCAGACGCGAACCGTGCTCGATCTCGCGTGGCGCATCGAGACGCTTCAAGACGTGGGTGAGCTGATGCAACACCTTCGCATCGTGCGCAAGGCGTAAGCGAACGCCAAAGGTGACCGTCATGTTCGAAGGATTCTCGCACACGCAAATCGCAACCTCGGGTGCGCGCATCAACCTGCGCCACGGCGGATCCGGACCGCCGCTGCTGCTGTTGCACGGCAACCCGCTGACGCACGTGATGTGGCACAAGATCGCGCCGCGGCTCGCGGAGCATTTCACGGTCGTGGCGGCGGACCTGCGTGGCTACGGCGACAGCTCCAAGCCCGACGGCGGCGAGGACCACAGCGGCTACTCGTTTCGCGCGATGGCGCAGGACCAGGTCGAGGTGATGACAGCGCTCGGCTTCGATTCATATCATGTCTGCGGCCACGACCGCGGCGCGAGGGTCGCGCACCGCATGGCGCTCGACCATCCGCGTCGGGTGAAGAAGGTCGCCTTCCTCGACATCGTGCCGACGCATCACGTGCTGCACAACATCAAGAAGGAATGGGCGGTCGACTCCTACCATTGGTTCTTCATGGCGCAGCCCTACGACTATCCCGAGCAGATGTTGATTGCCTACGGACTCGAGCGCTACATCCGGAAGAAGCTGAACAAGCCGGGCGTCGGCATGAGCGGCTTCACGCCCGAAGCGCTGGCCGAGTACATCCGCTGCTGCACACCGGCAAACATCCACGCGGTTTGCGAGGACTATCGCGCCGCGGTCGGCATCGACCTGGTCCACGATGAAGCCGACCTGGCGGCCAAGCTCGCCATCCCGGTGCTCGTATTGTGGGGCGAGCGCAGCCACGTCAATCGCAGCTACCAGCCCATCGAAGCCTGGCTCGAGCGCGCGGTCGACGTTCGCGGCAAAATGCTTCCTTGCGGGCACTACCCGGCGGAACAGGTTCCCGATGAAACCTACGCCGAGTTGCGTGCCTTTTTCGGGTCGGGCAATTGATTGGAAATGATGGAACTCGCGCTATTCCTTCAGACGCCGAGCACGCGCTCGCGGATGCGAGCCTCAATCGCTCAGCGCCTGCCCGCGCACATGCCGTGAGGCGACAATCTCACCGCGGACGAACTTCTCGTGGTTACCCTCGATCGCGCGCGGCTCATACCGGTAATTGACCATCAGGCCGAGCGACTCCCGCAAGGCTTTCTTCGACGTGTCGGCAAGCCAGTTGATCCGCTCCAGCTTCGCGCCGTTGTTGAGGTGAAACCTCGCCACCGGATCCTGTGCCGGCTCGCTGTCTTCGGAGCGATGCAGAAGGTAGGTGGCGCATAGCTGCGTCAAGAGCTCCTTGAGTGGTGCCAGGCGTTCGACTGCGCTATCCGGGTCGCTGGCGATTCTTGCAATGTCGGTGCCAAGCGTAGTAGCGACCGCCTTCAGCGCCTGCGCCACCGACTTCGATTGCACGGCGTCGCCCGCTTTGAACAACGCGCCCAGCCACGCGACGAAACCGGGGACCGGCGACAGCGTGCAAAACACCTTGAGCCGCGGGAATTCCCGCGAGAGGACGTCAACCACGTTCTTGATAAGGAAGTTGCCTAGCGACACGCCGCGCAGTCCGGGCTGGCAATTGCTGATCGAATAGAAAACCGCTGTCGTCGCGCGGCTCGGATCGTTCGAAGTGGATTGGGCGTCGAGCAAGGGTGGCACCGCATCGGCCATCCGGTCCATCAGCGCTACCTCGACGAAAATCAGCGGCTCGTCGGGCAGCGCCGGATGGAAGAAGGCGAAGCATCGTCCGTCAACCTCGAGGCGCCGGCGCAAGTCTTCCCATCCGTGGATCTCGTGCACCGCCTCATGCACGATGATCTGCTCCAGGAGATAGGCTGGCGTGTGCCAATCCACGCGAACGATCTGCAGAAATCCGGGGTTGAACCAGGACGACAGCAGGTGGCGGAAGTCCCAGTCGACAGCGTCGAGCTCGCGCTGATCGTGCTTGAGTTCCAGCAACCGTTCGCGCATGTGCAGAATCGTGGCGGTGCCCCCGGGCGCCCGGTTCAGCCGCCGCAACAACTCCTGGCGCGGCGGCTCGGCGGCAACGCTTAGCCGCGCCAGATTGGCGGCTGACCTCTCCGCGGCGTACGCCTTTGACGCCGCCAGCACGTGGTCCGGATCGGGCGAGAACTCGGCGAGCAGCGCCGCGAAGAATCGCGCCTGCTCCTTCTTGTCGAGTTCCCGATACAGGTCCAAGGTGATCTTGGCCAACGACACGCCAGCCGCCTCGCCGCGTTCGCTCAGCAACTTCTTGCAGCTGACGACGAGCCGCCGTACGCTACGTCCATCGCGCGCGATCGCCGCGGCGCGTTTCTGAACAGATTCGAACATGTCTGACCGATGGGAAGATGGGGCCACAACGCCCCTGCCAAAGTATAAAGGGTAATTGCCGGCAGTCCCGCCGCGCGAGGTACCGCGCGTCCAGAATCGGCTTCATTGTCGTGGAAGCGTAGCCATGGAAAACACTCCAAAAGCGGATTTGAGAGGCGGGGTCGAGCTTCGCTATCTACCCGATGGCGGGATGGTGCTCGGGAGCGTCGAGGCTGAAGAGGCGATCCTCGTGCGTCGCGGCAACGATATTTTCGCCGTAGGCGCGCAGTGCACCCACTACCATGGACCGCTGGCCGAGGGACTGATCGTCGACGACACCGTGCGTTGCCCTTGGCATCACGCGTGCTTCAGCCTACGCACCGGCGAGGCGGTGCGCGCGCCGGCGCTGGATCCTCTCCCATGCTGGCGAGTCGAGCGAATTGGCGACAAGGTATTCGTGCGCGAGAAGCTCGCCGCTCCGGGGTCGCGAAGGAGCTCGACGGCACAAGGATCGCCGGGCGCGCCGACCTCGGTAGTGATTCTCGGCGGCGGCGCAGCCGGGTTAGCCGCCGCGGACATGCTTCGTCGCGAAGGCTATGCGGGTCCCGTAAAAATGATCAGCGCCGACGACTCCCCGCCATGCGACCGGCCGAATCTGTCCAAGGACTTCCTGGCCGGGACCGCGCCGGACGATTGGATCCCGCTGCGGGCGCCCGAATACTATGCCGAGCGGCACATCGAACTCGTGCTCGACTCACGCGCGTCGTCGATCGACGTGCATCAGAATCGCGTGCAACTCGAAGACGGGAGGCAATTCGAGTTCGGAGCGCTGCTGATTGCGACAGGCGCCGAACCGGTGCGACTCAAGATCCCGGGTGCGACGGACTCGCAGATCCACTACCTGCGCACCTTCGCCGACAGCCGCGCGATCGTGGCCAAGGCAGCGACCGCGAGATGCGCGGTTGTCGTGGGTGCCAGTTTCATCGGGCTGGAGGTCGCGGCATCGCTGCGTGCGCGCGGCATCGCGGTGCATGTGGTCGGACCGGAGAGCGTGCCCCTCGAGCGCGTCCTGGGGCACGAGGTCGGCAGCTTCGTGCGCGACCTGCACGAATCGCACGGCGTTGAATTTCATCTTGGAAAAACGATCGATCACATCGATGGCTCGCGCATAACGCTGAGCGATGCCACGACGCTCGAGGCGGATTTCGTGGTCTTGGGCGTGGGTGTGCGGCCTTCGATCGCGCTGGCCGAGCAAGCCGGGCTGGCGATCGATCGCGGCATAACTGTCGATGCATACCTCGAAACGAGCGCGCGCGGCGTGTTTGCCGCCGGCGACGTTGCACGGTGGCCTGATCGGCACTCGGGTGAGCGGATCCGCATCGAGCACTGGGTGGTTGCCGAACGTCAGGGCCAGGCAGCGGCACGAAATATTCTCGGCCGACACCTGCCGTTTGACGCAGTGCCGTTTTTCTGGAGCCAGCACTACGACGTGGCGATCAACTACGTCGGTCATGCGGAGCACTGGGACGCCATCGCGATCGATGGCTCGCTGGCCGCGCATGATTGCGCCGTCAGCTACAAGCGCGGCGATCGAACGCTTGCCGTGGCGACGATCTCGCGCGACCTCCAGAGTCTGCGCGCCGAACGCGCGATGGAGCTGGCGGCGCGGTAAGGCCGGATCGCGCGCTATTGCGGGAGGTTGATCGGTGGGCACAGCTTTCGCGGGACAGGTGGTGGTAGTTGCAGGCGGCACCGGCGGTTTGGGGCGCGCAGTGAGTCTGGCGTTTCTGGATGAGGGCGCCACCGTGGTCGTGACGTACAGAGCGCAGACGGAGTTCGATGCGCTGGTCCAGGCAGCAGCGGCGAACGCCTCGCAGCTCGAAGGCCAGCGAACCGATGTGACCGATGACCTCGATGCGCACCGGCTTATCGAAGGAATTATCGCGCATCAAGGGCGGCTCGACGCGCTGGTCAACACGGTGGGCGGGTACGTCGGCGGCGCGAAGTTGTGGGACCTCGACCCGAAGGATTTCGACCGCATGCTGGCCCTGAACTTGCGCTCAGGCTATGTGTTGGCGCGAGCCGCCGTGCCGGCAATGCTGAAGCAGGCAAGTGGTGCGATCGTAAATATCGCGGCGAAGGCCGGCCTCGATCACCCGGCAGGCGCGGCAGCATACGCAGCTTCGAAGGCCGCGGCATTGGCCATGATGGATTCGCTTGCCGCAGAACTCACCGGAACCGGCGTTCGAGTGAACTCGGTGCTTCCGAGCATCATCGACACCGGGGCCAATCGCAAGGCGATGCCGAAGGCAGAATTTGCGAAGTGGCCGAAACCCGAAGATATCGCGCGAGTGATCCTATTCCTGTGCAGTGCCGATGCCATGGTCATCCACGGCGCCTCGATCCCTGTCTACGGGAATCAATGAAATTCGCGCACTCGTTCGTCGCCGTACCCCGACCTATAGCGACGTTCGGCTGCTTGGATCAATTTCCCGGATCCGCCAGGCGACAAATGAATCCCCATCCTCCGCCGAGCTCGCTGATCGCCAGCACCAGTTCGTTGCTGCCCTTCTTCAACGGAAGGTAGACAGCGTCGTTTTCCGGGTTGACGATGCCGAGGAACCCGGGATCGCGGAAATTCTGTGCGCTTCGACCGCGAAAGAGAATCTGGCCATTCAAGAAGACGCTCACGTCGTCGCTGTAGCCGATGTAGAGCTTCTTCACCTGGTCGCGGTCCGAATCGATGCGGGTCCGCGCATACACGACCTTCATCCCCGGCTGAGGTTCCAGGCGCTTCGAAAAGTCGTTCGCAAACGAGACCCTCGGATGCGGACTCTCGCGATAACGATTGACGACCACGAAGCCTGGCGGCTCAGCCTCAACATCCTGCCAGCGTATGGCATCGCTCTCGGCGGACGTTAGCGGATGCTCCAGATCGCGCGCGAGGGCATCGTACGATGGCGACAGGCTCCACTTGGTCAAGGTGCCCGACGGCATCGGCGGCAGGCGCCGCTGCCAGGCCGCATCGGGCGTAGTCCGTATTTCGAAATTCGAGAAATAGGTCGCGCCCGTCAATGCGGCCAGGGCCACCTGGCCTTTCTGAATGCCACTTTTCAAATCGTTCATCACGAGCACGGGATTCTGCATGTCGTTCAGATAGAGCTTTGCCTGCGCACCAACTACCTCCAGTCGCAGGTGAAACCAGACATCCTTCGGGATATCGACCGCCCCGGTGAAACCTGGCCCGTTGTAGATCTGCCAGTTGAGGCCGGTGTTGAGCACCGGCGTGTACTGCATGGCGTCAGGAAGTCCGGACTTGTGCTGGCGAAGATAAACCCACTCGGCGTTGTCGCCATCGTTGGTGATCCGAAACTGAATGCCGAAAAACCCACGGCTTGCCGGAGTCGCGACATCGACATCGATAATGCCGTCCCGCATCTCAAAGTCTTTCAAGATGGCTGCACCGCCATCCAGGAGGAGGCTCTTGCGACCTTGATATTCAGACGCCTTGGCTTGGCCCTGCAGATCCCAGCGCGGCGAATCCGCTGGAAAAGATAGCGCCGGCAACGTCTGCGAACGCGCCACGGACGCTAAGAGAAGGATAAGAGTACAAACAGCGAGATGTCGACGCATGGCCTGGGCCCTTTGAACGCCGGACAACGTGCCCTCCGCCATTTAACCACGTGGCTCGAGCAGCGTCAGTGACGAATTGCGGGACGGTCATTCCTCAAGAGCCATTCGGCAGGCGTCCTGCTCACTCATAGCACGACCCTCGGCCAGCAGCGGCTCGAGAGTGCTGAGCTCGAACCGCTCGTGCAGCACGGCGTGCAGTCGGGACCGCGCGCGTGCTTCGTTGGGCTCGCGCGGACACTCCCTGGTCGCGTGCGACGCATCGGCATGGCCTGCCAGGCGGGCGGCGTTCGCGAGCTTGCCCGTAAGCGCCGCCCGCAATGCGAAGTGGTCCATGAAACTCCACGCTTCGCCGCCGTCTTCGAGCAACGGCAATCCGTCGCGTGCCGCCTCCAGCGCGGCGACGAGGTCACCGCGTTCCGTGAGGACGCCTGCCAGGTTGCAAAGGGCGAATCCTATACGGCTCCTTCTTAGAAACCGCGAGCCGCGCATGGCAATGTATTCGCGTAGCAACGCTTCGGCTGCAACAAGGTCGCCTAGTGCCCAGCTGATGTCGGCAAGATTGCTGAGGCTCTCGATTACGCTGCTCTCGTTTCCCGCCTCGCGAAAGAGCGACAATGCCATTTGGTAGTTCGTCCGGGCACTGACTGGATCGCCCTTGAGCGCCGCGAGAAAACCCGAATTGCCGAAATAGAATGCCAGCAACTTGGGGAGTCCCAGGTGTTCAATCTTGGGTAGAACCTCCGCGAGTGTGGTCGCGGCTTCTTCGAACCGCCCGGCGCTTGCCAGCAAATGCGCCAGCCGCACGCTCGAATGGCAAAAGTCTACTGGACGATCGAGCTTCCGAAAAAGGCGGACGGCTCGCTCACAGGAGGTCAGGGCGCGCGAGGGCATTGCCGAGCGCCATAGAATCGCCTGCCAAAGCCGAAGCGCCGCTTCATCGAATTCCGAAGTGTTCGGTCCGATTCGCGCCGCGGCGGCTTCCAGTCGCTGGACGCCCTCTCCGTACAAGGACAGCACAGTCCACATGGGAGCGGATGCGGCCGCGAGCCCGACCGCGATCGCCGGGTCGCCCTCGATCCCGAGCGACCAATCGAGCGCCGCGCGGAGGTTGTCGACCTCGGGGACATATTGGGCTCGCCATTCAGGCTCGGCGAGGCGAAGCCAGTCGAGTGTTGCGCGGTCGAATCGGTCGCGAAGACAGTGTGCGTGCCGTCGCTGCATTGCTCGCGTTTCGCCCGCCTGCTCGACCATTTCGCATCCGTAAGCGCGCATGGTGTCGAGCAGCCGGAATCGCGGCACCTGGCCGGCGTGCGCATTGACCAATGAGCACTCAACGAGCCGCGAAAGCACGCCGGCGAGCGATGATTCGGAAACGTTCTCGTCGGCGGCAACCGCAATTGCCGCATCCAGCGTGAATCCGCCCGCGAAGACCGACACGCGCCTGAACACCTGACGCTCGCTCTCCGCCAACAACGAATGGCCCCAGTCCAGCGTAGCCCGAAGCGTCTTCTGGCGGGGAAGCGCCGTGCGGTTACCGTCGGTCAACAGGTTGAACCGATCGTTCAGTCGGGAGTTGATTTCTTCGATCGAGAGGGAGGGCACGTGCGCAGCCGCCAACTCCAATGCAAGCGGGATTCCATCAAGCAGCACGCACAGCCGGGCCACAGCCGGGGCTCGCGCCGGAGTCAATTCGAAGTCGTGCACCTGATACTGTGCGCGGTCCAGAAACAGCTGGACCGCCTCAGACCGCAGGATCGACTCGGTCGTAGAAGTCGAGTCGGGCAGCGACAGCGTGGCAAGCCTGAATATCTGCTCGCCATCAATGCGCAGCGGCTCTCGGCTGGTTGCAAGGATAGTCGGCGCCGGGCCAGCGCGCAGTATCGCTTCCACGAGCCGCGCCGATGCGTCCAGAAGGTGCTCGCAGTTGTCCAATATCAGTAACAGCCGCCGGGTTCGGATGTGGTTGGCGATCGCCTCGACGAGTGGCTTGCCAGCGGCCTGTTGCACGCCTAGCGCCTGCGCCGCGGCATTCGGTACCAGGTCGGGATTTTCGAGCGGAGCAAGGTCGACAAGCCAGATGCCGTCGCCGTAGGCGTCCTTGACTTCGGCTGCGAGTTGCAGCGCAAGGCGGGTCTTGCCGATGCCTCCCGCGCCCAGCAGGGTCAGTAGGCGTCTTCGCGCCAGCAACCTCTTGAGGTCGATCAGCTCCCTGCCGCGGCCGACAAATGATGTCAGGGGCTCGGGAAGATTCGCCAGCGATTCGCGCGTCGTCTCTTGCGGCATGCCGTCGCGCAGAGTCGAGATGGGCCCGATGAACCGGTATCCGCGTCGCGCGACGGTCTCGACCCAGCGCTCGCCACCGGCAACCTGCGACAGCACGTGCCGAATGGCGGAAATCTGCACGGTGAGGTTGCTCTCTTCGACGACAACGCCGGGCCATGCCGCGTTCATGATCTCGTTCTTTGCGACTACTTCGTGGGCATGCCGCACAAGCACGGTGAGGACGCCCACGGCGCGCGGGCCCAATTCTTCCGGCATCCCCAGGCGCGTCATCAGGCGCGCCTGGGGATCGAGGCGGAATGGACCCATCTCATAGACAGTGGTCATCGCCTGTCGCCTTGCAACGCAACGTCGGCCTCTCGATCACGCCCGTTCCGGAATCCAGTGCTGAACCGATCGCCCTGATTTAAGGAATTCTTCGGAACTTCTTCGCGACTTTGACGATTTGTGAGGCGATGATTCAGGCCAGCTGCCCAGTCGGCATCTCGTGCGTGGACGCGCCGGTGCCGCACGATGGGGGTAGCACAGGCGAAGGTCTACCACGCTTCCATTCAACTTCATCGGAGTATGACCATGTTAGCACTCGGAAAAATGCGTCGCTCGGGCGGCTTCACGCTTATCGAGCTGCTTGTCCCGCTTGCGATCATCGCAATCCTGATCTCCGATTTGACCTTACCTACCCTGGATGGCGTGCGGATATCGGCCGTCGCCGCTGCCCGCTACCCTGAGCTACAGGCGGTTGCCTCTCGCGTACTTGATGCCGTGGGCAGCCAGGTCGGGGCAACCCAGGCGCCGATCGAGCAGGCGATTGGCCAGGTCCGGTCCCTCGCAACAGCCGAGGTAGGGGGGCAGGTCCCGGACATCGAGGTACTGTCGGCAACCCTGGTCGAACTGCACGCTGTCGAGGCCTATTTTAGTCAACAGGGAATTGACCTGCGAGACTCCGCGCCACCGCGTGGGACCGCCGCGCGCGAGGCGTATCTCGACTTGCAGCGCAGCCTCGGTGCGGTGATCGGGGAACTCCGGGCGCTTGAAGGGAATTTCGAGCACCAGCGACAAATTGCCGCGCGCCTGCAGTAAGAGGCGCGGGGCCAGGGCAAGGTTTTGCCGGCTGGCGAATCTGATCCTTTCGCGGCGATTGACCGTTTAGTCGACTTTCTGCGGAGTCCAACATGCGCGCCATATTCAATGCACTCGGCATGAGCCTTTTCGCGCTTGCGGCCATCGCCGCATCGCCGGCATGCGCGAACCTGATACTCCCCACGGGCACCGATCCTTCGGCGGACGCCATTTTCACTTTCGACTTCACGTCGGTGACGCCGGGCCCACCCTACGCCGAAGTATTCTATTTCGCGACCTTCGACCCTACCAACGCGAGCGGCTCGTACGTTGTGGACGTGTTTGGCGATTTGAGCGGCGGCGCGATTGTGACAAGCTTCGCCGGCGCGGCGACCTTCCCATTGATGCAAGGCCTGTCATTCGACCCTCGTATTCTGGATGGTCAATTTGCGCTGGGATTTCGCGCGACTCCAGGAAGCAGGGCCGAATTCGCCGATACGGATTCATTCGGGATTGCAGTGATATGCGATACCGCGATTCCTCCTCATTGCAGCGCCGTACAAGGGCCGGACATTCCGGGGCGACCATTGACGGCCGTGCCCGAGCCCGCCACATTGGCATTGCTCGGGATTGGATTCGCGGCAATCGCATTCCCTCGCCGCCCTTGTACAGCCAACGCCGGCCGCTCACAACTCAGGAGAAGCCAATCATGACTTTCAGGTGCGCGTTGATCGTTCTCCCACTCGTTGTTTTCGCCACCGATGCAGCATTGGCGGAAACAGTATCGATAAAGGAACACAGCAAAGACAAGGTCCAAGGAAAATGCGGTGAGGAAGGAGACATTTACTGGGCAAATGCTGGGACCGGACACACGTACGGATGTGTACATCCGGACGGAAGCGGCATCGTTTGCGGCGGCGCTTCGCAAGCCCAGAAGAAGACATGTGACACCTTCAAGCTGGCACCTCGGAAATTTCCGTTTCCAAATCGGGAAGAGGCTGGAAAGACAGTGAGCCGTTAGGTGGGCGGCCGACCAATCGCCTCGGCGTTGTAAGCCATTCGTAAGGAAGCAGCGCTGCGGGCCGTTTGTCTGTCGGGATGTCTACGCCAAGAAATAGAAATTTACAATTCAGAAATCCTAACGCAAGTTTGTTGCAAGCACTGCGGACTAGAGTCTTACTTGGCGCACCATAGTGAGCTTACAATGATCCGACGACTCGTCCTGGCTGTCCTACTCCTCGGTACCGCAACCTACGCATCCGCGAACATCTATAACGACGTCTTCTTCGACGTTGCCGAACCTGGCTGGGGCGTGTTTGTAAAACAGAGCGGTACCTTCCAGTTTCTGGCATTCTTCATTTACGGTCCGAGTGGGCAGCCGACGTGGTACACCGCGCAGCTCACCGACATTGGCGACGGAACCGGCCTCAACTATGCGGGCCCGCTCTTTGCGACCACTGGCACGTACTTCGGCAGCCCGTGGCTGGGCGACGTGGCCACCCAAGTCGGCACGGCAGCGTTTCAAGGATCTGCCGTTCCCGAGGACTATTTTCACGCCACACTGACATATACGGTGAACGGCGTGCCGGTTACCAAGACCATCCAGCGTCAGACGCTTACGGCCTTTGCTCTGAGCGGTACGTACAGTGGTTCGGTCGCAGGATCGGTTGCCAATTGCGCCAGTGCAGCGAACAACACCGGTGTCGGTGCCCGCTTCAACCTTACGGTGGCGCAGGTTGCTGACGTATCGGCGACGCTGACGTTCACTTTTGTCGACACCGCGCACAGCGGCATGGTCTGCACGATAAGCGGGCCGCTGACGCATTACGGCGGGCTCTATGCGATTCCAAGCGCGCAATACACTTGCTCCGGTGCAGGATTCAGCCCTGGCGGCATCGTGTCGGCCAGCCTGAACCTATTGTCCCAATCTGGCCAGGGCGTCGAAGGCAAATGGACCGCCACCACGAATGCTGGTTGCTCACAAACACTTCGCTTCGGTTCGGTATCCAACTAGAGCGGCCCCTGCATTGGTGAGCTGAACTAAACCGGGACAGGCCCTCCGACACCCCGCGTTCGGCATCATCCGCGCGGGGATTTTTTGCGAGTGTTATGAAGCTCGAACGAGTTGCACGGGCCGACAGCTGACTTCGCCATCTGGGAAACGTGGACAACTTGTGGCCGTCACCATCCACGCGGCATCACGCTTTTAGCGTCTCCACAAGTAACCTCAGTCCTGCCTCTGCAAACGCGTACATGTTCGCAACACGATCGTCGCTGCCGGTTTCGATCGTCAGCGCCCTCTCAACCGGACCGGAGACGGCAAAGCAGGCGTGGCCGGCAGGATAGCCGTAGCGACTACCAGACGGGCCCGCCGTACCGGTCTCGCAGAGGCACCACTGCGCATCGAAACGTTCGCGCACCATTCGCGCCATGAATCGTGCGTACACCTCGGTCGATCCGGTCATGTCTGCGAACATCTCAGGGTACATGTCTCTCAACGCCAAGCGCGACTTTAGCGTGTATAGGACTACGCCACCAAGGCACCAGCGCGATGCACCGGGCACTGCCAACAGCGCCGCATTGATGAGTCCGCCCGCGGCGGATTCTGCAACTGCGATTCTGTCCTTGCGGGCGACCAGGAGTTTGCCAACCTCTTCGGAAAGTGGAATCAATGTTTGCACTGTTGTGGTCCTTTGCCGAGACGCGTTTCGCGACTCCGTTCAGGCAGATTCCAGCTGGCTAGCGCTCTTCACGTGCAGCAGCGATATACCGATGTATCAGTGCCACGGCGGCGGCGCCTTCACCGATGGCACCACCCACGCGCTTCACAGAACCGCAGCGCACGTCACCGACTGCGAACACGCCGGGCACGCTCGACTCGAGCGGCTCAGGCACCTGTCCCGCAGTGACACCCGCCGCCTGGCCCGTCAGCACAAAAGCATCCTGGTCAAGGGCGACACCAGACCCTGCGAGCCACTTCGTTTCAGGGTCCGCGCCCACGAAAAGGAAAACATGCCGGATCGGACGTCTCTCCTCGAGGCCTGTTTGGTTGTCGCGCCAAGACACGGATTTGAGACCCTCTACCAAGTCGCCTTCAAGTTGTGTCAATTCGGTATGCGGGAGCAGTTCGATGTTCGGCGTAGCCTCGATGCGGTCGATGAGATAGCGTGACATGCTGGCGGCGAGACCTGGGCCGCGTATCAGCACGAGCACACGCGCCGCGTGCTGCGCCAGGAATACAGCGGCTTGTCCGGCCGAGTTGCCGCCACCTATCAGGACGACCTCGGCGTCCGCGCACATCCTCGCTTCAAAGGCGGAGGCCCAATAGAAAACACCCCGGCCCTCGAACTCACTCAAGCGCGGCACTGTTGGCCGGCGATAGCGTGCCCCGCTGGCAATGACCACCGTTTTCGACCGCAACCGTCGCTCATCGGTGAGCTTTAGCGAGAACTCACCACCCGTCGTCCCAGCCTTGCTACAGTCCAGCGCGGCAGCCTGCGCCGGAATCATGATCTCGGCGCCAAACTTCTGCGCCTGGACAAAAGCACGGCCCGCCAGCGCCTGACCGGAGATACCGGTAGGAAATCCCAGGTAATTTTCGATGCGCGCACTGGCTCCCGCCTGACCGCCGAACGCCCGACAATCCAATACGACTACGTGCAGGCCCTCAGAGGCTGCGTAGACAGCCGTCGAGAGCCCCGCGGGACCCGCTCCCACCACGGCCACATCGAATAGCTCGTTATGCGCAACCGAATCAACCATGCCCAGCGAACGGGCAAGCGCGTCTTCGGTAGGGTTGAGCAGTACCGACCCGTCAGGGCACACCACGAGAACGTCGGCCGTTGCCGCACCGTATTGTTCGAGAAGCGCCGCGGCGGCGCCGTCCTGCGTGACATCGACGACCTGATGCGGGTGCGCATTGCGGCTCAGGAAGTTCTGCAATCGATGCAATTCCGGAGACTCCGGCCTGGCCATCAGCACCGGGCCGCTGGCGCCAGTCTCAATCAATGCCACCCGACGCAGGATCAGCGCGCGCACAATGCGCTCGCCAAGGTCTGCCTCGGCAATGATCAGCGCGCGCAATTGCGGCGGCGACACGAGTATCGCCTCCAGCTCTTCCTCGACATACGCGTCTACGAGCGCGCGGGCCCCGGAAAGTTGTGCGACTTCGCCGGAAAACTGTCCTCGCCCCAGGCGCACCGTGGGAACCACGTGCCCCATGCCGTCACGTTGACTCAAAGCCAGGATTCCCTTCAGCACGACAAACATGCCTGGTCCAGGCTCACCCGCAGCAAAGACTCGAGCACCGCGCGCGTGTCGCTGCACAGTGCCGAACTGGCCGACGCGCGCAAGCTCCGCCTCGGACAGCACGGGGAACATCTGCTGCCACCGGCTCGCGACTGCGGGCGGCACGTCGTCAGGAGTGGCCGATTCCATGCAAGAGCCGGGCGCTGTCCACCTCTAGATGGATGGTCGCTCTTTTGCTATAGCGCAACTCGGTCGAGCCGCAGAAACGCCGCAGCGCGAATGCTGCCGTGGTATCCAACAGATTTGCGGTGCATTCCCCCATCCAAAGACTTCGCTGAATTGTGCGGTTTCAATATTTTCTCTGCAGGTGAAATACCAAGTCTCGCGGCCATGGTCACCAGGTCGGCGAGAGAGTCGGCATTCATCTTTCGCATCGCATTGCCTCGATGTGCCTTCACCGTGATCTCGCTGATGCCGAGCTCACCACCGACTTGCTTGTTCAGCATTCCGGACACTACCAATGCCATGACCTGCCGTTCGCGACTGCTGAGCGACTCGTAACGGTCCCGAAGCGCCCGCATCCTCGCCTCGTGACGAACTGCAGTCTGACTGCGCTCTAGGGCATCCCGGATGGCGCGCAACAGCACGTCGCAATCAAGCGGTTTCGTCAAGAACTCGACAGCCCCCGCCTTCATGGCCTGTACGGTCATTGGCACGTCGCCGTATCCCGAGATGAAGATAATCGGCATGTCAATCCTGTCGGCGGCGACGCGCTTCTGTAGTTCGAGACCGTTGAGATCCGGAAGTGTTACGTCAAGCACCAGACAGCTCGGCGCAAGGACTCGTGGGCAGGACAGGAACTCGTGCGCGGATGCGAACGTTTCGGGCTGCCAGCCTGCAGATCCGATCAGAAGTTCCAACGATTTGCGCACCGATGCATCGTCGTCAACGACAAAAACCTTTGGTGTTGTGCGCGACGCGGATGATGCGCTCGATTCACGGTCTAGCGCGTTCGTTGAAATCATGAGTAGCCCCCGTTTCGTCCCAATCCAGCAGTCGTGGTTGACCTCAGGCTAATTTTCGAGCATCGAGCGAGTCCGCATTACTTCCGCTAGGCTTAATCACCCGCGGAGCAAGCTTAGGTCATCCATGACTGCGGCAATATCATATCTTTCTATTAGATACGACAGCGTACGGCTCGGGCAGACTTCTTGTCGCAACGATTCGACGGTCACGATCCCAATGGGGTGCCCATAGACTGCACGTCCACGTCGACTTCGCAATCAATCCATAGGCCCATGACCGATCACCCTCCCGGTTTCGTCATCGCAGTGGTCGATGATGATCAGAGAATTCTCGCATCGCTCGAGAGCCTGCTGGAGTCTGCCGATTATTCGGTGCGGCTGTTTGCGTCTGCTGAAGCGTTTCTCGAAAGCGGTTGTCTTGCAGAGATTGCTTGCCTGATCTCGGACATCGACATGCCTGGGACAGACGGATTTGAATTATTGCGAGCGGCACACGCGACACGGCCCGCGCTGCCAATTATCCTCATAACCGGTCACCCCGACATGCTGACCCGATTGACGTCCAACGACCCAGGTCACCATCGCTTGTTCAAAAAACCGTTCGACGGACATGAACTGCTCACGGCCGTCAGCGACGCTTTGAGGAACCCACCGGCGTGGTCCTGAGTCGTGACAGGCAACGTTTTGAGCGCAAGTTCTCTGCCTGATCGACGCACCAACTTGGGGAATTGCGTCACCTGTCCGATTCCCAATCGAGGGATTCCCGGATAGCACAGTGTTCTCCGCGAGCGTAGTGGTTACGTCAGAGCCGCAGCATCCATCCTTTGTTTATCCCTATCGTTCTTATTGTCTTTGTCGTTTATTCGAGTGCCTCCACGAGGTGGTTTCACGGTATATTCTTCATAGAAGAACATAGGCTTCTCACCGCTGAATTGCTCGCACCGCCGCGTTGCCGCTCCATTGCGTTGGCTGGGCATACCAGAACGACGGTAGTCGTTGCCACGCCCGAGGCGCTTCCTGCCTCCGATTGGCGCGCCCGCGAAGGGTCGCACCGATGCTAGAGACAGCCCCAATAATTCCAGAAGAACAGCGTCTCCTCCTTTCGAGCTTGTCCCCAGGGGCAGCACAGAAGCGGCTGGCTTTCGCAGTCGTGCTTTGCATACTGGTCGTATTTCTTCTGATCACGCTCGGCCCGCTGTCAGGCGTCCGGCTGGGCCGGCTCGATGCCTTCGTCCCGGCGTATGCAACGGCGATATTCGTGTGCGATTCGATCACCTCGATACTTCTATTCGCCCAGTTTTCCATTCTGCGCTCGCGTGCCATCCTCGTGATTGCGAGTGGATATCTCTTCACGGCGCTAATCGTGATCCCGTTCGTCCTGGTATTTCCAGGTGTGTTTGTGCCGGGGCGGGGCCTGTTTGGAGGTTTGCAGAGTACGTCATGGATTTGGTATTTTTGGCATGCCGGCTTTCCACTGTTCGTCATCGGCTATGCCCTGCTAAAGGATGCGGATTCGAGCAAGCGATTCTCGCGGCGCTCGGCGCGCGCGCAGATCGCCCTGAGCGTGGCCTTGACAGCGGCCGTCGTCTCGGCGGCGGCATTCTTTTTCATAGCGGGCGAATCGGTATTACCTCAGGTGGCGTCCGATTCCCTCCAATTTAGCTCGCTATGGCCTTACTTTATTGGGGCGCCTGTAGCGTTGGCCAATGCTTCCGCCCTCATCGTGCTCTGGGGCCGCCGGCGCTCAATGCTCGATCTTTGGTTGATCGTCGTGATCTGCCTGTATTTGATAGAGGTGCCTCTTAGCTACTATCCAGATCCGGAACGCTTCAGCGTCGGTTGGTATACCGTCCGGGTCTTCGGGGTCCTGTCAAGCAGTCTCGTTCTAATTGTTCTGCTATACGAGATAGAAACGCTCTATGCGAAGCTGCTCGGCGCTATTCTGGCCCAGCGACGCGAGCGCGAGGCGCGGCTGATGACCGGCGATGCTGTCGCGGCATCGATCGCGCACGAGGTCAAACAGCCGTTGACCGCCATGGTAACGAGTGCCGATGCGGGCTTTCGCTTTCTCGATCGCTCGACGCCCAATCTCGACAGAGCCAAGGAGGCTTTCAAGCTCATTTCAGCTGATGGCCATCGCGCCGGAGCGGTCGTAGAAAACATTCGCGCGAACTTCAGGAATGATGTCCTTACAAGAACTTCGCTCGACGTCAACGAGGTCATCCGGGAAGCAATTTCCCTGGAGCATAGCGATCTGGAGAAACACCGGATACTGGTCGACGCCGAGCCGAACAGGCAGTTGCCACAGGTGCACGGAAATCGAGTCCAGCTGCAACAGGTGCTTCTCAACCTGATCACCAACGCCATTGATGCAATGCGGGCCAGGGAGGAGCCGAGGGTCCTGTGCGTAAAGTGCGAAGCGCACGAAGGTGACAACATAAAGGTATCGATTCTTGACACCGGAACCGGAATCAGCTCGCGCGACATCGATCGGATATTCGACCCACTCTTCACGACCAAAGCCGACGGCATGGGGATGGGGCTGTCGATTTGCCGCGCGATCATCGAGGCTCACGATGGCCGATTGTGGGTGACACCGAACACTCCCCGCGGTGCCATTTTTCAATTTACCTTGCACGCCAGCAAATCGGAGCCCACTCGCCTCTGATGCGGTGGCGTGATCGGGCAAGTCGACCACTATTGTGCGCGTCGAGAGTGGGTCATCGGTATCTTGAGCATCCCAGCCATTCTTACCAGCTCTGCAAGCGATTCGGCCCCCATCTTCTTCATGATGTTGCCGCGATGAATCTGGATCGTCACCTCGCTGATACCCAGCTCGGCCGCGGCCTGCTTATTGAGAAGGCCGCTGACGATCAGCGGAAGAACCTCGCGCTCGCGCGGCGTCAAAGACGAAAGACGCCGAATTAGGTCCGCCGACTCAGCTCTCTTCCGCCTGGCATCACGATCCTTGGCGATGGCCGCCTGGATCGCACGCATCAGGTCTGCTTCCTTGAACGGTTTGGTGAGGAAGTCGACCGCGCCAGCCTTGATCGCGCGCACGGAAGTGGGGATGTCGCCATGGCCGGTGATGAACACGATCGGCGCGTGATTTTCCTCAGGGGTCTGACTTTGCAGATCCAATCCGTTAATGTCCGGCAGCTCGACATCCAGAATCAGGCAAGCCGGCACGTCGGGCTTCGGATACGCCATGTACTCCGCCGCCGAACCGAAGGTGACCACGCGCAAATCGAAGGTCGAAAGCAGCTCTGATAACGCTTCGCAGATCCGACGATCGTCGTCGACGATGAAAACGATGTGGTCTTGTGGGTTCAATGAAGAAGCCCTAGAGGTCACAAGGATTTACGCAGTATGGTCGGTTCATCGGCGTGAATGGCTAGCCGCCCATGACGGACGCCCTTTGCACCAGAATGCGACACTCCAAGGGCGAGAGTACATCGTACTTTGGTGTTGGTACGCGCCCTTGTCAACACCGCGTGCATTGCGTAATGCCTCTTGTGCCCATGCGCCGAGGCGTCGACCGATACCATCGTGCAATAGATTCGCGTTGGCGCTTCTGGTTTGATCGCAGATGTACCTCGTGAACCGAAAATGGATGCATCTCTTTTCACGCTCGGCGGGGACGCGCCCGAAGCTGCGCTCACACTCAATCGCGTAGCGTTAGGCGTGTTCTTCGCGATTAGCGGCTACCTCAAACTGTTCAACGCTTCCAGGCTGGCCGTCGTGATGCTGGCAGGACCAGGGCCGTGGAGCCTTGACGCCATTATCGCCACACGCCTCGCAACCTAACCCGTGGAGGTCACTATGAGCAGCACGCTGATGCGCAATGAGCGCGCATCCCAAATCCCCAGCGCCGCAACGGTCGATATGAAGCTCGAAGTCGTCGTCATCCCCGTGTCCGACGTCGATCGTGCCAAGCGCTTCTACGATAGCCTTGGATGGCGATCGGACGCCGATTTCACTAACGGCACAAACTGGCGGGTGGTGCAGATGACCCCTCCCGGCTCACCGTGCTCCATTCACTTCGGCAAGGGAGTCACGACCGCGGTGCCGGGCTCAATCAAGAACATCTATCTCGTGGTGTCCGACATCGAGGCGGCGCGGGGCGAGCTCTCCAGCCGCGGCATCGACGTGAGCGACGCCTTCCACTTCACCGCCCTCGGGGGACCTCCCGCGTCGGGCCCAGACCCCAACGGTCGCTCCTACGGAACATTCGCCACATTCAGCGATCCCGATGGCAACAGCTGGCTCCTGCAGGAAATCAAGGCACGCCTTCCCGGACGAGGAACGAACCCAGACGTCGCGACCCTGACAGAGCTTCTGCAAGAGGCAGAGGAGCACCACGGCGAGTACGAACCGACCGCTCCGAAGCACCACTGGTCGGACTGGTATGCCGCCTACATCGTCGCGCGCGAGCGCGGCGCGACTCCCGAGGACGCGGCCAAAGGTGCGGCGCTTCACCTCGGGGGTACCGGCCGATGAGGGCCGACATCGTCCCCGGTGCAGTCTTTCCTGATTACGAGCTTCCTGACCACCATGGCAAGCACCAGACGCTCTCGGAGTTGCAGCACGACGATCCGCTCGTCCTGGTGCTTTCGCGCGGAGGTTTCTGTCCAAAGGAAAGGAGGCAGCACGAGGGGCTATTGCAGCTACATCGCGAGATGGGGGTCGGCTACTGTCGCCTCGTGACCATCTCCACCGACAACCTGCTCGAGACGAGTGAGTTCCGCTCCGGTGTCGGTGCGCTTTGGACGTTTCTGTCGGACGCCGGGCGCAAAGTGCAGAAGGATCTCGACATCGCGGAATACACCGACCCGCACCACAATCCGATGATCCCGCACACGCTGGTGCTCGAACCCGGCCTGCGTGTCTACAAGATCTACAACGGCTACTGGTTCTTCGGGCGGCCGACCGTCGAGGAGCTGCGCCTCGACCTGCGCGCCGTGCTGCAGCGTTGCCGTCCCGATTGGGACATCGGCAGCGCGGAGCAGCGAGCGCGCTGGGCAAAGGGCGAGACCTCGAGTTTCTTTCCATACGGAAAATCGCAGGCGCAACTGTTGTCGGAAAAAGACTAGGGATATGCCTGCAAGCGGCTCCACCTAGGCGAGCAATTTGGCTCAATTGCTATCGGTGAACGTCGGACTTCCGCGCGACATCGCGTGGAGGGGTCGCACAGTGCGCACCGGGATATGGAAGGATCGCGTGCGAGGCCGCTGCCGCGTTGCCCGATTGAATCTCTACGGAGACGGTCAAGGCGACCTGGCCGGGCACGGCGGCGAGCAGCGCGCCGTCTTCGCCTACCAGATCGAATCATATCGTTACTGGCAGGATCAATTGCGGAGGACCGACTTCGTTCACGGACAATTCGGCGAAAACTTTACGATCGAAGGATTGCCCGACAATGCCGTGTGCATCGGCGACCGTTATCAGATCGGCAGCGCGCTGTTCGAGGTCACCCAACCTCGCGTTACATGCTATCGCGTCGGCATTCGGATGAACGAGCCCCGAATGCCAGCATTGCTGACGTCGAGCGGACGGCCAGGTTTCTACTTCCGCGTGCTGCAGGAAGGCGAGGTCGGCGCCGGGGATGAAATCCTGAAGGTGGGCGAGGCAACGGAGCGAATGACCGTCGCCGAGGTCAACGCCCTCCTCTATTCGCCCAATCATGCACGCGATCGGCTGGAGCGCGCGTTGCAGATCGAGGCGCTTTCGCCGGGATGGCGCTCGTCGTTCGAAGCGTTACTGCAGAGCCACACGAGCGGCAATGCGGGGCTGTTGCCGCATTCGGCCGCGCATCCGACTGCGCCAGGATTTCGGCCGCTCGCGGTGGCGGCGATCGCGCAGGAGTCCGCGGACGTCCACTCAATTACCCTGCAGAGCCCGGACGGTCAGCCGCTGCCAGCGGCTATGCCGGGCCAATTCGTCGTCCTGCGTCTGCAACGGGTCGCCGGCGAGCCGCCGCTCTTTCGCAGCTACTCGCTCTCGGGTCCCCTTTCGTCGGAGCGCTATCGAATCAGCGTGAAGGTCGAACCGAATGGGGCGGCCGGAACTTACTTGCGGGAGCATGTGCAGGCGGGCGACACGCTTGACGTCAGCTCGCCGCGCGGAAGCTTTATTCTGCAGTCCGGCGACCGGCCGGTAGTGTTGCTTAGCGCAGGCATCGGTGCGACGCCGGTTTTAGCGATGCTGCACGCGCTGGCGACGGCGCGCTCGCCAGCGCGTGTCTTATGGTTGCACGCCACTCGCGATGGGGAACATCATCCCTTCGCCAGCGAAGTTCGCGACCTCATGCGCGCGCTCCCGCACGGCCGCAGCTATGTCTGTTACAGCAGTCCCGGCTCGCACGACAAAGCGGGCGTCGATTTTGACGCTACCGGTCGCTTTTCGCGATCAGTGTTCGAAAAGGTCGGCGTCCCACGGGAGTCGGATGTCTACCTCTGCGGACCGCCCCGCTTTATGACGGAGATGAAGGAAAGCCCTGGAAAGCTTGGACGTGGCGCCGGAGCGGATTCACGTCGAACTTTTCAATGGCGGCGAGTCCGATGACCCCGGGTGTCGTCGGCGCGGCGACGCGTACTCCGCATCGTTCCACTCGGACGACCCCAACACCGGTCCGCTGGTCTCGTTCGCGCGCAGCGGCATCGCCGCACACTGGAAGCCATCGGCCTATCAAAGCATTCTAGAGCTGGCCGAGGCGTGCGACGTCCCGGTTCGCTGGTCGTGTCGAGCCGGTGTTTGTCATAGCTGCGAGAGCGGTCTGGTTTCCGGAGAGGTCGTTTACGGACCGGAGCCACTCGACCAGCCGGCCGACGGCAACGTTCTCGTCTGCTGCGCGCAACCGAGCAGCGACCTCGTCATCGATTTGTGAGCCGCCTGCAACGATCGGATTGCGGACATGAAACTGCTTGCAATTCAGCTGGCGTAGCTTTTGAAATGGTCGAGCGCCAATTGGCTATATTGGCCGACCTCGATGAGGTAGCCGTCGGGATCACGCATGTAGCAACGCCATTCCCAGCCGTGATTGTCCAACGGTTCGGTAAGGAAGAACGCTCCTTTGTCGCGCCATTCTTTGTAACAGGCCCAGATGTCGGCGACGCGCAAGTTAAGGAAGCTATTCACTCTATTGAGCTCCAAAGGGGCTTCTAACAGGACCTCCGGCTTGTCGGGAGTCGGCGCACCACCGGAATTGAGAACGATCCAGGTGTTGGCCAGCTTGATGTAGCAGGGATTTTCAGGCTTGATCACTTTCCCGCCAAGAATTCTGACGTAGAAGTGCTTCGATTTTTCCTGATCCCGCACAGTGAAGAAATGCGTGACGAAAAAACCCTCGTTTGCAATCGGCGCATCACTCATGCGGTGCCTCCCGCGGTGGCCACCCGGAAAATCGTGCGCCGGGCGTCGTCATGACATGCTCTCCGCCGGGGCTGCTTGCGAACCATTACGCCACAAGGACGAAAGTGAATCCATTGAACGATGGTATCGATAAGCGGGTATGCGAAGGTACCGGCCAATACCTTCGTCCAATCGACTAGGCCCGCCGCGGCTGGTGTAATTGGCGCCACATCTCGCGTGGCAGACCGGAACACAAAAGCCTGTCAACGCCGACCGCGACGTTCAAATCGCCGGGCGAATGAAGCTCGTCCACGACAATCAAGAAAGGATCCGCCATGAAGCGCAAGAAGATCTCTCCGCGTCGCAATAGCGACGGCCATGATCGCAGCGCTGTCTGCCGCCGTCTACGCGCAGGAGAAGTTCGACAAGTACTCGCTGAAATCGCCGAACGGAATCGCGTTCTCCGACTTCAAAGGATACGAGGACTGGTCGGTGGTTTCTTCCGCCCGGACCGACGAAGTGCTCAAGGTGATCGTCGCCAATCCGATCATGATCAAGGCGTACAAGGCCGGCATTCCGGGCAACGGCAAGCCGTTCCCGGAGGGCTCCAAGATCGCGAAGCTCCAGTGGAGCTTCAAGAAGAGCACGGAGGCCACGTTCGCTGTGGACGTGCCGGACGCCCCCACGCAAGCTTTCCTCATCGAGAAGGACAGCAAGCGGTTTCCGAAAACCGGCGGCTGGGGATACGCGCTCTTCAACCACGACGTCGCCGCCGGCAAGATGACGACCGACCCGGCTCCCGCCGATTGTGGACATACATGCCATGTGGCTGTGAAGGCGAAGGACTACATCTTCCACCCGTACCAGAAGCGGTGAGTCCAGTTAAGAGGAGAGCCCAAGATGTCCGAACGAATCAACCTCGATCGCCGCCGTCTCTTGGGCACAGCGATCCTGACCATTGCTGCTGCCGAGTTCGCCAGGATCGGCTTCGCACACGCACAATCCCGCAACATTGGCCCGATCAAGCCGGGCACGAACACGTCGTTCGCTCCTCTGAAGCAGATCGATGCTGGCGTCCTGAATGTCGGTTACGCTGAAGCTGGACCCGCCAACGGGCCTCCGGTCATACTTCTGCACGGGTGGCCCTACGACATCTACAGTTTTGTCGATGTCACTCCATTGTTGGCGTCGGCGGGGTATCGGGTGATCGTCCCCTATGTGCGCGGCTACGGCACGACGCGATTTCTGTCGAGCGACACGTTTCGCAACGGCCAGCCGTCGGCGGTCGCGGTCGATCTCATCGCCTTGATGGATGCTCTGAAGATCGAGAAGGCGATCCTCGCCGGTTTCGATTGGGGAGCGCGGACCGCAAACATCGTCGCGGCGCTCTGGCCGGAGCGCTGCAAGGCGATGGTGTCCGTGAGCGGCTATCTGATCGGCAGCCAGGAAGCCGGCAAGATGCCGTTGCCTCCGCAGGCTGAGCTCGAGTGGTGGTATCAATTCTACTTTGCCACCGAACGTGGCCGGGCGGGCTACGACAGGAACCGGCACGACTTTGCGAAGCTCATTTGGCGGCTTGCTTCGCCCAAGTGGAACTTCGACGACGCGACCTTCGATCGCAGCGCGGCGTCCTTCGACAACCCGGACCACGTCAGCATCGTGATTCACAATTATCGGTGGCGGCTCGCACTGGCTGAAGGCGAAGCCGAAATATGCCGACCTGGACAAGCGGCTTGCCGGAGGTCCGGTCATTACCGTGCCCACCATTACCCTGGAAGGCGATGCCAATGGCGCGCCGCATCTGGACCCCAGTGCCTACGCCAACAAATTCTCGGGCAAGTATTCGCACCGTACCATCACGGGCGGCATCGGGCACAATCTGCCACAGGAAGCGCCACAGGCCTTTGCCCAGGCGGTGGTCGACGTCGACGCTTTTTGATCGGCGTCAGCCTGAGCCGCGTGTGGACTTCGCTGACGCCGATCCAAAGACCGTGCCGAAGGAATACATTGTGAATGCATCCAAGCTCTTGTTGGCTGCGATATTTGCCAGCGCGATCGCGGCGCCGAGCGCAGCCCTGGCCGAGGACAAGAGCGCCGCGACCGCATCGAAGCTGCCCGTCGAAGGGGAGATGGCTTCTCTCGGCGGCGCGACCGGATGGCTCAATTCACCGCCATTGACGACGGCCGGCCTGCGCGGCAAGGTCGTCCTGGTCGACATCTGGACCTATACCTGTATCAATTGGCTACGCACAGAGCCTTATGTCCGCGGATGGGCCGAGAAATACAAGAATCAGGGTTTGGTGGTGATTGGCGTGCACACGCCCGAGTTCGCCTTCGAGCACGACGTCGACAACGTTCGTCGGGCCGTGAAGGACATGCGCATCGACTACCCGGTCGCGATCGACAACGACTATGCAGTATGGAATGCGTTCAAGAACCAGTACTGGCCGGCTCTCTACTTCGTCGATGCACAGGGACGTATTCGGCATCATAAATTCGGTGAGGGCGACTACGAACAGTCGGAAAGGGTTATTCAACAATTGCTTTCCGAGGCTGGCGCAAGCGGCATCGGCCGTGATCTGGTTTCGGTCGATGCTCGAGGGGCCGAAGTCGCCGCCGATTGGGACAACCTGAAGTCGTCGGAAAATTATGTCGGCGCCGGACGCACCGAGGGCTTTACATCTCCCGGCGCCGCCGTATTGGGCAAGCCACACGTCTACGTTGCCCCGGCGCGGCTGAAACTGAATGGTTGGGCCTTGTCAGGTGACTGGACGGTCGAGAAGCCATTTATCGCGTTGAACAAGCCGAATGGGCGGATCGCCTACCGCTTTCACGCTCGCGATCTTCACCTCGTGATGGGTCCGGCGGCGCGAGGAACGCCCGTGCGATTTCGCGTGCTCATCGATGGCCAGCCACCCGGTGCTGCGCACGGCGTCGATGTCGACGATCAAGGCAACGGCACGGTGACCGAACAACGGCTGTATCAGCTGATCCGGCAACAGAAGCCCATCGTCGACCGACAATTCGAAATCGAGTTTCTCGATTCCGGCATACAGGCGTTTGCGTTCACGTTCGGCTGATCCATGTTGGGCCACCCAGCGCGTACGCTGACCCATGAAACACACGGCGCTACAGTAGTTGTTCGGGCACAAAAGGGCCGAGCAGAATTTGCTCAAGTCGCATGAGCGGCGTAACTTCGGGTTCAACCGAAAGCACGACGTCTCCCTGATCATCGGTCGCCAGCCATTCCAGACTTTGCCCGTCCGGGGCAAAGCGCAGCCGGTACGAGCTCTGCAGCTTGCTGATGTTGATGACACGGGCAACTTCCTTCGCAAGTTCGGGAGACCTGACGAAAAGTCCGAGCTCCGTGTTCGTGCTGTCGGATCGAGGATCGAGATTCACCGATCCGATGTAAACCATCGATTGGTCGATCACCGCCATCTTTGCATGCAGGCGACCAAGCGATGCGCCTGGCAGCGCGAACCGTTCGTTGTGCTGCGTGCGCCTGGGGCTGAGCTCGTAGATATCGACGCCCGTTCGCAGCAACTCCACGCGGTAGCGTGCATATCCAGTATGGGCCAGCGGCACGTCGTTTGCCGCGAGCGAATTGGTAAGGATGGTGACAGTGACATTTCGTTTTCTCAAGTCGCCGAATGCCTGCACGCCCATCGATCCCGGAATGAAGTAAGGAGCAGAAATGACAACGTCGCCCTTCGCTTCCATGACCCGATCCATGACGTTCATCTGCGCGCTCATCGATCGCGCCATTTCGGGCGACGTCGCCATGACCTTGGCGGGCTGGTCCGCAAACGCGGTCGCCGTACCCCAGACGAGGCCGAGACGTCCGGAATCGAGATCGTCGCTGATCGGGCCATAACCGAGGATGTCGAACGGCGGCACGACCACCGACCTCATTTGCTCTCCGTCGTCGACCAGACGGTCGAAGCGGTGCCTTGCCTGTTCGCGATCGGATTCCCCGATGATGGCCTCGACCGGGTAAGCCTGCGGGCTGTTCCAGTAGACGTCGAAGATGTTCGCAAGATCACGAACGACTGGACCCACGGTGAAGACGTCCATGTCGACGAAGTTGTTCCGCGCGCCGCGCGCAAAGTATTCATCCGCGATGTTGCGACCGCCCATGATGGCGACCACGCCGTCGGCGACGAAGAGCTTGTTGTGCATCCGGTGATTCAACCGTCTGAAATCGCCGAGCGACGCAATGTACTTGCCGGCAGTGCTCTGTCGCGCGCAGCAAAACGGATTGAACAGTCGCACCTCGACGTTGGGGAACGCCGCCAGGCCGCCAAACATCACGTCGCTGCCTGACGTGTAAAGATCGTCGACCAGCAACCGCACTCGCACGCCGCGCAACGCGGCGTCGCGCAGGTCGCGCATCAGCAGGCGACCGCTGCGATCATCTTGAATTAGATAGTATTGGACGTCGAGCGAGTCGCGAGCCCTCCGGACAAGCTGGACTCTGGCGTCGAGCGAATAAGGACCATCTGGCAGAAGGCGAAACCCCGTCAGCGTCGGCGCGGGGCTGGAGTCCTGCGCGATGCGGGCCAGCGGACTCTCGGCGGAAGGGCGCTGCGCCGGCGAATACGCTCGTTCGACCTGCGTCGGCAAGGACCCACAAGCCGAAAGCAACACCGACACCAGCAACGCTGTGGCGCAGCGAAGCCGCGATACAATGATCGACGATGATCGGAGGGAGATAGTCATGGCACGTTTGCTCGCTTGCGCGCTTGTCTCGCTAACAGTCTCGCTCCATGCAAACGCCGCGCTGGACATCGGCGACACCGCGCCCGCTTTCGTCACGCAGGCGGCGCTCGGAGGAACAGTCTACAACTTCTCGCTGGCCGAAGCCTTGAAGAAAGGTCCGGTCGTTCTCTACTTCTTTCCCGCTGCGTTTTCCGACGATTGCTCGATCGAAGCACATTATTTCGCCGACGCGACGGAACAGTTCAAGGCGCTTGGTGCATCCGTGATCGGTGTCTCCGGAGACGACATCGAGGCGCTGGCCAAGTTTTCCGTCCAGGTCTGTCAGAGCAAGTTTACCGTTGCCTCCGATAAGACACAGACGATCATGAAGTCGTTCGACGCCGTGATGACGACCCGGCCCGAATACGCCAATCGTATCTCCTACGTGATCGCCCCCAACGGCACCGTCGTTTTCCAATACATGAGCCTGAATCCGACCAAGCACGTGGAAAAGACGCTGGCTGCTTTGCGTAGTTGGGCGGAAGGCAGGAACAAGAAATAGGCGCTCTACCCAATCGTTCGGGCGCGAAGGAAACATCGATGCAAACAGCACTTAGCAACGAAATCTGGCTTGCCGCAGGTGTCCGCACGCCTTTCGCGAAGGTCGATGGCCCGCTCGGCATATTCGACGCGATCAGCCTGTCGGTTCCTGTCGTGCGGCACATGGTCGATCAACTTCACGGAGCCGCGCCCGACTTCGCGGTCTGGGGTACGGTCGTTCCCAACCTCACGTGGAGCAACATCGCGCGGGAAGTGCTGATGGACGCCGGGGTCGCTCCCACGATCCCCGCGTTTTCGACGGTCATGGCGTGTTCGACCAGCATGATCGGAGCGATCGAAGCCGCCGGGATGATCAACGGCGTTAGCCGCAACCTTGCACTGGTTGGTGGCGTCGAGAGCCTGAGCCGGATCCAGCTTGGTCTGGGCCAATCCCTGTCGGACTGGATCCGCAAGTTTCAGCAGGCGCGTTCGCTTGGGCAGAAGGTCTCGCAGGTTTCGGACCTGAGGCTCGACGACATCAAGCTCTACATCCCCAGCGTGAGCAATCGCACGACCGGCATGAGCATGGGCGAGCATACGGAGATCACCGCCAAGGAGTGGGACGTTCAGCGCGACGAGCAGGACCAGGTTGCACTGGAGAGCCACCAGCGCGCGATCGCGGCGTGGGACCGTGGCTTCTTCGACGACCTCGTCATTCCGATCGGCGATCTGCGCCGCGACACCATCCCGCGCGCCGATACCTCTCTCGGGAAGTTGGCGAAACTGCCGCCGAGTTTCGACCGTACCAGTGGACGGGGTACGCTGACCGCCGGCAACTCTTCGCCACTGACCGACGGCGCCGCGAGCCTTTGGGTGGCCTCGCAGGCGGGCCTCGCCAAACTGCCCACCGACGTCTACCGGGCCAAGCTGATCGACTGGGAAATCGCCTCGATCGATCTGCGCACGGAAGGGCTGTTGATGGCGCCGGCCTTTGCGATCCCGCGACTGCTCGCGCGGCATGCCTTGACCTACGCCGACATCGATATCTGGGAAATCCACGAGGCCTTTGCCGCGCAAGTGCTCTTTCACATCAAGGCGCTCGACAGTCGCGAGTTCCTGCGCACGAAGGCAGGCGTCGCGATGGACTTCGGCACCTTCCCGCGCGAACGCATCAACCCGAACGGCGGGAGCGTTGCTTTAGGCCATCCGTTCGGCGCCACCGGCGCGCGAATCCTGAGCCAAACCATAAAGGAACTCTCGAGCCGGCCGGCGGGCCAACGCGCCATTGTCAGCATTTGTGCGGATGGTGGCCAGGGCAGCGTCGTCTTGCTGGAGGCAGCCTAGGTTCGTCGAACCTACCTTGATGCCCTTCCGCTAGCATTCACACTATGAACCCGGCTCTGCTTGTCCGCCGTTTCGCGAGCGGCCTGTCGATCCTGGCGCTCTGCAGTTGCGTCACCCTAACGACCGAGCCGCGCGCGATCGTCTCCGAGATGGGCGGTAGCGGACGCGTCACGACGCTGAAGTGCGACGCGGCCGCCCAGTTGTTGCAAGCTGCGATCGCCGATGAAGCCGTGAACGCGCTGAATGGAGGAGCGTTCCGTATCCTTGTCTGGAATATTCACAAGGAAGACGACCCTGGCTGGCAGCGGGATTTGACCCGCTTTATCGCGACGAGCGACATGATGCTGCTGCAGGAAACGGTACTGCAACCTTCGCTCCGATCAATCCTTGATGACGCCGGCCTGCGCTGGGTGATGGCCAGCTCATTCGTTTACGATGCCAGCGATATCGGTGTGCTCACCGCGAGTCGCATCCCGCCCGTCGCGAGCTGCACGCAGCGGATGCTCGAGCCGTTGCTGCGCATACCAAAGTCAGCAGTCATCACCTGGCTACGCATTACGGGCGCGCAAGGGACACTCGCGGTGGTCAATATTCACGCAATCAACTTCGATCTCTTCATCGACGCCTATCGAACGCAGTTGCAGGCCTTGGTCGATGCCTTGTCCGCGCACCAAGGACCCATCGTCTTTGCCGGTGATTTCAACACCTGGAGCGATGCGCGCGACGCGGCTGTGGCAGAGACCGCCGCACGTCTGGGAATGAAGGAAGTCACGCTTCGCGATGACCAACGCGCGGTTTTCATCGGTCGTCGCTTCGACCACGTTTTCGTGCGCGGACTTGAAGTGTTGAGCGTTGCCGCGATTCCCGTGACCTCCTCCGACCACAATCCGCTGGTGCTGACGTTGCGCGTTAGCGGGTCGCTGGCTACGGTGGCAGGATCCTCAGAAATGCCAGCGCGCGACAAGCCCACGCCGGAATAGGAGGCCCGCTTTCAACTGCTAGCCGGCGGAAACTGATTTCCCCAGCTCGCGCCAGTTCTTTGCACTGACCTCGACGCCATGCTTCTTTGCGGCGGCTTTGACTCTCTTCCAGGCCGCGTCACGCTCAGCGTCGCTCACCCCTTCAACCTGGTCGAAGCGGGCAATCGCGTTGCGAACGTGCGAGGCGTTTTCGAGCGGCTCTTTGCGTTGCTTGGGAAAGGCAAAGTCCGCAGACCCGATTCGCGCGCGCGCTTTAGTGTCCAATTTTGACATGCTCTCTCTCCTTGAAAACCTCCATACCCGGTGCGCTTGAAGTTGGATCGCGCGTCGAAGCTCACACAGGCTCGGCTAGAGGGGCAGGGACGAGCCGGCGAGTCAACTCAAAGGGGAAGAGGTTGAAGTTGCTGCTTTGTCGTCCCTGCGTGCACGTATATTCGCGTTCGCCATCGATGTAGGCAATCGGCATTGTCTGAAATAATTGTAGGACGATTACCGACGCCTCGGGTGGAGCACGCGTCATGACTCGTATTTACTTTGGCTTCAAGCGCGGGTGGGCAGATGCCGGGCGCTGCTTGCCGCCGCGGTCTTCGCTTCTGTTCCGAGGATGCGCAGCGCCACGTGCGCCGCGCCAAAGCCGTTGTCGATATTGACGACCGCGAGGCCCGATGCGCAGCTGGCGAGCGCAGCATGCAGCGCTGTCTGTCCTCCCGCCGCGACGCCGTAACCCACCGAGGTCGGTACGGCGATCACGACGCTGGAGACAAGTCCCGCAAGCACGCTGAACAGCGCGCCTTCCATGCCTGCGACGGCGATGACCACGCGATGCTCGCGTATCTCGTCAAGATGCTGCACGAGCCGCCACAATCCGGCCACGCCCACGTCGACGAAACGCGACACGGATTCGCCGGCGAATGCGAGCGTGCGCGCGGCTTCCTCTGCCACCGGCAGGTCCGAAGTGCCGCCGCACACGATCGCGATGCGTGCACTCGCGCAGGGCGACGGCGGAGAGCCCAGGAACGCCGTGCGCGACACCGCGTCGTAGTCGAGCGCCTGGCGCACCGGATCGGCCAGCTGCTCGAGCTTTGCGCGATCGAGCCGGGTCAGCAGGAGGCGGTGGCCCAGTGCGCGCGCATGCTCGACGATGGCGTCGATCTGATGCGCTGACTTGGGCTCGCACAGCACCGCCTCGCTGGTGCCGGTGCGGGCGATGCGCTCCCAGTCCATCTTGAAATCATCCATGCCGGGTCTCGTGCAGAAAGGCGGCGCCACGCACGTAGGGGCGCACGCCGGCAAACGCACGCCCGGCCGCAAGACACGCCGAGGCACCGATCTCGCGGGCAGTCTTGGCACACGCGGCATCGTCGGTGGCGAGCTCGATGACGACGCCGGCATGGGTGACGCGACAGCGTACGGTGGCCTCGTGGCCGAGACTCGCCCCGAGGCGAGACTCGACGGAGTCGATGAACAGCAGATCGGACGGGTCGATCGCGATGCCGGTCTCGACACGGCTCGCCAAACACGGCTGCGCCGGCAGGCGCTCGAGGTCCGACAAGCCCAGCGCGGTCGCGAGCGCATAGATTTCGGCTTTGCCGAGCGAGGCTTCGACGTAGGGGTGCACGACGTTGCGCTCGGCGGCCGCGCGAAGACCCGGCCGGAAATCGGAAAGATCATCGGTATTGGTGCCCGATGCAATGGCGTCGGTGGTCACGCCCGCGATTCGATCGTACAGATTGGTCTTGCAGTAGTAGCAGCGGTCGACGGGGTTCGCGCGGTAGCGCGGGTCCGCGAGTTCTTCCGCGTCGACGACGACGAGCCGCCACCCGTGCGTTGCCGCGTGCGCCTCCACGCGGCCACGCGCGGAAGCGGGCACCGCGGGGCTCGTTGCGTGATACATCGTCGCCTGCGTGCTCGAATGCGTCGCTGCGATGTGGGCGAGGGTCATCGAGTCGACACCACCGCTGACCGCGATCGCCAGTCGCTGGTGCCGATCGAGGACATCGACAAGGCGCGAAAGCACAGCAGCACTCATTGGAGTACCTTCGCGCTGCGCGCTCCGGCGCATCGGGCGCCGGGCGCTCGGCGCGGCCCGTTGCGCTCATGAATCGCTCATGAATCGTTATCCTCCAGCGCGCGCTGGACGGCCGATGCGCTCGACTTGCGACGCGCATCGAGGCCGGCGCCGGCGAGCGTGTCGTCGTGAGCGGCCTTGGCGGTGCGCACGCCTCCGGGACGCCGCGCGAGCTTCACATGGACGGCGTCGGGACCGAGCTTCGCAGTGACCTCCGTGCGCGGCAGGATGTACCGGCGATCCTCACGGACGCGCAAGCCCAGGGTCGAAGTTTCCGTGAAGCAGGCATGCGCGATCGCGGAAACGGCGAAAGGACGCGCGAGAATTCGAAATTCGGTCATGGGCCGCCCTTTCTTGCCAAGCCGCGCACCGAGCGAAACGTCGATCGCGCCGGGCAGCGCGCGCATGCGCTCGGCGGCAAGCGAGATCTCCTCGCCGGTCATGTCGTCGATGTCGAATTCGAGCACCGCGACGATGTCGGCCTCTGCATCGGCGGCGATCACCGCGATATCGCGCTCGAACACCAGCGCACGCAGAATGTTGGGCGTCCCGGGCAGCGTGCGCGTTCCCGCGCCGGAACCGATGCCCACCATGCGCCCCGCTGCGCTGCGGCCGCCGCAGTCGCCAGGCGCAACGAGATGACGCACGATCGCGGCGCCGGTGGGGGTGACGCGCTCGCCCGGGATCGCGTCGTCGTGCCACGGATAGCCCTCGAGCAGCACGCAGGTGGCCGGCGCCGGCACCGGCAGCATGCCGTGCTCGGAGCGCACTTGACCGCCCCCCAGCGGCAGCCGCGAAGCCGTCCAGCACGCGCCGGCAAGGTTTGCAGCGATGCAGCCCGCGGCGACGACGTCCATCAACGAATCCCAGTCGGCGAGCTCGTGAAAGTGGACCTGGTCGGTCGTGGTGCCGTGCACCTGCGCTTCGGCATTCGCAAGCAGCGCCAGAATCGCGAGCGCCTGCCCGCGCGTTGCATGGGTGAGCCGCGACTCTTCCACGCGGCGTCGCAACTCGAGGTAGCTGGTACCCTCTGCGCGCGATCGGCGAGAGGCAAGCTGATAGTCGGCGGCAGGCAAGCCGAAGCGGCGCGCGCGCAGACCTGCCTGCGTGACGGCGGTGAACACAGGCATCGCCGCGCCCTCGGGACGGACCGCCTCAAGCTCGGCCATGATTCGCGGCTGCAGCATCGGCAGCGCGTCGGCGATCGCAGCCACGAACATGTCGCCGGCGATGCCTCCCACGAGATCGAGGTGGATGGCGAGCGTCGACGGCGGCGGCAGCTCCATGCCTTCAGGCGACGACGGGGACGACATACGGGCCTTCCGGGATGACCGCGAGCGACGCGTCGCCGCTCGCCGCGAGCGCTTCCGCGAGCGCGCCATCGACCGAACTGATGGCATCCACGCAGGTCAGGCTGCGCTCTTCGGCGTCGAGCCCGGTGGTGAAAAGCCGAACGCGTCCCATGCGCGTGGATTTCAACTGCATTTCGGTCTGCCACTCGTCGACGTCGGCGAACTGCTTGGCGAGCAGCGATTGCAGGAACGCGTCCGGGCCCATGCTGCGCAAGCGCGCCTGCGCATCGCGGAACTCGTTCGAACCGAATCCTTCGGAGCAGGCGGAGGCGACAATCAGCGTGCCGCCCGGCTCCAGGATATCCAGCGGCGTGACCATGCCCTTGACGGTCTGGTAGTACGTCTTGTCGAGCGGGTGCCCGGCTGCAGATGTCAGGACGGTCGCGAAGCGACGACCGATCGGGACACGGATGGAACCCGATACGAAGTCGACCGCCGCGGCGTGGCTCGCGATGACTTCGCCGAAGTTCACGTACGCCAGATCGCGGTCGTCGTCGATCACGGTGTTGAGCGCGTAGACCTCGCCCAGCATGCGCACGATCTCGAGCTGCTCCTCGTGCAGCGGGTTGCCCTCGAGATTGCACTGGATCGCGAGCGGGTCCTCCATGAAGCGAGCGCTGTGGAAGGTGCGGATCGTGTCGGCATGCGCCACGCCCGGCGCGATCACCTTGCGCCCGCCCGAGTAGCCCGCCATGAAGTGCGGCTCGACCAGTCCCGTAGCGATGCGGACATCGGCTTCGACAAAGCGGCGATCGAGCCCGACCGGCGTGCGGCGCGTGCGCGTGAATCCGAAGTCGACGTGCGCCGCATCATCGCGCGCGAAGTGGTTCTCGACGCGCACGGTTTCGAAGACCCATGGATCGCCCACGACCTCGGCGAGCTCGGCGCCTTCGTTCGGCCGATGCAGACCCGTGGCGACGAGAACCGTGATGCGTTCCCTGGCGATGCCTGCGTCGAGCAAGCCTTCGATGAGCGGCCGCAGGAACAGGCCATTCGGCACCGGCCGCGTGATGTCGCAGATCAGGATGCAGGCGCTCGTACGCCCGCGCACGATCTCGCGATACGGACGCGAGCCGACGGGTTTCGCGAGTGCGTCGAGTACCGCGGATCGGCCATCGGTGAGCTTCGCCAGCGGTCGCTTGCCGACGAGTGTCGGTCGGGCGTGCGAAGGCAACCGGACGTCGAGTCCGGTTTGGCCATAGCGCAGGTGAACGGTCTCCCCCATGCTGCCCTCCAATGGCGACTATGTTACTCCGCCCCCGCGCCGCTAGGCTTTCAGGCCGCGGATGGCGGTGACGTCGGCCTTCGCCGCCGCCATCAGGTATCCCACGTCGGAACCGGTCGTAAGATAACGTACGCCGAGACCGATGAGGTATTGCTGCATCTCACGGTCGCCGCGCGCGCCGCCGACACCCATCGCCTTGCCGTGCGCCTTGCAGGCGCGAGCGACCTTCTCGAACGCGGCGCGCATCCGCGGGTCTGCATAGGCGGCCGGAATGCCCATCACGTTGCTGACGTCGAGCGCGCCGATATGCACCATGTCGATGCCGGGCACCGCGGCGATGGCATCGGCGTGCTCGATCGCCTGCGGTGTTTCCAGCATCGCGATCACCAGCTCCTGCTCGTTGAGAAAGGTGTTGATCTCACCCTGGCCGATGGCGCGATACCCGAGCGTCGGGCCGGTGCTGTACGCCGAGCGCAGGCCCGCGGGCGGGAAGCGCAGATGCTTCACGATCTGGCGAGCCTCGTCGGCATTCTCGACGTGCGGGACCATGACGCCCTGCGCACCGGCGTCCAGAATGCGCGCCGCGTGGAACGGTTGATGAGATGGCACCCGCGCAATCGGCGTGACGCCCGATGCGAGTGCTGCGACGCAGATCGTCGCCGCGGTTTCCAGCGACGTGGCGCTGTGCTCGAGGTCGATGAAGATGGCGTCGAACCCGCAGCGCGCGGCGATCATCGGCGCCTCCGCGCTGCGCATCTGGTTGACCGCCATGCACAGCACGAGCTCGCCGGCGTTGAGTTTCTTCTTGGCTGAATTCTGAAAGACGGCAGTCGTCATGAGCATCTCCACGATGAACCAACTATACTAAGATGCAGATCTAAAGTGCAGCTGAGCTAACGTAGCATGAATCGGCCATTGTAAGGACTCGACAGATGAAGTTCGCGAGCTTCGAGTGGTCCGGGCGCGTCACTTACGGCGCAGTGATCGGCGATGGATTGATCGACCTGACGCCGCGTTACGGCTCGCGCTTTGCGACGTTGCGCGCTGCGATCGCGGCCGGCGCGCTGGCCGGCATCGCGCGGGAAGTTGCGGCGAGCAAGGCCGATCGCGCGATCGCCGATGTCAAATTTCTGCCGACGATTCCCGACGCAGGAAAGATCATCTGCATCGGCCGCAACTACCGGGCGCACGTTGCCGAGGGCGGCGGGAAGCCGCCCGATTTTCCCAGCGTCTTCGTTCGCTTCACGAGCTCGCAGGTGGGCCACGAACAGCCCATTCGCCTCGCCCGCCTCTCCACCGACTACGACTACGAGGGCGAGCTGGCGCTCGTCATCGGCAAAGCGGGCCGGCACATCGCGCGTGAGCGCGCGCTCGAGCACATCGCCGGATATACGTGCTTCAACGAGGCCTGCTACCGCGACTATCAGTTCAAGCACTCGCTGACTGTCGGCAAGAATTTCGACGCGAGCGGCGCGTTCGGACCGTGGCTGGTCACCGCCGATGAGATTCCCGATCCAAGCCGGCTCGAGCTGACGACACGGCTGAATGGCAACGTGGTGCAGCACGCTTCGGTCGGCGAACTCATCTTCGACATTCCCCATCTCATCGCCTACCTGTCGGGCATCACGCGGCTCGAGCCGGGCGACGTCGTCGTGACGGGCACTCCGGAAGGCGTAGGATTCGCTCGCACGCCGCCTTTGTGGATGAAGGCTGGTGACGTGGTGGAGGTCGAGATCACGGGCATCGGCGTGCTGCGCAACCACGTCCTTCCCGAGTAGAGTGCCGTTGTCGGCGCAAGAAGGAGGATGCAACATGGGCGATACCAAGGAACTTCGATCGAGCAAGCGACGCGCGCTGGTCAAGGCGGGCGCAGCGGTCGCTGGCAGCGCGGCATTCGGACTGTCGCCGTTCGCCGCGGGCCAGTCGGCGGCAGGCTGGCCGACCCGGACCGTGCGTGTCGTGGTGCCGTTCGGGTCCGGCGGCACCGCAGACATCATCGCGCGGGTCATCGGACAACAACTCTCGCTGCAGTTGAATCAACCCTTCGTGATCGAAAACAAGGGCGGCGCCAGCACGACCATCGGCTCAGCAGATGTCGCGCGCTCGCCGGCCGATGGCTACACGCTGTTGGTGGTCACGCCCACCTTCGCGGTGGCGCAGTCGGTGTACGCCAACCTCCCCTACTCGGCCAAGGATTTCACACCCGTCGCGCTGTTCATAACGACCCCGCTCCTGCTCGTGGTGCGCCCAAGCCTTGGCTTCAAGACGGTCGGCGACTACATCAAGGCGGCGAAGGCAAACCCGGGCAAGCTCACGTTTGCGTCCGCGGGCGCCGGCAGCACGCCTCATCTCGGCTTCGAGCTTCTCATGGAGAAAGCGGGCATCGAGTTGCTGCACATTCCCTACAAAGGTGGCGGCGAGGCGGTGGCTTCGGTGTTGTCGGGCACGACCGACAGCTATTTTTCGG
Source organism: uncultured beta proteobacterium (assembly GCA_963726915.1). Lineage (GTDB taxonomy): Bacteria > Pseudomonadota > Gammaproteobacteria > Burkholderiales > Casimicrobiaceae > PALSA-1003. The sequence continues at coordinate 721,693 of CAVSEA010000026.1, forward strand.
TGCCGATCGAATCGGGACAGCACATCCGCGCGGGCAAGATGGTCGCGCTCGGGGGTTCCGGTCTCAAACGCGCGCCGAGCTTTCCGGAGGTCCCGACCATCGACGAGAGCGGGCTGCCAGGGTTCGAAATGCTGCACTACACGTCGATGCTCGTGCGGTCGGGAACGCCTCCGGACATCCTCGCGAAGCTCTCCGAGAACGTCATCAAGGCGATGCAGGCGCCCGAGGTCCGCGAGAAGCTCGCGCAAAATGGGGACATTCCGCTCGGAACCCTGGCCGAGGCATCGGAACTCTACGTCAAGGAATACCAACGCTGGCCGGCGGTGGTGCAGAAGGCCGGGATCAAGCCGACCTGATCCGGCACGACTCGCGCACCGCCCTGCGCTGACCAACCGACGACCGAAACGCCATGACTCCCATTTGCATGCAGCAGATCAACCATCCGAGCGCCTGGACGACTCGCTTGCTTGGGGGCAACGACGCGCTCAGGAAACCGCTCAACGGCGCACAGGTCGATGCGATCGAATCGCATGATCGCGGCTACGCGCGACAAGCTGCCGCAGCAGGTGACACGCGCAGACTTCGACCATCCGCTCGTCAACCGTCTCGCGGACGAGCTGCGCGACATCATCATGAACGGCCGCGGCATCGTCATCGTCACCGGCATCAGCTCCGAGCGCTTCAGCGAGGAAGACTTCCAGCGCATTTACTGGGGTCTCGGCACGCATCTTGGCATCGGCGCCGTGCAAAGCGGCAATGGCGACCGCCTGGGCTACGTGCAGAACAACGAGGATGATCCGGTCAAGCGCGGCTACCGCAGCCTGCGCGAGCTGCACATGCACACCGACAGCTACGAGGTCGTCGGACTCATGAGCGTGCGCAAGGCGAAGTCGGGCGGCCTGAGTGGCCTGGTGAGCAGTCTCGCCATCCACAACGAGATTCTGCGAACGCGGCCCGACTTGCTGAAGCCGCTGTACAAGGGCTTCCGCATCGCGAGCGAGGAGGCCCGATTCTCGAGCAAGGCGATCACCGACGACGACATGCCGGTGTTCTGCTGGGTCGAACGGGCAAGGTGAGCTGCATGTACGAGCCGTCGCACATGAAGAACGCCGCCGAGTTGCTCGGTGGCATGCCGGATGATCTCGCCGAGGCACTCGATTACTTCGACACGCTCGCAAACCGCGACGATTTCGCGCTGCGCTTCCTGCTCGAGCCCGGCGAGATGATGCTGTGGCACAACTATACGAACCTGCATTCGCGGACGGCGTTCGAGGACGACACTGCGTCCAAGCGACTGCTGCTTCGGCTCTGGCTCAACGTGCCGAGAGGGCGCCCGGCCGATCCGGCGTTCAAGATGCGCGCGGAAACCTACGAGCGGATCTATCGCGAACGGCTCGCCAGCGCGTCGGCCTGAATCGGTCGGCAAGGCGAGATCGAAGGGAGGCAACGATGAAGACGCTTCTGCTCGCGGTCGCGCTCGCGGCCTGGGTCGGATCCGCGGTGGCTGCGGACACGGCCTCGGGGTCGTTCAAGAACCAGAACGTGGGAATCCAGATCAAGAGCGCGCTCGCGTTTCCCGGGAAGTCTTTGCTGGACAGGGACGAAAGCGTGATCGTCGTCGCCGTCACCGGTGCCGACATGGACGCGGACGCGCTTGCCGCGTACTACGATCGCCGCCGCGCGGTCGACCAGCGAATCAAGGACAGCGACAACCCCGTGGTCTTCTTCGAATTCCGCCCGAACGGCAACTACAAGGGCTACTCCTTCTATTTCGCGCCGGGCAACGGCTGCGGCTATTGCGGCGGAAACATGGGCATCACCACGACGGTCAAACTCGCCAAAGGGCGCCTCGCGGGAACGCTCAAGGGCACCGACACCAACCGCAGCTTCGATATCACCCTCGACCTCGGGGTGCTGTCCGACGATCACGGCGCCGCGCTGCCGCCGGATGGCGGTGCGCCGGGCAAAGCCTACCTCGATTATCACGCCGCGCTCGTGAAGCGCGACGCCAACGCGCTGCGAACTGCGCTGTCCGACGAAGCGCGGAAAATTCAGGCCGGGGCCATCAAGGAGGGCAAGGGCGCCGCGTACATGAACTACCTGGCGAAGGAACACCCCACCCAGTCCGTGAAGATCAGCAAGGGTTGGAGCAACGGCAAGGCGGCGGTGATCCTGTTCGACGGCGAGGGGAGCGTACTGAAGCTTACCGGCGAGGCCATTCTGGTAAATCAGGGTGGCGCTTGGCGGGTCGATGACGAGTTGACCGATGTCGTCATGAAGTAGGCGGTCTCGCCTGTCGATTATTTTTACACGAGGTGACCGCATTACAAACAAGCCTGCCAAGTATCAATGACTTAATACGCTGGCACAGTTTGTGCGCTACTCGAATCCGTATCGGTCCCTCATTTTCCCGAAGGCTTCCCAACCATGGTCTCACTGCGCAAACTTTGCCGATGTTCGCTTGGGTGGATGGCGGCGTCGTTCCTCCTGTGCGGTTTCGCCGAGGCAACTGCAATCTATTCGAATACCATTTCGATCGCCGCAGGCGATCCGACGCAGCTCGGCAGGCTTTCCCGCGGTGGCATTCCACAGGACTGGTCGGGGGGAGAGGATTTTCCGGGCGTGCTCAATACGACCACCTCGTATCACTACTTCACGGTCGATCTGGATCTGGACGCGCTGGAGTCCGGTTATACGGATTACGGCGGCTTCCTCCAAGTCAGCTTTGACAGCACCTTCTCGACCACATTTCTGTCGGCGTACGAGGACACGTATGCTCCAGATCCTGTTGCGCCCAACCGGGGCCTCGACACCAACTGGCTGGGCGACCCTGGCTTCAGCGGCAACTTCTTCGGCACCGACCCCGTGTTCTTCCAGGTTATCGTACCGAGCACGCATCACCTGATTTTGGTGCTCAACGAATCAGTTACAAACGGCGGGCTAGGCCAACCCGGCACCGTCCTGGTTGAAGCGTTCACCGACACGGAGTTCACCGACCTGACTCCCAGATCCAGCAGCGTGCCAGAACCGGGCACCTGGGCACTCCTCATGTGCGGCATGGTATTGCTCGCAGTGCGGCGATATCGCCCGACGGCGTAACTTGTCATAGGGTAGGCCTCGACTCGGCTACCCAATCCCCATCCGTAGGCTTGCGACGGGGCGTGGAGCCGACGATGGGGTATTCGTTCATCCGCAACGCTCCGCTCGTGTTCTCAATCTTCCAGGCGAGGATAAAATGATCGCAAAAAGACTCCAGATGGTCGGTCGGCGTTCTCTAGGTTTGTTCGTGGCAGTTGTGTTGTCCGCTTTCTGCGGTCAACCGCTGTTCGCGCAAGATTCGATCAGTCAGGACGCGGTCAACCAGATCGGCGTCCTCCTCCAGGAGAAGGACGCGCGTACCGACGTACAGCAGAAACTGAATTCGCAGCTTTGGTACGCCATACAAGCGTCTCGTGGCCAGGCGATGACGGGTGTCGGCGAGGTGTATGGCAGCGCAGTCGATGCCGTCAAGGCGAATGCGTCCGGCGTGGCCAAGGTGCGCATCCGTGCCGTTGTTTCGAACGCGTTGCTGAACCAGATCGCCGCGGTCGGTGGCACGGTGCAGTCAGCCTCCGTACCCAACCAGTCGATCCAGGCGACGGTGCCGCTGTCCGCGGTGGAAACACTGGCGGCCAATCCGGATGTGCAGGGCATCGCTCCGGCCGCGCGGGCCAGGAACAACGTCGGCGCGCTGACCTCGCAGGGTTACATCAGCCACAAGGCCAACCAGGTCGTCGCACTTGGGAAGACCGGAGCCGGTGTCAAGGTCGGCGTTTTGTCCGATTCTGCCGAGGCCCTCGCTATGCTGATCGCCACCAGCGATCTTCCCCCAGACGCGATAGACGTGGCGCCGTGCGATCACTCTGCGAAACGCCCACGAGCGAAGGCACGGCCATGATGGAAATCATCCATGACCTGGCCCCCGGCGCAAAGCTGTTCTTCGCCTCGGCGTTCGACGGTCCAGATAGCTTCGCCGACAACATCCGGCTCCTGCGCGACGTGTATGCCTGCGACATCATCGTCGACGACGTTTCGTATTCGGATGAGGGGGTATTCCAGGATAGCGTCATCGCCAAGGCGGTGAACGACGTGACAGCCAGCGGCGCCCTGTATTTCTCCTCGGCAGGTAACGGCGGCAACCTCACCAATTCGAACTCCAGTACCTGGGAAGGCGATTTCAACCCGGGACCAACCAGTGGCGCACCGCTGCCCGCAGGCTACACCCTGCACCTGTTCACCGGTGCCCAGGCGTTCAATCGCACGGGGGCCACCACCGGGGTTGTCGACTTGCAGTGGTCAGATCCGTTGGGTGCCTCGACCAACGACTACGATTTGTTCGTGCTCAATACTGCGGGGACGTCGGTCCTCTGCGCCTCCACGACCCCGCAAACCGGCGCGCAGGATCCGTATGAGGAATGCTTCAGCAGCGCAGGATACCCGACCAACAGCCGGATCATCGTTGCCGCGAAACCCGGCGCTGCGGTACGTGCATTGCATGTCAACGCCTTTTTCGGCGAGCCGCTGCAGCTCAGAACGTCTGGCGGCACCTCTGGCCACAACGCGGGCCTCAACACGGTAAGCACGGCGGCCGTCTACTGGAACAGCGCCAGGACGGGCACGAGGCCGTTCGTCGGCGGCGCCGCGAATCCGACGGAAACCTTCAGCTCGGACGGACCGCGGAAGATCTTTTTCAATCCGAACGGCACGGTGATCACCCCTGGCAACTTGCTGTTCGGCACCAACGGCGGCACGACCCTCGTCAAACCGGACATCGCGGCCGCCGATGGCGCTTCGGCCAAGACGCCGGGCTTCCTGCCATTCTTCGGCACCTCCGCCGCCGCACCTCATGCGGCGGCGATCGCAGCGCTGATCAAATCCGCGAGACCGGACTACACCGCCGCCCAGATCCTGGCTGCCATGAAGGCGACGGCGCTGGACATCCGCGCCGCGGGCATTGACCGCGATTCGGGTTACGGCCTCGTGATGGCCCTGGAGGCAGTGAACTACGCGCTTTCGCACTAGCGGATCGCCGTCGAAGGAATTTGCCCGATTCCGCGCCGAGACAGGCCCCGCTTCGGCGGGGTTTGTCGTTATGGCTTGCCGTCGAGACGCGCGCGCGACAACACCGGCCAATACCGAATTGCATAGAGTGCAAACGCGGCCGACCAGCATATGCCGGACGCGATCACTGTCATCAGATACGCGTCCGGCAGCAACATGCCGCCGAAAACGCGGACCGCCGCGGCGAGAGCGACAAGGACGAAACACACGACCTCAAAGCCATCCGCGACCAGCGGACGCCCAGTGTGACCGCGCGCGGTTCTGGTCATCATGCCGATGGTCATGCCGCCAATCGCCCCGACGGTCAACGCGTGAACGGCGAAAAGCTGGCCCACTACGCCAATCTCGGCGAGTCCACGCAGTACGAGATAGACGACAATCCAGCCATAGGCGACGTGCAGCACCCATACCAGAGGCACCCTTCGAGTTCGCCACGGCTGCCACAAGTAGAGCCGAACCGCGTGCGCAAGGGCAACGACCAGCGCAATCACAGCGACGAGCAGGCTCGGGACGGGCAGCAGATCGATACCAAGCAGTACGAGCACGCCGACCAAGGCGAATCTTTCCACCATCGGTTGACGCGTCGCTTGCGCTCCCGGTACGCCGTTGTTGGTGAACATTGGAATCACCCGCCCGCTGATCACGGCCATGATGAACAACACGACATCGAGACCGACCTGGAGGCTCGCCCGCTCCAGCCATGGGAGAAGGTCGAGTTGTGAAAGATGAAATGCGAGCGAAGCAAGGGCGAGCGACAGAAGCAGCGCGAGAAGAAAATAGTTACGTCGGTTCTGGCTCTGCACTACGGCTTTGCCGATGCCGATGGCCAACGCCACGGGAAACGCCACATTGGCAATCGCGGCGGCAGTGGCATACGGCGTCAGGACCAGCACTCGCCCCGCGACCCAAAGTGCCGCAAGCGACATCAGCGCAGCGCCAGTGGGCGTTGACTTTCCGGTCCAATTGGCAACAGCCGTCAACAGGAATCCGGCCACGACCGCGAGCGTGTAGCCGAACAGCATTTCGTGGCCATGCAACGCGGGGGTCCGCAGGTACGCAACGGGAAGCTGGCCGGTGTATTGGCAGATCCAGAGCAGGATCGACAACGCGGCGAAAACGCTGGCAAGCAGGTAGAACGGACGAAAGCCCAGGCTCCAGAGCGCGAACCCTACGGGAGCCGATCTCGCCTGCGGCCGTGGAACTTCGATCTTGATCATTTGCGGCTCTGGCCTGGAGCGCCGACCATCCGTGGCAGAGGCGCTGCGGCGATGACCGCCCCCGCTATTGCACCAGCGGCGTGTCGGCGGCATCGAGGTCGATACCTCTTACCTCCGCTGCACCGGCAAGCAATTGAAGGTACTGGCGCAGCGCGGTAACGTAGGCTAGCTGGCGCAACGACATGATTACCGCACCGCGCACCTCGTCGAAGGATAGTGCAATGCCCGGTTCGCGAGCCAGCACCTCGACCACATGGAGTCCGAAGCGGCTATGCACGAGCCGCGGCAGGACGCCTACCTCGGCATGGCCGAACAATTCGCGAGCGAACTCGGGAGCGCAGTCGGTGGCACTCAGCCAGCCGAGATCACCGCCTTGTGCACCGCTCGGACAATTTGACGAAACCCGGGCCGCATCGACGAATTTGTCATTGGTCTTGCCATCGTGGCAACGGACGTCCAGCAATGTCGTCTCGGCACGCTTGCGCAATGCCACGACGTCTACACCGGGGGTCACGGCGAAAAGTATGTGCCTTGCCAGCACGCGCTCGCCGGTCTGGTAGGTGGCTTCGTGCGCCGCGTAGTGCCGACGGCAGGCTTCTTCCGACGGCTCGGGCGTACTCAACAACTGATCGAGCAGCGATTCGATCGCGCCAGCAGCCGCTTCACTGATGACGCCGTCCGGCGAAGCGACGTCGTCCGCGGCCAGAAGTCCGGCCCGCTGCGCGGCCTGACGCAGGAGCTCGGTGCAGGCGCGCTGGCGCAATTCGTCCGGCGGCAACGCGGCATCCTGCGCGTGCAGTGGCACGCCATTGATACGCGCCACGTCAGGGGTGATGCATGTTGCCTTCGTCATCGCCATGCTCCATCAAACGCCGGCGCCAGGTTGACGCGGGAGGTTGCGCCCGATGGGCACGTTGAGTCGCCGGCTGCGCACCACCTGGTAAGGACGGAACAGGTAGGCGATGCTCGCGAACCCGCTCCAGACATGCACCAAGCGGCTGAACGGGAACAGCAGGAAGATCGTCATGCCCAGCACCATGTGTACCTTGAAGGGCCACGCCACGGCGACCAGCCCGCTCGCGTCCGGGCGCAAGGTGGCGATGCTCTGCAGGTAACTGGCCAGGATCAGCATGGCGTTGGCGTCCTGACGATGCTCGAACGAGAGCGGCAACGTGATCAGCCCCAGGCAAAGCTGCACCCACAGGATGACCAGGATCGCAATGTCGGTACGGTGGCTGGTCAACCGGATACGGGGATCGAAGATGCGCCGGTACAGCAGCAGCGTGAGGCCCACAAAACATATGAACCCCGCGATGCCGCCGGAGACGATGGCGAGCATCTGCTTCTGCGGAGCAGTGATGAACGCATCGTACATCCAATGCGGCGTGAGCTGTCCGAACAGGTGCCCGAAAAACAGGAAGATGATACCGATATGGAACAGGTTGCTGCCCCAGCGCAGCGTACCGGCGCGGAGCAACTGCGACGAATCGCTTTTCCACGTGTACTGGTCGCGATCGAAGCGCGCCAGGCTGCCCATGAAGAACACCGCCAGGCAAATGTACGGGTAGACGGTGAAGAGGAAATTGTTCAGGTAGGACGAAACTGGGTTCATGCGGCGGCTCCCGGTTGCACGCTGTTCGGCGCACTCTTGCGAACGACGTGGATCGGCTGCGCCTGGCCCGGCTTGGCCTGGCCCTTGGCAGAACAGCCGTCGAATACCACCGGCTCTGCCCAGCTTTCGTCCAGCGTCTCGTCAGCAGCCGGCTCGACCGGCTGGGCCTTCTCTCCGGCCAACTCGATCAATGCACCCACCACGCTTGCGTAGGCGCTGTCACGCTTGCATAAAGCGCCAAAAATCGCGTTCAGGATGTGGACAATCTCGCCCAGGAACGCGCGTGCCTCGCGCGGCGGCTGGGTGGACGCGAATTCGAGCACGGCCGGCAGGTAGTCTGGCAACTCTCCCGAGGCAAGGATGAGGCCGGCCTTGGCGTAAGTCTCCCCCAGGTCGATCATCGCCGGCCCGCGATCGCGCGAATCGCCATGCACGTGCTCGAACAAGTGCAGCGAAGTGGACCGGCCGCGGTCGAACAACTCGACATAGCCGGCTTCGGTTTCCAGCGGATCGGCGCGTTGCAACGCTTCCATCAACGCATCGATTTCCGTGCTGCGGGATGGCGACACGACGCCTTCGGCGCTGAGCAAGCCTCGCATTTCCGTGATGTGGCCGAGCATCCGTGCATCGGGGTAGGCGAGCAATGCCGCCAGCACGCGCAGACTCTTGCTCATCGGTCGAGGGGAGATCGGTGCAAACACGGTCAAACCTCCGCCTTGATCGGAATGGTGCGCTTCTTCTCGCTGCCGAACAGGCTGGTCTCGCTGGTGCCCTCGGAGCAGCCGTTGCCGAAGCTGAAACCGCAACCACCGCGAACGTTGAAGGTGTTTTCGGCGTATTCACGGTGAGTGCTCGGAATCACGAAGCGATCTTCGTAATTGGCGATAGCCATTACGTGGTACATGTCCTCGACTTCGGCCTGGGTAATGCCCACCTGATTCAGCACGGCCTGGTTGATGCGCCCATCGACGTGCTTTTCGCGCTGGTAGGCGCGCATGGCCAGCATGCGCTCCAGTGCACGCACCACCGGCCGCGTGTCCCCCGCCGTCAACAGGTTGGCCAGGTAATTGACCGGAATGCGCAGTTGGCTGACATCGGGAATCTCGCCGTTGCTTCCAACATGCCCGGCATTCGCCGCCGCGCTGATGGGTGACAGCGGCGGCACGTACCAGACCATCGGCAGCGTGCGGTACTCGGGGTGCAGCGGCAGCGCGACCTTCCACTGCACCGCCATCTTGTAGACCGGACTGTTGCGCGCGGCCTCCATCCAGTTGTCCGGAATGCCGTCATTGCGGGCCTGCGCAATCACGTCCGGGTCGAACGGATCGAGGAAGATGCCGAGCTGCGCCTGATACAGGTCGCGGTCGTGCTCGACGCTTGCCGCTTCCTCGATGCGATCGGCGTCGTAGAGCAGCACGCCGAGATAGCGAATGCGGCCGACGCAGGTCTCGCTGCACACCGTCGGCTGGCCGGCCTCGATGCGCGGGTAGCAGAAGATGCACTTCTCGGCCTTGCCGCTCTTCCAGTTGTAGTAGATCTTCTTGTACGGGCAACCGCTGACGCACATGCGCCAGCCGCGGCACTTGTCCTGGTCGATCAGGACGATGCCGTCTTCCTCGCGCTTGTAGATCGAGCCCGAGGGGCAGGAGGCCACGCACGCCGGGTTCAAGCAGTGTTCGCATAGCCTGGGCAGGTACATCATGAAGGTATTCTCGAACTGGCCGAAGATGTCCTTCTGGATGTCGTCGAAGTTCCTGTCCTTGCCGCGCTTTGAGAACTCACCGCCGAGGATTTCTTCCCAGTTCGGACCCCAGACAATCTTGTCCATCTGCTTGCCGGTGATCAGGCTGCGTGGACGCGCCGTCGGCGTGGCCTTCATCTCGGGTGCGGACTGCAGGTGCCCGTAGTCGAAGGTGAAGGGCTCGTAGTAATCGTCGATCTCGGGCAGGTTGGGGTTTGCGAAGATGCGCATCAGCAATTTCCATTTCGCGCCCTGCCGTGGCTCGATGCTGCCGTTGGCCTTGCGCACCCAACCACCGTTCCACTTGTCCTGGTTTTCCCATTCCTTCGGGTAACCGATGCCGGGCTTGGTCTCGACGTTGTTGAACCATGCGTATTCCATGCCGGGCCGGCTGGTCCAGACGTTCTTGCAGGTGACGGAACAGGTGTGGCAACCGATGCACTTGTCCAGGTTGAGCACCATGCCGATCTGCGCACGGATCTTCATGCCACTTCTCCTTGGGACTGCACGGGCACGATCAGCTCATTGGCAACCGGGGTGTCGAGCCAGTCGACCTTGTTCATCTTGCGCACCACCACGAATTCGTCGCGATTGGTACCGATGGTTCCGTAGTAGTTGAAGCCGTAACTGAACTGCGCGTATCCGCCGATCATGTGCGTGGGCTTCAGGACGATGCGCGTCACCGAATTGTGGATGCCGCCGCGCGCGCCGGTGATCTCCGATCCCGGCGTGTTCACAATCTTCTCCTGTGCGTGGTACATCATCACCATGCCGGGGTTGACGCGCTGGCTGACGATGGCGCGCGCCGCGATCGCGCCGTTGACGTTGAACAGCTCTATCCAGTCGTTATCGACGATGCCGGCGCGCTTCGCGTCGTCTTCGCTGAGCCACACGCAGGGCCCGCCCCGGCTCAGCGTAAGCATCAGCAGGTTGTCGGTGTAGGTGCTATGGATGCCCCACTTCTGGTGCGGCGTGATGAAATTCAGCGCGATCTCGGGGTTCCCGTTCGGTTTGATGCCCTGGATGCCGGCGGTGGTCTTCAGGTCCACCGGCGGACGGTAGCTGCTGAAGCCCTCGCCGAACGCGCGCATCCACGGGTGATCCATGTAGAACTGCTGGCGCCCGGTAAGCGTGCGCCACGGGATCATCTCGTGCACATTGGTGTAGCCGGCGTTGTACGACACGGTTTCGCTTTCGATGCCGCTCCACGTCGGCGAGCTGATGATCTTGCGCGGCTGCGCCTGGACGTCGCGGAAGCGGATTTTTTCGTCTTCGCGATGGATCGCCAGGTGCCTGTGATCGCGGCCGGTCTGCTTGCCGAGCGCTTCCCAGGCCTTCACCGCGACATGGCCATTCGTTTCCGGCGCCAGTTGCAGAATCACTTCGCAGGCGTCGATGTCGGTCTCGATCTTCGGCATGCCGCAAGTCGCGCCTTCGGCTGTAACAAGGCCACTGAGTTCGCCCAGCTGCTTCACTTCCGCCTGCGTGTTCCAGGCGATGCCCTTGCCGCCGTTACCGACTTTGGCCATCAACGGTCCCAACGCGGTAAAGCGTTTGAACACGTTCGGGTAATCGCGTTCGACGACGACGAGATTGGGGGCGGTCTTGCCCGGGATCAGCTCGCACTCGCCGCGCTTCCAATCCTTGACTTCGAACGGCTGCGCCAGCTCGGATGGGCTGTCGTGCATTAGCGGGCTCAGTACCAGCTCGCGCTCCACGCCAAGGCGGCCGACGCAGACCTCGCTGAACTTCTTCGCGAAGCCCTTGTAGATGTCCCAGTCGCTGCGCGATTGCCAGGCCGGATCCACCGCGGTGGACAGCGGATGGATGAACGGATGCATGTCGCTGGTGTTGAGGTCGTTCTTCTCGTACCAGGTGGCGGTGGGCAGCACGATGTCGCTGTACAGACACGTCGTGCTCATGCGGAAGTCGAGCGTCACCAGCAGGTCCAGCTTGCCCTCGGGCGCCTTGTCGTGCCAGATCACCTCGGTTGGTTTCGCGTCCCACCCGGTGCCGGGCCGCCCCAAGCCGGGCGTGCCCCCAGTGGGGGAGGCGCGCAGCGCATCGGGGGCGTTCTCCTCGCCCAAGTCCTTGCCTTGCACGCCGTTGCTGGTTCCCAACAGGTGCTTGAGGAAATACTCGTGACCCTTGCCGCTGGAGCCGAGCAGGTTGGAGCGCCACACGAACATGTTGCGCGGCCAGTTGTCGGGATGGTCGGGGTCGGTGCAGCTCATCTTCAGCGTGCCGTCCTTGAGCGCCTTGACCGCGTAGTCCTTTGGATCGAGCCCGGCGGCCTGCGCGTCGCGCACGACTTGCAGCGGATTGGTCTGCAGCTGCGGCGCGGACGGCAACCAGCCCATCCGTTCGGCGCGCACGTTGTAGTCGATCATGCTGCCGGCGTAGAGCTTCTTGTCGGCCAGCGGCGAGATCACTTCTTCCATGCCCAGTTTCTCGTAGCGCCACTGGTCGGTATGGGCGTAGAAGAAGCTGGTGCTGTTCATCTGACGTGGCGGGCGGATCCAGTCGAGCGCGAACGCCAGCGCGGTCCAGCCGGTCTGCGGCCGCAGCTTTTCCTGGCCCACGTAGTGCGCCCAGCCGCCGCCGCTCTGGCCGATGCAACCGCACATCATCAGCATGTTGATGACGCCGCGGTAGTTCATGTCGCTGTGGTACCAGTGGTTCATCGCTGCGCCGATGATCACCATCGACTTGCCGTGCGTCTTGTGCGCGTTCTCGGCGAACTGGCGTGCCACGGTGATGAGCTGTTCGCGCGGCGTGCCGGTGATGCGCTCCTGCCAGGCGGGTGTGTAGGGCGTGTCGTCGTCGAAGTTCTTCGCGGCCAGTTCGCCGGCGAAACCGCGCGCCACGCCGTAGTTCGCCACCTGCAGGTCGAATACCGTCGCCACCAGCGCCTCGCGCTTGTCGCCCGCCTTGCCGAGTGCGATTCGCTGCACGGGGACGGTACGCACCAGTACATCCGTCTGCTGGTTATTCGGGAAATGTTCGCTGACGATCCCGCCGAAATACGGGAACCCGACTTTTGCCGTCTCCGTGCTCGGCTGCTCGCCTTCCAGCAGCGACAGCTTGAGCTTCACGTCGTGGCCATGGCGCGCTTCCTTGGCTTCGAGGTTCCATTGCCCTTGATCGGCGCGACCGTCGGGTCCCCAGCGAAAGCCGATGGCGCCATTGGGCAGGACCACCTTGCCCATCCCATCGAACGCAACCGTTTTCCACTCCGGATTGTTGGTCTGCCCCAGCTTGCCGTTGAAGTCCGACGCACGCACATAGCGGTCGGGCACGTTGATCACTTCACCGCTCGGCAGCGTGTGCTCCTTGAGCATCACGAGCATCGGCATGTCGGTGTAGCGGCGCACGTAATCGTCGAAATACGCGCTGCGCTGCCTGCCCCCTTCGGGAAAGTAGAACTCCTTGAGGATCACGTGGCCCATCGCCATTGCGACCGCGGCGTCGGTACCCTGCTTCGGGTGCATCCAGATGTCGGCCAGCTTGGCGACTTCGGAATAGTCGGGTGTCACCGCGACCGTTTTTGTGCCCTTGTAGCGCACCTCGGTGAAGAAGTGCGCGTCCGGCGTGCGTGTCTGCGGGACATTCGAACCCCAGGCGATGATGAAGCTCGAATTGAACCAATCGGCCGACTCGGGCACGTCGGTCTGCTCTCCCCAGATTTGCGGACTGCTCGGCGGAAGGTCGCAGTACCAATCGTAGAAGCTCATGCACACGCCGCCGATCAGACTCAGATAGCGCGAGCCCGCGGCATAGCTGACCATCGACATCGCGGGGATCGGGGAGAAGCCGATGACGCGATCCGGACCGTGTTTCTTTATCGTATAGACGTTGGCCGCGGCGACGATCTCGTTCACCTCGTCCCAGTTCGACCGCACGAAACCGCCGAGCCCGCGTACCTGCTGGTAATCGCGGCGCTTGGCGTCGTCTTCGACGATCGACGTCCACGCCGCGACCGGGTCGTGCGCGAGGCGCGCCTGGCGCCAATGCTTCAGCAGACGTCCGCGCACCAGCGGATACTTGACGCGGTTTGCGCTGTAGAGATACCAGCTGTAGCTGGCTCCGCGCGCGCATCCTCGCGGTTCGTGGTTGGGCATGTCCCAGCGCGTGCGCGGATAGTCGGTCTGCTGCGTTTCCCAGGTGACGATGCCACCCTTGACGTAGATCTTCCACGAGCACGAACCCGTGCAGTTCACGCCGTGCGTGGAGCGCACGATCTTGTCGTGCGCCCAGCGGTTGCGATAGGCGTCCTCCCACGTGCGGTCCTCGCCAGTGGCTACGCCGTGCCCGTCCGCGAAGGATTCCCTGGGGCTCGAAAAATAGGTCAGTCGATCGAGAAAGTGGCTCATCGTGGGTCTCCGCAACGGCAGCGTCGTAGTATTGGGAACTGAGGGCTCATGGATTCTTCACGTACGCATTGCTGCGCAGGTAGAACCACCAGTTGAGTATCAGACACAGCGCGTAGAACACCGCGAAGCCATACATCGCGATCTGTGGCGTACCGGCCTGGATCTGGTTGCCGATCACGATCGGCGCGACGAAAGCGCCATACGCGGCGATCGCCGAGGTCCAGCCCAGCACCGGTCCTGCCTGCTGGCGATCGAAGATCACCCCGATGGTGCGGAACGTCGAGCCGTTGCCGATGCCACTGGCGAAAAAAAGCACGACGAACAGGCCGAGGAATGCCGGGAAATACTGCTCCGGTGTGGCTGAGGCGTAGGCCTGCATCATGACGTAGCCGACCGCGACCGAGGCGACCACCATCACCGCGGAGATGATCTGGGTGACGATCGAGCCGCCGACCTTGTCGGAGATCCAGCCGCCGATCGGCCGTACGGCCGCGCCTACGAACGGGCCGATCCAGGCGTAGGCGAGGATGGTCGGCGCGTTCGGGTTGTTGAGCGTGTGCTGCATCACGCCATTGGCGTTGGGCACGTGGCTGATGCCGAAGATCACCTTCATCGACAGCGGCAGCGCCATCGAAAAGCCGATGAACGAGCCGAAGGTCACGATGTACAACGCGGTCATCGACCAGGTGTGCTTGTTCCTGAAGATCTGGAACTGCTTGGCAACGCCCTCCTTCATCGGACCGAACGCCGCGAGTCGCATCACCGCCAGCGCAGCGATGATGTCCAGCGGAATGGCCACCCACATGCTGATGACACCCAGGCCGGTAGGCGGCGGCAGGTACAGGTACATGCCAAGGATCGAAGGCACGAAGGCCAGCGTGTACAGGTAGGTGATCTTGGCGAATGCGACGACCGGGTTGCCGGTGGCGGGAGAGATCGTCTTCAGATTGTTCATGCCGAACCAGCACAGCGCCGAGAGCGGCACCAGCGACAGCACCCACGCGAAACCAGCGTTCTGGATCCAGGTAGCCGTGCCGGCTGCGATCTTGCCGAAGATCCATCCGCTGTCCTTCACCAGCGTCATCGGCTCGCCGCCGAACGCGCCGAAGATGCCGACCGTCATGACCAGCGGAATCACGACCTGCATCGTCGTCACGCCGAAGTTGCCCAACCCCGCATTCAAGCCGAGTGCCGTGCCCTGCAGCCGCTTCGGGAAAAAGGTGCTGATGTTGGACATGGAGCTCGCGAAGTTGCCACCGCCTACGCCCGACCACAGCGCCATCAGCTGGAACGCCCACAGCGGCCAGTCCTTGTGCTGCAGCACGATGCCGGTGCCGATGGCGGGCGCGAGCAGCATCGCCGTGGTCAGGAAGATGGTGTTGCGTCCGCCCGCGAGACGGATCAGGAACGAGGCCGGGATGCGCATCGTCGCGCCGGAGATCCCGGCAATGGCGGTCAGCGTAAACAGCTGCGCCTGGGTAAACGGGAAGCCCAGGTTGAGCATTTGCACGGTGATGATTCCCCACATCCCCCAGACGGCGAAGCCGCACAGCAACGCGGGCACGGAGATCCAAAGGTTGCGGTAGGCGATCTTCTTGCCGGTGCTTTCCCAGAACGTTTCATCCTCGGGACGCCAGTCCGCGATATCGGCGCGGCCGCCTGCGGCAGACGCAGCGACACCCGATTTGAGTGTTGTGTTCGTGATGTTCATGATGCTTCCTGTTTGACGGCAACCTGCTGTCGCTGAAGGCGGAACGGCTTGGCCCTGTGTCCCATGACTTCGGCGCCACGCACTTCAGTCCAGTACATCCAGATCAGCGAAACCCAGACCACGCCGTACATCAACATGAACGCGGACGAGCGAACGCCGGTGAGGTCCATCAGCGCGCCGAACATGATGGGCAGCACGAACCCGCCCATGCCGCCCGCGAGGCCCACGACGCCGGAAATCACGCCGATGTTGGTCGGATACTCGTCGGAGATGTACTTGAATACCGACGCCTTGCCGAATGCCCAGGCGATGCCGAGCACAAACATCAACAGCGTGAACATCCAGATGTTCAGACCGATGTGAAAGGTTTTCGGGCCGCCGGTGGTGAGGATCGTCATGTCCGTCTGCGGATAGGAGAGCAGAAACAGGCAGACCCAGCTGACCCATAGCACCCACCAGGTCACGCTGTGCGCCCCATACTTGTCCGAAAACCAGCCGCCTACCGCACGCAGTACGCCGCCAGGAAGCGAAAAACACGCCGCCAGCAACGCGGCGGTACGAATATCCAGCTCGAATTCACCAACGTAGTACTGCACCATCCATAGACTCATCGCGACGTAGCCGCCGAACACGATGGAGTAGTACTGGCACAGCTTCCAGACGTTGGGATCTCTCAATGCCTCGAGTTGCTCTCGCCAGGTTATTTTCGAGTCCACCAGATGGGCAGGATCCGAGTAGCTGCCGAACCAGAAAAGCAGCGCGGTCCCGAGCATGATGGCCGCGTAAACCTGCGGCACGATCGCCCAGCCGAAGGCCACGACCAGCGCCGGCGCGACGAATTTGTTGACGGCCGCGCCGGAGTTGCCGGCACCGAAGATGCCCATCGCAAAGCCCTGCTGATTCCTCGGAAACCAGCGTGCGACGTAGGGTGTGCCCACCGAGAACGAGCCGCCCGCAATGCCAACGAAGAGTCCGAGCACAAGGTACTGCCAGAATTGCGTCGCGTGCGCGATCAGGAAGATCGGCACCACGCACAGGAGCATCAGCACGAAGAGCACGATGCGGCCGCCGAACTTGTCGGTCCACATGCCTAGCGGCACCCGAATCAGCGAACCGGTCAGCACCGGCGTGGCAGTCAGGAGACCAAACTCGGTCGCGTTGAGGTTAAGCGTCTTGCGAATCGGTATGCCGATGACGCCGAACATCATCCACACCATGAAGCACACGGTGAACGCGAGTGTGCTGACAATCAGCACGGATAGCGCCTGGCCTCGGTTGCTCATGTTCTGCGCCTCCCCTTGTCAGTATCGATAGCTTAAGTGGCGGCAACGCTCTACCTGTTTGATCCAAATCAATAGCCGCGCATAAGGTTCATCCAAAATGAACCTATAGAACGGCAACGACGGATCCAGTGATGGCTATCGCCACGATTGACGCTTGACGATCATGCGTCTGAAGACCTTCACCGATTACAGCCTGCGCGTTCTCATGTTTCTCGCAGCACGCCCGCAGCGTCGCGCGACGATCGCGGAGATCGCGAATGCGTTCGACATCTCCGAAACCCACTTGACGAAGGTGTCGCATGCCCTGGGTAAGGCGGGTGTGCTCGCGAATGTACGGGGCAAGGGAGGCGGCCTCGAACTGGCGATGGCGCCGAAGGCGATCAATGTGGGATACATAGTTCGCCTCACCGAGGGCGCCCCGCACCCAGCCGAATGCTTCGACAGCGCCGGCGCCTGTTGCATCGTGCGGGCTTGCTACCTGCGTTCCGTGCTCGACGACGCCGTGCAGGCGTTCTATGCCGTGCTCGATCGCTATACGCTTGAAGATATCGCGCGCAACCGGAACGTGCTCTCCAGGATGCTCGCGATGCCAAGGCCCGCGCCGCCCCGGACACAAGCAAAAACGGCTCGCCGTTTGGCAAGCCGTTAAATTGCTGGTCTCGAGACGAAAGTTCTAAAGCCAGCGCTTACTGCTTCGCGCGCCTCAGCATCAGCGCAGAGCGCTTGCACGTCATCACGATTTCGTTGCGCTGGTTGAAACCCCGATGCGCGAAGATCACGATGCCATTGTCGGGGCGCGACTTGCTCTCGCGCATTTCGAGTACTTCGCTTTCCACGCGAATCGTGTCGCCATGGAATACCGGCTTCGGGAAGCGCACCTCGTCCCAGCCCAGATTGCCGACAGTGGTGCCAAATGTCGTATCACCTACCGAGATGCCGACCACGAGTCCCAGCGTGAACGCGCTATTCACAATCCGGGTGCCGAATTCCGTGTGTTCCTTGCAGTATTGCTCGTCGAGATGCAATGCCGCCGAGTTCATCGTCAACGCGCTGAAGAACACGTTGTCGGCTTCGGTCACGGTGCGTCGGATCGGGTGCCGGAAGATTTGGCCGACAGTGAATTCCTCGAAATAGAGCCCTGGCATGGTCTTACCTCCTAGGTCCTGGGATGCCCGGCCGCTGCGAGCACGCGCAGAGCCTGGGTCAGATGAGGCTTGTCAAGCATCTTGCCTTCGAGCTGGACCGCGCCCGCACCGCTCGCGCGCTCGAATACCTCGACGACAGCCGTCGCGTGACGCACCTCTTCCTCGTCCGGCGAGTAGCCGACGTTGATGCCTTCGATTTGATCCGGGTGAATCGCGATCTTGCCGGTGAACCCGGCTCGGCGCGACGCGCGAACTTCGCGCTTGAGGCGCTCCTGATCGCGAAAGTCCGGCGTGATCGTGTCGATCGCCTGCAGTCCTGCGCTATGCGCGCCGACGAGGCACAGCGAGCGCGCGAGCTGGTACGTGAATTCGTACTCGCCGCTGTCGACGCGATTGGTGCTGGCGCCGATCGCGGTCGAGAGATCTTCCGCGCCCCAGGTGAGGCCGATGAGCCGCGACGATGCGCCCCGGTACGAATCGAGCGCGAACATCGCCTGCGGCGTCTCGGTCGCGACCGGGATGATGCGAATCGAGTTGGGCGCGATACCCTCGCGCTGCTCGAGCGCCGTCAGGTAGTGGTCGAGCACCACGACATCCTTCGCCGATTCGACCTTTGGCAGCATGATGCCGTCGGGTGCCCCGCCGGCAATCGCGACGAGATCGGGCAGCGACAGCGGTGTCCCCAACGGATTGATGCGCACCCACAGCTGCTGCCGTGCGCGGTCCGGTCGACTCGCGAGATACTCCTTGACCATCCCACGTGCGATGTCGATGCGCTCGATCGCCACCGCGTCCTCGAGGTCGAGGATAAGCGCGCTCGCGGCTGACGATTGCGCCTTGTTCATCTTTTTCTCGCTGTCGCCCGGCACGAACAACAACGACTTGAGTATCGGGTCGTGCCGTATCGCAGGCTTGGTGGTCATGGTTGGCCTCTCCATCTATGAACCCTTGAACTCGGGCTTCCGCTTGTCGAGAAATGCCCGCACCCCTTCCTGGTGGTCGTCGCTGAGAAGGGCGAGCCCTTGCGCCCATGCCTCCGCATCGAGCAACGTTTCGAGATCGGGCTGATACATAAGCTTGAACATCTTCTTCGCGACGCCGAGGGCGAAGGTGGGTCCGCGCGCGAGTTCATCCGCCTAGAACGACGATAGTGATCGCGACGGTATTGCGCAGCGGTCTCGTGTAGCTCATGACCATCTCCGGTGAAAAATGCTAGCGGCCGCCGAAGGACGGCGCGCGCTTTTCGCTGAACGCGGTCGTGCCTTCGCGCACGTCCTCGGAACCCTGCAAGAGTCGCAGGAAGAGCTCCTCCATGCGCAAGCCGGTGCGCAGATCGACGTCGCGGCTGCGTATGGCGAGCTCCTTCGCCGCCTGCACTGCAAGCGGCGCATTGCGGGCAAGGCGCGCCGCGAATTCGCGTGCGGCAGCCATGAGTTCGCTCGCTTTGACCACGCGGTTGACGAGACCCCAGCGCAATGCGGTCTGCGCGTCGATGCTCTCTCCCAACAGAAGCAATTCCATCGCAATCGCGTGCGGCAATTGTTGAGCGATGCGCTGCGTGCCGCCGTTGGCCGGGAACACGCCGCGCTTTACCTCTGCCACCGAGAACGTTGCGTGCTCGGCCGCGATACGAAGATCCGTCGCCAGCAACAATGTCATGCCGCCGCCGAGACAGTAGCCATTCACGGCCGCGACGATCGGCTTCCATACTTCGAGACCGCGGTTGAGGATCTGATTCCTTTGCGTGAGCACAAGCTCAGACAGCGGCGGCTGCGCGCCCACGAACGACTTGAGATCGGCGCCCGCAGAAAACGACTTCTCGCCCGCGCCGGTGATGATCGCCACGCGAATCTCGGGATCGTCCCGAACGCGCACCCAGGCTGTGGAAAGCGCGTTGTAGTGCTCCGCGTCCATCGCGTTCATCCGCTCCGGACGATTGATCGTGATCGTCGCGACGTGGTCTTCCAGCGTGAAATCGATGGCCATGGGCAGATCTTTACGCGAGGCTTGGCACGTAGTTCACTTTATTACTCCGGCTCAATTCCGGCTTCCTTGATGCTCTTGCCCCAGCTCGCGAGCTGCTCCTTCACGAACTCGGCGAGTTCCTCTGGTGTGCTCGGCGCTGCTTCGGCGGCGAAGGTCACGATCTTTTCCTTCACCTCGGGCTTGGCCAGCGCTTTCCTGACCACGGCATTCAACTTGTCGACGATGTCCTTCGGTGTCTTGGCCGGCGCGAACATCCCGACCCATGCGATCACCTCGAACCCTTCGAAGCCGGGCGTTTCGGATATCGCCGGCAAGTCGGGCATCAGCGGCGAGCGCTTCTTGCTCGAAACGCCGAGGGCACGAACGCGGCCGCTTTGCACGAATGACTGGCCTGCCGCCATGTCCGTTACGGAATAGCTCACCTGCCCGCTGAGAACGTCGGTCAAAGCCTGCGGCGAGCTCTTGTACGGAACGGTGATGACGTCGATGCCGCTCCGCTTGGCGAACGATGCGCCGACCACCTGGCCGATGCTGTTGCCGTAGCCGAAGGATACTTTCCCGGGATTGGCCTTCGCGTAGGTGACGAGCTCCTGCAGGGTCTTCACCGGCAACTTGGGGTCGACCACGATGATTACCGGTATCCGCATGATGTTCGCGACCGGCGCGAAATCCTTGATCGGGTCGTAGCTCAGCTTCTTGAACAGGTACGGGTTGGCCGAATGCGACGTGTTGGTGGTCACGAAAAGCGTGTATCCGTCCGGCGGCGAGTGCGCGACCTGCTCGGCGCCGATCTGCGCGGATGCGCCCGGCTTGTTCTCGACGATGAATGGCTGGCCGAACGCCGTGCGAAGCTCGTCGGCGATGATCCGCGCCATGATGTCGGTGGCGCTGCCCGCGGCGAACGGCACCACGATCTTCACCGGGCGATTGGGATACGGCTGGCTCCACGCCGGCTGCGCACCCGCGGCTACGAATGCCAGCAATGCGAGAAAACGCATGTGCCTAAACATGATTCCCCCTTCAGTTAACGTTTGTCACAAGCGCGACCGCGGGCGCCATCACTTGAGCACGAGCGGTGCGCCGGGAAACGCTCTCACCGCGGCGGTCAGCGCCGCGAGATGCCGGACCATGCGCCGGCCCGCGGCTTCCGCGTCCTTCGCGACGATCGCGTCGAGGATGCGACGATGAGCCTTGATCACTACCTTGCGTACGTCGGCGGTCGCAAAGTTCTCGATCGCGGACGCCTTGTAGACCATGCTCGATATGGCGACCATGATCGCGCGCAGAAGCTCGTTGTGGCTAGCCGCCGCAATGGCGCAATGCCAGTTCACGTTCTCGGCCAGGTACAAAGGCGTGTCCGCGTAGGCCGCTTCCAGCCTGTCCGAAATCGTGACAAGCTCCTGCAACTCCTCTTCCGTTCGGTTTTGCGCGGCGAGCGCGGCAATCGACGGCTCGACCGCCTCACGCGTTTGCAAAAGCGAAAGGAGCGAAATGCCGCGGCCGTGGACGAACAAGCTGATGTACTTGGCAAGCGACTCGTCGCCGGGCATGCGCGCAACCGAGCCGCCCTGGCGACCCGGCCGCGTACTGACCAGGCCCTCCGCCTCCAGGATGCGCAACGCTTCGCGGACCGACCCGCGGCTCAAGCCCGTTTGCGTGACGAGGTCGCGCTCCGCCGGCAAAGCCGCGCCCGGAGCGAGCGTGCCGCCCGAGGATCTGCTTGCGGAGTTCCGCCGCGAGTACGTCCGAGGTCTTCGGAACGACAATGGGGGAAAGCTTGAACTCGGACACGTTGCCTCTCGGGAGTTGTGGACAGCCCCTTTACGGACGAATGCTATCAGTCTATTATTGGATTAGTCAATGGTCGGACCAATAATTGTTCGCCGGATCGTGCACGGCAGGCGCCAAAGTTCCGCGCAACGGAGGAAGCATGAAGCCCCTATCAGGTCTCAAGGTCGCGGACTTCTCTAAGGTCTTGGCCGGGCCGTTGTGCGCTCAATACCTTGGCGACATGGGTGCGGACGTCGTCAAGGTCGAGGCTTGCACGGACGGCGACGATACCCGCCGGTGGCCGCCCTTCCGCGGCAATGACGGCACGGTCTTCCTGAGCGCCAATCGCAGCAAGCGCAGCATCGCGGTCGACTTGAAGTCGGTGGCCGGCCGGGAAATTTCGAGCAAGCTCGCGCGTGGGGCAGACATCGTCATTGAGAGTTTCGGGCCCGGCGTCGCAGGACGGCTTGGCATCGACTACGACACCCTGCGCGCCGACAATCCGAGGCTCGTTTACTGCAGTATTTCAGGATTCGGCAAACGCGGTCCGATGCAAGATGGCAAAGGCTACGACGTGATCCTGCAGGCCTTCAGCGGCATGATGTCCATTACCGGCGAGCCCGATGGCCCGCCGTCGCGTAGTCCTTTTTCGCCTGTCGACCAGGCGACCGGATTCCACGCCGTTACCGGCATCCTCGCCGCGATCCTCAATCGCGAGAAGACGGGTCAGGGGGCGCTGGTCGAAACGTCGCTGTTCGACACCGCCATCGGTTTTCTCGGCTACTTCTTCCAAAGTTACTGGGAAAAGGGAACACAGCCGGCGAAGTCCGGTTCGGGACACGAGTCGCTGTGCCCGTACCAGGCATTCCAGGCATCCGACAAGTTCGTGCTGCTGGGGGTCGCCAACGACGCGCTGTGGCGCAAGTTTTGCGAGATTGCGGGTCTGTCCGCGGTCGCGGACGATCCGCGCTTTCGCACCAACGCCGATCGCGTCGCCAATCGCGCGACCACTGTCGGCATCGTGCAATCGGTCATGGTGACGCGCACGGCTGGCGAGTGGGTGCGCTTGCTGAGCGACGTCGGCATCCCCGCCTCGCCGATCAATTCCTTTGCCGACGTGTCTGAGCACCCGCACACCGCGGCGTCGGGTATGGTGATCGAGCTTGCGCACAAGCGCTACGGCACGTTGAAGACCGTGGCGCAGCCGATCGCGTTCGACGGCAAGCGCAACCAACCCTCCCGGCCTCCTCCGATGCACGGCGAGCACACGACGTCGATCCTGCGCGATCTTGGCTACTCGGACGAAGCAATCGCGCGGCTGCGCGCCGAAAAAGCCGTGTTCGCGCAGGACAATTGAAAGCGCGCAGATGAATTTCTCCCTCACCGAAGATCAGCTCGCGATTCGCGCGGCAGTCGAAAAGATCTGCGTCGATTTCGGTGACGATTACTGGCTCGAGAAGGACCGCGAAGGCGGCTTTCCCGCACGATTTCCACGCGGCGCTCGCGAATGCCGGTTGGCTCGGCATCGCGATGCCGACCGACGTGGGCGGCGCGGGGCTCGGCATCACCGAGGCGGCGATTCTCATGCAGACGATCTCCGAGTCGGGCGGTTGCCTCGCGGCGGCGTCCAGCGTGCACATGAACATTTTCGGCTTGCATCCGGTGGTCGTGTTCGGCACCAAGGAACAGCAGCAGCGCTGGCTGCCACCGCTGATCGCCGGCGAGCACAAGGCATGCTTCGGCGTAACGGAGCCCAACGCCGGCCTCAATACGCTCAAGCTCAAGACACGCGCGGTGCGCAAGGGCGACCACTACGTCGTCGACGGCCAGAAGATCTGGATTTCGACCGCGCAGGTCGCCCAGAAGATCCTGCTGCTCGCGCGCACGACGCCTATCGAGGACGTGAAAGAGCCGCGCGGCGGGCTGAGCCTGTTCTACACCGACCTTGACCGGAGCAAGGTCGAGGTACGCGAGATCGAGAAACTCGGCCGCAAGGCGGTCGATTCGAACCAGCTGTTCATCGACGGCCTGTGCATTCCGGTCGAAGATCGCATCGGCGACGAAGGCAAGGGCTTCGACTACATCCTCCACGGAATGAATCCGGAGCGCATCCTGCTCGCCGCGGAAGCGATCGGAATCGGCCGCGTCGCGCTCAAGCGCGCTGCCAACTATGCCAAGGAACGGATCGTCTTCGATCGTCCGATTGGCATGAACCAGGGCATCCAGCATCCGCTCGCCGAGCGCTGGATGGAGCTCGAGGCGGCACAGCTCATGATGCTCAAGGCCGCGTGGCTGTACGACCAGGGCGCGTCCTGCGGCGCGGAAGCCAATGCCGCGAAGTATCTTGGTGCCGAGGCCGGATTTCGCGCGTGCGAGACCGCGGTGCTCACTCATGGCGGCATGGGCTATGCGAAGGAATTTCACGTCGAGCGCTATTTCCGCGAGGCGATGCTGCCGCGCATTGCGCCGGTGAGCCCGCAGATGATCTTCTGCTTCGTCGCCGAGAAGGTGCTGGGCCTGCCGAAGTCGTATTAGGGACCATTCACACTATCATGTGCGTATGCGCCAGCGGGACCTGATCATGGCTGCCCCTCTGTGGTTGCCGAGCGACGCGCGCATCCGTAATGCCCGCATCACCGACTATTGCGCGTGGCTTGCGCGCGAACGCGGGCTCGACTTTCCCACCTACGACGCTCTATGGCGATGGTCGACGACCGATCTCGACGCATTCTGGCGCTCGATCTGGTCGTACTTCGATGTCGCGGGCAGCGGCAGTACGCAGCCCGGTCTGGCGCGCCGCGAGATGCCGGGCGCGGTGTGGTTTCCAAACGCGCGGCTCAACTACGTCCACCAGGCGTTCAGGCATGCGTCGACGGCACGGCCCGCTGTAATCGCCGGCGACGAGAGCGGCCGCGTCGAACGTATTGAGTGGGCTGAGCTACAGCGCAGGGTCGGGGCGCTCGCGCACACGCTGCGCACATCGGGTGTTACCCGTGGCGATCGTGTCGCAGCGTACTTGCCGAACACGCCGGACACCGTCGTCGCCTTTCTCGCCACGGCCAGCCTGGGCGCGATCTGGTCGCTGTGCTCGCCCGACATGGGCGCGGCAAGCGTCATCGACCGCATCAGGCAAATTGCGCCGAAGGTGTTGATCGCCACCGACGGCTATCGATTTGGAGGGCGCGCCTTCGATCGTGGCGATGTGGTCGCGTCGCTGCGCGCAGCGTTGCCGAGTGTCGAGACATTCATACACGTTCCCGCGCAGGGCGTTGCCGCACAACGCGATACGAGCGTGTTGAACTGGAGTGATGCCACCGCCGGCGATGCGCCGCTTCGCGTCGAGCCCGTACCATTCGATCATCCGCTGTGGATCGTGTACTCGTCGGGCACCACCGGCCTGCCGAAGCCGATCGTGCATGGCCATGGCGGCATCGTGCTCGAGCACCTGAAGCTCACGGCTTTGCATAACGACATCGGACCGCAGGACCGCTTCCACTGGTATTCGAGCACCGGCTGGATAATGTGGAACTGCCAAATGGGAGGTTTGCTCGCCGGCGCGACGATATGCCTGTACGACGGCAGCCCGGGCTGGCCCGATCTGAACGCGCTATGGAAGTTCGCAGATACCGCAGGCGCAACGTTCATCGGCGGCGGCGCTGCCTTTTACGTGAATTGCATGAAGGCGGGCATCAAGCCGCGCGAAAGCGGCCGCTTGCCGTATCTGCGATCCCTTGGATCGACCGGCTCGCCGCTGCCCGCGGATGCCTTTTCGTGGCTACAACGCGAGTTGGGCAACGACGTGTGGATCAGCCCGATCTCGGGCGGCACCGACATCGCGAGCGCATTCGTGGGCGGCATCTGCACGCTTCCTGTCTATTCCGGTGAGATGCAGTGTCGTTGTCTCGGCGCCAACGTCGAGGCCTGGACCGAACAGGGTCAGTCCGTGACAGGACAGGTCGGCGAGCTCGTCTGCATAACGCCGATGCCGTCGATGCCCTTGCATTTCTGGAACGACGACGGCGACCGACGCTATCGCGATAGCTACTTCGACGTATTCCCGGGCGTATGGCGTCACGGCGACTGGATCCAGATCAGCGAGCGCGGGGGTGCGATCATCTATGGGCGTTCCGATGCCACCATCAATCGCCACGGCATCCGCATGGGGACGAGCGAACTTTACAGCGCAGTGGAAGCACTGCCTGAAATTGCGGATAGCCTCGTCGTCGACCTCGAATACCTGGGTCGTGAGTCGTACATGGCGCTGTTCGTCGTGATGCGCGATGGCGCAATGCTCGACGACGCGTTGGCGGCGCGTATCAATGCCGCCATACGCATGGCGCTCACGCCGAAGCACGTGCCGAACGCGATTCTCGCGGTTCCCGAAGTCCCGCGCACACTTTCGGGCAAGAAGCTCGAGGTGCCGATCAAACGGCTGATGCTGGGCGAGGCGATCGACCGTGTGGTCAACCGCGACGCTGTGGCGAACCCGGGCAGCCTCGACTGGTACCTGAAGTTTGCCGAATCGCGTCTGCAGCCATCAGATACGCAGAGAAAACATGATTCGAGTGCGTGATCTCGAGTCTTAGCTTGGCAAGGCACAATGTTCGAGCCGCGGGTTCTCTCCTCGTTGGTCGTAACCTAGCTCAAGGTACCGCATTGGATCTCGCGATATTCACATTCGAGCCGCACGGTCGTCCGTAGCAAGACTGCCTGATAGGGTCGCCAGGTGGACATCGCGTAGTAAATGGTCGTATCGCCAGTCACTGGCTCGTACTCGGTGAAGCGTGGGACAATATAGGGACCATAGGTGGAACCGTCGCTATTGATGTAGCGAGGGCGAGGGTCACCCGGGCGAGCCGGATCCGCGTGGTCGCGAGGCCAGAAAAAAAGATCAATAGGATTGGACCACGGTCCCCATGGGTGCGACGCCGTGCGCGCCTTGCCGCCTGCATAGAGCGCAATCCAAAGGCGAAGCTGCGGCAGGAACGCAATGGACAGCTCGCCAACGACGCCCTTGTTTTGCGGTACCGGTGGTTCCAACACCGGTGGTTCCGTGAGGGTAATTGGCCGAAAGAACTGCATGTCGTCCCAGAGAAAGATCGCATCCTGCTGCATCGCAGACCAGCGCGGCGTGCCACAGGGGCCGCTTTGGGAAGACCGTGCGGTGTATCCCGAAAGATAGCGCCACTGCGAAAATACAGGGTCGTGCCCGGCAGGGAGTGGCACGTACGCGAGGCACGGCCTGCTCTCTCGATAACGCCCCGAGCCGATCAGAAAAAGCCCCTCTCCCCCCTGCACTGCATTGTCCGGAAGACCGTGCCAATCATCGTTCTTGATCTTCCAAGGCGCGATATTGATGAACTTGAAGCCACCGGAGGTCTCGCGCGTGCGGCTCGAAATCTCCTGCCTGCGGCTGGAAATCTCTTCGTGGCCGGGAACGATGATGAAATCGTCCCGCCAGTCCGACGCCGCCGCCAGCACCGAGCTCCCCATGTAGTTGTTGTCTTTGAACAGGCCGATCGTGATCGGCGTATCGTGATAGTGGTCGGTCGTGGCGAACAGGTAGAGCTTGCCGGCGTGGCTGAATCCGCCAGTAGGAACTTCGAAGGCTCCCTGCGTCATGCCCGGAATATTGCATGGACGCGGGAACGGACCGTCGTGCAGGAAGTCGAGCTTCGGACCGAACTGTCCGGCCGCCGCCGCGCCGGTACGCGCCATGCAATCTGTGTCGTCTGGGAAAGGTAAGTCGCGGACCGTCGTATCCCCGAAGAAAAAGTAGAGACGACCATCCCCCGTCTCGTGGTCCACGACGATGCCAAGATCCGTTCCCGCGAGGCCCGTCGGCCAGTTGTTGAGGATCGGAATGCCTTCCGGATCGTTGTTGCCGGTCAGCTGGCAAACCCGCTCGGTTGAAAACTCCTTGAACATGGGAAACTTTGGCGAGCCCGCAACTTCGACCGGCATGACGGCGAGATGTCGCTTCTCGACGTTGTCGCGGATGGTCAACGCAAGCCCGAACTGCGACACCGCAGCACACAAGCACTGCCGCGCCTTGACGACGTCACCGGCAGGCAGCGGGGCAGCAAGGGGAATTCGCACATCGGAAGAGCCGCTCCGACCGTCCTTGAAGAACGAACCGTTGCGATAGACCTCGACCCGGGCACCCGGAACCACACCCGTCACGTGCAGATGATCCTCGCAATCTTCGATCACGGGCGCATGAAGGTCGGCAAAGCGGCCGACGTCGACTTTCGCGGAATCGATGGTCTGATCGCAAGCAATCTGGCGAGCGAAGACCGCTTTCCCACCCTGCAAAGCGGGGACGACGAGTATGTCCGCAATCTTCGCGTGCACCTGGCGCGCGGCAATCTTGCGAATGCCTGGAGCATTGGCGCAAGACATGAAAATTTCGATCCTGGCGCCGGGCTCGATGCCGGCAACCCTGACCATCTGACCGCATTCGGCCAGCGGTGCGACGATCCAAGGGGCGGGCAGGTCGCCATGCAGAGCATGCGCTTCGCATCGTGCCGATTCGGGACTGTCTCGACCACAAAGCGATTGGATGGCGATCAGGTACTTGCCCCGAACGGGGTCGAGCGGCTCGGTCAGAGGGATGTCGCAAAACTCATCCCACGCTTCGGCATCCGCCACGTCCAATCCCATTGCGAACGACCCACTGGTCTGAACGATGCGGACTCTTGCCCCGAACCGCAGGCCCGAGACACCGATGCGCCTGGTTCCCTTGCAGAACGGGCCCACCATCTCCGGCGCCCGGACAGCGTCGGGCGGGCCCACCCGCAGTTCCACGCTGAAGGGACTGTTGAGCTCGCAATCGGGAAAGCGCTGGTCGACTTTGATGAGCTCATTTTTTTTCAATGGATCGGCGACACGTAACCACAGGCCGGAATAGTCGAAGCACGTCGCCGAGTACTCCACCCCGTCGCGAAAGAGGCGCACGATCGCTCCGACTTCGACGTCCTCGACCAATACTGCACGCTCGCAAGCGTGAAGAGGACCTCTCAGGTTCGGCGCAGGAAGAACGCGTTCCGAGTTGGCCGGGAAGTCGGGGATTGGGAGCGAACCGACCGGCCCGCTCAGGCCGCATATCGACTGCTGCGCTGTCAACTGCTCGCCGGCTTTAAGCGCCGCCGAAAAAGCTATACGCGCGGCTCCCGTCATCGGATCAGTGTCTGCGCGGCCGAGTTCGCCGCGCGATTGTGAAACCACGACCACTTCGGCACCCGGGAGACCATTGCCAAATGCAGCGCCACGCGCACAGACGTGAAGATGCGAGGCCGGGGAAATGACACGGAGCTCGGATGGAACTGGCTGCGGCTCGACGGTTTCCTCGAGAATGGACGAGCCGGCCGAGTTTCCGGGCACCGACTGCGTGGCATGCACGTTTTCGCCGGCTCGCAGCCGGCGATTGAGCTTGAAAATCTCGTCCGGTCCCGGTGCCTGTCCGGAAAAAACTTCCTCCCAGATGTTGTTCGGGGATGCGTATATCGTAACGGTCGCGTTGGTAAACTGTCCTTGCAGGCGGACCTTGTCCGAGCAAGCCGAGAGCGGGCTAACGATGCTGGGTGGCGACAGCGGCACGGAATTTTCTCCTAAGCGGCAATTGGTCCCTTCGCTGCCAAGCAGGATATCGGCGGTGGTACGACCGCGACGATTGCTGCCAGCACGTACTGCGCTCTGAGCGGCTGGGCGAAGAAGTCCCCGCTCATGCCCACCAATGATCGGCGTGCGCGTTGCCGCCGCCCGTGCACGCTTGCCTGCGGATTTACTTCTGCAGGTTGTGGACCTCGAACGCCGATTCCTGCGGCGGGGACGTGAAGCCGCCCTTGATGCCCTTGGCAAACGCGGGACGCAGCGTATTGTCGCGGAACAGCTCCCAGCTCTCCTTGGACTCGTGGACCGCCATTATCGTCCAGCCCACGGCGGCCGGGCCGGCAACGTGCAGGATCTGACCCTTGGGTAGAACATTTCGCGCCGGATGCACCGCTGCGAGTACTGCTTCGTACTGCTCCTTGGAACCGTCCGGGAAGTGATGCACGATTGCGTAGGCCATATCGTCCTCCAGTCAACTGAGCGAGAGGGCGCGACAAGTGCGCGCCCTGGGGTCGAGTCTACGTCGCGCTGACGATCCGAACAACGTGCACCGGATTCGGTGTGCAATGGCTCTCCCCGCTTCGACGGTTCGTTCGGATATGTGAGAATCGACGCTGAGATCCGACGAATGTGCATATGAACTCAGGTTCCAGCTACGCGCCGAAGGCCAACGCATGAGCGCGACGGGCCGCCCCGACACTCAGTCTCCAATGAGCCGAAGCGCGCGGCGCAAGGAACTCCGATGAGCCCTGAGCGCTGGCGACTGACGCATGCGCTGCTGCTCTCGCTGCTGATCCACGCGTGGCTGCTGAGCCTCACCTTCGGTGGCCAGGGACTTTGGCTTCCGGGCTTCCGCTTGCCCTGGCAGGAGCGACGGATCGACGCACCCGATTTGCGCCTCGTTGTCGTGCCGGCGCAGGTTACCGCCGCGGAGCCGGCGGTCGCATCGGTCGCGGAGCCGTTGCAGCAGGCGTCGGTCGAGCGGCCTGTTGCCAGTCGGCCGGCGCAGACGCCATTCGTGGCCCGTGCCCCGATCCCGCGGCGGACTGCAGCAGCGAACGCGCCGGCGGCCAATCCGAGGCCAGAAGCCAAACCAAGGACAGCTGCCGCGACCGCTGCGGCCCCTGCGAAAGTGCCTTTGCGCGCCAATCGGCCCGGCGGCGCGGCGCCAGCGCCGATCCCCGCGCCGGCCGTGATCGCAGTGGAGCGGACCGACGAGGCCACATGGGCCGTACCCCCGCCCACTCCAGCGATACCAACGCCCGTCATCGCGGCAGCGCCAAGCGCCTCGAGCCCGGAGATCGCGACACCGCTTCGAGATGCTGGCGATGCAGCGCGCGCGCGAATCGACCAAGAGGCGTCGGAGCGAGCCGTTGAACTGGCCAAGCTCGAAGCTTCCAAACAGGACAGGCAACGGCAGGAGGAGCAACTTGAGGTGGCAAGGCAGGACGCCGCTCGTCAGGAAGCGGCGCGGGCCGAGAACGCGCGACTGGAGGCCGAACGCCAAGAGGCCGCACGGCGGGCGGCAGAATTGCTCGAGGCGGCGCGACAAGTGGCGGCACGGGAGGAAGCCGCAAAGATCGAGGCCGCTAAGCTCGAAGCCGTAAAGGTCGACGCCGCAAAAGTCGACGCCGCAAAAGTCGAGGCGGCGAAGATCGAGGCCGCAAAAGCTGAGGCCGAAAAAGTCGAGGCCGCAAAGCTTGAGGCCGCAAAGATCGAGGCCACAAAAGTGGAGGCTGCAAAAGTCGAGGCAGCAAAGGTCGAAGCCGCAAAGGTCGAGGCGGCAAAGGTTGAGGCCGCAAAGCTCGAGGCGGCAAAGGTCGACGCTGCAAAGGCCGACGCTGCAAAGGCCGAGGCTGCAAAGGCCGAGGCTGCAAAGCTCGAGGCCGCAAAAGTCGAGGCTGCAAAAATCGAGGCAGCTAAGCTGGAGGCCGCAAATATCGAGGCTGCCAAGCTCGCGGTTGCGCAAGAGGCGGCCGCAAGCCGTGAAGCGAGGCTTCGGGCGATCGGACGACAGCTGGACGAGGAGGCTGCCCGGCGTGAAGCTGCCACGGCTGCGGCGCGACTGTCACCCTCGTCGAGCAGCGTGCGCCGATACAGGCTCTTCGGTCGCACTGACGCCAACGCGGAACTCATCCTGTACGCGGAAGCCTGGAGCCGGAAGATCCAGCTGAACATGACCTTCGACATGGTCCGCGACGCGGCGAAGCAGCCTCACACCGATCCCCTCGTGACGGTGGCCATTCGCAGCGACGGCTCGGTGGAGTCGATAACCTTCGTCAAGTCCAGTGGCGTGGCGGCCATCGACGAAGCGATACGACGCATCGTGCAGAGCCAGACGCCCTACCAAGTGTTCCCGCCAGGTCTGGCCCGCGAGTGGGACGTGATCGAGATCCGCCGAACCTGGCACTTCGACATCGCGATCCGG
>CAVSEA010000027.1:0-14881 GCA_963726915.1 uncultured beta proteobacterium
GAATACGGCTGCAACGCGCTGGACTCGAAGATCCTCCCGCTCAGTCCACCTGCTTCGCCCCCGACTGCTTGACCACCTCACGGTAGCGCTCGAGTTCGCCGAGAACAAACTTCCTGTACTCCTCGGGCGACCAGTTGTAGGTCTCCGCGGCATTCTTGAGGATGCGCTCCTGAATGTCGGGTGACTGAAGGACCGCGTTGATCTCCTTGTTCAGCCGATCAACAATCGCCTTGGGCGTTCCCGCCGGCGCCATGACGCCATAGAAGGTCGAGGTATATACGTTCGGAATGCCCAATTCATCGAGCGTCGGCACGTTGGGCAAGGCGGCGCTGCGCTTCGGCGCTGCGACCGCAAGCGCCTTCAATCGCCCCGCGTTCACAAACGGCAACGCCGTCGGCGGATCGACCATGTAGTCGATCTCTGCGGACACGAGTGCCGCTTCGGCCGGCGCCGTTCCCTTGTACGACACGTGCACGGTATCGATTCCGGTCGCCGTGTTGAACATCACGCCGAATAGATGTTGCGACGACCCGACACCGCCCGAGCCGAAGTTGAGCTTGCCGGGATTGGCCTTCGCAATGGCCACCAGCTCCTTAGGCGAATTGGCGGGCGAGTTGGCGGGTACCACCAGGAAGCTCGGGACGATGTACGCCAAGGCGACGAACTCGAAGTCCTTGACCGGATCGAATCCGAGCTTGGAGTACAGGTACGGATTGACCGCGTTCGGCGATAGCGACCCCATCAGGATCGTATAGCCGTCCGGCGCCGCACTGATGAACTGCGCTGTTCCAAGATTGCCTGCTACGCCCGGCTTGTTCTCGACCACGATCGCCTGCCCGAGCCGCTCGGCAAGTGGCTGCGAAATGATCCGCGCCGCGGTGTCGACCCCGCCGCCAGGCGGCCATGGCACTACCAGCTTGATCAGCCTGTTGGGATAAGCGGCTTGCGCCTGCACCCATCCGGCGAAGGCCAACAGCGCAAACCCGAGGCACATCCGCCTGGTCACCGCTCCAATGCTATTCATCGTCACTCCTCCTTCGTTTCGCCTTGCCTGGACCACCGGTTCGGTGCTGTCACCGACGCCTCTCCGCTGGTCGAAAGTTCGTTGCTATTCGACATCCTTCAACCCGAGCTGTCGCAGCCGCACATCGACCCAGCTTCGATCGAGCGCCGCCTTGCCTGCCGCCGCCAGCTCGCGCGCCTCGACCTTCACCTTCTCGCTGGCGAGCGCGTATACCGCGTCGGTTGCATCAAACGGCACGCAAAGGATGCCGTCACCGTCGCCCAGCACCAGGTCGCCGGGCTCGATCACCATGCCGTCGATGGCCACAGGCACGTTGATTTCGCCGGGACCGTCCTTGTAGGGACCCCGATGGGTCACGCCGGCGGCGAACACCGGAAACGTGCCGGCGCGGATCGAGTCGGCATCACGGATCGCGCCGTTGATGACGATGCCAGCGACACCCCGCGCCTTGGCATAGCCGGACATGATTTCGCCGATGATCGCATTGCTCAGATCGCCACCGGCATCGACGACGATTACATCGCCCGGCTCGGCCAGGTCCAGCGCCTTGTGCACCATCAGGTTGTCTCCGGGCCGCGTCTTGACGGTGAAGGCCGGGCCGGCCATCGCGCCGCTGCCATGCATCGGGCGCAGCCGCGCACCGCCGGCCGTCATGCGCGACATCGAATCGCTGACGTTGGCAACCGGGATGTCGCGGAACTGCCGGACGACTCGCTCATCGACCTTGCGCTTGCGCTTGAAAATGCCAAATCCGATCACTCTTGATTCCTCCGTTCAGGCCGCGGGGAGACGCAGCGCTCCAGTTCGGGAATGCACGTCGCCGGCTCCACCCCCGGGCTCTGCGGAAGTTGGCAGACACCGACAAAGCGTTGAGGGTAGAGCGTGCTCACGCGGTAGATCAATTCGTTACAGTGTTCCGACCAGTAGCGACTCGTCTTCGCGTCACCGAGATGATGACCCATGCCGGCAGCGCGCGGCGAGAACAGTGTGAGGTCCGTGCCACGCTCGCGCTGGAGGCGGATCTGGGCGCGTTCGACGCTCTCGCGGATCTCGTCGTCGGTGATGCGCAGTGAGCCCTTGGCCGGTTGCTTCGACAAGTCGTGCCCCGCATCGACCTGTTGCTGGCGGAAGGCCGCGAGTTGCGGTGGACTGGTCGTGTAATGACCGTGGCAATCGATCACCTGCGGATGCATGGTCGTGCTCCGTTGCATCCGTTCAACCTCTGTGCGCCAGCGCTGCCACGACCGCCTCGCCCATGGCCCGCGTGCCGATGCTCCGTTCGCCCGGCTTGGCGAGGTCGCCGGTACGATTACCCTCGGCCAACGCGCGGCGCACGGCCCGCTCGATCGCGTCGGCGCGATCGGCGCGCTGAAACGAAAGACGCAGCATCATTGCCGCCGAGAGGATGGCCGCCAGCGGATTGGCCACATCCTTGCCCGCAATATCGGGCGCCGTGCCGTGAACCGGCTCGTAGAGGCCGTGTCCGGAGCCGTCCAGTGAGGCGGACGGCAGCATGCCGATCGATCCGGTGAGCATGGCCGCGGCGTCGGAGAGAATGTCGCCGAACATGTTGCCGGTGACCATCACGTCGAACTGTTTGGGCGCGCGCATCAACTGCATCGCCGCGGCATCGACGAAGAGGTGCGAAAGCTCGACATCCGGATACTCGTGGCCGACGCGCGTCACCACCTCGCGCCAGAGCTGCATCACCTCGAGCACGTTGGCCTTGTCGACCGAGCACACCTTGCGCCGGCGCGTGCGCGCTGTCCGAAATGCCACGTGGGCGATGCGCTCGATCTCCGGCTCCGAATAGCGGATGGTGTTGAACGCTTCTCGCGCACCGCTGGCGTTGACGCCAAAGCCGCGCGGCTCGCCGAAATAGGCATCGCCGGTCAGCTCGCGCAGGATCATGAGGTCCAATCCCGTGACGACTTCGGGTTTGAGCGTCGACGCGTCCGCAAGCTCGGGGAACAGGAACGCCGGCCGGAAGTTGGCGAAGAGGTCGAGGTGTTTGCGCAAGCGCAACAGCGCCGCACCCGGCCGCTTGTCGTAGGGAATGCTCTCGTCGCCGGGAACGCCGCACGCGCCGAACAGAATGGCGCCAGCCTTGCGGCACGCGTCGAGCGTGTGCTCGGGCAACGGATCGCCAAAGCGTTCGAGGGCGTCTCCACCGATCGGGACCTCGGTGAGTTCGAGCGGATCGCTGCCCACCGCGGCACGCAACACCCTCACGGCCTGTGCGGTGACCTCGGGGCCGATGCCGTCTCCTCCGAGCACGGCGATCTTCATTGCGAATCCTTCGCGGTCTGCGCAGTGTCGAGGCGCGCTTCGTAAGCTTCGATCATGGGCAGTAGCGAAAGCGTATAGCTGATCTCGTCGATGCCCTCGAGGAGGCAGTGCCTGGCGTAAGGGTCGACGTCGAAGAGGTGCACCGCTCCCGTTGGCGTGCGCACCTGTTGCTTCTCGAGATCGACGACAAGGTGCATGCCCGGCACGCTCGCGATCTGCGCCAGCAGCCCGTCGACGATATTCTTGGCGAGCACCACCGGCAGGAAGCCGTTCTTGAGCGCGTTCGATGCAAAGATGTCACCGAACGACGGCGCGATCGCGACGCGAAAGCCGTAGTCGTACAGTGCCCACACCGCGTGCTCGCGTGACGAACCGCAACCGAAGTTGCGATCGGCAACCACGACTCGGGCATTGCGGTAGTCGGCCTGATTGAGCAGGAAGTCCGGGTTCTCGCTGCCGTCCGGCTGGTAGCGGAGATCCCGAAAGAGGTACGCGCCGAAATCGTCGGAGCGTGGCTTTTGCAGGTAGCGCGCAGGAACGATCTGGTCGGTATCGACGTTGGGGCGGGCGACAGGTAGCGCGACCGCATCGAGGCATGTAAAGCGTTCCATGGGGGTCAGCGGAGCAGCGTTCGCACGTCGGCGAGATGTCCCGAGACGGCTGCGGCAGCAGCCATTGCGGGGCTCATGAGATGCGTGCGCGATCCAGGTCCTTGCCGACCCATGAAATTGCGATTCGACGTCGACGCACATCGCTGCCCGGGCGCGACGCGATCGCCATTGGTGCCGAGGCACATCGAGCAGCCGGCAAAGCGCCACTGGAACCCCGCCTCGGTGAAGACACGATCGAGGCCTTCGGCTTCGGCTTGCGCCTTCACCACTCCCGAGCCCGGGACCACCCAAGCCTCGACCCCTGACGCTACGTGACGGCCCGCGACCACCGCCGCCGCCGAACGCAAATCCTCGATGCGCGAGTTCGTGCACGATCCGATGAACACACGGTTGACCGCGACCTCGGACAGCGGCATGCCGGCGGTGAGGCCCATGTAGGCCAGCGCGCGCTCCATCGCTTCGCGCCGCTCGCCGTCTTGCATCTGGCCAGGATCAGGGACGCGACCGGTGATCGGCAGCGCGTCCTCCGGACTGTTGCCCCAGGTCACCATCGGTTCGAGGCGTGAGACGTCGAGCGTCACCTCGCGATCGAAGGCCGCGCCATCATCGGTGCGCAGGGTCCGCCAGTCGAGAAGCGCGCGCTCCCAGTCCGTACCCGCCGGCGCGAACGGCCGACCTTGCAGATAGGCGAATGTGGTTTCGTCGGGCGCGATCATCCCCGCACGGCCGCCGGCCTCGATTGACATGTTGCACAGCGTGAAGCGCCCTTCCATCGACAAGGCACGCACCGTCGGTCCGGCGTATTCGATCGCGTGACCGGCGGCGCCCGCGGCGCCGATCTTGGCAATGATGGCGAGAATGATGTCCTTCGCACTGACGCCCGGAGTGAGCTCACCGTGCACGCTGATGCGCAGCGTCTTCGGCCGATGTTGCCAGACCGTCTGCGTCGCCAGCACGTGTGCCACTTCCGACGCACCGATGCCGAAGGCAAGCGCGCCGAGCGCACCGTGGGTCGACGTATGGCTGTCGCCGCACACGATGAGCATGCCAGGCTGCGACAGTCCCTGCTCCGGTGCGATCACGTGGATGATGCCCTGACGCGGATCGTCGATACCGAAAAAGCGTATACCTGCCTTCGACGTGTCGTCGTGGAGCGCCTGCGCCATGCGCGCCGCTTCGGGATCGCGAACGTCCGTGAGGATGCGGCTGTTCGTCGGCACGTAGTGGTCGGGCGTGGCGAAGGCGCGTTCCGGAACCCGAGGTGCGAGGCCACGGTCGCGCAGCATGGCGAACGCCGGCGCCGAACCGTCCTGCAGGAGGTGACGGTCGGCGTAGAGCAGCGTGCGTCCATCGTCGCGCTCGTGAACGACATGGCGCCGCCAGATCTTTTCGAACAGGGTCGTTGGTGCCATCGGCAGCCATCCTCGGGTCCCTCGACGAGGCGCTGGAACACCCTCTGGGGACAATTGCCGGCGAGCATGCGCGCGCTGTATTTGATCGGCAAGCACAATTACGTCATAGTGCGATTGAGAAAAACTCATATCTAAAGAATGCTGCGCCGCCTCCCTCCACTGAACGCCGTCCGCGCCTTCGAAGCGGCCGGTCGCAACGGTAGCGTCACGCGCGCCGCCCGCGAGTTGTCCGTGACGCAGGGTGCTGTCAGCCGCCATGTGCGCGCACTCGAGGAGTGGCTCGGAACCAAGCTCGTGGAGCGGACGCAACGCGGCATCCGGCTGACAGCATCCGGGACGACCTACCTTCGCGCGCTTCGCAGTGCGCTGGACCAGATCGATCACGCGACCCGCCAGCTGCAGAAGAGTCCCGACGACAACCTGCTGCGGTTGAAGCTGCCCCCCACCTTCGCCATCCGCTGGCTCATACCGCGCCTTGCCGCCTTTCACGCGCTGCACCCGACGATCGACGTGCAGATCACGACCTCGCACGATCGCGCGGACTTCGATCGCGAGGACATCGACGCATGCATCCACTCTGAACCCGAGACACCCGCCGGGCCGGGGTTTCGTCGCCTGATCGGCGAAGTGCTGCTCCCCGTCTGCAGCCCGCGCCTGTTGAACAACGGCCCGCGCCTGGCGAAGCCGGCCGACCTTGCCCATCATGTGCTGCTGTGCTCGCTCAATCGTCCCGAGGACTGGCCCGCGTGGCTGGGCGCCGCTGGCGTTGCGCACATCGACGGTAACAGCGGCCTCAAGTTCGAGAATGCAGCGCTGGCATATCAGGCAGCCATCGACGAGCTCGGCGTCATGATCGCGCAGCGCGCGCTGGTGGAGGATGATCTGCGCAGCGGGCGTCTCGTCACGCCGATTCCGCTGCCGCTGCGCATGCCCGGCGGGTACTACCTCGCCTATGCGCCCGATCGGCCGCCGACGTCGCGATTGCTGGCGTTCGAGGCGTGGGTGGTCGGCGCGGCGGCGACTGTGGTCTGACAACTATTCCGAATATCGGCGACCACGGCCATAGATCAACAGCATGGCGATGATGACGACACCGTAGGTGACGTGGCGGCCGAATTCCGGCATCTGCATCACCGAAAGAATGGACTGCAGCAGCGTGATCAGGATGACCCCCGCCACTGTGCCGAGGTAGCTGCCGCGGCCGCCGAGGATCGATGTACCTCCCAGCACCACCGCGGCGATCGCGGGCAGCAGGTACGGGTCGCCCATCGCCTGGGCCGCCTTGCTTGCGTAACCGGCGAGCAGCACGCCGCCCAGCGCCGAAAGACCACCCGACAGCGCGAACGCGGCGGTCACGACCATGCGCGTGCGCGCACCGGAGAGGTAGGCAGCGCGCTCCCGGTTGCCGATCGCGTACACGGTGCGACCGAAGGTCGTGCGTGTCAGCAGGAACACGGCGGCCACTCCGACCGCGGCCCACACCAGCACCGCGTTGGGGATACCCAATACCGTGTCGCCGGTGGCAATGACGCGCATCGCCGGCGAGGACGAATCCTGCGGCGAAAATCCCCCCGTGTGCACGATCATCAGTCCCTGGGCGACGGCATTCATCGCGAGTGTGACGACCATCGACGGAATGCGCAAAAATGCCACGCCGACTCCGCTGACCAGTCCCAGCGCGACACCGCACCCGATTCCCACCGGAATGGCCATGATCTCTCCCAGCGGTCCCCAGCCGGTGGCCGCGGTCGCCATCATTCCGCCGACCGCAACGACCCATGGCACCGACAAGTCGATCTGGCCAAGCAGAATGACGATCATCGCGCCGGTCGCGATCACGCCGAGGAACGACGCGACCTTCAGCTGTTGCAGCAGGTATTGCGGTGAAAGAAAGCTGCTCGAGTAGAGGCTTCCGACGAGCAGCACCAGCACGATGCAGCCGAACGCCCACGCGATCGCTGGATCGATGCGATGGCGCGCTCTGGCTGCCCATCCCCGCGTGCGGCCGTCCTCATCTCGCCGGGATGGTGCGTCAGCCATACAAGTCGAGTCGGTTGCGCACGCGCAGCAG
Organism: uncultured beta proteobacterium; assembly: GCA_963726915.1. GTDB lineage: Bacteria > Pseudomonadota > Gammaproteobacteria > Burkholderiales > Casimicrobiaceae > PALSA-1003. The sequence goes on from CAVSEA010000027.1 coordinate 7,408, forward strand.
CCGCGCGGCGCCGAGACAGACGGCTACCGACAGCACGATTCCCTGGAACAGCGGTTGCCACAGCGGTTCGACGTTGAAGACGAACAGCAGGTCGCCGATGGTGCGGAACATGAACGCGCCGAAGATTGCGCCAATCGCGCTTCCCGACCCGCCAAAAAGCGACACGCCACCCAGCACCACTGCAGCAATCGAATACAGTGTATAGGTGCTGGCGTTGGCCGCTGACGCTTCGCCGGTATAGGTAATGAACGTGACGAAGAGCCCTGCCATCGATGCCAGCAATCCCGATAGCGTGTAGGCGACGAATTTGGCGTGGCGCACCGGCACACCCGACATGTACGCAGCGACCTCGGAAGAACCGACGGCATACGCCGCGCGACCGATCATCGAACGACGGAAAGGGAGCCACACGATGACGACCACCGCGAGCAGCAGCACCAGGCTTGCCGGCACGCCCCCGGGCAACTGGCCGGTCAGCGCGTCGGCGAGTCCCGTGTTGACGTCGCCGCCCGGGACCGGTCGTAGCGCCAGTGCCGCTCCGTAGTACACCGCGCCAGTGGCAATGGTCACGACGATCGGTTGCAGCCGACCGTAGATCACGATCAGCGCGTTGATCGCGCCGCACAGGCAGCCGACGAGCAGCACTCCCAGCACCCCCAACGTCGTCGCCAGCGGCGAACCCACCGCGATCCCCGAGGCGAGGCAATTGGCGAGCACCATCACCGCGCCAACCGAGAGATCGATTCCCGACGTCAGCACGACCAAGGTTTGCGCCATCGCGACAATCGCCAGCAACACCCCTTTGTTCGCAGCGGTCGTTGCGACGTTGGCGTCGAGGCCCGCGGGATGGTTGGTCGCGTAGATCGTGAACATCGCGACGAAGCCTGCGAAGGCGAGCAGCGTTCCCCTGTGCTCACGCAACCAGTATGGCGCGTCGCTGTTCACGCCAATCCGGTTTGAAGCATTGTCTTCCGCGCTTCAGCACCGATGTTCAAGGCGCTGCCGATCAGCGCACGCTCGGTGATTTCGTCGCCGATCAGTTCGCGCCTGATTGCACCGTCATACATCACGAGCACGCGGTCGCAGCAGCCGATCAGCTCGTCGTAGTCGGTCGAGTAAAAGAGGATCGCCGCGTCCGAGTCCGCAAGCTCGCGCAGCAGCTTGTACATCTCCTGTTTGGTGCCGACGTCGATGCCGCGCGTCGGATCATTCAGAAGCAGGATGCGGGGCGCCATCATCAGCCACTTACCGATGACCAGCTTCTGCTGGTTGCCACCGGAAAGAGATCCCGCAGGCTGGTCGGTGCCATCGGTACGTATCGCGAGCAGACGCACCATACGCTCGACCGCGGCACGTTCGGCGGCCGCGTCGATGATGCCCCATCGTGACAATGTCGCGAGTGCCGAGAACGAGAGATTGTCACGCACCGACATCGGCAACATGAGTCCTTCGGTCTTGCGATCTTCCGGGATCAGCGCCATCCCGATGTCCCTGCGCTTCGCCACGCTGGGGCCGGTAATGGCCACGGGCTTGCCCTCGATCAGCACTTCGCCCGTCGTCCCGCGCAACACGCCAAACAACCCGAGCAGCAGCTCGCGCTGGCCCTGACCATCGAGTCCGCCCAGACCGATCACCTCGCCGGCATGCAACTGCAGCGAAATATCGTTCAGCCGATCGCTCCAGCCAAGCTTGCGCACCTCGAGCAGCGGCGGCGTCTCGCGCACCTTTCGCTCCGTACGTGCCGGAAAAACCGCGTTGTATTCGCGGCCGATCATCAGCTCGACGACCTCGTTGTCAGTCTTCGTGCCCGCAGCGTAAGTCGCGACGCTACGGCCGTTGCAGAACACCGTGCACTCGTCCGCCAACTCGGTGATTTCGTGCATCCGGTGCGAGATGTAAACGAGTGCAAGGCCCTCCGCACGCAGCCGCTTCAGCACCGCGTAGATCTTCGTCACGTCGGCGGCCGTCAGCGCCGAAGTCGCTTCGTCGAGGATCAGGATGCGTGGCTTGCGCGCGAGCGCCTTGGCAATCTCGACCATTTGCCTGCGCGACAGCGGCAGGTCCTTGACCAGCGCCAACGGATGAATGTTGTCGGCGCCGGCACGCGACAATGCCTCTTCCGCCATATGGCGCTGCGCTCGACGGTCGATCAATCCGAAGCGACGCGGCGGGTTGCTGATTGCGATGTTATCCGCCACCGACAGATCGGGAATCAGCGACAGTTCCTGGAAGATGCACGCGATGCCGACGGCATTAGCGGCTGCCGGAGATGCGAACGACACAGGCACGCCGTCGAGCAGCATCCTGCCCTCGTCGGGCGCGACGACGCCCGCCATGATCTTGATCAACGTCGATTTTCCGGCGCCGTTCTCGCCGAGGACTCCATGGATGCGGCCGGCTTCGATCACCAGGTCGGCACGCTGCAGTGCCTGCACGCCGCCAAAGCGCTTCGAAACGCCTTGCATGACGAGCAGACTCATTAGCGAACGCTCAATATGGGCACTCGCGAGCCTCAGGCGTAGGTTTGGCGAAGCACATGGTTGGATGCGGGGATCGCAGCTCTGCAATCCCCACAATCACATCTACTTGTTTGCTTCGCTCTGCCCCATGATTTCCTGCGCAGTGAAGTTGATGCCGCAAGTCGGAAAGGAATTGCCGACGAAGAAATTGTCGCTCTGACCCGGGTAGTAGTCGGCCCCTTCCTTCATGTTCGGGTACTCGGCTTTCGCCAGAGGGAGCTTTACCGACTGCGGCACGACTTTTCCCTCGAGCGCCGCGATCGCGGTCTTGATCGCCACCGCCACCTGGGCCGGCCCGGTGCCTGCCGAGGAGCATTTGAGGCCCTGCGCCCCGTATTTGGCGCAGAACTTGCGGAAGCCATTCTCCGTCTCGCCACCGAAGGGCACGAAAGGATGCTTGGCGTCGATCATCGCCTGGACGACGCCGGTGTCGCCTCCTTGCGCCGTGATCGCGTCGAATTTTTTGTGTACGGCGATCGCGTCCGCCGTTACCTTTTGCGCCGTCGGGTCGTCCCACTTGCCGATCACTTCTACCGTGTCCCACTTCTTGCCGGAGGCCTTCAGAACCTCCTGGATACCCTCGTGGCGGTCGCGATCGACGGAGGTGCCCGAGACACCGCGCACTTCGAGTACCTTGCCGCCGTTCGGCACGTTCTTCACCAGCCATTCGGCCCAGTACTTGCCGAGACCCTTCTGATCGACGTTGACGTTGATCGCTTCTTCGGTATCGAGGATATTGTCGAAGGCGACCAGCACGACGCCGGCATCGTTGGCGCGCTTGATCACGGGCCTGAACGCCGCCGGATTCTGCGCGTTGACCACGATCGCGTCGTAGCCGGAATCGATGAAGTTGTTGATCGCGGCGATCTGCGCGGCGACGTCTTCGCCCGTGGAGACGACCTTGAACTCCTTGAGCTTAGCGGCGACCTCGGGCTGCGCCGCATAGGCCTTCGCCGTCTTGATCATCTGGATGCGCCAGGTGTTGGCGATGTATCCATTGGCGAGCGCGATCCGGTAGGGCCCCTTCTTCGCGGGATACTGGAACAACTTGGTATTGCTGGCCCACGGCGCGAAGCACTGCGCATCGGAGTTGGGCAGCGACACAACCTTGGGCGGCGCGGCCGTGGCGAGTCCGGCCGCGAGCAATCCAGTCACGATGGCAGTACAGGTAAGGTATTGCATTAAAGCCTCCTTTGATCACGATTTGCGACCAACCGCGCAATCGGCAGCGACGTCATGGCGTCCCGGTCTCGACTGCTTGCCCGACTCCGGAGTCCTTACATCGGGACACCAGAAGTCAACTCGTTGCGCCCATTATGGGCACCGAAGGCTGCGAAATTCAACCGCAGTCCCTCGCACCATACGATGGATCCCCAGTAATGTTTCTTTATGCTCGATTCAGGCGGAGACGCCTGACTGTCCCGGCACCCGCACCCGGACGCGATAGAGGTTGTCCGTCGCGGTGATGAAGAGACTCTTCAGGTCGTCTTCTCCCCATGTGAAGTTCGCGACGGGCCTGGGAACCCGGATGACGCCAAGGACAGTTGCGTCCCGGTCGAAGACGTGGATACCACCAGGTCCGCAACAGTAGAGATTTCCCGCGCTGTCGATCTTCATGCCGTCCGGCGCACCTGCGCCCTCGCCTGACAACTCCGCCCAAAGGCGGCCATTGCGCAACGTGCCGTCGCTGACAACGTCGAAGACGCGGATGTGCATGCGCTCGGTATCATTGACAAACAGTTGTCGCTCATCGATGGAGAAACACAGGCCGTTCGGCTGCGCGAAGTCGTCGGCAAGGAGCCTTATGCGCGCGCCCTCAGGCTCGACGCGGTACACGCCACGGAAGCCGAGAACGGGTGCGCGGGCCACGCCGTAGTACTTCATGCGGCCATAAGTCGGATCGGTGAAATAAATGCCGCCGTCGCGCTTGACGACGATGTCGTTGGGGCTGTTGAGCTCCTTGCCTTCATACGCGGCTGCGATCACCGTGACGGTGCCGTCCGATTCGATGCGGGTCACGCGACTCGTCGCATGCTCGCAGCACAGCAGGCGTCCATCCCGGTCCCATGTCAAGCCGTTCGCCATGTCGCTCGGGGCGCGAAATGCACGAACGCCCGCGGCGTGGCTCCACTGCAGAATCGCGTTCCCCGGAATGTCAGTGAACAGCAGGCGCTGCTGGCGCGGATCCCACTGCGGTCCCTCGGTGAACAAGAGACCACTCGCCAAACGCTCATATTCGACGCCGGCGCCGACGACGTCCACGAAGCGCTGATCACGGATCTCGACGCTCATAGCTTGCCGGTCTTCTTGAGCTCGCCGACCGTCGTCCCGCCCAGGTACCAGTCCTCGGCGGTCACGTCTTCGAACACGACCCAGACCGCCTCCTTGGGCAATTGGGCGACCTCGCTTACCGCAGCGGTCACGCGGCGCGAGATCTCGTCCTTGCGCTCCTGCGAATGACCCTTGAGGATCTTGATGGTCACGAATGGCATCGTAGGTCTCCGGATGAGTGCGCGTAGCGCGCATGACCTTAGGTATCGATCAGGCCGAGCTGGCGTGAGATGAGTGCCGCCTTCCCCTCGAGGAGACCGCGCCAGCGTGGGACATGGCTTCGGCGGAATCGGAGTTTGGGCATCGCGAGGCTGATCGCGGCAGCGATCGAACCGCTGTGCGGATCACGCACCGGCACGCTGATACAACAGAGGTTCTCGGCGTACTCTTCGAGGTCGAGCGCGTAACCTTGCTTGCGAACGGTCGCCAGCTCACGCTTGAGCCCGGTCCGACCGGTGATCGTCTGCGGTGTGTAAGCTTTCAGGCTCACCGACGCGAGATATCGATCGAGCGCCTCGGGTGCCAGGCCGGATAACAGCACCTTTCCCGTGGCGGTGCAGTACGCGGGCTCGCGCTGCGAAGAACGGATGGATGCGCTGACGACCTGCTGTCCATCGGCCTTGGCCAGCTGCACGATTTCGCCGTGACTCAGGATGACGAGGTAGGCGGTCTCGCCGACGACGTCGCGCAACGACTCCAGGTGCGGCCGGGCGAGCGAGGCGATGTCCATGCCCTTGAGATAGCCGCTCGCGAGCTGGTAGAACCGCGGACCGAGCACATACGTCAGATGGTCGACGTCCTGCTCGACATAACCACGAGCCACCAGCGTCTGTACCTGCCGGAATGCGGTGCTCACGTTGAAGCCAGTCGCGCGCGCGATATCGGACACGCTTACGGCACGCTGCGACGCGCCGAGGTGCTCGAGGATATCGAGTACCTTGGATACGCTTTTGACGGCCTCGGGTTCTTGCCGCGTTTTTGGTCGTCCGCCTGGCATTCGCGTCCGTCAAGGCATAAGAAGTTGGGTCGAAAAATCAACGGATTCATCACCGCAGACGAATAGCTCCAACCGTGGGCCGATGGGCGCGTGGTGCGCAAAGCTAGCGTTTTGCGCTACACGCAAAACCTTGTCATATTTTGAAAAATACTAGTCCGCGGCCGTGAATGCTGTCAAGGCGTTCGGTGCCGTTGCGTGACAAGAGACGAGGCGATTTTCGACTTGGAATCGGTAGGTCACTCACTTTGCCGGCGTTGCCGCGGGTGCTGCCGGGGCCAACGCGTTAGCGATCTCGATCTTGGCGCCGGCCTTGAGCGCGTCGAGCTGCTTCTTGACGTTTTGCTGCTGCAGTTGTTGGGTCAGCTGGGGCTTGACCTCGTCCAGCGAAGGCGCCTCGATCGGCTTGGTGTCGTCCAGCAGGATGACGTGGTAGCCGTACTGGGTCTTGACCGGCTCCTGCGTGAACTTGCCCTTTTCCAGCTTGCTCACCGCTGCGCCGAATTCCGGCACCATTCTGCTCGCGTCGAACCATCCGAGGTCACCACCGTTGGCCTTGGAGCCCTGGTCCTTGGATCGTTCCATCGCCAATTTGGCAAAGGCCCCGGGATCCTTCCTGAGCCTGGCGATGATGTCCCTGGCTTCGCTTTCGTTCTCCACCAGTATGTGCCGCGCCTTGTATTCGTTACCCGTGACCGTTGCCTTGATGCGTTCGTACTCGGCTTTGACCGCGTCGTCGGTGACCGAACCGTTCTTGAGGAGGTCCTGCACGTAGGCGTTGGCCAGGATGGTTTGCCTCATGGTATTGATCTGATCCGCAACCTCGGGCGTCTTGTCCAGACCCTTCTTGACTGCCTCGTCCGCGGCCAACATCTGGAGCACCAGCTGGTCGACGATTTTGCTTCTTGTTTCCGGGGTGTCAGGACGGCCGGAACTGGCGCCCTGCCTGGCAATCATCTCGACTTTGCTTTGGCTGATCGCGATTCCGTTCACCGTTACGGCAACCGGGCCTTGCGGTGCCTGTGCGGCAGGCTTCGACTCGGTGGCTGGATTGCACGCGCCTAGGGCAAGCAATGCCGCGGCACCGGCGAAAAGAATTGCGGATTTGATGAAATTCATTTGATTCCTTGGGTTGGAATTTCCACGGTATCGCAGACAGGCCAGGCCCTCGAATTGCGGCGCGTTCACGTGCCTAGGGGCTGGCCGCGGCGGAAGCAAAAAGGGCTCGCATCATCGCAAGCCCTTGAATAATTGGCGCGCCCGGCAGGATTCGAACCCACGACCCCCTGGTTCGTAGCCAGGTACTCTAATCCAACTGAGCTACGGGCGCCCGGCGCGAATTATACCAAAACCGTGGCATTCAGCACCTGCTGGAGCCGCATGTATCCTATTACCTTGCCAATGACGCGGAACCGACGTGGAACTTCTCGCCGACCCGAAAATGTGGATCGCCTTCGCGACACTGGTCGCGCTCGAGCTCGTACTCGGCATCGACAACATCATCTTCATCTCGATCCTCGTCGAGAAGCTGCCGGTTGCGCAACGCGAGGTCGCGCGCAAGATCGGCCTGCTGCTGGCCATGTTCATGCGCGTCGGGCTCCTGCTGCTGCTGTCCTGGATCATCGGCCTC
>CAVSEA010000028.1:0-313385 GCA_963726915.1 uncultured beta proteobacterium
ACGTGGGCGCCGCTCGCCTATGCGATAAACGCCATGGTCAGCAAAGAGCCGCTTCCCTATTTTCCCGTCTGTGTGATGTCCAAGGAAGCGTTCCAGAAAGGCAAGCTGGCCGATTCCACCTTCGCCACCGCATACAGCCCCTGGACCGTGGGCTACATGGCGGGCCAGGCGGCTGTCAAAACGCTGGGCAAGAAGCGCATCTTCTTCCTCGCCCGGGCGGACAGCTGGGGCTGGGACATGCGAGACGGCGCGACTGCCGCCGCCAAGGAAGGCGGCGCCGAGATCGTCGGGTACGACGAGGTTGCGTTAGGGACCAGCGACTACACGACCGTCTTGCAGAAAGTCCGCGCGGCAAAGCCGGATGTTTTCATCGCGTCGCAATTCGCGGCGGATGCCGTTGCGCTCCTGAAGCAGGTCAATCAGATGGGGCTCAACAAGGAAATGACGATTTTCAACGCGTTCATCACGAACGTGGTCGCCAAAGGCCTGCCCCCGGAAGCGCTCGAGGGGGTCTACTCGATGCATTATTTCTACTACGACCTGAGCGATTTCCCCGACAAGGAAGTGGCAAAGAGCGCCAAGGAATTCACCGACCTTTATCGCGGCAAATACAACAAGCCGCCGGATGCCTATGCAGCCATCGCTTATATCGGCTATATGGAGATGTTCAGAGGCTTCGAAGCCGCCAAGTCCTTTGAACCGCAAAAAGTGTCTGCAGCGCTGATGGCGAACAAGGGCCAATTCAACTCGGTCAAAGGCCCTGCCAGTTGGCGCGAAGACCACGCGGCCGAATACAAGTACGCCGCCTTCCTGGTGAAGGGAAAGGGTCCCAAGGAGCAGAAGAACGAGTGGGATCTGTTCACAGTCATCGGTTCCGCGGGTGGCGAGGCCGTGATGCCGACACTGAAGTCGCTTGGCTATTGATGTCCTGACCGCGACGCCCGGAGGTTCCATCCTGCACTTGTGTGCAACGCTTGATCAGAGCTGGCCGTGACGACGGACCTGCGCACGGAAATCATCAAGGCCGAAGGTGTCACGAAGCGGTTTGGCGGGCTGGTCGCGGTCGATCGGGTCGATTATTCGCTGCGCGAATACGAAGTGGCCGGCATCATCGGGTCCAATGGTGCCGGCAAAACCACGTTCTTCAACCTGCTGACGGGGTATTACCTTCCCGACGAAGGGAGCATTCTCTTCAAGGGCAACGACATCACGCGCATGGCGCCGCAGGATAGGGTCGCCATCGGCATGATGCGCACCTTTCAGTTGACCTCGACCTTCGACAACCTCAGCGTCGTCGACAACCTTGTGCTGGCGTTCTTCAGGGCGCACAAGAAATCGTCGTTGCTGCGCCTGGTCCTCAGCACCAGCAAGAGCTTTCGCCAGGAAGAGAAAATCCTCGCGATCCTGGAGACCTTCGACCTGCAGGGCCTGCGCAACAGGCAGGTCAAGCATCTCAGCCTGGGGGAAAAAAGACGCCTGGAAATCGCGATGGCGGTCCTCACCGAACCCGAGGTGCTGCTGCTGGATGAACCCCTCGCCGGCCTTGCCGAATCGGAGATCAGGGGCGTGCTGGATGTGTTGCGCCGGCACGTGGGCAAGCAGAGCATCCTGATCGTCGAGCACAAGATATCGCACGTGGAAGACTTTCTGCAGCGACTTACCGTGATGCACGAGGGCAAGATAATCGCGGACGGTGGGTACGAGGAAACCCTACGGCATCCTGACGTACGCAAGAGCTACTGGCAGATCGACGTCGAGCTGGACGTCAGCGAGCCTGCCGGGTCATGACGACAAACCAGGAGGTGCTGACCGTCAAGGGTCTCAACGTCTCCTACGGCGAGTCCAAGGTCCTGTTTAACGTCGATCTCAGCGTACGGCAAAGCCAGGTCGTGGCCTGCGTGGGCCGCAACGGCGCCGGCAAGACCACGCTCCTGAGGAGCATCGCGGGATTTCTCAAACCGCGCGCCGGATCCATCACGTCAGACCACAGCAACCTGGTCGGCCGCAAGTCCTACGATATTGCGAAATTGGGCATCAAGTACATTCCGCAGGACAAGAAAGTGTTTTCGGATCTAACCGTGAAGGAAAACCTGGAACTCGGCAGCTACGCCACCGGGGACTACAACTGGGATCGCGTCACGGCGTATTTCCCGAAGCTGAAAGTGCTCATGGACCGCAAGGCGGGCTTCCTGAGCGGCGGCGAACGCCAGATGCTGATGATCGGCAGGGCACTGCTGGGCAGTCCGAAAGTATTGCTCATCGACGAGCCTACCGAGGGACTGGCGCCAAGCATCGTCTCTCACCTGAAACATGTTTTCGGAGAACTGAGCAAAAACGCTGCTTTGGTGATCGTCGAGCAAAACCTGCCTCTGGTTTGCGCAATATCGGACAAGGTATACGCCATGAAAGAGGGGCGTATCGTGGCCGAGCTCGCAGACCGGGGCTCGATCAACACGGATAGTTGTGAACGCTATCTCTAGGCCCTTAGGGGTGCTGGCATGATGAGGGCCGTTCACTGGTGGTGGGGCCTGCTGCTGGCGTTTTCGCTGCTGGCAGTTTCGAGAATTTTTCTGCCGCTGCCGTTCGTCATCGAGGTCGTCATTTTCTCGATTTACACCATGGGCTGCAGCTTCCTGCTGGGGCGAGTCGGGTTCATATCGTTCGGGCAGCCCGCGTACCTGGCAGTCGGCGCGTATGCGACCGCTTTTTATCTGTTTTACTTCGGCACCAATCCTTATGTCGGCATCCTTCTCGGTGTGCTGGCGGGGATCGCCGTGTCCTGCCTCGTCGGGCCCCTGTTCGTGCGCTTGCGCAGCGACTACTTCGCGCTGGTGAATCTGGCGCTGGCGGTGATCGTGTTCTATCTCATGCAGAAGGTCCTGGCGGGCATCACCCACGGCGACAACGGTTTGTGGTTCCTGACCAATCTCGCCTCCACGCCGGTACTTGACCTGACCAAACCGAAGGATTTCTTCATCTTCGCGCTCCTGGTCGCCTTCGCCGTCTGGGTGTTCTACAAGTATCTCGACGATTCGCTCTACGGTGCGTGCTGCCTGGCAACCAAGATCAACGAAGACAAGCTCGAATTTCTCGGCTACAGCAATTTCAGCATCCGGCTGCTCGCTTTCGTGATCGCCAATACGACAACTGCGCTGGCCGGCGCGATGTATGCCGTCTATCTGGGATTCGTAAGCCCGGAGATGAGCAGTCCATCCCGCGCCGCCGATCCGGTGATCGTCACGCTGCTCGGGGGGGCGGGCACGCTTTACGGACCGATCGTGGGCGCGTTCGCTTACACCGGCATGAAAGACGTGATCAGCAAGCTGATCGGCAACTGGGAACTTTTCATCGGCTTCCTGCTGGTGTTCATCATGCTCGCCGGGGAAAAAGGCATCTGGGGCACGCTTCAGCCCCGGCTGGAAAGGCTATTGACCAGGCGGAGCGCCACGACCGAAACGGCTGATCGACCAGCCGACGTTGCAGAGCCACGGCGCTGATGGACACGCAACTGCTGATTTCCGGGGTGATATTCGGACTGAGCATCGGGAGCATCTATTTTCTGATGGCAATCGGCCTGTCGCTGTGCTTCGGGCTGATGCGCATCGTCAGCCTCGACCAGCTGCTCTATTACTCGATCGGTGCGTACCTCACCTACTCGCTCAGCCTGGCAACGGGCAGCGTGTGGCTCGGCGTGCTGGGAGGCACGGTCGTGTCCGGCGTTGCCGCGTTCGCCGTGGAGCGACTGATTTTTCGGCGCATCTACGAGCGCCAACTGACATTCAGCATGATCACCTCGTTCGGAATCCTGATCGGCGGGATCGGCATCATCAAATTCTTCTGGGGGGTCGTTCCCCGTCCGGTGCCGGTGCCGATTGAGATTCAGACCAGCATCCTTGGCACGGACGTACCGGTCTACCGGCTGGTGGTCGTCGGCGCCGCCATCCTTGTCTATCTGGGGATCTGGATCTTTCTGAACCGAACCATTACCGGAAAGGCGATCCGCGCGGGTATCGAGGATGTGGAGCACGTCGAAGGCCTGGGTATCAACGTGTCGCGCTTGTTCACCATTACCTTCATCATCGCCGGATCGCTGTCCGGCCTGGCCGGGGGACTGCATGCGCCACTGATCATGGTGGATCCCACGATGGGTCTCGAGGTGCTGGCGTTCGTATTCATGGTCGTCATCATCGGCGGCCTGGGAAGCATCAAAGGAACCCTGATATCCGCGCTCATCGTCGGGCAGGTCGTCTCGATCGGGTCCCTCATTTATGCGCCCTTGGCACAAATGGCACCGTTTGCCATGATGCTGCTCATTCTTCTGATCAAGCCCACCGGGCTCTATGGCACCGCACTCCTGAAGCGCTAGTTCATGGAAAATTCCGCCCGATGAGCGCGCCACGTGTTCCACGCGAGCGCGTTCCTTATTCTGCAATCGTCGACCGGCCGGCGCTCGTTCTGCCGGGCGACGCCCGCATGGTGGTCTGGACCATCGTCAACGTCGAGGACTGGGGTATCGAGCGCCCCATGCCGCGCACCGTGCTCTCGCCGCCGATGGGTCAGCCCCTGCTGCCTGATCTCCCGAATTGGGCCTGGCACGAATACGGCATGCGCGTGGGCTTCTGGCGGCTGTTCGAATGCATGCAGAAATTCGGCGTCACGCCGACGCTCGCGATCAACGGTGTCGTATGCCGCAACTACCCGCGCATCGCGCAGGCGGCGCATGACGCCGGCTGGGAATTCATGGGGCACGGCTGGGTGCAGACGCCGATGCACAAGGTCGACGACCAGCGTACCTCGATCCGGGACACGATCGAGGCCATCCGCGCGGTTTCCGGCAAGGCGCCGCGGGGCTGGGAAAGCCCTGGCCTGACCGAAACGCTCGATACCATCGACCACCTCGCCGAGGCCGGTATCGAATACGTCGCCGACTGGGTGCTGGACGATCAGCCGGTGTATATCGCGACCGCGCACGGCCCGGTGCTGTCGGTACCCTACACCGTCGAGATCAACGATATCGCAATGATGGTCGTGCAGCACCACTCGGCAGAGGAAATGCTGCGCCGGGGGCGCGACCAGTTCGACCGCCTCTACGAGGAAAGTGCCGGATCACGACGGATCATGGCGATCAGCGTTCATCCCTATGTCTCCGGCGTCCCGCACCGCATCGGCTATCTCGAACAACTGTATCGGCACGTGCTCGGGAAGCCCGGCGTGCTGCATTGGACCGGCGAGCAGATCGCGGATTGGTTTCGGACCCAAGTCCCGCCACCTGCAATGTAGTGGCGACTCAAGCGGCGGCGGCAGTGGTGTTGCTCTCCGTTTGCGGCGCCTCGTATGCAGGGAAGTTGAGCTCGATGGTAATGCCGTTCGGATCCTTGATGAAAACCTGGTGCAGGCCTACGACCGGCACAGCGCGCTCGAAATAGCTCACGTCATTCCGACGACAACGCTCGAGCATGCTTGCGCGACCGGTGACGGCCAGTGCGACGTGGTCCAGTGCACCCGTGCTCCCCAACTGCGTATCGGGATTGGCGCCACCCATGTAGTCGATGAGTGCCTGCGGATTATCGCGGTCGACACCCATCACGTGCACGATGCCGTAATTGCCCTTGGCAAGATCGAGGTCGGTGGGTGGTTCTCCGTTGTAGAGCCACAGGCCAGGAAAATCGAAGGGTGGCCGCGGCCCGACCCGGAGTCCGATGATCTCCGTGTAGAACTTGCGTGTCGCCTCGACGTCGAGCGTGCGGATCGAGTAGTGGTCGATGCGTTGGATTTCCATCGGATCCTCCGTCAAGACTTATTGGCAAACACGACAAACCTATCGGCGCTCCGCGTCGGCGTCAAGCGCGGCGGGGAATGATCGGGAGCAGCAGATACGAGGCACGCGCGCCACCGGCGAATATCGTGTTCGTTCCTGAATTGTAGTCGGCCGCGTAGTGCGTGTAAGGCGCGCTGCCGATGCCGTCGCGCGGCTGGACATCGAGCCGGATGCGATGGCCCTTCTTGAACACCATGCAGGTCGGCCAGATCTCGACCTCCACGCGCACCGGCTCGCCGGGCTCGAGGGTATCGCGTTCGGTGTTCGTGTGATACGGCCGATACGGCAGCGACAGCGCAGTATCGAGCTTGCGGTGCGAGGCGCGGAGCCACCCTTTGGCCACGGGAACGGGCTGACTTTGCTGGCCCAGCTCGAACACATCCTGGCCGTCGGGCGCGATGTTGCGAATGGTCGCGAAGATATCCATGTCCTCGGTGCTACTCGCCACCCACAGCACCAGTACGACCGGCCCGGTCACCTCGGTGTCGTCGTCGAGCGGATCGGTGGTGAACGACACGCCCATCGGCGGCAGGCTGCCGGCGAGCGCCGTCGACGTCCAGGAGGCGCTGGCGACGCCGGCCTTGGTCATGCCGCTGGCGGAGTAGGAAACCGAGCTTGCCTTCCGCGGCGCCTCCTTGACCAGCGCCCCAGACACCGCTTCGTCGCCCCCACGCGCCGGCGGCTTCAGGAAATACTTGGTCCACCGCGTGCGCTTGAGCGGCCACTCGTTCTCGAAACGCCATTCCGAGTTGCCATGCCCACCCTTGCGTATCAGCAGCTTTACCGGTGGCTCTTGCATGATCCCGGTGTCGACGCCCTTCAGCCAATAGTCGAAAAAACGCAACTGGTCGAGCCGACCTTCCGCGGAGTAGAAGGGGTGGTAGTGCGTCCCGGCGTGGATGCGCAATTTCTTGTGTTTCGAAGCGGCGCGCATGAACCCTTCGGTGTTGCCGCGCAGATGCAGTCCCATGCCGCTCCAGTTGCCGACGCTGTAGAGCGGGCACTCGATGTTATCCCACGCCGCCTGGCGACCGTGGTACCACTCGCTGTCGAGGCTGTAGCGCATGTATTCCCATACCCACGGCGTCGCGAACGCGTCGGGAGACGTCGATTGCGGTTTGCCGAGGAGGTGGTGCGCCATATGGTTGTTGTACCAATTCACGACGAAAGTGAACGAGAAAATGCCGCCGTGATAACCGAAGTCGCGGTACATGTCGGCCGCGCCCTCCCACGGGATCATTGCCTTGAGCGACGGCGGCTTGAGGCCCGCGACCAACCACTGCGTCATCGCGAAGTACGATATGCCGTTGGTGCCGACGCGGCCGTTGCTCCAAGGCTGCTTGCCGGCCCATTCGATGGCGTCGTAGAAATCGCGCGCTTCGGTTGGCGACCAGGGATCGGTGCGTCCTGGCGACTTGCCGCTGCCGCGGCTGTCGACACGCAGGGCAACGTAGCCGCGCGGTACCCACCACAGCGGATTCACCGTCTCCCAATTCATGTACTCATTCGGCGCTTCCTCGAGATCAGCGGGAGGCACCCAGAGCTTATCCTTCTGGTACGAGCCCATGTTGATGATGACGGGGAAGCGCCCTCCGTCCTTGGGACGAAAGACGTCGGCCTTGAGCCGCGCACCGTCGCGCATGGGAATCTCGAGATCCTTCGCGATGACCAGGTCGTGGCGCGGCCGCGAACCGAGCTGAGTAGATTTTGCCAACCGCCGCTCCGCCCGGGTCTTACTCGATCTTGACCTTGTTGTCGCGGACGAATTCCGACCACGCCTGCGTCTCGGCACGAACCTGATCGGTGAATTCCTGCGGCGAGGGAGATACCGCAACCGTCATCAGTTGCCGCGCTAGCATCTCCTTCATTTCGGGCCGCGACAACACCTCCGCGACCGCCGCGTACAACTTGTCGACGACCGGCTTCGGCGTTGCCGCCGGCGCGAACAACGCCTGCCAGGCGTTGGTGCCGATGCCGGCAAAGCCCTGCTCGGCCATCGTCGGGACGTTGGGCAACTCGGGAACGCGCGTCGGCATTGTCGTGGCGAGTACTTTGAGCCTCCCGGCTTTGACCTGCTCGATCGTCGAGGCGAGGTTGATGAACGCGACCTGGACTTCCCCGGTCATCAGCGCGGGAAGCATTTGCGCCGCGCCGCCCTTGTAGGGAATGTGCGTCGCCTCGATGCCGGTGGCTTTGAGCAGCCGCAGCATGTCGAGCTGCGGATACGTGCCGAGTCCGGCGGAGGCATAGTTGAGCTTGCCCGGATTGCGCTTGGCCCACTCGACCATCTCGGCGACCGAATTCGGCGGAAACATCGGCGCCGCCACGACCACGTGCGGAATCTCGACCAGCTTGGAAATGCCCACGAGATCGCGTGACGGACGGATCTGCATGACGTCGGCGAACGTACTCTCGTTGATCGCATTGGTAGAAACGTTGCCGACCAGCAGCGTGTAGCCGTCGGGCGTCGCCTTCGCGGCGGCCTCGAGGGCGATGTTGCCGGAAGCCCCCGGGCGGTTGTCGACGACGAACGCTTGCCCGAGCACCTCTTGCAGCTTGGGCGAGAGGTGGCGGGCAATGATGTCCGTAGCGCCGCCGGGCGCGTACGGGATCAGCAACTTGACGGGTCGGTTCGGATACGGTTCGGGGGACTGCGCGGCTGCGAGCAGCGGGAGCAACGCTGCGACGATGGCGAGCGTGAAGCGCCGCATCGCGCTCAATGAACCAGACGTCAAGACTCGATGACTGGCTGCAAGTCGATCCATGACCACCTCCTCCTTGCGATGCCATGTTGGCGCACGTTGCAATTTGCGCCGCTTTCCGGCAATGATAACCCCCGGTTCGAACGGCGTACCAATGCCGATTGGCAATTCGAGCCATACGAATCCGGTATCGGAGTCCGGTTGCCCGATGGAATGCAACCAACCGCATTGGAGCACTAGCTGATGACCGAGGGTACCGCAGGACGACACGATCACGCGTCGCCGACTAGGCGCGGATGCCGCGTCGTCGATACGCACGCCCATTGGTATCCCGAAGACTGGCTCAAACTGTTCGCGCGAGATGGTCCTGCGGAAGGAGCGAAGCTCGAGCGCACGGCAAGCGGCTACAAAATCCAAACTGAACGAATCGTCAACGCCTTCGACGAGCAGTTCGTCGATCTCGGGCTTCGCCTCGAAGGCATGGACCGGCAGCGAGTCGATGTCCAGGCGATGTCGCTCACCGCGCCGATGGTCTATTGGGCGTCGCCTGGCTTCGGACTCGCACTCGCACAGGCCTACAACGACGCAGCGTCGGCGGCACACGCCAGGCATCCGGACCGCCTCGTGGGTCTCGCGATGTTACCCATGCAAGCGCCCGAGCTTGCGCTCAAGGAACTCGAACGCGCCGCCAAATTGCCCGGGATGCGCGGCATGTACCTCGCGACCCATGTCAACGAATTCGAGTTGGACGATCGGCGGTTCTGGGACATTTATGCGAAGGCCGAGGAACTGGGCTGGACGATTTTTCTGCACCCGATCGACACCATCGGCCGCGAGCGGACGACGCGCTACTACCTCAAGAACCTGCTCGGCAATCCCTACGATACGGGCGTCGCGGCAGCGTCGCTGATCTTTGGCGGCGTGTTGGACGCATTTCCGAAGCTGGAGATCAACCTGCCGCACGCGGGCGGGGCGTTCCCTTGGCTGATCGGTCGCTTTGATCATGGGACCAAGGTACGCCCGGAACTCAAGCACATGAAACAATTGCCGAGTGCATATCTGAGGCGCTTCACCTACGACACGATCGGACACAACGACCAGATCAACGCCAACTTGATTCGCCTGGTCGGCGCCGATCGGGTGGTCCTGGGAAGCGACTACTGTTTCGACATGGGGCTCGCGGATCCGCTGGGCGATGTCGAGCGTCTCGACGCGCTTACCACGGCGGAGCGCGAGTTGATCGTCGGGCAGACCGCCGTGAGACTGCTCAGGCTGAAGTAGCGAGCAATCAGCCTAGCTGTCCTGATCGGGATCGGACCTGACAAACAATGTTCGATGAAATTGAAATGCTCTCCATTCGACGCCGATTCACAACCGACGAACGAGAGTCAAGATAGGATGCTAGGGAGATTCAGCGGTCAAGTCCAAGTTGTTGCCCCAAACTTGGCGCAAGAAGGGCGGGAGGCGCCCGAAGGGAGTTCAACTATGAATCCAAGCCCATCCATAGGCCGCCGCCCGCGAATTGGCGTTCTTGCCGCAGCTTTGGTTGCGGCGAACCTCTTCCATAACGCTGCCGCGCAAGTACCTCGTCAGGATCAGCAACCGGCTGGCGCGGCGTTGCGTCCCGCGATCATGGGCCCAACTGCGGGTGTGTCCACGGGCGACCCGCTCACCACCGCAGCGGCCTTGCGAATTCTGCTCAAAGGTGGCAACGCGTTCGACGCCGGGGTGGCCGCACTCCTCGCCGGTGGCGTGCTCGAACAGGATCTCTACAGCCTCGGCGGCGAAGCGCTGGTGCTCGTGTATCCGAAGAAAGACGCCAAGGTGACGTCGATCGTCGGCCAGGGCTGGGCGCCACACGCGGTGGACGTGGATTGGTATCTATCGCGCCAAAAGAGTCTCAAGGGCGAAGGGCTCGACCCCGCCGTCGTGCCCGGCGCCCTCCACGCCGCGCTGACGGTGCTCGAACGCTGGGGCACGATGAGCTTCGAGGAAGTGGCGAGCCCGGCGATCGACTACGCGGAGCACGGCTTCCCGATGCGGTCAAGCACGGCACGCGCGATCGAGAACCAGCTCCCGCTCTTCGAGCACTGGCCGCGGCAACAAGACGTACTGGTTCAAGCCCGACGGCACGCGCTACAAGCCCGGTGAGACGATCAAGCTGCCGGCGACCGCCAAGACCTTGCGCCGCATGGTCGAGGCCGAACGCGCCGCGAAAGCAGGCGGGCGCGCCGCCGGCATCGTCGCTGCGCGCGATCGTTTCTACAAAGGCGACATCGCGCGCGAGATGGTTGCGTTCCTGCGCGAGCACGACGCGCCGTTCGATGAAAGCGATTTCGCCGAGTACTTCGCACGAATCGAGGAGCCGGCGCACACGACCTATCGCGGGTACACTGTCTACAAGCACGGTTTCGGCAGCCAGGGCCCGGTGCTGCTGCAGACGCTCAACATCCTGGAGCAGTTCGATCTGCACGCGATGGGCTACGCGAGCGCCGACTACCTGCACACGATCGTCGAGGCGATGAAGCTCGCCTACGCGGATCGCGATTCGTACTACGCCGACCCGGCGTTCGTGAAGGTGCCCGCCGAAGGGCTGCTCTCGAAGGCCTACGCGAAGGAGCGCGCGGCGCTGATCGATCCGAAGCATGCGTCGAGGACGTATGTGGCCGGCGATCCGCTCAAGTACGACGCGAAGGTCAAGGAGTGGCCGTACTGGAAGGCCAACGTCGGCACAGCCGCGGCGGCGACGGAACGTGAGGCGTCCCAACCGTTGATGCTGGCGTCGCTCGGGCGCGACTCCGCCGGCGTGTCCAAGGACACCACGCACATGGCCATCATCGACAAGGACGGCAACGTCTTCGACGCGACGCCCAGCGGCGGATGGATACCCGGCGCCGTGATCCTCGGTGACACGGGCATCGGCATGAGCGTGCGCGGCGAACAGTTCTGGCTCGACAAGACGCGCGCCAACCAGATCCGCCCGCATGCCCGCCCGCGCTACACGCTGACACCGAGCCTGGTCTTCAAGGGCGACACGCCGGTCATGGCGCTCGGCACGCCCGGCGGCGACAACCAGGACCAGACGATCCTGCAGGCCTTCCTGAGCGTGGTGGAGTTCTGGGACGACTGGTATCCGAACCTGCACGCCGCGTTCGAGCGGCCGCGCGTGCAGACGCTGCATTTCTACGGATCGTTCTGGCCGCACACGCCGGGGTTCAACAAACTCGCCGTCGAGGCAACGGTGCCCGACGCGGTGTTCAACGAGCTGCGCGCGCGCGGCCACGATGTGAGCCGGCTGCGGACGTTCGGCATGTCGGGCTGTGCCACGGCCGTGATGATCGATCCGGCATCGGCCAATCGGCTCGCCGGGGCCGACCCGCGCCGCGACTGCTACGCGATCGCCTACTAAGCGCCGCCAGATCTGTCGGCTTCGCGCTGGGCCCTGATTCTGTGCACCCACAGTTCCGCGCGCAGCGTGCTCGCCAAGGCGGTGCCAAATCAGTGAGCCACGCGGTTCGGCAGGGACGTGCACGTCTTGAGCGATCGCTCTAACCTTACATCACCACTTCGATCAGGTTGGGTCCATAGCTGTCGAGTGCTCGACGAAACTCGGAAGCCAGCGAATCCAAATTGTCGACGCGCGACGCCGGCACACCATGGCCTCCGGCTAGCGCGACCCAATCCAGCGTAGGATTGTCCAAGGACAGTATCATGGTTGCTTTGCGCTCTGATTTGCCCACGCCGATGCTTGCGAGCTCTGACTTGAGAATCTGGTAGCCATGGTTTGCGAACACAAGTACCTTTACATTCAGGTTTTCGCGAGCCATCGTCCATAAGGCCTGCAGCGTGTACATGGCGCTGCCGTCACCTTCAAGAGCGATGACCGTCCGGTCCGGCGAGGCAATCGCGGCACCGACGGCCGCCGGCAGCCCGAAGCCGATCGACCCTCCCACGATGCTCAGCCAGTCGTGCGGAGGCGCGCTGGCGGTCGGCAAGTCGAACCCGCGGCCGGTTGAGATCGCCTCATCGACAACGATCGAGTTCTCGGGGATCAGGGCGCCGAGCACGGCGCCAATACCTTCTGTGGTGATGCGACCGCTGGGCAAGCCAGGTCGCGTGACCGCAACCATGCCGACCGGGGCTAGCATTCGCGCACCAACTCGCTCGACGAGCGCCTCCAGGGCGGCAACGATGTTGTCCTCGATGGTCGCCAGTTCCGTGACGCGACATGCGTCCGACAAGAGGTAGCTCGGCTTGCCGGGATATGCGAAAAAGCCGACTGGCCGTTTCGCACCGACAAGCACTACCGATTTAAAGTCCTTCAAGAGCGCTACAGCAGCATCGATCGGGTACGGAATGCGTCGGGTTAGCACGCGATTGGCGCCGCGCTGAAGCCGCGGAAGGCCGAATTCGGACAGCAACGCACAACCAGTTGCTGCGGCGATCTTGCCGGCCAGATGTAATGCCCTTTCCCTTACCGCCGCGCCACCGAGCAGCAGCGCCACTGGCTCTCCGGCCCTCAATGCCTTGCCCGCCGCGTCAACCGCCCCGTCTGACACCTCGCGACGTCGCGGCAACGCCGGAGCTCGCGCGATTCCGTCGGCGAGTCCCCATGCCGCGTCAGCAGGCAGTATGAGGGTCGCGATGTGACCTGGAGTCGCACTGGCGGCTGCAATCGCGTCCGCTCCGTCGCGTGCGACCGCGGTCGAACTCGCCGAGGTTCGTACCCAATGCGACATGGGGCGGGCGAGGCCCTCGATGTCGGCGGTGAGCGGAGCGTTACAACGGATGTGGTAGCTCGCGTGCTCACCGACAATGTTCACGATTCCTGAACCAGCCTTTTTCGCGTTGTGAAGGTTGGCAAGACCGTTGGCCAGTCCGGGGCCAAGATGGAGCAGCGTTGCGGCTGGTCGTTCGGCCATGCGGTAGTACCCGTCCGCCGCACCCGTGACGACACCTTCGAAAAGACAGAGCACGCAACGCATACCATCTACCTTGTCGAGCGTGGCGACAAAATGCATTTCGGAGGTGCCGGGGTTGGCGAAGCAGGTATTGACGCCGTTGGCCACCAACGTGCGCATCAGGCTCTCCGCGCCGTTCATTGGGTTCGAATCAGCGGTCATCGTGGAAGGCTCGAATCGTGATTCGTGATCGAGTGACAAATGGCAGGCCGACAATACTACCTCTGAGACCGTGACCACGGGGATGAAGGCTACGCCGCAGTATCTGGATCCGTCAACGCATGCTCCGGGGCTATTCCAGCAGCCCGTCGGACCTTCGAGGGCCGGGTCTTCCAGTTGACGTTGAGAAGATGAACCGCCAACATTCGATGCCGGCCCGTTCAGGCAATGAATTCTTGTACGAAGGAGGAACGATGTTGCGCAGATAGCTCAGCATTGGAACGGTTGTGCTTTGTGCGGTGGTCGCGAGCGCGTCGTCGGAGTTCGCGCAGGCGCAAACGGAACCGCTCCGGATTGGTTTTCTCACGGTCCGCACCGGCCCGCTTGCGGCAGGCGGCCGCCAGATGGAAGAGGGCATCCAGGTCTTCCTCAAGGAGCGCAACAACACGCTTGCGGGAAGGAAGGTCGAACTCATTATCGCGGATACTGGTGGCAACCCGGTTGGAGCGAAGACCAAGACGCAGGAGCTGGTCGAGCGCAACAAGGTGCATGTGATCATCGGTCCGCTGGCCACGTTCGAAGCATTGGCCATCGACGATTACATCAGAGAGGCGCGAGTGCCGCTCATCACGCCGACTTCGGCCGCTCAGAATGATCTCGCGCAGCAGAAGCGCAATGACTACGTGCTTCATGCGGTCGGCACCGCGGCGCAGCCGATGCACGTGCTTGGCGAATACGCGGCGAAAAAGCTCGGCTTTAAGCGCGTCGCGACAATCGCCGACGATTTCACCTACGGTCACGAAGGAGAAGCCGGGTTCCAGCAGACTTTCGAGGACAACGGCGGCAGGGTCGTGCAAAAACTATGGTCACCGCTGAACGCCGTCGACTATGGATCCTATCTGGGCGAAATCAAGCGGAATGTGGATGGCGTCTATGCCGGCTTTGCGGGAGCCAACGGGTTGCGCTTCTTGCGGCAGTTCAACGAATACGGATTGAAGTCCAAACTCGCGGTGCTGGGCAATCCGACCTGCGTCGACGAAGGCGTGCTGAAGAATATGGGAGACGAGGCGCTCGGCGTCGTGACGGCAAGCTGGTACACGGCGACGATCGACACGCCGGACAACAAGCGCTTCGTGCAGGCGGTGCAGGACGAATACAAAGTGGTGCCGGGGTTTTACACCGCAGGCACTTACACTGCAGGGCTGTTCCTCGAGGAGGCTCTCAAGACGCTCAACGGCAAATTCGAGGACAACGCTGCGTTCGTGCGCGCGCTGCACAACGTTCGCCTTGCCCGCGGCCCGATGGGCCCGATCCGCCTTGATGAATACGGCAAGCCGATTCTCACCATTTACGTCCGGAAAGTAGAGCGCAAGGACGGAGTGCTCGTCAACACGATCGTCGAGACCATTCCCGACGTCAGCCAATTCTGGAAATACGATCCCAAGCAGTTCCTGGCGAGCCCAACTTATTCGCGCGACTATCCGGTCTCCAAGAACCTCGAATAGCGCGACGGGATTGCACCGGATCGATTTCCCGGACAAGAACAACATGGCGACGATCCGAATCGACGGCGTGACTGCCGAATACCGGCAGGCCGGCAACGGTCCCGATTTGTTGCTGCTGCACTCGCTGCTCACCGAGATGAGCGTGTTCGAGCGCATCCTGCCGTCCCTTGCCCGGACGCACCGCGTGACCTGTCTCAATCTGCCAGGGTTCGGCGCGTCGGACCCGGTCGAGCTGAGTTCGGTAGGCGAGCACGCAGACCACGTCGCTCGCGTGATGGATGCGCTCTCGCTGCCGCCGACCGTCGACGTTTTCGGCAATGGATTTGGCGCCTTCGTGGCGTTGGAGCTGGCGATCCGGCACGGCGGGCGCGTGGGCCGCTTGATGGTGGCAGACACGGCGCCGGCGTTTCCCGAGCCGGCCAAGGCGCCATTTCGAGTCATGGCGGAAAAGGTTCGGACGACCGGCATCAGCGCAATTCTCGACACGGCGATCGGACGCATGTTTCCCCCCGCGTTCCAGGCGGCTCACCCCGAAGTAGTGGCGGCACGCAAAGCCGCGCTCGCAGCGGTAAACGCACCATGCTTCGCGCGCGCCTGTCTGGCCCTGGCGACGCTCGATCTGCGGCCGCGACTGGCTGGCATTCGCAACCCCACGCTGGTCATGTGCGGTGCGCTCGATCAGACGACACCTCCGGCGCTTGCCCGGGAAGTGGCGAACGCAATTCCGGGTGCGGTCTACCTTGACATCGAGGACTCGGGACACTGCCCGATGCTCGAGCAGCCCGAGGCCCTGGCGGCGATGATCGAGTCGTTCACGGGACCCTTTGCGTCCTCTCCGGCCGGCCACCGAGCGTAGGCCGCTCGCGTCGCGCCCAAGACATTCATACTGCGACACGGCGAGCCGATGGCTGAAACGTTCAAGCTTCGAGTCAATGGCCGTGACCGCGTGGTTCAAGCCGAGCCGAACACCCCGCTGCTGTACATTCTTCGCAACGACCTGAAGCTGAAGGGGACGCGGTTCGGTTGCGGCGAGGGGCAGTGTGGCGCGTGCAACGTTCTCCTTGACGGCAATGCCGTGCAGTCGTGCGACACACCGCTTTGGTCGGTCCCGGGTCACGAGATCACCACCATCGAAGGCATCGGCGGCGAGTCAGGACTCCACCCGATCCAGCAGGCGTTCATCGACGAGCAGGCCATCCAATGCGGGTACTGCATCGACGGCATCATCATCTCGGCCGCGGCGCTGCTCGCGCGCGAGCCGGACCCGAGCGATGCTCAAATCGCGGCCGCGCTGGATCGCAATCTCTGCCGCTGCGGAACCCACGTCCGGATTCTGCGCGCGATCCGCGCGGCAGCTCGCTCGATGCGGGCGTCGCCCAAGACATGATTCCGCTGACGCTGCCGCAAAGTCTCAAGACTACGCCGCGGCTGGACCGCTGGGTCCGTTTCAACGCCGACAAGACGGTGACGGTTTTCAGCGGCAAGGTCGAACTCGGGCAGGGCATCGAGACGGCCATCGCGCAAATCGCCGCCGACGAACTGGACGTGGCGCTCGAGCGACTGTCGCTCGTGGCCGGGGATACGACGCAATCTCCGGACGAGTGGTACACCGCCGGCAGCCAGTCGATCGAGGTCGGTGGCATGGCGATGCGACTCGCCTGCGCGGAGGTGAGACGGCTGTTTGTCGAGGCAGCAGCGCGCGAACTCGAAGTCAGCGTCGCAGAGCTGCGGGTACGCGACGGAACTATCGAAGTGGCCGGGACCGACCTGCGCACGAGCTACTGGAATCTCGCTCCACGCGTGAGTCTCGACCGCGACGCGACCGGCGCCGCGCCGCCGAAGACGCCGGCGCAGCATGGGCTTGTCGGCAAGAGCGCGCCGCGGCGGGACCTTCGCGCGAAGGTCACCGGAGCGGCGTATGTGCACGACCTCGAGCTTCCGGGCATGGCTTTCGGGCGCGTGCTGCGGCCGCCGTCGTACTCGGCCCGGCTTAAAGCGTTCGACGCCAGCACGATCCGTGCAATGCCTGGCGTCATTGCGGTAACGATCAGCGGAAACTTCATCGGCGTGTGCGCCGAGCGCGAGGAACAGGCGGTGAGCGCGCTCGCGGCCGCGCGGCGCACAGCGTCATGGCAGGAGGAGCCGTTGCTTCAGTCGACCACCGAGGTGCGTGATTTTCTGCCGGCGCTGCCGAGCGTGCGCTCAATCGTGCATCGGCAAGGCGAAACGGCCGTCACGGGTTCGGCGCGACGCCTCGAGGCAAGCTACTCGAAGCCCTATATTGCGCATGCCTCGATCGGGCCCTCCTGCGCACTGGCGCGCTACGACCGCGGCAAGCTCACGATCTGGTCGCACACGCAGGGCAGCCATCACCTCCGCGGCCAGATCGCCCAGGTCATGGGCGTTGCCGCCGCCGACGTCGAGGTGATCCACAAGGACGGTGCGGGTTGTTACGGGCACAATGGCGCCGACGACGTCGCGCTCGACGCCGCATTGCTTGCCCGCGCTTGTGCGCGCCCGGTACTCGTACAGTGGACGCGCGAGGATGAGCTTGCCTGGTCGCCCTGTGGCTCGGCGATGGTCGTGCGCGTCGCCGGCTCGCTCGATGCGACGGGCCGAGTGGTCGATTGGCAGCATGAGATCTGGAGCCATACCCACATCAAGCGGCCCGGGTGGGGCGAAGGCATAAACCTGCTTGCCGCCTGGCACATGGATCCGCCGTTTCCGGTGCCACCCGCGAAGGACGTGCCGCAGCCCACGGGGGGCGCCGACAGGAACGCGATCCCGCTCTACGACTTTCCGGCACAGGAAATCAGCTATAACTTCATCGCCGACATGCCGCTCCGGGTATCGGCGCTGCGCACGCTCGGGGCATTCGCCAACGTGTTCGCGATCGAATCGTTCATGGACGAGCTGGCCGATGCAGCCAACGTCGATGCAATCGAATTCAGGCTACGTCACTTGCAGGACGCGCGGGCACGTCAAGTGATCGAGGTGGTCGCGAAGGCTGCTGGATGGACTACAGGCGAGAAAGGCAATGCCACGCGCGGGCGCGGCCTCGGGTTCGCTCGCTACAAGAATCTCAGCGCCTATTGCGCGGTGATCGCCGAGGTCGAGGTCGGCGCGACTTTGCGCGTGCGGCGCGTCTTCGCCGCAATCGACGCCGGTCAGGTAGTCAACCCCGACGGCCTGAAGAACCAGATCGAAGGCGGGATCGTCCAGGCGATCAGCTGGACGCTCAAGGAGCAGGTCCTGTGGGATCGCGACCGGGTGCTCGCGCGCTCCTGGGAAAGTTATCCGATCCTGCACTTCGATGAAACGCCCGAGGTAGAGGTGTCGATCGTGAACCAGCCGGGCGACCCTGCGCTGGGCGTCGGCGAGTGCGCTGCAGGGCCGACCGCGGCAGCCGTTGCCAACGCTCTGTTCAACGCGATGGGCGTTCGGGCAAGAGATCTGCCGCTAACACCAGAAAGAATTGCGCGTGCGATGAATTAGTTTGACGCCGTCCCGGCGCTGTTTTCCTCTCGCCGCGGTCGAGGCGACGACGGCATGCAAAGGAGCGGGAGACGGCCTTCAGTGGCCGTGCAACACGCCCAAACGCGCGGTCTGAAATTCGCCTTTCGCCAACAAGAAGGCGTCGCCAAAGTCCGAAATCGGCGAAGAAATCTTGCAATACATCGAAATATGGCTAGAATTCAGACAGCAGGCAGCGAAGGGTTTGTCAATAGGTTGCGGCAATTTGCGACACCGATCGGAAAAGCCGGCGCACCTGCCAAGACGTAGAAGTTGATAATAGTCACATCACTCAGACAGGAGAAGACGCAATGACAGACATTTTGTCGATGATGCCAGGTGGTGGTTCCGAAGCGGCGGTGAAAGAGGCGGTCAAGCGCAAGATGGTGAAGGACGCGATCAAGCGCAGGATCGTGAAGAAGGCCATCACCAAGAAGGCGATCAAGCGCAGGGTCGCTAAAAAGGCCATCAAGCGCAAAGTCGCGAAGAAGGCCATCGCGAAGAAGGCGATCAAGCGCAGGGTCGTGAAGAAGGCCGTCAAGCGCAAGGTCGCGAAGAAAGCCATCGCGAAGAAGGCGATCAAGCGCAGAGTCGCGAAGAAGGCGATCAAGCGCAAGGTCGTCAAGAAGGCCGTCAGGCGCAAGGTCGCCAAGAAGGCCGTGAAGCGCAAGGTCGCCAAGAAGGCCGTCAGGCGCAAAGTCGCCAAGAAGGCCGTGAAGCGCAAGGTGGCCAAGAAGGCCGTCAGGCGCAAGGTCGCCAAGCGGGCGAAGAAGACGTAGGCCTTTCGGCGCCAAGAGTCCGCCCCAGATATGTGGCGGACGCAAAACAGGCGACGCGATGCGTCGCCTGTTTTCTTTTGGAACTATCGTGTGTTCGGCGGCGGCAACGCTTGTCCTGCCTTCGCTCGCTCGACGATGATGGGATGGATGACGGTGTCGTGATAGAGCTGGCGCACGAAATTGACGAATACGGGTTTCGTGATCTCGTTGTGCGAAGGAATGATCTCACCATCGGTTGTCACGTTCCATATCGGGGAATTCGGGTCCGTCTTCAGCTGACGCAACACCGTGTCGCCACAAAAATTGCGCTGCCACCCGGGCTGAAGCGCCAAGGAGGCCTGATTCGGCCCGAAGAACTGGTTGGAGTTGTCGTGCTCGAGAGCAAGATTCCTGCTCTCTTGTTCCATCGCCGACGGCGCGCCAGGGTCCGTCACCGCGCTCCAACCCGGACAGGTTGAAACTCCGTCGGACCGCATCAGCAACTCGTGTGTGATGTAGGGGTCCATGTGCCCGAGTGTTTTCTTGTTGGCGTCGCGTTCCTCGTCGGACATCGCCGATTCGAAAATCGTGTTCACCGAGCGCCCGATCGGAAACGCGACGCGAGTGGCCCAATCCGCCGTCGACGTGATTGAAACGAAGATCGGCGTCTGATAGCGAACGTATTGCTGCACAGATGCGGCGCGATGCAAGGGCGTGTAGCGTAACGCCTCGACGGCAGGATTGGCCAGGATGATGATGTCCCCGTAGCGCGGAATCACGCTCTCCTGTCCCGGTGTCGCATCGTATTCGAAAAGACTGGTGATCAACGATTGTGAAACCGCCTCGAGCAGGATCAGCCCGCCGAAGCTGTGGCCCATCAGGATCAGCAGCACCTTCTTTTCGCCCTGATTCGGCGGCGAGACACGGTTCTGCAACTCGTAGAAGCCACGCAGTCGCGAAAACAGCACGCGGCTCTCGCCCTCGGCGACGTGCTGCGCCGTCGACTTTCGGTCCCAGAAACTGAGCGAAAGGAAAGGCTCGGGGAGCGTGGACGGCTTCCCGCGCCACGACACATAGACGCCGATCACGCGATGCCGCGGCAGGTCGA
This sequence comes from uncultured beta proteobacterium, assembly GCA_963726915.1. Taxonomy (GTDB): domain Bacteria; phylum Pseudomonadota; class Gammaproteobacteria; order Burkholderiales; family Casimicrobiaceae; genus PALSA-1003. The sequence goes on from CAVSEA010000028.1 coordinate 20,525, forward strand.
AGCGCATCTGCTTCGCCTGTTCCACGAGGGCGGCATCCGCAAGCAGCTGCCGGAAGGTCTGCACGTTGTTGTCGGTGTCGGCGGCGTTGTGCTTCCAGCCGTGCACATAGACTAGGATGCTGAGTCCGTCCCCGCCTTTGGACAGCGCATCGAGGTCCTTCATCAAGGCCTCGATATGACACGAGGCGATACCGACATTCGGCATGCCCCTGGGGTAGAGCAGTCCCGACTCGTCGAATTCCACGAAATACAGGTCGTACAGGGACGTCTGTTCGTGATTGGGCAACGCCGGGGGCGACCCGGCCTGCGCGGTGCCCGCATCGCAAAATTCCGGCGGTTGGGTTGCCGCTGCGGCGTGCCACGCCGTCCGGTATGGGGCCATCGGCACGCAACCGGTCGCCAGCGCGAGGGCGCTCGCAAGCGCGAGTCTCAAAAGGTATTGCATCGCCTCTCCCTTCTCGAGCACGAGACTACCGTCACGAACGCGAATCCTCACTGCGCTCCCCACCACCATACTATGCGAATTGGGGGATGGTTGCAGCGCTTGCGCAGAGTCGCCGCACGCGCCAAAGTGCGGGTGTAGGTCATCAAACCCGCCACCAAAAAGGAGGCGATCTATGCATAGCGCAAGCGTTCGGGCAAACATCATCCGCGTATTCACCATCGTGGCGCTGGTCGCCATTGCGTCGGGCGCTTCGGCGCAGAACAAGTGCTCTGCCAAGGGCACGATGGGAGGCCAGAAATTCGAACTGGCGAATTGCGAAGTCGCCTACTATGCGGGAAGCAACGGCGCGACCATCTGGTTCAGCAGCACGCCGATCACTCCCGAGGAGCGCGAATTCTTCCAGCGATCGAGCAGCGCCGACCGCTTCAGGAAAGGGCGAACCATGGTGCAACTCGGATTTTGCCCCGGAGGCGGTAGCGCCACACCCTCGCCGGCGACCGCGAAGTCGATCGAAATCGGCTTCAAGCACGCGACGGTGCTCGATCTGGGAACGCAGGACCAGTGGGTGCTGGAGCCCGCGAAAGACAAACAGGTCAAGGTCGACCGGCTCTCGGGCGAACTCAAAAAAGGCGGCAAGCTTGCGGGGAAGATCACCGGCGAGATCGCCGGTCACAAGCCGCCGTTCAATTGGGATCTCGAATTCGATCTCGCGCTGCCGCAGAACGCGGCGGGCGCCGGCCCCGGCTGCTGAAGGACCAGGAGGCCAGCATGCATGCCGCATTCGTCGGTTCGCTGATCGCGTTGCTGTGCATTGTCGGTCGCCTCGAAGCGGCCGACTTGCCGATCTTCGATGCGCACCTGCACTACAGCCACGATGCCTGGGAGAACCTGCCGCCCGCGGATGCCATCGCGATCATGCGCAAAGCCGGCCTCAAGCGTGCGCTCGTGTCGAGTTCCGGCGACGATGGTACGCAGCGCCTGGTCGCAGCGGCGCCCGACCTCGTGCTGCCGTCGCTGCGACCGTACCGGCGTCGAGGCGACGTCTCGACCTGGGTGCGCGACGAGACGGTCGTCGCGTTTCTCGAAGAGCGGCTCGCGCGCAGCCGCTACGTCGCGATCGGCGAATTCCACGTCTACGGCGCCGACGCCGACCTGCCGGTGCCGAAGCGCATGGTGGCGCTGGCGAAGCAGTACAAACTCATACTGCACGCGCATACCGACACCGATGGACTCGAGCGCCTGTTCCGGCAGGACCGGGACGCGCGCATCCTTTGGGCGCATTCTGGATTCGAGCGTCCGGAGTTGGTGCGCGACATGCTGCGCAAGTACCCGAACCTTTGGTGCGACCTCGCCTTCCGCAACGAGCACGGCTCCTCCGGCAAGGTGCCGGCCGAGTGGCGCGCGGTGTTCACCGAATTTCCGGAAAGATTCATGGTCGGCACCGACACCTTCACACCGGAACGGTGGCACTACGTCGTCGAGCACGCGCAATGGTCGCGCGCGTGGCTCGCGGACCTGCCGGTCCCTCTCGCCGAGCGCATCGCCTGGCGCAATGGCGACGCTCTGTTTGCGGGTTGGGTTCCACCTTCCGCTCGGTGAAAGCGCTCGGCGCGGCTGCGATTGCCTGTACCGCGATTGCTATCGCCATCGATGCGGCCGCCGCATGCGGCGAGCGCGTCGCCGGTGCGACCCGCCGCCTCGCGGACGCGAACTATGAGATCGTGTTTGCCAGTACGCCTGGGCCGATCGAGACCGGCAAGCACTTCTCGCTCGATTTTGCGGTGTGCCCCATCGGCGCCGCAACGGTACCGCAGGCGGTGCGGGTCGATGCCGTGATGCCCGAGCATCGCCACGGCATGAACTACCGCCCTGTCGTGGTGGCGAAAGGTGACGGGACGTATCGCGCGGACGGCCTGATGCTGCACATGCCCGGGCGCTGGGAGATTCGCTTCGACGTGGTGACCGCCGCGGGGACGCGGCGCCTGGTTGCCGCGACGCTGCTCGAATGAACCCGAGGTGCTTTGCGTGCGTGGCCTTCGCAGCGGCTGTCGCCGCTTTCGCTGCACTAGCGCAACCGATTTCGCTGCCGCCTCTCTCCGACGGCGAGCGCGCCCGGATCCTCGCGCACGGTCCGTGGCCGCCGCCATGGCGGCCCGATCCGTCGAATCGCGTCTCGGGTAATGTCGACGCGATCGCCTTTGGGGCGGCACTGTTCCACGATCCTCGAATCTCGCGCACGGGAACCATCGCCTGCACTTCTTGCCACCAGCCGGCGCGCGCAATGACCGACGGCTTGCCGCGCGCCGTTGGCCTGGCGCCGACCAACCGCAATACGATCAGCGTGGCCAATGCGCGCTTGCAGCACTGGTTCGGGTGGGACGGCGCTGGAGACAGCCTGTGGGCGCAAAGCCTGCGACCGATTTTCGACTCCCGCGAGATGGCAAGCGACGCCGCGCGCCTCGCCGCATTGATTCGGTCCGACGACGTGCTGCGTCGTCGCTATCGCGAGAGTTTCGGCGTGTTGCCCTCGACCGACGACGAGGTGGTTGCCGTCGACGCCGCCAAGACGCTCGCGGCCTATCAGGAGACGCTTGCCACCGGACGCACGCCCTTCGACGACTTTCGGGACGCCCTCGCGCGGGGCGACGGCATCGCGGCGGCGCGTTACCCGGAGCGCGCGCGGCGGGGGCTCGCAATATTTGTCGGCAGCGGGCGCTGCAACGTCTGCCACATCGGGCCGAACTTCACCAACGGCGAATTTCACGATGTCGGCGTCGTCTTCTTCACCGGGCCGGGGCAGGTGGACGCCGGTCGCTACGATGGCATTCGGCGCATGCAGGCAAGCCGCTACAACCTGCTCGGGCCGTTCAACGACGATGCAACCGGAAGCACCGCCACTGGTACGCGCTTCGTCGCGCTGGAGCATCGCAATTTCGGCGAGTTCAGGGTACCGTCGCTGCGCAATGTCGCGCGCACCGCGCCGTACATGCACAACGGCAGCCTGTCGACGCTACGCGACGTGGTGAAACATTATTCGGAAATCGACGAGGACCGCCTGCACGCGGACGGGGAACGCATTCTCCGCCCGCTGCATCTGACCGAGTCCGAAATCGACGACCTGGTCGCCTTTCTCGAGTCGCTGAGCGAGCGTTGAACGTGTCGCGACCATCGCGCGCGGATTGATCAAATCGCGCCTACAGGAGGAGTCCCCCGCCTGTGCCGTACCGACCGTGGTCTTGAACCGCAGTTCAAGAGGGTCGCCTGCCGGGGCCATTAGGCGCTTCCGCGAAGGGAGCGCACACCAGCCCGCTTAAGGCGCGGCAACCTCGCTAAGGTAGCATTGGTTCAAAGAACGTAAGGCCAGTTCGAACACCGCAGGGGACAATCGGCGCAGTCGCTAGAACAGCTTGTCCTGTTCCGCCATCGCACGATCAATGGCCGACTGCATGGCAGAAATTCTACGCTGAATGCCCGCGCTGTCAAAACCATTTGCGGATCCCGGCGCACTTTTCGTGCCCAGCAGTTCGTGCGTGATGTTGAGCGCGGCCATCACCGCGATGCGCTCGGTACCTGCTATCTTGCCCGCGTCGCGAATCTCGCGCATGCGGCGGTCGAGGTATTGAACCGCCTGCATGAGTTCGTCGCGCTCCGATTCCTTGCAGGCCACCCGGTACTCGCGCCCGAGAATCGAAATGTCCAGCATGGCGGAAGGATCTTCCATGGCGATCAGCTCGCGGCTTCGGGCAATCGCTGCAGCAGCAGATCGAGGCGCGCCGACGCGGCCGTCACCTTGTCCGACAGCGTGCGGCTTTGCTCCTGCGCCCGCGCCAGCTCGCGTTGCAACGATTCGTTCTCGGCGCGCAGCCGATGGTACTCGGCGAGCAGTGCCGCGAGCTTCTGTTCGAGTCCAGCGAGTTCGGAATCCATGGGCGACTATAGGCGGAAGATTTCGCAGCCGTCAACCCGACGCGAGCGGGGCGTACCGGACTTCGAGGATTTCGAGCTGCTCGACGCCTCCCGGCGTGTTCAACGTGACCGTATCGCCTTCGCGCGCCTTGGTGAGCGCCCGCGCCATCGGCGACATCCAGCTGATGTAGCCGCGATCGGTGTCGATTTCGTCGACGCCGACGATGCTGATGGTGCGCTCCGCGCCATGTCCATCGCGCACGTCGACTGTCGCACCGAAGAACACGCGGTCGGCGTCGTCGGGGTCGCGCGGAACCGTGGGATCGACGACTTCGGCCTTGTCCAGGCGTCTGACCAGGAAGCGAATTCGGCGATCGATTTCCCGCAGGCGCTTCTTGCCGTAGATGTAGTCGCCGTTCTCCGAGCGATCGCCGTTGCCGGCCGCCCACGCCACCGTCGCGACCAGCGCGGGACGTTCCTTCTCGACCAATTCATCCAGTTCGGATTTCAGGCGTCGAAATCCTCCGGGCGTCACGTAGTTCTTCGTGCCCGCGGGCAATGAGGTGTCCTCGATTTCGCCGTCATCGACTTCGGCATCGTCTTCGCGGGTGAAGGCTTTGTTCATGGCGCTGGCGCTGATCCCTCCGGGCGCGGCGCAGGCACGCGCGGCTCGAAGCGTGACCCATTATAGGACAGCCCGTTGGACAACCGGATGCGCCGCCCGTTCGGGCGCGTCAGCGAGGCTTTGCTGAACGATTTGCTCGGGCCATGGCGAGCACCTCGCAGATCTGGTCGACTCCCTCGGCGAATCTCGGCCCGGAGCGATGCAGGAGATTCGCGTCGACGACGAACAGATTGCCGCGCGCGACCGCGGGAAGCTCGCGCCACGTCCGCCACGCGTCGAGCCATGCGGGCCGCACCCCGCCGTCGGCGCCGGCGACGATCGCTTCGGGCGCCGCTGCGAGCACGGCTTCCACGCTCACTTGTGGCGCGGGCAACGGCAGCGACGCGAAGACGTTCTCGCCACCGCACATCTCGATCGCGGCGCTGATCAGGTGTCCGCCGCCGACGGTATACAGGGGACGGTCCCAGATTTCATAGAATACCCGGACCGTCGCGGTCCCTGCGGCGCGACTGCGCGACGCAGCGAGCTTCGCGCGAAAGGTCGCGGCGGCACGATCGGCCGAGTCGCGCTGTCCCGTCAGCGTCCCCAGGCGCTCGATGTCGTCCGCGATCGCCAGGAGCGTACGCGGGTTCGAGACATAGACCGGCACGCCCATCGATCGCAAATGCTCGACCTGCGCTGCCGCGAGATACGGCCAGGCGACGATCAGGTCCGGCTTGAGCGCGAGAACCGCTTCGAGATTGACGGCGGTGGCATCGCCGATCTTCGGTAATTTCGCGGCCTCGGGTGGCCAATCGGCGGGGGCGAGCACGCCGACGACGTTCGCTCCCGCGCCCGCAGCGAACAGCAATTCGGTGGCATGCGGTGCAAGGCTGACTACGCGCCTCGCCGGTGCCGCGAGCTCGACGCTCGTGCCGGTGGCATCGACGGCAGCGACGACCGCCTGCGCGTCGAACGCGGCGAAGCAGAGGCTGGCGAGCGCCAGTGTCCGCAGCGGCATCGATCAATACCGGTAGCGCACGCCGGCAAATACGTTCGCGCCGATCGGGTTGAAGTCGGCCGCGAGTTCGTAGTGCTTGTCGAAAACGTTGCCGGCGACGGCGAACAGCGCCCAATGCGGCGCCAGTTCGTATTCGGCGTTCAGGTTGACAATGGCGTAGCCGCCCATGCGCCGCGTGTTCGCCGCGTCGTCGTAGCGCGCCGAGCTCGCCGTGAGCTGCGCGCCGACTTGCCACGGACCGATGCGCTGCGTGACATCGACGCTGCCGTAGCGGCGTGCCCGGCGCGGGAGCAGGTTGCCGGTCGCATCGACATAGGGACGCGCAAAGTCGACGCTGCCCTTCACCGTGGTGTCGCGGACCAGCGCCTGCAATTCGAGGGTGACGCCTTCGAGCGTGGCATCGGCGATGTTTTGCGGTGCGCAGTTGAATTCGGCGTCGCACTCGAACACGATGAGGTTGCGCACCCGGTTCTTGTACGCGACGACTCCCGCATTGACCTCGGTGCCGGCGTAGCGCAGCGCGGCCTCGAAGTTGCGCGCGGTTTCGGGGGCGAGGTTGGGATTGGAGAATCCGGGGAAGTAGAGATCGTTGAAGGTCGGCGCCTTGAACCCGGTGCCGTAACTCGCACTCGCGCGCAGTCCCGGGACGATGGTGTAGGCGTACGCGAACGAACCTGAAGTCTGGCCGCCGAATTGCGTGCTGTCGTCGCGGCGCAGGTTGGCCTGCAACGCGTTCGGACCGTCCTGCAGCTGGTAGACGCCGACGATCGCGTTGGTATTGCGCGAGGTGACGGCGAACGCGGCGTCGGCATCCAGCCGCTCCTCGCGTCGCGTCAATGCGACCGACAATGCGCCCAGGGGAAGCGTGAAATCGTTCTGCCAGGTGTACTGCTGCTGCGTGGTCTTGAATTGCGATGGTCCGAAGGCAGTCTGCGTGTTGCTGTCGTCGATCGAGACGCCGGCTTCGAGCATGCTCTTCCAGAACGGCGTCAGCCGGTTGCGGCTGGCCACCGCGTAGCTCTGCAGCGTCGTGATCGTGCGGTCGTCGAAATCCGGGCCGCCGTCGAATTGCGCGTTCATGCGGCTGTAGAAAGCCTGTGCCGACAACTGCTGCTCCGGGGCGAAGCTGTACACAAGGGAGCCGCTGGCGCTGCCGTTGCGATAGCCATCGCGGTCGGGGTTGTAGCTGAAATTGGCGGGGCTGGCGATGGCGTTGAAGCCGTCGCTCTGGTTGTATCCGCCCTGCAGCATGAAGCGCCACGGGCCGTCGCCGCCGGACGCCCCTGCCGCAAACTGGCTGGTGTTGAAGGTGCCGTAGCCAGCGCTCGCGTTCGCGGCAAGGGTGCCACCACCGTTGCGCGTGAACACCTGGATCACGCCGCCAATGGCGTCGGCCCCGTACAGGCTCGCCGCCGGACCGCGCAAGATCTCGATGTGGTCGATCTGGTCGAGCGGAATCGCTTCGAACGGCGTGGTGCCCGAACTCGACGAACTCACGCGCAGGCCGTCGATCAGCACCAGCGTCTGGCCAGCGTTGGCGCTGCGCAGGAATACGCCTGTCGTCGAACCGCGTCCGCCGCTGGTCACGATCTGCACGCCGGGTTGACGTTGCAGCAGGTCCGCCAGGCTCTGGGCGCCGGCGCGCGCGATTTCCTCGGGTCCGATCACCGTCACGTCGGCGAGCAGCTGGTCCAGGCGCTGCGGCGACCGCGCCGCGGTCACCACGACCGGGTCGAGCAGCGTCGCCGGCGCCGCGGGCTGTGCCAGGCAGGGCGCCGTCCACGCCAGCGCACAGGCGACGCAGACAGCGCCGCCTGCGGCGGCGCGGCGCCCTCGGGAAATTCGTGACATCGAGCGATCTCCGCAATTGCCGCGCGACCCCGCACGGCGGTGGATCGAACATCGCGGAGGAAGAATTGCGGCGGAATACGCGCGGGTCGCGGGCGTCCTGCCGGACCTCGCCTCCCGCGATGGGCCTATAGCGCGGCGCGTGCTCATCGACATCGAGGCGCACGCCGATTGCAGGCCGGTCTCCGGGCTCGTCAGTCTTGGTCGCCCGCCTTCCCATCCGCACGGGGCGAACAGTGGCATCAGGGTCGACCCGCACTGACCTACCGTTGCGGGGGCAGCGCCGGAATAGCCGCGGAATCATGCGCCGCGACGGACCAGCTTCCCGTTTCACCCGCGGCGCGAAGTTGCCTTGTCTCGCGCACCGCGGACACCTGCGGTCGCCATTATAGCGGCGCCACGACGGCGCGACGCTCGGTGTCGGCAACTGCTATAATTTTCGCCCCTTCAACGACTTGCCGGCGCTGCCGCAAGATCACCCTTGAGCCGAAAGCTGTACATACGCACCTTTGGCTGCCAGATGAACGAGTACGACTCGGACAAGATGGCCGACGTGCTGCACGCCGCCGAGGGTCTCGAGCTGACCGAGTCGCCGGCGAACGCCGACGTCATCCTGTTCAATACCTGCTCGGTGCGCGAAAAGGCGCAGGAGCGCGTGTTCCATGACTTGGGCAGGGTGCGCGAGCTCAAGACCGCCAATCCGGGACTCATCATCGGCGTGGGTGGGTGCGTGGCCAGTCAGGAGGGCGCGACGATCGTCGAGCGCGCGCCCTATGTCGATGTGGTCTTCGGCCCGCAGACGCTGCACCGATTGCCGGAACTGATCGCGCGGCGACGCGCCAGCGGCAAGCCGCAGATCGACATCAGCTTTCCGGAAATCGAGAAGTTCGACCACTTGCCCCCGCCACGGGTCGACGGACCCTCCGCCTTCGTGTCGATCATGGAAGGCTGCAGCAAGTACTGCTCGTTCTGCGTCGTCCCGTACACTCGGGGTGAAGAAGTCTCGCGGCCCTTCGACGACGTGCTGACCGAAGTTGCCGACCTTGCCGACCAGGGCATCCGCGAGATCACGCTGCTCGGCCAGAATGTGAACGCTTACCGCGGGCCGATGCACACGGGCGAGTTCGCCGACCTGGCGACCTTGATCGAATACCTCGCGGAAATCGATGGACTGGAGCGCATCCGCTACACGACCTCGCACCCGAAGGAAATGACGCAGGCGCTGATCGACGCGTACGGCCGCGTACCCAAGCTGGTCTCGCACCTGCACCTGCCGGTGCAGTCGGGTTCCGACCGCGTGCTCGCCGCCATGAAGCGCGGCTATACCGCGCTCGAGTACAAGTCGATCGTGCGCCGTCTGCGCGAGGTGCGCCCGCAGCTTGCGCTGAGTTCCGATTTCATCGTCGGCTTTCCCGGCGAGACCGACACCGACTTCGAACAGACCATGAAACTGATCGACGACGTCGGCTTCGATGGCAGCTTCAGCTTCGTCTACAGCCCCCGCCCGGGCACGCCCGCGGCGCAATTCTCCGACCCGGTCGCGCGGACAGTCGCGCACGCCCGGCTCGAACGCCTGCAGGCAGTCATCGAGACGCAGTACCGCGCGCGGAGCGAGGCGATGGTCGGTGGTACCGAGCGCGTACTGGTGACCGGCCGTGCCGCCAAGAGTGCCGGCGATCTGGCGGCGCGCGCCGACAGCAACCGCGTGGTGAACTTTCCCGGCGACGATGGTCTGATTGGGCAGTACGCCGAGGTTAGGATCACCGCTTCACGGGTGCATTCGCTGCGCGGCGAACTCGCCGCTTGCTCATGACGGCGTATCCGGATCCCGCCGCGACAGGCCATCGGCGCAACCATTGATCGAGACGACGCGCATGCCCGATTTTCGCTCCATTCCGACAGCGGCCCTGGTCGCCGCATTCGCGCTGGCGCTGGGCGGCTGCGCGACCGCGCCGGCAACACCCGCGGGCAGCGCCACCGCGGCCGTACCCGATGCGACGCGGGTTGCCACTGCCGCCGCCGCTGCCGCCGGGGTCGCTGCGGCGGCCACGACGGCAAACGCGCCGCCGCGACCGGCTGCGCCCGGCGCCGGTAACGGATCTCCCGCGGCAGCCGCGGCTGCCGCGGCTGCCGCGGCAGTTGCCGCGCTGGGCAACCAGAAGCCGTTCGCCGAAGTCATCAAGGGCGCCAAGGAAACGCCGGGCTTCTACAACATCTACGAGCGCGACGACAAGATCTGGATCGAGATCCAGCCCGAGCAGTTCGACCAGCCATTTTTCTTCGGCATGAGCATGTCGAGCGGTCTTGGCGAGAAGTGGTTCTTCGGCGGCATGATGGGCGACAGCTTCGTCGCGTCGTTCCATCGCTTGAGCGCGACGCAGGTGCAGCTGATCGCGCGCAATACCGAGTACTTCGCCAAGCCCAACTCGCCCGAAGCGCGCGCGGTGGCCGAAGCGTTCTCCGACAGCCTGCTAAGCGCCGCGCCCGTCGTGAGCCAGCCGCATCCCGAACGCAAGTCGGTGCTCATCGAAGCCAACGCACTGCTGTTCGCCGATATACCCGGCGCGAACGGCATGCTCGAGCGAACATTCCGTCAGTCGTATTCCTTCGATCCGAGGAACTCGTCGATCACCCGGGCACGGGCGACGAGCGACCTGGTTGCAATCAACGTCAACGCGCACTACGCGCTGCAGCGCGTCAGCCAGCCGGCGCCTGGCGCGAACTTTGTCACGCCACCGCCTTCGACGGTACCCGATATTCGAAGCCTCTTCCTCGGCTTCTACTACAACTTCGCCAAACTGCCCGATCAGCCCATGCGCCCGCGGCTGGCCGATGACCGCATCGGTTACTTCGCGCAAGAACGCTTCGACTATAGCAACGACACCGCGCTGACGCCGAAGGTCAATCTTATCCAGCGCTGGCGCCTCGAGAAAAAGGATCCGGCGGCTGCGCTGTCCGAACCGAAGCAGCCGATCGTGTTCTGGATCGACCGCAATATCCCGCTTCAATACCGGCAAACGATCATCGATGGCGTGCTCGAGTGGAACAAGGCGTTCGAGAAAGCGGGATTCAAAGGTGCGCTGCAAGCGAAAATCCAGCCCGACGACGCCGATTTCGAGACGCTCGACACGCGCCACGCGTCGATCCGCTGGATGCCGACGGCGCGACCGATCTTCGGGGGGGTGGGACCGATCCAGGTCGATCCCCGTACCGGCGAGATCCTCGACGCCGACATCGGCATCGACCCGGTGCGCTTGCGCAGCCGTCGCTTCATGCGTGTCGAGTGGATCCGCCCGCAGGCGGCGCCTGCTGCCTGGATGGGACGCGCGGAGCGCCTGTGCATGATGCAGGACTACGCGGCGCAAGAACTCAACTTCGCCTTCGACCTGCTCGAAGCGCGCGGAGAACTCGATCCGGACGGCCCGGAAGCCGAGGCCTTCGTGCTCGAGGACGTCAAGGAAATCACCATGCACGAGGTCGGGCATGCGCTCGGCCTGCGCCACAATTTCAGGGCTTCGACCGTCTATACGCAGGCGCAGCTCAACGATGTCGAGTTCACGCGCGAACGCGGCATCGGCGGATCGGTCATGGAATACAACGCGGTTAACATCGCGTTGCCCGGAGAACGGCAGGGAACGTACGGCATGAACACGCTGGGGCCATACGACTACTGGGCCATCGAGTACGGTTACAAGGAGATCGCGCCGGAGCAGGAGCGCGAGGAACTGCGCAAGATCGCCTCGCGCAGCAATGAACCGCTGCTCGCCTATGCCACCGACGAAGACAGCAACTTCGGCATCGACCCCGAAGCCAACACCGGGGATCTCGGCAACGACCCGCTGCAATTTGCGCGACGGCGCCTGCTGCTTGCGCGCGAGCTGTGGGACCGCTGGCAGGACCGCGAGCTGGCGCCTGGCGAATCCTATGTCATCTTGCGCCGCACGGTCGGCCGTGGCCTGATCGTCGTCGGACAGTCGTCTTTGACGGTCGCCAAATACATCGGCGGCGTAAGCACGCTGCGCGATCACGCCGGCAGTCCGCGGCCGCCGCTGAATCCGGTCACCGCCGCGCAACAGCGGGAAGCGCTCGACATCATCGCTGCCGGCATATTCTCGTCCGACAGCTTCCGCTTCAAGCCGGCGTTCATGCGCCGACTGCAGGTCGACTATCTCGATCGCGGCGACGTGTTCAATGTCGGGCTTTCGACGTCGGGCGTCGACTACTCGCTCCCGGGACAGGTGCTCAAAATCCAGCGCGACGTGCTGAACGTGTTGATGAGCGATACCGTGGCGCTGCGCATCATCGACAGTGAGCTCAAGCTCGACGACCCCAAGGGCGGATTTCGGCTTTCCGAACTGTACGCATCGCTGCACCGCGCGGTCTGGAGCGAATTGAAGACGGGGCAGGAGATCACGCCTTTGCGACGCAGCCTCCAGCGCGAACACCTGGCCCGCGTCGCCACCGCGCTGGTGCGGCCGTCGGCGACGATGTCCGCCGACGCGCGGGCGCTGCTGCGCCAGGATGCGCGGACGCTGCGCGACGAGTTGAAGGCGGTGCCGGTGAAAACCAGGCTGTCGAAGGAGACTCAAGCGCACATCGCCGAAAGCCTGTCGACGCTCGACGAGGCGCTCAAGGCGCCCTTGCAGCGGCAAGGCGTGTAGAGCAAGGTCCGCTTGAAATCCGTCAGCGCTGAAATCACGCTTGCGCCGCTCGACAACCGCGCGCTGGCCAACCTTTGCGGTGCCCTCGACGCCAATCTCCGGCAGATCGAGGCTGCGCTGGAGGTGACGATTGCACGGCGTGGCGCGACCTTCACCCTGCGCGGAATGCCGCGGCAGCTCGAGCAGACCACCGCCGCGCTGCAGCGCTTTTACGAACGCGCCGAAGCACCGCTGAGCGTCGACGACATCCAGCTCGGGCTCGTCGAACTGGCGACCAGACATGCGGTCCTCGCCGGTCCGATACCGGCAACCGACGTCGACGACGTTCCTCTCCTGCGCACGCGTCGCACCGACCTGCACGGCCGCACACCGAACCAGGCGCTCTACATCCGGCATATCCAGGACCACGACATCACCTTCGGCATCGGTCCGGCCGGCACCGGCAAGACGTACCTGGCGGTAGCCAGCGCGGTCGATGCCCTAGAACGCGACCTGGTCAAACGCCTCGTGCTCGTGCGGCCCGCGGTCGAAGCCGGCGAACGCCTGGGCTTCTTGCCCGGCGACCTGGCGCAGAAGGTCGATCCGTACCTGCGCCCGCTCTACGATGCGCTCTACGACCTCATGGGTTTCGACAAGACCGCCAAGCTGTTCGAGCGCAATACCATCGAGATCGCGCCGCTGGCATACATGCGCGGCAGGACGCTGAACCACTCGTTCATCATCCTCGACGAGGCGCAGAACACCACGCCCGAGCAGATGAAGATGTTCCTGACGCGGATCGGAATCGGCACCAAGGCGGTGATCACCGGCGACGTAACGCAGATCGATCTTGCGCGCGGGCAGAAGAGCGGCCTGATCGAGGCCCGGCGCGTGCTCAAGGACGTGCGCGGCATCGCGTTCACCGACTTCACCAGCGCCGATGTCGTCCGACATCCGCTGGTACAGAAAATCATCAGCGCCTACGAGAAGCATACGCACAGCGAACGCATCGACGCCCCGGACGCGCCACCGCGCACGGGTCGCTGAATCGATGCCGTCCCAACAGGAGGCGCTGCGCCTCGGCTGCACGCTGCACGTTTCGGGACACGCGCCAGCCGCGCCAGGCCAGGAGCTGATCCGAATCGGCGAGTGGTGTCGAACGCACGGCCATGCCGCCGATCGCTACGGCGACGGCGAGCTGATCCAAAACTTCGAGGCCCGCGTTGCCAAGCTGCTGGGCATGCCCGCCGCAGCGTTCATGGTGAGCGGAACGATGGCGCAGCTGATCGCGCTTCGTATCTGGTGCTCTCGCGCCGGCACCGCGCATATCGCAATGCACCCGACCTCGCACCTCGAATTGCACGAACAACGCGCATATGTGCACCTGCACGGCCTTCAGGTGACGCTGCTCGGGTCGCGCGAAAGCCCGGCTGCGGCGTCCGACCTGACGGCCTGCCCGGAGCGCCTCGCGGCATGGCTGGTCGAACTGCCTGCACGCGAAATCGGCGGCCGGCTGCCGGCATGGGATGAACTGGGCAGCATCGCCACGAAAGCGCGGTCGCGGGACATCAAACTGCACATGGACGGCGCCCGACTGTGGGAAGCGCGCGAGGCCTATTCACCGAACTCGTTCGCCGACATCTGCGCGCACTTCGATTCGGTCTACGTGTCCTTCTACAAGGGCATCGGCGCGCTTGCCGGCGCGATGCTGCTCGGTCCGGAAGACTTCATCGCCGAAGCGCGGGTGTGGCGCCACCGCCAGGGCGGCACCCTGGTGCAATTGCATCCGCTGGTGGCATCCGCGGCCATGCGCCTCGATGCACAGCTCGCGAAGATGCCCGCGTACCGCGAGCGAGCGCGCGCGTTTGCCTCGGCGCTGGCGACCATCGACGGCATCGTCGTCGTGCCGCAACTGCCGGAAGTCAACCTGTTCCACGCTCACTTTCCAGTGTCGGCGGCGGCGCTGACCGTTGCGCGCGACGCCATCGCGGCGGAACACCGCGCCTGGCTGTTGCCGCGTATTGTCGCCGGCAGGCTTCCCGGATGGTCGAGCGCCGAGATCTACGTCGGCGACAACCTGCTTGCGCTGCCAAACGACGAGGTTCTGCCGCTGTTCGTGCAACTTCTTGAGCGCGCGCGAGGCGCTTCAGCATGAGCGCGACGGGGCGCCTTGAGCGCGAGTGCAGTTCCCCGAGCGCGATAGGCGACCCCAGCGCGAAGGTACTCCAATGAGCGCGACGGTACTGCAATGAGCGCGCGCGCCGCGCCTCTCGCTCAGCGTTCAATACGCGGCGGCGGGCGACGATCTACCGGCACGCCCCTTGCTTCGGAAGTGGGCCGCCGCGACGCTCGAAGGCAACACCAGCGTCACCTTGCGCTTCGTCGACGCCGCCGAAGCGCGTCGACTGAATCGGACATACCGCGGCAAAGACGCTCCCACCAACGTGCTCGCGTTCGTGTACGATGGTGTTTCTGGAGGCGACATCGTGCTCTGCGCGCCGGTGCTCAGACGCGAGTCGCGGCAACAGGGCAAGACGCTGGAAGCTCACTGCGCGCACCTCGTCGTACACGGCATGCTGCACTTGCAGGGATACGATCATCACCAGGCGGCCGACGCCACGCGCATGGAAGCGCGTGAAAGCGCCATTCTCACCCGCTTCGGCATCGCCAATCCTTACGCCGCGCCTCTGCGGCGCACCCGTCGATGAGCAGCGATTCCTCCGAACGCGAAGCGCTCAAGCCAACGCTGCTCGAGCGCCTGTCAGCGTTCCTGACCCGCGAGCCCGAAGACCGGGAAGGCCTGCTCGAAATCCTGCACGGCGCGTTCGAGCACAAGTTGCTCGACGCCGACGCGCTGTCGATCATCGAAGGCGCGCTGCAGGTCTCCGAAATGACCGTGCGCGACATCATGATTCCGCGGGCACAGATGGACGTCGTGTCGATCGACGAGGATCCTTCGCAATTCATTCCCTTTGTGCTGGAGGCGCGCCACTCGCGCTTTCCCGCGATCGGCGAGAACAAGGACGACGTCGTCGGCATTCTCCTGGCGAAGGAACTGCTGAATTTCTACGCCAATCCCGATTCATTCAATCTGCGCGATACGCTGCGGCCGGCGGTCTTCGTCCCGGAATCGAAGCGTCTCAACGTCCTGCTGCGCGATTTCCGTTCCAACCGCAACCACATCGCCATCGTCGTCGACGAATACGGAGGCGTGTCCGGGCTGGTCACGATCGAAGACGTGCTCGAGCAGATCGTCGGTGACATCGAGGACGAATACGATTTCGACGAGGCCGAGGACAACATCATTCCGGAGGCCAACGGCGGCTACCGGGTCAAGGCGCAGACCGAGATCGGCGACTTCAACGAGACGCTAGGCAGCGATTTCAGCAGCGAGGAGTTCAACACCGTGGGCGGCCTGGTACTGCAGTCGTTCGGTCGGCTGCCCAAGCGCGGAGAATCGAGCGTCATCGGCGATTTCCGATTCAAGGTTATCCGCGCCGACAGCAGGCGCATCTACACCCTGCAAGTCGAGCGCGTCGCGGCGCAACCGGAGCACGACGCGCCCGCAGGCACCGCCTGATGCCTGGAGCGCTGTCCGGCCTCGCGGCGCTACTCCTCGGCATTGCCACCGTCTTCGGATTCGCGCCGTTCGGCGCCGCGGCGCTGCCGGTACTGACGCTCGCCGGACTGTTCGTCCTTTGGCAAGTCGCGCCGAGCCCGCGCCGCGCCGCGACGCTGGGCTTTGCCTTCGGCGTCGGCCTGTTCGGTGCCGGCGTGTCGTGGGTGTACATCGCACTGTCCACTTTCGGTGAAATGCCCGCGATCCTGGCGGCGATCGGCACCGCCGGCTTCTGCGCGTATCTCGCCTTGTTCCCGGCACTCGCAGGTTGGATCTGCGCGCGATTCACGCCCCAGCGTTCGCCGGAGCGCCTCGCGCTGGCCGCGGCCGCGTGGACGATCGGAGAATGGCTCCGAGGCTGGGTACTGTCCGGTTTCGGCTGGCTGTCGGTCGGCTACACGCAACTCGGTACACCGCTCGCGGGATTTGCTCCCTACGGGGGCGTCTTCCTGGTGAGCCTGGCACTTGCGGCGACGGCTGCCTTGCTGGCCTACGCGGGAGAGGCGCTGGAAGCACGAAGCAAGCTCGATATCGTCGGCGCGGCGTTGGCGATCGCAGCGCTCTTCGTCACCGGCATCGCACTGAAGGCACCGGAATGGAGCCGGCCCACTGGAGAACCGATTGCGGTCAGCCTGGTGCAGGGCAACATCGAGCAGGAACGCAAATTCGACCCGGAATACCGCGACAAGACGCTCGCGATCTACGCCGAACTCGTGCGGCAGGCGAAGGGGGGCCTGATCGTCCTGCCGGAAAGTGCACTGCCGATGTTCGCCGACGAGGTCGCGCCGGAATATGTTGCGATGTTGCGCGACGCGGCGTTGAGGAACCGCGGCGACCTGCTGCTCGGATTGTTCTTCTTCGAGCCGCGCCCGAATCCCGACGAGGACGACCGCTACTTCAACAGCGTGGTGAGCGTCGGCACCGCCACCACGCAACGCTACCGCAAGCATCACCTCGTGCCTTTCGGCGAAACGATTCCCGGCAAGGCGGTATTCGGTTGGTTCATCAACAAAGTGCTTGCCATTCCGCTGGCCGACCAGACGCCGGGGGCGGCCAACCAGGCCCCGTTCGAGGTTGCCGGCGAGCGCGTCGCGGTCAACATCTGCTACGAAGACGCGTTCGGCGGCGAACTCGCGCGGCGCGCCGCGGAATCTACCCTGCTGGTCAACGTCACCAACGATGCATGGTACGGTCAGTCGCTCGCCGCCGAGCAGCACGAGCAGATCGCGGCGATGCGCGCGCTCGAGACCTCCCGCCCGATGCTGCGCGCCACCAATACCGGCATCACCTCGATCATCGATCATCGTGGCGTCGAGCTCGCGCGCCTGCCGTGGTTCACGCGCGGGGTGCTCGAGGGGCGCATTGCTGGCCGCACCGGCGCGACTCCGTACGTTCGCATCGGCGACGCGCTCGCCGTGTTCGCGGCCCTGCTGCTCGCGCTGGTTGCGGTGCTGCAGGGCCGACGGCGGTCGCGTTCATGAATTGACGCGGGTTTGGCCGCGACGCGTCCATCCCGTAAAATCGACCCCCTCAGGCTCCCTCGGATCCGCTCGCGTTTGCTCATGTTCGCTTAGGTTCGCTTAGTTACGTTCAACCACCGAAGTCGTCCAGATGCTCAATTTTCAGCAAGTGATCCTCACGCTCCAGGATTATTGGGGCGCGCAAGGCTGCGCATTGCTCCAGCCGTACGACATGGAGGTCGGCGCCGGCACCTCGCACACGGCGACGTTCCTGCGCGCGCTCGGACCCGAGCCATGGCGCGCCGCTTACGTGCAACCTTCGCGCCGGCCAAAGGATGGGCGCTACGGCGAGAATCCGAACCGCCTGCATCAGCATCATCAGTTCCAGGTGGTGCTCAAGCCTTCGCCTCCGGACATCCTCGAGCTGTATCTCGGCTCGCTGAAGGCGCTCGGCTTCGACCTGACCAAGAACGATGTGCGCTTCGTCGAGGACGACTGGGAGAACCCCACACTGGGCGCGTGGGGCCTCGGCTGGGAAGTGTGGCTCAACGGCATGGAGATCACGCAATTCACGTACTTCCAGCAGGTCGGAAGCCTGGACTGCAATCCGATCACTGGCGAGATCACCTACGGCCTCGAACGGATGAGCATGTACCTGCAGGACGTCGAGTCGGTCTACGACCTCGTCTACGTCGACGGCATGTCCTATCGCGACGTGTTCTTCCAGAACGAGGTCGAGCAATCCCGGTTCGCGTTCGAGCAATCCAACGTGGCGAAGCTGTTCGAGCAGTTCGCGCTGTTCGAGGGCGAGGCGAAGCGTCTGCTGGAGGCGAAACTCCCGTTGCCCGGCTACGAAATGATCCTCAAGGCCGGGCACACCTTCAATCTGCTCGATGCGCGCGGCGCGGTCTCGGTGACCGAACGCGCGGGATACATCGGCCGCATTCGCGCGCTGTCGCGGCTGGTCGCGCAGGCCTACGTCGAGGCGCGCGAGGCGCTCGGCTTCCCGATGTTGCCGCCGGCGCAGCGCAAGGCAGCGTGATGGCGGCGTCTGCGACACTGCTGGTCGAACTGCGCACCGAAGAGTTGCCCCCCAGATCGCTGAAGCGGCTCGGCGACGCCTTCGCCCAGGGCATCGCCGCGGGCCTGCGCGAGCGCGACTTTCTCGCTGCGGACAGCGTGGTCAGGATGTTCGCGACGCCGCGACGGCTTGCGGTGGCGATCACCAGCGTGCTCGCCGTCGCACCAGACAAAGCATTCAAGGAAAAGCTGCTGCCGGTCAGCGTTGCCTTCGACGCCGCGGGCAAGCCGACGGCGGCGCTTCTGGGCAAGCTCAAGGCCAGGCAGCTCACTCATCTCGATCCGACGAGCTTGCAACGCGAGCACGACGGCAAGGCGGAAGTCCTGGTCTATTCCGACGTCGCCAAGGGTGGCCCGATGGTCAGCGCGCTGCAAGCAGCGCTCGACGCCACGTTCGACAAATTGCCGATCGCCAAGGTCATGGCCTACGCCAGCGCCGGCGCGTACTACAACAACCAGAAGTTCGTGCGTCCCGCGCATGGGCTCGTTGCCCTGCACGGCGCCGACGTCGTAGACGTGCGTGCGCTCGGGATTGTCCGCGGGTCGTACGACCGCAGGCCACCGCTTTCTCGGCAGGCAGGATCTGAACATCGAGGCCGCAGGCGCTTACGAGGCGACGCTCGAGGCCGAGGGCAAGGTGATACCCGATTTCGCCAAGCGGCGCGCGGCGATCGTGGCAGCGCTCGAGCACGCGTCGGAACACGCGCAGGTGATCATGCCCGACGCGCTGCTCGACGAAGTGACGGCGTTGGTCGAGTGGCCGACAGTGTACGCGGGTACCTTCGACCGAGCGTTTCTCGACGTCCCGCAGGAATGCCTGATCCTGACCATGCAGCAGAACCAGAAGTACTTCGCGCTTGCCGACGAAACCGGCGCGCTCCGGCACCGTTTCCTGGTAGTCAGCAACCTGCCGACCGACGAGCCCGCTGCGATCATCCGCGGCAATGAGCGCGTGTTGCGCGCCCGCCTTGCCGACGCCAAGTTCTTCTACGACCAGGATCGCCGCCAGCGGCTGGAAGCGCGACTGTCGAAACTCGCGAGCGTGGTCTATCACAACCAGCTCGGCAGCCAGCTCGATCGCGTCGGTCGCATCCGCGCGATCGTCGCCGCGGTCGCTCCTGCGCTTGGGGCGGACCCGGCGCAGGCGGACCGCGCGGCGGTGCTCGTCAAGGTCGATCTTGTCACCGACATGGTCGGCGAATTTCCCGAGCTGCAAGGCACCATGGGTCGCTACTACGCGCTCAACGATGGCGAGCCGCCAGCGGTGGCCGATGCGATCGCGCAGCATTATTGGCCGCGTTTTGCCGGCGATGCGCTGCCGCAGGCACCGGTCGCCGTCGCGGTCGCGCTGGCGGACAAGATCGAGTCCCTCGTCGGCATGTTCGGCGTCGGCAGCATTCCCACCGGAGACAAGGATCCGTTCGGACTGCGTCGCGCCGCGCTGGGCGTGCTGCGCATCCTGCTGGAAGGCAGCAAGCCGCTTCGGCTCGACGATCTCATCGGCGCCGGGTTCGCGGCGTTTGGAGGCGGCATCGCGATCCGAGACGCGCGCGAGGACGTCCTGAGCTTCGTGCTGGAGCGTCTGCGCGCGTACCTGCGCGAACAGGGATACACTGCCAACCAGGTGGAATCCGTCGTCTCCATGCGCCCGGTGCGCATCGATCAGGTCCCCGGCCAGATGCTCGCCGTCAGGACATTCATGGCTCTTCCCGAAGCTGAGTCGCTCGCGGGCGCCAACAAGCGCATCACCAACATTCTCCGCAAGTCAGGTGCCGATGCGGCTGCGACCGTCGACCGCGCGCTGCTCGACGGCGGCGCCGAGCACGATCTGTATGCCGTGATGCAAAAACTGCTGCCGGTTGTGCACGACCATGTCGGCCGCGGCGACTACACCGCGGCGCTGAAGGCCCTCGCCTCTGCCCGCGGACCGGTCGACCGATTTTTCGACGACGTGATGGTGATGGCCGACGACCGGGCCGTGCGCGCCAACCGGCTGGCGCTATTGCGCGGGCTGGCCGAGGCGATGAATCAGGTTGCCGACTTGTCGAAGCTCGCGGTGTAGCGCCGGCACCATGGTCCAATTCGCCTCCGAGTCCGTCGCCCAGACGCGCCACGCGAAACTGATCATCCTGGACCGCGACGGGGTGATCAACTACGACAGCGATCAGTTCATCAAGTCCCCCGAGGAGTGGCGCCCCATTCCCGGCAGCCTCGAGGCGATCGCGCGGCTCAACCACGCCGGGTTCCGCGTCGTCGTCGCGACCAATCAATCGGGCCTGGGACGCGGCCTGTTCGACATGGCGACGCTGATTGCGATCCACGAAAAGATGCACAAGGCGCTGGCCAATACCGGCGGGCGCATCGACGCCGTGTTCTATTGCCCGCATACCGCCGACTCGGCGTGCGATTGTCGCAAGCCCAAGGCGGGGATGTTCATCGAGATCGGGCAGCGCTTCGGCGTCGACCTCACGGGCGTGCCGTGCGTCGGCGACAGCGTGCGCGACCTGCAGGCCGCCGACGCGGTGAGCAGTCAGCCGATCCTGGTGCTGACCGGCAAGGGCGAGAAAACGCTGCGCGACGGCAACTTCCCGAAGAACACGGTGATCTTCCCGGACCTAGCGTTCGTGGCGACGGCGCTGCTGGCCGGGGACTGAGCTCATCGGCTCGCGATGTCGGCGCTCCGTTCCATCCTGTTTGCGCTGTACCAGCTGGTCGTGACGCCGATCTACGCGATCTTCGTCCTGCTCCTGTTCTGGCTGCCGCCGATCCCGCGCTTCAAGTTCATCATGGGCTGGTGCTGGCTGATGCTGTTCGGCGCGCGCTGGATCTGCGGCATCCGGCAGCGCGTGGTCGGCCGCGAGCATCTGCCATCGCCCGGCGACGCGCACATCGTCATGGCGAAGCATTCGTCGACGTGGGAAACGCTGTCCTTGAACTTCGTGTGCCCGCCGCTGGCCTTCGTCGCCAAGAAAGAGTTGCTGTCGATTCCCTTTTTCGGCTGGGCGTTCAGGCAGGCGTCGCCGATCACCATCGATCGCAAGTCGGGCAGCGATGCGATGACGCAGATCATCGACCAGGGTCGCGAACGTCTGGCGCAAGGATTCTGGATCGTGATGTACCCGGAAGGAACGCGAATTCCCGCAGGCACGCGTGCACACTACAAGACCGGCGGCGCGCGCCTGGCAATTGCACTTGGCGTGCCGATCCTGCCGGTGGCGCATAATGCCGGCTATTTATGGCCGAAAGGATTCCTGGGCAAACGGCCGGGGACGGTCACGATGTCGATCGGCGCACCCATCAGTTCCGACGGCAAAGACTTGCAGCGACTCATTAACGAGGTCGAATCCTGGATCGAGAACGAGGTCGCACGGCTGGGCAACCCGCTGGAAACAAGCCGGGGCCTGCGCGGCTGATCCGCGGCGACGCGGGCAGCTCGCGCCGGGTGATCCTGGCGGGGCAGCAGGTCGAGTATCGATTGTTCCGCCCACGTCGGCGGTCGATCGGCATGGTGATCGACCAGACCGGCCTCACCGTGCGCGCACCGCCCTGGGTCACGATCCGCGACATCGAACAGGCACTGATCGAACGGGCGGAGTGGGTCGTCACCACGCTCGTCGAATGGCAGGGCCGCGAGAGCGAGGCGCTGCCTGCCGCGTGGCGCGAAGGAGCCGCGCTGCTGTATCAGGGCCGGCCGCTGACGCTAGCGCTGTTTGCGGCGCGCCGGCAGACGATCGCGGCGGACCTGCTGCACCTGACGGTTCTGCATCCGAATCCAGCCGACGAGGAGCAGATCGGCGCCTTTGTCGGCCGCTGGTTGAGGGAGCAGGCACTTGCATTGCTCACCCCGCGCGTCCAGCACTTCGCGCGCCAGGTCACTGCGTTGTCGCCTACGGTGAAACTGTCCAGATCCCGCACGCAATGGGGCACCTGCAACCACAAGGGCGAGATCAGGCTCAACTGGCGCTTGATCCAGATGCCGCCGCGTATCGCGGACTACGTCGTCGCGCACGAAGTCGCGCACCTGGTCGAGCTCAACCATTCGCCGCGCTTCTGGGCGCTGGTCGAAGCACTGTTTCCCGGCCACGCCAACGCCCGCCGAGAACTCGACCAGCTGACGCCGTTGCTTGGTTAGCGGCGCGAGCCCGCAGCGAGGGGCCCCGCGCGACGCGTGGGGATCGCGCGTGGTGAGTCGACGCAAGGCGGCCGACACGCCGGAGCAAAGCGTTCGGACATTGGATAATGGAGGCCGCTACCGCGCGAACAAGTTCGCGCCTACAGGGACGCGGGAAGCGTGCCGAATTCGACTTCGATACCGGCTTGCGCGCGCAGCAGCGCCGACAGCGCGACGCCCAGCTCGGACCCGTCCCGCGTATTGCTCCACGCCGCACCGTTCCCGCGAAAATGAAACCCGCCGGACTTTGCCGCGACCCATATCTCTCGGCTCGGCTGGTGGCGATTGACGATGAGTCTGCCGCCCGCGCCGCAGTCGATGGTCAGGACACCGTCGTTCAGCGTCCAATCGACGTCGGCGTCGGCCGCATCGAGCGCCGCAGCGATGGCAGCGAGGACGCGATCCGCCAGCGTGACGAAGTCGCTCTCGACGGCGCTCACCGGACCCCGCCAATGCTGCGTGCTAGACTTCCTGCACACAATTTCGGTATCGATCGTTGTCGCATGGAGCTTCGGATGTTACGCCGTTCCGTGACCGTGTTGCTCGCCGCCGCCGCCGTCTGCACCGTGGTGGGATGCGGCATCAAGGGCCCGCTGAAACTGCCGCCCGCGAAACCCGGTACGCCGGAACCACCGGCCCCACCGCCCGTGCGTATGGGTGACGAGGTGCCCGACCGCGTCGTGCCCGACGTGCAGCCCGACGGCGCGAAGTAGTGAGTGACTTTGCCTATCGCGACGGCGAACTGGCCGTCGAAGCGATGCCGCTCGCGGCCATCGCGGCGCGGTTCGGGACCCCTTGCTTTGTCTACTCCCGCGCCGCCCTCGAGGGTGCGTTTCGCGAGTTCGACTCGGCGTTCGCCAGCGTCCCGCACCTAGTCTGCTACGCGATCAAGGCCAACTCCAATCTCGGGGTCCTCAACGTGTTCGCGCGACTTGGCAGCGGCTTCGACATCGTCTCGGGTGGCGAGCTGGCGCGCGTAGTCGCGGCGGGTGGCGAGCCGTCGAAGATCGTTTTTTCCGGTGTCGGCAAGACCGACGACGAAATGGCGCAAGCGCTGAAGCTGTCGATCCACTGCTTCAACGTCGAATCGGCCAGCGAACTGGAGCACCTCAACCGTGTCGCAGGCGGCCTTGGCAAGCGGGCGCCGGTAAGTTTCCGGGTCAATCCCGACGTCGACCCCAAGACCCATCCGTACATATCGACCGGGCTCAGGGAGAGCAAGTTCGGCGTCGCGTTCGACGCCGCGCATGCGCTGTTCCGTCGCGCCGCCGCCATGCCGCATATCGAGGTGCGTGGCATCGACATGCATATCGGGTCGCAGATCACCGAACTCGGTCCGCATCTCGAAGCCGCCGAGAAGGCCTTCGCGCTGATCGACCGGCTCGCAGCGGAAGGCATCCACCTGCAGCACATCGACATCGGCGGCGGAATCGGCATCCGCTACCGCGACGAAGAGACGATCGATCCCTACGAGTACGCACTGGCTATTGGCCGTCTGCGCGGCAACCGGCGGCTGAAGGTACTGCTGGAACCGGGGCGGTTCCTGGTCGGCAATGCAGGGGTATTGCTGACGCGCGTCACTTACCTCAAACCGGGCGCTGACAAGAACTTCGCCATCGTCGATGCCGCGATGAACGATCTGTTGCGTCCGGCGTTGTACGACGCGTGGCACGACGTCCGGCCGGTGCACCCGCGCGCCTCGCCTCCTGCCGTGTGGCAACTCGTCGGACCGGTCTGCGAAAGCGCCGATTTTCTGGCGCACGACCGCGAACTTGCGCTCGAGGAAGGCGATCTGGTCGCGGTCTGTTCCGCCGGCGCGTATGCGATGGCGATGAGTTCGAATTACAACTCCCGGCCGCGCGCAGCAGAGGTCATTGTCGATGGCGAAACAGCGCATCTGGTGCGGCCGCGCGAGAGCATCGCTGAACTCTATGCGCACGAATCGATGCTGCCTTAATCGCTCTTGTGCATCGAAAAATGTGTGTGCAAAATCGCAACAGGTGACGTTTTTCGTCACTTGAAACAGCAGTTAAATCTTGTATTTCGAATAGAATTGGCTAGAATTCAGGCAGCAGGTGTCAATGGGTTTGTCAAGTGGTTCATCAACACACGGCGACGAATCCAATAGAACCCTGCGATGAAACAGAAGCACTCATAACATTAATAGCAACTCAGACAGGAGATCCAAAGATGATGGCTGACATGTTAACGATGGCCCCGGCTGCACCGGCCATGGCGCCCAAGAAACGGGCGAAGAAGAAGGCAGCGACCAAGAAGAAGGCTTCGAAGAAGAAGGCGGCGCCGAAGAAGAAGGCAGCCAAGCGCAAGCCGGCCAAGAAGAAGGCCGCGAAGAAAAAGAAGGCAGCCCCGAAGAAGAAGAAGGCCGCTCCGAAGAAGAAGAAGAAGGCAGCCCCGAAGAAGAAGAAGAAGGCAGCCAAGCGCAAGCCGGCCAAGAAGAAGGCCGCGAAGAAAAAGACGGCGAAGAAGAAGGCCGCTCCGAAGAAGAAAGCCGCCAAGCGCAAGCCGGCCAAGAAAAAGGCCAAGAAGGCGAAGAAGCTCTAAGCTTCGGAAAACCAATCGTCCGTCGGCAGTCTGCGGCGGACCTCAAAACAGGCGACGCGCAAGTGTCGCCTGTTTTGTTTTGGGCGCTCGGCGGCCGTTAGCCTTCGCGGAAGGCTGCTAAGGGTGCTGCGCTGGTGGGCGACCGGCGGCAATCCGCGGCTGCTGGGTGTTCTTGGCCACCGGTTTCGACGTGCGGCTTGCGGCACTCGAGCGGCCGGTTTTCTTGCGGCTGGCGTGAGCACCTGTTACCGGTCCCACGTCGGTGACTACGCGAAGCTTCTGGCCAGTGACGAGCTTCGCCGACAGTCCGCCATTCCACGACTTGATGTCCTGCTGCGTGACTTCGTAGCGGGTTGCGATCGAGGCCAGCGTTTCGCCCTTGCCAACCCGATGGTAGACGGTTCGTCCGCTCGGGACCGTGGTGAAGACCACGTCCTGCAACGTCGCCGCAGTCGCGTCCGACGGCGCCTGCGATGGCACCAGGAGCGCATGGCCCGCAGGTACGGTAGTCGCGCGCGTACCGATGCCGTTGACGGTTCGTAGCGTCTCCAGTGACAACCCGAAGTGCGAGGCGACCTGTGCCAGCGTTTCGCCCGATCGCGTCTTGTACGCCTGCCAGGTCACCATCGGTTGATCGGTGAGCTCGAGCTTCGCCGCGAACAACTCTGCCTTGTCGTAGGGGAGCAGCAGCGTGGCCCCGTCCGCGCCAGCGATGACTGGCCGGTTGTGTTGAGGGTTCAGCGACAGGAACTCGTCGAGCGGCATTTCCGCCAGCTCGGCCGCTTTTTTCACGTCCATTTTTCGCGTCGTGCGCACCACGGTGAAGTACGGCGCGTCGGGCACCTCGGCAAGGTCCAGCCCGAAGGCTTCGGGATCGTTGACGATGTTCTTGACCGCCTGCAGCTTGGGCACGTACTGGCGCGTCTCCGCAGGCATGTTGAGGCTCAGGTAGTCCGTGGGCAGCCCGCGCTTGGCGTTCGCGGCCTGCGCGCGATGCACCGATCCTTCGCCCCAGTTATAGGCCGCCAGCGCCAGGTACCAGTCGCCAAATTCCGTGTGCAGCTTGTCCAGGTAGTCGAGTGCGCCGTCGGTCGCCGCGACGACGTCGCGCCGTTCGTCGAACCACCAGTTCTGCTTGAGCCCGTAAAACTTGCCCGTGGATGGAATGAACTGCCAGATACCGGAGGCACGGCTGGGCGAATAGGCCATCGGGTTGTACGCGCTTTCGATCATCGGCAACAGCGCGATCTCGGTGGGCATCCCGCGCTTCTGCACTTCACCCACGATGTAGTAGAGATAGCGACGGCTACGCTCTACCATGCGCGCGACGTAGTCTGGCCGTGCGGCGTACCAGGCCTGCGACGTCTTCACGTCGGCCGTGTCGAGATCGGCCAGGGCGAATCCCTGACGAATACGCGTCCAGAGGTCGCCGTATTCGGATTGCAGGGGAAACGTGCTGCCCGCATCGGAATCGCCTCCGGCCCGATAGACGACGGGTTCGGGTTCGACCGGGACTTCGACGAACACGATAGGCGTTTCGGGCGCGCGTTCCGGCGGAGGTGTGAAGGCAACCGAGCCAGGCGGCAGCAGCGGTCCGCTGGCGCACGATGCCAGCGCCAGCGCCGCGATCAGCATCGGGATGGCGCTCGCGCGCCTGAGTGTCAGATGGACATCGCGCAAGGTGCCGCGATGGTAGATGCTCATCGTGAGGGCAGTCAAGGCGCGCAAGTGGCTCAGAAGCTGTTCTTCCACGCCCGTAATTCGGCGAACACTGCCACCGGGCCATCCAGCGCGCGGCCTGCGTGGCCTTCGACCGCCGCGCGAATCGCGGGATCATGCGCGCGCAGGAAGGGATTCGTCGCACACTCTTCGGCCATCGTCGTCGGCAGCGTTGGCGCTCCACTCGCTCGCTGGGTCTGCGCGCGCGACTGGCGATCCCGCAACGCAGCGGAATCGGGCTCGACCGCGAGCGCAAAACGAAGATTGGACACGGTGTATTCGTGACCGCAGTAGACGCGGGTCGGGCCGGGCAACGCCGACAGCTTGGCGAGCGAGGCCACCATCTGCGCCGGCGTGCCTTCGAATAGCCGGCCGCAGCCCGCGGCAAATAGGGTATCCCCGCAAAAGACCGTATCCCGGCCGAAGAGCGCGATGTGGCCCGCCGTATGCCCGGGAATATCCAGTGCCGACAGCGACAGGCCAATGCCGGGCACGACGATCGCGTCGCCTTCGACCAGCGCATGCGTGCGACCGGGAATGGCCTCATGAGCCGGCCCGTACACGGGCACCTGCCCGCGCGCGAGCAGGCCTCGAATGCCTCCAACATGGTCGCCGTGATGATGCGTCGCGACAATCGCCGTCAACGTGATGCCTTCGCGCTCGAGGTAGGCAATCACCGGTGCTGCATCGCCCGGATCGACGACCGCAGCGGCATCGCCTTCACGCAACAGCCAGATGTAGTTGTCGGCAAAGGCGGGGATGGGGATAATCGTTGGCATGGACGCATCTTCGACAGTGCATGCTAGCGTGTCAACCGGAACGCTCGCCGACTGGTTCGCGACGCCGCTGGGGCAATACCTTCGTGTACGCGAGCAGGCGTACTTCGATTCTACGCTGGCGGACATCTTCGGCTTTCATGCGTTACAGATCGGCCTGCCCGAATGCCCGTTCCTGCAGGCCTCGCGCATCACCACGCACGTAAGCATCGACCTTGAGGAGCCGGCACAGGTGCTGGCCGACCCGCACTGGCTGCCGTTCGCCGAAAACAGCATGGACCTCATCGTGCTGCCGCATGTGCTCGAGTTTACCGACGAGCCGCACCAGCTGCTGCGCGAGGTCTATCGCGTCATTCGCCCGGAAGGGCAGCTGCTGATCGCGGGGTTCAATCCGTTCTCGCTGTTCGGCGCCAAGCGCTACTTCGGGCGAGAACAGACCATGCCCTGGAACGGCAACTTCATCGCGCTGTACCGGTTGAAGGACTGGCTTGCCCTGCTCGGTTTCGAAGTCACCGGCGGACGTCTCGACGCCTATGTCCCTCCACATTCCCAGGAAAAATGGCTCAAGCGCTTCGAATTCTTCGAGAAGGCCGGCGATCGCTGGTGGCCCATTGCGGGCGGCGTCTATTTCCTGCACGCCACCAAGCGACTGCTCGGGATGCGCGTGATCACCCCGCAATGGACCCGCCGCGTGCGCAAGAAGGCGCTCGCTTCGGTCGCGCGGCAGGCGCGCGAATGCGCGGAAATCGTCGATTGAGGAAGATTCCGGCATGACCGCGCCGGTTGTGATCTACACCGATGGCGCGTGCAAAGGCAATCCGGGTCGCGGCGGCTGGGGCGCGCTGCTCCTGTATGGCGACGAGGAGCGCGAACTGTTCGGCGGCGAGGGGCAGACGACCAACAACCGCATGGAAATGACCGCCGTCATCGAGGCCCTGGCCAGCCTCGCGCACCGCAGTAGCGTGGCGATCTACACCGACTCGCAATACGTCAAGAACGGCATCCAGACCTGGATCCACGGCTGGAAACGCAATGGCTGGAAGACCTCCGATCGGAAGCCGGTCAAGAATGTCGACCTATGGCGGCGGCTCGATGCGCTCGCCGCCCAGCACGACGTCGCCTGGCATTGGGTCAAGGGACACGCCGATTCGCCTGGCAATCACCGCGCGGACGAACTCGCCAACCGCGGCGCCGACTCGGCCCGCTGACTGAAGCCGCAGGGCGTCGATAAGCGTTACGAGCGGACCAGCTGCGAGGCGGCCCGCAGCGAGGTGCGAGATAGTACATGACAGTACAGCGAGCGCCGAGCGAGGACACAACAAAGCAGATGGACCGCGCAGTAGCTTAGCGAAGCCCTGTCAGATTTGCATCGGCAGGATCACCATCTGCATCCCATTCAGATGCAGGCGCCGCTGCAGCGCGAGGGCGGTCTGGTTGTGCAGCAGCCGCGTCACCCAGTTTTCGTTGCGAAATACCAGCTTGCTGGTGAAGAACAGGCTGTTCGGGAATTCGCGCTGCGTTTCCTCCGCGAGCTTCACCAGCTCGTCGGCGCGGTCGGTTCCGAGCGAGAAACGTGCGGTCGCCGCCAGCCCGTTGGCGTGGCAGTAGTCGACGTAGAACGCCAGGTTCTTGTCCAAAGCGGACTTCAACGCCGCGATCTGCTGCTCGCCGCCGTAACTCTGCGCGTCGACCGCCTTGGCGCTGATGAAAATGAAATTCCTGAAGTTATTCGGGAACAGCCGCTGCACCCAGAGTACGGTGTGAATGCCGCCGCCGCGGCTGGAACCGACCATGAACACAGCCGTCGGCGCCTCGGGGTCGAGCGGCGGCGGGTTCTCGCATTTCGGCGACCGCGCCGCAGTGAAGATTTCGTCGACCTCGCGCAAGCGCTGCTTCACCCAGTCGTAGTGGCGGTGGATGCCGAGGCAGATGCCGATCACGATCGATGTGATCAGCACCGTCACCCAGCCGCCTTCGCCGAATTTCTCGACCACGGTAACCGCGAGGATGCTCGAGGTGACCGCCAGGCCGAGCGCCGAGAACGCCAGGCGATGCAGCCAGCGGCCATCCGTTGCCCGCGCCCGCCACCAGTAGATGCACAAGCCCAGCAGCGACAGCGAGAACGTCAGGAACACGTTGATCGAGTAAAGCACGACCAGCAGCGAGACGCTGCCCTGGCTCCACAGCATGATCACCAGCGCGGCCAGGCCCATGATCACGATGCCGTTCTGCGTGACCAGGCGCGTCGACAGGTGGCGGAACTGGTGCGGCAGCCAGGAGTCGCCGGCCATGTTCGACAAGACCTGGGGACCGCCGAGGAATCCGGTGTTGGCCGCGACGAAAAGCAGGCCGGCTTCGCTGATCAGGACCACCAGCAACGCGGTCTGGTTGAATGCCGGAGACAGGCCGAAACTTTCGATGATGGTTCCGAAGACGACCGCGTTGAGCGTCTGCCCATCCACCGGCTGCGCTTTCCACAGCAGATAGAGCAGGATGATGCCGCCGGCGGTAAAGGCGAGCGAGGTCGCCATGTAGAACATCGTCAGCTTGCCGGTCCGCACGACCGGCTCGCGCAGCGTCTGCACGTTGTTGGACACCGCCTCGATGCCGGTGTAGGTGCCGCCACCGAGCGAGTAGGCGCGCAGGAACAACGACACCGCCGCAACCCAGCCGATGTCGTGCGCGAGCTGCCTCGTTTCCGCCATCGCGTTTGGAACCACCAGCACAAGGCCTTCCGCGTGGCCGAATATCCCGTAGACGATCAGGACCGCGTGGGTGACGAAAAACGCGACGAATATCGGCAGCAGGATGCGTATGGATTCCTTCATCCCGCGCAAATTCATGACCAGCAGCAGCGCGACCAGCGCGAGTTCTGCGCCCAACTTGTACGGGGTCATCGCTGCGGGCAGCAAGCTCCACAGCGCATCGACACCGCTCGCCACCGAAATCGCGATCGTCAGCACGTAGTCGACGATCAGCGCAGCACCGGAGACGAGTCCCGCGCGCGGACCGATCAGGCTGGTCGCGACGCGATAACCACCGCCTCCGGTCGGGAACAGCTCGATGACCTGGTTGTACGCGAGCGAGATGATGAACACCGTCGCCGCGGTCGCCAGCGCGAGGTACAAACCGAGCTGTGTATGCGCCCCGAGCGCCCGGAACGCTTCTTCCGGCCCGTAGGCCGACGACGACAGGCCGTCCGCGCCCAGTCCGACCCACGCCAGGAACGCGGCGAGCGCGATGTGCTGCCGCGTGCTCTGGCTCAGTGGATCGAGCGGAGCGCCGATGACCAGCGTGCGCAGCCTTTCGTAAGTCTTCAAGTCCGCTTTTCCAGCCGGCGGGCGAAGACCTGCATTTCTTTCAGCGCCTGCTTGTCGCCCTTGCGCTCGGCGGCGGCGATGCCATCGCGGTACGCCGCGAGCGCATCGGTTAGCTGCCCGGCCGCCGTAAGCGCCTTCCCCAGCAATTTCCACGCAGCGGAATAGTCCGGATCCAGCGCGATGGCGTGTTGCAGGTGTTTTACCGCGAGCAGCGCGTCGCCCTCGCAGAGGTACGCGTTGCCGAGCCCGAACCGCAGCAGGGCGCTGTCCTTGCCGGCGGCGAGCAGCCGCTCGAGCGGTTCGGCGGAGGATCGGGTCACGGCTGCTTGCGTACAGTCTCTCCGGTCTGGCAGTCGACGCGATGCATCGGATAGATCACTTCCTTGGCCTCGCCATTGACCTGTCCGCCGACATGAGCGAACAACTGGCCCCCTCCTCCGCGACGGTACATGATCCGTTGCGGAAATTCGTTGCTGACATTCTCGAAGCTGAAGATTTCGTCGTCGCCTTCGGTCTTGGTGCTCGTCAACTTGAACAGCGTCTCTTTGCGGCCCGATGGCATCGGTATGTAGTAGATGCCGTCGGTGCGTGGCTCGATCCGCAGGAACTCGAAACTCACGGTCTTGCCCTGCATCGCGGTCTGGCTCGCGCCGACCATGACTTCACCCCGCAGCGGTAGCCACTCCTCGCGGAAGTCGCGTTGATTGACCTTGCCCTCCCAGCAGCCCGCCAGCCACGCCAGCGGCTGCAGCGCGGGCGGACTGGGCGAGGCAGGGGCCGCCGGCGGCGCCACGGCCTGTGCCGCGGCGCAGGCCGGAAACGCCATGCACAGCGCCAGCAGCATTCGGTGAATTCGGCTCGATGCAGTCATGCCAGTATCCTCATTGTGGTCGCGCCAACGGCAGGTTGAGCAGGAGGTTCTGCGGCTTCAGGCGCAAGCGTTGATCATCGTCCATCGCCATGGCGAGGTAGACGGGGCGTCCCGCAATCGCGATGCGCATCGCGGCGGGATCGGCGAAGGTGAGCTCGAACAGGCACAGCAACCGTTCCATGCGATCGGCGGCGACGTCTACGCGATTGTACAGGTCGTTGAGCAGCGAACTCGCCGCGGCATCCAGTCCGACGTGCCACACCCAGCGCGAGTCGTTGATCTCGCGCTGCGGCACGATCGCGACTTCCTCCGAGAGGAAGTGGGCAATCCATCGCTCCAGCACGCGGCAGAGCGCAGATAGTGCCGGGCGTCCGCGGTTCATGCTGACGGCAAAATCGAAGCGCTCGTCGCGCTCCCAGTAGGTTTGCGCATTTTCGTCGGACATCACGTCGAGATCGATGCTGCGCGACGGAGTGCGATTCTGCGCCAGGAGTTCGCCCAGGCTGCCGAAGCCGCCCGACGTTGCGTACAGGTCGACCGTCAGCTCGTCGGCTGCCATGACCGCACCGTCCCCGGTAACCGTGATCTTCTGGGTCCGAAACAGCATCTCGGCGGCGCGCGCCTCGATCGGAGCGGCGGCGTCGCCAAGGATATGTCGCAGCAGGATCTGCGTCAGCAACTGCACGAACTGCGGCGGGACGTCGACGCCTTCGCCCGCGAACAACGCAGTGTATGCCGCCTCGAGCGTCGGCGCGTGCAGCAGGCGATCGCGAAATCTCAGCCAGATACGATAGTTGTCCTGCGCATCCGGATCGGCAAGAGCGCTGACCGCGCCGGCGGAGACCGAGCCCGACGGTTCATCGAGCAGTGCGTCGTGCAACGCGAGTTCCGCCGCGCAGGATTCCGGCACCGGCGCGAGTTCCGGCCGCAGCAGGAAGCTGCGCAGGAAGTCGTCGGTGACTCGAAGCTGGCCGGCAGCGTCCATCTCGAGCAACCTATACCCGCAAGCGGGCCAGAAATCGGGCATCGACGATCCTAGTAAATGCTAGCGGGCTAGACGGCTTCGAAAATGCCGGCGGCGCCCATTCCCGTTCCGACACACATGGTAACCATGCCGTACTTCTGTTTCCGGCGCCGGAGCCCGTGCACGACAGTGGCGGTACGGATCGCGCCGGTCGCGCCAAGGGGATGACCGAGCGCGATGGCGCCGCCAAGCGGGTTCACCTTGGCGGGGTCGATGCCGAGATCCCTCATCACCGCCAGACTTTGCGCCGCGAAGGCTTCGTTGAGTTCGATCCAGTCGATCGCGCCCAACGCCATGCCCGTACGCTTGAGTACTTTCGGAATCGCCGCGATCGGACCGATCCCCATGACTTCCGGCGCGACGCCGGCCACCGCGAAACCGACCCAGCGCACGAGCGGAGCGAGTTCGAGTTCCTTCAATACGCGCTCGCTGACGAGGATCGACGCGCCGGCGCCATCCGACATTTGCGAGCTGTTGCCCGCCGTCACCGAGCCCTTCGCGGCGAACACCGGGCGCAATTTCGCCAGCCCCTCTGCGCTGGTGTCGGCACGCGGGCCTTCGTCGCGATCGAAGTTGCGACTGCTTGCGACTATCTTGCCCGACGCCACGTCCGGCATATCGTTGCGGATCGGATACTGCGTTATCTCGGCGGCGAACTCGCCGCCGCCTTGCGCCGCAAGCGCCTTCTGATGGCTGGCCAGCGCGAACGCGTCCTGGTCCTCGCGCGAAACCTTCCATCCCGACGCAACCTTCTCCGCGGTCAGTCCCATGCCATAGGCGATGCCGAGGTTCTCGTCCCGCGCGAAGACTTCGGCGTTGATGGCGATCCGGCCGAGCATCGGGATCATGCTCATGCTTTCGGTGCCCGCCGCAATCATGATGTCTGCCTCGCCGGTGCGGATACGATCGGCGGCGATCGATACCGCGTTCAGGCCCGAAGAGCAAAAGCGGTTGACCGTCATGCCGGCCACGCCGTTCGGCAAGCCAGCCAGGAGCAGACCGATGCGTGCGACGTTCAGACCCTGTTCGTACTCCGGCATGGCGCAACCGACGATCACATCCTCCACGCGTCCCGGCTCGATCTGCGGCACTTGTGCCAGGACGCTCTTCAGCACGTGCGCCAGCATCGAATCGGGCCGCGTGTGTCGAAAAGCGCCACGCGGCGCCTTCCCGACCGGGGTGCGCGTGGCTGCGACAATATACGCATCCTGCAATTGCCTGCTCATGATCGAATGCCTTTCAGTTTCGCAGCGGCTTGCCGGTCTGCAACGTATGCGCGATCCGCTCGAGTGTCTTTTGATTCTTGAGCAAAGCCATGAATTCACGACGTTCCAGCTCGAGCAGCCAGGTTTCGTCGACCAGGCTGCCGCTCTCGACCTCGCCCCCGCAGAGCACTTTCGCAATGGCCAGGCCCACGACGAAATCGTGGGCGGAGATGAATCCGCCGTCGCGCATGTTGACCAGCATCATTTCCAGCGTGGCGATGCCCGTCTTGCCGACCACCGCGACGTTGCGCTGCGGCAGTGGCGGACGATACGCGCCTTCGGACAGTGCCCGCACCTGGGCTTTGGCGACCCACAACAACTCGTGTGCGTTGAAGATCACGACATCGGCGGGTTTCAGGTAGCCGAGTTCCCTCGCCTCCAGCGCGCTCCGCGACACCGTCGCCATTGCCGTCTGTTGAAAGTAGGTGCGGACGAACGAAAACGGGTCGAGCTGACTGCCGTTGGCGCCGCGCACGACTTCCTGCGCCGCACGGACCGCGAGCTCCTTGCAGCCGCCTCCGCCGGGCAACAGTCCGACGCCGGCCTCGACCAGACCGATGTAGGACTCCAGCGCGGCCACCGCGCGATCGCAATGCATGATGAATTCGCAGGAACCGCCGAGCGCCATGCCACGGACTGCCGCCACGGTGGGCACCAGGCTGTATTTCAGGCGCTGCGAGATATGCTGGAACTTGGCAACGACCGCCTCGACCACGTCCCAGCGACCCGCCTGCACCGCGGGGCCGAACGATGCGAGGTTGGCGCCGAAGGAGAACGGCTCGCGCGTCTGCCAGATGACCAGGCCACGCCAGTTCTTCTCGGCCTCGGCGATCGCCGCGAGCATGCCGTCGAGCACATCCTCGCCGATGGTGTTGGCCTTGCTCTTGAACGACACGATCGCGACGTCGTCGCCCGTGTGCCACATGCGCACGGCGTCGGTCTCGAGGATCGTCGTCCCCTTTGGCCATTTCTCGCCGAGGATCGGATCCGGAAAATATTGACGCTGATAGACCGCGAGCGACGAGCGGGGCCGAAACGCATTGGTCGACGGCGCATACGCACCCGCCGGCGTGTGCACGCCGGCGGCAGCCGGCCCGGCATCGACCCAGGCGGGCAACGGCGCGCCGACCAGCGCCTTGCCCGCGGCGATGTCGTCGGCGATCCAGTGTGAGATCACCTTCCATCCAGCCGCCTGCCAGGTTTCGAAGGGCCCCATTTGCCAGCCGAAGCCCCACCGTATCGCCAGGTCGACATCGCGCGCATTGTCGGCAATGTCCGCCAGGTGGTACGCGGCATAGTGAAACAGATCGCGAAAGATCGACCACAGGAACTGCGCCTGCGGATGCGCGCTTTCTCGTAACCGCGCGAATTTCTCGGCAGGATCCTTGAGCGCAAGAATCTGCGCGACGCCGGGATCGACGGCGCCTTCGGCCCGACGGTAGGACTTGGTAGCGAGGTCGAGGACCTGGATGTCCTTGCCGACTTTCTGGAACACGCCCGCCTTCGCCTTCTGGCCCAGCGCACCCTTGGCGATGAGCGCCGCGAGCCACGCCGGCGACTGGTAGAAGGCGTGCCACGGGTCGGTGGGAAGCGTCTCGTCCATGGTGCGGATGACGTGCGCCAACGTATCGAGACCGACGACGTCGGCGGTGCGATAGGTCGCGCTTTTCGCGCGCCCGATCAACGGGCCGGTCAGCGCATCGACCACATCGAAGCCCAGGCCGAAGCGCTCCGTGTGCGCCATCGTCGCCAGCATCGAGAAGACACCGACCCGATTGGCCACGAAGTTGGGCGTATCCTTCGCGCGCACCACGCCTTTGCCGAGCGCGGTGACCAGGAAGGTTTCGAGCTGATCGAGCAACGCGGGCGCGGTGTCCTTCTGCGCGATCAACTCGACCAGGTGCATGTACCGCGGCGGGTTGAAGAAGTGGATGCCGCAGAAGCGCGGCCGCAACGAGGCGGGACACGCTTCGGCGAGCGCGTTGATCGACAGTCCCGAGGTGTTGCTGGCGAAAATCGCCTGCGCACCGATATGCGGCGCCACTTTTTCGTACAGCGCGCGCTTCCAGTCCATTCGCTCGGAGATCGCCTCGATGACCAGGTCGCAGCCCGCAAGCAGCGAGAGGTGCTGGTCGTAGTTCGCGGCATCGATGTAGTCGGCGCGATCCTTGGTCGCCAGCGGCGACGGCTCGAGCTTGCCCAGATTGGCGATTGCCTTCCGCGCGATGCCGTTCGCGTCCCCCTCACTGG
This sequence comes from uncultured beta proteobacterium, assembly GCA_963726915.1. Classification (GTDB taxonomy): domain Bacteria; phylum Pseudomonadota; class Gammaproteobacteria; order Burkholderiales; family Casimicrobiaceae; genus PALSA-1003. The sequence goes on from CAVSEA010000028.1 coordinate 57,106, forward strand.
CGGCAAGGTCGAACAGCAGGACGGGCACGTTGGCGTTGGCGAGATGCGCAGCGATTTGCGCCCCCATGACGCCGGCGCCGAGCACGGCGACCTTGCGCACGAGAAAATGCGATTCGGACATAATGACCTGCGGGGGGAAGGTTGGGCGGCTCTCGCATCGCGGGCCGCAACCGCATTATCGCACTGTCGAAACAATCGCGCCGCAGGGCTAGCCTGCGGCGCGATTCGTACGATCGTACTGCGTGACGGCTTTACTTGAAGGTATACGTCAACTGTGCCCCGACGATGTTGACATTGTTCTTGAACGATCCGTCGATGAGGCCATAGGAAGGTGTGCTGCCCTGGTTCTGGCTCATGCTGGAATTGTCGACAAAAATGTACGAATAGGCCACGTCGAGCGCCCAGTTCGGGTTGAACTTGTACTGCGCGCCGAGTGCGACCCAGAAGCGGTTGTTGTCGGGGAGCCGAGGCGAGCGGTCGGTGTTGTTGACCGGCGTCTGGTCGTAGGCCAGGCCGCCGCGAAAGACCCAATTATTGTCGTAACGATAATTTGTGCCGACCGATCCGCGCCATGTGTTGCGGAAATTTTCCGGCAGCGTTTCCAGTACGGCCCCCGTGCTACGGACGACCTGCAACTGTTGAACGCTGCTCCAGCCGGTGTATTGCAGATCCGCCATCACATCCCAGCGGTCGTTGATCGTCGAGAAAATCGATATGTTCGCGGTCTCGGGTACCTTGAGCGCCAGCGAGACATTGCCATTCGCGAGTTGCGCATTGACGCCACCGACGATCAACGCTCCCACGGGCGCGAGCGGGGTCGGCAACGGACCGAGGCTCGCAGCGGTCGGATTGCTGAAGTCGACGGTGCCATTGACGGTGTACTTGATGTAGGAACGATACGCGAGACCGATGCGCGTGCTCTCGGTCGCCTGCCACAGGACGCCGATGTTCCAGCCCCAGGCCGAATCGTCGCCGTCGACCTTGGCGCCGGACTGCAGCCCGGCAGCGGAGCCGATGAGCGTCGGCGCGGCTGACGCCGGGATCGTCCCGTTCGCCACCAGCCCGCCGACGCCTTGCGCAAACAGCCCGGCGTAGTTGACGTTGTTGGTAAGCGTCGCTTTGATCTTCTGCCAGCTGACCCCGGCGCCGATGGTGAAATTCTTCGTCGGTTCGAAGGAGAGTGCCGGGTTGATGTTGAGCGTCTCGACTTTCGACTCGATCGCCTGAAAGCGGCCCAGCCAATTGGAGTCGTATTCGGTCTTCAGGCCGAATGGGGCATTGATGCCGAGCCCGAACGACCATTTGTCGGTAAAGGGGACGCCGATATACATGTTGGGCACCAAGGCGCAACTGCCGGCGTCGCCGCCCGTTCCACCGAGCGTCTGGAACGCCGCGGGCTGCGAATTGCTGTTGCTGAATTTCGCCGAGGGGCAGATGAGATTGCCGGCGACGACAATCTGCGTAGTCGCCAATCGGACCAACCCGGCCGGATTGTAGAAGATGGTGCTGACGTCTTCAGCTGCTGCCGCGCCGCCCGCGTACGCGTGGCCAAGGCCGCTCGCGTTCTGTTCCTGCAGCGCGAATGCCGAGCCCAGCGCCTGGCCTGCCGCCAACGACAACCCAAGGCTGCCGATAGCCGCGGCGATTCGTGTACGGCGGAACGAAAACAGAGTGGTCATAGCATTTTTCTCCTTGACTCGGCTTGTCGATGCGAAACCCGGATGTCGGGACGCTTCTCTCTTGCCTATCCTGCGGTTGCTACCGCTGTTATCGGAGCGGTACGCGTTCCGTCTGTCTTATCCGCCGACTATACTCCCGGAAGTCGAACTGTCACTCGCACAAAGCCAACGATTACGTGCTTTTGGGTGCCAACTGTGTCTTTTCGGCCAATTCACTCCGGTGGCAACTCCCGCGGACGGCGGTCCATCCCTACTGCGACATACGTCAAACTAGCCTCGGTGACCTTAACGCAGATCATCTTGCCGGGGTTGCGCTGCGCGTAGACCTGCACGTCGACGGTAATGGACGTGCGTCCGGTATGCGTGAGCTCGGCATAGAAACTCACGACATCGCCGACCAGCACCGGCTGCTTGAACACGAAGGAATTCACGGCGACGGTTGCGACCCGACCGCGCGCACGCCTCGCCGCCGGCACGGCGCCGGCGATGTCGACCTGCGACATGACCCAGCCACCGAAGATGTCGCCGTGCTGGTTCGCGTCCGCGGGCATCGGCACGACCCGCAGCGCGGGCTGCTTCTCGGGAAGTACCGCCTGCTCGTCCGAGGCGTTCGGCATGGCTCAGGCCGCCTTGGCCTTGGCTTCGTCGCGCAGTTCGCGCCGCAGGATCTTGCCGACGTTCGACTTCGGCAATTCGGTACGAAACTCGACGTCACGCGGGCACTTGTAGCCGGTGAGCTGCTCGCGGCAGTGCGCGATCACCGCTTCCGCGGTCAGTCCGGGGTCCTTTTTCACGACAAACAGCTTCACCGCCTCGCCGGATTTCGCGTCGGGCACGCCTATGGCCGCGCATTCGAGCACGCCGGCGTGCATCGCCACCACGGCCTCGACCTCGTTCGGATAAACGTTGAATCCGGAGACGAGGATCATGTCCTTCTTCCGATCGACGATACGCACGAAGCCCAGTTCGTCCATCACGCCGATATCGCCGGTCGCGAGCCAGCCGTCCTTGTCGATCACCTTGGCCGTCTCGTCGGGACGCCCCCAGTAGCCCAACATAACCTGCGGCCCCTTGATGCAGATTTCGCCGCGCTCACCCAGAGCCACGTCGTGCGCCGCGTCGTCGCGCAATACCAGGTCGGTGGAAGGCACCGGCAGCCCGATCGAGCCGTTGTACTCGGGCAGCGTGAACGGATTCATCGTCGCCGCCGGCGAAGTTTCGGTGAGGCCGTAGGCTTCGATCAGCGGCTTGCCGGTGACCTGCTTCCAGCGCTCCGCCACCGCCTTCTGCACCGCCATGCCGCCTCCGAGCGACATCTTCATCGACGAAAAATCGAGCTTGGCGAAATCGGCATTGTTGAGCAACGCATTGAACAACGTGTTGACGCCGGTCAACGCGGTGAAGCGATACTTGCCCAGCTCCTTGACGAATCCTGGAATGTCGCGTGGATTCGTGATTAGCACGTTCTCGGCGCCGAGCGTCATGAACACCAGGCAGTTCGCGGTCAGCGAGAAGATGTGATACAGCGGCAATGGCGTGATGATGAGCTGCTGCTCGTCGCCGAGAAACGGGCCGACCCACGCCTTCGACTGCAACAGGTTGGCGACGATGTTCCGGTGCAGCAGCGTCGCCCCCTTGGCCACACCCGTCGTCCCGCCGGTGTATTGCAGGAAGGCAACGTCTTCGTGACCGAGCGGAACGTGCGCCAGCGTGCCGCGGCTGCCTTCCGCCATGGCTTCGGCCAAGCGGATCGAACCGGGAAGGTTCCATGCCGGGACCATTTTCTTGACCTTGCGCAGGACGAAATCGACCAGTAGCCCTTTGAGCCCGAGCGACTCGCCGATGCTGGTCACGATCACCTGCTCGACCTTGGTCTTGCCGACGACTTCGGCCACCGTGTTGGCAAAATTCTCGACGACGACGATCATCCTCGCGCCGCTGTCGGTCAACTGATGCTCGAGTTCGCGCGGGGTATACAGTGGGTTGACATTCACCACCGTGCACCCGGCGCGCAGTATGCCGAACAGGCATACCGGGTATTGCAGGATGTTCGGCATCATCAGGGCGACGCGCTCACCCTTCTTCAGGCCCTTGCCCTGCAGGTATGCGCCGAACGCGCGCGACTGTTCGTCGAGCTCGGCGAAGGTGATGGACTTGCCCATGCAGGTGTAGGCGCGCCGCGCGCTGTACTTCGCGCAGCTTTCCTCGAACGCGTCGCGCACCGACGCGTACGTGTTGAGGTCGATTTCGGCAGGTACCCCCTTGGGATAGGACTTGAGCCAGATTCTTTCCACGATTCCTCCCTGAGCGATCGAACGTGGGACGAGGGCATGAAAGTACGCCTGCCCTATCTTGTGGTCGGCCTTGCTCCCCGCTCGAACGGTGTTATTCGAAGCCCGGCAATGCTATCAGGAACCGTGCGCGGCGAGGTAATGCATCGGGCCCCCGGTGAATGGCGCGAACCCGGTGCCGAAGATGGCCCCGGCGTCGACCAGATCCGCGTCGGCCACGATGCCGTCCGCGAGCGCGGCCTGCGCCTGAGCGAGCAACGGCCCGAGCAGTCGCTCCGCGAGTCCGGACGGAACGGCACCTGCGGCGGCCTTGGCAGCCTTGCCCGAACTCCAGTCGTAGAAACCGCGTTTCGTCTTGCGGCCCAGATGCCCGGCCGCGATCAGATCGGTCAGCTTCTTCGGCGCCTGCGCGGCATCGCCCAGCATCTTGCCGACGGCGAGACAGATGTCGAGGCCGACGGTGTCCGCCAGTTCGATCGGCCCCACCGGCATGCCGAACGCGAGCGCTGCCTCGTCGACGGTTTCGGGGGCCATCCCCTCATCGACGCAGCGCATCGCCTCCATCAAATACGGCGCGAGGATGCGGTTGACCAGGAATCCCGGCGCACTCTTCACCGGCAGCGGTAGCCTGTCGATCTGGCGCACGAACGCCGCGGCGAAGGGCAGCAGCGCGGGTTGTGTTTGCGCACCGACGACGATCTCAACGAGCATCATGCGCGCGACCGGATTGAAGAAGTGCAGGCCGATAAGCCGGCTTGGGTCCCTGAGCGGAGCGGCAATCTGCTCGAGCGGAATGCTCGACGTGTTGGTGGCAAGCAAAGCCGTCGGCTTGGCCTTCGCTTCGAGCGCGACGAAGAGCTCCCGCTTGGCGTCGAGGTTCTCGAAAATCGCTTCGATGATGACGTCGGCGTGCGTGATGCCATCGCCCGCCACGTCGGGCACGAGGCGATCCAGCGCGTCACGCACCCGGCGCGGATCCTTGAGCCGGTCGGCGAACAATTTCGCGGCGCGGCCCATGGCGGGCGCCAGGCGTTCGGCGCTTTGGTCCTGCAGCGTAACCGTGAGACCGCGCAATGCACACCACGCGGCAATGTCGCCGCCCATGGTACCCGCGCCCACGACGTGCACGCGCCTGGCGGCGAACGCGCCGTCGCGGCCAAAACCCTTGAGTCGTTCCTGCAGTTTGTACACGCGAATCAGGTTCATCGCGGTCGGCGTCTGCAACAGATGGGCGATCGACGCCGGATCGCCGGGCGGCGGCGCCAGCGCGTCGCCGTCGTACTTCACCCACAGGTCGAGAATGGCGTAGGGAGCAGGGTAGTGTTCGCGCCGCGCACGCGCGGCGACCTGCTTTCTCGCCTGTGCGGCGATGATCGGCCGCACCAGCGGATTGAGCGTGAGCGAAAGTGGAAACGGCAGTCGTCGCGGCGGCGGTGCCGCGAGCAACACGCCACGCGCGGTGTTCATCATGATCCGCGAGGGTACGCATTCGTCGGCGATGCCGAGTTTCCTGGCACGCCTTGCGTCGATGGTCTTGCCGGTGAGCAGCAGATCGAGCGCAGCAGGCGCTCCGGCGAGCCGGGGCAGACGCCGCATGCCGCCCCATCCCGGTACGATGCCGAGCATGACCTCTGGCAATCCCAGCCGGGTGCCGGGTTCGTCGACGACCACTCGATAGCGGCACGCGAGTGCCAGCTCCAAGCCCCCGCCCAGGCAGAAGCCGCGGATCAAGGCGAGCGTCGGATACGGCACCGCGGCGAGTTCGTTGTAGGTGTCCCATCCGCGCTTCACCAGCGCGATCGCGTCGTCGACGGTCCTCAGTTGCGTGAAGCCATCGATGTCGGCGCCCGCGATGAACCCGTTTTGTTTGCCGGAGCGGATCACCAGGCCCTTGGGCGCCGCAATGGCAAGGTCGGCGAGCTGTGCGCGCAGCTCTTCGAAGACGTCGGCGGACAGCGTATTGGTCGACGCGTCTGCCTTGTCGAAAGTGAGCCAGGCGATGCCTTCGGCGTCGCGTTCGAGCTTCCAGTGTCGATACATCGTCATGTTGTTCAAGTCGACTCAGGGACGCTCGACCAGCATGGCGCCGCCCTGACCGCCGCCGATGCAGATCGATGCGATGCCTCGTTTGCCGCCGCTGCGCTTGAGCGCATTCAGCAAATGCAGCACGATGCGCGCGCCGGAGGCGCCGACGGGGTGACCCAGCGCAATGGCACCGCCGTCTACATTGAGTCTGGCGGTGTCGAGCGTGCCCAGCGCGCCGTCGAGCCCGAGTTCGTCGCGGCAGTAGTCGTCGCTCGCCCAGGCGCGCAGGCAGGCGATCACCTGCGCCGCGAACGCCTCGTTGATCTCCCAGCGATCGAGGTCGTTCAGGCCGAGGCCGTGCCGCTGCATGATCGGCGTCGCCGCGTGCACCGGGCCGAGGCCCATCTGCGCCGGATCCAGGCCCGCCCATTCGCTGTCGACGACGGTTCCAAGCACCGGCAGCTTGTGCTTCACGACCGCTGCTTCGGATGCGAGCAACAGCCACGCAGCGCCGTCGGTAATCTGCGAGCTGTTGCCCGCGGTGACGTTGCCGTATTTGCGATCGAAGAACGGCCTCAACTTGGCCAGGTTCTCGGGGGTCGAATCCTCGCGTACGCCGTCATCCGCCGCATACAGCTTGCCGTCGGCGTCGAACAACGGAGCGATTTCCTCCGCAAAATGCCCCGCCTTCTGCGATGCGAGCACGCGGCAATGACTCTCGGCGGAAAACTCGTCCATCTCGCGCCGAGTGATGCCGAAGCGGAACGCAAGGTTCTCTGCGGTCTGCCCCATCAGCAGCCCGACCATCGGGTCGGTCAAGCCCTTCATGATGCCGATCACGGGCGTGAGCACTTCCGCGGGCTTCAGTTGCATGAACGCCGCCGCTTTCTGCCCCACCGTTTTGGCTGCGCTGAACCTGGCGAACCACAACACCATCCTGTCCGAATACAGCAGCGGCGCGCGCGACAAGGCGTCGGTGCCGCCGGCCAGCACCAGGCTCGAACGTCCGCCACGAATGTTGGTCAACGCCGAATCGAGCGCCTGCGTGCCCGACGCGCAGTTGCGCATCACCGTCCAGCCGGGCACCTTCAGGCCGCAACCGAGGCGCAACGCGACGACGCGCCCGATGTTGACCTCGTCGGGCGAGGGGCTGGCGCAGCCGAGGATCACCTCGTCGAGCTGGTCCGGCGCGAAGGGCATGCGCTTGAGCAGCGCGCGACCGGCCTGCGTCGCCAGGTCCGATGCGGCGAACGGGCCGGGACGGTTGCGCGCCTTGAGGAATGGCGTACGTGCGCCGTCGACAACGTAGACCGGCACGCTCATGGAGGGCCTCGTCGTGTTAGACATTTCAGTGCTCGGCGCCGCGAATTTGGCGACTGCGCAATGTCAGGCCGCGGCCCGGTGCCCGATCGCCGAAGTGCCTTGCGCGAGAACGGGTGGCCGCATTTCAGACGCGCCCAGGTCCTGCGCAAAGTCGTCGACGCGCACGATGGCGTCCGCCAGGCGCCTGGCCCGGCGCACGAGCGCCAACTCGTCGGCGCTGATGACGCCGGCCGCCTGCGCCATGGCGGCGCGATCGTCGCCCGGCTTCACCGTGATTCGGGCAGCCTTTACCGCGTCGCGTATCTTCGCTTCGACCGGTTCGGCGGCGAGCGTCGCCTCGAGCGCGAGTTCGATCTCGCCGATCACGTCGGTTTCGACCCTGGGCAGATAGATACCCGAAGTCAGGCGATCGCGCGTCGCCGACGGCTCGATCAGCAATTGCGCGACCTGATGGCCGAGGTGGTCGGACGGCACCACATAGGGACGGCCCAGCGGAAACACGAGCCGACGCAGCATGATCGCGATGAGGCGGTTCGGAAAGTTGGAGATCACGCCCTCGAGCGCGCTTTGCGCCTTGAACATCGCATCCCACATGGCCCAGTTCATCAGCGGCGCATCGGCGGCCTGGCGCCCTTCGGTCTCGAAGCGCTTGAGCGTCGCCGAGCACAGGTACAGCATCGACAGGACATCGCCAAGGCGTGCCGACAGCTTTTCCTTGCGCTTCAGCGCGCCTCCCAGCACTCCCATCGACACGTCGGCGAGAAACGCCAGCGCGGCGGAGAAGCGCGTGAGCTGCTGATAGTAGCGGCGCGTCTCGGGGGCGACGTCCGCCGGCACGCTCGCGCAGTGCGAGCCGCACAATCCCATCACGACCGTGCGCGCGAGATTCGAAAGCACGAAGCGCAGATGCCCGAACAGGGCCAGGTCGAACGCGATCGACGCCTGTTCGGCGTCGGCCGCGCTGGCGGCCGCGATTTCCTTGAGCACGAACGGATGACAGCGAATCGCGCCTTGCCCGAAGATGATCAGGCCGCGCGTCAGTATGTTCGCTCCTTCCACGGTGATCGACACCGGGATCTGCATGTACGCGGCGCCGAGGAAATTCCGCGGACCCATGCAGATGCCCTTGCCGCCGGCGATATCCATGGCGTCGATCGCGACCTGCCGACCGCGTTCGGTCACATGGTATTTGACGATGGCCGACAGCACCGCGGGCTTCTCGCCGAGGTCGACCGCGCCCGCGGTCATGATCCTGGCGGCATCCATCGAATACAGGTAGCCGCCGATGCGCGCGAGCGGCTCCTCGATGCCTTCGAATTTTCCGATCGGCGTCTTGAACTGGGTGCGCACACGGGCGTAGCCGCCGGTCGCGCGCGTCACCATCTTCGCCATGCCGGTGTTGAGCGACGGCAGCGAGATCGAACGCCCCGCGGCGAGGCATTCCATCAACATGCGCCATCCTTTGCCGAGCATGGGCTGGCCGCCGATCACCCACTCCATCGGCACGAACACGTCCGTACCCCAGTTGGGTCCGTTCTGGAACACCCCCGACAACGGCATGTGACGGCGGCCGATATTGACGCCGGGATGACGCGTCGGGATCAATGCGCAAGTGATGCCGAGGTCCTCCTTGTCGCCGAGCAGGTGATCCGGATCGAACGCGCGAAAGGCCAGGCCAAGCAGGGTCGCGACGGGACCGAGCGTGATGTAGCGCTTGTCCCAGGTCAGGCGCAGTCCGAGGGTCTGCTTTCCGTCGTGCTCGCCCATGCACACGATGCCGGTGTCGGGCATCGCGGCGGCATCCGATCCTGCGTTTGGACTGGTCAACGCGAAGCAAGGGATCTCGAGGCCCTTGGCCAGTCGCGGAAGGTAGTAGCGCTTCTGTTCCTCGGTTCCGTAGTGCATCAGCAGTTCTCCGGGACCCAGCGAATTCGGAACCATCACCGTGACCACGACGGCGGTCGAACGCGACGCGAGCTTGGCGACGACCTCGGAATGCGCGAATGCGGAGAAGCCGAGGCCGCCATATTCCTTGGGGATGATCATGCCGAGGAAACCGCGTTCCTTGATGAACTGCCAGACCTGCGGCGGCAGGTCGCGGTGAATGTGCGTCGTTTCCCAGTCCGTGACCAGACTGCAGAGTTGTTCGCAATCGTGGTCGATGAAATGCCGCTCTTCGGCGCTGAGCGTCGGTTGCGGCACCGCGAGCAGCTTGCTCCAGTCGGGGCGCCCCGAGAACAGGTCGCCGTCCCACCACACCGTCCCTGCTTCGATCGCTTCGCGTTCGGTCTGCGACATCGGCGGCAGCATTCTGCGGAACGCGCTGAGCACGCCGTCGCTGATCAGCTTGCGTCGCAGCGGCGCCAGGTTGAGCGGGATCGCGAGCAGGACCAGCGCTGCGCCCAGGGTCAGCAGAATGAGCGCGGGCAACAAGTGCGCGGCCCAGGCCACCACCAACGCCGCTGCCATTGCGAGCGTCCACACCCAGCCCGCGACATTGCGGTACGCGAGTGCAAAGAAGCCGGCGACGAGAGCGAGAATCCAGACGAGTGTGAACATGAACGGCTCCGGGATGGCTTACGCGGTGTCTTCGCCGTCGAGTTCGTCGAGTCCGGGCAGCGGCGCCTTCAGTCCGGCGATGAGGAAGGGCGCCAGCCGCCGCAGCAGCATTTCGTCGTTGTCGGCATCGCGCGGATTGAGCGCCGCGATCAGCCTGAGCGCATCGGTCCCCGCCAACGTGTACGACAACGCGCCCATCACGAAGTGCAGGCGCCAGCTCAGTTCCTGTTTTGGCAGGTGCGGCAAGGCACGTGCAAATGCAGCCTTGAAGCGCGCGATCATGTCCGCGTACTGCTCGGACAGGAAGCGGCGGATGAACGGCGCAGGATCGGCGTAGGCGCGTCCAAGCAGGCGCAGGAAGTTCTTGCCACCGCGTTCGGGATCGCGCGCAAGCCTGAGCGCCGGGATGAACATCGCCGTCAGGACCTTTTCGGCGGTCAAGGCGCGCGGCGCGACTTCGTGCTCGAAACGCGCGAGCAGCGCCACGCGTTCCTGGTTCATGGGATCGAGACGCCGCGTCAGCACCGCCTGGAAAAGTTCTTCCTTGCTGCCGAAGTGATAGTTGACCGCGGCCAGGTTGACGCCGGCCGTGGCGGTGATCTGGCGCAACGACGTCGCCTCGAAGCCGTGCTCCATGAACAGCGCCTCGGCCGTGTCGAGGATCCGTGCCGGCGTCGCCGCCACCATCGGTACGGCGATTGCTACGACCTTCGCGCCCATCGTTGGCTCATTCCCGGTTTCCGCTCGGAGGCGTGCCGCGCGAGACTCCTCGCGGCACCTCCATCAAACGTTCGTTTGAATTCTAGGCGCTGCGGAGGGCGGGTGTCAATTGCGTTGCGGCGAACGTCAGCATTCGGGGGGACGACGGGCGATGGTCGGCCACCGCAACGTTACGGCAGGCCCGCTCCTCAGTGCTTGGTGAGGGGCGCGGCGTCGCTCGCGTGCTTCTTTTGCTGCTTGATCGTCTTTTTTTCCTTCGGCGTGTGCTGCGGCTTCTTCTTGCTCTCCTTCGGGGGCTGATGGGACATGGCTTGCTCCTGTTGATCGCCAAGACCATGGCGCGTGGTCACTATAGGCCAACGTCGAAGCCTTGCGGTTGCGCAGCAGGGACGATGGCGTCACCCACCACCAGCTGCGAATTCTTGGTACTAGCGCAATTCGCTTATCGCGTTCCGGATGCTCTGGTCCACAAGCTGTCGATCGGCAACGGTGTCTCCCATGACGGTATCCCAATGCAGTCGCACATAGGCGGAGCTGTGTTTGCTTTTCAGCACAAGTGTCTGCAGGCCCCGTTGCTGTCCAAAGGCGTAGTCCGTGGCATAGCCGAGAAGCTCGTGCACTCCCTCCTGCCATACGCCAGTCTGTACAGCGTCGATGATGGCGGCCATGCGTCGGTGAAATTCGCGAGGCACATCAACCGTAAGCGGATCTTTTTCCATCACGGCAGCTTCTGATGACGATGGTCCACAATTGGCTTCGCAAGTAGACAGGGCAACGCCGCGAGGTTGAACCACTGGCGCCGTTCATGCACCTGATACGCAAAATTATCGATGCCGTCTGTGCGCTGTCACGCATTGGCGGCTCTATATTCCTGCAAGAGGTAGCGCGAACCTGTGAACTCGGTAACGGGCCACCTTGAGTGGTCGCTATGGACCTCATATTTAAAAAGTATTGGATCGATCGATGCCCAAACTCTAGACTGGATCCACCAGAACATTGCATTCAACCAAAGGCGAGAATCATGACAACCGAAGCAAAGTGCCCATTTTCGGGCGGCGCTCGCGGCACGACGAACGCAGGTTGGTGGCCCGAACAACTGAATCTGAACATCCTGCGCCAGCGCTCCTCGCTGTCCGACCCGATGGGCGAGTCGTTCAACTACGCGGAGGAGTTCAAGAGCCTCGACCTGAAGTCCGTGAAGCGAGATCTCCTGGCGTTGATGACCGACTCGCAGGACTGGTGGCCAGCGGACTTCGGACACTACGGGCCTTTGTTCATTCGCATGGCGTGGCACAGCGCAGGCACGTACCGCACCGGTGACGGCCGTGGCGGCGGCGGCAGCGGCAGCCAGCGATTTGCCCCGCTCAATAGTTGGCCGGACAACGTCAACCTGGACAAGGCGCGCCGACTGCTGTGGCCGATCAAGCAGAAGTACGGTCGGAAGATTTCATGGGCCGACCTGATGATCCTCACCGGTAACGTCGCGCTGGAGTCTATGGGATTCAAGACCTTCGGTTTCGGTGGCGGGCGCGAGGACATCTGGGAACCGGAACAGGACATCTACTGGGGGCCCGAGGGCAAATGGCTGGCGGACGAACGCCACAGCGGTAATCGCGAGCTCGCTAATCCGCTCGGCGCCGTGCAGATGGGCCTGATCTACGTCAATCCGGAGGGCCCGAACGGCAACCCGGACCCGCTCGCCGCGGCGCGAGACATCCGCGAGACCTTCGCTCGCATGGCGATGAACGACGAGGAGACAGTTGCGCTCATCGCGGGTGGCCACACCTTCGGCAAGACCCACGGCGCCGGCGATGTGAAGCATGTCGGGCGCGAGCCGGAAGCGGTCGGTATCGAGGAGCAGGGACTGGGCTGGACGAACAGCTTCGGCACCGGCATGGGCGCCGATTCGATCGGCAGCGGCCTGGAAGTCACCTGGACCTCCTCGCCAACGCAGTGGAGCAACAACTTCTTCTGGAACCTGTTCGGCTACGAATGGGAGCTGACGAAGAGCCCGGCCGGTGCGCATCAATGGAAACCGAAGCATGGCGCGGGCGCCGGTACCGTGCCGGATGCGCACGACCCGTCCAAGCGTCACGCGCCTTCCATGCTGACCACGGACCTCAGCTTGCGGTTCGACCCGATCTACGAAAAGATTTCACGGCGCTTTTTCGAGCATCCGGATCAATTCGCGGACGCATTCGCCCGGGCGTGGTTCAAGCTCACGCACCGCGACATGGGCCCGCGCGCGCGCTATCTCGGCGCGGAGGTTCCTGCCGAGGAGCTCATCTGGCAGGACCCCATCCCGGCGGTCAATCATGCGTTGATCAATGAAGCGGACATCGCCGCCCTGAAGTCCAAGATTCTCGCATCCGGACCGTCCATCTCCCAGTTGGTCACCACGGCCTGGGCGTCTGCTGCAACATTCCGCGGCAGCGACAAGCGGGGGGGCGCGAACGGCGCGCGCATTCGCCTGGCGCCGCAGAGGAATTGGGAAGTCAACCAGCCAGCCGAACTGGCGAAAGTCCTGCAGAAGCTGGAAGCTATCCAGAAGGACTTCAACAGCACACGCTCGGTTGGCAACTCCGGCGGCAAGAAGGTTTCGCTCGCCGACCTGATCGTTCTCGGCGGCTGCGCAGCCGTCGAGGCCGCTGCGCAGAAAGGCGGCCACGACGTGAAGGTCCCGTTCTCGCCGGGTCGCATGGACGCGTCGCAAGAGCAGACCGATGTGGAATCGTTCTCCGTACTGGAGCCGACCGCAGACGGCTTCCGCAACTACCTACGGAAGGGACTCGAGGGATCGGCGGCTGAGTTGCTGATAGACAAGGCGCAATTGTTGACGCTGACGGCCCCGGAGATGACGGTTCTGATCGGCGGCCTGCGTGCCCTGAATGCGAACGTCGGTCAGTCCAGGCAAGGTGTTTTCACCAAACGGCCCGAGACCTTGAGCAACGATTTCTTCGTGAATCTCCTCGACATGAAGACGAAGTGGCAGAAGTCCGCCACGTCGGAAGGCGTGTTGGAAGGACGCGATCGGGCCACGGGCGAACTCAAGTGGACGGGCACCGTCGTCGATCTCGTCTTCGGTTCGAATTCCCAGCTCCGAGCCCTTGCGGAAGTCTATGCGTGCAGCGACTCGCAGGGAGCGTTCGTGCGTGACTTTGTGGCGGCCTGGGACAAGGTGATGGACCTTGATCGCTACGATCTTGCGTGATTGATTGCGTCGCGGGATTCGAGGCGTCAACCTCCGGCGGCCGCAGCGTAGACGGCGTCGACTGCGCCCTTGAACCGGTCAAGCACGAGTGGTCGCTTGAGTTTGAGCGTGGGCGTCAACAGGCCGTTTTCGATGCTCCATGCGTCGGCCATCGGGATGACGCGACGAACCCGCACCCAGCGCGGAAAGCCTTTCAATCGCTCGTTCGCGCGTTTGAGCAGGGATTGCTCGTTGGTTTCCCGGGTCACGGCAAGCAGCGTCAGGAACGGCCGGCCTTCGCCGACGAGCATGACCTGCTCGAACACCGGATCGTGGAGCAATGCGAATTCCACGTCCTGCGGCGGAAGTTTCTCGCCGTTCGACAACACCATGATGTCCTTGAGCCGCCCACGTATGTAGATCCTGCCTTCGCGGATTTCAGCGATGTCGCCCGTATGCAGCCAGCCGTCGGCGTCGAGCGCATCGCGCGTCGCTTCGGGATTTCGCCAGTAACCCAGCATTACGTTGCCGCCACGCGCCAGCAACTCGCCGGAGGGTGCTAGCCTGACCTCGACGCCCGGCAGCGCAGGACCGACCGAGTCCGGGTCGTTGTTGTCGAGAAGATTTACCGAAATGACCGGCGAGGCTTCCGTCATGCCGTAGCCCTGCAGCATCGGCAGGCCCAGCCCGATGAATGCGTGCGAGATCATCGGATCGAGCGCCGCGCCGCCGACCACGACCAGACGCATCCTGCCGCCCAGGCGCGCCAATATCGGCTTGGCAACCAGGCCGCGCAGCATCGGGGTGGCAATCGCATCGAGCCATCCCGCGGCATGCCGTTCGACCCGCCACCCGCGCGCGACGGCCTGATCGAACAGCCAGCGTTTGCTCGGAGACGCAGCGAGCGACTGGTCGACCCGCGCAAGAAACTTCTCGAAGATGCGCGGCACGGCGAACATGGCGGTCGGCGCCTGCTGCGCGAGATCGTCGGCGATCTGCGCCACGCCGCGCGCGTAGACGACCTTGGCGCCGATCGATAGCGGAAGATAGTAGCCGCCGGTGCGCTCGAACATGTGCGACAGCGGCAGAATCGAAAGAAAGGTGTCGTCCGACCGTGCCATGCCGGTCTTCCGGCAGGACTCCACGTTGGCGATGATGTTGCCGTGCGACAGCATCACACCTTTCGGCCGTCCCGACGTGCCCGAGGTATAGCAAATCGTGGCCAGCGTCTCGGTCGGCAGGTCGCGGCATTGCGGCGCGCCGGCCGTGGGTGGCAGCAACGCAGCAACGGATACCGTGGCGTCGCCCGCGTCGGGCCGCAGCACATACACCGGCGGCAACGTGGCGCTGGACTGCGCGAGCGCGTTCGCCATCCGCGTGGTTTCGACGACCAGCAAGCGCGCCTCGGCATTGGCGACGCACCAGGAGACGTTTTCCGGATTGTCGTCGGCGTACAGCGGTACGATGACCAGGCCGAGACCAAGCGCCGCCAGGTCGAGCGCGACCCAATCGACCCCGTTCTTGAGACAGAGCGCGACCCGATCGCCCTGGACCAAACCGAGTGCAGCGAAGGCTGCCTGCCAGCGACCCGCAAGCGCGGCAACTTCAGCGACCGCGATATCGCGCCAGACATCGCCGCTGAATTGGCGATAGAGAATCCTGTCCGGCGTTGCAAGATACTGGCAAAAGTATGCTGCGATGTTCGACATCACGCGTGCCTGGTCTGCATGGGCCTGCCCCGGGGCTACGATTCTGCCGGCTTTGCCGAAACGGGTCCATCGCTCCGCGGCGCGAGTGATCTTGGTGCGTTGCAGCACACGATGGCAATCCCGTCTGCGGGCTTTGGCTATACTTGGCGTCGAGCAAGGAACGAGAAAGGACGCGCCCGATGCCCAACATATCGATCAAGCGCCGCCACAAGCTGGATCCGAAGCACGCGCGCGCCGCTGCGCAGAAGATTGCCAAGGATCTCAACAAGCGCTTTGGCCTCATCTGCCAGTGGGATGGCGACGACGTGACCTTTGATGGTGTCGGCGTATCCGGCAACATGCAGGTCGGGAAGAGTCAGATCAAGCTCGACGTTCAGCTGTCGTTCCTGCTGGCACCGCTCAAGGGGCCGATCGAGCGGGAAATCAACAAGCAGCTCGACACTCTTCTCGTCTAGGCGCAGAAGTCAGCGAGGTCGCTACCGGCGCGGGTCGGGAAACGGCGTATCGCTGCCCGCGAGGATCGCGTTCATCAACGCGGTCTCGCGGGAGTCGATCAGCGCGAGAAACGCCGAAGCGCCCTTCATTCGCGCGAACGCCCGGACTCCGCGCTCGAGAAACCGCTGCAGCGTCGCCAGCCCCGCGGCCCGGGCCGGCACGCGCATCACGGCCAGCGTCCTGCGCAGCAGAGGTGCGTGGACGTAGCGATCGAGGCCGCGGCCAACGCTGCCGATCAGCGCGATCTGCTGCTCGCGCGCGTCGCGATTGGCGCAGGCCCGGTAAACGCGGCAATACGTTGCCACGTCGAACCGAGTCTCGTCGCCAAGCCGAGCGAGCAGCGCGCGATCGAGTTCCTGCGACAGGGCAGACAAGGCAACGGCGTTGGTCACCGTCGCGATCGCCGCCGCCGGCAGCAGGCGCTTCATGGTCGGAACCACCTTGGCGAGATCGGCGTCACGGCGGCTGAAGTCGCCCGGCCCATAGAGATCGGAGCGAAAGAACGCGACCGCGTCGCGATAGCGTGGATCGCGCGCCAGGTCCTGGTACGTCGCGTCCAGACGCCTGGCCTGGAAGTCGGCAATCCGGTCGAGCCCGGCTGCAAGTTGCGGCGACGCCGCGCGCTGGGCGTGCAGCCGGCGTACACGCTCGAGTTCAGTCTTCAGATCCGACACGGTGTTGGGCATTTTCCCATCGATCCCGGCACTGTCTGCGCGCAAAATCGAGTACGCGACAATTAGGTTGTTTCGTCTACTTCCACCGGCTAGAGTGTGCCGCCGCCACCGTGCCGGTCATCACCGCCGGCAAAACCCGCGCAACCCCAATCCATGTCCGATCCCACTACCGATCGCGCTGCACCGCGCATATCCCGACGCGCCTTGCTCAAGGTCGGCGTCGCCGGTGGCGCCGCGCTGTTCCTCGCGCGCTGGATGTATACGCAATCGACGGCCCCGGAGCGCCCCGATGCGGGCTTCATGGTGCTAGATGCGCCTGCACGTTCGATCGTCGCCGCGATTGTACCGGTGCTGCTCGATGGCGCGCTGCCCGTCGCACCCGCGGCCGATGCAGCGCAAGCGCAGATCGTCGTCAATGTCGACCAGGCTATTGCCGGACTGCCGCCCGCGGCACGCAGACAGATCGAACAGCTGTTCGCGTTGCTGGCCTTCGCGCCGACGCGCTGCCTGATTGCCGGCGTGTGGGCGCCCTGGCCGCAGGCCACGTCGACGTCGATTGCGGCATTTCTCACGCAGTGGAAGGACAGCCGCTTCGCCTTGCTGCAAAGCGCGTACGGCGCATTGCATCAGTTGATCACGGCGGCCTGGTATGGCAGCGCAAGCGCGTGGCCGGCGATCGGCTATCCCGGACCGCCTTCGCTCGAAATCGGCTGATGGTCACCGAAATCCTGCGTCAGTCGCGGTTGCCGGACCCGTTCAGGGATGGCGTCGCCGGCGGCTGGAAGGTCATCGACGCATCGCGGCTCGACGCGGACCTGACGCTCGACACCGATGTCGCGATCGTCGGCACCGGCGCGGGCGGCGGGACCGCCGCGGAGATATTGAGCGACGCCGGATTACGGGTGGTGCTGATCGAAGAAGGGCCGCTTGCCACCTCGTCGGACTTCCGCATGCGCGAAGCCGAGGCCTATCCGCAGCTGTATCAGGAGTCCGCCGGTCGAAAGACCCGCGACCAGTCGATCAACATCCTGCAGGGACGCTGCGTCGGCGGCAGCACGACCGTGAACTGGACCTCGAGTTTCCGGACGCCGCCGGCGACGCTCGACTACTGGGCGCACGAATTCGGCCTGACCGGATTTTCCCAGGCCGACCTCGCGCCGTGGTTCGAGCGCATGGAAACGCGGCTCAACATCGCCGCCTGGCCGGTCGAACCCAACGAGAACAACGACGTCCTTCGTCGCGGTGCCAAGGCGCTGGGGATACCCGCCGGCGCGATCCGGCGCAATGTGAAGGGCTGCTGGAACATCGGCTATTGCGGCACGGGCTGTCCGACCAATGCAAAACAGTCGATGCTGGTGACGACGATTCCTGCCGCGCTGAACCGCGGGGCGACGCTGGTAACCCGGGCACGGGCGTGGAATTTCGAACACCAGGGCAGCCGCATCACCGAACTCGTGTGCATCGGACTCGACGCACGCGGGACCGATCCGACCGCGAGGCGGATTCGCGTGCGGGCAAAAACGTACGTCGCGGCGGGCGGCGCCATCGGCACGCCGGCGCTGCTTTTACGCAGCAAAGTTCCCGACCCGCATGGCATCGTAGGCAAACGCACGTTTCTTGCATCCCACCGTCGTTTCGGCAGCGCGGATGCCGGGACGCGTGGACGGTTTCGCCGGCGCACCGCAGACGATCTACTCGGACCATTTTCTCGACAGCCTGCCGCTCGACGGACCGCTCGGATACAAGCTCGAGGCGCCACCGCTGCACCCTATACTGGTGGCGACGACGTTTCCGAGCTTCGGCGCGGCGCACGCGGCATGGATGCGCGATCTTCCCTACATGCAGGTGGTCATCGCGCTGATGCGCGACGGATTTCACGCGCAAAGCAGCGGCGGATCGGTCGCGCTACAGAACGACGGCACGCCGGTGCTCGATTACCCGCTCAACGACTATTTCTGGAACGGAGCACGGCGTGCGTTGCTGACGATGGCGGAGCTTCAGTTTGCCGCGGGCGCGAGAACCGTCATGCCGGTGCAGCGCAGCGGCGCCTACTATTCCAGCTGGCGCGAGGCCCGGTCCGGCATCGAGGCGGCAACGCTCGCACCGCTCGCGACGACGGTGGTCAGCGCACACGTCATGGGGGGCTGCCCCATCGGCCCCGATGCAGTGCGCGCCGCCGTCGATCTCACCGGCCGCTACCGGCATCTCGACAACCTCTACGTATGCGACGGATCGCTATTCCCCACCAGCATCGGCGCCAACCCGCAGCTATCGATCTACGGCATGGTCGCGAAACTCGCCAGCGGGCTGGCAACCTTGCTCCGCGGCCGCTAGCCCAGTTTAGGGTGAATGCTCTAATTGCTTGAGCTAGAGTGAACGTCAATCGCTGCGCAAGATGCACGATCGTTCACCTCACTCAAGGAGCACTCCATGCAAAAGCAAGCAATGTTCGGTCTCCCCGGCAATCCGATCGCCGATGCGGCGGTCAACGCCTCCCGCCAGATGTGGCTCGCCGGTCTCGGCGCCGCCGCGGTTACGCGCGAATGGGCCCGCACCGAAGCTGGCCGCACGTTTCGCACGCTGATCAAGGAAGGCTCGGCCGTCGAATCCAAGGCGATTCGTGACCTCTCCAAGCGTGTCGAAAGCTCGGTCGCCACCGCGACTTCGCTGTGGAACCAGACGCGCGCCACCGTCGTCACCACTGCCAACGCGATCGCGGAGAACGCAACCGCGGCCGCCACAACGGCGATGTCGAAGTTCAAGGCGCCGGTCGTCGTTCGCCGCGCTCCGGTCAAGGCACGCAAGGTCGTCAAGGCACGCAAGGTCGTCAAGGCGACGAAAAAGAGCGGCAAGCGCACTGCAGGTCACGTCAAGCGCGGCTCGCGCAAGGCGTAGTACGTAGTAAGATCGCGGCCGTGAGCAAGCAGGCCGCCGTAATACGAGGAGCCCCATGCCGGCAACGGCAGTGACCCGACGTCGCGTCGACAACGGGACGAAGCGCACTGACCGTAGCGGCGTGGGCCTCGCGCTGGCTGGCGGTGGACCGCTGGGCGGCATCTACGAGGTCGGCGCGCTCATCGCGCTGGCCGACTCGCTCGACGGGATCGACTTCAACGACCTCGACGTCTACGTCGGGGTTTCTTCCGGCGGCTTCGTCGCCGCCGCGTTGGCGAACGACATTTCGCCCGCGCAGATGTATCGCCTGTTCATCGACGACGGCGCCGAAGCTGCGCTCATGCCGGGACTGTTTCTGCGCCCAGCGTTCGGCGAATTTGCGCGGCGCGCGGCGTCGCTGCCCGGTCTGCTGGCCCGCTCCGCGCTCGACTACCTCAGGCATCCGCTTCAGCGCAGCTTCATGGAGTCGATGGCGACGCTGGGCCGTGCGATTCCGACGGGACTATTCAACCAGCGGTCGATCGACGCGTTCCTCACGCGCTTGCTGGCCGGCCCCGGCCGCACCAACGACTTTCGCAAGCTGTCGCGCAAGCTCTTCCTGGTCGCGACCAACCTCGACACCGGCGCATCGGTTACTTTCGGCATGCCCGGCTGGGATCACGTTCCGATCACCAAGGCGATCGAGGCCTCGGCCGCTCTGCCCGGCCTGTTTCCGCCGGTCGCCATCGACGGCGAACACTACGTCGATGGCGCGTTGAACAAGACGCTGCACGCGTCGGTCGCCCTCGACTGCGGCGTGACCACGCTCATCTGCATCAACCCGCTGGTTCCCTTCGACGCGAGTTCAGCGTCGCGGCGCAGCCGCCTGACCGTGGAGAAACTCAACCACGGCGGCTTGCCCCTAGTGCTCGCGCAGACATTTCGCGCGATCATTCACTCGCGCATGAAAGTCGGCATGGAGAAATACGGCCGGCAATATCCCCAGGCGGACATCCTGCTGTTCGAGCCCGACCGCGAGGACGCCGACATGTTCTTCGCGAACATCTTCAGCTACGCACATCGCAAGAAGCTGTGCGCAGCCGCGTACCACAAGACACGGCAAAGCCTGTTGGCGCGCCGCGAAACGCTCGAACCGCAACTGGCGAAGCGCGGAGTGCACCTGAACTTGAAGCACCTCGCCGACCCCGATCGCTCATTGCACGCCGCAATCGACGATCCGCGGCCGCTGTCGATGCGCACGCCGGGCGTGCGCCAGGCCGCGCGCGACTTGTCGCACACGCTGGATCACCTCGATCGCTGGCTGGCGCGAGCGCGCTAGAACCTAACTCAAAATGGGCTGCGCGGCCCGATAGCTTTGTCGTATCCTCGCTCGCCCCTCGCTGTACGTCTATGTACTAGCACGGGGCTCGCTGCGGGCCCGCATTTGGCAACTACGGCTCTCGGGTCGCTCGCCGGATTTTGAGCCAGGTTCCAGTTCTCTCGATGGTGGCACAGGGCTCGCCTGCTACACTGCGGCCCATCCGACGAGAATTGTCATGGCGGAACGCAAACGTCCGCGGCAGACGCGCGAGCGCATCCTCGAGACCAGCCTACTGCTGTTCAATCGCTTTGGCGCGCCGCACGTCACGACGGCGGACATCGCCGGCGAGATGAACATCAGCCCGGGCAACCTGTACTACCATTTCCGCAACCGGGACCAGATCGTCGCCGAGCTGTTTGCGACGTTCGAGCGTCGCCTCGACGATCTGCTTGGCACACCGGAGGGACGACCCGCCGATGTCGAGGACCTGTGGCTATTCCTGCATCTGCTGTTCGAAGCCATGTGGGAATTTCGCTTCCTGTACCGCGATCTGGACGAGATACTCTCCCGCAACCGCGTGCTCGCGTCGCGCTTCACCCGCTTCATGCGCCGCGGCGCCGAGACCATGATAGAGTTGTGTCGAAGCATGGTTGTCGCCCGCGCAATGCTGGCGACCGACCGCGAGATCGCAGCGCTTTCAGAAAATGTCGTGGTCGTGGCGACGTACTGGATGTCCTACCAGAAGATCCTGGCCGGCGACGGTGAAACCGATGCGATCAATCTCGATCACGCCGCGTATCAGGTGCTGTCGCTGATCGCGCCGTTTTTGCGTGGCAGCGCGCGTACCCTGCTCGGCCGGCTCAGCCACGACTACCTGTAATTCAATCGCGAGGAGGCGTTGATGGCCGCAAAATGGATAAAATTTCCGCATGCCGACAAGGCGTACGTCTACGACAGCGCGTCGCTGAAAAAGCACTGGGATCGGCTGCATCGCGGCGATCGCGAGCCGCTACCCAAGGATGTCGACGCGCAGACGGCGTGGCGACACTTTCACGCCGGCGAATTCCAGCAGGCGGTCGAGGTCGGTACCAAGGCGGGCGGACCGGCAGTAAACGCCGCGGTGAAGGCACAGGCGGTCTACGCACACTACATCGAGAAGAACGAGAAGACCAAGCTCGCGCTGTTCGAAGAGGCCGCCGGGTGGGCGGAAGAACGCCAGGCAGCAGCGGCAAAGGACGCAAACGCCTACTACCTCCACGCGCTCGCGCTCGGACGCTACAGTCAGGGCATATCCGTCGCGAAGGCGCTGGCGCAGGGTTTCGGCGGCAAGATCAAGAATGCGCTGACCACCGCATTGAAGCTCTCACCCTCGCACGCCGACGCGCACATCGCGTACGGCTCGTATCAGGCCGAAGTGATCGCCAAGGTCGGAGCGTTGGTGGCCGGCATGACCTACGGCGCGAAAAAGGATTCGGCGCTCGAGCATTTCCAGAAAGCGCTCAAGCTCAATCCCGATTCGGCCATCGCCCGTATCGAGTACGGCAACGGACTGATCCTGCTGATGGGCAAAAGCCAGATTGCCGAGGCGACCAAGCTCTACGAGCAGGCGGTCAAGTGCAAGCCCGCCGACGCGATGGAGCGTCTGGACGTCGAACTGGCGCGGTCGGAGCTGGAATAGCCGTCGCCGGGAATGATTAGCCGGCGTGGCGGTAGAACAATTCGTGCTCGATCCGTTCCGCACTCGGCGGTGCGTCCCACGGCCACGGCGAGAGCAAGGTCGCGAGCACGAGCTTCTCGAACTCAGGCGCAAAGCGCTCGATGACGTGGTCGGGATCGCCGCATAGCTTGCGGTCCGTCACCAGTCCGAATTGCACTTCGTTGTTATACGACAGGATGGAGACCCCCATGCCGATGTCGCCCGACTGCGGCACCCAGAACATCAGGCTGTCTATCCTGGCGCCTGCCAGGTAGAGCGGCTGCTGCGGTCCCGGAACATTGGTCATCACGGCGGTCGCATTCCGCGCCAGCGCCGCGAGCAGCTGCTCCTGCAACAATTTCGGCCCGGCCCCCATGGCGGCGAGGATGCCCAGCGCGAGCAACGGCTGATACGAACCCTTGAGCTTCTGCATGTTGGCGCGCACCGCATACAGCCGCTCCACCGGATTCTCGATGCCAAGCGGCAGATCGAGGAACACGAGGCCGAAGCGGTTGCCCAGTTTCCACGCCTTTTCCGGAGGCCGCAGGTTCACCGGCACCAATGCGCGCACGGTCACTCCGGACACGTCGTCGCCGCGGCGGCACAGGTACGCGCGCAGCGCCCCGGCGACCGAGGACAGGAGCACATCGTTGACCGAGCAGTCGAGCGCGCGCCCGATTGCCTTGACCTCGGTCAGAGGCAGGCGATCTGCCCACGCCACGCGCTTGGCGATGCCCGGCTTGCCTTTGAAGCGCGTGCGCGAATCCTCCCCCATCATGGCCAGCTTCGCGATTTCCGCCGTCAGCGCGCTGCCCTGACCGGCCAGCTCGACGACCTTGGCCGGGTCGTGCCACAAGGCAACGCCTTTCTCGATCAACGTGCTACCGGTCTTCGTCGCGAGCTTGAGCGTCCCCGCCAATGGCTGCATCAGCATCGCGAGCGGATCGTCGGGATCGACCTCGCGCCGTTTCGGCGGTGGCGGCACCGGGCCTGCATGCTTGCCGGCGCGGTCGGCGTCGGTCATCGACAGCATCACCTGGATCAGCGCGATTCCGTCTGCGTAGCAGTGGTGGATGCGCATGACCACTGCGCTGCCGCCAAGGTAGCGCTCGATCAGGTGGAATTGCCACAGCGGCCGCGAATGATCGAGCGACGTACTCACCAACTTGCTGACCAGCGCCTCGAGTTCGACCTTGCCGGCGTCCGCCGGGAGCTTGATTCGCTGCACATGCGCGTCGAGGTCGAAAGAAGCGTCCGTTTCCCAGTATGCCCCCGCCGGAGTCTGCACTGCGCGCTGCCGGAACCGCGGGAAGCGAAGGAAGCGGTCGTCCAGCGTGGACTTGAGCCGGCCGAGTGCGATGCGCTCACGGAAAACCAGCACCCCGCAGATCATCATGAGATTGCTGGGGCGGTCCATGCGCAACCATGCGGTGTCCACGCTGGACATGCGTTCGCGCTTGCTGTGGGCCATCGCTCGTCCTGGTTGACGCCGGTGTGGGTTGGCTGAAGATTGCTCTGCGTTTGCGAGTCGCGCTAAAGTAGCATAGCAAGGAAGCTCTCGATATGCTCCGTGCGAGACGTTCGGAGTTTGCCGAAGCCACGGCGGTACCGCCAACGCCGGACGACCCACGGAGGAACACCATGCCTGCCGCACCCAAGGACCTGAAAGCGAAATTCGAAGCCGCCACGGTGGCCGCAAAGAAAACAAAAAAGAAGCCCGACAACAGCACGCTGCTCAAACTCTATTCGTACTACAAGCAGGCGATGGAAGGCGACGTGAAGGGCGATCGTCCGGGAGGCTTCGACTTCGTCGGCGCGGCCAAATACGACGCATGGGCCAAGCTGAAGGGCTCGAGCAAGGACGACGCGATGCAGAACTACATCAAGCAGGTCGAGAAGCTGAACCGGGAATAAGCGCGCGTCGTCAGATCGTGAGCTTGCGCAGCATCTCCGGGTTCTTGATCACGGTCTTCTGACGGCCCGGAGGCGCAGCGTAAAGGCTTGCCGGCGGGTTGGTCTCGAAGCGCGATAGCACGGCCGCATCCGCACAAGACTTGTCGAAGATGACCGCGACCTGTTCCGGCGCAACCGCGCCGAGGCTGAAGCAAGTCTGCCCGAGCTTGGCGTTGAGCGGCTTGAGCACGCCTGTGGCGAGCAGGTCCGCAGCCGAGCCCGTGCCCGCCAGCTGCAGCTCGAAGCTGTTCGAACCCGCGGGCGATCCGGGAGCCACCGCGATCACGTCGGGTAGTCCTACCAGTTCACGGGCGAACGACTCGGTGGCCGAGGGCGGAAGACCCTCTACGCTCACCGTGACCTTCCTGCCAGTCGCGCTCACGTGCTGGAGGAAGAATTCGCGCGAGAATTCGTCGGCGACCTTCGCGCCGATGGCCTTGAGTGCCTCTTCCTCGGTTGCCCAGCTGCCGACGCCCTTGGGTAGCGCGGTATTGAAATAGATCTCCTCACCTGTCTCGCGATCGACGCACTTCACCGTCCACGAGGTGAGCGTGTACTTGGTGATGACGACGCCCGATGCTTCCAGCCGCACGGACAATCTCTTGATCTTCGCTTCGCCGACGACCTCGAAATCTGCGCCTTTCTTGCTGTCGTCGGGTGGCGAGCCGGCAGTCCACGTGCGAAAGCCAAATGACTTGATGCGCTCCTTGAGAATGTTCTCGGCGACCTGCGACGGTTGCGGCGGTGCGTCCGGCTGGTCGGCGTCGCGCACCGTGATGCGCACCGATACCTTTGGATCGCCGTTCGCGCGGATGAATTCGACGCGGTCGTCGCGCGACATCTGGTTGAGCGATTTCTGCACCGCCTTGACGTTGACGACCGCTTGCGTGGTGATCGACATCAGCCCGTCCTTGCCGACGCGCGGCTCGCTTTCGCGCACCACGGTGGTGACGAAGCTTCCGCTCTTGGACAGGAGCTTGTCCTTCAGCAGATCGTAGTTCTTGGTCATCGACTTGGTGTCGATGAGCATGCCCACCGCCTTTGCCACCAGCTGGCTTTTCGAATCCGCGCGCAGGTCGCTTTGCAGCAGCGCCTTGTCGCTCCGGTAGCGCGGGTCGCTCGGGTCGACCAGTCCGACCGCGGAAATCACCAGCGTGCCGGGATCCTGCGCGGGTGCGGGCGAGCTTGCCGTCGTTGCAGCGGGCAGCGTAGCCGGCGCGGCCGCCGCAGGTGCCGCGGGTGGCGCCGCGACCGCAGCGACCGGTGGCGCAGGTGCAACGGCTACCTTCGTCAAATCGTTTGCGTTGCGCTGATACAGGAACCAGGCGGCCGCGCCAACCGCAACGGCGGCGACGGTCACGATGACCGCGATCGCCGGCGCCTGAGATTTCTGTTGCGGAACTGGCGGCGGCGTGGCCGGCGCCGGGGGCGGTGCGCTCTGCGCGGAAACTGCAGTCGGCGGCGTCATCGCAGTCCGATCGCGATTGACCAACGTCGCGTCGGGGCTCGACAACACCGTGGCATCGGCAGATGTCGTCTGCGCGAGCGGGACCGCCGAAGCGCCCCCCGCCGCGGCGGCGCGAATGGCCGCGGCGAACTCCGTGGCGCTCTGGTAGCGATCATCGGCGCGTTTCGCGAGCGCCTTGCGCATCACCGCATCCATCTCGGGGAGCAACTGGACATTGAGCGTCGACGGCGGCAGCGGGTCTTCCTTGAGCACCTTTTGCATCGTGGTCGTCGCGGAACCTGCGAACGGGCGCTCTCCCGTCAGGAACTGATAGAGGATGACGCCGGCCGAGAACAGATCCGAACGGCCGTCGACCGGCAAGCCCATGATCTGCTCGGGCGACATGTAGCTCGGCGTGCCGAGCACCGTTCCGACCTGGGTGAGACTCGACGAATCGATATGCGCGATGCCGAAATCCGCGACCTTCACCGAGCCGTCTGCAAGCAGGAACACGTTGGCCGGCTTGATGTCGCGATGAATGACGCCCTGCCGATGCGAGTAATCGAGGGCGTCGAGCATTTGCGACATGATGCGGACGATGTCCGGAACGCTGAAACGCTCGTTCGCGTCGAAATATTCCTTGAGTTCGCGGCCCTTGACGAACTCCATGGCGATGAACCAGACGCCGCCGTCCTCGCCGAAGTCGTAGATGGGCACGATGTTGGGATGGCTGAGCCGCCCCGCCGCCTGCGCCTCGCGGCGAAAGCGCGCGATCACGGTCGCCGATTCGTCGCCCGTCAGCTGATCGGAACGGATCGTCTTGAGCGCGACGACGCGCTTGATCATCGGGTCGTAGCCCTCGTAGACGACGCCCATCGCGCCGCGCCCGATCTCTCGCCGCAGCTCGTATTTGCCGAGGTTGCCGATCTCTGCCATGCGTCACCTTTCCGCGCCGTCAAAGCAGCGACGCCGGCCACGGTGCCGGCGTCGCGGTTCGAGGCGTCAGTCCATCACTTGTACTTGTTGTCGATTTCCCATACCGATTTCTGCACCAGCCGCTGCACCATCGTATCCAGCGACAGGCCGCCTTGTTGCGACTGCGACACGCCGAGCACTGATGCCGATTTCGCACCGATTTCCATCTTTTCCTCGGTGTAGCCCTGCGCCACCTGCTCGGTCGTCTCGGCGTTGATAATCTTGTAGCGCATCCCGATGATCCACACGCCGCTCGACTCGCTGGTGTGCACCGAGCTGATGCCGGCACCGGCGACGGTCCCGGCCTGCGCGGCACCGCGCGATCCGCCGAAGACACCGAGCAACCCCGCCATTTGACCGATGGCGTTGCCGTCGAAGCCCTGCTGCGCCGCCGCGACTTGCTCGGTCTTGAGGATGTCGAATTTCACGATGTACTTCGTGCTCTTGAGCTTGCCCATGCGCAGGAACTTGCGCGCGGCATCAGGGTCGCCGAGGTTGTACGCGAGCTCGAATTCCCGCTGGATCGGCCCCAGATTTGAACGCTCCAGTACCTGGAAATTGGCTTTGCTGAGCTCGAGCTCGCCGAAATCCGCAATGTTATTTGCCGTGAACTTCTGCAGGAAATTGGCGTTGTTGCTCTTGATCTCGCCCGGAATCACGACCAGCGCCGGGCCCTGCTTGTTGACGTTGGTGTAGCTGACGTCCTGGTAGAGCGCCTGGTCGGCGGATGCATTCGCTTTCTGCGACGTTTCACTGCCTGCGGTCGGCGACGGGTTGCCGAATTTCGGCTGCGCCATGGACACTGATGCGCCGGCGAGCATGATCGCGCCCAGCGCCAGGCCTGTGAAACGTATCGGTGTGTGTTTGCGCATTGCGACGTCTCCTGTCAATTGCAGAGCATTTGCGGCTCGAGACGACTACTTCGACGCTGGCTTGGAACCCGCAGGCAGCCCGGCGCTTCGGCAATAGTCCGAGTACAGTTGTGCGACGACTTCGTCCGCCTTTTCGTTCACCAGGGTCAACGCCATACGCTGGACATCGGCCCCGGAATAGGAGCTCGAGTTCGCGTGCGCGTCGGCGACGACGCGGCCGTTGGCGCCATACAAGGTGAAATCCATGTTCACCGACACCTGGTTCACTGCCATCAGCGGATTCATGCCCGCCTGCGCGGAGATCAGTCCGCGCAACACAAAACTGGCGCCGAGCTTCCTGGAGGCTGCGAGCGCCGCATCCGGGTCGTTGCGAAAATAGGCATCGATCTCGGCCTGCGCGATCTGGCGACGGATTTCCTCGGGCGTGTAGGTCTTCAATCCCAGCGCACGCAGCCGGTTGTTGATGGCCTGGAAATGCAGCCCGTAGTTCTGTTGCTGCGCGGCGACGTAGCCGTTTGACTGCTGCTCGCCGATCACGACCATGATCTTCTTGTCCTTGATGCTCGCCCGGCACGGCGTCGAAAGCTGCTCGGCGATACGGCTCTGGCGCGCCTCGTTTTCGAGGCGCTCGGACTCATCCTGCTGCGAAAACTTGAAACCTTGCGCATAGACCGGTCCCGCCGCGATCGCGGCGAACAGTGCAAGGGTCGAGTAAATGCGTGTCGGGCGCATGGCCTGTGCGGTGCAAGGAAGCGGTCACGAAATCGAGCCGCTGACTTGTCAGGTTAGCCCAATAGAGGCCGGAAATCCATATGGCATATTCGACAAAAAGCGCCGCGCGCCACTGGCATGTGCAGCTTGTGGCGGACAGCGTCAAGGGTGACGCGAGCGTCCGGCTCTACTTCAACGCCGCCTTGGCGAGCTTGGTCGCGACCTTGACGCTCTTCTTTGCGGTCTTGGTGGCCTTGGACACCGTCTTCGCGGCGGTGCCCGTCGCGGATGAAACCGTCCGGGAGGCAGTGCGCGTTGCAGATTTGACCGCGCCCCTGACCATCTTGCCCATTGGCGACGCGGGCGGTGGGCGCTTGACGCCCTGCGCCTTCAGCAGAGCGTTCACCGCTTCCGACAGTTCGTTCACGCGCTCGGTCAGCCGCTCGACGTCGGAGGACGTATACACGCCGAGTTGCCCCAGCGCGCGTGCCACGCGCTCCTGAAACACTTGCTCCAGCTTGTCCCACGTTCCGCCTGCCATCGCGTGCATCTCCTTGGCCTTCGATGCGGCGGCTTCGCGCGCCGCTTCGGCCGTTGCCGACGCCGCCTTGCGGGTCTTGGCTTCGAGCGAGGCCCCCTGTTCGACCAGTGCCTCGAACACCTTCACGCCACCGGTCTGCGCCTTGGCGAACGCACCCAGGCCCGCGAGCCAGATCTGATGCGACGACTTCAATACCGACTGCGACAGGCTCGCGCCATCGCCCGCATCACCTGATTCCAGTCCGGCCTTGGCTTTCTTGAGCATGCGTATTCTCCCGGCACGACGTGCATTGCAGCGGATCATTGTAAGCGATGCGGAACGCAAGATCATAGGGGGCATCGGCGCCTGCTCCTGCCGATGAAGGCCACGGGACGATCGTGGGGCGCCGGTATAATGAGCCCGAGAGCGCCGCGCCCGGCGGCCCACCGCACCATCGCAGCGCATGCTGCGTCTCGGCGCCAACCCGAAAACCCGGGAGGAGGAATCGCGATGGCCTACTTCGTTACGGGCGGCACCGGCTTCATCGGTCGCTTTCTGGTCCAGAACCTGCTCAAGCGTGGCGACCCCGTCTACGTGCTCGTGCGCAAGAGCTCGCAGAAGAAACTCGACGAGCTGCGCGAAACCTGGGGCGTCGACGACAAGCGCGTGATCGGCGTCGTCGGCGACATCGCCAAGCCTCGACTGGGCATTGCCGACGCGGACCTGAAGGCGCTCAAGGGAAAGATCGAGCACCTGTTTCACCTTGCCGCCGTATACGACATCAAGGCGACCGCCGAAGCGCAGGAGCGCGGCAACATCGACGGCACGCGCCATGCGGTCGAATTCGCCGAGGCGGTCAAGGCCGGATGCTTTCACCACGTGAGTTCAATCGCCGCTGCGGGCCTGTACGACGGCGTCTTCCGCGAGGACATGTTCGAGGAGGCCGAGGACCTCGACCATCCCTACTTCAATACCAAGCACGTGTCGGAAGGCATCGTGCGCAACGAGTGCAAGCGACCGTGGCGCATTTACCGGCCGGGGTTCGTGATCGGGCACTCGCAGACGGGCTACATCGACAAGATCGACGGCCCCTACTACTTCTTCAAACTCATTCAGCGCATGCGCGAAATGCTGCCGCCCTGGGTGCCGACGATCGGCATCGAAGGCGGCCGCATCAACATGGTTCCCGTCGACTTCGTCGCCGGTGCCCTCGACTTTCTGGCGCACAAGAAGGGGCTCGACGGCAAATGCTTCCACTTGACCGATCCGGCGCCGCACCGCATCGGCGAAGCCCTGAACATTTTCGCGAAGGCCGCGCACGCCCCGCAGATGACCATGCGCGTCAACGCGCGCATGTTCGGTTTCATCCCGGCGCCGATTCTCTACGGCCTCGGGTCGCTCGCCCCGATCAAGCGCATGGTACGCGCCGTGCTCAAGGATCTGGGTATTCCGCAGGACGTCTTCTCGTTCATCAACTGGCCGACCCGCTACGACAATCGAGAGGCGACGAAGGCGCTCAAGGGGTCGGGCATCACCGTCCCCGAACTCGAAAGCTACGCACCGAAGGTCTGGGACTACTGGGAGCGCAACCTCGACCCCGACCTGTTCATCGACAACAGCCTCTCCGGGAGCGTCAAGGACAAGGTGATTGTCGTCACCGGCGCGTCGTCCGGCATCGGCCAGGCGACCGCGATGAAGCTGGCTGCGGCGGGGGGAAAGGTGATGCTGGTCGCTCGCGGCGAGGAAAAACTCGTCGAGACGAAGAAACAGATCGAGGCCGCGGGCGGCAAGGCCTGGATGTACACCTGCGACGTGTCGGAGATGGCGTCCTGCGACGCCCTGGTCGCCAAAGTGCTCAAGGACCACGGCAGCTGCGACTATCTGATCAACAATGCGGGACGCTCGATTCGCCGCGGCATCATCAATTCATTCGACCGCTTCCACGATTTCGAGCGGACGATGCAGCTCAACTATTTCGGCGCATTGCGCCTGATCATGGGTTTCATGCCGAAGATGATCGAGCAGAAGCGCGGCCACATCATCAACATCTCGTCGATCGGCGTCCTGTCCAACGCGCCGCGTTTCTCCGCGTACGTCGCGTCGAAGTCAGCGCTCGACTCATTTTCGGCATGCGCCGCGTCCGAATTCCTGGACAAGGGGATCAACTTCACGACCATCAACATGCCGCTGGTGCGCACGCCGATGATCGCGCCAACCAAGATGTATGAAAACGTGCCCACGTTGTCGCCGGAACAGGCCGCCGACCTGGTGGTCGAGGCGATCGTCTACAAGTCGGTGCGGATAGCGACACGGCTGGGCATTTTCGGCGCAGTGGCGCACGCGATCACGCCGCGACTCACCCAGATCCTGCTCAACACCGCGTTCAACATGTTCCCGGACTCGACCGCGGCGGCAGGCAAGAAAGAGGGCGAGCAGAAGCCGCTTTCACCCGAGCAGATGGCGTTTGCGCAGTTGACGCAGGGGATTCACTGGTAGCGCCCCCAACGTCGGAAGACGACCAGCTCGACCCCTGTCGGAGTGCTTGTCTACACAAGCGTCTAGCGTGCGCTGACAATCTCAAGGTGTGCCGGCGAGATGGCGACTTCGGCGGGCGTGTCGACCTTGCTGATGGCGGCCGGCGGGTCCGCCCCGCAAGAAGCCGTCGGCGTCGGAAGGACGATGGCGGCGCCGAGGGTGAGCGCGGCCATCGCAATGGCGGCGAGGGCGATTGCGGCCCGGGGCATCTTCATTTTGTAGCGCTTCATGATGTAGCTCCTGTCCGGTTGCTTGCCCGCCCGCGATCCTGGTCACGATCGGCGGACCGACAAGCTCAGGATAAGGCCCTCCCCGCGCCCGCTGCAGCAGAGTATGCCGGAGAAAATTCACAGAAGAATCACGTCGGGAGTTTCAAGCGCTCGCGTCGCGGGGCCATCGACTGGAGCGAACGCTCCCGTCCATCCAGGTTGGACCTCGCTCTGGTGAATCGGGTGCGGCTGCCGTAGAGTAGGCATACTGCGATTGTGCCTTTTGGGGGCGTTGGCGTGCACGGCCAGTCCGGGATCACGACTTATCTATTCACGGACATAGAGGGCAGCACGCGCCTATGGGAGCAGGAACCCGAGCGCATGCGGCCGGCCTTGGCACGCCACGATGCGCTCACCCGCGAAGCGGTCGAGGTAAATCGTGGGGACGTGGTCAAGACGACTGGCGACGGATTTCACGCAGTGTTCGACGATCCGCTCGATGCGTTGCTTGCGAGTTTGCAGTTGCAACTGGCGTTGAGCAAACCGGAAACCACGAACGGCGTCGCGCTTAGCGTGCGCTGCGGCCTTCATGCCGGCGTCGACGAACGCCGCGACAACGACTTCTTCGGCCCGGTGGTCAACCGCGCCGCGCGCATCATGGGCGCCGCGCATGGCGGGCAGATACTGTTGTCGCAGGCAGTGGTTTCGCTTGTCGCCGAGCGCCTGCCGCAGGGCGTGGCATTGCGCAGCCTCGGTGCAGTACGCCTGCGCGACCTGAACAGCCCCGAGCCAGTCTTCCAGCTACTGCACCCGCAGCTTCGCCAGGATTTCCCGGCGCTGCGTTCGCTCGAGGCAACGCCGAACAACCTTCCACAGCAGGTGACGTCATTCATCGGCCGCGACGCCGAGCTGGCCGAAGTCAGGAAATTGCTGGGACAAACGAGGTTGCTGACACTGCTTGGCGTCGGCGGACTGGGCAAGACGCGCCTGTCGCTGCAGGTGGCAGCCGAAGTGCTGGACGACTATCCCGACGGCGTGTGGTTCGTCGAACTTGCGGCACTGAACGATGAGAGCCTGGTGCCACAGGCCATCGCATACGTGCTCGGCGTCAAGGAGGAAGCGGGTCGCCCGGTCATCGATGCGCTCGTGAAGTTCGTGACGCAGCGGCAACTGCTGATCGTCCTCGACAACTGCGAGCATCTGGTGGGCGCCTGCGCCGAGGTCGCCAAGCGCCTCCTGCAGGCGGGGCCCGGCATGAAGATCCTGACATCGAGTCGCGAAGCGCTACATATGCACGGCGAAACGACTTATGCCGTGCCGGCCCTCGGGGTGCCCGACGCACTGTCGGCTGTAACGCTCGCCTCGCTGACGCAATATGAAGCCGTTCGGCTGTTTGTCGATCGAGCA
Source organism: uncultured beta proteobacterium (assembly GCA_963726915.1). Classification (GTDB taxonomy): domain Bacteria; phylum Pseudomonadota; class Gammaproteobacteria; order Burkholderiales; family Casimicrobiaceae; genus PALSA-1003. The sequence continues at coordinate 90,291 of CAVSEA010000028.1, forward strand.
ACCGCGGCTCAACCTTCATTTCGCGTAACGGAGCAGAATGCGCCGGCGGTCATTGGCATTTGCCGCCGCCTTGAAGGCATACCCCTTGCCATTGAGCTGGCCGCAGCGCGCATCCGCGCGCTCTCGGTGGATGCAATCGCCGAGCGCCTAAGCGACCGCTTCCGCCTGCTGATCCACGGTGACCGGACGGCACTGCCGCGTCAGCGAACCTTGCGCGCATTGATCGATTGGAGCTACGACCTGCTGACGTTGCACGAGCAAGCTCTGTTGCGGCGCCTTGCCGTGTTTGCCGGCGGCTGGACGCTCGATGCTGCCGAAGTGGTCGGCGCCGGTGGCGACGTGCAGCAGCGCGATGTGCTCGATCTTCTGACTCATCTAGTGGACAAATCACTGGTGGCCGTTGACGCTGTCGGCGGGCGCTTTCGTTTGCTGGATACCGTCCGGGAATACGCGCAGGAGCGACTGAGTGGTTCAGGTGAGGGAATCAATGCGCGCAACAGCCATCTGTCGTTCTATCTGGCGTTTGCAGAGAAGGCCCGGCCCGAACTGACGGGTCCGAGTCAGGGCACCTGGCTTACGCGGATTGATGAGGAGCGAGAGAATTTCCTGGCCGCGCATGCCTGGTGCGATTTCGCGGAAGGCGGCGCCGAGATGGGATTCAGGATGCTGCGGGCGCTGAAGCTGTACTTGTTCAACCGTGGGCTGCTGGGCCTGGGACTTAAGGTAACGGCAGAGGTACTCGCCCGCCCTGCCGCCAAACTTCGTGATGCACCGCGTGCTCGGGCGCTGTTCGCAGCCGGCCAGTTTGGCTACTTCCTGGGTCGCTACAAGGAGGCGCAGCAGCATCTCGAAGAGAGCGTCGCCATTGGCCGGGAAATCGGCAACAGAGCCTGTGTCGAAGCAGCGCTGCAGCCGCTCGGATCGGTGTGTCTGGCCAACGGAGACTTGGTCTCAGCGCGTCGACATTTGGAGGAAGCCATCGCGCTGGCGCGAGAACTCGACAACAGGCGTGAACTTTCTGCCGCGATCAACGCCATGGCGCAACTACATCGCGTCGAGGGCGCGCTTGATGCCGCGGAACCACTGTATGAGGAGGTCGTGGCATATGCCCGGGAACTAGGGGACAACGAGAGCGTTGCTGTTGCCTTGCTCAATCTTTCGATGGTCGCGATCAGCCGCGGATCAACTGAAAAAGCCCGCAAGCTCCTCCTCGACGTGCTCGCGATCGCCGTGGACATCGGTTCCAAGCCTGCCGGGCAGAGCGCGCTCGAGGTTTCGGCAGGATTGGCGGCATCGTGCGACGATTGGGCGCATGCCGCTCGCTTCTTTGGCGCGGCTGAGGCTCAGATGAAAACCACCGGGATCCATCGTGACCCGACGGACGAGGCATTTCTGAAGCCTTGGGTCGCGCGGGCGAGGTCGGCGCTTGGTTCGGAAAATTTCGCCGACGCGGAAGCCGCTGGGCGCGCGCTCAGATATGACGAGGCGATCGACGATGTCAGGCAATGGCTGCAGCGGCCGAACCTGAGTTCGTAGCCGCAACCACCGGCGAAGCCTTACCTCAGCAAGCCGAGGTCAATACAAGCGCCGTTCCACCCGGCCTGAAGAGCGATGCGGATTTGTTGTCGTTGCCCGTCCGTGCGCCAGCGTCAACAACTACTCGCCATCATTGAATATTTGGGGATCCAACGCGAGTGGGTTCCCCTTTGGATCCAGAATATTTACCTTGTACTTGTACGTTGCCTTGTCCAGATTGTAGTCGTACCGAACGAACGCGCGTCCTTTGGGCCCCGGACCACCGTCGTGGAACTGCGGTGGATTTGGCGGGATGAAGGCGATGCCATCTTCAGGAAACCTGTACCCATCTGGAACGGTAGTATCGAGTCTCCACAGTATCCAATGCCGGGGCCGTTTGTTGAGTCTGAGGTCGGGTTGGTCGACGCTTACTACACCGCCACTACTCACATAGACCGTAATGCAGTGGTCTGTGATCCCCAAATTTGCGCAAGGGTCACCGCCGATAAACTCTGCTGACTTGCCAGCAGGCCCTGTCGCGCAACCGCTCAGTGTCAGCATCATGGCGATTACAACTGGAATAGCCGTTTTCACTTTTCTCTCCCGAGTATTGCGTTCGAACGACCGACTCATCCTAAGCAGCCCCAACCTACAACTACGTTAACAGACGCGAAACTTTCACTGAGTTGCGCTATCCGCGAACTCATTGGGGATTATAGGGAGTCTGTAGGCTACCGCAAGCTAATGGCGGCTCGGCGAAACCGTGTGCAGCGCCTTGCTGACTACCGCCAATACCGCATTGTCGGTCAGCAAGGCATTGTGTCCGATTCCTGTCAGCGCCAGATTGTCCGCACCCGCCAACGCGCTGCTCGCCTGCGGCACGACCATGCTGTCGTGCCGCGACCAGATCGACGTGATGGGGACGGGCGCATCGCCTTCACCGCGATTGAGTTCCGTCAGCCACGGATTGCCCGGCCGCATTTGCGCGAGGCATCTGCCCGGAAAGCTCCACGCAAGTATGCTCCCGTGATGCGGCGTGCCGAGGGTGATGATCCGCTCGATGCGGGTACCGCCATTGCGCCGCAGGTAGGTACGCGCGACCAGCCCACCCATGCTGTGGCAGATGAGGACGACGTGGCTCGCACCGGTCTTGGCGCACACAGAGTCGATCTTGGCCGCGAGCTGCCCGGCAAAGCGCTCGATATCGGCGTGCGGCGGCCCGTAGTTGACGGTGTACACGCCGGCGACACCCTCGCGGACCAGATGCCGGCGAAACCCGAACCACACCCCGTCGTTGACCAGCACGCCATGGACGAGGATGACCGGTCGGGTACACCGCGCGGGCGCGGGGTCGTGCATGAGCAGGCGATGCAGCACCATGAGCGGCCATGAAGCCGCCACCACGAACACCTCATCGAGGAACATCCGAGCCGAGGCACCGACACCGAGCCGGGCCGATGGCGGTCGCGGCGTGCGCCAGATCCACGACAGCAGGAACCAAATCGCCACCAGCAGCGTTACCGGCACCAAGTAGGCCACGGGCGCGCCGACGACGTACCACCACAGGGGAGCGCCCTGCGTAATCGCGTGCTTGGCCCAGGATACGTAGCCTGCACCACCGGCGACCAGCAACACGAACAGAAAAAACGCGGTCATGGAGGACGCGATGGTTGCGGTCAATGCCGCAGGGTCAATCAGGTCGCCGCATCGGGCAGCACACCCAATCCGGCACGAACTCAGGCGGGAACGAGCCCCTTGCGGAAGCGATTGAGCTGCTGCACGGTTTCGAAGGGCTCCCCGAACAGCGACGACAGGTTCTTGAGGATCATGCGCGAAACCCGCTTTTCCCAGTCGCCGTTGAACTGGATTTGCTCATCGAGCCAGCGCTCGAGCCACGCCGGGTCCGGCAGTCGACTTTGCACCGTGTCGTTCGGGAACATTTGTTTGTTCACATGCAGGTTGGTCGGATGCAGAGGCTTGCCGGCGCGATGCGGGCTTGCCATCAGCACACCGATCTTGGCGAAGGCGCGCTTGGCCTCTTCGCCGCCGCGCTCGATGGCGCGCCGCATGAATCGCAGGTACGCGCCGCCGTGGCGCGCCTCGTCCTGCGAGATCAGCCGATAGATTGCCTTGATCACCGGCTCGGTGTGCCATTCCGCCGCGCGTCGGTACCAATGATTGAGACGGATCTCGCCACAAAAATGCAACATCAGTGTTTCCAGCGGTGGCGCCGGATCGAACTCGAAGCGCACCGCGTGCAGCTCGTCCTCGGTGGGCACCAGGTCGGGGCGGAATCGTCGCAGGTATTCCTGCAGCACCAGCGAATGCTTCTGCTCCTCGTAAAACCAGATCGACATGAATGCCGAGAAATCGCTGTCGGCGTGATTGTCGCGCAGGAACATTTCGGTCGCCGGAAGCGCCGCCCATTCGGTGATGGCGTTCATCTTCACCGTTTGCGCCTGTTCGTCCGACAGCGCGGCCGCGTCGAAGTGCGTCCAAGGCACGTCCTCGGTCAGACTCCAGCGAACCTGTTCGAAATCCTGGAAGAGCTCGTGATAAAGCATATTGTCCCGGTCAAGCAGCCAAGGCTGATCCAACGAACGCCTGGCTCGCAGGTTGAAGTGCGATTCTGCCACGCGTTCGGGCGCCTGCGTGCCCGCGCTGACGACCCCTCGGTCCCATGGCGCGGGCGCGATCCTACCACGCCGCGGGTGCGGCTCAGGTTCTTGCCGGAAATCGGCCGGTCAAGCCGAAGCCTGTCGCGCCGCGTCCGGCGCGGGGTCGGCGCGGCGAATCTTCAATGCCGCGACGGTATCGCCCAGGTCCGGGATCAACAGCACGCCCGGCAGCGACTTTCGCAGCCGGCGGGTCATGTCGCCCCCGGCCCAAAGCCCGACCTGGGGCGGGAGCGCGCGCCGCAGCGTGGCCAGACCTTCGCCGGCCTGGCGCAGCGGAAAGGCCGCCGAAAAGGACAAGGCGACAATGTGGACCTTGTGCGCCAACGCCGCATTGCGGATGTCGTCGATCGGCGTCTGGGTACCGAGCGAGATGCACTGCGCTCCTTCGGGCACCAGCAACGCTTCCACCATCAGCAGACCCAGTCCATGCTGCTCGCCGGGCATCGTGGTCAGCAGGATGCGCGGCACCCCGGTCTGTCGCGGGAAAGTGTTGATTGCGGTGCGCATGGCAACCTGCAGCTGTTCGGTGAACAAGTGCTCTTCGAAGACCTGCAACTCGCCGCGCATCCACATTTCGCCAACCGCGCGATGCAGCGGCACGACCGTGTTCAGGACAAATCGCTGCAGGCCATCGCGCATCAGCTGGCTGGCCAGCGCATGCTGTAACGCCGGCGCATTGTGACTTTTGAGCAAGCCGATCAGGTCGCGCTCCAGCGCCGGCGACAACGTCTCGCGGCGGGGGCCGGCACGCGTTTCAGCCAGCGCATTCAGTTCCGCAAGCGAGCGCCGAATCAGCTTGCCGGGGCGCATGCCGGCGTCCATCAAGCGCTTGATGGTACGCAGCTTTGCGACCTGCTCCTGCGGGTACTGCCGCTCGGCGTTGTCGTCGCGATGCGGCTCGGGAAAGCCATATCGGCGCTCCCAGATACGGAGCACATCCTTGGACAAGCCCGTTTCGCGCTCGACCGAGCTGATGTTCAAAAGTAGCGGCGCATGCTCCATGAGATCTGCGTCCAGGACACCAGTTGACGGAAGTTCCGGCCTTAATTACCCTAGCACCTTGTGCCGCGTTTGTCCATGACATCAATGCGGTTTTGCGTCTATTGTCCAACCACGACCCTGCGAAGGCCCCATGCGAATCCTCTTCATCGCCACCGCCATGCTGAGCGCGTTGCTCGCCGCGCCGCCAGCGACCGCTGCGGATGCCGACACGTGCCCGTCGGTACTCAATTACACCTTCAACAGCCTCCAGACGGGGAAAACCGAATCCTTGTGCCAGTTTCGCGGCAAGGTGCTGTTGATCGTGAACACGGCGAGCTACTGCGGCTATACGCGCCAGTTCGAAGGCCTCGAAGCGTTGTACCGCAAGTACAAGAGCAGCGGACTGGTGGTGCTGGGCTTCCCCTCCAACGACTTCGGCGGACAGGAACCCGGCAGCAACCAGGAAATCGCCGAATTCTGCAGGTTGACCTACGGCGTCGAATTTCCGATGTTCGAGAAGTCCAGCGTGACAAGCGTCAAGACGAATCCGCTGTTCGCCGAACTCGTGGCGCGCACCGGGCAGGCACCGCAATGGAATTTCCACAAATATCTCGTCGACCGCGACGGCAAACGCGTGGCGAGCTTCGGAACTCGCGTCGAGCCGGACAATCGGGAACTTGTCACCTCGCTCGAGAAACTGCTGGCGGAAAAGCCGGCGATCCCCAAGAGCTGATCTTCGCTCCGGTCTCGTCGAGTCCGAGAGCTTTGCGTCCATCCGCAGTCATTCTGCGTATGTTGCGATACATGGCGGCGGTGCGGAGTTGACAAGCTAAACAACGCGCCAAGCGGGCCGGCGACGGCTCGAAGCGGATCCATCCAGGCGAGGAGCGGCGCAATCGGCTCCCGCGGACACTCCTCAGGGGATATGGCTTGCGTGTCGCGATCATCGGTTCGGGAATTTCCGGTCTAGGCTGCGCCCGATTGCTGCAACGACAGGGGTGTGCCGCGACCTTGCTCGAGGCCAACGACTACCCTGGCGGGCACACGCACACGGTCGACGTGACGCTCGACGGCGTCACTGCGCCCGTCGACACCGGTTTTCTGGTCTACAACGACCGCACCTATCCGCGGCTGATCGCCTTGTTCGACGAGCTCGGCATCGAATCCGCACCCAGCGAAATGAGTTTCGCGGTGCGCGACGACACGGCCGGGGTCGAGTGGGCGGGCACCGACCTGCCCGCCCTGTTCGCGCAGCCGGCGAACCTGTCGCGCCCGGCGTTCTGGCGCATGCTTGCTGACATCCTCCGTTTCAATCGCGCGACGATCGCGATGCAGCGGGCGGACCGGGTATTCGCGATCACGCTGGGCGAGTACCTCGACGAAGGCGACTATTCGACGCCATTTCGCGAGTGGTATTTGCTGCCGATGGCTGCCGCGATCTGGTCGGTCCCGCTTTCCGCCGTGCTCGATTTTCCGCTGCCGACATTCGTGCAGTTCTGTCACCGCCACGGTCTGCTGCAGATTTTCGACCGCCCGCAATGGCGCACTGTCGCGGGCGGCGCTCGCACCTATGTCCGGCGGATGGTCGCGGAACTGTCCGACGTTCGCCTCTCGACACCGGTGCGCCGCGTGCGCCGCTACCCCGATCACGTCGAACTCGACACCCCGGCGCGGACGGGCGAGCGCTTCGACCAGGTCGTATTCGCCTGCCACAGCGACCAGACCCTCGCGCTGCTCGCCGATGCGACACGCCCGGAATCGGACCTGCTCCGCCACGTGCGCTATCAGTCCAACCGCGTGCTGTTGCATACCGACACGCGCCTCATGCCGAGGCGTCGGCGCGCCTGGTCGGCGTGGAATTATCTGGCGAAGAGCGAGTCGGCCAAGGCCCCGGTGTGTGTTACCTACTGGATCAACAAGCTGCAGCCCTTGCCGTTCAAGACGCCGGTACTGGTGACGCTGAATCCGGCCTTCGAACCCGCACCGGAAGCGCTCATCGCCGAGTTCGAGTACTCGCATCCGATCGTGAAAAGTGCCACCGTGACCGCGCAGCAGCAGTTTGCGCACCTTCAGGGTCAACGCCGCACCTGGTATGCCGGCGCGTGGCTGGGCCATGGCTTTCACGAGGACGGATTGGCGTCGGCGCATCTGGTCGCGCGGGGAATCGCGGCGGGATCGATGACCGCCGCGGCCGAACTCGCCGCCGCCTGAATCCGTGACGCGCTCCATGCCCGGCAAGGCCACAAGCATCATTCACGGCAGCGTGATGCATCGGCGCCTGCGTCCGGCGCGACACCAGTTCGTGTATTCCGCCTTCTCGCTGGCCTTGCCGTTGTCGCGTATCGCCGAGTTGCCCGCCCTGGGCATTGCCTGGAATCGCCGCGGACTGATCAGTTTTTTCGATCACGACCACGGCGAGCGCGACGGGAGTGCGCTGGAGCCGTGGATTCGCAAACTGCTGGCGGCGGAGGGTGTGCATGCAGATGGCGAGGTCGTGTTGCATGCCTTTCCGCGCGTGATCGGCTACGTGTTCAACCCCGTGAGTTTCTGGGTCTGTCACGATCGCGAGGGCGGCGTGCGTGCGGTGCTGTGCGAGGTCTGCAATACGTTTGGCGAGCAGCACAACTATCTGCTCGCGCATCCGGACGGGCGGCCGCTCCTCTCCGGCGAGACGCTGCAGTCGAGAAAAGTGTTCCACGTGTCGCCCTTCTGCGAAGTCAAGGGCGGCTACCGGTTCCGCTTTCATTTCGCCGCGGATCGCTGGCTGGCGCGCATCGACTACGACGACGACGAGGGCATGGCATTGCTCGAGACGTCGATCTCGGGCGCGGCGAGCGCACTGACGCGCGCCGCCGTCCCCGGCCTGCTATGGCGCTATCGCTGGTTTACGCTCGGCGTGATCCTGCGCATCCACTGGCAGGCGCTCCGGCTTTGGACGAAGCGCGTTCCCTACATTGCCAAGCCGCAACCACCATTGCAACGGACGACCCGATGACCGCCCTCGACTCCTCGCTGCCCGGACGCGCGCGGCGCACTTCGCTACCCGCGACGGGCAGGCTGCTGTTCGCACTGCTCGAGCGCATGGAGTACGGTGCGCTGAGGCTGACCACTCCGGACGGCATCACGCGCTGCTTCGGCCCGGCCGGCGCGCAAGCGGCGAATCCGGTCGAGGCGGACTTGACGCTGCGCGACTGGAAGCTTTGTCGCGATGTCCTCACCGGTGGCGACATCGCCTTCGCCGAGGCGTACATGGACGGGCGCTGGCACACCAGTGACCTCACGACGCTGCTCACGATCCTCGCGTTCAACCAGCGCGCGCTCGAGCTCGCGTTCTACGGCCGCTGGTGGCGGCAGCTAGCCTTTCGGTTCAAACACATCCTGCGCAGCAACTCCAAGCGGCGAGCGCGCAAGAACATCGTCGCGCACTACGATCTGGGCAACGACTTCTACCGACTTTGGCTCGACCCGACGATGACCTACTCCGCGGCGCTGTTCGAGGGCGATGCCAACCGGACGCTGGCGGAGGCGCAACACGCGAAGTACGCACGCATCCTGAACGAACTTCGGTTGGAGCCTGGCGCGCATGTGCTGGAGATCGGCTGCGGCTGGGGCGGCTTCGCCGAAGCGGCCGCGCGTGCCGGACATCGGGTGACAGCTGTGAGCCTGTCCGACCAGCAAACGGCGTACGCACGCGCGCGCATCGCGCGGGCAGGGTTCGCTGACCGCGTCGAGTTTCGCATCCAGGACTACCGCGACGTCACCGGTCGCTACGACGGCATTGCTTCGATCGAAATGTTCGAGGCGGTCGGTGAGCGGTATTGGCCGACCTATTTCCAGGCGGTCCGCGACGCGCTGAAGCCGGGTGCCCGCGCGGCCTTGCAGACGATCACGATTGCCGATGACCGATTCGAGCAATACCAGCAGACCAGCGACTTTATCCAGCAATTCATTTTCCCCGGGGGCATGCTCGCGTCGCCGTCGCGCTTCGTGGGCGTGGCGCGCGGCCTTGGACTCGAAGTCGCCGCAGTACTGCGCTTTGGACACGACTATGCGGAAACGCTGCGGTGCTGGCTCGCTGCGGTCGACACCAATATCGACGCCGTGCGCGCGCAGGGATTCAATCAGAAGTTCGTTCGTTGCTGGCGCTTTTACCTCGCCTACTGCGCCGCGGGTTTCGCCAGCGAGACGACCGATGTCGCGCAGTACACGCTCAGCGCGGCTTAGCGTCGCGCTGCTCCTCTGGGCGTCGGTGCATGCCGCCGCAGAAGTTGCGGGCGCGCCCGGATTGTCGTCGGCCATCGTGGCACAGCTACCGGAAGTGAGAATCCGCGGCGGCGGCGAACTCACGTTCCTCGGGCTTTCGATCTACGACGCGCGCCTGTACCGGAATGCGGGCGCGCGCGGCGACTGTGCGACCGATGAACCGTTCGCGCTGCAGCTAACCTACAAGCGTCGACTGTACGGCCAGCTCATTGCGGCACGCAGCATCGAGGAAATCAGCAAACTCGGCTACGGAACACCGGAACAGCGCGCGCGGTGGAGCGAAGCGCTCAAGCAGATCCTTCCCGATGTCGACGATGGCGACAGCCTGACCGGCGTCAATGTTCCGCTGCGCGGCGTGCGCTTCTATCGGAACGGCAAGGCGCTCGGGACCATCGAGGATCGCGACTTCGCGCAAGCGTTCTTCGCGATCTGGTTCGACCCGCGAACTTCCGAGCCTGCGCTGCGCAAGCAACTGCTCGGTCAAGCCCCGTGAGCAAAGTGTCGGGAGCGCGCATCAGCGCGCGATGGCCGAGAATGACGTTCGCGTTCGGGAGAGGCTGACGTGGCGCTCAACCCGCCGCTGCCGCCGTGGAATGAATGTCGCATCTGGGTGATCGGCGCGTCGACGGGAATCGGCGCCGCAACCGCACGCATGCTGCTCGACGCCGGCGCGCGCGTCGCGTTGTCGGCGCGCAAGGCCGACGCACTCGCACAGGTCGGTGCCGGCAATGCGCGCGCCCTGATCGAGCCGCTTGATTTCACCGACAGCACGCAGGTTGCGGCGGCGTGGGGGCGTGTACTGACGGCGTGGGACGGGATCGACCTCGTGCTCGTCGTCGCCGGCAGCCACGCGGAGATTCGCGCCTGGGAGTTGACCGAGACCAACGCCATGGCGTTGCTCAAGACCAATCTGCATGGTGTCATCGGCACCGTTGCCACCGTGCTGCCGGCGTTGTTGGCGCAGGGCAAGGGGGCGCTGGGCATCGTCGCTTCGGTCGCCGGCTACCGCGGGCTGCCCAAGGCGCTGATCTACGGCGCGTCGAAGGCGGCGCTGATCAATTTCACCGAGACGCTCTACCTCGACCTGCACCCAAGGGGCTACGGCGTCTATTTGATCAACCCGGGTTTCGTGAAGACGCCGTTGACCGACCACAATGAATTCAAGATGCCGCACCTGATCACCGCGGAGGAAGCCGCAATAGCGCTCATCGCCGGCTTGCGCGCGGGCGAATTCGAGATCGACTTTCCCAAGGCCTTCACGCGTCAGCTCAAGTTCCTTCGCTTGTTGCCGTACCGCTGGTATTTCGCGTTGATCCGTCGCGCCACCGGGCTGTAGGCCTCTGAGCCGTCCGCGTTGCTGCAATAGGTTGCTCGTGGTCAAATAGCCGGCCTGTTGCCTACCCCGAGGAGATCTGCGATGCCGCGCCGTGCCCGTTCCCGAGTCACCACCCTCGCATTGCTTGCGATCGCGGCCGTCCTGGCCATTCCTGCCGCGGCCTTCGATGGCCTCGTCAAGAAGGAAGTCTTCACGCTGCCAGCGTACACGACCGTCAACGGCAAGGCGCTGAAGAACGTGCGCGTCGGCTACGAGAGCTACGGCACGCTCAACGCCGCCAGGGACAACGTCATCCTGATCTGCCACTTCTTCACCGGCAGCTCGCATGCCGCAGGCAAGTACAAGCCCGAGGACGCTGCGCCTGGCTACTGGGACCCGATCATCGGCGCCGGCAAGGCGATCGACACCGACAAGTATTTCGTGATCAGCAGCGACACGCTGGTCAATGTGAACACCAAGGATCCGAACGTCACGACGACGGGCCCGTCGACGATCAATCCCGACACCGGCAAGCCCTACGGCATGAGCTTCCCGGTCGTCAGCTTCCGCGACTTCGTCAACGTGCAAAAGGCGCTGCTCGACTCGCTCGGCATCAAGAAGCTGGTCGCCGTCGCCGGCCCGTCGGGTGGGGGTATCCAGGCGACCGAATGGGCCGCCGCGTATCCCGACATGGTAGAGCGCGTGATCGCAGTCATTTCGCCCGGGCTCGAGATCGATAGCCTGGGCATCGCCACGCTCAACCTGTGGGGCACGCCGATACCGATGGATCCCAAGTGGAACAACGGTGACTACTACGGTCGGGACGAACCGACCGAAGGCGTCGCGCAGGCGCTCAAGTTCGTGGCCATGACCCTCGCCGCCAACAGCGGGATGGACAAGCGCTTCGGGCGCAAGTGGGCCGCGCCCGACAAGGATCCGGGCGCCGCCCTCGGCAATCTGTTTGCGATCGAGGATACGCTCTACAAAGGCGGCGCGGCGCGGGCCAAGACCGTGGACGCCAACCATTTCCTGTACCTGGTGAAAGCCAACCAGTTGTTCTCGGTCAGTGCCGAGGCAAAAAAGATCAAGGCCAGGTTCCTGTTCCTGCCGGCGAAGACCGACCCGCTGTTCCCGCCGTGGATGTCGCGCCGCGCGGCGGATACCTTGCGCGCGCAAGGAAACACCGTCGATGTGGTCGAACTCGAGGGAGACGGCGGGCACTACGACGGTATTTTCCAGGTCAATCAGGCCTCTGCGGCGATCCGCGACTTCCTGAATCGATGAGGCCTGTAAGGAACCCCCGGTAACCCCGACCAACCTGTGGGTGATCCTTTATCGGGTCAGGGTTGCGCTACGGCTGTGTCTGGAGGAGTACTGGTGCGCCGACATGGCCCGTAGCCGATGAAAATTCGGGATCCAAGGCCGTGGGCTTACTGATTTCATGCAAGGACGCGAGTCGAATTATCTCGCGGATGCAGGACGAAGCGCTGCCATTCAGGCAGCGGATGGCGGTCCGGCTGCATCTTGCATTGTGCAGGGCCTGCGCGCGATTCTCGCGCCAACTGCGCTTTCTCCGCGTCGCCATGCGCAGGTATTCGCGCGAACCATAGGCGCGACGTCATTGGCACAGCCGCAGCGGGTGCCAGCGTCGGCGTGGTAAAATTGTCGGTCGACCACCTGAATGCGCCAGGATGCGCCGGCATGCTCTCGCTCACTGTCAACGGCTCGGTTCATGTCTGTCGCAATGCGTCCGCGACGGTTGCCGATCTCATTCGCGAACTGGCACTCGAAGGCAAGCGCATCGCAGTCGAACGCAACGGCGAAATCGTTCCGAAAAGCAGCCACGCGCACACCGCCCTGACCGCTGGTGACCGCATCGAGGTCGTTGCGGCAGTTGGCGGCGGATGATCAGATACGCAACATGAATGCACCTACCGACAATCAGGTCCTGTCGCTCGACGACCCGCTGGTCGTCGCCGGCCGCGCGTACCACTCGCGGCTGCTGGTCGGCACCGGCAAGTACAAGGACTTCGCCCAGACGCGGGCGGCGATCGACGCCTCGGGCGCGCAGATCGTCACGGTCGCGATTCGGCGCACGAACATCGGACAGTCCCCGGGCGAGCCTTCGCTGCTCGAATTCCTGCCGCCCGCTCAGTTCACGCTGCTGCCGAATACCGCGGGCTGCTACAGCGCGGATGATGCCGTGCGCACGCTAAGACTTGCGCGCGAGTTGCTCGACGGTCATACGCTGGTCAAGCTCGAAGTCCTCGGCGACCCGCAGTCGCTGTTCCCAAATGTGCGCGAAACGCTGCGTGCCGCCGAGACGCTGGTCCACGACGGATTCGAAGTGATGGTCTACACCTCCGACGATCCGATCATCGCGCGCGAACTCGAGGCCATCGGCTGTGTCGCGATCATGCCGCTGGCGTCGCTCATCGGTTCGGCCATGGGCATCCTCAATCCGTGGAACCTGAAGCTCATCATCGAACAGGCGCAGGTTCCGGTGCTGGTCGACGCCGGCGTGGGCACCGCGTCCGACGCGGCGATCGCGATGGAACTCGGTTGCGCCGGCGTGCTCATGAATACGGCGATCGCGGCGGCGGCGAATCCGGTCCTGATGGCCGGCGCCATGAAAAAAGCGGTTGAAGCCGGGCGCGAAGCTTTTCGCGCCGGGCGTGTACCGCGCAAGTTCTACGCCGCGAGTCCCAGCTCGCCGACCGGCGGCCTGATCGCCTAATCGCAGCATTCCTACACACCTCCTCACCATGCAGCCCATGCGCGCACTCCTCGCGACACTATGTCTAGTTCCTCTGGTTGCAATCGCCACACGCCTGACGCCGGCGCAGATCGGCGAGGCCTGCGCCGACGCCGACGGCCCGGTGCACTGCGGGCGTCTCATCGAGGCGCAGCAGTTGCCGCGTTTGCCCGGATTGGCGAAGCGCGACGGCAAGGTGCTGACGGTGACGCTCTATCCCACCGGCACGACAACCTTCACCGATGTCGAGGACACCGGCAACTCGCGCTTCTACAGCCTGTGGGATGTCCTCGATCCGATCAACGCCGTCGTGCTCTATACGACGACAAACGATATTGCCAGCTTCACGCTGCTGCAGCGCAGGAGCAATCGCCGCTTCAGCCTCCCGGCCGAGCCGGTGCTGTCGCCGGATAAGCAACGACTGGTCACCGCGGACATCTGCGCCAAGAGCTGCAGCAATGAAATCGCCGTGTGGCGCATCTCGGGTGACGAACTGCTCAAGGAGTTGGTGTGGACACCCGGCAGCGACTGGGTCGACGCCGGCGTGCAGTGGAGGGGCACCGACGCGCTCAGCTTCGAGTATTCCGTGGCCGGAAAGAGCGGTGACGCGAAGCTCGAACGCAAGCTCACCGATCCGGCATGGACGCGATTGCTCCCGCCTTGACACGTCGTATCGAGCGCACACCCGGTATTGGCGCGTGAACTCCGGCGCGCAGCATCGCCCCATTCGCAGTTTCGTGTTGCGGCAGGGTCGCTTTTCGCCGGCGCAGCGGATTGCTTTCGACACGCTGCTGCCACGCTTCGGCGTCTCTTATGCACCGGCGCCGATCGACCTCGGGCAGGTCTTCGGGCGCGCGAATCCGAAGACCCTGGAGATCGGCTTCGGCATGGGCGAGACGACGGCATCCATCGCCGCGTTGCAGCCGGACCGGGATTTCCTGGCGATCGACGTCCACGCACCCGGCGTCGGCAGCCTGCTGCGACTGATCGAGCGCGACGGCCTTACCAACGTCCGCATCGTGAGCCACGATGCTGTCGACGTCGTGAATCAGATGATCGTTCCGGGCGCGCTTGCAGCCGTACACGTGTTCTTCCCCGATCCGTGGCCGAAGAAACGGCATCACAAGCGGCGCCTGCTGCAACCTGCCTTTGTGCACGCGCTGGCGGAACGCCTCGCCCCCAATGGTTACCTGCACGCGGCAACCGATTGGGAGGACTACGCGCTCGAAATGCTTGACACGCTAGGTCGCGAGCCCTTGCTTGCCAACTCGGCAACCGCATTCGCGTCGCGTCCCGCCTACCGGCCGCTCACCAAATTCGAGCGCCGCGGGATCGCTCGCGGTCACGGCGTCTGGGACCTCATTTTCCAGAGGCGCTAGCCGCGTCGCCGGCGCGCGAAAGCGCAAGCAGCCGCGCGAGCGTGGTGCGCGCATTCTCTCGCGAGAAGTGGGTCAGGATGTTCTCGCGCCCGCCTGCCGCCAGGCGCGTCCAGAGCGCGTTGTCGCCGTAGGCGCGAGCGACTGCGTCGGCGAAGGCAACGGGATCATCGGCGACCAGCACGTCGACCCCGGGCGTCAAATGCATTCCTTCCACCGACGGCGTCGTCGCCACGACGGGCAGGCCGTGGCTCATCGCCAGGTTGATCTTTCCCTTGACCCCGGCACCATAGCGCAATGGCGACACCGACACGCGACAGCCGGTGAAATAGGGTGTCACGTCGGGCACGAACCCGGTAACGACCAGATCCTCCGCGGCGAGCGACTGGATGGTATGCGGCGGATCGCTGCCGATGATGTAGGTTTTGACGCCCGGAAGTCGCTCGCGGATTCGCGGCAGTAGTTCGGTCGCGTACCAGAGTACTGCATCGACGTTCGGCGGATGGCGAAAGCCGCCGATGAACACCAGGCCTTCGCGTTCGGCAAATGACTTCGTTTCTGCCAGCGGCTCATGAATCGTCGCCAGGATCATGATGCGCGACTCCGGGGTGAGCCGGTTCAACAGGTCCTGCTCGAACGGGCTCACGACCAGCGTGACGTCGGCCTTGCGGATCAACCGAAGTTCCTCGTCACGCTTGGCCACCGCCGCCGCGCGCCCGGTGCGGCTGGCGTTCAGTTCGGCGAGTCGCTCCTCGCGCAGGAAATGCAGGTCCACGGTGTCGAACACGATGAGCGCGCTCGGTGCGAACGAACGCAGCGTATCGATGTGCTTGATCGCGATGTAGTGGCGCGACAGCATGACCAGGTCGAACTCGCCGCCACGTGCTCCCAGCAGGTGCGGAATCGACTTTGCATACGGTGCGAACTGCACTTCGACCCCGAGCTGCTGCAGCGCGGTCACATAGGGTTGCCGATACTCCAGATTGTCGGCGACAAAGGTTACCCTGCAGCCGAGTTCGACGAGCACACCAAGTACTTGTTCCATGCGCATCGAACCGGCGTCCTGGTCCGGAGTCAGCATGCAGGCATCGATGACCAGAACGCGGTGACGCGCCCCGCGATCGCGTTCGAGTTCGGGCGCGACGCCGTTGGGACGGTGGCCCGAGAGCTCGCGCTCCCACTTGCCGGCAAAAGCCGCCTGGTTGATGACCTGATGGCGCTTGACCCCCGAGGCCGTATCGGTGCCCGACGTCGCGCCTTCGAAGTGCACGATTTTCGCTAGCGGCTGGTAGTACACCTTTCGACCCGACGCGCGTACGGCGAACGCGAGGTCGACGTCTTCATAGTAGGCAGGTGCGAATCGCGCGTCGAAGCCGCGCAGCTGGCCGAACAGCGCGCGCGGAATCGCCAGGCAGGCGCCAGAGCAATAGTCCACCTCGCGCAAATAGTTGTACTCGGGCTTGTCGGGATCGTCATTGCGGCCATAGTTCCAGGCCGAGCCGTCACGCCAGACGATTCCTCCCGCTTCCTGCAGCCGACCATCCGGGTAGATCAGCTTCGCCCCGACCATGCCGGCGTCCGAGCGTCGCTCGAACACGGCGAGCAGCGCCTCGAGCCAACCTGCCGTCGCAATCGTATCGTTGTTCAGAAAGACCAGGATCTCGCCGGTCGCATGCGCCAGCGCCTGGTTGCAACTCCCCACGAAACCGAGATTGGTCTTGTTGCGTACGATGCGCAGCCCGCTGACGGGCGCGAGGCCCTGCGCCAGCGGCGTCGGCGACGCATCGTCGATCACCAGAACCTCGTATTCGCCTGCGGGAGCGGTCGCGTGTACGCTTTTCAGGCAGGTGTAGGTCAGCAGCGGTTTGCCATATGCAGGGATGACGATGCTTACCCTGGGCGCGACGTTCGGCGCAAACGCAAGCGGAAGCACAGCGGGCTCTTGCCGGTAGGTCGTGCCATTTGGCGGCAGGAATCGTCCGCCGCGGCCAACGCGGCGCATTACGCGACGCGCCAGCGCGCGCGCACCCTCATCGCGCAGGATCGTCAGCGCAAGACTTGTGTAGCGGGGGGTCTGTCGCAATGAAACCACTGAAGTGCGCAGCCGCAGCGCGCCGATCTTGAGGTAGTGGGCGCCATGGCGCACCGGCGCCGTGAGGCGCCAGGTGGTGCTCGTTTCAAGCGTGTCGATACGCGTCCGCGCTTCGGTCAGAAAATGCTCGAGGTTTTCGGTGCGACTCTGATTCGCGAGGTATTCGCGCCGCGCCGCGGTCAGTTGCGCAACGAGTTCGTTGCGGTCGTCTTCCGCCCGGTCTCGAAGTTTGCGAACCCATTCGAGGTCGGCCTCGAAGGCAGCGATGCGCCGCTTCAATTCCGTGCGCGCTTCCAGATGTCCGCATTCGACACCTGCGACATAGAGCTGCGGTAGCGAAAATTGCTGCGACTCGCGTTTTGCCCCGTCGAGATAGAAGTGCCGCTCGTCGAGTGCCGCCGGTGCGGGCCGGATGGCACGTGGCCCTGGCGGAAGGGCGGCCAGATAAATCTCGCGATAGCGTTGTGGATCGGTCATCGAACGGCAACCCGTGGGAGCGACACGCGCGCGGTCTGGGCCAAGCCGCCCGACTTGAGCAATGCCTCGTTCCATTCGGCGGGTTTCGCGTCCGCCGGCAAGAGCACGGCGCGCGGATTGCCGGCGAGGCGTTCCGGCAGCGCACCCATTGCAGAAGCCACGATGGCTACGCCCGCCGCAATCGCGGCGGACAGGGTGTACGAATAGGATTCCGGAACCTGTGCCGGAAACCAGATCACATCGGGCCGTTCTGCGGCAATTAGCGCGGGAAGTTCGCCCTCCGCGTATTGTCCGCGGATCGACAGTGCGACCTCGGGCCACTGCGGCACCGGCTCGGAAGTCGCTCCAAGAACCCGGAACGACAGCGGCAATGCGCGCACCCGCGCGTCGGCGGCACACGCCGTGACGACACGCAAGCCCTTCTCCGGCGACAGCCTGCCCAAGGTGAGCACGCGCACGACGCGTGGTGCTGCTGCGGATTCATCCGCGTGTGGCAGCACTGTGGTGTCGACGTCCGGGAAATAGCGTGCGATCCGCTGCGCAACGTCGTGCGACGGTGCGAACACGCGATCTGCGCCGCGCAGGAGCGCATGAAACGTCTCGCGCCATGCTGCGATATCCAACCCCCATCGATGGGGACGACGGCTGATGCACGTCGCGCAACCGGCCGCATCGGGCTCGCCGCAGTAGCGGCCCTCCTCGGTGACGAGGTGGTATTGCGGACAAATCGCGTAGTAGTCGTGCAACGTGCAGTCGAAAGGTACATCAAGCGCGGCAGGCAAGCCGAGAACCGACTGCGGCAGATCGTGCATGTGGTGGAAATGGATGCGCGCAAGACCCAGTTCGCCCAGCAGCGAAACCAGGGTGTCCATCTCCTGCGGCAACGAAAAATACGCCGCGAAGCCTTCACCGGAACTCGGCCATGACAATTTGACGACACCTTCGGCGGCGGGCTCCAGCATCAGGACGTCGCAGCGTCCGCTGATCAACGCAGATAGCTCGTTCATGTGGTGACGAACGCCGCCGCCCCACGCATGGCTGACAAACAACAGCAGTTGTCGCGGCGATTCCGCCAACCGCAGCAAGTCGACACGGCGTTGATGGGGACATGCAGGATCGCGATGGGCGAGATCAGCACGCGCGGCCCGGTAGTGGGGATACTTTCGGTCCAGCTCGGCGCTTGCGTCTGCCGCCACCTGCTGCGCCGGCTCCGTCTCGGACTGACACCCGACGAAGACATCTGCCGCGAGCAGGTGTCGGTAGCCCGCCTCGGTCGCCCGCAAAGAGTACTCAGCTTCGCCCGATCCGACTGTGCCCGCCACGGCGTCTTGGAACGTGCCGACCGCATTCAGGCAGCGGCGCCGTATGTAGACACACGGCCCGAAAGACAGCGGGATTTCCACGGCCATGCCGGCGTTCGCGCGTTGGAACAGTCGATCCAGCGACGCCACCGACTCGCCGGAAGGAAGCGCATTGGCAAGCCCGGAGCGCGGATAGCACGCGACCCCTCCGGCGTTGACGAACGGCACCACCGTCCCGACGCCATCGGCACGCGCGTGTCGCGCCAGCCGGTCGAGCCAGTCGCCCGCCAGGTCGGTGTCGCCGCGCAGGACGACGACGTCGCGGTCGCCCTCGGCATGTAGTGCAATGCCTCGATTGAGCGCTGCGGCAAGCCCTTGCCGTTCCGCTTCCTCGAGCAGCGTGATGCGCCGCAGCTGTGCGAGGTCGCGTAACCAGCGCAGGAACTCAGCGTCGGGCGAGGCATCGTTGACTACGACGATCTCCAACGGTGTTTCCTGTCGTGCCGTCAGCAAGCTCGCAAGACAACGCCGGACCGTCGCCGCATCGCGATAGACAGGCACGATGACATCGATCGTCGTCATCGCGAGCGTTTCGCAAAGCGCTGCTTGGCGCGCGCTAGCGGCCACCGCAGCCAGCCTTTCCAGGTTTCGCGGAACGCAAGCCGACTCCGCGTCGCTTCGAGCTCGCCCGCAGTCTGCGCCAGCGCAATGGCCCTTGCGGCATGCGCGCGCGCAAGTTCCGCCTCCCGTTCCTGTGCGTGCCTGCGCGTAAGGTCGAGCTCATTGGCGGCCGCGACCAGATCCGCGAGGCGGGTCTCAGCGATCTTGCGCGCATCGAGTTCATCCCAATACAGGCGCTTTTCGGCGAGCAGCGCCCTCTGATAGTCCCGATACAAGGACTGCGCACCGTCGTCGAATACCGAAAGCTCGGCCAGGCGCGGCAACAACGCGTCGTCGGCGCCGCACGCGACGAGGAAGTACATTGGGGGCGCGGGCGACTTCTGCATACGTACCTGATCGTCGGCGAGCACGACCAGTTCGGCGGCCGGCATCGCGCTGCCGTCTTCCTTCCACAGCAGCGAGTGCGCAAGCACGCGTTGCCCGTACCATGCCTGCTGCGGAAAGTGCGGCCGCAGCATTGTCGCGAGCTCTTCACGCGTGAGTTCGCGCACGTGGAACTCGTTCGTGTAGCCGGTCTCTTCCGAATAGATAGCCTTGTTGGGCGACGAGATCACCAGCGCACCGCCTGGTGCGAGCACGCGGCGGAACTCGGACAGCATCGCTGCCTGCTCTTCGACATGTTCGATCGTCTCGAAGGACACGATCAGATCGACGCTGCCCGTCTCCAGCGGCAGTGCAGCGCACGAGGCCTGCAGGTATCGGAGGTGGGGCTGCGCGGCGTAGCGCGCCATCGCGTGACCGATCGCCGTGGCATCGATATCGATGCCGATCACATCGGCCGCCGTGCCGGCGAGGAGCCAGCTGCCGTAACCCTCACCGCAGGCCGCGTCGAGCACGCGCCGCCCGCGTGCGGCGAGCTGCATCACGCTGTACCGATGCCAATGTTCGTACCAGATCGCCCCCTTGATTTCGGGTGTGAATCGTTCACCGGTAAACGGCAGGGATGCGGTCAAGGGAGCGGGACGGAGTCAGGGCGGGAGCCGCGCGAATGCCCGGGCGCCGGGTTCGCGGAGGTTGCTCCATTTTACGCCGGCCCGCACTGCCGGTCCAAGGCGGCGGGGAAGTTCCTAACGAAGTTCCAGCAGCACCGGCTGGTGATCCGCCGCTTGAGTTTTCTGGTCGACCCTGACTGCGCGCACACGCTTTGTCAGACTCTCGGAGACGAAGATGAAGTCGCAATGCAGCTCGGGCTCGTCCGGCCGCTCCTTCTCGTAGATCTTGAAAGTTGCGGGATGGGGCTTGCCGGGATAGGCAAGTTCCCAGGCGTCGCGCAACGGCGGCGTACCGTCATCGAAAGGCGCAGCGAGTCCGGCATGCAGCGGATCGTCGGGTTCGAGATTGAAATCGCCGGTGATGATCGTCGCCGCAGGGCGCGCTCGCGTGTGGAACGGCCCGCCCGTCTTGTCGACGATGCTGCCGTGCCGCGCATGGCCACTGCCTTCGGCATGGATGCGGCGCAGCGCATCGACCTGCGCCGCGCGCTTCCGGTTGCCGTAGTACTCCAGATGCGTGGTAATCACCCGCACTAGACCGATGGGCGCGTCGATCACCGCTTCGACCGCGATACGCGGCATCCCGTTGACGCCCGGATCGACCGGATAGGGAAGCAGGTGTCGGAACACCTGTCCGACCGGCAGGCGCGACAGGATCATGTTGCCGAAGTGACGCCGCTGGCCATTTTCGCCGGGGACGTCGACCGCGATGCCCGGCACCGGCATGTATCCCGGCAGCAAGCGTGCGAGCTCGGCGAACTGATTCTCGCCGCGGCTGCCGAGCAGACGCGGATCCGGGAAATTGTTGGCGACCTCCTGGAGGCAAAGCACGTCGAAGTCGGAAAACGCCTTGGCGTGCCGGACGATCCGCGCGGGATCGACCTTGCCGTCGACGCCGCGACACCACTGTATGTTCCACGTCATCAGTTTCATCGTATGCCTGCACGCATGAAGGACTGCACGAATTGCCTTTGAAAGAGCAAAAAACCGATCAGCAGTGGCGCCGTCGTGAGCAGCGTGGCGGCGGTGATGATCGACCAGTCGATGCCCTGGTCGCCCGCGGAGAATACCTGCAGACCCACCGTCAGCGGTCGCGACTCGACCGAGTTGGTGATGATCAACGGCCAGAGGAAATTGTTCCAGTGATAGCTCACGCTGACCAGCGCGTAGGCCAGGTACACCGGCCGCGCCAGTGGAACGTAGACCTTCCACAGTACCTGCAATGGCGTGCATCCCTCCATTCGGGCCGCCTCGTCGAGCTCTTTCGGCACCGTCTTGAAGGTCTGCCGCAGCAGGAAAATGCCGAACGCGCTGGCCATGTACGGCAACCCGATAGCGAGGATCGTATCGCGCAGACCCAGCGCGCTCATGGTGCGGTAGTTCTCGACGATCAACACGTCGGGCATCACCATGAGTTGCACGAGCACAAGTGCGAACAGGATGTTGCGCCCCGGAAACTCGAAGCGCGCAAAGGCGTACGCGGCAAGCGTGCACAACACCAGTTGCGCGACCAATATCATCGCGCACAGCACGATGGTGTTGAGAAAGTACCGCGCAAACGGAGCCGCCTGCCACGCCTTGACGAAATTTTCCAGCGTCAACGGGGCCGACAGGACAAGACGCGTCGAGAATTCCGTTGGATGGAACGCCGTCCAGAACGCGTAGACGAGCGGCAGGATCCACAGTGCGCCGAGCAGCCACGCCGCTGCGGTCTCGACGGCGCGACCCGCACCATTCGATCGGCTGAAGGAGTTATTCACTGATAGTGCACCTTGCGTTCGAGGAACGCGAACTGCACCAGCGCCGCGATGCCCAGCAACAGGAGCAGGACCATGGTCAGCGCCGCGGCATAAGCGGAATCCCAGAACCGGAAGCCGATTTCATAGATGTAGAAAAGCAGCAGTTCCGTCGCATTGTCCGGGCCGCCTCGCGTCATCACGACCACGTGATCGACCAGGCGAAACGCGTTGATCACCGCGTTGACCAGCACGAACAACGTCGTGGGCATCAACAGCGGGAAGGTGACGCGACGGAAGAAATACCAGCGCGACGCCCCTTCGATCGCCGCCGCATCCGCGAGGTGAGGCGACATCTGCTGGAGCGCCGCGAGGTAGAAGATCATGAAGAAGCCGGCTTCCTTCCACACGGTAACAACCATCAGGCAGATCAGCGCGGTACTCTTGCTGCCGAGCCAGTTGTGGGCGGGAAGGCCGAAGGCGCCGGTGACCTGTTCCAGCAGCCCGTACCCGGGTGTAAAGAAGAACAGCCAGATGTTGGCAACCGCGATCATCGGCAGCACCGTCGGCGTGAAATACGCGAGGCGCAGAAATCCGCGTCCTGCCAGTTTGCCGTTGACCCACACCGCCATCACCAGCGCGAGCGCGATCGCCGCCGGAATCGTGCCCGCCGCATACCAGAGGTTGTTGGTCAGCGCCTGCCAGAAAATCGGGTCGTCGATGAGTTGCTGATAATTGGCGACACCGACAAAGACTGCTGGCCGTGAACCCTTGGGCGTCGACTGGAAGCTGTGCCACAGCGTCGCCACCGCTGGAAAGTGCGTGAACAGCGCCAACAGCGACGCCGCCGGCAACAGCAGCAGCCAGGCGTAGAGCCATTGCGGAGTGCGGGTCATCTATTGGGGCCGCAAACCCGACCGACTATTTTCGAAACGGGCGCAACAGTCGGTCGGCTTCCTTCTGTGCATCGGCCATCGCCTGCGCCGCGGGTTTGGTGCCGGTCAACGCCGCCTGCAGTCCGTCGTTCAGCGCCTTGGTGACGCGCTGGTTGTCGTGCGTCGACAGTTCAGCCACCGCGTACTGCAATTGATCGCGGGCCACCGCCGCCGGCGGAAAATCGGCGACGTATTTCTTCATGACCGGCGTCTCCCACGCATCGGGGCGCACCGCCACATAGCCGGTATCGATGCCCCATTGCGCCGCGCGTGCCGGCGAGGTGATCCATTTGACGAACTTGAGTGCCGCCGCCTGCTGTTCCGGCTTGGCCTGCTTGAAGATGTAGAAATTGCCGCCGCCGGTCGGGCTGCCGCGCCGCTTGTTCGCCGGCAGCATGGCGACGCCGAAGTCGAACTTGGCGTTGTTCTTGACGTTGGTCAGGTTGCCCGTCGTCGTCCACACCATCGCGACCTTGCGCTCGAAAAAGTCCTTCGGTGTGGTTCCCCAGTCGATGATGCCTTCGGGCTGCACCTTGTACTTGTTCGTCAGGTCGACCCAGTACTGCAGCGCCTCGACCACGCCCGGCTTGTCGTAGTAGGTCTCGGTACCCGCTGCATTCATCAGGATGACGTCGTTCTCCGTGGTCAGTCCCTGGAACAGCCAGTAGGGAAATCCGGTTGACGGGATTTGCACGCCCCACTGCGTGACCTTGCCCGATGCATCGCGCTTGGTGAGCTTCTGCGCGTATTCCGCCATCTCCTTCCAGTTCGCAGGCGGCTTGTTCGGATCGAGCCCGGCCTCCTTGAACAGTTCCTTGTTGTAGTAGAGCACGATGGTCGAACGCTGGAATGGAATGCCCCAGGTCTTGCCGCCGGTCTGACTGTTCTCCATGAATGCCGGGTAGAAACCCTTCAGCCATGCCTGGTCCTCCGGCGACTTCAGCAGACGGATCGAAGGGCACGATCACTTCTTCGTCGATGAGCGTGTACATGTCGGTCGACAGCAGCACGGACATCGTCGGCGCATCGTTGCCCTTGACGGCGGTCAACGCCTTCGTGATCGATGCCTGATAGTCGCCCGAGTAGATCGGCTTGACCTTGATGCCGGGATTTTCCTTCTCGAAATCCGCCGCAAGGCCGTCGACGAACTTGGTGATCGGGCCGCCGACCGCGATCGGGTAGTAGAACGAGATTTCGACCGGCGCCTGCGCGAAAGCCAGCGCCGATATCGCGGCGACGGCAACGCCGGCGATCCATCGTCCGACTGTGTGCAACTTCATGGTCCATCCTCCGGGTAAGTTCATCAGTGCAGATTCTAGGCAAGCATCGTCGCGGTTTCATGACGGAAGTCGACGTCGCGTCGCGCACCGTTCGCGCCGTCGAAAAAATGCAGCGCGCCGGGCGCCCATCCCAACGGCGCGGCGTCGCCTCGGCGAAGCCCACTGCGTCCGGCGACGCGCGCAGTCAATGCTTCGCTGCCGATGCGGCACGACAGCAGCGAATCGGCGCCGAGATACTCGATGCCTTCGACCTGCGCGGTGATGGCGCCGCCGCCGACACCACCGAGCATGACGTGTTCCGGTCGCACGCCGAGCGTCGCGCCTGCAAGATCGGCGGCGGCAACGCTGGGGCCGGTCGAGCCGGCGATGATCGCGCCGTCCGCACCACGCTCCAGCTTGAGCAGATTCATCGGCGGCGTACCGATGAAGCGCGCGACAAAGGTATTCGCCGGCGTCTCGTACAGGTCGGCTGGTGTGCCGTTCTGCTCGATGCGTCCGCCCGACAACAGAATCACGCGATCGGCCATCGACATCGCCTCGACCTGATCGTGCGTGACATACACCATGGTGACGCCGAGCTCGCGCTGGAGATTGCGGATTTCCTGGCGCATCTCCTGGCGCAACTGCGCGTCGAGGTTCGACAACGGCTCATCCATGAGGCAGATCGGTGCTTCCGCGATGATGGCGCGCCCAAGCGCGACGCGCTGCTGCTGGCCGCCGGACAATTGCGCCGGCTTGCGCTCGAGCAGGCTGGTCAGGCCGAGCATGGCCGCGACTCGCTTGAGTCGTAGCTCGCGGTCGGTTGCGCCCACGTTGCGCACGCGCAGACCGAAGACGATGTTCTCGGCGACAGAAAGATGCGGGAACAGCGCGTAGGACTGGAATACCATCGCGATATTGCGTTCCGCCGGCGAAAGTTGCGTCACGTCACGACCGGCAATGACGATGCGGCCGCCGTCGGTTCGGTCGAGGCCGGCGATGAGCCGCAGCGTAGTCGACTTGCCGCAACCCGATGGTCCGAGCAGCACGTTGAGCGTGCCGGAATCGAGCGCAAAGGAAATGCCGTCTACTGCGCGCACTTGCCCCGCGGCGGTCGTCCAGTGCTTGCTGACGCCTTCTACAACGATCGCCGACACGGTACCCCCTATGGCAGCGCCCGGCGACGCGGGGCACTGCATCCGGCCCGGCATGATACCAAGAAGCTACGCAAACAGTGTCGCCAGCGCCGCCCCCGGGTCCGCCGCGCGCATGAAGGCCTCGCCCACCAGGAAGGCATGGACGCCGTGCTTGCGCATGCGCGCAACGTCGGCGGGCGCCTGGATACCGCTCTCGGTGACGACGAGCTTCTCGCGCGGAATACGCGGCAGAAGGTCGAGCGTTGTCTGAAGGCTGACGTCGAAGGTCTTCAGGTTCCGGTTGTTGATCCCCAGCAGCGGCGTGCGCAGCCGCAGCGCGCGGTCGAGCTCGACGGCATCGTGCACTTCGGCCAGCACCGCCATGCCGAGATCGTGCGCACAGGCCTCCAGCGCGGCGAGCCGCGCATCGTCGAGCGCCACGACGATCAGCAGGATGCAATCGGCGCCCAGCGCGCGCGCTTCGACGACCTGATATTCGTCGACCATGAAATCCTTGCGCAATGCCGGCAGCGAGCACGCCGCGCGCGCGGCAGTCAGGAATTCGGGGGCGCCCTGAAAGTAATCGCGGTCGGTCAGCACCGACAGGCAGGCCGCGCCTCCCGCCTCGTAGCGGCGTGCGATCGCCGGAGGATCGAAGATCGGCCGCAGCACGCCTTTGCTCGGGCTCGCCTTCTTGATCTCGGCGATTACCGCCGCGCGCCCGCCGGCGATCCTGGTTTGCAATGCCTGCGCGAAGTCCCGCGGCGGCGATGCAGCCTCGGCATCTGCGCGCACACGGATATAAGGCCGCGCAAGCTTCGCCGCGGCGACTTCCTTGGCCTTGGTGGCGAGTATCCGCTGCAGGATGTCGCGATCGCTCATCGTCGTGGCGCGGTCTTCAGGCCGCGGCTTCCGCTGCGAGCCGCTGCGTCGCTGCGACAAACTGCTCGAGTTTCTTCTTGGCCGCGCCCGATGCGATCGCGCCGCGTGCCCGCTCGATTCCTTCGGCGATGGAGCCGCAGACGTTGCCGGCGTACAGCGCCACGCCGGCGTTCAGGATGACGATCTCGCGCGGGGTTCCGTCCACGTTGCCCAGGGCCTCCAGCAGCATCGCCTTCGATTCCACCGCATCGACAACTTTCAGCCCGCGATTGGAAATCATGCGCAGGCCGAAATCTTCCGGGTGGATCTCGTACTCGCGCACGACGCCGTCCTTGAGTTCGCCGACCATGGTTGCGGCGCCGAGCGAGACCTCGTCCATGCCGTCCTTGCCGTACACGACGAGCACGTGCCTGCTGCCGAGGCGTTCGAGCACGCGAACCTGGATGCCGACCAGGTCCGGGTGAAATACGCCGAGCAGCTGATTCGCCGCTCCGGCCGGATTGGTCAGAGGTCCCAGGATGTTGAAGATGGTGCGAATTCCAAGTTCCTTGCGCACGGGTGCTGCGTACTTCATCGCGCTGTGATGACTTGGCGCGAACATGAAGCCGATGCCGGTCTCGGCGATGCACGCCGCGACCTGCGACGGTTTGAGCATGATGTTGGCGCCGAGCGCCTCCAGCACGTCTGCGCTGCCCGACCTGGACGATACCGACCGGCCTCCGTGTTTCGCAACACGCGCGCCCGCCGCCGCGGCCACGAACATCGCGGCCGTGGAAATGTTGAAGGTCTGCGAAGAGTCGCCGCCGGTACCGACGATATCGAGCAGGCGCTCCGGGTCGGGCACGTCGACCTTGGTCGCGAACTCGCGCATCACCTGTGCGGCCGCGGTGATTTCGCCGATCGTCTCCTTCTTCACCCGCAGGCCGACGGTGACCGCCGCGATCATCACCGGCGTCGCTTCGCCGCTCATGATCTTGCGCATCAGCGCGAGCATCTCGTCGTGGAAAATCTCGCGATGTTCGATCGTGCGTTGCAGGGCATCTTGCAGGTTGATCGACATGGGCGGTCTCGTCAGTGCGACTTGAGGAAGTTGGACAGCAGCGCGTGGCCTTGCGCCGTGAAGAAAGCCTCGGGGTGAAACTGGACGCCTTCGACCGCGAGTTCGCGGTGGCGCACGCCCATGATGTCGCCGTCCTCGCTCTCGGCCGAGATCTCGAGGCACGACGGGACGCTGGCGCGTTCGATGACCAGCGAATGGTAGCGCGTCGCGGTCAACGGGTTGTCGAGCCCGGCGAAGACCCCGGCGGCATCGTGCTTCACCGCCGACATCTTGCCGTGCATCACCCGCTTCGCTCGCACGATCTTTCCGCCGAAGGCCTGGCCGATGGCCTGGTGTCCGAGGCAAACGCCGAGGATCGGAATTTCACCGGCGAAGCGCTGAATGAGCGGCACGGAGATCCCCGCCTCGTTCGGCGTGCAAGGTCCAGGCGAGATGACGATTTTCTCGGGCCGCCACGCGGCGATCTGCTCGAGCGTTACCGCATCGTTGCGATAGACGTTCACGTCGGCGCCCAGTTCACCCAGATACTGGACAAGGTTGTAGGTAAAGCTGTCGTAGTTGTCGATCATCAGAATCATGGTGCACCTGGGCCCGAGGCCATGCAGTTTGCTCTGCGAACATTGCGCAAATTTCCCGGCTTGTGCGCGCGGGACGCGGGACAACGAATAGAGCGAGCGAAAAGAACGTGCAGCGAGGGTGTCGGAGGCGGGCTACCGCCAGTGACGGGGGGTGGCGCTGAGAAGCTGCCGAGGAGCATCGCACATGACGGGGTCAGTCTAGCAGAGCGCTTGCCGACCGGCTAGCCCGGGCACGGCTCGAGGCCGCAGACACGGTACACTGCGCGGCTGCAGATCCGGCAGCCGCGTCCCGTCGCCGTCCATGGCCAAGAAGCGATCCAAAACCTCCGCCGCGAAAAATCGCGTCGCGCCACCGGCACCGACACCCGCCCCGGTCGCGACCGGCACCGCACTCGCCAGGCGGCGCATCCTCATGTTGCTCGCGGGCATGGTTGTCGCCGCTGCCGTCGCGCTGGCGCTTTGGCGGCCGTGGGAGCGTGCTGCCGCGCCACAGCTCGCCGTCACCGTTGCGCCGGCCGCTCCCGCGAACTTTGTTGGCAGCCCGGCCTGCGCCGGCTGTCACGCCAACGCCAACAAAGCCTGGTCGGGTTCGCAGCACGCCCGCGCCATGCAGGAGGCAACGGAACAGACGGTCGCCGGCGATTTCGCCGACCGCCGCTTCGAGCACCACGGCAGCACCGCGATCTTCTCCCGGCACAACGGAAAGTTCTTTGTTCGTACCGACGGACCGGACCGCAAGCCCGCGGATTTCGAAGTGAAGTACACGTTCGGCGTCGAGCCATTGCAGCAGTACCTGATCGAGCTGCCAGGCGGCCGCCTGCAGGCACTCACGGTCGCCTGGGATACCGGCGCAAAGCGCTGGTTCAGCCTTTATCCGAACGAGAAAGTACTGGCGCAGGACGAACTGCACTGGACGGGCCGGCAGCAGAACTGGAATTTCATGTGCGCCGACTGCCATTCAACCAATCTGCGCAAGAACTACGATGCCTCGACCGGCACGTTCGCGACGAAATGGTCGGAACTCCACGTCGGCTGCGAGTCGTGCCATGGTCCGGGTTCGAACCATGTTGCGTGGGCCGCGCATCGCGACGGCGACCCGAAAATGGGCCTCACGGTGGCGCTCGACGAGCGCGCCGGCGTGCGCTGGAACCTGGATCCGAAGTCCGGCAATTCGACGCGCAGCAAGTCACGCGACGCAGACCGCGAGATCGAAGTGTGCGCGCAGTGCCACGCGCGGCGCGCTCAGATCGCCGAGGGTTACCACGCCGGCAAGCCGTTGCTCGATCACTATGTCCCCGCATTGTTGACGCCCCCGCTGTACTACGCCGACGGGCAGCAGCGCGACGAGGTCTACAACTGGGGATCGTTTCTCCAGAGCCGGATGTACCGGCAGGGTGTCACCTGCAGCGACTGTCACGACCCGCACACGCAGAAGCTGAAGGCGCCCGGAAACGCGCTGTGCGCGCAATGCCATTCCGCGGAAAAATTCGACGCGCCGACGCACCACTTTCACGTGGCGGGTTCCGCGAGCGCGCAGTGCGTCAACTGTCACATGCCCGCGGCGAATTTCATGGTCATCGACGCCCGTCGCGATCACAGCATGCGCGTGCCGCGCCCCGACCAGACCGTCGCGCTCGGCGTGCCGAACGCCTGCACCAACTGCCATGCGAACAAGGATGCGTCCTGGGCGGCCGCTGCGGTGCGTCAATGGTATGGGCGCGATGCGCAAGGTCTACAGACCTTTGCGCCCACCTTTCGCAACGCCGAGCTGGGCAAGCCCGGCGCCGGGGCGTCGCTCGCCGCCATCGCCGCGGATGCAAGCCAGCCCCCAATTGCTCGCGCGTCGGCGCTCGATCGCATGCAGAACACGTCTTCCACCGCGACCGCCACCGCTGCGCGCAACGGCGCGCGCAACGCGAGCCCCTTGCTGCGGCTGGCCGCGGCGCGGCTCTCGGCTTCGCTGCCGCCCCCCGAGCGCATTGCCATCGCGGGCCCGCTGCTCAGCGACCCGCTGCGGGCCGTCCGGCTCGAAGCCGCCAACACGCTTGTGGACACTCCCGTTGCGCAGTTTTCCGCCGAACAGCAGGCGGCGTGGCGCCGGGCCGCAGACGAATACGTCGACGCCCAGAAGTACAACGCCGACCGGCCGGAAGCGCGGACCAATCTGGGCACCTTCCATGCGCGGCTCGGCCGTTTCGACGAAGCGCAGGCCGAATTCGTCGCGGCGCGCAAGCTCGACCCGCGGTACGTTCCCGCGTACGTGAACAGCGCCGACGCGTATCGCCAGCAGGGCCGCGAAGCAGACGCCATGCGAACGCTGAAGGAAGGCGTCGCACAGCTGCCGTCGAACGCGACGCTGCACCACGCGCTGGGGCTGGCCTATGCGCGCGCGCAGCAGCGCGACACGGCACTCGTCGAGTTCGCGCGCGCCGTGCAATTGGCGCCCGACAATCCCCGCTACACCTACGTCTACGCGGTTGCGCTCAATTCGCTCGGGCGTTCCGCCGAGGCGACGCGCACACTGCAGCGCGCGACCGCCCGCTGGCCGGCAGATCGCAACATCCTGTTCGCTCTGGCGGCGATGGAACGCGACGCCGGCCACAGGGAAGAAGCGCGCAAGGCGGCGCAGGCACTCGTTGCTGCCGACCCGGAGGACCGCGAAGCGCGCGCATTGGTCGAGCAGCTCAAGTAACGACGACTTCTAGCCTTCGGAGTCTAACCCCAGCTGGACCATGTCCGCGGCGCGCTGCAGCGCGCGCAGCTTGTTCAGCGTCTCCTGCCACTCGCCTTCGGGCGAGGAATCGTGGACGATGCCGCCACCGGCCTGCGCGTAAAGCACGCCGTCCTTGACGATTGCGGTACGCAGCGCGATCGCCGTGTCCATGTCGTCCTGGAAACTGATGTAGCCGACGGCGCCGGAATAGATGCCGCGCCGAGTCGGCTCCAGCTCGTCGATGATTTCCATCGCCCGCACTTTCGGCGCGCCACTCACGGTGCCCGCGGGAAACGCCGCGCGCAGGACGTCGATGCTGGTCAGCCCGGGTTTGAGCCGGCCTTCCACGTTCGACACGATGTGCATCACGTGCGAATACCGCTCGATCACCATGCGATCGGAGACCTGCACGCTGCCGGTCTGCGCCACGCGGCCGACGTCGTTGCGGCCGAGGTCGAGCAGCATCACGTGCTCGGCGATTTCCTTGGGATCGGCAAGCAGTTCCTTCGCCAGCGCCTCGTCGGCGGCGCGCGTCGCGCCGCGGGGGCGCGTTCCCGCGATGGGGCGCAGCGTGATGTTGTCCGCTTCCTTGCGCACCAGTATCTCGGGCGAGGCGCCGACGACATGGAAATCTCCGAAGTCGTAGTAGAACATGTACGGCGACGGGTTGACCGAGCGCAGCGCGCGGTAGAGTTGCAGCGGCGGCGCCGTGAAGGGGCGCCGCGTGCGCTGCGCGACCACCACCTGCATGATGTCGCCGGCCGCGATGTATTCGCGCGAGCGCGCGACCGCGGCCTTGTAGGCGTCGGCGCCGAATTCGCTTTCGGCGTGCGTCAGTTCGCTCGCCGTCTGGTACGGGATCGACACCGGCTCGCGCAATTTCCGCCGCAGCGCGTCGAGCCGGTCATGCGCATTCCGGTAAGCGTGCGCGTCCGCGGGATCGGCGTAGACGATGAGCGAGATCTTGCCCGAAAGGTTGTCTACGACGGCAAGTTCCTCGGTCAGCAACAGCAGGATGTCGGGGATGTCTGCCAGCGCCGGCGCCGGTGGCGGCGCGGAAGCCGCGAGCTTGGTCTCGATGTGGCGCACCGTGTCGTAGCCGAAGTAACCGGCGAGCCCGCCGCAAAAACGTGGCAGTCCCGGCTGCGGCGCCGCGCGGTAGCGTCGCAGGAATTCGCCGATGAACGCCAGTGGATCGCCGTGGTGTCGCTCGACGATGCCGACGTCGTTTTCGACTTCGATCTCGCGTCCGCGTGAGCGCAGGCGCAGATTGGCGGGCAGGCCGATGAACGAGTAGCGACCGAAGCGCTCGCCGCCGACCACCGATTCGAGCAGGAACGTATAGCGCTGGTTGGCGAGTTTGATGTAAAGCGACAGAGGCGTATCGAGGTCCGCGAAGGTCTCGAGTACGAGGGGAATGCGGTTATATCCTTGCGCGGCAAGCGCGCTGAATTCGGCTTCGGTCATGATGCTCCAACCTTGTTCTCAACGTACGCAACAGGAAACCAGGCGTCGCTTGCTGCGCGCGACGCCCAACACGACTCAGGCTTGGCGTCGCCAGCGCCAGTCGT
This sequence comes from uncultured beta proteobacterium, assembly GCA_963726915.1. Lineage (GTDB taxonomy): Bacteria > Pseudomonadota > Gammaproteobacteria > Burkholderiales > Casimicrobiaceae > PALSA-1003. The sequence continues at coordinate 122,587 of CAVSEA010000028.1, forward strand.
TGCCGAGCCACCACGCCCGGCAGTTGCGGTTGAGAATGTCGAAGCTCATCAGTCTGGAGTGTCGGTTAGTGCCGTCAGCGCGAAACACGGATCGCGCCGCAGGTGGAAATACTATACCACCAACCTGACCTACGCCGCCTCGACCGCCGCGCGCATCGCGGCGATGGTTCCCGCGTAGTCCTTGGTCCCGAAGATGGCCGAACCGGCGACGAAGGTGTCGGCGCCGGCCTTGGCAATGGCGGCAACGTTGTCGATCTTGACGCCGCCGTCGACTTCGAGCCGGACCTCGCGACCGGTGCGCGCCGTATGTGCATCGATACGCGCGCGTACCAGCGCAAGCTTGTTCAGCGCCTCGGGGATGAACGACTGGCCGCCGAAGCCCGGATTGACCGACATGATCAGCACCAGGTCGAGCCGCTCGAGCACGTGATCGAGGCAGGCGACCGGCGTGGCGGGATTGAGCACCAGCCCGGCCTTGCAGCCGGAATCGTGAATGAGCGCGATCGTACGGTCGACGTGATCGGAGGCCTCCGGATGAAAACTGATGATCGATGCGCCCGCCTTCGCGAAGTCCGGCACGATCCGGTCGACGGGCTTGACCATCAGATGCACGTCGATCGGCACGGTGGCGATCGGCTTCAAGGCCTGACAGACCAGCGGGCCGATGGTGAGGTTGGGAACGTAATGGTTGTCCATCACGTCGAAGTGGATCAGGTCGGCGCCCGCGGCAATGACGGCGCGCACCTCATCGCCGAGGCGCGCGAAGTCCGCGGACAGGATCGACGGCGCAATCTGGCAGTTTCGCATCGCGTTATAATCCGGGTATCAAGAGTGAAGGGCGCGTCCGTGGGCGAGAGCAAGCGGTACGAAATCACCGTCGCCCCCAAGGCGAATTACGTCGAGGACCAGTCGGATCCTTCGAAGGACCAGTACGTGTTCGCGTATACCATCACCCTCACCAACAGCGGGACCGTGCCGGCACAATTGATTAGCCGACACTGGCTCATCACCGACGCCAACAGCAAGGTAATCGAGGTAAAGGGCCTTGGTGTACTTGGACAGCAGCCCTTGCTCCAGCCCGGCGAAAGCTTCGAGTATTCCAGCGGAACGCATCTCGAGACCGCTGTCGGCACGATGCGCGGGACCTACCAGATGATCGCCGAGGATGGCCACACTTTCGAGGCGCCGATCCCGCTGTTCACGCTGTCGGTGCCGCGCGTACTCCACTAGCGTTCCCGGTCCGGGTCGGGCTTCGTGTCGGGCGCCGTTCCCCCCGCCGCCGGCCGGCGCTTGCGTTTGCCACCGGTCGTGAACCAGACGATGAATACCGCAAGAAACAGCGCGACTCCGGCCTCCAGCAGTATCCATTCCATCGCGTCGCGCCTCCGCAATCTCGCCATCGTCGCCGCCACGCTCGCGGCGACCGCGTGCGTCACGCCACCTGCTTTGCCCCCTGCACCTTCACCCGCACCTGGCCCGCAGACGCCCGTTGCGCCGCCGGCGATGCAACTGCGCGCGGCGACCTTCCGCGACCTCCCGGGCTGGAGCGACGACTCCCTGCTCGAAGCTTGGCCGTCGTTCAACGCGAGTTGCAAGATCCTGCCGGTGCGACCGCCGGGCGCCAAAACGTGGACTGCCGTGTGCGCCGCCGCGGCTTCGATCGACGGTCGCGATGCGCTCGCAGTCCGCACGTTCTTCGAGCAGCATTTTAGCCCATACCAGGTGCAAGCCGCGGATGGCGCAACCCAGGGCCTCGTCACCGGCTACTACGAACCGCTGCTCCACGGCAGCCGTACGCGCGATCAACGCTACCGCTATCCCCTGTACGCCGCGCCCGACGACCTGCTCACCGTCGACCTGGCCGAACTTTATCCCGAACTCAAGGACAAGCGCGTGCGCGCGCGGATCGATGGCAAGCGCGTGGTGCCGTACTGGCCCCGCGCCGATATCGAGGCGGGAAGGGCGGCGGTCGCCGGCAAGGAACTGGTTTACGTCGACGATCCGATCGAAGCTTTTTTTCTGCAGATCCAGGGTTCCGGACGGGTGCAGCTCCCCGACGGCAGCACCGTGCGCGTCGGATACGCGGATCAGAACGGGCAACCCTATCGATCCATCGGACGCGTTCTGGTCGAGCGCGGCGAGCTGCCGCTGGAGAAGGCATCGATGCAGGGCATCAAGCAATGGGCCCGCGAACATCCCGACGCCTTGCCGGCACTGCTCGCGGAAAATCCCAGTTACGTCTTCTTCCGCGAAACGCCGTCAAATCCCGCTGCCGCGATCGACGGTCCGCAGGGAGCGTTGGGTGTACCGCTCGCGGCGGGCCGCGCGATTGCAGTCGACCCGCGTTTCATTCCGCTCGGTGCACCCGTGTTCGTCGCGACGACCTGGCCGCTCTCGAGCCGCCCGCTGAATCGCCTGACGCTCGCGCAGGATACGGGCGGCGCGATCCGCGGGCCCGTGCGCGCGGACTGGTTCTGGGGATTCGGCGAAGAAGCCGCACAGCAGGCGGGCCGCATGAAGCAGCAGGGACAGTTGTGGTTGCTGTGGCCGAAGGGTGCGCCGCTGCCCAATTGATCGTCATTGCAGTTGTCATTCCCGCGAAAGCGGGAATCCATTTTGGATCCCGGGTCTCGCTGCGCTCGCCCGGGATGACGCGGCTGTCCCCGATCGCTTCGAGGCTTCGCCTCTCGCTCTCGGACAGCCGCGTCAGCTTCCCGGCACGCCGTAGATCGGCGGGAAGAACAGGTCCTTCCACGACGCCGGCTTGGCCTTGATCGTGCCTACGCGCGACATGAATTCCGCATACTTCATCGTGCCGTCGGGCACCGTCGAGAACTTCGAATTCGGATCGTTGAGGATCTTGACGATTTCATCCACGGTCGCCTTCTGCTTGCCGACCGTGATGTAGATCTCCGCCGCCTTCTTCTTGTCCTTGGCGATGAGCGCGTTGGCGTCGTTCATCGCGGCGATGAACGCCGCGGACAATTTCGGATTGGCCTCGAAGAATCTGCGCGTCGTATACGTCATGTCGAGGGTGATGTTGCCCAGCAAGTCCACCGAATTGAATACACGGTGAAGACCCGGCGTCGAATCCTCGATGTACGAGAATGGTGGCGATGCCATGTGGCTGTTGATCTCGCCCTTGCCTGACAGCAGCACTGTCAACGCTTCCGGGTGTGGGAGACCGACCGTGATCGGATCGAGTTTCGAGTAATTTGCATCGCCGAATTCCTTGGCTACCGCCATGTGCAGGATCACCGCGGGCAGCGAAGTCTTGATGCCGGGGACGGCGATGCGGTCCTTGTCGCTGAAATCCTTCAGCGACTTCACGGCGGGGTTGCGCGTCATCAGGTACAGCGACGACGAACTCATGCCCGAGAGGCCGCGAATCTCGATCGCCGGATTGTCCCTGGCCTTGGCCCACAGCGTCAGGAACCCCGCGACGCCGATCGACGCCACGTCGAGCGCGCCCGACAACATGGCATCGTTGATGACGTTGCCGCCGTCCAGGATCAGGTACGTCGCCTTGACCTCACCGAGGCCCGCGGCCTTGGCCTGCTTCTCGAGCAGTTTCTCGCTCTCCATCACCATCAGCGGCAGGTAGAGCACGCCGAAGCCGCGCGAAATTCGCACCTCGGATACCTCGGCGCGCGCGCTGGCCATGGCAAAGGCGGCCAAAGCCACCGTTGCGACGAGTTGCACTAGACGATGCTGCATCACTTCCTCCGTCGCAGCTCAGGTCGACGTCTCGAGCACGCCGTGCGCCTGCCGGTCGGCGTGGTACGACGAGCGAACCAGCGCGCCGACCGCGGCGTGCCTGAATCCGAGCGCATGGGCCTCGCGTTCCAGCGCCGCGAACGCATCGGGATGCACATAGCGCAGCACCGGCAAGTGTCCCGCCGTGGGCTGCAGGTACTGGCCGATCGTCAGCATGTCGATATCGTGTGCGCGCATGTCGCGCATGACCGCAAGAATCTCGTCGTCGGTTTCACCCAGGCCCAGCATCAAACCCGACTTCGTGGGTATCTCGGGGAAGCGCGCCTTGAACTGCTTGAGCAGCGTCAGTGAATTGGCGTAGTCCGATCCCGGGCGCGCCTGCTTGTACAGCCGGGGCACCGTCTCGAGATTGTGATTCATGACGTCGGGGGGCGCCGCCGCGAGGATCTCGAGGGCACGCTCGAGACGGCCGCGGAAATCGGGCACGAGCACTTCGATCTGCGTGGACGGCGATAATTCCCGCACAGCGCGAATGCAGTCGACGAAGTGCTGCGCGCCACCATCGCGCAGGTCATCACGGTCGACGCTGGTGATCACGACGTACTTGAGACGCAGCGCCGCGATGGTCTTCGCCAGGTTGATCGGCTCGGCGGCGTCCAGGGGCAATGGACGCCCATGCCCGACATCGCAGAACGGGCAACGCCGCGTGCAGATGTCGCCCATGATCATAAAGGTGGCGGTGCCCTTGCCGAAGCATTCGCCGATGTTCGGGCACGAGGCTTCTTCGCACACCGTATGCAGGTTGTGCTCGCGCAGGATCTTCTTGATTTCGTAGAAGCGAGGCGATGACGGTGCGCGCACGCGAATCCACTCGGGCTTCTTGAGCCGCTCCGCCGCGACGACCTTGATCGGAATGCGCGCGGTCTTGTCGCCGCCCTTGTGCTTGACGCCGGCGGCGTTCGCGGCCATCGGCGTCTCCGGGGCGCTCATGCTGGAACCTGTTCCGCCAGCGCCAGTGCCAGCTCCGGCGCGAGTCCGGCGCCTGCCTCGTGCACCGTGCAGACAACCCCGAGATCGCGCAATTGCGTCACGGCAAGACCGCGATAGCCGCAGGGGTCGATGTCGGAGAAAGGCGAAAGGTCCATGGCAACGTTGACCGAGAGGCCGTGATAAGTGCGCCCGCGACTGACTTTGAGCCCGAGCGCCGCGATCTTGGCGTGGGCGCCACCTTGCATCGTGTACACGCCGGGCGCGCCCGCCTTCGCGTAGGCCGCAACGCCCAGCGCATCGAGCCATCGTATCACGGCGCGCTCGAAGCGGCGCACCGTGTCGCGGATCCCGAGCCCGGCGCGCGCGAGATCGACCAGCGTGTACGCGACGAGTTGACCCGGGCCGTGATAGGTCACCTGCCCGCCGCGGTCGACCTTGATGGCTGCGATGCCGTTGTCGCGCAGCAGGTGCTCGCGGCGACCGGCAAGCCCGAGCGTGTAGATCGGCGGATGCTCGGTCAGCCAGATCTCATCGGGAGTGTCGGCCGTCCGCGCCGCCGTGAATTCGCGCATCGCCCGCCACGTCGGCTCGTAGTCCGCCATGCCGAGATGGCGAACCAGCGGGCCCGCGACGACGCGAGGCGTCACAGCACCATGACGACTTGCGGATGCGCGGACAGCTCCCGGTACAACGAATCGAGCTGCTCGCGCGACGTAGCATTGATCGTGCACGTGAGCGACAAATAGTTACCCAGCCGCGATGCGCGCATTTCCATCGAGGCGCTGTCGAAATCGGGAACATGGCGCAATACGACGTCGAGTACCGCCTGCGCGAATCCATCCTGCGTCTTGCCCATGATCTTGAGCGGGAACGCGCAGGGGAATTCGAGCAGGGTTTCGGCCACGGCGGTCGTCATCGTCCGAATATGGGGCTGGCGTGCAGCCATTCAACCCGGCGATCAGCGGGGATACATGTATTCGCGCGTCAACGGATGCGGCAGGCGACCGCCGGGGAAGGGCTTGCCGGCGAGCAGCTGGAAAATCGACAACCAGCCGCGGTCGAACGCATGGGCCGAGCCTGCAAGGTAAATACGCCAGGTGCGGAACTTCTCCTCTCCGGCTTCGCGGCGGGCGGCGTCCGCATTGTGTTCCAGCCGTTCGACCCAGTGCCACAGCGTACGCGCATAGTGCTCGCGCAGCGGCTCGGCGTCGAGCAATTCGAGCCCGGTCACGGCAATGCCTTCGATGACCCGCGATACGTGGGCGAGCTGTCCGCCCGGAAAGACGTATTCCTCGACAAAATCGCTGATGCCGCTGCCAAGACTTTCCACACCGACCTGATTCAAGGTGATGCCGTGATTGAGTACCAGACCGCCCGGCTTGAGGACGTGGTGGATCTTGCCGAAGTAGCGTGAATAGTTGCGGATTCCGACGTGCTCGAACATGCCGACGCTGGCGATCTTGTCGTAGGTCCGGTCCGGGGGCAGCTCGAGATAGTCGCGCAATTCGACTTGCACCCGGCCTGCAAGACCCTGCTTGTCGATTTCCGCGCGCACGTGCTCGTACTGGTTGCGCGACAGCGTGATGCCGGTCGCATTGACGCCGTATTCCTTCGCGGCGTGGAAGATCAGGCCGCCCCAGCCGCATCCGATGTCGAGCAGATCCTCGCCGGGGCGAAGCATCAGTTTGCGGCAAATATGATCGAGCTTTTGCGCTTGCGCGACGTCGAGCGAATCGGACTCGTGTCGGAAATAAGCACACGAATACACCATGCGTTGGTCGAGCCAGAGCTTGTAAAACGCGTTCGAGACGTCGTAGTGATGCGCGATGTTGGTTTGATTGCCGCGGCGCTGGTGCCACCACTGGGCTGCCCGGGCGCGGGCCCGTTCGCGGCCATGCTTCACGCTGCCGACCAGAGATTCGGCGATGTCGAGCATGCGCTGCGAGCCGCAGGAAAAGTCCAGGTCGTCGCGAACGTAGGCCCGCGCGAGCTTGCCGAACTCGGGCGACGCAAGCGCGCGCAGCCCGTTCCAGGTGCGCGCATAGATGTCGACTTCGGTTGCCTCCGAGAGCGCGACGCGCCCACCGTCGGGCAAGACCAGCGCGACCGGTATGTTGCGACCGCCGTAGCGGTTGGCGACGATTCTGGACAGCGATGCCTTCATGGTCGATGGCGGGCAATACGGGCGCAATGGCCAGTCAATAGTCTAGCGCCAGACCTTCGATTTTGACACCCCGGCGGGGCGCCCGTAGGATGGGACGGCAATCCGCTTGCGGCGCACTGGTGCCAGCGGTCGATGCAGCCCATGCCCTCCGAGCGCGCACCGCAGCCACCCCTCTCCGAGCGCCAATTGCGCGACGTGCTGGGCCAGTTCGCCACGGGCGTCACCATCATCACCGCCCGGACCCGGGACGACGCTTTCGTCGGCTTCACCGCAAATTCGTTCAACTCGGTCTCGCTCGACCCGCCGCTGGTTGTCTGGAGCCTTGCGCTGCGATCGCGCAGCCTGGCGGTGTTCCAGGGTACGGAACGCTACGCGGTGAACGTACTCGCGCACGACCAGATCGAGCTGGCGCGCCGCTTTTCGCGGCCGCACGCGGACAGGTTCGACGGCGTGCCGTTTCGCCTGGGACTCGCCGCGGCGCCGCTGATCGAGGGTTGCGTCGCGTGGCTAGAGTGTCGCCATCACGCGCTGCATCCTGCCGGCGACCACATGCTGTTCGTCGGTCACGTCGATGCATGCGCGCACCAGGCCGTGCCACCGCTGGTCTGGCACGGCGGCCGCTATCATCTGAGCCGCGCGCATCCGGAGGCCTAGCCCCCGCGCTTAGCTCGCCCGGCGTTTGCTTTCCTGGAACAGAGCGTACATCTTGCGGAAAATCGGTCCGGGCCTGCCGCCGGCGAACGGCTTGCCATCGAGCGCCGTGACCGCCAGCACTTCCTTGCTCGACGACGACAGCCACATTTCGTCGGCGCCCAGCGCTTCGGCGCGAGTCACCGGCCGCACCGTCAGCGCGAGGCCGCCGGCGCGTGCCAGCTCGAAGGTCGCGTCGTAGGTGATGCCCGGCAGGATCAGATTGTCCTTGGGGGGCGCTACGATGACACCGTCCTTCACGATCAGCACGTTCGACGCCGAAGCCTCGGTCAGGTAGTCGTCGCGGAACAGCACCGATTCGACCGCACCCGCCGCGACGGCGGCCTGGCGCGCCAGCACATTGCCGAGCAGGGAAATCGTCTTCAGGTCGCAATGGAGCCAGCGCTGATCGGTGCCGGTGATCACCGCCACGCCGCGCTCGACCTGATCGGCCGTGGGCAGCACCAGGGGATTGCTCATCATGAATACCGTGGGTGCGACGCCAGCCGGAAAGGCGTGATCGCGCTTGGCAACGCCGCGCGTCACCTGGAAATACACGCCCTGATCGGCAAAGGGCATGCGGCCGATCAACTCCCGGACGATGGCTTCCCAATCGGCGACGCTGTGCGGGTTGGCCAGCCCGATGCCATCGAGGCTGCGCTGCAGGCGCGCCAGGTGCTGGCGCATGCGGTACGGTTCGCGCTGGTACACGGGGATGAGTTCGTAGACACCATCACCATAGATAAAACCGCGATCGAGCACCGAGATCTTGGCGTCTTCGAGCGGAAGAAACTGGCCGTTGAGGTAGACCGTCATGAGGGTGCTCCGATCATCGGACGTCATTCCCGCGTACGCGGGAATCCATTTTTCCATGCATAACTTGGATCCCCCCTTTCGCGGGGAGCCCCACTTCGTCGCTCCCGCGGAAGCGGGAACCTAGTGTCGTTCGTTTGTGCCACTGGATCCCCGCTTTCGCGGGGATGACGCATCCGTTTCCAATCGCTCTGCGGCTGCGCCGCGCGCTCTTGGACGGATGCGTCACTTGACCCATAACCGCAACGTATCCCAAGCGCGACCAAACAGGTTTGCCAGCGGAACGTCGGCAAGCGCCTGCAAGGGATACTCGCCGACCGCCTTCCCTTCCAGCGTGACGCGCACGACGCCGACGCGCTGCCCGCGCGTCACCGGCGCGACCAGCGGCTCGACCGCCTCCATCGACAGTTTCAGCTTCTGTGCCTGGCCCTTGGGCAAGGTCAGATACTGGTCCGCGACAAAGCCCGCGGCAACCGAGTCGGTGGCCCCTTTCCACACCCGCAGCGTGTTGATTGTCTGCCCGTTCTGGTACATCTGAACGGTGTCGTAGTACTGGAAGCCGAAGTTCAGCAGCTTTTGCGCCTCGATGGCGCGCGACGAATCCGACCCGGCGCCGAGAACGACGGTGAGCAGTCGGCGCGGACCGCGCTTGGCCGACGCGATCAGGCAATAGCCGGCGGCGTCGGTATTGCCCGTCTTCATGCCGTCGACGTACGGATCGCTCCACAGCAGGCGGTTGCGATTCGGCTGCGTGATGTTGTTGTAGCGATACTCCTTGATCGAATACAGCGCGTAGTGTTCGGGAAAATCGCGGATGATCGCGGTCGCCAACAGCGCCAGATCGTTCGCGGTCGACACCTGTTGCGACGCGGGCAAACCGGTCGCCGTCGCGAAGCGCGTGTTCTTCATGCCCAAGCGCACGGCTTCCTTGTTCATGCGCTCGACGAACGCCTCCTCCGAACCCGCCGTCGTCTCCGCCAGCGCAATCGCCGCATCGTTGCCCGACTGCACGATCATCCCGTGCAGCAATTCATCGACGCTCACCGCTTTCTTGGGCTCGATGAACATGCGCGAGCCCTCCGCCCGCCATGCCTTGGCGGACACGGTGACCAACTGCGAAGGCGTGATCTGTTTCTCATTGAGTGCGCGAAAGATCAGGTACGCGGTCATCAGTTTGGTCAGCGACGCGGGTTCACGCGCCTCGTCGGCGTTTTGCGCGACCAGCGTCTGGCCGCTGAGGACGTCGACCAGCAGATAGGCCTTGGCGGCGATGGCTGGCGGCGGCACCGCCGCCGCTGCGAGGAGGCCGGCCGGTCCGGCTGCGCCCTTGTCGGCAGCGGCAGCCGCCGTCAAGGCGAAGCATGCCGGCAGCCAGCATAAAAGCGATGAGAGGGACATCGGGGCGCGCTGCGAAAAGACTGTAATTATACCGCGCAGGCAGCGAACGCCCGGCGCCCGACTACGGCCGTGCGTAAACGTCCGGGTCCAACCTTTCCAGAAGTCGCGCGGGATTGGCGAGCGGCGAGAAGCCGAAGCGCGCGTACAACCCGTGCGCGTCCTTGGTGGCGAGCAGGAAGCGGCGCAAGCCCTGCAGCTCCGGATGGCGGATCACGACGCCGATCATCCATTGCCCGAGGCCATCGGCGCGCCATTCCGGCAGCACGAACACGTCGGCCAGGTACGCGAACGTCGCGCGGTCGGTGACGACGCGCGCAAACGCCACCTGCTCATCGCCGCGAAAGACGCCGAAGCAAAGCGAGTGTTCGATCGAGCGATCGACCACCTCGCGTGGCACCCCTTTCGCCCAGTACGATTGTTCGCTGAGAAAATGATGGACGAGCGCGCGATCGAGCCGAGTCGGGTCCGTCGACAGTTCGAAATCGCCGCGACGTTCGGTCACATGCGCGGTCGTGGTCATTGCCCGATGAACGCAAAGTCGACTTCCGGTTTCCTGCCCGACACGATGTCGGCCAGCGCCTTGCCCGATCCAGCCGCCATCGTCCAGCCCAGCGTGCCGTGGCCGGTGTTGAGGTAAAGATTCGAATACCGCGTCGCGCCTATCAACGGAACGCCGGAAGGCGTCGCCGGTCGCAGCCCGGCCCAGTACTCCGCGCGCGACGCATCGATGGCGCTGCCAAACCAGTCCACCGCGCGTCGCGTCAGCGCTTCGCAGCGAACGCGATTCAGATCGAGCTTGTAGCCGGACAACTCCGCCGTTCCGGCGACGCGGAGTCGGTCGCCCAGCCGGGTGAATACGATCTTTTTCGCGTCGTCGGTAATGCTTCCGAGCGGAACCGCGTCCGGCTTGAGAATGGGAATCGTCGCCGAGTAGCCTTTCGCCGGGTAGACGAGCGCCGGCACACCCAACGGCGCCAGCAGCAATGGTGTGTAGCTGCCGAGGCAGATCGCGTAGGCATCCGCAGCGAGGTCTTCCTTGTGCCCATTGCGGTCTACGGTACGCACGCTGGCGATCCAGTTGCCATCCAGCGCGAGCGATTCGACGCTAACGTCATAGTGGAAGCTGACCCCACGCCGTGCTGCACGTGCCGCGAGTTCCTGCGTGAATTTGCGGGCGTCGCCGGTCTCGTCGGTGGCGGTGTAGGTGCCGCCGGCGATCCAGTCGCGCCTTGGCGCCAGCGCGGGCTCGATCGCGACGCATTCCTCGGCGGTCTTGACATCGCGGGCGACCCCGTAGCGGCGCACCAGCGCCGCGGCCTTCACCGCCGACGCGAAGCCGGCGTCATCGGTGTAGACCTGCAGGATGCCCCGCTGCAGATCGTCGTAGTGCATGCCGGTCGCGACGCGAAGCTCGCGCAGGACCTCACCCGAATACTTGCTGATGGCCAGGATCTGCAGCATGTTGCGGCGCGTACGCGAGGGCAGGCACTCGAGCAGGAACGCAGTGCCCCATCGCCATTGGCGCGGATCCAGCGTCGGCCGGAACAACAGCGGCGCATCAGGTTGCGCAAGCCATTTCAGGATCTGGAGTGGCGCCTTCGGCGCCGCCCATGGTTCGACGTGCGAGACCGAGATCTGCCCGCCGTTGGCGAACGAGGTTTCCATCGCCGCGGCGCTTTGACGCTCGATGACGGTCACGTCGTGGCCGCGCTCGCGCAGGAACCAGGCAGTGGTCGTGCCGATGACGCCCGCGCCCAGGACGACGACATTCATTCCGCGTACGCCGCCACCGGGATGCACGAGCAGGACAGGTTGCGATCGCCATAGACATTGTCGGCCCGCGCCACCGGTGGCCAGTACTTGTTGGCGCGCAAGGCCGGCAAGGGATACGCCGCCTGCTCGCGCGAGTAGCCGTGATGCCACTCCGCGGCAAGCAGCGTGTCGGCAGTGTGCGGTGCGTTCTTGAGCGGGTTGTCGGATCGATCCATGCGCCCCTGCTCGATCGCGCGAATTTCCTCGCGAATGGCGACCATGGCATCGATGAACCGGTCCAGTTCGGCCTTGGACTCGCTTTCGGTGGGCTCGATCATCAGCGTGCCCGCGACCGGGAAGCTCATCGTCGGCGCGTGAAAGCCGTAGTCGATGAGGCGCTTGGCCACGTCGTCGACGCTGACGTCGCTGCTCTCCTTAAGCGGTCGCAGGTCGACGATGCATTCGTGCGCCACCAGCCCGCCCGGCCCCGCATAGAGCACCGGATAGTGAGGCGCGAGCCGGCGCGCGACGTAGTTGGCGGCGAGGATCGCCGACTCGGTCGCCGCCTTGAGTCCTTCGGCGCCCATCATCGTGATGTACATCCACGAAATCGGGAGAATGCTGGCGCTGCCGTAAGGCGCCGCGGATACCGGGCCGATCGCCTCGGCCCTGGCGTCGACCTTCGCACCCAGCGCGCGGTGTCCCGGCAGGAATTTCGCCAGGTGCGCGCCGACCGCGACCGGTCCGACGCCGGGACCGCCGCCGCCGTGCGGTATGCAGAAGGTCTTGTGCAGGTTCAAGTGCGAGACATCCGCACCGAACGCGCCAGGCGCCGCGAGCCCGACCAGCGCATTGAGGTTCGCGCCGTCGACGTAGACCTGACCGCCGTTGGCATGCACGATCTCGCAGATCTCGCGTATGCCCGCTTCGAACACGCCGTGCGTCGACGGATACGTGACCATGATCGCCGCGAGCTCGGCGCGATGCGCGTGCGCTTTGGACCGCAGGTCATCGAGGTCGACGTTGCCGCCTTCGTCGCAGGCGACGACTACCACCTTCATGCCAGCCATGTGCGCCGAGGCCGGATTGGTGCCGTGCGCCGACGCGGGTATCAGGCAGACGTTGCGGTGCCCTTCACCGCGCGACGCGTGGTGCGCGCGGATGATCAGGAGCCCGGCGTATTCGCCTTGCGAACCCGCGTTCGGCTGCAGCGACACCGCGGCATAGCCCGTTGCGGCGCACAGCATCGCCTCGAGTTCGCCGATCATTTCGCGATAGCCGACTGACTGGTTCGCGGGCGCAAACGGATGCACCTGCCCGAACTCCCGCCACGTCACGGGAAACATCTCGCTAGCGGCATTGAGCTTCATCGTGCACGAACCGAGCGGGATCATCGCGCGGTCCAGCGCGATGTCCTTGTCGGCGAGCCGGCGCAAGTACCGCATCATTTCGGTTTCGGAGTGATAGCGGTTGAAGGTCGGATGCGCGAGGAACGCCGACGTGCGCGCGAGGGCCGCTGCGAAGCCGTCCTCGACGCCTGATTCGATGCCGTCGAAGTCCGGCAACGCGGCGCCTGCCGGGGCGCAAATCGACCACAGCAACTTCACGCTGTCGCGGGTCGACGTCTCGTCCAGCGACATGCCCAGGTGATCGCCATCGATGCGGCGAAGATTGACATCGTGCGCAACCGCTGCCTCGTGCAGCGCCGACGTGCGCTCACCGGTCTTCAACGTCAGCGTATCGAAGTAAGTGTCGTTCACCACCGCGAGCCCGAGCATCTTCAGCCCCGCCGCGAGTGCGCCGGTGAGGCGATGCACACGCGTGGCGATCGTCGCCAGGCCCCGGGGTCCGTGATAAACCGCGTACATGCTTGCGATCACCGCCAGCAACACCTGCGCGGTGCAGATATTCGATGTCGCCTTCTCGCGTCGGATATGCTGTTCACGCGTTTGCAGCGCGAGGCGATAGGTCGGTCGGCCGGCAGCGTCGATGGTCACGCCGACCAGCCGTCCGGGCAGACTTCGCTTGTATTCGTCACGCGTCGCAAGAAAAGCCGCGTGCGGGCCGCCGAAGCCGATCGGCACGCCGAAGCGCTGGCTGGAGCCGACCGCGACATCGGCGCCCCATTCGCCCGGAGGTGCCAACAGTGTCAGCGCGAGCAAATCGGTGGCGCAGACGACGAGCGCGCCTCTTGCGTGCAATGCGTCGGTGATCGCGCGAAAGTCATCGACCGTGCCATATACGGCCGGATACTGCAGCAGCGCGGCGTAGCAGTCGCAGTCGCGGGCAGCCTCGGCGGGCCCGACCACGACGCTGATCCCCAGCGGTGCCGCGCGCGTCCTGACAACGTCGCGCGTTTGCGGCAACACACCGTCGGCGACATAGAACACAGCGCTCTTGTTCTTGCCGACGCGCTGGCACAGCGTCATCGCTTCCGCTGCGGCAGTCGCTTCATCGAGCATCGACGCGTTGGCGACGGCGAACCCGGTCAGGTCGCATACCATCGTCTGGAAGTTGACCAGCGCTTCCAGTCGTCCCTGTGAAATCTCCGGCTGATACGGTGTATACGCGGTATACCAGGCCGGATTCTCGAGCACGTTGCGCTGAATCACCGCCGGCGTCAGCGTGCCGTAATAGCCCTGCCCGATGAACGAACGCGGGACGCGGTTCTTGCGGGCGATCGCCTTGAGCGCGTCGAGGGCTTCCTGCTCGCCCTTCGCAGGCGGCAGCGCCAGCGGGCGCGTCAGGCGGATCGACGACGGCACGATCGCGTCGATCAGCGCAGCACGCGACGCAAAGCCCAGGGTCTCGAGCATCAGCGCCTGGTCGGCGTCCGTCGTGCCGATGTGCCGGTCGGCGAAGTCACCGTGCTGCTCGAGTTCTCCGAGCGGGCGACGCGCGGGCGGCTGCAGTTCATTCATCTTCATGTCGCATCACGCCTCGCCGACGCTCGCGGTATAGGCCGCGGCATCGAGCAGTTTGTCGACGTCCTTGAGGTTCGCCGGCTTGAGCTTGTACAGCCAGTTGGCGTACGCGTCGGCGTTCACTGCCTCCGGCGTTCCAGTGATGGCGGTATTGACCGCGACGACCGTCCCTGCGACCGGCGCGTAGATATCGGACGCGGCCTTCACCGATTCGACCACCGCACAAGCCTCGCCGTCCTTGACCACGCGCCCCTGCGCCGGAAGTTCGATGAACACGAGATCGCCGAGCGCCTGCTGGGCGTGGTCGGTAATGCCGACCGTCAGCGTTCCGTCGTCGTCCGTACGGATCCACTCGTGGCTGGCGGTATACCTGAGATTGGCTGGAACCTTCATGCGTGAGTCTCCGGTGGTTTCATGCAACGAGAATCTTGCCGAGTCGAACGAACGGCGGATTGACGACGCGCGCGGCAAGTCGCTTGTCGCGTACGTCGACGCGGACAATGTCGCCCGGCGCGACGCCGATCGGCAGCCGCGCGAGCGCAATCGACGCGCCCAGCGTCGGGGAAAAGGTTCCGCTGGTGATTTCGCCCTCGCCGCGGTCGCTGTGCACCCGCTGGTGGCCGCGCAGCACGCCACCCTGGTCGATAAGGAGCAGTCCGGCCTGTTGGCGTTGCGGCGGCTTGGCGAGCAGCGCGGACTTGCCTACGAAATCGCGCGGGCTCGCCACATCGACTGTCCATGCGAGACCGGACTCCAGCGGATTCACGCCTTCGTCCATGTCCTGGCCGTAGAGGTTCATGCCGGCCTCGAGCCGCAGTGTGTCGCGCGCCCCAAGTCCGCAAGGGCGTACCCCCGCGGCCACGAGCGAATTCCAGAATTCGCCAGCACGCGACGCGGGCAGGATGATCTCGAAGCCATCTTCGCCGGTGTACCCGGTGCGCGCGACGAAAAACTCGCCGCATTCGGCCGCCGTGAATGGCTTCAATGCTTCCGTCGCGGCACGGCATTCGGGCAAGGCCTGCCAGACGCGCTCGCGTGCGCCGGGCCCTTGCACCGCGATCATCGCCAAGTCGCGCCGAGGCTGGAGCGAGAGTAGCGGCGCGCGCTCGGCGATCAGGCCTCGCAACCACGCGATGTCCTTGTCGGCCGTGCCCGCATTGACGACCAGCCGGAACCAGTCTTCGGCAAGAAAGTAGACGATCAGGTCGTCGAGCACGCCGCCATCGGGCTGCAGCAGGCACGAATAGAGCGCCTTTCCGCTCGCTTTCAGCTTGTCGACGTTGTTGGCGAGGGCGTAGCGCAGGAATTCGCGTGCGCCCGATCCGCGCAGATCGACCGTGAGCATGTGCGACACGTCGAACATGCCCGCATCGCGTCGCACCGCATGATGCTCCTCGATCTGCGACCCGTAGTTGACGGGCATGTCCCACCCGCCAAAATCGACCATCTTGGCGCCGGCGGCACGATGAATGGTATTGAGCGGGGTCTGCTTGAGCACTGCGTCCCTCAGGTTGCGCAAACAAAAAGGGCGATGTCGATCGCTCGACTTCGCCCCATCTGTCCTTTTACCTGAGAGATTGCGGAACGCGCGCCGGTCGACTCGTGTCCGTTGCCCCTTCGGTGGGTCGCGCGGCTCGAGACCGTGCGACCGCTCTCCAGATCGTTTCTTGCCGTCCGCGCAGTCCTTCTGCCTGAGCGATTGCGGGAGTTGCGCCTTCGGCGGCGGCCATTGCAGCGCTGGCCACGCTCTCCTGCACGGACGAACCAAGGTTACCGGTCGCGTCCATCGTTGTCAAAACGCGATCCAAGCAAAAAGGCCGGCTGGGGACGCCCAGGCCGGCCTTCGTGCGATTCCGTTTCTACTGCGCGGCGTCCTATCCCCACTACGCGTGGGGCCCCTCGGTGCGGGCTCGCGCCGCTACTTCTTCAGCGTAAGGATCCAGGCGACGAGTTCCTTGATATCGGCTTCCGGGACCTGCGCATTGGGCGGCATGGGAATCTGACCCCAGACGCCGACGCCACCCTTTTTTACCTTGTCGGTCAGCTTGGCGAGCGCATCCTTGTCGCCCTTGTATTTGGCGGCGACTTCGACATACGGCGGCCCGATGAGTTTCTTGTCGATGGTATGGCAAGCCGCGCAGCCGTTCTTTTTCATCAGCGCCTCGGCGGCGGCGTTGTCGAGCGCGGCGCTGGCGCTGCTGGCCACGATCAATCCCGCGGCAAATGCAAGACATTGGCGTTTCATGCAATCTCCGGAAGCGTTGTGTATGCGGGCGACATCGTACCGGAATGGCGCGGCCGGCGCCACCGGTTGCGCTCAGTACGGCCTTGCGAGTTCCGCGTCGAGCGCCGCCTCGATCGCGTCGAGGCTCCACAGCGGAGGCAGGCATGCCGCACCCGTGCAAACCCACGCCGACGCCGCTCCCGGCGCACCGGCGTGCGGCTTCGCGAGCGCCCCGGGCAAGTTCCGCTGCGCCGACAGGTCGAGGACGGCCAACCCAGGTCGATAGCGCTGCTGTAGCGACCGCTGCCAGGTGCCACAGGTGGCGCCGTCGCCCTGCAGGAGCACGATCGTCGGCGCTCGCAGGCAGGTGTCGAGCGCGACGACGAGCGACGCGAACCCCGAGGGCCGCGCCGAGAGTTCCGGAGCGAACAGGCGGACGGCACGTTCCGCCGCGCCCAGGTATCGCGGCTCGCCGAGCAAGTGTCCGAGAGCCAGCAGGGCTTGCGCGGCGATGCCGTTTCCCGCGGGAGTGGCGTTGTCGTGGCCGGGTTTGCCGCGATGGATCAGCGCCTCGTGGTCGTGACTGGTAAAGAAAAAACCGCCGAGGGCGCGGTCCTCGAATCGCTCGAGCAGCGCGTCAGCCAGCTCGATCGCCCACGCGAGATCCTGCGGCCGGAACGCGACCTGCATCAATTCGAGCATCGCCGCCAGCGCAAACGCGTGATCGTCCAGATACGCATTCAGGTGCGCCCTGCCCTCCTTGTACGTCGCCAGCAGCCGCCCGTCGCGCCACAGCGTCGCGCGCAAGAAGTCGGTGGCCTGCTGCGCCCGTTCGAGCCACGTCGGTTGATCGAACACGCGGGACGCGTGGGCCAGCGCGCCGATCATCAGCGCGTTCCACGAGCTGAGCAGCTTGTCGTCGCGTGCCGGACGCACGCGCGCGCTACGCGCTGCGAGCAGCTTCGTCCGCGCGGCCGCGATCCGGCCGGCGGCCTGCTCGCGGTCGATGCGTAGCTCCTGCGCAACCTCGGCAAGCGGGACCGCAACGCGCAGGTTCCATGCGTCGTGTTCGAAGTTCGGCGGACGGTCGAGCCCCCAGTGACGGGCGGCGACTGCGTATTCGTCCGCGCCGAGCAACGCTTCGACCTCGCGTTGGGTCCATACATAGTACTTGCCCTCCTCGTGCTCGCTGTCGGCATCGAGGCTCGAGCAGAAGCCGCCTTCGGGCGATCGCATTTCGGACAAGGTCCATGCAGCGATGTCGTGCGCCGCGTCTGCGAACAATGTCTCGCCGGTCGCACGCCAGGCGTCCGCGTACAGCGACAGCAGCTGCGCGTTGTCGTAGAGCATTTTCTCGAAATGCGGAATCGCCCACTCTGCGTCGACGCTGTAGCGGCAGAAGCCGCCGGCGAGCTGGTCGTGAATGCCGCCTTCCGCCATGCGGACGAGCGTCAGGCGCGCGATCTCGAGCGCGCGCGCGTCGCCCGGACTTGCATAACGGCGCAGGCAGAAATCGAGATCGGTCGCGTGCGGAAACTTGGGCGCCTGGCCGAAGCCGCCATGCACCGGATCGAAGGTGCGCATCTGTGCAGCGAGCAGCGCTCGCGCGGCATCCGCCTGCAGCGCACCCGAGTCGACGACCGATTCCGGGTTGGTCGACGCCAGCGCCTGCCGGAGCCGCGCATTCTGCTCCGCAATCGCGCCGGTCTGCTCGCGGTACGCGGCAGCGACTCGCGGCAGCAGGTCGGCGAAGCCTGGCATGCCGTAACGCGGCGCCTTGGGGAAATAGGTGCCCCCGAAAAACGGTTCCTGTTCCGGCGTCAGGAACATCGTCAACGGCCAGCCGCCGTTGCGTCGTGTCAGGGCGGCATGCGCGGCCTGGTAGATCTGATCGAGATCGGGTCGCTCCTCGCGATCGACCTTGATGTTCACGAACAGTTCGTTCATCAACGCGGCGACGTCCGCGTCCTCGAAGGACTCGTGCGCCATGACGTGGCACCAGTGGCACGCGGAGTAGCCGATCGACAGCAGGATCGGCTTGCGCTCGCGCTTCGCGCGCTCGAGCGCCTCTTCACCCCACGGGAACCAGTCGACCGGATTGTCGGCGTGCTGTTGCAGATAGGGGCTGGTTTCGCGCCCCAGGCGATTTGCCACGCTGCCTACGCGGCGGTTTCCTCGAACGCGACGCGCTCGAAGTCCGCGCCCCGCTGCAGCAGTCGCGTCAGCCGGAATCGACGCTCGGGTCCGGACGCGAGCGAGCGCAGCACGCGACCGGCGCTGAAGGTGCGCGGCGGCAGCAGCAGGCTCGGCTTGTCGTCGGGCGTCAATCCGAGCAGGACTGTGGGAAACGGCGTCTCCTCGACGAGCATCGTCGTCAATCCTCGCACGGCGGTCGAGGTGGGGGTGCCGGCCCACAACTTGATCGTTAAGGCGAGATCGCCCTGACTGTCGAGCGCGACACGCGTCACGCAACCGCAACGCACGCGTTCGTCGTCGCGCACGACGACGAGTTGATCAAGGTGCCAGCGGTGCTGACCGGCGCCGACGCGGCGGACGCTGGCGCTGTTCCAGTCGTAGGTGCCTTGCCAGCGCTCCCAGGTCCAGGTCTTCTCGGCTTCTTCCTTGTTCCGGTCGTAGTCGGTCAGCGCACCGAGCGTCGCCAGGTGTTGCGTTCCCTGGTAGGACATGCGCCCGAGCAGATCCTGGCTGTTGAACGTGCGGCCCGCAACACGAAAGTAGGCTGCGCCAATACCGCCGACGCACAGCTCGAGTCCCGACTGCGACTCGTTGCCCCCGCGCTTGAGCGGCAGCGCATACCAGCGCGAGTCGAGGTGCAGGAGCAGTGCGCTGCAGGCGTCGACCGCAACGTCGTGGCCAAGTTGGAGCTCTGCCGGATTGGCGCCGCTGCTAAGCCGCTTCAGGCGGCCGCGCACGCTGGTCGCGAGCTTCGCCGGGTATCCATAGCGAGTGCCTTCGCCCGGGTGGCGCGGGCCCATCGGTCCCAGCGACGCGCCGACCGCCGCATCGAGATCGATGGTGATCACCGGTCCCTCGGTTTCGCGCTGCTGCGCATACGGAAACACTTTGCGCGCCCACATGGCGAGCCAGCGATCGGTCAATTCGATCTGGCGAACCGACATCGCACAAGGATCCGCCATGTCGAGCAGCAATGCGTGGCAATAGGTCGAATAGCACGATACGCCCACCGCATTCGGCATCAATTCGTCGGTCACCGCGGTGACCGCGCACTCGAGTATCTCGGCCAGACGATAGTAAGCGTGCAATTCCTGCCAAACCGCCGGCGCCGGAATGTGCCGCGCGAGGCCGTGGACCAGGATGATCTGCTTCCCGACCCAAAGTCCGCGTTGCAGCACTTTGGCCTTGACCCCCTGCAGGTCGGGATCGTTCTCGAGCAGTGGCTTCAGGCACGCCGAGTACTGACTCCACAGCGCCTGCCATAGCGCCAGCCCCTGCAGGAACGCCTCGCGCTCCCGGTCCGCCGCAGGTTGCGGCTTGCCGGCATAGCGGCGCGCGAGTTCTGTATGCAGGAACATCACCGGCTCGCGCATCACTTCGGCGATGCGGGCCCGCTCCCGGGGCGCGACGTCAGCCTCGGACAGTCGCTTCAACTGTCCGATGACGGCGTCGTAGTGCCGGGGAATGTTGGTAAGAGGAAGCGCACGCAGCCACTCGGCGCAACCTTCCGCATCCGCGAATGCGAGCGATTCCGCCCCTTGCTGGGTCTGCGTCTGCGTCAGCGTGGTGAATTCGTTGGTCGTCGCCATGTCGCTGCCGACGGCGGGGATGTGGGCGCGTCGCCACACGTGTCCCGAACCGGGATTTGGTTATAGCACAAGTCACCCCCGGAACGGCTTGCCTCCCGACGTGGGGCCCGTTTGCGGGAATGGCCGGTGGGCGCCTTGGCCGACGTGAATATTCAACATGTGCAGCACAGAATCTGCCGCGGCGGCGCGGCGCCTGGGCGTGGACAATCGGCTTCATGGACGCGAAGTCCGCGGCCGGGATGTAGCAGCGAGGGAATCATGGACACGAGCATTGCACGGCGAGTTTCACGCAAGGTACGCATGGGACGGGCGCGCTGGATGCCATGCCCGTCACACGAGCTCGTGAGCGAGGACCCACATCGCATGGACATGGATTCCGACACAGCGTTGCGCTTCGGCCTACCGTTGCCTCCAACCCGCGCTGCGCGCCCGTCGCGCAGTCGCGGGATCTTTTTACCGGCGGCTGACTCGGCGCCGAAGAAGAGAGCCTTGCGGAAAGCGGATTTGTCGATCGTGGCGCTTGCGGTAGTGGTCGTGGCCGTGGCGTCGGCGCTGATCCTCGGCGGCCCGCCCGCGATCCTGGGTGCATCGGGCGTATACAACCCGGGTCCGGCGATCGTCGGTGCCGCATCGGTGCCCCCGGCGTTCGTCGAACCCTCCGCATCGCGCTGAGGCGTCTCTCAGACCAGGACGCGCTCGATACCTCCGCGCGTGGCGTTTTCGACAAAACGCGGCAGCCAGTCCGCGCCAAGGATGTGGCGCGCGATCTCGACGACGATGTAGTCCGCCTGGGTGCCGGCATCGTCGTCGAAGCGTGACAGTCCCTGCAGGCACGATGGACACGACGTGAGCACCTTGGTCGGACCGGCGTAGCCGTCGTCCCGAAGTTGTGCCGCGCCCTCGCGCATCTCGCGCTCCTTGCGAAAGCGGACCTGCGTGGAGATATCCGGTCGCGTCGTGGCCAGAGTGCCCGATTCACCGCAACAGCGTTCGTTGAGCGCAACCGCGGTTCCCATCAACTCGTTGACCACCTTCAGCGGCTGATACGTCTTCATCGGCGTGTGGCAGGGGTCGTGGTACATGTAGCGGACACCCTGCAGACCGTCGAGGCGCACCCCTCGCTCCAGAAGGTATTCGTGGATGTCGAGCAGCCTGCACCCGGGAAAGATCTTCTCGAATTCGTACTTCTGCAGCTGGTCCATGCAGGTGCCGCATGAAACGATGACGGTCTTGATGTCCAGGTAGTTGAGCGTATTGGCGACACGGTGGAACAGCACCCGGTTGTCGGTGATGATTTCCTGGCCCTTGTCGCGATTGCCCGCGGCCGTCTGCGGGTACCCACAGCACAGGTAGCCAGGAGGCAGCACGCATTGCGCGCCGACGTGGTAGAGCATCGCCTGCGTCGCCAGCCCTACCTGCGAGAACAGCCGCTCGGAGCCGCAGCCGGGGAAGTAGAACACCGCATCGGAGTCCTCCGCCGCCTGCGCGGGATCGCGGATGATCGGAACGATCGTCGGATCCTCGATGTCGAGCAGCGCGCGCGCGGTCCGCTTGGGCAAGCCGCCGGGCATCGGCTTGTTGATGAAGTGGAGCACCTGCGCCTTGATCGGCGCCGTGCCCAGCGTCGCGGGCGGCCGCGCCGTCTGCCGTTGTATCAATCCCAGCCGGCGCGCCGTGCCATGCGCGAGCCGCTGTACCTTGTAGCCCCAGTCGATCATCAACTTTTTCGTGAGCTTGATCGTCGTCGGATCGGTCGCATTGAGGAAAAACATCGCGGCCATCGTGCCGAGGTTGAGCTTGCGGTGTCCCTGCTCGCGCAGCAGATTGCGCATCGCCATCGACACGTTGCCGAAATCGATGTCGACCGGACACGGATTCGCGCACTTGTGGCAGACCGTGCAGTGGTCGGCGACGTCGGAGAATTCGTCGAAGTGGCGCAGGCTGACGCCGCGGCGAGTCTGCTCCTCGTAGAGGAATGCTTCGATCAGCAGCGACGTGGCCAGGATCTTGTTGCGTGGGCTGTAGAGCAGGTTCGCCCGCGGCACGTGCGTCGCGCAGACGGGCTTGCACTTGCCGCAGCGCAGGCAGTCCTTGATCGAGTCGGCAATGCCGCCGATCTCCGATTGCTCGAGGATCAGGCTTTCCGCACCAAGCAGATTGAAGCTGGGCGTATACGCCATCGCCAAGTCAGCGCCGGGCAGGAGCTTGCCACGGTTGAAGCGGCCCTCGGGATCGACCTTGCGCTTGTACTCGACGAAGGGGGCGATTTCCTCGGCGGTCAGGTACTCGAGCTTGGTGATGCCGATCCCGTGTTCGCCGGAGATGACGCCATCGAGCCGACGCGCCAGCGCCATGATGCGCGCGACGGCGGCGTGCGCCTGCTGCAGCATCGTGTAATTGTCGGAGTTCACCGGGATGTTGCTGTGCACGTTGCCGTCGCCGGCGTGCATGTGCAGCGCCACGAACACGCGTCCGCGCAGCACCTCGCGTTGCGCGTCGAGGCAGCGCTTGAGCACGGGCGCGAACGCGATGCCTGCGAAGATTTCCTCCAGCGGCGCCTTGATCTCGGTCTTCCACGACACCACCGTCGAGTGGTCCTGCAGTGCCGGGAAGGTCTGCTCGATGCGATCGAGCAGGTCCTGCCAGCGGGCGCGAACCGTTGCAATGACCATGCGTGCTTCGTCGAGCTTCGCGGCCAGGGCCTCCGGCGGCGGCAGTTCCTCGGCGTGCGCGCCCCACAGGCCCGCAGGGAACGGCTCGCCGAGCGTCGACGTCAGCGCGTCGCAGAGTGCGAGCTTGTTGCCGATCGACAGCTCGATGTTGATGCGTTCGACACCGTCGGTGTAGTCGCCGAGACGATCGAGCGGAATCACGACGTCTTCGTTGATCTTGAACGCGTTGGTGTGCGCAGCGATCGCCGCGGTCCGTGCACGGTCGAGCCAGAATTTCTTGCGCGTCTCTGCCGAGGTCGCTACAAATCCTTCGGCGCCACGCGCGTTGCAAATGCGCACGACCTCGGAGGCCGCGCGCGCGACCGCGTCTTCGTCCTCCCCGACGATGTCGCCGATCAGGACCATTTTCGGGCGCCCGTGGCGCCTGGCCTTGGTCGCATAGCCGACCGCCTTCACGTAGCGCTCGTCGAGATGCTCGAGTCCGGCCAGGATGGCGCCGCCCGGGCGCTGGTCAAGGTAGCGCTTGATCTCGACGATCGCCGGCGTCGAATCGCGCACCTGTCCGAAGAATTCCAGGCACACGGTGCGAATCGCCGGCGGCATGCGGTGCAGGATGAAGCGCGCGGACGTGATGATGCCGTCGCAGCCTTCCTTCTGGATTCCCGGCAACCCGGCCAGGAACTTGTCGGTGACGTCCTTGCCGAGGCCCGTCTTGCGAAAGGTCGCTCCCGGGATCACCAGTGTTTCGCGCCGCTGCAACTTGCCGAACCCGCCCTTGGCATCCGCTTCGTGATAGACGAGATCGAAGCTCGCGGCCTCGATGTCGTGAATCTTGCCGAGGTTGTGGTCGCGCCGCGTCACCTCGAGCCACCCGGCGTCGGGTGTCACCATGCGCCACGAAGCCAGGTTGTCGAGTGCGGTGCCCCACAGCACCGCCTTCTTGCCTCCCGCATTCATGGCCACGTTGCCGCCGATGCAGGAGGCGTCCGCCGATGTCGGATCGACCGCGAAGACCACTCCCGCCCGCTCCGCCGCATCCATGACGCGTCGCGTGACGACGCCGGCACCGGCTTCGATCGTCGGCGTAGGTTCGTCGCGTCCCGGCAACACGATGCGTTCGACGGTCGACAGCCGTTCGAGCTTCTCGGTGTTGATTACTGCCGAGCGCCGGTCGAGCGGGATGGCGCCGCCGGTGTAACCGGTGCCGCCGCCACGCGGGACGATCGTGAGTTCCAGTTCGATACAGGCTCGCACCAGGCCGGGCATCTCGGCTTCGGTGTCCGGATAGAGCACGAGAAACGGGTACTCGACTCGCCAGTCGGTGGCATCGGTGACGTGCGACACGCGCGCCAGGCCGTCGAAGGCGATATTGTCCCGGTGCGTGTGGCGGCTCAGCAGCCGCAACGCGCGCCGACGCAGTTCTTCGGTCGTACGAAAGGAATCGGCGAACGCGTCGACCGCGGCGCGCGCGCGTTCGAGCAGGCGAGCCACTTTGGCGTCGAGTTCGATGTCGGCGTCGGCGCGTCGCCGCTTGTCGATCTCTCCCAGCCGGTGCCGAAGCGCGGTGACCAGCAGCCCGCGCCGCTTCGGATTGTCGAGCAGGTCGTCCTGCAGGTATGGATTGCGCTCGACCACCCAGATGTCGCCGAGCACCTCGAACAGCATGCGCGCCGACCTGCCCGTTCGGCGCTCGCCCCGCAACACTTCGAGCAGGCGCCACATGTCTGCGCCGAGCAACCGGATCACGATCTCGCGGTCGGAGTACGAGGTGTAGTTGTACGGAATCTCGCGCAGGCGCGGCGCGGTCGCCGACGCATCGGTGACGAGATCGAGCGCGTCGGCACTGGCGTTCATGATCGAGGCGATTTTACCGCATTGCAGCATCAGGGCCGGCGGCGCTTGCACAAACCGTCAGGACCGCGGCCTCTTCGGCGATCAACGAAGGACAAGCCTCAGCGTGTCGGCCGCCTGCGTCGACTCGCCACGGTCGGCCCGAACGTCACCCACACGCATCGCGTGGGCGCCGCCTCGCTGCGGGCTCGCGCCGCTACTGCCGCGGCGTACGCTCGTTGCGGTGCGGCGCCGGCTCGAAATTGCTGCGGAACGGATTGATGTCGATGCCGCCGCGGCGCAGGAAGCGCGCGTACACCGTGAGCTGTTCCGGCCGGCAGCGCAGGCCGATGTCGATGAACATGCGCTCCACGCAGGTTTCGTGAAATGCCGCATGCATCCGGAACGAGATGAAGTACTTGAGCAGCGCGGTGCGATCGATCCGTGGCCCGCGATAGCGCACGAGGACGTCGGCATAGTCGGGCTGCCCCGTCACCGGGCAGTTGGAACGGAACAGCGCCGTGCGCAGCGATTCCTCCGCGAAGCGGGCACCGCGCGTAAGCAGCGCTGCGTCGGGCGCATACGCCTCGACCGCGACGTTGCGCCCATCGATCGACTCGCCTGCCAGCTCGGCGATGCGCATCGCGGTGAGCGAAGGCAGGAGCGATACATCCACCGGTGCCGCGCAGATCTTCGACAGATCGCCGGCGATCCGCCCTTTGAGTTCCTCGAGCGTGTTTATCCGCTCCTGCGCGAACGAGCCCAGATACAGCTTCAGGGACTTGGATTCGACGATCGCGGGCGATTCCGCGCCGATACGAATCTCGCCGATCGCGACCACGGGCTTGCCTCGGCGATCGAGCCAGGAAAGCTCGTGCGCCGTCCAGATGTCGACGCCCGAAAAGGGCAGTGGCGCGGCGATACCCAGTTCCGCGCGTTGCGCCGAGCGCTCGATCGGGAACAGGAGCGAAGCGTCGTAACGATCGGGATAGCTCGTCGGCTTGCCGAGCGGCGAGGCCTGCGTCACGGCTTGCTCCGCAACGCCGTGCCGTCGACGCATCCGGCGCTGTCCAATGCCTGGCGCCACTGCAGCATCCAATCCGACAAGTCGGGCGCGAAGTGCAGCGCGAGCGGGACCAGCGTTCGCGATTGCTGGCTGAAACAGAAATACCGGTCGGGACGCGCGTGAGGCGGTGGCATCGCTGGAGTCAGGGGGTTGGCGGCGACCTCGCTCAGTGGTTCGCGCCGCAGCCGACCGATGATGTCACGCTTGAACAGGTCCGGCCAGCGTTCGAGTTCGAACGTCGTCTGCACGATCGCCTGCGGCGCCAGTGACCGCGCCTGCAGCGGCGGCAGCAGCAGGCCCGCCTGCGCACTGCGTCCGAACGGCATCGCACCGATATTGTCGGGCAGGACCACGAATGCGTATCCATCCGGCGGTACTGCGGCGGCGATCACGGCGATCGCGTCGGGAAGCGCTTGCATGTCGCGGTTGCCCTGCGCGCGGCGATCGATCGCCGCGCGCGTGAGCGAGACTTCGGCAAAGAGCGCTACGGCGACCACCAACCATGCCGCCGCCACCCACCGCGATTTTCTCGCCGCCAGCGGCACGACCAGCCCCACTACAGCCACGGCGAAAGGCTCGTAGAGCACGCGTCCGCCTTCGCCGTTGGGTGGCCAAGGGAACTGCAGCAGCAACATGCCGGCGGCCCCGGCGGTCGTCAACGCGCCCACAACGACCAGCCTTCCCAGCGGACGCTCGCGTACACCGGCACGGATCGCAAGCGCGCCAAGCAGCAGCATCGCGGCACCGAAAACCCTTCGCGGTCCAGGTTCCGGCAACGCCTGCGGCCACCAGGTTGCGAGGCTCGCGAGCTGGCCGAGCCATTCGCCGGAAGTGAAGGCGCGCAGCGGCGAACTGCCGGGAAAGACCCGGAACGCATCGCCGAAGATCCACAAACGCAACATGAAGTAAGCCATGGTGACCACGAGCCAAGGCGCGGCGCGCAGTATCGCGCCGACGATGGCGCGAACCGGACCACAGTCCGGCGGCTGCTTCCACCAGGCCAGTGCCACGATCAGCACCGGCAAAATTGCGGCCGCTTCCTTGCTCAGAAATGCAGCTACGGCTGCGGCCAGACTCAACGCCCCGTAGCCATCGATCCATCGCCGGCTGCGTACGAATGCACATGCCGAAACCAGCAAGAAAAACAGGACCACGCCGTCTGAGCGCGCAGCGATCCAGCCGACCGCTTCAACCGAAGGTGGAAACGCGGCAAACAACAACCCGGCGGCAGTCGCCGCGGCAGTTGCAGCCTTGCCTACGCCTCGCACATCGTCCTCCAGCAGCAGCGCCGCGAGCAGTGCAACCAGCGCCGCATTGGCGCCGTGGAGCAGAATGTTGGCCCAGCGCCAGCCCGGCGCGTGGGTGCCGCTGATGGCGTCGCTCAACGCGAACGAAAGCATCGACAGCGGCCGGTATTGATTCGAGGGCGGACTCACGCCGGAAACGAACATGCCTGCAACCTGCGAGACGAGCTCTCGCGCGTCGCGAGCGCCATGGAATGTCAGCAGCAGCGAAAAGTCGTCGCTGATGAAGCCGCCCGGGAGCGCGGGCAGGTAGAGCAGGACGGCGAACAGCGCCGGTACGCCCATCAGCAGCAGGTGCGCGCGCGTCATGCGTTGCAGCGTACGTCGGGCGAGGCTTGACGCGATTTGAGCATGGTCGCGGTGAAAGGTCGTTGGGGTCGAATTTCGGCGGTGGGCGCCGTCGCATCGTCCGCGATGATGTCGGCACGACCTGGCGCTATATTACTAGGCAACGCTCGATCCTTCGCCTGCCACCACGGAGATCACGAGCGATCGAGACGACGGTAGCCAATCGCCTCTGCAAGATGGCTCGCGGCAATGGCCTGTGCGCCGGCGAGATCGGCGATCGTGCGCGCAACCTTGAGAATCCGGTGGTACGCCCGCGCCGATAGCGACAGCCGGGCGAAGGCGCTCTTCAGCAGCGCGATGCCGTGCGCGTCCGGCGCGCAATGGCGCTCGACGTCGCGTGGCGGCAACCAGGCGTTGGGCATGCCCTGCCGCACGCGCTGCCGCTGCGCCGCGGCGACAGTTCGCGCGCGCACGACGTCACTGCGCTCGCCATTCGCGAAACCGTTCTGCTGCAGCGTCAGCGCATCCGAGTGAAGTGCCGGAACTTCGATCTGCAAGTCGATGCGATCGAGCAGCGGCCCGGAGATGCGCGCGCGGTAGCGTGCAATCTGGTCCGGCGTACAGTGGCACTTGCCGCTCGCATGACCCAGGTAGCCGCAGGGGCACGGATTCATCGCCGCGACCAACTGGAATCGCGCGGGGAAGCTCGCTTGCCGCGCCGCGCGCGAGATGTGGATCTGGCCCGATTCGAGCGGCTCGCGCAGGACTTCGAGCACCCGTCGATCCCATTCCGGGAGTTCGTCGAGAAATAGCACGCCGTGGTGCGCCAGCGATATCTCGCCAGGGCGAGGATCGCTGCCCCCGCCGACCAGGGCCACCGCCGACGCAGTATGGTGCGGCGCGCGATAGGGACGCCGCCGCCAGTCCCCCGCACGAAACGCACCGGTCAATGAGCGGATCGCTGCGGTCTCGAGCGCTTCTTCTTCCGCAAGCGGCGGCAACAGGCCCGGCAGCCGTTGCGCGAGCATCGATTTGCCGGTGCCGGGAGGTCCCAGCATCAGCAAGCTGTGGCTACCGGCGGCGGCGACCTCGAGTGCGCGCTTCGCGGACGCCTGCCCGCGGACATCGCTGAGGTCCGGAAACTCATCGGCGGCCGTGTCGACCTGCACGCCGCAGCGCGGCAGCGCTTCCCGTCCCGCGACGTGCGCGCACACCTCGAGCAGATGCGAGGCGGGGTGCACAACGGCATCGCGCACCAACGCAGCCTCGCGTGCGCTGGCGACCGGCAGGACAAAGGCGCGCCCTTCGCGGTGCGCCTTGAGCGTCATTGCCAACGCCCCGCGTATCGGCCGCAGCTCGCCGGTCAGCGCGAGTTCGCCCGCGAACTCGTGCATTGCGAATGCCGTAGCTGGTATCTGTCCCGTCGCCGCTAGAATCCCCAACGCGATCGGCAAATCGAAGCGCCCCGACTCCTTGGGCAAATCAGCCGGAGCGAGGTTGACGGTAATCCTCCGCGCCGGAAAGTCGAAGTGAGAGTTCTGCAGCGCGGCCCGCACCCGGTCGCGACTTTCCTTGACTTCGGTCTCGGGCAGTCCAACCAGATTGAACGCAGGCAAACCGCCGGCAAGGTGCACCTCCACGGTCACCGGCGGCGCATCGAAGCC
The DNA here is from genome assembly GCA_963726915.1 of uncultured beta proteobacterium. Lineage (GTDB taxonomy): Bacteria > Pseudomonadota > Gammaproteobacteria > Burkholderiales > Casimicrobiaceae > PALSA-1003. The sequence goes on from CAVSEA010000028.1 coordinate 151,868, forward strand.
GGATAGTGCGCGCGAATGCAGGACGGCGACGGGCATGGTAGCGGTGCTCGGGTAAGCGCCGCCGAAAGTATGTCGGATCGCTGCGGGAAAGGGCCTCAGACCGATGGATGACCCGCCGGCCTCGGGCGACCTCACCACGCACACGAAGGGTCCAGGCCAACCAAACCCTGCCGATCACCGCAGCACGATGTGTCGGGCGTTGCTAGCCCTTGGACGTGCGCTCCGCGATGCGCGCTTCGAGTTCGGCAACGCGCGTTGCCATGGCCTCGAGCTTTTCACGCGTGCGGAGCAGCACTTGCGTCTGCAGCTCGAACTCGGCCCGCGGCACCAGGTCGAGTTTGCCAAGGGCGCTGCCGAGCCATGCGCGGACGTTCTTGTCGATGTCGCGTGCGGGGCTCGAGGCAACCGCGTCACTGATGCGGGCGCCGAGTTGTTCGATGATTTTCTCGCGCGTCATCGGGCTTTTGGTGATCTTCGGGAAACGATCTTCGAAGTCTAGCAAACGCCTACGCAACGATGCGCCTTGAGGGCTTCGCTGGCAGGCATTTTCTCTCGCCCCAATGCTGGGCGACCGTTTACTGACACGCACAACAATGGTGCTTTGCGTGGGTGCGGTGCAGCACTTCCGATCTGCCCATCATATCGTAAGTACATGAATAATAAATATATTGTCGTCTGGCATGCGTTGTGCTGACAATCCGTTGCTTAGCCGCGAATTCATTCAGCCAAAAGGAAAAACCATGACAATCAGAAAGTGCGTCGCTTCAATCGCCGCTGTCGCAGCAGCGGCCCTTGTGGTCACGACCGCGATTGCCCAGACGACCGAGAAGATGGGCGCCGCGCCGGCCGCAGCCGAGGCCAAGCCGCCTGAGCCGCCATATACGCTGACCGGCAACTTCGGGATCTACAGCCAGTACATTTTTCGGGGCCTGACCCAGACAGACACGAAACCAGCGTTCCAGGGCGGCTTCGATTTCACCCATGAAAGCGGCTTTTACCTCGGGACATGGGGATCGAACATCAGCTGGATCAGCGACTCCGGCGCCTGCAATCACGGCTGCAGCCTCGAGTGGGACTTCTACGGCGGGTGGAAGAAAACCTGGAACGAGGAATGGGGCCTCGACCTCGGTGTGCTCCAGTACTGGTACCCGGGCAGCTATAACCCCGGCTTCTCGAGCGCCAATACGACCGAACTCTACATCGCGGGTTCGTGGAAGTGGCTCTCGCTCAAATTCTCCGACAGCGTCGCCAGCAAGACGTTCGGCGTCAACAACTCCAGAGGCACCTGGTACCTGGATCTCACCGCCGCCTATCCAATCAACGAGCAATGGACGCTCCTCGGTCACGTGGGTCGGCAGGAGTACCACGGCAACAACAACGGTATCGACAACAGCGTCCTCAACTACACCGACTGGAAAGCCGGCGTGACCTACACGTTCGCTGGCAGCTGGACCATCGGCGGCTACTGGACCGACACCAACACCAACAGCTCGGTCTACACCATCGGCGGGAAGAACATCGGCAAGTCGACCGGAACCGTCTACGTCCAGAAGACGTTCTAGTCCCGCAGGGGGCACGTCGTTCACCACTACACCCGCAACAAGCGAGGGAAACATGAAACTGGTAACCGCAATCATCAAGCCGTTCAAGCTCGACGAGGTCCGCGAGGCCCTGTCGGCCATCGGTGTTCAGGGGATCACCGTGACGGAAGTAAAGGGATTTGGACGGCAAAAGGGGCACACCGAGTTGTACCGAGGTGCTGAATACGTCGTTGACTTCCTGCCCAAGGTGAAGATCGAGGCCGCGATCAAGAGCGATTTGCTCGACCGCGTCATCGAGGCGATCGAAAAGGCAGCGAACACCGGCAAGATCGGCGACGGCAAGATATTCGTCTTCGACCTCGAACAAGTCGTACGCATCCGGACCGGCGAGACCGGTGCCGATGCCCTCTAAGGGGAACACCATGAAGCGATTGTTTACGTTGATCGCGCTAGTCGGCGCCTTCGGCATGTGCAACCTGGCTGGGGCCGACGACAAGACGGTGCCGCCGCCGATAGACACCAGCAAGGCCGCTGCACCAGCTGCCGCGCCCGCAGCAGCACCTGCGGCAGCACCTGCTCCTGCGGCAGCACCTGCGACCGCACCTGCTGCTGCTGCTCCAGCCGCCGCTCCGGCGGCCGGCGGCGCGGCGCCGGCGGCTGCAGACGCGAAGCCTGCGGAAGCGCCCCCTGCTCCGACGACGCCCCAACTCGTTGCCGCCGACAAGATCAGCGGCGGCGATACCGCGTGGATGCTGACATCGACCGCGCTGGTGTTGATGATGACGATCCCGGGCCTCGCGCTGTTCTATGCCGGCATGGTGCGCAAGAAGAACATCCTGGCGACACTGATGCAGAGCTTCGCGATCACCTGCCTGGTCACGGTGCTGTGGGTCGTCATCGGCTATTCGCTGGCGTTCATGCCCGGGGGGTCGTTCATCGGCAGTCTGGACCGACTGTTCCTCAATGGCATGCTGTTCCAGAAGGAGGCCGGCAAGTTGACGGTGTCGCATCTGGCGCTGACGATTCCTGAGTCGGTGTACATGATGTTCCAGATGACATTCGCGATCATCACCCCGGCACTCATCTGCGGCGGCTTTGCGGACCGGATGAAATTCTCGGCCATGCTCTGGTTCATGGGCATCTGGTCGGTCGTCATCTACGCGCCGATCGCGCACATGATGTGGGAGCCCTCCGGATATTGGGCCGCCGCCGGCGTGCTCGACTTCGCGGGTGGTACCGTCGTGCACATCAACGCCGGTATCGCGGCCCTCGTGTGTTGCCTGGTCCTAGGCAAGCGTATCGGCTACGGCAAGGAAGCGATGATGCCGTCCAACCTGACCCTGACGATCATCGGTGCCTCGATGCTGTGGGTTGGCTGGTTCGGCTTCAACGCCGGTTCAGCGGTCGCGGCCGACGGACGGGCAGGTATGGCCATGGTCGTGACGCAACTCGCAACAGCCGTGGCGGCGCTCGCGTGGATGATCACCGAGTGGATGGCCAAGGGCAAGCCGTCGGTGCTGGGAATCGCCTCGGGTGCGGTCGCCGGGCTGGTGGCGATCACCCCGGCCTCCGGCTTCGTCGGCGTAACCGGCGCGATCATCATCGGCATCGCCGCGGGCGTCCTGTGCTTTTTCGCCGCGACCACCGTCAAGAAGGCGTTCGGCTACGACGATTCGCTCGACGCCTTTGGCGTTCACTGCATCGGCGGTATCGTCGGCGCGCTGCTGACCGGCTTGCTCAACGTCAAGGAAATCAGCGGCGCCGACGCCAGCATGACCGCGCAATTTGGTGCGGTCGCGACAACGCTCGTCTACAGCGGCGTCGGCAGCTTCATCATTCTCAAGGTCATCGACATGGTCATCGGCCTGCGCGTCTCCGAGGAAGAGGAGCGCGAGGGTCTGGATGTCAGTCTCCACGGCGAGCGTGTGGAGTAGACCGCGCAAGCGAAGTTTGGTCTAGTTTCTCCTCAGTGGCTTTCGGGGCGCCCCAAGCGCCCCGTTTTTTTGGTGCCGCCGGTTATCGCGTCGGCTTCTTCTTCGCGCGCGGGTGCGCGCGGTCATAGGTCTTGGCCAGCGCCTGAAAGTCCAGGTGCGTGTAGATCTGCGTGCTGGCGATGCTCGCGTGGCCCAGCAGCTCCTGCACGGCGCGCAGGTCGCCCGAGGACTGCAGCACATGCGATGCAAACGAATGCCGGAGCATGTGCGGGTGGACGTGGCGAGAGAGCCCGCGCTTGATCGCCCAGGCGGCCAGGCGTTGCTGGATCGCGCGCGGCGTCAGGCGTCGGCCATTGCGGCTCAGGAATACGGCGTGCTCTTCCCCCTGCGCCAACGTCGGCCGCCGCGCGAGCCACCTGCGCAACGCCTCGCGCGCGGGCGTGCCGACCGGGACGATGCGTTCCTTGGCGCCTTTGCCCCAGACGCGGACCTCCCCCGCAGCCAGGTCGAGCGCCGCGATGTCTAGCCCGGCGAGCTCGGACACGCGTAAGCCGGACGAATACGCGAGTTCGAATAGCGCACGGTCGCGCAGGGTGAGCGAGTCATCGCCCTCGATCGCCACCAGCTGCACGGCTTCGTCAGGTGAAAGCGCGGAGGGCAGCCGGCGCGGCGACTTCGGCGCCCGCAGACCGGCGCAGGGGTTGTCCTTGAGCTGTGGATCGCGGTCGATCGCAAAGCGGTAGAACGCGCGCCACGCCGACAGCATCCGGGCCAGGCTGCCGCCGGAGAGCCCGCGGGCATGCAGGGTTGCAAGATGGCGGCGGATCTCGCGCGACGAGAGCCCTAACAGCGCCACGTCGCCTGCGAGCGCCTGCAGCACAATGATGTCGCGCAGGTACGCAGCTCGCGTGTGCGCGGGTCGCGTCGCGAGGTGTCGCTGCCATGCGGCGAGCGTCGGGTCCTCCGCGCGCAAAGGCCGCGATGCCGCCTTCGTGCGCTCCGCACTCATCAGAGTACCTTCGCGCTGCGCAGTTCGGCCTTCGCGTTGAGGCCGCCCATTGCGCGCATGCTGTATCAGCCCTGTGGCAGGAAGCGAGAGGTGGCCACGCTTGCAAGTTCGGCCAGCCGGGTCAGGTACATGGTCCCCATGCCGGGGTAGTACCGCGCGGGGTCGTCGCTCGCCAGCGCCAGCAGGCCGAAGGTCTGATGGGTGCGCAGCGGCAGGAATGCGAAGGACGCGAGTGCGGAGGCGCCTTCGAACCAGTCGCGAGACTCGAAAGGTGCCTGCGCCCCGCAGTATGGCGAACCGAGCGTACTCGCGTAATCGCGCAGTTCCTGGCTGGTCGCAGCGAGTTCGGGCAGATAGGACTGCTCCGGGACCTTGCCCCAGAGTCGCAGCGCGACCTGGGGCACCTGGAAGTCGTCCATGAGGCTGTGATAGAGCACGCCCAGCGTCGTCTCGAGATCCATGGCGGAAAACAACGCCAGCGTCGAGCGGTGCAGTTTCTCGCTGACCGCGTCGTTCTCGCCGCCGAACTGGATGAGTTCGCGCAGCTTCGTTTCGATCTGGCCGTTCTTCTCCCGGAGCGTGACGATCTGCCGTTCGGCGATCGGAATCGCGTGCCCGCCGTGCGGGTGCGGAACGTAGATCTCGGACAGTATGTCGGCGTATTCGCCGAAGAACTCGGGGTGCTGCTGCAGATATTCGGCAACCGCCTTGGCATCCATCAATTGGTCCCCATCAGTTCGTGCTGGTCAATCACGCTTGTCCGGCGGACAGTTCCCATTCGCCTTCGAACACTGTTTCCGCCGGGCCCGTCATCATGACCGGCGCGCCCGCGCCGGCCCATGCGATCTCAAGCACGCCGCCGCGCGTGGCGACGCGCACGGGCGAGTCGAGCAAATCCCGTCGAATGCCCGTCGCGACCGCGGCGCACGCGCCGGTGCCGCACGCGAGCGTCTCGCCGGCGCCCCGCTCCCACACGCGCAAGCGAATGTTAGCGCGATCGACGACCTGCATGTAGCCCGCGTTCGCGCCCTGCGGAAAGCGCTCGTGCCGCTCGATTAGCGGACCTTCGCTTCGCACCGGCGCGGCGTCGACATCGGCGACCACTTGAACTGCGTGTGGATTGCCCATCGACACAGCGGTGATGGAGACAGTGCGTCCCGCCACGTCGAGCGCCTGCACCAGCGCGTCGCCGCCGCTCACGAAGGGGACCTCCGCCGGTGCAAAGCGCGGAGGACCCATGTCGACCGTCACCTGTCCGTCCGCCTGCAGCGCGGGTTCGATCACGCCGCTTCGCGTCTCGACGCGAATGGCGCGCTTGGAGGTCAAGCCGCGACTGCGGACGAAGTGCACGAAACAGCGCGCGCCGTTGCCGCATTGTTCGACCTCGCCGCCATCGGCGTTGAATATACGGTAGCGAAAATCGACGTCCGGGTGGGTAGGGGCTTCCACCAGCAGGACCTGGTCGCAACCCACGCCGAAATGCCGATCCGCAATGCGCCGGATCTCCGCCGGTTCGAGGACGACGCGCTCGCGCACGCCATCGAACACGACAAAATCGTTGCCGAGTCCCTGCATTTTCGAAAAGCGCACGCGCTGGGTCACTGCGGGCGCGGCGAGCCGAAGGCCCGGTCGAACGGTGCGACCGGGATGCGCCCCTTTCGTGCGAACGGCAACGCGGTCCCGTCGGTCAACGTGACCGTTCCCTTCATCGTGTAGTCGACCGGCAGCTGCGAGCCGAGCGACATCAGCGCCGTCGCCACCGCGGCGATATCGACGCGCCCGACCAGCTCGACTTTGGCTTCGCCCCGCGGAGGCAGTGGTTCCACGCGCACGCTGCGGCTGGTCACTGTGGGTCGACCGTCGACGAGGACGTCGAATTCGACCGTGTCCACGGGCAATGCATAAGTATTGGGATTGAAGATCCGCAGGCCGATTGCGAGGTCGGCCCTTGCATCCACAACGCGCAGGATGCGCAGCGTCTCCAGCGTGACCTCGGGCGACTCGAACTGCTTGCCGTACGGAACACAGGCTGTCGCCAGCAACAGTACGGCGATCAACGCACCGCGCACTGGGAGTTGGCGCTCGGAATTGCGATGCGGGGCTGGCTCAGACATTGAAGCGAAAATGCATCACATCGCCGTCCTTGACCACGTAGTCACGGCCTTCCAAGCGCATCTTACCGGCTTCTTTCGCGCCCTGCTCTCCCTTGCACGCAATGAAATCCGCGAATGCGATCACCTCGGCGCGAATGAACCCTTTTTCGAAATCGGTGTGAATTGCGCCTGCCGCCTGAGGCGCGGTGCTGCCATGGCGAATCGTCCACGCGCGCACTTCCTTCGGTCCAGCGGTGAAATACGTGTCAAGTCCGAGCAGCCGGTATCCCGCGTGGATGAGCCGGTCGAGGCCTGCCTCGGACAGTCCCATGTCGTCGAGGAAGATTTTCTTGTCTTCCGCCGACAGATCCGCGATCTGCGCCTCCACCGACGCCGAAATGGCGACGACGGGAGCGCCCTCGCGCCCCGCGTATTCCTCCACGCGCGCAAGCAGCGGGTTGTCGGTGAATCCGTGTTCGGCGACGTTGGCGACGTACATGGTCGGCTTCATCGTCAGGAGAAACAGCGGCCTGAGCAGCGCGCGTTCCTCCGGGTAGAGGTCGACCGAGCGTGCTGGCCTGGCCTGGTCGAGCGCCGGGCCGATCTTTTCGAGCACGGCGACCAGCCGCTGCGCTTCCTTGTCGCCACCGGCGCGCGCGGCCTTGGCATACTTTGTCATCTGCTTTTCGACCGTCGCCAGATCCGCCAGCGCGAGTTCGGTGTTGATCGTCTCGATGTCGGAGATCGGGTCGATCTTTCCCGCCACGTGCACAACATTGTCGTCCTCGAAGCAGCGCACGACATGCGCGATCGCATCGGTCTCGCGGATGTTCGCCAGAAACTGGTTGCCGAGCCCCTCGCCCTTGGACGCTCCGGCGACCAGTCCCGCGATGTCGACGAACTCGACCGCGGCCGGCAGCACGCGTTCCGGGCGGGCGATCGCCGCCAGCGCCGCAAGTCGCGGGTCGGGCACCTCGACGATGCCGATGTTGGGCTCAATCGTACAGAAAGGATAATTCTCGGCGGCGATGCCGGCCTTGGTCAGCGCGTTGAACAGTGTCGACTTGCCGACATTGGGAAGGCCGACGATGCCGCATTTGACGCTCATGGAGTGGCCTTTTCGTTGGGAGATTCGCCATCCGCCCGCGTGTGCAACTCATGCATCGCACGTTCCATCTCGCCCGCGGCGAGCCGTGGCCAGATCAGAAGGGCGCGAGCGAGCGCATCGTCGATGGCAGAGCGTTCGGCGGCAGGCGGGGCACGCAGGACGTAATCCGCGACTTCCTGTTCCGACAGCGCGCCGTCGCGGGGATGACCGATGCCGATACGCAAGCGCCAGAATTCGCCGGTACCCAGCACGGTGGCGATGTCCTTGAGACCATTGTGGCCGGCGAAGCCGCCGCCAAACTTGAGCTTGACGCTACCGGGCTTCAAGTCGAGTTCGTCGTGTGCGACCAGTATTTCCGTCGACGCAATGCGATAGAACCTTGCGAGCGCTCCCACCGCCAGTCCGCTCCGGTTCATGAACGTTTGCGGTACCGCAAGACGTGGCTCGGCGCGTGTGACGAGCGCATGGAATTTTGCCTGCGCATCGAAGGCTATCGACAGCTGCGCCGCCGCCTGTTCGGCATACCACGCACCGGCATTGTGTCGCGTCGCGACGTACTCGCGCCCCGGATTGCCCAGACCGACGATCAAGCGCAGTGGATTCGCCATGGTTCCCAAGCTATTCGAGGTCGCAACAAAAGGCCCGCCGACAGCGTCGTGGCGGGCCTTTGGCGGCGCCAGGCGGCGGTCGGCGAGCGCCTACTTCTTGTCGTCCTTCTTGCCCGTCGATTTCTCGACGGCCTTGTCACCACCCTTGTCCGCGGCCTTGTCGCCAGCTTTTTCGCCAGCCTTGTCTCCGGACTTCGCTTCTTCGCCCGCAGCTCCGGCCTCGGTGGCGGCAGCTTCGGTCGTTGCTGCGACTTCCTCGACTTCGGCGACGACGCGCGGAATGATCGCGGTCGCTACGGCCGGGTCGGTCTTGCCGCGCGTCATGGCAGCGACGCCTTGCGGCAGTTTGAGATCGGACACGTGAATCGACTGCCCGACGGCGAGCGTCGACAAGTCGACCTCGATGAACGTCGGCAGGTCCTTCGGCAGGCACGACACGTCGAGTTCGGTCAGCACGTGCGAGATGATCGCGTCGGTCGTCTTGTGCGCCGGGGAATCTTCGGCATGCGTGAAGTGCAGGGGAACCTTGATATGGATCCTGCGGTTCTCGTCGACGCGCTGGAAGTCGACGTGGAGCACCTCGTTACGAAACGGGTGCATCTGCACGTCGCGCAGCAGGACGCGCTGGACGGCGCCTTCGAATTTCATGGTCAGGATCGACGAATGGAACGCTTCGCGTTTCAGCGCGTGGATCAACGCATTGTGGTCGAGCTCGACCGGCTGCGGTTGCGCTGTGCCGCCGTAGACGATGCCCGGCGCGCGCCCGCTCCGGCGCAGCCGCCTGCTCGCGCCGCGGCCTTCGGTGGCGCGCGGAAACGCGGTGAATTCGTGTTGTTGCATGATGAGACTCCTCGTGTCTGCGGCCTTCCGGAGCGGGCCACGGTGTGGCTATGGTGGCCCGTCGGTCGTCCGCGGTGGCGACACCCGGGCGGCTCGGCCACACTTACTGTGGTCTGACGCCGGGAAAGCCTTGAATTATAACCTGAATGGCTCGCGCCTGGCAACCGCGGGCGCGCGACGCGCTATTCGGTGAACAGCGAGCTGACCGACTCTTCGTTGGAGATGCGCGTCATCGTTTCCGCCAGCAGCTGGGCGCAGGACAGCATGCGGATGCGCTTGCACGCGCGCGCTTCCTCGGAAAGCGGGATCGTATCGGTCACGACCATCTCGTCGAGTTCAGATTCGGCGATGCGAGCGACGGCGCCGCCGGACAGGACCGCATGCGTGCAGTAGGCGATGACCTTTCGGGCGCCGTTCTCCTTCAGCGCAGTCGCCGCCTTGCACAGCGTGTTCGCGGTATCGACGATGTCGTCCATGATCACGCAGGCGCGGCCCTCCACGTCGCCGATGATATTCATGACTTCGGCGACGTTGGCTTTGGGGCGCCGCTTGTCGATGATCGCGAGGTCCGAATCCAGTCGCTTGGCGATCGCGCGCGCGCGCACCACGCCGCCCACGTCGGGCGAAACGACGAGCAGGTCCTCGTGATTCTGTTTCCACAGATCGCCGAGCAACACGGGCGTGGCGTATATGTTATCGACTGGAATGTTGAAAAATCCTTGGATCTGGTCCGCGTGCAGATCCATGGTCATCACCCGGTTGACGCCGACGGTCATGAGCATATCGGCGACGACTTTTGCGGTGATCGCGACGCGTGCCGAGCGCGGTCGCCGATCCTGCCGCGCGTAGCCGAAATAGGGAATCGCCGCGGTGATGCGCCCGGCCGACGCACGTTTCAACGCGTCGACCATCACCAGGATTTCCATGAGATTGTCGTTGGTCGGCGCGCACGTCGATTGCAGGATGAACACATCGCGGCCGCGAACGTTTTCGAGCAATTCGACCATCACCTCGCCATCGGAGAAGCGTCCGACGATGCAGCGTCCGAGGCTGATGTTCATGTGCCGGACGACGGCTTCCGCGAGCTTCGGATTGGCGTTGCCGGTGAAGACCCGCATCCGTTCAAAATGCATGGTGCTCACCCGGGGATTGTGCGCGCAGGCAGAACCGCCGGCATGACGCAGGAATGGCTGGGGAGGTAGGGATCGAACCTACGAATGCCGGAATCAAAATCCGGTGCCTTACCACTTGGCGACTCCCCAAGGGAAAACGTAGTGACCGCTACGTCAGGCGTATCGCCACAACGGGTGGCGGGCAAGCGAGCGCGCAACAAATCCGGTGATGCCATCGGGCATCCGCGAGAGCGCCAGTTGCGCGGCGTTCTCTTCGGAAAATGCGGCAAAAACGCACGCCCCCGATCCCGTCATTCGCGCCCCCGATTCCGGCGCCTCGCGCACAAGCGCGTCGAGGCAACGCGAAATTTCCGGGAACCGCGCCGCCGCAACGGAAAACAGATCGTTGCGGCCATATCCTTCGGAAAAGATTGCCATTTTCGCGGACTCGCTGTTGCGTGTCAATTCGGGCGCCGAGAAAATCTCCGCAGTCCGCACCGCGATCGCCGGAGTCACGACCGTGAACCACGTCGTCGGCAGCGTCGCTGCCTGAAGTTGTTCGCCGATGCCGCGGGCAAATGCCGGCTGCCCGAACACGAAGAATGGCACATCGGCACCGAGTTCGAGTGCCAACTGCATCAGCGCCTCGCGCGACAGATGAAGCTGCCACAAGCGGTTGAGTCCGAGCAGAACCGTCGCGGCGTCGGAACTGCCGCCGCCGAGGCCGCCCCCGATCGGCAATCGTTTATCGATCCCGATCGACACCCCACGGTCGATGCCGGAATGTCGCTGGAGCAATCGCGCTGCGCGAAGCGCGAGATCGTCGTCGGGCGCCACCGCGTCCGGACCGCGTGTGCGTAGGATCGCGCCATCGTCACGCACCGCCAGCGAAATCGAATCGCCGCGCGCAATGAGCACGAAAAGCGATTCCAGCGTGTGATAGCCGTCCGGACGCCTGCCGGTCACATGCAGGAACAGGTTGAGCTTCGCTGGCGCCGGCAGCGCAATTTCGCCACCCGGGCTCATTGCCAGCGATCGACCACGAGGCGAAGCTCAAGGTCCGGATACGATAGGGTCATCCGCGCAGGCCGGAGCCGTCCCGACGGATCGGACGCGAATGCCTGGTAGACGATCGTCCACCCATCCTGCCGCAGCACCCGCGGCGTTCCGTCGGCCGCAGTTTCCATGTCGAATGCGACCTGGGGCCGGGGGACCGCCTGGATCCAGAACGCGAGCCCGTCGACTGGCAGCGACCATTCGAGCGTACGCGCGCTCAACCCAGCCCAATCGGCCGCTGTCGCAACGCGTCCGTCGGCTGTGCGCAGGCTCACGCCGTCGCGCCCACCTGCGAGGCGCGCAATGGTCTGGCCGAGCGGAGTCGCGAGATCGAGTTCGTCGTCATTGCCGTCGTGTCGCCAGTGGAAATTCGCGGTCAGCGCTTCGCTGCCCTGGCGCAATGAAAGCCGGCCCGCAGCTTCGAAGGACGGGCGCATCGGAGCCAATAACTCGCCCGTTGGCGGGCGTTCGGGTGCGAATCCGGCGCACGCGCTCAGGAGCAGCGCGCAGCCAACACTTGCGGCGCGGACTGCATGGCCGCTTCGAAGTTGCATCGACGACCCAGGTTAGGGCACGAACCGGCGCACGGTCTCGAGCAGCAGCGCGTTATCCGGGGTCTGCTTGAGTTGGGATTGCCAGACTTCTCGCGCTCGCGCACGTTCGCCCTTCGCCCAGAGGACCTCGCCCAGGTGTGCCGCGATTTCCGGATCGGAGCGGTCGGCGAGCGCACGACGAAGATATTTCTCCGAGTCGTCGAGGTTGCCCATGCGATAGTGCGCCCAGCCCATGCTGTCGAGGATGAATGGATCGGCTGGCGCGAGCGCCAATGCCTGCTCGATGAGTTTCATTCCCTCGGCCGTGCGCTTGGTGCGATCGACCAGCGTGTAGCCCAACGCATTGAGTGCCTGCGCATTGTCAGGCTTGAGCGCGATCAACTGATTCAGCCGCTTCTCGGCCTCCTCCAGCCGGTCGAGCTTCTCGGCGACCATCGCGATGTCGTAGAGGAGGTCCGCGGAGTCAGGGTTGGTCACGAGTCCGGCCGTAAGCACCGCATACGCGCCTTCGTTGTCGCCGCCGTCGCGCAGGAGCTGCGCCTCGGCCTGCGTGCGCTCGATCCGCTGATCCGCGCCATCGGCCTTGAGCGACGCGAGGTAGCGTCGCGCTTCGGCGATGTCGCCCTTTTTCGACATCACGGTCGCGATCCGGAGCTTGGCCGTCCAGGCCCGATCGCCTTCGTTCACCTCGCGATACAGCGCGATGGCGTCGTCGTAGCGCCGGGTCTCCTCGGCGATCTGCGCAAGATAGAACGACACCACGCCGGCTTCGCCGAAACCACTGCGCTTCAACGCTTCGAATATGCGCTGCGCGGTTGCGTAGTCGCGCATCTGCACCGAAAGCGCCGCGACGGCGAACTGGAGCTCGCGGTCCTCGGGATCGTCGGCAGACAGGCGCTGGAATACCTCCCGGGCCTCGACATAGCGCTTTTGCTCCACGTAGAGCTGCGCCAGGGCAACCTTCGCCGCACGCGACTCCGGCACGCTTGCGAGAAAGCCGTTCAGGAAGCTGATCGCCTCCTGCGGCGAATTCTTCGCCAGGATGTCAGTCTTGATCAGCGCGGCGCGCTCCCAGCCCGGCTTGAGCACGAGCGCACGGTCGGCGGCGCGCATCGACACGGCGGCCGTTTCAAGATCGGCAAGCCCGGTGTTGAATCCCGCGAGCGATACGGCGAAGTGGGCTTCCGGGACGTTGGGATAGGGTTTTGCCAGCTCGACCACCAGGCGGAACACCGCCGCCTTGTCGGTTTGCGCCGACAGCGCCTGATTGAGTTGAATGAACGCGTCGCCCAAGGTGCCGCTGGCCGCAGCGTCGGAAAGTACGTGTTCGAGTTCCGCCTTCAGCTCGGTGCCCGCACCCGACTGCGTCAGCGTCGCCACCATTTGCCTGGCGCGCTCCGCAGTCGGATCGAGTGTCTGCCATAGCTTGGCGGCTTCGAGCGCGAGCGAGCGCTGTCGGGCGAACAGCGCCACTTCGGTCGCCCGCCGCGCAAGCCGGGGTTCCTGCGATTCGCGCGCCGCCTCGAAATAAGCTCGCGCCGCCAGCGCGGCGTCGCCACGTTGCAGCGCAAGATCACCAACCAGGATGCGGTACAGCACATCCGCGGACAACGCCGACGGCGCTGCCGGCGACACCGCCGCACTCGGCGCCAGCGGCGTTGTCGCCGCCGGCTGTGCGCCCGCGTTCATGCCGGCGCTGGCGAGCGCGGTCAGCAGCGCGAGTCGAAAAAGGGGTAACCGGTTCGGTAAGTGCACGTTACGAGTCGCTTTCTGCCGGTGCCTGGCGAACTGCCGGCGGGATTCAAATCTTAGGGTATATTGGGCATTGCAACAAACGCCGCCTGTCCCCTCCCCGATGCCCGAACTTCCCGAGGTCGAAACGACCCGACGCGGTCTTGCGCCTCACGTAGAACGGCAGAAAGTGACGGCCGTCAGGCTATACGACCGCCGATTGCGGTGGCCAGTTCCAAAGGATCTTCCGCAACGCCTCCTTGGCCGGGTCATCGATCGGATCGATCGCAGAAGTAAGTACCTACTGTTCAGAACTGGCCCAGACACGCTCATCGTGCACCTGGGGATGACGGGCAGCCTTCGCGTGTTTCGCGACCGGCCGCCCAGGGCCCTCCACGATCACGTCGACATCGAATTCGGCAATGGCGCGCTGTTGCGCTATCGCGACCCACGACGTTTCGGAGCGGTCCTTTGGGCGCCGCGATCCGACCTGCCGCACCCATTGCTCGCCCGCCTTGGCCCGGAGCCGTTTTCCGCGGAGTTCGATGCCGACTATCTGCATCGTGCCACGCGCACTCGAAGCGCCGCGATCAAGCTGGCGCTGATGGACAACCATCTGGTCGTCGGTGTGGGAAACATCTACGCCAATGAAGCGCTGTTTCGCGCGGGCATCCGCCCGACGCAGCCGGCGAACCGGATCGCCCGCGCCCGCTTCGAACGGCTTGTCACCGCCGTGCGCGAGACGCTGGCCGATGCGATCGCAAAGGGTGGAAGCACGTTGCGCGACTACGTCGACAGCGCGGGGGAGCCCGGATATTTCCAGCTCGACTATTTCGTCTATGGCCGCACCGGACAGGCTTGCCTTCGTTGCGGCACCACGCTGCGCAGCATCCGCCTCGGCGGGCGCAGCACGACCTACTGCCACACCTGCCAACGCTAGGTCCACCGGCTCGGCTTTGGAGTGGCGTGCTTTATGCTAGAGTCCTCGGCGCCCCTCTCGAAGGGGCTAGCAGTTCCCGGCGCCGGAAGCGCCGGGTGACGGATCGGCCGCCGACGCTGGAACCGCCGCAGGCTCGACCGTCGACCTCGCCAGGGAGGCGGCGCGATGATGCAATCCAAGGATTTGGCAGCGCGGTTCGAGGCCTACAGCGACTGGCGCCGCAGGCTGTCGTCGGGCATTTCCGAACTGCACGAATGGCTGTCGCGGCAGGAACTTGCCGACGCCCACGCCGACCTGGCAATCCAGCACCTGCTCGAGCGACTGCATCAGGACAAGCTGGTCGTGGCATTCGTCGCGGAATTCTCACGCGGCAAGTCGGAACTGATCAATGCCATCTTTTTCGCCGATTTCGGCCAGCGCCTTCTGCCGTCCGCAGCCGGTCGGACGACCATGTGCCCGACCGAACTGCTCTACGACTCGACGCGGCCGCCGTCGATCCGACTGCTGCCGATCGAAACGCGCGCGCGCGACGGCTCCGTCGCCGAATTCAAGAACTACGCCGATGAATGGGTGACGCTGTCGCTCGACATGTCCTCGGCAGACAAGATGACCGAGGTCCTCTCGCAGGTTTCTCAGATCAAGAGGGTTCCGGTTGCGCTGGCGCGCAAATACGGCCTGTGCGAGGACGGCGATGTCATGGTGACGAGTTCGGAGGCCGACGAGCGCGTCGTCGATATTCCGTGCTGGCGCCATGCAGTGATCAATTTTCCGCACCCGCTGCTGCAGCAGGGGCTGGTCATACTCGATACGCCGGGCCTGAACGCGATCGGCACCGAACCCGAGCTCACGCTCAACCTGCTGCCGAACGCGCACGCGATACTGTTCATCCTTGCCGCGGACGCCGGCGTCACCAAGACTGACATCGACGTCTGGAACGACCATCTCGTCGGCACCAACCCCGCGAACAAGGAAGGCCGGTTGGTCATCCTGAACAAGATCGACGGTCTGTGGGACGACCTGCGCACGGCAGCCGAGATCGAAGGCGAGATTTCGCGCCAGGTTCGCACCAGTTCCGAATTGCTCGCCATACCGCCGGCGCAGATTTTCCCGGTGTCTGCGCAGAAGGCGCTGCTGGCCAAGGTCAACGGCGACGATGCGCTGCTCGCCAGAAGCCGGTTGCCGCAGCTGGAACTCGCCCTGTCGAAGGAACTCATCCCGGCCAAGCGGCATATCGTCGGCTCGGCAACCAAGGCGGAAATTCGATCGCTGGCGGCGGCCGTGGACACGATCCTCGACAGCCGCATCGTCGGAATCCACGAACAGCTCGCGGAACTCACGGGCTTGCGCGGCAAGAATCAGGACGTCGTCGAGCACATGATGGATCGGATCCAGCAGGAAAAGGATCTGTTCGAGCGCGGCATGCAGCGCTATACCGCGTTACGCACCGTATTCACGCAGCACACGAACACGCTGTACGAGTGCATCGGGCTTGAAACGCTGCGCGGCGCAGCCATCGAGACGCGCAAGCGCATCGAGTCCAGCCCGTTCACCAAGGGCGTGCGTTCGGCGATGAACGACTTTTTCGCCAGCATCCACGGCGGCCTCGCGCAGAGCGGCAACCAGACCGTCGAAATCCACGACATGATGCTCGCCATGTACGCGCGCTTCGCGAAGGAGCATGGACTCGAAACCTTCACGCCGCCTCCGTTCTCGATGCTCAAGTACCAGAAGGAAGTCGAGCGCCTGGAGCGTGCCTACAACGTCCATTTCAACACGTTGTGGAACATGGTGAGCAAGGCCAAGTTCACGCTGATGCAGCGTTTCTTCGAGACCGTCGCCATCCGCGTCAAGCACGTCTACGACATCGCCAATCGCGATCTCGACAGCTGGCTCAAGGCGGTGATGTCGCCGCTGGAGACGCAAGTGCGCGAGCATCATCTGCAGCTGCGGCGCCGGCTGGAGAGCGTGAAGCGCATCCATCGGGCGAGCGACGAACTCGAGGAACGCATATCCGAACTCGAACAGGCGGAGGGGGTGGTCAGGGCCCAGATCAAGGCGCTGGCCGGCGAACTCGCCGCCATCGACCGCATCATCGATCAGGCCGAGCTCACCCCGGTAGCTGCAAACGCAGCTTAAAAGCTGGTGCGGGGGCGATCCGCCTTGTCGCTCGGCCGCTCGCCCTCGTCGCGACGCTTTTCAATAATCTGCTAACGCGTTGGGGCTGCGTCGGCCTTGATTGCCGCCATCAGTCCCTCATACTTGCGCAGCAGCTGCTCGCGCGTTTCGACATGGTCCGGGTTGACCGGAATGCAATCGACCGGGCAGACCTCGACGCACTGTGGCGTATCGAAGTGGCCGACGCACTCGGTGCATTTGGCCGGTTCGATGACGTAGATCTCCGCGCCCTGTGTGATCGCGCCATTCGGACACTCGGGCTCGCACACATCGCAGTTGATGCACTCGTCGGTGATCAGGAGCGCCATCGAGGGTATGTCCGCTACGCTTGGGCCGCCGCGACCTTGGCCTTGAGCCGCGCCGCGACGACGGGATGCACGAAACTGCTCACATTGCCGCCGAAGCGCGCGATTTCGCGGACGATGGTCGATGACGTGAACAGATATTGCTCAGCCGGTGTCAGAAACAGCGTTTCGACCTCGGGATACAGGTTGCGGTTCATTCCAGCCATCTGGAATTCGTATTCGAAGTCGGACACGGCACGCAGCCCGCGGACGATCACGCTGGCGCCGATCGAGTGCACGAAATCCATCAGCAGTCCGGAAAATCCGGCGACTTCCACGTTGGCAAAGCCCACGAGCACTTCCCGGGTCATCGCGATACGCTCGGCCGCGGTGAACATCGGGCGCTTGGACTCGCTGTCGGCAACGCCGACGACGACCCGGTCGAACAGCTTCGCCGCTCGACGAACGAGGTCCTCGTGGCCCTTGGTGAACGGGTCGAAGGTTCCCGGATAGACTACCTTGAGCATCGATGCTTACTCGGTGGGTGCACGGCGCAGCAGATGATAATGCACCTGTCCGGCCTTGTCGTGGTGCGACACCGTGAGACCGCTGCCCGCGATCGTCGAACGAGCCTCCGCATAGATCACCCCGCCCGGCGCAAGTCGGTCGGTCGCCGCCGGCAACAGCGTTGCCCAGGGGTCGTCGTCGAACGGCGGGTCGAGAAAAATGACGTCGAACAGTCTCGCTTCGTGGCGAAGGAATGACAAGGCGTCGGCACGATGCGTTTCCAGCGTATGCATGCCCAGCGCCGCACCCGTCGCGGCGAGCGCGCGCACCAGTTCCGGATTGCGGTCGACCGCAACGGCGAGAGCCGCGCCGCGCGACACGGCTTCAAGCGAAAGTGCACCGCTGCCCGCGAATGCATCCAGCGTAGCGGCGCCTGTCAGGTCCTGTCCAAGCCAGTTGAACAGCGTCTCGCGCACGCGATCGGGTGTAGGTCGCACGCCTTCGCGCGGGGGAAAGCGCACGCGACGGCCGCGCCATTGGCCGCTGATGATGCGAATCTGGTTGGTAAGTGGCAAGGCGACGGTCGAGGTGCGGCGGGAAGGTAGAATTGTAGCTTCTGCGTCACGCTCACCTGTCAAACAGCCCTCCATGCTCGACCTTTTCAAGCGCAATGCCGACGCCGATACGCGGTCGTGGACCGAGCGGCTCAAGCAGGGGCTCGGTCGCACGCGCGAAATACTCACGCGCCCGATCACCTTGCCGATCGGCCGCAAGGCGCTGTCCGATGAAGCCCTGGAGGAACTGGAGACCGCGCTGATCGCCGCCGACGTCGGCGTGCCGGCGACCGCGCATCTGCTCGCCGACATGAAACAGCGCTGGAAGCGCCAGGATGCGGATAGCGATCCGCGCGATGCGCTGCGTGCATCGCTGGCGGCGTTGCTCGCGCCGCTCGAACAGCAGCTCGAAATCGGCTCGGCGCGGCCCTTCGTGATCATGCTCGCCGGCGTCAACGGCGCGGGCAAGACGACGTCGATCGGCAAGCTCGCGAAATATCTTCAAGGGCAGGGCTATTCGGTATTGCTGGCCGCTGGCGACACCTTTCGCGCCGCCGCGCGCGAGCAGCTCGAGGTCTGGGGCGCCCGCAACAACGTGCAGGTGATTGCGCAGCACGGCGGCGATCCGGCTGCGGTGATGTTCGATGCCATCGCCGCGGCGCGCGCTCGCGGCATCGACATCGTGCTTGCCGATACCGCCGGCCGGCTGCCGACGCAACTGCACCTGATGGAAGAACTCAAGAAGATTCGACGCGTCATCGACAAGGCGCAACCCGGCGCACCGCACGAGACGCTGCTGGTGCTCGACGCCAATACCGGGCAGAACGCGCTGGCGCAGGTTGCCGCGTTTCACGCAGCACTTGGCTTGAGCGGCCTGATCCTGACCAAGCTCGACGGCACCGCCAAAGGAGGCGTCGTGGCGGCCCTGGCCAAGACCAACCCGATCCCGGTCAAGCTGATCGGCGTCGGCGAAGGGGTCGACGACCTGCGGACGTTTCGGGTCGGAGAGTTCGTCCAGGCGATGGTCGGCTGAACGCCTCTCTCGCCAGTTGGAAACCAGTATATGACAAATATTCATATGCTTAGCTCAAGCGCTCCCAACGACTATGGACCGCCAGGCAGGGCGAAATCGGGAACTTCGGCGAGCCATTAGCACTCTCATATCCCGAGTGCTAAAATGGCCTCCAGAAGGAGCTTGAACCCATGACCGCAGCAACGCTCACGTTCCCGACCCCGGCCTCGCTGGGTAGCCTCGACCACTACGTCCAGGCGGTGAACCGGTTTCCGCTGTTGACGCAGGCCCAGGAGACCGAGCTCGGTCGTCGATTGCAGCGCGACAACGATGTCGACGCCGCGCGGCAACTCGTGCTCTCGCACCTGCGCCTGGTCGTTTCGGTCAGCCGCAACTACGTCGGTTACGGTCTGCCGCAGGCCGACTTGATCCAGGAAGGCAACATCGGTCTCATGAAGGCGGTGCGCCGTTTCGACCCCGAACGCGGCGTGCGCCTGGTGTCCTTCGCACTGCACTGGATCCGCGCCGAAATGCACGAATACATCCTGCGCAACTGGCGCCTGGTCAAGATCGCCACGACCAAGGCGCAGCGCAAGCTGTTTTTCAACCTTCGCAGCATGCGCCCGCGCACAGGCACGCTGACACCCGGCGAGGCACGGGACATCGCGACGGCGTTGTCCGTCAAGCCGGAAGAGGTCGTCGAGATGGAGACCCGGCTCTCCGGCCAGGACGTCGCACTGGAACCCCAGGTCGGCGACGAATCGGAGACGATGACTCCGATCGCGTATCTCACCGACACTGAGGCCGAGCCGGTGCAGATCCTTGAGCGCGAGCAGACTGCGCGCAACCGCAGCGAAGGCCTGCGACAGGCGCTGTCGCGCCTCGACGATCGCAGCCGCGACATCATCGAAGCGCGCTGGCTGCGCGAAGACGACCCCGCAACGCTGCAGGATCTCGCCGATCAGTACGGCGTGTCCGCCGAGCGCATCCGGCAAATCGAAAGCAAGGCGCTGAAGGTGATGCGCGGGCAGATCGCCGCGAACTGACCTCGATCGGCGGGCAACACTTGAAAACGCCGGCTCCGTGCCGGCGTTTTACCTCTAGGCGTCATTCCCGCGCAAGCGGGAATCCATTGGCGTTGAAGAATAAATGGATTCCGGCTCGCGCCCGCCGTGCGGGCTTGGCCGGAATGACCGCTACTGATTCAGCAGCGGCCGCTAAAGCTCGATCTGCGCGCCGAGTTCGACGACGCGATTCGTGGGTACGTTAAAGTATTCGCTGGCCTTGGTTGCGTTCTTCGACATCGAGACGAACAGGCGTTCGCGCCACAGCGCCATGCCCGGCGTCGCACTGGGGATCAGCGACTCGCGCGAGACGAAGAACGACGTGTCCATCAGGTCGAATGCAAGCCCGCAGCGCGCGCATTCCACGAGCAGTTCCGGAACATCCTGGTCTTCCATGAAGCCGAAGTACGCCTCGGCTTGCTCGAAATTGGCCCCGAGGTCGACGATCCTCACGCGGTCAGCAGGCGCCACGACCGGTATCTCCCGCGTAATCATGGTCAGCAGGACCACGCGCTCGTGCAGTACCTTGTTGTGCTTGAGGTTGTGCAGCAGTGCGTGCGGAACCCGGCCCGGGGTATTGGTCAGGAAAACCGCGGTGCCCGGAACACGCGAAGGTGGCGCGGCCGCAATCGATTCGACGAACGCGTCGATCGGCATCGTCTCCTCCGCCAGCCGGGCGTGCAGGATCGAGCGTCCGCGCTTCCAGGTGGTGAGCAGGGTGAAGACGATGGCGCCGATGACGATCGGGAACCAGCCGCCATCGAGGATCTTCAGCGCGTTCGACGCTAGGAACGCCGCATCGATCAGCAACAGCGGAACCGCGATGCAAAGCGCCGCCAGCCGGTTCCATCGCCACAGACGCGTCAGCACCACGTAAATCAGCAGTGAATCGATCAGCATCGCGAGCGTCACCGCGATACCGTAGGCCGCCGCGAGATTGCTCGACGTGCGAAAGCCCGCAACCAGCAGCATCACCGCCGCCAGCAGCGTCCAGTTGATGAATGGCACGTAGATCTGGCCGATCTGCCGATTCGAGGTATGGGTAATCGTCAGGCGCGGACAGTAGCCCATCTGAATCGCCTGGCGCGTCAGGGAAAACGCTCCCGAGATCACCGCCTGCGAAGCAATCACGGTTGCGAACGTCGCCAGTACGACCAGCGGCAGGAGCGCCCAGTCCGGCGCAAGCAGGAAGAACGGGTTGTTGATCGCGCTCGAATCGCGAATCAGCAGGGCGCCCTGACCGAAGTAGTTGATCACCAGCGCGGGCAACACGAACCAGAGCCATGCGCGGCGTATGGGTCGCACCCCGAAGTGGCCCATGTCGGCGTACAGCGCTTCGGTGCCGGTCACCGCGAGCACGACCGCGCCCAGCGACAGGAACGCCGCCAGCGGATTGGTGTTGAGGAAGCCGACGGCATAGGTCGGACTCAGCGCGAGCAGCACCGTCGGGTCGCGCGCGATCTGCATGATCCCCAGCGCCGTCAGCGTGAGAAACCAGAGGCACATCACCGGGCCGAACAGCACGCCGACGCGCGCTGTCCCGTGCCGCTGGATCGAGAACAGCCCCACCAGGATGACCAGCGTCACCGGCACGACATACGGCGACAGCGCCGGGGCCACGACTTCCAGTCCCTCGACCGCCGAGAGCACCGATATGGCCGGCGTGATCATGCCGTCGCCGTAGAACATCGCGGCGCCGAATATGCCCAGGCCCACGAGCCACCAGCGCGCCTTCCCGCTGGTCAGGCCGCTCGACACCAGCGCCGTCAGCGCCATGATGCCGCCTTCGCCGCGATTGTCGGCGCGCATGATCAGGGTAACGTACTTGAGCGTCACGACGATCGTGAGCGCCCAGAAGATCACCGACAGGATGCCGAGGATGTTTGCCTGAGTGAGGGGCAACCCATGCGCCCCGGTGAAGCATTGGCGCAACGTATACAGCGGGCTGGTGCCGATGTCGCCGAACACAACGCCCATCGCACCGATCACCAGTGGCGCCATCTGCTTTCCGCCAGGTCCATGCACGGCCTTCCCGACGCCACCGTCGGGGGTTGCGATCATGTGACCTCGTCGGTGCGGCGCGAAAAGCGGATGTTGAGCTGCTTCAACTTTCGATACAGATGCGTGCGCTCGAGCCCGGCACGGTCGGCGACCCGGCTCATGTTGCTCTGTTCCTTGCCGAGCAGTTGCTCGAAATAGATACGTTCGAATGCTTCGCGTGCCTCGCGCAGCGGCATCTCGAAAAAGCGCGCGGTGACCTCGGGTGCAATCGACGACGGTTGTGGCTGCGCGCTCTCGCCGAGCAGCTTGCGCACGTGTTCGCCGGTGATTTCGCTGTCGACGGTCAGCGCGAGATTGGCGATGACGTTGTGCAGGTGTTCCATGTTTCCCGGCCAGTACGCCGCCGACAGCGCTACGACTGCGGACCCGTGCAGCGTCGCCAGGGTACGCTGACTGGCGGTGATCTCACGCCAGAAGCGATCCACCATGGCCGGGATGTCCTCGCGTCGCTGGCGCAGCGGTGGAAGCATGACCGCGCCGGCGGAGAGGACCGCGAGCAAGGCCGGATCGAAACGGCCCTCGGCGGCAAGATTGCCGAGTTGCTCGCTGCTGGTGCAGACCAGGACCGTGCTGTGCCGTTCGAGCTTGGACAGGACGAATGCCAGGCCTTTCTGCTCCGCCTTCGAATACGCGCCGATTTCCGCGCAGTACAGCGTGCCATCGCGCGCTTCCTCGAGCACTTGCAGCGGATTGGTCGCCAGCCGCGCGCCGGTCGCGTGTTCCGCCAGCGGCGTCTCCGGGACGTGCAATGCGCGCGCGACGATCTCGTGTCCGGCGCCCGGCTCGCCGACGATGAGCAACGGGCGATTGGCGCGCACCAATTGTTCGATCGCGCGTTCGACCTCGATCACCGACGCGCTGGTGCCAAGCGCGGCGAGTGAGATTCGCCGCGGCCCCTGCCCAGCGGCAGTCTTCAGCGCGCGGGTGATCGTCGACAGGAGCTTCTGCAGTCCGACCGGCTTCTCGAGAAAATCGAACGCGCCGATCTTGGTCGCCTCGACGGCCGTCTCGATCGTGCCGTGCCCCGACATCATCACCACCGGCATGGTGAGCTGCCCGTTCGCGGCCCACTCCCGCAGCAAGGTCACGCCATCGGTATCGGGCATCCAGATATCGAGCAGCACCAGCGACGGCTGCGCGCGCGCGCGATAGCTGCGCGCCTCGCCTGCATTCTCCGCAACGCTCACCCGGTAGCCTTCGTCCTGGAGAATTTCCGACAAAAGCTCCCGGATGCCGACCTCGTCATCGACGATCAAAATCTCTTTCTGCTGCGCCATCACGTGCGGGTTCCTTCGCGCGGGAAATATAGAGTGATCAAGGCACCTCGCGGTTGCCGGTTCTCGATCGTAACCCGGCCTCGATGTTCATCGACAATCTTCTTGACGATAGCGAGTCCGAGGCCGGTGCCCTTGGCCTTGGTGGTTACATAGGGCTCGAACGCGTGCGTCAGGATGTCCTCGGGAAATCCGCCGCCGCGATCACCCATCGACAACGCCAGTTCGTCGCCCCTGACGTCAATACCGATATCGTACGCGGCCTCGGGTGCGTCTGCCTGTGCGTCGACCGCATTCTGCAGCAAATTGTGGAACACCTGGCGCAGGCGCGTGGGCTCGCCCTGGACCACGGTACTGTCGTCGACAAAGCTCAGCGACACGTTGGGTCGCAGATTCTCGTACAAGCCGAGGACATCGAGCATAAGGGCCTTGATGTCGACCGGCTGCATCCGACCCGGCCGCGGCTGCCGCGCGTAGATCGCGAAATCGTCGACCATGTGCTTCATCGCCGTCACCTGCGCGACGATCGTCTGCGTGCCACGCAATAGCACGTCCTCGTCTGCGCCGGACAGCTTGCCCGACAATTTCGCGGCAAGCCGTTCTGCCGACAACTGGATCGGCGTCAGCGGGTTCTTGATTTCGTGCGCCAGTCTGCGCGCCACTTCCGCCCACGCCGCGCCGCGCTGCGCCTCGGACAGTTCGGTCACGTCGTCGAAGACGACGACCGAGCCAGGGACGGGCTCTCCCGGAAGTCGCGAGCCGCGCATCAACAGCACCCGCGTGTGATTGGAGACGGCCAGCTCGGCCTGTCGTTGCCACTGGCCGTCCCGTCCGGTGGCAAAGCTTTCCTCGACCAGCTCGGCAAACCCCGACAGCGCCGGCAGGCGCCTCGTCCAGTCGGCGAGCGGCACGCCGACCAGTTCGGCCAGCGGTTGCTGCAGGATCACGGCCGCACTCGGATTGGCGGTGCGCAGTCGAAACGCATCGTCGAAAGCCAGCACCCCCGCGGACAGATTGGCGAGCACGCTTTCCAGATACGCCCTCGTCGTTTCGATGGCGTGCCGGCTTTCCTCCGCTTTTTGCTGCGCATCGGCGAGCTGCGCGGTCATGGTATTGAACGATTCGGTCAGCACGCCGAGTTCGTCGCGGGTGTGTACCGGGTTGCGGCGACTGAAATCGCCCTGCGCCACGGCGCGGGTTCCTTCCGCGAGCAGTCCCAGCGGTCGACTGAATTGCTCGGAAAGCACGACCGCAAGCCCCAGTGCCGAGAACAGCGCGAGCAGCAGGGTCAAGGTAAGGGTCAGTGCGTACAGGTGCTTCAGCGCGGTTCGCGAAAACGATATCTCCTGGTAGTCGTTGTACCCGGCCTGCACCTTCTCCGCATCGATTTGCAATTGCTTTGCCACCGGTTCGACGACTTGCAGCAGGCGCAAGGGATCCTGCGGATCGGTACCGTTGACCGGGACCACCACCCTCAGCATCAAACCCTGATCCGGCGTCTGCTCGATGGCCGAGAAAGTCTGTTGCAGCCGGGCACGGCGTATCGCCTGGGCCGGAGGCGGCTGCGGAGTGAGCGTCGACCCCGAGACGCCGGCCACCGCCAGCACCGCGCCCGACGACGAAAACAAGGCGGCCTCGTACACGCCGGCCTGCTCGCTGGCGCGGCTCAAACGCGCCGCCATCCCGCCGGGTTCGGCGTCCTGCAACGTCAGCGCCAGCTGCGTCGCCTTGTTCGCCGTTTCCTTGAGCAGGTAGTCGAGCGCGCTGCGTCCGAGGTTGAGCCCGCCCTCGAGCGCGCGGTCGACGCGGACGTCGAACCACGATTCGATGCTCTTGCCGAGGAACTGCATCGACACGCCGTAGAGCAACGCGCCGGGAACCACCGCGACGAGCGCGAACAGCAGCACCAGGCGTACGGCGAGGCGCGAGCCGAACACGCCCGCCTTGAGATTTCGCCGCAGCCGCCATAACTGGTAACCGACCAATACCATCAACAGGGCGACCATCGCCCCGTTCAGAACCAGCAGCAAGTTGTAGTTGTGTGCGAACAGGCCGGTATTCGCACTCGCCGTGGCGAGCAGAAACAGGAACACGGCGCCAAGACCGGCCAGCGCCAGCAGGAAGTACCGGATCTTGCGCGGCGAAAGCAGCCGGGTCATGGCGTGAATCCCCAGCGATACCAGTCGGACTGCAGTGTCCAGTCACGCGACGCCAGCGCATTGACCTGGAATGGTTTGGGCAACAGCGTGCCGTCGAGACGCAGGCGCACGCCCGCGTCGTAGCGGGTGCCCGGCACCAATGCGTTACGCGCTACGACCGGCCGCGAGACAACGCGGGACAGGATGCGCTCGACCTCTTCGAGCGAATCGAACTGCTGTGCGAGCATGCCGCTGGTCAGTCGATATTGGCGCGTCAGCGGAGTGTACGAGAGCCGATACTGCACCGAAACCTGCGCGACTTTCTCGTCGAGCCAGTACCAGCGCGGTCGGCCGAGTTCGAATTCGAGCACGAAATACAGCGAGATGCCTTTCTGCAACGCCTCTTCCAGCGTCGGATTGAAACTGAATTCGAACTGCGCGTTGAGCACGTAGTCTTCGTCCTCGGCGAGCAGCTCGGCCGACTTGACGGTGATGGTGTCGGCGTGCGCGACGGCAACCGACAACATCAGCGTTGCGATCAAGCACAACAGAAAGCCGAGGAGGGGGCGCTTTGGCGGCATGCCACGGGCAGCGGGCCGTGCTCGGCCCATGCTCATTTCTTCTGAAGGAGGGCGTAGAAAAACCCGTCCTGATTGTGCTCTGCGCCGGGCTCCGATGGCAAGAGTTGTCCGTTGTCGTGCCGGAAACCCGTCGGCAGACGCAGCGGTCGGCGCAACACATCGTCGTGTCCGGCAACGAACGCGGCGACCCGCGCGTCGTTCTCGGAGCGAAAAATCGAGCACGTCGTGTAGAGCAGCGTGCCGCCGCGCGCGAGGCACGGCCAAATCGCGTCGAGCAAGCGCTGTTGCTGCTGGCCGAACGCATCGACGTCTGCTTCGCGTCGCAGCCATTTGGCGTCGGGATGCCGGCGCACGACACCCGACGCCGTGCACGGCGCATCGACCAGGATCCGGTCGAACAAGACGCCGTCCCACCAGCTTCCCGTATCCGCGGCATCGGCAACGACGGTGCGCGCGACCAAGGCAAGTCGCGCCAGATTCTGCGCGACGCGCTCGAGCCGCACCGCATCGATGTCGAGCGCCACGAGTTCGAGCGCGGCGAGCTCCGCCAAATGCGTGGTCTTTCCGCCGGGCGCGGCGCACACATCGAGCACGCGCATGCCGTCTTCGACGCCCAGCAGGGGTGCCGCAAGCTGCGCACCGGCATCCTGCACCACGAACGCGCCCTTCTGCGTAACCGGGCAATCCGGTCACGGCGCATGGCTCGGCCAGGATGATGCCCGCGTCGCCGATGGCGCTCGCCGCGATCCCTTGCTCCGCGAGCACGGCGAGGTAAGCGTCGCGAGACATCGCGCGCCGGTTCACGCGCAGGGTCAGCGGAGGCCGGGTATTGCCGCTGTCGAGTATCGACGCAGCACGCTCGCCGTATTCGCCGCGCACGCGGTCGATCCACCACTGAGGATACGAAAATCGCGCCTCGTCTTCGCGCGCGACCGCGGCAAGCAGCGCATCGCGGCGGCGCAGGAAGTTGCGCAGGATGGCATTGGTCAATCCGCGCGCGGAACTTTTCTTCAACCGCGCGGTTGCCTGTACCGCGCCGTCGACGACCGCGTGCTGCGGCGCGCCGGTATGGATCAACTGGTAGAGGGCCACCCACAGCAACGCCTCCACGCTCGGGTCCGACGAGCGGTCGATCGGCGAGATGGTGAACGAGGGCGCGGAGCTGGCCGAGAAAGCGCAAAGTGCCATAGGCCAGCTCCTGCACCAGTGCGCGATCGTCAGGCGCCAGCGCGGGCGCGGCGCAAGCGCGACGGGCAGCGTCGAGCCGGCGAGGACACGGCGGACGGTCCTCGCCGCGACGCGCTGTGACTGCTCCATCGCGAGGCCTCGGGCTCAGGCCCCGAGTTGCGCATCCGGCGCGAGTGGATGGCCGGCGAGAAATGCCGCCGCTGAAAGACGCCGCCCGCCGGCGCGCTGCAATTCGCGCACGACGAGCGCGCCGTCGCCACAGGCAACGATCAGCCCGCGCGCATCGGCCTGAACGACGCGCCCGGCCAGGCCGAAGCGTCCTGCGGCGGGTTCTGCTTCCCAGATCTTGAGGGGCTAGGCCGGCAAGCGTCGTCTGCGCAGCGGGATACGGGTTGAAGGCGCGAATCCTGCGATCGATCGCGACCGCGGGTTCGTTCCAGTCGATGGTGGCCTCGGTGCGCTCGACCTTGTTCGCATACGTCGCCCCCTCGGCCTCTTGCGGCACCGCGTCGAGTCGGCGATCGCGCGCCAATGCCGCGAGGGTCTCGACGATGGCAATCGCGCCTTCGGCTGCAAGCTTGTCGTGCAAGCGTCAGCGCGGTCTCTCGCGCGGCAACCGGCACGACGCGCTTCGCGATCACGGGCCCGGTATCGAGTCCCGCATCCATCTGCATGATGCTGATGCCGGTTTGCCGGTCACCCGCGAGCAGGGCACGCGCAATCGGTGCCGCCCCGCGCCAGCGCGGCAACAGCGACGCGTGAATGTTGAGGCAGCCGTGACGCGGCCACGCCAGGAGCGGCGCGGGCAGGATCGATCCGTAGGCGGCCACGACCAGTACGTCGAGCTCGAAGGCGGCGAGTTCGCTGCGAACGGCGTCGTCCTTGAGTCGCGCCGGTTGCAGGACCGGGATCCCGCGCGCCTTGGGCCAGCGCCTTGACGGCGCCGGGTGCGACTTTCAGCCCGCGCCCCTTGGCGGCGTCCGGGCGCGTCAGGACCAGGCCGACCTCGAAGCCGGCGTCGAGAATCGCCGCCAGTGCCGCCGAGGCAAAGGCCGGGGTCCCTGCGAATCCGACCCGGAACGCCTCGGTCAACCGGCGAGCCGTTGCTTTTTCCTGAATTTCGCGGCCAGGCGCGCGCGCTTCATCGGCGAAAGATAGTCCACAAAGACCTTGCCGATAAGGTGATCCATCTCGTGCTGGATGCACACCGCGAGCGTGCCCTCGGTCGTCAGCTCAAACGGTTCCCCGTGCTGATTGAGGGCTCGTACCGTGACTTTGGCCGCACGCACGACCTGGTCGTAATACCCGGGCACCGAGAGGCAGCCCTCCTCGTTCTCTGCCTCGCCCACGCCGGCAACGATCTCGGGATTGATGAAGACATGCAGCTGATCCCGGGTCTCGCTGATATCGATGACGATGACCCGCTTGTGTACGTCTACCTGCGTCGCCGCGAGGCCGATGCCCGGGGCCGCGTACATGGTTTCGGCCATGTCGCGGACCAGCTTCTGGATCTCCGGGGTGACCGCGGCGACAGGCGCGGCAAGCTTCCTCAGCCGGGGGTCTGGGTATTCGAGAATTGGGAGCTTCGCCATAAATGCTTGCAAAATGCACACTCGGGATGCAGAATGGCCCTTAAGCCCTTATTTTGCGGCGGTTTAGGACGTTTGCAAGTTGTTTGCAACCCCCGCCCGAACCTATGTTGCGGAGAGGCCTTATGCGCCTGAAGTCTATCATAGCGACCGCGCTCATTTCGGCCTGCTTGCTGCCGCTCGTGTTCGCCGCGACTCCGGTCGGGGCGCAGGATGTGCAGCTCCAGGAAAATCGCCCGGCAAGCTACACCGTGCAAAAAGGCGACACGCTCTGGGGCATCGCCGGAAAGTTCCTCAAGCAGCCGTGGCGCTGGCCCGACATCTGGCGCATGAATCGCGAGCAGATCAAGAATCCGCACTGGATCTATCCGGGCGACGTCGTGTCGCTCGACAAGATCAACGGTGAGTGGCAATTCTCGGTCACCCGGCGCGACGTGCGCGTCTCGCCGACGGTCAGGATCGATTCACTCCAGGCCGAGGCCATTCCGAGCATTCCGCCCGGCGATCTGACGCCCTACCTCACGCAGCCGATCATCACGGGTTCCGACGGTCTGCCAGGCGCGGCCAGGATCGTTGCCGCGCGGGACAACCGCGTCGTGCGCGGCGAAGGCGACTCAGTCTATGCCATCGGCATCGATGAGCGTTTGGGCACGGAATGGGTCATCTATCGCCCCGGCAAGGTCCTCCGGTCATTCGACAGCAACGAGACGCTGGGCTATGAAATGCGCTATCTGGGCACTGCCCGCGTCGAACGCTTCGACGAGGTCAGCCGCATGCTGATCACGACAGCGCGGGAGGAGATTCTGCTCAACGACCTGCTCGTGCCCGCACCGCGTGAAACGCTCGTCAACTACGTTCCGCACGCCCCCGAACTGCCCGTGGACGGTCGCATCATCGAGCTCTACAACGCCGGCACCGAAGCGGGCCGCGGCTTTATCGTCGTTCTGGACCGCGGTGCGACCGACGGGCTCGAGGTCGGCAACGTGCTCGCGGTCTACCACCCGGCGCCCGTGATCCCCGATCCGCGCGCCTACGAGGGCCCGGACGTCTTCTCGAAACTTTCCGAAGCGACCCGGACCATCATCCCGCCGACGAAATACCTGAACGTGCCGCCAGAGCGTTCCGGGTTGCTGTTTGTATTCCGCGTGTTCGACCGCGTTTCCTACGCGATCCTGCTCAACACCGCGGATCCGGTCGTCGTCGGCGACATGGTGCGCAAGCCCTAAGCCCTTCCGGCCCCAGCGCCTATGGAAATCGACGCGCGCGTCGAGGCCTGGGCGTCGCTGCAACTTCTGCCGCGCGTCTCGGCGCGCTCGCTGGTCACGCTGCTCAAGTCCTTAGGCGGTCCCGAGCAGGTGCTGGCGGCGTCGCCGGCCACGCTCGCCAAACTTGTGCCCGCGGAAGTTGCGGCGGCGATAAGGCTCGGGCCGGATGCCGCCGCACTCGAGCGCACCCTGACCTGGCTGCGCGAACCCGGCCACCTGCTCATCGCCTGGGACGACCCGGCGTATCCGCGCGCGCTGTTGACGATCGTCGACCCGCCGCCGGTGCTTTATTTCCGCGGCCGCAGCGAGTTGCTCAATCGACCCGCCCTGGCCATCGTCGGCAGCCGCAATGCAACTGCGCAGGGACGCGAAACCGCGGAAGCCTTTGCGCAGGTGCTCTCGGCGGCCGGCTTGACGATTGTCAGCGGCTTGGCGCTCGGCATCGACGCGGCCGCACACCGTGGTGGCCTGGCGGCGGCGGGCGCCAGCCTTGCCGTGATCGGGACCGGCATCGACCGCGTCTATCCCGCCGCCAACCGCGATCTGGCACACCGTCTTGCGCAGGAGGGCGGCGTCCTGTCCGAATTCGCGCTTGGAACGCCGCCGATGCCGGCCAACTTTCCCCGGCGTAACCGCTTGATCAGCGGCCTCTCGCGTGGCGTGCTCGTCGTGGAGGCGACGCTGGCCAGCGGTTCGCTGATCACCGCGCGCTTCGCAGTCGACCAGAATCGCGACGTGTTTGCGATCCCGGGCTCGATTCATTCGCCGTTTTCCAAGGGCAGCCACCGGCTGATCAAGGACGGTGCCAAGCTGGTCGAAAGCGCACAGGATGTGCTCGAAGAGCTCGGCCTGAACGTCGCCGGCGGCGGCGTCACGCCGGCTGCGGCCACCGTGGCGGGTGGCGATACTGCGCGCGTGTTGACCGCATTAGGGTACGATCCGGCTGGCGTCGACACGCTGGTATTGCGCTGTGGCCTGCCCGCCGACGTCGTGACCGTCGCTCTGGTCGAACTGGAACTCTCAGGCGAAATTGCCGGTCTTCCTGGCGGTCTCTACCAGAGATTGCGCTAGTCTTTGTCCGAAGCCGCCTTGCCGCAACGGCGGTGCTTGCTTATCATCTGCCCTCCTTTCGCCCGGATAACCCTGACGGCCCCATGGCCAAAAGTCTGATCATCGCCGAGAAACCCTCCGTCGCCGCCGACATCGCGCGGGCGTTGGGGGGCTTCACCCGCAACGACGACTATTTTGAAAGCGACAAGTACGTGCTGTCGTCGGCGGTCGGCCATCTGCTCGAGATCGGCATGCCGGAGGAGGAAGAGGTCAAGCGTGGCAAATGGACCTTCGCGCACCTGCCGGCGATCCCGTCCAAATTCGCGCTGAAGCCGATCGAAAAAGCCGAAGCGCGGCTGAAAATGCTGCTGAAGCTGCTCAAGCGCAAGGACGTGGGCGCGCTGGTCAATGCCTGCGACGCCGGGCGCGAAGGCGAACTCATATTCCGCAACATCGCGCAGTACTCGGGTACCAGCAAACCGATCCAGCGCCTGTGGCTGCAGTCGATGACCCCCGCGTCGATCCGCGACGGCTTCGCCCAGCTCCGATCGGACGAGACGATGCGCCCGCTGGCCGATGCCGCGGTCTGCCGTTCAGAATCGGACTGGCTGGTCGGGATCAACGGGACGCGGGCGATGACCGCGTTCAACTCCCGGTCCGGGGGATTTCAACTGACCACGGTCGGCCGCGTCCAGACGCCGACGCTCGCGATCCTGGTCGAACGCGAAGCCAAGATCCGGGCATTCAAGTCCCGCGACTACTGGGAAGTCCTCGGCACCTTCCGCGCCGCGGGCGGCGAATACGGTGGCCGCTGGTTCGACGAAAAATTCAAGAAATCGGACGACGATCCCGACGCGCGCGCCGAGCGGCTCTGGATCGAGGCGTCCGCGCGCGCCATCGTCGACAAGTGCGAAGGCAAGCCCGGCACGGTCACCGAGGAGACGAAGCCATCGACGCAGGCCGCGCCGCTGCTCTACGACCTGACGAGCCTCCAGCGCGAGGCGAACGGACGTTTCGGCCTTTCCGCGCGAACGACGCTGTCGCTCGCGCAGGCGCTGTACGAAAAGCACAAGGTCCTCACTTATCCACGCACCGATTCGCGCGCGTTGCCGGAAGACTACATCGATACGGTGAAGTCCACGCTGGAGTCGCTGCGCGAATCGAATGCGTACGCCGTATTCGCGGGTCGGATCCTGAAGAGCAAATGGGTCAAGCCGAACAAACGCATTTTCGACAACAGCAAGATCTCCGATCACTTCGCGATCATCCCGACCCTGCAGCTGCCGAAAAGCCTCAATGAACTCGAGGCGAAGCTCTATGACCTCGTCGTCAAGCGCTTCCTCGCGGTGTTCTACCCGAGTGCGGAATACCTGCTGACCACGCGCATCACGCGCGTCGTCGGCGAGCCATTCAAGACCGAGGGCAAGGTTCTGGTCACCCCGGGCTGGCTCGCGGTGTACGGCAAGGAAGCGCAGTCCGACGCGGACGCCACGCTGGCGCCGGTGACGGCCAACGAGAAAGTCGCCACCGAAAAGATCGAGGCCGTCGCCAACCAGACCAAGCCGCCCGCACGCTTCAACGAAGCGACGCTGCTGTCGGCCATGGAAGGCGCAGGCAAGACCATCGAGGACGACGAGCTGCGCGAAGCGATGCGCGAGAAGGGCCTGGGCACGCCCGCGACGCGGGCGCAGATCATCGAAGGCCTCATCATGGAGAAATACGTCCACCGCGACGGTCGCGATCTCACGCCCACCGCGAAGGCTTTCTCGCTGATGACGCTGCTGCACGGCCTCGGCGTGCCGGAATTGTTTTCGCCCGAGCTCACCGCCGAATGGGAGTTCAAGCTCGCGCAGATGGAGCACGGCAAGCTCAAGCGCTCGCAGTTCATGCGCGAGATCGTGCAGATGACGCAGCACATCGTCGGACAAGCAAAGAATTTCGAGAGCGATACCATTCCCGGAGACTTTGCGACGCTCGCTGCGCGGTGTCCGAAATGCGGCGGCGAGGTCCACGAGAATTACAAGAAATTCCAGTGCCAGGCATGCGATTTCGGCATGTGGAAAATCATCGCGGGCCGCCAGCTCGAAATTCCCGAGGCCGAGGCGTTGCTCACCAACCGGGAAGTCGGCCCACTCGAAGGTTTTCGCAGCAAGCTCGGACGTCCTTTCGCGGCCAAGCTCAAGCTCAACGATGCGCTCGAAGCGCAGTTCGATTTCGGGGACGGTTCCGGCGACGCCGATGGCGAAGCGCCCGATTTCAGCGGCCAGGAATCGCTTGGCGCCTGCCCCAAATGCAATTCGCGCGTGTTCGAGCTGCCGGCGGCGTACGTGTGCGAAAAGGCGGTGGGCCCGGAGAAGACCTGCGATTTTCGTTCGGGTCGAACCATCCTGCAGCGTCCGATCGAACGTGCGCAGATGCAAAAGCTGCTCGCCACCGGCAAGACCGACCTGCTGCAATTCGTTTCCTCGCGCACTCGGCGACCGTTCGCGGCATTCCTGGTCCGGCAGCCCGACGGGAAGATCGGCTTCGAATTCCAGGCGAAGGCACCGGGCAAGGGCGGTGCCGCCCGCGGCACCAGCGGCGTCGCCGCGTTGCGCGTGCTCGGCGCACATCCGAAGGACAAGCAGCCGGTCGAATTACATAGCGGCCGCTACGGTCCTTACGTCAAACACGGCGGGGTCAACGCAACCCTGCCCGACACCGACCAGGTCGATTCGCTCACGCTCGCGCAGGCGCTCGACCTGCTCGCGGCGAAGGCAAAAAAGGGTGGGACCAAGCCCTCCAAGGCCGCACCCAAGGCAGCGCCGAAACCGGTACGTCGCAAGCGCGCGGCGTGACGAAACGCGGTTCCAGTACTCACTTCAGCATGGATCTTTTCCACTTGGCCGGTGGAATCGGCGTCATTCTCACGCTCGCGGGACTCTGGCGGGGCGTCGCCAATCTTCGGTTCCTCGCGCGGACGACTGCGGCCGAGGGCAAGTTCGTCCGCTGGGAGACTACGCAGCCCGGCAAGGTCGGCGGCCCGAGCAGCTCGAACGGGCGTCGCTCCTACCGACCGGTCGTCGCGTTCCAAGCCGCCGATGGGTCCGGGCACCAGGTGACCGGCGCCACGTACCGTCAAGCTTTTCACCAGCCCGACACGCCGAAAGGAACTCTATTTCCGGTTCGCTACGATGCGGCCAATCCCACGGACGCGCAGGTGGTCACTTTCACGGATTTCTGGCTGTTCCCGCTCGGCGCGCTCGGGGTCGGCATCATATCGCTCGTGATCGCCGCGAATTCCTGAGACAGCGCGGGCGACCGCGCTGATCCGGGTGCGCCGGGAAAGCTCGCCGCACGCGGGCGACGATGCGGCAATCAAACGTCGAGGTTTCGCACGCCCAGTGCGTTGCCTTCGATGAACGCGCGCCGGGGTTCGACCTGCTCGCCCATCAAGGTCGTGAAGATCTCGTCGGACGCGATGCCGTCTTCGATCTGCACGCGAAGCAGCCGCCTCGCCTTGGGATCCATCGTGGTTTCCCAGAGCTGTTCCGGATTCATCTCACCCAGGCCCTTGTAGCGCTGGATCGATACCGCGTCGCGCGCCTCGGTCAGCAGCCAGTCGAGCGCCTGCTTGAAAGTCTGGACGGCGGCGCTGCGCTCGCCACGGCGCACCATTGCGTCGGGATGCATCAGGCCCTGCATCACTTCGGCCGCGGCGCGCAGCTGCACATAATCGCCACTGGCGATGAAGTCCGCGTCGATGCCTGTCGTGTGCGGCGTGCCGTGCCGCGTGCGCACGATGATGAGCCGCTGCTGCTCGGTGTGCTCGTCGTAGCGCGACTCGACCGTGACATCGGGCTCGGTGATGGCTTGCGCCAATTTGCTGGCGCTGGTCGCAGCAGCGGCGGCGCTGGACAGGTCCAGGTGCACGCCGGTCAGCAGCGCGAACAGCGCCGCGGGTTCGATGGCACGCGACACGCGATCGATGACGGCCTCGGCAAGAAGGTATTGCCGCGCGACGTTCGCCAGCGCGTCGATCGATAACGGCGGGCGCCCCGCGCCGGGTTCGAGTTGCGCACCCTTCATGGCGACCTTGAGCAGGTGCTGCTTGAGGTCGTGATCGTCCTTGAGGTAATTCTCTTCCTTGCCCTGCTTGACCTTGTACAGCGGCGGCTGCGCGATGTAGATGTGGCCGCGCTCAACCAGGTCGAGCATCTGCCGATAGAAGAACGTCAGCAAGAGCGTGCGGATGTGCGAGCCGTCGACGTCGGCGTCGGTCATGATGATGATGCGGTGATAGCGCAGCTTGTCGGCGTTGTACTCGTCCTTGCCGAAGCCGGTGCCGAGCGCAGTGATCAGCGTCAGGATTTCCTGCGAGCTGATCAGCTTTTCGAAGCGGGCGCGCTCGACGTTCAGGATCTTGCCTCGCAGCGGAAGGATCGCCTGAAACTTGCGATCGCGTCCCTGTTTGGCCGATCCGCCGGCGGAGTCGCCCTCGACCAGGTAGATCTCGCACAGCGCGGGGTCGCGTTCCTGGCAATCGGCCAGCTTGCCCGGCAGCCCCATACCGTCGAGCACGCCCTTGCGCCGCGTCAACTCGCGCGCCTTGCGCGCCGCCTCGCGTGCGCGGGCCGCATCGATGATTTTGCTGCAGATGATGCGCGCGTCGGCCGGATTCTCGAGCAGGAATTCGTTGAGCTTGGTGCCCACGACCTCCTGCACGATCGGCTGCACCTCGGAGGAGACCAGCTTGTCCTTGGTCTGCGACGAGAACTTGGGCTCGGGCACCTTGATCGACAGCACGCAGGTCAGTCCCTCTCGCATGTCGTCGCCCGTGGTCTCGACCTTCGCCTTCTTGGCGAGGTCTTCCTTCTCGATGTAGCCGTTGAGCGTGCGCGTCATCGCCTGCCGCAGGCCGGTCAGGTGCGTTCCGCCGTCGCGCTGCGGGATGTTGTTGGTGAAGCACTGCACCGACTCTGCGTAGGAATCGTTCCATTGCATCGCGACTTCGACGATCGTCCCGTCCTTCTCACCGACGGCGTGGAAGATCTTCGAGTGCAGCACGCTCTTGCTGCGATTCATGTACTCGACGAAACCCTTGATGCCGCCGGTGAACGCAAAATTCTCGCTCTTGCCGTCGCGCTGGTCGACGAGTTCGATCTTGACGCCGTTGTTGAGGAACGAAAGCTCGCGGATGCGCCGCGCGAGTATTTCGTAGTGGTACTCGACGACGCCGAAGGTCGTCTTCGCCGCCATGAAGTGCACTTCGGTGCCGCGGCGTTCCGTCGGCCCGACCAGCGCGAGCGGGGCTACCGGGACACCGTCGCGAAATTCGATCTGATGCGCCTTGCCGTCGCGCCAGATCTTCAGCCGCAGCCACTCCGACAATCCGTTGACAACGGACACGCCGACGCCGTGAAGGCCACCCGAGACCTTGTACGAGTTCTGGTCGAATTTTCCGCCCGCGTGCAACTCGGTCATCACGATCTCGGCGGCGGAGCGCTTGAATTCGTCGTCGTGCTTGATATCGGTCGGAATGCCGCGGCCGTTATCGACGACGGACACCGAATTGTCGGCGTGGATCACGACCTTGATGTCGTCGCAGAATCCGGCGAGCGCCTCGTCGATCGCGTTGTCGAGCACCTCGAACACCATGTGATGCAAACCCGTGCCATCGGACGTGTCGCCGATGTACATGCCGGGACGCTTGCGTACGGCTTCCAGCCCTTTCAGGATCTGAATGCTGCTCGCGTCGTAGTCGCTGCCGTCATCGGCGGGCTTGGGATTGGCTTGGCTCATTCGCTGTGTTCTCGCCTTTTTTCGTGCCGTTGGCCAACCGCAAAAGCGCAGACGCCGACCCGGGGTCGGCGCCGTTGCCTCGCAGCGGGGGATTGCCGCACGGGTCAGATCCGCATCGGCATGACGACATACTTGTAATCGCCACGCTCGGGCATGGTCACGAGCGCGCTGGAATTCGCATCGCCAAAGGCGAGCACCACGCGGTCGGTCCCAAGGTTCTGCAACACGTCGAGGAGATAGGTGATGTTGAACCCGATGTCGAGGGCATCGCCCTTGTAGTCGACTTCAAGTTCCTCCTCGGCTTCTTCCTGCTCGCTGTTCGTGCAGATGATCTTCAACTGGTCGTTGCCAAGCACCACGCGCACGCCGCGGAATTTCTCGTTCGACAGTATTGCCGCGCGCTGCAGCGCCTGGAGCAACTGCGTGCGCGACAGGTCGATCTGCTTGGAATGCCCGGTGGGGATGACCCGGTTGTAATCGGGAAACTTGCCGTCGACCACCTTGCTCACCAGCTCGATGTTGGCGAAGCGGAAGCGCACCTGGTTGGCCAAGAGGTCGATCGTCAGTTCCGAGTCGCTGTCTTCAAGCAACTTGCCCAGTTCCAGAACCGTCTTGCGCGGAAGGATCACTTCCTGACGTGTGTACGACCCCGGCACCACCAGGCTGGCGTAC
Organism: uncultured beta proteobacterium; assembly: GCA_963726915.1. Lineage (GTDB taxonomy): Bacteria > Pseudomonadota > Gammaproteobacteria > Burkholderiales > Casimicrobiaceae > PALSA-1003. The sequence continues at coordinate 189,589 of CAVSEA010000028.1, forward strand.
GACAGGCGATGGCCATCGGTGGCCACGGTCTGCAGCGAGCCGTTGTCGACCACCAGCAGCATGCCGTTGAGGTAGTAGCGAATGTCCTGCTGCGCCATCGCGAATTCCGCGAGCTTCAGGAGGCTGCGGAATTCCTTCTGCGGCAGCTTGATCGTCTGCTGTTTTTCCTGCGCGAGGCTGATGCGCGGGTAATCGGCTGCCGGCAGTGTCTGCAGGTTGAAGCGCGAACGGCCGGCACGCACGGTCATGCGGTTGGCCGAGGTTTCCGCCGTCACCGATGCGTCGTCGGGCAGCGCGCGCAAGAGGTCCTGCAGTTTGCGCGCCGCGACGGTGATCGCCTGATCCTGCTTGCCGGCGAGTTCGCTATGCGCGGTGATCTGCATCTCGAGATCCGTCGCGGTCACGTACAGGCTGCCGTCCTTCTGTTCGAGCAGCACGTTGGCGAGGATCGGTAGCGTGTGCCGCCGCTCGACAATGCCTGAAACCGCCTGCAGCGGCTTCAATAACGCGTCTCTGGGTATCTGCTTTAATTGCATTATATAAACCTGATAACAGCTAACAGGAGCCAGCGCATTTCCGGTACAACCCGCGAAAGTTCAATCATCCCCGAGGCTTGGCGGCAGGCCGGCACGCGGGAAAACGGATGTGCAACCTGTGCAGGGTTTGGGGATGAAAACACGGTCGGCATGTGGCTGCCGATAATCAACAAATTATATCGCGTTTCGACCCCGATTCATACCCGATCCTGCCGTCAATTCCGTAGTACCTGCAGCAGGAAATTTACGTCGTGGCTGATCCCTGGAACCGACTCGCGCAGCTTGGCGATCTGCCGGCACGCATGGAGTACGGTCGTGTGGTCGCGGCCGCCGAAGTTGCTCCCGATCTCGGGCAGCGACAACTGCGTCAACTCCTTGGCAAGCGCCATCGCCACCTGCCGCGGCCGCGCCACCGCGCGCGAGCGCTTCTTGGAATGCATGTCGGAAATGCGAATCTTGTAATAGTCGGCAACCGTCTTCTGGATGTTCTCGATGGAGATCTGGCGGTTCTGGACGGCGAGCAGGTCGCGCAGCGCATCCTTGGCGAGCGCAAGCGAAATTTCCTGCTCGTGGAAGTTCGAGTACGCCAGAACGCGCTTGAGCGCGCCTTCGAGTTCGCGCACGTTGGAACGGATGTGCTTGGCGATGAAGAACGCCACCTGCTCGTCGAGCCTGATGCCGCCCTGCGCCGCCTTGGATAGCAGGATCGCGACGCGCATCTCGAGCTCGGGCGGTTCGAGCGCCACCGTCAACCCCCAGCCGAAGCGCGAAATCAGCCGCTCCTCCATGCCCGAGATTTCTTTCGGGTAGGTGTCGCAGGTGATGACGACCTGCTTGCGCGCCTCGATCAGCGTATTGAACAGGTAGAAGAACTCTTCCTGCGTTCGATTCTTGCCGTTGAAGAACTGGATGTCGTCGATGAGCAAGAGGTCGAGCGAGCGGTAGTAGCGCTTGAACTCGTCGAAAGCCTTGTGCTGGTACGCCCTGACGACGTCCGAAACGTAGGTCTCCGCGTGGATGTAGCGGATCTTCGCGTCCGGATTGTTCTCGAGGATATGATTGCCGATGGCCTGGATCAGGTGTGTCTTGCCGAGGCCCACGCCGCCGTAGACGAACAGCGGGTTGTACGAGGTAGGATGCTCCGCGACCTGCATGCCGCCGGCGCGAGCGAGCTGGTTCGCCTTGCCCGATACGAAGGTCGTGAAATTGAAACCCGGGTTGAGGCTCGCCTGCTCTCCCCGCCTTGCGCTCGCCGGCGCCGGTTCCGGGGTTTTGGACGTCGTCGCCGCGGCGAGCGCAGGCCGCTCGGCGGCGTCCGCCACGGCGAACACCAGCCGGAGCGGCTGCCCGCCTGTGCCCGCCGCCATTTCCTCGATCCTGCCTGCATAGCGCTGCTTCACCCATTGCAGCACGAAGCGGTTGGGCGCGACCAGCCGCAGCCCCTCCTCGGCTTGTTCGAAGCGCAGCGGCCGGATCCAGGTGTTGAACTGTTGGGGCGTCAGCTCGCGCTGGAAGGATTCCAGGCAACTTTGCCAGAATGCAGGGGTCGACATATTCGGAATGCGGGGGAGGCGCCGGAAAAAAAGATCGGGCACCACAAGGAACCCGTCGAAGCGACATTGTAGCGCGCTTGAGCCAAAGTTATCCACAGCGATCCACAGCGCCCGAAGCGCGATTCAGCTTGACAGCACCTATCGCAAAACGCTCTAATGTAAGGCTTTTTTTGACGAAGGTAGATCATGAAACGTACTTACCAGCCATCGGTCGTTCGCCGCAAGCGCACGCACGGCTTCCGCAGCCGAATGAAGACCGCAGGCGGCCGCAAGGTGCTTCGCGCCCGGCGTGCCAAGGGCCGCGCCCGGCTCGCGGTATAGCTCGTCGCACGGCACGCCCACGATCGGCTCGAATCGCAGCCAGCGGCTCTCCGGGGCCGGGGCATTTGCCAGGCTGTTCCGCGAGGGGCGTCGCCTGGAGGCGCGGCACGTGCAGGTGCTCGCGGTGCCCACCGCAGCGGGCACGGGCCGGGTCGGTTTCATCATCGGCAAGCAACAACTGGCGCGAGCGGTGGACCGAAATTACGTGCGCAGGATGATGCGCGAGACGGTGCGCGCGAGGCGGCCTGAACTGGGGCGCTTCGACCTCGTGCTGCGGTTGCGGGCCCGCTGCGCGCGCAACCTGCTGCCCGCGCTGGCGCTCGAAGCCGCCGGACTGCTCGACGCGCTGATCGCTACGACCCACCGATGAAAGCCTTGCTGCTCTCGATGTTGCGCGGATATCAATATGCAATCAGCCCGCTGCTGGGGCCGAGTTGCCGCTTCTACCCCACCTGCTCCGACTACGCGCGCGAAGCGATCGATCGTCACGGTGCGCTCAAGGGCACTTGGCTGAGCTTGCGCCGCATCGCGCGTTGCCACCCGTACCATCCCGGCGGCTTCGACCCCGTCCCCTGATCAACCGCCGCCACCGGACTTTCCGCGTTCATGGACACCCAACGACTGATCCTGTTCGTCATTTTCTCGTTTTCCGCGCTGTTCCTGTGGGAGGCGTGGCAGCGCGACCACCGCCCGCCGGTGCCGCCCACCGCGACGGCACCCGCGGTGCCCAATGCAGGCAGCGCCCTGCCCTCGCCGTCGGGGACCACCGCGGTCCCGGCACCCGGGGTACCCGCAGTGCCGGGGGTGCCCGGGACGGCCGCCGCCGCGATCCCGGCGGGCGAAAAGATCGTCGTCAAGACCGATTTGTACGTGGCGAGCATCGACACGGTCGGCGGCGTGCTGACGCAGCTCGCGCTGAACGCGCACCGCGATACGCACGACGCGACCAAGCCGTACATCCTGCTGCAGCAGAACGCCGAGCGCACCTTCATTGCCCAGTCCGGATTGCTGGGCGAGGGCATGCCGAACCACCGTACGCCATGGCAGGTACTGCCGGGGCCGCGCGAACTCGCTCCCGGCGCGGACTCCTTCGAGCTCAAGCTGCAGGCGACCACCGCGGCCGGCGACAAGGTGGTGCAGACGCTGACCTTCCACCGTGGCAGCTATGTCATCGACGTCGGCTACCAGATCACGAATGCGGGCGCGGCGCCGATCGCGCCCTACGCGTACTTTCAGCTGACCCGCGACACGAAGACTCCGGACGTGCAGAGCTCGATGGCGCCCGCGGCGTACACCGGCCCCGTCATCTACAACGAGACCGACAAGTTCAAGAAAGTCGAACCCGGCGACCTCGACAAGCTCGCCGCCGATCCTTCGCGCAAATTGCCGTACACCAAGAACGCGGACAACGGCTGGGTCGGCATGATCGAGCACTACTTTCTGGCCGCGTGGTTGCCGCCGGACACTCCCAGGACACCGCGCGAGTTCTACGCCAAGAAACTCGAAGGCGGGCTCTACGCGGACGGCGTGATCCTGCCGGTGGCGTCGATCGCGCCCGGCGCTACGGGCGTGATCAAGGTCCCGCTGTACGTCGGGCCGCAGGAACAGGACGCCCTCGCGAAACTCGCGACCGGACTCGACCTGGTGGTCGACTACGGCATCTTCACCGTGCTCGCAGCACCGCTGTTCTGGCTGCTCAAGTGGTTGTACGGCATCGTCGGCAACTGGGGTTGGGCGATCGTCCTGCTGACGATCATCATCAAGTCGGTCTTTTATCCGCTCAACCACGCCAGTGCGCGGTCGATGGCGAAGATGAAGGTCATCGCGCCGAAGATGAAGGCGCTGCAGGAGCAATACGGCAGCGACAAGCAGCAGCTGCAGATGAAGATGATGGAGATGTACAAGACCGAGAAGATCAATCCGCTCGGCGGTTGCCTGCCGATCGTGGTCCAGATCCCCGTCTTCATCGCGCTCTACTGGGTACTGCTGTCGGCGGTCGAGTTGCGGCATGCGCCGTGGATCCTGTGGATTCACGACCTGTCCGCGCCGGACCCCTACTTCGTGCTTCCGGTCATCTACGCGATCACCGCGTACCTGCAGGTCAGGCTCTCGCCAACGCCGATCCAGGATCCGGTCCAGGCGAAAGTGATGCAGATCATGCCGATCGCGTTTTCGGTCATGTTCATCTTCTTTCCTTCCGGGCTGGTACTCTACTGGCTGGTCAACAATTCGCTGCAGATCTTCCAGCAGTGGCACATGAATCGCGTGCTCGAACGCGAGGCGGCGGCCGCGGCGGCCAAGCGCCGCTGACCGCGCTGCGGGGCCGCGTCGCTTAACGCATTGCGCGGCCCGCCACAATGCAGGACGCTGACGTCATTGCCGCGATCGCGACGCCTCCGGGCCGCGGCGGCATCGGCGTCGTGCGGGTGTCAGGTCCCGACGTGTCCCGCATCATCGACGGTATCATCGGACACGTGCTGCAGCCACGCGTCGCCACGCTTGCGCGCTTTGTCGATGCGCGCGGCGAGCTGCTCGATCAGGGGTTGGCGCTGTGGTTTCCCGCGCCTGCCTCCTACACTGGCGAGGCGGTGCTCGAGTTGCATGGCCATGGCGGGCCGGCAGTCCTCGGGCTGATCCTCAAGCGCTGTCTCGAGCTCGGCGCGCGCCTCGCGCAGCCGGGCGAATTCACCAAGCGCGCCTTTCTCAACGACAAGCTCGACCTGGCGCAGGCCGAAGGCGTGGCGGACCTCATCGACGCGGCGACCGGGACCGCGGCGCGAGCGGCGGCGCGCAGTCTTTCCGGCGCATTCTCACGCGAAGTCGCGACTATCGTCGCCGCGCTGGTCGACCTGCGCATGTTCACCGAGGCCACCCTCGACTTTCCGGAGGAGGACATCGACTTCATCCGCGCCGCCGACGCGCAGGGAAAACTCTCCGGGCTGCGCGAACGGGTCGCGACGCTCATCGCGCGCTCGCGCCAGGGCGGGCTCCTGCGCGACGGCCTGCATGTCGTGCTCGTCGGCGCGCCCAACGTCGGCAAGTCGAGCCTGCTCAATCAGCTCGTCGGCGATGACGTGGCGATCGTCACCCCACACGCCGGAACGACGCGCGACGCGATCCGCAGCAGCGTCGAGATCCGCGGCATTCCGCTGCACGTCATCGACACCGCAGGGCTGCGCGACACGGTCGACGAAGTCGAGAAAATCGGGATTGCGCGGACGCGCACTGCGATTGCAGGAGCGGATCTGGCGCTGATCGTGACCGACGCGCGCGAAACTGGGGCTCCCGCGGCGGCGCTGATCGCTCAGCTGCCCGCGTCGCTGGTGCGCATCGTCGTGCGCAACAAGATCGATCTCACGAGCGAGCCGCCGCGGCGCGCGGTCGACGACGGCAGCGCGGCGGTGTGGCTGTCGGCGCACACCGGCGCAGGAATCGAATTGCTCAAGGACGCGATCCTCGATCTTGCCGGCGCGCACGAAGACATGGAAGGAAGCTTTCTCGCGCGCGAACGCCACCTGCTTGCGCTCGACGCCGCCAGCGAGCGTCTCGCCGCCGCCGCCGTGCATCTTGCAGCGGCAAGCCCGCCGCTAGAACTGTTTGCAGAGGAGTTGCGCGAGGCGCAGGGCGCGCTGTCGGCAATCACCGGTAAACTGACCGCGGACGATTTGCTGGGCGAGCTCTTCAGCCGGTTCTGCATCGGCAAGTGATCGTGTCATCGGCGCTGCACATCGGCGGAATCGGTAGACCACAGCGTGTGCATCGATCGCTCCGGCCCAGTGGCCTGACCGCTTCGAATGCGACGATGCCCCCCGATGTTGCCCGATGTGGCTGTGAGCCGCGTGTTAAAATTGCCGCCTTTCAAACGAACGGCGCGCTCGCGTGAACACGGTTCGCGCGCTTGCACGGCGCGCCTTCCACACCCTGATGAATCATCCCGATCCTACACCCGCCCTCGCTGCAGCCGTCGATGCGCCATCGTACGTGCGTCATCCGCGCCTGCTCGCCTGGGTGCGCGAGATTGCAGCAAAGGCGCGGCCGGACCGTATCGTGTGGTGCGACGGTTCGCAGCCCGAATACGAGCGGCTGTGCGCGCAAATGGTCGACGCCGGGACTTTGCGCAAGCTCGACTCCGTAAAACGTCCGAACAGCTACCTTGCGCGGTCCGATCCGTCCGATGTCGCGCGCGTCGAAGACCGCACCTTCATCTGCTGTGAACGCGAAGAGGACGCGGGCCCGACCAACAATTGGGTGGCGCCGGCGACGATGCGCAGCACGCTCGACCAACTGTTCGACGGCTGCATGCAGGGGCGCACCTTGTACGTGGTGCCGTTCTCGATGGGGCCGCTGGGCAGCCCGATCGCGCACATCGGCGTCGAGTTGACCGACAGCCCGTACGTCGTCGTCAGCATGCGCATCATGACGCGCATGGGCCGCGAAGTGTTCGACGTGCTCGGCACCGACGGCGCCTTCGTGCCCTGCGTGCATACCGTGGGTGCGCCGCTGGCGGCGGGCCAGCGCGACGTGCCGTGGCCCTGCAACGCCGAGCGCAAGTACATCGTCCATTTCCCCGAGACGCGGGAAATCTGGAGCTACGGTTCGGGCTACGGCGGCAACGCGCTGCTGGGCAAGAAGTGTTTTGCGTTGCGCATCGCATCGGTCATGGGGCGCGACGAAGGATGGCTGGCGGAACACATGCTCATCCTTGGCGTGACCTCGCCCGCGGGTGAGAAGTCCTATGTCGCCGCTGCGTTTCCGAGTGCCTGCGGCAAGACGAATTTCGCGATGCTGATTCCGCCCAAGGGGCTCGATGGCTGGCAGGTCACGACCATCGGTGACGACATCGCCTGGATCAAGCCGGCACCCGACGGACATCTGCATGCGATCAATCCCGAGGCCGGCTACTTCGGTGTCGCGCCGGGCACCTCGTACGAGTCGAATCCCAATGCGATGAAGACGCTCGAGCGCGACACCATATTCACCAATGTCGCGCTGACCGAAGACGGCGACGTGTGGTGGGAAGGCATGACGCGCGAGCCGCCGGCACGCCTTACCGACTGGCAGGGGCAGGCCTGGACGGCCGGTTGCGGACGCAAGGCCGCGCATCCCAACGCGCGCTTCACCGTGTCGGCGCTGCGCTGCCCGTCGCTCGACGCCGAGTGGGACAATCCCGCCGGCGTGCCGATCTCGGCGTTCATCTTCGGCGCGCGCCGCAGCGACACGGTTCCGCTCGTCGTCGAGGCGACGAGCTGGGAAGACGGCGTCTACAAGGCCGCGACGATGGGGTCGGAAACGACAGCCGCCGCCGCGGGCAAAGTGGGCGAAGTCCGGCGCGATCCGTTTGCGATGCTGCCGTTCTGCGGCTATCACATCGGCGACTATTTCGCGCATTGGCTGGCGATGGGCGCGAAGGTCGCGCATCGGCCGCGCATATTCAACGTCAACTGGTTCCGCACCGACAACGACGGCAAGTTCGCGTGGCCGGGCTTCGGTCAGAACATGCGCGTGCTGAAGTGGATCGTCGAGCGCTGTCTCGGCCGCGCACACGCCAGCGCTGCGCCGCTGGGACTGCAACCCGACTACGCCGATCTGGACTGGGGCGGGCTCGATTTCAGCCGCGAGCGATTCGACCAGGTGATGCGCGTCGACCGTGCGCGCTGGGAGCGCGAGCTCGAGGCACACGACCAGTTGTTCGCCAAGCTGGGCAGCAAGCAACCCGCGGCGCTGGCCCGGCAACGGCGCGAACTGCAGGAGCGCCTGGGCTAGGAGCGGCGCAAGCGCGGTCGTTGGTCGGTGAATGGGGCGCGGCGACGCGCCCTTTTTCATTGACCGTGCGTCGCCAGAAATGCGTCAACTTCCATGCGCGTCGGTGCGCCGAGGCGTCCGCCTGCGCGCGTGCATTTCAGCGCGGCCGCGGCATTGGCGAAGCGGGCGGCTTGCGCAACCGTGCGGCCCTCGCCGATCGCGAGCGTGAACGCGCCGTGAAACACGTCGCCGGCAGCGAGCGTGTCGATCGCGATGACACGCGGTGCGACCGCGCGCTGTTCGCGGCCGTGTTCCAGCCAAAGCAATCCTTCGGCCCCCAGCGTCACGCCGACCACGCCGCGCACCAGTTGCTGCGCGCGACGCAGTCCGGCGCCCGGGTTGCCCTCACCGCTCGCCAGCGCGAGGCCCGCGCTCGAGAAAATCGCGTAGTCGCAGCGACCACACAGGTCGCGCAGCGCAGCGACCGGACCAACGTCGCCATCGAATACACAGGGAATATTGGCGGCGCGCGCAGCATCGAGCATGCGCGCCGCGCCTTCGGGCCAGCGGACGTCGGCCAGTACTGCGTCGAATTTGGGAATGGATGCTACCGGCAACCATGCGGGATCGGCATCGAGTGCGGGGTCGTTATAGATGCAGATCAGTCGCTCGCCATGACGATCGATGAGAATGGTTGCGATCGGTGAACGACACCCGGCGACGTGTCGCACCAGCGTAGTGTCCACGCGTTCATCGGACAGATAGGCAAGTATGCGTCTGCCCGCGTCGTCGTCGCCGACCCGACCACAGTAGGACACGTTTGCGCCGAGGCGGCTGGCGGCGACGCTTGCGTTCGAGGCCATTCCGCCGCCCGCTTCGATGCAGGCGGTCGCCAGGACCTTGGTTGGCGTCGAGGGAATCGCCGCAACGCTGAAGATCGTGTCGAGTGCGCTGTGCCCGACGCATAGCAGCGCGGTCATGGTTGGCTGCGATCTTGCACTTCGGCAACAACGCGGCTAAGCTGAGATGAGTATGGCAAACGTTTGCAGAAAAGCATTGCAGTAAGCATTTGCTGTAATCGTTTACTTTTCAGATAGCGAGAGATCATGACGCCATTGTCAACTGCGCCTGCGATCGACGCAAGCGGCGGCGCCGCAGGGAGCTGGGCTTGAGCACGGGACGGGCTTCGGGCGAGTCCGCAAGACCGCACCGTCGCCGCGCGCGCGCGCCGGACTCGCGGCCGACGCTGCACGACGTTGCGCGCGTCGCCGAGGTTTCCACCGCCTCGGCCTCGCGCGCCCTGTCGCGGCCCGACCTGGTGAGCGAAGCCTTGCATTCGCGGGTGATGGCCGCAACGGCAGCCTTGGCCTACGTTCCGAATGCGGCGGCGCAAGCGCTGTCGGGGCACCCGCCGCGGCTGGTCGGGGCCGTGGTCGCGAACCTCGATGACCCGGTGACCGTGACCGGTCTGGAGGCGTTGACGCGCGAGCTCGCGGCGCAGGGCGTGGGCCTGATGCTCGCCATGGCAGGCGACGCGAACGGCGCGGCGGTGGAATGCGCACGCGCACTCGTGGCGCGCGGGGCGGCCGCCGTGGTCCTTTGCGGGGGCTTGCCGCTGAACGAAACCGAGCGCAGGTCTGCCGGCCTGCCGGTGCCGTGCGCAAGCCTGGACGACGCGGTGGTCGAAGCGGCAGGCGCTCGATCCGGTTTCGAGCGCGGCAAGGCGCTGGCGCTGGGCGCCCGCTATTTGCAGGAAATCGGCCATGCGCGCGTCGCGTTCCTGGCGATCGGCGGGCAAGCTCGCGTCGACGCGCTGCAGCGCGAACTGGGGCAGGCGGGCATCGCGGCTTTCGAGGGCCAGCTGGAGCCGGACTCGGCGCCGGGGCAGGGTGTGGCAGCCGCTATCGCCCTGGACCGCTGGCTGGCCATGGCGCAGCCACCCACTGCCGTTGTGTGCGGTAGCGATGCCGCCGCAGTTGCGCTGCTGGGCGCATGCAAACGGCGCGGGGTGGTGGTGCCGGGGCAATTATCGATCATCGGCCTGGGCGATTCCGAGCTTTCCCGACAGGCGCGCCCGTCGCTGTCCACGCTGAGGATCCCGGCGCGCGAAGCCGGCAAGGCCCTGGCGGGCAGCGTCATCGCAGCGATGGAGCGGCAGCCGACGGCGCCCGCCCACTTGTTCGCCAAACTGGTGGCGCGTGAGTCGACGGGGCCGTACGCGCGCTGACACCTGTTCGGTCGAGGCCGCGGGGCGTTCCACGTGAAACGACGCGTCTCTGTTTCACGTGGAACGGCCTGCCCGGAGCGCGCTCGCGAGATTCCGGCACTCCGATCCGCTATCGTCGGACCGCGGCTTGAGGTATCATTCCGGATTGCGCAGAAGCAACACTTTTCCCTGTAAAAACATGCTGTTCCCAACCAAATTCGAGGTGATAGTCGTCGGCGGCGGCCATGCCGGCACCGAAGCCGCGCTGGCCGCGGCACGCATGGGTCGGCGGACCTTGCTGCTTACCCACAGCATCGAGACGCTCGGGCAGATGTCCTGCAATCCGTCGATCGGGGGCATCGGCAAGGGCCACCTGGTCAAGGAAGTCGACGCGCTGGGCGGCGCGATGGCGCTGGCGACCGACGAGGCTGGCATCCAGTTTCGTACCTTGAATTCGAGCAAAGGCCCGGCGGTTCGCGCCACACGGGCGCAGGCCGACCGGCTGCTGTACAAGCAGGCCATCCGGGCGCGCCTGGAAAACCAGCCCAACCTGACTATCTTCCAGCAGGCGGTCGACGATCTTTGGCTCGACGGAGACCGCGTGAGCGGCGTGCTCACGCAGCTCGGTACGCGCTTCGAGGCCGACACAGTCGTGTTGACCACCGGGACTTTCCTTTCGGGCTTGATCCACGTCGGGCTCGAGCACTACGAGGCGGGACGCGCGGGCGACCCGCCGGCGAAGACGCTCGGAGCGAGCCTGCGCGAACTGAAGCTGCCGGTCGGCAGGCTCAAGACGGGTACGCCGCCGCGCCTCGATGGTCGCACGATCGGCTTCGACCTCCTCGAAGTCCAACCGGGCGACGATCCCGTGCCGGTGTTCTCGTTCATGGGCGACGTGGCAATGCACCCCCGCCAACTGCCGTGCTGGATCACGCATACCAACGAACGCACCCACGACATCATCCGCGCGGGCCTGGATCGGTCGCCTCTGTTCACCGGTGTCATCGAAGGGGTGGGGCCACGCTACTGCCCGTCGATCGAGGACAAGGTCACGCGCTTCGCGCAGCGCACGAGCCATCAGATCTTCCTCGAGCCCGAAGGTCTCACCACCCACGAGATCTACCCGAACGGAATCTCGACCTCGTTGCCCTTCGACGTGCAGCTGGCACTCGTGCGCACGATCAAGGGCTGCGAGCAGGCGCACATCCTGCGCCCGGGCTACGCCATCGAGTACGACTTCTTCGATCCGCGGGCGCTCAAGGCCACGCTCGAGACCAAGGCCATCCGCGGCTTGTTCTTCGCCGGGCAGATCAACGGCACCACGGGCTACGAGGAAGCCGCGGCGCAGGGCATGCTCGCCGGGATCAATGCCGCGCGCCTGGCGCGCGAGCAGGATGGCTGGTACCCGCGGCGCGACCAGGCGTACCTCGGCGTGCTGGTGGACGACCTGGTGACGCGCGGGGTGACCGAGCCGTATCGGATGTTCACCAGCCGCGCCGAGTACCGGCTGCAGCTGCGTGAAGACAACGCGGACCTGCGCCTGACCGAGACCGGCCGCAGCCTGGGCGTCGTCGGCGATGCGCAGTGGGACGCGTTCTGCCGCAAGCGCGACGCGGTCGCCCTCGAGCTCGAGCGACTGAAGTCGTCGTGGGTCAATCCGAACGTGGTGTCGCCGGTCGATGCGCAACGCGTGCTGGGCCAGCCGCTGGAACGAGACAGCACGCTGGCGGAGCTCTTGCGCCGCCCGGGCGTGACCTACGCGAGCTTGCTGAGCTTGCCCGGCGCGGGCGTACCCGTTGCCGACGCCAGCGTCGCCGAGCAGGTCGAAGTCGCGACCAAGTATGCGGGATACATCGAGCGGCAGAATGCACAGATCGCGCGCGACGTGGCACAGGAAACCCTGCGCCTCCCGGTTGAAATCGATTATCGAACGGTGCGCGGGTTGTCCAACGAGGTCCAGCAAAAACTCAATCAACACCGGCCGGAAACCCTCGGGCATGCGGCACGCATCTCAGGCGTGACGCCGGCCGCGATCGCGCTGCTGCAGGTACATCTGAAGCGCGGCTTCAGGCCGGCAGTGTCCGCCGTCCATCAACGCACCGCATGACCGATGCGCTGCGAGCGGGCATCGATGTCCTCGGCCTCGCCATCGATCGCGCTGCGGAACAGAAGCTGCACGCCTATGTCGCTCTGCTGGACAAATGGAATCGCACGCACAACCTCACGGCGATCCGCGATCGCGAGCAGATGCTGACGCATCACCTGCTCGATTCGTTGGCGGTGCTGCCGCATTTGCCGGAACGCACCGCGTTGCGCGTGGTCGACGTCGGCAGCGGCGGCGGGCTCCCGGGCATTCCCCTGGCCATCGTACGGCCGGACTGGCATGTCACCTTGATCGACAGTAACCACAAGAAGACCGCGTTTCTCGCGCAGGCCGCGATCGAACTGCCATTGCCCAATGTCGAAGTCGTCGCGGATCGGGCCGAGCAGGTCGCGCCCTCGTCACGCTTCGACGTGGTGATATCGCGTGCCTATTCGACGCTGGCGACGTTCATCGTACAGACGCAACAACTGCTCGCTCCCGGCGGCCGCTGGGTCGCGATGAAGGGCGTGCTGCCACACGATGAAATGAAAGCGTTGGATGCATCGGTGTGCATCGCGGCGACCCCTGCGTTGCGGGTTCCGGGCGTCGACGGCGAGCGCCACCTCGTCATCATGGAACCGACCAGCGCATGACGAAAATCATCGCGATCGCGAACCAGAAGGGCGGCGTCGGCAAGACGACCACCAGCGTCAATCTTGCGGCGAGTCTGGTCGCCATGAAGCGACGTGTGTTGCTGGTCGACCTCGATCCGCAGGGCAATGCCACCATGGGTGCGGGTGTCGATAAGCGAGCACTTACATACACCGTATATCACGTCCTGCTTGGAGAAAAGAAGATCGCCGACGTGCGACTGGCATCGCCCTCGGGCGGCTTCGACCTGGTTCCGTCGAACCGGGACCTGGCCGGCGCCGAGGTGGAAATGGTCGACTTGCCGGAACGCGAAATGCGCCTGAAGGACGCGCTGTCGGAAGCGCTGTCGCAGATGCGCGCCGCGATTTCGGAGGTCGTCGGCGAGTACGATTTCATCCTGCTCGACTGCCCGCCGTCGCTGTCGCTCCTGACGCTCAACGGGCTGTGCGCCGCGGACAGCGTGCTGATTCCGATGCAGTGCGAGTACTACGCGCTCGAGGGCCTCTCTGACCTGGTACAGACGATTCGCAAGGTGCGCGCGCACTTGAACCCGAGGCTCGAAGTCGAGGGCCTGCTGCGCACGATGTACGATCCGCGCAATACGCTCGCGCTGAACGTGTCGGCGGATCTGCAAAAACATTTCGGTGAAAAAGTGTACCGAACGGTGATCCCGCGCAATATCCGTCTCGCGGAAGCGCCGAGCTTCGGCATCCCCGCGTTGCATCTCGATAAATCGTCGAAAGGTGCGCAGGCGTATCTGGCGCTCGCGGGCGAAATGCTGCGGCGGGACGAGGCCGCGGTCACGACCACGCAAGGATCCGCGCATGGCTAAGCTCAAGGGACTCGGCCGCGGGCTCGACGCACTGCTCTCGGGCACCGAGGACGGCGGCGGCGAATCGTTGCAATCGATCGCGCTGGAGCGGCTGCAACCCGGCAGGTATCAACCGCGCGCGCGCATGGACGAAACTTCGCTCGCGGAATTGGCCGAGTCGATCAAGGCGCAAGGCGTCATGCAGCCGATCCTGGTGCGGCCGATCGAGGGCGCGCGCTTCGAGATCATCGCCGGCGAGCGGCGTTGGCGCGCGGCGCAGCGGGCGGGACTCAAGCACGTCCCGGCCCTGGTGCGCAGCGTGCCGGACCAGGCTGCACTGGCGCTGTCGTTGATCGAGAATATTCAACGCGAAGACCTCAATCCGCTCGAGGAAGCGCAAGGCATCGCGCGGCTGATCGAGGAATTCAAGCTCACGCACGACGCGGCGGCGACGGCGGTTGGACGCTCGCGCAGCGCGGTCAGCAATCTGTTGCGACTGACGCAACTCGCGAAGCCGGTGCAAGCGCTGCTATTGGCCGACAAGCTCGACATGGGGCACGCGCGCGCGCTGCTCGCGCTGCCGGCGGCGAGCCAGGTGTCGGCAGCGGGGCGCATCGTCGCGCAGAACCTGTCGGTACGCGACGCGGAACGATTGGTGCACGCGCTGCTGGCACCCTCGGCGCGTCGCGCCAAGCCCGCGCGTCGCAAGCAGCCCGATGGCGACGTGGCTCGGCTCGAGCGCGAGCTGGCGGACATCCTCGGCGCCAGCGTGCGCATCGAGCCGACGCGCAATGGTGCCGGGCGGGTCGTGATTGCGTACTCGAGCCTCGAGCAGCTCGACGGCATCCTGCACAAGCTGCGCAAAGGATAGGCGTCGCGCAGCGTTACAGTTGCAAGCCTTGCACAGCAGCTCAACGCGCCGAAGCCTCGCGCCTGCTGAGCGCCCATTTGACGCCCTCGAACCACAGCAGGCTCACCAGTGCCATCGCGACGCCGGCGAGGAGCAAGCTGGGCGTCGGCTGAACGAACGAGAACAGGCGGCTGATCTCGGGAACGGCGAGCACGCAGCCCAGCAAGACGAGCGTGGCGAGTGCGATCCACCCGAAGTGGCTGTTGAACGTGCCGGAGGCGCGCCACGACGTGCGGCCCCAGGCCCGGTTCGCGTGGATCAATCCGAGGTTGGCCAGCACGAGCACCATGAACGTCATCGCGCGCGCCATCTCGTCGGAGTTTGCGGACGATCGGACGCCCGCATACACGCCCAGCAATATCGCCAGCAACCCGGCGCCCTGCCAGAGACCACGCGTGAGGACCACCGAATCGAACAGACGAGCAGCAGCGGGGCGCGGGCCGGTCTTCATGGCATTGGCGTCGAGCGGCTCGGCCTCGAACACCACCGAGCAGGCCGGGTCGATGATCAATTGCAGGAACAGAATGTGCACAGGCATCAGCAATATCGGCCAGCCGATGAACACCGGCGCGAGGGACAGGCCGACGATGGGAACATGCACGGCCACCACGAATACGATCGCTTTGCGCAGGTTGGCGAAGACCCGCCGTCCGTAGCGCACGGCGGTCACGATGGACGAAAAGTCGTCGTTCAGCAGGACCAGATCGGCGGCTTCCCGCGCCACGTCGGTACCCCGTGCGCCCATCGCGATGCCGATGTCGGCAGCTTTCAGCGCCGGCGCGTCATTCACGCCGTCGCCGGTCATGGCCACGATATCGCCGCGCGCCCGAAACGCGCGGACCAGGCGCAATTTCTGGTCGGGTTGCACGCGGCAGAAGATGTGCGTATGGCCAAGCCGCGTGTGCAGTTCGTCGTCGCTCAGTACGGCGAGCTCGGCCCCGGTGATCGCAGCGCCTTCGACCGGTAATCCCACCTGCCGCGCCACCGACATCGCGGTGACAGGATGATCACCCGTCATCATCACCACGCGAATGCCGGCCGCGCGACACTCGGCAATCGCCTGAGCAACCTCGGGCCGCACCGGGTCCTCCAGCCCAAGCAGACCGAGGAACTCGAATTCGAAGTCATGCTGATTCACCGGCAGGACGTCTTCAGCAAAGGTGGCTTGCGCGACCCCAAGCACGCGCAACCCGTCTTCCGCCATGGCCGAGACCTGGTCGGCGATCCTCGCGCGACGCGCGGCATCGAGGTGGCACAAGTCCACGATGGCCTCGGGCGCGCCTTTGGCCGCAATCATTCGCGCGCGGCGATTGCGCGACTGCCAAACCCGGGACATGGCCAGCATTTCGCGCGACAAGGGATAGTCATCGATCAAGGCCCAGTCCGCATGCAGGTGCTCGGTGTTGGCCAGCAAGCGTTGCCCGGCGCTCGCGATGGCCGACTCCATCGGATCGAAAGCACGGCGGTGACTGGCCAGCACGGCAAACTCCAGAACGCCGTGCAATGCCTCCTGCAGCGATGTGTCGCCTGCCTGCAACGTGTCGTACGCCGCGGCTTCCGACCACAGGCGTCTGACTGCCATGCGATTGGCGGTCAGCGTGCCGGTCTTGTCGACGCACAACACGGTCGTCGCGCCCAGCAATTCGACGGCGGGGATGCTTCGCGCCAGCACCTGCTCGCGTGCCAGCCGCCAGGCGCCGAGTCCCAGGAAGAGCGTGAGCACGACCGGTAACTCTTCCGGCAGGATGGCCATCGCGAAGGTGAGTCCGGCCAGCAAACTGTGCAGCCAATCGCCGCGCAACACCCAATAGGCGATGGCAAGGCCGCCAGCCAGCGCAAGGCCGACTGCGGCCACCTGATTCACGATGCGACGCGTTTCGCGCTGGATCGGCGTGCTCTCGCCACCCAGGCTTTCAAGCGACTTGCCGATGCGACCGAGGGCGCTGCGCTCCCCGGTCGCGATCACGCGTCCGCGCGCCGTGCCTTGGGTGACCAAGGTTCCGGAGAAAACCGTTCCCGCACTGTGCTCGCCGGCCATCGCGGTCGCGCCGTCTGCAATGGGTTCCGCCGCCTTGAGCACGGGCGCGGACTCGCCGGTCAGCAGGGATTCGTCGACTGCGAGATTCGAAGATTCGACCAGATGCATGTCGCACGGCACCCGGTCTCCCTCGGCCAGGAGCACGATGTCCTCGCATACCAATTCGCGCCCGGCGACGCGGCGCGCGAGCCCGTCGCGCACAACCAGTGCGCGCGGACTGGACAGATCGCGAAGAGCCTCGAGCGAGCGTTCGGTGCGACGCTGCTGAACGAAACTGATGCCCATGACGACGAAGACGAAGCCGAGCAGCATGAGCGCCTCGCGCCGATCGCCGAGCGCCATGTAGATGGCGCCACAGGCCACGAGCAGCAGGAACATCGGCTCGAGCACGACGTCGCGAAGCAGGCGCAGCACGCCGCGCGGCCTGGAAGTCGGCAGTTCGTTCGGGCCGTCCTGGGCAAGGCGATTGCGCGCTTCGACTTCGCTCAGGCCACTGTACATCGCGTTATCCAGGGTGAGCGCGCGTGATGCCGGCGTCTCGACGCCAATCCGCGGTCGTTCTACTTCACCAGCAATACCGGTTGTTTCGCGGTCGCCAGGACACGCTGGGCGACCGAGCCGAGCAGCAAATCCGCGATCGCGGTACGCCCTTTCGAGCCGAGGATGATCAGGTCGAACTTGCCTGCGTTCGCACAGGCGCAGATTTCATGCGCCACGTGACCGATGCGTATTTCCATATCGTGTCTGACCCCTGCCGCGTCGAGAAATCTTCGTGCCGATTTGAGCTCTTTTTCGCTGAGTTCGCGAAGATAGTCCGCGACCTCTGCATTGCCTACAAATGCCTTCGCGTGGCGCAGGCCGGCGTCGTCGTGGACGCTGACGAGCGTGATGCCTGTGGAGCCCGAACGGAGCAGGCGCACGAGCCTGGCGGCGTACTTGACTGCGTGGAGGGCGTGCTTGGAACCATCGGTCGCGACAAGGACTTTCATGGGCCACCTCTATGGTTGACTTCCTCTTGCCATTCTATGGCCGGGCCGCGGCCTCGTCCGCCACTGATTCAAGCGCGCTTGATCTGGCTCAACCTGTCAGCGGAGCAAGAGCCGTAGCGGGAACCGGAGCAAGAGCGGGTGATGGTAAGCTATTCGAATCTCGAGCAGCTCGACGGCATCCTGCAAAGGACTCGTCGGCAGTGCGGCGCGTGATGAATCCATCATCGTGAAACTACGCAGAAGATTCCTGCTCGCCTCAGCTGCCGCCGCACTATCCCTGCCTCTCGGCACGATGGCGGCCGAGGACGCGCGGGTCTATCGCATCGCCTGGCTTGGAACTGGTTCGCCGTCGTCCGACATCGAATTCAGGGACGACGTCAAAATCGCCTTGCGTGACCTGGGCTACCGCGATGGCAAGAGCGTCGTGTTCGAGCGCCGCGATTCGGAGAACATGCCCGAGCGGCTCCCGGCTCTTGCCGCCGAACTCGTTGCACTCAAACCAGACATCATCGTCGCCGGCGCGAGCGCGGGAACGCAAGCCGCCATGCAGGCGACAAGAACCATCCCGATCGTGATGCTCGGCGTTGCCGATCCCGTTGGCAGCGGCTTCGTAGCGAGCCTTGCGCGCCCAGGCGGCAATGTGACCGGCGTGGCCAATCTGGGCCTGGACATGGCGGCAAAGCCGCTGGAGCTGTTGCATGCGGTCGTGCCCAAGGCGACGCGCATTGCCGTGTTGTATACCGCGAACCCCATGCATCCGGCCGTGGTCAATGCGATTGCGACGGCGGCAAAATCGCTGGGATTGGTGGTGCTACCGACGAAGGCGACATCGACGGAGGAAATCGAGCGCGCATTTGCGTCGATGGCGAAGGAGCGAGCGCAAGGGCTGGTCGTGGTTGCGGATTCGCTGACGATTGGAAATCGGAAACGAATCGCTGAACTCGCGGCAGCATCCGGGTTGCCCGCAATCTATAACTATGGGATCCAGGTGGAAGCGGGCGGGCTGATGAGTTACGGACCCAACGCGCGCAACCTGCACAAGGTCGTCGCCAGCTACATCGACAAAATCCTGAAGGGTGCCAAGCCTGGCGATCTGCCGGTCGAGCAACCTTCGGAATTCGAGCTGGTCGTCAATTTGAAGGCCGCCAAGGCACTCGGCATCACGTTTCCGCAGGAGATCCTGCTGCGCGCGGACCAGAAGGTCGAGTAGCGTCGGGCGTCAGCTGCTTCCTCCAGATGAATCCTGTCGCTAGGGCCCACTGCATGACGGAATGAAAAACGGCGCCACGTGGCGCCGTTTTCTTGCAATCCGAGCGACTCCTTTAGCCGAGTTGCTTGAGCATCGTGTCCGCGTCGGAGACCTCGAATTTGCCCGGTCCCTCGATGTTGAGCGTCTTCACGACGCCGTCTTCGATCAGCGCCGAGAAGCGTTGGCAGCGCACGCCCATGCCACGCGCCACCAGATCCAGCTCGAGACCGAGCGCTTTCGTGTAGGTGGCGCTGCCGTCTCCCATCAGGCGCACTTTGCCGCCGGCCTTCAGGTCCTTGGCCCACGCCCCCATGACAAATGCATCGTTGACCGACATGCAGATGATGTCGGCAACGCCCTTGGCCTTGAGCTGATCGTATTTGGCGACGTATCCGGGAACGTGTTTGGCGGAGCATGTCGGCGTGAACGCGCCGGGCAGCCCGAACACCACGACCTTCTTGCCGCGGGTCAGATCTTCGACCTTGAATTCGTTGGGGCCGATCTTGCATTCGGCGGATTCGACTTCGATGTATTCGTTCAGACTGCCGGCAGGAAGCCGGTCGCCAACCTTGATCGTCATGGTATCTCCTCGTTACGGGCGCGAGCCGGCGTGGCGCTGCGCGATTGGTCGATGATTGTAGCGGAAATTCGGCGCCGTGCCGTGGTGCGTCGATCCAATCAGAGTCTTGTCGCCGCTCGCATGAAAGCGTAACTTCTGCAGTCCGCCATTGCGGATCCAGTCAGGGGTGCACCATGGTGCAGGCAAAGAAACCCGCCCGCGAACGCAGGCTTACACTGCTCGTCGCCACGCGCAAGGGGCTGTGGCAAATCCATACCGATGGCGCGCGCCGAACCTGGAAAGTCGTCGGGCCGCAGTTCCTCGGCCACATCGTGCATCACTGCATCGCCGATCCGCGCGACAGCAGGGTCCTGCTCGCCGCGGCCCGCACCGGCCACCTCGGCCCGACGGTGTTTCGCTCGCAGGATCGCGGACGCACCTGGCACGAAGCCAAGCAGCCGCCCGCATTTCGCGAGGGTGGCGGCCGCGTCGTCGATCATACGTTCTGGCTGACGCCGGGACATGCGTCGCAGCCCGGCACCTGGTTCGCTGGGACATCGCCGCAAGGACTGTTTCGCTCCGACGACGGCGGGGCTTCTTGGCGCGGCGTCGACGGCTTCAATGAACACCCGCAGCGCAAGGCGTGGTGCGGCGACGACAAGGACGGCACGCCCGACGGGCCGAAGCTGCACTCGATCCTCATCGACCCGCGCAACCCGGCACACATGTATATCGGCATGTCGAGCGGCGGCGTGTTCGAGTCCCAGGACGCGGGCACGAACTGGCGGCCGCTCAATCGCGGCTTGCGCGCGGATTTCCTGCCCGATCCCAACGCTGAGTACGGACACGATCCACATTGCGTGCGCCTGCATCCGCTGCTGCCCGACCGTCTCTACCAGCAGAACCATACCGGCATCTACCGCCTCGACCGGCCGGCCGAGCAATGGCACGACCTGGGTGCGACGATGCCCAAGAGTGTCGGCGCGATCGGCTTTCCGATGGTGCTGCATCCGCGCGATCCCGACACGCTGTGGGTGTTTCCGATGGATGGCGGCAGCGTCTGGCCGCGCGTCTCGCCAGGAGGCAAGCCTGCGGCCTACCGCTCGGTGAACGGCGGGAAGTCGTGGCAACGGCAGGCGACGGGGATGCCGAAGACGCAGGCGTGGTTCACGGTGAAGCGCCAGGCGATGACCGCCGATCTTGCGACACCCACCGGCGTGTACTTCGCGACCACGAGCGGCGAAGTGTGGGCGAGCCGCGACGAGGGCCGCAGCTGGAAATGCATCGCCGCGCACCTGCCGCATATCTACGCGGTCGAAGTGGCGTGAACGACGGCTCGGTGCGGGTGCGGATTCCCACCCCACTGCGCAGTTATACGGCGGACGCCGCAGTCGTCGCGGCCAAAGGCGCCACGCTCTCGGCTGTGCTCGCCGACCTCGACCAGCGCTACCCGGGTCTACGCTTTCGGGTGATCGACGAGCAAGGCCACATCCGCCGGCACATCAGGTTCTTCATCAACGGCATGCCGGCGACGAATCTCGAGCCCGAGTTGCGCGACGCGGACGAGGTCATGATCGTGTGCGCGCTGTCGGGCGGATGAGCGCTCGCGGCGGGGTTCCCGCACCGCAGCATTCGTTGACGCGTCGCCGCGAAAAACCCTATAATCCATAAGTTTGCTGCGGCATTGGTGTCAACCTCCCGCCCGAACCGATCCCCCGGTTTTCCGCTCCGCCGTGTCGCAGTTTGGCAGGCGACGGCGACCCTGGCCTTGGCCGCGGTCGCCGCGATTTGGGCCGGATGGAATGGGGCACTGTCGGCGGTTTTGGGTGGGGTCGTCAACATTGCGGCAGGCGCAGTCTTCGCCGTATTGATTGCGATCAATCCGTCGGAGACCGCGACGGGTACCATGCGAACGATGCTGCGGGCCGAGGCGGGAAAGATTACGGTCATCGTGCTGCAACTGTGGCTAGTACTTACTAACTACCACGACGTTGTGCATGCGGCGTTCTTTTCGGCGTTTGTTGTCACCGTATTGGTGTCGCAGGCGGCGATATTGGTTCAAGACTGATCGACGGGGCGAGGATCGGCGATGGCTGCGGAACAGCAACTCGACGCAACGAGCTATATACAGCATCACCTCACGTTCTTTGCCGAGCCTGTCAGGGAATCCGGGGGGTTCTGGACGATCAACTACGATACCGTTATCACCTCGGTCTTCCTTGGCGTGCTGACGCTGGGACTTATCTGGCTGGTTACACGCAAAGCCACCTCCGGGGTGCCCTCCAGGACGCAGGCCTTCGTGGAGTTGTCGGTCCAGTTCGTCAACGACCAGGTCAAGAGCCTTTTCAATCAGGATCCCCGCTTTGTTGCGCCGCTTGCCCTCACGGTCTTCGTCTGGGTCCTGTTCATGAACGCGATGGACTTTCTGCCCGTCGATATCACGGCATGGGTTTTCGCGAACGTGTTTCATCAGCATGAGTGGCGTCCCGTGCCGACGGCGGACGTCAATACCACCTTTGCGCTGGCGCTGTCCGTGTTTGCGATGATGATCTACTTCAGCATCAAGAACAAAGGCCTCGGCGGCTGGCTGTACGAACTATTTTGCACGCCATTCGGTATACGGCCCCTGTGGGCATCACCGCTGCTAATCGCCTTCAATTTGTTGTTCAACTTGGTCGAGTACATTTCGAAGCCTCTTTCACACTCGCTGCGGTTGTACGGCAACATGTACGCTGGCGAGATCATCTTCATGTTGCTCGGCTTGTGGGCGGCAACCGGCGCGGTCGGCGTCATCATCGGCGGGCTGCTGCATGTGGGCTGGTCGATCTTTCACATTCTGATCGTCGCCTTGCAGGCGTACATTTTCATGATGCTGACCGTCGTTTATATCGCAATGGCGCATGAACATCACTAGTACTACCGCATTCGCCGCTGTTTCATCACGACAATCTTCAACCCCGTTCAGAAAGGGCAACAAATGGACAAGCTGCAACTGATCGCGCAGATCCAGGCCTCCACCGGTATCGGCATCGGCCTCATCATCGGCCTCGGCGCGCTCGGCGCGTGCATCGGCGTCGGCATCATGTGCTCGCGCTTCCTCGAAGGCGCAGCGCGGCAGCCGGAGATGATCCCGGCGCTGCAGGCGAAGGTGTTCCTGCTGCTTGGCCTGATCGATGCGTCGTTCATCATTGGCGTGGGCCTGGCGATGCTGTTCGCCTTCGGCAATCCGCTGATCCCGGCCGGCCTCAAGTAAATAACGCCCGGCGGGCTCTGCGGAGAGAGAGGCAGTCATGAATATCAATTTGACGCTGTTCATGCAGGCGGTCGCCTTTTTCGTCTTCATTCTCTTCTGTGCGAAATTCATCTGGCCGCCACTGATGCAGGCCATCGATACCCGCCAGAAGCAGATCGCAGACGGGCTGGCCGCCGGCGAGGAAGGTCGCCAGAGCTTGTCGAAGGCCGAGGCGCGAATCGCGGAAATGATGGCCGACGCGAAGGCGCGCGTCTCCGAAATCATCGCGCAAGGCGAGAAGCTCAAGAGCGAGACGATCGAGCAGTCGAAGGGTGCGGCAAAGGCGGAGGGCGATCGCATACTTGCGGCCGCCAAGGCCGAGATCGAGCAGGAAGTGTTTCGCGCCAAGGAATCCTTGCGCAACCAGGTGGCCGAGCTTGCGGTTGCCGGGGCGGCCAAGATCCTCAAGCGCGAAGTCGACCCGAAGGCGCATGCCGCGTTGCTTGCCGAAATCCAGAAGCAACTCTAGGCAACGACCATGGCCGAACTCATCACCGTCGCCAGGCCGTACGCGCAAGCTGCATTCGCATTGGCGGGCGAAAACGATGCCCTGCCCGTTTGGGCCGAGATGCTCAAGCTGGCAAGCGCCGTGGTCACGGATCCCAAGGTGCACGCCGCGCTCGACAACCCCAAGCTATCGGGGGGCGACAAGGAGTCGTTGTTGTTCTCGCTCTGCGGTGACAAGCTCACGGCCGAAGGGCGAAGTTTCGTCCGCGTGCTGGTGGAATCCGACCGGATCGGTCTGCTGCCCGAGATACGCCAGATATTCGACACGCTGAAAGACAACGCCGATGGCGTGGCACGTGCGCACATCTCGAGCGCGTTCCCGGTCACGGACAGCGAGCTCGCCGCGCTCAAGGCGGCGCTGGAAAAGCGTTTCGGCAAGAAGATCGAAGCAATTGTCGACATCGACCCCGAACTGATCGGTGGCGCGACCATCGTCGTGGGTGACACCGTCATCGATGGATCGGTCCGTGGCGAACTGCAGGCGTTGGCTACCCATTTGCGAACCTGATGTCGAAACTGACGCAACGCTGGCGGTGACAACCGCGGCAAAGCGCGAGGAAAAATCATGCAGTTGAATCCATCCGAAATCAGCGAACTGATCAAGAGCAAGATCCAGAATCTCGACACGGGCGCCGAGGTGCGCACGCAGGGGACGGTGGTCACCGTATCCGACGGCATCAGCCGCGTTCACGGATTGTCGGACGCGATGCAGGGCGAGATGCTCGAGTTCCCGGGCAACACCTTCGCCCTCGCGCTCAACCTCGAGCGCGATTCGGTCGGCGCGGTGATTCTCGGCGAATACGAGCACATCTCGGAAGGCGACATCGTCAAGTGCACGGGGCGGATCCTGGAAGTGCCGATCGGGCCGGAGCTGATCGGCAGAGTGGTCAACGCACTGGGCCAGCCGATCGATGGCAAGGGTCCCGTCAACGCCAAGCTGACCGACGTCATCGAAAAGGTCGCGCCCGGCGTGATCGCGCGCAAGAGCGTGGCGCAGCCGGTGCAAACGGGGCTCAAGGCGATCGACGCGATGGTGCCGATCGGGCGCGGTCAGCGCGAATTGATCATCGGCGACCGGCAGACCGGTAAGACCGCGGTCGCGATCGACACGATCATCAACCAGAAGGGCAAGGACCTGTTCTGCATCTATGTCGCGATCGGCCAGAAGGCCTCGTCGATCATGAACGTGGTCAAGAAGCTCGAAGAGACGGGCGCGCTGGCCTACACCATCGTCGTCGTCGCGTCGGCGTCGGACTCGGCGGCGATGCAGTACATTGCCCCGTATTCGGGCTGCACGATGGGCGAGTACTTCCGCGATCGCGGGCAGGACGCGCTGATCATCTACGACGATCTGACCAAGCAGGCGTGGGCGTACCGCCAGATCTCGCTGTTGCTTCGCCGGCCGCCTGGACGCGAGGCGTATCCCGGCGACGTGTTCTACCTGCACTCCCGGCTGTTGGAGCGCGCGGCGCGGGTCAACGAAGACTATGTCGAGAAATTCACCAAGGGCGAAGTCAAGGGCAAGACAGGATCACTGACCGCATTGCCCGTCATCGAAACGCAGGCGGGGGACGTCACCGCGTTTGTGCCGACGAATGTGATCTCGATCACCGACGGCCAGATTTTCCTGGAAACCGACCTGTTCAATTCGGGCATCCGGCCCGCGATCAACGCCGGCATCTCGGTGTCGCGCGTCGGCGGCGCCGCGCAGACCAAGGTCATCAAGAAGCTTGGCGGCGGCGTGCGACTGGCGCTGGCGCAATACCGGGAACTCGCGGCGTTCGCGCAATTCGCGTCGGACCTCGACGAGACGACGCGCAAGCAGCTCGATCGCGGCCGGCTCGTGACCGAGCTCATGAAACAGCCGCAATACGCGCCGCTGTCGGTTGCCGAGCAGGCGTTGACGTTGTTCGCGGTGACCAAAGGCTACTTCGACGATGTGCCGGTCGAGAAGGCGCTGGCCTGCGAGACGGCGATGCGCGCATACGTGAAGAGCAAGTACGCCACGTTCTTCGACAAGCTCGAATCCTCCAAGGATCTCGATGCCGACGGCGAAAAACAGCTCACTGCGGCGATCGAGGACTTCAAGAAGAACGGCGCGTACTAGGGACTCCCGTCATGGCCGGCTCGAAAGAAATCCGCAACAAGATCAAGAGCGTGCAGAGCACGCGCAAGATCACCAAGGCAATGGAAATGGTTGCGGCCTCCAAGATGAAAAAGGCGCAGGACCGCATGCGCTCCGCGCGCCCGTACGTCGGTCGCCTGGTGGCGATCGTGCGCCATCTCGCACACGCCAATACGGAATACCGGCACCCGTTTCTGCTGAAGCGTCCGGAGGTCAAGAGCGTGGGCCTGATCGTGGTGACTTCCGACAAGGGCCTGTGCGGAGGCCTCAACACCAATGCGATGCGGCTTGCTTTGGTCAAGATGAAGGCATGGCAGGCGAGCGGGGTGGAGGTGCAGGTCACGGCCATCGGCAACAAGGGCCTCGGCTTCATGCAGCGGCTCAAGGCCAACATCGTCTCGCAGGTGATCAACCTGGGGGACCGGCCGCATCTGGACAAGGTCATCGGGCCGGTCAAGGTGCAGCTCGACCTCTACCTCGACGGCAAGATCGACGAGCTGCACATCGTGGCGACACGTTTCGTAAACACGATGAAGCAGACGCCGGTCGACTTGCAGGTGCTGCCCATCGTGGATATCGGCGAAGAAGCCGAAAAGCGCGCGTATCCGTGGGACTACATCTATGAGCCCGACGCCAAGAGCGTGCTGGAAGGCCTGTTGACGCGCTACATCGAGGCAATCATCTATCAGGCAGTCAACGAAAACATGGCTTCGGAGCAGAGCGCGCGCATGGTGGCGATGAAGTCCGCATCGGAAAACGCGGCGACGATCATCGAGGAGCTGCAGCTGATCTACAACAAGAATCGGCAGGCGGCGATTACCAAGGAACTCTCCGAGATCGTCGGTGGCGCGGCAGCGGTTTAAGGGAATAGGAGACAGACCACGTTTTTGATTGTGACCCCAGCTTCAATTGCAGGCTCGCAAAAAACTTGGTCTGTCCCCAATAACGAGGGCAAGGTTATGAATGAGGGAACGATAGTCCAGTGTATCGGCGCGGTGATCGACGTCGAGTTCACACGTGATTCGCTGCCGGGCATCTACGATGCGTTGACGCTCGCTAACAGCGACCTGACGCTAGAGGTGCAACAGCAACTGGGCGACGGAGTCGTGCGCACCATCTGCCTCGGCTCCGCCGACGGCCTGCGGCGCGGCATGAAGGTGACGAACACGGGAGCCGGTATTTCGGTGCCGGTCGGACCGAAGACGCTGGGACGCATCATGGACGTGCTCGGCCGTCCGATCGACGAGCAAGGGCCGGTCAGCGCCGAGAAGAGGATGCCGATCCACCGCGATGCGCCCTCGTTTGAGGAGCTGTCGCCCTCGACCGAACTGCTTGAAACAGGCATCAAGGTGATCGATCTCGTGTGCCCGTTCGCCAAGGGCGGCAAGGTGGGACTGTTCGGCGGTGCGGGCGTGGGCAAGACCGTCAACATGCTCGAGCTCATCAACAATATCGCGACGCAGCACGCCGGCTTGTCGGTGTTCACCGGCGTCGGTGAGCGCACGCGCGAAGGCAACGACTTCTATCACGAGATGCGTGAAGCAGGCGTGGTGAAGATGGACAATCTCGAAGAGTCCAAGGTGGCGATGGTGTACGGCCAGATGAACGAGCCGCCGGGCAACCGCCTGCGCGTCGCGCTGACCGGGCTCACGATGGCCGAATATTTCCGCGACGAAGGCCGCGACGTGCTGTTATTCATCGACAACATCTATCGCTACACGCTGGCCGGCACCGAAGTGTCCGCGCTGCTGGGCCGCATGCCTTCGGCGGTGGGATACCAGCCGACGCTCGCCGCGGAGATGGGCGAATTGCAGGAGCGCATCACCTCGACCAAGACCGGCTCGATCACCTCGATCCAGGCGGTGTACGTCCCTGCGGACGACTTGACCGATCCCTCGCCCGCCACGACCTTCGGCCACCTCGATTCCACCATTGTGCTCTCGCGCGACATCGCCTCGCTCGGTATCTATCCCGCGGTGGACCCGCTGGATTCGACCTCGCGCCAGCTCGACCCCCACGTGGTCGGCGAAGAGCACTACACCACCGCGCGGCGCGTGCAGCAGACGCTGCAGAAGTACAAGGAGCTGCGCGACATCATCGCCATTCTCGGCATGGACGAACTCTCGCCCGAGGACAAGCTGGCGGTGGCGCGCGCGCGCAAGATCCAGCGTTTCCTGTCGCAGCCGTTTCACGTCGCCGAGACTTTCACCGGATCGCCGGGCAAGTACGTTTCGCTCAAGGATACGATCCGCGGCTTCAAGGCGATCGTCGACGGCGAGTGCGATCACCTGCCGGAGCAGGCGTTCTACATGATCGGCGGCATCGAGGAAGCCACCGAGAAAGCCAAGACGCTGCAATAGCCATGGCCAATACCATCCACGTCGATGTCGTCAGCGCGGAAGCGTCGATCTTCTCGGGCGACGCCGAGTTCATCGTCCTGCCCGGCGTCATGGGTGAACTGGGCATCTACCCGAAGCACACGCCGCTGATCACGCAGATCAAGCCGGGCGCGGTGCGCATCAAGGTCCCTGGGCAGGCCGAGGAGCAGGTGGTCTTCGTGCAGGGCGGCTTCCTGGAAGTGCAGCCCGACGTGGTGACCGTCCTGTCCGACACGGCGATTCGCGCGCACGACCTCGACGAAGCCAAGGCGATCGAAGCCAAGCTGGCGGCCGAAGAGGCGATGCAGAACAAGACCTCGAAAGAGGAGATCGCGCGCGCCGAGAGCGAATTGGCGGGAGCGCTGGCGCAACTCGCAGCGATTCGTCACCTGCGCAAGGGCCGGAAGTAGCTCGCTGCCTGCGAAAGCGGGCGCGCATCTTGCGCCGCCTACATGCGTGGAATTGGGATTGCGCGCACAGGCGGGCGCGCTTTACGCGTGGCCGCGCTACCGGATGACGTGATCAGCCCGGAGCTCGAGCGCCTTAGGCACCGTCAGGCCGATGGCGCTCGCCGTCACAGCGTTGATGACCAGGTCGAATTCGGTCGGCAGCTCCACCGGCGTCTCGGCGGGATTGGCGCCGCGCAGCAGCTTGTCGAACAAGTTGAATATATTGGCGTTCGGATTCCTGGCCCCGAACGACATCAGCCCGCCTGCCTCGGCGAAATTTCGATTGGCGCCAATGCCCGGCAGCCTCATCGACAGCAATCTTGACGCTATCAAGTCGACACTGTCCTTCCTGATCCACGTGAGTGACGGCAGCACGACCGCATCGGCCCGCATGACGCGCAACGCCTCGAAAAAACGCTCCAGCTCGTGCTTGCCTGAAATCCGGACACCCTGCGCGCGCATGCCCAGGCTATGCGCGGCATGCTCGATGCGAGGCCCGACGCTGTCCAGGTAGGCCACGAGCTTGGCACGGGGCTGGATCTCCTTTATGTATTGCAGCTTCTTCTCGTCATAGAGGCCATTGTAATAACCCGTCAGGTTGCCGCCCGGTCTTGCCAGGCTCGCGACCAGGCCCGCTTCCACCGGATCGCTGCCGACGTTGAATATGATCGGGATCGTACTGGTTGCCCGTTTCATCGCGCGGGCGGCGGGCACTCCGAAAGTGATGATGACATCGGGATTGAAAGCGAGCAGCTCGGCGGCAAGGGCGGGAAGCTCCTCGGGCCGCTGCGCGAATCGACGATCGAGAAAAAGGTTTTGGCCCACGATCCAGCCGCGCGCGCGCCACCCTTCGATGACCATCGGCGGTGGCAATTCGTAGGGTCCTTCGCTCAGCAACACGATTCGCTTGCTGCCGACGTTCGGCTGCGACCGCGCGGGCATCGCCACGCCCATCAATCCGCCCGCAACCATCGCGAGAAAACAGCGGCGGTTCGTCGCCACCGGGGTCGCGTCATCGCGTCGATGGCGCCACGAAGGGAATTCCAAGTATTTCATGAGGCCCGGATGATGCAGCAAGACTCTAAATCCGGCAAATGCGACGGTCCAAGGCAGGTCTTCAGTCTCCGGTGCCCCACATGGTCGTGTGGGTTTTGGCGCAACCTGCTTGCGGCCCGAACCATCGGCCCGTAAGATCGGCACGACATCCAATCAAAAAACCCGCCGCGCTCGCCGCGAACCGGGAGGACCGCATGAGACCCAGGCGAAAAAAAATCGCCGATGCGCTCGCACACCTTCGGGGCGCCGGCACCGGCGCCGCATGGCTTGCGCTCATGTCCGCACCACTCGCCTCGGGTCCTGCGTCGGCCGTCGAAGTTCTCGACAAGGTGACGGTAACCGGAACGCACATTCCCGCCATCGACGGCCAGTCCGGATTGCCGGTGCAGGTGATCACGCGCGAGGAAATCGAGCGCGCCAATATTCTGACCGCAGCGCAGCTCGTCAACACCATCTCGGCGACGATGAGCTTCAGCGCGTTCAACGAGAACCAGGGGCTGGGGAATGGCATGCAGCCTGGATTCGCGGGCGGAGCGCTGCGCGGCCTCGGCTATCAGAATACCTTGATCCTGTTGAACGGCCGCCGCATTGCGACCTACGCGTTTGCAAACGTCGGTGGCGATCTGAACTCGATCCCCATGTCGGCAATCGAGCGGGTCGAAGTTCTGAAGGACGGCGCTTCTGCGATCTACGGCAGCGACGCGGTGGCCGGCGTGATCAATTTCATCCTGCGCAGTACGTATAAGGGCGCGGAAATCTACGCGCAATACACCTCGCCCAAGCATACGGGCGGGTATGCCACGCATTTCAATGCGGCAGCGGGCTACGGCGATCTCGCGACCCAGAAATTCAATGCCTACGCGATGGTCGATTACCAGAAATACGGCGGCATCCAGGCCCGCGACCGCAGCTTCGCCGCGAACGCGTATATCCCCAGCGAAGGCCTCGACCGCACGGGCATCACCTCGGTTCCGGCCAACGTCGACACGCCTGCCGGCGCGCGCAATCCGACGGGCGACCCGGCCAAGGGATACATCAATCCGAGTTGCGCGCCGCCCTTGTCGTTCCCGACCGCCGCATTCCCCAACCAATGTCGCTTCAACGGCCTCGGTGAATACACGATCTCCGATCCGAGCGAGCGCGTCAACATCGTCGGTGCGCTGACTTGGCAAATCGATCCCGACAATCAGTTCTTTTTGAACAGCACGTATGTCCGCAACACCTTCACCTTCGCAGTCACTCCGACCCAGGTTTCCAACCAGACCACATTCCAGGGCGTTCGCCGCTTCCTGCTGCCGGCCACCAGCGCGTTCTATCCGCACGCGTTCGCGCAATCCTTCGGCGTCGACGGCAGGCCGTTGAACCTCTACTGGCGAGCGCTGGAGCTTGGACCGCGAACCATCGAGCCCACCTCGCAGCAGTGGAACGTGGTCGCCGGCATGAAGGGCCTGTTGAAGGGTTGGAGCTACGACGGCGCCTTCAACTACAACCAGAGCCTGGTCGACAGCCGCTACAGCGGCTTCGCGCGCGAATCCCTGCTGTTGCCGATACTCAACAGCGGTATCGTCAATCCCTTCGGTCCGAACACGCAGGACGTCAACGATCGAATGACGTCGACACTGGTCGACCAGACCCTGCGGACGGGCAACGGGAGCGTCACGTCGCTCGATTTTCACGCAGCCAACGATGTCTACGCACTACCGGGCGGACCTTTGGCTGTGGCGACAGGCTTCGATGTGCGCAAGGAGCGCGTGACCCAGACCTCCGACCCCATGCTCGAGTCCGGAGACATACTGAACGCGGCGACGTTCCCGTCGTTCACCGGAAGCCGCAACGTGTGGGCGGTTTTCGCGGAAGCCAATGCCCCGCTGTTCCAGGACTTCGAAGCCAATCTCGCCGTGCGCTACGACCACTACAGCGATTTCGGCAGCACGACCAACCCAAAGGTTTCGCTGCGCTGGCAGCCCGCATCTACCGTGTTGCTGCGCGCTTCCGCGGGCACCGGTTTCCTGGCGCCGACGCTTCCCGGCTTGTTTCTGCCGCCCGTATTCGGCTTCACGGTCGGCAACTTGAGCGACCCTGCCCGCTGCCCCGTCACGCAATCTGCGCAGGATTGCAATCGCTCGTTCCCGGCGTTGTCCGGCGGCAATCCTTCGCTGCAACCGATCAGGTCGAGCCAGTGGAGCGTAGGCGCTGCGTGGGCGCCTATGCGTGGCCTTTCGATGGGACTGGACTACGTCTCGATCCTCCTGCACGACCGCATCGCCAACTATCCGCCCGCGGATATCCTTGCGCAGTGCCCGGATGGCGTCACCGGCGTAACGTGCTACCTCATCCACCGGGGCCCGGTTCAACCGGCGTACCCTACGCTGCCCGGGCCGGTCGTCCAGATCGACCAGTTCTTCACCAACCTCGGCAACAGCAAAGTCAGCGCAATCGACGTCAACGCCAACTACACGAGCCCGGCGCAGGACTGGGGCCAGCTCACGCTGACATTCAACGGCACGTACAACATCGAATACCTGCAACAACAGCTCAATGGCAGCTACGTGAATCTAGTCGACCACTATGCCGCGGGCACGATCCCCTACTGGCGCCACTATCTCCTGCTGGGGTGGAATCGCGGCCCGTGGTCGGCGACCGTGACGCAAAACTATCAAACCGGCGTGTACGACCAGTCGCCCGGACCCACGACCGGCACCCAGTTGCGGAGGATCGGCGACTACGACATCTGGAACATCGGCGGCGCCTACACGGGTCTGGGCAACTGGACCTTTTCTGCGGGGATCAAGAATCTGATGGATCGCGATCCGCCGTTCTCGAACCAGACTCAGTCAGCGCAGATCGGCTACGACCCCGCATCGACGGACCCGCGCGGCCGCTCGTACTGGGTAGGCCTCAAGTACGCGTTCCGCTGATACCTCGAACGCCGAGCTGCTGTTCCGCCAGCGTCACCCAGTAGCTCGTGCCGATGGCGAGCGCATCGTCGTTGAAATCGTAGTGCGGACTGTGGATGTTCGGCGTGTCGGGCCCGGTGCCGGTGCCGAGCCACACGTAGCAACCCGGTTTCGCCTGCAGCATGAACGCGAAATCTTCCGAGGTCATCTCCGGCGTGGGATCGGTGTCGACGTGCTCGGCGCCGACCACGGCCGTCGCCGCCGCGATCGCGTACTGCGTTTCGGCCGTTGCATTGTCGGTGGCCGGATAGCAGCGCACGTAGCGCAGCGTCGCGCTCATGTCGAATGTCGCCGCGACGCCGGCGACGATCCCCTTCATCCGTTCCTCGATTGTGTCCTGCACCTCTCGCTTGAAGGTGCGCACGGTGCCGCGCAGCACGACCTCCTGCGGAATCACGTTCCAGGTGTCGCCGCCGTGCACCTGCGTCACGGTGACCACGCCCGCGTCGAGCGGATGCAGATTGCGCGAAACGATAGTCTGCAACGCGTTGATCGTGTGCGCCGCGAACAGCATCGGATCCTTGCCGGTATACGCCATCGCCGCGTGCGCGCCCTTGCCGGTGACGATGATCTCGAAGATGTCGTAGGCGCCCATCAGCGGTCCCGCCCGCATGGCGAAGGTGCCGAGCGGCTTGCGCGGCCAGTTGTGCATCCCGTACACCGCACGCATCGGGAAGCGCTCGAACAGCCCCTCTTCGACCATCACCCTACCGCCGCCTTCGTTCTCCTCCGCCGGTTGGAAGATGAAGTACACCGTCCCTGCCAGATGCTTCCTGCGCGCGAGCGCCGCAGCAGCGCCGAGCAGCATGGTCGTGTGCCCGTCGTGACCGCACGCGTGCATCTTGCCGGCGTGGCGGGACGCGTGGACGACAGCTGTACGCTCCTGAATATGAAGTGCGTCGAGATCGGCGCGCAGGCCGATAGCACTGCTGCCACCATCGTTGCCTCCACCTTTGTCACCTGCACGCAACACGCCGACCACGCCGGTCTTGGCCAGGCCCGTGTGTACCTCCAGCCCGAAGGCGCGGAGTTTGTCGGCGACGAACGCGCTCGTCGCCCTCTCTTCGAACGCCGTCTCCGGGTGGGTGTGCAGGTGATGCCGCCAGCTCTTCATGTCCGGAACGAGCGCGGTGATGTCGGGGGCGATGAGCATGGCGAAGCCTTTGTAGGCGCGAATTCATTCGCGCACGGTGGTCTGCGACGTTCGGGATGTTAACGCAGACTGCCATCGATGCGGCGCGGACGCTGCGGTAGAATGCGCGCTGCTTCGCCTCCGTACCGCACGAGCGCGACGGCACTCCCATGAGCCATCCCGCGCCGCCGATCTTCGACCTCGCCATCGTGGGTGGCGGCATCAACGGCGCCGGCATCGCCCGCGACGCGTCTGGGCGCGGGCTGAGCGCGGTCCTGCTCGAACAGGACGATCTCGCCGCGCATACCTCGTCGTGGAGCACCAAGCTGATCCACGGCGGCCTGCGCTATCTCGAATACTTCGAATTCCGGCTCGTGGCGGAGGCGCTCTCCGAGCGGGAAGTCCTGCTGGCTGCTGCGCCGCACATCATCGAGCCCTTGCAGTTCGTGCTACCGCACGAGCCGCACTTGCGCCCGGCGTGGATGATCCGGGCGGGGCTGTTCCTCTACGATCACCTGGGAGGGCGGCGCACGCTGCCATCGTCGTTCGGCGCCGAGCTGACGGCGGACAAATGGGGCGCGGGCCTCAAGCCCAAGTTTCGCAAAGGCTTCGTCTATTCGGATGCGCGCGTCGACGATGCGCGGCTGGTCGTGGTCAATGCAATGGGCGCGCGCGAACGCGGCGCGGACATTCGACCGCGAACGCGCATGGTCGAGGCCAGGCGCGACGCCGGCGTCTGGCGCGTGAGCACTCGCGATGCGCGCGGGGAGCAGGCCGAGTTGCGGGCACGTGCGCTCGTCAACGCCGCGGGCCCTTGGGTGAAACGCGTCCACGACCAGGCGACGAACGCGCGCGGCGGGGAGTCGGTGCGGCACGTCAAGGGCAGTCACATCGTGGTGCCGCGCGTTCATTCCGGCAACCACGCGTACATCCTGCAGAACGCCGACAAGCGAATCGTCTTCGTCATTCCATTCCAGGAAGACTTTTCGCTGATCGGCACGACCGACATTGCGGTGGAAGATTACGAGCGACCAACGATCACGGCCGACGAAATCGACTACCTGTGCAAGATCGCGAGCGCGTACCTGGCGCGCGCACTCACGCCCGCCGACGTCGTGTGGACCTACAGCGGTGTGCGGCCGCTGTACGACGACGGCTCCGCCGACCCGTCCGCGGTCACGCGCGACTACGTGCTGAAGCTCGATCGGGGCGAAGGCGAGCAGGCGCCGCTGCTGTCGATCTTCGGCGGCAAGATCACCACGTATCGCCGGCTGGCCGAATCTGCGTTGTCCGAGCTGTCGCCATTCTTTCCGTCGATGGGACGTCCGTGGACGCGCAGCGAACCATTGCCCGGCGGGGATGTGCCGCGCGGCGACGTCGCCGCGTATGGGCGCGAACTCGCCGCGCGCTATCCGAATATTCCAGGCGTCGTCCGCGACGCGCTGCTGCGCCGGCACGGGACGCGGGCCCTGCGCGTGCTCGGCGAAGCGAAGGCCGTGGCCGATCTCGGTACGCACTTCGGACATACGCTGTATGCGGTGGAAGTCGATTATCTGGTGGCGCAGGAATGGGCGCGTGGCGCCGAGGACATCCTCTGGCGCCGCACCAAGTGCGGACTGCACCTCGACGCGACGCAACGCGATGCGGTGTCGAAATACCTGCTCGAGCAATACGGCTACCGATGACTTCGCGCCAGATGCTGCCGCTCGCGGCGCTGCCCGGCTCGGTGTGCGGCGAGATCAAAGGCGTGCTGACCGACATCGACGACACGCTGTCGACGCACGGCCGGATCAGCGCGCTCGCGTACGCGGCGATGGAACGGCTGCACGCGGCAGGGTTGCTGGTGATCCCCGTCACCGGGCGACCGGCAGGCTGGTGCGATCACATCGCGCGCATGTGGCCGGTCGATGCGGTCGTCGGCGAGAACGGCGCGCTGTACATGCGCCACGACGCACGCGCGGGCAAGCTCAGGACGTATTTCTCGACACCGCCCGACGAGCGTCGCGCGCAACGCGAGCGCCTCGCGGCGATCGCCACGAAAATCCTGCGCGAGGTTCCAGGATGCGCGGTCGCGTCGGACCAGCACTATCGCGAGAGCGACCTGGCGATCGATTACTGCGAGGACGTGCCGCGCCTGTCCGCGGACAGCGTCGCGCGCATCGTTGCGCTCATGCACGGCGAAGGCCTCACCGCCAAGATCTCGTCGATCCACGTCAACGGCTGGTTCGGCGCCTACGACAAATTGACGATGACGCGTACGCTGCTTGCCGAGGAATTCGGCGTCGATCTCGATCGGGCGCGGGAGCGCTTCGTGTTCGTCGGCGATTCGCCGAACGATGCGCCGATGTTCGAGTACTTCCCGTATTCGGTCGGCGTGGCCAACGTGCGCGCGTTTGGCGACTGCGGCGGGAGCCCGCCGAAATACGTCACCGAGAGCGAGTCAGGGGCGGGATTCGCTGAACTGGCAGATTTTCTGCTGGCGGATCGCTAACAGGCTGTTGAAAAGCTGCTGCGGGGGCGACCTGCGTTGTTGCTCGGCTGCTCGCAATCCTCACGTACGTCTATGTACGCTGCGGTTGCTCGCAACCTCGCGCCTCGCATCTCGCCCTCCTCGCGACGCTTTTCAATAGCCTGATGGGCTTCGAGCGCTACTTCTTCGCTGTCGTCATCGCTGCGAGGCTCGACAGGTCGATCGCCTTGAGTGCGTTCGCCAACGCCGCCGGCTCGACCCCCGAGCCATCGACCGTCACGCTGAAACGGCTGGCGATGATTACGCTGACCTCGCCGCTTTTCGCGCGCCGGTCGTAGCGCTCGTGCACCAGTTGGCCGTCGATGCGCTTGGTGCGCTCGTATCCGGAGTCGGTTTCCTTTTCCATGTTTGGATCGAACTTTCCGGCGAGCGCGGCGAGGCCCGAGAGCGACCCGAGGTCGGTGATCTCGATGCGGATGCTGGCATTCGCGCCATCGCTGTAGCGCGCAGTCGCGTTCGAGCCCTTCACGCCCATGGCTTCGCCGCTTTGTCCGGACGCCTCGTTGCGCTGCATGCCCGGCAGCGATGCCGGCAGCATGGCCTTGAGTTCGCGAAAGTCGATGGGCTGGATGTCCTTGCCGCCGGCCATGATCTGCCCGACCGCGTTCATCGCCGCGGCGGCGTTGGCGGCACTCGCCTGCGGGTTCGAGGTTCCGCCCTTGTCGGCCTGGTCGCCGATCTTCTCCAGCGTTTTCATCGCCTGATTGACGCGCTCGCGATCCGCGTCCGACTTGCCGCCGAAAATGTTGGCGAGCACGCCCGCGGTGTCGGTCTTGGCCGTGGCGGAGTCGATCGCTGTCCCGTGTCGTGCCATGCTGCCGAGACCGATAAAGCCGAGGCCGGCGATGGTACAGGTCGAAAGGACCGTGACCACGATCGACAGCACGACGGCGCAAATGATCAGGACGATCGTGTAGCCGATAGATTTTTCCGCGGGGTTGCGCATCAGCACCGGCAGGCCGAGATAGAGCAGATACAAGCCGTAAAGCCCCGCCAGGATGCCGAAGATCCCAAGCATCGGAATGATGTTGAGCAGCGCGGCGACCCACGCGGGCGTAAAGCTGTAAGCCGTCAGCTTGAGCGCGGCGAGTGAATTCCGCTGGCCGCCGAAGGTGGGCGCCAGCACATCGACCAGCCACGAGATCAGAAATACCTGGAGAAAGGAAAGACCGAACATCACGACTGCGTGTGCCACACCGGCGGCGACACTGATGCGCGCCATCCCGAGCGGACCCAGCGACGTCCCGATCATGGTTTGGCCGATAAAGGTCGCGATCACGCCGATCGCGACCAGCGGCGCGACATAGCGAAGATAGATGGCGCTCGGCGTGGAGTGCTCCGCCGCGATGACCGGCCACTCCGTCGACGGCGTCAGCAGGATGTTCTTGACGCGCGCAAAGATGCCCCGCGCCAGTTGCGTCGCATCGGCTGCGGCTTTGGCGGAATCGAAGCCAGGTGCGGGGCCCGTGCTGCCACCGCTTCCTGTCGCCGGCCCCGGTGTCGGGGTCGCGGCCGGCGGTGGCGTGGGCGTTGGTGCAGGGGCAGCTGCGGGCGGGGGAGGAGGAGGGGCGGTCCGCGCCGGTTCGGGCGCGGGCGGAGGCGTGATCACCGCCGTCGGTGAGCCGCAGTGATTGCAGAACTTCGAGCCATCCGCGACGCGTTGGCCACATTGGGAACAGAACATGGACTAGTCTCCGGACGCTATGCGCAAGGTGCCGCGATTGTGCGCCGGCACGCTGTCGCCATCAATGCCGGTGTACTGGACAGGGTCTATCGCCGCTACACG
The DNA here is from genome assembly GCA_963726915.1 of uncultured beta proteobacterium. Classification (GTDB taxonomy): domain Bacteria; phylum Pseudomonadota; class Gammaproteobacteria; order Burkholderiales; family Casimicrobiaceae; genus PALSA-1003. The sequence goes on from CAVSEA010000028.1 coordinate 227,449, forward strand.
CAAACGGCCGGCAGAATGCGCCGAATGTGGCTTCCGCGCGCGTCCGGCTGCCAATAATGACGCGCGACGGCAGCCGGCAGCCCTCCGACGCGGGCAGTCCCAAAAGGTTCATCCGTGGGGCACCAAGGTATCAGTGAGCACTTGCTCTCGCCGCGTGCCGCATGGCCAGATACGCGTCCAATCCGGCGATCGCGACTTGCATGGCCGTAACCGGCTAGTACTCTGCTTTTGCGGCGAAATTCACCGTCCGGTATGCTATTTGCATACGAAAGCTAAGCTATCATTGCAGGCCCGATCGCCAAGCTGCTGAAGTTCCAACAAAGCGCAAGCCGAGCGCCGGTGACCAAGGCGACTGGCAGGGAGAATCTTGATGACCCGGTACGGATTCAATATCAAGACACGCAGCGGTCAACGTGTCGACAACATTTGCATCATGGCGTCTTGCCGCGACGATGCGGAGCGGCGCCTGCGCCAGATGTATCACCACTGCGAAATCATCGCCTGTCACGGCGAAGCAGTGCGCCGCAGCGATCCGCTCGACCTTGAAGCGGTGATCGGCATGATCAGCAGCGACCCGGTGACGATGCCGATGGTCGCGCGCTCGATGCTACGCAACAAGCCCAGCGCCCACTAGTTCTTCCACCAGCGCCAGATAGTCCCGCGCGCCGCGGCTTTGCGGTGCGTGTCGGAATATATCGAGTTGGCGCGCCGGGCTCTCCGCCAGGCTCACGTTTTCGGCGACGCGCGTCACGCAGATCTCATCGGGCCTGAACGCCATCGCCATCAGGTCCGCCACCTCCGAACTCATCTTCCGGCGCGCGTCGAAGCGCGTGAGCAGGTAGCGCCGCGGCAGGCGCCGCTTCAATACCGGTTCGAGCGCGTTGAGACTGCGTTCGACCTGCTGCGCGCCCTGCAATGCCAGGTAGTCCGCCGACACCGGGATGATCACGACGTCGCAGGCGAAGATCGCGTTGAGCGACAACACGCCCAGCAGTGGACAGCAGTCGATGACGACATGACCTGGCGGCGCGTCGGCTGCCTTCATGGCCGTACGCAACTTGGTGATCACGTTGACGCCCTTGCCGAGCAGGGTGTCCAGCTTGGTCAGATCGAGATGCCCGGGGCACATGATGACGCCGCTGGCAGTGATCTGCGCGATGTCAGCCAAGGGTCGCTGGCGCATGAAAAACGAATACACCGAGTCGTCGGCCAGCCGCGGATGCGCGCCGAAGATGCCCGACAGGTGCGCCTGCGGATCGAGGTCGATGCCGAGCGGGCGCTGCTTGCGCTGCGCGATGCCGGCAAGCAGGTTCAGCGCCGTCGTCGTCTTGCCGACGCCGCCTTTCTGGTTGAACACCGCGATGACCGTCATCGGCGCATCTTACAAGACGCGCTTGCGCACGACGGTGACCACGACCTCCGCCAGGATAACCACGGCGAAGATCGCGATCAGGATCGTGGCGACGCGATCCCACTGGAACAGGTTCATCGCGGAATCTAGGATCATGCCGATGCCGCCTGCGCCGACCAGTCCGAGCACGGCGGATTCGCGCACGTTGATGTCCCAGCGAAACAGGGCGATGGACCAGAACGCCGGCTTCACCTGCGGCCAGTAGCCGAAGGACAGCCGCGACAGCCAGGGTGCGCCCGCGGCCTCGAGCGCCTCGATCGGTCCGCGGTTGGATTCCTCGAGCGCTTCGCCGAACAGCTTGCCCACGAAGCCGATCGAGCGGAAGGCGATCGCCAGCGTTCCCGCGAGCGCGCCGGGCCCGAAAATGCCGACGAAAAGCAGCGCCCACACCAGCGAATTCACCGATCGCGACGACACCAGTATCAGCTTGGCGAAGAGGTTGAGCGGCGTGAACGGGCAGAGGTTGTGCGCGGCCAGGATGCCGATCGGCAGCGCCAGCACGAGTGCGAGCAGCGTGCCCAGCGAGGCGATGTGAATCGTCTCCATCAGCGCGGCGTGGACGCTCGCGGGATAGTAGGCGAGGTCTGCCGGCCACATCCGCGCCAGGAGGTCGGCCATCTGCTCGGGCGCATCGGCCAGGAACTCGGGAATGACTTCGACCGTGCGTATCGACACGACGATCGCGACCACGATCGCGAGATAGACCACGAAGCGGGTCAGCCGCTGCGCCGGCGTGAAGCGGCGCCAGATGCGCTGGCCGACGGCCTCATTTATCACTCAATCATCCTCGACCAACCGGTCGCGCCGCGGGCTCAGGCTACCGAGGCGGCGGTGCAGCATGTCGGCGAACGAGACGCCGTCGATGAAAATCGCGCGCACGTAGGTCGCGAGCACTTCGCCGATCATTATCAGCGCGATGATCGAGATCAGGATCGCGCAGACATAGTCGTAGTCGAAGCGCTGGAATGCGGCGAACAGCGTTCCGCCGATGCCGCCCGCGCCGACGATGCCGACCATGGTCGAATTGCGCAGGTTGGAGTCCAGCTGGTAGGTACAGAAGCCGATGAAACGCGTGAATACCTGCGGCAGCACGCCGAAGCCGATCACGCTCATGAACGGCGCGCCGGTGGCGCGAATCGCCTCGACCTGCTTCAGGGAAATCTCTTCGATCGCCTCGGCGAACAACTTGCCGATGAATCCGATCGAAGCCACGGTCAACGCGAGAATCCCGGCCAGCGCACCGAAACCGACGGCCTTCACGAATACGATTGCCACGATCACCGGATGGAACGAGCGTGCGCTCACTATCAACAGCCGCGCTGGCCAGCTGACCCACGCCGGCATCAGGTTGCGCGCCGAGCAAAGGCCGATCGGCAGCGCGAGGACGATGCCGAGCGCCGAGGCGAGCACCGCGATTTCAAGGCTCTCCTGCAACCCCTTGACCAGCAATTCCCAACGGGAGAAGTTCGGCGGAAACATGCGGCCGAGGAAGTGCGCGGTGTTGTGCAGGCCGGCGCTCACGCGCTCCCACGACGCGTCCATTTGGGCAGCGGCGTAGACGACGTACAGCGCCAGCAGCAGCCAGCCTGCTCGCGACCACCCACTGGGTCGGAACGGATCGCTGTTCGTTGCGGCAGCGCTCACCGCTATTGCAGCCAGTCCTGGCCGCCGTAAATCGTGCGCAACATGTCGTCGCGCAGCTGCGCCGGCGGACCATCGAAGACGATCCTGCCCCCGGCCATGCCGACGATGCGGTCGGCGAAGCGCTTCGCCAGCTCGACGTCGTGCATGTTGACCAGCACCGGGATGCCGCGCTGGCGCGCGATGTCGGCGAGCAGTTGCATGATCTCGACCGAGGTCTTCGGGTCGAGCGACGAGGTCGGCTCATCGGCGAGCAGCACCGAAGGCTGCTGCATCACGGCGCGCGCGATGCCGACGCGCTGGCGCTGACCGCCGGACAGCGAATCGGCGCGTTGATGGGCGAATCCGGCGAGGCCGACCACGTCGAGCAATTCGAAGGCGCGCGCGATGTCCTCGGCGGAAAATTTCCGCCGCCACGCGCGCCACGCGGACACGTAGCCCAGGCGGCCCGAGAGCAGGTTTTCCATGACGGTCAACCGCTCGACCAGGTTGTATTCCTGGAACACCATGCCGATGTGACGGCGCGCTTCGCGCAGGGCGCCACGCGGCAGTTGGACCAGGTCGTGGCCCTCGAATTCGATCGCACCCGCCGACGGTTCGACCAGCCGGTTGACGCAGCGGACCAGCGTGCTCTTGCCGGTGCCCGAGGGGCCGATGATGGCCGTGATGCCGCGCTCGGTGATGTCGAGATTGATGTCGGACAGGATCGGCTTGCCGGCGACGTAGGATTTGGAGAGGTGCTTGATCGACAGCACGGAGTGACGTTTCCTAAATCGCGGGGGATGGAATTGCGTCGTTCCCGCGCAAGCGGGAACCCATGGTCAACAGCGTACCCCGAAGCCAATGGATCCCCGCTTTCGCGGGGATGACAAAGTGACCGTTGTCCCGGCGCAGGCCGGCGCTAGTCAATTCGTCGTTCCCGCGGAAGCGGGAACCCATTTTCGGTGGCAGCGCCGCAAAGCCAATGGATCCCCGCTTTCGCGGGGATGACGCATCCGTTTCCAATCGCGCCGCGGCTGCGCCTTGCGCTCTTGGACGGATGCGTCACTTCTTCTTCGCTGCCTCTGCTGCCTCGCGCGCGGATTCCTTCTCGTAGGTTGCCTTGTCGAAGCCGCCGCCCGAGCCCTTGGCGACGTCGCGCACGACCGCCCAGGTGGTCTTGTAGTTGATCGGGAAAAAACGGTCGGCGCCGTCGAAGGCCTTCTGCATCTCGGCCGGGAAGCGATAGTCGTAGAAGCAGCCCAGCATCTTGTCGACCAGGGCAGGCGCCAGGTCATGCGCATAGGCGAATGACGAGGTGGGGAATTTCTGGCTGCGATAGATGATCCGGAAGTCCGACTCTTTGACTTGTCCGCGCTCGGCCATGCGGTGGAACACGTCCGAGGCGACCGCGCCTGCGTCGTAGTCACCCGAGTTCACGCCCATCACCGACTGGTCGTGCTTGCCGGAGAAGATGATCTTGTAGTCCTTGTCCGGCGTGAGTCCCTCGCCCGGAAATAGGGCGATCGGCGCCATGTGGCCGGAGTTGGACGATGGCGAGGTGTGTGCGACCTTCTTGCCCTTGAGATCGGAGAGCTTTTGATACGGCGAACTGGCCTTGACGATGACGATCAGGTTGTAACCCTGGAATTCCTTGCTGTTGCCCTTGACGGCAAAGGGCACCGCGCCGGCGAGGTTGACCGCGAAGGCAGTCGGGCCGGTGGAGAAGCCTGCGACGTGGAGTCGGCCCGAACGCATGGCTTCGATTTCGGCGGCGTTCGACTGCACCTGATAGAAGACTACTTTCTTGTCCAGGCACTTCGAGAGATGTGTAGTAAACGGCTTGAAAATGTTTTCGTACACCGCAGGGTCTTCGACCGGCGTGTAGGTGAAGACGATGGTCGACGGGTTCTTCCATTTCTTCTGGTCGGTTGGGGCGTCCGCGACCATGTCGTTGTTGTCGTCGCAGTACATCGCGTCGAGTTCGCCGCGGTTCTTGCAGGCGTCGGCCGCAAATGCCGCCGACGCAAACATTGCAATGCACAGACCGGCGAATGCCGGTGCGAGAGACGCGCGCATGGGATTTCCCTCCTTGGCCGTAGGTTTCGGCTTGCGCGAGCATTTTCGCATACATCGACCGTGCGTCGGCGGACGGCCGTGCAGGGCCGGGCCCGAGCGAAAAGTGCGATAATTCGCGGCTGATGACAATGCCCTTGCAAATCGCGATCCTCGCGGCCGGCGAAGGCAAGCGCATGCGTTCCGCGCTGCCGAAAGTGCTGCACCTGCTGGGCGGACGGCCGCTGCTGGAGCATGTCCTCGGTACCGCGCGCACGCTGGAACCGCAGGCAATCTGCATCGTGCACGGCGGTGACGCCGACGCCTTGCGCCGCCATTTTCCCGACACCGATCTCGCCTGGGCGTTGCAGGAACCCCCGGCCGGCACCGGCGACGCGCTCAAGCGCGCGCTGCAGGCGCTGTCCGCCGCCGGCGTGACGCTGGTGCTGTTCGGTGCGGACCCGCTGGTGCGCCCGGAGACCTTGCGCCGCGTCGTCGGGCAGGCGCAGGAGGGCGCGTTGTCTCTGCTCACGATCGAACTCGACGACCCTGCGGGTTACGGACGCATCGTGCGCAATGCCAAAGGCCAGGTGGTCGCCATCGTCGAGCACAAGGATGCGACGCCCGAGCAGCGCGCGCTACGCGAGATCAACACCGGCGTGATGGCGGCGCCCACGGCGGCGTTCAACCGCTGGCTGGCGAAGGTCGGCAATCGCAATGCGAGCGGCGAGTTCTACCTTACCGACGTCGTCGCGCTCGCGGTGGAGGAGGGCGTGTCGGTCGAAGCGACGCAAGCGGCGAACGTGATCGAGACGCTGGGCGTCAACAGCCAGCGCGACCTCGCCACGCTCGAGCGGCTGTACCAGCGCGCGCAGGCCGACGCCTTGCTCGACGCGGGCGTCACCCTCGCCGATCCTGCGCGCATCGACGTTCGTGGCGCGTTAACTTGCGGGCGCGATGTCCGCATCGACGTCGGCTGCGTGTTCGAAGGCGCGGTGAGCCTCGCCGACGGCGTGGCCATCGCCCCCTACAGTGTGTTGCGCGACGTGACCGTCGGTGAAGGCACGCGCATCGAGCCGTTCTCGCACATCGAGAGCGCGCAGATCGGCGCGCGCTGCCGCATCGGGCCGTATTCACGCATCCGGCCCGCGACGGTGCTCGCCGACGAGGTGCACGTGGGTAATTTCGTCGAAGTGAAAGCGAGCACGCTCGGCGCGCGCACCAAGGCCAATCATCTCGCCTACGTCGGCGACACGACGGCGGGCAAGGACGTCAATATCGGCGCGGGAACGATCACCTGCAACTACGACGGCGCCTTCAAGCATCGCACGCTGATCGAGGACGACGTGCACATCGGATCCGACACGCAGCTCGTCGCGCCGATCACGATCAGGCGCGGCGCGACCATCGGGGCTGGCACGACGGTGTGGAAGGACGTGCCGCCGGAGACGCTGGTGGTGAACGCGAAAAGCCAGGTCGCGCGCAGCGGCTGGAAGCGGCCAAAGAAAGGTTAGGCAGACCATGTGCGGCATCGTCGGTGCGGTCGCTCGCGAGAACGTCGTGCCCATCCTCATCGAGGGCGTGCGCCGCCTGGAATATCGCGGCTACGACTCGACCGGCCTGGCCGTGATCAACGGCGGCCTGCATCGGTTGGTGAGCACCGCGCGCGTGGCGGACCTGGCACTGCAGGCCCAGACCACGCACATCAGCGGCATGACCGGGATCTCGCATACCCGCTGGGCTACGCACGGCGCACCGACGCCCGCCAACGCGCATCCGCACACGAGCAGCGGCGAAATCGCCGTCGTGCACAACGGCATCATCGAGAACTTCGAGTCGCTGCGCGAGCGGCTGCAGCAGCAAGGCTATCGCTTCGTCACGCAGACCGACTCGGAAGTGATCGCGCATCTCATCCACGCGCACTACAAGGGCGACCTGCTGCAGGCGGTACGCGACACCGTGGCGGAGTTCCGTGGCGCGTACGCGATCGCGGCGATCTCGACGCGCGAACCCGGCCGCATCGTCGGCGCCCGCGCCGGCAGCCCGCTGCTGGTGGGCATCGGCGAGCACGATCACTTTCTGGCGTCCGACGCGAGCGCGCTGGCGTCGGTGACGCAGCGCGTCGCGTATCTCGAAGAAGGCGACGTTGCCGACATCCGGCGCGAATCGTATGCAATCTACGACGCGGCCGGCGCGCAGATGGTGCGCGCCATCGTGACGGTGCCGGCGTCGAGCGCGGAAGTCGAGCTCGGCCCTTACCGGCACTACATGCAGAAGGAGATCTTCGAGCAGCCGCGGGCGATTTCCGACACGCTGGAGAGCGTCGCCGGCATCGGGCCCGAGCTGTTCGGCGCGGACGCCGCCGAAGTGCTGGCGAAGGTCAAGGCCGTGCACCTGCTCGCGTGCGGCACGAGTTACTACTCGGCGGTGCTGGCGCGGCTGTGGCTGGAGGGCGTGGCGGGCATTCCGGCGCAGGCCGAGATCGCCAGCGAATATCGTTATCGCGACAGCGTGCCGAATCCGGATGCGCTGATCGTGGTCATCTCGCAATCGGGCGAAACCGCGGATACGCTGGCCGCGCTCAAGCACGCCAAGGAACTCGGTCACCACCATACGCTGACGATCTGCAACGTCGCGACGAGCTCGATGGTGCGACAGACCGCGCTCACCTATCTGACCCGCGCCGGCACCGAAGTCGGCGTCGCGTCGACCAAGGCCTTCACCACGCAATTGACCGCGCTGTTCCTGCTCACGCTGACGCTGGCCAAGCTGCGCGGGCGACTCACGCCCGCCGCCGAAGCGCATTGGCTCGCCGGATTGCGCCACCTGCCGCTGGCGATCCAGTCGGTGCTCGCCCTCGAGCCGGCGATCATCGCGTGGGCGCAGCGCTTCGCCAAGAAGCAGAACGCGCTGTTTCTCGGTCGCGGGCTGCACTACCCGGTCGCGCTCGAAGGCGCGCTCAAGCTCAAGGAAATCTCGTATATCCACGCTGAAGCGTATCCTGCCGGCGAGCTCAAGCACGGCCCGCTGGCGCTGGTCGACAGCAGCATGCCGGTGGTCGCCATCGCGCCCAACGATGCGCTGATCGAAAAACTCAAGTCGAACCTGCAGGAAGTGCGCGCGCGCGGCGGCGAACTCTATGTCGTGGCCGATGCCGACAGCCACATCGAGTCGAGCGAAGGCATCCACGTGCTGCGCCTGCCCGAGCACGCCGGACTGCTCTCGCCGATCGTCCACACCATTCCGCTGCAACTGCTGGCGTACCACACGGCTGTGCTGCGCGGCACCGACGTCGACAAGCCGCGGAACCTGGCGAAGTCGGTGACGGTTGAATGACCAGGCAAAGCGGAGCCGGTTGATCAGGCTCTTGCGGACCTTCGCAGCTCGCGAAACGCAAGGCGGCGATAAGAAACGACAGCAGCACGATCGCCCAGAACGAAAGCGACGGCGTCGACGTCGCGACGGCCGACCCGCTGGAATTCACTCAGACGCTATATTCGGTCGGTGATCAGGCACCCATGCAGGAACAGGCGGACGACCTTTCGCGGCCACGCCGCGAGCTCGCGCGCAGTCATCGGTGCGCCGAGACCCATCGCTCGACGCTGCGGCAGGCCGACCACCATGTGCAGAAACAGCTCCGCAGCAAAGGTGGCGTCGTCGACTTGCAAGCGGTTCTTGTGCGCTTCGCGCTCGAGCAGGCCGGCGATCAGCGTGATCGCTTCCTCGGTGGCACCTTCGCGCGCGACCGCTGCCGCAAGTTCGGGAAAGCGCGCCGACTGGGCGACCACCAATCGATGCAGCGCGAGCGCCTGCTCCGAGAGTGCAGCGCGCAGGATCAGCGCGGCCAGGTGCTCGAGCATCGCAGAGAGGTCCGCGCCTTCGATCAGCGGCACGCTCGCGGGCGGTCGCAGGCGCTCGATGATGCGATGCACGACCGCGGCGAACAACGCGGGCTTGTCGACGAATCGGTGATAGAAGCGTGCGCTTGGAAATGCGCACGCGCTTAGCCACGGCTTCGATGCTGGTGGCACCGTAGCCGTGGGTCAGAAACAACTCCGTCGCCGCGTCGAGAATCAGATCACCGATCTGCTCCGCTGCTTCGCGCTTCGGACGCCCCCCCGGGCGTGCTCGCGTCACCGTGCGCGGGTCTTAGTCGTCGCGTCGGCTTGGCTCAGCGGTTGTAGTAGTTGTACGCCACCGGCGCCGCGCCCTGGCGATAGTTCGCCGGAGGCGCGTAGTAGCCTTGCGGCTGCGCGTTGTTTTCGTACTGCGGCGCGCCCTGATACTGCTGCGGGTAGTTGGCCGGCGGTGCGTAGTATTGCTGCGGCGCGTTGTACGAGACGGGCGGCGCGTAGTACTGCGGCGGTGCGTTGTACGAAACCGGCGGCGAGTAATACTGCTGCGGCGCGTAGTAAGGCGCTGCCGGCTGCACGTAGGCGGTGCTCGCGACGACGTTGCCGAACGCGACGAACGGCGCTGCGATGATTGCCGCCGTGGTACCGACCACCGCGGCTGCCACCGCGCCCGGCCACCAGATGCCGCCGCGCCAGTAGCACCGCCACCGCCGCCATGCCAGTTGTTGCCGTGATAGCCGCCGTGGAACACGGGCGCGTGGCTGGGGCCGTGCGACCACTTGGGCCCACCGGCGAACGCGGACGACATCGGCGCAAGCGCGAGCGCGCCGGCGACGAGGCCGGCGGATACGATATTCAGAGTCTTGGCCATTGCGGCTCCTGACGAAAGGCGGGCGAAACTGCCCGCGTGAGAGCAAGGTAGCAGCAAGGTTGCAGAAACGCAACGGTTCCGTAGCGTTTTTACAGATTGTTACATTAGAGGCGCCGAAGAGTGCCGAGGTGTCCTTTGCCCGCGCAGCTACGCTTTGGCAGCGCCAGCGCGGGGTGCTTTTTTCGCGCGCCCTTTGCGCTTGATCTCCTCCCGATCCCAAGCCATGGCGGGGCCGCTGCTCAGCCCTTCTTGAATCTCCCGCCGTACCCGATCGAGTTTCGTGGCGCGCAGGAAGTCCTTTTCGTCCATTAGCCGCAATGCATCTTGGACGACTTCGCTCGCCGAGTTGTACATCCCCGAATCTACTTTTTGCCTGATCATCTCCTCGAGTTGCGGTGTGAGAATGATGTTCATGCCCATAGAAGCGGTCCCTTCTTCACGTACGAGTGTCGACTTAACAAGGCACCTTAGGCCAGCGCTGCACGTGCGGTGTCGATTGCCGGCTTGACCTTAACTTTCACCTCGACCCGAGACCCAAGGCGATTGAGAATCCCAACCAGCCGATCGAGCGTAAAGCGCCCGAGATCCGCGTTGCGGATACGGGAAAAATCCGCGGCAGCGATGCCTGTGCGTGCATGCGCCCTGCGCACCGACAGACGATCGCGGTCTAGCGTCTTGATGATTTCGGCCGCCAGCAGCGCCTTGAATTGCTTCACGTCCGCGTTGTCTTGGCCGAGATCGCGATAGACGTTGCCACTGCCGCGGACTACTTCCAACTGTTCAGCCTTCATCGCAACATTTCCTTCAATCGTTTGAATCGATCCTTAACCAGATCGATTTCATGCTTCGGGGTCTTGATGCCCTGCGTTGATTTCTTTTGGAACGCGTGCAAGACCCAGATATCCGCGCCGAGCTGAACCGCGTATACGACCCTAAAGGCGTTGCCGCCGTAGGGTAACGCGATCTCGAATACCCCGGACCCCAATCCCTTCATCGGTTTGGCAATATCGACTTTCCCACCTTCCGCTGCAATCGTGAGGCCCGCAAGGCAAATCGACTGCGCGCCTTCAGGAAACGATTGAAATGCCTTGCGCGCGGCCGTGACCCAAGAAACAGGTCGGGTTGTCCTTGTCACCGATCACTGCGCTGGTCGAATGTTGTCATATTTGACAACAGATTGCAAGCCGTTGTTCAGACCTTGCAAACGTCCGATGAAATGACGCGCCGTCGACCCTTACTTCCCCTTCGGCCAGAGCACGCCCTGCTCACCCGCGACGACCGAGCCCATGCCCTTGTAGGCAAACTTCTGCAGGCGCTTTCCTTCGTAGGTCTCGGTCGTGTAGAGGTTGCCCTTGGAATCGATGGCGATGCTGTGCACGCCGAAGAACTGGCCGGGCTGGCGCCCACCGTCGCCGAAGTTGGTGAGCTCGGCGAGCGACTCGCGGAGGATGACGCGAACCTTCTCGTTGGTGCCGTCGGCCAGGAAAATGAAACGCTGCTGCGGATCGCGCGAGAAGGCGATGTCCCACGCCGAGCCCGAGCCGAGCGTTTCCTTGGCGTAGAAGGCTTCCTTCACGAAGGTTCCGTCCGGCTTGAATACCTGGATGCGGTTGGCCTGGCGGTCGCACACGTACACGAGGCCGTCGTTCGTGCGCTCGACGCAATGCACCGGGTTGCGGAACTGCTTCGACGGCGGCGCGCTCGGATCGTATTTACCGAGGTCGGCGTCGTCCGGCTTGTTACCGTACGCGCCCCAGTAGCGCTTCATCTTGCCGGTGTCCGCGTCGAGCACGGCGACGCGCTTGTTCAGATAGCCGTCGGCGACGTAGGCCTCGTTGGTCTTCGGGTCGACCCAGATCTTAGCCGCGCGCCCGAAATTCTCGAGGTTGTTGCTGCCGGCGTTCTTGCCGAAGTGCCCCACCTGCATGAGGAACCTGCCGTCCTTGGTGAACTTCAGGATCTGCGCATCCTTCGCACCGTTGCCGCCGATCCAGACGTTGCCCTTGTAATCGACGTGGATGCCGTGATTGGATTCCGGCCACTCGTAGCCCTCGCCCGGGCCGCCCCACGCCCGGATCAGGTTTCCGGCTTTGTCGAAGACCAGCACGGGCGGCGCGCCACGACAACACTCGCCGACTTTCAGCGCCAGGGCCTTTTCGTTGTCGTTGAGCGTGGCGGAGCTGCGATGAATGATCCAGACGTTGTCCTCGTCGTCGACCCATACGCCGATGGTCGATCCGAGCAGCCAATGATTCGGCAGCGGCTTCGGCCACAGCGGATCGACCTCGAAGGTCGGCGCCTGGACCATGCGTCCCTGCGCATCCACCGCTGTCTGCAGCATCAGCTGACCCGCGCCGAGTGCGGCAATGAGCGCAAGCACCGCCGCCCCGACATAAACGTAACGCCGTTGCCGGATATTTTTCATGCTCCTCCTCCTCGTCGCGGGATTGTTCGCGGCATTGTACGCTCGCCCGATTTCCCTTGTCAGTGACTGCCTGCGGGCTCTACTCTACCCGCGCAATGACTGGTCGACACAGCGATTCGTGAAAACTTTGCGACTCCGATTCTTGTCCTTCGCGGCAACGTTGCTCGCGACGCTGGCGCTGGACGCTTTCGCGCACGACATCCCCAACGACGTCAAAGTCCAGGCGTTCTTCAAGCCGGCCGGAACGACGCTGCAGCTGCTGGTTCGCGTGCCGCTGGCTGCCATGAACGAAGTGGATTTTCCGAAACGCGGCCCGGGCTATCTGGACCTCGCGCACGCCGATGCCGCGTTGCGCAACGCGGCGACGCTCTGGGTTGCCGACAACGTCGAGATCTACGAAGGCGACGTTCGCCTCGCGTACCCGCGGATTGCGGACATTCGCGTCTCGCTCCCCTCCGACCGGTCCTTCGGCTCGTTCGAATCTGCCCTGGCGCACGTCACCGGCCCGCGCTTGCCCGACGACATGGACCTGTACTGGAACCAGCAACTGCTCGACGTGCTCTTCGAGTACACGATCGCATCGGATCGCTCGGCGTTTTCGATCCACCCGCGGCTCGCCCGGCTGGGATTGCGTGTGCTCACGACGCTGCAGTTCGTTCCTCCCGCCGGCGATGCGCGCGCGCTGGAGTTTCACGGCGATCCGGGACTGGTGCGGCTCGATCCGAGCTGGCACCAGGCTGCGCTGCGCTTCGTCGAACTGGGCTTCCTGCACATCCTCGACGGCACCGATCACTTGTTGTTCATCCTGTGCCTGGTCATTCCGTTCCGGCGACTGGGGCCGCTGGTCCTGCTGGTCACGTCGTTCACGGTCGCGCACTCGATCACGCTCTTTGCCTCCGCCTTCGGCTACGCGCCCGACGCGCTGTGGTTCCCGCCGCTGGTCGAAACGCTGATCGCGATGTCGATCGTCTACATGGCGCTGGAGAACATCGTCGGCAGCAACCTCCAGCGCCGATGGATGATCACTTTCGTGTTCGGACTCGTGCACGGCTTCGGCTTTTCGTTTGTGCTGCGCGAAACGCTCCAGTTCGCCGGGCCGCATCTGCTCACGGCGCTCTTCGCGTTCAACGTCGGCGTCGAGCTCGGGCAGTTGCTGGTGATCGTGTTACTCGTACCTGCGCTTAACCTCCTGTTCCGGCTGGTCCCGGAGCGCATCGGGACGATCATCCTGTCGGCGCTGGTCGCGCACACGGCGTGGCACTGGATGCTCGAACGCGGCGAGCAGTTGCGTCAGTTTCCTTGGCCTATCCTCGATGCCGCATCGCTGGCGAGCGCCATGCGCTGGATGATGGTGGTCCTGGGCCTTGGTCTGGTGCTGGCACTGGTCAACGCTGCATTGCGCCGGATGCACTGGCTGCCTACGGACAACAAGAGTCCCGCCGCGCCACGCGGGGACTGATGCCAACTGAGGGCAACTGAGGGCAACTGAGGGTCCGTGATTGCTGTTCAATTCGTTCGCGTTCATCTTCGCCTTCCTGCCGATCGTCCTGGTGGGCTTTTTCGCGCTGGCGCGGTTCAGCCATCGGCTCGCGGCGGGGTGGCTGACGCTTGCGTCGCTGGTCTACTACGGATGGTGGGATCCCGGTTACGTCGCGCTGCTGCTGGCGTCGATCGGCGTCAACTACTCGCTGGGGACGCGCATCGCGCGCATGCACGAATCGGGTCAACGATCGCGCGGCAAGCGACTGCTGCTGCTTGCCATCGCCGCCAACCTCGGCTTGCTCGGCTACTATAAGTACGGAATCTTCCTCGTCTCCAACGCGCAGACGCTCTTCGGCCACGCCGGGCCGTTGCCGGAGATCATCCTGCCGCTGGGCATTTCGTTTTTCACGTTCACGCAGATCGCGTTCCTGGTCGATGCGCATCGCGGGCTGGCGCGAGACTACAGCCTCACGCACTACACGCTGTTCGTCACCTACTTCCCGCATCTGATCGCCGGCCCGATCCTGCATCATCGCGAAATGATGCCGCAGTTCGACCGGCGCGCGACGTACGTGCCGAACTGGGACAACATCGCCGTTGGCTTGACGATGTTCATCTTCGGGCTGTTCAAGAAGACGGTGATCGCCGACGACATGGCCGGCTTCGCCTCGCCCGCTTTCAACGCCGCCGCCGCCGGCACGCAGCTCACGCTGCTCGAAGCCTGGGGAGCGGCGCTGGCGTACACGTTCCAGATCTACTTCGACTTCTCCGGCTACACCGACATGGCGCTCGGTGCGTCGCGCATGTTCGGCATCGTGCTGCCGCTGAATTTCCGCTCGCCGTACAAGGCGCGCAGCATCATCGATTTCTGGCGCCGCTGGCACATCACCTTGTCGCGCTTTTTGCGCGACTACGTGTACATCCCGCTCGGCGGAAACCGCAAGACCGAACTTCGCCGTTACCAAAACCTGCTGCTGACCATGCTGATCGGCGGGCTCTGGCACGGCGCCGGGTGGACCTTCGTGTTCTGGGGCGCGCTGCACGGCGTGTATCTGGTCATCAACCATGCGTGGCGGTCGCTGCGTCGTCACTTCGATTTTGCCTCGCCGCCCGGCGCGCGGGCGCTGGCGATACTGACGACCTTCATCGCGGTCGTCGTCGCGTGGGTGTTCTTTCGCGCGGCGGACTTCACGACCGCGGTCAGCATCGTTGCGGGCATGGCGGGACAAAACGGCGTCGTCCTGCCATTGCCCTGGCAACCTGCCGACGGACTAGCGCCGCGTGGCTGGCGAGCCATGGCGTGCAGTTCGGGAAAATGGCGTACTTCGACCGCGTGGCGCAACTCAATTGGCTGGTCTTTCTGCTGCTGTTCTGCTGGCTCGCACCGAACACGCAGCAGCTCCTGGCGGCGTACCACCCGGCACTGATGACGCGCGGTTACGGTGAACTGGGCCACGCAGGGCGCCTTGCGTGGCGGCCGAGTGTCGTCTGGCTCGTCGCGCTGGCATTGCTCGGGTCCGTTGCCATGCTGTCGATTCACCGCTACAGCGAATTCATCTATTACCGATTTTGAAATGAGCGCCAAAACATTCAGCGTGGCTTGCGTGGCAGCGATATTGCTGCTGATCGGCTCGGTCGGCCTGTTCAATCGGATCGTCGACCCGTACTGGTACTTTCGCGATGTCGACATCGTCGGGTTCAACCACAACAAGCCGAAAGCGCCCGGCAACGAACGCCTGGCCAAGCCCGCGTGGGTCGCCAAACTCAAGCCCGGGGCGGTCATCGTCGGCAATTCCGCGGCGGAAGTCGGCCTGCCACCGACGCATCGCGGTTTCACCAGGGACGGCGCGCTGGTGCCGTTCAATCTGGCGATCCCGCGCGCGACCTGGAACGAAACGCTTTGCCTCGCGCTGTTCGTGATACGTCAGGCGCCGGTGAAGCGGCTGGTCGTGGGCGTTTCGGGTGCCGACGACGGACCATGCCCCGACGACGAGACGTTCGCGCGTGCCGACTACGGCAAGCTCCTGTTCTCGCGCGCCGCTTTCGACGCGTCGCGCGAGACCGTGCGCCTGCAGGGCCAGCGGGCGACGATGACGCCGGAAGGTCTTTGGTATTTCGATCGTTACGAGGAACGTTTGCAAACCGATGAAGACGTCGCGCGCAACGCCGCCGTGGTGATGCAAGACGCGCTGTGTGAAGTCATGAGCAGCAGTGCCGGCCGCGCTCGACCGAACGCGGCTGAACCAGGCGCCGGTGCCGCGCGATCAAGGCATCGGATTGCGCAAGCTGATACGCCTCGCCCAGGAGAAGGGGGTCGAGCTGATCCTGCTGTTCTATCCGACGCACGTGTTGTTGAGCGAAGCGCGGCGCAGTTGCCAGGGGCCCGAAGCGCAGTGGAACTGGCTGTGGCAGGTCGCATCCATCGTGGCCCAGGAGACCGGCGGCAATTCACGGTCGGTTCAGGTCTGGCAATTCGCGGACTACGTGCCGATGAATGGCGAGCGAATCCACGCGGGCAAGCCGGGGCGCGACGGCTGTGGCAGGATTCAATACACTTCAACGAGGAGGTCGGCGCCGCCGTGTTCGATGCCATCTATCTCGGGGCCCCGCACTACGGGAGCCAGGTCACCGTCGACAACTTCGACGCGCTCGTGACCCGCAGCGAGAACGAGCGCGGCGTGTTCCTGGCGGACAATCCGTGGGTCGCGCAGGAGCTCGACGAAATGCACCGACGCGCGCGGGGCCTCGGGAGTGCACGCCCGTGATCCGGATCTACGCCGCGGCGTTCGTTGCGGTGATTCTCGCGTTGATCTTCCTGATTCCGCGTGCACCGCCGCCGCCGCCGTCTCCGGCGCAACCGAACGAGGCCTTCGTCGACCACGTCGGCATGGTGTCGCCGGCGTACGCCCGACAGATGGCAGGAGCGTTGCTGAACGATCCACGCGCGCAATTCCTCGTGTACATCGACGGTCGCGCACCCGAAGGCGATCTCGAAGCGTGGACGGTGAAGTCCGCGAGCGACTGGAAGATCGGCACGGCGAAGGACGACACCGGTATCGTGCTGTTCGTGTTCCGCGATGCGCACCTCGCACGCGTGGAGGTCGGCTACGGTCTCGAAGGGCTGCTGCCGGATGCGCGCGTCCGGCAGATCCTGGAAGCGACGCTCGTGCCGCAGTTCGCGCGCGGCGCCTATGAAAAAGGCTTCGATACTTTTCTTGCCGCGTTGCGGGAGGAGATGGGCGGGGCGGCAGGACAGGCGCGCGCGGCAGAGGCCGAAGTCAAGTTGCCGCGAGAATCCTGGCGGGCGATGACCGTCGCTGCATTCTCTCGCGTGCCGAGAATGGTAGCTGCAACCTGGCGCAACTACGTCGAAGGGAACGTAGGCACGCGCCTCGGGATCCTGGTCTTCGCCGGCGTCGCCCTCGGCATCATGGTGCTGGGTGTGACCCTGGCGCTCAATACCGTATGGCGGCTCGCCACGCTGCCGCGCAATTGGCGCGCGAGCCGGGCGCGCGGGGCGCGAACGGCCGCGGCGAAGGTCGGCGTGATCGAGGACCTGAAGATCGTCGAAATCGTCTTCGGCGTCGTCGGCTTCGGGCTTTGCCTTGCGATGACGGTGTTCATCTTGCTGCAGGCGGAAGGCCTGGTCACGCGCAAGGGCAGTTTCGGCGGCGGCGGCGTCAGCGTCGTCCTGCCGGTCGCAGCGACACGATAAATGCGTTCAGTCGGCGTGGGCGGGAACCGGCTCGGCTTCGGGCGCGGGATCGCTGGGCGGGCGGATCACGATGGCGGCGACGGCGGAAAGCGCCAGCACGACCACGACCGCGACGCCGGACAGGATGAGGGTGACGATCTTGACGCGGGTGAGCATGTTCGCCGCCGCGGCTTCGCCGGGATCGATCGCGCCGACCGCATCCTCGCCCGGCGTTGCCGCGCTGCCCAGGATGGCCGCGAGCTTCAGGTCTTCCGCAATGTCCGCCGCCATATAGACGAGCGCCATGCACGCGCCGATGAATGCCGCGCGGCTCCACACCGGATAGTCGGCACTCAAGGCATTGGAGAGGGCGAGATCGACCAGGATCGCGAACGCGCCGAGGCCAACGGCGAGCGGGATGTCGAACCGGCGCAGGATCACCTGCACGTAGTAGTGCAGCGCGGCGAAGCCATTGCGCATCCGGGCATGCATGGCCGCTTGCGCGAAGCGCTCCAGATACGCCTCGTCGTAGGTCCACAACAGTTCGGGAGCCACCAGGCGCCGGACTTGAAGCATCGTCGCCACGTCGCCATGACTCAAGTCGAACAGGCGCAGCGGCCTGCGCTGCACGTCGCCGTCGCCGTCGAGCGCGACATCGAGCGCGGCGCGCGCCTTCGCCGAGTACGCGAAGGCGACGATGGTCAGCGCCAGGGCGGCAAGCGTCAATTGGCCATAGAGCGAGGTCGTGAAACGAAGCAGCCAGTCCAGTTGCGACATCAGGCGCTCCCGGTCAGCCAGGTCAAGACCCGGTCGCAGATGCCGAGCTTGCGCGACACCAGCGGCGACGACGACGTGGTTCGCGGCACCGGATGTTGCACCGCGTGGTCACGCTCGAGCTTGCTGCGCTGGCAGACGAGCGCGTTCATCGCCTTGAGCCAGCGCACTCGCCTGGGGGACTGGTAGATGTCTCGGGTAAGCGTGCCGGCGCCGGCCGCGTGGCGGTCCCACGCGCTTTCGTGGACGAACTCGGTGTCGGAGGTGATGCCGGCCGGTCGCGGCACCGGCGAGCCGATCACGCGCCACACCCGCGTCCGCGACTTCGCGAGTACGCCGACGGGATAGCGCTCGCTGCGATCGAGTACCTGGTCGACGTAGTTCATGTCGATCGCGAGCAGGTCCCGCTCGCGCAAGCGCGAAAGCATCCACAGCATGCTCGTGTCGGAGAGGCCGTGCTGTTCGTAGCCGCCGCCGATGTTCGAATGCACGCCGGGGAACCAGACCTGCTCGAGCAGCTGCCCGGACCGCGGTTTCGGATGCGGAGTCCACACCGCAGCCTGGAAATTGCCGCGCCGCTCGTCCAGCGCCAGCGCGTGGAACGCGTGGCGCACACCCTCACCCAGGGCAGTCTCGTGAAACGAGAAGTTCTTGGCGCAGAAGCGGGTGCCGGGAATGCCGAGCGCGCCGACGGTATCCCACACGCCGATGCATTCGATGTCGACGCTGCGATACCGGTTCGGCGCGATCGCATCGAGGGCCTCGAGTTTCCGTTCTGCATGGCTGCCGGTGTACCAATCCCACGCGTCGATGAAGCGTTCCATTTCCGAGCGCTTAAGGATGCCGACGTGGCCCAACATGCCCGCGACGCTGCGTGCGACGTAGGCGCCGCGCGAGAAGCCGAACAGGAAGATCTCGTCGCCCGGTGCATAGTTGTCGACCAGGAAGCCGTAGCACGACTTGACGCTGTTCGAGAGGCCGATGCCGAGGCCGCCACCGACGATGCGGTCGAGCACGTTGCCGGTGCCCACGCCGAGGTGGTAGTGCGAGATCTGCGCGATCGGGGTGCCTTCGGCAGACTGCGCCTGCGGAGAGATCGCGCGCACGAAGCGCACGACGTTGGTCTCGCGCTGCCGATCCGGCCAGTTCCACGTGCCGTCGCAGCAGACGATGAGCCGGCGGCCGCCGCGCTCCCGCGCGTCCGGCAGCGCCGCATGCGAGTTGGCCGAAAGCCGCCGCGCCACCGGCGCCGCGTCCGGCACGACCAAGAGGCCGAAGCGCCACGCCATCTCCGCCACGGCATGCGCGAGCGCGATGCCGGCGACGAAGCCGGCGACGTAGGGCAGCAGGCCGAGTACAAAGTCCCACACATCCACCAGCAGGCAGCACGCCCTCCAGTCGGGGAAGTGCGGCCACGCGACCCACAGCGCCACCAGGAGCACGGCCACGAGCGCGCTGACGAAGGCGATCGCGATGCCGTTGATCAGGAGCCCGATCCACGAATCATCGGCGTGGGCGCTCGGCTGGCTGGGGTCGCGGAACCACTGCCGGAAGTCCACGCCCGACAGGCGCGCCGGTGCCACCAGCGTGCCGAGCATCAGGCCGAACGGCAGGCATACGCCGATGCCGTGCCAGATCGAATACGCGGGCTCGTTCATCGCACGCTGCGGCGGCCGATCTGGTTGGCCGCGCTGACGGTGGCCACGAGCAGCAGCACGCCGAACATGATCGTGGCCGAGAAGGCGAGGCCGCGCGCATAGCAGAGCATGAAGGTCCAACCGAGCCGCCATGCGCCCCACAGCCAGGCGGCGGGCATCAGGACCAGCAGGCAACGCAGCACGCCGCGCCAGCGCTTGTAGCGATCGGGGACTTTTGCGCGCAGAGGGCCCAGCGCAGGCGAAAGCAGGATGCGCACCAGCAGCAGGACGATGGCGAGCGCCGCGCTGACGCCACCGACCTGCCAGCCGAAGAGGTTGGCGGCGTCGCAGCTCAAGTTGATGACGGGATTCACGCTATACCAGTAGCGCCTCTGCCAACGACCGCGGCGAGTGAATGGTTACACCATGAAACGTTCGGCCGTACAGTGGGCCAAAATGCGTGCGATCGCCGGTGACCAGGACAGCGCAGCCTTGGCGGATGGCCGCGGCCAGTACCGGCTGATCCTTTGCCGGCAACGGCAATGACGCCTCGAGCGCATCGTCGCTACGCTGCGCGCCCGCCGCCTTCATGCGCGACAACAGTCTTTCGAGGGTGGCAACGCGGTCCGGTGCCTTGGTAACGAGGTTTCGGCGCGCTTCCTCGATGACGTATGCGTCCACGCAACACTCGTGGCCGGACTTCTCGATCAGCGTCAGTAACTGGCGCACCGCGCCGTCGGACTTCGCTGCAGAGAAAAGCACGTTGGCATCGAGAAAGATGCGCATTTGCCGGGGACTATCGCGCGATTTTCTTTGGGCGGCTGCGCCGGTTCAGGACTTTGGCCAGTTCGGTCTCGGCCTCGTCGAATTCGCGAATTCGCTTCTCGCTGTAGATCTCGACCGGCAACGTTACCGCCGGACGCAACAGCAAGCCATCCGGCGTCGTCTCGGCAATGAGCTGGTCATCGGCCTTGAGGCCCAAAGCGCGGCGAAGCTTCGCGGGGAGCGTCACCACACCGCGACTGGTCAATGTAAGAGTGGCCTTCATGACTGCAGTTTAGCGGAATTACTGCATTTCTGCAAACAAGTGATTCTTCCTGTCGAAGTAAGATTGGCGCCATGGGACCCAAGGAGACCGCGATGTGGAGTCGACGTCGCGCCTTGCGCACGCTTGCCGCGGCTGGCGCTTGCGCGGCGCTGCGGCCTTCGACCGCGCTCGCCCAGCCGCGTACGATTCTGACGCGCCCGATCCCGTCCACCGGTGAGGCGCTGCCGGTCGTCGGCCTCGGCAGCTGGATCACATTCAACGTCGGCGACGACCCCGTTGCGCGGGACGCCTGCACCGACGTCATGCACGACTTCGTCGGGGCGGGCGGCCGCATGATCGACTCGTCGCCGATGTACGGCTCGTCGCAGGAAGTCATCGGCTTTGGCTTGCGCAAGGCGCAGCTGACCGGGCGCATCTTCTCTGCGGACAAGGTTTGGATTTCGTCCGGCGCACAGGGACGCGAGCAGATCGAGCGATCGCGCCGGAAATGGCAGGTGGGTCGATTCGATCTCGTGCAGGTCCACAACCTGCTCAATTGGCAGGAGCATCTGCCGACGCTGTTCGCGATGAAGGCGTCAGGACAGATCCGCTACGTGGGGATCACGACGTCGGAAGGGCGCCGCCATCGCGACATCGAGCAGCTGATGCGGAGCCAGGCGATCGACTTCGTGCAGGTCACCTATAACCCCGTGGATCGCGAAGTCGAGGAGCGGATCCTGCCGCTCGCACGCGATCGCGGTATCGCGGTGATCGTGAACCGCCCATTCCGCGAGGGCGCGCTGCTCCGCGCGCTCGCGCGACAACCGCTTCCTCCGTGGGCGGCGGACATCGACTGCACGAGCTGGGCGCAGCTGGTGCTGAAGTTCATCGTCTCGCACCCGGCCGTCACCTGCGCGATCCCGGCGACGACCAGCGTTGCCCACGTGCGCGAGAATATGTCTGCAGCGTACGGCCGCCTGCCCGACGCGGCGTTGCGCCAGCGCATGATCGCGGTCGTGGAGCGGGCTTGATGTCCGAGTGGTGGACGTACCGGCTCACGAGTTTTCTGCTGTTCTCGCCGCGGACTTACTACCGGCTGCTCGAGCTGTACAACCTTGCGATCTGGCCGAGTCAGCTCGCAGGCGTGGCGATCGGCCTCGCGATCGTCGTGTTGCTGGTCGGGAAGCGTAACCACCGCGACCGCATTATCGCCGGCCTGCTGGCCGTCTGCTGGCTGTGGGTCGCCTGGGCATTTCACTACCAACGCTACGCCCAGATCAATTGGGCGGCGCAGTGGTTTGCGATGGCGTTCGCGTTCGAAGCGATGTTGCTCGCAGTCGTTGGTGTTCTCGCCGGCCGACTCGTCTTGCAACCCGCGAGCGGTGGCAAACTCCGGATCACAACCTCGATTGTTGCAATCTCGGCCCTCGGATATCCGTTATTAGCGCTGCTCGCTGGTCGTCCCTGGACCACCGCCGAGACCTTCGGCGTGGCGGCCGATCCGACGGCGATCGCGAGTGTCGCGGTGCTGGCGCTGATACGCGGGCGCATCCGATGGCTGCTTCTGGTCGTTCCGCTGCTCTGGTGCGCAATCGCGGCGGCGACACTATGGGCGATGAATGCACCGGAGGCCCTGGTCGTCGTCGCGGCTGCCGCGCTTGGGCTGTCGAATATTCGGCTTGCCCAGGCACGAGAGACGCCGCACACTGCTGGAAGGAGGACGTTCTGAACCAGGGGTCATCGAAGATGAAAACGTCCACAAAGTTGTCTGCCAGCAAGCGCGCGGTATCGCGCGCCGCCCTTGTACTTCCACTTGTGTCTGCGCTTGCACCTTCCCTCTCCGAGCGACGCGTCGTTCGTGGACGCAGCAAACTCGCCAAAAGTCGCTCCGCCACGCTGCGGGCGACGGCGACGAAGCCAGACCCAATTGCATACGGCATCGACTTCTCGCCATTCGCGGTGTTCGAGCGGCTCTTCCTGCGCACGCCCGTTCGCCTCATGCGCGCCCGCAACAACGTGCTCGACCTCATGTTCTACGACGTACACACGATCCCGGTCGAAAAGCGGCGCAAGTTGCTGGAGTGGACTGACCCCGACGGGTCGGTGCTCGTCGTCTATCCGGGCAATGGCGACGAACGCGAGGTCACTCACTTCGAGCACGTCGAGAAGTTTCTCGCGTCAGAGGAATTTCGATCGACGCGAGTCGTTGCAATCGCGGGCGTCGGGAGTTCCGCGCTCGGCACCGCTGCGCTCGCCGCGAATGTCGCGGATGCGATTGGAAGACCAGTGGCGGGTATCGTGTCCGGCTATGGCCTCGCGGACGTCGTCGCCGAGGGTGTCGTCGGATGGTTCGTATTGCGGCCCTTGAATCAGTTGCGCCAGTTTGTCGATATGTTTCTGACGCCACTCGATCCGCTTGCTGCAGAAAATCAGTACCGATACGCAGCCCAACGCCGACCCGCAACGCCTGCCCAGCTACGTGTACGGGCTGCCGGAGATCGACACGCTCAATGAGGTCCTGAGCCACCCCGAGTCGCAGGTCGTGCTTGCGGTCGGCCATAGCAAGGGAAACTTGAGCATTGCGGCAGCGCTCGGCAACCGGCCGTCCGAACAACGCGGACGTGCAAGACGCGCGCATGGCCGTGGTGACCTTTGGCGCGCTCGTCGAACTGCCCCAGGCCCTCGCCGCGCAGCGACAGTTCATCGGTACGCTGGACGGATTTGGTTGGCTGAATTCGATACTTCCGCAACCCTGGGTCCCGGTGCCCTGGGCCACGCATACGCTCAACACGGCGTTGCCGTTCCATGTCGCAGCGAAGGCCGAGCTGAAGGCGGGTAGCGGAGGAACACTTGGCCAGGCGCCCGCGTCGCTGGAGCAGGCGATGGACAAGCTAGGCGGGGCGATGCGGCCGGCGCACCGGTCGATAAATCAATGGCAGAGTTTGCTCATCGACGCTGGCGTTGCATATCAAGGCGCGCTCACGGAGAGTTGGCGCTCACTGTTGCAGGGTGCGGAGCACACTATGAAGTGCCAGGAAGCATCCGCGCGCGGAGCGATCAGGTAAGTCTAGCAGCGCGTGACCGACGCGCGATCGGGACCGGCTTGCGGCCCTTCTTGTGCAGGAGGCCCGCCAGACGCATCACACTCTTGGTCTTCGCCCGCATGACCACGATGCCGTCGGCCATCAGCGTGAAGGTCATCCGATCCCCGGGTCGCAAGCCTAGGCTGTCGCGGATTTCCTTGGGGATGGTGGTCCGGCCCTTGCTGGTCAGCGTCGCGTCGGTTGTCATGGCCCGCTCTAGCCAGGATCCAGCGTAAACAACTCTTGCGGGCGCGCGATGCCCTTCATCGCGTAGCGGCCGAGGTTGACCAGCAAACTCCGCGCTTCGCCCGCCGCCTCGGCAAAGGCCCACGACACGATGACGGTCTGCTCGAGCGAGCCGCACAGCGCCACGATCCGCGCTGCCTCGTTGACCGCCGGCCCCAGCACGGTGAAATCGAGTCGCCGCGGACTGCCGAGGTTGCCGTAAAGCAGTTCGCCGACGTGGAGCGCCAGGTGCGTGTCGGTCACCGGCAGCCCGGCGGTTTGGCGTCGCTCGTTCAGCGCGGCGATCCGGCGACGCAGGTTGGCGGCGGCGTCGAGCGCTCGCTTGCAGGCTTGCGTGGTGTCGTCGTCGGGGAAGATCGCGAGGATGCCGTCGCCCATGAACTTGAGCACGTGTCCGCCGTTGGCTTCGATTTCCTCGACCTGCGCCTCGGCGTAGTCGTTGAGCAGTGCGAGCACGACGTCCGGACTCACCGTGTCGGAAATCCGCGTGAAGCCGACGAGATCGCTGAACCAGACGACGGCACGGATCGCGTGGGCGCGGCCGCGCACGATGTTGCCCGCGAGCACGCGTTCCGCGGCGTCGCTGCCCAGATACGTCGTGATCAGTGTGCGCGCGGCGCGGTTGGTGATCCGCAGCATGAACGCCAGCGTCAACGCCGGCATGATCCCGGCGAGCATTTCGGCTTGTGCGTCGGAGAAACCCGCCGGCGCGTCGGTCGTCCACGATGCGACCATGCCTTCGCCTTCGCCCAGCAGCACGCTCTCGCCAACCCGTTCCGCAAACGCCAAATAGTCGGTGACGCCCTCGTCGACGAAACCGTCGAGCATCTCAAATTCACCCCGGCGGTACGTCGTGTCGAGCCGCCGGCGCAGGGACGCTTGCCCGCTCCTGATCAGGACGGAGAACGGGTTGCGGGTCCAGTCGTCGCTTGGCTGCGAGTCGTCGTGCGCGGGAACGCTTCCTCGACGACTCCCCGGCCACGATTCCAGCGCACGCCGCGCCCGTCGAAGGTCGGGTCGAGCAGGTTCGTGGCGACCGAGCACCGCACCAGCGAGACGCCCGCAGCGGTGAGCCGCTCGCTTACGCCGGCAACGATCTCGAGCTCGTTGGTGCCCGCCAAGGCCTCGCGCACGATCCACTCGCTGATCTCGGTCTTGGCGCGCGCTTCCATCGTGGTCGAAGCTACCACGGCGCTGCGGTGGCTTCAAACCGGTGGGGCCAGTAGGTCCGCACCGGTGGTGCGGTAGCGCGTCAACCGCCAGAGGCCTCGCGGTCATGGCTGCGGCGACACTCCTCGAGCGCTTCTTCAGCCCTCAGTCGTGCAAGGTCATGCGCTGAGCCAGAGCGCCGACGTAGAAGGGAATGATGATCAGTATCACGACCATGCCCACGCCAACGACAGCGTGCGCGCTCCACCAAGGGGACTCGAACAGCACTAACGCAAAGCCAGCAAGGCTTAACGCTTGGGTGAAGTGCATGTAATTCCGGCCATAGCGGAAGCCGGCTCCCAGAATGACGAACAAGTAGAGACCGACGATGACGACGCCGGCCTCGCCGAGTGCCCAGAGCGCGCAAGTCAACGTTCCGACGTCGACGACTATCCCCAAGAGCCGACGCAAGACGCTCGGAGCGGGCCATGCCCAAGACGGCGAAGGAAGATGGCGAGCGCGACGCGAAGTAAGCCGATGCAAAGTGGAGCGCACTTCTGTCGTAGGACGCGTTATCGAGTCGCGTACCAGGCTATGTACGTCGCGATCAATGTAGCCACGACGACGCGAAGTAGTGCCTGCTCGAGTTCCAGTCTGTCCGCCCCCGACTGCCGGGCTCGCACGGCCGCCCCGATCCTGCTCAAGATGCCAGCCTTAGTCATCTTGTCCTCCCTCCGGGCGATTCGCCCCGGTGCGTCCGGCGTGAGTCTACTTCGGGTCCGGCACGAACCAGTGGAGAACCTTGTCCCATCCAGTATGGAAGAGGGCGCCCCAATAGCCGCTGTGCGGCAGATTATCGTCCTCGATGTGACGCCCTACGTTGGCGCTCGGTGGCAGCAGCATCCAGTACATGGCGGACCTCCGCTATGAAATTCGCGTGGCCTGGGTCGTTCTGGCCGTGCGGAGGCTAAGGACACGCATTGAATGTGCCAGGACCACTCCAGCTATTGGGTGGCATCGTCCCAAGCGCTCTTCTGTCGGTTGACCAGCATCAACCGATTCGCAATACTGACCCTGGACTGGTGGAGTTTTCCTCGAATTTCTTACTCTCGGGGGGCGCATGGACCAGAGAGTTGTCGCAGCCCGGTTGTGGCATTTTGCTGCGCATCACGCCGCGGCGCGCGGCTACGTGTTCGGCGATGGCATCGAGCAAATGCTGCCGCAACTCGCGGGCCAGATGGCGCAGCGCGTCATCGAACGCGCCGCAACCGAGAATGTGCCGGACGAGGGCCTGTTGCGAATGGCCGAGGGCAATTTGTCCGTTTACATCGATGCCATGATCGACGCGGCGCTGCGCGAGCCGAATTACCTCGCCTCGCGCGGGCCGGTGATCGGCGAGCTGACCTGGGGGCGCGCGAAGGATGCGCTCTGTCCGATCTGGCCCATCTGCTGAGGAGGATCGCCATGGCCGACGCGCCGTCACGAGAGGGCCTCAAGGCCGCGCAAGAGACCACCAAGCAGATCCTGACGCTTGCCACCGGGATCGCGACCTTGACGGTGACTTTCGCGAAGGAGTTCAAGCCTGCCGACGAAAGTCTCCACGTCCCGTGGACGCTGGAGGTCGCGTGGTTCTTCTTCGCGGTGTCGGTGCTGTTCGGCCTGTGGACGTTGTTAGCGATCGTCGGTGCGCACAACCAGCTCGATCAGCGCAAGGGCAGCGCGGACGCGATGGCAAGTAACGTTAGGATCCCGGCATTGCTGATGATCGTGGCGTTCGCGTGGCGTTCGTGCTGACGCTCATCGCAGGTGGGTCGGTCGTGCGATGACTGAAAAGACAAGGTAAGTTCGCAGCGCGTGCTGCGCGGTAGGTGTTGCGTCCTCATGAGAAGGGAGACTGTTTAAGGAGACTGCTTGTGGCGACTAAACTGACGTTTCAGCATTTCATTTGCGAAAAAGGCACCAGTGAACAAGGCGATGAGAGTCCGTACTTCCTGACTTGGGTCGGCAACGTTACCGACGGGTCTCAGACTTTGCACTACACGCGGCAGCCTGTTTGGAACGACAACGTTCCGGAAAATCCGGACGGCGTCTGGTTGGTCAACGAAGTCGTCGTCAATAACTTCGATCTCGCTCCGTCGAAGACGCTGGCCTTGGCGCTGATGATCGAGGAAGACGAGGGCGTCGACTTGACCAAGGTCGAGGCGAGGCACGTTGACTCGTCGGATTCGCTGACTTCGGTCCGCGAAACGATGCTGCAGTTGTTGAACACGCATGTTCAGCGACACTCCAACATCCAGGACGACCTTGTCATCCGCAATTTTCAGCTGACGTTCGCTTCCGCCGTACGCGGCTTCCTGGAGAATCCGGTGGGAAACCAGGACGATCTGATGGAAGACCCGGACAGCGGCATACGGGCAGCGCAGAAGATCAATCTGGCCGCCGCGAACAAAAAGCCTGAAGTCATTTTTCGCGACAGCAGCGGCGGCCGTTATCGAGCGCAGTTCAAGGTCGAGTAAGGCTTAATCGACCAACTCCCGGACGCGTTCTGCGCGGGCTTGATGCCAACGCGGTCGTGGCGCTCCTCCATACCTACGGGTAAACTCGTCGCGTTGTGTCATCGAGCAGAGCGACGATATGGCGGTAGGATTCCTGGTGGCCGCGAGTTGGGGGCCGCTCAATGCAGGCACGGGACCGGTCCAGAGGAACTATTGGCGCATCCCCTTCGCCGATAATCCGCACATCATCGCGACTGCGTACCTTTCCGAGGTATCAATCGGCGCACACGACGGAAACACTGGCGTTGCCGTCGCGACATTCAAGCGTTTCGAATATCTCGACGAGCATGGTCTGACGCAGGAGACCGAGCTCACCGAAGTATCGAGCTTTCTCGAGGTGGGCCGTTGCGTGTCCATCACCGTCGCGCTCGACCTCCAAGACGCCGTAGCAATGGGCGGTTGGTCGTTCTACTGGATGCCGTGAAGGAGCTGCCATGCACATCACCAAGGATCCGCACGGCTACGAATTTCAGACAGTCGTCATCGTTGCGTTTGATCGGACCACCGGCCGGGTGCACGGCACTTACGCGCATTCGTTTCATGGCGCGGCGGACGCCGCCGCGGTTCGTCGCAATACACTGCGGCTCGTGAACGAGCTCGCCGGAACTGCGGGTGCGGAAACGCTCGACACTGTCGAGATTGCCGCGGACCGATTGCGCGATCGCGTGATCGAGCGCGTCGACCCGCGTAGCCGCGAGGTCGTGACGCGGCGGCCGCCAGGCCGAGCTACCGCCGATCAACCAGCCGCTTGATCTTGGACGAGGTGGAGGTGCCGGTGAAGCGGTCCGTTGCACCGCGGTCGACCGCCTCGACCGTCACCCGCACGCCGAGCACTTCCTTGAACCGCTGCTCGAAATCGCGCAAGAACGACGCGCGGTCGGTGGCCGGGTCCGGCACCTCGATCATCACCGTCATTTCCTCGCGGTCCTCGGCGCCCGTCCGCTCGACGATGCACACGTACTCGCCGTTGCTGCGCGCGTCGGCGACGACGACCGCGCCGATCGCTTCCGGGAAAACGTTGACGCCGCGCAATTTCACCATCGTGTCGTTGCGCCCGAAGATGCGATCGAGACGCTGCAGCGTGCTGCCGCACGCGCATTGGCCCGGGATGATGCGCGACACGTCGTTGATGTTGAAACGGATCTGCGGCGCGCCCCAGCGATAGAGCGTGGTGATGTAGACCGCGCCGCGCTCGCCTTCCGGCAGCAGTGCGCCGGTGTCGCTGTCGGCGATTTCGAGGATGACCGCGTCCTCCTGGATGTGCATGCCGGCGCGCTCAGCTGCATTCGGCCGCCATCATCCCGCTCTCGTGCGTGCCGTAGGCATCGTGGCACGGGGCGTTCCACAAGGCCTCGATGCGGGCGCGATCCTCCTGGCCGAGGTGCGAGCCGAGCGTGCGGATGCCCAGGCTGTGCGGATCGATGCCCATCTCTTCCTTGGCGACGATGGCGAGATGGCGCAGATACGAGGGGAACCCGAGAATCACGTTGATGCCCCAGGCCTTCGCGATTTCGATCTGACGGCGCGTGGGCGTGCTCGCGCCGCTGCCGGTCATGATCGGAATCGCACCGGTGTAACGCCAGATCGCTTCGCGCGGCGCCATGCCGCCGTTGCCGAGCCCGAGCGAGTAGGTGACCATGACGAGGTCGCCGGGATGCACGCCGTGCAGCGCGAAGCGGCGCCCGCCGAGGATCGCCATGATCTCGCGGTCGTGCGGCGCGTAGAGCATCGGACGCGGCAGGCCGGTGGTGCCGCCGCTGGTCTGCAGCACCAGCGGCATGCGTGCGCCATCGGCAGGCGAGATTCCCATGAAATCGCCGAACGGCGGCGCGTGCTCGATGCTTTCGCGCATCTCCTTCACGGTGTACGGCGGAAGCTTCGGCAAATCGTCGAGGCCGCGGATGTCGCCGGGCTCGATGCCGGCGCGGCCCCAGTGGCGCTGGAAGAACGGGATCTCCCAGCCGCGCTTCACGGTCGCGAGGAAGCGCGTCTGCTGCCGCGCGCGCAGCTCGTCGCGCGAAATGCGATACGTCTCGCGGAAGTAGTCGGGCGGCGGCGGAAACTCGCGCGCGAGCGCTTCGTAGTCGAGCGCGCGAAACAGCCACGGCACGTCACCTTCGTAGGCCATGCCAGTGCTCAGGCGAGAGCCGCGTGCCGACCGCCGTCGACGTGGAACGTCGAGCCCGTGATGTAGGCGCCCCAAGGCGAGGCGAGCAACGCCACCAGGCCGGCGATCTCTTCCGGCGTGCCGAGGCGCTGCAGCGGTACGCTCTTCACCAGATCCGCCAATGCCTGATCGTCGAGGGGCGGCTTGCCGTCGCCGGCACCGAACACCGCTTCCAGGCGTCCGGTGGCGATGCGGCCCGGGCAGATGGTGTTGACGGTGATCTTGTCCGCGGCCACCTCGAGCGACAGCGTCTTGGCGTAGCCGAGCACGGCGGCCCAGGTCGCCACCGACAGGCCGAAGCGCGCCATCGGCTGCAGCACCGAGAGCGCGGTGATGTTGACGATGCGGCCGCCCCCGGCGTCGCGCATGTGCGGAATCGCCTTGCGCGTCAGGCGCACCACGCTCATGAGGTTCTGCTCGACCGCCTTGTCCCACGCCGCGTCGTCGAACTCGTCCAGGCGTCCGAGCGGCGGCGCGCCGTCGTTGTTGACCAGGATGTCGAGGCGGCCGAAGCGGTTGACGGCGCTCGCGACGATGCGCTCGCAGTCGTCGGCCTTGCGGATGTCGGCGGCAATGGCGAAGGCTTCGCCCCCGATGCGGTCGACCGCCGCGTCGAGCGCCTCGCGCCGGCGCGCGACCATCGCCACCCGCGCGCCTTCCGCGGCGAGCATGCGCGCGATGGCGAAGCCGATGCCCTGGCTCGCGCCGCCGACGATCGCGGCCTTGCCGGTGAGCGACAGATCCATCCGTTACGCGCCTTCCGCAAGCGAGGGGAAGAGCTGCTTCGCGTTCTCGGTGTAAACGCGTTGCAGCGTCGCCTCGTCGAAGCCCAGGCCTTCCCAGTCTGCCACCAGGCGCTCGTAGGTGAACAGCGGATAGTCGGCGCCGAACATCACCTTGTGCTTCAGCCGGCGCGTGATCTCGTGCTTGAGCGAATCGCCGAGGTACTTGGGCGACCAGCCGTGCAGCTCGATCCACACGTTGGGCTTGTGCAGCAGCACGGCGATCATGTCGTCCTGCCACGGCCACGGATTGCGGCCGGCGATGATCGTGAGGTCCGGATGGCGCACCGACAGCGCGTCGATGTAACGCGGGTGCCAGAGGTCGAGCAGGACGCCTCCTCCTCCTTTTTGGCCTGCACCCGAGCCCGTGGTGCCGACGAGCACCAGCACGGGACGTTGCAGCGCGATGCTCGCCTGGTAGAACGGGTCGAATATCGGATCGCTGGCAGCATAGCCCATTCCCGGCGCCGAGACGCAGAGGCCGATGAAGCCGCGGCTCGCTGCCGCGCAGCGCTCGAATTCCGCGACGCCCTCGCGGCCGGTGCGCGGATCGATCTGCAGCCAGTGGCCGAAGATGACGTCGGGGTAGGTCGCCTGCACGTCGATCGCGTAGTCGTGGTAGGCGCGCGCCTCGGCGATCGGCAGGCTCTTGGTGAAGCCGAAGTCGAGGATCGTGCGCACGCCCTGCGCGCGGAGGTACGCGGCCATCTCGTCCTCGGTCTCGTACTTCGGATCGGAGTTCCAGGTGCGCCGCTGTTGCGCGAGTTGCTCCTCGGTGCGCAGCACGTAGCCGCGGCGCGTGCCCCAGTGCGAGTGCAGGTCGAAGAGCTTCATGCGAAGAGCTTCATGCGAAGAGCTTCATGCGTCGCGCGGTAAGTTGGGCACTGAGTTGGCCACTGAGTTCGCTGCTCGGTTTGCCGCTCAGTTTGCAGACATTCCCCGCGTCTTGATGATCTTGGCCCAGCGATCGATCTCGCCGTGCACGAACGCGTCCGCGTCCACGGACGTGCCGCCGGTGAACTCGACGCCCTGCTCGCCGAGCGACTTGCGCATCTCGGGGTCGGCGATCGCCTTGTTCACTTCCGTGTTCAGGCGCTGCATGACGTCCTTCGGCGTGTTGGCCGGCGCGAACATGACGTACCAGGCACTGATGTCGAAGCCCGGCAGACCGGATTCGATCATGGTCGGAACGTCCGGCGCCAGCGGCGAGCGCGCAGCGCTGGTCACGGCGAGGGCGCGCAGCTTGCCGCTCTTCACGTGCGGCAGCGCGGTGGTGATGGTGTCGAACATCATCGTGACGTGCCCACCCAGGAGGTCGTTCAAGGCCGGCGCGTTGCCCTTGTACGGAACGTGCACGATGTCCACCCCGGCGATGTTCTTCAGGAGCTCGCCCGACAGGTGCGCTCCGGCACCCGCGCCGCCGGATGCGAATTGCAGTTGACCGGGCTTCGCTTTCGCGGCGGCGACGAGCTCCTGCACCGACTTGTACGGCGAATCCGCGTTCACGACGAGAATCAGCGGAATGTAGCCGACGAGCGCGATCGCGGCGAAATCCTTGTTCGTGTCGTACGGCAGGCTCGACGAGAAGATCGGGTTGGTCGCATGCGCCGAGTAACCCATCATGATCGTGTAGCCGTCGGGCGGCGACTTGGCGAGCGCCTCGGTTCCGATCGCGGCGCTCGCGCCAGCTTTGTTCTCGACCACGACGGGCTGCCCCATGCTTTGTGCCATCTTGCTGCCGATGGCGCGGCTCAAGATGTCCACGCCGCCACCCGGCGGCACGGGGACGATGAGCTTGATCGGGTGATCCGGATATTTCTGTGCGCTTGCATTCTGAGCGCTTGCGAGCGCGAGGGCCGCGACGACCAGCGAGGCAAGGCCGATCGACGCAAATCGCCGGATGTGGGACATGCGAGCCTCCATGGGTGGCCGGTATCGGGCCATGCTGGTGGAAGGTGTTAGTTTAGCGCGCTATGATGAGTTCGCATCGATCAACTCCCGGATGACATCGTGCGATCCTTCCTGCTCTTGGCTGCGCTCCTGCTGTTCATTGCCTCCGAGGCAAGCGCGGACGACGTCGGCTGCACGTCGACGACCTTTCGCCTGTTCTCGCCCAACGACAAGGTGTGCGTGTTCGCGTTCGACGATCCGCACGTGCCGGGTGTGTCCTGCTACGTCAGCCAGGCCAAGACCGGCGGGATCAAGGGGGCGGTGGGCGTCGCGGAAGACCCGTCGCGGTTCGCGATCTCATGTCACTGACCGAGGTCGGCGACGAACCAGTCGGGGTGCTTCCTGCGCAGCGATGTGATCGAGAAAAAGTTGGTCGATCGCCCCCCCCCGAGCACTTGCATCAAGTTCCAACGCGAATTCCTTGCGACAGCTTAAAATGCCAGTATGGACTCGCCACCCCCCGCCCCGTGGACCAACGCCGCGCGCGCCGGGTATTTTGGCGACCGGGTGTGCCCCTTCTGCGACCACCACAATCCATTCGGTGCCAAGTTCTGCAACGATTGTGGCTCGCCGCTGGACCTGAAGCCGTGCAACCAATGTGATGCCGTCAATCAGCAGGCCGCGACAAACTGCTACAAGTGCGGCGCGGAATATCCAGCGTTATTCACCACACCCGAGGCAATGCCAGTGTTGCCAGCGGCTGACCCTACGCCTGCGTGGGCAACATCAGGCGACGTGAGCGTCGCGGCAACCGTAACGCAACCGCCGTTCGCCTCCGAGGAGTTGCGAGCCGGCTGGCGCTTGGCTGCCATCGCGACGATGCTGATCGCTGGTGTCTATGCCGCGTACCGGATCAATGCGACGACGCCCGACGCGATGGGAGTCGCCTCGCAACCGATCGATGCCGGTGAGCACAACGTACCCGCAGCGGCGTCTGCTGTGCTTATTGCGATGGAGTGGAAGCCTGTGGAACCCGAGGCAACTGCCGCCCTTCAGACGCCCATTCCCACTACCAATCCCGAGGCACCAAAGCGCGCAAGCGCGCGACGACCGGTGGCTAAGCTGCGGGCACCGGTAGGCGCGGCCCGACCGGAAGCACAGATCCGACCGGAAGCACAGATCCGACCGGTTGCACAGACCGTTGCCGCCGCACCCGTCAGTGCGCCGGTTACGGAAACCCGCACAGCAGGGCGGCCGGATCCGTGGCAGGCGATGCATGTAAGCCTGGCGCGTTGCGACGGTGACCTGATCGCTCGCATCGTGTGCGACCAGCGCGTGCGCCGACGCTTCTGCGAAGGCCATTGGGGCGAGGCGCCGGAATGCGCGAGCGGCGTCGTCAATGATCGCGGACAGTGACCCTCGTGGCGCATCGGCTCGTCCGCAATTTCCGCTTTCGAGACAGTGGGACGACCGCAGAGGGTCGATCGCGGTCGGAACCCGACTTCCTTCAGCTCTTTCCTCGTCGAAGTTCATCGGTCGCGCGCTTCAATACTGCCGACACCCGCTCGAGTTCCTCTGCCGAGGGAGATGCACTGAGTTTGGAAATCAGAGCAGATCGCAATTCGCGGCGTGCATCGTCGACTGCTCGATGCCCGACGTCGCCCGACTCCTCGCCGGCAAACGCCTGCCGGACGCGCTCCATTTTGCTGCCCACGCGCGCGAGCTGCGCCAGGATGGCGTCGACCAACGCGCGGTTCTCGGTGAGCTTGGCACGGCCAAGGTCAGTGATCTGGTACAGCTTTTTGCTCCCCTCGGCTTCGACCGTCGCAAAGCCCACCTCCTCGAGATAGGTGAGCGCTGGGTAGACCATGCCCGGGCTCGGCGCGTAGAAGCCCTTCGAGGTTTCTTCGAGCGCCTTGATGATCTCGTAGCCATGCCGCGGTGCTTCTTCAAGCAGGGCCAAGATGACCAGTTGCAGCTCGCCGGAACCGAGCTTGCGCCCGCCAAAGAAGCCTCGGCCTCCGAGGCCTCCGCCATGGCCGAAGTCATGTCCGAATCGGCCAAGGTGACCGTGGGCTCGTCGTGCGCAGCCATGATGATGAAAGAAACCAAGCATTTCGAACTCCTTGGGTTATCTAGAAACAGATCATAAAGTATATCGTACGATAGTAGTTGTCAAGCCTCCAAGGCTCTTCATAGCCGAAATTCGACGCAGAAAGTCCGTCGGGCTCGGCTATCGGTGTTGCAAGTTCGCCACACCGTCCGCGCACAGGATGCGGCAGCGCAACAAGCTCTTGACGCATGTGTGAAGGCCTCCTACCATGAATTTGTGCACTGCAGCAAAGAGGCTAAACGCGTTTGGTAGCCAATGGGATAGGGACTTGAATAACTTGATCGTTCGAAAAGATCCGCCAGCGTGGCGCAACGATGAACAAGGCCCGCTGGAACGAGCCATGCCGCCCCCGCTGGTTGCCGTAAGGGGCTTGCGTCAAGGCTTGGCAATGGAAACGGCGCTGCCTCCAACTGCTGATCCGCCGACCCGCGAACCAGCAGTCGACACGAAGGGTTTATCCGGGGTGCCGGCAGCGACGCGCATCGTGCAACGACGATGGCCAGGAATGGATCCGAATCAACCCTCCGGGACCAAGGCTTTAGCAAGCGACCCCGCCCTTGTTGTACCTGTTATTGCATCGCCGGCGGAGGTCTTTCGTGCTCGGGAACTGCGAGAACAAATCAAAAAGAGATACTCGAATCGCCCAAGCCAACCTTGCTCCCTGTGGTGTGTTGGTATCGACTAAGTAAAACAGAGTACCGGCGCCACCGTCGCCGGAGAAGTATCAGGGGGACAACACGACGAACGCCGTCATGGCCGGCCCAATGGCCTAGCAGCGCGGGCGACCGTCGGTTCGCCTCGCGGCGACGTGATGAGGCATCTGTGCATGCGCAAGCACGCAAACTCCCCGGTCTATGCGCCGTTCAGCTGGCGGGCTGCCCTCACCGCAAGCGTCAGCGGCGGGCTCGTATTCGCGTTGATGTACATCGGACTCATGTGGGCGGTGCGCGGGGTGTCACCCTGGGTACCGGTGCGCATGATCGCAGCAATAGTGCTGGGACCGGTGGTGCTATCGCCACCCGATACGTTCGACGTCCTGGTGGTGCTGACGGCGATTTTGCTCCACGGCATGCTGTCAATAGTCTACGGAGTTGTCCTCCTGCTTTTGCTACCCGCGGCAGATACGACATGGACCATCGCCGTTGGTGGCTTGTACGGGCTCGCCCTCTACTACATCAACTTTTACGGTTTCACCGCTTTCTCTCCATGGTTCATGGAAGAACGCGACGCTGTGAGCGTAGTTTCGCACTTCGTGTTCGGAGCGGTGGTTGCCTGGGCCTATAAGATGGTCCACCCATGCTGGTACGGCGCGGAGAGCGTGCCTCCCGCTCCCGCTAACGGGTAGCCGTCGGCGAAGGAAGTCCATCGCGTGCACGTCAGGTCTTCAAGTGCGGTGCACCCCATCCGGCGCTTGCGGCTCGGGCCAGGGGCGCTCGGACTTTCCGTCGAAGATCGCGCCCGTCTCGGCGGGCGCAAGGGTCCAATCGCCGCGCGCGATCTCGGCCTCAAGCTGACCAGGCGCCCAGCCCGAGTGGCCGATGAAGATCCGCAGCCCGTCCATGGGCTTGTCTCGGCTGAGCAGCTTGCGCAGTAATTCCCGGTTGGTGCTGAAGTAGACGCCGTCGAGAACTTGGGTTGCATACTCGGGCGGCGCATCGGCGCGAAAAAGGAACGACACTGACGCGATTCCGACGGGACCGCCGAAGTACAACTTGTCGTCCAGTTGCCCGAGGCGTTCGAGATCGGGAAAAAGACGCGAGACAGCCATCTGCGTGGGCCTGTTGGTGATGACGCCAGCGGGGGCGGGACCGATGTTGTTCATCACGAGCACAACCGAGTCCTTGAAATTGGAATCTGGTAGCTCGGCGCGAGCAATGAGGAGGATTGTGGTTAAAGGCTCTGTGTTGCCGGCCGATGTCGGGCACGACATCCCGAACAGAAACAGGAATGTGCAGAAGGCTCGGGTCACGTCACGCGAAGGGCCAAACGGCTACCCCAATAATAGCCCCCATTCTGCCGCCTTGTAGGGAGCCCGAAGCACTTGGCTCGAAATTCGGAGATACCGTGCGGGTCACCCAATCCGCACCTCGGGTCCTCAACGGCGCGTGTAAAGTAGTCGCATGACCAACGCCGTCACCGCTCCGCGAACTGCACTCGCGGACGCCGTAATCGCCGCATCAACAATCCGGCGGCGCGTCCACTATCCTAGTGACCGCGTCATCGTTTCCCGAATTTCCTTGCGCGCGCGCATCTGGCAGAATGAACGTCAGTACTCCTTGAACGATTCTTGCGGATGGAGGAAAACATGGCCCACCAGAAAGCGAAAAAGGCAAAGCACACGTCGCGCCATAGTGAGAGCCGGGAGATCCACGAATACTCGCGCAAACAGCAAGAGGCGCTGCAGCGGGTAATCAAGGCGCGAAAGGACGCCGAACAGGCATTGGAGCAGGCCATCGCGAAGTCTAGCGGAGGCAAGAGGATGCGCGCGGAGGGCGAGCAACTCGCAGAAGTGCTGGCGGCAGCCTACAAGAAACTGAGAGACGGCAAATTGAGCCGCCGGCAAATTGAGCACGAACACGGCCCGGCGGTGAAGGCTTTCGAGAAGAAATATCGCGCAGTGAGCGAAGGAGCGTGGCTCGAGGTCGCCGACATGGCGCCGACAGCGTACCAAACTTACGACAAGCTACTTCGCAAGAAGCCACCGGTATCGCTGCACGTCGAGTTCTTGTATTTCCTCGGCATGATCTTCCGGCACCCTCAAACGAATGATGGAGACGAAACATCCAGCACGCAGCAAGCGTTGCTACAGCCGTTGGACGTGAGCGCGACCAGTTTTACGCTGAAAATCACGCAAGACCACACGGATGCCGCAGGCGGTATTGGTTCGATACCTTCCTTTGCGAACCCCGCTGCGGGTTCCTTTGTTGAGAACCCCGGGGCACCGACATTTGACTATGTTCCCGGCGTCGCCTCGGCGCGCGCGATGGTCGGAGCGGACTTCACGTTTCCCACGGGCTACACATCGTTCGCGATTTCGGCGGACATTGATTGGAACTACAACCTGAGCACCTGGGTCGTTTTCGGCGGGGCGGGCTGCGGGGCGGATTTGCAGCTTCGGGTGGAACCCGCGGGCGGCGCGAATCCGACGGAGAAGCTGCAAGGCCTTGCTAGTGTCGTGGCACCTGTGCTGTGGGGAGCAACCGCCACCGGATCCGGGAGTTCGACAATCGCGTTGACGCTCAATCTCGACGGGCAGGCGGCGCGGGAGCTGAAGGTATATGCGGGCGCATCAAGTCATGCGGAGGCGGAAGGCGTCGCGGGCATATCCATGGCCAACGTAATGGGAACTGTCACGCGCATATCGATTCATGCGGAGTGAGATTTGAGCAGGTAGAAGGGACAATCACTCAAATCCGAGAGGTGACGCGAGGGCGGGATTCGAACCCGCGTTAGGTATTAGCCTAAACACGCTTTCCAGGCGTGCGACTTAAACCGCTCATCCACCTCTCCGTTTTACCGCTACCACGAACACGCTTTTGGCTTCGGCCGCTCGGCTGGCGCCTCGCTTAACATCGCATTCGCGATGTTAGCCTACGCCGCAAGAAGCTCGCTGGCGCGAGCGTCTTGTCAGGCGTGCGACTTAAACCGCTCATCCACCTCTCCGTGGGCGCGTATTTTCAGCTCACCCCTTGTATTCCAGCACGTGCATCCCCGCGTTCCAGTCGCTGACGAACATCAGGCCTTCGGGGGTCACGAAAATGTCGGCGGTCTTCGCGTCGAGCGCGATGTTGGGACGCGGGTCGACCAGTTTCGGCGGAATCGGCGGCACCCAGTACGCGATTTCCTTCGGCGCGAACTGGTCCTTGATGTCGAAAATCCGCACGCCCGCGTTGTTGTAGGTGGCGAAGATGAAGTCCTCGGTTTGCATCGAGCCGGGCCGGTTCTCGTGCAGGTTGTGCGGCCCGAAGGTGCCGAGCGTGCAGTAGTCGCGGTCGCGCGGCGTGGGCAGCGTGGCGATCGGCACCGGGTTCTCGGGCGAACGCGCGTCGAGCACGAAGGTGTAGAACGTGCCTTTGGCGCACGCCTGCGCATTGGCTTCGTCGGCGACGATCACGAGCTTGCGCCCGGGCAGCGGCAGCGGCGTGTGCGTGCCGCCGGGGAACGGCGGCGACCAGTTGATGTGCGACAGCAGCTTCGGCTTGGCCGGGTCGCTCACGTCCATGATGGTGAATCCGCCATCGCGCCACGCGCCGTAACCGAGGTTGCCGGCCACGATCATGTGATGCAGCGCGGCGCGCTTGCCCTTCGGCAGCACCGGTTGCTCGCCGGCCGCGCGGTTCATGCCGGGCAGCGCCCAGCGCGAAACGATTTCCGGCTTGGTGATGTTCTTCAGGTCGACGATGGTGAGGATGTGGTCGGTGTAGCCGTCGAAATGCGCCGACACGTACGCGTAGCGCCCGCCCGGCCACCAGATGCGGTTGATGCCCAGGCCCGGGCATTTCGAGAAACGCGATTTCGCGCATCTCGGGCGGCTTGGATATGTCGTGGATCGATAGTCCCGAGCGGAACTTCTTCCGGTTGGTGATGCTGTCGACGAGGTTGTTCTCGAAGTAGCCGCGCATGCCGTCGTAGGACTGCATCGCCACGATGTTCGCGCCATTGGCGAGCAGCAGCATGTCCTCCGCGGTTTGCAGCTGGTGCGTGCGGGTGCCCGTTCCGGCAGTGAAGAAGTGGACCGGCTTCAGATTGCGCGGATCGGTGGCGTCGAGCACGGTGAGGCCATCGCTGAACATGTGGCCGACGTACACGTGCTTGCGGTTGACCATCACCTGCACGCCGTCGGGCCTGCCGCCCTGGTCGCTGTACGAGAGGTGGGTGATGCGGTTGCCTATGCCCTGCGGTGGAATCGGCGGCTGAGGCTTCGCCGGCGTTTGGGCGAGCGCCGCGAGCGGTGTGCCGCTCATGGCCGCCATGCCGAGCAGCATCTTGAGATGTTCGCGCCGGGTGATGTCGTTCATGCTTCCTCCTTGAGTGTCGTGCCCGCCTGCATTGCAGACGCTGTAACTTGGATCCCCGCTTTCGCGGGGATGACGTATCCCTCGTCGCCGGCAGAATACACCGCCCACGCTGGACCGTCTTGGTGCAACGCCGTGCGCCGCGCATGCACGCAGCCTGCACCACCCTGGGGCTGACCGTCGATTCCGCGTGGCGCTCGCCGTTGCGCTCGTGGTAAGTTCGAGCAAACAAGCTGTCGCTGGGCATTGGAGGGCAACCGTGGCGATCCTGCAGCAGGAGCTGGCACCGTGTCGCAATCCATACCCGCAACGCTCATCCCCGGCGACGGCATCGGCCCGGAAATCGTCGACGCGACGCTCGCCGCGCTCGATGCGGTCGGCGCACCCTTCGTATGGGATCGCCAGGTCGCCGGCCTCGGCGGCGTCACCGCCGCGGGCGACCCGCTGCCCGCCGCCACGCTCGACAGCATCCGCCGCACGCGCCTCGCGCTGAAGGGCCCGCTGGAAACGCCCACGGGCGGCGGCTACCGCTCGTCGAACGTGCGGCTGCGCGAGGAATTCAAGCTCTACGCCAACCTGCGTCCTGCGCTCACCATCATCCCGGGCGGGCGCTTCGACAAGATCGACCTGGTCGTCGTGCGCGAAAATCTCGAAGGCTTCTACATCGGCCACGAGCACTTCATCCGCATCGACGACGATCCGCACGCCGTGGCGATGGCCACCGGCGTCAACACGCGCCAGGGCAGCCGCCGGCTGCTCGAATACGCCTTCGAATACGCGATCGCGAACGGGCGCAAGAAGGTCACGATCGTGCACAAGGCCAACATCATGAAGGCGCTGAGCGGCCTGTTCCTGGAGACGGGACAGGAGCTGTACGAGCGCAAGTACAAGGGGCGCTTCGTGCTGGACACGGTGATCATCGACGCCTGCGCGATGAAGCTGGTGCTCAATCCGTGGCAGTTCGACGTGCTGGTCACCACCAACCTGTTCGGCGACATCCTGTCGGACCTCACCGTCGGGCCTGGTCGGTGGACTGGGCATGACGCCGGGCGCCAACATCGGCACCGACGCGGCCATCTTCGAAGCGGTGCACGGCTCGGCGCCGGACATCGCCGGCAAGGGCATCGCCAATCCCACCGCGCTGCTGCTGGCCGCGGCGATGATGCTCGATCACTGCAAGCTGCAGCCGATGGCGACGCGCCTGCGCCGCGCCATCCACGACACGATGAACGTCGATCAGGTCAGGACCGGCGACCTGGGCGGGCGCGCCAGCACGAGCGAATTCACGCGCGCGCTGGTGACCCGGATCGCGAACGCCTAGGCGCGCGCCCTCGGCCGCAGCCGTTTCGGCGGCCTGAACTATTTTTTGTCGGGATCGCAGGCCGCGCGGGCCCACTTGCCGTGCACTTCGGTGGTCTGCTCTACCGGCCCCAGGCTGTCGCTGACACCTGCCACGGTCCACGCAGCGCGATATTCGGTTTCGCTGTCGAACGACATCTCGAAGGGACCCTTGCCCTTGAACTCTCCGGTGCAAACCATTTCGCCGGTGGCCTTGTTGCCCACGCGCTTGTAGTTGGCCAACTGGCATTTGTTGGGATCGCGCTCGTCGGTGTTGAACGGCTTGTCGGACGCCGCAATTTCCGGCGTGATGCATTGGGAGGCGACGACGACCTGACCCATGAGTGGAGTCGGGATGCCCAGCTTTTTCATTTCCTCGAGCTGGTCCGGGACAGCTTGCAGGCCGCCTTTCTGGCTCACCTTCACCGTGACTTGCCACTCACCCGCCGTGAGTCGCTCCGCGGCATGGGCCGGCAGAGCGAGCACAACGGCGGCGAGCATTAAAAGCTGGACGGTCGACGTCATCGTCCTTCCTGGGGCGCCCGCGATATGCGTCAGCGCGCCTTGGAGTATTGCCGATTCCCGGGCGTTGTTGAAGCGCCTCCGCGCGCAGGCGTGCCCCGAGCATGCGTGCCCCGAGCATGCGAGCCCCGAGCATGCGAGCCCTGTGGCGGTGCTCCGCGTCCATTGGACGCGTTACGCCCGGATCCTGCAGCGGCGTGATTGCCGGCACTTTGCCGGCGACCTTGCCCGGAAGGCTGGCCACGCCCGTGCCCGCGCTGCTGCTGCTTCGCGAACACCGGCTGCGCGACAGCGCGCGGATCGGGCTCGAATCCTGCTATCACCGTCACCGGGATTTCGCGCTTGATCAGGCGCTCGATATCGCGCAGGAACACGTGCTCGTCGATGCACACCAGCGAGATCGCCTCGCCCTCGTTGCCGGCGCGACCGGTGCGGCCGATGCGGTGCACGTAGTCTTCCGGCACGTTGGGCAGGTCGTAGTTGACCACGTGCGGCAGCTGGTCGATGTCGATGCCGCGCGCCGCGATGTCGGTCGCCACCAGCACCTGCACCGTCGCCGTTCTTGAAGCCTGCGAGTGCTCTCGTGCGCGC
This sequence comes from uncultured beta proteobacterium, assembly GCA_963726915.1. Classification (GTDB taxonomy): domain Bacteria; phylum Pseudomonadota; class Gammaproteobacteria; order Burkholderiales; family Casimicrobiaceae; genus PALSA-1003. Next base: position 269,750 of record CAVSEA010000028.1, read on the forward strand.
ATTCTGGCTCTTGTTGCCGTGCAGTGCGGTGGCGTCGATGCCGTCTGCTTCCAAGGCGCGCGCCAGCTTGTCGGCGCCGTGCTTGGTGCGCGTGAACACCAGCACCTGCCGCCAATCGTGGTGCTTGATCAGCCACGACAGCAGTTCGCGCTTGCGGTCGCGGTCGACCGGATGCACGCGCTGGAGGATCGCTTCCACCGTCGAGTTGCGCGGTTCGACCTGGATCGTGCGCGGTCGATCGAGCAGCTTGTCGGCGAGCGCCTTGATCTCGTCGGAGAACGTCGCCGAGAACAGCAGGTTCTGCCGCTTCTTGGGCAGCAGCGCGAGCACGCGCTTCACGTCGGGAATGAAGCCCATGTCGAGCATGCGATCGGCTTCGTCGAGCACGAAGATCTCGATGCGCGAGAAGTCGACGTTGCCCTGGCCGTGATGGTCGAGCAACCGGCCCGGAGTCGCCACCAGGATGTCGACGCCGCGCTTGAGCTGCGTGGTCTGCGGTCCGAGCGAGACACCGCCGAACAGCACCATCGACGTGATCTTGAGATGCTTGCCGTAGACGCGGATCGACGCTTCGACCTGCGCCGCGAGTTCGCGCGTCGGCGTGAGGATCAGCGTGCGCAACGGCTTGCGCGCGCCGGTCTTGTAGGGCGACGCGGTGGTGGAAAGCCGCTGCAGGATCGGCAGGACGAAGCCCGCCGTCTTGCCGGTGCCGGTCTGCGCGCCGGCCAGCAGGTCGCCGCCGGCGAGTACCAGCGGAATGGCCTGCGCCTGGATCGGCGTAGGTACGGTGTAGCCTTCGTCGGCGACCGCGCGCGCAAGCGCGTCGGACAGCCCGAGTGTAGAGAATGGCATGGATACTTCTTTCGAAAGGTGTGCTCGGCCATTCGCCCCCAAGGGGCGGCCAGTCACAGCCAAACGGAAGAACAACGGAGGTCGAAATCGACTGCGGCAGGGGACTGGAACAAAGGCCGCAGCCGCATTATACCTCATGCGTGCCCTTGCTGCGAAATTCTGGCAAAGTGAACGCCGAATGACAACAAGAACGAAAGCGCAAATCCAGTTCCGGTTGCGCATCAGCAAAGGCGACGACATCGCGGTGGGCCCGGGCAAGGTCGACCTGTTGGAAGCGATCGGCACGACGGGTTCGATCACCGCCGCCGCGCGCGAGCTCGGCATGTCGTATCGGCGCGCGTGGTTGCTCGTCGACACGATGAATCGCTGCTTCAAGAGCGCGGTCGTGGATACGGAGGCGGGTGGCAAGCGCGGCGGCGGAACGCAGCTCACCGCACTCGGTGCGGAAGTCGTGCGCCGCTACCGTCGTGTCGAGGCGGCCGCCGCGAAGGCGGGCAAGGCGGACCTGGCCGCGCTGACTCGTTTGCTCGCCCGTTAATGCCGCAATGAAGGTCCGTCGATTCCATCGTCGATTGGCCTACACCGCTTTCGCGACGGCCGCGCTGTCCGGTGCCGCCCACGCGCAATTCGTCAATACGCAGAGCGCCACGCAGCCCGACAATGCCTTCGATCGCGCGACCTACGACCCGCGACTCATCGGCGCAGTCGCGAGATTGCTGGAGGGCAGCACCTACGCGTACCGGCGCACGCCCATTCCCGACTCGGACACCGCGCTCGGCGCGCTGCAGACCGGCGACCTGAATTCGTGGCCGCGCCTGTATCGCAACGGCGATCTGCTGGTGACGGGCATGCTCAACGGTGCCGTCGGGGCGTTCGGCATGACCGAGAATCTGTTCGGTCCGCCGCCGTCGCTCGCCGCGTCCAACTATGCGAAAAATCCGGCGTGGGTGGAGTTCTTCATCGAGCCGGGGTTGAACGCGAATTTCAGGTTGAGTGCCGCGGCCAGCATTTACGGCAGCTTCAGCTACGTCGAATCGAGCACGCGCGGCACCGACAACACCGGCGCGGGCAACGTCTATTACGGCAATCGCGAATTGCTCTACGGCGGGGTGCGCTGGCGCGATGCGACCAGCGGCTGGGCGCTGGATGCTTCCTACGGCCAGCAGGATTTCACCGTCGGCAACCAGATGCTGATCGGTCGCGGCGCGAGCGACGACACCGCACAACGCGGCGCCAATCAGCTCGGGCCGCGCAACGCGTGGGCGAATGCGGGCATCGTCAAGGCGACCTGGCAGGACTTCACCGTGCAGGGCTTTTACCTGAAGCCGAACGAGTCGCCGAATTCCGCCACCGGCACCATCTTCAACGGCATCAACGTCGAATGGCTGCCCGCAGGCCCGGTGCGTCTGGGCGCGATGTACCTCTACGTTCCGGACTCGAACATCCTCACCCGCGACAAGCTCAACATCGTCGACCTGCGGGCGCGGGTGCATCCGATCGCGTCGCTGCCGCAGTTCTGGCTGCAGGGCGAATACGTCTCGGAAACCAAGAGCAACGTGGCCGCCGACGGCTGGTACCTGCAGGCCACCTACAACGCGCTCGATACCGCGTGGAAGCCGCTGTTCAGCCTGCGCTACGCCTCGCTCTCGGGCGACAAGGCCGGCACGTCGAAGTGGGAAGGCTTCGATCCGCTGTATTTCTCCGGCGGCAACCCGAACTGGTATCAAGGCAAGATCGGCTCGTCGATTTTCAACAACACCAATCTCAACGTCGCCAACGCCACGCTGACGCTCACGCCCGACGACAAGAACATCATCGAGTTCCTGTACTTGTACTTCAGCGCCGATCAAACGAATTCGCCGCTGTCGATTCCCGCGGTGGGCGCGGTGCCGACCGGCGGCGGCGGGGTGCCGAGCAAGGCGCTCGCCAGCGAGTTCGACGTCAGCTACACCTACACGATCAACAAGAATCTCAACATCAATGCGTTCGCTGCGTACGCGGCGCCCGGTGCGGGGCTCAAGCAGCTCTACTCGGCCAATGGCGGCGGCGCGAGTGGGTGGTGGTTCTACGGGGCGCAGCTAAACTTCAGTTATTAGTGCGGCATATCCCATGTTCGCCGCAAGAATGGTCCGTCATTCCGGCCAAGCCCGCGTAGCGGGTGTCGTGTCATGCCGTCATTCCGGCCAAGCCCGCGTAGTGGGTGTCGTGTCATGCCATCATTCCGGCCAAGCCCGCGTAGTAGGTGTCGTGTCATACCGTCATTCCGGCCAAGCCCGCGTAGTAGGTGTCGTGTCATACCGTCATTCCGGCCAAGCCCGCGTAGCGGGCGCGAGCCGGAATCCATTTTGTGTCAAAAGCCAATGGATTCCCGCTTTCGCGGGAATGACGTCCTAATGGCCAAGGGAATGACGTCCTAATGGCCAAGGGAATGACGTCGCAACGGCCACGGGAATGACGTCGCAACGGCCACGGGAATGACGATTCCTCTGTCAGGAGATGGTGATGCCGATCGTTGATTCGCAATTCCAAAAACGCAGCTACGCGATGGCGCTCGGCGTTGCCATGATGTTGTTCACGCAAGCCGCACTCGCCGACGGCACCGGCTTTTTCACTGCGGTGCAATCGAGCCAGGGCCGCTGGGAATATTCGCAGAAGTGCTCCGTCTGTCACGGCGCCCAGTTGCAGGGCGGTGGCGCGCCCGCATTGAAGGGCCGCATTTTCAACGACCAGTGGGGCAAAAAAACGCTCAAGGATTTCTACAACTACGTCCACACCAACATGCCGCTCGGACAGGGCGGGGAACTCAACAGCCAGGAATACGCCGACATCGTCTCCTACATCCTGGCGCAGAGCGGCCTGCCGCCTGGCGACGAGATGCTGACGCCGAAGTCGCCGATGGATCGCGTGCTCGACCTGGGCGCGGCGGCCACGGCCGCCGGCGCCGCCGGGAGTGCATCGGCGAGCGCGCCGCCGGGCCAGGTGAAAATCGGCGAACTCTACGGCAAGCTCGCGCAACCGACGACCAGCCGGCCCACGCAGGCGGAACTCGACGGCGCCGACACGGCCACCAACAACTGGCTGATGTACAACAAGGGCTATCGCGGCGAGCGCTATTCGCTGTTGAAGCAGATCGATGCCGCCAACGCCGGCAAGCTGCGGCCGGTATGCATGTTCCAGCTCGGCGAACTCGGCACCTTCTCGACGGGGCCGGTCGTCTACGACGGCATCCTCTACGCGACGACGCACCTCGGCACCTACGCGATCGACGCGACCACGTGCAAGAAGCTCTGGAGCCACCAGCACGTCGCGCAGGGCCCGGAAATGAATGCGACCAACAAGGGCGTGGCCATCGCCGGCGGTCGCGTCATCCGCGGCACGCAGGACGGTTTTCTCTACGCGCTCGACGCCAAGACCGGCGCGCGGTTGTGGGTGCGCCAGGTGGCCGACTGGACCATCGGCGAAGGCGTGGGCGCGGCGCCGATCGTGTGGAACGATATCGTCTACGTCGGCAAGGCGGGAGGCGACTGGGGCATCCGCGGGCGGATGATGGCATTCCACGTGAACGACGGTTCGCCCGCATGGAGCTTCAATCTCATCCCGAGGGCCGGCGAGACCGGCGCGGACACCTGGCAGAACAGCGATTCCGCGGAACACGGCGGCGGCGCTGCGTGGGTGACCTACGCGCTCGATCGCGACACCGGAACGCTGTTCATTCCGGTCGGCAATCCCGGGCCCGACTACAACAGCGGCATGCGGCCGGGTGCGAACCTGTTCACGATCTCCACCGTCGCGCTCGACGCGCGCACCGGCAAGTTGAAGTGGTGGTACCAGCTGCGGGCCAACGACAATCACGATTGGGACGCGACGACGGTGTCGCTGTTCGATGCCGGCGGCAGGAAACTCGTCGCCACCGCGGGCAAGGAAGGCATCCTGCACGTGGTCAACCGCGCCGACGGCAAGCTGGTGTTCAAGCTGCCGATGACCACGACGCTCAACCACGACGTGCCGCTCACGCCCGAAGGCGTGCGCGTGTGTCCTGTCGCCGGCGTGCAATGGAACGGCGCCGCGCACAGCCTGCTGACGGGCCTGCTCTACGTGAACGCGATCGACTGGTGCACCGTGTTCAAGGCGGGGCCGAACCCGAAGTGGGTGGCCACCGTGCCGTACACGGGGCTCGCCAACGGCTGGGGCACCAACGACCCGATCAGCAAGTGGTCCGGGTGGATCAATGCGGTCGATCCGAAGTCCGGCAAGATGGTGTGGCGCATCCACACGCCGGCGCCGATGTACGCGGCGCTCACGCCCACCGCCGGCAATGTGCTGTTCACCGGGGATCTGGGCGGCAATTTCCTGGCGCTGGATTCGCGCAACGGGAAGGAGCTGTATCGCTTCAACACCGGCGGTCCGATCGCGGGCGGCGTCGTCACCTACGAGCAGAACGGCAAGCAGTACGTCGCGGTGGCCTCGGGCAGCAGCGGCGGCTCGATCCCGCTCACCGGCAGCACGACCATCGTCATTTTCGGTCAATAACTGTCATTCCGACCCTCGCGCAGGCGGGGGGAGGAATCTGCTGTTGTGCGATTCGCTTCGAGCACGAGTTCGACCGCTTCGTTCAAATTGTGTCTGACTTCATCCAAAGTTTCTCCCTGCGTATTGGCCCCGGGGAGTTCTTCGACGAAGCCGATATACCCCTCAGGGACCTTTTGGAACACGGCGGTAAGTTTCACGATTGCCCTCGAAGACGTACACGATGGCAGTATACCCGGAGCAGCATGCGTTATCGCCTAGGCGTAACCCACGCTGCGGCGGTCGATCGACACCGCCTTGATCAGCGCGTAGACGCGCTGGCCTTCGGTCAACTCGAGTTCCACCCGCGAGCGCCGGGTGATGCGCGCGATCAACGACGCCTCGCCGACGCGGACCTGCACGTCGACGATGGGGCCGTCTTCGCTGGTGATCCCCGTCAGCGAACCCTCGAGCACGTTGAGCGTGCTGAGCCTCACCGGGCGTTCGAGCGCGAGCGCCACGTCGCGGGCACGGATGCGCACGCGCACGCGTTCGCCCGCCAGCGCTTCGACGTTCGGCACCTGCAATTCGCCGCCGGGAAAGCGCAGCGTGGTCAGCGCGAACTCGAGGTCGTGCGCCGCGACCGTGGTCTCGATCACCGCGCCCGCCTCGTGCCGTCCCGTGTGCGGCCGCAACTCGATGCGGCCCATTACGTCGTCGACGGGGCCGGTCGCCAGCGCCTTGCCCTCGGCCATGATCACCACCGTGTCGGCGAGGCGCGTGATCTCCGCGATCGAATGACTGACGTAGACGATCGGGATGTGCAGGTCGTCGCGCAGTTGCTCGATGTAGCGCAGCACTTCGTTCTGCCGCGTCACGTCCAGCGACGCAAGCGGCTCGTCCATCAGCAGCAATCGTGGTTGCGCCAGCAGCGCGCGACCGATGGCGACGCGCTGCTTCTCGCCGCCCGAGAGTGCGACCGGCATGCGCTTGAGCAGCGTCTTCAATCCGAGCAGGTCGATCACGCGCGAAGCTTCGATCACGCGCGATGCCGCGGCGGCGCGTCGGAAGCCGTAGAGCAGGTTCGCCTCGACGTCGAGGTGCGGGAACAGCAGGTCGTCCTGGAACACGCAGCCGAGACGCCGGCGCTCCGGCGGCACGTCGATGCCGCGCGCACTGTCGAACAAGGTCTCGCCGCTGACCTCGATGCGACCGCGGCGCGGCCGGGTGATTCCGGCCAGCGCGTTGATCACGCTGGTCTTGCCCGAACCCGAGCGGCCGAACAGTCCCACCACCGGCGCCTCGGCGCGAAACGCCACCGCGAGTTCGAACGCGCCCAGCCGTTGTTCGATGTCAACGTCGATCATGGACATCGTCTCTGCGCTGCGCGCGGCGCGTCAGCCATTCGGAGGTCACCAGTGCGCCGATCGAAAGCGCGACCGCGATCGCGGAGAGCCGCAACGCCTGCGCGTCGCCGCCGGGGGACTGCACCAGCGAGTAGATGGCGAGCGGCAGCGTTTCGGTTTCGCCGGGAATGTTCGACACGAAAGTGATCGTCGCGCCGAACTCGCCCAAGCTGCGCGCGAACGACAGCAGAACGCCGGTGATGATTCCCGGCAGCGCGAGCGGCAGCGTCACGGACAGGAAGACCCAGGAGCGCGAGCCGCCAAGCGTTCGCGCCACGGTTTCGTAGCGGCGGTCGATCGCGTCGATCGACAAGCGGATCGCGCGCACCATCAGCGGAAAGCCCATGATCGCGGACGCGAGCGCGGCGCCGGTCCAGCGAAACGCGAACACGATGCCGAACCACTGCTCGAGCCAGGCGCCGAAGACGCCGCGTTTGCCGAACAGCAGCAGCAGCGCAAAACCGACGACCACGGGTGGCAGCACCAGCGGCAGGTGCACTAGTGCGTCGAGCAGGGTCTTGCCGGGAAACTCGCGCCGCGCCAGCAGGTACGCTAGAAAGACGGCGACCGGCAGGCTGAACGCAACGCTGAACAGCGCGACCTTGAGGCTGAGAAGAATGATCCCCAGCTCGTCACCGGTCACGGCGAGCCTCGGCCCGCCATGGTGAAACCGTAGCGCTCCCAGGTCGGGCGGGCCGCGGGCGATGCCAGAAACGCGACCAGTGCGCTCGCCGACGCCGGGCGTTGGCCGGCGATCACCGCGGCCGGATAGACGATCGGCGGATGGCTGGTCTCCGGAAACGTTCCCGCGACGCGCACCTTGGGCTCCGCCGCGGCGTCGGTGGCGTAGACGATGCCGAAGGGCGCCTCGCCGCGCGCCACGAGCACGAGCGCGGCGCGCACGTTCTCGGTCCGCGCAATCTTGTTCTCGACCGACGGCCACACGCCGAGCGCCTGCAACGCGGACTTGGCGTATTTTCCGGCCGGGACGCTGTCGGGGTTGGCCAGCGCGAGCCGCTCCGTTCCGAGCGCGGCAGCGAGGGGAAAATTCGGGCCGATCGCCATCGCCTCGCCGCGGCCGGCCGGCGCGATCAGCACCAGTCGATTGCGCAGCAGGGCAACGCGGCTGCCGGCGGCGAGCAACTGCCGCGATTCGAGAAAGTCCATCCAGTCGAGATCGGCGGAGATGAAGACGTCGGCCGGTGCGCCGGATTCGATCTGCTTCGCCAGCGCGTTGCTGGCGGCGTAGGAAACGACGACCTTGTCGCCGGTGCGCGCCTCGAACTGCCGCACCTGGTTGTCGAGCGCCTCCTTGAGGCTGGCCGCGGCGAACACGGTGAGGGTCGCGGCAGCAACCGGAGCCGTCGCGACCAGCGCAAGCGCTGCCACCATTGCCGCCAGGATCCGCCGCATCGTCGTCTCCGGAAGTGCTCCGCCCGCTGGGACGTGAAGGCGCAATATACCGGTGTATATAGCGCGGGGCAATGTGGCCATCCTCGCGCCGTGGCGGTGGCATCGGCAAGCCGCTGCATATTGACGACCCCGGCGCTGCGCCGCATGCTTCGGCGCGGCTGAAAAGTGTCGCAAACAACAGGAAATTACAATGAAGACAAGTGCCCGTAACCAGTTCGCCGGTATCGTCAAGGAAATGATCAAGGGCCCGGTGAGCACCGAGGTGACGCTCGAAGTCGCGCCCGGCGTCAGCGTCGTCGCGGTGATCAGCACGCGCTCGGCGGAATCGCTCGGGCTCGCCGTCGGCAAGCGCGGCTATGCTCTCATCAAGGCCAGCAGCGTGGTGGTGGCAGTCGACTGAGCGCGACGACGATGGCGATGCGTGCCGCCGTGATCGCCGCTGCCGTGCTGTCGATGGCGCTGCAGGCGGTGCTGTGGTGGCCGGCGCACGCGCAGGCGCAGGCCGGTGCGTCGGCGCTGACCGTCAAGGGCAACGTCGAACGCGAGCTGGTTCTCTCGCTCGACGAATTGAAGCGGCTGCCCGCGCAGCGCATCGAGGACGTGCGGGTCGTGCGCGAGCAAGGAACCACGGCGGGTACGCCGGAGGTCGCGCGGCGCTACACCGGCGTGCTGCTGCGCGATGTCCTGGACCGGGCCAAGCTCACCGAGAAGAATCGCAACGATCTGCGCCGGAGCGTGGTGATCGTTACGGCCTCGGACGGCTATCGGGCGGTGTTTTCCTGGGCCGAACTCTACCTCTCAACGATCGGCGAGGGCGCGCTGATCGTCTACGAGCGCGATGGCGCCCCGCTCGCGGACAGCGAAGGCCCGCTCGCGCTGGTCTCGCTCAAGGACACGCGGCCCGGGCCGCGCCACGTCAAGTGGTTGCGCTCGGTCGAGGTACGCGCGCTGAACGATTGAGGCAGCTGTGAGTCAACCAGCGCTCACGCGTTGGCGTCCGCCGCGTTGGGATAGAACAGCTGCTCGCCGCCGATCTTGTAGTCGGCGATCGCCTTCTGCCCCGCCGGAGACACCAGCCAGTCGATGAACTGCTGGCCGAGTTCCTTCTTCACGTTCGGATGCTTTTCGGGGTTGACCAGCATCACCCCGTATTGGTTGAACAGACGCTTGTCGCCTTCGACCAGGATGGCGAGATCGCCGCGGTTCTTGAACGACAGCCACGTGCCGCGATCGGCGAGGATGTAGGCGCCCATCGACGCCGCGGTGTTGAGCGCCGGTCCCATGCCTTGTCCCGTGTCGCGATACCAGGGGCCCTTGCTCTTGTCGATGTCGACGCCGGCCGCTTTCCACAGGTCGAGCTCGGCCATGTGCGTGCCGCTGCGATCGCCGCGCGACACGAACGGCGCCTGCGCGGCGTCGACCTTTTTCATCGCCGCGAGGATGTCCTTGCTGCCGCCGACCTTGGCGGGGTCGCTTTTCGGCCCGATGAGCACGAAGTCGTTGTACATGACCGGGTAGCGTTTGACGCCCTGTCCTTCGGCCAGGAATTTCTCTTCCGCCGCGCGCGCGTGCACGAACACGACGTCGGCGTCACCGCGCCTTCCGACGTCGAGCGCCTGGCCGGTACCCAGCGCGACCACGCGCACCTTGACGCCGGTCTGCTGCTCGTAGATCGGCAACAGATAGCCGAACAGCCCCGATTGCTCGGTCGACGTCGTCGAGGCGACGGTGATGAATTTTTCCTGCGCCGATCGACGCGAACGCAGCGAGGCAAAGCGCGGCGGCCAGCAGGGCGCGACGGGTGATTACCATGGCAGTTCTCCTTCCAGAAATTGCGTTGCTTCGCGCGACTCGGGGTGTTTGAAAAACCGGTCGGCAGGTGCGCGCTCGGCCAGGCGCCCCTGGTGCAGAAACAGAATCTCGTCGCCCAGGCGCCTCGCCTGGCCGAGGTTGTGCGTCACCATGACGATCTTGGTGCCGGCTTTGTGCATTACGCCGATGACTTTTTCGATTTCGTGCGCGGCGCCCGGGTCGAGGCTCGCGGTCGGTTCGTCCAGGAACATGACTTCCGGCCGCAGTGCCCACGCGCGCGCCAACGCCAGCCGTTGCTGCTCTCCGCCGGAAAGCACGCGCGCGGGATTCGCGGAGCGTGCCTCGAGCCCGACGCTGCGCAGCGCTTCGAATGCCAGCGCCTCGCGCTCCTCCAGCGGCGTTCCGGCCACGGTCAGCGCGTAGATCACGTTGGCCATGGCCGAGCGCCGCAGCATGACGGGCCGCTGAAACACCATCGCCTGTCGCCGCGGCGCACCGTCGATTTCGGGTGTGTTCCAGCGAATCGTGCCTGACGTCGGACGCAGGAGGCCATGACACAGTCGCAGCAATACGCTCTTGCCGGCGCCGTTCGGGCCGACGATCATCGTGCGCGTCGCCGCGTCCAACGTCATCGTCACGCCGTCGATGATGCAGCGATCGCCGACCGCGAAGACCACGTCTTCGAGGCGCAAGGGCAGGAGCGTTAGCGGCGCGCGCATGTCGGTCTGATCGTTCATCCGTACCGCTGCTGCGCGGATTCCTTGACGACGTACGCGGCGGCGTTGAGGGCGAGCACGATGGCCAGCAGTACCAGGCCAAGTCCGAGCGCCAGCGGCAGATCGCCTTTGCTGGTTTCCAGCGCGATCGCCGTGGTCATCACGCGGGTGACTCCCGCGATGTTGCCGCCGACGATCATCACGGCGCCGACTTCCGCGGCAGCGCGTCCGAATCCCGCCAGCACCAGCGTGACCAGCGAAAAGCGCACGTCCCAGAGCAGGGTGATCGCCGCGCCGAGCTTGGTCTCGCCCAGCGAACGCAGTTGCTCGCGGTATTCGCTCCACGCGTCCTCGATCACCTGGCGCGACAAGCCGGCGATGATCGGCGTGATCAGGATCCCCTGCGCGATCACCATCGCGGTCGGGGTGAACAACAGGCCCAGTTCCCCCAGCGGACCGGCGCGCGAGAGCAGCAAGTAGACGACGAGGCCGACCACCACCGGCGGCAACCCCATCATCGCGTTGAGCAGGACGACCAGCGAATGCCGTCCGGGGAAACGCCAGACCGCGATCAGCGCGCCGAGCGGCAAGCCGACCGCACACGCGATCACGACCGCGGTGAGGCTGACTTGCAGGCTCAGCAAGACGATGGCGAGCAGCGTGGGGTCGCCGCCGGCGATCAGGTGCCAGGCCTGGACGACGGCGCCGCCGAGGCTGTTCATCGTGGGAGCCGCGCGTCCGGCGTCGTTGCGTAATATGTTTTATGGTGCATATACAGGCATAATGCATTGTGCGAGAGGCGACACGATAGCCGAACGCATGCCCAGTCAAAATATGCACCGAAATACATAATGCGTCTGGTCCCGGCGCTGACGTGGACGATGGACGGCGCGGCCGACGCGGTGCTCGACGCGCGACTGCTGCCGTTGCTCGAAGCGATCGCGGCGACGGGGTCGCTCGCGGCGGCCGTCGCGGAGCGGCAGCTGTCCTATCGGGCAGCGTGGGGCCTGTTGCGCCATTACGAGGGCGAATTTGGCGCGCCGCTGGTCCAACTGCAGCGCGGGCGCGGCGCCGAGCTTGCGGCGACGGGCGCACGACTCTTGCAGGGCCAGCGCACCGCGGAGCAGCGCCTCACGCGGATGTTGCCGAGCCTCGCGTACGAGCTCGGCGCAGCGACCAGTCGTCGCGAGCGTGCGCAGCTCGGTGCCCTGGTCGTTGCCGCGAGTCACGACCTGGCGCTCGCCGCGTTGCGGGAACTGCTGCCGTCGGCGATCGGGCTCGAGCTCGACCTTTCGTTCATGGGCAGCCTGCACGCGCTGCAGCAGTTTGCCGAACGCCGTGCCGACGTCACCGGCTTTCACATCGCGCTCGGCGCGCGCACCGAGCGGGACCTGGAGCCGTTCCGGCGCTGGCTGGACCCGCGACGCGACCAGTTGATCCGCTTCGTCGATCGCGAGCAGGGCTTGATCCTTCCGCGCGGCAATCCTGCCCGCGTGCGCAGTTTCAAGGACATTGCGCGCAAACGCCTGCGCTTCGTCAATCGCCAGTCGGGCTCGGGCACGCGGTTGCTGATCGAGCGCAGCATCGCCGCCGAGGGCCTCCTGCCCGAGGCGCTGATCGGCTATTCCCGCGAGGAGTTTACCCATCCCGCGATCGCCTCTACCGTTGCTTCCGGCGGCGCAGACGCGGGCTTCGGGCTGCGCGCGGCTGCCGCCGAGCGCGGCCTCGCGTTCGTCCCCTTGCTCAACGAACGCTACTTTCTCGCGGTGCGCAAGGCACAACTGCGGACGGCCGGCATCGCGACCTTGCTGCAATGGTTGCGCAGTCCGTCGTTCGCGCGCCTGGTGGGCGGCTTTGCGGGATACGACGCGGCGGATGCAGGAACCCTCGCCGCGGTCGACGAGCTCGGCGTGGCGTAAGCGACGGCAGGGCGGTGGCGGGCGACTGCGCCCGGGCGCGGCGGTTTGCGGTAGCATGGGCGTCGATTTCGCACCGCCGCCGCCATGGAATTCGCCTTCGTCGTCGACCCCCTGGATTCGCTCAAGGCCTACAAGGACTCGAGCGTCGCCATGATGCGCGCCGCGCAGGCGCGCGGCCACGCGCTGTTCGCCATCGAGCAGCCTGCGATCTTCTGGGACAACGGTTCGACGCGCGCGCGCGTTGCACCTCTGGAAGTCGGCCCCGACGACGACGCCTGGTACCGCGCCGGCGATGCGGTCACGCGTTCGCTGCAATCGTTCTCCGCCGTGCTGATGCGCAAGGATCCGCCCTTCGACATGGAGTACGTCTACTCGACGTATCTGCTCGAGGCGGCCGAGGCCGAAGGCGCGCGCGTCTACAACCGCCCGCGCGCGGTGCGCGATCACAACGAAAAGCTGGCGATCGCGCGGTATCGCGAGTTCACGGTGCCGACGCTGGTCACGCGCGATGCCGGCTTGCTGGGCGCGTTCATCGATGCCCACCAGGACGTCATCCTCAAGCCGCTCGATGGCATGGGCGGGTCGTCCGTTTTTCGCGTTCGCGCCAACGATCCCAATCGCAACGTGATCATCGAGTCGGTGGGCCAGCTCGGCGCGCGCAGCGTGATGGCGCAGCGCTACATCCCGGAAATCGCCGAAGGCGACAAGCGCATCCTGCTCATCGCCGGCGAACCGGTGCCGTTTGCGCTCGCGCGCATTCCCAAGGCAGGAGAGACGCGCGGCAATCTGGCGGCAGGCGGGCGCGGCGTGGCACGACCGCTCTCGGCGCGCGATCGCGAGATCGCGCAGGCGCTGGGTCCCAAGCTGTGGGCCGAAGGCCTGCTGGTGGTCGGCCTCGACGTGATCGGCGACTACCTGACCGAGATCAACGTGACCAGTCCGACCTGCTTCGTGGAAATTGCCGAGCAGAGCGGCTTCGACGTGGCGGGCCGGTTCATCGAGGCGCTGGAGCGGGCTGCGACACGCTGATTTGTGAGGGCGATCGACCGCGCCGCCCGTGCTAACATGAGTGCCGCAGGGCCGCCCCAAGGCACTCGCCCCCTGGGGGGAGCGGCGCGCAGCGCCGTTCGGGGGGAACGTACAAGCACCGTCTTCGGCAGCGGTGCGCGACTTGATTCGCGTCGACTGGACGAGACCAAGGACGAGGCGGGGATCGCGGAATGATCGGCATTCTCATCGTCGCTCACGACAAGCTGGGCGAGAGTCTGATCGGCGCCGTCACGCATGTGCTGGGCGGGCGCCCGCCGCAATTCGAAAGTTTCGGCGTCACCGCCACCGACGATCCGTTGATGTTGTTGCCCAAGGCGCGCGAGCTGGTCAAGGCGCTCGACGCCGGCGACGGCGTGCTCATCTTCTCCGACATCTACGGCGCGACGCCGTGCAATCTCGTCGGCAAACTGCTCGTCCCGGGACGCGTCGAAGGCATCGCGGGGGTCAATCTGCCCATGCTCGTGCGAGCGTTCACTTACCGCGCAAGGGGCATGGATACAATGATTAAAAAAGCCATCAGCGGCGGCTGCGATGGCGTGCTGCACGTGGAGGGCGATTCGATCTATGCAGCAACGCGAGCTTGAGATTATCAACAAGTTGGGGTTGCATGCGCGTGCGTCGGCGAAGCTCACACAGCTCGCCGCGAAGTATCAGAGTGAGGTCTCACTCGCGCGCAACGGACGCAAGATCAACGCCAAGAGCATCATGGGCGTGATGATGCTGGCGGCAGGTAAGGGTTCACACGTCACCCTCGAAATCGATGGCCCGGACGAGACCGAGGCCATGACCGCGATCGTCGCATTGATCAACGATTATTTTGGCGAAGGGCAGTGACGCATACCGAAACATGCACGCGTTTAAGATTGTTGCAACGCATTCGTGTTCAAATTCGATGGAACCATTGCCGAGGTCGTACAGTCACTCATGGAGCGTCCGTGATTGCTGCGGACGTTTCCCTTCCTAATAGCGGTTATCCATACGATCATGCAGACACGCGAAATCAGACTCAGGAACCGCCTTGGATTACACGCACGCGCATCGGCCAAGATCGTCAAGCTTGCGGGACGCTTTCGATGCCGCGTGTCGCTCGTCTTCGACGGGCGGCGTGCGAACGCTCGCAACATACTCGCGGTCATGATGCTCGCCGCCAGCATGGGCACCACCATAAGGCTGGAGACCGCCGGCCCGGACGAAGCCGCGGCGATGACGGCGATGGTCGAGCTCATCAACGATCGTTTCGGCGAAGAAGGCTAGCGCGCAGAACGCGCATGGCTTGCACGTTGCGGCCGCTGCCCTCCTGTAGAGTGGCGCCGTGAGTTTCCTCCTGCACGGTATCGGCGTCTCCGGCGGCATCGCCATCGGACGCGCGCAGCTCGTCTCGCACGCGACGCTCGAGGCTGCGCACTATTCCATCTCGCCGGATCAGGTCGGGGCGGAGATCGCTCGCCTGTCGCAGGCGATGCGCTTCGTGCAAATGGAACTCGAGAGTCTTCGCGCGGAAATGACTTCGGAGGACGCGCCGGCCGAGTTCGGCGCCTTCCTCGACGTCCACTGGATGATCCTCACCGATCCGACGCTAGCGGAGCAGCCGAAGCGCATCATCGCCGAGCAGCGCTGCAATGCCGAATGGGCGCTGGCGCAGCAGACCGCCGTGCTGATCGAGCAGTTCGACGCGATCGAGGACCCGTACCTGCGCGAGCGCAAGGCCGACGTCGTGCAGGTGGTGGAACGCGTGCTCAAGGTGCTGATGGGCAAGCCTGGCCCGGTGCGGCCGGCCAACGCCGAGGAGCAGACGATCCTCGTCGCGCACGATCTCTCGCCGGCCGACGTCATCCAGTTCAAGAACCACCGCTTCGCCGCGTTCCTGACCGATCTCGGCGGAGTGACCTCGCATACCGCGATCGTCGCGCGCAGCCTGAACGTGCCCGCGGTCGTCGCCGCGCACAACGCGCGCGCGCTCATCCAGGAAAACGAGCTGTTGATCGTCGACGGCGCGCGCAACGTCGTCATCGTCAATCCGGACCGCTCGGTCCTCACCGAATACCGGCTGAAGCAGGGCGAGTTCGCGCTCGAGCAGAAGAAGCTGCAGCGCCTCATCACCATGCCGGCCACGACGCTCGACGGCCAGCACGTCGAACTGTTCGCCAACATCGAACTGCCCGAGGATCTCGAGCGCACGCTCGAGTCGGGCGCCACCGGGGTCGGGCTGTTTCGCAGCGAATTCCTGTTCCTCAATCGCACCGGGCTGCCGTCCGAGGACGAGCAATTCGAAGCGTATCGCCGCGTTGCCGCCGGGATGGAGGGCAAGCCGGTCACGATTCGCACCTTCGATCTCGGCGCCGACAAGCACAAGGAAGGCCTCGAGGGTCTGGCGCGCGTCGCGCCCAATCCCGCGCTGGGCTTGCGCGCGGTGCGCTTCTGCCTGGCCGAGCCGCGCCTGTTCGTGACGCAGCTGCGCGCGATCCTGCGCGCGTCGCACTTCGGCAACATCAAGATCCTGATCCCGATGCTCGTTTCCGCGTCCGAGATCGACCAGACGCTCGCGCTGATCGCGCGGGCGAAGGAAAGCCTGCGCGAACAGGGAACGCCCTTCGACGCGGGCATCGAGGTCGGCGGCATGATCGAGATCCCGGCCGCGGTGCTCGCCATCGGCGTGTTCACCAAACGCCTGGACTTCCTGTCGATCGGCACCAACGACCTGATCCAGTACACGCTCGCGGTCGACCGCTCCGACGACGCGGTATCGCACCTGTACGATCCGTTGCATCCGGCAGTGCTCAAGCTCATCTCGATGGCGATCGTGACGGCGACCAAGGCCGGCGTGCCGATCGCCGTGTGCGGCGAAATGGCCGGCGACGTGCGCATGACGCGCATGCTGCTGGGCATGGGTCTGCGCAATTTCTCCATGCACCCGGCGCATGTGCTCGCGGTCAAGCAGCGGGTACTGACCAGCGACGTCGAGAAGATCGAGCCGATCGTCGAGCGCATGCGCCGCAACGAGGACCAGCACAAGCTCGCCCTGCTGCTGGACAAGCTCAACGATTGACTTTCGGGGGCCGGTCGGTAAACTGCATTACCACTACGCGCCGATTTGACGATCAGCTTGCGGGCGCGAGGTAGCCGATGACACCCGGTTGCCTCAAAAAATACGGCTAAAGCGGCGAGGAAACCCCGACCCGATTGGCGCAAGCTGGTCGGGTTTTTTGTTGGGGAGCCGTGACGCCAGCACTCGCCTCCGTCGGCACCGTAGTTCCGCAGCGCGCAGCGTTCGCGGAGCCGCTCGCGCTCGCGTCGGGGGCGACGCTGCCGTCGTTCGAGCTGATGTACGAAACCTACGGCACGCTCAACGCCGACCGCTCCAACGCGATCCTGGTTTGCCACGCGCTCAACGCCTCGCATCACGTCGCCGGCGTCTACGCCAACACGCCGGAAAGCGAAGGTTGGTGGGACAACATGATCGGCCCCGGCAAGCCGGTCGACACCGATCGTTATTTCGTCATCGGCGTCAACAACCTCGGCAGCTGCTTCGGTTCGACCGGGCCGGCATCGGTCAATCCGGCGACGGGCAAGCCGTGGGGCGCGGACTTTCCCATCGTCACCGTCGAGGACTGGGTCGACGCGCAGGCGCGCCTGGCCGATCGCCTCGGCATCGAACGCTTCGCCGCCGTGATGGGTGGCAGCCTCGGCGGCATGCAGGCGCTGTCGTGGTCGATCCGCTACCCGGAGCGCATCGCCAACGCGCTGGTGATCGCCGCGGCGCCCAACCTGTCGGCGCAGAACATCGCCTTCAACGAGGTCGCCCGCGCCGCGATCATGACCGACCCGGAGTTCCACGACGGTCATTTCTACGATCACGGGGTGAAGCCGGTGCGCGGCCTGCGCGTGGCTCGAATGATCGGGCACATCACCTACATCTCCGACGAGCAGATGGCGGAGAAATTCGGGCGGCAATTGCGCGAGGGACTGAATTTCTCGTTCGCGCCCGAATTCCAGATCGAGTCGTATCTGCGCTACCAGGGCGAGAAATTCGCCGAGTATTTCGACGCCAATACGTACCTGCGCATCACCAAGGCACTGGACTATTTCGATCCGGCCGCCGCCGCCGGCGGCAATCTGGCCCGCGCGCTGGCGCCGGCGACGTGCCGCTTCCTGGTCGTCGCGTTCACCACCGACTGGCGCTTTACGCCGGCGCGCTCGCGCGAGATCGTCAAGGCGCTGGTCGACAACCGGCGCAACGTCTCCTACGCCGAAATCGTCGCGCCGCACGGCCACGACGCGTTCCTGCTCGACACGCCGCAGTATCACGCGATCGTGCGCGCGTACCTTTCACGGGCACGGCGATGACCGCGTCGATGCGCGCCGACCTCTCGACCATCGCGGGCTGGATCGCGCCCTCCTCGCGCGTACTCGACCTGGGCTGCGGCGATGGCAGCCTGCTCGCGCATTTGCGCGAGTCCTGCGGCGCGACCGGCTACGGCATCGAGATCGACGATGCCGGCGTGCTCGCCGCGATCGGCAACGGCGTCGACGTGCTGCAGAGCGACCTCGAATCGGGCCTCGCCGGTTTCGACGACCAGTCCTTCGACAGCGTCATCCTGTCGCAAACGCTGCAGGCGATGCGGCGCATCGAACTGATCGTCGACGAGATGTTGCGCGTGGGCAGGGAAGCGATCATCTCGTTCCCGAACTTCGGGCACTGGTCGCATCGTACCCAGGTCATGCTCGGCCGCATGCCGGTGTCGCCGAGCATCCCCTACCAGTGGTACAACACGCCCAATATCCACCTGTGCACCGTGGCCGACTTCGACGCGCTGTGCGCCGAGCGCGGCATCGACGTGCTCGAGCGCGTGGTGCTGCACGAGACCCGGCGCGTGCGCCTGTTGCCCAATCTGCTCGGTTCGCTGGCGATCTACCGCTTCCGGCGCGCGCGTTGATGCCGCGTGCAGTGCGCAAGCGTCCGCCGGATACAATGCGGCGATGACGCTGTCCGGCAGACCGATCATCGACGCGCTGTTCAACCGGCGCATGCTGATCTGCATCTTCACCGGTTTCAGTTCCGGCCTGCCGCTCTACATTCTCATCAACCTGATTCCGGCGTGGCTGCGTACCGAGCACGTCGATCTGAAGTCGATCGGCCTGTTCGCGCTGATCCAGTTGCCGTTCACGTGGAAGTTCGTCTGGTCGCCGCTGGTCGATCGCTACGCGCTGCCGGTGCTCGGACGGCGGCGGGGATGGATGCTGCTGACGCAATTGCTGCTGCTGCTGTCGATCCCCGTGTTCGGCCTGCTGCAGCCGCAGCTCAACCTGTGGACGATCGCCTATCTCGCGACCGCGGTTGCGTTCTTCTCGGCGACGCAGGACATCGTGCTCGACGCGTATCGCCGCGAGATCCTGCCGGATGCCGAGCTGGGACTGGGCAACTCGATCCACGTGCAGGCGTACCGCATCTCGAGCCTGATCCCCGGCGCGCTCGCGCTGATCCTGGCCGACCATTTGCCTTGGTCGAGCGTATTCGCGATCACCGCGTTGTTCATGCTCCCGGGTATCGTGACGACGCTGCTCGTGCGCGAGCCGAGCACGGTGCACCCGCCGCCACGCACGCTGGTGCAGGCCATCGTCCTGCCGTTCAAGGAATTCATGTCGCGGCACGGCGTCAAGGAAGCGCTGCTGATCCTTGCCTTCATCTTCCTGTACAAGCTGGGCGACTCGATGGCGACCGCGCTCGCGACGCCGTTCTATCTCGACATGGGTTTCACCAAGTCCGAGATCGGGCTCATCGCCAAGAACGCTGCGCTGTGGCCGAGCGTGATCGGCGGCTTGCTCGGCGGACTGTGGATGGTCAAGATCGGCATCAATCGCGCGCTCTGGCTGTTCGGTGTCGTGCAACTGGTGTCGATCCTCGGCTTCGCCTGGCTGGCGTACGTCAATCAGCCCGACCGCGTGCTGCTGGCGATCGTCATCAGCTTCGAGGCGCTGGGCGTGGGATTGGGCACGGCGGCGTTCGTCGCGTTCATCGCGCGCACCACCGATCCGCGCTACACCGCGACGCAATTCGCGCTTTTCACCAGCCTGGCAGTCGTGCCGCGTTCGATCGTCAATGCGTCGACGGGCTGGATCGTGGAGGCGATCGGCTGGTTCGATTTCTACTTAGTGTGCGCGGCGCTGGCGTTGCCGGGGATGGCGCTGCTGCTGCGCGTCGCGCCGTGGAACGATCCGCCGCCGCAAACCTAAAATTACGTCATCCCCGCGAAAGCGGGGATCCAACTTGAATTGCTGCAAAAATGGATTCCCGCGTGCGCGGGAATGACGTTCAAGGCTACGCCGACGCGACGCTTCACGACCCGACGCGCTCGAGCGCATCGTGCAGCTCCAGCCACTTCGCCTCGACGCGCGCTAGCTGCCAGCCCAAGTCCGCGTTCCGGGCGAGCGCTTCCTTGAGCCGCTCCTTGTTTTCGTCCTGATACGCTTCCGGCGCCGCGAGCCACAGGTCGAGCTCGCGCTTCTCGGTCGCCAGCGCGTCGAGTTCGGTCTCGATGCGGTCGAGTTTCTGCTGGATCGGTTTGCGCAAATCGGACAGCCGCTGGCGCTCCTGCGCCGCGACCCGCTTTTGCTCGCGACGATCGCCGCCCGCGGGCGCCGCCGTCGCGGTCTCGACCGGCGTTTCCCTCGCCCGCGCCGACAGCACCCAGTCGCGATAGTCGTCCAGGTCGCCGTCGAAGCGCCGCACCGCGCCGTCGTCGACCAGCCACAGTTCGTCGGCCGTGGCGCGCAGCAGATGGCGGTCGTGCGCGACCACCACCAGCGCGCCTTCGTAGTCCTGCAGCGCCTCGGTCAGCGCTTCGCGCATTTCGATGTCGAGATGGTTGGTCGGCTCGTCGAGCAGCAGCAGGTTGGGGCGTTGCCGCGCAAGCAGCGCCAGCGTCAGCCGCGCCTTCTCGCCGCCGGAGAACTCGGCGACAGGTGCCAGCACGCGGTCGCCGCGAAAATCGAAACCGCCGAGGTAATCGCGGAGTTCCTGCTCGCGGGCGCGCGGCTCGAGTTTCTGAAAATGCCAGAGTGCGGTCTCCGTGAGCCGCAGCTGCTCGACCTGGTGCTGCGCGAAGTAGCCGATGCGCAGCCCTTGTGCCGGCAGGCGGGCGCCGGACAGGGGAGCCAATTCGCCCGCAATCGCGCGCAGCAAGGTCGACTTGCCCGCGCCATTGGGACCGAGCAAGCCGACCCGCTCGCCGGCGAGCAACGGCCAGTCGACGTCGGTGAGGATGCGCCGGTCGCCGTAGCCGAGCGTCGCGTGTTCGAGTCGCAGCAGCTGGCGGGCTTCGATCTTGGTCGCGGTGAGTTCGAAGGTGAACGGGCTGTCGACGTGCGCCGCGGCGATCAGCTCCATGCGCTCCAGTGTCTTGATCCGGCTTTGCGCCTGCTTCGCCTTGGTGGCCTTGGCGCGGAAACGGTCGATGTACGAGCGCAGGTGTGCGATCTGCCGCTGCTGCTTGACGTACGACGCCTGCTGCAGCGCGAGCGCCTGCGCGTGTTCGCGCTCGAACGCCGCGTAATTGCCGCCGTAGGCGGTCAGCGTGTTGCCGTCGACGTGCACGATTCGGGTCACGACGGCGTCGAGAAAGTCGCGGTCGTGGGTGATCAGCAGCAACGTGCCCGGATAGCGCTTGAGCCAATCCTCGAGCCAGAGCACGGCGTCGAGATCGAGGTGATTGGTCGGCTCGTCGAGCAGCAGCAGATCGGAGCGGGTCATCAGTGCCTGCGCCAGATTCAGCCGCATGCGCCAGCCACCCGAAAAGCTCGATACGGGATCGCCGTGGCGTGCGGTGGCGAAACCGAGTCCCGACAGCAGCGCACCGGCGCGCGAGCGTGCGCTGTAGCCGTCGGCGACCTCGAAGCGATGATGCAATTCCGCCAGACGTTCGCCGCTGGTATGTGGATCGGCCGCGTGGTCCGCGGTGGCCAGCGCGATGTCGCGCTCGATCGTGCGCAGCTCGACGTCGCCGTCGAGCACGTACTCGATCGTCGGCAGCGAGGTCGGCGCCGCCTCCTGCGCCACGTGCGCCACCACCCACGCTGCCGGAATCGCGGCGTCCCCGGCATCGGCGACCAGTTCGCCGCGCAGCAGCGCGAACAGGCTGGTCTTGCCGCTGCCGTTGGCGCCGATCACGCCGACCTTCTGCCCGGGATGCACCGTCAGCGACGCGCCCTCGAGCAGTCGTCGCGTGCCGCGCGCCAGGGTTAGATTTGAAATTCGAATCACGGTTGCAAGATCTACACACTCAGCGAGAAATCGTAGTCGATGATCAGAGGAGCATGGTCGGAAAAGCGGCGGGTCTTATAGATCGCAGCCTTGTGTGCCGTCGCCGCCACGCCCGGCGTGGCGATCTGGTAATCGATACGCCAACCGACGTTCTTCGCCCACGCCTGGCCGCGGTTCGACCACCAGGTGTATTGCTCCGGGTCCTGGTTGATGCGGCGAAACACGTCGACGAAGCCCAGTTGGTCGAGCACCTGGGTGAGCCACGCGCGTTCCTCGGGCAGGAAACCGGAATGCTTCTGGTTGCTGCGCCAGTTCTTGAGGTCGATCGGCTGGTGCGCGATGTTCCAGTCGCCGCAGAGGATGATCTCGCGACCGGCGGCGCGCAGGCTCTGCAGGTGTGGCAGGAATTCGGCGAGAAAGCGGAACTTCGAGGCCTGGCGCGCAGGCGAGGCGGACCCCGAGGGCAGGTAGACGCTGACCACCGCCAGCCGGCCGAAATCGGCTTCGAGATAGCGACCCTCGCCGTCGAACTCGCGGCTGCCGAACCCGGTGCGCATCGTGGCGGGATGGTGCGCGTACAGGGCGACGCCGCTGTAGCCTTTTCGCTCCGCCGGGTGGAAGGTGGCGCGCGATTTCCGGGGCGCCTGCATCGGCTTGGGCACGTCTTCGGGCGTCGCGCGTATTTCCTGGAGGCAGACCACGTCCCACGGCTCGATCCGCGCCAGCCAGCGCGCGAGACCTTTGCGCTCGGCCGAGCGGATACCGTTGACGTTGAGCGTGATGATGCGCATCGGAGTGGGCACTTCGGCGGCGAAGCGAGGCCGGAGTTTACGGTAAAATGTGGACTTGCTCGATTGTTCCGCCGCGCATGGCGGCACGCCACGGCGCCGGGCAGGGCGGGGCGCGCGGGCACGCTCCGAACCCACGCCACGAACCGGGCCTGCGATGACCGACTTTCGGCACGAATTCCTCGAGTTCTCCTTGGCACGCGACGTGCTTCGGTTTGGGAAATTTGTCACCAAAGCCGGGCGGGAGACACCCTACTTTTTCAATGCCGGATTGTTCAATGATGGAGAGAGCCTGCGTCTGCTGGGACGCTACTACGCCCAAGCGTGCCGCGCCTCCGGACTGAACTTCGATCAGCTCTACGGCCCGGCGTACAAGGGCATCACGCTGGCCGCGGCGACGGCTATCGCACTGGCCGAATTTGGGCACAATTTGCCGTACAGTTACAACAGAAAGGAAGTCAAGGATCACGGTGAGGGGGGGTTGATCGTCGGTGCGCCGCTGAAGGGTCGAGTGCTGATCGTCGACGACGTCATCACCGACGGCGGCGCCAAGCGCGAGTCCATCGAGTTGATCCGTGCGCACGGCGCGACCCCCGCCGGAGTCCTGATAGCGTTTGATCGGAAGGAGCGCGGCCGGGGCGAGCGATCCGCGGTACAGGAATTGCAACAGGAATTCGGGATACCGGTGATCGCGATCGCCACGCTGGACGATCTGCTGGGGTTTCTTGGTCAAAAGCCCGCAATGGCGGCGCAGCGGGAGGCGGTGACGGCGTATCGTGAACGCTACGGCGCGCCGGAATGATGCCTGGCTGGCAACGAGGGCTTGAGAACTTTCGGGAAAGAAACACGATGATTCGTAATCGACGCGCAACTTGCCTGTTCGCCACGCTCGCGGTGTCGGTGTGTCTGGCCGCCGGCGCGCAGGCGGCTGCCGCCGCCGGCATGTACAAATGGACCGACGAAAAAGGCGCGGTCCACTACAGCGATCAGATGCCGCCGGACGCCGTGAACAAGGGCGCTGTGATGTTCGACAAGAAGGGGCGCCAGGTCAAGAAGATCGAGCCGGCGCCCACGCCGGATCAGATCGAAGCCAAGAAACTCGAGGACGACAAGCAGAAGGAAATTACGCGGCAACGGGATGAGCGGACACGCAAGGACTTGGCGCTGCTGCAGTCGTACACCAGCGAGAACGAGATCGAACTTGCGCGCAGTCGCGCGATTTCGGCCGTCTCCAACCAGATCAAGTCCGCCGAGATATACACCGGCGACCTGACCCGCCGGCAACAGGACCTGGAAAAGCAGAAAGCGGCACTGGGCGGAAAACCCATGCCCGCAGCGCTCGAAACCGAGCTGACGAGCCTCAACGACGAAATCGCGCGCCAGGGCCGCTTGCTCGTGCAAAAAAAGGACGAGCTGGCGACCGTCAATGCCCGTTACGACGTCGACAAGCGCCGCTGGCAGGAAATCAAGTCCGACCAGTCGCGCGCTGCCGCGGTCGGCCTCGAACCGCCGCCCAAGGCGCCGGCCAAGCCTGCCTCGAACCCGCCGACCGCCGCCGCCGCCAAGTAATTGCCGCCGCGGCGGGGAAGGCAAGCTCGTCGTCCCCGCGGGGGACCCAACTTAGCGACATCCAACTGGATTCCCGCTTTCGCGGGAATGACAGCCCGTGAGGCGTCGACACGGCGACGTAGCCATCGAGCCGCACAAACTGCGATAATCCGACCCTTCGGTCGTTTTCCGCGGTCAATCAGCAATGGCTCAATACGTCTACACCATGAATCGGGTGGGCAAGATCGTGCCCCCCAAGCGCGTCATTCTCAAGGACATTTCGCTCTCGTTCTTTCCTGGGGCCAAGATCGGCGTGCTGGGGCTGAACGGCTCCGGCAAGACCAGCCTGCTGCGCATCATGGCCGGCGTCGACCCCGACTTCGAAGGCGAGGCGGTACCGATGCCCAATATGCGCATCGGCTACCTGCCGCAGGAGCCGCAACTCGACCCGGACAAGACCGTCCGCGAGATTGTCGAGGAAGGCATGGGCGCGGTGCTCGAGGCGAAGGCCAAACTCGACGAAATCTACGCGGCGTATGGCGAGCCCGACGCGGACTTCGACAAGCTCGCCGCCGACCAGGCGAAATACGAAGCGATCATCGCCGCCGACGGCGCGGATTCCGACGTGCAGATGGAAATCGCCGCCGACGCGCTGCGCTTGCCCGCCTGGGACGCAAAAATCGGCGCGCTCTCCGGCGGCGAAAAGCGGCGCGTCGCGCTGTGCCGGTTGCTGCTGTCCAAGCCGGACATGCTGCTGCTCGACGAGCCGACCAACCACCTCGATGCCGAGAGTGTGGAATGGCTGGAGCATTTCCTGGAGCGTTTCCCGGGAACCGTCATCGCGGTCACGCACGATCGCTACTTCCTCGACAACGCCGCCGAATGGATTCTCGAACTCGACCGCGGCTACGGCATCCCGTGGAAGGGGAACTACAGTTCCTGGCTCGAGCAGAAGGAACAGCGCCTCGCCACGGAACAAAAGCAGGAAGACGCGCGCACCAAGGCGATGCACAAGGAACTCGAATGGGTCCGCACCAATCCCAAGGGTAGGCAGGCGAAGAGCAAGGCACGGATCGCGCGCTTCGAGGAGCTCGCGTCTTACGAGCACCAGAAGCGCAACGAGACGCAGGAGATTTTCATTCCGGTCGCCGAGCGGCTCGGCGATTCCGTGATCGAGTTCAAGGATGTGAGCAAGGCGGTCGGCGACCGTGTGCTCATCGACAATCTCAGTTTTGTCATTCCCGCGGGCGCGATCGTCGGTGTGATCGGTCCGAATGGCGCGGGCAAGACGACGATGTTCCGCATGATCACGGGCAAGGACAAGGTGGACAAGGGCGAGATCGTGATTGGCTCGACGGTCCAGCTCGCGGTCGTCGACCAGACGCGCGAATCGTTGCCCAACGACAAGACCGCGTGGGAAGCGATTTCAGGCGGCATGGACATCCTCACCGTCGGCAAGTTCGAGATGCCCTCGCGCGCGTATCTCGGACGCTTCAACTTTAAGGGCCAGGACCAGCAGAAGAATGTCGGCCAGCTATCCGGCGGCGAACGCGGGCGGCTGCATCTCGCGGCCACGCTGCTCAAGGGTGGCAATGTGCTGCTGCTCGACGAGCCCTCCAACGACCTCGACGTCGAGACCTTGCGTGCGCTCGAAGACGCACTGACCGAATTCCCGGGCAGCGCGTTGGTGGTCTCGCACGATCGCTGGTTCCTCGACCGCATCGCCACGCATATCCTCGCGGCCGAAGACGAGGGCCGCTGGATGTTCGTGGAAGGCAACTACCAGGATTACGAAGCCGACAAGCGCAAGCGCCTGGGCGAAGACGGCGCGCGTCCGCATCGGATGCGCTACAAACCGCTGATGCAGTAGGCCGACCCGCCTCGCAGTCCAGCTTCCTCCGTTCCGCTCACCCCTCGGGTAACAACTTGCGGATGAGGTTCAGAAGGTCGAACGGACTGTAGGGCTTCGCGAGATACGTGGTCGCCCCTGCTTCCTTCGCCTTCTGCTCGTCGCCGCTCAGCGCGAAGGAGGTGATGGCGATGATCGGGGTATTCGCGGTTGCCTTTTCAGCGCGCAACCGTCGCATGGCCTCCATGCCGGAAATCTTCGGCAACTGGATGTCCATGAGGATAAGGTCAGGGCGCTGTTCCAGTGCCGCCGCCACGCCTGCCTCGCCGTCATGCGCCTCGATCAGCTGGTACGTCGTGCGCTTGAGCAGGTCGCGCACGATTTTCCGGTTCATCTCGTTGTCCTCGACGTAGAGAATGGTCTTCGCGCTCATGCCGGGTCCCCAGTGCTCACGCGCAGCGGAATCTCGAAAATGAAGGTCGAGCCACGGCCGAGCTCGCTCTCCACCCAGATCCGTCCGCCGTGCATCTCGATGAACTTCCTGCTGATGGACAGGCCCAGACCGGTGCCGCCGTACTCGCTCGCGATGGTGGCGTCGGTCTGCTTGAACTCGGCAAACACTGTATCGAGCTTGTCCGGCGGAATGCCGATCCCGGTATCCGCCACCTTGTAGACGAGCAGGTCGCCCCTCGCCTCGACGGAGA
The DNA here is from genome assembly GCA_963726915.1 of uncultured beta proteobacterium. Lineage (GTDB taxonomy): Bacteria > Pseudomonadota > Gammaproteobacteria > Burkholderiales > Casimicrobiaceae > PALSA-1003. Next base: position 296,570 of record CAVSEA010000028.1, read on the forward strand.
TTTCCACCTTGCCCGTCTTGGTGAACTTGAGCGAGTTGCCGGCGAGGTTCATGAGGCATTGCGTAATGCGCCCGGAATCGCCATAGGCAAGCGGAAGGTCGGCGGGCACCGTGGCGACGAACTCCAGACCTTTGTCCGCCGCCAGGGGACGCAGCGTCGCGCGCACGCTTTCCACCGTGTCTTGGGCCGAGTAGTCGCTAAGCGCCAGCTCCATGCGCCCCGCCTCGATCTTGGCGAGGTCGAGCACGTTGTTGATGAGACGCAGAAGATGCTTCCCGCTCGCCTGGATGTCCGCGAGCGGCTCCTTCATGTTGGCAGGCACTTCGCCGTAGATCTCGCCGAGGATCATCTCGTTGAAACCGAGGATCGCGTTGAGCGGCGTCCTCAGTTCGTGGCTCATGCTGGCGAGGAAGTCCGACTTGTGCCGGCTCGCCGCTTCGAGCTGCCGCCCTTTCTCCGCGATCTCGCGGAACAGGCGTGCATTCTGGATCGCGAGCGCGGACTGCGTGGCGAAGGTCTTCAGTAGTTCGACGACCTCCGGCGCGAACTCTCCCGGCGCATTCCGGTTAACCAGCAGCCCGCCGAGCAGAGTGGTGCTCGCGCAGCAGCGGAACCGCGAGGAGCGCACGATATCCCGCGCGGATGAGTAGTTCCTTGCGCACGCTTTGGTAGCTGTCATCGAGAGTGTCGGGGACCTGGGTCGGCTCGAGCGTGATGGCGGTGCGCCCGAGCGCGCCATCCCCCTTGCGGGTGGGCGCCTTGCGAATGTCCTCGGCGACATCGTCCGACATGTTCTCGGCCGCCTGCAGCCGGAACTCTTCGGCACGCTCGTCGTACTCGTAGATCGATCCGCCGTCGAGCCCGGTGAGGTGCACCGCCCGGGAGACGATCGTCTTGAGCACGGTCTCCAGCTCGAGCGTAGAACTGACCGCCTGCCCCACCTCGCCAAGCGCTTTCAGTTCCCCCACTGACCGACTAAGTTGGCTAGTCCGTGACTCCAGTTCCATGAAAAGCCGGACGTTCTCGATGGCAATGACTGCTTGATCCGCAAAGGTATTCAATAGCGCGATGTGTTTATCCTCGAACTGGCCGGGCTCCGAACGATAGATGACAATCGCGCCGATGGCGCCCCCGTCACGAAGCAGTGGCACGCCAAGCAAGCTCCGAAAGCCAGCCGTCTTCATCCCAGCGCCGAGGTATTCCTCGTCGGTCAAGATGTCGGGCACTTGAACGGCGGCACCCGTAAGGATCGCCCGACCCGAGACATGGCCGCGGTTCGGCGCCATTGGATAAGACGTTCGAAACCACTCGGCGATCAGCGTCTCGCTGAAGTTGTGGTGAGCAGCTAAGTGAATGAGGCCGTGATCGAAGCGGAACACAGCGCCGAAGCGCGCCTCGCAGAGCCGCACCGCGCTCTTAACGATCGTATCGAATACGGGTTGCACGTCACGCGGCGATTGGCTGATCACGCGCAGGATTTCGCTCGTCGCCGTCTGTTGCTCGAGAGCCTCCTTGGTCTCGTTGAACAGCCGCACGTTCTCGATCGCGATGACCGCCTGGTCGGCGAAGGTTGTCGCGAGCGCGATCTGTTGTTCGGTAAAAGGCCGCGCCACCCTGCGTGTCAGAACCAGGACACCAATTGGGGCGCCTTCGCGGAGAAGCGGAACGCCGATCATGGCGCGATTTCCGCGCACGGCCAGGATACCCGGTGCGTTGTATTCCGGATCGGCCATTGCGTCGCGGATGTGGACCGTTCTTCCCTCAAGCAAAGCGCGGCCGACGCAGGTAGCTCTTCCGGGCTTGTTGACAATCTGCTTGAGCGCCGCCCCGTCTTCCGGGGACTGCCCAAACATTGCGGCCATCTTGAATCCGTCGCCGACGGGACGCCAAATGGTCGCCCCCTCTGAGTCGCACAACTTGCATGCGGATTCGGTGAGCGTATCAAGTACCTTCTGCAAATCGAACGCCGACCGGCTGATGACCTTGAGCACGTCCGCCGTGGCCGTCTGTTGCTGGAGAGACTCCGACAAGTCGCTCGTGCGCGCCTGGACTTCGTCGAACAGCCGCACGTTCTCGATGGCGATTACCGCCTGGTCGGCGAAGGTCTGGAGGAGCGCGATCTCCTTCTCCTTGAAGTTGCCCGGTACGGGACGCCCGACCGTGAGCGCGCCGATTGCCTCTTGGCCGTGCATCAGCGGGACGGAAAGCACGCTGCGAAACCCTGATGCAACCGCGTTGGCCTGCACTCGGTAGTCGGGATCGGTCAGCACATCTGGAATGACAACCACGTCACGGTTAAGTATCGCGCGCGCCGTCGTGGTTTCTCGGCTGGGCGGCCTTGGAAAGATGTTGCGGAGCGCGTCGGCGCCTTTCGCGCTGACGTTGGCCATCGCGACCAGTCGGACGAGACTGCCGTCGTAGGTCGCCAACATCGCGTTGTTGGCGGTGCACAGCTTCAGCGCGGCCGCCGCGATGGTGTCGAATACCGGTTGCGTATCCGTTTGCGACTGACTGATCACCCTCAGGATTTCGCTGGTCGCCGTCTGCTGTTCGAGCGCCTCCTTCGTCTCATTGAACAGCCGCACGTTCTCGATCGCGATGACCGCCTGGTCGGCGAAGGTTGTCGCGAGCGCGATCTGCTGTTCGGTAAAAGGCCGCGGCACGGTGCGTGTCAGAACCAGGACACCAATTGGAGCGCCTCCGCGGAGCAGTGGAACGCCGACCATGGCGCGATTTCCTGCGACGTTCGGCCTGGTGTATTCCGGATCGGCGTCCGTGTCAGGAATGTGGACCGTTCTTCGCTCGAGCAGGGCGCGACCGACGCAGGTGCTATTTCCCGGTTTGATGACTCGCTCCCTGAGGGCTGCTTTTTGTGCCGCGAGCTGGCCGAACAGTGCGGCGACCTTGAATCCGTCGCCGTCGGGACGCCAAATGTTCGCCCCCTCTGAGTCGCACAACTTGCATGCGGATTCGGCCAGCGTATCAAGCACCTTCTGCAAGTCGAACGCCGACCGGCTGATGACCTTGAGCACGTCGGCCGTCGCCGTCTGCTGCTGAAGGGACTCCGACAACTCGCGCGTGCGCGACTGCAATTCATCGAACAGCCGCACGTTCTCGATGGCGATCACCGCCTGGTCGGCGAATGTCTGGAGCAGCGCAACCTGCTCGTCGGGGAACGGCCCCGGATTCGCCTTGCCCACGGCGACTGCGCCGATCGCGCTTCCGTCGCGGATCAACGGAACGGAAAGGACGCTGCGGAAGCCTGCGGCGATTGCCGTATCCCTAATCCCATACTCCGGGTCCTCCAGCACGTCTGGAATCGCGGCAATGTTGCGAGTCAGCACTGCCCGGCCGGCCGCAATGTCGCGGCCCAGCGGCCTCGGGTAGGCGCGACGCAGGACCTCGAACATTTCCGGATTCGAAACCACGGTCGCCGCCAGTTGGATCAGCTCGCCGTCGATCGTGAAGACGTTGGCCGAACTGGCGCGGCATAACTCAAGCGCGGCCTTCGCGATGGTATCGAATACCGGCTGCACATCGGACTGCGACTGGCTGATCACCCGCAGGATCTCGCTCGTTGCGGTCTGTCGCTCAAGTGCTACTTTCGTCTGCTTGAACAGGCGCACGTTGTCGACGGCGATCGCCACCTGCTGGGCAAACGTCTCCACCAATGCGACCTGGCTGGACGAAAACAGCCCAGGTTCGCGCCGCCAGAGAAAGATCGCTCCGTAGGCGGTGCCTTCACGCATCAACGGCACGGCGAGCACGGCACGAAGCCCGAGCTGCCGTGCGTTCAGCGCGTCCGGGTACTCGCTGTCGAGCAACGGAACGACGTCGTCGTGATGAACGGTTGCGCGGTCGAGGACCGCGCGACCGGAGATGGACGACCGCTTCAACGGGAGCGGAACCGTGCCCGCCTGGGGTGCGCCATCGAGCGAATACTCGGCCGCGAGGCGCAGGACGTCACCATCGACGAGCAACACTCGCGCAAGGGGCGCTTCGCACAGACGCGCCGCCCGTTCAGCGACTGCATCGACCACCGGCTGCACGTCGCTCGGCGAATCCGAGATCGCCTGCAGGATCTCGGTGATCGCCGCCAGCTGTACCAATGCCGCCCGGCGCGCGTCGGCCGGTGAGCCGGCGGAGCCGTCAACCTTCGGCGACTTCCCGGCAGCAGGCGGCCTTGCCCCGATCTTGGATGTTGCGGGTTTTGCGCCCGGGTCCATCGGCCCTCCCGACCAATTTCAGAAGCAACGTCGGCGAAGCAGTCGGGTATAGGCTACGCCTCCGTGCCGCTTCGAGGAAGACCGGCGTGCTCGATGGCGGGCGCGGGCTTGCACGGCAACTAGGCCGAGAGCTTCTGCTTCAGGATGGCGTTCACCTGCGCCGGGTTGGCCTTGCCCTTGGTCGCGGCCATCGCCTTGCCGACGAGTGCGTTGAACGCCTTTTCCTTGCCGGCTCTGTATTCGGCGATGATCGCCGCGTTCGCGGCGATCACCTCGTCGACGATTCTTTCGATGGCACCGGCGTCGGAGATTTGTCGCAAGCCCTTCGCGGCGATGATCGCGTCGGCGTCGCGCCCGTGATCGCCGGCCCACATCGCATCGAACACATCCTTGGCGATCTTTCCGGAAATCGTGCCGTCCTGAATGCGCCGGAGCAGCGCCGCGAGCTGCGCCGGTGCGACGGGCGCGTCGGCGATACCCATCTCCGCGCGGTTCAGCGCGCTCGCGACTTCGCCCTGAATCCAGTTGGCGACCAGCTTGCTCGTCGCCGCGTCGCCCTGCTGCATCGCCTTCACCGTCGCCATGTAGGCATCGGCCGTTTCGCGATTCGCGGTCATCGCCAACGCGTCCGCACGGGTCAGGCCGTGCTGCAGAACCAATCGTTCGCATAACGCGTCCGGCAACTCCGGCAGCGATTCCTTGACGCGTTCGATCCACGCCTTGTCGATCACCAGCGGCGGCAGGTCCGGATCGGGAAAGTAGCGGTAGTCCTGCGCGTCTTCCTTGCTGCGCATCGACCGGGTCTCGCGCTTGTCGGAGTCGTACAGGCGCGTTTCCTGCACGACCGTGCCGCCGTCTTCGATCAGTTCAACCTGGCGGCGCACTTCGAACTCGATCGCTTCCTGCATGAAACGGAAGCTGTTGAGGTTCTTGATCTCGCAGCGCGTGCCGAGCTTTGTTTCACCCGCGCGCCGGACCGAGACGTTGGCGTCGCAGCGGAAACTGCCTTCCTGCATGTTGCCGTCGCAGATGCCGATCCAGCGGACCAGGCCGTGCAGCGCCTTGGCGTAAGTCACCGCCTCTTCCGCGCTGCGCAGGTCGGGCTCGGACACGATCTCGAGCAGCGGCGTTCCGGCGCGATTGAGGTCGATGCCGGTCACATTGGCAGGGAAGTCGTAAGGCGCGTCGTCGTGTCCTCCGCCATCGTAGCCCTCATGCAACGACTTGCCGGCATCCTCTTCCAGGTGCGCGCGCGTGAGGCGTATCTTGATTTCGCCGCGCGTCGGCGACACGATCGCGATCTCGCCGCCCTGCACCACCGGAATTTCGTACTGGCTGATCTGGTAGCCCTTGGGCAGGTCAGGGTAGAAGTAGTTCTTGCGCGCGAACACGCTGCGCTGGTTGATCGTCGCCCCGACAGCCAAGCCGAAGCGGATCGCGCGCTCGACCGCGCCCTGGTTCAACACCGGCAGCACGCCGGGCAGCGCGATGTCGACCGCGGAGGCCTGCGAATTCGGCGCAGCACCGTACGCCGTCGACGCGCCCGAAAAGATTTTCGACACGGTCGACAGCTGCGTGTGCGTTTCCAGCCCGATTACGACTTCCCACATCGCTGGCCCCGTCATGGCTGAAACGCCTGCGGTGTGCGAGCGTGCCAGTCGGTCGCCTGCTGGTACTGGTGGGCGACGTTCAACAGTTGCGCCTCGCGAAAGTAGTTGCCCTGCAGCTGCATCCCGACCGGCAGGCCGCCGGCGTCGAAGCCGCAGGGTATCGACAGCGCTGGCGCACCGGTGAGGTTGGCGGCGATGGTGAAGATGTCATTCAAGTACATCTGCACCGGGTCGTCGGTCTTGGCGCCGAGCTCGAAGGCGGTGGTCGGCGCGGTGGGCCCGAGGATCACGTCGCAATGCTCGTAGGCGCGCTGGAAATCGTCGGCGATCAGGCGGCGGACCTGCTGCGCCTTGAGGTAGTAGGCGTCGTAGTAGCCGTGCGACAGCACGTAGGTGCCGACGAGGATGCGGCGCTTGACCTCGGCGCCGAAGCCCTCGGCGCGGGTCTTCTTGTACATGTCGAGCAGGTCGGTGTAGTGCTCGGCGCGGTGACCATAGCGCACGCCGTCGAAGCGCGACAGGTTGGACGAGGCCTCCGCCGGCGCGAGCACGTAATACACCGGCACCGCCAGTTCGACGTTGGGCAGGCCGATGTCCACCGTCGTCGCTCCAAGCCGGCGTAACTCGACCAGCGCGGCGTCGATGGCGGCAAGCACGCCCGCCTCGGTGCCCCCGGCGAAATACTCGCGGGGGAGTCCGATGCGCAGCCCCTGCAACGGGCGCGACAGGTCGCGCGTGTAGTCCTCGGCGGGCCGGTCGAGGCTGGTCGAATCCCGCGCATCGTGGCCGGCCATGGCGTTGAGCAGCAATGCGCAATCCTGCGCGGTCTGCGCGAAAACGCCCGGCGTGTCCAGGCTCGAGGCAAAGGCGATCAGTCCGTAGCGCGAGCAGACGCCGTAGGTGGGCTTCAGTCCGCAGACCCCGGACAGGGCGGCGGGCTGGCGGATCGAGCCTCCCGTATCGGTCCCGGTGGCCGCCGGCACCAGCCGCGCCGCGACCGCCGCGGCCGAGCCCCCCGAGCTGCCGCCCGGCACGCGCGCCAGGTTCCAGGGATTGCGGACCGGGCCGAAGTACGAGTTCTCGTTCGACGAGCCCATCGCGAACTCGTCCATGTTGGTCTTGCCGACCAGCACCATGCCGGCCTCGGCGAGGCGCTGGACGACGAAGGCGTCGTAGGGGGCGACGAAATGCTCGAGCATGCGCGAGCCGCAGGTGGTGCGCAGGCCGGCGGTCATCAGCACGTCCTTGTGCGCGACCGGGATGCCGGTCAGCGGTCCGGCCTGCCCGCCCGCGCGGAGCTGGTCGGACGCGCGGGCCCGCGCCAGCGCGCCTTCGCGGTCGACGGTCAGGAATGCATTGAGGGCGGCCCCGTGCGCGCCGATGCGGTCGAGCAGCGCCTGCGTCAACTCGACGCTGGACAGGCGCCCGGCGCGCAGCGTCTGCGCAAGCTCGGCGATGGATGCGGTAATCATGAGGCGGCCATGATTGGCGTCATGCGGCCCGGCCTTGGAGCGCCGGGCGCGATGAGCTACTCGATGACTTTCGGTACCAGGTACAGCCCGGCCGCGACCGCGCCCTTGGGCGCCTGGCCTTGATACAGGTCGCGGTGGTCGGATTCGCTGACGCGATCTTCGCGCAGCGGGAGCATGACCTCCTGCGCGTGCGACATCGGGACGATGCCGGTCGTGTCGACCGCACGCATGCGACCGATCAATTCGAAGATGCCGTCGAGCTTGGTCCCGAGTTCGGTCGCCTCGGCGGGCGTGATCTCGATGCGCGCGAGGTGCGCGATGCGATGAATGTCTTCCGGGGATAGTGCCATTTTAGAGGAGAAATACGGTCAAAGCGCTGCAGAAACAACGCTGAATAGGGTATCATAATCACTTGTCATAAGCACTGGGGCAGGCGCATCAGAAGCGCCGCCTCGCAATCGAAAGTTTCGCCACCGAAAGTCTTCATGTTCGAAATATTCAAGGGCTATTTTTCCAGCGACCTCGCGATCGACCTCGGTACCGCCAACACGCTGATCTATGTTCGCGGCAAGGGCATCGTGCTCAACGAACCGTCGGTCGTGTCGATCCGCCAGGAAGGCGGGCCCAACGGCAAGCGCGTGATCCAGGAAGTCGGTTTGGCCGCGAAGCAGATGCTGGGGCGGACACCGGGCAACATCACCGCGATCCGCCCGATGAAGGACGGCGTCATCGCCGACTTCACGGTGACCGAGCAGATGCTCAAGCAGTTCATCAAGAAGGTCCTGGACTCGAAGCTGTTCTCGCCCAGCCCTCGCATCATCATCTGCGTGCCCTGTGGATCGACGCAGGTCGAGCGCCGCGCGATCCGCGAGTCGGCGCTCGGCGCGGGCGCCTCGAAGGTGTACCTGATCGAGGAACCGATGGCCGCGGCGATCGGCGCCGACCTGCCGATCTCGGAGGCGACCGGATCGATGGTCGTCGATATCGGCGGCGGCACCACCGAAGTCGGCGTGATATCGCTAGGCGGCATGGTGTATTCCGGCAGCGTGCGCGTCGGCGGCGACAAGTTCGACGAAGCGATCGTCAATTACATCCGTCGCAACTACGGCATGCTGATCGGCGAAACAACGGCCGAGATGATCAAGAAGACCATCGGCTCCGCGTTCCCGGGCTCCGAAGTCAAGGAGATGGAGGTCAAGGGCCGCAATCTCGCCGAAGGCATTCCGCGCAGCTTCACCGTGTCGAGCAACGAAATCCTCGAAGCGCTGACCGACCCGCTCAACAGTATCGTATCGGCGGTCAAGAGCGCACTCGAGCGCACGCCGCCGGAACTGGGCGCCGACATCGCCGAACGCGGCATGGTGCTGACGGGCGGCGGCGCGTTGCTGCGCGACGTGGACCGCCTGCTGATGGAGGAGACCGGGCTGCCGGTGATCGTCGCCGACGATCCGCTGACCTGCGTCGTGCGCGGCTGCGGCAAAGCGCTCGAAAACATGGAAAAGCTGTCGACGATCTTCACGTCCGACTGACAAGCAGACTGTTGAGAAACTTCGTTGTCATTCCGAGGAGCACGGGCGACGAGGAACCTGCTTCTGAAATCTTCTCGATTCATGCAACAGCAGATTCCTCGCTGCGCTCGGAATGACAATTGCGCTCGGCATGGCAACTGAATAGGCCGTAGCCGCGGAATTTCGACAGCCTGTCAGCCAATGCGCCACATTTCGGTCGACCCGCCACCGTTCTTCCATCGCGGTCCCTCGCCGCTGGCGCGGCTTGCGTTCTTCGGACTGCTCTCGCTCGCGCTGTTGTTCACCGATACGCGTTACCGTTATCTCGAGAACATCCGCCAGGTCGTCGCGGTGGCGCTATATCCGCTGCAACGCGCGGTGCAACTGCCCGGCGAAGCGCTGGCTTTCGTGGGCGCCTATTTCACTTCGCAGCGCGCGCTGGCCGGAGACAATGCGTCGCTCAAGCAGCAATTGCTCGCCGACGCGCCGGTCGTGCAGAGCTATCCGCAGCTCGAACAGGAGAACGCAAAGCTGCGCGGGCTGCTCGCCGTGGAATCGCGCTTTCGCGGCGCGGCGACGGCGGCGGAGGTGCTCTACTCGGGCCGCGACCCGTTCACGCAGAAGATCTTCGTCGACAAGGGCGATGCCGCCGGCGTGCAGCCGGGCCAGGCGGTCATCGACGACATCGGTGTCGTCGGCCAGGTGACCCGCGTGTTTCCGTACATGGCGGAAGTGACGCTGGTCACCGACAAGGATCACGCCGTACCGGTCAAGGTCGAGCGCAGCGGCGTACGCAGCGTGATGTACGGCGCGGGGACGGGCAGGATGCCGGAACTGCGGTTCCTGTCGCCGAACGCCGAGGTTCAGGCGGGGGATCGCCTCGTGACCTCGGGCATCGACGGTACCTATCCGGCAGGGCTCGCGGTGGCGCAGGTCGCTTCGGTCGAGCGCGAGACGGGACAGATGTTCGCGCGCGTGACCTGCAAGCCGCTGGCCGGTGTGGATGCGAGTCTGCATGTGTTGATCCTGGGCACCTCCGCCGCGGCAATGCCGCGGCCGGAAGAGCCGGCGGAGGCCGATGCTCCGCGCAAGGGCCGGCGGCGGCGGGGATAGGGGCACATGCCGCAACTGCCACTGCTGAGCGTCGCCAGCCCTGAGGAGATCCTCCGTCCGGTCAATTCCTGGTTCGTGCTGGCAACGCTCCTGTTCGGCCTGGTCGCCAATATCCTCCCGCTCTCAGGCATGGCGCTGGTGCTGCGGCCCGACTTTCTCGCACTGGTGCTGCTGTTCTGGTGCATACGCGAGCCACGGCTCATCGGCGTCGGCATCGCCTGGTTCCTGGGACTGCTGATGGACGTCGCCGACGGAACCGTGTTCGGGCAGCACGCGCTGGCGTACGCGGTGTTGGCGTATGCTGCGGAATATTTTCGCCGCCGCGTGCTGCGCTTTCCGCTGTGGCAGCAGGCAGCGCAAGTCGCGGTGCTGTTGTTGCTGTGCTCGGGGCTCGTCGCGCTCGTGCGCATCGTCGGCGGCGCGCCCCCGCCTCGCTGGGGTTACGTCGTCGGCTCGCTGACCGGCGCGTTGCTGTGGCCGGTGCTCACGGTGCTCCTGCAGTGGCCGCAGCGGCCCAAGCGGTCGAAGGCAGAGCTGTAGCGAACGGAAAACATAATGCGCCGACTTTTCACCACAGGCCGCCAACGCGCTGCGTCCCTGCAGCCGCCGGAACTCAGGAACCCGGAGCGCGAGCAATCGTATTTCCGGCGCCGGCTCCTGATCGCGGGCGCGGTGATGATCGTCGCCTTTTCCGGCTTGTTCGGCCGCTTCATCTATCTGCAGGTGTTCCTGCATCGCCACTATCAGACGCTGGCGGAGAGCAATCGCATCGCCATCGTGCCGATCGCCCCGAACCGCGGCGTCATCACCGACCGCAACGGCGTGGTGCTGGCGCAGAGCTACTCGGGGTACACGCTCGAGGTCACGCCCTCGCGCGTGAAAAATCTCGACGCCATGATCGACGAGCTGTCCCGCGTGGTCGACGTCCAGCCGCGCGACCGCAAGCGCTTCAAGCGCCTGCTCGAGGACTCGAAGAATTTCGAAAGCCTGCCGTTGCGCACGCGCCTGTCCGACGAGGAGGTCGCGCGCTTCGCCGTGAACCGCTACCGGTTCCCGGGGGTGGAGATCAAGGCGCGCCTGTTCCGGCAGTACCCGTTCGGCGAAACCGCGTCGCACCTCATCGGCTACATCGGGCGCATCAACGAACGCGACGTCAAGCGCATCGACGAATGGGGCGACACCGCGAACTACAAAGGTTCCGACTACATCGGCAAGGTCGGTGTCGAGATTTCCTACGAGCGGGAACTGCACGGCACGACCGGCGTGGAGGAGGTCGAGGTCGATGCCGGCGGCCGCGCGGTGCGGACGCTGTCGCGCACGCCGCCGACCTCGGGCAACAATTTGCGCCTCGCGCTCGACATCAAGCTGCAACAGGTTGCGGAGCGCGCGTTCGGCGAGCGCCGCGGCGCGCTGGTCGCGCTGGATCCGTCGACCGGCGAGGTGCTGGCCTTCGTCTCGAAGCCGGGCTTCGACCCCAACCTGTTCGTCGATGGCATCGATCCGGCGAGCTGGGATCTGCTCAACGATTCGCAGGACAAGCCGATGCTCAATCGACCATTGCGCGGCGCCTATCCGCCGGGCTCGACCATCAAGCCGTTTCTCGCGCTCGGCGCGCTGGCCTCGGGCAAGCGTTCGCCCACGCAGACCATATTCGATCCGGGCTACTACCAGATCGCGGGCAGTGCGCATCGTTTCCGCGACGACAAACCGGGCGGCCATGGCCACGTCGACATGTACAAGTCGATCGTCGCGTCCTGCGATACCTATTACTACATGCTCGCCGCGGATACCGACATCGACGACACCTACGCGTTCATGTCGAAATTCGGCTTCGGCCGCGAAACGGGCATCGACATCGACGGCGAGCTGGCGGGCGTATTGCCGTCGCGCGAATGGAAGCGCGAGCGCTTCGCGGGCAAGAACTTTCGCGACGAGCATCGCAAATGGTACCTGGGCGATTCGATCTCGGCCGGCATCGGCCAGGGCTACAACGCCTTTACGCCGTTGCAACAGGCGCAGGCGATCTCGGTCATCGCCAACGACGGCATCGGCCTGCGGCCGCACGTGGTCAAGAGCGTCGAGAACATCGCCACGGGCGAGGTGCGCGCGATTGCGCCGGAGGCGACGCACACGTTGAACGTGATGCCCGAGCAGCTCGCGGTGATCAAGGCCGCACTGGTCGGCGTGCCCAAGGAAGGCACCAGCGCGCAGGCGTTTGTCGGCGCCAAGTACGTTTCCGGCGGCAAGACGGGTACCGCGCAGCTGTATTCGCTCAAAGGCGAAAAATACGTTGCGGGACGCGTCGACGAACGCCTGCGCGATCACGCCTGGTACATCGCGTACGCGCCCGCGGACCGTCCCAGGATCGCGGTGGCGGTACTGGTCGAGAACGGCGGCTTCGGGGCGCAGGCGGCGGCGCCGATCGCGCGCGCCGTGTTCGACTACTACCTGCTCGGCGAACAGGCCCCGCAGCTGGTGACGCCGAGCCCCGGCCCGCGCGACGCGGACGACGAAAGCGATTAGGCCTAACGTTGGCAGACGTACTCGCCTTTCTCGCCCGTGGCTGGGAACTGCTCGCGCGCCGCGTCGACAGCTACCTGCTCTCCGCCGCGCTGGCCATTGCCGGCATCGGTCTGGTCACGCTGTTCTCGGCGTCGGACCAGAGCGTGGCGCGGGTGACCAGTCAGGCCGGCTCGCTCGGCTTTGCCCTGGTGCTGATGTGGATCGTCGCCAATATTTCGCCGCAACAGCTCGCCCGCGCCGCCGTCCCGCTCTACGTGCTGTCGGTGCTACTGCTCTGCGCCGTGGCGCTGAGCGGCACCGTCGTCAACGGTTCGCGCCGCTGGCTCAACCTCGGTATCGGCCGCTTCCAGCCGTCCGAGCTCATGAAAATCGCCTTGCCGCTGATGCTCGCGTGGTACTTCCAGCGGCACGAGGCGCGCATCGGAGTCAGGGACTTTCTCGTGGCAGCCGTGCTGATCGCGGTGCCGGTGTGGCTGATCAAGCGGCAGCCCGATCTCGGCACCGCGCTGATGATCGGCGCCTCGGGCTTTTACGTGCTGTTCCTTGCGGGCTTGACGTGGAAAATCATCGTCGGCCTCGCGGCGGGCGGCATCGCGGCCGCACCGCTGATCTGGCCGCATCTGCGCGAATACCAGAAGGAACGCGTCCTGACCTTCATCGATCCGAGCCGCGATCCGCTCGGTGCGGGCTACCACGGCACGCAGGCGTCGATCGCGCTGGGGTCGGGCGGCGCGGTCGGCAAGGGTTGGCTGAATGGCACGCAGACGCACCTGGATTTCCTGCCCGAGCGGCACACCGACTTCATCTTTGCGGTCTTCGGCGAGGAGTTCGGGCTGGTCGGCAACCTGGTCCTGCTGATCCTGTACATCCTGTTGATCGGTCGCGCGCTGGTGATCACGATGAACGCATCGACACTGTTTACGCGCCTGGTCTCGGGCGCGATCACGCTGATGTTTTTCACCTACGCCTTCGTCAACATGGCGATGGTCAGTGGACTGCTTCCCATCGTCGGCGTGCCGTTGCCGCTGGTGTCGTTTGGCGGTACGGCGCTGGTCAGCCTGTTCATCGGGCTGGGCATACTGATGAGCGTTCAGGCGAATCGCAAGCTGGTGAAGACTTGAGTGCCGCGGGGCCGCCCCAAGGACGCCTGCACGAGCGGGGCGAAGCCAAGGCTCGAAGAGCGCGTCCGCGAGTGCTGGCGGCGGCCGACACGCAGTTGCTTCATTACGAGCCGTTGGCGAAGGAGGCCGCATGAGCCCCCCTGGGGGGAGCGGCGCGCGGCGCCGTTCAGGGGAGCACGCCGGAGCCGGCGCCACGGAAGCGAAATGACTTGCTGATGCGTGGCGACTCGCGTTGTTTATCCAGTGTTCGCAGCGTCTTGTCGCTGGCAGTTGTCGCGATGGTTCTCACCGCGTGCTCGTCGCCGGCGAAGCGTGATACCACGCCGGCACCGGGCCCATCCGCGACGCCGCCGAAAGCGGGCGGCTACTACAAGGACGATGGGCCCGGCGACAATCCGCCGTCGAATCTCGACGCGATTCCCGACGCTGTACCGAAGTTAGAGCCGCTCAGCCGCTTTTCCAACCGCCCGTATACGGTTTTCGGCGTCGACTACGTTCCTGCGACGACACTGCGCCCGTACAAGGAGCGCGGCATAGCGTCGTGGTACGGCCGCAAGTTCCACAACCAGAAGACCTCCAACGGCGAAACCTACGACATGTACGGGATGACCGCGGCGCATCCCCGCACGCTGCCGCTGCCCTCGTATGCCCGGGTGACCAATGTGGCGACCGGCAAGAGCGTGATCGTGCGCGTCAACGACCGCGGACCGTTCCACCCGGGGCGGGTCATCGACCTGTCCTACGCGGCGGCATATCGCATCGGCATCGCGCAAAAGGGCAGCGGGCAGGTCGAAGTCGAAAGCATTCTCCCGGGCGATGCGCCGCCACAGGTCGCGGTGACGCCGTTGCCGCCGCTCGCGATCGCGGAGGCGGCGTCCGCGCCCGCCATGCCGTTGCAGCAGGCGCCCGGCGGGTATGTGGTCCAGCTCGGCGCCTTCGCCAACAACGCGAATGCGCAGGCTTTTGTCGCGAATGTCGCGAACCAAGTGACGCCACTCGGCGTCGAAGCGAAGGTGCACGAGAGCAATGGACTGTTCCGGGTCTCGGTTGGGCCCTATCCGACGCGCGATGACGCCAGGCGCGCCGCGGATCGCCTGCGCGATGCGCTGGGCCTGGCCGGCACCGTCCGATCGCAGTGAATCGTGCGGTGTTAACCCGAATGCGTCGACCCGTTCGTTATAATTCGCCGGAAGCTGAAGTTTCGATGCTGTCGTTGCATGACGACAGTTCCCATGCAGGCACCTGATCGCCGACCCATGCCCCGTTCCCTGCGTTGTATCGTCTTGCTGTTGTGCCTGCTGGCCTCGACCATGGCGCGTGCGCAACTCACCATCGAGATCGTGGGCGGCGGCGCCGCCATGATCCCGATCGCGATCGTGCCGTTCGCCAACGAGGGCACGTTTCCGCTCAGCGTCACGCAGATCGTGGCCAACGACCTCGCGCGCAGCGGCTTGTTCAAGCTGGTCGATGCGGGTGGCGTCACGCCCCGGCCCGCGCGCGCCGAGGACGTCCGCTATGGCGACTGGACCGCGCGCGGCGCCGATGCGGTCGTCGTCGGCAGCATGACGCCGCTGCCGGACGGACGCTTCGAGGTGCGCTTTCGGCTGCTCGACGTGCCCAAGCAGATCGCGATCGGCGGCATCGCCTACACGCTCACCGCCGCGCAGGTACGGCTCACCGCCCACAAGATCGCCGACTTCATCTACGAGAAGCTGACCGGCGAGCGCGGCGTGTTCAGCACCCGGATCGCCTACGTCGTGAAGCAGGGCGCGCGCTTCGAGCTGCGCGTGGCCGATGCCGACGGCCAGAACGCCGCAGTCGATCCTGATCTCGCTCGGAGCCGATCATGTCGCCCGCCTGGTCGCCCGACGGGATGCGCATGGCCTACGTCTCGTTCCAGAACAAGAAGCCCGATCCTGTTCGTGCAGAATCCTCGGCGAGCAAGCAGCCCGCGCCGGTGGCGAACTACCGGGGGTCGAACAGCGCGCCCGCCTGGTCGCCCGACGGCAAGACGGCTCGCCGCGGTTCTTACGCGGCGGACGGCAATTCGCAGATATACCTCATGAACGCGGACGGCGGCCATCTGCAGCAGGCTCACGACGTCCGGCGCCATCGATACGGAGCCGATTCTTCACTCCCGACGGTCAAGTCGATCTACTTCACTTCGGACAGGGGCGGGAGCCCGCAGATCTACCGGATGGCGGCTGAGCGGAGGCGAGCCGGACGCGAGTGACCTTCGACGGCGACTACAACGTTTCGCCGCGACGTCAGCCCGGACGGCAAGACCCTCGCGTACATTTCGGCGGATCGGCGGGCGCTTCCAGTTGATGGCTGCATGGACTCTCGAGACGCCGGCAGGTGCAGGCCCTGACCGACGGCAGCGCGACGAGTCGCCGACCTTCGCACCCAACGGCCGGATCATTCTCTACGCATCCGATATCGAGCACCGCGGCGTGCTCGCCGCGGTGTCGAGCGACGGCCGCTTCAAGCAGCGGCTCGGAATCGCGGCGGCGGCGATGCGCGCGAGCCGTGCGTGGGGGCCCGTTCATGGGGAACTAGAGGTCGATGCGGACCGCTACGCTGCACGAATCAGGGGCGTACAGGGGAGGATTGGCGATACAGTGACCCCATTCCGTACTCGCTTTGAAGGAGGACATCATGAGAAAGCATTGCTTTTCGGCGCTCTGTGCGCAACGACGGGCGCTGATATTCCTGCGGGGCGCCAGACACCACGACCGCAGAGACGCCGGCGCCGCGGTCGCAAGGCCGCCCGGCGCAGGCGCCGGCGGCTGCCACCGCCTACGGTCGCGACGACAAGCGGGACCAGCACCACGCTTAGGCCGCCACCGCGACCGGGTGGGGACCGACCCGCTGAAGGACCCGTCGAGCGGGCTGGCCGAAACGCTCGTGTACTTCTATGAGCTGGACGACGCCAACGTGGCGGGACGAGTACCAGCCCGCTGCTGCGAGGCCCACGGCCGCTACCTGCGCCGATCGCACGACGCGCATGATGCTCGTCCAGGGCAGCACTGCGACGAGCGCGGCAGCCGCGAATACAACATCGCGCTCGGCCAGCGTCGCGCCGATGCGCTGAAAAAGCTGCTCATTCTCTACGGCGCCACGGAAGTCCAGATCGAGACGGTGAGTTTCGGCAAGGAAAAGCCGCGGCGCGACGGCCACGATGAAACGGCGTGGGCAGAGAACCGGCGCCGACGAAATCCTGTTCGTCGGCGAGTAAGGACC
>CAVSEA010000029.1:0-67347 GCA_963726915.1 uncultured beta proteobacterium
TGTTCGAACAGCCCGACAAGACCTTTAGTTGGTGGGACTACCGGCAGCTCGCTTTTCCGAAGAACAACGGGCTACGCATCGACCACATCCTGCTCTCGCCTGCGCTCGCGGGCACCTGCACCGCATGCCGCATCGATCGGCAGGAGCGCAAGGGCGAAAAGCCTTCCGATCACGCGCCGGTCATCGCGGAATTGGCGCTGTAGTTGTAATACCGAGACCTGATTGACGGTCACATCGCGCCGTGGCTGCACCCCGACGCGATGCGGCGTGGACGGACGAAGATTGTTCCCGCTCGTGCCCAATGGAACGTGAGCGCAACGTGTGGGTGGATTCATGGTGATGCGTTGCTGGCTTGCATCGGTCATTGCTGCCGCATTGACCTGCGGATGCGCGGGGACGGCCGACCGCCGGTCCGACACGGTGTCGTTCACGCTGCAAGCGGGTCCGCGCAACGCAGGCGAGAGCGGAAAGGGGTTCATGACGGCCCAAGGCGACAGGACGTTGATCAACCTGACCATCACCGGTGTGCCGCCCTGGGTGGCGCGTCCGATTCAGCTCTTTACGTTCGTCTACGCGGGTTCGTGCGCCAAGCGTGATGCCGCGCCCGCTTACGCGCTGAACGATACTGTGCGCGTGAACGCCCAAAGCAGCATCGGCTTGTCCGGGCCGTTCACGCTCGCCAAAACGTTACCCGTACCCATGGCTGCATTGCGCTCGGGTGAATACGCGATCGTCTTGCGCACGAGTCCTGCGGACGGAAACTGGGACATCTTTTGCGGCGAAATGAAGTAGGGCTAGACTCACTTCATCGCTGGGGCGATGTTGCATTCGGGAATGGTCTGGACGTAATCAATAACCGGCCTCCATTCCTGCGAGATCGTGTCCCTGAACTGGGCGTTGATGTAGTAACGCTTGCACGGCTCGGCGTTGAGGTAGTAGACCTGCGATGGCGGACCGCCGGGCCAGCCCGGCGCGGCACCCTGCAGGATGAGACGGTGCTCGCCCGGCTCAATTTTGATCGGATTTGTGGCGAAAGACGCCTGGTTGTCGATCTGGTCGATGACCGCAGGCCGACGATACAGCGTCATCGCGCTGAACCTGGTTCCCGTGACTTCGCTCCAGGATTGGCAACCGCCAAGCAGAAGCACCATCGCCATTATCACCTTACGCATGATCTTCTTCCGTCGACAAGGTCCTATCACAGCATCCGGGAGCTATTTCGTCAATGATGGTTCAACCGGGCGGGCCCGGCTTCGTGGTCATCGTTGACGGTGGTGGCGCCTTGAGTACGGATAAAGACGCCTGCTGCTAGACTCCGCGTCGCCACCGCCGCGACCGAAAACGCATCGCATGGTCTTTGCATCGCCCATTTTTCTGTTCCTGTTCCTGCCGCTGGTGCTCGCGGCGTATTTCGCTCTGCCGCGGCGCTGGGGCAACGCCGTCCTGCTCCTGGCCAGCCTCATGTTCTACATGTGGGGCGAGGGTGGAACCGTCGTGCTGGTGCTCGCATCGGTCGCATTCAATTGGCTGCTGGGCGGGAAAATCGGCAACCCTGGCGACACCACGACGCGGCGCCGGTGGCTCGCGTTCGCCATCGCCGGCAACCTCGCGCTGCTCGCGGCGTTCAAGTACACCAACTTCGCGGTCGCCAACGCCAACGACGTCCTCGTTGCGCTTGGTTGGGGCACCCTCGCCGTGGCCGCGATTCCGTTGCCGCTCGGAATTTCCTTTTTCACCTTCCACTCGATTTCCTACCTCGTCGACCTGTACCGCGGCAACGCGGCGCCGCAGCGCCGCGTCGCCAGTTTCGGCCTGTACATCCTGCTGTTCCCGCAACTCATCGCCGGCCCGATCATCCGCTACAAGGACATCGCGGCGCAGCTCGCGCCTCGTGGCCGCCATTGCGAAGACTTCGTCGAGGGCGTCCGCCGGTTCGTCATCGGCCTGGGCAAGAAGGTGCTCGTCGCCAACACGCTGGGCGGCGTCGCCGATCAGGTGTTCGGCATCGCGCCGCATGAACTGAACACGCCGGCCGCATGGCTTGGGATCGTCTGCTACACGCTCCAGATCTACTTCGACTTCTCCGGCTACTCCGACATGGCGATCGGACTCATGCGCATGTTCGGTTTTCGCGTGCTCGAGAATTTCAACTATCCGTACATCTCGCAGTCGATCCGCGAATTCTGGCGTCGATGGCACATTTCACTGTCGAATTTCTTCCGCGACTACTTGTATATACCGCTCGGCGGCAACCAGCGCGGCCGGCTGCGCGCATACGTCAACCTGACGATCGTGTTCCTGCTGTGCGGCCTGTGGCACGGCGCGAGCTGGACCTTCATCGTCTGGGGCGCGTGGCACGGGGTGTTCCTGATCGTGGAGCACGCCGGCCTCGGCGACCAGCTCGAACGCGCATGGCGCCCGCTGCGACATGCTTACGCGCTGGCGGCGGTCATCGGCGGATGGGTCCTGTTCCGCTGCGATACGCTGCATCACGCCGGCGCGTTTTACGCGGCGCTGGCCGGCGGGGGCGCTCCCACGCACGACAAATATCCGCTGCAAATGTATCTCGACCCGCTCGTCGCCACGACGCTTGCCGTTGCGGTGATCGGCGCGATGCCGGTCGGACGCGCCCTCGCCCACGCACTCGATCGCGCCGCGCCGCGGCGCTGGGTGACCACGACGGCGCTGTGCGGCGAGTGGTCATGGCTTGCGCTGGTGCTGGTCGCCTCCTGCTCGGCGCTGGCCGCGGGAACCTACAATCCGTTCATCTACTTTCGCTTTTGAACATGGCTCCACCGTCCCCAGGATTCCTGCCCGATCGACCGCGCCCGGCGTGGTTCGGCAACGCGCTCGCGACGCTGTTCATCGTCATCATCGCCACAGGCTTGGCCGGGTCGTTCCGCGCGCCGCGCGCGATCAACACCGCCATCGAGAATCGAACGCTGGAACCGCTGCCGCCACTTCCCGCGAGCGCTGCCGCGTTGCGCGAGTTTCCCGCGCGCTTCGAACGTGCCTTCGACGACCGCTTCGGCCTTCGTGCCGCATTCGTCCATATCGACCACTGGGTCAAGGCGACCGTGTTCGGCGTTTCTCCGGTACCGAAGGTGCTCATCGGCAAGTCGGGTTGGCTGTACTTTCGCGGCGAGGACGCCAAGGCCTTCGATCGGTGGTATCGCGGCACCGAGCAAATTCCCGATGCGACGATTGACGCGTTGCGCGACGAGGTGCTGCGTCGGCAAGCGTTCCTCGCGAGTCGCGGCATTCCCTACATCTTCGTCGTCGTCCCGGAAAAATATTCCGTATACCCGGAATTTCTCCCGGATTGGGCCACGCGCTCCACGTCACGGACGCCGCTCGATCGCCTGGCCGTCGAACTCGCGCGCAACCCGCAGCTGGCCTTTCTCGATCTGCGTGGACCGCTGGTGGCCGCGAAGGGCAGCGACAGACTCTACTTCCAGACCGATTCGCACTGGAACTATCTTGGCGCGATGGTCGGCTATCGCGCGCTCATGTCCAGAGTCCAGCAGACGCTGCCGGGACTGGTCGTCGCGCCGGCGGCGCGGCCGCCGTACCTGCCGGAAGTCGACTACTACAGCGGCGACCTGGCGCAAATGCTGGGGTTGACGCAGCGGTTTCGCGAGCCCGACATCGCACCGCTCGGAAAGATCCTCGCGACACCCGAGGCCCGCTGCGCGCAACGCGATACCGCGCCGGACGCGCCCGGCGTCGAAACCTACGTCTTTCGCTGTCCGAACGCACCCCGCTTCACCGCGCTGGTGTATCGCGACTCGATGGCGATTCCGCTCGTACCGATGCTGGCCGAGAATTTCTCCCGCACGACCTTCGTGTCCTCGCCGGGACTCGACCCCGGGCTGATCGAGCGGCTGCGACCGGATATCGTCGTCCAGGCACTGGTGGAGCGCACGTTGCTGGGACTTATCGGCTCCCCGCTGAAACCTTAGAGCAGGGTGTTACTCAACGTTTCTCCGCGTCGAGCTTGAGTTCCTGGATCTTGCGCGTCAGCGTGTTGCGCCCCCAACCGAGGCGCTGCGCCGCTTCCATCCGATGTCCGCCGGTGTGCGCGAGCGCGCGCACGATCAGGGTTCGCTCGAATTCCTTTTCGAGCCGGTCGCCGACGGCGAGTTCGCCGCGGGCGAGCGCCTGGGCCAGCTCGCGGTCGAGTGCCTGCTGCCAGTTGCTTTCGTCGTCCTGCGTATTCGCGCCGGGGGCGGAACGCACTTCGGGAGGCAGGTCGCCGATATCGACCTTCTGACCCGGCGCCATCACCGTCAGCCAGTGACAGATGTTCTCGAGCTGGCGGACGTTCCCGGGGAAGGCAAAGGTCGACAGCAGTTTCAGCGCCTGCTCGGTGAGCTGCTTGGGCTCGACCGCGAGCTCGCGCGCGCTCTTTTGCAGGAACTGCCGCGCGAGCGGCGCGATGTCCTCGGCGCGTTCGCGCAACGGCGGCAGGCGTAACCGGACGACGTTGAGCCGGTGCATCAGATCCTCGCGGAACAGGCCCTGCCGCACACGCTCCTCGAGGTTCTGATGCGTCGCCGCGATGATGCGGACGTTGGCCTTCAGCGGAGCGTGGCCGCCCACCCGATAGTATTCGCCGTCGGCCAGCACCCGCAGCAGCCTGACCTGGAGATCCGGCGGCATGTCGCCGATCTCGTCGAGGAACAGCGTGCCGCCCTCCGCCTGTTCGAAGCGTCCGCGGCGCGAGCTTTGAGCGCCGGTGAAGGCTCCACGTTCGTGCCCGAACAGTTCCGATTCGAGCAGGTCCTTCGGTATCGCCGCCGTGTTGATCGCGACGAAAGGACCTGTCGCGCGCGGACTGTGCCGGTGCAACGCGTGCGCCACGAGCTCCTTGCCGGTGCCGGATTCGCCGGTGATGAGTACCGTCACGTGCGATTGCGACAAGCGCCCGATCGCCCGGAACACTTCCTGCATCGCGGGCGCCTGCCCGAGCATTTCCGGCGCATCGGCCGAGCTCGGCGCCGTCGCCGCCGCGACGGTCACGTCGTTGCCCGCCCGCCGGATCAGCGCAATCGCGTGGTCGACGTCGAAGGGCTTGGCCAGGTACTCGAATGCGCCGCCCTGGAATGCCGCAACCGCGCTGTCCAGATCCGAGTAGGCGGTCATGATGATGACCGGGATACGCGGATGCCGCTCCTTGATCTTGTTGAGCAGCACCAGGCCGGATTCGCCCGGCATGCGGATGTCCGACACCAGCACTTGCGGCTGGCTGTGCTGCAGCGCCTGCATCACCTCGATGACCGATGCGAAGGTCTTGAACGGAATGCCTTCGCGCGCGAGCGCCTTCTCGAGCACCCAGCGGATGGACCGATCGTCGTCGACGATCCAGACCGGTTTCACCACCGCTCCCGCAGGAATCTCGCGGTCATCGTATGCATGCATGTCATCACTCACAATTTACGCGGTACTACGATTGAACTCCAGTGGCAGCAGGATGGTGAACACCGTGTGCCCAGGCACGCTTTCGCAATCGATGGCACCGCTGTGCTGCGCGATGAAAGTCTGGGCGATCGTCAGGCCCAAGCCACTGCCACCCTCGCGCCCCGACACCAGCGGGAAAAAAATCTTGTCGCGAATCGATTCCGGCACGCCGCTGCCGTTGTCCTCGATCGACAACGCCAGCGCCAGGCGATGGCGTCGCTTGGCCAGCGTCACGCCGCGCGCAACGCGCGTCGTCAGCCTGATCTGCGGACCGGTCTCTGTTGCTTCCAACGCCTGCGCCGCGTTGCGCACGACGTTGAACACCGCCTGCGTCAGCTGCTCCGGATCGGCCTCGAATTCCGGAAGGCTGATGTCGAAATCGGAGACGACCGCAATGCGCGGAAATTCCGCCTGCACCACGCTGCCGACGCGGGCAAGGATCTCGTGGATGTTCGTACGCCGGTACTTGGGCAGGCGATGCGGCGTCAACATGCGGTCGACCAGCGTCTGCAACCGGTCCGCCTCGCCGATGATGACCTGCGTGTACTCGATCAGGGGCGGCCGGTCGAGTTCGCGCTCGAGCAACTGCGCCGCACCGCGAATACCTCCCAGTGGATTCTTGATCTCGTGTGCGAGTCCGCGGATGAGGTCGCGATTGGCCTGCTGCTGCTCGAGCAGGCGCTCTTCGCGCGCGATCTTGAGCTGCTGGTCGATATGCCGGCATTCCAGCAGCAGCGTGGCGTCGATCGTGTCGATGACCGACACCGTGCAGGACAGATGCAGCCTCGGCCTGCCTGCGGCGCCGAGCTCGATCTCCTGCTCCGTGTAGGACGCGCCGTTGGCGAGCGCCTTGTCAATTGCCTGAAACAGGGGCTGGGCGTCGCCGAAGATCAGCTTGACCGGGTTCC
Source organism: uncultured beta proteobacterium (assembly GCA_963726915.1). Taxonomy (GTDB): domain Bacteria; phylum Pseudomonadota; class Gammaproteobacteria; order Burkholderiales; family Casimicrobiaceae; genus PALSA-1003. The sequence goes on from CAVSEA010000029.1 coordinate 6,369, forward strand.
CGACCAGCTGGCGCTTCGAGAGTTCGAACAGGTTCTCCGCGGCCGGATTCGCATAGCAGACGTGCAGATCGTCCGTAAGCAGCAGCGTTGCCGTCGCCAGCAATTCCAGCCCGGCATACGCGGCCAGGCTGTCATCAATTGGAAAGAAAAGGGGTTGACCCTGCATCGCATGCCATCGGGAAGGGGCAGCAATGATAGTAGCAATATCCGCGCCCGGAGGCGGCCGGCCGCGGTGCGACACGCGCGCTCTGCGCAGAAGCCCCTTAGCGCAGTGCGGCGATTTCCTTGCGCAATGCTTCGACGTTCTTTTCGTGCAGGGTGACCGCTTGCCTGAGCTTGGCGAGGCGGTCTGCGTATTTCTGCGCGTTGGCCTGCTCTTCGGGCAGCGGCGGTGGCGCGCCGTCGCCGTAGGCCGCGCGCGACTCCGCGAGCAGCTTCTCTTCGGTTGTGAGCTCGTCGGTCAGTACCTTGCGCCGCACGTCGTCCCGACCGCGCTGCGTGTCGGCGTCCACCCTGGGAAAGCCGGCAGGGGTCGGCGTCGCTTTGGCCGAGCCGCTGCGCTGCGCATCGTCGCCCACCCCGCAGGAAAGTTTCTTCCATCCCTTCTCCGGCGGGACATTCGTGTAATGCATGTTGCCATCGGAGTCGACGTACTTGCAGATTTCGGCGTGCGCAGCCGACGCGCCCGCGAGCAGCACGCACCAGCAGATGGCGCGCCTGCACCAGGTCGCAGCAGTGGGGGAAATCGCGGCCATTGCGCCGCAGTGTATCAAAAAGCAGGCTGCGGAACGGGCCGGGCAGCCGCAGGCGGGCTGCCCGGAGTTCCGGATGTGGCTACAGGCTGTAATACATGTCGAATTCGATCGGATGGGTGGTCATCCGGAATCGCGTGACTTCTTCCATTTTCAGCGCGATGTAGCCGTCGATCATGTCGTTCGAGAACACGCCGCCTCGAGTAAGGAATTCGCGATCCTTGTCGATGTGGTCCAGCGCCTCGTCGAGCGAGGCGCAGGGATGCGGGATCTTCGCGGCGATCTCGGGCGGCAGGTCGTACAGGTTCTTGTCGATCGGATCGCCGGGATGGATCTTGTTCTGCACGCCGTCGAGGCCGGCCATCAGCAGCGCGGAAAAGCAGAGGTACGGATTGGCGGTCGGATCGGGGAAGCGCACCTCGACACGGCGGCCTTTGGGATTGCTGACATGCGGGATCCGGCACGAGGCCGAGCGATTCTTCGCCGAGTACGCGAGATTGATCGGCGCTTCGAAGCCGGGAACCAGCCGCTTGTAGGAATTGGTTCCCGGATTGGTGATGGCATTGAGCGCCTTCGCATGTTTGATCACGCCGCCGATGTAGAACAGCGCGAACTCGGACAGGCCCGCATAGCCGTTCCCGGCGAAGAGGTTCTGGCCGCCCTTCCACACCGACTGATGCACGTGCATGCCGGAACCGTTGTCGCCGACGATCGGCTTTGGCATGAAGGTCGCGGTCTTGCCGTAGGAGTGCGCGACCATCCATATCGTGTACTTGAGGATCTGGTTCCAGTCGGCGCGCTTCACCAGCGTGTTGAACCGGGTACCGATCTCGCATTGGCCCGCGGTCGCGACTTCGTGGTGGAACACTTCGACTTCGACGCCCTGCTCTTCCAGCGCCAGCGAAATGGCGTTACGGATGTCCTGCAACTGGTCATTGGGCGGGACCGGAAAGTACCCGCCCTTCACCGGCGCCCGATGCCCCATGTTGCCGCCATCGTATTCCTTGCCGCTGGACCACGCCGCCTCTTCCGATTCGATCTTGACGCCGCACCCGGACATGTCGGAATGCCAGGTCACGGAATCGAAGATGAAGAACTCGGGCTCGGGGCCGAAATACGCGGTGTCGCCAAGCCCCGTCGATTTGAGATAGGCCTCGGCCCGCTTGGCGAGCGAGCGCGGATCGCGGTCGTAGCCCTTGCCGTCCGAAGGCTCGACCACGTCGCAGGTGATGTTCAGCGTCGTCTCGTCGGTAAACGGGTCGATGCGCGCCGAATCCGCATCCGGCATCAACTGCATGTCGGAGGCTTCGATGCCCTTCCATCCGGCGATCGAAGAACCGTCGAACGCGTGCCCGTTGTCGAACTTGTCCTGGGTAAACTGTTTCGAGGGAACCTGGACATGCTGTTCCTTGCCCCGGGTATCCGTGAAGCGAAGGTCGACGAACTTGACGTCCTTTTCCTTGATCGTCTTGAGTACATCAGCGGGCGATGCGGCCATGCGTTTCTCCTGTCGGGACAGTGGATGCGTTGGGAATTGCGATGCAAACGCGGAATTCTGCGAGAGAGCTACGTTTAGCAGAAACTATGCCATAAGCCGACGCCGCTGGCACCGGGTCGCCCGAGCGCAGACGACCTTCGTGAGGGGTCTCGCAACCGCCTTCTGCACCACAATGGGCATTATCCGCCAAGACTCGCCTCGCTGTGGTGCAACAAACCTGCGGCCCGCGCTGCCCAACCGCGACCGTTCCCCTTCCGTCGATCCAGGCGCAGGGTTCATGCGGGACCCGCAGGCCCCAGGATTCGATGCCGGTTGCCCAAACCGAGGCCTAAGGTGGCAGAATCCGCCGATGAGCACGCCCACGCCAGCCAGTGACCCCGTAAGCGCGATTCTCGTTGCGGCGCAGCAGAGGGCCCTCGAACGCGACTTGCCATATTCTGGTGCGGTAACGCCGACTGAGGCCAGCGCGTTGCTGGCAGCGGTCAAAGGCGCCACCCTCATCGACGTGCGAACGCGTGCCGAGTGGGACTATGTCGGGCGCGTTCCGGGCAGCATTCTTGTCGAATGGAACACCTATCCCCAAGGCTCGCGCAATCCGGCTTTTCTTGAGCAGTTGCGAGCCGCGGCAGCCGATGCCGACGCCCCGGTATTGTTTCTCTGTCGCAGCGGTCAGCGGTCGGACCAAGCCGCTCGCGCGGCCCTGGCAGCAGGCTACGCACGCGCCTTCAACGTGCTCGAAGGATTCGAGGGTGACAAGGATGCCTCGGGCCAGCGCGGCCATGTCAACGGCTGGCGCAAGGCCGGATTGCCCTGGACTCAGGGATAGAACAGGTAAACCTGGTATCCCGCCTGGCTGGTCGCGCTGGCATCGATGAAAAGCTTGATCGCAAGCTCGGAGTTGCCCGCAATGCCGGCGCGCGGCTCGGCGGCCGCGCTGAGATACTCCTGCGGAGTGAAGGCGCGCCGCACGACGACCTGATCCTGCGCATCGGAAAGCGTCAATTCGACGTAGGGATACGCGAGTGGGAAGGACTGGCGATTCCTGATCGTCGACGAGAGGACCAGCAAGCCGCGATGCGCCGGGTCGGCCTGCAGGTCCGACGACTCGATCGACAATCCGGCGATGTCCGCCACCGGGCGCACTTCGCAAGCCGCTACTGCACAAAGCTTGATCAGCGCCGGCTTCGTCGTCGGCCAGTGCGCCGCGATCGCGTCGCGAAAATGGAACAGCGCCTGCCCGGCAAGAAGCGCCAGCAGGATCGGAATCGCCAGCGCAAGCACCCATGACGGTACCAGTCGGCGCTCCTGCTTTTCCTGCCACGAGAAGCGCGCCGAGTAGTCGATCGGCGGATCCGCCGTCGCCTCGGCTTCCTCGGCGTCGTGTTCGGCCTGGTCGTCGGCAGCCGCGTTCGTATCGGAGTCGTCCGCGACCGGTTCCAGCGCCTGCGAACTGCGCAAGGTCACCGTGGGTGGACCCAGCGACGCCTCGTCGAGCGGGAACTCTTCACGCGCTTGCGGGGCGAGCGACACCTGCGCGGCGACGCCATCGAAGACGGCCTGGCAATGGCCGCATCGAACCTGTCCGGCGCGCATCGCCAGTTGCTGCGGCGTGACGCGAAAGATCGTCCTGCATCCCGGACAGCGCGTGAATTTCTCGTCAGTCATCGTGTTTACGGCTGCCCGCCAATGCAACCCATCCGTCCTCCCTGCCCCAAGCGTCGAGTGTAAACCATCGTGCATACGCCGCGGCGACGGCTGCTGCCTGCGCGTCGAGGATGCCGGAGAGCACGAGGTGGCCGTTCGGTCGCACGCGTCCAGCCAGCAACGGCGCGAGCAGTTCCAGCGGATTGGCGAGGATGTTGGCAACGACGACGTCGAAGGCGCCGTCGGACAAGTCGTCGGGCGAGCCGAACCGGACCGATACCGCATTCGCGGCCGCGTTGGCGCGACTCGCGCGCACGGCCTGTGGATCGACATCGACGCCGCACGCGTCGCCGGCGCCGAATTTCATCGCAGCGATGGCGAGAATGCCGGAGCCGCAGCCGTAATCGAGCAGCGACGCGCCGGGTGCCAAATGCGCGTCGAGCCAGCGCAGGCACAGGCGAGTTGTCGCATGGCTGCCGGTGCCGAACGCGAGACCGGGGTCGATGCGCAGGTTGATCGCGTTGGTGGCCGCCGGTTCGCACCACGACGGCACGATCCACAGGCGTTCGCTGACCCTGATGGGAACGAACTGGGTCTGTGTCTTTCGTACCCAGTCGGTGTCCGCAATCGTGTCGATCTTGTGCGGCGGCGCCCGGCGGCCTAGAGCTTCCTCGACGCGCCCGAGTGTTGCCTCGATGTCGGCGCCGGCATCGAACAACGCGGTGAGGTGCGTCACTGGCCACGCGGCGGCTTCGGCGCCGGGCTCCCCGAAACGCGCGGCCTCCTCACCCGTTCCGGCGTTCGCGTCGGCGGCTTCGACTGACAACGCACCGGATTCGAGCAGGGCGTCCGCCCAGCGCTCGGCGTCGTCACCCGGCGCATCGAAGGACAACGCGAGATAAGGCATCGAACCGGATCAGGCGGTCTGCTTGCGCTTGGCCATCCGTTGCTCGAGGTAGTGGATGGACGTACCGCCACGCAGAAACGATGCGTCCAGCAGCAATTCCTGATGCAGCGGAATGTTGGTCTTGATTCCTTCGACGACCATTTCGGACAGCGCGACCCGCATGCGTGCGATCGCCTGCTCGCGCGTGTCGCCATACGCGATGACCTTGCCGATCATCGAGTCGTAGTTCGGCGGCACGAAGTAGTTGTGATAGACGTGCGAATCCACGCGAATGCCGGGCCCCCCCGGCGCGTGATACGACGTGATCCGCCCCGGCGACGGGACGAAGGTCTCCGGATCCTCCGCATTGATGCGGCATTCGATCGCATGGCCGCGCCGTACGACGTCGCGCTGGCGGAACGCGAGCTTCTGCCCGGCCGCCACGCGAATCTGTTGCTGCACGAGGTCGATACCGGTGATGAGCTCGGTGACCGGATGCTCGACCTGGATGCGCGTGTTCATCTCGATGAAGAAGAACTCGTTTTCATCGTAGAGGAACTCGAAGGTACCGGCACCGCGATAGCCGATCTTGCGGCAGGCTTCGGCGCAGCGCTCACCGATGCGCGTCAGCGCGCGCAATGGAATACCGGGCGCGGGCGCTTCCTCGATGATCTTCTGATGGCGGCGCTGCATCGAGCAATCGCGTTCGAACAGGTATACCGCGTTCTTGTGCTCGTCGGCGAGTACCTGGATCTCGACGTGCCTCGGCGCTTCGAGATATTTTTCCATGTACACCGCGGGGTTGCCGAACGCGGCCCCCGCCTCGGTCCGCGTCAGCCCCACCGCGGACAGCAGCGCGGCTTCGGTATGCACGACGCGCATACCGCGGCCGCCGCCGCCGCCGGCCGCCTTGATGATCACCGGGTACTTGATCGCGCGCGCCGCCTTGATGATTTCCTTGGGGTCTTCGGGCAGGACGCCTTCCGAACCCGGAACGCACGGCACGCCGGCTTTGATCATCGCCACCTTGGCGCTGACCTTGTCACCCATCAGGCGAATCGTGTCCGGACGCGGCCCGATGAAAACAAATCCGCTCTTCTCGATCTTCTCCGCGAAATCGGCATTCTCGGAGAGGAAACCGTAGCCGGGATGGATCGCCTGCGCGTCGGTGACTTCGGCGGCGCTGATGATCGCCGGAATATTGAGATAACTCAGGGCCGACGGCGGCGGCCCGATGCACACCGATTCGTCGGCCAGGCGCACATACTTCGCCTCGGAGTCTGCCTCGGAGTGCACGACGACGGTCTTGATGCCGAGTTCCCGGCACGCGCGCTGGATGCGCAATGCGATCTCGCCGCGGTTGGCGATCAGCACTTTGTCGAACAATTGTCCGGCGCTCTTGGTTGCCACGGGAGTCGTCCTAGGAACGGCGCGAGACGGCGCGCCGGCGTGCGCCGTTCAACCGATTACAACCAGCGGTTGGCCATACTCGACCGGTTGGCCGTTCTCCGCGAGGATCGCCTTGACCACGCCTGCCTTGTCGGCCTCGATCTCGTTCATCAGCTTCATCGCCTCGATGATGCACAGCGGATCGCCAGCCTGGACCGTGTCGCCAACCTCGATAAAGGCCTTCGAACCCGGCGCCCCGGCCCGATAGAAGGTGCCGACCATCGGCGACTTGACGACATGGCCTTCGGCTGCAACGGGCGCGGCCGGTGGTGCCGATTCCGGAGGCTTGGCGGCCATCCCCGCGACCACGACCTGTGCCGGCGCGGCCTGGACGCTCGTCGAGGGAGCGCCCGCCTGTGGGGCGCGCGTGATGCGCACGCGCTCTTCTCCCTCGGCAATTTCGAGCTCGCCGATGTCGGAGCTCTCGAACAATTCGATGAGCGACTTGAGCTTGCGCAGATCCATCGTCGGGCCTTTTACTCTGCTGCGCCTTGCCGGATCGCGGTAAGAAGTCGCGGCGCACAGGCGTGCAGACGACCAGCACCAAAGGCCGCGTCCGCGCCGTAGCCGGGCCGAAATCTGGGCGTTACCAGGCTAGCCACACTTCTGCTTGGTCTTGGCACTGCCATTGCTTCCCCACCCCATCCCGACCACGCACAATGCTGCGAGTTTGCGGCAGATCACAGCATTTTGTCTAGTGTTCGAGGCAGTATCCCTATGCTGCGGGCACTTTGCCACCGTTGTCGTCCGAGCCCTGCTTGCCAGCACCCGCGACGGCAGAACGCGCCGTCTTTGACGGTCGAGAGCTAATGTCGCACTGATTTCATCTTATCGTGAATTACAGTAATTTGGATACAATAGCTCGCAATTGTGGTGGCTTGAGCGGCCCAAGTTGCGTGTGCACGACCTTTCCCTGCCGATCCACAATGACGGTGAACGGCAGCGCGACCAGACGATTGCCTAGCGTCTTGGATAGCTCGATCGCGCCAAAGCCGCCAATCAGTGTGGGGTAGTTCAATCCGAGTTCCTTGGCGAACAGTTCCGCCTTGTCCGCCTGATCGACCGCGATGCCAACGAACTGCAGACCGCGGGGACCGAACTCGGTCTGGGCCCGTATGAACTCCGGCATCTCCTCGCGACAGGGCGCACACCAGGTTGCCCAGAAGTTGACCACCACGACCTTGCCGCGCCACTGTCCGATGGATTGCTCCTTGCCTGCAAGATCCGGCAGCGACAGCGCGAGCAGCGTGGTTGCGTCGGCGGGTTCCTCCTGCCGCAGCCCGAAGTACATCCCCAAGGCAAGGGCAAAGGCTCCGGCAGCAACCAGGGCCGCAGTAGACTTGAATCTGATCACGATATAGCGAACGGCTCGAGAGCGAGTGTGAGCAGTCACACCGTCAGTTGAACCAGGCTTTTTTCGGAGGTTCGTCCGGACGCGTCGGTGCAGCATTGGCGGCCGGCAATGCCACGGTCACCCGTTGCACCTGCGGCGGGTAACAGATGCCGACGTCGGCGCACCCCTGCGACTCGGCCACCACCACGACCTTCTGCCCGGGCGCGGTGTCCTTGAGCGGCAGATTGACGATGACGCTTCCCCGGTAAGTCTGCACCCGGCCAAAGAACTGGTCCTCCTTGACCTTGCCCTCCGGGAGCGTCGGGGCGGTCAGCCCGGCCGCCGCAGGCTCGACCGTGAAGCGGATACGGTCGCGATAGAGGTAATAGCCGTCGGCGATGGTAAACCTGGTCTCGATGGTTTCGGGATTGAGGGCACGCGCGGTGAAGCGGAAGGCCTTGTCCGGCGGAAGCGGGTTGACCTGCGCGAATGCCGGCACCGCGAGGGCGAGCACGATGGCAACGGCGGGCGCCACCCGGCGCTGCCGGGGCCTAGCAGGCGGTCGCGGTTTCAGCGGCGATCCAGTCGAGGTAAGCAGGCAAGCCATGGGTAATGGGGACAGCGATGATCTCCGGAAGTTCGTAGGGATGCCGGGCGCGGATGGCCGCTTCCAGCCGCGGGTAGAGCTCCGACCGGGTCTTGATCGCCATGGGGGTCTCGTCGGCTGTTTCGATTTCGCCGCGCCAGTGATAGAGTGAATGCACCGACGCGCCGATGTGGATGCACGCGGCCAGTCGGGCTGCGAGAAGTTCGCGCGCGAGCGACTCGGCGGCCTCCCGTTGCGGAAACGTCGTCAGTACCAGCAACGGTGATTGCGGGTCCGCGCGCGACAAGGAGCCTCCATGCGTTTTGTCGTCATGCTGATTGTACTGATTTTCCCCATCCTCGACGTGATCGCGACGATGCGCTTCGCGCGCTGGACCGGGATTCCCGCCGCGGCGTTGATGATCGCGCCGGCCATCGCCGGCTCGCTGCTGCTGCGTCGTGAACGCGTTGCCTTCCGCGCCCAGACGCTCGCCGCGCTGCGCGGCGACCGGCCGCTGCTGCGCGGACTTCTCGACAGCGGGCGCAAGGTCCTCGCCGCGATATTGCTTATCGTTCCGGGCATCGTGTCCGACCTGATGGCGCTGACGCTGCTGCTGTTGCCGCTCAACGTCGGCGCTTCGTTTGCACCGATGTCCGCAGCCACGGTTCGCCATCCGCTCGACGGGGATTTTCGCCGTCTGGACTGAGCAGAACTAGCGACCGTAGATCGTCGGCTGCGCCTTGCGGGCGCGCCAGTAGGCCCAGATCATCATCCAGATGCCGGCGACGATCATCGGCAGCGACAACCACTGCCCCATCGACAGCCCCATCGTCAGCAAGCCGAGGAAATTGTCGGGCTCGCGCGCGTACTCGACGATGAAGCGAAAGCTGCCGTAACCGATCAGGAACAAGCCGGAGACCGCACCCATCGGGCGCCTGCTGCGGGCAAATATCCACAGCAGCGCAAACAGCAGCAAACCTTCGAGCGCCATCTCGTAGAGTTGCGACGGGTGGCGCGGCTGCGCGTCGACCTGCGGGAATACCATCGCCCAGGGCACCGTGGTCGGCCGGCCCCACAATTCGCCGTTGATGAAATTGCCTAGCCGGCCAAACGCCAGCCCGAGCGGAATCAGCGGCGCCACGAAGTCGGTGACGTCCAGCCAGCGCTTGTGACGACTGCGCGCGAACAGCGCGAGCGCGACGAGCACGCCGAGAAAGCCCCCATGGAAACTCATGCCGCCCTGCCACAGCGCCAGGATTTCCAGCGGATGCGCAGCGTAGTAGCCGAACTTGTAGAACAGCACGTAGCCGAGTCTTCCGCCGAAAATCACGCCGGCCACGCCGTAGATCAGCATGTCGTCGACGTCGCGGGGATGCCAACCGGTGAGCAGGTTCTGGCGCGCGCGGTACTTGCCGAGCACGGCGAACGCGATGAAACCGAGCAGGTACATGATGCCGTACCAGCGGATCGCGATAACGCCGAGCGGGCCTGCCTGGAACTGAATTGCGATCGGGTCGAATTGAGGGTGTACCAGCATGGGTCCGATTATGACACCGCAGGTCGGCGCGCGACCGCCGCCGCGCGTGATCGCCGGCGGGCGGTGGCGACGAAATTCGCCAGGCAGACGCTGCGATTATCGCGTCGCCACGCGAGCGAGACGGTAATCTGCGGCGACGTCTCCCGCAACGCACGGTAAACAACGCCCGGTCGCCGCAGATGCATCATCGAGGCCGGCACCAGCGCCACGCCGAGCCCGGCGGATACGAGGCTGATGATCGTTTGCAACTGGATCGCCTCCTGCGCGATACGCGGCGTGAAGCCCGCAGACTCACAAAAGCCGACGATCGTGTCGTGCAACCCAGGCGCGTTCGAGCGCGGAAAGAGGATGAATGGTCGTGTCGCCAGTGCGGACAGCGTCACCCGCCGGCCGCGACGCGCCAGCGGATCGGTCGCAGGCATGGCAACGACCAGACGTTCTCGCAGCAGCGGCATCGTCGCCAGGCTGGCATCCCCGATAGGGCTCGAGCAACATGCCCGCATCGATGCGCGAGTCGTGCAGCTCGCGCAGCTGCACATCCGAGGTCAGCTCGCGCAGTTCCAGCGTGACGTCCGGATACGCTTCGCGGTAAGCGCGCAACACGCCTGGCAGGATGCTGTAGTCGACGGCGCTGATGAAACCGAGCGCGAGGCGCCCACTCGCGCCCGTTGCCGCACGCCGCGTCCGCTCGCCGACCTGCTCGGCGTCGAGGAGCAGGCGCCGGGAGTCGACCAGCAACTGTTCACCTGCACCGGTGAGTTCGACGTGCCGCTTGCTGCGGCGGAGGAGCAAGGCGCCGATCTCCTGCTCGAGTTGCTGGATCTGCCGTGACAGCGGCGGCTGGGAGATGTGCAATTTCGCCGCGGCTTTGCCGAAGTGAAGACTCTCCGCGACCGCAACGAAATACCGCAATCGGCGCAAGTCGATCATTAATACCTGATTTATATTAATACGGCGCTAAACATGTATTGGACAGTATCAGAAAGCCGCCGGTATAAGAATGGGCTTATGTCACTGTTTCGACTCGACCGCTGGTCGCCTCCCGCCCTGCTGGTCTGGACCGCGCTGTTCTGGGCCGGCAACATGGTCGTGGGCCGGGCCGTCGCCGGCGCCATGTCTCCGATCGCGCTCGCGTACTGGCGCTGGGTTATCGTGATCGCGGTCCTGACGCCGTTTTGCTGGCGCGAGGTGGTGCAGCGCCGCGAGATGCTGGTCCGGTCTTGGCGCATCCTGCTGCTGCTCGGAGTCATGAGCACCGCACTTTACAACTCGCTCACCTACTGGGCGCTGACCTACACCACGGCGACCAATACGACCGTGCTGAACTCGATGATCCCGATCTGCGTCATGTTCGGTTCGTGGGTGCTGCTGCGGGAGACGCCATCCATGCGCCCGCTGACGGGGTTCGCCATTTCGCTCGTCGGCGTGCTCATCGTGGTCGCGCGAGGCCATCCGAACGCGCTGCTGGCGACGGCGCCGAATCCCGGTGATCTGATCATGCTGATCGCGCTTTTTCTCTGGGGCTTCTACGCCGTGCTGTTGCGCTACCGGCCGGCGACGCTCAGCGCGCTCGGCTACGTCTACGTCACCGGACTCATCGGCCTGGTGATCGCCACGCCGTTCTTTCTGCTCGACCGGGCGCTGGGAGCGCCCGCGACGAATTCCGCGATGTCGTGGCAAGCGGTGGCGGCGATCGGCTACTTCGCGCTGTTTCCGACGCTGCTGGCGACCGTCTTCTACAACCATGCGGTCGATCGCATCGGCCCCGTGCCGGCAAGCCTGTTCATCCATCTGGTCCCATTGTTCGGGGCCCTGCTCGCGGTCCTGTTCCTGAACGAACGCCCCGGCTGGCACCACCTCGCCGGAATGACGCTGGTGCTTGCCGGAATCGTGCTGTCGCGCCGTGCGACCGCATCCGGCGTCGAGTCGGGGCGAGGCTCGTCGCGCTAGCACACAAGCCGTATCATTGACGGCCCCGCAGTCCAACGTACACGCAAGGCAGATCATGGCCAACAACCGGCGCAGCCGCATCATCACCCAAGGGGTCGCCCGCTCGCCCAATCGCGCGATGTTGCGCGCGGTGGGATTCAACGATGGCGACTTCGACAAGCCGATCGTCGGGGTCGCCAACGGACACTCGACAATGAATCCCTGCAACGCCGGCATCCAGCCGCTGGTCGATCGGGCCATGGCCGCGCTCACCGCGGCCGGCGCCAAGCCGCAAGTCTTCGGATTTCCGACGGTGACCGACGGCATCGGCATGGGCACCGAGGGCATGAAGTATTCGCTGGTATCGCGCGAAGTGATCGCGGACGCGATCGAGGTCGCCGTGATGGGCCAGTGCATGGACGGCGTAGTCTGCGTCGGCGGATGCGACAAGAACATGCCGGGCGCGATGATGGCGATGGCACGCATGAACGTGCCGGCAATCTTCGTTTACGCGGGCACGATCAAGCCCGGTTTCTGGAAAGGCGAAAAACTGACCATCGTCAGCCCGTTCGAGGCGGTCGGCGCCTTTACTGCGGGCAAGATGTCGGAAGAAGACCTCGTCGGCATCGAGAAGAATGCGTGTCCGACCGTCGGCGCCTGTGGCGGTCAATATACGGCGAACACGATGTCGTCGTCGTTCGAAGCGCTGGGACTCTCCCTGCTCGGCAGTTCGCAGCTCGCCTCCCCCGACCCAGAGAAAGCCGACAGCGCCGCCGCATCGGCGCAGGCACTCGTCAACGCCGTCGCGCGCGACCTGAAGCCGCGCGACATCATCACCCGCAAGTCGATCGAGAATGCGATCGCGCTGGTGATGGCTACAGGCGGATCGACCAACGCGGTATTGCACTATCTCGCGATCGCTTCCGCCGCGGGCGTCGAGTGGACTATCGACGACTTCGAACGCATGCGCCAGCGCGTGCCCGTGCTGTGCGACCTCAAGCCCTCGGGACGCTACGTCGCCGTCGATTTCAATCTCGCCGGCGGCGTGCCGCAGGTGCTGAAGATGCTGCTCGAACACGATCTGCTGCACGGCGATTGCATGACCATCACCGGCAAGACCATCGGCGAAGAACTCGAGAGCGTGTCTCCGGTGCCGCGGCGCGATCAGGACGTGATCCGGCCCTGGGACAATCCGATGTACGCACAAGGTCACCTCGCGATCCTGCGCGGGAACCTTTCACCCGAAGGCTGCGTCGCCAAGATCACCGGATTGAAGAATCCTTCGATCACCGGCCCGGCGCGCGTCTACGACTCAGAACCTGCCGCGCTCGACGCGATACTTGGCAAAAAGATCAATCCGGGCGACGTCATGGTCATCCGTTATGAAGGGCCGAAGGGCGGCCCCGGGATGCAGGAAATGCTGGCGCCGACTTCTGCGCTGATCGGGCAGGGCCTCGGTGAAAGCGTCGGGCTGATCACCGACGGCCGCTTTTCCGGCGGCACCTGGGGCATGGTCGTCGGACACGTCGCGCCCGAAGCCTACGTCGGCGGTACGATTGCCCTGGTGCACGAGGGCGACCGCATTACCATCGACGCGCACCAACGCCTCATCCAACTGCACGTCGACGACGCCGAGCTCGCCCGTCGTCGCGCGGCGTGGCAGCCACCCGCGCCTCGTTACACCAAGGGCGTGCTGGCGAAGTACATGAAACTGGTTTCCACTGCGAGCCTTGGCGCAATCACCGACGCGAGTTAGCATGTCGGTTCGACGGCACCGCGCCGTGCAGCGCCACAGGAGACTTCCATGTCGCCCAACGTTTGCAGAATTTCTCCACTTTCTTCGTGGCTCTCGGCGCTCGCGACATTGTGTCTGGTCGCGTGTCAGTCGACGAGCTTTGCCCCATCCTTTCCGCCGGTCCCCGCCCCGACACTCGTCGTGGGCGATCACTGGGAATATCAAATAACCGACAACCTGCGGCGGGGCCTGGTCACGATGCTCGAGGTGGACGTCGTGTCGATCAATGCGGGGACGGCCAAGCTTCGTCTCGTGTACAACAGCGAGAACGGTCGCACCGAGGAGGCCGCGGAAGTCGACGCCAACGGCGGCCTGATCATGGGCGCGTTGAAGGGCCGGGACACCCGGCGCTTTCAGGCGCCCATCCAGATGTACGACTTCCCGCTGGAGCGCGGCAAAACCTGGCGGCAAGTGGTGCCGACGATCAGCCCGGAAACGCAACTCAATGCCCAAATCCTCGCCTTCGGACGCGTACAGGGCCAGACCGTGGTGACCGTCCCGGCCGGAGCCTTCAACACGACGTTCGTGTTTCGCATCCTCCAGCTCGACGACGAACAGGTCTGGCGCACGCGCACCACGCGCGAAGACTCGGTGTGGTTTGCCCCGGAGGTGAAAGCGCCCGTGCGCGAACTGCGCAACGCCTCATTCATAGAAGGCGGCGGCGGCGTCATGGGCTCGCTGGTGCGCACCGAGAATACGACGCGTGAGTTGCTGTCGTTCCGCCCGGGCCTTAAGGCGCCCTGACAGTCACAGTCCGAGCCGCTGCCAGATGACGGTGGTCAGGCTGGCCTGGTTCAGCGTGTAGAAGTGCAATCCCGGCGCGCCGTGCTCCAGCAGGGCGTCGCAAAGTTCGGTCACGACGTCCAGGCCGAAGGCGCGCACCGACGCCACGTCGTCGCCGAAGCTTTCCATCTTGCGCCGGATCCAGCGCGGTATCTCCGCGCCGCAGGCATCGGAAAATCGCGCCAGCTTTGAAAAGCTGGTGATCGGCATGACCCCGGGCACGATCGGAATGGCCACGCCCGCCGCGGTCGCGGCATCGACGAACTGCCAGTAGCTGTCGGCGTTGAAGAAGTACTGAGTAATCGACGAGTTCGCGCCCGCGTCCACCTTGCGCTTGAAGCTGGCGAGGTCGGCGGAAGGACTTGCCGCCTGCGGGTGATACTCCGGGTAGCAGGCCACGTCGATGTGGAACCAGTCGCCGGATTCTGCGCGGATGAACTCGACGAGTTCGTTCGCGTAGCGGAAATCTCCGGCACCGGCGCTGCCCGAAGGGAGATCGCCGCGCAGCGCGACCAGATGCCCGATTCCGCGCTCACGGTAGGTCGCAAGTGTGGTGCGGATGCTTTCGCGCGACGATCCGATGCAGGAAATGTGCGGCGCCGCATGCTGTCCGGCCGCCTGAATTTCCAGCACCGCCTCCAGAGTTCGGTCGCGCGTCGAGCCGCCGGCGCCATAGGTCACGGAAAAGAACTTCGGCCCGAGCATCGCCAACTGCGCGCGCGTGGCTGCGAGTTTCGTCGCGCCCTCGGCCGTGGCCGGAGGGAAGAACTCGAAGCTGAAGATGCGATCGATGGTGCCCGACACGTTCTGAGCGCCCACGCTCAATCTTTCCCGCGGTGGAGCAGGATCGCCGACAGCGCCCAGGAGATGATGCTGTAGAGAATCGCGCCGCCCACGCCGGACCAGAAGCCGCCGACGTGAAATCCGGTGTCGAACGAGCCGACAAACCAGAACAGCAGGCCGTTGATCACGAAGATGAACAGGCCCAGGGTCAACAACGTTGCCGGCAGCGTCAACAGGACCAGCAGCGGCCGGATGAACGCATTGATGAGACCTAGCACCAGCGCGGCGCCCAGCGCGGTGAGGAACGAATCGACCTTGATCGACGACATCAGGTACGGCAGCGCGAACAGCGCGGCGGCATTGACCAGCCAAACAATCACGAGACGCATATTATTTCTCCGTTTGCGCTTTTCCACAGCGCGAATGCCTACAGCGATCCCGCCGGATTGAACGTCGCCGCAGGTGACGGTCCAATCCGGCGGCGCGGCATGAGCGTCGCGAACAGCGACGTTCCATGCCGCCACCGGAGCAACAATCAATATCGATACGTATCAGGCTTGTAGGGCCCGCCAAGCTCAACGCCAATGTAGCGCGCCTGCTTGTCGTTCAGTTCCGTCAACATCGCGCCGAGCTTCTTGAGTTGAAGGCGAGCGACCTTTTCGTCCAGGTGTTTGGGCAGCACGTAGACTCCGACCGGATATTTGCCGCCGTGGCCGTGCGCGTCACCCCAGAGTTCGATCTGCGCGATGACCTGGTTGGCGAAGGAACTCGACATCACGTAGCTCGGATGCCCCGTTCCGCAGCCGAGGTTCACCAGGCGGCCCTCGGCCAGCAGGATGATGCGCTTGCCGTCGGGGAAAATGACGTGGTCTACCTGCGGCTTGATGTTCTCCCACGTGCACTGCTTTAGCGACGCGACGTCGATCTCGTTGTCGAAATGGCCGATGTTGCAGACGATCGTGTTGTTCCTCATCCGCGCCATGTGCGCATAGGTGATGACGTCGATGTTGCCGGTCGCGGTGACGATGATGTCGACCTTGTCGGCCGCGTAATCCATGGTGACGACACGGTAGCCCTCCATCGCCGCCTGCAATGCGCAGATCGGATCGATCTCCGCCACCCAGACCTGCGCCGACAGCGCGCGCAGCGCCTGTGCACTGCCTTTGCCGACGTCGCCATAACCGCAGACCAGGGCGACCTTGCCGGCGATCATCACGTCGGTGGCGCGCTTGATGCCGTCCACCAGCGATTCGCGGCAGCCGTACAGGTTGTCGAACTTGCTCTTGGTCACCGAGTCGTTGACGTTGATCGCGGGGAAGCCGAGGCGGCCTTCCTGGTGCATGCGGTAGAGCCGCTTGACGCCGGTCGTCGTTTCCTCGGTCACGCCCTTGATGTTGCCCTTGATCCGCGAATAGAAGCCGGGGTCCGCGGCCAGCTTCTTGGCGATCGCCGCGAACAGCCAGAACTCTTCTTCGTTGGCGGGCTTCGAGATGAGGCTGCGGTCGCTCTCGGCCTGAGTGCCGAGGTGCACCAGGAGCGTGGCGTCGCCGCCATCGTCCAGGATCATGTTCGGTCCACGCCCGTCCGCCCACTCGAATATGCGATGGGTGAATTCCCAGTACTCCTCGAGCGACTCGCCCTTGTGCGCGAACACCGGCGTGCCGGTCGCAGCGATCGCCGCCGCGGCGTGATCCTGGGTCGAGTAGATGTTGCACGAGGCCCAGCGCACCTCGGCGCCGAGCGCCTTCAAGGTCTCGATCAGCACCGCGGTCTGGATGGTCATGTGCAGCGAGCCGGCGATGCGCGCGCCGCGCATTGGCTGCTCAGGGGCGAATTCCTCCCGAATCGCCATCAGCCCGGGCATTTCGGTCTCGGCGATGGCGATTTCCTTGCGTCCCCAGGCGGCCAGCGCGAGGTCGGCAACCCGGAAGTCGGTGAAGTTCTTGATGTCGGTCACAGCGTTCATGCGTCACTCCTTGACTGACTCGGAACGCGGGTGGGGCGGGACAGGCCTCGTCAACCCCGCGCGTGAGTCGCGGTTCAACGAGCGCAGTTGCAGATTGGGAAACCCCGAGCCTGGCAGCCACCAACGGGTGCGGCTGTTGCAACGCTCCTCGGGAGTAGAATATTTTACGCAAAATAACAGATGGTTACAACTCCGACGCAACGAATGGCCCCGAACGCGGACAATCCCATGCCCTCTAACTACTTGCCCGAATGAGTCCTGATACCACACCTGCGGCGCCACCGGCCGCGACGCACCCGCCCCTGTCTCCCGCGCCGCGTCGTCGGTGGTGGCGGTGGGTGCTGGCGGTCGCGGTCCTGCTCGCCATCGCCGCCGGCGCATGGTGGTACGGGTGGTCGAAGCCCACGGAGGCGCCAACCGCCGCCAAGGGCCGCGCCGACCCCTCCGCGCGCGCACTGCCGGTCGTCGCGACCCCCGCGAAGAAGGGCAGCATCGATGTATACCTCAACGCGCTCGGCACGGTCACGCCGCGCAACATCGTGACCGTCCATCCACGCGTCGACGGCCAGCTGATGAGCGTCGCCTTCCGCGAAGGACAGGTCGTGAAGGCCGGCGACCTGCTCGCCGAGATCGACCCCCGTCCCTTCCAGGTCCAGTTGACGCAGGCGAGCGGCCAGATGGCCAAGGACCAGGCGCTGCTCAGGAACGCGCACGTGGACCTGGAGCGCTATCGCACGCTGCTCGCGCAGGATTCGATCTCGAAACAGCAGGTCGACACGCAGGAAGCGCTGGTACGGCAATACGAAGGCGCGGTCCAGCAGGATCAGGGTGCAGTCGACAGTGCGAAGCTGCAACTCACCTACGCGCGCGTCACCGCGCCGATCGGCGGCCGCGTCGGATTGCGCCAGGTCGATCCGGGCAATGTCGTGCGCGCGTCGGACACCAACGGCCTGGTGGTAATCGCACAGCTGCAGCCGAGCACGGTGATATTCCCGATCCCCGAGGACAACGTGCCGCGCGTGATGAAGCGCATGCAGGACGGTGAAGCGATCGTCGTCGATGCCTGGGACCGCGACCAGAAGGTCAAGCTCGCGACGGGCAAGTTGCTGACCGTCGACAACCAGATCGACACGACCACCGGCACGGTGAAATTGAAGGCCGAATTCGCCAACGACAATCTGGCGCTGTTCCCCAATCAATTCGTCAACGTGCGCATGCTGGTGCAGACGCTGCCCGATGCGATATTGATCCCGACCGCGGCGATTCAGCGCGGTGCGCCCGGCACCTTCGTCTACGTGGTCAAGGAAGACCAGAGCGTCGCGGTGACGGCGGTCAAGCTGGGACCGGCGCAGGGGGAGGTCACGGCGATCGCGGGCGGGCTCGCGGCGGGCGAAGTCGTCGTCATCGACGGCGCGGACAAGTTGCGCGAAGGCGCAAAGGTCGAATTGATCACGCGCGACGCACAGGCCGCGCCGGTGCCGGGTGCCGCGCGCAAAGGGCCGCGCGGCGAGCGTCCTCCGGGCTCCGCCCCCGCCGGCGGTGGGGCGCCGCGCCAGGGCGCGGGTACCGGCAAGGGCGGCGGGTGACGCCGCCGCATCTGCGTAGCTCGCACGCACCGTGAATCCGTCCCGCCCGTTCATCCTGCGGCCGGTCGCCACCACGCTGTTGATGGTGGCGATCCTCCTGGCCGGCATCGTCGCCTATCGCGTGCTGCCGCTGTCGGCGCTGCCGGAAGTCGACTACCCGACGATCCAGGTCGTGACGCTGTATCCCGGCGCCAGCCCCGACGTGATGACCTCGTCGGTCACCGCGCCACTCGAGCGGCAATTCGGACAGATGCCGGGGCTGAAGCAGATGTCGTCGACGAGTTCCGGCGGCGCCTCGGTCATCACGCTCCAGTTCGGCCTCGAGCTGTCGCTCGACGTGGCGGAACAGGAAGTGCAGGCGGCGATCAATGCGGCTGGCAATTTCCTGCCGACCGACCTGCCCAATCCTCCCATCTATAACAAGGTCAATCCGGCGGATACGCCGATCCTCACGCTGGCGCTGACCTCGAAGACGCTGCCGCTGCCGAAGCTCGAGGACCTCGCCGATACGCGCATCGCGCAGAAGATCTCGCAACTGCCTGGCGTCGGCCTGGTGAGCATCAGCGGCGGGCAGCGCCCTGCGGTGCGCATCCAGGTGAATCCGAAAGCGCTCGCCGCGTACGGACTTTCGCTCGACGACGTGCGCACCGCGATCGCCAACGCCAACACCAACCAGGCCAAGGGCAGCTTCGACGGACCCACGCGCGCGTCGACCATCGACGCCAACGACCAGCTGAAGTCGGCGGACGAATACCGGCAACTTATCATCGCCTACAAGAACGGCGCTCCAGTACGGATCCAGGACGTCGCCGATGCGATCGACGCTGCCGAGAATTCGCGGCTCGCCGCCTGGGCCAACAGCACCCCCGCGATCATCCTCAACATCCAGCGTCAGCCGGGCACGAACGTCATCGAAGTCGTCGATCGCGTCAAAGCCCTGTTGCCGCAGCTGAAGGCCTCGCTGCCGGCCGCGGTCGACGTCGTGCTGCTGACCGATCGCACCGTCACCATCCGCGCCTCCGTCCGCGACGTGCAGTTCGAGCTGCTGCTCGCCGTGGCGCTGGTCGTGCTGGTGATCTTCCTGTTCCTGCGCAACGTTCCGGCGACGCTCATCCCGAGCGTCGCGGTGCCGCTGTCGCTGGTCGGCACCTTCGGCGTGATGTACCTGGGCGGCTTCTCGATCAACAACTTGACGCTGATGGCGTTGACGATCGCGACCGGCTTCGTGGTCGACGATGCGATCGTGGTCATCGAGAACATCGCGCGCTACATCGAGGCCGGCGAGACGCCGCTGCAGGCGGCGCTGAAAGGGACGCAGCAGATCGCGTTCACGATCATTTCATTGACGGTATCGCTCATCGCGGTGCTGATTCCCTTGCTGTTCATGGGCGACGTCGTCGGTCGCCTGTTCCGCGAGTTCGCCATCACGCTCGCCGTGTCGATCCTGATCTCCGCGGTGGTATCGCTGACGCTGACGCCGATGATGTGTGCCAAGCTCCTGCAGCACACGCCGCCGGAACGGCAGGGGCGTTTCTACCGCTGGAGCGGCGAGATGTTCGAGCGCGTCATCGCTCGCTACGGCCGCATGCTGAACTGGGTGCTCGACCGGCAAGTGGCGACGCTGATCGTCGCGGCGCTCACGCTGATCCTGACGGTGGTGCTCTACGTGGTCATACCGAAGGGCTTCTTCCCGGTGCAGGACACGGGCGCGATCCAGGGCATTTCCGAAGCGCCGCCGACGATTTCCTTCGCCGCGATGGGCGAGCGCCAGCGTGCGCTGGCAGCGGTCGTGCTGGAGGACCCGGCCGTCGACAGCCTGACCTCGTTCATCGGCGTCGACGGTACCAATGTCACCCTCAACAGCGGACGGATGCTCATCAACCTGAAGCCGCGCAGCGAGCGGGGCGCCAGCGCCTCGGACGTGATTCGTCGCCTGCAGCCGAAGCTAGCGCAGGTCGAGGGCATCTCGCTGTACATGCAGCCGGTGCAGGACCTGAGTATCGAGGCGCGCGTCAGTCGCACGCAATACCAGTTCACAGTCGAGGCCGTCGACGCGACCGAATTGAGCACGTGGGTACGGCAGTTCACCGACCGGTTGAAGCAGGTGCCGCAGATCGCCGACGTGGCCAGCGACTTCCAGGATGGCGGCCTGCAGGCATACGTCGAGTTCGACCGCACCACCGCGAGCCGCCTGGGCATCACGCCGGCGGCGATCGACAACGCGCTGTACAACGCCTTCGGGCAGCGGCTGGTGTCGACCATCTTCACACAGTCCAACCAGTATCGCGTCGTGCTCGAAGTGAAGCCCGAATTCCAGCGCGGACCGGCCGCCCTGAACGACATCTACGTCACATCGACGGTGCCGGGCCAGCCATCGCAGCAGGTACCGCTGTCGTCGATCGCGCAGGTCGTGGAGAAGGCATCGTCGCTGTCGATCAACCACATCGGCCAGTTTCCGGCCGCGACGATTTCGTTCAACCTTGCCCCCGGCGCATCGCTGGGCGACGCGGTCCAGGCCATCGAGAAGGCAAAGCTCGAACTGGGGCTGCCCGACAGCGTGCAGATCAATTTCCAGGGCGCGGCGCTGGCGTTCCGGGCGTCGCTCAGCAACGAGCTGTGGCTGATCCTGGCCGCGATCGTCACCATGTACATCGTGCTGGGCGTGCTCTACGAGAGCTTCGTTCACCCGATCACGATTCTCTCCACGCTTCCATCCGCGGGCGTCGGCGCGCTGCTCGCGCTGATGCTCTCCGGCAACGACCTGTCGATCATCGCGATCATCGGCATCATCCTGCTGATCGGCATCGTGAAGAAGAACGCGATCATGATGATCGACTTCGCGCTCGACGCCGAGCGCATCGAAGGCCTGCCGCCGCGCGACGCCATCTTCCAGGCGTGCCTATTGCGCTTCCGCCCGATCATGATGACCACGATGGCCGCCATCCTCGGCGCTCTGCCGCTGATGATCGGCTGGGGCGAAGGATCCGAGCTGCGGCATCCGCTGGGCATCACCATGGTCGGCGGACTGATCTTTTCGCAGGCGTTGACGCTGTTCACGACGCCGGTTATCTACCTCGCGTTCGACCGCCTCGCGCGCCGCGCCGGTACGCGGCGCGAACGCGTCGAACCGGCGCCCGACGTGCGCGCCACCGGCGACTGAGCCACCATCGCGATGAATATCTCGGCACCCTTCATCGACCGCCCGGTGGCGACCACGCTGCTGACGCTCGGTGTGGCGCTCGCCGGCGCAATCGCGTTTCGCCTGCTGCCCGTGTCGCCGTTGCCGCAGGTCGACTTCCCGACTATTTCCGTGCAGGCGTCGCTACCCGGCGCCAGCCCCGAGACCATGGCGGCAACGGTCGCCACTCCGCTCGAGCGTTCGCTGGGGCGCATCAGCGGCGTCACCGAGATGACCTCGTCGAGCTCGCTCGGATCGGCGCGTATCACGCTGCAATTCGACCTCAGCCGCGACATCGACGGCGCGGCGCGCGACGTGCAGGCCGCGATCAACGCCGCGCGCAACCTGCTCCCGTCCGGCCTCCCCAGCAACCCAATCTATCGCAAGGTGAATCCCGCCGACGCGCCGATCATGATCCTGGCGCTCACCTCCGCAACGATGACGCAGGGACAGATGTACGATGCCGCGTCGACGATCCTGGCGCAGAAACTTTCGCAGGTGCCCGGCGTCGGTCAGGTCAGCGTCGGCGGCAGCTCGCTGCCTGCGGTACGGGTCGAGCTCAACCCGACGGCACTGAACAAGTACGGCGTCGGCGTCGAGGACGTGCGCGCCGCGCTCGCCGCTGCCAACGCGAACCGGCCCAAGGGCTCGGTGGAGGAGGGCGACCGCTACTGGCAGATCCACGCCAACGACCAGGCGAAAACCGCGGCCGAGTACCTCCCGTTGATCGTTTCCTTCCGCAACGGCTCCCCGGTGCAACTCACCGACGTCGCCGAGGTCGTCGATTCCGTCCAGGACTTGCGCAACGCCGGCATGGCCAACGGCAAGCCTTCGGTACTGGTCATCATCAACCGGCAGCCGAACGCAAACATCATCGAGACCGTCGATCGGGTCAGCGCCTTGCTGCCGCAGCTGCGCGCGTCGATCCCCAACACGATCGACCTGACGCTGGCGATGGAACGCACGACGACGATTCGCGCGTCGCTGCGCGACACCGGACGCTCGTTGATGATCGCCGTCGTGCTGGTGATCCTGGTCGTCTTCGTGTTCCTGCGCAATGTCCGCGCGACGCTCATTCCGAGCGTGGCGGTGCCGGTCTCGCTGGTCGGGACCTTCGCCTTCATGTACCTGTTCGGATTCTCGATCAACAACTTCACATTGATGGCGCTGACCATCGCCACGGGCTTTGTCGTCGACGACGCGATCGTGGTCCTCGAGAATACGTCGCGCCACATCGAGGCGGGCATGTCGCCTTTCGCCGCTGCGCTGCAGGGTGCGCGGGAGGTCGGCTTCACCGTGCTGTCGATGAGCCTTTCGCTGATCGCGGTGTTCATCCCGATCCTGCTCATGGGCGGCATCGTCGGTCGCCTGTTTCGCGAGTTCGCGGTCACGCTGTCGGTGGCGATCCTGGTGTCGCTCGTGGTGTCGCTGACGACGACGCCGATGATGTGCGCGCGCCTGCTGCGCCCGAAGGCCGAGCGCAAGACCGGCCGCATCGGGGCATGGAGCGAACGCGTGTTCGCCGCCATGGCCAGCGGATACGGCAAGAGCCTCGCCTGGGGGCTGCGGCACGGCCCCGTGGTCATGGCGGTGCTGGTCGCAACCGTGTGCCTGAATGTGTACCTGTACGTGATCATTCCCAAGGGCTTCTTCCCGCAGCAGGACACGGGGCGCATCATCGGTGGCATCCAGGCCGACCAGAGCATCTCGTTTCAGGCAATGCGCGTGAAACTCGCCGATTTCATGAACATCGTCGGCGGCGATCCGGCCGTGGAGAACGTCGTCGGATTCACCGGCGGCGCACAGCGCAATTCCGGGACGATGTTCGTCGCGCTAAAGCCGTTGTCGGAGCGCAAGGAAACGGCGGATCAGGTGATCGCACGGCTGCGCATCAAGCTCGCCAAGGAACCCGGAGCCAACCTGTTTCTGCAACCGGTGCAGGACATCCGCATCGGAGGGCGCGCGAGCAATGCGCAATACCAGTTCACGCTGCAGGCCGACGATCTCGCCGAGCTCCGGGTATGGGAGACCAAGATCCGCGCGGCACTGAGCCAGCTGCCCGAGTTGGCCGACGTCAATACCGACCAGCAGGACAAGGGTCTGCAGACCTCGCTCGTCATCGACCGCGAAACGGCGTCGCGGCTGGGGGTGACGCCGAAGACCATCGATACGACGCTGAACGACCTGTTCGGGCAACGCCAGGTGTCGACGATCTATGCGCAGCTCAATCAGTACCACGTGGTCATGGAAGCCGCGCCCGAATACTGGCAGTCGCCCGACGCGCTGAAATCGGTCTACGTCAGTACGGCCGGCGGATCGCAGGTGCCGCTGTCCGCGTTTGCGACCTACGGTCCGACCAATACGCCGCTGGGCGTCAACCACCAGGGCCAGTTCGTCGCCTCGACCATCTCCTTCAATCTCGCGCCGGACGTTTCGCTGTCGCAGGCCACGCGCGCGGTCGAGGATGCGATGGTCCGGTTGGGCGTGCCCGATACCGTGCGCGGCACCTTCCAGGGCAGCGCGCGCGCGTTTCAGGCGTCGCTCAACAGCCAGCCCTGGCTGATCCTCGCCGCATTGCTCGCGGTCTATATCGTGCTCGGCGTTCTCTACGAGAGCTACGTGCATCCGATCACGATCCTGTCGACGCTGCCCTCCGCGGGCGTCGGCGCGCTGCTCGCGCTGTTGTTGTTCAAGACCGACTTCTCCATCATCGCCTTCATCGGCGTGATCCTGCTCATCGGCATCGTCAAGAAGAACGCCATTATGATGATCGATTTCGCGCTCGATGCCGAACGCACGCGCGGCCTGAATTCGCATGACGCCATCTACGAGGCGTGCCTGCTGCGCTTCCGCCCGATCATGATGACGACCATGGCGGCGATGCTGGGCGCGCTGCCGCTCGCGCTCGGCGCGGGCGACGGAGCGGAAATGCGACGGCCGCTCGGCATCGCGATCGTCGGCGGCCTGCTCGTCAGCCAGGTCCTGACTCTGTACACCACTCCGGTGGTCTACCTCTACCTGGATCGCTTCCGCCTCTGGTCGCGGCGCCACGACACACCCCGCGCGCCGCTTTCGCCGGCCACGCACGCAGCCGACTGAGCGCACTGTCGATGTCACATCCTTCCCAGCTCAAAGTCGCGCTATCGTTGCTCTTCGCGGCAACGCTCTACGGCTGCATGGTCGGACCCGACTATGAGCGTCCCGCCGCGCCGGTTGCCTCGTCGTTCAAGGAGGCGGCAAACTGGAAGGTCGCGCAGCCCAGCGACGCTGCCCCTCGCGGCAACTGGTGGGAATCCTTCCGCGACCCCGACCTCAACGCGCTCGCAGAGCAGGTCGACATTTCCAACCAGACCATCCAGGCGGCCGAGGCGCGCGTACGCGAAGCGAGTGCGGCGACGCAGGCTGCGCGCGCTGCGCTGTATCCGGTGGTCAATGCCAATGCGAGCGCCTTTCGCAGCAGCCGGGGCACCGGAACGACAAACACCACGGCCACCGGAGGCAACCAGACGGTCGGCAGCGTCAACAACAGCTACAACCTGGCGCTTGCCGCGAGTTGGGAAATCGACCTCTGGGGTGGCATCCGTCGCGGGATCGAAGCCAGCTCGAGCACGGCGCAGGCCACGGTCGCGGACCTGGCCGGCGCCAAACTCTCCGCGCAAGCCTTGCTTGCCCAGGATTACCTGCTGCTCCGGGTGGAAGATGCGCAGATCGCACTGCTGCGCGAGACCGTCGCGAACTACGAGCGGTCGCTGCAACTGACGCGCAATCAATACGCCGCCGGCGTCGCCGGGCGCGGCGACGTCGTCCAGGCAGAGGCACAGCTCAAGTCCACGCAGGCGCAGGTGTACGACGCGCAGATCGTGCGCGCGCAGCTCGAGCACGCCATTGCCGTATTGATCGGCAAGCCGCCGTCCGAATTGACGATCGCGCCCAAAGCGCTGGTTGCGGTATTCCCGGCCATCCCGGTCGCGCTTCCCTCGGCGCTACTCGAGCGGCGACCCGACATCGCCGCCGCGGAGCGCCGCACCGCCAGCGCCAACGCGCAGATCGGCGTCGCGCAGGCAGCCTTCTTCCCGGCGCTGACGCTGTCGGCGGCAGGCGGCTATCAGAGTTCGGTCATCGGCAGCTTGCTGTCGCTGC
Source organism: uncultured beta proteobacterium (assembly GCA_963726915.1). Taxonomy (GTDB): domain Bacteria; phylum Pseudomonadota; class Gammaproteobacteria; order Burkholderiales; family Casimicrobiaceae; genus PALSA-1003. Next base: position 32,214 of record CAVSEA010000029.1, read on the forward strand.
CTGCCCGCTACTGGTCGCTCGGTCCCGCGCTGGCGCAAGCCATTTTCGATGCGGGCCTGCGCAGCGCGCAGAAGGCGCAGGCGATCGCGACTTACGACGAGACCGTCGCCAACTACCGGTCGACAGTGCTCAGCGGCTTCCAGGACGTCGAGGACAACCTTGCGGCGCTGGACCTGCTGGCGCAGGAGGCAGGCGTGCAGGACGAGGCCGTTAAAGCCGCGCGCGAATCGGCGACGATCGCGAACAATCAGTACAAGGCAGGAACCGCGAATTACCTGGCGGTCGTGGTCCTGCAAGCGAATGCGCTCAATAACGAGCGCAATGCTTTGGTCATCCTTGGTCGAAGGCTTAGCGCCAGCGTTGGATTGATCAAGGCACTCGGCGGCGGCTGGGATGCGACCGCGCTGGTGCAGGCCAAGGACTAGGGCGATTGCGGTGGCGGCAGCTGCGCCAGCAGCGCCGCCACCAGCGTCGACTCGCGCTTGTAGAATCCTTCCGTATGGAAGGTCTCTTCGAGTGCGAACAATTCGTAGTCCAGATGGTGACAGAGTTCGTGGATCAGTGTCCGCAAGAAGGTCTTGAACGCGACGACGTTCTTTTTCTGCGCGGTACGCATCCACACGCTGATGCGCGCAAGCGTTCCATCATCCCCGGGTTCGTACAATCCATGCAGTTCGCCGGAGCCGTCCGCAGGCCGCGTCGCCAGTACCTGCACGCGAATAGCCGGCACGCGATAGCCGGCGGCAAGCGCATCGATCAAGCGCTGGCACGCTGCCTGCACATCGGCACGCCGGTCCTGGCGCAAGCTTTCGCCGATCGCGTCGACCACGGCCCCCAGCGCCTGCCCGGGAGGCAGCCCGAGCGTGACGATCGCGTCGCTGCTGCGATAGGTGCGCTGGCGCGCCGGCGAGAGTTTGTCGTAGTAGGCAAAGCGCATGAACAGGGTACGCACGGATGATGCAATGCACAGTCTAGCGAAATGCTGAGCGCTGGCAACGCCCGCGCGCCTCTGCGTCCGGCGCTGCTGGCATTCGACGAATCCGGCACGCCGATTTCTTCCGAGTTCGGCGACGTCTATCACAGCGCCGCATCCGGACCCGGTCAGGCGCATCACGTCTTCGTCAGCGGCAACGACCTGCCCGCGCGCTGGGCCGACACGCGGGCGTTTTGCATCGTCGAAACCGGCTTCGGGTTGGGGCTCAATTTCCTCGCGACGTGGGACGCGTGGCGCCAGGACCCGCGACGCAGTGAGCGTCTGCACTTCGTCTCCGTCGAGCGTCACCCGTTCTCCGCCGCCGACCTGGCGCTCGCCCACGCGCGCTACCCCGACTTCGCGCGCCTGTCGGCAGACTTGCGCGCCGCGTGGCCGACGCTGGTTCCCGGCATGCATAGGCTGCACTTCGACCATGGGTGCGTCACGCTGACGTTGGTCTTCGCCGATGTGGCGGCTGCACTGCCTCAATTGCTTCTCGACGCGGACGCGTTCTATCTCGACGGCTTCGCACCGGAGCGCAATCCGGACATGTGGTCGGCGCGAACGATGCAAGCGCTTGCCCGGATCGCGAAACCGGATGCGACGCTGGCGACCTGGTGCGTCGCCCGCTCGGTGCGCGACGCGCTCGGTGCAGCGGGTTTCGCCACCGACAGACGCGCGGGATTCGGCACCAAGCGCGACATGCTGGTGGGACGATATGCACCGCGCTGGCAGACGACGCCGGTGCGAAGTCTCTTGCCGTCCTGGCCTGCGCGACGAGCAATCGTCATCGGCGCCGGGCTTGCCGGTGCGGCCGTCGCGTCGCGGTTTGCAGCGCGAGGCTGGGATGTCGACATGGTCGAGCGCGCGAGTGCGCCTGCCACCGCGACATCGGGCCTGCGCGCCGGCGTCTACCAGCCGCACGTATCGCGCGACGATTGCCTGCTTTCGCGACTGACGCGTGCCGGCTTTCTGTACGCGCTACGGCAATGGCCCGCGAGCGTCGATCCGGATACTACGGCGCCGTGGCGGCACTGCGGCGTCCTGCAACTCGCCGATGGCCGCGACAACGAGGCGCGCGTCGCCGAGACCGCCGCACAGCACGCGTACCCGCAGGAGTTCGCGCGATACGTGACGCGCGACGCAGCCGGCGCCATCGCCGGCTGCGTCGTAGCCACGGGCGGATGGTGGTTTCCGCGCGCAGGCTGGGTGGCGCCGGGCGCAATCGTGCACCGCCAACTCGCTGCCGCAAACGGACGCCTGACGTTGCGTCTTGCCCGCGGCATCCACGCGCTGGAGTACGTCGATTCGCGGTGGCGGGCTCTCGACGCGACCGGCGCAATCGTCGCCGAAGCTCCCGTCGTGGTACTCGCCAACGCCGGCGACGCCGCGCGGCTGGTCGACTCGGGTGCCGACTCGCTGCGCAGCGTACGCGGCCAGCAGACATATCTTGCCGCGCCTCCCTTTGCCGCTCCGCACGTGATCGTCGGCGGCGACGGCTACGTCTTGCCGGAACACGAGGGCATCGCAGTCTGCGGCGCCACCTACGATCTCGGCAGCACCAACGCTGCGACCGACGAACGCAGCGATGCGCTCAATATCGCACGCGTCGAGCACATGCTGCCCGGGAGCACGGCGCGAGTGGCGACCGGAGGTCACGCGAGTGGCGTCGGCTTTCGCTGCATCGCAACCGATCGCATGCCCCTCGTGGGCGCGCTGGTGGATGTCGCGGCCGCGCGCAGAGACGCTGCGACGCTTACCGGCGCGCACTTTGCCGACTTGCCGCGAATCCCCGGCCTCTACGGTGCATTCGCGTTTGCGTCGCGCGGCCTGTCGTGGACACTGCTCGCGGCGGAACTCCTGGCCTCCCAAGTGCACGGCGAACCATTGCCGATCGAGCGCGCGCTGGTCGATGCCATCGATCCGGGGAGATTCATCCTGCATCGATTGCGGCGCGGAAAGCTCTGAGGCGCCGTAAAATGCCAGTCGCCCCGGCTCATTTTGGTAACTGAGCCGAGGACCCAATTACCTTGAACGGCAAGCAAATTGCCAATTGGATCCCGGCCTCCGCCGGGATGACGCCACAGAGGATTCAACAATGACCACGATCCTCAACCCGCATACGCGCGACCTGGGCGACGGTTTCCAGGTGCAGCGCCTGCTTCCTGCGTTTCCAAACAAGATGGTCGGGCCGTTCATTTTCTTCGACCACTTCGGTCCGGTGGATTTCGCGCCAGGTCAAGGCATCGACGTGCGCCCGCATCCGCACATCGGGCTCGCCACGGTCACCTATCTGTTCGAGGGCTCGCAGATGCATCGCGACAGCGCCGGATCGGTGCAGCGGATCGAGCCCGGCGACGTGAACTGGATGACCGCGGGCATCGGCATCGTGCACTCCGAGCGCTCGGCGCCGGACGATCGCGCTGCAGGTCACCGCTTGCACGGCCTGCAAACCTGGGTTGCGCTGCCGAAGACGCACGAACAGATCGCGCCATCGTTCAGCCACCACGCGAAATCGGAGTTGCCTTCGATTAACTCGCCTGGCGTGACCATGCGCCTGATCGCGGGCACGGCGTTCGGCCAGCGGGCACCGACACCGACGTTCTCGCCAATCTTCTACGTCGCCGTCGACATGCTCGCCGGCGCGTCGCTGGACCTCGCACCCGAACACGAGGAACGCGCGGTCTACGCGGTTGAGGGGGAGTTACGCGTTGGGGGCGAAGCGCTGCCGCCCCGCCATATGGCCGTGCTGGAGCGAGGCGCGACAGTGCGCATCGACGCTGCGTCGCCCGCGCGTTGCATGTTGCTCGGCGGCGCGAAGATGGATGGCGACCGGCTGATCTGGTGGAACTTCGTCGCCAGCTCGCGCGAGTTGATCGACGCCGCGTCCGAGCGCTGGTGCGTTCAGGGCTTCCCACCGGTACCCGGAGAGACGGAATTCATCCCGCTCCCGGACAAATAAACCAATGCCCTTACGTGGTCACGCGATCGCGGACGCGATCGCCGAGCCCCGCCGCGGCACGCAGTTGCTCGACCTTGTCGATCGCTTCCCAGGTGAATTCGGGCTCGTCGCGCCCGAAGTGACCGTAGGCTGCCGTCTTCTCGTAGATCGGCCGCAACAGGTCCAGCATCTGGATGATGCCCCTGGGGCGCAAATCGAAGTGCGCCCTGACCAACTTCGCGATCTCGTCGTCAGAGATTTTCCCCGTGCCCTCGGTATACACCGTGACGTTGATCGGGTGCGCCACGCCGATCGCGTACGACACCTGCACCTGGCATTGCCGAGCGATGCCGGCGGCGACGATGTTCTTCGCGACGTAGCGCGCGGCGTACGCGGCGGAACGATCGACCTTCGACGGATCCTTCCCCGAGAACGCGCCGCCGCCGTGCGGCGACGCACCGCCATAAGTGTCGACGATGATCTTGCGCCCGGTCAATCCCGCGTCGCCATGCGGTCCGCCGATTTCGAAGCGTCCGGTGGGATTGACGAGATACTTGGTGTTGACCAGAAATTCCGGCGGCAGGACCGGCTTGATGATCTCCTCGACCACCGCCTCCGCCAGTTCCTGCTGCTTGAAATTCATGCTCGGGTGGTGCTGCGTCGATAGCACGACCGTGTCGATGCTCTTCGGCTTGCCGTCGACGTAGCGCACCGTGAGCTGCGATTTCGCGTCGGGTCGCAGCCAGGGCAGGCGGCCGTCGCGACGGACCTCGCTCTGCCGCTGCACGAGCCGATGCGCGTAATAGATCGGGAAAGGCATCAGCGCGGGCGTCTCGTCGCAGGCGTAGCCGAACATCAGGCCCTGGTCGCCGGCGCCCTGGTTCATGTATTCGTCGGAGGTGCGATCGACGCCGCGGGCGATGTCGGGCGACTGGCGGCCGTAGCACACCATCACCGCGCAACCGGTGGAGTCGAAGCGCAATTCAGGATCGGTGTAGCCGATGCGATGAATCGTGTCGCGCGCGATGCGAGCGTAGTCGTGCTTGTGGTCGGTGGTGATTTCGCCGGTCATGACGACGAGCCCGGTCGATACCAGCGTCTCGGCGGCTACCCGGCCGTGCGGATCCAGCGTTAGAATCGCATCGAGTACCGCATCGGAGATCTGATCGGCAACCTTGTCCGGGTGGCCTTCGGAAACCGATTCCGATGTGAAAAGAAAGTCGCTCATCGATACTCCCTGCCTTGGTGACGTGGGCCGGCGCGAGGCCGGCGCGTGAAAGGACCGAAATTCTACCAAATTCCGACGCACATGCGCTTGGTGTCCCTCAATCGGACAGGGTCTTGCCGTGATCCACGCCGCAACGGCTGAAGCCATCGCCACCGCCGCGCAGGCGCTTCGCAGCGGCGCACTGGTCGCATTTCCGACCGAAACCGTATACGGACTGGGAGCGGATGCACGCAACGCGGACGCATTGCGCCGCCTGTATACCACCAAAGGAAGACCGAATGCGCATCCGGTCATCGTTCATCTCGCGGCCGCGAATGCCCTGTCGCGCTGGGCGAAGTCCGTGCCTGCATTCGCAAGTGCGCTCGCCGATGCGTTCTGGCCGGGTCCGCTGACGCTGGTCCTGCCTCGCGCCGAAGGCGTCTCCGACCTGCTGACAGGAGGCCAGGACAGCATCGGCCTGCGCGTGCCGGCGCATCCGGTCGCCCACGCGCTGCTGGCGCGTTTTGCCGAGTTGGGAGGCGACGGCATCGCCGCACCGTCGGCGAACCGCTTTGGACGCATCAGCGCAACCACTGCCACGCACGTCGCCGATGAATTCGGAGACGAAGTCGCGGTGATCCTCGACGGCGGGCCGTGCCACCACGGCATCGAATCGACCATCGTCGACTGCACGAGGGACGAACCCGCGATCCTGCGGCCTGGCGCAATCAGCGTCGAGCAGCTCACGCGCGTGCTGGGCGCATCACCGCACGCTCCGGGCGCAGGCGCACCGCGCGCGTCCGGCACGCTGGCGTTGCACTACGCCCCGCGAACAAGCTCGCGCCTGCTGCATCACGATGCCTTGCAGGATGCGCTCGCCGGGCTCGCCCGTCCGGGTGCGCACATCGCCGTGCTGGCGCATTCGTTCACGCAACCGCCGGACTTCGAAGGCACGTGGTTCGACGCGCCGACCGATAGCGCCGCCTACGCGCACGAGCTCTACGCGAACCTGCGCGCCCTCGATGCGCACCAGGCCGACGAAATCTGGATCGAGACGCCGCCGGAAGGTCCCGACTGGACCGCGGTCAACGATCGACTGCGCCGCGCGACGCACCGCGACTGAACTCGCGCCGGCCAGCCTGCCAAAAGGATATTGCCTATGTTCTCCAAGCACGCAATACCACTGCTGCTAGGCGTGGTCATCGGCTGTTCCGGCGCACTTTGCGGCTCGGCCCGGGCGGAAGGGTTTCCAGGCGGCATCAGCGATGCATTCGGACCCTTGAATCACCCCGCGCCCGGAGCGGACCACGCACCGAATAACGGCCGCCACAAGCACAGCGCGCCCAATGTGGTCGGTCACTGGAACGAAATTGCGATCGACGCAAGCGGGCTCGATCACACGCCGGTCGCTGCCGGTGAGCATCGAGTCTTCGGAGAACAATTCGGACCAACCCGCGCCAGCCGCGCGATGGCGATCGTCCACATCGCGATCTTCGAAGCGGTGAATGCGATCGCGCGCCGCTACCAGAGTTACGCCGGTATCAAGCCGGTGGCGCACGCGGCATCGATGGATGCCGCCGTTGCGCAGGCCGCACACGACACGCTGAGCGCATTGTTCCCTTCGCAGAATGCCGCTTTCGACCGGCAACTCGCGCTGGACTTGAGCACGGTGGACGGCGCGCACGAGCGGGAATCGGGCATTGCCCTGGGGCAGCGCACCGCCGCGGCAATTCTTGCGCTCAGAAATGGCGATGGCTCGGCGCGCGCCGAGCCTCGCGTCGACGTCGAGTTTATTACCGGCGTCGAGCCCGGCGACTGGCGCCAGGATCCGATCGGTCGGGCACCGATCGCGTTGGGTGCATATTGGAGCGCCGTGAAACCCTTCGTACTGACGTCGAGCACGCAGTTCCGCGTCGTGCCGCCACCCGCGCTCGGCAGCGCGGAATACGCGACGGCTTTCGCCGAGGCCAAGTCGCTGGGCGGCGACGGCATCGTGACGCCGACGCTGCGCACGCGCGAGCAGACCGAAATCGGCATCTTCTGGGCCTACGACGGCACGCCAAGCCTATGCGCGCCGCCGCGCCTCTACAACCAGATCGCATTGCAGGTCGCGGATCAGATGGACACCGATGTCGTTGCCCTTGCGCGGCTGCTCGCGCTGATCAACACGGCGATGGCGGATGCCGGCATCGCGATCTGGGAATCCAAGTACTACTATGAATTCTGGCGGCCCATCACCGGCATTCGCGAATCGGACCCGGGCACCGGGCCGACCCACAAAGGCGACGGCAACGCGGCGACCAAGGGCGACCCGTCGTTCATGCCGCTGGGTGCGCCGGCGAGCAACTTGACCGGGCCGAACTTCACGCCACCGTTCCCGGCGTACCCGTCGGGACACGCAGGATTTGGCGGGGCGTTGTTCGAGGTCCTGCGCCGGTTCTATCGGCGCGACGATGTCGCGTTTACCTTCGTATCGGACGAGTTCAACGGCGTCACGCTCGATCACAACGGCAATCCGCGCCCGCTCATTCCGCGCAGCTTTGGATCGTTTTCCGAGGCCGAAGAGGAGAATGGCCAGAGTCGGATCTATCTCGGCATCCACTGGGCCTTCGACAAGACGCGAGGCATCGCGCAGGGTCGACGCGTGGCGCAGTACGTGTTCTCGAACGCCTTCCAACCGCTACACTAACAGCGCATCGGACGCAGATTCCTGCTCCGGCTGCCTAGCAACGGCCGGCCAGCGCGCGTTCGAGAAACGGCACGATCGCGGCCACCAGTTCCTTCTGCCGACTTGCCATGTAGTGGTCGGTGCCCGCGATCACGATCTGCTTCGTGCATGCGTCGCGCGGCAGTTTCTGCGCCCGCTGCGGCTGCGCCGCGCGCACCTCCCGAAAATCGTCCTCGGCCACCACGTCGAGCACCGGTTCGCCAGGCACGACACTGAAGTCGACCAGCATGCCCACGGGCACCCAGCCATCGATGCGCACGGACTCGGTGCGCGCCAGATACGCGCTCACCATCGACGCACCCATGCTGTGCGAAACAATCGCGACGCGCTGGATACCCTGACGCTTCAGAAACGCAATCCCGGCCGCGATGCGCTCCCCCGCCTCGGGAAACAGCGCCAGGTAGTCGTCGCGCGCCGCGGTGGCGGCAAGCACCGGCATCTGCACCGAAAGCGTCGCGAATCCTGCATCGGCCAACCCCGCGCGCAAGCCTCCGATGAGACCCCAGTCCGGATGGACGCCGACGCCGTGAACGACGATCACGCCGCCCTTCGGCTGCGCGACCGCAGTGTAGAGCGCAAGCACGCGCGGCTGCGACTGCGTCGGCAAATACACGGCCTCGCCCACGACGATGGCCGGCACGATTTCCGCGGCCCAGCGCTGTTCGCGCGCATAGTCGGGCGCGGCATCGACGGCTGCCGCGTGCATGCCGAGCATCGCCATGGCGCACGCGGCAAACGGCATGCGCAAGGTGATCTTTCGCGCGGGCGAGTTTGTTACCATCATCGTCTCGTCGATTGCCGCAATCATACCCGTCCATGTCGCGCCACCCCGTCGCGGTTGTCGTAATCGCTCCGGATTCGTTCAAGGGATCCGTTTCCGCACCGGAAGCCGCGACCGCGATCGCAGCCGGACTCGCGCGCGTGTGGCCGACGGCCGAGCTTCGCCGCTGTCCCATGGCCGACGGTGGCGAGGGCACGCTCGATGCAATCCTGTCGCGTGGTGGTGAGCGTCGGTCGCACCGCGTCAGTGGTGCCGGCGGCGCGTCGATCGCCGTGGCCTACGGGTTGCTGGACGACGGATCGACCGCGGTCATCGAAGCGGCGCAGGTCGTCGGCCTCACCGACGCCGCCGCGGGCGCGGTCGACGTCGAACAGCGCAGCACGCGCGGCGTCGGCGAATTGATGCGCGTCGTGCTCGATGCGGGCATCCGCCGCATCATGATCGGCGTCGGTGGCAGCAGCACCAACGACGGCGGTGCCGGCATGCTCGCCGCGCTCGGCCTGTCGCTGGCCGATGCCTCGGGTCGTGCCGTGGCGCCGACACCGGAGGGACTCGCGTCGCTCGCTGCCGTCGACGCCGGCGCGCTCGATCGCAGGCTCGCCGACGCCACGATCACCATCATGTCCGACGTGAACAATCCGCTGTGCGGCGAGCGCGGGGCGACCGCGATCTTCGGTCCGCAAAAGGGCGTGCGCACCGAGCGGATCATCGAGCTCGACGCGCGACTCGCGCGCTTCGCATCGCTGGCGGAGCGGGCCGTCGGCAGGACGGTCAACGCCTTGCCTGGCGCCGGCGCCGCAGGCGGGCTGGGTTTCGCATTACAGTTGATCGGCGGCGAGATGCGTTCCGGCGCGCAAGTCGTCGCCGACCTGGTCGGGCTCGACGCCGCACTCAGCGGCGCCGACTGGCTCGTCACCGGCGAGGGTCGGAGCGATGCGCAAACGCTGCTCGGCAAGACGCCGTGGGTCGTGGCGCAGCGTGCGGCCGCGCAAGGCGTGCCCGCGACGCTGTTGTCCGGCGGCATCGATCGCGCCGCGCTGCCCGAATTTGCGCGACACTTCGCAGGCTGCTTTGCGTTGCCTTCGGGCCCGGCCACGCTGGCCGAGTGCGTCGCCGACGCGGCGAGGCTGCTCGCCGATCGGGCCGAGCAGATCGCGCGCCTGTTCGACGCTGCGCGGGGCTAGGTCAGCGCGCGCCGTAACCCGTGGTCGCGCTCTCCACGCCGCCCGCGGTCACGCGCACCGCGCAGTACTTGAATTCCGGGATCTTGCCGAAGGGATCGAGCACCGGATTGGTCAGCAGGTTGGCCGCGGCTTCGTAATAGCAGAAGGGAATGAACACCGCGCCGCGCGGCGTGCCCTCGTCGGCGCGCGCGGCGAGCGTGACGCTGCCTCGGCGCGACGCAATCGTGATCGCGCCGCCCGCCGCGATGCCGAGCGCGCCCAGGTCCGCCGGATTCACCGACGCCACCGGCGCGGGTTCGATGGTGTCGAGCACGACGGCGCGGCGTGTCATGCTGCCGGTGTGCCAGTGCTCGAGTTGGCGGCCGGTGATCAGCACGTAAGGGTACGCGGGGTCGGGTTGTTCGGCCGCCGGAATGATCGCGGCCGGCACGAAGCGGCCCATGCCGGATGCGGTCGGAAACCTGTCGGTGAACACCACGCGCTGACCCGGATCGCCTTCCTGCTCGCACGGATAGGTCACTGCGCTGTCGCGCTCCAGTCGCTCCCACGTGACGCCGGCGATCGACGACATGGTCTGGCGCATCTCGGCGAACACCTCGCGCGGATGCGCATAGTTCCAGTCGAGGCCCAGCCGCTTGGCCATCTCGACGATGATGGACAGATCCTGCCGCGCTTCGCCCGGCGGATCGAGCGCCTGGCGACCCAGCTGAACATTGCGGTCGGTGTTGGTGAAGGTGCCGGTCTTCTCGGGGAACGCCGACGCGGGCAGTATCACGTCGGCGAGGTATCCCGTTTCGGTCAGGAAAATGTCCTGCACGACGAGCATCTCCAACTCGGCGAGCGCCTGGCGCGCGTGCGACACATCGGGATCGGACATCGCCGGATTCTCGCCCATGATGTACATGCCGCGAATCTGCCCTGCATGCACGGCGTCCATGATCTCGACCACCGTCAGTCCGGGCTTGGGATCGAGCATGACGCCCCAGATGTCCTCGACCCGCTTGCGCGCGTCGCCGTTGTCGACGCGGTTATAGTCGGGAAGCATCATCGGGATCAGGCCGACGTCGCTCGCCCCCTGCACGTTGTTCTGGCCACGTAGCGGGTGCAGCCCGCTGCCGGGACGTCCCACCTGTCCGGTCATCAACGCGAGCGCGATCAGGCAGCGCGCGTTGTCGGTGCCGTGCACGTGCTGGGAAATGCCCATGCCCCACAGGATCATCGAGCCGCGCGACGTCGCGTACAGGCGCGCGACTTCGCGGATCAGCGGCGCCGGAACGCCGCACACCGGCGCCATCGCTTCCGGGCTGTAATTGGCGACGTTCTGGCGAATCTCCTCGTAACCGCTGGTGCGGCTGGCGATGAAATCCGCGGCGACCAGGCCCTCCTCGACGATGGTGTGCATCATCGCATTGAGCAGCGCCACATCGGTGTCCGGCTTGAACTGCAGATAGTGCGTCGCGTGGCGCGCCAGCTCGGAACGGCGTGGGTCGGCAAGGATGAGCCGGGTGCCGGCCTTGACCGCATTCTTGATCCACGTCGCCGCCACCGGGTGATTGACGACGGGGTTGGCGCCGATGAGCAGCACCACGTCGGCCTCCATCACATCCATCACCGGATTCGACACCGCGCCCGAGCCGATGCCTTCCAGCAATGCCGCGACGCTCGACGCATGGCACAGGCGCGTGCAGTGATCGACATTGTTCGTACCGAAGCCGGTGCGCACGAGCTTCTGGAACAGGTACGCTTCCTCGTTCGAGCCCTTGGCCGAGCCGAAGCCGGCAAGCGCGTTGCCGCCGTGCGCGTCGCGGATACGCTTCAAGGTGCCGCCGGCGTGCGCGAGCGCTTCTTCCCAGGTCGCTTCGCGGAATACCGCGAGCGGATCGGCCGGATCCATGACGAAGTCCGCCGACTTCGGCACGTCGGTCCTGCGGATCAGCGGCTTGGTCAGCCGTTGCCGATGATGGACGTAATCGAAGCCGTAGCGTCCCTTCACGCACAGGCGTTCCTCGTTCGCCGGCCCGTCGCGGCCTTCGACCCGAACGATGTGGTTGTCCTTGACGTGATAGGTGAGCTGGCAACCGACGCCGCAGTAAGGGCAGACCGACGCGACCGTCTTGTCGGCCTTGACCAGATAGGCATCGTTTGCCGGCGCCAGCGCCCCGGTCGGGCATGCTTGCACGCATTCGCCGCAGGCGACACAGGTGGATTCGCCCATCGGGTCGCCGAGGTCGAATACGATCTGCGAATGACCGCCGCGAAATGCATAGCCGATGACATCGTTGACCTGTACTTCGCGGCAGGCGCGCACGCAACGGGTGCACTGGATGCAGGCGTCGAGATTGACCGCCATCGCCGGATGCGACAGATCCGCTACCGGTTGCGCGCGCGCTTCGAAGCGCGGCGTGCCGATGCCGAGCCATCGCTTCCACTTTTCCAGTTCCGAGTCGGGCTTGTAGACGCGCGCAGGCACGTCGGCTGCGAGCATCTCGACGACGAGTTTCTGCGCATGGACCGCGCGCGGACTGTCGCTGCGCACTTCCATGCCCGCAGTCGGCGCGCGACAGCACGACGGCGCCAGCACGCGCTCGCCCTTGATCTCGACCATGCAGGCGCGGCAATTTCCGTCGGGACGCATGCCCGGCTTGTAGCAAAGGTGCGGAATCTCGACGCCGTTGCGCCGCGCCGCCTCGATGATGGTCTCGCCTGCAGCTGCCGCGAGCGTACGCCCGTTGAGATTGAATTCAGTCAGCAGCACAGCGGCTTCGGCGGGCGCGTTCATGCCAATTCCCCGGGAAAATACTTCACCACGCAAGCGATCGGATTCGGCGCCGCCTGTCCCAAACCGCAGATCGAGGCGTCGGCCATGGCCTGCGACAATTCCGCCAGCAGCGCCGTGTCCCAATTCGACTTCGCCATCAGGCCGACGGCTTTTTCGGTGCCGACGCGGCAGGGCGTGCATTGCCCGCACGACTCGTCGGCGAAAAAGCGCATGAGATTGAGCGCCGCGTCGCGCGCGCGATCGTGCTGCGACAGGATGACGACGGCAGCCGAGCCGATGAAGCACCCGTGCGGCTGCAAGGTATCGAAATCGAGCGGTACATCGCCAAGCGATGCCGGCAGGATGCCGCCCGACGCTCCCCCCGGCAGATACGCATAGAACTCGTGTCCCGGCAGCATGCCGCCGCAGAACTCGTCGATGAGCTCGCGCACCGTGATCCCGGCCGGTGCGAGGTGCACGCCGGGCTTCGCGACCCGGCCCGACACCGAGAACGAGCGCAGGCCTTTCCTGCCGTTGCGCCCCTGCCCCGCAAACCACGCAGCGCCCCGTTCCAGGATGTCGCGAATCCAGAACAGCGTTTCCATGTTGTGCTCGAGCGTCGGGCGACCGAACAACCCGACCTGCGCGACATAGGGCGGTCGCAAGCGCGGCATGCCGCGCTTGCCTTCGATCGACTCGATCATCGCCGACTCTTCGCCGCAGATGTACGCACCGGCGCCGCGCCGCAAATGAATCCTCGGTAACACGCCCGGCGGATCGGCGCGCAGCGCGTCGAGTTCGCGCTGCAGCAGCACGCGGCAGGCCGCGTATTCGTCGCGCAGGTAGATGTAGACGTCGTCGATGCCGACGGCCCACGCAGCGATGAGCACGCCTTCGAGGAAGCGGTGGGGATCGCGTTCGAGGTAGTGGCGATCCTTGAAGGTGCCGGGCTCACCCTCGTCGATGTTGATGGCCATGAGTCGTGGTGCGGCTTCGGCCCGGACGATGCGCCACTTGCGTCCCGCCGGGAATCCCGCGCCGCCGAGCCCGCGCAGGCCCGAATCCTCCAGCGCGGACAACACCGCGTCGACGGGGCGGACGCCGCGCACGCATTCCTCGAGCGTGCGATAGCCGCCCTGCGCGCGATATGCCGCGTAGTCGACGGCGGGCGGCAGTTCCGGCTCGACCGACTTGTCGGCAACGAGTCGCGCGATGCGCTCGACCGTGGCGCGATCGACCGGATTGCGGCCGACCACTGCCGCCGGCGCCTGCTCGCAGCGTCCGATGCAGGGAGCGCCCAGCACGCGCACCTCCGGCCAGCCTGCGCGCTCGCAGGCTGCACGCAGCGCGTCGGCACCGGCCATCTGGCAGGACAGCGTCTCGCAAACGCGCACCGTCAACGCCGGCGGCGGCGTCTCGCCCTCTCTGACCACATCGAAGTGGTGGTAGAAAGTGGCGACTTCGTAGACCTCGGTGCGCGCGAGTTTCAGTTCCTCGGCCAGCGCCAGGATTTGGGCAGCCGAGATGCATCCATAGCGATCCTGCACCAGATGCAGGTACTCGATGAGCAGGTCGCGCCGCCGCGGCGCGGTTCCCAGCAAGGCACGGATTTCAGCGAGCGCTTTCGGGTCGAGCGGGTGCCCTTTTGGATGGCCGCGCGCCTTGCGCCTGCCACCCAGTGCCGAGACGTCGACCACCGATTCCTGCGTCATCTTGCGCGGCCCGGATTCAGTCGAGGAAGTCGCCATACTTCTCGACGTGTGCCGCGAGATCGAGCGAGTGCTGGCGCACGAGGCGTTCCGCAAGTTCGGTATCGCGCATCTCCAACGCCTCGATGATGCGCATATGGTCGGCGATGGAGCGCTCCGCCCGGTCGCGCTGGGAGATTGTCATGCGCCGAATCGCGCGCACGTGGACGAACAGGTTCTCGATGGTCTTGCCCATCAGGTGCGAGCCGGACAGCGCGATGATCGCCTGGTGGAAGGCGATGTTCGCGTCTGAATATTCGTCGATGTGCTCCGCCGGCGTGGCGTTGCGGAACTCGTCGAACATGTGGCGCAGCGCGGCAATGTCCTTGTCGGACGCATTGAGCGTGGCCAGGCGGGCCGCCATGCTTTCCAGCGCCGCCCACATCTCGATCATCTCGATGACCTGCTTCTTGGTCTTGCGCACGATGAATACGCCGCGGCGCGGCACCGTGCGGAGGAAACCCTCCTGCTCGAGCAGCGCCATGGCCTCGCGAATCGGCGTGCGACTGACGCCGAGCGCCTCGCCCAGCTGGCGCTCGTCGAGCCGGATTTCATCGCGCTGGGCGTAGATATCCGCTTCCGTGATCGCCTGCTTGATCGCGGTGTACGCCTGGTCGCGAAAGCTCACGCTGGTCGCGATTGGACGCAACACGAGCGGTGACGATGGAGGCGATTCGGCCAGGGCAGACATCGGATTCGCCCGAGCTTCAGTGCGGCCGGGACGGCGCCGCGAGGGCGCGCTGCCGGATCAACGCCAGCACGAGGTCGATGGTCGGCGTGGGAGTCCCGGTAATACGCCCCAGTTCCTGGACGACACCGACTAGAGGCTCGATTTCCATCGACCGTCCGCGCTCGAGATCCTGGAGCATAGACATCCGGTGCGCGCCGATCGCCGCGGCACCATCCAGGCGCCGGTCGATGTCGACGCGCAGGTGCGCGCCGATGCACTCGCCCACGTTGCGGGTTTCCTCCATCATCGCGCGGCAGATCGAGCGCGTGCCGGGGTCGGTCGCGATGATGTCCAGCGTCGCGTGGGTCAGCGCGCTGACCGGATTGAAGCAGACGTTGCCGCACAGCTTGAGCCAGATTTCGTCGCGGATGTCGTCCCGGATCGGCGCCTCGAGGCCACCCTGCACCATGACTTCCTGCAGCTGCTCGAGCCGACGGCTGCGCGTCCCATCGGGCTCGCCGATCGGGAACTTGCGGCCATGCTCGTGGCGGATGACTCCGGGCGCGGTCACTTCGGCGGCGGGAAACACGACGCAGCCGATGGCCCGTTCGGGCCCGAGCATTTGCCACTGGCGGCGGCCGGGATCGATGGCCTCGATCGTTGCATCGGCAAGCACGCTGCCGTGGAAGTACCAGTATGGGAGGCCGTTGCTGGCGGTCACGACGTGGGTTTCGGGGCCGAGCAGCGGCGCCATGGAATCCACCGCAGCCGGAATGTCATGCGCTTTCAGGGCGATGATGACGTAGTCCTGTTCGCCAAGATCTGCCGGGTCGTCCGTGCAGCGCACATGAGCCACCTTTTCCGCCCCTTCGATCTGCAATCGAATGCCATGGCTGCGCATGGCCGACAGATGCGCGCCGCGTGCCACGGCGGTGACCTCGGCCCCGCCATCGGCAAGAGCAACGCCGAGCATCCCGCCAATCGCTCCAGCGCCAAAAACGCACACTTTCACGAACCCTCCTGCAGCGGCCTGGCCGCGCCGTCTTCGCGGCGGACGCCAACGCTGGAAGCCCGAAAAAACTATTGACTTGGTCAAATATACCACATACGTTATGCCACAGATTTGGACAAAACCAAGCGACGGCCCACGCCGTACGCAGCCGATAACTGGAGGAGACAACCATGAGCGAGGCAACCGGCAAGAGATCGGTATTTGCGAATCCCTGGACCCAACTGGTCATCGGCGTGCTGTGCATGGTGATGATCGCCAACCTGCAATACGGCTGGACATTCTTCGTTCCGGACATCCAGAAGAAATTCGGCTGGGACCGCGCATCGATCCAGATCGCCTTTACCTTGTTCGTGCTGTTCGAAACCTGGCTGGTGCCACTCGAAGGCTGGTTTGTCGACAAGTACGGTCCGCGCATCGTGGTTCTGATCGGGGGTATTCTTTGCGGGATCGGATGGATCATGAATTCGGGCGCGGACACGCTCACCCAGTTCTACGCCGCGCAGATCATCGCCGGCATCGGCGCCGGCGGCGTCTACGGAACGTGCATCGGCAACGCGCTCAAGTGGTTTCCGAACCGGCGCGGCCTCGCCGCCGGCATCACCGCTGCCGGCTTCGGCGCGGGATCGGCGCTTACAGTCATTCCCATTCAAGCAATGATTAAGGGCAGTGGCTTCCAGCAGACATTCTTCAATTTCGGGCTCGGCCAGGGAATCATCGTCGTCATCCTGTCGCTGGTCATGTTCGCGCCCCGACCCGGAGAGGTACCCGAAGCGGTCAAGAACGCGGCGATCATGCAAAGCCGACGCCAGTTCGCGCCCGGCGAGATCATCGGCGCCAATGGCTTCTGGATCATCGGCGCGATCATCGCGCTGGTCGGCGGCCTGGTGATGTGGGGCATGGGCCAGGCGTTTTACATTCCGCTGGCGCTCGCAGCACTGATCTTCATCTACGGCGGTTGGGTGGTGTGGAACAAGGGCCAGCCGATCTTCACGCTCATGTACCTGATGTTCGTGATTGTCGGCGCCGGCGGCCTGATCGTCACGGCGAATCTCGCCCCGATTGCGCAGGATCTGAAGGTCGCCACGGTATCGGTCAGCCTGATCGGATTGACGATGCCTGCGCTGACTTTTGCCGCCACGCTTGATCGCATTCTCAACGGCCTGACGCGGCCGTTCTTCGGCTGGGTGTCCGACCACATTGGCCGCGAGAACACGATGTTCATTGCGTTCTTCCTCGAAGGCGTGGGGATTTTCGCGCTCTACAAGCTCGGCGCGGATCCGGTCTGGTTCGTCATCCTGAGCGGCATGGTGTTCTTCGCCTGGGGCGAGATCTACAGCCTGTTCCCGTCGACCTGCACCGACACCTTCGGCGCAAAGTTCGCGACCACTAATGCCGGCCTGCTGTACACCGCAAAGGGCACCGCCGCGCTGCTTGTTCCGTACTCCAACTCGATCCAGAAGGCGACCGGCAGCTGGGACATGGTGTTCATCATCGCGGCGGGCGCCAACATACTTGCCGCGGTGCTCGCGCTCGCCGTGCTCAAGCCCTGGCGCAGGAATGTTGTCGCCGCGAACGACCGTGCGATCGTCGACGCCAAACCAGCGATGGCGTCGCAACCCGTATAGCGCGAACCCGGCCGCCCGGCGCATTACCGCAGGGCGGCCCGACGGGCGCTTGAAATGCATGCGGCGCGCACTGTGTTCCCGAAGTGCGCGCCGGTTCCCACGAACACGAAGGACGCAACCATGACCGAAGCCGCAACGCAAAAGCGAGCCGTTACTCCCCCCGAAGACACGTCGAAAATCGCGAGTGGCGGCGCGGCAGATGCCCAATCGCCCGCGGAGACCGACGGCTTTCAGCTGGTGATCGACGCCCTGAAGCTCAACGGCATCGACACCATATTCGGCCTGCCCGGCATCCCGATCACCGACTTGACGCGCAAGCTCCAGCGCAACGGCCTGCGCGTGATTTCCTTCCGGCATGAACAGAACGCGGGCTACGCCGCATCGATCGCCGGCTTCCTTACGCAGAAGCCGGGCATCTGCCTGACCGTGTCGGCCCCCGGATTCCTCAACGGTCTCACGGCCCTCGCACACGCGACGACCAATTGCTTCCCGATGATCCTCATCAGCGGTTCGTCCGAGCGTGAGATCGTCGACCTCTCACAGGGCGACTACGAGGAGATGGACCAACTCGCCATCGCCAAGCCTCTCGCCAAAGCGGCGTTTCGCGTGCTGCACGCGGAGGACATCGGCGTCGGCGTCGCGCGCGCCATCCGCGCCGCGGTGTCGGGTCGGCCCGGCGGCGTTTACCTCGACCTGCCTGCGAAGCTGTTTCCGCAGTCGCTGGATGCTGCGGCGGGCAAGAACTCGCTCATCAAGGTAGTCGATCCCGCGCCGCGGCAGATCCCGGCGCCGGAATCGATCAAGCGCGCGCTCGACCTTCTGAAGAGTGCGAAGAAGCCGCTCATCATCCTCGGCAAGGGCGCGGCGTACGCGCAATGCGACGCCGACATCCGCGCGCTGGTCGAACGGACCGGCATCCCCTATCTGCCGATGTCGATGGCCAAGGGACTCTTGCCGGATACGCACGAGCAGTCGGCCTCGGCCGCGCGCTCCTACGTACTGCCCGAAGCGGATGTCGTCGTGCTGATCGGCGCGCGTCTGAACTGGTTGCTGTCGCAAGGCAAGGGCAAGACCTGGGGCGGCGCGACATCCAAGTCCTGGGGCGGCCAGCGCTTCATCCAGATCGACATCTCGCCGCAGGAGGCCGACAGCAACGTGCGCATCGAAGCGCCCGTCGTCGGTGACATCACCTCCTGCGTCAAGGCCCTGCTCGCCGGAATGGACTCCAGCTGGCCGAAGCCGCCGACGGAGTGGACCGCGGCCGTCGCCGAGCGCAAGAACAAGAACGTCGCCAAGATGGCGGAGACGCTGGCGAAGAACCCCTCTCCAATGAGCTTCCAGAGCGCGCTCAACGTCGTGCGCGACATCGTCCGTGCCAATCCCGACGCGATGCTCGTCAACGAAGGCGCCAACGCGCTCGACTTCACGCGCTCGATCGTCGACATGTACAAGCCGCGTAAGCGGATCGACGTGGGCACGTGGGGGATCATGGGCATCGGCATGGGCTACAGCGTGGCCGCGGCGGTGATCACGGGCCAGCAGGTGATCGCGATCGAGGGCGACAGCGCCTTCGGCTTCTCCGGCATGGAGACCGAGACCATCTGCCGCTACAACCTGCCGGTGTGCATCGTGATCATGAACAACAACGGCGTGTATCGCGGCGATGAGACCAATCCGACGGGTGGGTCCGATCCCTCGCCGCTGGTGTTCGTCAAGGACGCGCGCTACGAGAAGCTCATGGAAGCCTTCGGCGGCGTCGGCGCGCATGTGACGACGCCCGACCAGTTGCGCCGGGCGATGGAAGAAGCCATTCGCTCGCGGCGGCCGACGCTCATCAACGCGGTCATCGACGAAGGCGGCGGCACCGAGAGCGGCCGCATCACCAGCCTTAACCCCTCCGCGAAGAAGAAGTGACCGCTGGTTCGCATCGACTGTTTCGCATTCAAGGTATAGCTAGGGAGACGTAATGGGCAAGGCATTGGACGGTGTACGCATCCTGGACTTCACGCACGTGCAATCGGGACCGACCTGCACGCAGCTGCTCGCCTGGCTCGGCGCCGACGTCATCAAGGTGGAGCGCGCCGGGGAAGGCGACATCACGCGTGGACAGCTGCGCGACATTCCCGGCGTCGACAGCCTGTATTTCACGATGCTCAACCACAACAAGCGCTCGATCACGGTCGACGCCAAGCATCCCAAGGGCAAGGCGGTGCTCGAATCGCTGGTCAAGCATTGCGACGTGCTGGTCGAGAATTTCGCGCCCGGCGCGCTCGATCGCATGGGCCTCACCTGGGAACACATCCAGTCGCTGAACCCACGCATGATCGTGGCTTCGGTCAAGGGCTTCGGCCCCGGACCGTATGAGGACTGCAAGGTATACGAGAACGTCGCGCAATGCGCCGGCGGCTCCGCCTCGACAACCGGCTTCGATGATGGGCCGCCGCTGGTCACCGGCGCGCAGATCGGCGATTCCGGCACCGGCCTTCACCTCGCACTGGGCATCGTCGCCGCGCTTTACCAGCGCAAGACGTCCAACCGCGGCCAACGTGTGCTCGCCGCAATGCAGGACGGCGTGCTGAACCTGTGCCGCGTGAAGCTGCGCGACCAGCAGCGCCTCGATCGAACCAAGGTCATGGAAGAGTATCCGCAGTACCCGAACGGCACGTTCCTCGACGCGGTCCCGCGCGCCGGCAACGCGTCGGGCGGCGGTCAGCCGGGGTGGATCCTGAAGTGCAAAGGCTGGGAGACCGACCCGAACGCCTACATCTATTTCATCACGCAGGCGCCCGTATGGAAGGATATCTGCGAGGTGATCGGCCGCCCGGAGTGGCTGACCGATGCTCGCTACGCGACGCCCAAGGCACGACTGCCGCATCTCATGGAAATCTTCGGCCAGATCGAGGAATGGACCAAGACCAAGACCAAGTTCGAAGCGATGGACATCCTGAACAAGCACGACATTCCGTGTGGCCCGATCCTTTCCATGAAAGAGATCGCCGAGGAACCATCGCTGCGCAAGACCGGGACCGTGGTCGAAGTCGATCACCCGAAACGCGGTAAATACCTCTCGGTGGGCAATCCGATCAAGATGTCCGACAGCCCGACCGAAGTGACGCGCTCACCGCTGCTCGGCGAGCACACCGACGAAGTGCTGGCCGAACTCGGCTATGGCAAAGACCAGGTTGCGGCGCTGCGCGCGGACAAGGTGATCTGACAGCAGCACCTCAGGAATTCCGAGCGGCGGCGCGTCCTGCGCGGCCGTGCTCCATATCAAGGGGTTAGACATGGCAATCAACAAGACTGCAGTACGGCGCGTTCTGGACAAGGTAAAAGCGGAAGGACGCACGTCGCTGACGGCGCCCGAGGGAAAGCTGGTCTGCGATGCCTATGGCGTCACGGTACCGAAGGAAGGCGTCGCGAAAACCGCCGCGGAGACCGCGAAGCTTGCGACATCCATCGGCTACCCGGTCGTCCTGAAGATCGTTTCGCCGGAGATCCTGCACAAGACCGAAGCGGGCGGCGTGCTGGTCGGCGTCAAGAATGCGGCGGATGCGCGCAAAGGCTTCGACACGATCATCGCCAACGCGAAGAAGTACAACAAGAAGGCCAACCTGCTCGGCGTCCAGGTGCAGCAGATGATCGGCGGCGGCCAGGAAGTCATCATTGGCGCGGTCACCGATCCGTCGTTCGGCAAACTGGTCGCGTTCGGGCTCGGCGGCGTACTGGTGGAAGTGCTCAAGGACATCACGTTCCGGCTTGCCCCAGCGTCGAAGGAGGACGCGCTGTCGATGCTTGACGGTATTGCGGCGGCGGAAATCCTCAAGGGTGTGCGCGGTGCCGACCCGGTCAATCGCAACGCACTCGCGGGCCTCATCCAGAATGTATCGAAACTCGTCGCGGATTTTCCCGAGATCGCCGAGATGGACCTGAATCCGGTGTTCGCGTCCAAGAGCGGCGCGATCGCGGCCGACGTGCGCATCGTCGTCGATTTCGCGCCGCCCGCCCCACGCTTCCGGCCCAAGCACGACGACATCGTGCGCGACATGAACCGGATCATGAAGCCGGACGCCGTCGCCGTGATCGGTGCATCGTCGGAGGAAGGCAAGATCGGCAATTCGGTCATGAAGAACCTGATCAACGGCGGCTACAAGGGTGCGATTTACCCGATCAATCCTTCGGCCGACGAGATCATGGGCCGCAAGGCGTACAAGAGTGTCAAGGACGTCCCCGGCAAGATCGACGTCGCGGTGTTCGCCATTCCGGCCAAGTTCGTCGCGCAGGCATTGATCGAAGTCGGCGAGAAGAAGATTCCCGGCGCGGTGCTGATCCCTTCGGGTTTCGCCGAGACCGGCAACGTCAAAGGTCAAGTGGAACTCCAGGAGATCGGGCACAAGTACGGCGTGCGCCTGATGGGCCCCAACATCTACGGCTTCTACTACACGCCGAAGAACCTTTGCGCGACGTTCTGCACCGCGTACGACGTCAAGGGCAAGGCGGCGCTGTCGTCGCAGTCCGGCGGTATCGGCATGGCGATCATCGGTTTCTCGCGTTCCGCCAAGATGGGCGTGTCCGCGATCGTGGGCCTCGGCAATAAATCGGATATCGACGAAGACGATCTGCTGACCTTCTTCGAGCAGGACGACAACACGCAGATCATCGCGCAGCATTGCGAGGACCTGAAGGACGGGCGCGCGTTCGCCGAGGTAGCGAAGCGGGTGTCGAAGAAGAAACCGATCGTGATGCTGAAGGCAGGGCGCACCAGCATGGGCGCCCGGGCCGCCAGTTCACATACCGGCGCGCTCGCCGGCAACGACAAGATCTACGAGGACGTGCTGCGACAATCAGGCGTCATTCGCGCGCGCAGCCTGCGCGACCTGCTCGAATTCGCGCGCGGCATCCCGGTGCTGCCGACGCCCAAGGGCGAGAATGTGCTCATCATCACCGGTGCGGGCGGTTCGGGTGTGCTGCTGTCGGATGCGTGCGTCGACAACGGGCTGACATTGATGGCGATGCCCGCCGATCTCGACGCCGCGTTCCGCAAATTCATTCCGCCGTTCGGCGCAGCGGGCAATCCGGTCGACATCACCGGGGGCGAACCGCCGAAGACTTATCAGAATACGGTGCGCCTCGGGTTGGAGGATCCACGGATCCACGCGCTGATTCTCGGCTACTGGCATACGATCGTCACGCCGCCGATGGTGTTCGCGGCGAAAATGGTCGAGGTCGTCGATGAAATGAGGGCGAAGGGTATCGAGAAGCCGATCGTCGTTTCGCTCGCCGGCGATGTCCAGGTGGAAGAGGCGGCGGAACATCTATTCGCGCACGGTATTCCGGCGTATGCATATACGACCGAAACGCCGGTCGCAGTGCTCGGGGCGAAGTACAAATGGGCGCGAGGAGCGGGCCTGATCAAGTAGCTAGGGCCTGTGTGAATGCCAACCTGTACGCACTGCTGCGCGACCACTTCCTCGAACGCGCGGATCAGCCCTGCATTCTCATTCCCGATGGGCCGGTCATTCGCTACGACCAGCTCGATCGCGAGTCAGCCCGCATCGCCGGCGCACTGCGCGGTGCAGGCTGCAAACCCGGCGACCGCGTCGCGGTGCAGGTCGATAAGTGCTGGGAGGCGCTCGCGCTGTACCTGTCCTGCCTGCGTGCGGGGTTCGTCTACCTGCCGCTCAACACCGGGTACCAGAAGGGCGAGCTGACGTACTTCTTCGGCGATGCCGAACCGAGCGTGATCGTCGGCCGGCCGGAGGCCGCAACCTTGCTCGCCGGCCTGCGCCCCGAAGCCGCCATCTTCACGCTTGGCGCCGGGCCAGGGAACGCTGCTCGACGCGGCGCGTGAAGAACCCGAGGTGTTCGAACCCGTTCGTTCCGCGCCGGACGACCTCGCGTCGATTCTCTACACCTCCGGCACGACCGGGCGCGCCAAAGGCGCGATGCTGACGCACCGCAACCTCGCCAGCAATGCATTGACGCTGGTCGAGCAGTGGGGTTTCACCCACGACGACGTCCTGCTGCATGCGCTACCGCTGTATCACGTGCACGGCCTGTTCGTCGCCTGCCACTGCGCGCTGCTGTCCGGCGCGCGCATGCTTTGGCATGCCCGGTTCGAAGCACGCAGCGTGATCGCGTCCTTGCCGCACGCGAGCGCGATGATGGGCGTGCCGACGTTTTATTCGCGCCTGCTGGCCGAGGCCGATTTCGACGCCGCGGCATGCGCCAGCGTTCGCTTGTTCGTGTCGGGCTCGGCGCCTCTGCTGCCCGCGACCTTCGACGAATTCGCGGCACGCACCGGCCACACCATTCTCGAACGCTATGGCATGACCGAGACCGGCATGAACACGTCGAATCCACTCCACGGCGAACGCCGTTGCGGTAGCGTGGGTCTGCCCCTGCCCGGCATCGCGGTACGCGTCGTCAACGCACAGGGGACGACGTGCGGCGCCGGCGAAGTGGGCAGCATCGAGGTCAAGGGCCCGAATGTGTTCGCAGGCTACTGGCGCATGCCCGAGAAGACGCGCGAGGAATTCACCGCCGACGGATACTTCAGGACCGGCGACATGGGCGAGGCGATGCCCGACGGTTACCTGAACATCGTCGGCCGCGCCAAGGACCTCATCATCACCGGCGGGCTGAACGTGTACCCGAAGGAGATCGAGGAGAAGATCGACGCGTTGGCGGGAGTAGTCGAATCGGCGGTCATCGCTGTTCCCGACCCCGATTTCGGCGAAGCCGTGACCGCAGTCGTCGTCGCGCGCAAGGAAAGCGGGCTCACCGAGGACGGCATCATCGCCGCGCTGAAGGCGGAGATCGCCGGGTTCAAGGTGCCGAAGCACGTGCACTTCGTCGACGACCTGCCGCGCAACGCGATGGGCAAGGTCGAGAAAAGCACGCTGCGCAAGCGCTACGCCGAGGGCTGACCAGCGCGTCAACCGCGCAGCGCTTTCCACAGCATATACGCGCCGAGCACGAACAGCAGCAGCGAGAACGCGCGCCGCAGCCGCGCCACCGGCCACGCATGCGCGACCTTCGCGCCGAGTGGTGCGAGCAGGACGCTGGCAACGGCGACGCCCGCGAGCGCCGGCAGATAGACGTAGCCGAGCGAATACGGCGGCAGATCCGCATGCCGTGACCCGGCAATGACGTAGCTGATCGTCGCGGCGACCGCGACCGGCCAGCCGATCGCTGCCGAGGTCGCGACTGCGGTGTGCACCTTCAGGTTGCAGCGAACCATGAACGGCACTGCAAGGAACGCGCCGGCGGTGCCGGCCATCCCCGCGACCAGCCCGATGCCGATGCCGACCGCGAACAATCCCCACTTGCCAGGCAGCGCCCCCGTCGGCCGTGGCGGCCGATTCAGGTACATGCGAAAGCCCGCGGTCCAGATGACGGCGCCGACCAGGAACGCCAGCACGCGCATCGGCAGCACGCTGGCGATCTGCGGCCCGATCAGCGATCCGACCACCAGTCCGGGGGCCAGTGCGCGCACGACATGCCAGTCGATCGCGCCGCGCAGATGATGGGCGCGCGCCGAGGACAGGGCGGTGAACACGATGGTCGCCGACGAAGTGCCGATCGCCAGCGGCAGAACATGCGCCGTGGCGAATCCTTCGTAGTTGAACGCTTCCATCAGCACCGGCACGATGGTGAACCCGCCGCCAATTCCGAGCAGCCCCGCGAGGAACCCGACCACCGCGCCCAGTGTGATGTAAACCGGGAACAGCGACCAGTCGATCACGCGCGCAACGCCAGTCGCTCGATGCTCTTCCACTCCTTTGCCGTCACCGGCGTGATCGACAGCCGGTTGCCGCGCTGGAGCACCATCATGGTGGCGAGCTCCTTGTCGGCGCGCATCTCGGCAAGCGCGATCAGGCGCGTCTTCTTCACCAGCGTGACTTCGACGTTGAACCAGCGCGGCGCGTCGGGCGTCGCCTTGGCGTCGTAGTACTTGCTCTTCCTGTCGAACTGCGATGCGTCAGGATACGCAAGCTTGCTCACGCGGACGACGCCTGCGATACCCGGCTCGGGACAGCTCGAGTGGTAGAAGAAGGCCAGGTCGCCAAGCTGCATCTGGTCGCGCATGAAATTGCGCGCGGTGTAGTTGCGCACGCCGTACCAGGCGACGGTCTTCTTCGGCATCGCCGCGAGATCGTCGATGGAGACGTCGTCGGGTTCGGATTTCATCAGCCAGTAGCGCACATGCTTTCCAGTCGCATTGGGAGAAAGCTCTTAATCTATCTGATCCTAGGCCGCCACTTCAAACGCTTCGTGCGCATCGGTATCGAAACTCAGGCCTTTGGGCAGAGGGACGATGGCCGATTGGACGGTCCCGCCCGCAACGTGGATCCTGTTACCCAGCGCGGCCATGATGCACTCGTGCCGGGGCAGGAGCATGGATGGCAACTGCCACCAGGTATCGCTTGCCGGATCGTAGGCCTCGAACGCACGATAGGCGGCCAGGTACTTGTCGTCCTGCACTTCGCCGCCGGCAGCGTAGATGATGCCGTTCAAAGTAGCCGAGTTGAGCCCGCTGCGCGCCGTCGGCATGGGGGCCTTGGTCACCCACGAGTCCGCCGCTGGATCGTAGGCTTGCACCAGGTTGGTGTTTCCCGGAAAGCCGATGATGAACGCCCCGCTCAGGCGCCCGCCGATCACGTAGATCTTCCCATTAACCGCTTCGCCGCCCATGTGGTTGCAGGGCGTTGGCATCGGCGCGCGCGCGCGCCACTTGTCCGTGGTTGGATCGTATTCCTCCACGGTGCTCAGGGACCGTTGCGGCTGCCGCGGACGAATCACCGGCGCACTGGCGTCGGGCGTTGGTCCCGCGCCACCGATCACGTAAATTTTCCCGCCGACTACGGCGGCCACGCCGCCACCCCGAGTCGTCGGCATCGCGGTCAGCGCACGCCAGCCGTCCGTTGCCGGATCGTACTCCCAGGCATCGTTGACGGGGTTCCAGCCTGGTGGTCCCGACGACGGAAGGTCGAAGCCGCCGAACAGGTACATTTTTCCGTTCAACGCGGTAACCGCGGCGTGGTGAACAGGATGTGGCATCGGTTTCTTTTGCGTCCACACGTCGCTTGCAGGATCGTATTGATAGACGAGGCCCGCCGGCTTGAACCCCGGCAGAAGACCTTGCGCGGCGTAGAGCTTGTCGTTGATCGCTACCGCCAGCAACTCGCCCGTCGCCTGGGGGAACGGCGCGAGCCTTACCCACTTACCCTGTGGCGGGTTGCGCATCGTAGCCGGCGCAGCCGCTGGTTGGGCACGAAGGCTTGCTCCGCTGAAAGTCTCGACGATCCCTTGGCCGGCCGTAACCGCGAACAGTCCCACGCCGGAGGCCACAAATTTTCTTCTATGCATGTCAACACCTCCTAGTTCATTTGCCTGCTTAGGCGGTCGCTCTCACGACGCCACCGCGTGTCGATTATCTTCCGGGGGACGACGCCCGGCGCTGCGCACCGCGCTTGGGAGTTCTCGTCAGCGCCACGCCGGGCGGACGGCTGGGCGCCAGCTGGTCTCCTGCGGGCATCCTGAAGGTGCCCGCGTGGAGTAGGCGCGCCATTTCACCTCGGACAATATGCTCTATCTCGTCAATAGCCGCCGAACTCGCTTCTGCGACAGGGCGCGCGAGGATGAGGATGCGGTGCAGATTGGCGTCTTCGATCGGATACGCAACTAATTGCCCCGCGCGGATCGCATCATTGAAGGCAGATACAGGCATGATGGTCATTCCGACCCCGGAAATAAGGAGCCTCCGGATCGCTTCCACCGAATCTACGACCGCCTCGACGCGCAGTCCTCCACCGAAGCCGGCGAGCTGTTGTTCGACCAGCGTCCGAATGCCTACGGTCATGATGAACGGCGTGCCACAAAGCTCCGCCAGCGAAAATGCGTGTCGCGTGCCTCTCGCGCCGGGCGGAGCGACCACTACCAGGGGTTCGGAACACAGCGGAGTCAGCGTGAGCGCCGTCGTACGCGGCGGGTTAGTCATCACTGCAAGGTCGAGTCGCCCTGTAAGCAGTGCGTCCAGGAGCTGGGGACTGAAGCCCTCCACGACTTTCAACGTTACGGCAGGGCATTGCTGCCGCGCTCGCGCGACGCAGCCCGGCAGCAGCAGCGGCGCAAGGGTCGGCGATGTGCCCATCACCACCTTTCCGTTGGGCGCTTGTGCGTTGCCGCGGACGTGTTTGCTGGCACGCGACACTTCGAGCATGATCGTGCGCGCATGCTCGAGGAAGTCCCGCCCCGAGCTCGTCAGCCGGACGCCTCTCGGCAAACGCATCAGCAACTGCGTGCCCAGCTCCGCCTCGAGTTGCTTGATGTGCCTGGTCAGCGCGGGCTGGGCAATTCCAATCTTTTCCGCAGTGCGGGTGATACTTCCTTCATCCGCAATCTGCACGAAATACTGGATGCTGCGCAGCTCCACGGGCTCGAGCCTTTCCCAGTCTATTTGACGTAACGATAACAAAACGGCATGTGCGATCAATGCGCCCCGCTCCGCTCCACCCGAGCGAGACTACAAACAATCGCGCCAACAAAGCACGACACATGCCCAACTAGCATGCCAAGCATAGCAAATCTCGATTGGTGCCGGGCAATCGTCGGTGTTCTAATGAGGATCTCCGAGCAGGCATCTCACGGCGGGTGGTGTTGCGCAGCCGCCTTCGGGCGGCGATAGTCGATGGTCGATAGGAGAGGTGCGGAATGAAGCAAATCGATGTTGGCATCATCGGCACCGGCTGGTGCGGCGGCATCCGCGCGTACACCTGCGCCGCGAACCCATTGGTGAAGAACCTGCACCTGGCGGAGATCCGCCCCGAGCGCCTCGCCGAAGTGGCCAAGGCGACCGGTGCGTACACCGCAGTCACCGACTATCGCCAGCTGCTGGCCATTGCCGAGATCGAAGCAGTCTATATTTCGGCGACGCCGGAAACCACGCACTACCCGATGGCGCGGGATTGTCTTGCCGCAGGCAAGCATGTGTTTCTTGAGAAGCCAATTGCCCTGGAACTCTCCGAAGCCGACGAGCTCATCGCCTACGCCCGCGAGCGCAAGCTGAAGTTCACCATCGGCTACTCGCAGCGGTTCAATCCCAAGTTCGCCTATGTCAGGAAGTCGATTCGAGAAGGGTCCATCGGCCGGCCGGTGAGTGCGCTGGTGAGTCGTCATATCACGCGCAATCTCGGCAAGAAAATCAGTGGCCGCATCAAATTGTCGCCAGCTGCGATGGAAGCGACGCACGACCTGGATTTCGTTCTCTGGTGTTTGGAGCCGGCCAAGCCCATTCGGGTCTACTCGCAGGTTAATTTCGGAACCATGCGCGAGACCAGCGGAGCGTCCATTCCGGACACGCAGTGGATCACGGTGACAATGGACAGCGGCGTTTCGTTCGTGATCGGCGCGGGCTGGACCCTGCCGCCGGGGTATCCGAATTTTTCGACGACCTGGATCGAATTTATCGGCACCGACGGCGCGGTCATGGTCGACGACAGCCATCGCGATGTGGTCCTCAACACCATGGACAAGGGTATGGTCCTGCCGATGTCGACGATGCCCGGAGAGGCGGTGGACCACACTTACGCCGGCCCCATGGCCGCCGAAACGATTCATTTCCTGGAAGCAGTCGCGCTGGACAAGCCGGTATTGGTGACGCCCGAACACGCGCGGATGGTAATGGAGGTTTACATCGCGGCAGACCTGTCGGCAGAACGCAACGAACCGGTGCTACTGCCGCTCGCCGGCACCAAGAAGCACGCGCAGTTGCTTAGGGCGATAAGTCCGTGAAGAAGCGTCCCAAGCGCATCGGTCTCGCCATCATCGGCGCCGGCCGGGTTGGGTTGTTTCGCGGTGAAGTCGCCGCGCGACATCCCATGGTCGACTTCATCGGACTCGCGGAGATCAAGCCGGACCGGGCCAAATTCGTCTCCGACAAAATAAGCGCGGATTTCGTTAGCTCCGACTATCGGGAACTGCTCGCGCGGCCCGAAGTGACGGCGGCGATCATTGCCACCGACGAACATTTGCACGTCGCTCCTGTTCTTGCCGCGGTCGAGCGCGGGCTGTCACTGCTCATCGAGAAACCTCTGGCGACCGAACTCGCCGAGTCGGAACGTGTCCTCAATGCGATCCAGAAGTCCGGTGTCGATGCTGTCGTTGGATATACGCAGCGCTTCCGCCGGCGCTGGCTTACGGCGAAGGAAAAAGTCCGCACCGGACAGCTCGGCGACGTGACGCTGGTGACATCGCGCGCGTTCATGAACCGACTGGTCGCACTGGACAACTACAAGCGCACGAACGATCCAAGTACGATCTCGCCGATGGTGATCTCGGGAACGCACGCGCTGGACATCGTCATGTGGATGATGGAAGCGAAACGTCCGGTGGAGATCTATGCACGCTCGATCGACAAGGCACTTGGACCGCTTTGCAACGGCATCGACGCCACAGCAGGGATGATCACCTTCGAGGACGGAAGCGTCTACCACGCGTCCATATCGTGGGCGCTTCCCGTGGTCTGGCCCGGTGCCGTGTACAGCCTCGACGTCGGCATCGTCGGAACCGAAGGCGTGCTGACCATCGACGACACGCATCGCGACATCGTCCTTGCGACCAACATTGCGCAAGGCGAGGGGTACGCGCCCGACGCCAACCGGCGTGTCGATTTTCTCGGCAGCTACCCCCCGGGCGACATGGCCCTCGGCGAACTGCGTGGCCCGATGCGCGAGGAGACGGAGCAATGGCTGAATCGCCTTGCGATGGGCTTGCCGACCCAACACGCCACCGCGACGGAAGCCCACAATAGATTGATGCTGACCAAGGCGTTTGATCTGTCGGCGAGGCTCAAGCGCGCGATACCGCTTCCGATCAGCGCGAGTGAAGCGAAGAAGCGGCAAGAACTGCTTGCGGCAGGATAGGGAGCAAGGCGGACATATGGGCAAACTGACGCCGATGGCTTTGGCCGCGCTGACGTTGCTCTTGTTTTCCGCGCTTGCATTCGGGCAGGCGGCCTACCCGAACCGCCCCGTCAGGATGATTGTCCCGTTTGCCCCGGGGGGCGCGTCGGACTTCGTGGCGCGCATCATTTCTCCGAAGCTCGGCGAGTTGCTCGGGCAGCAGATCGTCATCGATAATCGGCCGGGCGCGTCGGGAAACATCGGCATGGAAGCAGCCGCGAAGGCCGCTGCCGACGGCTATACGATCTACCTTGGCAACATCGGCACGATCGCAATCAATCCGGCAATCTTTCAGAGTCTGTCGATCAGCCCGCAGAAGGACTTCATCGCGATCACGCTGGTCGCTGCTGTACCAAGCATCCTGATTGCCAACCCAGGCGTTCCGGCGAATACCGTCGCCGAACTGGTGGCGCTCGCGAAGTCGAAGCCCGGGGAGCTCAACTTTGCTTCCCCTGGATCGAGCACGCTGAACCGTCTGGAAATGGAGCGGTTCATGAAACTCGCCAACCTGAATATCGTGCACGTCCCTTACAAAGGTGGAGCCGGCCCCGCAGTTACCGGAATGCTCGGCGGTGAAACGCAGGTCATGTTCGTGACGCTGTCCTCGGCGATTGCCTTTGTCCAGGCCGGCCGGCTCAAGGCTCTCGGCATCTCGACCAGCAACCGGATTGACGCGTTGCCACAGGTGCCAACGATGATCGAAGCGGGATATCCGGAGATGGTCAGCAGCTCGTGGCAAGGCGTTTTCGTTCCCGCGGGCACGCCGCGCGCGATCGTCGAAAAACTCCACGAGGCGTTACTGGCGACCCTGGACTCGCCGGAGATCAAGCAGCGTTACGCCAGTGGCGGGGTGAACGTCGCGATCAGCAAGACCCCCGAGGACTTCGCATCGTTCGTCGCTAACGAAACCGCCGTTGGGGCAAGGTCGCGAAGGAATCCGGGGCGACGATAGACTAGGTTTGATCTGAACTGGAGACAGGGAGATGGCAAATTTCGGTATGGTCGGAGTGGATTGGCAGCAACGGGTCAACTGGGATCGGCTGCGCAACTACCGTCTGGAGCGCGCGCGCGAGCGCATGAAGGCGCACGGGCTGGGCGCGATGCTGCTGATGTACGACGAGAACGTCCGCTACGTTACGAGCACG
Source organism: uncultured beta proteobacterium (assembly GCA_963726915.1). Taxonomy (GTDB): domain Bacteria; phylum Pseudomonadota; class Gammaproteobacteria; order Burkholderiales; family Casimicrobiaceae; genus PALSA-1003. The sequence continues at coordinate 63,948 of CAVSEA010000029.1, forward strand.
CTCACTCCGGGCTGGAACCGATTGAAGCCTGGACTGCGCTACGCGCTGCTGTGCGGCGACGACCCGCCGGTGCTGTTCGAGCAGGGCGACATCGGCGTGCACATCGAGCGCCATTCGCCATGGATCCCGAAGGAGAACATCCGCTGGTCGTACGCCTGGATCAAGGGCGCGGCGGGCCCCGCTTCGATCCAGCAGGTCACGAAGTTCACGAATGCCATCCTGAAGGAAATGAAGAAGAGCGGCGTCGCCGGCATGAAGCTCGGCGTCGACTTCGTCGACATCAACATGATCCAGGTCTTCAAGGATGCGAAGATCGACTGGGTCGACGGCATGACGCCGATGATGGAGGCACGCGCCGTCAAGAACGTCGACGAACAAGAATGCATGCGCATGGTCGGCGCCATCGGCGACGCCGCGCACTGGGAATGCATGAAATTCCTCAAGCCCGGCCTCACCGAGAACAAGGTGACGGCGCATATCATGGAGTTTCTCTACTCGATTCCGGGCATGGAGGACGTCGAGGACGTCATCGTCTCCTCGGGCCTCAACACCTGGCCCAATTGGCGCAATTTCTCCGACCGCATCATCAAGCCGGGCGACATCGTGTTCATGGACCTGGCGGCGCTCACCTGGAACGGCTACAAGTCCTGCTACTACCGCACCTACTGCGTGGGCAAGGAGCCGACACAGGAACAGAAGGACTACTACGCGACGGCGCTCAAGTGGCTCTACGATTCCATCAAGGCGGTCAAAGTCGGCACCACCACGCGAGAGATCGCGATCGAAGTGGCCCTCGGCCAAGGAAGCCTGGGGTTACGAGGAAGAAGATCAGGCTGCTGCCAACCTGTGGGGCCACGGACTGGGCCTGGCGCAGTACGACCCGCCGGTGATCTCGCGCATCTGGTCGCTCGACCACCCGGTCGAGATCCAGGAAGGCATGGTGTTCGCGCTCGAGACGCAGCACGGCAAGACGCATCAGTGGGGCGTGCGCATCGAGGAGATGCTGATCGTCCACAAGGACCGCATCGAGATCATCTCCAATTTCCCGGTCGAGCAGATCACCGTCGTCGACCCGATGCCGGGCTATTCCACGTACGGAAAATCATAGGATGCAAATGCATCCGTTCATCGTCCCATTGACGTCGGCTGACGCAACCGACGTCGACCGCTTCGGCCCCAAGGCGGCGAACCTCGCCCGCCTCGGGCGCGCCGGCTTGCCCATTCCCGGCGGCTTTTGCGTCGATGCCGCGGCCTATCGCGTCCAGGTGGCCGCACTGGGACTCGCGGACTCCGCAAGCGACGTGAGCTCCGCGGATCTTGCGACGGCACGCCGCGCCGCACTCGCGATGAAGCTGGGCCTGCTCGACCAACCGATCGTGCCGGAAGTACTCGATCCGCTGCTCGACGCGTGGCGTGCGCTCGTCGAGACAACCGACGCACTCACTGTCGTGCGTTCCTCCGCGCTGGTCGAGGATCGATTCGGATCCAGCTTCGCTGGACAGTTCGAAAGCTACCTCGGCCTGGAGGGTGAAACCGACTTTGTCACCGCCGTGCGCTCCTGCTGGGCCGCGCTCTGGTCGACGCGCGTTCTGCGCTACATGGCGACGCATGACGCCAGCCCCGCGGATACCGCCATGGCGGTCCTCGTCCAGCCGCTCGTGTCGGCCACGCGTCTCCGGCGGCGGATTGAGCCGCACGGCCGACGGCGACATGGTCCTGAACGCGACCTGGGGGCTGGGCTCGGCAATCGCCCAGGGCGAAGTGGTGCCCGATCGCATCGTGTTCGGCCGCGACCACCAAGGTGAATTGACACTTCGCGAAACAGTACTCGGTCGGAAGTATCATCGCGTCGGCTGCGCTCACGGCACGCGTCCGGTGCGGCGCGCGCTTGCTTCCAAGCGGTGTCTGGATCGCGCGCAGGCAGTGGAGCTTGGCCAGTTGCTCCAGCAGGTCGAGGACGTCATGGGCATGCCGGTGGAAATCGAATGGGCACTGGACGATTCGGGATTCAAGCTGCTCCAGGCTCGGCCGCTGCACCTGGAGCCCGCCCCCGTCCCCGACGAAATCTGGCTACGCCACCCGGGGCTCAATGGCCAGCCCGCAGGCGTTGGCTGGGGCTCCGGACGGGCGTGCGTGGTCAACTGCGAATGCGAACTGTCTCGCGTCGCGCCAGGCGACATCCTGGTAACGAGGGTCGCGGGTCCGGCATTGAGCCAGGTGCTCCCGCGCGTCGCCGGCGTGGTCGCGGAGCTCGGCGGCAGCACGTCGCACCTGGCGTCGCTCGCGCGCGAGCGCGGCATTCCGATGGTCCTGGGCGTGCTCGACGCCACACAGCGCATCCCGGACGGCGTGCAGGTCGCCGTCGACGGTGTCGCTGGCGTCGTGCGCTGGATGCGCTGATGCAGCATCGCGAATTGCCATGCGCCCACGCGTCTTCATCACGCAGCCCGTGGCGCGCAGCGCGATCGAACGGCTGCGCAACGTCGCCGAGGTGGAGTGGAACCCGGATGCGTTGCACAGCATGACCAAGGACGAGCTGCGCGCTGCGGTGCGCGAGCACGATATCCTGTTCTGCCTGCTGCACGACCACATCGATGGCGACGTCATTGCCGCCAACCCGAAGCTGCGTGCAGATCGCTTCGATGAAGATCACGCCGTCCGACATCGACGTGGCCGCGGCGACGGCGCGGCGCATCCCCGTGACGGTCATCCCGCCGATCGTGACCGAGGCGACGGCCGACATCCACTTCGCGCTGCTGCTCGCGGTCGCGCGGCGCGTGGTCGAAGGCGACCGCCTGGTGCGCGCCGGCGTATTTCCGGGAGCGCAGTCGTTGCACCTCGAGGGCGGGCGTCTGGGGCAAGACCATCGGCCTGGTCGGCGGCGGCGGACGCATCGGCCGCGCGGTGGCGCGGCGCGCGCGCGGGTTCTCGATGCGGATCCTCTACTGGACCCCGCGCCGCAATCGCGGAGAGCGAGGAGCGGGAAGCCGGCCTCACCTACGTCGCGCTGGACCAGCTGCTGGCCGAGTCCGATTTCGTCTCGATCCATGCGCCGCTCAAGCCCGAGACGCGTCATCTGATCGGTGCGCGCGAGCTGGCGCTGATGAAACCGACTGCGTTCTTCGTCAACACGGCGCGGGGCCCGATCGTCGACGAGGCGGCGCTGGCGCGCGCGCTCGCCGAGCGGCGCATCGCCGGCGCCGGGCTCGACGTGTTCGAGCACGAGCCCAGGGTCGATCCGGCGCTGCTCGCCATGCCGAACGTCGTCCTGACGCCCCATCTGGGGAGCGCGGTCGCGCGAACTCCGGGAAGCCATGGCCCACGTGGTGGTGGACAACATCGTCGCAGTGCTGGAAGGGCGGCAGCCGCCCAACTGCTGGAACCCCGAGATCTACGCCAC
>CAVSEA010000030.1:0-10203 GCA_963726915.1 uncultured beta proteobacterium
CCGCGCCAATCGCCCACGGACTGCCGACATCGTCTCTGGTGGCGGCCAGCGCATTGTTTGCGCCCTTGCGCCGTTCGCGGCCGATGGGATGAATCGGCGGCAGATACAGCACGTCGAACCCCATGCGGGCGACGTAAGACAGCACGGCCTCGCAATCGCCAAAGGTGCCGTGCGCGCCCGGCGTCGGACTGCATGAGCGCGGGAACAACTCGTACCACGCCCCGTAGCGTGCGCGCTCGCGATCGACGGTCACCGCGAGCTCGACCGGATGCGTAGAGGCCAGACTCCGATCCGGGTACCGCTGTCCTAGTGCGCCCAGGTCCTCGTCGAGTGCGATGGCGCGCAGCGCGACCGCGTCATCCTCCGCGCGCAGCCGACGAGCCCACTCTGCGAGACGGCGCCGGTCGCCACCCGCGGCTCGAGCCGCTGCGCCGTCGACCAAATCCGCGCCGAGCTTGGCGGCGACGCGTAAATCCTCGGCATCGACGCGCCGTGCGAAGTCGTGTCGCCAGGAAAGAAAGGCGTCGACCCACGCGGTCACGGTGTAGCGATAGCTGCCAAGCGCCTCGACGACGAAGCTGCCGCGCCAGCGATCGTTGCCGAGCGCTTGCATCGGCGTGCTGCGCCACCGGGTTTCGTCTGCGCGCCGATAGAGCAACAGACACGCAAGCTGATCGTGACCGTCGGTAAAACAGTCGGCCTCGACGGCCAGCTCGTCGCCGATGACGCGCTTCACTGCGAAGCGCCCGGCGTCTACGGCGGGCCAGATTCCTTCGATCACGGCCCGGGCGCGACCGTCGCTCTCAGTCGTGCGCGGCCGGCTCACGATGTTGCAGCGGTGCCGTTTGCGGTCGGCACCCTTTCCGGCTTGAGCAGGAGCATTGCGAGTGGCGGCAGCGTCAACACCAGCGAGTGTCCGCGGCCCTGCGCGGGCACCGGCGCTGCCTCGACGCCGCCGAAGTTACCGACGCCACTGCCGCCATAGGCCTGCGCGTCGCTGTTGAGCAACTCGTGCCATGGGCCGCCGTGCGGAACGCCGACGACGTAGTTCCGTCGCGGCACCGGCGTGAAGTTGCATACCGCCAGGACCGGCGGCCCGTCGCGTGGTCGGCGCAGGAAAGTCAGGACACTCTGCTCGGCGTCGCGAAAGTCGACCCACTCGAAGCCCGAGCGATCGAAGTCGACCTGGTAGAGTGCGGGCTCGGCGCGGTAGAGAGCGTTGAGGTCGGCGACCCAGCGTTGGACGCCGGCGTGCTCGGGGTGCTGCAGCACCCACCATTCGAGCTCGTCTTCGTGCGTCCATTCGCGGCGCTGTCCGAACTCGCCGCCCATGAACAAGAGCTTCTTGCCCGGGTGCGCCCACATGTAGCCGAAAAGCAGTCGGAGATTGGCGAACTGCTGCCAGCTGTCGCCAGGCATCTTGCCAATCAGCGAGCCCTTCCCGTAGACGACCTCGTCATGCGACAGTGGCAGTACGAAGTTCTCGAAAAACGCATACCAGATCGAGAAGGCGAGCCGGTCGTGATGATACTTGCGATGGATCGGCTGCTGGCACATGTAGTCGAGCGTGTCGTGCATCCAGCCCATGTTCCACTTCATGCCGAAGCCCAGGCCGCCCACGTAGACCGGGCGCGACACCATCGGCCACGACGTCGACTCCTCGGCGATCACCTGCACGTCCGGGTGATCGCGATACACCGCCTGGTTCAACAGGCGCATGAACTCGATCGCCTCGAGGTTCTCTCTGCCACCGTGGCGGTTGGGGATCCACTCCCCGGCCTTGCGACCGTAGTCGAGATAGAGCATCGAGGCGACGGCATCGACGCGCAGTCCGTCGAGGTGGTAACGGTCGAGCCAGAACAGCGCGCTCGACAGCAGGAAAGCGCGCACCTCGTTGCGGCCGTAGTTGAAGATCGAGCTATTCCATTCTGGATGAAAGCCCTGCTTCGGATCGGCGTGCTCGTAGAGATGCGTGCCGTCGAAGAACGCCAGCCCGTAGGCGTCGGAAGGAAAATGCGACGGCACCCAGTCGAGGATCACGCCGATGTCGTGCTGGTGCAGTACGTCGATCAGGTGCATGAGATCCTGCGGCTCACCGTAGCGCGCAGTCGGCGCAAAATAACCCGTCGTCTGGTAGCCCCACGAGCCGTAGAACGGGTGCTCGGTGATCGGCATGAGCTCGACGTGCGTGAAGCCGAGATCGCGGACGTAGCGGGCGAGCGGTTCGGCAACGTCGCGATACGTCGGCAGGCGGTTGTTCTCGCCCCGCCGCCATGACCCCAGATGCAGCTCGTAGATCGACATCGGCGCGTCAAGGGCGTTTTTCGTCTGGCGGCACTGCATCCATGTGTCGTCGCTCCACTCGTAGTCGAGCCTCCAGGCGCGCGACCCGGTAGCGGGAGGTGCTTCGGCAAAGAACGCGAAGGGGTCGGCTTTGTCGATGACATAGCCTGCATGCGCGGAAACGATGCGGAACTTGTAAACCTGACCCGACCGGACGCCCGCCGCGAAGCACTGCCAGATGCCGGACCCGTCGGCGCGAGCCGTGAGCGCATTCGCGGCTGGATCCCAGGCGTTGAAGTCGCCGATCACCGATACACGCGCCGCGTTCGGCGCCCATATCGCGAACGATGCGCCCGTCCGGCCTGCGTCGCTTCCGAGGTGGCAACCCAAGCCGGCGTACAGCCGGTCATGCGTACCTTCGCGGAACAGATAGATGTCGTGGTCGCTCAGCCCGTGCCCATCGCTGCGCGGTTGCTTGGCGCCGCGGCTATCGGTTGCCGGGGTTTGGGCTTTGTCGGAGGTCGTTGGCATGACTTAGGCCCACAGCATCAAACCGAGCTCGAAGGGATGCGCGAGCCGTTCGTGGAACGGATACGCGCGGATGCGGTAGTCCAGTCGTCCGCACAGGTCGGGAGCGAGATCGAGCACGTAACGCTGCTCACCGGCGTCGTTCGGAATGCCATCCGGCACCAAAGCATGGCGCTGTCGTTTTCCCCGGTCCGTCTCGTGAATCAATCGCGCCAGCAGCAGCTCGACGACCACATCGGCGGGTTCCAGGCCGTTGAGCTTGATGCCGACTTCGACTCGCATGCTCGCGCCGAACGTCAGCCGCGGCACCGGCCTGTCCAGACGCTGCAGCGTTACCCCTGGCCACGCGGCCCGCGCACGCGCCTTCCACGCGGCGATCATTTTCGCGGTGTCACCGTGGCGATCGGCGTAGCGCCGATGCTGCCGCATCCCGGGCAAGTAGAACTTCGACCGGTATTCCGCGACCATGCGCTCCGCGTTGAAGCGCGGCAGGATCGTGGCAATCGAGCGCTTCGCCATCTGGATCCATTCGGCGGAATAGCCCTGACTGCCGCGCTGGTAGTACAGCGGAATCACCTGGTCCTGCAGGATTTCGTAAAGCGCGCGCGACTCTTCGCGGTTGCGTCGCGCCTGGTCGAGCGATTCCGCCGCGGGCTTGATCGCCCAGCCGTTATCGCCCTCGTACGCTTCGCCCCACCAACCGTCGAGGACCGAGAGATTGATCACGCCGTTCATACCCGCCTTCATGCCGGAGGTGCCCGAGGCCTCGAGGGGATAGATTGGATTGTTCAACCACACGTCGACACCGGCGACCAGCCACCGCGCGCGGCGCAAATCATAGTCCTCGACCAGCAGCACCTTGCCCTCGAACTCCGGCATACGCGAGATGGCGGTGAGCTGGCGGATCAGATCCTGGCCCGGAACGTCGGCGGGGTGCGCGCGGCCCGAAAAGATGAACAGCACCGGACGCTGCGGATCGGACACTATCTGCTTGAGCCACGCGATGTCCTCGAACAGCAAGGTGGCGCGCTTGTAGGTGGCGAAGCGGCGGCCGAAGCCGATGGTCAGCACATTTGGACTCTCCGGGTCGGCGTGACGCAGGATCCGATCCAGATGCGCTTCGCTGCCGCCATTGCGGAAATGCTGATCGCGCACGCGGCGGCGCACCAGCCGCAGCATCTGCGACTTGAGGTATTGATGCACGGACCAGAAAATGTGATCGGGAAGCTCGTCGAAAGCTTCCCATGTCGCACGGTCTCGAAGCCGACGGGTCCAGGCGGGACCAAGGAAACGGTCGAAGACGTCGTGCCATTCGCGTGCCAGGAACGTGGGAATATGCACGCCGTTGGTGACGTATTCGATCGGGTTTTCCAGGAATGGCACTTGCGGCCAGAAGTCCTGCAGCATCCGCGAAGTCACGCCACCGTGGATGCGCGATACGCCGTTGTGAAAGCGCGTGCCGCGCACGGCGAGCGCTGTCATGTCGAAGTCTGCGCTCGCGGGGATGTGTCCCAGCGCCAGGAAACTATCGATGCCGATACCGACTTCCTTGCAATAGGCGTCGAAGTACGTAGCGATAACTTCCTGGTCAAAGTGGTCGTGTCCGGCGGGCACGGCGGTGTGCGTGGTGAACACCGTGTCAGCCGCGACAGCTTCAAGCGCACTGGCAAAATTCAGGTCCTGCCTGGTCAGCAACCGGATGCGTTCGAGCACCATGAAAGCCGCATGGCCTTCATTCATGTGCCAGACCGTCGGCTCGTGACCCATGGCGGCGAGCGCGCGCACGCCGCCGATCCCGAGCACGATTTCCTGCTCCAGGCGCACGGTGCGATCGCCCCCGTATAGCCGATACGTTATGCTCCGATCGCGCTCCCGATTTTCTGTAACGTCGGTATCGAGCAAATAGAGCCAGACGTGGCCGGCGCGCGCGCGCCATATGCGTACCGACAGAGCGCGACCTGGCAGTTCCACCGCGACGCGCGCCTCGGTTCCGTCCGCATTTCTTACGAGCGCGACGGGCAGTTCTGTGAAGTCCGAATCCGTGTAGGTGGCGTGCTGATTGCCCTCGCTGTCGATGCTCTGGACAAAGTATCCCTGCCGGTACAGCAGGCCGACCGCGACGAACGGCAGGCGCATATCGCTCGCCGCCTTGCAGTGATCGCCGGCGAGAATGCCGAGCCCGCCGGAGTAGATCGGGAGGCTCTCGTGGAGACCGAACTCGGCGCAGAAGTAAGCGATGAGATCGTCGGCGTGCAGAGGCTCTCCCGCATGGTTGTGCTGCACCTCCGCGTGATAGGCGTCATACGCGGCAAGAACGCGGTTGAAGTTGGACAGAAACACCGGGTCGGCGACGGCTTCGATCAAGCGTCGCTCGTCGATGCGCTTGAGGAATGCCTTCGGGCTTTGACCGACCGCGGTCCATAGTGCGGGCTGGAGACGCTCGAACAGCTCGCGCGTCGGGCGGTCCCAGCTATACCAAAGATTATCGGCCAGCTCCTCCAGGCGCGCGAGCCCCTCCGGGACGCGTGGATTGACCTCGATCGAATAAGGCGTCCCTGGCGCTAGCATGCTGCTCCCTCCGGCGCGTAACGATGCGGCAACAAAACGTCACTCGACCGTTATCCGGCTCTCGTGTGTGCGGCGCATTCGTATCATGCACCGTCTGTTGTCGGCGGAAGCGGCGCGGCCACCGCGCTCGCTCCCAAGAGCAGTGTCAGCTTGCGCTGGCCCTTGTTGCAGGGAATCCGTGGGGGGAATTGCGCCGAAAGGCCATGGACAGGACAGCCGCAGCGCAACTGCCGACCACCGCCCCGGCGCCAAAACTGCGCCAACGGCGGCGAATTCGGTCCATCGGCGGCGTTTTGCATTGGTGACTCGATCTCAATGTAGGCGCCGCGCCCGTTATGTGGAATCGGAGCCGCGCCGATTCAGTTGTAGGACCCTGTCCGACATACCCGCACGCCAGGTCAGCCCAAAACGTCGGGCTCATTTCGGGCCGCAACCTCCGACCGTCGGCGGCTGTGCATCGGCAACGCATCTGTCCGCGACGCCTATGCTTCAGCGCACTTGGCTTGTCTCCGGATAGAGAGCGTAAGAGTCGAGCGCCAGTGCCCCGCCCTCGAAGCCACTTAGCACGCGCTCGGGCCGTGCGCCGACTCCCGCGGCGCCCCACGCGACCAGCAGGGGGAGAAAGTGTTCCTCCGTCGGATGCGCGCGCGCGGCGTCCGGCGCACGCTCTCGATAGGCCACGACGGCGTCCGCGTCGTGCGCCTCGAGGCGCCCCTCCAACCACTCGGAAAAAGCTTCGACGTATCGCAGCGGCTCTTCACGCCGGCGATTGGACATCCAGTCGTGCAGATTATGCGTTGTGTGACCGGAACCGATCATCAACACGCCGGAGCCGACGAGCGGTGCGAGCGCTCGGCCGAGGCGCAGATGATGCGCCGCGCCCAGTTCCGGCTGCACCGACAATTGGGCTACGGGAACATCGTGCAGCGGATACATCCATTTCAGGGGCACCCACGCACCGTGATCGAGCCCGCGGCAGCCGTCGATGCCCGCAGTGACTCCCGCCTCCTTGAGCAACGCCACGGCTCGCGCAGCCAATTCCGGTGCGCCCGGCGCCGGATAACGCTCCTGATACAACGCTTCCGGAAACCCGCCGAAATCATGGATGGTCTGTGGTTTGGGATTGCCGCTCAGCATCGGCACCGAGGTTTCCCAGTGTGCCGAGGCGATCAGCACAGCGAGCGGCCGCGGCAGAGAACGCCCGAGCGCCGCCCACGCGCGGGAGGCTGGGCCCGCCTCGATCGCGTACATCGGCGAGCCGTGCGAAAGAAACAGCGTGGGCAACCTGCTCATTAGGGTTCCTTCGCGCTGCGCCCTCCGGCATTCGTGCTCGGGCAGGACGCGCGCGAGCGGAAGCTACGCAGCCTTCGCGCTTTGCTTGACCAAGCCCTCGGCGGCCAGGGCCTCCTGCACCTTCGGGCGCGACGCCACCCGGGCTTCGTATGCGGCGAGCACCGGCCACTTCGCGAGATCGATCCCGACGAATCCGGACCAGCGAAGGACGGTATAAAGATACGCGTCGGCGACAGTGAACTGCTTGCCCACCAGGTAGTCCTTCCCCTCGAGCTTACCGGCCAGCCAACCGAAGCGCTTGGCAAGCTTCTCCTTCAGGATGTCCTTGTATTCGGCCGGTGTGTTGGGTTGGAACATCGGGCTGAATTGCTTGTGGATTTCCGTGGTGATGAAGTTCAGCCATTCCTGCAAACGATAGCGTTCGAAGGTGCCGGCCGCGGGTGCCAGCCCGGAAGCAGGATTCTGGTCCGCGAGATATTGGACGATCGCGGGGCCTTCCGACAGGCGTTCCCCGTTGTCGAGTTCCAACAGTGGAACGTAACCTTTCGGATTGATGGTGTAGTAATCGGTGCCATCGTCGAGCTGATGCGTTTTCGTGCTGGCTTTGACCAGCGTCACCGGCAAGCCTGCTTCGCGAAACGTGATGTGAGGTGAAAGCGAGCAGGCACCAGGCGAGTAATAAAGCTTCATGGCTTCTCCTTTGAAAGTTGCGGAATCTGCTTTGGGCGCGTGCAGCAACAAGCACCTGCCCAGTTTGCACCTTGAATATGACGGGATAAATAGGGGACAATGGGAAAGACCATTGCACAATTCGCAACAATACTGTTCGTTTTCCCATGGACCGCTTTCAGGCCATCAGTGCGTTCGCGAAGGTCGTCGAGGCCGGAAGCTTCGTCCGCGCTGCAGAGCGCCTCGGCATATCGGTCTCGGCGGTGTCGCGGCAAGTCGCCGAACTGGAAACCCACCTGGATGCGCGGCTGCTCAACCGCACGACACGCCGGCTGTCGCTTACTGAAAGCGGCCGCATATTCTACGAACGCTGCGTCCAGCTGCTTGCGGATCTCGACGAAGCCGAGCAGTCGGCAGGCGCGGGGACGATCAGGCCGCGCGGCACGCTGCGTCTCACCTGCGGGACGACTTTCGGTGTGCGCCATCTTGCGCCGGCGATAGCCGAGTTCATCGCGCGCTACCCGGAAATGCATTTTGACGTGGAACTCTCCGATCGCGCGGCCGATCTCGTCGATGAGGGCTTCGATGCGGCGGTGCGCATCGGTGCGATCGGCAGTCAGAACGTGATCGGCCGGAAGATCGGCGAGACAAGGCTCGTGTGCTGCGCGTCTCCATCGTATCTGGCCACGCACGGCGAACCGAATACTCCGGAAGACCTCGCCGCCCATGCGTGCCTGACTTATGAATACTCGTTAGCCAAGCATGTCTGGCCCTTTCGCGACAGGGAGGGACGTGACCGCAGCATGAAGGTGGCGGGTCCCGTGCACGCGAATTACGGCCGGTTTCTCACCGCGCTCGCGGTTGCCGGCGCAGCGATCGTCCTGGAACCGGATTTCCTCGTCGGGCCAGACGTGCGCGCCGGGCGGCTGACGCCGATCCTGCGCCGGTTCGAGTCGCCGCCGGGGAATATTTACGTCGCGTATCCGAGCCGCCGGAACCTGTCGGCGAAGGTGCGTGCTTTCGCCGATTTTCTGAGTGCACGCTTCACAGCGCCGGATTGGGCTATCGAAACACCACGCGTCCCTGCCTGGCGTCGTTGAGGCGCTGCATGCGCCAGCTCAGGGCATCTTGATCTTGCCGCCCGCCATCGGGGGCAGTCCACCGGGAAGCCCCGGTGTCTGCCCCGGGACGAGAATCGAAGAGGACTGCTGGCGGCGCAATTCCTGCAACTCGCGGACCGCGTTTTCGATGCCCTCTTTGGCAGCGTCACCGTATTTCTGCACCGCCTCGCCCAGGGTCTTGGCGCCAATCTCGAAACTGATCGGCAATGGGCCCATGTTGGTTAGAATCTGGGCCTCGCCGACGTATACCGACGGGCGCGTCTGATCCGGTCCGCCGTCGCGAGTTACCGGAGTGAGAACGCGGATTGTTCCGGCTGCGCGGTCGGTATAGATCTCTTCCCGGTACAGCGACGCCGCGTCCATTTTCGCTTCGATGCCGCGGGGCGCAGTCTCGTTGGCCATGATTATTTCCTTTGATATCCGAACATTGCCCAAGGATACCAAAGTAACCGCCCGGCGGTCTCCAGCGGCAGCGATGCGTGCTGCGCTATCCTCCTTTTTGCGCTATCGTTGTAATCCGAACTAGCGCTCAAACGTTAAGTCTAAGCTATGGCGTGTGAAGGAGGATTTTCATGCAAAAACGAATAGTTACAATTTTTGTGGCGGCCATGTTCGCACTCGGCTCAGGCTTGGTCGCCGCGCAGTCGCGCGGCGGCGGTGGCGGGATGCACGGCGGCATGGGCGGCGGCTGGAGCGGTGGTGCGGGCGGCTGGAGCGGTGGTGCGGGCGGCTGGCACGGTGGTGGTGGCAGCTGGAACGGCGGCGGTGGCGGCTGGCATGGTGGTGGCGGGAGCTGGAACGGCGGCTGGCATGGCGGTGGCGGGAGCTGGAATAACGGTTGGCACGGCGGTTGGAACACGGGCTGGCGTGGCGGCTGCTGGAATTGTGGCTGGCGGGGCAACACGTGGGTTGGGGTCTCGTTCGGCTTGCCCGGCACGTGGTGGTGGCCGGGCGTCGCGCCAGTTTGGGGCGGGTGGGGATGGGGTTGGGGTCCGCAGGTCGTTAGTACGCCGACCTTCGTGGATCAGGGTCCGGTGGTATTCATCCAGCGCGACCAAGTCGTCGACGGCGCGTATTCCTCCGCTCCTCCTGCGCGCAGTGCTCCGGCAAACGAGTTTTGGCATTACTGCATCGATCCGCCGGGCTATTTCCCACAAGTGCAGCAATGCAATAAGGAATGGCTGAAGGTGGTACCGAACAACAACTCGCGACCTGCGCCGGGCCCTCAGTACCAGTAGCAGGGACCAGGGGGAGTCAATGACTACAACCACCCGTTATCTTGGCTTGATTGCCGCGCTTATGCTTGCCGGTTGCGTCACGGTGCCCGCCGGCCCAACCGTGATGGTGCTCCCTGGTACGAGCAAGAGTTTCGAAGCGTTCCAGGCCGACAATTTTGCCTGTCAGCAGTTCGCGCAGTCGACTTTGGGCATCAACGCACCTCCGGGACAGCAGGTACCGGATCAGTCGGCGGGCAACACGGCCGCCGCTGCGACGCTTATCGGTGCAGCCGCGGGTGCGGCGATCGGTGCGGTAACCGGCCAGGCGGGCCAGGGTGCTGCGATCGGCGCCGGAACGGGGTTGCTCTTCGGCAGCGCCGCCGGAGCCAACGCATCCGGCTGGAACAACGTCACCATCCAGCGTCGCTACGACAACGCGTATGTGCAGTGCATGTACGCCAAGGGCAATCAGGTTCCGGTGCGGGCGGGCTTTCGCAACGGCTGAGCAGGGCATCCCATTCGAA